>CAVRUK010000006.1:0-2582235 GCA_963724395.1 uncultured delta proteobacterium | reverse complement strand
CCTCATCAAAGGTCTGATGGGTCGGATTCACTAGATTCGTTTTGACTGAGTCCATGGGAAGCGGTTAAACCTTCACGCCAAAGGAGACTCGTACGAGTTGTGGGCTTCTTGACTCAGAAAAAAGGAAGTCGAGGTTGTCCCTAAGGCCAGCTTCCATGGCAAAAATCATCGGATGCTCGCTATAGCCGCCGGTCGGGCGACTGAAGAGAGGTACCGATCAAGCTCGGATATATTAACCTGGAGCCTGCGCATTGAGTTCAGCTCGGCGAGTATCACGCGGCGTTGTTCGAGGGTCCAGGTGCTTATCCGAGCGAAGCCTTGCGCTTCGAGTCGGCGACTGAATTCGTCCAGCGGTTGGATGAATTCGTTGCTCGAATGACTGGCGAACATGGTCGCTAGCCTAGCGTTGTTGAAGTCCGGACCGCTCTCAATGAACTCCAGCCACGTTTCAAGCCGGGTGCGAATTGCAGCCAGGACCGCCTCGCGCGCTGCCTCCGTGGCATCATCAAGTCGGGGTAGCGCAGCGCGAATGCGCCCAATCGAGATACCAGTGAGTCGGTTGGCGATCCGCCGCAATGTGCCAGCCGCCTGCACAACTGAATCATGATCGATCATGCTGCTGCGTCCTTCGAGCTGGGCATCATCTGCGACTGCCAGAATCTCTGTAAGGACACGCATCGTCTCCGAGTTCGTCGCTTGGATTTCTGCGCGCCTGCGAGAGGAAGATCCGCCCGGCACTAAGGCAAGCGTATCGCGAATTACTTTGCGCAACCGCGGCAACAGCGAATCACCCGCATACGCTGGCCATAAGATGAAAAAGACGACTGCCACGATCAGGGTACCGAGCAGAATCCCCCAAATGCGCCAGAGCGCCGTATAAACGTCCGGCGACGGGCTCAGCCCGGCGAACACCAGCACGAAGGTCGTGCCAATTTGTTTTCCGGCATAGGCAACCCGTCCGCTGCTGAGAGCCGAGTACGAGGAGATATAAAGGACGATGAAGAGCGCAAGCATGTAGGCGGGCAGCGTCTCAAAATTGGGGGTGATCATGATGATCATCAGCAGAGAAATCAGTCCACCAATTATGGCGCCCACTATCCGCAGAATCATCTTGCGGAGTGCTGCACCGTAATTTGGGAGGGCGGTTATGACTATGGTTGTAAGAATAACCGAAAGCTCAGGGCGGTGGGACCAAAGACCCACGATGTAGCCGATCACAGTGCAAAGTCCGACCTTGTAGCAGTGGCGGATCAGTCCCGGATCCTGAGTGTTGTGTGGCTCGGAAACGGTGCGAGCGGACGAGATTGATTCGGTATCGGAGGGAGGCTCATCGAGTGGCCGCTCAATAAGCCGGGTCAGCGTCGCAAGGCAGTCCGTGAATGAGGCGAAATTGCCGAGTTCCGCGGCGCCCGCCCTGCCAATATACGCTGGCCTGACCTGGATGACGCGCGTACTGAGAGCATCCATCGCCGATCGCGCGCGAACCGCCGCAGGCGACGGCGACTGATCGGTCCCGACCCGGATGAGGATCGGAGCTTCGTGCGCAATTTCGGTCAAGACTGCGACGATTGCGTCCACCGCGGTTTCAATCTCAGGCCGCAACATTGCCCGAGCGCGCCGCGGAACGTTTTCGCGTGCAGCTATCACGAGCCGGTCCACTTCGAGATTTATCCGAGCCATAACCGTGATTGCTGCGAGAAGCACTGCGCGGCGATGCGCAGTCGCGCCTTCCGCGGCCGCTCGATCGAGAAGCGCAAGGTGATCCGGCAGGTCGGAGATCGGCGGCGGCTCCGGCGGTCGGCCTGCCCGGCTGTCGAGGTAGAACCTCGAAGCCTCGACGAGGCGAGTGCGCTCGTGTGCCGCGCTCGCTTCAAGTGCCTTCATGAGGATCGGGTCGGCAAGATCGGGCCAGAGCCAGTTGTCGAAAAGAACGATCACTCCTAGAGCGATTGCGCTTCCACCAAAGGCGCCCGCTGCTGCCCATCCGATTTCCTCCGGCGCAAAGACAACGCCGTAAAAGCTATCGAGACTGACTACCTGCCCGAGCACTGCAACGGCTCCGAGTTCGCGTGTGACAGCAACGAATGTGAAAAGCGCCATGTATGCGAACAGAAATGGCAGCATGAGCCAGGGAGTCTCTGCAAATACCCGCGCCATCACTACCGAGGAAGCGAGAAGAAATGCCTCTGCCACGAGGATTCCGCTTGCTTTGCGCAGGGACATCATCGGTCCGGCGCCAACGAGGAGCCAGACGATATAGGTGCCGAGTTCGCTGTACACGTGGCAGCTTACAATCAGGGCTGCGCCGATTGTTGCGATAGTGGTTAGGCGCAGAGCGGTCCCTAATCTTCGCGGGCTCGGAGCAAGTTCCTGTTGCAGTAACCCTTCCAGCCGGGCGAGCCAGCCGGCTGTGCCGACTGCGCGACTATGGTGGTCAACGAAGCTCGCCATAGCTCCGTCGCCTAACGATTTATCTGAATTGTCACAACTTTCGGCGCTCCCATGCAAAACAGAAATGCAGAATCAATGTCCTCGAGCACGATCTTCCGCGTTAGATATCCCGAGCGGTCAAGACTCCGAAGGGCTTGGGGTTCATATCGACGGTCTCGATTTGGAATTCCCCGCGCGATAGGTGGAACCGCCATCCTCTAAAATAACGTGTGCCTGCGCAAAATTCCATTTCGTGTGTGATTTTGGAGCGCGGCGAGCGCGGTGCGATGACATGCACGAGTCGGACGCCGATCCTCCTCGATCGCGCCCGTCAGTCTAAGCAGCAGCTATTGGCTGTGTGTGGCGAATTACTGATTTCCCCAGAATCAGCAATTCGCCACACACCCGTCGGCGCCCGACCCCTCGTCGAGGATGAAAAGAATTCCCACCGAGTGGGAATTCCGGTCCAAAACACTGCCACTCAGAGCGTAGTTTCTGCGATTCGTTTGGTTGTCACGTTAGTCAACTAGTCAAGGTGAGGACGAAAACGCTCCCGCCGGCTCCCACAGTTTTGTGGTCGCCGACAATCGAGAGTCAACATGAAAAGCATTTACAAGGAGCATACCGACCGTGGAATACTTACGCAACCTGCGGGTGGATTTAATGCCACTCGCGTCACTGAAACCGCATGCGGGAAACCCGCGCACGCATTCACCGAAACAGGTCCAGCAAATCGCTGACAGCATCCGGACGTTCGGATTCGTCAACCCGATTTTGATCGACGCCGACGGTGGCGTGATCGCCGGCCATGGTCGGATCGAAGGCGCGAAACTGCTCGGCATCGACACGGTGCCAACGATCCGGCTGGCCGACATGACTGAGGCGCAAAAGCACGCGTACATCTTGGCCGACAACAAGCTCGCCGAGAACGCCGGCTGGGACAACGAGCTGCTGGCGATCGAGCTTAACTACATCGCGGAGCTCGACATAGACTTCGACCTGACCATCACGGGCTTTGAGACCGCGGAAATCGATCTTCTCATGGATGCGCCCGACGTTGCGGGCGGCGGCGATGAGGCCGACGAGAGCTGCGATGTCGATCGCACGCAGCCAGCCGTGAGCCGGCCTGGCGATCTGTGGCTGCTGGGTCGGCATCGTCTGCTATGCGGTGACTGTGGTCCGCAAAAATATTCGATCCTGGCTTGAAACCCGCGCAGCTCTTAGCGATTTTAAGGAGCCATCGTCGACGATAGAGGGGCTTATTGCATTTATGCGCGCAGGGCTGAGTTGGTTGGGGATCCTGGGTGATCTGGTCCACTTTCTGTGTCTCGGCTTGCGCTCCAGAACTTCACTCGCGGCCGAGAATCTGTTCCTGCGTAAGCAACTCGCATTCTATCAAGAGCGCAAGGTCAAGCCTCGCCGAGCCGACAATCCGACCCGCGTGACGTTGGCGCTGCTCAGCCGCTTGTTCAATTGGCGGGACGCCCTGACCGTCGTGAGGCCGAGGACCTTCATCGCCTGGCACCGCAAGGGCTTCCGCCTCTTCTGGCGCTGGAAGTCCGAAGCTGGCCGGCGACCGATCCCCGTCGAACTACAACGCTTGATTCGGAGAATGGCGCGCGAGAACCCCTCGTGGGGCGAGGAGCGAATCGCAAACGAGCTATTGCTAAAGCTCGGTCTGCGCGTGTCGCCGCGCACAATCCGGAAGTACATGCCGAGGTCTCCGCCGGCGACGGGTATACCTCGGGGCGACCAGCGATGGGCAACTTTTCTAAAGAATCACGCTCAGGGGATCATCGCCTGCGATTTCTGCATCGCAGTGACCGCGACCTTCCGAGTCCTCTACGTGTTGGTGGTGATGGAGCACGCTTCGCGTCGACTGATTCACCTTAACGCGACGGCCCATCCGACTGCCGCTTGGACTCTCCAGCAATTGCGAGAAACCATTCCGTCAGATCACGAGCATCGCTTCATCATCCACGACCGCGATGCGATCTTTTCTGCGGAGTTGGACGCTTCGCTGACGCGCCTTGGACTTAAGGTGATAATCACGCCGGTGCATAGCCCGCAGGCTAATTCTCTCTGCGAGAGGCTGATCGGAACCCTGCGACGGGAGTGCCTCGATTGGGTCATTCCGCTGAGCGAGGGGCACTTGAGCAAAGTCCTGGCATCGTGGATGGCCCACTACAACCAGGGAAGGCCCCACTCGTCCTTGGGGCGGGTGTCCCCGAGCCCCGTCCCATGCCCCAGCCTCTGCAACGCCGTCGGCACCACTTCGACCGGAGAGTTTCCATCCTCTCCCGCCCCGTCCTGGGAGGACTTCACCACGAATACGGTGTCATCGCTCGCGCCGCCTGAGTATCGGAGATTTTTGCGGACCACAGGTGTTCGTCGTCGGCGACGAGCCCTCGCTTTGCAGGGTTAGTCTCTCCGATGTGGTCGCTTAAAAATCCAGTCGTTGCGTCGTGTTTTTACCAACACTCCCAGCGGCGGAGGTAGGAAAAGCGGCTGGGGTTGGTGTAGCGCTGCCCCGTATCTTCACGACGCTCGCGGTCAAGTTCCTCGTAACGAGGGTAGAAGGGCGCAGTCTGCTGCGTGCCAGGCAGCATTGGTCGACGGGCAAAGGCTAGCGACTCGGCAAGCGATTGATAGGCTGCTACTCCGAATGCCAGCACAATCGACTCCCATCTGTCTGGTGAGCTTAGCCCGCGTTTCGCCGCGTTAGCCTTGGACTCGATGGCCACGCGTCCCTTGAGGTCGTGGAAATACCTAACCTGCGCCGCCTGCGAAATCATCTCGTCGTCCAGCCCATGGATGCCGCCTGAGTCGAGCACTTCCTTGGTACACCAGTACATCTCGGCCTTTCGGTTCGCGCACTGCACCTGCCACGACTTGCCTTTGCCCTCAGGCTCCGCACCGAAATTGATCGGCCTGATCCGATAGCCTTCAGCGGCCAGCGCCACGGGAAAATAGTGGCCGATGCCGGTCGAGTCGCAGTTGATGCACTGTACACGAAGCTTGAACGGCGCGATAAACGCGATGACCGCTCCCTGCGCCTTTGCTGCGTCGCGTTCGTTCCAAGCCTTCGAGGCGACGACCGACGAGCCACAACGAATCGATACCACCGTCTCGTCCTTGCCAGGCCCGGCCACGTCGATGCCGACGACGACTGGACTGACCCCGTCGTCGAGTTGCTCGCCCGGCCTGGCGCGTGCTGCTTCGAGCTTGGCCAGCGAATACAGCGCGTCCTCGGCCTGCGTCGGGAACTGGCCGAGCACTCGCGATTCAAAGAACGCAGAGTCCTCGCCGTACTTCCAAAACATTTCGTAGACCCAGTAGCGCGACACGAGTTCAGGCCAGGGCTTGTGTGAAAACGCTGCGTGCCCATTCTCACTCAGACCGGGCGGCAGCGAACGCAGCATGTCGAGCGTGAAATCACCATGCCGCTGCTGGCATGAACATTTGAAGTTGGGCGTGTCGAAGGCGTTGATCGTAATCGTATGCCATTGGGCGCGCTGCCTAGTGAAGATTTCATAGACCGGGCCACTTGGCACGATCGGATTGCAAAGTACCAACTGGCGCACGTCGCCGCCTGCGCGAGCGCCTTCGATCGCGTCCCAGATCGGCCCTTCGACGCCCGTCGCCTCGTCAATAATCACCATCACGTGCGCATCGTGGAATCCTTGCAGATTTACTCCAGCGTTTTGGGGCGAGGTGCTGAACCCCATCGCTCGGCGATCTTCACTGATCTTGAATGACGCTATATTAACCGGCGGATATTTGATGCGAGTCCCTGCGGCCAGCGTCTTGCGAATCTCACCCCATAGCTGGGCCTCCACCTGACGGCCGGTTGGGGAAGTGGTCAAAACAATGCTCCTCTCCTTGTGACGCGTAAGGAACCACAGGGTCGCTTCGGCGGCGGCGAAAGTCTTGGATGATGCGTGGCAAGCCTTGACAGCTACTTGAGGGTAGCGCGCAATGGCGTCGAGCATGTCGCGTTGGCCAGCCCAAGTCTTGTGGTTCAGGTAGTAGCCAGCGAAACGCACGGGGTCGACGAGTTTGACGAGAGCGGACTCGTCCTTCCTCGCGGAGCCGAAGACGGTCTGCGGTTTAGCTGTCGCTCGATTCGCAAAAGTCATAGATGAGTGTCGCCCTTTTGGCATCTATCTGCTCCCTGACTATACTGTCATCCCCCGGTTCGTTGATGATGACCGTTCCTGCCATAATGATCTTGTTGCTGTCATCAAAATAAAGTTGGCAAAGGCTTCTCAGTTTCGATGGTCACGGGTTCCGCGTTCATCGCGAACCGCGCTTACTCGGCGCATCTGAGTCCTGGCTATCAGATTGTCCCCTAGTTGCGAAGGTTTCCTCTTCTCGTGGATCACGAAATAAAAGCCTCTCGATTTCCTGCACTCTGGCTTCATCCGCCGTCAGGGCGTCGATGACGCTTAGGGGTATGCTGCGAACGTCTCCCTCTAGCGAGATCCGCTTCTGCGTGCCCATTGGCGGCGCGATGTGCTGCGGCGCGGCGTATCCATTAGTTCTCGATTGATGATCGAGCACTTTGATGCCGGTGCCGATGGCCCCCAGATTTCCCTTGCGGATTGCGGGCTGCAAGTTCATGAAGAGGTCTTCGCTGCGAGCGTTGTCGATCTTTCGCAGTTCCTCCACTGCCAGCGTTGGTTCGCGGGCGATTGCCTTACGAAAAGCCTTGTGGCATGCCTGGCGCGAAATTTGATAGTCCGGCGGGAAGCTTAGTCCATCGGGAATCGGCGTGATTGGCTGTGCCTGATCGCGACCAACTCGAGTAATTTGCTCAGCGATCGCGTCAAAGGAAAGACCCATGCGCTTGAGCTGAACCACCTCCGTTTCCACGAATCGGGCTCTTCGCACTGCTTCCGAAACAATCATTGCCGTCCTCGTATTTCGCCATCTGCCGTCGGGATGACGCTTCATCACTTGTCGACTAACTCTGGATTCAGACCCAAAAGCGATAGCCGCTCAAGTGTTACAGCCACATACTCCGGATCGATCTCGCAGCCATAGCCGATACGCCCGAGTTGATGCGCCGCCACGAGGGTCGAACCACTGCCGCAAAACGGATCGTACACGACCTCGCCGGGCATAGTGCTGTTGCGAACCATCTTGGCAATCAACTCGACGGGCTTCGTGGTCGGATGCAAATCACTCGCATTAGGCCGGTCTACTTCGAAAACAGAGTCTTGCGAACGACCTCCAGTCCATAGGTGGGCACCGTTCTCTAGCCAGCCATACAAAATCAATTCATGGCGAAAATGATAATCACTCATCCCGATTACGAAATGATTCTTCACCCAGACGAGAGTGTTCTTGAAAGCAAAACCAGCCGCTTCAAGCGCGCCGATGAAACTTGGCAGTGACCGTCCACCTGGCACGCATGCGTACACAGAGGCACCCTGTTCGCAATGCTTGGCAGCCATGATGAGGCCGTCACGAAATAGGGCGCCAGTTTCCGCTTCGGAAAGGTGGTCGTTGGTGATCGGCTTCTGGATGCGATTGCCGCGATCGCTCATGTTCAAGAGCCGATTCTTTTCCGAATAACTCACGCCATATGGTGCGTCGGTGCAGACCTCGCGCGCACGTGGCCTCTGTCCGCTCCACAGAAGTCCTACCTCGGCATCGTGGGTACAGTCCGCGCAGATAACCTGGTGAGGCCCGACTTGCCAAAGCTGGCCCGGTTCGGTCTGCCACTTTCCTCTGAGCTGCGCAGCACGATCAGGTGAGATATCCACCTCTTGGATTTCATCAGGATGCAGAGCTCTCCACAGCGCCTCGCCGGCGGTGCGCCTGAATAGATCTTCGACTGCTTGATTTTCGGTTCGAACCGTCTTCAGCAATTCGCTGATTCGGTCGGCGTCGGCTTCAGCCATGGCGGCTAACGGATCGAGAGTCAGGAGCAGCTTATCTGCTTCCTCCTCAGTGACATCCAGCACCAGCACCGGAACGATGGCGTCGGGTGTGGTTTCCGCACGGAGATGCCCGTCTATAATCATGTACCGTCCGTTGGGTAGTTGCCGAACCAGCAGAGCCGCGGCATAACCGATTTCCACCAATAGCCCCCGGAGTGCAGCAATCTGGCTTTTGGGGTGGCGGCGCCAGTTTTTCGGATTTGGAATCAGGTCTCTGGCACGGACCCTTGTGAAGTCTTTTATCCGATCGCGAATTCGAAGCGGATCGATTGCGCTACGCGTGTCCAACTCTGGCACGTTTGCAGCCTCCGTGTTACGCTTTAGTATCAACAAGGCTGCGAAACACTTGCGTCAATGATAACGATTGGGACCAAGCTTGGCAAAGTGTTCGACGATCTACTTCCAAACAGGTCGCTCGTCAGGCTCGATTCGAAAGTGTTACAGAAGCGAAATATGACGGGTTGTGAATCTCCCCGGAAGACGCACGGACGTCTGGGGCCATGGCTCAAGCTTGCCAACCTTCTCCCGCCGCCACCTTCACGAGATGAACTGCGATTTCTGGACCTGGCGCCGATTGAGCGCTGGCAGGCGAAGTGTCGCACCACACCACCAGCCAAACTTTTGCGCAGCTTTACGCAGTCCCGGTTGGCTCGGGCGCCTGCGATTGCCGCCACTGTGGATTTGCCGCTCTTGCGCGACGATCCCGATCAGGCCCGGCGCTTTCTAGATCTCGTGCGCGAGATTGCATTCACGCTCCAAACACTCGCGTCGGTTGGACCTTCTAAGATCTTGAAAGCGGCTGGCCAAGTACCAGTGTTGATCAAACGGCTCTATCAGACTCCCGCGACCTCGCGGAGCGAAATATGGATACGCAAGGGCGTTCTTACTACCCGTTGGATTGGTCCCTTCAAAGACTTCCTGGCCGCACTCGATGGCGCCGAAGCCCAGCGAGTGCGCCAGTGTCCAATGTGCGGCCGCTTCTTCTATGCCTTGCGCAAAGATCAGAAAGCCTGCTCCAAACGATGCAATGTCGCGCGTCGCGTGCGTGAATGGCGGGCGAGTCAGGCCCGCCACGAATACCGACGCAAACTAAGGAAAGCAGGACTCTTGGCAGGAAGACGACGGAGACGCGGGCTGAAATAAAACGCTGTCTTGATGAACGCCCAGCTTGTCAACCATCGTGCGTCAACCGCCGCTTGTCAACCACCGTTAGGGTGTCAACCGGTTGACAGGTTGACAGAGAGCAGTTCGCATCAGACTGCGTCATCCGCCACCCAGTCTGTGGTGTTTCCCTACCATCTGGAGTGAGCGGAAACGACGTTCGTGACGCGGCTGTGGCTGCGCAAAACTCCATCTCGTGTGAGATTCTGGCCTTGCGCATGGAGGCGGCTATTTGGTCCCGGATGCGCTCGCCCGTTACTTCCCGCTCCTGGCCATCTTGGAGACCGTCACGAATACACTGGAGGACATGGATCTGAAGCTGCTACTCCCGTAGGTGGACATGGCTAAAATTCGTGCAAGTATCACGCCGCAGCTGTCCGGCAGGCGCCGCGGGGCGGCCAACGTTTTCAGGGCATCGACGCGCTTGTCACGCGCCCGCCACTTCCGCTAAATTCAGGCTAACATCCGTTAGGCTGGCGCTGGCCGGCAGATTGAGGGAAAAGCACGATGGCAGAGCAAAGCGTTACCATGCAAGCGTCATTTACCAACGACAATATCCGCGCCGAACGCGAGCGGATGAACGAGCTTATCCGGCAGAAGATGCTTGCCGAGCTGCCCGCCGCCTCCGCACGCCTTGGCGATCGCGGAATCGATCCGCGCCCGATCATCGGAACCGACTATGAGGGCAACGCGATGAGCGTGGCGCAATTCTACCTGCTGCTGCGCGCGTACTCAGTGACCGAAAAAGCCGGCCAGGAACCGACTTACAAGGCGGCTCGTGTCGCGATCGCTTCCGACCTCGCGCCCCAGGCACGCGACGCCGCCTTTGTCGCACTCAATCAGCAGTCAGCCGAAGAGGCCGGTCACGGCGACAAAGTCTTCGGGGCCGCCTACTACGAGATGGGTGGCATAGCGCCGGCGCTGCTCGCCGAGGATCAGCTGAGCAACGGCGGCGACTTTCTCGAGCCGGTGGCTGACCCGGCGATCAATACTCAGAAGGTGCTCGACATGATGGCTGTGCTCGGCGGCGTCGAAACCCTTGCCCTCGAGCGCGCCTTTCCGCTGGTGCTGGACGCCTGCGCGCGATGGAGCCATCCGCTGGCCGCCCAGCTGATTGACCAGGTCAATCACAACGTCAAGCCCGAAGAGGCCCGTCACGTGCTCACCTGGCGTTATCTGTTCCATCAGGGGGTGGTGCCGCGCGGCGAAAGCGCGATCGAGCGCTACTTCATGCTGACCAATTGGGGCCGAGACCGCTTTTTGGCGCCGCGGATGGAACGCCAGGAGTTCGAGCGGCACATGAGAGCTTCATGCCCGACCACCGAGCAGCTCATCGGCCGTCCGCTTCCGGTTTCGATCTGAGCGACAGCTGATAACTATTATTTTGCCTCATATTGGCGGATGGAGGAGTATGCGTCCGCGATTGATCGACAGCAGCACTTCAAGCACCAAAGCTGCCAGCGTGTCATTCCTTCCACCGCGCAACGGCCGCGCCGCCTCGCAGGCTAGATCGTCGAGCGTGAGCATACCGACCAGGACTCCATTCCTGTCGATTACCGGAACACGCCTGGTACGGTGCTGCCGCATTAGCTGAGCCGCTGAATCGAGATTGTCCTCAGCTCGGCAACACACCGGCGTTCGCGACATCGCTATATCGACTGGCAACTCCGTCAGCGGCTTGTTCTGGGTATAGGCGGCCATACAAACGTCCCGGTCGGTGAGGAAGCCGACGGGCTTGCGCTGCTCATCGACCACCGGAACCGCACCGCAGGGGGTGTCCCACATTATTTGCGCTGCTTTATTGAGCGGCTCGTGTGGGCCGCAGCTTCTAACCTTACGATTCATGATCTGTTCGACGTTCATAGTTCTCCTTCTCTCCGGTTAGGAGATGTCCCTCCTGGTTGTGAAGGAATTTTCCACTTGCGGCTTGGCTTCATTTCCGAAACTTGCAGCGAAGTCGGAACTACTTGGTAGTTGTCGCGTGGTAACTGCAGGAGCATCTATCCACTTCCCGTAGATCCAGGCCTGGATCAGCATTGCCGCAATCCCGTTGATCAGGAACACGTGACTTACTCCAAGATAGGTTACAGAGATACCGGCCATGAGATTTCCGAGTGACAGTCCTCCTCGCATCGCGAGCATGTAGAGACTTGAAGTTCGTCCTCGAATCCTGTCACGGGCCGTGTATTGCAGGATCGAGTTTGCCGAAGTGTTGCTTGCCGTCATCGCAGCTCCACAGAGCACCAGAAGGAAACTCAAGAGCGGAAGTGAACGATTCACCGCAACCAGCGAGAGAAGCGCTCCGTACAGGATAGCGGCTCCCGAACATAGCTTGATGCGGTCAACATGTCCCTCAACGGAGAGAACCCCCGTCGCGCCGATCAACCCGCCCACCCCAAAGGCCGCGATTGCTTGCCCAAAGTGGATGGCGTCGGAGTGAAATACCTGCTTGATCAGCACCGGGCTGAAGGCGATCAGAGGGCCGCAGAGAATACTCGTGACGAGCACGGTGCTCAGTGCGCCTAATAGTCTGGGCTGTCGGCCGATCTTGCGGACCTCCGCGAACCACGATTGACCGCTGCTCATAACAAAGCGCCGGTCAACTCTTCGCGGCACTCGAATCCAATAAACCGTGAGCAGCAAGGGAATGTACGACAGCGCATTCGCGCCGAAGCACCAGACCGGCCCATACCGGGCCATCACGACGCCTGCAATCGCGGGACCCAGCACCCTCGATAAATTGATTTGGGTGGAATTCAGAACGATCGCGGTTCCGATCTGGTTGGGAGCGACAATTGACGGCACGATGGATTGGAAGGCGGGCATCGAGAGCGCATCGGTGATGCCAACGATGAGCGACAAGCCAATGATCATCCAGACATGAATCGTCCCCGTGAGAATCAGTAGGACCAGGAGGATAGGGCACAGCATCTGGATAGTCTGGAAAAAAGAGATGACTTTTCTCCGGCCGTGCCGGTCCGCCAGGACGCCTCCCAAAAGGGTCAGAATCCAGACCGGTGCATCCATGACAAAAGCGTCGAGGCCAAGCAGGAACGAAGAGCCGCTCAAGCTCAAGATGAGCCACGGCTCGGCGACCTGCTGCATCCACGTCCCGAGATTGGAAAGAAGGCTGCCGACCCAAAACGAACCGAACCTCCGCGTCAAAAGAAGGCGGAGGGAATTCGCCAGCGAGTGATTGTGAACTGTCGCATCACCCGCCGAACTCATTCGCAGCTAGGCTCCGATACGTTGCGGTATGAACTCGCCCGGAAAAGATGACACGCATCCCATCACGTGGGTAATCGCATCGGTGTCGTATTGGTCTCCCGACCGGTACGTTTCGAAAAATGCGTTCAGTCGAGCGACGCGCTTCGGCCATTCCTCAACGGCTTGCAGTCCGAGAGAAACGCCGTAGTTCGTGAAAGCAAATTTGACGGAAGGCACCCCTAGTTCACGGCAAAAATACCCGGGCGGATTGATCCACATGCGGTCAAGCATCGCGAGACTTCGCTCGCGGTGAACAAGTGCCCATCGCTCTTCGGGAAAGAAGCTCGTCATCCACAGCATTATTCCAAGACCCAGGTCCTGAGTGATGACAAGGTCCCGGCAGCTTCGTTCGACGACTGTTTTCATCTGCCGGATTTCGTCTGCCAGTGCGTTTTCATCGAGCATCCGGTAGACGACGTAACCATGGAAAGGATCGAGCGCGCCGAGTCCGAAACCCGGATACGGCGCACTTAAATCCTCCAGCATTTTCCAGTGTACGCCTTGGCCGGGAATTATGAAGGCCGGATGAATGTCCTTCACTAGTCGAATCGCTTTCGCGCGGTATTCAGGAACTATTTTGCCGAGGCGCGTCAGCGCGAATATCCACATCGCCAGATAGTGAAAGTACTGGCCGTCGCGACCCGGGGCTTCGCCGATTCGAAAGCCGCGTCGGCGTCCGAGCACCCGTTCAACGTCGGCGACAACCAGCCGAGCTTGGTCGAGGTACTTGTCCTGCTTCAGGTCGTGATAGAGGGAAACCAGCAGAACGACGCCGAAAGCGTCGGTCCATAGGTACCGCCTGCCATTGGGCCAGATGCGTTGTTCGCGCATCGAGTCCAGTTTGGCCAATACCTCTTTTACGTTTGCGGTCATTTCGTTTCCTGCTTTAGAGCGTCAGACGCCGAACGGATAGGTCTCCGGGACGCCTGGTGCCACGACCGATGGGAGCGGTGAGACTGCGCGCGTTTCATCGAACCAGATGTACTCGTCGAATTGCCGGGGCAAACAGGCCTGGAAGTAGTGGCTTTGGAGTTCGGATTCGGGCCGATAGATAACGCCGATCGCCCGCTCGAGGCGAGCCGCTTCCAGTTCGTCGCGAACCGCCCCTCTTACCGGATCTCTCAAATGCAGCATGAAAGCTTTGACCCCTGAATCGTGGCAGAGCCGTTCATAGCTGGCCTCGTGCGACGGCCGTACGCGCTTGACCTCCATCGGCCCGTCCCAGTCCGAGGCGGCAGCGACGGTCCCATGGTCAGTACCGAAGCCAACTAGATATGCCGACTCGGCGAATCGCTCGCGCGATAGTTGTCCGACGTTATGCTCACCGCGGGCGCCCATCTCGGTAGCCGCCGCGTTACCAACGTGTGAGTTGTGTTCCCACACGACGCCCTTGCTGCCGGGTCCGTGGAATTCCAGCAGCTGCTGCAGCGTGTCGAACATGTGCTGATCGCGTAAGTTCCATGACTCGACGGAACCGTAGTACATCATGCGGTAGTAGCGCTCCGCCGCCGCCACCAGTCGAGCATTCTGCGCCGCGTCGAAGAAGCGATCGCCATCGCGTTGCGAGTACTCGATCCGCCGATTCAACATATCGCGCAGCATCGCGACAACTGCGGCTTCACAGTCTCGATAGCGCCCGCTGAGTACCGCCCGCCCGTATACCGCGGGGTCTTGTTCCCACGGGCTCAAGCTTGCATAGCGGCGTCGCGCTACCGCGGCCATCTCGGGATCGACGCCGCTCAGATAGGTGATAACCGCATTGATCGAAGTGAAGAGGCTATACAGATCCAGTCCGTAGAAGCTCGCACGGCGCTCCGGTTTCGATACCTCGGCATTCCAGGCGCGCATCCATTCGACGAGTTCAAGTGCTTCATGATTCCGCCACATCCAAGTCGGGAATCGAGCGAAGGCCTTCCATTGTTCCTGGCGGGCCGGAGCATGACGTATGTATTGGTTGATTCGAGCGGCATCGGGCCAATCAGCTTCAACTGCGACGAAGTCAAAGCCGTGCCGCAAGATCAGTTCTTTGGTGATTCGGGCACGCATCCGATAGAATTCTGAAGTTCCGTGCGTTGCCTCGCCGAGCAGAACTACTCGCGAATCGCCTATCCGCTCTATCAAAGAACCCACGTCGGCCTGCTCAATGTCCGCGATTGGTGCCGCAGCTTCGCGAATCAACTTGGCGATTGTTCCGGTACGGCTGCGCTGAGTGGAAGGGCGCGCACCTTTTGCGACACCGGCGTCCCAACCCTCCGCTCCGATCAGCGGCACGAATTGAACCCCACCAAGGTCCTCGTCATCGAAGTGATCCGGGCCGGTCCGGGTAACACGAACGAGACGTTGCACTCGCGAGGTCTCGCCCACCGGGATGATGAGCCGACCGCCGATCGCAAGTTGTTGTAGCAACGCCTTGGGCACCTGCGGACCGCCCGCGGTCACGATGATCACGTCGTAGGGAGCATGTTCATGCCAGCCCAGCGTGCCGTCGCCATGAAGAACCTTGACGTTCGAATATCCGAGATTGTCCAAACGTTCCGTGGCCAGCCTGGCTAGCTGCTCGTGCCGCTCGATGGTGTAGACCTGCCTCACCACTGCCGAGAGCACGGCCGCCGCGTATCCGGAGCCAGTTCCTATCTCCAGGGCACGATCGCTCGCGCACGGCTGAACGCTTTCGATCATGAGCGCGACGATATACGGTTGCGAAATCGTCTGGTCTGCCTCAATGGGCAAAGGGGTATCTCGGTAAGCGAACTCGGCGAGCTCTTCCGGCAGAAAAGCTTCGCGCGGGACACGTCGCATTGCCTCGAGCACCGCAGGGTTGCGCACTCCGCGCGCGGCAATCTGATCGCGAACCATCAGAAGTCGCTCATTTGTCAGGTCAAGCATAGCTGGACTCCTCGCAGTGCTGCGGAGGTACTTGGATTTTGGCTGTGTTCTCCATGCTCATCGAGAATCGTCATTCAGTTCAGCGGTCGTGTTTCAAGCGAAGCGGCGATGCGCAATCCGCAGTTTTCTCGCTCGAGGTTGGCAACATCGCACACCGCCTCTGAGAGGCGCTCGACGCAGCGTGGATTGGCGTGGCAAGCATCAGAAAATTCGCCGCGAGGGCAGATTCCACCGCGTTCCAAGCCAATCGCCGAAATGCCGATGCGTTCAACTTGATTTCTTCGCTTGCGGAAGCTCGACGGCGGCCAGTAGGCTGCCATCATCAGACCACGAAAAATGTGCGCGTCCGCCGAACGCCTTCTCGACCTCGCGCGCGATGCGATGCGCGAGCTTCTGCGAGGTCGTCAGGACTTCGAGTGTCTTGCCATCCCAGTTGGTTGATACGATCCGCCGCTCGGGCTGCGTAAACTGCGCGCGTTGCTCGACGTTGGCGATGCGGGCTGAAACGGCCTCGATACTCGCGCGATCGCCGGCCGCAATCAGCACCCGGCCGTGATACTCGCCAGCCGCCGCCTGCGCACAGCCCGGGCATGTTACCCAAGAGGCCTTGTCGATGACCTCCCGGGGCAACCGTGGGCCACGCCGCCAGCTTTTTCCGGAGTACACGGCGCCGCATCGATCGCAAATCGACGGATCGCTGAACTTTTGCTTTTGGGCCACCGGCGGACTCTTGTCCGATCTGGTCCCACGTCGATCCATACTTCGTTCGAGTCCTTTATTCATCGAAATCTTCTCGCGGTCGTGGGGATCGAACGCGGCTGGTAGTGAGCCATCTTCTTGTAGATGGCCATGACGATCCGATAGAAGCGCTCGCCGGTCGCGTCGGGATACTCTTCGCGAGCGCGAGCTTTCGCACGCTCCCACGCGATTTCCTCTTCCGGGGTTCTGACGACATTTACGGGCATGTTCGAGTCCTCGAGGTTCTTCTTAGCTACAGCCGTGCCAAGTCAGGCGAACGCTTATGAGACGAGCTTCAGCAACATTTGTTATCAGCGGAACGGGTTTTCATTGGCCGCGCTATCGAAACGGCCATCGCCGATATGACGATGGCGCCACCTTCAGATGTTCACTGGGTCCATAAGCAACAGAGATTCAGAGTCGATGACGCGATCCGCTACATCACGTGGCGGAGATTGAGTCTCAATTGTCGAGATTTGGATGGCGCGTTGCTTGCTCTAGCCAACATAGTGGCGAAATGTCTCGTCACTCAAAAAATAGAAAGATGGAGGACAGGAAAATGGGAGCACTTACAACATGGAGCCCTTTCCGGGAGCTCGAACGAATCGCACGACGATGGGAATCGCCTCTCCCGCGCGCTTTTGAGGACTTCGAGGACAACCACAGCGAGGCATTCATGCCGGCGGTCGAGAGCTACGTGAAGGACGGCAACCTCGTCGTGCGCGCCGACGCGCCGGGTCTCGAACTCAGAGACCTGGACGTCTCGGTTCTCCGCAATGTTCTTACCGTCAAGGGCGAGCGCAAGAGCGAGAAGGAGGTCAAGAAAGAGGACTACCTGCGCCGCGAAGTCTCCTACGGCTCCTTCGAGCGCCGCATGAGCCTGCCGGAAGGAGCAGTGACCGACCAGGTCAAGGCCAACTTCAAGAATGGCGTTCTCGAGATCACGATTCCGCTGGCGAAGGAAGCCGTCGCCAAGAAGGTGCAGATCGAGACCGCGGCAGAAAAGAAGGTCGATATCTCGAAGCACTAGCGACTGTCGCGAGCCTGGCGATCGCGGATCGCCGGGCTCTTGGACTTGCGGAGCGGCATCCGTCGGCCCGCTTTCTCTGAATGACAATAGGCGAGAAGGGGCGCACGAAGCAGAGATGAAAACCGCGCGCCGAGTCAGCGACGCCGAAATCTCGGGCCTGCTGGCGTCGGCCTGCGCTCCTCGCTACCGAATCATCGAGGCGCAGGCTCCTAACGATCTGCAACGGAGCCAGGCACCGGAGACAGAATAGATGATTCGCGAACTAAAGACCTATCGGGCCGAAGGCCGTGACACACTTCGAGAAATGCTTCGCGGCTGCAGGACGAAACCCGTCGGAGGATAAGAGACCTCCGACGGGATCAGCAGCGATTCAGAACCGGCTGATCGATTCGACGAGGGTTGATTCGAACGGACTCACGACCCACAAGTGATGTTTAGCAAGTGGTGCGATCGGATACAGTTTTCACCAATAATCGTCGTCAAGTCCTCGATCTTCTTTGGCATAACGAATGCAGAATCTACTGCATATGAAGGTGCCGCAAATCAAAAGATTATGGCCGTTTGCCGCCGCGATACTAACAATTGGAGGAGTTGGGTTCTGGTGGATGACCGGGCGGGTGCGGATGCCTCGATACGTCACGGTGCAGGTGGATCGCGGTTCGGTCGTCCGTTCCGTTACAGCGACCGGCACCGTCAATCCCGTGATCGTCGTGCAGGTAGGCACCTACGACTCGGGTCCAATTCTTGCCATCTACGCGGATTTCAACTCGCCGGTCAAAGCCGGGCAACTGATCGCGAAAATCGATCCCCGACCCTTTACTGTTAAAGTGCATGAGGCTCAGGCCGCGCTCGGCAATTCCCAATCACAGCTCGCCAAAGACCAAGCGGACTTGGTCTACAAAAAGCTTCTCTTCGACCGTGACAGCAGGCTGATGGCCGAGAACGTTATCTCGCAAGACACCCTCGACAATGCGCGCAGTGCATACCAACAGGCGGCATCTCAAGTCGCGCTGGACGGCTCGATGGTCAAGCAACAGGAGGCCAACCTCGAGGAGGCGCAAGTCAATCTCGACTATACGAACATAGTATCGCCGGTCGACGGCACCGTGGTCTCGCGCAATGTCGACGTCGGACAGACCGTCGCCGCCAGCTTTCAGACGCCGACGCTGTTTCTGATCGCCAAGGATCTGACGCAGATGCAGGTCGATACCAACGTGAGCGAATCAGATATCGGAGATCTGCGCGACGGAGAAACTGCGGACTTCGGCGTTGACGCATTCCCGGACCGCGTGTTCGAGGGCACCGTAGGGCAGGTACGCCAGGTTCCGATCAGTATCCAGAACGTCACGACTTACGACGTTGTCGTGAACGTGCCTAATCCTGAATTCCTGCTGAAGCCCGGTATGACCGCGAATGTGACGATCATTTCCGCACGCCGGGACAATGTCCTTCGTATTCCCATTCAGGCGATACAGTTCTCACCGTCGTTCGCGAAGAGCAACTCCGCGAATCCTTCAACCTCGCGCGAGAAGCAAGTCTGGGTCGCAGATGGGAGCGTTATCAGGCCGGCATCGATCGTGACCGGGCTCGACGATGGCCACTATGTCCAGGTCATAAGCGGCGGGCTTAAGCAGGGCGACTCGGTCGTAACCGCGGAATTGAGTTCGGGTGACACGACTCCCGCGTCATCGCTGACGTCTCCGTCATCCCCACTCCGTCTAGCGCATTGAGTTCCACGATGTCGGCGGTTATCCAAATCGAGGGCCTGAACAAGACCTACCGCATGGGTGAAGTCGAAGTGCAGGCGCTGCGGAACGTCTCGCTTGGCGTCGAGCGCGGTGAGTTCCTCGCGATCATGGGCGCGTCGGGTTCGGGCAAGTCGACCCTGATGAACATCATCGGATGCCTCGATCGTCCCACCAGTGGCCGCTACCTGCTCGAAGGCGTCGATGTCGCTTCGCTCAAAGAAGAAGAGTTGGCGGCGATCCGCAGCAGTCGAATTGGCTTCATTTTCCAAACCTTCAACCTGCTCGCGCGAACCACCGCGATCGAGAACGTCGAATTGCCGCTCTTTTACTCGGAGCGCAACCCCGACGGCGAGCAACGCGCCGGAGAGCTGCTCGAAATGCTCGGGCTCAAGGGGCGCGAGAACAACAATCCGAATCAGCTCTCCGGCGGGCAACAACAACGCGTTGCAATCGCGCGCTCGCTAATTAACCGGCCCGCGATCCTGCTGGCCGACGAACCCACTGGAAATCTGGACTCGAAGAACTCCGCCGAGATCATGGACATCATCAGCCGGCTTAACCGCGAGCACGGGATAACGGTTCTGGTGGTGACCCACGATGCGGACGTTGCCGCCTACACCGATCGGGTGGTGACATTTCGCGACGGCGCGATTCTTTCGGACGTTCGAACACGCGAAGGCAAACGCGCCCCAGCCAAGACCGAGACCCTCGACGCAATGCGCGGGTCTCTCGAGCCGGCGGCCACCGGCAACGGCCTGATTCGCGCGCGAAAATTCGGAACGATGGCGCTGAGTGCTGCGGCACGCGCGCTCAGGCGCAACAAGACCCGCGCCGCTCTGACGATGCTCGGCATTTTCATAGGAGTTGCCGCGGTGATCGCGATGGTGGCGGTGGGCGATGGCGCGCGATATTCGGTACAGCAGCAGATCCAGAGTCTCGGCACCAATTTGCTTGTAGTACTGCCCGGCGCGACGACAGCCAACGGCGTTCGTGCAGGGGCGGGCAGTATCTCGACTCTGACCGTCGCGGACGGCGAGGCAATTCAGAAAGAAGTGCCTGCCGCTGCCGCCGTCAGCTATGCCAATCACCAGGTGGCGCAGGTCGTATACGCGCATCAGAACTGGAGCACCAGCATCGCCGGGACTACTCCCATCTACCTGACGATTCGCGACTGGCCGGTAGTCGATGGACGCAACTTTACGGACGAGGAAGAGCGCAGCGCCGCGCCCGTGTGCCTGCTCGGACGTACCGTCGTTAACAATCTGTTTGGTCCGGATGAGGATCCGGTGGGCATGGTCGTTCGGGTGAAGAATTTTCCCCTGCGCGTGGTCGGTGTCCTCGGCGTCAAGGGGCAGTCCAGCTTCGGCACTGATCAGGACGACGTGGTCCTCCTTCCGTTCAACACCGCGGAGCGAAAGGTACTGGGGACCTCGCAAGTAACGGCGAGCGTTCCCGCAAGCTCCACGGGATCGAGCAATCCTGTGCTCAACCCGTATATCGGCGTGCCGAGCACCACCGCCACCAGTCCGATCTATGCGGCAAGTGTCACAATGATCAGCCCATTCGGTGGTTCGTCAAAGATCTCAGGCGTGGTGAACCTGCTCTTCATCAAGGCTCGTACCGCCCAGGAGGTCGATTCGGTGCAAACGCAGGTCCAACAATTGTTGCATCGCCGTCATCGCATCGGTCCTCGTGAGGACGACGACTTCACCGTCCGCAGCCTCAGCGAGATCGCACAAGCCTCGGAGAGTGCCAGCGCGGTCATGACCCTGCTGCTGGCGGCGGTAGCGTCGATTTCGCTGCTGGTCGGCGGGATCGGAATCATGAATATCATGTTGGTGTCGGTTACCGAACGAACGCGAGAGATCGGAATCCGCATGGCGGTTGGTGCGCGGCGTGTGCAGATACTTCTTCAGTTCCTGGTGGAGTCCGCGTTGCTCAGCATCGTGGGAGGACTCGCGGGTGTCGCCCTGGGAATAGTTGCGTCCAAGATATTGTCCGCTCTTGCGTCCTGGCCGACACTAATTTCTCCGACCGCGGTGGTCGGCGGGTTTGCGTTCGCGGCGGCGGTTGGGCTGTTCTTCGGATGGTATCCGGCGCGCAAGGCATCGAGACTCGATCCCATCGAAGCGCTCCGCTATGAGTGATCGTCCACTCCGATAAGAGGGCGGCTCTAACGCGATCGCTTGGTCAACAAAGTCAGAATCTCCACATCTTTGGCCCGGAACCCGACCGGATAATGACTGACATAAGGCTGATCACCTCTTTTCAGTGGGCTTAAGTCGTGGTGCCAGCGCGTCAACGCAATCAAACCGAGCCACAACGCAGCTCTCGCCAACATAATGCTCGAACCTTACCGATAGCGCTGCGGCGTACCTGTCCCGTCAGGCGTACTTGTTCCGTCAGATGTCTGGCGCTAACGTCGGGCAGCGCCACCGCAGCGGGAGCACCCAAGACGCCGATGAGTCAATTCGACATTATCTCAGCCACCCAGGAGCCTGACCTGTCAACCGCGATGAAGGTCGTCTATCAGTGGAACTACGGCTCCGAAGTCGAGGAGCTGCGCAGTTTGTACGTCAAAGCTCTCGAGGCGCAGTGGATCGCTGAACGCGACCTCGACTGGGAGAGGCCGATCGATCAAGTTGCGTTGGCTGCCACGCCGCTCGGAATCGGCTTTCCGGTCGAACAGACGTCGTACTGGCGCTCGCTCAGCGCGGAGACGGTATGGGAGCTGAAGAAACGGATGGCGAGTTTTCGCCTGAGCAACTTTCTGCACGGCGAGCAGGGGGCGCTGATGGTCGCCGCGCAACTGGTGAATGCGGTGCCGCACACCGACGCCAAGTTCTACGCCGCGACCCAGACCATGGATGAGGCGCGACACGTCGAGGTATTCGCGCGCTATATCCAGAAGCTCGATATGGTTCGGCCGATCGCGCCTAACCTCAAAGGTCTGCTCGACAGCACACTGGAGACTGGCGACTGGACCAAGAAGCTCGTCGGCATGCAGATCGTGGTCGAGGGGCTCGCGCTCTACAGCTTCCGTGAGATGCGCAATCTTACCGAGGAGCCGCTGCTCAAAGAGATTCTCACCTATGTCGGGCGCGACGAGGCGCGTCATCATGCCTACGGCGTACAGTACGTTGAACGCTGTACGCCATGCCTTTCGGCGACAGAGCGTGAAGACCTCGAAGACTTCGCCTTCGACGCCGCCATTGCCATTATCGGCGGACGCAATCAGGCCGGCTTTATGGCTGCGCTGCTGCAAAGCTGGGCAGAGGCGGGCATCGACACCGCGGAGCTGCTGGCTTGCGCGCAACGCGAGCGCGACCAGTTGACACGGCCACCTCCGGGGCGTCGGCGCGGGCCGGTGTCGGGGTTCGTGCTTCCGACCCTACGCCGCTGCGGGTTGCTGAGCCGTCGCGTCGCGGGCCGCTTTCACGAAGCGCTACAGGAAAATCTCGGTAGCAAGGTAGTAGGAAACAGCGTCGAAGAATTCATGCAATGGATTCCCGACCTGCCCGAGGACACCGCAGCCTGGGTATTGGGCGAGCTCGATTAGCGCAGTAGCCACGCTGTGCTTTCACCTCCCGTTGCCAGCGATGCGGCGCACCTCGTATGAAGAGGATCAAGCTTGGTCTGGTGGCCAACGAGTTCTTCGATCTGTCTCTGGGCCGAATGGGAGGATTCGGATGGGCTACGCGACAATTGGCGCGCTATTTTAGCAGCCATCCGGAGCTTGGGATCGACCTGATTTTTTTCACCGGCGAGCTGTGTGGATCGATTGAGCGGCGCGAGATCGTCGTGCACGAAACGCGGCTGATCCTGAAGCAACCAGATGCGCTAACGAACCTCCGGCTTACCCGTTTGGAGCGAGTCGACGCACTGCTCCTGATCGACTACCGGCCTAACTATGCGCGGCTCTGTTGGGATTTGCCGCTCACGCCCATGATCGTATGGGTGCGCGACCCGCGTCCCCCGGAAGATGTGGCAAAGGTCAGTTCCCTGCGCATCCCAGGCGCTAACGGTGTAGTTCCGAAAGGCGTAATGCCGCTCGATTGCACGTCACTCGGTACGATCGCGCGGACATCACGATTATTCGGCCGGCCGATCGTTTTTGCCACGCCCGAACCGCAGCTGAGAAGCAAGCTCGCCGGTGCCATCGGAATGGACATTGATGAATTATCCTTGTTGCCCAATCCCATCGACATCGCGCCCGGTGAGGTTCGAAAGAGCGAGCGCCCGCAAGTAATCTTCCTGGCGCGTCTGGACCCTTACAAGCGTCCGTGGCTATTCGTGGAACTCGCGCGCCGTTTCCCTGACGTCGAATTTCTGCTTGCTGGCAAGGCTTATCACGAGGGCGAAGGCGCGTGGACGCCTGGCGATATGCCTTCAAATGTTCGCTTTTTGGGACATATCGACGGGCCGGAAAAGGTTCGGGTGCTATCGTCCGCCTGGATCCTGGTCAACACTTCGATTCACGAGGGTCTCGCAGTGAGTTTCCTGGAAGCGCTCGCGTGCGAGACGCCGCTGCTGGCGTGTGTAGACCCAGGAGGAATAGTTTCGCGGTTCGGTCTCTACGCAGGCCGTTTTGATGGAACTGGAATGGACGCGCTGCCTGCGCTTTCCGCCGCGATGAACCAGCTGTTGTCTGATTCGGGACTGCGTCTCCAACTTGGTAAGGCAGGACGCAGTTGGGTCCGGGAGACGCATAACTGGACAAATTTTTTGGCCTCTTTCCGCGATCTTTGCTTACGTATTGAAGTGGGCTAACCATGGACGGAAGTCCTTCGAAGGATGTCACTATTGTCGTCGTCCCCCGCGAGCGATTTAGTTTTGCGCCGCAGTCGCTCAAGAGCGTTTTGGAAAACACCGAACCGCCGTACCAGTTGATTTATGTCGATGGGGGCTCGCCGACATGGGTCAGGCGCATCATCGAGCCGCAAGCGCGGGAAAATAACTTCAGGCTGATTCGAACCGATCAGTACCTGTCGCCCAACGAGGCGCGAAATCTTGGCTTTGCGAAGGTGCAAACGAAATACACGGTGTTTCTCGACAATGATGTCATTGTCGCGCCCGGATGGCTGAACAGCCTCGTGCGATGTGCCGAGGAAACGGGAGCATGGATAGTCGGTCCGTTATACTGCATCGGCGAGCCGTATCATCAGAAGATCCACATGGCCGCGGGGCTGTCTCACTTCGAACAAAACGGAGGCACTCGTCGCTATATCGACAAGCATCTGTTGGAGCACAAATGGATTGACGGCGTCCGTGACCAACTCAAGCGCGAACCCAGCGAACGCTGCGAGTTCCACTGCATGCTCGTCCGCAGTGACGCGATGCGCACAGTGGGACCTCTCGATGAGAAGTTAATGGGCATCGTGGAAACGCACGCTGACCTCTGTATGCTCGTGCGCAACGCCGGAGGAACTGTCTGGTTCGAGCCAGGTTCGGTCGTAACTTATGTCCCGCCGCCACCCGTCCATAGCTCGGACCTGCCCTACTTTCTGCTTCGATGGAGCAATGACTGGATGACACAGGGCAAGGCGCGTTTCGCGGAAAAATGGGGTCTGAGAGCTGACGACCCCGACCTCCTTCAGCACAACTGGTGGGTAGGTTACCAAAGGTTGTTGTTCGTACCGCCGGTATGGAACGCACTTGGCGTGTTAGGCCTGCAACGCCGAAATCGCGTAGCGGCAGGTATCCTTGGCACGATCGACTTCCTTGTGACTCAACGAATCGACCGCCGAAACCGAACCGCAAAAGCCGGAACGTAACGACTTGTCCGGATCGGCAACGTCGATGAAAACGACGAGAGTACTGATGCTGATCAAGGCCAGCGGCATCGGGGGCACGGTAGAGCTGGTCGCGCGGCTTGCTTGCCAGCTTCCGGCCTGCGGATTTGACGTGCGATTGGTCGTTCCGGACGCTCGTGAAAGCCAGGAAATTGTCCCATGGTTGCGGCGACATGGCGTGAACGCCGAAGCGAGTTTGGCGGTTACGTCCGCTCCGCTACCTAGTCTTCGAACAATGATACGTCTCGCAAGATTGGTGCGCCTGAGCGAGGCGAAAGTCGTCAATATTCACACCGAGGGTAGCAGTCTCGCACCGTTGGAACTGCTCGCAGTGCGGGCAGGAGGATGTAAGCGCTGCGTCGTGTCTCCGCATAAGGCACACAGAGCGCGTAACTTTGGATTTGAATTGGGCAAGCGTGTTGCCAGCCGGTTCTGTGCCGCGATCATCGTGGGGAACCAGGTGCTGCGCGATCTGTTGATCGGCTCAGGGATTCCCCAACGCAAGATACACCTGATCCCAAGCGGTATTCAGGCTCCAATTCGTCCTCCAAGCCGCGCGCAGGCTCGCAAGCACTTGGGGCTCGCTCTCGACGCGTTTGTGATCGGATGCGTTGCGCGCTTGCACAAGGACAAGGGAGTCGATGTGCTCATCGATGCGGTGGCACGTATACCCGATCCTCGTCGCGCGATTTGTCTCGTCATCGCCGGCGATGGAGAGGAACGCCCCGCCCTCGAGACTGCTGGAAACGAGCTGCTCTCGCGGCGCGTACTATTCCTGGGCTTCGTGGAAGATCCCGCCGCCGTGTATGCCGCAGCAGATATCTTCGCTCTGGCTTCTCGACAGGAAGGCACGCCCTGGGTTCTAAAGGAGGCGGCGCGCTTCGCGCTGCCAAGTGTCGCGACCGACGTTGGCGGGACTCGCGATGCGGTTACAGATGGTGAGAACGGTTTCCTGGTGCAGCCTGACAACGCCGCAGCACTCGCCGCCGCAATCCTCCGTCTGATGAACGATGAACGACTTCGCCTCCGTCTCGGCAACAATGCGCGGCTGCGTGCCGATGCTGAATTTGGCGAAGGGCCGATGATCCGAGCTTACGCAGATGTGCTCGATTCGGAAGGGCGTAATGCCGGGGGTTGTTGCTGAAAACTCAAAACTGCCAGAAGGATTTGAATCTTTCGGTCTGTTTGTACTCAAAATTCCATCTGAACCGGTAAATGAACGTGAATCTTTCCGTGAACCCGCCGATGCTGCCGATGCTCGCTAAGCGGATTGACGCGTTACCCGCGGGCCAGACATGGATCTTCGAACCGAAGTGGGATGGGTTTCGCGCGTTGATCTTCCGCGACCGGGACGAAATCCTTATTCAGAGCCGCGATGCGAAATCGCTGAATCGATACTTTCCCGAGTTACTCGAGCCGCTGCGCGCGCAGCTGCCCACTCGATGCGTTCTCGACGGCGAAATCGTCGTCGCAAAGAACGATGAGCTTGACTTCGAGGAATTGCAGCTCCGGATTCATCCAGCTGCGTCGCGGGTTAAACTACTTTCGCAGCAGAGTCCGGCATCGATCGTCTTTTTCGATTTTTTGTGCGAAGGGGACCGCGATTGGCGGAGCGAACCGTTCGAGCGGCGGCGCGAAAAGCTGGAATCGTTGCTGGCAACCGCGATTCCTCCAATCCATCTGACTCCGGCAACACGTGAACCCGGGGTCGCATCGGATTGGTTCAGGCGGTTTGAAGGCGCAGGGCTCGACGGAGTTATGGCCAAGTCGCTTTCCGACGCGTATCAACCGGACAAGCGCGTGATGTTCAAGGTCAAGCACGAGCGCGACTGCGATTGTGTCGTGGCCGGCTTTCGATGGCAAAAAGGGGGCGAGGGCACGGCAGTGGGCTCGCTTCTGCTCGGCCTGTATGACGATTCGGGCACGCTGCAACACGTCGGTGTATGTGCGAGCTTCACGCAAACCAAGCGCCATGAGCTGGTGAGATTTCTGGATCCCTATCGTCACGACGCTCTCGCCGATCATCCGTGGAAGTCGTGGGCAGAGCCAACTTCAACTGATGCAATGCATCGGATACCGGGAGGTCGGAGACGTTGGAGCCGCGGCAAGGATCTGTCGTGGGAGCCGCTCAGACCCGAGCTGGTAGTCGAAGTCGCGTATGAGCATATGCAGGGAACCCGCTTCCGTCATATGGCGCAATTCCGGAAGTGGCGCACCGACAAGAAGCCACGCGATTGCACTTACCAGCAGCTCGAAGTCGTTCCGCCGCACGAACTGAAAGCGATTTTCGCCGGAGAAATCTGAGCCCGACTGGCCCGTTGCTCAAGTGCTTTTCTTCGACGCGCGCATCTTGCGCCATTCGCGAGTCGGGTCGTCGTCAGGATCAGGAGTTTCATTCAGCGGCCGTAACTCTTCAGGCACATGGCGCAGGTTGATTCGGATCCGCGTCCAGGTAGACGATCTGCCGCGCATCGAATCGACCAACACGTCGTCGTCGCCGAGAAGCTTCGCAACCTCGGCGTGGTTGCTCTTCCATCTTTCCAGACCCGAGAGCGCGGCCTCTTTGCTCGGTGAATTGGCGACCACGATCAGAGGCATTTTCGTTCGCGGCTTGTTTGCGACTGGCCTGGCGCGCGACGGTGCAACACGGCGCGGCTCGCTCTCCATCTTGCGATAGTGCGGCGGCCAGGGCGCGTCGCCGAGGCCCGCGGCCTGGTCTCGTGCCGCAAGCTCGAGCAATTTTTCGAGCGAACCGGCCGCCGCGTCGATCCCGACATGCGGATCGCCAATCTGAAGAAAACGTCTCGGAATTGTGAGCACCGTAAAGTCGGACGGTTCGCAGTCGGGAACCTCGTGCCAGTGAAGAGGCGCCGAGACGCGAGCGTCGGGGAGCGGCCGCACCGAATATGCCGAGCAGGTCGTTCGGTCCTTGGCGTTCTGGTTGTAATCGAGGAACACGCCGTGCCGCTCCTCCTTCCACCATTTCGAGGTGGCCAGACTGGGCGCGTGCCGTTCGACCGCTCGCGACAGAGCCAGAGCCGCGCGCCGCACTTCGTCGAAAGTCCATCGCGGATAAATCCGCACATTGATATGCATCCCCCGCGATCCGCTGGTTTTGGGCCAGCCGCGAAGGCCCATCTCATCCAGCAGCGACTTCACCTCGAGCGCGACCGTGCGCACATCCGGCCAACTGACGCCAGGACCGGGATCGAGATCGACTCTCAACTCGTCCGGATGATCGAGATCGCCGGAGCGCACCGGATGCGGATGCAGCTCGATGCAACCAAGATTGACGATCCATGCAAGCCCCGCCGCTTCATCGACCACGATTTCTTCCGCAGTGCGTCCCGAAGGGAACGCGAGCGTTATCGTTCGCAGCCACGAGGGGCGCTGCGCTGGTGCGCGCTTCTGATAGAACGCCTCACCTTCGGCGCCGTTGACATATCGCTTGAGGACCCGAGGACGGTCCCGGATCCCGCCTAGCGCGCCTGGCGCGACCGACAAGTAGTAGCGGACCAGGTCCAGTTTTGTGAGCTTGGTCTGCTTCGAGAAATACAGCTTGCCCGGGTTAGTAACACGGACCTCGTGTCCGTCGATTGAGAGCAACTCGGTAGCGTCTTCTTTCGGCACCAGCCAAGTCTACAAACCAATCGCGCGATGTGACAGGTTTTGATCGAACGCTAATGAAGATAGCGACCTTCAACGTCAACGGCATCGGTGCTCGCCTGCCAGCGCTCATCCGCTGGCTCGCCGAATTCAAGCCGGATGTCGCGTGCCTTCAGGAGTTGAAGGCGCCCCAGGAGAAATTTCCGGAAACCGCGGTTCGCGAAGCCGGCTATGGAGTGATCTGGCACGGACAGAAGAGCTGGAACGGTGTCGCAATCCTGGCGCGTGGCGCAGATCCGGTCGAGAGCCGTCGCGGCCTGCCTGGAGATCCAGAGGACGTACACAGCCGCTACATTGAGGCGCTGATCAATGGTGTGCGCGTCGGATGTCTCTATCTGCCCAACGGCAATCCAGCGCCCGGCCCGAAGTTCGATTACAAGCTGCGGTGGTTGGAACGTCTTACGAAACACGCACAAGAATTGCTAGCGGCGGCCGAGCCGGTCGTTCTCGCAGGCGACTACAACGTGATCCCGACCGAAATTGACGTCTATAAACCAGAACACTGGGTTAAGGATGCGCTCTTTCTGCCGGAGGTACGGAGCGCGTTCGCTAATCTGGTCGCCATGGGATGGACCGACGCGGTGCGTAAGCTGCATCCAGAGGAACGCATCTACACTTTCTGGGATTACTTCCGAAATAACTATGCGCGCGACGCCGGCCTGCGCATCGATCATCTGCTACTGAGTCCGAGGGCAGCTCCGCGCCTGGTTAGTGCGGGCGTTGATCGCGAAGTCCGCGGCTGGGAAAAAGCGAGCGACCACGCCCCCACCTGGATCGTGATAGATGACAGCGCACCGTCTTGATGAGTTGGTGAGTCTGCAGCCGTTTGTCCGAATTCGCCTCTACGCTCGATTTTTTCCAGTCGCACTGCGCGGCTGAGCGCTCCAGAAACTGAGCGTATTCGCCTCACGAAACTGCCGCATCCGCTCGTTTCTGCGACTGATCCGTAAGTCGAGATCCTCTCGGGCGCAGTAATCAGAGCAGTACCGGTACTCAGCGCCGCTGCGAAGGATCGTGAATCAGCGACATACGCAGTTCAAGAAAGGTGCGTTCCTGGAAGACCGCGCCGAACGTCTCTTCGGGCGCGTCGGGAACCAGATATGCTATCTCCTGACCGCAAAAATGGCAGCGATGACCAACGCTGAACTCTTTCATTTGGCTGGCTCCTAACAAACTGGGCGACGAACTCGAACGCGGACGGGGAATTTCAATAGCTTGTACCAACAAATAGCACAATGTCCGAGTTCTGTCAGCCGCGGATTCCTGGTTGCCTCCATCCTCTCGACGCGGTCGGGCCTGGCTGCCACGCGGCGCGCTCTCCAGCCGCCACACTGAACGCGCAAGCCTGCTCGATCCTTCGAGATTCTCTTGCGCAGCCCGGCCTGCATTCTGAGCAACGGCGCGAGCGGGGTGCCGCTGGTAACCTCGGCCATTTTTCCTCGAACTTGACGATTCGATTTCCGATTTTCTCGCCCACGTCGATACCGCGATCTGGACTACTTCGGTAGGCGCGCCATTGAAGCTTTCGGCGCCGCTCCACGGTTCACGGTGACGGCGCGGTTCAATACTCATCAACGTTCGCGCGTGAAAAAGGCGTTTCGGCGTACATCGGCGACGGCCGCAATCGCTGGAACGCCGTGCACCGACTCGATGCTGCCCATCTTTTCAGGCTCGCACTCGAGTAGGCTACGGCGGGGGCCAGGTTTCACGCGGTCGCTGAAGAGGGAATTGCGTTCGGGACATTGCCGACGTCATCGGAAGACGCCTGAACATTTCGGCGGTATCCAAGTCACCGGAGGGAGCCGCTAATCATTTTGGATGGTTCGCAGCCTTCGCCGGAATCGACTGCCCCGCCTCCAGTCAGCGAACTCGGGAAGCGCTGGGATGGCAGCCGAAGCAGCCCGGGGCTGATTCTAGGATCTCGACAGGCCGCGCCATTTTGAAATCTGAAGAGAGCACGCGCCTGATTCAAGGTTCTATTGCAATCAGAAGACCCGAACACCCCTGTCGGTCAAGTTCTGCCTGCACTTGCCGAATGTCGAAGTTGACGAAGATCGGGTTTCGATTTCAAAGACAGGGCCGCCGCTATACCAGTCCGCAATTTTCGCGTTCTCCGCAGAAAACTCGAAAATAAGCGCGTATGTTCACCGCTCGGGTGCTCCAAGATGTCCGAGTCATTTCGGCTATCTTCAATTAGGCGTGGACAGTTAACAATATCGTCATTAGACCGTGCAATGATCGGGGGCTCAGCCGAACAACGGAGAGTATTGAATGTCGCAAGCTGATGCATCGTCCATTCATTCGGAAGAGATGATCGACCTCCTGCGCGATCTGGCGCTGGACCTCGGCGCGATCTGGCACCGCTATACCGACGACATTTGGCGTCAGATCGATCCCGACGTGTGGGTGCTCACGCGCAACCCCTGGTTGATGCTGCACCACGCTTCCCACGTGAAGCTCAAGTCGATGGCCGAAGATAAGGACCTGCGTCGTCGTGTCGAACAACTGGTTCTCGCCAGGCGGGAGTCCTCGCAGTTGCCCGCGTGGTTCCAGAAAACTCATTCCGGCTCGGCGCTAGGCGGCGTGGCGTATTTCAGTATGGAGTTCGGCTTGAGCGAGGCGCTCCCTATCTACTCGGGTGGCTTGGGCAATGTGGCAGGCGATCAGCTCAAAGCCGGCAGCGACCTGGGCGTGCCAATCGTAGGCGTGGGATTGCTCTATCAGCAAGGTTATTTTCGCCAGGCAATCGATCATGAAGGGAATCAGCGCGATCTGTTCCCGTACAATCCCCCCTCGTGGCTGCCGATAACGGCGATGCGTGACACCGATGGCGACCTTCTGCGCGTCGCATTTAACTTTCCTGACTACAAGCTGCGGCTTCGAGTGTGGGAAGCAAAGGTCGGCCGCCTCAAGCTTTACCTGCTCGACAGCAACGACCCCGGCAACATCCCGATGCATCGCGGCATCACGAGCGAGTTATACGGCGGCGGTCCTGAGTTGCGCTTGCAGCAGGAGCTGATGCTTGGAATCGCCGGATGGCGCCTGTTGAAACAACTGGGGCTGAACCCTGAAGTCTGCCATCTCAACGAGGGCCATGCTGCATTCGCGGTGCTCGAGCGCGCGCTGTCCTTTATGGATGAAAGTGGCCAGCCATTCGAAGTAGCACTGGCCGCGACACGCGCCGGCAACTTGTTCACGACGCACACTCCGGTGGCGGCGGGCTTCGACCGATTCTCACCCGCGTTGATGAATGTCTATCTGAAATGGTATGCGACCGAACGTTTGCATATCAGCTTCGACGATCTCATGGCGCTGGGCCGCGCCAATCCACACGATCCGGACGAACCGTTCAACATGGCCTACTTGGCGGCGCATGGCTCTGGAGCCATCAACGGCGTGAGTAAGCTTCACGGCGCGGTGAGCAGGTCAATCTTTTTGCCGCTGTTTCCGCGCTGGCCAGTCGAGGAAATTCCTGTCGGCAGCGTGACCAACGGAGTCCACATGGCGAGCTGGAATTCCGAGGTTTCCGACCATCTGTGGTCCGAGGTCTGTGGAAGGGATTGTTGGATGAGCACCACGGAAGGAATAGGCGAAAAAATCAGAGCTGTGGCTGACGACGTGCTGTGGAAGTTGCGAACTGACAATTGCCAGGAACTGGTGCGCTTCGTGCGCCTGCGAACGGAGCGCCAACGGGCCGCCTACGGCGCATCGGATATCGAGGAGGCCAGGACGATCTTCGATCCCAACGCACTCACGCTCGGCTTTGCGCGGCGGTTCGCCACCTACAAACGGCCTAATCTCTTGCTGCACGATCCCGAGCGGCTGGCGAGGATTCTGACCGATCAAAAATATCCGGTGCAGCTCGTGCTCGCGGGCAAGGCGCATCCCGCCGATCAGGCGGGCAAGGACATGATCCGCGAATGGGTCCAATTCCTGCGCCGTCACGACATTCGACAGCATGCGGTATTCCTCGTTGACTACGACATGCTGTTGGCCGAGCGCATCGTCGAGGGTGTCGACGTCTGGATTAACACTCCACGCCGTCCTTGGGAGGCCAGCGGTACCAGCGGGATGAAGGTGCTGCCAAACGGAGGCGTGAACCTCTCGGAACTCGACGGATGGTGGGCTGAAGCCTACCAACCAGATGTGGGCTGGACGCTTGGCGACGGCAAGGAGCACGGCGACGATCCCGCGTGGGATGCCGCCGAGGCTCGGCAGTTATACGACATCCTGGAGCACGAGGTGATAGCGCGATTCTATGATCGCGACGACGACGGCCTGCCGCGCAAGTGGATTGCTATGATGCGTGAAAGTATGGCGCGCTTGACGCCGGAGTTTTCGGCGAATCGAACCGTGCGCGAGTACACTCAGAAGTATTACTTACCAGCCTCTGCGGGATACCGCCGGCGCGAGGCTTCCCATGGCGCGCTGGCGCAGCAGATCGTGGATTGGCGCAACGCGGTTTCGAAGCACTGGTCCAAGCTGAACTTCGGCAACGTGCACTGCGAGACTATCGGCGACGTCCATAACTTCCGTGTGCAGATCTATCTCGACGAAGTGAAGCCCGACGCGGTGCGGGTTGAATTGTACGCGCAGCCTCGCAATGGTGAGCCGCCTGTAAGACAGCCAATGAACCGCGGCGACTTGCTGGCCGGGGCGGTCAATGCTTTCACCTATACGGCCGAAGTGCCGTCGAACCGTCCAGCGGACGACTATACGCCAAGGATAGTGCCCGCATTTGGCGAGGTTCAGGTCCCACTCGAGGCGAACCAAATCCTATGGCAACGCTAGGAAGGCGGGTTGCAATCAGAAGGCCCGAACACCCTGTCGGTCGAGTTCTGCCTGCACTTGCGCAATGTCGATTTGATAGAGATCGGTGTTCGATTTCAAAGACACGGCCGCTGCTATACCTGCACCCTGTCCCGTAACCGCACAGCAGCTCATGTTACGTATGGCGGCGTGGCTGACACGATCACCACCGATGGCACGACCAGCGACGAGCAGGTTCTTTACTTTCTTCGGGAGAAGACTGCGATAGGGGATTTGGAAATAACGGCCCGTGGTAGGCAGAATGAGGATTCCATAACCGTCGATAAATTCCGGGTAGATGCCGATGGAATCTTCGAATCTCCCCTGCTCGCGCACATCGGTTTCGGTCATGTTATAGGCTGCATCGATCTTGCGCGTATCGCGAATACCTATAGTCATCCCGAAATTGCGTAACCGTGCAGACTCACACCCCGGCATATAACGGCGCAAGGCATCTATCGCCATCATAGTCTGACGCCTGCCTTCAATCTCGAACTTCGTAAGGTCGTCGGGGTCGGTGCCATCGCACTTGTCCAGGTGGATGAGGTTCATGTACGTCAATTCGCCTGAGTCGTGTATCGCACCCCATGTTCCGGCAATTGTGTTAAGATTCGCGGGCAATAACCCCTCCTTAATGGCCCTTTCAAAAGGTTTCTTGATGAAGGGGGAAAACATGTAACCTTCCTTGCCGGAGGTTTCTATGTTCCATTCACCGCCACCGCCCCAGTCCTCGTAGGTCTGGGGGTCGCCTCTAACACCTTCCATGAATTTTTGCTTGTTAACGCCCGCCAGGTGAAACATGACAGAAGCCGCCATCATCTTTTCCTTAGGTGTCTTGAAAACAGGCGCGCCTGCGCGTTTGGCGACATCCGCGTCGCCTGTAGCATCGACGATTCGTTTTGCCAGTATCGCCTCGCGCCCAGCCTTTGACTCCGTAACGATGCCAGTGATCGTATCCCCGTCCATAATGGGTGCGACGAACAGCCGGTGCAGCATGGGATATACCCCGGCTTCCTCAACCATGCGATCAGCCACAACCTTGAAACCTTCTGAGTCGAGTTCGTAAGATAGTGACTGCGATTCTGGCACTGCCGCCCCCATCGCCTTCGCCCTCTCCTCCATCTCACGGCCCAGGCCGTTGGCCTCTACGGTCAATTCATGGCGGTACCATGCCATGCCCTCGACTCCCACCACGGTTATGTTGCCCCCGAAGCAGCCGAAGCGTTCAACCAATGCTACATCCGCGCCTGCACGAGCAGCGCCAATTGCTGCCGCAAGTCCGCCTGGTCCAGAACCGACAACAAGCACATCGGTTTCGCGAACGACATCAATTTCGCGGACTGGCTCGACAATCTTGTGCCGGAATTTAGGCATCTACTGAATCTTTCTGAAAAATTGTAAGCGGAACGTTTTGTACATCGTTCCAAATAGGTATAGCGGCATCACGACAAATTCTACAAGCACGAGGGCGAAAAATGGCTGTACCTGATTTCTGGCGGGTTGAACCAGAATCTAGCCGCTCTTTCATAATATTTGGTTGTCGACACCGTGTTACTAATCAATCAGACGAGAGAGCGCCAAGATCACAAGCTACGATAGCATTCGCCGTTCCGAACAGTCCGATTATCCATCGTGGCGGATATTTCCTGCATTGCGCATTTTTTTCTTGCCCACCTCACTGATGCGCGCTTGTAGAGGAAGTAGCCAGGCCTTGCTCAAAGCATTCTTTTCATCGCAAAACACAAAGGGGCGGGACGAAAACGAAAGGCTAGATTCTATGGAATGAAATTTGCGTCGCAACATCGCCGAGCACTTACAACCCCACACAACATCCCAAGGAGGAAAGGCGGTGAAGAATGCCCTTCGAGGTCTCCTAATAGCTGTCGTGATGATTTGGGGAAGCGTTGCCGCGGCGCAAACCACCACCATAACCATCAATACAAAACCGAGCGGAGGTTGGTGTAAGTTTTACGCACCGGTGGGAAACTATGTGATGTCGACCCCGCCTTACTCTTTCTCCGCCGCTGCGCCAATGGAAACAGTCTGTAAGGACAGCAGCGGTACCATTAAGAGCAACGATAGCATTTCGTTGAATAGCTTCACGCCGACTATCACAATCACCCAGAAACCAGGCTCGGGTGGCTGGGCGGATTTCTATGTGAACGGAAATTATATTTCGTCAACTTCCGGAAGTCCTCCCTATTATTTCACGCCTCCGTCGCCATACCAGCCGCTGGAAATCCAGTATAAGAACTCCAGCGATACCGTCGTGGTGGATGAAACCTATACCTGGAGACTCCGTAGTCGCGATTACCTCTCCCTCTAACGGAGCGAACGTATCGGGCACGGTGGCGATCGACACTCAAATCAGCTCTTCGGTCTCATCGATCAACCTTTACATCGATGGAAACCTCCTGGCATCTTCGGCACCGTCAACGTACAACTGGGATTCAACCACCGTGGCGAACGGCACTCACACAATTTCAGCGAATGCGTACGACTCCAATCAAATGCAAATCGGCAGCAGTAGTGTCACCGTAAATGTAGCCAATGGAACTGCCTCCAATGCATTGTACGTGTCGTCATCTACCGGAAATGACTCTAACCCGGGTACTCAAAGCCAGCCGCTCAAGACGATTGCCAAGGTGATCAGCCTCGAGTCATCGCTTACTCCCGGAGAACAAGTTCTATTCAAGGCCGGTGACGTGTGGCAGGAGGAATTGACTCTGGACAACGTTAATGGTTCGGCGGGTAACCGGATCATTTTTGGAAGCTACGGCGGAAGCAATGGAAACAACTACCCAATTATAGACGGCAACAACGGTGCGATCGACAACTGCATTTGTGCTGACCAGGAAACGAATAACAGCTGCGGCCAATCCACCCAAGGCCGAGTGTCCTATGTGACTGTTACTGGATTCGAATGTCAGAACACGAGTCAGTATGGCATTACCTTCATTGCCTACAACAGCCCAATGCCCGGAATAGTCGTGTCTAACAATTACATACATAACACAGGGCCGGGAGCTTACGCAGGCGGCAGTGGCGGCTATGATGACGGTAACTTTCGCAACCAGCTTAACATGGAAGACGATCATACGACCGCAGGCGATGGATTTCAGGTCCTCAACAATATAGTCAACAGCAGTGGAGGCCACAATTGCCTGGCGGTCCAGGGTGACTTCAACGGGCCCGTGGTAAGCGGAAACATCGTAGGTCCAGGCTGCGTTCATAATCTGATCGATCTTGAGAGCACCAGCAACGCATTGATTGAGAATAACGTCTCAACCTGCCCGAATTGCAACTCGAATTCGGCTATTGGCATCTTTATAGGTGACCAGTACGGTCCTTCGTCCGCTACTCTGGTGGCCAACACTGCCTATAGCATCCCAGTCGGAGTACAGGCCGAACCTGACACTAGCATTAATAACTATTGTAAATCGAGGTTTCAGAACGATGGTTGCAGTCTTAGTTTGAAGGTCTATAACGAAACTACCTACGGGACAACGTTGAGTGACGTCGAGTCGAGCCAGTGTAGCGTGTCGCAGGCTCCGATCACTTTGGACATTCAGAAGAGTATCTTCGACGGCGGTGTAATCGACATCGAAAGTACTCAATGCATTGCGAACTGGAACTATAACGACGACCTCAACATTAGTGGAAATCCTACCGGGCCGCAGGACCTCAGCAATGTTGACCCGCAGTTCATGGATCCGACGAACGGCAACTTCACGCCACAACACTCGACGATAATAACGGGCGGGGAAAACGACCCACTAAGTCCCTACGATCTTTTAGGCTATTTGGGAGCAGTGGAGTAAGGAGATCGAAAACTCAGGATCTCTAGGAAGGAAACAAAGCCCGGGTCGGAGCGATTCCCGCGATCGTTCGACCCGGGCGTAGCCGGCAGGCGCCTTTCACTTCGGCGCTGGGTGTCGAAACTTTCCGTTGCGGCGCTGCGCGCTGGTACTGCGAATTACGCGGCGCCCATGGAAATTCAACGGCGCAAATGTTTCGACGAGTGGCCGAGCTACGGTCGAGTGATCATGCCTGATCTCCTGCGGGCGTTGAATCTTCCGCCTTTGGTTGATAGCCGGTAAACTTCGGGTTGGTTATGGACCAACTCTCCAAGACTATTGAGTGGCTCTATTCGCTGGAGGCGCGGGGGGAGATTTACAAGCTCGAGCGGATGGAGGCTGCGCTCGAGGTTATTGGCAATCCGCATCGGCGAATTCAGGCGGTGCATATTGCGGGAACCAAGGGTAAGGGCTCGGTGGCCGCGATGCTTGATAGTTGCCTCCGGCAAGCGGGCTATCGAACCGGGCTCTACACCAAGCCTCATCTTGTCAACTTGGCGGAGCGGACGCGGATTTCCGGCGCGGAAATTCCGGCGGCGCGGATGCTCGACTATATCGACCGGCTGCGAGCGATTTACGACCGCGCGGGTATGGCGCTAACGTTTTTCGAGTTCACCGTTGCGATGATGTTCCTGTACTTCGCGGAGGAGCACGTCGATATCGCTGTGGTCGAGACCGGGCTGGGCGGGCGGCTCGACTCGACCAATGTCGTCACGCCGATTCTGAGCGTGATCACGCCGATCGGTTTCGATCACATGGAATATCTCGGCTACACGATCGCGGCGATCTCCGGTGAGAAGGGCGGGATAATCAAAAACGATGTCCCGGTCGTGATCGGCGCGCGCGATCCGGAAGCGCGCCTCGTGCTGACGTCGATCGCGGCGCAGCGCCGAAGCGCGGCGCGCCTGATCGATCGCGATTTTTCGTACCGGTCGCACGCGCCGGCGCATCGTTTGGACTACCACGGCCTGGGCCTCGAGCTCCGCGACCTCGAGCTTGGACTCGCGGGTCCGTTTCAGCATGAGAACGCCGCGATTGCGGTCGCCACCCTCGAAGCGCTACGGGCGCAGGGTTGGCGAATCCACGAGGACGCCATCCGGCAGGGACTGCGCGACATCTACTGGCCGGGGCGCTTCGACGTCGTATCGAAGCGGCCACTGGTTATCCTCGATTGCGCGCACAACGAGATGAGTATTGCGGCGCTGCTCGAGACGATGAGCGTCGAGCTTGGTCCCGCCGTCAAACCGCGTCTGATATTCGGATGCCAGTCGGCCAAGGAATGGCCCACGATGGCCGCGATGCTCGGTCCGCGCGTGCGCGACGTCACGTTGACGCGAGCCAAGCCCAAGAGCCCGCTCGAGCCGGAGGAGTTGGTCGCGCATTTCGCGGCGCATTGTCCCGCGCGCGTCGAGCGCGACCCAATCGACGCGATCGAGCGGGTGATTTCTGAATTGGGCCCCGACGACGTGGCGCTTGCGACGGGATCCGTGTATCTTATCGGCGAAGTTTACCCGTATTTTCTCAGCCGCGAGGGGCGAGTTGGGTTATTTCCTGAAGCTGGCGCTTAAGTCGATCGCGATCGCGGTCTTGGCCGCGATCCTCTCGCCGGCTATTTCCATTGCGGCCGCCCAGCCGGCAAAAAAGAAAGGATTTCAAGTTCCCACCCCGGTCAAAACCGAACATGGAGAACCGGTCACCGTCACCGGCCAGGAAACCATCTACGATTCGAAGACCGACACCTTCGTGGTGAAGGGCGACGCCGTCATGACCCAGGGCGGCACCGTACTGAAGGCCGACGAAATCGACATCATGCGCCGCGACCGCAAGGCGACCGCGATCGGCCACGTTCACCTGATCGATCCGGAAGTCGAAATGTGGGCGACCAAGGGGACGATCGACATTACCAATGAGACGATGGTGCTTTACAACGCCAAGATCCTGGCGAAGAAAGACATCTACCATCTTGAAGGCAAGCAGATCACCAAGCTCGAGGGCCAGACCTACGAGGTGAAGGACGGCTTCTTTACGACTTGCGGATGCGAGAAGGGCACGCCGTCGTGGTCGATAAACGCCAAGCAGATGGTGGTGAACATGGGGCAGACCGGCCATGCCACCAACGCCACCTTCAACGTCGCCGGCTATCCGGTGATTCCCACGCCGTACTTGCCCTTCCCCGCCGATTCTTCGCGGCACAGCGGCCTGCTGAGCGGGCGCGAGGGTGAATCGGGTCTGCGCGGGTTTCAATGGTTTCAGCCGTACTACCTCGTGATCAACAAAAGTTCCGATGCGACCTTCGCCTTCGACGTCGAGACCCGGCAGCGAATCGGCGGTATGGCCGAGTATCGGCTGACCGCCGGCAAGGACGATTACCTGGTGGTGGACGGCGGGTTTTACGACGAGTCGATCCGGTCGGAAGCGAATCGCATCGGCGACATCACCGACACGCAAATCGCCGATCCGCACATCCCGGTGGACCGCTACGGGATTATCGCGATGGGGCGGCAGCATATAACCGACGATCTGATCGCATACGGCGACGCAAATTCCGTCAGCGACAGCCTGTACCTGCGCGAGATGGATGTATGGACGCTGTCGCGCGGCTTTGGCGGCAACTTCAGACTCGCTGCGAAATGCGCAGTCGGACTTCGGGTTGCTCGATCAATTCGAAAACGCGTTCGTGCGGGTGCAGGGCATCTGGAATCAGGATCTGATTCAGCCGCAGGACTTTGCCTTGCAGCGGCTGCCGGATGGGACCGTGACCGGACGCCAGGAGCTATTCAACAACCTGATGTTCGCGGATTACGACGCCGAGGCGGTGAACTTCTACCGCTATCAGGGCATCGACGGCTTGCGCCTCGACGCCAATCCGCGCATCACGCTGCCGTGGCGATGGGGTGACTACGTCAATGGTTACGGCGAGGTGGGTTCGCAAGCCGCCTTCTACGACACCGCCAATGAAAGCCTGAAGATCTTTCCAGTTGGATCAACACCTCCTGTCGGCAAGCCCACTTGCCCCAGCCGGGGCGGTGTTCCGCTCATTTTCAACAATTGTGTCGCGCTGAACCCCGACAGTACCCCAGGAACCAGCGGAAGACTCATCCCATACGCAAAGGCCGGAATCTCGACGGTCCTCGATCGCGTCTACGATTTCAAGTGGAAGACGATCGAGAAGCTTAAAAATACCATCGAGCCTTTCGCCACCTACTACTACGTGCCGAATATCTACCAGGGCAACATGCCGCTCTTCGATTCGTTCGATCGCCTGAACTCGCGCAGTCTGGTCGGTTATGGCGTCACCACCCGCCTCTTCGCCAAGACCAAGGAAACGCCTGAGGAGGACACGAACACCGACGCGACTCTGACCGAGGGCGAAGGCTCACCCGACAGCGATTCGGCCGTTGGACCGCTCCACGAAGAACCGATCGCGGATACGTTGGTGCCGAACGGCGGAAATATCGTGCGAAACGGCGAGCATTCCCAGGAAATCGGCTCGTTGACGGTACAGCAGGCTTACGACATCGGGCACACGGTCGCCAACGGATCGGATATGTCGGATGTCGAGGCGCTGCTGCACATTTTTGCGAGCCGGGTTGCAACCTTCAGTTCGCAGGTCGACTTCAGTCCGCGATCCCACGCCGGAGTCACGCTGGCCGACGCGACGTTGGCGTATCAGCCGCCGTGGGCGATGCAAGGATCGAACCTATATATGGGCAAGGCGCTGCAAGGCTCGTTCTTCTCGTTGGGATTCAACTACGCCAATCGTCGCGACACTGTCATTCCCGGGACCAACAAAAACGCCGCGGAGTTCATCTCGGGACAAATGTACACCCAGGTATTCGACCGCATGGGCGTTTACTTTTCGCCCAGCTACAATATCGCGCAGAATCAAATCCTGAACATGGAATATGGCGTAAGGCTGAAATCGCCATGCGATTGTTGGGCGGCGGATCTCGGAATCAACGATTCGTTCAATCCCAATGAAGTACAGCTCCAGTTCCAGTTGACGCTCGGCGGTCTAGGCTCGTTTGGCCGGAGTCCGTTTGGAACCAATCCCTTCCAGCGACAGGGTCTGGTCGGCTCCCCAACCGGAGTCCTGCCAAGTTACTAGTGCGCGCTTCGCGCCCTCCGTCATCCCCACCGAAGCAAGCAACGCGTAAAGGTTCCCTGAATCGCGCGACCCTTAAAAGACCGGTTCCCCTTCCCCTCTATGTACCGGCTGCAGTACCAAATTACCTTCGCCCGCTCCGCGGGAGAGGGAACGGCGTCCGCGCCTGGAGTGAGGGAAGGGGTTAGGCGTTAGGTTCCGTGCGCGTCTCGCGCTCATCCTGACCGAGCATCGCGAGCGTCTCGCGCGCCGGTTGCGAGCGCATCCGCGCTCGCAAGATCAACGCGGCGCCCAGGTATGCCGCCAGCAGGATCGGAAATCCCGGATGCGGCACAGCCTTGATAAGCGCGCTTACGATGCACATCGCGAGCATCGCGCCGCCCGCAATCAACGCGATGTTCCCGCCCGCTTCGCGGAGTTCGAAGCCCTGCCACGCCGCGAGCAGCCCGAACAGGTAGCAGGGTATCAGCAGCAGCGTGTCCTGTTCCCACCCAAGCGGCGACATCAGGAGCGCAAGCGCGATCCACATCCCGAACAGGAGACCGTCGAGATCGGCGCGGCTGCGGCCTACTATCGTGGCCGCAGCCGCGATTGCGAGCAGCGCAAAGTCGATCAGCGCGGTGAGTCCCCAGACTGCGAGGAGCGGCTCCGTCGCAATCGTAGATCCGGCGAAGTACGCCACGCTCCTTCGCACAAAAGGGAGCACAGTCAGCCCGCCGCTCCCTCCTTTGACGTGAAACGAGATATGCACTCCCTGCGTCGCAAGCTCGATCCAGCGAGAGGGATTCGTCAGTAGTACGCCGGCGGCGAAAAGCCCGATCGTCCATCCGAGCGCACGCCAGCGGCGGCCAAACAAAAAATATCCCGCCGCTCCTGCTGGAAAAAGCTTGAGCAACGCCGCGAGCGCAAGGCATAGTCCCGCCGCCAGCGGCCGTTCCCGCTGCGCGCAGAACCATGCCCCGGCCAGCAGCGCCAGCAGCATCGGCGCGACCTGGCTCCATACCAGCGCGCCCACGAACGGGCGCGATAGCAGTACCAATGAAAGCACGATTGTCGTCGGCGCGGCTCCAATTGGCGGATCGTTTCCGCGTGTCAGCAACAGCACGGCGGCAGCCAGGCACAAGAGTTGTCCCGCCTGCCAGATCCAGAACGCGGTCTTCTGATCGAGCCGCCCGAGTGGTGAAAATATCTCGACGAAAGCCGGCGTGTAGTTGCAACCGCGCATCGGTCCGCTCTGGTCCCTCCACGGGTTGCCGCCGCTCGAATAATCGGTCCACCAGCCGTGAAAGACGCTGAAATCGAACTGGTCGTAGCGATGCGAGATCGCGTGCAGCCGCTGCGCGAGCATGATCGCCGCGACGAGCGCGAGGATCGCCGCTAAAGCCCAGGCAATCGGAAGCCGCCGCTGAGCGGGAATTTCCACTTTGAATCCTGTATCGGCGATTTCCTAGAAGTACAGCAACGCGATATCGGTCAGGATCCATAGGGCCACAGCGAGCATCATCGGCCGATCCTGCAGCAGTATCCTGGCCGGGTCGCCGCCTTCGTTGCGCTCATCGATAAGGTACAGATACCGCAGGATTCCGAACGCGACGAAGGGCACCGTCAGATACAGATGAGGAGTTCCGAGCTTCGCTTCGACCTCGGTCGACGCAGTGTAAATCATGTAGCTGACGAGCGTCGCGCCGGCGACGATTGAGATCATCTGATCGACCAGCCGGACGCTGTATTGCGAGAGTGCGCTGCGATGCGCGATGGCGTCGTCGCCCAGCGCAATCAGTTCATGGCGTCGGCGCGCGAGCACCAGGAACAGCGCCAGCACGAACGTGATGAAGACCAGCCACGGCGATACTTCGACGTGGATCGCGACGCCGCCTGCGAATGCGCGCAATACGAAGCCAATCGCCACCGCGATTACGTCGACGATTACCTGATGCTTGGCCCATAGCGAATATACAAACTGAAGCGCGGCGTATAGCACCGCGATTCCCAGGAATTCCGGGCCCAATATGACGCTCAACACGCCCGCAATCGCAGCCAGCGCGAGCGCTTCCCTGGTCGCCGCGGCGACCGTGAGATCGCCGCGCGCCAGGGGGCGGTCGCATTTTTCGGGATTCAGCCGATCCGCGTCACGGTCCGCGATGTCGTTCAGAACGTAACCGGCGCTCGCAAGCGCGCAAAACGCGATGAATGCGATCGCCGCGAGGACGACATCGTGGAAAACGAACAGCCGCTGGCCGAACACCAAAGCCGCCAACACCAGCGCGTTCTTGACCCACTGATGGGGCCGCGCCAGCCGGATCATCGCCCCAACCTGGCCGCCGCCTTGGATCTCGTTCAACTTCGTCGCCGCGTTCACTGCACTTCTTTGTATAGGCCCGCGCTTTGCGGTCGCAAGATGCGGTGACACTTGACCGCGAGCCACGTTTGCGAAAGCAATACGCTCGATGAGTACCTCGACGCAGGAAAAAACCGGACCATCGGCCACCGTGGATATCGCCGGCCTGAAGCGGTTCCTCGATGAGCGCAAGCTCGGCGACACCGGCGCGCTTCGATCCGAAAATATCTCGTTCGGCCATTCCAACGAGGTTCACCTGGTTCATTTCGACGGCAATTCATGGGCGCTGCGACGCCCGCCGCGTGGGCCGCTGCTCCCGACCGCGCACGACGTGATGCGCGAATATCGCGTGCTCAAAGCTTTGCAGGACACCGCCGTGCCGGTGCCGCGCGTGTACGCGGCGTGCGACGATCCGTCGTACATCGGCGCGCCGTTCTACCTGATGGAGTACATGCGCGGCGACGTCGTGCGAGCCGACAACAAACACTTCGCACAAACACCGGAGTTGCGCCGACGGGTCAGCGAGCAGATGGTCGATGTGCTCGTCGCGCTCCAGGAAGTCGACTGGCGCGCGGCCGGCCTCGAGGGTTTCGGACGGCCCGACGGCTATCTCGAACGCCAGCTCAAGCGATGGACCGACCAGCTCGAGCGCACCATTCCGCACACGCGCCCGCTGCCCGTGATGGAGAACGTCAAACAGTGGCTGCGCGCGCGGATCCCCAATTCGCCGGCCCCGACGATTGTCCACGGCGACTACAAGCTCGACAACGTGATGTTCGATCCCCAAAGCGCACGCGCGATCGCCGTGCTGGATTGGGAGATGTCCACCATCGGCGATCCGCTCGCGGATTTCGGCTGGATGCTGACCTACTGGCCCGACCCGACCGATCGCGCGTCGGGCGGCGTGATCGCCAGCATGAACGCTGCCCCGGGATGGCTGACGCGCCGCGAGATGATCGATCGATACGAGCGCAGCACCGGGCGCGCGATGCGCGATTTCCCGTTCTACCAGGCGTTCGCGCTGTACAAGCTCGCGATCATCATGGAGGGCAGCTACGCGCGATTCGTGCTCGGACAGGCCGACGATCCGCTGTTCGCCGGCAGCAAGGAGCGGGTGCCCGCGCTTGCCGAAGCGGCGTGGTCGGTGTGCAACTCTGCGTCGAGTCGCTAGCGAGCGGCGGCGCGGAAGATCGATCGCACCCACGCCCGCGCTTGTGGATACTGCTCGACGTCGAGCACGAATTCCTGTCCTTTGCCGACGGACTGCAGGCGAGTCGAGCCTCCGCAGTCTGTCCATCGCGCCGGGTTGCCGTGATAAGTGAGGGGAGTGCGCCCAGCCGGCTGGAACCATCGCGGCAACTGCCAAACCGAACAATTCGAGCCGGTCTCGGTGAGTATCAGCTCTGGTCGAATCTGGTCGAAGATGCCGGCGCCGCTCGTCATGAGGCCAATAGAAGACAGACGGTCGCTTGCGAAATAAAGGGTATTGTTTGTGTATCGCCATGGTGCCGCGAGATGCGGATGTCTTTGAGCCCAAGGCTTCTCTGCGGCAACGGTATCGGTAGCTGGTTCCACGCACCCGACTTGGAGCCATCCAAAGATTACATGAAGCGTCCGCTCGCCGCGGACGAAGCGGAACTCACCTCCGATTTTCTCGGCGCGCCGAAAATATCCGAAGAAAAGAAACAAGTCGCCAGCAGAGATCCCTTGCTTCTTGAGATGACCCTGCGCGGCCGCGGCCTGGCCGAAGATCGGACGCCATCCTACGGCGCGCGTAATCGCATCGCTGCGCAGATCTGGATCCAGATGGGCGCGGTTGTTTCCCTTTAATCGGCCGTGGGTCAGATCTTCGATGATCTGCGCGATTGACGAGCCGTTGAATGGACAGATCTCCGCGTAGGTCGTCGGAGATCCGGGATCTGGAATGGGAAGCGAGCATAGGCGGTCATCCATGATTGGGCTGGGGCATCCGCCATTCGCCTTGGTGGAGTCGAATCCTTTACGGCTGAGAATGAGCTTCATAGGACTTCCGCGCCTCGCTCCGTGTCATTCTGAGCGCAGCGAAGAATACCGGCGCAATGCGGAGGCGGGCACCGCACTCCGGGATTCTTCGCTTCGCTCAGAATGACACGGAAAGGCTTCGCCTGGAGCCAGCATGCTATATTTCTCATCGATCTCGCGACAAGGAAAATTCTGATGGCGGATTCTGATCTGCTCGCCGAACTGGCGCGCTTTATCGAACGCATAACCGCGATCGCGCGCACCGGACTTGCTTTCAAGCCCGACGGCTTCGACTCCGAACGCTACGAGGAATTGCTGAAGGAGGCAGCCAGGATGCATTCGGTGGTCGCCGGCGCCAGCGACGAAGATGCGGAAGAATTGCGCCGCCGATGGCGCGAGCAAGTGATCGCCGGCTACGAAGGATACGTCACGGCGGCGTCGGGATGCGGTGTAATCGCGTTCAACGAGCGCGACGAAGTTCTATTGATCCAGCGGCTGACCGGAAAATGGTGGTATCCCACCGGATTCTGCGACGTCGGCATATCGCCGGCGGAAAACGTCGCCAAGGAAGCTCGCGAAGAGACCGGGCTGATCGTCAAGCCCGAACGTTTGATCGCTGTAATCGACAACAAGAAGTACGGTTCACCCGCCCGCCACATCTACTCGATGCTCTTCTATTGTCGAATCGTGGGCGGCGAATTGAAGCCGAATCCGCTCGAGGCGATTGCCGCCGGCTTCTTCCCGCTCGACAGCCTGCCGGAGCCGATGCACGGGATCGACCGCAAGTGGATAGCGCTGGCCCGCGAGTTCCACTTCGACGGCCGCGTCGCGCCGTACTTCGATCCGCTTTGAATCCGCGAATTGTTAGCGGGTAGTCGCTTCGGCCGGTGGAGTGCTCCGAGCCTGCATCGGCTGCGAACCGCCGGTGCTCGCGCCAATCGAGATGATCATCATGCCCTGCTCGTAGCGCGGGCCGCCGACGATCAACGTCCCGTTATTCTTGAGCTTGAGGTCGGTGGTCATCATCGGGCGCGTTCCGTCAAACAGCACTATCTCCATCGCGATCATATCGCCGTCGACGGCGCGCGGCTGCACGTGGAGAATCTTGCCGCCCGGCAGCGTGAACGCGATCATCTTGCCGCAATCTGTCTGCCCTTCGTTGTGACCGATCAGGCTGTAGGTCGAAAAGCCGAATAAGCCCCGCAGCTTCGCGCCCATCGGCGCCAGCCGCGGGTCGGTCCCCTCGTTGGTGTCCGCCGCCATCACCGAATCGATATAAACGTTAACCTGCTTCGGCGCCGCTTGGGCATAAGTGAACCCTGGCGTTCCCAACGTGATCGCAATGATGAAGAAGGCGAGGCTACCGGGGAGCAGCGTCATAGCGGCCTAAGGCTGATCCGGTAACCAGATGACCGTCGTGTCCCTGCGAGGCTCGCTCCATACTGCGACCGAATGATTCTGCGACTCGAGCCGCGAGATGTCGGCGTGAGAATCGTTGTCCGCCATCGTCGGCTCGTTGGCGGTCACGGATGCCAGTTGATTTGCGGCCGGGGCCGCGATCGAGTGCGTCCCTCGATTGGCGAACTGCTCGGCGTACGGCGTCATCAGAACTATCGTGATAATGGCAGCCGCAGCTACTGCGCCGCCCCATGCGATACCCGCGCCGAGCGAATCCAGCTGGCGCCTTAAAAAGCGCTCGATTCTCTGCAGCATCGGCTGCGGCAGACGATTGATACGGGCGATTACCGCATTCGAGAAGCCGGCCATCGACGGCTCGGCCGCTATCGATCTGAGGTTGCGCCCGAGCGTTGAGTAATCAGCCAGCATTCCGGTGCAGGATTCGCATCGCGCCAGATGAAACGCGACTTCCTGCATCTCGTTGGGTTCGAGTTCAGAGTCCTCGAACGCACCGAGCATCATACCTATTTCAGCGCATTCAGCCATAGCTCACTCAGCTTCCAGCCAGGTCCTTCAGGATGTTGCGCAGGTGCGTTCGCGCATAGTGCAACCTGCTCATGACCGTCCCTCTTGGGCACTGCAAAATATCACTAATTTCGTCGTACGACATTCCTTCAACTTCGCGTAAAAGTATCACTGCACGATGTTCTGGGGTCAACTCCTCCAGCGCTTGCTTTAGCCTCGCCGAGAGTTCATTGCGGCTGACTTCCTTGAACGCATCTCCCTGGCTGGTCGGCAACTTCGAGATTTCGTTGTCGGCATCTTCGCCGTGCAGGACCACATGGCGTCCCTCGCGGCGCCAGAAATCGATCGCGAGGTTGGCCGCGATTCGATAGAGCCAGGTTGAAAAGCTCGATCGCGACTCGAACTTCGACAAATTTTCATAGGCGCGAACAAATGTCTCTTGCGCCAGTTCAATCGCGTCATCCTGATTGTGCACCACCGCCAGCGCAACGCCGACCACTCGGCGCTGATATCGTTCCACCAGAATGCCGAACGCCGCCGAATCGCCCTTGCTGGAGCGTTCGATTAGCTCGGCTTCATCACCGTCCTGGCGGCCTGGTGTTCTCAACTTGAGTAGACGCTGGGGCGGGTGACTAAATTCAGCGAATTTTTCATGCCGCGCCGCTCATCTCAGCCCAGTTTGGACCGGATTTCAGCTCCACCTTCAGCGGAATTTTGAGCTCAGCGACCCCCTCCATTTCGCGTTTTGCCAGATCCGCCGCCTCTTGACACTCCTCCAGCGGCGCTTCCAGCAGTAGTTCATCATGCACCTGCAGTATCATCCGCGCTCCCAGGTTGCGCTCTCGAAGCACCCTCTCAAGACGTATCATAGCGAGTTTTATCAGGTCTGCCGCCGTGCCCTGGATGGGAGTATTGATGGCGATTCGCTCGGCTTGCGCCCGCGCGCCGCCCGGCTGCGCGTTCAGCTCGGGTAGATAACGCCGCCGCCCGTACATGGTTGTTACGTAGCCCGTCGTGCGCGCGATGCGGACCGTCTCGTCGAGCCACGCGCGCACGCCGGACAGCCGCTCGAAGTAGCGCTTGATGTAATCCGAGGCTTCCGATAGCGGAATCCCGAGTTCGCCCGCCAGCCGCTGCGGGCCCATTCCATAAATGATCCCGAAGTTTATCACCTTGGCCAGCCGCCGCGCCTCGGCGTTGACCTTGTCCGGCGTGATTCCCAGCACTTCGGTCGCGGTCCGCACATGGATGTCCTCGCCGCGGCTGAATGCCTCCACCAGCGTCTTATCGCCGGACAGATGAGCCATCACGCGCAGATCGATTTGGGAGTAGTCGGCGGACACGAAGATACATCCCGGCTTCGGCACGAACGCCCGGCGAATCCGGCGGCCCTCCACGCTGCGGGTCGGGATGTTCTGCAGATTCGGATCGCTTGAGCTGACGCGTCCCGTCGGCACCAGCGCCTGATGCCACGTCGTGTGGATTCGCCCCGTGCCGGAGCGAATCACCTCCGACAGCGCGTCGGCGTAAGTGGATTTCAATTTTGAAATGGTGCGGTATTCGATCAGTTTGCGCGGCAGTGGATGCACCGCCGCGAGCTTCTCGAGCGTATCGGCGTCGGTCGAAAATCCGCTCTTGGTTTTCTTAAGGCCCTTGGCCGACAGCTTCAAATCGGTGAACAGGACGTCGCGAAGCTGTGTTGGAGAGTTGAGATTGAACTCACGGCCCGCCAGCCCGTAGCACTCGCGTTCCAGCCGATTCATCTGTTCGGCGAATTCTTTCGAGATGACCTTGAGCGCGTCGCCGTCGATACCGATTCCAGCCATTTCCATCTCGGCCAGTATCGGCGCGATCGGCATCTCGATGTCGTTGTACATAGAAGTGAGGCCGTCGGCTTCCAGACGCGTCGCCAGCGCTTCGCGAAGATTTCTTATCAGGTCCGCATTCGTGCCCGGCGGGCTGCTCGCGCCCAGCGGCGCCAGGTACTCGTGATACAGATTGATCAGCGATGGCTCTCCCTGTCCCGAATTGATCAGAAAGCCCGCCAGCATCGTGTCGAAATCGACGCCCTTGAGCGCGATACCATGTCGCGCGAACGCTTCGATTTGATTCTTCAGATCGTGGCAGGATTTGGGAGGGCGCTCGGCGCCGAGCAAGGGCGCCGTGCTCGCGATCGCATCATGCTCGACGACGATCGTCTGGTCGGCGCTTGCGAGCTGTAAAGTTTCCTGAGCGGTCTCGGATTTTACGAGATCCAAAGCGATGCGCGGTGCGCTGGCAAGCGCCTTCAGAGCCTCCGCCAGGTCTTTTCCGCTGAGGGTGGCGGCAGGCTTCGCATTGGATTCGAGTCCGGGAAGTTCCACCTGCGACGGCGATATCTCGCGCAAGATGGAATTGAACTCCAACTCGCGCAGGAGGTCGGCGGCCGACTTCTCGTCCACGCCCTGCCACGCGAATTCTGCGGGCTCGACGCTGATCGGCACGTCGGTGTCGATGCGCACCAATTTTCGTGCGAGGTCCACCGCAGCGCGATGCTCGCCGAGCAGGCCGGCGATTTTTTTCGCGCCGCGAACCCCGGCCTCCTCGATATGATCCAGGTTCTCGTAGATTCCTTTCACGCTGCCGAACTTCTGTACCAGCGCCGCGGCCGTCTTCTCGCCGACGCCCGGTACGCCTTTGATATTGTCGATCGTGTCGCCGGTAAGCGCCTGGATATCGACCAGCGCCGCCGGCTCGACGCCGAAACGCTCCCGCACCTCGCGCGCACCGACGCGCCGGTCGCGCATCGTGTCCCACAGCGTCACGTGCGGGCCGACCAATTGCATGAAATCCTTGTCGGCCGTGATGAGCGTGACGATGAAATCCTCTTTCGCAGCGCGCTTGGCGAGCGTGCCGATTACGTCGTCCGCCTCGAATCCATCCAGCATCAGCGATTTGATCCGAAATGCCTCGACCGCGCGATGAATATAGGGAATCTGCACGACCAGATCGTTGGGCGCCTCGGCGCGGTTCGCCTTGTAATCCGCGAACAGGTCGTCGCGAAACGTTCTCTTCGGCGAGTCGAAGACGATCGCGATATGCGACGGCCGCACGTCTTTCAGCAGCTTCAACAGCATCCGGATGAAGCCGTAGACCGCCTGCGTGGGCAGGCCGTGCGACGTGTTCATCGGCGGCAGCGCATGAAAGGCGCGGAAGATGTATCCGGAGCCGTCGACGAGGATCAGTTGCTTGCGTTCCGCGGCCATCAGTCGAAACTATCCGATACGGTTCGCAAAACAAAAGCGCCCCGAAAGCAAATCGAAAATCTTGCGCGATGTCTTATCGAGCGTTGGAAGAATTCGCCGCTTACGTTAGCAGTCCGTCCCATAGCTCGATTCCGTTAACTTTCTTGAATCCCCGATCAAGAGCAGCAACATCGGGAACTCCGGCACGGGAAATTGCGATCGCAATCGCGTCGTGAGAGCCCAGGTTGAACTCGACGACATGGGCGGTGGCGCTTTTGATGAGGTTCTTTGTAACCCGCACTTCTCTTCTGTTGAACGCGGAGAGAAAAGTCTGAAGCGCCGCATTTGCTTCCGTGAACGCGCTGGCCTTATCACTCGCGAGATCCGCGCCCCGCTGAAACGGCACCAACGCACCGGTATTGTATAAGCGTTTCCAGCATTGAGGCGCTTCAAGGAAGATCAGCGACGAATAAATCAGGATGGCATTTGCGACGCGCAGTCTTTGTGCAAAGTCGCGGGCGGGACGTGATACCCGCTTCTCCCATCTTCTATCAGCGCATGGAAAACGAAGCTCGAATCAACAACGATTTCGGTCGGGACCGGGTTGTCGGTAAAGAAATGCCGATTTGCGGGCAATTGAAAGCCGCTTCTATTGCTTGGCGACTCTCACGATTCGGTCCAGTCGGGTTTTCTTGACTAGGTTGATTTCAGGCAGAGTACCGAAATAGCTGCGACTCTCAGAGATCACTTCGCCGGCCTGTTCCAAGCCTCGAAGTTTGGTCTCCCGACGCCTGATATCAGACTGCTTGGTGCTAGCGCGAGGTTTCATGCTATCCAGCGACGCTAACATACCTTCCATGTTCGGCCAACTGCCCGCCTCATGCATAGAGCATCTGTCGCGATGGAAGCGTATTGACAGTATCGCGTGGCGTGTTTAATTAGTCGGTTGCCTTGTTGTTGATCGGATTGCAGGGTGGGTCTCTTCGTCAATTTGATTGAGCGGGCGGGGCGCCATCTCCATGGCTCTGGAATCGGACGACCTGAATGATTGAGGTTAAAAACCTAACTAAAGCCTACGGCAACTTTGTCGCGGTAAAAGACGTATCGTTCAAGGCCGAGAACGGTTCAATCCTCGGCTTCCTCGGCCCCAACGGCGCCGGCAAGACCACCACGATGCGTATCATCACCGGCTATATGCCGGCGACCGCGGGTACCGTGCTGATCGACGGGCTCGATATTTTTTCCCAGTCGCTCGAGGCGCGCCGCAAAATCGGCTACCTGCCTGAAAATCCACCGCTCTATCCCGACATGCGCGTCGAAGCCTATCTGAGGTTCGTCGCGAAACTCCGAGACGTCCCGCGCGCGAAACTCGACTCCGCGCTCGAGCACGTGCTCGAAGTCTGCGGGCTCACGGACATGTCGCATCGAATTTGCGGACAGCTCTCGAAGGGCTATCGCCAGCGCGTCGGATTGGCGCAGGCGCTGATTCACGATCCGCCGGTGCTGGTGCTCGACGAACCGACCATCGGTCTCGACCCGCGCCAGATTCACGAAATCCGCGGGCTGATTCACCATCTCGCGGGTAATAGAACGGTGGTGCTCTCGACGCACATCCTGCCCGAGGTCTCGCAGATCTGCGACAAGGTCGTGATTATCGCCGACGGCCGCGTGGTGCTCGAGGAATACCTGAAGCAGTTGCCGGCCGGGACCTCGCTCGAAGATATTTTCCTGAACGCCATCACCAAGGAGCGTCACGACGACGCCGCGACCGCCGAGGAAACGCTGGAGGAGGTTGGAGCGGGGCATACCTAGGCAACCCGTGCCGCTCGCATGAAAAATTCTCTGACAATCGCGGGCAAGGAGCTCGCGGGCTATTTTCTGCAGCCGGTCGCCTACGTCGTGATGACGGTGTTTCTGTTGCTGGGCGGCTTCTTTTTCTTCGCGCTGCTGCGTTACTTCGAAGTGACGCTGACCGCGTACGCCGCGATGCAGAATCCCGAAGTTCTGCAGAAATTGAATCTGAACGAGCGCGTGATCGAGCCGATGCTGCACAACCTGGCGATCGTGCTCGTCATCCTGGTGCCGGCGATCACGATGCGAAGCTTTGCCGAAGAGAAGCGCACCGGCACCTACGAGCTTCTGTTGACGGCCCCGATTCGGACCGGCGAGATCGTCGCGGGAAAATTCATCGCGGCCGCCGCTTTCATGCTCATCATGATTGGGCTGGCCGGGATGTTTCCGCTGATCCTGATGGCGTTCGGCAACCCCGAGATCGGCGTGATGTTCTCCGGCTATCTCGGGTTGGCGTTCCTGGCCATCTCGTTCGTTTCGATCGGACTGTTCACCAGCTCGCTCACGCAGAATCAGATCATCGCGGCGATCAGCTGCTTCGGCCTGCTGCTGCTGCTGTTCGTCATATCGTGGCCGGCGCAGGCGGGCGGGTCGTCGCTGGAGGGCTTGCTCAAGTATCTCTCGCTGCCGGACCATTTCGCGCAGATGGTCACCGGCATCATCGACACGCGCGACATCGTTTATTTCCTGAGTCTCATCTTCGTGGCGCTGTTCTTGACCCAACGCTCGGTCGAGTCGGCGCGGTGGCGGTAAGGTAGAGGGGCGGATGCGGCGATCGGCGGCGCTTTACGGAATTCTTGGCCTGGTTCTGCTCTCATTCGGGCTGGTTGACTATTTCATCTCGAGCGGCTTTCGCCTGTTCGTGTGGGTCAACCTGGCCGGCGGCGTCTTCGCGATCGTCCTGTGGATCACCTCGAGCCGCTCCGAACTTGCATCGATCACGACCGGCCGATCGGCGCGCTACGGCGCCAACGCCGTCATCTATTCGGTCGCGTACATCGGGCTGCTGGTCGCGATTAACTATATCTCGACTCTCCATCATACGCGGCTGGACCTGACTACCGAGAAGGTTTACAGCCTTTCGAGCCAGTCAGTGAACGTGATCAAGGGTTTGCAGAAGCCGCTCAAGTTCTATGGCTTCTTCCAGGGCGGCGAGAATCCCTCGGCCCGCGAACTCTACGAGACCTACGCCTACTACTCGCCGAAAGTCAGTTTCGAGATGGTCGATCCCGACAAGCATCCCGAGCTCGCCGAGCGTTTCAAAGTGTCGGTGATGGGCACCACGCATCTGCAATACGGCGGCGCCGATAGCAGCGAGGGCACCAACGTCACCGATCTCAACGAGCAAGCGCTGACCAATGCGATCATTCGCGCGACTCGGAGCACCAAGAAGGTCATCGAGTTCCTGGACGGACATGGCGAGGCCGATCCAGACGATGCCGAAGGCCCTACCGGCTATGGCACTATCAAAAAAGATCTGGAAGGCGAGGGCTACGAGGTTCGCAAGCTCGAACTCGCGCAGTTGCCCAAGGTGCCTGACGACGCCAACCTGGTCGTGGTTGCGGGACCGATCAAGCCGATTGGCCAGCATGAGATCGACGCGTTGAACGACTACCTGAAGCATGGCGGCCGCATGGTCGCGATGTACCGGCCGCAGCGCCCCGACAATCCGATCGACGAAGACGCGATGGTGAAATTGGCGGCCGAGTGGGGCGTCAAGGTCGGCAACGATATCGTGGTGGACCAGGTGGTGAGGCTGTTCGAAGGTCCCGCGCTCGGGCTCAATCCTATTGTGCAGAACTACGGCGAGCATCCGATTACCAAGGATTTCAAGCAGCGCACCGTATTCCCGATGTCGCGATCTCTCAGCGCCGAACCCAATCTGAAACCGGGACTCACGGTGACCCCGATCGCGAACACCAGCGACACGTCGTGGGCGGAAGTCGATCTCGATACGTTGTTCCGGCAGCAGAAGGCCGAGCTGACCGCCAAAGACACGCGCGGACCGATCACGGTCGTGATGGCGGTGGATGGCAACCTCGAGCAGCTTGGCTTCGGCAAGGGCGACGCGCGCATGGTGGCGTACGGCAGCACCGAGTTTGCCGACAACCAAAACGTGGCCAACTTCTTCAACCGCGATTTTTTCGTCAACAGCGCGGACTGGCTGACCGGCGAGGAGAATTCCATCTCGATCAGGCCGCGCTCTATCCGGGCGTCGCGCTTTCGGCTGACCACCGGGCAGTTCTCGGTCGTGTTCGCGTTCGCCGTGCTGTTGCTGCCCGAGCTGCTGCTGATTGCCGGGATCGTGGTGTGGTGGGAACGGCGCAACTGAGGCGTCTCTCGACTGCGACCTAAGCTCCGATGCGGCTGCGCAACACGATTATCGTGCTCGTCCTGTTTGCGATCGTGGGCGGCTACGCCTTCATCGTCGGCCGTTATTCGCAGACGGAGGCGACGCAGAAACTGCTCGACGTCAAGCAGGACGATATCGCTAAAATTGAGCTTAAGTATTCCGACCGTGACATCGTGCTCGAGCGCGACAAGGGAAAACCGTGGCGGCTGGTGAAGCCGATTGGCGCCGACGCCGACCAGACCGCGGCCAACAACCTCGCGCGCGCAATTGCCGACGGCGTGCTGGTCCGCACAGTCGATGACAAGCCGGGTGACGTGGCGCCGTTTGGGCTCAAGCCGCCGACCACGACCGTCACCGTGACGACCTTCGACAACAAGACTTTGCCGTCGATCGAAATCGGCAAGTCGACGCCGATTGGGTTCAACGCTTACGTGCGGCTGTCCAACAGTCCGGCGGTGCTGCTGACGGAAGGCGCGTTCTCGGCCGGAATGAACAAGACGGTCAACGATTTGCGCGTGCGCGACCTGATGGCGTTCAAGATAGACGACGTTCGGAAGCTGATCATCGCGCGCGACAACGGACAGACGGTTGAGATCGATCGCGACGGCGACACCTGGAAGATCGTCAAGCCGGCGCCGAACCCGGCCGACGACACGGCGGTCCGGATGGCGCTGAGCACGCTGGTCAACGCGCGTGCGTCCGACTTCGTGGCCGATGCGCCCGCCAACGTCACGCAGTACGGCCTGGAAAAACCGCATCTGGCGGCGACCGTCGTGCTCAAGAACGGAGAGCAGCAATCGATGCTGTTCGGCTTCAAACAGAACGAGCAGGGCAAGAGCGGAATTTACGTACGTCGCGGAGAACGTGCGCCGGTTTACGCCGTGGCCGAGTACGTGATGACCAGCCTGGACAAGTCGCCGATGGATTTTCGTGACAAGACGATTGTGAAGGTCGATCCCGAGACGGTTGATACAGTCAAAGTCAAAAACACGGACGGCGAGTTCACGCTCAAGCGCGCGCCGTCTGGAAAGTGGGACGTGGTAGTCGCCGGCAAGACGTCTGATGGTGATGTCCCGGTCGTCGAGCGGATGCTCAATCAACTCCGCGATCTGAAAGGCGAATCGATCGTCGCCGATCCGATGCCGAGCGCTCAGCCGTTCGGTCTCGACAATCCCGCGCTGGAAATCACACTGATAGGCAAGGACGGAAAGGAACTGGGCGCGGTCAAGCTCGCGAAGATAAAGGTCAAGCCCACAACCCCGCCAATTCCGGGTGAGCCGGCACAGCGGACGGAATACTACGCGGCTTCAAGTGCGAGCAGAGCGGTCTACTCGCTAAGCGATTTCAGCTTCGCGCAACTCAACAAGCCCGCGGCGCTGTACATGGCGAATGCGCCAGCCGCGGCAGCGCCGTCGCCGGCGAAGTAGGAAGCTTCAGTCTCAGATTTCCGCGATTACGTGGGCGATGGCCTGGGTGACGGTGTGCGTGATGCTCAGGTGAAAGCGCACTATCCGTTTCTTTTGGGCGAAGGCGGCGGCCTTGCCCGATAGCGCGATGGTCGGGGCTTTGCCGCGCTCGCGCACGACTTCTATATCGCTCCATCCGACGTTGCGATTCCATCCGGTGCCGAGCGCCTTCATCGTGGCTTCCTTGGCGGCGAAGCGCGCGGCATAGCTCTGGTAGCGGGGACGCCCGCGCGATTCGCAGTACTTGACCTCGCCGGCGGTGAAGACGCGGGCGCGAAAGCGCTCGCCGGTCAGAGGGCGCGTCAGTGCGCGCTCGATGCGATCGACCTCGATGACGTCGATTCCGGTGCCGGCGATCTGGCTCATCGCGAATGAGTATTAGCCGCGTTGCGGGAGGATTCAATTGCGCGCGGCGCTAGAAGCGATTACTTGCGGCGGTCCGCGTGCGGATTCTATTGTTCATTCAGAACCCGGAGGTAGCGATGGCGAAGCTTTCGATAACAGTGAACAAGACCCGCTGCATCGGCAGCGGCGAGTGCGTGGAAACGGCGCCGGCCGTGTTTCAACTCGATGCGGAGGGCAAGTCCGAAGTCATAAACGCGTCGGGGGCCGGCGACTCGACAATTATCACTGCGGCGCGTTCGTGTCCGGTCAAGGCAATCACGGTCGTGGACGAAGCGGGAGTGCAGCTGTTCCCGCCGCCGAAAAAGTAGGGGCTGGGTCGCGGCGTGGCGATTCGCAAGCATCGCGCAGGCGAGCTCGCAATCGAGCAAACGCGGGACCTCGCGCGCGTGCGCGAGATGCTTGCGCGGGCCCGCATGATCACGGACGGAATCGAGTGGCCGGCCGCGTGTTACATCGTGGCGTACGTCGGCGACGAGGCGGTCGGAGTGATTGGAGTCGAGTCGAAGATCGACGCGGCGCTGATCCGCTCGCTGTACGTGAATGAATCGATGCGCCGGGGCGGAATCGGCGGCGCGCTGCTCGCGGCGGCGCGCAAGGCTGCTCACACGCGCGGCGCGCGTCATCTGTACTTGTTCAGTTCTGACGCGGGCGGGTTCTTCGGGCGGCATGGCTTTACGCCGGTGGCCGTCGACGACGTTGTCTCCGCGATTCCGGGCGTGCCGCAGGTTGAATACTATCGCGCGCGCCCGGACGAACTTGCGCGCGAGGTCGCGTATCATCTGGATATCTCGGCGGATGGGGTGATCGAGAGGTAACCTAACCCCTGACCGGATTGTAGCGGGCGAGGTACCTGCCCATCTCGGTGGTCACCAGTAGGTATGAATTCGACTTCAACAGTTTCGCGGCGAGACGCAGGGTCATGTCGGGGCGGATGGTTTGCGGGTTGGGATTCATTGCGGCTACCGCGCGCGGGGCGGAGTTGGATTGTTCGATCGCGCCTAGCAGGACTCCGTAGGAATTGAGCACTACGGCTCGCGGGGTTGGAGAGTCGGGGGAAGATGGCGGGACTGAGTCTTGGGGGCCGAGGCGAACGAGATCGTCGCGCATGAACTGGTCGACGCGCACGCGGCCCGTGTAGTGAATCCAGAATGAGCGCAGGCCCGGCGCCAGGTTGTTTATGAAATAGCGAAGGGCGCGTAGCCGCTCTGAGAGCGGAGTCGGCGGATCGGTGGGCAATCCGCGGACGATCCAATCGACTTTGCCGCGGAAGTAGTGGCGTACGTCGGTGAATCCCAACATCTCGAGCTGCGCCGCAGCTCGCGCACTGAGGTCTCATAACGAATCGCGGCAGTAAACGACTACCGGGCGCGCGCGGTCGAGCGACGTTGGCGCGTCGCGCAGGATGCGGCCCACTGGAATGTGAGTGGCGCCGCGGATGTGGGCGGAGTTGTACTCGTGCGACGGCAGCACGTCGACGATTTGTGCATCGCCTGACGCGAGCATGGCGGCGAGCTCGCGATGTTGGATTTCGCGCACCGCTACGGACGTATCGCAGCCAGGGCGGAGAGGGCGGTGTCGACAATCGCTTCGCCGCTGCCGGGAGCGATGCGCGCCGTGTCCACTTCGTAGCCCCCTTCGGCGTATGCGGCGCGAGTGGGAATGTAGCCGACCAGATCATTGCAGTAGCCGGCGACAAAAGTCTGAGTGAAGTGCGGGTTTGCCTTGAGCGCGAGGCCGAGCTCAACGAACAGTTCGCCGGGGATGCCGACGATGGCGAGCTGGCCGACAGTGGCGATGGTCATTGCGGTGGCTAGCTCGCGACGCGGCGCGTCAACGCGGCGGTCGCGGCGATTTTGCTCCTCGAGGGCTTCCAGAGCGGCCAGCGCCGCGCGCGATTGTGCGTGATGGTCGCGCAGGCGCTTCAACTGATAGCCGTCGCCGCCGCGATGGTTGTCGAGCGAGGCCTGGGTCTGTGCGAGGCAGGCGCGCGCGACGGCGAGATCAGCGCTTAAATCTTTGAGGTTGAGAGTTAACGGAATTCTTCGAGCGGCGATTCGCGCATCGGCGAGCGACGGCGCGTGCTGGAGAGCATCGAACGCGGCACGGCCCATCGCGCGGCCGTGCTGCTCGGCGACTTCGAAGTTGCCGCGGCTGCGCGGATCGATGTTGCCGGTCGCGCCCTGGATGAAAATTGAGATTGGGCGCGGCCCGGCGGCGGAGGCGGCCGCGGTTTCGATTTCATCCATCGCGAAGCCCGGCCAGTCGCGCGAGTAGAGCAAATTGTCTTCGCAAAGCACGACGCCGTGGCATGGATAGTTCATGAGGAACGCGATCGGACTTCCGTCCGAGCGATACGCGCCGAGCGCGATGACTTCGGCGTCGGCCGGACCGGAACGATTTGCGGCAGTCTGAACCTGGCGACCGGGGCGCATCAGCCGGCGATGGATTCCAAGCGTGAAATTCGCGGTGGCGGCGCGGAGCGTCGCGGGTTCGAGATTTTTATTCGCTTGAACGATCGCAGATGCGATTTTTTCGGGCAGCGCGCGTTCCCATTCGAGGTCGCGGCCTTCGCTGGGCTTCGCGTCGGCGCGCGGCGTCGCGAAAATATTGAAGGCGGGCGCGGAATGAGTGTGAGTGGCGCAAATCAAAATCGAATCGGCGGGGATGCCGGTGATTGCGGCGGCGCGCTCGCGAATGTCGTCGGCGATGCGAGCGCCAAGCGCGAGAAGATCGACGCCGACGATGGCGACTTGGTTGGCGCTGTCGCTCAGCACGAGGGCTTGCGCGGCCAGATCGTCGTGTACGCCGATATTGCGGCCGACGCGGCCGCCATAACCGAGCATCGCGAGCCCAGCGGGCGGATCGAGCTTTACGCGCGCGGCGCCGGCGTGGAGGAGGCTCATTTCAGTTTGGCTCCGGCGAGCTCGGTGGCTCTGGAAACCACTTTCGCGGCCGCCGCGATGATGTCGTCAACGTCGCGGTCGTCACCGAGCAGGCATTCGTGGGGTACCGAGACGATGGCGTGCTCGAAGAGGCGTTCGGCTACGGGGCAATCGATCGCGGCGGTATCAGGATTTGCGCCGGCGAGCTCGCAGGCTTTGCGATAGGCGGCGGACTCGCGCGGGAAGAGTGCGGAGCGATAGACCGGATCGTTGGCGACGCCGCATGGAATGCCCTCTGCGCGAAGTGCGCGAACGAAGCGATTGCGCGAGAGTGCGAGTGCGGATTCGTCAACGAGGATCACGAATGCGTAGATTGTTTCGCGGGTTACGCGTGGGTCGCGCGCGACGGGCGTCAGCCCCTTGATGCGGGCGAGTCCCTCGCGCAAGCGAGCGGCGGCGCGGCTCTTGTGCTCGATCTGTTCGGGCAGGCGCGCGAGTTGCGCGAGCAGGATTCCGCATTGCCATTCCGTCATCCGGTAGTTCGCGCCCATCAGCGGGCCTTCGAAGTTGTCGTCCGGGCGGCGGCGTCCGCAATTGACGAGCGACTGGCATCGCTGCTCGAGATCGGGGTCGTCGGTCGTGATCATTCCGCCTTCGCCCGCGGTCATCGGCTTGGAGGACTGAAAGCTGAAGCATCCGAGAGCGCCGTGAGTGCCGGCGCCGCGCTCGCGGAATCGAGCGCCGGGGACGTGGGCGCAATCCTCAACGAGCGGAATGGAATGCGCGCGCGAAATTTCGGCGAGCGCGTCGAGGTCGGCGAGCGACGCGCCGTAGTGTACCGGGATGATGGCCTTGGTGCGGCGCGTGATGAGGCGATTCACAGATTCGGGATCGATGCATGCGTTGGCGGCGCTGACGTCGGCGAAGACCGGACGCGCCAGGCATGCGACGGCGGCGTAGGGGGTCGCGGCGAACGTGATCGCGGGGACGATGACCTCGTCGCCGGCGCCGATGCCGAGCGCTTTGAGGGCGACCTCGAGCGCGCTGGTGCCCGACGTGGTCGGGATGGCGAAGCGCGCGCCTTGATACGCGGCGAATGCGGCGGCGAACTCGGCGGCCTTGCGATTGGGGCTGGGGTAGCCACCCCAACTCGACGAGGTGAGGACGTCTTCGAGTTGCGCGCGCTCGCGGGCGTCGAAGACGGGCCACGCCGGGAAGGGACGGGTGCGAAGGGGCTGGCCGCCGAGAATTGCGAGAGTGGAAGGCATCGAGGGTAATCTAAACTATTACTTTAATTAATGAAAAACGCTCGGCCCGGCAACCTAACCCCTAACCCCTTCCCGTTGCGGGAAGGGGACTGGAATCGGCGGGGGAAGTGATTTTGAGTTGATCGAATATATTAGAAAAGAGGCGGTTCATACCACCCATTGTGGTTTCGGGACGGTTCCTCCACCATCGGTAGCTTCGTTCCGTCAAAAATTGTTTTTCTTGTTTGCCCATTGTTCTCGAAAGAACCTAACACCTAACCCCTTCCCGCTGCGGGAAGGGGGACAAAACGGAGAGGACTCCGGTGCGGGGAAGAGTGGCGGTTGACCATACCTACCAGTAGTAGCACAGGAAGTTCGACAGCGTCAGGCCGAAAAGTTCATCCCCGGGCCGTTCGCAGCAACCTAACCCCTAACCCCTTCCCTCGAGGGAAGGGAACAAACGCAGATAATTATTTGCGGGCTACCTCCTGGAGAATCGCAATCTCGGGGCGGCCGGCTAGCAGGGCGCCGATTTTTCCGCCGAATTTTTTCATGTGCTCGGTCTTGCCATGGGACTCGAAGGCAGCCTGATCCTGGTAGACCTCGTAGTAGGTGAATTCGGTCGGGTCCTTGGTGTTCTTGTGAAGGACATAGGTGAGCGTGCCGGGCTCGGAGGTTTTCACCGTCGCGATCATTTCCTTGCCGGCGGCTTCGAACTCGGCTTCCTTGCCGGGCTGCACTTTCAGTTTGGCAATTACGGTAATCGGCATCGTGGATCTCCTTGAGGAATCAGATTCAACTACCGTCGTATCCGCACCTGCGGGTTTTTTCAAGGCGAATCGAGGCCGGGTGCGTCTTTCATTGCGGCGCGCGGTCGATTAACACAAGTTGCGGCGGTGCGAAGATCGACCGCGTCGACATCGGGGAGAATATCAACATGCTTGGTTTTGATTTGACCGACGAGCAGCGCGAACTGAAAGAGCTGGCGCATAAGTTTGCCGAGCAGGAAATAATTCCGCGCGCGCGCGAATACGACGAGAAAGAAATTTTTCCGGTGGACGTGTGCGAGAAAGCGTTCGCGGCGGGGCTGATGAACTTCGGCGTGCCGAAGGAGATGGGCGGGCCGGGACTCGGCGTGCTCGACACGAGCCTGATCGTCGAGGAGCTGAACTACGGATGCGCGGGAATCTCGAACGCGGTGGGCGCCAACGACCTGGCGACGCTGCCGATTCTGATCGCCGGCAACGACCATCAGAAGCGGACCTACCTGGGGCAACTGGTGAAGAAGCTGACGTTCTGCGCGTTCGCGATCACGGAGCCGGGCGCGGGCTCGGACGTCGCCGCGATGAGCACGTCGTACCGGCGCGAGGGCGACGAGTTCATCCTCAACGGCACCAAGCATTTTATCTCGAACGGGTCGCGCGCTGACTGGTACGTCACCTTTGCGACGTCGGACAAGCGGCTCAAGCACAAGGGCATCTCGTGCTTCGTGTTTCCGTCGAGCGTGCCGGGAATCACGCGCAACCGGATGCATGGAAAGCTCGGGCAGCGCGCGGCGGATACCGGCGAAATCTTTTACGAGGACGTGCGAATACCGGCGAGCGCGCTGGTCGGGCGCGAGGGCGAGGGCTTCAAGTACGCGATGGCGACGTTCGATCACAGCCGGCCGGAGATTGGTGCGATCGCGGTCGGCATCGCGCAGCGCGCACTCGACGAATGCCTCAAGTACTCGAAGCAGCGCAACGCGTTCGGGCAGCCGATCGCAAATTTCCAGGCGATCCAGTTCATGATGGCCGACATGGCGATCGAAATCGAGGCGATGCGGCTGCTGACGTACAAGGCGGCGTGGCTGGTCGATCGCGGCGAAGGCGCGAATACGATTTCGGCCTACGCGAAGGCATTCAGCGCCGACGCGACCATGCGGATCACAACCGACGCCGTGCAGATTTTCGGCGGCTACGGCTATATGAAGGAATACCCGGTCGAGAAGCTGATGCGCGACGCGAAGCTGCTGCAGATCTACGAAGGCACGTCGCAGATCCAGCGCGTCGTGATCGCGCGGAATTTGTTGAAGGAGTGAGCAAGAACTTTATTTGATGTGAAACCCGCGGTGGGTTTCACACTTCCTTCGGCAGGGGTGACCCCTGCACCCGGTATCAAGAAAAGATGCGGGACTTCGTCCCTGTTAGAACTGGTCAGGGGGAGAGTCAGTCGGCGGGGGTTGCTACTGGATGCGGGATCGGGGGGTCCTGATCGGCTGGTTCGTTACCTGTTACGGAACCGACGTAGCCGCCCTGGTGATAGACGTCGACCTGGCCGGTGGTGGGATCGGGCAGCAGATTCCATTCGTCGGGCGGGGGCGGATTGGGATTGGGCGGCATGTAGACGATTGGCTCAGGGGCAGGAGCCGGCGGTGGCGGCGTCGCGGCGCATGAGGCAATCGCGAACGACACGAGCATCGGCAATGCGGCTCGCGAAATCCAGAACACCTGTCCTCTATTTTGATTCATGATGCGGCGGAGATTCGCGCGGAGGGGACTACAAATATCTTGTCGCCGGATTGCTGGAATCGCAAGCGGCGCCCGAGAGCGCGTGCTACTTGCGCGGGAGGCCGAGGACTTCGCGGAAGTGGTGGATGGTTTTTTCGAGGCCGGGGCGAAGCGCGGTTTTTGGCTGCCATCCGCCGAGAATTTTCTTTGCGAGCTCGATGTTTGGTTTGCGGCGAACTGGATCGTCGGCGCGCGGCTGCTTGATGACCACTTTCGAGGAGCTGCCCGAGAGCTCGATGGCGAGCTTCGCGAGTTCCGCGATTGTGAACTCGTCGGGGTTGCCGATATTCACCGGGCCGATGTGCGCGTCCTGATTCATCATGCGCACGAGAGCGTCGATGATGTCGTCGACGTAGGCGAACGAGCGCGTCGAGTTGCCGTCGCCGTAAATTTCCAGATCCTCGCCGCGCAGCGCCGCGACGCAGAAGTTGGAGACCACGCGGCCGTCGTTGATCGCCATCCGCGGGCCGTAAGTGTTGAAGATGCGCACGATGCGGGTGTCGACGTGGTTCTGCCGGTGATAGTCCATCATGAGGCATTCGGCGACGCGCTTGCCCTCGTCATAGCATGAGCGCACGCCGATCGGATTGACGTGACCCCAGTACGATTCGGTTTGCGGATGCTCCTCGGGATCGCCGTAAACTTCGCTGGTGGAGGTGAGCAGGATGCGCGCGTGCACGCGCTTGGCTAGCCCGAGCATGTTGATGGTGCCTATCACGGAGGTCTTGATGGTCTTCACCGGGTTGTACTGGTAGTGCACCGGCGACGCAGGGCAGGCGAGGCTGAAGATGCGATCGACTTCGAGCAGGATTGGCTCGACAACGTCGTGGCGGATGAATTCGAAATTGCGGTTGCCGAGCAGGTGCATGATGTTGGCGCGCTTGCCGCTGAAAAAGTTGTCGAGGCAGATGACTTCGTGGCCGTCGTTGAGCAGGCGCTCGCATAGATGAGAGCCGAGGAATCCCGCGCCGCCGGTTACCAGAGTTCGCACAGTTGTTCTCCGAGGTCAGCGCCGATTTGCGCGCGCGATGGCGCGGACGGTTTCGATCACGTAGGCGACGTCGTCATCGGTCATCGCGGCGTAGATGGGCAGCGAGAGGCAGCGGCTGAAGATGTCCTCGGCGACGGGAAAATCGCCATCGCGGTAGCCGTACATGCGCTGATAGTAGTGCATCGTGTGCAGCGGGATGCAGTGCACGGAGCATCCGACGCCGCGCTCGCGCAGTATCTCGACGAACTGATTGCGGCCGAGCTTGAGGCGCTCGGGGCGGATGCGCAGCACGTAGAGATGCCACGCATGTTCGATGCCGGGCTCGGAATACGCGGGCTGAAGGGTCTCGTCGGCGCGGAAGGCCTCGTTGTAGGCGCGCGCAATTTCGCCGCGGCGGCGCATGAAGTCGTCGGCGCGCTTGAGCTGGGCCAGGCCGATGGCGGCGTGCACGTCGGACAGGTTGTACTTGAAGCCCATGTCGTGGATTTCGTAGTACCACGAGCCGCTCTTGTCGTAGCGCTTCCAGGCGTCCTTGTTCATCCCGTGGAGGCTGGCGACGGCGATTTTTTCCGCGAGCGCGTCGTCGGCGGTGGTGATCATGCCGCCCTCGGCGGTGGTGAAATTCTTGGTGGCGTAAAAGCTGAAGCAGGTGAGGTCGCCGATAGTGCCGATCTTCGCCATCCCGCGGCCGTCCATGTGGCGCGCGGAGCCGGCGGCATGCGCGGCGTCCTCGACGACTTTCAGATTGTAGTTGCGCGCGATGTTGAGGATGCGATCCATGTCGCAGGCGTGGCCAGCGAAGTGCACGGGCAGGATCGCGCGGACGCGTTTGTGCGCGCCGCTCTCGAGCGCCTCCTCGATGCGGGCGGGGTTGATGTTGAAGGTGCCGGGATCGACGTCGACGAACACCGGACGCGCGCCGAGATAGCCGAGAATCTCGGCGGTCGCGGTGAAGGTGAACGGGGTGGTGATAACCTCGTCGCCGGCACCGATGCCGAGCGCCCACAGCGAAAGATGCAGCGCGCCGGTGCAATGCGAAAGAGCGAGCGCGTGTTTCGCGCCGACGTATTCGGCGAATTCGCTCTCAAAGCGCTTGGCCTTCGGGCCGGTGGTGATCCATCCGGAGCGCAGCGTGTCCAGCACCTCGCGCTCCTCGTCGGGTCCGATCGACGGACGATGAAATGCTACTTGTCGCATTGTGTGTGATTCGGTTGAAATCGGCGCAGTCCCGTTTGCGGGTTAGTTTCGGAGTATAAGGGATAGGCTAAAAGCGGAGCAAGGCGGAACTCGATGAGGCGCGCAGGATGGGCCGCGGCAGCGGCGGTGGTTGGATGGTACGGGTTCGCGCTTTTGATATTGCATCCGCTGACCGACGCGCCGGTGGTCGATAGCTGGCTGTACGGCTCCGCCGTGCGGCGGTTTCTGCGCACCGGCGAGATCAGGTTCGCCGGCTTCACGCAGGCGATGCCGATAGCGCAAGTCGTGTACGGCGTGGCGTGGGCGCACGCATTCGGCGCGAACTCGGTGTCGCTGGAAATCTCGACGGTGACGCTGGCGGTGCTGTGCGGCGTGATGTTCCATGCGCTCGCGGTCAAATGCGGCGCGCCGCGATGGCAGGCGCTCGCGGCGACTGGGCTGCTGATCTGCAATCCGTGCTTCACGTTTCTCAGTTTTTCGTTCATGACCGAGATTCCGTTCCTGACGGCGATGGTCGCGGCTCACCTGGCGTTCGCGAAGGCTGAAGGACGTCGCGAACAGTGGTGGCTATGGCTGTCCGCCGCGATGGCGGTGATCGGTTTCCTGATTCGGCCGTTCGCGGCGATGGCGATCGTAGGATGCGTCGGCGCGATGCTCCTTTACGACACAGGGTTGCGAGGAGCGAATCGTTGGGATCGCGCGCGGTGGATCAAGATGATGGCGCCGTTTGGCGTCGCGCTCGCGATCTGCATGGGGCTGTGGATCTGGCTGACGGTACTGGGTCCGAGACCGTGGGATTTACAACTTCAAGAGAATCACTTTCACTACATTTTCATGGTGCCGGTTGCGAACTACCTGCGCGCTGGCGTGCTTGGTCCGGCGCTCTACCTGGGCACGGTATTGTCGCCGCTGGCGACTTTCCAGCTCACGACGCCGCGATGGCGCCGCGTCGCGACGGGCGGCGCGGGAATTTTCGCAACCGCGCTCGTCCTGATGTGGATGGACAATCGGATGCCCGTGACGCCCGAGTACAGTTGCTTTGGCGGATGGCACAACGTGCTGATCCTGCGCGGCGATTCGAATCGTTTTTCATGGGACGGTGACTGGCAGTATGCGTTCCTTGCGCTCGCGAGTTTCGGTGCGGCGGGATTGATCGTCGCTTTCGCGGAAATCTTCAGGACTCTCAGCCGCGGGGCGGCCGCGGTCGTTATAGCGGCGATGATTTACTGGGCGGCGACGATACCGCTGTGGTTTTACAACGACCGCTACTACCTGGTGCTGGTGCCGGCCGGCGCGATCGTGCTGGCGCTCGCGCCGCTTTCGCGCAGCAGGCTCGTGCAGGCGGCCGCATTCGCGATGACGCTCGCGATGGGTCTGATGTCGCTCGGCGGGACGTATGCGTATCAGCGCGGGTTGGCGGTGATCCTCGCGACCCGCGACCAGCTCGAGCACCAAGGCGTCCCGCGCTCGTCAATCGACGCCGGCTACGCGCTCAACGGCGAGGATCTTTATCGCTATCCCAAGCATGGGATCGAAACGATGAAGCTGGAAGCGGGAATCCCGATGATCACCTCGGAAAAAGTCGGTGAGTATACGATCGCGAGCGGGCCGATCGCGGGCGCCGAAGTCGTCCGACGCCTCGAATGGCCGGGACCATTCGGCCTCGGCCACCGATACTTCTACCTGGTGAAAAAGCAGGCCGCAGCCGCGGTCAGCAATCCGCCGAGCGCGGCGCCAGCGGGACAGCCGCGAAAAAACTAGCTGGCGCTGCCGGGTGCTGGTCCAGGCATCACGTAGGTCGGGACGCCGGTCTTCTGCTCGACGGCTTTTTCGAGTTTCTGCATGTCGATCTGATCGGTAAGTCCTTTCCGATCGGCTTCCTTCTGCGCGTAGGCCCACAGGCCGGCATACATGCCGTAGAGATCTTCGTGGACTTCGACATACAGCGCGTCGCCGCGCCATCCGAACTTCACCGGCTGATAGACGAACTCGCCAGGCGTGCCGATTTTCACCTTGTTGAAGAAACGCTCGATATCCTCGGGATACAGCCGGATGCATCCGTGGCTGACTTCCATGCCGACGCCCCACGGAACGTTGGTGCCGTGGAAGGCATACTCGGGAAGAGTCAACTCGATGCGATAGTGGCCGAGAGGATTGTCGGGATCGTCCCCGGAGACTACGTGCTCCGCTTCGCCGTCACGTTCGAGATGTTCTTCGTAGATATCCTGCGGCACCACCCAGGTCGGATTACGCGTCTTGCCGCGAACCGTGAAAGTGCCGACCGGAGTTTTCCAATCGAAACGGCCGAGCCCGACCGGGAACGAATACACCACCGACGGCGTGACTCCGCCCGAGTGTTTTTTGCCAGTTACGAACTTGGCAGGCGTCACCTTGCCCTTGCTCTTGGGGTGGAGCGGGCCGGTCGGCGAGGGAAAATAATAGTAGATCCGCATCTCGGGGATGTTCATCACGATGCCGACGCGGGGAGTGTCGGGCAGGATATGCTCGTCGGGCAGAATTATGACCCTACCGGGCGTTGGCGCCCACCAGTCGATGCCCGCGTTCGCGTTGGAAATCTCCTTGGCCGTCACGCCGAACCATCGCCCGACGTCGAGCAGCGTGTCGCCCTTCTGGATTTGGTACGTGATGAGATTGCCGATGATGTCGTCCTTGCCGTGCGGAAGCGGGTAGGCATAGAGGGGACGCTTTTCGAATTCGTCCTCGGTCCACGCGCCGTGCGCGGCTGGAATTGCGACCAACGCAATCAGCAGCAGGGCGGGGAAGAATCGAATCGCGATGTCAATGAAACGTTTCATGAACTTCCAAGGTAGGTTGACGGCAAATCCGCGCGAACAATTTCAATGGCCAGCGTCGGCGGATTCCATGAAATGATACCGGCGCGTTCAGTCCCCGATCAACCTGGGCTTGCGAACCCGAGCACCATCAAGCTTGAGTAGGTCACTGGATCCAGCCCCGATCCTGGAATCTGATTCTGAGCTGCGCCGCAATTTGGTCGGCGGTCGCCTTAGCCCTACCCTCGAGTCCGGCTCTGCCGCTCGCCTCGCCATAGATTTTCGCTCCGCCCACAACGATCAGGCCGATCGGGTTGGCGGTGGCAATCGCCACTGCGGCGGGCACGACCATCCCGGGCGTTTTGTTTCCGGAAGAGGTGAGGGTTCCAGACCCGAGTTTGCGCCAGCCTTGAGGCGTCACCGCATATCCTTCGACTACCGTGTCCATCTCGGAAGTTCCGGCGCCGAATCCGATAACGAAACGCTGGACGGCGCTGCCGCCCTGAACCGAGACCAGGTAGCCGCGAATTACGCCGTCGCCGACCTGCGGCGAAGATCCGGGGCCGGCCTGCACGGCGGGAAGTCCCATCGCATTGATATCCGCAACCAGATTTGAGGCGATGAGCGCGCCGAGCTGGCGGCCCTCTTCGATTTGCTGCGCCGTTGGTGGCGTACTCGGCGCACCGACCTCACCTCCGATCGAGGAGTTGGTCGGCATGTCGGCGGAGTTGGCGACGAAGTTGTACACCCAAATCTGATTGGGCCGCGCGAGGCCCGGATTGCTCATCGGTGTTTGCTGGGTGACGTTGGTGGAGGCACACCCGGCTATAACGACCAGTGCGAGCAGGCACAGTACCAAACGGCTACAGGACTTCATCACGAACCTCCTCAATGCGGCCGGCGGAGCTGCATTTGTTGGGCTGACTCTATCAGCCGCGTCCTACTTAGTTCATGCCCTCATCGATTACTGCGTCCTGTCGTTCCTCGTCCTTCTCGATATCTGCGGGCGGCGGCGTTACCGCGATCGTCACTTTGTCGATCGTACCGGTGAATTTGTTGTCGCCCTCCTTATAGTCCTCAGTCACCGGGGTTTCGAGGTCCTCGCCGACGTCTTCGCCTTCGCCGGAAAAGACGTACGGTTGAGTTTTATCGACCCGGCCCTCGCCGACCTTTTGATCATTGACGTAGAGCGTCGCGGTGCCTCCCTTCGCGACGCCGCCTCCGTCGTATTTGAATTCGAGCTTCACGACTGCCTTGCCGGGCGGAAGGGCATCCTTCGACTCGACCGTGTAGCGTTCCTGGTTCAGGTAGTTGTAGCAGTACTTAAGCTTTCCGCCCTTCATATAGAGAGACCAGCCGCCGAACCTTCCGCCCTGCGCGACAATCACGCCGTCGCCGCCGCTCTGTGGCACTTCGATTGTCGCGGTGATTGCATGCGAGCGGTTCTTCACGTCGAGCGTCGCGTTTTCCATCATTCCGACCATCCCCGGATAGAGCGTCACCGAAGTGCGACCCCACATCAGCGATGGGCGCCCGGCCAGCGTTGGCACGAAACGCTCGACACGACGATCGTCCAGCGGCAGGACGTTGTATTTCTCCGCCTCCGCGAGGAAGAGCTGCTGCAGTTCCTTGAGCTTATCGGGATTTTTCGCGGCGAGGTCCTGCGCCTGGCTGAAGTCGTCATTTGTGTTGTAGAGCTCCCAGGTGTCTTCGCTGAATCTGGGCAGCGTTCCCGCAACGTCCCATGGAATGCTATGCCGCGTCACCGCCGTCCAGCCGTCGTGATAGATCCCGCGATTGCCGAACATCTCGAAGTACTGCGTGCGATGGCGCGTCGGGGCTTTCGCATCGTCGAACGTGTACACCATACTGACGCCCTCGATCGGCTTCTGCTTGATGCCATCGACGAATTTCGGCTGCGGCAGCTTTGCGGCCTCAAGGATTGTCGGAGTCACGTCGATGACGTGATGCCATTGGCTCCTGATACCACCGGCGTCGTTGATGTGCGCCGGCCATACGATCACCATTCCGTTGCGAGTGCCACCGTAATGCGACGCGACCTGCTTGGTCCATTGAAAGGGAGTGTCTCCCGCCAGTGCCCATCCGACCGGTATGTGCGGGAAACTGTTTGGCCCGCCGATCTCGTCCGCATGAGCGACGATGTTTGCGGTTGTGTCGGGCACGCCGTTGAACGCGGTCATTTCGTTGAGCGTCCCTGCCAGCCCGCCCTCGGCACTCATGCCATTGTCGCCGGCTATATAGATTATGAGGGTGTTGTCATAGACGCCGGTGTCCTTGAGTGAATCGATGAGCCGGCCGATTTCATGGTCGCAATACTCGCCGAATCCCGCGTAGTTCTCCATCAACCTTTCGGCAGCGGTCTTGTCGTCGGCGCTCAGATCGTCCCAATGCTTGACACTCGGCGGCCACGGCGCGAGTTGAGTATTCTGCGGCAGTAGTCCCATCTGCTTCTGCCGCGCCAAGGTTTCCTCGCGATACTTGTCCCAGCCTTCATCGAATTTGTCTTTGTACTTGTCGCGCCAATCCCGCGGAGTATGATGAGGCGCGTGCAACGCGCCCGGTGCAAAGTAGATGAAGAACGGCTTGTCGGGCGTCATTGTGTGCTGGAAGCGCATCCACGCTATCGTCTGGTCGGTCATATCGGTCATGAAGTTGTAGCCGGGAGTGTGCGGGGGCTCGATGCGCGTCGTTCCATCGAAGACCATCGGCGCCCACTGATTGGTCTCGCCCCCTAAAAACCCGTAGAACTTTTCGAAGCCTTCGCCGACCGGCCAACGTGTAAACGGTCCGGAGACGCTTATTTCCCATGCCGGAGTCTGATGCATTTTGCCGAACGCGGCAGTGTTGTAGCCATTCAGCTTCAGAATTTCGGCAATAGTCGCGGCCTGGTTAGGACGGATGGAATTGTAACCCGGCGCGCTGGTCGCCAATTCGGTAATCGCGCCCATCCCGACTGAATGATGGTTGTGGCCCGTAAGGAGCGCCTCGCGCGTCGGCGAGCAGAGCGCGGCGGTGTGGAACTGGGTATAGCGCAGGCCTTCCTTCGCGAGTGAATCGAGCACCGGCATATTGACACCGCCGCCGAAGGTGCTCGGCGCGCCGAAGCCGATATCGTCGAGCAGAATTACGAGCACATTAGGCGCACCCTCGGGCGGCCGGAGTGGCTTTATCGGCGGAAACCTTGCGTCGCGCGCGTCCAGCGGGACCTTGCCCGGATACTTGTACTGAGTGTCCGGGATCGGCAATTGAGTGCGATCGATTTGTTGCGCGGACGCGGGAACGATCTTCGCGCCGATCATCAGGCATAATGCGGCGCCAAGCACCAGAAACAGCTTCCTCAGGTTCTCCATTCGCTCCTCCACAGGCAAACCTCGACGCTACGACCGATAGGCCACAGAAAACCAGCGCTTCGTGAACTTCCCTATACCGGCGCGTTTAGTCTCCGATCAATCTCAGGTTTGCGAACTTGAGCACCAGCAGCTTGATCCCGCCGCGCTCGAAATTTACCCACGCCTTGGCGCCGTCGCCGCGCCCCTCGCGCCGGCGCACGATTCCGCGGCCGAAGGTCGGATGAACGACCCGCGCGCCGATCGACAAGCCGTCGCCGCCTGGTCCCGGCTCGTCGTCCGGGAGCTGGCTGTCGGTATGATCAACATAGGTCTCGCGCGGCGACAGCGGGCGTATCTGCGCAGTCTCGCGAGCGGGCGCGATACGTCGCATCAAGGCGGGACCGACCTCGCGCATGAATCGCGATTGGCGCGACTCCTGCCGCACGCCGTAGATTTCGCGCGACAGCGTATTGGTCAGGTAGAGCAACTGGCGCGCGCGCGTCATGCCGACATAACAAAGGCGCCGCTCCTCCTCGACTTCCTCGTCGAGGTCGGCGGAGCGGCTATGCGGAAACAGGCCTTCCTCCATCCCGGCGATGAACACGATTGGATATTCGAGGCCCTTTGACGTGTGCAGCGTCATCAGCGCGGCGCGTCCGCCGCTGGAATCGATCTGCTCGCTGTCACTGACGAGCGCGACGCGTTCCAGAAACTCCGCCAAGCCGCCGCCGGACTTCTCGGCGTCGAAGGCGCTGGCCGCTGACGGCATCTCTGCGAGGTTTTGCTTGCGCGCGGGCGCATCGTCGAGCGTGTCGAGGTAGGGCTCGAAGCCGCTGTGCGCCACGACTTCCTCGACGATCCCGCGCACACTCATTTCGGGCGCGCGCGCGGCCAGATCGTGCATCCACGAATAGAGCATGCCGGCCTGCTTGGCGATTCTGAGCGCGACTTTCGAGTAGGTTTCGAGCCGGCCCATCGCCTCGAACGCCGAGATGCGATCGCGCGCGGCGAGCTCGGCAATCGCTTCGAAGGATTTCGCGCCAATTCCGCGCGGCGGCGTGCCGACCATTCGTTCGAGGCTGACGGCGTCGGCAGGATTGGCGAGCACGCGCAGGTAGGCGAGCAGATCCTTGACGTCGCGCTGTTCGTAAAAGCGCACGCCGCCGACGACATAGTAGGGGATTCGCCGCCGCACGAGAGCCTCTTCGATCGCGCGCGACTGTGCGTTGACCCGGTAGAAAACGACGACGTCGGCAGCTCTGAAGCCGCCCGAGCCGGTCAGCCGCGCGATTTCGAGCGCAATAAAGTCAGCCTCGTCGCGCTCGGTGACGCCGGTGTAGTAGGTGACCGGCTCGCCGGCGCCGTTTTCGGTCCACAAGTTTTTGATTTTGCGCTCGGTGTTGTTGCGGATGACGGCGCCGGCGGCGGCGAGGATGGTTTTGGTCGAGCGGTAATTCTGCTCGAGCTTGAAAATTTGCGCGGCCGGGTAGTCGCGCTCGAAATCGAGGATGTTGCGAATGTCGGCGCCGCGCCATCGGTAGATTGACTGATCCTCGTCGCCGACCACGCACAAATTTCCCGAACGCGCAGCGAGCGCCTTCACGATCAAATACTGGACGCGATTGGTGTCCTGGTACTCGTCGACGAGCAGATGCGTCGCGCGCCGCTGCCATCGCTCGAGGACTTCGGGAAAGCGCTGGAACAGCAGCCACGTTTGCAATTGCAAATCGCTGAAGTCCATCGCGTTCATCGCGCGCATCCGCTCCTGGTAGAGGCGGTAAATCTGCGCGATCGAGGTTTCGCGCCCGGGTTGGGCGCTCGCGATCATCTCGTCCGGTGCAATCGCCTCGTTCTTGGCCTGTTCGATTCGCGCGCGCGCTAGCTCGAGCGGCGGCGAATCGGCCAGCGCGGCGTCGTCGAGCACGCGGCGAACGGTGGTCTGCGAATCGCCTTCATCGAGGATCGAAAAATTGCGATCGTAGCCGAGCACATGACCTTCCTGGCGCAGGATTCGGGCGCACGCGGAATGAAACGTGCTGACCCACGGCAGGCGCGTGTCGTCACCGACCAGCGACGCGACTCGCTCGCGCATCTCGTTGGCGGCCTTGTTGGTGAACGTGACCGCCAGCATCTCGGCCGGCGACGCCTTGCGCTCGGCCAGGATGTGGGCGATACGGTAGGTCAGCACGCGAGTCTTGCCCGAGCCCGCGCCGGCGAGAATGAGAATCGGGCCGTCGGGCGCGAGCACAGCGGCGCGCTGTTCAGGATTCAAATCGTCGAGCTTCACAGTGACCGTCGCAGCTTCAAAACTTCGGGGCGGAGTAAATCAAGATAGCCGCTCCTACGCGCGCGTCAAAGCGAACGGATGAATTTGTGGCGACCTACGAACCACACGACAAATTTTATCGCAAGGCCCGCGCGCAGGGATTGCCCTCGCGGGCGGCGTTCAAAATCGAGGAAATAATCGCGCGCAATCGGCTCGTGGGCAGTGGTGCTCGAATCGTCGACCTGGGATGCGCGCCTGGCGGATGGCTGGCGATCCTGGTGGCGGCGGCGGGTGCGAGCGGACGCGTGGTGGGAGTCGACCTTGCGCCGGTGAAGAATCCGCCGGCCGGAGCGATCGCGATCGCCGGTGACATTCTCGATCCTGCGGTCGCCGCGCGCGTCCAGAGCGAGCTTGGCGGACGCGCCGACCTGGTCACGAGCGATCTTGCGCCGAAGCTGACGGGAATTGCCACGCGCGACGAGGCGCGTTCGCGCGAGCTGATCGATTGCGCGCTCAGCTTTGCGGCCACGATGCTGAAACCGGGCGGCGCGATGGTCGCAAAACTGTTCATGGGCGCGCAGTTCAAGGACATCGTCGATTCTTTCAAGCGGCACTTCGCAAGCGTCGAGGTGACGCGGACCAAAGCGAGCCGCCCGGGATCTTCTGAGCTGTACATCGTCGCGCGCGAGTTCCGCGTCTGATGCGTGCTTGGCATCAAGCGTACGACGCGCGTAAGGTTTGAGCATGAAGCCTGTCGGCGGACGGCACCTCTGCCTGCTGCTCCTGGCAGCCGTGGTGGCAGCTTGCTCGTGCAGTCGTTCGCCCTCGAGTTCGTCCGCATCCGCGAAAGTTTCACCCGACGAGGTTAGAGTCCGGGTCGCCCGCGTCGGCTATGACGATGAGTCGGGCGCGAACTACGTGCTGCTGCTCGACGAGCATGAGTCGCGCGCGCTGCCGATCATGATCGGCGAGAGCGAGGCGACCGCAATCCTGCTCGCGCTGCATGGAGTCAAGCCGGAGCGGCCGTTCACGCATGATTTGATTCGCTCGATAATCGGACAAACCGGGAACAGCGTCGACCGAATCGTGATCGGCGACATGCGCGACGAGATTTATTACGCGACGATTTACATGGACGGCGGCCGCTACTCGATCGACAGCCGTCCCAGCGACGCGATCGCGCTCGCGATGGGCATGAACGTGCCCATTTACGTGAACAACAAACTTTTCGAGTCGGCGCCGACGACCGGGCTCGGCGCGGCCGGAAAAATTCCCGACACCGCGAAGGCGCTGGGATTGACAGTCGAGCAACTGACCCCCGACCTCGCGAGCGCGTTCGGTCTGCCTGACGGGCACGGCGTGCTGGTGTCGGAGGTCTCGTCGTCGGCGGAGAAGGCGGGCGTCGCGCGCGGCGACATCGTAGTCAAGTTGGGAAATCGCGAGGTCAATGCGCTCGACGACTTCAGCCGGGATGCCGCGGGCGTCAAGGCCGGCGCCGTGACGTTGACGCTGAACCGCGACGGCTCGAGCCGCACCGTAACGCTCGCAGCAGACGGCGGCGGCGCGCGCTAGGCGGGAGCGCTGACTCGCACCAGCTTGATCGCGTGCTCAGGGCAAGCGATTACGCACAGCCCGCACGCGTGGCATTCGTCGGCGCGCACCGCGAACGCCTGGCGATTGCCGTGGACCCATGCCTTCACCCGCGACACCAGCGGCAACGCGCGCTTGTCGTCGTCGCCCAGCTTGCGCACCTCGAAAACGTCGTAAGGGCAAGCCTCGACGCAATCCTCTTTGGCTTCGCAACGATTGCGATCGATCACCGGCGCAAAAACGCCAGCGTCCTGCTTGCATTGAACTTTCGATGAATCGATTGCCACTTGAAGAGCTTATCCGATTCGCACGAGCACGCTTTCGATAAAGCGCGGATCGATTTCGCGCTCGCCGCCCAGGTTGGCAAACTCCTCTTCGAGCAGGTTCAGGCATGAATTCAGAAAGTCGGCGGTGCGCCGCCGCCCCGCGTCGTCGAGGCGCTCGGCGAGAGCGTGATGCACTTTGGTTCGGAACTCTTCGCTGAGAGTGCCCGGCTGCCCGGTCATGATCGCCGCGCGCATCGCGGTCAGCCGGCTGCCCTCGATCGGATCGATGGTGAGGCGATTGTCCAGCGCCAGGCGGGCGAGCCCGGTCAGCACCAGTTGACTGAGGCGAATATCGCGCGCCGCCATCTGAGCGCGGAAGTTTGGCGACGCGATATCGATCGCGAACATCGCGCGGAACAGCTCGGCGGCCGAATCGATCTGATCGAGAATCGCGTAGCTGAGATGCAAATCGCGCATGCCGCTGAAATCGCGCATCTCGACCGCGCCGCTGCCGTCCAGCCCGCTGTAGAATCGCGGCTGGCGCGCCATGAAGCCGGCCAGCGCCTCGCGATAGGGCGAGTCGAGGTACGGTATTTCGCGCACCTTGACGTTCGAGAGGCCGAGCTTCTTGAGCGTCAGCTCGGTGCTGGTGCGCAGATCGATCGTCAAGCTCACGCCGAGGCGAAACAGCAGTTTCAGCGGTGTATCGCGCAGATGTTCAATCGCGGTTTGCAGGTCGCCGCCCGCCAGATGCTCGAGCGCCAGGTTCAGGTAATGGTGGGTCATCTCGACCGCGACGCGCACCGCTTCCAGGTCGCCGAAGTCCACGGCGCGCGCGACCAGCACCTGGTTGCTGACCATCGCCATCTCGCTGCGAAGCTGGCGTTTGCCTTGCGCGGCGAATCCCGCTGTCAGCGCGGTGTTGAACAACGAGACGTCGCCGTCGGCCATCGCGGGCGCCATCTCGGGCGCGATCACTTCGTTATCGTCGGGCAGATCGGCGCGGCTCGGCGGCTCGTATCCGGCGCGAATCGTCAGAAACTGCTCGGGCTTGAGGTACGCGAACACGCTCTGCGCCTCGAAGAAGTCGGGAAAGCCGCGATCGTTCAGGCGCGCGCGCCGGAACTGGTAGGCCTCTTCCTCGAGCTCGGCTTCGACGCCCCAGTAGATTTCCTCCATCAGGCCGGCGAAGTAGTTGTAGTCGCGCTCGAACGCTTCTTCGATGAAATCCGAGATGTGCTGCGAGATTGCGTCGTGGCGGATGAACTCGATCAGGTAGTTTTCGTCGTACTGCGCGAAGCGATTCGCGGTCGCGTCGGGCGAGGACGCCGCGTCTTCGATTCGATGCACCTTTATGTAGCCGCGCAGGAGAATCGACATCATCTCGAGGTCGAGGCCCATCAGCGCGTCGGCAAGTTTGCGCCGACCGCCGTCGGCCATCGCCTCGATCCACTCGCGCATGCGATGCACGTTGGGGCGATCGCGGTTCCAGCAGTCGAGATCGAACAGCGACTTGACCTGCTCGGGCATCGCGAGGCTGAGCAGGTCGCCGGCGTCGGCGCTGCCGATTTCCTTGAGCGTGTAGAACAGCGTTTCGGGCGAAAACGATTGCACCAGGCGCTCGGCCTCGGGCGCGGAAAGGATCAGGTCGCGCTTCTGGCGCGCGGGCAGGCCGTACAGGAACTCCAGCTTCTCCTGGAAGGGAAGGTTGAGAAATTCCGATTCGCCTCTTACCGCCATACGACTCGCAGCAATGATTGCATGTCAGGTGCAAAGTATCGCGCGTTTCCGCGACGGATCAACTAACCGCGGATCTTTCGCTTAGCCGCGCCGTTAGATAAGATCTTTGCAACGCATCAGAGCCCAATTCTTGGCCTCTCCCAACTCGAAACATCCTATCGCGCTGACAATTGCGGGCAGTGACCCCGGCGGCGGAGCGGGCCTCCAGGCCGACCTCAAAACCTTCGCCGCGCTCAGCGTGTATGGATACTCGGTCATCACCGAGGTCATCGCGCAGAACAGCCGGCGCGTTGCGGGGGTCGAAAACGTATCGCCCGAGATGGTCGAGGCGCAGCTCGATACGCTTGCGCTGGAATGCGTTCCGCGCGCGGTCAAGACGGGCGCGCTGGCCAACGCGGCGATCGTCAAGGCGGTGGCGCGCTCGGTCGAACGGCTCAAATTGCCGGCGCCAGTGGTCGATCCCGTGATCGTTTCGAGCAGCGGCGCGCTGTTGATGGGCCCGAAAGGGGAACGCGCGATTCGAAAGCGGCTGATCCCCATCGCGCGCATCGTCACGCCCAATATCGCCGAGGCCGAAGTGCTGGCGCGGATTCGAATCGACTCGGACGCGGCGATTCGCGAGGCCGCAATCAAGATCATCAAGCTCGGCGCGCGCGCGGTCGTCATCAAGGGCGGGCATCGCAAGGACCACGCGTTCGCTAGGGATTTGTTTCACGACGGCCGCCGTTTCATCGAACTCAAGAGCCCGCGCGTCGCGGGTGGCGGCGCGCATGGAACAGGATGCGCGTTCTCGGCGGCAATCGCGGCGTATCTCGCGCGCGGAACGAGCCTAGAGGAAGCGGTCCGCGGCGCGAAACGCTACGTGACAGCGGCTCTCAGGCACAGCTTCAAATTGGGGAAGGGGCGAGCACTCCTCGATCACTTCGCGCGCGGCTGACCGGCCGGCGCAATTGTAGGCACTGCGAACTCTTTCAGCGCGGCGAGGAGATTGTGGCTCGGCGTCTCGACGTCGCCCATCTTGAGCAGCGCGAATCGTTCGTCGCCGTCCAGGCGCGACCAGACTGCCGCACTCAGATCGAAGCCGGCCGCGCGCGCATGCCCCACAACTCGAGCCGGCGGCGACGCGGGCGGCTCCGCCGAGGCTCTTTGCGCGTCGGTCAGACTCTTCGGCTCGACGCCGAATCGGCGCCTCATCGCCTCGCGGATAAACACGCCGAGCCCGTCGCATTCCTCGGCGGAATCGACGGGGAAATGGCAGATAGCGAGGCGCTCGCCGCGGTCGAGCGACTTCCATTGCTCGAGTCCGATTTTCAGGCCGACGCGATCCATCTTGCGCCGCACCGCCATCGGGACGCATTGCAGACTTTCGTGCATTTCGTCTTCAAATTTGAATTTGCGGATCATGCTGGACCTCCGACTCGCGACGCAACTGTCAGGTTGCAATATGCAACCGCGGGGATCAAGATCGCCAGCATCAACCGTGGTATAGCGTTTCAATGTGACCGAGATGGACGCGAGGAATTCCGGAAATGACGACGCAAGCGATGCCGCTCGCGGCGAGATTCGCGAGCATCGCGCGATCAGATGGCACATTGGGCAGACTTCCGCGCGCACCGAAAAGCTCGCGGTCGAAGAGCCGCTGGAAATTCGACTCGCCGGCCGCCGCTTCACGCTCACGATGCGCACGCCTGGCCATGACGAGGAGCTCGCAGCCGGCTTTCTCTTCGCCGAGGGCTTCATAAATGACGCAACCGAACTCGGCGAGATTCGGCGCGTGCGCGGAAGCAAGGGCGCGCCCGAGCCCAACACCATCGACATCATCCTGAACGTGCCCGCCGACGGACTGCGCACCCGCCTCAAACGCAACTTCGTGATGAGCTCGAGCTGCGGCGTATGCGGCAAAACCAGCATCGACTCGATTCGACGCCGCGTCGCGCCCGCCTGGGATTCCGCACGCGTCACGCCCGCGATACTGCTCGCGCTGTCGGAGAAGCTCCGCGCGGGCCAGCGCGTGTTCGCCGCGACGGGCGGACTCCACGGCGCCGCGATCTTCGGACTCGACGGTACGATGCTCGCGATACGCGAGGATGTCGGGCGTCATAACGCGGTGGACAAAGTGATTGGGTACGCGCTGACGAATGCGATGGTCCCGTTGGCGCGACACATAATGATGGTGAGCGGCCGCCTCAGCTTCGAGATTGTGCAGAAAGCGGCGGCCGCCGGCGTGCCGATTCTTGCTGCGGTCTCGGCGCCGTCGTCGCTGGCGGTCGAGCTGGCCGAGGAGACCGGCACGACGCTGGTCGGCTTCCTGCGCGACGGCAGTTTCAACATCTACACGCGCCCCGACAGAATCGCGCAATGACGCATGCCCACGCGTGAGTGAAAGCGACAAGTACGATTTGACGATTTACGAGGGGACCGCATGGTACTACTCGCGGTATCGTCCCAAGTATCCGCCGTCGCTCGTCAGGATTCTGCTCGAGCAATTCAGACTCGACGGCACCGGGAGGCTGCTCGATCTCGGTTGCGGCCCCGGTCCCGTCGCGATTGCGCTCGCACATCTGTTCGACGAAGTCGTCGCGATGGATCCCGATGATGCTATGCGCGCCGAGGGCAAGCGCATCGCACGCGAACGTGGTATCAGCAACATACAGTGGCGATTCGGCGGCTCGAAGGATTTGTCGCCCGAGCTCGGACAGTTCCGTCTCGTCACGATGGGAAACTCCTTCCACTGGATGGACCGAGCGCGCACACTCGACGCGCTCTACGATCTTGTGACGGACGGCGGCGGTATAGCGGTCGTCGGCGAGGGTGATCCGATTCCTCGTCCGCCTCCGACGCGATGGCGCGCAGCGATTAACTCGGTGCTGAAGCGCTATTTGCCCGACCGTCATCTGTCCTGGGAGTATCCCGGTCCGCCGCCTGAAGAGCGTCACGAGGCGTACATCGCGCGTTCGCGCTTCAGAGATCTCGCGAGCTATGTGGAATCCTTCGACGTCGAATGGACACTCGACTCGATAGTCGGAAACCTCTACTCAATGTCGTTCTGCAGCCGGCGTGTCCTTGGCGATCGCGTTGACGCTTTCGAGCGCGACCTGCGCGCCGCGATTCTGGCCGTCGAGCCGTCAGGCATTCTCCGGGGAGAGCCGCCCGAGTTTTTCGCTTACATGGCGTGGAAGCGCTGAGTCCCAAGGGCTTCGACGCTCCTCTTGAGCGTGCCATCCACCCGGCGATACTCTGTATGATTATGTCGGAGACGGCGAATGTACCCGCGTAAGCGCGCGCTCGAGCGTATCGCGCGCGAAAAAGTGCTCTACGCGCGCCAGCCCGGCGGCGACATCTCGATCTGCGTCATCTATCCCAATACGTACCGGCTCGGGATGGCCAATCTCGGCTTCCAGGCCGTGTTCCACATCTTCGAATCCGATCCGTCGGTCGCCGCAGATCGCGCGTTCCTGCCCGATGACGACGAGCGCGACGCGTTCCGCACCGGCGCCGAGCGCCTCGTGTCGTTCGAGCGCGGCCGTCCGCTCTCCGACTTCGACATTCTCGCGTTTTCGATTTCCTTCGAGACGGACTATCTCAACGTCTTGAGCGTGCTGCGGATGGCCGGGATTCCCGCTCGCCGAGCCGATCGCGCGGGTCGCAATTTTCCGCTGGTCATCGCCGGCGGCTCCGCCGTTTTTCTCAATCCCGAACCGATCGCCGATTTCATCGATCTGTTTCTGATTGGCGAGGGCGAGGAGATGGTCCCCGAGTTCATCGAGCGCTGGGACGAGACGCGCGGCTCGCCGAATCAACTGCGCGAGCTCGCATCGGTGCAGGGCTCCTATCTACCCGACTTCTACACGCCCGTTTACGACGACGCCGGCCGCCTCGCGACGGTGAAATACAGCGGACCGGGCAGCGGGCAGGTAAATCGACGCCTGCTTCGCGACCTCAACCGCTTCGCCACGTCATCGCTGATACTCACTGAGGAATCCGTGTTCGGCGACATGTTCCTGGTCGAGGCGAGCCGCGGATGCCAGTGGGGATGCCGCTTCTGCGCGGCGGGTTTCATGTATCGCCCGATACGTTACCGCGCGCCCGAAATGCTGATCGCCGAGGCCGAGCGCGGTCTTCGCGAACGCCAGGTGATCGGCCTGGTCGGCGCCGAGATGGCGAGTGTGCCCGGCGTCGCCGACATCGCGTCCGCAGTTGTCGATCGTGGCGGGCGGCTGTCGCCGTCGTCGCTGAAGGCCGATTGCATTTCACCCGCGCTCGCGTCGGCGTTGGCGCGCGGCGGAAATCAGAGCGTGACCGTTGCGCCGGAGGCGGGCAGCGAGCGGATGCGCAAGGTCATCAACAAAAATCTTACCGAGGCCGAAATTCTGCACGCGGCCGAGATGATGCTGGGCGAGGGCGTCGGTAACCTGAAGTTTTATTTCATGATCGGCCTGCCCGAGGAGCGCGACGAGGACGTGCTCGCGATTGCCGACCTGGTCGCCAAGGTGCTCGAGAGCGCCCGCGCGCGCCGCACCCGGATCGGCTCCGTGACCGTGTCGCTCAACCCGTTTGTGCCCAAACCGTGGACGCCGTTTCAATGGGATCCGATGCAGGACGCGCGCTCGATCAAGCGCAAGGTCGCGATGCTGCGTCAACGGCTCGCGCGGCTGGGACAAGTCGAGCTCGACGCGGAGTCTCCGCGCGAAGCGTATTTTCAGACCATGGTCTCGCGAGGCGATCGCCGCGTCAGCGGCATCCTCGAACGGCTCGAGGCCGCGGGATGCGAAAGCGCCGGGCCTATCTGGCACGAGTTGTCGAAGATTCATCGCGAAGTCGAGGCCGGCGAAATTTCATCGTTGCCGGATCCTGATTTCTTCGTCACGCGCCACTACGTCCACGACGAATTGCTGCCGTGGGACTTTATCGATCATCATATTCACAAATGGTTCCTGCTCGCCGAACGAAAGAAGGCGCATCACGAGCATCAGAGCCCGCCGTGCGACGTCGAGCGATGCACCGTGTGCGGAGCCTGCTAGAATGGAATTTGTCCGCAGTTGAGGAGCGGAGGAAGAGGAAGATGGTTCATCTCAATTTTCGTTCAGCTCGCATGACGGCGCTGCTGGCCGCAGTCGTGGCGACGCTCGCATTGTCGGCGCCGGCTTTCGCGGCGGGAATCGGCGATGAAGACGTTCCTTCGACTTCGATCGTCCCCGCGGAAGGGCCCAGCGGCGCTGCTCCCGTCAATTCTCCATCTTCGGCGACGAGCCCAACGGCGCCGGCCGAATCCGGCGTGATGACGGCCCCTCCTGCGACGACCCATGCGCATCGCGTGTCGACCAGGAACAGCGCCCATGCGCCGGAAATTGAGCCAGCGCAGGCGCGGCTGAAGGTGCTTGAAGACGCGCCCGTCTATTCCGCGCCCACGAAGAGCAGCAAGCATATCGAGCAGCTGACGCGCGACAAATTCGTCGAGGTGACCGGCTCCACTCACTACTATCTGCAGGTGAGGCTCAAGTCCGGGCAGACCGGTTACATCGATCCGTCGGCGGTCGAACTCGTGAAGCCCACCGACAAGGTCTTCGTGCTAAGTCACGACGCTGGCGTGCTCGACAAACCGAATCGATGGGCGAAGAAGCTCGCCGAGGTTCACCAGGGCCACAATGTTCATGTCGTCGGCATTGCGCTCAACTACATGAGAATCCGAATGAAGAGCGGCCTCGAAGGCTTCATCCCGATCACCGCGCTCGAGTAGTCCGCCCCGCGCGCAACGTCCGCGTTTTCGCACTCGACGATCAGGCGTCGTGTCGCTATAAGTCTCTCTGCGAGGGAGCACTTGATGACGCAGCGGGAACGACAGGGATGGATCATCGTCGCGAGTCTTTTCGTTACGCTGGTGTTCGTCTTCGGCTCAGGCTACAACACCGGCGGCCTGTTCTTTCCGCATCTCCTGAAACACTTTGGATGGAAGCGCGCGCAGCTCTCGACGCTCCAGGGCGCCGCGCTGCCGCTGTCCGCCGGGCTTAGCGCGCCGCTGATCGGATGGCTGCTGGATCGCGTCGAGGCGCGGGTCGTGATGGTTGCCGGCGCAATCATGACCGGCGTCTCTTTCCTCATCGCCAGCCGCGTCGATTCGTTCGGTCCGCTGTTCGGCGCGTACATACTGCTGGGCGTCGGCATCGGCGCATCGACGCTTCTGCCGTGCTCGCTCGTGATCGCCAACTGGTTCGGTGCGCGGCGCGGCCTGGCAATGGGCCTGGCGTTCGCGGGCACCTCCCTCGGCGGCGCCGCGATGACGATGGTCGGGAACTTCGCGATCGCGCGCGGCGGATGGCGCGCGGGCTACGTCGCGCTCGCGATTCCGATGTTCGTGATCGTCGTCCCTCTGATAATCCTCGTGGTCAGGACCCGCCCGCCGCAGGCCGAGGGCGTGAGCGTCGCGCAAGCCAGCGACGCATTACCCGGATTCGAGCTGCGCGAAGCGTTCCGCTGCCGCTCGTTCTGGATGATAGCGGCGGCGCAGTTCTTCTTCGCCGCCATCGCGGCCGGCGCGGGGCTGCATCTGATCACTTATCTCACCGAACTCGGCTACACGCCGTCATTCGCGGCCGGCATGATGAGCCTGATCTACGTGTTCGCCGCCTGCGGCAAGCTCGGGATGGGACTGTTTGCCGATCGCGTGAGCGCCAGAATCGCGCTGACGTTCAACTTTCTGGCCGCGTGCGTCGGCATGATCCTGATCTTCGGCGCGGCGCGCACGGCCGTGCTGATTCCGTTCGTGCTGATTTTCGGATTGTCTCTCGGCGCACCATTGGTGCTGGTTCCGATGCTGGTGGCGGAGTCGCTCGGGCTCAAGCGCTTCGGCTCGATCGGCGGAATCGCGGGCGTCTTCAACACTCTCGGCGCGTTCGTCGGCCCGGTCGGCGCGGGCAAGATTTACGATCTCAGCGGCAGCTATGTGCCCGCATTCGAAATCTTCGTCGTGATGTGCATCCTCGGCGCGGCGGTAACCTATTCGTGCCGCTCCTTCGAATCCGAGCAGGCCCGCCAGCCGGCGGCACCGCTACCAGCCACGGCGTAACGAGGCCTGGTGGTTTAGGGCGATTCGGGAAGTCGTTGCGGAGTGGGACGTTTGAAGAAGAGCCGGAACAAAGCGCCTTCGCCCATCGCTTGCTCGATCTCCTGCATCACGAGGTACACGAAAACGACAAGGCTGATGAGCAACACCAGTCCCATGAAACGGTCCACGTTGGCGTTAGCAATCAGTCGCGAGACCGCCCCTTCAAGACTTCCGGCCTTGCGATAGGCATCGAAGATCTTCTCGCCGATCCCCAGCACGATCACGACCAGCGCATAGACAAAAGTCTTGCCTGCGACCACTACGATGCGGCGATGACTATCGAACCTGTATCCTGATTCCGCCCAGTCCAACAAGGGAATCACTTTGCCCAGAATCAATGCCGCGATTGCCGCTTTGGTGAAGGCGGAGAACTCGATCTCGTATTGCGAGACGAAGAGCTTGAAACATTACGAAGATCAGCAGGAACGCGATGAAGAAGAAGAGGACCACAGGCGCCAGCTCGCGTATCAGACCGAGCACTCCGCCCTCGATGGACGCGGACACGCTTGAAAGCCGTCCCCGAAACGTTTGATTCATCGTCGGAAACTATCGCTCCTTAGGCGTTGCTGAAAGCTTTGCGATCTCCTCCGCGAGGATCGGTACCCCCATATTGCACGCCTGCACGCCCTGCACGACGCACAACTTCAGCACCTCCATGATCTCTTCCATCGTAGCACCGAGCTTGAGCGCAGCCTTGATGTGGCGGCGCGTCCCCGGCGCGTACATGTGGGTGAAAGATGCGTCGCAGGCGATGCTGAGGAGCTCGATCTCCTTAGGTGGGAGCGCGCCGCTCTTATACATGGGGATTGCGGTTGCAAAGAACTGATCGGTCCACACCGGATCAAGCTCGAAGAATGGATCCCATGCCGTGTTCCATTGTCCAATAGCCCGCATTGCGTCGCACGCTGGCGTAGCTCCGGGAGGTTTTCTCGTTGGCGTAACACCCGCTGTTTTGGCTTCCTCAAGAAGTATGGGCGCACCCAGGCTGCACGAATGGATCGCCATACCGGAGCCCGCCTTAAGTACGAACAAAATTTCGTCGCGCGTAGCGCCAGCCTCGAGCGCGGCGCGGATGTGCCGGCGAGTCCCGTCAGGATTGAGATTGGTGCACGCCGCATTTATCGCGAGACTAATCAACTCGGCCGTCTTGCGCGGCAAGACGGCCGAGTTCCACGGATTGGTGGTCATCTTCGCGCAAGCGTCCGCCCACGCGGGATCCCATTCTCGCAGCGCTGCCAACGCCTCATCCCATGGGCCGGTTTCGCAGGAGCTATTGGCCGTCGCATCCATTTTCTTGTCGTCGCTTGTGGTCGTCATGATTTGCCCTCCGTGACACGAAAATCTGCCTTCCGCCGTCCGCCAGCGCGGTCTCTAGTCGACTGCGATTAGAATTTTCTCGTCCACAATCTTCACCGGGTAGGACGCAACTCCAAATCCGCCAGTGGTAACCTGGCCGGTCGTCACATCATATCGGAGGCCGTGCGCACGACACGTCACGATCGTGCCGTTCAGTTTTCCTGCTCCCAGTGATGCTCCAGCGTGAGCGCATGAATCGGCGATGGCATAGATATTCCCGTCCACGTTGAAGAAGGCCACGTCCTTGTCCGCAATCCTGACGACTCTGCTCGTTCCAGGTGGAATCTGATCAACCCGCGCCGCATCAACAAAATTCGCCATTACTCATTCCCTCTCGGGGGTTGTTGTCTTCATCGATCCAGCGACTCTGGCTTGGTTGCTCGCGGACCTGTGCTACTTGGCAGCGAACTGCCCCGCGATCGGGTGTCCATCGGATCCACTGACCGGCGGATGCAGTCGTCCGTCGGTCTCCTTCACGATGAAGCCCAGTTGGCCATCCTTGCGGTTGGGCGGCAGGCCCAGATTGGCCAGCGTTTCGTCCGGGCTGTTGTACCAGGTGCCAATCTTCAGGATCTGGCGCGCTTCGTCCGCGGTTGCGACCTTGCGTCCCAGCTCCTTCGCGATTCGTACTGCCTGTTCGACCTGTTGGACCGAAGTCATACGTTCACCCTTGCGGCGCCACATATTGTCCTCGATACCGACCCGGATGTGGATGCCGAGCGCGACCGCCATGGCAGCGTACGGTGGCACCGTCCGCCACAGCGACTCGTACGTCGCGACGGAGCCGTGGGGTGAGCGACGGACCCACTCCATGAAGTCGTATGGATTGCGGCCGCAGCCACCTGCCCCGCCGATGGCCGTCATGGTGTGATTCAGCGGCCCCATGTACACGCCAGTGCGGATGAGAAGCTCGATAGCTTCGAGGGTGTGGACATGTGCCATCGCGAACATCGGCTGGATCCCGTTTTTGCGCAGGCGCTTCAGATGCTCGATATAGAATTCCGGGTTGGCGTCGGCGACCATGTTCTGATACGCCGCCTGCATCGCCGGATTTGCGAGCTGCGTCCCCTGGACGTCGTCCGGCGTCGTGAGGTCGAGGATGTTCATCTGCACGGTACCTACGACGATCGTGACCTGATCCGGTTTGGGATTAAGCTCCGTCAGCATGTGCCGCGTGTCGTAGCCCAGCCATTTCGCCTTTGAGTCGTCGTCGGCCGGAGCGAACGAGATGGACCCTCCGACCTGGATGATCATCTTCGGTACGGCCTTTCGCAGGCGCGCAATCTGCTCGTTGAACTCGTTGAAATTTTTCGAGCCGTGGCCGGTCTTCGGATCCCGGACATGGAAGTGCAGCACCGTCGCGCCCGCGTTGTAGCAATCGACCGCCTTTTGAGTCTGTTGCTCCCAAGTTACCGGGATGTCCTCCGGGTAGTCGCTCGGCAGCCATTGCGGCCCGTACGGCGCCACTGTGATGATCAACGGCTGCTGATTTTCGGGAAGCATTGAGTCGCTTATGAAATACATAGAGTTTCTCCTATTCGATCGAGACGACGGATTTGGGAGCATGTCGAATCACGAGGCCAACGATACAGAAATCGCCAATGCCCCGTTTGACATAAACCGACATTGATTTAACATCTCAAGACAACGCGGCTTTTCCCCGCTTTTGGTTCGAGCAGCATCGCTAACAGGTTACGTCGAGCTGGCTCGCACCCTGCAGCTCAACCCCTATTCATTGCTGCAAGCGGTAGGGTTGCCTCGTGCCTGCCTTAACGATCCGGACATGAAGATTCCGGCTGATGCGGTCCGCCAACTCCTGGAGGACTCGGCGGAGCAGGCAAACGAGGAGAGTTTCGGACTACGGCTCGCGGAGCACCGCCTGCTGTCGAATCTGGGCCCGCTGGCTCTCATCGTGCGAGAAGGGCCCACCGCCAGGAAAGCGGTCGAAGCGCTCTTCAAATACATTCGATTGCACAACGAAGCGCTCAATCCTCGGATCGACGAGGAGGACGGCGTCGTCACGGTGAGACCGGAGCTCAGGCCCGAGAGACCGGTGCCGCTGCGCCAGGCGGTCGAGTTGTCTGTAGGCGTCCTTGGCCGGGCGCTCCGCACCTTCCTCGGCGATTCATGGAGACCCCGTACGGTCTGTTTCACTCACCATGCGCCCCGCGCTCTCTCTGTTCACAAGAGAATCTTCGGTGCGCGCGTCGCGTTCGGACGCGACTTCAACGGCATCGTGTGCAACGCTGAAGATCTGGAACAGCCGGTTCAGCATTCGGATCAGCTCATGGCGCGATACGTCCGCCAGTATCTCGATGCGCTCCTGATAAATCGCGAGCTCAGCATGAGTGATCGAGTACGAGAGCTGCTCTGGATTCGCGTGCCATCGGGCACTTACTCGCTGGAAGCGATGGCCAAACAACTCGGAGTCAGCCCCAGGACGATCGAAAGGCACCTCAAACAAGACGGCACATCCTTCTCGGCCGTGCTCAATCAGGTGCGCGCCGAAATGGTGAGACAGTACGTCGGATCGGCCGACCGTCCGCTCTACGTCATAGCCGAGCTGATGGGCTTCTCGGCCCTGAGTGCGTTCTCCCGATGGTTCCGGGACGAATTCGGATGCAGCGCGTCGGAATGGCGCGCGACGGCCGCCCGGCAGCGTGGCGCCGCTTCCGAACAGCGCCTCTCGGGATGATCCCGGCGCCCCTACCAGCCACGGCGTAGACATTCAGTTGCGCGCGAGCGCGAGAATCGAGCGGACTTTGGCGGTGATGTCTGGTGCGTTCACTACGTCGGTGATGATTGCTGCGGCGTCTGCGCCGGCGGCGAGAATCTCTGGCACGCGAGCTTCTGTGATTCCGCCGATTGCTACGATTGGAATCTTCACGGCGGCGCGGATCGCGCGGAGGCTGTCGAGGCCCATCCCGGAGGGGTTGTTCTTGAGGCCGCCGGGATACATCGGTCCGAAGCCGATGTAGTCCGCGCCGCCGTTCTCAGCCGCGCGCGCTTGCTCGAGGTTGTGGGTCGAGATTCCGATCATTACGGCGGGACCGGCGATTCGCCGCGCCGCATCGAGCGGGAGATCGGCCTGCCCGAGATGCACTCCGTGCGCGCCGGCGAGAATCGCGATATCGACTCGATCGTTGACGATGAGAATCGCGCCGCGCTTGCGGCACCGCTCGGCGATAGCGCGCGCTGCGGCCAGAAAATCGCGTCCGGGCGCGTCCTTGAGGCGCAGCTGCATGATGCGCGCGCCGGCGTCGAGCAGGGTCTCGGCGAGCGAGACGGGCTCGTGCCCGCCCGCCTGATCGATCATCGCGTAAAAATGCGATGGCAGCCGCGTCATCCGGCGGGAAACTTGGTCAATACGATCTTGTGGTCGGTGATCTTTTTGCGCAGCGTGTTGCGATTGAGCCCCAGCATCCGCGCCGCCCGCACCTGGTTGCCGCCGGCGCGCTTGAGCGCGAGCTCGACCAGCGGCCGCTCGATTTCCGCGACCAGCCGATGGTAGAGGTCGCGCGGTTCCTCGCCGCCCGGCGAGTCGAACCATCCCGCGATGCGCCCCGAGATGATATCGCCGAGCGAAGCGCCGTCGGCCGACGCGGTTGCCACGCCGCCAGCGGGGCCAGGACGCGTGAGCTCGACGTCTCCGGCGCGAATCGTATTGCCCGGCGCGAGCAGCGCCGCGCGCATCACGGCATTTTCGAGCTCGCGCACGTTGCCCGGCCATTCGGCGGACTCCAGCTTGTTGCGAGCTTCGGGGCTGATAGTGGCGGCGCGCGCGCCCATCTCCTGCACGGCCTTGGAGACGAAATAGTCGGTCAGCTCGCCGATATCCTCGCGCCGCTCGCGCAGCGCCGGCATCTGGATCGGAATCACGCGGAGGCGAAAATACAGGTCCTCGCGGAATTTGCGTGCGGCAACCAGGGTCTCGAGGTTCTGGTTGGTGGCAGCTATCACGCGCGCCTTGAGCTTGAGCGTCTCGACGCTGCCGACGCGGTTGAACTCGCGCTCCTGCAGAACGCGCAGCAGCTTGGGCTGCAACTCGATTGGCAGGTCGCCGATTTCGTCGAGGAAGATTGTGCCGGTGTCGGCCATCTCGAACTTGCCGGCGCGCCGCTCGGACGCACCGGTGAAGGAGCCGCGTTCGTGCCCGAACAGCTCGCTCTCGAGCAGGCCGTGCGGGATAGCGGAGCAGTTGACGGCGACGAACGGCGAGCGCCAGCGCGCCGATTTGAAATGAATCGCGCGCGCGACCAGTTCCTTGCCGGTGCCGCTCTCGCCGCTGAGCAAAACGGTCGCGTCGTTGGTGACGACGCGTCCGATGAGCTTGTAAACTTCCTGCATCGCGGCACTGCGGCCGATTATCTCGCCGCCGACCAACTGGCGATTGACCTCGTCCTTGAGGCGGTTGAGATCCGCCGCCTGCGCGCCGACTTCCACCGCGCGCTTGACGGCGGCCGCGACCAAATCGAGATTGGCGAACGGCTTGGTCAGGTAGTCGTGAGCGCCGCGCTTCATCGCCTCGACGGCGTTGTTCATCGTGCTCGCGGCGGTGATCACGATGATGAGCGTGCGGACGGTCTCGCTGTGCGCGGCTGAGAGCACGTCGAGTCCGCCGTTGCCGGGCATGATGATATCGAGCAGGGCGACGTCGAAGCGATTGGTGCGCAGCGCAGCGAGCGCGGCGGCGCTGTCGACCGCCTCGTCGACGCGATAGCCGTCGGCCTCGAGGCGATGCCTCAAGACGAGGCGAATCGCGGGATCGTCGTCGGCAATCAGAATCGCGGCGCCGATGCCCGGTTCCTTGAGACGTTCAGCGAAGTTTTGGCTCGATGCGCTACTAACGCCCATGGTGGTGGTGCTCACGGGCAACAATCGTAACAGTAAGTTCGATCTTGTCGCCAACGGTCCCGAAGGCCGCCCAAAATATAAGCATTACGGCGATGTTACGAGTGGTCGCGCGGCAACTATACATTCCGTAGTGGTTTGGGGACCCCTGCACTACCAAGGGTAGTTTCGTTCCGTCAAAATTAGTATTTCGCGCGAGCGATGGCATCGCGACCGCCGACGGCGAGTCGGCGCGGCTTTTCGGGCGAGTGCGCGACCTTGCGGCATCGTGGGTGTTGACCATTACGTGATCAAAGCACGGTTGGCGGTCCGGCGTAAGGCTGAAAAGTTCACCCCCCCACGCGTTGCGCGAGGATCCTCCCCTTCATCGTCTCCCCCGCAGGTAGAGGGGAAAGAGAGACGGGAAGGATCCGGTGGACGCTCTGACGAGGCGATTCAAAGCCGGTACCGGCTTCGCTGCGCGAAGCTGTCCGGAGGCCAGAAGCCAACTGCGCTCGCGTTGCTCGCTTCGGTCAGGCTGACAAGATGGGCCGCACGCGCTGCTTGATTCGGTCAGGAAGACAATATGTGGCGGCGGGCACTCTTCGATTCGCGCACTACGGAAATATTTCCTCGCCATTCGACGGTGCACACTTCTGGAAGATCTGGCCGGCGGTCTCGGACCCCGGATTGCCTTGATCGTCACTGCTGTAATACAGCACCACCGACAGATCCGCGAGCGCGGCGGGCGTTCCTTCGTCAGTAGTGACGACGCATGCCTGTTCAGACGAGATACTCGACGCCGCAATGAAATTGCTGGTCCCCGGCTGCAGGCTTGGGGTCGCATTGCCTGAAAAGCCCGCGCTGAGGTTGTCCTCATCACGCACATCCATGGTCACGTTATGGGTGACGACTCCAACGTTTCGGACTGTGCAAAATACGAGCGGAGCGAAAGTGATTAATCCGGTGGAGATGCATGGTTGCGGCGGCGTGGGAGGCGGGGGCGGCCCATGAGGTCCAGCAGGACCGGCAGCGTAAGCCACCGCGGGCGTGAGCAGCATCAACACGAGAACCAGGAGCTTCTCAGCCAGGAGTACCAGACGTCTGCTAGTCGACGTGTGCATGGGGTTTACCTCCTGCTATGCCTGTTTAGGGCGGTGCCTGCGATAACGCAAGCATCAGCGAAGCGACCCGGATTTCTTATTGCGGGTGTTTTTCTGGGGGCATCATTGGGAGCGTTACTTTGAAGGTCATGCCGTGGGAGGATGCTGTGCCCTTGGCGCGGTCGACGCCGCCGCGCTGGGCCCATAGGCGGCCGCCGTGGAGGGCGATTATTCGTTGGCATAGCACGAGGCCTAGGCCGGTGCCGGCGGGTTTCGTTGTAAAGAAGGGGGTGAAGAGTTGCGACAGCTGGTCCTCCGGGATGCCGACGCCGCTGTCGCTGATCTCGACGCGCAGGAATTGGCGGCGACGGCCCTCCGCAGTCATCCGGAATTCGCGCTCGATTCTTGTGTGCAGGCGAATGGTGCCCGACTCGCCGATCGCTTCCGCGGCGTTCTTGATCAGGTTGAGAAACGTGCGTTCCAACGCGCCCGCATCGCCGACCACGTCGGGCAGGCTGGGGTCGAAATCCTGCAGCACCACGACGCCCTCGGGTGGTTGCGGGAACAGCCCCGCCATCCTCATCGCCTGGTGCAGCACCATATGGATGTTGACCGGCTCCTGCGACAGGCGTTGCGGCCCGCTGACCATCAGCACCTGCTCGACGAGCGCCGCAATCCGGTTGACGCCGTCGAGAATCACGCTGCAGTACTGTTGCGCGCGCGCGTCGTCGGGGAACATCCCGGCCATCAGCTCGGCCGCTCCCTTGATGCCCGTCAGCGGATTCTTGACCTCGTGCGCGAGTCCGGCGGGCGACAACCGCAGGCTGAGGTCGCCGGTGTCGGCGGCTTCCGCGGCGCCTTTCTCGTGGGACAGGTCATGCAGCAGGATAATGACGCCGCCGGGGCGTCCCTCGGCGTTCAGCAGTGGGGATACCTCGACTCGAACGGCCAGCTCGCGAGGCCCGGTCGTCAGCACCGTCTCCATGTCGCCGAGATCCTGACCGCTTTCGAGGCATGCTCCGACCATCCGGCCCAACCAATCGTTCTGGCGCACGAGGTCAGCGACCGTGGCGGCGTTCACCTGGGAAACCCCGAGCATCGTTTCGGCGGCCGGGTTGACGACCTGGGGTTCCATCGCGGGCGAAAGCACGAGGATCGCGTCGGTCAGGCTGTCGATAATGTCGTGCCAGAGATTCAAGATTTATCCCCGGTCAGTCGCCGTCGGGACTGATTACGGTAGCCAACGGTAACACAAAGAACCTGCTAGGCTAAAGTTCACGTAACGAATTTTTCCGCCATCCAGCGCCAAGATTCGTCAGCATTTGCAAGCATTTATTCAGAAAGAGAAGGATGTACATTAGACTTTTTAATAGCTTATCCACCACCCGATGGGTTGATCCCGGTCGAGTCGGTCGGTACGGTTGGGGTCACCTTCTCGGGGGAGAATGCGGAAACCGAAGTATATCTATCGAGTGCTTGTAGCGCTGATGGCGGCCCTGATTGTCGCCGGATGGGCATCCACTCGTGCACTTGCTGAAGATTTTGACGGCTCCGATGCTCGGTCAGCGGCAGCGCTGCCAAGCTTGGACGGGCAAAGCACAGGCTTCGAGCTCGAGACTCCGGCGGAAGCCGGCGCTAAGCCGATTCCGTCGTCGTCGTATGTGCTACCGCTGCCGCGGCCGGTTCCACCTTTCCCGATTCTCCTTAATCAAGCTGTACGTCGCTATGTCTCCGATTTCATGAGTTCGCCCGACCAGCTACAGGATACCTTCGACCGCAGTCATCCCTACCTGCCTGACATGGTCCGCGTGCTGCGGAGCTATGGCCTGCCCGACGACCTTGTCTACCTGGCTTTCGCCGAAAGCGAGTTTTCCAAGCAAGGCAGGGGTCCGTGGCAGTTCAATTCAGATACTGCCAGGCGCTTCGGTCTCCATATAGACGATTACGTAGATGAGCGCCGCGACCCCGTGATGTCGACCAAGGCGGCGGCAGAGTACCTGGCCACACTGCATGACGAAGCGGGCGACGACTGGCCGATGACGCTCGTGGCGTGGAACAACGGGGACAGGGCGATCAACCGTTACTGGTCGCTCCGCGGTCCCCGGATGGAGAGGTTCGGTAATCGGCTGCCGCGGCGAACCCGCGGGCTGCTGGGACGGTTCATGGCGGTCGCGTATATCGCGCGTCATGCGAACAGCTACGGAATCACCACCATCAAGCTCGACCAGCCGCCGGCTTACCAGATGCTGACGGTTCGAGGCGGCACTCCGCTCACCCGGGTCGCCCTCGATCATGGAACGACGCTCGACCGTCTGCGCGAACTCAACCCGGCCCTGCTGCGCGACGTCGTTCCTCCGTATGAGAGTTCGTACAGCGTCCGCCTGCCGGTGGATTCACACGCGAGCGCCGAACACGTCGAATTCTAAGTTTCGGCTCGATTCCGCTTTTTCCGCTTCGCACTGAGAGCCGCTCATCGCCGGTGCCGCCGGTTCAATCGCAACCGAAAGCCGCGTATCCTTTTTTCCTCATGATTAGCGCCGACGATGCACTGCGAATCGTTCTCGGAAACGTGGCGCCGCTCGGAATCGAGCGCGTTCCAATCGTCGAGGCGCTTGGCCGCGTGCTCGCGGAGGATATCAGATCTTCACGCGACATCCCGGGCTTCGATAACTCCGCGATGGACGGTTACGCCGTGCGCGCCGCCGATCTTGGCAAGGCTTCCGAGGCGAGCCCGGTCAAGCTGGCCGTCGTCGAGACGGTCGGCGCCGGCAAGATGCCGACCCGCCGCGTGAGCGCGGGCGAGGCGGTGCGCACAATGACCGGCGCGCCGATGGCAGAGGGTGCGGACGCGATCGTTCCGGTCGAACGGACGCGCGGCACCGGCGACGTAGTCGAATTTCTGGTCGCCGCCGAGAAAGGCGCGTTCATCCGGCCGCGCGGCGAGGATTTGCGCCTCGGCGAGCTTGTGATGTCCGCAGGCAAGACGCTCAGGCCGGCCGACCTCGGGATGCTGGCGTCGGTGAATCGCTCGATGGTCGAGGTCATCCGGCGCCCACGCGTCGCGATTGTCGCCACCGGCGACGAACTCGTGGATGTCGACCAGGTGCCGACTGGCGCGCAGATCGTCAATTCGAGCGCCTACGCGCTGGCCGGCGCGGTTCGCGAAGCCGGCGCCGAGGCCGTCATCCTCAAAGTGGCGCGCGACGACGCGCGCGAGATTCGCGAGCGTCTTGCCGAGGCGATGACCTTCGACGCGGTGCTGTCGACCGGTGGCGTGTCGGTGGGCCAGTTCGATCACGTGACGGGCGCGCTCGACGAACTTGGGATGCGCCAGCTTTTTCATGGCGTCGCGCAAAAGCCGGGGCGTCCGCTGAAATTCGGCACCGTCGGCTACCGGCCGATCTTCGGCCTGCCGGGGAATCCCGTCTCGACGCTCGTCTGCTTCTACCTGTACGCGCGCCCGGCGATCCTCAAGATGAGGGGGATGCGGCGCGTGGGTCTGCCGCGTGTGCTGGCGCGATGCGCGGTCGATGTAAAAATTTCAAAAGACCTCACCGAGTTCGTCCGAGTGAAACTCGAGCGCGATGCCGAAGACGGCTGGCTCGCGACTCCGACCGGCGGGCAGGGTTCGGGAATTTTAAGTTCGCTGTCGCGCGCCGACGGCCTGCTGATCGGTCCGTCAACTGAAAAGCTCTTGAAGGCGGGCGCTCAGGCGACCGTGCTGCTCCTGGGACTCGATGGCGACGTGGGCGCGGTCGCGGCCGATGAACTGTTCGAGGGCCGGACCCATAACCAGTGAATGATGATCGTCGCTACTGAGCCGAAAATCGCGGCGCCAATTAGTACTGCCGAGAGCCTGAGTTGCAGCTTCAACATGTTGAACGGCAGCAGGTAGAACGTGACCATGTCGATCTGAAAGTTTGCGTAAATGATGTACGCCACCCACAGGACCACGATTGTGCCTATGATGAATTTCGGGCTCTTAACGAATGCGGGCATCGCGGGCGATCCTCCTGAGTGCGATGAGCAAAAGCTTGGCGGCTGAAGTAGCGGATGTCAACGCAGTCGGGCGCAGCGCAAATCATGCGCTCGCCGGGCTCCGCGCGCGAGGGTTACAGCAATGGCGACGCGTTTTCGCGTAGGCAACGGATTCGATTTTCATCCGCTCGAAACGGGGCGCCGGCTCGTGCTGGGCGGCGTCGAGATCAAGCACGACAAGGGACTTCGCGGCCATTCCGATGCCGATGTCGCGGCGCATGCGCTGGCCAACGCGATCCTCGGCGCGATCGGCGCGGGCGATCTCGGCCGGCATTTTCCCGACAACGACCCTAAGTACAAGAACGCCGACTCGATCGCGCTGCTGGCCGCCGTATGGAAGCTCGCGAGCGATAAAGGATGGCGGCTCGGCAACGCCGACCTGACGATTTTCGCCGAGGCGCCGAAGCTGAAGCCGCATCTCGACGCGATGCGTGAGAGGCTCGCCGCGGCACTCGGCGTCAGCGCCGATCAGTCGCGCGTCAACGTGAAAGCGTCGAGCCCCGAGGGCCTCGGCGCGCTCGGCCGCGGCGAAGGCATGGCGGCGGCGGCGATTGTCATGCTCGAAGCTGATTAACGGCCGCGGGCATGAACGAGGACGATCAAATCGACGAATGGTTCGACTCGATGCGTCGCGATTTCAAGCGATGGTATCTCGCGTCGGACAATCCGTGGCGTCAGTCGGGATGGGGCAGCACTCCAGAGAGATGGCGTCTTGCGCGCGAAGTGATTCTGAGCGCCGTCGAGCGCAGCGGGGCGTTCCTCGACATCGGATGCGCCAATGGTCTGCTGCTCGAATGCCTAATCGCGTGGGCGATTGAGCGCGGAGTCGTGATCGAGCCGCACGGAATCGACCTGGTGCCCGAGCTCATCGATCTTGCACGCAATCGAATGCCCGCGTACGCGTCGAACTTCACTTCCGCAAACGGGTTCAGGTGGAGGCCGCCGCGCCGCTACGACTATGTACATCTGCTGCTGGAGTCGGCGCCGTTGCGGCATCGCGAATACCTTGGCCGGGTCCTCGACTCGGCGGTCGCGCGCGGGGGACGACTGATCGTGAGCAATTACGGCAGCAGATCGAAACGCGAATCTCCGATCGATGTGGCGGGATATCTATCCGGGCTGGGTTTCGAGGTCGCGGGGAGCGCCGCCGCATCGGAGCGCGACGGCTTCGTCATGACACGTACTGCGTGGATTGATTCTCGGCCAACCTAACCCCTAACCCCTTCCCATAGTGGGAAGGGGAACAAACGCGCGAGTATCATCAGAGGGGAGGGGAACGAAGGCGCTAGATATCGTCGTCGGCCGAGCCGTCATCGCCCAAGTCGCCGGTGCTTTCCAATTCTTCGACTGCTTCGTCGAACTCCGGGCCGTTGAACTCGTCGCCCATCTCCTGGCCCATCCGCTTCATCATGCGCGCGACGCTTTTGGGATCGTTCTCGTCGATGTTGCCGAGCTTCGAGGGATCGGCGAGCGACTCCATCCGCGATTCCTCGCTGCGCGGCATCGCGAACCGCGACATCAGGCGGCTCATTTTCTTTCCGCCGCAATGGGTGCAGACGGCCTCGACCTTTTCACTCACGCGCGTGGTCAGTACGCTGGTCGTGCGCCGGCACTTCGCGCAGCGATATTCGTAGATCGGCATGTCATCGTATTGTATCCGCAGCCAGCCCAGATTTCACAGATGCGCGCTTGAATCCGCTGGAAGGGGCGGGATACTGGTCAGCGTCGAGATGAACGTGGCGATCGATCATTTGGTCAGTATAGCAGGCGTGTGCCGCGTGCGCGTCGTGTCGCGCGTGCCGCGATGAGCGAACTTCGCCTGATGTGGCGCAACACGCGGATGGTCGTGCTGTGCGCGATCTCGGCCGCGCTCTATGCCGCGGTGCTGGTGCCGTTCAAAGTCGTCCCGCTGATTCCCGGCGTTACCGAACTGCGCCCCGCCAACGCGATTCCAGTGGTGTGCTCGTTCCTGTTCGGTCCGGCGGCCGCGTGGGGTTCCGCGATCGGAAATATGATCGGCGATTTTTTCGGTGGAGTGTCGCCGGGCGACATCGCCGGGTTTTTCGCGAACCTCGCCTACGGATGGATTCCGTACAAAGTCTGGGAATTGATCGCGCGCGGCGAGAGTCCCGTTTTCCGCTCACCGCTCACAATCTTCAAGTACGTGATCGCATGCCTGGCCGCGAGCGTGCTGTGCGCCGACCTGGTGGGATGGGCGGACAACGTGCTCGTCATCAGGCCGTTCGCGATGCTCGGCAACGTGATCATCTTCAACAATATGGTCTCGGCGCTGGCGCTCTCGCCGTTCATCCTCGCGGCCGTTTATCCGCGCGTCAAAAAAGGCCGGATGCTTTATACCGACGTGATGCCGGAAGTGAAACTGAAGCCAGTGGGAATTCGCGCGTTGGGTTTCGCGGTGCTGATAACGGGCGAAGGCGGCGCGTGGATTTGTGGAAATATGCTTTCAACCGGGTATTGGGCGCCAAAATTTCTGCCCGCATGGATGGTCGTCGCACCCTACGACAAGCCGGTCGCAATAATCGTCGGCCCGTTCCTGCTGTTGGCGTTCGCGGGCCTGTTCATGATGTGAAAACCGACGCGCAAATTGTTTCAGTTTTGTCAGTGAATCCCAACCAGCACGCAGTGTCGGTTCAGGGAGTTACGTTCACCTATCACGGCGCCGACAAACCCGCGCTTCGAGCGGTGAGCTTCGTGCAAGCGGCGGGCGAGACAATAGGCGTGATGGGCGCGTCGGGGGCGGGCAAATCCACGCTCGCGAAATGCCTCAATCGCATCGTGCCGGAATTCGAGGACGGCGACTTTCACGGCGCGATCAGCATCGCGGACGAGCCGCTCGAGCATCTGCGCGTCTGCGACGTCGCGCCCAAGGTCGGCATGGTCTTCCAGGATTTCGAGGCGCAGTTGTTTTCAACCAACGTCGCGCACGAGGTCGCGTTCGCGATGGAGCAGGTCGGCATGGAGCGCGCCGAGATGGATCGGCGAATCATGCCGGCGCTGGAGGCGGTCGGCCTGCGCGGCTTCGAGCATCGCGATCCAATGTCGCTGTCGGGCGGCGAGAAGCAGCGGCTGGCGATCGCGTCGGTGCTGGCGTTGCGCCCGTCGGTTATCGTGCTCGACGAGCCGACCACCGATCTCGATCCCGAGGGGCGAGCGGAAGTATTCGAGCTGATCGCCAAACTGCGCGCGCAGGGCTTGAGCCTGATCGTAATCGAGCACGAGTCCGAGGAGCTGCGCGCCGCCGACCGGATAATCGTTCTGCGCGAGGGCGAAATCGCCGCGGACGGTCCGCCTCACGAAGTGTTCGCGCGTACTGAACTGCTCAGGGATTGCGGCGTGCGTCCGCCGGGGCTGGGGCACGCACTCGAGATGCTCGGAATCAAGGCGCAAGCGAAGAATGTCGATCAGGCTTTCGAAGAAATCCTGCGAGCCTATCCGCGTCTCGCCAAAACTTTGGTCGAGAACAGGGTCGCGTCGCGGCCGAATACCGCGGCTGCGGCCGGGCCCGCATTTATCGGTATCGAGAACGTGAGCTTCAGCTACGCGGGCGGGGCGCGCGCGCTCGATTCGATCGATCTGAAAGTCGAAGCCGGAGAGTTTCTCGCGATCGTCGGCCAAAATGGTTCCGGCAAAACCACGCTGGCCAAGCATATTGTTGGTCTGCTCAATCCGGCGTCGGGACGCGTCACGATCGACGGCAAGGATCGCGCGCAGATGCGCCCGGCGGAGACAGCGCGCGCAGTGGCCTACGTTTTCCAGAATCCGGATCATCAGATCTTCGCGGCGACGGTTGAAGAGGAAGTTGCGTTCGGACCGCGCAACTTCGGGCTGCCGGATGACGAAATCCGTCGTCGATGCGACGAAGCGATCGAGGCGGTCGGCCTTCAGAATGAGCGCCAGAGCGACCCGTTCCTGCTCAGCAAGGGCGAGCGCCAGCGCTTGGCGGTCGCGAGCGTGCTAGTGCTGAGGCCGCGGATGCTGATTCTCGACGAACCGACGACCGGGCTGGACCATCGCGAGCAACTGCGCATGATGGCGCTGGTGCGCGACCTCAACCGGGCCGGAATCGCAATCGTGATCATCACGCATACGCCGTGGCTGGTCGCCGAGTACGCGCGGCGGGTCGTGCTGCTGCGCAAGGGCGCGAAAATTTTCGACGGGGGCGTGCGCGAGTTTTTCATGCAGGACGATCTGCTGCGGTCGTCGTCGTTTCGCGCGCCGGAAATCACCGAACTGAGCCGTCGCTTCGGGACGCTGGCGCTGACGACGGATGAATTCGTCGCGTGGGTGAAGGGAGTGAAAGAAAGCGACTGATGCCGATTTATCTGTACATCGATCGCGGCACGTTCGTTCATCGGTTGCATCCCACGGTCAAGGTGTTCGCGCTGTTCGTGATGTTCTGGTCGGTGTACTGGGTGGACAATCCGATCGCGCTGTTGCCGGTTGGGCTGGTCATGCTGTGGATCGCGCAGCTTACCGATTCGTGGCCGAACTTCTACCGCTTGCGATGGTTGTTTGCGATCCTCGTTTTCACCACGACGATTGCGTGGATGGTTTTCTATCGGCGGGGCGCGGTGTTGGTGAACGTGCCGGTTTTTCACGTCAGCCGGTTGTCGCTGGTGTTTGGACTCGGGCGCGGGATCAAGCTGGCGGAGCTGCTGGCGGCGTCGGTGCTGTTTCTTTCGACCACCAAGATCGAGGAGTTCACCTACGGGCTGCAGCGGATGCGGGTGCCGTATCGGGTCAGCTTCGCGATCTCGCTGTCTTTTCGGCTGGTGCCACTGTTCATCGACTCCGCAGTGACGATCGTCGATGCGCAGCGTTTGCGCGGTTACGATTTCAACCAGGGCGGGCCGCTCGAGCGCGTGCGGCGTTACGTGCCGGTCGTGATCCCGGTTTTCATGGGCGCGCTGCGCAAGGCGAACAACATGGCGATGGCTCTGGAAGCGCGCGGCTTCGGCTTCAGCCACGAGCCGACGACCTTTATCGAGTACCCGGTGACGCTCGCCGATATCATTGCGTTTGCGTTTCTGGTTGGGCTCGGCACGCTTAATTTTATGCTCTACTTCACGGGGCTGGGCGGAATCGGGCCAGTGAAGTAGCGTACAACTGCGCCGATGCGTACTATCGGCCAACCAATCGAACATAACGTAAGGAACGGCAATGAGTATCAAATCAGAGTTTCTAAAAAAACCGATCGAACACGTCGATATCACGCGCGAGAGCGTCGTGCCGATCGTCGAAGCGATGGGGCAGATGGCGTACAGCGCCCGCGACCTGCATCGCGCGGCCACGATTTACGATCGGATGCTGCGGGATCGCAACTGTGGCATCATCCTGTGCCTGGCGGGTTCGCTGATCAGCGCGGGGCTGAAACGCGTCTTCGCCGACATGATTCGCAATCACATGGTCGATGCGATCGTGAGCACCGGCGCGAACATCGTGGACCAGGATTTTTTCGAAGCGCTGGGTTTCAAGCATTGGATGGCCGAGGACCGCTTCAAGTACGGGCTCGACGACGACAAGCTGCGAGAACTGCATATCGATCGAATCTACGACACGCTGATTGACGAAGACGAACTGCGCGTGTGCGACGAGACGATTCACAAGATCACCGACAGCCTCGATCCGCGGCCGTATTCGTCGCGCGAGTTCGTCGGCGAGATGGGCAAGTACCTGGCCGAGACGGGCGCGAAGACGAGCGCCAGTATCGTGCTCGAGGCATATCGCGAGGAGGTGCCGATTTTCTGTCCGGCATTCAGCGATTGCTCAGCCGGCTTCGGACTCGTCGCGCATCAGGCGGCGCGTCATGGCAAGCCCAAGGTCTCGCTCGACTCGGCCAAGGATTTTTACGAATTGACGCGGCTCAAGGTGAAGAACGAGAGCACCGGGTTGTTCATGATCGGCGGCGGCGTGCCGAAGAATTTCGCGCAGGATATCGTGGTCGCGGCCGAAGTGCTGGGACATGACGTGCCCATGCACAAGTACGCGATTCAAATCACCGTCGCGGACGTGCGCGACGGCGCGCTTTCGGGCAGCACGCTCAAAGAGGCGAGCAGCTGGGGCAAAGTCGATACGACGTACGAGCAGATGGTGTATTGCGAGGCGACGATCGCGGTGCCCCTAATCGTCGGCTACGCGTATCACAAGCGCGGCTGGGAAGGGCGGGCGTCGCGGAAGTGGAGCTCGGCGCTGGATAAGGATCAAGTTTAGGAGGGGAAGGGGAAATCACTTAATTTAATGCGGAACCCACCGTGGGTTCCGCACCTCCTTGGGCAGGGGTGACCCCTGCACCCGGTACCAAGATGAGTGCGAGATCGGCTTATCGCTCGACTGGGAGTTGCGCGTCTCTCCATTCGAGCATGCCGCCTTTCAGGTTCCAGACGTGCTCGAAGCCCAGGCCGGTGAGGATCGCGGCGGCGGTGGCGCTTCTGACCCCGACGCGGCAGATCGCGACTATGTCGCGGGTTTTTTCATTCGCCAGCTCGTCGGTTCGCTCAGGTAGTTCTTTCAGGGGGATCAGGCGCGCGCCGGCGATGTGGCCGAGTTCGCCGCGATATTCATCTTCCTCGCGCACATCGATGAGCATCGGCGGAGTGGGGCTCGCGATACGATCGCGCAACTGCGCAGCGCTCAACTGACGCACCTGGTTGAGTTGCGAGAGCGTCGGGAACTTGAGCGCGCCCGCATCGAGATCGGATTGGTTCGGTTGCAGAGCCTCCTGGATGCCATCGGGCAGCGGCAAGCCGAGGTTGTTCATCAGGTTGATGTAGTCGTCGCGGGTCTTGCCGGCCAGCCGTGGATTCGAGCGCTTCTCCTCGCCGATGGTCGATTGCGTATGCCCTCGATAGTCGTGCGCGGGAAAAACCAGGATGTTGTCGGGCAGCGTGAACAGCTTGCGCACTATCGAATCGTACTGAATGCCCGCATCGCCGCCCGCAAAATCGGCGCGTCCGGTGCCATGGATGAACAGTACGTCGCCGGTGAAGACTCGATCTGTCGAGAGCAAGCTTATCGAATCCGGTGTATGGCCGGGCGTGTAGAGTACGCGAAGCTGCTCGTCGCCTACCTTCAGTGTCTGACCATCTTCGACATGGATGCCGACGTGCGGAGCGGGCGCAAGACGATGCATCACGACTGGCGCGCCGGCCAACGCGCCCAACTCCATCGCGCCGCTGCGATGATCGGCATGGGTATGGGTGTCGATGATCGAATCCAAACGCAATCCGTGATAGGCGAGGACCGCGAGGTAGCGCTCGACCTTGTCATGCAAAGGATCGATGACGGCGGCCTTGCGCGTCGCTTCCGAGATCGCAAGGTAGGTCTTACACTTGCCATGATTGAGTTCGCGAAAGATCATTGACGGTCTTGCCTCATGGCCCGATCATTCCACTTTCAAGGACTCGCAGACGTTACCATCGCCGTCAGATTATGTCTCGACCGGGGAATGGACTTGGTTGGGCGATTTTGCGGGAGGGGGTGGGGCGTGCTAATTAATGCGGGCTCATTTCGGCGCGTTTTTTCAGAAGGACTATGCGATGTTGTTCGTGATAATCGGCCATGACGGACCCGACGGCGCTGCCCTGCGGCCGAAGGTGAGGCCGGCGCATCTTGAGAATCTGCGGCCGCTGGATCGAGCGGGCAAAGTGAAGATCGCGGGCCCATTCACCGACGGCAGCGGCAGTCTTATCATTGTAGATATGGAGAGTGAGGAGGAAGCGATCGCGTTTGCGAATAGCGATCCGTACGTGACGAGCGGAGTGTTCGCGCGCGTCGAGGTGAAACCGTTTCGGCAGGTGTTTCCGGAGTAAGAAAGCAGAACCCTCAACTACCGGCCGCGTTGCGTCCGGCCGCCTCTCCCGTAAAGTAACGGGCGAAGTATTTTATTGGATCAGGAGAGCCAGGGAAAAGAAGAATGGCGGGAGCTTTAGCCAGTTTAAAGATCGTCGAAGTTGGCGAGATGGTGTCGGCGCCTTATTGCAGCAAGCTGCTGGCGGACATGGGGGCTGAGGTCGTCAAGGTGGAGAGGCCGGGCGCCGGGGATCGGGCGCGGAAGCGCGGGCCGTTTCCGGGCGACAAGCCGAATCCTGAGACCAGCGGTCTGTTTCTATATCTCAACACCAACAAGCGCGGCGTTACGCTCGATATCACGCAGCCCGAAGGCTTCGAGATTTTGGAGAAGCTGGTGGCGGGCGCGGATATCCTGATTCACAACGTCACGCCGCCGGAAATGGATCGCGTCGGGCTCACCTACGAGCGGATGGGGCGCGCGAATCCGAAATTGATCATGACGTCGATCCTGCCGTTCGGGTTAACCGGGCCGTATCGTGACTACCGCGCGGAGGATTTGACGATCTGGTGCGCGGGCGGAGTGTGCGTGCTGAACGGAGGAGGGCCGGAGCATCCGGAGCTGCCGCCGCTCAAGACCGCGGGCCATCAGGCGGGCTACCAGGGCGGAGTGCATGGCGCGACCGCGACGATCGCGGCGGCATTCGCGCAACTTCGCGACGGCGCGGGGCAGCATATCGAGGTGTCGGTGCAGGAATCGATCGCGTCGATCCTAGAAATGACGTTCGAGTACTGGCCGTACATGAAGATGATCGCGACGCGGCTGGGACAGAAGCCGATCCAGCCGGTCGAGACGATGCAGTGCAAGGACGGGTACATTTACCTGTGCTGCATCGAGGAGCATCAGTGGCGCAATTTCGTCGAAATCATGGGAAATCCCGAATGGGCGGAGATGGAGATTTTCAAAGATCGGCTGGTGCGCGCGCTGAACTGGGACGCGCTCAAGCCGATGCTCGAAGAATGGGTCAGCCGGCAGACGGTGCTGGATTTGTATCGCAAGGCGCAGGCCAAGCGCGTGCCGTTTGCGCCGGTGTCGACGATGGGCGACCTGCTCAACTCGGAGCATCTGAAGGCGCGCGGATTTTTCGTCGAGATCGCGCAGCCGGTCGCCGGCACGCATAAGTATCCGGGCGCGCCGCTGAAGTTCGCGCGCACGCCGTGGGAGATTCGGCGGCCAGCGCCGACGCTCGGACAGCACAACGCGGAAGTATTCGGCGAGATCGGACTCTCGCAGGCGCGACTCGACGAACTCAAGCGCAAGGGTGTGATCTAGCGATGGCGAAGCCTCCTCTGTCGGGAATTCGAGTTTGCGATTTCACGTGGGTGTGGGCGGGACCATACTGCACCCTGCAACTGGCGCATCTTGGGGCCGAAGTGATCAGGATCGAAACCAAGACGCGGCCGTGCGTGACGCGGATGCTGCCGCCGTGGCCCGGCGGCGTGTTCAAGAGCCTCAACCAGTCCGGTTACTTCAATCAATACAACCAGGGCAAGAAATCGCTGTCGCTGAATTTCAAGCATCCGGAAGCGAAGGAGGCGGCGTGGCGGCTGATCAAGCAGAGCGATGTCGTGATTAACAACTTCGCGGCGGGCGTGCTCGAAGAAGATGGGATTCGGCTACGAAGAAGTGAAGAAGGTAAATCCGAATGTAGTAATGATTACTCTGTCGGGATACGGCGACACCGGACCGTATAGTCACTACGTGGCGTACGGGCCGGCACAGGTGCCGTTGTCGGGGCTGTCGGCGCTGACTGGCTATAAGGGATTTCCGCCGATGCACGCCGGGTTCAGCTACGCCGACCCCAACGCGGGAGTGCATGGCGCGTTCGCGATAATCAGCGCGCTGTTCCATCGCGCGAAAACTGGCGAGGGACAATATATCGACATGAGCCAGTGGGAATGCGCGATGGACCTTCTGGCAGAGGGGATTTTAGAATACACGATGAACGGGCGCGAGCCGGAGCGAAACGGGAATCGCGATCCGCTGATGGCGCCGCACGGAATTTTCAAATGCGTCGATCTGCCGGAGAAAATTCTCGACGTCACGATCGATCAATTCGTCGCGATAGTATGTGCGGACGATGCGGAATGGGCGCGACTGGCTATTGCAATAGGAAAGCCGGAACTGGTTAAGGATCCGCGATTCGCAACGCTTGCGGGGCGTAAGGAGAACGAAGACGCGCTCGAAGCAATAGTCAGTCAGTGGACGGCAACGCGAAAGGTGTCGTATGTCGTCGAGACTCTGCAGGCGGCTGGAGTCGCGACGGGAGCTTGCGCCGATAGCAAGTACCTATCGGAGGATCCGCATCTCACGAAGCGCGAATACTTCGTCTATCGCGAGCATCCGGAAGTCGGCAAGCGGCAGCATTGCGGCATTCCGTGGCGGACGAGCGGGACTCCTTGCGAAGTGAAGACGGCGGCGCCGGTGCTCGGGCAGCATACTGATGAGGTGCTGAAGGGGTTGCTCGGATACAGCGCGGAGGAGGTCGAGGCGATGAGATCGAAGGGGGCGCTGGACTAGAAGGAACTTAATTGTAGTGAAATCCGCCTGGGTTTCACGCTTCCCTGGGCAGGGGTGACCCCTGCACCCGGTGCTAAGAGCGATGCGGACTTTGAAGGTTTTGATCGACGGGTTGGCGTTTCCTGAGGGGCCTCGGTGGCATGACGGGGAGTTTTATTTCTCCGACATGCATGCGCATCAGGTGGTCGCGGTTGATATGGCGGGGAAGCGCGAGGTCGTGTGCGAAGTGCCGGGGCGGCCGTCGGGGCTTGGATGGTTGCCCGACGGCCGGATGCTCGTCGTGTCGATGACGGATCGGAAGCTGATGCGTTTGGATCGCGATGGGCTGAAGGCCGCGTCGGATCTGATGAAGCTCGCGCCATTCGATTGCAACGACATGGTGGTCGATGCGCGCGGGCGCGCGTACGTCGGCAACTTTGGATTCGATCTGCACAAGGGCGAGGCGCCGCGCGGGACGACGCTGGTGATGGCCGAGCCAGACGGCGTCGCGCGCGTGGTGGCCGAGGACATTATGTTCCCGAATGGGATGGTGATCACGCCGGACGGGAAGACGCTGATCGTCGGCGAGACGTTCGGGCGTCGATTGACCGCCTTCGATATCGGCGCGGACGGTTCGCTCGCGAATCGGCGCGCGTGGGCGGAACTCGGCAACAGCCTCCCTGATGGAATCTGCCTGGACGCGGAGAATGCAGTCTGGGTGGCGTGCCCGACGGCGTCGGAAGTAATTCGGGTGAAGCAGGGCGGCGAAGTGGTCGAGCGAATCAAGGTGGAGACGGACGCGTTCGCATGCATGCTCGGCGGGGCAGACGGGCGGACACTGTTTGTCGCGACCGCACCGAGTTCCGATCCGGAGAAGTGCCGCTCGACGCGAGGCGGGAGAATCGAAACCACGCAAGTCGAAGTACCGCGCGCCGGATTGCCGTGAGATGTGGGTCGTGGCGTAATGATTGGTGATGGGCGTTAACGGCAACGGCGATAATTTTCGCGCGCGGCGCAAGCGCATGATGGAGGCGGTCGCGCCCGGTGCGACCGCGATCATGCCGAGCGCGCCGGTGGCCGTGCGGTCGGGCGACGTCGAGTTCGTTTATCGGCAAGACAGCGACTTCTACTACCTGACGGGATTCGCCGAGCCGGAATCGGTGGCGGTGCTCTCGCCCGGGCATCCGGATGGCGAGTTCGTGATGTTCGTGCGGCCGCGCGACAAGGAGCGCGAGACCTGGACGGGCAGGCGCGCCGGAATCGAGGGCGCGATCATCGAGTACGGAGCCGACAAAGCATACGTAATCGACGAACTGGAAAAGATCTTGCCGCGCTACCTGGAGAAGAGCGAGCGCGTGCATTACCCACTCGGGCTGAACGAGAAGATGGATGAGCGGGTGATGAAGCTGATTCGATGGGCGCAGACGATGCGGCCGCGAATCGGCGTGGGGCCGTCGTCGATAATCGATCCGCGCGACATCATTCACGAGGCGCGGCTGAAGAAAGAGCCGGTCGAGCTTGAGGCGATGCGGCGCGCGATGGCGATTTCGGCGGACGCGCACAAACGCGCGATGGCGAAGGCGCGCGGCGGGATGGGCGAGTGGCAGATCGAAGCGGAGGTTGACTACGCGTTTCGCTCGCAGGGCGCGACGGGTCCGAGCTATCCGTCGATCATCGCGTCGGGACCGAACGCGGCGACCCTGCACTACATCAACAATGATCGCGAGATGCGGACCGGCGAGCTGCTCCTGATCGACGCGGGCGCCGAGTATGACTTTTACGCGGCGGACATCACGCGCACGTCGCCGATTGGCGCGCGCTTCACGGGCTTGCAGCGCAGCCTGTACGAGGTAGTGCTCGACGCCCAGCTCAAGGCGATCGAGACGATCAAGCCGGGCGCGCATTTCGACGAACCGCACGAAGTTGCTCTGCGCGTGCTGGTTGACGGCATGCGTCAGCTCGGAATCCTGCACGGATCGGCCGAGGAAATAATCGAGAAGGGCGCGTACCGGCGCTACTATATGCATCGCACGAGTCACTGGCTCGGCATGGACGTGCACGACGTGGGGCTGTACCGGGTGAACGGCGCGTCACGAGTGCTCGAGCCCGGGATGGTGCTTACAGTCGAGCCGGGATTGTATATCGCTCCTGACGACGACGAAGTGGCGGACAGTTTTCGCGGAGTGGGGATTCGAATCGAAGACGACGTGCTGGTGACGGATGACGGTCACGAAGTGATGACTGCGGCGACGCCGAAGTCGATCGCGGATGTAGAAGCACTGACTACTGCGCAATAGTCATTCAGTACCACAGCCACGAATGACAACTAGTGCGGTCGATACCGCATTCAGTGAAGCAATTACCTATTTCATTCCGACAATAGAATTCGTCATTACCATGTAGTTCGCACACCTGGTAGTTGCGTTTGCACTGGTACTGGCATTTGGTCTCCGCGTAGTCGCATCGATTGGCGCATCCTGCGACCAACAGCGCGGCTGCGACGGCGGCGAGAAAAAGTTGCGCCCGCACAACTGAGTAACGGCGCGAGCAGGCCCGCGCTACAGTTCGAGCGCGCTGGCGCTGCCGACGATCGTTTTGGTTCCGTCGGCCTTGTCGCACCATACTTCGACTTCGGCGCGTGTACGGCTGCCTTCGCGGAGACGCTCGACGATCAAGCCCTTTGGTCCGGTGATGTCGTTACCCCATACGACGTTGACGAGCCGCAGGTCCATCTTGCCGCCGTAGAGGAAGCCGAGACCGAAACGTTTCGTCATCATTTCGGCGACCAGGCATACCGAGAGCATCCCTTGCACGACGATTTCCGGAAATCCCAGTTCGACAGCCTTTTGCTTGTCGTTGTGGTAGTTGCGCGCCGGTCCTGAGAAGGCCATGCACATGTCTTCGGTGATCTTGCGCATCGGGGCGTCGATGGGATCGCCGCCGCGCTCGCCGATTTTGAATGAGCGCGACGAATCCTTCTCGCGCGTGCGATCGATGACGAAACCCTGCCTGGTTTGTTCGGGCAGCAGGAAGCTTTGATGGGTGCGGCTGCGCGAGACGATCTGTCCCGACGCGTTGCCGACCAGGACTTCGTTCACGACGTATTCGCGATCGCGCTTGACGTAGCGGTCGACGATGACGGCGCGAGTCGTCAGCCGCTCGCCAACCATCACGGGCGCGAAGATGCTCCATTCCTGGCGCGCGTGGAGGTTGCCGTAGATGTTCGGCAGATACCAACCGAGCGTTTGGTAAACGGCGCTGTGGAGAATCAGCGCCGGAGCGACCGCGCCGGCGAGGGGAGAGGGGCCGCGGTACCACGGATTGTGGTCGCCGGTGCCGGCGACGTAGGTCGCGACGAGATCGGGCGTGATGTCGTAGGTAACGCCGCCGAAATCGCGTCCGACGTACACTTCCTTGCGGTCGAAAAGTTCGTTAGCCATCGTGATTGTCCTGCGCGTACTAGTGTTTCTGCTTGGTTTTGATTCGATCGTTGAACTTGGCGGCGTCGATTACGGCGCGCCGATGGCTCCCCGAGCCAATCTGCTCGACATCATCGAAAGCGCGCACGGCGAACTCGAGGCGGCGGCCATCGACCTTCGTGACTTCAGCTTCGGCGCGAGCGCGATGACCCGGCGGCGTCGCGGCAGTGTGACTGACTTCGATCGACATGCCGACCGAGCTTTCCCCGGCGTCGAGAAACGGCTTGATCGCTTCGATGGCGGCCTGCTCCATCATCGCGACCATCGTGGGCGTGGACAGAACGGCGGCGAGCGAGGCGTCGAGATGGCTGGCGAGGTCGGCGGTGGCGACGGTCTTCGCGTGACTACCCTTGGTTCCAATTGGAATCGGTTTCATAGCTACAGCACCGCCGTCAATATGTTGATGGAAAGGATGATACAGACTGCCATTCCGAAGGTGAAAAAAATCGTGCGCCATGGTTGCAAGCCGAGCAGGAACATAATCGTGTGAAGAATCCGCGCGACGACGAAGATGGTGAAATAGATGAACGCTCCCCCCGGCCAGAGTCCGAGCGTCACGTAGATCAAGCCGAGGAACAGAAAAATCGGGATGTTCTCCAGGTCGTTGCGCCAGGCATTGTTGGCGCGCTTGACGATCGGCGCCTCTTCCTGCGCGGGCGGCGCGTGCGCGAAGAACTCGGCGTCTTCCGCGGTCACGAAGGTTTTTGTGCTAGCGCGGGCAACCCCCTGGACGACCGAGATCGAGAGCATCTTGAAAAACAAGAATGACGGTTGTCAGTGCATAGAACTGGTATTCGCTCATCGGCGTCTACCTCCGCAGACCCATTGCGTCGAGCTTCCTGACGACCCATTCGACACGGTCGTTTCCCCAAAATGGCTCGCCATCGACGATGAAAGTCGGCACGCCGAACACACCGTCGCGATCGCCGGCGGCTGCGGCCTCGGACAGTTCGCGGGGCCCGTCGTGAAGTGCGTAGCGGTTGAAGGCGTCGGCGTCGAGGCCGGTTTCTTTCATCACTGCGGCGAGCGCGGCTGGGTTTTCAATGTCGAGCTCGCGTTTGAAGAAGCGCTCGAAGACGCGGTCGGAGTAGGGGCGGAAGAGGCCGTGCTTGTCAGCCCACAAACCCGACATCAGAGAAAGTTTGGAGTCGAAGATTTTTTGCGGGCCGCGGATGATCATGCCGCGCGCGTTCGCGTAGCGGCGAGCGTCCAGGTAGAGGTAGCGGACTTTGCGCCACTCGCGCTCGGGCCGCTCGTCGAGATCGCCGCCGAAGGCGCCGCGGATGTTGAGTTCGTGCGGGATGTAATGGAGGCGGACGCGATGCGATTCCATCAGCGCGTACGCGGGATGCATTGCGAGAAAAGTGAACGGACTTTTGTAGTCGTAGTAGAGCTTGATGGTCAGGAGTTCGTCGGCCATGAGTCAGGATTTAGCAGACAAGACGGAGAACCACCTAACCCTATCAGGACTTCAGGAACTTCAGCACCAGTTGATTGACGTGATCGGGGTGCTCCTGGTGAACGAAATGGCCGGCGTTCGGTATCAGCTCGATTTTCAAGCCCTTGGGAAACAGCTTCTCCATGCCGTTGAGCGTTTCCGCACCGATGCATCCGTCGTCGCGCCCGTGAAGCATCATCGCGGGCACGTTGATCGGGGTGTTCATCGCGGACGCCAGCATTTTCGGATCTACCGGCATGTTGAACACCGGGCCGAGCGTGGCGCGATAGTAGCCAAGCGCGGCCTCGAGCGTGCCCTTGGCGCGGAAGGATCGCTTGAGTGCTTCGAGGTCCTCGGGCGCCCATTTCCAGCCTGGCGACCAGTCGGTCCACAGCTTTTCCAGAAACGCGAAGTCGTTGAAGCTGACCGCGGCGTCGGCAATCTTCGTCTGAAAGAAAAACATGTACCAGGAGCGGCGCTGCTGCGCGTAGTTGGTCACCAGCGCCTCGAAAAATTTCGAGCCGTAGCCCACTGCCGCCGTGACGAGCCTGGTGACGCGATCAGGCGATGCGGATGCGGCGCTGTAGGCCGCGACCGCGCCCCAATCGTGGCCGAACACGATCGCGTCCTTGTAGCCGAGCGCGGTAATCAGCGCGAGTGCGTCCTCCGACAACGCGGCCGAGTCGTAGCGGCCGTCGGGCGCGGGCTCGGTCGGCGAGTAGCCGCGCATGAACGGCGCGACGCAGTGGTATCCGGCGGCGGCCAGCGCGGGCATCTGATGGCGAAACGAGTGCGCGGTATCAGGGAAGCCGTGCAGGCACAGCACCAGCGGAGCTTTTGTCTCGCCCATCTCGAGCACGGTGAAGTTCAAGTTCGATGCGCGTACAACTCGTTGCGTTGGTTGCGATGGCATAGTGGCTCGATCCATATCGCACGCCTGCACGAATGACAAAGCGCAAACGGTGGAAATGTGTTGACGATTCGTGATCATCTGATCCGCAGTCGCATGAACGAATCGAATTCTCAGACCATCGGCGAGCCCGCGCCCCCGGCGCGTAGCGATGCACTGCGGGAGCTGGCCGTGTTGTTTCTTCGACTCGGTACGCTTGCGATGGGCGGTCCGGCCGCGCATATCGCGATGATGGAGGACGAAGTTGTTCGCCGCCGGCGATGGATGACGCACGAGCGCTTCCTCGACATGCTCGGCGTCTGCAACCTGATTCCCGGGCCTAACTCGACCGAGATGGCAATTCATATCGGCCAACTGCGGGCGGGATTCGCAGGCCTCGTCGTCGCGGGTGCATGTTTCATTCTGCCGGCCGCGGCGATTGTGTTGGCGATCGCGTGGATGTATGTGCGTTTCGGCACGATGCCGCAGGCGGTCGGCCTGCTCTACGGCATCAAGCCCGTGATCATCGCAGTGGTACTGCAGGCGTTGTGGGGACTCGGCCGCACTGCGATCAAATCGCGTCTGCTTGCGGCGCTCGCGATCGTTACGCTGGCCGCGTCGCTCTTCGACGTGAACGATATGATCGTTCTGCTCGGCGGAGGAGTCGTGATGCTCGCGATTCGCGCCGTCGAAGATCGCGCGGGCATGCGCGCGATGCTGGCCGCAATCCCGACCGTCGCCACGCGTGGCTCCGGCGCGAAAGGAGCCGCGCTCGCCGCGGCGGTGGTCGCAGTACCGTTCAGTCTGGTCACTCTGTTTCTGTTCTTCCTGAAAGTGGGCGCGGTGCTGTTCGGCAGCGGCTATGTATTGCTGGCGTTCCTGCGCACCGACCTGGTGGATCGATTGCGATGGCTGACCGAGGCGCAGTTGCTCGACGCGGTCGCCGTAGGCCAGGTCACGCCGGGGCCGGTGTTCACGACCGCGACTTTTATCGGCTACCTCCTGGGTGGATTTCGCGGCGCGGTGGTCGCGACACTGGGAATTTTTCTGCCGTCGTTTTTCTTCGTGTCGATCAGCGGGCCCTTGATCCCGCATCTGCGCCGCTCCGCGCTCGCGGGCGCGTTTCTCGACGGCGTCAACGTGGGCGCGTGGGCATTGATGGCGGCGGTGACGTTGTTTCTGGCGCGCGCCGCGATCGTCGACGTCACGACGATACTGCTGGCAGCATCGAGCGCGTTTATCCTGATTCGCTATCGCGTGAATTCCGCTTGGCTGGTGATCGGTGGCGGGCTAGTCGGTCTTGCGATGAGCGGGTGGCGCTAATTCGCCGTGTTATACAGGGACATATGACAAAGTTTAACCGGCGCGACATGTGGTGTTTATGCAACCACGTGTGGCGCGCGGCGTTTGTATGCTGTAGTGTTTTAGTCCGCGACGGCAAGCACATTCCGCTCCCCGCCTTAGAATCGAAGGCATCCCGGTTAAAAGTGAAAATGTGCTGATGCTGATGGCAATCAGGGACGCGCGCACGCGCGCCTGGCAGCCCGAGGCATCAACATCCGTGCAGAACTACAGGGGGCACGGGTGTCGGTGCAGGTAAAATTCAGAAGGTGGAGAAACGAATGGCATCAGCTTTCACGACGTTGAGCACGACCGAAAACCTAAAGACCGAGCCGTGGAAGAAGCCGTGGTGGCATGCCGCGGGTCGCGACATTTCGATACTGTTCTGGGTTCTTCTCATTCATCTTACCGCCGCGATTGGACTCGTGCTGTACCCGATTCCCGGCTGGCACGTATTTCTCGGCGCGGTGGCGCTGGTGTTCATCGGCGGACTCGGCACCACGGTCGGATACCATCGCGCGATCGCGCATCGCTCGCTCACGCTTAATCCGTGGGCGCGCGGAGTGCTGATATTCTTTGCGATGTTCAACGGCTCGGGCGCGCCGACCACGTGGGCCGCCGGCCATCGGTTGCATCACGCGAAGGCTGACACCCCGGAAGACATCTCGAGCCCGGTTTGGGGCGGTTTCTGGTGGGCGCATATGCGATGGCTTTGGCAAGCCGGCGAGCCACCTATCGATCGTTACTGCCCCGATCTCAACGGCGTTTCGTATCGAGCGTGGCGATGGTTCCAAGTGCCGATTCTCACGCTCTCATATCTCGGCGGTTTGTATTTCAGCCCCGCGGCATTCTTCTGGCTGGGCGCGATCCGCTTGTGCTTCGGACTACACGCGCAATGTTTCGTCAACAGCGTCTGCCACACCGAACCGGGCATCGAGGTGGGCGAGGATTCGAGCCGCAACGTAAGGTGGCTCGCGCTGATGCATCTGTTTCAGGGCGAGAACTGGCATCGTAACCATCATGCGCGCCCCGGTTCCGCGCGGCTGGGATGGAGCTGGCGCCAACCCGACGCCGGCTACATGCTGATACTGGCACTGGAGAAGCTTGGCCTTGCGACCGACGTTCGCCACGGCACGCCGCGCGGCAGGGGCGGGGACGGCAGGGCCGATGCGGACGATTTCGTCGTCAAGGCGGCATAAACGCCAATGGGCAAAGCGCTTTATTTTGCGTAACCGGCGGTCACACCGTGCGTATTCCTCAACAGAGGAATGCAGATGAAAACCGGGGGCTTTATCTTCGCCGCGATCCTGTCCGCAGTAATCATGTTTGGCACGGTGATGGCCGCGACGAATTCCGGCATGACCCGAATCGCAAGTTCATCCGCCGTGACGAGGCGATAGTTCGTCGAGTCGCCGCAATTAGTCGCGCACTTTTGCGGCGAGATTCAGAAGTTCCTGCAGCGTTTGATTGAAGCGGTAGAACTTGTCCTCGCGCAACTGATCCGTGGATTCAAGCCAGAGCTCCTCGCCCACCAGTGCGAGTGAACTCAGTGTATGCCGGAGCTGCGGGCGGCCGTGCTCGGCAATCTCGCCGAGCATGCGATCCCAAATCTCGCGCTTGCCGCAGATCACAAAGTCAGGATCGTACTCGTTGAGATCGACGACCGGCTTCGCTTCTGTCAGCTGATAGCCGTCGATCACGAGGCCCACAATCCGATCGCCGCCGTTGCCGGTGTTGTTCGGCACGATCCGCACCGCGAAGCGCGTCTCCGCGTAGCCGAGCCGCCTGAAAAGTTCACCCTCGGCATGCATCAACCTGCCCAGGGTGCGGAACCACTCTGAATCGGGAAACGACGACATCAGGCGCTGGCTTCGAACAGCTTGTTGAAATCCGTCGGCAGGATGCATCGCGGACGCCGGTCGAGTCCGGCCGAGTCGCACCGCTGCAGGTACTCGTGCACGATTCGGCGCCACAACTGTCCCTGAAGTTCCATCCCCTTGTCGAAGTTGTCGATTCCGCCGCCCATCAGGATCGCCATCGGCTCGACCGCCTCCGGCACGCTAAAAGTCTCGAGCAGAATCCGCTCGGCGTCGTCGAGCTGTTCGTGAAGCTCTTCGGCCACCGCGGGATTCGCCTTGAGCTGCGCGCGCAGATGCATCGTGCCAAATCCGACGTGCCGCGATTCATCCTGCATGCAACGCCGGAAAATTTCCTGATCGACGCGGCTCGGCGCCAGGAACTCGCCCTGGCGGAACATCGTCAGCACGAATCCTTCGCCGAGCAACTGCAGGCGGCCGGTCTGTGCGGAGAAACTCGGACAGTCGAAGATTCGCTTGAGGGACAGCTCGCTGATAGGGCTGGCCTTGCCGAGTCCGCCGCCGTTGGCGAGCGCGCGCTTTCGAAACACATCCATGTGACGCGCCTCGTCCATCGCCTGCGTGGCGAGGAACATTTTCACTTCGAAGAAGTCGTGATTCATCTGCCCCATCCATCGCGTCGGCGCGTCGGCCGCGATGAATTCCACCTCGGTCAGGAAGGTGCACAACTGGCACATCGCGCGTTCGAGATCGTCGGGCAGCGGCTTGAGTTCCGTCCACGGGATGTCGCGCGCGGAGCTCCACTGGCGCGCGACCGCCTCTTCATAGAGCTCGGTGACGTTGTCGGCCCAGCATTCGGCCTTTTCGTTGATCGTGAAGCCGAGCGAGGGCAGGTCGTCGGAAATCACCGCGCCGCGCGGCGCCATCGAGCGATGGGCTCCGCCGTGCTCGGGGATAATTCCGTAGCTGCCGATCTCGATGTCCTTCAGACGCAGGCCGAGGTTGCCGGGCTTGGCACGCACGCCCCATTCGCCCATCTGGTTCATCCAGCCGAGGTCAGGCGTGCCGGATTCGTAAAGTTTCTGCAGATAGACCGAGGGCTCAAGCTTGAATTTAGCTTGCGAACCGACCCGCTCTTCGTCCTTGATGTGCACTGATCCCATCGGATGGCCTCCCGACGATGCACGGATACAAACATAGCCGCAGCAAAGTCCTGTGCTATCGGCTACCAGATGCGTTTCTGAAAAGTCAATCGAGAGTCGCGGCAATCCTATGCTGAACCGTTTACATCGGCGCGGCGCGATGCTTTTGTAGGCGAGGTTCTTTGCCAATCCGACGGTCCAACGGAGGATGCATTCATGTCGATGCTCTCAGAGTTCAAGCAATTCGCAATCAAGGGCAACGTGATCGATCTCGCGGTCGGCTTCGTGGTCGGCGCGGCGTTCGGGAAAATCGTCACCTCGTTCACCACCGACATCCTGATGCCGCCGATCGGCCTTGCGCTCGGTGCGGTCGATTTCTCAAACCTGTTCATCAATCTATCGTCGAAGCATTACGAGACGATCGCGGACGCGAAGAAGGCGGGCGCGCCGACGCTGAACATCGGATTGTTCCTCAACACGATCGTCGACTTCGTGATAATCGCGTTCGCGGTCTTTATTCTCGTGAAATGGATCAATCACCTGACTGGCGCGGACAAGCCCGCGCCGCCTTCGACCAAGGACTGCCAGTACTGCGCCACCGCGATCCCGCTCGCCGCGACGCGATGCCCGCATTGCACGTCGGAGCTGAAGGCGGCGTGAACTGAATCTTCAGTCAGTGAAAACTAAAAACTGGAAAAGGGAAGTCGCATGCGGGCTCGCCGCATGCGCCTCCGCAAATATGCCTGCCGTTAGTCGAAGGCTTGCGCGACGTCGGCCATCGCCTTCGCCGCACGCTCGCAAATCTCGCTCAGAACTTCGTCGGTGATCGCGGTCGAGAGCGCGATCATGCCGCGCGGCGCGAGAAACAATCCCTGGTTGAGGGCAGCCAGATGGAAGTTGGCCACCGCGCGCGCGTCATCGCGGGCGATCGTCGCGGGCGGCGGATCCTTGAGAAAAAACACGTTCAGCAGCGACCCACAGTGTCGTACGGAAAACGGCAATTCCACCTGGCGCGCCGCACGCGCCAGTTCGGCGGCCAGCCGCTCGCCCTGCTTGTTCATTTTGTCGATTCGCGCCTGCGTCAGTTCGCGGACTGAAACGGCGCCGGCTGCGCAGGTGACAGGATTACCGTTGAAAGTGCCCGCATGATACATCGAGCCGCGATTGCGAGGATCGAATGCCGACATCACTTCCTCGCTGCCGCCGATCGCTCCCACAGGAAAGCCGCCGCCAATGATCTTTCCGAACATCGTCAGGTCCGGCTTGACGTCGAAAATCTGCTGCCCGCCGCCTTCGGCCAGCCGCAGCGTGATCACCTCGTCGACGACGAACATCGCGCCTGCGCGATGCGCCGCCTCCGCCACGCGCCCCAGGAATCCGGCCGGCGGTTCGACGATACCTGCTGAGCCGAGTATCGGTTCGAGGAACACTGCCGCAATTTCGGTGCCGCGCTCAGACAACAGCGCCTCGAAAGCCGTGGCTTCGCCGAAATCCGCGAGCATCGTGCGCTCGCCGTCCTGGCCGGCCAGCCCGACTTCCAAATCTTCGTACGATCCATGATAGCCATAGCGCGCCATCAGGATGAGCTTGCGGCCGGTGAGGCGGCGCGCCACGTGTGCTGCGAGCATCCCGGCTTCCGTCCCTGAATTGCAGAAGCGCACGCGATCCACCGACTCGACGCGCTCGCACAGAATCGTCGCCAGCTCGATCTGCGCCTCCGAGCGCGCCGGCCACGCGCTGCCGTCCTGCACAGCCTTGGTCACCGCCTCGACGATCGGCGGATACGCGTTGCCGTGAACCAGGCTGGTGTAGTTGCCAAGCAGATCGATGTAGCGGTTGCCGTCGACGTCCCACACGAACGGTCCTTCGCCGCGTTCGAGCGTGAGCGGGTAGGGCCGATAGTACGTGGTGGTACGGGTGTCCCCGCCGGGCATCACTCGTTCAGCGCGCTTGGCGAGTTGCGCGGATTTTTCAGTCGCTGCGCGATAGCGTTCTTCGATACTGGTCATCGTCACCGTCCCCCGCCGAGGTACAACGAGCGGCTGCGCTTCTGCTTCCATGACAATCCTCCATCATTTGCGGGTATCCCGCCGTTCAGAGTCAAGCCCACCCACCGGCGCTTGCCTGTGAACACTACTGTCTACTCTGACCGCGCGAACGAATCAAATTGTAAGAAATTATAACCTAGAGGCAGTTGACGGTTAATTCTCACATCCGCCGGACGGCGACCGCTCACTTCACCGCTGCGATCGCCTCCATCTCGACCATCAGTCCTTCCACCGCCAGCGACGTCACGCCCACCAGCGTCGAGGCGGGCGGCTCGCCGTCCGGAAACAGTTCGGCGCGCGCCTCGCGCATCGCGGAATAGTCGGACTGCTTGTAGTTGACGATGTACGTATTGGTCTTTACGATGTCGGCGGCGGTGGCTCCTGCAGCGGTCAGCGCGGCTTTGAGATTATTTGCCGCCTGCCGAATCTGGACCTTCAGGTCGCCCGGCCCGACCAACTTGCCTTCCTTGTCGACCGCCACCTGGCCCGAGATGAATACCAGCTTCGCCGGCCCTGCGATCGTCACGATATGCGTGTAGCCGCGCGGGGCGAGCAGCGTATCCGGATTGATATATTTTTTTTCCACGTCTTCTCTCCTCAGACTCAAGTTTTCGGCTTCCCGCCGTATTGCAGCACTTGTACCTTCTCGACCGTGATTAGTCCCGAGCCCATCATCTTGTCGAGCACCGGCAGGAAGGCGTCGATCTTTGCCTGGCTGTCGACGATCTCGATGACCATGGGCAGGTCTTCCGACAGGCGCAGAATTTTCGCCGAATGCAGATGGCTCGAGCGGCCGAAGCCCAGCGGCCCGCGCAGCACGGTCGCGCCGCCGAGCTGAAGTTCGCGCGCCTTTAGCACGATCGCTTCATAGAGCGGCTTATGGTCCGAGCGTTCGCTCTCGCCGATAAAAATTCTCAGCAACACCGCATCGCGTGGGATTTGCATCGCTACACTCCCCGGTTGAGCGCCGTCGCGGCGACGTATCCGATCCACACTGACAGCAGGCACAGGATAACCGAACCGGCGGCGTTCAATGCGGCGGGGGTCCATTCGCCTGCGCGCATCAGGTAGAGCGTTTCGAGCGAGAAACTCGAGAAGGTAGTGTAGCCCCCGCAGATTCCGACCATCACGAACTGCCGCGCAGGCGTGCCGACCAGGATGCGCCCGTCGGGTCCGGTCAGCGTCGCGAAAAAACCGATCGCCAGGCACCCCGTGATGTTCACGAGCATCGTACCATATGGAAACGTGCCGCCGGTGAGCGTCGTGATCGCGCCGGAAACATAATATCGTCCCATCCCGCCGAGCGCGCTGCCAATCGCAATCAAGATGTACGCGAGCACCCGCGAACCTCCGCTTACTCCGCCACCGAGCGCGCGAAATGGCCGGCGTCGGCGACTGAGTTCACAATCAGATGAAGATAGATGAGTCCGCCGTACGGATGCCATCGCTCGAGCATCTTCCCGACGCCGTCGTACGTCGGCTCGCCACGCAAGCCGAGCCATTCGAAGAGTTTGTTGCGGCCGCCGACGTCGTCGCCCGGGAAAATGTTGGTGCGGCCGAAGCCGCGCAGCATCACATACTCCGCGGTCCAGCGTCCCACGCCGCGAATTTTTGAGAGTCGCGCGATTGCGTCGGCGTCCGCGAGCCGCTCGATTGACGCGAAGTCGCGATCCTTCGGATCGATCGCCATGCGCGCGAGCCCGATCAGATATTCGCCCTTCTGCCGGCTGAGGCCGAGGGCGCGTAGCGCGTCGGGATTCGAGCGCGCAACCGCGGCCGCCGCGGGGAATGATCGCATAGGAGTCGCCGTGCGGCCGGCCTCGCTGCGCACTCCGTATGTTTCCGCGAGCCGATTCAGCACGTGCATTCCCGCGCTGAGCGAAACGAGCTGGCACGCGATCGCGTTCGCGAACGCTTCGAATATTGTCGCGTAGCGCACAGGTTTCATTCCGCGCAGCCGCTCCGACAGCCCCCGCAGTCGCGCATCGCCGCGCGCGAGCCGGTAGAAGTCCGACAGATCGATCTCCAGGCCGAGCATCCTCGTCACGATCTCGACGACCTCCGCCTTGACGGCGGACGGTCGTGTCGCCGAAATTCGCACTTCGATTTCCGGACGCGAGCCGCGCCGCGTCTGCGTGACGGCGACCGCTACCGGCGACCTGCCGATTACGAGGATGCGCCGCCAGACACCGTCGTCGAATCGATCGACGACGTTATGCGCCCGCCGGCGAAGCGCCCACACCGTCAGGTCGAGCCGAAACGGCGGCCGCGGCCGAAGTGTGAACGTCAGCTCGGGCACTGGCAAGGGCGGCAGAATCCGCTACTCGATTTCGCTGTCAGGAATTTTTTGCTGCGAGGCGGTCGTGGACGTGGACTTGTGGCTCTGCGTGCTCGAGGTGTTGGCCGCAGTCTGATTCTTGTCATGCACGTACTTGTAGCCTGAGTAAGCGAGACCCGGAACCATCATCGCGGGACATCCCGCACATAAGGTCGCGGCCGCCACCGCCAATGCGATCGTCACAACTACTTGTCGCGTCTTTCGCATGCCCTCACCGCCGCCCCCAGATAGTTACGCCTCGTTGCCGCCGATACCGACGCGATTCTCCAGCGCGCGCACTCGCCGGATTATTTCGGGCAGCCGCGTCAGCACGACGGCGTAGCGGCGGAACTTGCGCACGTCCACGGCAGGGATGCCCGAGACGATCGCGTCGTCCTTCAGGTCGTTGTGGATACCGGCCTTTGCCACCACCATGACGCGATCGCCAATCGTAACGTGGTCGGCGCATCCTACCTGGCCGCCGAACAGGCACCATTTGCCGATTCGCGTCGAGCCCGAGATGCCGGTGTGCCCCGAGAATCGCGAGTATTCGCCGATTTCGCAGTTGTGTCCGATATGCACTTGATCGTCGAGTTTCACGCCGCGATGCAGTACCGTCGCGCCCATCATCGCGCGATCGACGGTAGAATTCGCGCCGATCTCCACATCGTCCTCTATTATTACGCTGCCGACTTGTGGAATTTTGATCAAGTCGGCCTTTTCCTCGACGAAGCCGAAGCCGTCGGCGCCGATCACCGCGCCGTTCAACAGCGTCACGCGATTTCCGATCACCGTGCCCTCGCGGATCGACACGCCGCTGTGCGCGATGAAGCGATCGCCGATGCGCACGTTGGGGTAAATCGTCACGTTCGGATGAATCACCGCGTCGCGCCCAATCGTAACGCCCGCGCCGATTACCGCCGACGCGCCAACCGATGCGTTCGCACCGATGGCAGCGTCGGGCGCGATTGAAGCACACGGATCGATTCCGGGCGCGGGGCGGTACGGCGGAAAAAAAATCTCGAGCACGCGCGCGAAGTCGGCGTAAGGATTCGCGCTGACAAGCGTCGCGCACTTCGCGCCGGCCGCCAGCTCGGCGGTCGTGATGGCAGCGGAGACGCTAGATTGCAACGCTGGCGCATACTTCGCGCTCGCGACGAAGACGATCATGCCGGGAGCGGCCGCCTCTATCGGCGCCGGCGCGAAAATCTCCACGCCGCCGTCACCGCGGATTTCGAGTCCCAGCCTGGATGCCAGTTCCTTCAGTTTCATCTTGATGCCTTGAAGTTCCCCGTGGTGAAAGTTTTCAGTCTTCTCGCTTCATTGCGGCGCGCGGATTGCGGCGATCGCGTCGGCGAGCTCCGCCGGTTCGATTTGCGTCAGGCAATTGTAATGACCGAAACGGCAGGTGCGCGCGAGGCAGGGACTGCATTCGAGCTTGCGATAAATCACGTGCGTCTTCGGCCCCAGCGGCCCGGTGCGACTCGGATTGGTCGATCCGAAAATCGCGACGGTCGGAATTCCGAGCGCTCCAGCAATATGCATGCATCCGGAATCGTTGCCGATAAAGCCGTCGCACAGCGAGAGCAGGGCGATCAGCTCGCCGATATTGGTGCGTCCCGCCGCGATCACCGCGCCGCGTTTGCTCGCCGCCGCAACTTCCTCGCACTTCGCGCGCTCCGCCGGCGCGCCGACCAGCACGACCTCCGCGTCTTTGCGACGCGCGAGCAGATCGATCAGCGCGCCGTAGCTGTCGGCAGGCCATTCCTTGGCCGGTCCGTAGGCGGCCGCGGGGGCGATCGCAAAAATGGGACGGCCGGGACGCTTGCGATTCGCCGCGAGCCATTCGCGCATCCGCCCGCGATGCGGTCCGTACACGTCGATCGCGAAGTCATCGGCGCAGCCGTCGGCCACGCCGGTCGCGCGCACCATCGCCAGCCAATAGTTCACCTGATGACCCGTGACCGCGTCGGGCGGCGGCGCCGCCTTCAGCGTCAGCATCGCGCCACGAGTGTCGGCGACGAACCCGGCGCGCCGGCGGACTCCCGCCATCGCGATCCACAACGCCGACTCGAAACTGTTCGGAAACAGAACTCCGAGATCGAAACGCCGCGAGCGAATTTCATGGACAATCCTGCGGCGATCGAAAAACCCCGAGAGACCGCGCCCAACCGAGTACGGAATCACCTCGTCGATCCATTTGGCGCCGTCAAAGAAGCTGGCGAGTTCCTTTTTGATAAGCACCGCCAGATACGCGCGCGGCCAGGCGCGACGAATCGCGCGCAGCGCAGGCATACTCATGACGACATCGCCGAGCCAGTTAACTTCCTTGACCAGGATGCGCGCCGGCGGCGGCTCGAGGGCGACCGTAGGCGTCGCGAGTGACGGCCCGCGATTCTCATGCGGCCGAATAGTCTCCGATTCCACGCTAATGATTCCTCACAGCCGATCCAGACAAGATATCATCACGCAGAGGCCCCCAAATAAACCCGGCATGGATGAGGACGTCTTCAATCGTGTGTCGTGAGTATCTCCCGTAGTCGCGCTTCGAATGCCACGAAAACTCCCGTAGAAATCTAGTACTTGCTCTTCGCGTGTTCGTCTTCTGCGGGTGCACGAAGAGCTGCGGCGCGCACTTGCTTCCGCAAAACCAGTATTCGTACTAGCATACAGTCATTCCCGTCGGGGGAAATCGCACGCGAGGGTTAGCTGCGATGGCAGAGTTGAGAGATAGACCGCTGATGCGTGATGCGCTGCTTGCCGGCGCAGTGATTGCCGTGAGCGCCATTGCTGTACTATTCGCGCTCGACCGCGGCCAGGTTGATGGTCGTCATTTTGCTCAGATAACGTCTGCGCCGCTCCACCCCGACAACCACGATTCAACATCTCGACTAGCAACATCAAGCACGGCGGCTGTCGCGCGCCACGCGTCTCCCGCCGCAAGCGCGCTTCCTCTACAGATTGGATTTGCGCCATCCAAGCCCAAAAAACAGTCAGGCAACACGGCGATGGTCGAGATGGTTCCGGATTTGCCGCGCGCCATTCCTGGCGCCCCGCCGGCAGGAGTATGGAATGTTCAGGGCAGTGCGGCTCCAGTCGTTGGCGGCAACGTTCAGGCTCCCGGACTGATTTCGACGAGCGCAACCGGTGGCGTCTCGGCGCCGCTGACTTCACCGACGCGAGGATCTGCGCCGAGTTCGCCAGTCGTATCGGGCGGCGGGATCAATCCTCCGGTCGCTGCAACCGTCAATCCGCCGGTCGGACAACCCGATTTGTCGCCGCATTCCGGTTTCGTGCTGCTGGCGGGCGGGCAGGGCGACGGGCAATCTGCGCTCTCGAGCGCGGAGCTTTTCGACCCGGTCAAAAATGCATTCGCAGTCGCACCGTCGATGAAGGACGCGCGCACCGATCTTACGGCTACCGTGTTGCCGGGCGGCAAGGTTCTGGTGGCGGGTGGCGAAGGACCGTCGGGCCGCTCGCTGTCGTCGGCTGAATTGTACGACCCGGCCAGCGGAAAATTTTCCGTGATCGCGTCGCAGATGAACACAGTCCGTGCCGGCCATACGGCGACACTCATTTCCGGGTGCAACTGCCCGGCTGATGGCCAGGTGTTGCTCGCGGGAGGCACCACGGCAACCGGGTCGCTCGGATACACTCTAAGGAGCGCGGAGCTGTACAACCCCGTCACCGGCAAATTTAACTCGATCGGCGCGATGAAGGCGACACGCGCGCACCACTCGGCGACGCTGATTGCCAGCGGGCCACTGGCGGGAAACGTGCTGGTCACGGGCGGCGCCAGCGATGAAAGCAACGGCGACGTCGCCACGGCCGAACTTTACGATCCGGTCACCGGGCAGTTCACGCCGGCGGGCAGGATGAGTACGCCGCGCGAGAATCACAGCGCCACCTGGTTGTCGCCGAGCGTCGTCACGGGTACGCTCGCGGGTGACGTGCTGGTTGCGGGCGGCGGCGACGCGAGCGCGCCGAGCGACAGCGCGGAGGTTTTCAATCCTCAGACGGAAACGTTTTCACCGGTCGGCGCGATGACGACCGCGCGCACGCTTCAAGCCGCGGTATTTTTGGCGAACGGCAAAGTTCTGATCGCCGGCGGTGAGGGCAGTGACCCGGAGACCATGGTGAGCGCCGAGCTGTTCGATCCCGCCCACGCTGCTTTTGCCGCCACCGGCTCGATGCACAACGTGCACGCCGGCGCGACTGCGACCGTGCTCGAGAGCGGTAGCGCGCTCATCGCCGGCGGCAGGTCGGGCTTTGCGGATCTCTACGATCCCGCCGCCGCGACTTTCTCAGAGACCGGCAAGATGGTCACCGAGGTCGCCGAATCGACTTCGACGTTAATCCGATAATCAATTCTTCAGCGCCGCGATCACGTCGTTGACGATCGCGTCGGCCTTCGCGCGCATCTGCTCGTCGGTCGCGTCCTGAATCGGATGCGGCACGAATACCCGGCGAAGTTCCGGCAATCCCAGCGCATCGGCCTGTTTCTGCGCAGCGTCAGCGAACTCGCTGGATGCTATTACAACCGCGGGCTTCTTATTCGTCTCGAACCATACGGAGTCGTGCACACTGCACGTTGTGCATGACCCTCAATCGGCTAGCGCTTCGATAACGAAGTCGCTCTCCTGTGCGATCCGGCGGCGCAACTCGTCGGGCGCCGGCTTGGTGAAGGTTGGTTTGCGAAAACGCTTGATCTCGACGCCGGGGATGCGGTCATGTAAATGCTCGGCGAGCCTGTCGATCAGCACGTTGCCGCGCGGCTTGGCGATGTCGAGCAGCGCCACGCGTCCAACGATTGTGTCCGAGCGGGCCGCCAACGTGCGGCGAATCGGCACGCGCTCGTCGGTCGGATCGACTATTACCTGTTTCATGCTGCCTCCTCGATTCGCCGGCTGACGCTGGACGATCCCATCGGACCCGAGACCCATCCGGCGAACACCGCCGAGAATTTTCCCGCGTTGCCGCCAGCCACGATGATATTGATATCCTCCGGCCTGCGAAACTTCGCAATCTTTTCCGCAAGCCGTTCTTCAGTCGCATCGCCGAGTGCGCTCAGCGGAATTCCCTCGCCGCTGTCGTCGTCGCGAATCAAATCGCGGATAGGCCGCGACGTGACTTCCTGGATTCGCGCACGAACCTGCGCCTTGGTCCATTTCTCGCGCGCGAGAGTGTCCGCATGCTCGGGCGAAATGATCAACAGAATCTCGCCGGCGCTGTGCTGCTTGGGATGCCAGCATGCTTCGAGCCCCATGCCGAGACTGCCGGCCAGCGCGCGCGCCGTTCGCGAAGTCTGATCGGCAATCTGGCGCGAGCCCGCCTCAAGCCCGAACACTGTCACGACGTTTTCGTCCCGGTTGAAGCCGCGCTCGACGTGCAGCGGCTCCCACGGACTGCGTTCCTCCCACTCGGCGAAGCAGGTCGTGAATTTGCCGGGTGCGCCGAGAGTCGCGCGCTCGATCTCGCCCGGCCGCGCGCCGCCGACGTTGCGCAACACGAGCTTCAGCGCGCGCCCGATGGTTGCGTTGGAGCGCGTGCCGTAGCCGAGCGCCATCATGCCCATGTTCATATCGAGACGGTGGCGAATCGGACCGTTGACGACGATCACGGGCGTCGCCCCCCAGGTCGTGGACATGATGCCGTGGATGTTGAACTCGTCGGTGCAGACCGCTTCGAGCGCGCCGATCACCACGGGCAGGTACTCGGGCTTGCATCCCGCCATCACGGCGTTGACCGCGACTTTCTCGACCGTCACGGGAGCGAGATTCGGCGGCACGGTCGCGATCACGTCGCGCGGATCGCGCCGTGTCCCTGTTAGCATCCACATCACGCGCTCGGGCGTCGGCGGGACCGCGGGCAAGCCGTCAGTCAGCCCGCGCTCGAACATGAATTCGAATACGTCCTCGGCGTCGCCGAGCTCGATTCGGCGCGCGGTCAGCTTGTCGCCGCGAGCGCTCGCCTCGAGGCGTTCCGCGATTCCCGGCTCGACGGACCTGGAGCCGCATCCGGGCCGGGACTCCGGATATGAATTCCAATCGACGGCCGGCGACGGCCGGCCCGACAGTTGCGACAGCTCGGCGAACATCTCGCGCCAGTCGTCGCGGCCGAAGCCGACGAAGCGGCGCCGCTCGCGGCCATTCGCGTCCGCAAGGATGATCGTCGGAACCGTGTCGAGGTCGTACGCAAAAGAGACGCCCAGCGCGGAGTCGTCAAGCATCCGAACGGTCAGCGCGTATCGCTCGACGAGTTTCGCATTGCCGTCGCGGTCCTGGCCGATCGCCCACATGTCGACGGACGCACCGAAGGCGCGATGCGCCGCCTCGATCAGCGGCATCGTAATTCCGCAGGTGGGGCAATCTTCCTTGACGAAGCAGAGCAGCGCGGCTCGGCCGGATGGAAATGAGCGCGCGGTCCCGCGCGCGTCGCGCAACTCGAACGCGGGCAACAAATTTTTCGTCGAATCGTTCATTCCGTGGCCGGGGAAGTTTCCGGAAGCATCAGAAAGCGATGTTGCTTTGGAGAATAGAATTCGACTGCGGCGGTTACCAGCGCTTTGTCGGCGATGCCGCCGGCGATCAGCACCTCGCCATCATTCATCAAGGTCGCTGTGTTCGTCAGGCGCGCGACGTTGGTGCTGCCGACGTGCGAAAACCGATTGGTTTCGGGCTGATAGACTTCCGCTTCGCGCATCCCGACGACGACCGGCCCCCTGATCGTCCAACCGCCGACGACGAGGACATTTCCACTGTCGAGCATCGTCGCGGTCGCGAGGTAATGCGGCGCGCTCATGTCGCCGGTCTTGGTGAAGGCGCCGGACTCGGGATCGTAAATTTCCGCGGTGTTCAGCGGCGCCATCGAAGCGAGAGTGCGCATGCCGACGATGACTCTGCCGCTCTTGCCGCCGACGATCAGCACCCGTCCGTCGTTCAGCTTGACCGCGGCGGCGCCGACGCGATCGCTCTTCATATGCGCGCGCATCGTAGTGAAGCTGCGCGTGGAGGTATCGTACATTTCGGCGGTATCGTACGAGATATAGCCGCCCGGCATGCCGCCGCGGCCGCCGCCGGCGATCAGTACTTTGCCCGTTCCGAGAAGAGCGGCGACATGCGCGACGCGCGGCTGGTGCAGATGGCCCGTGGGGCTGAACGTACCGCTCGCTGGATCATAAATCTCGGCGCTGCCCGTTGTCTGGATGCCGTTGGGGCTGCCGCCCACGACCAGCACCCGCCCGTCGCGAAGCATCGTCGCAGTATGACCTTCGCGCGGCGTCGACATCGAGCCAGTCGCGCTGAAGGCACCGGTGCTCGGATCGTAAATCTCCGCGCTGGCGAGCTGCGAGCGAAAGCCGGCATTTTGGACGCCGCCTGTGAGCAGCACACGCCCGTCGCGGAGCATCGTGATCGTTTGCCCGGCCCGCCGGACGGTCATCGCGCCGGTCGGCGTGAAGGTGCGCGCGACCGGATCGTACAGCTCGGCGCTCGACAGCACGCCACCGATTTCGCCGGCCGCGGTGCCGCCGCAGATCAGAATGCGTCCGTCGCGCAGCCGAATCGCGGCCGCGTTGGCGCGCGGCGAGGTCATCGCGAGCGCTTCGACCCGGTTGCCTTGCCGATTGGTGACGAACGCCGGCGGCGCCTCGGTCACGCCGCCGCCGGCGCACGCGGTAATTACGGCCGCAAGCAAAAACAAGAGAGCGACAAGATACCGACGAATCATCCAGACCTCGCGCGCTGAATCATAAGCTCGGTAAACCGCGATGGAAAGCTACTTATTCGGGGAAGTAACGCCGTGCCGAAGTGCGTTCATCGTCGCGCGGAGGAACATCAGTCCGGGGAAGACGCCGCGCTTACGCGGTTTGGTTTGCGGTGCGGTGCCACGCTCGAGTGCGCGCACCAGTCCCAGCAATTGGTCCACGCTGACCCGCGATGCGACTTCTTCCAGCGCGCGGAATTGCACGACGCGATTGCTATCGATCACGAATGAAGCCGGAAATGCTATCCCGCCTTTCTCTCCGCTGTTGAGCAAGCCGTATGCCTTGACGACCTCGCGCCGCGTGTCGCATAGCAGCGGAAATTTGATGCCAAGTTCCTGACGCACCGGCTCGGTGCGAGCGGCGTCGTCCACGGAAATCGCAACCAGCTCGGCGCCGGCTGCGCGAAAATCCTCAAGATGCTCCGAGTAGTCCGCCAACTGGCGGAGGCAAAACGGTCACCAATGTCCGCGGTAGAACACGACGACGCACATTCCCCGGGAGATCAGGTCGTCGAGCCGGCGAACGATGCCGGTAGAGTCGGCGAGTGCGAACTCAGGAGCGCGATCGCCTACTGACGGCATTTTGCTCTCGTCCATGCGCACAACAATAGTCGCGCCCGCGCTCTAGAGGAACATCGCGCCTTCGCCGACGATCGCGCATCGCCCGCCGATTCGGATCGCGAACGCGCCACTGTCCTTGCGCACGACCTCGACTCGAATCTCGCTAGGCCGTCCCATCTCGACGCCTTGCCGAATCAGGAATTCAGTCTTGGGCGCGGGTTTGATTAATCCGTAGGTCGCGGCGTATGCGCCGAACGGAGCCGCAGCGCTTCCGGTCGCCGGGTCCTCCGCAATTCCGTTAAACGGCGCGAACATCCGCGACCGAACGGAGAATTCGCCCGACTGTTGCGCGACAAACATATATATGAGAGGCGGCTGCTCGCGCGGACTCGCCTTGAACAGCGAGGCGATCGCGACCTTGTTGGGATAGCATCTTCCGAGCGCTTCGACACTGCGGAGCGGGACAAAAACGAACGGAAAGCCGGTCGAGACGACTTGGATCGGCAGATCGCCGCGGATGTCCGCCGCAACGATTCCGATCGCTTCCGCGAACCGCTCGCCATCGGTACGCTTCGCGCCGAATTCCGCCTCGCGATGCGCCATCCAGACAAAGTCCGGCTTGCCGCCAGTGCTCTCGACCGTCACCGTCACCGGCCCGATTCCAAGTTGCAACGTGGCATCGACGCTTGCCGATGCGAGCGCGATTTCGCCTCGACTCGCGAGCACCCAGGTCGTGCCGACGGTGGGATGTCCGGCCATCGGAACTTCCACCGTCGGCGTGAAGATCCTGACGCGGCGCGCGCCCGAAGATTCGGGCGGCATCACGAACGTCGATTCGCTGAAGTTCATCTCATGCGCCAGCTCCTGCATCTCGCTCGCGCTGAGCGCGGCCGCGTCGGTAAAGACCGCAAGCTGGTTGCCGCCGAAGGGCCGCGACGTGAAGACATCGACGAGAGTAAACGGTGTTTTCCAGGGCATTTGGCGATTGTGCCGCGCCGGCGCGCGCGAGCCAATCGGGAAAATGAAAAAGCGGCGATCCGTTTCGGGACCGCCGCTTCAGATATTCCAAATCGCGTGCTTATTTGCCGACGATGAACACGCAGCTGGTGGTGCCGCTGCCGCCGATATTCAGCATCGCGAATTTTTTCGCATTCTCGACCTGGTAGTCGCCCGCGCTATGCGTTATCTGCCGATGGCAATCGAGCATCTGGCGCACTCCCGTCGCGCCGACCGGATGGCCCGCGCCGATTAGCCCGCCGCTCGGATTGATCGGCAGCTTGCCGCCGAGCTCGATCACGCCTTCCTCGACCGCCTTCCACGATTCGCCGGGCTTGGTGATTCCGAAGTGGTCGATCGCCATGTACTCGGAGGTGGTGAAGCAGTCGTGCGTCTCGATTCCCGACAACTCGCCGACGCCCGCGATGCCCGCGCGCTTGAACGCGTCGACGATTGCCTGTCGCGTATGCGGCAGCACGTAGGTGTTGTCGCGGCTCTCGAGAACCTTGGTGTCGAATTCGAGCGGCGCCGTGTGATGGCCCCATCCGAGGATGCGCGGGATGTCGGCGAGCGTCTTGCCGTTGCGCTTGGCCCACGCGGTCGCGAATTTTTCCGACGCGAGGAAAATTGCGACCGAGCCGTCAGTCACTTGCGAGCAATCGCTCACTTTGATGCGGCCGCCGATGACCTGGTTGAATTTGCTTTCGTGCTGTGCGTGACTCTCGCTCATGAACCAGTTGCGAGTCTGCGCGTTGGGATTGCGCTTGGCGTTGGAATAGTTCACCGCCGAAATGTGCGCGAGATGTTCGTCCTTCAGGCCGTAGCGCTTGTCGTACTCGTCGCCGAGGCGGCCGAACAGTTTCGGAAACGGGAACTCGATTCCCTTGGCCTCGCGCTCGTACCAGGCCGCGGTGCCCAGGTAATCGCCGCCGGTGGTGGAATCGACGGTCTTCATTTGCTCGACGCCGACCACGCACGCCAGGTCGTAGCGCGCGGCTTCGATCTCAGCCGACGCCGCGATCAGCGCGATCGAGCCCGACGCACATGCCGCCTCATGACGGCTGGTCGGCAGCCCTGAAAAAGCCGGATCGATCTCGACGAAAAATGCGCCGATGTGTCCCTGCTTGGCGTACAGCTCGGCGGCGAAGTTGCCGACGTGAGCTGTCTCAACTTCGCGCGGCTCGATTTTCGTAGCCTCGAGCGCGCCCAAAGTCGCCTCGCGCATCATCGCGACGAAATGCTTTCCCTCTTTCGACCAATTGCGGGCAAAGTCGGTTTGCGCTCCGCCCAATACGTACACCGGCGCTGGTTTCTATCGCGCGCTCCTATTGATTACTAGCGTAATCATATCAGAATGTAATCATCCAACAAAGGTGCGGCCATATTCGAGTACGCCGCCCGCAAACATTTTAGCCTCGCGCGACGCAGCTTGCTCGACGGTCGCGGGCACCGTCAGCTTCAACTTTTGCAGCATAGCGACAGTGTTTTTCGCGCCGAGCAAATCGACAATCGCCGTCGGCGGCGCCCAGTTGAAGCCGTACGACATTATGGTGTCCACGTCGGCCGCACTAGCCGCCACTTCGCCGACGCGGTTGAGCGCGTAGCTGACGTAACCGAGCACGACGCGGCGGCAAAGGTCGGCGTCCGCGCCCTTCGCGTCGGCGAGGACCTTCAACGCCTCCGCGTAACGGCCCACATGATGCAGCTGTTTCATCTTCTCGACGAATTCGATCGGCGCGGGCTTCTGGAGCTTCTCGTGGCCGCCGGTTTTCGGATCGAGCACGAACACTTCCTTCCCCGCGCGACGGTAGAAGCCGCCGCGCTCGGGAGTCTTGTCACCGAGGCATCCGTTGGCGAGCGCGGCATTCATGTACGCCGGCATCGCGAAGGATTCGTGCGCCTCGTCTTCACAATTCGCATGCACGTTGTCGACGATCGCCTTGTGCACGTCCCATCCGACGAGATCGACGGTCGCCAGCGGCGCCATCGCGCGCCCGGTATGCGGTCCGATCAGATAATCGACATACGCGACGCCGTGCTCGGCCGCCAGTTGCGCGGTTTCGTTCAGGACCTTGAAGCCGACCCGGTTGCCGACGAATGCGGGCATGTCCTTCGTGACGATCACCTTGCGGCCGAGCCGTTTCGTCAGCATTGCCACGACGTTCTTGACGACAGCGGGATCGGTATCGGGTCCCGGGATGACTTCGGTGCCGACTATCACGTGCGGCGGATTGAAGAGGTGGATGCCGAGGAAATTGCGGCGAAACGAATCGCTGCGCCCGCGCGCCATCTGTGCGATCGATAGTCCCGAAGAGCCGGTCGCAATAATCGCCTCGGGACGCCGGCTCTTGTCGATCAGCTCGAAGAATTGTTTCTTTAGCGGCAGATCTTCGGCGAGCGACTCGAAGACTATCGCGGCCTCGCCAACCGCGCGGTCGAGGTCGGTGTCGTAGGCGCCGAGCGAGATTCGCTCCGCGATTGCTTCCGCGCGCGCGTCGTTCTGCGCATCGGTCAAGCCTTCGGCCGCCTTGCCCGGCGACCGCGCCAGCATCGTGACCTTGTACCCGGCGCCGGCAAATACGCATCCCGCGCCCGCGCCCATCGTGCCGTTGGCGCCGATAATTACGACCTTGTTGTTGTCGGCCAATTAGCTCTCCGATCCTGGTGAAATTGCGATTTCGCCGAGTGTGCGGCGAGAGATGTTAGCCGAGGACGGTCAGCTATGCCACAGGTGGAAAGCAGTGCGGGAGCGGACGAAGGGAACTTAATTTTGTGTGAAGCCCGCGGTGGGTTTCACACTTCCTTCGGCAGGGGTGACCCCTGCACCCAATGACAAGAGAAGATGCGGGACTTCGTCCTGTTAGAACTATTTTTTGTGTCATTCTGAGCGCAGCGAAGAAACCCGGTGCCGCGCCCGATGCGAGCAGAGTTCTCGCCGTTACCGCGCAAAAGCTTGCGACAGGAATTCCTTGACGCCGGGGCGGCCCGTCAGGCTCAGCCACACGGGGCCGGACGCGGGCGCGACGTCGATTCGAAATTCGAAAAACGGGCAGCATTTGCGCTCTAAGGAGATCCATTCCGCGAGCTGTGGCAGCGCCATGCGCTCGGTCGAGATTTGAACCGCGATACCGTCGGCCAGTTCGCGCTTGCCGGTGACTGCGGCCGCGAGCATCCGGCGCAGTTCGTTGTAGCGCGGGCGATCGCTCGCGGAGATCGCGCTCAGGTCGCACGCCAGCGGCAATTCGGCCGCGGAATTTTCAGCAGTACAGCAAGCGTCGGTTGCCATTAAATTCATCCTCTACGGCTCATGCCATACTCGTCCGACCGTGCGAATCAGGTCGTCGGCCTCTTTCGGGCCCCAGCTTCCGGCTGGATACTCGACCATCGGCACGCGCGCGCCGTCGCTCCACGAATCTAGGATTCCCTGCACGAACTGCCACGACTTCTCGACGAACTGCGCGCTGATGAACAGCGTATGGTCGCCGTCCATCACGTCGAGCAGCAGCCGTTCGTATCCTTCGGGCGAAGCGCCGGCCCCGAACGCCGCGTTGTAGCTGAGATTCATCCGCACCGGTTGCAGCACCAGGTCCAGACCCGGCCGCTTGGTCATCACGTCGAACGAAAAGCCTTCGTCGGGCTGAATGCGAATCGTCAGAGCGTTGGCGGGAATCTTCGAATCGCGATTGAACAGAATTTGCGGCACGTCCTTGAACTGGACGTAAATGGAACTCGCGCGCGCCTTCATCCGCTTGCCGGTGCGAATGAAAAAGGGCACCCCAGACCATCGCCAATTGTCGATGTAGGTCTTCAACGCGACGAACGTCTCGGTGCGCGAGTTGTCCGCGATGCCTTGTTCGTCCATGTAGGCGGGAGCAGGCTTGCCGTTCTCGTCGACGCCCGCGGCGTAGCGCGCCCGCACGGTATTTTCGCGCGCATGCTCCCTCGTGATAGGGCGAAGTGTGCGCAACACGTTCAGCTTGGCGTCGCGAATCGCCGCGGAGTCGAGCGACACCGGCGCTTCCATCGTGAGCATCGAGAGCGTCTGCAGGATGTGGTTCTGTACCATGTCGCGCAGCGCGCCCGAGTGATCGTAGTACATGGCGCGGCTGCCGACCCCTTCGGCCTCCGACACCGTGATCTGGACGTGATCGACGTTGCGGCTGCCCCACAGGCGCTCGAAAATATTATTCGAGAAGCGCAGCGCCAACAGGTTCTGCACGGTCTCCTTGCCGAGGTAATGATCGATTCGATAAATCTGCGACTCGTCGAGGTACTTCAGCATCACGCGGTTGACTTCGAGCGCGCTCGACAGGTCGTGGCCGATCGGTTTTTCGACGACGACCCGGCTGAAGTTAGGCGCGGTTGGAGCGGCGATCAGGCCGGCCTTCGACAGCCGCTCGACCGACTCGCCAATCGCTTCGGGCGGAATCGCCAGGTAATAGACTCGGTTGGGCGGGAGGCCGCGCGCCTTTTCCAAGGCTTCAAGTTTCACTTTAAGTTTTGCGAAGCCGTCGGGATGGTCGAGGCCGGACAGATAGTCCAGCCCGCCGGCGAACTTGGTCCAGCAGGCCTCGTCAACTTTCAGGCGCGAGAAGCGGACGGTCCAATCGTGCGCACTTTTGCGGAAATCGTCGAGCGACATTTCGCGCCGCGCGAATCCGAGCACCGCGCTCTTCGCCGGCATCATGCCCTCGCCGCACGCGACCAGATTGTACAGCGACGGAATCAGCTTGCGCTTGGCGAGATCGCCCGACGCGCCGAAAATCACCACCGTGCAGGGCGGCGCTGGCTGGGCTCGTTGGATAGTTATCTGATTGTCCATGTTGCGGCCTTCCTTGTAGGATAGTGACGGGGCGCGCGCTCAATGGCAGTTCGCAGCGACAAGCAAGAAGTGTGGCACGTTTAGGGCCTATATGAAAAATCGGCTCGACCGGAATCCCTGGATGCCTTCCGACTGTTGCCCTCGGGCAGCGGTCGCGAAAACGACGGCCACCTGATGGCAGCGGCGGAAACTCTGTCAGCCGGAGGCTCGACGCCGGCCCCGCTCCGTGAATGGATCCCGGTAATTCTGTGGGGCGCGCTGATCTTCACACTTTCGACCTCGGCGTTCTCCGCGGCCAACACCGGCAAGATCATCGATCCGGCCCTGCGATGGTTGATTCCCGGAATCAGCGCCGCGTCGGTCGACGTCTGGCACATGCTGATCCGCAAGTGCGCGCATTTTACCGAGTACGGAATACTTTTCTGGCTGCTGATTCGCGGTCCGATGGCGCAGCGGCCGTACCTTGCGTTGATGCTGTGCGTCGTGTACGCGCTGACCGACGAGGGCCATCAGGCGTTCGTGCCGGGCCGCACCGCGTCGCTATATGATGTAGCGCTGGACTCGACCGGCGCGCTCTTCAGCCACTTCCTGACCACCGCTATCGCGGAAATCGTCTAGCAACTTCTTTCTGTCTCCTCCGCCAACAACTTCCTAACAGGGACGAAGTCCCGCATCTTAGTCTTGGCAGTGGGTGCAGGGGTCACCCCTGCCGAAGGAAGTGTGAAACCCACCGCGGGTATCACATTAAATTAAGTGGCTTCTTCGACCACCGAGCTGATTCGCTCAACGCGCCCGAAGAACGCGCGCAGATTTTTCATGTCGGCGGGAATTTTCAGCTCGCCCGTGAACGCCAGGTAGAACAACTGGCCGTAGAGCGCGAAATCCGCCAGCCCGATCCTGCCGGTGAGGAACGGCATGCTCGCGAGTTGCTCCTCGAACGGCGCGAGCGCGGCGCGGGCGCGCTCCCAGTTGGCCGCATCGTCCGCGATTACTCGATCGACGAAACCCGCTCCGTACTTGCGCTCGCGGATAAGGCGCCATAGCGCGGCGCGATCCGCACCTTGGCGGCTGTAGTACGCGAGTTCGTCGGCCAGCGCGACGCGATAGAGCGAGTCCTCGAGATGGTTGTCGATATAGTCGGCGAGCACGAGATGCATCCCGCGCCAGCCCGACGGAAAAATCGTGGGCTCGGGATGAAGTTCCTCGAGCCGCGTCGCGATTCGCGCCGAATCGACGATCGTCTCGCCGCTGTCGAGCGTGACCGCCGGCACCGTGATTTGGCTCGACGCGAGGAGCAATTCTTTGCGCTCGAGGTAGTCAACTTCGACAACTTCGAACTCGACGCCCTTGAACGCGAGCAGCTGGCGCACCTTGGCGCAAAATGGGCTGCCGAGAAACTGGTAGAGCTTCGCCGCCATCATCGTGCTCCCGTGCTTTTCAGCCCCGCAGCCGCCAGCGCGCGCAATATCTCGTCGAGGTCGAGCTCGGCAATCGAAGCGCGCACGACGTCGGCCGCCGAGAGATCGGCCGCCGGCGCGACATGGCATAGCGCCAGCACTTTCATGCCGGCGCGATGCGCCGCCAAGATTCCGGCCTGCGTGTCTTCGACCACCAGGCACTCGTCCGCCATCACCGGATCGCGCTGGCGCAGGATAAATCCGATACGCCCGAGCGCTGCGTTAAAACCGTCGGGCTCCGGCTTGCCGCGCTCGACGTCCTCCGCCGCGATAACGTCGAGAAACAACTCGCGCAGCCCGGCGCGGCGAAGAATCGCCTCGGCCTCGGCGCGCAGCGTACCGGTCGCGATCATCAGCGGAAACCGCTGCGCGCAATCGCGCACGAACTTTTCAGCACCCGGATAGAGCACGTCACGCTCCGCAACCATCGCTTGATACACGACGGTCTTGCGCGCAATCAGGTCGGCAACATGCGCCTCGCTTGCATCCTTGCGATTCTCGCGCAGCACCGTCGAGAAACAATCGCGATCGTTGAGCCCGATCAGCCGCGCCGTGTAATCGTCAAAGCGAATCTCGATCCCGTCAGCACGAAGGACCTCGTTGAAAGCGGCAAAATGCAACGGCTCGGTATCAACGAGCGTCCCGTCGAGATCGAATATGACGGCGCGAATCATGATCGGGCTATGGTTGACACGCTCGACTAAGGTTTGGAAGTGGGTCTGGCCAGCAGCGCGACGATCTCGCGCTGGCGCGGCTCGCCGCTGACTGTCGCGCGACCGCCTTCGATGGTCATGTCGAGTTCGCTGCGCACGCCGAATTTGCCTGGCAGATAAATTCCCGGCTCCACCGAAAAACAGGTGTTGTCCAAGAGCGTCCGGTCGTCCAGGGTTTCGAGCGAGTCGAGATTCGCGCCGGCGCCATGCACTTCGCGGCCAATCGAATGGCCGGTGCGATGCAAGAACGCGTCGCCGAAGCCGGCCGCCTCGATTACCGAACGTGCTGCGCGATCGGCTTCGCGGCCGCTGACGGCGTCACCGGCTGCGACTCGGCGTTGCACCAAATCGACGGTCGCGTCGCGGGTATCCGCGACAATCTTGAAGACGCGAGCGTGTTCGACGGGAATCTTGTTGCCGGCGAAGGCGACCCAGGTGAAGTCGGCGTAGATACCGTCGGGCGCGGACTCCTTGGCCCACAAGTCGAGCAGAATGAAATCGCCGCGGCGAATCGCGCGGTCGTGGTTCGCGGCCGGGCCGTAGTGCGGGTCTGCGCTATGCTCGTTGACCGCGACGATTGGCGGCGCGTGGGTCACGAGACCTCGCGCGGCGAATTGCGCCATCACAGATTCCTGCACGGAGACTTCGCTGATGGGCCGGCCTGCCGAAATCAGCTTCGCGATCTCGTCGAAGGTTTCATCGACGATCGATCTGAGTGCGCGAGCCGCGCGCTGATGGCTGTCGAGCTGCTCGCGCGTCAAGGTCACCTCGAAGCGCTGGATTAGATCGGCGGCCGTGACGACCTCGATTCCGATCGCGCGGACGATTTCGAGCGTGCCTGCGTCGACGCGCGAGACGTACGGAATTGCGCATCCGGGCGAATAGTCCATCGCGATTCGCCGCGCGCCGCCAAGCGCGGTGCGCAACACCGCGAGCATCTCGTCGTGCGAGCGATAGACGATCTTTTCTGCGGCGAGCGCGTCGAGCCGATGCGCCTCGACCGCGGACACGATAGCTTGCGGCTTGCCGCGGGCCGGGATGTAGCAGAACCATCGCCGGGTGGCGATGCCGTCTTCAGACAAGCCGAGGATTCGATACGCGAGCGGGTCGCTCAGGCGGAAGTCGTAGAAGAGCCATCCGTCGAGGCCCGCTTCGCCGAGCGCGAGTGCGATTTCGTCAAGGCGCGCCGTCACGAATCGATTCTAAAGCGCGCGCCCCATGCGTGTACGCTGACCGGTTCGATTTTCACGATTGGATTTTTTTCCGGCGTCATGCTCATCCCGCGGTACAGTAGATACTTGTCGCGCAAATGGCGCAGCGCAGCGAGGTATTCCTCGGAGTCTTCGACCACGCGCGCGTATCCATGAATCAGCACGTACGCGAGCTGCGACCAATCTTCTTCGTAGTGATCGATCACGACGGCGACGCGCGGATTTTGCGCGATATTGCGCATCCGCTTGAGCGCCAGGCCCTTCTGGCGCTTGGGTTTCTCGTCGATCACGAAGTAAATCCGCTCGCCGTCGAACCAGTAGCAGAGCGGGACGTTGTGCGGTGCGCCGGTTGCGTCGGCGGTCGCCAGATGCGCCAGGCGCGCGGCGGCGATGAACTCCCGCACATGCGGATCGCCAAGCCGAGCCAAATCGTCGGGTTGGGCGGCTGAATCATTCGCCGCCGCGGTCTGATTCATTTTCGTTGTCGTTGCCATCAGCGTTTCTCCAGTCGGTTCAGGGAGCCGCGCGCGGCTCGTGCGAGCGATTCGTCGTCGAGGTCGGCGGCGGCGGCGGCGAGTGCAGCCGTCGCGTCAGCGCTCGCGCTGTGGATATTGCCGAGAGCGGAAGCGGCGGCGCGCCGCACGCCCGCATCCGGATCGGATTTCAGGCATTCGAGCATGATCCTCACTGCTTCGCCGGACGCGTCGCGCATTCGCGACAGCACTGCCAGCGCCGCAAGGCGCACGTGAACATCCGGGTCGCGCACGGCGCCCGCGACAACGTCGAGCAGTTCGGGGCCGGCGATCTCGAGATCGCGAATGCAGTACAGCGCCATCTTGCGCGCGTTGCGATCGGTGTCGGCGGCGAGCTTCAGCAGGCGCGCGCTAATCGCCGGGAGATTTTCGCGCCCGAGCCGGACCATCAGGTTGGTCGCCGCCCATCGAATATCGCCGTCGTCGTCGGCCATCGCTTCGCACAGCGCGTCCGCGGAATCCATCGCGAACGCGCCACCGCCGATCTGGCCGAGTGCGTACGCGGAAGCCCATCGGACGCGGCGATCGGCGCTTGCGATCGAGCTGCGGAGTTTTTTAATCACGAAGGGGTTGCCGGACGCGGCCATCGCGACGAGTTCATCGATCGCGCGGCGCTGAACGGTTTTGTACGCGTCGCCGAGTTCGCGAATGAGGTCCTCGACGACCTTCGCGGCGTCTTGTTCGGAAGCTTTCAATTCACACCCGCGATTAGGCGCACGAGATTGGAGAGCTCGCCCGCGCCGAGAAAGAAATTTTCGTTGCGTCCGAAGGTCTTCGTGACCGCTTGCGAGATCGACGGCAGGTCGAGCGGGCGGCCGCGAAGTTCGCTTTCGAGTTCGGCGATTGCCGGAGAGTTGGCGATGAAATCCCCGCTCAAGCGCACGGCCTCGATAGTCTTGTCGGCGCTGAGCGAGACTGCGGCCTCGATTGCGCCGAGTTGCGATGCGATTCGATTCTTCAAGTTCAGTGGTCGTTGCGCGGCTGGCCCGCGCAGCCAAATCGAAGCGGCCAAGGCGCGACCACGGTGTTGCGCTTGCGCGGATTCGAGCGCGGTCAGATCGCGGTGTCGAGTGTCACCAAGCGAACTCTGATAGCCCGACGCGATCGCGCCGGCGAGCTCGTCGAAAGAGACGTCGCGGGCGAGCTCGCGCACTATCTTGGTGGCGGACGCGGCGTCGTACATGCGGCACGAGAGCGCGCCGTCGGGGTCGATACGTTCCAAATCGTGGACCAATTCTTCCATCCCGCGATTGTGCGCGACGGACGCCTCGAACAGCATCGCGCCCGACGCGTCAGTCTCGAACGTGCACATCGCAATCTCGCGCCGCTCGAAGGTTATCGCGTCGCGGCCGGGGTAGAAACAATCGACGCCCAGCGCGCGCATCGTGGTCAGGAGGCCGCGCGCGTAGCGATTCATGATCTGATCGGGTTTCAGCAGAGTTGTGTTCTCCTTGAGCAGCGCGGTGCGCTTCGGGAGGATGAGCGCGATGCCGAGCCATCCCTGGCCCGCGCCGACGACACGACCGCCGGTCAGACGCCGCGTGACGTTGATGCCGTCGCGCTCGGGCGGTCCGCAATATAGATGATAGCGGCCGATCGAGATGAAGCGGCCGCGCGACGCGTAGATCAGCAGGACTGGCGGTGTCTGGCGCGTGGCGACGGCGTCGAGAAAGTGCAGCTCTAAGCCGAGGAGGTCGTCGGGGGCGAGCGCGGGCGCGAGGATTACGTCGAGGGCCGGCACGAAGAAGATTATAGCAGGGCGGGGCCGCTACTTGGGGAAGGGTAATTCACTCAATTTAATGCGGAACCCACCGTGGGTTCCGCACCTCCTTGGGCAGGGGTGACCCCTGCACCCAGTACTAAGGAAACTGGCGGGTTGCTCTAAGTTTAATTGCGAGTAGTGTCCGAATTTAGAGGGATCTTTATGAGCGAAATTACTGGTGCTGAGCTTTTGCTGCGGTGCCTGGTGGGCGAGGGTGTGCGGTTCGTGTTTGGGATTCCTTGTCCCGAGGTCGATCCGCTGCTCGCCAAGCTGGAGCAGTACGAGGTGCGATTCGTGCCGGTGCGTCATGAGGCTGCCGCCGTCCATATGGCGGAAGGGCTTTACAAGACTACCGGCCAAGTGGCGGCGGTGCTCGGCAATCCCGGGCCCGGGTCCGCGAATCTTTTACCCGGCGTGATCACTGCGCGCCATGAAGGGGTGCCGGTGGTGGTTATCACCGCGCAGCATCGGATGGCGATCGTTTATCCGTCGCCGCCGTCGACGTTCCAGGGGCAGGATCAACTCGAAATCTTCAAGCCGGTGGTCAAATGGAGCGGGCCGATCTTGTCGTGGGATCGAATTCCCGAAGTGATGCGAATTGCCTTTCGCGAGATGTGGACGGGGCGGCCGGGGCCGGTACATATCGAGATACCGGCGCCAGTGATGTACGCGACCGGTGATGACTCGAAGGTCCGGGTGCTGAAGCCGGAGGAGTATCGCGCGTCGGGTCCGCGGCCGTCGGAAGCGCAGCTCGAAGAAGCGGCGGCGATGCTTGCGAGCGCGAAACGGCCGCTGGTGATCTCGGGCGCGGGAGTCGATCGCGCCGGCGCGAACGAAGCTCTGCTGGCGATAGTCGAGCTGCTCAACTGTCCGGTGGTGGGTACGATCGCCGGGCGATCGTCGGTGCCGCTCGACCATCCGAACTTTCTTTACGGCTACGGTGCCGGCGCGGACCTCGCGCGCCGCGAGTCCGACGTGATCCTTGTGGCCGGCTCGCGGATGGGCAACCTCGATATCCCCTACGACAAGTACTGGGGCGATCCCGCCAATCAGAAGCTCATCCAGGTGGATATCGATGAGCGCAATATGGGCGTCACGCGGCCGCTGGCGCTCGGAATCGTTGCCGACGCGAAGGCAGCGCTCGAGGGCCTGGTGCGAGTGCTCAAATCGAAGCGCGCCACGCGCAAAAGCGGCGAAGATATGGCGCGCTATCGAGACGCGGCGAATACGTGGCGCGAGAAGCGATTTGCCGCGGTCGCGAAGTGGAAAGGACCGGGGATACATCCGGCGCATGCGATCGAAACGATCGGCAAGTTCTTCGGCGGCGACAGTATCTACGTCGCCGACGGCGGCAACACTTCACTGTGGTCGCTCTGGTTCCTCCCATCGACGAAGCCGCGGTCGTACCTGAACATTCTGGAGCTGGGGATGCTCGGCACCGGAATTCCGTCGGCGATTGGAGCGAAGCTGGGCAACCCGGCGCGCGAGGTGGTCTGCGTGAGCGGCGACGGCGCGGCGGGATTCAATTTCATGGAGATGCAAACGGCGGCGCGTGAAGGGCTGAAGATCAGAGTTATCGTGTTCGCGGAAGGCTCGTGGACGATGGAGGAGCCGAATGAGCGGCGGCTATGGGGCAAGACCTTCGGCACCGAGATGGGAACCGTGCGATGGGACAAGGTCGCCGAGGGTCTGGGGTGCAAAGCGTTCTACGTCGAGCAGATGGAAGATCTCGAAGCGGCGCTGAAGGGTGCGAAGGGATCGGAGGGGCCGGCGGTCATCTGCCTGAAGACGAATCGCGACGCGAACCTTGCAATTCCGGGAGAGCTCGGCCTCCGCTTCGGAGAGGTGTACCAGGGCCCGATGGGCTGACGACGGGAGCTCACTTAATTTAATGCGGAACCCACCGTGGGTTCCGCACCTCCTTGGGCAGGGGTGACCCCTGCACCCAGTACCAAGAAAAAAGATGCGGGACTTCGTCCCTGTTAAAACTTTTTTTGTGTCATTCTCGAGCGAAGTGAAGAATCCTTTTTTTTTCTGGATCCGAACCTCTCCTCGTCCGAGGAGAGGTTTGGATCCCCTAACAACTTCCTAACCGGGACCCTACGAATACTGAGGGTAAGCTCCGCCCGCATCCTTTCTTAGCACTGGGTGCAGGGGTCACCCCTGCCCAAGGAGGTGCGGAACCCGCGGTGGGTTCCGCATTAAACTAAGATGCTAGGCGTCTTCGCGGCGGCCCATTTGCGCGTCGAACTCTTGTGCTGCCTTCTCGTCGTTATCTGCCAGTTCCTGGCTGTCGAGCTGGGCGAAGGCCATCACGCCCATGTTGGCGAAAGCGCGGCGGATCTTGGGGCCCCATAGCCCGATATTTTTGATGGTCGGAACGATTCGCGAGAACAGGCGCCCCTGGAACTCGCGCATGTCGGGCGACGAATCCACATATTCGACGCATTGCTCGACCGGCAGGTCGAGAGTTTCCCACACTTCCTCGGAGCGGAAGCGGTCGCGCATCAGATAGCAGGCCTCGACGGCGAATTCTTCGCGCTCGTCGCGCTCGGGCTGGGTGAGGTTGGGATAGTAGTCGCGCAATGCCAGGCGCCCGAAGGCGACGTGCCGCGCTTCATCCTGCATCACGTATGCGTTGACGGATGCGGCGAGCGAATTTTTCGCGGTGTCGCGGATACCAGCAAACGCGGCCAGCGCGAGCCCCTCGACCAGCACCTGCATCCCGAGATAAGTCATGTCCCATCGCGAATCGCTGAGCACGTCGTTGAGCAGGCGCTTCAGCGGCGGAGTGATCGGATAGGCGAGGTCGAACTTCTCGTGCAGCAGGCGGGAGTAGGTCTCGACGTGACGCGCCTCGTCCATCACTTGAGTGGCTGCGTAAAACTTGGCGTCGACGTTGGGTACCTGCTGGACGATTTTCGCGGTGCAGATCAGCGCGCCCTGCTCGCCGTGCAAAAATTGCGAGATCTGCCACGCCTGAATATGGCGGCGCAGGTTCGCGCGCTCCTGCCGCGTCAGGCGGTTCCAGAGGTTCGAGCCGTAAATCGAGATGGTCTCGTCGGGAAGCTCCTGCGGATTTTCAGGATCGAGGTCCTGCGACCAGTCGATGCGCGTGGTGGTGTTCCACTGGAGATTCTTGCCCTTCTCGTAAAGCTTGCGCAGCGCGTCGCTGCTCTCCTGGTATTCCCATTTGAAGAGGGTGTCGAAGGTGCCGGGAATTGCCCATTCGGTTGCGTCCACGGGGGTCGCATAGCGCTGTTTTGTGGTCATCGGAGAAACCTCTTTGGGGCAGAGATTTTCGTTGTAACCCTCGATCCGATAGAGCGCAAGCGCGCAGCTTGGGTCAGAAGAACCTAACCCCTTCCCGCGCGGGAAGGGGAACCAGAGATGGCCGCGGAGCTTATTCGCGCGGCCTATGGGCGGCTTCGGCTGGGATTATTTCCAGGGTTAGTTGTTCGGTGCCGCGGATTAGCGTGACCGGCGTGCGCATCCCGACCTGGCTCATCGTGAGGTGACGCTGCAGGTCGTCGATGCCGGCGATCGGCGATTCGCCGAGACGGACCACGAGGTCGCCTTCCTTGATACCGGCGAGCGCGGCCGGACTGTTGGCCTCGACCGACGCGACGCGGACGGCGGTTTCGGCAGGCAGGCGGTAGAAGCGAACGAAACGGCGCGGCATCTCGACGTTGTGGCCGGCGATTCCGATATAGCCGCGGCTTATTTTGCCGTCCTTGATGAGATGACCTGCGACCAGCTTGGCGCTGTTGATCGCGATGGCGAAGCAGATTCCCTGCGCGGGCAGGATGATCGCCGTGTTGACGCCGATAACCTCGCCGCGCGAGTTGACCAGTGGTCCGCCGGAGTTCCCGGGATTGAGCGCGGCGTCGGTCTGGATGACGTTGTCGATCAGGCGGCCCGATCCAGCGCGCAGCGATCGGCCAAGCGCGCTGACCACGCCGGCCGTCACGGTGCATTGGAAGCCGTAGGGATTTCCGATCGCGATCGCGAGTTGTCCGACGCGAATCGCCTGCGAGTCGCCGAGCGGGACGGCGGCCAGGTTCGAGGCGCTGATTCGAATCACGGCGAGGTCGGTCTCGGGATCGTCACCGATCAGTTCCGCCTCCCACTTGCGCCCGTCCGAGAGCGTGACCGAGATTCGCGACGCGCGGTGAACGACGTGGCTGTTGGTAACGATGTAGCCGTCGGGCGCCACGATGAAGCCTGAGCCACTGCCGGCGGGCGCGTCAGGATTTCGGGAGTTGGCCCGAGGTCCGGTGGCGTGCGCCACCTCGATATTCACCACGGCCGGGCTGATGGACTCGGCAGCGCCCGTGACGGCGCGCGAATAGGCGTCGAACAGATGATCTTCGGACGAATCGTGAGAGAACGGACGGCTGCTGCCAAGCGCGGCGCCATCCGAAACGAGTTTCAGCGATGACCGCATTGTCTATACTCCTGGAAGGTAAAGATAATCACGATTTCCGCGGTTGTGATGCGCGCGAAATCGTTGTAAGTCGTTGTCACCACGAGGGTACCAACGATGAAGGTGAATGTGGCAAGTGTGACCAGGATGCGTGCGGCGAGGATTGCGATGATGGTGTCGGCGGCGACGCTCGCGCTGTCGGGGTGCTATCTTTTTTCGCCGTCGCAGGCGTCCGAGAACAAACTGCAGACGCAAATGCATTTCGACGTTTCGCAATGCCAGCAGACGGCACCGAATCTCTACAAATGTCCGAGCGTGGACAAGTCGATTTGTGGGGCGTTTTATGCCGGGCAGCAGGTTGATTGCATTGCCCTGGACAAAGACGGCAACGTGATCGTGCAGAAGCAGTAGGCTCGTCTGAAAGTAGCATTTTAAGACAGGGAGTAAGTAAGCTGCTGGCGGCAGGTTGCGGCGATGGTGGACTCGTGTACGCACTTCATAAATCGACATAGCGCGTCTTGACGTAGCATCGATCCTCTGCCATGGTGTCTTAGCCGAGGTTTGGGACGGCTTTGACTCGCCATGATTGGCAGCGAGTCGCATCTCGGGCGCCGACCGCGCCCGGTCGACTGAAATGTGGCTTGGCGTTAACCATTGAACGGCGATAGTGTGCTGACGGCGGAAATGCTGCTCCACGGTGGGCATCTTAAGTTTTCGCTTTACGAACCGACCGGACCGGGAAAGCAACAATGACCACCGGATTTGAAATCGCGCTCACTTTAGTGTCGTCGTTTCTGGTCGCCTTGGCGGCGATGCCGTTGGCGAAGGCGGCGTCAGTCCACTTTGGGATCGTCGCACAGCCTTCGATCGATCGCCCGCACGAAAAACCGACCGCGCTGCTCGGCGGCCTGGCGGTGATGGCGGGTTTCGTCGTTGCGATCGGATTGGTTGGAATTCTGGCGGGACTTCCGCACCACACTATGCCGTGGCTGGCGGCGTTCGCGGTCGCGATGTGCCTGGTTGGATTGCTCGACGACATCGTCGATCTGCCGCCGCGGCATAAACTCATGCTGGAGCTGGCCGCAATCTCGGTCCTCGTGTGGTGGGGGCCGCATCTCGACTTCTTCCCCTACCGCGCCGCCAACCTTGCGCTGACGATTTTCTGGCTGGTCACCGCGACCAACGCGTTCAACTTAATCGACGGGGTGGACGGCCTTGCGGCGGGAGTGGGAATTGTCGCGGCGCTGAGTATCGCGACGGTGGCAGGGCTGCATGTGCACTATGTGACGATGGTCGCGGCGCTTGCGATAGCAGGAGCGCTGGCGGGATTCATGGTGTTCAACTTTCCGCCCGCGTCGGTTTTCATGGGCGACGAAGGGGCGCTCGCGGTCGGACTGGTGCTGGGAGTCCTGTCGATTCAAGCTAGCCACTGGGGCGAGGGTTCGCTGCCGGCGCGCCTCGCGATGCCGTTGCTGGCGCTGATGGTTCCGCTGCTCGACATGGCGACCGTGACGGTGACGCGGCTGGCGACGGGAAATCCGATATCGAAGCGCGGCCTCGACCATTCGCATCATCGGCTGACCCGCCTTGGCATGTCGAGTGCGACCGCGGCGGCGACGTTGATAGGCCTGCAGGCGATGGCGGGCGGATGCGCGATCGCGCTCAGCCTGGTGCCGGGTTACGACGCGGTCCTGCTGATTCCGTTCATGGCGCTGTTCTTCGCGCTGGTGGCGTTGTTCCTGATGGATCGATCGTTCGAGACGGAAGCACCCGGTCAAATCGAAGACCTGCCGGCGATAGCGCGCGTCATCCTGAGCTTCGGGTACAAGCGCCGGCTGGTCGAGTTGGTGCTGGATGTCGCGCTGGTGGCGGCGGCGTACTTTGGCGCGACGATGCTGCGCTTCGATTTCGATTTGACCAACGCGCAGGTGGACCAGATGCTGGCGGGACTGCCGTGGATCGTGCTGATCGGCTGCGGCGCGTTCATGGTAGCCGGCGTTTATCGCGGGATATGGCGATACACGGGACTGGCGGAGGCCGTGCGCTTCATGCTGGCGGCGATAATCGCGGGACTGGCGGTCGAGCTGGCGTCGTCGATAGCGCCGATAACCATCTCGCGCGCGACGGTGGTGATGTTCGTGCTGCTGATGTTCAATTTCCTGGTCGCGACGCGCTGGTCGTTCCATCTTTTCCAGCGGATCGGACGGTTCCTGGCGTCTTCGGCCCGGCGGATGGTCATCGTGGGCGCCGACGCGCGCGGAGCGGCAGCCGTACAACATCTGCAGTTGACGGTCGGAGCCAGCGCGGAACTGCTGGGCGTGTTGGACGACGACAGCTTCAAGCATGGCAAGCTCTTCCATGGCTACCCGGTGCTGGGATCGCTCGACGACCTCGACGGGATAATCGCGCGCACGCCCTTCGACGAAATAGTGATCGCGCAGGAGACGCTGTCGGCCGCGCAACTGGCGGCGCTCGAGTCATTCACGATCGCTCACCGGATAACGCTGCGGCGCTTCTGGCTGGGCGTGACCGACATGAGCAGCGCGCCCACGATTGCGGATCGGCAACTCACGATTGCCTGAGTAGTTGATTCTGCGCACCGACTTGCGCTCAAGGACAGAACCCGAATTCGAGGTGCGGGCGGAATCGACGGCCACGCCGACTGGACTAACCTGGCTCGCGGCCTGCGCTGGGCTTTCGCTATTGAGCTAGTCGTGGCGCTACTCCTACAGTGGCACGACTATTTTCGTTTTGAGGAATACGTCTCTCCGCCGGGAGATCAAGGCTCGTACCTTGCCGCTCAAGATCTCTTGGGCCACGGCCTGCGTCCATAACTTGACTTTCGTTACCAGTACGGTCTGCTCCCGTTGCTCATCGGCAAGATCCTATTCGGAGCGTACGGATACTCGCCGCTGACATACGCGGTTGCCGCTACGGCGATCGAAGTTTTCATCGCCGTGGGTGTTGCACGAATCGCCGCCGCATTGGAGCTGAAGGTCGGCGGTCTGCTTTTGGTGCTCCTGACTCTCCCGCTTCTAATCTCGCGGTATGACAATTTAGCCTACGCGCTGGAGGCGGCGTTCTTGACCAACGCGTTCGCTGAGCAACTGCGCGGCAGATTCGATCGGGCGATCGCACTGGCGCTCTGCAAGCCCGCTATCGGCTACGTTTAATGCTGCGGTCCTGCTTTTCTTCCTGTTGAGCGACGTAGCAAGAGGCCGAAATGACCGGGCCGGTGCATCGGGGCACTCAGGGTACTACTTGTCACCGGGATGGCACTCGCGTTATTGCTGGCAGCCCTCTTTGGCCCCGGATCCCTATTTTGGACAATCATACCGGTGCGCGGACTCTCGGACTATCAAGCCAGAGGCCAGCTTGGCTTGCAGTTGGACCAAGCGATATTCCTGCGGCCTCCAGGTGTCAATTGGCACTGTTATGTTGGTACATACGTCACATTTTGGCTGATTGGCGCACTATGGCTGGTAACCGAGGGGATCGCTAACTTTGTTCAGTGGATTAGGGGGTACGAGACCGGCCTTGGAAGATTCGTATTGACGATGGGGCTGTTGGCAATTGCCAACTTTCTGCTGTTCGACGGCCGCTATCAGTACATAGTAGTACCGATCGGCGTCATAGCATGCGCCTCTGGAGGCCGCTGGCAGCGACCTTTGGCGATATGCCTCTGTCTGATAGCCATTCCTGCGTTTTTCAACCGAGCGAGATAGGAAATCACTTTCACAAAAAACGCGAGAAGAGACGCGGTGACTGCCTGGTTATGGACAGCCCCGAGTTGAAATCAGAGTGGGAGCGGGCAATGGCGATTTCGGCTGGTAAGAAGACAGCGGCGCTTGGCGAACAGGGCGGGGCAGGACTCGTGGTTTCCGGTATAGACCCCCCGGCTGCAGCATATCTCGTTCGTCCTTGTACGGTCCCAGGCGACCTAAGGAGGGAATACGACCAGTTATCCTCAGCACAGGTTGTATTTTTGTTTTACTTCTATCCGGACGAAAAGCGGACCGTTTTGGACGACTGTCCATCCCTTGGACCGGCTGTCAGTGATGACCACGCCGTTTATCAGGGGAGGTACCTGAAGGTACTGGAACGGACGAAGCCATAATTGGATTTACAACGCAGTGAAAGACGTAAGGGTGTTGCCTGCTGCATCGCAATTAACGCGTCGAAAGCCAACGGCGCGCTAACGAACAAGGTGACCCGCGCCCGCCCTTGCTTTGCCTTGTCTTGCCGCGCCCAGCTGCGCCGTACTTGTCGAACGCGCCAAACTAGAGAACGCAGCGAGGAGCGGCGTCATCACTTTATGGCATACGTGAAAATATTTTTTGCGAATGGCGTGTCGGCGGCGTTTCGCGGGGCTGGTGCTGCTCGCGCCGCCACGTTAACTCGGAGTATACATATTTCAGTACCTTGAACTTCGGATGAGCCGCAGGAGTGCCCGCGGGCGATTAGCGAAAAAGGAGAGGATGGTGAACTTTGCAAACTATAAGGCGAGTTTTCTTTTCGCGTTATCCTTTGTAGTGCTAATGTCCGGATGCTCGACCAAGGCCGGATGGGAGTATCAACCCGGCGCGACTAGGATAGCGACAACGCCGGTGCCGGCGGTAGTCGCCGTCGAGCATTTTCAAGATCAGCGTGGCACTGAAAACTCGAGATACATCTACCTTTGCATAATTCCGCTCGTCCCTTACTGTACTTCGAGCTACAAGCGGCCCGAAAACGCCAACGGCTTTCTGACCGAGGCCGCTTACAATTTCCGTCCGAGCGATGACCTGGCGGAGGCGACTGCGGCCGAGTTGCAGCAGGCCGGATTGTTCCACGAAGTATACGTGACCAATCGCCCTGCCGATCCGAATGCGAATCTGCTGCTCCGCGGAACTATCATCAACACCGATTGGGACGGCACGACTTACAGTTATCTGATCGGTCCTTACGCCGGTCTGTTCTATTTGCTTGGCCTGCCGATCGGTACGGTTCAGGATTCGCTCAGCTTGAAGCTGGAACTGGTCAACAACGCAAATGGGCAAGTCCTGTGGACTCATGAAATAACTCAGAGCTACGAGAAGACTGAAGGGTTCTACTACAACTATGCGGAAGACTTCGGCTATCCGCAGATGTTCCACGACGGCATCGTACCCGCCATAGGGTCGTTGCAAAGCTTCGTTAACTCCCAGCCGCCGGGCTTCTGGACGCAATTACAAACCGTTCCCGGCGTAATGCATCGAGGCGAATGAGTCTCAGTCGGTCGAGACTATCGCGGCGGCGCTTGGAGAAATGGGTGGCGGGGGCTGGTCGTTCCGGGAATTGAAAGTCCGGTCAGGCTTTTTCCTTGCGGCTTCCGCGCGGCTTCCGCGCTGCCGGACGGTGTGAGCAGGGAATATCGCCGGTTATCCTCGGCACCGGTTGCGATTTTACGATAGCGGTTTCGACGTTTTCCGCATGACGCTTTCCGAAAGACCGATAGCGGCGGCGTTCTATGCCGCGCCTGGTCTGCCTGAAGGTCCGCCCGTGCGGCTGGTCTCCCGCTTAATTTTCGCTTTTCCTACCCCCTGAACTTTTCCGCCTTACGCTTTCCGAATTATGATGGCAGACTGTAGGTGATGTTCGAATGTTTTCGATCACCGCCCGCGTCATTCGCGATCACGATTTGAGTTTGAGTACGCACGACAATCGCCCGAGAGTCCGCGGCAAGGTATCAGGAATGCACTCGAAACGGACTTGGTGGCAGGTTTTTTCAGTATCTGTATTTGCGCTAGTAACGATTTCCCTCTCAAGCGTCCGCGCTCAAAATTTGCCGCCGCCAGGAGCCTATCAGCCGATTCCAAATTTCACCGGGGTTGGCGCGGGACTTCAGTTCCGCGAGTCGATCAACGATCGCTTCTCGGGCGCGCAGCCCATATTTCCGCTGCTGGTGGGTCCGAGCTTCGCAAATCTGCCGGCAGAGCAGGACGGGTTGCTGGTGTACTGCCAGGACTGCAAACGAGCGACGCCATGCGTCAACGGAGGCGGCGGCGCATGGGCAGTGGGAACCCGAGGGCAATGGTCGTGCTCGACGGGCGCGCTCGAGGCGAGCCTCAACGCGAACGGCAACAAGATAACCTCGCTGGCGAATGGGACGGTCGCGGGGGATGCGCTCTCGTTCGGGCAGACCTCGGGCGGCGATCTGGCAGGTTCGCTACCGAATCCTAGGGTCGCCACAGTGCTGGGCGGCCAGGCGCCGATTTATTCGGGGCAGACTGGCGCGCTGATCAACACGCTGGTTGGGGCGAAGAGCGACGGATCAAATGCGCTCACTCGGTTTAGTGTCAACGGGAGTCTCAACGCCAAGGCTTTCGGCGCGACGGGTGACGGAACGACCGATGACACAGTTGCGCTGCAAACTGCTTTCAGCCCGTGCACAAGTGGCTCTACCAGCCCAAATCCAAACGTCTATCTTCCGAGCGGCGTTTACTATCATACGATTCCGCTGGCGTATAACTGCCCGAACGGAGATTTGGGCGGCGCGCTGTTCTCGGGTACCTATGGCGGGACGCCCGGCGCGCCGGCAACTCGCCTGACACAGAACTACGACGGGCCTTCGATTATCATGGAAGCGCCAGCGTCGAACAACATCACATTGGCGGCGCCGATAGTGGGAAGCGCTGGCAACAGCTACCAGGTCAGCGCCGCGGCAAGTGGCACCAACAACGGTATCATGCTCAACCTGCGCGACACGCCGGCGATGGAATGGAACGGTCTCGCAAGCTTCACCATCGAGGGCTTCTTCAAGATCAGCTCGGCTCCCGGCCAAGACGCAATGTTTGTCGCAAGTGTAGGCGGAACGTCCGCCAAACCAACTTCAAATCCGGGGAGCTACACATTCCAGTGGCTGTCTAACAGTTTCAGCGGCGGTGCCTCGGCCTACGCGATCGGCGTCGCGGGATCGGCCGGTGACATAGCTGCAATCGCGACGATAGGCGGCACGACCTATCATCTGGTTTCGAGCACGGTCCCGACCGTGAACACGGTCTTTTACGTCGTACTCCAATACGATGGCTCGAATATCAAGCTCTGGATGGTTGCGCCGGGCACCGCACTCGGGACGCCAGCCGTAACGCAGGCGGCGACGGGCACGCTGACGCAGAGTCTGTATGAAGACATTGGGATGCCGGGCACCTCACAGGCCTTTCATGGCGGTGGCGTTAGTGGTTACTCGCCAAATGCTTTTTTAGAGAGCTGGCGATTCTCGAACTCGTCACGCGGTTATACGAACGCGACGACTGCGCCCAGTGCGAACCTGGCGAACGATTCGAGCACGAGCCTGCTGCTGAACTTTCCGGCGGCGTGTGCCTCGATAGGACAGGCGAGTTGTTCGCCGGACAATATGGTTGAAGCAGTCAGCGGCACCAGGGGTGTGAATGTTTACCTGCCGGTCGACGGCGGCAACGAGGGCAACGCACTCGATGGCAACAGTATCCACGACCTGAACCTAGTGGGCGGCCCATTGTGGGGCAATTGGAACATCAACTCTATCTGGCGAAATATCGACGTGAGTTCGCCGACTGAGGGCTTTGAGTGCTTTAACAACTGCTTTCAGACAACGTGGGACCATCTGCACGTCGAGAATGACGGAGAGCGCGTTGGGTTCGACATGGGCAACTCGGCGCATGATTTTACGCTGAATAACCTGCTCGCCGACGATGCCAAGGTGGGGCTTTACAGTGGCGGCTCGAACGGATCGATTGTCAATTTTGAAATGACCGACCGCGGCGACATTCGGTTGCCGGTCTTGCTCAACGGCTTTGCGGGCAAGATTGACGGCCAAGTGCTGGATATCGAGAGCGCGAACGCGAACTATCTGACTTCAGACCTGATTTACCAGCCGTGGGCGCCAGTCGTTTTTGTCAACAGTCAGTTCGCATCGCTCAATAACAATGCGGATGTTTATTACGAGAGCGGGTACACGACGCCGGGCGGATTAGTCTTCAATGGCGGCGGATTTTTCAACGGCTCGGGCAGCACGCCGAGCGAGGCGGTGCATGTGTATGCGGACTCATTCGGTCATTCCGGGATAGCGCCGGTCTTCTCGGGGGTGATGTTGCCACCTGGGTTGCTCCCCGCAGATTCAACCTATCTACTCTCGCCGTGCATGGGATCGGTGACATTAGCGAGCGGTACCGGCACTTTCACCGCGTCTTGTATCCAATCGGAGAGCGCATGCGCGTGTGTAGCGACAAACGGCGATAGCTGTACCGCGACGGCGGGAGGGGGCAGCGCGGCACTAGCCGGGACGGGGACCGATACTGTCAATGTGAGTTGCCAAGGCGGAGGACGGGGGCCGGGACAGCTATTCAGCCAGCCCGTCGCGATACCCACTACGGCGGCGACCTACTATTTGAGTCCGGTAGGCGCGGGAGAATCGACGACAGAAGCGACGGAGGAAATCGCGGCGCCGGCTACGGTGACCTACACGCGGATTTCATGCAGCATGACTGCGGCGAGCGGGTCGGGCGACAGCGATATTTTCACGCTGCTCGATGCGACGACAGCATGCAGCGCGACGCCGGTGACTTGCACCGCGTCGAACACGGTCGGCTGTGCGGCGGCGGGGCTGAGTTGTCCGGTAACGCTAGGCGACTCGATAGTTATTAAGGACGTGACGACGAGCGTCACAAGCCGCAACGCGATGTGTATCATAAGCCCATGAAGCGTGAGAAGTTCGCTATCATGGACTGCAACCCGCTGGGAGGTTGGTGTGGCCGTTCCCTGAACCGAAATCCAGTATAGCCTACGCGACTGCGACCGATCGCTGCGCCAGGCGAACGGCAGCGTCGCATTCACCGGCACCGGAACCGAAGTGGTCTGTAATTGAGTCGCGATAGGGCCCCGATTCCTATCCCGGGTGTGTTTGCGGACGCGAGCGCGACGAATTGCGAGCGTTCACGCGTCGTACGTCGTCTCATCTTTTCTTAGGCATTCGTTACTTGCTTTAACATCAGCGAACTTGCTAGCATCCAGCCTTGATTCTGGACCGGACACTTTTTCGTACCGGAGGGATTTGGGTGATATTTTTGTCGCCCAGAGATCGTTTCGGGTGGGATGCAAGCTCGTGCGAACCGGACTCGCTTTTCACGTTTCACTATAGTTTAACGGTATTTACCTTCGGAAATCAGAAGCCAAACTAGATGCGCGATCAATCGATGAGTTTCTATCAGGTCGCGGCTGACGGCTGCCCAAACGCTCAGACAGTGCGCCGGCGCTGAGTTTTGTTCACGTCCGGGGAAGCGAACGGCTGGGGGAGACATGAGTTCTAACGGCGTTTATCGGAAGGCCCGCTCGATGGGAGGGCGGACGCGTGCCCGGAGAAAACCGCTCGCGACATTGGCCATGACTGGAGCGTTCGCGATAATACTGACGGCGGCGGCATGGAGCGCGGACGTCGTCGGCCACGTCGCAAATGAGACCGGACAACCCGCAGTGGGGATTCAAGTTTCGGTGCTCGATTCATCCGGCGCAAGCGCAGGTTCGGTCGTCACCGATGGCGAAGGATCGTACCGAGTACGCGGTCTCAAGCCGGGTCCTTACACGCTGGTGCTTAAGGGTCAGTCAGTGACGTCATATCTGCCAGTGATGTCATATGTGCCCGCAGAAGGGTTGACCGTAAATTGGGGGTTGTCGCCGACGGCTCAGCCGCTGGCGATCGCAAAGGCGGGAGCCTCGGCAACGGATGCAGGGGTCTCGAAATCGAAATGATCAAACACGCGACACGTTGGGTTCTGTACATAGTTGCCGCATTTGCGGCCGCGGCGCTGATTGGTTGCGCGAGCGCGCCACCTCCCGGAGATGCGCCACCTCAGGGAGATGCGGCGGATGCACCGCCCGCGGCGGCTGCTGCGTCGCCATCTGCGGCGGATTCACCCTCATCGGCGGCGGCAGCATCGCCGGAGGCAGTTTCGTCGCCGTCAGCGGCGGCAAGCATACCAAGCGTTGCGAACTCGCCGAAGAACCTCGAGCGGCTGGCCGCGCTGTGGGCGGTGCGATCGAAAGCCACCTCGACCGACTATCCGATCGGCGTCGGCGACGTGCTTCAGATCTCGGTGCCGGGAGTGGATGATTTCAAGGAGCGCACGGTAAGGGTTGGCAGCGAAGGCAACATCGATTTGCCGCTGGTCGGCTCAATCCACGCTGCGGGCATTCCGGAATCCGAGCTGCGGGACAAGCTCACGACTGCATTGGAAAAATACATGTACGACCCGCAGGTGGACCTGTTCGTCAAGGAATACAAGAGCCGGCAGGTCGCCGTGGTGGGCGCCGTCCGCGCGCCGGGGTTGGTTACACTCAGCGGAGCGGGCGAATCGATTCTTGACGTGATAACGCAGGCGGGCGGCACGACCCCCGAAGCGGCCGACGAAGTCGTCATCATGCCGCAGAACACCAGCGGAGGGATACAACTGCAACGCGTCGCGCAATCCATGGCGTCGCCGGCGGAAGCCGGTCGTCCAGTCAGCGTCGCGGACAACGGGGATCCGCATGCCGGCCCTCCAGCCAACGTTCTAACCGTGCCGCCGCCGAAAGGCGCGCCCACCCTGCAGGATCTGCAGCAGAGCGTAACCAACGGACCCGCAGTGGTTATTCCCTTGAAGGCTACCGCCATGACCGGGAGCGCGCACTTCATGAACATGCCTGTGGAACCTGGCGATATAGTCGTGGTTCCCGGCGGGGGCAATGTCATGGTAACCGGCTGGGTCTACCGGCCGGGCTACTTCCAGGTCGGTTCGGGGCTGACGGTGCTGGGCGCGGTCGGCTCGGCGGGCGGAGCGATGTATGCAGCCGCTCCCGGGAGTGCGACGTTGATGCGCAGCGACGGCAATGGCAACAAGGTTGCGATACCCATCGATCTGGACAAAATTGCCAAGGGCGCGGCGCCTGACATCCCGGTCCGGGCGAACGACGTAATCGACGTTCCATACTCCGACGCCAAGATTGGACCGTATGTCGTGTACAACGTGCTGACCCGGATGGCGATCCCGTTGCCGACTTTCTAAAGGTGAATCTAGTGATATGACCCAACCGTCACCATATTTCATTCGTCGCACGAGCCATCTCGAGGAACCCGTGCGCGGGGCCGGCTTCGGCGCGGGAAGCTTCGACGAAGAAGAAGGCCGTATCGATCTGCTTGGCTACTGGCACGTAATCCGCAAGCGCCTGGCGTTGGTTATCGGGGTCGTGTTCGCGGCCCTGGTATTGACCACCATCTACGAATTCATGCAGACGCCGCTCTACACGGCGGAGGCGACGATACTGCTGAAACCGGGAACTCCGCAGATCATGGAAGGCAAGGATGTGCAGGGGGATCAGGAGCCCTGGTACGACTCGGATATGTACGAGAACTTCCAGAAGACGCAGTACGAAATTCTACGCAGCCGAAGTCTGGCCGCATACGTAGTTCGCGCAGAGAACCTGGAACAGAATAAAGCGTTCATCGGACCAAAGCCGCAACCGGGCTTGATTTCGACCGCGCTGTCGTCTGTCAGCCGTTGGCTGAATCAGACCAGCGGGCGCAAGCCCCGACCGCAACCTGAGGACACCGGGACGGCGCACAACGGAGTTTCCGCAGGACTGGTCGGTGCCTACCTGGGTGGTCTGCGGATATCGCCGGTACCCGACACCGATCTGGTGAGGATCGCATACGTTTCGACCGATCGGAATCTCGCGGCCAAACTCGCCAACGCGCACGCGCACGGATATATCGCGCTGGGAATCCAACTTCGCAGCCAGGCCAACGAGGAAGCGGAAAGTTTCCTCAAGCAGCGGCTCAGTGAACTGAAGGACAGCCTGGAGAAGTCCGAGATCGCGGTGAATGACTATCGCCGCGCGAAAGGAATCGTCCCCGGCCTGATGTCGCTGGATGGCAAGGAGACAGTCGTTCTCGACCGAATTTCGGAATTGAGCAAGGACCTCACGACCGCGCAGGTGGAGCGGATCGGGCTCGAGGCGCAGGTGCAGCTGATCAACAGCCGCAAATACGATTCGATGCCGGCGGTGATGAGCGATGCGGCGGTTCAAGCCGTGCAATCGCAGTTGAATACGCTTGACGCCGACTACGCCAGCATGGGGAAAAAATTTAAGCCCGACTACCCGCCGATGGCGCAGATGGCGGCCAAGCGACAGGAACTGGAACGGCGCCTCGACGCGGAGATTTCGCGGGTCATCGAGGGGATCCAGGGCTCTTTCCAGGCCGCATCCGACAAGGAAAAAAAGCTTCAGGTCGAGATGGACAAGGAGCGCCAGCAGGCGCTGGGGCTGAACGATGCGGCGGTTGAATACGCGATTCTTCAGCGCGAAGTCGATACCAACCGCGAACTCTATGAGAGCGTACTGCAGCGGATGAAGGGCATCGCGCTGGCGGCAGAGTCGCAGACCTCGAACATCATAATCGTGGATCCGGCGGAAACGCCGGGCGGGCCCTCCAGTCCGAAAAAATTCAGCATGATTGTGCGCAACACCGCGCTGGCGCTGTTCGCCGTGATCGGGCTGGTCTTTGGGCTGGAATACCTGGACACCACGCTCAAGACACCGGAACAGGTGGAACGATACCTGCGCGTGCCGAATATCGGTGCGATTCCGTCGTTCGCCGGCATTCGCCTCAAGGCGAAAGACACGACACTGCTGCCGGAAGAAAACGGCGTCAAGAAGATCGGCTACGGGCGCGAATTGCTCGGAGTGGCAAATCCGTATTCGCTGGTCGGCGAGGCCTATCGCAGTTTCAGGACCGCGCTGATGCTGTCGAGGGCGGGAGCGCCGCCCAAGACGATCCTGTTCACCAGCGCGCACAGCGCGGAGGGCAAGACCGTGTCGGCGACTAACACGGCGGCGATGTTCGCGCAGACCGGTGCGCGTGTACTCCTAATCGACGCCGATCTCAGAAAACCGCGCTGCCATCGCGTGCTAGCGGTGGAGAACTCGTCGGGCTTGACCGAAGTGCTGACCGGAACCTGCGAAGTGCAGGATGTGATCAGAACGACCCTCGTTGACGGCCTTTCGTTCATGAGCGCGGGCTCGCTGCCGCCCAATCCCACCGAACTGCTGGGATCAGAGCGAATGAACCAGGTGCTCAGCATGGTTGCTCATGAGCATGATGTGGTGATCATCGACTCGCCGCCGGTGATGCCGGTAAGCGACGCGCTGCTGCTGGCAACGGTCGTCGATGGAGTGGTGCTGGTCGTGAACAGCCTCAAGACCTCGAAGCATCACGTGAAGATGGCGTGCGCCAAGCTCGAATACGCGCGCGCAAAAGTCTTTGGCGTGCTGCTGAACGAGATAGACGTGAAGCATCCTGGCTACGGGCACTACTCACACTACTACAATCATTACACGAAACCCGATGCCACGTTCGAAATGCTCTACAAAGATTCCAGTGGTCCTGACAACGCATAGCAGGGATTTTGTTGAGCCGTAGTCGGTAGATCGGATCGAGCCTCCCCCGCGAAATCCACAGCCGATTTGAGTCGCATGCACGATAACCGCAAGCGCCGGGCGCTGCTGATGGCTGGAATTGTTTTTCTGGCCGTGTTCATGCCGCTGGCGTTCGGGGCGGTCCATCCGTGGGCCTACAAGATCGGCGAAGCATCGGCGTTCGCGCTCCTGCTGCTGTGGCCCTTCGGCCGCGCGGCGCGTGACGGGCAGCCTGCGGAACTTCGAATCCAGATTCGAACTTTCGCGATGCCGATCGTAGCGTTTCTCTCGTTTGCTTTGCTGCAATTGATACCGCTGCCACCGGCGGCGGTTCATTTCCTGTCGCCATCCACCTACACGCTTTACCAGCAGGTATTTCCCGGGTGGCCCGCGCAATCTCCATACGCGGGCCTGGAAGGTTCTCTCAATCCGGAGCATCCGGCGTCCTCGGGGACAGAGGCTCGGACCGTGGTGCTGCCGACGGTCGACGAGGTGAAGGCGGGTGCGCCGATTCCATTTGCACCGAGATCGCAGGCGGCAAGAAGCGACGCGGGTAACGGCGCCAGCGAAGCAGGCAGCGGTTCCTCAGATCGAAGCTTGCGGAGGCTTTCGAAAATCTACTCGACGACGTGGCGGCCTCTTTCGATCGCGCCGGTGCTGTCGTGGTCGGGATTGGTTTTGTTTGCGGCATGCGGTGCGCTGTTCATGCTGGTGGCGTTCGTTCCCGTTGGTGCAATCGCTTCCACGGTAGAGCGTGATTGGTTTGTCGGCACCGTGATGACGGTCTTTCTTGCGGTGGGGCTGGGGATCGCGACGCTTGGGCTGGTTCAGCAAGCGACCTGGAACGGCAGGATTCTGTGGTTTTTCGTGCCGCTCGATTGGGGCGCTCCGCAATCGGGTATCATGCCGCGGGCCAGCGGTCCGTTTGTTGACCCCGATCATTTCGCCGGCTTCCTCTCGATGATTTTCCCGCTCGCGATTTCGGGAACGTTCTTTGGCAGCCCGTTGATTTCTTCGCGGTGGTCGAATGGGTACCGCATAGCATGCGGCGTGACGTCGTTCGTACTGATGGCCGCGATTCTGATGAGCCAGTCGCGGGCCGGCTGGACGGGTCTCGCGCTCGGCGTGTTGCTGGTGATGGTTCTGACCTCCCGCCAGGAGGAAGGCAGCAAAGGTACCGTGCGTTCGCGCCGAATCGCGCTGGTGGGAGCGTCGTGCATGCTGGTGCTGGCGATGTCGTTCATCGGAGCGAGCGGCAGGACCCAGGTGACTGCGCGCGTGCAGTATTCTCTGGAGGTCGACGCCGCTTTGCCGGACCGGACAAGTGGATGGGCCAACGGACTCAAGATAGTCGAGGATTTTCCCGCGGTGGGAATGGGCCTTCGGACGTGGCCCGAGCTGTTCACGCGATACCGCGCACGGCCGTGGTCGGAACTGTACCTTTCAGAGGCGCACAACGACTATCTGCAACTGATCGCGGAGACCGGAGTGGCCGGGCTGGTGCTGGCGGCGTGGTTCATCCTGCGTGCCGGCAGCTTCATCTATCGCAGGTTCGCGCAGTTGCCCGGGAAGATCGTGCCGGTCCAGGCAGCGCTGGTGGGGGCGCTGGCGATCATGTGCGTGGTTGAGTTTTTTGATTTCGATCTGCAGATTCCAGCGATCGCTTTTTTCTTTGCGATGATTCTCGGCCTCGCGGTCAGGGTCTCGTGGTCGTGGACCGTCGACGGGGATGCTGACGCGTTCGAAGTACCGCGCGGCGTGTTTGCGCGAATCTGGGTGCCGATATCGGCCGTCGCGCTGCTCGCGGCGACGTTCGCGCAACCCGCGATTGCGTATCCGTACAATCTGGAGCCGCCCAGTTCCGTCGCGCAGGCAAAGTGGATGCTGCTGCTGTACCCGGCCAACGCATTTTCGCATGTAGCGACGGTCGATTTTCTCGGCGCTCGCATGCGGCTTCCAGACCGTATCCGCGAGTGGGAGATCGCGGTCGCACTCGATCCCATGAATCCTTACACGCGCGACGCATACATGCGGGAACTTGCGGCGGCCGGCAGAAATGCGGACGCGCTCAAGCAGATCGAACTTTCAGTATTCAACTCGCCGTGGCCGCGGACGCATCCTTATATGTCGGATCGGATCATCGGCTGGCTATCGCAGGATGAACGCAGCGCGATCGAACGCGGAATCGCGCGCGCGAGTGCCGAGCAGATCCCCGGCGCACTCACGGCGGCGGCCACCCTGGATGACGGGGTCGGAAAATATTCCGACGAAGCGTCGCTTTACGCCGACGGCGCGCAACACGCACGCGATTCTCATACCCAGTACCTGGACCTGATGAACGCTGCTGACGCTGCGTCGCGAGGGCGCGACTTCAAACGCGCGCGGTCTTTGCTGGAAAAAGCGATCGCAATCGAGCCCGACAATCCGAACGCGTATTACGGGCTGGCAAGGGACGTATACGCGCGGCAGAAGGACATGGCAGGGATCAAGAGCACGATCGCCCAGGCCATCGACAACGGAGTCGACCGTTACGCGATGGAGTTGCTGCAGGCGGATGCCGCGGAGGAGATGGGCGACCTTCCGTCGGCGATCGACGCGATCAAGCAAATTGCCGCTGAGCGCCCGGACTCGTTCGACGTGATGCTCCGGCTCGGCACCCTCTACGCTCACAATCGCGATTTCAACCAGGCCGTGATCACGCTCGGCAGGGCGATCCAGTTAGACCCGGATTCGGCGCCGGCCTACTACTCACTGGCGCAGGCGGACGAGCAAGCATACAACTACGCCGACGCCGACAAGGCCTATGCGCGTGCGGTCCAACTAGCGCCGGATAACGAGAATTACAAATCGAGCTTCGACTCTTTCCACAAAAAGTTTGCCAACGCCGGTCCCGCACAGGCCGGAGCGCAAACCCCCTAGCGCATACTCCGGCGTCGATGCGTGAAGATACTTTACCTCAATCCTGCCGCGCAGTTGGGCGGCGCCGAGCGCAGCCTGCTCGACATCATGGCCGAGCTGCGTGCGCTCCGTCCCCATTGGAAATTGTCGCTGATAGCGGGAGAGTATGGCCCGTTGCTCGAAGCGGCCCGCGAAATCGGCGTCGCGGCCAGCGCCATCGAGTATCGATCGGGGTTGGCGCGATTCGGCGATTCGGCTTCCGCAAACTCGCCCGGCGGTGCAATGCAGACGGCGAGGTTGGTCGCGGGACTTTCCCGCGCGGGAATCGCCGCGCTTCGGCATCTGCCGGCGCTGCGCTCGGCGATTAGAGCGGAGCGTCCGGGCCTTGTACATTCCAACGGCTTCAAGGCGCACATCCTGGCCGCCTGGGCGGCGCCCGCTTCGGTGCCAATTATCTGGCACGTACGCGACTATGTGGGACAGCGGCCGGCAATGTCGCGCCTGCTCGCGATGCATTCACGGCGATGCACGCTCGCGCTGACGAATTCGCGCAGCGTCGCGGACGACCTGAGGGTTGCCTGTCCAGGAATTTCCAGAACGGTGGCGCTGTACAACGGAATCGACCTCGGGAAGTTTAACCCGGTTGGTGCGTCCGCCGATCTCGACATGCTGGCCGCGCTGACACCGCCGCAGAGCGCGGTGGTGCGAGTGGGGTTGGTCGCGACCATGGCGCAATGGAAGGGGCACGAGATTTTTCTGCGCGCGCTTGCGATGCTGCCGCGGGACTTGCCGGTGCGCGGATACATAATTGGCGGCAGCGTTTACAGCACTCGCGGAAGTGAAAAGAGTCTCGCCGAATTGCGGCGGATCGCCGGCGGTCTTTCGCTTAACGGCAACGTCGGCTTCACCGGCTTTGTCGATGATCCGGCTGCGGCAATTCGCTCGCTCGATATCGTCGTCCACGCCAGCACGCGTCCGGAGCCGTTCGGGCGCGTGATCGCGGAATCGATGGCGTGCGGCAAGGTTGTGATCGTGGCCGCCGCGGGCGGCGCGCTGGAAATCGTGACATCCGGCGAGGACGCTATCGCGATCGCACCGGGTGACGCCGCGGCGCTTGCCGATTCTATCCGTCAACTCGCGTCTGCCGCTCCACTCAGATCGCAACTCGGTAAAGCCGCGCGCAAGACCGCGGAACAGCGCTTCGATCGCGCGCGCATGACGCGCGAGCTGATACCGATTTACGAACAACTGCTCGAAAGTCGGCTTTGAAACTGATGCGCGTGCTGCATATCAATAGCGGCAACCTGTTCGGCGGCGTCGAGACCCTGCTGACGACACTGGCGCGAAGCCGCGGACTCACACCCGAAGTCGAGCCCGAGTTCGCCGTATGCTTCGAGGGACGCTTAAGCCGGGAGCTCGACGCCGCCGGAGTTCCACTCCACGTGCTTGGCGAGGTCCGCGTCCGCCGTCCTCTGACCCTGATGCGTGCGCGCCGGCGCCTGCGCGAAATCCTCGCGTCGCGCCGTTACGACGCCGTCATATGCCACATGGCGTGGACCCAGGCGCTGTTCGGCTCGGTGTCGAAGACGGCGCGCGTGCCCGCCGCGATGTGGCAGCATATGGCGTCGAATGGACACGATTGGCTGGAGCAGTGGGCGCAAATGGCGGGTCCCGACCTGGTGATCTGCAATAGCCAGTTCGCGGCGCGGGAATTTCGCGGGGCCTTCCCGTCGATACCCGTTGAGGTGGTGTATTGCCCGGTCGCGGCGCCATCGATTAGCTATTCGCGCGGCGATCGTGACGCGGCGCGATCTGAACTGACTACTCCAACTGAGGCCGTCGTCATCGTTCATGCCGCCCGCATGCAGGAATGGAAGGGTCATCGATTGCTGATGCAGGCCGCATCAATTATCAAGTCGAATAGCCAGTGGATTATCTGGTTCGTCGGCGGCGCCCAGCGCGGTCCCGAGCATCGTTACCTTGCCGGTCTCCGTGCCAGTGCGGCAGAGCTCGGAATTGAAGATCGGGTGCGATTTGCGGGCCAGCGCGACGACGTTGAGCGGCTGCTCGCCGCGTCTGACCTTCATTGCCAGCCGAATATTTCTCCGGAGCCGTTCGGGATTGCCTTCATCGAGGCGCTCTATGCCGGTATCCCGGTGGTCACGACCCAAATCGGCGGCGCAATCGAAATCGTGAATGATTCATGCGGCGTGATGGTGCCGTCGGACGATCCGAACGCATTGGCAGCGGCGCTCGAGAAGCTCATCGCCGACGGCGAAGCTCGCCGCGCGCTGGGCAGGGCAGGACCGGCGCGGGCGCGTGAGCTGTGCGACCCATCGCAACAGATGGACTTGTTGCGCAAGCTCCTGCTCGATCTCTGCGACTCGCGCCGATCGGAGGCGAGCCACGCGCAATGAACGCGGGAAACGCAGGTCATGGCCCGGTCTCGTTCGGAAGCATGGATACACACTTTCAATCCTCTGGCGGCGCGCGAGTTTTCGCCATCACTAATGTGCTGACCAACCATTTGCCGCACGGCGACGGACTCATTGCATGGCAATACCTGAATCGGCTCGTGCGCCGAGGAATCGAGGTAGACGTCACCGCCTACGCGGTTAGCCTCAAAGGCGATTCCCCATCTGGAATGCGCGTCCACCCGTTCAAGGTGAACGCCCCCACTACGGCGGGCCGCTCGCTCCAGGGAATGCTTAAGGTAGCGGCTCTCTACCGTCGGCTTTCGCGGCGGACGCGCTTCGACCTGATCCATCAACTGAACCCGGTTACCGATCCGCACAGTGCCATGCTGCCGACAGACCGAGTTCCGCTCATCTTGGGGCCGTGTACGCCACGCTGGCCGGTTCGTAAAGCACCGGGCCCCGTTCGCAAGGCGCTTAGGCTCCTGCCGCGAGCGCTCGTCAACGCGTGCCTGGCGAGGCAGGAGCGAATGGCCTCGACGATATTGCTCACGAGTCCCGCCGCAATGGCCGGTATGCGTCACAAGGGCATCCCGCCTGAACGCCTCGTCTACCTGCCGTTCGGCGTTGATACCAAAGTGTTCAGGCCCGCGGCCGATGCCGAGATGCCTCGCCTCCCTACGGTGCTCTTTCTCGGTGTGCTGCGCGAGGAAAAGGGAATTCACACGCTGCTCGACGCGTTTGATCGGGTGGCGGAGGCTATCCCCGAGGCCCAACTCAAGATTGCCGGTGACGGCCCTGAGGTTGAGGCTGTGCGTCGCCGCGTACTCGGCTCTGCGTGGGCGAATCGGGCCTCGATGCTGGGCGATGTCACGCGTGATCGAGTACCCGAAGTGATGCGGGATTGCACGGTGTATTGCTTGCCGTCGCATGGCGACCCGTTCCCACTCAGCGCGCTCGAGGCGATGGCGTGTGGCAAACCGCTCGTCGCGACCGACGCGGGCGGCCTCGGTTACATGGTTGATGCGCCGCGCGGAGGCCGCAGGGTCGCGGCTGGCGATGCAGATGCGCTCGCCCGCGCGCTGGTTGAAATACTCGCTGCCACCCCCGAAGTGCGCGCCTCGATGGGAAGTTACAACCGGGAACTTGCGGTTGGCAGATACGATTGGGAGATCGTCGTCGGCAGCCTCGAGCGCGTCTATGCGCAGGCCGTTCGGCGCAGTCCGGGCGAGTCGCTCGTCCAAGACCGCGTAGCGCCGCGTTCATCGATGACCGGAGCGGGTCCCCGCCGCGTAGATGGTTGATAGTGAGGAGGCTAAGAGACCTGATGACGCCGGCCAGCCGGCTTCGCTACCTCGGATGGCGCATAATTTCCACAGATTCCCCGGTTCGCGTGAGGCTCAGGACCGGCGAAAGGCTCATCCTCCGTCCGGCCCGCGGCAAGATTTATGATCTCAGCGTCGCTCACGAGATTTTCGTTGCTAACTGCTACCTGCCTCCGCCGGAATTTGAAATCGAGAGCGTCTCGCGGGCGCTCGACGTGGGCGCGAACGTGGGATATGCATCGCTCTACTTCGCGCGCATCTTTCCCACCGCCACGATCGAGGCGTTCGAGCCGCATCCCGTTCACATCGAGATGATCCGCGGTCATCTTGCGTTGAATCACCTGGAGGACCGCGTGAAACTCCATCCGTTCGGAGTCGGCGTGTTGTCGGCGCCGGGGTTCATGAGCGACGCAGGATCGTGCTCGTCGGTTTCCGGCGACGATGGAACGATACCGGTCCGAATCGAGGATTTTTTTGACCTGGTTGGCGATCAGCCCGTAGACTTCCTGAAGCTCGACTGTGAAGGCGCGGAATACGACATACTGATGGATGAGCGCTTCTCGCATCTTCCGGTCAAGACGCTGGTTATGGAATGGCACGACAACGAACGGCGGAGCGGCACCCGAGACATATTGCATCGTCGCCTCCTCGAACTCGGCTGGCACGTTCAGTTGGGACAGGAATTCAGCTTCGATCCGCCACTTTCCGGCCTCGTCCGCGCTGGTCTGATGTGGTGTCGAAGAAGCTGACGAGGCTAAGCAATGCGAAGCCGAGGCCGGTCACCGGGTGAATGACATCGCCGATCAGGGCCTTGAGATGACCTCTGCAGCGGCAGCCTACGCCGAGAACCGATACACGCTGGAACGCCCTCGGTCTGGGCGCGTGCCGTGGCTATTCGCGCTGGTGCTGATTTTAGAGTTGTGCGCCGTTTGGGTCGTGGAGTGGCCGCTTCTCTACAATTTCGAATCGTATGCATTTCTCACCCCCGGGGGCTTTCTGACTGCTGACTACCTGCTAAGGCACAACTTCGTAGTCGCGGTAGATTTTGGCTGGCCGTACGGCGTTCTGCCGCTCCTCGGACAGCATCTTTGGTTCCTTCTCTGGGGCGTTGGCCCGGCCGCGCAACTCGCCCTATCGGCCCTCTTAATCGCGGTGTTCGCAGTCCTGGTTGCGTGCTTTGCAGGCGACCAAAGCCGCGCCGCCGGGTGGGTGCTGATGGCAGTGAGCATGCCGTTCATTTGCGACGTTCTCACTTGGGATGTTGTGCATGCGACCGAGCCGGTGCTCCTCGCCGCCGCGCTGGTGCTTCACGGACGCGGCCAGCGTAGCGGCGCGCTAGCCTTCGCAACGGCTGCTTGTTTCGCGAAGCCAAGCATGGGTTACGTCTATGGGTTCTTACTACTGGTATTGATAGTGCGCTCGTTAGCGCGGGACGGCGGAGTCAAGCCCGTAGAACTTGCCCGTGCGATGGCTCCGGCTGCCTTCACCGGTCTGGCGCTGTTGTCGCTCTCGGCGGCGGTTTACGGCCCTTCTGTAGCGCTAAAGACTCTGTTGCCCTTTGACGGAGCACAAATCTATACGGCGATGCACTGGGGATGGCGTGGCGGTGCGACCCAGTTTTTCCACTTTCCCGGAGTGAGACTTGGGTACTACCTGGGCACTCCCGTTACCGTATGGTGCCTGGGTAGCCTCTATATTTTAGGGACGCTCGCCGCCACGCTCTGGACCTGTCTGGTTCATAAAAGCAAGTTGCCACGAAATTGGGAAATCGCACTTAGTTGCGCAGTCCTGCACTTCGCGTTCGTTGGACTGTTTTTTGGTCCGTACAATGCCTGGCGGTACTATGTGTATATTCTGTTTTTCGCAATTCTGACGACCGAAACATGGAACGCCTTGAGCGCGAGAATGGTCTGGATTCTCAGTGTAGTGGCTGCCGTCGCGAATTTCAGTGCCGTCAAAAGCGGTCTGCGCGCCTGGCAAACGATGGTTCACGATAGCGCCACCGCCGGACTATTTGCCCCGCCGCAGGAAGCTGCGGAGTGGCATAAGATTCAGGGATTGGTGGGCGCCAACGCGGTGTTGTTCACCTGGGACGGCGGCGGAGAGGCTCTGTTTCCGTGGCTCCGCAGGCCCGTGAAAGTATTCATGGATATGGGCGTCGGCGTCGCGGCCGAATCCAGTCGAGAGCTGGCGCAAATGTCGTCAGCGCGCTTCATTATAGCGCCTACACTTCAGCAACCAGGAGACCAGTTGTCCCAGTGGCGCAATCCCGCGTTCCAACAATCAGTTCGCGACGCTCCGATTGTATTTCGAGGGGTGTATTTTGACGTTTACGCGCGAGGCCAACCGCAGCCTGAGATGGCGGTAGATGGCCGGGGTTTCGATCGACCGTCGCCTACCGGCGCCGTGCACGGCGATTGAACCGTCAGATGTCAGGGATGCTTTATTGTCAGCGCCTTAACAGCCGATACGCAATGGCTATTCAGCGAGGGTACACGACAATCAGTGACTTGAGATGACCTCCGGAGCGGCCTCATATACCGAGAACCGATACGCGCAGGAACGCCGGCGCGCTTCAGTGACCTTCCTCCGCACGCACGCGGTAGAACTGATGTTCGCGCTGGGATTCGTGTGCCAGGTCGCGTTGCTCTCGGGCTCAATCGGACAGGTCCGGGTGGTTGTACGAATGGCGGTATTTGGCACCAGCATCGCGCTTCTATTCGGGCTGCGTGGCAAGGGGACGCCTTCGCCCGCAGTCAAGCCGGCAAAGTTCGTAATGGCTATTGTTGCGCTGGAGTTTTTCAATCCGACCACCAACACGTTGGCTGCCGGCGCGGCACAAATCGCGATGTACCTGGCGATACTGGGTCCGGTGTTCTGGGTTCCGCGCCTGTCGGTCGATGTGACGAGTCTGCGCCGCGTGCTGCTTCTGATTTGGATATTCCAATCGTTGAGCGCCCTGCTCGGTATCGTGCAGGTTTACTACCCGGGGCGATTCGAACCTGCTATTTCCACGGTCATCCTCAACCAGGGCAGAGCCTATATGAGAGGCCTGCAGTTCCGGAACGCGTACGGGGAACAGGTGTTCCGCGCGATGGGGCTGACGGACTCCCCCGGCGGATCCGGAACGGCGGGCATTTACGCGGTGCTGTTCGGCGCGGGCTTCATGCTGACATGGAGGAAGTGGTCGAGCAGAATGGTTGCGATCGGAACGATGCTGGTGGGCCTGGCCGCTATTTTTCTCTCTCACGTGCGGTCGTGTTTGGTGATGTTGGTTATCTGCGCCGCCGTGCTGACCATCATCCTGGCCATCAGGCGCGCGAGGGTTCGCGCGACCCTGCCTGCCTGGCGCAGGTACGAAGCCGGAACCTTGACCCGGCTGCTCGCGGTGCTCGGCGTGGTCGCGTTTTTCGGCTTCACCTGGGCAATCGCGGTCGGGGGCAATGAGGTCGCCGACCGATTCGCCACACTTACGGCGGCCGACCCCGGAACCGTCTATCATGAGAATCGCGGTCATTTCATCGAGTACTCGATCGAGGAACTCCTGCCCCAGTATCCGCTCGGCGCAGGACTGGGGCGCTGGGGGATGATGAATCATTACTTCGGCGACAATTCCGATCCCAACACCGCCAGCATCTGGGCGGAAGAGCAGTTCACCGCCTGGTTGGTGGACGGGGGCATTCCCCTGATCCTTGTTTACCTCTACGCAATCGCGGTGACGACCCTGTTTGCCTTCAGGCTGTCGCTGGCGCGAATCGATCCGGAAATGGCTATCCTGGCGGCGGTGATTTGCGCATACGACGTCGGGGCGGTGGGTACTTCTCTTGGCTATCCTTTTTTCGGCAGCCAGATGGGAATGGAGTTCTGGATGTTGAACGCGATCCTGTTTGCGGTGGCTCTTTCGAACGCCCAGGAAAGTTCCAATCAAATGCGGGGTCGATGAAGCCGTACCTCATTGTCACCGGAGACTTCGTCAAGACGGGAGGGATGGACCGCGCCAACTACGCGCTGGCGCGATACGTGGCCGAACGCGGCGCCGAGACGCATCTGGTTGCGTACAGAGTAGATCCGGAACTCGCTATGCGCCCCAACGTGATAGTGCATCGCGTGCCCAAGCTGGCTCGTTCATACATGTTGGCGGCGCCGCTGCTCGATCGAATCGGGCGCAGGTGGGCACGTCGGATCTCTCAACGCGGCGGTAAGGTAATCGCCAACGGCGGGAATTGTATCTGGGATGATGTCAACTGGGTGCATTATGTGCACGCTGCTTATCGACGCGAAACGAGCGCCGGGCTGGTACATCGAATCAAGCTTGCGCTTTCAAACCGGATGGCACGCACCGGCGAACGCCGCGCGCTGAGTCGCGCCCATATCGTGATTACCAACTCGAACCGCACGCGCGAGGATCTGGAAGGGCGGCCGGGCATCCCTCGCTCCAAAGTGCGCACAATTTACTACGGCACAGATCCGGAGCTGTTCCGGCCCGCATCGCCTGACGAGCGCGCGGCGATTCGGCGCGGACTCGGATGGAATGACGGGACGCCGATGGTAGCGTTCGTCGGGGCTATCGGGGACCGGCGGAAGGGGTTCGACACACTTTTCGAGGCGTGGAAGATTCTCTGCGGCGATCTCCGGTGGGACGCAGAATTAGTCGTTATCGGCACGGGGGCGGAAGCTCCTATATGGCGAGAGAGGACCGACCGATCAGGGATGGAGCGGCGCATTCATTTTCTCGGCTTTCGCCGTGACGTGCCGCTACTGTTGCGTGCCTGCGACCTGCTGGTCTCGCCGGTGCGCTACGAGGCGTATGGGCTCAACGTCCACGAAGCCCTATGCTGCGGGATCCCCGCGATCGTGAGCGCCGGCGCCGGGGTCGCGGAACGTTATCCGGCCGAACTCGGGAACCACCTTCTTGACGATCCGGAACGGGTGGAAGAGTTGGTTGAGAAGCTGCTTTTGTGGCGTTCGCAACTCGAACTATGGAAGCAGCGCGTGATCCCCTTGTCCCGTCAGTTGCGGCAGTACACGTGGGATGACATGGCGCGCGAGATTCTCGCCTCGAGCTGCGAGCCGGCTTGAGGGTCTGCCAGCTTGGAAGTCCACAGCAATATAGAAACGCCTTCTAACGAAGACGCCGGCACCCCGCCGTCACACGGCTCGGGTCGCACGGCGCTGGCCGCGCTCGCGATGCTGGCCACCATGATCCGGACTGCGGCGGTGATGCTCGCGGGGTTCGTCGCGACGCCGCTACTGATCCGTTACCTCGGTAGCGAGCGCTTCGGCGCACTGCGGGCTTCGCAGCAATGGAGTGGCTACGCGGGTTACTTGTATTTCGGTCTCGACTCAGCGCTATGCGTACTCGCATTAGAGTGGGCGGGCCGCGGACAACTTCTCCGATTAGCAGGACTGACCCGGACGGCCCTCAAGCTAATCTTGCGGCAATCGCTGGTCGTAGTTCTTCCAGCATCTGTGTTGCTGGCGTGGCTCATGCCAGTAGTGGTGCCGGTTACGCCAGGTATGCGTAATGAGCTTCGAATCGCGAGCTTGGTAGGTGTGGCGGCGGTTCCGCTTGGCGCACCGCAGTTCCTAGGCTCAGTGTTGGGCTGCTTGCAGCGAAGCTACTTACAGACGATAGCGTCTCTTTTACAATCTCTGGCCTGGATGGCGCTTGGGGTAGGGCTCGCGTGGCTGGGTTACGGACTGGTGGGCCAGTCGATCGCATTCGTCGCGGCGAGCGGAGTTTCCGCGATCGTGCTCGCGTTGTTCGCCTTGCGTTACGTGCCGGGTTTCCTGCGGGCTCCACCTGCCGAGGTAGATCGCGCGCGCTTGAACAGATTGCGGCGGTCCTTCACGGTGGTCGGGACTGGCAACCAAATCAACCTGATGACGGACTACATCGTCGTGGCGCTGGTTGCGGCCCCGGCAGCAGTGACGTCCTTCATCGTGACACAGAGGCTGGTCGCTTCGGTGTCTCAGAGCTTCGCCGCGGTAGCCGGCGCGAGTTGGGCGGGACTGTCTGAAATTCTCGCAAGCGAAAGACCCGCATTGCTTCAGGAGCGGACGCTGGAACTGGTCCGCTTCGTGGTGGGCTTTGGGATGGCTGTAGGTCTCACCGCGGCCGCCTATGACGCACGCTTTGTGAGTTTATGGGTAGGCGCCGAGCATTACGCTGGGGATCGCCTTGCGTTGCTCACATCTATACAGGGCGTCCTGTTTGGTTTCCTGGCGCTGTTCTCGTTCTTGATCGACATGCAAGGTCACACGCGCGACCGCGTCTGGGTGAGTACCACCGGTTCAATAATGAACCTCAGCCTTAGCTTCCTGTTAGGGGAATGGCTGGGGCTATATGGAGTGACGCTCGCCACAGTGATCGCATTTTGCGCGACCGATGCGTGGTACGACGTTCGGGTCTATTGCCGACGTTTCGGGGTGGAAGCGCCCGCAGTCGCCCGCGAGACGGCCCGCGCGACGCTGATAGCCCTGCCCTGGACGGCACTTATCTGGTACGTGGCGCATCGCAGAGGAGTCGCGGCCGGCTGGATTCCATTCACACTCGAATTCCTGGCGGCAAACGTTGCCGCAGTCATATACGCCGGCGCGCTGGTATTGCGGGCAGGTGACAGGAATCTCTGGCGTCAGCGGATCGGTCACTACCTGGCGCTCCGACTTTCAGATAGCCGCTCATAAGCCTTCCGGCGCGGAATTAACATCAACACCTTTCCCGGTAGCATGATGCTCGTAAGCTTAACCTCGCTCGCTCCGTGAGCCGTCCTTCGAAAGACTACCGCCCGACTCTCGACGGATGGCGCGCGATCGCGATCCTGCTGGTGATATTCGCGCACGGCGGCAGCGCATTGTTCTACCCGGGAGGTCAATACGCTAGTTCGGTATGGTACACAGCGAGCCAGCGCGGAGTATTCGGCGTTGACCTGTTTTTTGGTATCAGCGGACTACTGATCTGCGGGCGATTGCTCGACGAGAATGAGAAAACCGGGGAGATAAGTCTCGGCAGCTTCTATATACGGCGAGTGTTCAGGATCCTGCCGCCGGCGTTTGCATATCTGGCGATAGTTGGCCTGCTCGCGATAGCCGGCGTGGTCGTCGTCAGCCCGCGCGAATGGCTGAGCAGTGTGTTTTTTTCCCGCAATTACATCGTGATGCCCGAGGGATCCGGATGGTACACCGGGCACTTCTGGTCGCTCGCGGTCGAGGAACACTTCTACCTGATCTGGCCCGCCGCGCTGCTGACGCTCGGGTCCAGTCGTGCAAGGCACTACTTGCCGGGGATAGCGGTCGCCGTCGCGCTGTGGCGGATAGCGGACTTTCATTGGTTCCATGGACAAATCTGGCCCGGCGTCCTGTCCGACGACATTTACGAGAGAACGGACACGCGATTCGACGGCTTGCTATGGGGATGCTGGATTGCGGTGATCGCCAGCGTGCCGGCTTACCGAGCGACTTTGGCCCGGCGCCTGTCGGCAACTGTGATAGGCAGCCTGCTGCTGGCGCTGATCGCATGCATCGCTCTGAACCCGCCGATGCAGATGACGTGGGAGAGCTTCCTGGTTCCCGTCATACTGGTTGGCACGGTTCTCAATCCCGGGCTTTTTTTCAGCCGGATTCTCGAAACCTCGCCAATGCGCTGGATCGGGAGGATTTCGTACAGCCTTTACCTATGGCAGCAGCTATTCCTTGTGACATGGAAAGTTCCGCGACCGCTCCCGTTCGGCCGGCTGCAGGAATGGCCTCTGAACATCGTTGCTCTATTCGTCTGCGCCTCGGCCAGTTACTACCTGCTCGAGCGGCCGCTGGTCGCCGTCGGGCATTCGTTGTCCGCCAGGTTTCAGATCCGGCGAAGTCAAACGTTCGCAGTCGCTGAGCCGGTCCATCGATGAGAATCTGGATCAGCGCGCGCCTGCTACGCGACCCTGCGATGTGGTGCGGCCTGACCGTTGTGCTGCAGCGGCAGTCCGATTCGAGCGTCCAGAACCGATCTGTCAGCGGCAAAGCGCCGCTCGCAGACGAAGAAACGAGGCTCGCTTGCCCGCGCTGAAAGTCTTCATCTCACACCCCTCGCCCTTCCTGACGGACCACCATCCCAATGGCGATGGGCTTGCGGCCTGGGAATTTGTAAGCCGTCTCGCCCGGCGCGGTCACAAGGTTCATGTCGCCGCGGCTGCCTTCGATGTCCGCCGAGATCTTCCGCCCGGCTTGGCAATCCATCCATATCGTTTGCGCGCACCTTTGGCTGCGATGCGGCCACTTGAAGCGATGATGAAGATTCGCGCAATCTTCAAGCGGCTCGCGCGCGGCGCACCGTTCGATTTGATCCAACAACTCAATCCCGTTTATCCGGGCCTGAGTGCGGGATTGCTTCGCACAGGAGTGCCGCTGGTACTCGGCCCGTTCGTACCGGCGTGGCCCGGATCCGACTCGGCTCCCGGTGGTAGCATGCGTAGCGGATGGCGATGGGCCTTCGACCGCATCGTTGAGCGCGCGAACCTGGCGCAGGAGCGCGCGGCAGCGGCGCTTATCCTGAGCACGCAGGCCGCAGCTTCGGCCTTGCGCGAGCCCGAACGCTGCGGCCCGCGCATGTTCGTCGTCCCCTACGGCGTGGATACCCAGCGCTTTGCACCAGCACCTGAGGGAGCACTGTCGGATGGTCCGTCAGTCCTGTTCCTGGCGAACCTGTACGCTAGCAAAGGGATCTATACGCTTCTGGAGGCTTTCGAGACGGTAGCCGCTGCGATTCCGCAATGCCGGCTCGACATCGCAGGCGACGGACCGGAGGCCGGCGGTGTGCGGCACAAAATCGCGGCGATGCCTTCGCGAGCGCGAATCCGGATGATCGGTCCGGTTTCACGCGATCGCGTGGCAGAGGTTATGCGCTCGTGCACGGTCTATTGCCTTCCTTCGCATGGCGAGCCGTTCGGCTTAACCGCGCTCGAGGCGATGGCGTGTGGCAAGCCGGTGGTTGCGACCGACGCTGGCGGCCTGGCCTACGTCGTGGACGCGCCGCGCGGCGGACGCAAGGTGCCTGTCGGCGATGCCGATGCCCTGGCCTCGGGTCTCATCGAGATCCTCTGCGATCCGGGTTTGGCGGAGTCGATGGGGCGGCACAATCGCCGCTTCGCGCTCGAGCACTACGATTGGGAGTGTGTGATCGATCGGCTTGAAAAGGTTTACGGCGACGTCCTCTCGACATGAATCGGAACGTGACATTTCGTAATCGGCGCACGGCCGAATGATGCGCATCGTAATCGTCAATCAGAATCGTGACCGCGTGGGTGGGATCGAGTCCTATCTCGAAATGTTGGTTCCCGCCTTGGCGGAAAATCGATGCGACGTGGCGTTCCTGACTGAATCGGGCCTGCATCAGGGGGCGACACCGATCAAACTGGCCGGGAGTGTAGCGGCTTGGAGCGTTCAGGAATCCGGAATCGAACGAGCGTTGGAAAAACTTCGCGCATGGAAGCCGGATGTCGTTTACGCCCACGGGCATCTCGGGCTCGAACTGATGCGTGGCCTGCTGCAAGTGGCGCCCGCCGTATTCTACGCGCACGGCTACTACGGCACCTGCATCAGCGGTGCGAAGAGCTTCAAGTTTCCGGTGGTGCGTCCATGTACGCGGCGCTTCGGGGCGGGATGTCTTGTTCACTATTATCCGCATCGATGCGGCGGCCTCAATCCGCTCACCATGTGGCGCCAGTACTGCGCCCAATCGGAGCGCTCGACGCTCCTTCGGAAGTATTCGGCTATCCTGGCGCCTTCCGAATACATCCGTGCCGAGTATCTGCGACACGCATTCAAGCCCGAAGAGGTTCGTGTGGTTCCCGTTGGACGAAACGAATTCCCCCTTGCCGCATCAAATCTTCAACCTGCTGACGAGCAACCGCACCGGCTGCTCTTCGTCGGAAGGATGGTGAAGCTCAAGGGTGGGATGCGGTTACTCGAGGCGGTGGCGCGTGCGGCACGCATGCTCGGACGCACGCTGCACCTGGCGCTGGCGGGCGACGGAGCGGACAGCTCAATATGGCAGCGTAAAGCGGATTCCATCCATGCGGCAAACCCAAACATCCATTTCGAATTTGTGGGCTGGCTCAGCGGCGAGGCGCTCGAACGGCTATACCGGGCGTCCGATCTGTTAGTGGTACCAAGCCTCTGGCCCGAGCCTTCAGCGCTGGTAGGTCGCGAGGCTGGTCTTTATGGGGTACCGCAGGCGGCGTTCGCCGTCGGCGGCAACCCCGAGTGGCTGCTTGACGCCGTCAACGGTCATCTCGCGCCGGGCGACCCGCCGACCGCCGCCGGTCTTGCCGACGCCATCGTAAAGTGCCTCGCCGATCCAATGCACCATGCGCGCCTGTGCGAAGGCGCGGTCGAAGTCGCCCGTCGATTCACCCTCGAGCGGCATATGCGCCTCCTGCTTCCGATTCTTTCGGAGGCGGCAGCTGGCTCGCATCATGACTCTGCAAACGGTTTTCTTGCGGAACGCTCGGCATGTTGAAAAAAGAAAAAAGGCCTCGAATCAAAGGAAGGATACGTTTTGATATGGCATCTCATAACCGGTGAGTATCCTCCCGACATCGGCGGCGTCGGCGACTACACGCATCTGGTCGGCGAAGCCCTGTCCCGATGTGGTGATGAGGTTCATGTCTGGACGCCGGGGAATTCCAATCCAGCAATAGAGAATGGGCCCATTCGGGTCCATCGCTTGCCCGATGATTTCGGCCCGCGATCGATCGCGGCGATGGAGCGTGGAATCGATCGAAGGTCGAAGTCCCAAGTCCTCCTCCAATATGTGCCGCACGCTTTCGGATGGAAGGCGATGAACCTGCCGCTGTGCGTCTGGCTCGCGTCGCGGCAACGCGAGCGGCTCGGTGTGATGTTCCATGAAGTCGCGTTCCCGATCGCCCGCAGCCAATCGATGCGGCACAATTTTCTCGGCGTGGTCACGCGTACGATGGCGCTGATACTGGCGCGCTCGGCGCAGCGCCTCTTCGTGACGACGCCGGCGTGGGAACCGTTGTTGCGGTCGATGACCGGGATGCGACGGACTATTCAATGGCTTCCAATATTCAGCAATGTTCCATTGGTCGAAGACGAAGCTGGTGCTAATGCGATACGTCGGCGCTTCGCGCCGAATGGCGGCAAGATTGCGGGACACTTCGGCGCTTACGGATCGGTTTACGCGGCTGGGACTACGGCGTTGCTTGCGGCTGGTTTGGCGCAGGACGCGGCTCTCTCCGTGCTCCTGATCGGAAACGGCGGAGTGGAGTTTCGTGACCGAATGATCGATCGGCATCGTTCGTTCGCGAATCGAGTGCACGCTACCGGTGCGCTCGCGCCTGCGGATTTGTCGCGCTCGATCGCCGCCTGCGACCTGATGATCCAGTACTATCCCGACGGCGTTACTACACGGCGCGGCAGTTGCATGGCGACGCTGGAACATGGATGTCCCGTGGTGACCACCTCAGGTCCGCTGACCGAACCGCTGTGGCAGGAGTCGCGCGCGGTGGCGATTGCGCCGGTGAACGATTTGCCGGCGGTGGCAGGGTTGGTGCGGCAATTGACTAACGACGGGGATGAACGGCGGCGGCTGGCAATGGCAGCGCGCGAACTTTACGATCGCCGCTTCGACATCAGGCACACGGTTGCGGCTCTGCGCGCATCGGTCAACGGAGCGCAGTAGCGCTGCAGGACGACCGCCGATGCTCGATCGCGAATTGCGCAGCTGGCTGCTGTTAACCCGAAGGCTGCCTACGGTAAAAGGCACGATTCGCTTCGCGCGCCTCGCACAGCGCATTTATTTGCGCAAGGCCCGCTCCAGGGCGACGGTTTGGGTTCGCGATTTCAAGATGTGCCTGGACCCCGAAGATTGGGTGGAGGGGGGCCTGCTGTTCGCACCGCAACTTTGGGACTCCGCCGACGTTGGCTTCATGGTTCGCAACCTTCGCCCAGGCAATGTATTCCTGGATATCGGCGCGCACGTCGGGTTTTCATCTCTGATCGCGTCGAGGATCGTGCGTGCCCGCGGATCGGTCTTAGCGATCGAAGCGAATCCTGTCAGCTTCGAGTGGCTCGAATACAACTTGCGACTCAACGACGCCCGCAACGTGACCGCGCTCAACCTGGGCGTGTCGGATCATGAAGGCGCGATGCATCTAGGACTTCCTCCACGAGGCACCAGGGCGACCAGCTCGCTGTTATCGGATTCGAGCGACGGCGTGAGCATCAATGGCCGTCCTTTGGAAGCGGTCGTTCACGATCAGCAGATTCGGAAAGTTGACGGCGCATGGATCGGCATCTGCGGCGCCGAATACCGGGTGCTCAAGCGGTACTTGGCGAATGTTGCGCACGAGTTGTACCCGCGCTTTTTGATCATCGAAGACAACCCGGGATGGCGCGGCGTTTCGGGAGGCGATCCGGTGACACTGCTCGAATCGTCGGGTTACGTCCGGCGGCGGCCCACGGTGCGAGATCCCGTCCGGCTGCAGAATTGCATCATGACTTTGCCGGAAGCACAGCTCGTCGGGAAAAATATTTGAGGATTCTATTTCTCGGGATCGGAGTTTTCGACAAAGGCGGAATCTCGCGATACTGCCGCTACCAGATTCGCGCGCTGCGCGAACTCGCTGGCGCCGAAAACGTCAATGTCATGTCCCTGATTCCGCCACGACCGAACGACTTCGAGGAGCCGTTTCAAGTCGACTACCATGGACGTGGGATCGGCTTGAGCAGCGAGGGCTCATATCTTGCTCAAGGTGCGAATCGTGCCTTCGCGACGCGTCCCGCGATCGTATGGTCGAGTCATGTGCGTCTGCTGCCGGCGGCGTGGGCTGCCCGAATGGCTGCGATTGGCGGGCGATTGGTGGCCAATGTCTACGGGCGGGAATTGTGGAGCCGATGGCAATGGGCTTATCGACGGTTGCTATCGGGAGCCGATGCGGTGGTTTCGGACTGTCACTTCTCGCGCGACTTTGTCGTGGATGATTACGGAATCAAACCGGAGCGCGTACGGGTGATTTGGGATTGCGTCGATTTGTCGCGCTTCCATCCGCAGCCGCGGCGCACCGACCTGCTGGAGCACTTCGGAATCCCGCGCGGTCCTGACTTCCGCTATGTGCTGACGCTCGGGAGGATGGAAGAGGCGACGAGATACAAAGGATATGACCGGTTGCTCGATGCGCTCGCGACGTTCAAGGAAAATCCAAACGTGATCGGCATCTTCGCCGGCGACGGCGGCGATCGCGAAAGGCTCCAGCGCCGCGCGCGGGAAATGGGGCTTGAGCGCAAGGCCTTTTTCATCGGCTCCGTGCAGGAGGCAACGCTTCCCGACGTGTATAATCTCGGCGACATGTTTTCGCTCGTGAGCGAACGCGGGCACGGCAAGGGCGAAGGCGTGCCGCTGACACCGCTCGAGGCGGCGGCTTGCGGCAAACCGATTGTGGTCGGCAATGAAGACGGTTCGCAGGAAGCGGTAATCGACGGCGAAAACGGCCGAATCATTTCGCCCCGCGATCAGGGCGCGATGCGCGATGCCATCGCGACAATCCTGCTCGATGACGAAAATCGGCGACGGATGGGTCTTGCGGCGCACGCCCGAATCGAGGCGGAATTCAGTTATGAGGGCTTTCGCAACAAGACCGGGCGCCTGCTGGACGACTTGATGAAACGAGGTCAGCAGACAGGGGTCGAAAAGATTGGCTGAGAAAACGGACGCGCGAAAATTTTATCCAATCGCCGAACCGGACATCGGTGAACTCGAGATCGAGTATGTGACCGACGCGGTGCGCTCGGGATGGGTTTCCTCCCTGGGACGCTACGTCGAGGAGTTCGAGCGGGGGTTCGCCGATTTCTGCCATACGCGTCATGGCGTCAGCACCGCCAACGGTACTGTCGCGCTGCATCTCACTATCGCCGCGCTTGGAATCGGGCCGGGTGACGAAGTTATCGTGCCGACCCTGACCTTTATCGCGACTGCGAGCGCGGTCATCTATGCCGGCGCCGTGCCCGTGTTCGTGGACTCGGAGCCGGATACCTGGTGCCTCGATCCGGCCGCCGTCGAGCGGGCCATCACGCCGCGCACGCGCGCGATCATTCCGGTTCATCTCTATGGTCATCCGGCCGACATGGATCCGATCCTGGATTCGGCTGCGCGTCACAAGCTGACTGTGATCGAAGACGCTGCCGAATCCCACGGCGCGCTGTACAAGGGTCGCATAACCGGCGGTCTGGGTAACGCCGGCATTTTTTCCTTCTACGGCAACAAGCTGATCACGAGCGGCGAAGGCGGGATGCTGGTGACGAACGATTCCGCGCTGGCCGCGCGCGCTAACTTTCTGCACGATCACGCGATGCGTCCCGAGACGCGCTACTACCATTCCGAGATCGGCTACAATTACCGCATCACAAATCTGCAAGCCGCGCTGGGACTCGCGCAGCTCAGGCGCGCGCCTGAGTTGATCGCGCGCAAGCGGCAGATCATGCAGTGGTATCGGGAATTTCTGGGCGATCGTGAGGATTTGAAACTCAACCCTTCGATGTCGTGGGCCGAAAGTTCCTTCTGGATGGTTTGCGCGGTTCTTCCCAATCGTCTCGAGGCGGATACAGTGATGGCCGAGCTACGCGCGAGCGGAATTGATTCTCGTCCATTCTTCAAACCGTTGCATACGCTGCCGCCGACGCGGAAGTACGATTCAGGCGGCCGGTTCCCAGTCGCCGAAGACCTGTCGCGCCGCGGCCTCAGTCTGCCGTGTGGCGTGAAACTCACCCGTCAGGACGTCGAGTTCATCTGTTCCAGAATCAAGTGCGTGCTGGACGACACATCGTCGCGCAGTTGAATACCTAGAGTTATGAGCGTTTTCACTTCGATGGTCGGAATGTTGCCGCGCTCATGGATCGGGGCGGTGTCGAACGCTTCGTGGAAGCATCCGGCGGTTCGACGGGTGTTTGAATGGTCCACCAAACGCATCCAGGGGCAGGAGGGAAAAATTCGCAAGGGAGTCGGCAAGGGACTGCTCTTCAATCCCGGCCGCTCCAACGCGGGCTATCTGCTGGGCACGTCCGAACCGGGAGTGCAGCGCGCGATGCTCGCGTTGCTCAAGCCCGGCATGACCTTCTTCGACGTGGGCGCCAATGTCGGTTTCCACTCCACGGTGGCATGCCGGTTGATCGATCCGTCGCGAGGTCATGTGATCAGTTTTGAGCCAATGGCTGGAAACGCCGATCAAATCGAAGTCAACGCCAGGCTGAACCATTTCGATTCGATTCGCGTGATCCGGGTCGCGCTCGGCAATCACGACGGCGAAGCCAGTTTTCTGCGGTCCGAAATCTCAACCCACGGCATGCTTGCGACGGTCGGCCGGGTTCCCACCAAACCTGCCGGCACCGAGACGGTACAGATTCGGCGCCTGGACACGCTCATGAGTGAAGCGCACCTGCCTGCTCCCGACGTGATGAAAATAGATGTCGAAGGCGCGGAGGCCGACGTGCTGGCTGGAGGGCATGAAACCCTGATGCGCCACAGGCCACTGCTGTTTATCGAGCTGCACGGCACCAACGTGGAAATCGCATCGGCGCTCGAAGCGATTGGTTATCGCGCAAACGTACTGGGCAGTGGCGGAACGATTTTCGAAGTGCCTTGGGACTCCTATGTGATCGCGACACCCGCGGAACGCGCGGATTTGAACGAATGCCTCGCGGCCCTTTCGACGCCAATGGTGGAAAACCGTTGAATCATCGCATTCGCGTCCTCACGATTGGCCACTCCTGCGTGGTCGCGGAAAACCGTGCGGTGAGTCGAGAGGTCGCGCGCGACCCTCAGCTTGATGTGACCGTGGCCGCGCCAATCGCCTTCCGCAGCGGACTCGGCCTGATCGAATTGCAACCGGAACCGCCGGAATCCAACCTCGAGCTGCGAGCTCTCGCGGCGCGGTTTACGAATTGGCCGCAAATATTCGCCTATGATCGCCGCGGTCTTGCGGCGCTAATCGAAAACGGCGCCTTTGACGTCGTTGACGGCTGGGAGGAGCCGTACACCTACGCGGGCTATCAAATCGCGAGGGCGATAGAGAAGTCGAACGCAACGTTCTGCTTTCGCACCAATCAAAATATAGAGAAGCGGTACCCGTATCCGTTTTCTTACTTCGAACGCTCCGTTCGCGAACGCGCACAAGGGTGGATTACCGGCGGCAATCTGGTATTCGAAACGATGACCAAGCGTGGTTATCCGAAAGAGCGGGGCCAAATCATAGCCTTCGCCGTAGATCTCGACGCCTTCAGGCCCTTCACGCCGGATCGCAAGCAGGCGGTCGCGCGCGATCTCGGTTTGCTTCCCCCAATTGTCGCCTATGTCGGCAGACTGACCCATGAGAAGGGAATCGATCTAATAATGGGCGCGATGGAGTTAGTCGGCAGCTCAACTCCATGGAGCTTGCTGGTATTGGGTGCTGGTCCGATGGAAGCCAATCTTCGCAATTGGGCCGCAGCTCGCGATTGGAGCAATCGTGTGCAGATCCGCCTGGTGCCGCATCGCGACGTACCGGCCTATCTCGGCGCCGCCGATCTTCTTCTCGCCCCCAGTCAGACTGGGCAGCGATGGCGAGAACAGTTCGGACGCATGACGATAGAGGCTTTTGCGTGCGGCGTACCGGTGCTTGGCAGCGACTCTGGAGAAATACCCTACGTCATCGGAGATGCCGGCAAGGTCCTGCCCGAGAATGACGCCCGGATTTGGGCCGAAGCGATACGCGAAGCGATTGGCAGCGCGGAGTTGCGCGCCGAGATGGCGCGGCGTGGATTCGAGCGCGTGCAAGCCTATTCGGTTGCCACAGTCGCGCGGCAATATAGCGCCTATTATCGGGAGCTTGCGGATCGCCGACGCCTCGCCGCCTGATTCTGACTGTTTTCCATTACCTTGATTTAATGATAAAAAAAGCGGCATCAGCCGAAACTGACGCGGCTTGACAGCTAACGTGGTGAATTGTTACCTTATGAGACGTTTTCTGGTAGCATACTGACAACAAACGAAGTCCGGGCCGCCACTGGCGATAAGCGGCGAGTACCAATTCTGAATCATTAAATGAAGACGTTGGCGACGCAGGGAGAAACAGTTGCGACACCGGTATATGTTTCCGGTGCCGCCGGAAACACCGTAAACCTGAAGGGTTCGACGCAAGCGGGGAAGTCGGTTCGATTTGTAGGGCAGTTGGAATTCGACAGTTAAAACGGAAGTAGCAGTTCACGGGAGGGTCCCCGACTTGAAAAATAGATCATATGTGGCGGTTTGTTCGCTGGTTTCTCTGTGCCTTTCTTTTACGCCGGTTGCTTTCTGTTCTGACCTCACCGGTCAAGTGGGCGGACCCGGCGGTCCAGTAGGCGGAGCACAAGTTACCGTCACAGACGCGAGCGGAAAGGTAGTTGGGCAAGGGACGACCAACGATGCCGGTAGATATTGCATCACAGGAATCGACCCAGGCACTTACAAGACCTCGGTGAATCCGCCCGGAGGTTTCCAGCCAGGGGCGACCAACAGCTCGATCCCGGCGGAAGGTCTGACAGAAGACTGGTCACTATCACCCACTGTAGTCGCGTCTTCGTCTCAAAATCCGCCGGGTGCTTGCGGCGCGGCGTGGCTTGGAGGCGGCGCGGTCATCGGTGCCGCCGCACTGTTCGTCGCGACGGGGGCAGGACTGGGAGCTTGCGCGGCCGCGGGCTGTTTCAGCGGTGGCGGTGGCAGCTCGGGACCGAGTACGCCGTCCCATTAGATCGACTCCTGGTTTCGATTTCCCGGTTCGTCCGGCGGGTCATGCTTAACGGGAGTGGCGTGATTAGCTGCGGACGAACCGAAGGTATCGTGCTGTTCCGAGTTTGTACAAATCAGTTCAAAGCGCGGGCGTCCAAGTGCCAGGGTTGCGTCGATGACCTCCAACGGAGGCCGGCTGCGCGTATTGCAGATCGGCAAGTACTTTGCGCCCCATCATGGCGGTATCGAGTCGCATCTCCTGGACCTGTGTTCAGAGTTGCGCAAGTCGGTCGATCTGAAAGTGATCGTCGCCAACGATCGTTTGCGTCAGGACCGTTGCAGCGTCGAGGGCATCGACCTGGTCCGGCTCGGACGGGTGATGACGCTGGCTGCGGCGCCGATATGCCCGGCTATGATCAACAGTCTCCGGCGCGAACGCGCGGATATCGTGCATCTGCATCTGCCAAACCCGGCCGCAGTAATCGCCTGCCTGATCGGACGGCCTGCCGGAGCGCTGGTCGTGACCTGGCACAGCGACGTCGTGCGCCAACGGCGGCTGGCCCGCCTCTATCAGCCGTTCGAACGCCTGCTGCTTAACCGATGCGCCGCGATTGTCGCCACCTCGCCCGCTTATATCGCTAGCTCACCGGTGCTCCGCGAGCACGCCGGCCGCTGCCATTTGATTCCCTATGGAATCGACGCGCGGCAATTCGATAACGACCGCGTTGACCGGTCGCTCACCGACAGGCTGCGCCAGCGTTTCGGGCCGAGGGTGATTCTGGCGGTTGGGCGGCTGGTTTATTACAAGGGAATGAAGTTTCTCATCCAGGCGATGTCCAAGGTCGACGCCAAGCTGGTGATTATTGGCGAAGGCCCGCTGCGCGCCGAACTCGAGCGCGAAGCCGCAAGCAACGGGACCTCCGAGCGGGTAATTTTTCTCGGCGAGGTCCACGACGAGCTCGCCAGCTACTATCACGCCTGCGATATTTTCGCGCTGCCGTCGTGTGAGCGCAGCGAGGCCTTTGGATTGGTTCAATTGGAGGCGATGGCGTGTGGCAGGCCGGTGGTAAACACCCGGATCGATTCCGGCGTTCCTTACGCGTCGCTGGACGGCGTTACCGGCTTTACGGTCGAGCCCAGGAGTTCCGATGCGATGGCGGACGCGCTCAACCGGCTGTTACTCGACTCCGAGCTGCGGATGAGGATGGGACGTGCCGCGCGCGATAGGGTCGTCAACGAATTCGGAATCCGTAAAATGGGTGCTCGGACGCTGAATCTCTACACGACCGTGTTGGCGAGAGATCATCGCGTCAGTCTTCAGGATGACGCGGTGGGTATCTTGAGCGATCGCTCAGAGGCCGCCATCAACTGAAAAATGCTCAAGCATAACCTTCATGAAATTGTCAAAGATGCGGGTCGTAATGGCTCTAGCCACTGCTACCGGTTAAAGGGTATACGTATTGGCGCCAAATTCACCCCCTTTTCGTCAATCTAGGCATTTTGCAATACTGAGCGCGGTCAGTTTTTGAATAGAGGGGATTGAATAACGCAGGCCATAATGCAGAGGCAAAAGCAGATGAGATGTTCTAGAATCGCTTCGCTGTTCGTGCTGGCAATGCTTGCGTTTGTGACAGCGGTTCCAGCCGCGCGCGCACAAAATACGGTCGGCACGATCTCTCAACTGCAAGGTACGGCGAACATTCAACGCAACGGCGCGACCATCGCGGCTGCGCCGAATCTGCCGATCATGCTGCACGACAAGGTAGCGACCGACGCGAACACCGCAATGACCATCGCGCTGGTGGACAATAGCTCTCTGAAATTGGGGCCCTCATCGACCCTGACATTTGACGAAAGCGTGCTGGTCAACGGAGTAGGCGCACCGAGCAAGGTCGGACTGCTGGGCGGCCATCTGCACTCCTTGATCGTAGGTGCGATGCGCGGGAGTTCGACGAACTTCCAGGTGAACACCCCCAACGCCGTCGGAGCCGTTCGCGGGACCGAGTGGGATACCGACTACGACGAAGACGAGCACGAAGGCTCGAAGGGATGCCGCAAACGGACCCGCGTCGACGTCGAGGACGGCACGGTGCTGTTCTGCAATACTGACAATCCTCCGCAATGCCGGGACGTTCACCAGGGAAAGCATAGCGAGATCAGATGCGGCGCATTCTGGGAAGGAAGTGCAGGTTTGGGCGCGCTTGGTGCGACCGCGCTCGGAGTAGGCCTGGCGGCTGGCGTTGGCGTAGGGGCCGCGGCTGGAGCCGGAGGGTTTAGCGGTGGCGGTGGCCCCGGCGGCCAGCCGACTCCCGCCAGCGGCAGCAAATGATTACCGCTCGGCCGCAACCTCTGATCTGATTTGCCGGTTACGGCGCGCTGCCGGATGCCGCGTCGGCGCCGACGACCGTTATCGGAACCGTCAAGGGCAGCCCAATTGTACGAGGCGCATGGTTTCCGGTTCCCGCCGCGAGCGAAACTTCCAGCTCGTACTGGCCGGGCGCATCGGGCGCCAGCGCGGATGCCTGTACATCCATCGAGTCGTCCGGAAATACGTTCAGGTGAAGCTCGCGCCGCGCTTCGCTCTCGCCGACCGCCTTACCCTCGCGCTTCCACTCCCATCCCAGGCTGACCACACCGGGTTCATCCGGTGAACGCCCCGTGAGCCAGACCGCCTTGCCGGTGTTGGTTGCGCGCAGGGCAACGCGGACGTGCGCTCCCGGCGCGGCATCGGGTCGAGGCGGATCGAGCACGATGAAGCGGGCATCGAGCAGGTCGGGCGAGCTTCGGCTGGTTGGACGATGAGCCAGCGCAATTCTGATCGAGTCGAGAAGCGAGCGAAACGGATCGACGACCGGATTGTCGCCCCACAACCACAGTCGCGTGTCGGCATCGTTGAGCGCCCAGCGGTTCCATCCCCGATAACTGATAAACGCGCCAAAACCGTTGGCGGTTATCGACCATGCGCCAAGCAATGCGAAGGCGACCGCGAGCGCGCGTCGATTGCGGATGGAATCCTTGAGCGGAAACAGCGCGAACGCCATTATCGGTGACAGATCCGCGAGCAGTCGCGGGCCGAAGGACTCGCCACCGGAGGACGTACGCCATTTGGCGACCACCAATATGCTCAAAATCGCGCCGACGCTGAGGTAGCGCAGCAGCAGGTCGCCATTTCTCCGCCACGCCAGCGCCAATCCGACGATTGAGAGAATGAAAATCGGCGAGTAGAAAAAGCAGTCCGCGGCCGGGACTGAATAACACTACCGCCAATCCCTTCGCGAGCGGTGTCGTCCACGCCGGCGGTCTGGCCGCCCGCCGACTGCGGATGCGCGAGAAATTGTATTCGAAACGGCGTGCCGAAGTAGGCGGCGCTGTACCACAGTTGAAAAAGCAGCGGCGGGGTCGCGGTTGCGATGAACACCCAGATCTCGCGACGATAGCTGACGAGCACGTACAGTCCGAGCGGCGCCGCGATCAGCGCATCGGCCGGACGCGTGATCACCTCGAAGGCGAGCGGCAGCCCGGCGTATCCCGCCCAGCGCGGATCGTCGCGTGCGCGTACCAGGCAATAGATCGCCGCGGCTAGCGCGAGCTGCGCGGGAGCATGCTGCCACAGCGCCTGGCTGCTTACGCTGAGACTGGTGGTTCCCAACGCGTAGAGCAGCGTCAGCAGCATCGCCATCCAGTTGGCGGTCACGCGCACGGCGGCCAGGTAGAGCAGCAGGGCGGAGAGCGCCACCAAAGTCGCCGCGGAAACTTTTTCGAGCTCGGAGAAAATCCTGCTGCTGGGGCTGACGCCGCACACTACTGACGGCACGTAGAATGGCAGCGCCATCAGCGCGGCGCCGACCGGAAAGTCGGACACGTAATGGCCGCCGCTCTCATATAGATAGTAGGGGATTTTTTTCTCGCCTGAAGTTGCCAGTTGATCGAGGTAGAAGTTGCCGTGGCCGAGGATGCTCAGCGGCAGATATTTCGCGGGCACCGAGTCGCCGCCGGAAATCGTGCGGCCATTGGCGAGAAATACGATCAGCGCAACCGAGAAAACGATAAATCCAGGACTCGACCGCAGCGCGCCTTCGATCGATCTATGCCGAAAGAACGTTCGCAGCAGTGCGAAGCCCAGCATCGCCACGATCGCGGGCCATAGCTTGTCGGCGTCGAAGCTGGCGCCGGCAAAATTCACCGCGTAGCCGCCCGTGACGAGAATCGAGAGCAGGTAAATCGCGGCAATCGCGCAGGCCGCGGTCGCGAGCTTTTGCAGCAACCGGAAATTCACGAGTGTCGCATCCGTATATCACGCGCACCGCGCGCGCTTAAGGCGATTGACTCGCAGCACTCGCTGGAAAAAAATCGAATCGGCCGAGCCAACGCGAAGAGGATTGCCGATGGGCCTGATTATCGGACTCGATCACGTAAACCTTCTGATCGACGCCGGCGACGACGCGCTCGCCAGCGCCCGCGCATTCTACCAGGACCTGCTCGGCCTCGAACCGCTCCAACGTCCCGCCAACACCGACAGCGGCCGGCCCGGCGCATGGTACCAATGCGGCAGCCAACAGCTCCATCTGACCACCGAGAAGGACGCGTCGGCGGTGAACAAGGCCTCGCGCCGCCACCCCGCCTTTCGCGTTGCTAATCTGGAAGCGATGCGCCGGCGCCTCGAGGCCGCCGGTGTCGAAATAATCGCGGGCAATAGATTCCCCGGCCAGCAGCGCTTCTTCGTGCGCGACCCATGGGGTAACCGGCTCGAATTCGTCGAACGCTCCGCCGGCTAACCGGTGGTGCGCTGACCCGCTCAGTGTCCGACGTAACCAGGTACTTCCATCGTCGAAGGTGAGGCGCCCGCTTCGGGCATCAGCTCGCCGAGCGGAGTGGATTGCGGCGCCGGCGTCCCCGGCGCTCCCATTGGAGCAATCGCCTCGTGCCCGTATCTCATCGCCGCGATAGCACGTCCCGAAGTCAAGTTCGCAGTCGCGGGCGCCGGGCTCTCGACGAGCGCCTCCGCTATGCCTTCACGCTCGAACGGGCGGCGTACGTCCAGCGGCGCCGGCTCGACGACATGACCGATATTGACGTCGGCGGCATCGACGCGAATCCCGCTGGCGAGAACTACTCCGCGTTCGGCGCGCAGATCGTAGACGCCTGGCGGCAGATCCGCCGTGAACGAGCCGTCGGGCTTGGTCGGTGCGACGTAGATATCGCTCGTGGCACGGTTCTCATAATGAAGCTCGCGCTTGTCCGCCGGCCTGCCATCGCGATACGACATCAAGCCGCTCACATTCGCCGCGCCCGCAATCCGCGCTCCAGCAGCGAGACCCGCGGCGACCGCAACCGATAGAGCAACCGCCGCGAAACGAAGAGGGCGGCTGGACCCGCGATTAGAAATGTTCTTCACAAGGACTCCATGGCAATTGGTTTCGCGACCGGATGAATTGTAGCCGCTCACGGCATTTCCATCAAAGCCTGTACTCTCTGGTCTCTCGCCCGTTATTCTAGCGTGGAGAGGTCACCGCAGCCTTCGAAAAATGAGGAAAACGATGGAACGCATAACGCTGTATCACAACCCTGGCTGAGGCAACTCGCGCGGCGCCGTCGAGATGCTCCGCGCGCGCGATGTCGAGTTCGACATCATCGAATATCTGAAAGATCATCCGAGTCGCGAGACGCTAGGTAAAATTATCGACATGCTCGACGATCCTGTCGCCGACCTGGTCCGCAAGGACAAGCGCTTCAAGGAGCTAAAGCTGAATCCCGCCGACTACGTCGACAAGCAGGCGGTCATCGCGCTCCTGCTCGAGCATCCCGAGCTGATGCAGCGCCCAATCGTCATTCGCGGCAAGCGCGCAATCATAGCGCGTCCCCCGGAAAAGCTCGAAGCGTTGTTATGAGTCCGGGTCGACCGGCGTCCGTCAGGCGCTCTTCCTGACCTTGCCCGAGCGGATACATCGCGTGCAGACCAGGATTCGCCGCACGTTGCCGTTTATCTCGGCGCGCACTTCCTGGAGGTTGGGATTCCACCGGCGCTTGGTCTTGTTGTTCGCGTGACTGACGTTGTTGCCGACTGACGGCTGCTTCTTGCAGTATGCGCAATGTCTCATGAGTCTTCCGTTCGGACCTGGATGATCCTGCTAGGGTAGCCCGACCTGCGGCCGCTTGAAAGAGGGTGAATACTTCGCCTTGAGCAGCGCCTCGCCGACCGCTTCGCTCTCGAGCACCGCGCCCGCGTCGCATCCGCACTTGAGGCTCATCAGCCACGCGCTGCGTCCGAGCGCGGCCGCGTAACTGTCAAGCTGCTGCTTGAGCCCCTGCGGCGCGTCCTTGTCTTCGATCACGAGGTCTTTGCCGCTGACGATCACGTCGTTCGGCGCCGAGCCGGTCTGCTCGATGAAGACCTGCTTGATCATTGCGATGAACGCCTGATGGTCGAGCGCGGGCACGTCGCTCCTCATGACGCCGTCATAAATCGATTCCGCGCGATGGTCGGGCACATCCGCCAGCACCCGGCGAATCGAATCCGCACGCGAGCTCTCGGCCGACGGGGCCTTCTCATAGTCGGCCAGCATGACGCGCGCCGCGCCCGCGTTCCCGCCCGCCATCGCCCCGAGCGTGCGTCCCAGCAGCGCATTCGCCGCACTGCGCCGCAACTGGCCCTGCGCGTTCGCGATCATTCGCTGAACCTCGGGATTGTTGACGCCGCCCGCCGACTTGAAGACCGCCATCGCGTCCTCGCCATCGCCGCGATCGAGCAGCGCTTTCGCCGTCTCGAGCGGATTCAGCGGACCGGTGTCGCGGATCGACGCCGTTTCCAGGTAGAGCTTGGTCGCCGCGACCAGCTTGGCCTCGACGCGCGTCTGCACCGCCTCGAACGCCTGCCACTGATCGCTCGAGATGAGCTTTTTACCCGTGGCGCGCTCGGCGAACGCCTGTGCCGGCAGCGCCAGGAACGCGGACAAGCCGCCGATCACCGCCTCGCTGTCGGTAAAGGTGAAGCGATGGCGGTCTTCGACCAGCGTCGAAAGATTGAGCGTCCAGATTTCGTAAGCGCCGGTGAATCGCGCCTCGTTCGAGTCGCGCTGCGATTGAAATGACTCGGTCGGCAGGCTCACGACCATCACCGCGTCGAGCCGATCGTCCGCCTCGCCCGCGACGAATCGCTTGACGCATGCGTCGACCCCGCCCGGCGGCTGAATCGGCACCGCCGTCACGTTCGGCAGCTTGCCGACCAGCGTGTCGATATCGGCCTCGGTCTGCGGTGAGATCGGTCCGATCACGCCGACCCCGATCCTGAGCCGTTCCGCCTCCGCATGCGCACCCGCCGCGGCTGCGGCCACAATCATTGCCGCGCCGAGCAGCATTGCCATGATTTTTTTCATCGTTTGAGCGATGCAGTAATAAAGTGATAAAGCGCAAAAGCGAATTCGCCGCGCCGAGAGCTTTTCAAAACCCGCCCCGATCTTCAACCCATGCAGCAGCAATTCCCCGGTTTTGACGCCGCGGCGGCGAGTTGCTTGAGTATCCAGTTAAACAGTCCGAAAGCTACAATGTCTAGTTGAACATGTCCGACCACATTGTCCACATCCTGCCCGAGCAGGTCGCGAGCCAGATTGCGGCGGGCGAGGTCGTCGAGCGGCCGGCCTCCGCCGTCAAGGAGCTCGTCGAGAACTCGCTCGACGCGGGCGCGCACTCAGTCAGCGTCGAAATTCTGGGTGGCGGCTCGGCGCTCATCGCGGTCGCCGACGACGGCTCCGGCATGACGCGCGCCGACGCGATCCTTTCGCTCCGGCGTCATGCAACCTCGAAGATTCGCAGCGCCGCCGACCTGACCGCGATTCGCACGCTCGGGTTTCGCGGCGAGGCGCTCGCCTCGATCGCCAGCGTATCGCATCTTCGGATGCAGACGCGTCGCGCCGCAGACGAGCACGGCGTCGAGATCGCAGCCGAAGCCGGCAATATCGAAGATACGCGCACCTGCGCGATTGCGGCCGGGACCCGCATCGAAGTCCGCCAGCTCTTCTTCAACACTCCTGCCCGGCTCAAGTTTCTGAAGACGCTGGCGACCGAGCAGGGCGCTATCGCCGAGTCGTTCCAGCGCGTCGCGCTCGCCAATCACCAGATCGCGTTCCGCCTGTCCGCCGACGGCCGTACCATCTTCGATTTGGCGCGCGCCAACTCGGCGCTCGAACGATTCCGCCAGGTGTTCGGTCCGAAGATCGCATCGCGGATGCTTGCCTTCGACCTCGGTCGGCCCGGCATTCGCGCGCAAGGGCTCGCGGCGACCAGTCAGGAGTCGTTCGCCACCGGCAGGATGATCTTCACCTTCGTCAACGGCCGCTCAGTGCGCGACCGCATGTTGATTCGCGCAATCGAGCAGGCCTACCAGACACTGATCCCGCGCGGGCGTCATCCGGCGACGCTGCTGTTCGTCGATATGCGGCCCGAAGATGTTGACGTCAACGTGCATCCGATGAAAACCGAGGTCCGCTTTCGCAACGGCGGCGCGGTTTTTGACGTGGTCTATCACGCGCTCCGCGACCGCTTGGCGGATCAAACCGAAAATGCGCCCGTCGCAACTTTAGTTGACACGCCGGCGCGATCCGCCGATGACGCCGCGATGGGACTCATCACAATGTCGTCGCCGGGCGAGCGCGATCGCGCCGACGATTCGGCTCCGAGTCCACGCGTCGACGCTCCGCTGCGGCTGGTGCCCGACGCCCCCACGCATACGACGTTTCAGCGCCCGCTGACCCTTGCTTACGATCGCGACGCACGCCCCGCAGCGACTGCAGCGCCAATACCAATGTACTCGAAGCTCCGCGTGATTGGACAAATCTTCGCCGGCTATATCGCGCTCGAAACCGAGGAGGGTCTGCTGCTGATCGATCAGCACGCGGCGCACGAGCGTGTCACGTTCGAAAAATTGCGCCGCGAGCTTCGCGACGGCGGGATTCGCACGCAGGCGATGCTCACTCCCGTGCCGGTCGAGCTGAGTCCCGCGCGCGCGTCGCAGGTGCATGGCGCGCTCAGCGAGCTGCGCGCGATGGGCTTCGAGGTCGAGCCGTTCGGGCCGACTACTCTGCTGCTCAAGGGCGCGCCGGCGGTGTTCGGGCCGGAAGGCGGCGCGAAGCTGCTGGGCGACATGATCGAGAGCATGGGCGATGCGGGCTTTCGCGGCGGCGGTGAGGCCGCGTTCGAGAATTGGCTGAAGCAACTCGCGTGTCACGGCTCGGTTCGCGTCGGGCGCGTGCTGGAACTGGCCGAAATCCATTCGCTGCTCGCCGAACTGGATCGCACCGAGTTCAAGACCAACTGCCCGCACGGACGCCCGGTGCATATTCAGTTCGGACGCGGGCAAATCGAGCGAATGTTTCGCCGATGAGCGCCCTGCCGGCATCGGAAGAGGCGGCGGGAATCGCGGCGCGGACGCGTCCGGCGGGAATCGCCGTCGGGTTTATCGTCGGGCCGACCGGGGCGGGCAAGTCTGCGCTCGCGATGGCGGTGGCGGAGCGCTCGAACTGCGAGATAGTCAACGCCGACTCGCGGCAGTTCTACCGCGGGATGGATCTCGGTACGGCGAAACCGTCCGCTGCCGACCGGGCGCGCGTGCCGCATCATCTTATAGACGTGCGCAATCCCGACCAGTCGCTCGACGTGGCGGAGTTCGCGCAACTCGCGCGCGCCGGTATCGAGGAAATCGCGGCGCGCGGGCGAAATCCGCTGGTGGTCGGCGGCAGCGGGCTTTATCTGCGCGTGATCCGCGGCGGAATCTTTCGCGGGCCGGCCGCTTCGAGCGAGATTCGCGACCGACTGGCGACAATCGCGGCGGAGCACGGCGTCGCGCATCTGCATCAGCGGTTGCGTGAGGTCGATCCCGAGGCGGCGAATCGAATCGGTGTCAACGACTTGTACCGCGTCGTGCGCGCGCTCGAAGTCTTCGAGCTGACCGGTGAAACGATCTCGGCGCATCAGCGGCGGCATCGATTTGCCGATATCGGCTACGACACCTTAACTGTCGGCGTCGAAGTCGAACGGAAAACGCTCTACGAGGCTATCGACCGGCGCTTCGACGCGATGGTCGCGGCCGGGCTGGTCGCGGAGACGCGGGTGCTGATCGAGGCGGCATACTCGCCCGAGAAGCCGCCGCTTAGTACGATTGGGTACAAGCAGATCGCGGCGTATCTGCGCGGCGAGATGGCGCTTGACGATGCGATTGCGCAAGCGAAGCAGGAATCGCGGCGGCTGGCGAAGCGTCAACTCACCTGGTTTCGCCGCGAGCGGGACGTCGTGTGGCTTGACCCCGAGCGCGGCGCTCAGGATGCTCTTGCGTTGTTCGAGAAATTGTTTGCGACAGGCAGGCGTGAAGCGGATTGAAAAACAATTCGAACGGACATAGGGCGCGCGGCGGCAAAAATCGCGGCCACGATGTCGCGACGGTCGAGGGTCCGGCGGCCGAGCCGCGCAGCGCAATCGAGCGCGTGCGCCTGGCGCGCCATGCCAATCGGCCGCAGACGCTCGACTATATCGACCTGCTCATGCGCGACTTTGTCGAGATACACGGTGACCGCCGCTTCGCCGACGACGGTGCGATCGTGGCGGGGCTCGCATATTTCGGGCGCCGCGCGGTCGCCGTGGTTGGGCATCAGCGGGGCCGCTCCACCAATGAGAGAATCAAGCGCAATTTCGGGAAGCCGCTGCCCGAGGGCTATCGGAAGGCAACGCGCGTTTACGAACTGGCAGAGCGGTTTGGGCTACCAATTATCACGCTGATCGACACTCAAGGCGCGGAGTCGGGAGTCGGCGCGGAAGAGCGCGGGCAGATCGAGGCGATCGCGCGCAACCTCGAACTGATGGCGCGGCTGACGGTGCCAATCGTCGCATGCGTGATCGGCGAGGGCGGCTCCGGCGGCGCGTTGGCGCTCGGAGTGGCGAACGTGGTGCTGATGCAGGAGAACGCGTGCTACTCGGTGATCACGCCCGAAGGATGCGCGGCGATTTTGTGGCGCGCGGGCGGAGAGGAGAACGTCGCCGCGGCGGCGTCGGCGCTGAAGTTGTCGGCGCCCGACTTGCTGGAGCTTGGATTGATCGACGAGATCGTGCCGGAGCCCGTCGGCGGAGCCCATACGGCACCCGCCGAAGCGGCTCATCTGATCGGCGCGGCCCTGGCGCGGCATCTTGAGCGCCTGCTCAAGCTGAAACCGCAGGAGTTGCGCCGCGCGCGCGAACGGAAGTTCGCCGCTATGGGCTCGGTGTACCTGACCCGCAGCCGCGTCGAGAGTGATAGGTCGGTCGAGTAGGCAAATTCACTTTATTTAATGTGAAACCCGCGTGGGTTTCACGCTTCCTTCGGCAGGGGTGACCCCTGCACCCGGTACTAAGAACGATGCGGGGCATCGCGCCCGATCCTAACCTCCCCTTATCCGAGGGGAGGTCGGCGCGCGCCGAAGGTAAGCGCCGGGAGAAGTGCAACGCTGGCCATCGTAGTTGTGCGTAGTTGCGCTGCTGTCGCGCGCCGAACTCGGTGTCTCTGCATTGCGAACGAGTTGACGTTCGGTGCGGTGTCGAGCATTGCACCTCACCCGGCGACACCGCTGCGCGGCTTACGCCGACCTCTCCTCGGACAAGGAGAGGTTAAGATGGGGATCCGTAACCGTAACCTTTTCGCGGCGCGGTGGGTTATCTGTTCAGTTAGCAATCGCAGGAGGTCGCTTCGATGGACACCAACACGCACGCGAGAATTATTCCGTCTATGCGCTATCGAAATGCGCCGGCGGCTATCGAATGGCTGTGCAAGGCTTTCGGCTTCGAGAAACATCTGGTGGTGCCCGATAAGGACGGCGGGATCGCTCACGCGCAGCTTACTTTTGACAACGGGATGATCATGCTGTCGTCCGTGGGCGGCGGTATGTTCGGCCGCCTGATGAAGCATCCGGATGAAATCGGAGGCGCTGAGACGCAGAGCGCCTACGTAATCGTCGCCGATTGCGACGCGCATTACGCGCGCGCCAAGGCCGCCGGCGCGACGATGCTGAGAGACGTCCAGGATGAGGACTACGGCGGCAGGGGCTATACCTGTCGCGATCTGGAGGGTCATATCTGGAGTTTTGGGAGTTATGATCCCTGGGCGACCTGAGCGATCGGGCCAACCTAACCCCTAACCCCTTCCCTCGAGGGAAGGGGAACAATCGCGGAGACGTTCACGGGGAGCCGCACAAGGTGCCGTTGATGTCGCATTGCGGCTTGATGCCGCGCTCGCGTTGCTGTTGATTCAGGGCGCTGATCGCCTGGTTGGTTTCCGGGCTGGGGTCGCAGCCGCATAGCTGGCTTGCGCAGCAACTGCATTCGGCGGCGGTTTCGGCTTTGACGATTTCGGAAATGTCGCATCCGGCGAGTCCGTCGCATGCGACGCTCACCAGGTCGCGATCGTTGCATTCGTCGGTGCATAGCGTGGCATCGCAGGTGAAGCCGGCCTGCGCGCCTTTCGGTTGAAGGCAGGTATGGTATTCGTCGCAGACCTTGGCGCAATCGACGCCGCTGTCGGCCGGCAGCATCGTGACGCCGGGGACGTAGAGCGAGCATCCGAAGCCGCCGGGCGCGTCGGGCAGGCAGGTTCCCGGGCTGGGAACGGCGCCGGGCGCGGCGGCGCGCGAGTTAGCGGGCATTGCTGAGAAGCTGGGTGGCAGGGGCGTGGCCGTAGGCGTTGCGGCGGGAGCGTAGGCCGCCGACCATACGAGGTCGCTGCCGAGCATGCATGCCTGGTCGTTCTGGCCGACCTGGTAGGGACCGTTGAAGACCGGGCACGAACAATTGACGATGCCGGCTTGCGTGGTTTTGAAACACGGCGCGGTCATGCATCCGGCGTACGGCGCGGTCGCGCAGTTGGTCAGGCCGAGTCCGTTTTCGGGGACGCAATCGAAGCTGAAGGTCGAGTAGACGCTCGTGCCGGGAATCAGATTTCCTGCGTTGACGTTGGCGCATACCGGGGCCGAGTTGAGCGTCGCGCAGAGGCTGCCGTCGGCGCCGCATTGCGCGATGGTCTTTTCGTAGATGTCGTGGTTGAGAATGGCGTTGATGTCGACGAAGTAGACGCCGTACGGAATGTCGAAGCATTGGCAGTTGGCGTAATTGCCGTCCGCGGTCATCGTGCATGAGAGGTCTTCGGCGCCAGAGCCAGGGCCGGAGTAATAGCAGAGCGCGTAGGGTCCGCCCCGGCACGGCACGAAGTTGCTCGACGCGAGCGTGATGTCGGCATAGGCGGGGCCGAAGCTGGTCGTCCAGTTCGACGGATCGCTCCAGAACGCGTGCGAGTTGGGAACGAAGTGAACGATGCCGGAGGTCGCCGGCGAAGACTGCGAGCCTCCGCCGCCGCCGTTACAGCTGGCGAGCAGTATCGCGAGTGCAAGGAGAGGGATTAGGGGATAGATTTTCACGGTCGGGGTTAGTGGGCATAATGGCAGTGTTAGCAGGTAGTTTGCAAGTATTAACTACTAGTCAAGACACTTTATTTAATGTGAAACCCGCGGTGGGTTTCACACTTCCTTCGGCAGGGGTGACCCCTGCACCCAGTGACAGGAAAGATGCGGGACTTCGTCCCTGTTAGAAGGTTAAGGTTAGGATCAGGCGCCGGCGGCGTGCGTTGAAAAGGGGCGGTTGATCGGGTAGCCATTCTGGTTCGATGTCATCTCGAGTTGCCAGGAAGCCGGTACCAGAACCGCCATCAATAGAGACGCTGCGGGCGCGGATGGACGAGCTCAATCTCAAAATTCTGCGGCTGATATCGGCGCGGGCCAGCGTGGCCACCGAGATTGGCAGACTGAAGCATCATGAGGGCGGCGAAGTTTATCAGCCGGTGCGCGAACGCGCGATTATCGAAAAGATGATCGCCGAGAACCAGGGGCCGCTCACCGACGAGCAGGTTAAGCGGATTTACGTCGAGATAATTTCGGCCTGCCGCGCGCTCGAGCATGAGGCGCGCGTCGCATTCCTCGGCCCGGTGCATACGTATTCGCATGAGGCGGCGCGGATGCGGTTCGGCTCGAGCGTCGAGATGATGCCGCTGGAGTCGTTCGCCGCGGTCTTCCAGGCGATCGAGAACGCGCGCGCGGATTTCGGCGTGGTGCCGGTCGAGAACTCGACCGAAGGATCGATCAACCTGGTGCTCGACCTGCTGATCGACACGGCGCTGGTGATAGTCGGCGAAGTGCTGCTGCCGGTTCGGCCCGCGATAATGTCGCTCAGCGGCAAGCGCGACGAGGTGACGAGGATAGTTGCGCATCAGCAGTTGCTGGCGCAGTGCCGCGGCTACCTCGTGGCGAACTTTCCGCAGACGGAGGTCGAGGCGGTAGCGTCGAACGCGCTGGCTGCTCAGCGCGCGGCGGCGGACGGGTCGTTGGCGGCGATCGCGTCGTTGGCGGCGGCCGAGGCGTATGGGCTCAAGCCGATCGCGACCAACGTGCAGGACCTCGCGACCAACATGACGCGATTCCTCGTGATGGGGACGCGGCCGGTGGAGCGGTCGGGCAAGGACAAGACTACACTGCTGTTCGCGGTGGCGGACCGGGTGGGCACGCTCAACCAGGCGCTGAACCTGTTTGCGCGCAACGCGATAAATATTTCGAAGATCGAATCGCGTCCGCTGCGCGCGCGGCCGTGGGAATACCTGTTCTTTGTTGACGTTATGGGGCATCGTGACGACCCCAAGCTGGCCCGCGCCCTCAAATCGTTGTCGAGCAAGGCTCTATTCTTGAAGGTCTTAGGATCGTATCCTGAAGGAAGGTCGGCCGCTGCCTGAGCCGGGCAGCCGAAAAAGATTTCTCACTTTTCTTTTACTGGCCGTCACCCGTTTTGATCAAAGCACAAGATCTCGTACTCCCTTCCGTCGCCGCGCTTGCTCCCTACGAGCCGGGCAAGCCGATCGAGGAGCTGCAACGCGAACTCGGCGTCGTCGAGCCGGTGAAGCTGGCGTCGAACGAGAATCCTCTTGGGCCGTCGCCGCGCGCGATCGAGGCGATCAAGGCGGCGCTGCCCGAGTTGAATCGGTATCCCGACGGCGCGAGCTACGAGCTGCGGGCGAAAATCGCGGCGCATCACAAGATTGGAGTGGAGCGGGTGTTCGCGGCGTCGGGCTCGGTCGAGGTGCTCAACCTGCTTGCGTTTCTTTACCTGCGGCCGGGGCTGAACTCGGTCTACTCGGAGCATTCATTCGCGATTTATCCGCTGGCGACGGCGGCGGCCGGTGGGGCGCATCGCGTGGTCAAGACCGCCGATGGATTCTCGCACGACCTCGACGCGATGGCGGCGGCTTGCGACGCGAATACGCGGATCGTTTTTCTCGGCAATCCGAACAATCCGACCGGGACGATCTACCGGCGCGCCGAATGGAAGCGGTTCCTCGAGCGGGTGCCGGAGCAGGTCGTGATAGTTGCCGACGAGGCGTACTTCGAATTCGTACGCGACCCCGACTATCCGGACTCGATGGAAGACCACGACGATCGCCGGCTGATAATCACGCTCAGGACGTTTTCGAAAATTTTCGGGCTGGCCGGAATTCGCGTCGGATACGCGGTGGCGCGGCCGGACATGATCCAGATGCTGCATAACGTGCGGCAACCGTTCAACGTGACTTCGCTGGCGCAGGTCGCGGCGATTGCGGGGATGGAGGACAGGGCGCATATCGCGAGGACGCTGCAAGTCAATACGGAGGGGATGGATTACCTCGAGCGCGAGTTCGCGCGCATGAAGCTCGCGTTCGTGCCGAGTCATGCAAATTTTTGTCTCGTCGACGTCGGCGACGGGCGCGCGATATACGACAAGCTGCTCCGCAAGGGCGTGATCGTGCGCGCGATGAACGGTTACGGATATCCGCGGCACGTACGAATCAGCGTCGGGCTGCCGGAGGAGAATCGGCGGCTGGTCGCGGCGCTCGGCGAGGTTATCGGCGCGTAGGCGCGGGACACAGATGGCGCAGCTATTTCGGCAAATGACGGTGTGCGGAGTGGGCCTGATCGGAGGCTCGCTCGCGTTGATCGCGCGGCGCGCGGGCGTCGTCGGCAAAGTGGTCGGCCTGGGACGGTCGCAGGCGAACCTGGACGTTGCGGTCGAGCGCGGCATGATCGACCTCGCGACGCGGGACCCGCTCGAGGCCGCGCGCGACGCGGATCTGATCGTGCTGGCGGTGCCGATACTGACGATGCGCGCGACGCTGGAAAAAATGCTCGAGCACACGGCGCCGGACGCGGTGATCACCGACGTCGGCAGCGTGAAGGAATACGTCGTCCGCGAGCTGGAGCCGCTGATTACGGGGAAAAGATCACTTGTCGCGGCGCATCCGGTGGCCGGCAAGGAGACGACTGGCGCGGCGGCTGCGGACCCGGCGCTGTTTCGGGACCGGCGCGTGATTATCACGCCGTCGGCGAAGAGCACGCCCGCGGCGATCAACAAGATCGAGCAGCTATGGGACGAGACTGGTGCGTGCGTCGAGATGATGGACGCGGCGACGCATGACGCTGTGCTTGCGCGCTCGAGTCATCTGCCGCAGGCGGTGTCGAGCGTGCTGGCGGCGGCGCTTGAAGGCGAGAAAGTCGGCGACAAGCTCGCGGCGGAGTATGGCGCGGGCGGACTGCGCGATACGACACGGCTGGCGGCGTCGTCGTGGGAGATGTGGCGCGACATTTTTGCGACGAATCGGGAGGCGATCGCGGCGGCGCTGAAGCTCTACAGCCGGACGTTCGCGGAATTTCAGCGGATGGTCGAAGCCGGCGACATCGAAGGCGTCGAGAAAATTTTTAATCGCGGCAGGGCGATGCGGGAACAAATCAGATGAGCCGTGCGCGTCCAATAATCGCGATCGACGGACCGGTCGGAGCGGGGAAGTCCGTGGCGGCGCGCGAGCTGGCGCGCGAGCTGGGGTACTCGTATCTGAACACGGGCGCGATGTATCGCGCGGTGGCGATCGCGGCGCGCGAGGCGGGCGTGAGCCGGGACGATGCGAAGGTCGAAGAACGGCTCAAGCCGGTGTTGGCGAAGATCGAGATCAAGTTCGATGGCGAAAATATATTCCTCAACGGACGGGATGTGACCGCGATGGTAAGCGCGCCGGAAATCGGCGAGCTCGCGTCGCAGTTCTCGGCGCTCGCTTCGGTGCGCGCGCGGATGCGCGAGTTGCAGCGCGCGGCGGGCGCGGACGGCGGCGTCGTGATGGAAGGACGCGACATCGGCACCGCGATCTTTCCCGACGCCGAGTTCAAGTTCTTTCTCGATGCCGACGTGAAGACACGCGCGCGCCGCAGATTCGAGGAACTGAAACGCAAGGGCGCGTCGATCACGGAGCCTGAAGTGCTCGCGCAACTGGTCGAGCGCGACCGCCGTGACAGCGGCCGCGAGCTGGCGCCGCTCAGGCGCGCGGAGGATGCGACGGAGATAGATTCAACGAAACTTTCGATCGAAGCGGTTCTCGCGGCGATGAAAGCGAAGATTAACGCTCGAATCAACGCCGGCAAGGACTTGAAACGAGCCTAGCCCGGTTGTAAGGATTGCAGCAGCCCCGAAGTCCCGGAGTTCCCGGAAGGTCCCACTAAATGGAGAAAGCGTTGCCTGAACACATGAGCGGAGGAGAAAATGACTTTGAGTCGTTGATGGAAGAGAGTTTGAAGGCTCCTCGTCCCGGCGACGTGCTGGTTGGAAGAGTGCTTCTGATCACGCGCGACAGCGTCATCATCGACATCAATTACAAGTGCGAAGGGCAGGTTCCCCTCGAAGAATTTCTTGACCATGAAGGGCATCCGACGGTCAAGGAAGGCGACGAGGTCGACGTGTACTTCGAAGGCACCGAGACCGAGAACGGTACGGTGATGCTTTCGCACGCGAAGGCCGAGAAGTTCAAAGTCTGGCGCGAGCTCGACAAGGCGTTCCAGGCGGAGACTCCGGTCGAAGGCGTGGTGCTTGGCAAGGTCAAAGGCGGACTCAAGGTCGATATCGGGGTGCCGGCGTTCCTGCCGGGATCGCATGTCGATATTCGTCCGGCGCGCAACCTCGATCGATACGTGGGGCAGCGCGGGCGCTTCCAGATCCTGAAGTTCAATCGCGCGCGCGGCAACGTGGTGGTCTCGCGGCGCAGCGTGCTCGAGCGCGAGCGCGCATCGCTGAAGGAACAGACGCTCAAGGTGCTCGAAGAGGGCGTGATCCTCGAAGGCACCGTCAAGAATATTACCGACTACGGCGCGTTCATCGACCTCGGCGGAATCGACGGCCTGCTGCATATCACGGACATGGCGTGGGGCCGTTTGCAGCATCCGTCGGAAGTGCTGAAGGTCGGCGACAAAGTGAAGGTCGTCGTGCTGAAGTACGACGCCGAGCGCGAGCGCGTGTCGCTCGGGATGAAGCAGATCATGCCCGATCCGTGGACCAAGGTGGCGGAAGCGTATCCGCCGGGCACGCGAATCAAGGGCAAGGTCGTCAGCGTCACCGACTACGGCGCGTTCGTGGAAATCGAAAAAGGCGTCGAAGGTTTGATCCACGTTTCCGAGATGAGCTGGAGCAAGCGCGCGGTGCATCCGTCGAAGGTCGTCAATCCGGGAGACATGGTGGAAGTGCAGGTGCTCGGCGTTGACGAGGCGAATCGCAGAATCTCGCTCGGACTCAAGCAGACCGAAGCGAATCCGTGGGAAGAGCTCGGGCAGAAGCATCCGATCGGCAGCCAGGTGAAGGGCAAGGTCAAGTCGATCACGGACTTCGGCGTGTTCGTCGAGATCGAGCCGGGCATCGATGGGCTGGTGCACATTTCGGACTTGTCGTGGACCAAGAAGATTCGGCATCCGAGCGAGATGGTCAAGAAGGGCGACGAGCTGGAGGCCACGGTTCTCGGAATCGACGTCGAGAACGAGCGCGTCAGCCTGGGCGTCAAGCAGCTTACGACCGATCCGTGGAATACGGTGGCGGAGCGCTACCCGGTGAATACGCGGATTCATGGCAAGGTCAGCTCGGTGGCCGACTTCGGCGTGTTCGTGGAGATCGAGGAAGGAATCGAGGGGCTGATTCATATCTCGCAGCTCAGCAACGAGCGCGTGGACAAGCCGTCGTCGCTGTACAAGGTCGACGACGAGCTGGAAGCGCTGGTCGTGCAACTCGATGCGAAGGAGCGGCGGATTGGACTGTCGATCAAGGCGGTCAAGCAGCACGAAGAGCGCGAGGAAATGCAGGCGTACCTGAAGCGCGAGCACGAGGCGGCGCGCTTCTCGATGGAAGATATCCTGAAGGAAGAGCTCAAGCTCGATCGCGACGACGGCGAGCGGCGCGCGGCGCGCGGCGGCAAAACCAGCTAGACGGGGGCGCCGCTTCGGTCCATGCGGAGCGCGGACGGCGGCGAGATCGATGACCAAGCGGGAAATCATCGAAGAATTACTGGCGCGCCGGCAGAAGTTTACGCATCGCGAGTCGGAGACGATCGTCAATGCGATGTTCGACGCAATGGCCAGCTCGCTGACGCGCGGCGAGCGGATCGAAATCCGCGGCTTCGGCAGTTTCGCGGTGAAGAAGCGCCGCGCGCGGCAAGGGCGCAATCCCAAGACGGGGCAACTGGTCAGCGTCGATGCCAAGAAGATCCCGTTCTTCCGGGCGGGCAAGGAACTCCGAATCGAAGTTAATGGCGCCGAAGAAGCGGCCCGCTAAGCCGTCACTCGAGCGGCGCGACGGGAACGGGTCCGTTCCCGCCGAAGGCAGCCGGCTATGGGCGCCGTGGCGATACGAGTATCTGCGCGGCATCCGTTCTGACCCCAAGGCGTGCATCTTCTGTTTCGGCAAACTTACCGAGGCCGAGCGCCGGGAAATGCTGGTCCTGTTTGAGAATCGCGAGGTGCTCGTGATGCTCAACAAGTATCCCTACAACAACGGACATATAATGGTGGCGGCGCGAAGGCATATCGCGTCGCCGGAGTTGCTGCCGCGGGCGGATCGGATGATGCTCAGCGACGCAGTCGCGGCGTCGATAAAGGTGTTGCGCGAAACGCTGCATCCGGCGGCGTTCAATGTCGGCGCCAACCTGGGCGGCGCGGCGGGCGCCGGATTTGCCGAGCATATGCATTGGCATGTGGTGCCGCGCTGGGTGAGCGACAACAATTTTATGCCAGTACTTGCCTCGACTCGCGTGCTGTCACAGAGTTTGGATGACAGTTACATGCAGCTGCGCCCGGTTTTCAAAAATCTCGGCGCTCAAATATCTTTGGATCGGGCAATCAATCTGCGGGATTCGCAATGAATGAAAAACTTTTGAAAATCCGTACGCTGGGCGAACTCAAGAGCGCGGGCTACCAGACCATGCCGGTGCGGATGGAGATGCGCAAGAATCTGCTCGAGCGGCTGCGCAGCAAGGAACAAATCCTGCCGGGAATCGTCGGCTATGAAGAGACGGTAATTCCGGAGATCGAAAACGGGGTGCTCGCCGGACATCATATGATTTTTCTCGGCGAGCGCGGACAGGCGAAGTCGCGAATCATCAGGTCGCTCGTTGGACTGCTCGACGAATACGTGCCCGTGGTGGCGGGTTGTGAAATCAGCGACGATCCGTTTGCGCCGATCTGCCGGCGATGCGTGAAATTGAAAGAGGAGCAAGGCGACGCGCTTGCGATTGGATGGATTGGGCGCGACACCCGATACGCCGAGAAGCTCGCGACGCCCGACGTATCGGTGGCTGACCTGATCGGCGAGATCGATCCGATCAAGGTGGCCGAGGGACGCTACCTGGCCGACGAGGAAACTATCCATTACGGACTGATCCCGCGCACCAATCGCGGCATCTTTGCAATCAACGAGCTGCCCGACCTGACTGAGAAGGTGCAAGTCGGACTGTTCAACCTGATGGAAGAGAAGGACGTCCAGATCAAAGGCTACAAGATTCGCCTCGCGGTCGACGTGGTGTTCGTGGCGAGCGCCAACCCGGAGGACTACACCTCGCGCGGGCGGATTATCACGCCGCTCAAGGACCGCTTCGACATCCAGATTCGCACGCACTACCCGAAGACGATCGAGCAAGAGATCGTGATCATGGAGCAGGAGGCGGCGCATCCGCCGCGGTCGGGCGTGGGCGTGCGGATTCCGCAGTTCATGAAGGACATCCTGGCGCAGATTACGTTCGAGGCGCGGGCGTCGAACGAGATCAATCAGTCGTCGGGCGTGTCGGTGCGCGTCACGATCAACAATTTCGAGTCGGCGATTTCCAACGCGGAGAAGCGCGCGGTGCGAAACGCGGAGAACGAGATCGTGCCGCGGATTTCGGATTTGCATTCGCTGTACGCGTCGACGGCCGGTAAAATCGAGCTCGAATACGTCGGCGAGGACAAGAAAGAAGACGATTTAATCGAGCGGCTGATCAATCGCGCGGTGCTGAAAGTTTTCGACAAGTATTTGAAGCTCGATGATTTGAAAAAGGTCTCGAGCTACTTCGAGCAGGGCTGGGGCGTCGAGGTTTCGGACAGCGCGCCGTCGTCGGAATACATGGAACCGCTGCGCGAAGTGACGGGACTGCGCGAAGTGATCACGCTGCTCGGGCCGTTCGAGACGCCGGGGCTGATGGCCGCCGCGAGCGAGTTCATTTTCGAGGGCCTGCATCTGCATCAGAAACTTAACAAAGATCGCCAGGGCGGGCGCTTCGCCTACCACGCATGACGCGCAGGGAAATGAGCGCGGTCGTCACCCGCTACACGCAGTGGGACGGGACGCAGCGGCTCAAACTCGACGCCGACAAGGTGTTCGAGAAGCTGGCGGAATACCTGTCGTACACGGACGACGTGCGGCAGGCGATGGATTGGATGATGCGGCAGGGGATGGACTTCGACGGCGTCAAGGTGATGGGGCTCGAGGAGTTTATCGAGCAACTGCGCCAGGAGATGCGCCAGCGCTATCGCGACTTCAACCTGAAGAACGCGCTGTCGGAGATGGAGCAGAAGCTCGAGGACATTTTGAATCGCGAGCGCGCCAAGATGGAATCGCTGAAGGGGCAGAAGCCCGGCATCGAGGAGAAACAGCGCGAGCTGTCGCGCATGCCGCGGCGATTGTCAGAGGCGATGCGCAAGCTGGAGAGCCACGAATTCGAGGACGCGCAGGCGAAGACGGATTTCGACAAACTGCTCGAGGAATACGAAAATATTCGCGACCTCGAGAATTTTCGCGATCGCAATCAGCACATGTTCCACGGTCCGAAGAGCCTCGGCTACGACGACGCGCTCGAGCTGATGCGGGAAATGGAGCGGATGCGCCAGCTCGAGCAGGACCTGATGTCGGGCAACTTCGACACGATCTCGATGGAAGACCTGCAGCAGATCCTGGGGCAGCAGGCGAGCAAGGATTTTCAGAATCTCAAGCAGGTGATGGTGCTGCTGACGCAGTCGGGCTACATGGTGCCAAAGGGCGATCATTTCCAGCTCTCGCCCAAGGGCGTGCGGCGAATCGGGCAACTGGCGCTGCGCGACATATACCAGAACCTGTTGAAGGATCGTTCGGGCGGCCACGTGACGGACCATCGCGGCGTCACCGAGATGCGTCCCGAGCAGACCAAGCCGTACGCATTTGGCGATCCGCTGAATCTGAACCTGGTGGCGACGCTGAAGCATGCGCTGGCGCGCAAGCCGGGGGTGCCGCTGGAGCTGCGGCCGGAAGACTTCGAGATTTACGAAAACGATTACGCGAGTTCGTCGTCGACAGTGCTGTGCCTGGACATGTCGTGGTCGATGAGCTGGGAAGGGCGATTTGCGGCGGCGAAGAAAGTCGCGATGGCGATGGAAACGCTGATTCGCTCGAAGTTCCCGCGCGACTTTTTTTCGATCGTCGGCTTTTACACGCGCGCGGTGGAATTGAAGCTGAAGGATCTGCCCGAAGCGTCGTGGAACATGGGCGATCCGTTCACCAATCTGCAGGACGGGCTGCGGCTCGCGTCGGATTTGTTGGGGCGGCATCCGTCGCGCAACCAGCACATCATCGTGATCACCGACGGGCAGCCGACCGCGTACTTCCTGAACAAACGGCTGTACTGCGAATGGCCACTGTCGTTCGGCGGCATCAGCATGCGCGCGGCGCAGGAGACGCTGAAGGAAGTCGAGCGAATCACGCGCAAGGGAATCACGATCAACACGTTCATGCTTGACGATTCGCCGAGTCTGCGCGCGTTCGTGGACAAGATGACGCAGATCAATCGAGGCCGAGCGCTGTTCACGCGTCCCGACCATCTCGGCGAATACATGCTGGTCGATTATCTGTCCAAGAAGCGCAAGCGTGTCTGAACGCCGCGTGCGCCAGCGGCTGCGAATTTGCGGTGTAAACCGCCCCCTCTTGATAAACGAACGCAAATCGTTTGAGCGCGGGTCTTGGAACTCCTATAAACTAGCACCCTGATGGCAGCGGTTGCGGAGTTGTTGGTGACTCGCTCTGCCCCCAAACCCCCTTTGAAGTGGGCGGGAGGCAAGCGATGGCTTGTGCCATATCTCATTCGTCTTTGGAATCCGTACCGATCTCATCGCTTCGTTGAGCCGCTGTGCGGGGGCTTGGCGATTGCGCTGGGGTTGATGCCCGATCAAACCCTTGTAAACGATATCAATCCCCATGCGATAAACTTTTACCGCTGGCTCAAAAGAGGTCTCCGCATTTCCTTAAGGATGCAGAACGAGAAAACCTACTTTTACACACGGAGAGTGCGTTTCAATCAGCTCATCTGTGAAGGTAAGGCGGACAGCAAGGAGGCGGCAAGTCTTTTCTACTATCTGAACCGCACGTGCTACAACGGTCTATGCAGGTTCAATCGAAAGGGCGAGTTCAACGTCCCGTTTGGCCAGTACAAAAAGATTACCTACAAGAGGGATTTTACCGAATACGTTACGGCATTCGCGCACTGGGAGTTCACGTGCGTTGATTTCGAAAAGGTGCCCCTAGAGGACGGTGATTTCGTCTATGCGGATCCGCCCTATGACGTCGAATTTACGCAGTACTCGAAAGAAGATTTTGGCTGGGACGACCAAATAAGGTTGGCCGAACGGTTGGCGTGTCATCGCGGTCCAGTGGTTCTGTCGAATCAGGCCACGGACCGAATACAGCAGCTATACCGAAAACTCGGGTATGCGGTCGCCATCCTGAATGCCCCGCGACTAATCAATTGCACGGGGGACAGGACACCTGCTCGGGAAGTCTTAGCAATGAAGAATTTATAGATAAGGTATGTCGCGACGCGATACCGGAACTGGCGGGGTGTTGGAACGCATGGTTCTGCCCGCTCTCGAAAGGGGCGGATATTCGTACAACCGCCAAGTTTGTATCGGCGAGCGCTTAGGCGGCGGTTCCCATTTTGTCGACATTGTGGCGGAAAAGGGTGGCGATAAGTTCCTGATTTCAATGAAATGGCAGCAAGTTTCGGGAACTGCCGAGCAAAAGGTGCCGTTCGAGGTTATCTGCCTTGAAGAAGCGTTAAAGACTGGAAGTTACCACCGCGCTTTCATTGTGCTAGGGGGTGACGGCTGGAAGTTGCGAGCATTTTATGCGGGGGGCGGCTTGAACGAATTTCTCAAAGCCTCCGGAAACGTCCAAATCGTCACGTTGGAGGCTTTCGCAGCACGCGCAAATATGGGAAAGCTATAAATGCGGGAATTGAAGGAGAATGGAGACTAAGACCGAGAATCAGCGCAAGGTCTTTGAGTTCTTCGTTGAACACTTCAAGTCACAGCAGCCCTTTAGGAAGAAAGATCTAGAAGCCGAGACGGATTGGACTAAATCAACCTTCGACACGTATTGGTCCAAGCAGTTCGAACAATTCGTCTTGCCGGCGGGCGGAGACCTCTTCCGAATAAGCGAAGCGTTTCGGCCATTCGCACGTTGGGAAGCGTTTCAACAACACGTTACTCAGGTCCGAAGGGTTTCTTCTGACTACACTCTGCTCGCACACGATAGTGTTCTGGTTTTCGAGTTTTTCATGCCCCTTACGAACGAGACACACTTGCGCACCGCGCTGGACGCGCTCTTTTTTGCCGATACGATCCTCGCAAGACTGAAGGCTTTGGATTGGAAAAAGCTGACAGACCACTTTGAAGAAGAAGCCGGAGAGACAAAAGAAGTGTACTACGCTCGCCTTTGTGGATGGCTCGCGAAACACTTTCAGGGCTATTCGATTACGAACGTCAGCGGAAGGTTTCGAGCGCAAGATTTGATGACGATAAAGCAAGCCGCTCAGATCGAAGAGGACGGCGACCGGTACCTAATCGACGAGACAACGGCCATAGTCAGGTTCATCTTTCCGTGCGGTAAGCCGGTGAAGCGTCAACCAGGCACAGCGGCGGACTTTGCGGATCCGGAACCCGATCCAAGAGATAGGAGCGGTGAAGATGAAGCCAGGAAGATCCGATGGTTCTTCAATGCGTTGTTCGTTCAGAGCATAATCCAGGTAGTTAACGGCGAAGCTGAAATATGGATGGTCGAGAGCGGACTTCGGAATCGACTTCATATATGGAGGGTTGAGTCTGCCGACAAAACTTAACAACATGCATGAACAAGAACTTGCCAGACAATGGTTGCGCGAAAACGGATATGCGGACGTAGCGAGCCTAATAGAATCGCTTATCACGAAATGGAAGGCGGCAGGCAAGCGGACACGCCGAAACTGGTGGGAGGTTCTCGCGGGAGACAGCCTTGGTAAGCCGCGAACCATCGACGGACGGCGGTTTCCGGTTCTCAAGGCTGCGCAGATTCGGCAAGGCGTGCCAGTAACTGACAACGCGGTTTCGAGCTCGATGGAGAAATCGTTGCCGCCCAGCCAACGCGTGACCAATCGGTGGCCCAAACGCCGTAAGAAGTTGTCGCGTCAGTCTCCAAAGGCACGGAGCCGCCACGCAAAGCCGACACAGCAGGCGCCACAGGACTGGCGGACTTCCGCATAGCGCGACGCGGGTTATATCGAAGTCGCCGGGAAGCGTGTAGGCGCCAGCGCGTGAAACGTCGCGAGTTTCAGCGGCCGGCGGCCTGGCGCGTCTCTATCGACGCGGGCATTGTCCAGGAGCCGCCGATTTCACGTATCACGATTCGATCCTGCTGATCGCCGGCTGCGGCGATTAGGCGTTGCAGCGGTTCTTCCATCGGCTCCTTCGACAGCTTGAACGTGCCCCAGTGAATAGGCACGAGGTAGCGCGCGTGCGTTTGCTGGAACATCGCCCAGACCTGCTCGGGATTGGCGTGATTGTAGATCCACGGGTCGTACGCGCCGATTGAGAACGCGGCCACGTCAGGCGGCGTCGATGCGAGGCTCGCGAACAGATCGGTCTCGGCGCTGTCGCATGCGAGCAGCATCCGGCGGCCGCTTTTTTCGAGCACGTAACTGTTGAAGCCATAGTCTGCGCCGAACGGAGGCCATCGCCGGCCCCAGTGCCGCGCGCCCATTGCGCGGATGGTCAGTCCCTTGACGACCGTGGACTCGCCCCACTTGAGTTCGCGGACGTCGTTGAAGCCCAACGGCGCGATGAGCGTCGAGCACTTGTCGCAGGCGACGACGACCGCGCTCTTGGGCAGGGTTTTGAGCGATGGCAGGTCGAGATGGTCCATGTGCGCGTGCGTGATCAGGATGAGGTCGATTTGCTGCAATTGCGCGGGCGCCAGCGGAGGATCGACGAATCGTTTCGGGCCGATCGTGAGGATCGAGTCGACCGACATGCCGACGCGCGGGAACAGGCTCGGGTCAGTAATCACGCGCGTACCGAAGAAATTCATGAGCAGGGCGGCGTGGCCGAGATTTGCGATCGTGAGCGAGTTGTCAGGCCAGGATGCGGGCTCGAGATGCGGATGCGAATGGGCGGGCGCAGCGTTCATGTCCAGAGAGTACGACCTCGCGGCAAACAGCGCCAGCGAAAAAACTGCGACGACGGCAATCAGTCGTGGGAGGGATCGCGTCAGGCGCGAAAAACGGGACGAGATCGAATTCACTTCTCCTTCGGCGTTTTGAAGCAGGGGAGTTCCTTGACCAGCACGTAACTGTAGGTGCGCTCGCGCCATTTGAAGGTACCGACGCCGGAGCCGAAGGCCCCGACCATCGAGTCAAACTGTTCGCTGTCGGACACGTTGACGACGTCGGACGGAGCGTAGGCGAGATATTGCGGTTGGTCGGGCTTGAGCATCTCGTAGAGCGGCGGATTGAAGAAGAGCTTGGTGATGCCGGGCTTCGGCTGCCATGCGCCGTCGGGCGTGTCGTTGGCGTGAACCACTATCCAGGCTGGCCCGTCAGCATTCGCGCCAACCTTAAACTGCCGCGATTCGATCACCCCATCCTTGGTCTTGCGGACTTCTTCGACGCCGGGCTGAACGCGCAGCAGTTGATCGCATTTGTCGGCGTTCTCTTTCTCGGAGGCTCCGGTGCCGTTTCCCTCTTTCATCGCGACCTGGGAGCCGATGACCTGCGCGCTTCCGGCGGCGACCATCGGGGCGACGCTGCTCACGAGGCCGACAGCGCCGGCTGCGCATCCCCAGCAGATGGCCGCGAGCACAATTACGATCGCGAGAGACCCGAATCTGCGCACGATAAAATTCGTCACTGGTTTACGGCTTGCGCGCGATCACCATCGAGGAGGTGAACGGAGGGCTTGGCAGCGCCTCGTGGCGGATACCGATGAAGCCGGCGTCGCCGAGCCATCGGGAGACTTCGTCAAAAGAATAATCGCGTCCGCGTGTCGCCAGCAGCAGGTAGAGGGCGAAAATGGCGCCGGCGCGCGGCTCGGTGAGGTCGGCATTCATGATGTGATCCTTGATGATCATCATGCCGCCGGGTTCGAGCGCGCGAAAGCATTTGCGGAAGAGTTGAGCGTTGGCGGTTTCATCTTCGTTGTGAATTATATTCGACATGAACAGGGCTCCGCATGGGCCCGGAATCTCGTCGTAGAGGTAATCGACGCGCACCAGATCGATGCGGGCCAACGCTGCGGGCTCGCGCTCGGCGAGTATTCGGCGGGCTACTTCGAGTGTAGCAGGAAGGTCGTAAATGGCAGCACGCAGATGAGGCCATCGGTGGAGCATCGCAACGGTGTAAGTTCCCGGGCCGCCGCCGATGTCGGCGAGCTTCGAGACGCGGCTCAAGTCGAGGATGCCGGCGACGTAAGCCGGATCGCCGCGCGCGCGAGTGAGGCTGTCCATGGCGCGGATGAATCGTTCGGTCTCCTCGGGACGGCTCTGAAACATGTCAGTGGGGCGCGCGGGAGCGCCGGTGCGAATGGTTTGTTCGAGATGTGCCCAGGTTTCGAAGATCGCTTCGTCGAACAGAATCAGGCCGCCAAGATATTCGGCGGACGAGCGGAGCAGATAGCGCCGGGATGTAACGGTCAGCGCGTAGCGATTGGCGCGCTTGTCGAGCAACTCAAGCGCCACCATCGCGTTGGCTATCAGAGCGGTAGCGCGGCGATTGGTGTGGATAGCCGCGGCGATCGCGTCATCGTCGAGGGGCGCGGGCTCGAGAACCTCGAAAATTCCCAGCTTGAGCGCGGTCTGGATGGCACGCGCTTCAGCGTGACCTGAGGCCAACGCGGCGAGTTCGGCGAAATCCATCGCGGCGCCAGCCTCTCAACGCAGGAAATCTTGAGTGACGTACGTGGTGCCGTCGGCGGATTGAGCGATCCCGACGCCGGTTTCGGTGAACTTGCCGGAGATGATGTTGGCGAGATGCTCGGGGCTTTTGAGCCATCCAACTATCGCGCGTCGCGGGACGCCGGCGGAATCTGGGTAGTCGTCCATGTAAATGTTCTCGCCGACGGCGCGGTATCCGATGCCGGCGCCGCTGATTCTGTCCGCGGGCACGACGCCGTCGGGGCTGTTGTGCGCGAGATAATGGCGCATCGCCATATCGTAACTGTGGCCGCGCGCGATTACAGCAAGGCGCGGCGAGAATTTCAGCGGTGGCAGTCCGCCGCGAGCGCGTTCCTTGTTTACTAGGCCGAGGATTTCGGTTTCCTGCTCGGTGAGACCGGAGACCTTTTCGGGCGAAGGAGGCGCGGTGTACATCAGGTAAAATCGCGCGATGATTGCGGCGAGCAGTGAGAGCACCAGCAGGCCGACTCCCGCCTTGATCGCGCGGCGGCGGCGGACCACTGTGGGAGTTGGCATCCTGATGACTTTCGCCGGTCCGTTGTGGCTTCCCGGCGGCCGGCGGCGCGTGGCTGATCTTGCGCTCATAGTTCGCTCACGAAGGAACTCGGCAGCGGTGGCGCGTGTTGTTACTGGTGGCATCCATAGTTGAACTCGAAACCTGAACCACAGGCGCTGACGGGCGCCATCTCTTCTACCGTGCGTGACTCGATGGCTGCCGGGCGGCGTCGCGCTTCAATGTCCAGCTATCGCGCCAATCGCTGGATGTCAACGCGAACATTTCTTGCGTCAATCGCGATCCTTTGCATCGTGAGTACGAGGGCGAGCGGCGCGGCGGATTCAGCGGATGCGCTGCCGGCCGGTGCGCTCAAGTCGGCGCCGAGCATGTATCTTCGTGAGGCGTCGTCGAGCGCGATTCGATGGCAGCCGTGGACGCCGAGGACGCTTGCGCTGGCGCGTTCGATGAATCGTCCGATCATGATCGACATCGGCGCGGTGTGGTGTCACTGGTGCCACGTGATGGACGAGACGACGTACGCCGACCCGGAAGTTGCGGCGGCGCTGAACAGGGATTTCGTGCCGGTAAAGGTCGATACCGACGAGCGTCCAGACATTGATGAGTACTATCAGAATGCCGCGGCTGCGCTGACCGGCGCGGGCGGCTGGCCGCTGACGTGTTTCACGACACCCGATGGCGCGTTGTTTTTTGCGGCGGGATACCTGCCGCCGCGGCCGGGCAGCGGACCGAACGGGAGCGGCGGAGAAAACTCGTCAATGATTCCGCTGCTCAAGCGAATTTCGCAGGTGTACGCGGCGGATCGCGCAGGGCTCGAGCGTGAAGCGGACGCGACTGCAACGAAAATCAAGTCTGCCTCAAGCGGGGACGTGGCGCCGCACGGAGGACTCGAAGGCCTGCGCGCGCAAATCCTCGCGGGGCTGGCGACGTCGTACGATCGCGAGTCGGGAGGATTTGCGTCGGGACCGGGGCCGCGATTTTACGATTTCCCGGCGCTGGAGCTTGCGCTCGCGCACGGTTTCTACGGGCATCCGGAGTACACAGCGATGGCGCTCGACACGCTGAAAAAAATCGCGGCGGGCGGAGTATTCGATCAGCTTGGCGGCGGATTTCATCGGTACTCGACGGACTCGAAATGGCGCGTGCCGCATTTCGAGAAGCTCGAGTACGACAACGCGATGGCGTTGCACGCGTACAGCGATGCGTACGAGGCGAGCGGCGATGAAGATTTCGGGCGGGTGGCGAAGGCGATCGCCGGTTACGTGAATCGCGAGTTGCTCGACGCGAAGACGCACGCGTTCTATTCGCATCAGGACGCCGATTCATTCAACGGCGACGACGGCAGCTACTACACGTGGATGGTCGAGGAAGTGAAGCGCGCGCTACCGCCGGACGAGGCACGCGTCGCGATCTTGTTTTACGGCATGGAAGACACGCCAGCGCGGGCGCCCGACGGACGAATCGTGCTCAGGCACGCGATGAGCCCGGAGCAAGTCGCGGTCAAGTTGAAGATCCCGGTGGCAGAAGCGCGCCGGAAGATCGCGAAGGCGTCCGACGCGATGCTCGCGGTGCGGGCTCGTCGCAAAGTGCCGGCGGTCGACCATGCCGTGATGACCGATCGGAACGCATTGATGGCCGATGCGTATCTGACGGCGTCGGCGGCGCTTGGCGACGCGAGTCTTCAACGCACTGCGCTCGATGATCTCGATTTCATCCTCGCGCATATGCGCGCGCCGGATGGGAGTTTCTATCACGTCTGGTCGGATGGGCGCGCGCTGGTCGCAGGTCTCGCCGCCGACCAGGTTTACCTGCTCAATGCGCTCGTTGATGCGTACCAGTTTTCGGCGAATGAAAAATACCTGGCCGAGGCGCGTGCGCTCGCCGCGATTATTTTGAAGAACTTTCGCGGCGAGGGTTCGAGCTTGCTGGTGAATCGTGAAACCGAAGATGCGGCTACGGTGATTGGAGAGTCCAGAACGAGCGGGCAGGTGTTCTTAGACATGCCGACGCCGTCGGTGCAAGCGACGATGGCGATCGCGGTGGCGAAGCTCGCACTCATCACCGGTGATGACAGTTATGCGAAGTCCGCGAACGAGTTGATGGCGAGTGCGCCGGCGATGGCGGGCTCGATGCTGAGCAGCGCGGTCGCAACGGTCGGGCTGGCGCTCGAGTATCGCGCAAACGGCGGCGCGGCGGTCGCGATAGCCGGGCCGCACGGCGACGCGGGCGCAGCAGCTTTGTGGAAGACGGCCTTGGCCAGTTACCGTCCCGGGAAAATCGTGATCCGGATCGAAGCCGGTCACGGCGCGGCAGCGATGCCGGCGGCCGCGCAAGCAATGTTCACATCGAGCGCGAAATCGGCGGTTCCGCTCGCGTTCGTATGCGCAGGAACCGCGTGCGCCACCCCGATCGGGACGGCGGCCAAGCTCGCGGAGGTCATTCGGACATTCGGTGTCAACAGCAGCGACAAGACTACAGTTGCGATCGACAAACCGCTCGCCCGACCGCCGATGTGATCTTGGGCGAGAGATCAGTCGAGGGTCTTACGAAATCTGAGCGTTGCCAGCGACAGTGTGGCCACTCCGAGGATGACCATCGCAACCATCTGTGGCCATAGCACTCCGAGTCCGATGCCTTTGATAAAAGTTCCGCGCAGGACGACAAGGTAGAAGCGCAGCGGATCGAGATTGGTGAACCATTGCAGCGCGGTCGGCATGCTGGTGATCGGATAGCCGAACCCGGAGAGCATGATCGCGGGCGAGATATAAAAGAACGAGATCGCAAAAGCCTGCTGCTGGGTCTGGCAGACCGTCGAAATCAGCAGTCCGACGCCGAGCGCGCTCAACAGAAAAAGCGTGGTGCCGAGCAGCAGAACGAAAACATTTCCACGAAACGGGACCTGGAACCACAAGGTGCCCAGGATTGCTACGACGACCACGTTGGCAAGCCCAACCAGCAGGAACGGCAGGGTTTTGCCGACGATCAACTCGCCCGGACTGATCGGCGTAACCATCAATTGTTCGAGGGTGCCGATCTCCCGCTCTCGCACCACGGCGAAAGCTGTCAGCGTCATTACCGAGACGAGGACTAAAGTTCCGATCACGCCGGGCACGAAGAACCAGCGGCTCTCGAGGTTCGCGTTGTACCAAGGGCGCTCCTGGAGCTCGATGTCGGGCGCGAAGGTCGCGAGGGAAGGCTTAAGCCGGTCGGCGAGTTGGAGTTGATAGTCGGCGGCAAATCGCGTCGCGATCTGATTGATGTATCCAACGGCGATCAACGCAGTGTTCGAGTCGGTGCCATCGAGCACGGCCTGCACGGGCGCGGTCTGCCCTTTGCGCAGCAGTTCGGCAAAGCCCGGCTGAATCTGGAGAACCAGGACAACGCGCCGATGGTCGAGCAGCGACGGGATTTGCGATTCGTTTTGCAGGACATCGTCGATCCGGAAGCGGCTGCTGGCACTGAAGCGCTCGAGGAAGTCGCGACTCTGCTGACTGTGATCAAAATCGAGCACCGCGGTCGAGACGCGATTCACTTCGTAGCTCGCGGCGTAGCCGAAGATCAGCATCTGCAGCAGCGGCGGCACGATCAGCGAGAAGCGCGCATGAGGGTCGCGGAACAGGTGGATGAATTCCTTGATCAGAATCTGGCGAAGCCGCTCTAACACGTCAGCCTCTTATGCCAGCGACTTGTGAAAGGATCGTTTAGCGAGAAACACCATGGTGAACGCATAGATGACTAGCGCAATCAAAGGGCCGGCGAGAAAGCTGAGGCCGGTGCCGCGCAGGAATACGCTCTTAAGTATGACGATGTAGTAGCGCGCCGCGATCAAGTAGGTGAAGGGCTGCACGCCGATTGGCATCTGGTCGATGGGAAACGTGAAGCCGGACAGCAGAAACGAGGGCAGGAAGGCTGTCACCAAGCCAATCTGGCTCGCGGCAAGCTGATGTTTTGTGGCGACGGAGATCCAGAATCCGAGCCCGAGAATCGCGATCAGGTAAATTCCCGACCCGATTGACAGCGCGATCAGCGAACCGCGAAAAGGGACCTGGAACCAAAAAACCGCGATCGCGGCGCAGGCGGCGGTGTCGAACATGCCGAGCGCAAAGTAGGGGAGCAGCTTTCCGATTATGATTTCGAGCGAGGTCACGGGAGTCGAGATAAGTTGTTCCATCGTGCCGCGCTCCCACTCGCGCGCGACGGTCAGCGAGGTGAGCAACACGCCGACCACGGCCATCACGATAGCGGCGACGCCGGGCACAATGAAGTTCTTGCTCTCGAGATCCTCGTTGAACCAGGTGCGCGCATTGACCGACAGCACAGGATTCACCGAGGGCGCGTTGGACTTGAGGAGATATTGGGCTTGAACGACGGCGCCATAAGAGGCGAGAACTCCCTGCGCGTATCCGATCGCGAGCTCAGCGGTGTTGTTGTCGGAACCGTCAACGAGAGCTTGTATGTTCACCGGCCGGCCGTCGTGGAGGCGCGCGGAGAAATCGTACGGAATCACAATCGCGAGCTGACAACGGCCGTCGTCGAGGGCCGCGCCGAGCGCGCGATAGTCGGTGACGGTGGCGACCAGATCGAAATAGTCGGAAGATTGAAAGCGCTTGAGGAGGTCCTGGCTCGCTTGGCTGCCCTCGCGATCAAGCGCGAAGACCTTGATGTGCTTGGTGTCGAGATTGACGCCGTAACCGAGCGTCGTCATGAGCATCAGCGGCATCAGCAGGACGATCAGCAAGCTGCGGGAATCGCGCACCACCTGGAAAACTTCCTTACGCGAGATGGCGAGCATCCGGCGAAGATTCATGACGACACCTCTGAAGGAGCGTCAGCGCCGCGTCGAGTAGTCAACGCCACGAACGCATCTTCGAGGCTCGGGCGAATCGTGTGCAGGCTGGTGACGGAGATCGCGTCCGCCTCGAGCGCGGCGCGAATCGCGGGCGCAACGGCGGCGTCGAAGACAACCAGGTGCAGCGCGTTGCCGAACACAGCGACGTCGCGAACGCCGTCGAAGCGGCGCACGAGTTCAATGGCGTCGCCGAGCCGATCGCATTCGAGCAGCATCAACGAGCCTTGTATAGAACCCAACTTGAGTTCGGTGGGCGTGCCCAGCGCGATCAATTTACCGCCGTTCATCAGCGCAAGCCGGTTGCAGTATTCGGCCTCGTCCATGTAATGCGTGGTGACGAAGATGGTGACGCCTTCGTGGCTCATCCGCTGAATCAACTCCCAGAACAGACGGCGAGAAAGCGGATCGACGCCGGAGGTCGGCTCGTCGAGAAATACGATCGGAGGGCGGTGCAGCACCGCGCAGCCGAGTGCGAGCCGCTGCTTCCATCCCCCGGCAAGCGTGCCGGTCAGGCTCGACTCGCGGCCTCGCAGGCCGGCCATCTTGAGCGCCCAGTCGATCCGTCCGCGCAAGTCCGCCGCGGGGACGCCATACATACCCGCGTAGAAGCGCAGATTCTCGAACACGGTCAGATCGGCGTAGAGCGAAAACTTCTGCGACATGTAGCCGATGTTGCGACGGATCAGTTCGGGCGACTCGACGACATCGTAGCCGGCTACGATCGCACGGCCGGAAGTTGGCCGCAGGAGTCCGCACAGGATTCGAATTGTGGTCGACTTTCCCGAGCCGTTAGGCCCGAGGAATCCGAAGACCTCGCCGGTTCGGGTCTGAAATGAAATGCGATCGACCGCGGTGAAATCGCCAAATCGCTTCACCAGCTTTTCGACTTCGACCGAAATGCCGTTGCGATGTGTCATGCAGCTTCGTGCGCCGAGTCTTTGCGCACTGCCTCGACAAACAGATCCTCGATGGTCGGTGTGGCGCGGACGATCTCGTCAAATGGAATTTGGGCACCGATCAGCCGCGCGCTGACTTCGGCGATGCGCCGGTCGGCGTCGTCGACAAACAGATGAACCGCGTCGCCGACCAGCACTGCGCTTGCGACACCGTCGGATGCGGCGAGTTCGTCTCGTACGCGGCGCGCTTCGGACGACACGATTGATACGACCGAGCCCTGTAATTGCGACTTGAGGCGCGCGGGCGAGTCGCAGAAGAGCAGGCGCCCCTGATGAAGAAGAGCGACGCGATGGCATCGCTCAGCCTCGTCGAGGTACGCGGTGGAATTGACGACGGTGACGCCCTGGCCGACGAGCGAATAGAGCATCGCCCAGAATTCGCGGCGCGAAACCGGATCGACGCCGTTGGTCGGCTCGTCGAGCAGCAGCACGCGCGGGGTGTGTATCAGGGCGCAGACGAGTCCGAGCTTTTGCTTCATCCCACCGGAGAGCTTGCCGGCCAAACGGGCGCGAAACTCGCGCATGCCGCACGCTTTCAGCAGTTCGGCGGCGCGCGCGTCGCGATCCCGTCTGCGAACGCCGAACAGGTCCGCGTAAAATCGGATGTTCTCGTCCACTGTCAGGTCTTCGTAGAGGCCGAAGCGCTGCGGCATGTAGCTGATGAGATGCTTGACGCCTTCGGGGTCGTCGACCACGTCGCATTGCGCGACGGTCGCGGTGCCGGCGGCGGGCGGTAGCACTCCGGCGAGGATACGCATGGTGGTGGTTTTGCCGGCGCCGTCGGGCCCGACGATGCCGAAGATTTCACCGGGCGCGACGTCGAAGCTCAGGTGATCGATCGCGCGGACGCCCGGGAAATCCTTGACCAGATCGCGGACGACGACCGTTTTGTCATCCACGACTGTTGCCGCTTTGCACGGGAGGGCCGAGATGAATGGTCGCGTCAGCGGGCATCCCGGGCTTCAGTTCGTGACGGGGATTCTCGACGTCAACTTTGATTCGATACACGAGCGTCACGCGCTCCTTGTGCGTCTCGACGCTCTTGGGCGTGAACTCCGCTTCGGAAGAGATGAACGAAATCTGCCCCGGATACGCCCTGTCAGGGTAGGTGTCGGTGTGAACCGTTGCCGCCTGTCCCCAGCGGATTCGGCCGAGATCGGTTTCGGCCACGTAGGCGCGCAGCCAGACGTGATCGAGGTCGGCCAGCGTGACGACGGGCGTGCCCGGCTGCATCACTTCGCCAAGCTCGGTCTGACGCGTGAGAATGACACCCGAGAACGGCGCGCGCAGTGTGGTGTAGCCAAGCATGATATTGGCGAGTTTGAGATTTTCGGTGGCGTTGCGGATGTTAGCCTTGGCGACCTCGATGTCCTGTTGCGCGCTACGCTCCATCGCCACGTCGCGTTGCAGAGCAGCGTTCGACTGCTTGAGCGCAGTCTCGGTGTGGTCACGCTGGTCGCCGGAAATGACTTTTTCACTCCAGAGTTTCTGACTGCGGCCGTAATCGATATTTTTCTGAGCGAGGTCGGCGTTATCGTTGGTGATCGTTGCGCGCGCGGCCTCGAGTTTTTGCATGGCCGACGTAAGTTGCTGCTCTTGCACTCGCAGAGCGGCTTCGTTGATCGCGACCTGCTGGCGGTAGTCGCTGTCGTCGAGCCGTGCCAGCAGGGTGCCGGCCTTCACCCACTGTCCTTCGTCGAACGGCAACTCGATAACGCGCGATTGCACGGCCTTGAAGCTGACGACGCTTTCGTGCGCTTCGATGTTTCCGGAAACGAGCAGATCGTCGGTCTCTGCCACGTCGTTGAAAAACAGCGAATAGCCAGTCCATGCGCCGGCGCCAAGCAGCAGAACCACAACCAAGAGAATGACGCGGGCCTTCATGCGAGTTGACCCGGCCGTTCTGATGATCGTTGGCGATGAAGAGTGATCCGCGATGGCGCCACCAGATTTTTCCGCCGACGAGACTGAATCCGACCGGCCCCGTTGGTCCTCGCCAAACGATCTCCGAGCCAGCGCAGAAAATTCGCGCGCTGACGCATGAAGCGCGGGTCGGTAGGTTCCATGCCGTGGATGAGACGGATCACCTGAGGCATGACGAGCGGGAACAGCGCCAGCGACAGCATCGAGATGAAGAGCTGAGTCAAATTGGCGCCGCGAGGAATCGATCCTCTGCGCTGCAGCGCAGCGAGGCGCGCGACCGCCTTTTCGAACAGCGCGCGGCGCTCGGCCTCGGCGATGCATCCCTTGCCGCCGCTGTCGATCGCTTCCCATTCCATCAGGCGCACGAACTCAATATCCGTGCCGCCGGACAGGTAAATGTGGGCCAGCATACCGGCGAAGTCGTCGGGTGTGGATTCGAGCCATTCGGCGCGCTCGGCGATTTTGCGGCGCAGGATTTCGCGATACAGGTCCTGCTTGGCGCCGAAGCAGTAGTAGAGCATTCGCTTGTTGACGTGGGCGCGCCGGGCGATCGCGTCGACGCGTGCGCCAGCGAAGCCGCGCGCCGAAAATTCGGTCAGCGCCGCGGCGAGGATCTTCTCGCGTGTGCGGTTGAGATTGCGGACAGTCGTACGGGGACGAGCCATGAGCGTTAACCAAACAGTTAATAGCACTATTAACTGATCAGTTAATTAGACTTGTCCGCGGAACGAGTCAAGGGACACGGGAAATCGGCGGCGGTCGGGCGAAAGCAGGTAGGCGACGCGGTCGCGCGCGCGGCTACCACTTCTCTTTGAACGGTCGAACGTCGACGTCGTGCGACCATGCGCTGCGGTCCTGATGTGCGAGATGCCAGTAGGTCTCGGCGATCGCGGAGGGCTTGAGCATGGCGTCCTCGCCGAGCTGCGGGAATCGCTCGCGGATCGCGGGCATGTCGATAGCACCGTCCACGTTGACGTACGCGACGTGAATGCCCTGGGGTTGCAGGTCGCGAGCCATCACCTGAGCCAGACCGCGCAGCGCGAATTTCGCCGGTCCAAATGCCGCTGAAGTCGGAAACGGCTTCACGCCGGCAGTTGCGCCGGTGAAAATGATCGTGCCGCTGCCGCGTTTCAGCATCGCCGGAACGACCTCCTGCGCGGCCAGAAACGCGCCGAGGGTGGAAACGCGCCAGGTGTTTTCGAAGGTGCTTGGCTTGGTGTCCATCAGTTTGCCGAACGGACGCATCGCGGCGTTGTAAAGCAGCGCGTCGACGTCGCCGAGTTCGCGGCGAATCTTGTCGAATGCCGCGGTTATGTCGGCGGCCTTGGCGACATCCGCGGAAACCGGGATTGCCCTGCCGCTGGCGGCTTCGATTTCCTTGGCGAGCGAGACAAGTTTGTCCTCGCCGCGCGCGATTAGAGCGACTGCGTACTCCTTGGCAAATCTGCGCGCGAGAGCCGCGCCGAGACCGGGACCTACGCCAATGACCGCACACACAGGACGACGACTTGTTTCTGGCATGACTGCCTCCCGCGCTCGCCGACAGCATTGGCGCCGCTAACTCGACGTAACCAACGGATGAGGCGGGCGCGAAACCCGCCCCATCAACCGGACAAGATTAGTGTTACGGCGCGGCTTTCACCATCGCGTCGGTCGTGAAGAAGTCCTTGTCGACCGCGCCCATATTGATGTACCAACATTCGCGCTCGGGAGTTTGAAGGCCGGGCAGGTAGCACATGGTGGCGAAGCCGCTTTGCACGTCAGTCGCGACCGCACCGACTTCGAACTCGCGCTTGAACGGATAAATCGCCACGCGCGCGTCGGGCACCGGCCGATCGCGATAGGTCGTCCACCAGATGTGATTCAGCCAGAGCTGGCCCTTCTGGTCGTACTCGTCGATGTACGGCTCGAACCACATCTCGGAGTCCATATAGATGATGGTCTTGCTCTGCAGCGCTTGCGAGATCAGTTCGCGGCGCGGCGACGCCTCGACGACGTACATATTGCGCATCTCCCACGCTTCAGGGCACGCGCTGGCGCCGCCGTCGGTCGAGCACTTCAGCTCGGGTGAATGCTCGGCGTGCGCGACCCCGAGCATCGGGCGGTCGCCGAGAAACTTGTAGTTGTATTCTTCGGTCTTGGCGTTGAAGCCTGAGTAGTGATCTGGATTCCAGGTTTGCGGGCCGGTTGCCGTGCTCTGGAGCGCCTCGTTCAGTCTGCGAATCCGGCGCGTGCCGGGGTTCCAGCTCCAGTCGTCGTCGCCGCGGTCGGGTTGTTGATAGCGAAAGCGAATGAAACCTTCGCCGCGCTCGTCTTGGGGCGAAAGCACCGGATAGAGACCGAACATCCACAGGCGGTTGGACTTCTTGAAGTCGGGATCGACCGGCATCGGCTCGACCTCGACGCGTCCGACCAGATCATAACCGGCGTAGTGGCCGATCTGATAGTACTGGATCACGTTGTTCGGCTTGTTCACGCCGCCATACACACTCTCGCAATCGTAAAACCGCAGGTCGTAGTCGTCGGTAAGGAGCGGGCGGAAGACGTTGTTCCACATGATCTTGGTGGCGACCTGCGGATCGTTGGTGTCGATTAGCGGGAACGGCTGCCCGGCGACGTAGCCGACGAGGCTGCGGTTGTCGTGGCTGAGACGGACCTGGGCGGAATACTTCTCAGTCGCGTCCTTGTATGGCGGCGGCCAGTCGATTTGTCCACTCGGAACGATCTTCATCGACATGCCATTGACGACTTTGTAGTAAACCCCCGGCGAGACTAGATCCTTCACCTTCGACGCGTTGGTGGGCGTGATCAAATCGCCCGGTTTGACGTCGGCGCGAGCCGCGGCGGCGATTGCAATGAACATCAAGACCGCCAGCACGGCAAGGGCCATGCGGGCAGGCGCCGGCCACTCGCCATACTTTCGAACATCCTTACTGAAATGTTCCATGATTCCTCCTCGGGCGGAAAATGGAAAGCAGAGAGCAAGTCGGGTGCCACACGGAAATGTTCACGAAGCGCCGAGGAAAACTCCGGTGTGCTCGCGAAAAATAATTCGCAGGACGCGGATGCGCGCGCGTCGAGCGAACGTGGCCAGGGGGCGCGATTAAAAATGATCACACAAAAGCGCAGTGAACCTTATGAATTTATGCTGAAGCAAAGTCCGATCTGCGACTCGGGCCGCGCGAATCAGAATCAGTTGCAAATTGCCACGAAGTTGCAAATTGCCACTGGCTGGGAACTCCAAAAATCAGGCAGGACGGATCGCGGCAGGTGCACGATTCGTCCTAGGCACGATCCGAAATCCGGCTCAGCTATTTGGAAACGAGCGGCCGCGTCACGCTAGGGGATCAGTACCAGCTTGCCGGTGGATTGGCGCGACTCGATGAACTTGTGCGCCTCGGCCGCCTGTGCGAGCGGGAATGATTTGCCGACGAGCAGCTTGAGCTTGCCCTGCGCTATCAGCTTGAACGAATCTTCGATTCCGCGGCGCATCACGTCGGGAAGCGCGGCCACCGTGTAAAGCGTGAAAGCGCTCACCTTAGTGGATTTCTCGAACAGTTTGAAAAAGTTGAGCGGCTCGGGTGGGCCGCCGGCGCGTCCGTAGAGAATCAGATGTCCGAACGGTACAAGGCACGTGAGCCCTTTGTCCAGGGTGGTTGCGCCGACCGCATCCAGGATTAGATCGACGCCTCGCCCGCCGGTGAGGCGGTTCGCCTCGGCAGCAAAATCCTGAGTGGTGTAGTTGATAGCGTCGTCGGCGCCATACTCTTTCACCAGCGCGGCCTTGCTGGCGCTCGATACCGTTCCAATCACGCGCGCACCCGCGGCCTTCGCGATTTGCACCGCGACGATTCCGACGCCGCCTGCGGCAGAATGGACCAGCACCGTCTGTCCAGGTCCGGTTTCGTGCGCCGTGTGAAGCATGTGCCATGCAGTCAGCACCTGGATTGGGAACGCCGCGGCATGCTCGAAGCTGATGGAGTCGGGAATCGGAATGACCTGGACCGCCGGCGCGAGCGCATACTCGGCGTACATCTTGCTGCCGATCGCGGCGACGCGCTGACCAAGTTTGAGATTTGTCACGCCCGCGCCGACCGCCTCGATTTCGCCGGCAGCTTCGAGCCCGGGCGTATCCGGCAACTTCGGCTGCATGACGTACTGTCCCTGCCGAAACAGCGTATCGGCGAAATTAATTCCAGCCGCGCGCACTTTGATCAGCACGGTTCCCGGCTGCACTTGGGGTTTCGAGACCTCGGCAATCTTCATCACCTCGGGTCCGCCAAGCTTTTCGAACACGACTGCTTTCATGTGACTGACCTCAATGCGGGGATTTTCAGATTTATCTCACGGCTCATGCGACGATGGAACTGGCTTCATTTCACCCGCATGAGCGCTTCTTCCACTAAGTCCAGCCGATCGTTTCCCCACCACATTTCGCCATTGACGAAAAACGTCGGCGCACCGAACGCGCCACGGCTGACGGCCTCGTCGACGTTGGCGCGGAGCCGGCTCTTGATATCGTCGCCCTCGATGAGCGCCGGATCGATTTCCGCCTGGTCGAGAAGCCGGCGCAGCGCTTCCTCCTTGCTGAGATCCTGCCCCTGCTCCCATATCGCGCGGAAAGCCGCCGAATGGAACGCCGGGAAGCGGCTGTGGATTTGCGCAGCGATCGCGACGCGCAGCACGCGAATCATGTTGAACGGGAAATGCGGATTGAACTGCGCGGGAACGCCGTAGCGCTTCGCCCATCGTCGAAAATCCGCGACGTTGTAACCCGCCTTGCCCTGAATCGGGAGCGGACCCGAGTTTCCGGTGGCCTTCATGATCGCGCCGAGCAGGATTGGCCGATAAACGATCTCCGCGCGGGTATGCTGCGCAATCGCGGGCAGCTGGGTGTCGGCGAGATAGCTGAACGGGCTGAGGTAGTCGTAGAAGAACTCGATTTGTTTGTCCATTTGTGTCTTCTCTGCAGGACACTTTCCGGGCAACGGTTCGTATTTTAGTTTCAATTTGCAACTGATTTCTAGCAGGCACCGTCCTGAATCGCAACTGACGGTGCCGAGAGCTGAGCGCGAGGGTCCTGGCTTAGCGCCACCACTCGGCGATTAGCGTTTTCAACGCGTTGCCAAGCGCCTTGGAGTGCATGAATAAGTATGCGGCCGCGAGCGCGACGGCGATATAGAAAAACCACTTCGATGCCAGCATCCGATCCATCGTTTGGTGCCATCTTAGTTCAGGACGGTGCCGCTGGTAAACCAAGTTTCAAAGTGCAACGATATTTGCCTGCGCCGCGCAGTTGGGGAACCTCGCGGCATGCGGAATTCATTTCGGGGAGGAGAGCGACAGACGCCGATGCGCTGGGAATCGGTCAAAGACATGAACTGCTCGGTGGCCCGAACGCTGGCGGTGGTCGGCGAGCGTTGGACGATGCTGATACTGCGCGACGCGTTTCTCGGACGTCATCGGTTTGACGAGTTTCAGCAGGGAACCGGAATCGCGCGCAACATCCTGAGCGCGCGGCTGCGCGACCTGGTGCGCGACGGAATCCTCGATCGCGTGCGCAGCGAGGGCGACAGCGGCCGCATCGAGTATCGACTGACCAGGAAAGGACTCGAACTCTATCCCGTGCTGATCGCGATGATGCGATGGGGCGACACGTGGCTCAGCGACGAGTCGGGGCCGCCGATGACGCTGATACATCGCGTCTGCGGTGCGAAGACGGCGCCGGACATGGTCTGCTCGCATTGCGGAGAGCGTCTAACCGCGCGCGAGGTCGTCGCGATTCCGCGCCGTCCGGCGCCTCCGCATGCGCGGCGGCCCGAGCGCGCCGATCGCAAGCGCGCCGCACGCTGACCGTCGTTCGCGCAGTCGGCCGTCTGGCGCCGCGCGCGGCGGCCGCGCACAATATTCGTTCAACATGATTGAATTGGTGATGTTCGACGCCGACGGCGTGCTGTTCGATTCCACGGAATCGAACGTCGCTTACTACAACTGGATTTTTGCGAGAGTCGGTGAGCCGCCGCTGGATCGCGACGAAGAAATCTCGGCGGTTTCCTACGCCGCGAGCGAGGTGTTTGCGGCGCGCGCCCGCGGCGACGCGGCCAAGCTCGGGATGATGCACGACGTGACCCGCAACATGGACCAGACGCCGTTTTTCAAGATGCTGCGGCCGCCGTTCGAGTTGCGGCCGTTCATGCTCGAGCTCAAACGCCGCTACAAGCTGGGGCTCGCGACTAATCGATCGGCTACCGTGCCCGCGCTGGTTGAGCATCTCGGTCTTGGCGGCGTATTCGACGCGGTCGCCAGCGCGCTCGACAAGGTTAAGCCGAAGCCCGCGCCCGACATCCTGCGCCTGTGCCTGCAACGCGCCGGTGTCGACGCGGCGCGGGCCGTCTACGTGGGCGATAGCAGGGTAGATCGCGAGGCGGCGGAGAGCGCGGGCATGAATTTTATCGGCGTCGGCAATCGCATCGAGCATGATCGCATGATCGCAACGATTGCCGACCTGCAGGCGGCGCTCGAATTGTTGGACGCGAGCCGCGAGCGCGCGCGTCTGACCGGTCGCGCATAAAAGTCACGCCTGCGCGGCGCGCGCCAAGGGGTGACCCCTTGGAACCCAGTACTACGTGCAGGGCCAAGCTTCGCCGATCTTGCCGAAGGTGTCTTTCTAGTCTACAAGCCGAGCGGGGCTGGGTGGGGGCCGCGACGCGCGACGGCGGCACGTGCGGCACGCACTGCAGACGCGGGCCGTCTACGTGGGCGACAGCAGGATAGATCGCGAGGCGGCCGAGAGCGCGGGGATGAATTTTATCGGCGTCGGCACTCGCACCGAGCATGATCGCATGATCGCAACGATTGCCGACCTGCAAGCGGCGCTCGAATTGTTGAACGCGAACCTCGAATAGACGCCTTTCTCTGGACGCAGAACTTTATCTGCGTTGACACGTACATTGGGGATGACAAGGTTGAGGGGAACGTTCGCGCGAGCTTGCGGGAGCTCTTCTGTGAAGTGGTTCCTCATTTCCCTTTTTGTGGTTCTCGTATGCGTTTTTTCAGCGCTTACAGCGTATTGCGGCGATTCCTCGTCGGGCTTCGAGGATGGCCTGGCATCGCGAGGATTGATCGGCAGCGCAATTGGCGATGTGCGCGCGGATGCGCGAATCCCCGAGCCTGCTGAGGGCGCGTCGGTCAGCGAGATTACCGCGAAGCTGGCGAGCGGAGGAGATCAGGCGGCGCACGCTGTGATGTGGGAGGAAACGATCGCGGGGCACAAGGCTGAATTCATGGTGACCACGGCTCCCGGCGGGCAGCGGCTTTGTCAGTTCTGGGTACTGCGCGCGGGCGGCGGGTGCGATTTGTACGAGTCCGCCGTCTATTCGAAAGATGGACGGCTGGTGACGCAGGACTTCTGGCGCATCGATCCTGACGCAATGAAGGTGGCAGGCGCGCCGGAATTTCCAGACGATCTTTTTCCGAATTATGGCGCGCCGATCAGTGCGTTCTTCGATTCGCTCGGAGCAGGCGGGGCTGACGCGGCAGGAAAGCTCGACATGGCAACCGGCCCTTACGACTTTATCGTGCTCGATACCTGGGCCGACGGCTCTGAGAAAATCGATACGGCATCGGGAAGCCTCGACACAATCAAAGTCGTGATGCGCGCCGACGTGGACAGCGCGCTCAAGACCTGGCCGCGCGTCTTCCGCAGCCTGGCATTGCCGTTCATCCCCAAGGACTACTTCTACTTCAACGCCAAGCCGCCTCATCAGTTGGTCAAGTTCAACGGCACGATCGGCTATCCGGCACCGAGGCTGGACGCGCAACTGTTAAAAACCTGGGTCGCGGGACCGGGCAAGAAGCCGTTGCCGTTGCCTTACGGCACAAACATCGACGATGCGCTCGCGGCGCGCGGGCTTACCGGCGGCGTGATGGTGGATCCGCGCGCGTCGCTCGAACTGCCACAGCCCGCGGCGGGAATTGTGGTGGACGAAATCGCGATGACGCTGTCTTCGACCAATGAACCGATGTCGCACTATCGAATCTGGCACGAGCCGCTGGGCAAATATGTGCTCGAGGTCCAGGAGACGACGGAGGCGCGGGGACAGCTCGGAGTCAATTACTGGGTCCTGCCGGCGCAGGGAACGGGTTGTGTTCTCGCAGGAGTGGAGAAGTGGTCGCGCGACGGACGGCTCGTCGGCAGCAACCTGTGGCGAGACGATCCGGCGACGCTGCAGATTCCGGGCGCGATGGACTTTCCTCACGACATGTATCCCACGATCAGCATCCCGATGGACGCTTTCTTTCGAGCGCTCGGATCCGCCGATGGCGACGGCGTTGCCAAGGTGAACCTGCAGGTCTCGCCCTATACCTTCATCACGCTGGACACATGGAAGTCCGGAAGCGAGGGCGTGACGACACAGGCCGGAAACTTCGCCGCGGACAAGGTTGCGGTGCGTCCGGACGTGGCGACGATTCTACCGTCATGGCCGTCCGCGCTGCGAACCGCGGTGAGTCCGTTTTTTCCAAAACTCACGCTGGATTACGACGCGAGCCCGCCGCACCATCTGATCGACTTTCATGGCCCGATGGGATGGCCGGCGCCGAGCGTAGATCTTCAGCTCACGCACCGCTACGTGGCGGCCGCGCCGAACCAATCCGCGACCGCACGCTAGAGAATCATCTCGATCAGACTCGGACCCGGCGTTGCGAGCGAGCGTTCGAGCTCCCGCGTGAGCGCCTCTGCTGTCTCGACGCGCACGCTTGGGACACCGAGACCGCGCGCGAGGCTCGTCCACTCGATGTCGGGATTGGAAAGGTCGGTGAGCGAGCGCGCCTTGCGCCCGGGCTCGGTCACGCCCGCGCGCGCGAGTTCGACTTGCAGAATTCGGTAGCTGTGATTGTTGCACAGCACGGTCGTGACGTTGAGCGACTCGCGGGCTTGCGTCCACAGCGCCTGAATCGTGTACATCGCGCTGCCGTCGGCCTGAAAAGCGATCACGCGCCGGTCCGGGCACGCGACTGCTGCACCGGTAGCACAGGGTAATCCTTGCCCGATCGCGCCGCCCGTGAGCGAGAGATAGGTATGCGGCGGGGCCGCGGCCGACGCCGACAGGAATGGCAGGCCGCTGGTGGCAGCCTCCTCCATCACGATTGCACCTTCGGGCATCATGGCGGCAATCGCGGCGCCCGCGGTCATCGCGTTGAGTTTTCCGACGGGACGTTCGGGTCGCGCTATCTTCGAAGGCGGCGCGACAGAAACCGGTGCTCCAATCTCGTCCGCGAGCGCTTCCAGAGCAGCCGGAACGTCATCGGTCGGCTCGGCCAGGATCGCGCTGTCGACACCATCGAGAATTAACTGGCTCGGGAGATTTGGATAGCCGAAAAACGCGACGGGCTTTTTGGCGCCGGCGATTATGATCGTGTCGAAGGGCTTCAGCATCTCGATGGCTTGCTCGGGAAAGTAGGCTAAGCGATCGAGCGCCGGCATGCCGGCGCCGCGTTCGAGTCGCGCCGGGAAAGTTTCGCAGATCAGATGGCATCCCGATTTCGCGGCAATCCGCGCGGCCGCCTTGAGGCCACGTGCGCGAAGCGCTGTTCCGCCGAGAAAAAGCGCGACGTGCTTGCCTTTGCGGATCGACTCGGCGGCGCGCTTGATCGCATCGGAGGAGACGGCAGGCGGCGGCGTCGGCTCGATTGGCGCGGCGTGTCTTTCGGCAGGATCCCACTGGCAATCCGACGGAATAATCAACGTCGCGATTTGCCCCGGCGCGCGGCCGGCCGCCGCGATCGCTTGCGCGGTGGTCTCGGCGAGAGATGCTGAATTGCGCACGCTTCGGATCCATCCCGAGACAGGAGTTGCGAGCGAAACGATATCGGAAGTGAGCGGTGCGTCGGCGCCGACGTGCCATGTTGCATGATCGCCGATCAGATTCACGATCGGCGAGCGCGCGCGCCGCGCGTTGTGCAGATTCGCGATGCCGTTGGCGAAGCCGGGACCGAGATGCAGCAGCGTCAGGGCGGGCTTCTCGGCCATGCGTCCGTAGCCGTCGGCGGCGCCCGTGCAGACCCCTTCGAACAATCCGAGAATCGGGCGCAGGCCGTCGGCGGAGTCGAGCGCCGCCACCAGCGGCATCTCGGTCGTCCCCGGATTTGCAAAACACACCTCGACGCCGGCCGCGATCGCGGTGCGGATCAGGCTCTCAGCTCCATTCATGGCCTATCCTCGGCGGCGCGGCGACGCTCGATCTTCATGAAATCGTGCGAAGGGTTCTGATGGCCGAACTTCTGCCTGGTCTGGTCGATCGTTCCAGACTTCGTGTAATGCCACACCATCGCGGCGCGACTGCCGCCGGACAGGTTGTCGGTCGAGCGATGCATCAGATGGCTGTGGAACACCAGCAGGTCGCCGGGCTGCATCAGCACCGGCATCGACTTCGACGTGTCGTAGTCAACGATCTCGGTATAGCCGTATTGCGCATGCGGACGCCGGTCGGGAACGTGTTCGTGCACGGGCTCTTTGTGCGAGCCCGGCATCACGTGCAGGCATCCGTTGTCGAGCGTGGCCTCGCTGACCGCCAGCCAGACGCCCACCTGCGGCCGCGTGCTGAAGGCAAAGTAGTAAGAGTCCTGATGCCACGGCTGTCCCATCGCGCCGTGATTTTTGAAAATGAACTGGCTGACGAAACAGTCGAGTTCCGGTCCGATCAGATCGCTCACGAGGTCGAGCACCGCGGGATCTTCGACGAGCTTTTTGAAAATCGGATCGCGATGGAGCCGGAAAACTTTGCCGACGTTGTCTTCGGGATTTCGCGCCAGCGGGTTTGGCTTCTTTTCCGGCAACACGAATACGTTCGGAACGCTTTGCCCCGCGGCGTTCAGGCGGCAAATCTCGACCACTCGCGCATGCATCGCGCGGCAGGCCTCAATCGGCATGAAGCCGCGGATGATGAAGTAGCCCTTTGCGTCCCAGTCGCGCTTGCGTTCGTTCGAGAGCATCGAGCGCCTCCGCCTCTATGCGTTCAGCTTGGAAATCGAATCCGCGATCGCGGTGCCGGCGAAGAATTTTGGATCCGCCTTCAGATGAAGTTGCGCCGGATATGCAAAAGCGAAGTCGCGATAATCGGCGTCGCTCAGGAGTCCCTTGTCCACCAGCCGATGACTTTCGAGGAGCACTGTCGAGATATCCGGGACGTCCCAATGACCGATGTCGGACGAGAAAATCGGCTGCAGCCGCGTCCGCATTGGGTTGGCGCGCGAATCGAGCGCGCGATGGACACTCAGGTCGTCGGCCTCGCAGCCGAAATAGAAGTTGGCGAAAATCCGCGCGAAGTCGTGCTCGTCGCGGACACCGGTCAGCGCCCACTCGTCGCGATCCGCGGCGCGATCGTGACGCTCGAGGCCTTCGTCGTAGGCCCGCACGGCGCGTGCGGAATTTTGCGCGATGAATTCGGGTCCGCCGTACTCCGCGAGCAGTTGATGCAGTCGCGGGCGGTCGAGGCGCGACGGATCGTAATTCACCAGGCCGGCGGTGTTGCGTTTTTCCCAATGCTCCTCGAGCGAATGGAGCAGGTCACAGGCCCAGCCCGCGCCGCATTCGAGAAATCCAAACGCCAGCTCCGGGAAACGCGTCGCGACTCCGCCCATCACAATCGAACGGCACAGCTCGCCCTGCTGATACGCGTGCGCGCCGATATGGTTGAACATGTAGTTCGTCGGTGAGCGCCGCCCAAGCGGCAGGTAGCGCAGGCCGACGCCGCCGTGAGAAGTGACCGCGATTTTCAGCTCGACGAATTTGCGCCACACCGGATCGTAGTCGAAGAAGCTGTCGAGTCCGTAGCAATCGAAGTACGCGGCGTTGGGGAACGCGTCCGGATGATCGCGCTCGAGCGCCGGGATCGGACGCGCCACGCCCGGCGGAATCATCGCGACCTTCAGGCCGAGGCGCGCCGCGCATTCGAGTTCGGCGATCGCTTCGTCGGGCGTGTGCATCGGAATTGCGGCAGCCGGTGCGATGCGGTCGCGGAATTGACCACAGATCTCGGCGTTCATCGTGTTGAGAGCGCGACATGCGATCCGCCGCACCTCGCCGTCGTAAATCGTCGGCAGTGCCAGCCCGAGCGTGGGATACAGGATGGAAAAATCGACGCCGAGATCGTTCAGCCTGCTGTACAGCAGCCGCGGCGCCATCACGGTCGCGAGGTCATACGCGTCGTTGGAGACGCCCCACCAGGCGCCTCGCATGTCGCCCGCGTCGCGATTTCCGCGCGAGCCGGTCGGATGCTCGCGAAGCTCGCGATTGTAGCGCTCGAGCATCCCGGCTCCGCCGATCTTCTGGAGATATTCGTTGAAGAGCGGAGCGGGCTCGATCAGATGCCCGTCGACGTCGATCACGGGATGATCGAGCCGGTCGCGCAGCGCGCGGACCTGACTGATATTTTCGGCGTTCACGCTTCAGCTACCTCGGTTGGCCGTCAAACGAGCGGTAGCGCGCACGCGCCGAAGGTGTCAAGCGCAGATCGCCAATGACGCCGAAGAGGCGCGCCGGCGTCAAATCAAAAGTATCAACGAAGAGGGGCTAGCGCTTGTCGTCGCGATGACTCGCGGGCTGATGACCCGTCGCGGGATCATTCAACGGATGCGATACAGGTGCGCCACTGCTCGCGGCGATGCTCTGCGCGCATCGCAGATGCAGCGGAGGGTCGCCGACCATTTTGACGCCGAAGCCAAACCGGGCGCCACAGTGACCGCACCGTTCCTCGGCCATCGCACGCAGCGTGTGGCACTTGGGATGATCGCACGATCCGCGGCAAGGGCCACCAGGCAATCCGGGAGTTGGAATAGTGACGACGCTCATGGCTTCATCCTCGCAATTCGTCTGCGGAACCTTACACCACCTCAAACCCTACCTACGTTCAAATTAGCTCCGCTAACTGTTTGTAGCAAGTCCGCTACATACAGGTAGTGCGCTTTTGGTACTGTTAGCTATTATACCGTCTTGCGCTCCTAATTAACTTTAAGCAATCTACTCCAATTGATTTTCATGCGCAATAAGTCCTGACATAGGTAAGTCGGCTTGAGCGCGGCGAATGGTGGCTAGAATTAGCGTCTCATTGCGTAAGCTAGAGACAAACTGCCAGCGCGAGTAAGAACTACAGCATTACTAATCTATCAGGCGCTCGGCAATGAACCACCGAGCAACTTGCGCGAGCGGTCGAGACTGCGCCGCAGGTAGGCGCGGATGTGGCGAGCGACGCGGTCATCGACCTGGCCCAGCGCCACCGCGCTCGCAAACGCGGCCATCGCGGCTTCCATCGCGCCCCGGTCGGGCGGATTCTTCGCGCCGGCGCGAGTCGCGCGCGCGAGAGCGCCGCGCAGTCGGCCTTTTTTGCCGAGATTCTTATCGCCCAGCCGCGCGAGCGCAGCGAATGTGGCGCGCAGATCTTTTATCTCGGCCGCATCGTATGCCGGCGCGGACTCGAGCACTGCCGCCGCATGCGCGAGCATGCCGATCGCCGACATCGCCTGCCCTTGCGCGTACGGCGACGTCAGTTCGGGCATCAACGCCTCCATGATCGTCCGCTGCATTCCGCTGATCAGTTCATTCAAGGTCGGGCGTAGCATCCGAGCACCTCAGACCAATCGAAGCTGCGTGGCCAGGTCCTCAAACAACGCCGGCAGCAGCAGCTCGAGAAACGGCATCACGGCGTCGGACGTGCGCCGCTCGACGAAATCGCGGATACCGGTCAGGCAAATCACGGCCATCTTGGCGTTGCCGAGCACCTGGTAGAAAAACAGCCGCTCGCGATCGACACGATGGCCGCTCTTCTGTTCGTACAGGCGGTAAAATGCTTCGCGTTCCATCAGGCCGCCGGCCAGCTCGTCGCGCCCCCAGAACATCATCGACGCCCAGCCGAGATCCTCCATCGGATCGCCCAGATGCGCCATCTCCCAATCGAGCATCGCGACGATCCCATTCTCGTCGTACAAATAATTTCCCGAACGATAGTCGCCGTGGACGATCACCACGCGGTCGGTCACGACCGGATTGGCTTTGAGCCACGCGAACGCGGCGCTGAGGATTGGATAGTGCTCGCCCATCCGGTCGCGTTCGTACACATCGCTCCAATGCACGGCCTGGATGCGCGCGGGATCGGCGAGACTCGCGGGAGGCCCGAGCATTTCGAGCCCGCACTCGCGGTAGTCGATCGCCTGCAGTCGCGCGAGCTCGCTCAGGAAGTCATCGGCAACCTTCGCGCGCGTCAATTCGGATTCCGCGGCGGGAAACGCACCCATGCCGGTTTGGCCTGATGCGCGATGCATGATGAAAAACGGGCGATCCATCACGCTCGCGTCGAGCTCCAGGAAGAGCGGCTCGGGAACCTTGAGGCCCGCGCGATGCACCGCGGCGATCACGTTGAACTCGCGCTCGCGATCGGATTTGAGCAGCCCGCCGGTCGGATCGCGCCGCCCAATCATCGGTCGCGTGCGCGTCTCGCCTCCCTCGCTCCATTCCAGGTCGAAGGCATAGGTCTCGCGCGACGAACCGCCGGAAATTCGCTTGAGTCCGACCACGCGATGCTCGCGCGCATGCGGCATCCGGCGTTTGAGATATTCGGTGAGTCGATGCTGGTCCAATTTAGTGACAATCCATCTCGCGCTATGGATTCGGCGAGGTCGGCGGAAGCGTCGTCGGATTTACCGGCGTCGTAATCCCGCCCATCACGCTGCCCATCGACGCGCGCAGCCGTTCCGCCTGCTCGATCTTGCCGTTGCGCATCAGTTGTCGTTCGACGCCAAGCGCCTCGTGTTTGGCCTGGTCGATCTGTTCCTGCGTGGGTGGCGCGATTGCCACCGCGGTCGCGAGTGTCTGCTGCGAAATTTGCGCGAGCATCTGCGTCATCTGCACGGTCGAGGCTGAGGGCGGCGGCGACGTCGAGGAGCCTGCGACGTTTCCCAGCGCCTGCGCGAAACTGCCAGGGCCGCGCGCCGTCATAAACATCTGCACCTCGTTCATGCTCGACGCGCCGTCGAGCCGCGTGCCCGACGGTGCGCTATGGCTCATCGCATCGACGTTCATCACGTCGAGCGACGGCGTCGCGCCGAGGTTGTTAAGCGTCATTATCGAATCGTAGTGAATCTCGTCCACGTGCGAGCCATCGACTTCAAACGCGATCTCCGAATCGCCGTCGCCTATCGGCGAGACTCCCGTCACGTGGCCTATGACCGCCGACGCGTGCGTTATCGGATCGCCGGGGCCGAGGCCGCCACTCGTGTCGAGCTGAGTCGTATACTGCGACGGCTGACTCGAGCATCCCGCGAGCAGCAGGCCAAGAATGAACGGCGCCCAAATTCCAATCGTTCTACACAAATGCCGGCATCACTTCCTTCGCGAACAACTCGATCGTCGGCGGCGGCGCGAAGTCGCTGAAGAAAATCACGAAGGTCGTGATTCCCATCGCCACGCGCTTCTTGAGTTCCTCGATCAGCTGCTTCGGCGTGCCTTTGATTCCGGTGGTGATAAACGGCTTGAGCATCTGCGCCGCCTTCCACTTCGCCTCGACCTCCGCGTCACTCGAGCCGATACACACCAGCAACTGCTCAGAGATGTCGATCGTGTTCAGGTCGCGCCCGACGTCTTTGCAGTGCTGCTTGAGCACGTTGAATTTGTGCTCGAAGCTTTCGTAGCCGGCCGGACAATTCCATCGATCGGCGAACCGCGCGACCAGCTTCAACATGATCTTCTCGCCGCTGCCGCCAATCGTGATCGGCGGATGCGGTTGCTGCACCGGCTTCGGATTGCAGGCCGCTTCCTCGACCGAGTAGTGGCGTCCCTTGTAGGTCGCGCGCTTCTCGGTGAACATCGCCTTGATGATGTGCAGGCCTTCCTCGAACATCTTGAGCCGCGTGCCCATCGACGGGAACTGATAGCCGTAGGCCTTGTACTCCTCGTCCATCCAGCCCGCGCCGTAGCCGATTTCGAGACGGCCGTTGCTGATGTGATCGATCGTCGCCAGCGATTTCGCCAGCAGGGCAGGATTGCGGTAGTTGTTGCAGATGACCAAGGTGCCGATGCGAATTTTCTCGGTCTTCGCCGAGAGGCCTGCCATTAACGCCATGCATTCATGATGGTCGAGGTCGGGCATCCCGCGCGTCCACATGTGATCGACCAGCCAGATCGAATGGAAGCCGAGCTTCTCGGCTCGATGCGTCCGCTCCTCGAGCTGATGCCACGACGACCCGGCTTGTGGAGAGAACAGGGCGAATTGCACTTTCTTGCTCATTGAAATTTACTCCCGTGCGAAATTGGCGTGAGCGTGAAATACCCGCCGACTCTGTTTCGCACGCCAGACCGCAAAGGGTCAACCTGCGACGAGGCGGCGCGGTCGCGGACTTGTGCGACGAGGCGAAATCGTGGAGAGGATTAGGTCCATGAAGATTCGACGGCGCATGGCGCTTAGCGTGTTGGTGGTTCCGGTCCTTCTCTTCATCGCGCTCGGCGCGATCGCATCGGCGGCCGAGTTCAATGCGGTCGGCGCGGCCCGCGAACTGAAAGGCGCGCCGGGAATCTACGAATGGACGTTCGAAGCGAGCGTCGGCAAATCGCGATTTGACAAAATCGCGCTGCATCGCATTGCCAAGGGACCCAATCCGCCCGCGCATGCCGAGGCGGTCGTGCTCTACCTGCCCGGCACCAACATGAATGGCGAAGTCGCGCTTGAAGATCCGCGCTACTCGTTCCAGGTCTATCTTGCGGAGCAGGGCGCAGACGTGTGGTCGATGGACTATCGCACGCACTTCATTCCGCCTGAGACACCGCAGAGCGATCTTACGGAGCTGGCGGGATGGACCAACGGTCTTTTCGAATTGGACATCGATGCGGCTGCGAAATTTGTCAGTGAGAAGAGCGGCCGCAGCAGAATTTTCGTCGCCGGCTTCAGCCGCGGCGTCGAGTTCGCGTACCTGTACGCCGCCATGCATCCCGAGCGCGTCGCGGGAATAATCGCGCTCGACGGATTCATCCCGACTCATCCGATGCGCGCGGCGACGCTGCCGGCCGGCCAGTATGCCGACGATATCGGCGGAAAGCATCTGACGTACGACAAGCGGCACACGCTGATGCAGATGGTGATTGACAATCCCGATCAGCCGGCGCCGATTCCAAAGTACAAGACCGCGCGCGAGAACCTGGAACATGTCATGTACGATGCTGCCCCCGGCAACGGCGCGTTCGCGAATATGCTGGCCGGTTATTCAGACCCAGTCGTGCTCGCGAAACTGCTGATCGCCTATGACCGCTACTGGCCGTCGGTTCAGGACGGCGAGAATCCGTTCACGTCGGAACTGCTTGCGGCGCTGAAGGCGTCGAAGATTCCCGTGATCGCGTTCGCGAGCACCAACTTCGGCGCGCAATGGCCTGGCCAGGTCGAAGACGCGTCAAAGTCGACCGGCGCGCCCGACCCCTCGTTTACAAAATTCGACAACTGGGGCCACCTGGACGTGTTGGCGGGCACGAAGTCGGAGGGCGAAGTGTTTGCGCCGACCGCAGCGTGGATCAAGCAGCATGAGAAGTAGGCGGATATTGCGGAACGTCGGGGATCGGCGGAGCGGGACGGTTCGGCGGAATAATCATGACCGCGGCTAGCGCCCATGCACCCAGCGCGAGTCCCGCGAGGGTCCATCGAAGCGGAGAGCGGCCGCGGCGCGATGCGACAATCGCGGTCAGGGGAGTGAGCGCGAGATTTATGATGATGGAAGTGGCGATCAGGTTCGCCGGCGGTTCGTGATACCCCATCAGGGCGAATCCCGACGCGATGCTGAGAATGTTGGCGATAGTGGCCATCGGTTTGCGCGGCTCGACCCTCTATATATAGTTGAAGGTCATGGCACGCCGCGACAACGAAAACGACAACCTGATGAACAGGCTCCGGCAGATGAGCGAGGAAGGCATCACCGGTTTTTTCAACGAGATCATGTCGAACGACAGAATGCGCTCGAGTTTCGGGCGGGCGGGTGAACGCTTCATGGCAAACAAGCAGTCGTTCGACCGCAACGTCGAGCAGGTGCTCGACTTCGTCAATATTCCGTCCAAGCGTGACGTGCGCGACCTGAAAGCGCGGCTCGATCATCTGAGCTCGCAACTGCTGAACCTCAGTATCAAGCTGGATCGTTTGCTCGATCACGACGAGCCCGCCAAGCCGACGGTTCGGCGGACCAAGAGGCTGCGCTGATCAGGCCGGGCGGAGGCTGCGGCCAATCTCGGCGAGGTCGGCGATAGTGCGCGGCTCGCGGCCGAGGTCGGGTGCGACCATCAGTACCGCGCCGGCGGGAAGCGAATCGCGGATGGCGCCCAGCGAGACTGCCTCTCGCGTTTTGAGCGCGGCATAGTCGGCTAGATTGCGCTTCAACTTTTTCTTGAGCGACGGCGCGATGCGCGCCGACGCCAGCTCGGCGGCGTCGGGCAGCTCCGCGAGCACCCGATTCACGACCATCGCGGATACGCGCAGGCCGGCATGCTCGAGTGCGCCGACAAACTCGCGCGCTTGCGCGATTCGGCTCGACTCGGCGGTCGTGACGATCACGATCGCGGTGTCCGGCGCCCGCAGCTTGTCCTGCGCGCGGGCGGCGCGTGCGGAGAAGCCCTCGTACATGCCGTCGAAACTGCGAACGAAGGACTGCACGTCGCCCAGCAGGTTCAGTCCTGTCACGCGATCGAACGCGGCGAGCACCGCGCGCGCCGCTATGTCCACCATCCGCAACTGGCTCTTGAAAATTCCAGCGGGTGCGCTGAGCAGATTGACGGCGCGCGAGTTCAGCAACTCGAGCAGGCGCCGCGGCGCGTCGAGAAAGTCGATCGCCTCGGCTGCGGGCGGAGTGTCGAGCACCAACAGGTCGGTGGCTGGATTGGCCGCCAGTTCGAGCAGCTTTTCCATCGCCATGTAGTCCGCCACGCCCGCCAGCGCGCCCGAGAGATTGCGATAGATTCGATTTTCGAGAATCGCGTCGCGCGCCGCGTCCGAGGCCGCATAGCGCGCGACGATCGAATCGAAAGTCCGCTTCGGATCCAGCCGCAATGCGCGCAGCCTTGCGCGATTGGAACCGGCGCCGCGGCGCGACGGCCGAACTCCGTCGAGATGAACCTCGACCGGCTCGGAGGTATCCGCCTCGAGGCCCAGCGCGTCGAGCAGGCGCGGCGCGGGATCTACCGTCATCACGTCGACCGCGCATCCGAGCATCGCGGCGCGCACGCCGAGCGCGGCGCTGATAGTAGTTTTGCCGACGCCGCCGGGTCCCAGGCATATGACGAGGCTTTGCGCGTGCAGCTCCAGCGGCTTGTAACGCGCTGCTTGCTTCGGATGTGCCTTCGGCTTCATCGGTCGAGCAGCTCCGCGGACAGCACGCGGCCGAGTTTCTCGAGTTCACCGGTCCCGATCGCCGCCGTGAACATCATCGGGAGGCTGACTGCAGGCAGACCGGCGTCCGCCAGTCGCGGTGCGACGAGAGCCGCATTTTCGTGCGCGGCGTTTCGACGGATCGCAAGGCGGGCGTGGCTGCCGAGCGGGCTCAGCGCGGCGAGTTCGGAAGTATCGAAGAGCAGATCAGGAACGCAGTTCATTATCGCGGCGACGGTGACGACGCCGAGCCGCTCGCGAATGGTGGCGGCGGTTTCGAGCGCCTCGCGAACCGCAAGGTCCTCCGGCGTCATCGTGATGACCGCGCCGAATCGCGTCGCGTCTGCCAGGAAGCTGTCGATCGAGTCGGCCAGCCGGTTCAGGGTGCCGGCCGGCGCGATTCCCCTCACGCCCGACGAGACCGAGAGCAGCTCGACGGCGCTGCCCGAGGCGGGTGCGTCGACGACCAGATAGCGATCCTCGAGCGCTGCGTCTCCGGCCATAATCCTGAGGCGTTCCAGCAGCAGGAATGCTTCGAGGCCGGGCAGCGCGGCCGTTACGTAACCAAAGGTGCGGCTGCGCAGCATCCGGCGCGAGATGGCCCGAACGGGGACGATACGCTCGATGAAGGCTTCGAGCTCGGCGCGGGGCGTCAGCGCGATCGCGTCGAGCGAGTCGGTGACTTTGACGGCGGTCGAATTTTCCGGCGTCACACCGAGCGCCGCCGCCGCCGACATCCGGCGGTCGAGGTCGGCGAGCGTGGTCGGACGCCGGCGCGACAGCGCAATCGCCAGCGCGGCGGCAACCGTGCTCTTGCCGGTGCCCCCTTTGCCGGTTACGAACAAGACCCGCGGCAGCGTCATCGGCTAGAATGTAGGGGTCCGGGAGGTAGCAGTAAACCGTTGAGCGAGCACAAGCCGCCCGCAATCGATTCGATGCTGATTGCGATTCCGCCTGAGCAGATCGTGCTGTTCAAGTCGATCGTCGAGTCATATGACAATCTCGCGACGCTGCGGACCGAGGATCCCGTGCGGCACTATCTGCGGATCTACTTTTCGGCGGATTCGCGCGACGAGGTCGAGGCGATGATGGCGTCGCTCGCGGCGCAGTTCGAGATCGAGAGGATTGGGTAGGGCAGGGGGAAGGGGAAATCGTCCTCACACAGCAAAGCAACGATGCCTTGGTCCACAAGACATTGCGCGAGCTGGAGGCCATCGTACCTATGCGTCCCGCTACGCTGAAAGCCCACCGCCGCGCCTTGCGTCGGAAGTGCACCTTCTTTAAACCTGCGCGACTTGTATCGATGCTCCGGCAACACTAGGCTGTGACTAGGTATGCACCGCACTCGGCGAAACGGAAGGTTGCTGCTGACTCCTAAGGAGCGAGCTTTCATTTCGGCGTATCTAGACGGCGCGAACAGCGCGCTTTCAGCCGCAGCCAAAGCAGGTTACCGATGGCCCGGCAAGGTCGCCAGCCAACTCCTGCACAAACCGCTCATCGCTGCGGAGATAGAGCGGCGTCAAGCGGCCCGGCGTCAGCGCGAGGAGTTCAACGCGGCGAAGCTGATGGACAAGTTGGTGTTCATCGTTCAGATGGACCCGACGAGCATCATTGAGCCGAGTACGTGGAAGGTGCTTGAGCCGAAAGACTGGCCGGTTCAGGAACTCCGGTCCCTAGTGAAATCATTCGAGATGAAATACGCGCTACCACCTATCTGGCAGGGGACCTGACGCCTGACGCTTAGAACGCAACCATCCGCGCCCTGTATGATGAGCTTTGAATCTATCAAGTGGCCAAGCCCGGCCCAGGTGGAACAGCATAGTCAAACCGGTCGAGAGCGCGGTTCCCAGGTCACATAAAGATCACGCCTCGGGGTCTTCGTCGCCCACGAACTCTTCAATTGGGATTCCGGAAGCGCGCGATAGACGAAGAGCGTGCCTGAGGAGACTCACATGACCCTCGTGAATCCAATCATAAATAGCCGTGTTTGAAACTCTGCAAAAAGGTTGGCCGCCTTGGTTGGCCACCGATCAGTTTCAGCGCACGGGCGACGACGTTCTGATCGCGCCGTTTCCTCCTGCTCACCATCCGCGGGCTCCTTTAGTGGGATCGCTAAGCGTCAGCAGCGCCAACTCAGTTTCGCGCCGCGGGGTTCCTGACGCTGGCGCTGTCCGCGATGAACCGCCGGCTACTGGATCAACCCGTTGGCCGGGAGAGATCCAAGGACTTCGTTCCTAGAAATTCCCTAATTTTTCTCATCAAAATCGCGCACGGATTCGCCCGATGCCGCAAGTGTCTCAGCAAACGTTATGGATCTGTGGCACCAGCGCGGAAGGCGAAGATCAAGAAGTAGTTTGGCCGCGACGTGAGATGAGGAACCGGGCTCGAAAAGGGCTCGACCCCCTTTCGTTCTGAGCTACGTTCTAAGGAGCGAGGGCTGAACGATTGACGGCGCCCGGCGCTCCGCCCGTCAGATTGAGCAGCACGGGCGCCTACGCTCTGTCGAAATCACAAATGGAGGCGGATGGATTGAACCGTACAGATCCGCCGCCGCATCGTATGAAGCGCAAGGAGCCGATTGTGTTCTGGATGGGAGCGGCATTTGCGATAGCGCTGGCGTTGACCGGCGCGACGTTCGCCGTCATAGGGATCGACATCGTGCAGGCACTACGGCTCACGGCGCGATGGTCGTTCCTTCTGTTCTGGCTGGCCTATACGGGTGGAGCGATGGCGACACTATTTGGGCCGACCTTCAAGCCGATCGCAATGCGCGCTCGGCAGTTTGGCCTGGCCTATGCCGCAGCGCAACTGGTTCATCTTGGCCTTGTGGTCTGGCTCTTCCAGGTTTCTTCGCGCCCCCCGCTATCCGGCAAGCCGTTCGCTTTCTTCGTGGTTGCAATCGTCTGGACATATCTGTTGGCGGTCTTTTCTTTTGGCGGGATCGCGAAGACTCTTGGGTCGCGAGGTTGGCGTGCGTTGCGAATCGTTGGAGTTAACTACATCCTCCTGGCGTTTGCCTGGGATTTCGCACCCGCGGCATTCCATAGTACCGCAAACTACGGAGTCCGACGTCTGGCGGAGTACACACCGTTCGCTGCGATGTGCATCGCGGCGCCGCTTCTAGTCCTCGCCGCTGCGGCCAATCGTCGGCTGGGGATGAGGTACAGTTCCGCGAGGCTAGGGCAGGTCGCGAATTAATGCCGAGCGCGTGGTGTGGCTCCTCTCGAGGGCCTTCCTTGATCGCCAATCTCAAACGGGTGTGTGGCGAATTGCTGATTCTGTGGAAATCAGCAATTCGCCACACACCCGTTCTGCCTTTCAAATTGGCTTTGTTTTGTAAGTTTTTGACCAGTAGTCCGATTGCCTCCTGCTATTGCGGATTTCCGTTGGTTTCCCCGTTTGGACCGGTCCTGCTGGCATCGACTGCAGCGGGCTCAGGGACGCTTACGTCCACGTCCACGATCTCAGGAACCGGGACATGCTCGCCGGCGCGCATTGCCTGCCACCGCTTAAGTTCGTGTAGCGTTCTCAGCATCGATCGAGTAATCACAGCTTCGTGACGCCAGAGATTTAAGAATGGCTCGGGAGATGTTTCCAACGCGCGCGTGACGTTGAAGGAAGGATCATCGAGTTCAGTCCTCGCACGCGCCAGCCTCTGCTCCGCATCCTCATGGGCCTGGCGGTCGCGCGCAGCAACTCTTTTGTTTTTTCCGTGCCTACCGGACTTGCCGTGAAACGGGTCGAGGTTAGTCTCAAGCGGGGATTCGTGGTTACCGAGCCGGGATTCTCTGAAGAACTAGGACGGACGGACATTGATCGCTGGCTTGTCGGCAAAGTTATTTTTCGAGGGGGAGGAGTGTAACGGAACACACCCTCAAGCAAGGATTCAATCTCCTTCGCCGTGTTCATTTCTTTTCGGGGGCGGTTTCGGGCCGAGAGTTTGGCCGGCGAATTTTTCCATCGGAATACCTGATGCCTGTGACAACTTGAGCGCATCTGTGAGTCTTTCCACCCTCCATTCACGGATCCAGGAATAGACCGACTGACGGCTGACGCCACAAAGTCTTGCGACCGCCGGTACGCCTCCCGCCAACTCCACTGCCGCAGCAACCATGTTCGCCTGGGCCGCCCTCTGCTTCGCCGGTCGCGCTGAAGTTCTCCTCTTAGCCATCGCCGCAAGAGTTTAGGACCCGCTGTTTCGTCGCGTCAATTGAACGGTTGTTCAAAAACGGTTATTTCGCTCTTTGATTAACTTGACAGACTTGATTTTCTGATGGTCCTTATTGTGTTCGTAGAGATTAATTGTCTAATACATATGAGAGCCACCAAACCTCTGCCAAGGTTGTAAAATAAACTTGACAAAAGGCCCAGCGATGGTCATAATCCTAATAGCGGTTGACAGTTCGGAGCAAAGCGGAAATCGCGTCGTTCCAAGACAACGCCAGCAGACTTGAAGGAAGCGCTAATTTCGTAAATCGAAAAAGACAATCACTGAGGTAACAAACGATGAAAGCAACTCTCGAATACAAGGACGACTTTCTCTATGTCGTCGAAGAAAGAGACAGCGCGGACGCGGTGGCGAAGAATTGGCTCCCGGTCCGCAGGGCTGACTACGCAGAAGCCCAAACGCTCCACGGCCGACCGGTCACAAGACTCAATCAGCGGGAGGGAATTTACGTCGATGAAGAAGGGAACGTCTATCAGTTGGCAGAGAAGGGCGAGACAAAGCCGATCGAGGTCGAGCATCTCCCCGGAACCGAGAAAACCGAACTCGAGGTGCTGCTGGGAGCTTCGCTGAAGGGAGGGCAAGTGAACGGAAGAAACGGCGGCGCCAAGCGGCTCTTGAAAAAGAATCGAAGCAGCGGTCGTAAGCCGCAAGAGTCGCAGGCTGGGACCGCAAATCCCGAGGCGCGCCCGACCGCAGCACCTACGCCCGTCGATACGAGCGCCTCGAGTTTCAATGGCGCGGCTCCCGAAATTCCCGTGCAGTTGAATCTCCGACAGAAGCTGGCCGAAGTTCGCCGGCGCATCGGCTACGTCCAGAAGCGCGGCCACAATGAGCGCTCCAACTACAGCTACGTTACTGCCGCCGATATTGCCGGCTCGGTCGGAGACATACTCGCCGAACTTGGGGTCGTCATCATCCCCACACTCGAAGATATCTCTTACGAATCGGCAGTGGGCCGCGGAGAGGCGACCCGGATGGCCCGGGTGGTGATGGCCTACACCTTCGCCGACGTCGACAGCGGCGAAGAGATCATCGCGAAGGTTGCCGGCCAAGGGCTCGACCCCGGCGACAAGGCGCCATACAAGGCGATGACCGGGGCGTTGAAGTACGCCCTGCTCCAATCGTTTCTGCTGGCTACCGGCGATGACCCGGAAGATGACCGATTGGATTTGCGCTCGACGGCAGCGAATTCCGAACGCCCGATCAGCGACGATGAAGTCCGCAAGCTGCAGAACCTCATTGACGAAACCGGAACCGAACTCGAACGGGTACTGGCGTACTACAAAGTCGCTTCACTCGGAGAGCTGACCGAAACCGCCTACCGGCGCGCAGTCGAAGTGCTGAATCGCAAACTGGCCAAGCGCGGTGATCAGGAGACCGTTCATGCCCAGGATTGAGCGGCTGCATCAGAACACTCCCGAATGGCACCGCTGGCGGTCGCAAGGGATTGGAGCCAGCGACGCGCCGGTGATCATGGGCGAGACACCGTTCAAGACCCCGAGAGAGCTGTGGTCGATAAAAACCGGGCGTATGGAGGAAGCTTCGGCGGGTCCGGCAGCGCGACGGGGTCGCGAACTGGAGCGTTTCGCCCGTCGCGCGTACGAGCGACGAACAGGAATTCAGGTGGAGCCACTGTGCATGGTCCACGAAGAGTTCGATTGGATGCGGGCGTCGCTGGACGGGCTCAGCTTCGACGGCTCCACGCTCGTGGAAATCAAATGCCCGCTGAGCATCCGGGATCGCGCGTCGGCCCAGGAAGGTCGTATCCCTTCCCAATACCATGCGCAACTACAGCATCAACTGGAGGTTTCCGGAGCGCAACAGGCGCACTACTGGTCCTTCCACGGGAACGACGGAGTCCTGGTCGAAATACGACCCGACCGGGAATACGCGAAGCGTCTGGTAGAGGCAGAAGCCGTGTTCTGGCAGCTGGTGAAAGAAAACCGATGGCCCGAACTGGCCAACGAAGAACTGGATCTGAGCGCCGATCCAAAATGGCGTCACGCCGCGCTGCGTTACCGTGAAGTCAGGCTCCGGCTTGAAAACGCTGCTGCACAGGAGCTCGAGCTGCGCTCAATGCTCAGGTGTATGGCGACAGCGAGGCGGACGTACGGCTGCGGCGTCGAAGTCCTGAAGAGCTCGCGCAAGGGCGCGGTTGATTATTCTGCGGTTCCGCAGCTCCGGGGAGTCGACCTCGAACCGTACCGTAAGCCTCCGGTCGCGGTTGTGAAGATCAACTTTATTGAGCCCAACCAGCAGTAGACCGCCATGCAGGAATGTTTCGGCTTCCGCAACTTCCGCCAGTTCGAGCGCAGCCGCAGGGAGATCAAGCTGCCCTATGATCTCTTGAACGACATCCGGTTCCGTCAGCTTCCTGACGCTCGGAAGGCCCACCTGATCTGCCTGCTGCTGCTCTCGGCCCGAATGAACAATCTCCTGCCCAACAGTCCGGTCAAGCTGGAGCGGCTTATAGGGGCGACCGAGCCTTTAGACTTAAGCGCGTTCGCGGACTTCGTCGACTTCGCCGTGGTGGAAAGGCGGACCTGGCAGGACCGGGTTGCCGATCGGCGGGTACCGGACAGCATGCGCGCGGCAGTGCTGGTACGCGACGGCGGGCGATGTCGAAGATGCAGGAGGTCGATCAAGCTGGAAATGGATCACATTATTCCGGTCAGCAAGGGAGGCAGGACCGAGGAATCTAACCTTCAGACGCTCTGCCGGCGCTGCAACCGGGCCAAGTCCAGGAAGCTTACTCCCAGGTTCTGAAAGATGAGTGCGGCAGGCGAATCATCGCGCAGCATCGCGGTCGAGTTGGCCCTGCTGTTCCTGCGCGAACTTGAGCCCACGGTTGCAGAAGATCCGGAGCGGCTGGTCTCGACCGAGGCGGTACTCTCCTTTGCCGCGGTCAGGCGCGGTGAGCCCATCACGTGGCAACACTGGCGCAGGATTCTGGAGAAATACGAAAAAGCGGACCTGATCGAGCACATGCTCGGCAATCCTGTGCCCATGGATTCCGCCGACAGCGAGTCAGCTGCGGACAGGCTGATCGGGCTGGTGCTCGACAGCGGAATCGAACTCTTCCACGATCCCGACCAGCACGGCTGGGCTTCCTTTCGCGTCGACGGGCACTTCGAGAATCGGCCCGTCCGCTCCCGCCCGTTCCAGCTCTTCCTGCTGCGGACCTACTACCAGGAAACCGGCAAGAGTCCTGGCGCGCAAGCCATCCGCGCCACTCTGGACCTGTTGGAAGCGAAGGCACTGTTTGACGGTGATGAATCTACCATCAATCTTAGGGTCGCAAACCACCGGGGGAAACTCTACCTCGACCTGTGCGACCCTGCCTGGCGCGCCGTCGAGATAGATACCGAAGGGTGGCGAATAGTAGATCGACCGCCACCGAGATTCCATCGCACACGCGGCTCCCGGCCGCTGCCCGCACCCGAACGCGGCGGAAGTCTCGACGAACTACGCCGCTTCCTGAACGTCGACCACCAGGGCTGGACTCTCATAAAGGCCTTCCTGGCCGCCGCGCTGCGTCCCAGCGTGCCCTGTCCCATCCTGGTCGCCAAGGGTGAGCAGGGAGCGGGAAAGACGACCGCGTGCAGAGTCATAAGCGCGCTCATCGATCCGCGCACCGGAGCCCTGCGCGGCGTGCCCCGTGAAGTTCGCGATCTGATAGCCGCGGCCAGAAATTCCTGGATCGTATGTTTCGATAACTTGAGTCACCTGCCAGAGGACCTCGCCGACGCAGCTTGCCGGCTGGCCACCGGTGGCGGTTTCGGTGGTCGGGAACTCTATAGCGATCATGACGAAGCAATCTTCGACGCCACCCGTCCCATAGTTTTCAATGCGATTCCCGACCTGGGTGCGGCGAGGCCCGACTTTCTCGATCGCGCAGTGATCGTGGAGTTCCTCGACATGAGGCCCGATAGGCGCCGCGACGAGGCCCAGTTCTGGCGCGAGTTCGAAGAGGTGCATCCGCAAATCCTGGGTGCGCTGCTCGATGCCGTCAGTGCGGGACTTAGGAACCTGCCTAATGTCAGGCTCGCTCAGCCGCCGCGGATGGCCGACTTCGCGATCTGGGTAAATGCGAGCGAGGAAAGCCTCGGAATGAAACCAGGTGAGGCCCTGGCGACCTACCAAGCCAACCGCACCGAGACTCGTAACCTGGCGCTCGAGTCCTCGCCGCTGTACGAACCGGTTGCCGAACTGGCCCGGGAAGGCTTTAACGGAACGGTCACGGAACTGCACGCGCGGCTCACCGGCATGATGAGCGAAAGCATGCGCCGCTCTTTGCGCTGGCCTAAGGCGCCGAACGCGCTCAGCAACGCGTTGCGCCGTATGGCAGCCAACCTTCGTGCTGCCGGAATCGAGATCCAGTTCAGCCGCACCGACGTCGGGGGCAGACGACTAGTATCCCTGCTCTTTGTTTCCCAACCTCGGAAAAGATCGTCAGTGATCGTCAGTGACCGTCAGTAGGAAAGCGGCCTTCCGAACGCCGTTTGGCTGGTTTTCATCGGAAGATACGGGGAAAACCCAGCGATTCGGCGAATGGTAGTTCAGAACTGTCACTACTGACGATGACTGACGATCTTTTCCAGGGTTCGAGAACATCGGCCAAGCCACTGAGCTGGGGGCCCTTTTGAGCAGGGCAAAGTTGGCTCAGGGTCGTGGGTTCCCTCCATGCGCAGCTTGGCTCCCAGCTGTTGAGAGGGTGCAACGACTGACGCTGATCGCAGAAGTCGGCCTTCCTTGATGCCGACGCTTAGTGCAGGCTTCAAGCGCGACGCGCGCGTGTGTCGCGAGTGGTTGGAGCTTCCAAGGTGCTCGTACCGTTTCGGGTCAGGAAGCTACCGCGTTGAACAGCTTTCTATCCGTCTACAGGTCGTGAACGCAAGCGCGATATCGCCGCGTCAGCAGATGCCGGGAAAACCAATCGCACCGCACCCTATTCGAAGGGTTAGAAAGAGAAAGTGGGCGGGCGGGCGTGTTCGACATCCGCCCGCGCTGCTGGTTGGTTAAGACGCCGCCTATCGCGCGGTTGGATTAGTGGCATCTCCACCAGTGATGATGGCGATAGTACGGGTTGGCGCATGCCCACGGCCGATAGTACTCGACCGTCGTGAAGGGGGCAGGCACGATGACCTCCCGAGCCACCACCGGAGGCGCAATCCGCGGATACACGCGGACAATCTCGGCGGAGGCCACGGTCGGCATCGCCATCATGAGGAGCCCAAACAGGGGGGCAATAGTGGTTGTATAGAGTTTCATCATAAATGTCTCTCCTAACCTGAATACGGATGCGGAGATTGGTGGGTTACGAAGGCTAAACGCGTGTTAATGCAGGCGTTTCCGGCAAGAAGTCATTAGCCAATCTGGCGTAGTGGATCAGGGCTCGACGGCCCCTGACCGGGGATACCAATGCGGTCATTCGGGGATTGTCCACCTACAAACTGCTATTTCTCCCTACATAGAGTAGCAATCATGCAACATTCGCCCTTGACCAAAACCCTTAGTTTTTGCTACATTAAAGCTTGGCACGCCAGATTTAGACATGTTTTTACGTCTTGGAGTGTCCCTGATGCAACATGGTGGTTGCATCCTTGCCCTATGCAAGAACAGGTGGTATTCAGAATGAGACATAAAGTCAGAAAGGGTTAGCAATTCCGGTTCGCCGTTGAACAGATTCATTGGGGTCCAGTATGAACAAGAAGTTCGGAAGTTCTCGTGGCCAGATAATGGTTGTATACGCCGGGGCTCTTGCGTTTGCGCTGGTCGGAGCGCTCGCGCTGTGCACGGACGTCGCGGTGATGTACGTGAAATGGCAGTACGTGCAGAAGGTTGCTGACGCTGCCGCGATGGCGGGTTCGAATTATCTAACCTCCTACGCGAATAGTGCCGGCTACACCTTTACCGGCACTCCTGCCACCGGCTGTAGCACCGAACCGGACGCGGCGAGCCAAGTCGCGTGCACGTATGCGGTTGACAACGGATTAGCCGTCAGCAATGTCGCCATCAGCGAGCCGAGTTCAACGACAATTCAAGTGGTGGCGAAAGAAACGGGGCTTCCGTACTACTTCGCGAAAACGCTAGGCATGGGCACGTATGCAGTGACGGCAAGTGCCACTGCGCAGGCAGGAGGGACGCCGGTAAGTAGTGACAACTCGGGTATGTTCCCGGTCGGACTTCAGTGCAACACCCCATGCAACCTGGCGAACCTTGATCCGGGACAGTCCGTGACGTTCGGCTCGAAGTTTGTCGGCGGCCTCGCGCCGGGTAACTGGGATTGGCTGGGTCTTGGTGGAACGGGCGCTTCCACGCTGGGCAGTAACATCCAAAATGGCGCGAGCGGCACATACTCAATCGGCGACACTGTTAGCACGTCCCCCGGTAACAAAGGCAATTCGGGGCCGGTGAAGAAGGGCTTGGACGCCAGGCTCGCCAGCTGTCCTACCTTGAGCACTGATCCGTGCGCCGACGGTGGGAACCCAAAGGATATCCCGGCCGGAGATCCATGCCTGGTGGTCGTGCCGGCAGTCAACTTTAACGGATGCACGGGGAAGTGCTCCATGACCATAGAAGGTTTTGCGGAGGTATATCTGGAACAAGACAGCACCGGCACCAGCATCCAAGGATGTTTCGTGAACCTGCCCGCCCCCAATACGGTTTCGAGTTCGGGTTCGAACCCGCCCTCGCTTGGGGCAATTACGCCTCCGACGATGACGCAGTAGAATTTCTATGTTCAATAGATTTGACGCAAAGCTGAATACGAGCAGGGGCCGGAACGGCCGGGGCCAGTCGACGGTTGAATTCGCGCTGCTCTCGACGCTCGCGATGGTAATACTGTTTGTTGGTGTGCAGTTTGCCCTGATAGGCCAAGCGAGTCTGGCGCTGAGCCAAGGAGCATCGGCGATCGCGCGCTATGCCGCAGTGCATCAGGGGCTGGGAACGACTTACAATGGCTCAGTCACCGGGAACTCCCTTCCCACCGCAGTGCAGCAGATGCTGTCTTCAACGCTCCTGAACAACAGCGGCAGCGATCTCACGGTAACCATTAATTCCTATACGGGGGGCACCACCACTCAAACCAGTACGCCAGTTGCGGCCCAGGATTATGTGGTCATCAGTATGAGCTACAACACTGCCGGTGTGATGGCACTGCCAAACCCATTCCTGGGAATTATTAAATTTCCAACCGGTCTGACCGCGGCGGACTCGCAGTTGTACGAATGAACATTCAAACAGCAAAGTCAGTTTTTCGCCGGAGCACGGGGGGAACAGTAGCCTTTGCCGGATCGCCGCGGCTGGGCAGGAGCCGAATCAACCGGGGCCAATCGATGGTCGAATTCGCGATGATGTCGATTGTCGCGATGCTCCTGACTTTGGTTGGCATACAGTATGCGCTGATCGGCCAGGCGGCTGTGGCGGTCAGCCAGGGCACAGCAGCGCTCGCGCGCTATGCCGCGAACAATCCCGGAGCGGTAGGTGATTCAACCGGAAATGGCACAATCACAATGACCGCCGCCATGGAGCAACTGCTTTCACCAACCATCTGCCCGACCGGCACCTCCTGCCCCGCTCTCACGGCAACCATTACTTCCTATCAAGGGACTACAAACACTGTCGACACCGCTACGCCTCAATTTGGCGATCGGTTGGTCATTAATCTCAGTTACTCAACCACTAGTAAACTCGCACTGCCAAATCCATTCCTTAAAATTCCCGGCGTATTCCCTGGCCTCACGTTTCCAACTGCGGTGGGCGCGTCGGACTCGCAAATGTACGAGTGACGGGGAGCGGGACTGTTAGACCAGTCGAGCAGGTATTAGCGGTGCGCCAGTCGAATTGGACGAACCGGGAAACAGTGAAAGGAGTTCTGCGCCCGCTCGGCTACCTAATCGCGCTGGCGCTGATCGTGGGTTCATTCTTGGTGACCCACCACGAGACGCCCAAAGCGTTGCTACGGCTCGACACGCCGCAGGCGAATGGGCCGCTGGCAGATGAGGGTCTGGACTTCAGCGCCCCGGGCCTCGACGGCAAAACAATCGACCTGAGTCAGTACCGGGGTCATCCTGTGATCGTCGATTTCTGGGCGACCTGGTGCGGGCCGTGCCTCCGGCAAATTCCCGACCTGGTAGCGCTCTACAAGAAGTACAACAAGTCGCGCGGGCTGGTGGTGATCGGCGTCTCGTACGACCTGATCCAGGGCGACGGGGTGAAGGCAGTCGCACCGTTTGTCGAAAAGTTCCGGATCAACTATCCAATCGCGCTTGCCGACGCGCGGCTGGCCGACAGCATGGGAGTCGAGGCGATACCGACGACATTGTTCGTCGGTGCCGACGGCAAGTTGGTTTCGCGAATAGTAGGCCCGGGCCATCCGGGCCAGATCAACGCGAACGCAAAGCAGCTACTGGACGGCGTCAAGGGCAGTGACCGTTCGGCCTCGGTAATCCGAACCGGCGCCGCGCAGGGCAGTTAGATCTGATCGCGAAGGCTATCTTGTGCGAAATTGGACGGCAGCAGGGTGAAGCCCCGTCGCACTGTCCGCCAACTGGACCTGATAATAGCGAAATGGACCTTCTATGTCGCAATCGCTCTTGCGGTTGCTTTCTTATTTCTGAACTCCACGGCCCTCGGCAGCGCGGTCAAGACGTTCATCGCTAATTGGTGGCGCTGAGCTTGAAAAAAGAACGGGCCAGCGGAAGTCATTTCGCCGACCCGTTGCCGACCGGAAAGGGGGTTGGAATCCAGTCAGCGGCCCCTTCTACCAAAGCGGCGCGCAAGCGTCTAACCGACAAGTCTGAAGAGGCGGGTTTGTTATGCTGTTTGAATGATCTTCAGTTGCTGCTTCCGCGGGACGACTATTCTCTCGTGGCCTTTCAAGATTGCTTGGTACGAGGGGCAAACGGGTTGGCATCTGGCGCACCGCGATTGCCGGGACGAATTTTTGGCAGCTATGCGCAGAAAGTAAGAGTTGCCAGCAGACCGGAAAATGGACGTTAACCGACCTGCTGGCGGTGAAAAACGGGACGGCTTGGATGGTACGCAGTATCTAGAGCCGAGACAACCCCGATGCCGCAAATTGAGAGACTCGCGGGTTCAAAATGATACCGGACTTCAAGGGCCACCATTTCGTTGAGGATTTCAAGCCAGGTGAGCCGCCATCGCTGCATCACTGCGACCGATGCGGACTGAAAGCTTCGATGAGGCCGGACGGCTCGATTTACTTTTGACATTGAGCGAAGCGGCGTATTTCTCAGGACCAGCAACAGCATGCCCTTCAACACGTCGCGCATTACCGCACAGCGAAGCTGTCTGATCCCAGCGCGCAGATGAAGAAGCGCTAGCAGGCCGGAAATGGACCGCGCAGGTTGCGGCTCATCCAGTTCCGCAAACCTGGCGCTCGGTGCCAAAGACGAACCGATCGCTCACTGGGCTCTTGCTGACGCCGCGGACTTGGACCGTTTTGAGGTAACGGTTCCAACGAGCGCGCATAGCGCCGGGTCGATACTCCCAGCACCATCTGCTCCAGCGCCCGCCGGTCCAGTAGGTCGCGCGCGCTCCACTCCTGCCAGCTTGGTAACTTAAGCTCGGCGGGCCTTCGACGCTGCGCACCCGCGGGCGGCTCACCGCGACCCGCCGCCCGCCCAATCCCAGCGAACTGGCCAGGTGTCCCGCGCGCAGCGCTTGGCGATCGGTCCGATGCACATAACGCGCTCCGCACAGCGCCGCCCGCTCCGCTTCCAGCGCTTCATTCACGCATGCCAGTCCGACTCCGATCGTCTCGTACAACGCCTCGCCCACCAGCCCCGGCAACCGCAGCCACAGCTGCCCTGTGTCCCCGGCTTTCCTTCCTCCGTCGCGATTGTCACTCTTCCTCATGGCGGCTTCCTCCTCTTACCCCGCCCGATCTTCCGATCGGGCGAGGATAGACGCCACTCAATTTTTCAACAGTCTTCAGGGCATTGCTCTTTGATTTCTCGAAGTCGCCTAAGAGTTTCGAAACGACTGCGCTCCGCCACCGAGTATTTATCTCCGGGGACACCTCGCCAGAATCAACGAGGAGCCCGTGTGGCGCTGTAGCAAAAATGTTCATCCGGGCGTGGCGCTGTAGCAAAAATGTTCATCCGGGCGTGTCAGAGATGCTACGGACGCCATCCAAAGGCATCTATTTTCAGGGTAATTTGAGGGCACAAGAGTTGCTTCAAAACACGATTGGGATGTTTCTATACATTTTGTAGAGGCTGTCGCCCTCGGAAATTTCGTACTCTTTGTCGCTGCCTCGGGAGGGTGTGGGATGAATCACCTTCGTCGTCATGAGCATGGTCAAGTTTTGACGCTCTTCTGCATCGGGATGGTTGCGGTGCTGGGCTTCCTGGCGCTGGCCGTTGACATCGGCATGCTGTGGACCGAACGCCGCCAGATGCAGACCGCCGCCGACGCGGCCGCAGTTGCGGGCGCTCGCGCGCTCGAAGCTGGCGATAGCGTACAAACCGCCGGACAGAATGCTGCGACTCTCAATAGCCAGAGTGACGCGACGGTGACGATCAATAATCCGCCGCTCTCCGGCGTGTACGCGGGCAATAACAGTTACGTCGAAGCAATTGTTAATCGGCCTGAGCCTACCTACTTTCTGCGCGCGCTCGGCTCGGCTTACGACACTGTTAGCGTAACCACGCGCGCCGTCGCCGGCTCGATCAACGGCCCCGCCTGCATGTATGCTTTGAACCCGACGCAGTCGGCGGCAATCGGAATAACCGGCAACTTCACGGTCAGCGCGGCGTGCGGAGTAATCGACGACTCGGACAGTTCCAGCGCGCTCAGCGCAACCGGTAATGGCACTTTCACCGCGACGTCGTTCGGGATCGTAGGCGCATCGTCCGCCACCGGCAACGTCACCATCACTCCGACTCCGATCGTCAACATAGCACCTGCTCCTGATCCGCTGGCCTCGAGAGCGGGGCCGACGGTGGGCAGCTGTACTCAGGCGGGAACCAATCATCCTGGCCAATATTCCGTCAGCGGCAACAATCCTGTCGTGACAGTAGCGGCCGGGGTCTATATCAGCGGCATCAGCATTACCGGCAACAACCCCACCGTGACCTTCAGCGGCGGCACTTACGGCAACAACATCCTCGTCGATGGAAACAGTGGCAACATAACTTTCAAACCCGGGCAATACCAGAACACGGGCACGAGCGACAGCATCGACATCGAGGGCAATGCCGGCACCACTTTCAACGCAGGTTCGTACACGTTCTGCGGCAAGGTCAATATTACTGGTAATAACGTTGTAACCCTCAGCCCAGGTCTCTATTCCGGCGGTATCGCGATTACCGGCAATGCCAACGTAACGTTCCTTCCCGGCACCTACATACTGGCGGGCGGGGGGTTGTCTGTAACTGGCAACTCGACTCTAACCGGGAACGGTGTGACCTTTTACGACACCACCGGTCCGGCCGGATATAAGCCGATCGATCTGACTGGCAATGAAACCGCAAACCTCAGCGCGCCAACTAGCGGTCCGATGGAGGGAATGCTGTTTTTCCAGGATCGCTCGATTGCCGCGGGTTCCGCAGCCTCGACCATCACTGGCAACTCGAGTTCCACCTTTGATGGGGTGGTTTACTTCCCGACCACTGGTCTGACCTATACCGGCAACTCCAGTAGTGACGGCTATACCTATCTCATCGCGGACACAATCACGTTGACCGGTAATACATCGATGACTATCGGCAATAATACCTCGTCGCTCGCCAACGGCTCTCCAATCAAGTCAAGCGCACTCTATGAATAAACGCGACGCCCGCAGAAGCCTGCCCCCGATATCACGCAGTCACAGGTGGAGGAGAGGCCAGTCGATCGTTGAATTTGCGGTCGCGGCGCCACTCCTGGCGCTGATGCTCGTCAGCACGGCCGACTTCGCGCGGGTGTTCTACTTCAGCATCGCGCTTGACAACGCGGCCCGCGCGGGCGCGCAATACGGATCGCAGACAGTGATCGCCGCGGCGAACACCACTGGGATACAAAATGCCGCCACCACAGATGGTAGCAACATTCCCAGTCTGAGCGCGCTCGCATCGCAGTGCACCTGCGAGTCGCCAAGTGGATCGGTCACAGCATGCACTGCCGCACCGTTTTCGATGCCCAGCAGTTATTGTACGACCAACTCGTCGGCGACTTTCGTTCAGGTCATTACTTCCGCGACATTCACCACCATCGTGCACTATCCCGGTCTTCCGAATTCATTCCCGATGACCGGCAAGGCCATAATGCAGGTACAGCAATGAAAAGACGCCGCATTTCGCTCCTTCTGGCGAGCCGACCCAACGGCCAGACAATGACTGAATTCGCCGGCACCGCCACCGTCTTTTTGTTGCTGCTCTTTGGCATTATGGAAATGGCGCTGGCTGTGAACGCATACAACAATGTGTGTACGGCTGCCCGCGAGGCAGCTCGCTACGCAATCGTCCACTCGCCGACCAGCGCCAACAGCCCCTGCCCTTCAAGCGGCCAGTGTGCCGCGGTCCAGCAGCAAGCTGTGAACTACGCGCCTTTTCTGTCCACCAGTGACGTCAGCGCTACCTTTTCCAATCCCGCAAGCGCTACGCAGGATTACGCTGTGATTCTGATCACGCACACCTACCCGCTGAAAATTCCCTTTATATCCGCCGTCAATCTGCATTTTAGCGCCACCTCGCAGATGCTCGTGTCGCAGTAGCAGGCGGGCGCTCAACAGTCTTGGCAGATTCTGAGCGCAGTCTTCGATAGGCCGCTGTCGGTCGTCTCTATTTCGAGAGGCGCAGAAGAATCTTCGACGCGATCTCCTGGAACACCTGCGTGAGGTCCGCAGAGCTGGATGCAAAGACCGCCTCTCCTATCGGCGCGTTGGGATTGTATCCGTAGAGGCTGTTTGGATCGTTGGCGACCTCGCGGAGGAATTCCTCGGCGGCTCCGTTGCTCGAGTTGGTGATCGCTGTTCCCATGCCGATCGAGTAAACATAGATGTTATTCGCCTGCATTTGCCTAGCCACTTGGAGCGCGCGATACATCGCGTCGCTGGCCATCGGCAGCGATGAGCTGGGGCTCCCCGGCGTTGTGCCGCCTATATACAAGTCACTAGTAACCTCTTCGTCCGCGCCGGTCTCATGATCCGGAAAAACTGTTGCCCCACATGTGGTTTGGCTACATTGATTGTCTGAGCCGCAAGTGTTGGGATCCCAGAATCCGGCATTAGTCTCACCGCATAGACCCAGCGATACATCGCCCGGATCGCAGCCGCCGAACAAGACGCTGGTTGTTGTGGTACTCCCTTTTGTACACTCTAGACTGTCCTGGACTATGTTTGGCCAGCCGTCGGTAAAAAATACCGCCACCCTTATCGTGTTCGGCGTTAAAGTCTTCGCCAGAATCTGACTCTGTGTCTCCGTAAGTCCCGCTGTTGAATTCGTAGCGTTTGTAACTCCGGCTGGCCAGTAATTTGTGTCCATCACAGTATCCACTGGACCCTGAAGCGGCTGCGTATTCGGAAGATTCACCACGGCTGATGTTCCAAAGGTGACCACTGAGACCCAATCGGTTGTATCGTTATCATCAGGATCGAAGTCGGCGATGAAGGCTTTGACAGCGGGCGCCAGCGCCGTCGATCCGCCATTGTGGGTCATGGAATACGATACATCCAGCGTCAGCCCCATAATCAGCGGGTTGCGTTGAGCCTGCGCAGACGCGCTGACGCTTAACGTATCGTAGGTGGATCCCAGTACGCGGATGAAGTAAGTGTTGAGCGTCGCCGTCGCACCCACGTTGACAATCGTGTTGTCGTTGGAGTCTAAGCTGAAGCATATGCTGGGCGTCGGAGTGGTGCCGAGGCTCGGGACGGACTTATAGTTGACGTTGAATGCCTCCAGCGCTGCCGCTCCTGCTCCACTCGTTAAACTACAATTGGGGAGACTCCCAGTACCCAGATTGACGTCTTTCATCGCTACAAGTGCTGCCGCATCCACTGCTTTGGAGAGGGTCGTCTTGGTTACGTAGGCGATACCAAGGTCAATCGCGAGACCGACGAACGCGAGCAGCACCGTCAGGGACATAACGAGCAACACGAAAGTTTGCCCGCGCTCATTTTTTCTATCTTTTCCTGGATGTAAGAGCTTCATCTGATCCCCGTCCTTAGAAGTATGCGATGTCATAGAGCACCGATGGCATGCCGACGGCATTATCCGTAAGTTGTCCGATTCCAGTGAGCGGCGTGAATGAGTAGAATATCTCAGTAACGTACAAATACTGGCCGCTCTGTAGCCCCGGCGCTCCGGGTAATGTCACAGTACCTGACGTCCCCAGCTTACTTGTTACCGAAAGACCCCCGCTCGATTCCTCTTGTTCAGCAATCGTATAGGGACCACCAGATGGACCGACGTTTCCAGCTGTGACGGAAGGTTGGCTCAGTGACGTAATTATTATTTTGCCGTTACCCGCCAAGTTCAGACCGGAGCTCCCCGCGTTCAGGTCTGCGATGGCCGTGCACATAGCGTCGCACGCTGTCGTACCTTCCCCGCGTAACGCCAGGTTCGCGCCTTGCCGGGTCAGTTCGGACATCACCTGCGTGTCATACAGGGCGCGACCGAAATCAATCGACGCACACATGAGAATGAGGACAACGGTCACCGCGAATGCAAGCTCCGTCGCCGCCTGACCGGAGTCGTTAGCTATGAGCTTCCTGCGCGCCGAACCATAGAACCGTAACATCTTCATCTTATTACCTAGTCGATCGTAGATGGGCTAAAGGGCTCATTCATGAAGGTGGCGCTTGAGGTGAAAGTGTAACCCGCGTTGGGAAAGAACTGTCCTATTAGCGGCGTCATTAGCGGCAGCGTGGTCGTGAGCGTCAGCGTCACGGTGTACTGCGGACCGCCCGCCGCACCAGCGGGACCACCAGGGTTCGAAGGGCTGTTGTAGCAGGTGGCTGTCGTTTTCCCGGGTGCAACGCTGCAAATTTCAAGGTTCTGGGCGACGTCAACGTTGGGCACGCTGATCTCGTTTTGAACCACATTAATGATCGATTGTATGCGGGTCCCAGCGGACTGTTCCTGCCCCGTGGAGGCGTATCGGCCTCCATCGTCCACGGCCTGCTGAATGTTCATTCGCGCGAACATGAGCCACCCGTAGTCCATCACTCCAAAGAGCAGCATGAAGAAGACTATCGAGACCATGGCGAATTCGACCGTGCTCTGCCCCTTCGTCAATCTGAGCAGTTCCCGAGCGAACCCAACGGCGCTTGGCCTTGCTCGTCGCGAGCGGGGCCACGGAGTTCCTTTGCGCTGTTGCTGCGCTTCGATACTACGCATTCTCTGTGACACCGCAGTCGGGCTCTCTGTGTGCATATCCATGACCCTTGGGCCTCCCTCGCGCTGATCCGGCCAGCGCGACCTTTTCCGTATCAGTTCATCCTGTCGGCACATGCCCCGGTCCCTGGCTCTACTAGTTGTAGTAATAGTTATTCATTATGTTATAAGACCCTACAAAAGATTATAAAAACCTACAGCATTGTAAACCTGTCGCTGTTTGCTCTTGATTGGTTATGCTTAGCTGGATCATAGCTATGCATATTCTACAAGTGTCACGCATATGTCAAACACATTATGCTCAATCGATTCTATTCTATTCACTGTATGTTATGTATTACCCTAATAATCCATCTCTAAGCAAATCTATACACCCCAGAGAATGCGCATAGTGAAACGGAGGTAAAATAGAAAGAGAAAAGCAATAGAAGACGATCTTAGACATGTAAAACCGTTTTACAACGTGAGTTACAACTTGCTGCATACGTTCGAGAGTTCGTAGCACTGATGAAGAGAGGATTTTTTGGTGCATTTTAACTGCAAAAAGTGGTGGTGTTGGTCAACTGGTGGAAAGACAATCGCAGGTATTCCGCCTTTCGCTGCCTGGTTGAGTTCCCTGGGCGCGGGAACGATTCTCGGCGCAGAAGTGATTCGCGCAACGTAGCTAAGTGCGCATGGCGCGGCGGGATTTCATTCCGACCGGTAAAGCTCTTGTGCTTACTGAAAATTGAATCTGAACCAAGTTTGAATCAGTCCAACGATCAACATCGTTCACTGGGATCGACGGAACTGGCTACGATGGAAATCGCGCCCGACTGCCACCCGGATATGGTTGGCAAGCTTCAATCAGGAAATGCGTGGATAAAACCGCAGCATTCGCTGCGACCAAAACTACGGCGGGTGAGAGGAGTCACGCCGCGAGGCGTTCGTAGCGATAGTGCAATCCGCCGACTTGAGGAACGGCGATGATTCGTCCCGTTCTGCGGCGGCTGGATCGGTCGCGATTGCGCACAGTCTTTGTCCAGTGAAAGATGCGTCCGGGTGCGGTGGTAATAGTCAACGTATGATGAGAGAGCGCGGCGGAGATGGCGCTCGTTGAAGATGACGACTTCGTCCAAGCACTCCCGCCGAATCGAACCGATGACTCTCTCGACGTAGGCGTTCTGCCATGGTGAGCGTGGCGCGGTTACGACTACTTAGCGACAGGGGCTTGACTGACCTCGATGCCGAGCTTGAGCAACTCGCCATGGATGCGCGGCACACCCCAGAGCTGGTTGGCGTTGCACATCTGCCGGACCAATCACGAACCGCCCGATTGACGTCCTGACTTGACCGCCAGCGCCATTAGAACCGATAGGCCTTGCCGATGCCACTGAACCACGGTGGCCGGCTTCACCACTACGATTACCTTCAAGAATCGCGGCCACAGCCGGTAGAGCCAGATTCAAAATAGGCGATCAATCGAGAAAAGCTGGGTTCGTTCGGGCCGCTCGCGGCGCGGGACTCCGAGCTGGTGGCGGAGCACTAAGATTTCAAGCTCCAATTCAACGCGGTCGCGAAGCCAATCAAGGTGAGCCATGAGAAGAGTTCCGAGAAGAGTGAGTGCATGCCGGACGCTACGGCCGACTGAAGTAAACCACCAGACTTTTTAACGCTTTCGGAGTTTTTGGTAGGGACATATGCCTTGTGTATGTTCCGTTTGAACCGATCGTTTGCGTACACTACTAAGGGTAGCGTTTTAGTACATATGTATCTCAACGACACCTACGGCGTGTAGCTAAGTGCTACAATGTGCTTAGTCTATAACTCTTTTTCACGTCTCTTATGGATGCTATAAGGCTCTATACATCTCATGTCGTGTTTAGTCTTGCTTAGAGCCGTATTCTGCGTCAAAATACGCTTCCATGAAAACCGATTCTGACCGCCGATTACTGCCGGCGCCACCGCAAGAGGGTTCCTTGCTGGACCAGATTCGCAACGACCGCGAACTCGTCGCGCGCCTCAAGATAACTCCGCAGGAGCTCCAAGCACTCTCCAAATGCTCGTTGCTCGGAACGCTGACTTGCAAAGAGGATATGCTTTTCATCCTCCGCCAGATTCGCGAAGCAACCAACCCCTCGTCGAGCGGGCGGATACCCGTCTTTCCTCAGCCTGCCAGTGACCCCGGGGATGAAGATCAAGAAGAAGCGCTACCGGACTTTCGACGAAGTCGTTTGGTCGCTGACTTCATACCCGAACCTGGTTCTCTCGACGCCCCCGTTCGCCGACGCTTGCCAGTGCAATTCGGGATTATTTTCCTGGCGGCGATCACGGCCGCGGCGCTCTTCTGGAACGGTACCATCGCTATATCGCACTGGCGCGACACCTTGATGACCAGAGTTGGAACCTCAGTCAGTCAGGCCCGCGCTTCAGGAGATTGGTTCAACCATCTCGATCGGTTCAGCGTTCTGCTCTCGTGGGAGGTTCTATTCGTGGTGGGTATGATAGGAGCGATCTACCTCCGATCTTTAAAGGGCTCCAGCCGCTTCAAAGTCAGACCGGGCCGGCGCTACTGATCAGGGCATATCAATGGGGACAACGGCCAAATTTTCGGCCGAGAAACAGAGAACAAGGAGGACACGGGACAATGGACAAAATCACGAGGATGTTTGTGAAGGTGCGCGAGTATCAGCGCGGTCAGACCATGGCGGAATATGCGCTGATTCTCACGGCGGTCGCGGTCGTTGTCTTTGCAGGCTACCAGACGATGGGTACCACGATAACGTCGCTGTTGAGTGCCGTGGACCCTCTTCTCTAGTCGACGGCCGACAGGATGAGCTGACTAACGGGGACAATGGCCAATTTCGGCCAAAAAACGATACGAAGGAGGACACGGGAATGGACAAGATCACCAGGATGTTTGTGAAGGTGCGCGAGTATCAGCGCGGCCAGACAATGGCGGAATACGCGTTGATCATGGCAGCGGTCGCGGTCGTGGTGTTCGTGGGCTACCAGACCATGGGTACCACCATCACCAAGCTGCTCAGCACCGTCGACGGCCAGCTCTAAGGGAGAGCGGGGCGAACCCCTGGGGGTGGCGGACTGATCACGCCGCCACCCCTATCCATTGCAGTATCGCCAAAACCCAGGGGGAGTGTTTCGATGACGGTCGAAGACGCACAGCGAAAGATCGCTCTGTTGCGCAAGATCAGCGCCGACAAGGGAGCCCTGCCGGCGGAGAGAGAAACTGCGCACCGCCTGCAGAAGCTGCTGATGGAGCGCTACGCGATAAAGTCTCAAGAGATGCCCGACCCCTCGCCGACGCCCACCTTTCGCTTGAGCTGGAGTTACTGGCAGGAACTGCTTGAAGAGTTCGGCCTGCGTTTGGAACGATTGGGGAATCGAGGCAGCGCCGCAGTCGGGTACAACGCCAAGGTTTACGTCAGGCTCGACAAAAGCCAATGGTGGGTCGATGAGAGGTCTGCAAGCGGTTGGCAAACCAAGGTTCGCGACTGCAGTATCGAATCGCTGCGTACCTACCTTAAAGAGCACGCGCCCAGGAGCTACTCGCTTTTAAGACGCTGACCGCGTTGTCAGGCTGCGGCGTTATGATTTCTATTTCCTTGTGCAGGCGTCATCGCCGTTTGGGGTCGAATTAGATCCGCGATGAGCGGCGCCTGGAAGCAACTTGCGCCCGGTGCGGGGAAGGCGGCAGACAGCGCCGATTGAACGACCTTCTTGAGTCTGGCAGGAACGAACCTGTCATCGCGCTCTGTGCCCATTGCCTGCACTTGCTGAAATACGCGGACGCCAAAACGTGGAAGTGGTTTCGCAAATGCCGCGACCAATTGAGCCAAGGCAAATGAAGCCCCGCCGCGCCGTCCGCCAAATGGACCTGATAATAGCGAAATGGACCTTCTATGTCGCAATCGCTCTTGCGGTTGCTTTCTTATTTCTGAACTCCACGGCCCTCGGCAGCGCGGTCAAGACGTTCATCGCTAATTGGTGGCGCTGAGCTTGAAAAAAGAACGGGCCAGCGGAAGTCATTTCGCCGACCCGTTGCCGACCGGAAAGGGGGTTGGAATCCAGTCAGCGGCCCCTTCTACCAAAGCGGCGCGCAAGCGTCTAACCGACAAGTCTGAAGAGGCGGGTTTGTTATGCTGTTTGAATGATCTTCAGTTGCTGCTTCTGCGGGACGACTATTCTCTCGTGGCCTTTCAAGATTGCTTGGTACGAGGGGCAAACGGGTTGGCATTTGGCGCACCGCGATTGCCGAGACGAATTTTTGGCAGCTACGCGTAGAAAGTAAGAGTTGCCAGCAGGCCGGAAAATGAACGTTAACGACCTGCTGGCGGTGAAATACGGGACGCGTTGAATGGTACGCAGTACCTAGACCCGAGACAACCCCGATGCCGCAAATTAAGACGCTCGCGGTTTCAAATTCAGACACTCGAAGACAGCACCGGGCGTTGCGCGCTCGCTCCTGGCGGTTCTTCGAGACTTCACTACATCTTGTGCTAGATGAAATCGCGCGCGAGGAGTCATCGACAGACCGCTCGCGCCGCTTGACGCGCTATTAATTGCCTGTTTTGAACTACTGCAAGTTACTTTTATGCCACACATAGTAGCAGTTCTGCCACTGCTGAAAGATAGCGTCCTCCAGACCGCGACGTAAAGGCGAGCATTCAAGCGGGATTCATCAGCTCTCCTCTTGGCATTGAGGTTGCTCTACCAGATGGGCTGACCTGTCTTGATCTCTTGCGCCCGAGGGTGCTTGCGAGAGAGGCCGGACCGATTCCCGTCCGCCATTTTCGGCGAACGGATCCATCGGAGGGGTTATGAGAAAGTCATTCGGGAGTTCCAAAGGCCAGATGATGGTCGTATACGCCGCGGCACTTGCGGGATTGCTCGGAGCGCTGGCGCTCGGAACCGATGTCGCAGTCATGTTCGTCAACTGGCAGCAGGTACGAAAGACGGCGGACGCCGCCGCGATCGCGGGCGCGACTTATCTAACCGGCCTCAGCTTTCCCGACAGCGCCGTCGCCAGCAGCTGCACAGGAGAACCGGACGACGCGCAGAAGGCCGCCTGCACGTATGCCGTCAACAACGGACTGACCGCCAGCGATCTTACTATGTCTGAGCCGACCTCACAGACCATCCAGGTGACCGCGTCTGAGACCGGTCTGCCTTACGATTTTGGCAAGGTCTTCGGTCTCACCACTTACAATGTAGGGGCGACCGCCGTCGCACAGGGGCCCGGCAATATCCAGACCGTTACCATTGGCCTGTTCCCGGTCGGACTTCAATGCACCAATCCATGCAATCTGTCCAGCCTCGATCCGGGGCAGGCGGTGTCGTTCGGCGCCAAGTTCGTCGGCGGTCTCGCGCCGGGTAATTGGCAGTTTCTGGCGCCTGACGGAAATGGCGCTTCTGCGCTGGGTCAAGCCATCGAATACGGCGCGACGGGTTCATTCTCAGTACCCAATCCCGATGGCTCATGTCCAACCGGCAGCAGCTGCACGATAACCACAGAAACCGGTAACCAAGGCAATTCGAATCCGGTGAAGACGGGATTGGCGGCCAGGCTGAACAGCTGCCAATCCATCAGCGAGCCGTGCAGCGGAAGTAACCCGACGAATATTCCGCTGAACGATCCGTGCCTGGTAATTGTGCCGGCCGTCGACTTTACCGGAGTCAATGGAAAAAAACCCGTAACCATCGAAGGGTTTGCCTTGATATATATCGATCCGGCTACCACCACGAGCACCAGCATCAACGGATGTTTCGTGAGCACGGTCGTCCCGAATACGATTGCAAGTGCGACGGCGCCTGCGCTGGGCGGACTAGTGGCTGACGTACTGATCCAGTAGGAGCGGAGGGGGGTCTATGCTGAATCGATCTGATGTAAAGCAGATTGAGGTCGTAACTGGAGCAGCGGCCGGCGCTTGCGCGTTGCCGCGGTCGCGCAGGAGCCGAATCAGCCGGGGGCAATCGGTGGTTGAATTCGGGTTGCTCTCGGTCTTCGCTATCGTTCTGATGGTGGTTGGCGTGCAGTATGCGCTGATTGGCGAGGCGGCGTTAGCGGTCAGCCAAGGGTCATCCGCACTGGCGCGCTATGCCGCGGTGAATTCCTCGGCGATAGGTGCGAGTTACGGGCCGGCAGCACCGACCACCGCGATGCAAGCGCTTTTGTCCAAATCAATTCTCACCGGATCGGGCGACGCCGATCTGTCGGTAACGATCACTTCCTATTCGGGGACTACAGGCAATACCACGGCCGCGCCAGTTGCAACGGTTGATCGATGTACTGTCCTTCTCACTTACACGGCCACCAGCAAGATAGTACTGCCGAATCCATTTTTGCAGATTCCCCACTTTTTCGGGGGTATCACGTTTCCGACCACGCTGAGCGCGTCGGATTCGCAAATGTATGAGTAGGGTTTCCGACCGCCAGCCACCCCTGGCGACGGTGGCGACGAAGAGGTGACCTGACTCCTACTCGCGTATGAATTGGAAGGCGCGAAACCGATGCGCACCAGCGAATCTTCGTGCGTAGCGGCAAGTCGCGCGGGCTCAACCGCCAGATAGCGAATGGGCGCGGACAGCATAAATGGGCAATTGCCTGGCTTAGACGGGTCTGTTACAAAGTAGCGGAAATTAGTACTAAATGTAGGTGTGGGGAGGCTTTGACAAAATGACAGATCCCGCAAAACTCTGGGCCCGGTTTCGGAGTGGGGCGATTGTCCGTTCGGCGCGCGCGCTGTCTCTCGCGATTGCCTGGATCGTGAGCGCGCCGAGAGCAATTGCGCGGCTGGGACTGCTACTGACCTTGCTGATCTTTGCTGCCGGCCTGGCGACTCCCTCGTTCGCGGGCGACAGCATCGCCGACGTGGTGTTGGGTCAGGCCAACTTCATGTACTACGTGGCCAATTTTCCCGACGCGCAGAAACTCGATGGCGCGCAGGGAGTTGCGATCGACTCGAGCGCAACACCAAATCGGATCTACGTGGCGGACGTCAACAACTCGCGGGTGCTGGGCTGGAAGGATGTGACCGCATTCACCAACGGCTCGCCGGCCGACCTGGTCATCGGTCAGCCGGATTTCTACGACGCCTTATGTAATAACGGTGGCGCGAGCCCAAGCGCGGGCACGTTGTGCCAGCCCGAGGCTATCGCGGTGGACTCGAGCGGCAACCTATACGTCGCGGACAGCGGCAATCAACGGGTGCTTGAGTACCACCAGCCATTTGCTGGATGCGGTTCGTTCCCATGCGTGGGAGGGTCGGCCACTGAGGTCTTTGGGCAGGGCGGCAGCTTTACTTCTAGCACCTGCAACAACGGCGGCCTGAGCGCGAGCAGCCTGTGCGACCCGTGGGGGCTTGCGTTGGACCCAAGCGACGACCTCTATATCGCCGACTTCGACAACAACCGCGTGCTCGAATACAACCACCCGCTAAGCAGCACCACCGCCAACACGGTGTTCGGGCAGGGCGGCAGTTTTACTTCCAACACGTGCAACAACGGCGGCCTCGGCGCGAACAGCCTCTGCCTGCCGATCGGAGTTGCGTCGGACCCGAGCAGCAACGTCTACATCGCTGACTACAATAACCATCGCGTGCTCGAATACAAAACCCCGCTAACGAACGGCACCACCGCTGGCCTGGTGTTCGGGCAGGGCGGCAGCTTCACTTCGGGGAACTGCAACAACGGTGGGTTAAGTGCGAACGGCCTATGCTACCCGTTTGGCGTCGCGGTGGACGCAAGCGGCGATCTCTACGTCGGCGACAACGAAAACGGCCGGGTGCTTGAATACAACACCCCGATTACGAACGGCACCACCGCGGACCTGGTATTCGGGCAGGGCAACAGCTTTGCCGCGAGCGGCTGCAATACGGGCGGGCTCGGCGCGAACAGCCTGTGCTCCCCGGCGGGAGTCGCGGTGGACGCCAGCGGCAACGTCTACATCGCCGACGCACTAAACAGCCGGGTGACCGAATACAACACCCCGCTGACGACCGATACGACCGCGGATCGTGAGTTGGGGCAGATTGACTTTCTGCACAACACCGCAGATTTCCCGGATCTGCATTCGCTTAACGGCCCGTTCGCGGTCGCGGTCGACAAGAGCGCGGCGCCAAACCGGCTCTATGTCTCTGACGAGAATAACTCCAGGGTGCTGGGTTGGAAGGACGTGACGGCATTCTCCAACGGCTTGCCGGCCGACCTGGTCATCGGTCAGCCGGATTTCTACTCCGGCGCCTGCAACAGCGGTGGGGTGAGCGCGAGCGCGAGCAGCCTGTGCGATCCCGGTGCTGTCGCGGTCGATTCCACCGGCAATCTCTATGTCGCTGATGCAAACAACAGCCGCGTGCTTGAATACAACCAGCCATTCGCCGGCTGTGGCTCCTTTCCTTGCGTCGGTGGCGCGGCCAATCTGGTGTTCGGGCAGGGTGGCAGCTTCTCGTCGACGGCGTGCAATTTCGACACGAGCGGAGGCAATCCCACCGCCATCGACCTTTGCAATCCATATGGCGTAGCACTCGATGCGGCCGGCGACCTCTATGTCGCCGATGAAGACAACAGTCGCGTGCTGGAGTACAACACTCCTCTGACCAATTCGACGGCCGACCTCGTCTTCGGGCAAGGCGGCAGCTTTACATCGAATACCGAGAATAACGGCGGGGTGGGCGCGAAGAGCCTCTCCTATCCGTTTGGGGTGGCGGTCGACGCCGGCGGTAACCTCTACGTCGCGGACTCGAACAACAACCGCGTGCTCGAATACAACACTCCGCTTATGAGCGGCACCACCGCTCACCTGGTGTTCGGACAGGGTGGCAGCTTCACTTCCAACGAGTGCAACTTCGGCGGCGCGAGCGCCAGCTCGGACAGCCTGTGCGGTCCGAATGACGTCTCACTGGACGCAAGCGGCAACCTCTACATCGCGGACTCCTTCAACAATCGCGTGCTCGAGTACACGGCGCCGTTCTCGGCCAATCCGGCCGCCGCGGCGGTGTTCGGGCAGGATGGCAGCTTCACTACCGACGGTTGCGACCTCGACGGGGTGTTCGCCGGCGCGGATACCCTATGCGTTCCGAGTGGCGTCGCGTTCGACGTCACCGGGAATCTCTACGTTGCGGATTCTTCCAACAATCGGGTGCTTGAGTACCCGGGTCCTACCCCTACTGCGACCGCGACCGCCACCGCCACCCCGACCGCAACAGCGACTCGCACAGCGACGGCTACAGCGACGGCAACTAATACGGCGACTGCGACTCGGACCGCCACAGCGACGGCGACTCCGACTGCGTCAGCTACAGCAACGTCAACGGCCACAGCGACCTCCACTAAAACGTCGACGGCAACACCGACCGCGACGAATACGGCGATTGCGACCGCGACTCCAACCGCAACCGCGACCGCGACTAAGACCGCAACAGCGACGGCCACGGCGACTCCGACTTCGACCGCCACGGCCACATCGACTGCGACCGCAACTTCAACGGCGACCGCTACTGCGACAGCCACTCCGACAGCGACAGCTACGGCGACTCTGACCGCGACAGCGACGGCCACGTCGAGTCAAACCGTGACGGCGACACAAACGGCCACGCAGACCGCGACTGCCACGGCCACTGCGACGACAACGGCGACCGCCACCGCGACCGCAACGGCCACGCCGACAGTGACCGCTACGGCAACTCAAACGGCGACGAATACGGCGACTGCGACCGCAACGGCAAGTCGGACTGCGACGGCGACCCGGACGGCGACCGCGACACCAACCGCGACGCCGACGCCACTGGTCGAGGTGCCGGCATCGCTTGCACTGGGATCCGAACCGGTCGGCGACACCGTCACCAAGTTCCTGACGGTCACCAACAACGGCCATGCAGCGCTCGTCATCTCGAGCGCGACACCGTCTGACTCTGAATATGCCTTAAGCGGCACAGGGACATGCGGTGCGATCCCGATTACGGTCGGGCCGGTTACGTCGTGCACGCTCTCGATCGCATTCACGCCCAACGCACTCGGTGCGCATCCGGCGACGCTGACGGTCAGCGACAACGCAGCGAGCAGCCCGCAACACGTGGCGCTCAGCGGGACGGGCACGGTCGACATGACGGTTACGCCGACCAGCTACGGATTCGGCAGCGTGAAGGACGGCTCGAAGGCGGTCAAGGTAATCGTCGTGCACAATTATCAGACCAACTCGGTCTCGCTGAACGAGAGCTTCAGCGGAGCGAACGCCGGCGATTTCAGCATCACGGGCGGCACTTGCACCTCGACGCTGGCGAAGACGTCGGTATGTACGCTGATCGTCACCTACGCTCCGACCGCGACGGGTACCGAATCGGCGACCATGACGGTTACCGACAGCCCTGATACGGTCAGTCCGTCCGGGTACACGGTTTCATTCAGCTCGTCACCGCCGATACCGGAATCGTTGTCGCCGACGAAGTTGGTCTTCGGCAACGTCTACCAGACGGCGTCCAAGGCCTTGAGCATCACGGTTACCAACAACGGCACCAGCGGGGCGATCACGCTGATCGGAACGAGCATCAGCGGCGCCAACTGGGGTGATTTCGCGGTGACCGGCGGGACCTGCACAGGGTCGCTGGCGGCGTCGTCGAGCTGCACTTATGCGGTGACGTTTACGCCCAGCACCGAAACGGCGGAGAGCGGCACGCTCTCGATCGGAGTTGCGCAAGACCCGAATGGTGGCGCGACGGCCAGCCTGAGCGGAACTGGAACGACGCCGCTCGTCGCGGTCCCGGCCACGGGCATCGCTTTCGGCACCGTCGTGGGAGGCCATTCCTCCCTGAACAAGACTGTCACCGTGTACAACTACGGGGGCGCAAACGTCTCGCTGAGCGAGAGCATCACCGGGACGAATGAGGGAGACTTTGCAGTGACGGGGGGAACGTGCGGGTCGACGCTGGCGGGCGGAAGCTCGCATTGTACGTATACGCTGAAGTTCACGCCCAGCATCGTTGGAAGCGAGAGCGCGACCTTCGGGGTCAGCGCGGCCGGCGATGCGGCCAGCCCGCACAACGTGTCGCTGACGGGCACGGGAAGCTGACGAAAAGAAAGCGCTGAGCTATTCGCGGGGTAGGCCGGGGGAGCAATTGGACCGCTCTCTCGGCGCTCGCCCCGTAAATGGGCGCCACGCATGACTTGCGCGGTGATCTGCCACGCCTAGTTGCTCTGGTTGGCTAGATGAACTTCGAGCTGGAACTTTTGCTGCGGGGTCAGTGTGCTGTAGCCGCCCTCATACTGCTGAGCGCCGTACTGCGGTGCCATGTTAGCAGGCTGCGGAAAAAGTTCGATTGGTCACGCATTTGTTCATTCTGGGTAGTTGATATTGTTGCTGAGCGAGCATCTAAAGGGCTGCGGAGTAGAGCGCCGGCAGGCTCCCGTGTTCGCTTAGGTGGCGAGTGGCAGGAGGTTGCGCATCCTGACCAAGTTGTAGGCGGTGGCCGCGAAGGTAGACACCCAACCGACCCGGTCGGCACCCCTATGCCGGGTTTTGCGCAAGCCGCCGATGGTCTTCATCCAACCGAAGATCTCTTCCACCCGTTTGCGCTCGATCTGACTGATGGCATAACCCGGATGGCGAGTGGTGCGGCGGTCGATGGCGCTGTGCATTTTGCCCGCGACGTGCGGAGTGACCTGATGCGCGCGCAGCTCGCGCACCGAATTCCTTCTGATCGTAACCCTTATCGGCGCCCAGCAATGACCCGATGCTGGCCCGCGATCTCTGCCGCCATCGCGAGGAGCTGCAGTAGTCACGATCGATCGTCGCGCAAACCTGGAGTGAGTAAAAGTTCAGTTGGGTCGAAAAGTCGCCGACGCCTCAGATCGAGACGGGAAGCGGGCCGCCGATGAGCTGCTCGACGTGCGGGCAGGAGGCCCTCATGTGGCGCTCGAACTCCTGGCGTTCCATCCGCGGAGCTAAAAAGCGGTCTCCTCCCCAATTGGTCAGCATGAAATAGCGCTCGATTGCGTCTGCGCCACGCGGCGACACTCCCTGATGGAACAGGTAACGCCATGTCAGCACGTGGCGGGCCTCTTCGGTCTTGACGTTGTGATTCACCTGGTCGATAAGCTGAGCCGCAAGCGGATGGTTCCATCGTGCGCAGGCTTCCAGCACCAGCGGAAAGGCGCGCTCGAGGGCGAGCGTTTCCACGCCGCCCAGGATAGCCATAATGTCCAGCACCTTCTGCGTGTTGATCGCGGGTCGTCGACGGGCTCCAGAAAGGCGCCGCCGTTGTTAAGCTGATCCTCGGCGAGAAGCGCCGGGGCTACGCCGCCCATTTCGTAGTAAGCAGCGCCGAAGACCTTGTCGCCGTGGCCGGCCTCTTCCGCTGATTGCTGGTTTAGTGCGACAAAGGCGGCGTCGCGCGCCCGGGGTGCAAGGTCGGAAGCAATCGCGACGCGGGCCGCCTTGTAGGTCGGATCCTGGCCCGCTTTTTCGGTCACCGAGTATGCGCGCAGCATCAGGTAAAATTGCGCCACGCTCATCGACTTGCCCTCGTAGTCGGTACCAATGATCGGGCGCGGATCGATTCCGCGATCGGCAAGGCGTGCGGAGGCCGCGGGCAGCTCCGCGAGCATCTTCTGGCGGATAAGCTCGTTCATCCGCTCGCGTTCGGCGCGGATATTATCGTTGGCGAATGACGATTCCATGGTGCCGCTCTGCACAGCCATCGTTCTTCTTCCTTTCAGATGCTGGCCAGCGCCAGCCTAACAGACGTTAGTCAAACTTACCCGAAGCGGTGGGAACGTGGCAAGCGAGTTGAACGACTGGAACGACTGGAACGACTGGAAGACTGGAACGACTGGAACGACTGGAACGACTGGAACGACTGGAACGACTGGAACGACTGGAACGACTGGAACGACTGGAACGACTGGAACGACTGGAACGACTGGAACGACTGGAACGACTGGAACGACTGGAACGACTGGAACGACTGGAACGACTGGAACGACTGGAACGACTGGAACGACTGGAACGACTGGAACGACTGGAACGACTGGAACGACTGGAACGACTGGAACGACTGGAACGACTGGAACGAATGCTGCCCACCTCACGACTCTTACGGGCGCATGAAGAACCGGCCATACGCGGCGTCGCGCCTCTGTGTTGAAGGGCGAAATGAAGCCCGCACCACGCTGCCCCGCTCGCGTTGGCCTGTAATACCGCTGTTTGCGCTCAAATGCACTTTTGATTTAATCGCGCACCTTGGTAAAACGAGATGCGTGACTGAACCTCGCAACAAATCCGTGTTCCCAGAGTTTATGACGGTCAATGAGCTGGCTGATTACTTGCAGTTTTCTGAGCGCACCATTTACAAAATGCTCCGCAATGGTCATGTGCCGTTTGTTAAGATTGGGAGTAGCTTCCGTTTCAATAAGCATGAAATCAATACGTGGATCGCAGGCCGGGAATCGAAGGATTCAAATTAAGACACTCGCGATCTGAAGTTCTGACACTTGCGCTTGCCTGGGCACGGTGACCCTGTGTGGAAATCGCGCTGCTGGGATTCGAAGTTTCTATCGCCACTTGAAAATTGCGCGGCCCGCTTCGCCGTCCCTACTGTCAGGCTTTGATAAGTATTCCGAGGGGGCATATCGGTACGAAGGTGAAATTGAGTCGCGGCGAGCTCCACGTCTGGCTGGCAAGTCTGGAGATTGCGTCACAAGAACTCGGAGAAATGGAGAGCACACTCTCCGCGGATGAGATCTCGCGCGCGCGGAGATTCTATTTCGAGCGCGATCGGCGAAATTTCATCGGCCGACGCGGAATCCTGCGCGCCATCCTTGCGACCTATCTCGAGACAAAACCCTCGGCTCTGCGGTTTCTGTACAACGAATTCGGCAAACCCCGTCTTGACGATTCAAAGGAAGCTCGCAATTTGAGTTTCAACCTGTCTCATTCCGGCGAACTGGCCTTGGTTGCAGTCGCAATCGATCGTGACGTTGGGGTTGATATCGAGTTCATCGACAACTCCATGCCCGCTGAGGAGGTGGCGAAAAGGTTCTTCTCCGCTAAAGAGATCGCGGCACTGGAGGCGTTGCCGCAATCGCTGAGACTCGGGGGATTCTTCAACTGCTGGGCACGTAAAGAGGCCTATATCAAGGCACGAGGGATGGGACTTTCAATACCGCTAGATTCGTTTGATGTGTCGTTGATTCAGGGTGAAACGGTAACTCTGGTTGGAACCCGAAACTCATCAGAAATATCGAACTGGAAAATCAATGCTCTCAACATTGACTCGGGCTACGCCGCGGCCGTCGCGGCGGCCGGATCCGATTGGTATGTGGCGCGACGGCACTGGCAACTTCAGGCCAGCGAATCAAAATAGAGAAATCAAGCTCCGTAGTCTCATGCGAGGTTCTCTGCGCAGTCCACCGGGAAATCCTCGTTTGAACCATCGAATCACTCTCGCAATCTAAGCTCTCAATGCTTGGGGCTTTCTGCCGACAGCCATAAATCGAGAGACGATCTGTTAATCCTCCAGTTGCCCCCGAGCTTGAAGCCAGGAAGCTCACCGCGCTTGACTAGGCGATAAATAGTCGTGGAGTGCACGCGCAATATTTCGGCGACCTCAGTGACGGTAAGAACCCTATCCAGTTCAGTTCGTTTCCTCGAGGTCCGCTTCACCAGCTTAAGCCTCCGACGTTGTCGCTCAGATATGCCCGAAACCTCGCCCGAATTGTTCATTCCCCCGAACAGCCGAAAGCGACGCTCCAAGCGCTTCGTATTCACTCAAATTTTCGATGGTGCTGACGTGCGATCTCACGTCTAATCTTGAAAATGCAGTGAATCTGACCGAAAGTCGAAGGCAATCCGGCCGTGCTTGATCGCAGTTGGCCACCAGAATTGGCGGATGGGTTATTTCTTAAAAATCCGTCGGCGTGAGCGAATTGGGAATGGTATGGTTGGGTTTCGAACCTCAACTTCTGCTGAACAGGGAACAGCAACAGGACAAAACGGTAGCGCTTTTTGGTGGGTCGGCGACCAACCCCGTAAGCGTGTTATGGATAGACCGGTTATGGTCCCTCGAGCCGTAACCGCTCGGTGCTTAGCTTAGCCGGCCCCGCGCGCGGCGTAAGCAATACCACGATTCCCAGAACCATTCCCGGAGTACTTTGGCGGTGCAAGGACCGAGGCATTTGGCGAGGGGACTGCTCCAAATCGAGGATCCGGCTTCTGGGAACTGCGGCACTCGTCATTGAAGTCCCACTTCTTCAGCAGGACGTATTGCTTTCCTCGGCGCGCCAGCAGCCCGGATTCGACCATTTGGGCTATCAGTCGGCTTACCATTGGCCGCGAGCAACCGATCATCTCGGCTAGATCCTCGTGAAAGACCTCCGGAATCAGAATTATCCCCTCCGAGTCCCGTACGCCGGCCCGCTTCGCCAGATCGCTCAATACGATCGTCAACCGGTCCCAGAACGGAAGGTTCAACAGAGTAGTGAAGAACCTTAGGTTCTCGGACCAGAAGGTGTTCAGGGCCGAAATGATCGAGATCAGATTTTCCATCGGGAGATCAGCCAGCAACCGTACTATGTGATCGCGGTTGAAGAGCGCCAACGTGCACTTGCTCGCCACCTGGACTTCGAACATGCGCGCGTTGCGGCCCTTTTCGTCCACGTAGTCAGAATAACCGATGATCTCGCCCGGGCCGGCCAATCGTACCAAGGTGCGATTCCCGTCAGCAACCGGACAATATACTTTTACATACCCGCTCAGGATGCAGGCTATCATGCCGTCGGTATTGCCCTCGCAGAACGCCATCGCGCCCTTCTCAAAAGCAACGGCAATGTGGCGTTCGATCAGCTCGTCGACCAGATCAAGCGGCAGTTTCAAGCAGCTGAGGCTAGTCCGAAGTATCGTGAATCCTTCTTCGTGTTGACGGCTTAAATTCGTTCTCATTTTTAGGCCCTCCTCCTTTCCGATGTAATCAATACTAGTGCGGTTAGAGTTTCCGGCCGGCCGCCGCTTTCTGCGTTTCTAGGGCACCCGGAAGTTTTGTGGCAAATTAACATTTGTCTCTCCCCATCGGTTCCTCCTGTTGATAACTGGCTTCTTCGAGCAAGAATCTTGTGCGTAGAGTAAGATAAGCACAATGGCGCAGTTATTTCGCCATATGTAGCGTGTGAATCTGCACCCGGAAAAGAAAAAGTTCGGTGACCAATTGACCCCGTTACTACAGAGTTAAACGGACTTCAGTTCTAAATTACCATCTAATATCATAGGATAACTTCTAATAGATAGTTAAAACTTTAGGTGCATTACAGTAAAGCGTCACTTAGGAACAGTTTGTATGCCCTACTTAATGACGAAGAATATAACTCTTATGGCACTTATCTTGCGTCTAGTTGTGATATTTATATAACTGATTGTTTCTGGGACACTTCAAAGACCTTCTGGGTAACGCCAAATTCACCGTGTAAATGACTTTAGACCAGCCTCAGGTACCACCGGGTTGTCTTTTTGTAAGATTTCATTAGGTGTTATAATACGGACATTTCCTCTCCGGAACGCCAACGCCAGCTCGACGCCTCGAAGTCATCCACGATTCCCCACAGCGCCGATCCGCGCGGCCACTATTGGACGATTCATGAATCGTTCTCGCTCGTCCTGGCTTGTACAAATATTGATAGCCTGAATTGTCACATATAGCGTGAAAAGGCTGATGAATTAAGCACTGGAGTACCCGCCCTCCACAAACCTATCGGCGCTCGTCCAAATACGAATCTTGCCTGCTCCGAAGCGTTAACTTTAACCGGCCAGAGGTGACAAAAGGATAGATTTCGCCAGATGTAGCAACCCGTGCCATTTAAACCTCGACTAGCCCGAACATTTGCACTCGGGGGAGCAGGTTTTTGAAAACGGTCAGCGGAGCAAAAGATGCGTCGTATTGCTGCTGTGTCCGCGGCGCAATATTCGGCGATTTCCAATCGCGAACGCCGGCGGCATTTTGGACTCGAACCTATGGATCCGCTGCTCTTTCCGTGAAGCGCGAATACACGACCCTGCTTTGGATGGGAGTGGCTTTTGCGGTGGCACTTAGCTTAGCCGCTGCCGTTTTTGCCATCAAAGGCGCCGACATCGTAAATGGCGCTGCGGGTGACAGCTCGCTGGTCCCTCTTCCTGTTTTGGGTGGCTTACGCGGGTGGAGCCCTCGCTGCACTATTTGGTCCGACCTTTTGGCCGTTAGCGGCGCGCGATCGAGACTTTGGCCTGGCGTATGCCGCAGCGCAGCTGGTTCATGTTGGCCTTGTGGTCTGGCTCTTTCGGATCTCGTCTCGTCCCCCGTTATCTGGCAAACCGTTCGATTTCTTTGTCGCAGCGATTTTAATGACTTATCTCCTAGCAATCTTTTCTTTCGGCGGACTCTCGAAGGCCCTCGGGTCGAAGGGTTGGCGTGCGTTGCGGATCGTCGGGCTGAACTACATACTTCTCGCTTTTGCGTGGGACTTTGTGCCCGCAGCATTCCGTGGGATTGCGGATTATGGACCCTGGCATTTTGTAGCGTATGCCCAGTTCGCCGCCATGTGCATCGCTGGACCCATTCTTGTCCTTGCAGCTGCGGCACATCGTCGAGCCGAAATGAGGTACAGTCACGCGAGGCTTGGGCCGGCTGTCAACTGACCGTTCCTCCCCGGCCCCGGATCGGCACGGGTCCGCCAACTTCTATGAGTTTCAATCGGTTATTATGTCGCGCAATCAGATAGGATCCTGGGGAGCACGCAAGACGTAGTTCGCGGCATCAAGATTTGCGATCGTTGCCTGAGAAAGGCGAGGAAGCTTTATGGGTTACGCGTGAAGAACTCGCGCCGCATTTTAAGTTTAGCTAGTGGATGCAATTAGCAGGACTCGCGCTGATCTCACCGGGGATAAAAATGTTGCTGAAGCTGTTTCCAATCCAGACATTCGCGTCGCAGTCCGGATTTTGATCGAGCAACGCGAAGAAACCCGGCTGCGTGGTTGCGGTCTCTACGGTGTTGTTTTGAATGAGGTTACCGTTGCTACCCAAGTCCAATTCGATGCCGTTACCGAATAACACAAAGATGTCGTTACTTAAGATGAAATTGTGGTCGGACTCTTGTGTTAGCAAAATCCCTGGCCCAGCAACTTCCTGCGCGGTACAGAATACGTCGGCACCTGCGATGAAATTAAAACTGGAATTTGTGATGATGATACCTTCAAAGGTGTTCGTCGGTGAGTTAATCGATGTCAATATATTAAAACCACCGCCGCTGACTGATAGCACTGGCCCGTTTTCGGCCTGCTCCTGCAGGTCGGCTCCTCTATACACTATGTTTGTGAAGGAGCTATGACTGACATCGTCTAGAACTACACCAACATCGGTCGTTATGTTTAGATTGGACGCGGATATGTGGCTGCCTGCTCCGACCAAGCCGTACACAAAGCCACCATCGACCTCTCCCACATTACCATTCGCAACAGAGACGTGATCGGCTTCAATATCAATGCCGACTCCTCCTTGCACAAATGGAGGACAGGCAGGTGATCCGTCTGGAAGAACGCAAGCAGTACTAATCGTTTTACCGTTCAGATCGACGTTAACTTGGGGGGAACTGATGACAAGACAGTTTCCGTTTCCTCCTCCGCCGAATACTAAAGTAAGTACCAAGTCGTTCTCGAGGATATAGTTGCCTCGCTGTGTAATCGTCTCGCAATCCGTGAGATGAGTAGTCGTATTCGCGAATTTGATGGGCGGTTTCGCGAAACTGTTGCTGCTTACCGCCATGAGGAAGAAAGCGACAGCACCACTGATTGCAACACGACGCATCATTTATCCCTCCGCTGACATTTCTGAAAGCGAACTAAAACCCGAGCGAACCAGTGGTGGCATAGACTTCGTCGAGCTTTGCATTGCTGTGTTTAGCACAGCTAGCGAGTTTTATCCTTTTATCGGTTTTGGTCGGCTAAATTTCACGACGCTTCGAAAGGAGACGAGGATTTCGCTTCACGAAAATACAATCGGCCCCGTCGTGAGATTCGCTATCTCTTATCAACCCGCCATGCTACGAAAACCTCAACCAAGTACTAGCTTTTAACGATTCGCCCGGGGGGTGAGGCACTGCGTAGCGGTGTGCGTCCGGCAGTGCCATTTGCATCTCGTGGGCGAGTGCGGAGAGCCGGATAGAATATGCGGACGCGGCGCTCCTCCGCCGTGCGCGGAAGCGGTCGGATTCCACCTTTTATGGGGGATTCATTATTTGGGCTCTATGGGGTGAAAGCATAGATACGACCGTCGCCGGCGATGAAGAGATGTCCATCGGTCGCCAGAATGGTCACAAAGTGACGCAGCCCCTCCATTGCATCTTGCGGACCTCCACCGGCGAAGACCGGTTCCCCGTTATCACCCCGAAAGCCATGCAAGCGGTTGTCCCCGTCCGCCCCGACAAACCAGACGATCGGGTCTAAACCATCGCCAGTCGTGGTCACGATTGGGGATCCGCGTCCGTAGACCGATCCGCACCATGCGGTTGAGATCATAGGAGAGGGGTGAGCCCGGACCTTGAGCACGGTGAGACCAGGGTTCGATGAGCGCAGCAACAAATCTCGCAGCCGCTCAAATATTCTATTGGCAGAGCCGCAGCCCGGGCCCTCAAAGGCGACCAACGCGCTGCCGTCGGAAACGGTGTAGACGGCAGGCGCGGTCATGATCGGGCCACGAGCCACCTTCTCCACGGCGAGCGCGCCCCCGATACCACCGAGATTGTCTCGATTGAGGAGATAGGCCTTGCCGTCTTTGCCGAGAGCCAGCACCAGGCGCGCGCCACCACTGCGATCTCGCACATCGAGCGGGAGAGGATTAACGCCTCCGAGGTCCTCATCGTAATCGTCGAGGGTCTTCCAGTCCGCGGGCGCGAAGAAATCACGGGCGCTCGTCGGACCTTTGAGATCGGTCCCGAGCCGGATGACGGCCTCACCATCGGCCCATTGCTTGGCATCCTTGGTGTTGCCGGTGGCGACGAACAGCGAGTTCCCATCGTAACTGATGCCACCGGGCGCCCACACGCCACCGCCCGCAGCACGCGTGGTCCAAACCGTTATCGAGCGCGGATCGTCGAGGCCTATGCCCACGACCCAGCCATGATACGGCCCGCAGTCACCAAAGTGCCCGCCGTAAGGTATGAAGAGCATACGGTCAACGATCACCAGCGCACCACGTTGGTTCTGTATACGCGGAGTGAATGCGATACCGCGTGCTTTGAGCACTTGGGCGACGTTTACCGGGAAGCCGGGAAGGACCGAACCATCATCGACCGCCAGACCGAACACCAGGTGTTGCGGGCCCGAACCGTCGTCTGGGTCCACCATCGCATCGAGATAGATTGCGGCTTTGACGTCGTCGAGGACCGGCGTTCCAGTGACCCCGAGCGGGCTGATGTTGCCACAGGGCAGCGCCGAGCGCTTAACGGCGCGCCCCAGAGATTTTCGCCACACCACCTTGCCGGAGTGTGCGTCTAGAGCGTAAAGGAGGTCATCCTCGGTAGCGACGAGCAAGAGCTGCCGATTGGTTTTCGGAGATTGCCAGAACAGCGGCTGGGCATATATATGTCCGTCGATGTGACAGTCGAAGGCGGGGTCGGAATGAATTCCGCTGGCGCGCTCCCAAGTGAGGCCAGGCATGATATAGGTTCCGCTCCGGCTCGGTGCGCCGTGATAGTTCAGGACTGATTGAGCACAAGCCTCGTAGCCGGGCAGGAGAGCCGCGCCCGTTACGAGAACGAGCCAGACAGCAAAGCCAGGGTGCCGCATCGTTACTCCCATCGGAAGACGTGTTGAAGCCCGAAACTCTTTTGCCAGGCCAGAAATCCAGTATCCTGCCCCCTTCTTTATACGATTGTACGATTCAACCGGGATATCCGTTTCTACTCCACGACCGTAGCTTGCCACGAACTCTCTGGTCTCGTAGCTCTTCTCGCCGGCCACCGTGATTCGGCAAACCCGCAAACCTCAGTCACTCTCTGCTCGCATTCGGCTCCGGCCACGGCCTAGACCATGGGAAGATAAATCTAAAAGTACAGCAACGCGATATTGGTAAGGATCCAAAGGGCGACCGCGAGCAAAAGCGGTCGATCGCGGAGTAGCGCGCTGGCGGGGTCGCCGCCTTCGTTGTGCTCGTCGATCAGATAGAGATAGCGTAGGATTCCGAAGGCGACGAAGGGCACCGTCAGGTAGAGACGACGGGTGCCCGACGACTTCGGCCGACGCGGCGTAAATCATATAGCCGAAGAGCGTCGCGCCGGCGACGATTGAGATCATTTGGTCGACAAGCCGGACACTGTAGTTCGAGAGCGCACTGCGATGCGCGATGGCGTCGTCGCCCAGCGCGATCAGTTCATGGCGTCGGCGCGCCAGCACCAGAAACAGCGCCAGCACGAACGTGATGAAGACGAGCCACGGCGTTACCTCGACATCAATCGCGACCCCGCCGGCGAATGCACGCAACACGAAACCGACCGCAACCGCGATGATGTCGGTGATCACGTGATGCTTGGCCCACAGCGAATAGAAAAGCTGGAGCGCCGCGTACAGCACCGCGATTCCAACGAACGCGCGGTCCAGCATGATGCTCAGCACGATCGCAATTGCGGCGAGCGAGAAGGCAAACCGGCTCGCGGCGGAAACGGTGAGGTCGCCGCGCGCCAACGGGCGGTCGCACTTTTCGGGATTGAGGCGATTCGCGTCCCGGTCGGCGATGTCATTGAGAACGTAGCTGGCGCTCGCAAGTGCGCCGAACGCGACAAACGCAATGATCGCCAGCACAACGTCGTGCAATACGAACAGACGCTGGCCGAATACCAGGGCTGCCAACACCAGAGCGTTCTTGATCCATTGATGGGGACGCGCCAAGCGGATCATCGCAGGCCACTCGCTGGAGCTCTGACTGATGTCAAGCTTGGGCGCTGCACTCATCGCATTTCTTGGTGTCGGATTTTCATTTTGAGATTCCGAGTCAGACTTGGGCCCGACACTAGGCGGTCTGCAAAAACTCGAAGTTCGAACGTTTTATTCAAGGTACTTCACCCTCTTACAGCTTGGAGTGACCGAAACTGTGCAGAGAGGACCGGAGAGAGATACTGAAAAGTAACCGAAAAGCAATAATGTTTCGTCGAAAATAACGGACCTTGTTTCTTGAAGCTCGAGACCGGGCACGCGCGACATTTCAAGTCGCCCACTCGCGCCTGCGGAGTCAACAATGGCAAAGCGACTTTGCGGTTCGTACTCACTCATGCACGACGTTGTTGCGTGGAAAAACAGAACGGTCTGAAGCCGGTGCTCAACCGGCGCGTGAATACGAGCGGACCAGCTTCGTTGCCCCAGCAGACCTACTATCACTCGAAAAGAGCTATGGCGGGTTAGGTGTGCACGAGATCTGCCGGCTCAAGTTGCTCGAGGAGGAGAACCGCTGGCTCAAGCAACTGGTGGCGGATCTCTCGCTCGACAAGCCGAAGCTCCAGGACGTGCTGCAAAAAATTGTGAGGCTGAGCGTCGTCGCGAGCCCTTTTGGCCAGTGGTGATCGATTTTGGCCGGATGACCGGCAGTTGGCTGCCAGCGAGGTTGCGCGAACCGGAACTAAGGCTCTTTGCCAGAGGTTCCAACTTGAGCTACGTGCGGAAACAGTCAACTTCGATCGGTCCACTCTCGCGGGGCGGGTCACTACCCGATCGACCATTATCTATACCGTCTCGCTCTTCTGGGCCAGCGGCCAGACTTCGTGCCGATTTAGACTGTCAGCTCCTTTCCCTAAGTATCTGACATTAGGCCTGTCTCCACGAGTAAGCGGGTGAAATGCTCGACGATGCGTTCTTCGGTACATTCGCGTACAGCGAACTCCCGTCCGTTTTCACCCAAGCGTCGCCGCAAATCAGCGTCGCTCCAGAGCCGTTCGCTCGCCTCCGCCAGCGCCCATGCTGAGTGGGCAGGAGTAGTAAGCGCGTTATAGCCACCACGGACATAGTCGCGGATACCGTCGGAGTCGGTAACGACGATTGGTTTTCCAAAGTGCATCGCCGCCACTAGGGTAACGTGCCCGCATGGTACTTCGGAGTGCAACAATGGCAGCACCATCAGGCGCGAGTACTTGAGAACATTCATCGTTTTGCCAAACGGCGTGTTCGTAAGGATGACAACGTTGGCTGGAATATCGAGACCCTTCAGATTATGTGGCCTCACAACGCAGACAAAGCGGATATGCGGAAGCATCCTTGCAGCTCCCATGAGGGTTGGGTAGTCGCGCCCGTTCCCTCCGATGGCGCAAATGTACTCCCCCTCTTGCAGGGGCACGTCGGGTGGATCTGCCGTCGGCGGTCGGACGCCCCAGCGTACCACCTCAAAGCGTGACTCGGGCAGGTCAAATGCTTTGGCATAGAGCGTGCGTTCTAATGTCGAGTAAACTATCAACCGGTCAACGGTGGCTAGCATTCGACTAAACGCCAGCCGCTTGGCCGGCCCCGGGAGCTCCGTGAAGTTAAAGGTATGCCCGATGATTGGAATGCGCAGCCTAAGCATACCCGCGAAGAGGCCACACCACGCCGCGAGTGTAGGGCCGTGAGTAACGATGATATCTGCATTCTTCTTTCGCGCGACCCATACGGCCTCCAACGAGCCGCGCACACGAGCCAAGTTCAAGAACTGCACGGCTCTCTCCATCCTATTTCGAGGGAATGCGCGCGCGAATTCAAATCGAATGCTGCTCCCGGCCAATGGCCCCTCCAGCCATCGCCAGTTCGGATCCGAAATCTCGGCGCAGCAGACAATGAGAACCGGATGACGCTTCGCTAGACTCTCCGCACTCATTTCGACGAATTCAGCGAATAGTGGCGGCGGCGGGCTTCGGCATCATTTCCAGGGCCTGTGACTCACCTTGATCAGCCCATGCTCAAACGCTGTAAACACGTTTGCCTCTTTTGGCTGCGAAGAAAGCACTCAATCGGCTGCAATGCCGAGTCTCCCCGACCTCGCTTCCATCTTTACTATCGACCCGCTCTAGCCTGAGCATTTGGCAACGTGCGGTTCGCTGAGGTATTCAATAACCGTTTGGGACGATAGGAGCAATAGACCCTTAGTTCTCTCGTGCCGAATCGGTGCAGATTTGCAGGGAGTCAGCTTTTGAAGAGAGAGCGAAGTCGCAAAATCGGTTTTTCAATGAACCGGAAGCTCAGGTCGGCAACGATGATGCAGAGCGTTCCGATCGCAATAAATCGCAAAAACGAGGAAATCGCAGGTACGCCGAGCAATTGAATACAGTAGTCTACGTATTTACCGGTATAAGTGATGATCCACTCATGATACAGATACAGCCCGTAACTGATCGCGCCGACACGAGTCAGAAAGGGGAATCTAAGAAAAGGCGCGGCAAAATGATCCTCGCGGATCACCACCGAGCCAAGCAGTAGCGCCAACGTCAGCTGGACGGCCAATTCCGGAAAGCCAGACATATTCGGAGGTGCAAAGCGAAACACCAGCGCCAACACCGCAATCCAAAAAAAAGACGACCAACGGGGCCCTAACGCGCGAAACGCGAGCCCGTACGAACGGGGATTGTGGAAGAAATGAGCCAAACAGACGCCGAACGCGATCGGGGTAAACGTGACCAGGAAAAGAGGCATAGTATGGGCTTGCGAGTCGCAATAGAGCTTCTGGATAGTCCTGTTGAAGACCCCAAAATTAAGCAGTTGGCTAAACAGTATGACAGCGACCAAAACCGCCCATTTGGTGAACGCTGAAACTGATTTCTCGATCGTAGGCCAAGCGAGATAAAACTGTTCTTCCATGGCTAGAGACCAACAGGGATGGAAAGAGCCCAAATTCACCGGAATGACGTCCTGTGTGTAGGTCAACAGAACGAGAAACGCATCACTGTAGTACCGGAAGGGCCCCGGTTTCTGCATCAACGCCAGTACAACCGAAGCGCATAGCACCAACAGGATGCTGCCGTAGTAGATCGGGAAGATCCTTAGCGAACGCCGCGCGTAGAAGTTGCGAAGGCTGATGGTCCCGCTTTTCTCGCGTTCGCGAATCAACAGCGTGACGATCAGAAATCCGCTGATAGCGAAGAACATCTCTACGCCCAAACCCGGCGTGTCAAATATTCGGATCCCCGTATCCCATCCGGCGTGCGCTTTGATCACCCAGAGACAACAAAGCGCACGAACGCCGTCGAGCGAACCAAAGACCTTGGTTTCCAAGAAGCGTCGATGACTAGCTGCCCCCGCTGCATAGACTGATTCGGTTCCAGGCGGCGCTTGTGCCCGAACGTCAGCGAACTGTACTGCATTCAACATTCCTGACGTTTGCTCCCATCTGGGAAGTATGGATCTTCAAGCAGAATTTAAAGGCAGAGTGAGCCAATATTGGCAGATTCAGGTCAATCTGAACGTAAGGCATCGGAATTTTCGCTCATCCTGCGCTAGACAACTACTCCGTCCGACTGCAAACCGGGCCCGGACAAAATCAAGTTCCCGTTGAGATCATTGGGGTGGGAGAGCGACGACGCTGTACGGCGGCAGTGTGAGGGTCAGGGTGTTGCCGGAGATGGAGATACCTCCCGGCAGCGGACCGATCTTAACCGAGTTGCTGTTCTCGTTGTTGTCGGTGAGGCCGTTGGTGTAGAGCACGGTCTCGGCGCTGCCGGGCAGGGTCCCGGTTGATGGAAACTGCAGCGTGATTTTGACACTGGAGTTATTGCCATTGGTCAGCACCGCGCTCCAGTTGCCGCCGTTCTCAAACGCGTTCGCATAGACGTTGCTAAATGCCGACGTGTCGACTGGATAGTAGCTGCCGCCCATTGCGCTGTTCACCACACTCATCCCCAAACCGATAGGCCGAATATGCGGGAAAGACGGACCGAAATCACTGTCGAGATCATGAATTATTCCGAATATCGGGTCTGCGGTGGTGCCGCCTCCAACCTCGACCTGGGCAAAGGTAAATGCGTTCTGAATCGGCATCAAGGATTGAGTGCCCAATAGCCAGTCTTCGGTCATCCACATCGCTGAAGGGAAACCGGCCTGACTCAGGTAGCTTTGTTCTGTGTCACTACCGCTGCCAGCCCCCGCTCCCGCTCCACTTTCGTATGCGCTCATCGTCTGATTTGAGCCGAGCAGGGCTATATCAGTCGGAACGCATCCAGGAGCAAACAAAAGATCGAGCGGATACGGCTGAAAAAATGCCGCATATAGGACGGCTTGGCTCGCAAGAGAGCCGCTGTAATCGGGCAAAATTCCGGTCTCGGCACCCGCGTTGTACGTCGCGTCGTCCGAACCATATTGAGAAGTATTGGGTATCGAGTAACCCGCCGCTGTTGCTCCATTCAGCGCCTGATACAATACACCATCGTTGCACGTCTGATTGCCCATGACGTAGTGAATGCGGGAAGCGTAACTGGAGCACTTGCTTGACGCCTCTGTTGCCATCACGTTGAAGTTGCGGCCTGCGACTTCACCGTAATATGGACCTGAGGCATCGAACTTCGCACCCGGTCCCGCACCGTTCCAGTCCTCGTTCGATTGCTCAATCCAGATGGAGGGGAGGTTGTAGGCGCTGAATGCTGCGCAGGCGTTATCGGCAAATGCCCTTAAATCGGCGTCGCTGAATGTATTGGGAATTGAGAACCATGGAACCGCTCCTACCGCATTTGCTAGAGGATAAATGTCTTGCGAAGCGTAGAACCATCCCCAATTGTACACTGCATTGCTGGTCTGCGTGCCAGACGGCCCTTTCAGGAAGTCGCAGCCGCCCGCCGCTGTTGCACCAGGCGTACAGCTATTTGGTCCTTCAAAGTTCGCATCGTTCTGGTCGAGAGTATATGGAATCATGTAACGCAATGAACCGGGATTGAGCGTCTGGAGCGTTGTAACAACTTCGTCACGGAAGCCGGTTGCCGAACTTTCGTTGCGTCCCACGTAGGCGTCGTCTATGTAGATCGTTGCACCCGTCTCGACGGTTCCGTTGGTAGCGGTCTGCGTGTAATACAAGACCTTCTGTGCGCTGGCCGCCGTGTCGGTGCCTGTGAAGGTATAGGTGTACTGATGCCAGTTGCCGTCGTTCGTAAGATTGAATGTTTTGCTGACGTTGGTGCCACCACCTCTGATCAGCGATACGGTAACTTGTGGCGTGCCGCTCGAGGTGTTGACCGCCAGTGCATATAGCGAAATCTCGAACGGCCCTTTCACTGGATGCCAAGGACCGCTATAGGGCGCGACATTGCAAGTATTACCTACGCCGCAGTCTGAGCTCTCCTTCGCAACAGTACAAGGCGTGATGCTGTCGGTTCGAGCAGACACCGCCTGCTGTAGTAACAACCGCATCCCAGCCGAAATTTGCTGAGTGGCTGTTGCCGTCCGATACATTATAAGCCATCGACGATCGGCCGTCGTATTGTTGGGCGGTGGAGATTGAGACTCCACTGCTCATCCCCCAGCCGCCTATAGACGAAGATGTTGCTGAAACGGTTGGGCCGGAAATGCAGGCGGCTACTACGTCACCTGTATTAAGTGTCGGGCAACTGCCGGAACAGGTAAACGTGCCGCCGCTTGTAAATGTACCGACGGTGAACGTATCGCCCGCCGAGACACCCGCACGGACAGACGCAGCCGCGCCATTCCAGAAGTTCGTCGCCTCGCCGTTGTCGTGAGTGGTAGTGTATTCGCTCGAAGAATGTGTGGTGCCGACGATCCATGCCCAACACTCCTGACCGAGCTCAAAACCCGGATTGTCGAGCATGTTCTGCATGAAATCCGACTCGCCGTACTGCCCCTGATTTCCCATGTTGACGCCAACCCGATGGACATTGGTCATCGAAGGCGTCGAGGCTACCACCGCAACCGGGGTTCCGATGGCGGTCGGTGTCGGAGTTCCTGAGATTGACGTCGCCGTCGCAGTTGCCGTCAGGGTGCTAGCAGACGTTGATGTGGGAGATGGATCTGTGGTCGGCGTCGCTGTCGGGGTAACAGTCGTTGTAGCTTCGGTTGGAGTTGCCGTAGGGGCGACGGCGGGTTTATAGATAGCAACTCCGCAACCGTAACTGCTGCTCATACTCCATGTCCAAGCAGTGCCAGTTCCTGCGGTACCCACGGTATTGAACGCTCGCATGACCCCGATGTCCGTTTCCCCCGTATCGCCGATGACCGTGTTGCCGGCGAGCCTGCCATTCCCCGCATAACCGTTGGTCGGCCCGGTCATCGTTGTTGCAGAGCCTCCACCGAGTTCGCAACCGGCTTCGGCCAATTCTCCGCTTTCCGCCAGTGTCGCGGTCGTCCCGCTGGATATGGCTGTCGACGCCGCACTGTGGCTTGCGTACTGGTCTACCGGAGAAGAGTTCTGCATACCACTGATCTCATCAACGACGAAATCTACCGTGGTCGAACTGCCGGGCGTGACCGTTATACTTGTTACACCGCTTGGAATGTTTGTCTCGTAGAACTGGCCGTAAACGAAGTTGAAGCCGTCGTAGAAATTGAGCGTCGGCACCTGCGTAAGCCTGTCGCCCTTGTTGTCCGTTACGCTGATGATTAATGCAGCGCCCGTTGTATACCACTGAGAAACGTGTACCACCAGAGCGTTGCCCGCAGTCGGTGCAGCGATGTTGCAGGTAACAGTGGTACCAGCACCCATATTGTGGCAAATGGTAGTGTTCACGACGCTCTCAGCCGTCGGACTAGCGGTCGCAGTCGGCGTCGAAGTTTGCGTCGCTGTTGCCGTCTGAGTGACAGTCGCGGTCGCAGTCTGAGTGGCAGTCGCAGTCGCGGTCGAAGTTGCCGACGCTGTCGCTGTCGGCGTCGAGGTTTGAGTCGCCGTGGCAGTCGCAGTCGCCGTAACTGTACCGGTCTCAGTCGCAGTCGCGGTCTGAGTAGCCCTTACCGTGGCAGTCGCGCTTGCAGTTGGAGTGATTGTGGCCGTTGCCGTTGTCGTTGCGGTCGCGGTGGCAGTCGCCGTCTCAGTTGTGGGGGTCCGGGTTGCGGTCACGGTAGGGGTTGCCTGGCCAAACTGGCGTTTAGTTATTAGGTATGTTTGCGAAGCGGAGACAATAGTTCCCTCGTGATGCAGTTCCGCAGTCAGATTATATTCGCCTGGTGCAACTTCTCGCATATTAAATGTCGTGACAGAAGAAGCATGGGTCGGATGGAAAGAATCCGAGAGAACTGTTCGCCCATTCTGCCTCCGCATTTTCAGCAGCAATCGGTATGTGTGGAGCGCAATCCCAGGCGATGGTTGGACCGTATCCGCGATTTGGACAATTTGCCGCTGGCCGGGGATTAGTATTCCGTCAGATGGATATACGAGCGAGGTTTGCAGAGTTGCGGTCGGCGAATTTGTTTCAGCAGAGACACCGGCGCGCGCGTAAGCGCACGCGAGGATCAGCAACAACAAAACTGTTCCAATTCGTAGAAAACCATATTTGTTCACGCACTCGCTCCCTCGGTTTGACAGGCCACGAGCGCGGCGTCACAATCAGCTTGCCAGCCTCGATTGTGTCCGATCGCTCGCGCACGTCAGGGTGATGATCCGGTGCAGGCGTTCCAGCGCTTGCACCGGGTTGTTTATTTTGCTTCAGGGCAGTCCGCGGGGTTCGTGGTGCGTGACCGCACTCGGAGCGTCGGTCCCGAACCGCATTGCGAACTTCGATAACTCTCCCCCTCCTCCAACCATCGACCATGCGATTGCCGGGCGAACCTCAACGATCAATTCCCGCGTGGTCTCGTGGCCGTTAACACCTCACGAATTGTTGTCGACAACTTAGCTTTTGTTGCAGGCAGTGGATCGACATAACTAAAGCTGCTTCCGAGGAGTAGGAGAGAGCACAACAAGCAGTAGCGATGGCAGCTATACCCTAACTTCTGCCCGCCAACCTTATACTGGGAACCGGATAGCCAGATCAAGCATATTGGAAAAAAATTGGCGCTTCGCCTCTGTATCTTCATTTTTCGCGGTACTTAAGTGCGGTATGCGAGGACATCGCCACTTTCAGCCCGTACATAATGCGATCAGAACCTACAGCGAAAAAACTAAGCGAACAGTTTTGCAGCCTTCGATCCGCGCAACTATCCTATCCGCGATCTCTCCACGGTTTTTTTCTCTATTAGAGGATCCAGCTCTGGGACCGGTTCCAGAGCAAACGACTCGCGCTGCAGCAAGAATTTCTAAAGGGCCGAGGGGAACAGTTGGGAAGAATGACAGACTTAGCAGACTAGCTTTTTCAGTGCCCATCTCTGAGCAAACTCGGACACGTCCTGATCCCCCTACGCTACGAACAAAAAGATTCAACCCCTCACCCCACACTGCGCCATCTAACCGGAGGAGTTAAGACTCTCGAAAGGGTCTTGTCAATTAGGTTCGCGAAATTCCACCGGCCCTTTTTCCACAGAACAAAAGACTGCGTATCTCGTCTCGACATCTCGCGATCACCGCAGCCACACCGTCGAAGAGCGCGACTCTTCATAGATAGAGGAACCCCCTTCAATGAAGAGATAGTGCGTGGCGACATAAAGCAGCAACCTTTTGTCCAATAGATCGCCGATTCTTAATCACCCGACTCTTTGTTTTTTCAAAGTCGGCAGCCCGCTTTGGATGACGATTTGAGATCACGATTGCTCCGCTGTTTCTAGCCCGATCGCCGTACTATGATCATCGGGGCCGGGCTCAGGCCACGGTTATAACGCGTCGCAAGTTTATCGCGGATACCGCGGCAATGACGTTGCTGGCGGGGTGCAGGCCTCATGCCGTCCACACAGTAGCTGACTTGGTGCGCGCTGGAAACGAAAACTTCGAGGAGTTCTTGTTTGTGCCCGATCGACTCGCTCCCGAACTGCCGATATCACTTCAAACTCCGGAAAAGGAGTTTCCTTGCTATTTCCATTCAAGCTCGATTCCGGTCGCGCCAACAAACTGGACCATGAAGGTTGGCGGACTGATTCAACACCCGCTGATCCTGAGGCTGGATCAGTTGCTTGGCATGCCGGCAACCGAGATGCGAGTCCGACACGACTGTATTGACGGATGGTCAGCTGTCGCGGCATGGCGTGGCGAGCAGGTCAGCGAGATCGCGAAGCTCGCGGGACTGGACGAGCGAGTCAAATACGTTGAGTTTCGATCGTTCGACAACGGCTACTGGTCGGGGGTGGGACCTGGCCAGCGCGATGCATCCTCAGACAATGCTCGCCTATGAGATGAACGGGCATCCGTTGGGGGCCAATCACGGAGCACCGTTGCGCCTAGCACAATCAAGCTCGGCTACAAGAGCGTCAATTACCTGAATGAAATGAACTTCTTATCGAACAAAGTCCGCGGCTACTGGGAAGAGCGAGGCTTTGAATGGTTCGCCGGAGTTTGAGAGGGCGGCGCGCCGGGAACTTTCGTTTCGAACAGGTGTCACACTTCTATTTGTATGTACCTGCTCAAGAATCTCAGCCAAACCGGCTCTCCGTTTGCGAGTGTTGCAGGTGCGCCTTGGTGATGTATGAAGCTTCGATAGCCTCATCGATACATTTCCGAAGCCTCTGAGCAACGGTGAAGCGATCGACCTCGGACTTGAAAATTTCCAGGTGATCCGGCGAGCTGACCTTGATGATCTCAATCTTACCTTGCACGACGTCGCCCCATCCGAAATACGGATCGCGATATCGTCCGAAGAGTTCGCGATCGCGTTTAACAAGCAGAAACCGTCCTGAGTAAGGCGCTGGGCGATAATTCCGCGCGGCTTCGACGCGGTTCCACAGCGGTTCGAATTGATCCTTCTCACTCGACGCATGTTTCAGCTTACTGTGTGTCCAATTCAGCCACTCAGAGCTTCTTTCCGGGAATTTTTTCACCGCCCATCCGGGAATTTCGTTCCAACTCAGCTTGCTCAGTTCGACGCGGTAGCAATTAATTGTTGTCCAAAACTTGGAGTATTCGCGCATGAAATAGGGATTAGGGCTTTCGAAGAGTACTAGCAGAGCCACTTTATGTCCGAGCAACCGCAGTTGCTGCGCTATCTCGTACGCTACGATGCCCGAGGCACTGCAACCGCCCAGCATATACGGTCCGTGGGGTTGGTGAGCAAGGATGTTTTTCACGTGAGCGCAGGCTTCATTCTGGAGGCTGTAGTTTTTTGATGTCTGGGTTTCTTCCTGGCCTATCAAGCTTAGTATTGGCTGATCGTTACCTATTAGCTTCACAACGTCGATGAAATGAGGATAGGAATCGACGATGAAAAACGGCGTTCTTTCCCCCATCGGTTGCAGGGCGATCACCTGCGTACTATCCGGCACGATCGCGATAGATTTGGCGTTGTGACGCAAAATCGTATAAAACTTCCGGCGCATTGCTGACCCGCAGCTAACTCCTTTCCTATTCAAGCAGTCCCATTGCCGACTTTTAAATCGACAGATTCTCGCGAAATACAGCAGGCCATTTCCCCAAATCGAGACCGTGCGTCTTGAAGAGCGCCAACGCGAGCCGATCCAAGCCGAACGCCACACATCCAGTGTGAGCCTTGTCGCCATTCTTCGTCGTCAAATTCCAGACCTTACTGAAGTGGTCGCGATGGCAATTGAAACTCATGCAGGCGGTCGGCTCTTCCTCGGAGCGGATTGGGATTAGCAGCTCGAACTTCAACGACTGTTCCAGTTGGCTCATCGCCGCCAGTCTGCCGGCCCTTCCGAAAAAGGGGTCACTGGCAGGAGCGATCTGATGGGCGAGCCCGAGAAGCTTCGCCAGTCGCTGCGCCAGGAACACCCATTGGGTTCGAAATTCCCGCACTTGTTCGGGTGTTCCGATGCAAACGAATTCGCGCATGCGGAAGGATTGGAACCGTCCGATCTCGTGAGTGGATTCGTGACGGAAACAGTCCGAAGCTACATCGAACATTAGACCGCTGGCTGGAATTGGCCCCTGCGCGGCTGCCATCGGATAGACGGGATAGCACGCGGCGGGTGAAAGAACGAGTTCGGTTGCCGATAGCTCTTTGACCCAATCAGGTTGTTCCACCACGGCACGGATAGTCGCCTCACTTCCCTTGAGGCAGCTGACGCCGCCAAGCAGGTGAGGAAAGCTGTACAGATAGCCCGACCTTTCCAGTTGGCTGCGACTCATTACTGGCGGAAATCTCAGTACCTGGGTCTCAGGAGCGCGATGTCGACTTATAAGGTGCGAGAGACCCTCGATAACTTGCTCGAAGAGTCCTGTTCGCGCATAGACACCACCGACGGGGCTAGGTAAGAGCAGGGATCGAGTCAGCGAGTCCAGCTCGTCTTGTGCAACATACCTCATCAGCACGGTATCCTTCCCCTTGTGCAACAGACTGCTGAGACCATCGATTCGAAAACGTTCGCGATTGTGTCTCTAACCCCGCAGTGAATGCGGAACGTCGACAATCAATGACGCGGTCGCTGCATTGGCCAGTATCCGTTCATTATTGATCATTATCGACGACGAAAGTACGTCGCGTAGATGACGAGATACGGAGAACTCGCCATCGTTTCGATAGCCTGACAGTCCACAAGCCTGCATGGCACTCATCACAGTCGAGGTGGCCAGTTCGGAAGAGTTCACCTTGAGCAGGTTCATTGCGGTTTGGAAGTCGAGCGACTCGAGTTCGTCTTCCTTGGTCCCAACCGTCTCGAATCTCTGAAGCGCAGAGGATATGATTCCCCTCAAGCCGCGAAGAGACATCATCGCTCGCGTGATTGGCGTCGCACCCGGTGGCGGCGGTTCTGCTCCGCGACGAGCAACGGAACGGACAGAACGTCGCGCGCGCTCCACTGCAGCAGCTGCCAGCCCGGACCAGACCGCAGCCCACGTCAAGTGTGCGACGGGCATCATCGTGCGCGCCTGAATCTTTTCGTATGGATCCGGTAGCACCTGAGCTATCTCGCCGTTGCCTCTGAGCGTGAAGCCGGCACTGCAGGTACCCCGCATCCCAAGCGTGTCCCAGTTCATGATCGGCTCGAGGCGGTAGTCCTCTTTCATCAGCGCGACTATCACCTGGTCACTCGATGCAGCATCTGGAGAGCGACGCGCCGTCGTCAAGATAGCATCGGCCTGCTCGCCGTATGACACCACAGTTGCGCTCTTTGTGAGCGCTATGCCCAAACCGGCCTGCTCCACTGCGCATACGCTTTTACGCAGGTCGCCGCCGCCTTCGCCTTCGGTTGTGGACGAAGCCAACAGCAACTGCTCAATTGAAAGTCGGCGCAGCAAATGATTGTGCCAAGGGCTGTTTCGAGCGTGTCGCACCAGAATTGCGACCATTATCTGGTGCATCGCAAAGATCATTGCGCTTGAGGCGCAACCTCGCGCGAGAATATAACAAACGTCAACCACATCGGTGAGGCTTGCCCCCTCGCCACCCAAGTCAGTCGGAACCATGATGCCAAGCAGGCGCTGCGTTCGCGCGGATGCGAACGCCTCGGTCGGAAACCGTGCTTCGCGGTCGACGGCGTCAGCGTTTTTCAGCGCTACGGCAGCGGTAACTTCAGCTCGCGAATTGAGATCATCTAGCACCGACCCTGCCCGCCCCACCATGGTGTCGTCAACGGACTGCGCGGGCTGAGGACAGGCTCGCGCAAGATTTTTGAGCGTCCACGGTGCCGAGGGCTCTGACACTTGTGGGTTTGAGGTGGTGAATGATTCGGCTGCTATGTCTCCGTTGCTTATGGCTCGCTCCGGCTGATTCAAGAGGGCTTCCTCACGAACACATCCAAACAGACGTAGCTCGCCGTTCATAGTAAATATTAACCTTATTACCCGGTTTCGCCGCTAAACCCCGCGAGCGACCCGTCGGCGAGGCTCCGAGAATTCCTTCGCCCAATCGCCACTTTGCCGCTAGCGAGTGGCGAGGGACAGTCCGGTCATATTCACCTCGATCTCGGCATCGGCGGTGAGAATGCACAGCACCGCCGGAGATCTGAGACCAGACTCGTGGGCTGAACTGGCGTTTGGCCGGCGAATGAAAACTGAAATCGGCGCAGGACTTATGAACGACCGAAGCATCTCCGCTGGGGAGCGGGTCGTCGCGGTGGTTCAGCGGATGATGAGCGAGCGGTCGATTACTCGGCCAGTCTCTTCGGACGACACTCTGGCAGAGGCTGGATTAACTTCATTAGATGCGGTCAGGCTCGTGCTGCTGGTCGAGGACGAGTTCAAGATCGAGATACCTGTCAGTGAACTGACGCTGGCGAACTTTCGGTCTATTTCCACGATCAGCCTATTAGTCACAAGATTGGTAGGTCGAATCTGACTGACACTGTCAACCGACTTTCTCATTCGCGAATTGGAGCTTCTTGTACTCGCTATTGTATCACACTTCCATCTAGCAGCACTCCGATCCTAAGGTTGAACCGTGCCTCACGTAGAGGGACGGCATTACGATGGGCCGGACAGAGATCGCTCACCTGATACAAGAGCTTTATGCCGCAAGACTGCGTGGCGATCTGGAAGCCGTGTGTCGATCATTTTCAGCGGACGCCAAGTTTCAAATTGCGAGCGCGAGCCAAGCCAGCCCAGTCGCGATCAAGGCTACCGGCGTTGACGAATTTCGTCCTTTGCTGGCTCTCCTGATCAAGACATTCAGGCTGCGTGATTTGACGATCCGATCGATTATTATCGATGGCGCTCAAGCCACCGTGCATTGGCAAGCCAACGTTCGTTCACGAATTACGGGTGCCACGGTAGCGACCGAGTTGGTCGATGTGGTGGAAGTCCGCGATGGTTGCATCGTGAACTTCAATGAAGGATTCGTACGGCGTTAGCCCTCCAAGGCGTACACAAGCTCAATGACATCGTCCTCTGTGGTCTCGCTGTGTGTTACGCACGCCCGAATTACGTCGCTTCCTTCGAACGATGCGACCGCGACCCACGCACGACCTGAGGCGACAACTCGACCTACAATCGACCGGATGTCACTAGAGCCAGGCGGCGGCTTGATGCATAAGACGGCCGTTGGCGACGAGTTGGCGATCGACCATCCCCGCGCAAGCAGTTCTGCTTCGAGCATTTTCGTTAGTTCGATAGATCGTTCCACGTGCTCTGCATAGCCACTCCATCCGGCTGCTGCTAGAGACAGGAACATGCGCAACCCGAGAAATCGTCGCGACCATTGAACTGACGTCACATAGGGATCAAGACTCGGAAGGTTGGAGGGCATGAAACTGGTCGAAACCTGGAACGTGGACGACAATACAAGCGGGTGCCTGGTGATGAACATACCGCAGCCCATCGTCGTCGCGAACCACTTGTGAGCGTCGATCGTAACGGAATCCGCCCGCTCGATACCGGCGAGAGCATTTCGCAGCCGGTCGGAAGCGATGAGCGCGCCGCCCCAAGCCGCGTCAATGTGGTACCAGAGAGCATTCGATCGGGCCAGTTCGGCGCATGCCCACAGAGGATCGATCATCCCCCCGCTAGTGGTCCCGGCCGTAGCCACAATCATGATGGGAACGTGTCCGCTTGCGCGATCGCCGATCACTGCATCTTTCAGAGCGTTCTGATCCATGCGTCCGAGTCCGTCGGTAGCGACCAGGCGCACCGCCGATCGGCCGATTCCCACCTCATGCGCGATTTTAAGCCAGGCAAGATGGCTCTCTTGCGAGACGTAGAATACGGGAGGACCGGAAAAGGCACGGGCTCCTTTCGCCGCAAATTCAGGAGTCGCCCTGTTCAAAGCACAAAGCAGCGCAGTGTAGTTCGCTTCGGATCCGCCAGATGTGAAATGGCCACCAGCCTCCGGCGGCAATCCGGCGCGCCGGGCGACACACCGGATGACGTGAGTCTCTATCTCAACTGCGACAGGGGAGGTCGTCCAGGTCGCAAGCTGAGGATTGAATGCACCGGCGATCCGATCAGCGCATTGAGCGGGGAAAGTTGGAGCCGGATTAAACAACCCGAAATAACGCGGGTGCGTCACATGGACCAGACCGTGCTCCATCTTCTCGATCGTCCACGATAGCAATTCGCCTAGCGGATGTGGTGCTCGAAAATCGAAATCGGCGAGCTCGCTCCTGAAGTCGACCAGGTTCAGGTCGGGTGTAACAGGGCCTTCAGCCACGCGCTCGATGGCGCGCAGCAAGTTCATTGTCAGGAGATCGTCCCAACGCACCCGGTTTGCGAGCGTCGGAAAAAGATTCGATGCGCGCCTGGGCAGTTCTCGATTTCTTTTAAGTCGCGAAACGGGATTTCGGTGGTATGCCATGTAGCTGTCCGTCCAGAAGAGAGGTCAAGCAACCCACAAGGCAGGATCCATCCAGCTCACGCAGGAGACGCATTCGCGGACTGAGGAGTTCTATAGCGATCGCGGGGACGCCGATGCTCCACCAGATACGACAACCAATTGCCGTAAAGCCGCACCGCCTGCTCATGCCAGTCATGCGCCAATTTTTTTTCTGCTTCGGGAAAATTTAAGACCACATGAACACTGCGGTCGCGCAGCGCTCGCCGCCGGAACTCGTCAAGTTCCGCCGCGGTCTCGTCATCGAAATAGCCGCGCGGCATGTCGGGGTAGCTATCTCTCTCGCGGGCGACGAACGCGCGTATGTCTCGGCGATATTCACGGAACAATGCCTCTGCGTCATATTCCGGATGACCTTGCAGGTAGACCGACAGACACCTCCTTTGTTTGACGAACATATCGGCGCCCACCTCGGGCGACCTTGACACAATGCAATAGCCTCTCGAACCCAGCTCCCGCTCGGGCAGGTCGTTGTATCTCGAATGTGGCACACACCATTGCTCCCCGCCACCGGATACGATTTCGTGGTTCGCAACTTTCTCGCACTCGAACACACCCGACAGCTTCTCGCCGAACCGCCGTCGCTGTATTCCGTCCAGATGAAGGACGGCGGCGTGCGCTGCGAGACACGACCAGATCGTCGAAACGGTGTGGTCCTCTGCCCAATCCACAACTTTCGTCATGCTAGGCCAATAGGGTTCGTCCGACAGCATTAGTGCGTGAGGCTCGGTGCCGGTGACGATCAGACCGTCGAGACGGTCCGCAAACATTTCGCCGATGTCCTCGTAGTGATGGCAGACGTACGCGCGGCCCGACTCCGAGCGCCGAAGCTGCGGTATCGAAAAAAACCTCACCAGAATCAAAAGACCTTCAGACGCCTCGGCCAGCAGGTCGCAGAATTGACGCTCGGTGGCTTGCAGAGCGGCGTCGGGCATGTTGTTGACGAGCCCGATCACGACGGGAGCATCGTCGCGGAGGTTTAGCCCGCGCGTAACATCCCTCAACGCAACCCTTACTTGCCCCGACCGTATCTTGATCATGATTTTCCCCTGCTGACGATCTGAGCTATATCGCGCTGTCCAACGCTTGATCGAGATCGGCAGTGATATCGTCTGCGTGCTCGATTCCGACACTGAGCCTGATCATCTCTGGAGTGACACCCGCGTTGCGCTGCTCCTCGGCGGACATCTGCCTGTGTGTCGTGGAGGCTGGATGACACGCCAATGATTTCGCATCGCCCAGATTGACCAACCGTTTGACCAGCTTTAAAGCGTCATAGAATCTGGCTGCGGGTTTGTATCCCCCACGAACCCCGAAGGTCATCAGCGAGCAGGCGCGGCCACCAAGATATTTACGCGCGAGTGCGTGATATGGGTTATCCTCGAACCCGACATAGTTGACCCACTCGACCCGCTTATCATCGCGCAGGAATTCAGCCACGCGCCGACCATTTTCAACGTGACGATCGATTCTTAAGGCGACGGTCTCGATTCCCTGGAGCAACAGAAAAGCGCTCAGCGGCGACAGGACCGAACCCATCGTCCGCTGATGCACGGTTCGACAGCGCGCGATATAAGCAGCGGCGCCAAAATGATCGGTGTAAACGAGACCGTGGTAGGAAGCGTCCGGCTCGCTGAACATCGGGAAGCGATGGGAGTGCTCTCGCCAGGGGAACTTGCCGCTGTCGACGACGATCCCACCCATCGTCGTCCCGTGACCGCCCAGGAATTTGGTCAGGGAGTGGATGACGATATCCGCGCCGTAGTCGAACGGGCGCAGCAGAATCGGTGTGGCAACTGTGCTGTCGACGATCAGCGGAACACCGTGCTTGTGAGCGACATTCGCCAACGCCTCGAGGTCGCAAATATTGCCGGCGGGGTTGCCTACGCTCTCGCAGAAAAGCGCGCGCGTGTCACTATCGATCAGTTTCTCCATTGCTGCCGGATTGTCGCTGCTTGCAAATCGTGCGCTGATGCCGAGCTGTGGCAGGACGTGCGCGAAAAGGGTGTGGGTGGTCCCGTAGAGTTGCGGGACGGAGACGATATTCTTGCCGGCGCTGGCAACGTTGAGGACGGCGTAGTGTAGCGCGGCCTGTCCGCTGGCGACGCTGAGCGCTCCTATACCACCTTCAAGCGCGGCGACGCGCCGTTCGAGCACGTCGCAAGTCGGGTTGCTGATTCTGCTGTAGCGATTGCCCTCTACTTCGAGATTAAACAGTGCGGCGCCGTGCTCTGCACTATCGAACGCGTACGAAACCGTCTGATAGATCGGAACGGCGACAGACTTCGTTGTCGGATCGGTTTCGTAGCCACCGTGGATGGCAATGGTCTCGCTTCGCACCGTTAGGCCTTTCCTGCGGGGAGGCAGCAATCTCTTCGGACAAGTGCCATTCAATTCTGCCGGGTTATCGTCCGTCGCCCAGTCGTCAAACTCCGATAATCTGCACGGCGGACTCTTCGGTTTAGGTCAAACATAGTGCCGGTGCAGGGACGGTAGCCATGGGATCGGAGCGAAAAATCGGCAAAGTGTGCCAGATTTAACCAGGATTCGAGCAGCCTCACGCTACGAGTAGAGTCATGTCGGGAGATGCAGCGCCAGTTCGCGAGACGGTAATCGTACGTGGTGGAGTCCCGCCGGGACCGGTGGAGAAATTCAACTCGAATCAGGATTTGCTGCGCTGGATGACCGAGCAGTTCGGGCGCTTTGGCGACATCTTCAGGGCCAGCATCTACGGCGCGCGCGCATATGCGACGAGGGATCCCGGGCACGCCAGGCACGTGCTCCGCGAGAACTGGCAGAACTACACCAAGGGGCAAGCGATTAAACGCGTGGCGCTGCTGCTGGGCAACGGCTTGATGGTAAGCGAGGGAGAATTCTGGAAGAGCCAGAGGCGGATGATCCAGCCCGCGTTTCACCGCGCTGTTGTCGACGGGCTGGGCAGGACCATTACGGACGCCAACGTTGCGTTGCTTGGAAGATGGAAGGAAGCATCGCGCCAGGGGTCAAGCGTCAATGTCACGCGCGACGTCAGCGTTATGGTGCTTGAGGTAGTGCTCAGATCAATCTTCGGTGACAATTACGAGAGCGTCGCGCCGCATTTCAAGATTCTGTCAGAAGAAACCGCCCGCAACCTGGGCTTCGCAAAGACATTTAGATCTTTGGAGAAAGTGATCTTCGATCTGGCGAACCAACGGCGTGAAGGGAAAATACAGGCGACGGACATTCTTGGGATGCTGATGGAGGCACGCGACCAGAAGAGCGGCAACCCGATGTCGGATCGGCGGCTGGTCAACGAGATAAAGACGCTCATCGTTGCCGGGCACGAAACCACCGCAAGCACGTTGAGCTGGACATGGTACCTTCTCTCAAGGCATCTGGAGGTCGAAGAAAAGCTGTCGCACGAACTCGATTGCCTTGCTGTCAGCGACTATCCCCGGATGGACGAGCTGGCAAAATTCCCATACACGCGTCAGGTGATTGACGAAGCGATGCGGTTGTATCCGGCGGGCTGGTTGATGACGCGCAAGGCGCGCAAGGAGGATCTGCTCGGCGAATACTTCGTTCCGGCCGGCACTGAGATCTATATTTCACCCTACTTCATCCAGCGAAACCCCAAGCTGTGGGAGGAGCCCGATCGTTTCAACCCCGATCGCTTCGATTCCGCCCATTCACACGATCGGCATCCGCTGGCGATGATTCCGTTTTCGGCGGGCCCGAGAAATTGCATCGGCGAAGTCTTCGCCCGGGTCGAGATGCAGATTCACGTGATGACAATCGCCAAACACCTTCGCTTGCGCTCGATCGATCAGGATAGCCCCGAGCTGGATGTTGGCGTGAATTTGCGGAGCAAAAACGATCTCACAATGAAGCCGGAGCTGAAAGCGTCGGAGTGATGAGATCAGAAACCGATCGGGAGAACAACCGCGGCTCTGCGCTCAAAGCGTGGGTGCGCGCGCTCGAAAAGACTGCACCGATCGCGCAGAATCCGACGCAGACCCTTCCTGTTCTGATCAGTTCTCTGGCAGATCGCTTTGGATCTGCGCCCGCGTTGCTCTCGCATAGCGAAACCCTGACCTATCGCGCGCTGGCCGAGCGATCCGGGCGCTATGCGAGTTGGGCGCAACGACAGGGCCTGTCGTCCGGCGATGTCGTTTGTCTACTCATGCCGAACTGCCCAGAGTACGTGGCAATCTGGCTCGGGATTACGGGGGTCGGCGCGATTGTCGCCCTGCTCAACACCAACTTGGTCGGTGACTCGCTAGCGAATGTGATCAACGTTGTGGCGCCGAAGCACATTATCGTGGGCACGGCGCTCGTCGACGCCCTCGCCGAAGTCAAAAGCCGGGTCTCACCCGCAATCAAGAACTGGGCGTATGGCGAGAACAGCCAGGGGTTGATGCGAATCGATCAGGAAATCGAACACGAGGTTGGACTCAATGGCGCGGAGTTTCGGCGGCCCACGCTGGCCAACCGGGCGCTGTACATATACACGTCTGGGACGACGGGGCCGGCAAAAGCGGTGAACGTCAGCCACTTACGGCTGATGCAATGGAGTCACTGGTTTGCCGGCATGATGGACACGCGTGCCGACGATCGCATTTACAATTGTCTACCGATGTACCACGGCGTCGGCGGCGTGACCGCGATTGGCGCCGCGCTGGTTAACGGCGGGTCGGTGATGATTCGAGAGCGATTCTCGGCGAGCCGCTTCTGGGACGACATCGTCGAATCGAAGTGCACGATATTCCAGTACATCGGCGAGCTGTGCCGTTATCTCGTGAACACGACGTCGCATCCTCGAGAAACGCAGCATCGGGTGAGACTGGCGTGCGGCAACGGGCTCGCTGCGGACGTCTGGAAAGATTTCGAGCGGCGATTCCATATTCCGCAGATCCTCGAGTTCTATGCCGCGACGGAAGGTAATTTCTCGCTCTACAACTGCGAAGGCAAAGTCGGCGCGATAGGCAGAATCCCCCCGTTCCTTCGGCACCGTCAGTCGGTTGCGCTGGTCAAATTCGATCATGAAACGGGCGAACCGGTGCGCAACGACAGCGGCTTCTGTTTGCGCTGTTCAGCCAACGAAATCGGCGAGGCAATTGGGCAGATTGCGGATGAGAGGACCAACGGAGCCGGCGGGTTCGAAGGCTACACGGACAGAGCGGCCACAGAAAAGAAGATCCTGGGCAACGTGTTCGTGAAGGGAGACGCGTGGTATCGGACGGGCGATCTGATGCGCAAGGACGAGAGCGGTTTCTTCTATTTCGTAGATCGCATTGGCGATACGTTTCGCTGGAAAGGCGAGAACGTGTCGACCGTAGAGGTCGCCACGGTTGTGTCAGCGTCGCCGAGTGTGGCGGAGGCTGTTGTGTACGGAGTGACTGTTCCAGGCGCGGAAGGGCGCGCCGGTATGGTCGCGGCGGTGGTTCGCGAGAATTTTGATATCGCCGCGTTCCGCCGGCGTTTGAATGACGAGCTCGCCGAGTATGCGCGCCCACTCTTTCTGCGCATCCGGGGGGCGATCGAAGCAACAGGAACATTCAAACCCAAAAAGAGTGACCTAGTACGCGAGTCCTACGACCCTTGCGCCACTGCCGACGCGATTTACTTCAACGATCCGGTTCAGCAGGCTTTTGTGAAGGTCGATACAGATCTGTTCGAGTGTATCCAGTCCGGCAGGATGCGCCTTTGAGGCCGCGTACTAGGCCGTATTTCCCGCGTCGACGGTAAGCACAGTGCCGGTAATATTTCGTGCCTTGTCGCTCAGCAGGTATTTGACCGCATTAGCAACGTCATCGACCTCGGGAAGGCGGTGAAGTGCGCTGCGGCGTGCGATCTGCTCGCGCTGCTCTATGTTCAAACTGACGGTCATCTCGGTGTCCAGAAAACCCGGTGCGACTGCATTAACGTTGATACCGAGCGGGCCGACTTCCCGGGCGAGCGATCGGGTAAAACCGATGATCGAAGCTTTGGTGGCGCTGTAAACTGAAAGCCCGCTGTAGCCGGTGAAGCCGACGATCGAAGCGACGTTGACGATTCGTCCGCCGCCCGTCGCCATCATCGATCGTACGACGTATTTGGTCATGACGATCGCGGACGTAATGTTCAGGCCTACAAGGTGCTCGATCTGAGAATCGTGCATCGTAGCCAGGATGCCGCTCGTGCCGAGACCGGCGTTATTGACGAGTCCACGTATTGGCCCGAACTCCTTGCGCAACTCTTTGATGAGAGCGGGAATGCCGGATGTATCTTCAAGATCGAACGCCCTAAAGAAGAGCGAACCTTGGGCACTGGCATTCTTCCCGCGCATCGCGCATTTGAGCTGCTCGCTCTCGTGCCGTGCAATCGCGACGACCCGGTAGCCGGCCGACACAAGCGTGGTCGCGATTCCGAGACCCAGGCCGCGGCTGCCACCAGTTACGACGACGGTTTTGTCCATTACGCGCGCGCCAACTTGCCGGACGGCGCGACCTCAAGCGACGGGACAAATTTGACCATCCCCGGCACTTTGTATGGCGCCAGCGCGCGGCGACAGGATTCCAGAATCTCGCTCTTCAGCCGCAGAGCGCGGGCATCTGCGGCGCACGGCTGAGAGTCGGACTTCACGACGACATCGGCCACCACCAGCGCGCCGGTGATCGGGCTTTTGCGGGCCTTCACCAGCGACATCTGCACGCAGGGATGGCGATTGATAACTGCCTCGACTTCTTCGGGATGGACTTTGAGGCCGCCGACATTGATGACCCCGTCTCGCCGCCCGACGAAGTAATATCGGTCGCCGCGCAGCTCGACCATGTCGCGCGTGTCGACAAAACCGTCGTCGTCGGCGAGCATCTCACCTGAGTTGCCGAGGTAGCGAGCGGCAATTCTGGATGAGCGTATTCGAAGCGAGCCGTCCTCGACCTTCATCTCAACATCGTTGCTGTGACGGCCGATAAGAGACGCGGGAAACCCCGCGATTCCGTCGTGAACGTCGAAGCCGACGCCCGCTTCGGTCGAAGCGAAAGCATGAACTATAGAAGCGTCCGGGTAAAAGGCTCGCAGATTGTCCAGGATCACTTGGTCCACGATCTCCCCTGACAGACGGACGTAGCGCGGCATTATCGCGCGCGCGGACGGGCTCATCAGAGCGCGGCGCCAGTGCGAGGGAGTCCCGGAGATGTTGGTAACGCCGTGGGCACCCGCTCGAAGCAGAAAATCGCTGGTCGATTCCTCCGCGCTCGAAAGCACGAGCGACGCTCCACTCAAACCCGCGCGCAGAAAAATCTGCAGGCCGCCGTAGCGGCAGATATCATAGAAAGTGCTCCAGACCTTTGGGCCTTCCGATTTCGTGCCGCTCTTTACTGCCCCCGTCAGGCTCGATAGCGTATGCACGGCCATTTTGGGATTGCCAGTCGTTCCCGACGTCAGGAGAATCCATTCAGTCCGGCAACTTTCGCTTCGATCGCGTTTAGCGGGAGCGAGTCGAGGAGTGCTGGTCACGAAGCATCGGACACTCGCAAAGTCGGCATCGCGGTCGACTCTGTCCGAGACGATGGCATCAACTTCAGCCGTTGCGATTACATACGGCAGACAGTCGCGAGGCAGATCGCCGGGGCAGAGAACCATCCGGCGCGCGATGCCGTCCAGTTCGATCAGCGCCAAGCCAGCAGTCAGTTGGTCGCGCGTCGCGATGAGCACCGAGCGCCCACGCAAATCTTCTGCCCGGCCGCCGAGGCTGGAGCCCCACGTCAAATCGCGCAGCGCTATCATCGCATCGCGACCGACAAGCGAGCATTCGGGTAGCGATTTCTCAGCGCTTAGCAAAGCGAGTTACCTTGCGCCGGCCTCGTAAATCTTTACGAAGTCGCTAAAGGTGACGGGAAACTCAATTTCCTCGGATGCGGTGAAGGGGTCGAAGCCAAGCTCGTCTTCCAGACGCGCGACAATAACCGCAAAGCAAAGTGAATCGAGGCCGGAGTCCATCAACACCAGGTCTTCGGACAATGGCGGCAAATTTTGATTCTGTTCTTTTGCGACTGATTCGAACTGTGAAATTATCTGCGATCTTACTGACATCCGGTAGCTGCTCAGTGCTGTACGATCGCATTGCCGAGCAATCGAACAACGAACGGTAAATCCTTGATGACGTAGCGATGAAAGAGACGCCGAGGTTCGAGTCCGAGCCGCCAAGCCCACTCCATTCCGATATTTTGCATCCATCGTGGCGCGCGTCGGGTACGTCCGGAAACGATCGCCAGGCTTCCGCCCAATCCCAGAAACCACGCGGACGGCAAGCGTTCGCGCAGCGCACGAATCACGAGTTCCTGCTTAGGAAATCCAAAGCATGCGTAGACCAGATCCGGTTTGGCTGAATGCAGGGCAGTTCCAATTTCCGTCATCTGGAGCGGGTCCTGGTCGAAGCCGCGCGGCGGGCAAATGATTCCAGCGATCTTCAGATTCCGGTTGAGACGTTTGAGAACGGCGGCTGCGGCTTCTGCATCGCTGGGATCTCCTCCGAGGAAAAAGATCGACGTGCCTGCTTTGGAAGCGGCTGCAGTCAGACTCAGCATCAATCCTGCTCCCGTGATTCTTTCCGGCAACGGAGTCCCTTGAAGCCGGCTGGCCCACACCAGCGGCATCCCGTCTGCAACCCTGAAGCTCGCTTCGTTGACCATCCCGAGCAAATCGGGCCGCTCGCTCATGATACGCAAGTGGTCGACGTTTGGCGTTGCGATCCAGCCACCAATGCCCGCACGAATACTCGCGATGACATGGGCAGTCACTTGCCTTTCGGTGACGCAGTCCACGCGAACACCCATCAACGGAACTCTGGGCGCCCTGCGAACCGGTGAGCGTTTTGATCGCCACGGGACCAGCGCAAGGGACCGCGGCGTCCGGCGCGCGCTGGCGGCTCTTGGGCGCGATGTCAAATGTTCGATGCGAGAATCTTTCAACGGTGAATTGGTGGACGCGACAGGTCGAGCGGTATCGAGCGAAGAATGATCAATCTTGACGACTCGGGCTACCTTCAGAGCGGCGGCAATTTCGGACGACGAAGGACGACGCGCCTTGACGGCAGAATCTACCGGCGCCAGATGGCTTTGCTCACCGTTTTCGGCATAGTTCAGTCCACTCGGAGTTCGCTCCGTCGTCTGACCCCGGTCGATGCCGTTGATTGTGGTGCTGTCGTCGATCTCTACGAAGCCACCTGAAGAACGGGTGTTTAGCATAATTTTGAGGCGAAACAGACCGCTATTAATTCGATCTGATCGAAGAGTACGGTATGTGACGGCTGGCGATTTGAATGCGAAAAGGAACCCCGAAGCTCTGGCGGGCGGATAAACGTAACGGAGGCGAAGGCCCGCGGCGTTAGCGTTCCGTGCGAATCCAAGGGGCTGCACTGCGCGCCGACTGCAGCGTCTTCGGCAGAGCGGCGAGCTTCCAGACAATATAGAACGGAGCGCTCAGCAAAGCTGCGAAATCGCCCCAATCCCCACCTCCTACGACAATTCCGGCCGTAACGTGGAGCGCGACGATTGCCAGCGCGCACAGGGCATATATTCGCGCGAGCTCGAACGGCATCATTGCGGTCAGCACCAGGATTGAGACGTGAAACGTGAGTGGCATCAGGAGCAATTCGAGCGCAGGTTCTATTAGCTGAGGCCTGCAGCCGCCGAGGAGTGGCGGCAAGTTCTCCATTGCGGTGCGCAGCCGGCCCCCTTCCCATCGCGCTCGCTGCGTCGAGGCGGCTTGTCCTCCGGTCGGCATCTCAGCGCGTACACGAGTGCGGTCCGCGAAGACGATCTTTCGGCCTGCCTCCACGAGTTGGAGATGATAGTCAAGATCCTCGACCAGTGAATGTGTGGCGTAGGGCACCGCCTGCAGCGTAGCGCGGCTCAAGCCGAACCCATTGCCTGAGATACCCACCGACAGTCCCAGGCGCTCGCGTCCGCGCGCGCGCAATACGTTGAACGCCATGAACGCGATGTTCATCAGTCGCGTGCGCGGCGAAGCGTCCGAATTCAGAACGACATAGCGAGCCTGTACTCCGTCGGCGCCCATTTTAAACAGCCGAACTGATTCATCCAGAAAATTGGAATCAACGACGCTGTCAGCGTCGACGATGAGGAAAGCATCGAAACCTTCTTCGAGCAGAGTCTGGAAAGCGAATTGAAGTGCGAATCCCTTTGCACGCCGCTCTGCGTCCACGCGAGCGAGAACGCGTGCGCCCGAAGCTTTAGCAAAATCGGCGGTCGCGTCAGTGCAATTGTCAGCTACAACGACGATCGAAGTCTGAAGTGGCTCGGGTACAACACACGCGGAAATGCTGCGAACGCATCGCGCGATCGCGCCTGCTTCATTGTGCGCCGGGATGACTACGGCCAATTTACTGATCTTCGCAGTGCGCTTCGCCCGGCGATCGGACAACGGCAATATCCCGGCGAGCGTGACTATGGCCAGCTCTATCGTGCCAGGCAGTGTGAGCAGAACCAGGAGGAGCGCGCTCACTGTCATGATCATGACTTGCCAATAGATCATGACTGGCGCGCTTATGCTGAACGCGAGGACTCGAAAGACAGGTTGGTTGCGGCGGGTTTTTGCTGTCCGCCGATACGATTGGCGAAAATTTCCACCAGGTGCGCGATGTTACCATCGAGATCGTATTTTTCAATCACTCGCCGACGGCCCGCTGTGCCCAGGCGTCGACGCAGCTCGGAGTCGTCGATCAGCCGCTCGATCGCGCCTGCTAGCTCAAGGTCATCGGATGGTGAAACCAGGATACCATCGATGTCATTGCGGATGAGTTCGGGGATGCCGGCGACGAAAGTGCTTATGCAAGGTACTTCCATCGCCATGGCTTCCATTAAAACGACCGGGATACCTTCGGCGAAGCTCGGCAGCACAAAGATGTCGGCTTCGCGATAGTAATCTCTGATACGATCCTGATTCACGCTTCCCTCGAGTATTATGTACTGGCCTAAACCGTTCGTGGCGATTGCTTGTTTGAGACCTTTCCGATCCGGTCCATCGCCGACCAGCCTTAGCCGAATGTTTGGATAGGACTTAATAAGGCGCCTGATCGCTGCAACGAGAATGTATTGGCCCTTGCCCGGAACCAGTCTTCCTACGCAGAGAATCTCGAACGTATCGGGATTGGATCGAAATGGGCGTGGCATGAATAGGTGAGGGTCAACTCCCAACGGACCGACTAAGAACTTCCCCCACTCCGAAGGCGGCGACAACTTCATCAACTGGCTGCGCGCGAAATGTCCGATGCAGCATGCGAACGAAGCCCCGGCCAATTTCTCGGTAAGCAGAAGGCCACGAACGTCATAAAATTCGTCAGGACCGTGAACGGTCAAAGAAAACTCTATCGGGAAAGTGCGGCTGGCTATCAATCCAACCGTTGAGGCAGCATTAGCAAAATGAACATGAAGGTTGCGGAGTCTTCGGGACTCCATCCACCGCCCGAGTATGACTGCCTCAACGAAATAAAAGACAGCAAAGACGAGCCCGCGTGGATCGATACCACCCAGCCTTAGTGCGAACCAGAGACCCACAAAGTAGGCCTTCGGAGAATACAGCAGGGCGGCCGAATGCGCCCGCATAGCGCCGCGAATTCCTCCTCGCTTGATGCAAAATGTTGCGGCAGCTTCGTCCTGCTCTTCGGCTGTCATGCCACTAGCGGGGCGATCGGGCGGATTGATTGAGGCCATGTGAATTTCGAAGTTCGCGGCGCGCAGCCTTTGAACCTCGCGCAGGATGAACGTGTGCGATACGGCTGGGTATGTGCTCACCAAGTAGGCGATACGAATCGGATCGCCCGATCCTTCTACAAGGCTACGGCATTGAGCGGCTCCGTTTGTTCGGCCGTTCCGATGTAAGAGTGCCCCCATCAGCAGTTGGCGGCCACTTCGCCGTGATGCTTTGCCCAGCGGCTGGCGAATTCCGCGACACCTTCGTGCCATGGAGGCAGGGTGATACGCGGATCCTTGACGGTTGTCAGGACACTGTACGTCGGACGATTCGCGGCGGCCGGGAATTCCCCATAGGATACAGGCTTCACCGGAGTGGAGATTCCGAGAAGGCGAAAAGTCTTAGTCACGAGCTCCCAACGTGAAGCGCCACCGCTTCCTGCTAGGTGATAAGTCCCGAACGCTTCCGTCTCGATAAGACGCGCGATGCCGTCGGCGAGATGAGGCACGTAAGTAGGCGAGCCGAAATGATCGTCGGCAACACGCAGTTCGGGTCGTGAGGCATTCGCGCACATGCTGTTCAGGAAGCCTTTGCCGGACTCCCAGTAGAGCCACGCAGTTCGGACGATGTAATGCCGCGGGTTAAGCTGCTTTATCGCTCTTTCACCGGCCAGCTTGCTCGCGGCGTAGATCGAAAGCGGATTTGTATCGTCCTGCTCGTGGTACGGCCGCTTCAGCTTGCCGTCAAACACGTAGTCTGTCGAGACATGAACCAGCGGGATTCCCAGCTCGGCAGTTTCAAACGCGAGATTGCGCGGGCCGCAAGCGTTCGCGGCGTACGCTTCATATCGACGCGACTCGGCACCATCGACGTCATTGAACGCGGCGGCGTTTATGACCATATCCGGCCTCTCTCGCGCTAGCACTTCACGAATTTGAGAGAGTTGAGTTATGTCGAACTCGCTGTGAATCAGAGAAACCAGATCGTAGGTCTTGAGCGAGCTGCCAAGACAAGTGCCAAGCTGTCCCGATGCGCCTGCGATCAGAATCTTCAAGGCCGTGCCTCCGAATAGAGAGGCAAAAGAGCTGCTTGCTCGGCCAAAGTTGGAGCGTCGCGGTCCTTATCGGACAGAACAGGATTGTAAACGGGCCAACGAATGCCGATAGCCGGGTCGTTCCAGGCAATGCGGAGCTCGTCGGACGGATCGTAGTAGTCGGTGCACTTGTATTCGAGGTCGGCGAAGTCGCTTGTGATACAGATGCCATGTGCGAAGCCAGGCGGCACATAGACCTGGCGAAAGTTGTCGGCTGACAGCGAGACACCTATCCATTTCAGATAAGTGGGTGAAGCGCGTCTGATATCGACTACCACGTCGAATATCGACCCGCTCAGGACTCGCACCAGTTTTCCCTGTGGATGTTGCCGCTGCGCGTGCAATCCGCGGATTGTGTTGCGCTTCGAGCGCGAATGGTTGTCCTGAAGGAACTCGCAGTCAATTCCCCCGCGTGCGTACTTGCCGCGGCTGAAAGTTTCAAGAAAGAATCCGCGCCCGTCCTTGAATATGTCAGGCTCAACGACTATAACCCCGGCCAGATCTGTAGGGACGAACTTCATTTCGACTAGGAGTCCTGCTCGAGCACGTGTAGCAGGTATTGTCCATACTTGCTGTTCGCCATCGAATCGGCGATTCGGATAACATCACTCTTTGAGATGTAGCCCATGCGCCAGGCAATCTCCTCGAGGCAAGCCACCTGTAGACCTTGCCGTTCCTCGATTGCCTGAATGAAACTCGACGCTTGCATGAGCGCGTCGTGCGTACCGGTATCGAGCCACGCTATGCCGCGTCCCATTTTTTCGACATGAAGATCGCCGCTGCTCAGGTACTTCCGATTGAGATCCGTGATCTCCAACTCGCCGCGTGCCGAGGGCTCTAGTGCTGCAGCGAGGTCGAAGACTCTATTGTCGTAAAAGTACAGCCCCGTGACTGCATATGACGACTTCGGCCGCGCCGGTTTTTCCTCGAGGCCGATAGGTTTCCCGTTAGTGCCGAATTCCACTACTCCGTAGCGTTCGGGGTCCTTTACCCAATAGCCGAAGACGGTAGCTCCGTCGCGGCGCGCGCTCGCCTTCTCCAACAAGTCAGGGAGGCCGTGGCCATAAAAGATATTGTCGCCTAGCGCCAGCGCGACGTTGGCACGATCAGCGAATTGTCTGGCAATGAGAAACGCCTGCGCGATGCCCTCCGGTCTCTTTTGCACCGCGTATTCGAATCGGACGCCCCATTCCGTACCGTCTCCGAGCAGGCGCTTGAAGCATTCCTGCTCATGAGGAGTGTTTATGATCAGAATCTCGCGGATTCCCGCCATCATCAGGGTAGCCAGCGGATAGTAGATCATCGGTTTGTCGTAGATAGGCGCTAACTGCTTCGAGATAGCTCGCGTCACCGGATAGAGCCTGGTGCCTGAACCGCCGGCCAGCACGATTCCCTTCCAGCGCGGCAGGATACGGCTGTTGCCCAATCTGAGGATCGGTTTCCAGATTCAAAGTCATTGAGATGCGCTCGCAGTACTAACCGGTCCTGGGCGAGGTCTGTCGCTCCGGATGATTCCACAAGGCCCAGCCGTCGGCCGTCGTAACGTCCTTGCTTGACGTGCTGGCACCAACTCCGATTGAGCAAGTACCAGCGCACCGTAACACGGAGGCCCATTTCAAAGCTGATGCGGCTGCGCCATCCGAGTTCCCGCTCGATTCTCGAACAATCGATTGCATATCGTCGATCGTGACCGGGCCGGTCAGGAACCAGCGTGATCAAGTCCTGATAGGACTTGCATCCCTTGGCGGCGAGAGCAGCATTGGCGTCGGCGGGCTGAAGTTCTTCGAGCGCGGAGCAGACCTCGCTCACTACCTCGAGGTTGGTGCGCTCGCACCTTCCGCCAACATTGTATTGCTCGCCGACTCGTCCCCGCACCAGGATCGCCAGGAGCGCTTCGCAGTGCTCGCCTACAAACAACCAGTCCCGAATGTTCTTGCCGTCGCCATAAACCGGAATGGGGTCGGCCACGATCGCCTTCACAATCGTAAGAGGAATCAGTTTTTCCGGAAACTGGTTGAATCCGTAGTTATTAGAACAGTTGGAAATAAGAGTAGGCAGTCCGAAAGTCTTATAGTAGGACCGCACCAGGTGATCAGCCGAAGCTTTGGAAGACGCATAGGGAGAGTTCGGCGCGTAGCGTGAGTCTTCCTTGAAGAATCCAGTATCGCCCAGCGACCCGTAAACCTCGTCGGTTGAAATCTGAAGGAATCGGAAGTTGCGACGCCGGAACGGCCCGAGTCGGGACCAGTAATGACGAGTTGCCTCGAGCAGCTCAAAGGTGCCGATGACATTGGACGTCATGAAGCTGCGTGGCCCGTCGATCGAACGATCAACGTGCGTCTCCGCAGCGAAATTCACGATCATGTCTGGCTGCCATCGCTCGAGAGCTTCCGCGATCGCCTCCTTATCGGCGATGTCAGCGCGAATGAACGAATAGCGCGGATCGTCCGCAACTTCGCGCAGATTCGAAAGACTGCCTGCGTAGGTCAGCTTGTCAATCACGATTACGCGCCAGTCTTTTTTGCTGAGCGCAAGACGTACGAAGTTAGAACCGATGAATCCTGCGCCGCCAGTAACGATGATAGTCAGCATTTTATCTCGGTCGGGAATCGTTTTCCCGTGGCTAGTAGCCCCCACCGCGGGCGACGCGAAGGATCGTTCTGAAAATGATCCTGCAATCCTGCAAGATGGACCACGTGTCAATGTACCTGCAATCGAGTTCCACTATTTCTTCGAAGTCGGTGACTTCTTCATTGCCGTAGAGCTGCCACAGTCCAGTGATGCCAGGTTTCATGCTAAGGCGTCGCTTGTGATGAGGCTCATAGAATGCAACTTCCGACGGTGTCGGTGGTCGAGTGCCGACGAGACTCATCTCACCTTTGAAAACGTTCCAGAACTGTGGAAGTTCGTCTATGTAGCGTTTTCGCAGCGTGCGGCCCAGCGGAGTGATCCGGGGATCGTCCCGGATTTTGAAGATGTGCCCGTTCATCTCATTCTGCTCCAGCATCTCGTCGTGCCGTTCTTCGGCAGATGCATCCATCGTGCGGAACTTGTAGAGCGTGAAGAGCCGTCCGTTTCGGCCAACCCGAGTCTGACGGAAGATCACGGAGTCGCGCGTCTCCCGTTTGATTCGGCGCGCAAACATGACGTACGCGAAGCCGCAGAAGACGAGCCCGACCACTGCGCCAGCGACGTCCGCCAGCCGTTTGACACCCGAAGCTATTACGCCAACCGGAACGGATTCGTGCGACAACAGGTATTCACCCGCTCCCAAAGCGTGGGTGCGATAGCGGCCCGCGGGAGCGAGTGGAGTTCTTATCAAAGTGCGAAACGTTTTGCCCCGGATCGACGACGAATACAGGATGTCGTCCGGGTCCAAGCCTTCGGATGTATCGACCATCAGCACGTCGTCGATAACGTTAGCGTCGAGCACCTGGTCGAGGGTGGCAGGAGTTTCCTCGCCCTTCTCATTCCTGAAAAGCGATTCTCCATTGATGCCGGTGAAGAAGTATCCAACCGGACGCACCGGACGATGTTTGCCGATCCTGTCACAGAAGTCTTCGTAGGAAGTGGCTCCGACGATCAGCGCATTACCGCCTAGAGCCAGATTGCGTTTGCGAAAACCGAAGCCCCTCAGCCGCGAAGCGGCTGAGCTGGCCGCAATCGAGGCGACCGCGAGCGGAAGCATAACGACGAGATCATTCCATCGGACTCTCGCGACGTAATGAACTGCCAGCAGGAAGCCCGAACTCAACAGGATTCCGGGTTTGGTTACAAATGAAGTCACAGCGTCGGAGCTTACTCGGTCAGCTCTGTCGCCTGAGGTTAGTTGAGCACCTTGGGCCAACGCCTCGCGTAGTTAGCGCCTCGATGCGATGATGAAGTAAGAATTGACGCAGTTCCGGAGCCAACTAGTCACGAAGAACCGGATGGCGTGCTGCTTAAAAGCGGCCTGCTAACGGCCATTTACCCGTGATCACGGCGAGCGCGATCAACATCCCGCTGCTGCAAACGTGCGCGATGATAGCGTGGGATAGTAGACATTGCAGCGGCGAAGATCATGCCGGCGAAAACCGCCAGTAACCAGGTGCGACAGTTCTGTTCTTGTAGGGATAGACAGCATCGAAACTCCTCGCATAACAACATTGTGCGATGTGGGGCAGGCCGGACGAGGCAAAGACGTGCCTACAGGAGTGCCTCGACATAAAACAAAAGTGCAGTAAGGTCGCGGCCGGCGTCGTTACTCGCGTAAGCTTCGCGCTGGCCGCTGCAGCTGTTCGCATGAATGTCGGCGTCGCTCAGCGCGTGAGAGCGACGACGCTGTACGGCGGCAGTGTGAGGGTCAGGGTGTTGCCGGAGATGGAGATACCTCCCGGCAGCGGACCGATCTTAACCGAGTTGCTGTTCTCGTTGTTGTCGGTGAGGCCGTTGGTGTAGAGCACGGTCTCGGCGCTGCCGGGCAGGGTCCCGGTTGATGGAAACTGCAGCGTGATTTTGACACTGGAGTTATTGCCATTGGTCAGCACCGCGCTCCAGTTGCCGCCGTTCTCAAACGCGTTCGCATAGACGTTGCTAAATGCCGACGTGTCGACTGGATAGTAGCTGCCGCCCATTGCGCTGTTCACCACACTCATCCCCAAACCGATAGGCCGAATATGCGGGAAAGACGGACCGAAATCACTGTCGAGATCATGAATTATTCCGAATAGAGGATTTTCAAAAGCGCCGCCTCCAATCTCGACTTGGGCGAACGTAAATGCGTTCTGAATCGGCATCGACGCTTGAGTGCCCAATAGCCAGTCTTCAGCCATCCACATCGCTGAAGGGAAACCGGCCTGAGACAGATAGCTCTGCTCTGTCGAGCCGTGTCCGCTCGAACTACCTGCTCCAGCTCCACTTTCGTACGCGCTCATCGTCTGATTTGAGCCCAGCAACGACTTGTCAATCGGCACGCAGTTTCCAGGCTTATTGGTTCCTCCGAATAGAAAGTTCGGTGGATAGGGCGAAAAAAACGCAGCATACCGGACGGCTTGGCTCGCAAGAGAGCCGCTGTAATCGGGCAAAATTCCGGTCTCGGCACCCGCGTTGTACGTCGCGTCGTCCGAACCGTACTGTGAGGTGTTGGGAAGTGTATAACCGGCGAGCTTTGCACCTGCCAGAGCGCCATCGAGCACCCCATTGTTGCACGTCTGATTGCCAATGACGTAGTGAATGCGAGAAGCGTAACTGGAGCACTTGCTTGACGCCTCTGTTGCCATCACGTTGAAGTTGCGGCCCGCGATTTCACCATAATACGAGGGTGCCGGGTATCGATAGCCTGGTACGCTCGCAGCATCGAACTTCGCACCCGGTCCCGCACCGTTCCAGTCCTCGTTCGATTGCTCAATCCAGATGGAGGGGAGGTTGTAGGCGCTGAATGCTGCGCAGGCGTTATCGGCAAATGCCCTTAAATCGGCGTCGCTGAATGTATTGGGAATTGAGAACCATGGAACCGCTCCTACCGCATTTGCTAGAGGATAAATGTCTTGCGAAGCGTAGAACCATCCCCAATTGTACACTGCATTGCTGGTCTGCGTGCCAGACGGCCCTTTCAGGAAGTCGCAGCCGCCCGCCGCTGTTGCACCAGGCGTACAGCTATTTGGTCCTTCAAAGTTCGCATCGTTCTGGTCGAGAGTATATGGAATCATGTAACGCAATGAACCGGGATTGAGCGTCTGGAGCGTTGTAACAACTTCGTCACGGAAGCCGGTTGCCGAACTTTCGTTGCGTCCCACGTAGGCGTCGTCTATGTAGATCGTTGCACCCGTCTCGACGGTTCCGTTGGTAGCGGTCTGCGTGTAATACAAGACCTTCTGTGCGCTGGCCGCCGTGTCGGTGCCTGTGAAGGTATAGGTGTACTGATGCCAGTTGCCGTCGTTCGTAAGATTGAATGTTTTGCTGACGTTGGTGCCACCACCTCTGATCAGCGATACGGTAACTTGTGGCGTGCCGCTCGAGGTGTTGACCGCCAGTGCATATAGCGAAATCTCGAACGGCCCTTTCACTGGATGCCAAGGACCGCTATAGGGCGCGACATTGCAAGTATTACCTACGCCGCAGTCTGAGCTCTCCTTCGCAACAGTACAAGGCGTGATGCTGTCGGTTGAGCAGACACCGCCTGCTGTAGTAACAACCGCATCCCAGCCGAAATTTGCTGAGTGGCTGTTGCCGTCCGATACATTATAAGCCATCGACGATCGGCCGTCGTATTGTTGGGCGGTGGAGATTGAGACTCCACTGCTCATCCCCCAGCCGCCTATAGACGAAGATGTTGCTGAAACGGTTGGGCCGGAAATGCAGGCGGCTACTACGTCACCTGTATTAAGTGTCGGGCAACTGCCGGAACAGGTAAACGTGCCGCCGCTTGTAAATGTACCGACGGTGAACGTATCGCCCGCCGAGACACCCGCACGGACAGACGCAGCCGCGCCATTCCAGAAGTTCGTCGCCTCGCCGTTGTCGTGAGTGGTAGTGTATTCGCTCGAAGAATGTGTGGTGCCGACGATCCATGCCCAACACTCCTGACCGAGCTCAAAACCCGGATTGTCGAGCATGTTCTGCATGAAATCCGACTCGCCGTACTGCCCCTGATTTCCCATGTTGACGCCAACCCGATGGACATTGGTCACCGAAGGCGTCGGGGCGACGACGGCAACAGGGGGTACCGTATTAACAAGTGTTGCCTTACACGCCAGCGTTAGCGGGAGCAAAGCGAACGCAGTGGCAGATACGAATAGCTTCATTTTTTTCTCACAGGACCACACCGGGTGTACGTACTTGTCACGGCCACGCTCCAGTTCGACGGCGTGGCTGCTGCGTCAGAGAGTCTTATCATCTCAGGAGTATCTGCGCCGCTGTTGGAATTGAATAGCAATTAGCGGCTACATAGTCTGTCGTCGCAGTCGGTCGTCTGTCAAGGTTTCTTTCAGGTATGAGCGAGTCGCGCGCGGTGGGACCGTGGTTCGTCCGCCGTCAGCATAGATGCAGCACGCCACGCGTCTGCGCGCAACGAGATATCGGTCTCTTGGTCCTGTTCGCTCAACCGGCCATAAGCACGAGCAAATCCTTTTGCAGATTTACAATTTTATAGGCGGGGAAGCTGCTCTGTAAGTCAAAACTATCCCCAAAACCCTAGCAAAATGTCTTTAGTCACAGCGCGAAGCGGGACTAGGCTGAACAATCGCGTCTGTGAACTGCTTGCAAACACTAATCGAAAGCGCAGAATTAGCGAATTTGTTCTCTCGTCCGAAACGCCTAGCTTCACTCTCGTCTGTTCGACGGGTCCAATGGAAAATCGCAAGGCAAAAGTGAGTGAATTGCCCAGAAAAAGTTTAAACAGCTATCGCCGAAGGGCCATCATGACTAGTGCCGCGGTATTGCTTTTCGGCTGTTCGACCGTCCCAAATGGTAAGACTTTGCAAGATTCCCTTGGCGGCAAGCTCGAACGGTCAAGCGCACCTGCGTTAGCGTCTCCTCACCTCCCTGAAGGGTTTGGATTTAGATCCTCAGACGACGAGTTCCCGCAGATTCGGACTACTAACGGCAAATATATCCTGGGAGCGGGAGATGTCATCACTGTCCGCGTTTGGGGCCATTCTGAACTTTCCGGCAAACGCACAATCGGTCCTGACGGCGAAATCCAACTTCCATTCGTCGGCTCGTTTCGAGTCGCCGGCCTTAATGCCGACGACGCCAGTGCCAAACTCACGTCAGCTCTCCGGGAGGATTATCTTAACACCGCCGTGTCGATCACCGTCGATAGGTACAACGGTAACCGAGTAATTGTCCTTGGACACGTGCAGCGCCCGGGGGTGCTGACCTTCTCAGGAGATCCAACCCTGCTCGAGGCGCTCGCCATGGCAGGAGCGGCGCCAAGCAAGGACGACCAAAGCGGAATGCCGACGCGATGCGCGATTATTCGTGGCAGAGACCGCGTCATGTGGATCGATTTGCGCCCGTTGATGAAAGGAACTGACATCTCGCTCAACATTCCTTTAGACAGGAACGATCTGGTGTACGTGCCTGATCCAGACGACGAACTTATTTATGTGATGGGGCAGGTTAGAAATCCCGGTCCGTATCCATTGACGGCGAACATGTCCTTCCTCGAGGCGCTCGCGCGCGCCGGCGGCCCTAATGACAATGCACAGCAAGGGAAAATCGTGCTGGCCCGCCCAAGCAAGAATACAGAGCAGGTTGTCGACTTAGAGAAGTTCGTTCAACAAGGCGGGACCAATTATCAACTCGAGCCCGGCGATATCGTATACGTGCCCAAGAGTGGATTGGCCCAGCTTGGATATGTCATGCAACAGATTAACCCAATTACGTCGATGGTGCTCTTCGGAGCCGCTCTGATGTAAATGAGCATGAGAGGTAAACATTCGTAGTTGATGAAGAACTCGGTCGACGGCATTTCCTCGTCTCCAACGCGCTCGAATCATTGGGTGGTAGGATAGCGTCCGCTATAACAGCCTGCGGCGGATGCTGTCGCCCGCGCTGAGGTTTTATGCTTCCGTCTAAGAATCAATACGGTGCGGTCGGACGGCCGGTTTCGTCGTCGTGGGTCGTAGCTGGCCGGACTCCGACTCCGCTGGCAAGCGTCTTGGCGCGCAAGCTCTTGACGATAACGATAGTCGCCGTGGTGTCGCTACTTGGCGTGGTGGTGGCGAAACTCTACCCTCCTGACTGGGTGACTGAAGCGACTATTCGGGTTTCTCCGGTCGTTCCAGCTTCGCTGGCCGGTGAAGAGTCTCGATTCGGTTCAAACGCCGACTACCGCGACTTCGTGCAGGAACAGGTATTTGAAATAGACAACTTTGCGACGGCTACCGCCGCGCTCGATCTGCTCGGGCCGAAGCGATCGCTCTTGCAACTGCCAGGAGAAAGCGATCGCCATGCGGCCGAGCGCCTGGTGAAAATGCTCAAGGTGGAACCGGTTGCTGACAGCTATCTGGTCAGAATTGTACTCGGGGGTGGCAAGCCAGAAGGGCTCGACGAGATCGTAAACGCTGTCGCGAAAGCCTACCTTTCCCGAGCGGCCAAACGCGAGTTGGATGGCACGGATGTAGGGCTTCAGCTGCTCACGTTGCGGCAGTCGGAGTTGCACCAGAATATTGCAAACGATCAACAGCAACTTGCTGGACTGACCCAGGAGTTGGGCGTCTCTAGCGTCTCCGGCGAGTTGACAAATCCCTACGACAAGATGGTGGCCGACAGTAATGCCGCGCTAGCTCATGCTCGACGAAACGTCCGGCTGGCTCAGGCTCACCTGGACGCGGTCAAGTCGCATCGCGAGCGAATCAAGGACGCAGACGTCGAAGCCAAGGCCGAACAGATTGCTGCCAGCGGATCGGAGACCGCGACCGCGCGCCAGCAACTGATTCAGCAGCGCGAGCAGCTAGTGGTCGAACTGAGTGGACTTGGTCCGAACCATCCTGGGCGCAAGGCTCTCGAAGCGCAGATCGCAGAATCCAACAAGGAACTGACCAACCTCGACCAGTCTACACTCGAGCGGGCGCGTAGGATGATGAGCGACAGCGAGGAGGCTACGACCAGCGTTGATATCTCGGAGGCTGAATCGAATCTCGAACAGATGGAATCGGCGGAGAAGGGAATCGAGGAAGAACTACAGGGTGTTAAGGCCACCGCTGCGACTTTCGGCGCCAAATATAGCCAAGCGGCCAGCGTCCAGGAAAAGCTGGAGCGGGAGCGCAAGGACTTGCAGGACCTTCAGGAACGCATGAGTCTTTTGCGGTTGAAGACGGAGGCACCAGGAGTCGTCGCTCTTGACGCTGCGGCGATGACGCCTGACACACCGCAGAAGAGCAGACGGAGATCGATCTTCACACTATTCGTGCTTGGCTCGCTGGTGCTGGGTGTAGCGGTACCGACGGCAATCGATTTGACCGATCGCAAACTCAAAACAGCTAAAGAGTTTGAGGCCGTCCTCGGCTTTCCGCCTCTCGGCGTCGCGCTAGCGAACGGCGCCGAACGGGAATCGATGCGCCGCATAGCGCTGGGGATCATGCGCGAGTGGCGCATGTCGGGAATTCGCAACTACGTACTCACTTCAGTTCGACAAGGCGGAAATGGCCATCTAGCGCTTGCGCTCGCCGACGAGCTCGGCGACCTGGGTGTGCGTACGCTGGCAATTGAGGCCAGCCTGACAAGGTCAAATGGCCATCACCCTAAGCCGGCGTCCCCAGCGGAAGCGATTGTCAGTGCTTCCGGAGGCGAGACGAAGCGGCTCACGCCGCGCGTTGCAAACACTGTCCCGCTCGACGGTAGAGCTGAATTCCTGCCGCAAGCCATTGCAGATACCAACCTGAAGTGTGCACAAAACGGTAGCGTCGCACGTCCGTTGGCCTATATTCGTGAGACTGTCGACCAAGCGCTAGGTAGTCACGATATAGTGCTTTTGGCTGCGCCGCCCCTGCTGTCTTCGGCAGATTACGCTGCAATCATCCAAATACCCGCGGGCGCGATTCTCGTCGCACGCGCCGGTCGCGATGAGGTCTCCGAAATCGCGTTGGCAATCCGTGAATTGGAAAGGTGCGCTCCACCCGTTGTCGGCGCGATCATTTGTTGCAATGGACATCGGAACGGCGATGGCGAACATCCATATGACGTGGCATTCGACACCGCAGCGGATTCGTCTGAAGCTGGTTAGCACTGCCGCTGGATCGGAAAAACACTTTGATCACTCGGACAAATTCTGTTCCGGACTGTAGGGATTTTCCAAGCAAATCGGCCGAAAAGCCAGCAGAAGTAAAGAGTCAAAGGCCACGCGACCGGAGACCAGCAAATTGACAGGTATTGATTTGTCACTGCTGTCTGGTCTGCCCGGGGTGATCGCGCTGTTGGTGTGCATCAGGTGCGGACCCGAGCGCGCGTTCCTGAACGTATACCTGCCAACATTACTGCTCCTGCCAGATGCATGCCGCATGTCTTTCTCGGGACAATTTAACTTCGCCGAAAGCGCAATCATCCCCATAGCAATGTTTTACATTTGGAAAGAGGGACGAAATTGGAGATGGGACTTCACTGACTTTTTGGTGCTGGCATTTGTTGGTGTGGTAACGACAGCGGAATACGTTAACAAAGATTTTCTGATCGCTAAAAATCTCGCGGTGCACAAGACGGTTTCCGTCATTCTGCCTTATGTAACAGCGAAGGGTTTGAGCACGCGGGAAGGTATGACCACTGAGATCGCAAAAAGAATAGTGATACTCGCCACCGCGGTAGTGATCGTTTCGGTTTATGAGTTTAGGATGACGGCGAATCTGTTCTCCGCTGTCACGTCGCCTATATTTCCCGGACATGCCGTTGAGATACCTGCTTTCCGGTTTGGCTTTGTACGTATTGCAGGCCCATGGGCTCATCCGATATTGGCGGGAATAATTGTGGCGGTCGCCTATAGAATCGCACGATGGTTGGAATGGACGCACAACTGGCCGGGAGACGTTCCGTTCACGCCCATCAGCAAGGTGCGATTTTGCGAATCAGCACTGCTGGTCGGTGGCGTGATGACGATCTCGCGAGGTCCGTGGATAGGGGCCATTGCCGCTGCCTTGGTCGTGATGTTAATCAGAGCGCGGCGCCGCTCTTATGGCACCGTATTCGCCATAATAGCGGTATTCATATTGATAATCCCTGCCTACAACAGCTTCAATGAGTATGCGAACGTAAACCGCATGGAGATCCACGATGAGGCGCAGGATTCAGCGGCTTATCGGCGTCAAATGCTTCACGAGTATGTTGCGATCGTCGAGGAACGTCCGATTTGGGGTTGGGGTGTGGGCGATTTCCCGGTAATCGACGGCATGTCTTCCATCGATAATAACTATCTGCTACTGGCGCTCGACTCAGGCATGTATGCATTACTGTTATTGGTGATGATCCTTCTGTGGGTGCCAATTCAGCTCCTTTTCTTCGGAATCATAAGACCGATTGACGATCCGGCGACATCACTTTCGTTCACACTCTTGGGAGTGTTCATCCTTTACGCCGTATCTAGTACGTCGACCTGGCTGGGAGCGCAGACGGAGCCGCTCCTTTACTTGATAGCGGGTTGGGGAGGGGCACTGCTTGCTGAGCGCAAACCGGTCCATGCAATTGAGCCTTTGCCAATACAGGGATTGAGGTACCGGTTCGCGAGAGTGATGGTCTGAAACAAGCGTCGAGCAAACGCACGAGAGACGAAAGAAAATCTGTGCACTCGCGCTTGTACGGGATTTGTGTGGGATAACTACTTGGATAATCTTCAAACGACCGGCGGCATTTTAGAGCTGCGGTACAGGGGCTTCGACCAATCCGCGCACCTGCAACGGCGCGAGAACTCAATGCGCCAAGTTGCGTTGCTTGGGACGGGTTATATAGCCGAGTGGCATGCGAAAGCTATCTCGTCGATTCGTGGGCTCGAACTCGTAGCAGTATGCGATCAGGATCTTTCGCGGGCAACCGCTTTCGCACAAAAGTTCGCTGTGCCGCGAGTGTACGGCTCCCTCGAGTCGATGCTTGCAGCCGAGGATCTCGCCTCCGTGCATGTTTTGCTTCCACCTGATATTCATTTTCAGGCCGCAAAGACGATCCTGACCGCCGGCGTGAATGCATTCGTAGAAAAACCACTGTCTTTAAACACCGAGGAGTGCGAGGCGCTAACGCGGCTGGCCGCGGAGCGTAACCTAAGTCTGGGTGTAGGATACAACTTTTTGTTTTCCGACGGTTATGAGCATCTGCGCAGCGACGTACACAATGGAGTTCTCGGATCGATCGATCATATAGCAATCACTTGGCATCGAGAGCTTCCGCAAGCTACCATTGGGCCCTTTGACATCTGGATGCTCCGCGAGCCTGGGAATGTGATGTTGGAAATAGGATCGCATTGCGTCTCGCAAATGCTAGACCTTTCGGGCACTCCCGATACGATCGAGACTCGTGCGAGTAATCCCATCGATTTGCCCTCCGGTCAGAAGTTCTATCGGCGATGGCAGGTAAGCGCGACCAAGGGACGGACCGCAACGGAGCTGCGGTTTTCATTCGTGCCAGGGTTCAGTGAGTACACGATCCAAGTGCGAGGGTCGCTTGCCTCGGCTACAGTCGATTTCGATTGCAACACCTACACGTTGCGCCGCCACCGGCCACTCAGCGAAGACTTTGACCGCTATGCGATGGTCGCCGACGGCGCGAAGAGTGTTCGTCGTCAAGCGCGACGAACCTTGATGAACTACGTGCTCTCGAAATTTCAGTTTCGTTCAAACGGCACTCCTTATGGAGTGAGCATCGCCAGAGCGTTAACCGCCTTCTACGCAACGCCCGGCGCACTGGATGAGCGCATCGGCGGGCAACGGGGCGTCGAAGTGACCCGCGTGAGCGTGGAGATCAGCCGCCTTGCAGACTCGGCTCATGTGCAAACTACGCGCGAATCACAGCCGATAGACGCCACTGATTTGCCGGCACCACGCATTCTCATTTTTGGCGCGACGGGATTCATTGGCCACGAATTGACGCGACAGTTGATTGAAGCCGGCCATCGCGTGCGAGTACTAGTGAGAAATCCTGGCAAATTCGCCGCGGACTTGCTCAATCCCAGGCTGGAATGTTTTCGGGGAGACTTAAACGACGCCGCTGCTCTGCGCCGCGCGATGATAGGAATCGACTGCGTTTACCATCTAGCCAGAGCCAACGTGAAGGGTTGGGCCGACTACGAACGTTACGAGATCGGAGCCTCGGGCGAGATCGCGCAAGCTGCTTTGGCGTCCGGCGTGAAGCGGCTGATATATACCGGCACCATCGATTCCTACTACACGGGTGCTGGCGCGGGCACGATTACCGAGGACACTCCGCTCGACCCACAGATCGAGCGCCGCAACCTTTATGCTCGTGCGAAAGCCGCCTCCGAACGGCTACTCCTACAGATGCATCGTGAGCGGGGACTCCCGGTTGTCATCGTGAGGCCCGGGATTGTAATCGGGCGCGGAGGCAGACTCCATGCATTGGGGTGTTGGAATGTGGTGGTACGGATCGGTCTGCCAGTTCTGGGGAGATGGACGGAACCCGCTGCCGCTGGTCCTGGTCGAAGACGTTGCCAAAGGACTGATCGCCGCGTCGGAGGTGCCGGGAATCGAGGGTGAATCGTTCAACTTGGTCGCCGATCCAAGTCTCAGCGCACAGGAGTATCTCGACGAAGTCGATCGCTTCGGCGGTATCCGGATCCAACGCTACCCGACTCCCATCTTGAAGTTCTATCTGACCGATATCTTGAAGTGGGCGACAAAGGTCATCATGCGCTATCCCGATCGATGCCTACCGAGCTATCGTGATTGGGAGAGCCGCCGACAGCGCGCATTTTTCGATTGCACGCGAGCCAAGGTTCGCCTCAGTTGGATACCTTCATCGGATCGAACCGAACTAATTCGGAGCGGTATTCACGAGCCGATGAGAGAGATGCTGGGTTAGTTGTCATGCGCTACGCGCACCGTGATGGATGAAAGCAGGATGGCATCAATTATAACGCCTTGACTTGTAATAGCACTTACTGCCGGCGCCACTTTCTTGATAGGGCAAAAATGAGTGATCTCAACACAGCCGCCACTCGTGGCGATACTCAGGATCGGAGGATTTCAGGTCGAATATGCTCGATACGCCGGCCCTTTCTGTCGTAATAGTTGGGCGCAACGAAGGTAAGCGCTTGGTGCGCTGTCTGGAATCTGTCGCTGCGGCGTGTCCGCCGGCGAGTTCGTGGGAAATCATTTACGTCGATTCGCAGTCGAACGACGGCAGCGTTGAGCGCGCGGCTCGGCTTGGAGCAAAGGTTCTTTCAGTGGCGCCGCCTCGCCCATGCGCAGCAGTGGGCCGAAATGCCGGTTGGCGTGCCGCGCACGCCGCTACAATCCTTTTCCTCGATGGCGATACCGTTCTTGCGCCGGATTTTGTCGACGAAGCTCTGGACGAATTTAGCAATCCGCATGTAGGGGTGGTGTTCGGGAATCGCCGCGAGAGCAATCCGGAGGCTTCGATTTACAACCGGGTGCTAGATCTTGATTGGATTGTCCCCTCCGGTTCGGTCGAGTTTTGCGGTGGAGAAGCGCTCGTGCGTCGCGAGGTTCTCGAAATTGTGGGTGGATACGATGAACGACTAATGGCTGCGGAGGACACAGAGTTGTGCGCAAGAATTCGCGCGGTCGGCTATACGGTTCTCCACATTGATCAGATGATGGTACACCATGATCTATCTATCACCAAATTCTCGCAGTATTGGCGTCGCGCCCTGCGCACTGGGTACGCGTACGCGCAAGTCTCCGAGCGAATTCGTCGCCTAGATTCACCGCTCTGGTATCACAAGGCGCGCCGCAACCGGGTCCAGGGAATCGTGATGCTCGCGATTGTTGTTGGTGCTCCGATATTCGCCGCGGTGACGCGATCGTTTGCGCCCATCCTTGTCGCCGCGGCGATTATAGTAGCGCTCGCGCTTCGCACTGCTATCCGTAGTCATTGGAGAAGGGCTCCTTTGTTGACCAGGTTCCTTCATGGTTTGCATTCGCACCTGGTGCAGATACCATTGTTGCTCGGACAGATCAGATATCGACTTGATCGCTTCGGGGGAAGAACTACGGAACTGATCGAATATAAGAACGGTTCTCCGCCCGCTACTCCGAAGCTTAGGACGATGCTGCGAGAGCGTTACTCGACCAGGTTGAGGCGCAAAACGTCCGATAAATTTTAGTTGCGAAAGTAGGGCGCCGAGAAAATCGTGAACACGCGTATGCGAATACTTTACGCAGCCGGTCCTGGCGACACCGTTGAAGCCTACCGACTCTGGAAGGCGAGAAAAGAAGCGCCTTTCGAGATGTCCATAGCGTTCTCGATCACGTTTTTGGATTGGTGCGAAGGAGCAGCCGCAGAGGCACACCTCATCTCCTCCAACGACCGTCGTGAGATTTTACGCGACGGGCGATACGTAATCGAAAATCGTCCAAGATCCAAAGGGTATTCCGCCCAAGGAGTGAAACATCACTTAGCTTCTGTTGCATATGGCCTCAGTATTGTCGGCACCGCTCTACGCGAACGGCCAGACGTGGCGGTCGTTGACTCAGGAACAACGCATTGGATCGTCCTGTCCTTGCTTTCGCTCATGCGAATCCCTTCAATTGCGGTCATGCATAACGCTTTATGGCCCGCCGGCTATCCGCCCACGCGACGATTCGATCGGTTGCTACTGACGCTCGACGGAATCTTCTTTCGTCGTTGTGCGTTAGCAACGGTTTGTGTTTCCCCCGAATGTGAGCGTCAGGTTCGGGCCGTCGCAAAGTCACCCAAGGGCCCACTTTTCCAATGCCGAGCACAATTTCGCCCGGGATTCCTCGATATTCTGCCTCCTCCTCCTCCGCATCAACTCAGACCCTTCCGGGTCCTTTACGTTGGCAGGATTGAAGAGACTAAGGGTGTCTTTTTGATTCTTTCTATGGCCGAAAGGCTCGAAAGAGAAATGCCGGGTCAAATGACCTGGAAGATTTTTGGCTATGGCGGAGCGTCTGCAGAGCTTGAGCGACAAGCGAAGCAGCGCAAACTTGATCATCTGGTCGAGATCGCTGGCAAACTATCCCGAGACAAGGTGCGGGAAGCATACGGATGGGCGCATGCTACTGTGGTACCAACAACCAGTCAATTTCGCGAAGGTCTGGCTATGACTGCGGTCGAGGCGATACTCGCGGGTCGCCCGGTCGTCATAAGCGATGTCGTCCCGGCAGGAGAAGTGCTTGGCGATGCAGCAATAAAGGCTGCCACCGACGATGTTGATAGTTTCGTAGCAGCGTTTCGAAAGCTCGTAATGGAACCATCGTATTACGACGCCCACCGCCACGCGCCGGCCCGAGTCCTCAATCAGTTCTATGATCGCTCGCAGGGATTGGGCGCCGTGCTCGGTCGCGCGATTTCCACTTTGTTGCTCGATGGCACGATCGGCCCGCGTCGGGCCACTGCATGATGACTTCAAAAAGAAATTTCGGACTCGATCTACTCAGAGCTAGCGCAATAGCGGCGGTCTTTTTGGGCCACGAGGTTACATTCACCAGCATTCCCGTCCTTGGCGAGCTGGGTACAGGCGTCGATCTCTTCTTCGTACTTTCCGGATTTCTGATCGGCCGGATCTATTTCCGCTCTTCGACCCAACCGGGCTTTTCTCCATTGCGCTTCTGGCGGTCGCGCTGGTTCCGAACAATTCCTCCCTACTTCGCCGCCTTGGTGCTTTATGTGCTAGTTGATCGAATCCTATTACGTCCACCCAATCCTGAACTTCCTTGGTACTATTGCCTATTCCTCCAGAATTACCTTGGCATGACAGGTTTCGGCCCTTCATGGAGTCTATGCGTAGAGGAGCACTTCTATCTGTCGCTCCCCCTTCTGACCTTTCTTATAGATCGATTCGTCGGGAGAAAATCTCTCTACTACTTGCTGCCCGTTATGTTTCTCGTCCCGACCATTCTCCGGATCATCTTCATACAAAGTCTGCGTCTCTCGCCACCTAACTGGTACTACATGACTCACTTCCACTGCGATGGATTGATTGCTGGCTTATGGCTCGCTTACTTGTTCGTTGAGCGTCCCGGTATTTTTGCCGCCCTTCACAAGCCCGCGATATGGATCAGCCCTCTTATACCGATTGCTTTGGCTGTTATGCCTCTGTGCTCACCCAAGCACGCTTTCGTATTTGGCATGTACTGGTATGCCATCATCGCGATTGGCTTTAGCTCATGGCTTCTCTGGGCGTACGATCTCAACTGGCGACCGTCTGACGTTTCTGTTCGGCTGGGTCAAGAAGCTATTCATGGTCTCGCCCTGTGTTCGTACAGCATCTATTTGACGCACACGACAATCGATGTACTGATTCGTTCGTGGCTGGTCCACTGGCAGCGCGGTATCATCAAAACCCTCGTGGTTATGTCAGCCACCTTTGTAGGAGGCGTTCTATTTTATTTCATTTTTGAGCGACCGGCAATTGTTATCCGTGATCGCATCGAGGCTTACCATCGCTCGAAGATGCGAACGATTGAACCTGTCACTTCGACAGCCTGAGAGTCAGACAAGGCGTTCGGTGTAAGGGTTTCATCTGCTCGACAAGCGAAGCGCAGCTTCGATACTCTCCTGATCTTCGCCTCCAATGTACTGCACATACAGAGGATGCGAGCGCAAGTGCGCGTAATAAATCTGGTATCGATAAGGGACATCACTTCGTGCCAGCAGATTTTGATTGAGACCGACGTAAACCTCCTGCTGCTGACGATTAAACTCTGATAGCGCTAATAACTGCCCATTGCACTCGCTGTACATCTCGAATTCGCTGCCCATGATGTCGTCGAAATACATGAATATTCTCGGCAGAAAGCGCGAGACGTCTTGCTCGAATAGCTTGAGAGAGTCCCTAGTGGAAGTATAGAGATCCAAGTCGTTGAATATAGCTGCGACCGGCGCGGGATTGTACCTAGAGAAAAAGTCCGACACGGTGTTCGCGACATTACCGAGAACCAGCTTCGCCGGATGAAGCTTGGTCTGCAGCGCGGCTTGGTCCATCCGATACTGGGAGGGGCGAAACCAGTAGGGTAGATCCTCCAACGCAGTTACTTCTGGTAGTCCTGCGCCACTGTCAAAACCGTAGACCTCGATATCGACACCCAGAGATCGGCGGGCTCGAGCCGCAAAATCCGTAAGAAAAAGCAACCCATTGCCGCCAGCGACGCCAAATTCGATCACGGATATGCGAGGGATACCGAGGCGCCGCGCCAATTCTGCCGCGTGGAAGACACAATAGGCGTAGCTCGGGCGGGCGGTCCAGTTTAGCAAGACCTCGGTTTCCAAAGGTAAAGCGAAAAATCTGCGGTAGACCCTAAGCATTGCGCGAATAGCGCTGCCCGAAAGGGAAGTGGAAGTGGTTCGAGGAACTAATGCGTTTTTGCTTTTCATTGTGACCAAATTTGCCATACAAGAAAGGATCAACTTGCGTGCCCGGGACAATCGGCAACACGTCGTTCCTGTTCTTTCGCTTGGTTGACAGCGTACATGTTCACATCGCCACTATATTCTCCCACCGGGGACATGTGCTTATACCCGTCGCAACTCCGGCCAGCCATTTAGCCCTATCGAAACCTGAGGATCCGTCGCATAGCCCATGCGGCTCGCATCTTGATTCTATGTTTCCGTTTCGGAGCTGGCGTCCTACCCCATAGCGCATAAACCTCCCGCCAGGCGCGCAATCCCGCATGTCCAAAGTCCTGAGACATGTCCCACGGCTTTGTCGAACCTGCAAAATGCAGAATCTGGCCCTCTGGCGAATACACTACGTCACGGCGGTTCCAAGAAGGATCGAGTTTAAGAATCCGGCCCGCGAAGTACTTGTTGAGTAGATCCTGATCGGGGAACCAAAGCACCGGTGGCATGGATCGCTTATAGCTGATCAGCTCGTCCATCACAGAACTACGGCGCCACGCATCGACATCAATGAGTGCTACACCTGAGTTGAACCAGCAATTGGGCTCTATACCAAGCGTATTAAGATAGGCAACGACGTTCGGCGGCACGTTGTTGTTGATCGCCATGGCGATCGGATTGCCATGAAGCGGCATATCAAAAAGCTCGCTGAGGTCCCGGCCCACCAAAGTATCGGTATCCAGATAGATGCAGCGCGAAACACGTGGCGGCAACAACTCACCAACCTGAATTCGTGCCCATGCAAGCATTGTATACCCTTCCGCCCACCACCAAGGCAGAGGCTTCATTTTCAGAAAGTGAATGTCCGCGGCACCTCTCCAGAATGTGAGCATGCACGCGATTGTTTCTGCGTCAAGGCCTTCCTGAATCACCCACACTTCCACGGGCCTGGAGGTGCGTCTTATTGCCGAGTATACGGCAACTGCGAGGCCTGCCGAGGTCGCGGCATCACTTGCTAAAACCAAGTGGACTGGTTCACTCATTTGAGGCATATCGTCCGAACCTAGATTTTGAAATTTGCTCAACCTCGCATAAAACACTGCAACATTGCGTCAACTATAAACCGCCTAGTGCCTACTGAGTTTTTCAATGCTGCCCTTATGAAGGTGTCTTTGTAATAACCTGCATCTAGTAAAGCTAATTCCAGCTGGATCAATATCATGTGCCTGAAAGATTTTCATGCTATTTCGGAAGGATGTGCATCCCGCACAATCTTCACCGCGCGCGAAGCAAAGCGCCGAAGAACACGAAAGGTCGAAGTTGAACTCAACCGCAGTCCGAGGCGTTGGATGATCATCAAACTCTAAGAGCGGAGAGGGCCTAATATATATACAATGTCTCGGGAAGAGCATCAATTGGATCCTTTTTCGACGTACTCCGATCTCACATTACATTCCTTTCAAGGGAGACTGTCTTTGAGCGGTTTTTATCCCGCGATGGCTACATGTTTTACGGTATCCTAACAAGCCAATAGCGCGAGCGCGACCTACCTCTTTAATTGCCGAGGATGTGTTACCTAGCTTTTGAGAGTGCCTTGTATCGCCAACAAACGAGCCCGATCGCCATCGCTAGAAGAACTAGCTGAGTTTCCAGCTCCATCCACCACATGGACTGTGCGAATTGTCCTATTAAGGGATTCACCGCTCGGCGAATGGCAGAGCCCTTTTCTGTCAGTTCGAAAAGCACGAGGATAAGTGTGGCAGAGCCTGCCCATGGCAAAAGCCTGAACGCAGTCTCCGACAGATGGCTTTCTGCGAGCAACTCAAGAGAGCCAACCACGATCCAGGGTGCCAGCAAAGATGAAATTCTGATTTCAACAATCCTGCCGAACGCGAAGTGGGCCCCGATAAGCATAGGAAGAACGACGGAGTAACACCTCCAAAAGATTTTATTCTGAGTGCTTTTGCCTAGGACTTCAGGTTCCGACCATGATGCTGGCGAACAGATGCGAGTAAGGATCACGGCCCAGCCGTACCCGAAGATGAAGAAGATTGCGAATATCGTCTGGACCGGATATCCTATGTTTTCACGAAAGCCTGCAAAGGGATCGTAAGACGTGGCCGCAATTGCAAGCCTTACTGTCGTGAATGTCACAACGGCAATACCCAGCGGGATCGGCCTTTGGGCGTATCGCTTGGTCGGCGATAAGAGAAACAACAGAGGTATCAACAAAAGCGTTTCTCGGGTCATAAGACCGATCAGCGACAGCAAGGTCGCAGCAAACACCCGGCTCAACAAGACTGCTCGAATGCCAAGGAAGAACAGTCCATACGCGAGAAAATCTTCTTTCGTCTGCACTGGGTAATGGTACGCAAGGTGAATCGACGGCAGTGCGAGCCAAAGCATGAGCGCCGCCAGGCGATCCTGCCAGTCATTCACAAACAGCTGAACGAGGTAGTCTAGCGCCCAGCCAGCGAAGACAAAGCTTAGCGATGAAACGACTATAAGCGCGATCCAGTACTGCCGTATAGGGTCGGCAGGGGATCCCCATAGCTTGATGACCCGAGCCGTCAGATCGACTAAGCCCTTGAACGCGATACGATAGGCAAAAGGCGCGTATTCGCTACTCCAGGAGCCGTGCCAGACCCACGATCCGACCAAAGACTCTCCACCAAAGTAGGCATCCATCGCGGCCGGCGAACGTACAGAGCTTCCTGGCGTAAACGCAACCGCAGCGAATGCGATCATTAGGAACGCGATTATGCATGCAAATGGAAGAGTCCGTTGCCCATCTCGAACATGCAAAAGCTTCCTGATGTGGACCGGTCCCAAATCCGGCGCAGACCTTGACAAGGAATGATTGGTCACGAAAGCGATACCCTGCTGGCAGGGCTCTTAATGATGCATAGTTTGAGGTCCATCGAAAATCCTTCAGCGATCGTTGACTGCTGGCATTTGCGTTTCATTGTCAAACTTCGATAGACGAGTCGACCAATTCGGTCCCAAGGTAGCTTGCCATTGGGGTCCAAAGCCCTTGTAACGGAGCGTCGCGAATGTTGAATGCGGCTGACAAACCTTCAGACCGTGCAATCTGGTGAATCCACCGTTTAAGTTAAAGTTCGCTTCTCTGCGAAAACCATTCAACAAACAGAGGCCGCGGCAGGCCTCGCGAACCGGTCAGTATGCACACATCCGCAAGTATTTTGGGTCAAAGAGCACGTTTAATTTCTCGTTCGTGACTCAATCACGGCGGCATTCTCTGTACGTCAGACTATGTTCGATACTTGAGAAAGCCTTCTCGCGGAGGCCAATCCAACATGATCATCAAAACCACCTCGACAGAGTACGGCTACTTCGATCCTTCGATCTCCGCCCTTGGGGTGCAGTATCGCGATCAGTATAATTCGGCAACGCCCTTTCCTCACATCGTACTGCCTGACTTTCTCGACGAGAGCATCCTTCAAATCTGTTTGCGCGAATTCCCTTCGGTTCCGGAATCTTCCGCTGACTACAAACGGACGCAGGAAAACCTAAAATTCGAGTTCAGGCCGGAAATACTTTCACCGCCGCTGAGGTCGCTCTTCTATTCGTTCAACTCGATTCCATTCGTCGGTTTCATTGAGAACCTGACAGGCATCAAGGGCCTGATCCCGGATCCCTATTTCGCCGGTGCCGGGCTCCACCAGGTGAGTGAGGGCGGTCATCTCGACATCCATACTGACTTCAATTTCCACGCAGCACTGGGTTTGGAGCGCCGAGTCAATGTGCTCATCTATCTGAACAAGGATTGGCGCGAGGAGTTTGGTGGCTGCTTCGAGATCTGGGATCGAAAGATGAGCCGATGCTGTCGGCGCGTGGTGCCCGCTTTTAATACCTGCGTTGTTTTCAACACTAGTTCGATTTCATTTCATGGCAACCCAGTTAGGGTAAATCATCCACAGCGGATGCCGCGACGCGCCATCGCCCTCTACTACTACACGGCGACTTGGGACAATCGCCGCCGCATTCACACAACCCAATTTAAGGTTCGTCCGAACTCATCCGATGAGTTCGACCTGCGTGTCCGCTTCAACGAATTTGTCGAGGACGTGACGCCCCCTTTAGTACTCCGGGCCCTTCGAAGGTTAGCGCGCACCGCGGCCCGGACTGATCGTTCTCCGGCAACATGAGCTGCCATATCTACAAAACGTGGCCTTAAGTGTACGACCGAAATTTTCAGTTTGATACCGATGTTCAGTCGGGGGAGAGCCGGTCCGCCACGGCTGAGATTACCACGCGCAGACTGATGGCGGGTACGCTCAGTGCTCTACTTACCCGCCTATTCGCGTTGTCACTCTCATTTTTCCTTACTCCTCTCGTGGTCCACTCGATTGGATTAGAGGCTTATGGCCTATGGGCGATCTTAGGTTCGGCCGTCAACTATTTTGCGCTCCTGGATTTCGGCGTCGGTTCCAGCTTCGTGAAGTATCTGGCCGAATTCCTTGAGCGGCGTGAATACGACAACGTTCGCGACGTGACGACATTTGGTTGTCTGTTCTACATCGCGATCGGCGTTGTATTTCTCCCCGTGGTTTATCTAATAGGCCCTCACTTTCTTGGTTATTTGCGGCTCGACCATCGTTATAGGCATGCTGCAAACGAACTCCTTTTGCTAGTGATCGCTTACTTCGTTCTCGCCAATGCTCTCGGTATTTTCGGTGCCTTCATCGTCGCTATGCAGCGAACGGAGATCGCTGGTCTCATAGATACCTGCTATCAGGCTGTCTACGGGATATCGTTGGTGCTCCTGCTGCACCTTCGGTTCGGCATCTATGCTCTTCCGTATGCTATCTTTTGTGCTCTGGGCGTTACGTCTATAATTCGGGTTGGGCTGGTATTTCGAATGTTCGGTAACCCTTGGAGCAATCCTTTCCGATTGGAGCGCGACCTCTTAAGACGGGTTTTTCGCTTTGGATTCTGGATGCAGATCAACGCCTTGAGCGGCGTGATAAACCTCGAGACTGACCGGATAATCTTGGGGACTTTCGTAAATGTAGTCAGTGTCGGATATTACGAGCTCGGCAACAAGCTTGCTGCTCTCGGCAGAGTGCTGCCGGCAACCTTGTTAGCGCCACTCCTTCCGGCTGCTTCGGCATTTGACGGGCGCCATGACAGCAAGCGCCTCAACGCAGTTTATGTGCGCGGAACGCGTTACTTGGCACTTGCGACCTTTGTCATCACGGGGTTTCTGATTGGAGCTGGCTCACAGATACTCCTGGTGTGGATGGGTCGAAGTTATCCGTACGTTACGGTCGTAATGGCCGCACTGCTGTTGTCATACGCGATCAACAACTTGACTGGCGTTGGCACCACGATCGTGCGCGCGACCGCGCAGCCCCACTATGAAACCTATTATGCAGTGATCGGATCGGTCATAAACATATCAGCTACTTTGATTTTAACGCCGATATACGGTTTAATGGGAGTTGTCGGCGGAACGGTTATTGGTAACGTTTGCGGCTCAATTTATTTTCTTTGGCTTTTCCATAAGGTTCGCGGGCTTGGATGGCGATCGACGTTGATCGAGTGGCTTTGGCGTCTGACCCTCGGTACGGCGTTAGCTTCCTTTGTATTGTGGTGCACGTGCCTCCTGGTTCAGCCAATCTGGTTTGTCTCGCGCGCAGGGGGACTCGTTACTTTGGGTTTACTCGGTGTGCTCTACCTAGCAGCAGTATTTATCTCGTTGTGGTTCCTAGGCTTCTGGAGATCCGACGACTTCGATCTAATCCACGAACTGGCGCCGAAGCTGTTGGCGACGCAACCCAGACAACAGAAACGCTAAATCTTGAACATGCGCGTTACCTTCGTATTTCCTTCGCACGCTCTTTTGCCTGGCGGCGGTGCCAGAGTAGCGCTTGAGTATGCGAACTACCTCGCGCACCACGGCCATGAAGTAAATCTGGTGTTTCCACGCAGCATTGGCCTAGATGCTGAATCTCTGCGCGTACGGACAACGCTTATCCGCGAGTGGTGGGAAGCGCTACTTTCTGCGGAAGTAAGGCGGCTTATCGGCAAGTCCGCCCTCCGATGGATGGCGCTAGACCGAAGAATCAATTTGTTTTTTGTGTCCGGGCTTGATTCCCGATTTATTCCGGAAGCCGACGCTACATTTGCTACGTACTGGCGAACGGCGGAATACCTAATCAAGTATCCCCCATCCAAAGGACGGAAGTTTTATCTGATCCAGGGCTACGAAATCTGGGCTGGACCCGACGACAGGATCGAGGCGACCTGGCGCTTCCCGATGCATAAAGTAGTGATCTCGGGCTGGCTCTACGATTTGGGAAAAAGGTTGGGAGCGCAATCGATGCGTCACATACCCAACGCAGTCGATCATCGGCATTTTCGTATTGTCGATACACTGGGCGCGCGCCGGCACGGTATCATCTCTGTATACCACTTCCGGCCAATGAAGGGTTCTCAGGACTTGCTGAGTGTATTTTGGGGATTGCACGACCGCTATCCGGATGCACGCATCACCATGTTCGGAACCGATCGGAAGGGAGCGGAGATTCCCGATTGGATCGATTATTTTCAAAATCCTTCCCAAAACCTGATCCGCGATTTATACAACCATCATGCGATCTACGTGAGTGCTAGCTACTCCGAAGGTTGGGCGCTTCCACCCGCCGAGGCAATGGCCTGCGGATGTGCATTTGTTGGTACGGATAGCGGCGGCTTGCGCGACTATGCGATCAATGGCCGTACGGCGTTGCTCAGTCCGCCGGGAGACCGCAAAGCAATATTCGAAAATCTATGCCGCGTGATTGAAGACCCTGAGCTGCGAAATCGCTTGCAGAAGGCAGGAACAGAATACATTCGGCAATTTACCTGGGAAAAGTCCGGGGCTTTGTTAGAAACATACCTTCACGAAGTCGTCGATCGGGGTCACTTCAACAGCGCCATGGCAGCCAATCGCGCTCACTAGTGTTGTGTCCCATAAATAACTTATTTAATGCAGGATGCAAAACTGATATGATACTGCCCGATGGGCAGGCCTAATACGGTGGTTAAGGTGAGTGCGGCGGAGCGCGCACAATTGGATTCGATAGTCCGCTCGCGGAGCTTGCCGCATTCGTTGGTGCGCCGCGCGCGGATTGTGCTGATGTCGGCGGATGGGGTCGCCAACGGCGTCATTGCGCAGCGCTGCGGGGTCAGTGTTCCGACTATCAGTCATTGGCGGCGGTGCTGGCGCCAGCGCGGGGTAGCCGGCTTGCACGGGGAACTGCGCCCGGGGCGTCCGCGCAGCTACGACGACGAGCGGGTGGCGAGATTGATGCGCAAGGTGCTTCAGAGCCGTCCGCGGAATGCGACCCATTGGAGTGTGCGCAGCGCGGCGCAGGAGACCGGCATACCCAAGAGCACGGTGGCACGCTACTTCGCCTTGTTCGGAGTTCAGCCGCACCGCAGCAAAAGCTTTAAACTCTCCACCGATCCCTTCTTCGTGGAAAAGGTGCGCGACGTGGTGGGGCTGTACCTCAATCCGCCGGATAAGGCGCTGGTGCTGTGCGTGGACGAGAAAAGCCAGGTGCAAGCGCTGGAGCGCACCCAGCCGGTGCTGCCGATGGGGCTGGGTTACCTCGAAGGCGTGACTCACGACTACTACCGCCATGGCACCACCACGCTGTTCGCCGCGCTCAACGTGCTGGATGGCTCGGTCATCTCGCAATGCAAACCGCGCCACCGGCATCAGGAGTTTATCGGCTTTCTCAACCATCTCGACCATCAGGTTCCCGCCGAGTTGTGGTCGCCGGTGCAAAGCTGACCCAGGGTCGCCGATTGAAAACTGACCCACCCCGGCGTGGGGTACTCCCAAGTGGAGGTTCCCATGCTGGTGGCGGAGGAAGCGGTGGAGATCCGGGTCTTGAGAAGGCAGGGCAAGAGCATTCGGGAGATCGCGCGGGCGCTGGAGGTGTCGCGCAACACGGTGCGGCGCTATCTAGGCAGCGAGGGGCTACCGCACTACGAGCGTGAGGCCCGGGCAAGCAAACTCGATCAGTACAAGCAGTACATTGCCGAACGGGTGAGAGCTGCCGCGCCGGAGTGGATCCCGGCGACAGTGCTGCTGCGTGAGCTGCGGGCGCTGGGTTACACGGGCGGCATCAGCATCCTGAAGGATCATCTCACGACGCTACGACCAGCAGTAGCCAAGCCAGCGCCGCTGATCCGGTTCGAGACTGAACCAGGCCGCCAGATGCAGGTCGACTTCGCCACCATCCGGCGCGGACGGGATCGGCTCGCGGTGTTCATCGCGACGCTGGGCTGGAGCCGAACGACCTACGTCGAGTTCGTCACCGACGAGCGGATGGAGACGCTGCTCGGCTGCCACGAGCGGGCGTTTTACTTCTTCGGCGGAGTCCCGCGCGAGGTGCTGTACGACAACATGCGCACGGTAGTGACCGATCGTGATCGCTACGGGCCGGGACTGCATCGCTATAACCGCACCTTCCTCGACTTCGCGCACCATCACGGCTTCATGCCGCGGCTGTGCCGGCCGTATCGGGCCAAGACCAAAGGCAAGGTCGAGCGCTTCATCCGTTACTTGCGTTCGAGCTTCTACATTCCGCTGGCGAGCCAGCTCAGTCCCGAGGGGCTCAAGGTTGATCGCGACACCGCCAACGCGCGAGTCGGAACCTGGCTGCGCGAGGTCGCCAACGCCCGCGTGCACGCGACCACCGGCGAGGTCCCGTCGGTCCGGCTCGAGCACGAGCGTGAACGTCTGCAGCCCATTCCCACGCCTTGGCGGGGAGCGATCCAGCCCGCCCGTTCGAAGCGGCCGGCGCCGATCCCGCGCGGCTTTCAGCATCCGGTGCGCGTATACGAAGAACTGATCATCGCGGCGGAGGTTATTAGATGAGCATCCAGCACCAACGCGTGCTTGAGCTTTGCAACGAGCTGCGGCTGGGCGGGGTCGCCGCCCAGTATAGCGCGCTGGCGCAGCAGGCGGCCGAAAAACATACCTCGTTCACCGACTTCATCGAAGAACTCCTGGTCGCCGAGCGTGAGTCGCGCCGGGCGCGGGCACGCGAGATGTTCGCGCGGGTGGCCGGCTTCCCCGCGATCAAGACGCTTGATCAGTACGACTTCAACTTCGCCACCGGCGCGCCGCGCAAGCAAATCATGGAGTTGGCGAGCCTCGCCTTCGTCGAGCGCGCCGAGAACGTGGTGTTCCTCGGGCCATCGGGCGTAGGCAAGACTCACCTCGCCATCGCACTCGGCTATCTCGCCACTCAGAAGGGCTACAAGACTCGCTTCTTCAGCGCCGCCGATCTGGTGCTGATGCTGGAGGCTGCGCAACGCCAAGGCCGCTATCGTGAGGTGATGCATCGTGCGGTCAACGCCTACCGGCTGCTTATCATCGACGAGATCGGCTACCTGCCGATGACACGCGAGCAGGCCAACCTGTTCTTCCAGATCGTCGCGCGCCGGTACGAGCGCGGCTCGATGATCCTGACCTCGAATCTCACCTTCGGCAGCTGGGACACTGCCTTCTCCGGCGATGGCGTGCTGACCGTGGCGATGCTCGATCGCATCCTGCACCACTCGATCATCGTCAGCATCAACGGCGAGAGCTTCAGGCTCAAGGACAAGCGCAAGGCCGGACTGCTCGCCGCTCCTGCCAAAGCCACTAAGCACTAAACAAACCGGCGAGGGGGAAGGTCCCCCTCGCACTCCCCCTGATCAGACAGCCGCTGGGTGGGTCAGTTTTACTTCGGCGACCCCAGCAAAGTGGGTCAGCTTTCAATCGGCGTTGACAGAGTTCGCCGTACATCTAATCGCCGACAACTACGCCACTCACAAACATCCCAAGGTTAAGGCTTGGCTAGTGCGCCATTGCCGCTTCCACATTCACTACACGCCCACCTACGCAAGTTGGCTCAATCAGGTCGAGCGCTGGTTCGGTCTCATCACCCAGCAGGCGATCCGCCGCGGCTCGTTTCGCAGCGTGCGCGACCTGACCCGCAAAATCGACACTTTCGTGACCCAATACAATTTAATGGGACACAACACTAGTGTGGCGTCCCGCAAATATGTTTTGGTTTTGCAATCAAGATGTGTCCTTGTCATTACTCAGGGAAATCGTCTTGTATCGTAAAGTTATTTGCGGGACACCACACTAGATACGGACCTCACCTCAGCCACTGCTGAACCTTCAACCCATGAAGGGTCCGTTCGATCGAACAGAAAACTGTGCGAGCCACATCAACTGCCAAGCCGCGCAACCCGAACACCGAGGAGAAGGGTGCCGGGGCAGGGGTCCCCGCATCGACACATAACGACTCGTTCGGCCACTTTAAATGAACGCTACGATTAGTAGAGTGTCAAAACCCGGAGAAGCGTAGCAAAGCGCTGACTTGATGTTGCAAACGCGCTTCCGATTTGCGTACAGGTAGCGCCAAAACGTTGCGGAAACGCAACTCCTCCTGCGACGTCTGCCATCTTCAGTCACTTCGCAAGACATCGTCTGCAGGTACTACTCGTCGTAGGGAAGAAAAACTAAACGTAGCGAAATGGCACATCACTTGCTCCCTGAAGCACGAGCGGGGGAATGCATCCGTTCGGGGCGTGGTTTAGGCCGCCCCGCGTCGTGCGCTGGGGAAGGACCTAAAATGAGCAGATCGAAGGCCGCAAAACTCTTTGTTTTTTTTCTTGCCCTGATTCTGATCAATGTCTTCGGTCGGGCCGCAGGTGCTTCAACAAGCGAATCATTTATTCAGGACCAGCCCGCTTCGCTAAATGCCAAGCGGGCGAAACGGACCCCAGCAGGTCTGCAAGCGTCGGTTGTCTATCCAACTAACGGAATACTCACCCCGGGCCAGCCGCAAATGGTCCAAATCAGTGTCACGGTCCAACCATCGCCAGGGACTTCGCTCAGCACATATCAATTGCGGCTGAAGATGCGCGGGCAGAATGGGCGGAAAGTACTCTCTGATTTAGTCCAACCAACCCAGCCGTCTTCTGTCATGACATTAAGCATGGCAACAGTTGTCCCGGGCGAATACGAACTGACTGCGGAATTGGTACAGGAGGGGAAGAGTGTGCCCCCTGGACAACGGTTTCGAATAAAAAAACAGGATCCGGTTGCAACTGCTACCCCTACCGTCACAGCGACCGCAACGCCGACTTCGACGCCGACTGCAACAGCGTCCGCAGATCCACCTTCCTCATCAACACCGACTTCGACCTCAACACCGACTGCTACGGCCTCGGCGACTTCGACCGCGACCACGACGGACACTCCGACGGCGACTGCGACTGCCACGGCGACTCAAACCTCGACGCCGACAGCGACAGCGTCGGCAACTTCGACCACGACGGACACTCCGACGGCTGCCACAGCGACTCAAACCTCGACGCCGACAGCGACAGCGTCGGCAACTTCGACCACGACGGACACTCCGACGGCTGCCACAGCGACTCAAACCTCGACGCCGACAGCGACAGCGTCGGCAACTTCGACCACGACGGACACTCCGACGGCTGCCACGGCGACTCAAACCTCGACGCCGACAGCGACAGCGTCGGCAACTTCGACCGCGACGGACACTCCGACGGCGACCGCGACCGTAACGATGACTCAAACTTCGACGCCGACTGCGACCGCGTCGGTGACATCGACCGCGACCGCCACAGACACTCCGACGGCGACTGCGACTGCCACGGCGACGCAAACCTCGACGCCGACAGCGACAGCGTCGGCAACTTCGACCGCGACGGACACTCCGACGGCGACTGCGACTGCCACGGCGACTCAAACCTCGACGCCGACAGCGACAGCGTCGGCAACTTCGACCGCGACTGCGACTGCCACTCAGACTGCGACCGCGACTGTCACTCAGACGGCAACAGCGACGCAAACTTCGACGCCGACTGCGACCGCTAGTCCGACGGCTGAGAGCGTCGTGAACACTACCATTTGCCACAATATGGGTGCTGGTACCACTGTTACCTGCAACATCGCTGCACCGACTGCGGGCAACGCTCTGGTGGTACACGTTTCTCAGTGGTATACAACGGGCGCTGCATTAATCATCAGCGTAACGGACAACAAGGGCGACAGGCTTACGCAGGTGCCGACGCTCAATTTCTACGACGGCTTCAACTTCGTTTACGGCCAGTTCTACGAGACAAACATTCCAAGCGGTGTAACAAGTATAACGGTCACGCCCGGCAGTTCGACCACGGTAGATTTCGTCGTTGATGAGATCAGTGGTATGCAGAACTCTTCTCCGGTAGACCAGTACGCAAGCCACAGTGCGGCGTCGACAGCCATATCCAGCGGGACGACCGCGACACTGGCGGAAAGCGGAGAATTGGCCGAAGCCGGTTGCGAACTCGGTGGAGGCTCTGCAACAACGATGACCGGGCCGACCAACGGTTATGCGGGGAATGGCAGGCTCGCCGGCAACACGGTCATCGGCGATACGGGGGAAACGGACATCGGGGTCATGCGAGCGTTCAATACCGTGGGTACCGCAGGAACTGGCACTGCTTGGACATGGAGTATGAGCAGCAGTTACGGTTGCGGAGTTGCTATCTATAAACCCGCCGTCGCCCCTACGGCAACTCCAACCGAAGCTACAACGACTGTTACCCCGACAGCGACGCCGACCACAGATCCATCTCCCACATCAACGTCTGCTAGCACCCTGACGGCAACTGCGACGGCGACGTCAATCTCAGGAACTCCGACACCGACCGCCATCGGAACCCCGGTTGCGGTGGTAGCCTCGACGCCTTCGATGACCAATGTCCATCGGGTTGGCGTCAACATGGGAAATCAGGGGCAGTACGGCGAGTCGGATTTCATGCAGAACATGCTCGACAATCCGGGTTTTGAGCTCGGTCAGGAGTGTTGGGCATGGATCGTCGGCACCACACATTCTTCGAGCGAATACACTACCACTCACGACAACGGCGAGGCGACGAACTTCTGGAATGGCGCGGCTGCGTCTGTCCGTGCGGGTGTCTCGGCGGGCGATACGTTCACCGTCGGTACATTTACAAGCGGCGGCACGTTTACCTGTTCCGGCAGTTGCCCGACACTTAATACAGGTGACGTAGTAGCCGCCTGCATTTCCGGCCCAACCGTTTCAGCAACATCTTCGTCTACAGGCGGCTGGGGGATGAGCAGTGGAGTCTCAATCTCCACCGCCCAACAATACGACGGCCGATCGTCGATGGCTTATAATGTATCGGACGGCAACAGCCACTCAGCAAATTTCGGCTGGGATACCGTAGTCACAGCAGGCGGTGTCTGCTCGACCGACAGCATCACGCCTTGTACTGTTGCGAAGGAGAGCTCAGACTGCGGCGTAGGTAATACTTGCAATGTCGCGCCCTATAGCGGTCCTTGGCATCCAGTGAAAGGGCCGTTCGAGATTTCGCTATATGCACTGGCGGTCAACACCTCGAGCGGCACGCCACAAGTTACCGTATCGCTGATCAGAGGTGGTGGCACCAACGTCAGCAAAACATTCAATCTTACGAACGACGGCAACTGGCATCAGTACACCTATACCTTCACAGGCACCGACACGGCGGCCAGCGCACAGAAGGTCTTGTATTACACGCAGACCGCTACCAACGGAACCGTCGAGACGGGTGCAACGATCTACATAGACGACGCCTACGTGGGACGCAACGAAAGTTCGGCAACCGGCTTCCGTGACGAAGTTGTTACAACGCTCCAGACGCTCAATCCCGGTTCATTGCGTTACATGATTCCATATACTCTCGACCAGAACGATGCGAACTTTGAAGGACCAAATAGCTGTACGCCTGGTGCAACAGCGGCGGGCGGCTGCGACTTCCTGAAAGGGCCGTCTGGCACGCAGACCAGCAATGCAGTGTACAATTGGGGATGGTTCTACGCTTCGCAAGACATTTATCCTCTAGCAAATGCGGTAGGAGCGGTTCCATGGTTCTCAATTCCCAATACATTCAGCGACGCCGATTTAAGGGCATTTGCCGATAACGCCTGCGCAGCATTCAGCGCCTACAACCTCCCCTCCATCTGGATTGAGCAATCGAACGAGGACTGGAACGGTGCGGGACCGGGTGCGAAGTTCGATGCCTCAGGTCCATATTACGGTGAAGTCGCAGGCCGCAACTTCAACGTGATGGCAACAGAGGCGTCAAGCAAGTGCTCCAGTTACGCTTCCCGCATTCACTACGTCATGGGCAATCAGACGTGCAACGATGGTGTATTGTATCAGGCGCTGAATGGAGCAACAGCGGCGGGTTACTCGATACCCAATACTTCTCAATATGGTTCGGACGACGCGACGTACAACGCGGGTGCCGAGACCGGAATTTTGCCCGATTACAGCGGCTCTCTTGCGAGCCAAGCCGTCCTATATGCGGCATTTTTTCAGCCGTATCCGCTCGATCTTTTGTTTGCTCCTGGATGCGTTCCGACTGATATAGCCCTGCTCGGCTCAAATCAGACGATGAGCGCATACGAAAGTGGAGCGGGAGCGGGGGCTGGCAGCGGTAGTGACACAGAACAAAGCTACCTGAGTCAGGCCGGTTTCCCTTCAGCGATGTGGATGACCGAAGACTGGCTATTGGGCACTCAATCCTTGATGCCGATTCAGAACGCATTTACCTTTGCCCAGGTCGAGGTTGGAGGCGGCACCACCGCAGACCCGATATTCGGAATAATTCATGATCTCGACAGTGATTTCGGTCCGTCTTTCCCGCATATTCGGCCTATCGGTTTGGGGATGAGTGTGGTGAACAGCGCAATGGGCGGCAGCTACTATCCAGTCGACACGTCGGCATTTAGCAACGTCTATGCGAACGCGTTTGAGAACGGCGGCAACTGGAGCGCGGTGCTGACCAATGGCAATAACTCCAGTGTCAAAATCACGCTGCAGTTTCCATCAACCGGGACCCTGCCCGGCAGCGCCGAGACCGTGCTCTACACCAACGGCCTCACCGACAACAACGAGAACAGCAACTCGGTTAAGATCGGTCCGCTGCCGGGAGGTATCTCCATCTCCGGCAACACCCTGACCCTCACACTGCCGCCGTACAGCGTCGTCGCTCTCCCACCCCAATGATCTCAACGGGAACTTGGAAGAATCAGATGGCTTGCGTGCGAATCAGAAATGCGGGTTTTCGGCTTAGCGGTTGCGAATTTGCGATTTCGGGACCACAGAGCGCTGTGGTACACGAGATCCCTGAGAAAATGTGGGACTCCACGATCAGTTCGTCGCTGCGCGATACGCTTCAAACGGCCGACTGAATGAGCCAGCACCGCGACAACATCGATCGCTATCGCCCCGATGGTCCCGTGGCTCGCGATGAAATAGCGCCGTCGTGACTCAAACCAGTAAGACGGCAACCGCTTCAACGCCACATTGCGTTCTGTGACCTTCGTGCTTTGCCCTTGAATATGCATTACCCGACTCTCGGGTACGTACCAAGTGGAGAAACCTGCATTTTTTGCCCGTAGGCAAAAGTCAGTTTCCTCGAAATAGAGAAAATAGGTCTCGTCGAAGCCACAAATTGCGTCAAACACCGCGGGGCGAATCATCATTGATGCACCCGGCAGCCAATCGACGCGTTGCGCAACACCAGTCATCTCAAGCGCGACAACCCAGCGCTGCAAAACGCGTGATGCAAGACCGAGTTGAAGTCCGCCTTCGATCTCGCTCATGACCGATGGAAAGCGAAATGCTATTGGCCAATCACTGCCATCAAGGTTTTCGAAACTGCTTCCGACGATGCCCACATCAGGGCAAGCCTCAAGAAACCGCACCAGTGCGCCAATCGCTCCTTTGCGAACGAGCGTGTCGGGATTGAGCAGGTGCAAGTAGTCCAGCGGTCCATCGTTACGCGCGAATCGAAATGCCAAATTGTTGCCGTATGCAAAGCCACCATTTTTGGGCGCTCGCACCAAGGTCACCCACGACCAGGAATTCGCCTCGATCGCTTTTGCGATCGCTGGTGCGTCACCGGAATCATTGTCGACCACCACTACGCGAATACGCAGCCCCGGCATAGAGCGCTCAGCTTCGATCGAGCGTAGGCAGCCGATCGTGAGGTCTGCGGACCGGTAGGTCACAATAGCGATGGTGACATTGATTTCCTTCATATCGTCGCAGCTTGTGGCCAGCGTCCACGGATTGGCTTATCGTTTTGTTGGATGAACGGCATAAGAGCGTCTGCTAACGAATCAACAAAGTGATCCTGCAACATCGTTGAATGACCGCCGTCAACATCGACGACCTTAATCTGCTGCGCAAGAGCGCCCCAACCGAAGGTTTCATCCGCGTAGACTTCTCTATAGGGTGTGTCGTCCCCTTCACCCGTCCGAGCGCGCACGAGCAGAACCGACGGGATAGGTAGCGGCTTTGGTTCATAGCGCGCCTCAGCCGAGTCATAGATCTCACGCACACTGAGTTCCTGAACGAACTTAGGCCATTCGCGTCCGCGCGCAAGCAGCTCGCGTAAGAGCCGAAACCGTAGGCGCACGAACCACTGATTGCTGCGGTATCTGACTTCCCAGAGCAGGGCATTCGCGAGCTTCTGCGAAACCCCATGAACTATTAATCCCGCACGCTTGAAAGCCACTATTTGACTTTTCTGGGCGTTTGCAAGAGCCTGATTCAGCCGACTAAGGCGCTGTTTCGAAGTGCGCCACGGCCTCTTCTGAGCATTTGGCGCCGCCGCATCAAGCAAGGCTACGAGTCCGACAGTTTCACCATCGCTAATCAGCTGTGAAGCCACCTCGTAGGCGATAACGCCTCCCGCGCACATTCCACCAAGGAGGTAAGGACCGTACGGCTGCTTCTTGCGTACTTGGTCTATGTAGAATGAAGCCATATCCTCGATACTGCCGTGAGCGAGAGCAACGCCCGCAATACGACGGGGCTCGATCCCGAACACAGCCAAATCACCGGGCATCCGGCGCGCTAAGTTTAAGTAAAGGAGGGTCTCACCGTCACCATCATGTATAAGGAAAAGCGTTCGCGGGCCGCCGAACTTAATTTGAATTAGCCCTTCGGAATGAGGGTTGCGAATTTGACTTAAACGATGCGAAAACGCGCGCACTGTGGGGGATTCTAGAATACACGTAAGAGGCAGCTTCACGCCAAAGCGCCGTAAAACCTCCCCCATCAAACGGACTGCGAGCAATGACGTACCACCTAGTTCGAAGTAGTTATCCTCAACTCCCAGCCCCTTGACGCCGAGCAGCTCCTGCCACAAGCCCAGCATCCTGTGCTCCGTATCGGTGGCAGGTGCTGCAGGTCTGCTGCGTAAAGATCGGACACCACAACAATGCCCTGCATCGAGAATGTTACGAGGAGAGACGAATACTCGCGCCAGCCGTTCGTAACGTTCTGACTCCTCGGCTCGTGGCACTGAAGCGTCAGCGTTTGAGTTCTTATGGTTGTTCCACTCGCGTGCTTCGATTGCAAGCGTCGGATCGCGATCGGGTTGGAGAACGACAGCACACGCATCGTCGACGGGGATCCGGTAAATGATCTGATTTTGCTCTTGGACGCGGAACCGCGCTGCCACACTTTCTGCAAACACGCGTGAAGGTTCGTTCCTGGGCGTGCGCTTGTATCGCAGGTCGATGTGGGACTGGCCGCGCTGTCGTGCTATATCTCCAAGTCGACGTAAGACGGCATGTTCGACACCTCTACCAAGCACGCGGCAGCTCAATAGCAGAGTGTCAACGCCGAGAACTCGTGCATTGTCGTCCAGAATGACGAGTCCTACGACACCATAATCGCCAAAGCGATCGCGCACCTTTACTCGCAGGACGTTAGAGCTGTCGCCACATAACGCGCGAATCTCCGGTTCGCTTCGTCGTATTGTCGTAAAGTTGAACTGGTTCGTTCGATGTGTGAGCTGTGCCACGCGTGCCCATTCTTCTTCGGTCGGCTGATCGATATCAATTCCCACGCCAAGCGAAGTAATGAATTCGGCTAGATCAACCGTTGATTCTTTGAGCGTCTGACGCGCTGCATCCTCACGGTACATGCTCGTGCGGCGAACGTCTTCATCGGTAATTGTGAGCTTGTCGAAAGTCCACAGATTGCAGAGGAAGGAGTCTATCTGCCTTTCCTCAGGAATCTGCAAAGTTACCACCTGTGGTAACTTTGCCCTCATGAGCGCGCATTCGACAGGGTCGTCGTCTAGAAAAACGAACGAATCAAGCCCTAGATTTAGAGCTGCGGCCAACGAGGCTAAGTTGTGTGGTTTCGACTCCCAGTTGATACGATGTGCTGCAATGTGCTCGAGCTTAAGATCCATATCCGATCGCTTTTCGAACACTTCTAGTACGTCTCGTTCCGTATTTTTGCTTACGATGCAAACGAGGGTACCTTCCTTTTGCATGTCGGCGGCAAACTGCTGTATCCGGCTATGGGCCTTTGATATCGTAATTCCATCGACACCGTCCTCGCCGACGATGCCGCGCCACAAGGTCCTGTCGCAATCGAGTACTAGTACCTTACGTGGAGGGACTCGCAAGGCATGCACCTTTCGCGCAATCGCGATTGCAATCGAAGCGTAGAACTCATCCGTATAAGGAATGTGTGCGAGCTCATCGCCGATACTGTCGTAACGATCGGATAATAGGAATTGCGGATCGTCAGGCGGGGTCGCAATCACGCCGGGCAAGGAGCGCGCACATTCGACCAGCGTCGTGTTTGCCGTTTCGATTTCCGATAACAGCCTCTTGGCTGCTCTCGGCGTGGCAGCCATCACCGCGAATATTGTCGGCGATTTAACCCTTTGTGAGTGATGGGTCAACGCTTTCTCGAGTTCTGTTACGGCGCGCTTGATGGCGGAAGCAGCGTCGTCGATATTCTCTATCTCGCGCACGAAGTCTTCGACCCGAACAAGGATGACGTTGACACCGTCCGCATTGATCGCCAGCCGACTGATCGGTGACACTAGCTCCTGGAAAACCTGATTGTAGGGAGCAAGCTCCAACTCCAGGGCTAATCCTGCCTCCCGCAGCATAAACTGCAGGACCGGCAAAAGAGGGTCCGCGGTGAAGGTGGCCGCGACCACTATCTTAGGGCAGCTAGGTCTTTGGAGGTTAGCCACACGAACCTTCTATATTCGGCCTTAGGCGGTCTATTGAGTGTTTCCTGTGGTGGCTAGTTTGTTCGCTGTCCAGGAGCTCGAAGAATCACGCTGCTGGGCAATGCGGTTCGACATTGATAGGTCTGAATCGTGAAAGTGTCTGTCGTGACGTTCTGTCAGGCACGCACGAACCTCGCCGGCCAGGAAAGAGACACTGGGCTCGGCCATAATCTCCCGATGGGTTCCAGGAATTTCGCGGACCTCCACGCCTTTTGCCGCCAACGGGCCCCAACCGAGTTCGCGATCGGTCGGCATATCCAGGTAGTTCAGCGGGGTGATCGCACGAAAAAGGATGACGCGACCCGGATATGGCAACGCTTTGTATCGCCTTGCGGCAAACCAATTTACGTCCTTGGCCCGATGCAGAAATTTCGGAATCGAGCGCCCGTGAGCTCGCAGGACGCCATAGATGAGTTGCCGACCTTGGCCGATTGTTGCGTCGAGGCGCTCAGCAAGATCTTCTGTCAGATATGCACGGCGATCCGGACCGAATGCCAAACGGCCGACATGCCTGCAGAAAGAGCTCGTCTTTCGCTTCACGCGCTCGAAAATCGTGCGACGCTTTTCGGAAGCTTGAACGCCATTCATCAAGAACGTATCCAGCATGCCCAGCAGCCCAACCTGTTCGCCCGCAGCATGTAGCTGTTGCGCCATCTCAAACGCGAGCAATCCTCCAAATGAGTAGCCAAGAAAGTAGTAAGGACCGGAGGGCTGAAGCTTCCTGATTTCCTCTAGATAGTACGCAGCCAAATCTTCCATTCTGAGGAATGCCGACGACGATGACTCACCGGCTGAATACTCAACTCCCCAAAGCGGCTGGTCGGGGTCGAGATGCCTAACCAGGTCACGAAACACGAGCACGCTTCCTTCGATCTCGTGAACAAGAAACAATGTGGGCTTCGTCCCGTTGGGCTGAATCGGAATCAGAGAACGGAACTGCGGTGGTGTTGTCTTTCGCTTGTCGATCAGTGCGCAAAGCTTTTCAATCGTTGGAGCTGAGAACAAGGTAGCGAGCTTCAGAGCAACGCCATACTTCTTGTTGACTTTTGCGAGCAACCGGACTCCGGTCAGCGATTGGCCACCCAGATCGAAAAAGTTATCCAGGATGCCGACCTTATCGACGCCCAGCAGTTCCTTCCACCAACGAGTCAGAGTGGCTTCAACGTCGTCGTTCGAATCGCTGGACATCGCCGGATCCGGCCGTGCTGAAGGTGTCGCGATGTGACGCGGGTTTAAGCTGTCGATATACGCTGGGAAGTCGGATGGGAAAATGACAACACTGGACGCGCGCGGGTTGGCGAGAATGCGTTCAAAAGCGCGAGTACCTTCCTGCGACGAGATCGCATCGGATAGTTGTGGAGATTGCTGGACTTCGAGCTCCTCGGCGGCAACCAGCTCGCCTCTCGTACTTTCCAGTAACGATAGGTCGCGTATTTGACGGACGGCGAAATCGCAGATCTCGACAACGACGTTGCCTTCGCGGTCGAAAACCGAGATGTCAAACGTAGCCAGGGGGCTCTCGATTGATGCGCTGGACTTCGCGCGCGCATAGGCGTAACAAGTGGCCGGCAACTTGCCGAAAATCGCTACGCTGCCGTAGGAAACAGGTACATACAAATGCTTCGCAGCTTCGTTGCCCTGGATAAGGAACATAGCGCTGCCGGTCGCCATGTCGAGCAACGCTGGATGCAGTCGAAACGTTTCGACCTCGGTTCGGAATTCGTCGCAAAGCTCGAGCAGACTGAGCGCCTGGTTTCGCCCGAGCCATACGCTCTTTGTACTGCGCCACCGAGCCCCAAAACCGATATGGCGTTCCTGCGCCTCATTTCGTGGTGACGGTCCGAGCATGCGATCGCTACACTTTCGGCGAAGGCTGTCGAAGTCGAGATGTGCCAAAGCCAAACGCGGCGGCCCTGCTACCGCTTCGCCCGACGCACATTCTACCCACCTTTTCGATTGACCGGTCTGGGTTTGCGCAGAGAATCGATACCCGTTGCCCTCCTCGCGGATGACAAGGCGGAGAGGTTGAGTCGACCCGTCCTTCACTCTTAGCGGCTGGTTGACGTAAAAGTCGCTGATCGACAGCTGGGGAGTCCCGGCCAGATCTATGATGGCCGCTCGCACCATCTCGAGGTACCCGGTCGCAGGAAATAGCCCAGGACCGCCGCTTAGACGGTGCTCGTTTACTATCCAGTCGTTCTCAAGACTCAGAGTCGTGGAGTAGCTGGTCACCCCTTGGCCATCATGTGCCGCCCGGCCAAGCAGCGGATGAATGGCGGCTCTATCCGGGGCAGACTTGTCGGCAGCCATCCCGACATCAGTCCATCGCGGCCATTGGATCGAAATGCAGCGAACACTTCGTTGTGACCGAGACAAGGCGAAGGAATCCAGGAACGCGTTTGCTGCTGCATAGTCAACCTGGCCTGCAGGCGCGAGGTGTGAACTTACAGACGACATGAGAATAAAGAACTCAATCGGATCCGGCTGAAAGACCGATTCGAGCACGAGCGTGCCGCGGACCTTGGGCGCGAGCACGCGCGCTGCGTTCGTTCGATCCTTTTGCAAGAGCGGCGCATCGTCGAGAACGCCGGCAGCGTGAATAATCCCGTTAATAGGTCCGAATCGCGCACGAACCTGATCCGCGACTCTTTGCATCGCATCGCGATCGCAAACGTCTGCCGAGACGACTAATACCTCCGTGCCTAGCTCTTCGATTGCACGAATTTTTCTGATCCGTTCTGTCTCCAAGTTCGGCTGGCTGTGCCCATTCGGTGATTGTCCCCCCCGCCACTCTCTCGCTGGAAAAGTGCTGCGCCCCATAAGCACAACGCGTGCACGGACCGACTTGGCTATCGACGCGGCCAAGGTCAGTCCGATTCCGCCAAGCCCGCCGGTGACGAGATATACACCGCCGTCACGAAGTGCGATAGACGGCGTCTTTACGTGCTTGCGGTTCCCTGCGAAGGCTCGCGTCCATCGCTGATTCCTGCGATATGCGACCGGCGAATCGATCGACCGCGCATCCAATTCAGCGACAACTTGTTCCGCCGCGTCCTTCAGGTTGTCTCCAACTGTACCGACGCCCGGTATGATCTCCACGTCGACATTGATACAGTTCACGTCACCGAGCTCTTTGGGAATTACGCCGGTTGGCCCCGCGATGAGAGCACGGCACGGCTGCAGAATCGCCTCACCGGAAACCTGATGCAGGTTGTTGGTTACGACGGCAATCTGCACCGGAACCTTGAGATCGATTCCTCCCATCGCCTGCCCGAGAAACATCAGACTGTAGAAGCTCATCGTCTCAGCCCAGGGTAGATCGTCCAGCGATTCCTCGCGCGGCACGGGATCACATACCGACCACAGATGCACGATCGACCTTGGGAGCTTGCCCTTTGCGACGATCTCGGAAAGCAGCTTGTGATAGTCAGCGGGATTGTCAGGATCGATCTCGAACCGGTCCGAAGCAGGTTGAGCGAAACGCGGTCCCGGCTGCACCGAAATGTATTGCTCGCCGCGGCGCCGCAGCACTTTGTCGAGCTGCGCCCCGAGGCCCTGCGAGTCCTCGAATATCAGCGTCGGTCCAATATCCCGTAGACCCTCCTTCCGGACCAAGTCGCTCCGCGTCCACGACGGAGTGTAAAATTCAATCTCGCCCGCTCCTTTCGTTGGCTCGGCGGAAGCGGCGGGGGGTGCTTCGATCCTTCTACCAGGCTCGATCCAGAAACGTTCGCGCTCGAAGGGATAAGTTGGCATCGGCAGACGCCTGCGCTGCTCTTGTGCGTGAAACCCTTTCCAGTCGATCTTCTTTCCTGCGACCCACAATCGCGCGACCGCACCTGCGACGAACTCGTCATCGCCGATGTTGTCGTTACGTGTCCGCAGCGACGAAATCACCTTATGCGAGTCAGAGAACGCGGCATTTTGCTCGCACAAGGCACTTAGCGTATTGCCCGGACCGATTTCCATAAGAATCGCGTCCGAGGCTTTTAGCGCTTGCCCGATACCCTCTGCGAATCGAACAGTCCGGCGAAGCTGCTTGGCCCAATAGTCAGGATCCGTCGCCTCCGACTCGGTGATCCAGGTCCCGGTCGCGCTCGAAATATATGGAATCCGCGGGGGCGCGAGATCAAACTTCCGCACAAACTCCGCGAACTCGTGCACGATCGGATCCATCATGCTGGAATGAAATGCGTGTGAGACTCGCAGCCGACGGTACCTTATACCCTCGTCTGTCAAGGACTTCTCGAGATCTACGATAGCGCCGTCCGGCCCTGAAACGACGCACTGCTCGTCACCATTGATGCTCGCGAGCGAGAGTTTGCTGTTGAGCAGCGGTATAACTTCGTGCTCAGGCATCGGCACCGCCGTCATCGATCCCGCAGGCATACTCTGAATCAGCCGCCCGCGTTCTGCGATGATCTGCAGGCCGGCTTCCAGTGGAAAAACGCCGGCGATGCATGCGGCGGCCAGCTCTCCGACGCTGTGCCCGACCATCGCCGCCGGTTCGACGCCCCACGATGACCACAGCTTTGCCACCGCGTACTCAATGACGAACAGCGCAGGCTGAGTGAACCGCGTTTGATTGAGTAACTCGGCAGCCGCGTGTTCTTCGGCGGGGAACGGAAAGAGAATCGTGCGCAAATCGAGGCCGACGAACTGCTGCAGATAATCCGCGCAGAAATCGACCGCCGATCTGAACACCCGCTCGGATTCGTACAACCCGCGCCCCGCCGAGACGTACTGCGCTCCCTGCCCCGTGCAGAGGAAAATTACCGGCGGCTCGTTCTCGGGCGACATGCCGGCAATAACTCTCATCGAGTTGCCCCGGCTAAGAGCGTCAACCGCGCTGATCGAGTCCCCGCAGACGATTGCGCGCCGGAACCGGAACGCTCTGCGGCCAACGTGACCAGTGAATGCTACATCCGTCAGCTCTGGAGAGTTCTCCTCCAAGTGCTTCGCAAGTTCGCGCGACAACGCGTCGAGAGCAAACGGCGTTTTGGCAGAGAGCGTGAGCACTTGCCATCGGCGCGACGGACCCGAGGGCGCAGCACTTGGCGCTTCTTCCAAAATCGCGTGCGCGTTAGTCCCGCCGATCCCGAGCGACGTCACTCCCGCGCGGCGCGGTTTGCCGTCGCTTTCCCAGTCCCGCAGCCGTGTGTTCACGTAGAACGGGCTGTGCTCAAAATCGATCAACGGATTCGGCTGTGAAAAGTTAAGGCTGGGCGGTACCTGCTGATGCTCGAGGGCGAGCACCGTCTTGATGAACCCGGCCACGCCGGCGGCGGCGTCGAGATGCCCGATGTTCGTCTTCAGTGAACCGATAGCGCAAAATCCGTTGCGTTCGGTGCTTGCGCGAAACGCGCGCGTGAGAGCGGCTACCTCGATTGGGTCGCCGACCGTAGTGCCGGTGCCATGGGTTTCGACATATGAGATCGAATCGGCCTCAACATCCGCGACCGAAAGCGCTTCGCCGATCGCGTCGGCCTGTCCCGCAACGCTCGGTGCGAGGTAACTGACCTTCCGCGCACCGTCGTTGTTGATCGCGGTTCCACGAATTATTGCGTGAATGAAATCACCGTCGTGGACCGCATCTTCCAAGCGGCGCAGCACGACGATTCCCAGTCCGCTGCCAAAGATAGTCCCGCTCGAAGATGCATCGAAAGAGCGACAATGACCGTCGCGGGAGAGTATCTCACCCTCGCGATAGGTGTAGCCAAGGCCGTGCGGAATTTCGATCGTAACTCCCCCGGCCATCGCCATGTCGCACTCATGATTGAACAGACTCTGGCACGCCAGGTGAATCGCCACCAGCGAAGTCGAACACGCAGTCTGTACGGCGAGACTGGGACCGGTCAGGTTGAGTTGGTAAGAGACACGAGTCGCGAGCACGTCCTTGTCGTTGCCGGTTTGCTTCAGGAGAAAGAGGCCGGCATTCGCGACCAGCTCGGCGTTCGTCAGCAGGTTGTGAATCAGATAGGTGTTCATTCCCGAACCGGCATAGACTCCGATTCGCCCTGCGAACTCGTCTGCCGACCAACCTGCGTTCTCGAGCGCCTCCCACGCGCATTCAAGGAAAAGCCGATGCTGGGGATCCATGATCGCGGCGTCCTGCGGGCTAAGGCCGAAGAACGACGCATCGAACCGATCGATATCCTCGAGGATTGCCGATGCTCTGACGTAGTCATGATTCGCAAGGTCGGCGGCGCTTGCGCCCGCCGCGATCAGCTCTTCATCGCTAAGAACGCTGATCGATTCCACGCCGTCACGCAGATTTTGCCAGAATTCGCTGAGGTTGCGCGCGCCGGGGAACCGTCCGGCCATTCCGACCACAGCGGCAGACAGGCCTTCGAGAATATGCCCAGCTTCCTTCATTCCGATCGGCCAGCGCTAGTTTGGGAGGCCGCCCGCCCGCGTGAAAGCAAGGCCTGCCGTCGTGCCGCACCGCGGTCCGAATGATTAGTTGATTCGCCCTCGCGGCCGCTTAGGTGCGCCGCCAAAGCGGAGATAGTGGGGTAGGCAAAGAAGTCGGTAAGAGGTATGTCGTGCCCAAGCCTTTGCCTAAGGCTCACGGCAACTTCGGCAACACTTAGAGAGTTGGCTCCTAGGTCGAAGAGATTGACCTTCAAGCCTACAGCATCGAGAACCTAGCGCATCCTGCCACAGCTCCGCGATAACTCTCTGCAGTTCAGTCCTAGCTGATCCCGATATGGCTGTTTCACGAATCCTATCGAAGCTGGCATCCGTCAACGCCTTTCTATCTGTCTTGCCATTGGGCGTAAGCGGCATCGAGCTTATGAAGTTGACGATCGCTGGGACCATGTACTCTGGAAGTCTTTGGCGCGCATAATCCTTCAGTTCTCGCACATTGACATTTGCACCAGGTTTAGCCACTACGTACGCCGCCAGAGACAAATTGTCCGCCTGACCACGGCGAGCAACGACCGCCGCCTCATGCACCGCCGGATGAGCTCCCAGCACCGTCTCGATTTCTCCCAACTCGATCCGGAAGCCGCGAATCTTTACCTGCTGATCAGTCCGCCCGATGAATTCGATCGAGCCGTCGTCGCGGTACCGAACAAGATCGCCGGTGCGATAGAGTTTGCCGCCCCACTCGGGATCAAACCTGTTCGCGACAAACTTTTCGGCTGTCATCTCCGGCCGCCGCCAGTAGCCGCGGGTTACCGCGTCACCACCGATATAAAGCTCGCCTGCTGTGCCGATTGACGCCAGCATGCCCTGTTCGTCGACCACATAGACGCGAGTGTTCGCGATAGGTTTGCCGATAGGAACTGAAACAGCAGCCTTGGTCAATTTGTGAGTGGTCGACCATACGGTCGTCTCGGTCGGACCGTACATATTAAATATCTCGGCACGTATCGTCTCGCCGAGCTGATTGGCCAAAGATGGAGGCAGCGCTTCGCCGCCGAGAAACACTTTTCGAAGCAACCGCATCGCAGACAATGTCTCGGCCGACCGTGTCAGAGCTTTCGCAAGCGTCGGCGTGCATTGAAAATGGGTCACCCGATGACGCTGGATTTGAGCCGCGATCGAGTAGTCTCCCGATGCGCCCAGACCATCCTCAGCTGCCTGCAGTACGATCGTGAATCCACGACTCAGCGTCCATAAGAGTTCCAACACCGAAATGTCGAACGATATGCTGGTCACCGCCAACCAGACCCCGGCGTCGGTTCCTATCACGCGATCCATCGCGGCGAAGAAATTCACGACGTTTCGATGTTCGACCATCACGCCTTTCGGTGTTCCGGTCGAACCTGACGTGTACATCAGGTAGGCGAGCGACGATGCGAGCTGATCGTTTGTAAGCGTTCCGCCGAAGTCAGCGCTTTCGTCGTCAAAGTCAAATTCATCAAGCGCGCTAACTATTGCCGGGGACTCCGCAAAACGGTTTCCGTAACTGCTCTGAGTAAGAACGACGCGAGCTTCGCTATCTTTCAGCATGAAAGCTAAACGCTCCGCAGGAAATGAAGGATCCAGCGGAAGGTACGCGCCGCCGGCTTTCAGCACACCCAGCAGCGCCACCATCATGTCCAAAGAGCGATCCATCATGATCGCAAGAATGGTCTCGGGACCGACGCCGAGCCCGCGCAGATACATCGTGAGCCGTTGCGCCTTTTCCCACAGGCCCCGATACGTCAACGACCGATCGCGGCAGATGACCGCGATCCTTTCCGGAGTCAGAAGCGCCTGCGCCTCGATCAGGTCATGGATGCACTTGCCCGAGTCAAACTTAACATCAGTGTGGTTCCACTCGGTCAGACGATCTTCGTCCTGCGATGTCATGCGCGACTCACAAGGTTGTCTTCGATGAACAAGCAATCGATCCCGGTCCCGAGAAAAGTCTCGACCGCCTCGCGCGGAGTATTGACGATCGGCTGCCCTTTCACGTTGAAACTGGTGTTCAGTACGATCTCCCGCCCGGTCTCTTTTCCGATTGTCTTGAGCAGTGCGTGGAACGCCGGATTGTCATCCGCGGCAACTGTCTGCACGCGCGCAGTGCCATCGACATGGGTGATCGCCGGCAGCGTCGCGCGGTATTCCTCGCGAACGTTCACCGTCGCGATCATGTACGGCAGCGAAGTCATCGGGGCGACATCGAACCATCGGTGGATTTGCTCGATCGAAACCGCCGGTGCGAAGGGTCGAAACGCTTCGCGCTTCTTGACCATCGCGTTGACGCGATCGCGCATTTCCGGATTAGACGGATCGGCCAGGATGCTGCGGTTGCCGAGCGCCCGCGGTCCGTACTCCATTCTTCCACGATGCCAAGCCACGACTTTCCCTTCGTGGATCATCTTCGCGGCCCGCTCACAGGTTTCCTCGAGGCTGTTGAAGCGAGTGACCTTGGTCGCACCGGCGAAGGCCTTCAGCGCCGCGTCGATCTCGCTTGTCGGATGGCTCGGGCCCAGAAACGGAACTGGGAAACGCTTGTTGATGACCTCGCCCTTAAGCGACGCGCGATGCAGCGCGGCGCCCAGCGCGGCGCCATCGTCGCCGGCAGCGGGCTGAACGTAGACTTCGTCGAACAGCCCTGAACGCGTCAGCTTTCCGTTCGCGCTACAATTCAGAGCGACTCCGCCAGCCATCGCGATTTTGCGCATCCCCGTGCTGGCGCCGAAGTGCCCGCAGATATGGAGAATCGCGCGATTCAGCGCCGCCTGCAGCGCCGCTGCAACGTCGCGATGGATCTGCGTAATCTCATCGCTTGGAGCGCGCGGCGGAATCAGGTTGCGTGCGAGCCACTCGCGCGTCTTCAAATAGTTTTCGCGCTCTTCGCGCGTGCGGTTGAGGCGAAGGATCGGAATTCTGACAGTGCCGTCGGCGCGGCATTCGAGCATCTGCTGAAAAACGCCTTTGAACTGGCGTGGGTCGCCGTACGGCGCGAGCCCCATGATCTTGTATTCGTCTGAGTTGAAGTCGAAACCGAGATGGTAGGTCAACAGCGAGTAGAGAATTCCGATCGAATCGTTGGCCGATATCTCGCGGAGTTTCTCCAGACGCCCGCCCCTGCCGTGGAATATCGATCCGCTCTGCGTCTCACCCATCGCGTCGAGCACCATCACCAGGCACTCGTCCCACCCGGACGTGAAGTAGGCGCTGGCGGCATGGCTTAGATGGTGGCCGACGTGATGAACCCGTTCGGCGGAAAATTGCGGGTAATGCCGGCTGATCTGCGCGCGAAGCGCCTTCTTTGAAAAAACCTCGTCGTATTGTTGGGCGCTCGTCTCGTCGAGACTGAAGATTTCCCCGAACGGCGCGTAGTCGAAGCAATGCGCGATCTGGTCGACGTCTGCTAATGACAGGCCGGCTTGCTTCAGACAGTAGGTAATTGCTCCAATGGGGAAGTCTCCGGTCTGTTTATGCCTATTGAAACGCTCCTCTTCCGCTGCTGCCACGACGGCGCCGTTCACGACCAGCGCCGCAGCGGCGTCGAATCCTTGAGCGATCCGGTACTCCCTCTCCTCCAAGTCTGGCCAGTGTTCCCGCTTGAAGCGGACCGACTCGGCCAGCCCGCTCACTCCCAGAATTACGCTCATTTGCTAGTCCTTAGAGTTTCAAGGCGCTAACGTTGCTTAAGCGCAGTCCGCCCAGCCTTTAATCTTTTCGGATTTCGCCAGAAAGTAGCGGCAGGATTCACCTAAAGCGGTTGTCCGCGGGCTGAAAAGCACTTCCGAGAAAGCGCCCGCCGGTATCGTAGAACATCCAAACAGTTGCGGACCGCCCAGAAATAGTTAGGAGAATGTCCGCCGCGCAGGAGAAGATAGAAACCGCGGCGACCATTGGGCGCGCAAACAGCGGTCTCGATGAAATGCCCCGCGAGTAAGCTCCGGGCGGAAATGGAGTGAAAAAGTCCAAGCAGAGACTTTTGTGACAAAAACATAGCTCAAGGACCTTGCCGATGGAGATCCGTTCGGCATACGGAGAGTTGGCGGAGAGTCGAAACGGAAAGCCCGTTTATGAGCAAAATGATGGAAACGAGCATTACATGGCGCGGCCAAAGAGCGCTCCGTCTCGGCAGGTTCGTGGCAGAGATCGCTTGGTACAACGGATCGTACGACCCACATTCTGTAGTTAAGCCGGCACTTTACCGCGACTCAGTGTGTCCCGTAACCCCGGGAGCGTCCTTTTTGGTATCGGCTTGCTTTTTGTCTAGCTGCGGTTTTGCTAGCAGGAACCGCGCTGAGTATCCGCCTCGAAGAGGGGAGAAAAAGCGTAGCGGGGGCGCGGTTGGCGGTCGCAAGAAACGCCGGTTTCGGGCGTTCTACGTGAAGGTCGACCAGAACTGGCCCGCCGCGGCCCGTTGGGAAGACCTTTGGACTCAAAACTGGACTCGAACTTTAGGGTTGACCGGTATCGGAGTGACTAAAAAGGGTTGAAAATGGAAATCTCGGTTAAGACTTCTAATATTCACCCTGGATCAATTGTCTGCTGCTTCGAGATCGAGGACCCGAACTGGCGTTGGTTTGAGGAAGCAATGGCCGACACCGGCGCGCGCTTCGAGATTAAGCGCGCAATCCCCCGCAATAGCCTCGAGCGACGGCTTTACGCTTTCGTTAGATATCGAAAGTGGCTGAGGATCCCCAATCTTCCGAGGCCGCGCGCCTGTCTTGAAGCGGTCTGGAGTGCCAAGACTCGGAAAGCGCAGGTGATCGTTACTTCCGGTCCACTCCTTGCCGCATGGTGTGGTTTGTTCGCGCGCTTGTTGCGGGTCGACGTCCCGATCGTCGGACATTATTTCAACCTCGACACGTTCCCGGGCTTTGCCAAGTGCTGGTGTTTGAGCTGGATGCTTTCCCGGGTCGACCGATTTGTCATCTTGTCCAACTTCGAGCGTGACGTTTACTCAAAGCTTTTTCATTTGCCAAAAGATCGGTTCGAAGTTGTGCTGTGGGGTATGACGCCACCGGTCGTAGATTCACCCGAGGTCCCCCTGGAGCAAAATGAGTATCTCTGCGCGATAGGTGGGAATGGTCGAGATTACGCAACCTTGATAGAGGCGGCTCGTCTTCTGCCGCAAATCCGTTTTGTTTTGGTAGTGCGACCAGACAGTCTGCAGGGCCTGGAGCTTCCGCCTAACATTAAAGTTTACGTACAGCTAGACCTGGGCAAGACTTTAAACATTCTGCTGCATTCTCGGTTCATGACGCTGCCACTGTTAGACAGCCAAACACCTTACGGCCATATCACGATGGTAAACGCAATGTATCTGGGCAAAGCCTTTATCGTCACCGATTCTGCAGGCGTTAGTGACTATCTAGAGGGAGGCCGCAACGCTCTTAGTGTTCCTCCGCGCTCGGCGAAGGATCTTGCCTCCGCCATAGAACGTCTATGGAACGACCCGATTTTGTGTCAGCGTCTCGGCGAAAACGGTTCGCAGTTCGCTCGAAGTAGGTGCACTGAGCAGCAAATGGTGCTTCATTTTCGCCGCCTGCTGGCCCATCTTTCCAACCGAAACGGCCTGGGAGACCTTACCGGCGCGCCTTCTTCTCTCTGACGATATTTCGGTAACCTCTTGCAAGAGCAAGAGGTGTCTTGGCGCTGTTTAGCAGCGTGTTGGGATGCACCCTTACGTTTGAAACATAGAGGCGGGTGCCCGCCCTTCCCCGGCACAAGTTGCAATCGGCGTCGATCTCGCGAGCTCGAAGGTCGCCAAAACGCAGCTATGCATCGTTTCGCTGCTGCCGTTCCAGGCTGAGTCGCGCTCGCGGCACTCTGGCAGTGCCCCGGGTCAGAAAATCGCTCCGCCCAAGAGCGCGAGTCCGGTCTGGGGGCGACTCGGCGAGTCCGTTTCTGCGAGGAACTATAGCCAGTGCCGGCACCTCGGGCCGGTGCCGATTTTTTTCTCACTCAGGTGCGCGGCTGGCCGGTACTGATTTTCCTTTGCCCTCGAGTCTCACCGACTGCGGTTCGCCTTCCGCATTGTCGATAATCATCAGGGTCGCGTGAGACGGTCCCGCTGCGGTCGGAGCAAACGTAACTCCGATCCTACACTTCTCACCTGCCGCCAGCGGAGCATCGCAGCCATTCGTCACGCTGAACTGATTCGTCCCTCCGCTCAGCCCTTCCATAAAGACGGTAAGACCGGGCTTTTTCTTGCTGCCCTTGGGGTTGCTCACGGTGACATTCTTCGGTCCTTTTTGAGTCCCGACCTTAACTGTGCCGAAGTTCAGCGACGCCGGACTGATGCTCAGCTTGACCAGAACTGGCGTGGGCGTTGCAGTCGGTGTCGATGTTGATGTGGGCGTCGCTGTAGGCGTTGCGGTAGCGGTCGCGGTTGGTGTGGCTGTGGCAGTTGGCGCTGCGGTCAGTGTCGACGTTGCAGTTGCCGTAGCTGTCCGGGTCGCAGATGAGGTCTGCGACGCGGTTGCCGTCGAAGTGGGTGTCGCAGTCGCTGTTGCAGTGGATGTCGCGGTGGACGTTGCCGTCGCTGTTGCTGTTCGCGTCGCGGCCGCGGTGGATGTTGCCGTCGCGGTCGGCGTGGCAGTCGCAGTTGCCGTCGCAGTCGTGGTGGCAGTGCGCGTAGCTGTTGCAGTCTGAGTCGCGGTTGCAGTGGACGTTGCCGTCGCGGTCGCTGTTGCAGTCGCGGTTGCCGTCGGAGTGGGGGTCGTAGTCGCTGTTGCAGTAGATGTCGCGGTGGAGGTTGCCGTCGCTGTTGCTGTTCGCGTCGCGGTGGATGTCGCGGTTGCCGTAGGAGTGGCCGTCGCAGTCGCTGTTGCAGTGGGCGTCGTGGTTGCAGTTGACGTTTCTGTCGCGGTCGGCGTGGCAGTCGCAGTTGCCGTCGCAGTCGTGGATGCAGTGGGCGTCGCCGTTGCAGTCTGAGTCGCGGTTGCAGTGGACGTTGCCGTCGCGGTCGCTGTTGCTGTTCGCGTCGCGGTGGATGTCGCGGTTGCCGTTGCAGTCGTGGATGCAGTGGGCGTCGCCGTTGAAGTCTGAGTCGCGGTTGCGGTGGACGTTGCCGTCGCGGTCGCGGTGGATGTCGCGGTTGCCGTCAGAGTGGGGGTCGCAGTCGCTGTTGCAGTGGGCGTCGTGGTTGCAGTTGACGTTTCTGTCGCGGTCGGCGTGGCAGTCGCAGTGGTCGTCGGCGTTGCGCTCGCCGTTGAAGTCTGAGTCGCGGTTGCAGTGGATGTCGCTGTTGCCGTAGGAGTGTCGGTCACAGTCGCCGTTGAGGTTGCAGTCTGAGTAACAGTAGCGGTCGGCGTCGCGGTTGCTGTCGTCGCCGTGGCAGTGGGAGTGGCCGTCGGCTCTCCAGCGGCAGGCATGTAGGCAATAATCGCACTCGCGAAAGTACTCGAATTGCTCAAGGTCCAGCCCGTAGTAGTTGACGCCGCACTGCCCGGTACTAGATATGCGCTCATCAAATTCGTATTGGGGAAAGGTGTACCAAAAATACTAAGGAGAGGCTCCCCTGTGTAGCTGTTTGTCGGCCCTGACAAGATCGTTGGAGCTGACGAATATTCGCCAGCGGCGGAGCCAAATACAATGTCACTTGACCCTGCCAGGGTGCCGGATAATGGCGTGTTAACGGTCGCTGAGAATGGGTTGGTCGGAAAGCCTTGACTGGCTCCTACGTCTTCAGCGAGCGGGCCGCCGCTAATCTCATAGATGTAAGCGGCCATGGCAGGGCCCCCTGCACCCGAAACGTTTACAGTGATGGTTGCAGAGTTGCCGGTTATGCTATTGGCGTGGTAATAACAAAGGCCGGTTCCGTCGTTGTTGTCCGACTGACAGGTACCGCCCGTTAAACTATCAGCAACCCACGTATTAACGCCGTCGCTTACAGAGAACGGAGTACTCGATCCGCCGTTCGAGCCTACGCTCAGGTTGAGCACAAGTGAGTCGCCGGCCGTATAAGTGACAGCACAGGTTAGATTTGCACTCGGGTCGACGACTGGACTCAGCACGGTACATGGCGTGACGTTCACCACCGAGTAGGCTGCGCTACCCGAGGGCGCCACGCCGGCGAATTCGAATGCGCCCATGTCGCAGGCGTTCTGGCCAAGAGCTGGTCGCAGCGCGCCACGCTGGTCGGTGGTCGGGCATTGCGCCGGCACAATCGCGTCTATCGCCGGACTTCCTGATTGCAGCGCGATTGTCTCAGTCGGCCCGCCGTGAGAGAGCAGCCCAGAGGGATCGAGCATCGGATTAGCGTTATCGCCTATCGTCTGGCTATGGGCGCCGGTGCTGCTGCCAAACCCGCACGTGGAGTCGTTGGAGATATTATTACCGCCATTAGTTACGACTCCGAGACAGTTTCCAACTGTGTTACCCGACAGGATCGACTTCGAGACGGTAACGGAGCCGCCCGCTACGGCGATGCCGCCACCGCCGAGGTCCTCGGTGGCGCCATTGCCAGCGAAGGTACTGTTGGCGACAGTCAGAGAGCCACCTTCGTTGAAGAGAGCGCCGCCCTCATTTCCGCAGCCGTTGCCTGAAAAGGTACTGTTGGTGACTATCGCCGTGCCGTCATTATAAATGCCGCCGCCCTCGGAGGCGCTGTTTCCGGAGAAAGTGCTATTAGTGACGGTCAGCGCACCAGTGTTGGAGATGCCTCCGCCGCTGCTGCCCGACCCGGTGTTCGCTGTGACGGTGCTCTGGCTAATCGTGAGCGTGCCGGTGTTCCCGATGGCTCCGCCGATGCCGTCAGCAATCTTCAGGTCATTCAATATCAGCGTGGCGCCCGAGTTTACCGTCAACACCTGAAAGGAGTTTGCGCCGTCAACGGCGATGGCCTGCCCTGTCCCGTCAATTGTCAAACTGCCCGGCGAACTGTTCGCAATCGCTGGGAGAGCGCTGCCAAGCGTGATCTGGCCGCTGACGCTGAAATTGATCGTGTCCTGGCCGGTTCCTGCCGAGCAGGTACTGTTGGAGTCAGAGGTTTTGTTATTGGCGTTGTTGATCGCCGCGCGCAGACTGCATTCTGTGGAACCCCCCGGGTCGTCAGTTGTGTTGACCGTTATCGTATTACCGCTGGCATGCAGCTCGGATTGGATGACGATGATGCATACGGGCGCGAGCACGATTAGCAGAGCGACCAGCAGTCCCGGACGGACCATCGCTTGGGAAGCACTGGAGCACCACGCAAGCATCCGGGAGAGCGCTCGCATCGGATGTTTGGATGCACGCGAAGATTTGGTCGAAGTTCTGGTCGGGTCAGTCATGATCTCCCATGTGGGAACGGGTTACCCACATCACCCTGCCGACCTGATTCATCCAGCGTTTTCACTATCATCAGAAGCGACGCCGAGCAGTAATAGTCTACTAAACTATGAATTTCTACAATATTGCAGTTCCAACCACAGACGGAGCCTATACGTAGCAATCACGCAGCATTCAGCCTTTTTTTGGATTCTATTCAGTTTACGCAAGGTAACAGCGACACGATTCACCTAAAGTCTTGAGGGGTGGGCTGAAAAGCACCGCACACAAGAGCCATTTTGTCTCTCGGTCACCCTACGTATGAGGCTGACCGAAATCGCTTGTTTGGCTTCGGAATTTGCCACCCAGGGACGTCGCGACCGGTTTCCAAACTCCCACTTCCGTCTTCAACAAGCTGCAGCACTACATTCGCCGAACGCTTAGGCGATTGCCCGAAGGCCGGCAGCCTGCAGACCTCAGCACTCTAGCGATGACCCAGAGAATCGAACTGCCCCCGCTCTGGAGCGCGCAGCAGCGAGCTCTGGAACCCTGGATAGACTCACGCGGGCTTAGTTGCTTGCGTCAGGCGTTCTTCCCGAGTATTTGCCGGTTCCCCTCAAGATGTCAGGGGTTCGCAGATGGACATGCCAAAATCGCAAACAGAGAATTTTGATTGATTTTTGCCGTCAGCCGCGGCCGTCGACATTCTCCGGATCCACTGTTGCGCGTGAATCGCGCCCCACGCGCCGATTTCGTCGCTTCTCCAGAAAGTAGGGAAACATGGCAGACTGTGTGGCGGACGTCAAATTCCCTGATAAACAGGGAAAGAACAGAGAATTTCTTCGATTTCGGCCCCGATCCAACCGTCTGAGACACAAAAAGCCGAAGAAACACCGGTAGTTTTTCGGCAAATTCCCTACTCAACGGAACGGGGAATTATCTTGTAAACAGGGATTTATTTCGGCGGATCAGGAAATCTACCGGGGCAGATCAGGGAAATCAGTGATTCGCCACACACAAGTTCGGCTATCTGGTGCATGGCAAAGATTGTGGCGCGGCAATGCGTCGATCACGCCGAGATGTCGCGCGTTGAAGCGCGCTCGGCCCAATCCGCTCAAGGCCCGGTCCCCGTGAGGCTGATGCTATACGGGCTGCTGGGATCGCTGCCTATCGTCACCGCCATGCTCGCGCTCTCCGGCGTTGGGCTGACCGTGGGCGTGAAGGTTACCGCTATCGTGCAGGACGAATGTGCCGCCACCGCAGCGCCGCAAGTGCCGCCGGTCACCGCAAAGTCGTTCGGATTCGTGCCACTGAAACTCTCGCCGACGGATAGCGAAAATCCCGACAGGTCGGTGACCGTCACGTCCTTGGTCTTCGGCGATGTTCTTGCCGTCAGCGTGCCATACGCTAACGTCAACGGCGCGACCGTGGCCGGGATCGTCGGGCCAGTGCTGAGCGCAATTGGCGGGTACGAGGAATTCAGCGGGTCGGGACTGTCAGAGACCGACAGCGCCGCCGATTCCGTTCCGAGCGCGCTTGGCGAGAATGACACGATTATCGAGCACGAGGAGCTGGCTGCCAGAGTCGCGGTGCAGGTGCCGCCGGTAATTGAGAAGTCGGCGGCGTTGGTCCCGCTGAAGCTTTCGCTCAGGCTCACGGGCTGAGTTTGATGGTTGAGCACGGCGAACGCTTCAACCCCCTTTAGCCCGAACCTCACGTCACCGAATACCAGGCTGCTCTTCGTGGTAGTCAAATCCACAATGCCGGTGCCGTTGAGCGTCACATGTTGGGGGCTGCTGGTCGCGTTGTCGTTGACCGTCAGCGTTGCCGGATGCGCGCCGGTCGCGTTGGGAGTGAATGCGACACCGAGTGTGCACGATGCACCGTGCGCGAGCGTGATGGGGATCGCACCGCATGTCCCGGTGCCGCTCAGGACGTATTCAGAGTCGGACGGTGTGGCACTTGAGATGACCAGCGAATGTGTCGTCCCGGTGTTATGGACCGTCAGAGTCTTCGTAACCGTCTGGCCAACAGCAACATTGGCGAACGCAAGTGAAGCAGTCACGGTCAGCGAGGTAGTCGGCGTCGCGGTCGGCGTGGCAGTCGCAGTTGCCGTCAGAGTGGGGGTCGCAGTCGCTGTTGCAGTGGGCGTCGTGGTTGCGGTTGACGTTTCTGTCGCGGTCGGCGTGGCAGTCGCAGTGGTCGTCGGCGTTGCGCTCGCCGTTGAAGTCTGAGTCGCGGTTGCAGTGGATGTCGCTGTTGCCGTAGGAGTGTCGGTCACAGTCGCCGTTGAGGTTGCAGTCTGAGTAACAGTAGCGGTCGGCGTCGCGGTTGCTGTCGTCGCCGTGGCAGTGGGAGTGGCCGTCGGCTCTCCAGCGGCAGGCATGTAGGCAATAATCGCACTCGCGAAAGTACTCAAATTGCTCAAGGTCCAGCCCGTAGTAGTTGACGCCGCACTGCCCGGTACTAGATATGCGCTCATCAAATTCGTATTGGGGTAAGGTGTACCAAAAATACTAAGGAGAGGCTCCCCTGTGTAGCTGTTTGTCGGCCCTGACAAGATCGTTGGAGCTGACGGATATTCGCCAGCGGCGGAGCCAAATACAATGTCACTTGACCCTGCCAGGGTGCCGGATAATGGCGTGTTAACGGTCGCTGAGAATGGGTTGGTCGGAAAGCCTTGACTGGCTCCTACGTCTTCAGCGAGCGGGCCGCCGCTAATCTCATAGATGTAAGCGGCCATGGCAGGGCCCCCTGCACCCGAAACGTTTACAGTGATGGTTGCAGAGTTGCCGGTTATGCTATTGGCGTGGTAATAACAAAGGCCGGTTCCGTCGTTGTTGTCCGACTGACAGGTACCGCCCGTTAAACTATCAGCAACCCACGTATTAACGCCGTCGCTTACAGAGAACGGAGTACTCGATCCGCCGTTCGAGCCTACGCTCAGGTTGAGCACAAGTGAGTCGCCGGCCGTATAAGTGACAGCACAGGTTAGATTTGCACTCGGGTCGACGACTGGACTCAGCACGGTACATGGCGTGACGTTCACCACCGAGTAGGCTGCGCTACCCGAGGGCGCCACGCCGGCGAATTCGAATGCGCCCATGTCGCAGGCGTTCTGGCCAAGAGCTGGTCGCAGCGCGCCACGCTGGTCGGTGGTCGGGCATTGCGCCGGCACAATCGCGTCTATCGCCGGACTTCCTGATTGCAGCGCGATTGTCTCAGTCGGCCCGCCGTGAGAGAGCAGCCCAGAGGGATCGAGCATCGGATTAGCGTTATCGCCTATCGTCTGGCTATGGGCGCCGGTGCTGCTGCCAAACCCGCACGTGGAGTCGTTGGAGATATTATTACCGCCATTAGTTACGACTCCGAGACAGTTTCCAACTGTGTTACCCGACAGGATCGACTTCGAGACGGTAACGGAGCCGCCCGCTACGGCGATGCCGCCACCGCCGAGGTCCTCGGTGGCGCCATTGCCAGCGAAGGTACTGTTGGCGACAGTCAGAGAGCCACCTTCGTTGAAGAGAGCGCCGCCCTCATTTCCGCAGCCGTTGCCTGAAAAGGTACTGTTGGTGACTATCGCCGTGCCGTCATTATAAATGCCGCCGCCCTCGGAGGCGCTGTTTCCGGAGAAAGTGCTATTAGTGACGGTCAGCGCACCAGTGTTGGAGATGCCTCCGCCGCTGCTGCCCGACCCGGTGTTCGCTGTGACGGTGCTCTGGCTAATCGTGAGCGTGCCGGTGTTCCCGATGGCTCCGCCGATGCCGTCAGCAATCTTCAGGTCATTCAATATCAGCGTGGCGCCCGAGTTTACCGTCAACACCTGAAAGGAGTTTGCGCCGTCAACGGCGATGGCCTGCCCTGTCCCGTCAATTGTCAAACTGCCCGGCGAACTGTTCGCAATCGCTGGGAGAGCGCTGCCAAGCGTGATCTGGCCGCTGACGCTGAAATTGATCGTGTCCTGGCCGGTTCCTGCCGAGCAGGTACTGTTGGAGTCAGAGGTTTTGTTATTGGCGTTGTTGATCGCCGCGCGCAGACTGCATTCTGTGGAACCCCCCGGGTCGTCAGTTGTGTTGACCGTTATCGTATTACCGCTGGCATGCAGCTCGGATTGGATGACGATGATGCATACGGGCGCGAGCACGATTAGCAGAGCGACCAGCAGTCCCGGACGGACCATCGCTTGGGAAGCACTGAACGACGACGCAACAGCGCAGGACAGAAGCCGCGACAAACGCTTGGAAGCCGCGCTCAAATATCCCGACTTTACTCTGTCTGAATCTATCAAATCTTCAGATCTTCCATGAAAAGCGGCCGAGGGAGCTCAGCGAATAGAATGACGTTCTCGCAAATACTTAAGATTCAGTATAGTGTCCCATAAATAACTTGACAGAAGCGAGCCCATCTGCTATTGTTGGGGTGGAGGTTGAAGGGATGGGCAGGCCGAATACGGCCTTGATCATTAGTCAGTCGGAGCGGTCGCAACTGCGCTCGATCGTGCGTTCGCGCAGCGTGCCGCATTCGTTGGTGCGGCGCGCGCAGATCGTGCTGCTGTCGGCTGCTGGCGGCGCCAACAGAGAGGTCGCCAGGCGCTGCGGGGTTAGTGCTCCGGTGGTCAGTCTGTGGCGCCAGCGTTATCAACAACGCGGCATCGCCGGGCTGCACGCGGAACTTCGTTCGGGCCGACCGCGCAGCCATAGCGACGAACAAGTAGCGGCCTTGCTGCGCAAGGTGCTGCACAGCAAGCCCGCCGTCGCCACCCACTGGAGCGTGCGTAGCGTGGCTGCGCATACCGGCATCTCCAAGAGCACGGTCGCGCGCTACTTCGCGCTGTTCGGCCTGCAACCGCATCGGAGCAAGAGCTTTAAGCTCTCCACCGACCCGTTCTTCGTCGAAAAGGTCCGCGACATCGTTGGGCTTTATCTCAATCCGCCGGACAACGCGCTGGTATTGTGCGTGGACGAGAAGAGCCAGGTGCAGGCCTTGGAGCGCACCCAGCCCGTGCTGCCCATGGGGCTCGGCTATGTCGAGGGGGTAACGCACGATTACTATCGCCACGGCACCACCACGCTCTTCGCGGCGCTCGACATAGTCGACGGCGGGGTCATCTCCCAGTGTAAGCCGCGCCATCGCCATCAGGAATTCCTGAGCTTTTTGAAACATCTCGATGCTAACATCCCGACCGACCTTGAACTGCACCTGATCGCCGACAACTATGCGACTCATAAGCATCCCAAGGTCAAAGGGTGGCTCGCCAGCCATCCGCGCTGTTACCTTCACTTCACGCCCACCTACTCAAGCTGGCTCAACCAGGTCGAGCGCTGGTTCGCGCTTATCACCCAGCAAGCGATTCGCCGCGGTTCGTTCCGCAAAGTCCGTGAACTGGCGGGGAAGATCGATGCCTACGTCGCTCATTACAACGCCCACAAGCGGCCCTTCGTCTGGACTGCCACCGCCGACTCGATATTCGACAAACTCCAGCGTATCTGTAAACTTGTTAATGGGACACAACACTAGCTCTTATGAAAAGGATATAGTCATGATGCTACGCTCTTTGCTGAGAATAATTTATAGTAACTTACACTTGGTATGACCGTTTATCACTCTGGACCTTTCAACGCCCAAGACCTCGGCGAGCGCGCTTCTCAGCGTTGATATTGCCTACACGGCGCCTACAGGCACAAATTACTACTTTTTTTCAATTTACTCGCTAACGCTATGGATTGCACGGCAGGATTCACTAAGACCGTTCATCCACACGTTGAAATGAACCGCCATCTCAGGTGGTTTTGAGGCACAGCGGTAGCAGGAGCTAGCTCACCTCCCTGCGAAATCCGCCCCTCTGCAACAGCAGTCTATTCGATAGGGTGGTCGGGCTGCGCCATTCTTGTGGTTATCTTGAGCCCTTTAGAGGCAGCTTTGCGTGCTCAAAAAAACAAAAAGGAACCCCGACACAATCGCCCTGGCGACATCGTTGAAACCTTGGAAAAGTTCTTCAGTTAATCTTCAGTGGCCACAACTATGAACTTCAATCGGAAATCGCCGGAGGTTTCGCACATTCTTTGATGAAAACGGGTCGAAACGCGCGCAGACGGCTCGGCAAACTTCATGCTGACAAGGCTAATGACCGTCATTGAAGATGACTGAAGATCTTTCCCGAGGTTCAGGAGCGGTGACCATAGATACTACACTTCTGCCCCGGTTATTGGCGCGGCTGAACTGGAGATCGATGCCGGCGGCACGGAGGTTGGCTGCCATACGCCGCAGCGCGTTACTCAGCGCATTCGGTGCCTTGGGCCAGCCTACCGAGCGACGCATGCATGCTCTCGCTCATCATGCAAGTGAGCCGCGCATGCAGTTCTGTGACCGTGCCGCTGAAGCCCTCCCGGACTAGTTCGGCAACCGGTTCGTAAAGCGGCGAGGACTCAAGCGCCACGTGGTGCGTCTCTGTGCAGTTGTAACATGCGTCGGATAAATGCGCAGCCCTTGAGCGTTCATTTGAGATTCGGGATGAGTGTTCGCGGTGAATCCTGTCGTAAATCTGAAGGGAGAAACTGAGCAATTTGAGTGACTAAGTGCTAACAATGTTGGCCGTGAGGAGCGAACCGATCAATGTATGCAAGAGGAACGGAGGAATGAATTTATGCTGACCAAAGGACATCTCGCGGTCTCTGTATTGGCGCTCGGTTTGTTCGCGCCGGTCGCGAGTCCGGCGCTGGCGAACATTATAACCTCGGCGAGCGCCACACTAACTTGCAGCCCTTCGCAAGGCTCGCTGATGGTGAGTGGTGACGACCTTACTGAGGGGGACGACTTTTCGATTACTTATACTTTTACGCTGACTCCATGTGGGGGCGGTCCCGCTGACATTATCTCGGGAACTGTACCGTTTATGCCAGCCTCTTCCGGGTGCCCTACGCCGGGATGCCTCAACAACTTAGTCATCCCGTTAATGGGAGCGCCGACCGGCGACTGGTGCGTGACGGGCGTTCTTACGGCGGAGGATACGACGACAAGTTCGCCGCTCGTCTGCGACGATACGGAAATGGGGACTACCAACACCTGCATCGTGAGTCCCCTCAACGGCGTTGTGAGCCCTGGGAACGGCCTCCCGATTCCGGTGACCCTCGATTGTGCGGCCGCGAGTGCCTGCCCGGCGACGATAGGCTTCTGGAAGCACCATGCGTTCCCACCCGCAGTCGAAGCGTCCGGGCTCTCGATCGGCGGCGTTACGTACACGCCATCTCAACTGCTGACGATCCTGAATGCAAACGGCGGCAACGCGGTTGTTATACTGGGTAGGCAACTGGTTGGCGCACTGCTCAATTTGGCTGCTGGCGGCATCGACAACCCAACCGCAGATGCGGCGATCTCGAATGCCGAGACGTTGCTCTCATCGAACAGCCTCAACCTGCTGACTTCGGACGTAAAGCCATCGTCGACGCTTGGGCAGGAGTTGCTCAACGACGAAGGGGTTCTGAACAACTACAACAGCGCGAACTTCAATAGCTGCAGCGAGGGCTCGGGTCTGACCACAGGACCGGGCAAGTAGAAGAAAGGGGGCCGCATTTGCGGCCCCCTCTTTAATTAAACGCCTGGCGAATCAGTTGCCCCGCCGCCTCTGGCGTCGCGTCAGTTCGCGGCAACGCCGTCTTCGTACGGCAGCGCGCTTTCAAGGGGGCCATTGATGAGATGATCTCGATTTGGCCTCGGCAAGTCGGACGAAACCTGTATGCTGCTCGCCTTCCCCGAGCCGACCGTCAGCTGGCTATTTCCTCTCCGGGGTGACAGCTGAGGAAGACCGACTTCGGTGGTCTGCGTTGGTCAACCGTTCTGGGTCAATAGCTGGGTGCGAGTTGCGCAAAGAGGACACCCGCGACCCAGAGCATTGATCAATGGCAAAGAGCCTCCGGCAATTGGCCTGGAGATATCTTGCAACCCCGGAAAAGATCGTCAGTTGCTGTCAGTGGTGATGATTGTGAACAACCGCCGCCGAATCGCTGGACATTTGCCATATTTTCCGATGGAAACCGGTCAAACCGCGCTCAGGATCTCCTTTCCGAACTGGGGCCGCCGACGCTACTGACAGTAACTGACGATCTTTTCCGGGGCTCGGAAGAGGCCCAGGGATACTACGCGCCTGCCCATGACATCGGCGCGGCTGAACTGGATCTCGATTCCGGCGGCCCGGAGGTTGGTTGCCATGCGGCGCAGAGCGTTGCTCAGCGCATTGGGCGCCTTGGGCCAACGTACCGAGCGGCGCATGCTCTCGTTCGTCATGCCGGTGAGCCGTGCGTGCAGTTCTGTGACCGTTCCGTTAAAGCCCTCCCGGGCCAGTTCGGCAACCGGTTCGTACAGCGGCGAGGACTCGAGCGCCAAGTTACGAGTCTCGGTGCGATTGGACTGGTAAGTAGCCAGGGCTTCACCTGCTTTCATTCCGAGGCTCTCCTCGCAAGCACTTACCCAGAGCGCGAAGTCGGCCATCCGCGGCGGCTGAGCGAGCCTGACATTAGGCAGGTTCCTAAGTCCCGCACTGACGGCATCGAGCAGTGCACCGAGGATTCGCGGTCGCAGCTCCTCGAATTCGCGCCAGAACTGCGCCTCGTCGCGGCGCATATCGGGCTTCATGTCGAGGAACTCAACGATAACCGCACGGTCGAGAAAGTCCGGCCTCGCCGCACCCAGGTCGGGAATCGCATTGAATACCATGGGACGGGTGGCGTCGAAGATCGCTTCGTCATGATCGCTATAGAGTTCCCGGCCACCGAAACCGCCACCGGTGGCCAGCCGGCAGGCTGCGTCGGCCAAGTCCTCCGGCAGGTGGCTCAAGTTATCGAAACATACGATCCAGGAATTCCTTGCCGCAGCTGTCAGATCGCGAACTTCACGGGGTACGCCCCGCAGGGCTCCGGTGCGCGGGTCGATCAGCGAGCCTATTATTCTGCACGCGGTCGTCTTGCCCGCTCCCTGCTCACCCTTGGCGACCAGGATGGGGCAGGGCACGCTCGGACGCAGCGCCGCGACCAGGAAGGCTTTGATCAGAGTCCAGCCCTGGTGGTCGACGTTCAGAAAGCGGCGTAGTTCGTCGAGACTGCCGCCGCGTTCGGGCGCGGGCAGCGGCCGGGAGCCGCGTGTGCGATGAAATCTCGGCGGCGGTCGATCTACTATTCGCCACCCTTCGGCATCTATCTCGACAGCCCGCCGGGCACGGTCGCACAGGTCGAGGTAGAGTTTCCCATGGTGATTTGCGACCCGAAGATTGATGGTAGATTCATCACCGTCAAAGAGGGCCTTCGCTTCCAACAGGTCCAGAGTGGCGCGAATGGCTTGCGCGCCAGGACTCTTGCCGGTTTCCTGGTAGTAGGTCCGCAGCAGGAAGAGCTGGAACGGGCGGGAGCGGACGGGCCGATTCTCGAAGTGCCCGTCGACGCGAAAGGAAGCCCAGCCGTGCTGGTCGGGATCGTGGAAGAGTTCGATTCCACTGTCGAGCGCCAGCCCGATCAGCCTGTCCGCAGCTGACTCGCTGTCGCCGGAATCGATGGGCACCGGCGCGCCGAGCATATGCTCTATCAGGTCCGCCTTTTCGTATTTCTCCAGAATCCTGCGCCAGTGTTGCCACGTGATGGGCTCACCGCGCCTGACCGCGGCAAAGGAGAGTACCGCCTCGGTCGAGACCAGCCGCTCCGGATCTTCTGCAACCGTGGGCTCAAGTTCACGCAGGAACAGCAGGGCCAACTCGACCGCGATGCTGCGCGATGATTCACCTGCCGCACCCATCTTTCAGAACCTGGGAGTAAGCTTCCTGGACTTGGCCCGGTTGCAGCGCCGGCAGAGCGTCTGAAGGTTAGATTCTTCGGTCTTGCCTCCCTTGCTGACCGGAACGATGTGATCCATTTCCAGCTTGATCGACCTCCTGCATCTTCGACATCGTCCGCCGTCGCGCACCAGCACCGCCGCGCGCATGCTGTCCGGCACCCGCCGATCGGCAACCCGGTCCTGCCAGCTCGGCTTTTCCACCACGTCGAAGTCGACGAAGTCCGCGAACGCGCTTAAGTCTAAAGGCTCGGTTGCTCCTATGAGCCGCTCCAGCTTGACCGGATTGTTGGGCAGGAGATTGTTCATTCGGGCCGAGAGCAGCAGCAGGCAGATCAGGTGGGCCTTGCGGGCATCGGGAAGCTGACGGAAACGTATGTCATTCAACAGATCGTAGGGCAGCTTGATCTCTCTGCGGGTGCGCACGAACTGGCGGAAGTTGCGGAAGCCAAAACATTCCTGCATGGCGGTCTACTGCTGGTTGGGCTCAATAAAGTTTATCTTCACAACCGCGACCGGAGGCTTACGGTACGGTTCGAGGTCGACTCCCCGGAGCTGCGGAACCGCAGAATAATCAACCGCGCCCTTGCGCGAGCTCTTCAGGACTTCGACGCCACAGCCGTACGTCCGCCTCGATGTCGCCATACACGCAAGGGTTGCGCGCAGCTGGTGTTCTTCGGATGCGGCGTGTTCCAGGCGGAGCCTGGCTTGACGGTAACGGAGTGCGGCGTGACGCCACTTCGGGTCCGCGCTCAGATCCAGTTCCTCGTTGGCCAGTTCGGGCCAGCGGTTTTCCTTCACCAGGTGCCAGAACGCGGCTTCTGCCTCTACCAGACGCTTCGCGTATTCCCGGTCGGTGCGTACTTCAACCAGGATTCCGTCGTTCCCGTGGAACGACCAGTAGTGCGCCTGTTCCGCTCCGGAGACCTCCAGTTGATGCTGTAGTTGCGCGTAATACTGGGATGGGATCCGACCTTCCTGCGCTGATGCGCGATCCCGCAGGCTGAGCGGGCATTTGATTTCCACCAGCGTGGAGCCGTCGAAGCTCAGCCCGTCGAGCGACGCCCGCATCCAATCGAACTGTTCGTGGACCAGGCACAGTGGCTCCACCTGGATTCCTGTTCGTCGCTCATATGCTCGACGCGCGAAACGCTCCAGTTCGCGACCGCGTCGCGCTGCCGGTCCCGCCGAACCTTCCTGCAAACGCCCGGTTTTTATCGACCACAGCTCTCTCGGGGTCTTGAACGGTGTCTCGCCCATGATCACCGGCGCGTCGCTGGCTCCAATCCCTTGCGACCGCCAGCGGTGCCATTCGGGAGTGTTCTGATGCAGCCGCTCAATCCTGGGCATGAACGGTCTCCTGATTGGTGCGTTTGGCCAGTTTGCGATTGAGCACTTCGACCGCGCGCCGGTAGGCGGTTTCGGTCAGCTCTCCGAGTGAAGCGACCTTGTAGTACGCCAGTACCCGTTCCAGCTCGGTCCCGGTTTTATCTATGAGGCGCTGCAACTCGCGGACTTCATCGGCGCTGATCGGGCGTTCGGTACCGGGCGGCGTGCTGAAGCGAGCGTCTGACCGGTCATCTTCCGGGTCGTCGCCGGTGGCGAGCAGAAACGATTGGAGCAGGGCGTACTTCAATGCCCCGGTCATCGCCTTGTATGGCGCCTTGTCGCCGGGGTCGAGCCCCTGGCCCGCGACCTTCGCGATGATCTCTTCGCCACTGTCGACATCGGCGAAGGTGTAGGCCATCACGACACGCGCCATCCTGGTGGCCTCCCCCCGACCCACTGCCGATTCGTAGGAGATATCTTCGAGTCTGGGGATGACGACAACCCCGAGTTCGGAGAGTATGTCCCCGACCGAGCCGGCTATATCGGCCGCAGTAACGTAGCTGTAGTTGAAGCGCTCGTTGTGGCCGCGCTTCTGGACGTAGCCGATGCGCCGGCGAACCTCGGCCAGTTTTTGTCGCAGATTCAACTGTACGGGAGCTTCAGAAGCCGCGCCGTCGGCCGCGCCAACGCTGGGCTGAGTGCCCGCCGCCGTTTCGGGGCTAAGTGATTGAGGCGCCGAGCCGTTTAGTTGCAGGGTGTGCGCCTTCCGGCCATTGGTTCGATTTTTTCGCTGCATGCGTTTCGAATCTCCGTTTCGTTCGTTCGTCTTCCTTTCTTTCAACGAAGCCTCGAGTAGTACCTCGAGTTCGGTTTTCTCCGTCCGGGGGAGATGCTCGACCTCGATTGGCTTCGTTTCGCCCTTGTCCAACAACTGAAACACATTCCCTTCTTCATCTACGTAAATTCCCTCTGAGGAGCTGATCTTAGTGACCGGACATCCGCGCAGAATCTGGACCTCTGCCTGACCAGCCTCCCGGACCGGATACCACTCCTTGATCAGTAGTCCATCGGGAGCCTCGGACTCGACTAAGACACAAAGGAACTCCTTCCTGTAGTCGAGACTGGTTTTCATAGTCGATTACCTCCTTCGAATTTGCTCGCTTCAATCGATCGATTTCCGGTGCACTTCTACGGTGCGCGGCGACCTTCTATCGAGCATTCTGGCAAATTAGCGTGCATCACGCAAGAGCGCTTTGCTTCTCTACAATGCACGCGGTACTGTTAGGCGATCTTATGCCAAGGAGACAGGGTCAGAGCGCCACAATCCAGTCCAGGCTGTCACGTCTGATGGGTGAAAAGCGTGTGCGCATAATCGACGTCAGTCGGGCAACAGGCATTAGTCGCAACATGCTCTCCAAATTGTATTACGATCGCGCGCGCCGAGTGGACCTTAGTGACATCGCCAAGCTGTGCGATTATCTTGACTGTTCCGCGTCGGATCTCTTCGAGATAGTTCGTTAATGGGCTTTCATAATTGGGTGACTTGGCTACATTGACAACAGAAAACAGAGTGGGGTCCGACAGAAACTCTTTCGTCAGGTTTCTCGACCCTCCACCGAAATCGACGCTTGTTAGAAGTAGATAAACCACTTCATCGGAGTGCCGCTAGATTCTCCGGCCCCGCCAAATCACCTCGCCGACAACCAATCTCCATCGGTCCTAGCTTTTCGGAGATGCCCGGCCGGTGACCGCTAATCCCCGCTGCGCCGTGGAAGCACAGCCATTTCACTAGGCGGCCAGTCCATTGTGCCGCTTCGCGCTACGCGTCCTTTTCCGGGTCGTGGAAACAATCGCGCTCTCTTCCGGTCCCAATCGAAGAGTTCGTGGGTGACGAAGATTTGGAATCGTGACAGCAGCCTGAGCTAACGGCAAGTAATTGCCCGAAAATGCGGTGTTTGCCGCGTTGATTGGCCAGTCCGGCGGGATTCGTGGTGTGGTTGCCGCTGGAACGCCCTCAGGCGCTTTGGCTCGAAGACGGAGAACCAGACACACCGACACGAAAAATCAGATGGGCGCCGACTATCTGCCTGCTCTAGGTCGCTTGGGGGACATCCCGAAGCGTTTCCTCGACATCGCTAGTCGGGCCAGTTTCTCGGGAAACTTTAGTTTCACCGTCCGGACCCCGCCTTTGACCGAAACCTCGAGTTCGAGGCCATTGAGGGCGCGCTGCACGTCCTTCGGCATCTTGTTGGTCGGCAGGAAGTTCCCGTTGCGGTCAAACAGCCGGCCGGGAAAGGCGAATGCGATCGCCTGGAGCGCGCGCAAAGTCTTCTTAACCATCTCCTCGTGCCTCTGCTGGTCGCGGTTTTGGAGGGCGCGAATCTTGCCTACAACCGTTTCGTTCCTAAGCAGGCGATGGGCCTGCACCGCGGCCGAAGAGGCAGCGTAGCCGGCGCAGACGGCCGCCTTTGTCCCATTGCCGTGTCTGAGGTACTCGAGAACGAAGCGTTCCTGGCGCGGGTTGAGGTACCCCCTGTGAATGACTACGCGCACGACCTATTCGATGGTTTTCGCGAAGTTAGCATTTCTTATCATTTTTGCATCGCCGGATCTTCAAGGCCAGGGACCATTGGAGCAACTGGGACAAGCCCTATGTCGCCATCGGCGCTTTCTTCCCGACGTGACCGCCCTTCGAGACCTTTTCCGCGAAATTAACCTAGTTATCCCCTAGTCATAAAAGTAGCGAACGGACGGTCGAATCTGCCGATACTGAGGGTTTCGGAGCTACTTCGACACCGCCTCCGACGCACCGACGGTCGCGCGTTTGGCCGCTAAATTCTGGAGGTGAGTTCACACGAGAGCTTGCCAAGCGTTAAGGAAATCACTTCGAAATCGCGACGGCGTAGTCGCGGCCTTCCCACTCGCGCGTCTCGCGCCAGTTGAAGGTAAAGTGAATCGGTGCGGCGGCGCCTATGCCGACGTCGATGTCAACGTAGTCGAAGCCGAGCGGTGTTGAGGTGGACGCGGTGTCATTGGCGTGCTGCCATTCGTCGTTGGTCCAGTGAAGCGTAAATGGCCTGGTCGCCTGGATGCGCAGGCGGTCGCCGGGTGAAACCGACCTGAGGCGGTGGTTGGATTTCCAGACGGACAGGCGACTCGGTTTTCGTCCCGGCTTCTGGTAGCGGTCCTTCACTTCGGCAATCATATCGAACACGCGGCCGTCCGAGACCGAGCGCAACAGCTTGATGTACTCGGCATGCGCCCACATCAGGGGCGTCGCGCTGCCGGTCTGGTAGCCGTACTTGAGCAGCGCATGCTTCAGGTCGGGTTGATCCCAGATTTGTTCGGGCAGCAACTGGGTAGAATTCGCAAACCCTTCCATCGCTTTGACGTAGGGCATCGGGTCGCGTCCCGCCGCGAACTCGTAATGCCCGCGCTCACCGGTCAGCAGCGGCCACGGACGTCCGCGGCCCCACACGATGAACGGACCTCCGTCGTCGCGCTGTCCGTAGCCGTCGTGGGTATAGCGGCGCCAGCATGGACCGGCGGGGAATTCGGTCTTGATGACGGCGTCGATGACGCGCAGCGAATCTTCCATCAGCGGATCGCCGGCTTTGCGAATCCCGTAACGGACCAGCTCGAGGAATCCGCCGTCAACGATTTCCGCGACCGGGAACTCGGTCTGCTCGCCGGGCGCGCGATTGTGAATGCAGACGCGCTTGCCCTCGAGGCTCTCGTCGGCGTCGGGATCGCCGGTGTCGATGGGATTGATGCGGACGAAGTGGCGCTTGATGCCGGGGACGAGGAAGCCGTGGTTGGTGACGGTCCAGGTTTCGATGTGCGCTTCGAGGAAGTCGGCGTAGTCCTCGATGAATCGCGCGGTCGCAGGGTCGCCGCGATCGCGAGCGAAGCAGGCCGCGCAGACCAGGCCGGCGATATTTGCCGCCAGCGTCGAGGGCGAGTAGCCGGCGTTTTCTTCCCATCGCTCCTGCGGCGTGGGCGGTCCGTTGTCGATTAGAAAGAAGGCTGCCCGCAGCACCATCGGATACGGATCGAAATCCTTGAGCCCGCCATGTTTGTGCATCCGCCACGCGAGCATCATCGGAAACGAGACTTCGTCAAGCTGAATACCGTTCCAGTAGGGCTGGCCGTCGATCCAGAAATTCTGCGGGAAGCCGCCGTCGGCTCGCTGCGCGCATGCCAGGTAGATGAGTGCGCGCAGGGCGGTGGCGGCGTCACCGGCAGCGGCCAGGCCGGTCACGCTGTTGACCATGTCGCGGGTCCAGACCAGATGGTAGCCGCCAAGGTCCTCGTCGCTCTTGGCCTCGCCCCACGGGATGCTGAGCGACGCGATGAGCGCGCCGGGATAGGATTTATCTTCGTGCGCGAGCAGCAGTTCGCGGCTGCGGCGATAGAGGGCGCCGCCGTCGCCGGCGAATTTTTCGAGCGGCAGGAAGTGGCGGCTCGCGCGATCCCATTGCTCGAGGAAGCGCGCGCGATGCTCGGGGAAAGGATCAGCGAGCGACTGATAGAGGGTAGTCACCGCGCGATTTAGCTCGCGGCCGAAGCCGACGCCAAGCGTAAAAGTGTAGCCCTTGCGCAAATCGATCTCGGCGGTCAAGGCGATATTGCCGTCGAGCGCGGCCGCAAACTGATAGTCCATCATGAAGTTGGCGCTGACGTCCTGCCATCCGTCGGTGCTTCCCACGTATCCGCATGAACACTTCAGAAAGGGCACGGTGGCTCCCAAAGCCAGCCATACCCCGTCCTTGTTGGCGGTTATGAACTCGTGTCCGACCATTCTGGCCACGTGGCCGTTGTTACCCCATCCGCCGACACAAAGATGCGGCGCGAGCAGGACATAGAGGTGGAGTCTCTTGAGCAGCTCCGCGTCACCCTCGAGGCGGGTGTGGATGAGCAGAGTCGGCAGATGAGGATCGGTAATGATTTCCTTGACGAGAAGATAGCGGCCGTCGGGTGAACGGCCGACGATTCGGACGCCGAGTCCGGGGTTGTCGAGGTACTCGGTGGTGGATTCGAGATGGCGCCGTTCTTCGTGGAAGAAGGTCTCGCCATCGGTGATGAGATACTGGAGGTCGCGGACCTGTGGCTGATCGATGGTGGGGAAGTAAATCTCGTTAAGGACGCCGGCGGAGGTGGTGAACCATAAGCGGCTCGATGAGGAATAGGCGGTGCAGACCGCGTCCTTGGCGCTGCGGGTCCATCGCGGCTGGATACCGGGCGCACCAGTGGCGACCGGAGAGGTCAGAATTCGTGCCATGCGACCCTTCCTTCAATTCGTTTCGGATCAGACAGTTTCGGGTTGTTCCGGCGTTGTCAATGATGTCTTTTCCGCGGGCTTAAGTCGAAACATCCAGGCGACGCCGACGCTGACAGCGTAGAGCAGCAGCAGCGGAATCGCTAGCAGGAACTGCGAAACCATGTCGGGCGGAGTGAGCGCCGCGGAGACGATGAAGATGGCGAGGATCGCATAGCGCCAGTAACCGAGCATCATCTTGTAATCGATCATCCCGAGCTTGGTGAAGAAGAACGCAAAAATCGGCATCTCGAAGGTGAGCGCGAACGCCAGCAGGAGCTTGGATGAGAACGCGAGATACTCGCTGATGCGAATTGTCGGGGTGACGCCGATGCTCGCGTATTGGCCCAGGAAGAACGCGTAGCCGATTTTGAAAACCACGGCCCAGCAGAAATATCCGCCGAGCACAAAAAACATCGACGCGAAGAAAACGAATGGCTTGGCCATTTTGCGTTCGGTTTCGTACAAACCCGGCGCGATAAATTTCCAGAGCTCGTAAAATACCGCGGGGCTGGCGATGAACAGGCCGGCGATGAGCGCGACTTTTATCTTGGTGTAAAACGCCTCGCCGACTCCCGTTCCGATCAGCAGCACCTTGCCGCCGGAGACCTCGCGAATCGGCCAGGTCAGCATGTGGAAGAGCGGATCGGCGATTGCGTAGGCGATGATGAAGCCGACGCCGATTGCGATGAAGGCGCGAATCAGGCGCGTGCGGAGTTCCTGCAGATGCTCGATGAGGGACATCCCGGCCTGTTCCGGGGTCGTCGCCTCGATGACCGCTGGCGGTGTGATATTCTCGCTAGGCACGGTGCGGATTAACCGGCTATGTATTCTCGGGAGGCTGAATGGGAGCGGGCGGCTCGGATTTGGGCGCAGCGGGCGGCGGCGGTGGCGCTTTGGATGCCGGCGCCGACGCGGGTGGCTCGTCGAGCACCTCGGTCAGCTCGTGGAGGACGGTATTGCTCGCCAGGCGCAGCTCGCGCAAGATTTTTCCGACAGTGCGCATAACCTCAGGCAGGCGTTCGGGGCCGACAACGATCAGCGCGATCGCAAGAATCAGAGCTATTTCAAAAAGGTCCAAGCTTCGATGACCGTCCGCCGCACTCGCCAGTGCGATTTCATGACTATTCAACGCGCGGGGAAATTCCGCGCAACTTTATCTGTTCCATGTCAGTAATCATTATATCGGGGTGTCAACGATGCTTAAAACCGGAGTCGTCGCGGATCGCCGCTACCTGAAGCACTTCGCCGGCCGGGCGCATCCCGAGCGTCCGCAGCGCGCCGAAGTCATGATCGAGATGGCGGAGTCGCTCACGCGGCCGGACTTGAGGATGTTGGCGCCGCGAGAAGCGACGCACGAGGAAATTGCGAGCTGCCATACACCTGAGTATATCGCGACGGTGGCGCGGACGGCGTCGATGGATCGGTTCGACTTCGATCCGGATACGCACACCTCACGCGATACCTACGAGACCGCGCTGCTTTCTGCCGGCGGCGTGCTTACCGCAGTCGAGGCGGTGATGGACGGAGAAATAGATAATGGATTTGCCATCGTGCGGCCGCCGGGGCATCACGCACTACCTAATCGGGCCATGGGATTCTGCTTCTTCAACAATGTAGCAATCGCCGCGAAGTGGCTATTGGAATCGCGCGGACTCAAGCGGGTGATGATAGTCGATTGGGACGTGCATCATGGCAATGGCTTGCAGGATATATTTTACGAATCGCCCGAAGTGCTTTACGTATCCACGCATCAGTTTCCGCATTACCCCGGCACCGGCTCGCTCCACGAAATCGGCTACGGAGCGGGAATGGGCTTCACCGTCAATCTGCCGATGCCGGCGGAATTCGGCGACGCCGAATATCTGCGGGTGTTCGATCGCTTGATCATGCCGGTCGGACGTCACTTCAAACCCGAGTTCATACTCATCTCTTCAGGCTTCGACGGCCACTTCCGCGATCCTCTCGCGCAGATGCGCCTGACGGAGTCGGGTTTTGCGGCGATGGCGCGAAGGGTGAAGCGGCTGGCGGCGGAATACTGCGGCGGGAAGATGGTCGCGGCGCTCGAAGGCGGTTATGACCTCGAAGCAATCGCGGAGTCGGGACGCGCGGTGGTCGACGAGTTTGGGCGCGACGCCGATGAGCCGATTCGTGCGGGCGATGGCGGCGATCGGGTGATGCCGATGATCGAGCGGGCGGCGCACAACGTGGGCCGCTTCTGGAACCTGGGTTAGGCGGTCGATGTCTCCGAAGCAGGGCGCCGCGGACAAACTTCCGGGTCAGAACGAGGGCGCGCGGAGTCGTCTCGTATCAATAGGCAGTTCGAGTCAGCGTGAATACTCACTAGACAAGCCGACAATAGACATTGGCAGTCATCCGTCGAACGATGTCGTGATAGACGACACGACAGTATCGCGCCGCCACGCAAGGATTACGCGCACGGCGGGCGGTTTCGAGCTGGCGGACCTCGGCTCGACCAACGGTACGTTTGTCAACGGCGGGCGATTGCGCAAACCGGCCGCGCTCAAGCCTAGCGATGAGATCAAGTTTGGCTCGGTGCGGTTTGCATTCGATCCGGCGTCGGCGCCGCGCCGCATGCGATGGGGACTGGTGATTCTGACCGTGATGTTCATCGTGGGATTCGCGGCAGCTCGCTATCAGAGCGAGATCGCTCCCGCCGCGTCGGCAGTTTTCGCACGGATTTCGTCGCGCCGGTCCAACACTGAGCCTTCGGCGACCAATACTCAAACTAATACTCAAACCAATAGTCAGACCAATGCTCAGTCGGTATCGGCCAAGGCGGAGGCAACGGCAAGTTCAACGCCAAGGGAGTCGGAGAATCCCGCAGCCGCCGAGCCCGAATGGCTGAGGCGAGTGAATTACTACCGTGCGATGGTCAAGCTGCCGCCGATCGTCGAAGATCCGGAGCTGAGTAAGGGCGATCGCGCGCATACTATCTACATCGTCAAGAACTACCACGACGCGATCGAGGGTCGCGGACTCGGCGCTGAGATGCATACGGAGGATCCGGGGAGCCCGAACTTTACGCCCGAAGGACTCGAGGCGGCCAAATCCAGCGACATGGATGTTTGGTCGATGAGAGGCGTATCGCGCTCGGACACATGGGGTTCGCCGGCGTGGTCGATCGACGGCTGGATAGCTATACCGTTCCATCGCATGCCGATACTGAATCCGCGACTGACCAGTGCGGGCTTCGGAATCTACTGCGAAGCGGGAGCGTGCGCGGCGGGACTCAACCTGTTGAAAGGCTCGCAGGGGAAGATGCCGGCGGCCGCGAAGGCGGCGCTGCCGATCGAGTTTCCTCCGGACGGCGGTACCGTCGCGACAACGTCGTTCGCCAACGAGTGGCCGGATCCGCGTACCAGCTGCCCCGGCTATGAGCAGCCGAGCGGACTGGCTATTACACTTCAGCTCGGCAACTGGATGGATACTCATCTCAGCGAATACTCACTCGCGCGAGAGCGCGCCGACGCCAGCCGCACTCCGGTCGAAGCATGCGGCTTCGATTCGACCAGCTACTCGAATCCCGATGCATACTCGCAAGAGCTGGGGCGCAACGTTCTGAAGTCGTACGGCACGGCCGTTGTGATTCCGCGCGCCCCGCTCGACAAAGGCGCGAAGTACGCGGTGTCGATGAGCGTGAACGGCAAGCGGTACGAGTGGACTTTCGCCACCGGTCCATGATGTAGTGCGCCCCGCTAACATACGGTTATCGGGGTTTTCCTGTTCCACTTCTCCTCGCGACTCGATGAGTAAACGGAGGGCGACAATCATCTTAAGACGCGCCGTACTAATCGCAGTGGCAATCTGGTGTTGCGGCCTGGTCGGGTGTATTGAGTGGTCCGAGGATTCGAATGGTCTGCGATCGTTGAGCCTGCCCGGTCTGCCGCTCTGGACATCAAAAACACCGCCTGGGCCGCCGACCCCGGCCGAAATGGGATACACGCCCGAGGAAGCATCCAAGATGAGCGGCCCAATTCTGGTCATGCCACCGGACGCGTCGGTTAAAACCTACCGGTACCGCTACTATCAAACCCGGGAAAACCACTGCCAGGAAGATCTCCAGAAGATGCTAGCCGAGCGCGCGGCAAGCAATGCAACCTTCCCCGCTCCGTACTGCACGACGCCGGCGCCGGCGGCGAGCGCCGCGACTGTCGCGGCGCCGTAGACGAACCAAACAGATCGGCTAGCGCTGGAAGTCGACGGCGATGATCGTCGCCATCGAGTCGAGCGCGCTGTCGGGCGTCGCGATCACGAGCTCGCCGATGGGATCCTGGTTGAACAATGTGTCGGCCGCGGCGATTCGCCTGCGCGCCTTGAGCGAAATCGTACTCGCCAGCGGACGCACGTCGCCGACGCGCCGGACTTTCACGCCGCGCACCGAGACGGACTCGTAGGGCTTCATCAGAACGTGGAGGTAGACGCGATTGCCGCGTCGCGTTGACGGTCCGTAGAACTGCCACGGCTCGAGGCCGGGGTCAGTGCCGACAATCGCCTCGTTGTTGCGGTCCATCCAGCTGCCGATCGCTTCGAGCCGCTCGACATGTTCGGGCGGCAGTGCGCCGTCGCCCATCGGACTCACGTTGAGGAGCAGATTGCCGCCCTTGCCGGCCACTTCGCACAGAGTGTGGATGAGAGAGCGCGTCGATTTGAGGTCCTTGTCGGCAGGATTGTAGCCCCAGCTATTGTTGATCGTCAGACAGGTCTCCCACGGGCCTTCGGGCGGCTTGGGCGGAACGGCCTGTTCGGGCGTTTGATAGTCGCCGTAACCGGGAATGCGATCGTTCATGACGACCTCGGGCTGGAGCGAGTGGATCATCTCGACGAACTCGCGCGACTTCCATTCTTCGGGCGTGCGCTCCCATCCGCCGTCGAACCAGAGCAGATCGATCTTGCCGTAGTTGGTCAACAGCTCGCGCATCTGGGCGAACATGAACTCGATGAACCGAGACCACTGCTCAGGCGTCGAGCGGCGCCAGTTGCCCCACTTGTAAGGTTTGTCCGACTCGAGAAAAGCAGGATAGTCAGGGTGATGCCAGTCGATAAGTGAGTAGTACAGTCCGACCTTGAGGCCCTCGGCACGGAACGCATCTGTATATTCACGAACTATATCACGCTTGAACGGCGAATACTCAATTGAATAGTCAGAATGCTTCGTATGGAACATCGAGAAGCCGTCGTGATGTTTACTAGTCAGAACGGCGTACTGCATACCGGCGCGTTTAGCCATTCGGGCCAGCGCGCGGGCGTCCCAGTTGGTGGGATTAAAGGTTTTGGCGGTCGAGCGATACTCGTCTACCGCGATGCTCTGGCCGTCCGGCAGCGCGCCGACGCCGCCGACCAGCGGCCACGACAGCTCGAGCCCGCGCTGGCTGCAATGGCCCCAATGGATGAACATCCCGAATCTTGCTTTATTAAACCACGATTCCATAGCCGCGCATTGTCGCCTTCATTAGATCCGGTTGTCCATCCCAATCCGGCAGTCGGAAGACCGGGAACGGGCGCGATTCTGACTGATTGAATAAGGCCGGAAAGCCTGATTTATACCATATGTAGTGGGTACGTGAGGGCTCGGCTACCATCGGTAGCTTCGTTCCGTCAAAAAAAGTTTTTTGTCGCTCATGCTGTCCAAGGAACCTAACCCCTAACCCTTCCCGCGCGGGATGGGGGACCGGATGAGGAGAGTTGGGCGAGTAGGGGGCGTTCTGACGCATACCCTATGAGTAGCACAGAAAGTCGGCAGTGGTCAGGCTGAAAAGTTCATCCCCATGCCCGTCGCGATGCGGTTCGCTTGCGGCGGCGGGCGCTGGACTCTAGCCTCGTGGCCATCTCGCGAGAATGGGGGCGCGTTGGATAAGATGAAGCCGCGCGAAGCGATGGACAGGGCTGTGACGTGGCTGACGGCGTTTCGAGCACAGCTTCCGCTGGGACGACGTGGCGAGCGTGCTGCCGAAAAGCATTTGCGGCGGATTGGCTACCGGATAGTCGCGAGGAATTTTCGCGCGGTGGGAGCGGAAATCGACTTGGTGGCGATGGACGGAGACACTTTGGTGTTCGTCGAGGTGAAGACCCGACGGAGTCGCGCGGCGGGTGCGCCGGAAGAGGCCGTCGATGCGCGCAAGCAAAGTCGGATGCGGCGCGCGGCGGAAGTATTTGCCGAGCGCTATCGCGCCGGTGACACCGAGATGCGATTCGACATCGTGGCGGTGGACGCGTCGGGCAGGCGGCTGGAGATTGAACTGTTGAGGAACGCATTCTGAATGCTGGATATCAAGCTGATTCGTGAACGGCCCGATTTCGTGAAGGGCGAACTCGCCAAGCGCGGCGTCGAGGCCGTCGAGGTTGACAGGCTGCTCGCGGCTGACCTGAAACGTCGCAAGCTGCAGGCGGAGGTCGATCAACTGCGCGCGGACCGCAAGCGGCGGGCGCGGGAAGTCGGCAAGCTGCCGCCGGATGAGCGCGCGGCTGAGATTGCCAAGATTCGCGCCGAAGAAGCGGATGAAGAGAAGCTCGCCAAGCTTTCCGCCGGCGAAACGGTAGATGCGAGCAATCCGTTGCTGATGTTGGGCACGCAGCTCAGTCTCGCGGAGAAAGAGGTCGAGGAGCTGGCGCTTATGCTCCCGAACATTCCGCGGCCGTATGTCGTCGTCGGCGCCAGCGAGGCTGACAACCGCGTCATCAAGACTGAGGGGACGCCGCTGGAGTTCACGGCGTTCAAGCCGCTGCCGCATTGGGAGCTTGGCGAGAATCTTGGGATCATTGATTTCGATCGCGGGGTGAAATTGTCGGGTACGCGGTTCTATGTGTTGAGCGGCGCGGGCGCGAGGCTCCAGCGCGCGCTGATTGCATGGATGCTCGACGTCAAGCGGGAGCAAGGCTATCTCGAAATAATTCCGCCGCTGATGGTGAGCACCGAGACGGCGACCAGCACCGGGCATCTGCCGAAAAACGCGGACACGATGTACCACGACGCCGAGGATGACTTCTGGTTTATCCCGACCGCCGAGGTTCCGCTGACCAGCCTGCATCGCGACGAAACACTCGACGAAAGCGCGCTGCCTATCTACCTGACCGCGTACACGCCGTGCTTTCGGCGCGAGAAGATGTCGGCGGGGCGCGACGTGCGCGGTATCAAACGCGGGCATCAGTTCGACAAGGTCGAGATGGTCAAGCTGGTGCGTCCCGAAACGTCGGACGATGAATTCCACAAGATGGTCAACGACGCCGCGGAGATTTGCCGGCGGCTGAAGATTGCGTTTCGCGTCGTCGAGCTGTGCACCGCCGATCTCAGCTTCGCCAGCGCGGTGACTTACGATTTGGAAATGTGGGCGCCGGGATGCGGCGAGTGGCTCGAAGTCAGCTCGGTTTCCAATTGCACGGACTTCCAGGCGCGGCGCGCGAAGATTCGTTTCAAGACTAAAGGCGGCAAGCCCGAGCTGGTGCACACCCTAAACGGTTCGGGACTGGCCTTGCCGCGGACCATGATTGCGGTGCTTGAGAATTATCAGAATGAGGATGGTGGCGTGACGATTCCGGAAGTATTGCGGCCTTATATGGGGGGCGTGGAACGAATATCCAAAATCTAACGCGGAACCCACGGTGGGTTCCGCACCTCCTTGGGCAGGGGTGACCCCTGCACCCAGTCCTCGGAGATTATTTCTGGCCGCTGGCTGCGCCGAAGTAATCTCCGCCCTTGGCCTTTGCGTCGTCGGTTCCCCACTCGCGGTCGAGCTCGACCTTCTTCATTAGAGGAATGTGCTTGGAGCAATGGATGAAGGCTTCGTCGACCGTGACCATCATCCAGCGTTCGAGGATTCCGGCGCCGCTGTTCATGATGCCGAGCAGGGTCGGATCCTGCCACACACTTTCTCCGGCCGGATGATCTTTCATCAGGCGGACGAACTCTTCGTGCTCGACAATCCGCGCTGTGCCGTTCACATGCAGGCCGATGCGGTCTTTGGTGAAATCGATGAAGATGAGACCGATATGCGGATTCTCGGAGATGTTTCCCATGCTCGACATGACGCCGTTGCCGTGAAATTCGGGATACGCGATGGTTCGCTCGTCGAGCACCTTGACGAAGTTGGGATGGCCGGCGCGAAACGAGGCGTCGGCGTGTCCTTTCGCGTCAGCGGTTCCCACAAACATCATCTCCTGGCGTGCGATGAAAGCCTGCATCGCAGAGTTGAGATGATCGAGCACCTGGCGCTTGTAGAAGGCGGTTGCCTGCAGGCTCTTTCCGTACCGGGCCTGCAACTCATGCTCGCCGTCCGAGCCGGGGAGCGGAGCATCATCCGCTCCGTCGGCGGGCTGACCTCCGCAGGCCCACTCGACGACCTCGCGCACCATCGACTCGCATGACCCGCACGCCGTGCCCGCGCGGGTTGCCTGCGCGACGGCCTCGAACGTGCGCATCCCCCGCTTGACGCAATCCATCAGCGCGCCCTTGGTGACGCTCTGGCAGTTGCAGACTTGCGCGTCGAGCGGGATCTGCTCGAGCGTGACCCGTTTCGGCGGACCGCCGCCGATGTCGAAGAGCAGATTGATTCGCTCCTCGGGAATCGCGCCGTTGCTGTCGAAGGCGTGGAGCAGGGCGGCGGCCTTGCTCATATCACCCATCAGGATGCCACCCACCAGACGACCGTCGCGGATGATCGCCTTCTTGTAGGTCCCGCGCCGCGGCTCCGTGAACTGGACCACCTCGTCGCGCTCCAGACCGGGCTCGATCAGGCCCATCGAGGTCAGCTCGACGCCTATCACCTTAAGCCGCGTGGCCGTTCTGGAGCCGTGGTAAGAGGCCTTGCGATCGATACCGGTGATATGGTCGGCCAGCACCTTCGCCTGCTCCCATACGGGTGCGACCAGGCCGTAGGTCAGTCCGCGATGCTGGATGCATTCGCCGACCGCGTAGATGCGCGGATCGTCATGACTCTGCATCTGGTCGTTGACCACGATCGCGCGCTCGACGGTGAGCCCGCATCGCCTCGCGATTTCGGCATTGGGCTTGATTCCGGTAGCGAAGACCACCAAGTCGCACTCGAGGGTCTCGCCGTTCTTGAACTTGAGTCCGCTCACACGGTCGCCGCCGAGGACCTCAAGCGTGTCCGCCCCGAGATGCACGCGCAGGCCTTTTTTCTCGACCAGCGACCCGAGGATCGCGCCGGCGGCGGGGTCGAGTTGTTGATTCATCAGATGGGTCGAGCGATGGACGACGTTGACGTCGAGGCCGAGACTGTGCAATCCGTGCGCGCATTCGAGACCGAGAAGACCACCGCCGATAACAGCCGCGCGCTTTTTCCCGCTCGCATAGTCAGCCATGCGGCGGCAATCGTCGAGGCTGCGAAAGCCGAACACGCCCGGCTTCATGCCGCCGTCCGCCAGCGTCAACCCGGCGAGCGGCGGGATATAGGGCCGGCTGCCGGTTGCGATAATCAACCGGTCGTAAGGCTCTTGAGATCCGTCGGCGCCGTTCACGCGGCGGGCGAAGCGCAAGATACGCGCGGCGTACACACCCGCATGCAGGCGGATGGCATTTTCCTCGTACCAGCGGAGAGGGTTGAGAAGAATTTCGCCGGCCTGACGCGAGCCGTCGAGCACCGAGGAGAGCAGGATACGGTTGTAGTTGCCGAACGGTTCGCCGCCGAACATCGCGATGTTGAACATCCCGGCGCCGCCGCGTGCGAGAATCTCCTCGACCGTCCGCGCGCCGGCCATGCCGTTGCCGATGACCACCAGGTTGCGTTTGGCACTCATCACTCGAACTCCACCCAGCCGACGTCGATCATTACCTTGGCCGCGAGCCCCTCGGGCGCGCCGACCCTTAGTTCGACCACGCTGCGGGGTAGGCAGTCATCGATGATCGCAAGCGGCACGGTGATTCCGCTCTTCGGACCGCACGGGAACAAACGGATCGATTTGCTATCGCGCTGGAGCGCTACATAAAGAAATTCGGTGGTCGGGTTGCCGATCCGCCCGTAGATGAATTGCGCGCGCTTGTCCGGCGGCACCGTATAGACGGCCTTAGGCTCGAGGCTAACCGGCTCTTCCAGCCCGCGCCCCTCGAAAGCGAAAATCCCGGTGAAGAATTTGTGCGTCTCTGACATTCGTCTCCTCTCAGTCGGATAGCTGCAAGGTCCCACCCGAATTGCTGCGTACGGCTGGATTGGAGCGGATTTCGGAGCCTTGATGCAACCCGAAAGAGGCGATGTTTTACTGCGATTTCGCCGTAAATTCGCGGATTCAGTGCGATTCCGTAACATTCCCGCAACAATCGGTGCGTATGATTAATGGCTACGGATAGACCGGCCTGGACGTACTGGCCGGCTCCCGACGTGAGTGCGATAAAAAATTCTGTAGGAAGAGAGCGTTTGTCCGAATTAGAAGGTTCGATGGCCGACAGTATCGCGGCGGTCCGGCGCGAGCGCACGATGGCGCCGGTGCATGTGCGCCTGTTCGGCGATCGAATTTTCAACACCGCGACATTTATCCTTGCGCTGGCGATTCTGGCGTTGCTGGTCGGTCTCGCGGTTGCGCTGATTGCCGACAGCTTTCCGGCGATTCGCGCGTTCGGGCTGCATTTCTTCGTCACCACGGACTGGGATCCGGTCAACGATCAATACGGCGCGCTGCCGTTCATCTATGGGACTTTCGTTTCGTCGTTCATCGCGCTGGTGGTCGCGGTGCCGCTAAGTCTAGGCGTCGCGCTATGCCTGAGCGAGATGGCGCCCGACTGGCTGAGCCATCGGCTGGGCTTCCTGGTCGATCTGCTGGCCGCGATTCCCAGCGTCGTGTACGGACTGTGGGCGGTGTTCGTGATGGGTCCGTGGATCCGCGACCATATCGAGCCGCCGCTGGCGCACTATTTCGGCTGGCTGCCGTTCTTCCAGGGGCCCAAGGTGGCGGTCGGGATGCTTTCGGCGGGGCTAATCCTCGCCATCATGATCATCCCGTACATTTCGTCGCTGTGTACCGACGTGTTTCGGGTCGTTCCACATACGCAGCGCGAGGCCGCGCTCGCGCTTGGCGCGACCAAGTGGGAGATGGTGAAGACGGCGGTGATCCCGTACGGCATGACCGGAGTGATCGGCGCGATAATATTTGGCTTGGGGCGCGCGCTCGGCGAGACGATCGCGGTAGCGATGGTAATTGGCAACTCGGCGCAGATTTCCACGTCGCTGTTCAAGCCGGCGGCGACGCTCGCCAGCGTAATCGCCAATGAATTCGCGGAGGCCACTTCTGATCTATATGTCGCCGCGCTGATCGAACTTGGACTGGTACTGTTGATTCTCGGAATCGTGCTCAACGTCGTGGCGCGCGCGCTGGTGCTTGGCGTTCAGCGGCGACGTTATCGGGAGGCGGGTAAATAATGGCGGCCGGGGCTCTCAGCACAATTCACGGCGAGACCAGCTATCGCTATCGAAAGTTCAAGAGCGATGCGGTGATGGCGATCACAGTCGGCGCGACCGTTGTGACGCTGATCCCGCTGTTCCTGGTGTTGGGCTATCTGCTCACCAAGGGTTTCGCGAGCTTGAATTGGGCGTTCTTTACGCACATGCCGGCGCCGGTCGGCGAAAAGGGCGGCGGGATGGCCAACGCGATCGTCGGCACGCTGGAGGTGGTGGGAATCGCGTGCCTGATCGGTGTGCCGATCGGAGTGGGCGCGGGACTTTACCTTGCGGCCAATCGCGCGAGCCAGTTCACCAACTGGGTGCGCTTCTCAGCAGACGTCATGATGGGGGTTCCGACGATCGTGGTCGGAATTTTTGCCTACGCAGTGGTCGTGCGGCCGTTCGGGGGGTTCTCGACGCTGGCCGGATCGGTCGCGCTGGCGGCGATCATGATTCCGCTGGTCGCGCGCACTACCGAGGAGATGATATTGCTGGTGCCGCCGGAACTACGCGAGGCGTCGCTAGCGCTGGGCGTGCCGAATTGGCGGACGACGTTGTCAGTAGTGGCGCGCACGGCACTGTCGGGAATCACCACCGGAGTAATCCTGGCGGTGGCGCGGGTGTCGGGCGAGACTGCGCCGCTGCTGTTCACGGCGTTCGGCAACCGGTTCTGGTCCACTTCGCTGTTCCATCCGATCAATACGTTGACGGTCCAGGTTTACACGTATGCCATCTCGCCCTTTGCGGACTGGCAGCGGCAGGCGTGGGCGGGCGCGCTGGTGCTGACGGGGATAATTCTCGCGCTCGAGTTGGGCGTGCGATGGGTGACAGGCGGGGCGGCGAAAGCGCCAAGGTAGTCATGGCAGAAAAGCTGGTCGTCAAAAATCTCAACGCGTATTTCCACAAGAATCGCGCGCTCAAAGACGTCAGCCTGTCTTTCGAGGAAGATCGTATCGCCGCGATCATCGGACCGTCGGGATGCGGCAAGTTGACGCTGGTGCGATGCCTCAACCGGATGCACGAAGTTGTGCCCGGCGCGACCGCGACCGGCGAGGTGATTCTCGACGGGAATAATATCTACGGCGACGGAGTCGATCCGGTGCAGGTGCGGCGGCGAATCGGGATGGTCTTCCAGAAACCGACGCCCTTTCCAACCATGTCGATAGAAGACAACGTCGCGGCGGGACTGACGTTGAACGGGGTCGAGGTAAGCCGTGCGGAGCGCGCCGGGGTGATCGAGCGAAGCCTGCGCCAGGCGGCGCTTTGGGAGGAGGTGAAGGACCGCCTGCGACGTCCCGGCGGGAGCTTGTCGGGCGGGCAGCAGCAGCGCCTGTGCGTGGCGCGAGCGCTGGCGGTTCAGCCCGAGGTGCTGCTGATGGACGAGCCGTGCTCGGCGCTCGATCCGATCTCAACCGCGCGCATCGAGGAACTATTGCTGGAACTTAAGTCGGCGTACACTATCGTCATTGTGACGCACAACATGCAGCAAGCCGCGCGCTGCTCCGACATGACGGCATTCATGTACACCGGTGACCTGGTCGAATACGGGGAGACCAAGCAGATCTTCACCAACCCCACCAAGCGTGAGACCGAGGATTACATCACCGGGCGATTCGGCTGATCTCGGGGAAGGCAAAAATGGATAGTACCCAGCCGCAGCATACGAACAGGCAGTACGAAGAGGATTTGCGCGGCTTGCGCGCGGGTCTGCTCAAGATGGGCGGGCTGGTCGAGCGTCAAATCGCCGAGGCGGTCGACGCGCTGGTCAATCGGGACAGCGACCACGCCCGCGAAGTAATCCAGCGCGACGAAGAAGTGAACCGGATGGACAACGATAACGACGAGCAGTGCATCCGGCTGCTCGCGCTGCATCAGCCGACCGCCAGCGACCTGCGCTTCATCACGACGGGACTGAAGATCACCACCGACCTCGAACGAATCGGCGACAACGCTGTCAATATCTGCGAGCGCTCCCTCGAACTGAACGAAGTTCCACAGCTCAAGCCCTATATCGACTTGCCGCGGATGGCGGAAATAGCGCAGTCGATGGTCAAGGACAGTATCGACGCGTTCATGCGCGACGACACCGACCTGGCCGACCAGGTGATCGCGCGCGACGACGAAGTCGACCTGCTCAACTACCAGGTCTATCGCGAACTGCTGAGCTACATGGCCGAGGATCCGCATACCATCGCGTCGGCGACGCGGCTGCTGTTCGTTTCCAAGTATCTCGAGCGGATCGCCGATCACGCGACCAATATCGCGGAGATGGTGACGTTCATGGTCAAGGGCAAGATGATCCGTCACGTCGAAACCAAGAAGCGGGGAACCTGATGCAGGGTGGAGGAGGATGAAGCGATGAATCAGACCAGCCAGGCCACGACGGCGGCCGCCGAAGCGCAACGCGGACTTCGCTACCGGGTGTTGATCGTTGAAGACGACGCCGACATCCGCGAACTGATCCGCTACAACCTCGCGCAGGAGGGCTTTATCGTCGAGGAGGCGATCGACGGCGCGCAGGCGCTCGAGAAGGTCAAGCGGCGCGTGCCCGACCTGATGGTGCTCGACCTGATGCTGCCGGGGATGCCGGGGCTGCAGGTCTGCCGCCAGATGCGCGCCGAGCGCGACACCGTGCATCTGCCGATTCTCATCGTGACCGCCAAGGGCACCGAGGTGGACAAGGTGCTCGGGCTTGAGATGGGCGCCGACGATTATGTGGTCAAGCCGTTCAGCCCGCGCGAGCTGGTCGCGCGCGTCAAGGCGCTGTTGCGTCGCGCAAATCCGCTCTCGGAGCCGGACTCGGGCGGCGGTGCGTATGAGAAAGGCCGGTTGCGGATGGACTTCGGCACCTACCAGGTGTTCGTCGACACCAAGCGCAGGGAGCTTGCGCTACGTGAATTCGAACTGCTGAAATTTTTCGTGCAGCATCCGATGCGCGTGTACACGCGCGAACAACTGCTCGACATGGTGTGGGGCCGCGACACGTTCGTCGAACCGCGGACCGTCGACGTGCACGTGCGCCGCCTGCGCCAGCATATCGAGCGCGACGATGCCAATCCCGAATTGATCCTCACGGTGCGAAGCGTCGGTTATCGCTTCAACCCCGAAGCGCTTGGATAGATCGCCGACCGCCGGCCTGCTCGCAGCGATAGGAATCGGTCTCGCACCCGCCGCCATACTCCTGGTAGCGCTGACCGTCACCGGCGCGGTGTCGCCGGTGTGGGTGGCCGTCGTAGTCGTGCTCGGACTTGTGCTCGGCGCGATTCCCGCGATGTCGATCGGACGCACGCTGTCGCGACGCGCAGAAAGACTCGACGCGGTTGCCACCGCATTGCAGGGCAGGCGTCCGCCGCCGCATCTGCTGCCCGACGGCAGCGACCCGATGGGCCGCGCAGAGCATCATTTGCTCGACGCCGCCGACTCGATCGTCGCCGACGTGGACTCGCTGGCCGAGCAGCGCGACGAGTTCGAGGCGATCCTGCGCAGCATGGCCGAGGCGGTGGTCGTGACGGGCTCGCGCGGCGAGGTGATTCTGCTCAACGGCGCCGCCCGGCGCATCTTCGCCCTGGGAGCGGACACGGACTATCGCGCGCGGCCGTTCGTCGAGTTGTGCCGCGACCCGCGCTTGCAGGAGTTCGTGGGGCGCTCGATGCGGTCCACGGACGATCGCGTTATGAGCGCGGAAATCATGATCCAGAATCCCGCGCCGCTTCATGTGAGCGCGAGCGCCGCGCAGATTCGCACCTCGCGCGGCGCGGCGTGGGTGTTCGTGTTTCACGACATCACGCAGCTCAAGGCGTACGAGACGCTGCGCGCCGATTTCATCTCGAATCTGACGCACGAGCTGCGCACTCCGCTGAGCGCGCTGTACGGCTATGCCGAAACGTTGATTCAAGGCGTGGACGATCGCGAGACCTCGACCCGTTTTCTCGGCATTATCGAGCGGCAGGCGCGGCGGCTGGCGCGTCTGCTCGACGACCTGGTCTCGCTTTCGGATCTGGAGCGCGGGCTGACGCCGCTCAAGATCGAGCAGCTCGAGCCGTCTCGGGTGCTGTCCGAGGCCGCCGAGCTGATGCAGGAGCAGGCGGGTCGTCGCGGGCTGCGGCTGGAAGTGAATTGCCCGCCGGGATTGCCGAAGGTGGCCGGCGATCGCGACCGCTTGCATCAGGTGATGCTCAACTTGATCGATAACGCTATCAAGTACACGCCGCGCGAGGGGCGCGTGACGGTCGAGGCGCGCGAAGCCGCGGATTCCAACGGGGCGGCGGCCAAGCCGGGCGTCGCGCTGGTGGTCGTGGACACCGGCGAAGGAATTCCAGCGGCGGATATCCCTCGTCTGACGGAGCGATTCTATCGCGTCGATCGCGCGCGCTCGCGCGAGCTTGGCGGCACCGGGCTGGGGCTGGCGATCGTCAAGCACATCGTGCAGTTGCATCATGGCGCGCTGCGAATCGAGAGCAAGGTGCACGAAGGCACGACGGTGTCGGTGTGGATTCCAGCGGCGCAGAATTGAATCACCTGCGCGGTGGGCGGCAGGGGTGACCCTGCACCCGGTACCAGGATGCGGCGCTTCGCGCCTGTTTGGAAGTTTTGGGGCGAGGACGCAGGTCGGCTTGCTCGCGCGGCTGCGATATGAAAATTTCTAGGGTTCGGATGCGCCATTAGCTCAGTGGATTAGAGCGGATGACTACGGATCATCAGGTCGGGGGTTCAAGTCCCTCATGGCGCACCATTCTTTCCTCAAAGTGAAAGGTGTGTAGCCTCGGCTTGCGCTCGACTGTTGAGCGCAGCGTGGTGTAACGATCAACCGCAGTCCAGGCGGGAGGTGCGCATCCTTATGTCAGTCGTGCCCGATTTATCGAAGCCGTACCGCGTCGACAACGGCAGCAAGTTTCGCATGAAGGACTTCGACCCCGCGGATAGAAGCGGCGTGAAATCGAAAAGGCTCGCTGAAAAGGAATTGCCGCGCGGCCTCGAGCGGATGATCGAATTGCAGGACAAGCTCTACGCGCAGGACAAGTGGGCAATACTGCTGATCTTCCAGGCGATGGACGCGGCCGGCAAGGACGGCGTCATCAAGCACGTGATGTCCGGCGTCAATCCCCAGGGATGCCAGATTTATTCGTTCAAGCAGCCTTCTGTCGAGGAACTCAATCACGACTTCCTATGGCGCAGCAACAAATGCATCCCGGAGCGCGGCCGAATCGGAATCTTCAACCGCTCCTATTACGAAGAAGTTCTCGTCGTCCGCGTGCACAAGGAGATGCTCGAGCGCGAACGGATGCCGCCGTCGCTCGTCACAAAGAACATTTGGAATGAACGCTTCGCCGATATCAACGCGTACGAACATTATCTGTCGCGCAACGGCGTCGTCATCCGGAAGTTCTTTCTCAACTTATCGAAAGAGGAACAGAAAAATCGCTTCCTGAAACGGCTCGAACAACCCAGCAAGAACTGGAAGTTCTCCACCACCGATACCGCGGAACGAGAACGATGGAACGACTACATGGCGGCCTACGAGGAGATGATTCAGCGCACCGCCACTCCGCACGCGCCCTGGTACGTCGTTCCCGCGGACAAGAAATGGTACACGCACCTGGTGGTGGCAGCCGCGATCATCCACGCGCTCGAGGAACTGAATCTCCGCTATCCAACGGTCGACGCCGCCAAGCGCAAGGAACTCAAGGCCGCGCGCGCTGCCCTCGAGCATGAAGGGCGTCGCTGATCCCCGCGAACCCGGTGCGGGAGAATTGCGCGAGGCTATCCCGTCGCTCGAGCTGTTCGACTCGCCGCGCGCATGGCGGATGGTTGCGGCCGCATTCGTCGCGATGTGTGCTACGTATGCGGTCGCCTACAGCTTCGGCGCGTTTTTCAAGCCGATGGCGGCGGAGTTCGGCGCGCATCGCAGCGCGACCTCGGCGGTGTTCTCGATCACGGTGCTGGTGTGGTGCATCCTGGGTCCCGTCACTGGTCATCTATCCGACCGGTTCGGCCCGCGAATCGTAGTCGCGACGGGAGCGCTCGTGATGGGTTTGGGGCTCGCGCTGACGTCGATGATCGATCATGTCTGGCTCGGCTACCTGACTTATGGAATCGGCGTCGGCGTGGGAGTCGCGTGCGCTTATGTTCCGATGGTCGCAGTGGTCGGCGGATGGTTCCTTCGGCGGCGCAACACAGCGCTCGGGATCGCGGTGGCGGGCATCGGATTTGGCACCGTATGCGGTGCGCCGATCGCCGCTACATTGATCTCACATCTCGGATGGCGCGCGACGTACCTCGCATTCGCCGCTGCCACTACCACGGTCTTGCTCGGGTGCGCATGGATCGTCGAGCGGCCTCCCGTCCATGTGACGCCATCGCGAGTCCATCTCCGCGACGCGCTCCGCAGCCCGGCCTTCGGCTTCCTCTACGCGTCGTCGGTGATGGTGTCGATAGTGATCTTCGTGCCGTTGGTCTATCTGCCGTCGTTCGCTCACGAGCGCGGCGCCAGCGATTTCTCCAGCGCCGCGCTCGTCGGCATCATCGGCGGCGCGAGCGTCGCGGGCCGGATGGGCCTGGGCAGCCTCGCCGATCGCGCCGGCGTGGTGCGGCTCTACCAGGCAAGCTTCCTCGTTCTCGCGCTCAGCTACGGCATCTGGCTCGCCGCGACTTCATATCCGGTCATGATCGCGTTCGCGCTCGTGATGGGCGCAGGATACGGCGGCTACGTCGCGCTGTCGCCGGCGGTCATCGCGCATCTGTTCGGCACGAATCGGATGGGAACCGTGCTCGGCGCGCTGTACACCAGCGGCGGAATTGGCGCGATGGCAGGTCCTCCGCTGGTGGGATTGATCATCGATCGCACCGGCAGCTATCGGATCGCGATCGCCGCCGCATTCGCGGTAGCGCTGACCGCTTTCACGCTGCTGATTCCTCTCACCAACTACGAACCCACTAGCGAGTCGCCGATTGCGCGGGAGCAGCCGCCGCCGCAACCGTGAAGCTCCACTCGTAGAGCTTGCCGTCTTCTTTCAAAGCGACCCTATAATTCCCCGGCGTGAGCGGTTGGCGCGGCAGGATTACCGCAGCGCCGATGCGCACGAGCCGCGCCTTGCCGATCTTTGTCTGGTCGGCATCGCGGCCGACGTACGACGCCGCCGTGATCAGACAGGTCTCGATCTCGACGCCATTGCGCGAGACTGAGTCCGACGAGACCTCGAGGCTGCCATCAGGGCCGTAGCCTTGCCCAAGTTGAATCGAGATCGGAGTGCCCGTCGGTGCTTTGTATCCGGGACATGCGGCCAGCGGATCGGGATAGTCGTCGCCGTTGAACGATTGCAGGTTAACGGTCGCGCCATCGGGCGGAAATTCCACGGGCGCTCTCAACCGTCCCGTCTCGACAGGAATCAGCCCGAGGCTGGGATTCCAGAGTCGATCGCTCGCAGGCCCGTCGTAGAGCGCGATACGCACGGATTTCTCCAGCGCGAAGCGGTACGGGATCACAATCGCGCAATCGCCCGGGTCGCAGTACGCGCCGAGCCCGGCCACCGAAAACTGCGGCACCATCGGATCCAGCCCGCTGAACGGCATCGTCATCAGGCGATCTACGAATTCCGCGCCGCCCAAGTCGATCGCCTGTGCGGTCAGTACCACCGAGTTTCTGCCGGCCGCCGCGCCGTCGTCGGTATAGAACGGCTTGCCCTTGTCCTCCCATCGGAAGGCGTCCTGCGGAATATCGAAATGCAGCCGCCCGTTATCGAGGATGATATCGCCGCCGGCAATTCCATTCTTGACGAGATAGCGCGCGTCATTGAGCGCGGCGGCACTGATCGCGCTGTCATCGACGATTGGGGGCAGCTTGGCCATCGCGCGATAATAGTTCACCCGAGCTCTGGCGCTCGCGGCAAAATCAGGCGGCACTCCGGCAGCCATTGGATTGGCGGCTAGTGCAACCGCCTGCACCGCAAGCAGGATCGCTCCTGCTCCTGCCGCAATTCCAAAATTGAAGTATCGCATTAAGAATTACTCAGGCTCCGAACAGTAGTTCAGCGCGCGCAGATACTTTGCGTCGTCGTCGGTGACCGGCGGACCGCTTTTCACGTACGCCCAGCTGACCGACTGATTCAGCGTGTTGATCCCGCACTCAACTTCGAAAATCTCGTCTCCGTTCTTCCTTCTTACCGGAACGAAAATATTCGCCGTGCGCGCCGAATCTTGCTCGACCATCTGCGGGTCGGCCGACAACCCAGTGTTGGACATGTCGACAGTTTGCCCGCGGAGGTTGTTGCAGATTCGCGCCGGATCGACGCGGCATCCGTTCATGACGACGATGTTCGACGAACTGCTGCCACCGCTCGACTTGCCCTGCGACGCGCACGCTGCGATCGCGGTGGAAACGAAGAGAAGCAAAACCAGCAGGTTCCGCTGCATATGAAGTCCCCCCAATCCGGGTAAAGGTATCGATCCAAATCCAACCGCAACCTAGCAGTCTGTTATTTAAGTGACAACAAATGGTGAAAGCTGCTGCGCAGCACATCAGATCGCGCGCCCCGCGGGACGCTCAGTTTGTGAATAGGGCAGGGGGTTGATACCGTCAAACGATTCCCGCACGCGGCTTGGGGGCTTCGTGCATAGGAGACGTTTTGATGCGTAAGTTCATCATGTCTGGACTGTTTGCGATCGCGATAGTGGGACTCGCGTTTGCGGCTGACATCGATCGTCACGCCGACTTCAGCAATCCGAAGGCGCCGAACGCGGCCGCGGGATGCAAAGGCTTCTACGGCACCGACGACAACCTGACCGCCTGCAGCGACTTCTGTGGCAAGTGGCGTACCGATAACGAGGGCGCGACTTGCGCATGCAGCGACGGCAAGTGTCCGGCCGACGACCACACTCCGTAAGTCGGATCGTCCGCCGCTGAAGGTCGCGAACCTGCCCTACGCCGCGTCGTGAAAGATGACGCCCATCGCGTAGCGAACGCCTGATCGAATCGTGCTCACGCCGTGACGCATGTTCACGCGATGGTATCCCCTTGCGCCGGCGGCGGGACGGTACCGATTCGCGAAAATTATTCCCTCGCCCTCGTCGAGCGCGATCGCTTCGCCGCGCGATTGCGCCCGCGGCCGCTGTTCGATGAGCAACAATTCGCCGCCTTCGAAGTCGCGTCCTCGCCGGCTGAGCGCGCAGGTGAACTGAAGCGGGAACGCGACCTCGCCGTAAAGGTCCTGATGCAGGCAGTTGTAGCCGCCTTGCTCGTAGCGAAGGATCAGCGGCGTCGGCTTGGTCTGTCCGTGCGCGGCGCAAACTTTCAGGAACTCCGCCAGCGAAGCTGGATACGAATCGCGCGACCGCATCCGCTCGCTCCATCGATTCGCCGTCGCCGCCAACTCGCGGTATATCGCGACGCGCAAGTCCTCGACGATCGGAGGCATCGACCGCGCGAAATATTTGTACTCACCGACGCCGTAGCGATGCCGCTCCATCACGATGCGGCTGCGAAAGCGGTCGCGATACCCGTAAAGCGCGATAAGCTCCGCGCACTCCGACGCGCGCAATATGGCGCCCGTCGGCGCGTAGCCTTGCGCGTCGAGATCCCGCTCGATTCGCGCCCAGTCCAGCGCCGCAACGCGATCGCCGATCGCGGATGCTTCGATCTTACGCGGCGTTGGCGCGGACGAACTCCCCAATCTTGTCGACCGCCTGCTGCCCCTCGTCGAGCATCGGCGCGAAAACCTGGAACACGTGGATCATGTTTTCCCAGGGCTCGAGCGTGACCTTCACGCCCGCCTTGCGCGCGCGCTCGGCCAGCCGCGTCGAGTCGTCGAGCAGAGTCTCCGCGGTGCCAACCTGGATCAGCAGCGGTGGCAGCCCCGTGAGGTCGGCATACAGCGGCGCCGCCAGCGGGCTCCGCGGATTCTGCCCGGCCAGGTAGTGCGCCGCCATCTCGAGCAGCGCCTCCTTCTGAACCATCGGATCGACCGCCGCTTTGGTCTTCATCGAATCGCCGAGTCCTTCGAGATCGGTCCACGGCGACAGGCACACTCCCGCGCCCGGGCTCGCCAGCTTGGCGTCGCGAATCGCAACCAGCGCCGCGACCGTGAGCCCGCCGCCGGCGGAGTCGCCCGCGACCGCGATGCGCGAGGCTTTCAGTCCCGACGCCAGCATCCAGCGGTACGCGGCAACGGAATCCTCGACGGCCGCCGGAAACGGATGCTCCGGCGCGAGCCGGTAGTCGATTAGCAGCACGCGCGCTTTCGCCGCGCGCGAAATTCGCGACGCCAGATCGCGATGCGTATTGATCGAGCCGATCACGTAGCCGCCGCCGTGCAGGTAAAGCACCGCGCGTCCCGCATCCGCGCCAGGCGCCGTCACCCATTCCGCTTTGACACCGCCGGCACTCACCGGCTCGCATTTGACATCGGCCGCGACGGGAAACAGCGTCGTCATCTGCTCGAAATTCGCGCGCGTCTCCTGCACCGTGGGACGGCCCGCGATCGGCTGCGCCTTGAGCATCTGGATTATCTGCTGGAGTTGTTGTTGCGACATCGATTTAACCTCTCCAATGAGTTTTGCCGATCGCGGAACGGTCTCGCACCCCGACAACGCCCCGACTATAGCGCCGCCCGGCTCATGTCGGCAAAGAGCGGATTGACCTTCGCCGTTTGCCGTTTTCAGTCGAGGAGTTCTACAGTCGGGACGAACGCATCCGCGATGAGGTGAACATGAAGGTATCGCTCTTCTATCTACCGTCGGTCGGCAGCAAAGCCGACATCGAAAAAGGGCGCGTTGGATTGCAGGGTCACCTGTACGATCAGATGTTGCACGATATCACCGGACAGGCGCGGCTCGCGGACGACCTCGGCTACGACTCGATCAGTTTCACCGAGCATCACTTTCACGTCGAAGGCTTCGAGCTGTCCAACAATCCCGTCCTGCTGGATTTGTACATCGCGATGCAGACCAAGCGGCTGCGTGTCGGCCAGCTCGGCATCGTGCTGCCGTCGCAAAATCCGCTGCGCGTCGCCGAGGACATCGCGATGCTCGATCACATGACGGGCGGACGCGCCAATGCAGGCTTCGCGCGCGGCTATCAGCGGCGATGGGTCGATATCATGGCGCAGCAGACGCACGGCATTCACGGCGCGCTGCCGCATCAGCACGACGAAATCGACAACGCGAACCGCGCGGCCTTCGAGGAAAATTTTCGCATCATCAAGCAGGCGTGGACCCAGGATTTCATTTCGTATGAGGGCAAGTACTGGCGCATCCCGCCGGGCGAAACGCCGTGGACGCTCGACGCGACCGCCAAATGGGGCGGCGGCGTCGAGAACGGAATCGTGCGCGCGGTCGCGGTCGTGCCCAAGCCGGTGCAGAAGCCGCACCCGCCGATCTTTCAGCCGTTCGCGTCGTCCGAGCGCAGCATCAGATGGTGCGCGCAGGAGGGCGTCACCGCGATTCTGCCGCCTCTGCATCCCTCGCTCGAACATCAACTTTGCGAAGTGTATGCGGAGGTCTCGCGCAAGCCGCTCGGCGAAGGGATGGGAGTGCTGCGCGATATCGTCATTGCCGACAGCGACGACGAGGCGCGCGCGATCTGGCGCGAGAGCGGTTACTTCTGTGGCCACGAATGGTTCGAGCCGTTCGGATTCTCGAAGGGCCTCGACGATCCCAAGACAGGCGAGTCCGCCGATCTATGGACCAACGGCCTCGCGTTCGTCGGCACCGTCGACACCGTCACGCGTCAAGTCGAGCATCTGCTCAAGCGCCTGCCCATCCGATGGGTCTTCGCGTGGATGTACAACGGCCTGATGCCGCACGATCGCCTGATGAAGACGATCGAACTCTTCTGGACCAAGGTGCTGCCGCGCGTAACCAACACGCGCTAACCCTTCTCTCTCAACGCGATTGTTCCCCTTCCCACAGTGGGAAGGGGTTAGGGGTTAGGTTTCTCGTAATTGACACCGAACCAGGAAGCACTCACACTGCCCGCAATGCGATTAATTGCCGTTTGCCTGTTAGCGTCCGCTTTGGTCCCAACGTTAAGCCGAGCGCAGGATGTTCCTGTCTTCGCGATCACGCCAGTAGAGAGCTCGATCAAGTTCGCTGTGAAAGCGTCTGTGCCGATAAGCGGCACTTTCGACCAGTGGAATGCCACTCTAACTTTTACTTCCACCGACGTGACGACAGGCGTCCTGGACGTCGAGATTCAAGCCGCCACTGTCGACACCGGAAGCAGCATGAAGAACAGCACGCTGAAAGGCTCAGACTTCTTCGATGTCGTTCACAATCCGCTGATCACGTTCAGGTCAACGAATATTTCGCAGACCGGTCCCAACACCTTCGAGGTGGACGGCAACTTTACGATCCGCGGAGTCACCAGACCCGAGCAGCTGACGCTTACGGTGTCCGGCCAGGGCACCGGTACCGGCCAGATTAGCGGGACGCTGTACTTTGACCGCAAGGACTACGGGATGAACAGCGGCATTCCCTTCATCAGAATAGCCAACCGGGTCGAGGTAAATGTCGACCTCAAAGGGAAGCGAGTCAGCGGGCCTCCGTTGGTCTTTAAGCAGTAGGGCGTACGATCGCTTCGCACTCTCGCGCCCACTCTCCGCGGCAAGTTACAATGCGCCGACGACGCGACTGTGCACGCACTCATTTCACACACCTTTCTCGAAGATCTCGCGATGGTGCTATGCGTCGCCGCCGTCACTACCATCATTTTTCAGAAAATCCGCCAGCCCGTCGTCGTCGGCTACCTGATCGCCGGCTTGATCGTCGGCCCCCACGTCCCGATTCCGCTGTTCGCCGACACCGACCGCATCCACACCCTCTCCGAACTCGGCGTGATCCTCCTGATGTTCGCGCTCGGGCTCGAGTTCAGCGTGCGCAAGCTGATTCGGCTCGGCCCAACCTCTGGCTTCATCACCGCGCTCCAGGTCGGCGTCATGATCTGGCTCGGCTACCTGTGCGGGCGCGCGCTCGGATGGACTCCGCTCGAGAGCGTCTTCGCGGGCGCGATTCTTTCCATCTCGAGCACAACCATCGTCGCCAAGGCCTACGATGAAACTCCCGTCCCCGAGCGCCTGCGTGAACTCGTGTTCGGCGTTCTGCTCGCCGAAGATCTCACCGCCGTTGTCGAGCTCGCGATTCTGACCACGCTCGCGTCGGGCGCGAGCGTCTCGGCGTCGCTGATGACGGTTACGATCGCGCGCCTGATTCTGTTCCTCGTTGCATTCGTCGGCATCGGACTCATCGTAGTGCCGCCTTTGGTGCGCGCGGTGGTGCGGATGGGCCGGCCCGAGACCACTCTGGTCGCGACCGTCGGCATTTGTTTCGCCTTCGCCGTCCTTGCGGAGCACGCCGGCTATTCAGTCGCGCTCGGCGCTTTCCTTGCGGGTTCTCTGGTCGCCGAGTCGGGCGACGCCGCGCAGATAGAACATCTGGTCGCGCCGCTGCGCGACATTTTTGGCGCGGTGTTCTTCGTCTCGGTCGGCATGATGATCGATCCCAGGCTTATCGCGGAGCACTGGCAGGCGCTGATCGTGCTGACGGCCGCCGTAATCGGCGGAAAAGTTTTCGGAGTGACCTTCGCCTCGATCTTGAGCGGCGTCGGCACCAAAACCTCGATCGAGGCCGGCATGAGCTTGGCGCAAATCGGCGAGTTCTCGTTCATCATCGCCGGCGCGGGTCTGAGCACCGGTGCCACCCGCGATTTTCTCTACACGCTCGCCGTCGCGGTCTCCGCCGTTACCACTTTCCTGACGCCTTACATGATTCGCAGCTCGATCCCGGTCGCGGATTTCGTTTCGGCCCGCCTCCCGCGACCGCTCAAGATGCTTGAGGCGCTCTACGATTCGTGGTTCGAGCGGATTCGCAACGCGGGACAGCCCGCGCGCGACGCCAATTCCATCGGATGGCCCATTGCGGCCATCGTTTCGAGCGCAATCCTGATCGGCGCGATACTGATCGTCAACGAGCGCGACCCGCTGGACGTGACTACGATGGTCGCGAGTCTCGAACGTCTCACGTATTTCCGCGCCGGTCTGTTCGTCGACGCGTTCGCACTCCTGCTATGCGCCGCGCCGGCGGCCGGGATGTACTTCGCGTCGCGCCGGCTCGCCGTCGCGCTCGCCTCGCGCGCCTTCGCCGAACTTCCCCCGAGTGGCGCGCCCGCGGTGAACGCGTTGATTGAACTGTTGCAGATCACGATTCTGCTGGTCGCCGCCGTGCCCTTGCTCGCGATCGTTCAGCCGTTCATGGAACCGGTTGAAGGAATCGGAATCGTCGTAATCACGATCGTCCTGATGATCGTCGTAGTGACCCGCAGCGCGCGCCAGATGCAAGGGCAGATTCGCAACGCCACCCGCCTGATCGCTACCGCGCTTCGCGGCGCTCACGCCGGCGCCGACGGCGAACAGTCATTCGAGGTGCCTGGCATCGGGATGATCACGCCGGTGAGCCTGCGGCCGGACTGCGAAGGTATCGGCAAAAGTCTGACCGAGCTGGACCTGCACTCCAACAGTGGTGCGGTGGTAGTTGCAATCGGTCGCGGCGATTCCGAAGTGGTGGTGCCAACAGGCGACGAAATCCTGCGCCCAGGCGACATCCTCGAACTCGCCGGCTCAGAGCGACGCTGTAGCCACCGCCCGCCGCCTGCTCGAAGCTCCGCGCCCCGCCCAACAACAAGCCTCGCCCTGATTCATCGCAGGTTGCATAATCGCGCCTGCAATCCTAACCTCTTCGCGTTTGCAGCATTCACTTTCGCGAGGTTGATATGAATCTCAAAAATGCGGTCGCGCTTGTGACCGGCGGCGGCTCGGGACTCGGCGAAGCGACTGTCCGCGAATTCGCGGCGGCGGGCGCCAAGGTCGCGATTCTCGATTTACCGGCCTCACCCGGCGCTAAAGTCGTCGAGTCGCTCGGCGCGAATGCGCTCTTTGTCGAGGCCGACGTCGCTTCCGCGGACCAGGTGACGGACGCGATCGCGAAAACGGTTGCGAAGTTTGCCTCGATTCACATCGCCGTGAACTGCGCCGGCATCGGCCGCGCGATGCGCACCGTCACCAAGGACGGCCCGCACTCGCTCGACCTGTTCAGCAAGGTGATCACGGTGAATCTCATCGGTACCTTCAACGTGACGCGGCTGGCGGCGGCGCAGATGGCAAAAAATCAGCCCGGCACCGACGGCGAGCGCGGCGTGATCATCAATACCGCGTCGGTCGCGGCGTTCGACGGACAGATCGGGCAGGTTGCCTACTCGGCGTCGAAGGGCGGCGTGGTTTCGATGACGTTACCAATCGCGCGCGACCTCGCGTCGCTCGGCATCCGCATCTGCACGATCGCGCCGGGAACTTTCGAGACTCCGATGCTGGCAGGGCTGCCCGAGCCGAACCGCAAGGCGCTCGCCGCGCAGATTCCATTCCCGCAGCGATTAGGCAAGCCGTCCGAATACGCAGCGCTCGCGCGGCACATCGTAGAGAACGAGATGCTCAACGGCGAGACGATCCGCCTCGACGGCGCGCTCAGGATGCCGCCGCGCTAGATCAAATCGTCGATGCGGAGCGCGCGACGCGCGTTGCCAGGATGAATGCGAACGCGGCGAACGCGATCGCAACCGCCACCGCCGATCCCATCGGCATCGTTGCGCCGCTTGAGGCCGGTTCTGCGAGATAGAGCCCCTGCCGCAACGCGTCCACTGCGTAGGTCAGAGGATTCAGCCGCGTCGTCCATTGAAACCATCCCGGAGCGCCCGCCACCGGAAAAACCGCACCCGACAGCATCCAGATTGGCAGCAGCAGCATGTTCATGAACGCGTGGAAGCCTTGCGTCGATTCGGTCCGCCACGCCATCGCCAGCCCGATGCTCGTCATCGCGAACGCGATCAGGCCCATCATCGCGAGCGACACGACGATCGCCTCCACGCTGAGGTGGATTCCAGCCAGCGGCGCCATCAGGAGGAAGATAACACCCTGCATCAGCGACAGTGTCGTGCAGCCGAGGGCCTGGCCCAGAACGATCGTCGTGCGCGAGATGGGCGCGACCAGCACGCCCTGCAGAAATCCCTGGCGGCGATCGTCCACCGTCGATGCGGTCGCGAAGATCGCCGTGAACAGCAGCATCAGCACGATCACGCCCGGGTAAAAATATTGCACGTAGTCGATGCCGGCCGGCATCCCGCTTGGCTTGAACGACGCTTGCAGCCCAGCGCCGAGCAGCAGCCAGAAAACCAGCGGCGTCGCAATCGCGCTCATCACGCGGATCGGTTGCCGGATGAATCGCACGACCTCGCGATACCAGAGGGTCGCGGCCTGCAGAAAAATCTCAACCATCGCTTTTATTCCGTCTCCGGCGTGTTTGCGAAGAACTGATGCCCGGTCAGATGCACGAACACATCCTCGAGCGTCGGCTTGCCGAATGAAACCGACTCGATCTCCTCGCCGAATGCGTCGATCAGGTCGCGGACGAGCTCGTGAGCGCGCAATTTTTCGATACGAATCGCGCCGTCGACGAGTTGGCTCTTGAGCTTGAAGCGCGCGAGGATTTTGCGCTGGAGCACTTCAGGCGCCGCAGTCCGAATCACGATCACGTCACCGCCGACTTCGGACTTGAGCTCGTCTGGCGGCGCGATCGCGACCAGCTTGCCTTGATGAAGAATGCCGATGCGGTCGCATCGCTCCGCCTCTTCCATATAGTGCGTCGTCAGCACCACTGTCACGCCTTCGTGCTCGCGCAGATGCGCGAGATAGTTCCAGAATTCGCGGCGCGCCGCCGGATCCAGGCCAGTGCTGGGCTCGTCGAGCAGCAGTAGCGCCGGCTCATGCAGCAGAGCCTTGGCGAGCTCGACGCGGCGCTGAAGCCCGCCCGACAATGTCTCGACCCGGTCGCGCTCGCGCGCGGACAATCCCAGCCGTTCGAGCATCGCCGAGCTGCGCTCGCGCAGCCGCTTGCCGCTTATTCCATACAGATGACCGTGAGCGGCGAGATTTTCGCCGACGGTCAGCTTGCCATCGAGACTCGGATGCTGAAACACGACGCCCAGGCGCCGCCGCACGGCACCGGTCTCGCCCGCGAGGTCGTGCCCGAGCATTCGGGCGCTGCCCGACTGCAGCGGGGCCAGCGTGGACAGCATCTTGAACAAGGTGGTCTTGCCGCCGCCGTTGGGTCCCAGGAAGCCAAAGATTTCGCCGCGTGCGATCGAAAAACTCACGTCGTGCAGCGCTTCGCGATCGCCGTAGTGGAAGCCAAGCGCGTGTGCTTCGATCGCGCCGTCGCCGGCGCGAATCGCGTCGCCAGCGGTCCGCGATGGACTGGAAATTGTCGACGCGCTCACGGTTCGCCGAGTCCGCCAGCGGGCTGCGTGCCTTGTTCCGGCAGGCCGATTTCCGCGCGATGCCATCCGTCCTGGAACGCGGTCGTGCGCTCATCGCCGTTGCCATGTCCGGAAGCGTGGCCGACGAAGTCGTCGCCGGTGAGCTGGTAGTACTGGGTCACCTCGACCGGATCGAGGCGGCGAAGGCCCATCCGCTCGAGCGAGTAGCCGGCGAAATGATCGGCGGCGAGTTCCTTGTTCCTGACCGGGACGTTGTTATTGCCGGTATCGAAGTCGCCGTGCGCCAAATGGCCCATCTCGTGTGCGAAGATCGCGTAGAGCATCGGGCGAACCGCGTCAGGGTCGTCGATTCTCATCCACTGTTGAAGGAGGCCGTCGAGGAATTTCTCGTTGTAGAAGATACATCCGCCGTTACGTGCATGCGGCGAGCCGGCATTGAGCGATTCGTAGACCTGGAAATTCTCACCCCACATGTCGTTGAGCTGGGCGACGATGGCTTTGTAGGAATCGCTGGCGGGGCGTGCGGGTTCGCCGCACGCGACGATCGAGCCGTCGCCCGCCGCTGTGGCGGCGGGCGCAGCGGCATCGGCGCCGGCCTGGGCCGGCGCGGTTGTATGGCGCTCGATGACCTGCCAGTCGTCCTGCGCGCGCGCGACGCGCGCGCCCAGGACGACTGCGCCGGCGAGCATCGCGCAGGCAGCCAGCACGGCAATCCGGCATCGGCGCACGCGCGCGAAGCGCGCGGGCGCCGAGGCCGCCGGCGCCCGCATTTCGAGCGATGCTCGCAATTCAAGTGATACTCTCAATTTGTCACGGCGCCGCGCGACGACGACGATACCGACTGCGCGTATTTTGCCATCACGCCGCTCTTATAATGAGGCTCCGGCGCCTTCCAATTCGCAAGCCGCGTCTTGATTTCCGCATCTGTGAGATCGACGTCGAGCCTCCGTTTCGCGACGTCGAACGTTATCACGTCGCCGTCGCGAAGCGCCGCGATCGGCCCGCCGACCGCCGCTTCCGGCGCGACGTGCCCGGCCATCAGGCCGTGCGTCGCACCCGAGAAGCGGCCGTCCGTCAGCAGCCCGACCGATTCGCCGAGACCTTGTCCCGAGAGCGCCGCCGTGACGCCCAGCATCTCGGGCATCCCGGGTGCGCCGCGCGGTCCTTCGTAACGAATCACGACGACGTCACCCGCTTTGATCTTCTGCGCCGACACCGCCTTGAATGCGTCGTCTTCGCAATCGAAGACGCGCGCCGGCCCGCGATGCGTCATGCGCTCGTGGCCTGCGACCTTGACCACGCTTCCTTCCGGCGCGAGGTTGCCCTTCAGAATGACCAGCCCGCCGGTTTCCTTGATCGGCTTCGCGACGGAACGCACGACTTCCTGCCCGGTTGTCTCGCGCGCCGCGTCGGCTTCGACGCCAATCGTTCGTCCAGTCACGGTCATTTCGTTTTCGTGGAGCAGCCCGGCTTCCTTCAGGCGTTTTGCGATCAGCGGAATGCCGCCCGCCTTGTACATGTCGGTCGCGAGGAAACGCCCGCCCGGTTTCAGGTCAGCGAGCAGCGGAGTGCGCGAGCTGATGCGATCGAAGTCGTCGATATCGAGCGCGATTCCCGCTTCGTGCGCGATCGCGAGGATGTGCAGGACCGCGTTGGTCGAGCCGCCCGTCATCGCGACCGACGCGATCGCGTTCTCGAGCGCCTTCTTCGTGATTATCTGGCTCGGCTTGAGCTTGCGCTTGAGCAAATCGACGGCGAGCCGCCCCGCCTGGAACGCGCTCTCAGGCTTTTTCGGATCGGTCGCCGGAATACTGTTCGAGCCCATCGGCGAGATTCCCAAAAGCTCGGTCGCGGTCGCCATCGTGTTCGCCGTGAACTGCCCGCCGCATGCGCCCACGCCCGGACACGCGACATCCTCGAGTTTCTTGAGATCTTCGAGCTTCATCTTGCCCGCCGAATGCGCTCCCACAGCTTCGAACACGTCCTGGATCGAGACCTGCTGATCGCCGAAGCGCCCCGGCTGTATCGAGCCGCCGTAAATCATCAGCGAGGGCAGGTCGAGCCGCTGCAACGCCATCACGGTCGCCGGAATCGTCTTGTCGCATCCCGACATCGCGACGACGCCGTCAAACAAATGGCCGCGCACGGTGAGCTCGATCGAGTCGGCGATCACTTCGCGGCTGATGAGCGACGCGCGCATCCCACGCGTGCCCATCGAGATTCCGTCGCACACGGCGATGGTATTGAACTCGACGGGAGTGGCGCCCGCCGCGCGAATTCCGCGCTTAACGTGCTCGGCGAGATCCCGCAGATGAGCGGTGCAGGGCATGATTTCGATCCAGGTATGAGCGACGGCAATCAGCGGCTTGCTGAGATCTTCGTCGGTAAAGCCAACCGCCTTCAGCATTGCCCGCGCCGGCGCCCGCGAAGGCCCATCGACGAGGACGCTGCTATTTGATCGCAAAGAATCTTTGTCATTTGCCATTTTATGTTTCCTGCCGCGCTCCAAACCCGGGAGCCAAGCGTTGAACGGAACCGCACCTCGACTAATGATTAGTACAACAGCGCGAGCCCTCGCGAAATGGTGCAGATTTGACGGGACAGCTTGTCATATCTTCAGGGACTGGCAGGTCGGACGCATCCAACTACGAATAACTACGTACATATTTTACAAGCCCGCGCGAGCGGCAACCCGAAAATGCCTCAGACCTCTGAAAACATGTCAGTCCGAATCATCGCCTTGGTTGCCCTGGCATTTCTGGTTTCCGGTTGCGCGGCGCTTGCGGCGCCCGGCGTCGAGGGCGCGGCTTCGCTGGCCGGCACGGCCGGCACCACGGCGACCGGCTACATGAGCACGCAATCCAGCCGCGAACTGAATGTCGCCAACGTCGAGTTAATCCGCGCGCAGGCGCAAATGGAGAAGATGCAGACCGATGAATTGCGCATCAAGCGCGAAGAGCTCGAGGACGAGCGCGCCGTAACGGTCGGTATCCTGCGCGAGGTTGCGGTTAGCCGCGAAGATCCCATTCTAGCCGACCTGGCGCTGTGGGTGCAGGCTGGCGGCGACCCCGACTATGCCATGCATTACGCGCTCCAAGGCTCGGGCAAGACGAGCCCAAAGCTGGAGTAAGTACCATCTTATGCGGCGCGGCGTCTTCGGCAGTTGCCGACTCGTGGCGCGCTTTGAAGCGATAAAATTGAGGATTCGCTCGAATCGTCTTCCACCAGTAGCGGATGGTGCTGCCCGACCAGTTGTTGGTGATGCGTCCGGCGTCGTTCTTGTACCAACTCTTGCCGGTGAAGGCCCAAACTCTGTGCCGCAGTTCTTCCTGCTGACTGGCATCGAACGCGTCCATCACCTCACGCCGCAGATCCATCGCGGCGAAGCCGCCCTCGTCGAGATGCCGGAGGCAGTTGAGGATATAGTTGGTCTGGCATTCGATCATGAAGATGATCGAGTTGTGGCCGAGATTGGTGTTGGGACCGTACATCAGAAACAAATTCGGGAAGCCGGCGACGCTGATTCCGAAGTAGGCCTTTGCGCCGTCGGCCCATTCATCTTGTAGAAGGCGGCCGTCGCGTCCACGAATCGCCATCGGCGCCAGGAATGCGGTGGACTCGAAGCCGGTCGCGTAGATGAGGACATCCAGCGGCAGCATGCGGCCGTCGTTGGTGACGACCGCGTTTTCATCGAGATGGTCGATGCCGGCGGTTACGACTTCGACATTCTCGCGATTGAGCGTGGAGTAGTAGTCGTCGGAAATCAGGATGCGCTTGCCGCCGACCGGATAGTCGGGAATCAACACCTCCTGAAGGTTGGGGTCGTTGACTGTCGCGCGCATGTAGGTCTCGGCAGCCTCCGCCGTCCGTCGCGAGAGAAAAGCGTTTCCGCGAAACACCGGCCAATTGATTTCGTGCTGGAAGTAGATCAGCCAGCGGTAGAGCCGCGTGAGCACCGGATTACGGGCGAAGCGGCGTTTCTGAGCGTCGGTGTACGCGAGGTCGTTTCTCGGCACCATCCAGTTCGCACTGCGCTGGAAGATATAGACTTTCCCGGCCTTGGGCGCGATTTGCGGGATGAACTGGATTGCGCTGGCCGCGTTGCCGACCACGCCAACGGTCTTGCCGGTCAGATCGACGTCATGGCGCCATCGCGCCGAATGGAACGACACGCCCTGGAACTTCTCGGCGCCGCGCAACTTCGGGATGCTCGGCCGATTCAACTGGCCGACTCCCGTGACCAGAACTTCGGCCAGCACCTCTTCACCCTTGGTGGTGCGGATTCGCCAAACGGACGCGTCTTCGTCCCACTCGGCGCTGGCGATCTCGGTGCCGAAGCGGATATGCCGGATGAGGTCGTACTTCTTCGCGCAATCCTCCATATAGCCGAGGATCTCAGACTGCGGCGCCCACTTCCGCGACCAATCGGTCTTCTGCTCGAACGAGAAGCAGTAGGAAAACGACGGCACGTCGCAAGCTGCGCCGGGATAGCTATTGTCGCGCCAGGTGCCGCCGAGCCGGTCGGATTTTTCGAAGATAGTGAAGGAGTCGATTCCGAGCCTGGTGAGCTGGATCCCAAGGCATAAGCCGGAGAAGCCGGAGCCGATGATCGCAATGCGTCGTGTCGCTGTATTTTTCATGTGTATCGTGCAGCCCTCCTGGCGTGGAGCGCTAATATTAGCATGCTCAATGCGCAATTGGCGTCGCGCTCGGAGACGGTGTCGCGGTCGACGTTGGCGATGGTTGCATCGCGGCCGCGGCCACTTCGGGATCGGGAATGTATTCCGGGGATACGTCAGACGTCGCCAGCTGAGCAGCATGAGCGTCAGCGCTCGCGACTCCTCGGGCTTGAAATTGAAATCGGGCATCTGCGTGTTAGGCGAGACCGCGCTCGCCTTGGTCAGATGCTGCACATTCCAGTTGAACATCGTGTGCTCGCCGGTGACGTGCGTGAAGATCAGCAGTTCGGGATTCCGGTCGCCCTCGTAAGTCAGTTCGGGTCCGGTGGTGCTGCCGCGCCCTTCGACGACGTGGCATAGCAGGCACTTTTTCTTCTTGAACAGCACCTTGGCGAGATTGATCTCGTCCATCCCCGGCGTGGCGGCATCGTGGCGATGGCAAAAGTTGCATCGCATCTGGATCATCTCGTTCATCGTCAGACCGTTTTGCGCCGCGAGCGCGCTCGAGAGCATCGGATCTTCCCATCCGCGTCCGCCTTGATGCGCGCCCGCGAGAGTCGTCGCCGCGCCGTCGCCGCCGTGACACGGCGTGCATCCGAACTTCGCGAACTCATGTTTCGCGAGCCAGTCGTTCATCGGATGCGGTGTCAGCGGCTCGGCGATCGTGGCGGGAAGCACCGAAGACCATTCGTAGCCGAGGTGGCAGGTGACGCATCTGTCGGTCACGCCGATCTTCGGAACCCAGATTTGCTGGATGCCAGGGCGGAAGTCGCGCGCGTCCTCGACCTTGCCGTAGTGGCCGAGCAGTTGCGGAAACTCGCGCTGATAACCTCCCCACTCGGTGCTGAACTCGAGCCAGAAACCGACCGCGACCAGCACGAAGAACAGCAAGGACATCGCGACCAGCCAGCCGAAGTCCTTCGCCTCGTACGATTCGTTGCCGCCGGCCATATCAGTAGAGCCGCGGCGTCTCGGGTCGCGGCTGGCCGGGCCAATAGATCCGCCAGTAGGGACCGCGCAAGTAGACGCCGACCATGATCAGCGCGATGATCGCGAGCGTCGCGATTGCGAATGTCGCGTTCTGACGCTTGCGCTCGGGCGCGAGCCATCGACCTTGGGCCCGGAGCGGTGAACGATCGAGCCACGGCCACAACGTGAGCACGGCGAGCAGAAATCCCGGCAGCAGTATCCCGCCCAGCAGCGCGCCGCTGACCGTATATCCACCGAAGCGTACTGTCGTCGAAGCGACCAGCTCTTGCAGCCAGACGAAATACCACGGCGCTTTCGCCGGATTCGGCGTCACCGACGGGTTCGCGAGACCCTCGAGCGGTGCGTTGAACAGGATCGCGGCCAGCAGCGTGAGGTTGAACACGACCAGGAAGACCAGCGCGATTCGCCGCGACATGTTGGGCGACGAGAACACCTGGTCGGCCTCTTCGAGCCCTGTCGAGCTCATCACCGCGACCGAAGTGCCCGGCGTAATCCCGAACAGCGAGTAGCTCTTGGTCTTCGGAGTCGCCTTCGGCACCATCGTGCGCTGATTGCGAATGCCCTCGATTGCCGCGAGGCCGCCGTCCTTGCGCACGCGCCACATGTGATACGCGAACAGCACCCACACGAAGACCGGCAGGAAGAAAACGTGCAACACGTAAAATCGCAGCAAGGTCTGCTGTCCGATTTCATGGCCGCCGAGCAGCAGGAATTGAATCGTCGGTCCGACCACCGGCGCCTGCTTCGCGATGCTCGTCCCGACCGTGATTGCCCAGAACGCGAGTTGGTCCCACGGCAGCAGGTAACCGGTGAACGACAGAAACAACGTCACCAGAAACAGAACGACTCCGACCACCCAGTTGATCGCGCGGTCGCCGCGGTAAGCGCCGGTGAAAAATACTCGCGCCATGTGGATATAGACCACCGCGACCATCCCTTCCGCCGCCCATCGATGCTGATTTCTTAGCAGGCGGCCGAAGCTGACGGCGTACTGCAAATCCTTGATGCTGCCGTAGGCGCGCTCGGTCGAGGGCACATAAAAGAACATCAGCATCACGCCCGTGATCGTCAGGATGAGCAGCAACGACGCTGACGCGGTGCCCAGCCAGAACGAGTAGTTCCAGTCCATGCTCGCGCGCGCGACTTTGGCCGGGAACCAGTGGAGCCAGAAATTCTTGACGATTGCTTCGGACGATTCGCGGTCGCTGGCGGGCGACCATGCCCACGAAGTCTTGCGCCACAGCGCCTTGAGTTTCTCGCCCACCGATCAGGCCTGGCCTTTGCCGCCGATGATCAGCCTGAAGTCACGCGCCACATCTTTTGCGCTATCGACTTGCAGGAACCCATCGGGCGAAACCGTGGTCGCAAACCAATCGAGCGGTCGCGGCGCGGGCCCCGAGATCACCGTGCCGTCAGCACGAAAGCGGCTGCCGTGGCATGGGCAATCGAACTCGGTGTCGCGCCACTGCACGTTGCATCCAAGATGCGTGCAGATCGCGGAGATCACGTGGAACGCTTCCTTCTGACGAATGACGTAGAGCCGGTGCGCCTCGTCGAGCGTATAGCCGTCCGGATAATCGTCGGGACGCTTGAGCTTGAAGCGGCTCGGCGGCTCGTAGAGCACGTTGGGGAAGAAAGCCCTGCCTGCGGCTCCGATTTGCGCAAGGAAGGCGGCCAGCACCGATCCCTTGCCGATGAAGCGCAGGATTTTTCGCCGCTCGCCGTCCATCAGCCGGCGGTTTCCTCGAACTGAAAGCGCTCCATCGTGATTGCCGAGGTCGGACAACGCGTCGCGCACAGTCCGCAGCGGATGCATTTGGCTTCGTCGTAGAGAAACGCGCTGCGCGTATCCGTTTCCGCCATCACGCCGGCAACGCGCTCCTGATCGGCGATTTCTCCCGCGAGCGTGAAATGAAGGCAATGCTCCGGGCAGATGTCCACGCATCGATTGCACAGGATGCATTTCGCGCCGTCGTAGATCGGATGGATATGGCAGTAGAGACATCGTTCGGCTTGCTCGCGCGCATCGTTCGCCGTGAAAGTGGACTCGACTTCCGTGATTCCGGTGCGGCGCGAGAGTGGAACCAGCGGGATGTCGCGATGCTTCTGCTCGTAGCGGTCGACCATCGTGTAGGTGTCCGTCGGCAGCTCCTCGATAGTGACGTGCATCCGCGGCTGGCCGAGCGGCTTGCCGCGCAGATACGCGTCGATACCGCGCGCTGCGACCTTGCCATGCTGTGCGCACGTGATCAGCAACGACGGCGGAAAGGCCGCATCGCCGCCCGCGAAGACGCCCGCGATTCCGGTCTCGAGCGTGACTGGATCGATCTTGAGGGTTCCGGCCGGCGTGACCGTGACTCCATCTTCGGGCGTGACGAACGACAGGTCCGGCGCCTGCCCGATCGCGAGGATCACCGCGTCGGCGTCGAGGACGCGCCGATCGTTCTCGTCGAATTGCGGCCGGAAGCGTCCCGCTTCGTCGAAGACCCTGACGCATTTCACCAATTCGATTCCGACCGCGTGGCCGTCGCGGATGAGGACTCGCTTCGGTCCCCAGCCCGGCATAAACGAGACGCCCTCGTCGCGCGCGATGTCGAGTTCCTCGCGGCCCTGCGCCGATTTCATCGCCGGCATCTCGGGTTCGGACTCGAGACTCGCGACCGTTACTTCCAGCGCGCCCCGCCGCGCCGCCTCGCGCGCCGCATCCAGCGCCACCCGCATCGTGCCCGCCGCGACGCTGTGCTCTTCCTCCTCCGACATGACGAGTCCCGGCACCAGTGCGCGCACCGCGGTTCGCGCCGCATCGATCGCGACGAGGCCGCCGCCGATAACGACCACCTTGCCGCCCAGCGGAACGCGGTAGCCGCGATTGATGTTGAGCAAGTAGTCGATCGCCTTGATCACGCCGTCGGCTTCGCTGCCCTCAATAGGCACCGCGCGGCCGCGCGACGCGCCAACGGCCAGGAAGATCGCTTCAAAGCCTTGTTCCTTCAGCTCGCGAACGCCGAAGCCGGGCCGGAGCGGGGTCGAGTAGCGAAACTCAACGCCGAGCGCCTCGATCTCGGCGACCTGGCAGTCGATCACGTCGCGCGGCAGCCGGTACGCGGGAATTCCGTATCGAAGCATCCCGCCCGCATGCGGCATCGCCTCGAAAACCGTCACGCTATAGCCCATCAGCGCCAGATCGTTTGCGCACGCCAGGCCGGCCGGTCCCGCGCCGACGACCGCGACCTTGCGCCTGGACCCCTCAGCGTCGGGCCGCGCGCCGGGGATGTCGATATGACCGGGAGTCACGCTGCCGCCGCCTGACGGTCCGGCGATAATCTCGCGCACTCCCTTGGACGAGAGCGCTTCGGGGCCGAATTGTTCGGTGAGAAAGCGCTTGAGTGCGCGAATCGTCACGGGCGCATCGATCTTGCCGCGCCGGCACGCGTCCTCGCACGGAGCGCCGCAGGCGCGCCCGCATATCGACGCGATCGGATTCGGCGATCGCGCGACGCGGTATGCTTCCGCCAGCCGTCCTTCAGCGATCAGTTGAACGTAGCGGCCCGCGTCGGTCTTGACCGGGCACGCATCAAGGCATGGCACGTTCTTGCGGAACCACCACAGGTCGCGCGGCGTCGCGTCGATTGAATTTCCGTCGCTCATCGCGGCCGCGCTACTTTTTGCAGAAGGTCCTGACGTAGGCGACCAGGTCGTGCATCTCGCCGTCTTCGAACCCGGAGCTCCACGCCTGCATGTCCTTGCTGAGACCCGCGGCGGCGCCGCCGTTCTTGATCACGTTGAACATCGTATCGTCGGAAATCTTGCTCATCGCGGCGCAATCGGCGAAATTGCGCGGCTTGGTGGCGAGCGTCGCCGCCGCCGGTCCATCGCCGCCGCCGGTGGGGCCGTGACATTTCACGCAAAACGTATCGTAGTTCTGCTTGGCGGCTGCCATGTCCGCAGCGCGCACCGGCGCAAACGCGCATGCGACGATTGCGCACGCGCCAAGGGCTGAGATGATTCGATTCACATCGTCCTCCGTTTCACAGTTTCCGCGTCAGGTCCGATTCAGCGGCCCCCTTTGAGGTACTCCAAAATGGCCTGAGTGTCTTCTTCAGGGAAGTTTCCAAGCGTCCGCATGTGCATAATGATCATATTCCACTCGTAGGGCGCCTTCTCCGATCCCGGCCGCGCGTTGTGACAGGTGTTGCAGTAGACCGGCCACAGCTTGGCGCCCTCGCGGAACAGGCGCTTGTGCTCGGCCGGCGACATATTGTCCTGGTCCTGCGCCGAAGCGCGAACGCCAGCCGATCCGATCACGAGAGCTGCCACTGCGATTGTCGCGAATATTTTTTTCATGATCGTGACTCCCCTCAGAATCCGATCGTGAACTGGCTCAGGAACGCGTGATCGTTCGGTATCGAACCCGCCGGCGTTTCAACGCCGCTCGGCGAGACGAAGAGTCCTCCGGTGCGCGGCAACTCGATATCGAGTTCGTTCTGCCAGACGATCGACGGCGCGATCCAATAGTCGAGACCCAGCGCGACTTCGCGGGCGTGCGGCGCGTACAATGCCGGAGACCCGCTGATGCCGAAATCGGGAACCAGCCCTACTTGCGTGCCGCCGAGCCCGACACCGGTGGCGGCTTGGATGTCGGCGGTTGAAACGCCGCGCTGATTAACCCCCGAATAGCGGACCAGCGGCTCGAAGCGTTGGAGATAGTTGTTGAGCAGGTCGGGAAGGCCTGGGACTTTAACTCCGCTCAGGAAGTAACCGGCCTGCACGTACCATCCCTGGCGATGGTCGGTGTTCTGGCCCATCGGCATCTGGCGGTACGACTCCAGCCATTCACCGCGGGTCTGCAGGTTACCGACGAAGTAGTTGAAATCCACGCCCCACGAGTTGTACCAGTTTCCATTTGCCCACTTGCCGTTGTAGGTGGACGCGCCGAGCTCGAGCCGGCCCCATTCCGTATCAACAGGTAGCGGGTAGATTCGAAAGCGCGCGCCGATCGACTTGCCGTTGGTCTGGCTGTTCGCGACGGCCGTCGGACTCGAGACTGCGGCTCCAAGCACATTCGAGCTGAAGTTGGGGCCGTTCCCGCCCCAGACCGTGTAGTCGACGTCCTGCCCGAGCTTGCCGAATTGCATGCCGCCCCTGAGCTGGACTCCAATCTCCGCTGGCGGCACCACCGGCTCGACTCCAAACGGCAGCGGCGCCGTAACGAACCGGTTCACCCACATCGGGCTCTGCGCCTCGTACCAGTCACCGAACGGCTGATCGAACAGGCCGGCCACGACGGTCATGTACTTGTTAAGAAAGATTTGAAAATCGGCTAGCGACAGGTCGACTCCCGTCCCGGTGCTGCCGAAATTCGTGCTGATCACGCCCTCGAACAGCATCCAGTCGTTTGGGCGGTAGAGAATCATCGGCTCCCAGTCGAAGAAGAACGAGTTCTGCGACGCATGATGGAGGTCGTCGAGGGCGCCGCTCTGTTGGTCATAGATGAAATCGCCGCCGGCCGCCCCGGTCACGGTGAACGAATGCGATCCGAGGTATTGGCTGACGGCGTCGCCAAATTGTCGCGACTCGATCGGCGCATCTACCTTGGTCTGCAACGTCTGCACCTGCAGATTGGTCTGCTGCAGCTCGAGCGTCGTCTCTTTCAGCTTCTGATCGGTACTCTGCAGTTGCCGCGTGGTCGACTCGACCCGCGAGTCCTTCGTCTCAAGTTGCTGAACCTTGATTTCGAGCGAGCGAATTACCTCGTGGTCACGCTTGCGCTCCTCCCGCAGCTGACGCATCTCGCTCCTGATTTCCTTCATCGCGGCAGCGTCGCTGCCGTCGCTGTCGGCTGCGCGCGCCAACCCCGCTATCGATAGCGCCGCAACCCCAAATGCGAACAGAAAGGTCGAGAAAATTCGTCCGTGTGGCATAAAATCCCCCAAACGGCGCCGAAGCATTCGGCGCATTCCTCCTCGAGCAACGTTTGTGCCTCAGAGACCAATTGAACCTCGCAACCCACCCCGACACGTCGAAAACTACTGGCAGAACAATCAATTTTCAGGAAGTGTCTGGATAATCGAACCGCGGACGAATCGTAAATCTATGTTCTCCAAAGAACAGGAATCGTCGCTCCTCAAATCTCGAGACCGAAAAAGTTCGTCGCTGACGATGGTGGTGCCGAACGAGGCAGTCATCTGTGTCCGAAAAATACAACGCTCAGCGTGCCGCTCTAAATCCGGCGCTATTGGAACAGCTCTCGTTGAAGTGGAGCGACGTCCCCGGCTATTTGATATTGTGAGAAAATTCTCGGGCGCCCCCTTAGCTCAGATGGATAGAGCACAGGATTCCTAATCCTGGGGCCGTGGGTTCGAATCCCGCAGGGGGCACCATCATCCGACCCGCCCGCGCCAACCACAGCAAATCTTGATCATCATTTAGCAGAAATGCTAAATATTGCCCATGCCAAAAGTCAATGATTCGGTTGTCATCTGCACCTATCGCGTGAAAGCCGGACGGGACAAGGACTTCATCGCTCTCCTGAAGCGTCACTGGCCCACACTCTACAAACTCGGCCTTGTCCACGAGCAGCCCCGGATGGCTCTGCAGGGACGCGATAGCGACAAGACCTCATGCTTCATCGAGCTGTTCGCGTGGAAAGACCGCGGCTTCGAGGTGGCGCACAAGCATCCCGAAGTGCTCGCGCTATGGGAGCCGATGGAACAAATGTGCGAGGCGCGCGACGGTCACCCGGCCACAGAATTTCCGCACTACGCCGTCCTCGCACTGTGAAGTCGCGCGCCGCCTCGGAAATCCGCCACACCGAAACTGTCTTCAATGCACTCGCGCACGCCCAGCGCCGGCAGATCCTCCTGGTGCTGCACTTCCGCGGCGGGCAAATGACAGCGGGCGAGATCGCCGACCGCTTCTCATGCGCATGGCCAACGACCACCCGGCACCTGAAAATCCTCGAACGCGCAAAGCTAGTACACGTAATGAAGCAAGGCCGCGAAAGAGTCTACAAACTGGATTTTCCAAGGCTGCGCGCAACAGTAAGCAAATGGCTGGGTTGGTTCAGTCCCACGCCTGGCGTTGAGCGTCCGAATCCTACCTCGCAGCCTCGCGCGAGGTAGGTGAGAGTGCAGCTCCTTTCCGCGATTGTTCACCTTCGAGTGGGCGAGTTACGACGCAGTGCTTGACCTTGGGTTGGCCTGGGGCTAGCTGTTGCCGGGGTGGCCAAATCGGAATGTGTAAAACCGTCGGCGGTCGGAATCGGTCTCTTTTGGTCTGCGCGCGAGCGCTGTTGATTTGGGCTGCCGCCGCGGCTGCCGGATGCGCGCATCTCACGTTTCAGAGCGCCGCGGTTCACAACGAGCCTTGGTACCAGCGATGGTTCGCCGAGTCCGACGGGATTCATTACTATCGTCCCAAACCCTATGTTTTGATCACGGAGACCCTGGCTACCAAGGATGCCAGCGCGTCTTGTGTCGTCGATATCAAGTATCTTCCCGATTACTCGCAGGAGTACGTAATCGTACCGCACTACTGGGTAGGGAGCGTGGCTCTAAAGCCGACCCTTGCCGACGGATGGAACCTTACCAACCTGGATTCTACTGTCGATACCAAGGTGCCCGAGACGCTCAATGCGTTCGCAGCCCTGATGACAGCGGTACCCAAGGCGGCCGTGTCGGCGGCCTCTACTACCAAGGAAACGGCAGGCGCGGAAGTAGCGGGAAACGTGAGACCGGGAATGTATCCGATGGAGCCTGATGGCGACCGGCTGACTATAGATATCGATCACCCGGTATTTCAGGCGAAAGGCTCTGTCTGTACGACCCTGACCGCCACTCCCGCACCACCAAAAGCACCGACCTCGCCCACAACGCCTCCCAAACAATAGACGGCTCTTCAAGCCCTGCCTAACGCGACGAAGGCTCCACCAAATTGCACGAGTAGGTCTTGATCACCAGCCACACTTCCTTGCCTGATTCGATTCTTAACGAATCTATTGCGCCAGGTGTCAGGTGGACCTCGAAGGTTGCGCCTGCTTCTATCGCTACTACTATCCTAACTCCTTCGCGGCGTGTTGATAGGATTCTACCTTGGAATGCGTTGCGGGCGCTTAGGCCTTGCGGGTGCTCCGACGCGACCATAATGTCGCCGGCGCGGATTGCTATTCTCACTCGGTCGCCCGGCGCTGCGTGACCTAGCGGAACTTCCAGTTGAGTTGCGCTTCCGTCGATCTGGCATAGCATCGTGCCTTGAGTCTCGGCGATCGATCGTACCGTCGCATCGAAAACGTTTTCGAAGCCTACTACCTGCGCGATCGTTTCGTGGCGTGGCGTCGTGAGTACGTATTGGGGCATTCCTTGCGCCAGGATGCGTCCGCCTTCGAGCACTACCACTCGCTCGCCGAGCGCGAAGGCCTCGTCGGGTGAATGCGTTACGTACAGGATTGGAATTTCGTGGGATGTATTCCAGGCGCGCAGATCGTCGAGGATCTTTGATTTAGTGGCGTGGTCGAGCGCCGCCAGTGGCTCGTCGAGCAGTAAAGCCTCCGGATTCGTCACCAGCGACCGCGCCAGCGCCGCGCGCTGGCGCTCGCCGCCGGAAATCTCGCCGGGTTTGCGCGTGGCGAGATGCGCGATGCGAAACGACTCGAGCATCGCTCTCGTGCGTGTGCGGCGCTCGTCGGTCGACAGCTTCGCGGTCCCGTATTGAACGTTTTGCGCGACCGTCAGATGGGGAAACAGCGCGAGATTTTGAAACACGTATCCCAATCGGCGCGCCGCCACCGGCATGTCGATGCGCTCCTCCGAATCGAACAGCACTCGCGCGCCGAGCGTTATGCGCCCCTCATCGGGCAGGACAAACCCCGCGATACAATTCAGCAGCGTCGTTTTTCCGCCGCCCGACGGGCCGAGGATCATCGTGAAGCCGGCCGCCGCCTCAAACCCTGCTTCGAGCGCGAAGCCGTTCGAGGTCCGATGCGCGATGCGCACCGAGAGGCGCTGGTCGGAGGCCACAGTTCGCGACCTAGCGATGCATCGGCCAGACCGCCCAGACTCGGCGGTTGAGCGAATAGGTGATCGACAGCGTGACGAACGCAAACGCCATCAGCAGCAGCGCCATGCGATTCGCTCCGGCGTAGTTGAGCGCCTGCGCTTGATCGTAAATCGCGATCGAGACCGTGCGCGTCACGCCCGGGATGTTCCCGCCGACCATCAGCACGACGCCGAACTCGCCGAGCGTATGCGCGAAGCTCAGCACGAAGCCGGTGACCACGCCGCCCACCGACATCGGCAGCACGACGCGGACGAAGGTACGAAGCCGCGACGCGCCGAGTATCGACGACGCGTTGATCAGGTTGCGATCCACCTGCGAGAACGCCGCCGCCATCGGCTGGACCGCGAACGGCAGGCTGTAGATGACCGACGCGATAGCCAGACCTGCGAACGTGAACGGCAAACCGTGACCCGTGAGCGACTGATACCAGCGGCCAACAGGGCTGTTCGAGCCCATCGCGACCAGCACGTAGAAGCCGAGCACGGTTGGCGGAAGCACCAGCGGCAGCGCGACGACCGACTCGACGAAAAATTTCCATCGCCAGCGCGTGAAGCTTAGCCACCATGCGATCGGCGTCCCGACGATCAGCAGAATTGTGCAAACAACCAGCGCGAGCCGCAGCGTCAGGAAAATCGCGCTCCAATCCATCGGGGGTCAGTGCGGTGCGGACATTTTCGCCGCGGCGACGTCGTTGGGAATCGAAAAGCCGTAGCGCTCCATCAGCGCCACGGTCTCAGGCTCCTTGAGAAATTTCAGAAACTGGCCGGCCAGCTCCCGGTTGCGCGACGATTTGAGAATCACTGCGGCCTGGATGAGCGGCGGATAGTCCGCCGCCGGGATTTCCACGTAACGTCCGCTGTTCTTCATCGCGGGCGCGACCGCGAGCGACAGCGCGACGAGGCCGACGTCGGCGTTACCGGACTCAACGAACTGGGCGGTCTGCGAGATATTCTCGCCGAGCACGAGTTTGCTTTTGACCTGGTCGTAAATCCCTGCGTGGCGCATCGCCGCGACGGCCGCGACCCCATACGGCGCGTGTTGCGGATTGGCGATCGCGATTTTTCCGATGCCGGCATCGAGCAGCGTCGCCAAGCCGCGGCGCAAGTCGAACTTCGACGCGTTGGGAACCCACATCACGAGTTTTCCGCTCGCATATTCATACATGGTGCCAGGCTCAGCCAGGCCTGCGGCCTCGAGCTTCTCCGGATAGCCCACGTCGGCGGAAAAGAACAGATCGAAAGGCGCGCCATTTTGAATCTGCGCAAAAAAATTCCCCGACGAACCATACGTGAGCTTGACCGCGACTCCGGTTTGATCTTGAAATCGCGCGGCCACATCCTTGAACGCGAAGGTCAGATCGGATGCGGCAGCGATCTTGATTTCGGCGGCGCCGGCCTCCGGATGCCAGCAGCTAACGAGCGCCGCGAGGAGTAAAAGTGTCCGCGGCCACAGCTTCTTGTCCGCCATAATACTTGTCATATCGCTTGAATAATGGCACAGGTTTGGAGGGTCGCACAGTGGCGGTGGCGGTTTCACTTGATTCGCGTTGATACTCATCATTAAGTAGGCGCATGGCGAACACGAACAAATTTGCGGTATTTGGCGCCGGCTGCTTCTGGGGCGTCGAGTCGGCTTTTCGCGCGGTCGAGGGCGTCGTGGATGTGGCGGTCGGATACGCTGGTGGCACCGTGCCAAAGCCCAACTATCGAACGGTTTGCGGCGGAAAGACGGGACACGCCGAAGTCGTGCAGGTCGAGTACGACCCGGCGCGGGTGTCGTTCGGGCGGCTGCTGGAAGTTTTTTGGCAGATTCACGACCCGACGACGCTCAACCGGCAGGGACCCGACGTCGGCACTCAGTACCGTTCGATAATTTTTTATTCCGATGAGCACGAGCGCAAGGCCGCCGAGGAATCGAAGCGGCGGCTCGACGAATCCGGCAAGCTCAGGCGCCCGGTCGTCACGCAGATCGTACCCGCCGCGGAGTTCTATCGCGCCGAGGAATATCACCAGCGCTATTACGAGCGGATGGGTATCGCGCCGACCTGCGGGATACACGGACGCGTCGACTAGAACCTAGCTGCGCGTGGGCCTGGGCCGCTTGATCTCTATGCGACCGCACTCGGACGCGACGAGACCGCCTGATGCCATCGCGCGAGGTTTTTCTGATCCGGCTGAATCGAGATGTTGTTGAACTTCGCGAAATCGACGACGACCAGCGCGGTGATGTCCGCGATTGAGTACTTGTCGCCGGCGATAAACTGCTTGCCCGCGAGCTCGCGGTCGAGCCATTGGTAGCGCTGCTCGACGACCTTGCGGCTCTGCTCGCCCATTTCGGGAATCTGCTTGATTCGCGCGCGGGTCAATTCGTGCGAATGTCCCCAGACCATCCCGACCGGCACGAACAGCGCCAGTTCAATCCGCCGATTCCACATCTCGACGGTCGCCTGCTCGAACGCGCCCCTGCCGAACAGCGCAGGCTCGGGATGGAGCAGCTCGAAGTAGCGGCAGATCGCGACGCTCTCGGCGAGATACCGGCCGTCGTCGAGCTCGAGCACCGGGATTCCGCCCAGTGAATTCTTTTTCAGGAACTCCGGCTGGCGGTTGACGCCCTTGAGGATGTCTACTTCCTCGAGCGGAACGCTGAGACCTTTTTCCGCCAGGAATATCCGCACGCGGCGGGGATTGGGTGCCAGTTTGTAGTCGTAAATTTTCATTCGATTCTCCAAATTTCAGATGGTCGGGCCGCGCGACGGCGATCTCGTGACATTTAACCCGTATCGCGGCTAAACGTCACGCCATCTACGCGGCTTTCTGCCAAACTCCCAGGATTGATTTGCCTATCGCGTAGTTCAGGGCGCGGTCTGTGACCCTTGATATCGGGACCATCGCGCGGTCCCAAAATTCGATCTGGGCTTTGCTCGCGATGGGCGAGCGCAGGAGCAGTTTGTTTCCCAGCGACGCCAACAGGCCCGCCGAGTCCAAGTAGATGCATTTTATCTCACGCAGACCCCGGGGCACGATCGAACGCAGGGAAGTTTTTGTATAGCGACGATGGTGTCCTACGGCCGCGTCAAAGGGCGTAAACAGCCATGGGAGTGCGGGCGCCAAAATCGAAAGCGTGCCATTCGGTTTCAAGTGCGACGCGGCGCGCGCGAGCTCGGCTGCGTCTGCTTCGATGTGTTCGAGGACATCGATGTAAAGGATGCTATCGAACTCGTCTGCAGGACTTAGATCGGACAGGGTGCCCACTACTACTTCGCACTTGGTCAGCCCCGGGGGTAGTTTCGACTTGATCCGATCCGCCAGATCCTGATCCGGCTCCAGGCATACCCATCGCCGCTGCGTGCCGTCATAGAATGTCGCCGTCGCCGCGCCTATCCCCGCGCCAACCTCCAGTATGTCACCCGACAAATATGGCCGCAGGTGGAAACGTACATAGGACTTCCAGGTCGTCGCGAGCGCAAACAGGTTCAGCGCATCACCGACCCGGGCGGCGTCAGTCATGTCGGGTGAAGACGGTTCGCACTTTGGATATGTAGATTGGACAGTCTCTGATGGGAGCGAAGCTGGACTGTCCGCGACTATAGAGAGCTACAAAAATGAAGATGAGGGATAGCACCGCCAATTGAGAGAGCAGTAACAGCAACAATCCGGTTACGTAGGTCGCCCACCCTGGGATGCTTAGGTTGGTGGCTACTTTGACTATGAAAGTGGCTAGTATAAGAATCGTGGTTAGAACGCCGAAAGCACCGCACGAAATGAGCAGGCGAACTCCTACTGTTTCGCCGAAGACAGACATCGCGCTCAGTCCATGAATCACCAGCCCGACGAATCCCATCCTGGATTCACCGGCGAAACGCCTGGAGCGATCTATCCTGATGGTGGAGTAGGGCAATTTCATCTTAACAACGGTGGCGGCGTAGTGATTCCAGAGATCAGACGTGACCACTAGTCGTTCCAGGACCGCGGCAGGCAAAACGCTGAAGTTGCCGAATCGGGGATCGAATCCTACGACCAGAAGATGGATCGTCCGATAGAGTCTGTAAAAAAACTTGAAGACGAGGCTTTCGGTGCGGAGTCGCCTCGCGGCGAAGATCACTTTGCGGTTACCTTCGGCAACGAACTTTTCCAGCAGGCGCGGTATGTCTGAGGGCGCATCTTCGCCGTCCGCGTCCATGACGACCACCGGGGTGGTGATGCCGCTTCGCTGCAAGTGAACCAGACCTACACATAGGGCGCGCTGGTGCCCAAGGTTGGTTCTCAATTCCACACTCTGGATCTGTTGTATGTTCCGCGGCGGGGTCGCGGGAAATTGCTCGGGCACCGGCTCCATCGAGCCGTCATCGATGAAGACGATCTGAGCGGTCAGCGCGTGCTGGCCGAAGACGGAATCGAGCTGCTCGACAAGAAACCGGGCCGACGCCCAGTCGTTGAAGACCGGCACCAGGATCGTTAGTGGAAGCAGCGAGAGAAATTCTGCGCGAGGCTCATTACCTGGTGGATGGAGAGGCGGTTGCGCTGAAGACACGATCGGCAGAGTATACTCCGCGTAAGCGCTTGCCAAGGAAAGTGGCAAGAGGCTCAGTCGGGGAGGCAGGTTGTTGGGGTCGATACGCCGCAGTCTGAAATCAGTAATCGCCTGGGTAGCTGAAGCGCCCTGGCTGAACCGCGAGCGCCTGCGGAATTATCCGAAAATTTTCCTCGTGGCTTACGTGTTGACGTTCACCGGATGGGTGATGACCTTACATGGGATGGTCAGCAGTCAGGGGAAACCTATCGGCGCTGATTTCCAGGTCAACTGGGCGGGTTCCGAAATGGCGCTTAGGGGGCATCCATCCGCAGTCTATGACCTCAAGCAGTTCCACGCCTTGGAAGAACAAGTGGTTGGGAAGGGGACCTTCGTCGGCCCATGGAGCTACCCGCCAACCTTCCTGGCAATGATTCTGCCGACGGCGCTGGTGCCCTACTTATGGGCGCTAGCTATATGGATGGCGCTAACGTTTGCCGGCTATTCACTGGCGCTTCGGAAAATCATTCCGCGCACGGAGACCTTCTGGCCGGCACTCGCTTTCCCGGGCGCGTTCGCCAACCTCATGAACGGACAAAACGGGCTCCTCGCATTTTCCCTGCTTGGCGGTGCGCTGATATCACTCGAAAGCAGACCGCTGTTGGCCGGTGTTTTCTTTGGCCTCTTCTCCTACAAGCCTCCGATGGGGGTGCTGGTGCCAATAGTGTTGGCTGGTACCGGCAGGTGGCGGACTTTTTTCGCGGCCGCGCTTACGACAATAGCCCTTGCTGGAGTCTCACTTGCGCTGTTCGGCCTCGAAACCTGGCGGGCCTTTTTCAACACGCTCGGATTTACCCGGCACCTGATTATCGAAAACGGCGGGATACAATTTTATACGATGCAAACCGTATTTGCGGGAACGCGATTGCTGGGAGGAGGGATCGCCGCCGCGTACGTTGCGCAAATCGTAGCGGTCGCCATCACCGTAGCGACAGTACTATGGATCTGGCGGCAAGACATTCAGTTCGAGCTTAAGGCCTCCGCTTTAGTAGCAGGAATACCACTGGTGTCGCCGTATATGAACTACTACGACCTCGTGCTGCTCGGTCTTCCCATTGCTTGGCTTGCCCTTGAAGGCTGCCGCACAGGATTTCTTCCGTTCGAGAAATCGCTTTTGGCTGTCGCGTGGATACTGCCACTCGTATGCGAGCCCATCGCACACTCGACACACGTCCCGCTTACGCCATTGGTGTGTTTTCTATTGCTGGCGCTGATCACGCGCCGTGCGACGATGGCGGCGCCGGCGGTGAGTCGTGATAGTTGGCGAGATACGGCCGATGCGCCGGCGATGCAGAGTTAGGACCCCCCCTTATCAGTTACAGCAGATCGATTGGCTCGCGTTCTTGTAGCTCGCGGTCGATCGACCGGCGCGGTTTCTGGAGACCGTAGTCTCCATTGAACAGCGGGCGAAGTTTAAGAAGGAGGCGGCTCAGCTTTCCAGGGTACGAGGATCGTGCCTGGCTTATCTCATGCTCCGGTTGGCGGAATCCATTAGATGTCGTTGGCAGCATCCTCGCGCCCTCCCCAGTGCGTTAGATACTTTCATCCCGCCCATCCGAACCGCCTCCCGCCTAAATATGGAGCAATCAATGTGCCATTAGTCATTGATTTAATAGCGCTGTTAGTAGCGGACACTATCTCGCCATCAGTCAACCGAAGGCTACAAATTGTAGAGGCGATGCAACATTTTTGTCGCTGACGCTACTTATCTCATTCCCCAGCTATCATTGGCGCGCACCCGCTGAATCAATCTGTTCCAGCGTCTAGCAACTCCAAGACTCGTAAAAGCGTCGCTAGCAGCATCTAGTGCGCTTGTGCCGATCGACCTCTCGCTTCCGCGCGAAGACTGCGGCATGCGAGCGCCGGGATTTTGGCGTGACGCCAAAAATGTGACAATTTGCCGGCGCGTCCCCGACGCAGCCCTCAGATTAAATCGGTGCTCGCCGGTTCCTCGATCACCTTGTTCTCGAGCTTGCCGATTTTCTCGATCTCGATTCGCACCACGTCGCCCGCCTTCAGCCATTTGGGGGGATTCATCGCAGCCGCGACGCCGCCGGGCGTGCCGGTCGAAACTATCGTCCCCGGGAGCAGGGTGAAAACCGTCGACAGGGTCTCGATCTGCGCGAAGCAATCGAAAATGAGATTCTTGGTGTTCGAATGCTGCCGCTGTTCGCCGTTGACGAAGGTCTTCAGGTCAAGCTGGTGCGGATCGCCAACCTCGTCCGGCGTTACGATCCACGGACCAACCGGCCCATGCGTGTCGAACGACTTGCCCAGCGTCATCGTCGGTGAACGGCGCTGCCAATCACGCACGCTCACGTCGTTTACGATCACGTAGCCCGCGATTACCTCGTGGGCGCGAGCGCGCGGCACATGACGGCATCGGCGGCTAATCACGAAGCCGAGCTCGCCTTCGTAATCCAGCGCCGACGACGCGCGCGGCAGGTGAATCGGGTCGCCGGGCCCGGTCACGCAGCTCGATTGCTTGTTGAAGAACATCGGAAACTCGGGCCGCTTCATCTTCGTCTCTTCGACGTGGTCGGCGTAGTTTAGCCCGATCGCGAGAAACTCCGGAGGACGCGCGATGGGCGCCTCGAGCTTGACGCTCGCCAGCGCAATCCGGTGGGTCGAATTTTTTGACGCGCCGGCAGCGCGATCGATCGCCCGCCCGCCCGCCACCAGGAAGGCGGTCATCTCGCGCGGCAGCTCGGGGGCTGCGGCCGCAAGGTCAACGATTGAATCCTCGACGACGACGCCAATCCGCGTCGCGCCGCCATGGGTGAATGTCGCAAGTTTCATTGGACTCCAGCCGCTCCGATTGTTCGGGTCAAAACTATCTTCAAACTATTGATTGATGCCGGTCAGGCGCCGCATCGTTTCGGGATCGAGCCCCCGCGTGACGTCGTATTTCTTCAAATCCGATTCGGGTACCCCGGCGTGAAAGTCCCGCGCGAGTTGGTCGGGGTTGAAGGAGACACCGATCGGATTCTTCTGCATCGCGTCGCTATGAAAAAAGCCCTTCAGCTCTTCGACCGAATCGAAATTGTCGATTTGCAGCTCGACGCGGTTGCCGTCCGGGTCGCGATAGTACATCGACGTGGTCGGACCGTGATTGATCGTCACGACCGGCAGGATGCCGGCCTGCTTGAGCCGTTCGTAGGTGAAAACGAGGTCGCCAAGATTCGCGTAGGTGTATGCCAGATGGTCCAGCCCCACCGAGTGCGGCGCTTTGTCCGCCAGCCCCGGCACGGCGGCGATTGCGATGCGATGATGCTCGTCGTCGTAGGTGAGGAACGCCAGCATGCCGTTGCTGTGAACGACTTCGGCCTCCAGCACGGTGGTATACCAATCGACCATCGGCTGAAATTGCTTGGTAGCGAGCACGGCGTGCGCGAATTTGGCGGGCGTGACGCGGCGGTTCCCGTTGCGGTCTGATGGCATCGCGATTTCTCCTTCGACAGCGTTTCGACCCGGCGGATTGACCGGAGTCGCTACCTTCTTATTGCAGTGATTGACGCGCCGGACAATGGCATGCGAGGGCGCGCATTCGGCGCACGAAATGGACCAAAAAAACCAAAAAAAACCGCCGGCGCGTGCCCCCCTTCGGGAACGCACCGGCGGACAAATGGTGTTGTCCTGGAACTAGCGGGGTTGGACGAGACGCGAGAGGAATTGCGCCAGGGAACAGGCAACGATGATGCCAATCCAGAATATTGAAGTGCGGCCGACCGCTGCCGACAGATGCGGCACTGCGAGTATCGTCGCGGCTGCGAGCATCGAGCCGCCAAGCGCCACGAGCATCGCCATCCGGCGGTGCTTGCCCGGTTTCGATCGGGAGATTGCTCGCTCGTCGTTCATCGACTCATCAGAGATTCACTGACACCAAACTTTCATTCCCCGACGCCTGCTTCGTTTGATTTTCCGGGCGGGGGCTCCGTTCATCACGGAGACTCCCCGCCTGGGCGCGCTCGGGGGATTGACGCCATTTAGAATAGGAACCAGCAACCGGCAGCTGCGATGTAGAAGATGGCTACGGCGCAGAGCGCGAAAACCGCGATCTCGTCGAGGCGTTCGCCGACCTGGGATTTGAGGCTTTTGGGCTTTTCAGCCGCCGGTGCGTCGTAAGTCCACGCGAACTGTTTGCTGGAGAATGTGGAAAACATCATATCTTCTCCTGTTCCTCGGCCCCTTCACCAAATAAGGCGTTACATTCGATTGAACAATTTGTTCAACCGCGCCGAATGGGCGGGCGGCGCGAGCTAAGTGTCCAAAAATAAAGAGATTCTCTTCCCGAGCTGGTCTCATCTCGCCCCTTTTTTCGACATTCGGCCAACACACTCATAGCTACGGAGCGACCGGTTCAGTTGGATGTGCATGCCAATCAGGCTGGCGGCGCTCGGCTGAACACCAAAACGGGACGCAGCATCGATTTGCCGCATCCGGCCGAAACGGACAATCTTGTACGGCAGGCCCACAATTCGGCACAGTCTTGTTAAGAGCAGCCGACGTGAGAACCTATTGAAACTCCACTGTTTAGGTTGGAACGCAGGGTCGGCCGTTCAGTATGTCCGATAGGTGATTCCTACTTTATTGCGAAGGACGCGACGACCGCGGCGGCAGAGAATACGATCACGAACCAGAACAGGTAGACGCCGCCAGACCGGCCCGACCGCTCGGCGGCTGCGGGCTGAGACGCTGGCGCCTTTGACTGCATCGATGCCGCGACCGAGACCGGGGCGAGCAACTTCGCGCGAGCCTCGCGCTGCAGCTCCTCTGGATCTAACGGGCCGGTTTCTTTCGTTCCCGCCGGATCCGCAGTCGTCGACGACGGCAACGAGGAATCGCCAGCCTCACTTGCTTTTAAACTTCCGCCGGACCCCCGCTGTTCGCGATGGCCAGCGCTTTGCGGCATGGATTCGACAATAAAGCCTGAAGATGCCATGTTGAATCCGTAAAGCTTTTGCTCGATCGGATCGCGCGAAGTTGCCTCGCGGTCAATAAACCTGGCCTCCCTCTCGGGATCGGTCCTTCTCAGCTCCCGGACGAACTTGGCGCTCTCATAAAATTTCGCTTTCAGCTGATCGGCGGTTATGCCGGAAGCTTCGGCCGCGCCGGGCGCCGCGCCAATCAACGCCTGCAGGCGCTCGATGCGCTCGCCAAGCGGCGGATGGCTCGAGCTCGCGCATCCGTTCAGCGCGAATTCCCTGGCCTCCTCGTCGCGTTCCTCTTGTGTTTTGCCGGGCTGCAGCCGGAGCCGGGTTATCTCATTGATGTATTGCTTGTAGGTCGTGGCTGCACCCGCGCGCTCGAAGGGATCGACGATGAAAAGCTGGGCCGTACCCGGCGAGGCGCATCTCAGCGGCGATTCGGTCTTCGCGATGTGTTCGAGCGCGCGGATCAGCGCTCTCGGATTGCGCGTGAATTCGACCGCGGACGCGTCGGCCAGGTACTCGCGCTCACGGGAGAGCATTCTTGAAATGATGCTCCCAAGGATTTCGCGTTTACCGAAGATGAAGTGGAGCACGCCGCCACCGAACATCGCCGTGACCATCGTTGTCAACTGGGTATCGTAATCGCGGATATGCGCCGTCTCATGGGCGATTACACCCTGAAGTTCCTCGCGATCCATCTGGTCCAGCAGACCTTGGGTGACACAGATCGCCGAGTGTTCGGGATCGCGCCCGACCGCGAACGCGTTAGGCGAGGGATCGTCGATCACCTCGACGCGCGGCTCGGGTATGCGCGCCGCCAGCGCCATCTCGTGCACCACGTCGATGACCGCGTGATTCTTCGGATCGTCGGAAGAGATCGGGTGCGCACCCAACGCGCCCAGCACCCGGTCGGCGCCGCCAAAATTTGCGCGTATCATATGAGCGGCGGCTGAGACCCCGGCGAGCACCAGAAACAGTGGCCCGAATATCGGCACGCCCGAAAGCCGTCCGTCGCTGAAGCGCAGGTTGTGAAACCGGTAATCGAATGCGAGACCGTATCCGAAACATATTAGCGCGGGGACGAGAATCACCGCCACCACCAGCCAGACGGTGCGGCGCCGATTTACCCGCTCGAGTTGCCGGAAGCCGCCGGATTCCCCCGCCATTGCCCGGTACCCCCTCGAATGTCCAATCCTATGCCTTCGCAAAGTTCGAGTCACTTACTATCGCGATGTCTATTTTGTTCGCTTGTTAACGGGTCTTCACATACACGATCCACCACCACTCAAATACTCTGGCTGCAAGCATCAAGCGCTGAGTCCGTCATGCATTTTTCGTGATTGACGCCGGCATTGTCGGCACGAAGTGTCTGCGGTGAGTTGCCACGCTCCACACGGCGACCAGCAGTTTTCGCATCTACAAGCACGATCGGGCAATCTTGTACCGGTCGCCCACAATCGGCACAGTCTTGTTAAGAGCAGGCGACGTGACCAGGAACAACAACAGCCAAAACAACTTTTTTAATCTCTACAATCACGATTTCGTCAGAATCGCGGTTGGAGTGCCGGCCGTTCGCGTCGCCGACCCCGCTTACAACGCCGAACATACCGTCGCGCTCATCCGCGAGGCCGCCGAGCGCAAGGCGGTGCTCGCGCTGTTCCCCGAATTGGGCCTGACTGCTTATTCGTGCGACGACCTGTTTCAGCAGCGCGCGCTGCTCGACGCATGCCTGGACGCAATCGCCGCGGTGGCCGAGGCTACCGCCAAGCTTTCCATAGTCAACGTGGTGGGAGCGCCGCTGCAGGTCGATGATCATCTATATAATTGCGCGGTGGTGATTCAGCGCGGGCGGATTCTCGGCGTCGTGCCCAAAACCAATCTCCCGAACTACCGCGAATTCTACGAGCCGCGCCAATTCAGCTCGGCCGACGCCGCGACGCGCGACCAGATCGACCTCGCCGGGAATCGCGGCGTCCCCTTCGGCAACAACCTAATCTTCCAGCACGAGGAGCAGCCGCTGCTCACCTTTCACGCCGAGATTTGCGAGGACCTGTGGGTGCCGATTTCGCCGTCGTCGTACGCGGCGCTGGCGGGCGCGACTATGCTGCTGAATCTGTCCGCGTCGAACATCACGATTGGCAAGGCCGACTACCGGCGCGCGCTGGTCGCCAGCCAGTCCGCGCGATGCATCGCGGCGTACGCATATTCGGCGGCTGGGGCGGGCGAATCAACGACCGATCTCGCGTGGGACGGCCACGCGCTGATCGCCGAGAACGGCAATATCGTCGCCGAATCCGAGCGCTTCAAGGATCAGCCGCAAATCGTCTGCGCGGAAATCGATCTCGAGCGGCTGTCGCAGGAGCGGATGCGCCAGAACACGTTCGGCGACACGGCGCATCGCGAGCTCGAGCGCGTGCGGCGCTTTCGCCGGATTTCATTTTCGGGGGAATTGCCGCGGCGCGGCAAGATGCCTCTGAATCGGCGCTACGAGCGCTTCCCGTACGTGCCCTCCGATCCTGTGACGCGCGACGAGCGATGCGCCGAAGTCTTCGACATCCAGGTTCAAGGCCTCGCGACCCGCCTGCGCTCGACCGGCCTCGAGCGCGTGGTCATTGGAATCTCGGGCGGGATCGATTCGACCCACGCGCTGCTGGTATGCGCGCGCGCGATGGACCGCCTCGGCGCGCCGCGCAAAAATATTCTGGCCGTCACGATGCCCGGCTTTGCCACCAGCGCGCGCACCCTCGAACAAGCGCGGCGCCTGATGAAGTCGCTCGGCTGCACGACCGACGAAATAGACATCCGGCCTAGTTGCATGCAGATGCTCAAGGACATCGGGCATCCTTATGCGGAGGGCAAGCAAGTTTACGACGTCACCTTCGAGAACGTGCAGGCGGGCGAGCGCACCAGCCATCTTTTTCGATTGGCGAACCTCCGCGGCGGGCTGGTGGTCGGTACCGGCGACTTGAGCGAGCTCGCGCTTGGATGGTGTACCTACGGCGTCGGCGATCAGATGTCGCACTACAGCGTCAACGCGAGCGTGCCGAAGACGCTGATCCAGCACGTCATTCGATGGCTGGCGCAAACTGAGAGCCTCGGCCGCGAGACCAGCGCCACGCTGCTCGAGATTCTCGCGACTCCTATCAGCCCCGAGCTTATCCCCGGCACGTCCGAGGACGGGCATTCCAGCCACGACACCGAGGCGACGATTGGTCCATACGAGCTGCACGATTTCTTCCTCTACTACACCTTGCGTTTCGGCTACCCGCCGCCCAAGGTCGCCTTCCTCGCTCACAGCGCGTGGCGCGACAAGGACGCAGGCGATTGGCCCGACATCCCGCGCGATCGCCGCAACCAGTACGACATCGCGACCATCAAGGGACACCTTCACACGTTTCTGTACCGGTTCTTTCAGTTGAGCCAGTTCAAGCGCAGCGCGATTCCCAACGCGCCCAAGGTCGGTTCCGGCGGATCGCTGTCGCCGCGCGGCGATTGGCGCGCACCCTCGGACAGCGAAGCGACCGCGTGGCTTGATCAGTTGAAGTCGATCCCCGACAAAGATTAATCTCGCCATCGTTTTCGCGGACGGCTGGCAGCCTCGTCGCGATTCCGTAAAAAAGTGAAAAGGAATGAGATGCTGAAGTCTTGGCGAACCACATTTGCGTTGCTGGCGATCGGCGCCGCGCTCGCCGCGCCCGCGGCTGCGGATGAATCGCCGAAACCCCGGCAGTCGCCGCGAGCTGCCGCTGCCGCGCCGCAAGCCGCTCCGACCGGCTCGGCCGCGCGAATCAAGGCTGAGGCAGCTACGCCGCAGCAGCAGGCGTTCGCGCGCAAGGTGGTCAACGCGATGTACAACAAGGACTACGCCGCGATGGCCAAGCTGTTCGCGCCGTCCACGCTCAAATGCATCGGCAAGAACCAAGATTTTCTTCACGACCGGATAGGAAGGGAATTCGATCTTCCGATTAGCAGGAATTATCGACTGACGATTACCAGGCTGCCGCCCAGCGTGATGAGTCCGAACTCGTATGTCACCTATCCGATGCCGCCGACTCATCTGATGGGATTGGAGTTCTCGACCGAAAGCGGCGCCACCGCCACAGTGAACAGACCTATCGGCCAGGAACGCGGCAAGTGGTACGAAGTACAGCCGTGCCCGACGCAACTCGGGCTCCAAAGGTTTGCCAAGCTCGAGCACGCGCGGCAGGCGGGTCTCGCCAAGGCCAAGGCGGCGATGCCGCGCGTCCAGGAGCCGCTCAAGTCGCAACTGCTAGCTCTAATCGCCAAGCGCGATAACGCGGATGCGTGGAAGCTCTGCATGAACACCCTGCATGTCGACTTTTCAACCGCTCACGGAATAGTCGAGTTGCTCGCGGGTGAGGAAACGAACTGAATCCGCGCCAACGCTCTCGATAAAATGTGACTACTTGTTTTCACGGGTTTGGGGGTGAACTTTTCAGCCTGACGCCGCTGGACTTTCTGTGCTACCTATACGGTGTGCGTCACGATGCCCCATACTCGACTGACTCGCCCGCACTCTGGCGATTCCCGCTGCGCGCAAAAACAATTTTTGACGGAACGAAGCTACCGATGGTAGAGAGCCGTTTCCGGAACCACTACATATGGTATGGAATCGCGGATTGGGACTCGATTCGGTCAGGCAAAAACACCCTTTTCGGTCATCTTATCAGGCTTGCAAACTGAGCCACTGCCGAGGTTACTCGCGGGTGAGGAAACGGACTGAACCCCACGGGAGAATCGCCACGAAAATCGGACTTCATTTGCCCCAGATCGGCGCGGCCAGCGAGAACGAAATCGCGCGTGCCGCTGTGCGCGCCGAGCAGGCCGGCTACGAATCAATCTGGGTCAGCGATCATATCGTAGTGCCCGAGTCGGGCGGCCGCCTGCCTCCGCTCGAAGTCCTGGAACCCATCGCTACGCTCGCCTACGCCGCTGCCCTCACCAGCCGGATCAAACTCGCAACCAGCGTGATCGTGGTTCCGTATCGCAACGCCCTTCATCTCGCCAAGGAACTCGCCACGCTCGACCGCCTGTCGTCGGGGCGAGTCATCGCGGGAGTCGCCAGCGGATGGCTCGAAGCCGAGTTTCGCGCGCTCGGCGCGTCGTTCGAAAAACGCGGCGCCTACACCGACGAGGCAATCGCCCTGATGCGCGCGGCGTGGTCCTCCGCCGTCCCGGAATTTCACGGCGAGTTTTTCGATCTCAGCGGCATGCGCTTCGGGCCGCGTCCCGCCGCGGGCAATATCCCGATTTGGGTGGGAGGCATCAGCCGCCGCGCTATCCGCCGCGCGGTCGAACTTGGCGACGGATGGCATGGGACGCGGATGAACCCCGATCAGGTCGCCGAGCGGATCGGATGGATTCGCGAGCTCGCCGCGCGCCGGGGCCGCAGCTTGGACGGCTTCGCGATAAGTCATCGCGTATACCTGGGCTTCGCGCCGAAATGGACCGACACCGGCGGCTACGTCGAAGGCGTCCTGGCGCCACCAGCCGAAATCGCCGACTACCTGAATCGCTTCGCCGCGATCGGCGTCGACGATCTCCTGATAAGTCCGCTCACATCGGAGCCGCTCGCGAAATTCATCGATCGCTTCGACGCCGAAGTCCGCCCCCAGCTCGTGTGAGGTATCGGCTATAGGCATTCCAATTGTTGGTCTGATTTCTTGTTGACAACTCAATGGATAGCCCTCTGCACGTCACATTCTATTAATCCGCGACTAATTGTTTCGACATGTCCCTGAATTAGGGTTGCGCCGTTCGTTTAGCGCAGTCGCTTGCGCTCAGCGACGTCAACGATCGCCTGTGGGAGGGGACATGAACATTCGATCGCGTATATCGTCGTTTCTGTTGCCGGCGGCGGCCGGCATCGCGCTGCTTCTAAGTGGATGCGCGCAGCAACGCGAGTTGGGCTGGTGCACCGTTTACGGCGCCGCTGCGGGTGCGCTGATTGGCACTGGCGCCGGCTTCGGTATCGGCGAGGCCAGTGAGCATAAGGACGGCTCGCAATCGCGGGTTATCGCGGGAGCTGTCGCCGGCGCGGGAATCGGCGCAGTGCTGGGCGGAATCGCGGGTCATTACTATTGCGATCCGATCGTTCAACCGCCGCCGCCGCCACCTCCACCGCCGCCCCCTCCTCCGCCGCCGCCTCCGCCGCCTGTTGCGGTGAAGGAAAGGCTGGTATTGCGGGGCGTGCACTTTGATTTCAACAAATCGAAGATCCGTCCCGGCGACGCCGCCGTGCTTGACGAGGCCGCCTCGACACTCAAGGCCAATCCCGACGTCGACATCGACGTGAATGGGTATTGCGACATAATCGGAGGCGTCGACTACAACTTGAGGTTGTCCGACCGGCGCGCGGACGCTGTCGTGGATTACCTGGTCAGGGCCGGAATCTCGGAGAGCCGGCTACATCCGCACGGCTACGGCAAGACCGACTTCGTGGCGACCAACGACAACGCCGAAGGACGCGCGCAGAATCGTCGCGTCGAACTGGTGCCCGAACAATAGCCAGCATACGCACGACGGGGCGCTCGCAATCGCGCGAGCGCCCCGCGATGTCACTGCGAGGACGAGTGCTCGTCGAGCTTGGGTGCGGGTGTTCCCGGTGCGGAAGCGAACCCATCTGGCAGATCGCGTACGGGTGAGATCCTTATCGTGACGATCTGCCCGTCGTCGAACCTGGCACGTTTCGGACCGAAGAAACCGATCCGCGCCAGTAAGTACTTCTCGGGAATCTTTTCAATCATCGAGTCCTGAATCGCCTTGTCCTGGATGATTTCAGCCTTGCCGATGAAGGCGGGGCCGGTCGCGGAGCCGAGCCATACGAGCACGGGACTGCCGCGCTTGATTCGTTTGGCCTTCCAGCTGTCGCTATTGGTGTCGATCAGGATCTTGTTGTCAGGCGTCACGATGAACCACACCCGCGCGGCGCGGCTTTGATTGCCGTCCTTGCGGACGGTTGCGATATAGATGTAGCTGGCGTCCTGAAACGCCGACAGATCGCGCGTCGAACCCGCCGCGTGAGCGATACCGACCGTGCCCGACGCGATCACGACGGTCCAGGCGACTGCCAAATAGCCTTGCAGGAGCGCTCGCATATTCATCGTGAGTTTCCTCGGAAAGGAAAGTGAATGCGTGATAACTTTCAGCAAGCATCGCGCGAGCAAATCAGCGAATCAAGACGGTCCATGTTTCGTTGACCGGCAACCCGTCTTCACCGCGATTTACGCAGATACCAGGGCACATTGACGATCACGATTCGATGCGTCCCCTGCGTCAGCAGGCGAGCCGCAACAATCTGGGCGCGCTGGTTGTGAAGAAAGTATTGGTACCATTGCCGCTCGACCAGCTCCGGCAGCAGCACCGCGATGGTGCGATTCGGATTCTTGCGCTCGACCTCCAGGACGTGGTCGATGATCGGCTGCACCACGAATCGAAACGGCGACGCGAGCACAGTCAGCCGCGGGATTGCCTGCTTCGCCGCGCGCGCCGGCTCTTCCACGCGCGCCGGCCAAATCCGTTTGAGCGAGTTGGCACTGTCTTCGCTCTCGATATGCAGCACTTCGACCTCGCGCGACAGCGTCATCGCGAACCGCAGCGCATTCTCGGCGATCGTACTCCAGTCGATGATCGGCACTATCACGATCGGTTCTTGCAAATTCTCGAGCTTCAGATTGCCGGGCGCCGCGGTTTCTCGTTCGATTCTTCGATAGTGGCGGCCGACCGCGAGCATCAGAGCGATCAGCGACGGCACCAGCAGCACCACCACCCAGGCGCCCGCCATGAACTTGACGATCGCCATGACGACCACTGTGATTGCCGTGGCGGTCGCCCCCAGTCCGTTCACCGCCATGCTGGCGCGCGCGCCACGCTGGGGCTTCTTCCACCAATGTGCGACCATTCCGCTCTGCGACAGGGTGAACGCCAGAAATGCTCCGACTGCGAACAGCGGAATCAGCCGGTCGGTGACGCCGTCGAACAGTATCAGCAGGGCTCCGGACAAGATCGCGAGGAGCCAGATTCCCTCCGAATAGACCAGCCGCCGCCCCTGGCTGGTGAACGAGCGCGGCAGATAGCCGTCCTCGGCCACCGCGCGGCAAAGTCTCGGGAAGTCGGCAAACGAAGTATTCGCCGACAGGCACAGCACCAGCAGAATCGAAACGATGCTCACCCAGTAAAAGATTCCGCGGCCGGCGACCGCGCCGATCAATTGAGATAGAACGCTCTGGTACTGCGCCGTCCCCGGTTCGGTCGCGCCGACATTGTACGCATGCGCGAGGTATGCGATGCCGAGCAGCAGCACCATCAGGATGACGATGATGATCGTCAGCGCGCGGCGCGCGGCCGGCACTACCGGCTCGCGAAACGCCTGAACGCCGTTGCTGACCGCCTCGACGCCGGTCATCGCGGTGCATCCGCTCGCGAAGGCGCGCAACAGCACCCACACGCCCACGGCTTCGGTGGCCTTGGCGATATGCGCCGGCGGAACCACGGGATGCGGATGCCCGCCCGCGGCAATCGTCGCCAGCACGCCCCAGATTACCAGCGCGCAGAGGCTCAGTATGAAGGCGCAGGTCGGCAGCATGAACAGTGTGCCTGCCTCGCCGATACCGCGCATATTCACGAAAGTCAGCAGCACCAGGATCGCGAGGCATAGTATGAGCGTGTAAGGCTGAAGGGCCGGTACGGCCGAGATCAACGCGCCGATGCCGGCCGAGATTCCGACCGCGACATTCAGCACGTAGTCCGTCATCAGAGCGGCTGCGGCCAGCAGACTGGCGTTGGCGCCGAGGTTTTCACGCGCGACCGTATACGAGCCCCCGCCGTTCGGATACGCCGCGATCGTCTGCCGGTAACTGACGTAGACGATGCCGAGCAGAATGACGATCGCCACGGTGATCGGCAGGATGAGCGTCAGTCCCGCGGCACCGAGCGGCAGCAGTACGGTCAGCGCCGCCTCGGGGCCGTATGCGGCGGAACTGAGCGCGTCGAGTCCGAAGGTCGGCACGCCGGCCGCGGTGCCGATACGCTGCTCGCCCGCCTCGCTGGAGGCAAGCCGGCGTCCAAGAATCGTATCGATCAGCGACATCGGGGCCGTGCGTCTGCGCGCGAGGGCGCCCGCCTATCCTATGAGATAGCCAGTCCCGCGCGAAGCCCTCGACAAAGAGAGGATTTAGTGCGACGCCGCACTCATCCCGGCCAGAATGCCGCGTAGACAGGAACCCATCAGATGCGAGAGGGGGGACTTGAACCCCCACGCCTTGCGGCACTGGATCCTAAGTCCAGCGCGTCTGCCATTCCGCCACTCTCGCGCGACGTGAAAAATTAGAAATTATTGGAAATGCGGCCCTCGGTGAAGCACCACCGAATGACGCGCGCGCTATCCACAGTCGCCGCCGGAACTGCGAACTCTCGCGGTGCCTGCCCCTGGCGTACAGCTCGGCGGTTTGTCGTCGTAACCGGCAGCGCCTCCTCCGTTGGTCGCCTCCACGTGCACGAAGCCGCCATTTTCACATACTGAGAAAGCCGTCGAGCTTCGAGTAGCCGTCGCCTCGGCATAGCAAGGTCCAAACGCTTCCGCTTGGCTGGTGCTGCCTCCCGTCGCGAAGGACTTCGCGAGGCCACGGCGCTCAGCAAGGGCTTCCGCGACGCTGCCGGAGTCCTCCGCGCGGGTCCTTGAATGGCCTCCGCTATCCGAGTCCGCGAAAGATTCGCTTTGATCCGTTGCGATCGCGTGGGCGTCGCTGCCGGTCTGGACGCTGGCCTGGGCAAGCGCGCCGCCCTTTGCGCTCGCGTGCGCCGTGCTTGAGCCATCTGAATTCGCGGAGCATTGGCTCCCGTCGGGGCCAATGTACACGACAGCGCCCGTCCTCGCCTTGCATACTATCGCCGCTCCCGCGCAGGCCGGCGCCGATGCGAATCCTAAAAGCATCGCGGCTGCGAACCCTGCAATCGCCGTCGTTGATTTCATTAGAAAGACCCAGCTACTGGATAACCTGCGGGGTCTGCGTCGCCATCGGTTTCGGCGTTGCGCGGATGTGCTCGAAGACCGTCTTGTTGGCGGTGGCTAACTGACCGATGGCGGCTAAGATTCTTTGCGACATCTCGTCGGTGGCTTCTTTGCCGACTCGGAACACGGAGGAATCTTCGTAAACTTCGCCCGGCAGACGGTCCGCATAGATTGTGAACGCGACCGATACCGCGGACATCGTGCCGGTCAGCTTGCTGTCGACGCCTGGCAGTCCCGTGAACAGGTCCACGCACCAGAGATGCACGCCGATGCCGTAGGCGTCGGTGTGATCGACGAGCCGGTACGCGATCGAATCTTTGACTTTGTCCTTGACGTCGGAGCAAAAGTCTCCGCCGACGGGGTCGGAGCAATGACAATCCACAAAAATGCTGAGCCGGTTATCGTTGCCGGCCGCTCGGCCGTCGGCCGGATAGATCAGTAGCGCCAGCGCCAGCATTCCGATTAAAGCTGCGATGTTCGGTTTCAAAGTAAATGGCAGGGTAGCCGAGTCGCGGCGATCCGGGCAAATGCCTCGTTTTCAGCATCGCGACAGCGGCCTCGCCGCGTGATAGTATTTGCCGGTTACCTTCAAAGAGGAGTTCGAATATCGCCGTATGTTAAACATTAATCACCCGGGGCGGAATCGCCTTGAACCAGCGTGGCGTATCGTTCCGGCGATTGCGGCCGCCGTCGTAGTCGCGTGCGCGGCGATTGTCGCGCATCCGGCTTGGGCTGCCGACGACCCGAACACCACGGTTGCGACGGTTGGCGATCACAAAATCACCGAGAAGGACCTTGATGCGAAGGTCAAGCCGCAGATCGAGCAGATGCGCGCGGCGCTCGAAAAGCGCGTCGATCAGCTGATCGAGGGCAAGACCTTCGATCTCAAGCGTCAGACGCTCGAATCGATGACGGACGACTATCTGATCGGGCAGGCCGCCCAGCACGACAAGCTGAGCGTCGACGACTATCTCAAGAAAGAATACAGCGGCAAATCCGCCGTGACCGACGCGGACGCGAAGAAGTTTTACGACCAGAACAAAAGCGCGACCACCGCGCCCTACGACAAACTCAAGCCGCAGCTGATGGCAATGCTCAACCGCCAGGCGCTGCTCGAACGGCTGCGCAAGAACGAGCCGGTGAAAATTTTGCTCGAGCCCGAACGCGTCGCGGTCAACAGCAGCGGCCATCCGGCGCTCGGCGCCAAGGATGCGCCCATAACGATTGTCGAGTTCGCCGACTTCCAGTGTCCGTATTGCAAAGCAACGGAAGCGACGCTCACGCAGTTGCGGACGAAATACGGCGACAAGATTCGCCTCGTGCACATGGACTTCCCGCTGCCGTTCCATTCGCATGCGCTTGACGCCGCGAAGGCCGCGCGCTGCGCCAATGAACAGGGGAAGTTCTGGCCATACCGTGACGCGCTGTTCGCCAATCAGGCCAAGCTGGCGCCCGCCGATCTGAAGACGACGGCCAAGACGCTCGGCCTGAATACCACCAAGTTCGACACATGTTTTGACAGCGCGAGATTTGACAGCGTGATCAAAGCCGACCAAGCCGCCGGCGAGAAGGCCGGCGTCGACGGAACCCCGGCGTTCTTTATCGACGGCCGGCCACTGTCGGGAGCGCAGCCCGTTCCGAAGTTCGAAGAGCTGATCGACGACGAGCTGGCGAACGGCGGCGGTAACACCAAGCAAGCGTCGGCGAAGTAGACGCTTGCCGAGCTGAGCACTCAAGTCCGGCGCCGGCCCAAAAGCCAGCGCCGGATTTTTTTGGAGCGCAAGTGAGAGACGGAAACAGGTTGCGTTACGGCCAAAAAACAAAAACGCCGTTTGGCTTGCCTTCTTCGATGCGTTAACCTTAAATTCATTCAGCATTGATCAATTTATTGGGAGACCGGCACGGTACATCGATTTTATGGCGATTAGCTTTCCTTCGACCGAGTATTTCGAGGCGCTTAAGGCGCAGATGGCCGCCAACGAGGAAAAATTCCGCCGCCTCGGCTTCATCGACACGACCTTCGGCGTCAGCGTCGGCGTCAACGGCAAGGCGCGCAACTTCGTGCTCGAGTTCGAGGTTTTCGACCTCAAGAAGATAAGCGAAGTCCCGGCCATCGATCTGAAGAAAGTGGATTTTCAAATTCAGGGCGACTCGCAGGTCTGGCGCGAGATGATCGAGAACATCCGGCGCAACGGCGAAGCCGATGCCGCCCACGATATCAACACCCTGGCCCATTTCGGCGAGCGTCTGAAGATCGTCTATGACGATCCCGACGGTCACGACAAACTTTACCGCTTCATGGAATCGATCCAGGAATTTTTCGACCTGTCGAGCAAGCTCGAAGTGAGTTTCAATTAAGGCGCGGAGGCGCGGCTGACCATGGCATACCTTTCGACCACCAACTTCACCGAGGACAAGGACTTCATCGACAAGTGGCTATACACGATAAGGACCGGCGAGATGGACCTGTCGTGGATGAGATCGGCGACTGAGAAAATCAGTCCCGAGGAAGCCAACCCGCGCCGCGGACTGACCTATCGAGACCTTAACGTCGGCACCTATGGCTTCACCGACATACCCGAAAAGGTTCGCAACAACCGTTCCTATGCGCCGCGCGGCGCCGAGATTCCCGCGGGCGTGCCCGATGCGCAGCCGTGGGTCTCGCGCAAGAGCGAGCTATGGGCGTTCAACACTGAGAGCTATTACGAGGAAGCGGTGTCGCGCCAGTGGAACGCGACCACTGACATACCGTGGGACCGACTGGACGGTGTAGAACTGCCCGAAGTCACCGGCAAGGCGCTGTCGCAGTTGATGACGTTCCTGACTGAAGTGGAAATGATCGCGACTGACACTCCTGCGATGTGGCTGCCGCGGCTCAATCCGGATTTTATCGAGGTGCGCGCTTTCATCGCGGCGCAGGCGATGGACGAGGCGCGTCACGCGGAGGTCTTCCGCAAGCGCGCGCTGACGACGGGCTGGGGCCTGATGCAGGCGAGTCCGATCAACGAGATGGCGCTGAAGCATCTGCGCGACGCCGATTCGTTCAGCGAGATGTCGGTGGCATTGCACCTCGTCGCGGAGGGCAACGTGCTGACGCTGTTCCGCTTCAGCGAATACCTGTCGCCGACCGATGTCGACAAGAAGATTTTCCGGCTCGTGATGCAGGACGAGGCGCGGCATGTCGGCTACGGCATGCAGCATTTCAAATACGTGCTCGAGCATTTTCCCGAGAAGCGCGAAGTGTTGCATGCACATCTCGATGAAGCCGAAAACATTTCGTTTGCCGGCGCCGCCGCGACCGAGCTGACCGAAGCTTTTATTATTCTCGCGGGTGGCGGTCTAAAAAAGGAAAATATCGAGCAAGGAATCAAGGTCACGACCCAGTTCAACCTGAAGCAGATGCAGGAGCATTTCGAGCGCCTGGATAAGTGCGGGATGCCTGAGCGCCGCGACCGTTCAAAGCTCTATAAGATGTACGAGATGGGACGCGCCGCAGCCGAAAACGCAGGCATCAAGCTGAACTAAGTCCTTTTTTTGTGAATCCGGTCCCCCTTCCCACAATGGGAAGGGGTTAGGGGTTAGGTTCCTAAGTGGCATTTTACGCAGACAAGGATTACACAGTCGACGAAACGGTCCTTCAAGCCGCCCAGAAGGTGATGGAGGGACACTTAGGCCTGCACTGGTACGATGCCAAGACCGAACGCCTGGCAGGACGCGCGTCGGATCCGAAACGCGGACTCACCTACCAGGACCTGGATGTCGGCACCTACGGCTACACGAACATTCCCGAGGACGTGCGCACCAGCCAGTCGATGGTGTCGCGCGGAAGCGAGAAGGTCGGCAAGTTGCCCGACATGGGTTACGTCGTGAATCGCAAGTCGGATGTATGGTCGGACAACGTCGCAGAGCTTTACGAAGAGGTGAAGGCGCGGCGATGGGTTCCGGCGACCGATATTCCGTGGACGGAGCTGCATGCGCATCCGCTGGCGCCCGAGCTCGAGATGGCGTGCGCGCAGCTGTACACGTTTCTGCAGGAATGCCAGATCGTGTCGATGGATTTTCCGTCGAAGTGGGTCGCGCTGATCAATCAGGATTTCCTCGAGCTGAAAAGCTGGATGTGCGCGCAGATGCTCGACGCCTCGCGCCTGTTCGAAGTGTTTCGCAAGCGCGCGCTCTTCGGCGGCGCGGGACTCGGCCGCGCCAGCGCAACAGGAGAGCAGGGACTCAAGGAATGGCTGTGGGCGGATCAGTTTCCGCAGGGTTCGGTGTCGATCAACCTGTCGCTGGCGGGATTCCTGCTGACGCTATACCGGCAAGTGGGCGCGTTTGCGCCGACCAACGTCGATCGAAAGATCATGCGCTATGCGATGCAGGACGCGGCGCGCCAGACCGCCTACGGACTGGGACAACTGCGCTACCATTTGAAGCATCGCCCGCTCGAAGCGAGCGCGATCGAGGGCTATCTCGATCATACCGAGCACGCGCTACTCGGTTTGATTGGCAGTCCCGAGCTGCTCGAGCCGATGATCATCATCTGCGGCGGCGGCCTCGAGAAGACACAAGTGGACAAAGGGCGAATCGCGACCGCGAAGTTCATCAGGCTGGCAGTGCGCGAGTATATGGAGCGAATCGCCGCGGCGGGCCTGACCGGGCACGCCAAGCGCAGCAAAATTCCAGCGATGATCGATCGCATTTCGGCCGCTGCGTAACACAGTCGCTCTTTTCTCGATTAGGCCTTACCGCCGATCGTCATGATGGGGCGCACCTCGATGCTGCCGAGCTTCGCCAGCGGAATCTTTGCGGCGATCTCGACGGCTTCGTTTATGTCCGCCGCATTGATGAGGATGAACCCGCCCAGGTGTTCCTTGGTTTCGGCGAACGGTCCGTCGGTGGCGATTGTTTTGCCGCGGCGAACTCGCACGGTGCGGGCCTTGCTGACCGGATCGAGCGCGTTGGAAACCAGGTAGTGACCGCTTCGGCGCAGCTCATCATCATATGCCATAGAGTCATTGTCCAACTTGGCCTTTTCGCTCGGCGAAAGAGCCGCCAATGTTCCCGGTTCGAAATAAACCGCGCATAGAAACTTCATCGTTTTACTCCTTGTGCATCGTCGCCGATTCCCGGCCTTCATGTCTTAGTCGCTTGAGGTCCGCCGCGATCGACATATTTTCTGGAGCTTGCACGACTGCTAAGCTGTCGGCATGCCAAATCGTAGTTCTGTGGTGATCGCCGGCGCGCCGGAGACGCCGGATTGTTCCGTTGGTGAGCCGGGCGGCGCTCCCGACGAACCCGACCAACGTAGCCGCGGTTTTTTCGAGCGAATCTTCGACCGCATCGTTCCGAGGACTGCCCTGGTGCGGTTTCTCGGCTACGTGCGGCCTCATCTGTGGCTGGTGGCGGGCGGTTCCGTCATGGGCATCCTGAAGTTCACGTTGCCGCTCGCCTTCCCGCTCGCATTCAAGTACGTGTTCGACGTTCTGCTGGTTCCACAGCCGCATCTCGAGCACTTGAATCGAATGATCGACAGCTGGTGCAGCTCGCTCGCCGCCACCATGCATCTCGGCACGGGATCTGCCGCCAAGCTAGAAGCCCTGACGGCGGCGCTGTTCGCGCTGTTCGCCGTGCAAGCAATCGCGACCTACTACCGCAACTACTGGGCGAGCATGGCGGGACATCGGCTGATCTTCGATCTGCGTTATGCGCTGTACAAGCACATGCAGCGGCTGTCGCATTCGTTTTTCGATCGAACGACGTCGGGCGCGGTGGTCTCGCGATTTATTTCCGACATCTCGATGGCGCAGAACTTCGTCGGTTCCGCGATGATCAATATCTGGATGGACGGGGTGTCGCTGGGCTTTGTGATTTGGCTGCTGTTCTCGCTGAACGTGCGGCTGGCCTGGATCTCTCTGATCATCGTTCCATTTTACGTCGCGGTGATCAGGATTCTGTCGCCGCGAATCAAGGAGACCAGCCACGACTTGCAGGAAGTGGTCGAGGAATTTTCCGGCGAGCTGCAGGAGCGCGTCGCGGGCGTCTCGACGGTCAAGTCGTTCGCGCGCGAGGCCGACGAGGCGCGCCGGTTCCATCAGCGCACGACCGAAATGTACGACCTGACGATCGAGAGCGTGAAACTTTCGTCCACGCATCAGATGTTCACCGAGTTCATTTCGCGCGGCGCGCCGCTAATCGTAATCTGGGCGGGCGCGCTGATGATCATGCGCGGCAAGATGACCATTGGAACCGTGGTCGCGTTCTTCGGCCTTCTTCCCGCGCTATACCTGCCGCTGCAGCGTTTCTCGGAGTTGTCGGTGATTGTGGCGACTGCGCTGGCGGCGATCGAGCGCATCTTCGCGTTCTTCGACGAGACGCCTGAGGTGCACGACCGGCCCGGCGCATCGGCGCTCAAGGTGAAGAGCGGGCTGGTCCAGATCGAGCACCTGCGCTTTGGCTACAAGCCGCTCGACGGCGGACCGATTCGCATCACGCTGGACGACGTGAACCTCGCAGTACCGGCCGGGACGACCGTGGCGCTGGTGGGAAGGTCGGGCGCGGGCAAGACTACGCTTGCGGGCCTGATCCCGCGCTTCTACGAGCTGGCGGCCGGCCGAATCCTGATCGACGGCACCGACATTTCGAGCGTGACGCTGAAGTCGCTGCGCGATTCAATCGGGATCGTTCCGCAGGACGCGATCCTGTTCAGCGCGTCGATTCGCGAGAACGTGCAGTATGGACGCCCGGGCGCGCCGGACGCGAACGTGTGGCGCGCGCTCGAGCAGGCCAACATCCGCGACTTCGTTGAATCGTTGCCCAACAAGCTCGATACGATGATAGGCGAGGGCGGAGTGCGGCCGTCGACCGGCCAGCGACAGCGCCTTGCGCTCGCGCGCGTGTTTCTAAAGGACCCGCCCATCCTGATTCTCGACGAAGCGACGTCGGGTCTCGATTCGGAAGTCGAAAACCTGATTCACGACGCCGTGCGGCGCCTGATGAAGGGGCGCACGTCGTTCATGATAGCGCATCGGCTCGCCAGCGCCGTCGATGCGGACGTGATCGTCGTGCTCGATCGCGGGAGAATCGTCGAGGTCGGGTCGCATGCGGAACTCGTCAAGCGCTCAGGCGTCTACTCGCAACTCTTCAATGAGCAGACCCGCAAGCTGAGGCTGACGCCCGAGCATATTGCGCGCGCGCCCGGCTCGCTGAGTCCCGCGCCCGTCGTAGGAACTCGGTCCGATTAGGGTTTGTGCCGCGACTCGTCGAGGCTAAAGTTCCGTAATCAAGTAGGCGAACAGCGCGAAGAACGCTGCCCCGACGATCGCGACCTCGACGGCTTTTCCCGCCAGGCCTCTCGGAGGCGCGAGAGACTTATCGTGGGTCTGGTACTTTACAATTACAGGTCCGCCAGGTTTCACCATTGAGGAACCAAAAATCGTGGGAGAGTTCGCGATCGACAGCACGTTGATCCGATCGCTGGCATGTTCCAGCCACTCCTCGTAGTCGTCGTGGTCTGCAAACTGCTTGGTGAAAATAGCCATGTCTGCCCTCTTTACTGACACGCGACAAGCGTTCAACGAAGCAAATTTTACGTTCCGAGGGGCATTAGGTCAACTGATGCGAATAACCTAATTGTCAGTTTTTGACTATCGATAAGGATAAAAAAGATAAAATAGAGTCGATAGAGCGCATAAAACCCACAATCCGGCCGGAACCTCACGATGGCGTCCCGCGACGACCTTGAAAACCGGATAGAGAATCAGGCCGGCCGTGATTCCGACGCCGATATTGTAGGTGAAGCTCATCAGGGCAATCACCGTAAAAGCAGGAACCAGTTCGGTGTAGTCGTCGAAGTCGATTTTGACGACTGGCGCGATCATCATCGCGCCGACGACAATCAGCGCAGGTGCGTACGCGGCGGCCGGGATCGCGGCGACCAGCGGCGCGAAGAAGAGCGACATCGCGAACAGCGCGGCGACCACCACCGCCGCAAGTCCCGTGCGTCCGCCGACGTGGACTCCCGCGGCAGACTCGATGTACGCGCCCGCGGTAGTGGTGCCGGCGAGTCCTGCGAACATTGTGGCGATCGCGTCGGCGAGCATCGGGCGCTCGATGTTCGGCAGCGTGCCGTCGGCGTCGAGAAACCCGGCGCGCTCGGAAACTCCTATCAACGAACCCATCGTGTCGACCAGCGCCATCACGAACAGCGACAGAAATACGCCGAAGAATCCGACGCTCAAGGCGCCGCGCAGATCGATTTGCAGCATGATGGGCGCGGGATTCGGCGGCATGCTGACCCAACCCGACGGCGGCTTTGCGACGCCGGTGACGAATGCAATGGCAGCAGAGATCAAAATCCCGAGCAGGATTGCGCCCGGCACCCGGCGGATCATCAGGATTGCGATCAGCACGAAACTGAGAATCGCGATCTCGACCGACGGCATGGCGAGGTTGCCGAGCCTCACCGGTGCGCCGGGTACGCCAATCGCGACGATGCCCGATTCGTTGAGTCCGATGAAACTCAGGAACAGCCCGATGCCGACGCCGAAACTATACGCCAGGCCGGGCGGCAGCGACTCGAGCATCCAGCTGCGCACGCGCGCCACGGTCAGCAGCGTGAACATCACACCCGCAAGAAACACTGCGGCCAGCGCGGTCTGCCAACTGTAGCCGAGCACCTTCACGACCGTGTACGCGACGAAAGCGTTCTCGCCCATGTACGGTGCGATTGCGAACGGACGATTGGCGTACAGGCCCATCACCAGCGTTCCGACTATCGAGGTCATCACGGTCGCGACCATCGACGGTCCTTCGGGGATGCCGGCGGCTTTCAGAATGGCGGGGTTGACCGCGATTATGTATGACATCGTGACGAACGTGGTGAGGCCGGCGAGCATCTCGCGTCGAACCGTGGTGCCGGCAAGTTCCAGTCCGAAGTAATTTGCTATTCGCGATTGCAAATGAACGGCCCGCCGCGAGGCCTGATTATCACGTCGCACCGAGCAGGTGCCACAGGAATGCGCGCAAATAGGGTTTGGTATATAAACGAACGATCGCGAATGCGGACTTCATGCGTGCGCATCGTCGCTACCTGTCAATCCTGAGTGACAAAAAAAAGCAAGAGTGAGCAAATGAAAGAAGAACAACTCGCGAAGATTCCGGCGGGAAAAACAATCGCGAACGGGCAAGTGCCGCTGAAGCCGCTAGCGGCTGCGAAGCCATCAGCTCCCGTGAAGCAAGCGGCGCCCAAGTCGATAACTACGCTCGCAGTGGATGTCGGCGGAACTGGAATCAAGGCGGCCGCGCTCGATGAAAAAGGCAAGATGATAACCGAGCGGCAAAAAATCAAAACGCCGCATAACGCGACGCCAAAGAAAGTGATCGCGATCATCCAGGAGCTCGCGAAGATGGCCGGCGGGTTCGATCGGGCATCGGTGGGATTTCCAGGCGTCATCAAAAATGGCGTCGTTTACACGGCACCGAACCTCGGCAAGGGATGGAACAACTTCCCGCTCGAGTCGGCGCTGAAGAAGAAACTCAAATGCCCCGTGCGGATCGCCAACGACGCCGACGTGCAAGGCCTGGGATGCGTCACGGGCCACGGCGACGAACTGGTGATCACGCTAGGCACGGGCTTCGGTTCGGTGCTGTTCGTGGATGGCCACCGGATTCATCTCGAGCTGGGACATCATCCGTTTCGCAACGGCAAGACCTACGAAGACGAGCTGGGCAACCGGGCGTTTCTGAAGAAGGGCAAGAAGAAATGGAATAAGCACCTTCGCGAAGCTATCGATGAGATGGCAAAGACGTTCAACTACGACCGGCTGTACATTGGCGGCGGCAATGCGGCGACGATCAACTTCAAGCTGCCGCCCAATGTCAGGGTGGTCAGCAATATGGAGGGTCTGCTCGGTGGTATAAAGCTCTGGCAGGAGCAAGCCGTCGCGGCGAAGTGACTTTCGTGTGGAGGGGTGGCCGAGTGGTTGAAGGCACCGGTCTTGAGAACCGCGTCGAGCGGCGCGGCATCCTGGCCCGACTCGCACCATTGATCCGATCAGCTAACCGCCCCGACGTGATCGCGGTTGCGATCATCACGGCGCTCGCCGCTGCGGTCCGCCTTCGTCATCTTGGCGAGCAGAGTATCTGGGTTGACGAAGCGGCGAGTGCAACCCGGGCGACTATGCCACTGCATGCGATGTGGCATCTGATCGGCACCCGCGAGACCAATATGGCGCTCTACTTCCTGATCCTGCGGGTGTGGATCGATCTGTTCGGACAATCCGAGGCCGCATTACGTCTGCCCTCGGCGCTCGCCTCGATAGCGACGGTCCCGGTCCTGTACTGTGCCGGGCGGCAGATGTTCGGCGCCACCGCCGGAATCGTCGCGGCTTTACTCTTTGCGCTCGCACCGTCGAGCGTGTACTACGCCCAGGAAGCGCGTGGTTACAGCATGGAGGCCTTGGGCGTTGCTGGATCGCTTCTGTTCTTCGTGAAAGTGCTCGACCGTCCAAGCACAGCGAACCTGGCGGGCTGGACGCTCACGACCGGTTTCGCGATTTACTGCCATTCGCTCGCCGCGACCATCATACCTGCGGAACTCGTGGTGCTGCCGCTGGGCAGACTTCGAACGTTACCATGGCGTCGACTCGGTATCGCGCTCGGGGCACTGACAGTTCTGGTGGTACCCTACCTGGCGCTGCTGGTGCACAATGACCACGGGCAAATCGACTGGGTTGGTCCGCTCACCTGGGTATCTGCGGCCGACGCGCTGTATTTCGGGATCGCGAACGAGTTGTGGCTCGACGCATCCGGCCACTTCATGGTACTGGCCACAGTTTTTGGCATGTTGCTGGGACTGGTCGGCTTCGTGCGGGCGTGGGATGAGTCGCGCGAGAAGGCAATCCCGTATGCGCTGGCCGCCTCGGCAGTAGTAGTACCTGTGACGCTGATCGGCCTCGCGTCATTTCGCAACAATTTGCTCTACTATCGCTACCTGGTATTCACCACGCCGGCTGTGTGTCTATTCATCTCAGGCGGGATAGCGGCGCTTCGGGGATGGCGAATTCAGACGATAGCGCTGGTCGTATTGGTGACCGTCTTCGCCTGGCACACCAGTCACACACTGCAATACGTGCAGCGCGAACCCTGGAGAGAGGTCGCAACCTTCATCAAGGCATCAGGCCGTCCGGGCGACGCACTCGTCACGTATTTCGCGGAGGACCGTTATGCGCTCGATTACAACCTGGCGCAGCTGGGTGTCCCCGACGGATACTTCGTGCATGCCTACCCGGATTGGGATGAAAACATCGAGATGGATCATCGCTATTACCTTGATCGCGACGCACAGGCGATGATGGCCCATCATCTGACGGAAGGCATCGACACGTCAGCTGCGCAAAATCGTTCTCTGTTTCTGCTGGTGAGGGGCCAAAGGTACAAGAGCTTCGTCGGGTCGGCGTCAGTCAATGGCATCCTTCAGCGCCTGAAAACCAGCTACTCGCTGATGGAATACAGGCACATCGGTGATCTCTATGTTTTGCGTTACACGAATGCCCGCCAGCCGAAATCGCAAGACACAACTCGGCCGCGTTCGTCGTAGAAGCTGCCGCGATCTTGCTTCCAGAATCTGGTACGATACAATACGCATCGCAGAATGCTGTCTCGCCGACATTCACAGCTGGTTTCCCTGATTCTTGTCGTGATGAGCGTCGTAGCGTTCACGCCTCGTTTGCGCCATCCGCATGTGCGCCTCTCCTGCGGATCGATCGAGGGCACAACTCTCAGCGGTCCGCAGCGGTTCACGGATGATTCATCACGACTGCCCGATCTCAGGGCCAGCTACGAGGCGAATGGCGTTCCACTGCCGCAGGATCTGAAGCTTGTATCTGAAGATCAGGTAGCCACACCATTACTGAGGTTGAGATTCAGGAAGCATTTCGTACGACCAATCGTAAGACGAAACAAATTGCTCCCCTCGCGCGCGGCAAGCCAGGACCCGCTCTAAGCAAACTTTAAACTCGTGATTCGCTAGCACGCGAGCAAGTTTTCGCGGGCGGTTGTGGTCAACGTAGAAATCCACCGGCGCACTTAGCCGGGGATTGGGAGTTTGCATCGTGCCAAGTTTCTCGCTGCGCAATCCGTACCTGATAATTGTCGGAGCGCTTGTGATCGTCATTCTGGGTGCAACCGCGTTTACGCGGATGCCCACGGATGTCTTTCCAGACATCAAAATTCCCGCGGTAGTGGTGGCTACCTTCTACCAAGGTATGCCGCCGCTCGATATGGAAGACAACATAACCTTCCGTTACGAGCGATTCTTTACCCTAGGCAGCAACATTGACCACATCGAGTCGCGTTCGCTGTCGGGCGTGAGCATCATCAAGGTGTTCTTTCAGCCAGGCACGGACGTCGAGTCTGCGGCTGCGCAGATGGGAACCCTGGCGATGGCTGATCTCGGAATCATGCCCCCGGGCACGCTCCCGCCGCTGGTGCTGCAGTATGACGCGTCTTCTCTGCCGGTGGTGTTGGTCACGCTTGAGGGTAAGGGTTACGACGAAACTCAGCTCGAGGATCAAGCTCGTTACAATGTTCGCAACCAGCTCGCTACCGTGCCGGGCGCGTCCGTACCCATTCCCTTCGGTGGCAAGTTTCGACAAGTAATGGCGTATGCGAATTCGCAAGCACTGCAAGCGCGTGGCCTTTCGCTAATGGACGTCGTCCATGCGCTCGACACGTCCAACCTCATCTTGCCCGCCGGCGACGTCAAGATCGGATCCAAGGATTACTACATCTACTCGAACAGCATGATTGATAAGGTGCCGGATATAGGCCAGGTGCCCGTGAAGATAGGACGTGGCCAGGCGCCGGTACTGTTGGACGACGTCGCCAAGGTCGACGACTCAGCGCAGATTCAATACAACAAAGTGCTCATTAACGGGCAACCGTCGGTATACGTCCCGATTCTCCGCCAGGCCGGCGCTAATACCATCTCGGTGGTCGATGGCATCAAGGACCTTCTTCCGAAGGTGTTCGGCCTTCCCGCCGGGATGAAACTGAAAACCATCCTTGACCAATCCATTTACGTCAGGCAAGCGGTGGCCAGTCTGGAACATGAGGCCATATCCGGTTCGGTGCTGGCTTCGTTGGTGATTCTCATATTTCTCGGTAGTTTCCGATCGACCTTTGCGATTTTCCTGTCCATTCCACTTTCCATTCTGGCAGGCGGATTCGGTCTCTTCATGAACGGCTCGACCATCAATATCATGACGCTTGGCGGATTCGCGCTTGCGATAGGCCGGCTGGTCGATGACTCGGTGGTTGTGCTCGAGAACATCAATCGCCACCTGGCGGAAGGCAAGGAACCGCACGCGGCCGCACGAGATGGAGCCGAGGAAGTAGCACTTCCAGTTCTCGCGTCGACTATAACTACCTGCATCGTCTTCTTCCCGGTCATGTTTCTGTTCGGAGTCGCCAAGTATCTGTTCAGCGCGCTGGCGCTGGCGGTGGTGCTGTCGATGGGCGCGTCGTATCTGGTCGCGATGAGCATCATTCCTCTGTACTGCGCCCGCTTTCTGACCAGTGAACAGGCGCTTGCGGCGGAACGCGGAGAATCATCCGGTGTATTCGCGGCGTTCAATCGCGCGTATGAGCGCTTTGCCGCCGGCTACGAACGTCTGCTGGAAAATGCACTGAATCGCAAGTCCGTGGTCATCGTGGGTGTTGCGATTCTGTTCATCGTCAGTCTCGCGATGTATCCGCGACTGGGTACTGAGTTGTTTCCCGAGACCGATGCCGGAACCTTTACGATCAATTTTCGCGCGCCCGCCGGTACCCGCATCGAGAAGACGACCGAGATGGCGCGTCAAATCGAAGCCATCATTCGCAAGGTGATTCCGGCAGACGAACTCGACATGGTAGTTTCGAATATCGGAATTGCCCCGAGCATCTCGGCGATTTACTCGCCTAACTCAGCCCAGGATTCAGCTTTCATGCAGGTTGCGCTCAAGTCCGGTCATCGGCGTCCGACCGAATACTACGTGGCCCGGTTGAAGCAACTGCTCCCCGTGCAACTTCCGGACGCGCGGACCCTGTTTTCCTCGGGCAGCATAATCGACTCCGTTCTCAATCTCGGAATGATGGCCTCGATCGACGTTCAGTTCGCGGGTCGCAGCTTCAGCGATCTGAACAGGGCGGCAAAGGAACTTCAGGAGAAAATCAACGGTCTGCCCGAGGTCTCGCAGAGTTTCATCGCGCAGGAACTGGACTATCCGACACTGAACATCAAAGTCGACCGGGTCAGAGCAGCGCGTTTGGGCGTTGCGCAACAGAAAGTTATACAGAACGTTATCACCGCGCTCGATTCAAACCTGTACATCAAGCCGTCAATTTGGATCGATCACGCCGACAACGACGACTACTTTCTGACGGCGCAATATCCAGGCGCAGAGAATGGCTTTGATTCTCTGGAAGTCCTGCAGAACATCCCAATCGAGACCGTGAGCCGGGAAAACGGCCACGCGCAAAGCCTGTTACTAAGAGATGTCGCGACGATTTCTCCCGAATTTCACCCTTCCGAAGCCGATCATTACAGCATTCAACGTGTCGTCGATCTGCTCGTCGCGCCCAGCACCGCCGATCAGGGTGGCACCCAGGAAAAGATCCAGGGCGAAGTGAGCAAGATGACTCTGCCTCCGGGAGTCTCTGTCAGGTACCACGGAGCCGTCAACTCGATGCAGAAATCCTTCGCCAGCTTCGGCTTCGGGCTCTCGTTGGCAGTGATTCTACTTTACCTGGTCATGGTGGCTCAATTTCGGTCTTTCCTTGACCCGCTGATCATCATGTTCGCAGTTCCTATGGGATTGATAGGAGTCATTTGGACGCTGTGGTTAACCGGAACCACGCTTAACATCGAGTCGTTCATGGGAATCATCGTGATGGTCGGCATCGTTGTCTCGAATTCGATTTTGCTCGTCGATTTCGCCAACGAACGACGTCGCCAGGGACAGGAGCTAAGGCGCGCGGCGGTCGAGTCTGCTCGCATAAGAATGCGGCCAATCCTGATGACCGCCTTGGCGACGGTGGCTGGTCTTATGCCGATCGCGATGAAACTGGGCGAAGGATCCGAAGCGTCAGCTCCTCTGGCAAGGGCGGCAGTCGGTGGTCTCGTTGTTTCCACCGGACTCACGCTTTTCCTGGTGCCTTGCGTTTACGAGTTCTTCTATCGGCAGATCCAAGGTGACGCAACTACGCAAGCCCTCATGGAGAACTGACGCCGATGACCCGCGAACGAGGTAAAGCAGTGAGGAGTATTGGTTGGGCGGCAACGATCTTGTTGATTGCCGTATTTTGCGCGGACGGTTGCGATGCGCCTGTTATTCCTATGACTACAGCTCAACGAGCGATGGTGGACGTTGTCCATCCACGCCAGGGGGACATATCCAAAAGCATCGACCTCCCGGGCGACGTTGTAGGCTTCTATGAAGCCGCGCTTCACTCAAAGGTTACAGGTTACTTGAAGACTATTAGCGTCGACAAAGGTGACTCGGTGAAGGCGGGGCAGGTACTGGCCGAAATTGAAGTACCGGAACTGCAATCGAACCTCGCGCGTTCGCAGGCGAGCCTCGAAATCGAGCGCATAACTTACGATCGCCTTAAGAAGGTCCAGCAAAGTGATCCGCGCTTAATCTCAGAGCAAGACGTCGACATGGCTTACGCCAAGTACCGCGAAGCGCAGGCCTCCGTTGCGACCCTGCAGACTATGTTCGGATATACAAAGATCATCGCCCCTTTCGACGGAGTAATCACGGGCCGATTCGCCGATCCAGGCGCACTTATCCGTGCCGGCGGCGGTGACATTGGAGTTGACGAGACCTCAGGGTTGATTTCTCCGGGAGCTACCGAGGGGGCCGGAGGTCATCGCGAGGGCGGCGGGCCGATCCTGACGCTGGCCGATATAGATAAGTTGCGTATCTATATCTATGTCCCGGAAGCTGCTTATCCGTTCATTCGTCATGGTACGCCGGCGAGTTTGCATTTCGACGAGTTTCCGGATCGAGTATTCAAAGGAACCGTCGCCAGATACGCGTCGTCGCTAGACCTCGCAACCCGCACAATGCTGACCGAGGTCGACATAGACAATCCGAAGCGCCTGGTTTACCCGAGAAGCTATGCGCACGTCACCATCGAGCTGCTCCGCCATCCTGATGCCTTAAGTGTCCCTGCCTCAGCGATTCAGGGCTCGGGCAATTCGGCGCGCCTATTAGTCGTAAACGAAGGCCGTCTGGTCGAAGTTCCGGTGAAGACCGGGATCAACAACGGCGCCAACGTCGAAATAACCTCCGGTCTCTCCGCCAAGTCACTAGTCGTGGCGACCTACAGTAACACTCTCACTCCCGGACAGCAGGTAGAGTGTCGGGTCCAGAACGGAGACGTGCAGACATCATCGTCATCGGTGCAAAGATCCGACTGATCTTGAAAACGGGCCAACGCGAAATCAACGGCGCGTAACAGGCGGGTAAGCTAACAATGAAATCTTTGCGAATCCTGGTTCTCTTCCCATGTGTTCTCCTCTTGGCGCATCGAGTCGCCAACGCCGCCAGTCCTGCAGCACTGTTGATTGGTGGGCCGCAGGTCGCGACCTCAACTGCCGGAGCCCCGATGGCGTCAGCGGCGAACTCGATTGACTCGAGCGGAGCGCCAATTCCGGCGGGCTCACAGTTGACGCTAAAGGAAGCGATTAGGATCGCCCTGAAATATCACCCGAGACTCCAGGAAGCCGCTGACAACACCAGCGCCGCGCAGCAGCAGATCGGCCAAGCTCGATCATACTTAGGCCCCCAACTGTTTGGCACCGCAGAGTATCTGCGCAGCACCGACAATGGCATCGGCAATACACAGTACTACAACGCTGACGGGGCGTTTCCGCGAATAAGCGGAACGAATCACAACCTGCCTGCAAATGATACGTCACAAAGTTCGGACACCAGTAACAACTACCTGGGCGGCGTCATGCTCTCCCAGTTTCTGGTCGACTTCGGCCGCCGACATGGATTCGTTTCGGAACGCCAGTTTGAGGCCGCCGCAGCGGCTGCCGACCAACAGCTCACCGAGCTTGATTTGATATTCGAAGTGTCCCAACGGTACTTCGCGTTGCTGCAGGCGAAACGATTGATTGCCGTATACGAGAAAGCACTCGAGCAGCGCCAGTATCACCTGCACGAGGCCCAGGTTAAGGCTAATGCCGGTCTGCGGCCGCAACTCGATACCTATGTTACGGAAGCTGAGGTCGAGCGAGCTCAACTGCATCTGGTCGATGCGCGCAACGATGACGAGGATGCGAAGGTCGCCCTTGACAATGCTTTGGGTCTCAGCGACTCTGCGCCCGCATACGAGCTGGTCGACATTTTGACCTATTATTCGATCAACGAATCATTGCAAAACTTGCAGGAGGTAGCCTTTCGTTCTCGACCCGATTTAATGGCGCTGCAGGATCAGGCGAAAGCCATGGGAGCCAGAATCGTCGAGTATCAAAGTGACTACTATCCCACTGTCAACGCGGTGGGCGGATACTCGGCGCTGGGGACCGGGACTCCTGCTGCGAATAATTTCAACGCCGGGATAGTAATCACATGGCCAATTTTCAACAGCTTTCTTACGACCGATCAAATTGCGGAAACCAAGTTTCGGCAACACTCTATCCTTCGTGCGATCGAAGATCTTCGGCAAGAAGTAATCTTGCAGGTTCATACTGCGTTTCTCAACTGGCAAGCTTCTCTTCAACGCATCTCGCGCGCGGAAAAGACCCTTGCGGCTTCGCGGGCGGAACTGGAACTCGCCGAGAAACGCTACGAAGCAGGCCTTACAAGTATTATCGAGCTGGAAGATGCGCAACGCAGCTATACTGCTGACGACGCTGCGTACGCCGACGCCCTATACGGATTCTCTGTCACCAAGGCGGCAGTCGATAGAGCGACAGGCCGATCGCTGGCGGAATTCTAGCGGCAATAGCCTGAAGATGGAGGCTCCACAACCTGGGAAGAGCGATGCTTAAGTATAGCAAGATATTGTGTGCGTTCGACTTCGATGGAAATTCAACGGCCGCGTTGCTTTTGTCGAGTACATTGGCAAAGGAAAGTAATGCAACGCTGTACGTGCTGCACATCGCCAGAGTGCCTTACCAGGATATGGACGTTCCGCTTCCATTTGATGCCGATCCGCGCTGGGAGAAGGAAGCCAGAGCCAAGCTCGAATTAATCGTCCACGACGCCCTCAAGGATGACGCGCAATGTGTCATCGAGGTTAGAACGGGCGTGCCTGATATCGATATTGTGCGAGCGGCTGGCGAGCTGGGAGTAGATTTGATCGTGATGGTTACCCACGGACGCACCGGCCTCGAGCATTTGGTTTACGGCAGCGTCACAGAGCACGTCATTCGCGAAGCTCCTTGTCCCGTGCTCGTATTGCACCATACGGCGTCGACCTCCGTGCCTGCGTAACAACGCTTCCACCTGGTGAAGGGGCTGGCTTACCCTCTAGGCACGCCAGTTTACCGCGGCGTAGGAAAATGAGTGAAACGCGGGTCAGCGCGGCGGGGCGCCAATCGAGTTCTGGTTCGACTTTGCTTCGGGGCTATGCCCATTTCGCCGCATTGCCTTCGAGTCCTTAACGCTCGCGTATGGAGTCCTAGTAAGCGACGCTGGCGCCGCCGGCGGATCAACCGCAATGTGACCCTTGCTGTGGCTAATTGCGTCCAGATCTGCGAAACCCGCGAGATCGTTCACGTAGGAATTTAGTGGACGCCGTTTAATGTTCGTGTCCAGCCCACCGACGATAGTCTCTAGTCTTACTATGTATGGCGCAACGTGATGTCGCACCTCGAAAGACTGGGGCGACTAGTCGCTTGCGACCTCGAATTGGCACGATCGAGGTAAGCACTCTTAGAGCACAAATTCGGGCTGCGACGTACCCAACAGATATCCGCCCACCGCCTTTGCGAGCGGATCCGGAGACAGGTAAGCGTGCGCCATCGCCGCCTGGATGTCTTGAAAGCGCTGTTGTAGCGGGTGATCGACGAACACCGCGCGTCCAGTTGACGCCCGAAACAGATCGTTGATCGCCTGCGCGACCAGGTCGCATCCGCGGTTCATGTTCCAGCGCACCTGCGCCTTGAGTTGCATCGGAACCGGCGCGCGGTTCTGCGCCATCTGCCACAATTCCGCGAGGTCGGTTCGCAGTCGCGTGATCGTGACGTCGATAAGCCAGATCGCCTCGGCGAGCCGCCGCTGCATGAGAGCATCGTCGGCCACCCTTCCACCCAAGCTCAACTTGCGCTCGCGCGTCTGCGAAATCCAGGCATCGACGAACCCACGCGAAGCGCCCAGCACCGAAGCAACCAGCGCCGTGTTAAAGACCACCGACCAGGGTAATCGATAAAGCGGACCGCTGTTGCGCTCTTGCCCTGGCAGCGGCAGCCCCATCGCATAATCAATGTGTGACTGGGATCGATACTCAGGTACGAAAGCGTTTTCGACAACGATGTCTTTGCTGCCAGTACCCTTGAGTCCGGCAACATGCCAGTTGTCCTCGATCCGATATTGATCGCCCAACAAGAGAAAAGACCTGAAGTCCGGTACTGATCTGCCCAGCACCTCGCGCGCGCCGCAAATCGCTCCCAGCATCACGCCGTGACAATGATCGCATCCGGACGAGAATGACCATCGCCCCGAAAGCTTGTAGCCGCCGGCCGCCTTCTCCGCCTTGCCGGTAGGGTTGTACGATGACGAATGCATCGTACTGGGATCGGTGTCCCACATTTCCTTCTGCGCGCGCTCGTCGAAGAGCGCGAGCTGCCACGGATGGACCCCGATCACACCTGCGACCCATCCCGCCGACGGGTTCACCCGCGAGATCTCGATTGCCGCATCGACGAATTCGACGAGCGTGGCTTCTCCTCCGCCCCATCGCGCCGGCTGTATCGCACGCACGAAGCCGCCGTCGAGCAGCAGCTTCCAGCTGCGATCGCTGAGCCTCCGGAGTGCGTTGTCCTCGGTGGCGGTCTCGCCAAGCTCCGGCGCCATCCGTCTTGCGGTTTCCACGAGTTCGCTCGTCATTGACTATTACCTCCAGGATGAACCGGCTTGGCTTACACGCTCAGGCTGCATTTCAGCCTCGATGGATCCGATGCGATCTATCTCGACACGTACCTTGTCACCTGCCTTGAGCCACTGCGGCGGCTTCATCGCAAGCCCGACGCTGGATCTTCTCCAGTTGGGGCTTGGCTTCGTTCTACTGTTGGATGAGATCGATTGTTTTGTCGGACAGGAAATCGGCGGGTTAGATCGATGACGCAGTCGCCTTTAACTGCTCCGAGTTTGACGCCGGTTTCATCCTTGAATCTAACTATCTTCATGATAGCTCCTTATGATCCCATAGTGCTGGGCGGCATCGGCCCCCATTGGGTGCCGACCACTTCCTGCATTGAGGAAATTCGCGAGCCCCACGCCGCGTCGAGCAGATCGCCATCGGTCCAATGCTCCAACGTATGGCCCCATGGATCGCGCCAGTAGTCGAAGATTTGGCTCCCAAGCAGATGGCGTCCGACGCCCCATTCATGTCGCCTACCTTTCTCTTTCAGCCAATCATGTCCGCACATCAGGTCGTCGAAATCCGTAACTTCAAAAGCGGCATGATTGAATCCGGGCTTGCCGGTTCCCAGCAGAAACATTGTGTGATGGTCGCTCGGGATCGGGCCGCGATCGCATCGTAGGAATGCGCCGAGCGCCTGCTCGGGAGATCCGAGATTGATTTCGTCGGAAGTAATCAGTCCGAAGCGCGACTTGTACCAGGCTTCCGACTCACGGAAGTTCTTCACACTAAGCACGCAATGGCCGAGACGCTTCACATGCGAGGGCCCTTTTGCGAGGCGCTTGCGCGCGTTGAGCCGCGGTGTTCCATAGGAGTCGTTGAGGGGAGCTCGCGCCGGTAGCTCGATTCGCGCAGCCGGTGCACGTGCCGCGACTACTTCTATTTGGAAGCCGTTGGGATCCGTTAGCTTTAGTAGAGAGCCGCCACCGGGACCATCCAGACGATCGAGCGACGCTTTTTCTTCTCGAGCGAGCGCTTCGAGGTCCTGCATCGATAAGGCTTTGAATCCAGCTGCGACAAATCGCGGCTCGCCCTGGTGCGTCACATGAAGAAATGCATCTCCGTCGAGGCCGCGCATGTAGAGCGCGTCGCCAGTTCGGTCTGCACGGACCATCCCGAACTCGGTCAAAAACGTTTCCATCTGGTCCAGGTCCGGTGCGCTGAATCTTACGTACGCAACATCCTGAATCTTGATTCCCATGAGATACTCCTTACTGCCGTGGGAGAATTGCTTCGATCGCGTCGCGCATGATGCGCTCCGCCTCCGCTCTTTTGAGGCCAAGCCCATCAAGCAGAATTGTGCCAAGTCCATGTGCGAATTGGCGTACACGGCCCGCCGGTAGGTCGAGCGCGCGGTTCAGTCCGGCTGTGAAAACACCCATTACGCACGCGACCACGGCATCCTCGGAGGTCGCGACGATCCGGCCTTGAGTCATGCCTTCCGCGGCATCGCGACGTACCCCGGAGTTGATCGGCGCCGCAGGATCGGTCGCGCGCGGGAAGAGCCTCATCATCGCGGCAGCCTGCAGCGGTGCGCTGATGCCGAGGTGTAGCACGCTCAGGAATGCACGTGCGATTCGCTCCGCCGGATCGATGACTCCCTTGTTCACGCGCGCGATCTCACCTTCGATCCGCGCACGTGACTGCGATGCGAGTTCGCGTTCGAGGGCGTCCTTGTCGGCGAAGTAGTTGTAGAAGGTTCCACGGGCCACGTCCGCGCGCTCTACGATATCGTCGATGCTCAGTCCATCCAGACTTCGCTTGGCGAGCAGAGCCTGAGTCGCGTCCAGTAGCACCTGGCGAGTTGCAAGCTTGCGCCTCTCGCGGCGGTTGGGAACCGCCCCGGTTCCGGTTTTGCGTGGCGAACTTGGGCTCCTACTCTCATGTGTCTTCACTGACCATCGTGTTCATAGTTGGACATTAACGTCAAACTTAGACAATATTGTCAAGAGGGGCGCCGGGGTAAACGTTGATAATTGCCACCGGCCAGAAGATCAACTTCGATGAAAGGCCGTTGGCTCATCGTGAGCGTAATCACCGTGGCAGCCATCGTCGGTTTCTGCAGTATCCTCGCTGCGTCCCGTGATGACCTTCGAGAGGCGCGTGCCGGCCGGAGTTGGGGCGCGCACCAACCAGGAAAGCCGATATCGAGGTTGGCTGCCGCGGACCTGCGATCTGTATCTTACGGCGCCACCTGGAAGCGTCGGGATGCTCCAAATGGCGACATTTTCCGAACGCCGGATGCTCTGATATCGCCGACATCGTCGGCATGAATTTCGCTTAGGTCTGGCTTGTCCCAGCGACGGCCGCATCGAAGCGACGGAGATCGACATCGCGACAGCGGGGCAATTCGCTCGACAGGAGAGAACCTGTGGTTCGTGGGCAGGATTAGTGACTGTGGAATGGATTAAGTAACGATTCGAGAGCAGCGCTATGCATGTGCGGCAGACCGGCGCCGGAGCGGGCTGGGGCAGTGTTGACCTCGCCCGATCCATCGACTCTGGGAGGAAACCAGTGTACGCGGCTTTATCGACAGCATCTCGTCAATTCACACGCTCTTCTTTGCTATTGGTCTTGACGCTGGTCCTTGCGGTTTCGGCGCTCGGTTGCAGTTCAATTCACCTCAAGCCCGACTCGGAACTGGCGCCATCGGACAAGCCGGAGAACGTCTGGACGCCGCCCGCCTCTAACGCGGCCTTCAATCGGCCTGTGGCGAATACCGATGAACTGCGGGCATTTGAGGAAAAAGGCGCGCCTCAAACATCGGGCGGGCGGACCTATGACCTGCCCTCACTCGTGGACATCGCTTTAAGGCTAAGTCCCGCGACTCGGTACGCATGGTATGTGTCGCTGCAAAATGAAGCCCAACTCGGCCGGTCACAAGCCAACAATTACCCGACGGCCGAAACAGAGGCCCAAGGCGGGTACGAAAAGCTACCGATCGAGTTTCCCGGGCAAACTCTGGTTGTCCGCAATAACGCCTTTTTCCCTCAATTTAAAGTCAGCTACGATTTACTCGACTTCGGCCGCACTCACGCAGATGAGCGAAAGGCCCGCGAAGAGCTGATCGCCGCCAACTTTAACTTCAATCAGGCGATCCAGGATGAAGTCTTCAATGTAGAAAGATCCTTCTACATTCTTGCGGCGGCGATTGCCGACGTGAGTGCTGCGGAGTCCAACCTCAAGCTCGCGAATATTAGTCGGGCTTCGGTCGAGGCGCGTCACCAGGTCGGTCTTGCAACCAAGCCGCAAGTCTTGCTGGCAACGCAGGTCCAGGCACAGGCGGTCTATGATCTCGAGAACGCACGGTCGGCTGGTGCACGATGACGAAGCCAGCCTCCGTCAAACTGTCGGTGTTCCAGCCGACACCGACATCAACATCGACGTCGGTCAGTTAGACCGGCTGCCCAAAAATCTCAGTGAGGATGTTGAGGCCCTCATTGACGAGGCGGTCAAGCGGCGGCCCGATCTTGCCGCGCAAATCGCCGCAGTGCGGGCCGGTGACGCCGCAGTCGACCGCGCGAGGGCGGACTTTTACCCCGAAGTAAGCGTGGGTGGAAATTATGGTCAGGCAATTTGGAACTACACGGTAAACGGCGGATCCACGCAGAACCTGAACCAGCCCTTTTACGGCGCACTGTTAACCATGCGCTGGAATATCTTCACCGGCTTCGATCGGTACTACGCCGTGCAAAAGGCCACCGCGGAGAAGGGCGCGGCGGTCTCGAATCTCAGGTCGACTCAACTTAACGTCATCGCCGCAACCTGGACGGCCTACTATGATTTCCTCTCCGCGAAAAAGAGACGCGATGCCGCCGAGGCCCTGCTAAATTCGTCACAAGAATCCTTCGACTCCAATTACGAAAGCCATCGGTACGGGCTCGCCACGATTACCGATCTAATCACGGCCGAGCGGGATTTAATGTCCGCGCGGTATACGCTCATCCAGAGCAAGGCGGATCTCCTTATCTCATCCTGCAATCTACTGCACGCAACCGGCGCAGCCTCTATTTCGAGCGCGAGGATACAGTGAGCTTCGATTTCGAAACAAATATCTCAGCTGTGGCATGGAGCTGACTAACTTGGGATCGTTTGGATTTCTACAGAAACGACCTTGGTGGTTGAGGGCCACGCTCCTTGTGGCCGCAGGCCTAATTGCCTTCGTGCTTTGGCAGCTTCTCAAACCAAAGGGCTTGCCGGAAGGTTTCGCAAGCGGGAATGGCCGCATCGAAGCGACCGAGGTCGACGTTGACGCCAAAATTGCGGAACGTATCCGGACCGTCATGGTGCACGAAGGAGATCTCGTCCGCCCCGGGCAGCTGCTGGTCCAAATGGACACCGACGTACTAATGGCACAGCGCCGCGAGGCGGAAGCCGAGCTTCAGAGCGCGCTTGTCAGCGTCGCGACTGCTCAGAGCCAGCTAGCGCAACGGCGCGCGGAGAAAACCGCCGCAGTCGCCGTTATAGAGCAACGGAAAGCAGAGCTTGATTCCGCGCAGAAGCTCTTCTTACGAACCCAGGCGCTCGCCCCGAAAGACTTTGTCACAGTCCAGGCTCTGGATAACGCTCGCGCAGATTTTAAGAGCGCGGAGGCAGCGGTCAGTGCGGCCGAGGCGCAAGCCGCTGCTGCCGACGCAGCGGTCAGTTCGGCCACCTCTGAAATCCTTGATGCGCGGGCCAAGGTGGACGCCGAACGAGCGACTATCCAGCGCATTCAGGCGAACATTGACGACAGCGAGCTTCGTTCGCCGGTGGACGGACGTGTACAGTACCGCGTCGCGGAGCCGGGCGAGGTCCTCCCGGCGGGTGGGCGTGTGCTCAATCTGGTCGATCTGAGCGACGTCTATATGACCTTCTTCCTGCCCGACAAGCTGGCCGGCCGAGTAGCCCTTGGCGCCGAGGTTCGGATCGTTCTCGACGCCTTTCCCCAGTTCGTCATCCCGGCCAAAGCAACCTTTGTCTCAAACGTCGCCCAGTTTACTCCCAAAACGGTGGAGACAGAGGAAGAACGCCAAAAGCTTACCTTCCGGATCAAAGGCCAGATCGCACCAGAGCTGCTCCGCCAGTACCTCAGCCAGGTCAAGACGGGCGTGCCCGGCATGGCTTATGTTCGGCTCGATCCGAACGCCGAGTGGCCCAGCGATCTGCAGATTCGGATACCGCCGCCGCTTCGGCAGACACAATGAGCACCGCTCAGCAGAATGTGCCGCCGGTCGCCCGGCTTCGCGATGTAAGCCTGCGTTATGGAAAAACGCTCGCGCTGGATCAGCATTACTCTGGATGTGCCCGCGGATTGCATGGTGGGCGTGATCGGTCCAGATGGTGTCGGCAAGTCAAGCCTGTTTTCGCTGCTCGCCGGCGCACGCGCGATACAGACCGGGCAGATCATGGTGCTTGGTGGAGATATGGCCTCGGCGGAACATCGCCGCGCGGTGTGTCCGCGCATTGCCTATATGCCGCAGGGTCTGGGCGGGAACCTATACGCAACGCTATCGGTGTTCGAGAATATCGACTTTTTTGGCCGACTGTTCGGTCATTCGAAGGAGAAGCGCGAACAACGTATCGCCCAGCTCCTGGAAAGCACAGGTTTGGCCCCCTTCGCGGACCGGCCCGCCGGCAAGCTCTCCGGCGGGATGAAGCAAAAGCTTGGCTTGTGCTGCGCTCTGATCCACGACCCGGATTTTCTGATCCTCGATGAACCGACCACCGGCGTCGATCCCCTTTCGCGCCGGCAATTCTGGGAACTGATCGCGCGCATCCGCGCGGAGCGGCCCGGCATGAGCGTGATGGTAGCCACTGCTTACATGGAGGAAGCCTCTCGGTTTGACTGGCTAATGGCAATGGACGCAGGGCACGTGCTTGCGACCGGTTCACTGCAAGAACTGCTTTCGCGCACCGCCACGACCTCGCTGGAGGCCGCATTTATCGCACTGCTGCCTGAAGAAAAACGGCGCGGCCACCGCGCGATCGAGATCACGCCACGACCCGTTACGCAGGGCGGCACCGTCGCCATCGAAGCCAAAAATCTGACGATGCGATTTGGCAACTTTACGGCCGTCGATCACGTCAGCTTCCATATTGAACGCGGCGAAATTTTCGGATTCCTCGGCTCCAATGGCTGTGGCAAGACGACGACGATGAAGATGATGACCGGACTGCTCCCGCCGACGGAGGGGCAAGCCTGGTTATTCGGCCAGCTGTTAGATCCGGACGACCTCGATACCCGCCGCCGGGTCGGTTACATGTCGCAGAGCTTCTCGCTCTATACCGAGCTGACGGTTCGGCAGAACCTGGAGCTTCATGCGCGGCTTTTCCACGTCCCCGCCGAGATGATTCCAGCCCGCGTTGAGGAGGCGGTGCAACGGTTCGATTTGGCGTCAGTGATAGACGCGCTTCCGTCCGCTCTGCCGATGGGGCAACGCCAGCGTCTGTCGCTGGCAGTGGCGATGATTCATCACCCGGAGATGCTGATCCTGGACGAGCCCACTTCCGGGGTCGATCCTGTCGCGCGTGATGGCTTCTGGGAAATCCTCCTCGAGCTTTCGCGCCGCGACCAGGTTACGATCTTCGTATCGACGCATTTCATGAACGAGGCCGAGCGTTGCGATCGCATCTCGTTGATGAATGCGGGGCGGGTGCTGGTCAGCGATGCTCCCAGGGCAGTGGTTGAGAAGAGCGGAGCAGCAACACTGGAGGATGCCTTTATCGCCTATCTCGAAGAAGCGACTGGCGTGAAAGGTCAGCCCCCTTCCTCATCCAAGCCTGCGGCTTCACCCAAGCCCGCGGTCTCGGCCAGCACTCGAGCGCCTGAAGAGGGCTTGTCGGAAGCGCAAGAAGCAAAACCCCGTTCCGGTTTCGATTTTGGGCGGATGTTCAGTTATACGCGCCGCGAGTCGCTCGAGCTGCGGCGCGATCCGATGCGCGCGGCGCTGGCGCTGCTCGGCACCCTGATCCTTATGCTCGTCATCGGGTATGGCATCACCCTGGATGTGGAGCACCTGTCATTTGCTGTACTCGATCGGGATCAAACCGAGACGAGTAATAACTACGTGCTTCAATTCATCGGCTCACCACGTTATTTCATCGAGCACAATCCGATTCGCGACTACGCAGAGCTGGATCGGCGTATGCGTTCGGGCGAGCTGAGCTTCGCGCTCGAAATTCCGCCGCATTTTGGACGCGATCTGGCCCGTGGCCGAACCGCGCGGATCGGAGCCTGGATCGACGGCGCCAATCCAACCCGAGGCGAGACCATCCGCAGTTATGTTCAGATCGTACATTCGCTGTGGCTGGCCAATATGCAGGTCGCGTCTCACATATTGCAGGGGTTTCCTCCGAGAAGACACCAGGGTTGTCTCCAGAGAGCACTCTAGCCACGGTCGAAATTCGTTACCGCTATAACCCGGATGTCCGGAGCCTGCCGGCCATGGTTCCCGCGGTGATCCCGCTGCTGCTGATGATGATCCCCGCGATGCTGGCCGCTCTCAGTGTGGTGCGGGAAAAGGAGCTCGGCTCGATCGTTAATCTATACGTTACCCCGGTGACCCGGCTTGAGTTCCTTCTTGGAAAGCAGCTTCCGTATATCGCCATCGCGATGGTGAATTTTGTGCTGCTGCTATTGATGGCAATAACGGTGTTCGGGGTGCCTCTCAAGGGAAGTTTCCTGGCGCTGGCAATAGGAAGCCTGTTGTATGTGAGCGCCGCCACCGCGTTTGGGTTGCTGATATCCAGCTTCACTCGAAGTCAGATCGCAGCAATCTTTGGGACTGCGATACTAACTCTTGTACCAGCCATGCAGTTTTGCGGAGTTCTCGACCCGGTATCCAGCCTGGGAGGATTCGGAAAGTTCATCGGCGCAATCTATCCCACCACTTATTACATCCAGATTTCACGGGGAACTTTTTCAAAGGCACTGGGCTTCTGGGACCTGCGATTATTCTACATCCCCTTGCTGCTGGCTGGGCCGGTTATGGTCGCCGCGACCACGCTGCTGCTGAAGAAGCAGGAGTCTTGAGCGATGCGCCTGTCGAACATCTGGAATCTCGGCATCAAGGAACTTCGCAGCCTGGCCCATGACCCGGTCATGATAGCCCTTATTACGTGGGCGTTTACCCTTTCAGTTTACGCGGTGGGCAAGTCGATGCCGGAAACGCTCAGCATGGTTCCGATCGCGATTGTGGACGAAGATCAGTCGCAGCTTTCCGCGCGGATCGCTGATGCTTTTTTCCCGCCCCAGTTTATGCGGCCCGCGCTGATCAGCCGGGATCGAAATGGATGCACGGATGGACGCCGGGTCTGAGACGTTCGCCGTAGACATCCCACCGGACTTCGAGCGCGATGTCATGGCGGGGCGAAACCCTCGAGTCCAACTCAACGTTGATGCGACGCGGATGCACCAGGCGTTCACCGGTGGTGAGTATATTCAGAACATCATCAGCGCCGAGGTCGACGCCTTCGTAAAGCAATATAAGCCCGCCGGCACGCAACCCGCGGGTTATCTCCCATCCGGTCGAGCCATCGCCGCGGGCGCCTATGTGGGACGTTCGACTGAGTCCAAAGATTGGCCGCAAAGCGGGGTCGAAGTACCGGATCTTGCTCTCAACACACGCTTCAACCCGAACCTCGAAAGATTATGGTTTGGCTCAGTGATTGAAATCATCAACGAGGTTACGATGCTGTCGATTGTGCTGACCGGCGCCGCTCTGATTCGCGAGCGCGAACACGGCACGGTAGAGCATCTGCTCGTAATGCCGGTCACCCCGTTCGAGATTATGATGAGTAAAATCTGGTCGATGGCGTTGGTCGTGCTTGTGGTCTGCGCATTGTCTCTCGTATTTGTAGTACACATAGCGATGTCGGTTCCGCTCGAGGGGTCGGTCGCGCTTTTTCTGGCCGGTGTCGGGATTGAACTTTTTGCCACTACGGCCCTCGGCATATTTCTTGCCACCTTCGCGCGCTCGATGCCGCAATTCGGTTTACTGATGATCCTGGTCCTGCTTCCTCTGGTACTGCTGTCAGGAGGTTTCACTCCGCGAGAGAGCATGCCCGAATTGGTGCAATTTGTGATGCTCGCCGCGCCCACCACTCACCTGGTCACGCTGGGACAAGCTATCCTGTTCCGCGGCGCCGGATTCTCACTGGTTTGGAAACCATTTGCCGCCCTCGCCGTGATTGGTTCTGTGTTTTTCGCTATCGCGCTGGCGCGCTTCCGTAAGACGATCACCTTCATGGCATGAGCCCAGCGCTGGGGAAAATGGAAAGAAGCTGGTTAAACTTTGTGGTCGCGGGAGCATTCAATCCGAACTTCACCTTTGCAAGTGTGAACTGTTAATGGCTGCTTCATCAACATCTCACATCGCGGTGGGCCTGCCACAGACGATCGCAGTCGTGGTGATCCTAAGTACAATCGTGATTCACTCGTTCGCCCTGGTGGTAATTATTCGATTTATTCGTCATTACCACCTGCTCGGGCGGACCGGCGTCCGGTTCTGGATAGATGTTGCAATCGTTTCGGGCGTTATTGTGCTGGCCGGTGCAGCCCATACGCTCGAAATAATGATCTGGGCGGTGATGTTCATCATCTGCGGGGAATTCAGTCAACTTGCGCCAGCCTTTTACCATTCCGCAATGCTCTACACCACGCTAGGTCCCGGAGATGCGGTCATGTCCCCGACATGGAAGCTATTAGGGCCTGCCGAGGCGGGCGATGGAATACTGATGTTCGGCGTATCGACGGCGATCGTGATTTCGACAATGCAGTTGATAGTTCGAAGGAGATTTCATGATCTTCCTAATTTCTAGAAGGTGCTTTTATCGGATGTATTCCAACTATGTTGCTAAACACCTACGGCAAGCGACCACCTTCAGGATTCAATGATGCGACCTAGCGTTCGCATTTTGGTAATGACCGCGTCTCTGGAAACAAACGTCGTCGTTCCTTCGAGCGAGTCCAAAGTAAGTGTTGCAGGGAAAAAGGAAAAAGACCTCACAGGTGATCGAAGCGACTCGAGGGAAAAATAACGGACCATGACCACATTCGACAGGAAGTCAGAAGCGGCTAGTTACGACGAAAAGACATCGGCGATATCAGCCTACGGTCCGGCCCGCTCCACAATCAAGGGGAACCCGCTGAGCTCGGACGAGCTGCGCAGGATCGACGCCTACTGGCGTGCCAGCCTCTACCTATGCCTCGGGATGCTCTACCTCAAGGAGAACCCTCTGCTGCGCGAGCCGCTGAAAATCGAGCAGATCAAACCGCGCCTGCTGGGTCACTGGGGCTCGGACGCGGGCCAGAGTTTCACCTACATTCACTTCAACCGCTTGATCAACAAATACGATCTCAACGCAATCTTCATCTCAGGTCCCGGGCACGGGGCGCCCGCAGTTTTGTCTAACGCGTACCTCGAGGGAACGTACACCGAAGTATATCCGGATAAGAGTCAGAACCTCGCCGGGATGCAGCGTTTCTTCAAGCAGTTCAGTTTTCCTGGCGGTATCGGCAGCCATGCCACCCCTGAAACGCCGGGAAGCATCCATGAGGGCGGGGAACTCGGCTACAGCATCTCGCACGCCTACGGGACGGTTTACGACCGACCGGATCTGATCACTCTCGTGATGGTCGGTGACGGCGAGTCCGAGACCGGCCCCCTTGCGACCAGCTGGCATAGCAACAAGTTCGTCAATCCAATCACTGATGGCGCCGTGCTGCCCGTCCTGCATCTCAACGGCTACAAGATCAACAATCCCACTTTGCTCGCCCGCATCAGCCACGAGGAGCTGGAGGCCCTGTTCGTCGGCTACGGTTATACCCCTTACTTCGTCGAAGGCAGCGACCCGCAGAGTATGCACCAGGCGATGGCCGCCACGCTGGAGCACTGCGTGCTTGAGATCCGTAAGGTCCAGGAGGAGGCGCGCGCGACCGGGAAGGCGTTCCGGCCGCGCTGGCCGATGATCATACTACGCAGCCCCAAAGGTTGGACTGCTCCGCGGGAAGTTGATGGCCACTATTTGGAGGGCTTCTGGCGGGCGCACCAGATACCGATCACAGACATCGCAAGCAATCCCAGCCATCTGAAGCTGCTCGAGACATGGATGCGCAGCTACAAACCCGAAGAGTTGTTCGATGATGCCGGTCGGCTGATCCCTGAGTTGAAGGATCTGGCTCCGAAGGGACCGCGACGCATGAGCGCCAATCCGGTCGCTAACGGCGGTCTCTTGCGCAAGCCCCTCGACATGCCTGACTTCCGGAGTTCGGCGGTCGAAGTCAAGAAACCCGGAGCCACGTTGGCAGGGAACGTTCCGACCTTGGGCAATTTTCTCCGCGAGGTCATGCGGCTGAATCTGGACCGCTTCCGCGTTTTTGGCCCCGACGAAACACAGTCCAACCGTCTAGAGGCAATCTACGAGGTAGGGAAAAAGGTTTGGCTGGGAGAATACTTTCCGGAGGACGCGGACGGCGGCGAGCTCGCTACTAACGGACGCGTGATGGAGATGCTGAGCGAGCATACCGTCGAAGGATGGCTGGAGGGTTATATCTTGAGCGGCCGGCACGGTCTGCTCAACAGCTACGAGCCGTTCATCCATGTCATCGACTCGATGTTCAACCAGCACGCGAAGTGGCTGGAGAAATGTAATGAACTGCCCTGGCGCGCAAATGTGTCATCCCTGAACCTGCTGATCACTGCGCTGGTCTGGCGGCAGGACCATAACGGGTTTACCCACCAGGATCCCGGCTTCCTGGATGTGGTAGTCAATAAGAGTCCGAGCGTTGTTCGCGTTTACCTGCCACCCGACGCAAACTGCCTGCTCTCGGTCGCGGACCATTGCTTGCGAAGCGTCAACTACGTGAACGTTATTGTCGCCGACAAACAGGTGCACCTCCAGTACCTGGACATGGAGGCGGCAATCGAGCACTGCACGAAGGGAGTTGGCATCTGGAACTGGGCCAGCAACGATCAGGGCACCGAACCCGACGTGGTAATGGCAAGTTGCGGCGACGTCCCCACAATGGAGTCGCTGGCGGCCACAGCTCTGCTCCGACAGCACCTGCCCGACATCAAAGTCAGGTTTGTGAACGTAGTCGACCTGTTCAAACTCGTACCCAGCACCGAGCACGCGCACGGACTGACGGATCGCGAGTTCGAAGCTCTGTTCACACCGGATAAGCCGGTAGTCTTCAACTTCCATTCCTATCCTTGGCTTATTCACAGGCTCACCTATCGCCGGCCTGGTCAGCACAACATCCACGTACGCGGCTACAAGGAAAAGGGAAATATCAACACCCCGCTCGAGCTGGCTATTCAAAACCAGACGGATCGCTTCAGCCTGGCGATCGACGCGATCGACCGAATCCCGCGATTCCACGTTAGAGGAGCTGATGTTCGGGAGCTTCTGCTCAACCAGCAGATAAAAAGTAAAAACCACGCGCACCAGTTCGGTATCGATCCTAAGGACATCACGGACTGGCAGTGGCCGTTCTGAAAGGACTATTTTCTTATGGGTGAAATGCTCCCCACGCTTTACATCGCGAGGCACGGCGAGACAGCGTGGAGCCTCTCGGGCCAGCATACTGGGCTTACCGATCTGGCACTGACCGACCACGGACAAAGTAACGCCCGCCACCTCGGTAACCAGCTCCGAGGACGGTGCTTTGCCAAGGTATTTACCAGTCCATTACAACGAGCGCGCCGCACATGTGAGCTGGCCGGGTTCGGCGCTCAAGCCGAGGTCGATCGCGACTTGCTCGAATGGAATTATGGTGAGTACGAAGGTCTGCGCACTGCTGAGATCCTCGCCAAGCGCCCCGGGTGGGAACTGTTCCGCGATGGCTGCCCGGGAGGCGAATCAGCCGGCGACGTTGGAGCAAGAGCGGATCGCGTCATTGACCGCGTTCGCGCAGCCCATCAGGATGTTTTGATTTTTTCTAGCGGGCACTTTCTCCGCGTACTCGCCGCACGCTGGTTGGAGCTCGAACCCCAGGCTGGGAAATATTTCCTGCTGAGCACAGCGAGCCTGAGCGCACTTACCTATGAGTACGATCTAACCCAACCCGCGATCAAACTTTGGAATGACCTGCATCATCTGATGCATCACTGAGCCCCGGAAGGGATCAAACGAATTGGGGACGGACAGCCGCCGAACTGCTGGAAACTCGAAGGTTCAAGGAGGAAGGAAAAGACTTGTCAACATCTATTAGAGCGACGCGTTCCGAAATCGTGGAAAACCTCATCGCGCAGTATGGTTGCGGTCCCGTAAAATTCAGCGGAGCTGATGAAGCCCTGTATGAGCGCCATCTCCTTTTTGACAGTGTCACAGACCTAAAGGTCGCCGACGCGCGCGATCGCTTTGAAGCGATTGCACGATCCGTACGCGACGTACTTTCGCAGCGTTGGATCCGTACCGAACAAACCTACGACCGAAAAAACCCCAAACGCGTTTACTACCTGTCGATAGAATTTCTTCTGGGTCGATCACTTGCGAATAACGTTCAAAACCTTCTGCTCGACCCCGTGGCGGAGCAATTGATCAAAGAGAAAAATCTCGATCGGCTGGGTATGCTGGAGCAGGAACCCGACGCCGGTCTTGGCAATGGAGGGCTGGGCCGGCTCGCCGCTTGCTTCCTTGATTCTATGGCAGCGATGCAACTCCCAGGAATGGGCTATGGGCTACGCTACGAATATGGGATGTTCAAGCAATCAATACGAGATGGCTGGCAGCAGGAATCCCCTGACAACTGGCTGCGTCGCCCGGACCCTTGGGAAGTGCCCCGTCCGCATGAAAGAGTCGAACTGCAGCTAAATTGCTCTCTTGAGGTCCGCGGGGGAGAGCTACATCCGGTCAACGATCGGCCTTCGATCCTGACTGGGGTTCCCTTTGATCGGCCCATAGTTGGCTATGGCGGCAAGACCATCAACACGCTTCGGCTTTGGGCCGCAGCCGCTCCAGACGAGTTCCACTTTCAATCGTTCAGCCACGGCGATTTCGTCGGCGCCGTCGCAGAGAGGTTGGGGGCTGAATCCCTCACCCGAGTCCTTTATCCCGACGACTCTACCAGTTTGGGGCAAGGCTTGCGCTTCGTACAGGAATACTTTCTGGTCGCCTGCGCGCTTGCCGATATTGTGCGGCGGTTCCGGCACGATAATCCCGATTGGAGCGCCCTTCCTGAGAAAGTAGCGATACAGCTCAACGACACACATCCGGCGATGGCAGTGCCGGAGTTGATGCGGATTCTGCTCGACCAAGCGAAGCTCGGCTGGGACGAGGCCTGGGACCTGACGCGAAGAACATTCGCGTACACCAATCACACACTCTTACCCGAGGCTCTCGAGAAATGGCCGGTTGAGTGGTTTCGCATGCTTATACCGCGCAATCTGGAGATCATATTCGAAATCAATCGACGGTTGCTCGATGACGTTCGCACCCGCTTTCCGGGTGACGACGGCCGTCTCGCCAGGATCAGCCTGATCGAGGAGGGCCCGAACAAGCACGTACGGATGGCCAACCTGGCGATCGTCGGCTCGCACAGCACCAACGGTGTAGCCGAGATTCACTCTCAATTACTGCGCACGACGACGGTCAAGGATCTGGCCGAATTGTTTCCCGAACGCTTCAACAACAAGACGAACGGCGTCACGCCCCGGCGCTGGTTGCTGCTGGCGAACCCGGCCTTGGCCCGCACGATCACGGAGGCGATCGGCGAAGGCTGGATTACCGATCTGAGCCAGTTGAGCAGGCTGAAGCCGCTTGCCGCAAACAAAGCCTTTCGCGATGACTTCCGTGAGGCCACTCGTCAGACGAAGGTTCGGTTTGCTGACTGGCTTAAATCGAAGTTCGAGGTAACGGTCGATCCGGATTCAATCTTTGATAGCCAGGTTAAACGCATCCACGAATACAAGCGACAGCTACTGAACGCCCTCCGCATAGTGGTGCTGTACAACCGATTGCTGGAAAACCCCAATTCGCAGATACAACCGCGGACCTTCTTCTTTGCCGGAAAAGCGGCACCCGGCTACCACCTCGCCAAGCTCATTATAAAGTTCATTAACAATGTGGCCGATAAGATCGACAACGACTCTACGATGCGAGGTCGAATCAAAGTTTTGTTTATCCCCGAGTACGACGTTTCGCTGGCAGAACGGCTGATTCCCGCCAGCGACGTTTCCAATCAGATTTCAACCGCCGGTTACGAAGCCAGCGGCACCAGCAACATGAAGTTCATGATGAACGGCGCTCTGACTATTGGCACCCGCGACGGAGCAACTATCGAAATGGCGCGGGAAGCGGGTGAAGAAAATTTCTTCCTGTTCGGCCTCACAGCCCAGCAGGTAACTGATAGCCGAGGCTGGTACAACCCACATTGGCACTATGACAACGAACCCGAGACGCGCGCCGTCTTGGATCTGATCTTTTCCGATCATTTCAGCCCCAGTGAACGCGGCGTGTTCGAGCCGTTGCGGGACGCTCTTCTCACGCACGGGGATTATTACATGCACTTGGCGGACCTCAAGTCGTTTCTCGAGGCCGACCGTAGGCTCGTGGGGTTGTATGCAGATCCAGAAGAATGGGCACGTCGGGCGATCCTCAACGTGGCGAGCTCCGGCAAGTTTTCAAGCGACCGGACCATCGCAGAGTATGCAAAGGACATCTGGAACGTGGAGCCTTGTCCCCTCACAGAGCTGATTTGAGTGAACCGTCGCTGACCAGAGACAGCAGGGAGTAACTGACGGTTGACGTATGAAAGAGAAAACAAAGATTCTCGTTCCGCTGGACGGTTCAGAACTTGCGGAAGACGCGCTCGGCGAGGCACTCATACTGGGGAAGGCGCTGAAGGCCGAAGTCACTCTTCTCCACGTGATTCCGATCCCGGAAGACGTGATCGGCCAAGGTAGAACCCGCATTTCGATTGACGAGCAGTGGCAGACCCGAAGAGACCGGGCCTTGCAGTACCTAAACGCCATTCGGAACCGGCCGGGATGGAGCGGCGTCGCAACCGAGGTTGCTGTGGAGTCCGGTAATCCGGCCGAGACGATCCTGGATTACTGCCAACGCCACGATATCGACAGGATTGTGATGTCGACTCATGGACGAAATCGCTTGAAGCTATGGGCCCTCGGCAGTGTCGCTTATAAGGTGGTTCACGCCGCCGATCGCACGATAGTTCTGATTCGACCAAAGAGTGACAATGTGCGCTCTAGGTGACTCGCTCCGTCGAATTCATACTGTAGAGTGCCAACCGGAATGTGCGAACTCAAGTCTCTCGCCTCGCCGTTAGGCGCAACCGTCTTAGACAACGGAGTCAACTTCAGCGTTTTCTCCCGTCATGCCCGAAGCGTCGAATTGCTGTTCTTCGACCGTGCTGACGATGCGAAGCCCGCGCGCGTAATCTCCATCGATCCCGGAGCTAACCGCACCTACCATTATTGGCACATCTTTGTTCCCGGCGTACGACAGGGCCAGCTATATGGCTACCGGGTCGATGGCCTTTTCGATCCCACAAACGGCCTGCGATTTGATCGCACGAAGATACTCCTCGACCCCTACAGCCGAGCAGTCGCGGTTCCCGATCGATATGATCGGCGCTCTGCCATGCTGTCCGGTGAAGACACCGCAACGGCTATGAAGAGCGTAGTTGCAGATCCGTCCGGCTATGACTGGGAAGGAGACACCCCGCTCGGCCATCCCTCGGCGCGGACAATCATTTATGAGATGCACGTGGGCGGCTTCACCCGTCACCCCAGCTCCCGCGTCGCCGAGCACAAGCGAGGGACCTTCGCAGGTCTCATAGAAAAAATTCCCTATCTACAGCAGCTCGGGATCACTGCGGTCGAGCTGCTCCCGATATTTCAGTTCGACCCTCAAGACTGTCCACCCGGCAAGGTCAATTATTGGGGATACTCGCCGGTTTCGTTCTTCGCCCCGCATCAGGCGTACAGCTCACATCGCGATCCGCTGGCAGTGCTCGATGAGTTCCGCGATATGGTCAAAGCACTACACAGGGCGGGCATCGAGGTCATCCTCGATGTCGTCTTCAACCATACGGCCGAGGGCGATCACCGCGGGCCGATGCTCTGCTTCCGCGGGTTCGACAACGGCGCTTACTACATCCTCGAGCAAGACCAGTCACGCTACGCGAACTATTCGGGCACGGGAAACACGCTGAACGGTAACCATCCTGTCGTTCGGCGCATGATCCTGGACAGCCTCCGCTACTGGGTGGAGGTGATGCACATCGACGGCTTTCGCTTCGATCTCGCATCGATCCTGGCGCGCGATGAATCCGGGCAGCCGATTCCCAACCCACCTGTGCTGTGGGACATCGAGTCGGACCCTGTGCTCGCCAGCTCCAAGCTCATCGCTGAGGCGTGGGATGCCGGCGGTCTTTACCAGGTTGGCAGCTTCATCGGGGACAGTTGGAAGGAGTGGAACGGGCGGTTCCGCGATGACGTGCGGAGTTTCTTCCGTGGCGAGCAGGGTTTAGTCGGACCAATGGCCAACCGCTTGCTGGGTAGCCGGGACATCTACGGGCATCAGGAGCGCGAGGCTGAGCAGAGCGTCAATTTCGTCGCGTGCCACGATGGGTTCACTCTCAACGACCTCGTCTCCTACAACCGCAAACACAACGAGAGCAACGGCGAAGACAACCGGGACGGCGCCGATGACAACCGAAGCTGGAACTGCGGGGTCGAGGGCCCAACTGATGATGCCGCGGTCGAGGCACTGCGCAACCGCCAAATCAAGAATTTTCTCACCGTCACCGTCCTCTCCATCGGCGTGCCGATGATCCTGATGGGCGACGAGGTTCGCCGCACCCAGCGCGGAAACAATAACGCATACTGCCTCGATAACGAGACCAACTGGCTCGACTGGACATTGCTCGAAAAACACGCCGATATGCACAGGTTCCTAACTTTGCTCAACGCCGGCCGGGCCCTTGCGGACGTCGAGCATGAGCGAGCACGGATCAGCCTCAATCAGTTGCTCAAGCGGGCGCGGCAATCGTGCCACGGCGTAAGGCTCGGAAACCCGGATTGGACTTACGACTCTCACAGCATCGCTCTTTACGCACAGTTGCCTGACGAAGGCCTCGACGTTTACGCGATCATGAATGCCTATTGGGAACCATTGAATTTCGAGCTGCCAGCACCCAGCGGAGGACGGCTATGGCGCCGATGGGTTGATACCTCGCGCGATACTCCCGAAGACATCGTCCCATGGCGCACAGCTCCTTCCCTCTCCTATAAGGAATACCGCGCGGAGTCCCGTTCGGTCGTCGTACTGTTCGCGGAAACCGAACCCGACAAGCGGTCGTCCTGATTCGAATCAGCGCCTCAAGGGAGAGCTGTTGCTCGCTCGGTCCAAAAATAAAGGAAGACTGAGCGATCGGCGAATCGTAATCCACAAGCGAAGGAGGAAGAAGAGTGCTTTCAGTGCGCACTGAAGATCGCAAACGAACGGAACGCAAAGATCTCCGGAGCTGAGTGCCGCATGAGCTCAACGCGGCTGCAGCAGATTGAAAGAAAGAGAGGCGAAGCGCAGGATCTTCTCGCCAAGATGTACGATGGGTTCACTGAGGAGCACGGCATGCTGAATCTCCAGGATGCGAGGGCGCCCTGTTGGGAGCGGATTTTAGAATCGAAATCGAAAAAAGTGGGCAAAAAGTCGACAAAGTGGCCATGACCGGTACAAGCGAGAAAGTTAATGAGCGTGCTAAGTATTTGATTTATAATGATTTATGAACCTTGGAGGGGTGGCCGAGCGGTTGAAGGCACCGGTCTTGAAAACCGGCAGGGATGAAAGTCCCTCGTGGGTTCGAATCCCACCCCCTCCGTTCGGGAGTATTCGATTTGGGGCATTCTCCCGAAATGTGCGCAAAACTGAGCGTGCAGTGGCTACGCGGATGCGCCATCGGCACCGGACTTCCAGCCACGAGCCACCGACCGGCCAGTCGCTTCGCCCCGAAGAGCTTTGGGCTGGGCCATCGATCACTGACCAGTTGAGTGAGTTTTCGCTTCTCATTGCCTCGCCGGGGATGAGGATTCGGTTAATAGGTAAAGGAGGCGCCACTCGCGCGGAGCGCGCGCCACTTCTTCTCCCCAAGAGCGTGTTGCGACAATAACCCCCGGTTTTGCCGGCCAAACGGGCCGATTCTCACCGGGACGCATAAATTTGCGGGGCGTAGCGCCAAGTCGCACCGCTCTGATCGTCAAGTAATGAAGAGACATTACATACATAAAGAAGCAGTTGCATACCTTAAGTAGATATATTACAAGATGTTATAACGCGTTACCAAATGTAGTTAGGGGAGGGTTCGACATGACCGATCCCGCAAAACTCTGGAGCCGGTTTTGGAATGGGGCGATTGTCCGTTTGGCGCGGGCGTTGTCTTCCGCGATCGTACCGAGCCTGAGCGCGCCGAGAGCGATTCCCCGGCCGGAACTGATGGTCATTCTGATGATCGTTGCCGCCACCCTGGCGACGCCGTCGATAGCGGGCGAGGGCATTGCCGACATAGTACTGGGTCAGGCCAACTTCATGTACTACGTCGCCAATTTTCCCGACGCGCAGAAACTCGATGGCGCGCAGGGAGTTGCGATCGACACGAGCGCAACACCAAATCGGATCTACGTGGCGGACGTCGGCAACTCGCGGGTGCTGGGCTGGAAAGATGTGACCGCATTCACCAACGGTTCGCCGGCCGACCTGGTCATTGGTCAGCCGGATTTCTACAATGCCGTCTGCAACAGCGGTAACGCGAGCCCAAGCGCGGGCACGTTGTGCGAGCCCGAGGCCGTCGCGGTGGACGCGAGCGGCAATCTCTACGTCGCGGACACCAGCAACGAACGAGTGCTTGAATACCAGGAGCCATTTGCGGGATGCGGTTCTTTCCCGTGCGTGGGAGGGTCCGCCAATGAGGTCTTTGGGCAGGGCGGCAGCTTTAGTTCAAGCACCTGTAACAACGGCGGTTTGAGCGCGAGCAGCCTGTGCACACCTTGGGGGCTTGCGTTGGACCCAAGCGGCGATCTCTACGTCGCTGACTTCGACAACAGCCGCGTGCTCGAATACAACACTCCGCTCGCCAACACCACCGCCAACACGATCTTCGGGCAGGGCGGCAGCTTCAGTTCAAACACCTGCAACAACGGCGGCCTGAGCGCGAACAGCCTCTGCCTGCCTATCGGGGTTGCGGCGGACGCGAGCGGCAACATCTACATCGCCGACTACAACAACCATCGCGTCCTCGAATACAACACCCCGCTAACCAACGGCACCACTGCTGAACTGGTGTTCGGACAGGGCGGCACCTTTACTTCGGGGAGCTGCAACAACGGTGGGTTAAGTGCGAACAGCCTGTGCTACCCGTTTGGCGTCGCGCTGGACGCAAGCGGCGATCTCTACGTCGGTGACAATGCGAACAGCCGCGTGCTCGAATACAACACGCCGCTCACGTCCGGCACCACCGCTGACCTGGTATTCGGGCAGGGCAACAGCTTTACTTCGAGCGGCTGCAACACCGGCGGTGTAGGCGCGAGCAGCCTTTGCTCTCCGGCCGACGTAGCGGTGGACGCCAGCGGCAATCTCTATATCGCCGATGCACAAAACAGCCGGGTGCTCGAGTACAACAGCCCGCTGACGACCGGTACGACTGCGGATCGCGAGGCGGGGCAGGTTGATTTTCTGCACAACTCGGCAAATTTCCCGGACCTGCGGTCGCTTCACGGCCCATTCGCGGTCGCGGCCGACACGAGCACGACGCCGAACCGGCTTTATGTCTCCGACGAGAACAATTCGCGGGTGCTGGGATGGAAGGACGTGACGGCGTTCTCCAATGGCTTGCCGGCCGACTTGGTGATCGGTCAGCTGGACTTCTACTCCGGCGCCTGCAACGGCGGTGGAGCGAGCGCAAGCGCGAGCAGCCTGTGCGATCCCGGTGCCGTCGCCGTCGATAGCGTCGGCAATCTCTATGTCGCTGACGCAAACAACAGCCGCGTGCTCGAATACAACCAGCCATTCGCCGGGTGCGGCTCCTTACCATGCGTCGGTGGCGCGGCCAACCTGGTTTTCGGGCAGGGTGGCAGCTTCTCCTCAACGGCGTGCAATTATGACACCGGTGGTGCCAACCCGACCGCCATCGACTTGTGCAATCCATATGGCGTCGCGCTCGATGCGGCTGGCGACCTCTATGTAGCCGACGATGAGAACAGCCGCGTGCTCGAATACAACACCCCGCTTACCAACACCACCGCCGACGTGGTCTTCGGGCAGGGCGGCAGTTTTACGTCGGGCACTTGCAACAACGGCGGTTTGAGCGCGAGCAGTCTGTGCAACCCATACGGCGTAGCGGTGGACTCAAGCGGCGACCTCTATGTCGCCGACAACGAGAACAGCCGCGTACTCGAATACAACACCCCGCTCACCAACACCACCGCGAATCTGGTGTTCGGACAGGGCGGCAGCTTCACCTCCGGCGACTGCGACTTCGGTGGCGTCAGCGCCAGCGCGGACAGCCTCTGCTACCCGTATGGCGTGACGGTGGACTTAAGCGGCAACCTCTACGTCGCGGACTCTTTCAACAATCGCGCGCTTAAGTTCAGCTCGCCGTTCTCTGCCGATCCGGCCGCGGCCGTCGTGTATGGCCAGGATGGCAGCTTCACTACCGACGAATGCGATTTCAACGGGGTGTTCGCCGGCGCGGACAGCCTATGTGTTCCAAGTGGCGTAGCGCTCGACACTGCCGGGAATCTCTACGTCGCCGACTCTTCCAACAATCGCGTGCTCGACTATTTGGCTCCTACCCCGTCTGGTACTCCAACTGCCACCGCGACCGCCACGCCGACTGCTACGGCTACTGCCACCTCGACGGCGACGCCCACAGCTACCGCAACCGCAACTGCGACCTCGACTGCGACTGCAACAGCAACTACGACCGCGACGGCAACACCGACAGCTACAGCGACACCGACTGCAACGGCTACTGCCACTTCGACGGCGACCGCAACGGTGACGCCCACAGCTACCGCAACAGCAACTGCGACCTCGACTGCGACTGCAACAGCAACTACGACCGCGACGGCAACACCGACAGCTACAGCGACACCGACTGCAACGGCTACTGCCACTTCGACGGCGACCGCAACGGTGACGCCCACAGCTACCGCAACAGCAACTGCGACCTCGACTGCGACTGCAACAGCAACTACGACCGCGACCGCGACGCCGACTCGGACCGCCACGGCCACTAGCACGGCGACTGCGACTTCGACGGCAACAGCGACGATGACGGCGACTGCGACGCGGACCGCGACCGCCACCGCAACCTCGACCGCGACAGCGACTGCCACGGCTACGTCGACGACCACCGCGACCGCCACGCCGACAGCTACGGCGAGTCGAACCCCGACGCCCACGCCGACACTTGGTCCGCCAACCTCAAAACGTCAGTGCATGGACGGCGGATGGATGCACTGGGAGGGCCCACCGTTCAATTTCGGGAATCAGGGCAATTGCATCAGCTACGTAAACGCGAACAACTGATATGGGAAGGGGAACAAGCGCGCAGAGTGAGCGTGGTAAGATAGGCCGCATCGCAGCGATACCAATCCTCGGCGCGCTTCATCACCAATCCGTGCGGGGTTTAAGTTTTGACTAGGCACAGGTGCTCGAACATTCTGAAGACTGGTATGCACGAATTCACCGTATAGATGAGGGCGTGCATGAGTGTGCAAAAGCTGGCGCCGTTTCTTCAGGCTGTGCGCTCAGCTCCTTTTGCAGCAGGCCAAGCGCCGTGGCTGGATCGTCGGCAAACCTGAACAGTTTGAGATCTTCGGGGCTGATCGTGCCGTGCCGCACCAGCGCGTCGAAGTTGATGATCTCCTTCCAGTATTGCGAGCCGTAGAGCAGCACAATGATCGGGCGATCCAATTTCTGCGTTTGCTTCAGCGTCAGTATCTCCATCATTTCGTCGAGCGTGCCGAAACCTCCGGGAAAAACCACCAGCACCCGCGCCAGATGCGCGAACCACAGCTTGCGCATGAAGAAGTAGTGAAACTCGAAGGATAGCGCGCGCGTGATGTAAGGATTGGGCCGCTGCTCATGCGGCAACCCGATGTTCAGCCCAATACTCCTGCCATCGGCATCGGAGGCGCCGCGATTGGCCGCCTCCATGATTCCAGGGCCGCCCCCAGAGCAGATCACGTACCGATGAGCGTGCGACCGGAGACTCTTCGACCAGATCGTGATCAGGCGCGCAAGCTCGCGGGCCTCCTGGTAGTAGCGCCCGAGCGGACCGTCGGGAGTAATCCTGGCCGAGCCGAAAAACACGATCGTCTCGTGTACCTGCTCGCGGCAAAAGATCCGAAGCGGCTCGAGATATTCGGCAAGGATCCGGATTGGACGGGCCTCGTCGCTATCGAGAAACTTCTCGTCTTTGTACGCGAGCGATGGATTAGTCGGCGGCTGATCGAGCTTGCGCGATTTCATGATTTTTTCACCCGCGCAAAATCGACGAAGCCGCGCTCGACGTCGGTGTCGACCAGCTCGACGACGACATGATCTCCAACATCAAGACCCTGGTACCCTCGCACGACTTTTCCCTCCGCCGCGGGATGGTCGATACGCACCCACGTTCCCTTCGACGCAGCTCCCGTCACGATCCCGTCAAACCGCTCGCCCACGCGCGATTCGAGCAGCAGTGCGGCCGCCGACTTTCGCACCTGCCGCTCCACCTTGGTCGCGTTGTCCTCCTGCTCCGTGCAGTGCCGCGCCAATTCGCCAAGCTCGCCGGTGCGGTACGGCGTCGGCGTCCCTGAAAGCGCCGCCTTAAGCAGGCGCTGCGTGAGCAAATCCGGGAAGCGCCGGTTCGGCGCCGTCGAATGAGTGTAGTCCTTCACGGCGAGCCCAAAGTGCCCCGCCACCGGCTGGCCGGGAAGCTCGAGCACGTATTCGCCGCGGCCCAACAACTTGACCACGGACAGCGACAGGTCGGGAAAGCGCTCGGGTTCGGCATTCCGGCGCTTCTCGAGGAATTCCTGGAGCGCCTGGCAATCGGGACGCGCCGGCAGGCTCTCGCCCAAGTTCCTTGCCAGCTCGACGATTCGCGCCCAACGCTCGGGCGAGCGCAGGACCCGTCGCAGCGCCGGAAAACCTTTCTGCTCCAGGTATCTCGCCGTGACCCCGTTCGCCCCGATCATGAAGTCTTCGATTAACTCGGTAGCGCGATTCTTCCGGTCTGCCTGCAGATCGCGGAGCGAATCGCCATCGAACACGGGGCGCGGCTCGATAGTCTCCAGCGTCAACGCGCCGTGCTGATGGCGCCGCGTTTTCATCGCCTGCGCCACCCGATCCTGGAGGCGGAGATTCTGGTCAAGGCCGGGTACGGCGGATATCGGCGCCGGTGCGGGCGCGGTTCCATCCAGCCACGCGGCGACGCCGTTGTAGGCGAGCTTCGCGCGATTCACCACCACGGCCCGATAGACGTCGGATTTTCCCACCGCGCCGTCGGCGCCGACCTCCATCTCGATCACGATGGCCAGCCGTTCCTTGCCGTCGGCCAGCGAGGTGAGGTCGGTCGAGAGCTTTTCCGGAAGCATCGGGAAGATTTCGGCGGCGGTATAAACCGAGGTGGTGTTGGTCCGCGCGTGGTCATCGATCGCCGAGCGTTCTTTTACGATCGCGTCGACGTCCGCCACCGCGACGAAAATCTTCACGGTGCCGCCCGGGAGTTGTTCCGCGACCGAGAGCTGATCGAGATCGAGCGAATCATCGTTGTCGATCGACGCCCACAGCAGACGCCGAAGGTCTCGCAGCGACGAATCCGTCGCGGCAGCCGCGCTCGCGATGGAGCCGATCTCCGCCACGACCGCGGCGGAAAAGTCCGGCAGCAAACCTCGTTCAAGCATCGCGCGTCGCGCGATACTCCTGAGCTGGTTTCTACAGGGCGCAGTGGTCTGATTCATTGGCGCATCATAGCCTGCCACGCGCCGCGCGTGTATCAGATTTAGTGTTCTTCATACCATATGTAGTGGCTTGGAACGGCTCGACTACCATCGGTAGCTTCGTTCCGTCAAAATTAGTTTCTGCCGAAGGCGGGCATTCGCCCGATTTTTGGGCAATCCTGGGGAGTAGGGGATGTGCCAGGCAGTGGACCACGCCCTATCTGTAGCACAGAAAATCGGCCAGCATCAGGCTGAAAAGTTCACCCCCAAGAGAGGACCAAAGGAGCTTGGGGAAATGAAGTCGGAGGACGTTGTCGATCGCAATCAGGTAGCCGCGCGCAGGCCGAATAAACCGCCCAGCAGTGCCAAGGGGAATTGCCACTCGCGCTCGCGGTAAAAGATTCGAAGCCCAATGTCTCGTCGTTTTCATCCTGCACATTTTCCGCACACGTAGTCAAAAACCTTTATATTACAGAGGGTTACAAGGGACCATCTGATTGCATATCAGCAGGAAGTGCGAGACAATTGACACGTCGGACGTGTAGGGAACCGTGCCCGCGCTCAGAAATCTGGGATAATCGCGGAAAATTCAGAGTGACAGGACACGGCACGGCAGACCAGGCGGTGCCATAGGCGGTGGTGAATCAGCGAATCAACGTCGAATCAACGTGGGACGCTCTGGCCAACAACAGAGCGACCGCGCTTCTGTCAGGCTGGCTACTGCTTGAAGACGAGCGGGAACTCCGGTGATCGAGGATTACGCGGACAAAATGCCCTTCCCGTTCGCCGGCACGCTAAAGAAATTTGTAGTAGTTCGCGAGCCGGAAAAGCTGAGGGACGAAGAAAGAAAGCGCCTGCTTGAGGAAGAGGCAGCGGCTTCTATGGCGGTTCAGAAAGTGGGTAGCTGCAATGGCGCCATGAAAGTCCGCTCCTTTCTGGTTGGATTCGCCGCGTTGCTTGCTCTTCTGCCCTTCAACGCGATCGCGCAGCAGGCCCGTCCGGCAGATTCGGGATTTACCTTTGCCGTGTACGGAGATTCGCGGTCGATGATGTACCTGCCCTACCGGGCGGACCAGGAGGATGAGGCTCGCGAAGTGATGGCGGAAGTGTTTGAACTGGTGCTTCCTCCGGACCGGGCGAAAGAATTGGTCCAAAAGAATGTCAAGCTAGTCTATGATTCCGGCACCCACGAGCTCACGCAAATGGTGATGCCTTTCATTACCATGAGCGAAGTGACCACGCTGACATTTGACAAAGGCTGGGTCACGAAGGCTTCGGTCGAGGACGTGAAGCTCCTTCCTGGCGTGCATCGAACAATGTATGAAATTCCGGGCGGCGAATGGGTCGCCCGCGCGATCGTACAGGAAGTCCGGAGCGAGCGCGCAAATTTCATTCTCACTACGGGGGACTTGGTCTGGTCGGGTGCGCAGGGCTCGAAGCCTTCCGACAATCCGTACTGGCGGCAGGTGAGCGACGAGGTCGTGAAGCAATTGCCGGCCCCGGATGAGCAGATGCGGACAGCAGGCCTGGGAGGTCGTCTGTTTCCCGCCGTCGGCAATCACGAAGTGATGAATGACCCCGACGCGGAAGGCCTATTGAGTGTCTTTCCCTATTTGAAGCAGCTTGGCGTTTCAGACAAACATCTCATCTACAAGTTTGACTATAAGGGTGCCCGCTTTATCTTCCTGTGGACGGGCAAGTACAACGAGCACTCGCCCACGGCCTGGGGTGCCACCAGGCCTTCATATGAAGAGCAGATGAAACAGCTGGAGCAGTGGCTGAATGAGGCTAAGGCCGCCGGTCTCCACAAGGTGTTCATCGCCTTTCACAACCCGGCCTTCTGCCGCTCCGGTTTCGGCGCTATCCCCGACGCGCAGAATCCCCACAAGATTCTCGCGTCCTACGCCAAGGATATGGACATCGTGGTCTTCAACGGGCACGTGCACACGACCGAGATTTACCAGGTGGACGGCGTGAAGTATCTGCTGCTGGGCGGCGGCGGCGCGGAACAGGACCCGATTCTCCCCGGCCGCACGAGCATCAAAGTTCCGGAAAACTATCCGCCGGATCTCTATTGGAATGGAGAGCCCCCCAAGGAGGATTACAACTACCTCCTAGTGAGTGTCGAACCCGGGCAGAACACGAAGTTCACGTTAAACCGTTTCCGCCCGTGGTCCTCCAAACCGTTTGAGAGTGTGGAGTTATTTCGCGACGCCAAGTGAGGAGTGTGCGTTTCGTCCACAGCTTCAGGCCGCCCTGAAGATTTAGTAGAGATCGAAGAGGAAGGTCGTTGAAGAAGAGCCTTTGTATGCTCGCAGTTGCGATGATCGGCGCTGCCCTCGCAGCACCTGCTTATTCGCAGCCCACTAGTCTCCCCGCCGCCTCGGCACAAGGCGAAACCCCGGAGATTCGTGTGGCCGCAATTGTTGCTCCACCGATCACTATGGAACAGAACGGCAGCCTGACCGGATTCGCCGTCGATCTTTGGAATGCGATTGCCACGCGGCTGAAGGCAAAGACGAGCTATCAGATCATGCCCGACGTGAGCCACTTGGAAGAAGCGATGCGATCCAAAAGCGTGGATCTCATCCTGGGCGTCTTCATAACGTCGGCGCGGGACGAGGTCTTCGACTTTTCGATCCCAACGTTGCAAGCAGGGCTGCAAATTATGGTGCGCGACACGGGCGATAAAGCAGAGACCGCAAACCCCTTGTCGGACCTAGTCCGTTTGCTGTTTTCGCGAACGACCCTCTTGTGGCTCGGCGTGGCCCTGCTGATCGTCCTGATTCCGGCTCATTTGATCTGGTTCCTGGATCGACGGGACCCGGACGGCATGCTTTCGAACCGGAACTACTTCCCGGGTATTTTCGAGGCAATTTATTGGGGACTATCGTCGCTAACGTCGCAGGCGCAGACGATGCCCCATCAATGGGCGGGGCGCGTGATATCGAACTTCTGGATGTTCGTAAGTGTGGTTTTCGTTGCGCTCTATACCGCACAGCTAACCGCGACCCTGACTGTTCAGCAGATTCGGGGCGCTATCGAAGGGCCGGACGATTTGCCGGGTAAGCAGGTCGCCACGCTAGGCGGCAGCACCGCTGCCGATTATCTTCGGGAGCAGCACGCACAGGTGGAGGAGTTCGCGACGACCGATCAAATGTTTAGAGCTCTCCTGGACAAGAAAGTGGATGCCGTAGTCACAGCTGCACCGGTCCTCCTCTACTATGCGGCGCATGAGGGAAAAGGCCGGGTGAAGACGGTCGGTCCCGAATTTAATACTGCTCCCGCCGCCATCATGGTGCAGTTGGACAGCCCGCTGCGCAGAAAGATCAATCTCGCGCTGATCGCGCTTCGTGAGAACGGCACCTATCAGCAGATCTACAACAAGTGGTTCGGCGGCCCTTAGCACAACCAACTTGAAGCTGCCGCATTTGCAATTCTTGCCCTGCACCACGATTGTGGGGACGCTGCTGAGCGTCGTTTTGGTGGCATCGGCACTCGCGCAACAAGCGTCAACGCCTGCACCGTCGCCGAGCGCCTTGACCAATCAGGAGCTGGCAATCAGCGTCCACAACCCGTTCCAGGATTTTGTCAAAGTCCCGATTGAGTCCGACACCGGATTTCAGGTAGGTCGCGTTCATAAGGTAGGCGACGCCGTAAACATCGAGCCGTTACTACCGTTTTCGCTGAACGAAGACTGGGACCTGTTCGCACGGCCGAGCCTGACCGTCGCGTACGCGCCGACACCGCATGAACAATCCGGGCTGGAAGATCTGCAGACTTCTTTTTTTCTCTCGCCGGCCAAAAATACTACATGGATCTGGGGCGCGGGTCCGATCTTTCAGTTCCCCACCGCTAGCAGTTCGGAACTTGGAACCGGGCGTTGGTCGGCAGGACCGACCGCAGCGCTCGTGTACTCGGAGGGGCCATGGCTCAACGCCATACTAGCTGACCATCTGATGTCGTTTGCGGGAAATCGCGATCGCGGCAGCGTGAATCAGACCTACATCGAGCCGATGATCAGCTACAACCTCGAGAGCGGATGGTACGGCGACGTCGATCCGCAGATGACCATCGATTGGACCGCCGGCACCGCTAACGCGTGGACTATTCCGATGGGCGCGGATATCGGCAAGGCGTTCAAACTGGGCTTGCAGGATTTGAGTGTGCAGGTCGGCGCGTACGACCTTGTGAAGCGTCCAGATGGCGCCCCGCAATGGATTGCCCGCGTGAGCGTAACCTTGCTCTTCCCCGCGCGGAGTCTCCACTAAATGACCCATTTTCGCACGACCGCCGACGGACGAATGCCCTCGACGTGATTGTGCGTGTTTTGTGCGGGAACCGCAGCCTACCTGGTACAAATGGGGGCTACCGACGCGGCGAAAACTTCGCGAGTTGATTGGGTGATTTTGGTTTGATTCGGCTGGAGGATGGGGTTGTATTCGTCTCTTAATCAGCGGGTCTGGAGTTCGAGTCTCCAACGGCCCACCACCGAAGCCCAACGAAGAGAGTGTGTCGCTTCCGTGATGGTTATCTGGCAGCAAGCACTTCCGCGCGGCGCCGACCGATCACTCGCACATTGCTCTCCAGCTTACCGGCCTACCGCGAACAGAGTCGCGTCGTTGATGGCATAGACCGTACCGTCGGGCCCGATCACCGTGGGGGTGTATGCTTCGCCGATCCCGGAAGTGAGCACCACCGATTCCGACAGAACGTCGGTCGAGGGAATCCAACGATACAGTTTGCCGTCCTCGCTGTTGGCGAGAATCGAGTTCGTGAGCGGGTCGACCGCCGCGGAGTTGATGCACCATTCCCGGACACCCGGCGCTCCGTCGTTCGGCGTCGGTCCGAGCGCGGTCCTGACTTCATTCATCACCTGGACGCCGGTAACCGGATCAGTTTCGGTGCTGTTGGGATCGAGCACGGCAATCTTGTTCAGGCCGTCGCCTCCGGCCTCGGCGTAATTGTTGTACTTGGTCATGAGCAGATAGCTGGATGGACCGCCGTAGGTGGGGATCTCCGAGGTGGGCACGATAGACGCGGTGGTGTCCCAGCCGAAGGCGCCGGGGGTCTTCACTTCCGAGAGGGCGCTGTCGAAGTGCAACAGCCAGCCGCGCGCGTGGTTTTCCCCGCAGCATGGTCCCTCCAACACGCCGTAGTACACGTCGCCATCAGGCGCCACCGTCGGCGACGCGGATCCGTCGTTGGATAGAGTCGCGTCGAGTCCGGATTTCGGATCGAGCAGCCTGACCCTTTCCGTGGGCTTCAGCCGCGCAAGCGTGCCGCTGTTCAGCGCCACCAGGTATCCGGCTGCGCTGCCGTCGCTGACGGCAGCGTAAAGTTTTTTCGAATCATTGCTTAAGGCGGGAGCGCAATTCTGCACCACCTGCGTCACCGTCGAATCGCCGGCGGCATCGGCCGCGGAGATCCAGGTGCCGTCACCATTCGCGCTGATTCGCGCGATTCCGCTTGCCAGCTGCCTGCCGCCGCGGTCGAGCAACGGCGGGAGGCTCGGGTCGACGGTGAAGCCGAAATAGATATTGCCCCTGGAATCGGCGGTCAGCGGCGTGTCGATCTGAACGCCCGCGTCATAGGCGCTCTGGTTGCGATGGTATTTTTTCAGACCATAGAAGGCGAGCTGGCCCTGACAAGCGTGAGAGTTTGAACAAGCTAAATCAGGCTGATTGCGGAAGTACACCGTCCCACCCGATCCCGGAAAGTAGACTCGCCGCTGTGGCATCGTGCTGAGCACCGGGCCGAACACGGGCGTCCAGTTGTGCGGCGGCAGTGAGTAGTCAGTCGGCAGACTCCAGATCAGGGTCCCATCCGCGGCGCTACGCGCATCGATGCGGAAACCACCCATTGCGCCGGTCTTCACCGGCACGATTACGGTGTTCGCGGCTGTAATCAGTGGAGAGCCGTAATGAATCAGCAGCCCGCCGCCGGTGAATTGCGGGTCTAGATCAACTGGAGTCGACCAGATGACCCTGTTCAATGGCTGCGCTCCGGTCATCCATTGCGATCGCGCCATGTGCTGCGCATCGCGCGCGAAATTGCTCCACTGATCTGAAGCCGTCCGCGAGAGAGCGCCCGCCCCGGCGAGAACGCCTGCCAAGGCCAGGAAAACCCCCCAGTAGAAGAAATTTATCGAAAGTCGGGCGAGGCGCATTTCCGGCAAATCTTCATGAACACGATTTTCCTGTAACCCGCGAGCGAGCCGCTTCGTCTTTCTGATGGACAGTTGATTCGCTTTTTTAAGCTATATGAGAAACCTGCGTTCTACAGTATTCGTGAGTGCGACGGCGGCAATGCTCCTATTTTGTCTCATATCGCCGTGTACATCACAGGCACAAGGAATCGACGGATTGTCGCAGTTGCTCGGCGGGTTCGGACTCGGACACAACTCAGGCCCAGGCCAATCCGCTGCGCCCGTCACAGTCGAGCGTAATGCTGCGCCGTATGCGGGGATATTCAGCGGGAAGGAGACGTCGGGCTCTGAAACCAAGAGTCTGGATGCCAAGTTTCAGTGCTATCCGGCGCATGACCCTGCCTTCGAGCAAACCGATACGTTCGTCTGCTATGCCGCCGCCGCCCAATGAATCCCGGACCTTGCTAAATATACAGCTTTAGCTCGCATATCCGCGTCGGATCGACCGATCGACGCGGAGTGCTCTACGGCCCTCAAGCTTTTCGCTGGACATTCGCGAGATGCTCGTCGCTCGAAGTGACGAGTGGCGCTCAATTCGAGTGGGTATGCCGTTATCCTCGCTGATGGTAGGGTGCATCGAGACCCGGGTTCTCTAACATTCGACGACGCGAATGAATCCCGCCCCGACCGATAAATTTTGGCGTTCAGCCGCGCAGTGCATCGTCGGCGTTATTGCTGTGGCGCTGCTGACTTTCGTCTGCTTTCGACTCCGAGTCAATCTCACGATAGCGACCCTTCTCTACCTGACGGTTGTCGTGCTGTTAGCCTTTGTGGACGCCTTCGTTGGCTCGGTATTTGTCGCCGTTATCTCCGTTCTATGCCTGGATTATTTCTTCACGGAGCCGTTCTTCTCATTACGGATGTCCGACCCGTTGAACATTGTCGCGTTGATCGTCTTCCTGGGAACGGCGTTGCTCATCACCCGCGTGATGTCCCAGCGCAGACGGGCCGAGGAGGCGCTACAAAAGGTGCTCGGCGAGCTGGAATCAAAGGTACAAGAACGCACTGCCGAACTGGCCAGCGCCAACGACAAACTGCGCAGCGAGATGAACGAGCGTCAGCTCGCCCAAGAGGCGTTGCAGAAGGCGCAGGCGGAACTCGCGCACGTCGCGCGCGTGATGACTCTGGGAGAGCTGACGGCCTCGATCTCCCACGAGGTTAACCAGCCGATCGCCGCGGTCGTCACCAACGGGCAGGTATGTCTGCGATTGCTCGCCCTCGAGACGCCACGCCCCGACGACGTGCGAACCACCGTCGACCGCATCGTCAGGGACGCCAAACGGGCGAGCGAAGTGATCCAGCGGATTCGCGCGCTCGCCAAAAGGACTGAGCCGCAGATGGTACCGCTGGACATCAACGATGTCATCGGCGAGGCGGTCCTGCTGGTGCAGCGTGAGGTGCTGAGCAACGGGGTGTCGCTGCGGACGGAGCTCGCATCCGCATTGCCCCAGGTGCTCGGCGATCGGGTCCAACTGCAGCAGGTAATAATCAACCTTTTGATAAACGGCGTTGAAGCCATGGCGCCAATCACGGATCGTCCGCGCGAGCTCGTCGTTCGATCGCAGCAGCACGAAGACGGGCAGGTACACGTATCGGTGCAGGACTCCGGCATCGGGATCGATTCGGAGACCGCGGAACGGCTGTTCAGCGCCTTCTTCACCACCAAGCCGAGCGGCATGGGAATGGGACTGTCGATCAGCCGCTCGATCATAAGGGCTCACGGCGGCAGATTGTGGGTATCGCCAAATACGGACCACGGCGCGGCTTTTCAATTTACCGTACCGATTAGCGGTTAGGGTGTATCCTAATATAGACGCTGACGGCGTCGCCCGTTAGTCCCTTGGTCCGAATTGGGGCGAACCCGATGTTCGTTACCGGAACATACAATCCGTATCTCGTCGCTCTTTCCATTCTGGTCGCCTCCTTCGCGTCGTACACCGCCCTCGATCTCTGCGGGCACGTGGGGCCCGCCCGCGGATATGCGCGTCGCGTGTGGCTGGTGGCGGCAGCGCTGACAATGGGAGGCGGGATATGGTCGATGCACTTCGTCGCGATGCTCGCCTTTATCCTGCCGCTACCGATTTCCTATGACATCGGATTGACCGCCCTTTCGCTGGTGGTAGCGATCCTGGTAACCGGCGTCGGCTTTTACGTGATTAGTCGCCAGAGCGCATCGCCGCTTCGCCTCGTTCTCAGCGGCATCTTCATGGGACTTGGCATTGCCGGGATGCACTACACCGGCATGGCGGCAATGCGGGGTAACGTCGAACTCGAACTCAGCTACGACCCGCTATTCGTTGGGCTCTCCCTGCTCATAGCGATCGGCGCGTCCACGGTGGCGCTATGGGTGGCATTCCGAACCACGGACCTCGGGCAAAAGCTCGTTGCCGCGGTCCTCATGGGCGTGGCCATTTCCGGTATGCACTACACGGGGATGAGAGCGACCAATTTTTACTGTTCACGCCCCGGTTCAAACGCGGCCCAGCTGAACGCAAGTGTCGATCAAATCAATCTGGCGCTGGCGGTTGCCGGCATTACGTTTCTCATTCTGGCTTTCGCGTCAGTCGCCTCCTTGTTCGAGCGTCAGCGCGCCGAAGAAGCGCTTCGCCAGGCGCAGGCGAATCTCGCGCACGTCAGCCGCGTAACGACTCTCGGAGAGCTGACGGCCTCGATCTCCCACGAAGTTAACCAGCCGCTCGCCGCGGTCGTCATCAACGGCCAGGTTTGCCTGCGCTTGCTCGCGCTCGAGACGCCCCGCCCGGACGAAGTGCGCGCCACCGTGGAGCGCATCGTAACGGACGCCAATCGCGCGAGCGAAGTGATCAAGCGGATTCGCGCACTCGCCAAAAGGCGCGAGCCGCAGATGGTATCGCTGGACATCAACGATGTCATCCGCGAGGCTATCCTGCTGGTGCAACGTGAGGTGTTCAACCATGGGGCGTCACTGCGAACTGAACTGGCGTCCGCATTGCCCCCGGTGCTCGGCGATCGCGTGCAGCTGCAGCAAGTGGTGATCAACCTTTTGATGAACGGTATTGAAGCCATGGCGTCAGTCACGGACCGGCCACGTGAGATCGTGATTCGATCCGAGCGCGACGAAACGGGCGAGGTGCTCGTGGCAGTGCAGGACTCCGGCACCGGGGTTGACTCCGAGACCGCGGAACGGCTGTTCAGCGCCTTCTTCACGACCAAGCCCAGCGGAATGGGAATGGGACTGGCGATCAGCCGATCGATCATCAGGGCGCACGGCGGCAGATTGTGGGTATCGCCAAATGCCGACCACGGCGCGGCTTTTCAATTCACCATACCGATCAACGGACAGGTAGTATCGTGAAAGACGCTGACGCCATTGTCTTCGTGGTCGACGATGATTCCTCGATTCGAGAGGCAATCAAGAGTCTCGTCAGCTTGGCAGGACTACGCGTCGAGACCTTCGGCACCGCGCAGGAATTCCTGCGAAGCGAACGACCGGATCTGCCCGGATGCGTGGTGCTCGATGTAGAGCTGCCCGGATTGAGCGGACTCGATCTGCAGCGCGAACTGACCGCGCATGGGATCAAACTTCCGATCATCTTCATCACTGGTTACGGCGACATCCCAATGTCGGTGCGCGCCATGAAAGCGGGCGCGCTGGAATTCCTGACCAAGCCCTTCCGCGATCAGGATCTTCTGAACGCGATTCAACAAGCCCTTGAGCGCGACCGCGCTGCGCGCCAGCACTCCAGGGAAATTGCGGAACTGCGCGAGCGTTTCGATGCGCTGACATCCCGCGAGCGGGAAGTGATGAGCCTGGTGGCCGGCGGCTGGCTTAACAAGCAAATCGGTTTCGAGTTGGGGATCAGCGAGATCACGGTCAAAATTCATCGCGGCCGGGTCATGAATAAAATGGGCGCAGAGTCTCTGGCCGAGCTGGTGAGGATGACAGAAAGACTGGAGATGCCGCCGGCCAAGGATCAATCCGCTAAAACCAAGTAATACCAATGTATAACTAGTTTTCGATCCGCGGGCGGGAATACATTCTCTTTCGGAAGATGTTTTTCCCGCTATGAGTACACCGACAGAAAAAAGTGACCAGGCTCTAATCGCGATCGTCGATGACGATCAGTCTTTCCGCGAAGCCCTTGATAGTTTGCTCTCGTTGATCGGGTTCCGTACCGCGAGCTTCGCCTCCGCACGCGATTTCCTCGACTCTCCTCAATTTCCCAACATGTCCTGCGCGATCCTCGACGTCTCGATGCCTGGGATGGATGGCCTCGAGTTGCAACAGCACCTGATCGCGACGCATCCCCTCCCAATTATCTTCGTTACGGATCTCCGGGACGCAAAGACGCGAGACCAGGCGGTTCGGGCGGGAGCGGTTAGCTACCTGAACAAGCCGGTCAGCGAAGAGATTTTGATAGACGCTCTGAATTCGGCGCTTCGCGCGTAAAGAGCGATGAGACCGTTGGCATAGATGGGTAGGAGTCCGAGAAATTCGCACGCTGTGGTCCCTGATGGACATGACGCCTTGCAAGCGGAAGGGCAATCAGATGGAAACGCAGACCGAGACTTTCGAAACCGCCGTTGCGACAGTACTTCAAAGCAGCCACTTGCCCGAGCGAGCGATCTTCTGCAAAGAGGGCGAGTACTGGACCGTGGGCCGCGTCGGGAGCACCTTTCGTCTTAAGCATACAAAGGGGTTCGGGTATCTCTCCCAACTGCTGCGTCATCCGGCGGTCGATTTCCACGTGCTCGACCTGGCCGGAGGAATCGCAAGCCAGCGCGATGATGACGAAACCAGCCAGTCCGCACACGGCTTGCCGCGCGGGGACGAGGATCTCGGAAACGCGGGCATCCATATAGGCAATCTGGGTGACGCGGGCGAGATGCTCGACGAGCAAGCCAAGGCCGCCTACCGGCGCCGACTTTCCGACTTGCGCGAAGAACTGGATGAGGCCAAGGAACTCGGAAACGTCAAGCGCGCGGAGCAGGCGGAACGGGAAATCGACGCGCTGACCTCGGAACTCTCGCGTGCCGTGGGACTCGGTGGACGGGATCGGCGGGCGTCATCAGCTTCGGAGCGAGCCCGACAGAGCATCCTCAAGACGATCAAGTCGGTAGTGGAAAGGATCGCACAGATCGATGCGCGGCTTGGCGATGTTTTCTCGCGATGCATCAAGACGGGTAACTTCTGCTCCTACCAGCCAGACCCCGCCTTCCCGATTGTGTGGCAATTCAATGCGACAACTATCGAGCCAACAGCGCATCAAACTTCAGGTAGCGAACCCGCTCCAGCGCGTAGCGATCATCCGCAGACCTCGCCAGCGCTGTTGGAGGTCTCGCCATTTTCGTTCGCGGGTCGAACCGCTTTTGTGGGACGCGAACCCGAACGCAGCACGATCCGCGCGGCGATCGATCGCGCGATAACAGGCCACGGATCAGTCGTCATGTTAGCGGGCGGCCCCGGAGTAGGTAAAACCCGGTTAGCGATGGAGGTGGCGGAGTACGCATGGCGGGTTGGCTTCAGATGCCTGGTCGGGCACTGCTACGAAAGAGACGAACGGGTTCCCTTTCTCCCGTTCGCTGAGATCATTGAGAGCAACCTCGCCGAGGCGCCGAGCCTGGATGATTTCCGTCGGCGGATGGGGAACAATGCGGCCGAACTCGCCCAGATCGCTCCAAGTCTCCGGCGAGTTTTTCCGGATATTGCGCAGCCACTGGAACTGCCGCCAGCGCAGAAGCGCCGCTACCTCTTCCAGAGCATTTCCGACACGGTGGGGCGCGCGGCTCAAACACGTCCGCAGTTGTACATACTTGAGGACCTTCATTGGGCCGACGAATCCACGCTGGCGCTGCTGATTCACCTGGCCAATCGGGTATCGCAGATTCCAGTTGTAATCATTGGGACCTATCGCGGCGGAAATTCCGAAAATAATCCGGCCCTAGTCAGGACTTTGGAAGAGCTGATCAGGATGGGGATCCGTCCGCTTAAGCTGGACGGCCTTTTAAAGGACGATACCGCGGAGATGTTGCGCGGGCTAAGCCAGCGCCAGATTGTTCCGGAGAGTCTGGTGAGCCTTATCCTTGAGGAAAGCCAGGGGTATCCATTTTTTGTCGAAGAGCTGTACCGGCATCTGGTCGAAGAGGGGAAGGTCTTCGATGAGGCCGGGCAATTCCGCGCGGACATCGAGATCGCCGAGCACGAGGTTCCGGAAAACGTGCGGCTGATCGTTGGCCGCCGCCTGGAGCGGCTCGACGAGAATGAAAAGCGGGCGCTGACGGCCGCAGCAGTGATCGGGCGCAGCTTCAGCTTTCAACTCTTGACTGCGATCAACCGGATCGACGTTGACGAACTTTTCACCATCGTCGAGAAGGCGCAGCAGATGGGAATAATCGTCGCGAGATCCGAGGCGCCGGAAATGCCATTCACCTTCTCCCAGGAACTTGTGCGACAGACTCTGCTGGCCGGCATTTCGGCTCCGCGCCGACAGCACCTGCATGCCGGCGTCGCCGAGGCGATGGCGCGGCTCCATCCTGATGCCGTCAAGGTGCGCGCTGGCGACATCGCTGCTCACCTCATCAAGGCGGGATCGTTCGCCGACCGAGACCAGTCGATTGTCCGACGCGTGTAGGCGCAACGCATCCGACGCTCCGGCATCTTACGAGGCACGAGCTCGCGTCAGGGCCACCCTCAGGATCTCACTCACGAGGAACATATCCGTGAGCAGTGCGCGGAGATGGATCGACGCGTTGAGATTGTCGACCAGTTGAGAGCTGATTGAAGGCTGGACCAGGACCAGATCGATGGCTGCCAGCGAGTCTCGCGCGTCGCGGTCGAGCACGGCAAGGAAGGATTGATATTTTTCCGCCGGCTCGAGACGTTGCTCTCTCACAACCTTCGAACATCCTTCGGCCAGCCCCGCGATAGCGGTCGCAGCGCGCTGCAGAAATTCGCGAATCTGTGCGCCCGGCTTGCCACCTTCGTCGCTCGGACGTCCCTGCGCGGCGTAGGCCAGCATGAATTCGTAGCACTCTTCGACAGCGTCGCAATGCTTAAAGATTTCGGCCGGCATCGCTCAGTCCTCCCGCTTCGACCCGCTAAGTCGCTGAGCCGCGCTCGACGGGCTAACCACCCACCGCTCAGGATCGTGCTCTTCCAGATAAAACTCGCGACTCATCCAGCCGAAGATCATCGACTTGGTGATAGGTCGCTTCTCCGGGCGAATCCCGAAATAGATATGCACCATGATCAATGCAATCAGTCCTACACCCGCTAGACCGTGCAACACGTAGATCATGCCCCAGGTCATATCGCTGAAGAGATATGGGTTGCGGGGAAAGAAGATCGTGCGCACGCGAAACATCATAACTACGCCCGTGGCGATCGCCGACAGGCCAGCCACGATGATTGCGCCATGATAGAGCTTGTTCTCGAGCGGATACTTGGCGAATTTTCTGGGCAAGGGAGCGGGCCGTCCTATAGACCTCAGAACTCTGTGGTAGGCGTCGGTCATGTCGATTCTGTCGGGCCAGATCGACCAGAAGTCCAGCCAGAACGAGGCATGGAAGATGTGAAATAGAATCGATACGGTCAGCACGGTGCCCGCGATCCAGTGATAGGTCACCCAGTCAAACTGCACACCAAGCTTCGGAAGAAAGGCCGTGAACAACAGCGTCAACATGGCGGCCGCCATAATCCAGTGGAACATGCGCGCCACTTGCGAATGCCGGGGTACGCGCGCTGGGATCTCGGATGGGATCGGCGCTGGAATTTCGGGCGCGAACTGCCTGGGTTTGGCGAAGTATCGCACATACGTGGCGTGAACCATGAAGAAGGCCACGCCTGCGATCACTGCGACCCATATCAAGAACCATGCGATGTGAATGGGAACTCTAAGTCCCCACGGGTCGATAGCCCATTGCAGAAAACTCATGTCGCTTGCTCCACTCCGCCGATAGCGCGCTTAACCAGGTTTCTCATCAGCGGAATCTTGTAGGCGTTGAATTGCAGCGGAACGGCGCCTTGCACAGCCAGTTCACCGGCCATCTGGCCAGTGGCAGCGTTCGGGGGCATGCCACGCACTGCGCTTTCGACGGTCTTCAATCGCAACGGACGAGCGGCGGCGCCGTTCACCGCGATGCGAATTTCGCCGATCCTGCCGCCGGATGTCGTCATGGCCGATGCGACGTTCAGTAGCGGAAAGTCCCACACGTTCCGGTCGCGTACCTTCTCAAAATAAAATTTCGTACCGGCCCACTTCGACGGAATTCGAATAGCCGTCAGCAGGTCCCCAGGCTGGAGGATGTGGAGCCGCGTGATGTCGATGTCGGGACCTATGAAGTAGTCTTCGGCATCCACGACGCGTTCGCCCTTGCGCGTGCCAATCACGAATTTGGCGTCGAGCGCGATCAGCGCTGGCGCAGTATCGGAAGGATTAACTGCGACGCAGCGATCCGCGTGCAGAATCGCGTGCTCGCGATTGCGGCCCTCAGGCGTGTCGGCATAACAGATGTTTCCGCCGGCGCGGTAGCAGGGCCATCCGGCGCGGTAGTACCAGCATCGCGCATCCTGCGACACGTTGCCGCCGATCGTGCCCTGGTTACGGATTTGCGGCGAGGCCACCAATGACGCGCTATCCGCCAGCACACCGTACTTCTCTCGGATGACGGGGTGTTCCACGACTTCCGTGAGAGTGGTCATCGCGCCGATCTCGATCCCATCGCCGGTGGTGCGGATTCCTCTTAGTTCCTCAATCCCAGTTAGGTCGACCACGGTCTTAGGTCTCTTGATGCGGTCCTTGAGCCAGTCGAAGCTGTCGAGGCCTCCGGCCAGCGCCCATCCGTCGCTTCCATTCTGCTCGAGCAACCGCTGCGCCTCGGCAATGGTGTTTGGCTGAAGCAGCTCGAACGCTGGCATAACATCTCGGATTACAGCCATAACTGTCTCCTCATAGCTCTCAGCTAAATGTAGGCCATCAGAGGATGTTGCATCGGCCGCCCAGCTTCGAGCGAGGTCAGGATGGTGTCGAGGTTGACCGGTGCGCGCCGAAAGATCTCGTCTCCGAGTGCATCCGTCAGCGCGTTCAGGATCGACGCGCATCCACCGCCAACCGGAGGTTCACCGACGCCGCGCGCGCCCACCGGAGTTTCCGGATCGGGAATATCCAGCGCGCCCCATTGCATGTTAACCGGCACATCGAGAATCGTTGGAGGCTTGTTCTGGTAGAAACGCGTCGACAGCATCGCGCCGTAGTGAGGGTCGTACACCCACTTCTGGCCGATCGCATGGCCCATCCCCAGAACTGAGCGGCCCAGCACCTGGCCTCCAAGCGAGCGCGGATGAATCACCGAGCCAACATCGGCGTATGCGAGGAAATCCACGATGTCGTATTTGCCGGTCTCGACGTCGACCTCGACTTCGGCGAAGCTCGCGACATAAGAAAACGTTTGGCCGTCGCGCGGATAGTTATCTTTAGCGGCAGCCACCAGACCCTGGCCTGCCACGGCCGCCACCGACGCTTTGGTCAATTTGTGCAGATCGGGCGCCGCTTCGTGGCCGTCGTAGATGCCGCCGAGTTGAATCGCGCGTTGAGCCGCCTGCGCTAACGTGATGCCGTGGCCGTCGCCCTTGCGGAAGACGCGCTCGTTGGCGACCTCGTAGTCCTCGGGTCCACCGCCGAGACTCTTCGCTGCGATCTCCTGCAGCTTCTTCCTCGCATCCATCGCGGTAGCATACGCGGCGCGCGTCATCGCGTGGGTCGTCTGGCTGCCGCCGGACACGCAGGTGAACGGAAGGTTGTTGGCACTGTTGCCCCAGACGACATCGCACTTTTCCCATGGCACACCAAGGACTTCCGCACCCGCGCGATGGACGTCGATCACCGATTCAGTTCCCAGGTTGCCGATTCCCGACTGGAAGGTGACGCGGCCATCGGGCTTGATTACAAGGAGCCCGTCGAATCCGATCGTGCCGCCGACGAAACAACTGAGCGAGACACCAACGCCGCGCACCTTCGAGCCGATCCGTTTCGGCGTGCGCGCGACTCTTTCCTGCCATTTGAACTGCTCCGCGCCGCGATCGAGGGCCTCCTTGAGAAACGCGCTGGTCGCATGCAGCCGCTCGCCATTCACCGGGCCTCCGAATGGCGCCTTGCCTTCGGGACAGTTGATGCGCCTGATCGCCACCTGGTCCAGCCCGAGCTTGCGCGCCGCTCTCGCGATGATCGGTTCGATAATCATGATGCCCTGCAAGCCGCCCGGGAGAACTCTGCGCGCTGCGGGGCGGAGTGTTGGTCAGGATTGTAGCGCCGCGCCAGCGCATGGCTTGCGGCTGATACAGGAGTGAAACGATACGGCCGGAGGTGGGGACATCGCCTTGCGCGTCGTAGGGACCGTTGTTGGAAATAACGAACATGTCGAGGGCGGCGATCCGACCCTCTCTCGAAAAGCCGACTTTCATCCGCCCCATAAGACTGGGCCTCGCGCGGCCGATGAAGGTCTCCTCCTCGCGGCTGATGCGCATCATGACCGGCGCGTTCGCCTTCTTCGACAGGAGCGCGGGAATTACCAACGAAACGCCCGCCGTGACTTTGCTGCCGAAGCCGCCGCCGGTGTATTCGCTGATCAGCACGACTTTGCCGCGGTCGATATTCATCCATCTTGCGATCGCGGGCACAGTTTGCGCCGTGCTTTGCGTGCCGGTGTAAACGTAGACCTTGCCATTCTGCCAGTAGGCCATCGCGCTGCGCGTCTCGAGGGTTTGATGACTGGTGTCCGGGGTCACGAAGGTCTCGTCCAGGATGAGCGCGGCACTCTTGAAGCCTGCGTCGAGGTCGCCGTACGACCATTGGTCGGGCGTCTTGCCCATCGGCAATTGACCGTCCCTGGCGTTCGCGAAATCCTCATCGGTCCATTTCAGTTCGCTGACAGTTGGCGGCTGGCTTGGCGGCCCTCCGGAGGCGGACGTTGGCGGCATGATCCAGATGTTCCCGTCCAATCTTGGATTCGGCCCGCCCGGCCGCAGAGTCTCGAGCGGATCGAGCACGAACGGAAGCGGCTCGAGATCGATGTGAATCTTCTCGATCGCGTCGGCCGCCGTGAGTTCATCAACCGCGGCGACGGCGAGGATCGGCTCGCCCTGGTACACCGGCTCCATCGTGAGTGCGCGTTCGCTTTTCGGGTTTGCTTTGATCACGGTGCCGTTGTCGGTGAGGCTGTCGGCCGGCGGTGGAACATCATCCGCCGTGAGAATTGCCCTTACGCCGGGCATCGCGAGTGCCGCGCGCGCGTCGATGCTCCGAACGCGCGCATGCGGCATCGGGCTGAGCAGCAACTTGCAGAACAGCATGCCATCGGCATGATAGTCCTCGGCATATTTCGCTTGTCCGGTGACCTTCGCGTACAGGTCAGGAGTTTCGTAGTCTTTGCCGATCAGCCTGCGCCCAACGCCAAACACCTGCTGATTATTTCCGTCAGGCATGGCTGGTCCTCCTCATATTTTCAGCCCCGCGCATCAGCGCGGTGAGGATCTTGTCGTAGTCCTGGCATCGGCACAGGTTACCCGAGACGCCATTGGCCAACTCAGTCCGCGTGGGATTGGGGTTCGCCTTCAAAAATCCCACCGATGCCATGATGAAACCGGGCATGCAGAACGCGCATTGGAATCCTTGTTCGTCGACGACGCCTTGCTGTATGGGATGCAGAGTTCCGTCGGCATTCGCGAGCCCTTCGATCGTGAGAACCTTACGGTCGCGCACTGTGTGAGTGAGCACCGAGCATGCATAGTGGGGCACGTCGTCAATCAGCACCGTGCACGAGCCACATTCGGCGCGGTCGCATCCCAGTTTGGTCCCGGTCAGGCCCAGCTTATGACGCAGCGTCCAGGCGAGCGTCTCCTGCTTCGTAACGTCGGCGCGCCGATTCTGCCCATTGACGTTGATCGTCAGCAGCCTTGCGCCGGCGACGCCGGATTGGGCCAGCAGAGTGGACGCGCGGAATAGATACCCTGCCGAGGAAACGGCCGCGCCGCCGATGATGACCCCTTTGATAAAGTCGCGTCGGGAGATTACCGGGAGCATGTCTCGAATCGTTGTTGGCTCAATAGTGTCGCTCATCTGAGAGAGACCTCCTGCGACGTCGAAGAAGGCATATTTCACGCCTGGCCCATCCGGATGTGGTCGTCAACAATCGGGTCGCCGCTGAGTTTCAGTGGGGCCTTATCGAGCAAGGCGTGAGAAATGGCTGCACAGCGTGCGGCTCGCTCCGCCCTTCACATCTTTAGAGCGTAGTCAGTCTGGGTAACCGGAGTAAGCGAGGCGATACCATCAGCGGCAAACCTGGAGCCGTGGCAACCGCGTCACAAGTTGTGCAGTCGTTTTTCACGCCTGCAAAGTGGAGGGTTGAGAACTCGATTTCTGCACAAGAATCGCCCACACGGTCGGAGCAGCCGCTTTCTGTCTCCCTCCCCCAACAGAAAAGTTCCGCCGTGTGGGTTTTCATTCTGACGAAGCCGTCGAGGCAGGTGAGCAAATGAACGATCCAGGTACGCAAATCGATTCGATGGGTTCGGCGCGCGATGAGCTTTCGTATCTCGCCGGCGCCGTTATGCCCGCACAATTTTACCCAACGCGGCGGGGCTCGGCCGCAGTCGAGCCGATCGTACGCCTGATGGGCGGCATACTGGCCGATGCGGTGCGATGTTTTCAGCGTAATTTCGATGCGTGCAGTCAAAACAAAAGGCAGGAGTTCAGAGAAGCTAAGTTCTGGATTTTCCATGACAAGGGGGAAGGGCCTTTTTCTTTCGAGGACGTGTGCGACGCCTTGGGAATCGATCCGCGTCACTTGAGGAATTTGATTATTCGCTGGGAGAAAAATAGACGCCCCGAGGATAAGCCGCGAATGATTCGGCGCTCTGCGGTCAATACTGGCGGCCGGATGCAAGCGCGCCGGGGAAAAGGCTGAGCGGAGCAGCGATCGAAGCGATGTCTCGCGACCAGCGGAAACCAAGGGGAAAAATCACCTCGCCTCTCTAATTAATCGCGTCTCCCAGATCGTCTAGCTGCCACAAATCACGGGAATCCCCGCACATTCACGCCGGTCGTCCAGGAATCGGGAGCGTTTCCCAGGGCGCACAGGCTTGTGCCGTCACTATTCACGCTTCCGAGGTAGCGGGGAGAGCTCCCGAACCTTTGCCAGCAAGCAAACAAAATGCGAATCAGCCCAACTACTACTGCATTGCGCGATAATTTGGGTACGGCAGACGCCGATACTGGTGCTGCTCCCTTCTTTCGGCGTGAGCCGGACAAAAAGGCTGTGGCGCTGCGCGTCGTCGGCCTCACCAAGCGCTACGGCACTACCACCGCAGTCGGCGGATTAGATTTCGAGATTGGCGAAGGAGAGATCTTCGGCCTGCTGGGTCCCAACGGAGCGGGTAAGACCACTACAATTGCGATGCTCGCGACGCAGCGTCAGCCTTCAGGCGGCGACGCGATGCTGTTTGGTCATAGCGCGCGGATGGAGTCATCTCGCGTTCGCCAGATGATCGGTCTTGCGCCGCAGGAAGTATCGCTTTACCCGGCGCTTACTGCGGCGGAGAACCTGCAGTTCTTCGGGCGAATTTATGGAGTGAAGGAGTCCGAGCTGCGCGAGCGCGTCGGCGAGTTGCTGGCGTTGGTGGGGTTGGATGCTCACCGCGACGTTCAGGTGCGCGTTTTTTCGGGCGGCATGAAGCGCCGTCTGAATCTCGCAGCTTCACTGGTACATCGGCCGAAGCTCATCCTGCTCGACGAGCCGACCGCCGGCGTCGACCCGCAATCGCGTGAGCAGATCCTGAAAATCATTGCGGGCCTGCGCGATGACGGTACCGCCATCCTTTATACCACGCACTACATGGAAGAGGCCGAGAGATTGTGCGACCGCCTGGGAATCCTGAGCGAGGGGAAGCTCATTGCGGTGGGCACTCTCGACGCGCTGCTGAGCGGCTTGGAATTCGCCGAGATCATCGAACTGAGAGGGCTGACGACTGGAATCGATCTTGCCGCGATACAGGCTCTGAGAGGAGTCAGCCGCATCGAGCGCGGCGACGGCGTCGTTCGGCTGTACGTGAAACGCGCCACCGACTACCTATGGCCGCTTCAGAAGATCATCAATCGCACCAATCAAAATGTGCGCCTCAAGATTGCGCCGCTCAGCCTCGAAAATCTCTTCCTACATCTGACCGGAAGGGAGCTTCGCGATTGATGCGCACCCTATCGATCATGCTGGTGGTCTTGTTCCTCGTGGTCGCTCCGGCTCGGGCTGCGAGCCCGCTCGAATACACGCGGGCGACGCTCGAGCAGGCGCGCGTGATTGTCGCGAACAGTCAGACTCACAATGAAAAGCTGGCGGCCCTGTCCGTCCTGTTCAGCAAATTTCTCGACACCGACGCAATGGGCCGGGAGGCGCTCGGACCGCACTGGTTAAGTTTCACGCCCGAGCAGCAGAAGGAGTTCTTAGGTCTGTTCCGCGAACTCCTGCAGCGGACCTACGTGCAAAAGCTCCTGCTCTTCGAGAATCCCAACTTCGTTTACGCAGGCGAGCAACTCACCGGCGCGGGCGCAGTCGTCGACACCAAAATCGTCACGCCGCGCGATCAGTTCGACGTTACCTATCGGCTGAAACCCGCGGGCGACACCTGGATGGCAACCGCGATCACCGTCGAAGACGTGAGTCTGACCGCCAACCTTGGCAGCCAGCTCAACGATCTCCTTTCCCGGATGAGTGTCGACGACCTGCTCACCCTGATGCGGCGGAAATACGGCAACTCGAGCGAAGCGGCACAGTCATGAAGACGGTAGCCGTGACGCTGAAGGATCTCCGGCTCATCTGCCGCGACCGATTCGGTCTGATTGCGCTGCTGGTCGTTCCCATCGTGGTAATAATGGTCGTCGCATCCGCGACTCAATCAGACGATGGCAGCAAGAGCATCCTGTTCCCCGTCGTCAACGAGGATCAAGGTCCCGTCGCGACCGCGCTGATCCGCGCCTTTCGCGAACATCTTGACGTGCGCGAAGTTTCCCGCGCGACCGCGCAGCATCTCGTCGCCGAGGCCAACGACGCTCCTGCCGCGCTCATCCTGCCGCCCGAATTGAGCAAGCGTTACCTCGCGCAAAAGCCCTCCACCGTGGAAATGCTCACCGATCCCGCGCAGTGGCGGGAGCTCGAGGCGATCAAAGTGGTGATGCTGCTTGCCGATCGCGAGACTGCGTCGCTCGGCGATCCGTTCAGCCAGGAATTGCTGACCGTGAAGGAGCACAACATCACCGGCGACAACGTCTCGTTCTCGTCGCTAGAGCAGAACATCCCGGGTTTCAGCCTGATGTTCGTCCTGCTCACTTTGATCTTCAGCGTGTCGCTCGCGCTCCGCGAGGAGGAAGTGTGGGGCACGAGCGCGCGGCTGTCAGTGGCGCCGGTGCGGCCGGCGTCTCTGCTGGGCGGGAAGCTGCTGGCGCGCTTGATCGTCGGCACGGCGCAATTGCTGCTGCTGCTGGTGTTCGGTCATTTCGTTTACGGACTCAGGCTCGGCCATTCGCCCGTCGCGATTATCCTGGTGGCGACGGCGGTGGTGGCCTCGATGACCTGTTTCGCCGCCGTCGTCGCCGCCTTTGTGCGCACGCGTGAGCAGGCTGTCCCGGTTGGTCTGGCAGTGGCTTTCGTGCTCGCTTCACTCGGCGGATTGTTCTGGCCTCTCTACGACCTGCCGAGAGCGATGCAGCATGTCGCGAGCTGGCTCATCACCACCTGGTCGATGTCCGCGGTGCAGGACGTGATTCTTCGTGACAAAAGCGTCGCCGCAGTCTCAATCGAGCTGCTCGTGCTCGGTGCCTACGGCCTGGTGTCCTTCCTGATCGCATTGCGGCTGTTCCACTACGGAGGAGAAGCCCATTCATGAATAGTCATTGCACATCGAAAGCGCTTAGCCGCTCGCTTTTGCCGCTCGCGGTCGCCGTCGTATCGCTCGTCAGTATCGGCCTCACTGGATGCTCCACGCATAGCTCCGCGCGCGACGAGCAAGCCATGGCTTCGGACTTGCCATCCGCGAGCGAAGGGATCGACTACGATCCGTGGGAGTCTTTCAACGACAAGACCTTCTACTTCAATTTCAACCTTGCCGACCATTACGCGATAAAGCCGGCCGCCAAAGTGTGGTCGGACGTCTTTCCGCAGCAGGTAAGACAAAGTCTTGCCAACGCGTTCTACAACATCGCGATGCCGAGACGGTTCGTGAACAAGGTTCTGCAAGGCAGGCTGCCGGGAGCAGGTGAGGAGCTCGCGCGATTCGTGCTCAATACCACGGTCGGCTTTGCCGGATTCTTCGACGTCGCCTCGCGTCTGGGTCTCGAGAAGAGTGACGCTGACACCGGAGAGACCTTTGCTGTCTATGGTGTGAAGCCCGGGCCCTACCTGGTATTGCCGCTGCTGCCGCCGCTGAACGTGCGCGACGCGTTCGGCTTCGCGGCGGACTCATTCATGGACCCGCTCTCGTGGTTCATCACGCCAATCGCCGCGGACTTCGGGCGCGCCGCCGCGCAGAGGATTAACGAACGCGCGGACAACATGAAACTGTACGACGACGTCGAAGATACTTCGCTCGACCTGTACGCCGCGGTGCGAAACGGTTACCTCCAGCGTCGCCGCAAGTTCATCGAGGACGCCATTCGCGATCGGGATCGAGCTTGGGAAAAAATCTCCGATCCTTTTGGGCCTCACGAGTGATTTCCGGCATCACGGCCTTGAGCGGCGACGATTCACGCCTGCCTAGCGAGAGCCAAATTGACTAAGGGCTTTTCTGCGTTGCCTGGAAAGTTGAGGATATAACAATGACATCCAAAAGATTCGCAACGATCACTGCGTTCGCGTTGGCGATCGCATTTGTTTCCGCAGCCCTTCCGGTGGGTGCCCAAGTGACACCTGGAGATTTTATTACCCCCGACAATGCGTCGAAGGTCGAGTCGTTGGTCAGTCCCGGGAATTTCATCCTCGTCAAGCAGGGCATGACGATGAAAATAATTCCGACTGGCCATCTCGATTGGCCGCCGCCCTACAAGGCCGCCACCGAGCGATATTCGCCGCAAGTTACACTTAGTTCTGACGGCGATCTTAAGAATTACGTTGCCGGCCTGCCGTTTCCACTGGTCGATGCCAATGATCCGGATGCGGCCACCAAGATCATGTGGAACTTTGCATTTCGACCGCTGGCCAGCGACGACCTGGATCAGCGCAACGTCGAAGCTGTGAGTCATAGGGCAGGCTCGACCAACGAAATCGAGCACTTCACGTTCGGCCACTTAGGCTTCTATAAGTCTATCGGACGGACCGAGGTTGCTCCGATGCCGATCGACCCCGATCTCCTGAAGACCGGTATCGTGTCTCGTGCCGGAGCCTATCCGATCCTGGAGCCTGCCGAGATGCGGGGCGCGGGAATAATCAGGCAGAGCTATGCCATTCCAGGTTTCGAAGACGCGGTCTGGGAATATAGTGCTGACGCCCGAAGGCTGAGGCGTCTGCCGACCACGGAGCTCTCGGATGCGTTCGGAGTGGTCAATCACGACGGAGTAGGCCCGAACTATGGAGGCGCGCCGGGCGCTACGACCTACGCCTCTACGTGGGATCCCGATTCCGCATTTGGTTTCTCGGCAAGAATCCAGGACTACACCTACCGACTGCTGGGCGAGCGACCGATGCTAGCGTCGGTCGAGGCCGCGAACTCTCCCGCGCAGCCATGCACCACTGACGGCGGGCGCTCAGTCTGTCCGGAGAACTGGGAAATTCGCCACGTTTACATGGTCGAAGCGACTGCCAAGCCTCGAACATCTCCTATAGGCGGTAGCGTGATTGTTCCGAAACGTATTTTCTACATCGACTCGGAAGGCTGGTTTATCACCGCCTCCGATCTAATGAACGACCAGGGCGAGCTGTGGAAGACGCTTGCGATCTTCCACGCATATAGCGACCGAGCGGCGCCGAACGCCCGGGTCGCGATCTGGCCCTTCAAGCGCATGTTCGAGACCGCGCTGGTTGACGAAGATGTGACCAGCGGTTTTTCTACGGTGGTTTATTCGCCGGGACACAGCGGAAATGACGACAGCTTGTTTATCAACATGGGCGCGGTCGACCGGAATTTCTTCACACCGCAGAAGATGGTGCAGGCCGGCCATTAACCCGCAACCAGGTGGCGATGTGTATAGCATCGCCACCTGCGCACGCCTCTGCGGAATCGGGCAACGATCCCGAAATCGCGTTGCGTTCGCCGCCCTCTGCGACTCCTTCATCACCCATTGTTAAAACCGACCTGCGAATCGTTGGCTGCTGCAGCCGGCGATGCTCAAGTTACCGCACCCATCAGACGCGAACGGTTTGTGCGGGCACTCTTCACGCCTCAGTGATGAAGATTCCAGCATACGAGGACTCTGCGTCGTCGGCGAAGAGAAGAGGTCATGCAAACATTCAAGACCACACTAATTGCTTTTGTCACGAGCTCCTTGATCAGCCCGTCGCCCGTCGCCCCCGGAATGACGACGACCAGCTCAACGGCCGTGTATTCTGTTGCCGCGTTGAGTTTAGGCAACGCGCCCGAATCCGCTGGCTATGTCTTTTCGCGCCTCGACCGCAGCATACCGGGCTATCCGGAAGCTTCAGCGGGGTACGCGCCGCTGGGGATTGCGAAAATAAACGGAAGACAGTTCGCAGTTAACTGTTTCCAAAACGGCGCAAGGCTCGACGATGTGGCTGGCCCAGGCCGGGGATTCGCGGACATCTTCGACAGCGCCGGCCTTCTGGTCCGGCGCTTTACCTTCAGAGACAATCTCAACTCGCCGCCACAAATCACCGAATACGTTTCGATACCCACGCGCTAAGCTTCGCGGGTTCTCGGTCCGCGGGACTCACTCCAGGTTTGCGCGGCGATACATCGTGACTACTGCCGCTCCTCCGAGCCCGAGATTGTGTTGGAGGGCGACCTTTGCGCCCGCCACCTGCCGTTTGTCCGCTTCGCCCCGCAATTGCCAGTTGAGTTCCGCGCACTGCGCCAGGCCAGTCGCGCCCAGGGGATGACCCTTCGAAATCAGCCCGCCCGACGGATTCACGACCACTTTGCCACCGTAAGTGTTGGCGCCCGCATCGACGAAATCACCGCCCTTGCCTTCGGGGCATAGCCCCAGCGCCTCATAAGTGATCAGTTCGTTGCACGAGAAGCAGTCGTGGAGCTCGACCACGTCGACATTTTCGGGGCCGAGACCGCTTTGCTCGTAGACCTTATGCGCCGCAGCCTTGGACAGGTCGGAGCCGACCATCTTGATGCAACTGTTCTCCGAAAACGTGCTGGCAAAGTCGGTCGCCATCGCCATGCCGAGAATCTCGACGGCTTTATTCTCGAGGCCATGCTTCTTGACGAAGTCGCCGCTGGCGAGAATTGCGGCGCCGGAGCCGTCGGAAGTCGGGCAGCATTGAAGTTTGGTGAGCGGCTCATACACCATCGGCGCGCTGAGGATTCCTTCGAGTGAGTACTCATCCTGGAATTGCGAGTAAGGGTTATTCACCGAATGCTTATGGTTCTTCCATCCGATTTTTGCGAACTGCAGCGCGGTCGTGCCGTACCGCTCCATATGCTCGCGCCCGGCGTTGCCGAACATCTGCGCCGCCGGCGGCGCGGGCGCAAATCCGCGCAGGTTGGCCATCAGCTGGACGTGCTTGTCCATCGGATTGATGCGGTCCGTGTACTTGGCGCCGAGCGAGCCCTTTTCCATCTTCTCGAAGCCGAGCGCCATCACGCAGTCGGCGATACCGCCTTCGATGAACTGCTTGGCCATGAACAGCGCGGTCGATCCGGTCGAGCAGTTGTTGTTGACGTTGTAGATCGGGATGCCGGTCATCCCGAGTCCGTAGAGCGCGCGCTCGCCGCAAGTCGATTCGCCGTAGCAGTAGCCGACGACAGCCTGCTCCACGTTTTCGTAGGCGATCCCGGCGTCCTGCAGAGCTTTGGTCCCGGACTCCTTCGCCATATCGGGATAGTCCCAGGCCCGCGAGCCCGGCTTCTCGAACTTCGTCATCCCGACGCCTACGACGTATACCTTACGACTCATTTTTCTATTCTCCTCGCAAGCCGCATTGCGCGCGGTTGTGGAACCGCCACCGCGGACCAAGCCCGCTAATTTAACCCGGTCGCATAGAAACGGGCAATGAGTCGAAACGTGAAAGCTTCCCAACTCTCGTTGCAACTTCTCATCGGGGCTCAGACTTGGGCGGCACCGCCGTCGACGAATAGTTCGGTGCCGGTGACGAAACTGCTGTCGTCCGAGGCGAGGAAAACCGCGGCACCGGCGATTTCATCCGGCGTGCCGAAGCGGCCCATCGGGACCCTGTTCACGATACTCGCCAACATCTGCTGGCCTGCTGGCCCGGACTGCGCAAGCCGGTCATAGGCGGGAGTGTTGATCGGACCCGGGCTGAGCGCGTTCACGCGGATTTTCCGTTCCTTCAAATCCATCGTCCACGTGCGCGCGAACGACCGCACCGCGGCCTTGGTCGCGCTGTACACGCTCGACGCAGGATTGCCTTTGGACGCGACGATCGAGGCGTTCAGGATGATCGATCCGCCGGCGGGAATCAGGGGTAGAGCTTTCTGCACGGTGAACAACAGTCCTTTGACGTTGATGTCGAAGATCCGATCGAACTGCTCTTCCGTGATTTCTCCCACGGGCGCGAGTTCCGCGACGCCGGCATTCGCGAACACAATATCGAGTTTGCCCTTCTCCCGCTTGATTTGCGCGAACAGGCGATCGAGGTCTGCGAGCTTGGCCACGTCGCCTTGAATGCCGGTGAGGTTGCCGCCGATCTCTTTCTCCGCGGCTTCGAGTTCCGCCGGCCGGCGTCCTGTGATAAACACATATGCGCCTTCTGCAACGAATCGCTTAGCCGTCGCAAGGCCGATGCCGCTATTGCCGCCGGTGATAAGGGCCACCTTTCCTTCGAGTTTTCCACTCATTGTGATTTCTCCTTATTTGATCGCGTCGAAACGGAATACGTCTGGTAAAGCCGCTTATGCGGTTTCGGGCGGCCAGAACACCAGCGCGCGCACCTCGATGCTCTCGCGCGGCGCCGCGTTGTGCGGGCTGCTTGGATCGTCGAACGAAGTATGCGCGGTGAAGCGCGCGCGGCCGTCGTCCTTCGAGTCGTAGCACTTCAGTAAGATCGCTTCGTTACGTTCCATCCGCGGAAAGTAGTACCAGCGATGCTTCGGGTTGTAGAGGAAGCCGAGAATCTCGCCGACCCGCTCGCGATAGACCAGATCGGTCGGCACGATATCCTCCGCGCTCAGGCTGCGCGCGTCGCAGAGTGCCAGTGGCGAGCTTTCGATCGGACCGCGAATAGCACGCCAGACGTTGATTTCGGCGAAGCGATTGCTCAGCAGGTGGTCCGCTTCTTGCGGCAGATGGTCGCGGACTCGGCGCGGCGCGGATTTGAAACTGTAGTCGTTGTGGACGATCGTGGCCGGGGGGCGCGCGCCCTTTTCTCCGCGGGCGGCGAGCACCGGGTTTCGCACGATGTGATCGAACACTACCACGCGTTCGGCGCCGGTTACCCGCTCTATCAAGCGCTCCACTTCGGGGTAGTAAACCGACTTGACCTCCTCGGGATCGTAAAAGTCCTTGATCGCGGTTTCGTGTTTTGTGAGCACGAAACCGTTGCTGTCGAGCGAGAGTTCATCCAGCACCTCGCGGCCGTCGCGAATAACGACGCTTTGCTCGATGTATTTTCCGGACCGGCGCGGAGTACCTGCCGGCGGCTCGTATGCATAGTTGACGGGCTTCGGTTTCGCCGCGGCCAGGTAAGTCAGCCCGGCGTAAATGACTTTGACTCCAGCGTACTCGTGTTCCTGGATGCTCGCTTCCATTTTCAAAACAACCTCCACTGGCAGGTTACTGCCACGCTTGTTGAAATCTCGACGAAGCGAAGGAAGTCCTCGATATTGTCGATCGCTTCCATGAGCTGAATTTCAAGTTCGCTGGTGTCGCATCTGACTCGCAAATCGCGACAACTTTGGCCCTTCGCGAATCGGTTGTCGTCGCTATGCTCAATGTTGCCGTTCATTTCTTCGCCGTTAGCGCTTGTATATACAAGACTCGGACCAAAAAAATTGCCGCCAAGCCTTCAGCGTGTGCAGCGTATCAATCATCATCGTCGCGATCCTTTGGTCGCAGAGTCCAATCCGCGATGACTATTGCCGCGATGCAGAATATCGCGAGCAACAACAACACGCTGATTTCGTCGTGCATAAAGCCATCCTCTCCGCCTGGGGCTGTCCCACGTTCGTCGCGGAGGGTCAGGGTGGGGGACCGATTGCGGCGCAATTGTCTGGTGCGCCGCATGTCTTCAATTCTCTTAGCTCTGATTCTCCGCGCGATCATCCGGCTACGTGCAGAAGAATCTTTCCGCCGCGTAGCGCATGCTCGACGGCTTCCTTGATGGACGAGAGGTCGTAGGTTGCCGCCACTGGAATGTGCACGCGGCCGGACGCGATCATCTCGGCCGCCTGCGCTACCGCGGGCGCACTTTTGGCCGCAGACTCCGGATGGCCCAGCCAAAAGCCTCGGATTGTGAGCGGCTTGAAGATGACTTCCAGCGGGCTGATCGACATCGGAGCCTCGCTCATAGCCGCATAACTCACGAGCGTGCCGTTTGACGACAAAGTCGATGCGAGCACGCCCGTCGTTGGGCCGCTGACACCGTCAAGTGCCAGGCGGAGCTCAGCCTGACCGACTGCAGCTTTGATCTCTCGCGAAACATCGGGAGAATCGACCACGACAAAGTCTCCGCCAATCGCCTGAAGCTCGGGCACCAGCTCCCTCCGCCGCACGATGTTGACGGTTTTCAAGCCGCGCGTTTTCGCGAACGCAATCACCCACCGTCCGACCGCCGAATTCGCAGCATTCTGCACCACCCACTCGCCCGCCTTCAGGTTGACGTACTCGCTGAGCAGCAGTGCCGCGGTCGGGGGATTAATCGCGAGCATCGATAGCTGCTTCGGATCGGCGTCGACGGGCAAAGCGAAAAGACCTTTCGCTGAAATAACCATTCGCTCCCTCCAGGTGAAGCTGGAAAGCGGCGCGAGGACGCGGTCGCCGGCCTTGACGTCCTGCACGCCCACTCCCACTGCGAGAACGCGCCCGACACCTTCATTGCCGATCACGGTCGGAAGCGCGGGGCGCAATCCGTAGATGCCTTGCGCGAGCAGGAGGTCGTTCGGGTTGAGCGGCGAAAACTCGACCCCGATAAGGACCTGGTTCGGACCGGGAGCCTCGGGCGCGGGAATGTCGACATACTTAAGACCCTCGACCGGGTTGCCATAAGCCGTGAGCTGAACAGCGCGCATATTGATGTCTCCTTTGCTAGGGGTGGGTTGATTCTCTCACAATTTTAGTGACCGGCGCCCACTGCTTTGCCTATTTCGAAACGCCGAGTCAGAAAAGCCAGCGGCAGGCCCGCCAGTACAACCAGAGCGAGCAGGTGAAAACAATCCATGAACGCGAGCATCGAAGCCTGCTGAGTCATCAAGCTCGCGGCCAGCCCATAAGCCTGATGGATCGAGTCCGGGCCGCTGGTTCCGCGCGTCATCAGGTAGCGACTCGAGGTATTCACGAACTGCCGCACCGTTCCGTCGGCGGAAGTGAGGTGGCTCACAAGCACGCTCTGATGATACTCGGTCCGCCGCTCCAGCATCGTCGTTACGAACGAGATCCCGAAACTCGCGCCCCAGTTGCGGCATAAGTTGGTCAGGCTCGAGCCCTTGTTGTTCTTGTTTTTCGGCAAATAAGAGTACGCGAGCTGGCTCACCGGAATGAACATGAATGCGTAGCCGAAGCCTTGAAAGACGCGCGCGAGCGTGAAGTGGAAATAGTCAGTCTCGGTAGTCATCCTGCTGTAGTAGAAAAAGGACAGCGCGGCGATGGTGAAGCTGAAACCGAGCACGCGTTTCGCGCCGATTCGCGGGACGATCCGCACGACCAACGGCGCCAGCAGGGTGATAACCGCGGCGCCGGGTCCCAGCACCAGTCCGGCGTCCGTTGCCGTGTATCCGAACAACGTCTGCAGCATCTCAGGAATCAGCACAGTGCTGCCGAAAAGCCCGAACGCAAAGAGGAAGTAGAGCACGTTGGCGATCGCGAAGTTGCGCTCGCGGAGCAGAGTCAGTTCGACTACCGGATCGTCGTGGCGCCACTCCCACCAAATCGCGATCGCAATCGCGACCAGAGCAATCGTGAGGAAGGTTGCGATGAAATGGCTTTCCAGCCAGTCGTCGCGTTCGCCGCGATCGAGCACGACTTCCAGGCAGGCGAATCCGACCGCGATCAGCGCGATTCCGACATAGTCAATTGGAAGACGGCCACTGCGCCGCGCCTGCGTCCGTTCCTCCGTGAATTCGACCGGGTCGTGCACCATCCGGCTCGAAAGGATCAGCGACAGGAGTCCGATCGGAACGTTGATGAAGAACACCCATCGCCACGAGAAGCTGTCGGTGATCCATCCACCGAGCGGCGGCCCGATCGCCGGCGCCGTGACCATCGCCATGCTGTAGAGTGCGAACGCTCCGCCGAGGTTTTCCTTGGGGAAAGTATCGACCAGGATCGCCTGCTCGACCGGCGCGAGACCGCCACCGCCGACTCCCTGCAGCACGCGGAACACGATCAACATCGCCAGGCTCGGTGCGACGCCGCACAGGAACGAACTCGCGGTGAACAGCGCGACACACATCATGTAGTAGCGCTTGCGCCCGAAGGCGCGGCTGAGCCACGCGCTCATCGGCAGGATGATCGCGTTGGCGACCAGGTAGCTGGTCAGCACCCAGGTGCTTTCGTCGTAGCTGGTGCCGAGCCCGCCCGCGATGTGCGGCAGCGAGACGTTCGAGATGCTGGTGTCGAGCAGCTCCATGAACGTCGCCATCGTCACCACCAGCGCTATCGCCCACGGGGTGTGCCCCCTTGCCGCTACTCGCGGTTGGGCGGGCGAGGACGCGGGAGGCGTCGCTACGCCGGATGAGGTCAGTGCAGCCATACCGTGGGCTCCACCGACATCCCCGGATGCAACAGATGATCCGGGTCTTCGCCCGGTTCGAAGAGGATTCGAACCGGCAGCCGCTGCACCACCTTTACGTAATTGCCGGTCGCATTCTCGGCGGGTAGCAGGCTGAAGCGATCGCCACTGGCACCGGGCATGTTCTCGACGCGGCCGCGATAATCCCGGCCGAACGTGTCCACGTAAATCGCGACCTGCTCGCCGCGATGCATATTGGCCAGTTGCGTTTCTTTGAAATTCGCGGTGACCCAGATTTCGTCGGTCTCGGTCACAAACATCAGGGTCTCTCCCGGCTGAATTCGGGAACCCAACTGCACGGCGCGCTTGCCCACGATGCCGTTGGCGGGCGCGTAAACTTTTGTGTAGCTGAGGTTGAGCAGCGCCTGATCGAGCGCCGCCTTTGCGCCGTCAACGTCCGCCTCGCGCGCCGCGATAGTCTTGAGCGCGGAGCCCGCGGCCTCATTGCGCGGAATCGACTTTCGCCGCGTCGACGTGCGCGATCGCAATGTACTGATCGTATTGGTTCTGCGCCACCACCCGCTCATCCAGCAGGGCGGTGAACCGCTGCGCATCCCGCTGCGCCCTGAAATTATCCGCGTCGTCTTCGCGAACGTTCGCTAGCGCGGCGGCATAGTCCTGCTTGGCCGAGGCGACCTGGGCCACTGCCAGCTCAAGCCGCGCTTTGGCCTGCTCGACCGCGACCTCGTAGTCGCGCGGATCGATTTCGACGAGCAACTCGCCCTTGGTTACACGGTCGTCGTCTTCGGCATGCACTCCGATCACCGTGCCGTCGATGCGTGAGCTGAGCGGATCGATATGGCCGTCTATCTGCGCGTCGTCGGTGGATTCGTACGATTGCAGGTAATTCCATGCGAAGGGCGACAGCGCAGCCAACGCGAGAACCAGCAGCACTACCAACACAACTCGCTTGCTTATGCGACGGAACAATGGACTCCCGTCCGAACTGCCATGCTCTCCGTCGACCGCTTCGCGCAGTTCGATCCGGCGCTCGAGATCCTCGCCGGAATCTCTGCGCAGAGCATTAAATGGATCGCTCGAATCGGTGGGCTCGACGATTACATCCGAGCTGACTCGCAAATCGCGACTGCTTTGGCCGTTCGCGAATTGCCTTTCGCCGTTATTTTCAATGATGTTGTCCATTTTGCCGGCCTTTAATGCTTGCATATACAAGAGCTGGACCAAAAAAACTTCAATTCTCGCTATCCCCATTGATGGCACCCCGATTGCTGTCATCGCGGAGGCCAACAACATGGCAGCTAATCCGCGAACGATTCTAACGAGGCCTTGCAGCAGCCCGCTGCCCGACCTCGAAGTTCCGATGATCAACACGATGGTGTCATGTCTGGGGATGGAACACAGAAAGTTGAACGGCCTTGATATGAAGTTGGCTTTCGCTGCCACCAGGCTCGCCGGTGATCCCGGTGCGCTTACCGCGCAACAACGGGCCCTTCAGGTGTGGGATGAAATACGCCACGACCTATGGTCGCACCTGCAAATCGAAGAGGAGTTGGTGTTTGCATGGGGCCAGGCGCATCACGCCATTCCACACGACCTGCTCGATACTCTGAAGAACGAACGTCATGAGATGCAGAAGTTGATGGCCGCCCTCAATGAGTTGTCATCGGCGGGTCTGGATCGTGAACCGCAAACGACCGCGGACCGCGGCGGCTTCGCGCAGACACTGCTGGCGTTGGCGCGGACGCTCGATTCGCATGTTGAACGCTATGACGGTGAAGTCCTGCCCTCGATACTTCGCGCGCTCTTCCACAGATAGTATGCCCGGTGGCGCGACCGGATTAGAAATTTCTACGCGCTTAGCTTGCGAAGGGCGGCTCTCAACGCAGCGACATTGTCCGCTCCCAACCGCTGACTGACGTTCTCTTGAGCTCGTTGCCAGGCTGGAAGGCACTTGCGAAGCAGGGCCTGACCCTTGTCGGTTATTTCGATCGTATGGCTTCGGCGATCCCCGTCGCGCTCAAGCCGGAGCCAACCCCTAGCGCACATCCGCTCAACATTGCGGCTCAGTGTCGACTCGTCCATCTGGAGCAGTTTTGTTAGTTCCGCCGGCCTGGCCTTTTTCCGGTTGGCCACCGCGACCAGCACGCTGAACTGGCTCGTCTTCAAACCGGCGCCTGCCAATGCGCCGTCATAGACTGCCGAGACCATCCGATTCAGCTTGCGGACGCAACCACCGACGCATACGCCTTCGATGTTTTTGGTCTCTAAGGTCATATTTTTTTGTATATGCAAGTATCGCAATCTGTCAAGGGACGACTCCGCGACCCACCCTCTTGAACGGAAGCCGATGCTATTTCACATGATTTGTGCGGCCGGTTTTCACGCCTCTATTAGTGAAGGTTTCAGCCGCTAATGGCGTTAGAACAATGAAAAAATTGATAGCTGCACTTGTCGTAGCCTCGGCACTAGCCTGGATTCAACCGGTGCTCGCTCAGAGCATCGACGGTTCCGACTCGGGAATCTCCACTGAATCACCTGCGATTCCCGAATTGGGCGAGTCCTGGGACGTTGGGCCGTACTCAGACGCCGGCCCTGCGCTGGCTTCCGCGCCAGAGGAGCCAATGGACTCTGAATCGGCGCCGTTGCTAGGAGGCTTCACGCCAGCGCAGCCCGGAGGTCCGTGGATGGAGGGGCCCGAAGCTCCCTACGCTCAGCCGTTCATGAGTCATGCAATTCCCGCGGCCGGAATGCCGGAACTGCCGGGCACGCCTCAAGGTGTTTTTGGCAGGTCTATTCGTTGAAGTGCGGTAATCCCGGGTCGCACTGAAAGTTGATCCAACGCATAGCGAGAGCTCATTCACTTCGTCGAGTTGTGAAACACGTTCAGAGCCGAACCCGCACGGAACCATGCGATTTGTCTTTTGCTGAATGAATGATCGAGGGAAAGAGATTCCGACGTACCGTCGGCATGCGCAATCCGGCACTCAACAGGCTTCCCGGGCGCCATCGCGGCGAGACCGAGCAGGCTGATGCGATCGTCTTCGCGGATTCGATCGTAGTCCTGCTCGTCGCGAAAGGTGAGCGCGAGCAGGCCCTGTTTCTTCAGATTGGATTCGTGAATACGCGCGAAGCTCCGCGCAATCACGGCCGCCCCGCCCAGCAGTCGCGGCGAGAGGGCCGCATGCTCGCGGCTGCTCCCCTCGCCATAGTTGCGATCGCCGACAACGATCCATTTGATTCCACGCGATCGATAATCTCGAGCAATCTTCGCGATTGGCTGAGCCGTGTCACCGCTCACAACATTTCTTCCCTTGCCGACTTCCCCGCTGAAGGCGTTAACCGCACCCATGAACATGTTGTCGCTGAATTTGTCCAGATGTCCCCGGTAGCGGAGCCAGAATCCCGCCGGCGAGATTTGATCGGTGGTGGTTTTCCCTTTGGTCTTAATCAGGATCGGCAGGTCGAGGAGATCGCAGCCGTCCCAAGCCGGCCACGGACGCATCAACTGGAGTCGCTCGCTGCCAGGATTCACCGCCAGCTCCGCTCGTGTTCCCCTTGGGGGAGGCGCCTGGTACGCGGCGCGGCCCTGATCGAAGGCCATCGCAGGCACTTCCGGCGCAGACCTCGGAGGTTCGAGGCGAAACGGGTTGCCATCGGCACCGACAACTGAATCGGTCAATGGATTGAACGAGAGCCGACCGGCCAGCGCGAAGGCGGTAACGATTTCAGGACTTGCGATGAAATTCATGGTCGTCGCGTTGCCATCGTTGCGCCCGGGAAAATTGCGATTGTAGGATGTGACGATCGTGCTCGGCGGTCCGGCGGCTTGCCTTTGCCATTGTCCGATGCATGGGCCGCAAGCGTTGGCGAGCACGGTGCCGCCGATGTCCTTAAGCGAGCCCATCTGCCCGTCCCGCTCAATCGTCGCACGGATTTGCTCGGAGCCCGGCGTGATCATGAACGGTACCGCCGACTTGCATCCGTGAGCTCTTGCCTGCTCTGCCACGTCGGCGGCGCGGCACATGTCCTCGTAAGAGGAGTTCGTGCAGCTGCCAATAAGCGCCGCGGAGATTTCACCGCGGAACGAATTATTAGGTTCGGAAAGCTCGGCGGCGAACTCCGAAAGCGGCCGCACGCGGTCGGGTGAATGTGGTCCGGCGATGTGCGGTTCGAGCTTCGAGAGATCGATCTCGAGGACGCGATCGTAGTGCCTTTCAGGATTGGCCTCGGCCTCGGGATCGGGTTCCAGAAGACGCTGGTATCGCTCGACGAGCGAAACGAGATTGCCGCGGCCCGTCGCCTTCAGGTATTTGCACATCTTGGCGTCGGCGGGAAAAATCGAGGTAGTCGCGCCGAGTTCAGCACCCAGGTTGGCGATCGTCGCCTTGCCGGTGGCGCTGATGGTGCGCGCTCCCGGTCCGATGTATTCCACAATCGAGTTGGTGCCTCCTGAAACCGTGAGTTGTCCGGCGACGTCGAGGATGACGTCCTTCGACGCCGTCCAGCCGCTTAACTTCCCGGTCAGAACGACGGCGATGCGTCTGGGATAAAGCACTTCCCAGGGCAGGCCCGCGATTGCTTCCACCGCGTCAGCGCCTCCGACGCCAACCGCGCAGGCGCCGAGACCGCCCGCGTTGGGCGTGTGCGAATCGGTGCCGATAATCAGCTCGCCTGGAAATGCATAATTCTCCAGTACTACCTGATGGATGATCCCGGCCCCGGGTCCCCAGAATCCCGCGCCATATCTGGCCGCTGCCGAGCGCAAGAACTCATATATTTCCCGATTTTCGTCGAGCGAGGCTCGCAGGTCCGCCGCCCCCTCAGTCCGCGCCTGGATTAGATGATCGCAATGAATAGTAGTCGGCAACGCGACCTGGTCGCGCCGCGTCTGCATGAACTGCAGCATTCCGGTTTGGCCGAGCACATCCTGAAACACGACCCGGTCGGGCCGCAGTTGGATGAAGCTTTTGCCGGGCTCCAATTTCTCAAACTTTGCGTCGTCAAGATGTCCAAGCAGAACTTTTTCGGACAGCGTTAGCGGCCGCGCCAATCGCCGTCGCACGATCTCGATATTCCGCGCCAGCGTCGCGTATACGCGTGCCGCCATTTCCGGCGTCGATTCGATGGTGACCATTGATTATCTCCTCCTTTTTTTCCAATCTTGCTAACCGCACTCGCTCCAGTAAAATGAATTTATATTGCTAATTAATGTATTTACCTCATGAAAATTGACACGCTCGGGTTGCAAGCGTTCGTCGCTATCGTCGAACAAAGCAGTTTTCAGAGGGCGGCCGAGACCCTGTACATTACTCAGACCGCGCTGACGCGACGTCTGCAAAATCTCGAGACACTGCTCGGCGTCAAGCTCATCGAGCGAACGACGCGTTCGGTCGCGATGACCCAGCTCGGTGGCGACTTTCTTCCGCAGGCGCGGCGCCTGCTCTCAGATCTCGAGAACGCGCTGACCGAGATCCAGAAGACCGGCCGCGCGCAGCGTGGCGATGTATCGATCGCATGCGTGCCTACCGTCGGCGTGCAGTACCTCCCGCGTATCATCCAGGAGTATGCGCGACGATATCCGCAGAACCGGATCAAAATCCTTGATCATGCTTCGTCGGGAGTGGCGAATGCTGTCCTGCGCCGCGAGGCCGAATTCGGAATCAACATCGGCGGCCCTCACAACCCCGAGTTGACCAGCGTGCCGTTGCTGCAGGACCGCTTCGTTGTCATCTGCCGCGACGATCATCCGCTCGCGAAGCGCAGGAGCGTAACCTGGAAGCAGTTGGCCGGCTATCCGTTGATCTTCGCTGGCGAGGCCAGCGGCAATCGACCGCTTCTCGACGCTGCCTTGGGAACGCCGAGTGTTCCTCTCCAGTCTCACTACGAGGTTCAGCGCAGCTCGACCGCGGTCGGCCTGGTCGCGCAAGGCGTGGCTGCCGCGGTGGTGCCGAGCCTCGCGGTCCAGAAAGGCGCCTATCCGGCGATCAAGGTCGTCGCGCTGGGCGAGCCGGCGGTCTCACGCACACTAGTCCTCGTGTCGCGCAAAACTGCGCACCTATCGCCGGCAGCGCAGGCGCTCTACGACATGATAATCAAGCAGGCCGGAGCTTGAAGCCGGTCCTGGTTTGTCTTAGCCGATCACGACCCGAGAGCTATCGCGGGATAGTAGATTCCTTCCGGCTGCCGCACCCACCATGCGCCTGTGGCTTCTCTCTCTTGAGGGGTGGAATAGCGATAGTCGTACAGCAAGGCTCTCACGTAGAGAGGCGGCTTGCCAGGAAAGGGATTGCTACCGAGCAGCGCCGTGACCTCCGGCGAATTTTCCAGCAACCGCTGCAAGAACCGCGAAAACCACGGATTTCCAGACGCCGTCCCAAGCGCGGCGAACCACATCTGCCAGTCAAGGCGCGGCTGATGCGGAAAATTCCAGAGCGGTCGCCGCATCACGTCGCCCGGTTTGTACTTAAACCCGTATTCGCGCCAGTTAATGCCATCATCCGAGCCCTCGACGATGATCTCCGGCAGCGTGGTAGTCATCACGGCAAACAGACCGTAGGTATTGACGATACGCAGCGGCGCAACTTCATCTATGATCCACGCGGCTGGGATGGAGATTCGGCCGGTGAACACCGCATGAAGCTGTGCGAGACCTACGAATACGATCAACATCGTGAAGGCTGCGACAACAAACGAGGTAATTTTTCCGGGCTTGATATACCGGACGTGGTGTTGAACGAGTCGGGCAATGCGATTCGGAAGAACCTTGCGTAGCGCCGCGTCGTCAAGCAGTACGAGGCACAACGCCATAGTGAGGAGATTAAAAAACGTATAGTTGCCAGTGAGCAGGATCACGACTTGCAACAACAGGAACCCGAATGCTGCGACGAACCTCAGACGTCGCGGAAGGAAAATTAAGACAGGAAATCCTACTTCAATGATAAGGGTAGTCAGTGTCGACGCTCTGAGTAGCGCCTGTGGCAAGTGATGGGCGTACCATGCCAGCGGTGTCGGTAGCGGCTCGGTCTGAAAGTAGTAGGAGAGGGCGGAAAGGTTAGCCCATGTGGCATCACCGCTCAGCAGTTTGACCGCACCCGAAAGAAGCATGAAGCGGAACAGCAGCCAGCGCAGCAACCATATGCCCGACTTCGTTTCCATGCTTAAGAGAAACGCGAGGAAACCGGATTCGAGCAAAAGCAGATCCCACTGAAAGCCCATGAACTCCTGGCCGGCGTAAAAGAGCGAGAGATAAAGCACGTAGAGAAAAAACAGGCTGATGCGGGGCAGGACGTCAAAAATCAGGAGCACCGACAACACCGCTCCGACCCAGCACGCGGCCTGAATCGCTAAATCGCTCTGGCCCAGCCAGAACACCATCGGAACCCGCCAATAGCCTGATGAGCCGACTTGGCTGCGGACAGCGTCGGCGAATTCGGATAGCGGCAAGATTCCGTGGCTGCCGATTAGTCCCAACGCCTGCGTGCCAAATGAGACAAAGGCAATGAGATAAATCAGGCCCATGGCTCTTAGAAACAGCCACGAAACCACTTCGTAACGCGGCGGTTCATAGTCGCGTCCCCATAACCACAGCGTCGGGCGGTAAAACGCGGAGCGGTGCGAGGCGACGAAGGCGTACAAGCCCTCGGCGATCGCGGCAAAACCGGGAACATGCCGATAAAGAGTCAGCCAGAAGCATTTGCCGTTTGCATGACTCAAAGTACGCAGCGCAGCTTCCGCACCGCTCGCGATTTTCCCGTCGGGCGCTATGTATTGAACAGCACGCTGGAAGGCGGTCACAGGAATTTGCGGATATTGTGCGGCGACTTCTTGGTACGGCGCATAGCCAACGCGATCGCCGGTAAGTTTCTGCCAATAGCACACCCAGTAGATGCAGAACCCGCAGTCACCGTCGTAGATCAAAAGCGGCTGGCGCAGGACCGTGTTCGTTGTTTGCATAACGCCAGACTATCCCTGAATACCAAGAGAGGTCGCGGCCGAAAGTAATCCGAGGCGATCTTTAGATTCTACGCAACGACCCGTCAATTGCGCGAGCCGCCTTACGACCGAAACCGCCTGATGTGATACTACAGGGGACCGATGGTGGCGCCCGCCATGGAGTTTCACGGCGTCCCGGGGCGAGGATTTGTGCAAATGACCTCCGGTTACGACATCGCCAATGCTTTTCTGCTCGTCTACGCAGGGCTGTTTCCGATTGTAAACCCAATCGGCGGCGCGCCGATTTTCCTCGGCCTGACCGGACACTGCACCGATGAAGAACGAAACGCACTTGCGCTGGGCGTGACGATCAACAGTTTCTTCCTGCTGCTCGGCTCGATGCTGGTAGGCTCGTACGTGTTCGAGTTCTTCGGCATCACTCTGCCAATCGTTCGTCTCGCCGGCGGGATTGTCGTGACTGTAACCGGCTGGAACCTTCTCCAGACGCGACTTGATGCTGACGATGAGCGTGCCGCCCACAAACCTGTAATACCGACTGACGCGTTTTATCCCCTGACCATGCCGATCACCGTCGGCCCGGGATCGATTGCAGTGGCGATAACGCTCGGCAGCCAGCGGCCGCGAGTGCCCGTGACCCAGCTCGCGGTACTCGGCGCCGCGGCCGTCGCCGGTGTTATCGCGACTGCCGCGACCATATATGTGTGCTACCGATTTGCCGAGAGTACCGTGGGCGCGCTCGGACCGAATGGCACCAACGTGTTGGTGCGGCTGTCAGCCTTCATCCTGTTCTGCATCGGCATCGAAATTATGTGGAGCGGTTATAGCGCCCTCGCGCACATTGCCGGCTAACCGCTAAACTCGTCGCGTCCTGTTGGTTGGAGGAATCGGGAAATGTCACTTCACAGAAACCATGACCACGGCCGAAAAAGCATGGAGGTTAGCGATCCTTCCCTGTCAGTACCGAAGCATCAAATCCCGCGCGAGGAGCGTTCGGCGCGAACAGCCTACGGACTCATCCATGACGAGCTGTTGCTCGATGGGAACTCGCGGCAAAACCTCGCGACCTTCTGCACGACGTGGATGGAGCCCGAGGCGCAGACCCTGATGGCAGAGTGCATCGACAAGAATATGTGCGACAAAGACGAGTATCCGCAGACCGCGGAGATTGAGGCTCGCTGCGTTCACATCCTGGCCGATCTGTGGAATTCCCCCGACGGTGCAAACACCATTGGCTGCTCCACCACCGGCTCCAGCGAAGCGGCGATGCTCGGCGGGCTGGCGGCGAAATGGCGCTGGAGAGCGAGGATGCGCGCGCAGGGCAAATCAGCTGACCGGCCGAATCTGGTTTGCGGGCCGGTGCAAGTCTGCTGGCACAAGTTCGGCCGTTACTTCGACGTCGAGGTCCGCGAGGTTCCGGTCGAAGGCGACCGTTTGCTGATGGGACCGGAGCAGGCGCTGGCGCGCTGCGACGAAAATACCATCATGGTCGTACCCACGCTCGGCGTGACGACGTGTTGCCAGTACGAACCGGTGCGTGCCATCGCGCAGGCTCTGGACAATCTGCAGAAGAACAGCGGACTCGACATTCCAATACATGTAGATGCCGCGAGCGGCGGTTTTCTTGCTCCGTTTTGCGACCCCGACCTCGTCTGGGATTTCCGCCTGCCCAGAGTCAAGTCGATCAACACCTCGGGGCACAAGTTTGGCCTTGCTCCGCTTGGGGTTGGATGGGTGATATGGCGCGATCATGCTGACCTGCCGGAAGATCTGATTTTTCACGTCAACTACCTGGGCGGCGATATGCCGACCTTCGCGTTGAACTTCTCGCGCCCTGCAGGTCAAATCGTTTGCCAGTACTACAACTTTGTCCGGCTGGGTTTCGAAGGCTACCGGAAGATTCAGAACGCCTGTTACCATACCGCGCAGCATCTGGCGGCTGAGATCGGCAAGATGGGGCCATTCCGCGTCATCCACGACGGGCACGGCGGACTTCCCGCGGTCTGCTGGATGCTCAAAGAGGGAACGGACTATGGCTTCACTCTCTACGATCTTTCCGATCGGCTCCGTGGGCGCGGATGGCAGGTGCCGGCTTACTCGATGCCGCCGAACCGGGAGGACCTCGTAGTCCAGCGGATCCTGGTCCGCCACGGAGTGAGCCGCGATCTGGGTGACTTGCTACTGGAAGATATTCGCCGTTCGTTGGCGCTCCTAGAAAAGCATCCGATCTCGCGGCCGCTGACCGAAACAGAGGCTGGTGGGTACAATCACAACTGAAGTTGGATGATCGACAGGTTCTCTTCAGTAACTCTGCTTTGCCTGGACGGTGCGAAACGGATTGGCTGCCGCTCGACCGTCCAGAGCGATCTCTATCAGAGGCCGAAGAAGAGACTCACGCCGTTAGGCGGCGGAGGACCGCAGTTGTAATCGTATTCCGGGCCGTAGCACGGCCCCGGGCCGTAGTAGGCATAGGGCTCAGGCGCCACGTAGTAGTCGGGTCCGGGTGCGTAATAGCCACCGCCCCAATGGTGGCCGTCCCAATGGCCGCCGCCCCAATGATGGCCGCCACTACCGTGGTAGGCGGCATGCCCACCACCGTGACCGCCGCCATGGCGGGCGGCCAGCGCCGACCTTACAGGGAACGTGCAAAGCAGGCCGCCAAATGCGAGCGCCGTTGCGATCCTGGCAAATCTCTTGAACAAGGACCGCCAGTCCTTGTTATGTGTAGTCAAGGTTTTCATGTCGAGTCTCCATCGCCGTTGCGATTCGCGGTTCACTAGCTCGCCTTACTGACTTCCTTTTTTGCCTCCGTGCGCGCGCGGACCCGGAACATTGAGTCGGCGGTCTTCTTCTGCGCGTCCGAAAGGCTGTTGTATAGGTTCTCGAAGGCCGGAATGAATTTCTTCATTCCATCCTCATGGGCCTCGATCACCGCCGAGTAGGATTTGACGACGTCGACAGCGTTCATCGACGATGCGTCAGTGGCGCGCTGTTTCTCGATGTCCGCCATCGCCTGCGCATTGTCGCGCATCACCTGGGTGAGAGCATCCCACTGAGCCTTTTGAGCCTCGGTGATGTGCAGTCGGCGGTGCAGTTCGTTGATACGCGCATCTACGTTTTCGTGCCTTGGAGATTCCGGCGCGGTCGCCGCCATGGCCTGCTCCGAATTGGCCTGCGCAACCTGTGAGCGTGCCGTGGAGGACGCCGCAAACGAAGGACTGGCGAGCATGATAGCGCCGAGTAGGGTTGTGGCCGCCGCGGCAGCACGCGCGGCCGGATGCGTAAGCTGGATCATGATTTTTCTACTCCTGAAATGGTTGGTTATTGGAAAACTCCCAAACGGTCGCGAACTTCAACGCCCAATTTTTACAGTGTCGATTCGACATTAGATTGGTGCAATTTCGGGGCCCGTGCCGGTCTCTCTGAATTACGATGGAAATTCCGCATAAATTCGCCGATAAGACACTGCTCGGCAAATATCTCGTCGAGCGAAGACTGTGACGTTTTTACATAGTCAGCCGATGTCTTCGCTCGTTCATATGATCAATCTTCCGGCGACGAGCGAAACCACAAACAATACCAGGAACACCACGAACAGGATTCGCGCGAATTCCGCGGCCGTGCCCGCGATGCCGCCAAATCCAAGTGCCGCTGCAACCACAGATATCAATAGAAAAACGAGTGCGTAGTATAGCATTACTCAATCTCCTTGACTTCTGATGATTAGTAATTCAGCAACTACTATGCCACGTATTGAACATACTATAGGCATTACTCTCCAATGGTATTTCCAATTAGTATTGCTATTGAGCAGTCGAAAAACCTCTTTATGAGCAAACGGACTAAGTAATACTTATCCTTCGCAAGAACCAAAATTTCCGGCCCATTCCACCAACTCCCACCAACCGCCGCGGCCCCTCCGGGGACAAGCGCGATGGCGGCTGTGAGGGTGTGACAGGGACGCGAATTTCGGTAAGAATTACATCTAGAACGAGGCCTCGGCTCCGGCTCATTAAGTATAAAGTTAAAGTAGGATTATCGAGGAAACGCTCCTTTGTGCACGGTTGTTGCACTTCCACGGGCCAGACACTGGTGTCCGAATACTTGCTGAAACCATGGCCAACGAAATTCGAATCTTGATCGCCGACGATGACGTAAACACGCATGAGGAGTGGCGGGAGTCGCTGGAGGCGTGGGGGTTTCGTGGAGAGATAGCGGAGGACGGGGTGCGGGCGCTGGAGCTCATCTCGAGTTTCAACCCGCACATCCTGCTGTCGGACCTGCGGATGCCGCGCAAGGGCGGGCTCGAGTTGTTGCGCGATATCCGTGAGCTGGGAATCAGCCTGCCGACCATCATGATTTCGGGACAGGGCGAAATTCCCGACGCGGTCGAGGCACTCAAGCAGGGCGCTATCGACTACCTGCGCAAGCCCGTGGACCCGGCCCATCTGCAGCGCGTGCTCAAGAACATCGCCGACAACATCAATATTCGCGAGGAGAACTCGTCGCTGCGCCGGCGCCTGGCCGAGGTCGGCGAGTTGGGGCCGCTGTTCGGGCGCTCGATGCCGATGCGCAAAGTGATCACGGCCATCGAGCGGCTGGCGCAATCGTCGGCGTCGGTGGTGATAACGGGCGAGAGCGGTACCGGCAAGGAGCTGGTGGCGCGCACGATTCACGAGCTGTCGCCGCGCCGCGACGCGGCCTACGTTCCGGTCAACTGCGCGGCGATTCCCGAGACCCTGATGGAGAGCGAGCTGTTCGGGCATGAGCGCGGTTCGTTCACCGGCGCCGACCGGCGCAAGGAGGGCTGCTTTGAGGTGGCCAACGGCGGCACCCTGCTGCTCGATGAGCTGACCGAGATGAAGCCCGAGCTGCAGCCCAAGCTGTTGCGGGTAATCGAGGAGCAGCGGCTGCGGCGGGTGGGCGGCACCGCCGAGATCCCGCTGGACGTGCGGGTGCTGGCGGCGTCGAACCGCGACATCGAGCAGGCGGTGCGCGAGGGCAAGCTGCGCTCGGACCTGTACTACCGGCTCAACGTATTCACGATCGCGTTGCCGCCGCTGCGCGAGCGCATCGACGACCTGCCGCAACTGACCCAGATGTTCATCAACCATTTCGCGGCGCAGAATAAAAAGGATGTGAGCGGGGTGGACGAGGAATGCATGAAGGCGCTGGCGGCGCATCCGTGGCCGGGCAACGTGCGCCAGTTGCGCAACGTGATCGAGCGCGCGCTGATAGTGTGCGAAGGACGCACGATTCGCAAATCCGACCTGCCCGACGACTTCCGCGCGGCCGGCGGCGGCGACGGCGGCTTCATCAAGATTGCGCTGGGCAGCTCGCTCGACGACGTCGAGAAGGAAATGATCTCGCGCACCATCGAGTTCACCGCCGGCAACAAAACCCGCGCCGCCGAAATCCTCGGGGTCAGCGCCAAGACCCTCTACAACAAGCTCGAACGCTTCGGCAACGAACGTTCGTAACTCGAACCGGGCGACTCGCGCGGGGAACTATGCAACTGCGAGCAAGACTGGCCCTGATAGCTCTTGTGCTGATGCTGGTTCCGACCATTACGCTGAGCATCATTTCGATCGATTCCCGGATCGGCACGATGGTCGACGACATGTCGCGATCGACCGACTTCATGATCTCGCAGATATTCGAACAGGTGCGACTCGCGCTCTCCGAAGGCAACAGCGACGTCTCCACCGCGCTGCGCGGCAGCGAACCGTTGCGCAAGCTGCTCGACTCAACTGTTGCATTCGGTCCAGCGGTCGTGGCCGCGTCGATCGTCGGGAAAGATGGCAACGTGATCGTGGCTGCCAATGGCGACGGCGAGGGCAAGCCCGCTCTCAACCTGCCGTCGGTCAGGGAACTCGACGAACAGGCTTCGCGATGGTTGCTGTTCACGTCGCTACCGAGTCTTCTGACGGCGAAAGTTTACGAAGCGCGGCGGCGGGTGGATATCAACGGCCAACCCGCCGCGACCATTTCGGTCGGCGTGACGACGGCGCTGATCGCCGACCAGGCCCGTCATCTGCTGGTCGTGATCGTCGCGACGGCGGGGTTGGTAATCGCCGCCGCGATACTGGCGGTATCGCTGATTGCGAACCGGCTCCTCGGACAGCTCGCCGTCCTGACCCGCGGATTCGAACAGCTTGCCGCCGGAAAAAGCCCTACCGAGCTGAAGGTCTCGGGCGCCCAGGAGCTGACGACGCTGGCCGAGAAGTTCAATGAACTGTCGCGGCAAGTCAGGGAGGATCGGTCCAGACTGGACAGCGACCAGAGTCATCTGTTCGACGTCGTCCGTTCCATCCAGGACGCCGTCGTGCTGCTCGACACCAATGGCGTGGTGCTGTTCGCGAACAAGGAAGCGCATGAACGGCTGGCGCCGAAGAACGGCTCGCTCGAGGGCGCATCGCTGGCCGCGGCGCTCGGTGGGGAGCATCCTTTGCTGGCATTGGTGCAATCGACAGTGGCCGGCACCGACGCCCGCGACGTTCCACTGCCGCTGCCGGCGGGCGGTACTTACCTGGTTTCATTCTTTCGACTTGGGCGTGAGCGGGTTCCAGCCGGCCTGTTGATTGTGTTGCGAGATCTGACGCCGGTCATCGAACTCGAGACCGCGCTCGATTCATCAAATCGGCTCGCGCGCCTGGGGACGTTGATTTCCGGACTGGCCCATCAACTGCGCAGCCCTCTGAACGGAATGAACATGAGGCTCGAGCTGTTGCGCCACGAAGCCGGCGACGCGGGCGCAAAGCACATCGACAAATTGCGCCATGAGGTGACTCGTCTCGACGAGTCGGTCGAGGCGCTGCTCAGGTTCATGCGCCCCGCGCAACTGAAGCTGAGCGAGTTCGACGTCAACGAGTTGCTCAAGGAACTCGGCGCGCGAGTCAATGGCGACCGCATCAAGGTCGAGTATCAGCTCGATCCGGCGTTGCCGCTCGTCCAGGCCGATCGCGGATTGATTTACGAAGCGCTCACAAATCTGATAACCAACGCTGAGCAAGCGATGCCTGACGGAGGCGGGCTGACGCTGTCCAGCAAGCTGCAAGGATCGGCGGTCGAACTTACTATCGCCGATCGCGGACCGGGAATCGGCAAGGAGCAACTGGACCGGATCTTCGACTTGTATTACACAACCAAAGCCAGCGGGAGCGGGCTCGGCCTGCCCTTCGCGATGCGGGCAATCGAGCTCAACGGCGGCAAGATAGCGATAGATTCAGAATTGGGCCAAGGTACGGTGTGCAAGGTTACGGTCCCGATTAGAGCAAATGCGCCTGCCAAATCAGCGGTCTCAAGCGCTGCTTAAGCGAGTCAATCGGCCAGTCATCTGGCTGAGCCTTTGCCTGGTTTCGTTACCGATAATTTCTCTCGCCGGATGCGCCGGTGGAGCGCCCAGCATGGCGCAAGTTACGGGGTTTTTCAGCCGCTCAACTCCCGCCGAATCTCCGATGCCGGCTCCTGCCGTCACTTCCGCGCCAACTGAAACTCCTCCCCCCGTCGTAGCCCCACAGGCCGAAGAGACGACGGGGCATGGGGGCAAGAAAACTGCCCAACAGGCACGTGCCGCTTCGGAAAACGCGGCCTCAGCCTCGAAGGCGGCTGCCAATGCGTCGGCCCAGGCTGCGCTCGCCTCCAAGCAGGCAGCGGTTGCGTCCAAGCAGGCGGCAAGCGTAGCCAACCGAGTTGGCGGCTCCGGCCCCATTAGCGCCGACGTCAGCTTGGAACCCAATTCGGGTGCGATGGGGGCCGGTACTCCTGAACCCGCTGTTGCGAGACCGGCATCGACCCCGCCAGGGTCGGGGTCTGTCGCGAGCATCGCGCCTGCGCCGGGAACTTCCACTCTGACCTCTCCGGCGCTGGAATCATCCGGGACCGGTGACGCAAATCCAGCGAAGGCAGCGAAATTGATCCAGGAGGTCGATAAAGTAGAAAAGCAGGTTGATCGAAAAAACTTGAGCGCCGACGACTCTCAACGCGATATTTTGGCGCAGAAATTGTTGTCGGAGGCCAAGGAAGCTCTTGCTGAGCGCGATAGCGTCGCCGCGATTAGCCTTGCGACCAAGGCTTCTACCTTGCTCGCGCCGCTCCCAAAACTCGCTGATTCAGCTATCCCATCGCTGCCTTAGAGCTCGAACGTCATTTTCCGCCATCCGCTTGGCGGTTAAATTCCGCGCCGTATTCGGAATCGTGAACAAATTACCCTTGGCTTTGTGAAAAAAGCCTTGTGGGTTATGGATTTAAATAGGTGGCCCTATACTTGCTCCACTAATGGTAAGTCACGGCAATCGGTCGTGAAACCAATTTACAAGACAGGAGCAATACGAATGAATCGCGATCAGTTGAAGGGCAAATACAAGCAGTTGGCCGGCGAGATCAAGCGCAAATGGGGACAGGTTACCGACGACGATCTGACTCAGGCCCAAGGCAGTATAGAAAAGCTGGTCGGCAAGATTCAGGAACGCTCCGGAGATCAACGCGAAGCAATCGAGCAGTGGCTCAAGTCGCAAGGCGTCTAACACCTCTGAAATGCCTTCGAGGAAGAGACTTATGAAAAACAAATACTCATTCAAACTGATCGTACCGGCCGTCCTATTCGGTATGGCCTTGTCGGTTCCAGCTTTCGCGCAGGACGCGCCGGCGCCGGATAAGAACGCGCCCGCCAGTCAGCAGATGAATGCTGCCGGTCGCGAAATGGAACAGGCCGGTTCCGATACCAGTATGGCCGCCAAGGATGCGTTTCACGGCACCGAGCGCGCCACCAAGGACACTGCGATTACCGCCGATGTCAAGGCCAAGCTGGCGAGCGACAAGCGAATTAGCTCGACCGGAATACACGTCAACACCACGGCCGGAGTCGTCACTCTGAGGGGCAGCGTGGGTTCGCCCGAGATGGCGCAGCATGCGGCGCAGATCGCGGAACAAGCCGACGGCGTCAAGAGCGTGAACAACCAGTTGATGGTCGTTAGTTCGGCGAGCAGTTATTAGTTGAACTATCGGTAGCTTAGACTCATGTGTGGCCGCCGCCGACTCGTGCCTCAAAGCCGCGAGTTTGGCGGCGGCGCCTGTTTGCGCGCAAGTCCGCTAGAGGTTCCGTCTCATGTTTGATCGCTCGGCGGTGTCGGCACGGAGTTCCGACATGACGAAATCCCGAAAATTACATCCCATCGTCCAAGTAGCACAGAATGCCGCCAGCGAGCTCAATGACCTGCTCAACGCCATCGGCTTGCGAATCTCACTCATGCGCCATCAACTCGCATCGTCAGCCTATGACGCCGAGATGGTTCGTCTGGCTGTACTGATCGAGAAGGCCTCTCAGCGCGTTCAGCGTTTGGAGGAATACGTGCGCGCGGAAGAACTGGTTGCATCGATGCGTCCAGGCCGTACCAAAAAGAGGTCTGGTACTTTGGAGATTGACAATCCGCATACGGCCCTTTTGATCACCGACTCGTCCGACGAAAACAGCGCGATCAAGGAATGTCTCGAGCGCAGCGGATGCACGGTGGTCGTGGCCGCGTCCTCCGCCGACGGATTGAAGCTTCTTGAATCCAGCGATGATTTCGATCGCATCATATATGATTCGGCGTTTCTTCCCGAGACCGGCGGGAAATTCGCCGCAGAATTGTCGCGCGCGGCTCGCGCCTCGCATGTCTACGTACTAGAGCGGCATCGCATGTCCGATTCGGCTGCTGAACAGACCGAGTGAGCCATGAAACTCCGAAACGTCAATATCGTTGTTGCGATGCTGATCTGCAGTCTTGCTGCGCGCCCGCTGTTTGCTTCGAATGCGCACGCGCAGGAAGGGAGTTCCACTTCCCGGGCTGGCGCCGTCGCTGACTCTTCAATCCAAAACACCAATCGGTCGCTGAATGTTGAGAATGACCAGGTCAAAACCACCGCTGAGCACTTTTACAACTCTCCGGCTGAACGCGCGCGGGACGATTTGCTGATTACCGAGGTGAAAAGGTCGCTGGCGGAGAAGGGAATTTCGGACAAATACCCGGTCGAAGTTGATTGCGACCACGGTACCATCGAATTGAGTGGGGTGGTGGCGTCGGCGGATGCTGCCAGGCGGGCGGCAATCATCGCCTCCAACACACAAGGTGTTATCGGCGTAAAAAGCAAACTGACCTGGCGATAGCCGTTTCAGCTTCACAGAAAAATCTCCGCACGGTTCTTACAGAAACATCGGGGCCGGCTCACGGGCTCGCAGGTAGTATTGCGTTAATCTGTGAGTATCAACTTGCTAATACACTGATAATTCGTTCTTACTCTATTCTTCAGCCGCAATTCACCTAACTTAGTAGTCGTCGCAGTCTCGATCTGATTGCATATTGGTGTGTAGGGGGTCGTTGGATCTAGGCGGTAGGGGACGCTCGCGGTGCGGTTAACGCGAGCCGAAGCGGGGAGGAGGTGTGTAGACCATGGTTCAGCCCAGCTATTACCGAACGATCTGGATCTCCGATGTTCATCTCGGAACCCGTGCGTGTAAGGCAAACGCGTTACTCACTTTTCTGCGCAATCACATTGCGCAAACCTTGTACCTCGTTGGCGACATAGTCGACGGATGGAATTGGGGACCTTCCTGGCATTGGAGTCATGCGCAACAGGAGTTGGTTGATGAGATCGTGCAATGGCGCCATCGTGGCGCCAACGTCGTATTCCTGCCGGGCAATCACGATGAGTCCAAGGTTAGCCTCGTCGAAGGACTGTTCGGATCGATTCCTTCGGTGAGCTCCTTGATTCACACCACCGCGGCCGGCGCCAAAATGCTGGTTATCCATGGGCACCAGTTCGACGGCTCGCTCAATCCCAATCGCCTGCTGCCGAAGATCGGCCCCAACGCTTACGCGCGCGCGCAGCGGATTCATGACTGGTACAATCGGCGCTCTTCTCACGAAGGCGACGAAGGCCGCTCTTTTTCCGACTACCTGCGCTATCCCGCCCGCAAAGCCATCGAGTTCTTCACTGACTTTCGCGATCGGGCGGTACTTGCGGCTGCGCGCGATCACCGGGCCGACGGTGTCATCTGCGGACACATTCATCGCGCGGACCATCGCCAGATCGGAAGCATCCTGTACGTGAACGATGGCGATTGGGTGCTGAGCCGCACTGCCGTGGTAGAGGAGCAGGACGGGGCGCTGCAGATCATCCGTTGGAGCGGTTCAGACGCTAACATTTCGGTTTCAGAGCCGATGTCACAGGGAGTGACTTTGTGACGCCTTACAGTTTTGAATCGACTAAGTACCACGACGCCCAGCTCGACCTGATCTACTTCGACGCAGGCGGCGGCCATCGAGCTTCCGCGACTGCCTTGATGTCGGTGGCCAGGCAACAGCGTCGCTCCTGGAACATAAGACTAATCAACCTGCGCGATCTGCTCGAACCGGCCGACGTAATCCGGCGCCTCACAGGTGTTCGCATCGAGGACTTCTACAACTCGCAGCTCAAACGTGGACTTACTATCGGCACCGGTCCGATGCTGCGGATAACCCAGATGCTGATCCGGCAATTTGAGCCGAATATGATCAAACTGCTGGCGCGCCATTGGCGGGACTCGCAGCCCGACCTAGTGGTCTCGATGATCCCCAATTTCAATCACGCGATTTTGAAAGGTATTCGGCATGCCGACGCGACGCGGGCGCGATTCGAAACTCCTATGGTCACGATCCTCACCGACCTGGCCGACTGCCCGCCGCACTTCTGGATCGAACGGCAAAGGCAGTACCTGGTTTGCGGCACTGCTGCCGCGGCGGAGCAGGCGATCGCGATGGGACATGACCCGGCGCGCGTCTTCCGCACCTCGGGGATGATCGTGCGCCCTGAGTTCTATAGCCAGACGGCACCAAACCGCGCAGCCGGGCGGATCAAGCTGGGGCTCGCCCCCGAACTGCCGACTGGCATCGTGATGTTCGGCAGCTACGGCTCGAGCCAGATGGCGACTATCGCGAAGAGAATCGAAGCGGCGGGGCTGAAAACCCAGATTATTTTCGTATGCGGTCACAATGACAAGCTGCGCGAAGATCTCGAGGGCATGAAGCTGACCTATCCATTTCATTGCGTCGGCTTCACGCAAGAAATCCCCTATTTCATGAAGCTCGCGGATTTCTTTATCGGCAAGCCCGGTCCGGGCAGTATCAGCGAGGCGCTGGTCATTGGCCTTCCCCTGATCGTGGAACGCAACGCCTGGACGATGGTGCAGGAGCGCTTCAACACCGATTGGATCGCACAAAATCAGCTCGGAGTGGTGCTGCCTTCATTCCGCGAGATCGCGACTGCGGTCTCGACAATGCTGGATCGTGAACAGTATCTGCGTCTACGCGCAAGCGTAGCCGCGATCGACAACCGCGCGGTGTTTGAAATCCCGGAAATTCTCGACGCCGTGATTTCTTATCATCGATCCGCCAACGCGGGCTTCGGTCGCGGTTCGACTGCGGCGCAATTCGCGCCGGAAATTCACTACGGCGTTTGACGATCGACGCTGCCGCTGTCCACTTGAGTCGGATTTTGAAAACGACGCTGCTGGTCGTTTTCTGCATTGCCGCGTGCATGGCGCTTTCGAGTAGCGCGGCCGCGTTGGAGCCTGGTTCGCCGCTCTCCTCCGGTTTTGGTGGACTGCAGTTCAAGGTCCTCAGCGCCGATGGGAGCCGAACGATCGGGTCCACTAGCTTTACGGTCTTGCGAACCAACGCAACCGAAGAGATCAAGGGCGAGACCCGGTACCTTGATGGCGAGCGCGACAATGAAAACGAACTGCTATACCTCGGCGACGGGCATCTGGCGCCCAGGCTCGACTCCTACCGTCACTCGTTCTTCAACGCTGATGGAACGCCTTATATGCTCGACACGCTGGACCGCAAATCCGGCATCGCGTCATGCACGAGCTACGCGGCGGGCAAGGTTAGGGTGCGCAAGTCTCAGCTTGAAATCCCGGCCAACTCTTTCGCGGGAGCATCCGGTCTGATGATGGTCGTCGGGAGCCTTCGGCAGGGGCTCCGTGAAATCAGCTTTCATGCGTTTGCATGCGTTCCCGGACCCGAGATCTTCAGCGTCAAGGCGTCGCTTCCCGACCGCTCGCAGCGTTGGCCCTTATATCCAGGTGATCTCGTTCGCCTCGACATGCGGCCCGATCTCGGGCCTTTGACTTTTTTGCTCGCGCCGTTCATGCCCACGATGGACGCCTGGTTTAATCCCAACGATGATTGGAACTACGTCGGCGGCGAGTTCGACCGCTATTTCCGCGGCCCTCATGTCCTAACGGTGCGAGTATCACCAGCGAACTGAAGCATCCGGTGCGGAAAGGGCGCAGCCACTCACGCCTATTTCTTTGTCTTCGGCGCTTTCCCGGTTCCTGACAGACCCACCGACTGTGGCGAGCCGGTCGCGTCGTCAACGATCGTCAGGCTTCCACTTGCTGGCGTCTCGTCCGTCGGCTTGAAGGTCACCGAGACTTTGCAGCTCTTGCCGGGCGCGAGCGTTGTCGCGCATTGCGACGTCACGGCAAATACCGACGGCGATGCGCTCTCCATCTCGATATTCACCGCCGACCCGGTTTTTTTGCTGCTCGCGTTCTTGATCTTGACCGTCTTTGGCTTACCGCTAGTTCCAACTGTCGTCTTGTCCCCGAACGCTATCGAACCGGGAGTGATAGTCAGCGTCGCCGAGACCGGAGTCGGCGTCGAAGTCGGAGTTTGAGTGGTAGTGGGCGTTCCCGTCGCGCTGGCGGTCGGTGTTGCCGTCGGAGTTGCCGCAGTCGCGGTAGCCGTCGGCGTTGCGGTGCGAGTGGCAGTTGCAGTAGGAGTTGCTGACGTCGCCGTTGCTGTCGGAGTTGGAGAAGACGATCCCACCGGCTGATCGTACTTCAGTACCCGGTTGTTGCCGACATCCGCGACGTAGAGGTTGCCCGACCCGTCCGCCGCGACGCCAGATGGAGCGTCGAGGCTGCTGGCGCTGAGGCCGCCGTCATTTGGAGTATTCGATGTGAAGCTCCCATCCTGGCCGAAGACTGCATTGGCAGTGCTGTTGGTTAGCGGAGTGCTGTACTCCAGCACCCGGCTGTTCTCGTTATCTACAACATAGAGGTCGCCCACGGGGTCCAGCGCTACTCCCTCTGGATTGCACAGGTCCGTGGCACTGGGATTGAGCGTGTAATTGCACTCGCTCGACGTGAGATTGGGTTGGCCAAAGACCTTGTGAGCAGCACCGATAATACACGGGAACACCCCTTCGCAGGACGCAATCGGATTTGTATACTCCAGCACTCTACTGTCGATGGTATCCGCCACGTAGAGATTGTCCGACCCGTCCAGCGCGACTCCTATTGGAATGTTCAGGCTCTTGGCGCTGGTCTCACTGCATGCATTCGACGTGAAACCGCCGCTGCACGTGCCAAAGACCGTATCGGCTGTCGTGTTGCTAAGCGGGGTGTTGTACTCCAGCACCCGGCTGTTGGCGCCGTCGTCCGCCACGTAGAGGTTTCCCTCTCCGTCCACCGCGACTCCTTGTGGATTGCATAGGTCATTTGGCGAGCAAACAAGGTCGTTACCGGTGTCAGAATTGCACCCATTCGACGTGAAGCTGCCGTCCTGGCCGAATACCTCCCTGGCTGGGCCGCCCACACACGGGAATTTTCCATTGCAGGCCGTAAAAGGACTTGTGTACTCCAGCACCCGATTGTTCTGGCTATCCACCACATAGAGGTTGCCCGACCCGTCCACCGCGGCGGCAAGCGGATCGCAGAGGTTGCTATCGCTGGCGTTCGAGAAAGGATCATTGCAGCCACTATCGGTAAAATTCGCCTGCCCAATCACCAAGTCTGCGGCTTCACCGTTAGTGAGCGTCGCCGCGTCTTTCCAGCCCAGTACCCGGCTGTTCCCGGTATCTACAACGTAAACTCGATTTGGCCTGGCGCTGGTATCGATTGCCACTGCGGAAGGGCCTTCGAGTAAATCAGGTCCTGTGCCGCCTGCTCGGGACGTGAAATTCGGTTCTCCAAGGACGACGTCGGCGATCGTACCGGTAGCCAGCACGATCGCCGCATACAGCGCGACGGGTAGCATCACGGCCGCAAGGCCGAGCGTTCGTCGATACGATCCCAACACGCGCGCAATCTGAAGACTCATCGCTTTCCCCCGCGGATTCAGTTTGTCGCCATGTTACTACTAGAAATTCCGTCGTAACCCAATAGACGCTGCTGGACGCTCAGTGCTGGTTGTCGCTAATATTTGTGGCGTAGCTTTCGCAAATGGGACCGCCGCTCAATGTATTGTTCATCACCGCCGACCAATGGCGCGGCGATTGTCTTTCAGCGCTCGATCATCCTGTAGTTCGTACGCCAAATCTCGACGCGCTCGCCGCCGCGGGCGTGCTTTTCAGCCGGCACTTCGCCAACGCCGTCCCATGCGGTCCCAGCCGCGCCTCGCTTCACACCGGGATGTATCTGCAGAATCACCGGTCCGGGACCAACGGCACTCCGCTCGACGCGCGCCACACCAACTGGGCCAAAGAGGCCGCGTCGCACGGTTACGATCCGGTGCTGTTCGGCTATACCGACACCAGCCAGGATCCTCGCGGTCTCGATGCCGGTGATCCGTGGCTCAAGTCGTATGAAGGTCCTCTACCCGGCATCCGGCCCGTATGTCTGATGATCGGCGCACCGACGCCGTGGACCGATTGGCTGCGCGCCCGCGGTTTCGAGGTGCCCGCCGATATCCGCTTCGCCTATGGCTATCGCGCGGACGGCCCCGACTATGAAGACGGCGCGGCGCACCCCAAGCCGCTCAAGTATCCGGCGGAATTCGACGACACCGCCTTTCTCGTCGGTCAAACCATCGACTACATCAAGAGAGCGCGCAGTCCTTTCGTCGCGCACTTGTCGCTCCTGCGGCCTCATCCCCCCTTTGTCGCGCCCGAGCCCTACAATGCGACGTACGATCCCGCGCTGGTGCCGGGTTTCACTCGTCTCGCCGCGCCGGAAGACGAGGCCAGGCAGCATCCGTGGCTCGCGCATCAGCTTCAGCGCCGCGTTTTCAGAGCGACCAACAATGAGAAGCGACTTCGCCGGCTGAAGGCCGTTTACTACGGACTCATGAGCCGGGTTGATGCGGAGATCGGAAAGCTGATTCGCTTTCTCAAGGAGTCCGGGCGCTGGGATTCTACGCTCATCATCTTCACTTCCGATCACGGCGAGCAGATCGGCGACCACTGGCTCATCGGCAAGTGCGGCTACTTCGACGGCTCCTACTACATCCCGCTAATCGTTCGCGATCCGCGTCCGCAAGCCGACTCTACGCGCGGCTCGGTAGTTTCGTCGTTCACCGAAAACGTCGATATCATGCCGACGATGCTGCAAGCGATCGGCGCCGAAATCCCGGTCCAATGCGACGGGCTTTCGCTCGCACCGTTCCTTGAAACTGCGGGGCGCCCCGTCAGATGGCGCAGCGAAGCGCACTGGGAGTTCGACTTCCGCGATCCGGCCGACGACACAGCGGAGCGCGAGCTCGGACTCACGATGCATCAATGCACGATGAACATCATCCGCGGCGAGCGCTACAAGTATGTTCATTTCACGAACCTGCCGCCGCTGTTCTTCGACCTGCAGATAGACCCAAACGAGTTCACGAACCTCGCGAGCGACTCTGCTTACGCTCCTCTCGTGCTCGAATACGCGCAGAAACTCCTGTCGTGGCGGATGAACCACGACGAGCAAACGCTGACGCACATCACGCTCAGCGACGACGGCCCAATCGCGCGCCGAGCCGCCCGCTACTGAAGGTTGCGCCGGCTACGGCCGCTCGCCCCTGCGGATGCGTGCCTCGATTGCGTCGAGGGCGCGCTCGCAGTCGGCGACCGCGTCGATTACTTCATGCGCGCCCGCAGCGGACAGCGCCGTCCGCGCATGTTCGAGGCGACTCGCCTGCTCGGCGGGTACAAGCGCGGCGAACTCTTCCGTTGACAGTCCAATCACGTTGCCGGTGCGCGCGACGCCGACCGTCCACACACCCGCGCGCAAGCCTTCCTCGATATCGACGGGAGTGTCGCCGACCTTCACGACAGCCTCGAGCGGCTCGACCTGCAGGCGGATAGCGTTGGCGTAGATCATCCACGGATGCGGCCGTCCGCCACCTACCTCGTCCGGGGCGATCGCGCAGTCTGGCGAGTAGCCCTGCTTGGCAGCGGGCCGCAGGATCATATCGAGCATCGGACGCGTGTATCCCGTAGTGCTTCCTATCTTGATTCCGCGTTTGCGAATGCGCGCGACCGTCTCCGCGACGCCATCGATCACGACTGAGTATCTGACCAGGCATTCGATTTGCAGCGGCACGAAGTTCGCGAACAGGTCCTCGACGTCCGTCTCGGTTGGCTCGTGCCCGGCGGCGTCGCGCCATCTAGCCGCTACGATTGGCTCTAACAGTATCTTTCTAATGTGATCTTTTTTGAGAATACCCATGTCGCGCCGCGCTCGCGCTTCCGAGATGGGAACGCCGCACTTGGCAAAGACCTGTTGCAGAACGCGCACCGGCGCGAGGCTGCCATGATCGACCGTCGTGCCCGCCCAATCGAAAATGACGGCCTTCACCGGACCCGAATAGGATTGCCTCATTATATATTCATCTCGCCAATCATCTGTTCGGCCAGGCCGAACGACAGCGTCATGCCGGAACCGCCGACCGCGGTCACGATGCGAACGCCGGGCGCGGCGTCGATCGCAACCCAGGACTTGTCCGGGTGTTTCGCGTACACGCCATACCAGCGCTGCGCGATCGAGAGGTCCGGCGCGATCAGAAACTCGCGCACGTTTCGCATCACCAGCTCGTCAATTTCTGTCTTGTTGAATATATCGACAGCGAGACCGTACTCGTGCGAATCGCCCAGCGTCAACGCGCCGTCCGCGGTCTGCGAAACGAGCGTGTGAATGGCGAAGCGATCGTAGTCGGCCAGTTCGCGCGCGACACGCTCCTTGTATTTCGGCAGCGTCGCCGTGCAGATTTCAAACGCAGGATAGAAGCGCAGCGTCAGACCGGCGGCGAGCGCAGGGCCAAGCTCCCAGCCGTTTTTCTGCGGCGCCGTGCGCATCATCTGCAGCTTGCAACGGTCGATCCCGCTAGCGGCAAACAATTCTGAAAAGAGGGTTTCGAAATCGTCGCCGCCGCAGACCACTGCGTGAGCGGAATCCCATACCTCAGAGTCGGCCTCGATGCGCGGTAACTGAATCGATCGGACTGCGGTGCCGAAGCGGAACTGAACGCCGAATTTCTCGGCGAGAAACGAGGGTAACCTGGCAAGAATCTCGCGCGGATCGACGGTTAACTCGGTGGGACTCCAGATACCGCCGAGAAGTCCCTTGGGATTAACCGACTGACTCTTCTTCAGTACCTCAGCGGGCGAAAGCCACGTGCAGGTGTAACCGAGGCCGGGCGCGCGCTCGACGAACTCGCGTGCCACGTCGGCCTCATCGGCATGGTAAACGACGTGAAGCGAGCCGGTCGGACGATACGGCAGCGCTGAGGCGTCGAGTATCTCATTCCAGATTTGGCGGCTGCGCGTCGCCATCCGATGAACCGCGCCGGCTCGTTGCCCAATCGGCCAGATCATGCCGAAGTTGCGCACCGACGCTCCCTGCGCGCGAGGAGTGCGCTCTAAGACGACCACCGATCGCCCGCGCTTCGCGGCAAAGTACGCATGCGCGAGCCCTAAAATGCCCGCACCGACGATTGCCACGTCAGCTTTTCGATTTGCGCTCATTTAGGTTTATCTCAAAGCTGCGCGAGGAGTGATTTCGCCGCCTTTAACTCCGCCGTCTCGAAGCCTTCGGTGAAACGGCCGTACGCGACGCTGAGCACCTGGCGCGCTTCCTTCTTTTTCTTCTGATGCTTCCAGAGATTGCTCAGGCTGCTCGCGGCGCGAAGCTGCCATTTGCGCGATCCCTGCGCACGCGCCATCTCCTGCGCGGCAAGAAAAGATTCCTCGGCCTCCTTCTCGCCGCGCTTGACGCCCTTAACGCCATGTCCGTGGCTAAATTGCTGGAGCATCAACTCGCCTTTGACGCGATGCAGCTCCGGCTCCCATGCATGTTCGTCCTTGATTTTCACGAAGCGGAATCCTTCCTCGATCGCATCGGCCGCCAGCCGGAATTGTTTTGCCTTGATCGAATTTTCCGAGATCATCAGGTACATCCCGGTCAGCCCCGCTTCAACGCCAATCGCGTGCGAGGTCGCGACCCCTTGTTGCATCATCGGCAGGCCCTCGTCGAAGCGGCCCTGCTCGGCGAGCGCGGTGCCGTGGAGATTCGTTCCGGTCGCCACGTAGTAAGGCAGTCCATGCTCAGTCGCGAGCTCGACGGTTCGGCTTGACCAGCTCTCCGCGTTAGGCCATTCCAGTCGAAGACCGTAGAGCACCGCGGCGAAGTAAGTCGCGTAGATCACGTCGGCAACGTTGCCGAGCCGTTCCGCCATCGACAGCGCGTTGCGAATCATCGCGAGCGCCTGGTCCGGGTAGCCGATCAACTCCAGGGTCCAGGCGAGGGCGCTGCGCGCCTCGACGCCGGTATTCGACATGTAGGTGAAAGTATCCAGCCGCGGCTCTGAATCGGCGGTCAGCGCGATCGCCCGCTCGAGATTTTCGCGCGCATCGTCGAAGCGGCCCAGAAAATACTGGACGTGTCCGAGACCGCGCCAACTTCTTGCGAGCTGCGCGGGCTCCGCGATGCTTTGCGCGAGGCGCAGATTTTTCTCGGCGAGGTGGAGGCTGCGTTTCCATTCTCCGCGCCCGACGGCGAACGACCACAGCCCCATCAGCGCGGGAAAAAGGTGGGGCGTTTCGCCCAACTGCTGGCACAATTCTCCCGCCCTTTGGTACGCATCCTGGACTTCCGGCGCGCCGTAGCCCCGGGTGCTCTGAAGCGCGGCGCCGAGCGCGAGCCGCAGTTGCAGTTCGTGTTCGAGGCGTTCATGTCCTTCGGGCAGGCGGCCGAGAATTCTTAAGCCCGCGGAAAGATGCTCGATCGCCTCCCGCGGCGCGCTGCGGCGGAGCGCGTTGCGTGCCGCCTGCTCGCGATAGCGCAGCGCCCGCTCGAAATTGCGTCCCTGCTCGAAATGGCGCGCCAGCTCCGACGCGATCTCGATTGCACGATCGCCGTAAGCGGCTTGCTGCCGCTCGCCGATGCGATGGTGGAATGCGGAGCGGCGGCCCGCGGTCAACCGCGCGTACACGGCCTCGCGATACAAGGCGTGCTGGAAGCGGAAGCGCGCGGATACCGTTCCGTCGGGCCATTCGTCGTCGCCTGCATCCTGCAGAAACGACATCCTGCCCGCCAATCCCGCGCATCGTTCCTCGACGTCCGTCAAAGCCGCATCCGCGCCTGCCGCAACGGCCGCAGCCGAAAACTCGACGCCGGCGACGCTGGCGACTTCGAGCAGCCGCTGCTCTTCGGCGCTGAGCCGGGAAAATTGACGCGCGATCATATCCGTTACGTTGCTCGGCACGATTCGATCGGCCCCGTCGACCACGTCTTGCAACGATGCCTTCGCGACGTCGTTGCCCAGCAGCGCGCCAACCAGCGTGACCATGTACAAAGGGTTGCCTTCGGTGCGCCGATGGATCGAGCGCGCGACTTGGTCGAGCGATACCGCGTCGCCTGCCTCGGGCGGCTCGATTCGATTGCCAAGATACTCGGCCACTTCGCCGGCCGTGAGCGGCGGCAGCGACAAGTCCTCGCAGTATCGTCCCGCCAATTCCTGCACGAGGATTCGAAGCGGATGCTCGCCGGGGAGAATCGCGACCGGCCGATGCGTGGCGATTATCAACAATCGCGCGCGCTCCGTCCGCCGCGCGAGCAAGTCGAGCAAAGTGATCGTCGAAGGATCGCTCCAATGCAGATCCTCGAACGCCAGCACCACCGGCCGCTGGATGCTTAGCTGTTCGAGCGTGTCCGCCATCTCACGGAGCATCCGCTGCTGGCTGGCGCCGTCAACTTTTTTGCGCAGCTCGCCGAAGGCCGCGTCATCAATCACGCCCGGCATCTGCACCAGCCACGTCGGCGCGCGCTTGCGTAGAGTCTCGACTACTCGTGCTCCTGCTGCATGATGGGCGAGCCGATGCAGCGCGTCGAGCATCGGCAGGTATGGCTCGCTCTCGCCACGATGCTCGACGCATTGCCCGCGCCCAATCCAGACCTCGTCGCCGGCATCCGCCTCGCTCAGAAAAGCTTCCATGATCGTGGTCTTGCCGATGCCCGCTTCTCCATTGAGGAAAACTATCTGGCGGGCGCCGAGTGAGGCCTTGGCGAACGCGCCGCGCAAGCGCGCGAGTTCCGCATTTCTGCCGACCATTGCGGGAGTCGCGACCGATGCTTGTGTTCCGCTCGCGATCGGAATCGACGTGCCGGTGGCGGTGACTCGCTCGACCGCGGGGATAAACCGGTAGCCGCGCCGCGCGATGGTCTCGATGAAGCGGGGCGCTTCGGGATCGTCTTCGAGCGCGGCCCGAACTTCGCGCAGGTACACGCGCAGCACGCCCTCGCTGACGTAAGTGGACGGCCAGATCGCCTTGCGCAATTCCTCGTGAAGCACGAGGCGGCCGGGATTCTCCGCCATGAAGCGGAGCAGGGCGAACGGTTTCGCGCGCAGCGCGATTAGTTTGTCGGCGCGCCGCAACTGCTCGTTTTGGAGGTCGAGTCGATACGGCGGGAACAGCAGTTGTGAGATTGCCCCCATAAATTCACCAGAAGGCTCGCCCAAAACCAGTTTGAACGCAAATCATACGCTCGTTTAACGCATGCCTAACGCAGCGCGCGTCGCCAAAAACCGCACTCGCCGTTAGGCTTTCGTTCGTCGAAGAAAAAAACCTGGGAGGGCATGAAAGGCAAATGGCGAATCGAAATCGGTCACTGAAACAGAGCTCGTTAACCCAAATTGCAGAGGAGGAAACCATGAACGCAACCACAATCGAGAATGTCAGGGCGACGACGCCCCGGATTTCAGGCGCCCGTCGCGCCCCCGAGTCTAGCTTTTATTACATACTGACGGGAATGCGTACGATCCTGGCCGCAGCCGCTCTCGCCGTCGCAGCCGCGAGCACCGCGCTGGCGGGGGGAGGCGGAAGCAACCAGGCCCTGTGGGTGGCCAACGGCGCCAACGTCGTCGAGTTCGCGAATCTTCCGCCCGGCACGCATGACGAGAAACCGACGCTGGAGCTCAACAGCTCCGTATTCGGCGCACCACAGGGTGTGGTCTTCGACCGGTCGAACAATCTGTGGGTGATAGACGGCGGCACCGCGATCGCCGGAGGCACCATTCCACCGTCGCTCGAGGAGTTCACCGAGGAGCAGCTCAAGAATCTCAAGAAGGATCCGATGCCGATGCCGAACGTGCAGATCACGTCGGGAGATTTGGTGTTTCCGCAGCAGGCCGTCTTCGACGCGTCGGGCGACATGTGGGTGAGCGATAATGGGGCCGATAAAGTCTTCGTGATCACTCCGGCCCAGCTTGCGGCCGGCGGCGATATCCCGTTCACCACGACGATTGAGTCCGACCCCGCCTTCACCGGTCCGTTGGGAATCGTGCTGCACGACGGCAATTTGTACATCGCGAATAATGGGACAACCACCATTTTCGAATTCAACTCCGGCCATCTGCCTGCAGTTGGCAGTGGTGTCAGCACGCTGGTGCCCGACGCGATCCTCGATGACGATGGAATGGGGTCAATTCAAGGTCCGTGGGCCCTGGTGTTCGACGCCGCGGGCGACCTCTGGTCCAGCAACGCCAACGCTCCGTTCACCCTTGTCAAGTTTGGGCCATCGCAACTCACCAGCCCGAATCCGACCCCTGAGATCACCATCAATCCGGTCGATGAGAAGGTCGGCAAAGCGATGGACACGAGCCTGGCCGCGCCCAATGGAATCGCATTCGACGACAAAGGCAACCTGGTCGCGATTAGCTCCGCGACACCCTTTGGCGTCGCGCGATACAACGCCACGCAACAAATGATGGGCGGGTCCGTCAAGCCGGGCTCCTTGCTGGTCGGCACCAAGACGACACTCAACGCGCCGGCAGGCGACAACTTCGGCCCGCTGATTGGCAACGGCAACGGCCACTGAACGACTCGACTGATCGCCGCATGACCTCAGCGCCACCGCCTCTCATACCAAAGAGTGGCGGTGGCTTTCTGATCGAAGCAACGGCGTTGAACCTCGGTTCGGGTTGACGGTATGTACTTGTTGTATGCGGGGATTCAGCATCAAGCTCCGTGGATATGCGGCAGCGGGCGTCCTGGCAGTATTCGCCACGCTAATCGCGATCGTGGCGACGGCGCAAAATGCACGCAGCACCGACCTGACGACGCCTTCCTTCCTGGTTGCCACTCACGATCTGCAGGACCCGTTCTTTCAGCACTCCGTAATCCTGATGGTGCCGTCGACCGAGCCACCGCTGCTAGCCGGCCTGATTATAAACAATCCCGGCAAAGAGCGGGTTCAGGATTTGTTCCCGCAGGCGCGCCCGCTGAAGGGCGCCGGTGAAACGACGTACAATGGCGGGCCGGTGGAACCGGAAGAGGCGTCGGTGATCTTTCGCGCCCCCTCGGCAATCGGATCTGCGACCAGGGTTTTCGACGACACCTATGTCGCGACCGGCCGCGACGCGATCGCTGCGGTCCTGAAGGATCAGCGGGTCGCCGATCTCCGCGTCATCTTGGGCAAGGCCCAGTGGCTGCGCGACCAGCTCCAAGGTGAAGTGATGGCGGGCGCATGGTACGTGGTCCCGGCGAAGTCCGACCTGGTTTTCAGCGATCCGAAGGACCTGTGGTCCACCCTGGTGAAGGGCGGCGATCTTGAGGAAGCCGACGCAAATCCGCCTTCATCGCCGACGTTGCCTTACAGGCGGCTGGGTGGTACAAACTGGCAGCGTCGAATCTCACCGAATTGACGGGGAAACGCGGTTGAGCGGGCGCCGCTCAAGACTGCTCAAGGGGAAACATCGATGGCACGGTTGAAGGAACGCAGTTTCGGTCAGGTACTTCGTGATCGGCGTCGGCAGCTCGACCTGACACAGGAAGAAGTCGCGCGCCGCATCAAGACTTCAACTCCGTACATCGGACACCTCGAATCGGCAAAACGCCACCCGTCGGACAAGATCGTAACTCGGCTCGCCGAAGTGCTCGGGCTCGATCGGCGGGAACTGTTCTTCCTCGCCAATCCTCGCGCGATGGCGATCCTCAGCCCTGAGCCGAAGGCGGACGCGAAGACGGCTTGGGAAGATTTTCGCAAGGACGAACCGCTCAGACGAGTCCACAACATCTCGAACGACGAGATGGAAATGCTGGCGCGCGTGGCGCTGTTAGGCGACGTGAAGTCGCCACGCGACTTCATCTATATACTCAACACCGTGCGGCACGCGGTCGGCAAATAACAGAGTTCAGATCGTCTTGCGAAAGGCGTCAGCCGGCGTCACACGCATCGCACCAAGCACGGGAATCGCGGCACTCAGAATACTGATGACAGTCGCGGCGAGCAGCGCCTCGAGCGCTGCGCCGTAGGTCACCGTCAGATACCCGGCGCTCTCGAGCACCGCGCGCAGCGTCGTGCCGCTGCCGAACTGCCACAGCGCCAGCGCGCATCCGAGCACGCCGCCGGCAGTGCCAATCAGCGCGCATTCGCCGAGCAGAATTCGCGCAATGTACGGCTGGTTGAATCCGAGCGCTCGCAACACCGCGACGTCGCGCAATCGCTCGCGGATCATCATCGACATCGAGTTGGCGGCGATCAAAAAAATCGTCAGCGCGATCACCGCGGACACTGCGGACACGATGCCGCGGATGTCGCCGACCGTGGACATCAGGCCAGACACCGCTTCGCTTTCAGTCATCGACGCGGTTTCGAAGTCTGAGTTGTGAAAGGTGCGGTCGATTTCGTGAATGACAGATGAGAGATGGCCGGCCGAGTCGACCCGGGTCACCAGGAATCCCGCCGGATGTTTTTCCTCGGGAATACCGATCGCCTTTTCCGCCTCGACCAGGTAGTCGCGCCGAAACATGAAAAAATTCGGATAGTTGTCCGCCGGAATCTCGCCGACCATCGTGAACTTGATGTCGAGCCGGTTGGAATCGCCGCGCAGCGTGACCACGTCGCCGACTTTCCAGCCATGCTTGCGCATCAACAGCCGTCCCGCGACCGCGGCGGTCCGATCGCTCGAAAACCGCTCGAGCACCTGCGGCGAAAGATCGTAGTCGGGATACATGAGCGCGACCTTGTCAGCGTCGAGCGCAAACGCCTGCACGGTTTCCGACGCGTTCTGATAGCCGGCGCGAAGCACGACCATTGGCATGCAGGCGACGACCCCGGGTATTTTTTCCACCGTTCTGCAATCGCGCGCCGGCACGCCAAGGTAACGTCCGTCGGCGTTGTAGGAATACACGCGCAGAGTCTCCGAAGTCTTTTTGAGAATCATGTCGATCGAGCCGGGTATCGCGGCGAGCACCGTGAAGATGAAGGTCGCGACCGCGAACGTGAGCATCGTGAGAATCGAGCGCCGAGGCTGTCGGATCACGTAGCGGAAGACGAGATGGAGCGTCTGCAATCGATTAGGCCTCGTGCAGGGTCTCCATGATCGGCAGATGGGCCGCGCGCCACGCCGGCAGCAGTCCGCCGGCAATTCCGATCAGCAAGGCGGCGGCGATCCCGCCCGCCAGCGCGCTCAAAGTGAAGGTCGACGAAAAGACCACGGCGCCAACGCTCATCAGCCGGTGATTGAGTCCGGCCGCGACCCCCAGCAAGATCGCCAGAAGATCGCCGATCACTCCGCCGGCCACGGCGAGAATTACGCTCTCGAAGAGAAAACTCGTCAGTACCGAGCCCCGGCTGAAGCCCAGCGTGCGCAGCACTCCTATTTCGCGCGTGCGTCGCGCGACCGCGGCATACATCGTGTTCATGCCGCCGAACGCTGCGCCGGTCCCGACAATCAACCCGACAATCAGCACCAGCGCGCGCAGCCGGTCAGCGACCTTGGCCTGCTCCGAAAAGAATTCCCGCTCGCTAAGTGCGTCGACGGTCAGCCGCGCATCTTCGATGAGCGCGTTTCGAAAGGTGTCCTCGGTGCCAGGCTTGAGCACGACGTGAAATGACGAATACCCATTCTCGAATCGCGCATCCTGCTGCAAGACGTCGATGTCCGTCCAGAATTCGGACTCGAGTGCACTGCCTCGATCGGCAAAAATTCCGACGATCGTCCAGGTGCGGCGGCCGTATCTGAAAGTCGAGCCGACGCCAAGTTCGGGGAATCGCGTCGCCTGCTTTTGTCCGATTGCCATCTCGTCACGTCCCTGCGCTGGCCATCGACCGGCCACCAACTTGAGACCGCGACGCATCCGGTATGCGACGGGCGACACGCCGCGCAGCGACGCCGGCCTGAACTGAATGGCCGGCCGCTTCACCGCGGCGTTGAATGGCACCACCATCTCGGGAGAAAAAAGCGCGACACCCGAGGAGTCGGTCGCAATCTCCGACCGGCTCCTCAGGATGTCCGCTTGTTCGCGAGGAATGTAGCTCTCGCCTTCCGACACGGTGCCGCGGCTCAGCACAATCCAGTGACCCGGTTCTCCCACCAGCTCCAGACTCTGCCTCAACCCGCTGACGAAGCTGAGCAGAATCACCACCACCATCACGACCAGCGCTATCCCGAGCGCGGTCATCAGCGAAGTGGTCCGCCGGACCATCAGGCTTCGTAGGTTGTAGGTAATCGGGATAACAGCCATTCACGAACCGGGCGAAATCCGCCGCCACACGGAGTCTCCCCTGTCGTGGCTTTACTGGCCGATATGCCGCCGCCGGCGCAACTCTACAACTCCGCGCCCGCGGTGCGCAAACAGCCATACGATCGCTTGTCGACTCCAAGTTATGTTTTCAGCGCTATCAGTTCATCAGCCCGCGGCCTCCGCGACGCGCCGGAAGCGTCCGAGCTTCCTGCCGTCCCTGCTGCGACGCGACCCCGCCCCGCCCACCGACTCTTCGAGCACTCCCCAATACGAGCACGTCAGATGAGCGCCCTCGCGGAACCCCGGCTTCGACATCAGAATCGCGTGCAGCTCGGGCAGCCGATAAAACGGCACGCTCGGGAAAAAGTGATGCTCGATGTGATAGTTCACGTTCTTCGGCGCGAGGAATATCCGCTCGAGCCAGGTTGCACGCGTTGTCCGCGTCAGCGGGTACGCGTTGTCCTGCCCATGCTTGTCGATCGCGTGATGCTCGGCGATGCTGCGGATGCGCATGATCAATACCAGCCACGTAAACATCGGGACGAGCCAGTACAGTGCGATAGTCTCGAGCGCGCCGGCGTAGAAGATGACGCCGAGACTGACCGCATAAAATCCGTACCGCATCGCCTGGAACCCCGTCGGCAGAGAATCCGCGGACGCCACCGACGCCTGCAGCTTGAGCAACGCGGGCGCGTTCAACCCCGTGACGTCGCGAACCAGCGTTTTCGTCAGGCGGGGAATAGCCTGCGGAAACATCCACACCGGATCGCCTTTCCTGCGCATCAAATCCGGATCCTCCGCGGTATTCAGGTGCCGATGATGCGCAAAATGATTCTTGCGATATTGCCGCGCCGCAACCAGATGCGGCCACGCCAGGACTACCTCCGACATCCAGTCATTGAGCCGCCGATTGCGCAGCAGCCGATAGTGAACCCCGTCGTGCATCAGCACCAGCAGCGCATGCTGGCGCGAGGCGATGAACGCGACCGCGAACACGTACAGCATCGGATGCCAGAAACGCTGGCAAAGATAGATCGTTGCCAGGATCAATCCCCACTCGACGCCCACATGGACGCAGGCGAGGAGCGGATTGATGCTGGACAGCTTCCTCAGTTCCTCCCTGGTCAGTTTGACGGGAATATTCGTGCCGATATCGCCGAAGCGACCTCGCTCGGGCGATGTCTCTGTCGCTGATCCGTAATTCATGGGTCCCCTCGTTCGCGCGTTGCTCGAACCAATCCTCTTCCCACCCTCGATCGTATTTTCCGTCATCACAGCGTCGCCGCGTTGTCTTGATGCACCGGCTGCGTTGCCGCCACCGGCGCGCGATCGTCCACGAACACGGGACGGCCACCCGCCGATCTTCCTTTCAGGAAGTTTTTGAAACGCAGGACGCGGTTGTCGTCACAGGTCTCGACTATCAATCGCGAAAATACCCGGCTCAGTTTTTCGAGCGCTTCGCCTTCCATGATCATCGGTTGCGCCCAGATCGCTTCTCCCTTCAGCGTCTCGAGGTACGGATACTCGACCGGTTCGCCCGCATCGACAAACCCCCCCGTGCGGTAAAATGGAGTCCCGTCGAACGGCTTGACTGCCAGGTACACGAGGATTGCACGCGCCTCCAGCAGACCGGCCATGATTGCGCATCCGGCCCGTGCCAGCACGCCGGCTCCAATCGCGCACGACCACAGTTCGCTGACCTCCAGCACCGATCGCGGTGGCAGATGCGACAGGTCCGGCTTGGGGCAGGTCTGCGGAAACATTTCCAGATCGTGCATCACCAGTCCGGCGATCATTCGCTCGGCCGGGGCGCCGTCATTTTCAAACAGCCCGTAGAGATTGCCAAAGGTCAGATGAATTCTGGCCAGGCGCGAGCGCGAGCGTTCTTTGAAGCCCACCCCACGCTTGGCGCGAATCTGCTCGGTGCGCGCGGCGAAAATCCTTCGTTCGGTTTCGGTAGATAGTAAGCGTAGTTCCATGAGCGAGTAACTCCTTCCTTCACTTCTGAATTCGTCGCGATTCAATTCTTTGATTTGGAGCTGGCCCACGCGGACGTATCCGCAAGCGGCGGCGAGCGCGGCCCGCTATTCAGCGGAAGCTGCCTGCAAGTCGGCGCGCGGGTCATCAGGAGAGATCGAAAATTGGTCGTCAAATCCAAACACCGAGGTTCGAAGAACGCCAATTTGTGTATAAAGAGTTTGCTTGCGGTTAATACACAGGATGAGCTTCAAAACGCAACGCGATTTGTACTCAAGGGTGGCTAAATCGGCTTGCTTGTTGCCTATCTAGCATTAATTGAATACTTTTGGTTATAATTTGTCATTGGGGATGTTTGACAAATGAGCGTGAAGAAACGTGTCTCGCGCATCGTTAGCTTGACTGCTGACATTGTAAAAAGTGCCGAAAGCGCCTCAAACGAACGCATTCCTGCGCTTACCACCACTCAGGATGATATTACGCGCCTTTGGGATTGCGATTATGGGCTCGCGCTTCGAAGCTCTCTAAGCCGTGCCGAAGTGCGTGAAATCGTCAGCATCGCCCGGCGCAAGGCGTGGCCGCATCTGAACGAGGAGGCGGTGCGCCTCGGTTCGATGAGCGAGTTTGCCGAACGCGCCGCAGCCCTCGGCGTGGATTTTCGAATCGCCCAAATGGCGTGGCCGTCGGGCCTCTCGGTGATCGGCTTCTACCTGGGCAGCGATTCCGGTTTGGAGAAGCGCCCGCTGATCTGCCTCAATGGCGCTCATCACCCGGCCGCCGTCGGGACCGCGTTTCTGCACGAAGTAGGGCATCACGTTACCGCCAAGCTGTTTTCCACGCGCGACGAAGCGGTCAGGCTTTCGCGGCAGACCGGCTACCAGGCGCATCTAAGAGATCCGCGCGAGCTAGCCGCCGACTTGCTCGTGAGTCTCGGAGTCTATCCGCGCAACATGGCCGCTAAATTGTTCGACCCGGCGTCGGTTCGGAAAGTCTCCGCGAGCGCGGACCAACGGATCGAATCGCAAGCAGCCGCGAAGGTGGTCGTCGCTACGGCGCGCCGCTATGGCGTCGATCTGGAAACTCTGCCCATCCAGAAGAGGCTCCAGTACCAGGCCGGCCTGATTCACTTCAGCAAACTGCGCCAGGCTCTCCTCGAAGAATACGGCCTCTAAATCCCGCGCCTGCCAACACACAACTTTCTTGGTACTGGGTGCAGAGCCTGTCCTGAGCGAAGCCGAAGGAGGTCACCCCTGCCGCGAACCCGTCAGCCCCAGCGCCGTGCGCAGCTTGCCCTTGAGCAGATGGATGAGCTTGTCTTCCCAACAAACGTAGTTGTCGGGGATGTCGAGCACTACGACTTTTTCCGCATGCGCCGCGCCGAAGCGATCGCGGATATGCCGGCGATGCGCCTCTTCCATCACGCAAATCACGTCCGCTTCCTCGACCAGCTCGATACTGACCTGGTTCTTCGCCCACGGCTCCGTCCCCGCCGACGTGACCCACATCGGCGCGCACATTTCCGCCAGCACCATCGCAGCCGTCGGACTGCGATCCATATTCCCGGTACAGACCATTAGAACTTTCTTCATGATCGATTTGATCTGATTCTCCGCCCCGGCCAACTTCCTGACCGGGACGAAGTTCCGCATCCCGCGGCGGTGCCGATTTTCCTGATACTGGGCAGGGGTCACCCCTGCCTACGCCAACCCCAATTCTTTGAGTGGACCGCGATCTGACACCGGGCGTCGCGAGGTTCCCGCCGTCAACTTGGTCGATCCCGGCTTACGCTCGAACGCATCGGCCAGGTCGATCGACTTCGCATGTTCTTTCAGCGCCGGAATTACTTCCTGCGCGAACAGCCGCATGCTGGTCTGCCGATCCTTGTTGGCGACCGGCCCTTGAACGCTGAATATCACCAGCGACCCCGGCCGCAGCACGGTCAGGATGCTCTTCAGCTTCGGCAGCACGGACTTGGGCGTGCCGATCACAAGTTGGATCGCCTTCTGCGCCTTCTGATATCCCGGAATCAACTTCTGCCGTATCGCTTCCGGATCGATTACCTGTTCTTCGCCATGCTGACGCATCTTGTCGCCGCTCACTCCGAGCCAGCTCCCCTGCGGCTGTTTCGCGAGTTTCCGAATCGCCTCTTTGGAGTTGTATCCGGGCGGCAGCGTATGCTCGACGCGTGCGAATGAGTTCTGCCCTCCGCCGAACAGAAAATTTTTGCCCAGTTCCTGCGCGCGGTCTTCGGTCTCCGCCACGAACGTCGGCAGCACGTAGCCAAAATTCTCCGAACCCGCTTCGTAACCGTGCTTGGCGGCCTCGTCCGCATAGTAATCCCACAGATCGCAGGTGGGGCCCAGCGATGTTCCCAGTCCAAAATATGGATACGACTTTTCCGCGCACCATCGCACCGTCTCCGGACTGAGCGTTCCCGGAATCCACATGGGAGGATGCGGCTTCTGATACGGCAGCGCCCACGGATTCACGTGCCGGTAGTGAAAATGCTTGCCCTCGTAGCGCCACGGCCCCGGCCGCGTCCACGCCTGCACGATAAAATCGTGCGCCTCCTCGAAATACTCACGGTTGTATGTCGGGTTGGCGTTGTTGAAGAACTGCTCGCTCCCGGCCCCGCGCACCCATCCTGAGATCAACCGCCCGCGCGAAATAAGATCGATCTCAGCCAGCTCCTCCGCCATGCGCAGCGGATGCTTGATGACGGGCAGGGGGTTCCCGATCAGCAGGATGCGCGCCTTTTTGGTCAGCCGCGCCAGGATTGCCGCCTCGACGTTCATGACGCTTCCCATGCAAAAGGGATTACCGTGATGCTCATTCAGGGCGACGATGTCGAATCCTAGTTCTTCGGCGTACAGGTTTTCGTCGATATAGTAGTTGTAGTCTTCGGCTGCCCGCTCGTGATCGAAGTAGCTATTCGAGACCGCGAAGTGTCCGCCGTTGCGTAGTATCACTTCTTCGGGAATCCAGCGCACGGGACGCTCGGTGAAATATCCAATTTTCATAATACTCCCTATTAGCTATCCGCCGAATAAACCCCTGCTCTTTCCGGTTCCCCTTCCCGCGCGGGAAGGGGTTAGGGGTTAGGTTCCTTCTGTAAGCGATTACTCACTGAGAAAGCGACTGACTATTCGCACGAACTCGTCTGAGTTTTCAATCTCCGGCCGATGCCCAACGTTTTCAATCGTAGCGACCTTCGCCGTGGGAATCGCCTGCTGATACGCATCGATACACCCGCGCGGCACGACCCGATCGCGCGTCCCCCACACCAGCATCGTCGGCGTCGTCGTCCCGCGGAGCAAGTAGGGCAGGGCCGGGTTGTGCATGTACGGCTCCCACCCGATTCGCGCCGACTCCGCCCGTGCGTCTTCGAACGCCTCGAATTGCTCGGGCGTCATCTCGCCGCCATACAGTTTGAGAAACTCGGGCGTACCTGCAGGGTCCGCAACCGTAGCGCGCAGATGCGTCCGCATGGTGATCGGAAAAATATCCATGATCTCGCCCTCGGCGGGCCTGATTCCCATAGGCGCAACCAGGATCATCTTCGAAAAGATCTTCGGGTCGGCCGCAACCATCTCAGCCGCGATAAATCCACCCGCCGAGTATCCAATCACATCAACCGGATCGAGCCGCAACTTGCGCACCACCTGCGAATAGAATCCCGCCAGATCGCGATAAGTCCGCACCCACTCCAACCTCGGCGTCTTCCCAAACCCAGGCTGCAACGGAATAAACAACTCGTGCTCATGCGCCAGCGTCTCGTTCCAGGTCATCCACCCAGGATAACCAAGCTCGTCATGAAAAATCAGCAGTGGTTTGCCCGCCCCTCCTTTGACCATCACCAACTGCGCGCCCGCAACGCTCACCGTTTCCTCGGACGACTTGATCACATCAACTCTCCTTCAATTTGTCTTAGTACTGGGTGCAGGGGTCACCCCTGCCCAAGGAAGTGTGAAACCCAGGAGGGGTTTCACATACAATAAAGTTCTCCCAATGCTCTCCTCATTCCACGCGCAATCTGGATACCTCAGTGAGTATCACCAGTACAAACCTACCAGCTATCAATATACGGATGCTTCTTCCCACTACGCGGCTCCGGCCGCGCGCTCGCTCGCAACCCCGTCGCGATCCACCTGCGCGAATCAGCCGGATCGATTACATCGTCAACTCCAAAATGCGACGCGTTGTTCAGCGCCTTGCCGCGCTGATACATCGTCGCGACCATTTCTTCGAATCGCTTCTTGCGCGCCGCTGAATCCTTGATCGCCGCCAACTCGTTCCGATAGCCCAGCTTAACCGCGCCCTCGAGTCCCATCGGACCGAACTCTCCCGTCGGCCACGCCACCGTGAATAGCGGCGCGTCGTAGCTGCCACCGGCCATCGCGATCCCGCCCAGTCCGTACGCCTTGCGCAGCACGATCGTGAAAAATGGCACGGTCGCATTCGCCGCTGACAAGAACATCCGCGACGAATGCCGCACCAGCGCGGTCTTCTCGATTTCCGGGCCCACCATGATTCCGGGCGTGTCGCACAAAAACAAAATCGGAACGTCGAACGCGTCGCACAACTGGATAAAGCGCGCGCCCTTGTCCGCGCCGTCGCTGTCGATCGCACCCGCCAGATGCTTGGGGTTGTTCGCGACCACGCCGAACGGATGCCCCTCGATCCTGATGAATGCCGCGATCATCGTGAGCCCGAAGTCGCGCCGAATCTCGAGCATCGAGCCCGTATCCGCCATCGTCTCGATAACCGTGCGCACGTCGTAAACCCGAAGCCGGTTCTCGGGAATGATATTGCGCAGCAGACGCTGATCCGCGCATGTCCATTCGCTCACCGCGCCCTGGAAGTACGAAAGATATTTGCGCGCCACCCGCACCGCTTCCGATTCGTCCGCAACCGCGATATCGACGACGCCGTTGGGCACCTGCACCTCCATCGGCCCGATTTCTTCGGGACGAAAGATGCCCAGCCCGCCGCCTTCGATCATCGCGGGTCCGCCCATCCCGATATTCGAGCGCGTCGTGGCGATCACAACGTCACAGCATCCCAGCAGCGACGCGTTGCCCGCGAAACACCGGCCCGACGTGATACCGACCAACGGCACCAGCCCGCTCAATTTCGGAAAATCGTGGAACGATCGCGAATTATGAAAGCCGCCGTCCGTATCGCCCGGCCGCCCGCCGCCGCCTTCGGCAAACAACACCAGCGGCAATCGCAACTCGCGCGCGATCTGGAACATCCGATCTTTTTTGCGATGGTTCTGATGACCCTGCGTGCCCGCCAGCACCGTGTAGTCATACGACATGACGACGGCGCGCGCCTTGTCTGCGCCAAAAAGATTTCCATTGATAGTCGCAAGGCCCGTGATGAGGCCGTCGGCCGGCGTGTTCTTGATCAGGTCGTCAATCGTGCGCCGCCGACGCTGCGCGGCCACCACGATCGGCCCATATTCGACGAACGTGCCCGCGTCGCACAACTCGTCGATATTCTCGCGCGCCGTCCGCTGACCCGTCTTGCGCCGGCGCGCCACCGCGTCGGGCCGCGCCGCGTCGAGCCCGATTTCATGCCGCCCTATCACCTCCGCAAGATCGGCGCGCACCGTCTCGATGTCTTTGGTTCGCGACCCCACGCCGGAATCATAGTCCGGAACGCCGAAAAGGCAAAAACTCTTCTATCGCCAGCGCCAATCCACTATCGTTCCACGATTATGCAAACAGACGATCTCAAGATCATCAGTCCCGCCATCGGCGTCACCGCCCGCATCCTGTTCACGCTGATTTTCGTGCTCTCGGGCATCACGCATTTCACGTCGATGCAGAGTTACATCGATCTGATGCCCGCGCCGATTCCGCTTCGCGCCTTCTGGGTCGCGATTTCCGCCCTCGTCGAGCTCGCCGGCGCCGCGATGATTCTCTTCAACTATCGTCCCCGCCTCGGCGGCTGGCTCATCGTGCTGTTTCTCGTCCCCGTGACGATCGTCGTGCACGGCACCGCGATGGTGACGCTCGCCGATCCCGTGATGCGCGCCGTCAACGTCTCGATGTTCCTCAAAGGTCTCGCGATGATCGCGTGCGCTCTGTTCATCACTCAATTCGGCGTCACTCCCGCTGACGCTCGGTGAACCCCATCACACGCGGCCGCCAATCCACACCACCCGCCCGATGATCTTGACGTTGGGCACCACAATCGCCTCGTACTTCGGATTATCGCTGCGCACCAGCAGCTTGCCGTCGGGACGCCGCTGGATTCGTTTCACCGTCAGCCCGCTCTCGTGCCGCAACAGGTAGATCCCATCCTGTCGAAAGCGCGGCTCCGCGAGATTGGCGAGTATCAAGTCCGAATCCTCGACCGTCGGCGCCATCGAGTCGCCCACCACTTCGATCAGGATCAAGTCGCGCGCCTCGGTCTTCAGCGCCCGCTTGACCCAGTCCGCGCGAAACGCGATCGAATCGACCACCTGCTCGCTGCTGAGCAGCCCGTCGCGCCCGCTCGAAAATCGAATCCTGTTCCGCGGCATGAAGATGAAGTCGCCGCTCTCGACCGCGCGCGTGACTGCCTGCGCCGTCTGCGCGGACTCGGCTCCCGTCGCCAGCCATTCGAGCGATACGCGCCCCGCCCGCGCCAGCGCCACCAGGTTCGCGACGCTCGGCTGTCCGCGCCCCGATAGCCATTTGTAGATTGCGTTGTCCGACACCCCGACCGCCGTCGCCAGCGCCACCACCGATCCGAACGACTGGATCACCTGCGTCAGCCGGGAACGAAATGCTGCGTCAACTACTGTAGTTGACATAAATCTCCTAATGTGAAATAAGATTCATAAAGAGCATGATCCCGCCACAAGCCAAACATTCTCAACTCAAGCCCAATCCCCCGCCCCCCAATGCGCGCTCGCTGTCTCCCTGTCACCGCGCGATGCCTCCGGCCGCTCATCCCCGATTGCTCACCGCCGACCGTTCCCGCCGCCTGAACTCTTTTACCTCAGTTCGCGACCTCGTGCCCGCTGCCGCTACGACTTTTCTTTTCACTTCAGCCCAACTCGCGCGGAGGATTTATGGAACCCGCGACCTCTCCAGTCCGTCTCACCGTCGCTAGTCGCCCCGCATCCTGTATGTGGTGTCACGAAATCACCACCCAGGCTGACGTAACTCGCAATCACGGCCTGTGCCGAAGCTGCGTTCACGACAATGTCGAGATCAGTTGGCGGCTGGTTTACGATCGCGATCGCAATATCGGCGCGATTCCTTCCAACCTGCGCGATGCGTACGGCTTATGAACGCCAGTCCCAGCCGGATGCCCACGCTTGCTCGCGCCGCTGCGCCGGTCCCGCGCTTCAATCCCTTTGCTGACGCCGTCCGGCCCACTTTGTACGATCTGATCGATCATTCGGTCGGAGGCGACGCCGCCGACAAGCTCGTCGAGGACTTCGGCGGCCGCCGCTTGTACGTGCCGGCCGCGCCCGCGCCCAGCGACCAGATCGCGCGCTCGATTGGCCTGCTCGGTGCCTTCGCTATGGCCCGCGTGTTCGGCGGCGAGCGCATCCTGGTCCCGTCCACCAGCAGTCACAACCGCCGCCGCGTCCGCATCATCGCGATGCGCGCCAACCACGTCAGCATCTCGCGCATCGCGCACGAACTTCGATGCACCGAGCGTTACGTGTACAAGGTCCTCGCCGTGAATCGCGCCCCCGAAACTCCCGCTGTCCGGTCAGTTGCGCCAACGTCCGCGCCGATCGCCGAGCGATTGAAACGTGGACCAATCAATCAACGTTGACGCTTACAGCGCGGAATTTTTGGTCGCCGTCGAACGCGTGCTCGCCAACGAGGGCGGCTACTCGTCGAATCCGGCCGACGGCGGCGGCGCCACCAAATTCGGAATTTCAGCGCGCGCGCATCCCGGACTCGACATCGCGACGCTCACGCGCGACGCGGCTGTACAAATTTACTGGCGCGAATGGTGGCTGCGGTTCGGATTTTCACGATTGCCGGCCGCCGTCGCCGCCAAGACTTTCGATCTCGCCGTCAATATCGGCGCCAGCCACGCCATCGAATGCCTTCAGCGCGCGCTGCGCGCATGCGGTCTGCCCGTCACCGAAGACGGCGCGATCGGCGCCGCGACGGCGGCCGGGGCCGCGCGCGCCGACCCGTCCGCGCTGATGTCCGCGATGCGCTCCGAGGCCGCCGGCCATTACCGCCTCGTCGCCGCGCGGGCGCCCGCCGACCGCGAATTTCTCAAGGGATGGCTGATTCGCGCCTATGCGTGAGGAAGCGAGAGGTATTTCAGGTGACTAAAAAAGCATTTTACAAATCGAAGGCGTTTTACGGCTGTATCAGCACGATCGTGCTGATCGCCGGTGACATGGCCGCCAACGGCGTGACCGTCGGCAACATGATGGCGCTGACGACCGCCGGCTTCGCGCTTTACGGCCGTATCGTCGCGACCGCGCCGCTCGCAATCAGCGACCAATCCGAAACCGACGTCGAGGATGCAAAAGCAGACGTTCGAAAAAGCAAAGTTTCGGTTGATGCTGATCGTGGCAATTAGTTTTCTCGCGCTCTTCGCCGCGGGATGCGCGCCGACGTTCGAGTCGCATATCGACTCGCCGCCGCTACCAGCATCGGACTCGCCGCCGAGCGCGACTCAATGCACCGTCGCTGAAAAAATCGCGCCGCTCGATCCGCCGCCGCAACTTCCCGACGCCGAGCGCTCGCCGTGTCCGCCCGGCTTCGGCCTCGCCGCGTGCTTCACGCCTGCGCAGGACGCAGTGCGCCAGAAGCGGTTCAAGATTCTTCACGACGATCGCGACTACTGCCGCGACGCATACGAGAGGGCGCTGACGCGTGCAGCTGGAGAATAATGTGACGCCGAAGAACCTAACCCCCGGCCCCTTCCCTCGAGGGAAGGGGAGCAATCGCGGGCGGGCGTTGCTGCTCTCGATGCTCGTGCTGACTGCCGCGGGATGCGCGCAGGTGCACGAGAAGATGTTCACGCTCGACTGCGCGATTGGCCGCACGCCGATTGCGGGCGAGCTCGCGCCGGGCACCGCGATGGCGTTCGACGTTTCGACCAGCCCGGTCCCGCTGCTCTTCGCGCCGCATCGTATCGTCGCGCGATGCGACGACGCGGGCGTCGTCACGATGACTATCGAGACGCCCGTCGACACGGGACTTAGCCAGCTTTCGACGCCGCTCAGCACCGCGGCCAGCCATGTGACTTATGCGCCGTAAAGGAGCCAGGGAATTGACACTGAAAAGAAACAAATCACGCGGCAATTTCGCCGCCAGCAAACGAAGAGGTAAGAGTGATATGAGTCTGAAGATTCGAAAACTGCCGGTTCGGTCTCTGTGCGCGTGCGTGCTGATGCTTGCCGGATGCGCTCAGCAGGGCGGCGGCCTTTTGCAGCCGACACCCAAGCAGATCATCAGCGGCAAGAACACGATCGTGCCGAGCGCCGCCGCGCTCAGCATGGAGGCCACCAATTTCTGCAACGCGCAGGCGCAGGTCGACTACGCGAGCCTCGTGCTCTATTGCGAAGGCAAAACTCCCGCGCTGCCGCTGGCGATCAGCACCACCTATCAGACCGAGGCTAATCAGTTCTCGTGCCAGGTCTACGGCTACACCAACTCGAGCAATCAGCTGATCGTGCCGATGACCGTGACGCTCGGCAATTGCCCGACCGGCATCGCGCCCGCACCCGTGACCGCTCCATCGGGAGCGGCGGCGACGCAGGCAAAGAGTTAACCGATGAGCAGCGTTCAAGAACCTGGACGCAGGAACCTAACCCCTAACCTTTTCCCTCACCCCAGGCGCAGACGCTTTTGTTGTTCCCTCTCCCACGGAGCGGGCGAGGGTAATTTGGTACTGCAGCCGGACATAGAGGGGACGGGGAACTAGAGAACGTCGTCGTTGGCTTTGAATGCATTCTAAAAAAAAGGAAAAACGGCGCGAGCTCATGGAGCGCAAGCGTCTGTGGCGCGCAAAAAAACCGAAGGCGTGGAAACTGATAATCAAGCTCGGGCCGCGGCGGCGGCGGCGCAGTATCGAGAGCGCTCCGTTGTCGCGCGCGCCCGGTTCCCCTTCCCACAGTGGGAAGGGGTTAGGGGTCAGGTTAGCCCGCATCGATCACGAAAAACGGCCTTACGAAAACAGAGGTAGCAAAATGGCAAACGCGACTCCTTTCATTCTGCTCGACGATCAGCTGGTCACCGCGACCGTGTCGTTCGTCGACGACGAGGGCAATCCCGCGGCCGCGCCGGCCGGCGTCACTCCCGCGTGGACGTCCGCCGATCCCGACGGCACGCTCGCGCTGGCTCCCAGCGCCGACGGCAGCACATGCACCATCAAGGCGACAGGCAAGCTGACCGCAACCCAGGCCGCGCAAGTCACGGTGACGGCCGGCACGCTCAGCGGCAATGTGCAAATCCAGGTGAACGCCAGCGCCGCCGCCTCGCTGGCAATCGGCCTCGGCACGCCCGCGCAGCAGGGGTGACCCCTGCACCCAGTACTAAGGCCGCGCTCCGTTGTCGCGCGCGGACCGGTTCCCCTTCCCACGGTGGGAAGGGGTTAGGGGTTAGGATCCTGAAATATGAAACCGAATGACCTGAAGGCTTTCAAAGGTATGAATTGATGGAGTGGGGTAACGCCGTCGGATGGGCCAGCGCTTTCATCGCGTTTGTCGCGGTGAACGCCAGCACCATTCAGTTCCTGCTCAAGCGGCGCGACGAGCTGCATCTGCGCGACTCGGGCCGCGTCGACGACCTTGAAAGACAGTTGACTGACTTGCGAATAAATCTGCCGCTCGAGTACGTGCGGCGCGAGGACTGGATCAGGTTCAGCGGCACGCTCGATGCAAAGTTGGACGCGATGCGCGAAGAAATGCGCGAAGAAATCGGAGAGGTAAAGGAAAGGCTGTATGCCGGACGCAATTGATCTCGAACAAAAGAATCGCGAGGAAGCACGCTGGCGGATGCTGCGCGTTGTCGACGCGGGCCGTCCGATAGCGGTCTCCGAGCAGATAATCTGGCGCGTGCTCGCCGATATCAAACTCTCGCTGTCGCTCAACACGGTGCGGCGCGAGCTCGCCTACCTGCGCGACCTGGGTCTGCTGGAGCTCGAAGGCGAGGACGCGGAAACCTGGTTCGCGAAACTCACCGCCAGCGGCGTCGACGTCGTCGAGTACAACTTCCCGGCCCCGGCGGGAGTGGCGCGCCCGCGCAAGTACTGGTGAGCGAAGATGAGAAAAAAGAACCTCACCCCTGGCCCCTCTCCCTTCAGGAGAGGGGAAGAGGAGAAACATCCTAAGCGGGTGCCGATCGATCCGATTCCGTTCAAGACGTGGAAGATAAAAAAGCTGCCGCCGGATTTGAAGGAGCAGCTCGACAAGATGCTTACCGAAGGGACGCTGCATAGCTGCCGGCAACTGGCGAAGTGGCTGGGGGACAATGGGTTTGAGATCTCGCACGCGGCGATTCACAAGTACGGGCAGAAGTTCGAGCGGAGACTGGAAGCGATCCGGCTGGCGACGGAGCAGGCGCGAATCGTCTGCGAGCAGTTCAAGGACGACGACGCGGGGATGCAAAGCGCGTTGCTGAAGATGGTGCAGACGCGGCTGTTCGAGGTGCTCGCTGCGGCGAATGAAAAGAAGACGGGGAATGAGGAGAAGGGCGGCGCGACGATCGCACCGGTGAATATCACGGCGCTCGCGCGCAGCGTGTCGGGACTGGCGAGGGCGGAAACCGAGCATCGCAAATGGGCGGAGCGGGCGCGAACGGGAGTGGCGGCGGCGGAGAAGAAGGTCGAGGAGGCGCGCGCGAAGGGGCTGAGCAAGGAGGCGGCGGATCAGATCAAAGCGGTGTTGATGGAGATTTGAGGATGAGTGCAAGTCGAGGACGCAAGGGTCTTTCCCCTCTCCCTGCGAGGGAGAGGATCAAGGTGAGGGTCCTTGTGCGGCGCGCTTCTTTCGCGCGCGAGTCAGGATTCCGCTCTTCCTCACTCTGCGCTCGAACCGCTGAGAAATTCGTCGATTGCGCGCAAAACATCCTCGACGTCCTCAAGCACCTGATCGTTCCAGAATCGAAGAACTCGATAGCCCCTCGACTGCAAGAACGAAGTGCGAATTTCATCTTCCTGCGAAAGCTCGGAGTGCTGGCCGCCATCGAGTTCGACCACGAGGCGTCGTTCGATCGAGCAGAAGTCAGCGAAGTAGGGTCCTATCGGGTGCTGACGCCTGAATTTTACCTCGCGCATCCGGCGGCCTCGCAGATGCCGCCACAGGATTCGTTCGGCGTCGGTCTGCTCGAGGCGCAACCTTCGCGCGTTCCGCTGCGGTGATTCGATCGAGGGCATGTATGGTGACTCTTTGTCAGCGCAGACCTAAACACAAGGCATCCAGGGAACAGAATCCTGAATCGCGCGCGAAAGAAGCGCGCTGGAATCGGACCCTCACCTTCATCCTCTCCCTCGCAGGGAGAGGGGAAGAGGCACAGGGGCCGAACGAGCAGGGGGGGAAAGCGAATAGCCACTAACCAATGAGTGAACCACTCTCAATACTACTTCCCTACCAACGGCGGTGGCTGGCCGATCAATCACAGGTCAAAGTCAGCGAAAAATCGCGGCGCATCGGCATTACCTGGACCGAGGCCGCCGATCGCGCGCTTGGCGCGGCGACCAGCGGCCGCGCCGGGATCGACGGATGGTATATCGGCTACAACAAGGACATGGCGCTCGAGTTCGTCGAGGCGGCCGCGCGATGGGCGCGGCGGTTCAATCGGGCGGCCGAGGCGATCGAGGAAATAGTGCTCGAGGACGAGCGCGCCGACATCCTGGCGTACAGAATTCGATTCGCGTCCGGCCACAAAATCGTCGCGCTCTCGTCGCGGCCGTCGAATCTGCGCGGCAAAGACGGATGCGCGGTGATCGACGAGGCCGCGTTCCACGACGACCTGCCCGGGCTGCTGAAAGCGGCGCTGGCGTTTACCATGTGGGGCGGACTGGTGCGGATAATCAGTACTCACAACGGCGCCAACAATGCTTTCAATGAACTAGTCAGTGAGATTCGCGCCGGCCGGCGTGCATACTCACTCCATCGTACTACTTTCGACGAAGCTCTCGCCGACGGACTATACAGAAAAATATGCGAGCAGAGCGAAATCGAATGGAGCGAGGACAAGCAGCGCGAATGGCGGCAGCAGATTGTCGATTACTATGGCGATAACGTCGGCGAAGAGCTGTTTTGTATCCCGCGCGCGTCGTCGGGCGCGTACCTGAGCTCGGTGTTGATCGAGGCGCGGATGAAGGCCGGTATCCCGATCCTGCGCTGGGAGATGCCGTCGGAATTTTCGGGGCGTCCCGAAGCGCAGCGCTACTCGGAGACGCAGGCGTGGTGCGAGGACAATATCGCGCCAGCGCTCGCGGCGCTCGATCCGGCGCGGGCGAGTTTCTTCGGCGAAGACTTCGGGCGCTCGGGAGACCTGACCGTCATCTGGCCGCTGCAAATCGCGGCCGATCTAACGCGGCGAACGCCGTTCGTCGTCGAGCTGCGCAACATACCGTTTCGAAACCAGGAGCAGGTGCTCTTCTATATCGCGGACCGGCTGCCGCGCTTTACCACCGGCGCGATGGACGCGCGCGGCAACGGACAGTACCTGGCCGAGACTGCGGCGCAACGCTACGGCGCGCGAATCGTGCAGGTGATGCTGTCGGAGGCGTGGTATCGCGAGAATATGCCGCGCTACAAGGCGGCGTTCGAGGACGGCACGATCGAAATTCCAAAGGACGCGGACGTGCTCGCGGACCATCGCGCGATCGTGCTCGAGGAAGGCGTGGCAAAAATTTCCGAGCGGCGCGCCGGGGTCGACGGCAAGGGACGGCATGGCGACTCCGCGATGGCGGCGGCGCTGGCGTTCTTCGCGTCGCGCGCGTACACGGGCCAAATCGCGTACATCCCGGCGCGTTCGTCGGCGAAGAGAGAGGGATTTGACGGGAGGAGGAATCCATTCGGCGCGCCGCCGACGGAGGATGAAATGGCCGGTGGGAGGGTACGTGGGTTTTAGGAACCTAACCCCTAACCCCTTCCCTCGAGGGAAGGGGAACAATCGCGGAGAAGGCGTGGCGTCCGCGATCGGTTGTTTGCTAATAGCCAGATGAATAGCTACTGGAGATGGAAATGCGAGGAATGTGGATATGAGTTCATACTTGCGCTCGTTCGTTTGCCCGAACCGTGTCATCGATGCGGCAGCGAATGGTTTCTGAAAATTGGCGAAGCGGCTACCAAAGAATCTCGAACTGACTAATCGCACTGGAGTATAGCCATGACACTTTACGATGCTTACGGGCGCGAAGTTGATACCGGGCTTCTGCGCGAAGAGCAGGCAGCGCCCACGATGGCCGGAGTACGAAATATATATTCCGTCATGCACCCGTCAATCGGACTGACGCCGGAACGATTGACGGGAATCCTTCAGCAAGCCGAGTTCGGAGATCCATATCTCTACCTCGAACTGGCCGAGGAGATCGAAGAGAAGGATCTGCATTACCTGGCGGTGCTCACCACGCGCAAAAATGCGGCGGCGCAACTGGATTTGATCGTGCGGGCGGCGTCGAGCTCCGCGGAGGATCAACGCGCGGCGACGATGGTGCGCGAGATGCTCGTCGATGGACCTATCCAACTCGACAGCGCGCTGTTCGACGTGCTCGACGCGGTGGGGAAGGGTTTTTCGGCGACTGAAATAATGTGGGATACCTCTGGGCGAGAATGGTTTCCCGCGCAGTTGAAGTGGCGCGACCCGCGCTGGTTCGCGTTCGACTGGATATCGGGCGAGGAAATGCTCGTCCGGACCCTGAAGGGCGAGATTATTCCGGTCGAGAGCGACGCCGCCGCGACCCGCCCGACGCATTTCGGCGGTGACGGACTTTACTCGTCAATGCGCCCGGGTATCGGGATACAGCCCATGACGGCGCCGCTCGCACCGTTCAAGTTCGTAACACATTTCGCGAAGGCAAAAGCCGGCTTGCCGATACGCGGCGGGCTGGCGCGCGCGGCCGGGTGGGCATACCTGTTCAAGAACTACGTACTAAAGGACTGGGTAACGTTCACCGAGGTATTCGGACAGCCACTGAGAGTCGGCAAATACCATCCGGGCGCATCGGAGCAGGATAAACTGGCATTACTCAATGCAGTATCGCGAATAGGCACTGATGCGGCCGCGATAATGCCCGAGTCGATGGTAATAGAGTTTACTGAGGCGCATCAAAATGGCAGCTCGGAGTTATATCAGAGATTTTGCGAATACCTTGATGCGCAAGTGAGTAAAGCGGTGCTCGGGCAGACATTGACTACTGAAATGCCCAGGTCGGGAGGCTCGCGAGCGGCCGCGGAAGTGCATGAGAGCGTCCGCCGGGACATCCTGAACGCGGATGCGCGGCGATTGGCGGCGACACTCGCGCGCGATCTGGTCCGCCCGATCGTCGAGCTGAACATGGGGCCGCAACGGCGGTATCCGAAGATCGAGCTGGGGCTGCCGGACGACGGCGATGTGAAAGTGTTCGCGGCGGTCGTCGCGATGCTGGCGGATCGGGGACTGCGAGTCGGGCAGAAGACGATACTGGACAAGCTGGGGATCGCGGCGGCGGGGGAGGGGGAGCCGGTGCTGGGGGCGTTGCGGGGAGGAGTAGGGGAAGGGGATGGGATCACTTGATTTAATGTGAAACCCCTCCTGGGTTTCACGCTTCCCTGGGCAGGGGTGACCCCTGCACCCAGTACTAAAAAAAAGAAAGATGCGGGACTTCGTCCCTGTTAGAAGTTGGTTTGGGAGACCTTCCCGCGGAGGCGACTTAGTCGCCGTCCGCTCAGTGGGAGTGGGTTCAAGGTTTTGTGTGTCTGCGGTCCTTTAGTCTTTTGCGGCGGGCTCGGCGGCGGTGTTTTAGTTCCAGGAAGATGTCGTCGTAGATTAGTTTTCTGATGGCGAATCCTGAGCTTGGGAATTTGATCGACGCGTCGTCGGGCTGGCGCTGATAGCGGAAGACCTGGATGCCGTTCCACCAGGTGGGTGAGTGATTGCGGGGCGTGCGCAAGTCGAGGACGCGTTCGAAGCCGGGAAGGGCGCGCGCTATCAAGTCGTTGGCGGAGCGGGCGGCGCGTTTGTTGGTGTCGTCGATGATGACGACCGCGTCGTCGGCGAGATGAGGGATGGCGAGTGCGACGCCGTCGTACTGATCAGCGAAAGAGTGGCCGCCGTCGTAGAAGTAGGCGCCGATGCGCGCGGGACGCCATGGCGCGGCGGCGAGGAAGTCGCGGAAGTCCATGTCGTGGAAAGTGACCTGGCCGGGCGCGGTGTGCGCGTCGAGGGTGCGGCGGAGTGCGTCGGCGGCGCCGTCGAACTGCGAGAAATTGTCGCATGCGAAGATGGGCGCGCGCGGGTTGGACGCCGCGGCGCCGACCAGGCTCGCGCCCTTGTAGCATCCCACTTCGACGTAAACTTCGCCCGCGTCGAGCGAGGCGACGGCGCAATTGAGGAGCCGCAGCTTGTTCTCGGTCGCCATCCCGGGAATTTCGCCGAGGATGTGCGCGAGCGAGCGATCGGCGGGATGGGTCGAGCGGGCGAGGCGGCGCGGGTCGGCGAACTCGGGCCATTGCGCACGGCATCGTTCGAGGAAGGCGTCAAACTGCATTTTTTCAGGAGACTCGAATCGAGCTGCTTGATTCAGCCGGCTGGAAAACTTGAATCAAGACTAGTGGTGTTCCGGCGTCAGTAGGTGTACAGCACAGGGCCCATCGGGCCGACGAGGCCCATACCGTAGGGATTGAACATCTCTTCCTGCATGTCCATATCCTCCATCTGCTGGGCTTCGAGGGTTTCCCGGGAAATCGCGCCTTCCTTTTCCTGGTACTGTTGGTTGAGTTTCAGTTTCTCGTACTGTTGATAATTCTCCTCGGTGCCGATGTACATACACTTACAGTACACCGGATCGGCCATGTAGTAGTGCAGGTTGCCGGTCTTGCCAACGTAGTAGTTGACATCGAACGGGACCAGCGACTTAAGTTGCTGCTGGCGCTGAGGAGTGTCGGCCGGAAGCATTCGGAAGCCCGCCGCCGCGAGCATCGGCTCGACCTGCTCGGCCTGCTGCTCGGGAGTTGGGGTCGGCGTCGGCTGGATCGATCCGCATCCGGCGAGCGCGGCTGAAAACGCGGCAATCAACAAGATGAAGGCGATTGAAGTCGTCGGGCGTTGGCGCATTGCTTCCTTGGGGTGGAGAGATAAAAGCGGGGCGGCCACCGCGCGCCGCCCCGGTGAAGAGTCAATCAGGGAACGGAGTTGACCGGGTTGCCGTTGTTGTCGAACAGGGTCAGCGCGCCGGCGCCGTCAGTGTTCAGGGTCAGCGACGCGCGCGTCCTGCCGTCGGTGCCGAGCAATGCGAGGCCGGGACGTCCGTCGGGCGTCAGATCCAGGCCGATGCGGCCGTGGGCTCGATCGCCCAGGCGCAGCGTGGGAGTGCCGTCTGGCTCCACGATTATCGAGGCGCGCGGATTGCCCTCCGTGTCCATCAGACCGAGACCGCTCTGGCCGTCGGGAGCAACGCCGATGCTGGCTTGCGGGGTCGCGTTCGCGTCGTAGAGCACCAGGCGGGCCACGCTGTTGGTGAGTCCGACTTCGGCCCGCGGCTTGCCGTCGTGGCCATAGATGCCGAGCGCGGGCGCCCCGTCGCGGCCGACGCCGAGGCCGGCGCGCAGTGTGCCGGTGCCATCGAAGACGGCGAGTTGCGCGACGCCTTTGCTAGTGACGTTGAACTCGCCGCGAGTCTTGCCGCGGGCGTCGACCAGCATGAACTTCTGCGCGGTCACCATTCTGGGGGCGTAGGCGGCGTCGACGGTGCGGGCGGCGAAGATATGGCCGGACACGGCGCCTCCGACGAACGCGGCAGCGAGAGTGAGGGTCACAAACCCGATTCGCTCTTTGATGGTCATGGTCGCGGTCTCCTTTCCGGTACCGGCGGTTAGGCAGATTTCGACGGGAAGATTAGCAGGTGGATGCAGAAAGGAAAAATCGGAAGAAAGTGGAAGGGAGGAACTTTATTTAATGCGGAACCCACCGTGGGTTCCGCACCTCCTTGGGCAGGGGTGACCCCTGCACCCAGTGTTAAGAGAATCGGCACCGCCGCGGGATGCGGGACTTCGTCCCTGTTAGAACTTCTTTTGTGTCATTCTTGAGCGAAGCGAAGAATCCCGGCTCCTTCTTACCTCGCCCGTTCTTTTTACGGGAGAGAAGGCCGGCCGCATCGCCGCCGGTAGGTGAGGGTTTTGCGGCTCAAGATGCAACTGTGCGGCCGCGATTGTGCTATGCCTGACCGCTTCCTAGGATGCGGGGCGCGGGGGTTCACTTCGATCTGCGAAACTCGACAGCGGCGCGGATTAGCGCTCGCCGTGGTATTGGCGTTGCTGCTGTGCACGGCCTCGGTCGCGCGCAGTGCCGACGAGGCCGCGCACGGGCCTGACGTCCCGCTGGTGACGCTCGCCGAAGCCGAGTTCTCCACTCTGACCCCGGCCGAGCGATCGTTGCTTCGATTCGCGGGCTCGTATCGTTCGGAGCCGGGTGGATTTGCGTCCGCAGGACCGAGCGCGAAGCCGGATGATCCGTCCAACGATCCCGCACACGCCGACAAGTGGGGCCAGGAGCGCGAGGTCCGCGCCGAGCTGATTCGATGGCTGTGCGTGGATCCTCGGGCCAAGGCGCTGATCGATCCGCAGGGCATCCGGCTGCTCGGCGCGCGAATCACCGGCAAGCTCTACCTGGCCGACGTAACGATTCCATTCGCGGTCACGCTGCGAAACTGCTCGATCGGCGAGCGTATGACCTTCGAACACGCATCGCTCCCGCGCCTCGACCTGGGCGGCTGCTACACCGGCGAGATCGATGGGCGCGCAGCGGAGATTCACGGCGATCTCATCCTCGATTTAGTACACGCGTCAGGGGAGGTGTGGTTCAACGATTCGATTATCGATGGCGATCTTGGTGCCCGAGGCGGCCACTTTACGCACTCCACGGTCGAACCACACGAAACTGGAGAAGCATTTTTTAGAAAAGCGCTGGACTTTGAATCCTCCCGAATCGGGGGTGACGTGTGGTTGTGTTACGGATTCGAAGCCGACGGCGCCGTAAACCTCATCACAGCGACGATCGGCACCAGCGTGGTGTTTTCCGGAACGTTCAACAACCCTAACAAACCAGCAATCATTGCCCACGGTATCGTAGTCGCCAGCGAGGTGTTTTTCGGAGGGCTATTTGGAAAGATTCATGTGAACGGAAGTGCCGTCATCGCAGCGGCCCGCGTCGGAGCCACCGTATTCGTGCAAGACGCGACCTTCTCGGGTACGCCCACGCCCATCGACGTGGTTGGCCCCGGCCAATCTGATGTTCAGGGGCCCTTCGGCTTCATCGCTACAGGAATGTCAGCGAAAAGCCTCGTCTGGCAGAACGTGGCGCTCGAGAATGGAGCTGTCCTGAACTTGGACCGAGCCTCGGTAGGGAGCCTCCTCGATGATCCGCATAGCTGGCCGGCGCCGGGCAAGTTAAGCATCGACGGGTTCACCTACGAGCACCTCGGCGTCGCCGACGCGCCGTCACGTTTGCGCTGGCTTGCGCTGCAAGCCGTATATCACCCGCAACCTTATCGTCAGCTGGCAAAGGTGCTCCGCGAGGAAGGCGATGAAGAAGGCGCTGTCGCGGTGCTGGTCGCCTCGGAAGATCTGCGCCACGCGAGCTATGGCCGTGCAAGTGCGTTATGGGGAGAATTCCTCGACGCGACTATCGGCTACGGACACAAGCCGCTGCGGACTATCGGATGGTCGTTGTTGGTCATCCTGATCGGATGGCCTATCGTGTGGGCGGCCAAGCGCGCCGGCGTGATGCGCCCGACCTTCCCGGAGAATATTCCAGAATCCTCGGAGCCCGATTACGAGGAGTTGCATCCGTTGCTGTATTCGGTGGACGCCTTTCTGCCATTCGTGAACCTTCATCAGGAGCACTACTGGTGGCCCAATTCGAGGGCGTCTGGCGACTTTGTGCTGCTGGGGTACAAGATCAGGATCCGCGGCTCGTTGGTGCGGCACTACCTGTGGCTGCAAATCTTTTCCGGATGGCTGCTCAGTGCGATTCTGATCGCGGGCGTAACGGGCTTGATGAAGAACGACTAGTATCGGTTGACTGACCTCGTCTTAGTACTGGGTGCAGGGGTCGCCTCTGCCCAAGGAAGTGTGAAACCCACGGCGGGTTTCACACACAATTAAGTTCCCCTCGATCCGGAAGTAGCTCAGCGGGGGGAAGCTTCTCGAAGACTCGATAGCCGTGCTAGGGGTCTTCAAACAGGGATGCAAGCAAATCGGAACGGCGGATAATGCCGCGTCCTTTTGGTCGCGAGCGGGAGGTTGGAAGCATGGATCGTGTCGACGGGAAGACCGCATTCATAACTGGAGGAGCGCGCGGGATCGGACTGGGTATCGCTCGCGCCTTCGCTCGAGCTGGCGCGAAATTGGCGCTCGCGGATATCGATCAATCCTCGCTGGCCGCGGCAAAATCCGAGCTCTCGGAATTAACCCCGGTGGAGACGTTCATGCTCGACGTCCGCGACCGCTCAGCTTACGCGCGAATCGCCGACGAAACGGAATCTCGACTCGGTTCAGTGTCAATTCTGTGCAATAACGCCGGAGTGGCCGGAGAGCAGCACGTTACGCGCCTGACTTACGAATATTGGGACTGGGTAATCGGAATTAATCTCACTGGAGTGATCAACGGAGTCCAGACTTTCCTGCCGCGGATGCTCAAACGAGGCGCTGGCGGGCATATAGTCAACACGGCTTCGGGTGCGGGACTGGCCGCCACGTCCAGCGGTCTCCTCTATACAACTTCGAAATTCGCGGTGGTGGGTCTTTCGGAATCTTTACGGCTCGCGCTCGAACCGTTCAAGATTGGTGTCAGCGTATTGTGCCCCGGTCCAGTCAATACGAAGATCATATCGAACAGCAACGACACGCGGCCCTCATCGTCGGTGACCGTTGAGGAAACGAAAATCCGGGAAGCCGCAATCGCGCAAGCCAACGCCTTTCTAGCCGCGGGCGCCGATCCAAACGCGGTTGGCGAAATGGTCCTCGCCGCCGTAAAGACCGATCGCCTCTATATTCATACCGATCGAATCATGGCGGGTCTGATCGAGGCGCGGGCCAAGGCCCTGCTCGATGCAATGCCGCCAGCGAAATAGCAGAGGACGAAGTCCCGCATCTTTTCTCAGTACCGGGTGCAGGGGTCACCCAAGCCGAAGGAAGCGTGAAACCTATAGCGGGTTTCACATTCAATTAAGTTGTCGGACAATTGCGGAGAATTTGTGCTCTGCGGAACTTCGGGCGCGTTCGGCGCTGCGCCACTTCGGGTTATGCTCTCCTTGACTGACAGTTAACAGTAAATACGCTGCCTGACCATGTCGTCCGCCTGGTCTCTCTACGACCGCGCGCGATCGGAAGTTTTTTCCTTTTTACTGGCCAAGGCGGGCGAAGGAGGACGGGTGCGCCCTGGTCTGCGGAGTGGCTCGATCGTATTGGCCGCGCTTATCGCAGCCGAGCTTTTGCTGGCGACGGTGCGCGTCTTGCGCGCCGGTATTGGCGCGCCGATCGCCGATCGCGTGCTTGGGCAAATCGATTTTATCAAGAACGCGGTGAACTTCGTCGACGCGACCGGCATGGACGCGCCCGCCGGCGTGACCGTCGACCAGTCCGCCGGCCACGTGCTGGTCGCGGACACGCAGAACAATCGAGTGCTGGGATGGAAAAGCGCGTCCGCGTTCGTGTCGGGCGGCGCGGCGGACCTGGTAATCGGACAGCCTGATTTCAATTCGTACGGATGCAATCAGAACGCTTCGGCGCCGAGCGCGACCAGCCTTTGCCAGCCGATCGGTCTCGCGGTTGACGTGTTGCACAATGTTTATGTCGGCGACACCCAGAACAACCGGGTGCTCGTGTATGCCGATCCGTTTGCGGCGCTGCGCAACTCGGAGCAGACGAGCAATTTCGCGGCGAACGCGGTATTCGGGCAGGCCGGGAGCTTTGTCACCAACGCGGCCGATGAAAATGGACTCAGCCCGGACAGCCTGAACGGTCCGCAGGGGTTGGCGGTCGATGCCAGTAACAATCTGTTCGTCGCCGACGTGAACAACAATCGCGCGCTGGTTTTTTTCTCGCCGATTCCGATGACCAGTGTCAGCGGGCCGCCCGGGAATTTCGGTGACGCGACTGCCGACGTCGCGATCGGACAGCCGGACCTGGCGAGCGGAGCTTGCAACCAGGGCGGCGGCGCGACCTCGAGTACACTGTGCATGGCGCCGTTCCTCGGCGTCGGGATTGCGGTCGACAGCGCCGACAATCTCTACGTCGCCGATACGCATAATAATCGCGTGCTGGAATACAACGGCCCGTTCGGCTTTATGCAGACCAACAAGGTCACGGCCGACCTGGTTTTCGAAGGCAACAGCCTGACGCTGCCGTCGGGAGTCGCGGCTGACTCGAACGGGAATTTTTATGTCTCGTCCGAGCCGCGCAGCCAGGTTTACGAGTACACGCAGCCGGTGCCGCTGATGACGGCCGACCTGCTCAACCTGATGATCGGCCCGGGCGCGCAGAATCCGAATGCCGCGTCGCTGCAATTCCCGATGGGTCTCGCGATCGACGCGGTCAACAATCTCTACGTCGCCGATCAGGCGAACAACCGCGTGCTCGAGTTCAACGAGGGCAGCTTGCCGGGCAACAAGGTCGCCAACGGCGCCGGCGGGCAGATCGATCGGTCGCACAACGCGCCGAATTTCGTCGATGCGATCGGCGAAAATGCGCCGGGCGGAATCGCTGTCGCTGTGGACACGTCGTCGGACCCGCCGCGGCGCCATCTGTATGTCGCCGACAGCATCAACAATCGCGTGCTCGGATGGAATGACGTGTCGAGGTTCGTCAGCGCTGAGCCCGCGGATATCGCGTTCGGACAACCCGACCTCTTCTCGTACCGATGCAACAACGGCGTGGCGGCGGGCGACGTGGCGGGACTCGGCGCGGACAGCCTATGCGGTCCGGCGCGGATGGCGGTCGATCGAACGGGAAATCTGTACGTGGCGGATTCGGGCAACAATCGCGTGCTGGTCTACAACACGCCGTTCGACGCGGCCAGCGGCGAGCCGGGCGCGGGCGACACGACGGCGGATTTTGTGTACGGACAGGGCGGGGCGTTTACGACGCGGAGCTGCAATCCGAGCGGCGCGAGCGCGACGACCCTGTGCAATCCGTCGGCGGTGACCGTCGATGGCGCCGGTAACATCTATATAGCCGACGCCGCGAACAATCGCGTGCTCGAGTTCGCGAAGGCCGGTAATCCGGCGGTTGCATCGGACGCAATTGCGAGTCGATCGTACGGACAGGGCGCGATCGCTGATTTCTCGAACACGTTATGCGCCGACGGCGTGGGTCAGGACCCGGCGCCGAGCGATCGCGGCATGTGCAATCCGGGCGGCGTGGCGCTCGACGCGTCGAGGAATCTGTTTGTCGCAGACACCGGCAACGACCGCGTGATCGAAATCGACGCGCCGCTTGCGGGCACGCAGAATGCGACGCGGGTAATAGGCCAGGGCGGCGATTTCACGGCGTCGGGATGTAATCGCGGCGCGACGGCGCCGGGCGCGGCTACCTTATGCGCACCGGCGGGATTGATGCTCGACGCGCTCGGCAATCTGTGGGTGGCCGACGTGAACAACGATCGCGTGCTCGGGTACCAGCCGCCGTTCGGTGCGGACGCCGCGGCGGCGATAGCGGTAGGGCAGGGGGCGGCCGGCAATCTCACGACCGCGGGATGTAATCGGGGAATCGCGCCGGGCGACTTGAACGGTGTTGGCGCGGACAGCTTGTGCGCGCCGGCCGCGGTGGCGGTCGATTCGAATATCGATCTCTACGTGGCGGACACCAGCAACAATCGCTCGTTGATCTACGACCGTATTGTCGCGACTGCCACCGCGACTCCGACCGCCACCGCGACCCCGTCGGCGTCGCCGACTGCGACTGCGACCATGACCCCGAGCGATACGCCGACCGCAACCGCGGCAACCGCGACCGTGACCGCGACGCCGTCCGCGACGCCGACGCCGTCGCCGGGCGGTAAGCTGAAAGTCAGTCCGAAGTCGATCAAGTTCGGCAAAGTTGCGGTCGGGGGCCAATCGCCGTCGCGCACGATTCATCTCAAGAACGCGGGCAAGGTAACGCTGGCGGCGGCAGTGCCGACCGAGGGCGCCCCGTTCGTGGTGAGCGGCGGAGAATTCACGATCGATCCACGCGGCTCGATGGCGGTGACGATTCAGTTTGCGCCGACCGCGAAGGGAACGGCGCGCGGCATGCTGGAGATAACCAGCAGCGACCCAAAGCATCAGACGGTTACGGTGAAGATGAGTGGGGTGGGAAAGTGAGAGGATGGCGAACGGGAAGTCACTTTATTTGATGTGAAACCCGCGGTGGGTTTCACGCTTCCTTCGGCAGGGGTGACCCCTGCACCCAGTACGAAGAAAGATGCGGGGCTTCGCCCCTGTTAGAACTTTTTTTGTGTCATTCTTGAGCGAAGCGAAGAATCTCGGTCTTTTCCTTGCCGTTGTCCCGGACTCCTAACCTCTCCTTGACTGACGAGAGGTCGGCGCGCGCCGAAGGTGAGCGACGGGAGAGATACAACGCTGGCCGTCGCAGTTGTGCGTGGTTGTGCTGCTGTCGGGCGCCGGACTCAGTGTCTTGTTTAATTGCGGTTGTACGAGTCGGCGAGTGCGATTTCCCGGCGTTGCACCTCACCCGGCGAAACCGGTGACCGCTGCCCAAATGTGTCAAGAAAATACGCGATCGGCGCTAATCCTGACCTCGCGATAACGACGCGCTGTGACGCGCAATCTTACGCTGGATGACTCACCCGCGCCGTTGCTACAAAGGCTTTCCTGATTCCTCTTTGTCTTATTCTGTTAACAGCGCGCTTTTAGATCGCTGTGGTCAATTACCTTGTCTTTAGACGAACGTAATGATACTAATGCGCAAATTGCAATTTTCGTCTGCGGACGGACTCACCGCAGGCGGCGGTTTTGACTAAACGGCGGGATCTACACGGGGAGGACACCAATGTCTGTAGGTATTTCGGGCGTTTCGGCGCGCGCGCGTTTTACTGTCGCGGCGCTATCGGTAGGGGCAATCGCGACGGTCGCCTTCGTCGTGATGACGTTTGGCGCGCGGGCTGGCACGGCGTACAGGGCAACCAAAGCGGTGCAGAATCCGAAGCAAGCTCGGAAGGATGCACTAAACAAAATCGCCGGCTTGCCGCTCTATTTCGAGAAGAATCAGGGCCAGGTCAACCAGAGCGTCAGGTATCTAGCGCGCAGCGGACGCTACTCGCTGTTCCTGACCGACGACGCCGCGGTGTTTTCTTTGATCGGTGGCGAGTTTCACAAGGGACCCGCGCCGAAGGGGTTTCCCTACAAGGCTGAGGGCGAGACGAAGATGACGCAGTCGGCGGTGCGAGTGCGCCTGGTCGGGGCGAATCCGCATCCGGCGGTCGAAGGGCTCGAGCCGCTGCCGGGGCACGTGAACTATCTGATCGGCGAACAGAAAAACTGGCATCGCGACGTCCCGACCTTCGGCCGCGTGCGATTCCATGACGTGTACCCGGGCGTCGACGTCGTCTACTACGGCACGCCCAGCGCACTTGAGTACGATCTCGTCGCGGCTCCGGGCGCGGATACCTCGAAGATCAAGTTTGCGATCGAAGGTCCGGCCACGACCACGCAGACCGCGTCGGGCGACATAGTGATCGCGACCGGCTCGGGAACAATCAGGATCGCGAAGCCGGTTAACTATCAGCAGAATGCCGACGGCAGCCGGACGCCGGTCGAGGGCAGCTTCAAGCTCGCGAGGGACGGCACCGTGGTCGCGGGAATCCCGACGCGAGAGGTGGGATTCACGCTGGCCGGCTATGATCGCGGCAAGGCCTTGTACATCGATCCGCAGGTCGCGCTGATAGCCAATACCATTCCGTACTCGACCTATTTCGGCGGACATGCCTCCAGCACGGGGCCGTTGAACCTGGAGCAATTCTCGTCGTTCCTGGGCAATGCAAGCCTGATCGACTCTGAAACCGGAGTCGACCTCTCGCTCGATGGCGCGTCGCCGCCCCACGCATACATCGTCGGGTCGGCATACTCGAACGATCTCCCGACCGCCGGTTCTTTCCAGCCGATGCTCGAGGGCGCCGACTCTCCGCCGATGCAGAATCCAAACGTCTTCATCGCGGAGTTCAACACCAACAAGTCCAATGGTCAGTCGTTGGTTTACGCGACCTACCTGGGCGCCCAGGGCGACACCAAGCCAGGCGCCGTGGGACACGGCAACGGCGACCTGGGTTTCGGCATCGCCGCGGATGGCAATGGCGACGCGTACGTCGTCGGGCAAACCTACTCGGGCAACGTGCATTCAACCGGGCCGAATTTTCCCGGCGTCCAAAATTGCGGAGCCTGGGGCACCACTGGAAAAAATAATGGAGCGGCTGCGGACACCAACGTCGGCTTCGTCAGTGAACTGGCTGCCGGTGGCGACAGCCTCGTTTACTCGTGCTACATCCCCGGCTCCGAAAATGCCACGGCGGCGCGCGTAGCGGTGGTGCCGGGATGCATGACGGATTGCGACGCCTACATTGTGGGCAATACGCAGAGCACGACGGCGGACGGATTTGTTGTAACCGGCAACGCGGCGCAGTCCCAACTCGCGACCGGCGAGGGCGGACTGAGCAATGCGTTCATCATGGTCGTGGGAGGCAACGGTGCCGGCGCTACACCTGTCTATTCGAGCTACTACGGCGGGACCAGCAATGGAAAAGAAGGCGACGTAGGCCTTGGCATATCGGTTGAATCGGCCAACGAAGTAGCGATAACGGGTGCTGCGTTCTCGACCAACATCCCGGTGAAAAACGCGGCGCAAGGCACGTTCGCAGGCAGCGCTGGCAGCAGCAATGCGTTCGTCGCCGAGTTCAATCCGAACGGGACGTCTGGAACATCGCTGACGTATGCTACCTACCTTGGTGGTTCAGGGTCTACGGTGTCCGTTTTCGGCGAACCTGTCTTAACTATAGGCGACGTTGGAACCGCAATCGTACTCGACTCGGGAAACATATACGTCGCAGGCTTGACGGCTTCGACGAACTTTCCTGTGATGGGCAGCCTGGCGGGGGTCAGCACGACGAAACCTCCTTTTCAGGCGGCGAACAATGCCAACGCGACCGCGGGGCCTCCTGGGTTCACTGGATTTATCACCGAACTCGACACCGCCAACGCGGGACTGGCGCAGGTTATCTATTCAACCTACCTCGGCGGGAAGGGTTTCGAGTTCGTCGTCGACGGACTTCTCAATGTCGGAGTCGGTGATGCTGTCGGAGCGATGGCGGAACACGGCGGAATTGTTTACGTCACGGGCATCGCGACTTCTGCTTCGCCGATGGAAAAAGCGTTCATGAGTACATTCCCAACCAGCGCGAACAATTGCCAAGCGACGAATAAGAGCAGTGGTATATCGTTCATGAGCGAGCAGGTGCCGATAACGTCGTTCGTGTCGGCGTTGGATACCACGCAGTCGTCGGCACCGAGCCAGTTGGTGTATTCGAGTTTGCTCGGAGGATCGGGAACGGCAGACGTCGGGCTCGGGCTGGGATACGATCCAGTCGCCAATCAGATTTTCGTGGCGGGAACGACCTACTCGACGGACTTCCCGGTCACTTCGAACGCATACCAGCTTGCGAATAATGCGGCGGGAGCAAGCAGCACCAACGCCTTCCTGACGGTGGTCAATCCTGCGGGGAATTCGTGTCCGGGGGCGTTCGTGACGCCGACGGCGACTGCAACTGCAACCCCCGCGACCCCGACGGCGACCGCAACCGGGACCGCGACCGCAACGGCAACCGTCGGCACACCGACGGCGACAGCGACCGCGACCGCGACGGCGACATCGACATCGACCGGATCGGCAACGCCTACTGCCACTGCAACCAGGACCGCGACCGCGACGGCCACGGCAACTGCGACCGCGACGGCGACCGCAACCATCACGCCAACCGCGACCCCGACGCCCGTCGGTACGCTGTCGATCAAGCCCACGTCCTTGAGCTTCGGCACCAAGACTACAGAGAACACAACCAGCAAGCCCAAGACTGTGACGCTCAAGAACGGCAGTGCGAAGAAATCCGGGATTACCATAACCGTAACCGGTCAAACGACCGACCCGCCGTTCGCGGTCAGCAGCCAATGCACGACAATGTTGGCGCCGGGAAAGAGCTGTAAGGTGGAAGTGACCTTCAGTCCGACCGATACCACGCCGCAAAGCGAAAAGCTGATGATAACGGACACCGCCACCGGAGCACCGCAGATGGTCTCGCTGTCCGGCACCGGCAAAGCGCCGAAGATGAAGAAATAGACGCCGGCGAGCAAGTAACATCGCGCGCAACAAAGCGGCGGGCCAAAAATGGCCCGCCGCTTTCTGTATCCTCTCCCTTACAGGGAGAGGATAAAAGGTGTCCGCCGGCATCTTCTCTTAGTACCGGGTGCAGGGGTCACCCCTGCCGAAGGAAGTTTGAAACCCACCGTGGGGTTCAAATTCAATAAAGTGATCCATTCCCCCTTTCGCAAAGGTCCCTTCAGATTACGATTCCGCGATGCGGCCGCACCGAGAGCGAGTACCTGCCACGTTCGCGCTTGAGGCGTACCGGCGCGGCGAATGCGTCGGACAGTATTGCGGACGTGAGCGCTCGCGCGCGCGGTCCGGCCGCGAGCACGCGGCCTGCCTTGAGCACCAGCACGTGCGAGAACGTCGCGACGATCTCTTCGACGTGATGCGTCACGAGCACCATCGTGGGCGCGCCGCGAAGGCGGGCCAGGCGTTGGATGAATTGCAGGAAGTGCTCGCGAGCGACCGGGTCGAGGCCGGCGCACGGCTCGTCGAGGATCATGAGCTTCGGCGAGGCCATCAGCGCGCGCCCGATCAGCACGCGCTGGCGTTCGCCTTGCGATAGAAACCGCCACGGACGATCTCGCAGCGCGCGGGCCTCGACTCGCCGAAGGATTGCGTCGGCGGCGCGGCGGTCGTCGTCGCGCATCTCGCCCCAGTAGCCGATTTGCGCGTAGCGTCCGCTGAGGACGGCTTTGAGAGCCGTTTCGCCGTCTTCCATCATCTGATGCACGCTGGAACTGACCAGCCCGATGCGCGTCCTCAGCTCGCGCCAGTCAAAACGCCCGTAAGTCTCACCGAGCACGCGAATTTGCCCGGCGGTCGGCGGCAGGTATCCGGTCAGCACGCGCAGCAGCGAAGTTTTGCCCGAGCCGTTGGCGCCGAGAATCGCCCAATGTTGGCCGCGTGCGACGCGCCAATCGATTGAATCGAGGATGACAGCCTCGCGCTCGACGCGCAGCGCGGATACCTCGATCACGGGCGCAGCGGATTTCATGGCAGGCAAGTTCTAACAGGCCAGCGCGTGTGAACGCGAGGCGCCAACCCGCGCCGGCATCTACCATTAGTAGCGATGATTTAACCGATAGCCACAAAAGTTCAGGGCTGAACTGTTCAGCCTTATGCAATTTCGAAACTCGATGCACAATGCCCCTCGATGGAACACCTCATTACACGCACCGGCGGTGAAAGCGAGACGCGGGCGGGCAAACTGATTCCTTCGTTCGTGATCGATACCGCCGGTGCGCCCGCCTCCGCAGTGGAAATCGAGAAGAAAGTCGCGGCGGCGCCCGAATGGATCGAGCTGTTGCCGGCAGGCGTGTTCTACGGGCGCGACGGGCGCGGGCCATTCCGGCTCGACGATCCGGCGGCGGTAATCGATTCGACCACCGCGATGCAGATGAATGCTGGCCTGCCGATCGACTACGACCATGCGACCGACTTCGGCGCGCCCGAGGGACGGCCCGCTCCGGCGGCCGGATGGATTCGCGAACTCGAGGCGCGGGACGGCGCGGTGTGGGGGCGCGTGGAATGGACCGCGCGCGCGGCGAATTCGATCGTGGCGCGCGAGTACCGGTACGTATCGCCCGTGTTCCAGTTCGATCCGAAAGATGGGGTCGTGACCCGACTGCTGCGAGCGGGTCTCACCAACAATCCGAATCTGCATCTGACCGCGATAGCGGCGTCGCGCACGGCCACAAAAGCGTCAAACGCGAGGGACGAACGCATGGAATTTCCAACTGAAGAGTTGCGCGAGCTTCTGAATCTCGAGGGCGACGCGACCGTCGCGGATGTCGTCGCAAAAGTGCGCGAGCTGCGCTCGGCCGCCGATTCGGCAGCGTCGGCGACCGGCGCGCATGCGCACGACCCGGCACATTTCGTGGCGATCGCGGAATTCGAACGCGCGCTCACCGAGCTCAACACGCTCAGGGCCGAGCGTGCGCGAGAGCGCGCCGCGCACGTCGTCGAGGAAATGATCCGTGCGGGCAAAATCGTGCCGGCGCAGCGCGAGTGGGCGATCGCCTACTGCGCCGCGGACGCGAGCGGATTCCAGGCGTTCGCGGCCAAGCAGCCGTCGATCGTCGGCGAAAACCTGGGGTTGGGCGGCGAGCCGCCGGCCGACCGGCGCGCGGGCGGGCTCAACGCGGCTGAGCTCGCAATCTGCGCGCAGCTCGGCTTGAAGCATTCGGAGTTTATGCGGCGCAAGCGCGGACGCGCGGACTTCCTGAGCCTGGAACGAGCTGAAGCGGACCTGCGAAATGCGGAAATCCGCGGCGCTGATTTTCGAAACAACGAGGATTAACTCGCGCCTCGCGCCGCTCTTAAGCGGCGGGAGCGCATCAACGAGGGTGAAAAGATGGCGGCTCTAACCAATGCGCGAAACACGCCCGAGATGGCTGATGGCGGCAGGATGCGCGTTTATCCGGTCGAAGCGAACACCAACGTCTACCTGGGCGGGATGGTCGCCCTGAACGCGGCGGGCAATGCGGTGCCGGCGTCGGCGACGACGACGGTCTCGAACGCACTCAAGGTCGTTGGGCGCGCCGAATACGTGAGCAACGGAATCCCGGGGCAGAACGCGATCAACAATCCAGGCGCCGCGGGCGCGATTTCGATCACGGCGCGCAAGGGAGTGTTCCTCTACGCGACGGACGGATCGGTTGGCGCGGCGCAAGTCGGGCTGGTCTGCTTCGCGCTCGACGACAACAACGTCACGGCGACTGACCGCGCAAGCGGCGCGGCCGTGCAGCAATACGCGGCGGCCGGAACGGTGGTTGCGATCGATCCGAGCGGCCAGGTGTGGGTGGATTTCTGGCATCAGTCGACCGCCGCCGCATGACGATGACGCTCGGTAAAAAGTGAAAAGCGAAAAAATGAAGACGAGGAAGAATTAGATGGAAATCAGCGCAGCGAATCTGACCGCATTGTTCACCGGCTTCGATGTCGTCTTCCAGCGCGGGTTCGAGAAGCCGCCGTCATACTACGAGCAGATTACCAGCGTAGTGCGTTCGGCGTCGCGCCAGACTACCTATCCGTGGCTCGGCCGCACTACCAAGTTCCGCGAGTGGCTAGGCGACAGAGTACTCCAGGCACTCGAAACGCATGAATACACAATAGTCAATCGGAATTTCGAAGATACAGTGGCTATCGATCGCAACGATATCGAGGACGATACCTACGGCGCCTACGAGCCGATCATCGAGCAGCTTGGATGGGACACCAAGGTGCATCCGGACATGCTGCTGTTCGCGATGATCAAGGACGCGGTGGCAAATCCGGGCGACGTGGTCGGCTTCGACGGGGTGCCTTTTTTCTCGGCGAGTCATCCGGTCGGCCTGCTTGGCCAGGCCGGGACCACGGCGGCGAATATCAACTCGAGCGGGTCGGGTGCGTACTGGTACCTGATCGACGCATCGCGGGTGATTCGTCCTTTCATCTTTCAGCTGCGCCGCGAATACGCAGTGACGCGAATGACTAATGTCGCGGACGAGGCGGTCTTCAACCGGCGCGAGTTCCGCTACGGCGTCGACGGGCGCGCCAACACGGGAGTCGGGCTCTGGCAGCTGGCGTACGCGAGCAACACCGATCTGAGCAATCCGACCAACTACGGAGCGGCGCGCGCGGCGATGAGAGCGTTCAAAACCGATGCAGGACAGCCGTTTGGCGCGTTGTCGAGCCGCAGCGGCGTCTACTTGCTGGTGCCGCCGACGCTGGAAGAAGTCGCGCGTCAATTGCTCAACTCGGAATTCATGGCCGGCGCCGGCGCGAGCGCGAGCGTCGCGACCTCGAACATCTGGCGCAACAGCGCAGACCTTATCGTCAGTGAGTTCCTGGCGTAAGGACGCGGCGATGAAACCAGTTTCCCTGAGCCGGAATGCCGCGGGTTCCCCTCCTGCCCACGGCGCCGGAATGCGAGCCCACTCTCCGCGGGCGCAAATCAGTTGTCCCGCGCCCGCGGAGAGACCTTTCGGGCGAATAGTCACTTCCGAAGCGATGAGGTTAGGACAGTGAGTTACGCGACCGCGCAGGACATGATCAACCGATACCCTAATCGAGACCTGGTTCAACTGACTAATGAAGATCCTACGGCGACTACGGTAAATGATGTGCCGATCACGCAGGCCCTGGCCGACGCTTCAGCGGAGATCGACGGATACATCGAAGGGCGCTTCGCGCTGCCGCTGACTGATCCGCCGGCCGTTCTCAACCGTCTCACGACCGATATCGCGATGTACCGGCTGCAATCGCTGCGGCCGCTGCACGACCTCGAAGACGCGCGCAAACGTTATGAAGACGCGCTCGCGATGCTGACGAAAGTTGCGGCCGGCGAGCTCACGCTCGGTCTCTCCGCAGACGGCATGGAACCGCCGGTGGCCGTGGGGGCCGTAGAGACAGTGCATGCACCGAATCGCGTTTTCAACCGCGGCAAACTGAAGGGCTACTGAGATGGGTGCCATGCTAGACGCGCCGTGGAACGGAACGGTGTTTACGCCACCGACCGCGATCGATATCGCGACGATCGAGGACGCGATCGTCAATCAGCTGAGTTCACAGATCAACTCGATCGAAATCGCACACTATCCGGATAATCCTGAGAGCTGGCGCCTGACGCATCGGGTGGGCGCGGCGCTGGTGATGTACAAGGGCGCGCAGTACGGCGACTTGCTCGACACCGCGGCGATAATCCAGGAACGCAAACTCGAGTTCGAGGTCGCGATAGTGATGCGCGACCTTGGATGGGCGGTCGGCGGCGATCCGTCAGGGCCGAGTCCCGGGGCCTACGCGATAATCGAAAGCATTCGCACAGCGTTGACCGGTTACCTGATTCCGGGATGCCGCAAGATGTTTCCGGTGCGCGAAAAATTTGTAAAGCGCGACAAGCAGGGCGGCGTGTGGACGTACGCTTCGACGTTCATGCTGAGCACGGTGGCAGTCGAAGCCTCGCAACCCGATGATTTCCCGCTGTTTATCAAAGGCATCGCCCTTGAAGAAGGAGGGCAGACCTCGATCACGGTTGGGGCGACGGCGTACACGTTCAATTCAAATCAGCAGATACAGCTTCCGCAGGGCAATGTGTTTGCCGTGAGTATCACGGGCTCGGGCGGCTCAGCGCTGATCCAGGGCACGGATTACTCGGTAGATCGCGCGAACGGAATAGTCAGTGCGCTCCCGGGCGGTGCAATCTCCGCCGGCGAGACGGTCCAGATCGCATATACGTACGCCGAAGTGGCTATTGCGACTGCGGGCCAGGGCGAACCGACCAACTAAACCACAATGAATAGTAATTTGATTCAACTGAGTAACAGGTGACACATGCCAGCTAGTTTCTTGCACGGGGTTGAGGTGATCGAAGTGCCGAACGGACCGGTTCCGGTCACGGTCGTCAAATCGGCGGTGATAGGACTGGTGGGGACGGCGCCGACGTGGGCGGTGGAATTGCCGTCGGTCGCGCCGGCGCCCAATACACCGGCGCTGGTGTCGTCGGCGCTCGACGCGGCAAACTTCGGTCCCCTGGCTCGAGGATACTCGATTCCGTACGCGCTGGCGGCGATCCAGGCGCAGGGAGCGGGACAAGCGATCGTCGTCAACGTGTTCAATCCCAGCATTCATTTTACGGCGATTGCTGCGACCGCGTTCACATTCAACGCGCAGGGAGCGATCAACCTCGGCCATATGGGCGTGTCGAGCGTGGTAGTCACTAGTAATCCGGCGGGTACTACGTATGTAGCGGGCACTGACTATACGCTCGACGCGGTGAACGGCGCGATCGCGATCGTGCCGACGGGATCGGGAGGACATATTACCGCTGGCGCGAGCGTGTTAGTCGCATTCAACTACGCGGACCCGTCGAAGGTGGCGGACGCTGACGTGATCGGGGCAATCACGGGCGGCGTGTACACGGGGATGCAGGCATTTCAGACGACCTACGGAACAATGGGATTTTTCCCCAAGATACTAATTGCGCCGAGCTACTCACAGGACGCCACCGTGGCGACGGGCCTCGATGCGATGGCGAGCAAGATTCGCGCGATGGCGCTGGTAGACTCGCCGCCGGCAACAACACCAACGACGGTTATCGCCAATCGCGGGGCGGTGGGCAACGCCTTCGCGACGTCGAGCGGCCGAACGATTCTGTGCTACCCGCAGGAGACTTTTTACGACACGGGAATCGTACCGACAGGAGTCACGCTCAACAGTTCGGGTCTGCCGTTGACCTCGCAATTCAACGCGAACTCGGTGGGGCCGTATTCGCAGTGGGTGGCTGGAGCGATCGCGGCCAAGGACCTGGCCCAGGGCTACTGGTGGTCGCCATCGAACACGGAGGTCGTTGGAATGCTCGGGCCTGACGTACAACTCTACGCGTCGATTCTCGACGCGTCGTCCGACACCAACAATCTGAACGCCGCGGGAATCGTGACGGTGTTCAACGCATTCGGCACCGGCCTCCGCGTGTGGGGGAACAGAAGCGCAGAGTACCCGACTTCAACCGCGCCGGACAATTTTATTTCGGTACGCCGCACGATGGACGCAATCGAGGAATCGCTGGAACTCGCGATGCTTCAGTTCATCGACCAGCCAATTTCCAACGCGTTGATTGACGCGATCCTGGCGAGCGCCAACGCCTTCATCAGATCGCTCATCCAGCGGGGCGCGTTGGTCGCCGGCGCGGCGAGTTTCAACCCCGCGGAGAATCCAGCCGCGCAGATCGCAGCCGGGCAACTGGTGTTCGACATCGACGTAATGCCCCCGCCACCCTCAGAGAGAATCACTTTCGAGGCATTTATAGACGTGACGCTGCTGCAGCAACTCGGACAAACCAGTCCGATCACCGCAGCGGCGGGAGCGACGTCGTAATCAGCGCGTATCCCAGGGAGACAGAATGAATATCCAGATCAGCTCACTGACTAATGCAAATATATACATCGACGGCGTCGGCCTGCTGGGCCGTGCCGAAGAGATCGAAATCGCCAATCCCAAGCACAAGATGATTGACTATAAGGGCCTGGGGATGGCGGGGACGGCTGAACTGTGGGCGGGCGTGGAAAAGCTCGAGTCGAAAATCAAATGGTCGTCATTCGACGCGGACACTCTGACGATTTCGACCAGTCCATTTCAAACACATTCCTTCCAGGCGCGAGGAAATCTGGAGCAGTACACCAGCCAGGGCCGAAGCGCGCAGCTGCCGGTGGTCTACCTGATGACGGGAATCTTCAAAGACGCCGGAAGCCCCACATTTCGTCAGCACAAAATGGTCGAGACCACGTCGGTAGTAAGTATCTATCATTGCGAACTATTCGTGGCAGGAGTGCAAATATACTTGTACGACGTATTCGCCAATATCTACGTAGTGGGCGGCGTCGATCAACTGAGTCTGTTTCGATCCAATCTCGGCGGCTGACCTGGCATTGCGCTGAAACCAGAAGACGGAGCGATGACTAATGAAGACCGGCGAAATCATTGTGAATGGAGTACGTGTCGATGGCGCGGAAGCAAAGAGCGAAGAGGATATCCGGACAATCGATTTGCCGTCGGGCACGCGCGCCGAGGTGCGAAAGGGTCGTGGGCGGGACTTGATGCGGGCACAGCGGGCAGCGGCAGGCGGCGAGGCGAGTGCGGTGATATTTGCGTTGATCGCGGAGCTGGCGCGCGTGGACGGACGCAAAATCGTGTACGAGGACGTGCTCGAAATGGATCTTGCGGACGTAATGGCGCTGCAGGCCGAGGTGATCGACGAAAATTTCGACCGCCCTCCGCAGCGAACTTCGCAGGCCTCGTTCAATCCGGATTCTCAGTCGGGGAGCTGAGCGAGATGGACTTTGCGGAGCTGTCGTACTGGCTCGACGCGATGACGTCCTACGAACGGATGCGCGTCGAACGCGGCGGAGGGACTAATGACGACTAGTAATGACGCTGACTATAACGCAATGCATGAACTGATGAATCATGCGAAACGGTGAGACGATGAAAGTGAGATTGTTTGTAGGAAACCTGAGTTTTTCGTTAGGCGATGGAGATCTACGCGAGGCATTTGCCGAGATCGGCGGAGTGGAACGCGCCGAGATCGTGCGCGATCGCTTCGACGGGCGGTCGCGCGGATTCGGATTCGTAGAGATGTCGAACGAAGAGGACGCCGCGATCGCGCTGCGAGCGATGAACGGCAAGGAGCTCGCAGGGCGTCCGCTGCGAGTCGAAGCCGCGACCTCTCAGCGGCGCCCATTCGAGCGTAACGTCGCGCGAGCCTAGTTGAACCCTCACTAGCGCCGAACGAGTTATCAATGGCGAGGCAATCCAGAAGAATCGGCACGCCGGCGAAAATTAGCGGAGCGCGTTCGGCGCGTGCGCTCGGCATTCTTGAGCGACTCGCAAGCATCGGACGAGAAAACGTCCGGATTGCGCGTGCGACCACGCAGGTCCGGACACTTGCAGGTCATCGTCTGCGAGTCCCCGCGAGTGTTTCGTTTCCGGAGTACCGTCGGCTTGCCGAGGCGGCAAGCCATTCAACCAAGTCGGCAAATTCGGTGAACGGGCTACATCGCACGGGTGCGACGTTCGATGGTGGCGACCACTTGCAGCGAGGGATTCAGGAATTCGCGCCCGCGATGGATGCACTGTCGCGAGTTGAACGAAACTCCAATGTAGCACCCCAGGCTATACGGCCAGATATGAAGACCGCGCGCGATTTCGCCGAGCGGTCGCATCGCGCGATCCAAGGCGCGAAGAAAATGGTTGTCGCGAGTATGGAATCGTCGCAAGGATCCGACGCACAGGTTTCGAATAGATCGAGAGACGGTCTTGTCGCGAGCGCGCGCACGGCCTCATCGATTCGAGAAGTCATTCCGATCCGGAATCTTTCCCAGCGCGAGTTTGCAGAATCTGCAGGTAATGCCCGTGCTCGAGATGGCGGCGGCGCGGACGCGGGAATCACCGTTCATTCGTCGCCGACGGTCGTGATCAATGAGTCAGTGGCAGGCGGCGGTCTAGCGCGCGATGCGATCGGTGCACTTAGCGCACATCGTGACGAACTGTTCAATCAACTGAGACGAGAATCGGTGCGGCGCGAGCGCGCACAGTTCTGAGGAGCAATTCCTTGTTCGCAGTATTGGGCGACATTCAATTCGAGGTGATCGGTTCTCCGGAAAGTTACGAATCAGCGGCGGCGTATGATTTCGCCGAGCAGCGGGTGATTGAAAGCAAGCCACGCGTGCAATGGGTCGGAGACGAGCTCGAGAAGCTGAGCTTCGAGCTGATGTGGCACTCGTCGTTCACCAATCCCGCGGCGCAGTTGGCGCTGTTGCGCGCGACGGCCGCGCAGCATCTCGCACTGCCGCTGGTCTTTGGCAATGGAGGGTTCCGCGGGTTCTTTGTGATCGAGTCGATCAAAATGAGGTCGCAGCAATTGTCGGCGAGCGGCGCTCCCATCGCAATCAGGGTCGCGCTCACATTGAAGGAATGGATAGCTGACCTCCAACTTCTTTCCAATGCGCAGCCGGTGGCCGCGGTTTCTCCGCTCGGAATCGCGACGGGTTCAAACGGTACTGCCGGCGGTGGCCCGGACGGATCGTTCACGCCAGGCGTCTCTGCATTGCTCAGTATCCCATCCGCGACGGGCTCAAGCGCGCCCAATCTTCAGGCGGATGATGTGTCCGTTGCCGTGATCGTGAGGAGCGCCGCGCGATGACGCCATCGGGATCATTCATACTCCACATTACGACGGCGGGTGAGCGATGGGACTTGTTAGCCTGGCAATACTATGCCGATCCGACTGACTATTCGCCGATCATAATGGCTAATCCGAGTGTACCGATCGAGCCGGTGTTCGACGCAGGAATATCGATCGCGGTGCCGATCCTGCAAAAGAGTGCCGTGGTTACAGTCAGCTTGCCGCCCTGGAAACTGCCTCAGGCGGTGAGTGCGTAATGGCGGCGAGCGCATCGTATACAGTTCGTTCGCCTCAATGGATACTCAGTTACCTGGGTGTGAATATTAGCGCCGATGTGTCGCAAATGGTTCTTGCGATCCGATATGTCGATCGGCTTGATGGCGCTTCGGGCGAGCTGGAAGTGGAAGTCGAAGACTCAGCGAAACAGTGGCAGGGCCCCTGGTATCCGGCGCTCGGCGACGTAGTCAGTCTGCAGATTGGCTATAGCGGCGAGGCTCTGCTGGACTGCGGCGAATTTCAGATTGACGAACTGGAACTGGACGGTCCGCCCGACGTGATGAGACTCCGCTGCCTTGCCGCCTACATCACGCCGGCGATGCGCACGGCAAATTCGGTGGCGTACGAGAACATCGGCATCGTGGAAATAGCGGGGCTGATCGCGGCGAAGTACGGGTTGGTAATGGTGACGGCGTCTTCGGAGTCCGAGAGCGACGTGGTGTTTGCCCGCGTCACCCAACGGCGCCAGACGGATTTGGAATTTCTGAAGCGCCTCGCGCGTGAACACAACTTTGATTTTACCGTGCGGGCGGGGCAGTTGATCTTCTACTCGCGGCCGGTGCTCGAGTCCGTACCGGCGGTGACTACGATCATGAGATCGGATACGGTTCGATTTTCATTTCGGAATCGCGCGCGACGAATCTACGATGGCGCGGAATTCTCGTACTTCGATCCTGACACGAAGCAACTGATCACCCAGTCGGTGTCCGCGAACCCGTCCGCTCCGACTGGCGACACGCTCAAGATCGTCGCGCGCTGTGAGAATGCGGAGCAAGCGCTGGTGAAAGCTGAAGCCTTGCTTCATTTGCATAACATGGTGTTCGTCGACGCTTCTTTGGAAGGGCCGGGGAACACGGTGCTGGTGGCGGGAAACAATGTACAGCTCAGCGGATGGGGTGCGCTCGATGGAACATACCTGATCGAGACGGCGCAGCATCGTTTGGCGCGATCGACAGGATACTCGACCTCAATTGCGGCGCGGCGGGTCAGTGCATGAACGATATAATCGAATACCGTGAACGGTTTGCCTCGCTGAATCCCACATTTCGCGTCGGGATCGTGCAGCAGCAGGACACGTTGCGCGCAAAGGTGCGCGTCGTGTTTCCGGATTACGACGAAATGATCAGCTGGTGGCTGCCGATTGTTTTTTTCAAGACGCAGAACGACAAGGCGTACTGGATTCCGGACATTGGCGAGCAGGTCGTATGCCTGATGGATCTGCGCGATGAAGCCGGCGCGGTATTGGGCGCGATTTATTCAGACGCCGACGTGCCGCCGGTGAACAGCGCCGACAAGTTCCATCTCGCGTTCCGGGACGGCACGAACTTCGATTACGATCGGGTTGCGCACATCCTCGATCTGCTTTTCCAGGACACCACGCAACTCAAGTACGACTCAAACGCGCATCTGCTCGATCTGAAGTTTCAGGACCAGGGTGAGATCAAGTACGACGGCACCGAACACATCCTAAGCGTGAGCCTGCCGCAAGGTGCGGCGTTCAATGTTACGGCGAACGGGGCGCAGATTCAGATCGACTCGAGCGGCAACGTCATCATCCGGGCGGCCGGACAGGTGCAGCTCGGAACCGGCCTGTTGGCTGGCGTCGCGCGGCTCGGCGATACGGTTCAAGTCGGCGAGCAGACCGGAACGATCGTGACGGCAAGCACCGACGTGTTGGCGGGATGACGAATGTCGGCGGATGCAGTCACATTGGCGGACATTACCTCGGCGGACTGGTCGCTGGCTCTGGGAGCCATCGGTGAAGTGGTGCAGGGAATCGCCGACGTCGAGCAATGCCTGGGAATTATCGTGACGACGCCGCAAGGAAGCGATCCTCTGCGGCCGACCTTCGGCGCGAACATTTGGCGGTTCATCGATTTTCCGATCAACGTTGCGTTGCCCGCGATCGTGAGCGAGCTTACATCGGCGATCACGACCTGGGAGCCGCGCGTGAATCTTGTTTCGGTGACGGCGCAACCGGTGAACGATGCGAGCACGCAGTCGGGCGCGCATCTCGACGTGACCCTCAACTGGCAACTCAAACTGGGCGCCGCTGCCGCCAGCGTCCAGGCCACGACCGTGACGATCCCGGGAGCGACGGCCTAGTCCGGCCGCGCTCACGGCGATGAAAGGATGAGTTGATGGCCGCAGGAATTCCATCGCTGTCTCCGCCGGTGTTCGTCAACGATGCGGACGGTCTCGATCCAAACCTGATCCTTGCCGATATGATTGCCGAGTTCGAGGCAGCGTCAGGCCGGACGCTTTATCCCGCGCAAGTCGAGCGACTGTTGATCAATCTGTATGCGTACCGCGAATCGCTGGTACGCAATGCGATCCAGTACGCGGCCCAGCAGAATTTGCTCGCGTTCGCGTCGTTCCCGATGCTCGACTATCTCGGTCAACTGCTGAGTGTCACTCGGCTGGCGTCGCAACCCGCGGTGACCACTCTTCAATTCACGCTCGCGAGCGCGCTGACCGTGCCGTTCACGATTTCGGCGGGAACGCTGGCCGGCACCAGCGATGGCCATTTTGCGTTCGCGACGAGCGCGACAATCAGTATCGCGGCCGGCGCCACTACCGGCAGCGTCGCAGCCACGGCGACGGCTCCAGGAGCTGCTGCCAATGGATACCTGGCGGGGCAGGTCAATGTCCAACTCAATCCGGATGCTTTGATTGCGAGCGTAACTAATACCAGCACGACGACCGGAGGCTCCGCTCCGGAAACTGACGATCACCTGCGCACCCGCATTCAGGCCGCGCCAAATCAGTTCAGCGTCGCAGGACCAATCGGCGCATACCGGTTTTTCGCGATCGGCGCCGATCCATCGATCGTCGACGCGCAAATTATCAGCCCCGCACCCGGGTCGGTGAACGTTTACGTGCTGACCGGACCGGTGACTGTGCAGCCGGCGGCGGCGCCAAACAGCGTGGGAGTCGCGAACTCCGCGCTGCTTGCGAAAGTGACCGCGGTCCTGAGCGCCGACAAGGTGCGTCCGCTCACCGACACCGTCAACGTGCTGGCGGTGACTGAGGTCGACTACCAGATCACCGGGACCGTGACGCTTTACTCGGATGCGGATCCGACCGCGACGATGGCTGCCGCGACCGCCGCAGTGCAGGAGCTCGCCATCGAGCTCGCCGCCAAGATTCAACGCGACATCGTGCCGAGCCAGATAATCGCCGCGCTGTCGGTCGCCGGCGTCTACGGGGTGGCGCTCACGACGCCGGCGCTGACCCCGCTTTCGGCAGGGCAGTGGGCGAACTGCACGATGATCTCTCTGACGACGGCGTTGAGCATGGAGCACAGCTAATGCCCGAGCTTTCCGCAGCACCGTCGATCGACGATACGCGCACGCAAGCGTTGCTGGTGCTGATCGCGCGCCTCGCGGCGCTCGATCTCACGACCTTGTTGATTTACAGAATCGACTCGGTAGTGGAAGGGGCCTTGCCCTTCCTCGCGTGGCAGTTCGACATCTTGTCTCCGCTCTGGCAGCTGATCGCGCCGGTGTCGCTGGGCGTCGACGCGCTTACGGACATCGATTTGCTGATCGACGTGGACAATCTGATCGAGGCCGGCGGCGCAGTGACCGATCAGATGCTGACTGAGGCTGCGCAGCGCGAACTGGTCAAGAATGCGATCGCACTACATCGATTCCGCGGCACACCATGGTCGATCAAGCAGGCGCTCGCCTCGTTGGGATGGGCGGAGGTGACGCTGCTCGAAGGCCAGTCGACCTGGGGCGGCAATTTGTATCCGTCGAATCAGGGGTGGGCGGTGTTTCGTGTACTGATCGATCTCGTGGACGGGCAGAGCGTCTCAATCGATGCGGCCTCGACCGCATCGACAGCGGTGACTTTCTTCAAGCCGGCGCGCTCGTGGCTCGACTCGATATGGTTTGTGGTGCCGGCGATTTCCGACGCGGGTCCGGTGCCATCGGACAGGTTGACGCTCGGCGGGATCGTCCAGTACCAGGTCGACGCGGCGGCCGCACCCAACGATAACGCGCTGGCGCTGGCGATCACGCCGGCGCCGCTGACCGACACGTACGGTCCGATAGCACCCGCTTACGACGCTCACTATCTGCACAGTGGGATCACGTATGGCGCCAACGAACCCGCGGTTGCCGATTCGGCGCTGATCGTCAACGGCGCGGCCGTTTTGCATGGAGGTTAAAATGAGAAGGCCGATTGGAATCGTGCGAATCCGTCTGGTCGAGCGAGGCCGTGTCGCGTGGGAGTATGAGGGCCGCAATCTTTTCGTTAACGCCGGGCTGCCTGCCCTTGCGGCATTGCTAGGAGGCGATACCACCGGCGAATTCGCGGCCGCCGTGGGATTCGGCACCGGATCGAACGCGCCAGCCGTGACCGACACCGCGCTGACGGCCCCCGCTTACTACAAGGCGCTCGACAGTCACAGCGAGGACGGCAACGGCAGCGTGACCTTCAACTGGTCGCTGACGACGGCGGACACTGGCGCGCAGGGGATAACAATCCAGGAGCTGGCGATTTTCGCCAATCATGCGAGCGCGGGACTGCCGGGAACTACCGCGCCGGCCCCGATGCTCGCGCGCAAGACTATAGCACCAATAGTCTTTGGCGCGGGAATGAGTATCAGCGGTACGTGGACGCTTACCTTCTGAGGTAGTCAATGGCTACACTAATCGACTCGGCAGAGTTTACCTCGAATGAGGTATACCAGATTCAAGCGACCGATCCGGTCGAAGGCGCTGCCAGCGGCGCGAGTTTCAGCGGGACCGGCATCTCCAATCAGCCGCATCAGCAGCTCGCCAACCGCACCGCGTTTCTCAAACAGCGCCAGGACGTGAATCTCGCGAATATCGCGACGCTCCAGGCATTCGCGGCGCTCTTTACCGGCTCGATGGGGCAGAACGGCTACTTGAAGATCGGCGTGAGCGATATAAATCGCGGACTTATCCAGTACGTCGCGCAGTGGGGACTCGTGACCTGGGATCCCACCGAAGATGAAGGGATTCGCGGGCCGTATTCCTTCCCAATCGCCTTTCCCAACGCGTGCGAGATTTTCATGCCTGTGACATTGACGCCTGAAGGCCCGAGCAACAATGCGGACGGCGACGGCGTGGCCATGGTCAGCGCCGCGTATCCGCCTACGACATCGCAGTTCTGGATCTGGAGCAACGCGATCGGCGCCGCCAACGGCAAGTCGAACGGCGCTTACTGGTTTGCGCTCGGATTCTGAGGGCCTCAACGCCTATTGGCGTCAGCGGAGCCGTTCGATCACGCGCTCCATTGCGATCCCGCGCGAGCCTTTGACCAGCAGCACGTCGCCGGGACGGATCAATCTCGCAATTATTCCTGCCGCCGCGACGCTGTCGGGCGCCGCTACTACGTTGGCGGCATCCGCATCGCGGGAGATCGCTGCAAGCGCGGAATTCATCTCATCGCCGACGGCGACGAACGCGGCAGGATGCGAGCGCATCACATCGTGAATCGCCTCCTGATGTGCGGCGGCCGACTGCTCGCCGAGCTCGAGCATATCGCCCATCGCGATCACCAGGCGGGCGCCAAGACCGTCGGCGACCTCGCGTGCGGCCGCAAGCGCGGCCCGAATCGAGCGAGGGTTCGAGTTGTAAGTGTCGTCGATCACGAAGATGCCGTTGATCGAAAGGCTGGCCAGCCGGCCGGCAACCGGCTGCACCCCCGCGAGCGCCTCGGCGATCGCAGCGAGCGCGCGCGACTCGAGCGGCTGCGGGTGCATGGCGGCGACTCCGGCGATCGCGGCCGCGCAATTGAGAGCGGCGGCCTCGCCCAGCAGCGCGATTTCAGTTTCGATGAAAGGCTCGACTCCCGCGGCGAGCATCGCGCGCGCGACTTCGACCTTGATGCGCGAGCGGGCGCCCGCGCTTCGGCTGACCAGCCGCACATCAGCGTCGGGCGATTTGCCAAATGTGACTCGTCGCAAGTGTTTCGGAATCCGCTTCAGTACGATCGGTTCGTCGGCCGATGCGACCGCGTAGTGCTTCGCCGTCGAGAACAGCGCGGCTTCCTCGTCGGCGATATCGTCGAGCGTGCCAAGACCCTCGCTGTGTTCGAGGTCGACGTTAAGGACCATCGCGACGTCCGGCTCGACGATTTGCGCCAGTTTTGGAATTTCGCCGCGCGTGTTGGTTCCGCATTCGAGGACCGCCGCTCGATGCGCGCCGGTGAGCGTGAAGATCGTCATCGGCACGCCGATCAGATTGTTAAGATTGCCCGGCGTTGAGAGCGTGGACCCGAACAACGCGCGCGCGAGCGCGGCGGTGAGTTCCTTTGTCGTCGTTTTGCCGACGGCGCCGCCGATTGCGATAAGCGGAAGTGCACGGGCCGTGCGTGTGCGCACGAGATGGTGGCGCGCGAGCCGCCCTAGAGCGGCGAGGGTATCGTCAACCTCGATGCAATCGAGTCCGGGATGACGGCGTCCGGCCGCGACGATCGCGGCGACGGCGCCGCGCGCGGCGGCTTGTGGGATGTAGTCGTGACCGTCGGACGCCGCGCCACGCAGCGCGACGAATATTGCGCCGGCTTCGATCGAGCGTGTGTCAATGCTGACGCCGCGGACGCGATCGCCCGAAACAGCAGAAGTAGCGCGGACGACAGTGCCTCCGGTCGTCTCGATGACTTCGGCGAGCGTGAACTCGCACTGATTATTGGGAATCGGCGTCGCCATCGCGGATACATTGTGCCGAAATATTCACGGCGCTCATACCGGCTGCGACTTGACATGCGCGGCGGCGCAAATCAGCCTGCTGCGTACGAGGGACCACGATGGCGGATAGCAAAGCACCGATTGTCGGCGTGATCATGGGCAGCAAGAGCGACTGGGAGTACTTGTCGGCAGCGGCCGAGGTCATGGAGGAACTTCAAGTGTCACATGAAGTTCGGATCATGTCGGCGCATCGCACGCCCGACCTCACTTTGGAATATTCCGCGAAGGCGGCGGGCCGTGGAATCCGCGCGATAATCGCCGGCGCCGGCGGCGCGGCACATCTGGCAGGAGTGGTCGCGGCCAAGACTATCTTGCCGGTGATTGGCGTGCCGATGCCGACGACGTCGCTGAACGGAATCGACTCGCTGCTGTCGATCGTGCAGATGCCCAAGGGTGTGCCGGTCGCGACGATGGCGATTGGCAAGCCTGGCGCGGCGAATGCGGGTCTATTCGCGGCGCAGATAATCGCGCTGGGCGACGCGAAGCTCGGCGAGCGGCTGGTAAAATGGCGGGCGGCGCGCGCGCAGGAATTGTTGCAGCAGAAAATTCCGTAGCAGGCCGGCGAATCGGCTGTCGTGCTAGAGTTGAGGCGATGACGAAACGCGATATCGACACGCCCGCATTGATTCTCGACCTCGACGTGCTCGAGGAAAATATTCGCACGATGGGGGAGTACTTCGCCGCGCGTCCGCAGAAACTCAGGCCGCATTTCAAGACGCCGAAGACGCCCGAGGTCGCGCGACGGCAGCTCGCGGCCGGGGCGATCGGAATAACCGCGTCGAAGCTCGGCGAGGTCGAGGTGCTGGCGCGCCACGGACTCGGCCCGGTGCTGCTGGCGAATCAGATTGCGGGGACGGCCAAGATCGATCGGTTTTTCAAAGCCGCGGCGCGTGTCGATTTGATTGGAACGATCGAGAGCGAGTTCAACGTACGCGAGTTCGAAGCGGGCGCGGCGCGGGCCGGTCGAACAGCCGACGTGATAATCGAAGTCGACACCGGGATGCATCGATGCGGCGCCGAGACACCCGAAGAGACGGTCGAATTGGCGCGCCGCGCGAAGCGGGTGGGGCTCAACTACCGCGGAGTGATGGGCTATGAAGGCCACGCCGTGCTCGTCCCGGATCGAGAGAAGCGAATCGCGACCGCGCGCGAGGCGCTGACCAAGCTGAGCCGCCACGTCGAAGCGTTGCGGGCGGCAGGACTCGCGCCGGAAATAGTGAGCGCGGGCGGGACCGGGACGTTCGACATCGCAGGCAGCTGGCCCGATGTAACCGAAGTGCAGGCGGGCTCGTACGTGTTCATGGACGGCGCCTATCGGAACGTGCGCCCGGACCTGGGTCGTCCGGCGCTGACGCTGCTGGCGACGGTAATTTCGCGGCGCGGCAGTCGTGCGATAATCGACGCGGGCATGAAATCGCTAACCAACGAGTTCGGTCCCCCGATGGTCAAGGATACCGCGATCAAGGTCGCGCACCTGTCCGAGGAACACGGTAGTGTTGCGGCGGGGGAAAGCAGTCTCGAGCCGGGATCGAAAGTTGAAATCGTTCCCAGCCACAACGACACGACGATCAATCTCCACAGTGAGTATTATGTAGTGCGGGGCGACGAAGTGATCGCGACCTGGCCGATAGAAGCCGCTCGCGCGTACCGATGAGTAATCGTGTGCGTAAAGCGATGCATCGCGCGATTGCCCCGATAGCTATTGCGGTAGCTATTGCCGGAAGTACTGCGTACGGCGCCGACGTCAAGGTGGCGGGCAAGCTGACGGCGCCCGCAAACGCCAGCGTGATCGCAATATGCACCGATACTGTAGTGCAGAGCGTGTTGAACGAAGATTTGCGGGCGGCGCGCCACGGTCAGCCAGGGAATCCGGACAATTCGGTGACGCTCACCGTCACGGTGAGCCAGCAGATGCTCGCGCCGGGAGTGTCATTGAATCAGATGTTCCCGGGCGATCCATCGATGGTCGAATTGCTCAAGCAGGCCGGCGCGGATCCGCCGCCGCTCGGCGACAGCGGCGATCAACCGATCGATCCGTATGCGCTGCAGGCGCGCCGCCAGGCGCTGTCTCCCGAAGATCCGGCGTCGGAACAATTCAGGGCATACGAGGCGAGCAGACAGGCAATGACCCGCGGGCGGACGCCGTATGACGACATCCCGAAGAACCAGCTTTACGACACGGTGATCGTCGCGCGCGCGTCGTTGGAAGGCGCGACCGATGAGCTAAAAGTGGTCGCGGTCGTGCACTCGGGCGACGACCCACGGCGCGCCAAGGAACTCGTCGCCGAAGAGATCGCTAACTCAATACTGCACTAGCTCAGTTGCTATTCGTCCGTCGGTTCGCGCGGGATCGGCCGCGGCGGGTCGGGACGTTTGGCCGCAGGCGCGACGCTCAAGGGTCGCGCTATATTCGAAGCGGCCGCCGGCGCTGACGGGTGCGCCGCCGACTCGGGATTCGTCACGATTGCCGCCGGCGGCAGAGCTTCGCTCTCCGCGGTCGCCATCGCAGCCGGCGACGTGACGGGAGCCGGAGCGGGCGCTTGACGCTCTTCATACCGGCGCAACGCCATATCCGCGAGTAAAAAGAGGATCGCGGCAATCATCACGCCGAACGCGATTCGACCCAGGGCGCCGGGCTTCTTCGCGACCATCGTGAGCTCTTGCGAGATTCGCACCACGTTGGCTTCGGCATGTTGAACGTTGCTGACAAAGCGCGAGGCTATTTCCTCGGCGTCGAGACCCAGGAACGCCGCGTACCGGCGCAGGAACGGGACCAGGTACAGCCGATCCGAAATCAGGTCGTAGCTGTCGGTCTCGATCATCTTGACGTAATGCGGCGGCAAATGAGCCTCGGTCGCGACCTGCTCGCGCGTCAGCCCTTTGCGCTCGCGGGTTTCGGTAATCAACTGGCCCAGCGACTGTTCCGCCACCGCGCCTTCGCCACCCAAATCCGCGGCCTGCATTTTGGATTTCTTCTCAGCCACCGGTAATCAGTCTCTCCACGAGAAAGCTACAGTCGAACGCGTCCGAATCCAAGTCCTCGCCGCGATGCACCTATTTCCCCGCTTCAGGTTTGAGGCAATCGGCGGCAGCCGGCGGCGGCGCGATTGCGCGATTGTAGAGCGCGAGCTTTTTACCCTCGCATCCGATAATCACCGGCGCGGGCTTCAGCGAATCCTGCAGTCCCGTCAGATCGCGCTCGTTCGCAATCAGAATCATGCACGAACCGGACGACCAGGCCTCGCGCAGGCGCGTCTCGGAGCCGATTAGAAACGGCGACTTGCCGGGCACCGGTGGCGAAACTTCAGAAAGCTCGCCCCAGTATTCGACTCGGGTCTCGCGGCGTCTGGTGTAGAACGGGAGCGATTGGACGTAGTGTCGGTATGAAGCGAGCGTGCAGTCGCCGGCAAGATAGGGCCGAGCCGCGTTCGCCAAGTTGCGATAGGTGGAAATCGAGGACGCGTTCTCGCGCACGCGTGCAGCCAGCGGAACCGTCGCCAGCATCGCGAGCGCGAGCGCGCCAATTGCATATGTAGCGCGCAACGCCGTGCGACCGAACAAATACATCGCAATCGCACCGACGGCCAGCACGTCCCCAATCAGCAATCCGTCGAGGCCGAGCGCGGGATTCATCGCAGCCAATCCGAGCTCGACAAATACGAACAGACCTGCCGCGAGCAACAGGTTCGCAATCGCGACGACGCCGAGGAGACGGCGGCGACGCATCGCGTCGAGATTGGCCAGGCGCGCGAAGCCGTATCCGGCGAAGATCGCCAACGGCGGTAGCGCAGGCAGGATATAGCTGCCGAGCTTGGAGCGCGGAATCGAGAAAAACACAAAGACCACGACGAACCAGATGGCAAGGAATCGCGCGTCGGAGCTCTCATCGGATGGGATTGGAAAGTCGTCGGACAAATTGTAATCGGCGCGCATCGCTGACCATCCGAGCGGGACGAAAAAAATCCATGGCCACATCCCGCCAATCAGGATTGGAATGAAGAACCACGGGCCCCATCCGTGTTCGCTCGAACTGACGTAGCGCTTGAGATGCTCGTGGATGAAAAAGAAATTCAGGAAGCCGGGATTGCGGGCTTCCATGAAGATGAACCACGGCAAGACGATCGCTACATAGAGGATCCCGCACGAGACCAGCGGCATCTGCGCAATCTGACGAATTCGCCGCTCCCTTGCCATCCATGACAGAGCGATCGCCCCGCCTAGCAGCAGTGCGATTGGTCCTTTGGCAAGAGTGCCCAGCGCGAGCATCGCGGCGGAAATCAACATCCATCTGCGAGCTGGCGGTCGTGAGAACGAATCGTCACGTGCGGCGAGATAAAACGCGCCGAGCGCCGCGGTGAGGAAAAACGCCAGCGCGGGATCGAGCGTCGCGAATCGCGCAAAGCCGAAAAATAGCGGACTCAGCGCGAGCACGAGCGCGGCGAAGAATCCCGCCGTCGCACCGAGCATCATGTCGGCCAACGCGGCTGTAACTACAACCTGTCCGACACTGAACAGCGCGGCCGGTAGCCGCACCGCGAATTCATTGACGCCGAAAATTCTGATCGCAGCGGCCTCGGTCCAATAGACCAACGGGGGCTTTTCGAAGTACAGCTCGAAGTCGTCGCGCGGCGTCACGTAGTCGCCCGAAAGCACCATCTCGCGCGCGATTTCCGCATAGCGGCCCTCGTCGGGCTCCCAAAGCGCAGGCCTGCCGAGACCGGGAAGATAGAGAATGGCGGCGAGCGCGGCGTAGAAGGTGAGGCGGAGAGATCGGTTGGCGGCGAGCATCGTCGAAGCAGTCTCGCGAGGAGATCACGCGCGGTCAACCGGGCCGCCCGCCGCTATCTTTAAATCCGGCAGCCTGTCTGCAAGAATCACTTCACGCGACGACGGCTTCGTGTAGATAAATCGCGGTCAGGTCGCGCACGCCCTTGAGCTTCCCCGGCAAAATATCACCGATTCGAGGCACTTCGGCCGTGTCGCGCGCGGAGCGGGAATTGGTGTCGATCGTGGTGCCTGTCTTCAACGAATCGGCGAACCTGACGTCGCTCTGGTCGCGCCTCAAGCCGGTTCTCGACGGCCTGGACCGCCCGTGGGAGACGGTCTTTATCGACGACGGCTCGCGCGACGATTCGCTCAGCATCCTTCGCGAAATTGCGACGGGCGAAGACGGCCGCGTGCGGGTCGTCGAGTTGGCGCGCAATTTCGGACAGCACTCGGCCATTCTCGCGGGCTTCAAACAATCGCGCGGCGAGATTGTCATCACGCTTGATGCAGACCTGCAGAATCCTCCAGAGGAAATCCCGAGGCTGATCGCGGCCATCGACGAAGGCAACGACGTCGTCGGTGGATGGCGCGAGGAACGACACGATCAGGCGTATCGCCGGTACGCGTCGAGGATGCACAACCGCTTGACGTCATTGATTGTCGGTGTGCCGATGCATGACTACGGATGCATGCTGCGCGCGTACCGGCGGCATATCGTCGATACGGTGGTTGATTGCGACGAGAAGGCGGCGTTCGTCCCCGCGCTCGCCAACACCTTCGCCAAGCGGGTCGCGGAAATCCCGGTCGGCCACGACGATCGCGCCGGCGGCACCTCCAAGTACAATCTATTTTCACTGGCGAAGCTGAGTCTCAACCTGATAACCGGATTCTCGCTCATCCCGATCCAGATGCTGAGCATGACCGGGATCGGGATCTCGGTGCTCGCCGTGATGATGGCGGTCGTTCTCCTTGCGCATCGGCTGATCTACGGTCCTCAGGAAGAGGGCGCGCTGTGGACGCTGTTCGCGGTGCTGTTCTTCTTCATCGGAATGATATTCCTGGCGCTCGGGCTGATCGGCGAGTACGCCGGGCGCATCTACATCGAGGTGCGGCGGCGTCCCACTTACGTCGTCCGCGCGGTGCACGGAGCTGACGGCAAGCCGCTGGATTCGCCAGCCGACTAACGCGGCGAACGATTAATGGTTGAGTCCAACGTTTCGAGCGTCGTATCCGGCGCGACCGTGAAATCGGCTCTCTGCGTGCTGTTCGCATATCACGACATGGGTTACGCGTGCATGGAGGCGCTGCTGAAAATGGGCGCGCCGATCGCGGCACTGTTCACACATTGCGACGATTCGCACGAAGAGATTTGGTGGCGGTCGTGTGCGGAACTGGCCGCGCGCCAGGGTGTCCCCGTGCATACCGACGGCATCGAGGCAGCCGCGGCGAAGGTCGGCGCGATTAAGCCGGCAGTGATTTACTCCTTCTCCTATCGCCACTTGATTCCCGCGAACGTGCTCGAGATGGCTCCCCTTGGCGCCTTCAATCTGCACCCGTCGTTGCTGCCGGCGTATCGGGGCCGCGCGCCGGTGAACTGGATGCTCGTGAACGGGGAACGCGAGGCGGGCGTCACGTTGCATCACATGGTTGCGCGCGCGGACGCCGGCGATGTCGTCGGGCAACGTGCGGTCGCGATCGACGACAGCGACACCGCGCTGACGTTGTACCGCAAGCTGGTGCCGCTCGGCGTCGAGCTGATCGACGAGCTGCATCCGAAGATTGTCGCGGGCACCGCGCCGCGGCGAAAAATGGATATCTCGAAGGGCAGTTACTTCGGGCGCAGAAAGCCTGAGGACGGACGAATAGACTGGCGATGGCCGGCGCGAAGGATTTTCAATCTCGTGCGTGCCGTGACGCATCCGTATCCTGGCGCGTTCTGTTTCGTTAACGGCCGAAAGCTGCTGGTATGGGAAGCGAAAATTGGCGCGGAAAATGGAGCGCATGGCGAGCCAGGGCGGGTGGTGTGCGAAACTGCCGACGGTGCGCTTGAAATTGCGGCGGGCGAGGGCAGTGTAATCCTCAGGATCGCGCAGTTCGAGGGCGCCGCTGAAGGTGTTGCGCGCGAGGCTCTTTCCGTGGCGCAGCGCGTCAAAGATACTATTCTATTCGACTAGGTTCGCGGAGGTCACATGCGGGTTCTGATAACCGGCGGCGCCGGATTTCTCGGATCACATCTCTCGGATGCGTTCATCGCGCGCGGCGACGAGGTCTTTGTGCTCGACACCGGCTCGATTGCCAAAGTGCGCCACCTGCTGAACGATCCGCGCTTTCACTACGTGCACGATTCCGTTTTCAACCTCGAGTTGATCGACAGCCTCGTCTCGAAGGTCGACCTCATTTACCATCTCGCCGCGGTCGTCGGCGTCGAACACTACGTCGCCGATCCCTACGAAACGCTGAACGTGAACGTGAACGGCACGCAGAACGTGCTGAAGGCTGCCTACAAGCACAGCACGCGCCTCGTATTCAGCTCGACCTCCGAAGTCTACGGGCGCAACCCCAAGGTGCCGTGGCGCGAGGACGACGATCGCGTGCTCGGCGCGACCAGCATCGACCGCTGGTGCTACTCTACGTCCAAGGCGGTCGGCGAGCACTTCTGTTTCGCGTATCACAAGCTCGGACTGCCGGTTACGGTCGTGCGCTATTTCAACGCGTACGGTCCGCGCCTGGACAAGGTTGACGTGGGCCGTCTGTTTACAATTTTCATGGGGCAACTGCTGCGCGGCGCGGACTTGACCGTCGTCGGCGACGGGCTGCAGACGCGATGCTTCACCTACGTGACCGACGCGATCGAGGCGACCGTGCAGGCGGGAGTGAATCCCAATGCGGACGGACAGGCGATCAACATCGGCGTCGATGTCGAAACGACGGTGCTCGAGTTCGCCCAGCTGATGCTCGAGTTGTTTGGGCCGACGAAGTCGAAGATCAAGTTCGTCACGCAGGAAGAAGTCTACGGCAACAGCTACGAGGACATTCCGCGCCGCGTTCCGGATAATACCAAGATGCGCACCTTGCTGCGCGTCACTCCGAAAGTGAACCTGCGCGAGGGCGTGAAAATCTCGATGGACTGGTTCCGCAAAGAGATGGCTTCTTAAGCTGCCGTCACTCTCGGCGTGGAAATCGCACTCAAGATCGACGTTGATACCCATCAGGGCCTCGAGCTGGGCGTGCCGCGACTGGCTTCGATGCTCGACGGCGAGGGCGTCGCCGCGAGCTTTTACATCTCGATGGGCCCCGACAATTCCGGCCGCGCGATCCTGCGCGTGTTTCGAAATCGCGGGTTCCTGTCGAAGATGTTCCGTACCAAGGCCGTCTCAATGTACGGCGCGCGCACGATTCTCTCCGGGACGATTCTGCCGGCGCGCCCGATCGCGCTGTCCTTCCCCGGAATTATCCGCGACCTGAAGGCGTCCGGTTTCGAAGTTGGCGTGCATGGCTACGATCACGTGCGATGGCAGGATCATCTAGATGACATCGGCGAGCGCGGAATACGCAACGAGCTCGCCGACGCGTTCGAGGCATACCGCGCGATTCTCGATGAACGGTCGCGGAGTTTCGCCGCGCCCGGATGGCGCACCAACGATGCGGCGATGGTCGCGCTCGACGCGATGGCGCTCGACTATCGCAGCGACACGCGAGGCGTCGCACCGTACCGATGCGTCGTCCAAGGACGCGTTCTCGCGACGCCGGAGATTCCGACCACGTTGCCGACGCTCGACGAGGTGATGGGACGTCGTGAATTGTCCGACGCCGGCGCGGTGCGCGAGTTTTATCTCGGCTTGTGCAAGCCCGACGCGCTCAACGTGCACACGATTCACGCGGAGACGGAAGGGATGGGGCAGCTCGCGAGCTTCACCGCGCTGGTCCGAGCGCTCAAGGATCGGGACGCGACGTTCGTGCAACTGCGCGAGGTTGCGGCGCGGTTGAATCGCGCGGAATTGCCGGTGTGCGAGGTCGTTCGCACGACCTTGCCTGGCCGGGCAGGGTGGATTTCGTCGCAGGGTCCGGTGCGCATCGCCGCCGAGTGACGAATCGGCGGCGCTGTGTTATAGCCCGATGACTACAATTCAATCGCAGGGGATCCTCTAATGCCTACGCAAAGTCATTTTGCCGACAGTCCACGCGAAGTCGGCCTCGATCCTGCAAAGGTCGAAGCGCTGTTCAATCGTGCCGAACGCGAAGTCAAAGATGGGCTGCTGCCATCGACTCAAATCGCGATCGCCCGCAATGGAAAAATCGGCGCGATGCGCACGGTCGGCCGCGCCGTCCAGGGTGGAAGCGAAAAGCCCGCGACCAACGACACGCTCTACGTGATCTTCTCGTGCACCAAAGCGATCATGTCGGCGGCGTCGTGGATTCTGATCGGCGAAGGCAAACTGAGCCCCGGCGAACGAGTCGCGGAAATCATTCCCGAGTTCGGCACCAACGGCAAGGACAAGATGACCGTCGAGCAGGTGCTGCTCCATGTCGGCGGATTTCCCAACGCGCCATACCCGCAGGACGATTGGCTCGACAAGAGCAAGCGGCTCGAGCGATTCGCAAAATGGCGGCTCGAATGGCCGGTGGGCAGCAAGTTCGAATACCATCCGACCTCGGGGTTCTGGGTAATCGCGGAGATTATCGAACGCCGCACGGGCAAAAATTTTCGACAGTTCGTGCACGAACGGATTTCGACGCCGCTCGGACTGCCGGATCTGCGAGTCGGGTTGCCGCGCGAATATCAAAATCGTGTCGCGCAGCTATGCTACGTCGGCGAAGCGTTGTCCGATGAGGAGCGCAAGAAACTCGGCCTGCCCGCGATGCCTGAAACCGAAGTTACCGAAGACGCAATTCTCGGCTTCAACCGTCCCAACGTGATGGAAGCCGGCGTGCCGGGCGGCGGTGGCGTGATGACGGCGGGCGACCTCGCGCTGTTCTACCAGGGCCTGCTGCACAATCGCGGCATCGACGGCGCGCCGATTATCAAGCCTGAAGCACTCAAAGATGCTTTGCAGGTGCGCTCGGGCGATTACAAGGATCCGATTTTCGGCGTCAAGTGCAACCGCGCACTCGGAGTCGTCGTGGCCGGTGGCGACGGACTCGCGAATTATCGCGGCTTCGGCAAGACCAACTCGGCGCTCGCATTCGGTCACGGTGGCGCTGGCGGACAGATCGGATGGGCCGATCCGGCGACGGGAATTTCGATCGGCTACACGACCAACGGCTTCGATCGCAACGACCTAAGGCTGGGGCGCCGCGGCGTCGCAATCTCGAGCCTCGCCGCAGTCTGCGCAGCGTAGGAGCTCTTCCCCTCTGCCTGTGAGGGAGAGGATGAAGGTGAGGGTCGTTATACAGCGCGCTACTTTGCGCGCGATTCAAGATTCTGCCTCTGCCATGAACGCAGACTGAGACACGACCGGACGCGGAGATTGGTTTACGGTTCCCGCTTTCCGGCCCGGAAAGGGGGCTAGGGGGATAGGACGGCGACATTCACCAGAGGATTTTTCTGTTCCCCTTCCCCATTCTTTCTGGGGAAGGGGTTAGGGGTTAGGGCTTTGTTCTCAATTCAGTCGGCGAACGGATTGCTGACCACGATCGTCGCTTCGCGCTCCTTGCCGAGGCCGATCATCGCGATCGGCACTCCCACCAGCTCGCTGATTCGCTCGACGTAGCCACGTACGCTCGCAGGCAATTCGGCCAGCGTGCGCGCGCCGGCCGGGCTTTCGTTCCATCCCGGCATCTCTTCGAAAATTGGCTTGGCATTGATGAGCATCCGATGCGACGGCGGCATGTCGTCGTAGCGCTTCCCCTTCACGATGTAGCCGACACAGATTTTGACGGGATCGATTCCGGTCAAAACGTCGAGCTTGGTCAGCGCGAGCGCCCACATCCCGTTGACGCGAGCGGTGTAGCGCGCGAGCACCGCGTCGAACCATCCGATCCTCCGCGGACGCCCCGTCGCAGCGCCGAACTCGTCGCCTTCTTCGCGCAGCGAATCGGCCAGATAGCCGGTGAACTCGCTGGGAAACGGGCCCGCGCCGACCCGCGTCGTGTATCCCTTACTGATGCCGAGCACCGCTTCCAGATTGCCCGGCCCGATGCCGGTGCCGCTGAAGACTGCGCTCGCGACGCAACTCGACGAGGTCACGTACGGGTAGGTGCCGTGGTCGATATCGAGCATCGTGCCGTGCGCGCCCTCGAACAGCACGCGCTTGCCCGAATCGATCGCGTCGCTAACGAACGCGCCGGTATCGCACAGATACGGAAGCAGCCGGCGGCGCGCTTTTTTCATCGCGTCGATCGTTTCGTCGGCCTTGATCGGCTTGGTCTTGAGCAACGCTTTCAGGTACGCGTTCTTCTCGACGATATTGCGGCGAAGTTTCTCGGCGAAAAATTTGAAGTCGAGCAAATCTTCGAAGCGCAATCCTACGCGCGCCATCTTGTCTTCATAGGCCGGGCCGATTCCGAACCCGGTCGTACCGATTGCGCGCTTGCCCAGCCGCGCCTCGCGCGCGCGATCGATCGCCAGATGATACGGCATCACCATGTGCGCTTCGTAGCTGATCTTGAACAAGCTGTCGTCGGCGAGATGGCCACTGCGCTTGAGATCCGCGATTTCGTCGAGCAGCGCGATAGGATTGACGACCAGACCGTTACCGATCACGCATGCCTTGCCCGGATGGAGCGCGCCCGCGGGCACCAGCCGCAGCACGAACTTCTTTCCGCCGACCACCAGCGTATGAGCCGCGTTGTTTCCGCCCTGAAAGCGCACGACCACGTCGGCGTCGGCCGCGAGCATATCGACGATTTTGCCCTTGCCCTCATCGCCCCACTGCGTGCCGACCACGGCAACTGTCTTCATTTCTCTCCCCCGACCGGCGTCAGTTTCGCCGGCCTCCGCGCGCACTTGTCGGGCCGAAATGCCCCGTGCGCAATAAATTCAGAGCTTGAGCAGCGACGCCGCCGTGATTGCGGGAATCGTCTTGAGCTTGTCGAGTACCGCGGCCGGCACCGGCTCATCCACTTCGAAGATGCTGAGCGCGGTTCCTCCCACGCGATCGCGGCCGAGCTCCAGTCCGCCAATATTTATCCCGGCCTGCCCGAGCATCGTACCCACCGCGCCTACCACTCCTGGAACGTCGCGATTGTGAAGCATGAGGAAGTAGCCCTCGGGCACCGCCTCGACGCGGTAGCCGTCGATCCGGGTCAGCCGCAGTGCGCGATTCCCGAGCACTGCGCCAGAGACTTCATGCTCGCCGGCTCCCGTACGAACCCTGAGCGTCAGGGTGTTCACATAGTCGGTGATTTCGCGCGAGCGCGTTTCGACGACGGTGATACCGCGCTCGCGAGCGATGAACGGCGCGTTGACGTAGTTCAAATCCTCGTCGAGGAAACCGCTCATCAGCCCCTTCAGGACGGCGGCGGTGATCGCATCCGGCTTGAGATTCGCCGCTTCGCCACCAAACGCGAGCGTCAGCTCGCGGGGCGCGTCGGTAATTAGTTGCGCGGCGAGTCTGCCCAGCTTTTCGCCGAGCGTGAGATGTGGCCCGAGTATTTCGAGCTCCTTGGTGGACAGCGCCGGGATGTTGACCGCCTGCCGAATGGTGCCGTCGATCAGGAACTCGGCGACTTGATGCGCGATATCGACTGAGACCTGAACTTGCGCCTCGTCGGTCGCGGCGCCGAGATGCGGCGTTGCGATCACGGAGTCGAACTGCAGAAGCGGATGGTTGGCGGGCGGCGGTTCCTCGACGAACACGTCGAGCGCGGCGCCAGCGACCTTGCCGGACTTCAGTGCCTCGGCCAGCGCGGCTTCATCGACGATTCCCCCGCGCGCGCAATTGATGATTCTCACGCCCTTCTTCATCTTCGCGAACGCCGCGGCGCCGACAAGTCCCTTCGTGTCGTCGGTCAAGGGAGTGTGGACGGTAATGAAATCCGCGCGCGCGAAAAGCTCGTCGAGGCTGACCAGCTGCACGCCGATACGCCCGGCCGCGTCAGCCGTCAGGATCGGATCGTAGCCGATCACTTTCATCTTGAGCCCAACCGCGCGGTCGGCGACGATCCGCCCGATGTTGCCGAGTCCCAACACGCCCAGCGTCTTGTTGCAGATCTCGGCGCCGGTGAATTTGCCGCGTTCCCATTTACCGGCATGGATCGAGGCGTTGGCCGCCGGAATATGCCGCGCCAGCGCCATCATCATGGTCACCGCATGCTCCGCAGTCGTGACGCTGTTGCCGGTCGGGCTGTTCATCACGACGATTCCGCGGCGAGTCGCCGCTTCGATATCGACGTTGTCGACCCCGACTCCGGCGCGCCCGATCACTTTGAGCGAGGTGGCGGCGTCGATTACTTCGCGGGTGACGCGAGTGCCGCTGCGAATCAGCAGCGCGTCGTAAGGCGCGATTATTTTCGCCAACTCCTCGGGCTTGAGTCCGGTGTTGACGTCAAACTGTAACTGCGGGAAGCGCTTGAGGACTTCGATCCCCTGCGCCGCAAGCGAGTCGCTTAGAAGGACGCGGAAAGTTTCCGCCATGTGAGTTTCAGATGCTCCGTGCCAGGCGCGCCTGAACCGCGGCGACGCCGGCGCCAATTTGAATGTTTGCGCCTATCTGCTTGAGTCCCATCTCGAGCGCGCTGACCGCGATCAGCGTGTCGAACGGGCTCAAATGCCCCATGTGCCCGATGCGCACGAGCTTGCCCTTCATCTGATCCTGCCCGCCCTGTACCGACACGCCCAGGCTGTCGCGCAGGAACTTCACCAGTTTGCCGCCGTCCAGACCTTCGGGAACCAGGATCCCCGTGACGCCGGGCGCCGGGTTGTCGGGCGACAGCAGTTTCAATCCGAGGGCAGCCGCAGCGTCGCGAGTAGCCTCCGCCATCAGTGCGTGACGCGCGTAAACCTGTGGCAGACCCTCGGCGTGAATCAGTTCGAGTGATTTGTTGAGCCCGAAAATAAGCGACACGGCCGCCGTCCATGCGGTGGTGTGCTCGTCGCGCTGCGCCTTCAGCTCCTTGAGCAGATCGAAATAGAAGCGCGGCGTCTTGTTGGTCTTCGCGACGTCTATCGCGCGCGCCGACAGCGCGACCATCCCGAGACCCGGCGGAAGCATGAGCGCCTTCTGGCTGCCGGTGACGAACGCGTCGACGCCCCATTCGTCCATCTTCTGTTCGAAAACGCCGACCGACGTGATGCCGTCGACGATCAGCATCGCGCCGCGCTTGCGACTGACCTCGCCGATCGCAGCCACGGGATGCACCGCGCAAGTCGAAGTCTCACTGGCCTGCACCAGCACGGCACGCGACTCGGGATAGGCCTTGAAGGCATCCTCGATTTGCCCGGGGCGCGCCGCACGGCCCCATTCAACGCGCACCTCATGCCCAATCATGCCGAAGGCGGCGAGCAACTTGCCCCATCGCTCGCCGAATTTGCCGCCGTTGACGTAAATCGCGTGCTCGCCCGGCTGCAGCAGATTGATCACCGCCGCTTCCATCGCACCCGTGCCCGTGGACGCGAGCAGAATGACTTCGCCCGACGTGCCGTACAGCGGCTTCATCCGATCGCGCGCTTGATCGAGCGCTGCGCTGAACTCGGGCGTGCGATGGTGGATGATCGGACGCGCCATCTCGAGCAAAACCTCGGGCGGCACCGGCGCCGGCCCGGGCGTGAACAGGTATTTCTTCATTTGCGGCATTTTCAACTATCGAAAGGGCGCAGTGGACTCGCGATTCTCAAAAACGAAATACTGAAAAACCAAAAAAAAGGCTGGTACCCGCGGATGCGGATCGCCAGACCCCGATATGTCCCGGCTTTGCCGGGTCCCCGTCCTCACCACTTGGGATAACGGAGCCGATGGGCAGAGTCAAGGTGACCGCCTGCTCGCGCCGCTTTCGAGCCGACGTTGTAATGGCGTTGCGGCAATTGTTAAGTGTGATCACGTCCCGATGCCGATAGAATGTGAAATCCGCGACGGTTCCCTAGTCTGGATCAAAAATCCAATTACCGGCGTGATTTCATACGTTGTCGACGTTCGCGGCAAGAGCTTTGCGTTCACGCTCGGCGGGCGCGAGGATGCCGTGCCCGATACATCGCAGATGAATCCGGAGGCGATTCGTCACGCGACCGAGGCGTGTCCCTTCTGTCCGGGCAACGAAAGCCTGACGACGCGCGAGATCTTTCGGCTGACGCGCGACGACATCCCCGAATGGAGCGGCGCGAAGGCCGACGACGGCGCGGGTTGGGTTGTGCGCGTGATCAACAACCTGTTCCCGCGAATTCCCGCCGAGCTGACCGGAAATCGCAACGAGTCGTATATCGTGGTCGAGGACCCGCGTCATTTTATCGACGCGCCGCGCTCGCAGGCTGATCTGATGTTCACCGGCGCGCTGGGCGGCGCGCATTTCCTGCATCTGATGCAAGCCGATGCGCGCGTGATGCGCCTCGCGTTGGATAATACGGACGTTTGCTCGGTCGTGATTCGCAAGAACCAGGGGCGCGAATCGGGCGCCTCGCAGCCGCATCTGCATCAGCAGATCATCGGATCGCCGGAGCCGTTTCCCTCGGTGCTCGCGGAGGTGCGCGCCGAGCGCGAGAATCCTCATCTGTGGCACGAGTTGGTCGCGCTGATGGAGCGTCTCAAGCTGGTGATCGATCGCAGCGACTCGGTCGTCAGCTATGCGAGCCCGATTGGTCTGTTCCCGCGCAGCTACGATGTCGTGATGCCGGACTTTCGGGGATTGCTGTCGGAGTTGACGCCGGACCAGATGCGGCAGTTTGCAAATGCGATCTATCGAATACTGAAGATCCTCGGGCCGCTGCCGCTCGATTATGAGATTCACCAGGGCGAGGGGCTGCCGCTGCACGCGCATATCAACGCGCGGCTGTATCCATATTCAAATGTCGCGGGGACGTTAAATCTGCCGGGCACGCTGCTGCAGAGCGCCGCCGCGATCCGGAATGCATTGGGGCGGCATTCGGAACCTCACCCCTAGCCCTCTCCCTTCTGGAGAGGGGAACCGGCAATCGCGGCATTTGGACTCGCTATTGCGCCTTCCAGACGGGCTTGCGCTTTTCCAGGAAGGCGCGGACGCCTTCTTTAGCGTCGCTGCTTTCGCGGACTGAGCGCGCCATCTGCAGCATATCGTCGTGCCATGCGTCGAAGGTCTCGCTCATGCATCGGCGGACCGTCGCCTTCATCGCGCGCAGAGAGAGCGGGGCGTTGGCGGCGATCTTTTCGGCCAGCGCAGTGGTCGCGTCGGCGAGCTTGGCGTCGGCGACGACATCGTGAACGATATTCATGTGACGGCCGCGCTCGGCGTCGAGGAGGTCGGCAGTGTAGAGAATCCAGGCGGTGTTGGCCGACCCGCAGACCTCGATCAGTTTGCGCGTGAAGTCGTACGGCACCATCAGGCCGACGCGGCCGAGCGTCATGCCGAGCTTGGCGTTGTCGGACGCGATTCGAAGGTCGCAATGGAGCGCCAGCTCGAGTCCGCCGGCGAGCGCGGCGCCCTGCACGGCTGCGATGGTCGGCACTGGAAAACGCTCGAGGCGGCCGAAGACGGACTCGAGCGACGTCGGGTTATGAACGCCGCTGGTCTCGTCCACTTCCTTCAGATCGATTCCCGCGCAGAAGCTCGCGCCCTCGCCGCGGATGAGCAGCGCACGGATTTCGCGGTCGCTTTCGAATTTTATGAGTGCGTGGTTAAGCGCCTCGATCAATGGCTGATTGAGGGCGTTGCGTTTTTCGGGACGGTTCAGGGTCAGGACCGCGTAGTTCGGATGGCGTGTGACTTTGAGAACTTCCTCGGCCATGTCGATCGCTCCTTGCGGATGACGAATGCGTCTAGGGTTGTATCCGGCCCGAAGCATCGCACGGCCACTGAGCGCAAATCAATTGGCGCAGCGAATTGCGGCTAATTGGCGAATCAGCGGGATGTTGGCAGGCTTTCAGACGCGAACGTTTCACGTGAAACGTTCGCCTTTTTCGGGAAAGCGCCCGCAGTTGCTGGCGTTTAAGGCGAACATGTTTCACGTGAAACGTTTTGTTGAGGCAATAAAGTTGGAGATTATGTTGATGACGACTCCAACTTCAGGTAAGCTTGGAATCGACGTGACAGGCTGGTTCAGAGAGGTGTTAAAACGAAACGGTGTGAATAACGTTTGCAAACGATTTTATTAATCCTATGAATCGCTTGCGAAAGGAAGGAATCTATGACAGATTCTCAATTAACAGACGAGGCATTAGGAAACAGCGACATGGATCGGCTCTTGGAATTGCGGAGAAAGGCCGCAGTTGAGTATCTGGACCTTCAGAGAAAGGCCGCTGCGCTAGAGGTCAAGCTGGAAAAAATGCGGTTCCACATCGCTCAGATGGATGAAATGCTGGCCGACTCCGAGAAAGCGCTACTCAGTCCAAAGCGGTCAGGTGATCCGACTTCCCTGCCGGTTCTTCTGGAGAACGCCCTTGAAGCCCATCAGGAAGGTCTCACGGTTCACGAGCTACTAAACGAACTGAACGCTGTCGGGTTTGAAAGTATGGCCAAAAATCCAATAGCCAATTTGACGAGCGTTCTTTATCGGTGTCGGCCTGCGAAATTTCAGAAGTTGAAAGATGGACGCTGGTATCTGTCCAAATACCCTGCGCCAGCGCCAAGGTTGAAAGTTGCGGGAACTTAAAACAATGGAGTGAAGGTGTTGCGCTGGGGCGTGCTTGTAACACGCCCCGTGCGCGGCTGGCTGGGCGGCAACCCCCAAACCGTGACGAAAGGAGGCACAACCCGTGTTTAACGATACCTCATAAAATCAGGCCCCCGCAAGGGGGCCGTTGCGGCTGGCGTTGATAGCGAATATCATGCGAAGATCAACGCATGGGTGTTCTGGTACATGAACCTCCGACACCACCGTATCCTTCGATGGCGGTTGCGAATTGGTTTATCGAAAACCTGAAGTCAGTAAGCCCGCTCAAGTTACAAAAGCTCATTTATTTCGCGCATGGCTGGAACCTCGCTTTGCGCGACAAGCCTTTGATTGATGAGTTGGTTGAAGCTTGGGATTACGGGCCAGTAATACCGAGCGTCTATCACGAATTCAAAGGGTTCGGAGATAAGCCGATCACCGAACTTGGCACTACTTTCGAGATGCGCAAGAGCACACTCAACCCTTTGGGTAAACGAATTTTTCTTGTCACTCCGAAAGTGCCGCAGACAGATGAGTACACGATCAAATTGCTCCGAAAGGTCGTCGATGTCTATGGCAAATATACTGGGGGCCAACTCTCCACGATGACGCACCAACCAGGTACGCCTTGGTACATAACTAAACAAAAATATCCGGACCGAAAAGGCGTGGACATTCAGGATTCCGAGATTAAAGAGTACTTCAGTCGGAAAAAGTAATGGCTGCGGACGCTTCGCTTGACGCGATTCAAGCAGGGACAGTTCCGCCCGTTGATGAGACCGCAAAGCTTGAAGAGGATGAGTTCGTTGCTGAAGCAAAGCAACTTGAACTTGACAGGCAAAAGGCCGATCTCGAAAGCCGAATCCAAGATACCAAGCTGCGCGGCAGATTCACCAGACGAATATTTGTTTTGATCGTCGTCTGGTTGGTCGTTGTTCTAGTGATTCTACTTTTCGAGGGTTTTCATGCGACGGTCCGCGCTCACAATTTTCAACTCTCAGACAATGTTCTACTTGCCTTGATCGGAAGCACTACGGCGAACGTCCTCGGCGTTTTCATCATCGTCGTTCACTATCTGTTTCCCGAAACAAAAGCATAGCAAACTACTTTTGACGTGAAGCAGGTGGCGGTTCTCGCTTAAGTAGTGGCTTGATCACCTTCTTTAGTTTCTTCAGATCGACGTGCCGGAGTTCTTCGCGCAACCGCTCGTCTTCTTTTCTGGTTTGCTCGCTGACCATCCCGCGACTTTAGCACGGGTTTGGCGTAGCGGGAATCGCTACACAGTTTGAAGCAACTTCCGAAACATATCGGGATCGTTGCGCCCGTTGAATCGGAAGGCAAATTCATTGACGTAGAGCGGCAGATATTCGCGCGTGACGTGATGGAAGCTGCCCATGATCCCGCGCTTGAGCAGGCTCCAGAACGATTCAATCGTGTTCGTATGAACGGATCCGGTCACATACTGATGCGCGCCATGATTGACGGTCTTGTGAAAGAAGCCGTGGCCGCGCAGATGCCGGTAGCCGGAATGCTCATCGGTGGCGACCAGCTTGGCCTTGGTTGAAACGGCTTCCGAGACGAAATCCGCCAGCGTCGTGAATCCCATTTCGTCAACCGCTTTCGCGATGACGTTGCCCTTACGCGAGATCGCGCCAACGACAGTCATTTTCTGCGCATAGGCTTCGCGCTTGCCGAGTCGTTTGCTCAGATGTTTGTTACTCTCCAAGCCGCCGATATACGTCTCGTCAACCTCGACTTCGCCCTCAAGCTTTTCGATGCCGCCGCGCATCGCGCAACGCAGCCGATGACACATGAACCAAGTTGTCCGATAGTCGGAGCCGGAGTCTTCACCGAAGATGATGCGATGAATCTGTAGTGCGCTCATTCCCTTTTTACTCGTCAGCATCAGATAGGCAACGCGAAACCAGACATCAAGCGGAATCTTTGTATCCTGAAAAATCGTGCGCGTGATGACGCTGAATCGATAGCCGCCCTTCATTGCGCAAGTGACCGTCTGGCCGCTCGGATCAGTCGATTCCTTCCCGCTCCTGCAGACCCAATGAAACGGGTGCGCTCGCGAGACGATCAGCTTTGTATTCCCACATCGCGGACAAATGACGCCATCAGGCCATCTGCATTCAGCCAGTAGCTTCTTGCACGCGTCTGCGTTCGGGAACTCGCTTTCAAAGGCTCTTAACGTCTTCATGCGCTAACTCTACACTTTCTTGATGTTAGAGTCAACAGCAACATAATCCCCATAAAGTTCAGGAGAAAGGAATACGAAACAATTTGTTTACTGGGACGGCCGGGACTTGGACGGGATGCGGTCGCAACGATCAGGGCTACGTCATTCATGGCATCGCGCGCGACTCTTGTCAGGTCATGGGCTTGGGCATGGGGCCGGTATCTGGCCCGTTGAGCCGATGACGCTGACTATCGCGCCGGCACCGCTCCCGCCGCCGCCGGCCGGCAGGCTGACGGGAATGGGATTCCCTCCGGGCGGCGGAACCGCGCCGATGGTGTGCACTGCGCCGTATGCGGTGAACTCGCCCGCCGAAACCATCAGGGGTTCGATTGCATCGTTATTTGTCGGACAGGTATTTTCCGGACTGATGTTCACGGTTCCCTTAAGCAGGTATGTGAAGTAGGTCGGCAGGCACAGTTCGCCTTCAAAATTAAGGATTGATGTATTGTTGGTTGAGACGATCGAGGCGCCTCCGGTCGTCAGATAGCATGAGTCAGCGCTCGCCGTTTGGCTGACGGACACGCCCAGACTCAGCGACAAGGACCCGAAGGGCGGGCCGGTCAGCGAAGCAGTCAGGTTGCCTGGGCAGAAACCTTGAGCGTTGCAAGTCGGCGAAGTCGGCACTAGCGCGCCCGTACCTTCCAACTGAAGGCTTGGCCCCGCCGAAGGCCCCGGAGGGCCTGTTGGTCCTGTTGGCCCGCCCGAAGACCCCGGAGGTCCGGAGGGCCCGGTTGGCCCGGATGGCCCCGGTACGCCTTGTGGTCCCAATGGCCCCGATGGGCCCGTCGGTCCAGGGACATCAAGCGTAATTGCGGTTTCATTTGATTTGCAGGACATTCCAACTGCCGGAAGGCGGACCTTATGAGTCTTATTGTTCTCACACGCGGTCAGTGAGGTTAGTGCTTGAACCGTTCCTGATAGTAAAGCAAAAGCGCATATCGTTAGCAGAAGAGTGACGGCCTTCACCATCTTGATCTGTCACCGAATGGCCTCCCTCTGCAAGGCTCCGAGCGGTCTTTGTTCACACGATGTTTCCGGCCACGGTGAGCGGCACCAGTTTTGGCGGGCTACGCGACGATGCTTAGCATTTTGTCTTTTATGAAAATAAATTTTGTAGGGGTTTTGCCGTTGAGGTGACGCGTTACGGACTCGCTGTTGAGCGCGAGATCGCGGACTTCGGATTCTGGGGTGCCTGCTGGGACCTCTAGGCGGGCGCGGACTTTGCCGTTTACTTGGACTACTACTGTTACTGTTTCGTCGCGGGTTAGATTTGGGTCGAATTTTGGCCATGGTTCCAGGTGAACTGAAGTGCTGTGGCCTAGCGCGCGCCAGATTTCTTCGGTTACGTGGGGGGCCATCGGGGCTAGCAATAGGATGAAAGATTCGGCGAGGAAACGGCCTATCTCTTCGGGTTTTAGTTTTGCCAGATAGTTGAGGTGATCCATCATCGCGGCTAGCGCGGTGTTGAAGCGCAGGCGCTCGATGTGATCGGTGACTAGCTGGATGGTTTTGTGGGTGCGCTTCTGCGTTTCGTCGGTGGGATTGCCGGCCGGGGAGCCGGCTTCTACGTAACGTCGCATCATCGTCCAGACGCGCGTGATGAATCTTAGCGTGCCGGCGACGCCGCTTTCGTTCCAGTTTGTTGCTTCGTCGAAGGGGCTCATGAACAGCTCCCAGAGCCGCAGCGCGTCCGCGCCGTACTTGTCAATCATCGCGTCCGGGGTGACGACGTTGCCTTTGGACTTCGACATCCGCTGGCCGTCGCTTGCCCAGACCACGCCCTGGTTGCGCAAGGCGGGGAACGGCTCGTCGAATCCGATCAGCTCCTCGTCGAACATCACCTTGGTCCACATTCGCGCGTACAGCAGATGCATCACGGCGTGCTCGGCGCCGCCGACGTAAAGATCGACGGGCAGCCAGTAATCGACGGCGCGGCGATCGAACGGGCGACGGTTTTCATGCGGCGATGCGAAGCGCAGGAAGTACCATGACGAGCAGGCGAAGCCGTCGAGCGTGTCGGTCTCGCGCTCGGCCGGGCCGCCGCACTTGGGGCAGGTCGTGTTGACGAAGCTCGGCACGTTGGCGAGCGGGGAGCGGCCGGTGCCCGAGGGCAAGTAGTCCTTCATCGGTGGAAGCATCACGGGCAGTTGGTCTTCCGGCACCGGGACGATTCCGTCGGTCTTGCAGTACACGATCGGAATCGGGCATCCCCAGTAGCGCTGACGCGAGATCAGCCAGTCGCGCATCCGGTAGTTGATAGTCGCGTGACCGATTCCGCGTTTTTCAGCGAACTCGCAAATCGAAGTGATTGCTTCGGCGGTCGTCTTGCCGTTGAGGAAACCAGAGTTGATGGCGATGCCGGGTTCGGCGAAGGCGCGGTCGGTTGGCGGAGCGCTGCCGTCGGCGGGTGCGGTCACGCGCGGAATCTCCAAGCCAAACTTGGTGGCGAATTCGAAATCGCGCTGATCCTCGCCGGGCGCGGCCATTATTGCGCCGGTGCCGTAGCCCATCAGGACATAGTCGGCGATCCAAATCGGGATGTCCTTATCGGTGAAGACGTTGTGCGCGTAGGCGCCGGTGAAGACGCCGGATTTCTCCTTCGCCGTGGACATCCGCTCGATGTCGGTCTGGCGGCGCGCGTCCGCGACGTAGCTTTCGACCATCGCGCGCTGGGCGGGCGTAGTTATTTCGGCGACGAGCGGATGCTCGGGCGCGAGCACCATGAACGATACGCCGAAGACGGTGTCGGGACGCGTCGTGAAAAAGCGAACTTCCTTACCAGGGTGTCCGGCGACAGGAAAGGCAATTTCCGCGCCTTCGCTGCGGCCGATCCAGTTGCGTTGCATCAGCTTGATCGGTTCGGGCCAGTCGATGGCGTCGAGATCGGCGAGCAATCGATCCGCATACTGAGTGATCTTGAGGTACCACTGCTCGAGATCTTTCTTGGTGACGGGATTGTCGGTATGGCGCCAGCAGCATCCGTTGATGACCTGTTCGTTGGCGAGGATGGTCTGGCATTTGTCGCACCACCATTGCGCGCCATTGGCGCGGTAGGCGAGGCCGCGCTTGAGGAGCATCAGGAAGAACCACTGCGTCCACTTGTAGTACTCGGGCGACGACGAATTGATCTCCCGCGTCCAGTCGTAGGCGCATCCGGAGATGGTCAGTTGGCGCTTGAAGTTGGCGGCGTAGCGCGGGACGGTTTCGGTCGGATGCGAGCCTTTCAGGATCGCTTCGTTTTCGGCGGGCAGCCCGAACGCGTCCCATCCCATCGGATGCAGCACGTTGAATCCCGCCATCCGCTTGTAACGGCCGATGACGTCGCACGGAACGTAGTTGTGCAGATGACCGACGCTGAGGCCGGCGCCGGACGGGTAGGGGAACATCTCGAGGATGTAGAATTTCGGGCGGCCGGGGTCCTCGCGCGTGAGGTAGAGATTGGTGCGCTCCCAATCAGCCTGCCATGCGGGCTCGATTTTCTTTGGGTCGTAGCGTTCGTCCATCGGGGTATCCAGAAAGTTTAGCGTGCGGATGATAACACAGGAAAGGTGATCACTTACTTAATGTGAAACCCCTCCTGGGTTTCACGCTTCCTTGGGCAGGGGTGACCCCTGCACCCAGTACTAAGAGAAGAAAGATGCCAGACTTCGTCCCTGTTAGAACTTTTTTCGGCTGGCGGCGAAGGCGCTAGCTTCCAACGCGTAGAGGACGTGGGGGAGGTTGGCGTGGGTGATGTCGCGCTGGTAGGTGAAGCCGCTGTGCTCCATCACTTGGCGGGAGGCGCGGTTGTGCGGCAGGGTGAAGGCTACGATTCTTTCCAGGTGAATCGTGTCGAAGCCGAGTTTCAGCGCGGCGATTGAGATTTCGGTGGCGAATCCTTTGTTCCAGTGGTCGGATCTGATTGCATAGGCTAGCTCGATTTCGTCGCGGCCCTCGACGTTGGCGTGTTTGATGCCGCTGTAGCCTACGAAGTCGTTATCGGAGCGATCGCGCAGGATCCATAGGCCGAAGCCGTGAGATTTCCAGTGCTCGGCGGCGCGATCCAGAAAGGCGCGGCTTTGGTCTTCGCTGAAAGTTTTTCCGTCGGCGGACAGCGTCGCCATCACGCGCTGGTCGGTGTGCAGGCGGCGGATATCGCTGAAGTCGTCGGGACCGGCGGGCGTGCCTAGTAGGCGTCGAGTGTGGAGTTGGTGCATACGAATCAGGGGGAGCTTATCGTAATGGATGCGCACCTCACCCCTGGCCCCTCTCCCTTCAGAAGAGAGGAACACAGAAAAGCGCGGTTACTTTTTGCGGACGATGGTGAGGCCGTCGGCGATGCCCAGCATCACGGCTTCGACGCGCGTGTCCTTGGCGATGAAATCATTGAGCTTGCGCAGCGCAACAGTGTCCGCGTCCTGTTTCGTTTCGTCGGCGACCGCGCCGCTCCATAGCACGTTGTCGATCAGGATTAGTCCGCTCGGGCGCATCCGCTTCAGGATTTCCTCGTAGTAGATCGCGTAGCTCGACTTGTCGGCGTCGATGAATGCGAAGTCGAAGGCGTGCGACGCGGGCAGCGCCTTCAGCGTGTCGGCCGCGGGGGCCAGCTTGAGCGTTATCTTGTTGGCGACGCCGGCGCGCTCCCAGTAGCGGCGGCCGACGCTGGTCCATTCCGCGTTAACGTCGCAACACAGAAGTTTGCCGTCGGCGGGTAATGCGCGGGCCACGCAGAGCGCGCTGTAGCCGGTAAACGTCCCGACCTCGACGGCAGAGCGCGCGCAGATGGCACCGGCGAGAATCGCCATGAAGGTGCCTTGCTCGGCGGCGATCTGCATTCCACTGATGCGGCCCAGTTTGGCGGTCTCGGCGGCCAGTTCCGCGCGGATCGGATCGCCATTGTGCCCGTGCGCGATCAGGTAGTCGTAAACATCGGGGGTGAGGGTGATAAATTTCGCGTGATCTGCCATGCGCTTAAAATGGCAGGAAGCGAGGGCGCAGAAAAGCGACTCAAAACCGGAACCGGCGGCGCTTGCGCCCCGCTGTCCGATCCTTCCTGCCGCTCGCGTTGCTCGCTTCGTCAGGATGACAGAAAACGCGAAGCTGTCCGGAGGCGTTAGCGGCCGCCGAGATAGGCGAAGTCGCCGTGCTGATTTACGGTCAGCGTACCTGTGAAAATCGAGGGATGCTTCTGCGCGCCCATCGCGATTCGGTAGATCAGTTCGGATTCGCCGACCTCGAAAAACGCGTCGTCAGGCGACAGCACGTAGAGCTTCTCGCGATCGTCAGAATCGGTGGCGCCGACGAACATCGCACCCGAAGCCGTCAGCACCGGGTCGCCGAGCGATTCGAGTTCGGTGCCGAAGGGAGTCAGCTGTCCGCGCTGAATCCGCAAATCGAGGCGTTGCCGGGTCAGCCGAAAGATCGCGGGTATGTGCGCGCATCCGGCGAGCACGGCGGTTGTGCCGTCGGCCATCAGACCTGGGCGCCCGGCAGACAGGTACGTCACCGGACCGACGCTCGTCAAAGTGCCGGTCGGCAGGATTCGCGCCATCGAACCGCCGCTGTAAAGGAACAGCGCCGCGCCGCTGGGGGTCTTGGCAGTGAACGCGGCCATTGTCCCGCGCTGAGTGGGCAGGGCAGCAGGTAATCCGAACGGACGCTGATAGAGCGTGTGATTCGGTCCGTACTCGCCCTCGACCGCGAGCTCGGTGACGCCGCCAGCAAGGGAAGCGAGCAGGAGCGCCTGACGATGGCTGGCGGGCTTCGTGCTATCGCCGAGAAAACCGGTGAACACGACCTGGCCGTCGTCGCCCATTTGCGGGCTGCCGAAGCTCAGGACGGCGATCTCGTGCCCTTCAAGTGTTTTCTCGCCCGCCTTCGCCATGCAGGTGAGCTTGCCGCGCGAATAAAAGAACAACGCATCGCGGCCGTGCGGCACTGTCGATATGAACGCGATATTTTCGTCGGTATCCGCGACGGGATAGGGGTCGCCCTTGAATGAGGGCGTGCAATCGCCCTCGAGGGCCTTCGGATTGATGGCAGCGAGTACGCGATGGCTCGGCACCGCGTCGGCATTGCCGATGAAAATATTCCAGCGAGGCTTGATATTGGTGTCCTTGGGCTGGGTCTCGGCGCCAAAGATCACGCGTCCGTCGGGCATCATCGACGGCACGCCGACTTCCGTGACGGTGCTGCCATCACGAGTGGTCATTCCGATTCCCGTAATCAGCACCGGGACGCCGTTGCTGTCGCTGGCATAGACTGCCTGCGTATTGTCCATCTGCAAGTCGGCGCCGCCGCCGTTGAGGCTGAGCGAGACCGCGAGCGCACTCATCGGTGTGAGGAGCAAAATTGCGAGCGCAGAAGACAACGCCCTGAAATTAAACATTTTTCCCCCGGCCGTTAATCAGTATCTCGAATCTGAGATCCCCGCATTTCTTATAGTCGCCAAAGCGCTCGTGATGCAATGCAAAGAAAAAGCCATCAGGATGGCAGTCTGGACTGTCAGAAAGCAATCGAATCCAGCATTGCGCGCATCCGCGCAGGGTGGGTCTCCGGCCAGTAAATCCGGCCGCACCCCCCGCACTCGGCAAACCGATCGTGACTGGCAAAGACGTAGGGCGGCACTCGCCGCGACACGAGTTCTCGCGCGACGGGGATCAGCACCTGGTTGCATCGCGAGCATCGCGTGAGCGCAATCGCACGAGGATTGAGCCGGAAACGTCCGACGGCCTCGCGCAATTGACTGCTGAGGGCGTTGCTCTCGACGAAGAAAACGTCGGCCGCGGTTCGCAGGCGTTTGTCGCGCGTCACCAGGATTCTGTTGTCGGCACGAGCTTTTTTCAGGAGCTCAGAGCCAGTGAGAGACGCGTCCGCGATAACATCGACGCCGAGCAGGCGCAACCATCGCGCCAATCTCATCAGCATCCGGTCAACGGCGAGTCGGGGAGTTTCATCCATCGCGATGAACTGTATTATATCAGCGATCGGCGAAAGCCATAGGCGAAAAAATATAAAGTAACAGTTTAAATTCTAAAAAACGCGATGAATGAAATTCAGGTCTCGTTTCGATCCGGCGACTTGACCCTGGAAGGTCTGCTCGCCAATCCGGGCGGAAATGCGCCCGCCGCGGTGGTCTGCCACCCGCATCCGCTCTACGGCGGCTCGATGTTCAACAACGTCGTCGATGCGATCCTCGCGGCGATGTGGCAAGCGGGGTTCGCGACCTTGCGCTTCAACTTTCGCGGCGTCGGCGCCAGCGAAGGCGAGCATGACGGGGGTCCCGGCGAGGTCGACGACGCCGTCGCGGCGATGGCGTTTCTGTTGTCGCAGCCGGGCGTGCGCAAAGAGGGCGCCGTGATGGCGGGGTATTCCTTCGGCGCGATGGTCGCGGTGAGTGCGGGATACGAACGCGCGGAGATCGCGCGAATCGTCGCGGTCGCGATCCCGCTCGCGATGGCCGATGCGCGTATTCCCGAGGGCGCATGCAAGCCCGTACTGCTCGTTTCAGGCGACCGCGATTCGTACTCGCCGGTGGCGGGGCTGCGAGCGCTTAGGTCGAAAATTGGCGACTCCGGGCGACTCGAGATCGTTTCGGGCACCGATCATTTTTTCGGCGGCCGCGAAGCAGAATTGTCGCGGGTGATCGCCGCCGCGCTGGCAATCTAGCGCGCGGCAGAGGCCGCCGAAGCTGGGTGGACCGCCTGCGAGATGGCGTAGAAAGGATCCTCGGGATGGGCCTTGGCGATCAAAATGATCTGCGCGATCGTCGCGCGCAGGTCGCCATGATTCATCCGATCGAGCGCCGCGAAATTATCGAGTTGGTGAAAATAAATCATGTAGTTCACCAGCACGGCGTTGTTGAGCGGCTGCTTGTCGAGGTCGAAGCGCTCGAGTCCCGACAGGGAAGGCGCCAGCGCGGCGTAGTCGGCCTTGATCGCCGCGAGGGCAGCCTCGCGACGCTTGTCGAGCTCCTCTTTCGGCAGGTTCGCCGTATAGATGTCGAGCAGGCGCGCCTGCTCCTTGAGCAGAAAGCGCGCGAACTTGAGATCGCTCTCCAGGATGCCGCGCGCCGCGATTGTGGACGGCGCCGACTCGCCGTCAGTCGCCGCGAAAAAAGCGACGGCGCCCGCGCTGCCGACGTAGTTGGCGGCCGACTCGTCGAACATCGCATCACTCGCCAGGTAGTAAGTGCGATGAAACAGCTCATGGATGATCACGCCGGCCAGCTCGACGCGGTCCAGCTTGAGCAGATTCGTCAGGAGAGGGTCATCGAAAAATCCAAGGCTCGAGAACGCCACCGCGGGACGCACCATCGTGTCGAGCCCCTCCGCCTCGAGCGACGCCGCCTCGCCCAGCGCATCGCTCTCGTCGAAATAGCCGCGATACGGCACGCGGCCGACTATCGGGAACCACCACGTGTACGGCTCCAGCGAGTCGCGCGGAGCCGCCATCACGACGTGAATGATCGCGCCCTGATCGACGTTCGCGAAGCTTTCATACGCGCCGCCGACGTTCTCGCCGAGCTTGTCGGCGGCGAACTTGCGCACCGCAAGCACGGTCTCCAGCTTCGCGCGAACGTCCGCCGAAAGATCGCCGCGCGCGAGCGCGTCGTCAATCGGCTTGCGATTCCACAGAATTCGTTCTTCCTCGTACGCGGCGCGCGCGATGTATCCCGCGTAGCATCCGCTCAGCAGAATCGGCGCGAGGACTGTCGCCGTAAGCCGCAGAAGGGATGCTGCCGAAAGTTGCGCTCGCGCCGCCCGCCGCGTCGTGCCAGCCACGTCTTCCGTCATCAGTCCGATTTGTCAACCCGCCACGAGGCGGTCGCTGTTTGCCATCGCGGCGTACTGCAACTCGAACAACCGATAGTAAAGTCCGCGCTGCGCGAGCAGTTCGTCATGCGTCCCGCTTTCGCGCAGCATGCCGCCGCCCAGCACCATGATCCGATCCGCGCGCTCGATAGTTGAGAGCCGATGCGCGATTACAACCGCCGTGCGTTCCGCGAGCAATTCGTTCAGCGCCAGCTGGATCAGGCGCTCGGTCTCGCTGTCGACGCTCGAGGTCGCTTCGTCCATCACCAGGATTCGCGGGTTGTAAGCGAGCGCGCGGGCGAACGACAGCAGTTGCCGCTGACCCGCCGACAGATTCGCGCCGCGTTCGCGAATTTCTTCGGCGAGCCCGCCCGGCAGACGCTCGACGAATCGCAAAGCCTGCGCGCGCCGCAACGCATCGCGCACTTGCGATTCGTTGAGATCGAGCCCGAGCCGGATGTTCTCCATCACGTCGCCGGCGAACAGAAACACGTCCTGCTGGACCAGCCCGATCGTCCGCCGCAGCGCGCGCAGGTCCCATTCGCGCACGTCGACTCCATCGACCAGGATTCGCCCCTGTTGCACGTCATAGAAGCGGTTCAGCAATTTGATAATCGTCGTTTTCCCGGAACCGGTCGGCCCCACGATCGCAACCTTCTGTCCCGGCTCAACCGTGAAACTCAGATCTTTCAGTATCGGCTCGTCCGGACGGTATTCGAAACCGACGTGATCGAACACGATCGACCCGCGCGAGACCGGCGGCAGTTTCGGCATCGCGGGGCTCGACACGATTAGCGGTTCTTCCATCAACTGCTCGATTCGCTCCGCCGACGCGAGCGCCGACTGCAGCGCCGTGTACTTGTTCGAAATTTCCCGGAGCGGCATGAAGAACATCTGCGCGTACTGCATGAAACCGACCAGCGTGCCGATCGTGATCGCGCGCTGGAGCACTTCGCCGCCGCCCGCCCACAGAATCACACCGATTGTGATCGACGCGACCGTATCGACCGCCGCAAAAAGCCCGGTCTCGTAGATATTCGCCTGCATCTGCGAGTCGCGGCTGCGCAGGTTCAGCACGTCGAACTCGTCGCGGCTGGTGCGCTCGCGCGTGAAGAGCTGGATTACAGTCATCCCCGCCAGCGACTCCGAAAGATACGCGTTCACCGCCGCGAGCCGCTCGCGAATCTGCCGGTAGACGACCCGCGCGCGCACCCGGAAGATGTTGATGAACAGCAGCAGCGGTGGAATCGCGATCAGCGCCCACAGCGCCAGATGCGGGCTCTTGGCCCACATGATGATCACGATGCCGGTCATCGTCATCACGTCGACGAACACCGTCAGCGAGCCCGACGCGAACATGTCGTTGATCGCGTCGATATCCGTGGTCATGCGGCTGACCAGCCTGCCGACCGGCGTGCGATCGAAGAACGACATCGGCAGCCGCTCGACGTGGTTGAAAACAGCGAGCCGCAAATCCGAGAGCGAGTACTGCGCGACCATCACAGTCAGGTAGAACTGCGCGTAGAATGTCGCGAACTCTCCCGCGACCAAAAGCAGGTAGATTGGAGCCATCGTCATCAGGCTTCCGCCGCCAGTCGCTCGAAAAATCGCCGCCAGCCACGCCGGCGGAGCGGTCTTATGATGAGCGAGGAACAAATCGATGATGAGCTGAATGATATACGGCTGCGCCAGCGCGAAAGCCGAGTTCAGCGGCATCAGGATCACGGACAGGAAGAACAGCCGGCGGTAGGGACGCACGTACGTCCAGACAAACTTGAGCAGCGCGTAGTCGCGCGCCCGCCCGAGCTGTTTTTCCTCGCCCTGTTGCATCGGCTAGTACCGCGCCAGTTCCTCTTCCATCAGTTGGCGATGGAACAGTTCGGCGTAAATTCCATGTTGCGCCATCAGTTGCGCATGTGTTCCGCGCTCGGCGATCTGCCCGTCCTCGAGCACGACGATTTCGTCGGAGTCGCGCACCGTCGACGCGCGATGCGAGACCACGATCGCGGTCCGGCCGCTGACGGATTTCTCCAGGCCGTCGAGGATTGACTTCTCGGTTTCGGTATCGACGCTCGAAAGCGCGTCGTCCATCACCACGATCGCAGGCCGGTATGTGAGCAGGCGCGCGATCGTCGCGCGCTGCTTCTGCCCACCGGAGAGCGACATTCCACGCTCGCCGACGACGGTGTCGAGCCCATGCGGCAGCACCGCAATGTCAGATTCGAGTCCCGCGACGCGCGCGGCGTTTTCAATTTCGGCGACGGACGCGTCCGTCCGTCCGAATGCGATGTTGCGCGCGAGCGTGTCGGAGAACAGGATCGGCTCCTGCGGCACCACTCCCAGCGTCTTGCGCAGCGAATGGAGCGGCAGGTCGCGAATGTCCTTGCCGTCGAGCAGCACGCGCCCGTCGGTCGGCTCGATAAGGCGAGTCAGCAGCTTCACCATCGTGGATTTTCCCGAGCCGGTGCGTCCCACGATCGCGAGTTTGCCGCCGGCCGGCACGCGCACTGTCACGTCCTTGAGCGCATAGTTGTAGTGCCCGTCGCTCGCTCCCCCGTTCGATTCGGCCACCGCCCCCGCGACGCCGTCGCGCAGAAAATAGCTGAACGACACGTGGTCCCATTCGACCGCGCCCTTGACGTCGAGCCGGACGCCGCCGTCTTCGCGTTCGCCGGCCTGCGGGGGAGCCGCAAAAATTTCGTTGAGGCGTTTCATCGCGGCCTTCGCGCGCTGATAGACCGAAATCATCCAGCCCATCGAGGTCACCGGCCACGCCAGCCGCGCCAGGTATCCCATGAACGCGACCAAATCGCCGATTTGCAGAATTCCGCGCGTCACCAGCGACCCGCCGTAAACCAGCACGATCATCACCGCGACCGTCGAGGTGCCCCGAATCATCGGAAACATCGCGCCGCGCAGCCGTGCCAGCGCCAGGCCGAGGTCGTTGTAGTCGTCGTTGGATTTGCGAAACAGCCTGGACTCGTGATCCTCGAGCGCGTACGCCTTCACGACGTGAATCCCGGCGAGGCTTTCCTGCACCTTACCTTCGATTCCGCCGAGGCCCTCCTGCACGCGCAGGTTGCGCACCATCAGCGAACGCGACAGCCGCTTGATTCCGATCAGCAGCAGGACGTACGGAAAAAGCACCGCGAGCGTCAGTCGCAGGCTGACGTGCAACATGAAGATGAGCGCGAAGGTCAGAGTCGCCGGCGCGTCGGCGAACGTCACCACGCCCATCCCGACCATCATTCGCACCGCGGTCAAGTCGTTGACCAGCCGCGACATCAGGTCGCCGACCTTGTGCTTGTCGTAAAAGTCGGCGCCGAGATGGGTCAGATGAACGAACAGGTCGTTGCGCAAGTCATACTCGATATCGCGGCCGGTGTTGAAAATCGTGAAGCGCGAAAGCCATCTCGCGAAGCCGCCCAGCAGCGCCGCGCCACACAGCATCAGCACGATTCGGTTCAGCGACTCCTGCGCGGGCAGCCCCAGCTTCGCGAGCGGTGTGAAGGTCTGCGCGTGATGCGCCTGCACGGCGCTGATCGCGGCGCCGCTCAGATACGCGACGGTCATCCCGCATGCCGACGCGACCAGAGTGCAGAGCATTCCGAGTCCGTACCAGGTCCAATACCGGCGTACGTAGAAGAACAGTCGTTTCATGGGCTGTCGGTTAAATTATCAGGTCTGTGGCGCGATAGAAGTGGCCCGCCGGCGAAGTTTCAACCGCTTCTGGACGCCAGGCGCTCACAGTCCAGTGCGCGATTTCAGCCGGCGCTCGTAGAGCTTCGCATATTTCAGAAACACGTAGAATGCGGCCGTCATCGCCGCGTACAGTCCGCGTCCGCCGTCGCGAAAGCCGCCGCGGATAATATAAAAGTTGAAAAACCGCCACGCCGGATTTGCAATCATCTTGAATGGCGTCAGCGCGTTGGGCTCCTGCTCCATCGCCGCGCGCGAGCTGAACCGGTTGATCGTCGCGACGTGATCCGCGATGTCGCGGTAGCTGAAATGCAGGATCGGCTTGTCCAGCCGCTCGACGCGCCCCTCGACGACGACCTTGTCGTGCGGATCGCGCCCGCCGATATGCCCGCGCTCGCGACGGAACAGGCGCACCGGCGTGTCGGGATAAATCGCGTGCGAGTAGTAGTGCCCCAGGTGATAGAGGATGCGCCGAATCCGATAGCCGTCGGCGGGCGCCGGCGACGTCACGGCGCGGATAATTTCCTCGCCAAGGTCGTGCGTCGCCTGCTCATCCGCATCCATCAGCAGCACCCAGTCTCCGGTCGCGCGATCGAGTGCCATCTGCTTCTGCTTCACGTAGTTCGTGAACTCGTGCTGAACGACGTCGGCGCCGAGGCCGCGCGCAATCTCGACTGTCTTGTCGATCGAGAACGAATCGATAATTATTTTCTCGTCGCAGAACCACGCGCTCTTCAGGCACTGGGCAATCAGTGCCTCTTCGTCGCGCGTGATCGTGATCAGCGAAATCTTTGGGTGGTCTGACATTCCGTAAAAACTAAGAGGCGTGCTGCGCTTCGGTTCTGTCGAGTCCTTCGATCACTTTCGACGCAATCGACTTGAACGCCGCGCTAATCGGATGAGCGGGGTTGGCCGCGACGATCGGGCTCGCGTGATCGCCGCCCTCGCGCAGCTCGCGAACCAGCGGCAGCTCGCCGAGGAACGGCACGTGAAGCGAATCAGCCAGCCGCGCACCGCCGCCGTGCGCGAAAATCTCGTGGCGATGGTTACACTTGCGGCACACGTAATAGCTCATGTTCTCGACCACGCCGAGAACAGGGACGTGAACTTCGTCGAACATCGAGACGCCGCGCTTTACGTCGAGCAGCGCTATTTCCTGCGGCGTCGTCACGATCACGCCGCCGTCCAGCGCCACGCGCTGCGTGATAGTCAGTTGCGCGTCGCCCGTCCCCGGCGGCAGGTCGAGCACCAGGCAGTCCAGCTCGCCCCACTCGACGTTGAACAGAAATTCGGTCTCGAGCTTCGTGACCATCGGCCCGCGCCAGATGATCGCCGTCTCGTCGTTGACGAACAGCGCCATCGAGATGTACCGGATTCCGTATCGCTCGAGCGGGATGATGCGCCGCTCGGGCGTTAGCGTCACGGCATTCTCGACGCCGACCATCATCGCGACGCTCGGGCCGTACACATCGGCGTCCATCAGGCCGACGCGCCATCCGAGCGCATGCATCGCGAGTGCGAGATTCACCGCAACCGTCGATTTGCCCACGCCACCCTTGCCGCTGGCGACTGCCACGATGTGCTTGACGCCCGCTATCGCCCGCGGCCCAGCCACGCCGGCCCCAGTCCTCGGCGCTGTCGGCGCAGGCTGCTCGATCTGAACGTTGACAGCGGGCACACCCGGCATCGCCGCGACGGTGGCCTTCACATCGGTGACAATTTTCTCGACGACTTCGGGCTTGGCCGACGCCATCGTGAGCGACACGGTCACGCCTGCGTATGCGACTTCGATATCCTTGATGATCCCGAACGACACGATGTCGCGAGTGAAGCCCGGGTATTTTACTTTCTTGAGTTCGGCGAGAATTTCATTGGGGCTCGGCATTGTGCGGGTCGGACCTGTCGATAGTTTCAATTAGGATACGGCTACGCTATCAAAGCGCGACGCCCATGTTATCATTCCACAACCGGCGGAAAAACGACGGGCCGGACGCATCGTGAGTTCGGAAAAAATGAACAAAGAAGGCGCCGCCGCACCTCGAATCCGCTTCAGCGCCAACGCCGGCGAGGTCGGCTCGCTTGCGGCGCGCGATCTGTCGAGCGGACTCACGGCGATGCTCGCAACAGCAGTCGAATCGTCCTCCGACGCGTCGTTAACGCAATCCGAAATCAGAATCGACCTAGGCGTTTCCGCGACTTCCGCAGATGCAGCGCCGGTCGCACTCGAAGGTGACAGCTTCGACATCTCGCGCGGTGCTGACTCGATAACAATTTGCGCCGGAAGCGAGCGCGGACTGATTCACGCGGCGTCGAGTCTGCTCGAAAGACTAGGCGCGCAATTCCCTCCGGGCGTCGCACCGTTATATCCGCGCATCGATTTGGCCCGATTGTCCGCCTTGAAACCATCGAGCGTCACGCCTGCCTTTACGCGCCGCGCATTCGTCTCCGACATCATGACCTGGGACTACAATTTCCCCGACCGCCTCGATTTGCATCTGCGCCACGACCGCGAATTCATCCCGTGGATGGCCCGGCGCGGCATCAACGCGTTCTCTTACATACGCCATGCGCACGACACGCGCCTCAAGATCGACGAGATCGCACCGCTCCTGCGCGAGCACGGAATCGGCGTCGAATACGGCGGCCACGTCCTGCAACTGCTGCTGCCGCGCGACCGCTTCGCCGAGCATCCCGAGTATTTCCCGGCCGGCGACGATGGCGTGCGAGCCTCGAGCGGCAATCTCTGCGTCTCGAATCCCGACGCCGTCGCTCTGGTCCGCGCGGGCGCGCTCGCCTACGTCCGCGACCATCCCGAAAACGAGCTGCTGCACATCTGGGGCGCCGACGTATGGCGAGGCGCATGGTGCCGATGCGCACAATGCCGCGACCTACCGCCGCAGCTCCAATACATGAAGGTCGTCAACGCGATCGCCGGCGCGCTCGCCGCCGATTCCAACGCGCCGCCGATCGCCTACCTCGCCTACCACGACACCATCGAGCCGCATCTCGGCCTGAAGCCGCGCCACAACGTATGGTTCGAATGGGCGCCGCGCGAGCGATGTTACAGCCACGCTATCGATGACCCGGCCTGCGAGATCAACCCGCGCTATCTCGAATCACTGAAACGCTACGTCGATATTTTCAACGGGCGCGGCCACGTCTTCGAATATTATGCCGACGCGATTCTGTTCTGCGGCTTGGGCTTCGCGACGCCTGCGGTAATCGCGTCCGATCTGCGAGCCTATCGGCGACTCGGCATCACGAGCATTTCGTGCCTGACGTTTGGCGCTTACAGCGTGATGGCCTATCCAGTGAACCTGGAGGCATTCGTTCGCGGATCGCGAGATCCCGATTTTGAGCCTGAGGCAACGTTGATCGAGACTGCCGCCGGCCGGCATCCGCAATGCGCCCCCGAGATGGCCGCCGCTTATCGCGCTGTCGAGCGCGCGTCGAAGCTCTGCCTCGACTATGCCGACGTGATACGCAAGGTTACACCGCCCGCGAAGGCCGCGCGCAAGCGCGCTGAGTTGCGGGAGGCCGCGTTGACGTTCAACGAGGCGATAGCAGCGGCAGACCAGATAGCGTCGAGCGCGGATACGCGCCTCGCGGATGCCGAGAAAGATCTGTGGCGCTATAGCAGCGACGTGCTTGCGGGAATGTCCGACTATCTGGGAGCGCTTGCCGAGACCGGCGGCGAACGCCGCAGCACTGGCGAAGCCGCTATCGCGAAAATCGCGGGCGCCATCGAGCGCATCCGCGAGATCGATCTGGAAATCAAGGGCACCTGGGGCGCATACGATCTCGAATGGATCCGCGAGATGTGGCTTCGCGCACTGAATCGCGGACTCGATGGAGACGGGAAACCGGCGGAGGAACTTTTCTGATGGACACTGACAACGGATTCGTGCTGTCGCCGGAATTGCGCGCGCTTCGCGACCAGGTGGGAAAGATTATCCGCGAGGAAATCATCCCGATCGAAGCGAGATGCGATCCCGACGCGCCCGAAATTCCCGAGGATGAATATTGGCGCCTTGCGCGCAAGGCGCAAGCCGCCGGCATGTGGTGCATGGGTGCGCCGCGCGAGTACGGCGGCGGTGGGCTGGGCACATTCGACATGTGCGTGCTGACCGAGGAAATGGCGCAACATCGCATGGGACTCTACAATCCCGGCTGCGGCGTCTTCGGGCGTACGCCGCCGCCGGTCATCTACGCGGGCAGCGAGGAACAGAAACGCACTTACGCCGGCGGCACGATCAAGAATGCGTGGCATACGTTCTTCGCGATTACGGAGCCGTCGGGCGGTTCCGACCCGGCCGGCGCGATCCAGTGTAAGGCGGTGCGGCAGGGCGATACCTACGTCCTCAACGGCACCAAGATTTTCATTTCGCATGCGCACGAGGCGGAGTGGGGCGTGGTATTCACCCGCACCGACGCCAAGGCCGGCCGCAAGGGAATCACCTGTTTCATAATCAAGAAGGGCACGCCGGGATTCACGCCGCGGCCGATTCGCACGCTGCGCACGTCGGCGCTGCCGAACGAAGTCCAGTTCGAGGATTGCGTCGTGCCTATCGAGCAGCGGCTCGGGCCCGAGGGCGAGGGCTTGAACCTGTGCCTCGACCTGCTGACGCGCCTGCGGTTTCCGTACTCGGCGTGCAACGTCGGGGTGGGAGTGGCTGCACTCCGGATGGCGATCGATCACGCCAAACAGCGCAGCACGTTCGGCGAACTGCTCGCGAAGCGGCAGGCTATCCAGTGGATGCTCGCGGATTCGGAGGTCGAGCTGCGCGCGGCGCGATGGCTGACGTGGGAAGGCGCGTGGAAGGCCGACCGCGGCGAGGACTTTCGCACCGAGGCGTCGATCGCGAAGCTCTATTCGAGCGAAGTGCTCGGCCGCGTGGTCGATCGCGCTGTGCAGATTCATGGAGGCTACGGCGTCAGCAAGGAGTTTCCGATCGAGCGTTGGTATCGCGAGGCGCGAATCCGCCGAATCGGCGAAGGCCCCAGCGAAGTGCATCGGATGGTGATCGCGCGCTCGCTGCTGCGATAAGGATCTGACGATGAGTTTGCCTCTTGATGGAATCCGCGTGATCGATCTCGGCCAAGTCTACGCCGCGCCGTACTGCACCCTGCAACTCGCGGCGATGGGTGCGGATATCATCAAGATCGAGCCGCCTGTCACGGGCGAAGTTCTACGGCGGCCGGAATTGCCTCCCGGCGGCGCGGGTTACTCGTTCCTGATGCTCAATGCGAACAAGCGCTCGGTCACGATCAACCTGAAGAATCCGCGTGGGCAGGAAATCCTGCTCAAGCTGCTCGAGGACGCCGACGTGCTCGTCGAAAACTATCTCGACGGCGTGATGGAGTCGTTCGGCCTCGGCTATGAGCAGATCGCCGCGCGCTTTCCGCGGCTGATTTATGCGTCCGGCAAGGGCTACGGTTCCGATAGCAGGTACGCGAAGCTTGGCTCGATGGACAACACGATCCAGGCGTCGTCGGGATTTATCAGTATCACCGGCTTCCCCGACCATCCGGTGAAAACCTCGGCGACTTTTATCGACATGGGAACCGGCAGCCATATGGTGAGTGGGATTCTGGCCGCGCTGATCCATCGCGGGAAGACTGGCAGAGGGCAGCATGTCGAGGTCGCGATGCTCGACGTGGCGATTCCCGCGCTGACCAGCGCGGTCGCGCCCGCGCTGCAAGGGCTGAAGTTCAAGCGGCTCGGAAATCGTCATTGGGGAGCATGCCCGACCAACGTCTATCCCGCGCGCGACGGTGAGCTCCTGATCTTCTGCCTGACGGAAGCGCATTGGCGCACGCTGGCTAAATTGATGGATCGCGAAGAGCTGATCGGCGACCCGCGATGCCGGAATCATGGCGCGCGGCTCAAAATTGCCGACGAACTCGACGCGATCGTTTCGGAATGGACACGCGCGCAGCCGCGCGACGCGATGGTCGAAGGACTGATCGAAGCGGGAATCCCATGCGCGCCGGTGCGCACAGTCGAGGAAGTGATAGCGGATCCCGAAACCGCGAATCGCCGAATGCTGATCGACAGCGACTATCCCACCCGCGGTAAAATTCGCGTCGCCGGCACTCCTATAAAGATGTCGGCCGCACCGGAAGGCGACCGCCGGCTAAGAAGGCCACCCGAACTCGGCGAACACAACGCCGAAGTGCTCGGCGCGCTCGGAATCGGCGCGGATGAGATCGAGCGCCTCAAGCGCGAAGGAGTCATCTAGTCTAATGTGAAACCCCTCCGTGGGTTTCACGCTTCCTTGGGCAGGGGTGACCCCTGCACCCAGTACCAGGAAAAAGATGCGGGACTTCGTCCCTGTTAGAAAGTTTAGGGGGAGCGTCCTGGGTTCTGCGACCGTAGCCCCTGCTTGACGAGGCTGGTGTATGCGTGGAGCCTGAACCGGAGATTCGAATGGAGCTTCCGGTTCGATATGGAAACTTCGGTGTTGGTGGAGGAGGGGGACGGGGTTGCTTGCGGGCGGTTTCGCGCTGGGCTGCGGCGAGTAGCGATGGCCTTGTTCGCGACTGCGATGTCGAGTGCGCTGATGGCGTGTCCGACGCAATCTACTTACTATCCGCTTGGTCAGACCGGCACTCCGGCTGAAGTCGGGCAGCGGCCGCTCGAGTTGTCGGCGTCGGAGTTCGCCGCTGATCTGGTCACGCCAACTGGAATTCGCGTCAAGACTAACGGGCAGTATCAGACAGAAGCTTCGCGCAACGCGGCCGCGCTTGCGATCGATCGCTACTGGAGCGAGGTTCGCGCGTGCGCTGGCGGCGTCGAGCCGCCCGGCGACACCGACATCGGCGACCTTATCGACGAGTTCCCGCGTCATCTGGCGGTCGAGATTGCGAACAACTGGAAGGTGGTCGAGGGTCCGACGACCCATCGCAGGATGCAGGCATTTCCGTCGATCGCGCATCCGGGGTCGTGGTCAACGGCGCGGCGCCAGCCGGACGCACTCTACATCGTCGTGGTGCCGGAGCTGAACGGACTTGGTCCGCAAATGGTCAGCGAGCTGAATCTATGGCTGACGAAGAACGCGAACGTGCCTCCGACCGAGGACCTGGCGAGTGCGTGCGCCTCGATGGCATGCGTGAGATTCAACTACAATAACGCGCCGTCACAGACCTGGAATGAGTGCAAGGAGTAGGAGAGAAAGGGGAACCCACTTTATTTAATGTGGAACCCACCGTGGGTTTGGCACAATCAAGTGAATTGTTCCCATGTCGGTTGGTTCTTCGAGTGACAGAAAGTCCACATTTCGCCCGATGCGACGTGACATTCTGATGCTGTCCGTTCCTATAGTCTCAGGCGATGGAGTTGGCAAAGGGAAACGGGCTGCGCTTGCGTGCGCGGCGCTGGTTCGAGATCGAGCCGCCCGCGCCTGAACGATTGGAACTCGAGACGTCGCCGCGCGTCTCGACCGTCGCGAGCTACGTGCTCACGCGCGCGGCCGAACGCTCGTGGGAAACAATCAATCAGCATCTCGCGGAGCCGCAAGGTGCGGTTTTCTGGATTGGCGGACCGGCGGGATGCGGCAAGACCCATTTCCTTGACTACGTGGTCGCGCTGCAGAGGCAGGCCGGCGCGCTCGACGCTCAGAACATGCGGCGGTTGGTATGCGGGCTCGAGCTGTCCGGGCCGGTGCGCGCGGCGGAAGTCGAGCAGGTCCTGCTTGGTGTACTGGCGGAGCAAATCGGCGGCGACTCGCGCGCGGCGGGCGATCTTTTCCGGCAGATGCGCGGGGCGGCCGCGTTGAACGTGGGGCTGGAGACGGCGCGGCGGACGGGAATCAGGGCGATCACCCTCGCGATCGATTTTGGAACTTCTGAATGCGAGTCGGTGGCGGAGGTTTTTGCGATGCTGGCGCAAGTTGCCGCGTCGTTCCGGCAGGTTAAGTTCACCGTATACGCCGCCGGGCGCGCGATGGCTCCGGAAGCGGCCCGGCCGCTGGCTGTGGCTCCGCGCGACGCCAACGAGGAGACTACAGTAGCAGTGCGGCGCGCGCGGCGGCTGGTGGAAGATGCCGCACTCGAGGCCGATGTCGCGTACGCGGGAATCGATACGGCGGGATTACCGCCGAACGCGATCTTTCCGTTCCATCCGATCGCGCTGAGCGCGCTGCGCACAATCGCCACCCATCCCAGGCCGGAGGGTGAGAGTTCCGCCGCCGGGACGATCGTGTCGTTGTCGCGTCTCGCGCGCGAGGCGTTGGCCTCCTCGACTATCGCGAGCGAATTGCCGGCACGGCTTATCTACCCTCCCGATCTCACGATGAATGCGGCGATTTCAAACCTGCTCAAGGCGCTCCTGGCTGATGCGGGGCGCGCCGCGTGGAAGATCGCGCGCGACCGGATCGCCGACCTGGACCGATACGAGCGCGAACTGGCGCGCGAAATAATCGACTCGCTGATGATGGAAGTGGTCTGCGGCGGCACGGCGCTGGCGATCGAAGAACTGAAGTCGCGAGTGCCGATGCTCGCGCACAACGGATCGGCGGACCCGCGGACGACGCCCGCCACGCGGGAATTGATCCGCCGGCTGGAGGTATCGACCGGCGGCGTGATTCGTTTCGAGACCGACGCCGCGCGGTTCGACCCGCAAGCGGCGGGGGCGCCGGAGCTGGCGGCGTTCAACGCGGCGCTGGAACTGGCGCGGCGATTCGATCCGCGGCTTACGACGGCGCGCGACCGCGAGGGTCTCGAGGCGCGCGTGAACCGGCTCGACGCCGCGATGGCGCTGGCGGTCGAGGGGGCGATCCGCACTCGCGAAGTGCTGGCGGCGGTGCTCGAGGAAGCGAACCTTGAGATGCCGGCTGCCAATAGCGCGGCGATCGCGGATTACGTGGCGCTGGCGGAATCGGGCGCGGTGGCGATGCTCGAGGCGGCGGCCGATCGAACGTATCTCGTGTCGGCAATCCAAATCGCGGGCGCGTATGAGGCGCTGGCCGCGGCTGCCGAATCGATCCCGCGGTTGCGCGCGATGCGCGAGTACCTGGTGGCGACCGGACTGCGCGCCGCGCCGGAAGAAGCGGGCGCCAGAGAGAATGTCTGGCAGTATTCAGCGATCGTCTCGCTGGAGATCGAGTGCGAACTGCTCCGAGTCGAGCTGGGGCCGCGAATTCTGACGGGTCCGCCGCGCAGTCTCGATGCGTTGGAAGCGCGCTTTCAGAAATTCAAATGGACGTATGTGCAATGTTACCTGAGCGCGCATGCGCGCTGGATAGAGAAGATGGAGCGGCTCGAACGGGCCGCGGAAGACGCGCGGCGGTACTTCGACGCGCTCGCGCGGCTCAACGCGATCGCCGCGCTCGGGGCCCCCGCCGGCGCGCATCTCGGCGCGCGGGTCGCGGAGATGAGCGCGCGCATCGTGCGCTGCGAGCTTGGCGGCGCAATCGCGCCCGAGACGATCCCGCGATGCCCGAGCTGCGGGTTTCAGCTGGGAGCGTCGCCGCCACAGGCGGAACTCGACGATACGATAGAACAGCTTGGGCGGGCGCTTGAGGTCAAGCTGGCGGCGCTGTCGCATAGCATGATCGCCCGGCTGATTCGCGACCATGATCGTGAGAATCGTCTCGAAGGGTTTCTGAAGATCACGCAGGCGGCGCAGACCGATGCGCTGGTGCGACTGCTCGATGAGAAGCTCGCGCGGTACCTGGCGCGTGTGCTCGAGGAGTGAACGAAAGGAACTTTATCTAATGTGAAACCCGCGGTGGGTTTCACGCTTCCTTCGGCAGGGGTGACCCCTGCACCCAATGCTTAAGATGCGGGACTTCGTCCCTGTCAGGAAGCTATGAAGCGATGACGCGCGGAGCTAGCGAGCCGGGGTGGTGCGCTTTTTTGGTTGGCCGGGGGGGAAGGCGCTGGCGCGTTTGTGGCGCGGGCGGACGTTGAGGCGATCGAGAAGGCGGAAGTAGGAATCGCGCACGATCTCGAGGCCCCACAGCAGCGTCAGGCCCAAGGTGCGGCCGACTCCGCCGGCAATTTCGGTTGCGAGTTCGAGGCCGCGCAGCGGATGGATCCGGACTTCGACGCGCGCTTTTTCTTCGGTGGATTCCATTACGTTCAGAGTAGGTTGCCATGCGCCCGCATGCAACGGGGTCATGCGGGCGCGTCGCAAATGTTACGGCGATGGGGACGCGGCGGGCGGGGAGCCGCTGTCGCCTGAGCCGAGGACCGTGAGTTTCACGTCGTCGAATTGCGCCTGCGAATCGTCGGCCGCCCACAGTCCTATCTTACCTTTCGCGATTTTGCTGTCGTCGAAATCGAAAATCATCTTGTCGTCGTCGTAACATGAGAAGTGGCCGCCTTGGGCCGTGACCTTGAGCCGGTACCAGGTGTCCTTGTCGGTCGGCACGACGCTCTGCTTGAGGGTGTTGAGCTGTCCGTTGGTGATGCGCGAGAGAGCGAAGTAATCGCTAGGGCATCCGGCGGACAGCAGGTAGAAGTTTTTGTCGTCGACATAGCGAAAGATGAGACCGCCGGAACAATCGAAACGTCCGCCGGCGGATTTGAACTGAGCTTCGAGAGTAAAGTCGGAATACTCAGTCGGATCGGTTTCAATGGTCATTGGGTAATACGCGAGCAGGCCGGTCAGCGACTTGAGCATGCGGCCGGCAGGCAAGCCGTAGGTATTGGGCTTGCTGGGCGCGCTGGGATCGGGGATCACTTGCCAATCGCCTTCGATTGCTTTCCATCCGGCGGGCACCTCGCCCGCTTTGTCTTGATCGAAATTCCAGAGGTGAACTTCGGGGGTCGGCGTGGCGGTCGGCGTCAAGGTGGCGGTCGGTTCCACGGCGGCTTTTTTCTTTTTTGGCTTTGAATAAGCGGCAGGGCTGATGATAAGCACCGTCATTACTATGCCTGCTGCGACGACTGCGGCGCTTCGCAGCCAAGTATTTCCAGTCTTCATCTATCCTCTCTCTGCCCCGATGAGCTTAAGCCGTCTTGATTCTGATGGGGTGGATCGACCAGCGAATCGGCGCGAGTTTCGCCAATGAACGGCGACGTTGTCAAGCTGAGGTCGGCGAAACTGGTCAATAGCGTTTTTTCCGGTGAGCGTGCAAGCATCCGGAGTGCGCGAATACTGCAACCAGAATGGCCTCGGGACGAATAGTCAGCCCTATTCCTAGTTTCGCTTTCTATTCGCTAATGACTAATCGAGTTAATAGTCACTTCAGGTACATCGAGGACGCGCGAATTACTTGACTATAGTGGGATAGAGTGGGATGTTGTGGGACACCGGGGAGGGAGCGGGGTGTTTACTGGTCGGTTCGACCATTCGATCGATGAAAAAGGGAGGGTGAGTATCCCTGCCCGATTTCGCGAAATTTTGCAGCGCGAAAATCACGATCGTCTTTATATCACCAATTACCCTTACGACGGAGAGCGATGCCTGGCGCTGTATCCACCGCACCAGTGGGACGCGCTCAACGCGAGTCTGCAAGCGAAGCCGCGATTCGATCCGCGGGTGCAGGCGTTCGAGACGCTGTTCATCGGCGGAGCGCATGAGGTGCCCGTCGATCGACAAGGGCGAATCCTGATTCCGACTAACCTGCGCGACTACGCGAAGCTGGATCGCGAGGTGACGTTTTCGGCGCGGCAGGATCATTTTCAACTTTGGGACAAGAAGATCCTCGACAAGGTTTTGAAGGCCACCGAGGAGAAAGTGATGGATCCGGAATTTTTCACGAAGCTGGGTCTGTGACGGACGATGAATCTGGCGGTGATAGACGAAGACGACGCGGCGGACCGGAGGCATGTGCCGGTGATGGTGGAGGAGGTGTGCGGGCTGCTGTCCGCGCACGGTCCGCTCGCGTTCGTCGACGTGACTGTTGGGACGGGAGGGCATGCGGCGGCGATGCTACGCGCGACCAGGGCGCGGATGCTCGGGCTGGATCGCGACGCGGCGGCGCTTGCCGTCGCGCGCGACCGGCTGGGGGAGTTTGTCGGTCGCGTCGTGCTGGAGCGCGCGGACTTCGGCGAAATTGCGGATGTGATGAAGCATCATCACTTCGACGGCGCCGACGCGATACTGGCGGACCTCGGCATGAGCAGCTATGCGCTCGACGATCCGGATCGCGGGTTTTCATTTCGGCTCGACGGTCCTCTCGACATGCGGATGGACATCCGGCAGCCGCTGCAGGCGCGCGACATTGTCAATGAGGAGAGCGCCGAGGAACTCGCGCGCATCATTTATACGTACGGCGAGGAGCGCGGGTCGCGGCGGATCGCGCGGATGATCGTCGAGGCGCGGCGGCGCGGTCCGATCGAGACGACCGGGGAATTGCGCGCGATCGTCGAGAGGGCTCTGGGAGCGCATCGGCGCGCCGGAGCGCATCCGGCGACCCGCACCTTCCAGGCGCTTCGAATCGCGGTGAATCACGAGATGGAAAGTCTCGCGGCCCTGCTGCGTGACGGGCCTGCGATGCTCAATCCGGGCGGCCGGATGTTGATCATCTCATATCATTCGCTCGAAGACCGTCCGGTCAAGGAGCGTTTTCGGGAGTTGGTGCGGGCGGGAGGATACACGGCGATTGCGCGCAAAGTGATCAAGCCGTCGTCGTCGGAAACTTCGCGCAATCCGCGCGCGCGCAGCGCGAGAGTCAGGTGCATCGAACGGAGCGCACGATGAGCGCGCGCGTGAAACCGACGCGGCGGCCGTCGAAGTTGGTGCCGGCGGTGCTGGGCGTGCTGATCGCGATCGTGGGATTCGCCACGCTGATGATACGGCTGGAAGCGACGCAGGAAGGCTATCGGCTTTCGGCGCTGCACGATGAAATCGCGAAGCTACAGGACGAAAACCGCGAGTTGCGCCTGACGGCGGCGCAGCTCAGCTCGCATGAGAGGCTGCGCGCACTCGCGCCGCAGTATCATCTTGCGCAACCGGGGCGTGGGCAGGTGGTGATGCTCCCATGAATACATCGTTCAAGCAGCGGCGCGCCCGAATCGGAGCGCTCACGTTGACGCTGGCGGCGTTGTTCGGCTTCGCGGTGATCCGGCTGGTGGTGCTGGTGGCGTTGTATGGGCCACGACTGAACTCGCTCGCCCAGCACGAGCATGAAGGAGAAAGCCAACTCGCAGCGGTGCGCGGACCGATCGTCGATCGCAACGGCGAGCCGCTGGCGTTGTCAGCCGAGACGAGATCGGTTTACGCGCGGCCGAAGCGGGCGCTCGAATCTAGCTCGCCGGCCGAGCGCGGGAAGCTGGCGGCGATACTGATGATGATGCCGATTTCGCTCGAATCGAAGCTGAACAAGGACGCGCCCTTCGTATGGCTCGAGCGCCGCATCGCGCCGGACAAAGCGCAGGCGGTGGAAACGCTCGGAATCGACGGCGTCGGCACGATCAGCGAATACAAAAGGTTTTACCCGGAGAGCAACCTGGCCGCGTCGGTGGTGGGGTTGGCGGGGATGGACGGCCAGGGGCTCTCCGGCCTCGAGTTGCAGTACGACAAGATTGTGCGCGGCGAGGCGGTCGAGCTGAGCTTCTATCATGACGCCCTGGGGCATCCGATTTTCGACAGCCCGCTCGCGCTCAAGGCGCCGGAGCCGGGCGCGCAGCTCGAGCTGACGATCGACTCGTCGATCCAGTCGCTCGCCGAGACCGAATTGGCGGCGGAAGTGAAGGCGAGCGGCGCCAAGCGCGGCAGCGTAATCGTGCTCGATCCATTTACCGGCGAAGTGATGGCGATGGCGAACGTCAGCGCTGACGGAGCCAACCTTCACGACCGTCTGCACAACCCGGCGGTCGAGGATGCGTTCGAACCGGGCTCGACGATGAAGGGAATTCTTGGCTCGATTGCGCTGGCCGATCACGCGATCACGACCGATCGCCAGTTCTACTGCGAGGACGGGCATTTCACGATCGACCGCCGCACGATTCACGACCACAGTCCCCACCAATGGCTGAATCTCGGCGGGATAATCGAAGTGTCGTCGAATATCGGCGCTGCGAAGATCGCGCTGACGCTTGGCTCGGACCGCTACTACGAAGGACTGCGTGCGTTTGGAATCGGATCGCGCACCGGGATCGATCTGCCGGGCGAGGCGGGAGGCTTGCTGAGCAAGCCGGCGGGATGGAAGGAAATCGATCTCGCCAATCATGGTTTCGGGCAGGGGGTGGCGGTCACGCCGATCCAGCTCGCGGTTGCATACGCGGCGATCGCCAACGGCGGAAATATAATCCGGCCGTATGTGGTGAAGGCCGCATACGACGCGGAGGGCCGCGCGATTCTCACGCATACGCCGCAGGTGATGCGTCGCGCGATCGCGCCCGACGTTGCCGCATCAGATGAACCTGCTGCTGCGCAACGTCGTGATGTCCGACGGCGGCACGGCGGCGAAGGCGCGCGTTGACGGTTTTATCGTCGCGGGCAAGACTGGCACGGCGCAGATGGTGAATCCGGAAAACGGCACCTACTACCAGAATCGGCACGTGTCGTCGTTCGTGGGATTTTTGCCGGCGGACGATCCGCGACTTCTGATCCTGGTGGCGTTATACGATGTAGGCCACGAACATTTTGGCGGACTGATCGCGGCTCCGGTCTTCAGCGAAATCGCGCAGGGCGCGGTCCGCGATTTGAATATCACCGCGCCGAATCGGCCTTACGATACCGCCAGTATGATTCCGATGCCGGATCTCGGCAAAGACTCGGACGGCAAAAGCGCCGCCGCAACGGCCGCGGACGTGGACGACTACCTTCCGCTGCTGACCGGCTCGAAACTGACGCGCGCGACGCCGAATTTCACGGGACTCAGTCTCAGGCGCGTGATGGAACTGGCGCGCGTCTCGCGGGTCAACGTCGACGTGCATGGCGGCGGCTACGTGGTCGCGCAAGAGCCCGCCGCGGGCGCACCTCTCAATCATGCGACGGTGAAAATCACGCTTGCATCGATAGTGGCTGACAGCGGAGCCGAAACGGCGACAGACTCCGGCGTCGTACCCGCGTCGTACTTCAGCGGCGGCGGCGCGCCGGTCAGGCGAAAGTGAAACTTGGCGAATTGCTCGCAGGACTCGACGTCCGTCGAATCGACGGCGACCTGAACGTGGAAATCACGGGCCTCAGCTACGACTCGCGTCAGACGAGGCCCGGTCATCTGTACTTCTCGACGGCCCGCGACGCGCAGCGGAACCGGGCCAACATTGACGATGCATTAAACCGTGGGGCGCGGGCTGTGGTGGTTGGGGGAATGAATGGCGGAGCTGCGCGCCCCGCGGCGACTGTGGTGGAGAGCGAGCGGCCGCGCCTGCTGATGGGCGCGGCCGCGTCGCGTTTTTTCAAAGCGCCGAGCGAGCGCGTCGATTTGATCGGCATCACCGGGACCAGCGGCAAGACCACGACCAGTTACATTGTCGCGTCGATTTTCGAAGCGGCCGGGATGCCGACCGGGATCATCGGCACGATCGGAATTTTCATTGGCGGCAAGAAAATCTACAGCGGACTGACGACGCCCGAGTCGCTCGACTTCGAATCGGCGTTGGCGCGGATGGAGAGTGAGGGCGTGCGTCATGCGGCGGCTGAGGTGTCGTCGATCGGAATCGCGGAAGGGCGGGTCGATGCGCTTAGCTTCCGCGCGTGCATGTTCACCAACCTCGGCCGCGATCATCTCGACTATCACGCGACGATGGAAGAGTACTTCGCGGCGAAGCTGCGGTTGTTCACCGAGATTCTGCCGCGCAGCCGGCGCGCGGATACGGTCGCGGTAGTGCGCGGCGACGATCCCTTCGGAAGACGCGTGCTCGAAGCGGTGAAGGGCTCGAAAATAAGTTTCGGGATGGACCGCTCGCTCGACGTGCATCCGGAGAAATTCGAGGCGGACCTGAGCGGACTTCGCGCGACGTTGTCGGTGCTCGGACAAAAGATCGAAATCGAATCGCCGCTGATCGGCGAAATCAACTTGCTCAATATCCTCGGCGCGTCGGCTCTGTCGGCGGCCCTGGGTGTCGATATGGATGCGGTGGCGGATGGGGTGAGGCGATGCCCAGGGGCCCCCGGCAGACTCGAAGCGGTCCCGGCGAAAGGGGGGGTGACGGTGCTCGTCGACTACGCGCACAAGCCCGACGCGCTCGAGGCGGTGCTGACGGCGATCCGGCGCTTGTGCGCGGGCAGGATCATCTGCGTGTTCGGATGCGGCGGGGATCGCGACCGCGGCAAGCGTCCGATCATGGGCGAAATTGCGGGGCGGCTCGCCGATATCCCGTTGTTAACGTCCGACAACCCGCGCAGTGAAGATCCGCTGGCGATAATCGCCGAGGTCGAGAAGGGATTGACGGCAACGGGACGCGTGCGAATCGTGAACGAGAAGAACTTTGCGGATGCGTCGATGAGCGGCGGATATATCGTAGTGCCGGATCGGCGCAGCGCTATTGGCATCGCGCTTCGGCTCGCGACGGCGGGCGACGCGGTTTTGATCGCGGGCAAAGGACACGAGGACTATCAGTTGGTGGCGGGACGCGTGCTGCCGTTCGACGATCGGGTTGTGGTCCGCGAGATTGCGGCGGAACTCGGCAGCGGGCAGAGTTGAGACTCGGCGAGCGCCGCGATGCTCTACCTGCTGCTCTACCCACTGCACAAACATTACTCCGGCTTCAATGCGCTCAGGTACGAGACGCTGCGCTCGGTGCTGGCGGGGCTGGCGGCGCTCGCGCTGTCGTTGGCTCTGGGACCCATTCTGATCGAACGGTTCCGCGAGCTGCGCATCGGTCAGACGATCCGCGAAGTGGTTCCGCAGGCGCATCAGAAGAAAGCCGGCACGCCGACGATGGGCGGACTGTTGATCGTGGCGTCGATGCTGGCGGCGACGCTGCTGCTCGCAAACATTGTGAATCCGTATGTCTGGATCGCGATTTTCGTGACGCTGACCTTCGGCGCGATCGGCTTCAGCGACGACTACTTCAAGCTCACGCGCGGCAAGGGTCTGGGCCTCTCCGGCCCGGCGAAGCTGGTGTGGTCATTCTCGTGCGCGTTCATCGCGGCGGCGTGGCTGTTTCTGTATCTCGGCTTCGATACGCATCTGACGGTGCCGTTTTTGAAAAATGTGCATCCCGATCTGCACACCTGGCTCTACATCCCGTTCGCGATGCTGGTGATCGTGGGATGCTCGCACGCGGTGAACCTGACTGACGGACTCGACGGGCTGGCGATTGGACCGGTGATGACGGTGGCGCTTACTTACTGGGTGTTCTCATACGTGGCCGGCAACATCAAATTCGCGACCTACCTGCAGATACCGTACATCGCGAACGTCGGCGAGGTCGCGATTTTCTGCGCGTCGGTGATCGCGGCGTCGCTCGGCTTCCTGTGGTTCAACGCGTATCCGGCTTCGATGATGATGGGCGACGTTGGCGCGCTCTCTCTGGGCGGCGCGATCGGCACGGTGGCAGTGCTGTGCAAGCAGGAGCTCGCGCTCGTGATTGCGGGCGGTGTGTTCGTCGCGGAGGCGGCGTCAACGATCATTCAGCGATATTATTTCAAGGCGACGCATAAGCGGTTCTTCCTGATGGCGCCGCTGCACCATCATTTTGAGCTCAAGGGCATTCCCGAAACCGTGGTCGTGATCAGATTCTGGATCGTCTCGATCGTGTGCGCGCTGGTCGCGCTGAGCACGCTGAAGCTGCGTTGAATTGATATTGATGGAACTGTCGAACAAACGCGCGATGGTGGTGGGACTCGGAGTCAGCGGAGTTGCCGCGGCGCGGTTCCTTGCCTCGCGCGGCGCGAAACTCGTGATGACGGATCGGCGCGTCGACGTCGAGCGCGGCAAACTGCCGCCCGGCGCGGTGAAACTGGGCGCTGAAGATTCGAGCTGGGTCGACGATATCGACCTGGTCGTCACGAGTCCGGGAGTACCGCGCGATTCCATTCTGTTGCGGGCTGCGACTGAGCGTCGAATTCCAGTGATCGGAGAAATCGAACTGGCGAGCCGCTTCCTCGACGCTCCCGTCGCCGCGGTCACCGGTACCAACGGCAAGAGCACCGTGGTCGTTCTGCTCGGCGAGATTCTGAAGGCGTCGGGACGGCGCATGTTCGTCGGCGGCAACCTCGGCACCCCGCTAATCGACGCGGTTGGCGGTGAATGGGACGTCGCGGTGGTCGAGGTGTCGAGTTTCCAGCTCGAATGGATCGACAAGTTCAGACCGCGCGCCGGTGTGCATCTCAATTTGAGCGACGATCACTTCGATCGCTACCGCGATCTCGAAGATTACGGCCGCGCGAAGGCGCGTTTGTTCGAGAATCAGCAGGCTTCGGACTACGCAATTCTGAATCGTGACGATCCGAATGTATGGAAGCTCGCCAAGAGTGTGCGCTCGCACGTGATCGGATTCGGGCACTCACGCGGCGAATCGGGAGCGTCGATCTGGTTCGATGAACAAGCTAACGCGATTGTTTTCGATTTTGATTTCGACGACGCGCCGCGCGGGCGAATCAGCCTCGAAGGATTTCGTCTGCGCGGGCGCCACAACATCTCCAACGCGATGGCGGCGTCGACGGCAGCGCTCACACTCGGGGTCAAGGCTGAAGAAATCGAACGCGCGCTGATGTCATTTCGCGGACTGCCGCATCGCATTGAAGTTGTGCATGAGAACCGTGGCGTGACGTACATCGACGATTCGAAGGGGACCAACGTGGGTGCGGTGGTCGAAGCGATCGATGCGCTCGCGGCGCCGATAGTTCTGATCGCGGGCGGTCTCGACAAAGGCGGAGATTACGCACCACTGCGGCGGCCGCTCGGCGAGAAGGTCAAGCTCGCGATTTTGAACGGCGCGGCGCGGGACAAGATGGCGGCGGCGCTGGTAGGCGCGACGAAGATCGAATTGGTGGCGACTCTCAAAGATGCTGTCGAGCATGCGGCGCGCGCAGCGCGGCCGGGCGACACTGTACTGCTGTCGCCGGCGTGCTCGAGTTTCGATCAATTCAAGGACTATGCGGAACGTGGGAACGTATATAAAGAGCTGGTTCGGGCGCTTTGACGCCGTCAGCTACCGGCGTCCCGACCCGTGGCTCTGGATCCCGGCGGCGGCGCTGCTGTTGCTCGGGCTGCTGATGGTGCTGAACACGACGTACTTTCTCGGTATCGAGAAAAAAGGCGACGCGTTCCACTTTTTCAAGCTGCACCTCGCGCACATCGTGGTGGGCTTTTTCTTTTTGATCCTGCTCTCGCAATTCTCGCTGGCGGGCCTGCGCCGGATCGCGATGCCGCTGTTCATCGTATCGATCGTGATGCTGGCGCTGCTCTACGTGCCCGGTCTCGGGCTGATGAAGGGCGGCGCGCGCCGATGGCTCCGGCTGGGACCGGTGATCGCGGAACCGTCGGAACTGGTGAAATTCGCGCTGGTGTTCTTCCTCGCAAAGTTCCTGAGCAAGCGGCAGGATCGAATTCGTGAGTTCAAGCATGGACCGCTCGCGGTATTTCTGATCGTCGGGCCGATCACGCTGTTGATCCTCAAGCAGCCGGACTTCGGCAGCACCGTGATGATCACGCTGATCCTGTTCGCGATGCTGTGGGCGGCCGGCGCGCGCTGGCAGCATCTTGCGACCGCGGGCGGAGGAGCGGTCGGCCTGCTGGCATTCCAGGCGGCGGCGAAGTCGTACCGCATGAAGCGGCTGACGACCTTCCTCGATCCATGGTCGGTCGCGCGCGGCGCGGGATTTCAGCTCGTGCAGTCGTTCATCGCGCTCGGCGAAGGCGGCAAGTGGGGCGTCGGTCTCGGCGCGGGACGCCAGAAAATGTTCTATCTGCCGGAAGCGCACACGGATTTTGTGTTCGCAGTCGTCGGCGAGGAGTTCGGGCTGATCGGCGCGGCGGTCGTGGTCGCGCTGTTTCTGGTGATTCTGTTTCGGGGGATGAGAATCGCGCACGACGAGCCCGATCCGTTCGCGAGCCTGCTCGCGGTGGGATTGACCGCGCTGCTTTCGATTCAAGCGTTGATCAACATGTCGGTGGTGATCGGGCTAATCCCGACGAAGGGCTTGCCGCTGCCGTTCCTGAGTTACGGCGGCACTTCGATCATCATCGCGATGGCGGCGTTGGGCGCGCTACTCGCGCTCGGGCGCCGGCCGGCGGTGCGATGAAGGTGATAATCGCAGGCGGCGGTACCGGCGGGCATCTTTTTCCGGCGGTCGCGCTGGGCGAGGAACTGATTCGCGAGCGACCGGATATCAACGTGCTCTTCGTCGGCACCAGCGCGGGACTCGAGGCCAAGTGGCTGCCGAAGAGCGGGTACAGGTACGAATTATTCGAGATGCATGGAATCCGCGGACATAGCGCTCTCGAGCGCGCGCGCGCGTCGGTGGAATTCGTGCGCGCGATCGGACTCGCGCTGTCGCTGGTCAGGCGGTTTCGTCCGAGCATCGTGGTGAGCGCCGGCGGTTATGCGTCGGCGTCGATGGGCGCGGCGGCGATCCTGACGCGAACGCCGCTCGTGTTGATGGAGCAGAACACGCGTCCGGGTCTCGTCAATCGAACGTTGTCTAGATTCGCGAAAAAGATTTGTGTCGGCTTCAGTGACAGCGCGAGTTACTTCAGTTCTTCTAAAGTGGTGGTGACGGGGAATCCAACCCGGTTTCGATACCGGCCTGACCGATCGCTCCGAGGGGCCAGGCAATTACAAATCCTTGTTTTAGGCGGTTCATCGGGAGCGCATCGCCTCAATATTGGTGTCGTAGGGGCTTTCAAAATCTACGGAAAAAGTGTTATAAATTTGCACGTCGTCCACCAGACTGGGGAGGCGGATGAGGAGTTGGTGAGGAGTGCTTACCGCGAAATGGGCTTCGCGGCGGAGGTGGTGCCGTTTATCGACGATGTCGCCGACGCGCTGCATCGCGCCGATTTGGTTATCGCGCGTTCAGGCGCGATGACGGTTACGGACATCGCTCTTGGCGCGCGCGCGGCTATTTTCGTGCCGTATCCCTTCCACAAAGATCAGCAGCAAGTGCACAACGCGCGCGTGCTTGAAAAACGCGGCGGGGCGATAATAGTTAGCGACGACGAGCAGCTTGCGGCGAACCTCGCGCGCGAACTCGGTGCGCTGATGCGAGATCCGTCGCGGCTCGATGAGATGGGAGAGCGCGCGCATCAGGAGGCGCATCCGGATGCGGCGCGGCGCATAGCCAAAATTTGTTTTGAAGTTGCGGAGAAGCGGCTGCGTGAGTGAACTGCACGCAAATGGTCTCTTGACGCGTCAGCGGCGACTGCACTTCGTCGGCATCGGCGGCGCGGGCATGAGCGGAATCGCGGAGCTGTGCCTGAAGCTCGGGATGCGAGTCAGCGGATGCGATATGAAACCTTCGACGGCGGTGACGCGGCTCGCTTCGCTTGGCGCGGAAATCAGCGAGGGGCATCATCCGGCGCATCTGAAGGACGGCGGCGGAATCGACGCGGTGGTAATCTCGTCGGCGATAAAATTTTCGAATCCTGAAGTCGCGCGAGCGCGCGAAACGAAAATCCCGGTGATCGCGCGGGCTGAGATGCTCGGCGAGTTGCTGCGGATGGCGAAGCTCGGTGTGGCGGTCGCGGGGACTCATGGCAAGACAACCACGACGGGTCTGATCGCGCTGATCATGGAAGAGGCGGGCCTCGATCCTACCGTCGCGGTCGGTGGAAATATTCGCAACACGGGGAGCAACGTGCGGCTGGGCCACGGAGAGTTCATGGTGGCCGAGGCCGACGAGAGCGACGCTTCGTTTCTGCTGCTGATTCCGACCATCGCCGTGGTGACGAATATCGACCCGGAGCATCTCGATCATTACGGCACGATGGATCGGGTGCGGGACGCGTTCGCGGACTTTATAAATCGCGTGCCGTTCTACGGCGTGGCGGTGCTCGGAATCGACAACGTGAACGTACGCGGGCTGACGGCGTCGATTCGCAAGCCGATGGTGACGTACGGCGTCGCGGCGGACGCGGATCTGCGCGCCGAGAAAATCGTGATCGACGGGCTGTCGACTCGCTTCGAGGTGATTCGCAAGGGCGAGCAGCTTGGGCGAGTGACGATACCGACGCCGGGCGTGCATGTTGCGCTTAACTCGCTCGCGGCGATTGCAGTCGCGATGGAAGTCGGAATCAGTTTCGAGCGCGCGGCTGCGGCGCTGGCGAAGTTTGGCGGAATCAGCCGGCGATTCGAGATCAAAGGCGAAGCCGCCGGACGAATCGTGCTCGACAACTATGCTCATCATCCGGCCGAAGTGCGCGCGACGCTGGCTGCCGTGCGCGCGTCGTTCAAGCGCCGCGTGGTAGCGGTGTTTCAGCCGCACAGATACACGCGGCTGCGTGATTTGTTCGACGATTTCCTGTCGGCATTCGATGACGCCGACGTGCTCTACCTCTTCGACGTCTATCCGGCCGGCGAGGAGCCGATTGCCGACGTGTCCGCGCGGCGGCTTTATGAGGCGCTGCGCGCGCGAGGGCATCTCGAGGTTCATTATCTCGGCGCCGACGAGGATCCCGCGGCACGAATCGCGGCGGGTTCGCGCTCGGGCGACGTAATCGCGACTTTGGGTGCGGGCGACATTTACAAAACGGGCGGCGAAATCCTGAACGCGCTCGGCACCGAGGTCAAAATCCATGAAGGCGCTTGAGGGCGATCTGCGCGCGAGATTCGGCGCGCGAGTGCGGGCTGCGATGCCGTTGGCGGAGCTGACGTCGTTTCGAATCGGAGGACCTGCAGACTTGTTCGTCGCCGTAGAAGACGAAACCGAGCTGATGCAAGCGAAGGCTGCCGCGTATCGCGCGGGCGTGCCGTGCTTTTGCCTCGGCGCGGGGACGAATCTGCTGGTGAGCGATCGCGGGATGCGTGGGTTGGTCGTGAGGCTCGGCGACGGCTTTGGAAAAATAAAAATCGACGACACGAAAGTTGTTGCGGGTGCTGCGGCCGCGTTCGGCGCCTTGGTCCAGGAAGTTGTGGACCGGGGTCTTGAGGGGCTCGAATTCGGCGAAGGTATTCCCGGCACGGTCGGCGGCGGATTGGTGATGAACGCGGGTGCGTTCGGCGGCGAAATTGCCAAAGTGGTCACGCTGGTGCATGGCGTGACCGAATCTGGCGACGCGCTCGCGCTGACCAGGGACGACGTCAAGTTCGCATACCGGCGCACCGAGTTACCGAAGCATTTCATAATCACGCGCGTCGATTTCGAGCTTGCTCGCGGCGATCGCGCGCAGTTGATGGCGCGAGTCGCCGAGCTGAAAGCCAAGCGTGCGGCGCGACAGCCGCGCGGAGTGCCGAATGCGGGATCGATCTTCAAAAATCCGCCCGGAAATTTCGCGGGCAAGCTGCTCGAAGGAGCGGGCCTGAAAGGCACGCGGCTCGGCGGCGCGGCTTTTTCGGATCAGCATGCAAATTTTATAGTGAATCTTGGCGGCGCACAGGCCGCGGAAGTGCGCGCGCTGATCGACATGGCGCGCAACAAGGTGAAAGAGCAAAGCGGCGTCTGGCTTGAACCGGAGGTTAGGCTGGTCGGCGACTGGTAAACGCGCGGTTGAGGTGGCGGGGTGGCGGCTCGGAGAGCTGGAAATAAGGCGGTGGCAGGATGGAGCCCGCGGTTGGGCGGGCTGGTCGTGTGCGCCTTTTTTGCGCTGGGCGTGATGACCGGATTCAGCACGACCGGCCGCGCAGTCACGCTCAGAGCGTCTGCGACTCTCAGCTCCTATCGCGATCAAATCATGGTTTCGCTCGCGCCCGCGCGCGCGACCGCCGCGAGCTATTCCGCCGTGCTGGTCGAGTGGGCGGGACGGGCAGGAATTTATCGTCGCGACGTGCATGGACCGGCGGCTGCGGAAATTTCGGCGGGCGACATGCGTGACGGCGCAATCGCGATCGTCGAACGGCGCGACGGCTTCTACGAACTGTTCAGCGGCGGCGAACTGCGCGGGCCGGTCTCGCCAGGGGTGCAGGGCGATTTGCCGGTGCTGAGCGGCGCCGCGCTCGACAGTGCCCGCGGAACCCAGATGGTCGATTATGCGGCGGAGCTGGTGCGCGCGGAAGCGCAACTGTCGGAAATCATTTCGGAGATGCGCGTTGGCGATGACGGGACGGCGTCGCTGTTCCTGGAACGCGAGCAGACCGAGGTGGTGATCGATCTCGATCGCGCGACGCCGGAAATTCAGCGCGCGATCAAAGTGCGCGAGCAATGGCAGGGGCGCGAGAACCTGATCGCGGCGCTCGATTTGACGACGCAGGGGCTCGCGGTAGTGCGCCTGCATGCTGCCGAGCGTAACCATCCGAAGCGTAAGAGCGGTATTCAAAAAGTTTTGCTCCAGCCGGGCGAGGAGCCGGTGACGCGATGAGAAATCTGCTCACCGGTCTGGATGTCGGCACCAGCAAAGTCTGCGCAATCGTCGGCGAGTCCTTGTCCGACGGCCAACTCGCGACGCTTGGGTTCGGGGTCGCGCCATGCACGGGGTTGCGCAAAGGCGTCGTGGTCAATATCGAGGCGACCGTCGACGCGATCAAATCCGCCGTCGAAGAAGCTGAGAAGACTTCCGGCGTGCGAGTGGGCTCGGCCGTGGTCGGCGTCGCGGGACCGCATATCAAGGGCCTCAACAGCCACGGGATCGTCGCGGTGCGCGGCGGTGAAGTCAGTTCGCGCGATGTCGACCGCGTGATCGACGCTGCGCGCGCGGTTGCGATCCCGCTCGATCGGCAAGTGCTGCACATCCTGCCGCAGCAGTTCGCCGTCGATGAGCAGGAGGGCGTGCGCGAGCCGTATGGGATGGCGGGAGTGCGGCTCGAGGCGCGCATCCACATCATCACCGCGGCGCAGAGCTACGGCCAGAATCTCACCAAGTGCTGCGAGCGGGCGGGTGTGACGCCGTCCGAGATGGTTTTCCAGCCGCTGGCGTCGGCGGACGCGGCGCTGTTTCCGGAAGAACGCGAGCTCGGTGTCGCGCTGATCGACGTTGGCGGCGGCACCACCGACATCATCGTGTTTCACGGGGGCGCCGTGATGCATACCGCCGTGCTGCCGATTGGCGGGAATCATCTTACCAGCGATATCGCGGCGGGATTGCGCACTCCGATTTCCGAGGCGGAGCGGCTCAAGGTCACGTTCGGCGTGGCGACCAACCAGGTCGTGCGGCGCGACGAGATGGTGCAGGTGCCGGGAGTCGGCGGGCGCGAGCCGCGAGTCATCGCGCGCCGCCTGCTCGGCGAAATAATCGAGCCGCGGATGGAAGAGATTTTCACGATGGTGCAGCGCGAGTTGCTGCGCTCCGGCGTCTCGGACGGCCTCGCCTCGGGTATCGTGCTGGTCGGAGGAACCTCGCTGCTCGAGGGCACGCAGGAACTGGCCGAGCGCATCTTCGGCGTGCCGGTGCGGCGCGGACTTCCGATCAACCTGAAGGGGCTGCCGGAAGAGTTGATGAAGCCGATGTACACGACGGCGGCTGGCTTGCTGCTGCATCAGAGCGCGGCGGGTGGAAATGGCAATGGCATCGGAAAAGCAGGCCGGCTGGGACGGCTGCGTTCGCGGCTTGGCGATTGGGTGAGAGACTTCTTTTGAAAAGTGACCGAAACAAGAAATTAATTGGCAACAATTTTGCCGGTAGGTGGTGGAGGAGGACCTGTGATGATTGAGTTGGTGAGTAATCCCGACCCGGGCGCGAGGATCAAGGTAATCGGGGCAGGTGGATGCGGCGGCAATGCGGTCAACCACATGATCAATGTGGGACTGCGCAACGTCGATTTCATCGCCGTGAATACCGACATCCAGGCGCTGCAGAATAACCACGCGCCGCTGCGCGTTCAGATTGGCCCCGAGATCACGCGCGGACGCGGCACCGGCGGCAATCCGGAAATCGGGCGCAAGGCCGCGCTCGAAGACGAGGAACGGATTCGCGAAATCCTGTCGGAAGCCGAGATGGTGTTCGTAACCGCCGGGATGGGCGGCGGCACCGGAACCGGCTCTGCGCCAGTGATTGCGCGCATTGCGCGCGAGCTCGGCGCGCTGACCGTCGGCGTCGTGACCAAGCCGTTCCAGTTCGAGGGGCGCCGCCGCATGGCACAGGCGGAGGAGGGACTGCGCGAGCTGAAGAACGCGGTCGACACGCTCATCACGATTCCCAATCAGCGCCTGCTCTCGGTCGCGAGCAAAAATACGTCGTTGAAGGAATCGTTCCAGAAGGCCGACGACGTGCTGCTGCAAGCGGTGCGCGGAATTTCCGAGCTGGTCACAGTTCATGGGCTGATCAACCTGGATTTTGCGGACGTGCGATCGATCATGGCCGAGATGGGCATGGCGATGATGGGCGCGGCGACGGCGTCGGGCGAAAATCGTGCGGTCGAGGCGGCGCAGCGCGCTATTTCGAGCCCGCTGCTCGAGGACGTTTCGATCAAGGGCGCGCGCGGCCTGCTGATCAACGTGACCGGCGGCTCGGACATGGCGCTCTACGAAGTCAACGAGGCGGCCAGCCTGATCCAGGAAGAGGCGCACGAGGACGCGAACATCATCTTCGGCGCGGTCATCGACGACGCGATGTCGGACGAGATTCGCGTCACTGTAATCGCGACGGGATTCGGCGACCTCGACCGAAGTTCCCGCTATTCGCCGTCGGGCGCTCCCGTCACCTCGCCGATCGCGGCGGCCTCGACGCGGCCCGTCGATCCGATGGAGGTCAAGCAGCCGGCGCCGCCCGCACAGGCGGGCCAGGTCAGGATGTTCCCGGGCAACAAGCCGATCCGCAGGATGGGGCTGGTCGTCGACGACAGCACGCTCGACATCCCGGCATTCAGACGGCGCGGCGAAGACGGTGGCCTCGCGGAAGGAGACAAGCTCGAGCCGAACTCGCTGCTCGACGGCGACGACAAGCTCGACATCCCGACCTTCCTGCGCAAGCATCTCGACTAGCGCGGTTGTAGGTTCCATTCAGGAGACAGTGCCGGAGTCAGGTGACTCCGGCCGGCGTCCTTTTGCGGGCCTTTCGAGGGCGTTAGCAGGTCAATTTCGCTGATTTTCAGTGCAAAACGGGCAAAAGTGATTTTGCGAAAAATCGCGACTTCTACCATATGTTGTGGGTCGGCGAGTGGCATACCACTATCGGTCGTTTCGTTCCGTCAAAAATTGGTTTTTCGCAGACGGAGATCCCGCCGGTGGGAATGAGGTTCAATTTCGGGTCGGAACGGTGAAGCTGAGGGTAGATGAACGTGACAGGATGTTAGCACATCCGGTCGGGTAGTGTAAGAAAGAAAGTTCAGGGCCCTGAACAAATGGCTAGAGGCCGTCCGCGGAATCGTAAGAGGTGAAGAGAGAAGCAGATTCTTAATTCGCGCGCGAAAGGAATCGCGCGCTGAAATCCACCCTCACCCGCGCCTTCGGCGCGGCCTCTCCCGCAACTAAGCGGGCGAGGCGAGTAATCAGTGGCGCGGAACGCGACACCTTAACTTGACCCGCACCTTCGATCCTCTCGCGTTCTGGGAGAGAGGAAGAATCTCGATCGCTGCTACCCGCCGGCGGCGACTCGCGGTGCTGGAGCCTCGGTGCTGAGCAATTTGAGGATCGCCTCGCGGCGATCTTTCAATTCCATCGGCATCGTCGGACCGATCTTTTCGAAAAATTCGGCCGCGGACTCGAGCTCCGCTTTCCATTCCGCGGGATTTACGGCGAGCGCGTCTCGCGCGGCGCTGCTCGGGAGATCGAGTCCCTTGAAATCGAGATCGGCTTCATTGGGAACGATGCCGACCGGTGTTTCGCGGCCACCGGCGCGTCCGTGGATTCGATCGAGCATCCACTTGAGCACGCGCATGTTCTCGCCGTAGCCGGGCCAGATGAAATTGCCGTCTGCCCCCTTGCGAAACCAGTTGACCATGAACAGGCGCGGCGGCTTCTTGATTGCGCCGCGCATCTTGAGCCAATGAGCGAAGTAGTCGCCCATGTTGTAGCCGCAGAACGGCAGCATCGCCATCGGATCGCGCCGCAAAACGCCGACCGCTCCTGAAGCGGCCGCGGTGGTCTCGGAGCCCATCGTGGCGCCCATGAAAACGCCGTGCGTCCAGTCGATCGACTCGAGTACCAGCGGCACCGTCGAGGCGCGGCGTCCGCCGAAGATGATCGCGGAAATCGGCACGCCGCGCGGATCGTCGGCTTGCGGCGACCACGCCGGATTGTTGCGCATCGGAGTCGTGAAGCGGCTGTTGGGATGCGCGGCCTTGTCGGTCGAGCCCTTTTTCCACGGGCGTCCCTGCCAGTCGAGCAGGCCGTCGGGCGGCGCCACGTCCATTCCTTCCCACCACACGTCGCCGTCGGGCGTCATCGCGACGTTGGTGAAAATCGAATCGTGCTGGACCATCTTCATCGCGTTCAGATTCGACTTCGCGCTGGTGCCGGGCGCGACGCCGAAGTATCCGTTCTCGGGATTGACCGCCCACAAGCCGCCGTCGGGACCGACGCGCATCCACGAGATATCGTCGCCGACCGTGAAGACCTTCCAGCCCTTGAACTCCGCCGGCGGCGTGAGCATCGCGAGATTGGTCTTGCCGCATGCGCTCGGAAACGCGGCCGCGATATATGTCGTCTCGCCGTCAGGACTCTGCAGGCCGAGGATCAGCATATGCTCGGCGAGCCAGCCTTCGTCGCGGCCGAGCACGCTCGCGATTCGAAGCGCGAAACATTTCTTGCTGAGCAGGGCGTTGCCGCCGTAGCCGCTGCCGACCGAGATGATCGTGTTGTCCTGCGGGAAGTGGCAGATCAGGCGCCGCTCCGGATTCAAATCCAGCGTGCAATGAATTCCGCGATTGAAATCGCCGCCGTCGCCAAGTTGATTATGCGCCGCAGTACCCATCCGCGTCATGATTCGCATGTTCAACACGACGTAGATGCTGTCGGTGAGCTCGACTCCGACCTTCGACAACGACGACCCAAGCGGGCCCATCACGTAGGGCACTACGTACATCGTGCGTCCGCGCATCGAGCCGTCGAGCCATCCGCGCAGCTTGGCGTAAGTCTCGGCGGGCTCGGACCAGTTGTTGGTCGGGCCGGCGTCGATTTTTTTCGGAGTGCAGACGAAGGTCAGTTGTTCGGTGCGCGCGACATCGTTGGGATTCGAGCGATGCAGGTAGCAGCCGGGCCGCTTTTCCTGGTTCAGCTCGATGAGTATTCCCTCGGCGACTGCCTGCTTGGTGAGCCGGGTTTTCTCGGCTTCGGAACCGTCGCACCAAACTATCGCGTCGGGCTTGGTGAGCGCGGCGACTTCTTTGACCCAATCGCGCAGCGCGCGGCTGCCAGTCGGCAAACTGTTTGCGTTGTCGTTGCGATCGGGCGTCACTTCATGCGCTCCACATCGGTCTTCGCGAGACGTAACTCCTACTCAACCGGAGGTGCAGAATGCAATCCGATTGAAATGAGTTCGTAATATTTAGATTAGCAGATCAGAATATGCAAGGGCAGAACTATAAGTAATTCTTTACCCTCGCCGAGCAGGCACGAGACGCTATCGGACCGCTTGACTCGCGACGAACGAGTACCGCTTGCGATTTCGGCCGATCAGTACGCGGCGCTCTTGCGCGCCGAATCGATCAGCCGCTGGATTTCCTCTTCGGTGAATCCCGCCAGCATGCGCGCTTCTTTCGCGATCGCGACCACCTGACCGTCATCGTTCTCGATATCTTCCTGCGCGCGCCGGCCGCCGCGGAAATTGAAGACCTCGTCGACCATGTCCTGGAACGCCTGCGCCTTGGCCAGCCGCTCGGGATCGCCTTCGGTCAGCTTGCGCATCCACTTCGAGCCCATCCGGACGTGCGTGATTTCGTCGGCGAGCACGTAGTCGACGGAGCGCTCGATCACCTCGTCGCCGTTGCGCTGCGCGATACGGATGAGTTGATCGAAGACGTCGCATGCGAGGCCTTCGAGGCCGCGATTGATCCCCGCGACGCGCGCCGCCGGATCCATCGCCTGCGTGCATCGCCACAAAATCTCGGTCTCGACGTAATCACCAGGATGACCGCCCATGTACTCGACGAGGCGCTGGAAAATTTCGCTGTGACGCGCTTCGTCCCACACCTGCCGAGCCATGTCGAGCTGGAACTCCCACGGCGCGTCGGGAAAATCGAACAGCGTGCGGCCCGCCGCTTCCATCGCCTGCAACTCTCCCGTGTAGATGCCGTGCAGGCGCGCGCGCAACGTCTCTTCGTCGAACGGCATCGGGCGGCCGGCGTCGAGACCCTGCTCCTCGCGAATTTCGCGGACCTGGCGGCTGCGCAGGACTACCCAATTGTCGGGACGGGCGAGGCGGTCAACGGGGATACATTTTTCCATCTTAGGGATTTCCTATTTCGAAACTCGCCGCGCGACTAGTATGCGGCGCTTTTGCCGAAACCTTTGACCAGGCGATCGATTTCCTCTTCGGTGAAGCCGGCCAGCAGCCGCGCCTCGCGTGCGATCGTGATACCCGCGTCGATCTCGATTTCCTTTTCGTTGATGCGTTGCTTGATGTGATCGACGTCTTCGACCCGCTTGCGCCCGGGGCCGAAGTTGAACAGCTCGTCGATACTGTCCTGGAACGCCTGCGCCCGCTTGAAACGCTCGGGGTCGCCCTCGGTCAGCTGGCGCATCCACTTCGAGCCCATCCGGACGTGGGTGATCTCGTCGGCGAGCACGTAATCTACCGATCGTTCGATAATCGAGTCGCCCATCTTCTGCGCGATGCGAATCAGCTGCTCGAAGACGTCGCACGCCAGCCCCTCGAGCCCGCGATTGATTCCCGCGACGCGCGCCGCGGGATCCTCCGCCTGCGTGCACGACCACAGCACCTCGCCCTCTGGAAATTCGCCGTAGTAGGAGCCGACGTACTCGAGCAGCTTCATATAGATCTCGGCGTGGCGCGATTCGTCCCACACCTGGCGCGCCATGTCGAGCTGGAACTCCCACGGCGCGTCGGGAAAATCGTAGAGCGTGCGGCCCGCCGCTTCCATCGCCTGGAATTCGCCGCCGCAAATGCCGTGCATGCGCGACTTCAGGAAATCATCCTCGTAGGGCATCGCGTTGCCCGGCGACAATCCCTGTTCGGCGCGCGCGTTTCGCGTGCGATTGGCGGGCAGCAGGATATGGTCCTCGGGACGCGCCAGCTTGTCGACGGGAATCATCCTTTGCATTCTTTTAGGCTCCCACTATTACTGTTTTGGACCTGCCGGACTTCTACCGCGTCCACGCGGAGCGGCGCCCGGTCAGATTCAACGCTTCGCGAACCGTCCATTTGCCATCGGTCTCGCCGAGCCGAAACTGAATCTTGAACGGCTCGACATTGGTTCCGGTGAGGCGCGCTTTTAAAAAATAATGACGCGAGATACGTCCGCGTCCGACCAGCTCGAACTTATCATACTTGCCCGCCGGAACCTCGTTGGCGATACGCCGCATATTCTCGAGTTCCTGCGCCGCGGTCATCGCCTCGATGCTCGCGAGGTCGCCGCGTATCAGCGCATCCAGTAGACGCTCGGCCGCCGCCAGCATCTCGGCGGGCGGCTGGACCACCGGCGCTATCGGCTGCGGACCCATCACATTCCCGCGTTCTCCGAGGTCAGGCATTGCCGTTCCCCGCGCGCGCCTGCTCGATCGCAGCCGCAAGATTCGGAATGTCGCTCCACGACGAGCGCTTGCCCGTCGTATCCTCGACGCTGACGATCCGCCATGTGCCGTCGGCCTCTTTGCGCCATCGATAAAGCACGCGCCGCATCCTATCGGCATTGGTGAATCTCAGCTTCGAGATGTACTGGAAGCCGACCTTCGCCAGCGCGAGCGTCTCGACTTTCACCGGCCGTTGGATACGAGCAATCTCCGCCGCCGCATCCCGATACGCCTCGAGCGCACCCGGGAGCGCGAACGCTTCGGCCTTGGCGCTGTCTCCCGCCGCGAGCGCCGCCGCATGCGTCGCGATCGCCTCGCGCAGGTCAGTGATATCGTCCAGTTTCTTCATATTGCTCAGCTGCGCCCGACTTTTCTGCGCGGCGCCGGTTCGTCCGATTCAAAGCCCGTGACGCCGCCCGAAGCGCCGAGCAATCCTTCGAGATGCGATTGCCAATTCGCGGCGCGCAGATGTTTTTCCTTCGAGTCGAGCAGCTCGTCGAGCAGCACGCTGCCGCGCTCGACATGGCCCTTCTCCTCCTCGACCAGCCGCTGCAGAATTCGCAACGTCGGCGGCTCGTAAACGGGATTCATCGCGGACACGTGCGAGCTGTAATGCGAAATCAGGTGCGGCTTCAGCACGCGGTAGATTCCGACCAGCCGCTCGATCGTGTCCTCCCACTCTTCCTTGTCCTCGAGCGCGTTCATGAACGTGACGAACGCGTCGTTGGGCGGCTTGGAAATCTGCGGCTGCGCGCGAAGTTCGGGCAGTCGCTTGCCGAGCGCGTCGGTATGCAGCGCGTCTTCGTACACCTGCTTGGCCATCTCGAGCTTGACCGCCAGTTCCGGCGTGAGCGCGATCCATCCCGCCATCATGCGCATCATGCGCTCTTCGGCGTAGCGATAATTCTGGATGTAAACAACGCTCTGGCGGACGCTGTAAACGCCCTCGAGAGTTCGCCTGTCGTAAAGTGCCATTCGAAAAAAACTCCTCGATTGTAAGCGCCGCGTCAGCGAATCGCGGCCGGATTGCTCGCTCCGTTGCTGGATGCGAAAAAACGTCCCTCGACGATCGCCGCGATCTCGCGCCAGTAAGTTTCCTTGTCGGTCCCCTTCAGATTGTTCGCGCCCATCGCCCATCCCGCGCACAGCATGTGAATCGCATGAACGGCGCTGCGCGCATCCTCGAAATGGATGACGCCGAGGCGCCGGCCGCGCTCGAGAATCTCGGCCACCGCGCCCAGGTAGTCGCTGCCAATCTTCTTCATCGCCGTGCGATACTGCGGACGGCGTTCGTAGTAGCGGGCCTCATGATGCAGCACGTTGAAGGCCTCGCGATACCGATCGATCACGTCGAGGATCGCGCGCATCACGTCGATCAGTTCGCGGCGCGGGTCGCCGACGGTGCGCTCGCGAATCGCGGGCAGCATCTCGACGAACTCCGCGACCATCGACTCGGCAATCAGCGGAATAATCTCGTCCTTGCTGTCGAGATAGAGATAGATGGAACCCGCGGCGAGCCCGGCCTCGAGCGCAAGCTCCTTTACTGACGCCTCATGGAACGACTTGCGCGCCAGCACCCGGCAAGCAGCCAGAAAAATCTGCCGCCGCCGCGCCCGGACGAGCTTCTCGTCGGGCGCAGGCGTACGGATAGCTTCAGCAACGCGCGTCATCAGTGACGTCAATCTACTGAATGAACGTTCATTTTGTCAAGGACAGGGTAAGTATCCCATTGACGGCGGTATCCGGCCAGATGTTGCCCCTCACCCGCCGCGCGCGGACGCGCGTCGGCCTCTCCCCACAACGGGAGAGGCAGTTAACCCGCGCTTCCTCTCCCGTTACCAGTTCTAACAGGGACGAAGTCCCGCATCTTTCTTCTCTTAGTACTGGGTGCAGGGGTCACCCCTGCCCAGGGAAGCGTGAAACCCACGGAGGGGTTTCACACTAGATAAGTTCCCCGTTCCCTCCGCGGTTTCGACCCGCCGCCTCCTTATATATGCTCACCGATATGCCCGAGACTTTTCAGAAGGAAAGCACCCTCGATCGATTCTTCAACCGCCTGATGGGCCGCGCCCTTAAGCTCGGATTCGCGCCCGGATACATGCGATTGCTCGAGGTCCGCGGCCGAAAATCCGGCAAGACCTTCACCACGCCCGTCAACGTGCTCGACTTCCAGGGCCGCCGATGGCTGGTTGCCGCGCGCGGCGAGACTGCATGGGCTCGCAATGCGCGCGCGGCAGGCCATATCGTGCTGCGACGCGGCTCGAGCACAGAGTCCCTGATGGTTCGCGAGCTTGCCGACGCCGACAAGCCCGAAGTCATCAAGGCGTTCGTCGATCGCTTCGCGTCCCAGGTCCAGCGTTTCTTCGACGTGCTCGCCGGCTCGCCCGCCGACGCGTTCCGCGCCACCGCGTCGCGCACGCCGGTCTTCGAGCTGGTCGCAGGCGGTTAGGCTCTGTAATTTTTATTTTGTGAGCGATCCCGCGCCGACAACAAAAACGAGCCCTCCCCTTAGCGACGAGCAGCTAGCCGCCGTCAATTCCGCGCGCGAGCGCGTGACCGTTATCGCGCTGGTCGCGATGCTCTTCTACCAGGGTTTCGCGGTCGCAATCGTCTCGGTCGCGGCGCCGTGGATCGGCACCAGCTTCCATCTCGACGGTGCCGGCATCGCGCGCCTGTTCGCATGGATCTCGCTGTCAGCGCTGGGCGCGCTCGCCCTCTCGCGCATGATCGATCGCTACGGACGCCGCCGCATGATCCTGTGGTGCATGGCAGCGATTCCCGTTTGCAGCATCGGGACGGCAATCTCGACCACGCTGCTGTGGTTCACGATCTTTCAGATCGGACTCTACGCGGTCGTCGGCGCCGCCGGCTCCGGATGCGTCGTGATGCTGTCCGAGGAGCTGCCGATTGCACGCCGCGCGCGCGGCCAAAGCTTCGGCGGGCTGGCGAGCGCAATGGGAGCCGGTCTCTGCGTATTCCTGATGCCGATCTTCGTGGCCTACGGATTATCCTGGCGATGGATGTTCGTGATTTCGGCGGCGGGCACTGCGATGCTGCCGGCGATGGCGCGGCTGCTGCCTGAGAGCGGGCGATGGGAGGTTTCGGACGCGTCGGGAATCACGGCGAGGACCCGTTTCTACGACGTCTTCCAGCCGCTGTACCGCAAACGCTCGATCACGATGATCGTATGCGCGCTCGCCGCAGCAATCTCGACCACCGGCGCGAACGCCTTCGGCTACTATCACGCGGTCTCGGTGGTCGGGATGTCAGCCGCGGCGACCAGCACCATGACCATAGTCGCCGGCGGACTCGGATTGTTCGGCTTTCCGCTCGGCGCATGGACCGCGGAGCGATTCGGCCGCGTGCCGACAGTAGTCGCCTTCGGAATTGCCATCACCGCCGGACATCTATGGTACTTCTGGGGACCGCCGGCGCATTTCGCGTGGCCCCTGATGTGGCTGTCGGCGGGCTTCTTCTGGTTCAACGTATGCGACAACGGCGGCACCGTCGCGAGCAACGTAGCGGCAACCGAACTGTTCCCCACTCCGCTACGCGGCACGATGATCGGATGGTTCGCCCTAGTCAGCGCGATAGGCGCAGTAATCTCCAACGCCGCAGTAGCAATCCTGGCCAACGCAATGGGCGGCCTATCAATAGTAGTAGGCGCCCTATCAATAGTAGGAATCCCAGCAGCAATCCTATTCGGCAAAATGATAGACGAAACCCGAGGCCTATCATTAGAAATGGCAGCCAAAGAAGAACAATTCACCTCCGAGAATTGACGCTTTGCGCGCCTAGCCTTTGTCATTCTAGAGCCGCCCCGGCGAAGAATCCCGGCTCCGTTCTTCCCCTCTCCCCGCAAGGGAGAGGATCGAAGGTGAGGGTCCGATTACAGCGCGCGATTTTTCCGCGCGCGCTTCAGGATCCTGCTTCCGTCCTGGAGGCGACCGCGGGCGTTGGCGTTGGAGCTATACGCCTTGGCACAGTCGTATCCTCACGAAACCAAAGGAACGAGCAGTGGAGCGCAACACTTTTTTCGGACGACCCTCATCCTGAGATTATGGGATTCGAAAATCGTTGTGCAGGCCATGCGCCAAGTAGAAGGCCGTCCGGCGCGGATGCGATACCGCGCCGGACACAGGTCTGCCGATCTATTAAGGGTTGCCCCAACCACCAGCACTGCCGACTGTGCCGCCAGGGTTGGCCGCGACGCCGCCCTCGTTGGCGCTGTTCTGAAACTCAGCGACTCGTAACGTTCCAGTGACATCGAAAAGATCCATGTAAGATTCGTTCGCTTGGACTCCTCCGCCCGTGGTCAATGCATTGCCCAAAAGCGACAAGTTGTGCGAGCTTCCATCTTCCGCGAAGAATCCGTTGAAGTTGGTGGCGGGATTGTATTCGATGCCGTTGTGGAGGTTGCCTGATGAATCAAATAGGAACGAATAAGAAGCGGAATTGTCGTAGGCGTTGCCAATAAGCGATTCATTCGGCCCGGTGACATGTCCACCACTCACCGTATAAATTCCAGAGAAGAACCCAACGAAGTTGGTCGACGGAAATACCCCCACGCCTGTGCGCTCTGTTCCCGAAGTGTCGTAAAGCGCGACCGTTGATGGATCGGTCGTTCCGTCCAAGCTCGAGCCGATTACAATACGGGCCGTTCCGTCGGCACCGCCAACTCCCATTCCGAATCCAGGAAAGGCACCGGCCGGGCCGTCGAGCCCATATTCAGTGCGCGTCACCCCGCTGCCTGGGGCGAGCGCGTTGCCGTCAAAACCGTAGAGGCCTGCCCCTGTTGCGTCATCCGACATTCCAACCAGTACCAATCGTTTTTCGTTGCTGTCGAAGAAGGTCAAGCTCCCGCCTCCTTTAGGGGCGGCTCCAAGTGTGGCGAGCGTCTGGTTGCTCCCATTAACTAGGTTCAGCTGCGTCACATTGGCGACGGGACCGACTTGGCCCGCAGGCCCCGTAGGTCCCGCCGGTCCGGCTGCGCCCATGGGACCTGCTGGGCCGGTCGGGCCCGCTGGTCCGGCTTGGTTGAACGTAAGAGCGCTCTCAGTTTTTTTGCAGGTGTTGGCAATCCTGAGTGCCCCCGTCTTATTGTTGACGCAAGCGTGAATCACCTGTGCCGCGGCGGGGTGAGGAGCGAACCAGATCGCAATCATGACTGCGGCGCTTAAGGCAAATGCTTTCGCCTTCGGATACTTGTGTCGCGGTTTCCCCGATGACCGGACAGTTCGTTCTTGACGAGCTACGACATTGATCATGAGAGTCCTCCTTGTTTAAGGCGGGGTACTCTCACTTTGGCGTGCTTAGGTCAAGCACGTTTGAACCTAAGCCAGTCTTTCCTGCTAGCTAGTAGTTGTCGGATTTTTCTACCAATTGGTTGGTGCCTTGCTGCGCGACATCTCGCCGAAACGGAACCTAAAGCCTTCGCGTTTCGTTCTCCTGAACTAAAAACGTTTCACGTGAAACGTTTTGGCCCTAAACCTCAATAGCCACAAGGGTTTTTCATGGATCGCGCGACGTTTCACGCGCAATTTGTGTGACTCGTTGTCCGGAGTCAGATCAACTGGTTGTTAGCGACAAAAAGGACGTTTCACGTGAAACGTTTTCGTCTGAATCGTCAGCAAATTGCTGCGTTTTTCGGAGATCGGCTCGCGAATTCGGCTGCATCGTGCGGGAAACGCCCATTATTCGACAGTCAGTGTCGTCTCGGCGAACTCCTTTTTTTCGGAATCCCAGGCGAAGGCGGCCGCACGCGCGAACTTGCCGGCGCGGACCGACATCACGATGTACACGGTGTCGGGATAGTCCGGCTCCGACCGATCGAATGAGCACGCCTGCGCGCGGTCGGTCGCGGAAAAGTAAGCGTCGTGATCGGGATGCGAATGGTAAACGACTCGCAGCGCGAGCTTGCGGCGATCGACTTCGTTCATCACTGCCAGATGCTCCTTCGGCTCCATCAGGAACGCCGTGCGCGCATCGCGCGGGAACGCCGCGGGATCTTTGGCGTGCATGCGGTTCTGGATGTTGGCAATCGGGCGGACATCCTCCACCGTGCCGTCGCCGATGATGAACCCGCAGCATTCGAAGGGGAACTCGCGCTCCGCCTGTGCGACGATCGCGTCCATGCTCGCGCGGCGTATCGATGCGGCCTTCATCCCTCCTCCTTGTTTTTAGTTTTTTCAGTGACTCGTTCCGCAGCTCGGACGAGTCGAGTGAGCATCCGATTCGTCTCCGCGTCGAGGCCGAGGCGATCGGCGAGTTCGACGATCTTGCCGTTCAGCGCGCCGATATCGGTGCGTCCTCGAACGTGAAGGTCGTGCAGCATCGTCGGCCGATGATTGACCGTCGGCGGAATCAACTGCTCGTAAAAGACTTTTCGATACGCTTCCGCGCTTGAAAAGGGTAGGGCGACGCCGAGTGCCTTCGCGACTGCGAATGCTTCCTCGATCGCGCGATCCATTATCGCTCTCAGGTCCGGATCGGCCGCGAGCGCTCCGTAGGGCTGCTGCAAAAGCGCGCCGAGCGGATTCAGCGCCACGTTGTACAGAATCTTGGCCCACAGCACCGGCATGATATCGTCGACGGCCACCGTGGGAACGCCGGCCGCGTCGAGCATCGCGGCAATCGCGCGGGCGCGCGCGGCAAGCGCCGGCGTGTCCTCGCGATGAAGCGCGGGCGCGGGTCCGATGGCGACCGGCGGCTCGGCAAAAGCGGTCACGCGCGCGCTCCCGGGCGACGGCATCTCGGCGCCGAAGATCACGCGCGCGCCCAAGACGCGCCGCCGTCCGAATCTTTCGATCAACATTTCGATATTGCCCAGGCCATTTTGCATCGAGACGATCACGCCATCGTCCGTCAAACGATCCGACAGCGCCGCCGCGATCGATTCGGTGTCGTAACTCTTGACCGCGCAGAGGATCAGCCCGAACTGCCCGTTAAGCTTGGCGGGATCGTCGGCCAGCGTCATGCCTGCGACTGTTCGCTCGCCAAACAGTCCCGAGATCCTGAGACCACCGCGCGCGATCGCCTCGAGATGCGTTCGCCGGCCTAGCAGCGTGACCTCGTGCCGCGCGTCATGCAGCATCCCGCCGACAATCGAGCCGATCGCGCCGGCGCCGGCGATCAGGATGGGAGCGTTGGTGGTCATCGTGGCGAGGTTATCGGTCCCCGATTCGTCTGACAACGCCGCCGCTTGCGGCCGGGCAATCGCGCACAGTAGGAAGTAGGGGATGGAACGGACATCGATTCGGCTGGGCGGCGTCGAGCTGGCGTCATCCGTGATGAACGCGTCGGGCGCGCGCTCGGCGGAACGCGGCGAGATCTACGAGCTATGCGCGGTGCACGGCGGCGCCGTGGTCTTCAAGTCGTGTAATCGCGCCGGGCTCGAGCTGCCGGAGAACCTGAAGAATCGCGGCGTCGAGTATTTTCAGTCAATTGCCGGCGAGCTCGCTGCTCGTAGCAAGAAAATTGTCGGCAGCGTAGTCGGCGCCAGCGAAGATGAATTCGTCGAGGTTGCCAGCATGCTCGATCGCGCCGGGGTGAGCATCGTCGAGCTGAACCTGGCTGACGACTACGTCGGGAAGTCGGTCGCGCCGCTCGCGTCGTTCGAGCGCCTGAAATCCCTGCTCGGCAGAGTTCGCGGCGAGACCGGATGCGTGCTGGCGGTGAAAGTGCCGCCGCGCCTGCCATTCGAGCCGCGCGCGATCGCGGACCTGTTCAAGTCGATGCGTATCGCAATCGCGGTGTGCGCCAACGATCTTCCCAAAGAGATCGCAGTCGACATCGCGAGCGGGGCAATCGCGGGTCCGCCGCGCGCGTTGTCGCAAGCGCACGCGTTTTTCAAAGAGAGCGAAAATTTGCTCGACGTGGTCGCGGTCGGCGGAATCAACACGGGCCGCGACGCATACATCGCGCATTTGACCGGCGCAAAGGCGGTGCAGGTGGGATCGGCGCTGATGAAAGAAGGCGCGGGCGCGCTGGGCCGAATCGATCGCGAGCTGGACGCGCTTCTCGCCGAGGGCGGCCACCGGTCGGTGTCTGAAATCGTGGGCAAGGCTCGCTTCACCGGATGAGTCGTCGCGCGTCTCGACCGCCGGCAGGAATGCCTTGCTCCACTTCTCGCGGCTCTGCTAGTTTCGGTTTTCCTGCGCGCGCGTGCCGCGCGTTCGTATTTTCGGTTTTTGGGTTTCTGGCCTTCGCATCTAACGTCCCCGTCGTCTAGCTCGGCCTAGGACACCGGCCTTTCACGTCGGTAACACGGGTTCAAATCCCGTCGGGGACGCTCAGTTTTTTCGGTTTCGTCGGCCGCTGGTGCCAAATAGGTGCCAACTTTTTGCCTTTTCGGGGGTCGAATCCGGCCATCAGCTTGCCGCCACGTTTGATGCTTCGTTGCCTAGATTCGTGTTCGAGCGCCCCAGCACGACGCCATCTACGGCCGCTTTCAGGTATGCATCGCTCAGGTGCGAGTAGCGTGCCGTCATGCGACCGTCCCGGTGCCCGAGCAGGGTTTGCAGGCCGCGCGCTTGGATACCGGCCATCGCCTGATAGCTCGCAAATGTATGGCGGCAATCGTGCAGCCTGAAATCATCGATGCCGGCGCGGCGCACGGCGCGCATGAAGGCGATGCTGACTTGGTTGGCCTGTAGCGGGAACAGCCGCCCGTCGATTCGTGGCGGGAGAGCTTTCAACGCTTCGAGGGCCGCTTCGTTGAGATAGACTTGGCGCGCCTCGCCGTTCTTGGTTTCGGTTAGCCCCGCAGTGCGGTTCTGCCAGTCGATGGACTTGCGGGTAAGGCTCAGGATTTCATTGCGCCTCATGCCGGTGTTAAGCGCTACAGTGGCAAACGCCTTGAGGTACGGGATCGGTTCACAGGCTGCGAGCAGGCGGTCGATTTCATCGAGGCTAAGGAAGCGCGTGCGGCCCGTTGGCTCCCTTAGCGCCTTGAGGCCCGCCAGCAAGCCGCCTTGTGAATCGAGGAACGGGTTGCGGCTCAGATACTCCCACACGACGGCGCGGCGCATCATGTGCTTGAGCACCGTTGTTTCGCGGTTGAGCGTCGAAGGCGATGGAGCGATTTCCTTGGCTCCCTTGCACCGAGGGCACGCCGAGCCGGTTGGAAGCTTTCCCTTGCCATCGCAGCGAGGGCATTTCTCAGGCTTCCGGCGCGCTCTGAGGTACGCTTCGGCGTCAGCCGCAGTGATTGCCCGCAACGTGCCGGGGAAGGCAGGGACGAGGTACCTGTCCAAAATCCCGAACCAGCGCTCACGCGAACGCGGCTTCAGCATCGGCGTGACTCGCTCGCGCCATATTTTCGCGAAGTCGGCAAAGCTGACTGCCGATTCCTCGATGACGCCAAGGTGAACGCGGCGGGCGACGTTGCCGAGCAGGCCGTCCAGCACTTCCTTCGCCACTCGCTTTGACGGCCCGATCTTGCGGCGTCGGCGGATGCCTTGCGCGTCCTTGAAATCGATCCACCATTCACCCTTGCTGCGCTCAAAAACCCTGCTCATCGAGATTTCCTCCGCTTTCGTTGATTTGGAGTGGCCGTGGCGGTCGCCTCGGCACTAAAGACCGCCGCTGTTAGTTCTCTATTGCGCTCTTCCAACGAGCGCCGTTGTGACACCCCGACGTTGGCGGGATGCTGCTCATGCCTGGCCTGATCGATTTCGCGCATAAGCAAATAGAACTCATTTCGATCACGCTCCTCTTCTAACGCGCTGTTTGCAGGCGGTCGCGTCATCGCTAGTTGAATGAACTTCATAAACGCTGCCTCAGCGGGATTCTTAAGGTCGAACGGTTCCGAAACGGTCGAAGCCGGTTTGCGGCGCACGCCCCTTACTAACGCCGCCGTCCGGGCGAAATCCTCTTCCGGCATTTCAGCGATTAGGGACAGCGCTGCATTTCGTGGCAACGATTGTCTAGCCGGTGCTCCTTCAGGCCGCATCCTCACGCGCGCGAAGTGATAGTTGATTGGTGGCCAGAAGAGCGTCCAGACGCGAACACCAAACACGCGCGCAAACGCGAATATCTCATCGGCATCGAAGTGCTTTATGCGTTTGCCTTCAATTGAGCGTTCCATAGCCGAGTAACTCGCAAGGGAAATCTCTCTCCCCAGAATCGATCCGAGCCGGTTGGCAGTCTCTTGCGCACCCCAGCCGCGTTCCCGCCGCAACCTCTCGATATTGAACGCGACGATTTGGTTGGGACTTAGTTCGACTGTGCTAGCCACATCGAACTTGTACCAGAACGTTGAGTTGTAGTCAACAGAAATGTTGAGTACTCAACAGCATGGCTTTTACGTGAATGAACGACAGGGTAATGTGAGAAACATGAAACGAACGAATATCTCGAAGCTGCGGTTGCTCAGGGAAGCTCGCGGCCTGTCGCTGCGCGCGACAGCGGAACTGGCGCAAATGGATTCGGCGCAACTAAGCCGTTTGGAACGTGGCGAGGGTGGGCTGTCGATTGAAGCCGCCGTTCGCTTAGCGCGAGTCCTTGGATTGACCGCTGTTCCGAAGGCCCTTGAGCCGTTCATCGGAGAGGCATCCAGTGGCGTTCGCTAGTGCGCCCAGCCCGGCGCAAATCCAGCCGCTGGCTCACAGCCTGCCCGATGCGGCCCGACAATTGGGAGGCGTTTCTATCAGTTTCTTGCGCTTGGAAATTGCTCGCGGACGCCTGCGAGCCGTCCATTGTGGCAGGCGTGTGCTGGTGATGCATGACGAATTGCTGCGCTACTTGGCGGCGGGGACAGAGCTCGGGCGATGAGCGCAGTGCCGAGATATTTCAGGAGGTCCTGGGGTGTCCCCAACCCACTTCAGAGCCAAGAGCAGGCCGACCGCTTCGAGCATCACGATCTGGTCGCACTTAGTGATTTCCGCCTGTGGCAGGAGCGACGGCAGGCAGTGCGCGCCCTCGAAACAATCGACGAAAGAAACGAATCAGCACGAGACTGGTGGATAGAGCGTCTGCGCCGGATCGATGCAGAGCACAGAACGAGGACAACGTGATGAGCGATTCACCTTTGAGCCTGAGTGAACTTGATCGCCTGACGCGCGAGGACGGCGTGAGCGATAGTCTCATGCGTGCCAAGAATTTTGACGATCCGATACCGTTGGACGTGCCGACGCTGCCGCTGCTACCCGGCGAGATTTTCCCGCAGTGGGCAGAATCGTTTATCGACGCGGTAGGGAACGCGACGGAAACGCCGCGCGAACTGGCTGCGATGATGGAGCTTGGAACCATCGCGACAGCGTTACAGCGGAAATTCATCGTTCAAGTCGAGCCCGGCTACCTCAAGCACCTCAATCTCTGGCTTACACCGGCGCTACCATCGGGCAACAGAAAAACCCAAGTGCTCCGTGCAGTCACCAAGCCGCTTCGCCAATGGGAAGCTGGACAGCTTGCCGAGATCGCCCCGCGCATCGCGAAAGCCAAGAGCGCGCGCGAAACGGCCCTCGCGAGGATTGCAACGTTGCGGAAGAAAGCGGCGGGCGCGGAGGACAATTCTGCGGATTATGCGGACCTGCAACAGCAGATCCAGAATCTGGAATCGAAGCTACCCGAAATTCCCGGTCTCCCGAAGCTGTGGGCGCAGGACGTGACCCCCGAAAAACTTGGTGCGCTGATGGCCGAGAGCGGCGAGTGCATGGCGATAATTTCGGACGAGGGCGGCATCTTCGATATTCTCGCCGGTCGATATAACAATGGCGTCCCGAATCTGGATTTGTTTCTGCAATCGCACGCTGGCGCCGCAGTCAGGGTTGATCGTGGCAGTCGCCCCTCAGTGATGATGGACGAACCGGCGCTGACCCTCATTCTGTCGCCACAGCCAGACGTTCTGCAGGGACTAGCATCGAAGCCCGGATTTCGCGGACGAGGACTGCTAGCGAGGTTTCTGTTTATGCTGCCGGTGTCGAAAATCGGCTACCGCAGCGGGAACACAAAACCCGTACCCGAGACAATATCGAGCAATCATGACGCGCATATCAGGGCGCTTCTTCGGTTCAAGCGTCCCGATACCGGGCCATACGCGATCACGCTTTCCGATGTAGCGCACGCGGAATTGCGCGCGTTCGCGGACCAGGTTGAAGTAGCGATGCGCGAGGGTGGGCGCTTTGAGCACATTCAGGATTGGGCGGGCAAACTTCCGGGAGCTGCAGTGAGAATTGCGGGCAACTTGCACGTTGCCGAGCTTGCCTTTGGGATGCCGGCCGACTCGAAGTTGAGCATCGACACCATGCGGCGGGCACTGCAGTTCGCCGCCGTCCTGGGCGCCCACGCGGTTGCGGCCTTCGACCTTATGGGCGCGGACGAAGCCCTGAAGGGTGCGCGCAAAGTGTGGAGTTGGATACGACGCGAGCGCAAGCCCCATTTCACTTTTCATGACTGCTTCAACGCGCTGCGAGGCACCTTTCCGCGAACCGCGGACCTTGAGCGTCCCGTCGAGGTGCTGGTCGAGCGACACCACGTTGCGCTGCTGGAATCGCCATCGAAAGTGGGCCGCCCCAGCCGGATATACGAAGTCAATCCCAAGCTCACGGCGGGGTGGAAATTATGAGCGACTGGCGCGAAATCATGGGTGCGCACGTGGTGGAGGCCTTAGTAAAACCTACGCACAATCCGCAAAACCACCCCATCAAGCCAAGTTCTGCGGATATTGCGTATGAAAAGCAAACAGGTAGCAGCGAAGCTCCGCGCGGTCCGGCAATGATCGAGGCCACGTTCAAGCCCGCCGTCAAGGTGGTTACGGCTCCGAGTAGTGGGCCGACTTTTCCGCCATGTCCGGGGTGTGGCGGCGTTCGCTACTGGATCTCACATGGCAAGGTGATGTGCGGATCGCGCGCCTGCTACAGCGCAGTTCGCTTCGAGTTACTTAAAATCGAATTTCACTCGGTGAACTGATTGAGCGCCGAAGCATCAGTCTTGGCTCGCGAGCCGGACGGCCGCATTCCTGGCGAGGATGCGCAGACGAGCGGTAAGCCTACGCCTCTGACGCTTTTTGTTTTTTGGTGAGTTTCGGGGTCTTGCCCCAGCGCCAGTTTCCGCGACGAAATGTCTGCATGTTTAGGAGTGGGGATGCGATTCGAAAATCGCGAGAACCATCAGAAGCCAGAAGGCGACGGAGAGCAAGACAATTCCGCTCACCGCATAGATCGCGAGCCGCACGATGAAGGGGATCGACTTCCACCCCGAGTGTGCGCGAGGCGCGTTGTAGTACCGAATTTTTAGACTCGTTCCGCAGCGCGTGCAAAAAGCCGAACCGCCACTGTACTGTACCGCGCCACAATTCGAGCAGGTCCGCGACGATTCAAACCAGCCGCGAGCGTTACCGGTGAAAACAAAGTAAAGGCCAACGGCTGCGGTTAGGAAGCTGGCAAGAGAGCAGAATCCCGCTAGCGGGCCGCCGCTAAAATGTTGCAACTCAGGAACGATCCCGAGCACGCCGATGGTGAGCAAAGCCCAACGCGCCCAGTTCCGACGTTTTCTCGCGGCCTGCCAGATAAGCAACACCACAATCGCGTAGCTTAAGGAAATACCGAATGCCGCGGCGCTAGCACTGCCCTGTGAATCCGCGACAAAGCGATTCCATTCGAGCGGTACGTCAATCAGACCGAGGCCGAGCGAGAAATACATTAGTTGCTCGAACCGCTGAACGTTCGATGGCAAGTTCCGACGAACAGGTTGGCGCGTCGCGACAGATGCGGCGGATGGCTTCAAGTGGTGAACCGGCCCCGCTCATCGCGGACCGCTTCGCGCGCTCGCGCCCACCGCGCAGGTTGTCCAGAGGTGGCGGCTTGAAGCTTAGTGGCGTGTTTTTCTCCGCACATATACCTCAGCCTCTATCCGGCTTGACTATGGCCCGAGCGGCGGCTCCACTTGCACCGGACGCGCCGACAAGTCCCCCGGCGTCTGAAGGGAGGTGAACGTGGGTCGAGCCATTCCTGAGGTAGCAGTGGTCGAAAAACCCGCCGAGGCTGACAGGTTGGTAGTCACGCAGCCAAGGTTGCGCTCCCGCCAGATCCCACGGCACTAAGGCGATAATCAAATCCGGCTTCATTTCCCCGATCGAGTGGTAATAATCCCACTTGAAATGACCCGGCAGGAATGATTGCCAGCGGGCGCCGTCGGCCACTGTCGGCTTCCAGCTCTCTTTTGCCACGGTGCGGTCAGTCTTCCCCAGGAGTTCGATTGAAAAGCGGTCTGCGAAATAGGGAGTGACCCCCGCGCCTCCGACCAGGATACGCGCATCCTCATCGGTTACCTCGCGGAGCCGCAGGGCTAACAGCACCGCCAGCTTGTTCATGACGAAACCATACGGCGGATTGAGCAAAAGAAGGGGTGCACAGGGGAGGTCGCTAAGGTCGTTAACTCTGTCAAATCCGAATCCGATCAGATCGTTTCGAACCGGCAGGTCAGCGCTGATTAAGGCGATTACGGTGAGCACCGCCAGGATGCCGGCGGTTCCGGGCCTGGCGATCAAGGCGAAATCATGAAGATTGCGCGCGATAAATGAGGCGCTTGAGTCCAGCACGACCGCCAGCAGGACGAAAAAGAGCGGCATGACGATCGAAACAAATCTGTTACTTCCACCTGCTGACTCGACAAAATCTCCGCCGACCCAGATGCTGTAAAGCAGGCATCCGGCGAACATCAGCCCCAGCAGAACCAGCCGCCAGTCGCGCCGAATCAGTATCAATGCGACCGCCAAGACCGGCAGGATTGGATTCATCTCGAATAGAAATGTGATCGCGACGATGGCCCCGCGAGTGAGACGAGGTATCAGCGGAAATCCTGTCATCTTCAAGTAGTAAGTGTTGGGAAGGACGTCGTGATAGTAGTAGAGGCGAGCAACAGTCTGGGCTCCGAGAAAAGCTACGAGCACGAGCGTTCCTAGCAGAGCGTGCTGCCAGCGCCTGCGCTGGTCCACAACGGCAAGCATTCCTATGACGATCATCGCCGGCACGAACGCGTCGAGGCGAAACAACGTCGCCATGCCCAGCAGCAGATAGAGCGGAACGGCGGAGGCCTCCGATTCCACGCAGCGGATCGCCAACCAGGCGCTCGCACTCATTATCAACGTCACGATGCACACTTCTGAACCCTGAAGACCCCAGTTGTTGAGCGGAACGTAGAAGGCGGTCAGAGCCGCCGCGCATAGCCCTGCGCGACGGGAGCCGCCGGACACTAACTCTGCCAGCCGCTCAATCACCACCATGTTGAGGACTAGCAGCGCGAGGCCGGTAAGCTGAACGAGCAGGCTCATCTTCGGGGGCGAGACCGGGAGCAGATGCAGCAAAGCCATGTAGAGGACCCAGAGCGGATTACTAAAGCCTTCAACCCGATCTCCGCCCGGGTTGAAGACCAGGCCAAGCCCATGCGCGAGGTTCGAGGCATAGCGCATTGAGATCATTTCGTCGTCGAGCAGGGTGAAGTACCTCACGCCCGCTACGACAAAGCTCGATCGGTAAATGAAGGCGCAGCCGTAGAGCACGTAGCCCACGATGAGCGTCGTGAAGATGATGTTGGGCGCTTTTTTTGGGACCGGTGACCTCACAGTGCATCCTTGTTAGGCGTTTCTATTCCGAGCGCTGCGCGATGCTGGTATGGTTTGCGCTCTAGCAAAAAGCCATCGCGCGGCTGCGCTCGCCTTGCCGCTTGGCAGGGCGCACTAAATCAGTCGCCCGCGAGGTCGATTCGGACCGACTCCATCGAGTAGCCGCATGTCTTCCGCACTGATCGCTGAATAGACCTTCGGATGCTCAGAAGCTAACAGCGCTAGTACCTTCTCAGCGAATGCCTTACAGCGCTGACAATCGCGTCTAACGGCAGCCTTGAGGGAACGCATCAAGAGCGATTTTTCTCGCATCTCGGCGAGCATCTTGTATCCGTCGGCCTCTTGCTGTTTGGACCTGGCTAATCCACCGCGGCGAGAGAGCAGTCTGCGAGCTGTTTCGCTGGTCAGAGTACCGTCCGGGCGGCGAGTTTCGTTTATTGGGCGGAGCTTCTTGCGGCGCGTCATGCCCTCAGAATCTAGCATGTCAGGGCTGGCAATTCTCACTAGCCGTTAAGTCCGCTCCCGCCTCTCCCTTGCGCGCCGGGGAGGCTACTCGCCAAGGAATCACGGTTCACGGTGTGGGACACATCGCGGACACCATCCTGAAATAATCCGCGCAGATGCGTGGCTAAGATGGGGCACCAGATCGGCTATCTGGTGCCGGAGCCGATTGCGGGGCGAATCGGTGGCGGATGACGCGCGAAAAGGCTGCGCCGCGCTTGCAGCGATTTGACAGTAGGTTGGCGTGGTAGGAGACTTTGCCGGACCTGCTTGAGTTAGCTTCCTGCTTAAAATTTGCCGATGCGGCCGCATGCGCCGTGGGGAGGGATCGATGGCAGATCGGAAGCGGCGCTTTGCGCTCGCGGCGATTGCGCTGACGTTTATGTTCGTGGCGATGCCGGGGTCGACGCGCGCGGCGACGATTACGGTGCAAAGCACCCTGGACGACACCAATCCAGGTCATTGCACGCTGCGCGAAGCGATCAACTCGGCCAACGGAGCGTCCAGCGGCACCGGCACCTGCACTGCCGGGACCGGCACCGACACCATCGAGTTCAGTTTCGTGACCGCCGCCACGATTACGCTGGGCAGCACGCTGCCAGCCATCGCCAACACGCTGACCATCACCGGCCCAACGACCTCGCCGGGAATCACGATCAGCGGCGACAATGCGGTGCAACTGATGGTGGTGAACTCAGGCGCGAGGCTCAATCTGCAATTTCTGACCCTGGAGGGCGGCAGCGTGACCGGCAGCGCCAGCAGCAATGGTGAGGGCGGCGCCATCTTGAACAACGGCACGCTGACCGTCGCCTACAGCACGTTTTCGGCCAACCAGGCCGCCGGCGGCACCGCCGCCGCCGGCGACGGCACCGAGGGCCAAGGCGGCGCCATCTTTAACAACGGTACGCTGACCGTCGCCAACAGCACGTTGTCGGGCAACCACGCCACCGGCGGCCCCGGCACATCCGGCGGCGGCGGCTTTGGCGGCGAAGGCATCGGCGGCGCCATCTTTAACAACTTCACCGGCACGCTGACCGTCACCAACAGCACGTTTTCAGCCAACCAGGCCACCGGCGGCACCGGCAGTCCCGATGGCGGCGGCGTCGGCGGCGCCATCTATAACGACATCCTCGCCACGCTGACCGTTACCAACAGCACGTTTTCGGCCAACGTGGGCGCCAGCGGCGGCGGCGCCATCTACAACGACGGTACCGTTGGTCTCAAGGGCAGCATTTTGGCGGGCAGCACCGGCGGTAATTGCAACGGGACCCCCACCGACGGCGGCTACAACATCGCGGATGACAGCACGTGCGGATTCAGCAAGACCCTTATGGCGAATAACGGCGACGGCGTCGATCCGATGCTCGCCAGCGGATTGGCCAACAACGGCGGTCCAACCTTCACCATCGCACTGCTCACGGGCAGCCCGGCGATCGACCAGATCCCGTTCGCTTCGTGCACCTATCCTGCGGGCTCGTTGAACCCGTGCACAACCTCGTCGTCTCTCCAGCTCACCTGCGACCAGCGCGGCCAGCCTCGGCCCGACCCCGAAGACGGAGCCAGCGGCAACTGCGATATCGGGGCGTTCGAGGTCCAGGAGACCATACCGACCGCTACGGCAACCGCGACGCGGACCGCGACAGCGACCGCGACCGCCACTGCGACCCGGACCGCGACGGCGACTGCAACTGCATCAACAACGCCGACGGCCACCACGACCGCATCCGCCACCGCGAGCGCGACGCCCAGCGCAACCACGACTGCAACTGCGACCGCATCGCCAACCGCCACCACGACGGCGACCGCTTCCGCAACGCCAACAGCGACCTCAACGGCCACCGCAACTTCAACCGCCACCGCGACAGCGACTGCCACCGCAACGGCTACCGCAACTGCGACGGCCACTGCGACCGCAACGGCCACGCCAACTGCCACCACGACCCCCGTGCCCGTCACGCTCAAGATCACGCCGAAGGCGCTCAAGTTCTCAAAGACCACAGTCGGAACGCCGAGCAAACCGAAAACGGTGAAGGTGTCGAATCCCAAGGGTAGCAAGAAGCATCCCGGGATCGCGGTGTTGATCGAGATGATTTCCGATCCTGCCGTGTTCACCGAAACCAACACCTGTCCGCCGAGTCTGGCGGCGGGCTCTTCTTGTGCGATCGCGGTGACGTTCACTCCGAGCGCGGCGGGGCAGCAGACCGGCACGCTGACGATCACGGACAACGCCAACGGCACCACGCAGACGGTGCGGCTCAGCGGCGAGGGGAAATAGGAGGATCAGACTTTTATCCGCCTGACCTCGCCCGACATCTGAAACGGCCGACGCGCGAATATCCCCACAGCTTCCCGCGCCTCGAGGCGATCCGCCTTGTAAATTTTTTTTTGGCGAGTTGATCGCTCGGCATCAACGGCAGTCGCGAAAAGGGCGATGGGGTCACCCCGCCGGGTGCCGGGTGCTTCTATTCTGGTGCCAAACTGGTGCCATCTTCGGTGCCAAATCGGTGCCGCCCGCCAGTATCGCTCAGTGACATTCGCTGATAGCCCGTGCGCTAAACGTCCTTGTGCCCGTTAGACTTGGTGACACTCGGTCATACTCAATCATGCTGTATGAATTTACGCCCCTTCGTTCTTTCACGTCGGTAACACGGGTTCAAATCCCGTCGGGGACGCAATCATTTCCAGGTGAGCGCCTGAGCGGGCCGCGGCCCTGAAGCGAGTCCTGCGACGGGTTGAGGCTTGGACGAGTTCAACACCGGGAGACGCAAGCATCGAACGCAAACATGCCCACGATTGCGGCCGTGCCGATCCGATCTGTATTTTCCACCGCGGCGTTTTCATCCGCTATGGTTTGCGCTCTAGCAGACGGACAACGTGAAGCAAGCGCACGATGCGAGGCCCGAAAGCCGTGCCGATACCAGCGGATCACGGTCTCGAGCTTGACCACATGGGGCGTTGGAGTATCAGGGTTCGTCTGGCCCGTCACGCCGGATCAGGTTTTCGGTACTGACCGGCGCCCGCTGAGCCAGCTTATGCATCGCCGCTAGCTGGTGAGCGTCGTTATTGCTAGCTCCGCTGCCGGCGAATTGCAGCCCGATGTTGACCGGATTGCTGCCGGTGGGAAACGGCGAGCCGGAAACCCCTATGAGGCTGCCGTCGCCGTTGATAGTCAGCGCCGAGATGCTATCCGATCCTGAATTGGTTACGTATAGCACGTTGTTCTGATTATCGATCGCGGCATAGATCGGAGCCGTGCCAATAGTGTAAGGCGAGGCGCTGAGCGGAGAAAACGCGCCACTCCCAGCTACCGAGAAGGCCTCCAACTGAGCCAAATTGCCGCCGCTGCTGCTGTAGGGGATAGGCAAATAATAGAAGGTGCCCGCTGCGTTGAATGTCCCCGTACCTGCCTGGCCCAGTAGTGTGATCTGTGAGCCGGCCGCCGTCAGCTTTCCATTGCTTGAACTGATCGCATAAGGCTGCAGGTTATTGTTGCTCCCATGGATCGTAAACACCGGTAGGACACTGTTGTTGGGATTTCCGAAGAACGCGAAGTTCAGGCTCGGCAGAGAGATGGTACTGCCGCTCTGAGTCAGCGCACCTGAGCCGGAAACCTGGTAACTCAGCAGATCCCAGGTAGTGGTACCCTTGCTGACCTTGCAGATGTCGGTGCTCAGAACAAATAGGTGATTGCCGTTTTCGGACACGGTGAAGAAGACGTCGTTGGTCGGATCAGGCAGCAACACGGGGCTTCCTACAAGGCTGATCGCCCCGCTGTCGGAAACCGAGAAAGTAAGGATCGAGCCGGCGTAGGAGGTCGGGTCAATCGAGGTTATCCAGAAGAAGTTGCCCGACGGCGCCCACTGACCGGCGACCGAGAAACCGGGCTCGGCGATGCTGCCGGCCGGACTTAGCGCGCCCATCGTCTGATCGATCGTATAGGTGGCGTAGGTAGTCGTATTGGCCCCCAGGTTGGCAGTCGTTTCTACTGCCACGGTCCCCGCGGTGTTTACGAATGCTCCGTCAACCGTTACTGGCGATCCGGAACCCAAGGTCAGTGCGCCGTTGGCCCCGATGGTTTGAACGAACAACGGGCCGCTCGATTGATCGGCGACTCCGGGACATAACACTTCAAAGGATGGCTCGTAAGTGCCACTCAAGATAGTGCCGGTTGTATTGATCGACATCGACCAGTTGTATCCGTTGGACGCACCGACCGAGAAGGGCGAGCCTGCTACCGCTGAGAGGCTGCCGCCGGAACGAACCGAGAAGGCCGACACATCGACCGGGTAGTCGCTCCAGTTGAGATTAAAGACCGAATTGGCTGCAGGCGTTGGAGTGGGGCTGGGGGTTGCACTGGGAGTTGGAGTTGCGGTCGGGCTAGCATGGCTGGTTGCCGTCGAGGTTGCAGTTGCAGTTTGAGTTGCGGTCGAACTGGCAGTCGGCGTTGCCGTAGCACTCGGCGTCGCAGTCGGGGGTAGTGCTCCTTTTGCCGCGCCCGCCAGTTTGACGGAGGCGCTGCTTTTGCCCTTAGTTGCAGTGCTGCTGACCGCGATACTTCCGCTGAACTTTCCTGCGGCGCTCGGTTCAAACTGGACCGTCACCGGCAGCGCACCCTTGGGCTGAAGGACCGTCTGCCCCGCACCCTGGGTGATCGTAAATGCCGTGCTGCTCGGGTTCCCGACCATAACTGTGAGTGAAGCGGTACCACTGTCGGTTAGGGTGAAACTCTTCGACTCGGGTGTACCCCCGCTGGAAAGGTTGATCTCCTTAAATTTAACGCTGGATGGCTTCACCTTCAGTTCGCTAAACGGAGCCTTGGTCTTTGCGTCAGGATCGGCATCCTGCGCGTATGCCGTCGCTATCGCGACCAGCAGGAAGGCAACTCCAACGACTGGAACGGCAGCCCTGAAAGCCGCGCGAGTTTGACGTGTGCGATGTTTCAAACGATTCCCCCCTTCGCGGAATGAGAGTACTTCTTGGTTTAATTGAGCCTAAATTTCAGTTTCTCGTGTTTAGGTCAAGTACTTCTGAACCTTCGGTAGTGTCCTAATTCAAATCCCCTTGGGCCAGTGCTCGCACTGGTGCAATTCGCATGAGCACTGGTCAAGGCACCGACGGGTTTTTTCTTTCACCGCTGGCGCCGGCGGGGCTTGCTCAACTGTAGAGTCGAGCAGGCATCCGATTTGCTCGAAATGCTTCGCCGCGGGGCATCGTTGCCGCGATTGTTTCCCGGATTGTGCTGGCCGCGGCGATATTGTCGCCGCGGCCACTATCACATCAGTGTCCGATCCGGATGGGCCATTTGCGTATTCATGGCGAGTCGTCGGTTTGGGATTGCGCCGCGTTTACGAAGCCTGCCAGGGTTACCGAGACACTTTGAACATCGCCGCTCGGACAGACTCCTTGACCGAACGTTCCGACGATGTTGAAGGCTGTGCTGACTGCGGAACCTCTATTGGCTTTGTTGCCCTTCAATTTGATCTTGTATTTGCAGCTGTTGCCGGCTTTCAGCGTTTTGTTTGTCGTGCAGGATCCACCGGTCACCGAGAGGCCGTCAGCACTTCCATTTGCGATTTCGGCGCTGAGCGTCAGAGACCCGGCTGGTTCGTTGTTCGTGACCGTGAGAGATTTGGTCACCGAGCCCTTGGGCTTTACGTTGCCAAAGGCCAGAGTGCCCGCCGGATTCGTGGACAGGTAAATATTGGGGATGCAATGCGGCGTCGGGCTCCCGCTCGGCGTAGGAGTCGGAGTGGGCGTGGGAGTAGGAGTAGCAGTTGCGGTCGGCGTCGAGGTAGCCGTCGAGGTCGAAGTCGCGGTTGCGGTGATGGTCGCGGTCGTACTCGGGCTCGCGGTTGCCGTCGGAGTCGCCGTCTGAGTTGCGGTCGCTGTGGCCGTCGAGGTTGGCGTAACTCCCGGCGTGGCCGTGCTGGTCGCAGTGGCAGTTGCGCTTGCCGATGCAGTTGCGGTTGCGGTCGCACTCGAGGTCGGCGTTGGCGTGGCGGTTGGGGTCGCCGATCCACTCAACTGGCCAAACGCAACGGTGAACGCCAGCGGATAGCCGTTGCATGCAAGTCCCCCCGTATGGTCGTCGTAGGTCCACGCATATTGGTGCGGGCAGGCTTGCGAGAAGGTCTCATAGTAGGGAGTGCTTCCCACGGTGCTGCCGTTACCCGCCGCCCATAGCGATGCCGCCTCCCATTCAGGGTTGATCGGGCCCCCGACTCCCTCAAAAAATTGGCTGGTGGTATCGTACGGGCCGAGACCGACCGTCACCGCCGGAGAGCTGGTTGCATTAGGGCCTAGCGGAAGGCATGCGACTCCACTGGCCACGGCGCTTGATGCCACGCAGGTATAGACCGGACTGTTTGGATAGCCTCCGCAGTTCATGCCTATGTCGGCTGTCGTCGTGCAGTTGGTTTCTTGTTGGACGGTCGGCAAACCTTGCCCCGACGGCGGCGTCGCGCAGAACCCGACGTACGCCGGCAACCCCGTGACTCCGCCGGCGGGACCTATCAGGCACTCTTCATCTGGAGCGCAATCGATGTCGCCCCAGCAGGTGGGCGTGCCCTGGTTGTTCGAGAACATCGTCACTCCGATGTGGCTACCGCTCACAGCCCCGCTGTTGTTCACCGCGTTGTACATGTCGGTGTACTGCGAACCGTCCTTGGTGAAGGCGATACCATGAACGCTGCCGCTGGGGACGGTAGTACTGCATTCAAGGCCCGCGACCCCGGGGGCACTAATCGGTGACGGATAGCTCTTCCCGCACAGTTGGCCTGGACCGCTACACCCGATTACGCAAGTGGAACCGCCGTTACACGACGCCATCTCGGCGTCGCTAGGGCACGGTTCGCAGACTCCGCTCTGACAGGTTGCGTTGTTGGTGCCGCAACTCCCCGAATTGCCGGTCGGCGGTTCTATAATCTGTAGCAGCGCGGGGCAGACGCTGTTGAGATCGGTGGTGCAGCTATTGGGCAGACAGGTAGGGCCTTGACCGGGATTCGACGGGGTATCGATGCTCACATTTATCGGCTGATTGTACCCCGCAACATTGGTCACATCGTAAGTCGCGGCGCCGTTGCCGCTGTCAGCGGCCGAATTGTCCGTGATTTCGAACTGCGACGCAGGAGTCTCCGGTCCCGTGTCTGCCGAAAGCGAGCCCCATGTCCCCTGACACTCCCACTGTCCCTGGCAATCTCCCGTCTTGCACACGACACCTTCCGGGTAGGTGCACACACTGACGCCGGCCGCGCCCGTATTTGTGCTGCAGGTCGCATTCGTGTTGCCCGGTATTCCAATCTGGCTCTGGCAGTAGGCATTGGTGTTGTTCGGGCCGGTGGAGCAATCGACCATGCAGACGCCGCCGAAACAGTCGTAGGTTTCGCTGGTGTCGCCGGCAAGCGTGGCACAGTCGGAACTCGTGCGGCAGGTCGTGAAGGCTCCGGGACGGCTGTTTCCGCTGGCTGTCCCGCTCTGGTAAAGGTCTGTGAAATCGCATTCGGTCCGCGCCCAGAAAGTTCCCGATGTCCAACTGGCCGGCAGGCAAAGAGAGAACGAACCGCCGGAGTTAATCTCCCAGTTGTTGCCGGGCGGCGTCAGGATACCGCCGCTCTCAATGCCCTCGCCAATCCAGATCGGGTACGAATTCTGATTTGCCAGGGTCACTTCGGTGGCACTGCAGGTGGGGATGGGCGCCGGCTGGTTGACTTGCGCGATCGCGGTGGCGGTCCATGAATTCAGGACCACACTGAGCATCGCAACCGCGGCCGGAATCAGCCAACGGCTCCCCCGGATTTTCTCCCTCGCGCCTTTCATCCAGGCCCACGTAATTTTCGTTTCCCTCACGGTGAATCCCCCTTTACGCTCTGAATTGTTTCTCTCTATTTAACTTAAAGTAGGAAATTTATACTCGCTATTAACAAAGGAGGCAATCGCCTCAGGCAATTTTCCACGATCCGGATGGATTGTCTGCGCGAAAGTCGCGCGGGACCTGGATGCGGCCCTCGAGGTCGCGGCCCGGATCAGCAGGTGCCGGCCTCTCGCGCACGTAGCGGCTGTATGAAACGCAGAGACTTCCCCACCCTTTGGAAAGCTCAGGCCTTCACCCTTCGTGCCGACTTTATTACAAACCCTGAGTCAGTCAACTGCTATGCTGGATACGGACAAGGAAATCTTGCTAACTGGCGGTTGATCGCGTCGAAGAGCGCCGCTCCTATTCTCGCGGTGTTTCGCCCGTAGTACTCAATGATGCGCTTTGGATGCCCGTGGCGTCCCCGACACGATTTGAACCATGCTGGCGCGGGCGGCCTTGCTCAACTATAGAGTCGGGGGATGCGCCGATTTGATCGAATTCTTTGCTGCGTCGCGATTGTTCTGGTTGCGGCTATCCTTTCGCCGTCGGTCCCGGCGGTTGCCGGTGATGCGGTCGCGCATACTATCGACGTGAACGGGGTGAGCCGCAGCTACCTGCTCTACGTGCCTCCCGGAGAGAGTGGAAAACGTTTGCCCGCGTTCATCCTCATGCACGGCAGTGGCAGTACTGACGCGCAGCAGGAAACCTACTCGAACTTCGATGCGTTCGCTCAGGCACACGGCCTGGTGGTCATGTATCCGCAGGGAATCGACAAGCACTGGAACGATGGCCGCGTGATCGGGCACGAGTCGATGGCGGACGATATCGGGTTCATGAAAGCGATGCTGGCGGAAGTGACGGCGCAGGGACTAATCGATCCGAAGCGCGTTTATGCGGCTGGGATTTCCAACGGCGGCTTCATGGCGCAGCACATGGCGTGCGTGATGCCCGACGCGCTGGCCGGAATCGGCGTGGTTGCGGCGACGCAGCCGGTCGATGCGGCGTGCCCGTCGCCGCATCCGATGCCCGTAATCTTCTTTCATGGCACCGCCGACAAATTCGTCCCGTTCAATGGCGGTCCGATCGCGCCACAATTCGGCAATCGCGGCACCGCGATGAGTAATGCGGAGGCGGTCGCGATCTGGCAGAAGCGCAACGGCTGCGGCGCGGTGCAGCGAACGCAATTGCCCGCCAAGGACCCGGGCGATTCGATGCCGGTGACGGTCGAGACGTATTCCTGTCCGGCCGGGCGCGGGCTGGAAAACGTGATCGTGCAGGGCGGCGGGCATACCTGGCCCGGCGCTCATCAACGATACTTAGCCACGATGATCCTCGGCCCGGTCACCGACGACATCGACGCCAACGGCACGATGTGGAGCTTCTTCCAATCGCAGGCTTCGAAGTGAGCGATCGCCCTCACGTCGGCGACAGTAGCAATAGAGTCCAGGGCGGGCCGCTGGCGGACCGCCCTCAAAATTGCCTTCTGCGACGTTTCAGTACGGGGCGCTCTTCGGCGAAGCGACCGCTTTGTCGACGGCGCTGAGCGGGAAGTCCTCGCCCTTTTTGAGCTTGTCGAGCAGGTCTTTGATCTCGTCAATCTTTTTGTCGTAGGTGGCCTGCGTCAGCGGCTCCTGCGACCATCCGGCTCGCGCGACTTTGTCGTGCTTCTTGGCTTCCTGGAGCTTTTTAATCAGCGCGTCCTTGTCCGCTGCCGACAGGCTGGAGGCCATCGCCTCGGTCGCCATTGCGCCCGGCGCCTGCGCGAACGATACCCCCTGCTGCATCGGCGCACCCAGCCCGGCAACTGCTATCAGCGCTACGATCGCGGTCTTCCGCATGCCCATAATTTCTCCTTCCTCCCGATGGTAGCGTCCGGATATTGGCCGCACCAGCGCGTATGTCGTGCCAAATCGACGTTACCGACGGATTAACGGCTGATTGACGCTGAGTGAATTAGTGGAGGCCCCGCGATCGCTCGGCTCCGCAAAATCGCCGGGTTTGTCAGGCCCGAATCGGCCTCTTTGATCGCCATCGTTATTTTGATACGCATCTAATTAGATACGAATCAAAATAGTTGAGGGCGCCAGCGATGGATCCGCAACGACCCGAAATCATGCTTCAGTTCTGCAAAGCGATGGCCGACGAGAGCCGGCTCAAGATGGTCGGCCTGCTTTCGGGCGCCGAGCACAGCGTTCAGCAGCTCGCATCGATGCTCAATTTGAAAGAACCCACCGTGTCGCATCACCTGGCGGTGCTGAAGCAGCTCGAGCTTGTGAGAATGCGGGCGGAGGGCAACTTCCGCTGGTATCGACTCAATGAAGAGGTGCTGGGGAAGATCAGCCGTGCCGTCTTTCGTCCGGAGAATATCGCCAAGTTGGCCGTGACGGCGGACGCCCGCGGTTTCGAACGAAAAGTCCTGGACAACTTTCGCGACGGCGATCGCCTGCTCGAAATTCCGGTCAGCTACAAGAAGCGATTAGTAATCCTGAAGTGGCTGGCAGGTTTTTTCGAGCCAGGCATTAGCTACAGCGAGGCCGAGGTGAACGCGGTCCTCAAGCTGCATCATCACGACTGCGCCACGCTGCGGCGCGAGATGATCGGATGCGGGAAGATGGCGCGGGAAAGGGGCATCTATCGCCGGAACCCGGAATCCGAGTGGCAAAAGGCGGCCAAATAGGTGATTTCGCCCTCGCATAGGCCCGTGCCTCTCGGAACGCAACAGGTAAATTTGAACCAAAGCACAATTAGACGCATTGACATCCGCATCTGACAGTTCTAATACGAAGAACAGGTGTTAAGTATTGACGGCGAAAGGTATTCAGGTGGACTAGGAAAAACGTCTCGGGGCCTTCATGGAGGTTTGTAATGCTATTGGGGATATTGGGGATTCGTAAAACCGTAGTCGTCGCGGGCATCGCAATGTTGGCCCTCGTGGCGTCGAGCCTGCCAGGGGAGGCAGGCGTGAAGCCAGGCGACTTCATCACTCCGGACAACGCGTCGCAGGTGAAGGATTTGGTTTCGCCGGGCGTGTTTTACAAAGTGCAGCACGGGATGACGATGAAAATCGTTCCGACCGCGCGCGTGGACTGGCCGCCTCCGTATAAGGATGCGACCGAAAAGTATTCGTCGCAGGTTGCGCTCTCGAAGGATCATCGCACCGTCATCGGCTACGTTGCCGGGCAGCCGTTCCCGCTCATTGACGCAAACGATCCCGACGTGGCGGAAAAGGTCGTCTGGAACAACGTGTTCCGCCCGATTCAGTCCGACGATTACGATCTGCGCTATTTTGATTGCGACACGGTTTACACGGGGTACAACAAGCCGTTCTTCGAAGTTGCATACGGACAGCTCGGCCACTACGCCGGTTACGATCTCGTCGGCCGAACCGAAGTCGAGCCGCTGCCCACCGATCCCGACTTCAAGACTACCAACCGCCTGTGGTTGTTTCTGCTCGGCCCGCAACTCGCGCCCCAGGACGCTCGAGGCACCAGCCTGCTGCGCTATCGTTACGCCGCTCCGAATCATGGCGACGACACTTGGGCATGGAACACCGGCTCGCGGCGTCTGCGTCGTCTGAACGAGGGCCTCAATTCGAGCGCGACCGGCGCGCAGACCTGGGACCCCGATCACTATTCGGGTTTCAATCCCAAGACCGAGCAGTACAACTACAAGTTCATCGGCGAGAAAGAGATGCTCGCGACGGTTGACGCCGAGCATTCACCGGAAATCCGATGCGCCACGGACGGCGGCGCCAGTGCGTGCCCCGAGCGTTGGCAGATGCGTCACATGTACATCGTGACCGCGGAGCCACGGCGCATTATGGGTGGTGAGGGCTCCTCGCAGGCGATCGATTCGAAGACGGTCATCTACATGGATTCTGAAATGTGGTTCGAGCCGTACATCGATACCTACGATCGCCGCGGCGAGCTGTTCCGCAACCACATCTACTGGCTGGCGTATCGCGATCGGCCAGTGCCTGACGCGAAAGTCGCCATCTATCCGTTCAAGCGCGAATTCGTCGTCGGCGCCGCTTCCACCGACGTGCAGAGCACCGAGGCCACCATGTGCTACCTGCCCGGCATCGAGACACCTGAGAAGGAATGCTGGTACATCAACATGGGTGCTGTGGATAAAGCGTTCTTCACCACCGAGGCGATGGTGAAGATGTCCGAAGTCGGCCACATGTAATAAGCGGCCGCTGAACGAATCGCCTTACGATTCGGAATGCACGACGCCGGCGGGAGCATCAACTCCTGCCGGCGTTTTCTTTTGGTCTTTGATCCCCGGCGTTGATTGCCGCCGCTTTACCGCGACAGCAGCATGCACACCGCTCCTCCTGCCAGCACCAGGAAGCCCGGGTTGATATGACGCCAGAGCAGGATTGCCAACACCACCAGCGCTATCGCGAGCGTCGTGACGTTCACAACGGAAAGACGCGCAATCGTGTAGGTGCCGGAAATCATCAGCCCGATCGCAACCGGCGCCAGCCCGCGCTGAATCGAGACGCGCCACGGCCAGCCGCCCAGGTGAATCCACAACCGGTTTATGGACAGCGCGATTATGAAGTCCGGGACGAAGAACGCGAACCCGACGACCGCCATCCCGAGCCATCCCGCGAGCTGATAGCCAATCACCAGGACCATGAGCATGTTCGGCCCCGGCACCACCTGCCCCAGGCTGTAGATGCTGCGGAACTGCGCGTCGGTGAGCCAGTTCAGCCGATGGACCGTCATGTGCCGCATCTCGGGCAATATCGAGTTGCCGCCGCCGAGGGCCAGCACGGAGAGCAGCGAGAAAACGAGAAACAGGTGAAGCAGGCGCAATGGATGTGACTGCATCATGTTTTCTACCGGTGAAACAGATGGTGGCGGGGGCCGCGATGAAACGGCAGATGCTCGCCGGGTTGTCGCTCCGGCGAGGCGCTGGGGCGGTACAGCCACACCGAGAGCGGCCCGAGCGTCACCAGCACCAAGGGCAGGCTGATCTTCAGGATGCTGACCGCGAAGAACGTCACCGCGACGATCACAGCATCGGGGAGCTTGCCGAACTGCCGACGCCCGAGTTGCACCGCCACCATCGTCAGCAGACCGACTGCGGCCGCCGCGATCCCGAGCAAAAAGTGCTTGACGTCGGGGTTGCTGTGATTGGACTGATACAGAATCGCGAGCGTCATGACCGAGATCGATCCAGGCAGTAGCATCCCGAACACCGCCACCATCGCGCCCGGGATGCCGCGCAGGTTGTCGCCGACAATCACCGACATGTTGACCGCGATCAGGCCGGGCACCGTCTCGCTAATCTCCATCGCGCCGAGAAACCCCTCGTCGTCAAGCCAGCCTTGCTGCTTGACGATGTACTCGCGCAGGTAGGCGACGGCGCCGCCGCCGAAGCTCAACCCTCCCGCAGAGACGAAAACCTTGAAAATCGTCAGCAGGCTCGGACGGAGGTTTGGCTCACTCCTCGTGTTTGACGCTTGCGTTTCCATATCCATAGATGAGGGCCGTTTTGGTTGTTCCACGCATCACCCAGTCTGGGGCCCGCGACTGCAGGCCGGTGTAGAAGTACTCGGAAAGCTCGCGCTGATGGCGCCGCACTGCTTCTGGACTGTCGAACTTCAACTGGTAGGCGAACTCCGCCACCAGCGGGGTGTTGGTTGAGCGCACCCGCCATACCGCCAAGGTAGCCCTCGCTTGGAGCTTGTGCCCGAAGTCCAGCAAGCCCAAATCGACGAGGTATTCGTGGATCGACACGCCGTGCACCAGGCTCAGCGCCGCCTTCGGATTCGCGTCGATCTTCTTGAGCGCTGGAAATACTTCCGCGGTCGCTTCGAATCGCTGGGTCAATATGATGTTGGGCGAGTCGAGCTCGCAGTTATGTGAATACACCAGCCGCATTCCCGGCGCGCCATCCTTGGGCAGGAGGATTTCCTCCTTGAATTTCAGAGTGTACTCGCACGGCATCAACGGGCGCGGATCCACCGCCAGCGCCGCCTTCTTTTCCGGATGCCTAAATTTGAGCACCAACTCGTACCGCGGGTCGGGCACGCCATGGTGGTAGAACGTGCGTTTTCTCAGGATGAACCCGTGATTGTAGAGCTTGAAATGCGGCGTGTCGTAGAAAACCACCTCGCGCGCGTGCGGCTTGATCGATTCGATCTTGCCGAGCTTGATGCCGAGTGACTTGGCCGAGTGATGGGCCAATTTCCAGAACTTGTGAAACGCTTTCTCGTCGGGAAACCGCTCCGGCTTCAGCAGCAGCTTGTATTCGCGATACTGAATCTGGTCCGACGGCACGATCGGTTGGTAGAAGGTTGAGCTTTCGGGCTGCGCACTCATCTGGAGTTCTTCATCCGTCGGAAACCATCGCGGCACGACTCTCGTCTGTCTGCATCAGGGCCGCCGCCGGCGCCTCTCCCCACTTGTTCCCTGATCACCTCGAAGTAGCAGTCTCCATAGTCACGGTCAATTGTTACCGATTTGCTGGCGGCTCCGAAACTGTTACTGAGGGTACCTCACCCCTTCACGCGAGAAGAGTAGGGTGCAAGCAGAGCCTATCAGGAGCAGATTATGAGCGTCGTAGCATCGCCGTCCGAGCGCATCGCCGCCGCGATTCCCCGCGGCGTCAACGTGCCGATTCCAATCCTCGCCCATCATGCGTCGGGCGCCGAAATCTGGGACGCCGATGGCCGCCGCTACATCGACTTCGGCGGCGGAATCGCGGTGCTCAATGTCGGCCATCGCCATCCGCGCGTGATGGCGGCCGTGCAGGCTCAGCTCGACGCGTTCACGCACACCTGCTTCGGCGTGACTCCCTACGAGCCGTACATCAAGCTCGCCGAGCGGATGAACCAGCTCGCGCCGATCTCCGCGCCGAAGAAGAGCATCTTTCTCACGACCGGCGCCGAGGCGGTCGAGAACGCCGTCAAAATCGCGCGACAAGCGACCGGCCGGTCCGCGGTCATTTCGTTCACCGGCGGATTTCACGGCCGCACCCTGATGGCGCTCGCGCTCACCGGCAAAGTGAATCCGTACAAAGCGGGCTTCGGGCCATTTCCCGCCGATACGTTCCACGCACCGTTCCCCGACGCGTATCGCGGCGGCAGCACGGAGAAGAGCCTCGCCGCGATCGAGGCGCTCTTCAAGTCGTCGGTCGAGCCCTCGCGCGTCGCCGCTATCATCATCGAGCCGGTCCAGGGCGAAGGCGGCTTCAACGTCGCGCCGTTCGAATTTCTGCGTGAGCTGCGCGCTCTTTGCGATCGCCACGGCATCGTCTTCATCGCCGACGAGATTCAGACCGGCTTCGGACGAACGGGCAGGATGTTCGCCGTCGAACACGCCGGCGTCGAGCCCGATCTGATCACGATTGCCAAGAGTATGGCTGGCGGATTTCCACTATCCGGCGTGGTCGGCCGCGCCTCCATCATGGACAGCGTCGCGCCCGGCGGTCTCGGCGGCACCTTTGCCGGCAGTCCCGTGTCATGCGCCGCCGCGCTCGCCGTGCTGGACATATTCCGCCACGAGCACGTGCTCGCGCGCGCTGAAAGACAGGGCATCCTGGTGCGCGCGCGCCTTGAGGTGCTGCGCGAACGGTTCCCGCTAATCGGGGACGTGCGCGGACTCGGCGCGATGCTCGCGATCGAGCTGGTGTTCGACCGCGAAAGCAAGCAACCGGCCCCTGAGCTCGCGAGCCGCCTCGCGATGCGCGCGTCGGAGCGCGGGTTGATCCTGCTGACTGCGGGCATTTACTCCAACGTCATCCGGATTCTCGCGCCGCTGACCGCGTCCCCCGAATTGATGGATGAGGGCATGACGATCCTCGAGCAGTCGCTCGCCGACCTGTGCTAGCGCCCCACGCCCAATTCGTATGAAATATTGGCGATGAGGCTTCCCGACGTTATCGGCGTCGGTCCCCCGCGCACCGGCACAACCTGGCTGCATCGCGTGCTCGAAGGCCACGTCGATTTGCCGTACGGCGTCAAGGAGACGCAGTTTTTCACCACCTTTTACGACAAGGGCATCGAATGGTACGCGCGCCATTTTCGTTATGCGACCGGCGAGCGCCCGATTGTCGAGATCTGTCCCTACTTGCTCAATCCTCTCGCCCCCGACCGGATCAAGATGCACATGCCGGGCTGTCGAGTGATCACCACGCTGCGCAATCCGGTCGATCTCACATTTTCGGTTTATAAGATGAACGCTCATTACGCCTGGACGCGCGGGTCGTTCGACGAGGTCCTGAAATCGCGACCCGATCTCGGTGGATGGAGCCGCTACACGACGCGTTTCAAGAAATGGTTCGAGACCTTCGGGCGTGAGAACGTGCTGGTCACGATGTACGATGAATTGCGCGCCGACCCCCAGAAATACCTGGACCGGGTTACCGGCTTCATCGGCGTCGAGCGAATCGCGCTCTCCGAGAAGCCGCAAATTGGCGACGACATAAATTCCTTCAGGCTCGCGCCCCGCAACCGCAAACTCGCGCGCCGAGCGACGCGCGTGATGTACTGGCTCAAGGGCCGCCAGGCCTACGGCACGATAAATTTTCTGGACCGCAACGGAGTATGGGAGTTCTGCCAGGGACGTGGCCAGCCGTTCGCGCGGCTCACGCCCGAGCAGGAGGACCACCTGCGCGCGCGCTACCTACCGGAAGTCGAAGCGCTCGAGGAATTGCTCGCGATCGATCTTTCCGCGTGGAAGAAACCGCGGATGCCGCGCGATGTCGGAGATGCCCCGCGGGTGCTGCGGTCGAGCAACGGATAAGCGCCACCATCAAGCGGCTCGTTGATATGAAATATTGGCGATGGTAGCGTGACCGTCATCGTCGCGATGCGCCGTCGTTGGACGCCGGACAGATCATCGCGAGGCCACGCTCCTTGAACTCCGTGTCTTCCGCAAGACGAACATTACCGTCAAGGCTCCCGGACTTCATCGCGGTCGGGCCGCCGCGAACCGCAACCACCTGGCTGCATCAGATTTTGAAGGGCCACGTGGGGTTGCCGCTCAACATCAAGGAGACCGACTTCTTTTCCAAGCACTACGAAAAGGGAATCGACTGGTACGCCGACTACTTCCGCCATTGTCCGCCCGAGATGAAGATCGCCGAAGTGTGCGCGACCTATTTTGTGTCGCCGGAAGCTCGCGAGCGAATCGCGCGGCACCTCCCCGAATGCCGCATCATCTGCACGTTCCGCGATCCTGTCGATCGCTCGTATTCGTTCTACAAACTGCTCCGCCGACACGCGTTCACCAAGCTCCCGTTCGAGCAAGCCGTCGAGAAGCATCGTGAATTCCGCGAGCAGAACCGCTACGCGTTTCATCTCGCCGCGTGGCAGCGGCAATTCGGCGCCGACCATGTGATGGTCGGTCTGTATGATGATCTTGAAGCCGACCCACAGGCGTTCGTTGACCGGGTAACGGCGTTCGTCGGAATCGATCGAATCGTGATTCCCGCGGCGCGCGCCGCCGAGCGAGTGCACCTGGTCGAGACCGCGCCGCCGAGCCGCCGGCTGGTGCGTACCACGCGCAAGATCATCACCTGGATGGCTTCGCACCGCATGTATCGGGCGACCAACTGGTTTCGGAAAAGTGCGCTGGGCCATTTCGTGTACGAGGGCGGCCGGCCGTATGGGCCGCTGGCGCCCGACGTCGAAGCGCGCATCCGCGAGATGTACCGTCCCGAGGTCGAGGCGCTCGAAGAATTGCTAGCAATCGATCTTTCCGCGTGGAAGAAACCACGCGCGCCGCGCGTTGGCGACGGCACAGCCGCCGTCCGCTCATCGGCAATCGCGCGCGCGACGAGCCTTTAGGTTTCCTCATTTTTGCCGCGCGTATCCGTCATCATCCCGGTTTACAACGGCGCCGTGACCATCGAGCGCGTGCTCAACAGTGTTTTCGAGCAGACCTTCGATGATTTCGAGATCGTGGTCGTCGATGACGGCTCGACCGACGAAACGGCGGCCATACTTGAACGGTTCGGTTCCAGGATCGCGATCGTCCGACAGCCGAACAAAGGATTTTGCGCCGCCCGCAACACTGCAATCGCAAAGTCGCAGGGCGAGTATCTCGCGTTATTGGACGCAGACGATTTCTGGGCGCCGACCAAACTCGAAAAGGCGATCGCGATTCTCGACAGGTCTCCGCAGATCGTACTGGTCTATACGGATGTTTTGAATCAGGACACCGTCGGCCGCGATCTCGGCACTTCTCCTGTCGATGGGGCGACTGCGCATTCTCCGACCATGGACGAGATGCTGACCCGGCTGTGGCCGATAATGCCGAGCACCGTGGTCATGCGTCGCGCGGCCTATGAACAATGCGGGCGGTTCGCGGAAGGATTCAGCGAAGACCTGGACTTCTGGATTCGGATTCGCGAGCAAGGCGAGTTCAGCTATATCCCGGAAAAGCTGACGCGCTTCACGGTGGGGCCGCTGTATCCCAAAGTGCTGCGGCGGGACAGCCGCGGCGAGCTGTTCGTGAGGTCGATTCGGGCTCGCTATGGAGATCGCGCGTCGGGAGTTCTTCAGAGTTACACGCAACACAAAGTCCGCATCCTCAGGAACACTGGCCTCGCGGAACTAAAAAAGGGAAATCGAGCCGCCGCGCGTCAATGCCTTATTCGCTCGCTCTCTTATGACCGCACGGCGTTCAAAACATATCTGAGGATCGCGCGAACGCTGCTTCCGATGTCGATCATTCGCGCACTCGACCGTTCCCATGACAGTCGATAACCTATGCGTTCGATCTCGGCCATCCAGCGGCTATAGTGCGAATGTAGTGCAGGTCAACACCATAAACAAAATCGAATTGCCGAGGCGGCTCGCTTGAGCGCGGCGGGGAAACTGATCCTGCCCGGCTTCATCGGAATCGGGCCGGCGCGGACCGGGACGACCTGGCTGCACGAGGCGCTCACGGGAGTTGCGTGGCTGCCGCGCGGCGTCAAGGAAACGCGCTTTTGGAATGAGCGCTACAATTTCGGAATTGACTGGTATGCGTCGCACTTCCGCTACGCCGACAGCACGCGCCCTATCGGCGAAGTGTGCCCATATTTCGGCTCCGAGCCCGCCATCGATCGAATCGCGCAGTACATTCCGAATTGCAAAATAATCATCACGTTTCGCGATCCCGTCGACCGGGCATATTCGTTCTACCGACTGATGCGCCGCTACGTGTGGACGCGCGCGAGCTTCGAGGAGGCGATCGCCACTCGCAGCATGATCGCCGCCGGCAATCGGTACTCGTTCTTCCTGCCGAAGTGGCTGGAAAAGTTTGGCAAGGAGCGCGTGCTGATCACGCTGTATGACGATCTCGTGGCAGACCGGCAAGCATATCTCGACAGGGTGACGGATTTCATCGGCGCCAGGCGCGTCGCGCTGGATGAGAGCAGCTTTCGCCAGGGCGCGGAGAACACGGCGGAATTGGCGCCCAAGAGCCGGCATCTCGCGCAGAATGCGCGTCACGTGATGTTCTGGCTGCAGGATCATCGCGCCTACGGCTTGCTGAACTTCCTGCAGCGTCGCGGAGTGTGGGCGTACTGCTATGGCCGCGGAGAGAAATTCCCGCCGCTGACTCCGGAGCTCGACGCGCGGCTGCGTGCGCAATTTCTGCCTGAGGTGGAAGCTCTGGAAAAACTCATCGGGCGCGACCTGTCGGCCTGGAAGATGCCTCGCGGCGATCGCAAAGCGCGCTCCGAGCGCCGTTCTCAGCCGACGGCGAGCAATGCGGCCGCATCCGATCCGGAGCGCGCGGCCCGATGACGAGCGCGATCACGACGACGCGGCTCCCGGACTTCATCGGTGTCGGTCCGCAGCGCACGGGCACCTCGTGGCTCGACGAAGTGCTGCGCGGCCACGTTGGCCTTCCCGAGGGCGCCAAGGAGACCGACTTTTTCGTTCGTCATTACGAAAAAGGAATCGACTGGTACCTCGATTACTTCCGCAACTGTCCCGCCGGCGTGCCCATTGGCGAGATCGATCCCAACTATTTCGGCTCAGCCGAGGCGCGCGACCGAATCGCGCGGCACATCCCGCGATGCCGCATCATCTGTACGTTCCGCGACCCGACTGACCGCGCGTATTCGTCGTACCGCGTGATGCGCCGCGACGCGTGGACGCGCGTCGGCTTCGAGGAGACAGTCGCGCGCAATGCCGTCATCCGCGAGTCGAGCCGCTACGCGCATCATCTCGCCGAGTGGCAGCGCATCTTCGGCGCCGAGCGCGTGATGGTCTGCATCTATGACGATCTCGAAGCTGACCCGCAAGCCTATCTCGATCGCATCTGTGCCTTCATCGGGGTAGCGCCAGTCAAGGTTGACGCGAAGGCCGCGGCGGCCGAACGCGTCAATGCGGTCACGCATGCGCCGCGCAGCCGGCGCCTCGCGCAGAATGCGCGCAACGCCCGCGACTGGATGCGGACCCATCGATGGCATCGCGCCTTGCGCGCGCTCGAGCGCGCCGGGGTATGGCGCTTCTGCTTCGGTGGCGGCGAGCGTTTCCCGAGTCTCGACGCTGAAACCGAAGCGCGGGTGCGCGAGCACTTCCGGCCCGAGGTCGAAGCGTTCGAGCGGATAACGGGGCGCGATCTCTCCGCATGGAAGCGCCCGCGCGCCGATCCCGCCTCCATGCGTAACCGCGCCGGCGCCGGCCATTCGGCGGTCGCGTAGCTGACCGGCAAGGTCGGCAGGATGCCGCGGGTTTCGGTAATCATCCCGGTTTACAACGCCGCCTCGACGGTCGCCGGCGCGATCGAAAGCGTGCTCGCGCAGACGTTCACCGATTTCGAGATAGTCGCAATCGACAATGGATCGATCGACCGCAGTCTCGAGGTTCTCGCGCAGTATTCCGGCCGCATCAAGATTCTCAAAGAGTCCAAACGCGGTCCTTCGGCCGCGCGTAACACCGGCGTGCGCGCGTCGTCGGGCGAGTACCTTGCGTTCCTCGACGCCGACGATTGGTGGCGGCCCACGATGCTCGAGCGCACCGTCCAGGCGCTCGACGCCGACCCGGATTGCGTGCTCGTCTTCACGGATCTCGCGCTGGCCGACAGCACCGGCCGTGAGCAGATGGCTTCGCTAGTAGGCGAGAGTCATCCGCCGACGGTTGACGAGATGCTCGAACGGTTGTGGCCTATCCTGCCCAGCGCGGTCCTGATGCGCCGGCGCGCGTTCGACCTTGCGGGCGGATTCGACGAGGCGCTGATCGCGTTCGAGGACGTTTACCTTTGGCTCCGCGCTCGCGAACACGGCACCTTTCGCTACCTTGCGGAGCCGCTTGCGGTATGGCGCTTCGCGCTGTTCCCGGATCCGCTCAAACCCGGCGGCGGACAGGAGGCGGCGGGCGTCGTCTTCGAGAAACTGGTGCGCGAGCGCTACGGCGTCTCGGGGCATCATCATGTGCTCGCGCGCCGTCGCGCGCCGCGGAGCATCCTCGGCTATATCGGGCTTCGCGCGCTCCGCGAGGGAGATCGGCCGCTCGCGCGACGCGCATTCGCGCGCGCAATTCGCTTCGATCCGTTGCGAGTCAGGAACTATTTGCGCTTCACCAGGACCCTGCTCCCCGACGCGATGGCGCGCGCCCTCAGCGGAAGATCCCGCATCGCACGCTAGCCGCAGTCAGGCAACTGGCGCGCCGGCGGAGGCCCGAATCGGAGCTGGATCGGAGAGCGGCTCGGTGTTCCACTTTTTCAGCTCGGGCAATACATACTTGGCGAAGCACTTGATGCTGCGCTCGGCGGCGTCGTACGGCATCCCGCCGAAACTGAAATTGAAGAACACGCCGTTGGCGCCGATCGTATCGCGGATGAAGGCGCACTTCTCAAGCACCTGGTCAGGGGTGCCCCACGGCATCAGCATCGCGAAGTCGCGTGCGGCGACATCCGGACCGGTCTTTTTGATGAACTTGCTGACGTTGCTGTAGAACTCGTAGCTCTTCTTGGTGCCGAATTCCGGCGACATCATCTCGTAATGCTTCATGACAGTGTGGTAGTTGGCGGTGATCCATTTCATCGCGAGCTCTTCGGCGCGGTCCTTGTTTTCGTCAACGACGCAAAAGCCGCCGGAAATAGGCCTGGGCGCGGGCGTGTCGCCGTTAACCTCGCGCCAGACCTTGTGATAGACCTCGAAATCTTTTTTGACCGCGTCCCACGGCTTTTGCGGAATCACCAGCAGGCCGACGCCCAGCTTTGCCATTATCGGCATCGACTCCGGCGAGACGGCGGCGGCGTAGGTGCGGCCCTTGAATGAGCGCGCGGGGCGCGGACGAATCTCGCGGCGCGGCTGACGAGTGAATTTGCCGCCTTCCATGTAGCCGTTTTCGAGCGCGTTCAAAACCAGCTCGGCGTACTCGACGAACAAGTTGCGGCCTTCGTTCTGGTCGAGGCGGAAACCGTCATACTCGATGCGCGCGAGGCCGCGGCCGAGACCGAGGATGACGCGGCCGTTGGAAACGTGATCGAGCAGCGCGACCTGCTCGGCGACGCGGATCGGGTCGTGCCAGGGGAGGACGATGACGCCCGAGCCGAGCTTCACGTGCGTGGTGCGGCCGGCCATGTAGGAGAGGAATTGGAGCACGTCGGGGCACATCGTGTAGTCGTCGAAGTGATGCTCGACGGACCAGATGGAATCGAAGCCGAGCGGCTCTGCCATTTCGGCGAGACGGAGTTCGTTGCGATAAACCTCGGCGTCGGCGAGTGCGTTGTTGGGATTTTGGAAAACTGCGCCGTATCCAACGTGCATGGTGGGAGCCTCCTGCGCCGAGTCGGCGGGACTGTACGAGTCATAGATCGGGTCTGGTCGAGAGTACAAGGCGTCGAGCTGAATGCGCGGGGAGAGACGACTAGGCGCGGCGGCTTGAGGCTCGCGTCTCGGCGAGGCGGCGGGCGGCTTCGCCGAGTGCGCCTGCGCGGTGCCATCGCGAGTACTCTTCGACCGTTAGGCCGTGAGCTAGTTCCAACGCGACGGACAGTCCTGCGAGCACGAAGACTTCGCCGAGCACGCTGATGCGCGGGGCGAGGCCGAGGCCGCCGCCCTCGTTGGGGACTGGGACGTGGATCACCAGGTCGGCGAGTTGCGCGAGGCTTGAGTCCTTGTTGCCGGTGATCGCGATCATCTGCGCGCCTTGCTCGCGAATCGCGGTCGCGGTCGAGAGCAACTCGTCGGTGTTGCCGCTGTTGGAAATCGCGATGACGACGTCGCGCGGATGCACCTGGCCGAGGCTGCCGTGCAGAGTTTCGGTCGCGTGCAGAAAAGTCGCGGGCGTGCCGACCGAGCAGAATACGCTGGCGGCATAGCGGGCGACGTGCTCGGGCTTGCCGACACCGGTCACGTGGACGCGGCCGCCGCGGCCGAGCGCGGCGCGGATTATCTCGACGGTGCGCGAGATGGCGGCGATGTTCAAACCGCCGCGGAGAGCGGCGAGCTCGGCGAGGGCGAGGTCGAAGAACTTTTCGACTTCGCCGGTCGAGTCGCCGATGGCGGCCTCGCGCGGTTCGGCGTCGAGGCGCGGCGTCGGCAGCGCGAGCGGCTCGCCATAGACGTCGAGAATTTCCTCGCGGACTTCGAATCCCGACGGAAACGCGCCGAGGCGCGTCACAGCCACTGCGCCGGCCGCGTTGGCGAGCCGTCCGACTTTGTCCCACGGCAGGCCGAGCCGAAGCCCGGCGAAAACACCCGCGAGGAACGCGTCGCCGGCGCCGGTCGAGTCGATCTGCTTGACCTTGAAGGCGGGCACGCGAACCGAACTGTCGCGCGCGGCGATCGAGCATCCCTGGTCGCCTTCGGTGATGATCACGGCGCGATTTCCGTAGCGCGCGCGAATCGCTTCGGCCATCTTCAGCGTATCGCGGCCGTTGCCCGTGACGATTTCGCGAGCGGCCGCTTTTGACGGCTTGAGCCAGGTCGCGAGTTTCAGTGCACGCTCGAGTTCGGCGCGCGTGCCGATCGATCCGATGGCGTCGGAGGGCGGCACGTCGACGTCGAGAATCGTGGGAATGGAGTGGGTGCGCGCGAACAGCAGAATCGCGAGCACGGTGCGGAGCGGGAGCTGCGAAATCTCGGTCGAAACGAGGTTGGCGCGGCGGATGAACGCGCCGTGGCGGCTGCGGACCTCGGCCGGAGTGAGCTCGCCGGTTGCGCCGCGCGCCATGTAGATAGCGCGATCGCCGGCGGCATCGACGAAGATGGTCGCGAACGCGCTGGCGGTGCCGTCGAAGGTCAGGTGATGGCGGATGCCGAGGCGATCCATCCCGTCGCGCAGGAACTCGCCGTTGCGGTCGTCGCCCATCTTGCCGAAGATTCCGGTTTTCAAGCCGAGAATTCGGCCCCATCCGAGGTGGTTCAGGACCAGCCCGCCGACCTGAGTGCGTTCGATGGCGGCGCTGGCGGTGTGCGCGCGGAGCAGAATTTTTTCGTCGGCGCGGATGATGCGCGGGGTGCGGTAGAACAGGTCGACGACCATGCTGCCGCATCCGATGACGTCGAGTTTCTCTTCAGCCATTGCGCCCCGCAGATCTTCGTTTCGTCGCCGGCGCATGGCCGGCGGGCGAATCGTATTCGCTGACCCATCCGCGCTCAAGCGTCTCGGCGGTGCGCTCGCGCAGTGCGGCGAAGCGTGCGGAGAATTCGCGGCGCTCGAGGTCGCTGAGCGGCGGCGTGCCCGCGCCGACGGCGTCGCTGTCGATGACGCCCAATTCCTTGAGCGACGCTTTCAGAGTTGCGATGACAGGGCGATAGGCCTTGGCGGCGCGCTTGAACGTGCATGCGATGCGAAATTCCTCGATCGCGTCGGCATAGAGGCGCATCAGTTCGACGTCGCCCGAGCGGCAGACCTGCCATGCGCGCTGCCATTCGCGCGGCATCGCATTGGCGGGTCCCGCGACGACGCCGTAGGGGCGTGTACGCTGAGTCAGGTAGCGGTTCCAGTAGTGGCGCATGCGATCGCCGACGCTCTCGGGCGGCGCGAACAAATCGAAAATCAGGTACGCGTTGCCGGCGTAAATCGCGAATTCGTGACCGGCTTTGAAGTGCGAGGCGGCGCGCGTGTAGTTGCCGATCACGGTCTTGCTGGCGGTGACTTTTATTCCACGCACGTACGGCAGCCGCGCCATCGCCTTGACGTCGCTCGTATGCAGATGGGGCGAGTGGCCGGGCGCGGCGATGTCGGCATTATCGTAAAGAAACAGCGGAAGCATCCGGCCCGCGCGGTCGAACACGGCGCCGATGTCGCGCTCGACGAATTCGGCGGGATGCTGGACGTCCCTGATCGAGAGCGGCGCGACGACCACCGCGTCGGCGCCAGCCTGGAGCGCGTGGCTGAGATTGTCGAGCGTGTCGCTCCGGGTATGAGCGGTGATACCGGCCCATGCTTCGATTTTCTTGGCGGCCGACGCGCGCGCACGGCGGCATTCCTCGATGGCGATTCGTGCGACCGCCTGGCGGCGCGAGTTGTCGATGCGATCCCATTCGCCGGTGGTGCCTGCGGCAAATATGATGTCGGCACCGGCCCCGTCCTGCAACGCGAAGCGAACGACGGCGCGCTGCTGGTCTTCCAGGAGGCGGCCGCGGGCGTCGAGGATCGTGACGATGGGAATGGAGAGGCCCGGGCGCGGGAGGTAGTCGTCGAGCGATTTCACGCCGGCGATTCTAGCAGAAGTGCGGGATGGCTGCCGCAGGAAGGTCAATAGGGTGCGTCACCACATATGGTATGAATTGCAGCACGTCTTCTCCGCGACCGGTCCCCCTTCCCACAGTGGGAAGGGGTTTGGGGGTTAGGTTCCGGGAGGCCTAGAGCGTGAGATCAGCTCCCGATGACTTACACAGAAACCGATACCGGCGGCGCGATGATATAATGGCGGCGAACATGGCCCCTGAAGATCAAGACCAAAAGCGAGGAGCGAGCGATGCTCCGCCTGCGGCGGCTACCGGCGAGCCTACCGGACGCCACTATGGCTCGCTAATCGAGTATTCAAAAGATGCGCCGGCGGATGCGCCGGGTGGCGCCGTGGCCGAAGCCCTGACTCTCGAGGACGAGTCGGCCTCCATCGATCACAAGCTGAGTATTACGTCGACTGAGGCGGGCGTGTATCTCCTGCGCGATCGCGCCGGCAAGGTGCTCTACGTCGGCAAGGCGAAATCTTTGCGCTCACGCGTCCGCGCATATTTCCGCGAGGGCGGCGACGGGCGCTACCAGGTTCGCTTCCTGATGAAGCGGGTGCGCGACTTCGACACTATCGTCACCGCCAACGAGAAGGAGGCGCTGATCCTCGAAAACAACCTGATCAAGCAGTACAAGCCCAGGTACAACATCCGCCTGAAGGACGACAAATCCTACCTGAGCGCCAAGATCACCAATCACGCGTGGCCGCGAATCACCGTCACGCGCAAAATCGTCAAGGACGGCGGCCACTACTTCGGCCCGTTCGGCTCGGCCGACGGACTGCGCGAGACTATCGACGTCATCCGCAAAGTCTTTCCGCTGCGCACCTGCACCGACGCGGTGTTTCGCAATCGCTCGCGGCCGTGCCTCGAATATCAGATCAAGCGATGTCTCGGGCCGTGCTGCCTGCCCGTCGATCGCGAGGAGTACGGCCGTCATCTGCACGCGGCGCAGATGCTGCTCGCGGGGAAAAATCTCGAGCTGCTCCGCGAGATGCGCGATCTGATGAAGGATCACGCGTCGCGCCTCGAGTTCGAGCAGGCCGCGCGCATTCGCGATCGCGTGCGCGCGATCGAAAAAACCGTCGAGCGCCAGACCGTCCTGCACCACTGGGGAATCGACGAGGATGTGTTCGGAATCTACCGCGAGGGCGGCTTCATCGAGGCGATCGTGCTGATCGTCCGCGGCGGCAAGCTGACCAGCACGCAGGGATGGAGCTTCCAGGACCTGGAATTTCCCGTGCACGAGATCCTTTCCGATCTGCTCTCCCAGTACTACTCGGGGGCGCGCAATATTCCCGACGAAGTGATCGTGCCGGTCGAGCTCGAGGACGCCGCCGTGCGCGCGGAGCTGCTCTCAGAGCGGCGCGGAAAGAAATGCGAAGTGTTCCAGCCGCAACGCGGCGAGAAGCTCCGGCTGCTCGAAATGGCGATGGACAACGCGCGCCAGAGCTTTGCTTCGCGGCGCGACAACGAGAAGACCCGCGAGCGGATGCTCGAGGATCTGCGTGTCAAGCTCGGCCTGCGCAACACGCCCAAGCGGATGGAATGCTACGACATCTCGAATCTGCAGGGCTCGATGGTGGTCGGCTCGCAGGTAACGTTCGACGAGGGCGAGCCGCAGAAGAATCTCTACCGCCGCTACAGGATTCGCAGTTTCCAAGGTCAGGACGACTTCGCCAGCATGTACGAAGTCCTCAAGCGCCGGCTCGAACGCGCGGTCCGCGAAAAAGAGTACCCGGATTTGTGGGTCATCGACGGCGGCAAGGGGCAACTGAACGTCGCGCTCGAAGTGCTGCGCGAGTTCCGGCTGCTCGACCAGATCGATTGCGTGTCGCTGGCCAAGCAGCATGTGCTGAACGACCGGCGCGCCAAAGAAGTCACCAAGTCCGAGGAGCGCGTGTTCCTTCCCCGGCGCAAGGATCCGATCGCCCTGCCGAAAAACTCGACCGCGCTGTTCCTGCTCGTGAGGATTCGCGACGAGGCGCATCGATTCGCGATCACCTACAACCGGGAACTGCGGCGTCGCGCCCGGCTGCGCTCGGTGCTCGATGATATCGAGGGCGTCGGCCCGGTGCGGCGGCGCGCGATGCTCCGTCATTTCGGCAGTCTCAAACGGATTCGCGAGGCGACGGTCGACGAGATTGCTGCAGTGAAGGGACTCAACCGCGAACTCGCGTCCGAGATTCGCCGCCACCTCGACGAAATGACGGCGCTGCTCGACGTCGAGGAGTCCGGCGGCGCCGCGGATCAACTGGCGCTTCCGCTCGATTCATCCGCGATTCCTGCCGAGGTCGCAAACGCGCGAGTCAATGACGCACCGGTGCGTGACTGACGTAAAAGTTCCCCAGAGCACACATCGTAGACTCGCGCTGTCTACTTGTGTAGGCGCATAATCTTCTAGTCAAGAACCGCCGCACGACGCCCACGATGCGCAAAGGAGTGCGTAGCTATCGCTGCGGGAGCACTTTCCGTAACACGCGCCGCCGCGAGACCTGTCGGACTGGAGTCGATCAGGTCCCGCGAGTTCTTGCCGCCGGTCGCGGCAGTCAGCTTTGCTGAACAGTTTCCGCCAATCTACGCGGTGGCCATCGCGATTCTCGCAGGCGATGCGCTCGGCAATTTTCACATCGCGGTTCCATTGGGCCTTGCATTGGGTGTCGGCGCTTTATCGCTCGGCGCATTCCTCGCCGCTCGACGGACGCTGGGTCTTGCGGCCGCATACATAGCGCTCGCACTCGCGGCGACCGCTGCGGTTACGAACGTGCTCGCGCCGCCGCGCGCCGCGCAGGACATCGCCGCGATGGCCGACGGCTCTCGCGTTACGATCGAAGGACGTGTGTATCGCGAGACCGAGCACGAAGCTTACGGCGATCGAATTTACATCACGGTCGAGCAAGCCGCCGAGCAGGGCGCAACTATGGCGGCGTCCAACGGCAACGTCCGAGTCGCAGTACTTGGCGGCGGCGATTTCAGGCTCGGCGACCAAATCAGGCTGACCGCTCGCATTCATTTTCCGCGCAACTACGGAAATCCGGGAGAGTTCGACTACGCGGGACTGATGGCGCGCGAAGGCATCGACGCTAGGATGACCGCGCCGAATAAGTCACTCGGTTCGCCGAGATTTCAAATCATCGGGCATCGTTCCAGCTTTCCCGCCAGCCGGATTGAATCGATGAGAATGCGCGTCGGCGAGTTTTTCGATCGCAACCTTGCTTATCCTGAAAACGCCGAGATGCGCGCGCTGGTGATCGGCGATCAAAGCGAGATTGGCGAGCCGCTTCGGCAGACCTTCGCGCGCACCGGCATGGCGCATCTGCTGGTTATTTCGGGATTGCACTTGAGCATCGTCGCGGCTGCGATGTTCGCGGGGGCGCGGCTTGCAATGATGCTGCTTCCCGGGCTGGCGAACCGCGGTTACGCGAACAAGGTCGCCGCGATAGCCGCGATGCTGGCGGTATGCACCTACGCGTCGATCGCCGGACATCACGTGTCGACCGCGCGCGCGCTGGTGATGGTGCTCGCATACATGCTGGCTGTGGCGATCGACCGTTCGCGCGAGGCGATCGCGTCGCTGGCCCTTGCCGCGATCGTGATTTGCGTCGCGCTTCCCGGTTCGACGGCCGACATCGGGTTTCAGCTCTCGTTCGCGTCGGTGATCGCGATCGTGTTCGGGATGCGCCGATTCGCCGCCTGGTTCGCACGGCGCAAACGCCTCGGGATGCTTCGCGGCGAACCCACATTGCCGCGATGGCGGTTTCTGGAAGCGGGCATCGGCTACCTCGCCGTGTCGTTCTGGGCGATGGTGGGGACGGCGCCCCTCACCGCGTACCATTTCAACCAGTTTGCGATTGTCGGCCTCGTCGCGAACGCCGTGGTCGTGCCGATCATGGCGTTCGGCGCGACAATCAGCGGACTGATTGCGGCCGCGGTGAGTTTTTGTTCGGAGGCGGCTGCGCGCCCGATACTGCTCTTCGGCGCGGACGCGCTCGCGGCCGGCAACTGGCTGGCTGCCCGGTTCGTCGATTGGCCGCTGGCGTGGTTCCGTATCTTCACGCCGACGATGCTAGAACTCGCAATCGCATACGGGTTGCTGATGATTTGGTTGCTCGCCCCGCTTGCCGCGGCGCCAACCGCGCAGCGATCGCGCGACGAGGCTCCCAACAACAAAGCAACCGCGCTCAAACTAGGATGGCGGGCGCGGGGCGCCATCGCGCTCGCGTTCGTGCTGATGGTTGACGCCGGATGCTGGACCTACGACCGCTTCTTCAATCCCGATCTGCGCGTGACGTTCCTGTCGGTGGGAGAGGGCGACGGCGCCGTGATTCGATTCCCCGGATCACGCGTGATGCTGATCGACGGCGGCGGCTCCTACGGCGGTTTTGACGCGGGCGAGCGAATTGTCGCGGCGTATTTGTGGTCGCAGAAAATAATGCGTGTCGATTATATCGCGCTGAGTCATCCTGATCTCGATCATTTCGGCGGCCTGGATTTCATCGCCATGAATTTCGCGCCGCGCGCGTTCTGGACCACCGGCGTGACGAGCATGGACGTCAGCTACGGACGCTTCATGAGCGACCTTGAACGAGCCAGAATTCCAATCGTGCAGGTAGGCGAGACCGCGCCGGTCGCGTCGATTGGCGGTGTCGCCATCTCGTCGCTCAACGGAAACGCAGGCACCGCGAAGTCTCACAACAACAGCTCGATGGTCTTGCGATTCAGTTTCGGCAACGCCTCACTGCTGTTCACCGGCGATATCGAGTCGGCTGGCGAGCGCGCGATGCTGGCGGACCGCCGTGAGCTCCACGCGACGATACTCAAGGTGCCGCATCACGGCAGCGCGACTTCCTCGACGGCCGCTTTCATCGCGTCAGTGCATCCGGAGGCCGCGGTCATCTCGGACGGCTATTTGAACAACTTTCACTTTCCAGCGGACGCGGTCGTCGAACGCTACCTCGAAGCGGGCGTCATCCTAACGCGCACCGACCTCGATGGCGCCGTGATGGTCGACTCCACACCGGACAAGATGACAATACGAACGTTCCGCGATCGTCGCGCCGGCGTGATCCGCATCGTTCCCGCGAGAGCCGCCGCCGTCGGACGTTAAGGTGTAAAACATTCGATCAGAACGAACGTTCAGACCGCGGTGTAAAGTTGGCGCGCGTTTCTATCGACCCCGCCCATCACTCTAAGCTACATATGGATCGGAATGGATCTCGAAATCACTGAAGCACAACTCGGCGCCCGCGACGTCGCCCGCCGCTTCGCGCGAGAGAAGCTCGGACCGATCGGCGTCGAGGCCGACCGCTCGCATCGATATCCCGCCGAAGCGATCGACGAGCTCGCCCGTCTCGGGATGCTCGGCATCTTCCTGCCAGAACAATACGGCGGCGCCGGTCTCGATCACGTTGCGTATTCGCTGGTGCTCGAGGAACTCGCGGTCGAATGCGCGTCAACCGCGGTCATCATGTCGGCGCATTGCTCGCTTGCGTCGTGGCCGATCCTCGGACTCGGCACCGCGAAACAGAAGAGTCACTTTTTGCCAAAGATGGCGACTGGCAGCTGGCTCGGATGCTTTGCGCTGACCGAACCGCAGGCCGGCTCCGACGCCGCGGGGCAGAAGACCCGCGCGGTGCGCGACGGCGACTCCTACGTGATCAACGGCACCAAGAATTTCATCACGAATGCGCCGCAATCGAAGGTGGCGATCGTGTTTGCCATGACGCAGCCCGACAAGGGCCATCACGGGATCAGCGCGTTTGCCGTCGAGACCGACACGACGGGATGGGCGGTCACGCGGGTCGAGGACAAAATGGGAATTCACGGCGCGCATTCCGCGCAGTTGAGCTTTTCGGATATGCGTGTGCCGCGCGAGAATCTGTTGCTCGAAGAAGGTCAGGGGTTCAAGGTCGCCATGAAGACTCTCGACGGTGGTCGGATCGGGATCGCGTCGCAGGCGCTCGGAATTGCGCGCGCCTCGCTCGAGGCGTCGTTGAAATACGCGGAGGAACGGCTGACCTTCGGCAAGCCGATCGCGCAGTACCAGGCAATCCAGTGGAAGCTCGCCGACATGGCGGTCGAGATCGACGCAGCCCGCCTGCTGACGCATCGCGCGGCCACGCTGAAGGATCGCGGTGAAGCGTGCACCAAGGAATCCGCGATGGCGAAGCTGTTCGCCGCCGAAACCGCGATGAGGTCCGCGACCGAGGCGGTGCAGATTCACGGCGGCTACGGCTACACCAAGGAGTTCAAGGTCGAGCGCTTTTTCCGCGACGCCAAGATCACCGAGATCTACGAAGGCACCTCCGAGATTCAGCGCCTGGTAATCGCGGGCAGCGTGCTCGAAAACCGTTGAGGATCGCGTTGTGAGCAACAAAAACAAAAAGAAATGGCTCGGGACGACCTACAAGCAGGCAAGCGAGCGTCCGGTCCGTTTCTCGACCGTGTCCGACTTGGAGCTCGACCCGCTCTACACGCCCGACGACGTAACCGGCTCGTACGACGAATCGCTCGGCAACCCCGGTGAGTTTCCGTACACACGCGGTGTGTACGGATCGATGTATCGCGGGCGTTTGTGGACGATGCGCCAGTTCGCCGGCTTCGGCCTTGCCGAAGACACCAACGCGCGCTTCCATTTCCTGCTCGGCCAGGGCCAGGACGGGCTGTCTACCGCGTTCGACATGCCGACGCTGATGGGCTACGACGCCGACCACGAGCGCGCGCTCGGCGAAGTGGGACGCGAGGGCGTCTCGGTCTCGACGGTTTACGACATGGCGACGCTGTTCGATCGAATCCCGCTCGACCGGGTCACCACTTCGATGACGGTGAATTGCTCGGCGTCGATCCTGCTCGCGATGTACCTGGTAGTCGCCGAGCGCAACGGAATTCCGTGGGAGCGCGTCGGCGGAACCATCCAGAACGACATGCTCAAGGAGTACATCGCGCAGAAGGAATGGATTTGCCCGCCGCGCCCGGCGCTCAGAATCGTCACCGACATGATCGAGTTCTGCGCGCGCAAGGTTCCGCGCTGGCACGCTGTTTCGATTTCCGGCTACCACATCCGCGAGGCTGGCTCGACCGCCGTGCAGGAGCTGGCGTTTACGATTGCCGACGGCATCTGCTACGTCGATGAAGCCGTTAAGCGCGGGATCGCCGTGGACGAGTTCGCGCAGCGGCTCTCGTTCTTCTGGAACCTGCACAACGATTTTCTCGAAGAGGTCGCCAAGCTCCGCGCCGCGCGGCGCATGTGGGCGCGAATCATGAAGGATCGTTTCGGCGCGAAGAATCCGAAGTCGATGATGCTGCGCACGCATGCGCAGACCGCCGGGGCGTCGCTCACTGCGCAGCAACCGATCAACAATGTGGTTCGCGTGGCGATCCAGGCGCTCGCGGGCGTGCTCGGCGGAATCCAGTCGCTGCACACCAATTCGATGGACGAGACGCTCGCGCTGCCGACCGAGCAGGCCGTCATGGTCGCGCTGCGCACGCAACAAGTCATCGCCGAAGAGACCGGCGTGACGAACACGATCGATCCATTCGGCGGCAGCTACGCGGTCGAAGCGCTGACGGACAGGATGGAGCGCGAGGCCAACGATTATATCCGGCGCATCGACGAGATGGGCGGGATGGTCAAGGCAATCGAGACCGGCTATCCGCAGCGCGAGATCGCCGAGGCCGCGTTTCACTTTCAGCGTCAGCTCGAGCAGGGAATCAAGACAGTGGTCGGCGTGAACAAGTATTCGATTCCCGAGGAGATTCCGATTGCGACGCTCAAGATCTCCCCTGAAATCGAGGAGCGTCAGATTCAGCGCGTGCGCAAGGTCAAGCGCGAACGCAACGCCGTCGCCGTCAAGGAAGCGCTCGCGCGCGTCTCCGAGGCGTGTCGCTCCGGCGAAAACCTGATGGGACCGATTTGCGAGGCGGTGCGCCGCGACGCGACTGTCGGCGAAGTTTCGGATATCTTTCGCGCCGAGTTCGGCGTGTACACTGACCCAGGCTGGATTTAGGCGATGGCGGAAAAAAGACTCAGAATTCTGGTCGCGAAGCCCGGACTCGACGGTCACGATCGCGGCGCGAAGATTATCGCGCGCGCGCTGCGCGACGGCGGCTTCGAGGTCATCTACACCGGGCTCCATCAAACGCCCGAAATGATCGCGGAGGCCGCCGTGCAGGAAGACGCCGACGCGGTCGGGCTCAGCGTGCTGTCGGGCGCGCACATGACGCTGTTCCCCGAAGTGATGCGCCTGCTGAAGGAGCGCGGCGCCGGCGAGATCGCGGTCTTCGGCGGCGGGATTATTCCTGACGACGACGCCGTCAAGCTCAAAGCGCTGGGCGTGCGGCAGATTTTCACTCCCGGCGCGTCGACTGAAGACATCGTCAAGTGGGTCCGCGAGAACGTCGCGGCGCGCTCTTAGGTTCAAATGAATTTTGATCTGACTGAAGAGCAGCGGCGCATCCGCGAGACGCTGACCGACTTCGCCGAGCGTGAGATTAAGCCGCACTCGACCCGGTGGGACAAGGAAGAGACCTTTCCGCGGCATATCGTCGAGCAGCTCGGCGAGCTCGGGTTTCTTGGCGTCGCGTTTCCGGAAAAATTCGGCGGCGGCGGCGCCGACACCCTGTCGCAGGTGCTCGTCGTCGAGGGGCTCTCGCGCTACGACGCGTCGATCGGGCTCACGTGCGCCGCGCATATGTCGCTCTCGACCGGGCATATCGCCGGGTTCGCATCCGACGAGTTACGCGATCGTTACGTTCCAAACATGCTGCAGGCGAAGAAGCTCGGCGCATGGTGCCTGACCGAGCCGAGCTCCGGTTCGGACGCGGCCGCGATGCACACGAAGGCCACGCGCGTTGGCGACAACTATTCGATCACCGGCACCAAGATGTTCATCACCAACGGCACGGTCGCCGACGTTTATGTCGTGATGGCGATCACCGACCAGGCGCGCGGGCGCGACGGCGTGTCGGCATTCATCGTCGATCGCGGCACGGCCGGACTTTCCAACGGAAAGAAAATCGAAAAACTGGGACTCCGCGCGTCCGACACCGCCGAGGTCATCTTCGAAAACGTCACGGTGCCGGCGCGCAACCTCGTCGGCGAGCTCGGCGCCGGTTATCGACAGACGCTCAAGGTGCTCGAAGCGGGGCGAATCGGAATCGCGGGATTCGCCGCGGGAATCGCGCGCGGCGGATTCGAGGAAGCGCGCGCATACGCGCTCGAACGCGGGCAGTTCGGCAAGAAGATCGCCGAGTTCCAGGCAATTCAGTGGATGTTCGCTGACATGGCGACGCGAATCGACGCGTCGTGGGTGCTAATCTGCCGTGCCGCCGCGCTCAAGGATGCGGGCAAGCCGTTCGCGCGCGAGGCCGCGATGGCGAAGTTGTTCGCGTCGGAAACCGCGATGTGGTCGACGATTAAAGCCGTGCAGATTCACGGCGGCTACGGCTACGTCACCGATTTTCCGGTCGAGCGCTACATGCGCGACGCGAAGCTCTCGGAAATCGGCGAGGGCACCAGCGAAGTGCAGCGGATGATCATCGCCAAGTCGCTCCTGCGCGACGGCTACATGCCCGCTTGATCGCTCAATCTTCGAGCAGAACTTCCTGAATGACGGCGAGTTCGGCGGGCGCGAGGCCGATTACCTCGCGCATGAAGCCTTCGATGCCGCCATTCTCGTCGATTAATTCGAAGACCGGATCGAGCTGCTCTGCGGCGAGCGGAACCTTCGCGAAGACGACGTTACTTTCGAGAAAGTCGCCGACGATTCGATCGCGATCGACTCCGAGCATCGACAGCAGCATCGCGGCGCCGACTCCCGTGCGATCGCGTCCGGCGGAACAATGGAAGAGCAGCGGGTAAACGTCGCGCTCGGCGAGCAGTTTGAAGAACCGTCGCCAGTCGTGCCGGAAGTGCATCACGAGCGCCAGATGCTCGCGGCCGGGTTCCGGTGCAACCCGTGTGTAGCCCTGGTCGTTGAACCACTCGTCGCCCATCGGAATATGTTCCCATCGTATGCCCTCGCGCGAAGCCGGTACGGGCGCACCCAGGTGTTTCACTTCGGCGCGACTCTGGAGTGTGACCAGGGTGCGAAGCCTAAGCTGGCTGATCGGACTTTCGGCCGGCACTTCGGCGAGATGCGAGGAGCGGAAAATCATCCCGTCACGGACGCGGCGGCGATTGGCGGCGGGATGACCTCCAAGGTCGCGGAAGTTTCGCGCGGCGAAGCTGCGCAGCAGCTCGAAGTCGACAACGACGCGCGGCTGTTCAGGTGCGTCTTCGGTCATGTTCTTGTTTTTTGGCAAGGGACTAATGCTGCGCGGGTTTATATCGACAGTTTAACAGGGCCCACGACGCCACCAAAAGGCAAGCGCGCGGCGACACGAATTAAGTTTCGATGACGGGTTGGGGGGTGAACTAATCAGCCTGACCCCTGCGGAGTTGACGTGATAGTGTAGAGACATGGTCAACCGTCAGGATGCTACACATTCGCCCGAAGTTCGCGCGACGCCGGCTTCCGGCGAAAAATCAAATTTTGACGGAACGAAGCTACCGATGGTAGCCGAGGCCCGCAGAACCACAACATATGGTATGAATCGGCTCTTTCCGGCTCTTTTCGAACCGTCCGAATCGCGACCGAATCAGCGGCAGAACCCCAATTGCCCAAAAAACGGACACGCTTTGTCGGTTGGCAAAGTGAATCAACAACCAGCGCCAGCGGCTCTTGCTTCGTCCATCGCGGTCGGTGAACCTTCGTCAAAAGAGGATTGAGAAGAGCTAGATGGCAAACACTCATGCGATTGTGATTGGCGGCAGCATGGCGGGGCTTTGTGCGGCGCGCGTGCTCAGCGGGTTCTACGACAAGGTTACGGTGATCGACCGCGATGCCTACCCTGCCGGTGCGCATGAGCGGCCCGGCGTTCCGCAGAGCCGGCATGTTCATGCGCTGCTGATGCGCGGCAGGCTCGAACTGGACGGGCTGTTTCCGGGTTTCGAGCAGACCATGCTCGAGCGCGGCGCGCTCGAGATAAATTTCGGGCGCGATTTCGCCGCGCTCCGACCGGACGGATGGGCCGAGCGCCGCCCGAATTCGATCACGACCCTGTTCGCGAGCCGCGTGCTGATTGAGGCGACCGTGCGCGAGCTGCTCCGCCGGATCCCAAACGTCGAGTTGATCGAGCGGGCCGAAGCAGTCGGGTTCGAAACGGTTCGCGGCGACTCGATTCGGGTGAGTGGAGTAAAAGTGAATCCGCGCGACGGCGGCGCCGCGTTTACGCTGGGCGGAGACCTGATCGTCGACGCGAGCGGGCGCACGACAAAGGTTCCGTCGTGGATCGAAGCGATGGGCATGCCGATGCCGCCCGAAACGGTGGTCGATTCGCATACCGGCTACGCGTCGCGATGGTACAAGGTGAATCCCGAGCGGCGCCCGAAGGATTGGTGGTGGAAGGGAGTCTGGATCGATCCGATCGCGGAGAATTTCTCGACCGCCGGCGTGCTGTTCCCGGTTGAGAACAATCGAATGATCGTTTCGCTGGCTGGGATCGGAGGACATTATCCGCCGAGCGACGAGGCTGAATTTACCGCCAAGCTCGCACAACTTCGCTCTCCGATAATCTCCGAGGAAGTCGCGCTGGCGGAACCGATGTCACAGGTTTATTCGTACCGGCAGATGGCGAATCGCTGGAGGCATTACGACAAATGGGACGCGCGGCTCGACGGGTTCGTTGCGCTCGGCGATTCGTCGTGTGCATTCAACCCCGTCTACGGGCAGGGGATGACGTCGGGGGCGCTGTCGGCGCTGATACTCGGCGAGTGCCTGCAAAAGAACGGCATCAATGACGTCGAAGTCCCGCGAAAATTTTTCAAGGCGCAGGCGCGCTTCCAGGCCGAGCCGTGGGGCCTCGCGACGGGCGCCGATTTCAGAGTTCCGGGCACCGAAGGCAAACGTCCCATGATCAGCCGCGTGATAGATCCCCTGCTGGGGAAAATGTTCGCGGTCGCCAACGACGATCCAGTGATCGGCGACCGGATTGGCGAAGTAATCAACATGATGAAGCCGCCGTCGGCGCTGTTCGAGGCGTCTTTGCTGAAGCTTATCGCCAAGGCCTGGTCGCGGCGGCTGATCAAAGGCAAGAAGCAGGAGAAGGAAGCGGCGGCTATGCCGCCTCTGGCGCTTGGATCTGAGGGCTAAGAGGCTATGACAACTTAGGTGGTTACTGCTGGTTTTGTTGATCGGAGTTACTGCCCGGGTCAAACGGCTGGGGTAGGTCTGGCTGCGGTTCTATCTGTAGGTCTACCGACATCACTTGTTTGCCGCCCTGGCTTCTATAGACGCCGCGCATTGGCGGGACGTCTGAGTAGTCGCGGCCTATAGCCACTCTTATGTGCCGCTCATCCACCATGCATCCATTCGTTGGATCGAAGCCCGTCCATCCCTGGCCCGGCAGCTGTGCTTCTAACCACGCGTGGCTGGCTTGAGCGCCTACGCTTTCGACGGTGGATTTCGCGGCGGGGGCCAGGTAGCCCGAGACGTAGCGGACCGGGATGCCGGCAAGGCGGAGCACGCCGATGGTCAGATGCGCAAAGTCCTGGCATACGCCGCCACCGACGCTGAGTATTTCGTCGGCGGTCGATTGCACCTTGGTCATTCCAGGCTCGTAAACGAACTGGTCACGGATGAAGGCGACGACGCGGTTCGCATAGGCGCCTACGTCTTCCGAAGGATCGGGCTTGGCGAGCCAGAAGAACTTGCGCATCGGCTCGCTGAACGGAACGTGGCGGCTCGCGCTCAGGAAGTCGTACTCGACGCGATTGCGCACGTGGTCCTCGAGCAGGAACTCGCCGAACGGCATCGGAGTAGCGGCAGCCTGTGGACCGGGTACGCATTCGACGAGCGATTTTGCGGTGACGATCAGCTCCGGGTGTCGCTCGTGAATCGAAAAGCATTGGACGCGATTACCGTAGTAGTCGTCGTATTCGAAGGTGGACGCGTTGGGAGTGATGTCCAGCTCGAACTGGAGGCATCGCTGCCGCGAGCCGTCGAGCGGCTTCATCCGCACTTCATTGTGCGAATCGTAGGCCGGCATCTGGTACTCGAAGCGAGTTGTGTGGCAGATCCGCAGCAGCATCGCCGTCAACTCAATCGCTCTTCAGGTAGCGTTGAAAGACCTCGTCGCCCAGCGCGGCGCATCCATCCTGAATCTCGAGGAGAAACTGGTGCAGGCCCGATTTGATCACTTCGAGAGAGCGCTTGGAACGCATGAGGGCCAGCAGTTCTTCGAGCTGCGACGATGGCGGCGACGGCTCGGGCGCCTGGCTCTTGATCCGGTTGAGCGAAGTCTCGAGCATCGCGAGCGCGAATCGCGCCGACCGCGGAAAGGTAGGATCGAAGAGCAGGATCTCGACGACGTTGTCGATCCGGATCGAGTTGCCGAAGCGTTTGCGATAAGCCTCGAGGCCCGACGCGCTGCGCAGCACCGCGGCCCATTGCAGGATGTCGAGCGAGCCGCCGACGTCTTCCAGCCGCGGCAGCAGGAAGTGGTACTTGACGTCGAGCATGCGGGAGACATCCTCGGTGCGCTCGAGCATGATGCCGAGTTGCATGAAGTCGTAGGCGATGTCACGCGGGATGGTGCTTTGGCGGATGCCGGACAGGCGATAGAAGCTGTCCTTGAGATCGGCAAAGAACGCGAAGACGCCGGGCGACACGAAAAGTTCCGGCGTCCATTCCTGCGCGCTGAGATAGAGCGTGTTGAGGTCGAGCCACAGCTCGGACGAGATGTAGTGACGCAGCGAGATGGCGTTGTTGCGGGCGGTATTGATGCAACTGCGAATCGAATTTGGATTGTCAGTGTCGAGTGCGAAGAAGTTGAGGATGGAGGCGTCGTCGGCATTCGCGTAGGACTCGGCGAAGAGTTCGCGCTCGCCGAAAATCGCCAGAAGGGGCGCCCACGGCTGCGCGTCGCGCGGCGGGCTCTCGACCAAGAGATGGTAGTTGACGTCGAGCAGGCGCGCGCGCCATTCGGCTCGTTCCAGATTGCGAGCGGTCCAGAAGAGATGACTCGCGATACGCCGGAGCATCAGACCTCGAGCACCCAGGTGTCCTTGCTGCCGCCGCCTTGCGATGAATTCACGATCAACGAGCCCTCGCGCAGGGCGACTCGGGTCAGACCGCCGGCCAGCACGCGCGGTTTGGCGCCCAGCAGCACGAACGGGCGAAAGTCGATGTGCCGCGGCGATAGCTGCATTCCGCTCTCAGAGCCATTATGAATGATCGTAGGATGCACGGAGAGGGCGATGACGGGCTGCGCGATGAAGGCCGATGGATCGCGGATGATTCGTTCGCGAGTCGCGGCCAGTTCGGCTTCATCGGCCTTGGGACCGATGACAACGCCGTAGCCGCCGGACGCGCCGGTCGGCTTGACGACGTAGCGCTCGAGATTTTTGAGGACCTGCTCGCGGACCTCGGCGTCGCGCAGCAGGTGGGTCTCGACGATGGGAAGAATCGGCTCCTCGGCGAGGTAGTAACGAATCATCGCGGGCGTGTACGCGTAGACGGCCTTGTCGTCGGCGACTCCCGTGCCGACGCCGTTGGCGATAGCGGCGTTTCCGGAGCGCAGCGCGGCGGTGAGGCCGGCAACGCCGAGCAGAGAATCGGGGCGGAACACCAGGGGGTCGAGGAAGTCGTCGTCGATGCGGCGGTAGAGGACGTCGATTTGGCGGAGCCCGTGAACGTCCTTCATGTAGAGCTTGCGATCGACGCAGACGAGGTCCACGCCTTCGACCAACTCGATACCCATCTGCTGCGAGAGGAAGACGTGCTCGAAGAACGCGGAGTTGAACGGGCCGGGCGTGAGCAGTGCGATCGTAGGATTGGATTTGCCGGCGGGCGACATCTCCATCAGGCATTGCAGCAGGTCGGCGGGATAGCGCTCGACGCTGCGCACGCGCGATGCTCGCATGAGAGTCGGGACCAGCCGCGTCATCACGACGCGATTTTCGATCACGTAGGAAACGCCGCTTGGGGTGCGCACGTTGTCTTCGAGGACGTAGAAGCGGCCGTCGGCGCCGCGCACGAGATCGATACCGGCGACGGTGACGAAGTTGCCCAGCGGAGGCTTGATGCCAACGGCGGCACGGCGAAACTGCGGGCATCCAAGAACCAGGTCGCGCGGGACGACGCCGTCGGACAGGATGCATCCGTCACCATAGACGTCGGCGAGGAACGCGTTCAGCGCGCGCACGCGTTGAATGAGACCGGCCTCGAGCGTCGCCCAGGTCGCGGCGTCGATGACGCGCGGAATGGGATCGAACGGGAAGATGCGTTCAGAGCCGTCGGCGGCGCCATAAACGTTGAAGGTCACTCCCATGCGCCGGAACATCCGGTCAGCGCGCGCGCAGATTTCTGTGAAGTGAGCGGGCGGCATCGAGAACAGCGTGTCGATGACGGGCCCGCATCCACTTCGCGGACCGCTCGAGAGATCGATCATCTCGTCGAAAGCGCTCCCGTCGTGCTTGTACGCCGCCCAAACGGGCACCGCCTTGCCTGTTTCGGAAACAGTCGCAGTCATAGTAGATCACCCCACCGCCTACACTGGCGGGAAATTCATCATCGCCAGCACGGCCGGTGTCATTTGAAGAGCAATCGACGGGCCAGATCAGGCTGGGATCTCGGCAGCCGCATGGGCGAGATAGGCTTGGTAGTCGAGGTTGGTAGCGAGCAGGTGGGCATGCGTGCCGGAGGCGGCAATCGTGCCGTCGTGAATGAAGAACACGCGGTCGCAAGCAGCGAAAGTGTTGGAGCGATGGGCGACGATGATCACGATCCGATCGCGCGCGAGGGCGGTCAGCGTATCAATGAGCTCGGACTCGCTGGCGGGATCCAGTGGCGCGGTGGGCTCGTCGAGGACGATGATCTCAGGGCGTCGAAGCAGGGCACGCGCGATGGCGATTCGCTGCTTCTGTCCGACCGACAGGCGCGCACCACGCCGTCCGAGCATGGTCGAGTAGCCGTCGGGGAGCCGATCGATAAATTCCGCCGCACCCGCCATCGCAGCCGCCTCGCGAACGTCGGCCTGGGTTGCGCCTGCGCTTCCGTAGCGGATGTTGTCTTCGATCGAAATCGAAAACAGCGACTCACTTTGAAAGACAAACCCCACGCGTGCGCGAATCGCGTCCGGTGCGACGCCGCGCGAGTCGACGCCGTCGAAGGCGATCGTTCCAGCCGACGGTTCGACGAAACGAGGAATCGAATAGATGAGCGTGGTCTTGCCGCATCCGCTCGGTCCCGCCAGCGCGACCATCTGGCCGGCGCGCATCGACATCGTGACGTCGTGAAGCACGGTGACAGCGCCGTAGCCGATTGCGACGCCGCTGAACTCCAGGCTGCCGACGCGTGCCGCGAGTCCGTTGCTGCGCCCGTCGGCGACCGGCTCGGCGAGGTTGTCGAGCACGCTATGCACGCGCCGCAGTCCCGCGACCGAACCCTGCACCGAGGCCCAGGTGCTGCCGATGATACCCATAGGCCTCGCCAGCATCCCGCCATAGCCCGCGAGCAGCACGATGTCGCCGAGCGTCATCCGGCCGGCGATCACCTGCATCATCAGATAGTAGAGGCTGTATCCGATCAGCACGCAGCAGACGGGGGTCAGCACGACCACCATCACAAAAATGATCGCCAGCATGCGGAGCGTCGAGCGGTAAGAGTCCCAGCTCGCGGCGTCGACGGTGGCGGTCTCGCGCGCCTCCTGCCCGAACGCCTTGATGAGTTGGACCTGCGCGACGCGCTCCTCGAAGGCCGCCATCACGTTACTGCCGCTTTCGCGCATCGACTGGCTCTGGTCGCGCAGGACTCGTCCAAAAAGGCTGCTGCCGATGGCGATCACCGGCAAAAAGAGAATCGAGACGACGATGATGACGGGCTGGTTGTTGAATTGCGCGGAGAGCACGATGATCGCCATCGCGAACATCAGGAGCGACATGATTGGCGCGAGCACGCCGCGATAGAATAGCGGGCCGATCGACGCGCTGTCGTACATCACGCGGAAAACGGCGTCGCCGATTTTCTGATCGGCGTAAAGCGCGAGCGGCGAGCGCAAAAATCGTTCGTAGATCGCGGTGCGCAGCGACTGGTTCATCCGCTGTGTGAGATCGATCGTGACGCGCGACTCGAGGTAGCCGAACAGGCCGTTCCACAGGCTGCCGCCGTCGTTGGCGTCGTTGGCGGTGATGCCGGCCTGGTCGAGTCCGCCACTGTCGACGTTGGTCCCGAGCGACTGCGCGTCGCCGTGGATCATCCCGACCAGGATCACGGCTAGCGCCAGGAATATCGTGACGGCGACCAGCAGCCCAGAGCGGCTGGCCCCCACCATCGGAGTCAGAATCGCTGATGGAATGCCGGTCAGCGGATGGCCATCGATGACGTTGTCGATGACGATTTTCAGCGGCCAGGGCGTCATCAGAAAGAAGGTCAGCGAGACGAAAACCAGCGCGCACTTGATTGCCACGAGCCGTCGATAGCGGCTGACGAACGGCCAGCTCTTGACGAGCAGGCGCCACGCCTCGCGCCAGCTGAGCGGGGCCTGTTCGCCGGCATAAAGAAGATTCGTGCGCGAGTCAGGCATTGCTTACCTCACGAACCTGAACGTCGTCGAGGGCGGACCCGTCGGCGGCAACCAGCCGGCCCGCGGCAAGCTGGTACATTCGGTCGGCGCGAGACGCGGTGGTGCGGCGATGCGTCGCGAGAATCACCATGCGCTGCCCGGGAGCCTCGTTCACCCAGTCGCGCAAGCCGCGCATCACGGCGTCTTCAGTCGCCACATCGAGCGACGAGGTCGGTTCGTCGAGCAGCAGAATCGGCACGTTGCGCAAAATCGCGCGAGCGAGGCCGATTCGCTGCGCCTGCCCGGCCGAGAGCTTGGAGCCCTTCTCGCCGAGCATGGTGTCGAGGCCGGCCGGCAGTGAACGAACGAAGTCGCCCAGGCCCGCGCGGCGAATGGCTTCGATAACTTCGGCCCTCGACGCGTCGGGGCGTCCGTACGCGACGTTGTCATGAAGGGTCGCGCTGAAGAGCGGATTTTCCTGCAACGCGACTGATACCATGCCGCGCCAAGCAGAAAGTTCGAAGTCGCAAATCGGCTCGGCGTCGAGCAGGATACGCCCCCCCGCCGGATCGAAGAATCTCACGATGAGCGAGATGATGGTGCTCTTGCCGGAGCCGCTGGGACCGGCGATCGCGGTGATTTCACCGACGCGAGCCTCGAGATTCACGCCGCTGAGGACGGGCGTGCGCGGGTCGTAGCCGAACGTCACCTGGTCGAAGTGCAGCATCGTCGCGGATTTTGGCGGGACTCCGCGGCCGCTCCGGACGCTTTGCTCGGGCGTTTGGCCGAGCATCTCGAGCACGCGCGAGATGGCGACGACCACGTCCTGCATACTGCCCCACAGGTCGGTGAGATTTCGCGTGCGCGCACTGACGTGAGCGAACAGCGTCAGCGAGCCCTGGAACAGTCCCAGCGAAACGGCAACGCTTGCAAGGCCGGCGGTTCCACCCGCCATCACTTCAGTCGCGCCGACATAGAGCGCGGCAACGTAAGCCAGGCCGCGGACGGTGTTAGTCATGACGCGGTAGCGCGCGAGCATCAGGCGTGCGCGGCGGGCGGCGATGAACGCGTCCCAGTTGTCGCGCGCGTAGTTTTCGGTTTCGAGGTTCTCGGTGCCGAAAGCCTTGACGGTTTTGATCGACGCGAGCGTCTCTTCGACGCGGGTCGTCGCGCGCGCCATCGCCTCACGCTCGCCGATGAAAGCGGTGCGCAAGGAATCGGCGAACATCCATGCCAGTATGAGGTTCGCGGGCATCAGCAGGGCCGCGATCAGCGCCATCCGGGAGTCGTACCAGAGCAGGTAGAGCAACGCGCCGAGGGCGGCCGGAACGAAAATGAGCGGTTGAACGATCAAGCCGTTGATGACGCTCGGAATCGCCGCTGAATCCTGGAACATCCGGAAGATCGCGTCGCCGATCTTCTCCTCGGAATGAAAGCGGACGCTCAGCTCCTGCATGCGGGTGTAGAGATTGACCCGGAAGAGGTTGCTGACGCGTTGTAAAATCCAAATCCCGTAGCCGAAGAGCAGTCCAACGACGATCAAACCGACCACCGCCGCGATGCCGCCGACGACGCATGCGTGAATGAGGACCGTGCGCCGGTCGGCATCCAGCGGCACGCCAAGCATCCACGCCTGCGCAGGCCTCAGGGCGTCTCCATGACCGACGACATCGAAGAAAACGCGCGTGAGATTGAGTCCGATGAGTCCGCCGAGGAGAGCCGGCAGCGTCAGCAAGAAGAGATAGGCGAGATGGCGCCGGTACGGGCGGACGAAAGGCCACACCCGCGCGACCAGCCTGAACACATCGCGCGAACGCAGACCGCGAGCGGCGGGGAACGCCAACTCGCGTGCAGGCGGAGGCGCAGCAATGGTGGTTGATTCAGCCTTCAATCCAGTCGTGACGACTCACTTGCCTGGGACTGTGCCAGCGGCGGCGAGTATATTGTCCTCGAGCACGAATTTCGAAGTGCAGTCTACCTTGTTCTGATTGGCGCCGAGTTCATAAGTGCCCTGGAAGTCGGCTGACACGCTGGCGAAAGTGGAATGCCGGGGGGATTTCTCCAGCTTGACGGTCACCGTCGCCGTGCCGTCTTCGTACTTATAAATCATTTGGGCGGGGCCGGTCTGACAGTATGCCCAATTGTGCCACACGTCTTCGCCGACGGGGGATTGCTTGGCAACCAGGGTGTGGGTTCGCTCATCCGCGCTGACCAGCTGGAAATGGCTCGTCGCCGGGTCGCTGAAATACTTTTTAAGACTGGCGTAGACTTCGTCGACAGGCTTTTGAATCTCCTGCATTCGCGGAACGATGCGCGGTGTCTCGATGGCAAAGGCGGGTGTGGCGACAGTGAAAAGCAGAGGCGTGATGATCGAAGCGATAAGTAGTTTCATGACTCCTCCATGAGTATGAGGTTGTGAGTCCAAATAGATCATACGACTCGCAAAACGCGGGGCAAAGAGGCGTGGCCGGCAAGGACTCTTTGGTGGTAACTTCGCGGGGCCGCTGTGCGTTCGGCGCCTCAACAGAAAGGAGCGAATCATGCCCGCGTTGATATTCGAAAAACGGAATCACGTTGCCTATCTCACCCTCAACCGGCCGGAGGTTCACAACTCGCTGAATCCGGAAATGCTGGTCAGCCTCGCGGCGGCGTGGAAGGAGATCAACAGCGACGACGCGGTTCGCGCGACGATCGTAACCGGCGCGGGCAAGATCGCGTTCTCGGCGGGCGCCGACCTGGGGCGGTTGATCCCGCTGTTCACCGGCGCGCGAAAGCCCGAAGACGAATGGGACACCAAGTTGCTCGCGGACCGCAAGCTCGGCGATATCGCGCTGCTGCGCGGCTACAACATGGATAAGCCTGTCATCTCCGCGGTCAACGGCTTTTGCATTGCGGGCGGGATGGAATTCATCCAAGGCACCGACCTGCGAGTGGCGTCCGCGAACGCGAGCTTCGGGCTGCAGGAAGTGAAGTGGGCGATCATCCCGGCAGCGGGCTCGCTGGCGCGATTGCAACGCCAGATTCCGTACTGCAAGGCGATGGAGATCCTGCTGACGGGCAACAGGATCGACGCGCAGGAGGCGTGGCGCCTGGGGCTGGTCAACTACGTCGTGACGCAGGACCAATTGATGGCAAAGGCCGAGGAACTCGCGGCGACGATCGCGCAGAACGGGCCGCTGGCGGTGCGGAAGATCAAAGAGGCGGTGCGGCGAACGTCGGGACGTCCGTACGAAGAGGCTTTCAAGATCGAAAATGAGATTGCGCGCGAGGTGATGAAGTCCGAGGACGCGAAGGAAGGTCCGCGCTCGTTCATGGAGAAGCGAAAGCCTAACTACAAGGGTAGGTAGGCGGCGGCGTCGGGCACTCAAGCGCCTGCCAGAGCGCGCATTGTGGTGGGATAGTCGCGCGACGCGGTGGCGGGCGGTCCGATCGGGAAGACCACGGGATGGGTCACGCCGGCGGCGCGGAAGCGCGCGACGAAATCACGGCCCGCTTGCGCATTCCCGAACACCGCAATCTTGCGGCACGACGCTTCAGAGATGGCTCTGGGAGCCTCGTCGCGCTTGCCCTCCTTCCAGAGGCGGCGCACCTCGTCGAACTCGGCCGCGAGTCCGTAGCGTGCGAACATCTTGTTGTAGCTGTCCACGAATGCGTAGCTGGCCAGTTCGCGCCGGAACGAATCGACGGCCTTGTCATCTTCTTCGGTGATGCACATCCGGATGTAGATGCCCACGTCGACGGCGGATGGGTCGCGCCCCGCGGCTTTGGCGCCTTCGGCGATATGCTGCACCATCGGCGCGATTGCCTCGGGCGGCGAATAGTTCATCAGGACGCCGTCGGCGACTTCGCCGGCTAGCCGCAGCATCGGAGCGTTGAGGGCGGCGAGGTAGATCTTCGGCGGACGCGGCGCGGTGATGCGCGTGCTTAGCTTGAAGTCGGATTTGTACACTTCGCCCTGGAACTTCGAGCGGCCCTCGGTGAACAGCTGGCGCATGATGGTCACGCATTCGCGCATCGCGGTGACCGGCTTGCGATACGAGGCACCGTGCCATCGCTCGACGATGATTGGACTCGAGACGCCGAGACCCGCGATGGCGCGGCCGCCGGACAGTTCGTTGATGGTGAGGAATCCCATCGCCATCGCGCCCGGCGTGCGAATCTGAATCGGTATTACACCGGTCGCGAGTTCGGCTTTGCGCGTGTTGACCGCGAGCGCGGCGAGACTGACGAACGCATCGGGTCCGCTGACCTCGGCGATCCACAAACTCGTGTAGCCGAGGTCTTCGGCCTCGCGGATAAGTGCGAGGCGGGCGGCGAGCGCATCGGCACCGACGCCAACATTGGTTTGAAGTCCGAGTTTTTGGTTTGATGGCATGCTTAAAAGCCCGTCCTCGCTCACCTGACAGACCGGCAAACTGAACTGGTAGTCGAGGCGAAAAGTGCGAAAAGTGCGCAACGTATACCATATGTAGTGGTCTTGAACTCCTCGACTACCATCGGTAGTTTCGTTCCGTCAAAATTAGATTTTTTTTGCCGGAAGGGGCGTCGCTCGGTTTCGATGGAGCTTGGTGAGTACGTGACATCGTGGAGGTTGACCACTCCTTATGGGTAGCACAGAAAATGCGGTCGCGTCAGGCTGAAAAGTTCACCCTGCGGAAACGGACAGGAACAGACTTGGATGCGGCGACTCGAAACTGGTACCGGCTTCGCTGACGCGAAGCTGTCCGAGATCCTTCCTCCCCTCGCGTTGCTCGGGTCGTCAGGATGACACGATTGTGGCTCAATGGTGAGGAGGAGTTCCAAGTTTAGGAGGGCTTCATGCCGCCAATACGACGGATGCAGGCGACGATTTACTTCGTCGACGACTGGGAGGCCGCGATCGGTTTCTATCGCGACGTGCTCGGACTGAAGGAGGCGGTGAACTTTCCCAACCGCTGGGCGTTCTTCCGGGTTCCTGGTGGCGGGAGCATCGCGTTGCAGCCGCGCTACGAGGGCGCCACGAATCACGTCTCGATCGAAGTTAAGGGCATCGGGAGCTTCGTCGCGGACCTCAAGGCTAAGGGAGCCATGGTGATCGAGGATGTCTGTCAGCAGGAGCATGGTGAGACGGCGCTCGTCGAGGACCCGTCCGGAAACCTGATCGCGCTTATCGATACGGCAACCTCAAAATTCCCGCACGACTAGAGAACGGAGGAGTGTTGAACGATGAGTTACTTTGATTCCAATGGCGTGCAGATTTATTTCGAGGAACATGGCAAAGGCGAACCGGTGGTGCTGGTGCATGGATTTGCGTCGCGGGCGGAGCATAACTGGGGCGTGACGCAGTGGTTCACGACGCTCGCGCCGCACTACCGCGTCGTCGCGCTGGATTGCCGCGGTCATGGCAAGAGCGGCAAGCCGCATAATCCGGCGGCGTACGGCGGCGAGACGATGGGCGAGGATGTGATTCGGCTGATGGATCACCTGGGAATCAAGCGCACCTTGATCATGGGTTATTCGATGGGCGGGCGAATCGTGACCGGGCTGCTGATGACGCATCCGGAGCGTTTGCGGGCGGCGGTGCTTGGCGGAATCGGGGCGGTGTCGGCGACAGCGCGGTCTTTTAGCCGCCAGCCGATCGTCGATGCGCTGCTGGCCGAAAATATTTCAGGCGTTACCGATCAGCGGGCGCGAGAATTTCGCCGATTCGCGGAGAGCGCCGGCAACGATTTGAAGGCATTGGCGGCGTGCATGGGATCGAGCCGCGACGATTTTACTGCCGAGCATATCGCGGCACAGAAAATCAGCGTGCCGGTCATGATCGTAATTGGGACGAAAGACTTGCTGGTCGGTAATCCCACGCTGCTGCGCGATTCGATTCCGGGCAGCAAACTCGTGATGCTCGACGGACGCGATCATCTGAACGCTCCAGGCGACAAGCTTTACAAGGAGGCGGTGCTGGAATTTTTCAAGTCCGCGCCGGCGTGAGAAGCTGCGCGTCTCGGGTCGTCAGTCTGAAGAGAAGCGCTTCGCGATTTGGAAACCGGTACCGGCTTCGCTGGCGCGAAGCTGTCCGGAGGCCAGAAGCCAGCTGCCCTCGCGTTGCTCGGGTCGTCAGGATGACACGGAGGGGGGCGGCTCGCGCGTTGCTCGCTTCGGTCAGGACGACAACACCCTTTCTCGTTGATCGTTTTCGCTCCCTATGAGAGCGACTGCGTCAGATGATTCGCGGGTTGTTTAGGGTGCCGGTTAGTCTATAGGGCTGTGGTCCTGGCGGATGCGGCAACATTGCCAGCAGGGTTGCTAGCTGCGCGGCGGCGGCGGGAGACGTGGAGAGGGTGAATTGGATTGCCAGTTCGCTTTCGTTTGGATCGGGCGCTAACTGGACGGTGCCCTCGGCGGTCAGCGTCAAGTCGCCGCCGCTGGTGGTGAATTGCTCGATTGTCAAGGTGCCTTGGTCCAATTTGAAGGTTGAGTGGCCGTCGCCGAGACGGATTGGCGCCGATGCGAGCGCCGACGTGAGGGTCAGTTGCGCGGCCCTCAATTCGCCGGCACCGGTTTGCGCCATGTCGCCGGAAGACAGCCATAAGTTGCCGCTTCCGGACAGCGTTCCTGCGGCCTCGGCGCCGGGGATTGTGAACAGGCGTTGAAGGCCGATGTCGACGGAGTCGAGGTCGTAGTTGATAGCCGTACCGCCGCCGCTGGGACGAAGCGTGACGTTGACGATGCCGTCGTAAAGTGCGGCTTTTACGCGAACGCCGGGATGCAACGTCAGCATCGAGAGAAACGAAGGCGCGATCGTGACGGCCGGGCTCTCAAGGAGCAGACCGGCCGACGCGGGCCGGGTCGAGGTAAGGCGGACGCCGGCCAGGCGCGCGCCGAAAGGAAAGCTGGCGCTCTGACTGTTGCTGGAGACCTCGAGGCCCATCGGCGCGAGCACTTTCGTGAGAGTCGTGGAGTAGGGAAAGGTCGAGATCAGGTAGGCGGCGAAGAGCGTCAGCCCGACGACCGCATAACCGACTCGAACAAGGCGCGTCCCCCGGTATGGCGGGGACGAGTCCGCGGGCGCATCAGGTGTTCTTGGCGAGCGCAACACAGGTGAGGTCAACGTCGTAGGAATGCGTGTCCTGGGTGCGGCGCTGGATGCGAATGTTGGACACGCCTATAGGCATCGGCAGCGAATTGATGCCGTAGAGCGCGTCGACCAACTGCGCGAGATTAACGTTGTCGAGCTTCAACTGCACGCTGTATTCGGTGAAGCCGTCGGTGAGCTTGCGATCGGAACCCGGCGCGATCGATCCGATCTTGTCGCGTCCGACGCTCTTGGTCATCGACGCTTCGACGATGGAAAACAGCGAGAAATCCTTGCCGAGCGGAACCGTGCGCCGCTCGGCGTTGGCGAGGTCCGACTTGAGCTGCGCGTAAGTGCCGGCGAGCCGACGAACTTCGACGAGATCGTGCTGCCGCTGGACGATCTTTTCCTGCAGCCCCGAGCCGAGGTCGACGATCGGCAGGTAGATCAGGTTGTAGATGAGAAAAACTCCGACCAGGCCGGCGGCGATTTGCACCAGGATACGCTCGCGGGGTTCGAGTTTCTGGTAGCGGCCGCGCGCCTGCACGAGCCACGGATCGACGCGCGCAGCGGCCTGCTTGAGATACGGCCGGAGCGAATCCATCAGCCGCGCGCGCAAATTGTCGATCCATTCTCTAAGCATTGCAGCTATTCGTCACTCGCACTCGCGGCTTGCTCGAGCGCATTGACCGGCGCGGCGTCCTTGAAACTTGCGTCCATCCGAAAATCCACCTTGCTCGGATCCGAGCCGGCCTTGGCATGCGCGACTTCGATGGTGCCGAAGTAGCCGCTCGCGTCGAGCGCTTTCTTGGCCTGGTCGACGGTTGCGAAAGAATCCGCTTGGCCAGTCACGCGCACACCGTTCGAGTCGATCGTAACGTCGGCCATCTGGACCGGAAATCGGGGCGGCAGCGCGTGCGACACGGCGACCAGCGTGTCGAGCGGCGAATGAGTGAGGTTGCCGCCAATCAGAGTCAGGCGCTTATGCATTTTCGCGATTCCCATCTTCAATTGAGTCTTGGCGTCGACCGGATTGGTCTCGCCGAGGACGGGTCCGGCGGCGGCGGCGATCTCCGCGTTGAGCCGGCTGAGCCGGTGAAGATTGGCGGACACGCCGAGCGCGAAATGAAAAATGATCACGCCCAACAGGGCGGCGGCCAGGATTCCCGAGGTGTAGAAGGGGGTGAGATCGCCACGAACGCGGCCTCGAAAAAGGAATTCGCCTTGCCGGAAGTTGATCAGATCGAGCGGCTTGTCGGGCGACTCGCCGAGCAGCATCGCGATGCATGAGGAATACTTGCCGGTATTCGGCACCGAGCCCTCGAAAAGCCCGGTGTAGTCGAACGCGCCGCCGTCGCGCACCGACATCGCGAGCGAATCGGAGAGCAGGCCGCGCACTTTCGGCTGCGCCGCCGCCGCACCCGCGACGATCACTTCGGTCTGGTCCACTTCCTCGCCATGCGCGAGCAGGGTCTGACGCAACAGGTTGAGAATCGGCGCGGCCGCCTGTTGCGACACGGCCGACCCGTCGGAGGTCATCAGACCGCCATTTATCGAACGCATCGCGCGCGGCGTGCCGGCAAGATCGACCAGCACGGCAGCGGTGGATGATTCGTCACCCTCGACTACCAGGTGCGCCATCGGCTTGCTGCCGTTGCTGTTGTTGTTGGGCGTGCGCGTGAACATCGCGGCCAGCGCGAGGGGGGCGAGAGTGACGGTCTTGGGATCGAGTCCCGCCTTCTGCAGCAAATCGAGATGATGCTGGAGGTCGGCCTTGCGCACCATCGCGGCCATCACGAGCGTATGATCGCCCTCGCGACCGACGCGGGTGAAGGCGACCGCGGCGTCGTCAACCGGGAAGGGCAGGTGCTCTTCGAGCGCGAAGGGAACCACCTGATGCAGCCGGCGCGCATCCTTGAACGGCAGTTCGAGCAGGCGTTTGGCGACGCGATCGGCGGGCAGGGCGGAGATCACGATGTCGGGCTGTCCGGCCTCGACGATCAGGCGCGAGAGCGCGCCTGAGAGATCAGCCTCGTCGTCGGCGCGAACCTTGTCGTAGACGCCGGCCAGCGTGAACGAATTCCACGAGCGGTCCGCGGCCGCCGCGCGCACGCGATCGCCCGTGAACTCCAGCGCAAGTATTCGTTGAGCCATTAAGCGTCTCGAGCCCTAGTCCTCATGCCACGCGGCGAGCGTGCCGATGCCGGTGGTTTCGCGATGGAAGGTTGCGATAATGATTTTGCGGGCGCCCGCATAAGTCCCGGTTCCGTTAATCGTGAAAAATGTGCTCCGCATGTCGATATCCTGTCCAAGCGTGGGCGGAGCTGCCTCGCCGAGAATGTTCATAATGTCCGTGGGCTGGGTAAACGGCCGAATCTCACGGGCCTGGACAATCTCCTCGACGATTTTCTGATCTTCCGTCCATTGCGGCTCCAGCGCGGCGATCACTTGCGGCGACGCGGTGTTTATGTTTACCGCCGTCGTGGGCATCGTGGTCAGGAACGGGCTCACCCGGTTGAAGATTACCTCGCTGAACCCCTCAACCATTTGCAAGTCTCCAATCGTCGGCATCGGGCCGCCCCGCGGCTGATAGGGTGGTTTCAATCCCATGTAGTAATCGCTGCCGCTACCGGGCCCGGCGGCGCCGCTTGGCGTAATCCAATTGACGATACCTTGAACCAGGTCAGCGTTCACGTTGAGGATCGTAAACAAGCGCGCGATTTTCGCGATCTGAAGCTGGTTGGGAAGGCCGTTTTGACCGATCATCGTATTGATGTTCAGTTTGCGGTCTTCGTCCACGATAGTCAGCGAGACATTGCCGCCCGCAACCACCATCGGCGGAAACGGCACCGCCCACGGGTCGTTCAAGGTCTCGACCGGAGTTCCCGTCGCCGTTGTGGTTCCGATCTGTTGCTGTTTAGCGCGCGCGTCGGCGGCCAGTAGCGCGAGGCCGATGTTGATGGCCGAGCGAGCCAGGTAACCCGAGCGCAGTTCGTTGGCCTGGTTCGCGGCGGACACGAATCCGAGTCCCGAGGTCATCGCGAAGTCCACCACGATTAAGGTCATTAGCGCGACGCCGAGCAGCACGGCCAGCAGCGCTACGCCGCGCTCGTTTTTTCGCAGCCGCGTTACCATTGCGCGATCCCCATCGGGACGGTGACTTGCGTCGCGAAGTCCATCACGTGGCCGCCCGGCGCCGCCAACTGGATCTGGACGGCCACCGCTACCGGCAACTGGCGCCCGCGCGGCAGACTGCTCGAATCCCAGCTTTCGCCCCAGACATTGCCGTCGAAATAGCGGATGTGAAGCGAGAGCACATTGTCCGCGAGCACAATAGATTGCGACGCGACCGTATTGGTCAGCAATCCACTCTGCTGCGAGCGTTGCAGCAGGTACCAGCCCGGCTGGTCGCGATTCGGCGTCAAGTTGTAGGTTACTATCCACTCCGGCGTCATGCCGGCGACCGCGCGGCGATGCCCTCCGCTGAAGGTGGACATCGTGATCGTATCGATCGGCGCACCCCCGCCCATGTGTCCGTTACCGAACAGCGCAACGTTGCTGGGTTGGTAGTTGGTCTGCACCGCATTGCGCAGTTCTTTGGTCAGTTGCCACAGCAGGGCGCGGCCTTCGCGATCGACCATGAGCCGTCCTTCAGCGTGCACCTTGCTGTGCGCGATAGTGCTGAAAGAGCTGGCCAGCATGGTGAGGATCAGCGCCAGCACGCCAATCGCGAGCATCATCTCGATTAGCGTGAAGCCGCGCGGCGCCCGACTCGTGCCGATACGACGCTCGATCATGGCACTCCCGGCTGGGGCCCGGTTGAATCCGGCGGAATCGGCGAATGCAGGAACTCGACGAGCGAGAAGGACTGCGAAAGCTTGGGACCGTAGTAAACCGCAACCATCACTTTGCGAATGTCGGGAAACGTGCCGGACGCCTCGACGCTCCGCTGCCAGCGGAAGTCGGGGAACTCGCCGCGAAACGTCGCCTGGAAATCGCCGCTGGTGACGCCGAGGTCCGGAAATCGTTCGAGCTCCGCCTCAGTCATGACGGCCTGCGCAAGCATCGAGGCTCGGGTCGCCTGCTGGGCGCGAATAACGGATTGCATACTCTGATGATGCAGGCTGAGCAGGCCGAGCAGCGCGATACCGAGAATGGCCATCGCGACCATCACCTCGAGCAGGGTAAACGCGCGCGCGCGCCGGCGAAGAAGATTCACCGCGACATCCCCGTCATCCCCTCCGGCATCACGTCGCCGCTGATGACGGCGACCTGTCCTGTCAGTGGGGAAAATTCAAGCGTCATCACGTCGCCCGAAGCATCGTCGAGATGCACCACGGTCGCATCGACGTAACCCTCGGGATAAAAGTTGGTCGCGACTACGCCTTTATTTACGGTGCCGACTCCTTCGACGGTTACGTCGCGAATCCGGATGTCGGCGGGCATCATTACCGGGTGCCCCGACACGCTGGTGTCCGGCGCGAACACCGGCTGGACGGCATACGGATCGAGCTTCGCGGCCGCGTAGCCATTGTTGTCCATATCGAAGATGAGCCGCAGCACTAGCTTGTGGCCAGTGGCCTCATCGAACATGTAATTTGCGCGCCCGGCCAGCCGGCGCGCCTGGCTTTTCAGCGCGGCCTGGCGAAATCCTCCGAGATACGGCATCGCGATGCTGAGCATCAGTCCCATGATGAAAATTACGACCGCGAGTTCGAGCAGTGTGAAGCCCGGCGATGCGAACGTAAGCCGGCCGCCGCGGCGCTCACGCACCACCGCGCTGGCGCGGCGGGAACCGGGGGCGGGCTTCGATTTCATCGCGCCATCACTGCGATTGGCTGGCGTCTATAACGTCCGAGCTGTCCGTGCTTTCGGCGCCTGCTTTGCCGAACGACTTCAGCACGTACGAGTTCCCATCGCTCTGGAAGAAGTACTGGTTGCCCCATGGATCGGTTGGTAGGCGTTCGATATAGCCGCCACCCTCGTAGTTGGCGGGCACGCGGCCGCTGGTCGGCGGCGTTACCAATGCGTTCAGACCCTGATCGGTGGTGGGGTAGAAGCCGTTGTCGAGATAGTAGCGATCGAGCGCGGTCTTGATCTCGGCGAGATCGGCTTGCGCCTTGGTCTTCTTGGCCTTGTCTGCGGCGCCGCGCAAACTCTGCACAACGATCGTCGCGAGCAGACCCAGGATGAGAATGACCACCATGATTTCGATCAGGGTGAATCCGTCCTCATTGTATCGGCGTGACTTCATCGCCTTTACCTCCGGTACGTTCATCATTTTTTCACTTTCTCACTTTCTCACTGCATCAACTGGTTGAGCTGGAAAATCGGCATCAGCACCGCCAGCATCATGAACACGATAACAGCCGCCATCGCCACCGTCATCAGCGGTTCAAGCACGGTGGTCATCTGGCTGAGCGAGTGCGAGACCTCACGTTCGTAGTTGTCGGCGACCCGCTCGAGCATCCGCTCCAGCTCGCCGGAGCGCTCGCCGACGCGGATCATCTCTACAAGCAGCGGCGGAAAGAGTCCGCTTTGCGCCAGCGTCTGCCCCATGCCGTGGCCCTCGCGGATACTCTCGCGGCTCTGCTCGACCGCGTCCTTGAGCAGACCGTTGGTCACCACGCCTTTGACCGCGTCGAGCGCCGGCAGCAACTGCACGCCGCTGGCGAGCAGGGTAGCCAGGGTGCGCGCGAAACGCGCGCAGATAATTCGAATCATGGTCGGCCCGATGTAGTACGCCTTCAGTATAGCGGTGTCGTATATCCGGCGGCCGCGCGGCGTCGCCATCGCGGCGCTGAATCCGGCCACCAGCCCCACCAGCAGCAGCGTCAGCTCAATCCAGTAGCCGGTGACGATCCCCGAAACTCCAATCAGGATCTTCGTCGCGAGCGGCAACGACGCGTGCTGCTCCTCGAAAATCGTCGCTACCTGCGGCACTACGTACGCCACCAGAAAGGCCATGATCGCGGTGCCGACGCACATCATGATGATCGGATAGGTCATCGCGCCGCGCACCTTTTGGACGAACTCATTCTGGCGCTCGCTATACTCGGCGAGCCGGTCCAGCACCGCCTCGAGCGCCGCGGCTTGTTCGCCGGCTCTTACCATTCCTATGTAGAGGTCTGAAAAAACGTCGCGATGATTGGTCAGCGCGTCGGCCAGCGACGATCCCTCGCGCACGCGCTCGCGCACCTGCGAAAGCATCCGCTTGGTCGCGGCGCGCGTCGATTGATCGGCGAGCGCGGTCAGCGCATCGACCAACTGCACGCCGGCGCCGAGCAGCGCGCTCAACTGGCGGGTGAGGAGAGCCAGGTCCGAGGCCGACATCTTGTGCCGCCACAGCGAGGGCAGCCATTCGCGCCTGGCGCTCTCGCGCTCGACGGCGGCGGATTCCTCGTTGAGGTCGGTCGGGAAAATTCCCGAGGCGCGCAGCTTGCCGCGCGCGGTGCGCGCGCTGTCGGCGTCAACCACGCCGTTGACGGAGCGGCCGTCGGCGCCAAGTCCTCGATAAGCAAATACTGGCATCGGTGAAAAAAGATCGCTCGTGCGTTCTAGTCGATATCTTCCTGCGTGACGCGCAACAGTTCCTCGATCGAGGTCTCGCCGCGGAGCACGCGGGCCGCGCCGTCCTGGCGCAGCAACGTCATTCCTTGCGAGGTGCACTTGCGACGCAGGGTCGCGGCGTCGGCATTCTGCATCACCAGCGAGCGGATTTCATCGTCCATGATCATCAGTTCCTGGATCGCCATTCGGCCGCGATAGCCGGTGTTGCGGCAATTGCGGCATCCCTTGGGACGGCAGATCTTGCCCGCATCCTCGACGTTCTTAAGTCCGATGCGCGCGAGCTCGGTCTCGCTGGGCCGGTAGGGCTCGCGGCAATCGACGCAAAGCTTGCGGACCAGGCGCTGCGCGAGCACGGCGAGAATCGACGAAGAAACCAGGAACGGCTCGATTCCCATGTCCACCAGCCGCGTCACGGCGCCAAACGAATCGTTGGTGTGAAGTGTCGAGAAGACCAGATGGCCGGTCAAGGCGGCCTGGATTGCAATCTCGGCGGTTTCGCTGTCGCGGATTTCGCCGACCATGATGACGTCGGGATCCTGGCGCAGAATCGAGCGCAGGCCGCTGGCAAAGGTCAGCTCGATCTTCGGGTTCACCTGCATCTGGCCCACGCCGCGCAGCTGATACTCGATCGGATCTTCGATCGTGATGATGTTCTTCTCGGGCGAGTTGATTCGGGTGAGACAAGCGTACAGCGTCGTCGATTTGCCCGAGCCGGTCGGCCCGGTCGCCAGGATGATCCCGTGGCTCTGCCGAATCAGCCGGTCAAGGCGCTGCAAGTTGTCGCCGGAGAATCCAAGATGGTCGAGGTTGATGGCTTCCACGGCCTGCGCGCGGTCGAGCAGGCGCAGCACGATTCGTTCGCCGAACGCGGTCGGTATCGACGAGACGCGCAAGTCAATATCGCGGCCCGCGATGCGCAGCCGGATTCGGCCGTCCTGCGGCAAACGCTTCTCGGCGATATTGAGCCCCGCCATGACCTTGACGCGCGACGTGATCGCCGGCTGAAAGCGCTTAGGAGGCGACAACACGTCGAACATCATGCCGTCCACGCGGAAACGCACGACCATTTCCTTTTCGAAAACTTCAATATGAACGTCACTGGCGCGGTCCTTGACCGCCTGCGACAGGATGCCGTTGACGAGCTTGATGATCGGCGCCGAATCGTCGGACTCGAGCAGGTCCAGCGGCTCCGACGCGAGCTCGCTGGCGACCACGTCGAGGCGCTCTTCCTGGAGATCGATCATCAGGTCTTCGGCCGAGGTGGCCGAAGCCTGGTCGTACGCGCGGTTGATTGCTTCTGCGATCACTTCGGCCGGCGCGATCAGCGCATTTATCTGCGCGCCGTACAGGATTCGGAGGTCGTCGAGCGGCTCGTGGTTGGCGGGGTCGGCGATCGCAACCGTCACCGTGCCGTCGACGCTCGACAGCGGCAGCAGGCGGTTCTTCTTGGCGTAGTTGATGGGAATCTTCGATACGAGACCAGGATCGAGCGAATTCTCGTCGATATGGGCCTGGAACGGCAGGCGGTATTCCTGCGCGAGCGCGCGGGCCAGCCGCTGCGGCTTGAGCGCACCCATCTCGACCAGCACGTCGGCCAGTTCCTGGCCTGGCTTCTTGCGCTGACGCGCCTTGTCGAGATCTTGCTCCGAGACCCACGAACGGTCCAGCAGGATTGCCTCGAAGCTTTTGCGAGCTGTCGCCATCAGACAGGCTCAGCCGCCGGCGTCAAGCCGCGTCGATTCAAGTCATATACGGTCATGTTCAACGACAATACCCACCCCGAACTTACCACCGTCCCCCCATTCGCGCTCAATTAGACACGATGGTTCTGGCTAGTTGCAAGTATGCGTTCCCCCTGGAACGGCAGGCTGCGCAGCCATTAGCTGCGGTTAATAGTGCACCGCTCCGGGCTGTGTCTGGGTCCCGTTCCCAATCGGGCCCTGGTTAATCCCCATGCCGAAGCCCGTATGCCCCTTGAGCGGCATAGTATGCTCGGCCTCCTGCCATGAGACGAGTTTACCCCCAACAAACTTCAAATCCAGAAAGGTGCCCTTGTCGCCATCTTTGGAGGAGGTGTACATGAGCGCGGCCGCAACGTCATTGCTGTTGGGTTTATAGGGGTAACTCCAGACCTCGGTATCGCCCGGCAGGTAGGTTCGCAGGTCGGGCTCGCCCCACGAATGATGCACCTCGGGCGAGGTCTGGCCGACCTGCAGCGTATCCGACATGCGGGTAGCCTTGATTCGAGTGCCGGCCTGGTATGCGAGGCCGCATCCGGCGAAAGAGGCAACGGCGGCGGACATGACCGCGAGCAGGGCGAAGCGGGGAAATCGGGCATTTTTCATGATTCGGGATTTGGCCGATATTCGATCCATCGGCGCGATTTTGTGGGCGCCATCCTTGATTGTCAACGTTATGCTATAGAGCAACCGATATGAATGAGGGAGACCCCGATGGCGCGGAGTAAGCTGACCCTGGTGAAAGGAGCGTCGCAACGCGGCTCGCTGGTTTACGGGATGCGGATTTTCGAGCCGGGCGCCGTGGCCGGCGTCGAGGATGCGCGGGTCAATCTGGCAGACGGCACCAGCGGGCGAGTCACGATGCATCTGATCGAAGGCACGCGAGTACAAATCCGGCGGCAACTAATGCAAAGCATCGACGCGTTTTTCGAACTGCTCGACGAGCAGTAGAATAAGAACCTAACCCCTAACCCCTTCCCGCGCGGGAAGGGGAAGCGGATTGTTGGAGAAGCGGAGAAACAAAATGGATCTGAAATTTATCAAGTACGAGAAGCGCAACCATATCGCCTACATCACGTTCAATCGGCCTGAGCGGATGAACGCGTTGCATCCGCCGTGTCACGTCGAGATGGACAGCGTGTGGGACGACTTTGTCGCGGACAAGTCGGCGTGGGTCGCGATCGTCACGGGCGCGGGCGACAAGGGATTCTCTGCGGGCAACGATTTGCGCTGGACGGCGGAGAATCGCGGGGAACTGGAAAAGACCATTCGCGGCAAGGGCGGTTTCGCAGGGATTACCGCGCGCTACGACATCTACAAGCCGATCATCGCGGCGGTGAACGGCTTCGCGCTGGGCGGTGGATTCGAAATTGCGCTCTCCTGCGATATCATCATCGCGGCCGAGCATGCGCGCTTCGGATTGCCGGAACCGCGCGTAGGCCTGATGGCCGCGGCCGGAGGAGTGCATCGCCTGCCGCGCCATATTCCGCTCAAGATCGCGATGGGCATGATGCTGACGGGCAAGCACATCACGGCCGCCGACGCGCTGCGCTACGGAATCGCCAACGAGGTGGTGCCGCTGAAGGATCTGATTCCAACGGCTGAGAAGTGGGCGGGCGAGATCATGGAATGCTCGCCGCTGTCGGTGCAGGCGACCAAGGAAGCGGCGCTGAACGGGCTGGGGATGCCGGTCGAAGCGGCGCTCGCGAAGCATTACGATTTGCAGTCGAAGCTGTTTAGATCGAAGGACGCGGTTGAAGGTCCGTTGGCGTTTTCGCAGAAGCGAAAGCCCAACTGGACGGGAGAGTAGGGCGCCGCACCACGGCAGCGGGCCGCTGTCAGGCCGGGAGTCGCGACGAAGATGCAGGAACTCTGGCTGTTGCGCGATGCAATTGGGACGCTGGTCGTCGGCGCGACGACGGCGGCGTTCCCGCCAGTCGGCACCGGCGCGTTCTGGACGATCGTCGCGTTCTACGGCGTGGTCACGATCCTATTCGACGACGAAACCCCGCGCGGCGTCCCCGGAATGGATTTCTTCTACGCAACGCGGCCCCATCTGAAAGACCCGCAGAGTTAGGTAGGAACTTAATTTAATGTGAAACCCGCCTGGGTTTCACGCTTCCTTGGGCAGGGGTGACCCCTGCACCCAGTACCAGGAGAAGATGCGGGACTTCGTCCCTGTTAGAAGTAATTGCCGGGGAGAAATCTGCTGACAGTCTTTCTGAATCAAAGTGCTCCGGGGGCAAAAGTTTCATCCGGTCTTACGAGTGGATTTGTCGCGCTCGGAACAAATAGTTTGACCAATTGTGGGGGATTTCGATTGACAATTGGCATGCACGTGTCTTGGCGCGGTTGTGCTAGGATTAGCACATAGGTGATGGCATGCCGATAAATTCCGTGATTCCCTCTCCGATTTTTGAGACGCTCAGGGATTCCGAAGATACCCTGCGGACCACGCTCGCCGAGCTGGCCGAAGACAAACGCAAGCAGCGGCCGAATATCTCGGAACGCAAGCTGGCGGAATACCTGGCCGATCAGATGGGTTATCGCGGCGCCAAGAACGTCGAGGCGCTGGTCGCTTCGCGCGAGCGAATCGCCAAATCCCGCCAAGCCGTCGGTCTGAACAAGTAGCGGGCTCCTTTCGCGGCAATAGCTCCGGCAGCCGTTACCGCGGGGCCGGTCCATATTCCCAACGGAATCTGAGGCGCCGCCACAGTCGCCGGAGTCCTCGGCTGTCGCCGAGAGCGGCCTGCATCCGCGCGTTGTAGACGAAATTCCCTCGCCAGTCTTTAGGCACTGCGTAAGACATGAGCCTGCCTTTTCAAGTGTAAGTGGAGCTTTCTCCGAGTAAGATTGTAGGATTAAGCGTCTTCGCCTTTTGGATGCTTATTGCGCCTATTGCTCTGCCTCTATTGCTCTCGGATGCTGCCAATAACACCGATCTTGCAAAATTGCAAATGCGATCTACTGTCAAAATGTAGGATTGAAGGCAGGGCGTTTAGAGACGCCCGGCTAATGGCCGAGGTGGCGGGCGAAGAAGGATTCGATGCGCTTCCAACTGTCCTCGGCGGCTTCGGGATTGTAGGCGGCCTTCATCGGGCCGATCTTTCCGATCCAAGGCAGAAAGCCGCTGTTGCGGCTCATGAAGCTGTGGCCCGCGTCATCGTAAATCTTCACGTCGTGATCGACGCCCATCTCGGTCAACAACTTTTCGAGCCTGCGACCCTGCGCCGCGAATACCCTGTCGTTGCCGCCGTAGCCGCCCAGCACAGGGCATACGCCGCGCAACTGGTCGGTGGATTTGGGCACGTCGCCGTAAAACGTCGCGGCGACGCCGAGCGGAGTGCGCACCGCGTACATCAGCGCGAAGCCGCCGCCCATGCAAAAGCCGATTACGCCGATGCGCGCGGCGTCGACGCCGGGCTGCTGCTGCAGGAATTTGCGCGCCGCGTCGAGGTCCTTGAACGCGTCGCCTTCGCCACGATTGAGCGTCATCAGGGTGCGCGCGATACAGATGAGGCGCATGCCGTCGCGATCGTAGAGGTCGGGCGCGAGTGCGGCGTAGCCCAGGTCGGCGACTTTACCGGTGATGCGGCGGATGTCGTCGTTGAGGCCGAAAATTTCGTGAATGACGATCACGCCGGGATGCTTTTGCGAATCGGAGGGCGCGGCATACGCAGCGCGCATCGGGCGGGCGCCGTCTGTGGGAAAAGTGATGTCATTGGTGGTCATCGAATGGCCTCATTGCAGTATCGCGGATTTCTCGCATCTTGTTTTCGTTTGGTGCTATCAGCCTCGCGCGGCGCCGCCGGATGACCGAAGCACGGACAATCAATACCACTGGTATCAGAGCAAATGACCATCCAGCCCGACGGCCGTTGTATCCACCGAGGGCGAGGGAGGCGCACGCGGCGAGCAGGCCAATACCGCACATCAGAAGATTCCGGACGATTCGCTCGCGCGTTTCGAGGGTCTCGAGCGAGCTCAGGTGAAGCGTATCGCGTAACCGGTAAGCATGGATGTAGAGCAGTGCGAACAGCGTGTAGACGGCAGTGAAGCCGATCGCGAAGACGAAGGTCAGCCATTGGGCCTGATCGTATCTGATCATCAACGCCAGTTTGCCGTCCGGCATGCGAGCCATCGGGTCGCCGGTGGTAGTCCATACGGTGACCAGCAGGCTGAAAAGAAACTTGAGCGGATAGACGTAGAGTATGACGACAAATAAAAGAAGACTGTTTAGAAGAATGGTGCGACTGTCCTGCAGACCATAGCGGCGAAAGAAATTGTAGTGATCGTGCCAGAGCTTGATCAGGATCGCGAAGCAAATCGCGAAGGCTGGAAACTCGCGCAGGGTTTCGAGCAACTGGTCGAACGTCCTTGGCACTCCGAGCGAAACCCCCAGCAGGGTCAGCGCAAAAGCGAAGACCACGTCGCTCAAGGCCTCGACGCGAGTAACTTGGTCGCCGCGCAGCCGGAAGCCGTCGGCGGCGGAGAGGGTAGGGGCAACGGCGGTGTCAGTGGTAGTCATCGAATGGTTTCGCACCATCTTTTCTTAGTACTGGGTAGCAGGGGTCACCCCTGCTGAAACCTACCGCGGGCTTCACGTTAGATTAGGGTTTCCTTTTGCCGGTTTTCTTCGACGCGCGACTCTTCGAGCGCGGACCTGAGCCGTAGTCGCCGAATGGGTCGTCACGCTCGCGGACGGCTTGTCGAAAGCCTGCGGCCTGCGCGCGCGCGACGAAATCGAGGCCCTCCTGCGTATGCCGCGCGATCCCGTCGAACAGCGAGCCTACCAGCCGCGACGTCGCAAGGCCCATATTCTCGGCGGTGTGATTACAGAGCAGCTTGAGCATCTGCAGTTGATTCACCGGAACGCGCGCTATCCGCTCGGCGAGGGCGGTCGCGCGCGCATCGAGTTCGGCGTCAGGGACCACGTCGAGGATCAGCCCGATACGCGCGGCCTCGGCGGCGGGAATTTCGTCACCCGTAAGCAGATAGCGCTTGGCGCGTTCGAGGCCCATCCGATAGACCCACATCGCGGTGGTCGGCGTGCCCCACACGCGTGACGGCGGATAGCCGAACGACGCGGACTGGGCGGCGAGGATCAGGTCGGCGCATAGCACCATGTCGGTGCCGCCCCCGATACACCATCCGTGCACGGCGGCGATAGTCGGCTTTCGCGCGTACCAGAGCTTCATGTACACGTTGACGTATTGCGAGATCATGCCGTAGTCGGCGACCGAGTCCCACACGCGCTGGCGTGAAGTTTCGCCGGCTTGCGCGCGCGTCGAGCCTGCGAGCGCGTAGCCGGCGCAGAAGGCGGGACCTTCGGCGCGCAGCAATATCACGTGGACGTCGCGGTCAGCGTCGGTGCGATCGATTGCGGCGGCGAGCTCGTCGCGCAGTTCGGGCGTGATGGTGTTGTATTCGGCGGCGCGCGTGAGCGTGATTGTGCCGACGCCGTTGCGGGTCTCGGTGCGCAGCGTGTTCATGGCAATCGCATATAGCAGCCGAGTGGAGGATCAGAACAGCGGGCGGGCGGAGGATAACAGAAAAAAAGTTCTAACAGGGACGAAGTCCCGCATCTTCGTGTTGGTACCGGGTGCAGGGGTCACCCCTGCCCAAGGAAGCGTGAAACCCACGGTGGGTTTCACATTAAAATTAAGTGGTCTCCCATCAACCGCGCGACATCGCGCTCACGATTGCGGCCGTCACCTCTTGCGTCGAGGCTTTTCCGCCGACGTCGCGCGTCAGCACTCTGCCTGCGCGCAGGACAGACGCGGTCGCCGCGCGAATCTTCGTGGCGGCCGCGCGATACCCCAAGTAGTCGAGCATCATCGCGCTCGACAGGATCATTGCAATCGGATTCGCGACGCCTTTGCCCGCGATATCCGGCGCCGTCCCGTGCACCGCTTCGAAGATCGCGCCCTTGTCGCCGTAGTTCGCACCCGGCACCAGCCCCAATCCTCCGACCAGCCCGGCGCACAGGTCCGACACGATGTCGCCGTAGAGATTTTCCAGCAGCAGGACGTCGAACGACTCGGGATGCGTCACGAGCCGCATGCACGCCGCGTCGACGATTTGCTCCTGGTACCGAACGCCCGGGTAGCCCGTCGACACTGCGCGCGCGCATTTCAGAAACAGGCCGTCCGACAGCTTCATGATATTCGCTTTGTGGATCGCCGTGATCGATTTGCGCCGATGCTGCCGCGCGTACTCGAACGCGAACTTCGCGATTCGCCGCGACGCGCGCGCCGTGATCACCTTGATGCTTTCCACCACGCCCGGCGCGATCTCGTGCTCGATTCCCGAGTACAGGTCCTCGGTATTCTCGCGCACGACGATCAGATCGACGTTGCTGAAGGGAGTATGCACGCCGGCAAAGTTCATGGTGGGGCGCACGTTGGCGTAGAGGTCGAAGGTGCGCCGCAGATGCACATTGATCGACCGCCATCCTTCAGCCACGCGCGTCTCGAGCGGGCCCTTGAGCGCGACCCGCGTGCGTTTGAGCGATTCGATAAGCGCGTCGGGCACGGGAGTTCCGAAGCGCCGAAACGCGCTCATTCCCGCCGCCTGCCGATCCCATTCGAGCTTAACGCCGGTCGCGTCGATCACCGCGAGCGCCGCGTTCATCACTTCGGGCCCGACACCGTCGCCGGGAATCAACGTGACTGCGCGCCCGCGATGCGGCTTCGCGGTGTTGTCGGATTGTTTGGTTTTTTTGGTCACGGTACTCGGTCTAGGAGATCGGTGCATGGCATTCAATCCGCCAAATAGAAAAAAGCCCGGCAGTCGTCTAGATCGCCGGGCTTCAAATCCGAGTCAGTTACGTTTCGCGTCGAGTCGTCTGCGCGAGTTGCTCGAGGTCGCGACCTACGGACAGGTCACGGTCAGGTCAAATGCCGAGTCCGCCGCCGTCCCTGCTGGAACAAAGGTGTAGACTATAACGCTATCGCCCGTAGTCACCTTCGAGGCGCTTGCGACGCTGATCTCGCCGCCAGTGATGCCGTCGATGGTTGCCTCGAATGCGCACGCGCTAACGTCCTCGCTGAAAGTAACCTCGCACTGCCCGGTGGCGACTGGAGTTGCTGACACCGCGCCGGCTTTGCTGCTCGAGCTCAACACCGCACAGGCGCCGCTGACTACCGCAAAGTTGTTCTGGCCTTCCAGCACCGCGACGCGCGCCGCGAGGGCCGGCAGGCCACCCTTCTGCGATCCTCCGCCTCCATCACCTCCGCCGTTGCCTTTACCCGGGTGGGCCCAAGCCGGCGAGATGAGCGCGGCCGCTAGCAGGACGCTGCCGATAAGACTGATGCTGCGCCTCATAGACTTTCCTCCGTAGTTCTACTGAGCGTTCATTGAATATTACCAGATGCTATTGAAGAGAGTCTTTCGACTCAAACCTTTAGCGTTGAGCCAAATCAATCTTTATGATGCTTAATTTCGCTCCTCCTAGCTTTTTTGGAAAACATCGCACAACCCGGACCGCTTGCTATTCAGTAATTCACCAGTCCGAAGAAAACGTCGCTGACGTTGGTCCCCGTCGGTCCCGTGACGAACAATCCGCCCGATGCTTTGAAAAAGTTGTACGCGTCGTTGCGCGTCAATGTGGTCGCCGCGCTCACTCCGGCGCGCTCGCCGTCAGCGACGGTGTCAGGCGACGCGAACGCGCCGGCCGCGTCGGTCGGCCCGTCGATTCCGTCGGTTCCGGCGAACAGCGCCGCGATTCGCCTCCCGCACCCGATTTGCGACAGCTCGATTCCCATCGCGAGCGCGCATTGCTGTGCGCGACCGCCCTTGCCGCCGCCGCGCACAGTAACGACCGGCTCGCCGCCCGCCACGACGCACACCCGCTCGCGCGTGATTTCGCACAGGTCTTTCGCGAGGGCACGGCCAGCGTCGTTGGCCTCGCCATGCAGCGCCTTGCTTCGCTCCGGATGATACCCGAGCGCCGCCGCCGTCCGCTCGGCGGCTTCCAGAGCCAGGTTGCTATCACCAATGATGACGTTGGTCACGCGCTCGAGGATCGGATCGTCGGGCTTCACCGTCGCGTCCGCATCGCCCGCGACCGCCCGCTCGAGGTACGAGCGCACCGCTTCCGGCGCGCGTCCCCAGACGCCGCGCCGCTTCATCACGGCGATCGCGTCGCCAAAACTGCTCGAGTCGCCCGCGGTCAGGCCCGAGCCAATCGTCGCCAAGTCGTTGCCCGGCACGTCGGAAATGATCAGGCCGAGCACGCGCGCGCCGCCGCAATGGCGAAGAAGACGTCCGCCTTTCACGGCCGAGAGATTTTTGCGCACGATATTGAGCTCGCGAATCGACGCACCGGCTTTGAGCAGCGCCTGGTTGACCGCGATCTTGTCCGCGAGCGTGAGTCCCGCGGCCGGCTGCGCAAACATCGCCGACGCGCCTCCGCTGATCGCGACAATCACCAAGTCGTCCGCCGTCGCCCGATGCAACATCGCGCACGCCGCATGCGCGGCTCGCTCAGATGACTCGTCGGGCAAAGGATGACTCGCCGCTATTTGTTTTAGTACTAAGGCCCGCTCCGATGTCGCGGCGGAAGCTTTTGGAATCACGATGATCGCATCGGCGAGTTTGTCGCCGATACGGCGCTCGATCTCGAGCGCCATCCCCGCCGCCGCCTTGCCCACCGCCAGCATGAAGATTCGCGAGGCGTCGGCGATCAAATCGGGAACCCGTTCTGCGCCACGACATCCGCCGTCCATCGCGACGCCGACGAGTCGCGCCGGATCGACCGCCGCGACCGCCGCGCGATAGATTTTTTCAAGGTCAGCCCTCTCCGGCGCTTCTGCCGTCGCCATATCTGTCACCTTGAACCGACGCGAGCATCTCGTCTGTATGTCATCCCTGACCGAAGCGAGCAACGCGGGCGCTTTGTCTGTCATCCTCACAAAGCGAGCAACACGAACGCTTTGTTTGTCATCCTGACCAAGCGAGCAACGCGAGCGGCAGGTGGCTTCTGGCCTCCGGACAGCTTCGCGCCAGCGAAGCCGGTTCCGGTTTCGAAATCGCGCAGCGATCCTTTTCCTGATGCCGTCGCCGCTCGCTGCCGTCAGGATGGCACAAACTTCGACAGACCCTCAGCGTTTCAACGCGCGAATCTTCCCCGATTCTTCCGCCACCAGCACGAGGTCCGCCATCGCGATGAACAGGCCCGTGCCGACCACGCCGGGAATCGCGAGGAGATCGCGATCCAGCCGCGCCGGATTCGCGATTTTCTTCACCGCGCAGTCGAGAATCAAATTGCCGTTGTCGGTAGTGAACTGCTGGCCGTCGTTTTCGCGAATACGAGGCTTCATCCCCATCGCTCTGATCTTCGCAGTGACCAGCGACACTCCGAACGGCACCACTTCGACCGGGAGACTCCCGCGATCGCCGAGCTTCTTGACCAACTTCTCGTAGCCGACCAGTACGACGAACCGCCGCGAGGACGCCACTACGATCTTTTCGCGCACCAGCGCGCCGCCGTAGCCTTTGATCAGGTTGAGCCGCGGATCGACCTCATCAGCACCGTCGAAGTCGGTGTCGATTTTCCCCGCTTCCGCCATCGTAACTATCGGAATCCCGACCGAGCGCCCAAGGTCTTCGGCCCCCTTCGAGGTAGGCACCCCGCGCACTTCGATCCCGCTGGCTCCCAGAGCCCGAATAAACGCGCTCGCAGCCCGCCCGGTCCCAAGACCAATCGTATGCCCCGGCTTAACGAACCGAAGCGCATACCGTCCAAGCGCCTCCAGCGATGCGTCGTCAGCAGCCATCAGTCCTTCCGGGAATCACGGTCGCGACCGTTACGGCTTGCCGTTGCGCAGTAGTTGCATGAACTCCTGGCGCGTTTCGGTGTTGGTACGGAACACACCCAGCATCGCCGAAGTCGTGACGTAGGAATTCTGCTTCTCAACCCCGCGCATCCGCATGCATAGATGTTCGGCCTCGAGCACCACCGCGACTCCGAGCGGGTCGATTTCGGACATCAGGGTCTGCGCGATCTGCGTGGTCAGGCGCTCCTGCACCTGCAGGCGCCGCGCGTAAATCTCGACCATCCGCGCCAGCTTCGAGATTCCGACAATCTTGCGATTGGGCAGGTACGCGACGTGCGCCTTGCCCATGAACGGCAGCAGGTGATGCTCGCACAGCGAGTAGAAATCCAAATCCTTGCACAGGATCATTTCCTGATAGTCTTCTTCGGCAAACAGCGCGCCGTTGATCGCTTCCTTCGGATCTTTGGCGTAGCCGCTGGTCAGAAACTCGTAAGCCTTGGCGACGCGCGACGGAGTGAGTGTCAGCCCCTCGCGATTTGGGTCTTCACCGATATGGCGCAGGATGACGCGCACCGCTTCTTCGAGTTTGCCGCGGCCGTTGGCGTCGTTTTTTTCCGCCATCTTGATCCGGGAACCATTTGCCTGAGTTCGGTTCATATACCGGTCTCCTTGCGCCAACGGCTGAATTGAAGCGCCAGCTCGATAGCGAGTGAGGGGCCACCGCCGCTCATAATGATGAACCCGGCGGCGTCGCGAGCCAACGACTTCATCAGCGCCATGTTCTCGCGGATCGAAAACGCGCGCACCTCTTCTTCGTTCATCCCGGCGTATCTGTCCAGATGGCTGCGCGCGCCGCTGAGATCCTTCACGCGGTCGATCAGGTAGGTCGCCATCGCCTCGCGCTTGACCGGCAGGATCCCAAGCATCGCCCTGATTCCCAGGGTTTTCGCCTTCGCGGCGAAGCGCCGCCCCGTCTCCGCGTCGAAAATCGGTTGAGTGATCACGAAGCGAGCACCCGCGGCCGCCTTGCGCTCGAGCAACTCGAATTCGCGCTCGATATTCTTACGATTCGGATTCGCCACCGCGCCCGCGACGATCGACGGAATCGCCTTCAGCAGCCGCTTGCCCTCGCCGGTGTCGCCGCGATTCAAGTCGGCGACCATCGCGAGCAATCCATACGCGTCGATATCGTGCGACACAATCACATTGCCGTCGGTATCAGGAGGAATCTTGTCTCCGTTAAGCGCGACTATCGCGTCGATTCCAATCGCGGCCGCGCCGAGCAGATCGGATTTCAGCGCGAAGCGGTTGCGGTCGCGGCACGAGACGTTCAGCACGACCGGGATTTTCAGGCGCTCCTTGATAGCCGCGCCAAAGACCAGTCCCGACATCTTCACCTTGCCGAGCGCGTTGTCGGTCAGGTTGATCGCGTCGACGTGTCCGACCAGCGCGGCGAGATGGCGTAGCAGCGGGGCGGGATTGATTCCGCGCGGGGGCGAAACCTTCGAGCCATAGCGCGGGCGTGGCGGCGTTCAGGCTGTCGAGGATTGAAGGCAACGGATTTCTCCGCGGATGCGCGAATCAGGCTGCGGGAATCAAGCCTGGCGGCGCTCGGTCGCTTTGACCTTCTGATACTTGCGGTAGTCGTATCCGGTCGCCATCGCCATCAGCAGCGGCTCCATCCCGCCTTCGCGTTCGCGGCGCAGCACCCGCAGACGATCGAAAAACTCGCGGAAGTCCTTGTCCACGCGATGCTTGCCGTCGGTCGGCGTGAGAAAGAAGTCATGCAGGCGAGTCACGGTGAACCGCAGCGACGAAAACCGCAGCTCGTTGGGAAACGCGTCCCACTCGGCCAGCGACAGCGTGCGCACCGACTCGTAGCCCGACAGCAGGTAGCGGAAACGGTCGAGCGAGTAGCTGTTATCGACGAAGCACAGCGCGTTGACCGCGGTCGCGATATCGAAGATGAACTTGCCGCGGCAGGCGGCGTCGAAATCGAGCATCGCGGTCAGCTTCTCGCCGCGAAACAGCAGGTTGTCGGCGAAGATATCGCCGTGGATTACGCCCTTGGGCAGCTTGCCCTCGAGGTAGCGCGTCAGGTACTCGACCTCGTCGTCGAGGGTGCGGCAAATCTTGCGGAAGTAATTCGGCAGGCGGTTGCGCACGGTCAGGTACAGGTCGGCGATCCGCTCGAAGCTGAACCGGTTGTCGATTCCCTTCTTGTACGCCTTGCCGATCACGTGCAAGTCGCCGAGTGCGTGACCGATCGTCTCGAGCTGGCTCGGCTTGAGGCGCGCCGGCACCAGCACTTTGCCCTCCTGGTACTTGAACAGCGACACGCACCGGTTATTGAAATTGCGGTAGAAGCGTCCCGTCCGATCCTGCATCGGATGCGGGCACGGGAACGCGTGCTTGCGCAGAAAGGACAGCAGATCGATCTCGCGCTTCAGCTCATTCTCGCTCTTGACCTCGTCGATCCGCAGCAGGAACTTGCCCTTGGCCGCCTCCAGCACGTAGTTAGTGTTGACCGATCCTTCCGGGATTCCAGTCGTGCTGGTCACCCGGCCCAGACCGTAGTCGTCGGCGAGTTCCTTGAGAAACGGTTTGCTTAACTCGGTATAAACGGCCATAGGGACGCGGGCGCGATCAAATGAAGACTGTCAGCCCGCCAAGTCTAAGGTGTGACCGGCACCTCGTCAACTAGGGGCCACGAAACCCTTGTAAAATGAGGGTTTCGTGAATTTCTGATGATGGCCCAAACCCGCCGCGGCAACTTCCAAGTTGCCTCAAACGTCGAGCGCGGCTAAATGAATCTGATGCCGACATCCAGGAAGCCCGCCGCCAAAACTCGGACCAAGCCCGTAACCGCAACGCCGAAGAGCGCCAGCGCCGCGCTGGAAGGAAAGAAGGCGCCCGCGTTCGCACTGTCGGACGCCGACGGGAACGCCGTCGCGCTCAAGGATCTGATCGGCTCGAACAACCTCGTGCTGTATTTCTATCCGAAGGACATGACCCCTGGATGCACCATCGAAGCGTGCAGCTTCCGCGACAATATCGCGCCGATAAAAAAGCTCGGCGCCAAAGTGGTCGGCATCAGCGGCGATTCGACCGATTTGCACGGTAAGTTCATCGCCAAGCACGAGCTAAACTTCCCGCTGCTCGCCGATCCCGGCAACAAGGTCTGCAAGCTGTACGGCGTCTACCAGATGAAATCGCTGTACGGACGCAAGTTCATGGGCATCGAGCGCACCACGTTCATCATCGACAAAGCGGGCGTCGTGCGCCGCGTGTTTCCCCAGGTCAAGGTCAACGGCCACACCGAAGAAGTGATCGAAGCGCTGAAGGAGATCGTGTAGTCCTGGGTGCAGGGGTCACCCCTGCCCAAGGAAGCGTGAAACCCACGGCGGGTTTCACATTCAATCAAGTGATTTTCCCGTTCCCTTACGAAGCGGCGGCGCTGGTTGTGCCGAGGAGGTTGTCGCGCAGGAAGGCTCGCAGCTCTGGCTCGACGCGCTTGCCCAGGTCGTGTGAGGCCTGCGGGAAATAGTACGTCTGCACTTTGGCGCCGCGTTCGCGCAGTGCGTCGGCGAGTTTTACTGCCTGTCCCACCGGCATCCGATTGTCCTGCTGGCCGTGCATGATCAGCACGCTGCACTCGAGCCGCGGCGGCAGATGCGCGATGACGCTGCGCTCTTTCAGAATCCGCTTGCTCGGCCACACTTCGCGAAGGATCGACAGCTTGGTTCGCAGCGGCGCGGTCGGCCATAGCGACAGCGGGTCGTAGCATCCCGATTCGAGTATCAGTGCGCGCGGGCGCGAGTCGTAGTCCATGAGCAGGCCCGCCGCGACCGCGCCATGCCCGAGGCCCCATACCGCCAGCCGCGTCGCATCGACGTCCGTGCGTCCCGCCAGCATATCCAGCGCCTTGCGCGACGCCACCACCGACGGCTGCCCCACGAAGCGGCTCGGCCCCGACGAGTTGCCGTAGCCGGGGATACTCACGCACGCGACCTGGATTCCCATCGCGGCGATTCCCTGGCTCATCTTCACGCATTGATCGACGTTGCCCTCGCCGCCGTTGAGCACCAGCAGCCCGGGCCGCCGCCCCTGCTCGACGCTGCGCGTCAGGTAGCCCTCGATATGGTAATTCTTGGGACCCATCGCGACGTCGAAGTTGAACTGGTCGACGTTCTTGTATTTCGACTCGATCGATTTGCCGGGGATATGGCAGGCGATGGCCGACATTGCGAGCGCAATCGCCACAATTGAAAGTCTCGCCAATCGTCGTGCGCGGGCCGGGTGCATCTCTAGTGACACGTGAGGTGATGGACTTGGCAGTTGTTTAGCATCGCCCCGTAATCTACACGCCTTACCTCCAATTTAAAACCGTCTAAAATCCGAGACCAGTCCCGCGGACACGGCCGACATTGAATCGCGGTGAAGTTTCACCGATACGTCTTGATTCACAAGCGTAATTTTCGCGGTATCTGACTTGATGACGGCCATGACCATGCAGGCACAATCAGCCCAACCGCATCGGCGGCAATCGATTTCGACAAAAACGGCGGAGAATCGAGCGAGGAAAATTGAGGCTTAAATCGTGCGATTCCATACTCGATGCTTCATGAACGCATATTCGCATCTTCTGTCGATGATTTGATTGGCTTGGCTGATCGAGTTGAATAATCGATTCCCGGCATAGCGTCTAAATAAACAGGCATACAAATTAACCGTCCGGCCTCGGGACGTGACCGAGCGGCTGAAGAAACATTTCAGCTGCGGCACGCGTCGTCTCCACCACGAGCCGCGAAGGAGAGTTTTTATGCTAAGGCCAGGCAGAGACAAGGGTCTCGCTACGCCGATTCCGCTCGGCTTAGCAGGCCTCGCAACAACCGCGTTTCTGATTGGAATCGCGATGATTTTCCAATCGCAGGCGGCGTTGGGTCCGTACCTGATTCAAGCGATCGTGTTCGGCGGATTGGTAGAGATCCTCGCCGGAATGTGGGCCTTTCCGTATGGTGATCCGATTGCGGCCACCTCATTTACGTTTCTCGGTGCCTTCTTCGTATGGCTGGCCCTTTCGCACATGACCGTGTTCGGAATTCATGCGGAGACCGCAGCCGCGATGAACAGCATGGCGATGGTATTCATAGTAAGCGGTGTGGTTACGCTGTACCTGTGGATCGCGTCGTTTTACGAGACCGCGGCATTCAATCTCGTGTTGCTGTTCCTATGGATAGCATTCGGTCTTACCGGAATCGGAATGCTGGGCGGATCAGCCGCGCTGGGCGTTCTGGGTGGCGTCTCGGCCGTGATCTCGGGGCTGATCGGCGGCTACGCCTCGTTCGCCGAGGTCTACAATGCCACCAGCCTCCAGGATGTCGTACCGATCGGCGAATCCAAAGAAGCGCGCGAGCGGGTTGAAGATGACGAGAACCGGCGAATTCGCCGGCTTCATCCGAGTAACGGCGAATCGCGTCATTCCGGTGTGAGCGCTTAGGCTTCGCCTGCGCTAGAATCCGCGTCGCCACAGCCACCTTGAGCTACCCTTGCCGGCTCGCAGAGTCTGCACCTGATGCGCTCGAGGTGGCGTCGCTCTGTATGGCATCTTCGTGCTCCCTTCTCACGAAAACGTATTTCATCGATTTTCGGGATTGAAACTCTGATAGCACTCCCGCGTCCCTATTATAGGAGACGAAGTTATAGGAGACGAAGATGAAAACAAACGTTGCGATGGGGCTGAGTGGTCTCGTAGCAATCGCGCTTGACTATGTCGTTGTCGCATCAATCGTCGGTGTGTTGTTGCTCACGCGATGGCTTGGGGTCGGCTGGATGCTGGACGTTCTGACCGCTTTCCTCATCAGCTCCGTAATAGTTGCCTGGTTCTATGGAAAACGATTGAGCGCATTCTTGAATCGTCAAGATGACCAGCGGTCAAATTCGGTCGTTGTCTCCGATCCTGTCCGCCATACGTCGATCAAGAGCGCAAAATCGCGAGGCTCGGATTTTCGAAGAGCCATCTGAGCTGAAGATGCGGCGTGTTACTCCTTGCCGACGCAATCCGGGCTTGGATGACTTAGCTTTTGAAATAGCTCTCCTCATTCGAGATCAGTGACGAGGGAGGGCTGCAAGGGACGCCAACCAAGGCGCTCCCGAGTCAGCCTGCCTGGCGCATTGAATCGCGCCGAACTTTCACCGATACTTCTTGATTCACAAGCGTTTTTTTAGACAACGACGCTATTGTCAATTCGGTGGCAGCAATGGTAACGCAGGCAGAGAACGCAGCTTCAGCATCGGCGGCAATCGATTTCGACAAAAACGGCGGCGTCGTCGCCGCTATCGCCGTCGATCACCTGAGCCATCGCGTGCTGACCGTCGCCTACATGAACCGCGAGGCCTTCGACGAAACGGTCGCCACCGGCCGCGCCTGCTACTTCTCGCGGTCGCGCAACAAGCTTTGGCGCAAGGGCGAAGAGTCGGGAAATTTTCAAATCGTGCACGAGATTCGCATCGACTGCGACGCCGACGCGCTCGTGCTCGCCGTCGAGCAGCGCGGCGACGGCGCCGCCTGCCACGAAGGCTACGAGTCGTGCTTTTTCCGCAAGCTCGACGCGGGCGCGTGGAAAATCGTCGAGCAGCGCAAAGTCGATCCCGCCAAGTACGGCCCCAACTACGGCCATCAGTCGAAGAAGCCGGCCGCCTGATTCTATGGCTGATCAAGTTCTGAAATTCGGCATCCCCAAGGGCAGCCTCGAGGATCAGACGCTCGAGCTGATGCGCAAATCCGGATGGCGCATCACGGTCGGCTCGCGCTCCTACATCCCGACCACCGACGACGCGACGCTGAGCTGCCGTATCCTGCGCCCGCAGGAGATGCCGCGTTATATCGCCGACGGCTCGCTCGACGCGGGCATCACCGGCAGCGACTGGATCGTCGAGAACAACGTGACGCTCCACCAGGTCGAGAGCTTCATTTACGCCAAGGCGACGTTGACGCCCTCGCGATGGGTGCTATGCGTGCGCAACGACTCGCCCGTCAAGCGGCTCGAGGATCTCGAAGGCAAGCGCATCGCGACCGAGCTCGTGCAGTTCGTGACGCGAATCCTGGCCGAGCGCAAAGTCAAAGCGGAAGTGGAATTTTCATGGGGCGCCACCGAGGCCAAGGTCGCCGAGGGCATCATCGACGCCGCTATCGACGTCACCGAGACCGGCTCGTCGCTTCGCGCCAACGGACTGCGCATCGTCGAGGAATTGCTGGTCTCGAATCCGGTGCTGGTCGCCAATCCGGCGGCATGGGCTGACCCATGGAAGCAGGCCAAGATTCGCCAGCTCGGGATCCTGATTCGCGGCGCGCTCGACGCCGAGAATCGCGTCGGTATCAAGATGAACGTCGCCAAGGGCAACCTCGAAAAAGTGATCGCGCTGCTGCCGTCGATCACAGCGCCGACCATCTCGCACCTCTACCCGTCGAAAGCGCTGAAGGGCGTAGAATGGCTGGCGGTCGAGACGGTGATCGCCGAGCACACGGTGCGCGAGCTGTTTCCCAAACTGCTCGAGGCGGGCGCAGTCGGCATCGTCGAGTTCCCGTTGAATAAGATTATCGGGTAGCTGAGAGGGGGCGAAGTTCTGCCTACTCAGTGTGCTCTCTTTCGCGGACCCCCTGCTGCGATCCGGTTGCAGCTTGGGAAAATTTTACTGATTTTGGCACCGGGACCGTCACCGCCCGCTCGTGGGCGGAATTCGCCGGGTAACTACCCGTAGAACACGCCAGCTGCTAAGCTGATCGGCATGGCGGCCTTAACGGAATACCTTCACGCCGCGATGCGTCATGCCGAATATGAGCGGCTCGACGATGGGGATTGGTACGCGCATATCGCGGGGCTTAATGGCCTATGGGCGAGCGCGAAGACCGTCGAAGACACGCGCAACGATCTCTTTACAGCGCTGGAAGATTGGCTGTACGTAAACGCTTACGTCGGGCATTGTCAGCTTCCCGAATTTGACGGCCTGTCCATCACTGCCCCGCCGCAGAGGGCCGACTAACACCTTTTCGTGTCTCGCCTGACGCCGTGCTCGCGGACCGAGTTTATCCGCAAGCTGAAGAAACTTGGTTACGATGGGCCGTTCGCAGGGGCTCGGCACAGCCTCATGTCCGCTCCCGGCAAGGCCAACGTCATAGTTCCAAATCCGCATAGAGGCGACATCAACGTCGACCTGCTAAGCCGAATCCTTCGCGACGCGAACATTGACCGCGACGCCTGGATCAACGCCTGAAGCTCGCACCGACTGGAATAAAAAGCGGCTTTTCGGCTCGCGCCGATCTCTCCTCGGACAAGGAGAGGTCGCAGAGTTCCTTTCCTCTCTTCATTGTGGCACAACAAGATCACTCACTACGGAGGTCGGCATCATGGGTCTGCCTAACGGCGTGCATCACCTCGCTATCTGCACCAAGGACATCAAAAAGCAAATCGACTACTTCTCCCAGGTCGTCGGGATGGAACTGGTCGCGCTCTACTGGATGCACGGTGTCGACAACACCTTTCACGGCTTCATGAAGCTGAGCGACAGCTCGTCGATCGCATTCGTGCAACATCCCGAGGTCGCGAAGATTCAGCCGATCAAGGGCGTCTCGCACGCCGGGCATACCACGCAGAACGTCGCGCCCGGCGCGATGCAACATCTGGCGCTCAACGTCGACACTTACGACGACCTGATGGCGATTCGCGACCGCGTCCGCTCGCACGGGCACTGGGTGATGGGCCCGCTCGATCACGGTTTCTGCAAATCGATCTACCTGGCCGCGCCCGAGGGAATCATGCTCGAGTTCTCGACCTCCGAAGGCGGCTCGATTGACGCCGAATCGTGGATCGATCCGGAAGTGCAGGCTCTGGCCGGAATCAGCGCCGACGAACTCGAAGAAGTACAAGCATCCCGCACCGTTCGAATCGAAAGGCGGGATGGTCGCGCAGCCCAAGCCCGATCCGTCAAAGCCTCTCATGGACTACCCTCCCGACGAACGCATCTGGACGATGAGCGACGAGGAAGTAACCCGCCGGATGAGCAATACGACGCCGCCGGTGCAGAAAAAACCGAAAGCCGCGTAGCCGGTAATTGCCTCTCGCCGGTTCTTTATCAAAGACTTTGGCCCGCGTCAGAATGCGCGGCGCGCGAGAAAACCGCGCGGCACGCACGTAACGGTACCGTCGTTCAACCGATTCACAGACTGAGGAAACAAGAGCGGTAAAGCAGTGAAACTACCGATAGTCCGCGTAATCCTGTACGTCAAAGACCTTCCCAAGGTCGCCCATTTCTATCAGAAGCATTTCGGCATGAAGCCATTGCCGTCGGAGGATGCGGGATGGCTGGAACTGGAGAGCACCGCCGGCGGCTGTAATATTGCGCTCCATCGCGCCGCCGCGAGTCAGAAAAGCGGTGCGGCAATGAAGGTCGTCTTTGGGGTATCAAACGTCAGGCAGTTCATGAAGGAAAGGGAAGCCGAGGGATTGAAATTTGGACCGATCCACGACACGGGCACCTTTGAGTTCACCAACGCCAAGGATCCGGCAGGAAACTCTATCCAGATCTCAAGCCGCGGCTTTGCGCGTGGCGCTTCCCAGTAAGTGAACATCGACCGCCGCCAGCATCGGGAAGTGCAGGCGCTGGCCGGAATCAGCGGCGACGAAGTCGAGAAGTACAAGCATCCCGCGCCGTTCGAATCGAAAGGCGGAAAGGTCGCGCAGCCCAAGCCCGATCCGTCAAAGCCGCTGATGGACTACCCTCCCGAAGAACGCATCTGGACGATGAGCGACGAAGAAGTAACCCGCCGGATGAGCAATAGGACCCCACCGGTCCAGAAAAAACCGAAAGCCGCGTAGACGGTAGTTGGGTAGTGCCTGAAAAGTGCGTTGATCCGTCCGTGCCCAGCGTTGGTTGAATCTCTCGAATTCCTCATAGGCATTGAGCGGACTTGATGAATGCGGTTTTGTGGGGACCGCGTTAAAAGGATTACGCGGTTGGATCTTGCGGCAACAAGTGAAGCGTCTCGCCATCGAATTCCGCAATCAGCCAATGGACAGTAGCGCCAGTTGCGGCTTTCTTCAGCCGTGCGATTTCCCGCCCCGTGACACCCGCATTGCCGCCCTTGAGTTGCACTAGTCGAATGTCCAAAATATCCGCGTCTTTCCGGCCCAGACGAAAAGCTATCGCGTCAATGATGCCAGTTTCGTGGCGCGCCCGTTTTGCCTTCAAAGAAAGCGAACTTCCAGCCGTTCTTCTCGCAGTAGGTCTTCAAGGCGTCTTTGCTTGCGGCCTCAGCAGCTTGGGCCTTTTCCCGTGGGGTCAAGCGCTTCCTGGCTCGTTTTTCCCAGGAATCCGCGTGCTCATGACGAACGATAATTTGACCTGATGACAGGCATCGGCAGCCGTAGTTTCTGGGCGATCTGCGGGGCGCTCGAGCCTTCGCGCCTTAAATTCAGAATGATCGCTTTTTGCTTCGCGGAAATTGACGGCTTCAAATCGGGTCTTTCTGAAGCCGAATAATTATCACTTACGCCAGAAGTTCCGATAGGTCCCACACGCTGGACAAAAACGCCGCCCGTACGCCACGTACAGCATTCTTCGCGTCTGGCGCACGAGGCGATGGACAACTCATCGAAAGCTTGCCTGTCCCTGGATCGGGAGAGGCGGCCCATCTGTGCGTCGCGATTGCTTGGCGCGCCGCAAAGATGGGATGAACTTTTCAGCCTTATGCCGGAGTGCCCGCCGTGCTAACTCTTTGTGGATGAGCAATTCTCAGCGCGTCGCGCACTCGCACAATGGCCATCCGGATGCCTCCGACAATCGACCGTTGCGGAATATTAAATTTGACGGAACGAAGCTACCGATGGTGGTAGTGCCGTCCAGGGACCACAACATATTGTGTATTTAGCCTTTTCTCGGCCAATCGACCATCCAGAATCGCGCCGCTTTGGCTCAACAATGACGTCTGATCAGGGGTGCAGAGCCAGTCCCGAGCGAAGCCGAAGGAGGTCACCCCTGCTCTTAGTACTGGGTGCAGGGGTCACCCCTGCCGAAGGAAGCGTGAAACCCATCGCGGGTTTCACATTCAATGGTCCTGCCGACCCTTTCGTCAGATCGATCCGTCGGATAATAGTCAGCCGTATGCCAAAGCCAGTAGGCGCGCAGGACGTCGCTTCGCGGGTGCCGCCGGGACAGGTCCTGACCGAAAAATTTCCGGTTCTTACTTATGGAGCGACGCCGCGCTTCGATCCGAAGACGTGGGATTTCAAAGTCGTGGGGCTGGTCGAAAAGCCGCTTCGATTTTCATACGAGGAATTCCGTGCGCTGCCGCAATCGCGCGAGGTCGCCGACTTTCATTGCGTGACGACGTGGTCGCGGCTCGACAACGCGTGGGAAGGCGTGAGGGTCGCCGACCTGATGAAGCTGGTGAAGCTGCGGCCCGAGGCGCGCTACGTGATAGTCCATTGCGACGGCGATTACACGACCAACCTGCCGCTCAGCGAGTTCCTCGATGACGACGTGATGCTCGCGCATCGTCATGACGGGCGCGACCTCGAGCCGGAGCACGGCTTTCCGTTGCGCCTGATCGTGCCGAAGCTCTACGGATGGAAGAGCGCCAAGTGGGTGCGCGCGCTCGAGTTCGCCGATATCGACCGGCGCGGCTTCTGGGAAGTGCGCGGCTATCACAACCATGCCGACCCCTGGACCGAGGAGCGCTACTCGTTCCAGGAAGATCCTGAAGACTGAATTGGCCTCGACGCTGAACCGTCCGAAGAGTCTCGCGCGATTTCGCGACGAAGAATTCGATCTCGCGGTAATCGGCGCGGGTATCAATGGCGCGGCGGTCGCGCGCGACGCTGCGATGCGCGGGCTTCGCGTTGCGCTGATAGACCGCGGCGATTTCGCGGGCGCCACGTCGTCGCGATCGTCGAAGCTGATTCACGGCGGCTTTCGTTACCTGCCGCAGGGGCAGTTCAAGCTCGTGTACGAAGCGCTGCGCGAGCGCGAGCGCCTGCGGCATCGCACGGCGCCGCATCTGGTGCATCCGATTCAATTTCTATTCCCCGTTTATCGCGGACGCGGCTTCAATCGCTTTACGATGGCGATGGGGCTGACGCTGTACGACCTGTTCGCGCGGATGCCGTTCAAGGAATGGCACTCGAGCCTCAATGCCGCCGAGGTGCGCGAGACCGAGCCGGCGCTCAGTCGCGACGGATTGACGGGAGGCGCGATGTACTTCGACGCGTGGGCCGACGACGCGCGCGTCACGTTCGAGAACGTGCTCGACGCCGATCTCCACGGCGCGGCGGTCGCCAATTACACGACGGTCGAGAAATTTAATATGACCGAAGGGAAGATCGCGTCGGCCAGCGTGCGCGATCTGCTCGGCGGCATCACCTGCGAAGTTCGCGCAAAGAAATTCCTGAATGCGGCCGGCCCGTGGGTGGACGAAATTCGGCGGATGGACGATCCCTCGTCGAAGCCGTGCGTGCGTTTGACCAAGGGTGTGCATCTGGTGTTCGCGCGGACCGACCTGCCGGTGCGCGAATCGCTCGTGCTCGCCGACGAGCGAGGGCGAATCGTGTTCGTGATGCCGCATGACCGCTACGTGCTGGTCGGCACGACCGACACCGACTATGCGGGCGATCCCGCGAGCGTTCGGGCGGAAATTGGCGACGTCGAATATCTGCTCGCGGTGCTGGCCGAGAGTCTGCCGGGAATCAAGCTGACGAATGCCGACGTGGCGACCAGTTTTGCGGGACTACGCGCGCTCATCCGAGAGAAGGACGGCGTTTCGCCCTCGGCGGTGCTGCGCGAGGAAGTGATACTCGAGAGCGCGTCGGGGCTGATCACGGTCGCGGGCGGCAAGTTCACGACACATCGCGAGATTGCGCAGAAGCTCGTCGACCAGGTGATGAAGCGGCTCGGGCGTCCGGCGGGAATCTGCCCGACGCTCGCGACACCGCTGCCGGGCGCGCGGCCGTTGGCCTCGGGCGACGCCGCGGGCGGCGCGAGCATGCGAGGCATACCGGCCGCAGCGGCTGAAATTCTGAAAGCGCGCTACGGAACGCGCGCGCCACTCGTCGCGCGAATCGCATCGAGACGGCCGGAGCTCGCAGAGCCGCTGTCGCGCGGCTGTCCCGCTCTGGGAGCCGAGGTCGTCAACGCGGTTGCCAGCGAGATGGCGCATACTGTCGGCGATTTTCTGATTCGGCGCACGTCGCTGTCGTGGCGCTCGCCGGTCGAGGCGGAAGCGGCGGCGCCGGCCGTCGCGCGAATCATGGCGGCTGAGCTCGGATGGGACCGCGCGCGTGAAAGCGCCGAGGTCGCGCGCTTCACGCATGAACAGCAGAGCCGGCGCGTCGTCGCGTAAGCGGCAATGGCGGCGCGCGAATCGATCGCGGACTTGAAGAAGCGCGCGCGCCGAGTCTCGCGCGCGCTCGCGAAGCTGTATCCGAACGCGCGGATCAGCCTTGATTTCGAAACACCGTGGCAATGCCTGGCGGCGACGATTCTGTCGGCGCAGTCGACCGACGCGGGCGTCAATCGCGTAACGCCGCGGCTCTTTCGCGAATATCCCGACGCGCGCGCGATGGCGGCGGCGGACCCTCGGCATGTCGAGGAGTTAATCGTCAAGACGGGATTCTTTCGGCAGAAAACCCGCTCGCTGATGGGCGCCGCGCAGAAGATCGTCGCGGACTACGGGGGCGAGGTTCCATCTGAGATGGACGAGCTCGTGAAAATTCCGGGCGTCGGGCGCAAAACCGCAAATGTGATTCTCGGGCATATCTTCGGCAAGCCGGGGTTCGTCGTGGACACGCATGTGCGGCGGCTCGCGTATCGCCTCGGATTCACCAGGAAAACTGATCCGGCGAAGATCGAGATCGACATGCAGAAGTTAATCCCGGCGGGACACTGGACGCCGTTCTCGATGCGGCTGATTCTGCACGGGCGCCAGGTGTGTATCGCGCGCAAGCCTCAATGCGAGATTTGCGCGGTGGCGGGCGACTGTCCGCGGATTGGAGTGGGCGGAAGCCAACACGGACAGCGAGCTATTTCGCGTAGCCGATCTCGACGATGAAATCGCGCACCAGCTGATTGAAGACCGCGGCGTTCTCGAAATAGATCGAATGGCCGCAGCCGGGCACCGTACGCAGCCGCGAATTCGGCAGCGCCGCCGCCAGCGCCTTGACGACGTCGGGCGTGATTAGAGTGTCTTTTTCGCCAACCATGCACAGTATCGGCATCGTGAGGCGCTGCTTCACGGCGGCGAGGTCGTAGCGCAGGCCGACGATACGCGCGCCCGCGTCGCCGGGAGGCCGCGCGCCGAGAATCCGGACCTCGTCGTACAGAAACGCCATCTCGGGAAGCCTGGTGAAATAATCGGAGGCGTAGGTCGGCAACGATCCGATCGGCGGGGTCGCATCGACGGGCAACGGCGTTCGCGGCGGCGCGAACTTCATCTCGGGCGTGAAGATTCCGCCGGGAGTATCGGCCATCACCATCGCGGCGACGCGTTCGGGATGCTCGAGCGCATAGCCGACGATCGTCCATCCGCCCATCGATTGCCCGATCAAGACGGCTTTGTCGATCTTCAGATGGTCGAGCAGAGCGCCGAGATCGCTCGAGTGCGCGCGATTGAACATCCCGTCGAGATCGGGCGAGAGACCGAAGCCGCGCTGGTCGACCGTGATGCATTCGAAGGAGCGCATGAAGTAGGGGACCTGCTGCCACCACGAGAGATGGTTGCCGCCGAGACCGTGCAAGAAGACCAGCGGCGCGCCGGCGCCGACGCGCTCGTAGTAGAGTGAGAACTTGCCGATTTCCAATCTGCCAGGCGTGATTCGATATTCCATTTCCATCGCGATTACCCGTGCTGTCGTGCAGTTTTACGACGAGCCCTTTGACTTGTCGATGCGCAGGCCGGAGAGCAGTTGGGCGACGTTTTCGCCGACGGCGCGGCGCGCGGCGGATTTGTCGTCGGCGTGCGCGATAAAGATCGCACCCTCCGTGATCGCGCCGATCAACAGATGGGCCAGCGAATCGATCGGTCCCGGCGCGATCATGCCTTGATCGGCGGCCGCCTGCAGCGCGCCGGTCACCAGCCGCAAGTTGTACTGGGTATCGATCTCGCGCCAGCGCTCCCATCCCAGGACGGCGAGCGCGTCGATGAGCACGATGCGCTGCACGGCGGGATCGAGGCAGGCGTCGAGGAACGCGTCGCATCCCGCGAGCATCGCGTCCCAGGGGCCGGACTTCGACACGGCGGCCGCGGCGATGATTTGAGCGAGTTTCTGCTCCTCGAGATCGAACACGGCGGAAAACAAATCCTGCTTGTCCTTGAAGTGATGATAGAGCGCGCCGCGGGTGACGCGGGTGCGCCGCGCGACGGTTTCGATATCGGTCGCGGCGTAGCCGAGCCGGGCGAAGAGTTTGCGCGCGGTCTTGATGAGGGCGGCGCGGGTGGCCTGGGACTGCTCGAGCTTGCGGCTCTTGACTGTCATACTGTTCTCATGTCACATACATACCGTTGGTATGTTAAATACGATCTTGATCGCACGACAACAGGAGGCAGGTTAGCAATGAACGCAGAGCAGTTCCATCAGGCGCGCAAGTTCGCAGACACCGATTTCGGCCGAATCGCGTACGTCGAGCAGGGCAGCGGTCCGGCGGCGCTGTTCGTGCATGGGTTTCCACTGAACGGCTTCGAGTGGCGCGCCACGCTGGAAGATCTCGCGGCGACGCGCCGATGTATCGCGCTCGACCTGATGGGGCTTGGCTACACCGAAGTCCCCGCGGAGCAGGACCTCGGTTTCGACCGGCAGGCCGCAATGATCGCCACCTTCCTGGACCGGCTGGGATTGTCGCAGGTGGACCTGGTCGGCAACGACAGCGGCGCGAGCATCAGCCAGGTATTCGCGGCGCGATATCCGTCGCGGCTGCGCAGCCTGACGATCACCAACTGCGAAGTTCATGACCTGTGGCCCAACGCAATGCTGAAAGCGGCGTTCGACCAGTTCGCCGACCCGTCGATCGTGGTAGGAATGAAGGCGATGCTGCAAGCGCCCGCGGTCGCGCACCAGGCGTTCGCAGCTGTCTATGAGGACGCGGGACGAATCCCCGACGAGGCCTTCAAGGCCTACATCGAGCCGCTGGTTTCGTCGGACGAGAGGAGCGCGAAGATGCGGCGCTTTCTGAGTCTCGGCAATCTGAAGGTGCTGACCGCTATCGCGCCGCAATTGAGGGAGCTCAAAGTGCCGACCCTGATCGCATGGGGCGAGGCCGACACCGCGTTCGATCTGAAATCGACGGAGTGGCTGAAGAACAATATCGCGGGCGTACGGCGAGTGGTCATGGTGCCGCGCGGGAAACTGTTTTTCCCCGAGGAGCATCCCAAGCTGATGAGCGTGCTGCTGCAGGAGTTCTGGCGGAGCATTGTGTGAGTCACTCGCGCCGACGCGATCGATTTGAATCGCGCGGTCGGAACGCGCAGGCCTAGCGCCAGGAGCGGGTGGGTCTGACTTTGAAGCGGCTGTGACCCCGGCGGGATCTGAGATAAACCACGGTCGCGATCAGCGCCACGAATGCAATCTCTGACAGCAGCAATACGCTGAACCGGTCCACCCCGCTGAAGGCGTCAGCAGGAGAAGTCTGGCCGACGGGCGTTCCCATGGTGGTCAGCAAGTGGTCACGCCAGTGCGAGATGGCGCCCACGCCGTTCCATACCAAGGCCACGACGACGACCATCCCCCAGAAAAAAATGCCCCACTGCTCGGGTCTGCGGCGGCGGACGATGCCGCCGAGCGAAGCCGGGTCGGGCGTGACCCGGGGAGCGGCACTGACCGGAACGCGGCGCAAGTCAGCAATCGGATCTTCTTCCTTGTCTTCGGGCGGCGCCGGCTGCGGTACGCGAGTTGCATGATCGGGGTGGCCCGCCTCGCGAATCTGCCGCAGGATGAAAAGCATATCCTGTTTGCAGGTCAGGGTTCCCAGCAGCGCGCATTTTGACAAGGCCTCAAGCTCCTGAGGCGTAATCATGAGGCGTCCGATGAGTTCACGGTCGTTCCGGATCTCATCGAGAATTTCGTGCTCTTGCCGCGGCGTCAAGTTCGGCCACTCTGGTTGAATCCCTTTCATGGGTCCAAATACTGCCTCTCAACATGCAATAAATCAAGACTGGATGGCGTGAGATACATAGGACGTTATAACATCCATAAGAAATCTCAAAAAACCCAAAAGACTAAGCAAATAGTAAGCTTTACCTACTATAAGTTAAGCGGGCGAAGATGTAACGAAACACTACTTTGAGTACGCTCGGGGCTGGTCGCGAAGATGGGAACCGGGAAGGTCGAAGCCGGGTAGGCGTCACACCGGCTGAAAATGCCCCGGCCGGGAATCGAACCCGGACTTGAGGTTCCGGAGACCTCCGTGATGTCCTTTTCACTACCGGGACGCGCAGTGTGTGCCGAAGGACAGAACTACACCAGCAATAAGCGGCGGACAAGGCGAGCGACCGTTGATCTTCGGCCCGCGCACGGCCCAGCATGATCGCGATGACGGTGACCAACATTTTCGGCTCCGCGCGGTTGCTGCGGGAACAATACAAGGACGGCTCGAACCTGTCGGCGCGCGTCAGGCTGCATCAGCGCTTCAGCACCAATCGTTACGGGCTAATGCGATGGATCTTCGATCGGATTGAGGTTCCTGACCACGCGCACGTGCTCGATCTCGGCTGCGGCACCGGCATCTTGTGGCGCGGCTCGGTGCAGGTGCCGCCCGGATGGCGCGTGATTCTGACCGACATGTCGGACGGGATGCTCCGCGAAACGCGCGCCGGCCTGACGCGGCTGGGGCGCTCGTTCACCTACTTGCAGAGCGACGCGCAGGCGATCCCGTTTCGCGACGCGTCGTTCGATGCGGTGATTGCGAATCACATGCTCTACCACGTGCCCGATATTCCGCGCGCGCTCGACGAAGTTCGGCGCGTGCTCAAGCCCGCAGGCTTCTGCTACGCGGCGACGATGGGACTCGCGAACATGCGCGAGATGAACGAGCTTGCCACACGATTTTTCTCGATCCCGCGCATGACCGAGTCGGCCGCGCGCTTTGGCCTCGAGAGTGGGGAAGCGTTCATGCGCCGCGCTTTCAGCGAGGTGAAGCTCGAACGCTACCCCGACTCGCTGGTGATCACTGAAGCTGCTCCGTTAATGGACTATATCTGCTCGATGCGCGTGCGAAGCCGAGTGACCGACGAACAGGTTGCCGCGCTGCGCCGGCACGTCGAGAACGAGATCGCGGCGCACGGCGAAATCCGGATGACCAAGGACTCCGGGCTGTTCATCGCGCGGCGCTAGTCAGTACAGGATCGACGGGATGAACGGGAATCGCGGTTCGTTGTAGAGGCCGACCGTCATCAGTGTCGTCTGCTGCATCAGGCGCAGGCCCCTGCTGTAGCACCATCGGAGCAGCTCGCCGTTGCGCGACGGAATCAGCGGGCCGCATCCATGGAATTCCGTCGCCGCCGAGATTAGGGCCTTAAGTTCTTCGTTCGACTCGCCGACCGCGTAGCCCGCGTATCCGATCGCGGTGGCGTAACCGGTGATGCGGCCGAGATGCTCGACGACATTCGCGGTCCGAGCCGTGATTGCGTCGCGCAATTCGCGGCTGCGATCGTGTCCATGCACCGCGAAGTGGAGCCGGCTGCATGCGGCGACATCGGCTTCGATGGCGGCGCGAACGTTGTAGCCGGGGATCGACTCCTTGATCACAGGCCCAATCATCACGGACAGCGGCTCACGGATTTCGAAACCCAGCTTCGCGTACAAGCTGAACGAGCGATTGTGGTAGGCCGACTGCACGAGCCGTACTCCGGGAAGTCCCTGGGAGGCGACGCGCTCAAGAAAATGCTGCATCATCGCGCGGCCGGCGCCGCTGTTTTGCGCCTCGGGATCGACACTGATGGGGCCGATTCCGGCGATAGGCGCACGCTCGTCCAAAAAGTTGCTGCCGATGACGCGTCCGTTCAGCTCGGCCACGATTCCGTAGAAGCCAGGATTCGAGAGCATGCCGCCGATCATGCCTTTGGCGACAGCCGGCGAAGGGAATTCGTGGGCGAAGTTGTGCTGATCAGCGATGGCGCAGAATGCGCGGAAACAAATTTCGCCGCATACGTCGAGGTCCTCGCGGGTGGCGCGTCGAATCTGTGTGTTCATGTGCGACATCCTCCGGCCATGTGAGTATGGCTACGCCGAGGCCTTGATCTCGCGAAGCATCTCGGCCTGGCGGCGGTCGGCTTCGGGCCGGGTGTGAGCGATGACTTCAACGAGCTCGTCGTGGACTCGGCCGTTGGTCGCCACGATATTCGCGCCGCCGAGATCGAGCTCGGAGCCGTCCATGTTGGTCACGCGCCCGCGCGCTTCCTCGACGATCAAAGCACCGGCGGCCACGTCCCAGGGCCGGAGCCCGAATTCCCAGAATCCGTCGGTGCGGCCGGCCGCGACATAGGCGAGATCGAGCGCCGCGGAGCCGGTGCGGCGCACGCCTTGCGTCCGCGTCATGAGTTCTTCCCAGAAGCACAGGTAGAAGCGCCGACGCTCGCGACGGTCGTACGCGAATCCGGTGCAGAGCAGAGCGGAGCACAGATTTGGCGTCGCGCTGACGCGAATCGGCTTGCCGTTGAGACGCGCGCCCTGTCCGCGATGCGCCACGAAGCATTCTTTCTTGAGCGCGTCGAAGACCACGCCGAATTGCACGCGGCCGCGCCGCTCGTACGCGATCGATACGCAGAATTGCGGATAGCCGTGCGCGAAGTTGGTGGTGCCGTCGAGCGGGTCGATGATCCATCGATGGTCGCTTTGATGCGCGCTGGCGCCGCTTTCCTCGGCGAGGATCGCGTGAGTCGGAAACGCGCGATGGATGACGTCGATAATCGCCGCTTCCGATTCGCGGTCGGCCTCGGTGACGAGATCGATCGAGTTCGACTTGCGATTGATGGTTATTCGGCTGAGGCGTTTGAGATGAATTCTGCCGGCGGCACGCGCGGCGCGGAGCGCAACCTGTTCGATTTCATTGATCACGGTAAAGGAAAGTATAACTCGCGGAGTGAAGCGTCCAGCGCGACGCGCAGATCAATCGACAACACGCGACAAAATGCAGGATTTACCAGCGCGGCGTTTCGGCCAGGCCGATGCCGAGGGCGACTTTGCCGAGCAGTTCGCGGGCGCGGGCGTTGGACAGAGGATGATTTGGGCCGGCGCGCACGTCGCGGTAGTAGCGCTCCATCGGGAACTTTTTCAGCATCCCGTGTGCGCCGACGACTTCCATACAGTAGTCGACGGCGCGGATCGCGTTGTTGGTCGCGACATATTTCGGCATCACGACGCGCGCCAGTCCGGACTCGCCCTTGAATGAGCCGCGATCGCTGATGTAGTCCCGGGCGACGCCGAGATAGAGCGCCCGCGATTGAGCGATCAGAGCTTCGGCCTCGGCGATGGCGAACTGGATGCCGGGCAGATACTTGATCGTGCGCGGCTGGGTGAGCGGTTTGAGGCGGCCGGCGAACTCCTTGGCGAACTTCAATGCGGCTATCGCGACGCCAGTGTACGTCGCGGCGACGGAAACGCCGAACCACGCGAACAGTGAAATCGCCTGGTCGTTGACGGGCCCGACCGGCCGCGACTCGGCCATCGCGACCGCGGGCACGCGCACGTCTTTGATCACCAGGTCGTGGCTGGCCGTCGCCCGCATCCCCATCGCGTCCCAGGTTTCGATCAGCTCGAAGCCGGGGATGCCGCGAGGGACGACGAAGGTGGCCGAGGCGGGCGGATTCGAGTCCTCGATCGTCGCCATCACCATGAACAGATCGATCACGGGCGAGAGGCTGGTGAAGGTTTTGCGGCCGTTGAGGACGTAATTCTCGCCGTCGCGGCGCGCGCGCGTCGCGAAGTGGCCCCAATCGCCGCCGGTCTCGGGCTCGCTGATGCCGCCGCCGAGGATTTGGTGTCCGCGCCCGATGACGTCGAAGAACAACTCCTCCTGCGGGCGGCCGGTGGCGCGCTCGACCATGCTGCCGATGCCGAACAGGTGCATGTTGATGGCGATAGTGGTCGCGGCGCATCCTTGCGCGAGTTGCTCCTGGCAGAGCGCAAAATCCTCGAGGTCGGCGCCGAGTCCGCCGTGCTTTTCGGGGATGACGAGCGCGGTGTATCCGGCCGCTTTCATCTTGTCGACGTTTTCGACCGGGAATGAGTTGGCGCGATCGTGTTCTCCGGCGCGCGTGGCAAAGTCGGCCGCGAGTTCCGCCGCAAGCGGCACAAGTTTAGTACGTCGATCAGACATCAGTTGGACTCCGCATCGAGAATCTCGACGGCAAACAGTGCCATGAAGCGGCGCGCGAAGGAACCGGTGAAAAAGTGAAAAGGCTACTTGCCAGCGGGAGTGTCCGCGGGCGCGTCGGAGGGCGTGACCGTCGCGGGCGGGCTGCGCCATCATGAGACGCTGCGCCTGCGGCATGATCGTCGTGAACAGATCGACTTGCGAGTCGAGCGATTTGCCGAGTCCGCTCAGCAGACCCATCATGCGGCCGACCAGCAAGACGTCGGCGGGAACTTCGACGACGGGATTGGCGCGGATCGCGCGCGGCAGTTCTTCGTTGAACTGCTCGATGAGGTCCTTATCCGCGTACGCTTTCTTCTGCTTGATGGTGCTGCCGAGGAACAAATCGGCGAACGCCAGCAGCGTGTCGGGATTGCCGTTGCGCGTGCGAAAGCCCAGCTCATGGAACGCCTTGATTATCCCGTCGCGATTGGCGGTGAGAATCGAAAACGTCAGGCGGACGATGCCGTCGCGGAACGCGGGCGGGAAATCCTTGGCGAGGCCGAAGTCGAGCAGGACGATTTTGGGGCCGGGCTGAATGAGGATGTTGCCGGGATGCGGATCGGCGTGGAAAAAGCCGTCGCGCAGGACCTGATCGCAGAAAATCTCGACGAGCTTTTGCGCGACGGCATGCTTGTCGATTCCGGCACGCTCGAGCGCGTCAACGTCGGTGACCTTGATGCCCTCGAGGAGCTCCATCGTGAGCACGCGGCGCGTGGTGAACTCGCGATAGACTTCGGGGACGATTACGTCGGAATCCGCGCCGAAGTTGCGGCGCATCGTGGCGGAGTTGTCGGCTTCGTGAATGAAGTCCAGCTCCATCGGGATGTACTTGAGCGCCTCGCGCATCAGGACGCGATAGTCGAAGTCGCGCTCGAGCTTCGCCAGCCAGTAGAGCACCGTGGTCATGTTGCGGAGATCGGCGCGAACGATACCGTCGATGCCGGGATACTGCACTTTGACGGCGCATCGACGGCCGTCGTGAAGGCGCGCCACATGCACCTGCGCGAGCGAGGCCGACGCCAGCGGCGCGGGATCGAACTCGGCGTAGACGGCCTTGAGCGGGCGGCGAAGTTCGCGCTCGATCTGCTCGCGGATCATCGCAAACGGCCGCGGCGGGACGCGATCGTGGAGGCCGGACAGGGTCGAGACCCATTCGTCGGGGAGCACGTCGGCGCGAGTCGCGATGAATTGGCATGCCTTGATGAGCAGGCCTTCGAGGCGGAGCGCGGTGCGGTTCAGCGCTTGTGCGGCGCGGAGATCCTGGCGGCGGAACAGTTCAGCCTTGTTGCGATCGTCGATCAAGCGGGTCCAGAGCTGGGTGCCTTTGTAGCCTGCGTACACGTAGGCCGCGAGCCACACCACGTTCGAGAAGCGCCATGCGCGAGTCGCGAGTCCCGGTTCGGGTACGTCGGCGGGAAAGTTGAAGCTGCGGTCGAGACTCGAGTTGTTCATGCGAAGGGTTGAGAGCCAGATTCAGTCGGGTGCCGGTTAAATCCTACGTTATGCGTGCGATTCTGAGAACAGAGCACTCGTTTTGGGCACCGACGCGAGTTGCCAAGCCACAACCTGCGGAGGATCGAATGTAGTTGGGACGTGCGATATACACCATATGTGGTAGGTTTGGGACGCCCGACCACCATCGGTAGCTTCGTTCCGTCAAAATTAGTTTTTACTTTTTTCCGGAAGCGAGGGTCGTGCGAATGCGGGTGAGCCGCGCGAGAAGTTGGGGCATCGTGAGGGTTGTCCATCACCCAATCCTAACACGATAAATCCGGCGCGGTCAGGCTCAAAAGTTCATCCCCCAAAATTTGGACCAAGCGACCCGGAACCGATGCCGGCTTCGCGTACGCGAAGTTTTTTTGTCGGAGGTTCCTTTGACTACGCTCAGGGTATGCTCTTTCTCCCCTCGCGTTGCTCGTGGCCGTCAGGGCCGCGTCAGCAGCTCCAATACGTGGCCGTTGGGATCCTTGAAGTAGACGCCGCGTCCGCCGCGCCTGGTGTTTATCTGCATATCCTCTTGTGAGAACGGACCGCTCCCGTAGGGAATGCCTGCTTGCTTGATCCGGCCGAAAATGGCGTCGAACTCAGTGTCGCTCACGTGGAACGCGTAATGGTGCATCTCAAAGCGTTCCCAGTTGTCGAAGTCGAGCGTGAGCGTTTCGTTGATTCGGACCGGCGCGAAGTGAGCCATGGCGCCCTCGTATTTGAGCCCGAACATATGCGCGAAAAACTTTGCCGACGCCTCCTTGTCATGGGCCGGCACGATCGTATGGTTAAGCGTGATGCTCATGAAACGCGTCCTCCTTCCAGACAATTTATAAACTATTACCTTTAATAACCTGGTCAAGCGCTCTTCTTAAGAGCGCGTGGTCTGGTCGAGATTTTTTCTTAATGGGGCCGAGGCGCAGACGGAGGACAGGCAAACACTGTCCAAGGGGTGCGCGATTTCGCGACAATTGTGGGTTTTTTGCGGGACTTTGGTCGCATTTCGTTGAAACTGAACCAGCGCCGTTTTTGCGGGACTTGGGCTTCGCTTGACTGATCGTCAGCGGTTGGACTAATGTGTGGGTCGTGAAGCCGAGTCGTAATGTACGTCGAGTCCCCAATTCAATGAAGGTCCTCCTGAATTGAGACGGACATTGATACTTGGCTCTAAAAAGCCCCGGGCGCTTACGAGCCCCGGGGCTTTTGTTTTTGGTTTTATTGGCGCCGCAGACCGGGTGGGGAAATTTTCGTGGAAATCGTGCGACCGCATGCTCCGACAATTCGCGATATCACTCGCCGCTACTACACGGTGTGGGGTTTGTACTCGTTCGCCGGTGGATTCCTGTTCGGCGTCTATCCGATCTTCCTGCATTCGCGCGGGCTCAACCAGTTCCAGATAAACAGCGTACTGGCGACGTACTTCGTCGTGCTGTTCCTGACCGACGTGCCGACCGGCGCGTTCGCCGACCTGCTCGGCAGGCGGCGCTCCTACGTGCTGGGCGCGTCGCTGCGGGTCTGCGCGTTCCTCCTGTATTTCGTGGCGCATCACTACTACGTGTTCCTGATTGCCGAGAGTATCGACGGTATCGGCACGACGTTCGGCAACGGCGCGATCGACGCGTGGGGTGTCGACGCACTTGACGCCGCCGGCTACGACGGCCTCAAGGACCGGCTGTTCTCGCGCATCTCGCAACTGACGACGATTGGCTTCATGGGGTCGGCGATGATCGGCGCATACGTGGCCGACATGAATATCGCGTGGCCGTGGCTGCTCGGCGCAGGCGGCTATGTCATGGCCGGAACGCTCGGCGCATTCCTGATGCACGATGAGCGTCCGCACGCGACGTCGGTCAGGGTCGCGGACATCCCGCGGCGAGTCGCGGTAAACGTCGGCGACGGCATCCGCGCGGGACTTGGCGCGCATACCGTGCTGATGCTGAGTGTCGCGGGCGCGATCACGGTCGCGGCGTGGGTGCCGTATTGGGTCTCGTGGCCGATCATGTTCAACCAGAGCATCGGGGTCGGCGTATGGATCATCGGCTGGATCTATTGCGCGCTGTCGACCGCGCGGCTGGTCGGCGCCGAGGTCAGCGCGCGGCTGCAGGGCGACGAATCGCAGCGCGCGGCGCGCGTGAGCATGCTGATTGTCGCCGCGAGCACGATGCTGTTCCTGGCAGGCCTATTCGGCGGGCGGCCGGCGGTTTCGCTCACGATGCTATTCGTGATGAACCTGTTCACGGGCGCGATGATGCCTTTGGTGCAGAGCTGGTTCAACGAGCAGCTTGAATCGGGGAATCGCGCGACGCTGCTGTCCTTCCGCACCACGTTCGAGACGATGGGCGGCTCGATAGGCCTGCTATTCGCGGGCCGAATCGCGGACACGGCGGGCATACCGTTCGAATGGCAGATCGCGGGGCTGATATCGATGTGCGCGGCGCCGGTGTATTGGGCGATGCGCCGCCGCGAGAGCGCGGAGGTCGCGCTGGCGGGCAGTGCGAAATGATTACAGTCTGGTCATCCCGACGGAGTGCGCGAGGCGCGCACGGAACCTAACCCCTAACCCCTTCCCGCGCGGGAAGGGGAACCGGAAGAGTTGTGAGGATCGTTGCGTCCTATCCCCCTGGCCCCCTTTCCCAGATGGAAAGGGGGAACGCGAACCTCCGTGCATTCGTGGCAACCTCGCAGGGGTCATCGCCTGCGGGAGGAAGTATGAAACTTGGGGCGGGTTTCACATCCGATACGTTCCTTTTGGGCGCGTCCCTACTAGCGGTGTGGGCGGGGGTCCGTTAAAACTTATAACTCAATGGATTTCCCACGCATCAAGCGGCTGCCACCTTACGTCTTCAACGCGATCGGAGAGTTGTGCCTGCAGGCGCGGCGGGCCGGCGAGGACATTATCGATTTCGGGATGGGAAATCCCGACGAACCGACTCCGCCGCATATCGTGGCGAAGCTGATCGAGGCGGCCTCCAAGAACGCGAACCATCGCTACTCGGTCTCGCGCGGCGTGTACAAATTGCGCCTTGCGATCTGCGATTGGTACAAGCGGCGCTACGGCGTCGAGCTCGATCCCGATTCCGAAGCTATCGTCACGATTGGATCGAAGGAAGGAATCGCGCACCTGGCGCTGGCGATTCTCGACCAGGGCGACGTGGTGCTCGCGCCGACGCCGACTTACCCGATTCATCAGTACGGATGCATCATTGCGGGCGCGCAGGTGCAGGGCGTGCCGATTCGCCGCGGCGAGGAATTTTTCGACGAGTTGATGGCGACGGTGAATCGATGCTGGCCGCGGCCGAAGTTCCTTATCATGAACTTCCCGCATAACCCGACCACCGCGACCGTCGATTTGCACTTCATGAACCGGGTGGTCGAGTTCGCGCGCGAAAACGACATCATGGTCGCGCAGGATTTCGCGTACGCGGACCTGTGCTTCGACGGGTACAAGGCGCCGTCGATGATGCAGGTTCCGGGCGCGAAAGATATCGGCGTCGAGTTCTTCACCTTGTCGAAAAGTTACAACATGCCGGGCTGGCGAGTTGGTTTTGCAGTCGGTAATCGCGAGATGATTGCGGCGCTGGCGCGGCTGAAATCGTACTTCGACTACGGGATGTTCGCGCCCGTGCAGGTGGCGGCGATCGCGGCGCTCAACGGGCCGCAGGAGTGCGTCGCCCAGATCAACGCGACCTACAAGCGGCGGCGCGACGTGCTGGTCGAGGGACTCAACCGGGCAGGGTGGCCGGTCGAGAAGCCCAAGGCGACGATGTTCGTGTGGGCGCCGATTCCGGAGCCGTTCCGCGCGATGGGCTCGCTCGAGTTCGCCAAGTTTCTGCTGGCCGAAGCCAAGGTCGCGGTGTCGCCGGGAATCGGCTTCGGGCAGGACGGCGACGGCTTCGTGCGCTTCGCGTTGATCGAGAACGAGCATCGCACGCGCCAGGCTCTCCGCGGTATTCGTCACGCACTGCGCGCCGGGCACGCCGAAATCCCGGTGAGCGCGGCCAGCGGCTCCTGAGCGCAATCGCAAAAAGAATCGGGGATCAATTGAAACCGGTACGGATTGCCCTGCTCGGATGCGGAACCGTGGGCGGCGGCGTGGTGAAGCTGCTGCTGCGCAATCCCGATAAATACGAACGTATCCTCGGCGCGCCGCTCGAGCTCGCAGGAGTCGCGGACCGAAGCCTCAAGCCCGACGAGGTGCCCGGGCTGCCGGCGAAGCTGATCACGCGTGACGCAGCGGCGCTCGTCACGCGTCCCGATATCGATATCGTGGTCGAGCTGTTCGGCGGTCACGAGCCGGCGCGCGCGCTGATCATGAAGGCGCTGGCCGCAGGCAAGGACGTCGTGACCGGCAACAAGGCTCTGCTCGCGGAGCATGGCGGTGAGATCTTCCGTCTAGCCGGCAAGCACGGGCTCGCGGTCGGCTTCGAGGCGAGCGTCGGCGGCGGAGTGCCGATCATCCGCACGCTGCGCGAGGCGCTCGCGGGCGATCGACAGCGCGCGGTTTACGGAATCGTCAACGGCACTTGCAATTCTATCCTCACTACGATGTCGGAGAACGGCGTCGAGTTCAGCGCCGCGCTGGCAGACGCGCAGGCCAAGGGCCTGGCCGAGGCGAATCCCGCGACCGATGTCGAGGGGCATGACTCGGCGCACAAACTTTGCCTGCTGGTGACGCTGGCGTTCGGTGTACTGGTGAAGCCGGCGCAGATTTACACGGAAGGGATCACGCACATCACGCAGGCGGACATCGCGTATGCGCGCGAGCTGGGCTACGCGATCAAACTGCTCGCGATCGGCAAGGACGACGACGGTGCAATCGAGGTGCGGGTGCATCCGACGATGATTCCGCAACGCCATCTGCTGGCGGGCGTCGGCGGCGCGTTCAACGCGATCTATATCCACGGCGACGCGCTTGGCGCGACAATGTATTCCGGACTGGGCGCGGGCGAGATGCCTTCGGCGACGGCGGTGATGGCGAGATATACTGGAAATCGCGCGGCATCGGATGGCAGAAGGCTCAGCGCGAACGCATGCGTTTGGATTTCCGATCCACCTGATGAAAGGCGCCAGTGTCAAGCCGATGGACGACGTGGTATGCGAGTATTACCTGCGGTTCACGGCGCGGGATAAGCCCGGAGTGCTCGGCGCAATCGCGTCGGTGCTCGGCAAGCATGGGCTGTCGATCGCGTCGGTGATCCAGAAGGATCGAGGGACGGCGCGGACGGTGCCGGTTATCATGCGAACGCATGATGCGCCCGAGCGCAGCCTGAAACGCGCGCTGGCGGAGATTCGAAGGAAGAAAATCGTGCAATCGGCCCCCGCGTTCATCCGAATCGAGGAGAATCTTTAAGCGATGGCGTCGGACTCGAAGAGCGGAGCGAAAAATCGGCGGCTGTTTCACTGGCCCGGCCTGATCGAGCACTACCGGCGCTTCCTGCCGGTGACGGATTCGACGCCGATCGTCACGCTGAACGAGGGCAACACGCCGCTGATCGAGATGCCCGCGATCGCGGAGCGGCTCGGATTAAACATCAAGGTTTACTTTAAGTTCGAAGGCGCCAATCCGACCGGCTCGTTCAAGGACCGGGGCATGACGCTGGCGATTTCGAAGGCGCTGGGCGAGGGTGCTCGCGCGGTAATCTGCGCCTCGACCGGCAACACGGCGGCGTCCGCGGCGGCATACGCAGGACGCGCCGGGCTGAAGGCGTTCGTGCTGATTCCGAAGGGCGCGGTGGCGCTCGGCAAGCTGTCGCAAAGCGTGATGCATGGCGCGCGCGTGCTCGAGGTGATCGGCAACTTCGACATCTGCCTGAAAGTGGTGCGCGATCTTGCGGAGCGCGACCCGTTGGGGATTCGACTGGTGAACAGTGTGAATCCCGATCGAATCGCGGGGCAGAAGACGGCGGCATTCGAGATTTGCGATCAGCTGGGCGACGCGCCGACGCATCATTTTCTGCCGGTCGGCAATGCCGGCAACATCACGGCGTATTGGGCGGGTTACCAGGAATATAAATCGGTGGGACTCAGCGAGCGCGTCCCGAAGATGATGGGATACCAGGCGGCGGAGTCGGCGCCGATTGTCGTCGGCCATCCGATTGACGATCCACATACAGTGGCGACGGCGATCAAAATCGGCAATCCCGCGAGCTGGAAGGGCGCGACGACTGCGCGCGACGAGTCGGGCGGGATTATCGACATGGTCACCGATCCGGAAATCCTGGCGGCATATCGGCTGATCGCGGCCGGCGGCATTTTCGCGGAGCCGGCGTCGGCGGCGTCCGTCGCGGGATTGCTGAAGTACGCAGGTGCGGGATTGCTCAAGCCGGGCTCGGTCGTCGTGTGCACGCTCACGGGCCACGGCCTGAAGGATCCCGACACGGCGCTGAAAAACTTAAGTAACACGATCGTGGTCGAACCGGACATCGCGAAAGTGCTGAAAATTCTGGAGCGCGAGTAAGCAACAAACAAACTCGATGAAGTACATCATCATACACGGCGACGGGATGGCTGATTGGGCGTGCGAGGAGCTTGGTGGCAAGACGCCGCTGGCGGCGGCGCACAAGCCCAACATGGATTTGATGGCGACGCGCGGGACGCTCGGGATGGTCGCGACGATTCCCAAGGGGATGCCGTCGGGCAGTGATGTCGGCACGATGACGATGCTCGGCTACGACCCGGCGCAGTACCACACCGGGCGCGCGCCGATCGAGGCGGCGAGCCAGGGAATCGAGATGGGGCCGCGCGACGTGGTGTTCCGCATGAACCTCGTGTCGCTGAAGCCTAGCGACAGCGGCGCGATGATCATGAACGATTTCACGTCGGGCCATATCACGAGCGAGGAAGCCGCGGAGATCGTCGCCGACCTGCGCAAGGAACTCGCGGGTGACGGAATCGAGTTTTTCAACGGCGTCAGCTACCGGCATCTGATGATGTGGCGCGGCGGAATCGCGACAACGCATCTCACGCCTCCGCACGACATCACGGGCAAGCCCGTCGAGGAGCATCTGCCGAAAGGCGCGGGCGCTGATTTGCTGCGCGATCTGACGCGGCGCTCGGCGAAGATTTTGCGCGAGCATCCGGTGAACAAAGCGCGCCGCGAGGCCGGCAAAGCCGAGGCATCTTCGGTGTGGTTTTGGGGGCAGGGCACGCGACCGTCGGTGCCGACGTTGAAGGAGCGCTTCGGCGTCGAGGGCTCGGTGATATCAGCAGTCGACCTGGTCAACGGACTGGGACGGCTGGCCGGGCTGAATCTGATTAAGGTTCCCGGGGCGACCGGATTTCTCGATACTGATTATGCCGCGAAGGCGCGCTACGGTCTCGAATCGCTCAAGTCGCGCGACTTTCTGTTGCTGCATATCGAGGCGCCCGACGAGGCCGGTCACATGGGCCGCGCCGATTTGAAAAAGGAAGCGATCGAGCGTATCGACGAGTTGATCATCGGGCCGATGCTCGCGGGTCTTGGGGCGCTGGGCGATTTCGCGATCCTGCTGATGCCCGATCACGCGACGCCGAGCCAGCTCAAGACTCATTCGCCGGAGCCGGTGCCGTTCGCGCTGATGACGTCGGCGCAGTTCAAGTCGGGCGGCGGCATGCCGCATCGCTACACTGAAGATGAAGGCACCGCGACGGGTCTGCTCGTCGGCGACGGCTATCACCTGATAGAATCGCTTTTCGGACACTCCTTGCAGACCGCATCGAACTGACCCCGGAGGCCCCTGGATGGAGCGGAATCTTGCCCTTGAAGTGGTACGCGCGACGGAAGCTGCGGCGCTGGCGGCGGCGCGTTTCATCGGCAAGGGCGACGAGCGGATGGCGGATCGGGCGGCGTGCGACGCGATGCGCAAGACGCTGAACTCGGTCGCGATGGACGGCAAAATCGTGATCGGCGAGGGCAAAGAGGGCGATGCCGAGTTTCTGTACGAGGGCGAAATCGTAGGCACCGGCGCGGGTACCGAAATCGACGTCGCGCTGGACGCGATCGAAGGTCCGATCATCTGCGCGACCGGCGGACCCAACGCGCTGTCGTGCGTCGCGCTGGCCGAGCGCGGGCGAATCCTGCGATGCCCCGATACCTACATGGACAAGGTCGCGTGCGGGCCGGCGGGGCGAGGCGTGATCGACATCGACAGGTCGCCGACCGACAATCTCAAAGCGCTGGCCGAAGCGAAAAAAGTTTACGTCGAAGATTTGCGCGTGGCGATCCTCGATCGCCCGCGCCATGAAAAGTTGATCAATGAAGTGCGCCGCGCCGGCGCCGGCATCAAGATGATCTCGGCCGGCGACCTGTCGGCGGCGATTGCCACCACGCGTCCGGAAAGCGAAATCGACATGCTGATCGGAATCGGCGGAGCGCATCAGGGCGTGCTCGCGGGCGCCGCGATTCGTTCCGCCGGCGGCGAGATGCAATGCCGGTTCGTGCCGCGCAACCCCGAGGAAGCGGAGGCGTGCCTGGCGATGGGAATCATGGATTTGAAGCATCGCTACACGCTCGAGGAGCTGGCGGGAGAGAACGTGATGTTCGCGGCGACGGGCGTGACCACCGGCGACTACCTGCGCGGCGTGCGATTTTTCTCCGGCGGTGCGATGACCAACAGCGTGGTGATGCGCTCGAAGACGCGCACCATCCGCTTCATCGAAGCGATTCATCATTTCGATTTCAAGCCCGAATATTAGATCGGCTTGCAGGAAGGTGGCAGGATATGTGGCTGCGCGTGACGATGAATGACAGGCCGATGATGATCAACGGCGATCGAGTGGTGAGAATCGCGGAGATTCCGGAAGGCAAGGGGCGGCGCGGATGCCACGTGTATCTATCGCTCACCGAATTCCTGGAAGTCGATCAATCGCTGCACGAGATGATGATTTCGCTCGGCTTCGAAGAACGGCAGTAACCGCTACATCATCTGCAAAGCCTGGCAGGTGCTCGAGTCCGGCTTGAACTGGCCGCTGAGGCACGACAGCTTGGCCGCGTCGATCAGCGCCGGCTCGTCCCATTTCGCCGGCCACGGACCGGTGTTCACGGCGGCGCAGGCCTGGTTGTTGCCCATCGCGCACCACGCGCTCAACTCCCCATGCAGCACGGCCATCTGCTGGCATGCGTCCTGTTTGCCGGCGTTGCAAGCGGGCGTCTGCATCTCGATCGGCGCAGTGGATTCGATTGCGACCTTGGTGTCGCTGAGCGCCTGCACGATCGTATGACAGGCGGCCTGGTTGCCCTCGTTGCACTTCTCGGTTGATTCAGCGCGAATCTTCGTGACGAAGTCCTGGGCCTCTGAACTGCATCCCAAAGCGATTACGACGATTGCGAGAGCGAAGAAACCAACGGACGCGGTGAACTTGGCGGGCACGAAGGCATTGTTTCGCGCGCGATGAGCCTCACGCAAGCGGAAGCACTTACGGTCCGACCGCGAGGCCGTCGGGCTTCGTCAGGCCGGTGAGCAACCCGCTTATCGTCGCGAGAGGACTAGCGTCGCCGCGACTGCCTGGCGCATACACGATAACGCTATCGACGCCGTGGTTATCGCTGCCGTCGTTGCTCACGTAGATTTTTCCATCTGAATCGACGCCGATGCCGTGCGGCAGATTCAGCCCGGTGTGCGCGCCGGAGATGACAGCCATCGGCGCCACGTGGCCGAACTTCCCCGCGGCAAAAATATTGATGCTGTCGATGCCGGATGCGTTCGTCACGTAAATGTTGCCCGCCGAATCGAGGGCGAGACCTTTCGGCGTGTTGAGCTGCGTCTGCTTGTCGTGAACGCCGTCTGCGATAGTCGCTTTGGGTGTGATGTTCCCGTTTGCGTCAGGAGGATACACCGTGATGCTTCCACGGTTGTCGTCACCTCCGGTGTCGTTCAGAACATAGAGAGCGCCCGCGGAATCAAGCGCCAGACCGCTAGGATCCGCAAGACCGGTTTTGTCACCCGCGATGGTCGCAATCGGCGCCACGTTGCCGTCGCTGTTGGCGGAAAAGATCGCGATACGGGCGGTCATGTTCTTCCCTCCACTATCCGCTAAATAGATTCTCCCATGAGAATCCACTGCGATCGCTTCCGGGAAGCTGATACCGGTCTTGTCGTCTGAGCCTGCGCCGCTGATCGTCGCAATCTCTGCAACATTGGCATAGCTCCCGGGAGGGTAGACGGTGATCGCGCTGGACCCGTCCGGTGGATCGTCCTGACCGCCGCCGTTCGCAACGTAGATCTTTCCATCGGTACCAATCGCAACGCTGGATGGACTGGACACCTCGGTGGGACTCTCGATCGTGACCGCCGGCGCTACGTTGCCGTTAGCGTCGGCTCTGAAAACGCCAATGCTGTTCTCATCCGCCTCCGAATTCGTAACGTACATGTTGCCATCGGGATCGACCGCAATCCCGCCAGGGTCAGATATTCCGGTCTTGTTGCCGGCGATGCTCAATATCGGCGTCAGGCACTGACCTTTATAACTCTCGATCGTCTGTGGACCTGTCGGGTGATGCACCACAATTGGGTCCAGGTACAGATGATCGTCTGTTCCATAGCGGCCCTGCTGAGTAAAGGCCGCCACGCCCGCGGTGCTGGTATCGGTATTCCAGCGGGTTGTCACGTACACGGTTCCCTTCGAGTCGAGCGTTATTGCTCCCGGCGTGTGGATTTTCGCGCAATCGCAGTCGATCGAAGCGAATGGAGCGACATTGCCGCTGCTGCCAGGCGCAAAGATCAGGACAGCGGCGCTCGGAAATTGGGGTGCTCCGGCTGCGCCACTCGAGACAAATAACCGTCCGCTGGAATCGACCGCGACTCCCTCCGGCGCCGACAGCAAGGTCGCCGGACCCGAGATAACGCGGGCAGGCGCGACGTTGCCATTGCTGCCGGGGGAATACACCGTGATAGTGTCGGGCTTTTCGTACTGGCTCTGATTGGAGACGTAGCCCTGATTGGAGACGTAGATGTAGCCCTGCGAGTCCAGGGCAATCGCTTGAGAATAGCACAACCTCGTCTTCGGGCCGATGATCCTGGCCATCGGTGCGTCATTGCCGTTGCTACCGGCGCGATAAATCGTGACGCTCGGCGGATCGGAACTCTGATCGCCGGACAGGATGCCTTCGTTGACCACATATATGTTACCGGCGGAATCCAGCGCGACACCGTTCGGGATAATGAGGTGCCCATCGCTAATCGTGAAAATTGGAGCCGGCCTCCTGCCGCCGCTCACTGGATAGGCCGTGATTGAGTAGCCGTCCGCCGCTCCACCATTGTTGGTCACGTACAGATTTCCTGCGTGATACGCGATGCCGGAGGGCTGAGACAGAAAGGTCCGGGTAAAAAGAGACGGCACGTTGCCGTTGCTCTCAACCCGAAAGACACTGAGCGAATCGAGGGTTGGATTCGCCACAAAGATCGCGCGCGCGGGTTTGCGGGTCGGCGCTGATTCTTGCGCCCGCGAGATGCGTGCGGCGCCGATGACGATCACGATTGCGAGCGCGATGAGGGCGGCGGCATGCGTTCTGGACTTGTACGGCACAGTCAGATTGTTCGCGCACGGTGACTTCTGCGCAAGCGCGGGGTGCGCCGCACGAGGGACTTGACATTAAAAGCGCGCGGGGCGGAATTAGAAACGTGGACCTTAAAAATATTATTTTCGAAAAGGCCGCGATTGCGACGCTGACAGTCAACCGGCCGACTGCGCTCAACGCGTTGAATCGCGAGGTGCTTGCGGAAATAGCGCGCGTGATTCGCGAGGTGCGCCACGACACGTCGGTGCGAGTACTGATCGTCACGGGCGCGGGCGACAAGGCGTTCGTCGCGGGCGCGGATATCGCGGCGATGGCGAAAATGTCGGCGGTTGACGGCCTCGATTTTTCGCGCTTGGGGCATCGCGTGATGGAAAGCTTCGAGGACCTGCCTATTCCCGTTATCGCGGCGGTCAACGGCTTCGCGCTCGGCGGCGGGCTGGAGCTCGCGCTCGCGTGCGATCTGATCGTCGCCAGTGACAAGGCACGCTTCGGGCAGCCGGAGATAAATCTCGGACTCATCCCGGGCTTCGGCGGCACGCAGCGCCTGCCGCATCGAATCGGCCACAACAAGGCGCGCGAGCTGATCATGACGGGCGAGATGTTCGACGCGAAGACGGCGCTGGAACTGGGCCTCGTCAACCAGGTCGTGGCGCCCGGCGAGCTGATCGAGACATCGCGCAAGCTAGCCGAAAAGATCGCGGGCAAATCCGCCGTCGCGCTACGCCAGGCGAAAGCCGCGCTGCGGGCGTCGTTCACGATGAACGAGGATGCGGGGCTGCGCTTCGAGCAGGAGGCGTTCGGCGTGGTCTTCAGCAGCGCAGATCGCGTCGAGGGGACGAGCGCCTTCGTCGAAAAGCGCCCGCCCAAGTGGCACCACAAGTAACCGCTTGGGCGTCACTGATACTGATTGACTGTGTAACTAACGAGGTAGTCGGGATCCTCGACAACTTCGCCGGTCGAACGAAGTCTGCAGACCGTATCTTCCGGAGCTTTCTGAAATCCGTCTAACGTTGGCGGCAGTTTGAATTCCTCTCCGTCAGACTTCTTCAGGACGATTCCTTCGTTAAGGTTGACCCTGACGACATGCCCATGAAGTTGAGTCAGCCGGATAGGCTTCTGGTCGGCATCCACGAAGGTGAATCCTACCACGACGTGCTTTCCTATGAGCGCCGCGGCTTCGCTTTCAGTGATGAGATTTGGTTCGTTCGGCGCCCACGTTTCGTTAGACATATTGGAACCTTGGACGAGCGAGGCGAAGGACCTAAGACAAATATCCGATACGCCGTTTCCTTGCTGGGTGCGAGGGTTGACGACCTTCCGCACCTGTGGGAAACTCCGGCCAGAGAAGAAGACGGCGCCGCCGCATGAGGCGGCGTTGATCATTTTGACAGCATCATTAAATTGAAGAATTGAATCGTCCGGAGGATCTTCATGGCTGAGCAGGCTCAAGCTACTGACACGGGACCGCGCCCGATTGTTCCATGGCTGAAATTGGCGCCCAAGCCCCATCTCGAAGGTATCAAGTGCGGGCAGTGCGGCGCGATTTATCTCGACCCCAAGCGGGTCGCATGCTCGAAATGCGGCGAGACCGACAAGTTCAAGCCGCTGACCCTGTCCGACAAGGGCAAGGTGTACGTGTTTTCGGTCGTGCATCAGTCGTTTCCCGGCATCAAGACGCCGTACGTGACGGCGATTGTCGATCTGCCCGAGGGTATCAGCGTCCGCGCGAATCTGACCGGCGTCGATCCCGAGCAGGCGCAGAAGGAACCCAACAAGATTTTCAATCTGCCGGTCGAGCTAGTGACCGGCGTTGCGGCCAAGGATCGCGAAGGGCACGACGTGGTGGCGTTCTCGTTCCAGCCGAGCAAAAATTAGGGCGCCCAGCAGGCGCAAGCGCGCGAACAACTTTACGACGGACCTGAGCTTCGGGCCGGGCCGCCAGGAGGAATCAAGATGCGAAATGTTTATGTTCTCGGAACCGGGATGATCAAATTCGGTCGCTATCCCGACAAGACTGTTCCGGAACTCGGCGGCCAGGCGGCGATCCTCGCGCTCAAGGATGCGGGAATCGGTATCAAGGACGTCGAGATGTTCGCCTGCGGAAATCTCTACCAGTCCAACGCGATGGTCGGGCAGAGAATCCTGCAACAGATCGGCCAGACCGGAATCCCGGTGATCAACGTCTCGAACGCATGCGCGACCGGGTCGACCGCGTTTCGCGAGGCGTACATGTCGGTCGCGGCCGGGATGTATGACATCTCGATGGCGGTCGGCGTCGAGCAGATGGGCAAGCAGGGATTGCTCGGCGGCGCTGGCGGGGGAGATCCCGCGTACTCGACTGAGGGCAAAGTCGGGTCGGGCCTGATGCCCGCGGTCTTCGGCCAGGCGGGTATCGAGCACATGCGCAAGTACGGCACCAAGATGGAGCACTTCGCAAAAATCTCGGTGAAGTCGCACAAGCATGCGACCAAGAATCCGTTCTCGCAGTATCGCAACGAAGTCTCGCTCGAAGACGTGATGAATGCGCGCATGGTCGCGTTTCCCAACACGCTTTATATGTGCTGCCCGACGGGTGACGGCGCCGCGGCTGCGATTCTCGTGAGCGAGGACAAGCTGAAACTGCTCGCCGGCGGACGCAAGCGCGCAAAGGTCGCGGCTTCCGTGCTCACCTCGGACCCGTGGACTGATCGCGACCTCACTCTCCCCGACGTCAGCACGCTGACGCGGCGCGCGTCGAAGCAGGCCTATGAGAAGGCCGGCATCGGGCCCAAGGATATCGCGCTCACGGAATTGCATGATTGCTTCGCGACTGCGGAGCTAGTCCATTACGAAAACCTCGGACTGTGCGGCGACGGCGAAGCCGGCAAGTTCATCGACTCGGGCGGCGGCGTGCATCCGAGCCTCGGCGGCCACGATCCGGTTAACGTATCGGGCGGCTTGCTCTCGAAGGGGCATCCACTCGGCGCGACCGGCGTCGCGAATATCTGCGAAGTGGTCTGGCACCTGACGCAGGACGATCGCGCGAAAGATCGCCTGGTGCCTAACGCCAAGGCGGGTCAGGCCCACGTGATCGGGCTGGGTTCCGCCTGCACGATTCATATCCTGACGGTATAATTCGGGAAAGACGAGAAAAACGCCTAATCGGCACTTCGAGAGAGGGCCGCCCAAACAGGCGGCCCTTTTTCTTTCCGTGATGGGCCGATAAATTTGACGACCGGACTAATAGAATGGCGAACAACAACACAAAATCGACGGCTGAACGACTCGGCTACGCGGCGGATGCGCGCGTGCTGATCCTCAATGCCGACGACTTCGGGATGTGCCACGACCAGAACGAGGGCGTTATTACGGGATTGAAGGACGGCGTCTTCACATCGTCGACAATCCTCGTGACCTGCCCATGGTTCGAGGAGGCGGCTGCGTTCGCGCGGGGCAATCCTGGCGCCGATCTGGGTGTGCATCTCACGCTCACCGCCGAATGGGACAGTTACAAATGGGGTCCCGTGCTGGGAGCGCATGCGGTGCCGTCGCTGGTCGATGAGCGCGGGTACCTATGGCAGACGGTCGAGCAGGTCTACGAGCATGCGCGCCTCGACGAGGCGGAGGCCGAGTTGCGCGCGCAAATCGAAAAGGCGGTCGCGGCGGGAATCAACGTGACGCATCTCGATTCGCACATGGGCACGCTCCAACTCCGCGCCGAGTATCACGAGATTTACTCGCGGCTTGCCAATGACTATCGCGTACCGATCAGGCTGGCGTCGCGCCGGCGATTGGGCGCCGAAGGAATGGGCGCGATTCTCGATCAGCTCGACGGCTTTGGCGTCGTCACTCCCGATCATCTCGTATTTTACGGGCCGTCGGCGGTGCCTGAGACCGACTCCTACTGGACGAATCTCCTTCGCACGCTGAAGCCAGGCGTGACCGAGATTTTGTGTCATCCCGCGTTGGCGCGCGACGAACTGAAGAGTTGTGCGCGCGACGCTTTCCAGCGCGAGGCTGATTTCCGGTACTTCACATCGGACAAGGCGCGCCAACTGATCGCGGACGAAGGCATCAAGCTGGTCGGCTTCCGCAAACTGCGCGACCTGATGCGCGGGGACTCCAACTCTAGTTCCCCTTCCCTCAAGGGAAGGGGTTAGGGGTTAGGTGACTTGGAACTGACGCGACTCAGAGGATTTCGAGATCTAATCGGCGCGGACGCGCGCGCGATGAGTCTTGTTGAGGAGCGGGCGCGCGCGATTTTCGAGCGCTACTCGATTAAAGAGATCCGGATTCCGGTGCTCGAGCGCGCGCAACTCTACCTGCGCTCGACCGGCGAAACCTCGGACATCGTCGAAAAGCAGATGTACACCTTCACCGATCGCGACGAAGGCGAAACCGTCGTCGCGCTTCGTCCTGAGGGCACGCCCGGTGTGGTGCGCGCATATGTCGAGGACGGTTTCGATCGCACCGATCCCGAGCAGCGGCTCTTCTACTCCGGCCCGATGTTCCGTCGCGAGCGTCCGCAGAAAGGCCGCTATCGCCAGTTCTATCAGTTCGGTCTCGAGGTATTCGGCCGGCCCGACGCAGCCTGCGATGCCGAGCTGCTGATAATGATCGACGAGCTTTGTCGCGACCTCAAAGTTCCGTTCACGATGGAAATCAATTCGATCGGCGACCAGAAGTGCCGGCCTGCCTTTCGCACCGCGCTAGTCGAATGGGGCCGCGCGCATTGGGACGAACTCGACGACGACTGCCACAACCGGATCGACCGAAACCCGCTGCGCCTGCTCGACTGCAAGAAGGACGCTAAGGTCACGGAGTCGGCGCCCAAGAGTCTCGACTACCTGTGCGAGGAATGCCGGACACACTTCGACACCGTCAAGGATCTGCTCACCGCCGCAAGCGTTCAGTTCGTCGTCAACCCGCGCATGGTACGAGGCCTGGATTACTACACACGCACCGCATTCGAGGTGATGGCGGGCGGTCTCGGAGCGCAGAGCACCGTGGTGGCAGGGGGGCGGTACGACGGCTTGGTCGAGACGATGGGCGGTGCGGCGGTTGCGGGAATCGGTTTCGCGATCGGCGTCGATCGGATTGCGCTGGCTCTGGAGGCCGCCGGCCTGACGCCGACTGCCGCGCCGGATGCCGCGATAATCGCGATGGGACCTGCGGCGATGCGCCATGCGATCGTCGTGGCGCGCGATCTCCGGGCCGCAAATCTGAACGTCGAAATGCTCTCGCCCGAGCGTAAGATGAAGGCGTTGCTTGCGCGCGCGTCGAAAATTGATGCGCGCTTTGCGGTAATAATCGGCGACGACGAACTGGCGCGCGGCGTGGTGCAGTTGCGCGACCTGAAACAGAGCACGCAACGCGAAGTCGCCGTAGCAGAGGCGGCCCGCGCGATCTCGGATTCGCAAAGAGTGACTGTTTCTTGAGCTTTCGGGCACAGGTATCCTTCGACGATCAACTTGAATTTCAACTGTGACGGTTAATGTCGAAAACTGAGCAATATTCTCCGCTGCCGCCGTGGCCTCGAACCGATTACTGCGGCGCGATTCGCGCCCACCACGTTGGCCGCGAGGTTGCGCTGTGGGGATGGGTCCAGACCCGGCGCGATCATGGCGGCCTTATCTTCATCGATCTTCGCGACCGCGACGGAATCGTGCAGCTCGTGCTGAATCCCGCGCACAGCAGCCAAGCGCATGAGGCCGCCGGCGACACGCGCTCCGAGTTTTACGTCGCCGTCAAGGGCAAGGTCGTGCGCCGCGCCGAGGGCACAGTCAACGCCGAGCTTCCGACCGGCGAAATCGAGGTGCTCGTCAGCGCGTTCGAGATTCTGAGCGGATCGGCGCCGATGCCGTTTCAAATTGCCGACGGCGACGCGACCGCCGAGGAAATCCGCCTCAAGTACCGCTATCTCGACCTGCGCCGTCCGGAGATGCAGCGCAATCTGCGCCGGCGCCATCACGCGCTCCAGGCTGTGCGCAGCCATCTCGACCAGAACGGATTCATCGAGGTCGAGACGCCGATACTTTTCAAATCGACGCCCGAAGGCGCGCGCGACTACCTGGTGCCGAGCCGGGTGAACCCCGGCAAGTTCTACGCGCTGCCGCAATCGCCGCAATTGCTGAAGCAGATCCTGATGATCGGCGGATTCGATCGCTACTACCAGATCGCCAGGTGCTTCCGCGACGAGGACTTGCGCGCGAATCGCCAGCCCGAGTTCAGCCAGATCGATATCGAGATGACCTGTCCGCGGCCTGAGGATATCCAATCGATCGCCGAGGGGATGATCGCGTCGGTCTATCGCAGCGTGCTCGACGTTGACGTCAAGCCGCCGTTTCCGCGGATGACGTATGCCGAGGCGATCGAGCGTTTCGGCATTGACAAGCCCGACCTCCGCTTCGCGATGGAGCTGAAGAATCTCACGGCCGCCTTCGCGGGCACGTCGTTCAAGGTGTTTGCGGAAATTCTGGCGCGTGGCGAATCCGTCTATGGAATCAACGTCACCGGCGATCATGCGCTCAGCCGCCGCGAACTCGACGAGCTTACCGAGTCGGTGAAATCGCGCCATGCGATGGGTCTGGCGTGGATAAAAGTAGGCGAGGGCGGATGGCAGGGACCGATCGCAAAGTATTTGAGCGACGGCGAGCGCGCCGCGGCCACAGCCACGTCGGCTCTGAAAGCCGGCGATACGCTGCTCATGGTCGCGGGACAGCCAGACAAAGTGCGCCCGGTCCTCGGTGACATCCGCTTGCAGCTCGCGGCGAAATTCCACCTCGACAAATCCGACGAGCTCAAATTTTTGTGGGTCGTCGATTTCCCCTTGTTCGATTACAACGCTGAGGACAAGCGCATGGTTTCCGTGAACCATCCGTTCACCGCGCCGAATCCCGACGATCTCGCGATGCTCGAAACCGCGCCGCTCAAAGCCCGCGCCCTCGCGTACGACATGGTGCTCAACGGCCAGGAACTGGGCGGCGGCTCGATTCGTATCCATAGCCGCGAGCTTCAATTGAAGGTATTTGAATTACTGGGGCTGACGCGCGAGGAGGCGATCGACCGTTTCGGCTTTCTGCTCGACGCGCTCAAGTACGGCGCGCCGCCCCACGGCGGGATTGCCTTTGGAGTCGATCGGATTTGCATGATGCTTTGCGGCACAGACTCGCTGCGCGACGTGATTGCGTTCCCCAAGACGCAGAAGGCGGTCGACCCGATGAGCGGCGCGCCGTCGGAAGTCGATCCGCGCCAGCTCAAGGAACTGTCGATCAAGGTGACGTCATGAAAATTAGTTGGGCGTCGGCGTCTGCGCGATTTGCGCTCGTCACTGCCGCGCTGTGGCTGGCGCCGGGATGCACCACGATCGCGGCGGACGCGGTCAATTCCACGACCGGCGCGGTGAGCGACGCAATCAATCAGCGCGACGTAAAGTCGCATGCGGTGCGGTCGATTAAAACTCTCACTATCAATCGAGTCGCGGTGATGCCGTTGGTTGAGACTGTCCCGGGCGGGGAAGATATGGCTCCAGGAGCCGCCGAGGCGATTACAGCCGAGCTGTATAGCTCGGTCGCGATGGCCGGTGGATGGGATCCGATCCCGGCGCAGGATGTCGACGAAGCGATGCAGAAGTTGCCGCCGACTACGATGGCCAACCTCGATCAAAATGCACTCCAGCTTGGTCATGAGGTATCGGCCGACGGCGTGATCTACGGCACCGTCGAACGCTACAAGGAACGCGTCGGCATGGATTACTCGGCGGCAAGTCCGGCGTCGGTCTCGTTCTCGCTCAAGTTCGTCGATCTCAAGAGCAAGCAAATCGTGTGGACGGCGAAGTTCGCCAAAACGCAAGCGGCTCTGAGCCAGAATCTCTTCGATCTCGCCAATTTTGTGCAGCGTTCAGGACGCTGGGTGCGCGCTCACGAGATCGCGCAAGAGGGCGTGAAGGAGGCGGTCGCCGATCTTCACGGCGATCTCAACCTGTCGCAAAACGTCAAGCGGTTTGAAACCGGCAGCTACGGCGAACTCAAGTCCGGACAGCAGCGCTACAACACCGGCCCGCAGGGAATCTACTAGGACGCGCTACTCCCATGGCGAGTGCGGTTTCATCTTGAGCGCTTGCGCGACTGCGGGATGCACGACATGGCCGTCGAACGTATTCAGTCCGTGGCGGATTGCGGGATTTAGCCGGCCCGCGTCGAGAATCCCGCGATCCGCGACCTCGAGCGCATAGGTCAGCGTCGCGTTGGTGAGCGCGTACGTCGATGTGTGCGGCACCATCGCAGGCATGTTCGTCACGCAGTAGTGTACGACGCCGTTGCGAATGAACGTCGGCCGCGCGTGAGTCGTCGGCGCTGAGGTCTCCGCGATTCCACCTTGATCGATTGACAGATCCACGATCGCTGCTCCGGGACGCATCCGCGCAACCATCTTCGCGCTCAGCAACCGCGGCGCGCGTGCGCCCGCAACCAGCACCGCGCCGATCACCAGGTCGCAGTTGGTAACTTCCTCGTCCAGCGTCGCGCGATTCGACATCACGGTGGTCACGCGCCCGCCGAGCAGGTCGCTCAAGTAGCGCAGCCGGGTTGGATTGATATCCATGATCGTCACTTCAGCGCCGACACCCGCTGCCACCCGGCATGCGTTGAGACCCGCAATTCCGCCGCCGAGCACGACGACCTTGCCCGGCCGCACGCCGGACGCTCCGCTGAGCAGCACGCCGCGGCCGCCGCTGCGCGCCTGCAGGCACCATGAGCCGGCCTGGATTGCGAGGCGGCCCGCGACTTCGCTCATCGGCGCGAGCAGCGGCAGGCTCGAGTCCTCGAGTTGAATCGTTTCGTAGCCGACCGCCGTCACGCGGCGGCGAAGCAACTCGCGCGACAAACGCCGATCGGCGGCGAGATGAAGATACGTAAAAAGAATCAGCCCCGGACGCATCAGGGGATACTCGGGCGGTTGCGGCTCCTTGACCTTCAGGATCATGTCGGCGCGGCGCCAGACGTCGGGCGCTCCGGCGACGATCGATGCGCCCGCGTTGCGATAATCCTTGTCTGCGAATCCGCTGCCGACTCCGGCTCCCGATTGCACCATCACGCGATGACCGTGCGCGCGCAGCGCCGCCACTCCCGCCGGAGTCAGCGACACGCGTTGCTCGTCGGATTTGATCTCGGTGGGAATTCCGACATTCATGCAGATTGCTCCTCCGGCTTTGCGCGATCAGCTAACAGTTCGCGCGCGGCTTCGACGATACGGCGCGTGGCAAGCCGCTGGCAATCGCGGGAGACGCGTCGCCTTAACGCCATCGACGCGCGACAGTCAAGAGTCTCGCGCACGATCAATCCTGGCGACGGTGCGAATCGGAACTTGACAAAACTCTCGGCGCTGCGCTTCATGAGCATTGAAGCGATCGCGATCGGCTTGGCGCGGAACGGCCACCAAATGCGCACCGCTCACGATTTCCGGAGGAGTCATGGAGATCCCGCAGGGGCTCAAATATTCGAAAGAGCATGAATGGGTCGCGACCGAAGACAGCGTTGCGACCGTTGGAATCACCGATCACGCGCAGGACCAGTTGGGCGAGATCGTTTACATCGAATTGCCCGCGGTCGGCGACAAGGTCAGCAAGGACGATCCGTTCGGCGTCGTCGAGTCGGTTAAGGCCGTCTCGGACATCTACGCGCCGGTCACCGGCACCGTCATCGAGATCAACGAAGACCTGCCCGAGAGCCCCGAAACCGTCAACGAAGATCCGTACGGCGACGGATGGCTGATCAAAGTGAAGATCACGGACATGAGCGATCTCGAAGAACTGATGGACGCCGAGGAATACGCGGAGCTGCTCGCGCGCGAAAAGGAATAGTCGCGGCGCTGCGCTTCAGGCCGCCGGCGTGGAGGTCGCGCCGGAATCGGGAGCGGTCGCAGCCGCCGCCGCCTTCGACACCGCGATTCTGACGTTGCCAGCGCCCGCGGGAGGATCAATGAACACCATCAGGAATGGCGCCGACGACGACGGCTCCATGGCGAAGGCCTTCGCCGGGCTCAACGCCTGCGAGAACTCGATTTCGCGCGGCGTCATCTCACCGAGCATCGTGGCCGAGAGCTCGTTGCCGCAATAGACGCTCTGGCTGGCGAGCGGATGCGCGCCGTCGCCAATCAGGTAGGCGTCGATCTTGACCAGATGCAACGGGCGCGGTCCGACGTTTTCCGCATTGCCGGTTATCACCAACGCGACATGGCCGCCCTTGAGCGTGTAATACTTCGAGCGGACGTCGTTCAGCGTCACCAGCATCGCGGGTACAATGGGCCGCGCGAAGTAATCGCTGAGCGGGGACTGGCTGAGAATGCGCGCGCTGGCGGCAGGCTCGTCGCAGATGAGCGCGCTTGCACCGAGGAAAACGATCGCCACGAAAAAAAACATCGCGAGAAAAAATCCCGACGCATGAGTTGCGCCGGGCGACACCGTATCCGCGCTGTCGTCGGCCTGCCCGAGCCGGAAGCCTGCGGCCTGCGCGGATGGCGTCGGCGCGAATCGAGGCGCGTCGGCGAGCAACGGCGCAGCCATCCGACGCACCGTAGTGGGCGGGCGCGGCGCCGCGTCGGGCTCGTCGATCGTCGTCGGCGCGCGGCGGGTCGGTGGGGATTCGAATTCAGCCGGCGGATCGCCCACCTGCCATCCGCCGCCGTCGTGTTCCGGACGCTCGAGCTCATGCTCCGGCGGCGCATCGCCGAATGTTTTGCGCTCGTCGCTGAAGTCGAATCGCAAGTTTTCGCCGGTGTCGGCCTTTTGTTCGCGCTCGCCGAAGGGGCGATTGAGCGGATCGTCAGCATCCGGATCGCTCTGTTCTCCTTTGTTGCGAACTTCGGGCTCATCGGTCGGCGCCTGGGACATCTTGCGCTCGACGGGCGCGCTCTGCTGCGGGGAAGATCGCCGCGCGCGAGCCTGCGGCTCAGGCGCAATAGTTGGCCGCGGCTCCGCGACCGCCTCACGCTTGACGACGTCGCTTTCGACCTGCGACTTGAGCGCGCTTGGCCGCGGCCGCGCGGGTCGGATCGTGCGCGCCGGCTGCGATTCGCTGTCAGCCGCTTGTGGAGCCGCTTTGCGCACTCTTGCGGGCGCCGGGTCGGCGTTGAACACGTGGCCGCATCGCGAGCACTTGAAGGTCGGTGTATCGTCGGGCAGGACCCGCTCGTCAATCCGATAGCGGGTGTGGCAACTGGTGCATTGAATTTCGATCATTCCCCCACCTCACATCCCGGGTTGAAAATTATCATACGGCAAAGCGTCGCGCATCTTTTCGCCGGGAGCGTCACGCCATGCGAATAGCGCTCCTGACGCGCCGTTTCGATAGCGCTGGCGGCGGGACCGAGCGCGATCTGATCGTTACGGCGCAAGGACTTCGCGCAGCGGGGCATCAAGTGTCAATTTTCGCCGACGAGATTCGCGGCGCAACCGGCGGCTGGGAGGTCCATCGCGTTGGCGCCGGCCCGCGGCTCGGACGTACTCTGTCGCTGCTCCGATTCGCATGGACCGCCGCCCCCGCTGCGCGTCGCGCGGGAGCCGACCTGGTACTGAGCTTCGCGCGATGCGTCGGCGCCGACCTGATGCGCTCAGGCGGCGGCGCGCATGCCAGCTATGTACGCGCGGCGCGAAAATGGCGCGGCGCGCTCGGCGCGACGGCGATGCGTATCAGCCCCTATCACCAGGTGCAGATGCTCGTCGAGCGCCAGGCCTTTCGACATCACGGCCTGAAGCGCGTGATCGCCGTGTCGAATTTCGTTCGCGACGATCTGATTCGCCAGTTCGGCCTCCGCGCTGAAAAAACGGTCACGATTTACAACGGCGTCGATCTCGACCGCTTCCGGCCCGCCGGCGACGCGTCGGAGCGCGCTACAATCCGCCAGAAGTTTGTCGTTCCAGCCAGCGCGCGCGTGGTCGCCTTCGTGGGCAACGGCTTCGCGCGCAAGGGATTGGGATTCCTCATCGAAGCGTGGCCGCTGGTCGCTGGCGGTGGGTTCCTGCTGGTAGCGGGCGCCGATCGACAGACCGACAAATTCGCGCGCCGCGCTCGCGCCCTCAACGTCGATGGACGCGTGGTCTTCATGGGTCCGCAACCCAACGTCGAGGCGATCTTCCACGCGGCGGACGCGTTTGCGATGCCCTCGCTGTTCGAGCCGTTCGGCAACGTCGTGATGGAGGCGATGGCATCCGGATTGCCCGCGATGACCAGCGCGTTCTCAGGCGTCGCCGAGTTGATACCGCCCTCGATGCGCGGCTTTCGAGTCGATAATCCCGACGATGTAGGCGAGGTCGCGCTTCGTCTGGGCGCGTTGTTCGACGCACCCGCAAATCTCAGCCGCGAAGCCCGCGAGACAGCCGAAAAATTCACCTGGACCCGCTACGCAGATGAACTCAACGCGCTGATCGGATCGATAAGCTGAATCTTCGCCGCGCTCCGAGTGAGAACAAAAAAGTTCTAACAGGGACGAAGTCCCGCATCTTTCTTTCATTGGGTGCAGGGGTCACCCCTGCCCAAGGAAGTGTGAAACCCACGGTGGGTTTCACATTAGACAAAGTGATTTCTACCCGCCTAGACCGTCGAACATCCCGCGCGCGACTGCTAGCCGCCGTTCCTCGCGCGCGATTCGCGGCAGGCCGGCGCCCGTCAACTGCGCGATTCGCAACCTCATCCATGCGATCGCGTTCTTCGCGATCACGTCAACGGCGGAATGTTTCTCATGCAGCATCCGGCATCGGCCGCGCTCGCGCGCAATTCTGATGAATCGTTCGCGATTCGCACGCGTCGCGTCAACTTCGTGATAGACGAGCGCCTTCGGCGCGTAGCCGATTCGGAAACCCGCGCGCCGAAGCCGCTGCGACATCTCGGTTTCTTCTTCATGCCCGCCTGCGCCGGGACCGAGGCGCTCGTCGAACGGTCCCACTTGCTTGAGCGCGTCGCCACGAAAAGCCATGTTCGCGCCGAGCACTCCCCGCACCTCGATCACTTCGTCGCCGTGGTCGGCGATCGGCAGGTCGAGGTACACGGCCATCGGCCCGACTTTTGTTTCAGGGTCTTCGGCCGGCAGGATTCGACCCTTCATCGCAGCAAACTCGCGATGCGTATCGAAAAACTGTTCGACCGCCGCGAGATAGCCCGGCGCAACGACCAGGTCGTCGTCGAGGAACACCAGAAGTTCGCCGGTGGCTTCCGCGATTGCGCGATTCTGAATGCGACACTTGCCCGCGCGCGGTTCGTGCAGATGCTTGAGCGGTGCGCCTTCGAGCGCCAGTGGCATCGGCGCCGGCGTGCCATTCTCGGCAACGATTATCTCGCGCGAACCTGTCGCCAGCTCCGGCGCGAGGCTCGCTATCAGCCGCCGAATCGAATCGGGCCGGTTGTGAGTCGCAACGATGACAGACGTCTTCAATGTTTTTCGATTTCAGGTTCCTGGATTTTACGAAATCGCATGATGATGTTTTCATCCATCAGCAGGCTCGCGCTGGTCATGAAACCGAGCAGCTCACGATTGATTCTACGCTGCTCCGGATCTTTTACGCCGCGCCCATACAGCATCCACGAGAAGCCCGCGATGAACGGCCACAGAATCGGCGCAAAAATTCGCGAGCGCAGCTTGCGCCGGCTCTGCCCGAGCGCGTCCATCCGCAGTCCCGCGCCCCACGCGATCCAATGCAGGTCGTTGAGGCCCATCACGTGCCAGTTGCGGCCGTCCGCGACGCGATACTTGTACGCCAGCGGCGCGCGCCGTCCCTTGTAGTAGCCACTCAGCAGGTAATGTATTCGCGAGCTGACGTTCAGGCGATTGGGCGTGGTGACGATCGCGACGCCGCCCGGCCGCATCACGCGCGCGATTTCACCGAGCATGTGCGGGATGTCGGCGAGATGCTCGATCACTTCGAGCATTATCACCAGATCGAAGCGCGCCGGACGAAACGGGAGATCATTGTTGAGGTTGACCGCCACCCAGCCGGGCTTGCGCGTGCGAAGCTCGGTCGAGACGACGCGCCATCCGCGCTCCACCAGAAGACGGCTCGAGAGGCCGTCGCCCGCACTCAAGTCCAGCGCGAGCGATGACGCCGCCGGCGCCGGCGCAAGCGCAATCGCGCCGCGAACCCGCTCACTCATCGTAACTGCGAATTCTGTTGCACTGGCGCCGCGCGCTCAAGATGGCCGCGCGAGTGTCGGAAGCTCGTCTTGAATTGGAATCATCAGCCGGTTAAACCGTATACTCTTGCCCTTGGACGCGAGAGTGGCGGAATGGCAGACGCGCAAGGCTCAGGACCTTGTGAGCGCAAGCTCGTAGGGGTTCAAGTCCCCTCTCTCGCACCAATCCAGTTTTTCACTGTTCACTGGCGCCGTCGCGCGCGTCAATTGGGTGAGGGGATCGCGTCAGTCGAATCCTTGTTGCTCGTATGTTCCGGGCCGTGGCACTTTGCGACGTCCGCTTCGCTGGCGCCGATGGCCGATGCGATCTCGGCATCGGAACGACCCGATTGCTGCTGCAGCTTCACCACATTGCAATCGACGTGGTCGGTGGATATCGAGCTGCAACCCGAAATCCCGGCTGTCAGCAGCAACGTTCCGAGCGCCGAAGCTACACCCAGTTTGCGAAACGCGTCAGCCATGAAATGTCCCCTCCCGAGTCGAATACATCCCGTCCCCAAGTCCGAGCATGCGCACGATATTATTAACCGCCTCGATTTTACAAGCAGTAGATTGACGCGACGGATTGGCGTGCGCGCATCGCGCTTGAGAGGCGACCGGCGGGACAATATGATTTGAGCGAAGGGCGCAACGCGCCCTTTTTTCGACGGAGCGATACCGGTGGATTTGCCCAAAACATTCGATTCCAAGTCCGCTGAAGAGCGATGGTTTCAGAAGTGGATCGACCTCGGCTACTTCAAGGCCGATCCGGCGCGCGAGGGCAAAGTCTTTTCGGTCGTGATTCCGCCGCCGAACGTCACCGGCCAGCTCCATCTCGGCCACGCGCTCAACGTCTCGCTGCAGGACATCATCGTCCGCACGCGCCGGATGCAGGGTTACAACACGCTGTGGCTGCCCGGTACCGACCATGCGGGAATCGCCACGCAGAACGCGGTCGAGAAGGACCTCGCAAAAGAGGGCAAGGACCGTCATATGCTTGGCCGCGACGCATTCGTCGATCGCGTCTGGCAATGGCGCGAGACTTACGGCGACCGAATCCTGAACCAGTTGCGTCGCCTCGGCGCGTCCTGCGACTGGAGCCGTGAGCGCTTCACGCTGGACGCGGGCCTCTCGCAGGCGGTGACGAAAGTCTTCGTCGATCTTTACAACAAGAAACTCATCTATCGCGCGATGCGGCTCATCAACTGGTGTCCGCGATGCGAAACGGCGCTGTCCGATCTCGAAGTCGATCACGAGGACGTCCAAGGCAGCCTCTGGTACATCCGCTACCCGCTCGCGGACGGCAGTAGCTCTATCACGATCGCGACGACGCGGCCCGAGACGATGCTTGGCGACACCGCAGTCGCCGTGAATCCGGACGATGAGCGCTACAAATCGTACGTCGGCAAGACGATTCGGCTGCCGCTGATGGGTCGCGAGATAAAGATCATTGCCGACGCCGCGATCGATCGCGAATTCGGCACTGGCGCCTTGAAAGTCACACCCGCGCACGACCCGGTGGACTTCGAACTGGGCAAGCGTCACGGCCTCGAGCAGATCTCGATCTTCGACGCCAAGGCGCGAATCAACGAGAACGGCGGACCGTATCGCGGGCTGTCGCGCGAGGATGCGCGCAAGCAAATCGTGAAGGACCTCGAGCTGGCGGGACTCCTCGAAAAGATCGAGCCCTATAAGCATGCGGTTGGGGTGTGCTCGCGATGCGACACGATCGTCGAGCCGATGCTCTCCGAGCAGTGGTTCCTGCGGATGCGCGAAATGGCTAATCGCGCGATGGAAGCGGTGCGCAATGGCGACACCACCTTCCATCCGAAGTTCTGGGAGAACACGTTTTTCGACTGGCTCGAGAACATCCACGACTGGTGCATCTCGCGCCAGCTCTGGTGGGGCCATCGGATTCCCGCTTACCGATGCGTGCGATGCGACCATCTGATCATTGCCGCCGAACGGCCGTCGCGATGCCCCGAGTGCGACGGCTCCGACATCGTTTGGGATTCTGGCGACGTGCTCGATACCTGGTTCAGTTCCGGGCTGTGGCCGATGTCGACGCTCGGCTGGCCGGAGAACACTGCGGACTTTGCGCGCTACTACCCGACCAGCCTGCTGCTGACCGGATTCGACATAATTTTCTTCTGGGTCGCGCGGATGATGATGTTCGGGCTTGAGTTCACCGACAAAGTCCCGTTCAAGGACGTGTACATCACGCCGCTGGTGCGCGACGAACTCGGCAAGAAGATGAGCAAGACGAAGGGCAACGTCGTTGACCCGCTCGATTTGATGAATCAGTACGGGGCCGACGCGGTCCGCTTCACGCTGGCGCAGTTGGCCGCGCAGGGCCGCGACGTGATCCTGTCGCAGGACAGGTTCGCGGCGTCGCGCGCATTCGCCAACAAAATCTGGAACGCAGCTCGCTTCGTGATGATGAATCTCGAAGGCGCGGCCCAGCCGCTCGCCAAAGTTGAAGTCGCAAAACTCGGATTGGCCGAACGATGGATCCTTTCGCGCCTCGACGACACGATTCGCGAAGTCACAAAGTCGATCGACGCGTACGAATTCAACATCGCCGCGATGAAGCTGTATCAGTTCATCTGGCACGAGTTCTGTGATTGGTACATCGAGCTGTCCAAGGAGCCGCTCAAAGCCGGTGGCGAGCGCCAGACCGCCGCGCGCTGGGTGCTGATCAACGTCTTCGACAAGATGCTGCGTCTGCTGCACCCGTTCATGCCGTTCGTGTCGGAAGAAATCTGGCAAGTGATTCGCCCATACCTCGACGAGCCAAAACTCGCGGCGCATTTGCCGATAGCGAAGTATCCGGAGGCGTCGGCGAGCAATCCGCTGTCGGCGGAGGAAGAAGTTGCGATGAATCACTGCATCGAGGCGACCGAGGCGATCAGGTCTTTGCGTTCGCTCCTCGGATGGCAGCCCGGTCAACTGGTTGCGGCCTTCATCAATCCTGGGGACAAGAGCACGGCAGGCGAGATCGAGACCTGGCGGGCCTACGCGATCAATCGGGGCACGCTCAAAAGCCTGACCGTTGGAAAACCGACCGGACAGCGTGCTGTAGCCGGTCATCTGTTGTGGGCCGACGTGGCGATCGATGCACCCGAGGGCTTTGATTTCGAGGTGGCGCGGCAGAAGCTGCGAAAGCAACTGGCTGAAGTTGATAAGCATTTCAGCCAGCACGAGGCGCGGCTGAATGATCAAAAGTTCCTCACGAAGGCGGATCCGGAGACGAGAACCGAGGTCGAGCAGCGCCGGGATGCGCTTCGCGACCAGCGACATTTGTTGAAAGAACAGCTCCGGCGACTCGGTGAGCCCGCATGATCGCGGAGAGTTTTGGCGTAAAAGTGAACGATCCATACCATAGGTTGTGGTGAGCGATGTGGGTACCACTATCGGTAGCTTCGTTCCGTCAAAAATTGTTTTTCGGAAGGGGCGGGTGCTCGCGAAACAGGCATATCGGTTGTGACGGAATTTCGCCGGATGATCGTGGAACACTATTTGTGGAGCAGGTTTAGTCAAGGTGTCAATACAAACCTTGAAGATAACATGCGGGCAGGGTGGTCGATAAGGCCAAAAAGTTCAGGGTCGCGGCGCGAGGCGGTCATGAAGATCAACGTTGTGCGCCGGCGAGCTTTGCACCTCTCCCGCCGCGCTCCTGCGGCGCGCGGCGACCTCCCCTCGGACAAGGGGAGGTTGTAAGGAGAGTCGCTCCGCGGTCAGTATCTCAGCGGAATCGTCAAAGTGATGGAGCTTCTTAAACAAACGGACCTCGACGAACTCATCAAGCGGGCGCTTGCCGAGGACGTGGGGCAGGGCGATATCACGACTGCTGCCACCGTTGCGCCGGGTGCGATGGGGCGCGCGCGAATAACCGTCAAAGAACCGCGGATGGTTCTCGCCGGCGGCATCCTGATCGAGCCCGTTATGCGGCAGGCGGGTGCCGAGCCGCGGATGGTCGCGCTCGCGCCCGAAGGCGCACAACTGAAGGCCGGCGATCTGCTCGCGGAAATCGACGGCAAGCTCGCTGGATTGCTGATCGGCGAGCGCACCGCGCTCAACTTCGTGCAGCTGCTCTCGGGAATCGCGACCACGACGCGCGCGTTCGTCGACGCGGTCGCGGGCACCCGCGCGAAGATTATCGACACGCGCAAGACTCATCCCGGCCTGCGGGTCGTCGAGAAGTATGCCGTCCGCGTCGGCGGCGGGCGCAACCATCGCCTGGGACTCGACAGCGGCGTGCTGATCAAGGAGAACCATATCGCGGCGGCCGGCACGGTGACGAAAGCAATCGAGGGCGCGCGCCGAGTCGCACCGCACACGCTCAAAGTCGAGATCGAATGCGAGACGCTGGCGCAAGTTGAAGAAGCACTTAAAGCCGGCGCCGACGCGATCCTGCTCGACAACATGACGCTCGACAACATCCGCAAAGCGCGCGCGCTAGCGGGATCTAAAGTTCAGCTCGAAGTCTCCGGCGGCGTGACGCTCGAGACCGTTCGCGCGATCGCCGAGGCCGGCGCGGATCTAATCTCTGTCGGCGCGCTGACCCATTCGGCGCGATTTCTGGATATCAGCATGAGAATTGACGCGGTCTGATTGGCGGGCGCCGTGCGCGCCCGCTGCGTTTGCGAAATCGAGAACTTAAAGTAATGCCTCAGAATCCATATCTTGCGATCGAACGAGGCGCGCCGGGCCGAATCGGCTGGCGAATCCATTATTTCGACGAGATCGACTCCACCCAGGAAGCCGCACGCGAGTTGGCCGCGAGCGGTGCCGACCAGGGCACGCTCGTAATCGCCGAGCAGCAGACGGCGGGGCGGGGCAGGATGGGCCGCACGTGGCATTCGCCGTCCGGCGTCAACCTCTACACGACGATAATCCTCCGCCCGCCGATTCCGCTCGCCGACGTGCCGCGCATGAGCCTGGTCGCCGGCGTCGCCGCCGCCGAGGCGCTTGAGCGGGAGGCTCCGGGAATCGTCGCGCTCAAATGGCCCAACGACGTGTGGCTGCGCGGCCGCAAGGCCGGCGGCATTATAGCCGAGGCGGTGACCGACGCGCGCCAGAATCTCGACTGCGTGCTGCTCGGCATCGGCCTCAATATCAATCTCGCCGCCGACGACCTCCCGCCCGACTTGCGCGACAAGGCGACCTCGATGCGTATCGCCACCGGGCATGCATGCGACCGGATTGCGATCGCCGATTCGCTTTTTAATCTGCTCGACTCCCGCTATATGGAATCCCTGACGCGCGGCTTCGAGTCGGTTCGCCCCGCGTGGGAGCGCTTCTCGGCCCTGACCGGCAAGCGTATCGCGATTGTGGACGGCGGGCGGCGCCAATCGGGCGTGGTGAAAGGAATCGACGCGACGGGTGCACTGCTGCTAGACATCGGAGACCGTGTGGAGAGAATCGTCGCGGGTGAGGTGAGCGTGGAGGGGGCGTACGAGTAGCTTTATGTGATCAAGCGAAATAACTGCATCGATCGGGGCGCGGCGCTCTGAATTCGGCGCTGGTCCCGGCGGGCAAGCTGAGAGGTGACTCCATGGCTGTGGAGGAAATCGGACGGCTTAAGACAATCGCAATCGTGGGCCAGGGCGGGACCGGCAAGACGCAGGCCGCCGACGCGATGCTCTTCACAGCGGGCGCGGTGCAGCGACTCGGGAAGCCCGATGACGGCTCGGCGGCGATGGACTTCGAGCCCGAAGAAACCAAGCATCACATTTCGATCAGTTCCGCGTTCAACCATCTCAACTGGAAGAAGACCGAGATAATTTTCGCCGATACGCCCGGCTACACCGCGTTCCTGCCTGAGACGCTCACGACTTTGCGCGCAGTTGACGGCGTCGTGATGCTGATTAGTCCCGGCGCCGATACCAAAGTCGAGTCCGAAAAAATCTGGGCCGCGACCGAAGACCTCAAGCTGCCGCGAATCGCGTTCGTGTCGCGGCTCGATCGCGAACGTACCAGCTTCGACGCGGCGATGAAGGACCTCGAGAAGGTGCTCGGCGCGCGCGCCGTCGCGCTGACGATCCCGATCGGCGAGGAGCTCGGCTTCAAGGGAGTCGTCGACGTGCTCGCGATGAAGGCGCTGACCTACGCCGACACCAGCGGCAAATTCAGGGAAGAGGAACTGTCCGCGGAGCTGAAGGCGAGCGCGGAAGCAGCGCGCACCGCGCTGTTCGAAGCGGTCGCCGAGACCGACGACGCGTTGCTCGAAAAATATCTCGACAAGGGAACTCTCGACGACGCCGAGGTGCGCGCCGCGCTGCATGCGGCCGTCGTCGAGCGCAAGATCACGCCGGTCTTCGCTGGCTCGGGCGCGAAGAATATCGGTATCGCGCCGCTGCTCGACGCGATCACGACGTTTCTGCCCGCACCCAACGAGCGTCCGCCGGTCGAATGCCAGAATCCCACCACCGGCGAGCCCGTCAGCCGTCCCGCCGATCCGGCGGCTCCCTTTGCGGCGCTGGTGTTCAAGACGATCATCGATCCGTTCGCCGGCAAGCTGTCAATTTTCCGCATAATTTCCGGCCGCGCTCAGACCGATGCGGGCGTGTTCAACTCGACGCGCGAAACGAAGGAGCGCTTCGGCCAGTTGCTGCGGCTCGAGGGCAAGAAGCAGACCCCTATCGCAAGCGCAATCGCCGGCGAAATCGTCGCCGTCGCCAAGCTGAAGGACACCACCACCGGCGACACTCTATGCGACGAGAAGGCACCGGTGCTCGCGATGCCGCCGCTGACGCGTCCGGCGGGCGTGATCTCTTTCGCGATTCGTCCCAAGACCAAGGGTGATGAAGAGAAATCGTCCGCAGCATTGCAAAAGCTGATCGAGGAGGACCTGGCGCTCGAGATGCATCGTGATCCGCAGACCCACGACATCATCTTGTCGGGCACGGGCCAGATGCATATCGAAATCACGGTCGAAAAGCTGCGCCGAAAATTCAACGTCGATGTCGAGCTGCAGGCGCCTAAGGTTCCGTACAAGGAAACGATCAAGGGACGCGCCGAAGCGCAGGGCAAGTACAAGCGGCAGTCCGGCGGACGCGGGCAATACGGCGATTGCTGGCTCAAGATCGAACCGATGCCGCGCGGCAAGGGCTTCGAGTTCGTCGACAACATCGTGGGCGGCGTCATCCCGCGCAACTTCATTCCGTCGGTCGAAAAGGGCGTCCGCAACACGCTGGTCGACGGATTCCTGGCCGGCTATCCGATGGTGGATGTCAGGGTGACCGTCTTCGATGGCAGTTATCACGACGTCGATTCTTCGGACATGGCGTTTCAGATCGCCGCCTCGATGGGCTTCAAGGCGGCGCTGGAAAAAGCCCGGCCGATCATCCTCGAACCGATCGTCGCGATCGAAGTCGCATGCCCCGACGAGTGCATGGGCGACGTGATTGGCGATCTGAACTCGCGGCGCGGCAAAGTCCTGGGCATGGACAGCAAGGGCAACGGCCAGGTGATCAAGGCGCAAGTGCCGATGTCGGAGGTGCTCAAGTACGCGCCCGACCTGCGCTCGATCACGTCGGGCCGCGGTTCGTTCGAGCAGCACTTCTCGCATTACGAGGAGGCCCCGGCGCCCGTCGCCGAGAAAATCATCAAGGAGACGAACGCGGCGCGCGAGGCTGCGGGCGCCAAATCGCACGCGCACGCCCACGCCTAGGGCCGTCGAGCGGGGAAGGGCGCCCGTGTATTGCCAGGGCCGTCCGTCTTGTACAATCGGTGCCGTGGCAGCGAGCAGATGGCGCCGATAGGAAAAAGCCTGGTCTTCGCCGGTATCGCGATCGCGCTCGTGGGTCTGGCGCTATGGGGAATGTCGTCGGTGCCGTATGTGGGCAAGCTGCCGGGCGACATTTACATCCGGCGCGGCAACTTCACCTTCTATTTTCCGCTCGCCACCTGCATTCTTCTCAGTATCGTCGCAACCATAGTGCTTTCGTTGATGAGGCGTTGACGCTTTGGCAGCCGAAAAATCCGTAAGCCCGCATCGGCTCGCAGAGCGCAAGCGGCGGCGGCGCGAACTTATCGCGGTCGGCGTCGCGGGAGTGACTCTGGTCGCATTCGTGCTCGCGCAAACCGAGTTGCCGCCGCTGACGCGTCACACCTCGCTGGTCTCCAATCTCGCCGTCATCTCGCTCTTCAACCTGAGCTTCCTGCTGCTCGGCCTGATGCTGTTCCTGGTCGGACGCAATCTCGCCAAGGTCATCTTCGAGCGCCGCCGGGGACTGATCGGCTCGAAATTCCAGGTGCGGCTGGTGGCCGGATTCATCGCGGTCGCGCTGATCCCGAGCGCGTTCCTGCTCTACGTGTCGGGCGTGTTCCTGCATGCGGACATCAACAGCTGGTTCAATCCCGAGTACGAACAGATTCTCAACGACTCGCTCGAAATCGCGAAGACCTACTACCTGAACTCGGCCAACAACGCGTCGCATTTCGCGCGCGTGCTGGCGGGCGAGATCTCGGCGCAAGGCCTGCTCGCGCCGGGTAAGCGCGACGAGCTCAAAACGTTCATCGCCAAGCGCCAGCAGGAATACAACCTCGGCACCATCGAGGTCTTCTCCGCCGATCGCAAACTGCTGCTCATCGACATCAGCCCCAAGACGCCCACCGGCATCGGCGCCTCGCCTGATTCGCCGATCATCTCGCAAACCCTGAAGGGACAGGCGCTTACGCGCACCGACCGCCTCGGCAGCGCCGACGTGGTCCGCGGCTCGGCGCCGATTTACGTCTCCAGCGAAACCGACAACGTGCTCGGAGCGGTGCTGGTCGATTACTATCTGCCGCAAAGCCTCGCGACCCGCGCCACCAACATCTCGCGCGTCTCCGAGGATTACTTTCAGCTGCGAATCCTCCGCCAGCCTATCATGAACAGCTACCTGCTTACGCTGGTGCTGATTGGGCTCGTCGTCGTGACGCTGGCGAGCTGGTTTGGAATTTTTCTCTCGCGCGAATCACGGGCCCGATCAAGCTGCTCGCGCGCGGGACGCAGGCGATCGCCGGCGGCGATCTCAACTTTCGCATTCCCGCCGTCGGCGACGACGAGATCGGGCAGCTCGTCGATTCCTTCAATCAGATGACCGCCGATCTGCGCGCTTCCGCCGCCGAACTCGAGCGCCGGCGCCAATACACCGAGACTCTGCTGCGCAATGTGTCGGCGGGCGTCGTCGGGCTCGATCACGAGGGCTTCGTCAGCATGATTAATCCATGCGCCGAGCGGCTGCTCGATCTCAGCGCCGCCGATGTCATCGGCCGCAACTACCAGGGGGCGTTCCCGCCCACGCTGGCCCGCGTGCTCGACGACGTTTTCGCCTTTGCCACGCGCCCGCGCGAAGCCCGCTCGACCGTCAAGCTCGAAATTGCGGGCAATGAGACCGAGCTGATGATGACCGCGAGTCCGCTCGGCGACGCGCCCAACGAGCCGGCTGGAACGGTGCTGTTTTTCGAGGACGTTAGCCAGATTGCCAAGGTCGAGCGGATGGAAGCGTGGCGCGAAGTCGCACGCCGCATCGCGCACGAGATCAAGAATCCACTGACTCCTATCCAGCTCTCGGCCGAACGTCTGCGGCGCCAGCTCGGTGCGCGCCCCGGAATCGAATCCACCCTGGTCGAGGAATGCACGAAGACCATCATCGGCGAAGTCGAGGATCTCAAGCGGCTGGTGAACGAATTCTCGGCGTTCGCGCGGATGCCGCATCTGAATCCTGTACCCGGCGATATCAACGCGCTCGCCACCGAGACCGTCGCGAACTTCCGCGAGGCGAATCCCAATGTCGAGTTCGCGCTCGCGCTCGATCCCGCGATTCCGCTCATCCCGATCGATCGCGACGCGATGAAGCGCGCGCTGGTCAACCTGCTCGACAACGCGGTCGCCGCCGTCACCGCCATCAGTCATAACGGCGCCGGCCCGAAGATCGAGGTGCGCAGTCATCGTCGCCCCGACGACTCGATCGTAACGCTCGAAGTCGCCGACAACGGCCCCGGAATCGATCCGCGCCTGCGCACCCGCATCTTCGAGCCGTACTATTCGGGGAAAAAAGGCGGCACCGGACTCGGCCTCGCGATCGTTTCCGCGGTCGTCACCGACCATCACGGCTTCGTCCGCGTGACCGATAACCGGCCGCGCGGAAGTAGATTTGTGCTCGAGTTTCCCGTAAAATCCCAGCCATTCGCAAAGGCAACCGGCTGATGCGACCCTCACCGCGCTGCGACGAAGCGGCAAAAAGCTTTCCCGGAGAAAATTTGACGTGAATGAAACCGTGCTGGTGGTGGATGACGAGGAGCGGATCAGGTCCTCATTGCGCGGAATTTTGAGCGACGAAGGCTTTCGGGTCGTCGACACCGGCCACGCGCCGGGCGTGATGGACCTGATTGCGCGCGAGAGTCCCGCCATCGTTCTGCTCGACGTCTGGATGCCCGAGATGGACGGCATCGAATTGCTGCGGCGGATCAAATCCGAGCAGCCGCGCGTGCCGGTCATCATGATTTCAGGGCACGCCAATATCCAGAGCGCCGTGGCCGCGACCAAACTCGGCGCCGCCGACTTCATTCAGAAACCGTTCTCGGTCAGTGGATTGCTCGCGTCGATCGCGCGTGCGCTCGAGGGCGACTCCGCCGGCCCGGATCCGTCCAACACGCGCGGCATGAGCGCCGAAGTCCGCGCCGCCGGCCGCGAGGCAATCCGCGCGGGCGCGATTCCGCAGCGAACCATCGCGCGCTCCATCGTGATGGGCGGGCAGGGGCTTCACAGCGGGCTCAAGACGGGAGTCATTCTGCATCCGGCGCCCGCGGGATTTGGAATCGTGTTCACGTCGCTCGCCGACGAGACCGCCATTCCCGTCCGCTTCGAGAACGTCACCGACACCGGTTACAACACCACGCTCACCAGCGGCGGCCGTTCGGTCCGCACGGTGGAACACCTGCTGTCGGCGCTGCACGCGTTCGGAATCACCAATCTTCTCATCAAGACCGACGACGAAGTGCCCGCGCTCGACGGCTCGGCGCTCGAGTTTTGCAAGCAGATCGCCGAAGCCGGACTCACCGAGCAGGATGCGACCGTCGAGCCGCTCAGGATCAGGCGCATGGTGATAGTCGGCGAGGAAGGCGAGGGCCTCGAATTTATAACGGCCGAGCCCGCCGACCATCTGATCATTGACTACAAGCTCGATTACCCGAAACCGATCGGCGTTCAGCAGTTGCACTTCGAGCTGACTTCGCCGGGCGCATACACGCGCGAAATCGCGCCGGCGCGCACCTTCGGCTCCGTCCGCGAGTTCCGCAAGCTCAACGAACTTGGCCTCGGCGGCGGCGCCCGTCTCGACAACGCAATCCTCGTCGACGACGACAAAGTGGTGAACACCACGCTGCGCTTCGCTGACGAATTCGCGCGCCACAAGGTCCTCGACCTCATCGGCGACCTCTACCTGCTCGGGCGTCCGCTGCACGCGCACGTCACGGCGTCGAAGACCGGCCACTCCGATAACCTCGCACTGGTCAAAGCGATCCACGCATCTCTCCAGGCCTAAGCATCAGCTTCTGGACCGGTTCCCCTTCCCACCGGGAGAAGGGGTTAGGGGTTAGGTTCTTAAGGCGCGAGCTGTTCCCCAATTCTAACGGCCAAAATCTCACGATGGACCTGAAAGGAAAAGTCGCACTGGTAACTGGCGCAGGCCGCCGCGTAGGACGAGCGATCGCACTAAAGTTCGCCGAACAGGGCGCAGCTGTAGCGGTTCACTACCGCAGCTCGCAGACCGAAGCCGACGCGGTCGTCGCCGAAATCGCGAGCAAGCGCGCTAAGGCGCAGGCGTTCCGCGCCAATCTCGAGAACGTCGCCGAAATCGAGCAGATGGTCGCCAGCATCCTCGACGCGTTCGGCCGAATCGACGTCCTGGTCAACTCCGCGTCGGTCTTCGCACCCACGCCACTCGCCGAGATCACCGAGCGCGACTGGGACGCGAACCTCGACACCAACCTGAAGGCGCCGTTCTTCCTGTCGAAGTATGCGGGCGCTGCGATGCGCCGGAATGGCGCCGGAAAAATCATCAACATCGGAGATTGGGCCGGCATCCGCCCGTACAAAGACTACCTGCCGTACTCAGTCTCGAAGAGCGGACTCATCGGCCTTACAAAAGCGCTAGCCAAAGAACTGGCGCCCGAAGTCCAGGTGAACTGCATTGCGCTAGGGATGGTGACGCCTCCCGAGAACTACACGAAGGCCGAGATAGAACGCCTCGTAAGTCGCACGCTGACAAAAAAAATGGGGTCGCCCGAAGACGTGGCCCGCGCCGTAGTGTTCTTCTGCGAGACCGACTTCGCCACCGGCGCAATCCTGGCCCTGGAAGGCGGCCGCCTACTTACATCCTAGCCTTAGTAGTGGGTGCAGGGGTCACCCCTGCCCAAGGAGGCGTGAAACCCACGGAGGGGTTTCACATTAGATTCCTAGTTCCGCGCCTCCGGCTTCGCGCCTGCGCTCTGCGTCGGCGGGCTCTTGAACTCGATCTTCGCGCCCTTCGCGATCTTCTTGATGACCTCCTTCACGACCGCATCCTCATTTTCGTCGAGGATGAACATCGCGATCTTCGCCTTCACCTCGGACAGCGGTGAAATCGTCTCGCCGCGCCGTGAAACTACTTTGATAAAGCTGTAACCAAGATTCGACTCGACGATTTGCGTCAGATGCCCGACGGGCGTCGCGAACACCATCTTGTCGATCACCGGTGGCAACACCCCGGGCCGAAAGTAGCCGAGGTCGCCGCCCTTCGCCGCCGATTCCGTATCTTCGGAGTTCTGTTTCGCGAGCGCGGCGAAGTCCTTGCTCTTTTCCGCTTCCTTGTAAATCTTGATTATCTTTTCCTCCGCCGCTTTCTTCTGCGCGTCGGTCGCGTTGGCGGGAAGCTTCACGGCGATATGCGCGATTTGCACCTCGCCGGGATCCTTCACGAACAGATCGCGATGCTCGTCGTAGTATTGCTGAATCTGCGCGTCGGTCGGCTGCACATGATGCGCCCGGAATTCGTCGTCGAGCATCTTCTCGATCATCATCGATCCGCGCACCGCGTTCATCAGTTGCGCATCCGGCGCGCCGCTTTGCGGGACGGTCTGGCCTTCGGCGCCGCCAACCTGGAACTCGCGCGCGCGCTGCGCGACCGCTGCGTCGGGAATCGTGATCTTGCGTTTCGCCGCTTCCTGCAGCAGCAGTTGCCGGTTGATTAGATTCTCGCTCGCATCGCGGAACACGGCCCTGGATTCTTCGGTGCTGGTCGCATTGATCATCCGCGCTTCGGTCTTCGCGTAGTCGGCGATTTCCGCCGCCGTGATCGGAGCGCCGTTGACCGTCACCACCACCGGGTCTTTCGGATCGGGCTTGACCAGGGGCAGGATACCGAGGAAGCGCTGCTGCCAATCGAGCCCCGACTCGCCCAGTTGCGCGCGGCCCGGATGCGCGGTTGCAACGGCGGCGACAATCGCGACAATCAGACAGGTCAGCAAACTCCGTCGCGAGTTTGGATAGCAAATGCGCATCGATTCAAATCCCCCGTCGGTCCGGTCCAGTGACCGTCCGATGAACCCACGGCGTATACTCGGATGCGCCCCGGCGTCAAGCGAATCGTTTCACGGCCGTGGCTCTGGAGATCTGCGATGGCGCAGCTGCGCACGGTGAGCATGGTCTTCGCGATAATCGCCAGCGTCGTCGCGATTGTCGCTGGCTTCATCCTGTTTTTCGTGATCGAGCCGCCATTCCTCGCGTCGATTTTCCTGGCCTCCGCATCCATCGCCATCGGATGCTTCGTGCTGACGGGCATAGCCGCCTACTTCAGCCCCTGAGTCTTAGTACTGGGTGCAGGGGTCACCCCTGCCCAAGGAAGCGTGAAACCCAGGAGGGGTTTCACATTCAATCAAGTGTATTCCTCTCGCCGCGACGCGGCACAATCGCGGCACCGTACGCCGTCACGCACGGCGGCCCCGGCGCGAAGTAGTGCGCGACCTCGGCCGTCTCCTCACGCATAAAAATCAAGCTCGAAGACCGCGTCCCATAGTTCTCCAGATGCAGGCACAACGCGTTGGGACGTCCTGATCGGGAATCGAGCTGAGTATTGTGATCCGCCAGCAGCGCCCCCAGCGCTGCGCGATTTCCGATCGGATCGCACTGAAAATCCGCGCGATTACCAAGCTCCGCAAACTTCCCGTACGACGCACTAATCTTCGGACACTCGAAATCATCCACGTCGAGGTTGGACAGCAGATGCAGTCCCGGTTTGAGTGCGACCACTTCGATCGACGCGCCGCGATTGTAAGCGACGAACGCCTCGGTCCGCGACACCATCAGCAGGTTGAATGGATTGTAATCCGACCCGCGCTCGTGCGCTGCGAACTCCGCCGCCTCCGCTGCGGTCCGCCGCCGCAGCGCGTCGAGGCACAACAGCCCGCGCGATCGCGCATCAGGATTCGCGCCGTTGTCAGCGCGCCGATTCAGCAGCCCCGCAACGATCCCGTGCTCGCTAATCCCGAGCCAGGTGCCGCCGGCCTTGAGGTCCTTGCCGCCGACAACATGCGGATTCTCGAGCAGGGTAGCAGGATCGCCCGCCGGCCGCTCAAGAAACTCATCGCGATTAGCGGCAATCACAACCGGACAGTCGCGTGTCGCCTGAAAATAAATCGCCAACGTGCACATCCGATCAAAATTGACAGCCTAACAGGCATCCGCACAAGAGGGGTCGCAAGGCGACTCCGAATCTTACTTCGAGTGTTACGTTACAGGAGAGGCTGCCGGCCGCAACGCGGCCGGCAGGCCCGCTCCAGCGACATTTCAGATGAGCTCTCACTTGCTGTACCCCGATGTAGCCAGCACAATACAAATATGTCGGTAGTAAAGAAGATTCGCGCCTGTTTCGAATTGAACGAATGGCAAATCTCAGAGACCAAAGCCGCGCTCAAGGAAGCTGACGCCGGCGACTTCGCAAGCACGAAAAAAGTCCAGTCCGTGATGAAGAAATGGAAGCGCGGCCCGGGTCAGACGGCCGATACGCCCGCTCAGCAATCTCGACGAGGAGGCCCAATACAACCATGAGATGCAAAGTTTCGGACTGCGACCAGCTGATGGTATACCCACGCGGTCGTTCGCTGCCGTCTCACGTCGGACCTTTTTGTAGCCAGCACTGGAAAGAGTACTGGTCTAAACGAAGACGTCCCGCTCCGCCTGAGACACGGAGCCGACGGAGGAAGTAACGCACACCGGCCCCTGGCACAAGCTCCGTCCTCCCCAGCAGAAGTTCTAACAGGGACGAAGTCCCGCATCTTTCTCCTAGTACCGGGTGCAGGGGTCACCCCTGCCCAGGGAAGCGTGAAACCCAGGAGGGGTTTCACATACGATTAAGTCTGCGAGCGCGCGCGATCCTCAACTTTGTCACTTTGATAGAATCACCACGTGATTGCAGGGGAACGATTCGACGTGATCGTCATCGGCGCGGGCGTCGTCGGCAGTTCCGTGACGATGGGCCTTGCCGAGCGCGGACTCAAAGCGCTCGCCGTCGATATCGATCTCAGCGGACGCCTCAGCTCGAGCGAGAAAAACGCGGGCGGCGTGCGCGCCACCTGGTGGCAGCGCGTCAACATCGCGCTGTGCCGCGCGTCGATCGAGTACTATCAGCGCGTGCGCGACGAAGTCGGCTTCCGCCAGAAGGGTTATCTCTGGCTCTACGACAATGACACGTTCGCAGGCGCCGTCGAGCACATCCCGCTCCAGCGCGAGCTCGGCCATCCCATCGAGGCGCTCACACCCGCCGAGGTCAACCGCCGCGTGCCCGAGATCGACAAGCTCGACGGCATCGCCGGCGCGACCCTGTCGCCCGCCGACGGCCTCATCAACCCGAATCTGCTCAAGGAGCACTATCGCGCTCGCGGGCTGAAACTCGGCGCGCAGTTTCTCGATCGCACCTACGTCGTCGCGATCGATACGGGCGCTTCAGACGTACGCATCCAATGCTGGCAGTCCGACGAGCCGCACACCGACGAGGGCCTTGTCCGCATGATGACCCAGGACGGCCCCGGCGAAGCCGAGACGGGTCAGGTCTTCGAGCTCAAATCCGACGCGATTGTAGTCGCCGGCGGAGCATGGTCGCCGACTGCGATGAAGCTGCTAGGCATGCGCAACTGGACGCAGCCGATTCGCCGCCAGGTATGCATCGTCGACAATCGCGCGACCAACCTCGCGAACTACGGCATGATCGTCGATACCTCGGGCGTGTATTTTCACAACGAGGGCGCGCACATCCTCGCCGGATACTCGCCGCCCGACGAGCCGCCCGGTTATCACTTCAACTACGACGGCGAGCCGTTTTTCCTGAACGAAATCTGGCCACGGATGTACGCGCGGATGTCCGCGATGGAACGTCTGCGCCACGTCACCGGATGGGCCGGGCTGTACGAAGTCAGTCCCGACCGCAGCGCGATCGTCGGCCGCGCCACACCAGCGAAGCGCGTGTACGAGGCGCATTCGTTCAGCGGCCGCGGCGTGATGCAATCCTACGGCGCCGGCCAGGCGCTCGCCGACCTGATCGCCAACGGCAGGTACGGCGCCTTCGACGCGTCCGCACTGTCGCGCGAGCGCTTCGATCGCAGCGAACAAGTCTGGGAAGAGCTCCACATTTGAAATGATCGCACGCGTGCTTACGCGGCCCAGCGCCATTGCGAAAGCAGCACTACAACCGCTGCGAGGCTGCCAATGGAGCCAATCGCAATCAGGGTGGTCGCCGTGTTTTCCTGCCACCGCTTCGCCGGCTGGTCGCCACCGGCAATCGGGAAAACCTTGCCGGTGCCGAACAACCCGGCGAACAGCAGCCCGATACACATCACGTAAAGGGAAACCCACAACCCGTGGCCGATGGCTGCGGCCCATCCGGCCGAGATCGCCAGATGCGGCATTAGCAGCCCGAACGCGATGAGACCGAGGCCGCTCTCTATCGCCGCCAGATGCGCCGACAGTGCAATACGCGGGCTGCGAAACTTCGGGATGACGGCGCCAATCAGCATGCCGAGCGCGAACAGCAGCGCGCCCATGAAGCACAGTGTCGAAGAAACGGTTTCCATTGTGATATTCTCCGATTTGCAGACGTACCGACTCGCGGTCGGTAAGCATCAATTACCGACCCTGCGTCGGTTTGTCAACCGGTAATGGAGCAACGATGACCAGCCAGGACCAACGGCGCGCCGCCACCGTCGCCGCGATTTTGAAAGCGGCCGGCCACCTGTTCACAATGCGCGGCTTCGACGCCACCAGCATCGACGATATCGCCGGCCGCGCCGGTGTCGCCAAGGGCGCCGTCTATCATCACTTCAAATCCAAGGAACAGATCTTCGCCCACGTCTTCGAGCAGATGACCGCGGCGCTGGCCACTGAAGTCGTATCCGCGGCGGCCGCGGGCACGAGCATACTGGACCGCTTCGAACGGGGGACACTTCGGTATCTGACCTCGATTGCCGGCGACAAGTTCCGCCAGGTCCTGCTGGTTGACGGACCCGCGGTGCTTGGATGGGAGAAGTGGCGCGAGATCGACGCGCGTCATTTCGGCGGCTCGATGCAGGCGCCGATGGACCGGAAACGGCTCGGGCGGATATCGCCGCGCGAGTTGGAAGCGATCGGCCGCCTGGTCTCCGGTGCAATCAGCGAGGCGGCCCTCGTCTGTGCAAACTCGGCGCGTCGCACCCGCTCCGCGCGCGACTTCACCTCGGCGCTGCTCAAGATGCTCGCGCCATTCTTTGAATGAGCGCAGGTTCGCTTCAGGCCCAGATCCGCCAAAACTGGGAGGAGCCGCACATTTGAACATACCGACCGTTAAGGTGGGTTTCCTCGCCTTAACTTGGCGTGATATTTAATCTATTCCGCGCGGGGCTTGCCCCTTCGGGTTCCGCTGTCAAGGAGGATGGATGTTTTCATCGATCGAGGACGTAGTCGAGCGATTTGCCAAGAACAATTATATTGCCAGCCGGCGAATCGCCACCGTCATCTACCTGGCAAGTGAAATGCGCAAGCCCATCCTGGTCGAAGGCCCCGCCGGCGTCGGCAAGACCGACCTGGCCAAGGTGCTCGCAGCGTCGCTCGGCTTCGACATGATCCGCCTCCAGTGTTACGAGGGCCTCGACGAGGGCAAGGCGCTCTACGAATGGGAGTACGCTAAGCAGCTCCTCTACACGCAAATCCTCAAGGACAAGATCAGCGAGGTGCTGGTCGGAGCCAAAGGGCTGACCGAAGCCGTCGACCGCATCGCCGCGCAGGACGAAGTATTTTTCTCCGAGCGATTCGTGCTGCCGCGCCCGTTGCTCAAGGCGATTTCCAGCGAGCAGCCGTCGGTCCTGCTGATCGACGAGATCGACAAGGCCGACGCCGAGTTCGAGGCGTTCCTGCTCGAGTTGCTCTCCGACTTCCAGGTGACCGTGCCCGAGCTCGGCACGCTCAAGGCCAAGCACATTCCGCTGGTCGTGCTGACGTCGAACAACGCGCGCGAAATGTCCGACGCACTGAAGCGCCGATGCTTGCATCTGTACATCGACTTTCCCGATCGCGCGCAGGAACTCGCGATCGTCAAGCTCAAGGTGCCCGAGGCCGCAGTCAAGCTCGCCGAGGAAGTCGTCACCGTCGTGCAATCGCTGCGCAAGCTCGATCTCAAGAAAACGCCCGGCATCAGCGAGACGCTCGATTGGGTCAAGGCGCTGACGCTGCTGAATGTGAACAGCCTCGACCAGGAACTTGTCACCGAGACGCTCGACACGATCGTCAAGTACGAGGGCGACGTGCGCAAAGCGCAGGAAGAGCTCAAGGATTACGTGCGCCGCGTGCGTGCGCGTCGCGGCACCGAAGCCGGCAGCGACAAGGATCTCCTGAATTGACGGTGAAGCGTCCTGAACGGGTAGTAGGGTAGGGCACCGCACACCATGCAAGAGAAGCTGGTCGAATTTGCGAACCTGCTGCGCGAGAACGGCGTGCGCGTCTCGCTGGCCGAGACGCTCGACGCATTCAGCGCTTCCGAAGTCACCGGACTCGCCGAGCGCGACGCGTTCCGCTCCGCGTTGCGGGCCACGATGGTCAAGCGGGCCAGCGAATTGCCGGTCTTCGAAGAGTTGTTCGACATCTACTTCTCCGGCCTCGGCGAGATCATCAAGCAGGCGAGCCAGGCCGTGCAGAACGCGCTCTCGATGTCCGATCAGGAATTCCAGAAATTCCTGGACGAAGTCGAGAAGATGCTCAAGAAAGAGGGCAAGAACCTTTCGGAGCTCGCCAAGCAACTGCTGCAGAACAACTCGGGCGAGATGGAACGCAAGATTCGCGAAGCCTCGCGCGCCGTCAAGCTGCAAGGCATCGAGCGCACGATCGAGGAGAACTACTTCGCGCGCGCGCTCGCCCGCCAGCTCGGGCTGGACAAAATAGAAGCCGAGATCAAGGAACTGCGCGAGCAGCTCGAGAAGATGGACATCGGCTCAGAGCTCAAGGCTCGGATGGAGGAGTATCTCGAGCGCCGCCTCAAGGCGCTCGACGACATTATCCGCCGCTACGTCCGGATGGAGCGCGAGAAGCGCGATATCAAGCAGAAGGAAGATCAGCGCCTCAACCAAATCGGCGAGAAGAGTTTCTATTACCTGACCGAAGAAGAGCTCAAGAAGATGAACGAGGCGGTGACGCGCCTTGCGCAGCGCCTCAAGAACGTCATCACCGTCCGCCGCAAGCGCGCCAAGAAGGGCCGCTTCGATATCAAGCGCACGCTGCGCCAGAACCTCGAGTATGGCGGCGTGCCGTTCAAACTTCGCTTCGAGAAGCGCAAGAAAGAAAAGCCGCAGGTCGTAATCCTGTGCGACGTTTCGGATTCGGTGCGCAACGCCTCGCGCTTCATGCTGCAATTCGTATACTCGCTGCAGGATCTCTACTCGCGCGTGCGCAGTTTCATCTTCGTCGCCGACATCGGCGAAGTGACCGAGTGCTTCCGCAACAACGACGCCAAGGAAGCGCTCGACGTCGCGCTCAAGGGCGATATCATCAACGTGTACGCGCACTCGAACTTCGGCTACGCGTTCCGCAACTTCGTTACCGATCACATTGGCTCGGTGAACAAGCGCACCACCGTCATCGTGCTCGGCGACGCGCGCAACAATTACAATCTCCCGCACGATTGGTGCTTGCGTGAAATCCGCCAGCGCGCCAAAAGAGTGATCTGGCTTAATCCTGAGAGCCGCAATACCTGGGGCTTCGGCGACAGCGAGATGGATCGCTACGCCCCGCACTGCGACCTGGTGGAAGAGTGCCGCAATCTCAACCAGCTTTACCGCGTCGTCGATCGCCTGGTCGCAGGCTGACGGATTCGATCCGTGCGGCCGCGCAGCTTGTTCGGTTGACCACACGCCGTCTTTGGGCCAAGATATTTTCTCCAGGTGCTGCTCGGGATTTCGCCTCGAAGCCGCGCGCGCTTGAAGAGAAACGGTTGAAGATCCCGTCTATGGCTGGTCACAGGGAAGATTTCATTCTGATGATTGTTGGGGGGATAATTCTCGACCCCTCCACCAAGATGCCGATCGTGGTCCTCAAGGATCCCGACAACAAGCTCAACCTCCATATCTGGATCGGCCCGCTCGAGGCCACCGCGATGGCCACCGAGCTCGAAGCGGTCAAGCCGCAGCGTCCGATGACGCATGACCTGCTGCGCAACCTGCTGCTCGAGTTCGGCGCGACGGTCGAGTCCGCCGAGATAACCGAGTTGCGCGAGAATACTTACTTCGCACGAATCCACGTCAAGACGCGCGACGGCAAGGCGCTGGAAATCGATTCTCGGCCGAGCGACGCGATTGCGCTGGCGCTGCGCACCAAGTCGCCCATCTACGTGGCCAAGAAAGTGCTCGAAGCCAGCAGCGAGCTCCACGAATCGCAGGGCGAGCAGCAGACCTCGGATCAGAATCTTGCCGGTGTCTCGCGCGACAAATGGTCTGAGATTCTCGAGCGGATGTCGCCCGAGGATTTCAAATACAAGATGTAAGGGCGCCTGCGCGCTAACTCCTCTGGTCCTCTGCCGGGCGGTTTTTTTTGGCCCGCTGGAGCTTTCGATGCCGCCGACTACCCATCGCCGAAAAATAACGCAAAAGGAACTCAAAGCGCCCGACGAGCTCACCACGCTGGTCGACAGCGCCCGCGACTTCCTGTTCGGCAATCTCACTCAGGTGCTGATTTCTACTGCGGTCGTCGTCGCGGTCGGCGCGATCGCGATTGGCGTGTACTACTACGAGCGCCATCGCGACAGTCTTGTGTCGGCCCGGTTCTACGACGCGATCACCGCACTCAACGCCGGCCAGAACAAACCGGCCGAGACCCAATTCAAGCAGCTTGCCGACGAAGAGCCGGGCCGCCGGCTCGGACGCCTCGCGCGATTTTACCTCGCGAGCGCATACCTGGCCGACGGCGACCTCGCTAGTGCTCGCGATTCGCTGGTCGCGTTTCTCGCCGAGGAGCGCGACCCGACGTTCCGCAGTCTTGCGCTGACGAACCTCGCGGTAGTTTACGAGCGCATGGCAGATTGGAAAAAAGCCGCGGGCGCTTATCAGCAGGCGGCCGCCGATCCGGGGCCGGAGCAGGTGAGGGCGGAGCTCGGTGTCGCGCGGATGCTCGCCAGGGCGGGCGACAAGGAGGGCGCCATCGCCGCCTACCGCGGCTTCCTCACCGCTCATCCGTTCGCGCAGCAGCGCCAGGACGTGCTGGAATCGCTGGCACTGCTCGGCGCGCCCGCCCAGATTCCGCCGCCGCCTTCAGCCGCGGCCGGCGGTGCGCAGCCGGTAGTTATTCATTAGTGGCGCGGACGGCGCCGCTATTTTCCCGCGAGCTCCGAGTCAATCACGAAGTCGAGAACTTTCCCGTCGGGCAATCCCACTACCGGGATGCCGTTGACGAAGAAGGTCGGCGTCGACGTGACGTGAATCGAGTTGCCGTCCAACTGATCCTGCTTCACGCGCGCCTCGGTCTGCGGACTGTCCATGCATGCCTTCAGTGAAGGCTCGTCGAGCTTCTGCGCCTTCGCCAGCTTGGCCACCTGGTCCGGCAGATTCTTCGCGTTGATCGTTCCCTGGTTGGTGTAGAAGTAGCGCGCGAAATCCCAGAACGCCGCCGGGTTCTGCAGCCGCGCGCATTCGGCCGCCTCGGCCGCTTTCATCGCCCACGGATGCACGTTGAGCGGGTAAGCTTTGAAAATTACTTTCACCTTGCCCTTGTAGGTCGTGTTGACGATCGTCTCGATCACGCTGAACGCATGCGCGCAGAACGGGCATTCGAAGTCGGCAAACTCGACGATCGTCACCGGCGCGTTCGCCGGTCCCTGCGTCGGCCGGTCGTCCAGGCTCACCGCGCCCATGTTAACCCGTCCCCACGGCTCCGAGCTGATGTCGATAAACTGTCCTATAATCGCCTTGCTCTCATCTTTGTCGAAAAACATCGTAGTCGCGATGTTCTGTCCCTGTTCATTGCTGACGACAATTTGGCGCGCGAGCAGGTCGTCAATCGGCGTCTTGAAGGCAGGGCCCAGCTTGATGAGCTCGGGACTTGGAATCTTGAAGTGCTTCTGCAGATAAGTCTTCAACGCCGCGTCGCGCGCGGGATCAGTGGCGACCGGCGCCGCGCCCGAAGCAGGGGACGCGAGCGTGCTTTGTGCGAGGGCGACGCTACCGCCGCACAACAAGGCCATCGCGCCAACGAATGCGCACACACCTGCTATCGTTTTGCCGTAGCTCAACTTCGCATAAGAAGTATTATGTAAACTACGCCTTGTGCCCAAAAATCGAAAAAGACCAAAAAACCCTGAAATCATTGATGCTCCAACGCTCCTCGCTTCAAGTGTGCTTGTGTCCGGCGCAACTCGAAACGCATGCAGCCGGCGAATTCCGCACAGGCTACCTAATCCCGACCGCTCCGTACAGCGCCGGTCGCCGGTCTGTGGACCGCCGCACCGGTTTTTTTCTTGGCAAAGGGCGCAGCGGCCAGCGCTGCCTTGAGTTACGCGCGGCCGCGAGATAATCACCCGTCTGGAAAGACGTTCAAACGGCCGGAAAGGGAAAGGCCGCGAAGTAATGCCGTGGTCCGGGGGAGTCAGATGGATCGAGCCGTATCAGATCGAATAGGGCGCGGGCTGCATTTCGCGGAGGCGTGGACGCGCACCACCGCGACTGTAACCGTTGCGGCCATCCTGATGCTGGTATTCTTCAGCGCCTCACCCGCCTGGGCGATCACAATCTTCACAGTTACCAATAACGGCGACAGCGGCCCAGGTTCCCTGCGTCAGGCGATTCTGAACGCCAATGCCAGCAACGACGACGCCCTCATCAATTTTGAAGGCGTCACCAGCCCGATCACGTTGACCAATGGCGGGTTTGATATCAAAGTTTCCATGAATATCGCTGGTCCCATTCCTGGTCCCGGCGCGTCACAGCTGGCGATCAGCGGAGGCGGACCGGCCTTCTACGTTGGGTCGGGCGCAACAGTCTTTATCTCCGGCCTCACCATCGAGAACAGTAGTACGGTAGCCGAAGGCGGCGCCGGCATCCAGAATTACGGCACGCTGACGTTCACCAACTGCACGATCTCCAGCAACACGGTAAGCCTCGGCTCCTGCTTCAGCGGCGGCGGCATCTATAACGTCGGAACGCTGACGGTCACCAACAGCACCATCTCCGGGAACTTCGCCTGCGAAAGCGGCGGCGGCATCTATAACCTCGGAACGCTGACGGTCACCAACAGCACCTTCTCCGGCAACACGGCGAACAGCGGCAACGGCGGCGGCATCGACTCTTTTTCAAGTGGCGCGCTGACGGTGACCAACAGCACCTTTTCCGGCAACTCGGCGATTGGAAACGGCGGCGCCATCTCAATTGATGAAGGACCGGTGACAACGGTCACTGACAGCACCTTTTCCTTCAACTCGGCGTCGGTCTCCGGCGGCGGCATCTTCAACGATGTTGGCACGATGACCATTATCAACAGCACCATCGGCAAAAACGAGGCAGGAGGCAACGGTGGCGGCATCGTTGACTCTGACACTTTGACCGTGACCAACAGCACCATCTACAGCAACTCAATAGGCGGCTCAGGCATCGGCGGCGGCATCCTCATCGGAACAGGCGGCACGGCCACGCTGAAGAATACGATTCTGGCATTAAGTACCGGGGGGAATTGCGTTTCCGCGGGGACATTCACTTCCGATGGCCACAATTTGTCGGACGATAAGAGCTGCAACGCCTTGTTCACTGGAACCGGAGACATAAACGACACTCCTGCCGGGCTTGATCCGAGTGGCCTACTGAACAACGGCGGCACCACCGATACCATCGCGCTTTTGCCTACGAGCCCCGCTGTCGATGCGGTCCCCCTGGCCTCGTGCACCTATCCCGCCGGCTCCCCGAACCCATGCACGACTTCAGGGTCGATCACTGATCAGCTTACCTGCGACCAGCGCGGCGACCCCCGGCCGGCCCCCGGACAGACCGCGTGCGACATCGGTGCCTTTGAGCTCCAAACGGGGTTCTTGCCCACCCCAACCCCAACCGCGACGGCAACCGCCACTCCGACCCGGACCGCGACGGCGACTGCGCCTGCATCAACCACGCCGACCGCCACCACGAGCGCATCCGCCACACCGAGCGCGACGCAGAGCGCAACCACAACTGCAACGGCGACGGCATCGCCAACCGCCACCACGACGGCGACCGCATCCGCAACGCCAACGGCAACGGCCACTGCAACAGCTACTGCAACCGCAACAGCAACGGCAACGGCGACGCCAACTGCGACCGCAACCGCAACTGCAAGGGCGACACCGACTGCCACGCCGACGGCGGTGCCGGTGACGCTCAAGATCACGCCGAAAGCGCTTAAGTTCTCGAAGACCACGGTCGGCACGTCGAGCAAACCGAAAAACGTGAAGGTGTCCAATCCCAAGGGCAAGAAGAAGCATCCAGGGAGCGCGGTGTTGATCGAAATGGTCTCCGACATTCCGGGAGTGTTCATGGCGAGCAACGGCTGTCCCGCGAGCCTTCCCGCCGGCTTATCTTGTTCGATTGCGGTGACGTTCACGCCGAGCGCGGCGGGCGCGCAGACCGGAACCCTGACGATCACCGACAACGCGAGCGGCAGCATGCAGATGGTGCGGCTGTCGGGAACCGGAACGGGACCCAAGTAGAGGTAAGAGCGAATCGACGGTCGTGGATCGGATCATCAGCCAGGCGAGGATCGGTGCTCGAATCCAGGTAGGACACTCTCGCAGGAAATTCTATTCGCGACCGCTCCGTACAGCGCCTGAATCCTTCCCGGGCGCGGCCGGCTTGTGGCCTAGCGCGTGCAGCGCCCTGCGCGCGATGAAATTGCGCGGCTCGATCTTCAGCGCTTCCTCGAAGTACGCAATCGCATTCGGTCCGCGCTGCAACGCCGCCGCGCATTGGCCCATCGCGATCGGCAGTTCGACGCCTCCGGCGCCAAACTCGCGCGCGCGCTTGAGCGCCGCGAACGCTTCGGCGAATTTTTCTTGCTCCGCCAGCGCCAGGCCGAGTCGCAAAATCGTTTCCGCGTTGAGCGGGTCGAGTTCGAGCGCGTCGCGATACATCAATAGCGCCGAGCGCCGCGCTCCCTTCTGGTATAAATCACGCGCCGCGGCGGCCATCCGCGCGCCCTCTTCGGGCCATCGCCGCGTTTCGACTTCCACCGTTATCTCGCCGTGCGAGACTTCCGCCTTGACCAGCTTCAGCTTGTCGCCCAGGTATTCGCGGACGCGGTCGAGAACCGCCTCGCCGTTGGTTTCCGGTGACTCGAGGAACGCGAGCCCCACTGGATCTCCGATGTGATCGATTCGCCGGATCACAATCGATCGCCGCGCGCGCGTCTTCCGCGATGGCGTCTGATTGTCAGACGCGCTCATTGGGATCGAAGAGTTTGCGGTACTCGTCGAGTGCGAAGCGGTCCGTCATCCCGGCAATATAGTCGGCCACCGCCCGCGAAATCGGCTCGCCGTAGCGTTCCGCGCGCGCGACCACGTGCTCGGGCATCTGGCGCGGCTCGGTCATGTAGGTTTGAAACAGCGCCGCCAGCACCCTGCCCGCTTTTTCGGTCATGCGGCTGACGCGGTAGTGCCGATATAATCGATCGCGCATCACCTGCTTGATTTCGTCGACCTGCGCACCCATCGCGGAGCTGAAGCACGCCAGCGCCCTGCCCGCCCGGCGCACATCGTCGACGCTGCGAATTTTATTTCGTTCCAGCTCGCCGGCGAGATTGGTCATCAGGTCGGTGGACATCGCGTCGATCATCCTGATGACGGTCTGGTAGCGAGTCACGCGCATCTCGGCCGCCGGATACGCATCGCGCGCCGCCGCCGCCGACCTTCTGAACAGTGCGGACGCATTGAGTTCCTCGACCGTGAGCATCTGCGCCTTCAGGCCGTCGTCGACGTCGTGCGCCAGGTATGCGATCTCGTCCGCCAGGTCGACGATTTGCGCTTCCAGGCATGGGTACGTGCTCGCGTCGAACTCCTGCGCGGCCGGACGGTCCTGGAAATGCGAATGTTTCACGATTCCTTCGCGCACCTCGAAACTCAGATTGAGTCCGCGAAAATTCGGATAGCGGATCTCGATCCAATCCACCGTGCGCAAGCTCTGCGCGTTGTGATCGAAGCCGCCGTGCGGCGTCATGAGCTCGTTGAGCACTTTCTCGCCGGCATGACCGAAAGGCGTATGCCCCAGGTCGTGCGCGAGCGCTACCGCCTCGGCAAGTTCCTCGTTGAGACCGAGCGCCCGCGCCACCGTGCGCGCGATTTGCGCCGCCTCGAGCGTATGCGTCAGGCGAGTGCGGTAGTAATCGCCCTCGTGATTGACGAAAACTTGCGTTTTGTATTCGAGGCGTCGAAACGCGGCCGAATGAATCACGCGATCGCGATCGCGCGCAAAGACGGTGCGAATCGGATGCTCGGGTTCGGGAAAGCGGCGCCCGCGACTGGCCCGCGACGCCATCGCATACGGCGCCAACGTGCGCGACTCTATTTCCTCCAGCTCCTGCCTCGTCCGCAGCATCGACAGCCTTTATCTGGCGGTTCCGTTCAACACCCGAGATGCTACCACGCCGCCGACGGCTCCCGAAGCGCCCCGCTCCACATCGGTCAACATGTTGCGGGCTTATGTCGCGACACCTGGATTCCTATAATTAAAATCGGGTTTCCTTAACGTGTTCGCCACTCGAAACTTCGGCCCCCTCCGCCAGATCGCTCTGACGATCGCAATGAGCGCGCTCTTCTCCGCGTGCGCGACTTCCCAACCTCAGCCTCCCGCCCCCGCGCCGCCCCCTGTGGTTGCCGCACCGCGCCCAACTCCGACGCCCCAAGTGGTCGGGATGGCTTCCTGGTATGGCCCGGGCTTCCACGGTCGCAAAAACGCGCTCGGCGGAGTGTACCATCAGGAGGACCTCACCGCCGCTTCCATCGCGTTTCCATTGGGTAGCCGCGTGATGGTCACGAATCTCGACAACGGCCGCTCGGTCGAAGTTACAATCACCGACCGCGGACCATTCAAGAAAGGCCGCAAGATCGATCTCTCGCACAAGGCCGCGCGCATGATCGGGATGCTCGATCAGGGCACCGCGCATGTCCGCATCTCGCTCATCAGCAAGCCTGCCGGCACTCGCGACGTCGGCGCGCCGCTGCGCTACTGGGTCCAGGTCGGTTCGTTTTCGGATCATCAGAACGCTGAGCAGGTGCGCGGCCGGTTGGCGTCCACCTATCCTGATGTCCACGTCGTCGACGTCCTTGATGCTGACAGTCACCGCTATTACCGTGTACGCATGGGCGCGTTCGCGACGCGCGACGCGGCCGAGGCGCGCGCTTCCGAATCCGCCCGTTTTGGATTGCCAGTTGCGATCGTCACCGAATGATTAGCCGAACCACCCTTCTCCCCCGACGGCTCTGGTGGCCAATCTGCACTGTCATCGCGCTGATCGTCGTCTGGGGATGCGCCTACACGCTGGTCAGAGGCGACCGGGTCAATTCGCAGGAATCCGCAACAGTCCGGGCCGGCATCCAGGACTTCCGCCAGCTTCGCTTCAAGCAGCCGGTTCCGATCATCGTCAAGACCCCGGACGAAGCCGAGGCCATGATGAAGGCCGACCTGATGCGCGACTACACCGACAACCAGTTCGAAGTCGACGCCGTCGCCGGTGCGGTCACCGGTCTCTTTCCCGCCGGCATCGATCTGAAGGCCGCGTCGCTAAAGCTGCTCAAGAGCCAGGTCGCCGGCTTTTACGATCCGCACGGCAAGGAAATGGTTCTCGTCAAGGGCGGTGCCGATCTCGGCATCTGGAACAGCGCCGCGCAGTTCATGATTCAGCGTGATGTCGTCGGCGAGATGTTGCTCGCACACGAATTGACCCATGCGCTGCAGGATCAGAATTTCGATCTCGAATCGAGCCTCGACAAGGTCAAGAACGACGACGATCGCGCGCTGGCGCTCAAGTCCGTCGCCGAGGGCGATGCGACCATCGCGGGTTTCGCCTACGCCGCCGGCCGCATGGACAACAGCGTCACTGACGCGCTCGCCAACAGTCTCAAGAGCCTGCCGCAGGCTCTGGCAGCCGAAGCGCCTGGTACGCCCGAGGCCCTTAGCGCTCAACTGTTGTTCCAATATTCCGACGGCGTACGCTTCGTCGCCGAGGCTTATCGCCGCGGTGGATGGCCCGCCGTCGACGCGCTCTATCGCAACCCTCCGCAGTCGACCCACCAGGTTCTCCATCCCGCGCTATACTTCGACAGCACCGCGCCCGCGCCGCACATCGTGCTCGCCGGCTACGATCAAATCATGAGCGGCTGGAAAAAAGCCGACGTCGACACTTACGGCGAGCTGTTGCTGCGCGTGATCCTTGAGCGCAATCTCGGCAAGCAGTCGATCGAACTCGGACTCGCATCGCAATGGACCGCCGACAGCATGATCATTCTGCAGGAGAGCCGCGATGTGAACGTGATCTGGATGCTCGCGTTCAGCGACAAGCGGACTGCCATCCACTTCACCGTCGTCTATCAGACTTTGCTCGACCGCCTGCTCGGCGACTCCACCCCGCATCGCATCGATACCCGCTCGAACGCGGTGCTCGTCGTTATCGGACAGGGCGCGAACTACTTCGACACTCTCGCGCCTGCAATCTGGAACGCGAGCACCATAGACTCCGGCGGCGTTCGCGCTCGCATCGAGCCTGCCGCCGCATCATCGGTTCAATGATGCTTCGCCGCTTCCGCAGCCTTCGCGAGACCGTCGCGACTGAAATCCATAACCAGCAGTCGCATGAACGTGTTACCTCGCGGCGGCTCCGCAAGTTTGCCGGGATAAGGAAAATAGATCTCTCTGGCGAAGTTGCGATAGCGCTCGATGGTGGGTTTCAGAGCATTGTAAGAGCCCGTGACGCCCACCGACATCCCGTCATCGTCGGCGGGTGCAAGGTACAATCCATTTCGAGTCCTAATGTCGCGATCACTGACCCACCCGGGCGGCAGCAAGCCACGCGATTGAAGCTCGAAGGGCGTAGCTTTTGAAAGCTCGCCGCCGGCTGACAGGTATTGTTGCGCAGCTATCACAAGCGCATCGAATCGCTCGGTATCAAGCCGCGTTTCCATCTCGCTTGCAGTAAGCGTCCGGTAGGGCGCCAATACCTCCTCCGGCACCCGGTAGATGTACACTCCGCCGGCATCTTGCGGGCTAGTACCGAGGCTATCTAGCAGCGGCTTCCACATAGGCCACACTTTGTCAGTGACAAGGACGGTGTGCACGTCATGGGTCGCCAGAAAAACCTTCAACTGATCTTCCGCATCGGGAATGGCATCCTTATGAAGAAAATAATTCGTAATCGGCCAAGCGAGAAAGACGTCCGGCGGACTAACCGACACGTAACCACCTGCCATTCGAAAGTACATATCGGTCTCAGCCTGCCAAAGCATCGAGCTCCCAGTCACTCCATAGGGTAGTACCACGACGTTTTCGTTCGGGCTCACGTATTGCTTGAATATACCCGTCGTGAAGAACTCCGGTGACTCGTTGGCCTTGATCCAATACTCGCTCGACGGGTTAGGCAATGAAAAGAAAACGATCAAAGCTGTAGCTGCATACTTCCAGATCGCCGATATATCCCGCGCAGTCATATACAACGACACAATCACAGCCAGCGCGAGAAACGCATAGATCATGAACCGCGACGGAAGCGCGCTATCCAAAAGCGGAAGATGCGTGGCTAGCTTCCACGGCATCCCCGGTCCCACGTGTCCGGCGAAATGCAGTCGAGGACCTATCGCTAGCACACACGCGACGCTCACAAACACGACCAGCGCCTTCCCAGCCAAATCGCGCCATCGCCGGTAGCCAAACCAAATCAGTACGCCCAGAATGGGCAGGCTAAGGTAGCCGGTCGGCTCTTCATGACCCCTTGTAAAGCTGTTAGATACCTTGACCAGCAAGTGGTTCGCGCCTATCAGAAGAGTCGGTGTCGGAATGAAGAAGTTCAGGAAATCCACAGAGAAGGCGGTCGGCGAGTTCACAGGTTTGTCGGGAAAGCCAAGCGCGAAGATGTAGTAGAAGTACGGCGCGAGTAAGACCACGACCAACGTCAGACCGATCGCGATGGGTTTGACCAACTGCGCGATGCGTTCTCGCAACTCAGGATTCGCAAACGTATAGAAGACCAGGATAGCGATCGCTCCGAATAGGACGAGAGTCGCAAAGGTTTCAGTGGCAAGCAAGAATTGAGTAATGAGCGTCGCCGCAAGCAGTATACTGAAGGTCGTCTCCTTTATGCGACCGTCGAGACTAAGTAGTACAACATATATCGCCAACGGGATTGGAAATATGAATAGCAGGTGTAAGTGTCCGATCGCGACGTGGTGAAGCATATATGGTGAAAACCCGAATATGTATCCACCTAGCAGCGATGGCCAATAGCTAACCGATATGTATCGGCAAAGTAAAAATGCGCTCCACGCGGCGAGCGCTGGGCATAGCAACACGCATAGGTTGTAGGATGCCACAGGTCCCAGCAACGCTGTAAGTGGATATGCCACGAAGCTCGCAAGTGGGATTGCTGTCGCCCATGCCAGGTTGTAGCCGGTCGGCGCCCAAACAGCTGTGGTCATGAATGGATTGACGCCCGCGCCTACTGCATGAGGCCACCAAACCAGCGACCATATGAAGATCGTCGAATCCACGGCCTTGCCGAGGACAAAGGATGTAAGTCCCTGGAACAACGCGCGTCCAAAGAAAACGACCGACAACGCGAGGTAACCCGCACAACTTAACAGACCTATAAGACCTATCGCGCGAGGATTCTGCGCACGACTCTCTGCCGCTGGACTCACCCGGTTTATCTTGACGTTTGATTGTTCCGCCATAACCACACCGCAACGCCCGCCCTATCCTACGTCGCCGAGACTGAAACCCAGCGCCAGCATCTTTCTCACCGCCACCCGCGCGCCTGCCGATTCCCGGCTCGCCAACGACGGGTCGCGAACGATCCACTCGTCAGCCATCTTGCACGCGCGTTCGATCGTGCGATGGTCCCGAATCAGATGTACGAAGCGCAGCGGCAGTGCCCCGGTCTGCCGCGCGCCGAGCAAATCGCCGGGACCTCGCAGCCGCAAGTCGGCTTCCGCGATCGCGGCGCCCGTCGTGCATTCGCGCATAATAGCCAGCCGCTCCAACGCCACTTCGTCCGCGTCGCTCGACGCCACGATGCAGCAGCGTGACGCCTTCTCACCGCGCCCCACCCGGCCGCGCAGCTGATGCAATTGCGCGAGTCCGTAATGCTCCGCCGCGACCACCACGATAATCGTGGCCTCCGGCACGTCGATTCCCACTTCCACCACGGTAGTGCTCACGAGGACCTCGATCGCGCCGTCGCGAAATTCTCTCATCGCGCCATCTTTCTCCGCCGCGCGCATCCTGCCGTGCATCGTGCCGATTCTCGCCCCGCGCAATGCCCCCTTCTTCAGCCGCGCCGCCGTTGCGGAAACCGACTTCGCTTCATCTTCGTCGCCCTCGATAAACGGTACGACGTAGTACGCGCGCCCGCCGCCGTCGATCTCGGCGCGCAGACTCTCATGCACCCGCGCGATTTCGTCCTCTGTGTAAATCTCGGTCGCAATCGGCGTTCGCCCCGCGGGCAGCTCGTCGAGAAACGACACGTCAAGATTCGCGAACAGGCTCATCGCCAGGCTTCGCGGAATCGGTGTCGCCGTCATCATCAACAGATTCGCCTTCGGTCCGATCGCTTTCATCTTCGCTCGATCGAAAACGCCGAAGCGATGCTGCTCGTCGATCACACCGAGCGCGAGGTCGCGCATCCGCGCCGGTTCCTGTATCAGCGCCTGCGTTCCGAACACTGCGGTGATTTCGCCGCTCGCGAGCTCCCGCAAAATCCGGTTGCGCGCGGCACCCGTCACGCTTCCCGTCAACAGCGCGCTCTTGACGTCCAGCCGTTCGCAGACGCGCGCGAATGCCCGGTAATGCTGCTCGGCGAGCAGTTCGGTCGGCGCCATCATCGCCGCCTGATGCCCGCATTCGATCGTGCGTAGCATTGCCCAGAACGCCACGATCGTCTTGCCGCTGCCGACGTCGCCCATCAGCATCCGGTTCATCTGATTCGGCCGCGCAAGATCGTCGCCAATTTCCTCTATCGCACGCGACTGCGATTTCGTCAGCGCAAACGGCAGGCCGTCGATCATCTTCGCACTCAGGCTTCGAGAGCCATCGAGCGCCACACCGGTGCGGCGCTCGCTGCGGATACGCTCAAGCGAAAGTGCCAGCTCGAATGCGAACAGCTCGTCGAACGCGAGCGCCAGATGGCCGCGCGAGTCGCCGCTCGCCAACGCGTCGAAGTCGGCGTCGGGCGGCGGATCGTGAAGGTAGCTCAGCGCCTCGCCAACCGACGGCAGCTCGCCGCGCAGCTTCTCCGGGACCGCTCCGCGAATCGAGTCGGCCGCGTCGCCGAGCGTGCGCGCCACCAGGCTCGCGAAGAGCCGTTGCCCGACAATCGACGGCAAGCGATAAACCGCACGGATCGCCTTGGGCTCACCGTCCGAAAGCGCGTGCAACTGCGGTTGCACAATTTCGACTCCGCCGTCCGCGCTCGCCGCGACTCGGCCGCGGACCAGCACGCGCTGGCCGCCTGGAAGATAGCCGCGCATATACGCGGGCAGGTTGAACCACACGACCCGAATCTGCCGGCCGCCGACCTTAAGCCATCCCGACGCAAGCCGCCGCCACCGCGACCCGGGCATCGGCCGTTCCGAAATTTTGCCAAGGTCGCCTTCGACAACGACGACGTTCCCAACGCGCAAATCTTCAGCCGACGTGCGCTCGCGCCAGTCCTGGTAGCGCACCGGCAAATGGAATAAGAGGTCGCCAGCCGAAACGATCCCGCGTGCTTCCAGAGCCGCCGCCCGCTTAGGCCCGATTCCCGCCATCGCAGCGACCGGAGTCTCAATTCGAAGCCCGCTTCTCTCTGATCCCTCGCCGGCTACTTTACGGGAGAGGTTAGGTGTGGGTTCCGGGTTCATGTTAGTTGCGAGAACCAAAGAAATACGAAGAACCTGGAATTCTGGACCCCGCACCGTAACCTTCTAACAGGGAGGAAGTCCCGCATCTTCTCTTAGCACCGGGTGCAGGGGTCACCCCTGCCCAAGGAAGTGTGAAACCCACGGTGGGTTTCACGTCAAATGAAGTTCTTCCCTACCTACTGTTGGTGATAATCCTGCAGCGCGCGCACCTCGAACGGCTCATGCTTCAGCGCGAAAATTCCCTCGACTGCCGCCTTCGCCCCCGCCATCGTCGTGAAATACGGCAGCCGCAATTCCAGCGCGGTGCGTCGAATCGAAAACGAATCCTTCGTGCCGCTCGCGTCCGGCGTGTTGACCACCATCGCAACTCGCCCGTCCCTCATCGCATCCACTATATGCGGGCTGCCCTCGAGCACCTTGTTGACGCTTTCGCACTTGAGCCCGAGATTCCGAATGTGATTCGCGGTCCCGCGCGTCGCGATCAGTTCGAATCCCATCGCAACCAGCCCGCGCGCGATCGGTTCGAGATATCGCTTGTCCTCGTCGCGCACGCTGATAAACACCAGCCCGGCGTCCGGCAGATTCGACGACGCCGCCAACGACGCCTTCGCAAACGCCATCGCGAACGTCCTGTCGATTCCCATCACTTCGCCGGTCGATTTCATCTCGGGCCCTAAAATCGTGTCGACGCCCGGGAAACGCCCGAACGGAAACACCGACTCCTTTACCGCGACGTGCGACGGCACCCGTTCCGTCGTGAACCCAATCTCGCTGAGCTTCTTTCCCGCCATCACCAGCGCCGCGTACTTCGCCAGCGGCACGCCAATCGCCTTGCTTACGAATGGAATCGTGCGCGACGCGCGCGGATTCACTTCCAGGATATAAACTTCGCCGCCGTAAATCGCGTACTGAATATTGATCAGGCCAATCACGCCGAGTTCGCGCGCCAGCATCCGGGTCTGCGCGATCAGCTCCTGTTGGATTTCGGCGCTCAGCGTCGTCGGCGGAATCGCGCACGCGCTGTCCCCCGAATGTATCCCCGCGTGCTCGACGTGCTCCATTATTCCGCCGACCACGACCGTCTCGCCGTCGGCGATCGCGTCCACATCGACTTCGATCGCGCCCTGCAGGTAGCGATCGATCAACAGCGGATGGCGCTCGGAGGCTTGCAGAGCCTGCGTCACGTATCGGCGCAGTTCTTCTTCGTTCGGAATAACTTCCATAGCGCGGCCGCCCAACACATACGACGGCCGGATCAGCACCGGATACCCGACCTTCGACGCGCCCGCGATTGCATCGTCGAGCCCGCGCGCCAGCACACCTTCGGGCTGCCTGAGCTTCAGCCGCGCGACCATCGCGTTGAATCGCTCGCGATCTTCCGCGCGGTCAATCGCATCCGGCGTGGTGCCAAGAATTGGTACACCCGCGCGCGCCAGCGGCACCGCGAGCTTGAGCGGTGTCTGCCCGCCGAACTGCACGATCACGCCAACCGGCCGCTCGCGCTCCGCAATCGCCATCACGTCTTCGAACGTCAGCGGCTCGAAGTACAGGCGATCCGAGATGTCATAATCGGTCGACACTGTCTCCGGGTTGCAGTTCACCATGATCGTTTCGAAGCCGGCGTCCTTGAGCGCCATGCTCGCGTGCACGCAGCAGTAGTCGAACTCGATCCCCTGCCCTATCCGGTTCGGCCCGCCGCCCAGGATGATCACTTTCTTGCGCGCGGTCGGCGGCGCCTCGTCCTCGCCTTCGTATGTCGAATAGAGGTACGGCGTGAACGCTTCGAATTCCGCGCCGCAGGTGTCCACCGATTTGAAGACCGGGTTCACTCCCGCCTGGCGCCGCGCCGACGCCACCGCGGCTTCGTCGATTCCGCGCAGCTCCGCAATTCGCCGATCGGAAAACCCCATCGGCTTGAACTCGCGGAAGTACGTTGCGCCGAGTGGTTCGCGCGCGACGCGCTTTTCCTCCGCCACCAGCTCCGCTACGGCGTCGATAAACCAAGGATCGATCTTGCTGAGCTCGTAAGCTTCCGCCCGCGTGATTCCGAGCCGGAGCGCGTCCGCCAGATGGTACAACCGATGGCTGCTCGAGGTCGCGACTTGCGCGCGAATTTGCGCCGTCGCCTGCGCGCTCGGAGGCTCTGAGAGCCCGCTCTCCAGCCCATGCGATCCTATTTCCAGCGAGCGCAGCGCTTTCTGCAGCGACTCCTTGAAGGTCCGCCCAATCGCCATCGCCTCGCCGACCGACTTCATTTGCGGCCCCAGCTCGTCGGCCGCGCCGCGAAACTTCTCGAACGCGAAGCGCGGAATCTTGGTGACCACGTAGTCAATCGTCGGCTCGAAGCACGACGGCGTCATGCGCGTGATGTCGTTGGGAATCTCGTCGAGCCGGTAGCCCACCGCCAGCCGCGCCGCGATCTTGGCGATTGGAAATCCGGTCGCCTTCGACGCCAGCGCCGAGCTCCGCGACACGCGCGGATTCATCTCTATCACCACCATCCGTCCCGTCGCCGGCTCAATCGCAAATTGAATATTCGATCCGCCGGTGTCGACGCCGATTTCGCGGATGATCCGAATCGCGGCGTCGCGCATGATCTGGTATTCCTTGTCGGTCAGCGTTTGCGCGGGCGCGACGGTTATCGAATCGCCCGTATGCACGCCCATCGGATCGAGGTTTTCGATCGAGCAGATGATCACGACGTTGTCCGCCGTGTCGCGCATCACCTCGAGCTCGAATTCCTTCCATCCTTCCACCGATTGCTCGATCAGCACTTCGTGGCTCGGCGATTGTTCGAGCCCGTAGGCGACCTTCGCGCGATAGTCGCCGAGTTCGCGCGCGATCGAGCCGCCCGTTCCGCCCAGCGTGCGCGACGGCCGGATGATCACCGGCAAACCCAACTCGCCCAGCACCCGTTCGGCGTCCGCCGCCGAACGCGCTATTGCGGAACGCGGCACTTCGAGCCCGATTTTCAACATCGCCTGCTTGAACAGGTCGCGATCTTCGGCCTTCTTGATCGCATCGAGCTTCGCGCCGATCAGTTCGCACTTGAATCTATCGAGCACGCCCGCCTCCGCGAGCTCAATCGCAAGGTTCAACGCGGTCTGCCCGCCGACCGTCGGCAGCAGAGCATCCGGACGCTCGCGCTCGATAATCTTGGTCAGCACCGCGACCGTCATCGGCTCGATATATGTACGATCCGCCAGTTCTGGATCGGTCATTATCGTCGCCGGATTCGAATTGACGAGAATCAGCCGCAGCCCCTCCTCGCGCAGCGCCTTGACCGCCTGCGTGCCCGAGTAATCGAACTCGCACGCCTGCCCGATAACGATCGGCCCCGAGCCGATCAGCAACACCGATTTCAGATCTTTACGAAGCGGCAACTTATGAATCCCAACTCATTGAATTTATGATCGCGCCGATGCCTCGGCCGCGATGATTCGTTCGAGCGCTTCCGCGCCGTAACGCGGGAACGTTTCAACCAGTTTCCGAAATCGCGCGAACAGATAGCCCGAATCATGCGGCCCCGGCGACGCCTCCGGATGGTACTGGACAGAAAAAAACGGCACCCCGGTTCCCTGCAGTCCTTCGACGGTGTTGTCGTTCAGATTCAGATGCGAAAGTATCGCGCGGCCTTTCAACGACTCGTCGTTGACCGCGAAGCCGTGGTTCTGCGACGTGATCTCGACGCGCCGCGTCCGCAAATCCATCACCGGATGATTCGCGCCATGATGGCCGAAGTCGAGCTTGTAGGTTTTGCCGCCGAGCGCCAATCCCAACAACTGATGCCCCAGACAAATGCCGAACACCGGCTTCTTGCCCAAAACGCCCGCGATGGCTCTGTAAGCGTACGGCAGCGCCGCGGGATCGCCGGGACCGTTCGACAGAAAAACCCCGTCGGGGTTGTGCGCGAGTATCTCTTCCGCGCTCGACGTTGCGGGAATCACCTTCACGCGAAAGCCGGTCGCGACCAGCCGCCGCAAAATATTCAGCTTGATTCCATAGTCGAGCGCGACAATCGACGGCGCATCGCGCGTCGCGTCATGACTCACGCGGACGTGGCCGCTGCCCAATTTCCAGTCGCCGAAATCCCAATCGTAAGGCTCGGCGGACGTAACCTCTTTGACGAGATCGCGGCCGATTAATCCCGGCGCCGCCTTGGCCTTGCGCACCAGCGAATCAGGATTGAGATCGACGCTCGATATCACCGCTTCCTGCGCGCCGCGCGTCCGCAGATGGCGCACCAGCGCGCGCGTGTCGATTCCCTCGATACCGACCACGCCCGCCTCTTCCAGGTATTTTCCCAGCGGCATCTCCGAGCGCCAGTTCGACGGCCGCTCCCAATATTCCTTGACGATAAAACCCTCGACGTACAGGCGCCGCGACTCCGCGTCCTCGGCGTTGATTCCGACGTTGCCGATTTCCGGATAAGTCATGCAGACCAACTGGCCCCGGTACGACGGGTCGGTCAGCACTTCCTGGTAGCCGGTCATCGCGGTGTTGAAAACCGCTTCGCCCACCGCCTCGCCTACCGCGCCGAATGCACGGCCGCGAAAAATTCGCCCGTCGGCCAGCGCCAGTATCGCTTCGCGTCCCTTGCTCATCGATCCGCTAAGCCTTCCTCCCGTCGTAAACGATTTCACCCGCGACCATAGTCAGCACCGCCCTGCCCTTCAGCCGCATCCCTGCGAACGGAGTGTTGCGGCTCTTTGACAGGAACTTTTCCGGCATAACGGCCCATTCGAGATTGGGATCGATCACCGTGATGTCCGCAACCGCGCCCTCCGCAAGCGTCCCCGCCTCCAGCCGCAGCAATGCCGCCGGATTGACCGACATCATCTCAACCAGCCGCGCCGGCTCAATTAACGATCGATGCACCAACTGAAGCGCGAGCCCCAGCGCGGTCTCGAGGCCGACGACCCCGTTCGCGGCATGAGCGAATTCCTCCGCGCTGTCATGATCGAGGTGCCGCACCGGATGTCCCGGGCCGAAATAGGCGCCGAGTTGCTCCATCCGCTTCGACTTCGGATCGTGCGGCGCGTGGTCGGTCGCGATCATGTCGACAGTGCCGTCGCGAATCGCAGCGAGCAGGTCTTCGACGTCGCCATGACTTCGCAGCGGAGGATTCATCTTCGCGTTCGTTCCCCAGAGCATCGCCGCACTTTCGTCCAGGGTGAAATGATGCGGCGTCACTTCGCAAGTAACATGTGCGCCATGCCGGCGGGCCGCGCGAATCAATTCGAGCGACTCGGCCGTCGACACGTGGCACACATGAACCGCTCCGCCAGAGCCGATGGCTAGTGCGAGATCGCGGCGCACACGTTGCGATTCCGCCGAATCCGAGTAGCCGCTGACGCCCAGGTGCTTCGACACCGCGCCCGCGTTCAACGCTCCCTCGCACGACAGCGCGCGATCCTCTTCATGCAGCGCAACCGCATAGCCGAGCCGCCTGGTTTCATCCAGCGCGCGCGACAGCACCATCGCATCGTCGATTGGAATCCCGTCGTCAGAGAACAATCGCGCGCCAGCCTCAACCATCGCGGCGAAATCCACCGGCTCGATCCCGCGCAGCCCCTGCGTGACCGCCGAGACCGGCACGAGCCGCGCCGAGTGAGCCTCGCGAGCGCGCTCAAGCATGTAGCGCGTCGTCGCGGGATTGTCGTTGACGGGAGACGTGTTCGCCATCGCCGCCACGGTCGCAAAACCGCCGGCCGCCGCGGCGCGCAAGCCGGTCGAGATAGTTTCTTTTTCGGGAAACCCAGGGTCGCGCAAATGTACGTGCGGATCGATCAGTCCGGGCGCGATCCAGCATCCGCTTGTGTCAACTAAAGTCGCATCGTGCGAATTTGCACCAGTCCCGGGTGGTTCGACTGCTGCGATCTTGCCGTCCCGCACCAGCAAGTCGTACTCGCCGTCGAGTCCGCCCGCGGGATCGATCAGTCGCCCTCCTCTGAGCAGGATTGAGTTCAATGCGCCGCCTCGGGTTCCTTCAACGGTTCGACCATTGAATAGATCGTTACGCGATCGTGCGATTTGATCTTCGGATCCGTGCCCGCAGACGCGAGGCGCACCTGCACGCGCTCGGTGCGTGAGGTCGGTATGTTCTTGCCGACATAGTTTGGCCGAATCGGGACGGCGCGGTGCCCGCGATCGATCAACACCGCCAGTTTGACCTCGGCCGGACGCCCGCGCTGCCAGATCGTGGCCATCGCGCGCTGCACGGTCCAGCCGCTGTTAATCACGTCGTCAACCAGTACTATCGTGCGGTCTTCGACGTTGAAATTCTCGGCGCCATCAATCGGCTGCAGTGCGTCAGCCGGCTTGTACACGTCGAGCGCCGCGCACGGCGGAAAGACTTTCGTCTTCGATCCGATCAGGTCGCGGAGCCGAAGCGCGAGCATCGCACCGCGGCTGACGACGCCGACGATCGATACGCCCGGCAGGTCGTGAACGTCGGCAATCAGCTGGTCAGCGAGCGATTCGATCGCGCGCACGACCTCTTCTTCGTTCATAACTTCGCGCTGAGGGCCGCGCTTGAACGGTTCGTAGCCGCCTTCCTCGGCCTGTTTCACGCTGTCGAAGACGGCCAGCGAGCCTTCTTCGATCCAATTGCGCACGTAGCCTTGCAGGCTTTCGTCGAAGCGATAGTAGCGATGCGAGCGCGCGTGACCGACGTATTCAATCTTCAATTCGCGTTCGCAGAACCCGCATTTCAGCGCGAGTATCGAGGTGTCGATGCTGCGACCAAGCGTGAAGCGCGGCGCCAGGTAGGCGCCCTCGAATCGCGTGATGCAGTTCGGGTTGGAGCATCGCGGCGGCGGCTCGGCCTTGAACCGAATCGGCTCGCTGACCGGCCGCAGGCCGGCGGATGCGCGCGACGCCTGCTCCATCAGCCATGCGATCAGCGCCATCCGGACCGGCACGCCTGCTGCGGCCTGCTCGAAGTAAACCGCACGCGGGTCCGCGTCGAGCTCGTATGCCAACTCGCTGGTGCGCGGCAGCGGATGCATCACGACGGCTTCATGCGTGCGGCTGGTGCGAAGCGCGCGCGCGTCGAAGCGGACGTACTCGGAGGCACCGGCTTCCCTTCCGGACATGCGTTCCTTCTGCAGGCGCGTGACGTAAAATGCGTCGAGTGAGGCAGGCGCCTCGGCCATGGGAATTTTTCGAAGCGCCTCGTCGCCGGTAAAGAGCGCCATCTGATGCGGCGCGCTCGGCGTCAGATACAGCGCGTCGAGGCCGCCCGCCAGTGACTTGAGTTCATCCATCGTGACGGTCGAGAAGCTGTAGTGGCGTTCCGCGGCAAGCCGCTCGAGGACGTAGTCCGGGACGTCCATGCCGCTGGTCGGCACGGCGACGATGTTCGCGCCGAAACGCGCGAGCGCGTAGATCAGCGAATGCACTGTGCGGCCAAATTTCAAGTCGCCGCATAGCGCGACGGTGAGTCCCTTCAGGTGGCCCTTTTTCTTGCGCAGGATATAGAGATCGCAAAGCGTCTGCGTGGGATGCTCGCGGCTGCCGTCGCCAGCATTCAGCACGGGGCACGGCGCGTACTCTGCCGCCACGCGCGCCGCGCCGTCATGCGGATGACGCAGCACGATCAGGTCGGCATAGCCGGCGACGACGCGCACCGTATCGGCGAGGCTCTCGCCCTTGGCGGCCGAGCTCGCCTGCATATCGGCCGAGCTGATCACTGCGCCGCCGAGGCGATGCATCGAGGATTCGAAGCTGAGCCGCGTGCGCGTCGAGGGCTCGTAAAAGAGCGTCGCCATGATGAGTCCCGCGGCGGTGGTAATTTGGTCACCGCGCTCGAGCTGGGCGGCGAAGCCGTCGGCGAGCGCAAACACGCGTTCGATGTCCGAGGTCTCGAGATCCTCGATCGAAACGACGTCAAATTTTGCCAGCCGCGACACTGTATCGTTCGTCGCGCATCGAGCGCGGGTGTTCGACCTCATTTTGCGTTTGCGTTGCCAATGACGACCGCGTCCGCGCCGTCTATTTCAGTGAGCCGCACGTAAACGCGCTGACCATGCGGGGCCTGGATGTTCTTGCCCACGTAGTCGGCGCGAATCGGAATCTCACGCTGTCCGCGATCGACCAGCACCGCGAGCTGGACCGATTCCGCGCGGCCCAAATCGGAGATCGCGTCGAGCGCGGCGCGCACGGTCCGCCCCGTGTAGAGCACGTCGTCAACCAGCACGACGCGCTTGGCGTCGAGCGAAAACGGGATGTCGCGGCCGAGCAGCCGGGGATCGCCGGGGAAGCCCTTGCCGTCGTCGCGGTAGGACGAGATGTCGAGGGTGCCGACCGGGACCTCGCGTTTGCCGTTGGCGCGCAGCTCGTCGGCGATCCGTTCAGCGAGGGTAGCGCCGCGGCGAACGATTCCGACCAGCACGACGTTATCCGCGCCGCCGTTGCGCTCGGCGATTTCCATCGCGATTCGCTTGAGCGAGCGGCCGACCTGGGCGGCGTCGAGCGCGACGTTGGGCGCGGCGCTCATCGCGAGGCCCAAAAAAAATCCCGGCCGCAAAAACAGCCGGGTCCGGAAATATACACTTTCATTGTCGTTCCTTTTCGCTATCTCAGTAGCGGATTAAAGGGTGACTAGAATTTACGATCGCAAAAGATGTACGTCAACCCCGCTCTCAGGTCTGCTGCGATCAGAAGACATCCAGGGTCGGAAATTTCGCGGCCGCTCTGACACAGTCCCATAGATAGATAGCGAGGCCGAGATCTCCGGTCCACAGCGAATACTTGCGCTGTCCGTACTTCGCGACTGCGCGATCGCACTGGTCGATCGCATGCATGGCAAATTTGCGTGCGCGATCCAGCCATCTGTCCTCGCCCGTGCGCACGTACAGCTTCAGGAAGGCGTAACCGCTGCCGGCAGCGCCATGACACAAGCTTGGGATTTTTACGGGTGGGCCGGCGGCCCAAACGAGCTCGCCCGCCTGCTGCAATATCGCGTCGACAGGCCAACGCGTATCGTTCGGAGATTCCGCCAGACTGTTGATAATCCCCGGGGCGCCGTTGCAGTGTTGCACAACTAACGGCAGCGGCGACGGCCTCGTCGTCCGGCCGACGTTGTTCGGCCAATTTGCTTGAGGCCCTTCCACCAATGCGGTCGCGTAAACGGTCTCGTGGATTCGGCGCAGCATTTCGTCCGCCAGATCCGGCTTTAGCAAATGGCGTCCACTGATCATCACAAACGCGTTGGCGGCGAAGCCATGGATGGCTCCGACACGCCTTTCCGTGACGCCGTACAGGCTCGATGTCCAAAGATGGCATCGAGCCTCGTCACTGTACTTCCACTGATCCCACAGTGGTTCGAAACTTCGCAGGAACAGCTCTTTCCAGCGCGCGTCACCAGTGCGCTCATACATGAAGAGCGCTGCGAGCATCGCGCCGGCCCCTCCCCACGCCACTCCGCGAGGGTCGCCGATCCTGGCTTCGAGATGGCCGTAGAGTCGCCGCGCAACATCTTCGGACGGCGCGAGCTTCCACTGAAGGAGAAGAATTCCGGCCTCACCCAGCAAGTAGGACGCGAGTTCGGGGGCCATGTACTTTCGCACTTCCGGATACTTGTCCATGTCTTCGCGAATTCGCGGAATTAACTGGAGCACCGTCGGCAGACAGTCGCGTTTGAGGGCTGCGGCTCCGGTCTCGTTGAGATAGTTGAGCGCCCAGATCACTCCCGCCGCGCCATGGTAGACGTACTTGATGGAATCCGGCGGCCGCTCAGGCGAGCGATCTAGTGGATGAATTGGCCACAGGCCCTCCGCGCTGAAGCTTCGATTCGTGTCGGTGACGATTCGATCGATCGCGTCCAGAGCGCGGTTTTCATTCCACTCTGCGTCGATCAACCGTTCGTGTCGTTTAGTGTCGTAAAGTGACATCAGACGCGCGCGCCAAGGCGACGCGAGATACGCGCCGCGCTACTGCGATTTCTCGAATGCTTCTTCCATTGCGGCGGCTTCGAGCGATAGGCCGCGGGTTTCGGGTAGCAACAACGCGACGATGATTGCGTTCGGGATTGCGAGCAGGCTTAGGTAGCCGACCACTATCGACAGGCCGCCGAGACGCGTGGCGAAGACGGCGATCAGGGTCTGGGCGGAGATCGCGGCGGCCGCAGCCATCAGTGCGAACCATCCCATCATCGCGCCTCGGATGGCGGTCGGAAAGAGTTCGGTCGCGATCGAATTGCCGCCTACCTGTCCCGCGCTCAAGCCCGCGGTGAAACAGCAATAGGTGACGCCGATCCATAGCCAGGCGAGGCCAAAATGCGCCGGAGGACCCCAATAGAAGGCGAGCGCGCCAAGACCGGTCATAAAACCCGCGACGAAGATCGTGGGGATGCGGCCGTAACGCTCGCAGCTTCGAGCGGCGAGCGGAAAACCGAGCATCCCGACGCCGCCTCCGATCAGCATCATGGCGCTGGCGGCGCCCGGCGCCAGCCCCACGACCGAGACCAGGTGGAAATATGCCCAACTGCTGGCCGCGACGGCCGTGATGTTGGCGAGCAACGAACAGACGAGGACCGCGATCGCGCGGCGTCGATAAAGCTGCCCGAACGCGTCGAAGAAACTGCTGGCTGAAGTCGTGCCGCTGGCTGCGGCGCGTTGCCAGCGGCCGCTCTCCGGGATGACCCTGGCCGCCCTCCGCAACGCGGCGACTCCCATCGCCGACGCTATTACCAGCATCCATCGCCACGAGTGATGACTCGCCACCATCGGCATCGCGATCAGGCATAGCCCGCCACCGAGACCCATCCCGAGCCCGCCCCAGCTTTGCCCCCGCGCGCGCTGTTCGATCGCGAGTTCTTCGGCCAGGATCACGATACAGCCGGAGACCGTCGCGCCGATGAAGGCATAGAGCGCTATCTCGCACACCGCGAAGGCCACGATGTTGGTCGAGACCGCGGCGGTCAGCGCGCTAACGGCGGTGCCGGCCATGCATATCAGGAGCATCCGGCGGCGCCCGAGCCAATCGATCATGCGCGAGAGTCCGAGCGCGCCGAGAGCCGACAGCGAAATCCATGCGAACAGGCCCGCGATTCCCGACTCGCCAAGATGAAAGCTTTTCGCGATCCAGGGTGAGCCGATGCCGTTGATGGACATCGTGAAGCCTTCGAAGGCCAGAACGATCGCAATGGAGCGGACGAGGCCGTAATTTCCCGGCGCAGCCTCCTGCTCATCGATCGCGCGCGAAGGTTCGGCGACGATCGAGGGCGAACTCGCGTCAGGCCGGGGAGTAGCAGCGGCCATCGTCGCTCTTTGCGCTCAGGCGAGGCGTCGGGCCGCGCATCGGTGCATGTTACAGGTCATTTTCCTCCACTTCCTCCACACAGAACTCTCCCCGAAACTGACACCGCTTCCATCGATACACTACAGGCAACGTGTTACCGGAGGAACACGATTCGGTTAATTTGGCTTGGCGCACCATGACATGTGCGCCTGCTCGGAAAGAAAAAAATCACGCGCCGCGTTTGCGTTCTAGTTTTCGCAGGCGTTGATCCTGATCGCGGGTTTGAACTGTGATGCGATCGTCGAAGCGGTCGAACTTGCGGGCGAGATTGGCCAGCGATTTGCTGGTCTGCTTTAGTTCGGCGCCGAGTTTCTTTGCGGCCATCTCGGCCGACGCGGCGATTTCGCGTTTGAGGATCTTCGTCGTCTCGCCGCCCGAAGCCACCGCATGCTGGCCCGTGGAGGCGACGGCGCGGGCGGCTTCTTCACGGAATTCGACAGCGCGGGCGGCGAAGTCGCCGCGAAGTCCCTTTTCGGCGGCGACCAGCTCGTCGCGGAACTCGATGCGCGCCTTGCCGAGCGCCTCGCCGAGTCGCACGATCTCGGCGCCGAGGTCGTCGCGCGTGCCAACGATACCGCGCCGATTCTCCGCGATCTGCTCGGACAGGAAGCGAATCTGGCCGCCAACTTCCGCGAACTGGCCGAAGATCTCGTCGCGCAGCGTGTCCATGCGTCCGCCGAAACCCGAGACCGCCTCGACCACAAGGTCGAATCGCGCCCCGAGCTCCTCGAGGATCGCGCCAATCCGGTTCACCGCTTCGTCCGCCACCTGATGCTCCCTCTTCGATTTTTTTCGGTCTAGTGCACGATCATGCCCATCCGATCCCATCTGATGTACTCGAACCACAGGAGCAATTCGCTCAGCGTCGAAGCGCTCTCCGCTTTCTCGTCATTCCAGGGCAGGTAGATGATCGTGGCGCGTCCTTCGACGTCGTTCAGATCGACGAAGCCCCAGAAGCGGCTGTCGTAGCTGCGATCGCGATTATCGCCCATCATGAACAGCTTGCCGGGCGGGACCGTCACGGGTCCGAAGTTGTCGCGCGGCGAGACCGGAGAGCGATCCTGCATGGCGACCTCGCGATGAGCGTGCGGGTCGTCCATCGGCGAACCGTTTAGCCATACGACACCGTTTTTTACCGCAATCGTGTCGCCGGCCACGCCGATGACGCGCTTGATGAAATCCTTGGTGCGGTCGGGCGGAAAGACGAAGACCACGACGTCGCCGCGATGCACCGGATCGACATGAAAGACGTATTTGCCGAGCGGGAGGCCGGGAATCTCGAGGCCGAAAATCGAGTCGGGCATCCGCAGCCCGTAAATGATCTTGTTGACGAGGATATGGTCGCCAATGAGCAGCGTCGGCTCCATCGAGCCCGACGGAATCTTGTACGCCTGTATGAAAAAGGTGCGGATGAAGATCGCCAGCACGAGCGCGACCAACATCGCCTCGCCATATTCGCGCGCGACGGACTTTTGCGCGGGCGCGGCGGTCTCGCGAGGGTTCGGCGGCTGAATTTTGGAAATGTTGCGTGCTGGTTCTGCCACGATTGCCCTACTCCCCGACCTTGAGCAGGGCCAGGAAAGCTTCTTGCGGAATCTCGACGCGCCCGACCTGTTTCATCCGCTTCTTGCCTTCCTTTTGCTTCTCGAGCAGCTTGCGTTTCCGCGTGATATCGCCGCCGTAACACTTGGCGGTGACGTTCTTGCGCAGCGCTTTGACGGATTCGCGCGCGATAATCTTGGCGCCGATCGCGGCTTGAATCGCGACTTCAAACATCTGGCGCGGGATCAGCTCGCGCATCTTTTCGCACAACGCCCGGCCCCGTTCGTAAGCCTTGTCGCGATGCACGATAATCGAAAGCGCGTCCACCACCTCGCCATTGATCCGAATATCCAATTTAACCAGAGGGCCGGCCCGGAAGTCCAGAAACTCGTAGTCCAGCGACGCGTAGCCGCGGCTCACCGATTTCAGGCGATCGTAAAAGTCGAAGACGATTTCGGCCAGCGGCAGCTCGTAGTGCAGGATGACGCGCTTCTCGCCGAGGAAGCGCAAATCGCGCTGGATGCCGCGGCGATCCTCGCACAGCTTCATCACGGCGCCGAGATACTCCTCGGGCATGTGGATAGAGGTGAGGATGAAGGGCTCCTCGATGGCCTCGATCGCGTTCTCGTCGGGCAGATGCGCGGGATTGTCCACCGTTGTCAGCTCGCCCGAAACCGTGCGCACCTGGTAGGCGACTGTCGGCGCGGTCACGATAAGGTTGATGCCAAATTCGCGCTCTAGCCGCTCCTGCGCGATCTCCATGTGCAGCAGGCCGAGGAATCCCGCGCGAAAGCCGAAGCCGAGCGCCTGCGAGGTCTCGGGCTCGCAGATGAGGCTGGCGTCGTTGAGGCGCAGCTTTTCGATCGCGTCACGGAGCGCGCCGTACTGATTCGCCTCGGTCGGATAAAGGCCCGCGAAAACCATGGGCTTCAATTCCTTGAAGCCCGGCAGCGGCGCGACCGCGGGATTGTCGGCGTCGGTAATCGTGTCGCCGACGCGCATGTCGGCGACGGTTTTGATATTCGCCACGACAAACCCGACTTCGCCCGGGCCGAGCGTTTCCGCCCGCCGTTCATGCGGCGTGAAATGCCCCAGGCGCATCACCTCGCCGAGCTTGTCGGTGCCCATCAGGCGGACTTTCATGCCGACGCGCAGCTCGCCGCCGAAAACGCGGACCAGTCCGATCACACCCTCGTACACGTCGTACCAACTGTCGAAGATAAGCGCGCGGACGGCGTCCTCGCCGGTGGGTTTGGGCGCCGGGATGCGCGCGACGATCGCTTCGAGCACGTCGTCGATGCCGACGCCCTCCTTGGCGCTGGTGAGAATGGCGTCGGAGGCGTCGAGTCCGATGATTTCCTCGATTTGCTGACGGGTGCGTTCGATATCAGCGCCGGGCAGATCGATTTTGTTGATCACCGGAATGATTTCGAGGCCGTGATCGAGCGCGAGATAGACGTTGGCGAGGGTTTGCGCCTCGACGCCCTGGCTCGCATCGACGACCAGCAGCGCACCCTCGCACGCGGCCAGGCTGCGCGAGACTTCGTAGGCGAAATCGACGTGGCCGGGAGTGTCGATCAAGTTGAGGACGTAGGCTTTGCCGTCTTTGGCCGTGTAGTTGAGGCGCACCGAGCGCGCCTTGATCGTGATGCCGCGCTCGCGCTCGAGGTCCATCGAGTCCAGGAACTGGTCCTTCGACTCGCGCATCGTGAGCGCACCGGTGCGCTCGAGGATTCGATCGGCGAGCGTGGACTTGCCGTGATCGATATGCGCGATGATCGAAAAATTGCGAATCGAGGCGGCGTCGGTCATTTCAACTCGAACGGGCGCGTTGCTGCTTGAAATATTTGAAGGTCTCTTCGAGTCCGTCCGCGAGCTTTTTTTTAGGACTCCACCCGAGCTCTTTTTCCGCGAGCGCCGGCGATATGACCGAGCGCTTTTGTTCGCCGGGACGGGCAGCCGCGTACTCCGCCTTGGTCGGAAAATCCGCGATTGCGGCGAGCGTGGAGTAGAGGTCGTTGACGTTGGTCTCGATGCCGGTGCCGATGTTAATCGCGATGCCCGACGCGCGCGATTTCGACGCTGCGACCACGGCCCGCACCACGTCGCCGACGTAAACGTAGTCGCGCGTCTGGGTGCCGTCGCCGTAGATCGTCACGGGCTGGCCTTCGAGGATCTTTCCGCTGAAGATCGCGACGACGCCGGCTTCGCCGTGCGGATCCTGGCGCGGGCCGTAGACATTGGCGAACCGCAACGCCAGGTACTCAATCCCGTACTCGACCTTGTAAAAAAACAGATAGGCTTCTGTCGCCGCCTTGGCGACACCGTACGGACTCACCGGGCGTTTCGGATGTTCCTCGGTGCACGGGAACTCGTCCTGCTCGCCATAAATCGCGCCGCCGCTCGAAGAAAAGACCACGCGCTTGAGGCCGTGCTTGCGCGCCGCTTCGATCAGGTTGAGAAACCCGACCAGGTTGATTTGCGCGTCGAACGCAGGATCGGCGACCGAACGCCGTACGTCCATCTGCGCCGCAAGATGAAAAATAATCTCGGGCCGCGCTTTCTCGACGGCGGCCGTGACTGCCGCCGCATCGCGCAGATCGACTTGATAGATCGTCGCTTTCGGATTCACCTGGTGGCGCTTGCCGGCGGAGAAATCGTCGAGCACCGAAACTTCACCCGCGCCGGACGCGACCAGCGCATCCACCGTGTGCGAGCCGATAAAGCCGGCGCCGCCGGTCACCATGATTCTCATAGAGGTGTCCTTGTCCTAAACGGGATGGCGCCCGACCGAGTAGTATCGCAACTCGAGCGCCTTCATCAGATCAGGATCATACAGGTTCCGGCCGTCGAATATCACCGGCTCTTTCAGGTCGGCCTTGATGCGCTGGAAGTTGGGATGCCGGAACTCGTTCCATTCGGTCAGGATCAGCAGCGCGTCGGCGTCCTTGAGGGCCTCGTAGTTGGTCTTGTGGTAGGTGACGCGATCGCCAAAAATCTTTTGCGCGTTTTCGAGCGCCTCGGGGTCGTGCACGCGGCACTTGGCGCCGGCCTGCAGCAGCTCCTCGATGACGACGAGCGCGGGCGCCTCGCGCATGTCGTCGGTGCGCGGCTTGAACGCCAACCCCCAAATCGCAAACGTGCGGCCGCTCAGGTTTTCTCCGAAATGCTGCTTCACCCGCGCGGGAATCAACCGCTTCTGCCGGGCGTTCACCGACTCCGCCGCGCGCAACAGCGCGAAATCGAGATTGTGCTCGCTGGCGGTATGAATCATCGCCTGCACGTCTTTGGGAAAACATGAACCGCCGTAGCCGACGCCCGGAAACAGGAACGACGAGCCGATGCGCTTGTCGGTGCCGAGTCCACGGCGGACGGCGTTGATGTCGGCGCCCACCGCGTCGCACAGATTCGCCATCTCGTTGATGAACGAGATGCGCATCGCAAGCATCGCGTTGGACGCATACTTGGTCAGCTCGGCCGAGCGCGGATCCATCACGAGGATCGGATTGTCGGTGCGCACGAACGGGTTGTGAATTTCCTTGAGGATCGCCGTCGCCTGCTCGCTCAGGCTGCCGATCACGACCCGATCCGGCCGCATGAAATCTTCGATCGCGGAGCCTTCCTTCAAAAATTCCGGAACCGAGCACACGTCGGCGCGATGCTTGGCGACGCGGCCGACGATTTCCCGCACCCGGTCGTTGGTGCCAACCGGCACCGTGCTTTTGATCGCGACGATGTGATAGCCGGTGATCGCTTTCGCGATATCCTCAGCCGCCTTAAAAATCGCGGTCAGGTCCGCCGCGCCCGACGCGCTCATCGGAGTGCCGACCGCGATGTACGAGACCATCGACTGTTTGATCGCGTCGGCGATGTCGGTGGTGAAGTGCAGCCGGCCTTCCTTGAGGTTGCGGCGCACCAGTTCTTCGAGCCCCGGCTCATAGATCGGAATCTTGCCTTCACAAAGTTGGGCGATCCGCTCCTTGTCGATGTCAACGCAGAATACTTCGTTGCCGCTCTCGGCGTAGCAGGTGCCGCTCACCAGGCCGACGTATCCGCTCCCCACGACTGCGATGTTCATTAGTGTCCTCTAGAACTCTTCCCTGATTACGTAGATCGGCTTTCCCTGCGATTCGTGATAAGTCCGCGCGAGCATTTCGCCAAGTAGCCCAATACTCACAAACTGTACTCCGACGACTACTAACAAGACCGCCAACAGTAGCGCCGGCCGATTACCCAGTTCGTAACCAAGTAGTATTTTCTCTGACACCAGTATGAAGGTCCATAGACTGCCGAGTCCGCCGAGTACGATTCCGATCAAGCCAAACACTTGAATCGGCGCGGTCGAATAGCCGGAAAGAAACTTGACTGTAATAAGGTCGAGCAACGTGCGCACGATGCGCCATAGCCCGTATTTCGAAATCCCCGCGCGCCGCGGCCGAAATCCGATCTCGACCTCCGCGATTCGCGCACCCTGCTCCGCCGCGATCGCGGGGACGAATCGATGCATCTCGCCGTAGAGTTGCAGACTGCGTGCGAGGTCGCGCCGGTAGGCTTTGAAGGTGCAGCCGTAGTCGTGAAGTTTGACGCCAGTCATCGCCGAAATCAGCGAATTTGCTGCCATTGACGGCAATCTGCGGGTAAAGCGCTCCTCCTGCCATCGCTCCGTGCGCCAGCCGCTGGCCAAATCGTAACCCTCGTCGAGCTTGGCCAGCAGCCGTGGAATATCGGCGGGATCATTTTGTCCGTCGCCGTCCATCGCGACTATCACGTCGCCGGTCGCGTGCGAGAAGCCGCACGCCAGCGCGGCAGTCTGTCCCGAGTTGCGCGCCAGCGAGATCGCGCGCACATTCGGATCTGCGGATTTCAGCTGACGCAGTGCCTCGATGCTCCCGTCGGTGCTGCCATCGTCCACGAATATCAGTTCGTAAGCGCGGCCGAGACTCTGCATCACGCGGCTCAACTCTGCATGCAACGGGGCGAGGTTATCCCGCTCGTTGAAGAGCGGAATGACTACTGAGTAGTCCATCTCGAATGATGAGAGTCTATTAAGTTGATAAACTCCCGATAGCGATTATCTATCTCTTCCCAGGTCAGATCTAATAGCCTCTCCAGCGAGAAGCGCTCGACTACGAACGAGGCCATCACGCTGCCGTATACGACCGCCGTGCGCAGCGAGGATTCGGTCACGCGCCCGTGCCGCGCGAGAAATCCCATCATGGCGCCGGCAAACGTATCGCCCGCGCCGGTCGGATCGACGACCTCTTCCAGCGGATAGGCGGGCACGGCGAACATACCTTCGTCGCTGAACTGAAGCACACCATATTCGCCGCGCTTGATCAGAACGGTGGCCGGACCCATCTTCAGGATCGCGCGTCCCGCCTTCACCAGGTTGTGCTCGCCCGTGAGCACGCGCGCCTCACTGTCGCTGCAAAGCAGGACCTGGATTCGCTCGAGCACCCTGGCCAAGCCGGGGCGGGTGTTCGCGATCCAATAGTCATAGAGATCCGCGACGACAACTTTGGGACTGTGCACCTGGTCCAGCACGTGTTCCTGAAGGACGGGATCGTTCGGCGCCAGGTAGAGGTAGTCCGCGCGACATTGGTCGGGGAGCAATTCAGGCGTGAAGTTTTCCAGCACGTTGAGCGAAAGGGCGACGGTATCTCGCACGTTCATGTCTTCGTGATAACGGCCGTGCCATCGCGTGGTCTTGCCCTCGCGTTTCGCGACTCCGCGCACGTCGATATTACGATCTGTGAACAACCGCAAATCCTCAGTCTTGAAATCCGTCCCGACCACCGCGACAACGCTGACCGGCGAAAAAAATCTGGCGGCTATCGCGAAGTAGCTGGCGCCGCCGCCGAGCACTTCCTCGACCTTGCCATTGGGCGTTTCGACCGTGTCGTAGGCTAGAAAACCGACCACAACGATACTCATCTATTGCACCAGCGCTCCCAAAATTTCGGTGGCTCTAGAGATACTTGCCCACCAGCGGACGCAAGTCGTCGATCAACCGCTGCGGAATTGCCGCGCGATCGGTAATGATCGTGTTCTTGAGCGCGTCCTGACACGGGCAAGTCCGCGGACGATTGCCGAGTGTGTGCGCGAGCGCGGACACGGCGCTCTGCGCCTTGTCCACGTTCAGTTTCATCACGCGCAGGATCTCGCCGATATCCACCGCCGCGACCGATTGGTGCCAGCAATCGTAGTCCGTCACCAGCACCAGCGCCGCGTAACACATCTCCGCCTCGCGCGCGAGCCGCGCTTCCTGCATCGCGGTCATGCTGATCACACTGGCACCGAAGTCGCGGTAAAGATTCGACTCGGCGCGCGTCGAGAACTGCGGACCCTCCATGCACAAATACGTGCCGCGATCGTGAATCACAGATCCGCCAGCTCGAGCCGCCTTGGCCAGGTCGTTCGCGAGATTTGCACACACTGGATCGGCGAGCGATACGTGCACTACGAGGCCGTCGCCAAAGAATGTTTCGGGGCGCTTGAACGTCCGATCGATAAACTGGTTTGGAACTACCAACTCGCCCGGATGAATTTCCTCCTTCAGGCTGCCCGCCGTCGATACCGAGACCAGATGAGTCACGCCGAGCTGCTTCATCCCGAAAACATTGGCGCGAAAATTTATTTCCGAGGGCAACAGTCGATGGCCGCGGCCGTGACGCGACAGAAATACGACCTCGATATCCCCGATTCGTCCCTGGTAAAACGGGTCCGACGGCCGGCCAAACGGCGTCTCGAGCTCCATCAGCTCGACCTTATCCAGCCCCTTCATCTGGTAGAAGCCGCTGCCGCCGATCACTCCGAGTACGTTTTGTGACATTTTTCTTTTTTTACCGGCGCTTTCAGGCTGGATTGTGCTGTTCGGCGTAGAGCTGGCCGCATGCCGCCGCAATATCGAGGCCTCGGCTTTCGCGGATTGTAGCGGTCAAACTAGCGTTCTTGAGGATCGCTTGAAAGGCCTCCACTGCGGCGCGCGAGCTGGTACGGAGCGGCGAATCCGGCAGCGGATTGTAAAAGATCAGGTTCACTTTGCCGCGCAAAGGCCCGATCAACTTAACCAGCCGCCGCGCGTCCGCGAGGGAATCGTTCACCCCGGCGAGCATCACGTACTCGAATGTGATCCGGTTGCGCCGCTTGATTGGCAGATTGCGGCACGCGTCGAGCAGAACTTCCAGAGGATAGCGCTTATTGATCGGTGCGAGACGGTCGCGAAGCTCGTTGGTCGTCGCGTGCAGCGAGACCGCCAGGTTGACCGGCGTCTCGCTCAGCAGCCGCTCCATCATCGGCACCAGGCCGACCGTCGAGACCGTGATCCGCCGCGGCGAGACGCCCATCCCCCAATCTGAAGTCATGATCGCGAGCGTCCGCACGAGCCGCGGGTAGTTCGCGAGCGGCTCGCCCATCCCCATGAAGACAAAGTTCGTCAACTCCTCGCCCGCGACCAGCTCGCGCCGAGCGGCAAAGATTTGCGCCAGCATCTCGGAGCTCGTCATGTTGCGGTGCAACCCCATCCGCGCCGTCGCGCAGAATTCGCACCCCATCGCGCATCCAACCTGGCTCGACATGCAAAGCGTGACGCGCTTTTCAGTGGGGATTATTACCGACTCGACTTCTTCGCCGTCGTCGAGACGGATGAGCAATTTGCGAGTGCCGTCGGACGAGCGTGACACGAACGACGAAACCGGATGTCCGATCGTGAAGGCCTGCTTTAAATAATTTCGTAGCGCTGCGGGCAGGTCCCGCATCTCGTCGAACGACTCTGCCCCGCGAGCGTGTACCCAATGCAAAATCTGGCGCGCACGATAGCCGCGTTCGCCCGCGCTCGCGACCAGTTGCTCGACCTCATCAAGCGTCAGGTCCCGGAAATCAGCGCTGGCAGGCGCCGGCTCGGCCAATGTCTGGCGATTCGCGTTCACGGCCCGTTTATTCTAATCGAAACGCCGCCGTGAAAGCAGGATGGGCTTTTCAGGACAGGATTTCTCGCGCGGGGAAAAAGAAGGCGATTTCCTGCGCCGCCGTCTCGGGCGCGTCTGAGCCGTGCGTCGCGTTCTGCTCGACGTCGATTCCGAAGTCCTTGCGAATGGTGCCGGCGTCGGCTTTTTGTGGATCGGTGGCGCCCATCAGATGCCGCCACTTGCCGATCGCATTGTCGCCCTGCAGTACCGCGACGACCACCGGGCCGGACGTCATGTAGGCGCACAGGCCGCCGAAGAACGGCCGCGCTTTGTGCACGTCGTAGAATTTCTCGGCGTCTGCGCGCGACAGATGAATCTTGCGCATCGCGACGATCGTCAGTCCCGATGCTTCTATTCGTTTTAGAATGTCGCCGGTGAGCCCGCGCCGGACAGCGTCGGGTTTGACGATTGCCAGAGTACGTTCCATCTAATTACTTCTTGCCCTCAAGTACCGATTTCATCGTCGTGCCGAGGTCGGCTGGACTCGGCGCGACCGTGATGCCCGCCGCCTTCAGCGCCGCGATTTTGTCCGCCGCGGTTCCGCGTCCGCCCGAGATAATCGCGCCCGCATGCCCCATCCGCCGTCCTTTGGGCGCGGTCTGTCCGGCAATAAACGCGACTACCGGTTTCTTAAAGTATTGCTTTATATATTCCGCGGCCTCTTCCTCGGCCGTTCCGCCGATTTCGCCGATCATGATCACCGCGCGCGTCTTCGGGTCTTCATTGAACAGCTTCAGCGCGTCGATATGCGTGGTGCCGACGATCGGGTCGCCGCCGATTCCGATGCAGCTCGACTGCCCGATTCCAAGTTGGGTCAACTGATACACCGCCTCGTAGGTCAGCGTGCCCGAGCGCGACACGACGCCGATATCGCCCGGCTTGTGGATGTATCCCGGCATGATGCCGATTTTGCACTCGCCCGGCGTGATGATTCCCGGACAGTTCGGGCCAATCAGCCGCGACCTGGCGCCCGCCATGTAGGCTTTCACCTTGACCATGTCGAGGACCGGCACGCCTTCGGTGATGCAGATGACGAGCTCGATGCCGGCGGCGACCGCCTCGAGCATCGCGTCGGCGGCGAACGCCGGCGGTACGTAGATCACGGTCGCGTTGCAGCCGGTCGATTTGCGCGCCTGCTCGACGGTGTTGAAAATCGGGATGCCCTCGAAGTCCGTGCCGCCCTTGCCCGGCACCACACCGCCGACCATTTGCGTGCCGTACTCTCTGCACGCCCGCGTGTGGAGTTGGCCGACCGCGCCGGTGATTCCCTGCGTTAGCACGCGGGTGTTCTTGTCGACTAAAATGCTCATCTGAAAACTCTCAAGCTCCGATTTCTTTCACGATACGCCGGGCGGCGTCGGCCATATCGCTCGCGGCGATCACCTTGATGCCGGACTCGGCCAGAATTTTCTTGCCCTCGACGACGTTGGTGCCTTCCATCCTGACCACCAGCGGCACGTTGAGTTTCACCTGCTTGGCCGCCTCGACGACGCCTTGCGCCAGCACGTCGCATCGCATGATGCCGCCGAAGATGTTGATGAGCACGCCTTTGACGCGCTTGTCCGCGAGCAGGATGCGAAACGCCGCCGCGACCTTCTCGGTGCTGGCGCCGCCGCCGACATCGAGGAAGTTGGCCGGCTCGGCGCCGTAAATCTTGACGATGTCCATCGTGGCCATCGCAAGTCCGGCGCCGTTGACCATGCATCCGATGTTGCCGTCGAGATGCACGTAGCTGAGGTCGTACTTCGCCGCCTCAGTCTCGGCGGGATCTTCCTCGTTGGCGTCGCGCAGTTCGCGGATGTCCGGATGGCGGAACAGCGCGTTGTCGTCAAATGACATTTTCGCGTCGAGGCAGATGACGCGGCCGTCCTTCGTCACGACCAGCGGATTGATTTCGATGAGCGACGCGTCGGTTTCGACGAACGCGCGGTAGAGCGCCGCGAGCATCGTCGCGAACTGGCCGACTTGCTTGTCCTTGAGGCCGAGCGCGAACGCGATCTTGCGCGCCTGGAAGCCCGACACGCCGAGCAACGGACTGATCTGCTCGGTGAGAATTTTCTCAGGCGTCTTGCCGGCGACTTCCTCGATCTCCATGCCGCCCTCGGTGCTGGCGATCACCGAAACCGTTCCCGCTTTCCGATCGACGAGCATCCCAAGGTAAAGCTCGCGAGCGACGTCGCTCGCCTCCTCTATATAAACGCGGCGTACCACGCGGCCTTCGGGTCCCGTCTGATGAGTCACCAGCGGCTTGCCGAGCAGCTTTGCGGCGAACTCGCGCGCCTCGGACGCGACGGTCTGCAACTTGACGCCGCCCGCCTTGCCGCGGCCGCCCGCATGAATCTGCGCCTTGACGACAGCCTTCGGCTGGCCCAGCGCAGTGAACGCGGTCGCGGCTTCCTCGGGCGTGGACGCGAATTGCCCCTTGGGAACCGGAACGCCGAAGCGCCCGAGAATCTGTTTGGCCTGATATTCGTGGATATTCATTCAATTTCCTGCGGAGCGCTCATTTCATAAGCCGCATCATTTCATAAACAGGTCGCGGAGCCACTTGATCGACGTCTGCCGGCCGACCGCGCCGATTGCTGTCGTCAGCGGAATTTCCTTGGGGCAAACCTCGACGCAGTTCTGCGCGTTGCCGCAGTCGGCCACTCCGCCCTCCGACATCATCGCGTCCAGCCGCTCGTCGAGATTCATCTTGCCGGTCGGATGCTGGCTCATCAGGTAAACCTGCCCGATCACCGCGGCGCCCATGAACTTCGAGTGAGCGTTTACTTGCGGGCACGCCTCCAAGCAGCATCCGCAGGTCATGCATCGCGAGAACAGGTACGCGAACTCCTGCACTGCCGGGGCGATTCGCGGGCCCGGGCCGAGGTCGTAAGTCCCGTCGATCGGAATCCAGGCGTGCGCCTTCTTGAGCGCCTCGAACATCTTGGATCGATCGACCCACAAATCGCGGATCACCGGGAACTTCGACATCGGCTCGACCGTAACCGGCCCGTTGAGTCCGTCGGCAAGCTGCGAGCACGCCTGGCGCACGCGCCCGTTGATAACCATCGTGCACGAGCCGCAAACTTCCTCGAGGCAGTTGGCGTCGAACACGACCGGCGCGACGCGCTTGCCCTGGCGAGTGACCGGGTTGCGCCGAATCTCCATCAGCATCGAGATGATGTTGTGATTCCCCAAAAACGGAATCTCGAACTCCTCGTAGTACGGCTCGGAGTCCGGCGATTCCTGGCGCTTGATTCTCAAGACCTGCGTCTTTTCTGGCACTGCGATGCTCCTGCCGGACCTACGCAGCCTTCGGCTCGCTGGCGGATTTGTCAACGTCGTAGCGCCGCGCCCGCGGCTTGATGATACTCACGTCAACCGGCTCCCAACTGAAGCGCGGGCCGTCGGATGACCAGGCGGCCATCGTGGTCTTCATGAAGTTCTCGTCGTCGCGCTCGGGGAACTCGGGCTTGTAGTGCGCGCCGCGCGATTCATTGCGATTGAGCGCGCCCAGCGTCATCGGCCGCGCCAGCTCGAGCATGTTCCATAGCTGGCGAACGAACAGCACTTCCTGGTTCGCCCACTTGCCCTTGTCGTTGAGGCCGATTCGGCCCCATCGTTCCTTGAACTCGAGCAACTTGTTGTCGGTCGCCTTGAGCTTGTCGTTGTGGCGCACGACGGTGACGTTCTCGGTCATGATGTCGCCGAGCTCGCGCCACAGCGCAAACGCGTTCTCGGGACCGTTCATCTTGAAGATCTTGTCGAACGATTCGCGCTGCAGTTTCAGCTCCTGATCGAAGATCGTCGAGCTGGCCGCGCTCTTGTGCGACTTGGCGTAACCGATCATCGCGGGCTCGGCGACATTTCCGCCGTGCATGCATGAGAGCAGCGAGTTGGCGCCGAGCCGGTTGGCGCCGTGATATTGAAACTCGCACTCGCCCGCCGCGAACAGGCCGTGCACGTTGGTCTGCTGATGGTAGTCGACCCACAGCCCGCCCATCGAATAGTGCATCGCGGGGAAAATCTTCATCGGCACCTTGCGCGGATCCTGGCCGGCGAACTTCTCGTAAATTTCGAGCACGCCGGCGACCTTGCGATTGAGCTCCTCGGGATCGAGATGGCTCACGTCGAGGTAAACCAGCGGATTGCCGTCGATGCCGAGCTTCATCTCGAACACGACCTTGTGAATCGCGCGGGTCGCGATGTCGCGCGGCACCAGGTTGCCGTACGCCGGGTACATCTCTTCAAGGAAGTACCACGGCTTGCCGTCGCGATAGGTCCACACGCGTCCGCCCTCGCCGCGAATCGACTCCGAGATGAGCCGAAACTTGTCCTCACCCTGCATCGCGGTCGGATGCACCTGGATGAACTCGCCGTTGGCGTAAGTCGCACCGGCCTGGTAGCAGGCGCTGGCCGCCGAACCCGTATTCACCAGCGACTGCGTCGAGCGGCCGAAGACGAGACCGGGGCCGCCGGTCGCGATCAGCGTCGTGTCGGCGGGAAATGCGCGCATCTCGAGTGAGCGCGTGTCGATCGCGACAATCCCGCGGCAGTCGCCCGACTCATCCTGCACGAGGCTCAGCATCTCCCAGCCTTCGAACTTGCGCACCAGGCCTGCGGCCTCGTAGCGGCGAACTTGCTCGTCCAACGCGTACAGGAGCTGCTGGCCGGTGGTGGCGCCCGCGAACGCCGTCCGATGATGCTTGGTGCCGCCGAAGCGGCGGAAGTCGAGCAGGCCTTCGGGCGTGCGATTGAACATCACGCCCATCCGATCGAACAGGTAGATGATCGCGGGCGCCGCCTCGCACATCGCCTTGACCGGCGGCTGATGCGCGAGAAAGTCGCCGCCGTAAATTGTGTCGTCGAAATGAATCATCGGCGAGTCTCCCTCGCCTTTCGTATTGACCGCTCCGTTGATTCCGCCTTGCGCGCACACCGAATGCGATCGCTTGACTGGCACGATCGAGAACAGATCGACTTGCTCGCCCTGCTCCGCGAGCTTCATTGCCGCGGTCAAACCTGCCAGCCCGCCGCCTACGATTATGTGATGCCCCGGCATTGGTTCTTCTCCTCAGGCGGGTACGCGAAACGCGAGCAGAATCGTGACGCTGACAATAGTCAGCACGACAAACAGCGCAACGCACGCGTGGTTCACGAGCGTTTGCGCCCTCGCGCCGACCGCAACTCCCCAAGTGATCGTGAACGTAAAAATTCCGTTGGTCAGGTGATAGACGCACGCGATCGTGCCGACCAGGTAGGTGGCGAGAATCAGCGGATTCATCATGAAGTTATGCATCCGCAAATAGTCCGTCTCGACGCCCGTAGCGTAGAAGTACGCGCGCGTCGAGAGAACGTGAAAGCCGATGAACAGGAACGCGAGGATGCCGGTGATGCGCTGCAAAGTGTACTGGTAGTTGCGCTCGTACGGGTAGTCGTTGGGCTGCGCGCTAAGCGTGATGACGACTCCGTAAATCGCGTGGTAAAGAATCGGAATCCACAGCACCAGCGCTTCGACCGCGATCTGAAACGGAATGGTGCGCGTGAACTCGGTCTCCTTCCACCACGTGCCGCCGCCCTTCAGAACGAAGGCGTTCTCGAAAAGATGGAAAAACAGAAATCCGCCGATCGGAATGATTCCCGACAGCGAGTGCAATCGGCGCAGTAGCCAGTGCCTCTCGTCCGCCGTCATCCCGGTGCGTATCGCGGGCGCGGCAACTGCTTCTGCTTCAGCCATAAGCCTTTCCTGAATCGCGAGCCTGACTAGCCAGCCGCGATTACTTTGTCCATCGCCTCGACCAGTTCTCGCACATGGCCGACCGAACTGTCGAAGGCAGCCTTCTCGGCTGGCGTGAGCTGGATTTCCACGACGCGCTCGACGCCGCCCGCGCCAATCACCACCGGCACTCCGGCGAACAGCCCCTTCACGCCGTACTCGCCGTCAAGGTACGCTGCGCACGGCAGCACCTGCTTGCGATCGAGCATGTACGCCTCGACCATTTTGTAAACCGCGGTGCCCGCCGCGTAGTACGACGACGTCTTCATCAGCTCGACGATCTCGCCGCCGCCGCCGCGCGTGCGCTTCTCGATTTCCTCGAGCCGCTTCGCAGCGATCAGCCGTTCGATCGGCTGGCCGCCGACTGTCGTATAGCTGCGAATCGGCACCATGTCGTCGCCGTGCCCGCCCAGCACCATCGCGGATACACTCTCCGTCGAGACACCGAGCTCCGACGCCAGGAAAGTCCGGTAGCGCGCCGAGTCGAGCACGCCCGCCTGCCCGACGATCCGATTCTTCGCGAAACCGGTCACGCGCTTGAGCTGCGTAACCATCGCATCGAGCGGATTAGTCACGGCAATCACGAAAGCGCCGGGCGCGTGCTTCTTGATTGCGCCGCCGACGTCGGTCATGACCTTCGCGTTTATCTTGAGCAAGTCGTCGCGGCTCATGCCGGGTTTGCGCGGCGATCCCGACGTGACGACGCAGCAATCGGCGCCCTCTATTTGCTTGATGTCGGTGGTGCCGACGACATTGACGTCGATGCCGAGCACTGGTGCCGACTCGAGCATGTCGAGCGCCTTGCCCTGCGGCAGTCCTTCGATAATGTCGTAGAGCACGATATCGCCGAGTCCGCGGATGAAGCACAGGTGGGCGCAGGTCGCGCCGACATTACCCGCCCCGATGAACGCAATTTTCTTCCGAGCCACGCTTTTGCTCCCGCTCTTTATCTGAAGATTATCTTATATTCGCGTTTCTGTTAATGAGCAATACTTAAGTGAGTCGGCACGTCGAAACTGTCCGCCTCGCGGCGGCCAACCGCCAAACGTGCGATAGATAGCAGCGTTTGCGCAAGTTGTGAAGCAATCAGAAGCAATCAGATGTCCCGCAAGTGACCTTCGCGGCCACCTGCACTCAGGCCTGTCGGAGCCATCGCGACAGCTCGCGAAACGTCGGATGCTTGCCGTACATCAAAATCCCAGTCCGGTAGATTCGCCCGCTCACGAACATCGTCCCGCAAATCGTCGCGATCAACAAAAACAATGACAGCGCGACTTGCCATAGCGGTGGATCGTGTACAGCGAGCCGCTCGAACATCAGGATCGGCGCACAGAACGGAAACAGCGACGCCGCCACCGAGACTGCCGAGTCCGACGACGTCGCCACCGGCAGAATCATTGCCGCCGCCGCGATCAGCGGCACGATCACCACGAAGTTCCACTGTTGCGCCTCGTCGATCGAATTGAAGATCGCGCCGACGCCGGCGAAGATCGCGCTGTACAGCAGGTAGCCCAATATGTAGAAGACCAGGAAATAAACGATCAGCGACGGACCCACGTCGAGCGTCTTCATCGCCGTGCGCAGGTACAGGCTTCGCGACGCACCCAATGCCGCAGTCGCAAACCACACTCCAATCTGGGTCAGCCCGACGCTGCCGGTGCCGAGGATCTTGCCGGTCATCAGTTCCTGCGCGCTCGCCGCACACATCAATACTTCGGTGATGCGCGAGCTCTTCTCTTCCATGACCGATCGCATCACCATCACGCCGTACGACAACAGCGAAAAAAGCATCACGAATAAAAAAACGAAGACGACGACAGCGCCGCGCAGCTCGTTGAACGCCACCGACGGGTTGCCCGCGCGGACCGAGCTGAGTTCGACCGGCTGCAATGTCGCGGCCACTTCGCCCGGGCTGCTGCCCTGCTTCACCATGCGCTGCGCGGCGAACGCGTACGACAGCGCGTCGCTGAGCCGGCGTTGCAGAATGAAATCGCTCATGCGCCGCGTCGCGAACACGACGTGGCGCGAGGCGAGCGCGGCGTCGTCGAGCCATACGTAGCCCTCGAGGTCGCTCGCGTCGAGCCGCTTGTTAAGCAGCTCTCGCTCGGCGGACGAGGCCGGCGAGACGACCGACGCCTCATAGCTGGTGCCTCGCTGGCGCATCAACTCGCCCCGCGCAAGTTCGGCCAGTGCGCGATTGTCCGACGCGATCACGACTCGCGCCGGGCGCTCGCTGTCGCGCACGATATTGCGCGCCGTCGAGGTGGTGATCAGCGTCGGCAGTACCAGAAATATCCCCATGAACACCGGCGTCACGAACGTCGACAGCAGGAACGAGCGCGTCTTGACCCGCTCGAGGTACTCGCGCTTTGCGATGATCCAGACCTTGTGAAGCGAGAACTCCATCATCGGTTGGATATCCGTTCGATAAAGATTTGTTCCAGCGACGGGTCCATCACCTGGAAGCGAAGCACGCGCATCCCGCGCATCGCGGTCTGCAGCAACTCCTGCGAGTCGGCGCCCGGCTTGAGGCGCAGCTCGGCGTGATTGCCGTAGTCATTCAACGAATCGATGAGTGGGTTGCCGGCCAGGCATCCGCCGTCGCCTTCGTAATCGATTTGCACGAAGCGCCGGCCGTTGCGGGCTTTGACTTCGCTGAGACTGCCCTGCAGCACCGCCTTGCCGCGATTCATCAGGCAGATCGAGTCGCATAGCTTTTCCACCTGGTCCATCCGATGCGTCGAGAACAGGATCGACTTTCCCGCCGCGCGCAGCCCCATCAAAACATCCTTGAGCTGAATCGTGTTGACCGGATCGAGGCCGGCGAACGGCTCGTCCATGACAATCAGATCGGGATCGTGCAGCAGCGCCGCGATGAACTGGATCTTCTGCTGCATCCCCTTTGACAACTCGTCGACTCGGCGATCGACCCAGTCCGCGATCTCGAGCCGCCGCGTCCACGCCTCGATCCGTTCCTTCGCGGTGGCGACTGACAGACCCGCAAGCCGGCCGAGAAAAATCAGGTTGGCGCCGACCGTCATCCGTCGGTACAGACCGCGCTCCTCAGGCAGATAGCCGACCCGGCGCAACACGCGGCGGCGGAATGGCTCGCCGAAGATTCGCACCACCCCGGAATCGGGCGAAGTGATGCCGATCATCACGCGGATGGTGCTCGTTTTGCCCGCGCCGTTAGGGCCGAGCAGGCCGAAGATGTGGGCTGGCGGAATTGCGAACGAGATACCGTCGACGGCCGCATAGCCGCCGTACGATTTTCGGACTTCGAGCAGTTCTGCGGCCGGCGTCACTACCAGCTAGTGCGCCCACACGAGTTGCGGGTTCGTCTCCTAGAGATAGATACGGCGAGGGCGAGCATCGGATCGAGTCTAACAGCCAAAATTCGGACCAGCATTACTAGTTTTCCCCGCGAAAGAGTCTATGCCCTGCACGGATCGCAGCCAATGATCCAATGATAAATGAAACTCGCCGCGGGTTTCACATTTCCCCGCGCGCGAGACGACCCCGCCCCGTCGCAGCGAACTGCTTGTCCTAAGCCCGCATCTATGCGATTGCTACGCCTCGATTTTCCTGCGGTTTGCGCCTTCTTCGCTGACAGTTCAACTCGGGAGGACCGAGGGATGAAGTTCCCAGTTTTGCGCGCTATGCGATTGCGTCGGACGCGCGGTCTCGTCGCGACGATGCTGACCGTCCTGCTGTATGCGGCAATGGTGCTGGGAGCCGCCGGCGACACCACCGCCGACCGGGTGTTGGGGCAGTTGGACTTCACGCACAGCGCGGCCAACATGATGAACGCTGCAGGGCTGAACTTCCCTGCCGCCGTAGCGATCGATGCCAGCTCCTCGCCAAATCGAATTTACGTCGCGGATTCCGGCAACAGCCGGGTGTTGGGCTGGAGCAACGCCGCCTCGTTCCTCAACGGCGCCGCGGCCGACCTGGTGATCGGACAGCCCGATTTCCTCACCGCTCTGTGCGACCGAACCACCGGCCCGGTCACAGCCGGCAACCTGTGCGGTCCGTCGGGAGTCGCGGTCGACGGGTCGGGCAACCTCTATGTAGTCGATGAAGAAAACAACCGGATCCTGGAGTACACGAATCCGTTTACGGCCTGCGCGGGAGTATTCCCGTGTGTCGGCGCTCCGGCCAATCGGGTCTTCGGCCAAGGCGGCAGCTTGACTTCGAGTAACTGTAACGAAGGCGGGATCAGCGCCAACAGCCTGTGCATTCCAGCCGGAATCACGCTGGACGGCCTGGGCAACCTCTACGTGGCGGATTCCGAGAACAACCGGGTGCTCGAGTACAACACTCCGCTGACGAATACCACCGCCGACAAGGTCTTTGGCCAGGGCGGCAGCTTCACGACGAATACCATCAACAACGGCGGGATCAGCGCTAGCAGCCTGAACAGTCCAGGAGCAGTTGCGCTGGACACGGCCGGCAACCTCTACGTAGCGGACACCGACAACGCCCGGGTGCTCGAGTACAACGCCCCGCTGACTACTGCCACCGCCAACAAGGTCTTCGGCCAGGGTGGGAGCTTCACCACGGCTGAGTGCTTCAATGGCGGGATCACCGCCAACAGTATGTGCAATCCAGAGGGAGTCGCGGTCGCGGCGGGCAAACTCTACGTGGCGGATACCGAGGATAGCCGGGTGCTCGAATACAACACTCCGCTGACCAGTGCTACCGCCAATAAGGTCTTTGGCCAGGGCGGGAGCTTCACGTCCGGTTTCCGCAATAACGGCGGGATCAGCGCTAACAGTCTGTTTAATCCGGATGGACTCGCGGTGGACGGGGCGGGCCGTCTTTACGTCGCGGATAGCTCCGCCAACCGGGTGCTGCAGTACGACGCTCCCTTGACCAGTGCTACCGCCGACGGGGTGCTGGGGCAGTTGGACTTCACTCACGGCGCGGCCAACATGATGAACGCTCGAGGCCTGTACAACCCCGTCTCGGTGGCGATCGATTCCAGCGCCTCGCCAAATCGACTCTACGTTGCGGATTTCGACAACAGCCGGGTACTGGGCTGGAGAGACGCCGCCTCGTTCATCAATGGCGCCGCGGCCGACCTGGTGATTGGACAGCCCGATTTCCTCTCCTCTCTGTGCAACAGCGCGGGCGATGAGAACGCCAACGCCGGCGATCTGTGCGATCCAGTGGCAGTAGCGGTCGACGCGTCGGGCAACCTCTACGTGGCGGACTTCTTCAACAACCGGGTACTCGAGTACACCAATCCGTTTGCGGCCTGCGGTTCATTCCCATGTGTGGGCGGTCCCGCCAATAAGGTCTTCGGCCAGGGCGGAAGCTTTACCTCGAAGAGCTGCAATAGCGGTGGAGCAAGCGCCAACACCCTGTGCGAGCCGGAGGGAGTCGCGGTAGGGATGGGCAACCTCTACGTGGCGGATAGCGCTAACAACCGTGTGCTCGAGTACGACAGGCCGCTGACGAATACCACCGCCGACAGGGTCTTTGGTCAGGGTGGCAGCTTTACCTCGGTCAATGCGAATAACGGCGGGGTCAGTGCGAACAGCTTCGACTATCCGCTTGGAGTCGCGCTGGACGGGGCGGGCGACCTTTACGTGGCGGATTTCGATAATAACCGTGTGCTCGAGTACAACACCCCGTTGACCAATACCACCGCCGATACCGTCTTAGGCCAGGCCGGAAGCTTCACCACCAACGGTTGCAACGACGACACTGAAGGTTCCCCCACCCCCGGAGACCTGTGCGATCCTGCGGGAGTCACCTTGGACGGCTCGGGCCACCTCTACGTGGCCGATGAGCTGAACGATCGGGTGCTCGAGTACAACAACCCGCTGATCAGTGCCACCGCCGACAAGGTTTTTGGCCAGGGCGGAAGCTTCACGACTTTTGGCTGCAATAACGGCGGAATCAGCGCTGATAGTCTGTGCGATCCACAGGGAGTCGCGGTGGACGTGACGGGCAACCTCTATGTGGCGGATAATCAGGACAACCGCGTGCTCGAGTACGACCAGCCGCTGCTTCCCACACCGACCGCGACCGCCACGCCGACTGCAAGTGCGACCGCAACAGCAACGACCACTGCGACCGCAACCGCGACGGCAACACCAACCGCGACTGCGACCGCAACTGCAACCACAACGGCGACCGCCACCGCAACTGCGACCGCCACCGCAACTGCAACGGCGACCACGACACCAACTGCCACACCGACCCCGGTGCCGGTGACGCTCAAGATCACGCCGAAGGCGCTCAAGTTTTCGAAGACCACGGCCGGAACGCCGAGCAAGCCGAAAACGGTCAAGGTGTCGAATCCCAAAGGCAACAAGAAGCATCCGGGAACTGCGGTCTTGATCGAGATGATTTCCGACACGCCGGGAGTCTTCATGCAGACCAACGACTGTCAGCCAAGTCTGGCGGCCGACTCATCGTGCACGATCATGGTGACGTTCACGCCGAGCGCCGCGGGCGCGCAGACCGGAACCCTGACGATCACCGACAACGCGAACGACACCACGCAGATGGTGAAGCTGAGCGGCACCGGGAAATAGGGGGCGGTGGTGCGATTGGGGCGCGCCTTGGATGTTGTGTTTGGAGAGAAATTGCGATGCATAGTCGGAAACACATAACCCTTAGTCCGATTGCTCCGCGCGCCAGTGACACCTAATTCGTAGTGAAACTGCTATAGTTTCTTTTGCGCCATTGTTAGAGTTGCGTGAAGTACGCGTGGCTGGGACGGAGGAGGGGTTGGTGCGGTGAATTTTCTTCTCTTTTGGGGATCGGCCGGTCAAATCGCGTTCGTGGTGATAGTGTTCGGCGGCGGCAGCGTGCTGGGCCTTTACATCGTCAGGCGCCTGGTCCCGCTCGACAGTCTGCGCAAGAACCACGACGTAGCCGGAGTCACCTTCGGCGTGCTCGGCGCGTTCTACGGCCTGGTGTTGGCCTTCGTTATCGTCGCCGCCTGGGAGCGGTTCAACGAGGCCAACGACAACGCGCACCAGGAAGCGACCGGGCTGGAGAGCCTCTACAAGCTGGGCGCGGGATTTTCCGAACCGATGCGCACCCAGCTCGATTCGGCCGTCGTCGAATATACTAACCGCGTGATCGATGAAGAGTGGCCGGAGATGGCCGACAACCGCTATCACGCGGAAAAAGGCGGCATCCTCAAACTCTGGTCGATCGTGCTTTCATATCACACCGCCGATAGCCGCGAGCAGATGCTGGTGGATAAGTCGATCGATCAGCTCAACATTGTGAATCAGGCGCGCAGCATGCGGCTGCTCTTCTACGACGACGACCTGCCCTCGGTCGTGTGGATCGTAATCTACCTCGGATGCGCGATTACGATCGGCTTCAGCTATTTTTTCGGCAGCAATGTGTTTCGCGCCCAGGTCATAATGTGCGCGTTCTTTTCAATCTTGCTGGGTATGACGATTCTTGCGATCGTCGAACTGGCTCATCCGTACCAGGGCGTCGTGACGATCTCGAACGAGCCGTTCCGCTATGCACTGACGCGAATGAAGGAAGCCGAAAACTACAAGATGTCGAACGAAACCCGCGGCGATGCGCTCGACGCGCGGTTGTTCGGCGCGCCGTTGGTGCGATCGGGGGGTGTCTTGTATGTTGTCATTGCAGAGGCAACCCGATGAATAGTTGGAAACACATAACCGTTAGTCCGATTGCCGGCGCGTTAGGCGCTGAGGTTGGCGGGGTTCATCTTGGCGAGATCGGTGATGAGGCATTCACCGAACTGCGAGCCGCGTTCCTCGAGCACCAGGTGCTGTTCTTTCGCGATCAGGAAATCACCCGCGACCAGCACAAGGCGTTCGGACGCCGCTTCGGCACGCTCCAGATTCATCCTTACCTGCATCCGCTCAAAGACGAAGGACATCCCGAGTTCGTCGTGCTGCAAAGCGACGAACAACATCCGTACCTGGCGGAAGCCTGGCATAGTGACGTGACTTTTATGGACGAGCCTCCCCTTGGTTCCGTGCTGCGATGCGTAGTGGCGCCGGAGTTCGGCGGCGACACGATGTGGGCCAGCATGTCCGCCGCCTACGAGGCGCTGTCGGACAAGATGCAGCGGATGCTCTCGGACCTGGTCGCGATCCACGATACCGCGCGCACCTTCTCGCGCGTGGGCTACAAGACCGACCACCTGGGAGGTAAGCCATCGCCACAAGTACTATCCGCCGAGCATCCTGTTATTCGCACCCATCCGGAGAGCGGCCGCAAAGGACTCTTCGTCAACACAACCTTCACAGCCTCGATCAAAGGAATGAAACCCGCGGAGAGTGAGGCCGTGCTAAGCTTTCTTTACAGGCATATCACGACACCGGATTTCAGTTGCCGCTTCCGATGGCGTCCCAACTCGGTTGCGATGTGGGACAACCGTTGCACACAACATCGCGTGGTCGCAGACAATCGGACCGCAAATCGCCGGATGGAACGGATAACAATCAACGGCGACAAACCCTACTAGAGGCGGCGGGGGATTTTAACCTCGCCCGTTCCCACTCCGGCCGCCACGGCCTCCAAATACCTCGTCCGTTCTTTCTATGAGAGAGGCGGCCGGCCGCATCGCGGCCGGTAGGTGAGGGTTCTGCGACCGCATCGCGAAAGCCCGCCGGCTCGCTTTTCGTCGTCAGCGAGCTTTAACTACTCGCCTAGTCGCGAGCGCCGACTGATCGTTTCTCCTAAGCACAACGATAGCTGTCGCCAGGCATACAACTATCAGAATGGACATCCCGCCGGGGCCTGCGAAGAAGTATTCCCAGCCGATCGTACTCAACAGAATCTCGGCCACCAGGATAGTTACTATCAATGGCACTGCCTGCCTCGGTTCCGTCTTACTGAGGTTGCCTAGCTGCCAGATCAGCACGGCTAAAAGCGCAAACGCCACAGTTATGGACAACTCATAGCCTCGATAGAAGTCCCAATGGCTGCGGCTAGCTCCCATGATCTGAAAGTGGAAGGACTGCATCGGGCCGAACACGGCTTCTCCCCCAGGGCGTCGGCTCGGCGGATCCGACGTCGCAATCGTATGAAGCACGGTGCCAATGGCCTGAAGGACCGCACCTACTCTCAACCATATCCGAGCTTTCATAGCGAGCTTCCCGTCTTAGGACTTCAACTCACAGCGGCGCTGGTACGTGTTTGGATTGAGTCAGATCTTGATTTGTCGCTCAGGCGGCATCCGCTCGTGCGGTGAATCGCACCAGGATAATTCCCCAGCCATCGCTGTAGCCCTGGCCCTGCTTCTGCATGATCGGGCCCGCTTCCCATCCGCGATGCTCGAGCTCGATGCGAGTGCCCGTGCCGTCGGCGGCGAATTTAACCTCGACCTGGGTCTCCGCCTCCCAATCGGGAGCCTTCCAGGTGAAGGCAACGACGTGCGGCGGCTGGAAGGCGGTGATGCGGCCGACTTCGAATTCGGTGCCGTCGGTAAATCGCTCGAAGAACCTGCCGCCGACGCGCCCTTCGATGAAAATGTCCTTGGCTTTTTCGCCGCCGAACGAGAACCCCTCTTTCAGCGGCCACCATTTGCCGATTTCCTGCGTGAAGACCCGGAACACGACTTCCGGCGAGCGCTCCACTCGTATCGCCTTTCGAATCGTCATCGCTTTTCCTCCACGTAGCGCTTGAATGCGCTCAGGGTGACGTCCCAGAACGCGCCCACTTCTTCCAATGTTCTGATCAGTTCCTGAACGGCGAGTTGGCCGCGCGGCGCAAGCTCGTAGATGCGCTCGCGCCCTGCTTTCTTCACCCTGATGAGACCGGCCCGCCCCAGCATCCGCGTGTGCTTGCATATCGCGGGACGGCTGATCGCAAATCCTTGCGCCAGCTCTCCCGCCCGGCACGGCTTGTTGGCGAGTCGGCGCAGCAATTCCCTGCGGGTGGAATCGGCGAGCGCCCCAATGGTCGCGTCGATCGGCATGGCAAGAATATGTAACCTAAGGGTTACGCATTTGTCAAGGCCCTCGCGGATACGCTTCTTCGCGTAGCCGGCGCCGACGCTCGTCTGCTAGGTTCGCGAAGACACTTTATGCCAAACAAGAAAGTTATCGTGGTCGGCGCGGGAATGGCCGGACTGGCCGCGGCGTTTCGCCTCCGGCAAGCGGGAGTTGATGTGACGGTGCTCGAATCGAGCGACCGCGTCGGCGGCAGAGTCGGCACCGACTCGCGCGACGGCTACAAGATCGAGCGCGGCGCGCAGCTGATCACCAGCACCTATCGCAACGCGCTGGGCCTGGTGAAGGAGCTGGGCCTCGAGTCGGAGCTGAAGCCGACCAGCCTGTGGATGGCGATCGTCAAGGACGGCCGGCCGCGCCGCATGCCGTCGGGCGCGATGTTTCCGATCTACGCGCTCATTGACAGGACTGGTCAGCCTCCCCGACCTCGCGCGCTTCATATGGCATACAACGAAGCTTCACTGGCCGCCGGTCGACAACTACGCGGCGTGGGCCGATTACGACGACGAAGATACCGCGCGATGGTGCGCGCCGCGGATGGGACGCGCCACCGACTATCTCATCGAGCCTCTCGTCGCGGGCGGCTTGTTATGCATGATCGAGGAAACGTCGCGCGCTGCGACGCTGGCGACGCTCGCGCTCACCGACAACGGCCGCGGCAAGGAAATGACGCTCGTCCGCGGGATGGGCTCCCTGCCGGAGACACTCGCGTCGAAGGTCAACATCAAGCTGGAGTCTCCGGTGCAGGCGATTGAAGTTCGCGACGACGGCGTCAGCGTGCAGCTAGCGGGCGAGCAGTTGCGCGCCGACCATGTCGTGCTCGCGGCCACCGCGCCGATCGCTTCGCGACTCTATCGCGGCGGCGACGAGGTCGAACGCAGGCTGATGGCGACCGAGTACGCGCCGACGGTCAAGATTGGCCTCGCCACGAGCCGCCATTGGCGGAATCAACCTGCGCTGAGAGACGTGTGGGGGTTTTTGATCCCACGCCCCGACCGCCAGCTGATCGCCTCGGCCACTCTCGAATCCGCCAAAGATGCCACGCGCGTGCCGGACGGCGAAATGCTGAACCTGTTCGTCCAGCGCGGAGGCGGCCGGCGCGATGATGAACCTGTCGGACGACGAGATCGTCGCCAAGGTGCTGCCTGACATCGAGCGATTCTTTCCCGGCGCGACCGCAACCAAGCGCTTCGCGCAAATCCAGCGATGGCCCAACGCGTTGCCCAAGTCGCCGGTGGGCCGCAGCCGCGACCTGGCCGAGTACAGGAAATCGCGGCCACGGTCGAAGCGCGTGCTGCTGGCCGGCGACTACATGGGGCTGCCGCACTTCGAGTCGGCAATCGAGACAGGGCTGTGGGCGGCGAATCAGATAGTCGGCACGCCTGCCTAACTACATGTTGTCGACGATCGCCTTGCCGAACTCCGAGCACTTCAGGAGTTTCGCGCCGGTCATCAGGCGCTCGAAGTCGTAGGTGACCTCTTTCTTGCCGATGGTCTTTTCGAGGCCGCGAATGATTCCGTCGGCAACTTCCTGCCATCCCATGTGCTCGAACATCAGCACGCCCGACAGGATCACTGAGCCCGGGTTCACCTTGTCCTGGTTGGCGTACTTCGGCGCGGTGCCGTGCGTCGCTTCGAAGATCGCGTGGCCGGTCAGGTAGTTGATGTTGGCTCCAGGAGCGATTCCGATTCCGCCCACCTGCGCCGCGAGCGCGTCGGAGATGTAGTCGCCGTTCAGGTTCATCGTGGCGACGACGTCGAATTCGTCGGGGCGCGTCAGCACTTGTTGTAGCGTGATATCCGCGATCGCATCTTTGACCAGCAGTTCGCCGGCCGGCGGCTTGCCGTTGCAATCGTCCCATCCGACCGCCTTGCCCTTGTATTCGCGGCGGACGAGTTCGTAGCCCCAATCGCGGAACGCGCCCTCCGTGAACTTCATGATGTTGCCCTTGTGCACGAGCGTTACGCTCTTGCGCTTGTGCTTGATTGCGTAATCGAGCGCGGCGCGAATGAGTCGCTCGCTGCCCTCGCGCGAGACCGGCTTGATGCCGATTCCCGACGTGTTGGGGAAACGGATTTTCTTGACGCCCATCTCGTCCTGCAAAAATTTGATGAGCTTCTTCGCTTCGGGCGACTCGGCGGGCCATTCGATTCCCGCGTAGATGTCTTCGGTGTTCTCGCGGAAAATCACGACGTCGAGTTTTTCGGGATGCTTGACGGGACTCGGCACGCCGGCAAAGTAACGCACCGGACGCAGGCATACGTAGAGATCGAGCATTTGGCGCAGCGCGACGTTGAGCGAGCGGATACCGCCGCCAATCGGCGTCGTCAGCGGGCCCTTGATGCCCACGAGAAACTCGCGGAACGCCTCGACGGTTTCGTCGGGCAGCCAGTTCTTCCATTGGTTGAACGGCTTCTCGCCCGCGAACACTTCCATCCACGCGATCTGGCGCTTGCCGCCGTAGATTTTCTTGACGGCGTTGTCGAAGACGTATTGCGACGCGCGCCAGATGTCGGGGCCGGTGCCGTCGCCTTCGATGAACGGGATGATCGGACGGTCGGGAACTTTCAGAGTGTGATTGGCGCCAAGGGTAATCTTTTCGCCGTTGCTGGGAACCTTGATGTGCTCGTATGCCATCGGAGTCGCAATTCGCCTCGTGTTTGAGTGATTGAGCGCGGACGAAACGCGCGTTTCGATTTTTTCACGGCGTCCCGCAGCGCTCAGAGTATCCGGTTATCATATAGCAAAGGATTCGTGATGCCAGCATCGAAGATTGGAAACGCTTCATTAACGCGAATCCTCCGATCGCGCTATACTCGCGCCGACAAATCGCAGCGGAGCAGCCGATGGATTTCACTTACACGCCGGAACAGGGAAAATTTCGCGCCGAAATCGCGGGATGGCTCGAGAAGAACTCCGCTGAAGCTTTCGGGCGCAAGGGCGAAGGTCTCGGCGGCTCGACCGCCAGCCTGCTCGACGTGCGCGACGACGGGCGCTGGGCTCAACTGCTCGACTACCATCGCCGGCTCTACAAGGCCGGTTACGTCGCCCTGCATTGGCCCAAGGAATGGGGGGGCGGCGGCGCTAGCATGATCGAGCAGGCCATCTACCAGGACGAAGTGCTGCGGCTCGGGCTGCCGCTCTATGGCGCCAATCAGCTCGCGATCGATCGAATCGGCCCGACTATCATGCATCTCGGCACCGAGCAGCAGAAAAAACGCTACCTGCTCAAGATGCTGACCGGCGAGGAGATCTGGTGCCAGGGATATTCCGAGCCAGGCGCAGGCTCCGACCTGGCCGGCCTGCAGACGCGCGCGGTGCTCGACGGCGACACCTTCGTGATCAACGGGCAGAAAGTGTGGACGAGCCTGGCGCATCGCGCGGACTGGCAGGTGCTGCTGGTGCGCACCGACCCGGCGGCGCCCAAGCACAAGGGCATTTCGTATCTGCTCGTCGATATGCATAGCCCCGGAATCACCGTACGCCCGCTCGTTCAAATCACGGGCGACGCCGGTTTCAACGAAGTCTTTTACGACAACGTGCGCGTGCCGAAGGAGAACCTGGTCGGCGAGCTGAACGCGGGATGGCAGGTGTCGATCGCGACGCTCATGTACGAGCGCGTTTCCGGCGGCACACGGCATCCGGTGGAACGCACGATTGGCGAGCTGCTCGAGCTCGCGAAGAAAGTGGATTTCCAGGGCGGCCCTGCGTGGAAGCATCCGTACGTGCGGCAGAAGCTCGCTCAGTTCGCGGTCGAGGCGCGATGCTTGCGGCTGTCGCGCTACCGCTCGCTGTCGGCGCAGCTCAAGGGCAAGGTGCCGGGGGCGGAGAGTTCCTTCGGCAAGCTGTTTGCGACGGAACTGAACCTGCGAGTCGCGATGTTTGCCGACGAGATGCTGGGGACGTTCGCCAACGTCGAAGGCGGCAGTATCGGCGCGGTCGAAGGCGGCCGCTGGATGCATCGGACGCTCGCGGCGCGCGGGCTGACGATCGCAGCGGGTTCGAGTGAGATTCAACACAACATCATCGGGGAACGGGTACTGAAGCTGCCCAAAGGTTGAGCAGAGACAACGAGCGGTTGGCGGTTTTGGCGGAAATCAGTCCGGTCCGGTGTAGCTGATTTTGCCGAGATGAGCAAAAAACCACAACCTGTAGTGGGGTGGCCATGGTCATGCCACCACCGGTAGCTTCGTTCCGTCAAAAATACTTTTTTCGACACATCCGGGCTTCGCGTCGTCGAGAGGTTGCTCATACCTGGTAAGTAGCACGACGAGCGAGCCACCATCAGGATGAACAGTTCAGCCCTGAACCAATTTGGCAGTGTGCGGTACGGCTAGCGCGCGGAATCGAGGAGTTTCTGCAGGCCGCTGGTGTCGCCTCGCTCGCTTGCGGTTTCGCCCGCGCGGTCATAGAGGACGTTGCCGCGGGAATCGATCACCGCAATCGTCGGGATGTAGCCGTGGTAGTAGCGCGCGATCAAAGGCTGCTGCGAGAGCGACGGATTTCGCAAATCGACCACGACGAAGCGAATCTTGTCTTTGTACTGAGGATAGAGCCGCACCAGGCGTTCGGCTTCGCGCGCGGTGTTCCAGCAGTTCGCAGTGCCGAAGAAGATCACGGTCGCGTGATCGCCGGCAATCGAACCGTCGGCGAGATTTTTCCCCTCGATGGGAAAGTTCGGGCTCGAATCGTCCGAGAAAGATAGATCGGGCGCGAGTTTCAGGTCGCTGGCCGGCGGACCGGCGACTTCGGTGGCGCGCACGACGGAAAAAATCAGCAAGGACGCGATCGAAGCCGCGATTGCCAAGGCTTTAATATTCGGTTTCATATCACGTTAACCGAGCCGCGGGGTTGTAGGTTCCGAGGATGCCGTATGCGAGCTCAAAATAACAGATCACAAAAGTCGTCGTATGGGCCGCGGGGCGCGGGCGCTGAAATCGCGTATGCGATCGTGGATTGCGCACTGGGGCGCCTGCTGGTGGCCGGCACGCGGCGCGGGATCTGCTTCGCCGCGATGGGCGAAGCAGATGCCGCGCTGGCCGGCGAGCTGCGCGCCGACTACTCGTGCGCGACGATTCGGGTCTGCGACCCGAATCGACGCGAAGACTCGCGCATCGGCCAATGGGCCGATGCGCTCTCGGAATATATCGCCGGCCGCTCGAAGATGCCGGCGCCGCCGATGGACATTCGCGGAACTCCATTTCAATTTTCAGTGTGGGCGCAGCTCCGCGCGATTCCCGCTGGCCAAACGCGCTCGTATTCCGAAATTGCGCGGCGAATCGGGCGACCGCGCGCCGTACGCGCGGTCGGCACCGCCAACGGCGCCAATCCAGTCTCGATTGTCATTCCATGCCATCGCGCAATCCGCGCTTCGGGACACCTGGGCGGCTATCGATGGGGCTTGGAACGGAAGCGCCGGTTGCTGGAGATGGAAGGTCGAACGAGCCCGAGGCAGAAATTAGGGCATTAATATACTTAACTGGACCGACGGTGTAAAATCGTCGGGACGTGACAGGCCGGAATCAGGGTCGTCGTCAGGGGGCGGCGACCCACCATTAAGACACCCGCATCAAGCGGGCTTCGTTAGTTTGGCAGTGCTCCTAGTGTGCGTAATTGCGATTGGGATCATCGCAATTTTGAAACTCTTGGGGAGCCTTGGGAACCCAGCTAACGCATACATCGGAAAAGTACCTCGTCTTCTTGTCCAGATCGAAGTAGTAAGCACAGCCGACGACGTAGAGAACTCCGTTGAGGTTGACTCGCTCCAAAGGTTGGTCTGGGGCAAGAGTCCATCCTGCGTCGGCGGATTCGCCCATTCCGATTGCGGGAGTGCTCTTTACATACGGAATGTTGATTTTCGGGATAGCGCCATCCTCAACGCAATCGGAGTCCGCCGGAGCAGGCTCCCCAACTCCCCTAACGAGCATTTCTCCTGCGATTACTACGCCGACCGCCAGCGTTTTTCCGTAGTTTCTCAGTTTAACGTCAACTCCAATGGGGATATTGTCTTGGCCCCGCAACACGGTTGCCACCCCATTTGGAACCAACACCGGCCTGTTGTTCAACACTTCCTGCTCCACATTCTGAGCGAGAAGTGTGTTTTGCCGATGCGCTTCAGCAGCGTATCGGAAAGCGCCAATCATAGTGGCTGTCAGAACAGCCAAAGTGCCCAAGTCGATCAAAAATTCGACTACCGAATAGCCTTTGTTCTTTTGTGGTGTATCTCCATCTTTGTGATGGGCTTCGGTCTCTTCCATCTGAAAACGCTCCCCCTCGATGTCACCTTTTGGGCAGCACTGCCTTATGCTTTGTGTCTTTACCTCGGTTTTGCCAGTGCGGTTGTGTCGGGGTTTCTGGCGACATGGCGATCATGACGGCTGTGCCTGAAATTGCAAGCCAACAAGCGCGTGACGCCAAGCCGACGGGTGGCGTATGTTAACTCCGCGTCGAAGAACACTTCCGCCCCGAAAAAGGAGGCGCGCGTTGACGGTTTGCGTAGCGGCGATAGCAGCCGAATCGAATGCTTTGGTTCTCGTTTCGGACAAGGCTGTTAGTCGCGGCTTCATGGTCAGCGATACGACCATCTGCAAAATGTCGCGGATCGGGGACTCGGCGTGGCACGTGCTAGTCTCCGGCGACATTTCGATTTGCGATGAAGTTTTGCTGCGGTCGGAAGAGGCTCTAGCGAAAACTAAGGCCGATGCCGATTCCTACGCTTCAATGATGCGATTGGTAAGCAGAGCTTACGCCGACGTATACGAGGCGCATCTCGTCGCGCAAACGCTCACGCCGAAATTATTGACAAAAGATGATTTGGTGAATCGCCCTCGGCGCTTGCTCCCCTTACCGGATCACTTACTGGACGAAATAGCCGAAGACCGTAGAACGTTTGAAAGAGACTATTGGACTTGCGATGTGTTGGTTTGCGGGTTTGAGCCGTCCTCTGGTTCGCCGCGCCTCTTCCGCGTCTTGAGACCTGGCACCGCGTTCAGCGAGAATCGCCTCGGATACACTGCGGTCGGGATCGGTGAAGACGCTGCGATTGGTCACCTGATGTGGTTCGAGAGTGATCGAGACGACGATTTGGATATGGTGTTGTGGGACGCTTTCGATGCAAAGGTTCATGCTGAACTGATGCAGGGTGTTGGTTACAGTTGGGATGCCCACATCATTCTAAAATCAAAACCTAGCGAAGCGATTCGCGTTCCCGAGGAAATTCAAAAACTAATGGACAAGGCAATGAATCACATAAATTGCTCGCCATTTGATCGCGAACCGAGCCCGCCAGAAGACATCCCGCCAGACAATTGGAAGGAACAGATTACCCGATTTACGCAGGGTCTGATTCCGCCTAAAGTAAAACCCGATGAAGGGCAAAGCTAAAAGCGCACAATCGCCGTTCGGACGATTCCAACGGCTTATTCGTGGACTCGTGGCCGTGCCGAAAAAGGAAGTAGAAATTGAAGAGGCACGCTGGCGCGCGGATCGATTGAAGAAGAAGAAACCTGCAACCTGACTCGCCCGCGCTTTCCCCGTTCCTGTCGCCTCTTTCAGGCGGCCGCCTCTTCTGTCTTTCCAGTCAGCTTTTCGTAGGTGACACGCTTTCCGGTTACGCCCTGCATGACGCCGACGAACCGCCCGCCATCGTCCTGCTTGCGCTCGTTGAATCTGAACGCCTGCTCATCCAGATAACGGAATAGATGGAACGGCTCAACGCTGATATACGTTCCCTTCAATCCGCGCTTCAACAGACTCCAAAAATTCTCGATGCCGTTCGTATGCACGTTCCCTTTGACGTAAGTTTCGGCGCGATCGATGACCTGATGAACGTACTCGCGATCCAAGCCGAGATACCCAAGCCATGCATCGCTATAGACATACGAGCCGCCTTCGACGTGCTCGCGCACCACGCTTTGAAGCGTGTCGCGCTGAGTGTTGGCGACATGGCGCAACCGAATCTTTTTCGTTTTACGATCTAGCAGACCCATCACGATTGCTTTTCCGGCCCCGCCTGTGCCGGTGATCGCCTGTTTGCGCCGGTACTTGTGCATGTTGCGGGCGAGGCCGCCGATAAAAGACTCGTCTACTTCAAACTCCCCGGCCACTTTCTCAAATGACCCAGTCTGCATCGCGAGCCGGATACGGTGCTCCATGAACCACGCCGTTTTCTGTGTGACCTTCAACGCGCGGTGAATCTCATATGAGCTAACGCCGTTCTTGCAGTTGGCGATCATCCACACTGCCGCAAACCACTTGTCAAGACCGATGGGCGAGTCCTCGAAGATGGTTCCAACCTTGAGCGAGAACTTGCGTCGGTCGTGCTGGTTGGCGCAGCGCCAGACGTTCCCGCTCGGCAGATACGTGACCTTCTCGGACTGGCAAGATGGACAGCGCACCTTTCCATCGGGCCAGCGAATCTCGATCATGAACTGTCGGCAGTTCTCCGGCTTGCTGAAGTAGATGATTGCCTGCTGAAGTGTTCTTGGCGTCATGCGATTAATTTAGCAAACGCACTTAGTCCAGTCAAGTATATTAGTGCCCAAATTAGGAGCGCGCGAAGCGCGCGGTTAAGAGACCGGAACCGGCTTCGCGTGGCGCGAAGCTGTCCGAGATCCTTCCTGCCGCTCGCGGCGCTCGCTTCGTCAGGATGACCAGAAAGCGCGGCGCTCCCTTCAGAGGTAAGGCCTAGGACATGCCCTGGATTGGCGAGGCCCACCGCGAGAATACTGTGTCTGAGATTTTTTCGAGCGGCGGCATCAGCTCGGTCGCCTGAGCGATCATTCGATCGGCGGCGATATTCTCGCGGCTTAATTCTTTCGCGAAGGCGTCGGCCATTGCCGCGACTCCGTCAAGCGTCACCTCGAAATGAAACTGGAAGCCGTAGGCTTTGTCGCCGTGTCGAAACGCCTGGCATGGAGTCTTATCAGATGATGCCAGCGAGATTGCTCCCGGCGGCAGATCGAAGATGTCGCCGTGCCAGTGGAACGGAGTCATTGTCGGTGACAGGCCGCGCATCAGGCGATCGTCTTTAGCGGAATCGTGCAGCCGGATCGGATGCCATCCGATTTCCTTGCCGTTGGGATTCCGATTGACCTTCGCGCCGAGCGCCGCCGCGAGAATCTGCGCGCCCAGGCATACGCCGAGCACCGGCAGATTCGATTTCATCGCATCCTCGATGAGCAGCATCTCGTCGCGCAGCCACGGATAGCGGTCGGTCTGGTAAACCCCCATCGGGCCGCCCATCACGATCAGGCCGCCCGCCCCCTTCATGCTCGCGGGCACCGGCTGGCCGTCGTTAACGTGCACATATTGCCAGGCGAGCGCGGCGCCTTCGAGCGCGTCGGCGATGTTGCCGAGATTCTCGACCGGGTGATGCTGCAAGACGTAAATTTTCGCCATCGAAATAATCTCTAGAGCAGCGTGCCGCGGCGGACGCGGCCGAGATGCGTGTAGGCGCGCTGGGTGGCGACGCGGCCGCGCGAAGTGCGCGCGAGAAATCCCTCCTGCAGCAGGTACGGCTCGTAAACTTCCTCGATAGTGTCGGATTCTTCGCCGACCGCCGCGGCGAGGCTCTCGACGCCGACCGGGCCGCCGTCGAACTTGTCGATGATCGCGGCGAGAATCGCGCGATCCATTTTGTCGAAGCCGGCCGTATCGATTTCGAGCAGCTCGAGAGCGCCGAGCGCGATTTCGCGCGTGACGACAGGCGCCTCGTTGACCTGCGCGAAGTCGCGCACGCGGCGCAGCAGACGATTGGCGATGCGCGGCGTCCCGCGCGAGCGCGACGCCAGTTCAGCGGCTGCTTTCTCGTCGATTGCCACCTTGAGCAGCGCGGCGGAGCGGCGCACGATCTCGCCCAGCTCCGCGTGATTGTAAAAGTCGAGATGAAAATGCTGGCCGAACCGGTCGCGCAGCGGCGAGCTCAGCAGGCCCGAACGCGTGGTCGCGCCGACCAGCGTGAACGGATTGACCGACAGCTTCATCGTGCGCGCGCCCATCCCCTCGCCCACCACGATATGAAACTCGAAGTCCTCCATCGCCGAGTAAAGCCGCTCCTCGACGACGCGCTGCAGGCGATGAATCTCGTCGATGAACAGCACGTCGTGCTCTTCGAGGTTGTTCACGATTGCGGCAAGGTCGGCGGCGCGCTCGATCGCGGGACCCGAGGTGACGTGCAGGTTGACGCCGAGTTCGCGCGCGATGATGTGCGCGAGCGAGGTCTTGCCGAGGCCGGGCGGCCCCGCGAACAGCACGTGATCGAGTACCTCGGCACGGCCGCGCGCGGCCTTGATCGACATGCCAAGAATTTTCTTGTTGTGCTCCTGCCCGATGAACTCGTCGAGCGCGCGCGGGCGCAGTGCGAGGTCGAGCCGGCGATCTTCCTCGTGGCCGACGCGCGCGGCGAGACGTCCTTCGGGAGCGGGCGCCGTGGAGTTGGCGTTTTCCTGGGTTTTACTTTTCGCCAAGCAGCACCGCCAACGACTTGCGAATTATGATTTCCGGATTTTGCACCGCGCCCGCATCCGCGGCGATGACCGCGTCGACGGTGCGCTTGGCCTCGACCGGTTTCATGCCGAGATTCACGAGCGCGGAGACCGCCTCGTCCGCGGGACCGGCCGGTTGTCCATTTCTGTCCGGCGCGGGGTACGGATGACCATTGGGCGCGCCGGTTGACGGCGCCGCCAGCCTGAGGTCGGCGACTTTGTCGCGCAGCTCGCGCACAACCCGCTCCGCGACCTTGGGGCCGACGCCCGGCACCGCGTCGATTCGCTCGACGTCGCCCTTGCCAATCGCCGCAACCAGTTCTTCGGGCGCGAGCACCGACAGTATCGCGAGCGCGAGTTTCGGGCCGACGTGTTGCACGCTCATCAGGAGGTCGAAGGCGCGTTTTTCGGTCGCGCTGGAAAATCCGTAGAGCGTGAGCGCGTCCTCGCGCACGACCTGGCGTATCTCGAGCGCGACGCGGTCGCCGAGTTGCGGCAACCGATAGAAGGTGCTCAGCGGAATCAGCACTTCGTAGCCGACGCCACCGGTCTCGACGACGATGCGGCCCGCGTCGCGCACGACGAGCGCGCCGGTCAGCGACGCGATCATTGCGGCACCATCCGCGGCTTGCTGCGATGCGGCGCGGGCGGACGAATGCGCTCGATCGCCTCGACCAGGTTCGGGAGACGTCCGCGGCCGAGATGGCAGAGCGCAATCGCGAGCGCGTCGGCGGCGTCGTCGGCGAGCGCGATCGCGGGGTCGAGCTTCAGCGTCTTGCGCACCATGTATTTCACCTGCGCCTTGTCGGCGTGTCCGTGGCCCGCGACGCAGAGCTTAACCTCATTCGGCGGATACTCGTACATCGCGAGGCCGCGCTCCGCCGCCGCGAGCATCGCCATCGCGCGCGCCTCGCCGAGGCGAAACGCGCTCTGCACGTTGGCGGCGACGAAATGGCGCTCGAGGCTGAGCGCCGTGGGCATGAACTCGTCGATGATGGCGAGAAGATTTTCGTGGATACGCCGCAGTCGCGTCGGCCCCGGCGCGAGCGACGCGCATCGAATCGTGCCCGCGGTCACGTAGCGCGCGGCTGGACCCTCGACGATGCCATAACCGCATACCGCACTCCCGGGATCCACCCCGAGTATCCGCATACCCCACCTCCACGGCAGCACCCGCGCGGCGCTAGGCCGCCGAGAACTGCGCCATTTCTTCATCGCTGATGTCGAAGTTCGCGGCGACGTTCTGCACGTCGTCGTGATCCTCGAGTTCTTCCATCAGCTTGAGCACCTGCTCGGCCGCATGGCCGGAAACGGCGACCGTGTTTTCGGGAATCCGCGTCTGTTCCGAATGCGCGATCGCGAGGCCGGCCTTTTCCAGCGCGTCGCGCACCCCGTTGAGTTTGTCTGGCGAAGTCAGCACCTGGAAAGTATCGCCGTCGCTGGTGACGTCGTCGGCGCCAGCGTCGAGCGCGAGTTCGAGCAGTTTGTCCTCGTCGATGGCGGATTTCTCAATTCCGATCACGCCGCGCTTCTTGAACATCCAGCCGACGCAGCCGGTCTCGCCAAGGTTCCCGCCGCGCCGGGAGAAGATGAAGCGCAATTCGGCGACCGTGCGATTGCGATTGTCCGAGAGCACGTCGACCATTATCGCGACGCCGCCGGGGCCGTAGCCCTCGTAGGTGATTTCCTCGAGCGACGCGCCGCCGATTTCGCCGGTGCCCTTCTTGATGGCGCGATCGATGTTGTCGTTGGGCATCGATTGCTTCTTGGCGACCGTCACCGCCGTGCGCAGGCGCGGATTCGAATTGATGTCGCCGCCGCCGAGTCGCGCCGCGATCGTGATTTCCTTGATGAGCTTGGTGAAGACGCGGCCGCGCTTCGAGTCCGTAATCGCCTTCTTATGCTTGATCGAACTCCATTTCGAATGACCCGACATGACAATTACCTTCCGCGGGGCCGCCTTGACGGAGGGTCCCGAACGATGCCGAGATTATCATAAAGATTCGTCCAAGGGAGAATGGCGCGGAGGCGACAACGCCGCCACCTGCGGTGCATAAAAGTGCTATTCAGAGATCACTCGGGGCGCATCTGTTATCATGCTGTCGCGAGCGAATCGGATGAACGGGCATATGACCGATCGCCAGCGCGCCAAGCCGATGTTTCCGCTACCCCGGGAATCAGTATGCGCATCCGAACTGTAGTGAAAGGTTTTCTATGGACAGCGGCTGTCGCTTTGGCGCTCCTGTTGTCCGTTATCGTCTGGCAGATTTTTCCCGGGACGCCTGGCAGCGCCAAGAGCCTCAAGTTCGAAGGATTTGTGCTTCTTCCGAAGGATCGCCGTGCCGGACTGCTGACAGTGCTGGACTATCTTACCGTGAACGGCAAAGACCTCTTCGTCACGAACATAAGCACCGGCACGGTTTACAAGATTCCATTGCATGACGAGGAACTGCCCGCCGCGGGCGACGTGTCGATGTTTCAGCTGGAACCGGCGGCCCACGGCGTCGTCATCGACCCGCTCACCGGCATGGCGTATGTGACGCGCAGCGAGGCGAACACCGTCGATATCTTCGACCCCTCGGCGATGCGTCTCGTGGCACGGATTCCTGTTGCCGATGACCCGGACGGAATATTCTATGTTCCGGCGAGCAGGACCATCTACGTTGCGAGTGGCGATGCCAAGACCGCGACCCTAATCGATCCCGTGACCCGGACAGTGTCGGCAACGATCTCCCTGGGCGGAAAACCCGAGTCCGGCGCTTTTGATAGCCGCACGAATCTTTTTTATCAAAATCTCGAAGACATCAGTTCGCTGGCAGCCGTTGATCTGAGCAAGCGCGTCGTTACAGCACGTTGGCCACTGCAGGATTGCGTGCGCCCTACCGGAATGGCCATCGATGAACCAAGCCGCCAGCTCTTCATTGGCTGCTCCGGCAACTCAAGGCTCGCGGTGTTCGACCTCGAGCAACATCGCGTCCTAACCTCGATTCCCGTTGGCGGCGGCCCGGATTCAGTAGCCTACGATGCCCAGCTTCGTCGGATTTACGTAACGGGTCGAGCCGGCGATTTGTGCGTGGTCGAGCGCGACAGCAAGGGCGCGTTCGCTACGCTCGATACTATCTCCCTGCACTATGGAGCGCACACGCTCGCAGTAGATCCTGTGTCGCACCGGCTATATGTCGGCTATGCAAGTCTCTTCATCGCTCCGCGGATAGCGGTGTTCTCGCCTCTCGGCCTGTAGTCCTTTGCGGTCGGCGGGCCAGGAGCCGGCGAGAATGAAATAGTGAAACCGGTGGACTCATAACAGTCAGCTTCTGTTATCATGGTACTAACGGGGCAATTTTTTAGGGTGAGACTTTCGATTTCAGGCTTGATTGCGGCGCTGTTCGTCGCCGGATGTCTCTATCCGCCGATCACGCAGCCGCCGCCCGACGAACAGCAGGAAGTCGTGATTCCGCTGCCCTACGATCTCGCGTGGGACGCGGTGAACTCGGTCATCGCTGAAAATTCGTTCCACGTGCAGGCGCAGGACATGACCAACGGGATAATCGAAGCGGCCGGTCCGCGCTTCACGCTGCACGACGCCGATTGCGGAAAGATCAAGAGCGTGATGGGCGCTTACACGGCCGAGCCGGAGTTGAACTCGTCGTCGGTGTACAACTTCCTGGTGCGGCCGCGGGGTCCGGAGGCGAGCATCGTCAAGGTGCGCGCGACGTTCAACTCGTCGGTCAAGGTCCCGTTGCATCCCGCGACCGATGTCGATTGCGTATCCCATGGAATCCAGGAATCGAATCTGCTGCGCGAGGTGCTAGTCCAGGCGAAGGAGACCCATCGCCCGGTGTTCGCCAAGCCTAACGCATCGCCACAGCCTGCCTCGCCGTCGGTGAGCGCCCAGGCGTCCGCGCCGGCGCGCAGGCCGCCGTCGTCGATTGATAGAGCCGAGGTGCTGCCAAGCCTGCCGCAGCCGATGCGGGGATTTTCGCTCGGTGGAAATCCGAATCTGCCGGCGCCCCCGGCAAATTGAGTCGAGGATTCAATCGCCGCGCTAGAACGCGCGCGCTTTAGAACTCCGGGTACGCTCGCACGCAGCGCCCTACTTTCGTCCAACTTCCCTTCCCCTTTGGGCCACCGGAAGGATGGAATCTGTACCATTTCCCGGTCATGCGGTTGATCCGGTTAGGGGTGCCGTCTTCCGAGAACGAAACGAAATCCGCCGCAACGGTGGCGCCACCATTTAGTTTCTCGGTGGTTCCCTGATCGGTCTGATGACTTATCGTCCGACCGGTGAAATCGACGGTAAACACGTCATCTATATCGACGGCCGTTTGAGCCGGGATAAAATCGGTGCCGATGCAGTGCAGGCTTACGGTTGAGTCGTCGGCTCTCGCGCCATGCGCCCGTACCAGAATGAAGCTCAGGATCACTGCTGCGGAAATAATCCACGTCCTTTGGTTCTTCATGCTCACCCCCGATGAACTGTCGATCTGCTGTTGTGTATCTGCACCTCGGCTCGTACCAGCACCATAAATAGCTGACTCCCGACTTGCCAACCTCGGCAAACAGTTTTGTCGCACGATTGTCAACCCCGGCGCGGATTGATGACGGCGAATTCGCGCGGGCTTGACATTTTTTTCGTCCGGGATGAAACCGGGGCCATCACTCTTTTGCTCGCGGAGAAATCCCATGAAAGGTCGCGTCGCGTTCATCCCGTCTGCTCACAAAATTGAATTCCGCGAGTACGACGTGCCGACGCCTGCCGCCGGCGGGCTGGTCGCGTCGGTCACGCAGACCAACGTATGCGGTTCGGAAGTGCATATGTGGAAGGGCGAGTTCGGGCGGCGGGGCGTGATGCCGGGGCATGAGATGAGCGGGCGCATCGAGGCGCTCGGCGCGGGAGTCAAAGCGGATTGGGCAGGCGTACCGGTCAAGGAAGGCGATCGAATCGCGCCGGTTTACTACACGGTCTGCAATCGATGCACGAATTGCGTGAGCGGGAATCACGCGGCCTGCACCGCGAAGGTCATTGGCGCGCGGCATCCCGATGAGCCTCCGCATTTCACCTGCACCTTCGCCACTCACTACGTAGTCAAGCCCGATCAGCACTTCTATCGCGTGCCTGACAACGTGCCCGACCTGATCGCCTCGTCGGCGAATTGCGCGATGTCGCAGGTCTTCTGGAGTCTCGATCGCGCGCGGCTTCACTACGGCGAGACGATTCTGGTGCTCGGCGCGGGAGGACTCGGGCTGCATGCGATGGCGATTGCCAAGGCGCGCGGCGCGCGTGTAATCGCCGTCGATGGCGTGGATTTGCGGCTGCGCGAGGCGCGCCGATTCGGCGCCGACGAGACGGTCGATCTGCGCGAGTACGCAGAGGTCGAAGCTCGCGACAAACGGGTGCGCGAGTTGGCAGGCGGATGGCCCGACGTGGTGCTGGAGGTCGCCGGCGTCGCCGAGGCATTCAGCGACGCGCTCCGGATGGTGCGCATCGGCGGGCGCGTGATCGAAGTCGGCAATATCTCATCAGGCTTAACAGTCCAACTCCCACCGTCGGTGATAACCTTCAAGTCGCTGGAAATAGTCGGCGTAGCGACCTATCCTCCGCACTACCTGAAAAAATCGCTGGACTTCCTGGCAGCAAACATCGACCGGCTACCGTACCAGGAAATGTGCGACGCGACCTTCCCATTATCGCGCGCAGCGGAAGCCCTGGACAAAAGCGAGCATCGTGAAGTAACCCGCGCAGGATTGCTGCCGGCGCGGGACTAGCGTTAGGCGCGCGCATGGGTAGGCCAGCAGGAGCTGAGCGGCGCGCAAGCCTCAGCGATTATTTGGCGGCAGAGCGGACGCTTCTTGCGTGGATTCGCACCGGCCTGGCCTTGATGGGCTTCGGGTTTGTGGTCGCGCGCTTCGGGCTCTTCCTGCAACAACTCCAGGTCATGCAGCGCGCTCCCTCAGAGCGGTCATACGGATTGTCCTTGTGGTTCGGCACAGTCCTTATCGCAGTTGGAGTGTTCGTGAATGTTTTTGCCGGATGGCATCACCTCCGATTGGTCCGGGCGTTGGATCTCGGTGATACGGGACACTCCCGTCCGTCGACCCAGGCTGTCGCGATTGCTTTCTTCCTGGCATTGGTCGGACTGGCGATGGCGATCTACCTTGTTTCGGTCTGAAGTTCCATTCGTGCGAAGCGCTGCAAACACTGGGAGGTATCTATGACGCTCAGTAGAGGCAAGGGAATCGTCGACGTACCTAGCAATCACTCGTTGGATCACACGGTGGAAAGGCTCAAGGCAATCCTGGAAGCAAAGGGCGTCACCCTGTTCGCGCTGGTCGACCACAGCGGAGAAGCGGAAAAGGTGGGATTGAAGATGCCTCCCACCAAGTTGTTGATCTTCGGGAGCCCCAAGGCTGGCACTCCGGTCATGCTGGCCGCTCCCAGCATTGCCATCGATTTCCCGCTTAAGATCCTGATCTGGGAAGATGGCCAGCGAAAGGTCTGGGTTTCCTACAACAGCCCGGCATATTTGCAGGAGCGGCACGGAGTACCGCAGGAATTGATGCAGAACATCGCAGTAGTGGAAACACTGGCATCCAAGGCAGCCGAGTAGCATCTGTGTAAGCGGCCGCCGAGGTTCGCTCGGCGACCGCGCTTATCTGGCCTTCGATTCCTAGGTCAACTGAAACTGATCACTGTCCCGCCGGCTCCGGCGCGTACCAGATCACGTTGCCGTTTTGGTCTTTTACTACTGCGCCGCCGCCGGCGGTGCTCGAGTAGCCGGCGTCGAAGCGGTCTTGGCCCGTCGCGTCGAGCGCGAGCATTCCGTTGGCAGAACCGTCGCCGACTCCGCCCAGTTCGAGTTGCGGCTTGCCGGTTGCGTCGTAGGTAACCGTACCGGCCTCGGTACCGTTAGGCGCTACGCCGGCTACATAGCGCGTCACGTTGTTTGAATCGCCGACAAAGAAACCCGACCCGTTGGCGGCGTTGCCAAAACCGGCACGTGAGTTCCCGCTGCTGTCCATCACCAGGGCGCCTGCGCTAGTGCTGTCCGCACTGACACCGCTGATCAGCACCGGCTTTCCGCTGCCATCAGACGCCGTCATCCCTGCGCCTTGACCGCTGATGCCGAAACCGGCGCGGGTCACACCCGTTCCAGACAAAATGGAATTGCCGTCGTACATCGCCAGACCGGCGGCCGCCCCAGTTTCGCCGAGCCCGAGCACCTGCTTGCCCGACTGATCGAAGAACACCAGGCCGGCGCTGCTGCCGGCGCTGCCGAGCCAGGCCACAGTCTGGCCGGCTCCATTCACGATGTTAATCTGCTCCGCTGAGATAGTTTCGGCGTCGAGCGCCACCATCTTCTTCACCGTCTTCGCCAGCAACTGCGGTGTCGAGGTCATCGCGGCCATGGCCAGCACGGTGCCCGCGACGATCACCTTCATCGCCCGATTGGCTTTCTCAAGCCGCGCGACCCGCTCGGCCAAGGCACAGATCTGACTGTCCATTTTTTTCCCCTCCGATAGTTACCGAGCCGCTGCGTAACAAGCGCGCCCGGAATGTTCGTAAACCAAGTTACCGCTTCTAAGCTGGCCGAGACTAATCCTATACAACGGCATTTTCCAAGCCGCTCTAACATTGCCGGGGACGGTTTTGCGGCCGCCGTCAGCCGCCGGGGTGGTCGGGGATCAGGGCTTCGGCGGGCACGAGTTGGTTGACCATCGCGCCGGGGATTTTCCAGTACAGATGCAGGTAGGAGCCGCCGCCGACGTTTCGCTCGCCGACCTCGATCCGATGCGGCCCCTGGGTCAGGTAGATTGTTCCGACGTCGTGAGGTTTGCTGGTCAAGCCGGGATCGTGAATCACCGGCGTGCCGTCCACCGTGACCCATCCGGAATCGTCAACGTCGATCGAAAATGTGTAGTTGCCGGTGGCCGGGGCGATTACCTGGCCGAGCCAGATGTCGCACGACGGAAACGGCATCGCGCCCATCTCGGCAATGTCATAGAAATCGAGCTGCCGATCGACTCGCACGACGTGCGGCGGGGTCGCGCCGCATTGCTCGCCGACGTAGTAGCGCCCGAGCAACCCATGCTGGCCGCTTTGCAGGAACGGCTGCATGACTCGCTGACTCATCGAGAGCAGGAACACCGCCGCGATTCCCATCCCCACGGCGATTTGGGTCAGACGGCGCGACGCGCCACTGCCCCACAGCCCGAGCGTCCCCGACAAATCAAACGCGCCGAAGATCCAGAACGCGCCGAGCGGCCAGAGCTGAAACGGGCCGGGCAGTCCGACCAGTTTGCCGAGGTTGAAGGCGACCGAGTCGCCGACAATCATCCCGCCGACGAAGAATGCGTCGCGGTTGGTGGCGAAGTCGCCGCGCATGAATTGCTGCAGCGCGAAATCGCGCACCGGGTTGTCGTATTCGTAAGGAAAATGCGGATTGGTCGCCGTCGCCATGAGCATGATTGCGGCCGATAGCGCGCCGATCGCGCCGAGCAGGAAGTCGCATGCGGCGGGGAGGAACGCGAGCGCGAGGACCATGAACGGAACCGACGCGACGATTTGCCGCGGCCCGGTCGCGGTGCCGCCTCCCCACGACACGATCGATTCGCCGTACGCGGCGTTGAACAGGATCAGCACGACGAACGAATAGACGGTGACGACGAATTCGGCGCGCCATCGTTTCAGTCGCGCGAAATAGCCGACGCCGACAATCGACAGCAGCAGGACCGGGTTGCAGAAGAGCAATCCGCGCTGCGGATCGAGCAGCACGTTCCACAGAATTCGCATCTTCGGATAGGTCAGGCCGACGAATCCGACCGCCTGCTCAGGAAATTGTCGATTCTCGGCGGGCGAAGCCTTGAACGCCTGATAGCTGAAGAAGAATGGATTACCGAAGGCGCCCCAGTTGTACGCGAGCATGATTGCGACGGTTATCGCGGCGCCGGCGGAGAACGCCGCCAGGTGCGACCACTTGGGCAATTTGAATAGAGCGTAACTTCCGATCGCGGCGGCGACCAGGAAGACCGGGTAGTCGTTGAGCACCGCCCATCCCGCCAGGAAGCCGCTCAGGACGGCGCGCGTCGACGATGGATTGGTATCGAAGGTCGCCAGCAGGTAAAACGCGGTGAAAACGCATACCGCGGCGACCGGCTCGCCGGTGAGTTCCGTCGCGTACGGAAACGCAATCGTCGCGAGGCCAAGAATCAGCGCGATGCCGGCCGCGCGGCCCTCCGACGCGCCGAGAAATCGCGCGAAGCGAAACATGACGACGCACAGCGCCGCGATTAGCAGGCTGGTCGTGAACACCGTCGTCAGGTAAGTCACGAACGCCCAGTACAATGGCTCGTGCGCCGCGCTCATCGGCAGCAGCGCGATCCGAAAAACCATCCAGGGGATCAACGCCGTGTAGGACGTGCCCGGCGCCTTGACGGAATAGATATGGCCGTGGAACGTGATGATGTCGGCGGTGTTGTAGCCGCAGAAATCGTTGATCCACAGCGCCCCCTTCTCGACCATCGAGCGTATCAGGTCGAAGCGGCACGCGACGCTCTGGTCGGAGCCCTGGTAAAAGTACGCGTAGGTGACGAACGGGATCAGGAAGACCGCGGCCTCGATTTGCCGGCGGCGATCCTCGGGGTCGATCGCGCGGCCTGAGCTTGCGCCGCCCCACTTCATCGCTTGGTCGGGCGCCCCGACATCGCGGCGCGGAGCGAATTGAAGATGCGAAAGTCCTCCTCGCCGTAGATCCGCCAACCCGCCCATGCGATCGCCGCCAGCGCCACGTACGTGAGCACCAGCGAGATCGGCGAGCCGATTGGCACCGGCAAACCCTGTTGTCGAATCGCCATCAAGTCGTAGGTGGGAGTGGCGCTGGGCGGAGGCGCGTCGATTTTCACCAGTGTGGCATTCCGGAAAAATGCGGTGCCGGTGTTGAGGCTGCCGAATCCGCCTACTCGCAGCGCGACGTCGATGTCCGCGCCGTGTCCGCCGACCTTGAGATACAGCGTCACGTGCTGCCAGTCGTTGGTGCCGTGGATGTCGGCCGACATGATGCCGTCTTCCATCACCGAGATCGTCGCGCCGGTTTCCTTGGCGCCGACATTTACGGTGCGCACGTCGACGCTCAGCTGATACCATCCTGGCTGCACGGTCAGCGATTGCATCCAGCGCGCGTCGTTGGCCTGGAGATTGTCGACCTCCAGCTCGCAGGGCTTGTCGGTGTACGAATGCCAATGAGCCACGAATGCGTCAGGCTTGTTAATCCAAGCCTCGGTCCGCCACAGATCGGGTTGATCCTCGGAGCCTTTGGCGAAGTCGCCGTTGAGCAGCAGATTCTTTTGCTCGACGGCGATGGCGCGCGGCGGCGCGAATACGACGGCTGCCAGCGCTGCGCAGAGGAAAAGTGTGCAGTACAAGAGCGCGCGGCGGCTCCGATACGAATGCAGGAGAGCGATCATATCCAACTGCGCAGTCCGCCGACTTGCAGCCACATCCGCGCGTAGTAGCTGTCGCGGCTGATCGGCATGCCGACCCAAATCGGAAAGTAGTACACGAACAGAACCAACGCGATGACCACGAACACGCTGGCAACGTAGCGGCCAGCGTACCTGGTTTTCAGCAGAAGCACGAAGTACGCGACTACCATCGTAGGAAACGTGAGCCATGCCCACTTCAGCGGCATCCCGAGGAAAAATACCGGTGTCATCGTCAGCAGCAGCGCCAGATGCTCCCAGGGCTCGGCGCGCTCGTTGAAACAATCGGCGAGCAAAATCGCCAGCGCCAGGTAGCCGAAGTAAACCGACGCCATGTAGTGATAGAGAAATAGCGTGCGGCCGATCCACGCCCATATCAACCAATAGCTGAGATAGCCAATGACCAGGAACGAGCGGGTCAGCGTCGGGCGTTCGATTGCCTGCACGGCGGTGATCGTGATCGCGGTCAGCGCGCCCCACCACAGGACCGGATTGCCGCCGCCCCACACCGTTTGCACGTCACCGGTCTTGGGAAAGTTTTGCCAATAGGCGATCGGGCGCAGCATCAGCGGCCAGCTCCACCATGGCGACGCGTACGGGTGCGTGGCGGACGAGACGCTCTTCTCATACCAGATGACGTCGCTGTAGTACTTGAAGAGATCCTCGATGCCGCCCCACCAGCCGAGATAGTAGTGCGGGAACCACACCGCCAGGTACGCAATCGAGGCGACCGATCCGACCAGCAGGACTGCGCCGACGTTCAACGGTTCGAGCAACTCCGCGAGCGACAGCCTCTGCGATCCCGGCGTCGTCGATAACGAGCGCCTGCGCCAGTAAATCTCCGCGAGTCGCAACGCCACCACTACCAGAACGATCAGCAGAATGTATCCGGGCGTCGCGCCGCTCATGAAAACCAGCAATCCGAGCACAACAGCGATCAGCGCAATGAAAATCGACGACGTCTGATCGAAGAGATCGATTCCGATCGAGACCGGAGCGGGCGCGGACACTTTGACTTTCTTCGCCTTGGGGTCGATCGGCGCCTTCGATTCGACCGGCGGCACGGCGGGCGCGGGTTTGGGACGCTCCTTCGCGAGCACGTAGAGAATGAATCCCATCACCAGCAGGAACGTGATCGCCGGGATGTAGAGTTTGCTCGCCAGGCACAAGCCAAGCGCCAGACCGATCCACGGCAGGATGCGCCGGCGTGCACTCGCGTCGTGCGTCTGCGCGAATTTAAAAAAGAGCAGGTACGAGACGGCCGCGCAGGTGAGATAGACGATGTCGATGACGGCGTAGTGCGAATCGACCAGGTACATCCCGTCGCACAGGATTATCGCGCCCGCGAGCGCACCGACCAGCCGCGACCCCGACATCCGGCGCCCGAGCAGGTAAGTGATTCCAACAATCGCGGTGCCAAGCGTCGCGTTGCCGACCCGCCAACCCACAGGACGATCGCCGAAGAGGAAGATGCCGAGGGCAATCAGGAGCTTGGCCAGCGGCGGATGAGGATCGAGGAATGACTCGCCGTGCAGATAGTGCCGTCCCTGCGCGACGAAGTGGACCTCGTCGAAGACGATCTCGGCCGGATGCCCCAGGTGATAGAAGCGCGTGATTGCGGCGACGATCAGCAGGAGCGAAATGACGATCGTGTCGGTCGCGATCCACGGCGGCGCGATTGCCGTCACTTCAGCGTTATCCTCGACCGGCCGCGGCGTCGCGAGTCTCTCGAAGAAGGCGCCGACGGCTGCGTTCGTTCCGCTTCCGTCCCGTAGCCCGGTCGCGCCGTAGTAAACCGTCAGTCCGAGCGCGACCACGTTGAGCGCCGAGGTCGCCATAGCAAACCCGTCGCGCGCGTTCAGGAACACCACGGTGTTGAGAGTGTGCAGAATGTAGGCAAGGTTGATGAAACAGGTGATCGAGATGATCACGAACACCGCCATCATCTCGGGCGCTTCCAGAGCGAGCGGCACCGCCAAAGCGATCGCCGGGTACATGTACCGCTCGTGCATGCGGGGCGCCACCATGAAGAACCCAAAAATCGCGACGAACGACGCGAACAGCAGGCGCGTCGGCGTGCGGCCGGTCCACAGTATCCACGCGACGAATCCATACAGCGGCACCAGCAGGCTCATGCCGAGCGCGAAGTACGATATTCCCGCCAACGTGTCCGAATCCGACTGGCGCAGTCCGCCGAGCAGCGCCATCAGGTTGAATGCGTTGACGGAAGTCTCGTGGTAGTACGCCGCGGTGGAAGTATAGAGCTTGATGATCCAGTTCCACTCGTGGCCGATTTGGAACGGCGCGATACAGATGATCGCGACCGCTATCATCGCGACTCCCGATCCGATCCACGTCGCGAAATCGGCCTCGAGCAACGTCCACACTCCCAGCACCGGCAGCATCATCAGGCCCTGCGGCTTGACCAGCACGGCGATCGCGGCGAGTGCCCATCCGATTTCGTATTGCTTGCAGATAATCAACCCGATGCTGAGCAGGATCACGAACGTCATCACCGAATCGCTCTGACCCCAAACCACGGTGTCGAATAGCAGCGCGGGATTGAGCGCGACCATCAGCATCGCGATGAAAGCCATCTCGGGCCGGCCGCCGCGACGCATGAACGCGTAGACCACCAGCGCGAGCGCGAAGTCGGCGACGATCGCCGGACTCTCCATTATGATTCGGTAGAAATCGCCGGTCGCGCCGATCGCACGCCCAATCGACCCCGCAACCCACAGCGCGTACAGGTAGCCAGGCGGGTAGTCGAGAAAGGATCCCTGCTGATAGGTATGCGCGGGACCGGACGTCACGATTTGGCTGCCCCACGCCTGGTAGTCGCCAACGTCGGGGCCGAAGCCCGGAAAGAACGGCATCACCGCGAGCTTCATTGCCGCCAGCGCGCCGAGAACAATCAGCGTGGCGATAAGCCCAGAGTCGCGATCATCGATCAGCGGTTGCAGGTAGTCGTACAGCGCGTAGCCGACCAGCGCGATCAGGATCGCGCCGGAAACGAATCCCGGCAATTTACCGCTTGGCGTGTCGGGAGCCGACGCCGCCGCGATCGAAAAAATCGACAACGCGACCACGCCCCATCGCAAAAATGGCGTGCGCGCAACCCACTGCCAGGGCCTGTCCCCCGCGACCTTCAACACTCGATCATCCTGCTATTGCCCACATCGCGCGCCGATAAAAGATAGCTGTTATTGGGGCGCGATGAACAGTCTCGACCGTCGATTCGCGGCGGCCTGCCGCGCCTGTCTGCTGGCGACCGTCGTCGTCCGCAGTCTATGATGCGGCATTGCCGCGAAGGAGAACGCCTCGATGCGACTGATCCATACCGTCTATGAGCCAGCCGGCGAAGGGCCGCATCCGACGCTGATCGCGATGCACGGGTTCGGCGCCAGCGCGCTCGACCTCCTGGGACTCGCGCCATACATCGCCGACGGCCGCTTCATGGTGATTTGTCCCCAGGGCCCGATGGAAGTGCCGATCGGTCCCACCCGCGGCTACGCATGGTTCCCGATTCGGATGGGCGCGACGCCCGATCGCGGCGCTATCGACGACGCGAACAAAATGGTCACCGAGTTTCTCAACGTCGCGCTGCAGAAGTATCCGGTCGATCGGAAAAAACTGGTGGTGCTCGGTTTCAGTCAGGGCGGCATGATGGCGTATCGGCTCGCGATCAGAAATCCCTCGAAGTTCGCGGCGCTGGTCGCGCTCTCGACGTTCTTTCCACCTGACTTGAAGGACGAGGTCAATGACCCCGCCGCTCTCGAAGCGCTGCCGACGCTCGTGCAGCATGGCCGCGCCGACGATATGATCGAAATCACGCGCGCGCGAACATCGGTGGAAGCGCTGCGCGCGCTCAAGGTGCCGCTGATCTATCGCGAATACGATTGCGGTCACGAGATAACCGCCGAAGGCTTGCAGGATCTGTCAAACTTCCTCACCGAAAAGGTGCTGGAGCCAATAGTCAAGCCGTGATTTCCTGCTTCGCTCGTTACTTTACTGGAGAGGCGGCCAGCCGCAACGCGACTGGCAGGTGAGGGCTCTGAGGCGCAACCTCTATTCCTCGACAATCGCGACTGGCCGCACCCATCCTGCGCTGCCGCCAGTAATATTGATCGGCAGCGCACTCACCTTGAAGCCGAACGGACGCGGGATTGCTCCCAGGTTGGCAAGCTTCTCCATGTGGAGATGCTCGCGCTCGCGGCCGACGAAGTGCGCCGGGAACAACGCGTCCTGCCTGCCTTCGCGCAACCCGCGCGCCATCGTTGCAAACGAGACGTCCATCGCGATCGCGTCGATTCCGATCAGCTTCACTCCCTGGTCGAGAATATAATTCTGGCCCGCGACCGAGAGTCCCGCCTGTCGCCGCACGTACTCGTCGACGTTATCGAGATAGCGGTCGCAGCCCGTCCACAGCAGCACGATATCCAGCGGCTTGAGCGCGTAGCCGATTCGCGAAAGCTCGCCCGTGATGTCCTCGACGCTGATGTCCTCGCCCTCGCGATGCCGAAAGTCCAGCCGGACGCCGTCGCCATAGCACCACTCCAGCGGAACCTGATCGATCGTGCGTGCCGGCTTGCCCTCGCACAGCGGGCCGAAATGCCACGGCGCGTCGATGTGATTGCCGGCGTGCCCGGTCAGCGTGATCGTTTCCCATCCGAGCGCCATCGAGTCCGGATAGTCGCCAACGTCGGATCCCTTGAACAGGCGCAGCATCGCACGCGCGCCTTCCTCGTGGCTTACGCGTTTGAAGCGATAGTTCCACGGCGGATACGGCGCCGCGTCGAGCGGCACCCCGATATCGATGATCTTCACGCGTTTTTCTCAGTACTCGGAGCGCGATCTTACCCCCGGAAACCCGCGCCATCCAGATCGCAAAACGAAGCATGCTAGTATCGCCGCCATGAGCGATGACACCACTTCAGCGCAAGCGTTTGCGAAATTGCTCGCGGTCGTCACTGAACTGCGCGCTCGATGCCCGTGGGATCGCGAACAGAAACTTGACGACACTCCCCGTCATCTCATCGAAGAAGCGTACGAGGTTGCCGACGCCATCGCGCGCGCCGACTCGCCCGACATCGCGGAGGAAATCGGCGACCTGACGGCGCGATGCCTGTTCGCGGGAGTGATTCTCGCCGGCCAATCGAAGTTCGATATCGCGACGATCATGCAAAACGCCGCCGAGAAACTCATCCGGCGCCACCCGCACATCTACGGCGACACGAGTGCCGAGACCAGCGCGCAAGTCCTCGAAAATTGGGAGAAGATCAAACAGCGGGAACGCGAGAGCAAGCATCCGGACGGCGCGGAGAGCCTCGTGCACGTCGGCCGCGGCCTGCCGGCTGCGATGCGCGCGGAGAAACTCGGCGAGAGGACGCGCCGCGCCGGGATGGATTGGGCGAATATTCGCGAGGTGCTGGCGAAGGCACGCGAAGAACTCGACGAGGTCGAGCGCGCGCTTGATCGCAACGACACCGCCAACGCCGCTGAAGAGCTGGGCGACCTGATGCTCGCAATTTCCAACGCCCCCCGCTTTATCGGCAAGGATGCCGAGCAGACTCTGCGCGCCGCCTGCGACAAGTTCGTCACCCGCTTCGACGAAGTCGCAAGAATCGCCGCCGCGCGCGGCCTCGATCTCAAAGCGATGACGCCGCCAGAAATCGACGCGCTATGGAACGAAGCAAAATCCGCAACGCGCCCCTCCTCGCAGTGAATCGGGCCGCGTATTGCCGCTACCGGAGAAACGACGGTTCAGGGAAAGCTGGATCTGAAGTCACTGTACACGCCCCGGATCAACTCGACGTGCATCAACAAGTATGCGACCACCAGACCGATGACGACATAGAAGAACCATTTCGATGCCAAAATTCGGTCCATCTTTAATCTCCAGCGGCAGCGTGGCGGAACTTCAGTGTCTCCCGAATCGCCGGGCAGATACAACGTATAACGCACGAACACGAGTAGCGTCCTAATCGACCCCGCGTATTGCTCCGGCGGGCGTGGGCTGTTAGACAACACTGGTTATGCCTCATATTCCCGTTCATCCATCGGCCGAGAAGCGTCATCGGCAAAGTCTCAAACGCGCCGAGCGCAACCGCGTCGTCCGCACCCGTGCCCGCACGCTGGCCAAGACGGCGGCGGAAACGATCGCCTCCAGCAGCGACCAGGCCAAGGCGCAAGAAGCGCTTCGGCAGGCCACCAAGGTGCTTTACAAGGCGATCAGCAGCGGCACGATGCATCGCAATACGGTCCGCCGGAAAGTTGCGCGGCTGTCAGCGAGCCTGCATCGAAAATTCGGCAAGAAAGCTTAAGCGGACCGCCCGCGCCGACGGCTGCTAGTCGGACGCGCTCATCAGATCGAGGATCAATCCGGCGAGCGCTTCTTCGCGCTCCTTGATCGTCCCGTCCTTGAAGCCCGCGTCCATCGCGCACGCGCGCCAGTAAGCGCGTTCCAGGCGCGCCAATCCGAAGCGCCGCGCTCCTTCGATTGCGCGGGTCGCCAGGCCGCTTTGCGGCGAAAGCCCCAGCGCGGCCGCGACCTCGCCCGGAGTCCGCCGCGCCACCATCAGCGAGGCCGCGATCATCATCCGGCGCATCATCGGTATGATCTCAACTGCCAGGATCTCGAAGACCTCGCGCCCGAGAGCGAGCGCCCGTCCCAACTGCGCAAGCGCCGCCGACGTCCTGCCCCGCGCCACGCTCTCCGCCAGTTCGAATGCTTCCGGCATCCGCCTCGCGCCCTCGTCCAAATCGCCCGGCTGTACCGCCGCGCCCGGCTCGGCGAAAATTGTGACCTTGCCAAGCGTGTTGGCGATTGCGGCCAGGTCTCCGCCGTGACGGGAAATAATCAGGTCGAGTGCGGGCGGCGACAGCTTCAGGCCAAGCGACTGTCCGAATGCCCTCACATATTGCTCGATCTGATCGTCAAACGGACGCATACAATTGACGAGCAGCGCCGTCTTTTCAGCGGCGCGGCGAATCTTCGCGGGCGCGCTGTCTTTTTCGTAAAGCAAAACGAGATTGCCGGGGCCGCCCGCGCTTTCGATTGCCGCCGCCAGCGCCGCCTCCGAGCCGCCACTTCCCCCAGGCGCGCGCGCATCGCCGGCTTCAGAGTCGGCGCCCGCGGTTTCCGCGCGGTCTCTTCGCGATTTCAGTATTCGACAGGCGATTACCCGCCTGGGTGCGAACAAGTCGGGCTCGCGCAGCTCGTTCAGCACGGCGCCGTAGTCGTCGCCCGCGCCAATCTGAAAGCTGCGATGCTGGCATCCGTCGGCGACCAGCTTGCGAACGATTGAATCGAGAACATACTCGCGCAGAAACGCGTGCGGACCGAAGATTACGACCACCGGCGGGATTCGCCTTCGTTGTTCCCCGCCCGCGCTCCGGAGGTACGCCAGCGCGGTTTCAAGCGGCACGTTTTTGCATCCTCTAAGCGCAGCGCGCAGTGGAAGGTGAAAAAGTGAAAAACTAGAAGCCTTCGGCCATCTCGACGTACAAGCTGTGCGCGAATCTCTGCATCATCTGGTCGCGCCCTGCCGCAGTTTGCGTTTGCGCAACCTGGAGATCGGACATCTCCGCGATGTCGCCGCTGCGCAAATTCTGCTGCAAAAAACTCGGCGTCGTGGTCACGACGGTAGTCCCCACGACCGGCACACGCACCGAGCCGCCAACGTTGCGCGCGCTCCAGATCTCCTTTTTCGTGTGGAGATCTCTGAGCTGCGCCGAGACCGTTATGCTCTGGCGGTAGCCGGTCGGCTCGTATGCATTGTTGAAGTTTGAAGGCGCTGAATCGGCCAGCCTGACATCGCCAGAAAGCTGCAGGTCGGCCGCGTCCGGACTATCCACGACGGTGAGCCTCTTGTGCAGTGCGATTTCATCTTTGATGTAACGCATCAAGTCGTCGTTGAGGCCCGTTACTCTCGTCGTATTGCCGAAGCGTGCGACGTAAATCGTCCGAGCGTCTTGCGGCAGCTCGTCGCCGGAGGCTGCAAAGTGATAGCCGCATCCCGAAATGAACAGGCCGGCGGCGATCGCGAAGCCGAGCAGCCTACTCGGCCTTGGATAGCGCAATTTCCTCACCCTTCTGCTTGAGCCCCAACCGTCCCGCGATTTCGTCCAGCACACCGTTGACGAAGCGCCCCGACTCGATATCGCCGTAACACTTCGCCAGCTCGATCGCTTCGTCAATCGTAACGCGCGCCGGAATATCCTCCATCCTGAGCAATTCGAAGAGCGCGATTCGCATGACATTGTGATCGACGCGCGACAGCCGTTTGACCGACCAATGTTCCAGCGCGTCCGCCAGATGCTTGTCGAGCGCCGCTTGCTCACCCCGCACTCCTTCCATCAACTGGACGGCGAACTTGCGTGCGCTTTCCGCGGCCGGAAAACTTTCGAACAGCGCCGACAGATCGTCACTGCTGGCGCCGCCGCAGATATCTATCCGGTACAGCGCCTTGAGCGCGAGCTCGCGCCCCTGATGTCTTAGTCCCATTGCAATTCAACATCCGCCGGCGGACAGCGGCCTACTCGCTCACGTGATCAGCTTTAGTTCCGAGAACAGATGGCCGAGTTTTTCCTTCTTGGTTTTCAGGTACCCGATGTTTCCCGCGTGCGGCGTAACCTCGATCGGCACACGCGAAACGTTTACACCATAACGGCGCAGGCTTTCTATCTTGTGCGGATTGTTGGTCAGTAGCTGCACCTCGCCGACGCCGAGATCGCGCAGAATCTGCGCGCCGATTCCATAGTCGCGCAAGTCCTCCTCGAAGCCGAGATGCAGGTTCGCTTCGACGGTGTCCATGCCGTGGTCTTGCAGCGCGTAGGCGCGAATCTTGTTCCCGAGTCCGATTCCGCGGCCCTCCTGATGGAGATAAATCACCACGCCGCGATCCGCCGCCATGATTCGCTCGAGCGCCTCCTGCAGTTGCTCGCCGCAGTCGCATCGCGCCGACGCAAACACGTCGCCGGTGAGACACTCGGAATGGAGCCGCACCAGCGCCGACCGTCCGCCGCCAACCTGGCCCTTGATCAGCGCCAGATGCTCACGGCCATCGACGACGTTGCGAAATACCACCGCCTGCAGCACGCCGCCATCGATGGGAAACGGCTGCTCGGAAACGCGCTGGACCAGGACTTCATTGGTCAGCCGATGCGAAACGAGCTCCTTGACGTAAACTATCGGTAGCGAGTGCCGCGCTGCGAACTCGCGCAGTTCCTTGAGCCGCGCGGCCTCGCCGTCCTCGCGCAGTATCGTGCATAGCGCCGCGACATGGCCGATCCCCGCTGAGCGAACCAGATCGACCGCACCTTCGGCGCGTCCGATCCGCACCATTACGCCGCCGCTTAGCGCCATCAGCGGTAAAATGTGGCCGGGCATGACGATATCGTCATGGCGGGATTCGTCGAACGCGACCACCGAGATCACGCGCGCCCGATCGCTCGCCGAAATGCCGGTGGTTGCGCCCTCCCGCGCGTCGATCAGCACGCCGGCCTGCTCGTTCGAGTCGCCGTTGTCGGTCGAAGGCTGGAGCGGAATCCCGAGCGCACGGAAACGCTTCTCGGGGATCGCGACGGAGATGACGCCGCGGGCCTCGCGCGCCATGAAATTGATGTCGTCAGGCGTGATTTTCTCGGCCGCCATCACGAGGTCGCCCTCGGCGTCCTCGCGCTCCTCCGCAATCATCACGACCATCTTTCCGTCGCGCAACGCGGAGAAAATTTCTTCTAAAGAAGCCGATGCCATCTGATTCAATTCAACGATGGCGATATTATCACCGGCTCGGCAACCTAACCAGTGCGCCCCTTGCGCGCGATGACACGGCCCTCGAGCAGCCAATCATCGCCGACCTGGCGCGCTGAGAGATCTGCGAGCGCGACGGCATCGCGCACCCTGCGCGACCTCATCCCGTCAATCGCGGACACGCCTTCGCCCAAGATTTTCGGCGCGAGGAAGAACGCCACCCGGTCCACGACGCCGTCGCTCAGAGCCGAGCCGGCGAGATTCGCACCGCCTTCGATCAATACGCGGCACCATCCGCGGCGCCCGAACTCGCGCATCAACCGATCAAGCTGAATCTTGCCGTCACGCGCGGCGGCCTCAATCGCTTCGACGCCGGGCCGCTCATATCTTTGGCGAGCGCGCGCGAGATTCCTCGCAGTGGTGACGAGGATAGCGGGCGCACTCGACCGACCCCGATATACGCGCGCCGTCGGCGCGCTACGCAGGTGCGGGTCGACGACGACGCGCACCGGATCGCGGCCGCCGCCCGCGATCCGGCACGTCAGGCGCGGGTTGTCCGCTATCACGGTGCCCGCGCCGACCATCACGGCGTCGCATTCGCGACGCCATCGATGGACCAGTTCGCGCGACTCGCGCGAACTGATCCATCGCGAATCGCCGCTGGCCGCGGCGATTCGCCCGTCCATCGACATCGCGAGCTTCAGTATTCCCATCGGCCGCCCAAGCGTCAGCCGCGTGATGAACCCTTCGTTCAGCCGTCGCGCTTCGTCTTCGAGCACTCCGATTACGACGTCGACCTTCGCGCGCTTCAGGATTGCGATTCCGCGTCCCCTGACGCGCGGATCGGGATCCTCGCATCCGACGACGACCCGTCTGACGCCTGCCGCGACCAGCGCCTCCGCGCACGGCGGCGTCTGTCCGAAATGCGCGCACGGCTCGAACGATACGTACGCGGTCGCGCCGCCCGTGAGCGCGCCCGCGTCTGCCAGTGCATTCGACTCGCCGTGCGGACGCCCGCCGAGGCCCGTGACGCCGCGCCCCACGACCTTGTCACCGCGTACGATTACGCATCCCACCGACGGATTTGGAGTGGTTAGCCCGAGCCGATCCTGCGCCAGCGCGAGCGCCTCGCGCATGAAGCGTGTGTCCCGAGTTGCGGCCGAATCAGGAGCCGGAGTCGCTTTTCTTGTCACCGGCGCGGGATGCGGGCGCGTGCTTGCGTTGATTGATCAGATCTTCAAGCTCGTGCATGAACTCGTCGATATCTTTGAACGAACGATATACCGACGCGAAGCGCACGTACGCGACCTGGTCGATTTTGTGCAACTCGTTCATCACCGCCGCTCCGATCGCGTTGCTGGCGACCTCGCGATCGCCCTGCTCGGCCAGTGTGGCCTCGATGCTGTTAGTTATCTGCTCGATCGTTTCCATCGAGACTGGCCGCTTTTCGCACGCGCGCTTGAGGCCGGCGACTATCTTGGCGCGGTCGAACGGCTCGCGGCGGCCGTCTTTCTTCACGACCATCGGCGTCGCTTCTTCGACCCGTTCGTAGGTGGTGAAGCGCCGCTTGCAAGCCGAGCACATACGTCGGCGCCGAATTATCATGGCGTCGTTCGACATCCTCGAATCGACGACACGGTTTCCGCGATGACGGCAGAATGGGCAGCGCATGGGCTAGCTCCGGGTCCGCCGCAAGCCCGGCGATTGGTCACGAGCGAGTTGTGAGTCGCGGGGTTTCAGCTCTTGTGAGCCTCGATGTAGGTGACGACGTCCTTGACAGTGCGGATCTTCTCGGCATCCTCGTCGGAGATTTCGATGTTGAACTCCTCTTCCAGCGCCATGACCAACTCGACGATATCGAGCGAATCCGCGCCGAGGTCTTCGATGAAAGAGGCCTCCGGGGTTACTTCGTCAGCGGCCACGCCCAGTTGCTCGCTTATCTTTTCGCGAACTTTGGTTTCGATGTCTTCAGCCATCGTGCTCTCGTTTCCTCCTGGCAGCGAGCCGTCAATCAGGCCGCCGATCAATATTCTAATATTATCCCACTGCCGCGAAGACCAGAGGTAACGGGCGAGAGGGTCGAGATTAAATTATCAGGGGAGCATATGGACTGAAAGGCGCGAACGCAAGGCGCCCGTCAGGCTTTGGAGGCTGGAGCAGGCTGCGAGATCGCCTTCAACGACGCGAGATCCTCGAGCGGTCGCACGCGAATCGTCCGGTACATCCGGCGCATCATGCCCATCAGCACGCGGCCGCAGCCGAATTCGATCGCGTCGGTCACGCCGCTGCGGGCGATGACGCCCATCGATTCCTCCCATCGCACCGGCGCGGTTATCTGTTCGAGCAGCAGGGGCACCACGCGCGCAGGATCGCGATTCACTTCCGCCGTGACGTTCGCGATCACACCAAACTTGAACTCTCCGACCTTGAGCGCCCGCAGCACCGGCTCCATCCCGTCGCGCGCCGGCTGCATCAGCGGGCAATGAAACGGCGCGCTGACCTTCAACTCCACCGACATCGAGGCGCCCCGCTCCTTGGCAATCTCCAGGGCGCGGCGGACGGGAGCCGCATGCCCGGCGATAACGACCTGACCGGGCGCGTTAAGGTTCGCGGGCACTGCCAGCTGGCCGTCGCGCGTGACCTCCTCGCAAATCTCACGTACTTGTTGAAGTTCCATGCCTATCAGAGCCGCCATCGCGCCCTGCCCCGGCGGCACCGCTTCCTGCATCAGGCGTCCGCGCTCGCGCACCGCGCGGACTGCGTCGGCAAACCCGATCGCGCCGGCTGCGACCAGCGCGCTGTATTCGCCCAGACTGTGGCCCGCCGCGATTTCAGGCTCGCCGCCGATTTCCTCGCGATAGACGCGCAGCGCCGCTATCGAGGCCGTTACGATAGCCGGTTGAGTGTTGGCAGTTAGCCGCAACTCGTCTTCCGGGCCTTCGAAGCAGAGCCGGGACAGCGGAAACCCAAGCGCGTCGTCGGCTTCTTTGAACGTCTGGCGCGCGACGGGGAAGTTGTCCGCAAGTTCCATCCCCATCCCGACCCGCTGCGATCCCTGTCCTGGAAAAAGAAACGCCAGCTTCATCTATCGTCGGCGCCTCACGAATCGCTCTTCGGGCGATCAGGCGAATGCGCACTCGCGTCCGGCTCGTCTTTGGAGTGCAACTCGCCTGACTTGCGCGATTTGTCGACGCCTGGCGCCGCGCCGTTGGTCGTCACTGGCGCTGCGTCGCCGGACTCGTTCTGCGCTTCCTTCTTGAGTGAGCCGCTCGCGTGCGATCGGGAGTGGGTGGATTCATAATTGGCGCGTGCAATCTTGGCTGCGTCGGGATGAAGATCCGCGCCGTGCTCCGGCGACGGCTCGCGCAGCGGCCCCGTACCGCTCGGTGGAGCGGGATGCGAGTCGTCGCGCCGGGGCCCCTCGCCTTCCTTCTCGCGGCGATGCAACCGTTCGCGCATTTTGCCGAACAGCGCGCGGATTCCCTTGCCTGCGGCCGGCTTGACCGCCGCGACCGGCTGAATCTTGGCAAGAATTTCCAGAATTTCGGCGTTCACGTGATGCACGAGTTGTTCGTTCGCCGCGGCTCGAATTGCGTTTCGAATCGCCTTGGGGTTCGACGAACCGTGCGCGATGATCGATACGCCGCTGACGCCGAGCAGCGGTGCGCCGCCGTATTCCGACGGATCGAGCCGCTCGCGCATCGCGGTGAGATTCTTTCTCACCAGCACATACGCCAGCCGCGTGCGCCAGCTTCCGCCGAACACCCCGCGCAGGCTGCCGAGCAGGAACGACGAGAATCCTTCCATCGTCTTGAGCGCCACGTTGCCCGTGAATCCGTCGGTGACGACGATATCCGCCTTGGCGCGGTTAATGTCGCGGCCCTCGACGTACCCGATGTAGTGCACGTAGGTCGGCATCTGCTCGAGCATCGAAGCCGCCGCGCGCGTGATGTCGTTGCCCTTCGAACTCTCTTCACCGTTGGAGAGAATGCCGACGCGCGGCCGCGAGACGTTGCGCACGTGCCGCCAGTAGACGCTGCCCATCACGGCGAATTGCACGAGGTTGATCGGCTTCACTTCGGTATTCGCGCCCGCGTCGATCAGCAAGCTGAAGCCCTCGCTGGTTGGCACCAGCGACGCGATCGCCGGACGATCGACGTACGCGAGATTGCCCAGGATCATCATCGACGCCGTCATCACGGCGCCCGAATTTCCGGCGCTGACAAACGCGCTGGCATCGCCGCGCTTGACCAGGTCGAGTCCGACGTGAATCGAGGAGCGCGGCTTGGACAGCACGGATTCGAGCGGCGAATCGTCCATCAGAACGACTTCGGGCGCATGCTCGATACGGATCGGCAGGTTGGCGGCGTCGTGGTCGGCGAGCTCGTGCGCAAGGATCTCGCCGTCGCCCACCATCACGACTTCGATGCCGAAGTCGCGGGCTGCGTTCACGGCGCCTTCAACGGTCGCCTTGGGAGCGAGATCGCCCCCCATCGCGTCGAGCGCGATTTTCACGGTCGTACTCCGCCGCGCCTATTCCTTAATCTCGGCGAGCTGGCGGCCGCGGTATGATCCGCAATGGCGGCAGATGCGATGCGGCATCACGGGCTCGCCGCACGACGCGCAACTGCCGGGGTTGACGGCGCGGAGCGCATCGTGCGCGCGGCGCATGTTTTTCTTCGAGTGCGAAGTACGGCGTTTGGGTGCTTGCATGACGAATTACTTCCTAATGTTGAGGTTGAGCCTATCAGGTGCGCGGCAGTTTAAGCGACCTTAAAGCTTCGAGGCGCGGATCGAAGCTCTCCACGCGGCATTCACACGTGCCGCGATTCAGATTCAAGCCGCAATGCGGACATAGACCGCGGCAATCCTCCTGGCAAAGCGGACGTGTCGGCAACGCGAGCAGGACCTGCTCGCGAATCAGCGGACTCAAGTCCACCTCGTCGCCCTCGTACAGCGAAAATTCCAAATCCTCCGCGCGAAGATTGTCCTCATCGTATCCGATCGACTTGGGCGACAGCACGAAGCGAAATGGACGGTCGCCCGCCGCATCGAAATCCTCGGCGCATCGCGCGCAGACCGCGCCGGTCCGCGTTTTCAGCTTGCCCTCGAAGAACAGCTCGGTCCCCGCGCGATAGAACGACACCGACACCTCGACCGGGCCCTCCAGGTGGTACTCGCGGATCGGCCCCTGCCCCAGGATACGGTTAATTTCCTGCTCCGGCTCGACAAACGCCATCTCTTTGGCATCCGCCGTTATGTCCTCGATTCGGATTTTCACTGTTCACGTGACGCCTTGAACGGGATAGTGGAGAAAGAATTATTGCATTTCGAGCGTAGTGTTCAAATACGCTTGGCGCAATCGTCGTTTCACTGTAGCGTCGGGAAGATTTTATCCTGGAAGGTACAATTGCGATGACCACCGAGCGTTTCACTTTTCCCGCCAATTTTCTTTGGGGCACCGCCACCGCCGCCCACCAGGTCGAGGGCAACAACCTCAACTGCGACTACTGGCTGCTCGAGCACACGCCCGGCTCGCCGTTCGTCGAGCCGTCGGGCGACGCGTGCGACCAGTATCATCACTACGCCGACGACATCGCGATGCTCGCGCGGCTCGGCTTCAACGCCTACCGCTTTTCCATCGAATGGGCACGCGTCGAGCCCGAGCCCGGCGAGTTCTCGCGCGCCGAACTCGACCGTTACCGCCGCGTGCTCGCTTGCTGTCACGAGCACAAGATTACGCCGATTGTGACCTTTCATCATTTCACTTCGCCGCAATGGGTTGCGGGTGACGGCGGATGGGAAGACAAGAAGACCGCCGAGCGGTTCGCCCGCTACTGCGAGCGCGCGGCCGCGCACCTTGGCGACCTGATCGGCGTGGCTTGCACAATCAATGAGGCCAACCTCGGCGCCTACCAGTATTTGCTCGGCTCGCTGCCGCTGAAGCTCGACCCGGCGCGCTTGCATTGGTTCTCGGAGGCGGCGCGCCGCATCGGCGCCGATCCGAATCGCTTCGCGCCGTACCTGATGTGCGACCAGATGAAGGCGCGCGACACGATGCTCGAGGCGCATCGGCTCTCCGCGGCCGCGCTGAAATCGTCGCGCGGCAAATATCCTGTCGGCATCTGCCTCGCGCTCGCCGACCTGCAGGCCATGCCCGGCGGCGAGGCTCGACGCGATCAGATCAAGGCCGAGTGCCAGGACATTTTCTATGAAGCTGCCCGCGCCGACGACTTTGTCGGCGTCCAGACCTACACCCGCAATCGGATCGGCGCCGACCGCACGCTGCCTCCGGAGGCAGGCGTCGAGACCACGATGATGCACTACGAGTTCTGGCCCGAAGCGCTCGAAGCGACGATCCGCCAGGCGAGCGCTGTCGCCAAAGTGCCGGTCATCGTCACCGAAAGCGGCATCGGCACCGACAAGGACGATCGCCGTATCGAATACGTGCGCCGCGCCCTGAACGGCGTCGCGCGATGTATCCGCGACGGCATCGACGTCCGCGGCTACTGCTACTGGTCACTTCTAGACAACTTCGAATGGAACTCCGGCTATCGTCCAACCTTCGGCCTGGTAGCCGTCGATCGCCAGACTCAGACGCGCTCGCTCAAACCAAGCGCCCAGTGGCTCGGCAACATCGCCCGCGCCAACGCGATGGACATCGCGCCCGACTGACCGCAGTCACGCGCCGGCGCCACTGGATTCCTCGAACAGGCTCCGCTGAATCATCGGAAATAAGTCGCGCTCTCGCCATCGATAAGATCGTCGAGGCACATCGCGAACGCCGTCAGCGCGGTTCCCGCCCTGGTGACCTCCTCATCCGAACCCGTGATGAATGACGCCGCGTCAACAATCTTGGCCAAATCACACAGCCGCACGCGCTGTTCGCGGGCGCGCAATATCAGATCGGGCGGGAAGTTCTCCCGCGACGCCGCCCATGGAAGAAGGATATCCTGTTGGCTGTTAACGTGATGCGCGATCACCGGCTTGATCGAGTTCCACGCTTCAGCCGCTTCCGCTCGCAGTATCGTATCCGCCGGCTGGCGCGCGACCACGGCGCCGGCAACCGCCGCGTTGAGCAAGGTTTCACCCAGTTTCAAATCTTCGCGACTCAACCGCGTGAGCATTGCTTTGACCCGCTCTGTGTTTACGTCGATTTCGCGCGGATCATGATTCGCCTTGTTGGTTAGCATCGCCTTCTCCTCATCCTCCCAACCAAGCTGCATCGAGCGTGCCAGCGAAAAGCGTAGACTGGACGGAAACCTCTCTCGCACAATGAGTACGCATTCTCGCAACGCGAAGGCGTCCTCGCGAAATGAAACGAAATTCCCCTAAATTCGTCGAATTGTTAGGGGTGTCGCACAGGACTATAATCCCCTTTGATATGAGTCGCATCATAAATGCCTTGGCGGCCTTCGGGCTGGCCGTGGCTCTGGCGGGATTGGCCTCTTGCGAGCCCGTGCAGAATCCTTATGGTGCGGCCAAAGCTCCGCCGCTCGGCAGCTCGAGCAGCTTCGATTCCAACTCCAGCATGCCGCCGCCTTCGGCCGCCGGTACTGTTTCCGGCGGCACGATCGATTCGCCGCAAAGCCAGGGTCTCTCCGACTATCTCAAGCATCACTCACTGCCGCTCGTTGGTGCGCAAGTCGTCACCAGTTCGAGCGGCGGCAAGCAGGTTATCCTGTTCGGTTTCGTCGGGACCGATTTCGGCAAGGTCGACGCCGAGCAGAAGGCTCGCCACTATCTGAAGGACCCGACGCTGGTCGTCGACAATCGCATCAAGATCAGCCCCGAGCTGGCCGGCAGTTCGGGCAAATCCGGCTCCACCGTCCACGGAGTCCCGTCCGCCAATGCGATCGATCCATACGCCTCATCGGGTTCGATCCAGGATTATCAGAACAACGAACCGCCTGGCGCGCAGGCATACCAGGCGCAGGGAATGCAGCAGTATCAGCCATACCAGCAGTTCAACAGCGGCGCCCCGCCCAGTATGCTGACTACTATCCTCCCGATGCTGCTCGGCGGCGGTATGACGATGGGCAGCGGCGGTTTCGGCAGCGCTCTCGGCGGAGGCTTCGGTGGAGGATACGGCGGATTCGGTTCCGGCGTCGCGCCGGGTTACGGCGGTGGCTACGGCTATCCGAGTTATCCGCCGCCGATGCCGAATTCAGGATTTGGCGCGTCTGGCGTCCCTTTCTGACTCGGCTCCTTTTCGGTCGATCCCTACTGCTATCTCGCCAGCTTGAATCGCTCGCCCAAAAACACCTGGCGCACTGCATCGCTCGCGACGATGTCGCGCGGCTTGCCTTCGAACAATATCTTTCCCGAGTGAATGATATAGGCGCGATCGATAATCGACAGCGTCGCGTGCACGTTGTGATCCGACATCAGCACCCCGATGCCGCGCTCTTTCAGATACGACACGACGCGCTGAATCTCGACGACCGTGATCGGATCGATTCCCGCGAACGGCTCGTCGAGGCATAGGTACACCGGATCGAGCACCAGCGCCCGCGTGATCTCCACGCGGCGGCGCTCGCCCCCGGACAGCACGCCCGCCTTGGACTTCGCCAGGTGCGCGATTCCGAGCTCGTCGAGCAGCGTCTGAAGGCGCGCATAGCGCTCCTCTTCGTTGAGCGGCAACGTTTCCAGAACCGCCAGCAGGTTTTGCTCGACGGTCAGCTTGCGAAAGACGCTCGGCTCCTGCGGCAGATAGGATATCCCGCGGCGCGCGCGCTGATAGAGCGGCAGGGTCGTGATGTCCTCGCCGCTGAACATGATTCTCCCCTTGTCGGGCTTGAGCAGTCCGACCAGCATGTAGAAGGTAGTCGTCTTGCCCGCACCGTTGGGCCCCAGGAATCCAACCACTTCGCCCGGCTTGACGACGACGTTGACGTTGTCGACCACCGCGCGGCCGCCGTAAACCTTGACCAGGCCCTCGCCCCGCAGCGCCAGCGCTTCGGCCTTGTCAGCGTCGCTGACCTCGCCTGATTTAATGCTTTCGACTCTCGCCATTCTCGGAAGCCGCTTAGATGGCCGTATTTAGAACTTATCGGCTTTGCCCCGGATATGGAACGCTCCGCCAATATTAAGAGTGCTCTGATTCACTGTGAGTGGGCTGGCAGCGGTAGTTCGCAATAACTACGGCCAAACCTCTACTTTGAGTTTCAGCGGTTCGTTCAGCCGGGCGCTGGATTCCGGGGTCGGATCGCCATCATATTCCGGCAGTGTGCCGATCTCGCGGAGATTCAGCCAGTTAGCCTTCTTGCTCACCCAGATGTGATCCGCGGCGCGCGCGGGAACTGCCCCATCGACCAGCCCGGTTGGTATCGCTACGACTGGATTCCCGGCGAAGACAGCGGGCAGTGGCGACCCGCAGGTTTTGCAGAAGGACCTGCGATACGCAGGGGGCTCGCGAAGGATCGGTGCGTCGAAGAATGAGATCAGCTCTTCGCCTTGGAGCCAGCGAAACTTCTCCGCGTGCACGCGGAATTCCGCGGCGAACGGCGAGCCGGTCGCGCGTTGGCATCGCGAACAATGGCAAATCTCAATATTGGTGATCGGACCCTCGAACTCGAAGACCACGCTTCCGCAGAAACACTGTCCGGTCATCTTGATCACCTCCAGATACGCGAAGATTCTCGAGCTTCCGGCAGCCGGACCTTTAGTTAACTGACTCGCCTGCGCCCCTTCAAGCATCGCGGATTCCGATGCGCTCCAATGCGCCCTGTGGTAGATTGCGGCGCCATGGCTGACGGGGTCCGAAAAATCTATCTGTGCGGTCCGATCATGGATGCGGAGTCCGAGCATTTGGCCAAGGACTGGCGCACGCGCGCCAAGGAACGGCTGGCGGGAAGATTCATCCTGCTCGATCCGATGCGGCGCAACTTCCGCGATCGCGAAATCGATTCCGCCAACGAAATCGTCGAGTTCGATCTCCAGGACGTTCGCGACGCCGACCTGCTGCTGGTCAACTACTGCAAGCCTTCGCTCGGCACCGCGATGGAAGTCTTTTACGCGGGCCACGATCTCGGCAAGTTCGTGATCGCGTTCAGCCCCTTCAGTTTTGCCGAATGCTCGCCGTGGATGGTCCGCTTTTGCACCAAGATACTGCCCGATCTCGAGTCCGCGATTACCTACATCGATCGCCATTTCCCCTGAGAGGAGTGTTCCGATGGTCAAAGGATTGTGTTTCGCCAGCGGCGTTATCTTTGGAGTTGTGTTGGCATGCGCCGCGTGCTCGCAAGGGCCCGCATATAGCGGCGGTCCCTACAGTGTGTCGCCCGAACCCCCCGGCTACTATGGTCCTCCTCCCGGACCTCCACCGGGCAGCCATCCTGAAATCTCACAAGCTATGAACGAACTACAGCACGCCCGCTACGTACTACAGGCCAAAGCCGCGAGTGACTATCACGGTCATAAGGCCAACGCGATTGGATATATCAACGACGCGATCGGCGAATTGCAAACATGCATGTCGATGCCGTAGCCGTGAAATAACTGACTAATCAAGCAACCCTATAAGCAGGGTCACGGCGAGGTCCGAGTTGGCAAGTGCCGAACGATTCCAGAGAACGCCGCCCGTCGGCATCGTCAAGCCCTCGCCGGGCTCGAGGATGACGCGAATCCGCGCCGACTCCGGGCCAAGAGCGATCGCCAGATTCTTGTCGTCAAGGTTGATACAAGCGAGCAGCGTCCCGACTCCGTTGCAAAACCGCATCGGGTTACTCGGCACCAGCGCTTTATCGCGATGACTTTCAGCAGCCACCACCTCCAACAAAGCAAGCTCTGGCCAGTTCCAGTTCTTGTACTTGAAATACTCGGCTATCTCGCATCCAAGGCCTTCAAACCCTTGGGCCAGAGCGTCATCGCCCGATTCCGCCAGACTCCACCATCGCTTCAACAGGCGCCTAGGTATGCCGATCACTGACAGGTCGCCGTCATCGGCGCACATCGACGCCAGCTCGTCAGCGTTCCCCGCTCGCCATCCGGTGGAGTCGAACACCTGCACGCGTTCGGCCAGCGTCAGCCGGCTTTGATATCGCGGCGCGTCGCAAATCCGAAAACCCGGCGCCTGTTTCATTGGATCGGTCTGCCAGTCAGCCGTCAGGCAGCGTTCGTGACGCCGCTTGGATGTTGCAGTTTGTCGACGATCACATCGACGATCGCTTTGCGGTTCAAGCGGCAGAACATAGTCTCGGTCGAATCGAACGAGCCATTTTCGAAATACTTATTCACCGGCGCGCCGCCACCGCACAAACTATAATACTCACATGTCTGGCGGCACTTACTCAGTCCGCGCGCGATGTCACTACTCATACGCTGAAACTTCTCGCTATTGATCGCGGACGCGAGAGTATCGGTATTCACATTGCCTATAGCGAAATCACCGTAATGACTACTCTTGAGGCCTAGCAATTCCGGCGAATAGGAAGTGAAGTTGCCTTCGCAGTCGATACTCAGTATCGCGCATGGCGCATTTTCCTGCGTCGGCGGAAAGTCGTTGCCATCGCCGTCGGCGCCAAGAATCATAGGGACGATCGAGTCGAACTCACGCACGCTCACGATCGATTCGTCGCGCGCGACCAGGTCGAAAAATCTTCCGATGAAACGCCGGAATCGGCTCTCGACGCCCGCGCTGCCCAGCGTCGACGCGGCGTGCGGTCCTTCGATCTCCTCGATATTGAACGCGACCTCACGAATCTCGTTCTCGACGTAGAAATCGTACAGCTCGTCGGCGTAATCGAGCGACTCTCCGGTGAGCACGGAGATCACATGGAACGGCACGCTGTTGCTCTGCAGTTTTCGGATGCCGGCCATGACGCGATGATGAGTCCCGGCGCCCTTGCGCGTCTTTCGATTGCGATCGTGGATAAACGCCGGCCCGTCGACGCTGACTCCGACGTTGACGTGATGCTCCTTAAAGAAATCGCACCAGGCGTCGTCGATCAGGACGCCGTTGGTCTGGAACGAATGCCTTACCTGCAAGCCGCCGGGATTATGCGCTGCGGCAATTTCGATCGCGCGTTCGTAGTAAGAGATCGGCACGACCGTCGGCTCGCCCGCGTGCCATACGACGGTAAAGCCCTGCTCGACGATTCCGCTGGAAAAGACAAATTGAAAGACGCGATTCAGCGTGGCGTCGGACATCCGGCGCTTCGAGTCGCGATTAGGAAGATAACAGTACGAGCAGTCGAGATTGCAGAACGGAGTCGGCTGCAGGACGAGTAGCTCGAGCGGACCGGCGATGCACCATCTATTGCCCGCAGCCATCTTGAATTTTGCTCTACGCCGCGCGACGCGTGCCGGCTTGCGATTTCCGGCCGCGTCCTGCTCGTGTCACCAATTGCGCCAGTTGCGCCAGTTGTGCCAGTTCGGCCAGCCCCATCCGCGCCATCCGCCGTTGCGCCAATTACGCCACCACGCCAGCTGAACGTTCGAATCGCCGTGCTGTTGCAGATTTGCGTTCTCGTTCTGCGCCTGCGGGCGAACTTTCTCGACGCGCTGCTGGAGGGTTTCCGTGGGATTGCTGTCCGCGACGTTGGCGTCGGCAGGAATCGCACTCAGTATCGTCGTCGCGAGCACGATAGTGCTGGCGCTAGTGCCGACCAGCGTGCGAAGCCGTTCTTTAAGTTTGTTGCGGATGGCGGGCTTGTCGGATTCCACGGTTCCTCCTGTAGGGAACTCACTCCCGGTTGTATCGGCTAATCGTCGAAATCCTTGTCAGAATCCCGATCTAACGATTCCCGAAGTCCGATGTCAACCGAGCGCAACTACCTGACTTAGATTGCTCGCGCGTCTCCCGGCCGGTTACGGTTGACATCGACAATTTTCTTTCAGTAGGATTTTCGTGTAGTTTTACTAAAGCTTTTTCGGCTCCTACCTACGTCACTTCAGGAGGTCCCACACCATGAGGTTCCGGCCGACACTCTCAGCGGCAATCCTGGGTGCTAGTCTTCTCGGCGCAAGTATCTTCGTGATGGCCGCTGACGATTCGCATACGCCGCCGCCCAATCCGGAATACCAGCAATGGGCTCACTTCAAGCCCGGCACGTATGTTACCCTCGAGCGAAAAATACTCGAACATCACGAGAATAATATTGGCGTCGTGGAAGCCATGGCTCATCCGCCCGGCGGCACTGTCATGCGTATCAACACCAAGCTGGTCGATCTCGACAAGGACAAGGCGATCCTCGAGGAGACCAGGGTTGATCTCGGCGAAGGCAGCGAAACCGAGATGCCCGCCGACAAGGTGACACTCTTCGCCAACGACGAAATCAGCCACGCGGACGAATCGCTGATGGAAAAACCGGCGAAGCAGGAAGTCGTCAAGCAAACCGAAGGCGACGAGGATGTCGAGGTGATGGGCAACAAGATCAAGACTCATTGGGTCCAGACCTCGGTCAAGACCGGCCCTGAGTTGTCCACCTCGAAGGACTGGCTGTCGGATGATGTTCCAGGCGGCCTCGTCAAGGAAGAAGTCAAAAAGTCGGTCAACGGAAGGCTCCTGGTCGAATCGGTCACCAAGGTGGTCGATTACAAACTGGGTTCCTGATCGCCTGCCCAAGCCAATCGATTCGAAATATCTTAGCCGGCGGTGACACGGTCATCGCCGGCTTTTCCTGATCTGACATTGACGAAAGGCTGGAGCTTCGATCTATTAAACGAATGTAGGTGAACCTCACAGCTGAGCCACCGTATAGGCCACCTGGCTTCCGTCGAAATACGGCTTATAGTAGGTCGATCCAGATACATAGTAAGTAGACCCATTGATAGTTGAAGCGTAAGCCCCGTTGGGTAATGTGTAAACGTTTGCTCCTATCGGTGCGGTTACGATTTGGTATCCAGCCCCATTTGCCTGGTAAAAGGTTCCGTTCGAATAGTAGAAGGTTGCGCCGTAGGCGTATGCCGTCGTCGCACCAGGCGGCAGATAGGCGACTGTTGAGCCGATTGCGGGAGCGCCATATTGCGGACTAGCTCCCCCGTAGTAGGCCGGGGCGGGGTTATTGATGATCGTAGTAGTTGCCGGTTATTGGTTCATCGCCGAGCCCGCCACCATGCCTGCAGCCAAGCCTCCTACCGCACCGAGTGCTGCAGCACCGGCAACGTCGCCCGAGCTGTATCCCCCTCCGCCACCGCAGCAGTAGTAGGGATTACCTCCACCGCCGCCATCCCAATTGGTGTTGCCCACATTGTTGTTGATGGTGTTATCAGTGTTGTTCTGCATCTGCTTTTCACTCTTCTCGTTGTTCTCCGCGATGACCTGGCATCGAGTAAGGCTCTCACTCCGCCTTCATGATCATTCAAAAGTAGGCTCAGGACTGCCATCCCTGTCGATTGTAGTAGTTCATCAGCATTTGGACGACCTGGTCGGTCGTCTTGTCGACGAGGAAGCCGGTCGAGGACGTATAGCTCTTGACGCCTCCGGCTGCGACGTTCACGGCCAGAGATGCGGCCGCGGCAGCTCCGCCTGCTGCCGCGCCTGCTGGTCCAGTGACTCCTGCTCCCGGCATATAGCCGCTGTCGCCGTGAGTGCTGAAGTCCAATATTTCGCTCAAGCCTTGGTCAGTTTTCTGAATAACCTGAACCACCGAATCGAGCGTCGACTGCCCCGCCCCCAGGCCAATTACCATTCGACGAAGCCGGTTTCCTTCGTTGATGTCGGTGAATTGGCCGTCCAGTATCAGCACGTTGTTCCCGGCAGGAGGCACTCCGCGCTGCAGGCAAGTTGTAGTGATACCCTTTTGCGTGAGGTTCGCCGCGACCTGTACGCAGATGTTCTGTGCTGTCTGATGGGCGATATCGAGTTGTTGTGCACTTTGGTCTTCACCGGACATGTTCCTGTACGCAACTTGAAAGATGCTGGAGTTGAGCGAGACGTCTGAAGCATTCACCGCAAAGGGATAACGACGACTGCAGATGGCGGTGTAGCCGTGATCGGTGCAGCGGAACTTTGCTGCGAAACCTGTGCGCCAGCGCATCCGAATGCTGCGAGAGCCAGTAGCGCATCCATTCGACGAAGGATTTTCGATCTCATAGTAGATCCTCTCTTCTTTTGAAGTTGATTCTTCGTCGGTTCCTCTTCACTTTTCGGCTATGCCGTTAATCGGCGGCGGCGGAAGCTGTTTGCCGCTGATGTTAACGGTGGCGGCAGACTTGTCATAACTCGCTTCTGCGTTAATACTGCCAGCCGTCACGAGGGAATATTGTACCTTGGTACAATAGGAATTCCGGTCGCGCGAACTTGCCACTTTTCCGCGCCTCCGTGGGATGCTACTTCCTTTAGGTCGTGGCCACCGACGACTATGACAGCGAGCGTTTTCCCGGAAATTTCTACCAGGGGATGATCCTCAAGCTCGACCGCGGCCGCGGCCGCGGCGTGGTGCGCTCGCATAGCGGCAAGGAGATCTCCTTCGAGTTCCCATTCGTAACCATCCTCGGCGCGGAGATTGGCGGCACGATGCCAGGGATCGAGCTGATTCGCGAGGGCGACATCATCGGCTTCGACGTAGGATGGACGTCCAGCGGATTGCGGGTCACAACGATCCACCCGCGCACCGCCGGTTCGTGAAGAACCTAAACGCCTAACCCCTTTTTTGGACCCTCACCCCAGGCGCGGACGCCGTTCCCTCTCCTGCGGAGCGGGCGAGGGTAATTTGGTACTGCAGCCGGACATAGAGGGGAAGGGGAACCGTCGCGGACAGCGCACGAGACATCTTTTCTTAATACTGGGTGCAGGGGTCACCCCTGCCGCTTGCGCTGGTACATCCGCCACGTCCTGACGCCTATTGGGTACAGCTCGCCCAGGATTTCGTAGCCCCTCGAACTGTAGAACGCGACGTTGGCTTCGGTCATTGTCTCGAGATAAACGCCCGCTATTTCCGGACGCGCCTTCGCCTCGAGTGCGAGCCTGTCCACCAACGCCTTGCCGTAGCCCTTGCCCTGAAACGGCGGATCGCAGCCGAGCACCTGCAGGTATAGATGCGGTTCCTTGGGATGGTTGTCGGCCAGTACGCTGACCAGGTTCAGCCCGCGCCACATCCCGCCCATTCCGATTGCCCGGATCATCCGCGGCATCTGTCCAAGCCCGGTGGCGATCATTCCGAGCGCCCCTGGATGCCCGATGCCTTCGGTCATCGCGGCTGCCACAACGCGCCCGTTGTCATCGATCACGCCGAACACCGGCTGCCCTGAGCGGCGCTCTATCGCGAGCATCCCGCGGAATAAGTCCGCCAGATGCTTGGCGCGCTCGACCGGGTCGGTTATGTCCGGGATTATCGCCTTGAAGGTCGGATCGTTGATGAACGCTCGGCCGAGCGAGTCCGCAGCCTGGTCGTGCTGCTCGGGGTAGAGCGCGGTGACGTACGGTTTTCCATTTTCAGGCATTTTCTCTTGATACCTCAGTTCACTCTGATCTCGTGAGCACGCGCGAGACTGCGTCGTGCCATCCGGCGAGCAATCGTTCGCGCTCGGCGGCTTGCATTTTCGGTTTGAACACGTCCGCTCTTTTGACGAGCGCGTCCAACTCGTCCGGTGATTTCCAAACTCCCACGGCCAATCCCGCGAGCATCGCCGCGCCCATCGCAGTCGTCTCGGCTATCTTGGCGCGCCTAACCGGCTTGCCAAGGATATCCGCCTGAAACTGCATGAGATAGCGGTTCGCGGTGGCGCCGCCGTCGGCGCGCAGCTCGCTCATCGGATGGCCGGTGTCAGAGGCCATCGCAACTATCACGTCGCGCACCTGGTAGGCGATACTGTCGAGCGTCGCGCGGATGATATCGGCGCGGGTCGTGCCGCGCGTGATTCCCACGATCGCGCCACGCGCGTTCGCGTCCCAATGCGGCGCGCCGAGTCCAACGAACGCAGGCACCACGTAAGGCTGCGTGCGATCTTTATTTTTCGCAAGGCTGGCGCGCGCCTCGGCCTCCGTATCCGCCGCCGTGCGCACCAGCTTGAGGCCGTCGCGAAGCCATTGCACGGCCGCGCCCGCGATAAACACCGAACCCTCGAGCGCATAGGCGGGCTCGCCGGCGGAACCGAGCGCCGCGGTCGTCAGCAGGCGATTCATCGACGGTACCATCTTGTCGCCGGTGTTCATCAGCAGGAACGCTCCCGTCCCGTACGTCGCCTTCGAGTCGCCCGGCGCGACCGCGCCCTGCCCGTACAGGGCAGATTGCTGATCGCCGATCACCGCCGCGATCGGAATCGCGTGCGGCGCGATTGTTCCCGGCGCCGCTTCGGCAATCGGGCCTCGCGAACTGACGGCGCGCGGCAGCATCTCGCGTGGAACCCCGAGCATCGCGAGCATCTCGTCGTCCCAATCGAAGCTCGCGAGGTTGAACATCATGGTTCGCGACGCGTTGGTGTAATCGGTCACGAACTCGGCGCCGTGCGACAATTTATGCATCAGCCAGGTGTCGATGGTGCCGAAGCACAGCTCGCCGCGCGCGCCGCGCTCGCGCAATTGCGGTTTCTCGTCGAGCAGCCACTTGAGCTTGGTGCCTGAGAAGTAAGGATCGACGAGCAATCCCGTGCGGCGCGCGACTTCGGGCTCGCGCTCGCGCAGCGCATCGCAGATAGCGGCGCTACGGCGGCATTGCCATACGATCGCGCGATAGACAGGGCGCCCGCTGCGCCGCTCCCATACCACGAACGTCTCGCGTTGATTTGTAATGCCAACTCCCGCGATCGCGCTTGCCTTCACTTTCGCGGCGGCGATCGCCTTTTTCGAAAGTGTGACGACAGACCGATAGATTTCTTCGGGGTCATGCTCGACCCATCCGGGCTTCGGATAGAACTGCCGAATCTCGGCATAAGCGCGCCCACGAATCCGCCCGCGCGCATCGACGACGAAAACGGTAGTGCCGGTAGTTCCCTGGTCGATGGCAAGTATCATCTGGGGCATCGCGAATTCCTGATTCTCACTCCAAAAAGGGGCTCATTACTGTCGGAAGTTGGGCAAATTCCTAGTGGTCAGTTTGCCGAAAAGGGGCGATTTATACCATTAGTTGTGGTTCGGTAGGGGTCGTACCACCATCGGTAGCTTCGTTCCGTCAAAATTAGTATTTCGGTGAGCCGGAGCCCGATGCACGAGTCGAGTGGGTTCGGATATTTATGAGTGTCGTCCATAGCAGATCGATAGCACGTTGCGGGCGGCGCCGTCAGGCTGAACAGTTCATCCCTGAACAAAGGTGGTTACGCGGGGAAGGAGAAGAGTCGGGATTTTGAATTCACTTGATTGAATGTGAAACACGCCGTGGGTTTCACGCTTCCTTGTGCAGGGGTGACCCCTGCACCCAATGACAAGAAAGATGCGGGACTTCGTCCCTGTTAGAAGGGTTTGGGGGCGGAGGCATCCGACTCTTACCTCGCCCATTCCGGTTCAGCATAAGCAGAATCCTGAATCGCGATAGTACGCTGTATTTGGACGCTCACCTTCATCCTCTCCCTTACAGGGAGAGGGGATAGAGCGCGGGCGGGGTTTCGCCCTGCCCTCCAATCCCGGCTTGCCTCGCATATCTGACGAGTTCATTATAAGCGCGCTTGCCGCACCTTCTTTTCGGGGAGTCGCGATTTGGTTTGATTCATGATCGAGTTGGTTGAAAAGAAGGACGACCTGATCCGGTACTTCCAGGAAGGCGGCAAGCCTCGCGCGCAGTGGAAGATCGGCACCGAGTACGAGAAAGTCGTCGTCCGCACCGCCGACGGTACCGCAATCCCCTACTCCGGCGCCGGCGGCGTCGAGGACCTCCTGCGCCGGATGGCGGCTGACTTCGGCTTCGAGCCCGAAGACGAGCACGGCCATATCCTCGCGCTCAAGGGCGAGCGCTCCGCGATCACGCTCGAGCCCGGCGGTCAGATCGAGCTGTCCGGCGAGCAGTGCGCGGATATCCACTGCGCCCACGCCGAGTTTGCGACCCATGTACAACAACTGATCGACGTTACCGGCAAAATCGGCGCGACGGTGCTTGGACTCGGGATGCAGCCGGTCAGCCGTATCGACCAGATCGAGCTGCTGCCGAAGGCCCGCTACCACATCATGTATCCGTACATGGCGCGCAAGGGCACCCTCGGCCAGCGCATGATGAAGCAGACGGCGGGCGTGCAGGCCAACCTGGACTACAGCGACGAAGCGGACGCGATCCGCAAGCTGCGCGTCAGCATGGGTATCGTGCCTCTGCTGTATGCGATCTTCGCCAACTCACCGCTGAGCGACGGCGGCCTCAACGGCTATCACAGCTTCCGCGGGCATATCTGGACCGACACCGACAACCAGCGCAGCGGAGTTCCCGAGTTCGTATTTCGCGACGATTGTTCGTTCGACGATTACGCCGAGTTCGCGCTCGACGTGCCGATGTACTTCCTGATTCGCAACCATGAGTATATCGATCTCACGCAGCCGCCGGGGCTCACCTTCCGCGAGTATCTCGAGCGCGGATACAGCCGCGAGCGCGCCACCGTCGACGACTGGACCAATCATCTTACGACGATTTTTACCGAGGTTCGCCTCAAGCGATACGTCGAGATACGCACCGCCGACAGTCAGCCGCCGCAGTTCATGCTCGCATTGCCCGCGCTGCTCAAGGGCGTCCTGTATGATGACGATTGCATCGCGGCGGCATGGGACCTGGTCAAGGGATGGAGCTATCGCCAGCGGCTCGAAATCACCGACGGCGCGCATAAGAACGGCCTCGACGCGCGGGCCGGCCGCTTCAAGCTGCAGGCGCTCGGCAACGAATTGATGCAAATCGCGGCCAAGGGTCTCGAACGCCAGCGGGCGTTGAACAATAGCGGGCAGGATGAGACTATCTACCTGCTTCGCCTGATGGACCTGGTCCGCAGCGGCCACAGTCAGGCCAGCTTTGTGATCAGCCGCTGGAAGGGTGAATGGAACTATGACGTTGCTCGTCTAGTTAAGGGGTGCGCTTACGAGGCTGAATCGATTCTGTAAATGCAGCTCAGGTTCTCACAAATTCACGTCACGATCCTGAACTTCGTCCTGGTCGCCGCACTGGCGCTCGTGTCGGCGATGTGTGTGCGCGACATAATCGAGCGCAGCGTTTCAAATGACGCCGACGCTCCGACGGCCACGTCGTCGGCGCGCAAGGCCGCAACCGGCCCGCGGACGCGCGCCTACTACGACGCGATCGTCAAACGCGACATCTTCAACGAGGCCCCGCAGGAGAGCAGCGGGCCCGCGCCGGTGGTGGAAGAGGATCTGCATCTGAAGCTGCTCGGCACTTCGCTGATGAGCAAATCCAAGCCGTACGCGATCGTCGAAGATGAAACCGGCACCGAATCGCTGTACCAGATGGGCGACGACATCCCGAACGCCGGCAAGCTGGTAGGCGTCGAAGTGAACCGCGCGTACATCGACCGCGGCGGCCATCGAGTCGCGATTGAGATTCCCGCCCCGGACATGCCGGAAGCGCCTCCCTCCCAGTTGGGCGGCGGCGTGTTAAGAGGCCCCGTGCTCAGAGGCAATCCGGCATTTCGGAACAGAGCGCATCGTTTTGGCCGTGCCGCGCTGGGCGAAAACCAAGACAATGGCAAACTCCAGCTCAAGAAACTCGGCCCGGGAAAATTCGAAGTCAGCCGCGCCGAAGTTCAGCAGACGATGGAGAATCCCGCCGATTTCTTCTCGCAAATGCGCGCGATGCCCCATTTCGTCAACGGCAAGACCGACGGCTTCTCAATCTCGCAGGTCGCGCCGGGATCCGTCTTCGATCAACTCGGCCTGCAGAACGGCGACATGGTGACCTCGATCGACGGACAGCCCGTCACCAATCCAATGCAGGCGATGGGCCTGATGCAGGCGATGAAAACCCAATCGGCGATCGATCTCACGGTCAATCGCGGCGGCCAGCCAACCTCGGTCCATCTCGACCTGCGCTAGGCAGGGGTGGACCCCTGCACCCAGTACTAAAGGCCGCGCTCCGTTGTCGCGCGCGCCCAGGAGGAATCATCATGAAGATTTCGGCATACGGCATGGCGATCAAAACGTTCGAGCCGATGCTGCGCTCATTGTCCAATATTCTCGACAAGGGCGCCGAGCACGCCGGCGCCAAAAAGCTCGATCCCGCGGCGCTGGTGAATGCGCGCCTCGCGCCCGACATGTATACGCTCGCGCAACAAGTGCAATTCGCCTGCGATCAGGCCAGAGACTCGGTCGCGCGCCTGACGGGCCACGAGCCGGCGCGCGTCGAGCACAACGAGCGGTCGCTGGACGAGCTCAAGGCGCTCATCGCGAAGACGATCGATTTTCTGCAGAAGGCGCGCGAAGCCGAATTTGAGGGCGCCGAGGATCGCAAGATCACGATTCCAATCCCCGACAACATGGAGTTCGAGACGAACGGCGCGCAGTTTCTACGGGATTGGGCCATCCCCCATTTCTACTTCCACGTCGTCACGGCCTACGACATCCTTCGTCACAACGGGGTCGAGATCGGCAAGCGCGACTATATGAGCCACGTCGGCAGCTACATTCGCCAACGTGGCAATCCGTCGTGAGGCGCGCCGAACCGCGAGCGGATGAGGACGCATCGGTGAGCGCGGAAATCGTAAGACTCGCCGATTCGCAGATACCCGCGGCGGCGGCGACGCTCGCACGCGCGTTCCACGACGATCCACTGATGGTCTACGCGATTCCCGACCAGGCAGAACGCGCGCGCCTGCTGCCTGACGTGTACGCGAGGATGGTCCGCTTCGGAACGCTTGCGGGCGAAGTTTACGCGACCGCAAGCGCGCTCGACGGCGTCGCGCTCTGGCTGCCGCCGGGCGCGAAATGGACTCGCGAGAATATCGAAGCGTCGGGGATGCATCAGCTGGCGACCCTGATTGGCAACGACGCGTATCAGCGCTATCGCGACGTGGTCAGTCGCGAATGGCAGGCGCGCGAGCGCGACATGACCGGCGCATGCTGGTACCTGTTCATCCTCGGCGTCGAGCCGAGCCGTCAGCGTTGCGGGCTCGGCGGCGCGCTGATGCGTCCAGTGGTGGAGCGCGCCGACACCGGGCATCTCGCGTGCTACCTGGAGACCGAGAATCAGCGCAACGTCGAGTTCTACCTGAAACAGGGCTTCGACCTGATCGTAAACGGCGAAGAAGCCGGCGCCACCGGCGTAAGATTCTGGACGTTCCGCCGCCCGCCAGGACGGCGAATGAAGAAAGCACCCTAGATTTCCCAATCGAGAGCGTAACGTGCTGGGTCCTTCCAATCCCCTCTCCCTGTAAGAGAGGGGCAGGTTAGGGGAGAATGCAGCGCGCTCTTTCGCGCGCGATTCAGGATTCTGCCCTCTCTCCAGACGCGTGCGCGGGTTATGAGCGACTGTACGACCTCGTCTCTCAGCGCCTGTCGCTACCAGGAGTCTCCGACGTGATTTTCTGAAGCGCCTCGAATGAACTAGCTACAAAGCAGTTCTCCGAAGCACGCAAGATTCAAGTCAGCTCGCCGATGCCCTGTGCATAAACTAAAAAAAGCCGGACCATGAGTTGAGTCCGGCGGTATGGGCTCGCGTGACTGCTTGAGCGACTACTTGCGTTTCCCACGCCTTGTAGATCTGGCAATTCGACTCCCGTGAGGAGCGCGCCGTCGGTGCGAGCGCCGGTTTTTGGGCCGTGTTTTTCAATCAACGGTGGGAAGCCACAACCTTTCTCGACTCTTATGGGAGAAAATCGTAATGCGAACTCTGGTGATAGTATTGACGTTGATGGTGTTTTCCTCGAGAGCGTTCGCCAATTGCGTAACCAACGAGCGTGGTCGGGTCGTATGCGGCAACTCAAACGAAGCTGCCGGATATAACTCCCGAACTGGCACCGCCTGGAAGTCACAAAGGGGCCAGTACGGTGTCGCTACGACGCAGACCGGCAGAGGAGGAAAAGCCATGACCAAAAATGGTAAGGGTGTAGTTCACACCGCTAGTGGCAAAGACTGTTACAAGACTGCAAATAGCCACGGCTGCAATTGAAGGCAGCGCAAAGAACCCACTGCCTGAGCATTTCGTGACGCGACTCAAGTCGTCTCCACTGCCAATAGCGGCGGGCGGTGAAGTGAGCTACATAGCCTGAGCTATGGAAGTCCGATCTGCCCATCAGAGCGAGCGGGATGAGGTTATCGAGCTGCTTGGGCGATGGTACAACGATCGCGGCGAGTTTTTCGCTCGCTACAATCAAAATGATCCCGGATTTCGAGACGCGTTGTGCCTCGTCGCGCGCGACGGCGGCCGGCTCGTTTCGACCGTCCAGATTTTCGATCGCGCTATCAATCTCGACGGTCAATCGGTGCCGATGGGTGGTATCGGGTCGGTCTTCACGCTCGACGAATACCGGCACAAGGGCGTCGCGTCGGCGCTGATGCGTCTCGCGGTCGATACTATGGCGCGCGAGGGCTTCGAAGTATCGCTGCTGTTCGCGGACCGCCTTACCTTCTACAACCAGTTCGGATGGCGTGAGATCGAGCGCAAGCTCAGCCTGCTGGCGGCCGCCGCTTCGATCAACTCGCCCGATCATTTTGTGATCGACAGCTTCGAGGCTGCGCGCGACCTCGCCGACGTTGCCGCGATTCATGGCGCGTACAGCGGCCGCTTTAACGTCACCGCGGTCCGCGACGACGCCGCGTGGCGCGGGAACCTCAAATTTGCGGGCAATCAGCCGCTCCATCCCGGCGAAGGCTCCGAGGAGTATTTCATCGTGTGCCGCGACGGCGCTCGAATCGCCGCGTACGCGCGGGTCACGCGCCTATACGGCGTCTCGATGGTGATGGAGTACGGCTACGATGCGGGCGGGACTGACGCGATGCTCGCGACGCTCAAGTACCTCGGCCAGTCGGCCGCCGGCGTGCCTGTCACCGTGCGGAGCGTCGGCGATCATCGCCGCGCCGCGCTGCTCCACAGCGCATCAAAGCCCGCCGAGCCTTCCGTGCTCGTCACGCATACCGCGCATGATCCCGCGCTCGAAAAAGCGCTGGGCGACGCGGGATGTCCGGTCGCGCATCACGTCGACAACAACTACATGTGGCGAGTTCTCGCGCCCGACAAGCTCGCGCGCCGGTTTGCGATGACTCCAGAAGCCGCGTCAGCGCACGCCTTCGAACTCTTCGCCGATACGCGCTCGGTGTACTGGACCGCCGACCGTTTTTAGGAACCTAACCCCTAACCCCTTTTTTCGGGCCCGCGCGGAAAACGGGAACCAGAAATAAGGGGGCTTTGACGCTCCGACGCTCGCCGCAACGCGAGTTGTTGGCTAGTATCGTTCTGTTGTTTTCGATGTGCTGTGGAGGTGGTGCTTGATGAATGCTCTTTCGCTTTCGTTGTCCGGCGACTCCCGAAAATTTCGATTGGTCGCGACCGTCGCGCTCGCCGTGTTGATGTCTTCGCAGACCGCGCTGGCCGCGCGCCGTCATCATGCCGCCGAGCCCGCGGCGGAAGAAGAAAGCGCCGCCAGCGCGTCGAACACCGGCCTGGGTCCGTATTCCGAGGCGTGCGTGCTCGAGCCCACGACCGGCACCGTCATCTTCGAGGCCAACGACCACACGCCGTGGCCGACCGCGTCGCTAGCGAAGATGATGCTGATGCTGATCGCCGCCGAAAAAATCCACGACGGCTCGCTCAAGCTCACCGACAACATCACGACCTCACGCAAAGCGGCCGAGATGGGCGGTTCGCAAGTCTACCTGAAGGAAGGCGAGACGTTCTCGCTCGACGACATGATGAAGGCGGTCGTCGTCCATTCGGCCAACGACGCGTCGGTCGCGGTCGCGGAGTATATCGCGGGCTCGACGGAAGCATTCGTCGTGATGATGAACCAGAAGGCCGCCGCGCTCGGGATGAAGGACTCGCACTACTACTCGACCAACGGCCTGCCGCCGGGGAAGGGCGAGTCGGCTGACGTCGCGAGCGCCTACGACCAGGCAATTCTCGCGCGCGAACTGCTGAAATATCCCGACGTGCTCCGATGGTCGTCGATCGACACCGCGCCGTTTCGCGCCGGAACGTTCGTTCTGCGCAACACGAATCACCTGGTTCGGACGTATCCGGGATGCGACGGCCTCAAGACCGGTTTCTACGACAAGGCGGGCTTCAACGTGGTCGCCACCGCGAAGCGCAATGACTTGCGGCTGGTCGCGGTGGTGCTCGGCAGTCAGCACAAGCTGACGAACTTCAAGGAAGCAGCCGAGATGATGTCGCAGGGATTTCTCAACTACGAGATGCATCCGATTGCGAAGAAAGGCGCGCCAATCGCGCAATCCGTCGCGGTGAGTAATGCCGATACTGACAGTATCAAGCCGGTCTGGGAGGCAGACGCGGGCGTCTTCGTCAAACGTGGCGACGCGAACAGCGCGATCAAGATCGACTACAATCTGCCACCGTCGATTGCGGCGCCAATCAAAGCCGGCCAGCAGATTGGCACGGCGAACGTGACTGAAGGCGGCAAGCCAGTCACCACGATCGCGTTGCTCGCACCTTCCGACATACCGAAGACAACGTCACTTACTAAACGTCTGTTAAGTATTTTCTGAGGTTAAGTTTTCTGGCGGTGTGCTCTAGATACACTTTCGATTAGGCTCTCCGCTTCGGACATGTTATTGTTGCTTCCTCAGCCCCGCCTGGATTGAGTTTTGTAACCTGCCTGATGACTGCAAAAGATCAGTATTACCGCGCCTACATGGACTTTCTCGAGACTGCGGAGCGAAAGCGCCGCTGGAATCTGTTCGAGGATGTCCCGTGGGACAAGCTCAAGCCCGACACTAACAGCGAGGAACGCGCCGTTCGCATCGAGACGTATTGCGCCGAAGAGATGTACCTGCCGGACTACACTGCCGCCGGCAACGAGCTGCTGCGAGGAGTGTTTGGGCTCGCGTGGTTTCAGAACGCGTGGAGCTACGAGGAGTCGCGCCACGGACTCGTGTTCCGCGAGTATCTGCTCCGCTCCGGGCTGCGCACGCAGACACAATTCGACAAATTCGAGACCGACGTGTTTTCGCGCTCGTGGAAGGTTCCGTTCGCCACGCGCCGCCAGATGAGTTGCTACGGCGCGCTGCAGGAATCGGCGACCTATCTGGCCTATCGCGCGCAGAAGGATCGCGCGGAACTCGAGAACGACCCGACGCTCGAGGCAATCTTCTTCCTGGTCAGCCGCGACGAGGCTGCTCACGCCGGCTTCTACCGCGAGATAATCGAGATCGAGATGGCCGAGGACCGTGTCGGCACTTTGGCGGATCTCGCGTACGTGCTCGCGAATTTCAAGATGCCCGGCGACGGCCTGATTCCGAATTATCGCGAGAACCTCCTGCTCGGCGGCGGAGGAATCAGTCCGCGCATGTTTTTGACGCGGGCGGTATTGCCATTCCTGAAGCAGTTGGGCACCAGCCGCGACGAACTCAAGAGCGCAACCGCCGCAGTAGTTCCACTGCGCGCGGCATCGTAGCATCCGTGATATAGTTCTCTCCGGCGATGAACCGGAACCGACTTCTGATTGGGGCCGCGGCCCTGCTGCTTATCTGGCTTGGCGGCAACCTCGCGCTTCATTTCGGCCTCAAGCATCACGATCGTCTCGACTACGACATCAACGCAATTTTTCCGCCCGACAAGCCTACGGTGCCCGGCGAGATCTATGCGTCGACGCTGGCGGCAATCATGGACCATGAGCTGCACACGGGCTTTGGCTGGCGTCCCAACGATTTCTTCCTGTGGGGCCCGAAGGTCGCGGCGGACAATAACTCCGATCGCCAGCTCGGGATAATCCAGGCCATTCGCGAAACCACGCGCGTCTTCAAGGATCACCTGACCAAGGTCTCCTCGAATCAGTACGATCCGAACCTCGTGATCGCCGATACTGATTTTCGAAACGATGCGGAGAAGTGGATACTGCCGTCGGCCGAAGGCAAGTACGACGACGGCATCGCGCATCTGCGTATGTACGTCGACGGGTTGCACACGACGCCGGAGTCATCGCGCGAGCTCAACACCCGCGCCGTCGAGCTGGTGCGCCTGGTCCAGACGTGGACCGACCTGCTGGGCGACGCGCATGCGAACCTGTACCGGACCACGAAGGACGATGGCAGCCCGGTTCATAGCTGGGATTGCGACCACTATTTCTATCACTCGCAGGGTTATGCGCACGTGATGTACCACATGATGCAGGCGGTCGAGCGCGAATACGCGGGGCAAATCAAGGACGACCCGGTGCTGAAGGCACTGTTCGACGATTCGATCGACGCGCTCGGCAAGGCGGCGGTTATGAAGCCCCTAATCGTCATGAACGGCTCGCCCGACGGGCTGTTCGCGAATCATCGCCGCAACCTCGACGGCTACATCACCGAAGCGCGCCAGAAAATGTATTCGCTACGCGAGGAACTCGAACGCTCCCCGCTAGCGGACGCGCAATGACGCGCCGCTACAGCCCAATGAACGGGCAGAGCAGTAGCACGCCGCCGCGGATGAGCATCTCGAGCATCGCGGGCGCCCATCGGTCTGGAATGCCGAGTGCGACGGCGGCGGCGCGAATCGCCCACGGCGTCGAGGCCTCCGCGCTGCCGAGGCGAAAGTCCATCCATCTACGCTCGCCGCGATAGGTGACCAGTTGGTGCCGCTGATGCTCGGCGAGATGCGCACGCGCGCGCGCGATCGCGACCGCAGTCGAGAGTCCGCCGACTTCATCGACGAGTCCGCGTTCCTTGGCCGCGAGACCGCTCCAGATGCGCCCCTTGGCGACCGCTTCAGCCTGCTCGGGACTCAAGTGCCGGCCCTCCGCGACCTTCGCGGTGAAGGCCGAGTACATATGACCGACGGTTTCGTTGAGCTGCGCGAGCTCGCTGTCGGTCATCGCGCGCGCAATCGACATCGCGTCGCTGATGGGTGCGCTCTTCACGAAATCGAAATGCACGCCGAGTTCCCCGAGTAAAATCCCGAGATTGAACTTCGCGTACACGACCCCGATGGAACCGGTGATGGTCGCCGGCTCCGCTACGATCGCGTCGGCGCCCGCCGCGACGTAGTAGCCGCCCGAGCCCGCCACATCGCCCATCGAGACGACGACCGGCTTGCCGCGTCCCTGCGCCTCGCGCACGGCACGCCACACCAGGTCGGAGCCGACCGCGGAGCCGCCGGGTGAATTCACGCGAAACACGATTGCCCTCACTCGTTCGTCGCGCGACGCGCGATCGATTTGCGCGGCCGTCGCGACGCCGCTGATATATTCGCCGGTCGCGGGCGCCTCGCCCGAAATTACCGGTCCGCTGGCGTGCACCAGTGCGATTCGCTGACGGCGCCCGCGTTCGCGGGTGAAGATTGCGTGACGCCGGTATCGCGCCAGGCTGACGAACACCCCGCGCTTTGCCTCGGGATCGAATTCAGCGCGGATATCCTCGATGTAGCCTTCGCGATCGATCAAGCGATTCTCGACGGCGAAGGTCGTGCTGACGAAACCCGCCGCAATCAGCTCGCGCGCGCGCTCCGGAGTCATTTTGCGCGCCGCCGCGATGGTCTCGACGAGGATTTTCTCCCAGTCCGCGATGATCGCCTCCATGCTCTCGCGCACCGCCGGCGACATCGTGTCGCGGCCGAGAGTCTCGGCCGCGCTCTTGTACTCTTTCCACTGCAGGGTCTGCGCCTGGATTTTCAACTTGTCGAGCGCGGTCTTCAGAAAAACTCCGCCGGTCGCCACCCCGAGCATCGTGAGCATCGTGTCGGGATTGGCGACTATTTCGCCCGCCCCGGCCGCAACCAGGTATTCGCGCAGTCCCGCGCTATCGCCGCGCATCAGCGCGATCACCCGCTTGCCGCCCGCATTCGCTGCGCGTAGCAGGCGATGGATTTCGTGCGCGGTGGCCAGGCCGGCGCCCAAACCCGCGATCTCGACGACGATCGCGCGAACGTCGTCGTCGACGGCTGCCGACTCGAACGCGTAGCGAAGATGGTCAAGGCTTTGAGCGCCGCGGCGCATCAGCTGATCGAGCGGCGAGCGAGTCACGTCCTCTTCGATCGGACCCGCCAAGCGAACCACCAGGACGGCGTCGCGCGGGATTTGCGCGGGCCTGACGACGGCAAACCAGAAGGCCGCCACGAGAGCCACCGCGATTCCAAGTGCGGTGATTCCCGCCTTCCAATCGCCGGCCGCGCAGGCAACGGCGCCGGCGGCACACAAAATCGCAACGATGATTGCGAGACGGACCTCGCGGCTTATCCACAAATTTCCAAAAAACCGGTTCTTCATCGGATGGATCGGTCGCCTTTTTTGACTGGTCCAAATACACTACCGCTTTTCGATGCCCAGGTCTGTCCTCATCCTGATTCTTGCTCTGACCGCCGCCAGCGCCGCGTCATGCTCGACCAGTGCCAAGGCGCCCAAGCCAGGGCCTCCTCCATTCGTCGCCCATTCGACCACGCTGGACGTCACCAACGGTATCAAGGTGCTGACCAACGTCCAGATGCCGGATGGATTCGCGCCGATCGCGTCGCGTCCCCCCATCTGGCTCGAGGAGAGCCAGGAGATTGGCGTCATCGGAACGCAGGCCGGGCATACGATTATGTATGGCCTGGGCGGCGGCGGGTGGCGAACCGGCCGTATCCTCGCGGCTGAGACCGGACCGGGCGCCGCCGAGGAGGGAAGTATCGCGGATATCGACGCGAGTCCGAACGGCCTGACGCTCGCGACGGCTATGGTCATACGGGGCGGCAATCGAGTCGATGTGATCGTTCGCGACCTGATCGCGACGGGCCCCGGCAGTGTGATCGCGAGCTTCAATGGCCAGTTCGACTCGATCTCGATCAACTGGCTGAACAACGCGACGATCGCGCTCGCACTTCGACGGCATCCTGAGCCTCTCGAAGCCGGCAACAACGAGCCCCCGCCGCAGTCCGATTCGGACCAGGCTGAGCCGCCGCCGACTCTCGCCGACGGATTGCAGATGATCGTCGTGACTGGCGCCGGCTCGGTCCTGCCGGTTAAGTTCTCGTGTCCGATGTCGGCGCTCAGTTGGAGCGCGCACGGTGTCTATGCGGTCGGCCAGGGCGATGCGGGCGCTCCGCCGGTCATTCTCGATCGGCGCGCCTCGACCTGCACCAGGTTTCACGTGCGCGCGCCTATCCACGTGCTCGATTGGGACCAGAATGACGAAGGATCGTTCCTGTACGTCGGGCCCGACCCCACGCACCACACGATCGGCGTGTACAAGTACGACATCGCGACGGGCGACGAACATCTGATGGGCGTATCTACCGGCGCGGCCGCGTTCGCCAAGGGCAGCGGTACGGTCACGCTGGGCAATCAGGGGCTGTCGTTCAAGCGGGCGATTGAGCTTCCCGAAGGGTCAGTGCTCGCGCAAGTCGCAATAACGCATCCGGATCAGGCACAGGTCGATGTGAAAGCGCTCGGCTTCGACACCGTGCCGGAAATGCTCGCGCAGAGCACGATGGCCTTCTCCAGGGGTGCGGACGCGGCGGCGATGCTGGTCTACGCGCCGAGCGCGTCGGTGCCGTGGCGAAAAATCGTCACCTATTCTCTGCAATACGACAGCGCCTTTCTACTGGCCGAAGGCCCGGCCGGCGGCACCGTCACGATGAGTTGGTCGCTTCGCGGCCGATGGCTGGCATTCCTCGACGGCGATGCATCGATCGGCACAGTCATGACAGTGCTCGCGCCGCCGCGCTAGATCTCGAAGCGAACGGCACTCTCTCCGCCCTCCGATCTTTGTGTCATCCCGAGCGGAGCCGAGGGATGACACAAAAAAGAACTGCCCCTCCGGTTTGATGCACATCCGGCGAGGACCAGAACTGATGCGCTTCAGATTACCGGCGAGCCTGGATCCAGCCCGAACAGCACGCGTCCCACTACCTCGAAGCGCGCCGTGTTCATCAGCACATGCTGCGATGCCGTATGCACGTCACGCCAGCATCTCTCGATGGGACACGAGGTTTGTGCTGAGTTCATCCCGGCCGCATCCGCGACCAGATCGACCGCCTGCACCGCCAGCTTCGCGGCAGTGACTACCGCAAGCCGCGCATGCGCGCGATCCTGGATGCTGAAGTTCTCGCCAGCTTCGCCCTTGCGCCAGATCTCATCGTTGCAGTCGTAAAAGTAGGCGCGTGCCGCGCGCAATAGCCCTTCCGCCTGCGCGAACTGGATCTGCGCGATCGGACGCTCGCGCAGCGTGGCCCGCGTGGCCGCCGGCACCTTGGCTTGCGCGATTTCGTTGAGCGCATCGAGCGCGTGTCGCGCGGCGCCAAGCACCACCGAAACCAGGCCGCCCACAAATTGCAGCTGCAATGGAATGTTCTCAAGTGGACCGCGCTGCCATGGCGATTTCGCGTTCAGCCAGTCGAAGGTGAATTCATCGGTGACAAACACATTTTCGAACACGCAGTCGTTGCTGCCGGTGCCGCGCATTCCCGCAGTTGACCAGGTGTTGAGGATTTTCGCATGCCCGATCGGAAACAGACCAGCTCGCATCACCGGAACCCCGTCGACGATTTGCGGCGCGCCGTCACGCAGAACCATGCCCGCCGCCATCAGGTAGGTCGCGTGAGCCGAGGCGCTGGCATAGGTTGCCTTCCCGCTGAACTGCCATCCGCCCTCGACCGGCACCACGCGAGTGGTCGCGGGATTCAGCGAGCCGGCGCTCACGCCGCGCGGATCGCCGAAAATCTTTTCGAATGCCGCGCGAGAAAGGTTGTATCCAAACAGCGGACCGCCTCCACAAATGGCGAGATTCCATCCGGCGGACCCGTCGATGCGCGCGACTTCCTCGCACAGCCGCAACGTGTCGGGAATCGTCAGCTCGCCGCCGCCCATCTGGCGCGGCACGAGAATCCGAAATAGCCCGGCTTCACGAAAGGCATCGACAACCTCGCGCGGCATCTGCGCCTCGCGCTCGGCGCGATCGGCGTGCTCGCGAATTATCGGCGCCAGCTTTTGGATTTTGTCGAAATAAGGCCGCGCGCGTTCGGATACGAGCTGATCCATATTCAATACCTCACTGCATATGAGTCTAACTGCCGAGGCGCGCGCGATTCATCCAGTAGTCCGCCGCGGTGCGGAAAGCTGCCGCAGCGCGCTCGAAACTGTCGAATACGACCAGACCCCGCGCGCGCGCAAGCTCCTTGCCGCGCGCCACGATCGCCTCAACGTGCGCGGGATGCATCACGACCGCGAACGGCTTGGTCGAGCGCCCGGCAAAATCCGCCAGCTTGTCGAGCAGGCCCGTGATTTCGTCCTCATGCGTGGCCCATCGTGCCGCGCGCAGCCCCGTGCCGACCTCCAGCACGATCGCGTCGATGGCCGGGTCGCGCTCCAGAATCTCGAGGATGCGATCGAGGTTGCCCTGATGATGTCCCGCGCCGATGGTTCCGCCCGCGTCGAGCGGGTTGCGGTAGCTGCCTCCGATCACGTTGAAGAACGACTTCAGCTCGTCGTAAGACGACTCCGACAGCGCGGGAATCTCGAGCCCCGCCGTCGCGAACGTGTCGGTGATTACCACGGACTGGCCACCGGTCATCGCGACCAGGCCCATTCGCCGGCCGCCGATGCGCTTGGCGCGCGCGAACAGCTCGACCGCGTCCAGCATCGCGTCGAGGCTCGTCACTTCGACCGCGCCACTTTGCTGAACGACGGTGCGCCAGGTCGCCTCGGGCGTCGCGAGTGAGCCGGTGTGCGAAAACGTAGCGCGCGCGCCCGCCTCGGTCACCCCGCCCTTCCAGATGACGACCGGATGACGCTCGGCCGCGTGCCTGACGCTGTCGAAGAAGCGCCGCCCGTCGCGCACGCCTTCGATATACATCCCGATCACGCGGGTCGCCGGGTCAGCCGCCATCAAGTCGATATAGTCCGCCGCCTCAAGCACCAGCACGTTGCCAATCGACGCGGCCTTATTGACCTTGATCCCGTGGACGGGCGCTTGAAGGCAAAAGTTGATCGTGTGCGTGCCGCTTTGCGAGATAAAGCAGACGTCGCCCGCCTCTCCCACTTTTTCTTCGGGAAAATTGCGCAGCCCGGCGCTTGGGCTATACAGCCCCATGCAATTTGGGCCGACCAGCGCGATTTCCGAGTTGATCGCGATATCGCGAAGCTCGCCTTCCAGCCGGATCCCGAGTTCCTCCGAGGTCTCCGAAAATCCCGACGTGAAAAATCCGATCGATCCGACGTGGTTGGCGACGCAATCCTTCAAAATTCGCGGCGCGATCTGCCGCGGCACGGCGCTAACCGCGTAGTCGATTGGCTCGGTGATCTCCGCCAGGCTCTTGCGATTCTCCACGCCCATCGCTTCGATGCCGGGTATCTCGGTCGGATCGATCTGCACCGAGTAGAGCTTGCCCTTGAGATGCGCCATTGCGCGCAGCCACATATACCCGCCCATCCGCTTGTCGCCGATGACGGCCACTGTGCGCGGGTTGAACGCGCGCTCGAGGTTTTCAAGCCGCGCCGCACGATGCGGGTCCGGATGCGGCGCAACGGTCTTCGGGCCGGCCAGCACGATTCGCGCGTCCAGGATCGCGACGCCGTCCTCGTACGCGACGACCGGATTGAGATCCATCTCGGCGATATCCGGATGGGTCGCGGCGATTCCGGAAATCGTTTCGAGCAGTGCCACGACCAGGTCGATGTCGACGCCGGGCTGACCGCGGACGCCGCGCAAAATCTGCGCACCGCGCAACCGCGCGAGCATCGCCGACGCCTCGCGCCCGCCAATCGGTGCCAGCGCCAGCGAAGTATCTTTCATCACTTCGACCAACACCCCGCCCAGCCCGACCATCACCATCGCGCCGAATCGATCGTCGCGGAACGTCCCCGCCAGCAGCTCGACGCCCGGCTTCGCCATCGGCTGTACGGCAACGCCTTTGAAGCGCGCGTCGCGGGCCTTGGCGGCGAGGCTGCGACGAATTCGCTCGAACGCATCGTGCACTGCGGCCTCATTTTCGAGATTGAGCTCGACCCCGCCCACGTCACTCTTGTGACTTACGTCCGGCGACAGAACTTTCAGCACCACCGGAAATCCAATCCTCGACGCCGCGCGCACCGCGTCGTCCGCCGTCAAGGCAGCCTCGGGCACTACGACCGGCAGGCCCAGCGAATGCAGGATTCGCTTGCTCTCGATTTCCGTGAGAACCGACCGTCCGCTGGAACGAGCCGACGAAATTACCGATGAAACGATGGAGTCTGTCACGCTTGTCGCGTATAGCAGAGCCACGGAACTAATTGAACCGTCGGGAGCTTAGCCGCATGCCGCGTCCGGTCCGCCTGCAGAAAAAAGTGTTTGTCACTCGCGCTATCGATGCCGCTGCGCTCGAGCGCCTTCGCGCCGCGGCCTCGGTCAAGGTCTGGCGCGGCGAGATGCCACCGCCGGCGTCGGCGCTGCGATCGGCGGTGGCAAACGCTGATGGAATACTCTCGATGCTCACCGACAAGATCGACGCGCGCGTGATTGCGGGCGCACCGCGGCTGCGCATCATCAGCAACATGGCCGTCGGCGTGGACAATATCGACCTCGACGCGGCCACCCGCGCGGGCGTCGCCGTCGGTCACACACCCGGCGTCCTGACCGAAGCCACAGCGGACCTCGCCTTCGGCTTGCTCATGACCACGGCGCGCCGAATCGCCGAAGCCGATCGTTACGTGCGCGCGGGAAAGTGGCGCACGTGGGGGCCGATGACGATGCTCGGCCGCGACGTGCACTCGAGCACGCTCGGGCTAATCGGATTCGGCGCAGTCGGCCAGGCTATGGCGCGCCGCGCGATGGGCTTCGGGATGCGCGTGCTCTATCTCAATGATCCGTCGGGCAACCGACATTCATCGCGCAAGGATTCAGCGCTTGCGCGCGCCGTTGGTGTGAGCCTGCCTCGTTTGCTGGCTCAATCGGATTACGTATCGCTTCACGTGCCGTTGACGGCAAAGACGCGTCACATGGTCGGCGCGCGCGAATTCGCGCTGATGAAGCCGGGCGCGATTCTAATCAATGCCGCGCGCGGCGCCGTCATCGATCAAGCTGCCTTGGTCGCGGCGCTGAAGTCGGGGCATTTGGCCGGCGCGGGCGTCGACGTGACCGATCCCGAGCCGATTGTATCCAACGATGCACTCCTTCGACTCGACAATGTCGTAATCACGCCGCACATAGGCAGCGCCAGCATTGCCACCCGCGCCAGCATGGCCGCGATGGCGGTGGACAATATTCTGGCGGTATTCGGCGGGCGCGTGCCGCTATGGTGCGCGAACCCGCGCGTCAGGTTGCGTCCGTTCGCAGGCGCAACTTGACCACAAATGGAACCGGCGAGGGACGATGCCCCCGCCGTTTCTGGATACTCGGCAATCTGTCGAAAATCGGCGCTTTACAGCTGGCCGTCGACCGTGCTGAGCAGCTTGGTGATGGTTGTGCCCATGGTCTGGTAGCCCACGAACACCACGACCGCGACCGCTGCCATGATCAATGCGTATTCCGCCATCGTCTGGCCGCGCGAGAACTCATCAGCCTTCACATACAGTTTCCTGATCAGATCCATTTCCGTGTCCCTCCGGAGTGTTATTTCGTTCAGACAGCGCGGGGAGCACTTGGCCCGCTGCGCTCTATGAAGCGCGACTTTGTAGGCAAACTCTCTCTACAAAGTTGCAAACACCTGCCACCCTGCTCTTTAACTCTTGATTGGTTACGCTTGGTTCAGATTGTAAATTCATGTCTTTACTCAGCTTCGACATTTTCTACGTGCGTCACGCGTATGTCAAGAGCGATCGTTACTCTAGCTTCCGCTGTAACATATTAAAATTTTTCCGGCTGACTTTCGCCAACTATCACTGGAAAACGGAGAGATACATTAAAGGACTTTAGAACACTAAAAGACTACCATAGCGAAGGGCGATCCATTTTCTCTAGCCATTAGCTGCCGCGATCGCGTGGCTCAGACCGAAATTCCCCTCATACAGCGCCCGGCCGACCACTACGCCCACGACTCCGGCGCTGAATCGCGTCCGAAGAGCGCGAATGTCGTCGAGAGTGGCGACGCCGCCAGACGCAATCACCGCGATGCGAACCGCCCGGGCGATTTCTTCCATCCGGTCCGCATCGACGCCTATCTGGGCGCCATCGCGCGCGATGTCCGTGACGATTGCGGCAGCGACTCCGGCCGTACGAAACCGCTCCGCCGCCTGGGCAACAGTGAGCTGGCCGGTTTCGACCCATCCCTTGACGGCCAACCGGCCGTCGCGAATGTCGATTGATCCGAAGACCCTGCCCGGAAACTCGGCACACGCCAGACGGACCAGTTCGGGATTGAGTAGTGCGGCGGAACCAATCGAGACGCGGTCGGCACCGCTCGCGAACGTCGCGCGCACCGCCTCGATTGTGCGCAGTCCGCCGCTCACGTCGATTGCGCAACTGACCGCCGTGCGAATTTTCGCGATCGCCACGACGTTTTGCGGCGCACCCGCAATCGCACCGTCGAGATCGACGATGTGGATCAGCTCCGCCCCCTCCTCCTCGAAGCGACGCGCCGTTTTGGCGGGCTCGCCGCCGTAGACGGTCGCCCGGTTCATGTCGCCGTGAAGCAGGCGTACGACCTGGCCGCCCTTCAGGTCAATCGAGGGAATAACGGTGAACTTCTCGAACAAGCGGTCTATTCTGGCTGGCGATTTAGCTGAGCGTGCCCTTGGTCGAAAGCACGCCCGACAGCCGCGGCTCGCGCGCTGTCGCATGGTCCATCGCACGCGCCAACGCCTTGAACGTCGCCTCGATTATGTGATGCGGATTGCGGCCGCTGACAAGATTGAGATGCAGGTTCATCCCGACTTCGTCCGTCAGCGCCTTCATGAAGTCGTGCACCAGCTCGGTCTGGAAGTTGCCGACCCGCTCCTGGCTGATCGGGACGTTGTAGCCCAGGTACGCGCGCCCGCTGATATCGACAATCGCCGTGCAGACAGCTTCGTCGAGCGGCACGGTCGCCTCGCCAAAGCGCTTGATTCCCGCACGGTCGCCCAGCGCCTGCCGAAAAGCTCGCCCCACCACCATCCCGACGTCTTCGACGGTGTGATGGTCATCTATATGCAAATCGCCGCTGGCCGCGACCTTCAAGTCGAAGAATCCGTGGCGCGCGAAGCTCTCGAGCATGTGATCGAGGAACGGCACTCCCGTCTTCGCCTCACCGCGCCCTGCCCCGTCGAGCTTGAGTGCGACCGTCACCGAAGTCTCGCGCGTCTTGCGCTCGACTTCGGCACTACGCTTCGCCTTGGCCGGCGCCAGCCGCGCGACCGGCCGCGCAGTCCGATCTTTATTTTGTAAGCTGACTTTTCGTTTGTTTTCCATGTCTCTTAGTACTGGCTGCAGGGGTCACCCCTGCGCGCAGTTCCATCGCTCGCGCGTGGCCCTCGAACCCTTCCATCCGCGCGAGATGCGCGACGGACGGTCCGAGCGCCGCAATCGCGCCCATCGACGCCTCGATTATACTGGTTCGTTTCAGGAAATCGTATGCACCCAAAGGCGACGCAAAACGCGCGGCTCCCCCCGTCGGCAAGACGTGGTTGGGACCCGCAAGATAGTCGCCAAGCGGCGCCGGCGTGAGCGGCCCCAGGAAGACCGCGCCCGCCGCCTTGATCTTCGGCAGCCATCGCGACGGGTTGCGCACGTCGAGCTCGAGATGCTCGGGCCCGATCTCATTGGCGAGGTCAAACGCCTCGTTGAGATCGCCAACCACGACCATCGCGCCACGTTTCACCAGTGCCGCCTCGACCTGGCGCGCGCGCGGCAGACTCTTCAGCGCGATTTCCACCGCCTCCGCGACGCGATTCGCGATGCTCGCCGAGGTCGTCAGCAGCACGGCCGCCTCGTCGCCGGAACCGTGCTCGGCCTGCGCTATCAGGTCGGCGGCTATCCACTCGGGATGCGCGCGGTCGTCGGCAATCACCAGCACCTCGCTCGGTCCCGCCATCTTGTCGATGTCCACGACGCCATAGACCATGCGCTTCGCGGCCTGCACGAATGCGTTGCCGGGCCCGACGATCTTGTCCACCGGCTTGAGGGTTTCCGTCCCGTATGCGAGCGCCGCGACCGCCTGCGCGCCTCCGACGCGATAGAATTCGTCGACGCCCGCGATTTCCGCCGCCGCCAGCACGGCGAGTCGCCCCCCTTCCGCCGACGGTGGCGACACCATCACGATTTCGGCAACCCCCGCGACCTTGGCGGGAATCGCGTTCATCAGCACCGACGACGGATACGCGCCGAGCCCGCCCGGCACGTAAATTCCGACGCGGTGCATCGGCCGCACCATCTGGCCGAGCCGCATCCCGGACTTGTCGCGATAGATGAACGACTTCTCCATAGTGCGGCGATGAAAGTCCGCGATTCGCTTCGCCGCCAACTCCAGCGCCCGCCGATCTTTCGCCGGGATCCGATTGAACGCCGATTGACGCTCCGCCGGCGTCACGCGGAGCGTCGAGGGAGTGAGCTTCACGCCGTCAAATTTCGCAGTCAGATCGATAAGCGCGCGATCGCCACGCTTTCGCACGTCGGCAATTATCTTCGACACCGCTCGATCGACGCCGGCACTGTCGCCGCCGCGTCGCGCGAGTATCGCGGCCAGAAAGTTTTTGAATTCCGGCGTCTCAGACTTGAGAACCCGCGGCCTCATTATTCTTGGGCACGCTCGATTCGAGCGCCGAGACCCGACAGCTTCGCGTCGAGCGCCTCGTAGCCACGGTCAAGATGATAAATGCGGCTGAGCTCGGTCGTGTGTTCCGCGGCAAGCCCCGCGATTATCAGCCCCATGCTCGCGCGCAGGTCGGTCGCCATCACCGGAGCGCCGCTCAGCTTCGAGGGCCCGCGGATTACAGCGGTGGGACCTTTCATCAGGATGTCGGCGCCCATCCGCGCCAGTTCCTGCGCGTGCATGAACCGGTTTTCGAAAATCGTCTCGGTGATGACTGAAGTACCCTCGGCCTGCGTCAGCATCGCCATCATCTGCGCCTGCAGATCGGTCGGAAACCCCGGATATGGCAGCGTGCGCAGCTCGACCGACTTGAGTTTGTCGCCGCGCGCGACCCGGATGCTTTTGCCGTTGACCTCAACCACGACGCCCGCCTCGCGCAGCTTGGTCGCGACCGCGTCGAGATGCTCGATCGGCGCATTCGCAATCGTCACGTCGCCGCCGGTGATCGCCGCCGCCGCCATCATCGACCCGGCCTCAATTCGGTCCGCGATCACTTCGTGCTCCGCGCCATGCAGCCGCTCGACGCCCTCGATTTCGATCACGTGCGTGCCGGCGCCGCTGATTTTCGCGCCCATCTTGACCAGCACCCGCGCGAGATCCTGCACTTCGGGTTCGCGCGCCGCGTTTTCGATTACCGTGCGGCCGCGAGCCGTAACCGCCGCCATTAAAATGTTTTCGGTTGCGCCGACCGAGGGCGAATCGAGCCAGATGCGCCCACCCGTCAGTTTGTCCGCGTGGGCCTCGACGTAACCGTGACGAAACTGGATCTTGCTGCCGAGCGCGCGAATCCCCGCGATGTGCAGATTCACGGGCCGCGCGCCGATCGCGCATCCACCCGGTGTCGATACCCGCGCACGTCCAGTCCGCGCCAGCAGCGGGCCAAGCACCACGAACGACGCGCGCATCGTCTTGACGAGTTCGTAGGAAGCCTCGTGCGAAGTAACCTTCGCCGCGTGCAGCTCGACGCGATGCTCGTCGGTCCAGCGCGCCGCGACGCCGAGCTGGATTAGCAGGTCCATCGCGGTCTTCACGTCGCGCAGGCGCGGCACGTTGCTGAGCTGAAGCGGCTCGGAGGTCAGCAGACACGCCATCATGATAGGCAGCGCGGCGTTCTTGCTGCCGCTGATCGAGACGGTGCCGCGCAGCGGAGCCCCGCCATGAATTATCATTTTTTCCATTATGCCTTACGCCTGCGCTCCAGCCCTTCGCGCGTGCGCGACAACGACACGCGGATGTCCCGCGAAATCGTTTATCACAGTGGCAACGCGCAAGCCCGCGGCCTCGACAAGCTTCGCGACCTCCGCCGCCTGCCCCGCCGCCACTTCCACGATCAGCTCACCGCCGGGCACAAGATGACTCGACGTGCCCGCAACAATTCTGCGCAGGATATCGAGCCCGCCGGCTCCCGCGCTCATCGCAACCCGCGGCTCGAAGCCGCGCACGTCGGCTTCCAGAGAGGCAATCTCGGTGTCGTCCAGATACGGCGGATTGGAGACTATCACGTCGAACGATCCGAACGACGGTCCCTCGTCCAGAACATCGAAACAGTCGGCGCGCCGGAGCGTCACGCGATCCTCGACTCGATGACGTCCAGCGTTGCGCGACGCTACTGCAATCGCGTCGGCGGAAATATCCACTGCCGTGACGCGCGCTTGTGGCGCGTTGACCGCAATCGCTATCGCGATCGCGCCGGAACCTGTGCCGATGTCGATTACGCGCGCATTTGGCGTCCCCGCGATAAACTCCAACGCCGCGCCGACTACGAACTCTGTCTCCGGCCGCGGAATCAGCACCGCAGGCGTGACTTCGAAATCGAGCGAATAGAATTCCTTGTGCCCCAAGATATACGCAATCGGCTCGCGGCGCTCGCGCCGCGCAATCATCGAGTCAAAGTTTTTCAGTATCGCGGGTGAAAGCTCGATCGAGCGGGTAATTACCGCTTCGCGCGAGACACCTGCCGCTGCCGCGATCAGCAGCTCCGCGTCGAGCCGCGCCGAATCGATTCCCGCGTCGGCGAGCCGCCTCGACGCCTTGTCGAGTTCCTCCAACGCGCGCCGCGCGAGCATCTCGCTCATGACCCGACTATGCGCTGAGCGCCTGCTCCTGGTCGTACGCCGCCAGCGCGTCGATGATCGGATCGATCGCGCCGTCGAGAAAATTATCGAGCTGATGAATCGTCACGTTGACGCGATGGTCAGTCACGCGCGATTGCGGAAAATTGTAGGTGCGGATGCGCTCCGAGCGGTCGCCCGTTCCCACCATCGATTTCCGCGTCTGCGCGATTTTCGCCTGCTGCTCCGACTGCGCCTGTTCGAGCAGCCGTGCCCGCAGGATCTTCAGCGCCTTCGCTTTGTTCTTGTGTTGCGATTTTTCGTCGCGCTGGATTATCACCATGCCGCTCGGGATGTGCGTGATTCGTACCGCCGAATCCGTGGTGTTGACGCTCTGACCGCCAGGCCCAGACGCGCGCATCACGTCGATTCGAAGGTCCTTCGCTTCGTTGATATTGACCTCGACTTCGTCAGCTTCCGGCATCACCGCGACCGTCACCGCCGAGGTGTGGATGCGCCCCGAGCCTTCGGTCTCCGGCACTCGCTGCACGCGATGCACTCCGCCTTCGTACTTGAGCCGCGAGTATGCGCCGCGTCCGCTCACCAGCGCGATCACTTCCTTGATTCCGCCCAGGCCGGTGTTGCTGAGACTGAGCGACTCGATCTTGAATCCGTGCCGCTCGGCGTAACGCGTGTACATCCGGTACAGGTCGCCGGCAAACAGCGACGCCTCTTCGCCGCCGGTGCCCGCGCGGATTTCGAGGATCACATTCTTCTCGTCGTTGGGATCGCGCGGCGTCAGCAGCTCCTTGAGCTTCTGCTCGAGCTCCCCGAGATTTTTCTGCAGCGTCGGCAGTTCGGCCTTGGCCAACTCGCGCAAATCGGCGTCGTCGCCGTCGAGGATCGATTTGTGCCCCGCGATTTCGTCGGCGACGCGGATATATTCGCGCGCGCAATGGGCCGCTTCTGAAAGCTGCGCGCGTTCCTTGGCGATCCTGGCATATTCGCGCTGATTGCCGAGCGTGGCGGGATCGCTGAGCTTGCGTTCGAGTTCCGCGACCCGCTCTTCTATTGCGCTTGCCTTATCGAGCATCGCCGACTTTCACGCTCGCCACCAAAAAAAATCCCGAAACAGCCCTGAAACAAAAACGGCGCGGCCGTTACGACCGTGCCGATTAATTCTCCCCCGCGCACCCGGGTGCGTCGAGCGCCGCAGGCGGCGGGAGTTGCTATGCTACTTCTCGGCGGCTGCCGCTTCCGCCGTCTTTTCGGCCGGCTTCTTGATGCCGTATTTGCGATTGAACCGCTCGACGCGCCCCGCTGTATCGACCAGGCGCTGCGTGCCAGTGTAAAAAGGATGGCACTTCGAGCAGACCTCGACGTGAAGCTCCTTGAGCGTCGAGCGCGTTTCGAAGGTGTTGCCGCACGCACAGATAACCGTGCAGCGGCGGTATTCGGGATGGATTCCGGGTTTCATTTTTATTTCTCGAACTCTTCTACCTATTGTACGGCAGGATACCATCGCAAGGTACCTCGCACAATTCGCCTGTTGCGACTGCCGTTTCGTCCTTTTCGTATCGTTATCGCCATCTCGTTCGCAGCTATTCTAATCACGATCTGCGCGATTGCCAGCTACGCCGCATCTTCGCCCGCAACTTCTCCGACCGCGTCAGTCGCCGGCTTCGCACCGGACAGCCGAACCCTGTTCGCGCCGATCGTCTATCTCGCGCCGCCCGGTCCCGCGCGCGCGTCGCGTGCGATTACGATCCTCGATCGCCAGCTCGGCTTCCAGCGCAAGATTTCTTTCCATCCCAAACTAGCTCCCGCGCTGCAGGATGTCCTCGACGTGCTGCCGCCGCGCCAATCGACTCTGATCCGCGCCGCCGCCCTGTACTCGAAGAATGAAATCCCATGGCGCGACGAGCCCGACGGCACGCACCAGATTTGCGTGGCGGGACGGCCCGACGACGCCGACTATCTCTACACGCTGGCCAATAGCTGGCACAGCCCGGAGGAGCCGGCGCGCTTTTCGGGCGTCTTCGCCCTCAAGCCCGCGGGAGATTCCACCCCCGACAACATTTCGAGCGTCACCGGCACGCTCGCGGGCGAGTTGATGCTCGATACGTACGGCATCGGCGCGCTCGTCGATGCGTTCGCCGACATGCTGCGCGAGTTTCATGGCGATCTGAAACCGCCGTGGGATTCCGCTCCCGGCACGTTCAACCACCATGACCGCGCCTTTCTCGACCGATTCCACCGCCAGATGCCGCATCTCGCGGCGAAGTTCGATCACTATTTCAAATTCAACAACCTGCTCGACGAATTCAATTCGCCAGCCGGTCCGGTCGTGCTCTTCAACGTCGACGCCGAGGTTCGCCTCGACGCGCTGAAAAAGTATCCGCTGCTTTACGATTTCTATCGCAAGGTCGTGCCCGCCGTGACCGCGAAGTCCGAGATTTTCGATTCGCACGGCAACTACTGGTTCTGCGAATCTTTCGATCACGGCCACATTCGCGTCACGATGATGATTCGCAACGGCCTGCTGACGCCGTTCAACGTTGCGATGCAACCGGCGGGCGACGGCGTCGCGCTCGGCGAAATCGCGCGCGGCAGTTATCGCACTCTCGCGTCGGGGCAAATTACCAGCCTTGCGATGAACTTCGGCCTCGCCAACATCGGATTCACCACTGACTACCGCCGCGACCCGAGCGCCGTGACGTTCGACAACCGGATGAACACGGTCCCGCAACTGATCGCGCCGCCCGGCGTGCATCAGATGATGGATTTGATTGCTGGCGACTTTCTGCGCGTGCTGGCGACCGGCAACGGCGGCCTCAATACAAAGATCAGCTCGCGCATGCTCCCCAACGGGACTTATGATTTCTCCGGCGGCGCCACGGCGCAGTTGAACTACTCGCCGACACTCGAGTTGCTCGCGCGAATCGGCGACGCGATTGCGCAGGAGCACAACGACCAGGTTCGCGCCGAGGAACGCGCATTCGGCGAGGAACTTTTCGACGCGTTCGTCGCCGACTACAATGATGCGCGTCCGGCAATCGTCGCTTTGGATTTGGACAACGACAGTGAGCGGGAAAAACCCAAATGATCCTCGCACGACTGAAACGGTTTTTAACGGTCGCGCTGCTGGTCGCCGCTATCTTCGCCGCGGGATGCGCCGCGGAGGACAAGCCGCCGCCGCCGATGCCCGACCCCGGCCAGCCGGAGGCGAAGTTGCTGACCAACTTGAACGACGTCGCCGCCACCCCCGTCAATCCGCTCGCTGTCGAGCAGGCGCCCGCCCCCGGCGAAGGACTTCTGCGCGATGACGGCCCGGTTACAGCCGGACCCCGCACGTATGCGACCGAGCCGGGCATCTCGCGCGAGGTCGGCAACGACGCGAATCCCGGCACGGTGCGCCTGCTCAACCGCAAGGCCGCCCAGTTCGGAGATTTTTCCGCCGTCATTCTCGATCGCATTTATGCGCGGCTCTACATCGCCGAGAAGAGCGAAGAAATCTCGCGAACCAAGCTCCCGACCGAACTCAAAGCCGTCGTCATCACCGCCATCCTGGATAAAAGCGGGAAGCTCACCGAGCTGATCCTCGAGCAGCACAGCGGCAAGGCCAAAATCGATCAGATGATGCTCGACGTCTGCAAGAAAAGCATCTGGTACGAAAATCCTCCCGTCGCCGCCCGCTCCGACGACGGCACCTACAAGCTGACTATTCGTCTGAAACTGCAGAACTACGCCTCCAGCGACGAGCATCATTGGAGTTTCATCACCGACCTCGGACTCGGCATCGGCTAGCCGCGCCCGAACGCACACCCGGGCTTGGGGGGATGAACTTTTCAGCCTGACCCAGGCGGACTTTCTATGCTGCCTGTAAGGTGTGCGTCAAAATGCGCCATTCCATTTTGGTTCCCTTTCCCTGGAGGGAAGGGGAACCGGATATTTAGAGGTTGCGCGATTTAAAATTGTTTCCGACTTGCCTGAATCATTGCTATTGAGATTTCTACGAGCTCATCAAAATACCGCGCGACTCTAAGCGCGCAGGAGAATGGCAATGGGTAGAATCCAGGGAAAAGTCGCCGTGATTACCGGCGCAGCCAGCGGGATGGGGCGTGCGACGGCGCTCCGTTTCGCGAAAGAAGGTGCGAGCGTGGTCCTTACCGATTTGAATGCGCATGGGGGCGAGACCGCTGTTGCGGAATGCGCGGCGGCGGGTGGACGCGCGGTCTTTCAGCGCACCGACGTCACCAGCGAGGCGGATATCAAGGCGGCGGTAGCGCGCGCGGTCAAGGAATACGGCCGCCTCGATATCATGTTCAACAATGCGGGCGTCGCGGGCGCGGTCGGGCCGATCGAAAAAGTGGAATCGGCGGACTGGGACAAAACGATCGCCGTGCTGCTGCGCGCCGCGTTCCTCGGCATGAAATATTCGATCCCCGAGATGCGCAAAGCGGGCGGCGGATCGATTATCTCGACGGCGTCGGTGGCGGGACTCCGCGGCGTCGGCTATCTCGCGCCGTACAGCGCGGCCAAGGCGGCGATCGTTAATCTGACGCAGGCAGTCGCGATCGAAGTCGGTCACGACAAAATTCGCGTCAACTGCATCTGCCCCGGCGGCGTCAACACGCCGCTGATCCATCGCGGTCGTCCCGGCGCGGAGGAGCAATCGGAGAAAAATATGGCGCGGATGCAACCGATACCGCGCGCCGGCAAGCCCGACGATATCGCGGCGATGGCGCTGTTCCTGGCCAGCGACGAGGCGGACTGGATAAGCGGCACCGCGATGGTGGTCGACGGAGGAATCAACACCGGCAACACGCGTTTTCGGCTGCCGGGGCTGCCGGACAGCGGCTTCTCCGGCCCGTCGTTCGAGATGTAACCGGCGCGCTACCAGCTTCAAGTCGGGGTTTGATACTTAGATCGAGTTGTGTCGCACGCGTTGCGTGCCATCGGAATTCTTTTAAGCAGAGGGAATAGAAATGGACAGGCTCAAGGGCAAAGTGGCTGTAATCACCGGAGCGGCGAGCGGAATCGGGCGCGCGACTGCGATCAAGTTCGCGGGCGAAGGCGCGGCGGTCGTGATCGCGGACCTTAACGTCGAGGGCGGCGAGTCCGCCGTCCGCGACTGCAAGGAGAACGCGGGACGGGCGGTGTTCCAGAAAACCGACGTCTCCGCCGAAGCCGAAATCAAGACGCTCATTGCACGCGCCATCGCGGAATTCGGGCGTCTCGATATCATCTACAACAACGCCGGAATCGGCGGCGCGGTCGGACCGCTCGAAGAAATATCCGTCGAGGACTGGGACAAGAGCCAGGCGGTATTGCTGCGCGGCGTGTTCCTTGGAATGAAGCACGCGGCGCCCGAGATGCGCAAAGCAGGCGGCGGCTCGATTATCTCGACGGCGTCGGTCGCGGGCATCCGCGGCTTCAACGGACTGCATGCCTACTGCGCGGCGAAAGCGGGCGTCGTCAACCTGACGCGATCGGCGGCGCTGGAATTCGCCAAGGATAAAATCCGCGTCAACTGTATCTGCCCAGGCGGAATCAACACGCCGATACTGCATCGCAATCAGCCCGGTGTAAAAGAAGCGATGGAACAATGGATGGCGAAGGCTCAGCCGATTCCGCGCGCGGGGCATCCCGAGGACATCGCCGGGATGGCCTTGTACCTGGCCAGCGACGATTCGGAATTCGTCACCGGTCAGGCGATGATCGTCGACGGTGGACTGACGGTCGGCAGCCAGTTCTCGCCGCCGGGCGAAAACAGCCCGTCAGCACCGACTCCGCCGCGAAGCTTCATCGGCCCGTCGTTTCAAGGCTGATAGGTATTTCGCGCGAAAAAGAGGCGCGTCCGAGTGGACGCCTTCGGAACCTAACCCCTCAAGAACCGCTTCCCCATAGTGGGAAGGGGGCCCGGATTAAAGATCACTGGCGCGGGTAGCCGGGGAGGCGCGCTTGCATCGCATCGGGGTATTCTGGTGGCAATGCGCTTGCCTTGTTGAGCGCCGCGAGCTCGGCGGCCTCAAGCCGGAATCCGATCGCGCCGAGGTTCTGCTCGTTCTGCTCTTCGGTGCGCGCACCGTATATCACCGAGCTGACGCCGGGCTGCTGATTCACCCACGCCAGGGCGACCTGCGAGATTGCGCGCCCGCGCTCCTTCGCGACGTGCTCGACGGCTTCGAGCGCCCTGTAATTGCGCTCGTCGGCGAGCCGATTCCACATATCCATCTTCGCCAGCCGGCTGTCCTCGGGCGGGCGCTGACCTGAACGGTACTTGCCGGTCAGAAATCCACCGCCGAGCGGACTCCACGGAATCACGCCGACGCCTTCGTAGCGGCATAGCGGCATAATCTCGCGCTCGATTTCGCGAGAGATCAGGCTGTATTGCGGCTGCAGGCAGTCGAACCGGGCGAAATCGTGTTTATCGCTGACCCACAGACTTTTCATCAGTTGCCACGCCGTAAAGTTCGACGCCCCGATATACCTGACCTTGCCGTGACGCACCAGGTCGTCGAGCGCGCGCATGGTCTCTTCGATAGGCGTTTCGAAGTCCCACGAATGAACCTGGTACAGATCGATGTAATCCATTTTGAGGCGGCGCAGGCTGGCCTCGACTTCCGACATGATATGCGCGCGCGAGAGGCCGATTTGATTGGGCGCGACAGTCTTGCCCATGAAAATATTCGCGTTGAAGCGGACTTTGGTCGCGACAATCAAGTCTTTTCGACGCTCGCCGAGAATACGTCCGAGAATCTCCTCCGACGCGCCGGCCGCATAAACGTTGGCGGTGTCCAGGAAATTGCCGCCAACCTCAATAAACCGATCTAGGATTTTGCCCGCAGTTTTTTCGTCTGTTTCACGGCCAAACGTCATGCAACCAAGGCATAGCTCCGAAACCTTGAGCCCGGTGCCACCCAATCGCCGATATTCCATAAGCTTTTTCGAGGCCTCCGCAGCCGAGTCTAATACGAGCGTCGTCGCGTGCAAATGAAAATTTGCGACTTTGAATAATCGCTGAATTGAATCGTCTCAATAACTGGGTGCAAACGGCTCTGGCACCCTCCGGTCGGTTAGTTCCTCCCGACTGATCGGATTCCGTCCGTAGCGTACACGGACGGGCTGCTACGAACCGGCGGGCATCGGAGAGTCCCCCCCCTCTTCAGGTGCCCGCCATTTTTTTATCCAGCGGACCTTTCGTCTTCGCGGATGTTGAATACTGCACGCGAGCGAGTTGAGATCAACTCCTGAATTTTTTCTCGCCCACCGCGCGTTACCTTGACAGCGCGCGCTCGCATCGTCATAGCTCATCACTTGATGTTGTCGCGGTGGCTCAGATGGCTGGTGATTGCGCCGGTTGGGTTGTTCGTCTTCGGAGCAATTTGGCTCGGTTGCGGCGGTAGTGGCAGCAGCGCGCCGACTGCGACTCCCGCTCCCGGCGCTGCACTCCAAATGATCGTGCTCGCAAATGGCCCCCCGCCATCTGCTACGGCCACGCCTTCGCCGACGAAAACGAAAGTGACGGCGACGCCCACGTTGACGCCGCGAGCGTCGGCCAGCCCCACCTGCGTACCGACCACCGCGCCGTTGGCAACGCCGACGGTGGTCCAGTTCAATGCAATCGGTACGTTCTCCAAGACCGCAGGAAAGAAAATCCAGTTCATAGACATCACGACCGAACCGACCACACTTTGGACCTCCACCAATCCCAATGTGCTGCAACCGCCGGCGCCAGGGCCGCAAGGCGGCAACTACCTGCCCCAAGCTGCGGGATGCGTTTGCATTGCCGCGAGCAATTCCCAGATAAGCAGCCAGTCCGTCGCGGTCGGCGTCGGCCCCAACTGCTTCGACAACTGCCCGGCGCAATGCTCCGGCGTTACCCCGACGGCCACCATTACGCCGACTCCGATGCCTGGCGCGCCGGCGGCTTCGAGTACGCCGGCGGCATCGGCGCGGAGTGCGGGCGTTCTGATGTGGGTCTTTTATCCGGGCGCGGAATTGCGCGGACGAATCGCAACCGGTCCCGGCGATTCTATATTCTTCATCACGCGTGACGGTGTGTTGCACGGGCTGAATTCCGGCGGCAAGGAAATCATGCATCGCGATGTCGACGGCTCGTCGCCGGCGGTGTTGCCGGACGGCACCGTGCTCGCGATGTCGTCCAGTTCGCAGCTTGCGGCCGTCGCCCCCGACGGCACCACTCGATGGCATCTGGAAATTGGTGCGAGCGAGGGACCCCTGGCGGCGAGCGATAGCGCGATCTACGCATCGGCGGGCGGCGATTTGGTGTCGATAACCACCACTGGCTCGCTCAATTGGCGCGTCGCGGTTGGACCGCTGACGACGGCCGCGACGACGCCGGACGGGGTCGTGGTGGGAACTTCGCGTGGCGCGGTCACCGCCCTCGCGTCGGACGGCGGCGTGCTGTGGACGTTCCAGCCGGACGGCGGATTTTCGGGATCTGTCGCCTATGCGGACGATGTCGTTTACGCAGGCTCGGCCGGCGGCGGCGTGTATGCGATCGATTCGCGGACCGGTAATCCACTCTGGCACGTCAACGCCGCGCATGCGGTAACGGCGGGACCTGCGGTCGCTCCGTCTGGAACAATCTTCGCCGGCGGTGACACGGTCTATGGCGTCTCGTCCGACGGGCAGCTCCGATGGCAAGACGCGACGCTGAAACCAGGCGCCGCCGGACTATGCGTGCTCGGCAACGACGGTGTGTTCGACGCGGCGACCGGAGACGTGGGCGCGGTGCTGATGGGAGATGGCAGCTACGTATGGTCGGCGCGCGGTTTCGGCAAGATCACAACGGCCACGTCGTCGCCGTCGGGGATACTGTACGTCGGCACCTCAACCGGCCGCATCTTCGCGGTCAAATAGATTCAGCCATAATTTTGGGGATAGACGCTCGCGTGGCAATTTGCTAAATCGGGGGGCGCTGGCTGGGTTTGCCCCCCTTTTCCAGTCGGCGTCGGGCTGGCGCAGAATTGCGCTGGCCCGTTCTATTTCCTGGCGGCCGATCGCTCTTGACCGGGCCGGCTTGAAAAGTGTGACTATGGACCTATGAGCGCCATCGACATCATCAAGCGCCGTCTCAAGGAAGACCGCATCCCCGAGACTCCCGAAGAAGTCGGACAAAAGAAGAAGCGGCCGCGCGAAGTCGCGTTCATGGACGTGAACCTGTGCTTCCCGTGCGGGAAATGCCCCGAGTTCTGCCCGGTGCAATGCATCGAGTACCTGTCGCCCGGCTCGGTTCCGGGACGCGGCGTGCAGCCGGTGCAGGATCGCTTCCAGGAATGCATCGGATGTTACATCTGCGTCGAAGTATGCGCGCTGCTGACGGACTACGACGCGGTGAGGATGTACGACACGAACCTCGTTGAGCAGGTGCTGGACGTGAAGATAACCGACTCGCCGGGGCCGGAGCCGATCCCCGCGCAGCCCTACGAAGAATATTTTTCAGAGGGCGGACTGTATCGCCACGTCGGCAAAGGCTCGCGCATCCGCGAAAAGATGACGGCGGAGGAGCGCGCTGTCTTCGCGCGCGAGCGCGTGCGCGGGTAAGGTCAGCCTAACCCCTGAAGCCTTCCCTCGAGCAAATTGCGCCGACGAGGGTGAGCCAGGGGAACCCGAGGATGAAAATCCTTGAGCTATAAGGATATTCGGCACTGGTTCAGTTTTGGGTTGTCGTCCGACGAAGGTCGCAGTCCACTCACGTGAGTGGAACGAAGTCGTATTCGCCAATACCTTGCAAAATCAAGAAGGTCGCAGCGGTCTGACCGCAGTTGATAACAAGGTGCGGCCGCCGGGGCCGGACTGAGTAGGTTTCGCTCGGCGCGAGGCGCACCTCCTCCTTGGGATCCCGCAAGAAAAGCTGTATCTGTCCTTCCAGAACATAAAAGGTGTCTTGGACGTTCGAGTGACAGTGCCAAGGCACCTTTTGCGTCGGGTTGATCGTCAACTCAGCGATGCGGAACCCGGGACGCGCTAAATGATGCGCTTGTTTCTCAACGTCGAGGAGATGGCTCGGGTTTTTTATGCCTTTCATATGGTTCTTTCATGACACTGCGGCTGTAGTGGCCTCGCCGTTCCGTATCACAATGCAGGATAGCAACTCCGCTTTAAGAAGCATGACCGTTGCCTGCAATCAACGTCAAGCTGCGAGTTGGCGGCCGGATTCGGTGGCAAACTGAACTTCATCATCGTGCGACATCGAGTCCGTAGCGCTCCAGCGCGGAGCGCATCTCGCCGAGCCAGTCCAGCGCTAGTCGACGACCATTCGGGAGTTCGTCGTCTCGATCCCAGCGCCACGTTGTAATCATCGCGAGCATGAGGACGTGGCACTCGCGGAGCAGTTGTTGATCAGCACTTGAATAGTGCTTGCTCACCTCTTCGGGAAACCGGACATGCGCGATGTCGAACTCGACAGGCCCACGGCAGCATGTCTCCAGGTCTATGAACAGCAGCCCTTTCTTCGTTCTGAGCAAGTTGCCTGGGTGCGGTTCGCCGTGCAGCAGCTGCTCGGGAGCGCCTCGGTTTTCGATCGCCCGCCTCAGGCTTCGCAGCGTGTTGCTGAGTAGCTCGCGGTCGGCGTCAGGGAGCTCAGGAGTGCGGTCGCGGCTCGCAACGAGCGATTGCGCTTCGGCCACTCGATCTGTGAAGTGCGGCGTCGCAATATCGATACGTCGCATCCCGGTGTGCAACCGCTCAAGAGCGCGTGCGTACTCGGCCGGCGCGACCTCTTGAGGCGGCACAGGTTCATAGTAGGTCCACAGCGTCACCGCGAAGCCGTCACGCACGTACACACGCGGCTCCACTCGAGGCTCAAGGGCCACCACCGGGCTCTCCGTCTCCGCAAGCCGTCTGGCAAGCTCGACTTCGAAGTCGGCCACGTGATGCGCTGGGTCCGCGACACGGGCAAGGACGTCACAAGGCAGCAAACGCACAGCGAGCTTGTTCGACGCCTGAAGAACGACCGCGTCCTCCACCCTCAGGCCGAGCGCTGACGCACTCGACATAGCCGCAGCCACGGCAGGCCGAACGTGCAACTTCTGCATAGGTCCTCTCCCAGGTCTTGGAGTATGCGCAGGCGATTCGAAGAGCCCGCGGCGCGAATCGGCCTGTGCGTGTCCACCGTCGAGCCAATCGTATCAGAGGGATGTCCACGCCGAAGCTCTGAAGGGGAACCGGTCTTTCTGGAGCTACTTCCCCGACGGTCGCCAGACTTCGGGCTTTTTGCCGGTCGTCATCTCTGCCAACGACGTCAGCTCGACGCGTTCCGGCGTTATCAGCATCAGGCCGAAGTCCTTCGATTCGGGACCGCCCGGCCAGAACTGCGCGAGGTCGTAGTCGAATACCTTGCCGTTCCAGATTCGCTTCTTCTCAGCCAAATCTTCGACGAATTTCGCCTTACCGGTGACCGTCAGATGAATCATCTCGGCGCCGATTTGATAGAACAGCTCGACCTTGGGATTCTTGTCGATATGCCGCGCCTTGGCCGACGCGCGTCCCGTCGCAACCCACACGCACTCGCCCTCGAACGCCGGATGTACGACGCGGACCTTCGGCTGGTCATTAACCGCAGTCGCAAGATACGCCCAGGTTGCCTTGGCGGCGACAGCGTGCGCTTTGTCCCAAAATTTTGAATCACTCATCCGAATACCTCCCGCGTTTCGTAACACTCCGGTGACGGATTTGACACTGCGCGGCATCCCGCACTAGGCTTGAAGTACCGCACGGAGCAGCCGAATGGAACGCCACGCCCGACGCGCGCAAGTGCTGCGGCACGCCAAACGCATCTTTGCTCGCAAGGGATATCACAGGACTAATGTCGCGGACATCATTGCCCGCGCCCGCATCGCGCGTGGCACGTTCTATCTCTATTTCCAGAATAAAAAAGACCTGTTCGAAGAACTGCTCGAGCAGGCGGTCACCGAGCTGACCCAGCGCGTCCAGCGCCTGCGCATCGCGCCTGGAGAGCCGGACCCCGTCGATCAATTGCGCGCCAACCTGACACGAGTTTTGAACTACGCGCTCGCCGAGCGCGAGCTCACTGACATCCTGCTGAACCATTCGACCGGTTTCGACCACGAACTCGACGACAAGATCCAGGATTTTTACGATCGGATTGCGGGGCTCATCAAACGCTCGCTCGATCTCGGCATCGAGATGAACCTGGTGCGTGACTCGGACACGCGCGCCGTGTCATACGCGATTCTCGGCGGCATCAAGGAAGTTATCGGGATGCTTTCACGCAGCAACGACACAGACATCTCGGCGCTGGTCGAGGAGATCCTGCACTTCGGGCTGAGCGGCGTCGCGCGTCCCGAGCTGTTCAAATTGGTGCCATCGCAAGGCGAAACCGTACGCAAGACAGATCCAGGGGACCGCTCTTTTTTTGGGCCCAAACTAGACTGACATGTCAGTTTACACTCATAGGAAAGCGTCAAACTCACACGCCCCCAAGGCGATCAAGCGTCGCGCGGCGTTCTACGATCTCGACGGCACCCTCGTCGATCTGAGCCTGGTGCATGCCGCGATTTTCACCCTCGCCAACGTCGGCGAATGGAGCGGGCGCGTCTCTTACCTGCTCGGATTCGCCGCGCGAATCCCGCGCCTGTACATCGCCGAGCAGCGCGACCGCCGCTTGCTGAACACAGTGCTGTTTGAGGCCTTCAAGGACGTCTCGCGCGACCGGCTGTTCTCGCTCGGCGAGGAATATTGCGAGCGCATCCTAGTCGGCCATCTTTTTCCGCGCGCAGTGGATTTGATCGAGGCGAATCGCGCCGCCGGAATCGAGCCGGTGCTGGTGACGGGCTCGCCGGATTTCATCGTCGCGCCGCTCGCGCATCATCTTGGCGTCGCTGACTTCGCCGCCAACCGGTTTGTCTTCAGCCGTGGCCGCGCGACCGGACGGCTGGCCGAGCCGGTCATGGCCGGCGACGAAAAAGCGGTCTGGTGCGCTGACTACGCGGACGCGCACGGCCTCGACCTCGCCGACTGCTGGGGTTATGCCGACTCGCATTACGACACCGCGTTTCTGGCCGCGCTCGGGCATCCCGTGGCAGTCAACCCCGACCGCCGACTGCGCGACGCCGCGCTCAGCCGGCAATGGCCGGTGATCCATTTCGAGGCTGCGGCGCTTTCCAAGCGGCCTCAAGACTTCGACCACGACCGAACTCTCGAAGACCCGGAACTCAACCCCGACGAGGAACGATCGACGCGAGGCTCTGATGGCGCGGCCTGAAGGAAAACTCAAAGAACTGAAGACCGCCGAGCTCCGGCATGAAGTCGGCGCGCGCAGCGAGCTGGTCGTTAAGGTGAATCGGCGCTCGGAGCGCCGCATCATTCCTTACGGCGAGGAATTTCTGTTCGAGAAGCTGCCGGTCGGCACGCGCGTGATCTATCCGCCGCCGCCGATGGACCCACTCGCCGACCCCGACCAGGCCGTTCGCTACGCCCTGCTCCATCCGGAAAACCAGGACCCGCTGTTCGCTCAGCTGAGTCCCAACATGCGCGTGACGATCGCGATCGACGACATCAGCCTGCCGCTGCCGCAGATGCGCCGGCCTGACATTCGCGAGCGCCTGCTTAACCAGGTGCTGCAGACGCTTGCCGATTACGGAGTTGACGACGTCCACCTTGTAATTGCGACGTCGTTGCATCGCCGGATGACCGAAGCGGAGATTCGCCGCATCGTTGGCGAGCGCGCGTTCAAGCAGTACTGGCCCGACCGCCTCTACAACTTCGACGCCGAAAATCGCGCCGAGCTGGCGATGCTCGGTAAGACGGAGCATGGCGAGGAAGTATGGCTGTCGCGGCGCGCAACGGACTCTGACCTGCTCATTTATTTGAACATCAACCTGGTGCCGATGGACGGCGGGCACAAGTCGGTCGCCGTGGGACTCGCGCCGTATCAGAGCCTGCGCCATCACCACAACGTCGCGACGCTGCGCGATTCGCATTCGTACATGGACCCGACGCGCTCGGCGCTGCATCGCTCGTCGGATCGGATGGGCCAGCTGATTCACGAGTCGCTCAACATTTTTCAAATCGAGACCGCCGTGAACACGCGGATGTACGGAGGGATGCTCGATTTCCTGCACAAGAACGAGGACCAATTCACCGATTGGGATCGCACTCGGCTGCGCGGCTTTCAGTGGACGTTGCGCAATATGTCGAGCGAGATGCGTCGCACTGCGCTGCACAACTACGCGGCGCCGTACGGAATGATCGGCGTGTGGGCGGGAGATACGGAGGCGGTGCATCAGAAGGCGCTGGCGCGAGTGTTCCAGCAATACGCGGTGCCAGTGAAGGGCCAGGCCGATATTTTAATTGTCGGCGTGCCGTACATCTGTCCGTACAACGTGAACTCGATCATGAATCCGGTGCTCGTGCAGTGCACCGGACTCGGCTACCTGTTCAACATGTATCGGAACAAGCCGCTGGTGCGCGAAGGCGGCACGATGATCGTCTGTCATCCGCTGCGCGACGAATTTCATCCCGAGCATCATCCGAGTTACATCGAATTTTTCCATCGATGCCTTGCCGAGACGACCGACGCCGTCGAGCTCGAAAAAACTTTCGAGCGCGAGTTCGCCCGCAACCCCACCTACATCCACATGTACCGCTACGGCAACGCGTACCACGGCGTCCATCCCTTCTACATGTGGTATTGGGGCGAGCCGGCGCGCCAGCACGTCGGGCGCGTCATCGCCGCGGGATGCGAAGAGCCGGACGTCGCAGCGCGGCTGGGATGGGAAGCGGCTGATACCCTCGACGAGGCAATCGCGATGGCGACCTCGGAGCTGGGGCGCTCGGCGTCGATAACCTATCTACACCTGCCGCCGCTGGTGATCGCCGATGTCGAGTAGCAAGGGCAAACGCAACGGCGCAGCCATGCCGGCGCTCGAGCAGGTGCTCAAGGGTCGTCGCATCCTGCTGACGGGCGCGACCGGATTTCTCGGCAAAGTGTTCCTCGCGATCCTGCTGCGATGGCATCCCGAGATCGAGCGCGTCTATCTGTTGATTCGCGGCGATCGGCGCAGCAGCGTCGGCCGTTTTCGGCGCGAGATTCTCGACTCTCCAGTGTTTGCGCCGCTGCGGGAGCATCTCGGCGAAGAGTTCGATCGTTACATCGAAGAAAAGGTCGTCGTCGTGCCCGGCGACATCACCAACGACGGCCTGCTCGGCGAAGAAGCCAAGCCGTTCAAGCCGGGCAGTATCGACGCGGTCGTGCATAGCGCAGGGCTGGTGAACTTCGAGGCGTCGCTCGAAAAGGCGATCGAAGTCAACACCACCGGCGTCGCCAACGTGATCGAGTTCTGCCGCAAGCTCGGTGCAGCGATGATGCACGTCTCGACCTGCTACGTCGCGGGCAGCGCCGACGGCCATCGCTACGAGGACGATATCCCGCATAACTGGTGCCCCGACGGGCGCAAGTCGTTTCAACTCGAGCGGGAGATTCGCGACGCGCTGGCGGCCATCGAGCGCGTGCAGGCCGAGTCGCGCGATCAACTGCGTCACGCGGAATTTCGCGGCGACGACGGTGACGCCGACGCTCCGCGCGAATCAGCCGTCGAGCATCGGCGCAAGCAATGGGTCGAGGAGCGCCTGAAAAACGTCGGCCGCAAGCGCGCGCAAAGCTGGGGATGGCCGAACACGTACAGCTACACTAAAAGCCTCGGCGAACAGTTGGTGCTCGCGCATCGCGACACGCTCAACGTCACGGTCGTGCGCCCCGCGGTGATCGAAAGCGCGCTGCGCGATCCCTTCCCCGGATGGAACCAGGGCGTCAACACCAGTGCGCCGCTGACATACCTCGCCGGCCGCGGCTACCGATTTTATCCCGCCAAAGCCGAGTTGGTGCTCGACGTGATCCCGGTCGATCTCGCCGCGCACGCGATGATTCCGATTCTCGCCGCGCTGCTATCGCGCAAGCACAAACCCATCTACCAGCTCTGCACGTCAGATAGGAATCCGCTCCCGATGCGCCGGCTGGTCGAGCTGACCGCGCTAAGCAATCGCCGCGAGCATCGCAAGGACGGCGGCACGATGCGCTGGCTTGGGCCTCATCTGGAAGCCGTGGTCGTGTCGCAGAATACTTACGACCTCGCCAGCGACACGATTCCGCGGATTCTCAAGCAAGCGGCGGCCTTCGCGCGCAGCGTGGTGGGCGAGGAGAATCAGCGCGCGAAAACAATCGAGAGCGGGATCGACAAATTCAAGGAGAATACCGACCTCGCGCGCGAACTGGTCGAGGTCTATCGCCCCTACATCCAGGAGCTCGTCTATACCTTCCACGCCAGCAACATCCGCGCGCTTTACGCCTCGCTCAAGCCCGCCGACGCCGAACGTCATCCGTTTCGTCCCGACCTGATCGATTGGCGCGACTATTGGATCAACATTCATCTGCCCGGATTGCGCCGCCACATTTTTCCGCAGCTCGATCTCCATGCGCGCGGCAGGCCCAAGTCGCTGCCGCGTCATCGCAATCTGGTCGATATGCTCGATCGCGCCGCCCACCTCTACGGCTCGCGGCCTGCGATGATTGCTCGCCGGCCGTCTGGCGAGCAGACGCAGACTACCTATCGCGAGCTGCGCGATCGCGCGCATCGCGCGGCGCTGCTGCTCGCGACGCGCGGCATCAAGCCGGGCGATCGCGTCCTTCTGATCGGCGAGAATTCGCCCGATTGGGTGCTCGGTTATTTTGCAATTCTATGCGCCGGCGCGATTGCCGTGCCGCTCGATCAGCTGATTTCCGCCGAGGAGCTCGCGCCTATTTGCAAGATTGCCGAGCCTGCGGCCGCGCTGCACTCAAGCGCGGTTCACAAACGCCTTGGCTCGGCGCTCGGAGACGTTCACCCGAAACTAATCGAGCTCGATCTCGCCGAGCTCGCGCGTCCATTCATTCTGCGCGGCGACGCGAAGACCCCGCCCGTGCCACCCGAGCGAAAAGCGCTTGCGTCGATCCTGTTTACGTCCGGCAGCACGGGCACACCCAAGGGCGTGATGCTCTCCCACGGCAACTTCGCAGCCGAAATCGCGATGCTGTCGCGAGTCTTCGTGCTCGGCGCCGACGACTTGGTCCTTTCGCTACTGCCGCTGCATCATGCGTTCGAGTTCACCTGCGGGATGTTGCTGCCGCTCGCCAGCGGCGCGACGATTGTCTATCCGCTCGAGGTTGATGCGAAAACGCTCTCGCGTACGCTCGCCGACGTTCGTCCGACCGCGCTGATCGGAGTACCCGCAGTGTGGGAGGCGGTCCATCGCCGTATCGTCGATGAAGTCGAGGCGCGCGGACCGTTCTTTCACGCTGCCTTCGACAATCTACGGGATCTGAATCGCCGGCTCGACGCGAACTCGGGCTTGAACTTCGGTTCTATCGTCTTTCGCCAGGTTCATTCCGCGCTCGGCGGCCGACTGCGGCTCGCTGTGAGCGGCGGTTCCGCCCTGCCCCATCGCGTCGCGGAATTTTTCAACGACATCGGCCTCCCGCTGCTCGAAGGCTACGGCTTGACTGAGGGGGCGCCCGTCCTGGCAGTCGCACGACCCGACGAACCGCAGCAGGTCGGCTCCGTAGGAAGGCCGCTCAACGGCATCGAGATCAAGCTGATGCCCGCGACCCGATCGATCGGCGAGATAATCGCGCACGGCCCCAACGTGATGGCGGGTTACTACCGCAACGAAACCGCGACCGCCGAAGTGCTGGCCGACGGATGGCTCCGCACCGGTGACCTCGGCCGCTTCGACGACGACGGGCGCTTGTACATCGTCGGCCGCGCCAAGGAAGTCATCGTCGATTCCGGCGGCAACAACATCTACATCGACGAACTGGAAGAAATTTACGGCAGATCGCAGCACGTCAAAGAGCTGGCCGTCGTCGGTATGAAAGTCGGACAGGGCGAGCAGGTCGCTGCGCTGGTCGTGCCCGCCTACTCGCGCGGAGAGAGCCGGCGCGCCGTGGAAGATGGACTGCGCGGCGATTTCGACAAGGTCGCGCGCGAGCTCAGCGCGCACAAACGAATCAGGATTCTCCGCTTCACCGACGCCGAGCTGCCGCGCACGCGCACTCGCAAGATCAAACGCGCCGACGTTGCTGCGACGTTGCGGCGGATGCTCGACGTTCGTTCGCACGATGCCGGCGCCGATACCGGCAATTCCGAAGTTGAGGCGTGGCTTGCCGAGGCGCTCGCGTCAATCGCCACCGAGCCGGTCAACATCGCGCCGGCGACGCGGTTGATCGAGGACCTGGGGCTCGACTCGCTCGCGCTCGCCGAAATTGGCGAGCTGATCGGCGAGCGCGCGAGCCGCGAGATCGCGCCGGAGGAAATCGCGGACCTTCGCACCGTCGCGGACCTGCAATTGTTGGCCACGCAGCCTGGCGGCAACGGGCGACATCGGATGCCGTCTTACGCGGAGTTCGCCGAACCCTACACTCCACGCTTGCCGGCGCCGGTGAAGTGGCTCGGACGTTTCGCGGTGCGCGGGGCGGAGCGCGCAATGTTCGACGGCTGGCTGAAGGCGAAGATTCTCGGGCGCGGGAATATCCCCGCCAATCGCAACTTCATCGTCGTTGCGAATCACTCGAGCCATCTCGACTTCAGCCTGGTCGGGTACGCGCTCGGCGCGGTCGGCGACGACATCCGCGTGCTCGCCGCCAAGGATTATTTTTTCAATACGCCGGCACGGCGGTTTCTCGCGTCGAACTTCACGTCGCTTATGCCATTCGATCGCGAACGCGCGCAGCTCGAATCGCTCGAAGACGCGCTCGCCGAGCTGGCGCAGGGTCGGTGCGTCCTGATGTTTCCCGAGGGCACGCGCTCGGCCGACGGCGATATCCACGAGTTCAAAAGCGGCGCCGGACTCCTCGCGCTGCGCAGCCGATGCGACGTGCTGCCGGTGCTGATTCGCGGCACGCATGACGTGATGGGCAAGGGCAGCCTCGTCCCGCGGCGCCATCCTGTGGAGGTCCGAATCGGTCGCGCGATTACCGCCGCCGAGCTTCGCGAACTGGCGGCGAGCTCCGAAGGCGCCGGCGCGTATCGCAAAATTGCCGACTTGATGCGCGCGGCAGTCGTCGCGCTCTCCGGTTCGCGACCGAAATTGACTCTGACCTCGGAGGATACGGCGACCTCGAATGACGCCCAGCCGGCCAAGCAACCGCGCGCCAAAAACGATCGCACGCCCGAACTGCCTCGAGGCCACGCCAAAGCGTGACGTCCGGTTACTGACGCTGGAATACTTGCTCGCCGGATGGTTACATTTGGATCATGGTAGACTGGTTCAGCAAACGCCCCGACCACGCGCCGCGTCCGACACGTGGCGGTCGGCGTCCGTCAGTCAGCGTAATCTCGGATGAGTTGCTGGTCGGCGAATATCCAAGTCAGGCCGATATCGCGTGGCTCAAGGACACTTACGGGATTACCGCGGTTCACAATCTTCAGGACGATGACGATCTGCGCATGAACGGGTTGGACAACACCGATCTGAGCGCGGAGTACACTGCGCATGGAATCGATTACGTGCGAACGCCGATCCAGGATGGCAGCGCGGACGCGATGGCCGAGCGGCTCGAAGAAGCACTACACGACCTTCGCGACCTGGTCGGGTCGGGCTCGCGCGTTTATCTGCATTGCAACGCCGGGATGAATCGCGCGCCGACGCTGGCGATTGCGTTTTTGCGCGCGTATCGGCAAATGTCACTGGAAGAAGCGATGAAGCTGGTGAAAAGACACCGCGCCTGCGGACCGTTCATGACGGTGCTCGAAGAATACTTCGGGCCGCGCGACTACAAGCCGGATAAATGACTTGACCTCATCAGGCGCAGCCGGAAGTTTGCCGCGGGTATTCCCGAGGCAGAAATTTCTCACGGCCTGCGCGTGGGGCGTACATCTATATACCGCGCTAGGTGCGGCACTCGGCCTGCTCGCGATTTTTTTCGCCTCGCGCGGCGATTTCCGCGCATCGTTCCTCGCGATGGGCGCGGCGACGATCATCGATTGCAGCGACGGTCCGCTCGCGCGCTGGCTGATGGTCAAGACGCGCGTGCCGAGCTTCGACGGCGCGCTGCTCGACAACATCGTCGATTACCTCACCTACACCGTGGCGCCGGTGTTCCTGATGCTCGAGGCCGGCATCATCCCGGATTCGCGATGGGGCCTGGCGCTGGCGTGTTTCGTCATGCTCGCGAGCGTGTACGGCTTCTGCCACACCGAAGCCAAAACCCCTGACCACTACTTTCTCGGTTTCCCGAATTACTGGAACCTCGTCGCGTTTTATCTCTACTGTCTCGGCAGCGGCACCATTTTCAACGTCGCCGTACTGATGCTCCTCGGTGTGATGGTATTCATGCCGCTCAAATACATCTATCCGAATCGAACCGTTCCGCTCCGCCCGATCACTCTGACGCTTGGGGTAATCTGGGGCGTTTTGACGATCGCATCGCTGCTGATGCTGCCGACAATCAATCCGATCATGCTGTGGGCGGGGCTGAGTTACATCGCCTACTATTTTATCGCGTCGTTCATTCTGCACGCGCGCTTCGCGCTCAAGTCCCATCGAGCCGCGTCGACCTGAATGCCTGAGTACGGGCTTCATACCGCGACCGCCGCCTCCGAGTCATGGCTCGAGGTCATCGATTCCGATTCTCCTCTGCTCCTGATAGCTCCGCACGGCGGCCGCGCGGAGCCGCGCACCCGCTCGATTCTCAATCCGAAGGTCAACGACCTTCATACCGCGGACATCACGCGCGGACTTGCGGCGCGGCTCGGCGCGTCGGCGCTGATCAACGTCGCGATGGATCGCAACCGGCTCGACTGCAACCGTCTGTCGCAGATAGTCGAGCGCGCGCCGTGGCTGCTCGAATTGATCGCGGAGCGCGTCGACGCAATCGTCGCGCGTCATGGCCGCGTCACGGTGCTGCTAATCCACGGATGGAACATTATTGAGCCGCGCCTCGATTTCGGACTCGGACTGCGCAATTCAGGCGGCGAACTGCGGCCGTCTGGCTCCGCTTGCGTCTCCGCCTGTGACGATTTCATCAACGGTCCGCTCGCCGGGCTCTCCGAGCGCCTGCATCGGCATGGAATCAAGCCGACCTACGGCATGCGTTACCCGGGCGGCGGCCTGCAGAACGTGTTGCAAGCATTCACCCCGCGTCATCGCCAAAGTCAGCACGCAGCGCTCAGATCGATTGCCGAGACTGCAGCGCGCGGCGTCGTCGATGCGGCCCAGCTCGAACTTTCGGTCGCGATCAGGATGCCCGGCGATTTTCGCGCCCGATGCGAAGACGCCATCGCCGAAGTCTTCGCGCCCAACGGCGCAGAGTCACACGCCCCGCGCGCACCTATCGTCGTGAATCGCGCGCCCCGCCGACCAGTCGTCAGATCCGAAATTGGCGCGGCCGCTACGGTCGCGGCGCCCGGACGCGTCGGGATCGAGTTTTACGACCCTGCGGCGCGCTTCGGTACGATGGCGAGCTTCGACGTCGGCGGCGCCGGCATGGGTGCGCGAATCATGATGCTGTTCGATAGGCATCGCGCCGCATTGTTCACCGCCGAGGGCAGGCCCACGCGCTCCGCGAGCGCCGTGACTCACGGCCCGCTCTCTCTGCGGCGCGAGGGAGACTCGATCGTGCTCGCATTTCGCGGACCCGCCGTGATCGTGCCCGATGCTACCGCGTATCTAAGCATCGAGCGCGCGCTGGCGTCGGGCCGGCTCGACTGCGCGGCTGAAGTTGAAGTGCGTTTCGAAGTCGATCCGCAAGGCGGCGAGTTCGACTTCGATCGTGTGCTGTCCTCGCCCGTCGCCACGCAGGATGGCCCGTCGTCGAGCGCCGCATTCGGGCGCGTTGCGGGACATGTTTGCATCGACGGCGCGACGCGGACCCTGAGCGGCTTTGCACGCGCAGGAATGTCGTTCACCGGACTGGGCCCGCAGAAATTTACCGCACGTCGGATGATTTGGGCGTGTTTCGAAGATAAAGATGCGCCGCGCGCGCTCGAAGCTCGCTCAGTCGTGCTCGACGACACAGACTCAAGTCGGAGCGCCAGGATTCTCGGCGCCAGCGGCTGGTCGCCGTGCGAGTTGCGCGATCTCACGATTGAAGCACCGTCAGTCGAGGAACCGCCGCATCGTATTTTCGCATCGCTCACGCGCCTCGACGGGTCGTCATGCGAGCTCGCCGGCAGCGTGGAATGCTTTATTCCGCTGTCGCGCCCCGGGCCCGAGCAGTCGCGAATCTACACATCGCTCGGATTCGCGAGCTTCCGCGCCGGTGCGCATCGCGGCGCCGGGATGTTCGAGTACTCGCGCGTGGCAGACTCGGTGCAGACGTCGACCGACGAGAGCGATGACGATTCCGACTGAGAAGCGGTGCTAAGCGGGCACGTCCCCCGCTCGAGTGCGCGCCGCGACCATCGCGTCAACGTGGTTGGCGATGTCGGCGAGCACTTTGCCGGTCGGCGTGGACGCGTACTCGCGGACGAACAGCGCACCGCGATCGGTGCAGTCCGCGAGCCGCGGTTCGAACGCGAGCCGCGCCAGGATTGGGACCGCAGCCTCGCGCGCTACGCTGTTGAGATCACCTTCCGGAAATAGCGGCCGAACGGCGCGACATCCGTCGCAGTTGAAACCGATCATGTTCTCGACGATGCCGACGATTGGCACGCCAATCGCCCGTCCAATCTTCATCGCGTGACGCGCCGCACTCGTGTCCTGCGCCGACAGATGACTCAGCAGCAGAACGCCGTCGAGCGCCACCATGGCGGCAATCGAGTACAAGCGATCAAGGCCGGTCGGGAGGTCGATTATCAACAAATCCACGTTCCCAAACTGCGACTGCGCCAGTATTCGCCTCAGGGCTTCGCTGTAACTCAGCTCCGCGGGTCGCGCCGGGCCAGCCGCAACCTGCTCGCCGTCGTGGTTGCCGTCGGTTTGATCGTGATCCACAAAGCTTATCGGAGCCGCCTCGCCGCCGGGAAGCTGATCGCTCGACACGACGCGCAAGCCGTGCGGCCCGGCAGCCGGCTCGATTCCTTCGACCATAGGGAGGCGCCGCGGCGGTTTCATCGCGAGCATTGCGCCGACACTCGGCGAATTCAGGTCCGCATCGACGATTGCCACCTTGCGCCCTTTCATCGCCAACGCCGCCGCGATATTCACGGCCAGCATGCTCTTGCCGACCCCGCCTCGCGCGCTTGCCAGCGCGATCGTCGTGCCGACGCCGGAAAGATTGGCGCAAATCCGCTCCCGCACGCCGCCTATCTCGACGGATCCGTCGCTATTAATGTCGCAAAATATCCGCATTATCCGGTTGCTGAAATCCTCGCGCAGCGATCCTGACAAGGGTTAAGGACAGAGAATCCTGCGCAAGTCGTCTGTCTAGGATGACTGTTTCGGGCAGAGCGGTAAACCACGCCTGGGTGGCGCGCCCGCCAGCCTAAGCGCTCTCGTCGTCGGCGTCGGTCGAGCCTATTTTGCGGTAGGTGTTGGGCTCGTCGTCGAAGCGACGCTGCGATCTCGCTTCGCGCTCCTGCTCCTGCTGACAATCACGGCACAGGCGCGAAAACGGCATCGCTTCGAGGCGTTCCTCGGCGATCTCCAGGCCGCATGAGTCGCAAACGCCGTAGGTGCCGTCGTCGAGCCGCTCGAGCGCGTCGTCGATTTGCTTGAGCTTGACGCGTTCGCGGTCCGACAGGATGAAACTGATCTCGCGGTCGCGCTCTTCGGACGCAAGGTCGTAGGTGTCCATGCCCTCGTCCTTGTTGCCCTCGCGTTCGGCGCGCAATTCCGAATCGATCTCACCGAGCAGTTTGTTTTTAGTTTCCAGCAGTTGTTCGCGCGCTTTACCAAGGAACTTCTTTCGGTTCGCGGCAACTGGTTTATTCGCCATCGAATTCACGACTCCCGGTATATTAAGCGGCTGCCCCGGCGACCGTTGCGTGCAGGTCGTAACTAAGGGCCTTGTCGATTCGTGCGCGGACGAACTCGCCCGCTTCCGCTTCGCCCTCAAGAAATACTGAACCGTCGATCTCGGGCGCCTGCCCCGAGGTTCGCCCACGCAGCCGCGTCGAGCGTCCCGGCATCGGGCCCTCGACCAGCACGTCCATTTCGCGTCCGACCAGGCCGCGATTTTTGGCGAGCGAAATCTCCGACTGCGTCGCCATCAGGCGCGCTCGCCGCGCGCGCTTGACGCGTTCGGGCACCTGGCCGGGCAAATCGTACGCGGCGGTATTTTCTTCGCGCGAGTAGGTGAACACGCCGACGCGATCAAACTGCTCCTCGCGCACAAAATCCACCAGCCGCTCGAAGGCAGCGTCGGTCTCGCCGGGAAAGCCGACGATAAACGACGTTCGCAGCACGACCCCGGGGATTCGCTGGCGCACGCGGTCGAGCAGCTTGACGAGTGCCGCACCGGAGCGCTCACGACGCATCGCGCGCAGCATCGCGTCGTCGGCATGCTGCAGCGGCATGTCGATATACTTGACGACCTTAGGCAACTCGGCGATTGCGTCGAGCAGCTCGGCGGTCACGAAATTCGGGTAGCAGTAGAGCAGCCGTATCCAGCGCACTTCGTCGATCGTCGAGAGTTCCCGCAGCAACGCCGCAAGCGAAGACGGCGCGTCGAGGTCGCGGCCGTAGGCGGTCAAATCCTGCGCGATCAGATTAATCTCGCGGACGCCGCCGGCTGCCAGGTTGCGGGCTTCGGCGACGAGATCGGCAAGCGGACGGCTCTCATGCAGGCCGCGAATTTTCGGGATAATGCAGAAGGCGCACTTGTGATTGCAGCCCTCGGAAATCTTCAAGTAAGACGTGAAGAAATCTCCGGCCTTCACTCGCGGGATCGCCGAGGTCGGCAGCAGATGCGCCGCGCCCGCATACGGAATCGGCCGCGACTCAGGCGCTTCGGTGCGCCGCAACAGCTCGGGCAAATCGAGGAAGTTGCCGGTGCCGACGAACACGTCGACCTCGGGCATTGTCGCCGCAAGCTCGGTGGCATAGCGCTGCGACAAACATCCCGCGACCACCAGCCGCTTGCCGAAGCCGCGCTTCTTGACCTCCGCCGCTTCGAGAATGGCGTCGATCGATTCCTTCTTGGCTGCCTCGATAAACGCGCAGGTGTTCACCAGCAGCACTTGTGCCTCCTCGGGATCGAGCGTGATCTCGAATCCCGCCGACGTCAGCGCGCCAAGCATCAACTCGCTGTCGGCAAGGTTCTTGGGGCATCCAAGCGTGAGTAGGTGAACTTTTTCCATTCGCGGAACCGGAGAAACTCAGGGGGCTTTTAAAAATACCCGTCGCATACTCGTGAGGCAATCGCGATCCGGAATTTCAGCGCATCGATCGTGCTGTCTCTAGTGTACCAGAACTTCAGGGCGAGGCAGGTGCCGTCACGACGTCCGCGCCCGCCGGCGTCTTGAACGCGAAAGTCGAATCCGGCAGTTCCACATTGTCATGAATGTCGCTGAAGTCGATCCTGGTCACGTCGCCGAGCTGATCGGTGAGCGTCAACGTCATTAGATTGTAGCTCTTCGGGTCGAGGCCGACTTCTATTTTGTAGCCGCCGGTCTTCGCATCGAGGATTAAATCGACGAGACCGGTGGGCGTCGGCGGATTCGCGAAGGCGGCCTTGAAGTCGCGGTTGATATTCCCGATTCCGAGCAGGAACGACGTCGCGCTGCTCGATTTGAGCGCCTGCTTCAGCGGAGTCTCGACGACTTGGTTGAGATCCGGATCGTAGTTGTAGAGCGTCTCGCCGTCGCTGACGATCGTCTCTACTTCCGGCGCTTCGAATTCCCATCGCATGCGACCGGGTTTGCGAAATGAAACCGTGCCCTGGCGTGTACGCTTCGGCGCGCCGACCGCCGCGATTTCCTCGCTGAACTTCGCCGTGGATGAGTTCGTGTCGTGGTAATGACGCTGCAGGCGATCGAGCACCTGCTTCAAATCTTTGCTGACCGGTGCGCCGGACGGTGCCGTCGTCTCGGCACGAACGGGCGCGGCGGAAATGAGCAGCATCACGACTGCCGGAAAAATCGTCTTCCACATTTTTTCAGGAGAGCCGCCGCCCGTCATCGCGCGCTGTGCAAGCGCACTTCGCGCGGCTTGGCGCCGTCCGCGGGCATCACGATTCCTTCGCGTTCCATCTGCTCGACCATCCGCGCCGCTCGATTGTAGCCGATTCGCAACCGCCGCTGGATCATCGAAATCGACGCCTGGTTGGTCTCCATCACGATTCGCACCGCTTCATCATACATCTCGTCCTGCACGTCGGCGCCGAATCCATCGCCGCCGTCCTCGCCGGGCGCCTTGGTGTCGAGGATTTCCATCCGGTATTCGGGCGCGCCCTGCTCACGCAGAAAATCCGTGAGCTTGCGAATTTCATGCTCGCCGACGAACGGCCCGTGCAGGCGGCGAAGCTTGGCGCTGCCGGGCGGCATGAAGAGCATATCGCCGGCGCCGAGCAGGCGTTCTGCGCCAATCGAATCGAGAATCGTGCGCGAATCGACGCGCGACGTAACCTGCAGCGAGATTCGCGCCGGCAGGTTCGCCTTGATCAGCCCGGTGATGACATCGACCGACGGCCGCTGCGTCGCCAGTATCAGATGAATTCCCGCAGCGCGCGCCTTTTGCGCAAGGCGCGTGATGTCACGCTCGACGGTCTTGCCCTCGCTCAGCAGCAAGTCGGCCAACTCGTCGATGACAATCACGATCTTCGGCAGCTTGCGATGCTCGATCGCGCCGACCGCCGGCTGATTGGGGTCGTCCGACCCCGGCGCGCTCTGCCCCGCCATCTTGAGCTGCGCGAGCGACACGCCAGACGCCAGCGCGTGGTTGTAGCCGTCGATATTGCGCACGCCCAGCTCGCGCATCCGCAGGTAGCGGCCCTCCATCTCCTGCGTCGCCCACAGCAGCGCGGACGCGGCCTTCTGCGGATCGACGACCACCGGCACCAACAGATGCGGAATGTTTTCGTACACCGACAATTCCAGCATCTTGGGATCGACCAGAATCAACCGCACGTCATCGGCGGTCGCGTTGAACAGAATCGACGCGATCATCGTATGCAGCGAAACCGACTTGCCGGTTCCGGTCGCGCCGGCGATCAGCAGATGAGGCATCTTGGCGAGGTCGGCGGCGACCGGGCGTCCGGCGATATCCTTGCCGAGCGCGATAGTGAGCTGGCTTTGCGCCGCCGAAAACTCTTCGGCCTCGAGGATCTCGCGCAGGAAGACGCGTTCGCGCTTGCGATTGGGCACTTCGATTCCGACCACCGCCTCGCCGGGCACGGGCGCCTGGATTCGCACTGCGGCAGCCCTCAGAGCCATCGAGAGGTCGTCGGCGAGATTGACAATCTGGCTCACCTTGATCCCCGAGCCTGGCTCGAACTTGTACATCGTGACGACCGGGCCCGGCTGCACTTCGACCACGCGCCCCTCGACGCCGAAGTCCGCCAGCTTCTGCTCGAGCACGCGCGCGCTGCGCTCGAGCTGGCCCTCGTCGACCTGCGCATGCTCGGCGGGCGGCAAGTCCAACAGCGATTGCGGTGGCAGTTTGAACGCACCCTTCTGACGCGGCTTCGACGCGGCCGCCTTGTCGCGTTTCTCGCGCATTTCGAGCAGCCTGACCTTCAATGGCGCCGCCTTGCCGTTGACGCCGTCTATGTCTGACTCGATCTCGTCGCCCGAGCTCAGCGAGAACGGGACTCGCGCGCCGTCGTCAAGTTCGAACATCTCGCGGCGCGGCCGAATTTTATTTGCGACTCCGGCGAGCAACTCGGTCGGCGCCCGCCTGAGCATCAAGGCCAGCCCACAGATGAATCCCAGCGCGACCGCGATCGCGCCGCCGGAGACGTTGAGCGACTCGCTGAGCAGCGTCGCTATATCGACGCCGACTTCGCCGCCCATCTTAACGTCGCGCAGATCCCACAGCGCGCCGGCCGTCGCGAGCGCGAGAATCAGAATGACGCCGCCGCCAATCTCGCGCGCGATCGTGAGGATTCCGGCGCCCGTCCATACGCGCTGCGCCAGCCACGCGACTAGTAGCATCGCGGTGTACGACTGATATCCGACCAGCCCCCCGAGTGCCGCCGCGATCGCCGCGCCGACCGGACCGCCGAGGTTGGGACTCCGACCGATATCGACGCTGACGAGGCTCACCGTGCCGAATACCGCGAACGCCAACAGCGCGAGCGCGCATAGCTCGCGAGCGATTCGGCTGCCCGGTGACGGCGCAATCGAAACTTCCACCACGGCGGCCGGAGGAGGCAGCTCGATCGGCGTTTTCTCCTTGCGCGCGATGGTGCTCACACCTCCGTCACGTACGGAATCACCAACGGCCGCTTGCCGAGCTCGTCGCTGAAGTAGCGCCGAATCGCGCGCACGATTTCTTCTTTGACGCGAGGATCGTTGGCCTGCAGCGAGCCGCCGAGAGCGCTGAGACGCCGCGTCAACTCCTCCTTGGCGCGGCGCATGTGCGCCGATGTTCCGTCACCGCTCACGAGACCGCGCGAGAGGAGATCGGGGCCCGCAATAATGCGCCCCGTCTTCGACGACAGCACCACCACTGCCGTCACCGTGCCGTCGCGCGCGAGCACCCGGCGCTCGCCGACTACAGCGGGGTCGCCGTCCTCCGCGCCTTCGAACATCACGCGGCCCGCCTCGACGGTCGGTCCGCGGCGCGCCTCGCCACCGCTCAGTACCAGAGAGTCGCCGTCCTCGAGCAGGAAGCAGTTGTGCTCTGGAATCCCCGCGGCGATCGCGAGCGCGACGTGCCGGCTCAGATGACGATACTCGCCATGAATCGGAACGAAGTGCCGCGGCCTCGTCAACGCGATCAGTTCCGCCAGTTCGTCCTGGCTGGCGTGTCCCGACACATGCACCGGCGCGACCGCGTCGTAAACGACCTCGGCGCCCTGGCGATAGAGGCGATTCACGAGAGTGTTAATCGTGCGTTCGTTGCCGGGGATGAAGCGCGACGACAGCACGACCACATCGCCATGCTCGATACGCACGCGCGGGTGCGAGTCGCCGGCAAGTTTCGCCAGCGCGGAGAGTGGCTCGCCCTGGCTTCCGCTGGTCAGGTAGCTCAGCCGATTGCCGTCGATGAACTCGGCTTCGCCCGGCTCAACAAACATCGCTGGCGCAAATGGAAGCTGTCCGGTCTCGAGACCCAGCCGCACGCTTTCCGCCATCGCGCGCCCGAGCGGAACGACCCGGCGGCCGAACTCGCGCGAGACCTCAACGACCTGGCGAATCCGATGCAGATGCGACGAAAATGCCGACAGAAAAAACCTGCCGCGCGCGCGCGACGTAAGCTCGCGCAGCACCGGCTTCAGCGAACTCTCCGAGCCCGAGCGGCCGGGACGCTCGACGTTGGTCGAATCCGAGAGCAACACCGCGACGCCTTCCGCGCCAAGCTCGGCAAAGCGTTCGCGATCGAACATCTGGCCGTCCACCGGCGCGTCGTCGATTTTGAAGTCGCCGCTATGAATGATTATTCCGGCGGGAGTCCGAATCGCCAGCGCGGTCGAGTTAGGCGTCGAGTGCGTAACCCGAATCGGCTCGACCTTGAACGGCCCAGCCTCGAACGCACGGCGCGGCTCAATCGTCCGCAGATCGATCGACTCGTCGAACTCCGAGTCAGCAAGGCGCCGCCGCGTGAAAGCGAGCGTTATGTCGGTTCCATAGACGGGGACGCTGAAGCGGCGCAGCAGATGCGGGATCGCGCCGATATGATCCTCGTGCGCGTGCGTGAGCACCACTGCTTCGACCGCGACGTGACTGCGTTCGAGCCACGCCATCTCGGGGATATAGGTGCCCAGCCCGAGCGCCGGCTCGTCGGGGAACATCACGCCGCAATCGATCACGATCGCGCGCCCGGCGCATTCGATCGCCATCAGGTTGAGGCCGATCTCGCCCAGCCCGCCGAGGGCTACGATGCGTACCGGAGCGGTTGTGGAAGTGCTTGCCGCCATCGCCTATCCTGCCTCCCGCACCGAGCCGAATTATATCGGTGATAATTGGGCTGCGAAAGCCGCTGTTCAAGCAAGCAACCGACTCGCCTTGCCTTGCGAACGGGGCGGGACTACTTTTTCGAATCATGAGGTGGCGAAGATGGCGGCGTCGGTAAATAAGGTAATTCTCATCGGCAATCTCGGACGCGATCCCGAAACTCGCTTTACCAACTCGGGTAGTTCGGTCACGAGCTTTTCAGTTGCAACCACGGACTCGTTCGCCGACAAGAGCGGGGCGCGGCAGGAACGCACCGACTGGCACAACATCACCGTGTGGGGCAAACAGGGCGAGGCCTGCGCGCAGTACTTGAAGAAGGGTAGCTCGGTTTATGTCGAGGGGCGGATTTCCTACCGCGAGTACGAAGCCAAGGACGGCAGCGGCAAGCGCAAGGCCACCGACATTATCGCGCTGCGCGTGCAGTTCCTCGGCTCGCGCGGCGGTGCTCCGATGGGCAATGAGGCAGGAGACTTTGGGGGCGGCGCCGCTCGCAGTCGCGCACCGGCAGGCGGCGGAAGCGCAGGCGACGATGTCGCGCCCATGGACGACGAGGACATTCCTTTCTAGATTTCGCCTGAATGTTAATCGCCTATGATCTCGTGCTGCACGTGATGGCAGCACCTGATTGACGACTGTACCAATCCTTCGATCGCCCCTGCTCAAACACGGCGCGTGTGAAGGTACATCACTTGCATTTCGGCGCGCGCGATTTGAGCCGGGGGACTCTGCGAATTGATCGAGCCTGCGACCACCCATACCAACTGCGTACGAAGTCTGGCATTTCTCGTCATTCTCGCGATTACACTCTGCGCGAGCGACGCGTTGGCGACGACGCTACTGCCGCCTGATTCCTCGAGCACCAATTGGTCAATCGCGAGCGATCGCAAGACCATCCTGCTGTCAACCAACGGCGGCCCGCCTCAGCCGTTCGTCGTTAAGGGCGTCGACTACTCGCCACGCCCGATCAACGACGCCGCGCTGACGATTCCCGGCTCGGATTACTTCTGGGGAGATCCCGCGCATCTCACTTACGCGCCCATTTGGACCCGCGACTTGTGGGGCACCACCTACAACGATATCCAGGCGGGCGTCGACCTTCCCGACGGCCTCGTGCGTCAACTCGGCGCCAACAGCATCCGCACCTACGCCTGGTGGAAATGGGTTCCAATGACGCCGGCCGACTATTCGAAATGGAAGACGCTCGATTGGAGCCTGACTCCGAGAGTCCGCTTCGGCGCGACGACTGCTCCTGCCGGTTTCGCGGCGTGGCCAGCGCACGACGGCGGCGATCAGTTCCTCGACTTGTGCTGGAATCATGGGGTCAACCCGATTTACGTAGTCATAGGTATTGCACTCGATCCGTGGCTTGCCTTTTCCGGCGCCAATCCTAATTCGGCCTCTGCCCATGACGAACGAATGTATATCGAGCGCACTACTCAGTGGCTGGCGCAGCGTTATGGCTATCATCCCGCAGTGCTCGGATTTGCTATAGGCAACGAGACCAATCTGCCGTTCGCGCGCGGCACCGATAGGTACATTGACTATTGGCAGTATCTCAATCGGCTCGGCGCCGTCGCGAAGCACTACGCACCCGGCAAACTGACTATCACGGCGTTCGCGGACTATCCGCCTCCCGAGACGGCGATGCTCCTGAAACCGTTGGTCGCCTTCAAAAGTACCGCCGACGCTTACCCGGGCGCGCCGACGGTTCCAGTATGCGTCGATCGCGACGGAGCGAACCCGGGGCCTGACTGCCGTTCGGCAAATCGGCGGCGAGCCTATCCCGCCGACGTCTACGCGCTCGACGTCTGGGGGTTTAACGCGTATCGCAGGCCCGAGACCGAAGACCTCGCAAACTTCAAGGATTGGATAGTTCACGGCAACTTCACCAACGGCGCGGGCATAGGGACTGAACTGCCCAATCCAGTTCCGAAGCCGATCGTGCTGACCGAATGGGGCGCGCCCGCTTCGATTCGGACCCGCGACGGACAGCCGCCGCCACCGCCGAACGCCCAGTGGGTGAGCGCAAGTCCCGCAGTTGCCGATGAATTCAACGGTGCGCCTGGAAATCGCGCGGCCAGGCTGATTCAAAAGATCGCCTCCGACATCTACGGACCTCATTCGACACTTTCGACAACCGGCGGCGGCATTCTGTCGGGCGGCTACGTATTTGAGTTCCAGGACGAATGGTGGAAAGAGGCGCAGCACCGGCCCGAGACTTGGTCGTCGCACGACACCACCACAATCGAGAGCAAGTTTCCGTTCGGCGAGCCTGGCAGGGGCGGCTTCGCGTCGTATTGGGATGAGGAATGGTTCGGGCTGATGTCGGTCGCGGCAAACCCCGGCCGCCGAGCCGCCGATCCGGTCCTGACTGTCGCCGATGGCGTGCGATCGTTGAACGGCGGCGCCGATGTGCTCACTCCTCGCGCCGGATTCTACGCGTTGCAGGCTGCATTCAAAGGCATGCCACCCTCGCCCGAGCCAATAGTCAGTCGCACGAACCTCATTCCAATTTCATATCCGGCCACCAATAGTCACTGACTATTTCGCTCTATCCGAGCCACTTCAGATTTCTCGCCGTTCCGTCGAACGTGTCGCGCGTCTTGTAGTATTCGAACTGGCCGCCGGCCGCGGCGGCCTCGGTTTTGGCGAGGATCGTCGCGACCTGCGTCTCAGTCAGCGGACGAAACGTCCGGACTGCATCGAGCGCCTGCCGAACATATCCAATCCACTCGCACCCGACGACCAGCGTACTGATCGGCAGGTTCATCGTGTAATGGAGCGCCTCGATCGGCGTGACAGTTTTACTCTGCAGGATGAAATTGTCGCCGAAACACTTCATCGCGATTACGCCCATGTTCTTTTCGAGCGCGACCGGCAGCACATTGTGCTGGAAGCTGTCGTAATGCGCGTCCATCACGTTCAGCGGCATCTGCACGGTGTCGAAAGTGACGCCGTGTTGATCGGCGAGCCGGATCATCTTGAGGAGCATCGCCGGGGTCTTATGCCCCGAGAACCCGAAGAAGCGAATCTTGCCTGACTTCTTCGCCGCGAGCAGCGCTTCGATCGCACCGTCTTTTCCGAAGACCCGATCGGGATCGTTGTCGCGGATCACTTCGTGAATCTGCAGCAGATCGACGTGATCGGTCTGCAAACGCTTCAGCGACTCGTCGAGCTGCCAATCGACAGTCCAGCGCGTGCGACCGTCCACCTTGGTCATCAGGAAGACCTTGTCCCGGTAGCCGTCGCGCAACGCCCTCCCCATCCTGAGTTCGCTCTCGCCGAGATGGTAATCCCACGAGTTGTCCATGAAGGTCACGCCGTTGTCGATTGCGGTGCGGACAATCGCGATCCCGTCGCGCTCGTCCCGCGGCTGCCCGATGTGGTAGCCGCCGATTCCGATGAGCGAGACCCTCGCCCCGGTACGGCCAAGCGTCCGATATTGCATCGCGCCGGTGCGCGTTATCGACGCCAGCGCCCTGCCGGCGGTCATCGACACGATCGCGCCGACCCGAGCCGCCATCGCAAGAAATCGTCGTCTAGTCACAAGCTACACCGCTCCCTACAGCGCCGCATCATACACGCACGAAAGTACTGACTCGACTGGCGGACGAACGCGCACGTATTGCGGTTCAGCCACGCTCAATCGCCGACATTCCGATGCGCACGGAGTGTGTGTTTGAGAAATTGACCAGTGTGTAGAAAGTGCGTATTGTGCGTAACATGAATGATGAATAGCCGGGACGTTATTAAGGAGCTCAAGCGCGACGGCTGGTTTGAGGTCAATCGGGTTGGCAGCCACAAACAGTTCAAGCACCACACGAAAAAGGGCCGCGTCACTGTACCCCATCCGAGCCGCGACATACCGGTAGGAACTCTCAAAAGCATAGAAAAACAGGCTGGCATAAAACTGAGCTGATACGGAGAACAAGTTGGATTACATTGCTTATCTACATAAGGACCGGGATTCGGATTTCGGGGTCAGCTTTCCGGATTTTCCAGGATGCGTAACGGCCGGAAAGACGCTCGAGGAAGCGCGAAGCATGGCTGCCGAAGCTATCGCGTTCCACATTGCGGGAATGATCGAAGACGGTGATGAGGTGCCAGCTCCTTCAAATCTGGACGCCTTGACGAACGATCCGAACATGAAGGGCGCCGTGGCCGTTCTGGTCAGTGTTGAACCCGCGCCGGAAAAAACCGTGCGCATCAATATCACGGCGCGTGAAAGCCAACTTGAAGCCATCGACCAGCTGGCGGGAAAGGCGGGTATGACGCGTTCGGCATACATGGTGCAGTCCTCGTTGAACCGCGCCGGGTCGAACAAAGCAAAGAAGCGGCAGCGAACGGCATCAAGACGATCGGACAAAGCCAAGGGCAAGAAATTGGCAAAATAAGAAGATGAATATCGACAAGGAGCGTTTCCCAAGCCTGAGCATTTCGGCAATTCCGCACCTCGCGATCCTACAGTCCCGCATACGTCAATCTTACGAAGAGCAACCCACTAGCCAAGCTGTGGAATTGGCAATCGAGCAGCTTCCATACGCGCTTGACGCCGCAGCCAGTGCTCTGGTCCAAATAGCGGAGGCCGAGGGCGCCGCCGCCGAGAGCGTTACAAAGAGGGCCACTGAGAAAGTGGGGAGGTTATGTATCTATCAGCTTGAGAATTTCGAATATCGTCCGATCGCGTTTGCTGTGGACACATATCTGGACTCCGCGAGACGGGCACAGAACGCAATGTCGCCATATCTGAGCAAAGTTCTGCGCGTATCGATTCCTGAGAGCTTGAGCAATTTGGTTGCGAGGCTAAGGAACAGTCGAATTTCTCTCCCTCAGCGAGTTCACGATTTAGTCGAGTCGTATTGGTTTCAATCAGGCGAAAGGCTCAAACTCTACCGCGATCTTTCTCAACACCATGCGGTCGTTTCATCTGATGGTCGAGTCGCGCTTCTGCCAGACGGTCGCCGGGCTGTCTATCAGATACTGCCGAACAATCCTTGGGAAAAAGATCTCGCGAAACTTTGCTATCTTGATCCACGTATAGACGCGTTGCCATATGCCATCCAGAGCTACTGTGAACTGTACGCCTTTGTATTCGAGCTCACGCACGTTCTCTTAAGTTACACGACCGATCCCGGCTTCATGTCGTTTACGTTCCCGTTCAAGGGACCGCTGAGAATGGGTTCCACCGTTGATGGCAACACACTGGTCCCTCCAAAGGTTATCGTGACGACCATCAAGTCATTACAGGCGGACTTGACCAAGCGGCTGGATGCGGAACTACCGCGGGAGGAAATCACCCCAGCCCTCGTCTATCCGACGTAGGCGCGATTAGCTAGCCCTAGGCTGGAAAATCGAACCACCTATGACAAGCGGATCCAGCGAGGCACTGCTAGAGTTCAAGCACCCTACTTCGACATTCGTCGCAATCTTGGCGGCTTGGGGAGTGGTGCGCCGTCTGCGCGGGTTGCGGTTTCGATGAAGCGGCTTAGCTCGATGCGCAGCTCGCCAATTGCCAGACCCATGTGCTCGTGCGGGATCGAATCGAGCTTGTCCGACGCTTTCTCGTACAGCGACCTTGCGCCTTTGAGGTTCCCGCGCTGCGCGTGCAGGATCGCGACCGCGGCCTGGATCAATCCCTGGTAGAAAAGCTTCACCGCGCCGTCGGAGCGCTTCCACATTTCCTCCCACGCTTCGTGACACTCGAAGAAGCGCCCCTCGTTGAAGAGATCGATTCCCTGTTCGAAAAAGTCTGGCCGTGCCCGTGTCACACAATTCGATGTTCGGACGCGAATATGAGCGGGAACGGCACCGTGAGGAATTTCAATTCGTCTGCTCGCACATCCCGATATATGTCGGTATTGCCGGACGCGCGGACCGCATCGAAATCGTCGAACCAGACCTCTGCGACGCCGTCGTAGGGCGGCGTACGGCCGTCAGCGTATGCAGACGGGCGCACGTGGCATTGCACATAGCGACGCACTTGCGGGAGCTTCGCCGCCAACGGCCCATGCTTCATTCTCCAGTACGACTGAAACGCGGCTACCTCTGTCCCCGGCTTGCGAGTCAGCAGCGATAGGACCTTGACCGCGTCTTTCGGCGTCGCGCCTTCCTTCTGGACGACCTCGTCGGTGATGATCGATCCGGCTTTGGACGTATCGACAAACACCGCGTCGTCAGTGATCGCGGCGCGTAGCGGTTTGGAGTCGGCGATCCTCCGAAGCATGTCTTCATCGTCGAACCACGCCTCGGAAATGCCGTCGTAATGCGGCTCGTGATCATTGCGATACGACGATGGCAGCGCGATCGACGCTACGTACTTTCGCACCTCAGGTATGGCCCGGATTACCGCGGCGTGTTGGTTCAGCCAGTACTCGCGAAAACGCTCTACGCTCAGCTCCGGCCTGCGCTTGAAGAAGTTGAAGGTCTTGACCATCGCTACTGCTTGGTGGTGCCGGGCTCGAGCTCGACGCCCACCGGCACCAGCACGCGCACGACCATGTTGTAGAAGGCGACGTTCTGGACCAGTTCCATCAGGCGGCGCGTGTCGAGAAACGTCTTCAACGCGTTCCAGGTAGCGTCGCTGACGCGCACGTTGTTGGTCGCCTCGACCGCGTAACGAATCACGGCGCGCTCATTGTCGCTGAACTTCGGCGATTTCTCCCAATCTGCGAGTGCCTCGAGCTGCTCGCGCGAGACGCCGACGCGGCGCGCGAGGTTCCAGTGATGGACGAACTCATATTGCGCGTCGGTGAGCCGCCCGACCGTGCAGATCGCGAGCTCGCGAAGCTTTGGATCGAGCGCGGTCTTGTTGCGAAGCTCGCTGCCGATTTGGCAGAAGCGGCGCAGCAGGTTTGGCGTGTGCGCAAGCGCGCGGAAGATATTGCCGACGGTGCCGCCGCGCTCGGCGGCCAGGTTGTCGAAGATCACGCGGTCGGCTTCGGGAAGGTCTTCGCGATTAAGGTACGGAACGCGCGCCGCCATATGTGCACCTCCAGCCGGTTCAGGCGAACAGCATCTCGGACATCGCGCCGCCGGGCGGGATCATCGGCATCACGGCTTCTTCCTTCGGAATCACGACGTCGATCAGAACCGGGCCGGGCGTTGCGAATGCTTCCTTCATCGTCGCGACCAGGTCTTTCGCTTTTTCAATTCGGAAGCCGCGCGCGCCGTACGCATCGGCGAGCTTGACGAAATTCGGCACCGACATCGCGGAGTACGAATACCGTTCGGCGTAAAACTTCTCCTGCCATTGGCGAACCATGCCGAGGAAGTAGTTATTCAGAATGATCACCTTGATGTCGACGTTGTATTGGACCGCGGTACCGAGTTCCTGGATGTTCATCTGGATGGAGCCGTCGCCCGACACGACTACTACTTTCTTGTCGGGCGCCGCGAAGGTTGCGCCGATTCCCGCGGGCAGCCCGTAACCCATGGTCCCCAGTCCGCCCGAGGTCAGCCACGAGCGGGGATGCTCGAACGGGAACATCTGCGCCACCCACATCTGATGCTGGCCGACGTCAGTGGCAATTATGCAGTCGCCCTTGGTGAGGTTATGCATCTCGGCGATCACGTCGAGCGGGGAAACGCTCTCGCCGCGATTACCGTTCTCGTAGAGCGGTTTCTCCTTCTGCCACTGGAGAATCTGCTGATGCCATTTCGTCCAGTCAGCGCGGCGCTTCCCGATGCTCTCGCGGCCTTTGATCTGAGTCAGCATGTCAGTGAGTACGGACTTGATATCGCCGACGATCGGAATGTCGACTTTGACGTTCTTCGAAATAGACGACGGGTCGATGTCGATGTGGATAATCGTTTCGGCCTTCGGTGCGAACTCGGAAATCTTGCCGGTGACGCGATCGTCGAAGCGCGCGCCCACCGCGATCAGGCAGTCGGTGTTGCAGACGGCCGTATTGGTGCCGTACGAACCGTGCATCCCGAGCATCCCGAGCCGCAGCGAGTCGGAAGCCGGGTACGATCCCAGTCCCATCAGCGTCTCGGTGATTGGGATACCGAGTCCTTTGACCAGTTCGCGCAACTCGGGCGCGGCGCCGGACCATTGCACGCCGCCGCCGACGTAGAACAGGGGAGTCGAGCTCTTCTCGATCGCCTCGATGGCGCGCTCTATTTGCCGGGGATTACCGCGAATCGTCGGCTTGTAGCCGCGCAGTTCGATTTTTTCGGAAAGGTGAAAAGTGTGCTCGGCCTGTTGCACGTCTTTGGGCAGATCGACGACGACCGGGCCGGGACGCCCGCTGCCGGCGATATAAAAAGCTTCCTTGATGATGCGCGCAATGTCCTTGACGTTCTTGACGAGGAAATTGTGCTTGGTGCAGGGGCGCGTGATGCCGACGAAGTCAGCCTCCTGGAAGGCGTCGTTGCCGATCATCGTGGTCGGAACCTGTCCCGACAGGACCACCATCGGGGTGGAATCCATGTACGCGTCGGCGATTCCGGTGACGCAGTTGGTCGCGCCGGGTCCGGAAGTAACCAGGACGACGCCGGGGCGTCCGCTGACGCGCGCATAGCCCTCGGCCATGTGGGTGGCGCCCTGTTCGTGGCGGACAAGAACGTGCTTGATCTTTGAGTCGAGGAGAGCGTCGTAGGTAGGCAGGATGGCGCCGCCGGGATAGCCGAAGATTACGTCGACGCCTTCGGCGATCAGGCTCTCGATAACGATTTGTGCTCCCGTAAGTTTTTTCATTTGCGAATCTTGGTGAATTTTCCCTTGATTTGAGCGATCAAAGTTACACTACCGAGAGATACCGGCACAACTTGTGCTGGGAAACGAGCACTGATTCTGATTGGCAACCTGACAAAGTGAGCCAGCGCGCGACCTCGCGCCACTGGTTTTGCACGCGGATAGTCGCAATGCTGGGCAATTCCGGATGATCGGAAGGTGCAGAAAATTGTGATTTATACCATATATAGTGGTTCTGAAGTGCTTCGACTACCATCGGTAGCTTCGTTCCGTCAAAAATCGTGTTTTTCGGCGCATTCATGGCGTCAAGCAACCTAACCCCTAACCCCTTCCCAATGTGGGAAGGGGAACCGGATTGGAGAGGGTGCGATGTATTCTTTGTCCATGCCTATTGGTAGCACACAAACTCCGACCGCGTCAGGCTGAACAGTTCATCCCTATGCCTGATTATCGAAACTAAACCTGTGCCGTGCCGCGCCTTTGGGCTCGGTGATTCGCCGATGCGAATCCAATACTTTCGATCGCATGAAAATCCGTACGCTGGAGCGCACCCAGATTGTTCAGCGGCCACTGGCCGAGACCTTCAAATTTTTTTCAGATGCGCGCAACCTCAAGCGGCTCACGCCGGCCTTCTTGCAATTCAAATTTCTCACGACGCCGCCGCCCGTTATGCATCCTGGAACCGTAATCGACTACCAGATTCGGCTGTATGGCGTGCCGGTGCATTGGCGGACGCGGATTGAAGTGGTCGAGGCGCCAAACAAGTTTGTCGATGTGCAGGAGAAAGGGCCGTACGCGCTATGGCGTCATAGCCACAGCTTCACGGAGATAAGCGTCAGCGCGACGGAGGTGAAGGATCGCGTCGAGTATGCGATGCCGTTGGGGCCGCTCGGCGAGATTGCGCACTACTTGTTCGTCGCGCGGAGCCTGGAGCAGATTTTCGAATACCGGAGCCGCGAACTCACGGCGATCATGGGTGGTTGGCCGGTGTGAGCGGCGCGGCCGAAGCGCGGCAACCTAACCCCTAACCCCGTCCCTCAAAAGAACGTAATCGAATGTGAAACCCCTCCTGGGTTTCACGCTTCCTTGGGCAGGGGTGACCCCTGCACCCAGGACTAAGAGAAGATGCGGGACTTCGTCCCTGTTAGAACTCCGCAAAAGGAGGCCGCAAGCAATCGAATTCGATTGCTCCGCTTCACTCGCTCGCGCCCGCTAGTAATGCTGCTCGGGGGCGAAGGCGCCGCCGCCTGGTTCTGTGCCCATCACTTCGAAGCTCTGATTGTTGGCGGCGAACATGCCGCGCACCGTCAGGGTCTCGCCGGGTTGCATCTTGGCGAACGTGTCCTCGCCGATGCCGGTGACATTGAAGTTGGGTCTGTACTGGCGCACGAGTTGCCAGATGTCCGGCCAATGGACCTTGCCCCTGGGATCGTCAACGTAGGCGTCGTTGAGCACGAACTTGTAGGTTTTCCCGCTCACGCCCATCGTGACCACCTGCTTGTCACCGTAGATCGTGCCGGGCGCGGGCTTGGTGATGACCATCGTTGTGGTAAGCGGAATTCCCATCGGGCGAAGCTGCGCGTGGGCGCGGACGGCAATACATACGATCGCCGAAAGCGCGACTGCAAACGAAGTGATTCTGTTGATATTTTGTTTCATGCGAGTGACCTCAGCCGCTCTTGCTCAAATCATAGAGAGCGCGTCAATGAGCGATCAAGCAGGATATTTTCGACCCGAGCCTAACTACTGTAAGATAGCCCGCTGACGCGCCCCGATTGGCGCCCCGCGTCATTGGAGGACTCATGCGACCGTCATCGCTCCGTATCGTGGCAGGAACCCTGGTTGCGACGATGCTCTATTGGCTGGCGGCGGCGCATGCCGTCGTCAAACCCGGCGACATAATCACGACCGACAACGCGTCCAAGGTGGCCGAGCTGCTCAGCCCCGGCAACTACGTGCTGGTTCGCGAGGGGATGCAGCTCAGGATCGTGCCGAGCGACAGGCTCGATTGGCCGCCGCCATTCAGGACCGCCACCGAGAAGTATTCGCCGCAGGTCAAGCTCGCGGCCGATGGCACGCTGGTGGGTTACGTGGCCGGGCAACCGTTTCCGCTGCTCGATCCGAACGATCCGCAAGTGGCGACCAAGGTGATGTGGAATTTCAGTTACCGGCCGCTCTACAGCGACGATATCGACATGCGCTTCCCGGAGGTTGCGACCTTCGACAAGCATTCGACCGGCTCGCCGCTGAGTTACTACACGGTCGGGCACTTCGCGTTCTACAACAATATCGGCCGGATCGAGGTGCCGCCGATACCAACCGATCCCGACGGCGTGAAAAGCGGTCTGCGTTATCGCTTCGGCTTCTACCCGTTCATGGAACCGAGCGCGCTGCGGGGTTACGGGATGGTGCGCCAGCGGCATATCGATCCCAAAATCGAAGACAACGTGTGGGTGTTTAATCCGCAGACGCGCAAGCTGCGGCGTGAATCGGCGGAGGTGCTCTCGGACAGTATCGGGGCGCTGCCGGGATTCGGCGGCGGCGGCGGTGGGGGTTACGGCGGCGGAATGGGCGGAGCCAGCGGGGCCACCGCTTACGCGAATACGCTCGATCCGGATTCGTACTTCGGCTTCGCGGCCAAGATAGAAGACTACAACTACAGGTTCCTGGGCGAGCGGGAGATGCTCGCGTCGGTGCATGCGGTGCATTCGCCCGAGCCGCAATGTCCGCAAGACGGGGGCAAAACTATTTGCCCGGAAGACTGGGAGATGCGGCATCTGTACGTGATCGAAGCGAATGCCAGACCGGGGCATGACGTGACGATCCCCAAGCGAATCCTGTACATCGATGCGGAAGGATGGTTCATCACGGCGTCGGACCAGTACGATCGCGACGGCAAGCTGTGGAAGACGATCGCGACCTTCGACACTTATCGCGACCGGCCGGTGCCTGACGCGCGAGTCGCCATCTATCCGTACAAGCGGATGTTCCAGCTGGGGCTGGTCGACGAGGATCTCACCAGCGGCGTCAGCTCGGTGGTTTATATGCCGGGCGCAACCGCTGAAGAACGCGAATGCTGGTATATCGACATGGGAACGGTGGACAATTCGTTTCTGGCGCCGCAAGCGCTGGAGAGAGCCGGCCACTGATCGGCAAGTGCCGGCTTCGACCGGAGCGGTTCGCGATTTGACGGTGGCCGGTTTGTTTGTACACTGAGAGCGATGAGCAAGCCCCGCAAGGAACTGCTGCACGCCACTGCCTATCGCTACACGGTGTTGTTTGAGCGCGCGCCGGAAGGGGGTTATGTCGCCACGATTCCGGTCCTCGGAATCGCCACGCAGGGCGAGACTCTGCGAGAGGCCCGGGCCATGGCCCGCGATGCGATGCGCGGACTGATCGAATCTTTGGCCAAAGATGGCGAGGAAATTCCAATCGAGATCTGATCCTGTCGGAGGTCGGTAGTGTCTCAGACTGCGTTCAGGCAGCGGCAGAATCTTGAATCGCGCGCAAAATCGCGCGCTGTATGAGGACCCTCACCTTCATCCTCTCCCTCACAGGGAGAGGGGAAGAGCCTCGGGAATTGAGACTGAGACATTGCCCGGAGGTCCGATTCGGCAGGGTTACAGCTGCAGTACGAAGCGGATGTCGCCGAGGCGCACTCGGCTGCCGGCGCTCAGGAAGGCCGAGCCGCGGATTTGGCGATCGTCGACGTAGCTGCCGTTAGTCGAGTTCAGGTCCATCAGCTCGAAGCCACCGTCGCGGCGCATCAGACGCGCGTGCTGTCGCGACACGCTGGCATGCGGGATAACGACGTCGTTGTCCTCGCCGCGGCCGATGGTTATCTCGTCTTTCATCAGCGAGTATTCGGCCGGCACCGGATCGATGCGATCGACGGCGACCAGGCGCGCGCCCTGGGTACTGCCCGCGCCGCGGGGCGCGGTGATCGGAGATTGTGGCGGACGGGCGGGTGCGCGCGGCATTGGGCGCGCCGCTGACGGGGCCGCCGCCGGCATTCTAAACGAAGGTGCGCCCTGCGCCTCGACGATGGCCTTCAGTTCTTCGGCCGAGACGCCGAACTTCATCCGCGACAGGCCGAACAATCCCAGGATTGCAATCAACGGCACGGCGCCGTTCCACCAGTTGAACGAGATTTGCTTGAGGCCCGTGCCGGTAGTGTTGCCGCCTGCCGTGCCTTCGTCCTCGGGCACGTTGATCGCGGCGCCGCCGAGCCCGCGCACCTGGTACGAGGTCTCGGCCTCGCCAGCGTCGCTATTGTAATCGACTTTCAACTGGACGCTGCGATTGGTGCCGTCTTCGATCGGCCGCGGCGTGCGATAGGTCAGCGAATACTCGGTCGCGATCGAATGGCCGATCTCGCGCACCAGCGTGGCGAAGCGGCCTTCCTCCGTGATGATATTGTACGAGCGGCCGTGAGTCGCATCGACGATTTCCTGGTACTCGGGCGCGATGAACGGCGGCGGGACCACGCCATAGAGAGTGAGCCCGTTTTTCTTGAGCAGGTCGGCGACCTTGGTGCCGGTCAGATCGGTCACCTGCACGCCGCGGGTGTGATGGTCCCAGAAGGCCTGGTCGTGCGCCGTGTCGGCCGAACCGTCGCCGTCATGATGGGGGGGAGCGTCGGTGACGATAATTATGATGCCTTCGGCCTCGGGGCGGAACGGAAACTTCGCTGCATAGGCAAGCGCGTCGAGCTGATCCTCGGGGATGTCGCCGCCGCCGCCGGCGTGCAGACTGCCGACCCAGTCGCTGAATTGCTTGACGTCCGAGGTAAACGAATTGCGATAGGCGCAGTTGCAGTCGGGATACGCGGAGACCACGTAATCCTCGAACGTCACCAGTCCGAGGCGGTAGTCGCGGCTGTTGGACTGGAGGTCCTGCGCAAACGAGATCACGTTCTGCTTGACGGCGTCGATATAGGGCTGCATCGATTCGGTGACGTCGAGCACGAACACGATGTCCACCGGGCGGCCCTGGCCGACGCCGCGAAAGTCGATGATCTTGGCTTCCTTGCCGTCTTCGAAGACTTTCACGTTGTCGGGGCGGAGGTTGCCGACCGGATTGCCGTTTTGATCGGTGAGACCGAAGTCGAGCTGGACGCCGCCGTCGGTGTCGAAGTGCTCGAGGCCGGGGTTTCCGGTGGTGATCTTCAGGCTGGCATCGGCCGTCGTTGCTCGAAGCGCGTAACCGATCAGGAGAACGAGCGTAAACAGGCAACGGCAGGCGGTTCGGTTGGACGATTTCATCGCTGGCAGTAGTGATTCTCCGGATTGGGAAGGCAAGCAGTCAAGCTCCAGTGATCAATTTGACGTTCATTCGAGCGATTGTATTCTTGCCTTCGCACAGCCATTAGGTTATCCCAATCGCTGACCGAATTCTTCTTTGATGGATTCCGAGTGAAAGATTTTTTTGTTTATTGGACTGCCCGCGGCCTCATCATACCTTTTGTCACCCTGATTTGCGTGCTGCTCGCGAGCGCCGGGCCGGCGCGGGCCGCCAAAAACGGGTCGGTCGAAATAGGATTTGTCGGCGTTCCACCCAAGAGCATGATCAACGGGGTCGCCGTCCCCAACTTTCAGAACGTCCTTCTCAATATTCAGTCGGTTCGAATCAATCCCAAAGCGAACTCGGCCCCCGGCAATGGCAAATGGCAGACGATTCCGGTGCCTCCCTCGATTGGAAACTCCGGTCAGAGCGCGGACTTGCAGATCGATCTCAATAGCGCGCAAAACGTTCCTCAGATCTTTAATACCGCCGCGGTGCGGGTCGATACCTACCGCATCGCCCAGATCGTGATCGATTCGCAGAATCCCGGCACGTTGATCCCCAACTGTCCCTCAGCGTCGCCGATCGGCAACAGCGACGGATGCATCAATTATCCCATCCAGTTGGTCACTGGCGACAACCTTTTCGTGACGACTCCCGGAGGCGGCCCGCTGGTATCGGCTACGAAGGGGACCGTGGCGCCGCTGATCCTTCAATTGTCGCTGAGTATCGTTTCGCCGCCGACGACACCGGGCGGCGCTTACTTGGTAAGCGTTACGGCGAGCCCGGTTACATCTTCGGTGCTGGGCCAGATCTCAGGATCCGTCGATGTTTCCGGTTCGAGCACGGGGAGTACAACAAAGATCAGAAAGTTGGCGGTGACCGCAGAATTGCTCGGAACCAATACGCCGATTGCGACATCCCTGGTTCAAAGTTCGAGCAGCTGCCCCACTTCGAAGCCATGCTTTACCCTGATGGTTCCGGCGGCCGGCGGCCCGGCGTCACCGGACTCGCCACTTGGATTCGGAACACTCTATGACCTGGCGCTGGCGGGCGGAGCTGACACTTACGCCGCGGAACGGCTGCAGCCGCTATACCCGGGCCAAATGATTACGGTGAACCCTGACTTCGCGGTCACCGCAGGACAGACGCTTGACAGTCTCACCGGTTCCATCGTCGACGGTTGCGTCCCGCTGAAGCCGGTGGTCGGAGCAACCCTGTCGCTGCTGATTCCGCCCGACAGCAACATGTCCGCTAACTGCCTGCTGAACCCCGGCGCATGCGTCGCGGTCGCGACTGCCACCACCGACAACACCGGCTTTTTCCCGCTGCCGGGTACGATCACGACCCCCGCCGCGTTCAACAACATTCCGAAGCTGCCCAAAAACCAATCTTATGCGATGCAAGTCACGGCGCCGGGCTACGCACCTTTAGTCGTACAGGCAATTCCCGGCTCAGGCACCGGTAAAACCGCCGGCACTTGCACTCCCAATACGATCAGCACCACTTTTGGCCCGTGCGATCTCGCGCTGCAGACCGCATACATCACCGGCGCCTTCCCGATAATGCCGCCGATTTCGGGGCAGACGACGCTGGTCCAGGTGTTCGCCGAAGATCACGACAGCAACAATATTGAAAGCGCGCTGTCGATGCCGGTTCCGGTGACCCCGTCGAACTCGGGCGTGGTCCCGTTCACGATTAATGTTCCGCCCTCGGTTCCCGCTTTCGATCTGTTCGCGACGACGATCGATCTCTACCAAGGCTCCGTCGATCCCTACCAGGGCCACAATATTGTCGCGATGAGCAACGTTGCGGCTCCTGCCGCGTGCGCGACCGCGACGCCTGCGATGTCCACCGACACGATTAACTGCGTGGGTCACGGCAGTCTGACCGGGACCGTCATGAACCCGAATCTCGGCACCTCGGTAGTCGTGGAGAAGCTCGACCCCGATGCGCCCGCTGGCGACAACGCGGTGCAGGTAGCGACCTCCCTCGTGCAGAATCAGCCGCCGAACCAGTCGCCGAGCAGCAACTACGCGTTCTGTGTACCCGCTGACACGTACCAGCTGCAGAAGTTTCAGCTCGCGGTGCCCGATCCTTCGACGACCCCGATCGCGCCCACGCCTACACCGGCGCCCACGGGAGACCCGGTGAGTGTGACGATCCCGGCGCCTCCGCTGCTCCACAGCAGTCTGACGCCCACTCCGAGCCCGACTCCGACAACGTCAGGAAGCCAGACTCCGACTCCGAGCGCCACCCCGACTCAGAAGGTAACGTGCCCGACCACCTGCTCGAATCCCGACGGTTCATGCCCCGGAATCTGCAACAACTTCCCGGTGCAGCCGCTGTGATCGCCATGGCAAGGGTGGCGACGCGCCGTGTCGTGAGGGCCTTGTCGGTTATTTCGGCCGGTGCAGTGCTCGCGTCAATCGCGGCCTGCAACAACCAGTCTGGATTTTCCGGGAGCGTCGGCAGTACACCCCCCGGCCCACGGCTGCCGTCGTACGACGTTCTCGGCACGGCCGGCACACCGTTTACCGCGACCATATCGGACGCGACACCTCGTGCTGATGGCACTATCGGATCGTCGTGGACGTTTCAGGGCACCGTCCCGCTTTCGATCGTGATCTGCAACGGCGTCCTGCCGGCTCGACTCGTCGCGACCAAAACTAGCAGCAACAACAACCTGCTGAGTCTCGAAATAATCCTCGGTTTCCATATCTTTGATCTCCAGTCGACCAGCGCGCCGTTCGGCACTGTGTCGGTACAGAGCACCGGCACTCTCAACTCGATCGGCGAGAAGGCGTCGCCGGACCTGCGCATTTTCTTGAGCGGTCCCATGAATCAACACTACCAGGCGCTGGTCGAGGACATTAACACCGGATTCGTGATCGACTCACGGGCGCCGACGTTGATCCTGTTCGACACTCCGGATGGAAAGGTGGATGCCACCTTTTTCGGAGGCGCGCCACCCTTTCCCACCTGGACCGCCAACATGACGCTCGACGGAAGCGTGGTCGCGACCGTTATGCAAGGTCCCAACGCGACGATTCGCGAGCCATGACCCTCGCGCCGTGTTGAGTCAGCGCCCGCGTAGCTGCGCAATTCTATTCGTTCGGCCGAATTCGTGCTCGATCTTCCCGGCTCGATTGACAGCCTCCCCTATTCGTCATACTTAGCCTCTTGGCAAGTGAACGATCGATTCGACAACGCGGCCAGATCCTCCCGCCCCTGAAATCATTCTATGAATTCGCAGCTCGTACGCCGGGTTCTGTTGGTGGTGGTTATCCTCGTGGCCGCCGCCGCCGCGATTCCCGGCTATCGCTACTATGAGTACATCGAAAGCCACGTCAGCACCGACGACGCCTACGCGGACGGCACTGTGGCGCTGGTCTCCTCGCGAGTCGCCGGCACCGTCACCAATGTTTACGTCGAGGACAACTGGACGGTTAAGGAAGGCCAGTTGCTGTTGACCCTCGATCCGCGCGACTTCGAAGTCAGGGTCGAGCAGGCGCAGGCCCAGCTCGAGCGCGCCCGTCAATCGGTCGACGAGCTTTACGCGGGCGTCGCGGCGGCGCGGTCGGGCGTGTCGCTGGTGGCGTCGCAGCTCAAGCAGGCGCAAATCGATTTCGCGCGCGCCAAGTCGTTGAAGGAACAAGGCGTCGTTTCCGCCGAGCAATACGATCAGGCCAACACCGGACTGCGCATCGCGATGGCCGATGAGGCGCTGGCCGAGCATCAACTGACGCAGGCCGAGGCCGCGCTCGGGACTCAAAACGACGACCATTCACGCTACGACCGTCCGATCGTCAAGCAAGCCGAAGCCGCTCTGGAAGCCGCTAAGCTCGATCTCGGCTACACCAGGCTCACCGCGCCGTTCACCGGCGTCGTGACTCACAAGACCGCCCACGTTGGCAACCGCGTCCAGGTCGGCGAGCCGCTGATGGCAATTGTCCCGCTCAGCAAGCTCTACGTCACCGCCAACTTCAAGGAGACCCAGCTTACCGACGTGCGTGTCGGCCAGAAGGCCGAAATAGGCGCCGACATCTATCCCGGCTACACCTACCAGGGTCACGTCGATTCGATCAGCATGGGCACCGGCGCGGCGTTCTCGCTGCTGCCGCCTGAGAACGCGACCGGCAACTGGGTCAAGGTCGTGCAGCGCGTGCCGGTCAAGATTGTGATCGACGGGAAGGTGCCCGAAGACAAGCCGCTGCGGCTGGGACTGTCGGTCGAAGTTGCGATCGATTTAAGCGATCGCAGCGGACCGCTGCTGTCCTCGATGGTGCAGCAGAATTTCCAGAAAAACGGACAGACGATCCCCAACGAGACGCTGAAGATGGCCCCGGAATCGCAACCGCCGCCGAACACCGGCACGCAGCAACATTTTATAAATCCGCTGACGCCGCACTGAGCCGCTGCCTACCTGACACGCGTGTCAGGTCAATTGCGCTGAATTCCCGCCTGTACTACGCTGCGATTCGCGCGGATTCTCCGCCCGCGCTCTTCTGATGCTCGACTCTCGCGACATTGAACGACGACTCTCGATCTACCTTGACGCGCCGGTCGCGGGTTTAAGCATCCTTGCCAGCGGATGGGAGACCACGGTCTTCGAATTCACACTCGAAGCGGCGTCGAAATCGTTCGCGTCGCTTCCGGTCGGCGAGCCTATGGTGTTGCGCTTCTATCAAGGCTCCGCCGCTGACGCGAAGGGCACCCGCGAACACACCACCATCGATCGCCTGTTCGCCGCCGATTTTGCGGTCCCGCGTCCTTACGCTTTCGAGGCCGATCCGCGTGCGCTGGGCGCCCCGTTCTTCATCATGCAGCGGCTCACGGGAACTCGGCTGTTCACGGTCAGCAGCTTTCCGAATGCGTTCAAGACTTTCTCGATGGCATTTTTTTCTTTCGTCCGCACGCAGTCGAGGCTCCATAAATTCGATCCCGCGAGCCCGGGTCTGCGCGACATTCCGCGCGCCTATGCGCCGGTCGGCGCCGCCAGCGCCGACTCTCCGCTGCTCGATCGGATGCTCGCGATCATCGCCAATCGCGTCGAGACCGGCCCGCTGCCCGGCCTGCGCGAGGCGCTCAATCTCGTGACCGAACGCGCCGGCAAATTCCGCCGCAGCCCGGATTCGCTCGTGCACATGGACTATCATCCGCTGAACGTGATGGTGCGGGGCGTGCGCGTGACCGGCGTGATCGACTGGGTGAACACCGACGTCGGCGATCGCCATCTCGACGCCGCGATGACGGCGGTGATCCTGTCGTCGTCTGCCCTCGATAAGCCGCGATGGATGCGCGACAACCTCGTCGGCAACGGGCTGCGCGCGAGCTTCGCGGCGTTATACATGCCGCTCTATCACGCGATGGCGCCGATGGACTTCGAGCGCTTCCGCTACTGCCAGGCGGTCGCCGCGCTGATGCGGCTCTCGATGATGGGCATGATGCGCGCGCGCGGACCGGAAGTGGTGGGCTTCCGCCGCGAGGCCATCGACGAAGTCACGCCCGCCGTCGTCCGGCTGCTGAGCCGCTACGCCACGCGCAAGAGCGGCGCAGCTGTCCGCCTCGACGCTCCCGCGCCACGGCCGGCTTGAGTTTCTCTCGCGCCCCTCTCGCATTCACTCGAAAAAATCTGTAACACCTTGGGGATGCGAAAGTGTTATGCAACTGCGTTGGTGTTGATTAGTTGGTATTTGATGCTGCCCCCGCCCGTCTTTCCGCCGGTAAAGGACGCGTCGGGCAGCTACGAAGTGAACAGCTCGACACCGTTGTACCAATGGCTCAAGTTCAAGACGTTCAAGTCCGAGGACGCTTGCAAGGCGCGGTTGAAGAAGATGCCGCCTTACTACAAGTGTATCGCGGACTACGACACCGCGCTGAAGCCTCCCGCGCATGCGGCGGCGGCAGCCCCCAGCACGTCGACGATGTCCGGCGCCGCCGGCAGTCACATGCAATAGTCCCCGTTTCTGTTTTCCCCTCTCCAGAAAGGAGAGCGGGCCAGGGGTGAGGTTCAGATCGCTTTACGAAGAGCGGCACGAGCGAGAATTCGCGTCGAGTCCAGGATCGGCAGCGGAGAGTCAGCGGCGCTGATGAGCAACGGAATCTCGGTGCAGGCCAGCGCGACCGCATCGCAGCCGTTGCCCCCAAGATCGGCGATGACGTTTTGAAAGTATGCGCGAGACTCCGGAAGGAACCGCGCGCAGACCAGCTCGTCGTAAATGATCTGATTGATACGCGTGCGTCGTTCGGTGCTCGGAACTCTGTACTCGATGCCGACAGGCGCCAGCTTGGACCGATACACGGGACCTTCCATCAGGAACCGCGTTCCGAGAATGCCGAGTCGCTTGAAGCCGCGCCGCCGAGCCTCGTCGGAGACTTCCTCCGCGATGTGGAGCCACGGCGCCGGTGAACGCCCACGAACAAGGTCGAGCCCCTGGTGAACCGTGTTATCGGGGCAGATCAGCAATTCCGCCCCGGTCTGGACAAGCCTCCCCGCCGACTCGAGCAGCAAATCACCCACCGCATCCCATCGATCCTCGTCGATGAGCCGTTGATACCGGCTAAGGGAGAACCCGTGCAGGCTGATCTCCGGATGCTCAAGGGGGCCGAGAAGCGCCGCGCCTTCGGCGCTGACGGCGACGATGCCGATGTGCTTCACTGCGCGCGAGTCATCTCCCGCAGCACGAACGGCAAGATTCCGCCGTGCCGGATGTACTCGACCTCCTCGGGGGTATCGACACGCAGCGTCGCCTCGAATTCGATCGTCTTGCCGCCGGATTCCGCGCGCACCTTCACCGTCTGACGCGGCTTGATTCCCGCCTTCAGGCCCGTAATCGAAAATACTTCCTGCCCTGTGAGTCCGAGCTTCTGCCGATTCTCGCCGGCCTTGAACTCCAGCGCGAGCACGCCCATCCCAATCAGGTTGCTGCGATGGATTCGCTCCAGGCTCTCCGCAATCACCGCGCGCACGCCGAGCAGTTGCACACCCTTGGCGGCCCAATCGCGCGACGAGCCCGAGCCGTATTCCTTGCCCGCGATCACGATTAGCGGAACCCCTTCCTTGCGGTAACGCTCCGACGCGTCGAAGATCGTCATCCGCTCGCCGTCCGGGATATGCGCGGTGAAGCCGCCCTCGACGCCCGGCACCATCAGGTTCTTGAGCCGGATATTCGCGAGCGTCCCGCGCACCATCACTTCATGATTTCCGCGCCGCGCTCCGTACGAGTTGAAATCCTTGGGCTGAACGCCATGTTCGATCAGGTACTTGCCCGCCGGACTGTCGGCCGCAATCGAGCCCGCCGGCGAAATATGGTCCGTCGTCACGCTGTCGCCCAGCACCGCCAGCGCGCGCGCTCCGATGATATCGGAGAAGTCGCCAACTTTCGCGGTCACCCCGTCGAAGAACGGCGGCGCCTTCACGTACATCGAATCCTTCTCCCAGCGGAACAGATTGCCCTCGGGAACCGCCAGGCTCTTCCATCGCTCGTCGCCGTCGAACACCTGCCCGTACTCACTTTTGAACATCGCGGCGTGAACCGAACCCGTCACCGCCGCCGCCACCTCTTCCTGCGACGGCCAGATGTCGCGCAAGAAAACCGGACGCCCGTCGGAACCAATGCCGAGCGGCTGATGCTCGACGTCGATATCCATCGTGCCCGCAATCGCGTATGCGACCACCAGCGGCGGCGACGCCAGGTAGTTGAATCGCACCACGGGATTGATGCGCCCCTCGAAATTGCGATTGCCGCTTAAGATCGCGCACGCCACCAGGTTGCCCTGCTTCACGGCGCCGGCAATCGCCTCCGCGACCGGGCCGCTGTTGCCGATACACGTCGTGCATCCGTAGCCAACCAGGTTGAAGCGCAGCTTCTTCGAGCGACTCGGTCAGCCCCGCGCGCTTCAAGTACTGCGTGACGACCTTCGATCCCGGCGCCAGGCTCGTCTTCACCCACGGCTTGACCGTGAGGCCGCGCGCGACCGCCTTCCGCGCGAGAAGCCCGGCCGCGAGCATCACCGACGGATTCGAGGTGTTGGTGCAGCTCGTAATAGCGGCAATCACGATCGAGCCATGCGTCAACGGAAACCGGCCGCCGCCCTCGGAATGCACTTCAACCTTGTGCACGATATGTCCGAGTTTCGATTCAAGTATCGTCCCTTCGCCCCCAGCGGCGCCGTTGCCTCCTTCGGCAATCCATTTCGCCAGCTCGTCCCGATCGACGCTCGGATGCTCCTCGAATTCCTTGGCCAGCTCGCTCCGGAAGTCTCCCTTCGCCGCCGTCAGCGCGACTCGATCCTGCGGACGGCGCGGCCCCGCCATGCTCGGTACGACGCTGCCGAGATCGAGCTCGAGCGTGTCGGAAAATTTCGGTTCGGGCACGTCGGCAGAATTGAACAGCCCCTGCGCCTTGCAGTAGGCCTCGATCAGCTTGACCTGGGCGTCGCTGCGTCCCGTCAGCCGCAGATAAGTGAGCGTCTGATCGTCGACCGGGAAAAATCCCATCGTCGCGCCATACTCGGGCGACATGTTGCCGAGCGTCGCGCGATCCGCGACCGGCAGCGACGCAAGCCCCGGCCCGAAATACTCGACGAACTTGCCGACCACGCCCTTGCGGCGCAGCATCTGCGTGACCGTCAGCACCAGGTCGGTGGCGGTCGCGCCCGAACGCAGGCTGCCGGCGAGGCGAAAGCCGATCACTTCGGGAATTAGCATCGGCATCGAGCGCCCGAGCATCGCCGCTTCCGCCTCGATTCCGCCGACACCCCATCCGACGACGCCGAGACCGTTGATCATCGTCGTGTGCGAATCGGTGCCGATCACCGTGTCCGGATACGCTTCGCCGTTTTTCGACGAGAAGACCACCGGCGCTAGATATTCGAGATTCACTTGGTGAACGATTCCAGTGTCGGGCGGCACCACGCGAAAATTGTCGAAGGCACCCTGCCCCCAGCGCAGGAAAAGATAGCGCTCGCGGTTGCGCTCGAACTCCATCCGCGCGTTGGCCGCGAACGAATCGGCGCTGCCGAAAGAATCGACCTGCACCGAGTGATCGATCACGAGATCCACCGGCTGCAACGGATTTGCCTTCGCCGGATCGCCGCCGAGCCGCTTGATCGCGTCGCGCATCGCCGCCAAATCCGCGACCACCGGCACTCCCGTGAAATCCTGCAGCAGCACGCGCGCCGGCATGAACGAGACTTCGCGCTCTCCCCCCTTGCCGTTCCACTTGGCCAGCGCTTCGATCTGCCCGGTCGTCACGATCGCGCCGTCTTCGCGCCGCAGCACGTTCTCGATCATCACCTTGATCGAATACGGCATCCGCGCCAGCGAAAACCCGCGCTTTTCGAGCGCTTCGAGCTTATAAATCGTGTAGCTGTTGCCATCGACGCCAAGCGTCGAGCGAGCACCAAAACTGTTTGTAGCCATGGGTTCAGAATAGCGCGCAAGCGCGTCCGATCAACCAGTGAAAAAGCTAACTTGAGCTGCGGCGCGAGGCGCGCGCGGGCGCCGGGCCATGCAAGCCGTCGAAGACCAGCGCGCGGCCGTCCGAATGGAATCGCATTGCGGCCAGTAGCCCGACTCGCGGCGATTCGAGCGCTGCGACACCATCGATCGAATCGATCGCGATACGCGGTTTCAGCGCCAGAATCGCTGCGACCGCCGCGCTGAAAGCCTCGTCGTCGACTTCGCCGTCGCCGCCCGAGATCATCGCGCGTCCCTGCAAGCCCGCAATCACGCGGCCAGCGCGAATGACGACGACGTTGCCGGCCTCGCGCGCGATACCGCATCCGGGAATCACGACGCCATATGGATTGGCGGGGTCGAGAGCGCTGAGCGCGATCGGCTTCTCGCGCGCGGGAATAAGGTTTCGCGCGGTGCGCAGCATCTCGACCGCCTCGGGGAGCGCATACTGCTCGCCGGACAGCGAACGCACGAACCATCCGCGCCGAATCGCGCCGCCATACTCGAGCCGCCGCAGTTCGAACGCGATCTCGCTCCACGAGATATGCGTCGATTCAACTCCGAGCATCTCGCGGGCGAGAATTCCGTGGCGTTCGAGCAATTTCAGCGCAAGCTCGCGCGCATCATCTGAGCCCTCAGCGCGATCTTCACGCGCCCGTATCAGCGACCAGCGGCCCGCCACGCTCGACTTGAGCCGCGCGCGAACGGCGACGTCGCGACGCGTCGCCGGGCGTCGCGCAACCGACTCGAGCGCCCGTTCCGCGCCGCGATCGTCGGCGAACATCCTGAGCGGAGCGAAGTTGTCGTTGCTGACGCGCCCGGACGCCGCCATCCGCCACAACGCGGACAGCGCGTCGCGCTCCGAAACGTTCGCGCGCTCTGCGACTTCGTCGAGATACTGCGCACCGGCGGCTCCCAGAGCCTCCACGACCGCCTGCTCTTTCGCGTCCTCCGGTGGAGCTTCTTCGCGCGGCACGAACAGGCTGGCCTTGCGCGCAACGAACGTGACCAGCGACGGCGTATTCAGAGGACGATTCTCGACATTCTCACCCGCAATCGCAACCCACTTCATCTGGCCGCTCATGAAGACCAAGTCGAGCATCTCGGGCCGATAGCCCCGGATTCGCGCCGGCAGGATGGCGTGCTCCCAAATCTCTGGAGTCGCCGCGATTCCTGAAAGTTGCTCGAGCACCGCCGCCACGCCGCTCTGATCTGGTGCCAGCTCAGCGCCGCCGACGTGCATCCATCGCAGCCGGAACGCTGCGTATTCATGGTCACCGCACGGTTCGATTTCAGCGCGCACGCGCGCCAGCGTCATCCGATGAATCCGTTCCAGGTTGTAGCGGTCGCACCATTGAATCACGTCGGCGCGCGTGAAGTGACCTCGGAAAATCGCGCCCTGACTTTCCAGCGCTGCGAGACTCTGCTCGATTTCCGCTTCCTTGAAGCGCAATCGCGCTGAGACTTCGCCGGAGGTCACCGGTCCGCAAGTCTTCAGCGCGCGGCGCACGAGTTCCACACGCGCAGCGTCACCGTCGATCGATGCGCCGTCATAGGCCGAAGCGAAGAGCGCTTTGTCCTCGAGTGCAACAATTCTCTCAATTGATTCGCCGCTCAGACTGACACGGGCGAGGCGATGCTCCGCGTCCAGCTCGGCGAGCATCGTGCGCGCGCCCTCGCCAGCACGCTCCTCGACTTCGGCTGGCGTTACCGACCCGTGCGCCCGAATCAATTCGTACAACTCGTCGCGCGAGCGAGGCCTTCGTCCTGCCGCGTGGCCCGTCACTTCGGCGACGACCGCGTCGACGGCGTCCGCGGAAAGCAAGTCGGAGAGGTCTTCCTTGCGGAACACGTCCTCGGCCATGCCCCGATTCATCGTGACAGTCCGCGAGCGGCGATTGGCTCGTTCGCCGTCGTCGAGGAATGAGTAGTCCCAGGCGAGCAGCAGGCGATGCGCAAACACCGAGGGTGCGATCCCGTCGACGGCGACGATGCGAATCGCGCCACTCTCGATTCCTTCGAGCATCCGCACAGTGCGCGGCAGGTCGGTGGACTCCTCGAGGCATTCGCGAATCGTTTCGTCGATCACGAAATGGTCCGGCAGCTCGATCGCGCCGGGACGGTTTTCGAAGCAGGCTTGCTGGCCGGGAAAAATCGCGGACAAGAGCTCCTGCGAACGCAGACGCTGAATCCAGGCCGGAACCCGCTTGCCGCGCGCCGAGCGCATCACGGCCAGCGCGCGCGTCGCGACGTGACGGAAGCGCACTTCGAACATCGGCGCAGCGAGGATTGCCTGAACCAGCACATCGCGCGCGTTGCGCGCCTTCAACATGCCGAACAGCGTTTCGAGTGGAAAACTGTGGCGCGAATTCAGCGCGAGCAGCACGCCGTCATCGATCGCCGACGCCTGGATCTCGAAATCGAACGACTGGCACAGCCGCTTTCGAATCGCGAGGCCGAGTCCGCGATTCAGGCGGATTCCGAATGGCGTGTGGATGACTAGTTGCGTGCCGCCCAGGCCGTCGAAGAAGCGCTCGACGACGACGGTCTTCTCGTCGGGAATCGCGCCGAGCGCCTCGACACCGCGGCGTACGTAGTCGACCGCTTGCGTGGCGGCGCGTTCCGACATTGCACATTCGGTCATAAGCCACTCGGCGGGCGATTCGTTGCGTTCGAGGCGGGTCCAGATCTCGCGCCGAAGGTCGCAAATCTCCGACGACAGCGCATTCGAGCGGCCACCCGCCTCTGTCAGCCAGAACGGCAGCGTCGGCGCCATCCCGGGCGTCGGCTCGACCATCAGGCGTCCGCGCGAGATGCGCTGAATCTGCCAGGGCATCGAGCCGAGCGAGAACACGTCGCCGCGCGACGATTCCTGCGCGAAGTCCTCTTCGACGTCGCCGACCTTGCGGCCTTCGGACTCGATCACGACGTCGTAGTTGCCGGCTTCGGGAATCGTTCCGCCCGAGGTGATGGCAGACAGACGCGCCGAGCGTCGCGGGCGGACGCGGGAGTTGACGGGATCGAAGAAAATTTTCGGCGCCGCGCCCATGATCCGCTCGGGCAACTCGGCGGCGAGCTGTTCGAGCAGATGCCGCAGCCGAGCGGCGTCCAGATCGCCGAAGTTGTATGCGCCGCGCAGCACGCGCAGCAGCTCGGCCTCGGAAATTTCCTCTTCCTCGGCGGCGATTGCGACGATTTGCTGCGCCGCGATGTCGGCGCATCCCATCGGGATTTCCACTTCGTCGAGATGGCCGCGACGAATCGCGCGCACCGCCGCGCCGCATTCGAGCAAATCGTCGGTGGTGAGCGCGAAGAAGCGACCTTTGGGAGTCGCGCCGAGGCTATGGCCCGAGCGGCCGATACGCTGAATCGCGGCCGAGATGGATTTGGGCGAATCGAGCTGGCATACGAGCTCGACGGCGCCGACGTCGATGCCGAGTTCGAGCGACGCGGTCGCGACGATCGCTTTCAACTCTCCGCGCTTGAGGCGTTGCTCGGCGAGCAATCTCTCTGCGCGCGCGAGGCTGCCATGATGCGCCATCACGGCGTCGACGCCGAGCCGTTTCTGCAGATTCAGTGCGACTCGCTCCGCATGCCTGCGGCTCAGCGTGAAAACCAGCGTCGTGCGATGCTCGCCGATGAGACGCGCGACTTCGTCGTACATCGCCTCCCAATGCGGATGCGTGGCCAGCGGTCCAAGCTCGGGGCCGGGCGCGATGACCTGGAGATCCATCGCACGAACCCGATCGTCGGCGCGAACTATCTTAATCGGACGCGGTGAACGCGTGTGGTCGTGCGATACGTCGTAGCCGGCCAGGAAGCCGGCCAACTTTTCGATCGGATTCAGCGTGGCCGACAGCCCGATTCGGTTCGGGCGCGCATTGCCGCGACTCGTCACAAAGCGTTCGAGGCGCTCCAGTGTCAGCGCGAGGTGCGCGCCGCGCTTGTTGCCGGCGAGCGCGTGGAGTTCATCGACGATCACGTGGCGGACGGCGGCGAGCTTCTCGCGGAACTTCGGCGAGGTCAGCAGGATGAACAGCGACTCGGGCGTGGTGACGAGAATGTGCGGTGGCCGACGAAGCATCGCAGTGCGCTCGCTCGCGGACGTGTCTCCCGTGCGAAGACCGGCCCGGATGCGCGAAAGATCGAGGCCCGATGCGGCGCCGACGTCGCGCACGCCGTGCAGCGGCTCCTCAAGGTTCAAGCGGATGTCGTTAGCGAGCGCCTTGAGGGGAGAAACGTAGAGCACCGAGACTTCATCGCGGAGAGCGTCGCGCGCCGCGTCGAGCACGAGACCGTTGATCGCCCACATGAAAGCGGCAAGCGTCTTGCCGCTGCCGGTCGGCGCGCATAGCAGGACGTCGAAGCTCGCGTCGTTGTTGGCAGCGCCGATGACGGGCCATCCAAGCTCCTGCGCGCGCGAGGGCGCATCGAAGCGCCGCTCGAACCATGCCCGAACGGCAGGATGGAAATCGTCGAGCGGGGTGGGCATGGAAAATTTATAGCACTGGTGTGAGAGCCAAAGAACTTGATTGATATGAAACGCGCGCGGGTTTCATGCTGCTGTCACCACTCTTCGGCTGAGAGCGGGAGCAACGGGCGAAACACGCCGTACAGAGCTATCGACGTCAACAGCGCGAACGGCGCGAGCATCGCCAACAGCTTCCATCGCTCTAGCGAGAAGCCGCCGCATACTCCGCCTGCCAGGTAGATGGTCCATAGCCCGAGCGTCAGTGCGGCGTGCTGCGCGGTCTCAAGGCGTGGCGTTACCCGCAGGACCTTGAGAATGCGCGAGCGGAAGCGTCCGCGCGTTCGATCGCGCAGCCAGAACAGGTATTCGGACAGGCTCTCGGCGAACTTGACCAGCGATCCGGTCACGAAGGTCGTGTACACGTTGATGCCGCCGACCTTTCTGATCACGACGTTCTGGATGCCCATCGGGACCGCCAGCAGCGCAACCATCAGGAAGAACTTGGCCGCGGGCTGCGGCGGGATATCGGCCTTGTAGTGGGTGCCGGTCGCGGCCGCGATGAAGATACCCAGCAGTATCGCTTCGAGACCGATTGCCGGTGGAAACGGGACCGCGATGCTGCGCCGCTTCTCGGCCTCGTAGATGAACGCGCCGAGCATCAGACCGAAGACGAAGGTCGCAATCGGCCATCCGTGACGAACGACGCCAGGCCAGTCCAGGAGCGAGATTTGGCGTGCCATCCCGACCGTGTTGCCGGTCATGTGCGTGGTATACAAGCCGTAAAGCGAGACGAAGCCGACCAGATCGACGAAGCCCGCCGCCCACGTCATTGCAAAGGCGAGGTTGACCTTCTCCAGGGTAGTGAGGGGGCCTGGCTGGTTGCGCAATTTGGATACCAAGGAAAGAAAATGGCTGACCGTCAGCGAGTGGAGGGCCCGAGCAACTCGGGAAGGCGGGCGGTGAATTCGCTGCGCGATAACGTCAGCTCGTAGCCGGCGTCGCGGGCTGCTTTCAGCGATTTCAGATCCACATGCGAGGCAAATCCGATCACGCGCGCGCTCGGGGCGGCGGCGCGGATTTGTTTCAGCGTGGCCGGCGCGGGGAACGTGGCGTCGGACAGATCGGTGAAAATGATCGCGGGATGCGTCGCGGCGCATCGTGGGGAGACGGCGTCGAGCGATGACGCATACTCGACTTCGGCGCCGACGGCGGCGGCAACTGCGTCGATCTTCGCGCGGAAGAACAAGTCGCGGACCAATCCGAGTGCGATCGTGCGGCTCATATCATGTCGGCGAGTTTTACCGGGTGCGTGGCGCCGTTGCGGAAGCGGGCGGGTGAAAATGGCGCGAGATCGATCGAGGGGGTGCGGCCTTTGACGAGGTCGGCGATCACTTCTCCGGTTAGCGCGGAGAGCAGGATACCGCTGCGGAAGTGGCCGGCGGCGTAGAGGACGTTGGCGACACTCGGGGATGGGCCCAGCACCGGAAGCAGGTCGTCGCTGGCGGGGCGCAGGCCGGCCCACGCTTCGCGAAAGGGAATCGAGGCGATCGAGGGAACCATCGCGCGCACGGCGCGCAGGATTCGTTCCATCCCGTCGAGCGTGACGGATTTGTTGAAGCCCGCATCCTCGAAGATCGAGCCGGCGAGGATGCGGCCGTCGCGCCGCGGCACCAATATTCCATTGGTCGAGAAAATCGAAGGACCGATGAGGCCGGGCCGCGCGTCGAAGCATAGGATTTGGCCGCGCACCGGGTAGAAATGGATGCGATCGTCCTCGAGGCCGCGGATGTCGCCCGCCCATGCGCCAGCGGCGTTAATGACGATGTCGCCAGTCTCGAGCGAGCCGTCGGCCAGGCGCAGGCCAGTGGCGCGGCCACCGTCGATGTCGATCGAATAGACGCGGGCGCCCTCGCGGAAGTCGGCGCCGGCGTGGGTGGCGGCGTTGATGTAAGCAAGAGTGAGCTTGCGATTCTCGACGCGGCGGTTGTTGGGCATGTGGAGCGCGAAGATTATTTTTTCCGAGAGCACGGGGGCGAGCCGGAAGGCCTCGCGCGGCGACAGTTCCTCGACCTCGCCACCAGCCGCGCGCTGCCATCGCGCGCGCGACTGCAGCTCGGCGCGGGTGGCCTCGTCGAAGGCGACGTAGAGAACGCCGTGATGATCGTACTCGGGATCGACGCCGCTCTCGGCGGTGAGGCGCTCGACGATGGCGTCGAAGGAGCGCTTGCCGGCGAGCGCGAGATCGAAGAATGCGCCGGGCTCGTGCGCCTCGGCTTGTGGACCGATGAGTCCGGCCGCCGCCCACGAAGCTTCGAGGCCGAGCCTGCCGCGCTCGAAGACGGAGACCTGGACGCCATCAGAGGCGAGGCGCCACGCGATTGAACTGCCGATTATGCCGCCGCCGATTATGAGAACTTTCACGCGCCTTAAAGATTACCGGCGCGATGGAGGCAGCGAAAGCCGCGGGCGAGCGAGTAGAACTTGTTGCGACGATGCAACACGACATGCGATTGATGCGTTTCGCAAATCGCCGGCGGTCAAAGTTCACCGGCTTTCTAGCCGGAGCGATTCTGGCATGGTAAGTGCTGTCACCGACTGTTGGCGGTGAGGTGCGCAACGTCGGGGGAAGGACTGATTGCAGCAACGCGCGAAAACTGATTCGATTGCGGCGGGTTCCGAAGATTTGGACGCCTCGCCGGAATCCCGCTACAAGCCAACACGCGTGAGCGTGCGCGCGTCGAGGAAATTTCTCGACGACCCGCGCCACATCCTGAGAGCCTGGGCGGCAATCCTGACGGTTGCCGCGATTGACTGGCTATGGGCCGCGCACGCTGGCTTCAAAATAACTGGCGTCCTCGCGGCGGTGCGGGCGATCGCCATGCTCGCGGCGGTGGGTTTCCTTCTGGATTATCTGGGACGCGCGCCACAGGTGTCGGAAGCAGCGCACTATTGCGCGCTGTGGATCGCGCTCGCAATCGTGCTCGAAATCTACAGTTATGATGTTGCGACTCTTCGGATGCCGATGTGCGATCAGCTGTTTACGCGGATGGATGCGGCGCTCGGATTCAATTGGATGGCTGGCTTTCATTTGGTCACATCGAACCGGACGGTGCGATACATCCTGTCGCATGCCTACAACAGCATGATCCTCCAGATTTTCGCGTCGCTTGCCTATTTCGCGGTAACCGGGCGCGGCGACCGAAATCGAGAACTGCTGTACATTGGAATGGTGGCGGCCTTGATTACTATTTCGCTGTCGGGGCTGTTCCCGGCGCTGGGTCCCTTCGGCAAGGGCGGTATGCCGGAGTGGTCGGCGGTCCTGGTGACAATACGCAACGGCAGTCTGTCGGCATTCGCACTAACGGATATGGAGGGAATTGTAGCGTTTCCTTCATTCCATACCGTTCTGGCTATTCTATTTGGATATGTACATCGTCCACCATCGTGGAGCTTTGTGCCGATGCTGATACTGAATGTACTAATGCTAGTGGCTATTCCATTTGCCGGACATCATTACCTGGTCGACATAATAGCGGGCGCTGCGGTGGCCGCTGTTTCTATTGCGATCGTTCAAGCGGCGATGCGTCCGCGGAGTGTCGCGCCTGGCCGTTCGACGTGTCCGGCGTAGCGCAAACGCTCAGCGGAAGCGGGCATCGGGAGCGGTGTTGAGGTTGAGGTTGGTGAATGTTGGAGTCTGAGCTGCCACGCTATTCGCTCCTTTCGAATTCGCGATGGACGGTGATCCTTTCGATCGCGCTGGCGACGGCCGACAACTTCGCCGAGCCGGATTTGTGGATACACATGCTGACCGGCCAGACGACACTCCGCACCGGCTATATTCCGCGCTTCGATACCTACTCCTACGCCGCGGTGGGCGCGCCATGGCACAATCACGAGTGGCTTTCGCAGGTGGCGTTGGCCTTCTGCTACGCGCATCTCGGAGTATTCGGCCTCAAGCTCCTTAAAATTGTTGTTTCGAGCATTCTGATAGTGGCGTTGGCGATCGGGATTTCCGCCACCAGCGCGTCGGCGCGCGTGCAACGGCTGACGCTGATCCTCAGCGCCGTTGCGATATCGACGCAGATGCAATTTCGGCCGCAGCTCTTCACCTTCATGATGATCAGCGTCGTGATGATGTCGATCGCGATCGAGGTCTATCGGCGCGGGGCGATCCTATGGCCGCTGATCCCGATGTTCGCGTTGTGGGCGAATTTTCACGGCGGTTACATCGTAGGACTTGGCGCGATGGGGGTTGCCGCCGCGGTTATGTTCCTCCAAGGATTCGCGGGAGACGCGGCCCGCATGGCGTCGGCGTGGCGGCTCGCATTGGTCACGCTTGGATGCGCGGCGGCGACGATTATCAATCCGTTCGGCGTGGGCTTGTGGATGGGAGTGGCGCATTCGGTCGGCGATCCGCTGATTCGGAAGATAATCAACGACTGGGTGCCGCTGACGAAGTTGATGCTGACGGCTTGGCGGGAAAACAAGGTGGATTTGCTTCAGGACGTCGCTCCGCTGCTGATGTTTGGCGGGTTCGTCGCGGCGGTTGCGATAGCTCCCGACCTCGACGACGCGCCTATGATCGCAATCGCGGCGATCTTCATTGGGGCGGCCTTCTACGTCGCTCGCAACGTGGCGATCGGAGTCATCGCGGTCGCGATTCCGCTGGCTCGTCACACGAGTCTGGCATCGGAGCGCGGCGCGGAGATCAAGCCTGGGGTGCAGCCGGCGGCGAGTGACGAACCGGCGCCGCTGCTGCTGGGGATATGCGCATTGATGCTCGCGCTGGTGGGAGGAACCTTCTCGAATCGGCTCAAAACCTGGGAGCCGGTGCCGACCGGTGCGCTCGCGTTCATCGAGCAGCACAAACTTCACGGCAACATGCTGTGCGAGTTCGAATGGGGCTCGTACATCCTGTGGCACGCCGCCGACGCGTTCAAGGTTTATATCGATCCGCGTGGCGAGCTGGTTTATACCGACAAGCAGGAAGGCGCGTACGCGATGTTTTTCTACGGCATGAAGGGCGCGGAGAGTCTGCTCGACGAGTATCCGCACGATTACGTACTGATGGGCACTCGCACCAAGGGCGCCGATCTCGTCAGGAAAGACGCGCGCTGGCATCTGCTATACAGCGATCAGACTGCGGCACTTTTCGGCCGTGCCGCGTTGCCTGGCGAAGGCCCGGTGCTCGGTAACGTGGCCGACAGCGACAGCAAGGGTAAGGCGGCGGACACCTATTTTCCGTGAGGCGCCGAGTGATACATGTCGTGGCATCGGAGGCTGCATGGCGCGACTTATCAAGGGGCTCGACACCAAGCTGATTCACGCCGGCGAGCCGGAGCCGCTCATCGGCGGCGCGGTCACGATGCCGATCTTTCAATCCTCGACCTACGAGTACGCGGGGCAGACCAGCTATCACGACCTGCGCTACATCCGGCTCAACAACACGCCAAATCAAAAAGTGCTGCATGCCAAGCTCGCGGCGCTCGAGAACGCGGAGGCGGCGCTGGTCGCGGGCAGCGGGATGGCGGCGATTTCGGCGGCGCTCTTCACAGTGCTGGCCGGCAGAGGACATCTGATAGCGCAGCACTGCGTTTACGGCGGCACGCATGACCTGTTCGCCGAAGAGTTTCCGCGCTACGGGATGGCCGTGGATTTCGTCGATGGCGACGAGCCGGGCACGTGGCGCGAGGCGATTCGTCCCAACACCAAGGCAATCTACGTCGAGGCGATGTCGAATCCGCTACTGCAGGTGAGTGATTTGCAAGCGGCGGTGGATTTTGCGGCGGAGAACGGGCTCGTCTCGATAATCGACAACACGTTCGCGAGTCCGATTAATTTTCGACCCGCGGAAATCGGCTTCGATCTGTCACTCCATAGCGGTACCAAGTATCTCAACGGGCATACCGATATTGTGGCGGGCGCGGTGATCGGCCGCGCGGCGTTGGTCGAAAGCATCACGCATACACTGAACCATCTGGGCGGCAGCCTCGATCCGCACGCATGCTTTCTGCTGCATCGCGGAATGAAGACGCTCGCGGTGCGCGTGCGCCATCAGAATGAAAGCGCGCTCAAGATTGCGCGCTGGCTCGAGCAGCATCGCGCGGTGGCGCGGGTGAATTATCCCGGGCTCGAGAGCCACGCGAATCACATCCGCGCCTGCGAGCTGTTCGACGGCTTCGGCGGAGTGCTCAGTTTCGAGCTGGCGGGCGGCCTCGAGGCGGCGCGGCGTTTCATGGATCGCGTGACGATTCCGATCAGCGCGCCCAGCCTCGGTGGCGTCGAGAGTCTGATTACGCGGCCGGCGACGACTTCGCATTCGGGAATGTCGCCCGCGGAGCGCGCACGGTCGGGAATTGGCGACGGGCTGATCCGGCTGTCGGTCGGACTGGAATCGAGCGATGACCTGCTCGAGGATTTCGAGACGGCGCTCGGCGGCTGATCGAAGGTATTAGATCGAACTTTTCCTATTTTAGAATTTCTCATCATTAACAATTCGTCGGGCTTGAATAAGGCGCGCGAATAGCGCGTCCACTGATCAGATGCCCACGCAGAGTCCGCGACTGGCGCGCTCTGCAGATCACTCCCCTTCCGGAGCGACCCGTAGCGGCTCGCTTGGGACACCGAAATCAGGGCCGAAGCCCGGCTTCGCAAACAGGAGGCAAATATGCTGAAGGGAAGTCGTGTGTCCAGTCGCAGAACGGCATCAATGCTCTCATTTCTCATCGTAGCGGCCATTGCATTTGCGCTTGCTCCGCCGTTCGCCAGCGCCGCCACCTCGCCGCCATCAAGTGTGAAACCGGGCGACGTAATTACCGCGACGAACGCCTACAAGGTAAAGGACCTGGTATCGCCGGGCGTGTACTACAAGGTAACTCGCGGGATGACGATGGACATCGTGCCGACGTCGATAGTTCAATGGCCACCGCCGTACCGCGATGCAACTGAGAAGTACGGCGAACAAGTGCGGCTTTCGCCCGACGGCCGGACGATGATCGACTATGTGGCGGGACAGCCGTTTCCGTTTCTCGACGTGAACGATCCGAACATCGCGACCAAGATAATGTGGGACGCCGCATTTCGTCCTATCACGTCCGATGACTACGATCTGCGGTACTACGACTGCGATGATGAGTATACGGGCCTGAATAAGCCGTACCGGCCAATTGACTATTTCCAGATTGGCCACTACGCCGGTTACGACGAGGTCGGGCGGACCGAAGTCGATCCGATACCGATCGATCCGGACTTCAAGAAGACCAATCGCTATTGGATGTTCGCGCTGTATCCAATCCTGGCGCCCGAGAATCTGCGCGGCGGCGGTTTCGTGCGATATCGATATGCCAGCCCTGCCAAGGCCGACGACATCTGGCAGTGGACCCCGGGCACACGCAGACTGCGGCGGCTCGACGAGGGCCTGATGAGCGACGCGGTGGCCGGCGGCGCCAACCCGACCGCATTCGATCCCGATCACTATTCCGGCTTCAACGCGAAGATCGAAGAATACAACTACAAGCTGCTCGGACAGAAGACGATGCTGGCGTCGGTTCATGCCAAAAATTCACCGGAAATAACCTGTGCAACCGATGGCGGCGCGAGCGCCTGTCCCGAGAACTGGGAGCTTCGTTCGATGTACATCGTGCAGACAACGCCGCGCTGGCATTCGGTCAACTCGCAGGCGCTGCATGCGAAGTCGATTTTGTATATCGACGGCGAGATGTGGTTTGAGCCGTACGTCGACGAATACGACGCCAACGGCGAGCTGTGGCAGAACCACATTTATTGGCTGACATACAGGGACCGGCCGGTGCCCGACGCGCGCATCGCGATCTATCCGTTCAAACGCGAGTTTGTCGTCGGCGCCTCTTCGACCGACGTGCAATCCGGCATGAGCACGATGTGCTACCTGCCCGGACAGAACACGCCTGAACGGGAATGCTGGTACATCAATATGGGCGGAGTCGATCGCGATTTCTTCACCACCGCATCGATGGTTAGAGCTGCTCCATGACGGTGCATTGACGAGCGCGGCTGCGCTGCGAATCGCGAGGTGTTGCGCGCGGCCGCGCAATTCTCTTCAAGCTCATTAAAAAGCGAACAATGAAATGTTGGAAAAAGATTCGGGACTTTTTTATCCGGTGGGGTAGATCGGTGTGTAACGTTGAGGTGAGCACGGGGCACCCTTACGACCCCAAGGAATGGAGACACTAGATTTGAGGATAAGAACCAGCCAACGGAGCGGCAGTAACTACGATTCGTACAGTCATGGGTGTCAACAGGTAGCTTGTGTATGACACTTTCGGAAGCGAGCGACGCATTTTGAAACACCCTTCGCGACGACGCGGAAATTCGGCGACAGAAGGCAGCGTCAGCCATCGATAGCAAGTCGTTGCCGTGCCTGGTGAGGGCATTGGACTTGCTATGAGGTGTGGACCATCAGATCGATGAGATCGATCCTCCCGCGGGCTTGGGGATTGGTGACCTGCGGCACACAGTCAACGGCACAGCCGCGTCGGCGCAGCGTGGCGCTACCGCTCCGATAGTCGACGGCATCGCAATCGACGCGGCGGGCGGTGGTGACGCAGCGATCACCCTCGTGACGGGTGCCGGCGATGATCTCGCGTGGGTGTCGTCGCTCCTGTGCGCGGTCTCGTTGGCGGTCATAGCAGTTCAGATCGGATACACCGTGCTTGACGCGGCAGAGCATCAGCAGATGTTCGCGAGAACGCTGCCGCTTCACATCGCCAGCATGGCGCTGGGCCTGGTTGCGCTCATGACGACGCTGTCGCCGCGCGCAATGCGGAACTGGCAGGCTCTGACGCTGGCGCTTTTCGCGTCGATTATCGCGAGCACGGCGTGGATTGCGGTCATCAACAGCGACGGCGACGTGCTGGTCAAATCGCTTTGGCTGTGCTTCTTCGGGGCCGGCGTCCTGCTGCCGTGGAGCCCGCGCTGGCAGGCGGCGCTCGAGGCTGTCGGAGCCCTGGCTCTGTTGGCGTACTCGACCCAGACCAGCGATCCGAACTCGCACCTCGCGGTCGCCTGGACGATGCTGGCGGGCGCGGCGCTGTTGTCGCAGTTGAGTTCGGTTCATGGCGGCCGCTATCGGCGCAAATTGGCCGAGCAACTGGCGGCGCTGGCCGAGAACGATCGTTTGCTCAGGCGCGAGATGGATTTGCGCGCGGAAATCGCAACTGCGCGGGAACACGACCTAGTTCGGCTGCAGGCAAGCGAATCGATGCTGCGCAAGGTCTTCGACGCGTCGCCGGAGAACATCGCAATCAACAGCCTGGTCGACGGCCGTTTCATCGCCGTCAACGACAAGTACCAGGTGGCGGGTTACACGCGCGACGATGTGATGGGGACCGGCGTGATCGCGCTCGGGACATGGCCACATGCCGAGGAACTGACGCGGTTTGTCGAGAGCATCGAACAGTCCGGCCTCGTCAGGAACATGGAAATCACGCAGCGCCGCAAGGACGGCAGCGACGAGACGAATTTGATCTCGGCGTCGGTGCTCGAAGTCGAGGGTGAGCGGTGCGTGATTTCGATGACGCGCGACATCACGGAGATCAAACGCGTCGAGACGAATCTGCGCGCCAGTCACGCCGCTTTGCGCAAGATCTTCGACGCGACGCTGGACATTATCGTGGTGACCCGGCTGTCCGACGGCAGCTACATCGATTTCAACCAGCAGTTCGCGCGGCTTGGCTATGGACAACAGGATCTCGACGATTCCCGCAAGGGCCAGCGTCAGATCTGGGCGAGCGAGGAGCAGCATCAGAAGTTTCGTGAACGCGTCGTGGCAGAGGGTGTGGTGCGCGACCTGGAGGTCGATTTCATTCTTCCCGATGGAGGCCTGATGCCGGCGCTGCTGGCGGCGGTGCGCGTCGAACTCCAGGGCGAAGACTGCGTGGTCACGATGATTCGCGATCTGACGGCGGCCAAAGAAGCCTCGCGCAAGCTCGACGAGAACGCCAAGGCGGTTCGCGATATTTTTGACGTGAGTCCGGACGCGATCTCCGTCAACCGCGTGTCAGATGGCAAGTTCGTAGCCGTCAACGACGAGTTTCTGCGCCTGGGCGGCTACACACGCGAACAGGCGATGGGTAGTTCGCCTATCGAGCTCGAGGTGTGGGCTGATCCGGCTGACCGGCTGCGGCTGGCGACGGCGCTCGCGCGCGACGGCGTGGTGCGCAACCTCGAGGTCGAATTTCAGACCGCCAATCGCACCCGCGTTCCCACCCTGATCTCGGCATCGATGATCAACCTGGGAAGCGAACCGTGCGTGGTCGCGTACATTCGCGACATCACCGCAAGAAAGCGTATCGAACGCGACCTGCTGTCGGCGCGCGAGGAATTGTCGCGGCAGGTGAAGGCGCTCGGTGACAGCGAGGAAACCTTCCGCCGAATGTTCGATGCGAACCTCGACAGCATGACGCTGACCGGGCCCGACGGAATCTATATCAGCGTCAACCGGGAGTTCGTCGAATCGAGCGGGTTCTCGCGCGAAGAGACTATTGGCCATCATTTCTCCGAACTCAATTTGTGGATCCATCAGGATGAGATGCTGGCTTTCGCCAAGCAACTTGCCAAGACCAAGGAAGTCCGCAACGTCGAGGTGGCGTTGCGTAACAAAGACGGTTCGGAACGGCCGGTGCTCATTTCGGCGGTGTTTCTTGAGCTGCAGGGACGGCTCTGCTGCCTGACTATTTCGCGTGGGATTTCCGACCTGAAGATGACGCAACGCGAGCTGGTCGGCGCGCGCGAGGCGGCGCTGGCGGCGTCACGGGCCAAGTCGGAGTTCCTGTCCAGCATGTCGCACGAGATTCGCACGCCGATGAACGCGATCCTCGGGATGGCCGATCAGCTCATGGAAACGCGGCTGGATGACGAGCAGCGAAAATATCTCACGACCGTGATCCGCAATGGCCATGCGCTGCTCAAACTGATCGACGGCATCCTTGACCTGGCCAAAGTCGAGAGCGGGCGTATCAACCTCGAGGCGGTCGAGTTCAATCCGAAAGACGTGACCGAGAAGGTGCTCGAGACACTGGCGATTCGTGCGCATGAAAAGGGGCTCGAGCTGATGGTGCGGTTTGCGCCGGAGATTCCTGAAGTCGCGCTTGGCGATCCATTGAGACTCGGACAGATCCTGATCAACCTGGTCGGCAACGCGATCAAATTCACCGAGAAGGGACAGGTAATGGTGTCGGTGAAACGCGACCCGGACTCGACCGCCGCGGGCGCGCTCAAGTTCACGGTAACCGACACCGGCATCGGAATTCCGACCGACAAGCGTCACCTCCTGTTCCACGCGTTCAGCCAGGCCGACTCTTCCACCTCGCGCAAATACGGTGGCAGCGGGCTCGGACTGGCAATCGTGTCGAGGCTGGTCGCGCTGATGCACGGCAAGGTTGAAGTCGCGAGCGAACCGGGCACGGGAAGCGCGTTTTCATTCACGGCGCAATTTGTCATGGCGGCTGCCCGGCCCGCGGCGCAGCCGCCACGACGTTTCCCCGAGCTGAGAATCATGCTGCTCGATGACAACGCCGACAGCCGCTCGATTGTCTCGGGGCTACTTACCTCGCAAGGGGCGATCGTGACCGAGGCGTCGTCGGTGACGGAGGCGCTCGCCGAACTCCGTCTCGATGATTCTCGGCAGTCACACTTCCAGGTCGTGCTGCTCGATGGCACGATGCCGGCGAGAGGAGCATTCGAGGTCGCGGAGTGCCTGGTGGGTGGCGGGACCGGTCGGCCGCGGATCGTAATGATGCTCGGCACCAACGACTTGACCGCCGAGCTTGCGCGGCTGCGTGCGATTGGGGTCGACAACTATATTGTCAAACCGGTGCGGCGCGCCGAGTTGTTCGCATCGATCGCGCGCGCATGCGACGGAACGCGGGTCGAGCCGCATAGCAACGGGCGCGCATCGCCGGCAATCGCTCCGGCATCGACTTCGCCAATACTGGATCGGCCGCTGCAAATTCTCATGGCCGACGATTCGCACGATAACCGCGCGTTGATCCGTGCGTATCTGAAAAAAACACCTTACCGTCTCGAAGAAGCCGAAGATGGCCGGCAGGCGATCGATAAATTCATCGCGGGGAAGTTCGACCTGGTGCTGATGGATATCCAGATGCCGATCGTTGATGGCTACGAAGCGACCACCGCGATTCGCGGCTGGGAGCGGGCGAATGATCGTCCCCGCACTCCGATTGTGGCGCTGACGGCGTCGGCGCTGGAAGAGGCGGTGCATCGCACCAAGGCGGCGGGATGCGACGCCCACGTAACCAAGCCGGTCCGCAAGGCGACGCTGCTCGATGCGATTCGCGACGCAATAGAACCGAACCAATTGGATGACCAAAGGGCGGAAGTTGCCGATCACAAGGAGGAAATATGCCGGACCGAGTAATAGTGGAAGTGGACGAGGACCTGAGCGACCTGATCCCGGGTTTTCTGACGCACAAACGCGCCGATATCGACACGATTTTCGAGGCGCTGGCGCGCCGCGACTACGCGGCAATCAGCAGTATCGCGCATCGAATCAAGGGCGAAGGCGGCAGCTACGGTTTCGAGTCGATGACGGAGATGGGCCGCGGGCTTGAGCAGGCCGCGGCCGCGCGCGACGATGGCGCAGTGACAACGCTCGCGCGGCAACTGCTCAGCTACCTGGATCGCGTCGAGATAGTGTTCCAGCCGTCGAGCCAGTAGCGAAGTGTGTGTTCAGCTTGCGGCGATATCGGCGCCGTGCTCGCCTAGCGTCGCGAGAGCCAGGCCTTTGAAGGCGGGCTCTGTGGCGGCCATCGCGGCGAAGACGGCGTCCGCAGAGTGCGGACGATCGACGCCGTCGAGTGCGTGACCTAGCCGTGCGATCGCCTCGACACCGGAGATCGCGTTTCCGGGCGGCGGGAACGCCGCTTTAATTCGCTGCACGCGGCCCTGGAAGTTCGTAAAGCTGCCGTCGATTTCGGGATACGCCGCGATCGGCCAGACCTGGTTGGCCATCTGACACGTCTCGTTGGCATCTGTTGATAACACCAGCATGTAGTCGAGCGCGCCGAAGCGCCTGACGAACTCCTCTTCGCCGAGTGCGCGAACCAGATCGGCGCGAAATGCGATGAGCATCTTGAGTTCGCCTGACGCGACCGCGGCTGCCAGGCCGTCGAGTCCATCGGCAGACAGAGCGAGCGCGGCGAGTCCGCGCGTGTTGGGATTTTTGTTGGCGCGAATCAGCAAGTCGTCATCGCCGCTGACGCCGGGCGGCGACCAGTTGAGCGTCGCGATTCGATCCGATCCGATCGCGGTCTTCATCAGTTGCTTGAGCGCGAACGCTTCTTCGTTGGTGGACGTCGCATCGACGACGGCCGCGATCGAATTGGGACCGTAGCTGCGTTTGTAGTCCGCGATGATCGACGCGGCGCGCCTGACTCCTTCGCCCCACGGCTCGACTACCAGCTGGTCCTTCGCCTGCACGAGCGGCGACGTGAGCCGCGTCTCGTTCTGCAGCGCGGGGAAGCTGTGACGGCCCTCGTCGCACATCCAGTAGCTGTTGACGCCGGGGTTGAAGCGCGGCTTGAAGCGGTAGATGCGTCCGCGATGGTGATGGATGTCGATGGCACATCCGCGCTCGCATCCGCCGCAGACCGACGCGGTGCGATGCAGGTACCACACGCGCATCCGGAAGCGGAATTCTTTCTCGGTGAGCGCGCCGACCGGGCAGATGTCGACGACGTTGCCAGCGTACTTATTGTTGACCGGCTGGCCGGGATTGATGTCGATGCGGTTGTGATCGCCGCGCTCGAAGATCGCGAGCTCGGAAGTCTTGGTGATTTCGTCAAAGAACCGCGTGCATCGCGCGCACAGGATGCATCGCTCCTGATCGAGCATCACGCCCGAACCGATGTCGATCGCCTTGCCCTTGTGATTTTTCTCGGGCAGCGGAAAGCGCGACGGCTGCTGATCGTAATCCATGTAGTAGTCTTGCAGCTTGCACTCGCCGGCCTGATCGCAAACGGGACAATCGATCGGATGGTTGATCAGCAGAAATTCGAGCACCGCCTTCTGCGCGGTCTTGGCCTTGTCGCTGTTGGTGTGTACGACCATCCCGTCGGCGACGCGCGTGTTGCAGGCGATTTGGAGCTTGGGCGCCTTTTCGACTTCGACCAGGCACATGCGGCAGTTGCCGGGGACCGACAAGCCGGGATGGAAGCAATAATGAGGAATCTCGATGTCGACGAGCTCGGCCGCCTGGATGAGATTCAGGTTGCCGCCAGCCTCAACTTCTTTGCCGTCAATCGTGAGCTTGGGCATTTGAATTAATCACGCAGCCTGCTGCGCGGACGCGGTCTTGAACGGACAGCGCCCGAGCTTGATGTGCGCTTCGAATTCATCGCGAAACTTGGCGACATAGCTCTTGACGGGCATCGCGATACTGTCGGCGAGCACGCAGATCGTATTGCCGACCATGTTGTCGGAGATGTTGTTGAGCAGCTCGAGCTGCTCGATCTTGCCCTGCCCCGCTTCCATCTCGATCATGATTTTTTCGATCCAGCCGCATCCTTCGCGGCACGGCGTGCACTGCCCGCACGACTCGTGATGATAAAAGTGCGCGGTCGCCCGCAGCATATCGATCATGCAGGTATCCTCGTGCATGACGATGACCACGCCGGAGCCCATCGCGGAACCAATCGTGCGCATCGAGTCGAAATCGAAAATCGCGTGCTCGGCCTCGTCCTTGTTAAGGACCGGGAACGACGAGCCGCCCGGTATGACGCCCTTGAGCGTCTTGCCGTCGAGAATGCCGCCGCCGATGTCGTAGATAATTTCCTTCATCGGCGTGCCCATCGGTAACTCGTACAGGCCGGGCTTATTCACATGGCCTGAGACGCATACCAGCTTGGTGCCGGGGCTCTTCTCGGGGCCGATGGCCTTGTACCAGGCGGCGCCGCGATTGATTATGTGCGGCACGTTCGACAGCGTCTCGATGTTGTTGACGACAGTCGGGCATCCGAACGCGCCGACGATCGCGGGGAACGGCGGCCGGTTGCGCGGGTAGCCGCGCTTGCCTTCGAGCGATTCCAGCAGCGCGCTTTCCTCGCCGCATATGTACGCACCCGCGCCCTTATGCGTCCAGATGTCCACACCGTAGCCGGAACCCATTACGTCCTTGCCGACGTAGCCCGCGGCGCGGGCGTCATCGAGGGCGGCATCGATGCTGCGCTTCTGCACGGAGAATTCGCCGCGCAAGTAAATGTACGCGGTATGCGAACCGACCGCGCGGCAGGCGATCAGGATCCCCTCGATGATACCGTGCGGATCGTTTTCGAACTGATAGCGATTGGCGAAGGTGCCCGGCTCGCTCTCATCGCCATTGACGCAGACGTAAACCGGTTTTTTTGAATCCTTCGGAATGAAACTCCACTTGACGCCGGTCGGAAACGCCGCGCCGCCGCGCCCGCGGAGATTCGAGTTCTTGATTTCGTTGATGATGTCGTCGGTCGTCATCTCGAAGAATGCCTTGCGCGCGGCCTTGTAGCCGTTGTTCGCCAGGTACACGTCGAGCTTTCGAAGATCAGGGATATCCAGCCAGCGCGTCAGTATCCGTTCCATGTGAGTCCGGTGCGCCCTTTCGAGTGATCAGGCGGGATGCTTTTCGCTGAGCGCCATGATTTTCTGCTTCTCGCCCTGGATTTTGCGTTGCAGCGCCATCAGTGCGTCGAGCACGCCTTCGGGCCGCGGCGGACAGCCGGGAACATATACGTCAACCGGGACAATTTTGTCGATGCCAGGCAAGGTCGCGTAGTTGTCGTAAAAGCCACCGGTCGACGCGCACGCGCCAAACGCCATTACCCACTTCGGCTCCGCCATCTGATCGTAAACGCGGCGCAAAATCGGTCCCTGGCGAACCGTCACGGTGCCGATGACCATCAACAGATCGGCCTGGCGCGGAGTGAAGCGCGGGAGCAGCGCGCCGAAGCGGTCGATGTCGTAAGGCGTCATCGAGAGCGACATATATTCCATCGCGCAGCACGCGGTCGCGAAGGGATACGGAAAGATCGAAAATTTTCGCGCCCAGCCGAGCGCCTTGTCGAGACGGGTCAGGACCGCGGTATCGCCGAGCAGAATCTCGTCGCCGCTGCCGGATTCGAGCCCGCTTTTAGTTAATGCCATCGATGCCTCTGGCGCGTGATATATACGTTAGATGGTCGCAGTTGAAGGCTAGCAAGCATCGCGTCGGCCCGTCAACAAAGTCTAATGAAACAGCCGCTCTGAGTGAAGCAAAACTTGCAGAAAGACACAAAAAGTAAGTGGCACGAGGTGCCGCATCTTTCTTAGTACCGGGTGCAGGGGTCACCTCTGCCCAAGGAAGTGTGAAACCCACGGTGGGTTTCACAGTAGATTAAGTTCTTCACGAGATTCGGAGCACGCCGGCGCCTTTGATCTCGTCGTGCTTGAGCATTTTTAGCGCGACGTTGGCTTCGGCGAGGCCGAAGGCGACGGTGCTCGTGTGGATTGGGATCTCGCCGGCCAGTTTCAGGAACTCTTCGCCGTCGGCGCGCGTGTTGGCCGTCACGCTGCGAAGTTCTTTTTCATAGAAGAGATGCTTTTCGTAGTCCAGCTCCGGAATTGGACTTAGATAAATCCCCGCGACGGCCAGGATGCCGCCGCGATCGAGCGCTTGCATGGCCGGCAGCACGAGGTTCCCCGCCGGCGCGAACAGGATTGCCGCGTCGAGCGGCGCGGGCGGCGCGTCTTCCGCGTTGCCGATCCACTCGGCGCCGAGATCCTTCGCCAAATCGCGATGCGGCCCGCCGCGGCTCATGACAAACACGCGGCATCCCCAGTGGCGCAGCACCTGGATCGCAAGATGAGCCGAGCCGCCGAAGCCGTAGAGTCCGACCGTCGCGCCGGGCCTGACGTCAGCGCGCTTGATTGCGCGGAAGCCGATTATTCCGGCGCACAACAGCGGCGCCGCTTCCTCGTCGCCGAGCGAATCGGGCAGTGCGTAGGCGAAATCCTCGCGCACCACGGCCCATTCGCAGTAGCCGCCGTCGTGATCGTAGCCGGTGAAGCGCGCGTTCGGGCAGAGATTCTCGCGACCGCGGCGGCAATAGACGCAAACCCCGCAGGTCTCGCGCAACCATGCGATGCCGACTCGATCGCCCTGCTTGAACCGAGCCGCGCCGACGCCGCGCTTGTCCACGACGCCCACCACTTCGTGACCTGGAATGATTCGCGGATGTCGCGGCGGCAAGTCGCCCTCGGCGACATGAAGGTCGGTCCGGCATACGCCGCAGGTCCGCACGCGCACCAGAATTTCGCCGGGCCCCGGCTCGGGCACTGGAGCGTCGATCGCGTGGAGCGGATCCGATTCGATCGGCGCGGGCTTTTCAACCACCATCGCCTTCATGGAAAATATTATATTCGATGCGCCAGCCTTTGGCTTGCGAAACAGCCGCTTAAGCCATCGAAAGACGAAGAATTGTGCTACCTTTTATCGGCGAGCTATTGAGCCGCACCGATGGAGGCGCCCCAACAATCCCGGCAATCGAGCGAGCTTTCGTTTGCGCGCGCCGATAATTCCACCCTGGTCATCCGGCTCGCCGGCGATTGGCATCTTCATCACGGGCTGGCATCGCCGGACGCGTTAACGAAACAGCTCGACACCCCACCTAAACCGACCCGGCTGACCTTCGACGCGGCCGAGCTTCGCGACTGGGACAGTGGCCTGCTCACGTTCCTGCTCGGCGTCAGCGAGATTTGCCATAAGCGCAAGTTGAGCGCGGACTGGAGCCCGCTTCCCGAGGGCGTGCGCAGCCTGATTCAGCTCGCGGAAGCGGTGCCCGAAAAGACCGGCGCTCGCGCCGAGGTCTCGCACACGTCGTTCATCGAACAGCTTGGCCAGGAAGCGATTTCGTATGCGCAAGGGCTGGACGACTTTTTGCGCTTCTTTGGCGAAGTGTCGATCGCGTTCGCCAAGCTATGCGTGGGCAAGGCGCGTTTTCGAAGGATCGACCTGATGGTGGTGATCCAGGATTGCGGCGCGAGCGCGTTCGGCATCGTCACGCTGGTCACCTTCCTGGTCGGGGTGATTCTCGCATTCATGGGCACGGTACAGCTGCAGCAATTCGGCGCGGCAATCTACGTCGCCGACCTGGTCGCAATCGCGATGACTCGCGACATGGGCGCGATGATGACCGCAATCATCATGGCCGGGCGCACCGGCGCCGCGTTTGCCGCGCAGCTTGGCTCGATGAAGGTGACGCAGGAAATCGACGCTCTGACCACGATGGGAATCTCGCCGCTCGAATTCCTGGTGTTGCCGCGCGTGCTGGCGTTGTTTCTCATGATCCCGTTGCTGTGCGTATACGCCGATTGCCTGGGGATGGCCGGCGGCGCGTTCGTCAGCACGACGATGCTCCATATCAGTCTGCGCACTTACTACACAGAGACGAGGCACGCGATTACGCTCACAATGATCTTCGGCGGCATATTCAAGGCCGCCGTTTACGGCATAATCATCGCGGTCGCCGGATGCATGCGCGGGTTTCAGTGCGGCAACAGCTCGTCGGCGGTCGGCGAGGCGGCGACCGAGGCGGTGGTGACTGGAATCGTGTATGTAATCGTCGCATGCGGAATCTTCGCGTTCGTCTTCAACATCCTGGGAATCTAGGTGCTTAAGCCGAAGGTGAGAATCAACCCGGACAGCGCGGCGCGCTGATATGGCCACGACCCACGGATCATTCAAAGCCTCGGACGGGAAACCGGTCTCCGTGACGAGGTTTCCCAAAGACGGACCGCCGCCGATCACCGTCAAGAATCTGACGATGGCCTACGGAACGTTCGTGCTGATGAAGGACATAAACTTCACGGTCAAGCACGGCGACATCTTCATAATCATGGGCAGCAGCGGCAGCGGGAAAAGCACGCTGCTGCGCAACATGCTGGGATTGATCGAGCCTGCCAAGGGCGAGGTCTGGTACGGCGATTTCAATTTCACCGCGGCCGAGCCGCTCCAGCGCGAAGAGATGCTGCGGCACTTCGGCGTGCTGTATCAGGGCGGCGCGCTGTGGAGCTCGATGACGCTGGCGGAGAACGTCGGGCTGCCGCTCGAGGAATTTACCGACCTGACGGATCAGGAAATTCGACAGGTCGCCGCATTGAAGCTGGCTCTGGTCGGGCTCAAGGGTTTCGAAGGCTATTATCCGAGCCAGATCAGCGGCGGGATGCAGAAGCGGGCGGGCCTTGCGCGAGCGATCGCACTGGACCCTGAAATACTTTTCTTTGACGAGCCGTCCGCCGGCCTCGATCCGATAAGTTCGCGCCTGCTCGACGACTTGATCCTGGAACTGCGCGACAATCTTGGCGCGACCATCGTGGTAGTGACTCACGAGCTGGCCAGCATTTTCGCAATCGGCAACAACAGCGTTTTTCTCGACGCGGAGAGCAGGACCATGATCGCACACGGCGACCCCAAGGACCTGCTCGCGCATAGCACCGACCACCGCGTGCGAACTTTCCTGACGCGCGGCGGAGAGGACGCGGAAAAATCAGCGAGGAATCATGGGTAAGCAAGTCAATCCGGCAACAGTGGGTGCGTTCGTTTTGGGCGCGCTGGGTTTGATCCTGGCCGCGGTCGTCGTCCTGAAGGGCGGCCTGTTCCAAACCAAGCACAAATTTGTGATCTACTTCCCCGGCGATATTAACGGCCTGAGGGTCGGCGCCGCAGTCAAATTCAACGGCGTCGAGATAGGCGAGGTCAGCCAGACTCAACTAAGCCTCGAACAGGAGGACAAAAACATAGCCCGGGTGCGCATCCCGGTCGTCATCCAGCTCGACGAGAAGAAGATTCTTTCCCACGGCGCCACCATCGACTTGAGCGATCAGGAAACTATTCCCAATCTGGTCAAGGCAGGCCTGCGCGCGCAACTGGGCTCGGACAGCTTCGTAACCGGCCTGCTGTACGTGGCGCTGGACATCGAACCGAACACGCCCATGGTGATGGTACAAAATCCGCTGGAGGGGCTGCAGCAAATTCCCGCGATTCCAAACACCCTGGAGCAGGCTCAGGCCGTGGCGGTGCGAATTTTTGAAAGGCTCGACAAGGTCGACTTCAACGCCGTGTTCACACAGATGACCGGCATGCTCGATTCGATACGGCAAATCACCACCTCGCCGGCGCTTAGAGATGTAGTGAACAACTCCGAGAAAACGCGCGAGCAACTCGACCACACTCTCGCCGGCGCCCAGCAGACTTTCAGCACGTTGAACAGCCAGGTGCGACCGCTGTCGGCGTCTTTGGAGAAGACCTCCGGCGCCGCGGACGCCGCCGCCAAGCAGGCCCGCTTGACGCTCGGCACCGTGCAAACGACCATCGAGCCGAACTCTCCCATCAACTACCAGGCGCTGCAGACGTTGCAGGATGTCTCCGCCGCCGCGCACTCGGTCAAGGAGCTGGCGGACTACCTGCAGCGCAACCCGAGCGCGATCGTTCGCGGGCGCGACTTCAGCCAGGACTAGGCGATGACCTTGACCACATCGCTCTTGAAAACTTGTGCGGCCGGCGCCATCGCGATTTCACTCGCGGGATGTTCATACTTCGCGAAGCAGATTCTCGCTCCACAGAAAGATGTCTCGAAGTTCTATCTACTCACGCCGACGGTGGACGCCGCGGCGCCGTCGTCTGCGAATGCGCAGAGCACGGGCGGCGATTTTACGATTGGACTTGGGCCGATCAAGCTGCCGCCATACCTCGATCGGCCCGAAGTGGTGACGCGCGTCGCGCCCAATCGTCTCGAGCTTTCGAAAGAGGATCGATGGGGCGAGTCATTGCAGAACGGTTTCACCAGCGCGCTCGAGCGTGACCTCGCCGCACATGCCAGCGCCCAGCGCATAGTCGTCTTCCCTTGGTACAACACCGTTCATGTCGATCTGCAGGTGGAGATCGCTGTCTATCGCTTCGAGACCGACGGTCAGGGCAACGCGACGCTGTTAGCGAGATGGACGATTCTCGACTCGACCGGCAAGAACATTCTCTACACGGTCGAGACCCATTTGACGCAGCCCTCGAAACCCGGCGATGAAACCGACGCGGCGGCAGCGCTAAGCCGCACAATCGGCGACCTGAGCGGCCAGATCGCAAACATGATCCACCAACTACGCGCGCAACAAGGCCCGCATCCAGCCTGAAGCTACAATTCGAAGTCGGCTTCTTCGAGAATGCGCGCGGCGCGATAGAGAAAACTGTTGCCCAGTACGCCGTCGACGACGCGATGGTCGTAGGAGAGCGCCAGATACATCATGGTGCGAATCGCGATCGCGTCGGCGCCGTCAACTTCGACGACCACCGGCCGCTTCTTCACCTCGCCCATCCGCAGGATGCCGACCTGCGGCTGGTTGATGATCGCGAATCCGTAGAGGTTGCCCTCGCGCCCGGGATTCGAGAGCGTGAAGCTGCCGCCGGCGAGATCGTCCGCGGTGATTTTCTTCTCGGCGACTTTGCGGCGCAGGCTTTCGATCGCGCGCGCAATCCCGACCACCGACATACCCTCGGCCGCCTTGATTACCGGGACCAGCAGGCCTTCGTCGGTATCCATCGCGATGCCGAGATTGATTTCGTGGCGCGTCACCACCGAGTCACCGACCACCGACGCGTTCATCCGCGGAAATTCCTTGAGCGCCCGCACCGTCGCCGCGGCTGCGATCGGCAGGAACGTAAGACTGAAGCCTTCACGGCGGGCGAACTCGTCTTTGTGCTTCTCGCGCAGACGCATCGCAATGGTGACGTCCACTTCCGCGACAGTGCCGACGTGCGGCGAATGCGTCTTGGAGTACACCATGTGCTCGGCGATTAGCTTGCGCCGGCGTGTGAACGGCTCGACGAGGTCGCCTTCGACGGGTTGATAAACGGGCGGCTTGAAACCTGGACCCGGTTGAGCCGGCGCGTGCGTCGTCGAGGCTGTCGGACGCGAGCCGCTTTGCGCGACGCCATTGGTCTGCGGAGCCGCGGCAAGACCGGGCGTTCCGCCCTTTCGCAGCGCGTCGAGGTAACGTTGCAGGTCGCGCTTGCTGACGCGTCCACCAATTCCCGTTCCAGGGACGCGACTCAGGTCGATACCCTCTTCCGCCGCGATTTTCAGCACGACCGGAGAAAAGCGCCGCGGACCGCCGGCGTCGGGTTCGGCTTCATGAACGCCTGCGTCAGCCGCTTGAATCGACTGAGGCGGCGGTGCCGGCTGTGGAGGCGGCGCAGGCTTCACCGTCGGTTTGTTCGGTGTCGACTCGGTCCGTGCCGGCATCGGCGCCGCTTTGGGCGCGACTACTTTCAGTTTCGCCGTGGTCTCGACGCCTGCCTGCTCGATCACGGCGAGCGTCGCGCCGACCGGCAGCGTCTCCCCCTCCGCCGCGACAATCTTCGCGATCCGTCCCGCGCCCGGCGACGGAATTTCCGTGTCGACTTTATCAGTTGAAATTTCAACCAGCGGTTGATCTTCGGTGACGACGTCGCCTTCCTTGACCAGCCACTTCGAGATCGTGCCTTCGACGACGCTCTCGCCCATCTGCGGCATCGTTACGTCGATCGCCATTTCAATACGCCGCCAGACTGCGGATCGCGTCCACGATTTTGTTGGTGCTCGGCAGAATGAACTCCTCGAGCGGCGGGCTGAACGCGACGGGTGCGTCCACGGCCGCAACGCGGCGCACCGGGCCGTCGAGAAATTCGAAAGCGTTCTCCATGATGATCGCGGAGACCTCGCCGCCGATTCCGCCGGTCACCCGATCCTCATGCACGACCAGCACTTTGCCGGTCTTGCGCGCGGTCGCCAGTATCGCCTCACGATCGAGCGGCAGCAGAGTCCGCAAATCGAGTACCTCGACCGCGAGCCCGTCTTCCTTTTCCACAATTCGTGCCGCGTCGAGCGACTGCCCAAGCGTGCCGCCGTAAGTGATTATCGAAAGGTCGCCGCCTTCCTTGCGAATTTCCGCGACGCCGATCGGCACCGTGAAATCGCCCTCGGGCAGGTCTTCCTTGATGCTCCGATAGAGCCGCTTGTGCTCGAAGTACACGATCGGATTGCCGTCGCGAATGGAACTCTTCAAAAGTCCCTTTGCGTCGTACGGGGTTGCGGGCGCGACCACCTTGAGTCCCGGCACACGCGTGAACCACGCCTCGGGATTTTGCGAATGGAACAGTGCGCCGTGAACGCCCGCGCCCGACGGCGCGCGAATCACCAGCGGACACCCGGCCTTGCCGCCGTGACGGTAGCGCAGTGTCGCCGCAGTGTTGACAATCTGATCGAAGCCGCACGAGATAAAATCCGCGAACTGCATCTCGACCACCGGACGCATCCCGAGCACCGCGGCGCCGACTCCCGCCCCGATGATCAACGCCTCCGAGATCGGCGTGTCGATGACGCGCTCCTCGCCGAATGCGTCGAGCAGTCCTTCGGTGGCTTTGAACGCGCCGCCCAAATCCGCGACGTCCTCGCCCATCACGAAAACATTTTCGTCGCGGCGCATCTCCTCGTGCAGCGCCGAATTAATCGCCTTGATGTAGGTGACTTCCATACTTCAGCGGTTGCCGTTGGACGAAGAATTGGGCGAGTTGGAAGAAATCGGTGCGCCCGGCGGCGCGTAAATATCTTCAAGTGCTTCTTGAGGTTCTGGCAGCGGGCTGCTTTCGGCGAAATCCACCGCGGCCTGCACCGTCTTGTTCGCGCGCTCGTCTATCTGCTCGCGGATGCGCTTGATGTCGTGGCCTTTCTTTTCGAGATAAAACTCGAAGCGCGGGATCGGGTCGCGGCTCTGCCATTCGATCAGCTCTTCCTGGTCGCGGTAGAGCGCCGCGTCGTGCTCGCTATGCCCGCGGTAGCGATACGTCTTGCATTCGATCAGCACCGGCCCTTCGCCGGCCCGCGTCTTCGCAATCTGGCGCTCGCTCAACTCGAGCACCGCGAGCAGATCGTTGCCCGAGCACACGTGACCCTTGAAGCCGTAGGCGACCGCGCGATCCGCGACGTCCTCGATCGCCATCTGCTTTTCCAGCGGCGTCGAGTACGCATAGCGGTTGTTCTCGCACACGAAGACCACCGGCAGCTTGTGCACGCCGGCAAAGTTCATCGCCTCATGCACGTCGCCGCGGGATGCCGCACCTTCGCCGAAAAAGGCAACCGCGACGTTGGGATTCTTTTTCATTTTGAACTTGAGCGCCGCGCCAACCGCCACCGGCAGCGACGAACCAAGCATCGAGGTCGATCCGAAAACTCCGTGCTCCAGGTCGCCGCCGTGCAGAAACGAATCCTTGCCGCGCGAGAGACCGGTTTCTTTGCCCATCAATTGCGCCATCAGGCGGCCCGGATCGACGCCGCGCATGATGAACACGCCCATGTCGCGATGGAGCGGCGCCGTGAAGTCGCCGTCCAGCAGTGGCGCGCAAATTCCGGTGACGATCGCCTCCTGGCCGGCGCCCGAGTAAACGCCGCCGAGGATTTTGTTCTGGCGATGCAATCGCGAGACGCGCTCCTCGAACGCGCGAATCAACTTCATCCAGTAGTAGAGCTGAAGCTCGTACTCGACGCGCGGAGCGGGCTCGACGGCGCCGCCGCGCGCAACATTGGTTTCGGGCATCTGGGTACTCCGGGTTCGCCTATCCCACCCAGCCTAACTCCTACGGACCAGCGGGGCAAAACGCTTTTGTCTCCAAGGCGACATTCATTCCAGCAGTTTCCGTATGCGGTCCTTCAATGTTGAATCGCCCAACAGCAACAAGCTGGGCAGCCGCAGCGTGAGCTCGATCCAGTTGCGATCGCGCCGCCCGACTTCGCGCAGCATCGCGAGGCCGTCGTCGATCTTGCGGAGACTGAGCAAGGCAATTGCGTGCCAGTAGCGCATTTCGGGATTGTCGCCGACCAGCCGCTCGGCAGCAGTGAACTCGCGTTCGGTCGCTTCCAGATCGCTGCGCTGAGCCGCCTCGTTGCCAAGTCTCATATGAATGTATGCGCGGCGGACGGCAACGAGACGGCGAATCTCGACCAGCGGCTCGGACGCGTCGTCAACGCGAAGATCGAAGATCCTGTCGAGCCAGGGACGGCCCGTGCTCTTTGGTTTGACGATCAGAATCGCCGCCGATTGCCGCCCGCGAATGTCGCCGCCCTCGGCCTCCGCCGCGTCGAGGGCGGCGAGGAGTCGATCGACCAGTTCGCCGTTGGCGCCGCGGTACGCCTCGGCCATCGCGGGCCATACCGAGTTCTTGAGCATCATGTTGGCCTGCACGGAAAATCCGTCGCCGACGATGTGGCCGGCTTCGGGAATCGTCGTCGAACCGGTGTGCGCCGCGACCCGTCCCTTCGCGTCGACCATCGCAACTTGCCGCAGTACTTGCATTGAATCGCTGGCGACGAGGCCCGCGAGCGTGTCGGGCGCGCTCTTGCCCGCGCGCATCAGGTCGAGGCCAAGCTTCCCGTACGCAGGATCTCCGAACGCCTGCGTCGCGACCGCGCCCACTCCCGCTTCTGCCCACGCGACGACGAAGCTGGCGAAGTAATGCGACTGCACGGCGACGCCGAGCTGCCCGGTGGCAGTATCGCGCGCGACGATCGAGTAAGTGTGAACGAGCGAATCGGCGGTCGGCACCATGACGTGTCCTCCTGCATCTTCTTCTACCGTCTTATCAGTTTGTGTCATCGCATCCTCGTGTCATCACTTCATTGTGTCATCCCTCGGCTACGCTCGGGATGACACAATGAGAAGAACGCAGAAAGACCTCGCGAATCCTCGCGCGTACTTCACCCTGGGGAGTATCATCGAAGTGTGAAGACCAATCCCTTCCCGTGGTTTCCGTGGTGGCCGAAGGTTGAAGAGAGTCACTACGTGCCGATCATTGTAATCGCGCTCGTCCTGGCCGCGGTGCTAATATATTTCTCTGGAATATAGTAACCCTGCAGCAAAGAATTATGATTCCTCGTAACGTGTTAGCTATGAGTCAAAAGAGAACTCTTCCCTTTATGGTTGTAGCGGTCCAAGCACGTCTGACGCCGCCGAAAGTCATAGTTCCCGGAGCGCGACCGCGGGCCGTTGCGTTTGCAATTGCCGCTGCAGCCGTCCTTGCCGCGACCCCCGCGTGGGCGCTTCCTCAAGGCGGGGTCGTGCAAGCCGGGACAGCCAAAATCATGTATCGCGGCCCTCACATGCTTAACGTTGTCCAAGCTACGCCCCAAGTGGTCATCAAATGGCAGAGCTTCTCGATCGGGGCGAACGAGACGGTCAGCTTCAGCGGCCCCTCGGCGAGCGCGGCCGTACTCAACCTGGTAACCGGGACGAATCCCTCAATCATCCTTGGGCAGCTGACGGCCAACGGGCAGGTATTTACGGTCAATCTCAACGGCGTGCTGTACGGAGAAAGGACCACGGTAACGGTGAGCGGGCTCGTCACGACCACCGCCACCATCTCGAGCCAGAATTTCATGGCCGGCGGCAGCCTGGTCTTCAGCCCGGGAAGTAACCTCGGGGCGACAATCGTGAACCATGGCGAGATCAGCCTCTCCAAGGGCGGGCTCCTCGCCTTCGTGGCACCCGGGGTGGAGAATTCGGGGGTGATCCGAGCGCCGCTTGGCAGCGTCGCTCTCGGCTCGGCAGATGCCTTCACGCTCGATCCGAACGGCACCCCGCTGATTCAGTTGGTCGACGACAATTTTGTTGCGCCGAGCCTCGTCGACCCCGAGGGTGAGCTACTCGGCAGCCTCGTGTCAAACAGCGGCGCAATCCGGGCCACAGGCGGCGACGTGCTGCTGGCAGCGAGCACCGTGCAGCCGATCGTCAGCAGTTCGATCGACATGAGCGGGGTGACTCGGGCCAGAACCGCAAATCTTCAGCCGGGGGAGATCGTCGTCGATGCGGGCCCGGGTCCCGCGATCGTCTCAGGGACGCTCGATGCCTCTGGGGTGAACACGGGTGAGCATGGCGGCGACGTCGAGGTCCTGGGGAATTCGACCGAGCTTGCCGCCGGGAGCCTGATCGATTTGGCGGGCGACGCGGGCGGCGGAATTGCGGCGATCGGAACCACCCTGGCGCGCGCTGAAGGCGGCCCGTCGGTAAGCGGCGAGCCGCTGGCGAATACCACGACCGTCGCGCAGGGGGGCCAGATCACCGCCGACGCGCTGACCGCCGGTCACGGAGGCGTCGTGACAGTTTTGTCGCAGGACGCGACCAGTATGGCCGGCAGCATCACCGCACGCGGCGGCAGCCAGTCGGGCGATGGCGGCCTCGTTGAGATCTCGGGCGGGACGCTAAGCGTGATCGGGACCGTCGATCTGAGCGCCGCCAACGGGGTCGCGGGCACACTCCTCTTCGATCCATACGACTTTACGATAACTCCGTCGATGGCCAACGCGGTCAGGGCGCAAATGGTGGCCGGGAACAGCCGCCAGCTAATCCTCCGGGCTGCTCACGACCTCGAGGTCGATGCCGCCATCGATGGCCGAGGTGGAAAACCAGGCACACGCCTCGTCCTCACGTCGGGCAATCAGGTCAGGCTCAACGCTAATGTGCTCACGAACAACGCGGCGCTCGAGGTCGATACGGGAGCCGGGGGGCTCGTGGCTGCCCCGGGTGCCAAGCTCTGTGCCGGCGCTTCCTCGATTAGCGTGAAGACCGACGGCTCGATTCGTAGCCAGGATCAGTTCACCTTTTAGATCGTATTGTTCAACCCCACGTGCGGCCCCGAAGACACTAAGACTCGGCCTCTCAAGATGGATACCGCCGATGTCAAGTGAACGGCCAACTCGTCAGATTGCAGGACCATGCGCTGGAGAGAACGCTCTACCTGGATTCGATCTTGCCGGCAAACCTCCTTGTTCAATTTTTTGCTTGTACGCCGACTGGGCCTACAACACCCGAGCCGACCGAAGAGCACTCTCGACTAAAGCATTCCCCGATCTGTTTTTTGGCTTTCTTGAAGTAGTTTTGTTTTGCAACTAGGTTGCCTCCCCATATCTGAATGGCTTATAAACGCGATTGATGGCGTCGATACATTCATCGCTCGCTTCCGAGCAGCGCAAAGGCACCCCGATCCGTGAAATCCTCGATCGAGCCTTGGCTGGCGCGCGATTGAGTGATGCCGATGCGATTGCCTTGATCGAATGCCCTCACAGCGACCTCGACGCGATGCTGTCCGCTGCTGCCGAGCTGCGCGATCGCGGCAAGGGCCGCGCCGTAACTTACTCGCGCAAAGTTTTTCTGCCCGTCACCAATCTCTGCCGCGACCGATGCACCTACTGCACGTTTCGCAAAGATCCCGGCGATCCCGGCGCGTGGACGATGATGCCCGACGAGATTGCGGATTGGTCGCGACGCGGCGCCGAGCTCGGATGCAAAGAGGCGCTGATGTGTCTGGGCGACAAGCCCGAGGTCGCATTCAAGGAATATCGCGAAACGCTGGCGACACTCGGCGTCCGCACCACGATTGAATACGTCGGACGCGCCTGCGAAATCGCGATGGCGGAGGGACTGCTGCCGCATACCAACGCCGGCCTGATGACGTCCGACGAGATGCGCGCGCTCCGTCCGCTCAACGCCAGCATGGGCCTGATGCTCGAAAATATCTCGCCGCGACTGCGCGCGCGCGGCGGAGTGCATCAGGCGGCGCCCGACAAGGATCCCGCGCTAAGAATTAAGATGATAGACGAGGCCGGCGCGCTGCGAATTCCGTTTACGACCGGAATCCTGCTCGGTATCGGCGAGACTCCGGCCGAACGCGCGCTGAGCTTGACGACGATTCGCGACATCCATGAGCGTCACGGCCACATCCAGGAACTGATCATCCAGAATTTTCGCGCCAAGCCTGAAATCGCGATGGCCGACGCGCCGGAGCCCGACGCTTACGACATGGCGCGCGCGATCGCGACTGCGCGCCTCGTGCTCGGCCCGTCGATGAACGTGCAGGCGCCGCCCAATTTGTCGCCGCGTCAAATCGAATTGTTTCTGAGCGCGGGAATCAACGACTGGGGCGGGATTTCACCGCTCAGCAAGGACTACGTGAATCCCGAGGCGCCGTGGCCGCATCTCGAGCGGCTCGGCGAGCAATGCGCGCGCGCGGGATTCACACTCGGTGAAAGGCTCGCAATTTACAACGAATACATCAATGATGAATGGCTCGACCCGGCGGTCGCGACTAAAGTGCGCGCGATATGGGATCGACCTGTCGGAGGCCAATCATGAACCTGGAGTACTGGCGCACTTACGTCGACGAGATCGAAGCGACTCCCGTCCACGCTTTGCTCGGCAAGGCGTCCCCCGCGGTGCGCACCGCGCTTGAACACGCGCTCCAAAAAAGAGAGTTAACGCCCGAAGAAGGGTTGCTGCTCTACACTTCTGAAGGCGACGACCTGCGCGCGACTGTGAAATGCGCCGACCTCGCGCGCGCCGAGGATATCGGCAACGAAGTCACCTACGTCGTCAATCGCAATATCAACTTCACCAATATTTGTTTCGTGGGATGCCAGTTCTGCGGCTTCAAGCGTCAGCGCTGGGAGGCCGACGCCTACGATCATTCCGACGAGACGATCGTGCGCAAGGTGGCCGACGCGGTCGCGCGCGGCGCCACCGAGATTTGCATGCAGGGCGGTATCAACCCTGACATGCCGCCGTTCAAGTATCGCGACCTGCTCGACGCGATGAAGCGCGCGTTTCCCGAGATTCACATCCACGCGTTCTCGCCGATGGAAATAATGTACGGCGCCAAGCGCGTGCGCATGGACTATCCGGAATACATCACGATGCTCAAAGAGCACGGGCTCGGCTCGATTCCCGGCACCGCCGCGGAAATCCTCGACGACGGCGTGCGCGAGATCCTGAGTCACAAGAAGGTCGACGTTGCCGCGTGGGTTGAAATAATCACCACCGCGCACGCGGTCGGCGTGCCGACGACCTCAACTGTCATGTACGGCCACGTCGAGACTCCGCACCACGTCGTGAATCATCTCGACTTGCTCCGCACGATCCAGAAGGATACGCATGGCTTCACCGAGTTCGTGCCGCTGAGGTTCATCCATCAGAACACGATGCTCTACCGCAAAGGGCTCGTGTCGCCTGTCGATCGCGGCCAGCTGGATTTCCAGATGTACGCGTTCTCGCGCCTGTTCCTGCGCGGGCAAATCGATAACATCCAGACCTCGTGGGTGAAGTGCGGCGTCGATCTCGCGGCGCTCACGCTCAAGGCCGGATGCAACGATCTGTCGGGCACGCTGATGGAGGAAAGCATCACGGCCCAGGCGGGCGGCGACTCGGGCGAGTTCGTGCCCGTCGATTTGTTCGAGGAAAAAGCGCGCGAGATGGGCCGCGTCGCGGTCGAACGCACCACGCTCTACAAGAAGCTCTACGGAAGAAAGGCACCCAATGGCGCGCGGCCAATCGCGACCTCTCCCGCCCCGGCAGATCACCACGCTAGCGGGGGGAGTGGGTGCGGCTAAGTTCATCCGGGGACTCGTTCGGCGTATCGATCCCGCTCGGCTGACCGTCGTCGTCAACACCGGCGACGACGAAACCTTTTACGGGCTGCACGTCTCTCCCGATATCGACACCGTCACCTACACGCTCGCCGGCGTGGTGAATCGCGCGCAAGGCTGGGGACTCGACCGCGAATCGTTCAACGTGCTCCCGGCCCTCGAGCGCTTCTACGGCAAGCCGTGGTTCGGCCTTGGCGATCGCGACCTCGCAACTCATCTATATCGTACCGAGCGGATACGTCAGGGCGCATCGCTAAGCCGAATCACCGCGGAAATCGCGGACGCATTCGCAGTCAAGTCGCGAATCATCCCAATGAGCGACGACCGCGTGCGAACTTTCGTCAAGCTGCGTGGTCGTCGAGCCATCCCCTTCCAGGAATATTTCGTGCGCGGACGCGCACGCGGCGTCGTCGAGAAGATCGAGCTGCGCGGAATCGCGGACGCGCGCCCCACTCCCGCGGTCCTCGACGCGATTCGCAAATCCGCCGCCGTCATCCTGGCGCCGTCGAACCCGTTCGTCTCGCTCGGCCCGATTCTGCAATTGCCGGGCGTGCGCGACGCGCTCCGTCGCGTGAAATCGCACGTCGCGGCCATCAGCCCGATCGTCGGTGGCAAGACGCTCAAAGGTCCCGCCGACAAAATGCTGCGCGGACTCGGCATGGAAGTCTCTCCGCTTGGCGTCGCGCGCCTCTATCGCGACTTCGCGGGCCTGTTCGTCCTCGACAACACCGATCGCCGCTACCTCGAACCGATCGAACGGCTTGGGATGCGCGCGATCGCAACCGACACCATCATGATCACTCCCAAGCGCGCCGCCGCGCTGGCTGAAGTGGTTCTGCGAGCGCTTGAGGTGTAGTAGGCTGGTCCCGCCGATGCGCACGATAAGTCTCACAGCGATCGAGAGCATCCCGATGGTGAAGGCCGGCGACGATCTCGCCGCGCTGATCTGCAAAGGACTCGACGACACCGGCTTCAAGCTCGCCGCCGGCGATATTCTCATCGTGTGTCAGAAGGTAGTCTCGAAAGCAGAGGGTCGCACCGTGGATTTGAAGGATCTCGAGCCTTCCGAATTCGCCAAAGCCTACGCTAGGCGATGGGAGAAAGATCCGCGCGCCGTCGAAATCGTGCTGCGCCAGACCAGCCGAATCGTCCGCAACGATCGCGGCGTGCTAATCGTCGAGACCGGTCCCGGATGGATCTGCGCCAATGCCGGCGTCGACGAATCCAACAGCCTCGAGGACGACCGCGCCATCCTGCTGCCCGAAGATCCCGACGCCTCCGCGCGCCGCCTTCGCGACGAGATTCGCCGCCGCCTCGGCGTCACCGTCGCCGTGCTGATCACCGACACCTTCGGCCGCCCGTGGCGCGACGGACTCACCGAAATCTGCCTCGGTGTCGCCGGCATGAATCCGATCCTCGACTTGCGCGGCACCACCGACCTCGGTGGCCGCGAATTGCATCACACTGTCGTCGCGATCGCCGACGAGATCGCGTCCGCCGCCGGCCTCCTGATGGAAAAAGCGGGCGCCGTTCCGGCGGTCGTCATGCGCGGATACAAATACGAACCGTTCGAAGGCAGCGCGAAGATCTTGATTCGTCCCGCCGAAGCCGATTTATTCCGCTAACCTGTTCACCAGTAAAAGTAAAAAGCGAAAAGTGAAAAGAGCCAAGGCCACTCAACTCGCTGCCGCATCGACGCCTGAAGCGTTGAACCCCGCGCGCCTCGTCGAAGCCGATCTGACCGCGGCTGAAGCGAAACTCTCGCGCCTGCTCGACTCCAACGAATCGATGATCGCGGAGATTTGCCACTACCTCGTCGACGCTGGCGGCAAGCGGCTGCGGCCCACCTTCATCATGCTGGTCTATCGCGCATGCGGCGGAACCGAGTCGAACGTCGAACTGGCGCTCGACGCCGCAATCGCGCTCGAGCTGATCCACTCCGCAACCCTGCTCCACGACGACATCATCGATGGCGGCCTGCTGCGCCGCGGCAAGCCATCGGCGTTCGCACGCTACGGATTTGGCCCATCGCTGATCGCGGGCGATTACCTGTTCTGCCGCGCGTTCGAAGTATGCGGCCGCTTCGAAGAACATCTCATCCGCATCGCGGCGCAGGCCTGTATCCAGCTCACCGAAGGCGAAGTGATGGAAGGACGATTCCGTCACAACGCGGCGGCGACCCTGGCCGACTATATCAAGGTGATCGATCGCAAGACCGCTTCGCTGTTCCACGCCGGCGGCACGGTCGCCGCGGATCTCGCGGGCGCATCCAAGCGGATGATCGCCTCGATGGCGAAACTCGGGACCGCGATGGGCCTGGCGTTCCAGATGGTCGATGACCTGCTCGACATCCTCGGGCCTGAAGAAAAAATCGGCAAACCTGTCGGCTCCGATTTGCGCGCCGGCATCCCGTCGTTGCCGGTCGTGCTCGGCGTCGAGCGCAACGCCGAGCTGCGCGGGCTGTTCAAGAACGGCGCGACGATGGAGGGCGCGGTGCTCGAGCGCGCGCTCGACCTGCTGCGCGATCCTGAAATCATCGCGGCCGCGCGCCGCCTGGCCGCCGAGCAGATCGCGATCGCCCGCTCGCTGGTCGGCGAGCTCGAACCGTCCATCTACCGCGACGGCCTCGCCACGCTGATCGACGACCAAACCTCCCGCGAAGTCTGAAATGCTGAACGCAATCGTCGTCGGCGCCGGACCCGCGGGCGCCCTGCTCGCCTACATGCTCGCGCGCCGCGGCGTCCCGGTGACACTGCTCGAACGACAGACCGATTTCTCGCGCGAGTTCCGCGGCGAGATCCTAATGCCGTCGGGAATCGCGGCGCTGCGCGAGGCCGGCCTTCGTCAACCGCTCGACGCTCTGCCGAATCTCTCGTTTCGAACAGTCGAGCTCTTCCGCGGCGAACGACGAGTAGTCGCCATTCCGATCGGCGGCATCGATCCGCCTCCGCGCGTCGCCCCGCAGCCTGCGATGCTCGAGATGATTGTCGCCGAGGCAGCGAAATTCCCCGGCTTCAAGCTCGAGCGCGGCGTAACGGTGCGCGATCTCATCTTCGAAAAAGATCGCGTGGTCGGCGTTCATGCCGACACCCTCGAGGGTCCGCGCGATTTTCGCGGCAGCTTCGTCATCGCGTGCGACGGGCGCGCATCCGCGATTCGAAAACGCGCCGCGCTCCTCGAAGATCGCATCATGCAGGCTTTCGACGTCGTATGGGGCCACGTCGCCGGCCATTTTCTCGACGGCCGCACCGCACGCGGCTACATCGGCAGCGGTCACCTGCTCATCATGTATCCTTCCCCCGAAGGGCACATGCAGATCGGATGGGTCATCGACAAGGGCGCCTTCGGCGACATCAAAAAGTTGGGCGCCGACGGATGGATCAACGAGCTCGCGCCGCACGTGTCGCCCGACTTGCGAAATTTTCTCGTCGCGAACAAGACCGGCCTCGCCCATCCGTTCCTGCTCGACGTCATTTGCGATCGGCTGCGCGAATGGACCGCGCCTGGCCTGCTCCTCATCGGCGACGCGGCTCATCCGATGTCCCCCGTCGGTGGACAGGGCATCAACGTCGCGCTGCGTGACGCGGTCGTCACCGCGAACCATCTCGGTCGCGCGCTCATGCTGCACTCAGACGAGGCCACGCTCGACTTCGCCGCGCGCAACATCCAGGCCGAGCGATGGCCCGAGATCGTCAAGATACAGGACATGCAGCAACTCGGCCCGCGTTTCCTGCTGTCGAATTCGTTGATGAGCCGCACCGTAACCAGCACCCCGACAATCGCCTTCGCAAAAATGTTCCTGACCGGCTACATAGCCCGCCAATTCGATCCATTCCTGAACGGAGTAACCCGCGTCGTGATGGAACAGTAAACGTAAACGCGTCCAATTTGGGGGATGAACTATTCGGCCTGACGCCGCCGGATTCGACGTGCTATCGTGACTGCATGGACGACCGTCAACCATACTCGCCCCGCTCTCCCCGAAATGAGCTAGCGCTGCTTCCAGCGAAAAGCGAAAAATAAATTTCGACGGAACGAAGCTACCGATGGTAGTCGAGACGGTCTCAAACCACAACATATAGTATGAATTGGCTCTATCGGCTCTTTTCGATCATCGAGAATCACACCCGTAGCAGTCTGATTTGCCCATCTTGGAGCCATATTGTTGACATGAAGCGAAGAAAGAGCGAAAACAGTTCTGATGGCAGCTCTTCCGAAACCCTCCTGGAGCGATCCTTCAAGCCCGATTCTTGCGCTCAAACCACCGTTGCATATCTCGATTGAAAGGCCGCAACCGCTCGAATTTTCAGGTATTTTCCGTGGACATGAACTCACTCGCAAGGACCGCCGCCTAAGCTCCGGAGTCGCACCGCTCGACGCCCTGATAGACGGCGGAATCCCGCGCGGGCGCATCAGCGAAATCACCGGCCGCGCCGGCTCGGGCAAGACTTCGATTGCCGCATCGTTCGCCGCCTTCGCCACCCATCGTGGCGAGGTCGCCGCATGGCTCGATGCCTCGGGCACCTTCGATCCCGCAAGCATGGCAGCTGCCGGAGTGGAACTTCGCCGGATGCTGTGGGCGTCGACGAGGAGAGGATCAGCGCGCGACCTCTATTCCCCTCTCCTGAAGGGAGAAGGGTTAGGGGTGAGGTCCGCAATCGTCAAAGCCGCGGAACTCGTGCTCGAGGCCGGAGGCTTCGGCCTGGTCGTCGTCGATTTCGGCGAGGCGCCCCGCTCACTCGCGCACGCATCGGCACTGCGAATCGCGCGCGCTGCCGAGCGCAGCGGCGCTGCCGTGATCACGATCGCGCCGTGGCGGATGTGCGGGACGTTCGCTGCCCTCAGCCTGGCCGCCAGCCGCGCCGACGCGTCGTTCAGCCGGCTCGCTCCCGGCTCGCCGGTGATGTTCGACGGACTCGCGGTCGACGCGATGGTCGCGCGGAACAAGATGGGCGGGACGGGGCGGCGTGTTCGCGTGCGCGCGCTTGTCGATCCGGTTCCAATTCCAGATCTGTCCGGCTTGCGTCCGCAGGTTCGAGTTTCCGCGAGCGGCTAGCAGCTAACACGGTGTTTCGATGGCTCGTATCGCGTGCATCATGGTCGCCGATTTTTCTATTGCGGCGCTCGTGCGCTCGAATCCGGCGTTCGTGGACAAGGTGCTGGCTATCGGTAAAAGCCTCGCGCCGCACGCCGAGCTCGACGCCATCTCGCCTCGCGCGCGCGAGCTTGGAATCCGCCCCGGCATGACGATCGCGCAGGCCCGCGCGATCTCGTCGGACCTGGTCGTGGTCCATCGCTCGCCCGCCGCGGAAAGCTCGGCGCATTCCGCCCTGCTCGACGCAGCCGAATCGGTTTCGCCAGTCATCGAGTCCGGCGCGCCCGGATGCGTGTGGGTCGATCTCGCGGGCCTGCATCGCATCTACAACGGCGAAGAAGAAATCACCGCCGAGCTGGTGCGATGCGTGCGCAGAGTCGGGATGGAGCCCGCCGCCGGAGTCGCAGCCAACAAGGAGCTGGCGCATCTGGCCGCGCGATGCGGCGGCGTGCGCGTGATCGAAGCCGGGCGCGAGCGCGAATTCCTGAACTGGCTGCCGCTCGACATGCTCGGCCTCGGAAAGTCGGATCGCGGCGACGACCTCGAGGTCACACTCGCCCGATGGGGGATGCGCCGGCTGGGCGAGATGGCACGCCTCAATCCTGACGCTGTCGGCACGCGATTGGGCCGTCGCGGCGTCGAGCTGGTCCGCCTCGCGCGCGGCGGCAGTTACGCGCCGATTGTGCCGCGCCGCCGCGCCGAGTTTTTCGTCGAGACCGTCGAGCTTGAATATGGAATCGAGCTCCTGGAGCCACTGGGATTCGTCATGCGTGCGATGCTCGAGCGGCTCGCCGAGCGGCTTTCGCTTCGCGGTCTCGTCGCCGGCGATATCACGCTCGCCTTCGGGATGAGCGGTCATCGCAGTTTCAATCGGCGGGTCGAAGTCGCGGCGCCGTCGAATGACGTCCGTGCGATTCTCACGCTAATCAACCTGAGCCTTGAGGCGGCGCCGCCCGAGGCCGCCGTCGAATCGATTCGAATCGAGATCGCGCCGCGCGTTCCCCGTCCCGCGCAGACCGACATGTTCCTGCCGCCCTGCCCCGCACCCGACAAGCTGCAGACGACAATCGCGCGGCTGGCGGCGCTATGCGGCCCCGGCAACGTCGGTATGCTGAGTGCGGAGAATTCGCATCGGCCCGAAGCGATGCGGCTCGATCCATTCACGCCGCCGCCAGCGCCGCCGATCCCCGAAAATGCGGCCGCGAAGAATGTGACGCAGCTTGTGATACGCGCGATTCGTCCGGCGCGGGAGATCGAAGTGATGTGCTCGCGGGAGATTCCGGAGTTCGTCCGCGGCGAGAATCTTGGCGCGCGCGTCATCTCGATCGCCGGCCCGTGGCGGCGCGACGGCGAATGGTGGCTCGGCTGCACCGTGGACGCGGATACGCACGCGGATTCATCCGACCAAAACAGTTCCGCACCGCCACATGGCCTGGAACTGCATGACGGACGCTTGTTCGGAGCGCATCCGCGCCAGGTCTCCGCGGAAAATCTGAAGGCGCTGTCCTCGCTCACGCCGGCGCCCTCGCCCACCCCGCATCTCAATGGCAACTCCGCAAGCGATGCGCGAGCGGAAATGAATGGCGCGGACAAATGCGGTTTCATCCGCGATTACTACGAACTCGCGCTCGAAGACGGCGGCGTTTACCGCGTCTTCCGCGACGTGAACTCGCACAAGTGGTTTCTCGACGGCGCCTACGACTGACTAATCGCTTCGAATCGCAATGAACTCCGATTACATCGAACTTCGCGCGCGCAGCGCGTTCAGCTTTCTCGAAGGGGCGAGCACGCCTGAGGATCTCGCCGCGCGCGCGGCGGAACTCGGCTACAGCGCGATGGCGCTTGGCGATCGCGACGGGCTCTACGGCGCGCCGCGCTTCTACGCAGCCGCGAAGTCCGCTGGAATCCGGCAAATCGTCGGCGCGGAGCTGACGCTGGACGACGGCTCGCGCCTCTACGTCCTCGCACCCGACCGCAAGCGCTACCAAAACCTCTGCCGCATGATCACCGACACGAAGATGCGCGTGCTCAATCCCGGCGCGCTCGCCCGCGACGGCTCCGTCGCACCGCCCGTCTATCCCGCCAAAGGCGAAAGCCGCATCATGCTCGACGAGCTCGAGCGCTACGGCCGCGGACTCATCTGCCTTGGCGGCGGCGCGATGAGCCCGCTGTCACGCATGCTGGTTCGCGGCGAGGATCCCGTCGAGCTAAGCCGGCGGCTCGGCGGGATTTTCGGCGCAGGCAATTTCTACATCGATTTGCAGCGCCATCTCGACGCCGGCGAGGAGCGCCTCAACCGCAAGCTCACCGCTCTTGCCGGCGCGGCGCGAATCCCTGTTGTCGCCACCAACGACGTATGCCACGGCGGCTCGGATCGCAGGCTGCTCGACGTGCTGACGTGCATCCGGCTCAAGACCACACTCGAGGAAGCCGGCCGCACTCTGTGGATCAACAGCCAGCGCCATCTGAAATCGCCGGCCGAGATGTCGGCGCTATTTCGCGATCTGCCCGGCGCCGTCGCCGCCTCGCGCGCGATTGCCGAGCGATGCGCTTTCCAGCTATCCGACATGGGCTATCGCTTTCCCGACTATCCGCTCCCGCCGGGAGAAACGCCCGACAGCTATTTGCGCATACTCACTTACGCCGGTGCGCGCGAGCGATGGCGCGGCGCGACGGACGATCGCACACGCCGCCAGCTCGAACATGAGCTCGGAATCATCGCGCGGCTCAAGCTCGCCGGCTACTTCCTGATCGTTTGGGACATCGTCCAGTTCTGCCGCGAGAACCGAATCATAGTGCAGGGACGCGGCTCCGCGGCCAACAGCGCGGTGTGCTACGCGCTCGGCATCACAGCGGTGGACGCGGTCAAAATGGAACTCCTGTTCGAGCGCTTCCTTTCCGAGGAGCGCGGCGAATGGCCCGACATCGATCTCGACCTGCCCAGCGGCGACGATCGCGAGATGGCGATTCAATACGTCTATCGCCGCTACGGCGACCGCGGCGCCGCTATGACCGCGAACGTGATCACCTATCGAACCAAAAGCGCGGTGCGCGAAGTCGGCAAGACGCTCGGCTTTTCACCCGAACAGGTTGATCGGCTCGCCAAGCTCAACCAGGTGTACGAGTTCCGCGACCATCACGACGATCTCGTGACGCTGCTCAAGCGCGGCGGCGTCGATGCGGAGGCGCCGCGAATCATGATGCTGGTCGATCTCGTGCGCAGGATTCAGAGCGTGCCGCGCCATCTCGGGCAGCATAGCGGCGGCATGGTGATCGCCGCGCAGCCGCTCGATGAAATCGTCCCGCTCGAACCGGCCTCGATGCCCGGCCGCGTGGTGATTCAATGGGACAAGGACGACTGCGCCGATCTCGGCATCATCAAGATCGATCTGCTCGGACTCGGGATGCTGGCCGCGCTGAAAGAAGCTATGCCGATGATCCGCGCGCACGAGGGAGTCGAAATCGATCTCGCGCATCTTCCGCCCGACGACCCCGGCGTGTACGCGATGCTGCGGCGCGCGGACACCGTCGGCGTTTTCCAGGTCGAGAGCCGCGCTCAGATGGCGACGCTGCCGCGGATGAAGCCCGAGCGATTTTACGACCTGGTAGTCGAGGTCGCGATCATCCGCCCCGGCCCCATCGTCGGCAAAATGGTGCATCCGTATCTCGATCGCCGCAATCATCGCGCGCCCGTCGAGTATCCGCATCCGTCGCTCGAACCGATCCTGAAGCGCACGCTGGGCGTCCCGCTTTTCCAGGAGCAGTTGCTGCGAATGGCGATGACGGTGGCGGGATTCAGCGGTGGCGAGGCCGAGGAGTTGCGCCGCGCCATGGGATTCAAGCGCTCTGCCGAGAGGATGGAGAAAATCGAAGCGCGGCTGCGCGCCGGGATGCTGCGCAACGGCCTGCAGGGCAATATCGCTGACGACATCGTGCGCTCGATCACATCGTTTGCACTCTACGGCTTCCCCGAATCGCACGCCGCGAGCTTCGCGCTGATCGCGTATGCGTCAGCGTGCCTGAAGTACCATCATCCGGCGGCGTTTCTTGCCGCGATGCTCAATTGCTACCCGCTCGGCTTCTACCATCCCTCGACGCTGGTGAAGGACGCCGCGCGTCACGGCGTTGTCGCGCTCCCGATCGATGTGACCCGCTCGGGCTGGAAATGCACGATCGAAATCGTCAATGGGCGCCCCGCGACGCGGATGGGACTGCGATACGTCACCGGCCTGCGCGAGGAAATCGGGCTTCGCATCGAAAGCGAGCGCGCGCGGCGACAGTTCGATTCGATTGCCGATCTTACCGCGCGCGTCGGACCCAACCGCCGCGAGATCGACGCGCTTGCCTACGCGGGCGCATTCGCCGCGTTCGGCCTGGCGCGCCGCGACGCGATGTGGAATGCGGCAGCCGTCGAGCGCGATCCCACAAGCCTGCTGGCTGGCGCGAAACCGCGCGATAGCGATGTTCCCCTCGCGTCGATGACGCCGATCGATGAAACGCTGGCGGACTACGCCGCGACCGGCCTCACCACGGGGCCTCATCTGATGGCCTATCTGCGCGGCGATTTGACCGCGCGCGGAATTCTCAGCGCCGACGATCTCACGCGCGCCAAACATCAATCGTGGGTGAAGACCGCCGGCGTCGTGATCGTGCGCCAACGCCCCGGCACCGCCAAGGGCTTTTTGTTCATCACGCTCGAGGACGAAACCGGAATCGCCAACCTGATCGTCACGCCCGACCTGTTCCAGCAAAACCGCCTGCTGCTGCGCAGCGCCGGAATCCTGCTGGCCGAAGGCGTGCTCCAACAGGTTGACGGCGTGACGGCGATTCGCGCGCGGCGCTTCGAGGAGATCAAGATTCCCGGCGCAGTCCCGCCGTCCCATGATTTTCATTGAATTTGATCGCGCGATTTCACACGAAGCCCGATGCGGTGTTGTATGTATTCACACGATCAGGAGGAAACATGAACCGCGAAGCGCAACGGGCCAAAGCTGAAGCATTTCGAGCGATGCACGATCGCTCGCGCATCCTGGTGCTACCCAACGCATGGGACGCGATGAGCGCACGCGTAATCGAGGAAGCCGGTGCGCAGGCGATCGCGACCACCAGCGCCGGCGTCGCGTTTTCAGTCGGCTATCCCGACGGCGAAGCGATTCCGCGCGACGAGATGATTGCCGCGATCGCGCGCATCGCTCGCGTCGTTACGCTTCCTGTCTCGGCGGACATCGAGTCCGGCTTTGCGCACGACGCCCACGAGGTCGCCGAGACGGTTCGCCGCGTCATCGACGCCGGCGCAGTCGGAATCAACCTCGAAGACCAAGTTCACGACGGGACTCCGCGCCTTTACGACTTGGACGTTGCGGTCGAGCGTGTGCGCGCAGCGCGCGAGGCGGCGGACTCCAGTGGCGTCCCCCTCGTCATCAACGCGCGCACCGACGTGTACCTGCTAGGAATCGGCGAGCCCGACTCCCGTTTCGAACACGCAGTTCGCCGCGCAAACGCGTACCGCGACGCCGGCGCCGACTGTCTGTTCATCCCGGCCGTCAGCCGGCGCGCCGATATCGAGCGAATCGTGCCCGTCCTCCACGGGCCGCTCAACCTGCTCGCGTTCCCTGGCATTCCGGCTCCCGACGAGCTCGAGCGCCTCGGCGTCGCGCGACTGAGCGTCGGCACCCGGCTGACTCTCGGTGCGATGTCGTCATTGCAGAGGACGGTCGTAGAGTTATTGACCACTGGCAGGTACGAATCGATGCTCGAGGGCGCGACCACCTATGCCGACGCGAACCGATTGATGGCTAACCGCCGAAGTTAGTCGCCAATGCCACACAAAGCGTCGCTGTTCGCGGGGGTGCGTAACCGGTTTTTTCGGTTAACGTACATTTAGATAGAGCAATCGCCGCCAATCAAGGTGGCGCTCGCACTCAAGGAGTTATTTATGGTTTCGAAGTTCTCGCGCGGCATCGTTCCCGTAGTTATGGCAATCCTGTTGGTCGCTGCGGTCGCGCATGTCGCTTCATCGAACTCGGGCGGCATGGGCGGTCACATGGGGCATCGCGGTTTCCACGGTATGCATGGCGGCATGGACGCGCTCGGCGTCCCGCTTCCGTTGTTGTTGAGAACGGCTAATCTGACCGACGCTCAAAAGCAGCAGATTCACGCGATCTTCCAGGCGCGACACGCCTCGCGGAAGGCCGAGATGCAGCAGCTCAAAGCCGCCAAGGAAGCAATCGCGGCCAAATACACGTCGACCGGCACGGTAGCCGCGACCGACTTGTCCGTCCCGGTGACGACAATCACGCAGCTCCACGATCAGATGCTAAACGAGCAGATTCAGGACGCGATCGCGATCCGCAACGTGCTGACTCCGGCTCAGCTCGCGCAGATTTCCGCGACCAAGGCCAAGCTCGACTCGATTCACGCCGAGATGAAAGCGCTGTGGGCACAAAGCGGCCCGAGCAACGAGTCAACCCCGACCGAGTAGCCCAGGAACCTCCCCCTTCCACAAGGACGGAGTCGCCGCCATAGGCTGCGACTCTGTCCTGTATTTCTGACTCCGCCCTTTAACCCCCAAACAGGGACCCTACGAGCACTCAGGGTAAACTCCGCCCTCATCTCTCAGTACTGGGTGTAGAGGCTGTCCTGAGCGAAGCCGAAGGAGGTCAAACCCATTCTTGATACTGGGTGCAGGGGTCACCCCTGCAAACCCACGGTGGGTTTCACATCAAATAAAGTGATCTAGTCCAACTAACCGGGTCGCCCCGAAATGCGCTAATCTCCGCGGCAAATGGAGCGGTACCAATGAGACTTCACGGAAAGGTCGCGCTGATCACCGGCGCCGGCTCTGGAATGGGGCGCGCGGCATCGGTGCTGTTTGCGCGCGAAGGCGCTAAGGTCGCAGCCATCGACGTAACCGAAGCGTCCGCGGCCGAGACCGCGCGGATGATCAAAGTGGCAGGTGGCGAGGCCATCGCATTCCGCGCCGACGTTTCCGATTCGGAGGACGCGCGCGCGATGGTCGAAGAGACTGTCCGCGCATTCGGCGGACTCGACGTGCTCTACAACAATGCCGGCATCGAAGGCGAGTCCGGCTTCATCGCACAACTCAGCGAAGATGCATTCGACCGCGTGATAGCTATCAACCTGCGCGGCGTATGGCTCGGAATGAAATACGGACTGCCCAGGATCGTCGAGCGCGGCGGCGGCGCGGTGATCAACACCGCGTCGGTCGCGGGAATCGTCGGGCTCAAGGGCGCCGCCGCATACTGCGCGGCCAAGGCCGGCGTGATTTCACTGACGCGCGTCGCGGCGCTCGAGTACGGCCGCTACAACGTTCGCGTCAACTGCATCTGCCCGGGAGTCATTCACACCCCGATGGTCGATCGAATCACCGGACCCGACGGACTGCAGCCGAAATTCATTCAACGCAGCTCGGTGCTGGGTCGCGTCGGCAGCGCAGACGAAATCGCGCACACTGCGCTTTTCCTCGCCAGCGACGAAGCACCGTTCGCGACCGGAGCGCCGTTCATCATCGACGGCGGCTGGATCGCCAGTTAGGGTTAGCATCGTGAGCCGGCTGACAGGCAAAGTCGCAATCGTAACCGGCGCCGCCCAGGGAATCGGGCGCGCGATCGCGTCTCGGCTCGCAGACGAAGGCGCGAAGCTGGCGCTCGCGGATATTCAGCTCGATTCCGCCGAACAGGCCGCCGCGGAAATTCGTACCCGCGGTGCGAGCGCGATCGCCGTTGCGCTCGACGTCACCAAACTTGACGACGCAATCGCCGCCGCCGATCGCGTCGAGCGGGAATTGGGGCCTATCGACATCCTGGTGAACAACGCCGGATGGGACGTCCTGATGCCGTTCGTCGAGTCCACTCCCGAGTTTTGGAATAAAGTGATCGCGATCAACTTTCGCGGCGTGCTCAATTGCTGCAAAGCCGTCGCGCCTCGAATGCAATCCCGCGGCGCGGGCAAAATCGTCTCGATCTCCTCTGACGCGGCCCGCGTCGGCTCGAGCGGCGAGGCGGTTTACGCGGGATGTAAGGCTGCGATCATCGGTTTCTCTAAAACACTCGCCCGCGAGCTCGCGGCAAATCACATCAACGTCAACGTCGTTTGCCCAGGCCCAACCGACACCCCTCTGCTCAAGAGCGCGATGGCCGGGCGCGAGAAAGTTCTCGAATCGATGGCGCGTGGCATCCCGTTTCGCCGGCTCGGGCAACCAAGCGACCTGGCAGGAGCCGTCGCGTTCTTCGCGAGTTCCGATTCGGACTTCATCACCGGCCAGGTGCTCAGCGTTAGCGGCGGCCTGACCATGGCGGGTTGATATTGAACCACCATCTGAACTAGCGTTCAGAACAGGAGACTCCAGGAACGTCTTTTTGAGGACAAGCAATCGAATGAGCAAGCCTGCACCTGCGACTGAGATTCGCTTCGCCGGTCCGGACGGCCTTCCCGCCGACTACAAGGATCTTCTGGTCCGGATGCTATCGATCCAGTCGCGCATCGAGTCGGAATACATGCTCGCGCCCGAACGCACGCTCCTGAAGCCGCTCGCGCTCGCTCCCACCCCCGAGGACAAGGCCGAGTACGCGGCGTTCTGGTCCGATGAAGTTCGCCACGCGAGTTACTGGATGAAGCTGCTCGAAGACCTCGGCGTGACGGTTGACAGTAAGTTCATGGCGTCGCCGATGCCAATCTACATCTTTGAAATGCGCGACCAGGCAACCGACTGGTTCGAATACGGACTGTTCAGCTTCTTCGCCGACCGACAGGGCGCCTACATGGGATTCGAGTGGGTCGGATGCAGCTACGAGCCGCTCGCGCGAATCGCGGAGCGCGTACACAAAGAAGAGCTCGGTCATGCCGCATTCGGCTACCGGCTCATTCGCAGGCATTTGCAGCGTGAAGGCGATCGCGGGCGCGAACTGTTGATCAAACATCTGGCAAAATGGTATCCGGCCGGGCTGGATATGTTCGGGAAATCGGGATCCAAGCGACAGTTCGACTACGTTCGATGGGGTCTGCGACGCCGCAGCAACGAGCAGATGCGCGACGAGTTTACCGAAGAGGTCAACAATCTTTTGACCAAGCTCGAGATTCCGATCCCCGATCCAGCGGCCGGCCGCCGCTTCAGTTAAGGGCGATGACTTGAAGAAAGCGAATTCTGAAGGAAGCCCCGAAGCGGATCGCGCGAATCAAGCCGGCCGCGCGTGCGCTAGCGCCCGACGAGCGCTATGACGCAAACATCGATCACATTTTGCGATCGGCGGCCGCAGTCTTCGCTGAAAAGAGTTTCGGCCTAGCGTCGATTCGCGACATCGCGGCCCGCGCGCGAATTTCTTTTCCCCGCATCTACTATTACCTCCGCAACAAGGAGGAGATCCTCTATCTGATCTCGCGGCGCGCGTTCGAACAACTCGTCGCGCTGGCCGAATCGCGGATGTCAGAGAGCAACGACCCTGAAGAGCGCCTGCGTCTATTCATACGCAGTCATCTCGAATACCACATGAGCAATCTCGCCGAGATGAAAGTGCTGGTGCGCGAAGCCGACTCGCTGACCGGCCGCTACGCAGCCGATATCACTCGCCTCAAGCGCGAGTACTCCCGCATCTGCCGCCGATTGCTCGAAGGCTACGCAGCGCATCGCAACAAAAGCCTCGACCGCGAGCAGGCGCGAATCCTCACCTCGCTGCTGTTCGGCGCGATGAACTGGTTTTACACCTGGTACGAGCCGACGCGCGATTACGAACAACGCAGCCGGATCATGGACGAGTGTTTCCGCATGATCGCGGGGACGCTTTCCGTCCGCTGAGGCCGCGCGCCACATCACACGACGATGCTCGAAGGATGCTCGCCATTTCCCGCCGAATTTGCCGAGCGATACATTCGCGAGGGAATCTGGCGGCACGAAACCATCCCCCAAGCAATCGCGAATGTTGCTCTCGAGCGGCCGAAGTCCGTTGCGGTTGGCGATTCGACGCGAAGCCTCACCTATTCGGAAGTTTTGGCGGAAGCGGAAAGCCTCGCCGCCCTGCTTGCCCGCAGTGGAATCGGGCGCAACGATCGCGTGGTCATCCAGCTCCCCAACTGCGTCGAGTTCGCGACCATGACCATCGCGTGCCTTGAAATTGGCGCTCTTCCTGTCATGGCGCTGCCGGCCTTTCGCAAAGCCGAGCTCGAATACCTCGTGTCGTTCCCCGACGCGAAGGCGATCGCGATCGCACCCGAGTATCGCGGATTCGATCACGCTGCCCTCGCCCGCGAACTCAGGGCTCGGCTCCCGGTTCTGAAATCGATTCTTTCGACCGCGCCCGCCGCCGGCTGCATCGCGATGCATGAAGGTGGCGACTCACTGCGTTCGAATCGATCTTTGGTTGGCGATCCATTCGACGTCGCACTGTTTCTACTCTCGGGCGGCACCACCGGAATGCCTAAGCTCATACCGCGCACTCACGCCGACTATTTGTACAACGCGCGCGAATCCGCCGCCGTGACTGGGCTGACGTCGGATTCGCGCATCCTGATCGCCCTTCCTGCCGCGCACAATTTTCCGCTTGCGTGCCCCGGATTCCTCGGCGCGCTGCTCGTTGGCGCGCGCACGGTCTTCAGCCAATCAACCAAGGCGGCTGACCTCGCGGATATAATTGAGCGCGAAGGGATTACTCACCTGCCGTGCGTCCCGACGCTTGCGCTGTCGCTGCTCGATCTTCCGCAAACTTCTCTCGCCAAACTCACCTCGTTGCGCGTGATCACGGTCGGTGGTCAGAGGCTCCAGGAGCCAACCGCGCGCGCTCTGAAACGCACCTTCCCGCATCTCGTCGTGCAGCAGGTTCTCGGGATGGCCGAGGGATTGTTGTGCTACACGCGCCTCGACGACCACGACGAAATCGCCTTCAGGACTCAAGGCCGCCCACTCTCGCCCGCCGACGAGATCCGTATCGTCAAGTCCGACGGAACAAACGTCGCGACCGGCGAAGTCGGCGAACTGTGGTGCCGCGGTCCATACACGATTCGCGGTTACTTCCAGGCGACGGAGCGCAACCGTGCAGCCTTCACGGCCGATGGATTTTACCGCACCGGCGACGTGGTGCGGCTCGATCCGTCCGGAAATCTCGTCGTCGAAGGAAGAATCAAAGACCTGATCAACCGCGGTGGCGAAAAGATCGGCGCCGAGGAAATCGAAGCTCATCTGATCGCGCATCCGGCCGTCAGCGCCGCCGCGGTGGTGGCGATGCCCGACGCCATTCTCGGCGAGAAGGCATGCGCATATTTGTCTGTTCGAGATGGTGAGACGTTCGCGCTCGCCGCAATGCGCGAGTTTCTGGCGGCGCGCGGCGTCGCGCAATTCAAATGGCCGGAACGAATCGAGATCGTGGACCAACTGCCGCTCACCAACGTAGGCAAAATAAGAAAGACAGAACTGCGCCGCGACATCGCCGAAAAACTCGCCGCCGAGCGCGCTTCGTTGGCTTCCGGAACCGCAGTGCCACAAGGAAGTTCATCATGGATGTCGAAAAAGGAACGCGCCAACTCAAAAGCCTGATCGAAAAACTCGAGCGCAACAATCGCACGCTTCGCTCGCATCCTACCATCGAGAAAATTGAGCGTGGCGAATTGTCGGATGCGCAGCTTCGGCATTGGGCGACGCAGCTTTTCATCGGCAACAAGGCGCACAATGCCAACATCCTGGGCCTTATCTACGCGAAGTGCGACGATTTTCCGGCGCGCAAGGCGATCGTCGAAAATCTGATCGAGGAAGAACTCGGCCGCGTCTCCGGCGCCAATCGATCGCATCCCGAACTGTATCTCGAATTCGGCGAGGCTATCGGAATCCCGCGTGCCGAGCTGCTCAACGCGAGCATGTCCGCCGACGCAACCGCCATGATGCATTGGATGTACTGGCTGGCCGAATCGAAACCGTGGTACGTCACCCTGGCCGGAATCAGTCTCGGTTCCGAGCTGTTCAACCCCGACGCCTACGTCCGCGTGATCGACGGACTCAGCCGTCACTACAAACTCTCCGAGGACGCGCTGTTGTTCTTCAGCGTTCACGTTAAAGTCGACAAGGACCACGGCGATTCGAGCGCCGGTTCGATCTTTCGCGCGATACCCGAGAGCGCCGCGGCGGAAACTCTATGGGCCGTCGAGACCCATATCGAGCTGATGCGCCGGCTGTGGTCCGATATCAACCCGCCGCCCGCCTGATCGCGGCTATGAACGCCGCAGGTCCTGGAGGATCTCCTTGAGCACACCGCGGTCGTGATCGTTCTTCACGGGCATGTCGAACGAGAGCCGATTTACGCCGGCAAAGCGTTTCTTGATGACTCGCGCGATCTCATCGTAGGTGCCGACCGCCGCGAACGCGTGTACCATCTCATCCGTCACGAGCTTGGCCATCTCGGGCCATTTCTGTTGCACGGATAGTTTGTGCAAATTGTCGGCAGTGTCGCCCCATCCGTCGATTTCAAAGCTAGAACGATAGGAGCGCGTCGAGCCATAAAATGCGATCGTGGATTTCATTCCACTGACGGCACGCGCGAGCGAGTCCTGGTCTTTTGCGGCGCACAGAAAGCCGCCACCACCAATTTGAAAGTCGCTCCATTCCGCGGCCGGCCGGCCCGACTTGTCGAAGCCCTTTTTCAGATTCGGGAACGCGATCTGATCGAGATATTTCCGCGTGACGATTCCGTGCAGGCGCACCCCGTCGCACACTTCACCCGCAACTTGCAGCATCCGCTCCTGGACCGCGGCGATCAGCACCGGGATATGCGGATTCGAGACGGGCGGCGGCGCGAAGTTCGGCGTCATCAGCGAGAGATTGTAGTGCTCGCTCTGGTAGTTGAACGGCTCGCGAGTCTGCCAGGTTCGCCAACACGCGCGCATCGCGCCGACGTAGTCTCTCATCCGCTGCGCGGGCTTCGACCAGGGCATCCCAAAGCGCCGCATCACGTGGCCTTTGACCTGCGACCCAAGTCCGAGGTTCAGCCGCCCGCCGCTCATGCGCTGCAAGTCCCACGCGGTGTATGCGGTGGCGACGGGACTCTTCGTGAACGCGAGCGCGATCCCGGTCGCAAGTTCAATCTTCGACGGTTCCTGCGCCGCGATCGCAAGCTCCAGATACGGGTCGTGCTGCGTTTCGACCGCGAGGATGGTGTCGTAGCCGAGCGCATCGGCGTCGCGCACCTGATCGCGAATCGTGCTCCAGGTCGGCTCGGGCCGCTTTCCGCCATCCTGCATGTCAGGTGTGTACGGTGTTCCGAGATTAAGCCCGCGTTCGATTTTTATTTTTGTCATGGAGGTCTTATCGCGTCAGAGCAGGCGAACTGTCAATGCGCGCGTTCAGCTGGATGCGGAGTAACCTAACCCCTAACCCCTTCCCATAGTGGGAAGGGGGACCGGGCGCTAGGAGAAAAGAAAGACGCAGAATCATTCTCTAGGTGACCGAGATACCTGGCGCGGGGAATTTGCGGCACATTTCGGTGACGGCGGCGGCGATGCGTCTCAGCGCGGTCTCGTCACCGGCGTGTGCGATCGCTTCGTCCATGAATTTTGCGATCTGGCGCATCTCGGCGTCGCCCATTCCGCGCGAGGTTACCGCCGGCGTGCCGAGGCGAAGGCCGCTGGGGCTGAACGGCTTGCGTGGGTCGTACGGGACGGTGTTGTAGTTGCAGACGATTCCGGCCGCGTCGAGCGCCTTGGCGCCCTTCTTGCCGATCACTTTCTTGCTCGTCAAATCGACCAGGATCAGATGATTGTCGGTGCCGCCCGAGACGAGGCTGAATCCGCGCGCGAGGAGCTCGTCGGCGAGCGTCTTGGCATTGCTCACCACTTTCCTCGCGTACGCCTTGAACTCCGGCGTCGATGCTTCCTTCAGCGCAACGGCGATCGCCGCGGTCGTATGATTGTGCGGACCGCCTTGCAGCCCCGGAAAGACCGCCTTGTCGATCGCTTCGGCGTATTCGTTGCGGCACATGATCATCGCACCGCGCGGGCCGCGCAGGGTCTTGTGCGTGGTCGTCATGATCACGTCGGCGTACGGCGCGGGGTCGGGATGCACGCCGCCAACGATCAGTCCGGCGACATGTGAAATGTCGGCGAGCAGCAGCGCGCCGACTTCCTTCGCGATCTCGCTGAAGCTCTTGAAGTCCCACAGCCGCGGATACGCCGTGCCGCCGGTCACGATGATTTTCGGCCGCTCTTTGCGCGCCAGGTCACGGACCTTGTCGAAATCGACGACGTGACTTTCGCGATCCACCACGTACTGCGCCGAGCGCCAGAACGTGCCGGTAATGCTGACAGGCCATCCGTGCGTCAGATGCCCGCCGTGCGGAAGCGCAAGGCCCATGATGGTGTCGCCCGGTTTGAGCAGCGCGAAATATACGGCGACGTTTGCGGGCGAGCCCGAGTACGGCTGAACGTTTGCGTGGTCGACTTTGAAGAGCGCCTTGGCGCGATCGACGGCAAGCGTTTCGATCCGATCGACGTTGCGTTGTCCCTCGTAGTAGCGGCGTCCGGGGTAGCCTTCGGAATATTTGTTAGTGAGAATTGACCCGGTGGCTTCCAGCACCGCCTTCGAAACGTAATTCTCCGACGCGATCAGCCGGATCGAATCGATCTCGTAGCGCTCTTCATCCTTGATGAGCTGGTAAATTTCCGGGTCGGTTCGCTTGAGTTCGTCCACACCGCACCTCCGTTGCCGTTATCGGATGAGCCTATAGTCGCGAATCCAACGACGCAAAACTCGAAAAGAAGTCGTCATCAAGTGCTCTCAAGGCGCCGCGTTGCGAATGCTCGATTTGTTGAGAAGTGACAATTTACACCACCGGTTGTGGTTTGGCGACGGGCATACCACTAGGGGTAGTTTCGTTCCGTCAAAAATAGTTTTCAGGAAGAGCATCTCCCTGCTAAGCGGGTCGGGGTGGGGGTTGAGTGTCGTGGCGTGCCCATACCCAATGAATAGCATGTCCAGCGCTTGGGGGTCAGGCTTAAAAGGACATCCCCTGGTCGTGGGCGCATCGAGCATCGAGACCGCGGTTAGCAAACCTAACCCCTAACCCCTTCCCACTGTGGGAAGGGGAACTGGTCTGAGCGAGAGCGGCAGCGCAGCGAAAAATCTTAGTGCAGGTCGGGGGGTGTTACTTTGGCGATCCAGGCGCGGTAGTTGCCGTCGTAGCCGACTGAGAGCTGACGTTTGCGGACGTGTCCGAGCAGTCGCGCGACGTGCTCCGGCGGGATTCTTGGCCGCGAGCTGATTGCGCTCGAGATCTTCTCGCCCGAGACTGCGGCCTCCTTGCGCGCGCCTTCCGCAATCTTCAGTTCCTCGTCCGACAGCCCCAGGTACGCCTCGGCGACGCGGGTTCCAATCTCGGTTCCGCTGTCGAGCGAGTCTTTGATATTGCCCTTGCCGGTGAGCACGTTGCCGGCCGCGAACACTGCGGTCGGGCCTTCCATCAGCAGGCCGATCTTCTGATCGACGTAGGTATAAACCTCGCCCTTCTGCGCAATTCCGGGAATCGGCTCCGGGATGCTGCCGATCGAACTGATCGTCAGCGGTGCGCGCGCGGACTCGACGTCTTCCTGCACGATTCGCACTTGTCCGTCCGCTACTTCGGTGCGACTGAACTTCACTCCGACCATCGCGCCGTGCTCCACGATCACAGCGCTCGGGGCCCGCAGTTCCTGGAACTCGAACAAAAACTTGCGCTGCGCCTTCTCCAGGATCTTCGAGCGCGCCTGCCTGAGCGCGTCGGCACGCTTGGGCGGAGCGTCAGGCGGAATGTCCGACAGCGGCATGTCGAGCACGCGGCGGCGATAGTACAACTTGCACGGTGCGACGCCGAGGTCGCCGTACTTGAGCCCGCTCGCATTCAGCACCGGCTCGATTCCTTCGCGCTCGAGCGCGAGCATGTCGCCGGTGATGCCGCGCGCCTTCAGGGCCGCGAGCGTCATCTCGATCTGGAGGACTTTGACCACGTCGATCGACGCAAGTCCGCCACCCACGACAATCGCTCCCGGGGTCAGCTGGTAGCGCGGGCCGGCGTAGTTCTTTTCGGGATAGTGATTGAACCAATAAATCAGCTTGTTCTGATAAACGAGGCCGCGATCGATGAACTGGTCGGCACCCTCGACCGGAAACGGGCGATCGCGCCATGCGCCATGCGTCAGCACGATTCCGCTGAGTCCCCAGTTGGTCCGCAGGTCTTCGAAATCGAGCTCGCGTCCCATCCGGGTCATCGGCACGAATTCGATGTTGGGATGGTCAAGGCGCTTGTTGATTTCCTCGTACTCGTCCTTGCGCTGCTTGACGTGCCATCGCGGCAACCCGTCTTCGATTTTTCCGTAGGGACGCGGATTCTGCTCGAACACAATCACCAGCGCGCCGCGCTCGGCGAGGATCCGCGCGATTTCCGAGCCGGCAGTCGCGGCCCCGACCACGGCCATCACGTGCCGGGACGATTTGTTTTCTGAGTCGGCCATAAGGGTATATTTGATTAGCGTCTGCGGGGCTGCCGTGCAATCTCAATCGCATGCGACGGCGCACGGCGGCTCGTCTTGCGCGCATGAAACTCTCATGGTTTCTTTAGCGTTTGGGATGAGTGCGGTGCGGACTGTGTTTCGGCAACTTCGAAAAATCTCGATCGTCTCTTTGATACTGCTGATCGCGGGATGCGCGGCTCCATATTTGGCCAACCGCGCAGTCGGCGGTGGCACCGAATCCGCCGAGGGCGAGCAGCACGACCTCCCGTACAGCGCCCATGATTCGTTTCTGCTGACTCAGGACGTGCTGCGCGGCGAGGGCGTCCTGTTCGAGGTCAAGCCCGACGACAAACTCGTCACGCTGTGGAAGGACGCCGACACGGGCGGGGGCGTGCTCGGCAGTCTGGTCGGCGTGCATCCGCAGTATCGCTATGAGATCGAAGCCGTGCCGCTAGGCAGCCGCAGCTCGCGAATAGTCGTTAACGTCCGCGTCGAGGATATCCCCGACCAGGACATCGCCAAGTACAACGCCAGCACGCGCCTGAACCTGTTCGGTAAAATTGACGACCTCGCGGCGAAATTTCCGCCCTCCGGCGGCACGCCCAAAGAGGGCGGCGTCAACTACGCGCTCCTGCCCAACGAGGACTTGAAGGAACTCGCCAAACGGGCGACAGGCAACGAGGACAATTGGCGGCAAATCGCGCAAGACAACGGCCTCAAATCGCCCACCGACGCCGCCAACCTGCCCAGCGTTTGGGTCAGGAACACCTTGTTGAGCGGATCGAAACCCGAGGCCGGAAAGGAAGCCCCGTCTGACAACTGAACAGAACCGAGGGCACGTCCACGCCGGCTCGGAAAAACCAAATCGTGAAAATCGAGCGCAAGAAGAATCGATGCCCGCTCGAGTGCACCCGAGCGGGCATCGAAACAATCTTCTCGCGCTATCGCAGAGGATCAGTCGTTAGGGTACGATGCCTCGCTCGGATCGTATTCGGGGCTCAGTCCCGCCGGGCTTATCGCGGCGACCACGGCTAGAAATTGCTCGAAGGTCATCTGGAGATTGAGAAATCCGCCTTGGCAGAAAACCCACCCATAGTAGTCGAGGATCTCGTCGGGAATCATCACCGGCAATCGTGGCAATGTTGAAACAACCGGAAATGGACGCGGTTCGCCGGGGCTGATGTTATCCCACGCGGCAGACTCGTCGGCCGACCCGTCCGACTCGATTACGCTTACCTCGCGCAACGGAATCACCTTGCCTCTCGCAACTCGATTCATAGGCATTGGAGCCTCCTGCTACCCTCGACTACTCTCCCTAACACCGAACCAATTCTAAACCAAGTGGCGGGCCGGTCAAGGAGCAACTTCACCATGTATTCAGCTATCTGTGAGTTTCATAGTCAAGGGTTACGAGCGGCACATCCATGTGCGAACCGTGCGGCACTCTCCTAAGTACCTGAAAATATTATGTTTTCTGTATATCAGGCTATCGTTCTCGGCATCATTCAGGGCTTGACCGAGTTCCTGCCGGTCTCCAGTTCGGCTCATCTTATCCTCGTTCCGTGGCTGTTGCGATGGCAGGAGGATCCGGGGCTCGCATTCGACGTCGTCCTTCACCTCGGGACCCTTTTGGCGCTCCTGGCTTTCTATTGGCGCGAATGGCTCGAAATGGCCTTGTCGCTCGCCAATGGTGACCGCGTCCAGCGCCGCCTGCTGTTTCTGTTGATAGTCGCGTCGGTTCCCGGGGCTATCATCGGCGTCCTGCTAGAGAAACAGGCCGAGACGAGCTTTCGAGATCCTCGCTTGATCGCAGTAACTCTGGCAAGTCTTGGGATTCTTTTGTGGGCTGGTGATGCATTTGGGTCGGAAAAGCGCAAAATAGGCAACCTCACATTCTTCGACGCACTCCTCATCGGCCTCAGCCAGGCATTCGCGATCATCCCCGGCGTCTCTCGTTCCGGCGCCACGATCACCACCGCCCGCTTCCTCGGCATCGAACGAGCAGATGCCGCCAATTTTTCTTTCCTGATGGCGACGCCTATCATCGCCGGCGCCGGCCTGATCGAAGCCCACAAGGCCTTTCACGCCGGGCTGACAGCACAGCTTGATTGGGGCTTTGCGGCTTCGGCAGTCTTCGGTCTGCTCGCGATCGTCGGCCTGTTGAGGTTCGTACGAACCCACACCTACCGGTCGTTCGCGATTTATCGAATCGTGCTCGCCGCGATCGTCATTGCCGCCGCCGTGGCGCGGGCGTAATCGATGTCCACTGAAACTTCTGCGGGGTCGATGCCCCCCGTCGCCGACGCGGCGGCGGCCCGGCGCGCCCGAGCCTTTCAGGTCGGCTTCACGCTATGCATCATCAACACGATCATCGGCGCGGGTCAGCCTGTTATCACGCGATGGGGCGCGGTGCATCTCGATCCCCTGCTCTTCTGCACGGGAGCGGTCGTGTTCGCGACGCTATGCACGATTCCGCTGCTCTGGCACACCGGCGAATTGAGCTTGATCGTGGATTCGCGTTACCGCGGACGCTTGTTCACGGTCGCGATGGCGGGGACGGTGATGACGAGCCTCACCCTCACCTACGGACTGACCCGCATCGGCGCGGTCGCGGGCGTACTGCTCCTGCAAACCGAGCCGGTCTATTCGTTGATTCTCTCGACGATCTTCGTCGGCGAGCGTCCGTCCGGACGTCAGATGCTCGCGACCGCCGCGATCCTCGTCGGCATCGGCTCGGTGTTCGCCGGCGGCGGCTCATTTTCACCGCTATGGGCCTCAGCCATTATCTTCACGACACCCCTGTTCTGGCAGGCGTCGCACGTGATGGGTCTGAAGCTGATGCCTCCGTTGACGCCGATCTCGATGACCGGCGGCCGGTTCTTTTACGCGGCGCTCGTGCTGACGGCGATGCTCGTGTTGTTCCGCCGCGACTCGTTCGCGCAACTCGCCGACCCAACTTCGCTCGGCGTGATCATCGTGACCGGCTTTTTCATCTATTTTCTCAGCGGTCTCACCTGGTACGGCGCCATCAACCGGCTATCCCTGGCGTGGACGACGGCGCTGGTCGTGCCCGGCATCCCGATACTTTCGATCCTGTTTGCCGTGATGTTTCTCGGCGAGCGCGCGACCGCCCGCGAGGTCGTCGGCATTCTGATTTCAGTCAGCGGCGTGCTGGCGCTCGTCCTTGGCGCTGATCCGCATCGCAAGCAACCTGCGTCGGAAGCCGCCGAGGCAATCCACGAACCCCTCATCTGAATTCCATTGACTCTGCGACCCGCGTGGACTTAAGTGACCCACAGGTGCCGCCACTCGAACCGCGCGCGCACGAGAATAGAAATCCAACGCGAGGAAATCTTTCATGGCCCGAATGATCAGACACGAAAAGAACGCGCCCTACGAAGTCCCGGAAGGCACCGAGCTGCCAATCTACATCTGCGCGTGCGGACTCTCGAAGAACAAACCCTTTTGCGACGGTTCGCACAAGAAAACGCGCGACGAAAATCCCACCGACGTCTACGTCTACGACGATATGGGCCGCGCCCGCGTCAAAACCGAATACTAGCTCCAGTTATTGCGCGCCGGTCTCTCGTCGCGATTGTTCCCTTCCAACATTTGGAAGGGATTAGGGGTCAGGTTTCCCCTACCCATCCGAATTGAAACTCCCCGAACAGATGACGCCCGCCGGCCCGGAGCCTGCATCCTCCGCCTCTGAAGCGACCCGCAATCCAGAGCCTCCTCATTGGCTCCAGTTTCTCGCCGAGCCGCGCCACGCATGGCCGATCCTGCTGATCGTCGGCGTCGCTCTTTATCTCGTAAATCTCGGCGGCTATCCGCTCTACACGAAGGGCGAACCGCGCGAGGCTGTCACCGTTTTCGACATCGTTCACGGCGGTGGCGTAATTTTGCCGCAGCGCGCGGGCGTCGAAATTCCATCCAAGCCGCTGTTGATGCACTGGATGGCGGCGCTCATCTCGCTCGTCACGGGAGGCGTGACCGAATTCTCCGTGCGCCTGCCGTCAGCGAGCCTCGCCATCGCCGGCATGATCGTTTGCTACTTTTACGTGCGCCGCCTGTTCGACAACGTGACCGCTCTCCTCGCTGCGCTCATCCTCGCAACGACCTTTCAGTACCTGCAAGCCGGGACCGGCGCCCGCGTCGACATGACGCTGACCTTTTTCATGGAGGTCGCGTTTTTCGAATTCATTTTCATGGCCGAAGGGATCACGCGGCGCAGAATGCTCCTCTACGTCGCGATCGCGCTCGCCGTATTGACCAAGGGCCCCGTCGGCTTGATTCTTCCCGGCCTCGTCGCGTTGATCTGGATCATCGCGGAAAAGCGATGGACGTTTCTCCGCGAGATGAGTCTCGTGCGGGGTGCGATCGTCGTGCTCGTGCTTGCCGGAGGATGGTACCTAGCTGCGCTAATCGAAGGCGGCCCGGAATTCTTCCGCAAGCAAATACTCGCAGAGAATCTGCTCCGCTTCGCCGGCGGCGGCGACTTCCACGAGGGCCACATCCATCCTTTCTACTACATGGAACTGGCTCTATTCGGCGGATTTCTGCCGTGGACGATCCTGCTTCCAGTCGTCGGCATCGAGGCGGCGCGCGCGCCACGCCTGCTCGATCCTCGCTTCAAATATATTCTCGTCTGGTTCTTAACCGTCCTGATCTTTTTCAACCTCCCGCAGAGCAAACGCGGCGTGTACCTGCTCTGCATGTATCCGGCTTTCGCCACGCTGGTTGCGATCTACATCCGACAGACCGTAGTTCGTCCAGAGCCGGCGCGCGCCTGCGTCCGCTGGATCGCACGATTGTCAGGCTTCGCGATGCTGCTGCTTGGCAGCGCGAGCCTGGTTGCGCTCGCGATGCTAGTCGTGAGGCCAACTGACTTCGCCGATCTGCTGCAAGCTGCGAGTATTGGCGCGCCCGCGTTCCCGCAGGTCTTGACCGCGGCGGTGGGCGAGCATTGGATGCTCGCGCTTGCGATGCCGCTTGCCGTCGTCGTACTCGGCGTGCGGCTGCTGGTCACCCGGCCGCTGGTCGAACGAATGGTGCTCGCGATGGCGGCCGCGATGGTTTTCATCACGGTCGCGGTCAACGTCGTCGTCGTGCCGGCTATCGCCAACACCCTCTCGCTGAGGGACTTCACCGACCATGCCATGAAAATTGTAGACGACAGACCGGTCGGTTACCTGGGCGCGCTCAACTACGACGTCGCCTTTTATAGCGGCCGCACGATTCCGATCATCCCGCAGAAAGCTCCCGACACGCCCGAATATCTGATCGCGTGGCGAACTCTATTCAACGCGCTTCCCGCGCCGAAGCGCGCCCGTTTCGACGTCCTGATGACAAGCAACCCGACGTCGCTCGACGGCACCGACGAGATGCTCCTGCTTCATCAGCGCACAGGTTCCTCGAAGCCGCCATCCAAACCCTCCGACGACTACATCCAGGCCACGACCACTAATCCGGTTCCCCTTCCCACATTGGAAGGGGGTAGGGGTTAGGTTCCTACGACAGCGCCGCTCTTCTCATTTCCGCGATCGCCTTCACCAGGCGCGGCAGCACCTCCGCCGATCCACCGCGCAAACTGACGTCGCAGATTTGCGTGATTTCCGACTCGTAGAGATTCACTTCGATTAGTGTTCCGCCCCGCTCTTTCACTTCGAGCGCGAATCCTGCCGCCGGGTAAACCGTTGCCGACGTTCCCGCGACGATCACCAGGTCTGCCATAGCAGAATGCTCCGCGCACATGTTCAGCACATCGATCGGAATCGGCTCGCCAAACGAAACCGTGTCCGATTTCAACAGACCCCGGCATCGCGGACAGGATGGCGGCAGCTTCTCGAGGCTGATCGCGTCGCCGTGAAAGCGCGTCCTGCAATCGAGACATCGAATCAACGTCCAGTTGCCATGAATTTCCGCGAGCGCCTTCTGCCCGGCCTGCCGATGGAGGTCATCGATATTCTGGGTGATCACGAAGCGCAGAACTTCCAATCGCTCCAATTCCACCAGCGCGAGATGGCCCGGATTGGGCTTGGCAATCGTCAGCGGTTTGAACAATTCGTCGTTGCGCTTGCTGAGCCGCTCTTCCCACGCCTTTTTCGGATCCGCCATGAAGCGCTGAAAGCCATTCATCGGCGGTTCGCCGTACTTGGTCCACAGCCCGCCCGGCCCGCGAAACGGCGGGATTCCACTTTCGACTGACATACCCGCGCCGGTCAGCGCGATCGCATATCGAGCCGCCAGGATCGTTCCGGCGGCCTCGCGAATTTGCTCGTCGCTCGCTCTCTCGCTCGCCTTTGTCATCGGGAATTCGCCCTCCCGCACAAGAATCGATTAGTCAGTCGCCTTTAACTGACTACGCACGAAATAAAAGTGAATGCGTACACTGCCAACCCTGCCGACTCGGCTCGAATAGTCACTGCACCTGAAACCACCGCCTCATTCGCGATGACACTGTACATCCGCGGCCGGTCAACGATGATAAACGCGCGCTCTCCGTCGAACTTCACGTCGTCGCCCGGCCGTTGTCTGCCGTCGAGCGTGACCTCCGCGCGGACGCTCGCGCCCGCCGCCGGCCCCATCACCAGGTTCACATCCTTGGCCGTGTACCTGATCGAAAGCGCCGCGCCTGGCGCCTCGCTGCGCGCGCTCTCCTGCTCCACCCGCCATCTTCCGGCGAGATAAGTCATGCCTTCGACGTGCGGGCCGACATCGCGATAGTCATGCGGCCGATCGCGAACCACGCCCTCGAAATTTCCGAACTGGCCGCGCGCTTGGCCGAGATACAACTCCGGTGTCACGCGATAGCAGACCGCGCCGGGACGATCGCTGTCGCGCACCGGCTCCATCGGCGGCGGCAGGCTCGCGGCAGGATTCAGTTCGCGTAGCAATCCCTGAATAGCTACCTCGGTTTCCTGGTACGCTCCTTCGCCGAAATGGTAGTAGCGAATCCGGCCCTTCGCATCGACGAGATACTTGGCCGGCCAGAAGCGATTCGAGTACGCACGCCAGATCGCATACTCGTTGTCGAGCACGATTGGGTATTCGAGGCCGAATCGCGTCGCCGCTTCCGCCACATGCGACCCCTCGCGCGCAAAAGAAAACTCCGGCGCGTGCACGCCGACCACCACTAACCCGCTCGGGGCGTATCTGCTGTTCCACGCCACCACGTACGGCAGCGTCCGGAGGCAATTGACGCAGGTATAGTCCCAGAAATCGACCAGCACGATCGCCTTGTCGCGCAACGCCTTGAGGCTGACCGGGCCATGCTGAATCCATTGCCCGCCGTCCAGTTCAGGCGCGAATACAGTCTCGGACAATTGCGGCATCGCGATCTCCTCGATGACCCGGAGCGTAGCACAGCCCCGCTTTGCGCTCGAAGTGGATTTGACGCTTCGCCCATCGCGCGCTAGTCAATCGTCGTGGATGAATCCTCGCGCCTCAGAGTAATTGCAATCGAATCGCCCGCTGATATGCAGCGCGCCCACGCGATTCGCCGCCGCGTCTTTATCGAAGAACAGCTCGTGCCCGAAGAAATCGAAATGGACTCTGACGACTCGCACGCGTTTCACGCACTGGCGATGCTCGACGGGGTTGCCATCGGATGCGGCCGGATGGTCGATCATGGCGCGAGCGAAGTGAAGATCGGCCGCATGGCCGTCACGCGGGAGTTTCGAAACACCGGCGTCGGCGCCGCCATCCTGCGCTTCCTGATCGATCGCGCGCGCTCACGAGGGTTTCAGAAAGCAATTTTGCACGCGCAACTCACTGCTGAAGGCTTCTATCTAAAAGAAGGATTCAGTCCGATCGGCGGCATCTTCGACGAGGCCGGCATCGCGCACCGCCTGATGGAACGCGAACTCTAGCGCTGCAGGCTCGCGGCGAAATCTTCGATTACGCGCGCGACCCTTCCAGGCTTCTTGAGGATCACGTGATGGTGCGCATCGGCAATCGTCACCAGCCGCGCCTGCGGATTCGACGCGCGCGCTTGCTCCGCCCCTTCCGCCGTCATGATACGGCTATGCTCGGCGCGCACCAGCATCGTCGGGATTCTGATTTCCTTGATCGTCTCGAGGACCGCGAGCCCGTCGCCGCCGAGAAAACTCTCGCGATCGAACTTGAGCGTCCACCGCCCTTCATCGGTGCGTGCCAAACTTCTTTCCGCAATTTCGCGCAGCACTTCGTCGGGGATTCCGCCCTCGTTCGGCATCAGCCGAAAGCGCGCCTTCGCAGTTGCAAGATCGGGATACGTCACTACCGGCAGTCCTTTGAGCCGTTTTAGATAACGATCCCGTCCGCGGCTCGATGTGACTGCGACGTCGATCGCCATCGCACCGCGCGCGCTTTCCCGATGGTCGCGCGCGAACAACAGCACGTTCAGCCCGCCCATGCTGTGACCGACGACCACAGGCTTTTCCGCGTTTGCGGTCACGTGTGCGACGAACCTCGCGATGTCATTTGCGTAGTCGCTCGGCGAATACGCCGCCGGTCGCGCCCATTCGCTGTCGCCATGCCCGCGCTGATCGAGCGCTAGCAGCCGGTACTCCGGCGCAATCACGCGCGCGACCGGTTCCCACCACCACGCATTCGCCGAGTTGCCGTGCAGCAGGATGATTGTGCTCGGCGCCCGCGAATTCCATTCCAGGTAATGCAGGCGCGGAGTGCCGTCGAGCAGATGGCTGTGCGGCGCCGTCATTTGAGATCGTCTACGAACTCCCGGATTACTTCGATCAGCGCCGTTGGATTATCCAGCATCACGTGATGAAACGAGTTATCGACTTCCGCCAGCCGACCGTTCGCCAACTGCGCGACCATTTTCGCCGCGACTTCGCGATCCAGCAGCGGACTCCTGGTAATCTTCACGATCAGCGCGGGGCATGCGATGCGATGTAACGACTTCCACACTCGCGACGGCTCGCGAATCATCGTGCGACGATCCAGCTTGTGCATCCAGGCGCCGTCGTCGTGCCGTTTGAAGCTGTGGCGCGCGACGTGCTCGAGGATTTCTCTTTTCGCGAGCGTCTCGCGCGGCAGAACCTTGAAATTTCGCGCCGCCTCATCGAGCGATTCGTAGCGGCGCGGCGGCTTTGCCGCGATCGACTGCAGGAATTCAACCGCGCGCTCGGTGTAATCTGGCGGCGGATCGAGCGCCACCATCGCGCGCAATTTGTCGCTGTGCTCCGCCGCGTATGCGAGCACGTTATGCGCGCCCATCGAGTGCCCGACCAGGATCGGCGCGCCGAAGCCCCATTGGTCGATCAGCTGGTCCAGGTCCGACACGTAATGGCGCGAGCCGTACGCCCATTCGCGCGCCCATTCGCTGTCGCCATGCCCGCGTTGATCGAGGGCTAGCACGTGAAAGTCCCCGACGAACGCCGGCGCGACAAAGTCCCACCAATGCGCGTGCGCGGAACCGCCATGGACAAAAAGCATCGGCGGCTTGCCGTCGCCGCCGTAGTCCAGACAGCTCAGCGTGAGCCCATTGGCGGTGAAGCGATGCGCCTTCATCGTTCTCCGAGGAATTCCCTTTCTCGTCTCGAAACCATCGCCTGCCGCGCACGTATGATAGCTTTGCAGCGCGCGCCTTTCATGGCACCATTTAGATTACAGATCCTGTGCACGACCTGAAGCCATGCGAGATCGAACCGCGCTGAAACCACTGACTTTCGTCGCCGCCCTGATAATTGCGCTCGCGTCCTTTGCATTTTCCGCGCGCGCACAGGACGCCAATGCAGCCAAGGCCCGCGCACTGGTCGATGCCGCAATCAAGATGTCCGACAGCGACGCCGCCGTAAAGCTGCTCTGGCAGGCCACCGACATCGATCCCACCCTCGACGACGCCTACATTTACCTCGGCCTCTACTACAACTCGCGCTCCGACTTCACCAACGTCGTCAAGGTGTATCAGAAGCTCATCAAGTATCAGCCCAACCAGGTCAGCGCCTACCTGAATATCGGCGAGGCGTACATGTCGTTCTCGCCGGCGAAGACCGACGACGCCCTCGTTTACTACCGCAAGGCTTACGAGATCGATCCCAGGAACACGTTCGCCGCGCTCAGAATCGGAGAGCTGCTCGCCCAGAGCGGCCAACCCGGCCAACGCGACGACGCACTCAAGTATCTGAAGATCGCGCTCGGCGACAGCGCCAAAAATCCCACCATCGCATCCGAAGCCGAGAAGACGCTCAAGCAGATGGGCGCTCTCTGACCGATTCAAAATTCCTCGATCGAGCGAAGCAGCCTACATACTCTCGGTCATGATCAGCAGCTGACCCTCGAGTCCGGCCTCGCGATGGACGCCGATCTCCGCCACTTCCGGCAGCGTCACAATTCTCTGGAACGCGGCGCGCGACGGATACTCCATTATCGCGGCGACGTCCCACATTCCCTCGACCTCCCCGATCATCAGGCCCGCGATTCTGCCGGTGAACAATATCCGACCACCCTCGCGCTCGACAATTTTCGTCATCGCGCCCGCGTAGAGCATATACGCTTCACGGCCCGAGATGTTGTCGGGCCGGCCGTCCTTGTACACCGCCTTCTCGCGGAACTTGAGCAGGTTCAGCATCGCGATCTTCGTCGGCGACGTATCGCGCCCCAACGCCTGGATTCCCTCGATGCTCGGATAGACTGCGTTCTCAACTTTCATTTGTTCTCTCCCTCTTGGTCCCAACGAGCTTGAAAGCGATTCGGTTTATGACAAGCTTTGTTTGCTTATCGAGTTGTTAGACCCATGATCTATCATCCACGCCCACTCACAAACTCTCTTTTCGAATGACTAATTTTCTAATTCGATACTTTAGATTGGTTTGCGCTTGTGGCAATATTCACGTTCGGCAACAGTGGACTTCGGTCCGCAGAAGTTGGGGTGGGTCGAGGAGGTGGAGGATGTCCGTTGTCAGGAACCACTTGGCTACGTTCTCCGGGAACGCTTCAAGCGCGCTTGCAGCTCCGGTCAATCTGGTTTGCTTGAGCGACACCGACCGCGTCTGCGATGAGCCGGGCGATGTCGCGCCGCGGCACGGCCCAGGTAGAAACGTCGCGACATCTCCTATCGGACCGGAAACCGGCGCCTTCTTTGTTAGCGTAAAAGCCTCGCGCGAAGCTGTCGCGGACCTCTCCCCGCGCGGCGATACCTGGACGGGTCTCGAAGTTGACCAGACGCTCGGCGAACTCATGAGCGAGGCTCGCAAGCGTCGAGGTCTCTCGCGCGAACAGGTAGCGAGCGAGACGCACATTCCCGCTTACTACGTGCGCATGATCGAGAGCGACAGCTACGACGCCATCCCTGATCAACTTTACCTGCTGCCGTTCTTCGAGCGATACGCAATTTTTCTCGGCCTCGACGCGCGCAAAGTCGTGTCTCAGTTCCTAAGCGACTTCGAAAAGTCCGAGAACGAGATAGTCATGCCAACAGCTCCGACCAGCACGGCAGCGAAGGTTCTTTCGGACGCGACTGTTCTTGTGAAATCGAGATGGAGACAAATCGCGGCAGGCGCGGCGGCCGCGGTAGTCGCGGTCCCTGTGATTGTGTGGAGTTTCGGAACGATACGCACCATCCGCGGGCACTCGGCCAACACGACTTTAACTTCTAACGTCTCGCCCGATATCCCAGCGCCTGCGACCGGCACTTTATCATCCGCCGCCCGGCAGGATCCCACTCGGGCGCCTGAGCCCAACGGAGTACCGCCCTCGATCGCCGCGGCAAGCGCAACTCCTCAAATCGCCGAGCAATCGCGCAGCCCGATCCATCAGCAGCGGCGTCGAGGTCGCAGCCGTAGGCTCAGTCACCGTTTCCGGCGCTCGAAACGCGCAATCTCGTGAACTGAGAGGCACCGCGAGATTCACCTGGTCGATGCGACAAACCTGTCGATCACGTCGGCGATCTCGTCCGGCTTATCTTCCTGGAGAAAGTGGCCCGCGTCGGTGATTGTCACGTGCTGCTGCCCTTTGGTTCCCGGCACGCGATTCTGAAAAATCAACTCGCCTCCTTTCGTCACCGGGTCCGAATCGCTGAACACGGTCAGAAAAGGCTTGGTGAAGTTCTCCAGGACTTTCCATGCGGCCTTGTTCTCGGCGACCGAGCCGTGTTCCGGTGTAATCGGAACCAGCGCCGGAAAGCGACGCGCGCCCGCCTTGAACGATTCGTCCGGGAACGGGGCGTCGTACGCGGCTTTCTCGGCTTCGCTCAGGGCGCGCCGGCATCCCATGCCCACAATCTGCCCGATCGGCAACGTGGGTGTGCTCTGGCTGAACTCGAGCCATCGCTTGAACCCTTCGCTGAATCCCTCGCCGGTCGGGAGCCCGGTATTCGCCACTACCACGCGCGCAAATCTTTCGGGAAACGCGGCCACCAGTCGAAGCCCGATCAACCCGCCCCAGTCCTGGCAGAAGAGCGTGATGTCCGTCAGTCGCGTCGCCGCCAGCCAATCGCTCATCCATCGCACGTGACGCTCAAAAGTGTAATCCGATTGCTGGGCAGGCTTGTCCGAACGGCCGAAGCCGACGAGATCCGGTGCGACCACGCGATGGCCGCGAGCCGCGAGGCTCTTGATTATCCGGCGATAGAGGAACGACCACGACGGCTCGCCGTGCATGAGCAACACAGGACTCGCAGCCGACGGCCCTTCGTCGAGATAGTGAATGCGCAGGGCAGTGCCGTCGGAATCCTTCACTTCGCAGTAGCGAGGCGTGAATGGAAAATCCGGCAGGTCGGCAAATCGTGCGTCGGGAGTTCTCAGAATCTTCACAAGGCACCTCGGAGAGAGTTAATTAGACCAATAGACATATTCGTCGTCGGGATGCTGGGGGAACGACAGCGGATGATCTATGTTGATCGGCCCTTCCAGCAGTGAAGGCCATAGCGGCTTGGCCTGCTGGCGATCGATTGCTTCCAGCACCTGCACCATATCTTTGAGTTTGGCCGTCTGACTCGACGCGAGGTTCGCGTGCTCGGTCGGGTCTGTCTTCAAATCGAACAACCACATTTTCATCGGCCGCGCCGAGACTTGCAGTTTCCACTCGCCATCGAGCAGCGTCTTGTACGATCCCGATCGCCAGTAGAGCGTGCCGTGAGGGGTCCCCATGCTCGTTCCCGCAAGAAACGGAATGACATTTACGCCATCCATCACCCTGTCGGTTGGTAGCGGCGCTCCTGCCGCCGCAGCGGCGGTCGCGAAGATATCCGTGTGGGCGATCGGCAGATTGTAGGTCGTGCCGGCCGAGATTTTCGCCGGCCATCGCATGAAGAACGGGACATGAATGCCTCCCTCGAAGAAAGTCGCTTTCCATCCGCGGTAGGGTCGGTTTATATACGGCAACCCGATGTAATTCGCTCCGCCATTGTCGCTGGTGAAAATCACAAGCGTGTTTTTATCGAGCCCCTTCGCTTTCAGCGCGGACATCACATGGCCAACGTTGCGATCGAGCGCGCGGATCATCGCGCCGTATACCCGCAGGCGATGATCCTTGATTTGCGGCAAAGCGTCGTAGTCCGATTTGAGCGCCTGCAGCGGAACATGCGGCGCATTGAACGCGAGATACATGAAAAAAGGGCGATTGCGATTCGCTTCGATCGCTTTGACGGCTTCGTCGCCCAGGTAATCGGTCATGTACTCCGACGGATAAAATCGATGGCTTCCGTTGCGCGTTACGGCGAACGGCAGATTAGCCCACAGGAACTTGTCGATCGGATCGAAATCCTGAACCGAGTTCTCAACCGCCGGATCGTCCGCGCGCAAATACATCGACGCTCCGGCCAGAAAACCCAGCGTCTCGTCAAAGCCTCGCCGGTCCGGCCGCGTCGCGTCGGTCTCGCCGAGATGCCATTTGCCGAGAAAAATCGTGTGATAGTCGCGGGTCTTGAGCAGCTGTGCAATTGTAATCTCGCTCGTCGGCACGGCCTCTTGCGCCATCGGCGGCTCGTGACTGACCAGGTTTTTATGAAATATCGGCTTATGCAAGCCGTAGTCGTACAGCGAGATTAACCTCTCGAATGCCACCGGCGCGGGCGTGAACTCGAACCCAAATCTCGTCGCATAACGCCCCGTCATGATTGCCGCACGCGACGGCGCGCAGGTCGCGTCTCCCGCATAGCCCTGCGCAAAGTACACGCCCTCGTGTGCGATCGCATCGATGTTGGGTGTCGGCACCGCGCCGTCCGCCACTCCGCCGCCGTTGACCGTGATGTCGTTGAAGCCAAGATCGTCGGCTAGAATAACAACCACGTTCGGTAGCCGCTGATCGGGCGGCACGGCCGCAACCGCCGGCCCACTCTCCCACGTGACCGGATGATTAGCCTCGATGGGATTCGTGACGCGCGCGACGATACCCGGAATGTAGTACCAGTAACGCTGAAACAGCGCCCAGCCAACGACCGCAACAACGATGATCGCGACCAACGCGATCCTGCCCCTCGTCCCAATTCGCATCGACATCTCCCGATACTACGATTCGTCAACGGGCTTGAAGCGTGGTCGTTGCCTGACGCGCGCCGCCCGATCGCCGCCAGTAAATCCAACCAATCGCCAGCCACAGAATTACGAGCACCAGCGGCGCGCCGATCATACCGGGCGGATGCCCGGGCGCGGGTTTGTAGAACACGAAAACGATTTCCGCAGCGGTCTGCTCGAGCGCGTGGAACCAGAGCGCCGGTATCGCGAGCCATCGCGCACGAAACGCGATGATCAGATCGACGACTCCAAGCGAAAGCTGCTCGATACCCATCACCGCAAACAGAAACACGATGGTTTGGCGCGAGTGGCTGAGGTCGAAACCAGCGATCACTCCCGCGCCACCGTCGGGCAGAAACGTATGTATGCTGCCGCGGAACAGATTCAAGACGCCTATCGCCGCCACCAACCGCCATGCTAGCGTGCCGCCAGCCTCGGTCCACTTCGATGCTCCATTCATCGGACAGCCCGCTCACTTTCCCATGGTGGTCCAAACGGGCGGTTCAACGCGGGACGCGGCGGCGTCTCGTAGCTCGGCAGCTTGCCGGCATGATCGACGTAATCGGCGAAGTACGAGCGAATGCCGGCGCGTTCGAGTACCGCGTCGAGAGCGTCGCTGCGAAACTCCATGTAGCGGGCGAGCAGAATCGCGCGCGCCTCGGCAAGAAACGGCGTAACCGCGATCTCCACGCGCTGTCCGCTTGCAAATGCCAGCTCCGCTTTCCCGTCGACCGCCGCGCGGCTGACCCAGGGCAAATAGAATCGGCCGAGTTCAGCCAGAATCGCGATCATCGTTGTGGGCACTTCGCCAGGCGCCATCCATTCACCGAATCGCTCGTCGTCGGGCTCCATGATGCGATGAGTGTGCGCAACAATTGCCGGCGCGTCCGCATCGACCCATCGCCGGCACAGCGGATCGTTGACGAAATGCGCGGCGTTGCCGCCGAAGAACGCGAAGTCCGCAAGGGAAGGGCCGGCGCCGAAAAAGTACGGCTGCAAAGCGAGATGCGCGCCGGTTACGCGAAGCCAGGGCCGCAGAATTTCGCCGATCCATGAGTCGATGTTCGCGGCCGTGACGCCGAAAGGCTCGCACGTCGCGGTCACGTGCGCCTTGACCGCCGCGTAGGCCTGGTCACATGGCATCTCCATTTCGTGGGTGGCGTCGCGCGCCAGCTCCCATCCGCCGACGCGATGGTTTTCCTCGTAGAACCAACGCGATCCGACCGCGGCGCGGTAGAACCATTCGTCGAGCGCATCTTCAAGGACGTAGTCGATAAACCGCTGCACCGGATCGACGGGAAACACACGCGGCTCCGGAAAGCGCGACTCCAGATGATGAATCATCGCGGTGGTATCCCACATGAATTCGCCGTCAGGCGTCATCACTACCGGCATAGCGCCGGGCCATCCGGCGTCGCGCGCCGCGCGATTTCCGCCCGCGAACCGCCGCATCAGATATGGGATCTGCTTGTAATCGAGATAGCCGGTGAGCTTGCGCGTGAAATAGGATTGGCTCATCCCATACACGCGATAACTCGCGGGGCGAGGTCGGCGTTCAAGCGGCATCGTCGACTCGTGCGATCGGCGCGGCGGCAAACAACATATATTACACTATGAGTGCAATTTTATTGCTGCGGAGTCAAGCGACGCCGAGCGCCGGTGGAAGATGCTCGCCGCCTGGTTCTTCGAAGGTTCAGGCGGGAGAGATCGATTCTTTAATTTGGCGATGCCGGGGGAGCCGCAGGGGCTGGCGATGCGGGCGGAGGCGGGCCTCCTTCGGACGGCAGGTCCTCATCGTCACCGTGGTCGCCGTGCCCATGATGCTCCCACGGCCGAGTGAAGTCGCGATCGAAAATCTTCTGTTGATCGGGCGTCAGGATACCGCGAATGTCGCTTAGCCCCTGCCAGAACAGCTGATGTCGCCGATGCACATAATCCTGCCGCGCCTGCATCACCTTGAAGCGGGTATCGCGCAGGATATCGGCAATTCGATCGCTCTGTGCAGGCGTCAGGTTGAGCTCATGATTCATTCGCTCGATCAACCCGCCCCCTGGCACGTGCAAGTAGCGATAGCGGTAGGCCAGCGTGCTCAGCGCGAAGCCAATCAGGATGCACGATATTCCGATCAGTAAGCCGAACCAGATATTCGACCTAGCTGGCAAGATCGCTCTCTGTCAGCGGCATCTCCGGCGCCAATGGATCGCCTGTGGTTTCAGAAGTCATGCTCGACTCGGGTGTTGATAGTACATCGCCAATAGACTCTTTCGGCGCTCGCGTCGAAAGATACGCCGCACTGGTCGCAAATACAAAGATCGCAGCAGCCGCCGCCATCGAGATCCATCGATTCGGCCGCGGCACCTCACGCGATACCGAGGCAAACCGTCGCGGGCGGTCGGCCAGCGAGAACTCGCGCCGCGCCGGCCGCAACACGCGAGCCGCCGGCTGTTCCATCTCGCCGTGCAGCACCGGCGCCGTCAGCGCGAAGACGCGAAACGCGTGATCGCACTTCTCGCATCCCTTCAGATGCGCCAGCAGTTCGGCTCGCCGCTCGGACGTCGCCGTCTGGCGCCATAGCGCTGGAAATTCCTGTCGTGCTTCAAAACAATTCATGACCGTTACCTGTTGCGTCCCGCCGCGAGCATCCGCTCCGCCTGTTTGCGAAGCGCCTGCCGGGCGCGGAACGCGCGAATTTTTACCTTGGCCTCACTCCATCCAAGCGTCTCGGCGATTTCGCTGACGCTTAATTCTTCACTCTCTTTGAGCACCATCACCATGCGGTCCTCAGGCTTGAGTGTATCGAGCAGGCGATGCGCCAAATCATAAGCTTCGCGCCGCTCTTCGGCATCACCGACCAACTCCTCTGGCGACGCCACGTTGGCCGTCTGCATCCACTGCACTTCCGGCGCGCTGAAGTCTCCGACCAGCTCCTCGGGACGCCGCCGCCGCCTCCGCAACTCGTCGTAGCACAAGTTCACCACGATCGCGCGAAGCCATCCGCCAAACGGCATCTCCGCGCGATACGTCGCCAACGCGGTGTAGGCCCGGATGAAACTTTCCTGCGCGATATCGCGCGCCATCTCTTCGTCTGAAAAAAACCGCCGGCATAATCGTTCCACCCGTGGCCGGTGCCGCGACGCGAGCTCGGTGAAGGCATCAGTATCCCCGCCGAGGACCTCGACAATCAGTTCCTCGTCGGGTTTGGCGCTCAATCTCCACCCTGCCCAGCTACGCGCCGACAGACCCAACATAACTGTTTATTAATACGCATTACCTCGCCAACGGTTACACAGGTATTCGCCCAATTTATGCCCAAGGGAACCAGGCCATTCAGTTCGTGAAATTGGGCCGGAAATCAACAATTCAGGGTGTAACATAGAAAGGATTCGGCAAATTGGAAGTCCGCTCTCCGCATCCGGCCAGCAGGTCGCACGTCTGGCAACCACATTTATCACGATGGCGTACCCCTTTTCGACGATTCTTCTCCCGGCGCCGCTTCGCAACGCGAGCCGCGATTTTTAATCACTTCCTCGGCGGTGGCGATAGGCCGGCGCGAGCCAGGTCGGACGGGGTGTCCAGGTCGAGATTGATTCCCGGGTCGGGCAGATCGACGTAGATCACCCGCGATGCGTCGGCGTTTACCACGTGGCGGGCGCCCTCTTGTTCCGGAGCGGATTCCAGTTCGGCGAACATAGTGCGGTCGAAAATTACCGGATGGCCGCGGTGGCCGTCGTGGCGCGCGATGACGATCGGCCTACCGGTTCGATTGTATGAATCGACGACCGCCTGGAACGTTTCCACCCGCACCAGCGGATGGTCCGCCAAATGCACGAGCGCGCCTGTCGCGCTCGGACGAAGAGCGCTGAGGCCCACCTTCAGCGACGAGAGCTGGCCGCGCGAATAGTTCGGGTTCTCGGCGATCGCGATACGCGCGTCGCGCGGAATCGCTGCATGCACGCGATCGCGATGCGCCCCGAGAACGATCACGATGCGCGGCACCACCGCTAGCATCGTCTCGGCAACGTGCCCGATGAATGTCTGCTCGCAGATCTTCAGCAGCGGCTTCGGATAGCCCATCCGGCGCGACTCGCCGGCCGTCAGAATGATGCCCTCGAGATCGTGCCGCATCGATACGCGCTAGTTCGAACGTTTCAGCATGCCGAAACGCACGCCCAGAGTGAAATCGTCGCGCTCTTCGGTGCGGCGCTCGCGAATAATCTCGGCGATGATCGAGACGGCAATCTCCTCGGGCGTTTCACCGCCAATCGCGACGCCGAGCGGCGCATGAACGTCGGCGAGCCGCTCCTTGGGAACTCCGCTCTCGCCTATTCGCTCGAGCGTGGCCTTCACCCGGCGGCGCGAACCGATCATCCCGACGAATCCGCACGGCTGCATCAGCGCCGCGCGCACAACTTCCTCATCAAAGGAATGGCCGCGCGTGACGGAAACCACGTAGCAGTGGCCGTCGAGCGCGAGCGAGTCGATCGCGGCCTTGAAAGGCTTGACGATAATCTCGTCGGCGCTCGGAAACCGCTCGCGGTTCGCAAACGATGCGCGATCGTCGATCACCGTGACGTGAAATCCCAGCATCGCACCGAGCGCGCACAGCGGCGCCGCGATATGGCCGGCGCCAACGATTATCAAGCGCTGCGCGCCGACGATCGGATCGACGAACAGCCGCACGCCGCCATTGGCCTTGAGATGCATGACCGGCCGAAGGCCGCCGGCGCCATCGACTTCGAGCAGGGTGGGAATCGCATCGGCCGTCCGCTCGACGATTTCCGCGAATCCCGCCGCGGGCAGATCGAACGGTCCCGCATCGCCCGTGCTCGCATCGCGGGGATCGATAAACATCCGGGAGCCAGCCGGCATTTCTGTCCGCGAACCTGGATCGACCACCGTCAGCAACGCGCCGGGAGCGCTGTGTCCGGCGGCGTCGGCCAGCCGGCGCGCGATTCCGAGGTCGCGGGCGGGAGACCACAGATCGACGAAGACATCCATTATGCCGCCGCAAGTACCAATCTCGCGCTGGTCAAAATCGCCGGTTAGATCGACTTCCGCGAGGCGCGCGCCGCAGTCGCCGTCTTCTTCAAGTAATACACGAGCTTTTCGAAAGACCTCGGCCTCGCCGCATCCACCGCCGATCGTGCCGAACTGCCCGTCCGCGCGGACGATCATCTTGGCGCCAACTTCGCGCGGCGTCGAGCCGCGAACGTTCACCACAGTTGCCAGCGCGAACGGCTGCCCGCGCTTGAGCGTGCGCAATGCTTCAGCCCAGATTTGATCCGAACCACTCATAGGAGAACCGTGAGTAGAACTTACCAGAACCTGCGCGCGCGAAGAATGCGCCGTCGGACTCAGTAAGAGTGCTGGCGCAGGTGGCGCAGAATCTCGCGGGCTTTGAGCAAACTGTCCTCAGCGGATTTGTAATCGCCGGATTTGATTGACGCCTCGCCCTTCTGATCCAACTGGTTCGCGTCGTAGAGCCGCTGGCGCTCGACGGGATCGGTGGGGCCGCTGTCGCGCACATGCGCAAGCTCGAGCGACACCTGCCGCTCCGTCTCGACCAGGTCCGGCGGCGGCGACGCAGCCAGCGCCGGGCAGACATTAACAAGAGCTGCAATCGCGGCGAGCGCCGCGATAAATCCAACGCTCATCCTCATCGAATCGGGATTCTTATCGAATCAATTAATATTTTCCAGTGGCGGAAAGTCACTCAAGGACGTTAAACGGGTATGCGGAGCGGTGTCAAAGCGTGGGCTGGACGGAGAGGCGATGTGGACTCTCGGCAATTCCGTAGCGGGTGAGCATCCGATAGAGCGTCGAGCGTGAGACGCCGAGCAAGTCGGCGGCGCGCCTGCGATTTCCCTCAGTCTCTTCGAGCGAGCGCATCAGGGTCTTCTTGATCACCTCGTCGAGCAGGAACCCCGGCGGCTCGCCTGCGAAATCAAGCTTGGGCAACCGGCGCGCGACTTGTGCGAGGGCGTGGCCGTTGGCGGAGGATTCGCCATGTGGGGACAACAGCTCGGCGCCGGTTCCGTCGACGATCTGCTCGGGGAGATCGGAGACGCGGATCTTATTGCTCTCGCTCAAAATCACCGCGCTTTCGATGGCGTTGGAAAGTTCGCGGACATTTCCCGGCCACTGATATGCGCAGAGGATTTCGATGGCACGGCGGGAGATTTCAGAAACACTTTTGCCGAACAGACGATTGTATTGCTCGATGAAGAAACCGATAAAAGCCGGGATGGCTTCGCGGCGTTCGCGAAGCGGCGGAATAAAGATCGCGGAAGCGCTCAGGCGGTAGTAGAGATCGTCGCGAAATTGCCCCGCCCGTACCATCGCGCGCAAATCGCGATTCGTCGCGGCGACCAGCCGCAGATTGACTTTGTAACAATGCGACGAACCGACAGGCTGAACCTCGTGCGTCTCGACCGATCGCAGCAGCTTGGGCTGGAGCTTGAGCGGCAATTCGCCGATCTCGTCGAGGAACAACGTGCCACCGTTGGCCGATCGGAAGTACCCCTGCGACTCCTCGCGCGCGTCGGTGAAGGCGCCGCGGACGTGGCCGAACAATTGCGACTCGGCCAGCGACTCGACCAGGTTGGAGCAATTCAGCGTCACGAATGGACCGTCGGGAACGGGACCCAGCGTGTGAAGCGCGCGCGCGATCAGTTCCTTTCCTGTTCCGGATTCGCCCGAAATCAACACAGTCGCCTTATACGGACTCAACTGCGAGACCGACTTCAGAACCTTGCGCACCTGCGCCGAGCGCACGACCATCCCGCCCAGCCGGTCCGCACTGTGCACGAGATGGGCGAGTGAGACCATCTCGTTTGCGAGACTATCGCCGTCGGCGCCATTGGCGGCTGTCGCGGAAGCGGGCAGAGTTCCCGGGACCGATGGGGGATCTGTTTGGTGCACCACGTTTTCAGAGCAAGTCACGGGCCATCGGATCGGAATCGGGACACTCGTTGAACGGTTATCCGTATTAGGCACAGCCGAGCGACGGGATGCAGACGGCGCTCGATGCGACATTTCCGTGGCGTCGAGCAATCAGAATGCGACACTGGTTTGCCGCTACTCGAACGGAAAACTAGTCCGCGGGCGTCAAAATGGCTGGCAGGTCGCGCAGGTTGGTCAACTTGAGATCAGGGATGGGATGAGTATCGCTAAGCGCTCGGTGGTAACGATTGATCCAGATAGTGTGGAGTCCGGCGTCGCGGGCGCCGGCGATATCGCGGTTGAGGCTGTCGCCTATCATCACCGTCTCGCGCGCGACGACGTTCAGCCGTTCGAGCGCCAATTGAAAAATCCTGGCGTCGGGTTTTCCAAATCCGATGTCGCCCGAGATGATTATCGTTTCGAAAAAGCTGGCGAGGTTCGAACCGTCTATTTTGGTGCCTTGAATATCCGGTGCGCCGTTGGTGAGTAGCGCCAGCCGGAAATTTTTTTTCAAGTCATGAAGGACGTGCTCGGTCTCGGCGAAGACGACGTGGCGGCGGCTTCGATCGCGCGCGAAGAATTCCGCGAGTTCGGCGGCTAGCGCCTGGTCGTCGACGCCAACTTCGTTCAAAGCGGCCAGCCACGAGCGCAGTCTGTACTCGGGCATCCATCGCCGAAGCTGCGCCAGGGCTGCGGCGTCGCCGGTAAACGAACCCCACAGAGCTTCGCGCGCGCTGATGCCGATGTCCCGGCAATAGTCGATCATCGGACCGGCAAGGAACAGCTCGCGCGAGCGCATCCGCAGGGCCGCGAGCAGCGCGACAGGATCGAGGCCGTGGCGATCCGCGGCAATCCCGCCGGCGGCCAGCGCGGAAGCGTCGTTGGAGGTTTCCTCCTCGATCAAGGTTTCATCGAGATCGAAAATGACCGCGCGGACTTTCATCAACGGTTGCGGCATCTCTTACACGCCGAGGACGTCGGCCAATACGCGCGCCGGATGGTCTCTTGGATCGACCTGGTCGTAGACGCGTTCGATTGCGCCGTGCTCGTCGATTAGAAAACTCACGCGGTCGGGATATTTCGCGCCCACTCCCGCGCAGGCACCGTATGCGAGTGCGACGGAATGATCGGCGTCACTGAGAAGTGGAAAGGCGAACTCGTAGCGGCGGGCGAAGGCAGCACTGTCTTCCGGCGAATCGAAGCTCACGCCAACAACGCGGATGTTGTTTTCGTCGAAGTAAGACTGCTGGTCGCGAAATCCGCGACCTTCGAGCGTGCAACCGGGCGTGTTGGCCTCGACGAAAAACCACAAAAGTACTTTGGCGCCGCGAAGGCTTTGCAGCGAAAGACTCCCGCCGTCGTGCGTGGCGAGGGTGAAATCGGGCGCCAGTTCTCCGACTTTGATCACTTCAATTGCCGGCGGTTCAATTCAAGAGTGCGCGGAGTTGCGCGAGCGCGGCTTCGCAGTTTGGATCGCCGGGCGCGAATGAGAGCGCGCCTTCGAATTCGTCGATCGCGCGTTTGACCATTCCCTTAGCAGCGTAGATTTTACCGAGATTCATAAACGGATAGTGACGCGGATCGTAACGCGGCGCGGTCTTGGCCTTCTCCAGCCACGGTACCGCCTCGTCGAGCTCGCCTTTGGCGATCAGATACGCGCCAATATCGTTGTATGGATTTCCAAACGCGGGATCGATTTCGATAGCACGGCGGCATTCCGCGATCGCGTCGTCAATTCGACCCATTCCCTCGAAGGCCCACCCGCGGAACGTATAAGCCTCGGCGGTCGGAAAGACTTCGATCGATTTTGTGTAAAGCTCGACCGCGCGTTCGAAATCGTGGTTCATGTGAAAGCGCATCGCCTCGTTCCATAACTCGAGGGCGCGCGTGCGCGGCTCTGAATCGGCCATGATCGATCGGATATTGTGCCCCGGCGTCCGCGTCAAGAGCGGCGCTACTTGGGGACCGCGGTGAGCGCCCGCATGATCTGAATCATGGCGGGGCCGACAATCACGCTCATCATGGCGGGCAGAATGAACAGCACGAGCGGAAAGAGAATCTTGACGGTGGTTTTCGCGGCAGCCTCTTCGGCGCGGAGCCGCCGGGTGGTGCGCATCGTGTCAGAGATGGAGCGGAGCGCGGGACCGATTTGCGCGCCGAGCTTTTCGCTCTGCACGAGGGTAGCGGCGAGCGGCTTGATATCTTCGACGGCGGTGCGCTCCGCGAAGCTTCTCAGCGCCTGGCCAAGAGTGCTTCCGGCGGCAAGCTCGGCTGACACGATCGACAGCTCGGTCCCTATTTTGAGGTTCTGGCGCTCGGTTTCCGAGCCTACAATCTTGATGGCTTCGCTGAGGCCGAGGCCCGCTTCAACGCATACGACCAGCAAATCCAAAACGTCGGAGAGTTGGCTGCCGATTTCCTGAGTGCGTTGCCTCGCTCTGCGGCCGATGTAGTAGCTGGGGACAAACGCTCCAACGCCCGCGCCCATCAATATGAAAATGAGGGGTTTGATACCGTGAAAGCCGAACACGATAGAGGCGACCATCGCAAGAAGCGCAGTTCCCGCCGTCGATGCGAGGCGGCTGAAATGAAAGGTGCGGACGGCGCTGGCCCTGGAAAACCCGGCGCGGGTCAGGAGCTGTGCCAGCTTTTCGCGTTCAGGAGTATTAAGTGCGGGTTCGGGAATGCGCTTGGCAACCCATCGAAACAATGAATTAGCAAATGACGCCGACTCCATGTCGAGATTGGCGGGATTTCCATAGGCCACACGCATTTTGACACCGATGTCGGTGATGCGTTCGTCAAACGGGCGATGGCTACCGTATATGGCGGCGTAGACGGCGAGAGAAATCGCGCCGAACAGAAGCAACACGGTCAGGCTGGCATAGATTGCAGACATGGCAGGAACTCAGTACTTGACCTTGAGCAGTTTGCGAATTGTCAGGAACGCCATGACGTCGAGTACGGCGGCAACCTCGAGAATCTTCTGGCCGCTCGGATCGTAGAAGAGCGTGTTGGTGTAGCTCGGCTGGATGATGCTGAAGGCCCCGAGCATCACGATTGGCAGGAACCCGACCAATATTCCGCTCATCTTGGATTGGGCGGTAAGCGCCTTGATTTGCTGTTGGAGGCGCTGGCGGGTGCGGACGATTTCGGACAATCGCCCGATAATTATCGCGAGTGAGCTGCCGACTTCCGATTGTACGCGCACGCCAACGACCAGCAGGCGGAGATCTTCCTGCGGCACGCGCTTAAGCATTTCTTCCAACGCGCGCGCCAGCGGCAGACCGAGGCGGCTCTGCTCGATGGCGGAGCGGAATTCGGTGGAGATCGGATCCGCGAACTCTGAAACGACTACCTGCAAACCGCGCAGCAGCGTGTGACCCGCTTCGAGTGACGATTTGATCAAATCGAGCGCGTACGGCAGTTGCTTGGCGAATGCCTTGAGACGCCGCTGCCGGCGAATCCGGATATAAATTATGGGCAGGGCAGCCATCGCCGCGCCGATCACGATCGAGATGAGCACCTTGTTCCAAATCGCCTGGCCGGCGGCGAGCCCCGCCGCGAACATCAGCAGGATCACCAGCAGAACGTCGGCGATGCGGGCATAGATGCCGGCCTGCCAGAGGTTTTCTTCGAGCTTTTGGAGCAGATCGAGCCGATAGAACCAGCTTAGGAACTCGCGCCCGCTGAGGCGATGGCGATCGGTCTTGGTGATGTCGTCGGCGCCGGTTACGTCAGGCCGCGACATGCGTCGCATGACTGTGCGATTGACGCCGGGCCGGATGCCGCCGCGCAGGAACCACATCCCGCAGACCACCAGCACGATGCCCGCGACCCCAGCCGGAATCAAAAGGTCGCTGAGACTCATCGCGCAGCCGTCTTGATAACCTTGGATTCGGTCTTGTAGCCGGCCGTTTCGAGGCGCTGCGTGTAGGTCGAGCGAATGCCGGTCGATTGAAAATGGCCGTTGATTTTTCCCGCTGCCGTGGTATCAACGCGAACGAATTCGAACAAGTCCTGCATCATAATCATCTCGCCTTCCATGCCGCTGACCTCGGAGATTTTCAAGATTTTGCGCGAACCGTCGGACAGCCGGCTCACGTGAACAATGATGTTGAGTGCAGAGGCAATCTGCTGGCGCATCGCGCGCTGCGGAATCGAGACGCCCGACAGCAGCATCATCATCTTGAGCCGGCCGAGGCATTCGCGGGAACTGTTGGCGTGGATGGTGGCGATGGAACCGTCATGGCCGGTGGACATGGCCTGCAGCATGTCGAAGACTTCGGCGCCGCGGACCTCGCCGACGACGATTCTGTCGGGGCGCATTCGCAGGCAGTTCTTGACAAGGTCGCGCTGGGTCACTTCGCCGCGGCCTTCGAGATTGGAGGGACGGGTTTCGAGCCGGACGACGTGGGGCTGCTGCAAGGAAAGCTCGGCGGAATCTTCGATGGTGACGATTCGTTCATCTTCGGGAACGAACGCGGACAGACAATTGAGCATCGTGGTCTTGCCCGAGCCGGTGCCGCCGCAGACGATGACGTTGAGGCGCGCTCGGACGACGGCGAGCAGAAATTCGACAAGGTCCCAGGTGAGCGCTTCCTTTTCGACCAACGCGCCGATGTCGAAGCGATGCTTTCCGAAGCGGCGGATGGAAAGTGCGGGGCCGTCGAGTGCCAGCGGCGGGATGATGGCGTTGATACGCGAGCCGTCAGGCAGGCGAGCATCGACCATCGGCGACGATTCGTCGACGCGGCGGCCGACGCGGGACACGATGCGGTCGATGATGAGCATCAGATGCTGGTCGTCCTGGAAAACGACGTCGGTGGCGTGCAACTTGCCGCGTTTTTCGACGTAAACCTGATTGTGACCGTTGACGAGGATGTCCGTGATCTCGTCGTCGCGGAGCAAGGGTTCGAGAGGACCCAAGCCGAGCAGTTCATTCTTAAGTTCCTCAATCAGCCGGGCGCGGTCGGTGTCGGTGAGGAGTCGGCCGTCTTCATTGAGAATGTCGTTGATGGCGGCGGTGACTTTGGTGGAGACCATCGCGGGCTCGAGGGTCTTGAGCTTGGAGACGTCGATGGTCTCGAACAGTTTGTTGTGAACTTTGACCTTCAGCCGGCGCGAACTGTCGGCGATAGCGTCCTTGCGCCGCCGGACGGTCGCGCCGATAAGCGAGCCGCCGCCACTGCCGGCGTCCGGGGGACGTCCGCCCTTGGTGACATTCGAGAGTCGGTCAGTCAGTCCCATCTTGCATACCTCTTTGACTTCAATGCCTGAACTTCAATGCGTGACGAAGGCGGATTTGAGCCGCGACATGAATGTTTCCTTCAGAGCTGCAGGTTCAACCCGCGGCATCACCAGCGCTGCGAGATCGAGCATCGCGCGCGCGACCGGGGACGACGGCGCGACCTGGAAAAGGTCCTGCGCCTTCATCTCGATGGTTTCGAAAGTGCGATCATCGGTCGGAATCTTGGCGTAAATGGACTTGGCGAGGGTCGCTTCGATCGCTTTCTCGGTCAGCGGATGGGCGGGGTTGTAGCGATCGAGAATGAAGTGCGGCTCAAGGGTGGCGAGGCCCAGCCGCTCGAACAGATCGATGAATCGCCAGGCGCATCGCGCGGCGGCGATCGACTGGTTGAGGACGTAAAACAAGTGCTCGGAGCGTTCCCATGCAGCGACCGCGTTTTCGTCCACATGGTCGCCGCAGTCGACGATCACGTAGTCGAACAACTGACGAATCAGATCGAGCACCGTGCCCACCGTGATGTCCGAAACCAGTTCGCCTTCTTCGATTCGCTTGGGCGCGGCCAGCAGATAGACGCCCGATGAATGCTTGGTCAAGGCGGATTCGAGTTGGATCGAATCCAGCTTATGGTCCAGCCGCACCAGCGGCATGATGGTCACTTCCGGATCGAGGTTGAGAAACACCGCGAGGCCGCCAGTCTGAAGGTCGAGATCGACCAACGCTACGTGTTGATGCAACGACGCGAGCGCCAATGCGAGGTTGGCAGCCAGCGAGGTCACACCGACGCCGCCGACCAGGCTGGCGACGGAAATCACCACGCCACCTTCGCGGCGCTCCGTGCGCCAGCGCGCCTCGCTTACTTTCAGCAGGGCGCAGGTCGCCTCGCCCGGGTCGAGCGGCATGAACAGAATCTCGTCGGCGCCGGAGCGCAACGCTCGCTTCATCAGATTGGGCGAGCGCGCGCTGAGCAGGGCGAGCAAAGTCGGGCGCGGCGAATGGACCGACTGACTCTGGAGAAAACTGAGGGCGGCCTCCTCATTGCCGATGACCATCACCAGGGTTGCGTCGGGCGGCGCGGTTGCGTTCTCGGAGAGGTTCGCAGCGGTCGCGGCTTCGCCCTCGACAATCTCAAGTTGAGGCTCAGTCAACGCCGCCAGTACTGTTTTGAGCTGGGTGCGCTGCTCGCCGGGATCGCCGACCAGCATGACTTTCATCGTGCTGCGACGACCCTCGCCTTTTGATCCGTTGAGTGGCACTCGACCTTTCTCCGGGGGCGCCTAGAAGCGAGGGCGGGCCGCATCGGGCGGCTCGATCGGTTTGGTCTTGATTTCTTCCGCGCTCAGCTCGCCGCGATTGGTGGGCAAGAAAACCTGCCCGCCGCCGGGCAGCGGCCGGACAATCTCGGGCGTCACGCTCATCACGAGGTCGCTCTCCTGGTCTGAGTAGGAAGTGGTGCGGAAAAGACCTTTCACCCAGGGGATGTCGCCGAGGTAAGGCACCTTCTGCACCTGAGAGGTCTTTTGGTGGAGAATGAGGCCGGCGAGGATCAATGTCTGGCGGTCTTTCAGGCGCACCATCGTCTCCGCGCGCCGCGTCACAAAGGCCGGGACAGTGAAGCCGAACAGGCTGACGCCTTGAGCGTAGTCCGGCTGGGAGACTTCGGGTTTGACCAGCAGTTCGATATCGTCGCGGCCAACCACGGTCGGAATGAACTCGACGGAGGTGCCGTAGGTTTTGAAAACGATCGTCGAGTTGAGGGCTTGGGCGATCACGATGGGGATCTCGCCACCGGACAGGAATTTTGCTTGCTCGCCGGAGTTCGCCAGCAGATGCGGCTCGGCGAGGATTTTGCCGAGGCTGTGATTTTCGAGAAACTGGAAGAATGCCTGCCACATAACGTCAGCGTTTTGTGCGGCCAAGCCGTAGGTCACGGTCGATGACAACAACAACGGAATTATCTGGCCGCCGGCGGGGATGACTCCGTTGGGCGAGGTAGTTCCAGATAAAGACCCGGACGACGCCGAGCTCTGAAGGGTGCTATTCGGGCTGTAGGGCGTCGCGACTGTGCCCGGCAGACCGACAATCGACAGGCCCATTTTGGAGAACGCTACCGAAAGGTTGATGCCCTGATTTTCCAGCTTCTGACGGTCGAGTTCGGCCACGATCGTGTTGAGCATCACCTGCTGACGGCCGCTGGCGTCGATCCGGACCGTCCGTTCGTCGTAGCGTCCGTTGGCGTCCCATATGGCGAGCGTGGTGAAACCGGGCTGATGGGCGATCAGGTTGAGCTGGAACGGATCGATGACCTGCACGTCGGCAATCTTCGAGTCGGCGACCGAGATGCGGGTGACGCGCCGCTGAAAGTCGATTACCTCCGACGTGCCCATCATGAGTGAGATGGCATCCGGCGGCAGGTAATGCTTTCCTCCGGAAACAGTGTCGTCAGGGTAGGCAACGCCTGAATCCAGCACCGAAGGATCATTTCGATATTGACCGGCGTGCGATTCGAGCGGTCCAACCGACTGGCTTGGCTCGTACGCCTGAACGGCCCGGCCCGGCTCGGGAGGCTTGTTCCACGAAGCGTCGAAGGACGACGAAGGCTGGTCGGGAATCGTCGCACTATAATATGAAGCCGGCGACGAAGAGGACGACGAACTGGATGCCAGCTCTGGCGCTGCAGCTGATATCGAGGATGGCGCGCCCGCTCCCGCCCGAGCGTCGAGTCCCTCATCGCTCAATGACGGCGGCGCCTTGCCAGGCGTCGTTGGCGAGCCCGGCGTCGCAACTGCGAACGCATTGAGGTCGTAGCTGACTTCGCGATCCGAGCTGTTGGTAACAGTCACTATCCAGCGTCCCGCTCCCGCGCTGAGCATCGTGAGCTTGCCCGGGGGCGAGTCGTAACTGACGAAAGCATTCGGGTTGTTCGCGATCTTAAACGATGGCTTGGTGCCGGGCTTGATATCGCTGATCACGTAGGTCTCGCCGGCGTTCATCGAAACCGGCACCCAATCCGTCACATCTTTCACCTCGGCTCGTCCCGACGCGGCGCTGAAGGCCAGCATCAGTACGGCAGCTGCGAGCAGTCGGCCGAACTTTGCCGCGCGCCAAATGTCTGTCTGTATGTTTTTGCGTACCCTCATGGCTTCCCCCCTGTTGCCATCTGCGGTCACGGAACTTGATAGACCTTCGGCGCCGGCTCGTACCCTGGATCCCCCGGTCTAAGCGGCGCGAGATTCGTCGACGCGTGACCGTTTAAGGCCTCGGCGCGATTAGCCACGAAGGCGCTCTCGGGCGGTTCGGAAAAGCTCGCGGACCACGCCGGCTTGGCCGACGAAACCGGAGACTCCGGCGGGGGCAACCCGGGAGCCGCAGACATTGATGGCGGCAGCGGAGCGGCCGGCGCCGCCTGATGCGCTTCATCTTGATGCGCTTCAAAAGAAGTGCGCCGCCCAGTGCCGGAATGGATGAAGGACATCGCCTCCGACGACTTGCCATCGCGCATCACTTCGATTCGAAACGCCGTCGGTCCATGCGCCGCCGCATGCTCGGCAAGCGCCGGCGCCGGCTGTATCTGCATCACGGGCAAGGTCGAGCCGATTGCGGCGCTGGCGTCGCCGTCATGCAAAAGCTGGGTCAACGCGACCCCTCTGGTCGCGACGATCTTGGAGTCGCTGTAGTTGCGCATGGCCAGACGCAGCAGCCCCTCGCGGCTCGCGAGGGTAAGTTTCTCGGCGTCCGGGGGAGTCACCAGCAGCGTGACGACCTTTACCACTTCCGGCGTGTCCTTGACGTGCTCGATTTCCTGGGCCACGGCAAGAACCTCGATATTCTGGAGGACGATGCGCGAGAAGGACGGCTCGTTCGGGCCAGTACCGGCGACCGCAACCAGGATGTCGACGCGGGTATGCGGCTCGACGAAGCCTGCGATGTCCGCGACTTCGTCCACCGGCATCGACATCGCACGCATCCCGGCTGGAATCAGCAGCGGCATCACGCCCGAGGTCTTTTCGCCCATGAAGAGCTTGCTTGCGACCACTGGCTCGTTGGCGACGAACTCGCTCTTGGCAAACGAACCTGCTACGGCCTGCGGATCGGTGAAGGCGCCCGCCGGGACACTGTCACGCGCCCAGCGGACCAATTTGACGGCATTGGGCTCGAGTTTCGCGCCCAGCGGTATGTCGTTGGCGGCGACCACCACTTCGACCGACTGCGCCATCGCGCGCTGCACTTCGGACTCGCGTTTTCTGATGGCGGAAAAGACCACAATCGCGGCCAGCACCGCGCCCATTCCCGCAAGGATCACGAACACTATAGGCCGTTTCATCTATGCTCCCCTTTTCATTTCGCGATCCGCCGACACTGACTGCTCCCCACAAGCAGATTTCATCGCTCACGCTCTCCCCGCGACCCCCGCCGCGAGCTGCGCCGAACCGTATGCAATTTCCCGAGTTCACTGTTTACCTGATAGCGACTGCTCCCCTCGTCTCCCAATTTTCGCGGCGGGGCACTCGGGTCCCCGCCGCCTATCCCTCGCTCCGGATATTCGGCCTCGCGGGCCCTGGGGTCTGCGTGCTATGCGCCCGACAGGGTCGCGGTCACGTTGGCGATGATCGAGTTGATCCCGCCTTCGAGGCCCTGGTACGCGATGTACCCAGCCACCGCAATCGCTGCGATGATCAGCACGTACTCAGTCATCGTTTGACCCTTCCGGCTTGCGCGGACTCGAACAACGAGTTCGGTGAGATACTGCATTGTCGATGTCCTCCTTGTCGTTTGCGCGGTCGCAACGACTTCTTCGCGATAACCAGCGGTCTTTACGCAGCCTTCAGAGTCGCGGTCACGTTGCTGATGATCGCGTTGATTCCGCCTTCGAGTCCCTGGTACGCGATGTACCCGGCCACCGCGATCGCCGCGATAATCAGCACGTACTCCGTCATCGTCTGTCCCTGCTTGCTCTCGCGGACCCTAATCATGAGTTTGTTGATATAGTTCATTATCGATGTCCTCCTTTGCGCGTTTCGTCAGCGCAATCGATTTGTTCATGCCCAACCGCGCTGTTGACCGTCGGTTGTGTTTGGCTCCCGAAACCTGCGTCCATTTCAATTCCGCTACTTTCGGCTTTCGGCGCCTTGTAATGAGGTGTAAGTGCACCACTCATGCCAGCAATCGCTCCGAGTGAAAGTTGACGTAGCCGCCTAAAGCAACCCGCGCGCGCGAATGTGCGTCCGCCCGTGTCGCATCGGGATACATCGAGTGATTCAATCGCCGGCGCGGCGTCCCATCTCCAGCGCAACGGGGTAGGCAATCGCATGCCGCCTTTGCCATAATCGGCCCATGCTTCGCGACCGCCTCTCATCTGTATGGCCGTCTGTTCTCGCGCCAATTGCCGGCCATGCGATGTCCGCGGTCGCCCTCGCTGTCGCGCTCTCCGGATGCGCACCGTCGGCCCTGACTGCGGCGCGCGACCAAATATCGGCCGCCAATTATCCGGCAGCGCGTCAGGAACTGGTCGCTCTCTCAGCCCGCAGTGACTTGAGTCCGAGCGAGCGCCGCGAGGTCAAGGACGACCTCTGCCTCTGCGACTTCATGATCGGCCGCCCGACCTACACACTCGCCGAGCAGCGCGGCGAATGCCTCGACGCGGCGAAGGAGCCGGGCAGCCAAAGCGATTCGATTATCGCGCAAATCGACGACGTCCAGCGCCGCAGAGACACCGATGAGGTCGAAGCGGCCCTGTCCGAGCACGATTTGGCCGACGCCGAGCGCGCCGCGACCGACTATCAGAGCTTGCCCGGCGACGATCCAACTATGCTGGCGCGATGGTCGCACCAAATCTGGACGTTGGCAGACGCGCAGGTGTTCGCTGATTCCACGGCGAAGAAGCGCTCGCTCGGCGCCGCCATCTCCGAGGCGCGCAAGAAACATCCCAACGTCGAGAAAATGGACCAGAGCCAATTCACACGATGGGTCGTCAAGACCACGACGGTCTCCGGCACGCCCATCGCTTCAAAGGTAGAGATGAAAGACTCGACGCTCGACCTTTTCGTCGACGGCGCGAACCTTCAGCTCGCCGCGCTCAGCCTCGACCGGCTCGCCACGATCAACGACGGGATGGCGGCGCGATGCGGTTGCGACGCTCGCACCAACGTGGCCGTCGCCGAGACCGGCTTCCCCGCCTACTTCATCAGGCTGGATCCCGAGACTCGCATGTCCGAAGTGATGATCCTGCCGCGCGGCGATCGCGCGATCGTATCGGCCGTCGCGAACTAGCCCACCGCTCGCCGAAGCTCGCCCGCCAGCCCTCGCCCGCTTAGTGATAAAAACTATTTTGTGCTACTCATCTTAGCGGTTTGAGATTGGCAATTGCGCTGCCGCGTCGGCGGCCGCGCGGTCCCGGGAGCTGCGAAAATCTTGTATGCACTTATGCAGCGCTGGTCCTTGACGATTGCCGTTATCGGCTGCACCCCGGCCGCCGCGCTGGCGAACGACTGGGGGATGGGCCATTCGAACTCGAAGATTCCCCCGAGCAGCATCTTCAATGCGGTCTCGACCCCGGCTCACGAGATCAATACCGTCGCGTTCTTCGTTATCTCGATCACAGCGGTGATTTTTCTGATTGTCGCCGGCCTGCTCACCTACAGTATCGTGCGTTTCCGCGTCCGCCCCGGTGACGACGGCCGCGAGCCGCCGCAGGTGTACGGCAGCAATCCGATCGAGTTCGCCTGGACGACCGTTCCCGTCATCATTGTATTAGTCCTCATCCTGATAACGGCCCGTACCATATACACGGTACAGGCGGCGGCGCGGCCGCCCGGCGCTGTCAGCGTTCACGTGATTGCGCACCAGTGGTGGTGGGAATTCCGCTACCCGGCCCTCGGCGTCGTCACTGCCAATGAGCTTCACGTTCCGCTGAGCGATCCGAAAAGCCCGACGCCGACGTTTCTCGATCTCGAGTCCGCCGACGTCGCGCACAGTTTCTGGGTGCCTCGCCTCGCCGGCAAGACTGACGTCATCCCGAATCGGAAAAATTCGATGTGGATCGATCCGCAAGTCGTCGGTACCTATCTCGGCCAGTGCGGTGAGTACTGCGGTACCGAGCACGCGATGATGCTGATCCGCGTGATCGTCGAGCCGCGCGCCGACTTCGATCGATGGGTCGCCGAACAGAAGCAGCCGCCCGCCCTCGACGCGTCGGTCGCGCACGGGCGCCAGATTTTCGAGGCCACCGCCTGCGTCAATTGCCATACAATTCAAGGCACCGCGGCTGTCGGGCGTTTCGGCCCCGATCTCACGCATCTGATGACGCGCGAGACGATCGGCGCTGGCGTCGCCATGAACACTCGCGATCATCTGCGCATCTGGGTGAGCGATCCAAACGTAATGAAACCGGGCGCGCTGATGCCGGCGATGAATCTCGGCGACAAGGACCTCGACGACCTGGTCGCGTATCTGGCGACACTGCGCTGACCTGGAGACACGGACATGGCAGGCACCATCGATCAGGAAATTGCTCTCGGCGCCGTCGACGATGCGGATTCGCTGCCTATACTCGGCCAGCTGCACGAATGGGTCGTCACTGTCGATCACAAACGGCTCGGCATCATGTACATTGCCGGTGGCCTCTTCTTTCTTGTGGTCGCCGGCCTGCAAGCCCTAACGATTCGCCTTCAGCTAGCCGTCCCCGACGCCGGCATCGTGCCGCCGCAGGTATTCAATCGCCTGCTCACGATGCATGGCACCGCAATGGTCTTCCTGGTGGGCATGCCGATCCTCACCGGCTTCTTCAATTACCTGGTGCCGCTCATGATCGGCGCGCGCGATCTCGCCTTCCCGCGCCTCAACGCCTTCGGTTTCTGGCTATGGTTCTTCGGCGCGCTGCTTCTCTACTTCAGCTATGTCGGCGGCGACGGCCTCTACGGCGCAGGCAGCGCGCCCGACGTGGGCTGGTTTGCATACGCACCGCTAACAGAGCTGCCGTTCTCGCGCGGCAACAGTACTGACTATTGGATACTGAGTATTTTTCTGACTAGCGTCGGCACGACTGCGACCGCCATCAACATAATCGCGAGCGCATTCTGCATGCGATGCGAGGGGATGACGCTCAGCAAGATGCCGGTGCTTGCGTGGCTGGCGGTCGTCGTCGCCTTCATGATGCTCGTCACGATGCCGCCGCTCTCGGCTGCGCAGGCGATGCTGCTGCTCGACCGCTTCCTCGGCGCGCACTTTTTCGACACTCAAGCGGGCGGCTCGGCCGTCCTGTGGCAGCACTTCTTCTGGATTTTCGGTCATCCCGAGGTTTATATCCTGGTGATTCCCGCTTTCGCTTTCGCCTCCGAGATCATCCCGGTGTTCTCGCGCAAGGTGATTTTCGGTTACAGCGTGATGGTGGCGGCGTCGGCCGCGATCGGGTTCATCAGCCTGAGCGTATGGGCGCATCACATGTTCTCCGTCGGCATGACCCCGGCCGGCAACTCGTTTTTTGCCTTGTCCACGATGCTGGTTGGGGTGCCGACCGGAATCAAGATCTTCAACTGGCTCGGCACCATCTGGGGCGGCAAGCTTCGCTTCAAGGTACCGATGCTATTCAGTCTGGGATTTCTCTTTCAGTTTCTAATCGCAGGGTTGACCGGCATCATGCTCGCGGTGGCGCCCTTCGACTGGCAAGTCACGGATACCTACTTCGTTGTCGCACATTTCCACTATGTACTAGTGGGCGCGATCGTCTTCATGGATTTCGCCGCTATCTACTACTGGTTCCCGAAGGTTACCGGCCGAATGCTCAGTGAGACTCTCGGTAAGTGGCATTTCTGGCTATTCCTGATCGGGTTCCACCTGACCTTCGATACAATGCATTTCTCTGGTCTGCGCGGGATGCCGCGGCGCATTTATACCTATCAGCCGGGCCGCGGCCTCGAGACGCTTAACTTCATCGAGTCGATCGGCGCGCTTCTGCAGGGCGTCGCGGTCCTCATATTAGTGATCAATGTCATACGCTCGCTCCGTTCCGGCGATCCAGCGGGCAACGATCCCTGGGATGCGTGGACACTCGAATGGTCCACGACCTCGCCTCCGCCAGAATACAATTTCGCCGAGACCCCCAAGGTGCAAAGCCGCCGTCCGCTATGGGACCTGAAACATCCGGAAGACCCGGACTGGAAGTACGAATGAACCGGAGCAGCTTCTAATGGCCGCAGCATCCACCGCGATTCTCGCAACCGCCGCGCCATGGAGCGAAACGCTCCCTTATCGCGGACGGGTTGGCATTGTTGCACTCATTCTCACCGAGTCGGTGTTCTTCTCGATCTTTGTCGTCGCCTACGTCTTCTACCTGGGCAAAAGCCTCACCGGCCCGTACCCCAAGGAAGTGCTCTCTCCCCCAATTCTGAATACCATCTGCCTGCTCTCGAGCAGCATCACGATCGTAATCGCGATCCGAGCGCTGCGCGCAGGCTCCACTTTCACTTTTGCCATTTGGTGGTTCGTTACCTTTGCGCTGGGCCTTGAATTCATTACCGGTACCGCCCTCGAATGGCACCGCCTGATCTACCACGAGGGCTTGACGATTCGCACTAACCTTTTCGGGACTACCTATTACTCACTAGTAGGTCTGCACGCACTCCACGTCACGGTGGGTTTATTACTTATCCTGCTCGTGATGATTCTGACTATGTGCGGCTACATGAACGAGCGTCACGTCGAGCGAACCGATGTTCTCTCATGGTATTGGCACTTCGTGGATGCAGTGTGGGTAGTAGTATTCCTCACCGTGTACGTTATCGGTCGATGAGCTAATGCAATGGCTATTGAGGAAAATACCGACAGAGTAATCGAAGCTCCCGCTCCGACGGCGTGGCCGATGATCATGGCGCTAGGCTTGACGCTCGCCTTCGCCGGACTCGTGACCAACGTGGCGGTCAGCATGGTCGGCATTGTTCTCTTCGTCTCGGGCTCCGTCGGATGGTTTCGCGAAGTACTTCCGGTCGAACATCGCGAGATGGTTCGCGTTGAGCCCGGCGTGGAAGCCGTCGTGCCAGCAAAAATCGGAGTCGATTACCTCCAGGTCGGAGAACTGGGTAATCGCGCAGTCCTCCCTCTCGAAATCTACCCGTACTCCGCGGGAATCAAAGGCGGCATCGCGGGCGGCGTCGCGATGGCTGTCCTCGCAGCGTTGCAGGGCATCGCGCTTCACGGCAGTCCCTGGTACACCGTCAACATTCTGGCCGCGACGGCGATGGCCAACCTCGCTCACGCCGACACCGCCACGCTCTGCTCGTTCATTCCGCAAGCGTTCATCGTCGCGCTGGTCATTCACGCCTCCGCTTCACTCCTGGTTGGCCTACTCTATGGCGTGATACTCCCGATGTTCCCGCGCTACCCGGCGTTGTGGGCGGCGATCGTCGCCCCGCTGCTGTGGACCGGCCTGCTATGGTCGTCGCTCAATGTGATCAATCCACTGCTCGACGCCCGCATCGAATGGCGATGGTTCATCTTGTGCCAGATCGCCTTCGGCGCCGTCGCGGGTTTCGTAGTCAACCTGACCGAGCGGGTCCATACGATGCAGCATCTACCGTTCGCTGTTCGCACCGGCATCGAGGCTCCCGGCCTCGGTGAGAAAGGCAAGGGCCAGAACTAAATTGTACGCGCGCTGGATCAAATCGCTCGTCGCGAGCGCGTCGCTGGCCGCAATCGTATTCGCCGGATGCGATTCGCTACCGGGCCGTCCCACCCAGGTCGACCTTCCTTTGCGTCCCACCAACGTGACTGACTTCGCCACGCTCTACGCCGAGAATTGTGCCGGATGTCACGGAGCCGACGGCAAGTCCGGCGCTGCGATTGCGATGAACAATCCCGTGTATCTCGCGATCATAGACGACACCTCGATGCGCCACGTTATTGCCGACGGAGTCCCTGGCACTGCGATGCCGCCGTTCGCACAAACCGCTGGCGGTTCGTTGACCGATAATCAGATCGACATCTTGATCGCCGGCATCCGCAAAAACTGGGCTGGCGCCCCGGACGCAGGCGCGGGCGCCTCGCCCTACTCCAGTTCCGCGGGCGATTCGGATCGTGGCGCGCAGGTGTACGCGGCGAACTGCCAGTCGTGTCACGGGCCCGACGGCAAAGGTGGGCCGAACGCCGGTTCTGTCGTCGATGCTTCCTACTTGTCGCTCGTCAGCAATCAGTACCTGCGCACAATCGTCATCGCGGGACGCCCCGACCTCGGCCATCCCGATTGGAAACATTACGTGACCGGACAGCCGCTAACCTCCGCACAGGTCGCCGACGTGGTCGCTTGGCTAGCTTCCAAACGTCCCGCGCCACCTCTGGCTCAGAGTAATTGAAATGACGCCAACTCCTGAAAAGACTACGCGCCGCAATTTCCTCTTTCGTATCGGAATAGTCATTAACGCAATAGCCATTGCACTATTCGCAATACCAATTGTCGGCTATGTACTATCCCCCGCGCGGCGCTTCACCTGGCTCGACTGGATACCGCTCGGCCCGCTGACTGACTATCCGGAACATCAGACGCGCCTGGCCGAGTATGTAAACCCGTTCAAAAAAGCGTGGGACGGCGAGACCGCCAAGATTCCCTGCTGGGTGCGCCGCATGACGGGCGACGAGTTTCAGGTATTCGCAATTAACTGCACGCATCTCGGATGCCCGGTGCGATGGTTCGCCGAGTCCGAACTGTTCATGTGTCCGTGCCACGGCGGCGTTTTCTACTCCGATGGCAGGCACGCGTCGGGACCACCGCCGCGCGCGCTCTATCAATACAAGTACAAGGTCGAAGCGGGCAAACTCTGGATTTACGCGGGTCAACTGCCGACGCTCGGCCAGCCGCAAGCATGATCGAAGTCTTAAAATCGGTCGGTCGATGGCTCGACGCACGATTGCAGCTCGGTCAGACGATCGCCGACGTTGCCGCGCATCCCGTGCCGCGCAGCTCAGCGAGCTGGTGGTACATATTCGGCAGCGCGACCCTGGTCGTGTTCATTTTGCAAGTAGTCACAGGCATCTGCCTCGCGACCGTTTACACGCCCGCCGCCGACCGCGCTTGGGACAGCCTGATTTATTTGAACTACCAACAGCCGCTCGGTTGGTATCTGCGGGCGCTGCACGGTTGGGGCTCCAATTTCATGGTCGCCCTGATGTTCGTCCACCTGATCCAGGTCTTCCTGTTCGGTGCCTACAAATTTCCGCGCGAACTGACCTGGGTCGCAGGATGCGTCCTGCTTTTGTGCACGCTAGGCATGGCGTTCACCGGTCAGGTTCTACGCTTCGATCAGAACGCGTACTGGGGCCTCGGCATCGGCGCGTCGATTGCCGGCCGCACTCCGATCATCGGCTTCAAGGTCGTCGATCTCATTCTCGGCGGACCCATCATCGCCGGCGAGACGCTGTCGCGCTTCTTCGCCCTGCACGTATTCGTGATTCCTGCGCTGCTCATCGGCTTCGTCGGCCTGCATCTCTACCTGGTGCTGCGGCTCGGCATCAACGAATGGCCGATGCCCGGTCGAATAGTCAGACGCAATACCTACTTGCAGCAGTACCAGGAGCTAGTACACGCCGACGGCGAGCCGTTCATGCCATTCGCCGCGCAAAAGGACCTCGTCTTCGCCGGCTTGATTATTTTGAGCCTGCTCGTCGTCGCCGCCGTGGCCGGCCCGATCGGTCCCAATGGCCAGCCTGATCCGACCATCATTCAAACCGTGCCGCGCCCCGACTTCTTTTTCCTCTGGCTATTCTCTCTGTTCGCATTGTTGCCGCCGTGGACCGAGACCGTTCTGATGCTCACGGGTCCGGTCGTAGTCATCGGGCTGCTTTTCGCCCTGCCGTTCATTTCGGGAACGGGCGAGAAGAGCTGGCATCGACGCCCCTTCTCGGTCGTGATCGTCATCCTCGCCGTCACGACTATCGGTACGCTCACCTGGCTCGGTACGTTCTCGCCATGGTCGCCGGTGATGGACGCGTGGAGCGCCGCGCCGACACCGGTCGACTACGTCAAGGGCCGCACTCCACTCGAGCTTCAAGGCGCGTTGCTCGTGCAGAGCAAGCAATGCCGCAACTGCCACTCGCTCGGCGGCCAGGGCGGGATGCGTGGTCCCGCGCTCGACGACACCGCCACGCGCCTCACGCGCGATCAGATCGTTCGCCAGATAATTCAAGGTGGCGGCAACATGCCGGCCTATGGAAAGAACCTGACGCCTGCCGAAGTCAACGCGCTCGTCGCATTCCTCGCCACGATGCATCCGCGCGGCGAGCCTCCAGCGCGCGACTCGGCACAGCCCGCCGCACCCGCATCGCAGTGAACTCCGCAATACAAACCGCCTTCGATTCGTGGACGCCGCCAATCGCTACGATCGCGACGCTGCTCGCCATCGCCGCGATTTACGCGCGCGGCTTCGCGCGCCTGCATCGCCAGATGCCGCTACGCTTCCCCATCTGGCGACTCGCGGCGTTCATGGCCGGGATTGCGGCGCTCTTCATCGCAATCGCGTCGCCGCTCGAGGAACTCGACGACCTGCTACTGCAAATCCACATGACGCAGCATCTTCTGCTGATGCTGGTCGCGCCGTCACTCCTGCTAGCAGGCGCGCCAGCGATCGCGATCGTGCGAGGCTTGCCTCCCAGGATTGCCAAGGCCGTCGTCGGACCAATCCTCCGTTCGAGCGCAGTGCGAGTCGTCTTCGAGTGGCTGACGCAACCGCTCGTGTGCTGGCTCGCGTTCGTCGTTGCGACGTGGGGATGGCATCTGCCCGCCACTTTTCAGCTCGCGCTCCGCTCGGACGGATGGCACGTTGTCGAGCACGCATGCTTTTTCACGACCGCGCTGATGTTCTGGTACCCCGTCATCCAGCCATGGCCGAGCGCCGCGCGATGGCCGCGATGGGCGATGCTCCCGTATCTCCTGCTGGCCGATGGGCAGAACACCGTCCTGGCCGCGCTGTTCATGTTTTCTGATCGGCTTTTTTATCCTCTCTATGCGACCGCGCCGCGCATCGCGGGATTCACGCCGCTTGGCGACCAGATTGTCGCCGGCGCTATCATGTGGGTGCCCGGTTCGATTTTCTATCTCGTGCCCGCAGCGCTAATCATGTTCCAGATGCTCGCGCCGCAGAACCTGTCGCGCCATTCCGCGCGCGAACATGATGTTCACCGCCGAGTCGCCGGCCAAGTTCCGGCGACGCCGCGTTTGTAAAAGGAGATCCCTATGCCAGCATCGATTTCGCTTACCGAGCGCCCCGCGTGGAAGGCCTTGCAGGCGCATTACAACCAGATCCGCAGCCGCCATCTGAAAGCGATGTTCGACGAAGACCCGAAGCGCGGCGAGCGGCTCGTGGTCGAGGCCGCCGGCTTGTACTTCGACTATTCCAAGCATCGCGTGACCGATGAAACGATCCGATTGCTGCTCGCGTTGGCCGACGAGGTCGGACTCCGTGGACGCATCGACGCGATGTTCCGCGGCGACAAGATTAACGTAACCGAGAAACGCGCCGTCCTGCATATCGCGCTGCGCGCCCCGCGCGGCGTGTCGATCGGCGTCGACGGCGACGACGTGGTGCCCAAGGTCCACGAGGTGCTCGACCGCATGGCGGACTTTTCGGCGCGCATCCGCGACGGCTCGTGGAAAGGTCACACCGGCAAGCGCATCCGCAACATCATTAATATAGGCATCGGCGGCTCCGACCTCGGCCCGGTGATGGCGTACGAGGCGCTGCGGCATTACAGCGACCGCAATCTGACTGTGCGATTCGTCTCCAACGTCGACGGCACCGATTTCGCCGAGGCCACGCGCGACCTCGACCCGGCCGAGACGCTGTTCATCGTTTCGTCGAAGACGTTCACCACGCTCGAGACGATGACCAACGCGCACACCGCGCGCGATTGGTCTCTAGCAGCGCTTGGCAACGACAAGGCGGTCGCCAAGCATTTCGTCGCAGTCTCGACCAACGCCGCCGAAGTGACGAAGTTCGGCATCGACACCAAAAACATGTTCGGCTTCTGGGATTGGGTCGGCGGCCGCTACTCGATGGACTCCGCAATCGGCCTGTCCACGATGATCGCCGTTGGCCCCGACAATTTCCGCGCGATGCTATCGGGCTTCCATTCCATCGACGAGCATTTTCGCACCGCGCCGTTCGCGCGCAACCTGCCGGTGCTGATGGGCTTGCTGTGCCTTTGGTACAACGATTTCTTCGACGCGCAAACGGTAGCCGTGCTGCCGTACGAGCAGTACCTGAAGCGCTTTCCCGCCTATTTGCAGCAGCTAACAATGGAATCGAACGGCAAGCACGTCACACTCGAAGGCGCGCCCGTCGATTACCAGACGGGACCGATTTACTGGGGCGAGCCCGGCACCAACGGCCAGCATTCGTTCTACCAGCTAATCCATCAGGGCACGAAACTCATCCCATGCGACTTCATAGGATTCTGCCGCGCGCTCAACCCGCTAGGACGCCATCACGACCTGCTGCTATCGAACATATTCGCGCAAGCCGAAGCGCTAGCATTCGGAAAAACGCCCGCGCAGGTAAAGGCCGAAGGCACACCCGACTGGCTGGTGCCGGCCAGGGTATTCGAAGGCAACCGCCCCTCGACGGTAATCCTGGCAGACGAACTAACTCCCGAAGTGCTGGGCAAGCTGGTAGCACTCTACGAGCATAGCGTCTTCACCCAAGGCGCAATCTGGAACATAGACTCATTCGATCAATGGGGCGTAGAGCTAGGCAAGGTCCTAGCCCAAAAAATAATCCCGGAACTGGAATCGCCCAACGAACCAGCGCTCGCCCACGACAGCTCAACGAACGCACTGATCAGGAGGTACCGCGCCCGCCGCAAGAGCTAGCCTTCCACGAGCCTCGGTCGCGGGTTATTGACAATCTTGTAAGCGATAAGTTACAAGATTGTAAGTAATCGTTGCGCCCGAACCGCCAAGAGGAAAGCAACATGATGGATACTCCCGAATTGTGGCAGTTCACCAGCTCTCATTTCAACGAGAAGGCGCGCTGGGCGCTCGACTTCAAGCGCGTGCCGCATATTCGCCATTCGCTGGTTCCCGGCTTTCACGTCTCCGTCGTCAAGCGGATGACGGGCAAGACGCACGTCCCAGTGCTGAAGCTCAATGGCGAGGTGATCTCGGATTCGAGCAAGATTATCGACGCACTCGAGCGCGCGTATCCCGACCCAGCCCTCTATCCCGCCGACCCGGATGAGCGCCGCCGCGCGCTCGAGCTACAAGCCTGGTTCGACGAGGAACTCGGGCCGTACATCCGGCGCTGGATTTTTCACATCATCCTGCCATACCCGGCGTTTGTGCGCGCGGCCTTCGTATCTCATGCGCGCCCTGCTGTGCAACTCGCGAATCGCGCGATGTCTCCGCTTATCGGCTTCGTCATGCGGCGGCAAATGGACATCAGCCCTGCCACCGCCGAAGTTGCGCGCGGCAAGACGATGGCCGCGATGGATCGGCTGCGGGACGAGTTGCGGCCATCGGGTTATCTCGCGGGCGATCGTTTCACGGTCGCCGATCTTACGGCGGCTGCCCTGCTCTCCCCGCTGGTCAGACCGCCGGAATTTCCCTTTCCCGCTAAAGCAGTAGGTCCACTTCCGGAGCCGTTCGCGAAGATCAGGGACTCTGTTTCGACCCATCCGGCGTTTCAATGGACTCTCAAGACCTATGGGCAGCATCGCGGCAAATCAGCAGAAGTCGCGACCGCGGCGAGTGCCCCGAGGATCAAGGTCGATGCGAGCCGGACCGCGACGACCGAGCGGCACTAGCTCCAGGAGCCATGCCGCGACGGCGTCCGCTCGGGAGCGCACCGCGACTCGTCGGCGTCGGAACGCCACGGAGACACGGAGCGCCATCCTGGACGCCGCTGAGCGCCGTCTCCTCGGCGGTGGCCCGGAGGCGATCCGGCTTCAGGAAATCGCTGCCGACGCGGGCATTTCGCATCCCGCGATCCTGCATCACTTTGGCAGCCGCGAGGGTCTGGTCGAAGCGATGGTCCTGCGCGGCATCGCGAAGCTTCAGACGCAATTCCTCGAGGGATGGCCCAGCGCGAAAGAACCTGACATCGAGGGCGTCCTCGAGCGATTTTACGAGGTCGGTTCGCGCCGCGGAGTGGCGCGCCTGCTGGCCTGGCTGATTCTTTCCGGACATAGCAACCGCACGATGAAGCCGGGCGTCTTTAAGCCAGCCGCCGAGAGAATGCATGCTGGTCGGGTTCGCCGAGCAAACAACGAAAGCCGAAGCATCCCGGAGCTGGAGGAGACGCTGTTCGCGGCCAGCTATCTCTTTATTCTGGTGCTCGGCGATTCGTTGTTCGGGGCCAGCGTCCGGCGAGCGATAGGTCTTGGCTCCGACGCCGATAGCACCCGAAGATTTCGCCGCTGGCTGAGCAAAGCCGTCGAGCGAATGGATTCGCGCCACCCATCGCCGGCCCGTCCTTCGCGCGGCTAGGCTAAGAGTTGTGACTGCTCAGACCCTGCGCAGAATCCACAGCTGCTCATTGCCGTAGGCTGGTGGCGAGCAGAAGAAGTCCGAGTACTCGGCTATCACTTCAAAGCCCGTCAGCTCGAATAGGTACTTCATCTCCTGACGCGTCGCCCATCTTAGCGTCCACGAGCTTTCCTCCGACGCGAGTATTGTCCCATCCTCGTCCAATTCTTCGATTCGATAGGTCTCAGTCACAAGCTGACGAACTGGATCGTTTCTCCGCTCGAGGACTCGCCGCACTACTGTATGTCCCGTGTTCGGATTTCTCACGCGGCGCTCCGGGTTCGGCGACGGCATGTCCGGCGCGCAGTATTCGAGCCGAGGATCGAACAGATCGATCACGAAGTGGCCGCCGGGGACCAGGCTCCTATGCACGCATCGCAGGGCCTGGCGCTGCTGCTCGGGCGTCGTCAGATGCTGAAACGCTCGAAACGGCACGATAGCCAGTCGGAAGGATTGGTCCAGCTGAAACGAGGTCATGTCCATCTGATGAAGGCGCACCCTGTCACTGGTTTCCGCAGCTTCGGCAGCAGCCTTCGCGCGGGCGATCGCGAGCATACCCTCGGAAGTGTCGATGCCGACGATCTCGAATCCCGCCGCCGCAATCGGCCACAGCACGCGGCCGGTTCCTGTCGCCAACTCCAGCACCGGGCCGCCGAACTCGCGCGCACACTCGATGTAGAAGGCCAGGTCGCCTTTCACAGGTCCATTGTCATGCGCCTCGCGGGTGAAGACATCGTAAAATGCGACGCCAAGGCTGCTCTGATAGTAGGCGTTAGGATCTCGATCGCCGGTCTTCATCGCAACTAAGTTACAACCCGGTAATAGCCTCCGCCATCCTCTCCTCGACAAAGCGCTGGACGGGGCCATAGGTGGCGGGTAGATGTAACGGTCATGCCGCTTGAATCCTCGATCGTCGGGGCCTCGGGTGCGCCAATCGTCGCCGAGATCGATTCGCGCTGGACGATGGCCTATTCCGCCGCCCTTGGCGACGCGCTGCCCTGCTACATGGACACCGTGCGCGGCGTATTGGCACATCCGATGTTCCCGGTCTGCTTCGAATGGCCAGTGCAGGTCGCGATGCGCGCGCAGTTCGAGAAATCCACCACCCTCACCCGTGCGGAGGCGATCCGCGCGGTGCACGCCACGCATGACACGCTGCTGTATCGCGCGATTCGGCCCCCTGAGCGCCTGACGACGCGCCTAACGGTCGCAGGCGTCGAGCGGCGCCCGCCCGGCGCCTACATGGTCACGCGCCTCGACACTATCGATGAGGCAGGCAAGCCGGTCTGCACCAGTTGGTACGGCGCGATCTACCGCGGCGTCGAGGTCCACGGCCCTGATGCTCCCGCAAAGTTGGCGCCCGCGCCGACGGCACCGATCGTCGAGGACGGCGAGCCGCTTTCCGAGTGCCAGGTCGACGTGCCGGCCGGAATGGCGCACATTTACACCGAGTGCGCGCGAATCTTTAATCCGATTCACACCGACGCCGCGGTCGCCCGCGCCGCCGGGCTGCCCGAGATCATCCTGCAGGGGACCGCGACCCTCGCGCTAGCCGTGTCACGAATAATTGAGAGCGAGGCGGGCAAGGATCCGGTGCGAATTGAACGAGTCGCGGCGCGTTTCGGCGCGATGGTTACGATGCCTTCGACGCTGACCGTGCGCGTGCTCACTCGCAACGATAGCGCGAACCAAACCGTCGTCTTCTTCGAAACGTTGAGCGGCGAGGGCCGGCTTGCCATCCGCGACGGGATGGTAATGCTGCGCGCGTAGCGCGGCACGGGCCGGGAACTCTACACCCCGGCGTGGATTGGCTCTATTCCGCCCGGACTTCTAGGCGCGGCGGACGGTCGGCTTGCGAAACGTCCGGTAGGTACGGCCTTCGGCCAGACCAAACCGGTTCAGCATCCGGTATACCGTGTAGCGCGATACGCCCAGCAATTCGGCCGCGCGATGACAGTTGCCTTCGGTCGCCTGCAACGCCCGAATCAGCGCGAGTTTCGAGGCCTCGCGGATAACGGCGTCGAGCGAGTACGGCCAGCTCTTCGCGGAATCGTTGGCCCCGCCCTCGACCAGCTCGAGCGCGCCATTCGGAAGCGTCGCATTGATCGGCTCGCCGAGCGCCTCCGCATCCGCATCGTCGCCGCCAAACGGCAGATCGTCGACATCGATACGGTCGCTTTCGGTCATCAGAACCGCACTCTCGATCGCATGGCCGAGCTCGCGGACGTTGCCACGCCACTGATTGGCGCATAACGCTTCCAGAGCGTTGCGCGAAACGAACTTTACATCCTTGCTGAACAGGCGATTGTAGTGCTCGATAAAATGGGCGACGAAAGCCGGGATTGCGTCGCGCCGCTCGCGCAGCGGAGGAATCACGATGGACGCGGCGTTGAACCGGTAGTACAGGTCGTCGCGGAATTGCCCCGCCTTCACCATCGCCTTCAGATCGCGATTAGTCGCCGCGACCAGCCGAATATCCACCGAGTAGGTCCGTGACGAACCGACCGGCTGGATCTCATGCGTCTCGACCGCGCGCAGCAGCTTGGGTTGCAGCCGCAGCGGGAGCTCGCCGATTTCGTCCAGGAACAGCGTCCCGCCATTGGCGGAGCGGAAATATCCCAGCGAATCCTCGCGCGCGTCGGTGAAAGCGCCACGCACATGGCCAAAAAGCTGCGATTCCGCCAGTGACTCGACCAGGTTCGAGCAATTGAAAGTCACGAACGGACCGCCCGGCGCCGAGCCCAGCGTATGCAACGCTCGCGCGACCAGCTCCTTGCCCGTCCCGGACTCGCCGTGAATCAGCACGGTAGCCTTGTACGGACTCAGACGTGAAACGGTTTTCAATACCTTGCGCACTTGCGCCGACCGCACCACCATCCCGCCAACCCGCTCCGACCCGTGCGCAAGATGCTCCAGGCTCAACCACTCGCCAGCGGTATCGACCGGCTCGGTGCGCAAATCATGCATCGCACCCGCCACCGGAGGCCCGCCTGAGTACTCTTGAAGGCGCATCTTGATTTTTCTCCCCGCGGCGACCCTTGACCTACAGTTAGTTACTAAACCTGCCCTGTCAGTTTGTAGGGTTTTGGATATAATCCAGTAGGGGCTGGTATGTCAAGCCGGTTGCGCAATAATTTTACCTTCTGGCTTAAGCAAAGTGAAGCCCATTTGGTTCTTGGTATCTCGCCTTGGCCCCGCCGATGGAGCTGAATCATGACTGGCTTAATTTGTAATTGATACAGACTCTAGCCTCCGCCGCCTCATTTCCGTCAATCTTGCAGCATCGCCGCCTGTATTTTTTTCCGTCGGACCTGAGAACAGGTCTGCAACCGCGTTTTAGTGGTCGCGACCCCTGTTTACTCACGGTCGGATTGTCGATGGTGCAGCGCATCGACGATTGCTATGACTAATGCGTCTCGCAAACGGCGCCCGGGCGCCGGCCGCACTGACGACAGGAGGAAATGGTGATGAGGATCGCAATTGTCGTCGCTCGTATTCTCTTGGGCCTGGTATTCTTTGTCTTCGGCTTGAACGGCTTTCTGCATTTCATGCCGAATCCTCCGCCCACTCCTCCCGCCGCCGCATTCTTCGGCGCGTTGATCCAGACCGGCTACATGTTCACGCTGATCTTCGGCCCCCAGGTCGTAGGAGGAGCGCTGCTCTTGCTCGGCGTCGCAGTGCCTTTTGCATTGGTCATCCTCGCGCCGGACATTGTAAACATCGTCTGCTTCCACATGTTTCTATCGCCGGTGCCGATGCAGATAGTGATCGCGCTCGTGGTAACAGCCCTCGAGGCGTTTCTGGCTTGGCAGTATCGCGACGCATTCGCGCCACTGTTCCGCAGCGCGCCGCGCTCTTGACTGCTCCCGGCCCCGAAATGCTCACCGGGGTCCGCGCGGCTGTCCCTACCCTCACTAATAGTTCTAACAGGGACGAAGTCCCGCGTCTTAACCCTTAGTACTGGGTGCAGAGGTCACCCCTGCCGCGTCGTCTGAAGCGACCGCCGTCTGGTGGCTGACTGCCGGCCGCCCCATCACGGCGATCAGGCTTAGCGGCGGAATCGGCAATAGGCCGTCGAGGCGGCGCATTATCGGAGTCAGCAGATTCAGCATCCAGATCTGAAAAATCCCAAAACTGCGTCGTTTGAGAATCCTTCCGTTGAGAAACCACGCAATCGTGCCGATGCGGTTGAACTCGATCAGGCTTTTGATCTCCAGGCCGCATGCCGTCGCGAGTTCGGTCAGCGTCACCCGGGTATACCTGCGCCGATGCCCCAGCACTTCATCGAGCGTGCCGAAATTCCATGGACCCTGCGGAACCAGGACGATCGCCCGACCGGCCTCCGACAGCACCACTTTGATGTTCGTCAGCGATTTGCGGTCGTCGTCCATGTGTTCGATCACGTTGAGACAGACGACCGTGTCGTAGCCATCGGCCGATCGCGGAAATGAGTCCAGATCGTTCAAATTGCAGTAGCTCGACCTCAAGTACGGCCGATCTGCGGCAAGATTTTCGAGTATCCGCAGGTACAGCGGGTTGACATCGCTGGCCACGTATTCCACCCGCGGCAGCAGCGCGCGACTCAGGTTGCCGACTCCGCTTCCTATCTCGAGCACCCGCGCGCCGCAGAACGGCCGAATTACATCGGCCATCCAACGGTTGAATCGCGGCGCGCGAGAGAGACGAGCCAGGATCTGGCTGCCATGCTCGTCGGCCGTGTAAATGTGGTCGCTCAGACCGAATCGAATTACTGCGTAGAGCGCGCGCAGCGCGTCGCGCCAGCCAATCTTTTTCCCTTCAGCGTAGGTGCGGCCGAAATAACTGATTGGCACCTCGAACACCCGCGCCTCGCGCTTGGCGAGTTTGATAGCGATCTCCGGCTCGAGCTGGAAATCGTTGCTCACCAGCGGAATCGACTTGAACAGCGCTGTGCGGATCGCCTTGTAGCACGTCCATACATCGGTGAGATTGAGGTTGGAAACAAAGTTGCAGATGAGCGTGAGGAACCGGTTGGCCAGCTGATGCCGGTACATAAGGATTCGCCGGACTTCGGCTCCGGCGAACCGGGAGCCGAACACCGCGTCAGCATCGTGCTGCAGGAAGACTCTCACGATTCGTGAAATGTCGGCCGGATCGTATTCCAGGTCGGCATCGTAAATAATCGAGATCTCGCAAGTAGCGTGCTCGAGTGCCGTCCTGACCGCGCTGCCCTTGCCCGCGTTCTTCTCGTGGCGAACGAATTTCCAGCTAAACCGCTCGGTGCCGCCGTGCGATGCGGCAAATGCGGCCAACACCTCGCGCGTGCCGTCCACCGAACCGTCATCGACCACGATTACTTCAATCCGCGAAAGAGCCCGATCTTTGTCGAGCACCTCGAGTCGCGCCAGCGACTCAGCCACCAGGTGCCGCTCGTTATAGACCGGGACTAGAATCGACAGCGATGCGCGACGGTTCGAGCTTGAGGATTCCCCTTCGTGCTGCATGTGCTATCGAGAACTATGAGTTGGCCGGACCGGTTAAACCGCAATTTCCATTTTGAATTCTGATTCGGGTTAGCATCGGCGTCACGCGATTTGCAAATCCGACTACGGAAACCGGCCCGGTTGCGCGACGCCTGTCACCGGAACGCCCGCTATTCTCGCCGCCGCTGAATCCTGCTTCGCGTAAAGCATCGACGACGCATCGTCGTAGATCAATTTCCAGTCCCCGCGCGCGTCCATCAGCTTCCGCGATCCGGAATCCGGCTTGATCAGGACGAAGTCGGTGGGAAAGTCGCCCAGGACCGCGTCGCCACCCGGCAAATTGAAGTTGAACAGCGCGAACCTGTAGATGATGTCGAGCGGAAAGACCGTATCGTAACGGCCATCGATGAACACCTTGGATCCCGGCGCGGTGTGAAAGATCAGGTAATCGCCCCATTGGAACGTGCTCAGGATGTTGCCCTGCAACTGGTGCTGCTTCATGAACTCGCACGCGCTGACCGGGTATGGATCGGCCGCTTCGAGCGAGCGCGAGAAGAATCCGCCTTGAACGAGAATTACGATCGACAGCGCGACCAGGATCGCCTGGTTAATCCATCCTGAGCGCGGTTGCGGCTCGACGCTTTCCTTCGCCGCCACTATCTTTTGCCGCGCCCGCGGGAAATGACGCGCCAGCGGCGCCGCCAGCGCGATCATCGCAATCGGCAGATTGCGATTCGAAATGAACGCCGCGATCACCATCACCGCCGCTACCGCAACCAGCGCCAAATCGCATTCCTCGATTGTCAGCGCCCACGCGATGCCGGTGGCCGCGATCATCGCGATCCCGATGTCATAGTTCGAGACCAGGAACCGATGGTGCTGCCAATGCTCAAGCGCCGCCGATGTCAGCGGCTGCCATTCGACGATCACGATGCGCGTGTATGGATTGCGTAGCGCGTGCGCGATGGCCTGCCAGGTCCCGAATCCATACGGTGTCGCCAGTGTCGCAAGCGTCGCCGCGCCCGTGATTGCCGCCAGTCTGATCGCGCGAGCATAGCCGAGCCCCGCCATCACATCTTGCAAACCCGACACGGCGCTGTAAGTGCCCAGCGCACCGATACCCATGATAAATCCGCCGTGCAGGTTCGCCCACAGAGCGAACATCGGAATCGCCAGCCATAACCGTCCTGCCCGCCGATATGCATCGCCTGTTAGCAGCAAGATCAGCACCGCCAACAGCGCGAAGGTGAATGATTGCGGGCGAAACTGCATCTGCGGCTTGATCACCACCGCCGACCCGATCAGGACCGCAAATTGAACCAGGGTGGACGAGCCCACCTCCGCCAGGGCCGCCGCCAGCGCAAGGATCACGACCGCCGTGCACGCAAGTTTCAGAACGATGAGTCCGAAGACGCCGGCAAGGTTGAATACTCCTGCCGTCACAATATCTGTGAGCCATTCGTGGTCGTAAAAGTAGTGCCCGGCGGCTGAATAAGAGTACGTATCGTGCAGCAGCAGGTGATGCAGGCTTAGAACCGCCTGCCCGAAACGAACGTGACCCCACAAATCGGGATCCGGCAAGCGAATCGCGTCGGCAATCGCAATCGTGATCAGAATTAATCCCGGCGAATAACGGAACAGCGACATCGGCGCGGGCGGCTTCAGGACCGGCTCAGGCGCGGTCTCCCGCATCGACGCTGCATTGTCCTTTGTCATCGGGCCCCCGCTAATTAGCACAACCCCAGCCGATAGTTTAGGCGTCTATTTCCAACGCGCCGAATTACCTGTAAGCATTGAAACCTCGCAGGCGAGCCGGTAGCTCAGGTGGTAGAGCATGTGACTTTTAATCACAGGGTCCCGGGTTCAAGTCCCGGCCGGCTCACCAACAAAATCCATCCAGATTGAAAAATTGAGGCGTCTTAAGCGAGCCATGCACAATTCGTGACCGCGTGGCGCGCCGCTCGATCAGCCTTGTAGATGATCCCCGGCCCGATGCTCGCCGAGGCGCTTTTTCAGGAAGTGCTCTCTCCTGGCGGGGCGAGGACACCTTGCTGCCTCCGCCAGGAGAGCGTTGCGACTCGAGATCTAGAGCTGGCCGTTGACGGTGCCGAGCAGCTTGGTGATGGTCGTGCCCATGGTTTGGTAACCCACGAACACCACAACCGCGACCGCTGACATGATCAACGCGTATTCCGCCATTGTCTGGCCGCGCTGATACTCGCGCACCTTTACAAACAACCTGGTGATCTTTTCCATGTTCCGGAGTCCTCCTTCATCGCGTTTTTTTGTCCGAAATTGACCATTGTCCCGATGGTCAACACCAAACGGATTTGAGAGCAGCTATTGTGCCAGCAAGAGGTCAGTCTCTTTTCTTGGTGGTTTCTCTTGCCCACTCTTCCAACCGGGCAGCGATGCTACAACTTGGCTGTACGCGCTGCTACAGAGAGTAGGCTTTTAATACTTCCTCAGCCTTGGCTTCGCGCGCGCCTTCGGTGGGATGAACTATTCAGCCTGACGCCGGCCGATTTGGTATGCTACTACTGTGGTATGGATAACCGTCTGGATGCTCAGTACTCGCTCGAACCCCTCGGAAATTGGCCGACGTCGTGGTTCCGGTCGAAAAACACTTTTTTGACGGAACGAAACTACCCCTGGTAGAGGCATCGCCTCAGAACCACTACATATGGTATGAATCGCCTTATTCTCCTCTTTGGATCATACGTTCGAGCTGCTCCAGGAACCGCGAAAAAGCCGCCGGCCATACCGCACCGCCATCCGAAACGGTCGAATGAACCAGTAGAGCAGGAACAGCGATTCCGGCAACGGCATAAGCTCGTAGTCGCCCATCGTCGGCGCCAACAGCCGGCGTACAATGTAGCGCGTTCGCCCGCGCACGCCTTCGATCGAGCGCATCGGGATGCCCCACGGATCGAAGGCCGCCCGTACCTGCTCATTTCCGCTGAACAGTTGTCTCAGAGCGCGCCTCGGCTTCGACGCTGTGTCGGCACCGCACTCGCCCGGATCTGTAAGCGCTTTCCTCGGCGGCGCGACCCTTGTAGACCTGCCCATTGCGATGATCACTCCGATCAATCGATGGTTCCCGCAGAGCGCCACGACCGACGCCAGGCTGCTGCTGGCGACACGTGCACTCCGCGGCCTTGCCGACGGCGCCGTCAGCGTATTGTTGCCGAGCTACCTGACCGCGATCGGATTCAATCCGCTGCGCGTTGGCGCAATCGTGTTCGGCACGCTGTTGGGTTCGGCGGCGCTGACGCTATGGGTCGGATTGGCCACCGATCGGCTCGGCCGTCGTCGAATCCTGCTCGCGGCGTGCGCGCTGATGCTCGCGACGGGCGTCGGATTCGCCACTACGGTCAGCTTCTGGCCGCTGTTCATCGTCGCCGTCGTCGGCACGCTCAATCCTTCGGCCGGCGATGTGAGCCTGTTTCTGCCCGTGGAGCAGGCGGCCCTGGCCGAGGCCGCGGAGCCGCGCGATCTGACCGCGATGTTTGCTCTCTACAACGTGGCGGGCGCGCTCGCCGGTGCGTTCGGGGCGCTGGCCAGCGGCGTGCCCGCGATACTCGCAGCGCGCCACGGATGGGCGCTGGCGTCGGCGCTGCGGTCGGGTTTCGTCGCATACTCCATCATCGCCGTGATCGCGTTTACGGTTTATCGGCGCCTGTCTCCGGCCATCGAGGTCGAGCGCCAACCCGTCAAGGCCGCGCCGCTGGCGAAGTCGCGCGCAATCGTGTTCCGGCTGTCGGCGCTCTTCAGCATCGACGCGTTCGGTGGCGGATTCGTAATCCAGTCGCTGCTGGCGCTGTGGCTGTTCCGCCGTTTCGACATCTCGGTCCAGGTGGCGGGCACATTTTTCTTCGCGGCAGGACTACTTGGATCATTTTCACAGTTCATCTCGGCGGCGCTGGCGGCGCGTTTCGGCCGGATCAACACGATGGTCTTCAGCCATCTGCCGTCGAACGCGATGCTGATAGTCGCCGCCCTGATGCCGACCCCCGCTCTCGCGATGACGTTTCTCCTTCTGCGCTCGTCGACCTCGCAGATGGACGTGCCCGCGCGCCAGTCCTACGTGATGGCGGTGGTGCCGCCCGAGGAGCGCGCCGCCGCTGCGACCGTGACCAACGTGCCGCGCAGTCTGGCGTCGGCGTTTGCGCCGCTGCCGGCGGGCGCGATGCTGAATCGCTCGTCGTTCGGATGGCCGCTGATTTGCGCCGGCGTCCTCAAAACAATCTATGACATCGCGCTGCTCATTCAGTTCCGCGCCGTCAAACCCTCCGACGAGTTCTAATTCCAAACTCGACCCAAAGCGGATTTCGGTAGATACTGATCGGTAGCGAATTAATCGTCAACCCGCTCGCGCAGTGGAGAAATACGTCGTGCAGGAAAAAATTCAAGTTGGGTTCCAGGCTTTTGTTTCCGACGGAGGCGAGGAGTTCGGCGCCGTTCGCCAGGTTTCGCCGGGCGGCCGACCCGAGCTGGTGATCTACGTCGAGAACGCCGGCGACTTCACCGTCCCGCTCAGCGCCGTCGACGCGGTTCATTCGGAAAAGGTCGTCCTGAACTGCGCCAAGCTCGATCGCCGCCTTCGCCGCGCAATTGGCCACGCCCACGAAAGCGAAAAGCCCGGCGCCTGATGCAAAGGATCCCCTTCCCTTCGCTACTTCCCTTGGAACTTAGGAGCGCGCTTCTGCTGAAACGCGCTGATACCTTCCTTGTAATCCGCCGTCCGCCCCGCCGCGCCCTGGGCCTGCGCCTCGCATTTCAGGACCGCAAACAGGCCCATCGCCTCTTCGTCGATCCTGCGCACGAGATGCTTCGATTGCATGAACGCCGCGGTCGGACCGAGCGCGACCTGCGCCGCAACTTTCCTGGTCTCCGCGACCAGCGAATCCTTGGGCATGCTGCGATTCACCAGTCCGAGCTGCGCCGCCTCGACGCCCGAGAGCAATCGACCGGTGTAGATCAGCTCGAGCGCGCGATGCGTCCCCAGGCGCGACGTGAAAAACGAATGTCCGCCCGAGTCGAGCACCGCGCCGATCCGCGCGAACGGCGATCCGATCTTCGCATCGTCGGCGACATAGACCACGTCGCATCCCAGCGCGATGCCAAGTCCAACGCCCAGGCACGCGCCATGAACAGCGGCAAAGGTGGGCGCCGGAAACGCAACGATTCGTTTGATCAGCGGATTGAACGTCGTCTCGATTATCGCCTCGGCGTCCTCGTCGCCCGGATGCGCCTCCGCCAGGTCGCGGCCCGCCGAGAATGCCGGCCCTTCCCCGCGAATCATCATCGCGCGCACGCCCTGCGAGGCCGCGCGCTCGAGCGCTCCGTTCAGCTCGGCCACCATCGCGTCGTTCAACGCGTTCATCTTGTCCGGCCGGTTGAGAACTATCTCCGCCAGACCGCTTTCGACCGACAGCTCGACGCTCATATTGGTGGCCTCAGAGTTTGCTAGAACACCGGGATAATGTCCTCGGCGGTGATATCGCCAACGTCAACGCCTTCAATATCAAGTTCGGGAATCGCGGGGAACTGGATGTCCCAGCGCTCGACCAGTTTGCGCACGCGCGCGATCGCAAGCCGCCAGTTGTCGGCCTGTTGTTCGAAGGTGAGGATTCCGAGCCCCGCCTCGCGCGCCGTGCGCAACAGGATGCGATGGTTATGCAGAAAGTAGCCGGGCAAATCCCAAAACTGTGCCGGCGGCTCCCACAGCACCATCGACAGGAACACGAACCCGGCCCGCAGTTGCTTGGTGATGAACGTCTTGTGCTCGTCGGTGAGTCCCGGCCACTCCTTTTCGAGCAGGTTGATACAAATCTGCAGATGGCGCGCCTCGTCGCGGCCGATTTTGGTGAAGATATCGCGGAACACCGGATGGGTCGTGGCGTGCGCCATGCCGTGGAACAGCGTCGACGACGCCACTTCGCCCATCATGAACGAAGTGAAGATCACGGCGAGCGGGTAACGATCGATCGCGCGGTTGTAGCCGGTCCAGTAGCGCCCGCCGTTATGGTAGAGCCAGCCGATATTGTTGAGCGCAACGCGCTGCAGCTCGCTCTTCGGCGCGAATCCCTGCGGCCCGTTCGGCACCAGGCGCTGGATGACGCGCTGGCAGGTTTCCTCGTGATTGGTCTCGTCGCGGGTTATCGAAAAGAAGCATTTGCGGACCGGATCTTCCTCGTGCATCTCCCACGCGTGAATCGTCGCGCGCGCGAACACCGCAGGCCCCGACGAATCGAAATTGGACAGCAGCGCCCACCAGTACATGATCGCGACCTTCTCGTCGTCGCTCCACGCCTCGGGCGAAAGCTCGCTCCAGTTGATATCCGCGGGATTGAACCCCTCGCGCTTGGCGCGCTCATAGATTTCCGCGAGCTTGGGCGTCTCGCATCGCCATTCGATCGGAAAGATATTCGGCTGCGCAACGGTCGGCGCCTCGACCAGGCCGCCCGCGGGAATTTCGAATTCGCTCATCAGCGTTGTTCTCCTGATCCAATTTATCTACCATTCGGTAGATTTGTCAAAACGCGCGGCGCTGCTGCATCCCCTCGAACGCAATCCGGAAGATTGCCTCGGCAATTTCCGGCGCGTCCAAGCCGCCGCCGGGCCGGTACCACTCCGTAATCGAGTTCAGCATCCCGAACAGCAGCCGCGTCGCCAGCCGCGCGTCGACGTCGGCACGCAAATCGCCTTGGCGCTGCGCATTGCGCACGACCCGGGCAATCAGATGGTCGAACGCGCGGCGCCGTTCCATGATTCGCCGCTCGACGGCTGTGTTGCCGCGCACGCGCAGCAGCAGCGCCACCTCGGGCAACTGATCGACGGTGATTTCAATCGTCCGATGCACGATATACCTGAGCCGCGCCGCGGCGGGGCCGGTCTTCGCAGGCCGCTCGTCGAGCACCGCGAACAGCGCGTCCAGCGCGCGCCCGACGCCGCGCGCCAGCAGCTCCTCTTTGCCCCGAACGTGATAGTAGATGCTCGCCTTGGTGATACCCGCCGCGCGCGCGACGTCGTCGAGCGAGCTGCCGTCGTAGCCGCGCTCGCGAAACACGCGCACCGCCACATCAAGGATTGCGTCGAGGTTGTAGGGCTTGCGTTGCTTCGCCGATGGACGGCCCACGCGTCTGTCGCCTCCGTGGTTGGGCGGTAGTTTGACTGGATGCGCGCGCGCTTGCCAGTCTTTCAGTGACAGCCGCGCGACGGCGCCCGGGAGAATCAGCGATGAAGTTTGGAATCGCAATCCGCAACATGGGTCCGCAGTCCAATCGCGCCACGATTCGCGCCTGCGCTCGAATCGCCGAGCAGGCCGGCTTCGACGCGCTCTTCGTTTCCGATCATTTGTGCATCCCGCCCGACCAGACCGAAGGTTCCGGCGGCCGCTATCTCGACGTGCTCGCGACGCTGGCCTTCATCGCGGGCGCGACCGAGAAAATCCGGCTCGGCGTTTCGGTGTTGGTCCTTCCGTATCGGCCCGCGGTGTTGACCGCGAAGCAGGTCGCGACGATCCAGGAATTATCCGGCGAGCGAATGATCCTGGGCGTCGGCGTCGGCTGGATGAAGCCGGAGTTCGCCGCGCTGGGCGCCGAGTTCCGCCGGCGCGGCGCGATTGCCGACGAGACGTTGAGCGTGATTCATCATCTCTTCAATGCCGACGTGCCCGGCGCCTACGACGGCCCGCTCGTGAAGTTCCCGTCGTTCGTGTTTCTGCCCAGACCCAAGCGCCCGCCTATCTGGATTGGCGGCAATGGCCCGGCCGCGATGAATCGCGTGCTCAAGTTCGGCGACGGCTGGCATCCGATGCTGCCCGCGGCAGAACTTAAAGCAAAAGTTGAAGAATTGCATGCGCGTGCCCATGCGGCGGGACGCGCACTGCCTGAGATTATCGTGCGGCGAGGATTCAAACTCGACGATACCAGCGCCGCGCGCGCCAAAGTCGCGGCCGAGCAGGACGCAGGCGCGACCTATTTCATCCTGGATTTGGGGCGTTATCCGGACGAACAATCTTTCGGCAAGTCGGTCGAGGCGTTCATGGCGAAAGTCGCCCGTTAGTGTCGTGTCCCGTAAATAAATTGAAGAACAAAACCCTAACCCCTGGCCCCTTCCCCAGAAAGAATGGGGAAGGGGATTTGAGGCAACTATCTGGCCACGTCCTATCCCCCTCACCCCCTTTCCCGCGGGAAAGGGGGAACAGAAGGATAGCAAAGACTGGAAAGCGCGGTGAGCGGCTGTTCCAGAACGAACCAGACCATTTTAAAGATATTTGTGGGACGCGATACTAGATTACTTTGTCGCGGCGCAGCGTTTCGAGATCGTTCGCACTGACTCCCAGCAGCTCGCGATAGACGCGGTCGTTGTCGTGTCCGATCGGCACCGAGCCGCGCACGATTTTCCCCGGCGTCAGCGAGAACTTTGGCGCGACGCCGATGCCCTTCACTCGACCGACCTGCTCGTCTTCCCACTCGACGTGCATCCCGCGCGCGCGATATTGCGGGTCCTCGGCGATGTCCTTGCTCGTCATGATCGGCGAGCACGGCACGTTGGCAGCCGCCATCGCGGTCACGACTTCCTTCACAGTGCGCTCGGAAATCCATCCGCGCAGAATGGCGTCGAACTCGATTCCTTCGATCGATTCGAGTTGCGTGCGCGCCGTTTCCCATTTGGGGTCGGCTGGATCGAGCCCGATCACGCCGAGCATCCGCATGTACACGTCGCCTATCGCGCCCATCACGACCCATCCGTCGCTAGCCTGGAACGAGTCGAGCGGTTGGAAACCCTGAGCGCGATTTCCGGAACGCTCGCGCACGATGCCGTTCTGGAAATATTCGACCATCGTGCCGCCCAGGGTTTTGTGAACCGCCTCGTACTGTGCGACGTCGATCGACTGTCCCTTGCCGGTCGCGCGCGCGTAAGTGAGGCCGGCGAGCGACGACCACATCGCGAACAGCGCGGTCAGGTAGTCTCCGGTCCACGGCGCGGCGCGCGTCGGCGGTGTGGGGTCGGGAAACCCGGTCTGGTACATCGTGCCGCCGACTGCCTGCCCGACCACGTCGTACGACGCGCGATGAACATAGTCGGGGTCGCCGCTTTGTCCGAATCCCGACACGTGAGTGATCACCAACTTCGGATTGACCTTCCAGACCGCGGCGTCGTCGAGGCCCCATTTCGGATAGGTGCCCGGCCGTGAACTTTCCATCCAGATGTCTGCTCGCGCGATAAGTTTCAGAAAGATTTCGCGGCCGCGCGGCTTCGACAAATCGAGCGAGACGCAAAATACGTTGCGGCGTTCCTGGATCCAGGTCGTCGCGACGGCGGAGTTGCCATCCTTGGTCTTGAGCCTGATGCCGATGTTGCGCCATCCGACGTCGCCAATTCCCGGCCGCTCGATTTGGATCACTTCCGCGCCCATCTCGGCCGCCAGTTCGGCCGCGAACGGTTGTGCGATTAGCGTCCCGGTCGAAACGATCTTCACGCCCTGCAAAGGGCCGAATTTTTCAGTAACGAGATTTTCGATGCTCATAGGTTTTCGCGATGATGCCTGTTTTCGCCCGAACTGAGCAATACGATTGGCGCAGGCGGCCGATTGCATGCCGTTTGCGGAGAGCGTTTTCCGGCGGCGGGCTGCGGGCTATTATATTTTCATACTGGATACCTGTGCCGAGGGCGCTGTGAACTCACCTCTAGCTCTTCTCAAAAGCGATTCCCTGAACCGGCGCGAACTGACGTTCAAGGCGCTTGCGGGGTTATGCGGCGGCGCGATCGGATGGCTGCCCGTCGAGCTGGCCTCGCACAATTCTCATCTCGGCGAGGCGCAGACGACCGGCGATCTGATCGCGTACTACATTTCGGCGGCGATCGCCGCGGGCGCGATCGGCGCATTCATCACGGCCGTCGATACTTCCGACGTTCGCGTGACGCCGGAGGCCAAGCGCCGCTTCACTCGCGGCTTCGTGATATGCGCGGTGCTCTCGCTGCTCTCCACTTACCTGGGAAATTTTGTGTTCAACTCGGTTCTCCAGGCGGGCGGAGTCGGCTTCAGCCCAAGTGGCGAGCTGGTTTCGGGTTCGATTGTAACTCTCGTCATTGCGAGACTCCTGGGATGGGCAATCGACGGAGCGCTGGTGGGTGCCGGCGTGGGACTGGCGACGCTCACGACGGAAAACTTGCCCAAGGGAGCGATCGGCGGACTGGTGGGCGGAGCAGTCGGCGGAATCGCATTCGATTTGATCGGCTGGATAGTCGGCGGCGGGCTGGCGTCGCGATTTTTCGGCGAGGCGGTCACTGGCCTTGCGATCGGCCTGTTCATCGGGCTGGTGCAGGAGCTGACCAAGGCCGCATGGTTCACGGTCGAGCAGGGACGGCTGCGCGGACGGCAGTACCGGATCGAAGGCGCGCGCGCGACGATCGGTCGGGCTGAGGAAAATCCGGTCGGATTGTTCGGCGATCCCCAGGTGCAGCAGCGGCACGCGGTGATCGAGCGGCGCGGCGCCGACTATGTCATTAAAAATCTCGCGGTGCAGGACGGCACTTTCGTCAACGGCAATCGAATCGAGAGCGTTGACCTGCACGACGGCGATCGAATCAATATCGGCGGCTATGAGCTCAAGTTCCATCTGCGCGGGACATCGGCGCCGGCCCGGCAGCAGGCGTCGCTGGCGACTGATGCGGTGAATCCCGCGCACGTCGCCACACGGCTGGCCGGGGCGAACGCGAAGGTCGAGGGGCCGAGCCTGATCGATGCGTCGGGGCAACCCTATCCCGTCCACGCCGGCGCAGTGACCCGCGTCGGGCGCGCGCTCGACAACGAAATCGTGGTCAGCCATTCTTCGGTCTCACGGCATCACGCGAGTATCGAAAATTCCAACGGCGCATTCGTGGTGCGCGACCTCAACAGCCAGAACGGAACGTTCGTCGACGGCCGGCGCGTGACCGAGCCAACGCGCGTGAGCAACGGCGACGCGGTAAGGTTCGGCGACGCGCAGTTTACCTTCCGTGCCTGAAGGCGAGTTCGAGAAGCCGAGGTTCTGCTCGCGATGCGGTCAGCCGATCGTCGTCGCCGACGCGAGTTTCTGCAAAGCGTGCGGCGCGCCGATAACTCGTAGCCCGCTGCTGCGCAGAGACACGGGATTCAACCCGGTGCTGGCGCTCCTGTTGAGCATCGTTCCGGGCGTCGGCCACATTTATCGAGGCAAGCTCTTCAAGGGAATTTTGTGGTTTTTCGGGGTCTCGTTTGCCTACGGAGCGAATCCGCCGCTGGGCGTCCTGATTCACATGATATGCGCAGCCAATGCTGCCTTCTCTGATACGCTGCGCGAAGACATGATGGCGCGATAGCCATGGATCGCGGCAGGCTGCCACAAATTAAAGTAATGGTTAGATTCTCAGCGAAGCCATGATTGCGCCCAACACTATCGTTGGCGGCCGTTACCGCGTGATGAAGCCGCTCGGCGGGGGCGGGATGAAACTCGTCTACCTGGCCGAGGATTTGCGGCTGGCCGCGCGGCCGTGTGCGCTGGCCGAAATGGTCGACAGCTTCACCAGCCCCGAGACTCAAAAGCAGGCGGTCGCCGCGTTTCAGCGCGAGGCTGACATGCTCGCGCAACTCAGCAACGAGCATATCCCGCGCGTGTTCGATCGCTTCAGCGCCGAGAACCATCACTATCTCGTCATGGAGTTCATCGACGGGATCACGCTCGAGCAGAAACTTAACGAGGGCGGCGGCAAGCTTCCCGAGAGCGAGGTTATCGACGTGGCGATCCAGGTTCTCGACACGCTCGAATACCTGCACAACCTGGAACCGCCGGTGATCTATCGCGACCTGAAGCCGTCGAACGTGATGCTGACGCCGTCGGGGCAGGTCAAGCTGATCGATTTCGGAATCGCGCGGCTGTTCCAGCCGCTCAGCAACGCGACGATGATCGGTACGCAGGGCTACGCGCCGCCCGAGCAATATCGCGGCAAGGTCGAGTTTCGCTCGGACCTGTACGCGCTCGGCGCGACGATGCATCATGCGCTGTCGGGGCGCGACCCCGCGCTTGAGCCGCCGTTCAGCTTTCCACCGCTGCGCTCGCTATGTCCCGATATTAATCCCGCTGTTTGCGACCTTGTCGACCAGGCGCTCAAGTACGACGTGGCGTTGCGCGTGGCCGACACGGCGGAATTCAAGCAACGGCTGATGGCGATCAAGTCGGGAACACCGATCACGATGGCGCAGCACAGTTCGTCAACCGCGGCGTCGTCGCGTCCGCAACTTAAGCTGCCGCTGAGCGGCGTCAAATCCAGAGAGCAGAATGCGTCGGCGCCGACGATGCTGACCGACCAAATCGACACGGAATGTCCGCGCTGCGGCCGAAACATCCCGATGGATTCGAACTACTGCTCATTCTGCGCCGCCGACGTGACGGGCAGATTGCCTCGTATGGACGGCGGCGCGCACGAGGCGCGCACGATCGTGCTGGACGACGTTGCCTCGCCGGGACCGTTTCCAGGCCCAATCTTTCACGAGCGCCGTCGCAGGCGACGTCCCGCGCGGACGCTGGCGCTGGTGATCGGTGGATGTTTCCTGCTCGGATACCTGGCGTTCCATTCATCGCAGCCGCAGCCCTCTGACGGCGACACGGGACCAGACTTCGGCGCGGTGCCTGCGATCCCGCCGATCCCCGATGGAAGCGCGCCGGCCGTCCCTGACGCGTCCGAACCGGCGCATACCACGCCGCGGGAGGTCGCTTTGCGCCAGGCGCTCGACGCGCAGGGTTACAATACTGTGCATTTCAAAATGGTTGGTGACACGATCGTTCTGTGGGGTGTGGTGCCGACGGAGGCCGATCGCCTGATGGTGCAGACGCAGATTTTCCTGGTCGCGCGAATTTTCTCAATCGACGACCATATCCAGGTGCGCGACAGGTTTTTCGCCGAGCCGTAGCATCCACTTCATGATCGTCGATCTCCACGTCCACACCCGGCTTTCGTCCGACTCCAACGTCGCACCTGAGCAGTATCTCGAGTTCGCGAAGGGCCGCGGCCTCGGCGCGATTTGCTTCACCGAGCATCGGCTGTTCCCGAGCGAGCCCGAAGTCGGGGGGCTATACGCGGAACTCGCCGAGCGATTTGAGATTGCGGTCTTCAAGGGAATCGAAGCCGACACCGACCTCGGTCATTTGCTGCTGTTCGGCGTGAATGACGAAGTGATGCGCCGATTCGATCTGACGGCGCGGATGCTCAAGAGCGACAACCTGATCGAAGTGATTCATCACGAAGGCGGCGTCGCGATTCCCGCGCATCCGTTTCGTGATTCCGGTTACGGCGCGCGGCTGGACGCGCTGCTAAGCCGTCACGGCGCGGCGCTGGGCGCGGTCGAAGTGCTCAACGGCCAGAACTCGGTAGAGGAGAATCGGCGCGCGGAGGACGTGGCGCTCAAGCTCGGCCTGACGGCGGTCGGCGGCAGCGACGCGCATTTCGCAACCGCGAAATGGTTCATGACGGTCGCGACGGAGTTCGAGCGCGACGTAAGTACCGTCGAGCAGATGTGCGCTGAAATCCGCGCCGGCCGCGCGCGCCCCTACGTCTTTCCCGACCCGGATTGAGCCGCGGCCCGTGCGGCGCCAGCGGGTTCCACCTCTTCCAACTCGCGCGTGAATTGCCGGATGTCCTGCGGACGCCCTGCCGCAATCAACTCGTCGCCTGCTTTCAGCGGACGATCCGGCGTGATCGGTGCGAATTCACCCTGCGGATTGCCCGCGTCCTGAACGGCCAGAACCGTCACGCTGAATCGAGCGCGGGCGTCGAGTTGACGCACCGTTTTTCCCGCGGCGTTGGCCGGGACCGTGATGCGCGTCACCCGATAGCCGGTCGCCCAATAGATATTCGGATCGCGCGTCGCCAGCGTCGACAATGAAACCGTGACGCGGTTGAGCGCTTGCGCGATCTGTCGGCTGGTAACGAGGCCGAGAAAGTGCCGGCTGTTGCGCTCGATGACCGGAATCTCGTCGAGGCCGTCATGCTCCATCAACTGATTTGCCTCGTCGAGATTCGCGTCGAGCGAGACCGTGGAACAATGCGCGTTGCAGATGTCGAACGCGTTGACGAGCGGGCCGAGCTCCTGTCCTCCGCTGATCATGGACACCAAATCGCGGACGACGATGGTCCCCGCGAGCACGCCCTCGCTGTTGACCACCGGCAACGTGGATTGGGCGGTCTCGCCCGCAGTGCGCAGCACTTCGGACAGCGAAGTGTTCTCATGCACCATCGTCACGTTCCTGGTGACGACCGCGCTGACCGGGATGAGCGTGAGTGCGAGGCGCTCGCTGCCTATTTGCAGCGTCTTGCCCGCGCGCGCCAGGCGGAACTCGTCGATCGATTCGGTTTCGATTGCGCGCGCGACGACCAGCGCCGTGATCGTCGCGATCATCGAGGGCAGCGCGATCGTGTCGCTGTGCGTCATCTCCCAGAGCAGGAAGAGCGCCGTCAGCGGCGCATGCGTGGTGCCGGCCAGAAACGCGCCGAGCCCCACCAAGGCGTACGATCCGCGCGGGCCGGTCAGATGCGGTATCAGCATCGCCGACACGCGCTGGAACAACCCGCCCGCCATCGTGCCGATGAAAAACGTCGGCCCGAACGAGCCTCCCGGCGCCCCGCATCCGAGCGACACGCTGCTGGCGAACAGCTTCGCGCAGGTCATCGCAGCCAGCATCCCGATGCCGAACTCGCCCGCCATCGCGCGGTTGATCACCGGATAGCCGTCCGACAGATTTTGCGGCAGCCAAATAGCGATCACACCGACGAGGGCCAATCCCGCCTCAAGCTTAAGCCAGACCGGAAGGTCGCGATTGCGGAACCAGGTCTCGGTTGCGTTGAAGAACCGGATGTAGAAGGCGGCGAGGACGCCCAGCGCGGCGCCCATCAGCGCATACGTCGCCATCTCCCAGTAGCTGCGCAACACGAATTCAGGCGCCAGGAAGACAACGGCGTTGCCCATGATCGCGCGCGACGTGATCACCCCCGAGAAGGTCGCGATGATCAGCAACGTGAGGTTGGCTATTTCGGTGTGGCCGAGCAAAACGATTTCCTGCGCGAACATCAGACCGCCGATGGGCGCGTTGAAGGTCGTCGCGATGCCGGCGCCAGCGCCGGCGGCAACCAACACCTTGGCGCGGTCGGGCGACAACTTTCTTAGCTGCGCGATCGTCGATCCGATCGCGCCGCCGACCTGCGCGATCGGACCTTCGCGTCCGACCGACGCACCCGCGCCCAACGAAAGCGCGGCGCCCGCGGCCTTGACGAAGATCCACCGGCGCTTGAGTCTCGCAGTGCCGAGGTTGACCATCTCCAGGAAGTTCGGAAACCCGTACCCGAGCACGTCTTCGGGAAAGACGCGGTCCAGCAGCAGTATCGCGACGCCGCCGCTCATCAGGATCAACGGAATCAGTGCGCGATGGAGTCCGCCCCGCTCGATTCCGAGCGCGCTCCACTCGACATTGCGAAACAGCCACGAGAAGAGTTCGATCAGTTGGCGAAAGCCTAAATTTCCAAGCGCCGCGAGTATGCCGACGGTCACGGCGAGCAGAATCAGCTGTACGTATTCGAACTGGTCAACGCGCAGCGAAAGATTAGGTCGTCGCATCAGCAGATCACGGCGTCAGCGCATTGTCGTTACACGCCAAGAAAACGGTGCGTGACTGCGAGAAACTCGTCGAGGCGATCGTGATGCACCCAGTGGCCGGCCTTGTCGATCGTCACCGACTCGGCATGCTTGAACGCCTGGATACGCCCGTCTTTCACCCAATCGCCCGCCCACGATTCGGTGCCGCGAATCAGCAGCGTCGGGCACGTGATGCGCCCCCAGATTTCGCGCGCATCGCGGTTGTTGAACATGTACGGCGACGTGGCATGGACGTAGTTGTCGAATTTCCAGGAGTAAGTGCCGTTCTCGTTGCGTTGAATTCCCCAGATCGTAAGATGGCGGGCCTGCTCACGGCTGAGATGCGGATTGGCTTCGATCATGCGGGCGAGCGCTTCCTCAATCGACGCGTACTCGCGCACTTTGCGCCGCGCGAGCGTTTGCATCTGGCCGATCCAGTTGTTCATGCGCTCGTACGCGGGGGTGTCCTTGATCATTCCGGGCGGCGGGCCCATCCCCTCGATCGAAACCACGCGCTTTACGGCGTCGGGATGCGTGCCGGTGTACTGCAAAACAATTCCGCCGCCGAGCGAGTGGCCGATCAGCGTCGCGGGCTCGTTGGATACTGCGCTCATGAGCTGTGACAAGTCGAGCACGTAATCGATCATCGAGTAGCCGCTGCCGACGGCCCAGTCGGAGTCTCCGTGACCACGCAGGTCGGGCGCGATGATATGAAAGTGGCGCCTCAGATCGAGCGCGACCCAATCCCAGTTGCGGCAATGGTCGCGGCCGCCATGCACCAGCACGAGCAGCGGCTTGTCGGGATTGCCCCAATCGACGTAATGCAGTTTCAGGCGCTGCGAATAGAAATAATGCGAAGTCGGCCCGATGATGCTATCGGCCATATGCCGCTCTCTCCACGAAGCTCAGACGTGCTGGGCAAAAGCTACAGGTTAGGCTGGATCTCGTCGAGGGCCGCGCGTGCCGTGCGAATGATGAACTCGATTTCGGCGTCACCGATGATGAACGGTGGCGTGATCATCATCGCGTCGCCGCCCGCCTTGCCCGCCATCCCGGTCGCCGGATAAAAGAACATCCCCTTTCGAACCGACGCACCGAGCACGCGATTGGTCACTTTCTTTTCGGGTGCGAAAGGCATGCGGTTCGCCTTGTCCTGGACAAGCTCGATGCCCCAGAACATCCCGGTGCCGCGGATGTCGCCAACCATCGGATGCCCCGACAGTTCTTCCTTCAAGCTCGAGCCGAGCCGCGCGCCGACTTCCGCCGACCGCTCCACGAGCCGCTCGCGCTCCATGATGGCCAGCACCTCGTCAGCGACCGCGCACACCACCGGATGCGAGCTGTAGGTGTAGAACATGAACTCGGCCTTGGCGCGCTCGACTTCCTCGACCAGCGATTCCTTGACCGCGATCATTCCCATCGGCATGTACCCGCCGGTGAGTCCTTTGCCGCCCACCAGGATGTCAGGCACGACGTCCCAATGATCGACGCCGAAGCGCCGGCCGGTGCGGCCGAAGCCGGTCATCACTTCGTCGGCGATCAGCAGCACGTCGTAGCGCGTGCAGATCTCGCGAATTTTCGGCCAGTACTCCTTGACGGGAGGCACCACGCCGCCGCTTGAGCCCATCATTGGCTCCGCGATGAACCCGGCGATCGAGTCGGCGCCGTGCTTGAGGATTTCTTTCTCGAGCGCCGTCGCGCAGTCGAGCTCGCATGACGGATACGTTTTGGCCCACGGACATCGGTAGCAGTAGGTCGGATCGATCTTCGGCCAGTCCAGTAAAATATGTTCGTAGTCGGCGCGCCGGCCGCTGCCGCCGGCCGACAACGCCGCGATCGTGTTGCCATGATAGGAGAAGCGACGCCCGATAATCTTGCTCTTCGATTGTTTGCCGCGAGCCTTGTGATACAGAATCGCGAACTTCAGCGCCGCTTCGACCGATTCGGATCCGCCGCTGGTGAAAAAGAACCGCGTCAGTCCCGCCGGAGTCCATCGCGACAGGCGCTCGACCAGCCGCTCGCGCTCGGGTGAGGTCCAGACCGGCACGATGTAGTCGAGATTCGCGATCGTGCGCGCGGCCACTTCGGCGATTTCGCGACGCCCTTGCCCGATGTTCACGACTACAGCGCCACCGCCCGCGTCGAGAATCCGATGGCCGTCGGAGGCGTAGAGCCATGGGCCTTCGGCGCGCTCGATGCGAATCGGATCGTGCGCACCGCGCATGAACATAGGAGGTGGCTGCGGCATAGTCGAATCTTAACCGTGATTAGATGCGGCGGGCAACGCGACGAACCTCGCGCTGAATATGAATTGATTCATGTTCCTTGACGGCGCCTCGGCATCGAGCTAAATAAAATAATGAATGGATTCACTCTTAACAGAGCCTCAACCGCTTGGACTCCGTGGCCGACAGAAGCAGGAGCGCGAACGTCGCATCGTCAAGGCCGCGAAGCGGTTGTTCGCGAGCAAGGGTTACGCCGAAGTTCCGATGGAAACCGTGGCCGCGCGGGCGGGGCTCGCGGTCGGCACAATCTACAACTATTTTCCGTCCAAATCTGCGCTATTGCTCGCGATCGTCAGGAGTGAAACGAAATCGCTGCTCGCCCGCGGAAGAAAGATCCTTGACGAGCCGCCGCGCGACCCGGTCGCGGCAGTTTCCGCGTTCACCGAGATTTTTCTCGAGGACTTTACGCGCGACGACCGGCGGCTGTGGCGCGAGTTGTTTGGCGCGGCAATCGCGGAACCCTCGACGGTCGGCCGGCGCCTGTTTGAAGCTGACGCGCAACTCGTAATGCAGCTCGCGTCGCTGCTCGACCGATACCAGAAAGACGGCGTTCTCGCATCCGACGTAGAGCCCATGCCCGCGGCGACGGTTCTCTACAGCGTGTGCTTCACCTGGATGACCGCGTTTCTGATGGACGACTCGATCAGCGCCGAGATGGTGCGCAACGAAATCCGCCGCGGCGTCGCGATTGCGATGCGCGGACTGTTTCCCCGCGGCGTCGCGAAATGAAAGGAGCAGCCATGAGTTCTGATGCGGCGCGCAACCTTAATTCTATCGAGAGTACTTCGCCGAGCTCTCCACCACTGCGGCGCACGGTCCGCGAAGCTCCCGGTCCTCGCAATCCTTTCAGCAGCCTCAAACTTTTGCGCCCAGACCGCGCGCTTGGCTTTCTGGGGGAGGCATTCAGGCGCTATGGAGACGTTGTCAAATTCAAATTTGGTCCCATCCCGGTCTTTCTTGTCGCCCACCCCGACGGTGTCAAGCGCATTCTGCAGGAGAACCACGCCAACTACCGGAAGTCGCAGGACTACCAGTTGCTGAAAGCCTTACTCGGGAACGGACTTGTCACCAGCGAGGGTGATCTATGGCTGCGGCAGCGGCGGTTGATCCAACCGGCGTTCCATCGCCAGCGTGTAGCAGAGTTCGCGTCGATCATGACGGAGAGCACGCTTGAGATGCTTGAGCGCTGGGAACCGCTGGTTGCAGAAGGAAGAGCCTTCGACATATCGGCCGAGATGGCGCGCCTGACCCTAAAAATCGTCGGACGTGCGCTCCTTAGTATCGACCTCAGTGATCAGGCTGAAGCGATCGGCCGCGCATTCACGGTGGGGAACGAACGGTTTGCGCATTTCGACCTCGGCATGTTGTTGCCATTCCTGCCGACGCGGCGCAATCTGCGGTTTCGCCGTGCCGTCCGAACGCTCCATCAAGTGGTAGATGAGATCATTGCGCAGCGCCGCCGCGAAAGTCGGGATCGAGGCGACCTGCTCTCCATGCTGCTTGAGGCCCGCGATGAAGAGACCGGCGAAAAGATGGACGATCGGCAGCTTCGGGACGAGATACTCACGCTTATTCTTGCCGGTCACGAGACCACCGCTAATGCGCTCTCCTGGACATGGCTTCTGCTTTCCCAGTATCCATCTGCGCAAGAAAAGCTTGAAGGTGAACTGCGTGAGGTGCTCGGCGGCAAGCCTCCGACGCTCCCCGATCTGCGTGCGCTCACCTACACGGGAATGGTGCTCGATGAATCGATGCGACTATATCCGCCGGTGTGGAGCATCGGGCGGTCTCCGATCGACGATGACGAGATTGGCGGTTATCGCATCCCGAAGAAGTCGATGGTGATGCTCAGCCAGTATATAACGCATCGCCATCCCGCATTCTGGGACGAGCCGGACAGGTTCGATCCCGAGCGCTTCTCCCTCGAGAGGTCCGAAGGCCGTCCGCGCTATGCGTTTTTCCCGTTCGCGGGTGGGCCGCGTCAATGTATCGGAAACATTTTCGCTCTCAATGAGGCCAATCTCGTGCTCGCGACAGTCGCGCAGCGATACCGAATCAAGGTCGCTCCGGGCCATCCGATCGAACTGCAGCCCCTCATAACATTGCGCTCTCGCTACGGCATCAAAGTGACCCTCCAAAAGATTTGAGGTTTGAATGATGCGACAGACTGTTTCCTAGCACGGGACGACAACCACAATCACTGCCGGAGAGCAGGAACGATGATCGAGATTATCGAAGGCCTTCCCGACAATGTCGTGGGACTCGCGGCCAAAGGTGAGGTGACGAGAAAGGACTACCTTGAGGTGGTGATACCGGCTATCGACAAGGCGCTGAAGCGCAACGCCAAGTTGCGGCTCTATTACGAGCTGGGTTCGCAATTCGTCGGAATCGATCTCGGCGCCGAGTGGGAAGATTTCAAACTCGGCATTGAGCATCTTTCGCGCTGGGAACGGGTGGGCGTCGTAACCGACGTCGCCTGGATCAGGCATTTGGTCGGGGCCCTCCGCTTTCTTATTCCCGGAGAAGTACGGGTCTTCACGACCGCCCAGGCATCGGAGGCCCGGAAGTGGATCGTCGCGGCGTAGCGACTTCAACGTGCCGAGCGTTTTCGCGCGATTGCTTTGTTCTTCGGCTTGCGCGGACAGGTGATAGAAGAAGCGCGTGCCACTCAGTTCAGCCAAGCATCACGCCGCTGCCGCCGAATGACGCGGCCGGTTGACCAATGATGAAGTTTGCGATGCTGGTGTGGAGGAATCTACGCCGCAGTCCGCGGCGCACGATTCTCACCGTTCTGGCGATTGCACTAGCGGCGTTCACTTACTCGTCGCTGACGAGCCTTCCAAATGTCACCCGCCAGATGCTGAGCACGCCCGATTCCGCGCGGCGGATCGTGGTGATGAGCGACTCGGGATTTTTCAATCGCCTACCTGATTCGTACCAGCGCAAAATTCTCGGCGTGCCGCATGTCGTTGCGGCTTCCGGATTGGTGTACTTCGGCGGAGTCTACCGCAGTCCCAGCGACCAACTGGGAATCGCGGTCGACGCCGACCAGGCGGAATTAATGTGGCCCGATTGGGGCGTCACCTCCGCGCGGGCGGGTGAGTTCCGCGCCAGCGCGATGGCGTGTCTCGTACCGGGGGCGATGATGCGAAAGTACGGCTGGCACGTCGGCGAGCAGATCGTCCTCAAAGGCACTATTGTGCCGGTGGACGTGACGCTGCGCATCGCCGACACGCTCGGCGCTAGCGCGCCGCCCGACACCTTGCTCTTTCGCCGCGACTACCTGGAACGGTCGCTGGGCGAGTCGTCAACAGTGAACGCCTATCACGTCATGCTCGACCGCGCCGATTCGGTGCCCACGGCGATCGCGGCGATCGACGAGATATTTTCGGACTCCGCGGCCGAGACTCGCAGCCAATCGGAAGCGGAATGGGTTTCGAACTTCATCAACCTCGACACGCTCTTCGCGATGCTCCGGGCGATGGCAATTCTGGTGGTGGCCGCGGTCGCCTTGGTCGCGCTCAACAGCGTGGTGATAGCGGTGCGCGAGAGGCGTACTGAAATTGCTGTCATGCGCGCGATCGGTTTTAGTCCCGCATTGGTCCTGTACCTGACGGTCGCGGAATCGGCGCTCCTGGGTCTTGTGGGAGGGGCGCTCGGGTGCGCGGCGACTTTTCTTATGGCGAAGATTCTGCCGTTCGCATTTCTGCCGCTGGGACCGATAGATTTGCTGGCGATCGTTTCACCCGGAGTGATCCTGCAGGCCTTTGTGTTATCGATTGCGATTGGGGCGGTGGCTGGACTGATTCCGGCGCTCGGTTCCGTACGCCGACCGGTGGTCGAAGCGATCCGCGCGATCGCGTAGCCTGCGACACTTGAAGCCTCAGGTCAGCCGCGGGGCGATGCGCTACTTGATCGCTCCTGACTCGCGCCAGCGGTCGAGGTCTTCCTTGCTGTAGCCGAGCTCACCGAGGATTTCGTCGGTATGCTGGCCGAGTTGCGGTGCGAGCGACCTTATCGATCCCGGCGTCTCCGAGAACTTCGCCGAGATGCCCACTTGCTTGACCTTCTTGCCGCCGGGCGCTTCGACCTCGACGATCATGTTGCGCGCGAGCACCTGCGGATCGTTGGGCACTTCGTCGAGCGTCAGCATCCGGCCCACGCAGATGTCGTTCTTCCTGAGAATCTCGAACCATTCGTCGCGCGTTTTGGTTTTGAAGGTCTCGGTGAACACGCGCGCGATCTCTTGGCGCTTGCTGGAATCGTATTCGTGAGGAATGAAATCTTCGCGGCCGAGCGCGCGGCACAGGTTGGCGAAGAACCACGGCTCGATCGCCGCAACCGTAATGTATTTCTCGTCCTTGGTCAGATAGACGTTGTAGTTGGGAATTCCACCGTCGTTTATCGTCTCGCCGCGCCGCGGCACTTTCCCATTGGCGAAAAATGTCGAGAAGGCCTGCGCCAACAGCGCCAGGCTGCCGTCCATCATCGAGATGTCGACGTACTGCCCGCGCCCGGTCTGGTTGCGCGCGACCAGCGCCGCTAGCACTCCGATCGCACCATGCATTCCGCCGCCGGCGTAGTCCGCGACCACGTTGTGTGGAATCGTCGGCGGCTGGCCCGGGCGACCGAAGAGCGACAGCACGCCGGCGGTCGCGATGTAGTTGATATCGTGGCCCACGAGATCGCGATACGGGCCGGTCTGTCCGAAGCCGGTTATCGCGCAATAGATCAGCCGCGGGTTGCGCGACGAAAGTTTCTCGTAGTCGATGCCGAGCCGCTTGGCGACGCCCGGGCGGTATTCCTCGACGATGACGTCGGCGCGCTGCGCGAGCCGACAGTAGATTTCCTTGCCCGCGCCGCTCTTGAGATTGATTCCGATCGATTTCTTGTTGCGAGCGAGCGCGTTGTACGGCGAGCTCGCGAAGCGGTTGCCCGCTCCTCGCGTAGCGGCCGCACCCGCTTGCTCCGCGCGTCTTCCGGTCGGAGGCCCCGGCTCCTCAATCTTGATCACCTCGGCGCCAAGGTCCGCCAGGATCATCGTGCAAAACGGTCCCGGCGCAAGCTTGGTCAGGTCGAGTATTTTGATTCCGTCCAGTGGTGAGGGCATCGCGGGTCTCCTCGATGAACGAGTCGCAGATGTAAGTGAGCGAGCCGGCCCTCCCCTTCCGAGCTATCGATCCGCCGGCGGCGGCGCTATTGATATGGATTCACCGGCTCGGGCTGCGGAGCCTGATTCTGCGGCGCATCGTTCGAATCGTTGTCGGGGGTGTTGAAGACCTGTGGCGGAACCGCAGCCGGCTGTTCGTTGCCGTTGGCATTCTGCTGATCCATCTGATTGTTGTTGTCGTTCTGATTGTCGTCAGCAGAGTCGTTTGAATCGTTGTCACTGTCGTTGTTGCCGCTGTCACTGTCGGTGCCGGTGCCGAGGTTCGGTTGAGCGTCCTGGGCGACAACTATGCCGAGCGGCGATTCATGCGCTTGGCAGGTCAGCGGCGCGCGATTCGAAGAATCGCGATTCGAAGCGCTGGCCATCGGTGGCGCCACCATCAGAAGGAACGCGGCTGTCAGGCTGATTTTCGGGATCATACCAATCTCCCATTCATTTTTACGGACCGCACGATTATAGAACGGCGGCGCGCACCCGCGCCATTCGTTCCGCCAGCGACTTGAGCCCTTGCACCATATGAACGCCGTACCAGTGCAGGTCGCGGCCGCTGACTATCAGCAGGCGGCGGCTGAGTGCAGGCGGAAGCAGCGGCTTCAATTCGGCAACGTCGGATTCGTCGAATTCATACGGCTCGTCGGGAAGTATCACGATATCGGGGCGGCGCTCGACCGCTTCTTCGAGCGTCGTCACCGGATAACGCTCGCCGGCCGACGCAAAGATATTGTTGTAGCCGAGCATCCGCAGCACGTCATGCGCATAGGTGTCGGCGTTGAAGGACATCCACGGGTTCTTCCATATCGGGCAGAAAACGCGCAGCCGCAGTTTGCTCCATACTCCGAGCGCCGCCTCGATTCCGCTCACGCTGAGCGTGATCTCCTTGGCCAGCGCGGCGGCGGCGGATTCGCGACTCAATGCTCGGCCCAGGCGCAGGATCGAGTCCACGGCGCCCGGCACCGTGCGAGGATACGTCGTGAACACCGGTATTCCAGCCGCGCGCAGCCGCTCCACATCTTCGCGCCGGTTTTCCTCGGCGTTGGCGATCACCAGCTCAGGCTCGAGCTTCACGATCGCGCCGATGTCGGGATTCTTGGTCCCGCCGACTTTCGGAATCGACGCAACCGCCGCAACCGGCTCGACGCAGAATTTCGTTATGCCCACGACTTCGGAATTGAAGCCCAGCGCAAACAGTGTCTCGGTCCAGCTCGGCACCAACGACACGATTCGCGCCGGCGGACGCTCGAGTTCGACCCGAAAGCCGAGGTCGTCCGCTATTTGCACCGAAGCTGCCATCTACAGATTCATCACTTGGCCTTGCGTTTGATAATCGCGTCCAGTTCGGTGCGATCGCCGGGCGTCAGTTGTTCCGAGCCGCCACGCCCGCCCGCACTTGATTTGACTGTCGTCGCCGACGAGTCATTCGCGTCGCCGTTCCCTTCAGATGTGGCGGGCGGATTGGCATCCCTCATCGGCTGTGGCTGATCGGGCGGTCGATACGCGATGTAATGGACTGCTGACGGAATCATGATTCGTTTCGCCAAGAATCCCAAAATCAGTGCCGCCAGCGCGGCCAGCACGAGAGCTCCCGGCCGCCGCCTTCTCTTCATTTTCGACGGTCGTTTCGCACTTGCACGCTTTCGCGGCGGGGCCACTCGTACTCGATCCACCACCTGATTCCTCTCCACTGTGAGCGACAATCGAAATGCTATCGCACAGGCTCATCTAATAGAACCGCGCGCGCCCATCGAGTGATCAGGCGCCGAGTCGGTACTTCATCGAGATGCCGCGCGCCGTTGTACCAATCCACGCCAATCTCGCGTGCGCGGCGGCTCGCGCCCGCGATCCGAAAGAACAGCCTGTGATGCGGACCGTAGAAGTGTCGCGCGGCGAATGCGAGCTTGCCCAGCTTCTTGCCCACCGCACCTTCATGCAGCGCACGATCGTAGGCTTGCAGCGCGCCTTCGTCGCCGTCCAGGTATTTGCAGACTGCATTCGCCGCCAGCTTGCCATGCTCGAACGCGCACGAAATGCCCTCGCCCATCAGCGGATCGACGCCGGCCGCGTCGCCGGCGAGGATGACGCGTCCGTGAGCGTAGCTGTCGCGGGCGGCGAACCATCGAATCGGGAACGAATGCCATCGCGTCACATGCTGCTTCAGGCCTTCGAGCGGAAGTTCGGGGAAAGCCGCGACGAGTGCCGCCGTCACCCGCGATTGTTTGCCACCGTTTTCAGCTGATTCGCGCGGGCGCTGATCATAGATACCTACATTCAGATGCGGTGCGCCGCCGATAAGGCATGGGAACGACCATGAGTAGCCGCGGATTCCGTCGCTCACACATCGGAAGTCGAACCGATAGCGTTTCGAGGTAAATTCGGGCGTGCGCTCAGGATCGACGGCGATGTCCGTCATCAAGGCGCGCCCGATTGTTTCTTTGCCGGCGCCGAACACGGCGCGTCGGACCCGGCCGCCCGATCCGTCCGCTCCGACCAGCACTTGCGCTTCGAAAACTCCACTGTCGGTGCTGACCCACGCTCTATTCGCATCCTGAGCCACGTCGAGCACGCGCTCGCGCTCGACAATTTCGATTCCCGCTGCGGTCGCTGCACGTGCCAGCATCGCGTCGAACCGATCGCGGCGGATGACGGTGGCCAGCACATCGCCGCCACGCGACAAATCGACGCTGCCAACTGGAGTAGCGGCCTCACCGAGAATCACTTCGACGGCGGGAACGTCGAGCGGGATTCCTAGCTCGTCGAGCGCGAGCATCGTTTTGGGAATCAGGCCGCCGGCGCAGACCTTGAACCGTGGATGCGCCGATTTCTCGATGGCGACGATTCGACCCGCCAAGGCAGGTCGATTCTTCACAAGAAAAAGCGCGGTCGCCAGTCCCGCGGGACCGGCGCCAGCGATCGCCACGTCAAATTTCCGCGAGGCTTCCATCACGCGCCTCAACGCCTAGCATCAGGATGATGTGCGCGAAAGCGTACCGCTCCTAAAATAAGCGCGGCGCATCGAGATCGTCGATGCGCCGCGCTTTGACTGCATATCACGTACTTTGCGATCAGCCCGCTGCCTCACCGGCCGGCTTGATCACCGTGTACAGCGTCGCGCCGCCGCGCTGAACGAGCAGCAGCGCCGGCTTCTTGCCGGTCTGCGCTTCTTTTGCCTTGGCGACGAATTCCGAAACCGCCGCGACCTTGTCGTGATTGATCTCCAGCACGACATCGCCCGGCTGGAGACCTGCCTCCGCCGAAGGGCTGTCCGGTGCGACCTTCTGAATCACCACGCCCTTGGTGCCCTCGAGATGGAACTGCTGCGCCAGCTCGGGCGTGATATCGCCGACTTGCATGCCCCAGTTACCGCCCGGCTCCTCGGCCTTGGCCGACGCCACCTGCGGCTCCTTGCGCTCGCCAATCGTGACGTCGAGGGTCATATGTTTGCCGTTGCGCACCACCTCGACCGGCACTTGGGTGTTGATAGGAGTCTGCGCGACCAGCGCCGGCAGCTCATGCTCGTCGTCGACCGGATGGCCGTTGAAGCTGAGCACGATATCGCCGCGCTCGATTCCGCCCTTGCCCGCGGGACCGTCCTTGTCCGCACTTGCAACCAGCGCGCCCTCGGGCTTCGGCAATCCGAACGATTGCGCGAGGTCCGGCGTCACTTCCTGAATCTCGACGCCCAGCCATCCGCGGATCACGCGCCCATGCGCCTTCAACTGATCCATCACGTTGCGCGCCATGTCGATTGGGATGGCGAAGCCGATGCCGTTGTTGGCGCCGGTGCGGCTGTAGATCGCCGTATTGATCCCGATGACCTCGCCGCGCGTGTTGATCAACGGGCCGCCCGAGTTGCCGGGATTGATCGAGGCGTCAGTCTGAATGAAATCGTCGTAGTCGCCGCCGAGGATTCGTCCCTTGGCGCTGACGATTCCCGCCGTCACCGTCATGCCGACGTTGAACGGGTTGCCGATCGCGATCACCCAGTCGCCGACATCGGCAGTGTTGGAATCGCCCAGCGGCGCGACCGGCAGCGGGTCCTTCGCGTCGATTTTGATAAGCCCGAGATCGGTCTTCGCGTCCTTGCCGATCACCTTGGCGGTGAACTCGCGCTTGTCTTGCAGCGTGACGTGGATTTCTTCCGCGTTACCGACCACGTGATTGTTGGTCAGGATGTAGCCGTCGGCCGAAACGATTACGCCCGAGCCGAGCCCATGCTGTTTGTACTCGCGCTGGCCCTGGCCGAAGTAGCGGCGCAACTGATCGAACGGATCGCCGCCTCCTCCTGACGGCGGGCCTGCTTGATCGCCACCGCCATTGTCCCCGCCATTATCATCGCCCTCGCCATTATCGTCGCCGGGTCCGGTCGGCGGGCCAAACGGCATTCCTTGGACCTTCACATCCTGAACGACGTTGACGCTGACCACCGCCGGAATCATCTTCTTGACCAGCGGCGCGAACGACGTGACTACGCCGACCTTTTCGTTCGGCTCAGGGGTATTCGGCGCTGCCGGCGCCAATGGCGCCACCTGCACTCCGGGCACCGGAGGGGCAGGCAACGGGGCCGGCGGATTTGCCTGCGCTTGCTGCGCCGGAGGCGCCTTGGAAGCGTTGGAATCGGACCCCCAGAACGGGAACGCGCCTGCGCGCGCAAAGGCGATGACCAAGCCGATCAAAACGCCGCCGGCTATGGCGGCGATCTTCTTAACCATGCATTCCTCCTGGAATGTAGCGAGACTGGATCATGACACGAGGCAGGGCAAGTATCGGACCATTTAATTATCGGACGATAAATTTCGTCCGAAATTCAAGCATCCGCCCACCCCTCTAGTGACCGCGACGCCTGCTCAGGGCCCTGCCAACTGATCCATCAAATCAAATTCACGACAAGAAGCAAACGTTCCATAAGTTGTCGTATTTCCTCGCAAGAGCGCCTCTGATGCTAGCCCTTCTGCATCGCCTTGATATCGTCGAGCAGCACCTTCTCATGCCCCTGCGGATTCACTTTTTCGTAAACCTTGCGCAGGTTGCCCTTGGGATCGATCACGAAGCTGGTCCGGTTCCAATACTTGGTCCCGTTGTAGTCCGTCTGCCCGACGCCGGCCGCTTTGAGCAGTTCCGCGTTGGTATCCGCCAGCAGATCGATCGTGAACGCAAACTTGTTGGCGAAGTTCTTATGCGACGCGACGTCGTCGGCGCTGACGCCCACCACCTTGATTCCCGCCGCATCGAAGTCGGCCTTGCTGGCCGTGAATGACTTGCCCTGGATCGTGCATCCGGGAGTGTCGTCCTTGGGATAGACATAGACCACCAGCCACTTGCCGGCGAAATCGGCGAGCTTCATCTGCTTGCCGTCCTGGTTCTGGAGCGAAAAATTCACAAAGGGTTTTCCAATTTCGAGCATGATTGATCGTCCTTTCGTCGCGCACGACGGTTGAATAGTGAGGAATGCAGACCGAGTCATCCGCTTCGACAAGCCTAGCACGCGCACGGCCTTTTGGCGCATTAAAAATTGTTGGGAACCTAACCCCTGACCCGTCTCCTAGAACATGAAAGTGATCGGGCTCGCCGCCGCGATCATCCACGCGAACCACAGCGTTTCGGCAAACGCTATCAGCGTCAGATTGCGCGACACGCTGTAGGCCGACGCCGCAAATATTTCCATCATCACGAAGCCGAAGCCGATAATCGGCAGGATCAGCATCAGCACGAACGGCAGGACGTGCAGGCTCACGCCGACCACCATCAAAATCAGAATCAACGCGCGCCCGAGCGAGCCCCACACCGTCGAAATTGCCAGTCCTCCGCGCCGCACCAGCAATTCGAAGCCCATCCAGAATGGGAACATCAGCACCGTCGCCATCGCCATCACCATCACCCGCTCGGGCGACAACGACAGATGATGCAACATCACCGACATCGCGACCTGACACACGTACACCACCGCGAATCCCGCCGCCCCGGCGAGTAGCGCCGCGCCGACGCCTTCGCGGACACGGTACCATTCGAGCGGCTGCCACAGCACGAGCACGCCCACCATGATCAGCCCGGCGACCGCCAGCCATGAGATCTGGATGCTGCCGATTATAATCGGCACAAACGACGCAGGATCGGCTGCCGCCAGCGGCGTCGACGCGAGCAGCGCGCCGCCGACTATCAGCAGCCCGATCCATCCGCTCGGTCCCGGCCGTTCTTCCGCCCAGCTCGCGGCCATCGAGCCGCAGACACGGCCGATCGGCACCAGCAGAAACACAAAGACCAGCAGCGCGAATCTCGCTGTTCCTCGTCGCGGGTCTTTGGTCTCGATCGCTCCGGTCCTCGCCATGCCGACCGAGCTGTCGAGCCATTTTACGATCACGGTCGCGGTCGCCGGTGAATTGACGATCGTCACGTGATCGAGGCCCGGCATCCGAATCGCTTCGACCGCGTTGCCTTGCGCGAATTCGCCGTACGTCTTGGCGAGCTCTATCTGCGGCACGCCCGCCAGATGCGACGCCAGCGCGATCGAAGGGTCCTGGATCGGCGCGACCGGATCGTTCTGCGCGAAAATGAACAGCGCGTTCTTCGGGCGCTCGGGACCCAGTGTCCACCCGCCCGAAATCATCACCGCCGCCTTGACGCTTGGATCGTTCGTCGCGTAGTCGAGCGCCGCGCCCGCGCCCATCGAATGCCCCATCACTACGATTCGCGATCCATCGACCAGGTTGCTGCGGCGAAGCAAGTCCACCGCCTCCTTCACGTTCGGCCGCAGACTGTCACTGTCGAATTCGTCGCCGTTGAACGGATTGCGATTCTCGCCGTGCCCGTTGACGTCGATCGCAATCACCGCGTAGCCGTTCTCCGCCAGCCGCCGCGCGAGCCCGCTCATCAGCACGCGATCGCCGGTGAAGCCGTGAATCAGCACGACCGCCGGCGGCCTCTCTGCCACCGGTCTGGGAAATTGCGTGTAGAATGGATCCCCGGGCCCCGGCAGATACATCGTCGCCGGCTCCTGCCCTGGCAGCATCACGAAAGCGTGCGCCGGACCGCCATTCTCAAGTCGCGTCAGCCGCGCAATCAGCAGAATGAAGATGACCGCGAGGCCGATCGCGATGATACGGGAAATTTTCATCTTCAGTTTGCCGCGCGACTGGCTGCCGCGCGCTTCTTCTTCGCGACTTCCTCGAGGGGCACGTCCCTCTTGTGGGTCGCGATCATCCAGATATGTCCAAAGGGATCTGTCAGCGAGCCCAGCCTGTCACCCCAGTCTTTGTCCGCCATCGGCTCCATAACTTTCGCGCCCGCGGCGATTGCGCGTTTGAAGACCGCGTCCGAGTCCTCGACGTAGACGTAAAACTGCACCGGCGTGCCGCCCAGCGATTGCGGACTTCTCGACCAACCCTTCGCCACCCACTCGGCGACATGCTTCGAGCTGTCGTCGGAGATCCTCACTACCGAATCGCCGATCTTCAGCAACGCGTGAATAACCTTGCCGTCAGACTCCGCCATGCGTTCCAACTCCGTCGCGCCGAACGCCTTGCGATAGAACTCGACCGCCCGCGCCGCGTCCTTGACGGACAGGAACGGTGTCACACTGTGCCACCCGTCGGGCATCGTTTTCACTTTGCTCGCCATATAGTTGTTCTCCCTGTGTGCTAGGCCGAACCCTTCTCTGGCAGCTCCTTAATGGGCGTTCCAACCCACCACACGTGCCCGTACGGGTCCTCGATTCCGCCGCACCTGTCGCCCCACTCCCTATCTTCCGGGACGTCGATAGTTTTCGCGCCCGCTTCAATCGCGCGCTTGAAGACCTCGTCCACGTCGGCAACATAGATATACAAATGCACCGGCGTGCCGCCGTACGAGCGCGGCGAGCGCGACAGTCCGTGCGTGTCGTTCTGCTTCACGTCCGCCGAGGTCGGATCCGAAAGCATGACCGTGGTCTCGCCCATCTTGAGCATCGCATGGCTCACGATTCCGCTCGGCTCCTCGTCGCGCATCAACACGGTAGCGCCGAATACGCGCTTGTAAAATTCCACGGCGCTCGCCGCGCCCTCGATATTCAGGAACGGCATGATACTGCGTGAGACTCCGGCAGCCGCGACGGGCGCAGCTTCGACTGTGGCGGCAACGACACGAGGATCGTCTGCGAAGGAGACCTCGCTCGTCTCGATTGGCGTCCCGTAGAGCATCGACACCGGCTTCTCCGCGTTCTGCCGATGCCACAGTCCCTGCGGACACACGAACGCCTCGCCCGCGCGCAGCTTGCGCGTCACCGGTCCTTCCTCGGTCAACACCGTCACGTCGAGCTCGCCGTCGAGCGCCAGCAGCAACTCGTCGCCGTCGGGATGCCGCTCCCAGGGCGTCAGGCCCGAATAGCTCATCACCCCAAGCGTCAGATTTCCGATCTTCGCGACGTGACGCACCGCGGCGTTCGCTTCGTCTTCGGTCGTGTCAGCAGTGATCGTCAGATGCGGAACGGTGCGCAAGGCAGCACGCAGGTCGCGCTCTTCCAGCTTCGCGACGCTTCGGCCGCGCGAGCCTTTGCGCGCACGCGCCGGCTTGATCTTGGCGCGTTCTTTCTTTGACCGCGGATCCTTCGCTGCCGAGCCCTCGGTGTGGCTGGGAGTCAGGTAGAACGCCGACACGGACGGCCGCGGCGTCAGGCGATGCCACAATCCTTCGGGGCAGACGAACAGCGAACCCGCGTGGATCGTCGATTCAATCGGCCCGTCGTCAGTCAACGTGACCACCTCGGTCGCGCCCTCCATCACGTAGATCATTTCGTCGGAGCCAAGGTGCCGCTCCCAATTCGTCCGCCGCCCGCCGCGCGACACGACCAGGAGGTGATCGTTCATCGAGTCCAGGAACCGCATCGACCTATCCGGCAAATCGCTGAGCGCCGCGCGCACGTCATGCACGATAAAGTTCGGCTGCTGCTCCAACTCCTTGAGCCGCTCTTCTATATCCTCGTGCGTGATCAACGGTTCGCCGCCCGCGCCGGTGCCGGCGGACGCTGCTGGCGACGATTCAAGTTGCTTCGATTGCGCGGCCAGCTCGTCCTTGAGGCGATTCTTGAAATCGGCGCGCGGCAAATCCCGCAACTCGCCCGCGATTCGCAAAATCGCCGCCAGCCGCGGGTCGGAAGTCGGCAGCGATGCATCTGGCTTGGCCATGATCGCCTCCACCGCTTCGTCCAGTTGTTCGATTAGTTTCCCCTTAGCCATTCGTATCACCCAACCGCACCCGCAAATTCTGCATGGCGCGGAATTGAAGCTGTTTGACGCTGCCTTCGCTGCGTCCAAGCGCGGCAGCGATTTCGCGAATCGATTTATCCTCCGCAAACCGCATCGCGATCACCCGCGATTGCTCGCGCGGCAGCCGCTCGACGAGTTTGAACAACCGCGCTCGTCGTTCATCCTCTTCAACGCGAGCGACACCCGCCACCGGCCCTGCGCGGTCCGTAGTCTCATGAAAAACCTCGCGCTCGAGCACCCGGCGCCTGGCGATACCCTTGGCGCGATCGACTATTTCATTGGATGCGATCCTGAAAAGCCAAGCCGCAAAAGGCAACCCGCGCCATTCAAACCGCGCCAGATTCTTCAGCGCCAGATGAAAAACATCGGCGGTAATATCCTGCGCCTCATCACGATCGCGCACCCGCCGCGCGACATACGCATAAACCCGCTCAAAATTATCCTCATACAAATCGGCGAACCGCCCCCGGTCCCGCTGCGCAGCCTCGATCAGCGCCCGCTCGGCGGAGTCGCTTGCGCCGCCGCCCCCGGACACCGCAGATGCGTCCCGAGCCTTCAATCGATCCTCCGCACAATCGCGCACATTCGCGTGACCGCTCTCCCGCGCCCCAGCCCGCGCCAATAGGGATTCAACTCGCCCAGACACATCAGCCTCTAACTACAGAAACCGCGCCGCCCCGAAAAGGTTACGCCCGTCTGATTCCATACCTCTTCAAAAATACCCTCTCCCTATCAGGGAGAGGCGAAGAAGGATCCGGGATTCTTCGCTACAGCGACTTTCGCTCTAGAATGACGCCGAAACCGAGCAAGCATGCTCTCCTGACGCGATCGCGGAACCCTCACCTGCGGCCGCGATGCGGCCGGCCTCCCCTCCCGAAAAAAAGAACGGGCGAGGTAAGAGCCGGACCCGCCCCGCTCCATACCCAACTAGTTCTAACAGGCCGTCAGGCCGCATCTTTTCCTAGAACTGGGTGCAGGGGTCACCCCTGCCGTAGGAAGCGTGAAACCCACCGCGGGTTTCACATTAAATTAAGTGGATCGTTCCCCTTCTCCGCCGCGCGCTCTTTCTCGCGCGCTTTTCTTCTATTGTACTTCCTCATCCCCGCGACCATTTCGTCATGCGCCATCTGGCCGTGCCGGATTGGGTCGAATGGAATCAGCGGCTTCATTTGGGTCCGCATATTGTCCGCCGGGAACAGCGCGCGATTGTGCTCGATTTCGCTGATCGCCCAGTCGCACCATCGGATGTTCTCGCCCATCCAGTCGATTCCGCGCCTGAGCGTGAACATCGAGAACATCTTGTTCACGTCGACGTAGCCCTTGCCGTCGGCGAAATAGGTCTTCTCGAGCTCGCGGTAGCGCTTCAGATGAATCGCCCACGACCTCCGCTCTTCTTTCAGAACAGCAATCGCACCGTCGGCGCCGAGATGACCGAGGAACCGGCATCGCAGCAGCGGCGGATGCTTCAAATTGATTCCTTCGAACGGGCTTTCCAGCCATTCGATCAGCAGCCGCTCCCCCGACGGCGTGATCGTATAGAGCCGCTTGTTGGGCCGGTTGCGCTGGACGACGTTGCGGCGCTTGATCAGCCCGAACTCCTCCATCCGGTCAAGCGTTGGATAGATCTGCGTCGGATGCGCGTGCCAGTAATGCGCCATCGACAGGTCGAAGATCTTCATGATGTCGTAGCCCGACACTCCGGGCACTTCCGCGATCAATCCGAGCAGCGCGAGATCCAACGACGCTTTCCTGGTGGGGAAACGCAGGTAGCCGAGCCCATCATTGGGGCCCCCGCGCGCGGGCTCGCGAAGCGGCGTCCTCGCGGGACGCGTCGCCTTCTTCATTGCGCAGGCACCCAGTTGCCGTGAAAGCCCGACGGCACGCGATGCTGCAATTTGACTCTCGCAACCGGAGCGCCCGTGAAGTTTTGCGCATCGAGGACGACCATCTCGCTGCGATTGCGCTCCTCGTCGTACCAAACCGCCAGCACCCATCCGTCGTCTTCAGATGATTTCGCGTTGCGAGGCACGAACACCGGCTCACCGGGAGCAAAGTGTTTCCCCAGGTCGTGAACTTCGAACTTGGCGGTCTGATAGTCGCGCTTGAGCAGCGCGCTGAAGCGCGTCTCGCTTTCGGGCGACCCCGGATTGCCGCCTGCGAAGTAGCCGTACCGATGCTTGCGGCCGGCGAGGCGTTCGTCGAAGCGCGGAAATTCGTTCGAGACGTCGTCTATCTGACGCTGGCGCATCGAGCCGTCCTTGAGATTCAGATTCCATCGCCAGGTCAGCGGCGGATTACCGCCGAACGAATTGCCGGTCATGTCGAGCGAGGCCATCCGGCATCCGTCGACAACGAGGGAATCGTTCTCTTCGTACGCATTCAAAAAATGAAAAACGAAAAACGCCTCGTCCTGGAACCATTTCACGTCGCCGGTCTTGCGGTTCATCACGCCGATCTTCGTCCCGTGCTGCGGCTCCCAGATGAACATCGGCTTTCCCGCCGGCACATTCTCGAGATGGAACACGGACGGGCATACGAAAAAGATCGCGTAGCTATCGGTCGCGATAAAATCGTGCATCATCACCGGCAGCCCGGTGTCTATCGGCCGCGACTCGAGGAGCTTGCCGTCGCGGCTCGCGCGATACCACGTCGCATACGGCGGGAACGGCTGGTAACCGAAGAACAGCAGGTCGCCGTTGACCGGATCGAACTTGGGATGCGCCGTGACCGGGCCGGTCAGCTTGCCCTCGAAATCGAACAGGCCGATCGTCTGGAGCGTTATCGGCTTGAGCTCGTGCGGCGAGCCCGCTTCGAACAGCGCGAGCAGGCGATTGGCGTATCCGATGATGTTGGTGTTGGCGGCGTTCTTGAACGGCGGCAACTCCGGCGGCATCTCGCGCGGCTGATCGATCAAGCCCCCGAACAGCGCGCGTCCCGCCTTCATCTCGGCCTTGAGCCCGTCGGTGCGGACGTAGCGATTGCGGTAAGCGGCGCGGCCGTCGCGCAGGATGAACGCATGGACCATCCCGTCGCCGTCGAACCAATGGTAGCGGCCAAGCGGCTTGAAGTGCGGGTTCGGGCCGATGCGATAGAGCGCGCCGTTGAGCTCGCGCGGCAGCTCGCCCTCGATCTCGAGATCGAACGCGTCGCCCTCTTCGCGCCACGGCGCGTAGTTGCCGTTCAGAAATGGATTGTCTGAATCGTACATGGGATTTGGCCTCCTCGAAAGCCTGGCGATTTCCGGGTTCAAAGGCTTGACTATTCCATTCTTTGAATAGGGTGTCAAGCGCGCGGTTGCGAGCGGATGCAAGCTCGTCGCTGCGTTGATTACCGATGTGCAACCGACCTACGATCAGAAGTGATGCTGGTTGATGCGCTGGTGTTCGCGGCTGGGCTGTTTGCGTGGACGATTGTCGAGTACGTCATTCACGGCGTGCTCGGCCATCAGCATCGGACGTTCGTGACGCCGCTGCATGACGTGCACCATCGCGATTCTCGCGCGGTATTTGCGCTCGGCGCGTGGATTCCGACGCTGATCGTGCTGGGCGGCGCGTGGGCGATGTTCGGGATAGCGCCCGGCGTGATTTTTTATGGCGGTATCGTCGCTGGATTCGCCGTCTACGAGTACCTTCATTACCGGATTCATTTCGCCGCGCCCTCGTGCGCGCTTGAAGCGCGGCTGCGCGCGCGCCATCTGGCGCATCATGCGGGCGAGCCGGACGCGATTTTCGGGGTTACGTCGCGAATCTGGGACGTGGTGTTCCGAACGGAGCCCGATGCGGAGCGGATGCGCGCGCTTTTGGCGTTGGGCGCGCGGGTTGCGCCGCTCGGCGGCCGCAGCAATCTGGGACGAGCGATCCGCAGCCGGATTGCTGCGTCGTGAGGCGCGCATCACTTCTTGACACATAGCTCAAGTCGAGCTATTGGCTTGATTGGTATGAATCACGTGTCGGTGACATCAAGTCTGAATGGCACGCGGAGCTATCGCCCCGCCGCGGCGCTGTTTCCGGCCAGGTCGGCGCTCGAATTCGAAAAGACGCCGCCGCGGATGGACGTGAAGTTCCCGATCCTGGGCTTTCTGATGGAGGCGGAGGCGACCGGCTACGACCTGAAGCAGCGCTTTCAGGACCCGGTCGGGTTCTTTTACCGGGTGAGCGACGGCTCGATTTATCCGGCGCTCAAGAAACTAGCGCGCGACGGGCTGGTCAGGCTGCGGACGGAACGACGCGGGCGGCGCGCGCGCAAGGTTTATGCAATCACGCCGCGCGGCCGGGCGCATTTCATGCGGATGCTGCGCGAGCCGGCGCAGCCATTGTTCGTATTCGATGAGTCGCAGGTGAAGATTTATTTCGCGGACCAAAAGCCGGAAATCGCGCTTGAGCATATGGAGCGCTCGCGCCGCGACGATGAGGCGCGCACCGCTATCCTGGCGGATGTGGTCGCGGCGATGCGGCGCGCGGGCGCCAGCCCGGTGCGGACTACGATGGTCGAGTTGGGGCGCGCGATTACCGGCGCCAAGGCGCGGGCGCTGGCTCGGCTTTGCTCGCAGTTGAAGCGGGAGTTACGCACCAAGGGCGGGAAAATCACTTCATTTGATGTGGAACCCGCGGTGGGTTCCACACCTCCTTCGGCAGGGGTGACCCCTGCACCCAGTAACAGGAAAAAAGTCTAAAAGGGAAGGTTGTTATGGACGAAAAGTTTGCAATCGATCTTGAACATGTGACCCGAATCTATAAGCGCGACGAGTTCGAGGTGCGCGCGCTCGACGACGTGACCGTGCAGATTCCGGCCGGGCGCTTCGTGGCGATTATGGGGCCGTCGGGCTCGGGCAAGACCACGATGCTCAACCTGATCGCGGGAATCGATCACGCTAGCAGCGGGCGGGTGGCGGTCGGCGGCGAGGAGATCACCGGCATGAAGGAGCGCGACCTGGCGGGCTGGCGCGCGCGGCATATCGGGCTGGTGTTCCAGTTCTACAACCTGATTCCAGTGTTGACCGCGTTCGAGAATGTCGAGTTGCCGCTGTTGTTGACGAGTCTCAACAAGGCCGAGCGCCGCGAGCATGTCGAAACCGCGCTCAAGGTGGTCGGGCTGGCCGACCGGATGGACCATTACCCGCGCCAGTTGTCGGGCGGGCAGGAGCAGCGCGTCGCGATTGCGCGCGCGATCGTGGCTGACCCGACGATTATCGTGGCGGACGAGCCAACCGGAGACCTCGATGCGAAGTCGGCTGAGGAGATTCTGGGGTTGCTGGTGGATATGAATCGGCAGTTTCAGAAGACGATCGTGATGGTCACGCACGATCCGCGGGCCGAGCGGTATGTCGATACGGTTTATCGGCTGGATAAGGGCGTGCTGGCCGGGGTTGAGCCTGGGAAGCGCGGGGCGCCGGCGGAAGCGGCGGCGCATGCGTGAGGAGAGCTAGAGAGACTTCAGATGCATCGCGTCAAGCCGGGACGATCCTCCTCCAGTGCCCTCTCCTTGTCCGAGGAGAGGGTTAGGGAGAGGTGCAGTGCTCGGCGGCGGCACCACTGCCTGGCTTTCGGAATCGAGTATGAATCGACTGCGATGTCTGGCGTTGCACCTCTCCCGGCGACACCGCTGCGCGGCTTTCGCCGACCTCTCCTCGGACAAGGAGAGGTTAGGAATGGAGCAGACCCGAAAAGGGAAGAATTGGGCCAGGTGCTAGCATGAAGTACACGGCGCTGGTTTTTAAGAATCTGGTTCGTAGTAAGCGGCGTACCTTTTTGACCGTGCTGTCGATTGCTGTTTCGCTGTTTATTTTTTCGGCGCTGGTCAGCTTGCCTACCGTGGCAAATGAGATTCTTGCGAACACGGCTTCTTCGACGCGGATTGCCACCCATAACAAGGCCGGGCTGGCCTATGCGATTCCGATGGCCTACAAGCAGCGGATCGTGGCGGTACCGCATGTCGAGGTGGTTGTGCCGGAGAGCTGGTTCGGAGGGGTCTACCACGAGGTTTACGACCAGTTTCCGAACCTGGCGGCCGATCCCGAGGATGTCGACAAGATGTGGCCCGACTGGGGAATCAGCCCGGAGCAGTTCGCGCAGTTCAAAAAAATCCGCACTGCGTGCCTGGTTGGCGCGGGCACGATGAAGCGGTTCCATCTGCAGGTCGGGCAGCAGATCCAGCTCAAGGGCACGCTCTATCCGTTCAACGTGACGCTGCAAATCGTGGGCACGATCGGCGGCAAGGCGCCGCCGGATTTCCTGTTGTTCAGGAGAGACTATCTCGAAGAAGCGGCCGGGCGGCCGGGAATCGTCGACAATATCTGGGTGAAAGTCGACAAGCCGGAGAGCGTGCCGCAGGTGATCGCGGCGATCGATGAAGGCTTTGCCAACTCGTCGGCGGAGACCTTGTCGGAGTCGGAGGCGTCGTTTATCGGCGGCTTCATGGACCAGTACCGGACGTTTTTCAGGATCGCGGAGCTGCTGGGATTTATCGTGGTGCTGACTATTGGACTGGTGGCAGCGAATACGGCGGCGATGTCGATACGCGAGCGGCGCGGCGAGATAGCGGTGATGCGCTCGATGGGCTTTCCGGCGCGCACGATTTTGTCGCTGCTGCTGACCGAGTCTATCCTGATCGGTCTTATTGGCGGAGTTATCGGATGCGGCTCGGCGTATATCGTGCTGAAGATTTTCTCGGTCGGCAACGTGGGCGGGCCGCTGGGAGCGATCCGGATGCCGCCGGTGGTATTGGCGGAAACCCTGGTGATAGCCGCATTGATAGGACTGTTCAGCGCGATGGTGCCGGCGAGTTCGGCGGCGCGGCGGAATATTGTGGATGCGCTGAGGACGGTGGCGTGAGGATTAGGAACCTAACCCCTAACCCCTTCCCACTGTGGGAAGGGGAACAGGAAGAAGTCATCCGAGCGCGACGCTGTCCTATCCCCCTGGCCCCCTTTCCAGATGGAAAGGGGGAACGCGAACCTGACCCCCAACCCTTTTTTTTGGGCCAACTGTGGGAAGGGGGAACGCTCCTTAATTCCCTCTCCTTGTCCGAGGAGAGGGTTAGGGAGAGGTGCAGTGCTCGGCGGCGGCACTACTGTCTGGCTTTCGGAATCGAGTATGAATCGACTGCGATGTCTGGCGTTGCACCTCTCCCGGCGACACCGCTGCGCGGCTTACACCGACCTCTCCTCGGACAAGGAGAGGTTAGAATTCGGAACCCGGATGAGCAGCAGGAACCTAACCCCTAACCCCTTCCCGCGCGGGAAGGGGGACCGGATGAGAAACTTAGATGGCTATTCCTCTAAAGTATAATGTGCGGTCGTTGCTGGTTCGGCGGGTTTCCACTGCTATGACTGGCGGTGGGATTGCGCTGGTGGTCTGCGTGTTTGTGATTGTTATGGCTCTGGTGGCGGGACTTAATTCGGCTATTTCTGACACTGGGGATCCGGATAACGTTATTGTGCTGCGCAAGGGGGCTACTACCGAGACTTACTCGTCGATTCAGCTCGATCAGTTCGACGCTTTGAAATTTCTGCCGCAGATTCGGCGCGAAGCTAGCGGCGAAGTGGACGCTTCACCTGAACTGCCGGTGCAGGCGCTGATGGAACGTGTTGGCGGCGGACGCGACAATATAGTGGTGCGCGGAGTTCTGCCAATTGGGCTGAAAGTGCATCCGAAGGTCAAGATTGTCGAAGGCCGGATGTTTAATCCTTCGGTTAACGAAGTGATTGTCGGCAAGGGCTTGCAGGGGCATTACGCTAATATGCAGCTCGGCTCGACGCTCCGCTTCGGGCGCGGCAACTGGAAGGTCGTCGGGATCATGTCCGCCGACGGCGGCTCGTTCGAGTCGGAGGTCTGGGGCGATATTCATAACGTGCAGGACGACGCGCAGCGCGGCGCGTACTACGCCGACGTGCGCCTGAAGCTGGCGCCGGGCGCGGATAGCGGCGCGCTTATCCAGCGGCTGGCCGACGATCCGCGAATAAATCTGCAGGCCGAGACCGAGGCCGACTACTACAAGGACCAGGCGGTGGTCGCCAACCAGATGCGGGTGCTGGGGATGATCGTCGCGGTGATTATGGCGATCGGCGCGATCTTTGGCGCGATGAATACGATGTACGCGGCGGTCTCGTCGCGGACCACGGAAATCGGCACGCTGCGGGCGCTCGGCTTCGCGCCGATTGCGGTGATGACGTCGTTCCTGCTCGAGTCGCTGGTGCTGGCGCTGTGCGCGGGCGTGATCGGGATAATAATCGCGATGCCGATTAACGGGCTGTCGACGACGTTCGGCAACTTCGTGACCTTTTCGACGCTGGCATTCAGCTTCCGCGTGACTTTTGCGATAGTTATCGAGGCGCTGATTTTTGCCGCGGTTATGGGTATGGTCGGGGGCTGGCTGCCGGCGCGCCAGGCGATGAAAATGCCGGTGGTAGATGCGCTAAGGAGCGTGTGAGGTTTTTTGTCCGCCGAAACGCCAAGAGGACCGAATATCCGCGAGCTCGAGTCGCTCAGGATTGCGCGCGCGGCGAATCCGAAGAAACCGAGCCGGCTTATCCCGGCGGCGATCGCGCTGGTAGTCCTGGCCGTCGTTGGAGTGGCGGGATACGTCGTCTATCTGCGGACGATTGGCCGTCCGCCCGAAGTGCAGACCGCGATCGTGATGGTGAAGCAGGCGGGACAGGCCGGCACCGTGCTGACCGGCAGCGGGTATATCGTAACGCAGCACAAGTATATCGTGATCGGCACAAAAATTCTCGGGCAGATTGTCGCCGAGCCTATCGAGGAAGGGCAGCGGGTCAAGGTCGGCGACCTGCTGGCGCGAATCGACGATCGCGACTACCAGGCGCAATTGAAACAGGCCTATGCGGACCGCGACCTGGCGGCGGCGAACCTGGTGCTCAAGCAGGCGCGCGTCGAGCGGATGCGCGAGATGTACAAGCAGGGCGTGCAATCGAAGGACTCGCTCGACGACGCGGAAAATCAGCTCGCGGTGGCGCAGGCGGACCTCAAGAAGTCGGACGGCGAGATCGAATTCGCGAAGTTCAACGTGAGCCAGACCGTGATCACGTCGCCAATCAACGGCGTGGTGCTGCAGAAATATCGCGAACTCGGCGACACGATTAATTTCGGCGGCGAAATCCAGGCGGGCGGCGGCGCCACCGATATCGCGCAACTGGCGGACCTGAGCGACCTGCGCTGCGAAGTCGATATCAACGAAAGCGATATCGCGAAGGTCAAGATGGGCACGCCGGCGACGGTGATCCCGGACGCGTATCCCGACAATCCGTTCCCGGCGCAGGTGGTGAAGATTTATCCCGAGGCCGACCGGCAGAAAGGCACGGTGAAAGTCGAAGTCAAAATCCTGCAGCCCGATCTTAAAATTATCAAGCCCGAAATGAGCGCCAAGGTCACCTTCCAGTCGATCGTGACGCAAGCGGCGGCGGCGCGGATGGTGCTGGTGCCGAAGAAGGCGATTGTGACTGACGGCGCGGCGAATTCGGTGTGGGTCGTGCGCGGCGACACGGCGCATCTGGTGCCGATCGTCGTCGGGCGCGAGTTCCAGGACGGGGTCGAAGTGCGGCAGGGATTGAGCGGCGGCGAGACGGTGATCGTGGTGCCGGCGCCTACGATCAAGGAAGGGCAGGAAGTCACCGCGGTAAGTTCGTAGGAGGATCCTAACCTCTCCTTGTCCGAGGAGAGGTCGGCGCGAGCCGAAGGTGAGCGACGGGAGAGGTGCAACGCTGGCCGACGCAGCTGTGCTCGGTTGCTTGTTGCACGATGTCAGATAGTGGTGCTGCTGCTTGGCGGCGGCCACGGTATCTATCAATTGCGGTTAGACGAGGCGCGATGGTGCGCTGTCTGGCGTGGCACCTCTCCCGGCGACACCGCTGCGCGGCTTACGCCGACCTCTCCTCGGACAAGGAGAGGTTATAGGAAAGACCGGTTGCATCGATGCGCGCGCTGGAGTAAGTGTCAGATTGACGCAAAGTAATTGGTTGCGAGGTTTTTTCTGTTGTGAACGAAGCTTTAGAAATTGGTACTTCCGCATCGGCGCTGCGCGCGAAGCTGGCTGTACTTGGGAACGATAGTTATACGGACGAGACTTGCGCGCGCTATGCGCGGATGATTGCGGAGATCACAGAGCTTAAAAAAACGCGGCGGGCTGTGATTCTGGCGCATAACTACCAGCGGCCGGAGATTTTCGAGGTCGCGGACTTTATCGGCGACTCGCTGGAGCTGGCGCGCAATGCTCGCGAGGTGCGCGACGCGGACGTTATCGTGTTTTGCGGCGTGCATTTCATGGCCGAGACCGCGAAGGTCTTCAATCCCGATCGCAAAGTGTTGCTGCCGGACCTTAAAGCGGGATGCTCGCTGGCGGACAGCGTGACGGCCGAGGCGCTGGCGGAACGCAAGGAAGAGCTGCTCAAGATTTATCCCGACCTGAAGGTGGTGTCGTACGTCAATTGCACGGCGGACGTGAAGGCGCTGTCGGACGCGTGCTGCACGTCGGCGAATGCGGCGAAGATCGTCGAGCGGATCGACTCGGAAAATATTCTGTTCGTGCCGGATCAGAATCTCGCTAACTACGTGCAGGGGCAGACGCGCAAGCGCGTGATTTCGTGGGACGGAAATTGTTACGTGCACCATCAGATAACCCCCGATGAGGTCCTCAAGGTCAAGCGCGCGATTCCCGGGATCAAGGTGATTGCGCATCCGGAGTGCCGGCGTGACGTGCTCGCGATTGCGGACGCGGTGCTGTCGACCAGCGCGATGCTGGCCTATGCGCGGAGCAGCGACGCCGATAAATTCCTGGTGGTGACGGAATGCGGGCTGTCGGACCGCCTGCTGATGGAGATTCCCGACAAGCATTTCTACAAGGCGTGCAAGCTATGCCGGTTCATGAAGATGATCACGCTCGAGGCGACGCTCGACTCGCTACGACACCTGCGGTACGAAATCGAACTTACCGAGGACGTGCGCGTGGGCGCGAAGCGGGTCCTGGAGCGGATGCTCGAGCTGAGCGTCTGAGCGCCGCGGCGCAGGGCGTCGCGGCGAGCGGCGAGCGGCTGGCGCGGCCGATGGTCGCGGTCGACACGGTGTTGTTCGCGATTATCGGCGGGCGGCTGCAGACCTACCTGGTCGAGCTGCGGCGCGGGCCGGGCCGCGGGCGATGGGCGTTTCCGGGCGGGCTGGTGCGCGTGGGCGAGCTGCTGGACGACGCGGCGCGTCGCGAGCTTTACGATTCGACGGGACTGCGAGGCGGTTATCTCGAGCAGCTGTTCACGTTTGGAGATCCGTCGCGCGACCCGCGCGCGCACGTGGTGTCGGTCGCGTACATGGCGCTGATTCCCGACGCTAAGGGGGTGCGCGCGGCGTCGGACAAATATGAGACAGGCAAGTGGTACGAAGTCGCGCGGCTGCCGCCGCTTGCGTACGACCATTCGCTGATGGCGGCGTATGCGGTGAAGCGGCTGAAGTCGAAGGTCGAGTACACGAATATCGCGTATGCGCTGCTGCCGCGGGAATTCACGTTCGCCGAGTTCGAGGAGCTATACTCGCTAATCCTGGGGCGGCCGCTCGATCGGCGAAACTTCCGTCGGAGCATTCTGGCGATGGGGATGCTGAAACGGCTGCCGCATACGCGGCGCGGACCGCATCGGCCGGCCGCACTATACAGTTTCGCGAATCAAAGCCTTAGATTCATCGAGATGCTATAATTTCGGGCCGCGGGGAGAGTGATGTTCAAGGGTATCAAAGGAATTATCGCACTGACGGCCGCCGCGGTTTTGGTGGTCGCGATCGCATACGGCGGCTACATGTCGAGCGGGTCGGATGGGCAGACGGCGGCGTCCGGCGATGCGGGCGCGCGAATCCGGGAGACGCTCGACCCACAGGGATTCCAGGGCACTGTGCGCGAGGCGTATGAAATCGCCCAGCGCGACCCCGCGCTGCTGGCGCAATTGCATTGCTACTGCGGATGCGACAAGCAACTCGGACACAAGAACCTGCTCGATTGCTACCGTGACGACCACGCCAGCAGGTGTGGGATCTGCCTGGGCGAGGCTCGCGACGCGGAGCCGATGGCGAGCCAGGGCATGCCGGTCGAACGAATCCGCGACGCACTGCGCACGCGCTACGCGCACGGGAGCTGAGCTTGGTCGGCCTGATCTCGGCGTACATCGAACACTTCACGTACCTTGGGTTGTTCGTAGTTCTGATGTTGTGCGGGCTTGGGCTGCCGATACCGGAAGACGTGGCGCTGCTGGCGGGCGGCTATCTGGTGCATCGCGGGGTCACGCGCTATCCGATCACGCTGGCGGTGTCGCTGCTGGGTGTGGTCGCGGGCGACAACTCGCTGTTTTTCATGGGCCGGCGCTTCGGCTCGGGACTGGTGCGGTATTTCTCTATTGGGCGGCCGGGCCGCAAGCATCAGATCGAGCGGATCGAAGGTTTCATGCAGCGCCATGGGCATCGCGCGATCTTTTACGCGCGATTCCTGGCCGGCCTGCGCGCGTTGATCTACCTGTCGGCGGGATCTTTCGGTGTGCGTCCGGCGGTGTTCTTGCTTTATGATCTGCTCGGGGCGCTGATCTCGGTGCCGATCGTGGTGACGCTTGGCTACGTATTCGGCAAGCAACTCGAGGCGTTGGTCAGATATATCGGCGGCTTCGAGCGGCTGATCGTAGTCGTGGCGATACTGAGCGTCGCGGTGTACGCGACCCGGATGATGGTCTTGCGCAAGACGATCGCGCCGGAGGTCAAGAGCGAATCGGCCGAGTTGTAACGAGGTACGGGCACGCGGAATCTTGAAGTGCGCGCGACCTCACCCCCTGGCCCGTCTCCCTTCAGAGGGGAAGAACGGAAGGCGCGGCGCTGGCGGCGATTTGACACTAGGTTGACGCGGTAGGAGACTCCGGCAGATTTGCCTGAGTGAGTTGACCGAGCAAAATTTGCCGACGTGGCCGAATGCGCCGTGGTGAGGCGTCCGTGGCAGATCGAAATCGGCGCTTTGCGCTCGCGGCGATTGCGCTGACGTTTTTCTTGCTGGTGATGTCGGGGTTGGCGCGCGCCTCGACCTTTACCGTCACCAACACTAATGACAGCGGCTCGGGCAGTCTGCGCGCTGCAATCGATAGTGCGAACGCCCTGACCGGTGCCAATACCCTTGAGTTCAGCGTCAGTGGCACGATTACTCTGAGCAGTTCCCTTCCAGCAATCTCGACCACCTCCGGGGGCAGCTTGACGATTGATGGCAGCGGACAATCCATCACTGTGGACGGCGACAACTTGTACCAAATTTTCAGCGTGAACTCGGGTGCCACGCTCAACGTGCGATTTCTGACCCTAGCTAACGGGAGCGCGACAGGCGGCAGCGGCATCGCCGGCGCCTACGGCGAAGGCGGCGCTATCTTTAACAGCGGCACGGTCACCGTCACCAACAGCACATTTTCGGCCAACCAGGCTAACGGCGTCGCTAGTGGCGGCGGCGGCGGCTTCGGCGAAGGCGGCGCTATCTTTAACACCGGCGCGGTGACCGTGACCAACAGCACGTTCTCGGCCAACCAAGCCACCGGTGGCGCCGGCACCGTCGGCGGCGACAGCTTCGGCGGCGCCATCTATAGTAGCGGTACGGTGACCGTGACCAACAGCACGTTTTCGGCCAACCAGGCCACCGGCGGCGTTGGCACCGTGTTCGGTAGCGACGGCGACGGCGGCGCCATCTTTAGTACAGGCACGCTGACCGTCACCAACAGCACGTTTTCGGCGAACCAGGCCACTGGCCCCGGCGGTGCCGGCGAAGGCGGCGCCATCTATAACGGCAGCGGCGCCACGGTAAGTGTCAACAGCACGTTTTCGGGCAACCAAGCTACGTCCAACGGCGGCGCCATCGACGACGGCGGTGGCACCGTCAGTCTCAAAGGCACGATTTTGGCGAACAGCATCCCCAACAACTGCAACACAACCCTCATTGCCGACGCCGGCTACAACCTCTCAGGCGATGACACGTGCGGGTTGAGCGGCACCGGCAGCCATAACAGCGTCAGCGACATAGACTTGGCCAGTGGACTCGCCGATAACGGCGGCCCGACCGAGACCATCGCACTAGAGTCCAGCAGTGCGGCGATCGCCCAGATCCCTACCATGCCTACCGACGCCTGCACCGACGCTAACGGCGAGCCGCTAACCACCGACCAGCGGGGACTACAGCGGCCAGCCCCCGGGGAATCCAAGTGTTGTATCGGCGCTTACGAGTTCGGCGACCCGAACGCGACTGCGACGGCCACCGCATCCGCAACGCCAACGGCCACCGCAACTGCGACGGCAACCGCGACTGCCTCGCCAACGCCAACGGCGACCTCAACCGCCACTCCAACTGCAACGCCGACGGCGGTGCCGGTGACGCTCAAGGTCACGCCGAGAGCGCTCAAGTTCTCGAAGACGATGGTCGCATCGTCGAGCAAACCGAAAATGGTCAAGGTGTCCAATCCCAAGGGCAAGAAGAAGCATCCGGGAATTGCGGTTTTAATCGAGATGATTTCCGACACCCCGGGAGTCTTCACGCAGACCAACAACTGTCAGCCAACTCTGCCGGCCGGCGATTCATGCACGATCACAGTGACGTTCACCCCAAGCGCGGCCACCAAACAGACCGGAACGCTGACGATCACCGACAACGCCAACAGCACCCCGCAGACGGTGCCATTAAGCGGCACCGGCAAGTAGCGGCAGTAAGTGAACCCCGCCGCTCTGTGATTTGACAGTACCTTGACGCGGTAGGAAACTTTGCCGGGTTCCTTGCGGTAGTTAAGCGAGCGAAATTTGCCGACGTGACCGAATGCTTCGTGGGGAGGAGTCCGTGGCAGATCGAAATCGACGTTTTGCGTTCGCAGCAGTCGCGCTGCCGTTTTTCTTCCTGGCGATGTCCAGGATGGCGCGCGCCGCCACTATTACCGTCAATTCGCTGTCGGACCCGGGCGGAATTTTCGGCTGCAGCCTGCGGCAGGCGATCACCAACGCCAACGCCCAAAACCAGTCAGGCTCGACCCACTGCACGGCCGGGACCGGCACTGACACCATCGAGATCAGCACGACCGGCACGATTATGCTGCAGAGCACGCTGCCCGCCATCGTCAGCGGCGAGACGCTGACCATCACCGGCCCGACGACTTCGCCGGGAATCACGATCGACGGTGGCAATGGTGGCAATCCGGTGCAGCTGATGGTGGTGAACTCAGGCGCGACGCTCAACCTGCAATTTCTGACCCTGGAGGACGGCGCCAGCAGCAACGGTGAGGGCGGCGCCATCTTGAACAACGGCACGCTGACCGTCGCCAACAGCACGTTGTCGGGCAACCAGGCCATCGGCGGCAACGGCGCTGGCGGCGCCATCTATAACAACGGCACTCTGACCGTCGCCAACAGCACGTTGTCGGGCAACCAGGCCACCAGCGAATTCGGCGGCCTTGGCGGCGCCATCTATAACAACGGCACTCTGACCGTCGCCAACAGCACGTTTTCGGGCAACCAGGCCACCGCCAGCGGCGTCGACAGCGGCGGCTTCGGCGGCGCCATCGAAAACGACCGCACACTGACCGTCACCAACAGCACGTTTTCGGCCAACGTGGCCTTCACCGGCGGCGCCATCTACAACGACGGTACCGCTAGTCTCAAGGGCAGCATTTTGGCGGGCAGCAGCGGCGGCAACTGCAACACCATGCTCACCGACGGCGGTTACAACATCGCGGATGACAGCACCTGCGGCTTCAGCAAGACCGGTACGGCGGACAACGGCGAACCCGTCGATCCGATGCTCGCCAGCGGACTGGCCAATAACGGCGGCCCCAGCTTCACCATCGCACTGCTTACGGGCAGCCCGGCGATCGACCAGATCCCGTTCGCTTCGTGCACCTATCCTGCGGGCTCGTTGAACCCCTGCACCACCTCGTCATCCCTACAGCTCACCTGCGACCAGCGTGGCCAGCCTCGGCCCGATCCCGAAGACGGAGCCAGCGGCAACTGCGATATCGGTGCGTACGAGTTCCAGAAGCCAACGGCAACCGCGACGCCGACGACGACCGCAACGGCAACCGCAACCCCCACGGCCACCGCCACCGCGACCGCGGCACCTACTGCGACTGCGACGGCTACCGCGACCCGGACCGCGACGGCCACCGCTACTACCTCTGGATCGGCCACCGCCACACCAACGGCGACCACCACCGCGACGCAAACCTCAACCTCAACTGCGACGGCGACCGCATCCGCAACCGCAACACCAACGGCGACCTCAACGGCCACCGCAACGACCACCGCCACGGCGACGGCGACTGCCACAGCAACGGCTACTGCAACTGCGACTGCGACGGCAACCGCAACGGCGACGCCAACTGCCACGCCGACGGCGGTGCCGGTGACGCTCAAGGTCACGCCGAAGGCGCTGAAGTTCTCGAAGACCACGGTCGGATCGTCGAGCAAACCGAAAACGGTCAAGGTGTCCAATCCCAAGGGCAAGAAGAAGCATCCGGGGAGCGCGGTGTTGATCGAGATGATTTCCGACACTCCGGGAGTCTTCACCCAGACCAACGATTGTTCGCCAAGTCTGGCAGCCGGCTTATCTTGTACGATCTCGGTGACGTTTACGCCCAGCGCGGCGGGGGCGCAGACCGGCATGCTGATGATCACGGACAACGCGCACGGCAGCACGCAGATGGTGAAGTTGAGCGGCGAGGGGAAATAGGAGGCTCAGACTGGTCACAGACATGCGGCGCACCGGACGATTGCGCCGCAGGCGGTCCCCCACCCTAACCCTTGTATCTGCGAACGAGCGTACCAAGATAGCAGCGGGCGCGGCAGACCGAATGACCCTGGGTCGCGAGAGGCCGTGGGGGAGCATGGATCGCCGCGTCCGCTAGCTAACGCGTCCAAAGCCCGAACAGTTGACCGGGCCGCGCCGCAGGCACGAGCCCGCATTGGACAAGGAAGGGCGGGACGCCCAGGAAGGAGAGGGGCGATGGCAGAAGAATCGTACGTTGGGATCGATGTGAGCAAGGCGGAGTTGGTGGTGGCGGTGCGGCCTTCAGGCGAGCGCATGACGCTTTCCAACGATCGCGCCGGAATCAAGCGGCTGGTCGGGCGGTTGGGTGAACTCAAGCCTAAGCTGGTGGTGGTGGAAGCGACCGGCGGGCTGCAGCGCCAGGTGGTGGCGGCATTGTGGCTGGCGGGGATCGCGGTGGCGGCGGTTAATCCGTCGTGGGTGCGCAACTTTGCCAAGGGCCGCGGACTTAAGGCCAAGACCGATCGCAAGGACGCCGAGCTGCTGGCGCTGTATGCGGAACGGGAACGGCCCGAGCCACGGCCACCGGCCGACGCCGAGACTCAGGCGTTGCAGGAACTGGTGATGCGGCGCGAGCAGTTGCTTGAGATGCTGGTGGCGGAGAAGCAGCGCCTGAGCCGCGCGTCAGGCACGATGCGCAAGGAACTACGTCATCACATCGCGTATCTGGAGGGACGCATCAAGGAGGTCGAAGAGGACATCGACAAGACCGTGCGGCGCTCCGATGCGTGGCGGCGCAAGAGCGAGATCGTGCGCAGCGTGCCGGGCTTCGGCAAAGGCTTCAGCGCGATGGTGCTGGCGAAAATGCCGGAGCTGGGCACGCTCAACCGCAAGCAGATCGGCGCATTGGTGGGAGTGGCGCCGATGCCCGATGACAGCGGCCGCCGCCATGGACGGCGGATGATCGCCGGCGGCCGGTTCGAGGTGCGCAACAAGCTCTACATGTGTGCGATGGTTGCGGCGCGGGCCAACCCGGTGCTCAAGCAGTTCTATGAGCGGCTGGTCGCGCGCGGCAAGCCCAAGAAGCTGGCGCTGGCGGCGGTGATGCGCAAGCTCATCGTGATCCTCAACGCCATGCTCAAAACCAACAGCCTGTGGAGGCCGCCATGCCCGGACCTCAGCGTATGAGAAAATTAAAAAGTCGGCCCGTTGTCCACAAGTCCACAGGCGGGGTCCTCCCAAGGACCCCGCAGCCTGTGGACCCTGTGGGCAACGCGCCGCCACCGTCGCCTTACGATACAGTTGCTCCCCCCACGAACGGGGGAGGGAAGCGGAGGCGGTTTGGCGGTGGGGGAGTCGCGTATATAATTCCTTAGTGTTGCGGGGCCGTGCGCCGGCATCGCGATATCGACAATGGATTCATACTTTCCCGCGCTTAACCTTAAGGCGAAGCTGATAGTGCTGATGGTCGGGCTACTTGGGCTTACGCTTGGCGCGGAGGTCTGGGTTAGCCTGGGCACGCAGGCGGCGATTGTCGCGACGACGCAGGAGAAGGTCAAGGATCTGGCGCGCGTGATTCAGATCGGCGTACAGGAATTGACGGCGGTGGGCGACACCGATCGCGAGCAACTGCACAACTACGTCGACGACCTGCATACGCAGGGACTCGAAGTATCGATCGCGTCGAGCGAAAATCTGATCCTCAACAGCTCGAATCCGCGGCTGATCGGCGCGGCGCTGCGGCCCAAGCAGGCCGAATGGCTGACGCCCGAGCAACTAAAGCATCCCAATGACCTCGTGACGATTCCGGCCGGCCGGCTCGGCCTGGCACCCGAGACGACGGTGTACCTGATTCCCGTCCAGGTCGAGGATCATCTGCTGGGCTACGTGCAGGTGGTCGCCAACTTTGGAGACTTCGCGCAGCCGGTGCAGGAAAGCCGGACGCGCGAGCTGATGATCGCGTTTGCGATTTTCGCGATCGGGCTGGTGTTCGCGTATATCCTCGCCGATCGCTACGTGAAGCCGATCCATGCGGTCGCCAACGCGGCGCAGAATATCGCGGCGCGCGGGCTCGAGCCGGTCCCGGAAGCGCATCGGCGCGACGAGATCGGCTTGCTGACGCGCAGCTTCAACGACATGGTTGGCCAGCTGCGGCATGCGCGCGAGCGCGAGCAGGAGCTGAACCGGCTCGAACGGTTCACGGCGCTGGGGCAATTGGCGGGCGGCCTGGCGCATGAAATCAAGAATCCGCTGAACTTCATCAGCCTGGCGCTCGATCAGCTGCGCACGCGATACGCTCCGCAGCAGCCGAACGAGCGCGAAGCGTTTCTGCATCAGCTGGGGATCATGAAGGACGAGATGCGGCGGCTGGCCGACCTGGTGCAAAGCTTCCTGCATTACGGCAAGCCGATCGAGATTTTCCCGGCGCCGACGGACGTGTATCGGCTGGTGGGCGAAGTGGTCGCGCTGTCGGAATCGAAAATGAAGAGCCAGGGGATCGACCTGGTCGAGGAATGCGAAGACCCGTCGCCGATTCTCAACGTGGACGCTGAAAAGCTCCGCACCTGCTTTATCAACGTGGTGGCCAACGCGATCCAGGCGATGCCCGAAGGCGGTACGATGCGGATCGGGTTTCGGCGGGTCGAGGGCTCGATGGTGATTACATTTTCGGACACCGGCGCGGGAATCGAGGCGGAAGTCGCGAGCCACGTCTTCGAGCCGTTCTTCACCACCAAGCGCGACGGAATTGGCCTCGGGCTGTTTCTGTCGAAGGCGATTGTCGAGACGCATGGGGGTACAATCGAGATTGGGCCGAACGCGGACGGACACGGGACCACATTGACATTCACCTTCCCGCCGAGCGCGGTGGTAAACGGACACAGGCATGACGCAAGCGTCAGTACTGGTCGTTGAAGATAACGACCTCGAACGGCAAATCACGGCGGACACGCTGCGCGAAGAGGGCTTCGCGGTCGAAGAGGCCGCGGTCGGCAAGCGCGCGATCGAGTTGCTGGCGCTGTCGCGCTTCGACGTCGTGTTGACGGACCTGATGATGCCGGGGATGTCGGGCGAGGAGCTGCTCGCCAAAGTGCGCGGCGCGTATCCCGGCAGCCAGGTGGTGGTGCTGACGGCGCATGGCTCGACCGACAGCGTCGTGCAGGCGATGAAGGCGGGCGCGTTCGACTACCTGGAGAAGCCGACGGATCGCGAGAAGCTGGTGACGCGGGTGGCCAAGGCGGCCGAGTTCGCGAACCTGCAGCAGGAAAATCAACTGCTGAAGCGACGGCTGGAAGGCACTTTCGAGATCGAGGGGATCATCGGGCAGGATCCCGCAATCCAGGAAGTGATCCGGCTGGTGCGGCGGGTCGCGCCGTCGAATTCGACGGTGCTAATCCAGGGCGAGAGCGGGACCGGCAAGGAAATCGTGGCCAAAGCGATCCATCGGCTGTCGCCGCGGGCGGCGCGGCCGTTCGTCGCGATCAACTGCTCGGCGATTCCCGACAACCTGATCGAAAACGAACTGTTCGGGCATGAGCGCGGCGCGTTCACCGGCGCCAACGAGCGCAAAATCGGGCTGTTCGAGAGCGCGGACAAGTCGACGCTGTTCCTCGACGAGATCGCGGACCTGCCGCTGGGAATGCAGGCGAAGATCCTGCGCGTGCTGCAGGAAAAGGAACTGCGACGGGTCGGCGGCAACGATTCGTTTCGTATCGACGTGCGGCTGGTGGCGGCGAGCAATCGCAATATCGCGGAGGAAGCCAGCGAGGGGCGCTTCCGCGAGGACTTGTACTACAGAATTAACGTGGTGACCGTCACGCTGCCGCCGCTGCGCGATCGGCGCGGCGATATTCCGCTGCTGGCGAATCATGCGCTCGCGAAATTCGGGCATCTCGCGGAGGGGCGCGTAAAGGAGATCGGGCGCGAGGCGATGGAAGTACTGCTCGACTACTCGTGGCCGGGCAACGTGCGTCAGCTCGAGTCGGCGATCGAACGCGCGATACTACTCTGCGAAGGGGACACGGTCACGCCGCGCGATTTGCCGGAGGAAGTCCTGTCGCGCAAGAAGCCGGGACGTAGCGGCGAGCGTCAGCGCGGGGACCGATATGAGATTCCCAGCGAAGGTTTCAATTTCGAAACGTTCGAGCGTGACACGATTTTGCAGGCGCTCGAGCGCAACGACTGGGTTATAGCGAAGGCGGCGAAGATGCTCGCGATGAGTTATCGGACGCTGCAATATCGGATCGATAAGTTCGGGTTGAAGCGGGGGGAGCAGGCTAAAGCGCTCCCGCCGGCTGATGTTAAGGGGTGAGGAGCGGGGTCGGGGAAGAAGCCACTTAATTTCAACGTGAAACCCGCGGTGGGTTTCACACTTCCTTCGGCAGGGGTGACCCCTGCACCCGGTACTAAGAGAAGAAAGATGCCCGACTTCGTCCCTGTTAGAAGGTTTGGTTAGGAGGTTGTGCTGCGTCCGATCTTACCTCGCCCGTTCTTTTTACGAGAGAGAACGGCCGGCGGGCGCAGCCGCCGGTAGGTGAGGGTTCTGCTACTGCATCACAAAAGCGTGCTGGCGCACTCTTTTGTTTCGTCTTCAGTCCTTCGACCAGCTTGTGGGTAAGTAAATCCAGCATTCGATTTTGCTGCTGTCGGGGGCTTGCACTTCGATGCGTTCGCGCGTGTAGAGCGTTGGCACTTCTTCGTATCCGTCGAGGATGGCGATGTCGCGCGCGGTTAGGCCTTCGAGGATTGCGCCGTCGGTGACGGCGGCGGCTTGTTTTGCGACGAAGTAGTGGCGCTTTCGACCGCGCGTGTAGTTGGGAAGGTGCGCCGGGCTTGCTTCGATGGGACGGCCTAGCAGGCGCATTCGCTCGGCTGGATTCATCAGGGAGCCGTAGACGAAGAGTAGTTGGTTGTCGTCGTCCAACCTAACCCCTAACCCCTTCCCACTGTGGGAAGGGGAACCGGTTGCGCGGCGGGGATGCCTCGTCGCTGCGCTCGCCCTCTTCTATCGTTTCGGATTGCTGCGTTCATTGGGTTCGCTTACGCTCGCATCTTCAGGCCTCGATGCTGGAAAGAATATACCTGTTCCTCGACGAACTTGGCGAAGTCGGAGTGCTGACCGGCGATTTTTTCCGCTACCTGGTGCGCCGGCCGTTCGAAGGGCGCCTGCTGCTCGATCAACTCGACGCGGTCGGCGTGAAATCGGTCAACGTCGTCAACCTGACCGCGATTTTCTCCGGGATGGTGCTGGCGCTGCAGATGGGCGAGTTCCTGGCGGAGTTCGGCGCCAAGATTTATGTCAGCCGTATCATGGGGCTCTCGCTGTTGCGCGAAATGGGGCCCGTGCTGAGCGCGTTGATGGTCGCGGCGCGGGTGGGCGCGGGTATCACGGCCGAGCTCGGCACGATGAAAGTTACCGAACAGATCGACGCGATGCGCTCGCTCGCCACCAGTCCCGTCAAGAAGCTGGTGGTGCCTCGCGTGCTCGCGACCGTGATCATGGTGCCGGTGCTGACGGTGCTGGCCGACGCGGTCGGACTGTTCGGCGGGATGGTTATTTCGGTCACGCAGCTCGGCGTGAGCGCCGACTACTTCTACAGCTCGCTGATTCAGAACGCGCAGCTCGGCGATTTGCTGAGCGGACTTGGCAAGTCGGTATTCTTCGGCTTCGAGATCGCGATAATCGCGTGCGCGAAGGGCCTATCCGCGACGGGAGGCGCCGACGGCGTCGGGCGCGCGACGACCTCGGCGGTGGTGGCGGCGTCGATCACGGTGCTGATCTCGGATTTCTTCCTGACCAAGTTTTTTCTATCGATCTGATGCTGAACGACGGACGAAAAAAATTTATCGAGGTGCGCCAGCTCCGCAAGGGCTACGCCGGCAAGCCGGTTTTGCAGGGCGTCACGCTCGACGTCTTCGAGGGCGAGACCGTGGTCGTGCTCGGCGGCAGCGGCGAGGGCAAGAGCGTCCTGCTGCGGCATCTGAACGGCCTGGAGCGGCCGGACGGCGGCGAGGTGATCGTCGGCGGGCGGCGGCTGAACGATCTCAACGAAGACGCGATGGCCGATATCCGCAAGGAAGTCGCGATGGTCTTCCAGGGCGGCGCGCTGTTCGATTCGTTCACCGTATTCGAAAATGTGAGCTACCCGCTGCGCGAGCATGGCGGAATGGACGAGCGGGCTGTCGAGCGGCGCGTGACCGAGCTGCTCGAGATGGTCGGAATGACGCGCGTCGAGCATCTTTATCCCGCGGAGCTGTCGGGAGGAATGAAAAAGCGGGTGGCGCTGGCGCGGTCGATCGCGCTGCAGCCCAAGGCGGTCCTGTACGACGAGCCGACCACGGGATTGGACCCCCTGGTGACGCACAAGATAAACTTGTTGATTCGGGATTTGCAGCGGCAGTTGGGTTTTACGTCGGTGGTGGTAACGCACGATCTCAAGAGCGCGTTCATGGTCGGCGACCGCTTCGCGCTGCTCGACCAGGGGCGGATAAGATTCAGCGGCACGGCCGATGAAGTACGCGCGACCCGGGACGAACTGATGCGCGAATTCGTGGAGATCGCGCTATGACTACGGTAATCGCTATGCGAGGCGAGCGTGGCTGAAACCGGGTATGCGCGCGTGCGCGTCGGCACATTGATTGCGGCCGGGCTCGGGGTCCTGTGCTTCGCGACCCTCATGATCGGGCATGGCGCGGAACTCTTTACCCACACCGAAATCCTGCAAGCGCATTTCGAGCGAATAAACGGCCTCCAGACTGGCGCGCCGGTGACGCTGTCGGGGGTAAGGATTGGAGCGGTCGAGTCGATAATGTTTCCGCCCGAGCCCGAGAACGGATACGTGGTGGTGCGAATCTGGATCGAGCAATCCGCCGCGGAGCGGGTGCGAACCGATTCGATCATGCAGATACATTCGATGGGCCTGCTCGGCGACAAGTTCGTCGCGCTGACCCCGGGGACCGCATCGGCGCCGCCCGCGACTCCGGACACAGTGCTCGCATCGATAAATCCGATCGACTACGAGGCAATCCTGCAGCGCGAAGGCACCGACGATTTGATTGCGAACATCATGGCGATTTCGGGCTCGCTGCGCGCGATACTCACGTCGATTGAAACCGGTCACGGGTTGGTCAGTGAACTGGTGCGCGGCGAGGACGCCAACCAGCCGAAGGATCGGCTGACGCTCGAAACGATCCAGCGCACGCTCGACCACGTCGATAAGCTGTCGGTCGCGCTCGAGCTCACGATGGACCGGGTCAACAAGGGCCAGGGCCTGGTTGGTGCGATGCTCAGCGACGAGACCAACGGCAAGCAGTTCCTGGACAACGTGTCGGATACGACGGCGAAGATTCGCGAGACCAGCGCGCGGCTCGACGGGCTTATCGCGCGTTTCGACAAGGCCCACGGGATTATCCCGCAACTGATGGAGAACAAAGATTTCTCCGACGACGTGCTGCCGAACCTGCGCCAGTCGTCGCGCGACTTGAAGGATATCCTGCAGAAGATCAACTCGAGCCGGGGCACGGTGGGCCTGATGGTCAACGATCCCACGCTCTACAAGCGGCTCACCGGCTTTATGGACAACAGCGGCGGATGGGGGATTCGGCTGGTCAACGGCCTTTACGATTTGACGCATCCGCTGTCGAGCCCGTCGCCGAGTAGCGGCGCGCAGCCGGTGATGCTGACGGCGTCGCAAGGGGGCGCGTGCGTCGCGCAACCGGCGCCATCGACAATTTCGGCGGCGATCCCGGCGATAGCAGAGCCGGCGCCGGGCGTCGCGAATACATCGTCCACAAAGTGACCGAAACCAAGTCAGTTGCCGGAGATGGATTCGTGTGTTAGCTCCAACTGTGAGGCTTGAGTTATCGATGATGACGATGCGGACAATTGTTGCGCGCACGGCTTTTTTGGGGCTGCTCGCCTTTTCCCTCGTTGCGTGCTCGGCGATGCAGACCAAGACGCTCAGCCCCGGCATGACGCCCGACCAGGCGGTGCGCGCGATGGGCGAGCCCGACCTTAAGGACAATATCCCGGATCCCAATCACAGCGGCGCCAGCGTTTTGCGATTCGTGTGGCTGGACCCCGGCAAGGCGGCGATTTTTGGCTCCGACGAACGCGTCGCGAGTATCCAGAACGTCGAGAGCAACACCAAGCAACATCTTGAGCAGCAAGTTCAAGAGTCCGGGCCGCCACAGGTGTTCGATCCGATTAATACGCCGCTCAATTATCTGTTTTTCCCGGTCAAGGCGGCCACGATATATTTCGGCGCGGGCGTCAATTGCATCGGAGGCGGCGGCTGCCAGACGCCGACGCTTCCGCCGCCGTCGGCGAGCTAACCGGCCGCTGCGGCGGCTCGCAGTATCAAGAGCGCTCCGTTGTCGCGCGCGGAACCTAACCCCTAACCCCCTAACCCCTTCCCTCGAGGGAAGGGGAACCGGATTTGTTTAAAGCGGGAATGGGAAGCAGTTCTAAAGATGATGCGGCGGCCGGTCGTTTTGACCGGCCGCCGCTTCTTTTAGGGGGCTGCGCGCTTATGCTTGCGCGTCGCCGTTGGCCCCGTGGCTGTGCGGAGGCGCCGACTCGGCGGGGGTGCGAGCCGGATCGATTGAAATTGCGGGACGGGAGAGCGTTGGCTCGAGCGGAAATGGATTGTCGAACCGGACCCGGCGCATCGAGTCGCTGGTGGCGAAGCCGAGCGCGAATACATGATGCAGCAGCTTGGCCAGCGGCTCGCCCTCAAGCACCATCGGTTGCACCAGTATGCCGCCGCCGTCGTTGGTCTCGCAGTACGGCCAAATGATCGGATCGCCGGCCTTCACGAAGTTACTCTGAGCGTACGAGGCCGACTGGTCCCAGGGCTGGACGGTCGGATACACCAGGAAGGCCCGAATCTGCATCAGGCCCGCGAGGACCGTCGCACCGCGGCGCGCGAGCAGACCGGCTCCCTTGGCGAACGACCACAGCTCTCCGCATTCGAGAACTGAGCGCGGCGGCAGATGGCTCAAGTTGGGTTGCGGATAACTTTGCGGGAAGCTGGCGAGATCGTGCATCACGAATCCCGACATCATCTGCTCGGGGGGATCCTCGTCGTGCTCGAACAGCCCGTAGAGGAGCCCGTACTCGAGATGAATCCTGCCGACGTTGGACCGTCGCGTCTCGCGGAAGCCCACGCCGCGCTTGGCGCGCGCCTCCTCCATCCGTTGGCCGAAGATTCGCCGTTCACTCTCGGTGGTGAGTTGCCGTAGTTCCATTGCGTACCTCCTGCAGCGGGGAGTTGAGTCTCCCCGTCATTGCTGAATGGAACTGAGAGGTAGGAGCGACGCGGCGGGAGCGACGATCGCCGTCAGCCCGGAGCGGCCAGGCAAGAATAGAGCTCTGCCTAATAAAGGGCGAAGTTTCCTCCTTTGCTCGCGAATCGAACTGTCACCAATTGACGTAACCACTAATGTTAATGGTCCGCCGGTAACTTATTGTGTCGATAGCAAAGTCACACTGTTAACGCAAGGGAGCCTCTCTGTCGCGCTTCTTTAACTCTTGCAACGCGCAAAGCTGCTCCGATAGACTTTGTGTCCATTGATGTGAGACTGTTGGTCGTGACACGGAAACTGGAGCGGCGCTCGGAACTAGATATACTGGTCGCAGAAATCCTGAAACGAGCCAGCAAAGACGGTCGCGACGAAATTGAAGCGTGGAAGAAGCCACAACGTGAACTGCGCGAATTGGCACGCCTCGACTATGTGCGGGTCATACGTCGCACGCTCGATTACCGCGGCCTGCGCGCGATCGTCCGCGAGGCGCGGAAGATATGGCCGCAATTGAATCGCGAACAGCTGCGGCCCGCCTCGCCCAACCAGCTCGCCGCTATTTCTTCGGGGCTCAGCATCCATCTCCAGACCGCGCCGTACCGCGGCGCCGACGGGATGGCGCTACGGGGCTTTTACCTGGACAAAAGCCGCGAGGCGCTGAAGAAGCCGCTCATATATCTCAACACCGCGCATCATCAGGGAGCGGTCCAGGCAACCTTCGTGCATGAGTTGGGGCATCACGTGAGCGCGAAAGTTGCCGGCCGGACCGGCGACGGCGTTCACTACTTCTTCCATGCCGGTCATGGCGATCATCTTAACGAGCCGGCGGAACTCGCGGCCGACGTGATCGTGAGTCTTGCGGCGTATCCCGAACCGCTCGCGCGGACACTTTTCGCAAAGCCGTGGGATTGGGGCCTGGTCGCGCGCGCCGACCGGCTTCCCGACGAGGTATTCACGCGCATTCGCAAGCATGTGCGCGAACTGGTTGGATTCGATTTTGGCGCTTCACTACCGGCCGGCCAGAGCTTCAATTACCTGACCGGAATGATCCACTACGCAAAGCTCCGATGGGCACTACTGGCGGAATACGACCTATGAAAAAAGAAACTCTCGGTTCGGTCCTCAAACAACGGCGCGGCGCTTATGCCTACACGCAGCGGGAACTCGCGCGCAAGCTCGGCGTCAAAGCCAGCCACATCGCATACCTGGAAAACGGACGGCGCCGCCCTTCCCTGTCGCTGCTGTCGCGAATCGCCGATACGCTCGAGCTCGACAGGCAGCGGCTGTTCCTGCTCGCGCATCCCGAGGCGCATTGGTTAGTCGGTGAGCGGCGTGAGTCATCGCCCTCGAAGCGGAGTGAAGACTCATGGCGCAAATTCGCCGGCGATCGCGGGACGCTCGCGCGTCACAAGGTGACGGCCCAGGAACTCAAGGTCCTGAAGAACGTGAACATGCTCGGCCGCGTGTCGGCGCCGAATCAGTTCCTGTTCATCCTGAACGCCATTCGCCAGGCTGTCGACAAAGAATAGCCGCGCTCGCGCATCTGCTCTTCGATTGACCTTTGCGGGCGGCACGCCGATCGGCGCATGCCGCGTCCATTCTCGTCACCGAGCGCACGGGGTCACCCCTGCCCCGTCGAGGACGCGCATGCTATGGTTTGGGCTGTGGTGATGGAAGTGCAGTTTCGATGAAGATCGACATCGACCTCAAGTCCGGCTTTCTGCAGAACCTCAAGCGCGAAGTGCTCGACTCGCTCAACACCGAAGAACGCGCAATCATCGAGGTTTCGACCGGCGAGATGGGCAACAAGCCCGACGCGGTCAAACTCGGATGGCTCAAGATGCGGACCAAGGAGACCTGGACCAAGCAGCGCTACACGAAGGCGCTCGGGCGCACGATGGAAAAGCTGCGCGAGGCGGTCGCGGCGGCCGAGAAGAACAAGAACTCCTGATCGGCGGAAATGTATCTGTCAGTTGCCGGTGCCGGTCAGGGTCACAGTCTGGTAACCGGGTGCAGCGTTGTCGTTGATTATCATCGTCTGTGAACGCCTACCTCGTTCCCCAGGTCTGAAGCGCAGCGTTATGTCGCAAGGTTCTCCCGGTGCGGCTGAACACTGAGATACGACATCCTCAAATTCCTTGTAGCAATCCATATGCTCGCCGAATATGAACAGCGCCAATTTGCCGGTGTTGCGGATTGCCAATGTCTTCCTGACCTCTTCACCGACTGCTGCCTCTCCCATATCGAACGACGGTGGAACTGCGGCCGTAGTTACAGTGTCTTTGATTGCGTACAGATTTCCGTCCATTGAACCGGCATAAATTACCCCGTCCGACCCGACGGCAACAGACGGACTCATCTCGCCGCAACTTCCTGGAAGCGTCCACTTTGGAGTGCCGCCTGGAGCAAACGCGTCCACGTTCGAGCCGGCGGTGACGTAAACCGTTCCGTCATCGCCTAACACCGGGGCTCCGTATGCTCCGAACATAGTTCCCACCTTCACGCTCCACTTCAGGATGCCGTCGCCGTTTAAGGCGTAGAGTTCATCGCCCGAGCCGAAGTAGACGTTTCCGGCTGTATCAACCGCCGGGGAACCCGCCCAGTTGTGCGTTGCAAACTTCCATTTCAGTTTGCCGTCAAGACTGACGGCATAAAGGTGGCCGTCATTTGATCCGACGAAAATGGTACCGCTAGGGCTCACGGTCGGGACCGAGTAGCAAACTTGGTCCTGGGTTGGAAATTTCCACTTGAGGTGCCCACTCTCGGTAACCGCGTAAAGATTGTTGTCGCAGGAGCCGACGTAGACAGTGCCGTCTCTACCGAGCGCCGGAGTCGATCCCTGCAGGGCGACTTCTCCCGAACCGTTCTCCATCCCGACGTTAAATCGCCATTTTTCGTTGCCGCCAGGAGCCACAGCATGGAGATATCCCTCGCCATCGCCAATGTAGATTGTTCCATCAGCGCCGACAATCGGACTCCCCGACGCGACGTCGATGGGGAATTTCCATCTCAGCGATCCGTCGGGCCAAGCCGCGTAAAGATAGGAGCGACCAAAAATGAAGGAGTATCCATCGGAGCGAATGTAGATCGTCCCGTCGGGACCGATTGCCGGTGAAATCCGCTGCGTGCTGCCATAGATCGGAAGCCGCCACTTTAGAGTGCCGTCAGGTCTCACCGCAAAAAGGTTGCCTCCCGTTGTCGCCTGGGTGCCACCGCCAGCAACCTTCACAGCGTTGTCATTTCCCACGTAGATTGTGCCGTCGGGTCCAATCACGGGCGACGATCCGACCCAGCCGCCGGCGCGGAACTGCCATCTCAGCTTGCCGGCGTTTGCGGTCGTGTCGAAAGGGCAGTGCCCGCTGTGAGCACTGTCGCGCCCAAGCATCGGCCAGATCGCTGCGGACGGTATCGCGCTATGAGAAACTTTACCCGACTTAGGAGCGTCGCAACTCAAGGCAAAGGAAATCGCCGACGCAACAACGATCGCCAGAACAAATTCGCTAGCTTGCATTCTTCTGGGAAGTTCAAGCACTCGCGGTTGCCAAGAAGACCGGCGGCGGAAGGCTCGCGGCAATCCTTTGATCACAGCGAGTCATACTCTTTCATCCGCATGTGAGGTTGGCAAGCGACATACATCGAAGGGTTTGAGGGACGGTTATCACGGCTCGATCCTCGCGACTCGGCGCTTGCCCACTTCGAGCACCTTGTGCTCGCCCGGCACGAAACGAAAATTCACGTCGGTTACCGTGCGGCCGTCCACCCGCACCGCGCCCTGGCTCACCAGGCGGCGCGCCTCGCTGGTCGAAGGGGTGAACTGCAACTGCTTCATCAGTTCGCAAATCCACAAGTCCTCGGCGATTCGATAGACCTGCGCGCTGGCGGGAACTTCCCGGCGCTGGTGCTTGCTCTCGAAGTAATCCTCGGCGCGATCCGCGGCGGCCGCGTCGTGGTACTCGGTAACGATCGAGCGGGCGAGGCGTTTCTTCGCTTCCATCGGATGCAACCCGCCGGATTTCACCGCCGCGATCTCTTCGGGCGTGGCCGCTGTCAGCAGCTCGTAGTATCGAACCATCAGCTTGTCGGGCACCGACATCAGCTTGCCGTACATGTCCTCGGGCTGGTCGGTGAGGCCGACGTAGTTTCCCAAGGACTTGGACATCTTGCGCTCGCCGTCGAGGCCTTCGAGCAGCGGCATCGTCATCACCGCTTGCGGCTCCTGTCCGAAATGGCGTTGCAGGTCGCGGCCGACCAGCATGTTGAACTTCTGATCGGTGCCGCCAATCTCGAGGTCGGCTTCCAGCGCCACCGAATCGTAGCCCTGGATCACGGGATAGAGCAGCTCATGCAGGAAGAGCGGCTCTTCGGCGGCCAGCCGCTTCTCGAAGTCGTCGCGCTCGAGCAGGCGCGCGACGCTGACCTTCGCCGCAATCTCAATCAGGCGGCGCACGCCGAGGTCGTTCATCCATTCGCTGTTGAAGCGGACCTCGGTCAACTCGCGATCGAGAATCTTGAACGCCTGGGTGCGATAGGTCTCCGCGTTGCGCTCGATCTGCTCGCGCGACAGCGGCTTGCGCGCCTCGTTGCGGCCGGTGGGATCGCCAATCATCGCGGTAAAGTCGCCGACCAGGAAAATCACGGTGTGCCCCGCGCGCTGAAATTCGCGCAGCTTCTTCAACGTCAGGCTGTGCCCGAGATGCAGATCGGGCGCTGTCGGATCCATCCCGAGCTTGATCCTGAGCGGGCGGCCGAGCGCAATTTTGGCCGACAGCTCCGCCGGAGAAATTACCTCGACGGCGCCACGCGCGAGCGCCGCCGCATCTTCATTCGCCCGCTTTTCGTTCACGTTCCGCTTCGTCAATTCCGTGCGCCTGAGTGTTAGTGGCACTCAAGCGTACAGGAATTTTCACGCCGCGGAATAGTACCCGCGCGGTCGCTTGCCGGCTAGACACGAGTCGCGACCCGGCTGCGACGCAGGCGCCCGCTGTCATTCACTCTTCGGACACGGCGGCGTTCATGGGCGGGCTGTGGCTCGCGGAACGGAATCATGCTCAGCTCGCGCAATCCGCGTTTCACCACTCCCAGTGCGTGTTCGTGGATGGTGCGAACTTCGCGCAGCCGGAACTCGCGCCCCGGGAACTCGAGCCTGCCGCTCCTGCAGGCGTGCGAAAATGTACGCCGACGCACGCCGAAGCAGGTCGGTCCGTAGATATCGCTAAGCAGCCACAGAGCGATCTCGTCGAGGTCGCGCATGCACCATCCGATACATTGGTAGTCGTCGATTGCGTTGGCGGCCACCGTGCACGCGTCAAGCGGCAACTCGTCCGCAACCAATCGCCTCGTCCGTCCGCTGTGAAGCAGCTCGCGCAAGCGGAAATAAAAGCGCAGTGCTTCCTCCGCTCTTCTGAAGCGGTTCTTGTGTTTCTCAAACATGGCAGCCCCATCCTGGATAAAAATTTATGAGACCGCACGCAGCGTGTGGCCGACGGGGCTAACCCAGGCCCCTCTCGCTTCTGCACGAACGGCACGGCCATTCGAACGGGACGCGATACTTACCCGCACCAACGCGACGAGGGTTCCAATGTTTTGATGCTCTAGCGCGGCGCCCGGCGCAAAGTCAACAGAATGATTATGGTTCAAGACAATTTGTTACTAGCGATTTCCGCGGTGCAGTCGCTCAATGCTGTTTAGCTGCGTTGGTTGTAGCGATTCATCGCCACTTCGAGTCCATGCTCCGCGATGGCCTCGACCGCATTCGCCGCGCGCTCGAGGATCGGCGTCATCGCCTGTCGTTCGGCTGCGGTCATTGGACGCAGCAGGTAGTCCTTGTTTTCTTCGGTCTTCGGCTGCCGGCCGGGCTCCATTTCGACAGTGAAACCCGGCGGCCGGCCGATTCCGATTCTGACCCGGATGAAGTCCGTCGTTCCGAGCGACTCCGCGATTGAACGAACGCCGCGATTGCCGGCATCGCCGCCGCCTTGCTTGATTCTGAGCCGCCCGGCTTCGAGATCGAGCTCGTCGTGCAGCACGATCAAATGTTCGGGCGCAATTTTGAAATATCCGAGCAGGTCCGAAATGCATTCACCGCTCAGATTGTAAAAGGTCTGCGGCTTGACCAGGAGCGCGGGCTTGCCGGCCAGCGTGATTTCCGCGGTGACGCCCTTGAATCTGCGCCGGCCAAATTCGACACCTTGCGCCTTTGCGATTCGATCGACCGTCATAAAGCCGGAATTGTGGCGCGAGCGCGAGTATTGCTCGCCCGGATTTCCCAGCCCGGCCACCACCCATTGAATCGACGGACGCGATTCGGAGTCGGACTTCCTCCCGCGCGACGAACGGAAACTGCCGAACAGACGCTTGATCGCCGCCATCAAAATTCAACCGGCGCGAGTGCGAATGCGGCTCTTCGATTTCGGTTTCGGTTTCGACGAACCCGCGCGGACCAGCGGCGCGAGCGCCCGGAACAGAGCGTCCATCTCTGCGGGAGTGCCAATCGAGATTCTGAGCGCGTCCTGGAGCAGCGGCGTCGCGAAGTGGCGGACCAGGATTCCGGCGCGGCGCAACCCGCGCGTGACCGGCGCCATGTCGCGCCCCGGCATCCGCGCCAGCACGAAATTGGCCTGCGACGGCGGCACCTCGAAGCCGAACTTGCGCAGCCGCGCCTCGGTGCGGGCGCGCGTTTGGATTACCTTCGCGACATTGCGGCGCATCCAAACGGAATCGCGCAGCGCTTCGGCTCCCGCAGCGAGCGCAACACGGCTCAAGTTGTACGAATCCTTGACCTTCATCAGCGCGTCGATCACCGACGGATGCGCAAAACAGAGTCCCAGCCGCATCCCGGCCAGCGAGTAGGACTTGGACAGCGTGCGCAGCACGACGACATTGCGATAGCGTCGCACCAGGCCGAGCGCGTTCTCGTTGGCGAAGTCCACGTACGCCTCGTCGATCACGAGCAGCCTGCCGTCCAGCCGCTTCGCGAGCGCACCGAGGCGGCGGGCGGGAGTCAGCGTGCCGGACGGCGAATTGGGACTGCACACGATCGTGAGATTGGCGCGCGCGTCTGCCAACGCGTCGAGCGGCAGCTCGAAGCCGGCGCCGACGGGACAGTGAACGATTCGCGCCTCCTGCACGAGCGCCAGCGTGTCGTACAGCGAATAGGTCGGCACAGGATATGCGACAGTGTCGCCGATTCCGAGCGTCGCGCGAAAGACCATCGCGAGCAGTTCGTCCGAACCGTTGCCTGCGAGGATCATGTTTTGCGGAATCGAGTAGATTTTCGCGGCGCTCGCCACAAATTCGTCGGCCCGCGGCGCGGGATACAGCCGCAGCGCCGACCCCGCCATGGCTTTCGCAACCGCACGGCGCACACGCGGCGACGGCGGATACGGATTTTCATTGGTGTTGAGCTTGATCAGGCGTTGGCCGGGGCGCGGCTGCTCGCCGGGCCGATACGGCGCCATCTTTTTGATCGATTCGCGGAACATCAGTGAATTATGAATCGAGCGGCAACTTGATTCGACTGCCGGTCCGCGACGAACGATAGCACGCCTCGATCGCCTCGACCGCACGCAGTCCGTCGGTCCCGTCAGGCGACGGTCGCTCGCGGCCTTGAATTGCGCCGACAAAGTTTGCCGCGAGTGCGCGCGACGGAGCGAGAAAATCACGCGGATCGAAACGGCTCATCACCTCGTCGCGCGAGAACCCCGGCGCCGGACTGCCGTCAGCCCTCAGTATCGAGATGTCGTTGCGCGGGTAACCAGCCATCACTCGCCCGTCGGTGCCGTAAATTTCGATTGCTGACAGCGGCGGTATGCTGCTCCAACTTGCCTCGACGACGCCAATCGCACCCGACTTGAAATGCAGAATCATCGCGCCGGTATCGTCGACTTCGATCTGTTTGGCGAGGGTGCCGACCTGTCCGGAAACGGAGTCAATCTCGCCCATGAACCAGATTGCAAGATCGGCGACATGAACGCCGAGATCGAGCATCGCGCCGCCGCCCGCTTCGGAAGCCGTCGTGAACCATTTCTGCCCGGGCGCCCAGTTCTGGGGACCGCCGTGCGAAAGCCGCGCGCGAATGAAATGCGGTTTGCCGATTGCGCCGGTGGCGACGGCGTCTTTAATAGCGCGTTCGACTCCGCCGAAGCGCCGCTGCATCGCGACCATCAGCACCCGGCCGGCTTTCGCCGCCGCATCCACCATCTTGCGTGCGGCTGCGGCCGTCGGCGCCATCGGCTTTTCGACGAGCACGTGCGCGCCCGCCTTGAGCGCCTTCACGGTGAATTCGCAATGCAGATGGTTAGGCGTGAAGATTCCGATCGCGTCGGGACGCTCGCGCGCGATCATTTCGTCGAAATCGGAATAGGATTTCGGGCGGCCGGCGTCGTCGGGCCAGAGCGCTCGAGCGACGCGTTCGGCTTTCTCAGCGGTGCGGCTCTGAATTGCGACGATCTGCACGTCAGCGACGCTCCGAAGCGCCGGGATGTGCGCGCGTTCGGCAATCGCGCCGGCGCCGGAAATCGCAATCCTGATCATCGGGAGCGTCCACGAGGACTTGTTGCGCGTTTCGATTGGCGGCCTTGGATCGTGGAGGCGCGGATTGGGCCGGTCGAAGCGAGCAGCCACTGGAGGTATGGAGGCGAGCCGCGATCCGCAGTCACCGCGAGGACTTCCGGCACCTCGTAGGTATGCATCTCGCGGATTCGCTTCTCGACTTTTATGTAGAGAGTCGCGCGAGTCTTGATAATCAGCAGGTATTCGCGATCGTCTTCAACCGCGTCGCGCCATCGATAGATGGATCGCACCGGTCCAACGATGTTGACGCAGGCCGCCAGCCTTTCGCCGACGAGAGCGCGCGCGACCGAAAGAGCCTGCTCCTCGCTGCCGGTGGTCGCGAGAATCACCCTGATGCGATGAGGAGTTCGTGTCGGCATCTCAGCCCCGCGCCTCGCGCGCCAGGCGTTTGCGCAACTCGCTGGGAGTGCATCGATACTTGAACGCCTTGCGATCGTTCACGAACAGAACCGGCACCTCGACGCCGAAGCGCGCCTCGAGGCCGGGGTCGCCGTCAATTTCGATTCGCTGGATACGCGCGTCGAAGTTCGGCAGCTCGGCCGCGATCACGTCTTCCATCTCGCGGCACAACTCGCAGTCTATGCGTGTATAGAGAATCAGCTCGATCATGACTGGGCGGCCGTCGCACCGCGCATCGGGGTACTTTAGCTATCGGGGCGCAGGAGTCCAAGGCGCTTTAGGACGGACTCGGTGGCCGGGCATGGCGACATGCTCTCGAGCAGGCGCAGATGGGCGGCTAACAGTAGAATGTCGGGCCATCGATCTACGTCGTACCATGCTGGGCCTAGTGCGTAGCGAAGGCGGGCGCGTTTGAGACGTTTTATCGTTGCAGCGAAGACGCTGGCGCTGCCCCATCGGATGTTGGTGAAGATTGGGGGCATCGCGCCGCGCACGCCGAGTGCGTAGTAGCCGCCGTCGAGACTTGGCGCGACGACGACTCGATTGCGGCGCAGTGCGTCGAGGCTGGATCCGAGCAGCGCGGTTGGTAGCGAAGGCGTGTCGGTACCAATTAACAGCGCGCCATCGGAGGATAGCGGTTGGAGTGCGCGAGCCATTCGCTTACCGAGCGATCCTTCTCCCTGGTCGATGAGTTCGGCGCCGAATCGACGCGCCATCCGCTGGAAGTATCTGCTGCGATTGGCGCCGCCCGGTGCGCTGGCCGCGATGACGATGTTCGAGGGGCGCACCGCGACTGCCTTGGCGAGCGCGTCGCGAATGAACGCGTCGGACAATGCGGCTGCGGCGGCGGGCGTGATTGCTCCGATCAACCGGGTCTTGGCCTGATGCGCGACGGGTTCGCGGCAAAACACGATCAGCGCTGGCCGCGAGTCTTTCACGGCGCTCACTTGATCGTGTTTGGACGAATGATGTTTATCGGCATCCCAAAGAACTTCTTGATGAACTCCGCCACCGACGCGATCGGCTTGGGCGTGATCGACGGGTCGCTCAAAGGGCCGCTAACATGGAAGTACGCCGCGACCAGTTTGCCGGTGCCCGAGCCGATGCGTTCGCCGATCAGTGGAATGTGGTTCAGCACCCAGTCGACGGTGTCGAACGGAAACATGCCCACCTGCATATCGATCGTGTCCGCGCCGAACTGCAGGCTGCCGCTGGCCGTGATATCCATCACTGGTCCGCGCAGGGCGAAGTTGTCGGTGTAGAAGAGCCCGCTCTTGCCCTTGAAATCGGTGAAAACTGTTTTGAACGGCACTCCATTGATGCGCGGGTCCGGAATCTGCGCGCTCAGCCAATTCTTGACGTCGATAAAACTCAGGAGGCGCGAGAGCAGCGTAAATTTGTTGAGGGTTCCGTCTCTGACGGTGATCGTCATGTCGCCGGCGAGAGTTTCGAAAAAGTTGGTGTCGGTGTTGGCCCACAAATCGATGGCGAGAAATAGATGGCCCACCAATGGCGACTGCTTGTTCTCGCCGCCGAGCAGGAAGAGCGGCGCGGGGTCCATGTCGGTGGCGCTGCCGGTCATGTGGATCCAGTTGTCGGGGGCGCGGCCGACCACCTCGAGCTTCATCCTGCCGCGATAGGCGGTCCCGCTGAAGTTGTAAACGCGCCAATCGCCGAGCGGGCTGCGTGTGAAATCGGTCTTGACGTCGGCCATCTGAAAGGCGGCGAGGTTTGCCGCGCGCGCCTCGATATGCCCGAGGCAAGGAACCGGAAAATGGATCGGCGGCGTGGCCGGCGACCACGGCATCCGCACAAAATTCATGACCTCGAGATCGAGTTTCTGCACGGTAGCGTCGATACGAATGGTCGGATGGGTATAGTCGGCGACGGTGACGCGGAAATTGATCGCCGAATTCTCGAGCTTGGAGCCCGGCATCGCCAGGACGACCTGCTTGCGATGCATCGTAAGTGTCGCGCCCTGAACGAAGATCGGCGCGCGCAGAAAATTGAATTTCACGTCACCCTTGGTGAGCGTCAGCTTGCCGTCGGGCGTCATGCCGCCGGGAGTGGTGGGATCGCTGTTGACGACGACTTTGCCGCCAATCGGCCCGCTGACGGCGAAGTCGGATGGATCGACGAGCAGCTGCAACCAGGTTTCCGCGGGGAAGTCGTGAAGGTCCAACGTCAGATCATGCGGAACGATGCCCTGTTTCGCGAAGCCCACGGTGCCATCGAGCGTCGCGTCGCCACCGGTCGCGGCCAACCTCACGCGGTCGAGCCTGATCGACCCCGGATTGATGGTGACGGTGCCGCGCGAAACTTTGAGCGGTCCGGGCGAACCCTTGATATTGACGACGGCGCCGATGGCGTCAGCGCGCACCTGGTAGTCTTTGGGCGGGACCAGGGTCTTCACGCTCAACTTTCCAGATGCGTTCGTGACGACTTCCACGCGGCCACTCAAGCGCTCGAGGCGATCGCGATCCTTCAGTTGATACAACTCGAGGGCCCCGGCGATGGCTGGAAACAGCTCGGTGAGGTCTGCGTCGACGGTCAGGCTGGTCTTGTAGTCCGCACCTTCGACTCCGTCGCCAAGGTTGGCCGTGGTGACAAGGTCGTGGACCGCGGAATTTCCGAACTTCGCGGTGCCCTGCGAGATCGTGAGCAGCCCTTTCGAGTAGCTCAGTTGAGCGCTGAGGCCTTCGACCGGCGGCAGCTTCGTATCCGCTGGAATTGTGAAGCCGACGTTCTCGATGGTTCCGGTCACCACCAGGTTCTTGCGAATGGTATCGAGCGGGGCAGTCTTGATCTCGTCGAGTGCGGCGCTGAGCGTCGCGTCGCCGACTGTGACCTTGCCGGGTCCGAGCCGGTTGAGCATAGCGACGAAGTCGGCGGGCAGATGGCGAACCGACAGCAGTTTCTGCTTGACGGCGGCCGCGTCAAAGCGAAATCCGCCGAGATGGATTCCCAGCTCGGGCTTTTCACTCAAAGGACCGAGCAGCTCGGTATCGCCGGATAGCACCGGGGTGTTGACATGGCGCAACACGATTTGCGTGATGGCGTATTTGCCGTCGGTAATTTCGAAGGCGGCGTGCAAGGAATAGGCGCCGAGGTCGACTGGCGCGGCCAGGCGCTCGCTCTGGAGCGTCAGGTTCTGCGCACTCGCATTGCTGACGGCGGTCATCGAGCCATCGTCATGCAGCGAGAACTTCAGGGAATTTTGAACGGTGCCGACCAGCGCGAATCCCTCGGCCTCGATTCCTTCCAGTGGCACGTCCCAGGTCCATACCTCTCCATGCGCAAATTCGCCGGGCCGCGAATTTTTGCCGTAACCAAGATTGAATTTCCCGCTTAGGCGCGCTCCGGAAACGCGCGATTGAAGCAGCGCGCCACTGAACCCGAGGATCCATTTGTAAGGATCACGCCGGGTGCGGTACGCGACGATTCCAACCTGGTTGGCAACCTCGACACCGTCGGCGTAGCGCACGGTCGCGTCGATCGTCTCGACGCGCCAACAAATCCGCGACAGCGCCTGCAACACGTCCTGCAAGGCGTCGATTGATGGCGTCCCGGGACGCGGGATGGGGAACGCGGCCGTGTTGCCGGAGCTTACCGGCAGCGTGATTTCGGGACTGGTCGCGGTCAGCCGATAAAGCGGGAGCCCGGTGCTGACGAAAATCGAGTGGTAGGAGATGAGCACCCGCAGCGACTTGAGCTTGACGATTTCATGGCCGTTGGCGATCACCTGCGGCTGGTCGAGGACGACTACCAGGTGGGTGCCGAGATGAACGGAAGTGGCGCGCGGAATGATGTCGACGCCGGTGCGGGTGCGGACCGAGGCCAGAACGTAAGTGACGATGCGCGACTGGTTGAATGCGATCAGCGCCGCCAAGCCGCCGAAGACGATTGCCAGGATCAGCGCGGAGAGCGCGGCGATTCGGACCAGTCTCATCATAGCCGTGACGCCGCAGGTGCGTCCGACGCCGCGCAGTCCACCTGGCTCACGAATCGATCAGTTGCTGTCGGCCATCTCCGACGGCGGCGCGTCGATGTATCCCGCACGATGCTTGTTCCTGAGCGCCGTCTTGAGAACACGGTTGCGCAGCCGCACCGACTTCGGCGTGACCTCGACCAACTCTTCCTCGTCGATCCATTCCAGCGCCGCGTCGAGCGTCGGGACCCTCGCCGGCGACAGTCGAATCGCTTCGTCGTGGCCTGAGGCGCGCATGTTGCTGAGCTTTTTTTCACGACACACGTTGACCGGCAAGTTTATCTCACGGGCATACTCGCCGACGATCATCCCCTCGTAAACCGGCTCGCCGGGCCCGACGAAGAATATCCCGCGCTCCTGCAAATGGAAGATCGCGTAAGGCGTAGTGACGCCCTCGCGATCGGAAATCATCGCCCCGTTGGCGCGCGAGCGGATCGTTCCGGACCACGGCGCGTAGCCGTTGAACAGCGTATTCATCAGGCCGTTGCCGCGCGTGTTTTCAAGAAAGCGGCCGCGAAACCCGATCAGGCCGCGCGCGGGAATGTCGTATTCCAGGCGCACGCGGCTGCTCGCATGAGTGACCATCGTGCGCATCCTGCCCTTGCGCGTCGAGAGCATCTGGGTGACCACGCCGATACATTCGGCGGGGATGTCGATGACGAGCATCTCCATCGGTTCGAGGATCTGGCCGTCGGCCTGCTTGGTGATGACGGTGGGCTTCGAGACCTGCATCTCGTAGCCTTCGCGGCGCATGGTTTCGACGATCACCGCCAGCTGCAATTCGCCGCGGCCCATCACGCGCCACGCATCCGGCGTCAATTGCTCGACGCGAGTGCTCACGTTGCGCCGCGCTTCGAACTCGATTCGCTCGCCGAGCTTGCGCGAGGTGACGAATTCTCCTTCGCGGCCCGCCCACGGCGAATTGTTCACCGAGAAAGTCATCGCCACGGTCGGCTCGTCGATACGAATCGGCGGCAGCGGGCGCGGGTTCTCGAGATCGGCGATGGTTTCGCCGATCGCGATGTCCTCGACGCCGGCGACGATCACAATCTCGCCCGCGCTGGCGGTTTCGCGCTCGACGCGCGTCAGCCCCTGCCATCCGTAGATGTGAGCGACCTTGCAGACCGCGGTCTTGCCGTCGCGGCGGCACAGCGAATAGTTCTGCGACGCCGTCATCGAGCCGGCGATGATTCTGCCGACCGCGAGGCGGCCGACGTAGTCGTCGTAGTCGATATTATTGACCTGGAATTGCAGGGTCGCGTCGGGATCGACTTCGGGACCGGGCAGATGCGCGACGATCGCGTCGAACAGCGGCACCAGGTTCTCGCTCGGGGTGTCGAGCCGGAGCGACGCGGTGCCGGCGCGCGCCTGCGTATAGAGGACGGGGAAATCGAGTTGGCTTTCGTTGGCGCCGAGGTCGATGAACAGATCGTAGACCTCGTCGAGTACCTCGGGCGCGCGCGCGTCGGCGCGATCGATCTTGTTGATGCAGAGGATCGCGGGCAGGTTCGACTCGAGCGCCTTCTTGAGCACGAATCGGGTCTGCGGCAGGGGACCCTCGCACGCGTCGACCAGCAGCAGCACGCCGTCCACCATCGACAGCGTGCGCTCGACCTCGCCGCCGAAATCGGAGTGGCCGGGAGTATCGACGATGTTGATGCGCGTCTCACCCCACAGGATCGAGGTGTTCTTGGCCATGATCGTGATGCCGCGCTCGCGCTCGAGCGCGTTGGAATCCATGACGCGGTCGATGACCTGCTCGTTGGCGCGGAACACGCCCGACTGCCGCAACATCGCGTCGACCAGAGTGGTTTTACCGTGATCGACGTGGGCGACGATCGCTAAATTTCTTATATCTGGGCGTCTCATTGTGTAACGAATGCTAAAACGCGGCCGAGCCCGTCAGGTTCGCCCGCGCGTGAAGCCTATTGTAGCCGTCGCTGAGCGCAGAGTAAACGCAGGCGCGCGAACGGCCGGCGAAACACTCCCGTAACGCGCCCTAGGGCGTCGCCATCGGCTGGTTGCGCTGGAGCTTTTGCAGCAGTTGCTCGACGTCTTCGATCTCGGTAACGCGCCAATAGCCGTCGTCACCGCGGGCCAGGTGTATTCTCCACCGCTGCCCCTTGTTGTCGGTGAAGTCGGTGGACGCGGTGTCGCCGTTTCGATGCAGCAGGACGAGTGAGGCCGCCACGGCTGCATTGGGCATCTGCACCTCGCGCGCGCCGTCATCGACCTTCTTGATCGCCCACGCCTGCGTCACTTGCGCCATCGGCTTGCTGAGGAGATCGATCGCCGCGTTACCCAGCATCGCGCTCAGCGGGTCGGTGCCGCCCTGCTTCTTAACCATCTCCTGGCCCGCATGCTTCACGACGCTTTCAAAATCGACGTACTTCGCCGCTTCGTCGCCGTCGCGCGCGTCGATTGCCTGCTTCATCCGGAGCACCGCCCAAGTCGGAGTGTATGGCAGATAATACACCGCCCAGCCGGCGATTGCGGCGAGGATGAGAATCGCGGTGAAGTGGCGAAAGACGAATCGCATCGCGTAAATCCGTTCGATTCAGCGCGGCGAAAGCAGGCTGGCGGCGGCCTTGTCGAGCAGCCAGGTGACCTCGCCATTGTGCGGGGCGACGATCTGAGCCGGAAACTTGTCGGAGTCGCGCGGCCCTTGCAGGATATCTTTCACCGCAGCCGCCTTGCCCTGCCCCGCCGCAAGGAACATCACGCGCTGCGAGTTGTTGATGACCGGCGGCGTGATCGTCAGGCGCTTGCGCGGCTCGGCGTCAACCTCGACGGCAACCACCAAGCGCTGCGTTTCGTGAATGGCGGGATCGCCCGGAAACAGCGACGCCGTATGGCGATTGTCGCCAAGGCCGAGCAGCACGAGGTCGAAGCGCGGAAATTCGCCTGCGCCAAGACCGAACCGCTTGCGCAATTCATCTTCGTAAGCGGCCGCCGCGGAGGCCGGCGGATCCTCGCCGCGCATCCGATGCACCTGGTCGGGCCGCAGCCCGAGCTTGCTCAGCATCGTGCGATTCGCCATCGCGTAGTTGCTCTCGGCATGATCAGGCGGGACGCATCGTTCGTCGCCCCAGAAAAATTGCACTTCCTTCCAGTCGACGCTCAAGTGAAACCGCGTCGCGAGCAAGTCGTAGGTGGCGGCGGGCGTCGAACCGCCCGAGAGACAGAGCGTGAACTCGCCGTGGGTGCAGATCGCCTCGCCCGCGATGTGCGCGGTTTCTTCGGCGGCGCGGACGTAGAGTTCCTGCGCGTCGTTCAGAATGATCAGCTTCGGTTCTGGCATGGCAGTCCCGTCCGGTGGTGGAGTCGACATCTAAAAGTTAGCCGATGACGCACAGTCCGCGCCAGATCGTCACGTCTTTGCGATCGCGGCGACGTCTACCCTGCGAGCGCTGCGAGGATCTCCTGGCGAAGCGCCGCGATGGCGTTTATCGGGTCTGTTCCCGCCAGATGCACGCGAATGACGCGACGCCCGTGCGCCTCGAGCGAGTGGAAATCGCCCAGGTACTGCGCCTCGTTGAGCTTCGCGAAATCGTACGGCGCGTTGGGAATCGCAATCGTTTCGCGATGGTCCTGCGTGATTTGCAGGAACAGCCCGGTGTTCGGACCGCCCTTGTGCAACTGTCCCGTCGAATGCAGACAGCGCGGGCCGTAGCCGAACGTCGTCGCGACGCCGTAGCGCTCGATCACAGCTTTGCGAATCGCCGCGATCTCCTTGTCCACGGTCGGATTGGGCGAAACGTACGCCATCGTGGCGAAGTAGTCGCCCGCCCGCGCGAGATTCATGAATGCGGCGACCATCGCGCGAAACTCGTGCCGCCCTTTCAGCGCGTCGCCCGCGAGGCCGCCGGAAAAGAGCGCAAGCTTGCCCTTCTCTGCCATCGGCGGCTGCGACGGAAGCCGCTTGCTGCGCGCGAACTCCGCCAGCAGGCGGCGAGTGTTGTCTTTGCTCCCCTGGACTTCGGGTTGCTTGAACGGTTCAACGCCTATCACCGCGGCGGCGGTCGCCGAGGCGATTTCCCAGCGCATAAATTCTTCGCCGAGATCGATTTTGTCCGACAGTGAAATCAGCACGGTCGGAAAGCCAGCCTTCTTGACGGCCTCGAACGCCGCATCCTGCACGGTATCGGCACCGCCGCTGAGCCTCAGGTAAACGAACGCGCGGTCATTGCCGTAGAACTTCGCGTCGACGATCGGCTCGTCGCAAACAGGCACGATCCCGATGCCGTCCTTGCCGGTGCTCTCGGCGATCAACTGCTCGACCCACAGGCCGAACGAGTTGATCGGCGGCGAGATGATGAACGTAAGCTTGTCGCGGCCCGCCTTCGCGAGCGCGCCGAGGGCACCTCCCAGGCTCACGCCGGGATTTTCCTCGACTCGCACGCGTCCGGCGGAGCAGTGCGCCATCCGAAGCGCGCGGTCCACAAGTGTCGCGACGTCCATGCCGATCAGGGCGGCGGGCACCAGTCCGAAATACGACATCACCGCATAGCAGCCGACGATGTCGGCAGGATTCAGGAACACGCGGCGGAATCTATATTCCTTCGCGACCGCCGCGAGCTTCGTTCCCGAGTCGGTGATAGCGACGAAATGCGATCCGGCGGGATTCGACGACTTCGCCTTCACGCGCTCGAAAAATGTCGTGAAGTGAGACTCCGTTTCGATGGTTTCGGCGGTCTTGCTCGCGACGACGAACAGAGTGCGCGTGATGTCGATGTTGCGATCGAGCGCCCGGATAGTTTCGGGGACCGTCGTATCGAGCACCTGAAGTTTCGGATAGCCCGGTGCGCTAGAAAATGTCGTCGCGAACAGCTCGGCGCTCTGCGACGAACCTCCCATGCCAAGCAAAACGACGTCGCGGAAGCCGGCATCGCGCACTTCGCCGGCAAACGCCGCGAGATCTTCGACTCGCGCGGACATCGCCTCCGCGACGGTCAGCCATCCGAGCGCGTTCCTGATTTCCCCCTGTTGCGCCGGTTGGGTGGACCAGAGCGAAGCGTCCTTGCGCCACAGGCGCGCAGGGAAGCCGGCATGGTCGAGATCCTTGAACGCGGCGCTGACCTGCGGCTCGTAACCGGGGGTCGCGATGGTCTGCATGTCGGGCGCGCTGGCCATTGTTCGCCCGCTCCTGCCTGAAACTACGCTCGAGCCTCGCTAGCGCGCGAGCAATTTCAACGCACGCCCGACGACGTTGTCCACGGTGAAGCCGAAATGCTTCATCACATCTTCGGACTTGCCCGACGCGCCGTAAGTCGTCATCCCAATAATGTCGCCGTCGAGTCCGACCCATCGGTACCATGACATCGGCGCGCCCGCTTCGACCGCCAGCCGGCGGCGAATGTTCGGCGGCAGGACAGAGTCGCGATAGGCCTGATCCTGCTTCTCGAAAATATTCTCGCTGGGCATGCTCACGACGCGCACCGCCTTGCCCTTCTCTTCAAGCTTCGCTTTCGCATCGACGACCAGCGACAGTTCCGAGCCCGATCCGATCAGGATGATGTCAGCGGGACGGCCCGCCGTCTCGGCAATCACGTACCCCCCGCGCCGTACGCCGCTGGCAGGCGCCACTTTGGTGCGATCGAGGGTCGGCACCTTCTGCCGCGAGAGCGCGAGCAGCACTGGGCCGTGCGTATGCGTCATGATGGTGCGCCAGGCCTCGACCGCCTCGTTCGCATCGCCCGGGCGAATCACCGTGAGATGCGGAATCGCGCGCAGCGACGACAGATGCTCGATTGGCTCGTGCGTCGGGCCGTCCTCGCCGACGCCGATCGAATCGTGGGTGAAGACGAACACCACCTGGATTTCCATCAGCGCCGCCAGCCGAATCGACGGCCGTGCGTAGTCGGTGAAGCACAGGAAGCTCGAACCGTACGGGATGAAACCGCCATGCAACGCGATGCCGTTCAGGATAGCGCTCATGCCGTGCTCGCGGATTCCGAAATGCATATTGCGGCCGTCGAATTGACCGTGCTCGAAATCGCCGCCGTCCTTGACGTCAGTGAAGGTGGACTCGTTCAAGTCGGCCGAGCCGCCGAACAGGTTCCAGACTTTTTTCGTGATTGCGGCTTCGGCCTGCGAGGCCGACACTCGCGTCGCGAGGCTGTCCTTGGGCGTGAAGACCGGCAGTTCGGCGTCCCATCCGGCAGGCAGCTCTTTCGCCAGCATTGCCTGAAACTCTCCGGCCAGGGCCGAATTCTTCTTCGCGTACGTTTCGAACTTCGCGCTCCACGCCGATTCCTGTTCCGCGCCCCGCTCGACGCATTGCCGAAAATGCGCCAGCGCGTCGTCGGGTACGAAGAATGGCGGCTCGGTCGGGTATCCGTAAAATTCCTTGGTCAGCTTGACCTCTTCGACGCCGAGCGGATTGCTATGCGCGGCCGAGGTGCCCTGCTTATGCGGGCTGCCATAGCCGATGATCGAGTGCACGCGAATCAGCGACGGGCGGTTCGTCTCCGCGATTCCATTTTCGATAGCCTTCGACAACGCGTCGAGATCGTTCGCATCCGCGACATCCTGCGTATGCCAGTTGTACGCGTCGAATCGTTTGACCACGTCCTCGGAAAACGCGATTTCGGTGTGCCCGTCGATAGTCACGTGGTTGTCGTCGTAGAGAAAAATGAGGTTGCCCAGCCCGACGTGACCCGCGATCGATGCCGCCTCGCTGGCCACGCCTTCCATCAGGTCGCCGTCGCTGCAGATGCCGAAGATGCGATGGTCGAAGAGGCCGGACTTGTCGCGCTCGAAGTGCGCCTCGAGATGCTTCGCCGCAATCGCCATCCCGACGGCGTTGCCGACGCCCTGTCCTAGCGGCCCGGTGGTGGTCTCGACGCCGGGCACGCACCAATGCTCGGGATGCCCCGGGGTTCTGCTGAGGAGCTGGCGAAACTGCTTGATATCGTCGAGCGTGATGTCGTAGCCGCTGAGATAAAGCAGGCTGTACAGCAGCATCGAGCCATGGCCCGCGGACAGCACGAAGCGATCGCGCCCGAACCATTTTGGATTCTTCGGGTTATGCCGCATGAAGCGCGTATAGAGCAGGTAAGCAATCGGCGCCATCGCCATCGGCAATCCGCAATGGCCGGAGTTGGCCTTCTGGACCGCGTCGATGGTGAGCACGCGAATCGCGTTGATACAGGTTTGGTCGAGGTCGGAACGGTTCACTTTGATTTGCGCTGCAGTTGCCAAAATGTCACCCCGCGTGGTTTGGGCGGTCATTGAATCCGCCAGTTTGGGTTTTCATTTTCAGGGGATGTCCGTTGAATCCACCTGCGGGACGCGCGCGGAACGATAATTCCTGGTTTGGCGATCACCAATCCTTGCCGTCGTCGTCCTTGGTGTCGCCGGCCTTGCGTCGCATCACGTCCACACTGGTTTTCGCGTCACCTTTGTGGCCGGCCCCGAGCGCGGCTGTGAATCGCTCGGCGATTATCCGCATCACTGCGCCCTCTTCCGGATCGAGCGTGCTCCCCAGCGCGGCCAGTTGTGCCATCGCCTGACGAATCGCGGCAATCGACCCGGGCATATCGCCGCGCGCGCGGCATGCCATCGCGTCGCGCAGCCCTTCGCGCACGCCGGCAATGGCAGGCCGCGCGCGCTCGCCGATCACAATCTCGAGTTCGCCAAGATTTTGCGCCAGTTTCGAGAAGGGATCGTCTGCGGGATTGGTGAGCGGCACCACTGAATTGTTCATCGGTGCCAGTTTAGATGCAAGGCTGACGGATGTGGTAGAGCGGCGACTTTCTTAATGACGCCTAGGATCGACCTGGTTCAGGGAGCGAAAGCCGGCAAATCTTCGCCGCGAGGCGATTCGCGATTGACGGAGCTCCGCGAAGAGCGTCGGCGCGACGATCCGCGAGGATCATTTTGATCGCCTTCGCCAGGCTCTCTTTTGCCTCCGCTTTGGTCCGTCCTTGGCCGTTGGCGCCGGGAATTTCTGCGCAGTAGGCGATGTACCAATCGCCGTCGCGTTCAACTATAGCTGTAAACTCGCTTGTCATTTCCCGCTTCAGCGTATCGCGCTCGTTGAATGGTGTCCAACTAGTGTTACCGAATGGGATATCTTCGCGAGAACCTGTCTGCGCCCGCACGTTCAGGATGCTCGATCACCGCCCTCTTTTTGATAGAGTACACAGTTGAACTCGATGGAGGATGAAGCGCCCTGATGAGACCAATGCTTGAGCGCCGCGTGGTGGTCACCGGAGTCGGTCTGGTAACGCCGCTCGGAGTTGGAGTGGACAAGAACTGGGACGCCTTGATGGCGGGACGGTCCGGTATCGGGCTGATTACGCGCTTCGACGCCTCGGAATTCCCCGCCCGTATCGCCGGCGAGGTGAAGGATTTTAATCCCGAGGACTGGATCGAAAAGCGCGACGTCAAAAAAATGGACCCCTTCATCCAGTATGCGGTCGCGTCCGCCGAGCAGGCGATGCGCCAGTCGGGGTTCAAGATCACCGAGGACAACGCCGACAACGTCGGCGTGCTGGTCGGCGTCGGCATCGGCGGCCTGTGCACCATCGAGGAGTACCACAAGATCTTTATCGAGACCGGCCTGCGTCACATCACGCCGTTCTTCATCCCCAAGCTGATCGGCAACCTCGCGCCCGGCCAAATCTCGATTCGCTACGGAGCGCGCGGCGCCAACTTCGCCACCACCAGCGCGTGCGCGTCCGGCAGCCATGCGATCGGCGAGGCGTACCGGATGATCAGGCTCGGCTACCTGGACGCCGCGATCACTGGCGGTTCGGAAGCCGCCATCACCTCGCTCGGGATCGGGGGATTCGTCGCGATGCGCGCGCTTTCGACCCGCAACGAACATCCCGAGAAGGCCAGCCGTCCATTCGACAAGGAGCGCGACGGTTTCGTGATGTCGGAGGGCTCGGCCGCGCTGGTTCTCGAGGAGCGCGACGCCGCTATCAAACGCGGCGCAAAGATCCTTGCAGAAATCTGCGGCTACGCCTCCAACAGCGACGCCTACCACATCACCTCGCCCGCGCCGAATGGCCGCGGCGCCGCCAAGTGCATGCGGATGTGCCTCGAAGACAGCGACCTCGATCCCAACCAGGTCGATTACATCAACGCTCACGGCACTTCGACCGAGCAGGGCGACATCGCCGAGACTCAGGCGGTCAAGCACGTCTTCGGCGAGCGCGCCGCGAAACTTGCGATCAGCTCGACCAAGTCGATGACCGGGCACACGCTCGGCGCGGCCGGCGCGATCGAATCGGTCTACACCGTCCTCGCGATCGATCGCGGCATGATGCCGCCGACCATCAACCAGGAATTTCCCGACCCTGAATGCGACCTCGACTACGTGCCCAACCAGGCGCGCCCCGCGAAGATTCGCATTGCGCTCAACAACTCGTTCGGTTTCGGTGGCACCAACACGACGCTGGCCTTCAGGCCCGCCTAACCAGAGCTGACTTTTCACTTTTCTACTGGTTCATCATGGGCTCAAGAATTGTCGCCACCGGACGGGCCGTACCGCGCACCGCGCTGACCAACAAGGATCTCGAGCGGTACATGGACACCTCCGACGAATGGATTCGTTCGCGCACCGGGATCGGCGCTCGCTATGCGATGCGCCAGGGCGAGTCGCTGGCCGAAATCGCGACCGACGCCAGCCGCACTGCGCTCGCGCGCGCGGGCCTCAAGCCCGCCGACCTCGACGCGATCATCGTCGGCACCGTGTCCTCGGAGTACGCGTTCCCCTCCTTCGCATGCCAGATTCAGTACGGACTCGGCGTCTCGTCGATACCGGCCTTTGATGTCGCCGCCGCCTGCTCGGGCTTCGTGTACGCGGTTCAAGTCGCGGACGCACAGATGCGCGCCGGCGACTTCAAGCGCGTACTCGTGGTCGGGGCCGACGCGCTCTCGACCATGGTCGATTGGAACGATCGCCGCACCGCGGTCCTGTTTGGCGACGGCGCGGGCGCGTGCGTGATGGTGACAGAGCCGGGAAATCGCGGAGTGCTCGCGAGCCTGCTGCGCTCCGCCGGCGAGTATTGGAAGCTGCTCTCGGTCCGCGCCACCGGCACCCGCGGCACGATCGACTCCGAAGTGCGGCGTTCCCCCGATGACGCGATTCAGATGAAAGGTCCCGAGCTTTTCAAAATCGCCGTCAAGAGTATGGAGGAAGTCAGCCGGGTGGTCGCCGAGCGCGCCGGCGTCAAGCTCGAAGAAGTCGACCTGTTCGTGCCGCATCAGGCCAACATGCGAATTATTTCCGCCGTCGCCGAGCGGCTCGGGATGCCGCCGGAAAAAGTCTTCACTAACATGGAGCGCTACGGCAACACCTCCGCCGCCTCGGTGCCGATCGCGCTCGACGAAGCGCTCGAGCAAGGCCGCATCCGCGATGGCAATATCGTGATGCTGAACGCGTGCGGCGGCGGCCTCACCTGGGGAGCCAACCTTATCCGCTGGTAATCTATTTCTGGTCTGCTTCCCCTTCCCACAATGGGAAAGGGGTTAGGGGTTAGGACGCATCGCGCGCAATCCGGTTCCCCTTCCCACTTGGGAAGGGGTTAGGTTCCTCGGCGCGGGTAGTCTATTTTCAATCCGGTCCCCCTTCCAACAATGGGAAGGGGTTAGGGGTTAGGTTGCTGAACGAAATCCTCGCCCGACGCGTGCTGATCGTGCTCGGCAAGGGCGGAGTCGGCAAGTCCACGCTGAGCGCCGCGATCGCGAAGCTCGCGACCACGTCGGGCGCGCACGCGCTCATCATGGAATGCGACGCGCGCGCGCCGCTGGCGGCGACCTTCGGCGTCGAGCCCTCGTTTGCGCCGACTCAGGTCGCGCACAATCTCGCGCTGATGACGCTGGACGGCCGCGCCGCGCTCGAGGAATATCTGCGTCTGGTGGTGCCGGGCCGGATGCTGCTGAAGGCGGTCTTCGCCAGCCGCCTCTATCAATTTTTCGTGCAGGCGGCGCCGGGCCTGCGCGAGCTGATGATGCTCGGCAAGGTTTTCTATGACGCCGGGCGCGACAGCGGCAAGCCGCCCGCTCGCAACTTGATCGTCGTCGATGCGCCCGCGAGCGGCCAGGCGATGAGCCTGCTCAAGATGCCGTCTGCGGCGCGCTCGACGTTCGGCGACAGCGTCGTGGGCAAGGAAGCTCGCAACATCTCGCGCATGATGCGCGACCGGCACAATTGCGCAATCCTACAGGTGACCACGGCCGACAGTCTTTCGATATCGGAGACTATCGAGACCCACGCCCAGTTGTGCAGCATCCATCTCGCCCCAGCAGCCGTGCTTTTCAATCGCATGCCGCCCGCCGCGTTCGGCGCCAACGACATAACGGCGCTGACCAATCGTCGCGGACCTCATATGCGCAAGAAGGACCTCGAGCATCTCGCCGAGCTGGCCAGGTCGGAGCTGAATCGCGCGGCGGAAGCGCGCAAAGCGATCGCGCGAATCCGCACCGACACCGGCAGCCCAGTCCTCGAGATCGCCGAGCACAGCGGCCTCTCGGGAATCGCGCTGATCGATGGAATCGCCGCCGAGCTAGCCAGAAATCGCGAACATGAACCCGCACCCCACGCGGCTCATCGGCACTGATCCTGTGCGTCATCGCGCAATCCGGTTCCCCTTCCCGCAGCGGGAAGGGGTTAGGGGTTAGGTTCCGTGCGCGCCCCGCGCACTCTCGGTCATCCCTGTATGTCGTTGATGAAGCGAGCCGCGCGAGCGCAGCTGGCTTCTGGCCTCCGGGCAGCTTCGCGCCAGCGAAGCCGGTACCGGTTTTGAATCGCTGCGTCCAATTTGGTCTTCAAGGCCAAGGGGATGAACTATTCAGCCTGACGCCCGCGGATTCGGCGTGCTATCTTTGCGGTATGGACAAACTGTCAAGATGCCCCATGCCCGGCCCGCTCGAAAACCGGGCGACGCCTGTTCCCGATGAAAATCAATTTTTGACGGAACGAAGCTACCGATGGTAGTGAGGCCCTCCAGAGACCACAACATATGGTATGAAGGGGCTTCTCCTGCTCTATTTCTGCTCGCCAATGAGACGCGTAGGAGCCAAAAAACTAATGATCACTCGTCGAGCTCAATGTTCATGCGGCCAGCTTTCGGCCACTTGCACTGGAGAACCCGTCCGCATTGCAGTCTGCCACTGCCTGGCCTGCAAGCGGAAAACGGGCAGCGCATTCGGCTTTGGCGCCTGGTTTCGCGGGGAAGACGTCGTGACTGAGGGGCACGCGACTGAATTCGTTCGCGTCGGCGACGATGGCAACCACATCACTAATCGGTTTTGCCCCAACTGCGGCTCCACCGTGACTTGGAGCATCGACGCGATCCCTGGCACCGTCGCTGTCTCGGCAGGCACCTTCGCGGACCTCTCTTTCCCCCCGCCAACCGTGTCCGTCTACCATCAGAGCAGGCGGTATCCCTGGGTTGAGATAAAAGCCGATCCGCTCGAGACACGCGGCTGAGATTGATCTTGCATCGCACACCGGCTGGAATCCCGATGCCTCGACAATTAACCTTGTGACGATGCCCGACGCCGACAAAAGGGCTCGCCTTTCCCGCGAACCGTGGATCATCCGCACCTACGCGGGCTTCGGCGACGCGCGCGAGGCCAACGAGCGCTTCCTCGCGAACTTGAAGCAGGGCCAGCGCGGCCTTTCGATCGCGTTCGACCTGCCCACCCAGAACGGTTACGACCCCGACGCTCCGGTCGCGCGCGGCGAAGTCGGCGAAGCGGGCGTCTCGATTTGCCACTGGCAAGATATGGAGCGCCTGTTCGAGGGAATCCCGCTTCAGTCGATCAACACCTCGATGACGATCAACGCGACCGCGCCATTCATCCTCGCGCTCTACCTGGTCGTCGCCGAAAAGCACGGCGTGCCATGGACCGAGCTGCGCGGCACGACGCAGAACGATCTGCTCAAGGAATTCGTGGCCCGCGGTACCTCGATTTTTCACCCGGAGCTGTCGTTTCGCCTTTCCACCGAGTTGATTCGCTTCGCCGTCGAGCGCGTGCCCAACTGGAATCCGATTAACTGCTGCGGCTACCACTACATGGAGAGCGGCGCCGGCCCCGCCGAGGAAATCGGTTACGCTTTCGGCAACGCGCTGCTCATTCTCGACGCGATTCGTCCCAAGCTCGACGCGGCGGCCTTCGCGCAGACCGTCCGCCGCATTTCATTCTTCATCAACAGCGGCATCGAGCTGGTCCCCGAGATTTGCAAGATTCGCGCGTACTTCAAACTCTGGCGCGAGCTCTGCGCGACCGAATACGGCGTCGCCGACGTCGCCTTCCGCGCCGGATGCCAGGTGCGATCGCTCACGCTCACCGAGCCGCAGCCCGAGGTCAACATCATCCGCATCGCGTACGAGGCGCTCCCGGTCGTCATCTCGGCCGGCGCGCGCGTCAACGCGCTCCAGTTGCCCGGCTTTCGCGAGGCGCTCGCCCTGCCCGACCAGTCCGAGCAGACGCTGAGCCTGCGCACGCAGCAGGTCCTCATGCACGAGACCGGACTCGCGGCCTACGGCGATATTTTCGAGGGCAGCAAGATTATCGAAAAGCTTACCGCCGAGACTGCCACGCGCGCGCGCGAAATCGCGATCCGGCTGCGCGAGGCCGGCTACTCGCGTGCCATTTCAATCGTCAGCGGCGAGCTGACGCGCCAGCTTGCCGAGCGTCATCGCAAGGTAGAGTCGGGCGAGATCGTGCAAATCGGCGTCAACGCGTTCACCGGTGAAGTCGGACTCGCGCCCCCGCCCAAAAAGAGTGCGGATCACGCTGCGCAGGCGATCAAGGAAAAGGAACGCGTCGAGTCGATCAAAAAATGGCGCGCGGCGCGCGACCAGGCCGCCGTGTCGAAAGCGCGCGAGGCCCTCGAACGCGCCGGCGTTGACGACAACAAAAGTGACCGCGGACTCATCGAGGCGACTATCGACCTCGCGCGCGCCGGCGGCACCGTCGGTGAATGGACCGACTCGCTCGTGCGCGTCAGCCGCGGCCGCTACACTCCGCCGATTCTCGAAACCAGTGTGAGCGTCGGCGCGCTCAACGTGCCGATGGCGGCAACGAAACGCAAAATTCGCATCGCACTCGGCAAAGCGGGCCTCGACGGGCATATCAACGCGATCAAGCTGCTAGCGCACGCCTGCATGCAAGCCGGGATGGAGGTGGTCCTCGCGGGCTTCAAGCAAACGCCCGAGCAGATGGTCGCAACCGCGCTCGAGGAAGACGTCGACGTGCTCGCGATCTCGAGCCTCGCCGGCGCCCACATGTCGATCGCGCGCGAGACGATCGATCTGCTGAAAAGCCGCGGCGCCAGCGACGTGGCGCTGGTGATGGGCGGCATAATCCCGGAAGCCGACCGCAAAGCCTTGCTCGAGCTCGGTGTCAAAGCGGTCTTCACGCCCAAGGACTCCAACCTCGGCGAGATCGTCGGCCGCATCATCGCAATCGCAGACGGAAAGTAGAAAGTGAAAAGCTGATGAGACTTTTACGAGTTGCGCGATTCTTCTCGACCGCCGCCGTGATCGCGATGCTCGCGAGCCCCGCCGTCGCGCAAGAGGCGCGGCCTTGGCTATGCCGCGACAAGCCGGTCTTCTCGTTCGATCACGCGATGGAATACCAGGCGACCGCGCGCCCCGGACGGCAATGGCGAATTTTCTTCATGCAGTACTCGCCTGACGCGGCGCACGACGGATTCGATATCGTCAACTCGCGCGATATCTCGTCGCGCGGCGACTCGATGGCCGGGACTCTAACGGCGGGCCGATATTTCGCAGTCGCTCTTTACCGCCAAGGCGGCCATTGGATATGTCCCGATTACACCCACGACGACCACAATTTCAGGCTCGGCGAAGTCAGCAACCTCTGCTACGGCGACGGCGGTCCGCCCTGCCTCGTCAAGCTGCTCGTGAAACCCGACCATCCTCTCGCGATACCCGGCGGCGCGCCCGCGCCGTAGTGCGATGAAATTTCACCGCGGTGAAATTGCGGTCCAGGAGCAGGCCGGCGTGCGCAACATCGCCAACGACGTCGGCGAAGGCATCGTCGACCATCTCCCTCCGGGCGCCAGTGAGTTTCTCACACGGCGGCAAATGGCAGTTCTCGGCACCGTCGATAGTCGCGGGCGCGTGTGGGCCTCCGTCGTCACGGGCGAGCCCGGCTTTATCGAGACGGTTGACGATCGCACGCTCAGAATCGCGGCGCGAGCGTCATTGGACGACCCGCTATTTCGCAATCTCGCGACCGAGGGCCACGCCGCCCTGTTCGCGCCGGACTTCGTCACCTCCCGGCGAGTTCGAGTCAACGGCCGCGGCATTTTCAAGGATGGAGCAATCTACATCACGACCGATGAAGTCTACGGCAACTGCCGCCGCTACATTCAGGAGCGAATATTCGTCGGCGACCGGCCCGTGTCCGACCAGGATCGCGCTCCCGCCAAGCTGGGTACCACGCTGTCCGCAGCCCAGCAACAGCAGATTTCTCACGCCGATACGTTCTTCATCGCGACCGACAATCCCGAGCGTGGCGCCGACGTGTCGCACAAGGGCGGCAACCCCGGCTTCGTGCGCATAGTCGACGAACGGCGCATCGCCTTTCCCGACTACAACGGCAACAGCATGTTCAACACGCTTGGCAACGTCACGATCAACCCGCGCGCCGGACTCCTGTTCATCGATTTCGACACCGGCCGCACTCTCCAGCTAACTGGCGAGGCGTCAATCGACTGGAGTCCCGACCGCGCCCGCACCTTCGCCGGCGCGGAACGGGTACTCGATTTTGGGCTGGAGCAAATCATCGACACCCCGATGGGATTCCCGCTGACGACAAAGTTCCGGCAATTTTCCCGCAACAATCCGAAGGATTGAGCGCGCTCGCAATTTGATGGGATTGATGGAGGCGGCGATCGGATTCGAACCGATGCATGGAGGTTTTGCAGACCTCTCCCTTAACCACTTGGGTACGCCGCCCCGCGCTTGTCGTAGTCGCGACCGGACCCAATCAACTATCACGCACAGGAAAGTGCATCAATTGAGTATGCGTCCTAGCAGCTTCTCAGCGACAGGCTCATCTGGCCAGCGGGCTGTAGCAGTTCGGGCGAATCGTTGTTGACGTTGTTTACCTCGGGCGAGACTGGAGTTGCTATCAGTAAGTCGGCGGGTGCGGCGACCAGCAGGCGCTTGAGCGCGTGCGGGTCGGGGGTGCGCGGGTCCATCCAGTCGTCCGCGTCGCGATCCGCGAGTATCACCGGCATCCGATCGTGATAGGACTCGAGCAGGGCGTTGGCCGCCGTCGTCAAAATCGTGAATGTCGTCTCCCAGACGCCGCGCTGTTTCTGCCATGCCTCGTAGAGTCCCGCGAACAGCAGCAGCCGGCTGTCCTCGCGATGGAACCAGGTCGGCTGGCGCGCGGTCTTCGGACCGGTCCATTCGAAGAAGCCATCGGCCGGCACCACGCATCGCCGCTTCTGAAACGCGTCGCGAAATGCGCCCCGCGTGTCGACGGTCTCCGACCGCGCGTTGATAGTTTTGCCCGCCATGCTCGAGTCCTTAGACCCGCTCTTGATGAGTCCCCACGTCGCGGGAATCACTTCGCGATTTTCGTACTTTATCCTGACGATGAAGTGTTGCTGCGTCGGCGCAACGTTGTACCGAGGCCGATAGTCGATGAACGAGTCCGCCGGGACGCCAAGTTCGGCCGCCAGCGAATTACTGTCGCGGCGCGTGATCGTGAATCGTCCGCACATTTTCGGATTTTACTTTTGTGGGGTTTCGTCCGGCGCCGTGAATGCGCGCTGGAATGACGGCCTTGCAAGCATGCGCTGGGCGTAAGCGTCGAGCGACGGAAAGTCATCCAGCAGATGGTGCCGCGCGTCGAGCCATATCACCGCCGAGCCGATCATCACGTCCGCCGCCGTAAGCTTGTTGCCCACGAGAAATTCACGGCCGGTAAGCGCGCGATCGAGGACCAGGAAACACTCCTTCATCCGCTCGCGGTCGAGCGCGAACGCCTCGAGCGCGGCCATCGAGTAGAACATCCACTGGTAGTACATCCCGCGCTCGACGGTACCCAACGCCGGCGCCATCCGCTTGTCCGGAAACTTGTCGGCGAGATAGGAGCAGATGGCCGCCGACTCGAACATCGTAAGCGTCCCGTCCTGCAGGGCGGGCAGTTGGCCGTGCGGATGGATTTTTCGATATTCGGCGGTCTTGTGCTCGCCGCCTTTATAATCGATCAGCACGATCTCGTAAGGCACTTCCAGTTCTTCGAGCATGATCAGCGGACGGATCGCCCTGGTCTGCGGTGCGAAATAAAGCTTCATCGCCCTCTGCCCCTTCAGGAAGTAACGTCGCACAGCCGAAAGAACTGGCCCAACTCTTATACCGCTGCGAGCGGCCTTGCCGCAAAGATAGTCAGTCCGCAGGAAATACCAGGCGCGCCGCGTGCCGCGCCACCATCAAGTTCTCATTGGTGGCGATCACCCGCACCCGGCATCGGCTATCGTCAGCGCTGATCGTGTCTTCGCCGGCGTCATTGCGACGAGGATCGATCGCAAGCCCGAGATGCGCAAGCCCATCGCAAACCTCGGCCCGTATCGCGGCGGCATGCTCGCCGATTCCGCCGGTGAAGACCAGCAGATCGAGTCCGCCGAGCGCGGCTGCGAGCGCGCCAATCGCTTTTTTGATCTGGTAGCAAAATATTTCTATCGCCTGGGCCGCGTCGCTGCTCTTTGTCCGAATGTCCAAAAGTGTCTTCACGTCGGAACTGACTCCTGATACTCCAAGTAAGCCGGATTTCAGATTCACGAGTTCAGCGAGTCGCGCAACGTCGTAACCCTTCTGTGCGAGCAGATACAGAATGACGCCCGGATCGAGATCGCCGGGCCGCGTGCCCATCATGAAGCCGCCCGCCGGTGTGAAGCCCATGGTGGTGTCGAGCGGGCGGCCGTTTGCCACGGCAGCCATGCTCGCGCCGTTGCCGAGGTGCGCGATTATCAGGCGCGGCGGCACCTCGGCTCCCAGAGCCTGCATGATGTACTCGTAAGAGATCCCGTGGAAGCCGTAACGCCGCACTCCGGCGTCCCATAGTTCGCGGGGCAACGGAAACCGTTCGGCTCGCTCGGGCATCCCGCGATGAAACGCGGTGTCGAAGCATGCGACCTGCGGAAGTTTCGGATGTCGCGCGGCAACCGCCTCGATACCTTCAATTCCGCCCGGCATGTGCAGCGGTGCGAACGGTATCAGCCGTTTCAGATCGGCGATCAGCGCGGGCGTGACGACCTCCGGGACCACATGATGCGCGCCGCCGTGGACGATACGATGTCCCACCGCGTCGAGGCGCGGCAGTTTCAAGCGCTCGAACTCGCCCAGGAGCGCATCGACGGCGACTTGCGGGCGGGCGAGCGCGCGATCCGATTCGGCGAGCGAGCGGCCGTTGGCGTCGTGGATGATGAGTTTGCCGCCGCTCGAGCCGATTCGATCGGCGGCGCCCTCGGCCACGATCGATTCGGCGCCGGCGGAGATCGCGTACAGCGCGAACTTGCACGAGGACGAGCCGACGTTGATGCAGAGTATGGTGTGACGAGCCGGCAAGCCTGGTACCTCGTTCAAATGCTCGATTCGGCCTGCTTGAAGACTCGCGCGATCAGTTCCTGCGCCTCAGCCTGAATCCGATGCAGATGATCGACGCCGCGAAAGCTCTCCGCGTAAATTTTGTAGACCTCTTCGGTGCCCGACGGACGCGCCGCGAACCATCCATTCTCCGCGATCACCTTGATTCCGCCGATTGCCGCACCGTTGCCCGGCGCGACAGTCAGCGCTTTGAGAAATTTCTCGCCCGCGAGTTCTCGCGCGTTAAGTTTTCCCGGCGTCAGTTTCTTCAAAATTTCTTTCTGCGCGAGCGTCGCGGGCGCGTCGATTCGCTCGTACGCCGGGGCGCCGAACTTCTTCGTGAGGTCGTCGTACATCGTGCCGGGGTCGCGTTTCTCACGCGCGGTCATCTCGGCGGCGAGCAGGCCGAGGATTAGTCCGTCCTTGTCTGTAGTCCACACGGTTCCGTCGTTGCGCAGAAACGAGCCGCCCGCACTTTCCTCGCCGCAGAATCCCACCGAACCGTCGATCAGCCCGTCCACGAACCACTTGAACCCGACCGGTGTCTCGATGAGCTTGCGTTCGAGACTGGCGGCGACGCGATCAATCATGCTGCTGCTGACGACAGTCTTGCCGACGGCAGCGTCTTTGCGCCATCGCGGGCGATTGCGAAACAGATACGAGATCGCGACGGCGAGATAGTGATTCGGATTCATCAGTCCACTCGAGCGCGTGACTATTCCATGCCTGTCAGCGTCGGTGTCGTTGGCAAAGGCGACGTCGAAACGATCGCGCATCGCAAGCAACCGCACCATCGCGTATGGCGACGAGCAATCCATCCTGATCTTGCCGTCCCAGTCGGCGGTCATGAAGCGAAAGGTCGGATCGACCACGTCGCTGACCACGGTCGCCTTGATTCCGTACTTCTCGATCACGGCAGGCCAGTAGTGCACTGCCGCGCCGCCGAGCGGATCGATGCCTACCTGCACGCCGGCAGCGCGAATCGCCTCCATGTCGACGACGTTGCCCAGGTCGCCGACATACGCGGCGATGTAATCGTGCTTGTGAAGCGTCGCGGCGGTTCGCGCACGCTCGTAGGGAACTCGATTCACACCCGCGAGCTTGTTTTTGAGAAAATCGTTGGCCGTATTCTGAATCCAATCGGTGATTGCTGTGTCGGCCGGGCCGCCGTTGGGCGGATTGTATTTGAAGCCGCCGTCAGTGGGCGGATTGTGCGACGGCGTGATCACGATGCCGTCCGCCAGCCCGCTTTTTCGGCCCCGATTGTAAGACAGGATCGCGTGCGAGATCGCCGGGGTCGGCGTGTAGCCGCCGCTGCTATCCACCATCGTCTCGACGCCGTTGGCGGCCATCACTTCGAGCGCGCTGGCAAAGGCTGGAACCGAGAGCGCGTGCGTGTCCATCCCGAGGCAGAGCGGCCCATCGATGTGCTGGCTTCTGCGATAGAGGCAAATTGCCTGGCTTATCGCGAGGATGTGCGCCTCGTTGAACGCGCAGTCGAACGCGGAGCCGCGATGCCCCGAGGTGCCGAACGCGACCCGTTGGGCAGGATTGCCGGCGTCGGGGGTGAGGCTGTAGTACGCGGTGATCAGGCGCGGCACGTCGACGAGCTGCGATTGATCGACAGGTTTTCCGGCGAGCGGGCTTACTTTTTCGGGCATGAAGAAGAGACCTCGAATAGAAGTATTGCCAAAAATTCTCGCACCGCCAGCAGTTTGTTGATAGACGCATGAATCGAAAGGGCCGTCAACGATCGATCCGATGGAGGAGCCGATGACGCTCAACCTGAATCCACTGATAGCAGCGGGAGTCGTGGCGTCGACGGCCGCGACCGACGCGGTTTACGTCATGTTCAACGCAGCCGTCACGGCGCGCCGCCCGTCGCGAGCGGCGTCCTGGAGCGCACTGTGGTACCTGCTGTCGGCATTCGCGGTGATCAGCTACACGGGCAACTCGATCTATGTGCTGTTCGCCGCGACAGGCTCGTGGATCGGCGCCTACTTCTCAGTGCGATGGCTCGATCGAGCGGATTCGAAGCTGACGCCAGGGGGCCCCGCCGCGCTGGGAAATCCCCCGGTGTGAGTCGGAAGGGAATTCAAGACATGCGGCGCGCCGGACAATTGCGCCGCAATCGGTCCCCCACCCTGGCCCTTCCCCGACGAACATGGGAGGGAAACGAGTCCGCCGCCATCGCGAACTACTGTGCAAACATGCCGATCGCGAAGAAATCGGACTAGTCCGGGGTCCATTTCCAGTTGGTGATTGCGGGCATGTCCTCGAGATGTTTGACGATGTATTTGCGATGGTCGTCGAGGGCGGCTTCGGTCATCTTGATTAGTTCGCGGGCGCGCTCCTGGTAACGCGGCGCGCGGCGCAGACCCTCGATGCAGAGGTGATAGCGGCTGGCCTGGTTCAACACCAGCATGTCGAAAGGCGTGGTCGTGGTTCCCTCCTCGACGTAGCCGCGCACGTGGAAACGATCGGGATTGGGACGGCCGTGCAGGAGCTGATGAACTTCGCCGGGGTAGCCGTGAAAGGCGAAAATCACGTGCTTGTCGCGCGTGAAGAGTTCGAGAAAAGCGTCCTCGCTCATGCCGTGCGGATGGCGGTCGGGCGGAAACAGCGTCATCAGATCGACGACGTTCACGACTCGAATTTTCATTTCGGGAAGATATTTGCGGAACAGCCAGGCGGCTGCGATCGCTTCCTGCGTCATGACGTCGCCGGCGCAGGCGAGCACTAGATCCGGCTCGTTCCCATCTTCGTTGCCGGCCCATCGCCAGACCGACGCGCCGCGCGAACAATGCTCGCGCGCCGCGTCGATGTCGAGCCACACCGGATGCTCCTGCTTGTCGATCACGATCAGATTGATGTAATCGCGGCTGCGCAGGCAGTGATCGGCGACCGAGAGCAGGCAGTTGGCGTCGGGCGGCAGATAGATTCGCGACACGATGCCCCGCTTGGTCAGGAGAGTGTCGATAAAGCCGGGGCCCTGATGGCTGAAGCCGTTGTGATCGTTGCGCCAGCAGGTCGAAGTGAGCAGGTAGTTGAGCGACGGCACCGGATGCCGCCACGGCAACTCGGTCTTGCAGGTCTGCAGCCATTTCGCGTGCTGCGTCGCCATCGAATCCACGATCATCGCGAACGCCTCGTACGACGCGAAAACGCCGTGGCGGCCGGTGAGCGTGTAGCCTTCGAGCCATCCCTGGTGGCAATGCTCGCTCAGCACTTCCATGACGCGGCCGTCGTGCGAGACGTGATCGTCGTAGCTCTCGACGCGACTCACCAGGCATCGGTTCTCGACCTCGAACACGTCGCCGAGGCGATTGGAGTTGGTCTCGTCGGGACAGAACAGGCGAAAGTTATGCTGCTTGGCGTTGCGGGTGAAGATGTCGCGCATCATCTTGCCGAAGGGGCGCGTCGATTCGACCTGGACGCTGCCGGGTTGTTTGAGCGGCACCGCGTAGTCTGTGAACGACGGGATGTCGAGCGCGATGGTGAGTTTTCCGCCGTTGGCGTGCGGATTCGCGCCCATCCGGCGATTTCCTTTCGGCGCGATCGCTTTGATTTCGGGCTTGAGGCTTCCGCGTTCGTCGAACAATTCGTCGGGCCGGTAACTGCGCATCCACGCTTCGAGCAATTTCAAATGCTCGGGATTTTCTTTGACCCCGGCCAGCGGCACCTGATGCGCGCGGAAGGTGCCTTCGATCTGCACGCCGTCAACAATTTTCGGCCCGGTCCATCCTTTGAGCGTCCGAAGCACGATCGCGGGCCACGTCGGCCGCTTCTGGAGCCCATTTGCGCGCGCGTCGGCCTGGATCGCGCGAATAGCCGCGTGGCACTTGTCGAGCGTCGCGGCGAACTCGCGATGCATCCGCGGCGGGTCGTCGCCTTCGACAAAGTGGACCTGGTAGCCGTGGCCTTCGAGCACGCGGCCGAGTTGTTCGTCGGCGTCACGCCCGAATACGGTTGGGCCGGAAATTTTATAACCGTTCAGATGAAGGATCGGCAGCACCGCACCGTCGCGCACCGGGTTGAGAAACTGCACGCCTTTCCATCCGCCCTCGAGCGGCGCGGTTTCCGCCTCGCCATCGCCGATCACGCAGGCGACGATGAGATCGGGATTGTCGAACGCCGCGCCGAACGCGTGCACGAGCGAGTAGCCGAGCTCGCCGCCTTCGTTGATCGAGCCCGGGACGTGCGGGCCGGCATGACTCGGCACACCGCCCGGCGACGAGAACTGGCGAAACAGCAGGCGCATGCCTTCGGCGTCCTCGGAGATGCGCGGATAAATCTCGGAGTAGGTGCCTTCGAGATAAGTGTGCGACATGACTGACGGGCCGCCGTGGCCGGGACCGGAAATATAGATGACGTTGGCGTCGTGCTCGCGAATCAGCCGGTTGAGATGCACGTAAACAAAATTCTGCCCCGGCGAGGTCCCCCAATGGCCGAGCAGGCGCGGCTTGATGTGCTCGGGCCGGAGCGGCTCGCGCAGCAGCGGATTCGCCATCAGGTAAATCTGGCCGACGGTCAGGTAATTGGACGCTCGCCAGTAAGCGTCGATGAGAGAGAGCTGCTGGTCTGAGAGCGGTTCCGACATGGAAGTACCTCGACAGGATCTCGGCGGCGAACACCACAAAGTTTCGCATTGCCGGCCGCTTATGAATAGATGCGAGCGCGATTGCTGAACTCGCGGAAGTTCGGACGCGCGCCGCTCGCATCGGTAGGTGGTGCGAGCGGGCGCGCGTAGGATCCTGTGTGCGGGACGACGAGCTAGTTGCTACACGCGTTGATGTCTATTTGGAATGGGGCCCCGATCAACAATTCCGCGCGGCAGTTCGAGGTATCGCAATTTCCGCCGGCCGTCACGAACTGCTTCTTGGCGCTGTCGATCGGGCACCTGCATTTCGCAAGCGGCTGGCCGTTGACGGAACCGTCGAGCACGCAGGCGAAGCTGAAGCACTCGGCATAAGCGCTGGCATTGCCTCCGGGACAGACCAGGGGGGTCGCTGCGACGGTCTGCCACGGCGGCATTGTGAACTCCTGCGGGATTTCGGTGAGTGGAAAATAGAGGGACCAGACCCCGTTCGGCGGCGGATCGCAGCTTCCGGTCATGTTGCCGCCGTTAAGGTCCGCGATGCTCCATCCGTTCAGAATGGGGCATTCGCACAACGCCGCCGGGAATTTCTTGCCGTTGACTTTGATGGTACCGCCGGTTGGCGTGCAGCTGGCAGCCGCGCACAGCGCGAAGTCGCCGTGGCAGAATGTCAATTCAGGGCGCATAGCGAGCGCCAGCGCGTTCATCGCGTCCGCAGCGTTCTGCAAATCGGACAGGCCCTCTGTGGATTGGGCCGCGGCCAACTCGGGCATCAGCGCAAGCCATGCCACGAGTATTCCGGCAAACATTGGCGCGTACGTACGAGCTCTCGCAGACAGCGTTTTCGCAATCATCGAGCGATCCTCCCTTTGTCGTAACTGTCATTACGGTAACGACGCAATTTCGAACGAGGATACCCATCGCGTGCGTTTCAGTGCGAAGACGGTTCCCGAGGGAGCCATCACGATGGAATCAGCGATGTGCAGTTGCGCTACGCGACGGGACTGGATGGACGTGACAGGCCGCTATTCCGCTTATGCTTCACACACCCCTGCGGTTGAAGGTAGCCACGACGAGAACGCTAATCCACCGATTGTGGTTGAAACCATGCTTCAATCTGACAATCGGTGGCGCTGACTCCGATGTGAAAACCTCATTCCGAGGGGGTGGTGACACAGTGCTTGTTCCCAACGGCCTTGCCGTTTGTACAGCCGGGAACGGGATCGCCGGTACCAGGAGTGCCAAGAGGAGGAGTGCCAATTCCACCTTGGGCGTCAGAGCTTACATCCAGACTATTGCCGGCACCAGCTTGGGAATCCTGAGCACCGATCTCAGCCGAAAGCATGCCGCCGGGTATAAGTGTCTGCATGTCGCTCGGCTTGTTGGCGGCCTCAGGTAAATTGGGCTCGGCCTGCGCCAAGACCATGATTGGCGCCTTTGCGACCGAAAGGCGGACGCCGATTGACAGCCCCGAAATTTCCCCGTTCGCGTTCCCGCAATACGCTGAAACGGCAGCGGCCGTAACCAGGATCAACGCCATCGACGCCGGTGGTAAGTAATCTTTTCATTGTAAACCGTTTTGTCAGCAATTCACTAATTCGTGGTAAGAAAGTTCTTGATTGCTAAAACCGTTTTGTCAACGATTTACCAATCAGCAAGGTATTTTGGTTACGATACTTGTTCTATGCCACGGTACTAGTCTTATGGCAAGCGATAATGTGGCAAGCCGTCCGCCGCGCCATGCTCGGAAATCGACGAAGGCCTCGAGGTATCTCGATTTCCCTGGCTCTTGGGGAATCTTCGCGCGCTTCAAAGCAGCCGAAGCGGCGAAAAGAGCTAGACAGTCGCAATGCTTTCGAGTTGGAGATGCGATGGAGCGGGTGATCGGTTTCGAACCGACGACCTCGTGCTTGGCAAGCACGCGCTCTACCAACTGAGCTACACCCGCTCTCCAATCCGGTAGATCGAATCCACTTGATTATCCGGCGCGAGCGCGCCTGTCAAATCACCGCGCGCTTGCCACTGGCGGCAATCGGCTTCGGGCGCAGCTCCCTGACCACGCGCACGTAGTAATCGATGCCCGACCACACGCTCACCGCCATCGCGAGCCATAGGATGAACATCCCGGCTGCGAAGAAATCGACGTGAAGGTACGTATAGTGAATCAGCAGGCCGTGAATCGCGATTGCCTGCAGCGTCATCTTGTACTTGCCGAGCTCTTCGGCGCCGACGATCAGGCCCTCAGCCGCAGCGACCGCGCGCAGTCCCGTCACCATTATTTCGCGCGACACCAGCACGACGACCATCCACGCAGGCACGTGCGGCGTGCGCGCCATCCCGGCCAGCATGATGAGCGCGGTGGTCACGACCAGCTTGTCGGCCATCGGATCGAGAAATTTGCCGAGCGTGGTGACGTAGTCGTAACTGCGCGCCAGGTAGCCGTCGAAAAAATCGCTGACTGTCGCGACGAAGAATACTCCCGCCGCCAGCCACGACGCGCTCGGCCCGGTGTGCATCAGGATCCAGATGAGCACCGGCGCCGTTGCGATCCGGAACATCGTGACCATGTTTGGCGGTGTCATCGGCACGGGCGTGACCCTCAGCCTCTAGACGAATCTGAAAGCTTTTCGTTTCGATCCGTGCCATCAAGAATATTGGAATCGGCTGGAGGGGGCAAATCGCAGGCGCTCGATCTCCTTGACTGGCCGAGCGCAGACCGAGTAGCGTCAAATTGACACAACGAACGCCGCCCGATTCTCTCGCGGGCGCTCCCGAGGCCACCTGATGAGGCATAACGCGCAACTGTTCAGCGACTTCCTGGTAATCGGCGGCGGCATCGCGGGCCTGACCTTCGCCCTCAAGGCGTCCGAAGTCGGCACCGTCACCGTACTCACCAAGGCCGCCAGCTCCGAGGCCAACACCGCGTACGCTCAGGGCGGCATCGCGAGCGTGTGGAGCGTCGACGACTCGTTCGAATCGCATATCGACGACACGATCCGCGCGGGCGCCGGCCTGTGCGATCGCATCGCGGTCGAGACGATCGTGCGCGAAGGTCCCGAGGCAGTGCGCGAGCTGATCAGGCTCGGCACTCGCTTCACCCGCGTCGAGCCCGGCAGTCCTGACGACCACGAGCTCGAATACGACCTCGGCCAGGAAGGCGGGCATAGCCATCGCCGCGTGCTTCACGCGCAGGATCTCACCGGGCGCGAAATAATGCGCGCGCTGACCGACGCCGCGGCCGCGCGCCCCAATATCCGCACTCTGGAAAACCACGTCGCGATCAACCTGCTCGTCGAGACTCCCAGCGCAGGCATGCCCGGCGCGTGCTGGGGCGTCTATGCGCTCGATCGCAACACTCACGAAATCCGCAAGGTGATTTCGCGCGCCACGATGCTGGCGACGGGCGGCGCCGGCAAAGTTTATCTCTACACGACGAATCCCGATATCGCGTCGGGCGACGGCGTCGCGATGGCATATCGGGCGGGCGCGTCGGTCGCGAATCTCGAGTTCTACCAGTTCCATCCGACCTGCCTGTATCATCCCGCCGCCAAGTCGTTTCTGATTTCCGAGGCGCTGCGTGGCGAGGGCGCGATTCTGAAATTGCCCGACGGCACCGCGTTCATGAGGCGCTACCATCCCGACGCCGAGCTGGCGCCGCGCGACGTGGTTGCGCGCGCGATCGATTCCGAGATGAAGCGCCACGGACTGGACTTCGTGTACCTCGATTTGAGCCATCGCGAGGCCGATTTCATCAAAAGGCGTTTTCCGAATATCTTCAAGCGATGCTTAAGCTTTGGCTATGACCTGACGAAGGGGCCGATCCCGGTGGTGCCGGCGGCACATTATATGTGCGGCGGCGTGCAGACCGATCTCGACGGACGCACCTCGATTCCGCGCCTGTACGCTGCGGGCGAGGTCGCGATGACCGGGCTGCATGGCGCAAACCGGCTCGCATCGAACTCGCTGCTCGAAGCGGCCGTGATGGGCCGCCGCGGGTTTGCGTCGGCGCGCGAAATCGTCGAGTCGGGTGGCGGCGCGCCGCCCGAGTTTCCCGAATGGGATCCCGGGCGCGCGATTCGCAGCGAGGAGCGCGTGATGATCACGCAGAGCTGGGACGAGATTCGCCGCCTGATGTGGAACTACGTCGGTATCGTGCGCAGCGACCGGCGCCTCGAGCGCGCGCTGCGGCGAATCCTGATGGTCAAGGACGAGATCCACAGCTACTACTGGGACCATCTGCTCGACGCGGACACGATCGAGTTGCGCAACCTCGCCAAGGTCGCGGAGCTGGTCGTGCGATCCGCGATGAGCCGGCGTGAGTCGCGCGGCTTGCATTACAACATCGATCATCCTGAGACGGGCGGAGCTGAGTGGGTGCGTCCAACGGTGCTGCAGAAGCCCTCAGAGCAAATCTGAAGCTAAGACGGTGTCACTGAAAACAGTGAAAATGTACTCGGACTACAAGAGTCCGTTCGCTTACCTCGCATTCGATCCCGCCTTCGCGCTCGAAAATCGATTTCGGATTCGCATCCGATGGATTCCGTTCCAGCTTCGAATCAAGGGCAAGGGCGAGCGCAGTCTCTACTCGGAGCACAAGGCGCAATACTCGTATCTCGACGCGCGTCGATGGGCGAAGCCGCGCGGCCTCGTGATTCGCGGGCCGTTGAAGGTTTACGACACGACGCCGGCTCTCATCGGCGGGCTGTTCGCGGAACATCACGGCCGCCTGCTCGACTACAGCCGTCGAGTGTACGAGCTATTCTTCAAACGTGAACTGGAAGCCGACCAGCCCGAAGCAGTAGCGAGCGTGATCGAAAGCCTCGGCATGTCAGTGGACGACTATCGCAAATTTCTGTCAGGCGAAGGCGCCCTAGCCTATCAGCGCGCCCAGGACGAAGCCGCGAACGATCACGTCTTCGGCGTGCCGCTATTCATCTTCGAGAACGAACCATTCTGGGGCCACGACCGCATCCCGTTGCTCGAGGGACGGCTCGCTGATGCCGGCTTGGCAATCGCCTGATTCCCTCCTCCGACGTTGGAGGAGGGGACTAGTTCAGGCTACCGGCGCGGGTTGACGTGCCTGATTCGGCTCGTAGGAGAATGCGAGCTTGTCGCCGTCGAGATCCGCAGTTGCTTTGCCGCCTTTTGTCAGCTTGCCGAATAGGACCTGATCCGCCAGCTCTCGGGCGATCTCGTTTTCGATCAGCCGCCCGAGTGGGCGCGCACCGAAGCGTGGATCGTGACCATGCTCTGCGAGCCACTTCTTCGCGCTGGCAGTAACGGTTAAAACAACCTTCTGCTTGTCGAGGCGCTCCTGCAGTTCCGCGATGAACTTGTCGACCACGCGTTCCATCGTCGCCGGGCTTAGCGGTGCAAATTCGATCGTCGCCGACAGCCGGTTCCTGAACTCCGGCGCGAACATCTTCTCGAGCACGCCCTTGGGATTGCCCTGCCCTACCCCGCCGTGGAAGCCGATCATCGCGCGCGACAGCTCTTGCGCGCCGGCGTTGGTCGTCATCACGAGGATCACGTTGCGGAAATCCGCCTTGCGCCCGTTGTTGTCGGTCAGCGTCGCGTGATCCATCACCTGCAACAGGATGTTGAACAGGTCGGGATGCGCTTTTTCGATCTCGTCGAGCAGCAGCACGCAATGCGGCGTCTTGTTGATCGCGTCGGTGAGCAGGCCGCCCTGGTCGAAGCCGACGTATCCCGGCGGCGCACCAATCAAGCGCGACACCGTGTGCCGCTCCATGTATTCGCTCATGTCGAAGCGGATGAACTCGACGCCCATGACCTTGGCGAGCTGGCGCGCCACTTCGGTCTTGCCGACACCCGTCGGTCCCGCGAACAGAAACGCGCCGACCGGTTTGTCGGGATGACTCAGGCCCGAACGCGCGAGCTTGATCGCGCGAGCGACCGAGTTGATCGCCTCGTCCTGGCCGAAGACCGCCTGCTTCATGTCCTCGTCGAGCGTCTGCAGCCGTCCGCGATCGGTCGCCGACACCGTGCGCTCCGGAATCTTCGCCATCCGAGCAACCGTCCGCTCGACGTCGCGCGTGCCGACCGTCACCGGCTCAGTAGTGCCCGTGCCGCGCAAATGCCCGGCGACTCCCGCCTCGTCCATCACGTCGATCGCTTTGTCGGGCAGGAAGCGGTCGTTGACGTAGCGCGCCGACAGCTCGACCGACAATCTGATCGCCGAATTGGTGTAGCGGACGTTGTGATGCTTCTCGTAGTAGGACTTGATGCCGTTGAGAATCTGCACCGCCTCGTCCTGCGTCGGCTCGACCACGTCGATTCGCTGGAAGCGGCGCGCGAGCGCCTTGTCCTTGTCGAACGAGCGCTTGTATTCCTGGTAGGTCGTCGATCCGATACATCGCAGGTCGCCCGACGCGAGCGCCGGCTTCAGCAGATTGGATGCGTCCATCGTGCCGCCCGACGCAGCTCCCGCGCCGACGATCGTGTGAATCTCGTCGATGAACAAAATTCGCTTCGAGTCGCCGACTACAGCCTTGATGACCGCCTTCAGGCGCTGCTCGAAGTCGCCGCGAAAGCGCGTGCCCGCGAGCAGCGCGCCCATGTCGAGCGCGTAAATCTCGACGCCCTTGAGAGCGTCGGGCACGTCGCCCTTGTGAATCGCGAGCGCGAGCCCCTCGGCCAGCGCGGTCTTGCCGACTCCCGCTTCGCCGACGAACACGGGATTGTTCTTGCGCCGGCGCAGCAGCACGTGCACCGCGCGCTCGAGTTCCTTCTTGCGGCCGACCAGCGGATCGATTTTTCCATCCGCCGCGCGCTTCGCAAGATTGATCGCGTAAGTGTTGAGCGCCTTCGACGGCGACAGCTTGCGCTCGCCCTCTTCGTCGCCGCCTTCGTGCTCGTGCCCGTCGCGCTCGATCGAATCCTTGCCGTCCGAATCCTCGCCGTCCTCGTCGTCTTCCGCGCCCGTCTTCGTAACCCCGTGTGAAATAAAATTGATCACGTCGAAGCGCGTGACGCCCTGCTCCTGCAAAAAGAAAATCGCCGGCGATTCGGTCTCGTGGAACATCGCGACCAGCACGTTGCCGCCGGTGATTTCCTGGCGCCCCGCCGATTGCACGTGCAACGCCGCGCGCTGCATCGCCCGCTGCACTCCGATCGCGTAGCGCGGCGAGACCTCTTCGCCCTTGGGCATCCGCTCGACCTGCTCGTCGAGGTAATGCGCCAGCTTGCGCCGGATCGCATCCAGATCGGCGCCGCAATTCTTCAGTATCGTAGTGGTCGTCACGTCATGGAGCATCGCGAACAGCAGATGCTCGAGGCACACGAACTCGTGACGACGGTTAACTGCTTCGGTCATCGCGAGTTGCAGCGTTACCTGCAGTTCGCGGCTGATCATGATGTTGTTATTCGATGAAGCCATCGATGCTACTGCCTTGTCACTCCTTTTCCATCACGCATTTGAGCGGATACTCGGCCTGCCGCGCGAGTTCCTCGACGGTGTGCGTCTTGGTCTCCGCGACTTCGAACGGATACACGCCCGCCACGCCCATCCCGTTCTGATGAACGTGCAGCATGATCCGCGTCGCGTCGGCATGCGGCTTGTGAAACACCGCTTTCAGCACTTCGACCACGAATTCCATCGGCGTGTAATCGTCGTTGAGCAAAATCACCTTGTAGAGAGGCGGTTTGGCGGTTTTCGACTTGGTGCGGGTCTTGCGCTCGGTAACGATATCGCCATCGCCAGAACGGCGGCCGTCGCCATTGCCGTCACCGTCGGTGACTCGCGCCGAAATCGTTAGCTTGCGCACGAAATCCGCCATCGCACCTCTGTCGCTCGGAGCGCCTCGCTCTGTCTGATAAATATAATAACAAATTCGCGGATGCCTAGTGAGCATCCGCGAAAAATCAGTTCAGTTGCGATAAGTCTGATATTTTGACTTTGCCATGAATGACGCCGCACCCCGATTAGACGTCGCAATCGTCGAGGGAATCGACAAAATTCCGCGCGATGCTTGGGATAGTCTGCTCACTCCCGACGACTCGCCGTTCGTCGAATGGGACTGGCTTCGCGCGATGGAGCATTCGGGCTCGGCCGCGCGCGACACCGGATGGGCGCCGTATCATCTCGTCGTCCGCCAGGGTCCCAGGAAGCAAATCGTCGCGGCGTGCCCGCTCTATCTCAAGACTCACAGCATGGGCGAGTTCGTCTTCGACCACGGATGGGCCGACGCGGCCGAGCGCGCCGGAATCCGCTACTTCCCAAAGATTCTGGTGGGCGTGCCGTTCACGCCGCATACTGGACGCCGATTTCTCACGGCGCCCGGCGTCGATCGAACCGGCCTGATCAATCTGCTCGGTCTCGCGCTCACCTCGATCTGCGAGGACAACAAGCTGTCCGGAGTGCACGTCAATTTCTGCGAGCCGGACGAGGCCGCCGCGCTCGCGCCGATCGGTTTCATGGAGCGGCTCGGCTATCAGTACCACTGGCACAACGCGGGCTTCGCGACCTTCGAAGATTACCTTAACCGCCTCAAGCACAAGCGGCGCACCGCGGTTCGTCACGAACGCGCCGCGATGGACGTCCAGGGCGTCCACATCCGGGTGACGGCGGGCGAGGAAATCCCCGACCGGATGTTCGCCGAGATGTACCGAATCTACTGCTCGACGATCGAAAAGCTTTACTGGGGCCGACAGTATCTAAGCGAGGAATTCTTCGACCTCATCCGCAAATCTTTCAAACGCAACATGGTCTTCATCGGCGCGTACGCGGGACGCGAGCTGATCGCCGGCGCCGTCAACCTCGCGAAAGCAAACGTGATGTACGGCCGCTACTGGGGATGCTTCCGCGAAGTCCGCTTCCTGCACTTCAACGTCTGCTACTACGCGGGGATCGAGCACTCGATCCTGAACGGCATCCAGCGTTACGAGCCCGGCGCCGGCGGCGAATACAAATGGCTGCGCGGCTTCGACCCGGCACTCACGCGCAGCATCCACTACATCTCGAATCCCGATCTCAGGCGCGCTATCGCGGGATTCCTGAAGCGCGAGCGCCACGAAGTCGAGCGATGGATCGTCGCGGGCAAGGAGCGCAGCCAACTAAAGCCGCCGGCGCCGTCCGACCAGGAATCGCAGTAGATGAAAAAACGCTCAGGCGATTTCGCGCACGTTGCTCGGCGGTGCGGGAAATTCCAGTTCGGCGGCCGGCTCGCCGGTGAGCCCCGTCACGCGATTTCGATAACGCGTCAAGTGCCCCTTGGCGACCTCGAATGCGTCCTGCGCCTTCGACAGTGACTTGCCCAGCGCCTCGAACTGATTCTCGAAATGTCCGAATGCGTTCTGCGCCTTCTTCAATTCCTCGGTCGCGCGTTCGTGACCCTTCGCATACTCGTACATTTTGAAAACCATCTGGATCGACTGCAGCGTGACGATCAGCGTGTTCGGCGAAACCGGATACACGCGCCGCTTGTTCAGCCATTCGCTCAGTTCCGCGTTCAGCACCGCCTCCATGTAGAGCGTTTCGCTCGGCAGATACATCAGCGCCATGTCGGTGGTGCCATTCTCGGGTTGAATATAAGCGGCGATTCGCTTGGCCTGCTCCTTCATCACGCGCTCGAACTCGACGCGGGCCTCGTCCAGCGCCTGCGGATCGTTGGTCTCGAAAAGCGCCAGCACCTGCTCGCGGGGAAACTTCGCGTCGATCGGCAGCATCCGATCGGGAAACTTGATTACCGCGTCGGCGCGTCCCGAGCCTTCGCCGCCGGGCGACGCCTGCAGGTCGTACATATGCCGCGGCAGAAAGTCCGCGAGCAGCCGCTGGAGTCCCTGCTCGCCGAACCGTCCGCGCAGATGCGGCATCTTGAGCAGATTATTGAGGTCGTTGATCGACGCGCCGATCACGCCGAGATTTTTCAGTTGCTCCTGCGCTTCGTTGAGATGATTCTGAACCTTTTCGAACTGCGCAAAGCCGTCCTTGATATTCTGATCGAGTTTCACTTGCACGGTGTTGGTGATCGCGGCCAGCTTCTCGCCGACGTCCGATCGGATTGCCTCGATACTGTCTTTGGTCTGCGTGGTCAGCGCCGCAATCTCCAGCTTGAGCGAATTCGCCTGCTCCTGGCGGCCGGCAGAGAGATGCTGCTCCAGGGCCGCGTTGAGGTTTAGAAATCCTTCGGACAAGCGATCCGCAGTTGCGAGGCTGAGGTCGCCTTGCGCCTGCTGAAGGCGGCCGGCTAGGTCGGTGCGCGTCTGCGTCAATTTTTCGTCGAGACTGCGCGCGACCGAATCGAGCCGCTCGGCCAATTGCGCGAAGGAATCTTTTGCGGGAAGCGAGCGCAGCTTCGCGATTACGATCAGAAGACCCGCAATCGACAAAACGCTCAGGACAACCAGCGCCGCCACGACCATTTCCGACTCCATCAAAGCCACCTCCACGCCACCCGCCTGGATTCTATCCTTCGATAGCGGCAGCGTCGAACTCACTGTCCACAGCTTAGCGCCGTGCGATGACAGCGGTTGTCCTTCTATGCGACCAATCTCCACGCCTGCTATCTTGACGCTGCAAACGGAGCCGATACTTGAAAGACCTGCTCATCAAGGGCTCGATTCCGATTCTGCTTGGCACCGGCGGCGTCGGTAAGACCACTGTCGCCGCCGCGCTCGCGCTCGCGGGCGCGTCCGCCGGTCTCAACACCGCCGTGATCACCGTCGATCCTTCCGAGCGCCTGCGCGACGCGCTCGGCCTGGCTCGGCTGGGCGGGCAGCCGACGCGAATCGGCGCGCGACAACTCGCGGTTGCCGGACTCGACGCGCATCTTCAGCTGTCCGCCATGATGCTCGACGTGTCGGGGTCCTGGGACGCGATCATCGAGCGTTTCGTCGCGGATCCGGCGACGCGCCGACGAATTTTCGACAATCCATTCTACAAAAGCCTCACCGCCGAGTTCGCCGGCTCCGAAGCCTTCGCCGCGCTCCAGCGCCTTTACGATCTTCATCAGACAGGCGCCTTCGAGCTCGAAGTCGTCGACACTCCGCCCGCGTCGCACTCGTTTGAGTTCCTGCAGACCCCTGCGCGGCTCATCCGCCTGCTCGATTCGCGCACGGCGCGATGGCTCTTCACGCCTTCGCTCTCCGCCGGGCGGATCGCGATGAGGGTCGCTAGCGAGACCGCGAGATATGTCGTGCACGAGATCGAGCGCTTTGCAGGAGGCACGGTGCTCTCGACCATCACGGACTTTTTCGCGGCGATGGCCGACAGCATGGACGCCATTATCGATCGCCTGCATAAGACCGAAGCGCTGCTGCATTCGCCGGCCGTCAAATTCGTGATGGTGACCACGGCGGAGCCGGACCGTATCCGGCAAGCTCGCGAGCTGCTCGCACAGATGGACGCCGAGGGACTCAAGCTCTCTGCGATAGTCATCAACCGGTTCCTCGACGAGCGGACATGGTCGGCCGTCGAACATTCTGCCGAGCGTCCGCTGAGTCATCTCGCGGAAATTTCGGAATTGCGAGCGTCGCTCGCGAAAGACGGCGCCGACGCCAACGGCTTTCGGCGCCTGGTCCATCACTTCGAGGCGTATCGGGACAGGACGCTCGACGAGATCGAGCGGGTGGCAGCGTTCGCGCGGGAACTTCCGCGCGGAGTGAAGCTCGCGATCGCGCCGGAGATTGAGGCCGGGGTGCGGGATTTAGCGGCGTTGTCGCGAGTGTCGCGTTATCTGACGTCGGGTACTGCGATCTTGAAGCCGCTGGACGCGGCGGCGCGCGTGGTGAAAGAACCGGAGTGAGTCTGTAAGCCGGGTTCTGTGCCCTTGCGGGCGGCGATCATTCCTCTAGGCCGGCGATTGCTCGGCGGCTCATGCGACCATACCCGAGGCCTTAAGAGCGGGCCGCTCAGCCTCCTATTTGGTCTTGCTCCGGATGGGGTTTGGCATGCGCGCACGATCACTCGCGCGCCGGTGGGCTCTTACCCCACCATTTCACCCTTACCCTTGCGGGTGGTGTATTTTCTGTGCCACTTTCCGCGGATCGCTCCGCGCCGCCGTTAACGGCCATCCTGCCCTGTGGAGCCCGGACTTTCCTCTTCCGTGTGACGGGAAGCGATCGCCCGACTCACTCCGGCGGGATTAGAGTAGCATCTTTTCGATTGGCGCTCCGCCTGTCAGAGCAGAGGCAGAATCCTGAATCGCGCGCGAAGCGCCCGCTGTATTTGGACCCTCACCTTCATCCTCTCCCTCACAGGGAGAGGAGACAGACAGCAGAGCGATGTGACTCAACTTCAGATTGGTGCGATCCTGAAATCCGCGCATCTCGAAATCTTGGAGCTAAAAAGATGAAATCCGTTCGCGTCGAACAAGCCAAGGGTCCTTTCAAAATTGTTGACGAGAAAATCTCCGAGCCGGCGCGCGGGCAGGTGCGGATTAAGGTCCAGGCGTGCGGCATTTGTCATAGCGACATGTTTACGAAAGACGGCGCCTGGCCCGGCATTACCTATCCACGATCGCCGGGACACGAAATCGCCGGCGTGATCGAGTCGCTCGGCGAAGACGCATGGGACTGGAAGTTCGGCGATCGGGTCGGCGTCGGATGGCATGGCGGAAACTGTTTTAAATGCGATCCATGCCGCCGCGGCGACTTCGTCAACTGCCGCTTTCTGAAGATTCCCGGCATCAGTTACGACGGCGGCTACTCCGCGCACGTGATCGCGCCGGTCGAGGCGCTTGCGCATATTCCCGACGCGTTGCGTCCCGAGGAAGCGGCGCCCCTGATGTGTGCAGGAGTCACGACCTTCAATGCGCTGCGCCACAGCGGCGCGAAGCCCGGCGACCTCGTCGGCGTCCAGGGTATCGGCGGGCTCGGACACCTCGGAATCCAGTGGGCGGCCAAATCTGGTTACGACGTAATCGCAATCGGACGCGGCGGCGACAAGCAGGAACCGGCGCTGAAACTCGGCGCCCGGCGTTACATCGATACGGCCACTCAGAATGTAGCCGCCGAGATGTCCAAGGAGGGAGGTGCCGTCGTAATTCTCGTCACCGCGCCCGATCCCAAAGCGATCGGCGCGCTGGTGGACGGCCTTGGCGTCCTCGGCAGACTGGTGATAGTAGGCGCGAGCGCGGAATCGTTCGCGGCCTCTTCATTCCAGCTGATAGGCGCCGAACGCTCGATAATAGGATGGGCGTCGGGCACCTCGAAGGACTCCGAAGACACGCTGAAATTCGCAGCCGCGACGGGAGTGCGCGCGATGATCGAAACGTTCCCGATCGAGAAGGCGTCCGAAGGCTACGATAGGATGATAACGGGCAAGGTCCGGTTTCGGGCAGTACTGATGCATTGAGTGTTCTTTGATCGGCTATGCAAGAAGGCAATCGACCTCTGACCGTCCTGCTAGTTCGCCATGCAGAGGCGATCGCGCCCGGAACTTCAGGCTTCGATGAATACACGCGTCCGCTGACGCCAACAGGCCTTCGCGACGCGCGTCGGCTGAGCGAGATGCACGCATCGACGCGTATCGACGCCGCCTACTCGAGCCCCTACGCTCGCGCGCGCCAGACAATCGAGCCGATCGCGCGTGCGCGCGACCTCACCATCACGACTATCGACGACCTCCGCGAACGCATGCTCTCACGCGCAGATTTGCCGGACTGGCAAGCGCACTACCAGCGCTCGTGGGAAGATTTCGACTACGCGCTCGAGGATGGAGAGTCGAGCCGCGACGCGCAAGCGAGAGTCCTGCGAGTGCTCGACACGATCGCGTCGCGACACTCAACCGGCACAGTGATACTCGCGAGCCACGGCAACCTGATCGCGTTGGCGCTGCACGCGTTCATGCAAAACGTCAATTACGAGTTCTGGGAATCGATCCCGATGCCGGCGGTGTTCACGCTGATTCGCGAGGGGGATCGGTGGCGGATCCGCGACCGGAGGCGGACGAAGTCAGGCATCTTTTCTTAGTACTGGGCGCAGGGGTCACCCCTGCCCAAAGAGGTGCGGAACCCGCGGTGGGTTCCGCATTAAATTAAGTGATTTACCCTTCCCTACGAGTCGGCCTTCTCCGCGGGCTCCTCGTAGTACAGCACGCGCTGGCAGTTCGGGCAGAAATGTATCTGCAGATGCTTCTGGATCTCGTTGTAGAGTTGGGGCGGCAGCCGCATCCTGCATCCCTGGCAGGTCCCGCCCTTGGCCAATGCTACAGCGACGCCCGCGCGGCGGCTGAAAATCATCTGGTAGCGCGCGAGCAGGCCAGGGTCGACATTCTCGGCGATCTTCTCGCGCGCCTTGCGCGTCTTCGAGATATTGGCCTTGAGCTCCTCGACTTCCGCCGCGATTTCTTTTTCTGCCGCCGTGAGATCGACGCGTCCCTTCGCGATTGCCTCGCTGAGTTCCTTGATTCGCGCCGTCCGCACGTCCGCGCCCTCCATCGAGGTGAGCAGCTCGGTTTCGAGGCGCTGATTGGTTTCCTTTAACGACTCGATCTCATGCGTCAGCGCTTGCAGTTCCTTGTCGTTGCGGACCAGCGTCAATCGCATCCGCTTGTTGCGGATTCTGACTTCGCCCTCGGCCAGCTCACGCTCGGACTTTTTGCGGGCCGCGGTTATTTCCTTGTCTTGTTCGGTAAGGCGATCCAGTTCAGCCTGGTTGCTCTTGTTCTCATCGCGAAGTTGGTCAACTCGCCCGGCAATCGAGGTCAGCGATTGCTCCAACTCTTGCAGTTGCCGGTCGATGATCTGGAGATCCATCAGCCGGTTTATCTCTTCACGCAATTCGACCCTCCACTAAAGTTGTGCGCGTCGCGCAAAGTTTTGTTGTTTGTCGGTCTTCATGATTACGAGCCGCCGGCGACGCCGGGGGCACGAATGGTATGGGCCCACCAGGATTTGAACCTGGGACCAGCCGGTTATGAGCCGGCAGCTCTGAACCTGGCTGAGCTATGGGCCCTCTGAGGTGCATCAGGCTGCCATGATGGTAGCAAGTTCGCGCGGCCGGTTTAAGGGCTGAACGCGGGAACATTCGTTCACGCGCCGCGGCGCTCGCGTCGGAGCGCGATGACGGCCTGCGCGCCGGCCGGGTCGGCTGCGCTCTCGCGCAGCCGACCCAGTTCGCGCGTGCGTCGCCGACGCTCGAGCGCAATGACATAGTCGTTGACCAGGGCGCGGCATTTCTTGAGATCGCTGGAATATTTTTGAGTCTCGTCCTCGACCTCGTCGGTCTGCGGACCGACTGCAAACTCGCTGACGTGGCTTTGCTCGTCGGCCGTCAGGCGATCCGCAATCCACTGTTCCAGTGCAGTGTGTGGCTCGTCGGTGCGGCAGAGGTCGGCGAGGACTCCGCCGAGGCGAATTTCTTCGAAATTCGCCGTCGCGCCGGACTGCGCAATTTCATTGCGCAGTCCGGGATGCAGCAGCGCCAGCGCGACGAGGCCGATCTCGGCCTTCGCGCCGGCGTCGCCGCCGCCCGCCCCGGCGGCGGCGGGCGGATTCGCGATTCGCGCGCGTTCGCGCGCGAACCGCGACGGCGCCGCGGACCGTCCCGGTCCGCGCGCCTCCTTACGCAACACTTCCTCGCCAATCGACAACAGCTCGGCAGCTTTGCGCGCCAGCAAATCGAACTGGAACGGATCCCCGACCAACTTCAGCATCTCAGCGACCCGCTGCGCCGCCCGCGCCCGCTCGGCAATCGAGCCGCGCGCCTCTCCGGCCTGTTCTCTCAGGAAATAATCGACCAGCAACTCGGATTTCTCGGTCAGCTCCGCGAACGCGGCCGCGCCGCGCTCGCGGATAAGCGTGTCGGGATCGAAGCCCGACGGAATGAAAATTCCGCGGCCAAGCAATCCCGCCTGCAGGAAGATTTCGAGCGCCCGCATCGAGGCTTTGCGCCCCGCCGCGTCGCCGTCGAAGCACGCGATCACATTTTTCGTATAGCGGCTCAGCACACGAAGCTGATCCACAGTCAGCGCCGTGCCGCATCCGGCGACCGCTTCCTTGAATCCCGCCTGCCACAGCGCGATCACGTCGAAATAGCCCTCGACCAGGATCGCGCGATCTTTTCCTGACGACGCGCTCGACGAAATCGCCTGCCGCGCTTCGAACAGTCCGTAGAGCGTCCGCGCTTTTGAATACAGCGGCGATTCAGGCGAGTTGATGTACTTTGGCAGTCGCGTGTCGAGCACTCGCCCGCCGAATGCGATCGCGCGCCCTTGCGCGTCGCGAATCGGGAACATCACGCGTGCCCGAAACATGTCGTAAGCTCCGTCAGCATCCTTGCGGACCAGCCCGACCTTCACGCCTGCGTCACGCAGTCGGCGCTTTTCCAGCGCCTTCGCCAGCGAAGCCGGCCGGCTCGGCGCGAATCCGATCATGAACGCGCGCGCCGTCTCGATGCTGATACCGCGCGACTTCAGGTAGTCGCGCGCCAGCGCCCCGTCGGTCGTGTTCCACAGCACATGGGCGAAGAACTCGGCGGCCACTTCGTTGGCCTTGAGCATCGCCTCGCGCTCGCCCGCCGCCGGCCCAGAGACATCGTGCTCAGGGAGCGTGACCGCGTATTTTTTCGCGAGCGAACGCACCGCCTCGGGAAAAGTCAGCCCCTCGACGCGCATGATGAAATTGAAAACGCTGCCGCCAGCGCCGCATCCGAAGCAATGAAAGAATCCGCGCTCGGCATTGACCGAGAACGACGGCGTCTTTTCATTGTGGAACGGACACAGGCCGACGAAGTTGCGTCCCGCGCGCCGCAGCCGCACGTGCGCGCCGACAATCTCGACGATATCAGCGCGAGTGCGAACTTCTTCGATCTTGTCGTCGCCGAAACGTCCCATCAGCCGCCCAGCACCGTCCGCAACCGCTCCGGGTAGTTCGTCATGATTCCGTCAACGCCGCATTCGATTAGCGCGCGCATCCGCGCGTCCGCATCGACCGTCCAGGTGTACACCTTGAGGCCGTGCTCGTGCGCGGCCTTGCACAGATCGGCCGTAACCATGTCCCAGCGCGGATTGATCGCATGCGCGCGCATTGCAACTGCGCTCCTCATCAGGTCGATCGGCTTCTCCTCGGCCAGCAAACCGACGCGAATATTGAAATTCAGTTGCTGAATGTTCTTCAGATATTCCCAATTGAAGCTCGACGCGATGCTGTCGCTGAGTGCATTACGCGCTTGCATGATCTGCGCGACCTGATGCTCGAGGCCGCCGGCTTTGAGCTCGATATTGAGCCCGCACTTGCCGTTGGTGACGGCAAACACCTCGTCGAGCGTGGGAATTCGCTCGCCCTTGAGCGCGCCACCCTTGCCTTTGAACTTCGCGCCCGCGTCGAGTCGCTTGAGTTCCTCGAGCGTCAGCGCCGCGACTTCGCCCTTGCCGTCGGTGGTGCGGTCTACAGTTTCGTCATGAATCACGACGACGGCGCCGTCGCAGCTCAGCTGAACGTCCAGCTCGCACATGACCGCACCCGCGTCGATAGCGGCGCGAAAAGCGCTCAGGGTGTTCTCGGGAAAAGTACCGCTCGCCCCGCGATGGGCTACGTTCAGCACAGCCCGCCTCCACCACGTTGGAAAAATCGACGTCTGATAATGATGCGAGTTTACGCGCTCATCGAGCGCAGGCGCAAACCCCGCCGCCTCGCCTTTCAACAATTCGCACGTAAAATCAGGACTCGAAAGAACTCTGCTCTGATGCCAAACTCCCGACAACTATGGAACGCGCAGCCGCATCCAGGCGAAGTTACACGCGGGCTATCTTCCGCACTCACGCGCATCTAGCGGATGAAGCTGCGGGTATCCTCGTGGCCGGCGGCGCCATCGGATGCGCCGTCGCCGGGATGAAGCTGCCGCGCGTGCGCGAGGACAAGACGGTCGCGCTCGAAGCGTACTTCGACCGAATCTCCGCGAGCGAACTATCCCGGCTCAGACTCATGATGGAGCGGGCGGGGATGCTCGCGGACGCCGCGCGAGACGGCGCCGCGGCCGACGGTGCTGGCAATTCCAGCGTCCGAAGAATCGTCGATCCGGGATGGTCGACGCTTTGGATGCGCCGGTTCGGGCCGTTTCGCGTCGGGCGGCGAATGCTGATCGTGCCGCCGTGGAAGCGCGAGACGCAGCACGGCCGAACGACGATTGTGGTCCAACCCGCGCGCGCCTTCGGAACCGGACACCATCCGACGACGGCCGGCGCACTGCGCGCGATAGAATCGCTGATGGGCGCGCGGACGCCGCAGTCGATCCTCGATGCCGGCACGGGCTCGGGAGTATTGGCGATCGCGGCGGCGCTGCTCGGCAAGGGCGACGGGCTCGAGCGCGACATAATCGCCATCGATGTCGATCCGACGGCACTGGAGAACGCGCGCGTCAATGCGCGCTTGAACGGCGTCGAGAGATCGATTCGATTCTCCTCGGTGCCGCTCGCTTCGATTCATCGCCACTTCGATCTGATCGTGGCGAATATTCTCAGCCACACATTGATTGAGCTCGCACCGCACCTGAAGCGAATCGTTGCGCCCGGTGGTCGACTGATTCTTGGCGGATTTCTCGCCGACGAAGCCTCCGATGTGCTGAGTCACTACCGCTCTCCGCTGCGATGTCTCAGCCGCAAGACGCATCGCGGATGGACGACGCTCGTGATGGCGCGAGCGCCACGCTGATGGCGGTTTCGTCGACGCCGCGGCGTTTTTCGATTGCGCGCGCGCCGGACGCGAGCCGCCTCGCGCACGTCGAGGGCACTGAGTTGCGCCACATGCGCACGGTGCTGCGGCTGGCAGCCGGCGCGCGCGTGTCGTTGCTTGATCCCTCGGGTATCGAGCATCGCGGCATAATCGAGCGCTACGAACGCGAGCGCGCGGTGATTCGCATCGAATCTTCGTCATCGTCGCGGTCTCAACCTCGAATTATCCTGGCCGCTGCAATCGTCAAAGGCCCGCGGATGGATTTCCTTGTCGAGAAGGCGGCAGAGCTGGGCGCGTCGGAGCTATGGCCAATCGCCTGTGCGCGCGGATTGGTCCGCTCGCCCGGGGCGGAGCGGCTCAGGCGATGGGGCAGGCTCGCACTCGCCGCCGCAAAGCAGAGCCGGTCTCCGATCGCGATGGAAGTGCGAGCGCCAAGCAGCGTTGACGACGTGGTTCGCGGCGTGCCGTCCGAAACGCTCGCCGTAATCTGCGCGCAAGGGGGCCAGCCGCTCGGCGATGTGATTCGACGCGTGCATCCGCGTGCGATATTGATAGCGGTTGGACCCGAGGGCGATTTCGACGACGACGAGTGCGCGAAGGCCGCGAAGGCCGGATTCGTCGCGGCGGGACTCGGGCCAAATCGCCTCAGGAGCGAGACAGCGGCTCTGGCAGCGGTCAGCATAGCGGCGGGGTTACTTGACGATGGGCAAAGGACAACCGAAGACGACAAAACGAAATAAACCGATGGCGCGCAAGTTCGCGTTCATCATGGACCCGCTCGAGCGGGTGCTGGTCGACAAGGACACGACCTTCGTGTTCATGCTGGAGGCGCAATTTCGCGGCCACGAAATCTATTTCCTCGGCGTCCGCGACCTCTACGCGCGCGGCCCGCAGGTCATCGCGCGGGCGCGGCGATGCGAACTGGCGCGCCGCGATCCTCATTACCGGTTTCTCGACGAGGGGGCGGAGTATCCGCTCGAGACCTTCGATGCGGTCTTCATGCGCAAAGATCCGCCCGCCGACGCGGCGTATCTCTACGCGACGATGCTGCTCAGCCTGGCCGACAACCATCGCACGTTCGTGCTCAACAATCCGGCGGGACTGCGCGAGGCCAACGAGAAGCTCTACTCGCTGAATTTCCCCGACGCGATTCCGCCGACGCTAGTGACCTATGAAATTTCGCGGCTGAAGACGTTTCTTGACGAGCAGGGTGGCGAGATGATCGTGAAGCCGCTTGACGGACACGGCGGCGAAGGCGTGTTCCTGGTCAGCACCAAAGATCGGAACCTCGGCGCGATTCTCGAGACCGTTACGCAATACGAGTCGCGTCTCATTATGGCGCAACGCTATCTCGCCGAGGCGCGCAAGGGCGACAAGCGGCTGATCGTGCTCGACGGCGAGCCGCTGGGATGCATGCTGCGGGTGCCGCGCGACGACGAGAATCGCGGCAATATCCACGTCGGCGGCAATTGCGTGAAGGCGCCGATCACGCCGCGCGATCGCGACATCTGCCGGATGCTGAAGCCGCGCCTCGAGCGTGACGGCCTGTACTTTGTCGGCCTCGACATCATCGGCGACTACCTGACCGAGGTGAATGTGACGAGTCCGACCGGAGTGCAGGAGATCGACCGGCTCGACGGCGCGAACCTGGAGGGCAAGGTGATCGATTTCGTCGAGTCGCGGGTAGCGGCGCTGAACCGATGAACAAGCCGTTGCACGGCGCGGCAATCATCGGTACGAATGAAGGTTCGCCCCATCGCGAACTCATCCAATCACGGTGGGCAGGTAGCTCAGTCGGTAGAGCAAAGGACTGAAAATCCTTGTGTCGAGTGTTCGATTCACTCCCTGCCCACCAAGCAAATCGTTGAAGTTTTTGGCTCCAAACGCGGGCAACTTTGAAGTTTGACAGCCAGCGTTGACAGCCACCACGGCTCGGGAACACTGGCCATTGCCGTTTTAGCCCGCAAGGATTGCATCCATCTTGTCGGCAACTTCCTGCATCATGGCCGGCATGACATGAGCGTAGGTGTCCATTGTGACCCCGATTCTCGAATGGCCAAGCAGTTCCATGATCGCTCGCGGATGCACTCCTTGAGCGAGCAGCAGCGAGGCCGTCGAATGCCGGAGATCGTGGAATCGAATCGAGGGTAGCTTGGCGTCGTTCAAGATCCCTTTGAAATCCCGATAAAGGTTACTCTTTTCGATTGGCGTTCCGATGGAAGTTGTGAAAACCAGCCCGTTGTCGCTCCATTCTGAGCCGGCAATGAGCCGAGCTTTGTACTGGCTGAGCCGATGAGCCTTCAAAATCGAGACCAGAGTTCCTGAAACGGAAAGCGTGCGACGCGACCCGTTCGTCTTAGGCTCGCAAAATTCGAGGCTGCTGGTTGTGTTTTCGGTTTCGCTACGAATGCGCTGAACTGTTTGATTCACGGTCAGGGTACGCTCGTCGAGGTCAATGTCTTGCCAGCGCAGCCCGAGTAGTTCGCCTTCCCGCAGCCCGAGTGTAAGTGCAGTCATATAGGCGGCACTCCATCGCTTTCCACGGACGGAGGTAAGGAATGTACGCGCCTGATCCGGCGTGAAGGGCTTGACCTCGTGGCGCTTGACGCGAGGCGAGTCTACGAGCTTCGCAACGTTACGGCCGACGAGATTCCACTTGACCGCCTGATCGAGGGCGTGCCGCAGGATCGCGAGGCTTAACTGCACCGTCCGCGGAGAGAGCGTTCGATGCGTCGCGGGTATCGCAGGTTTCGCAGCCTTGTTCTTTTTCTTCGAAACCTTAGGTGTGACCCGTTTCTGGAGCATGTCATTGACGAAAGACTGGACGTGTTGCGGCGAGAGCTTCGATAGTCGGTGTCTCCCGAGGCACGGCCCGAGATAAAGCCGTACGTGTTGGTGATACTGCTGGTGCGTGAGTGGTCGCACGCTGGGCTTCACCGATTCCTCGAGCCAGCGATCAAGAAATTCCTTGAGCGTCTGACGTTCAGCCGAAACCGGAAGGCCGAGCCGTACGTCGTTCTTTGCCTTCGTCATCTGGTCTCGAACATCCGCCGCAGTCGGACCGTAAAAGGATTTTCTTTTACGCTTACCGTTTTCCCACCCTAGACTGAGAATTCCGCACCACCGCCCTTCTATTCTTTGATAAATGCTGCCCTCATTTGCCCCGCGTTTTTTTGCCATTGTTCAATGCCCCCAAACCTATCTAAATAGTAGCATATCTAGTTAATTAAAGCAACTACTCCGTTTAAGATGTTCTCGTATCCTTACCTGATTCCGCTTCTCAAATAACCGGATAAAATTATGAATAAAATGGATAAATGTTCGCCCCAAAAGCCGTCCAGTCGCTCCGATTCAGGCCGAACCGGCGCTACTGCACCGGACCAAGCCGATTTTAAGGGTAGCTATTCTTTAACCCGTTTATTTCAGTTTAAAAGATTCTGCTTGACTTAATTTAGCTTTTATGATATAATAACTAATCGGGCGATGTTTTGATGCCCAAAATACAGGGTGAGGGAGAGAGACCCAACCAAAGCACAGGTGAATTATGACGATAGAAAATCCCGAGGAAGAACTGCTGCTGCGGATACCCGCGGCCAGCCGGAAATTAAGTGTAAGCAAGTCGAAGCTGTACGTGTTGATAAAAAAGGACCAAGTGCCCTACGTCAAGATTGGCGGCTCTCTAAGGATACCCGTACTCGCGCTGAAGAGTTGGATAAGAAAGAAGACACGGGGAACGGGGGAAACCATCCCATCCGAGCCAAACATCGAGGCGGTCTTCGGACAATAGATCACCGGCCTCGAAGAAACACAATTAGCAGAATAGCTGGCGCCGAAACGACGCCAAACGAGGTAACATTATGAACAATCAAAATACAGAAAATATGCGCAACGCGCCGAATGTAGAGAATTGGATTCTCTCTGCCGATATCAACTTTGATGCAATACCTGCAGAGCTAAAGGAAAAACACCGGTGGGTCTGCTGGCAACTAGTCGATGGATCAAGGGATCGTCCAAAGAAAAAGCCTTTCAATCCACAGACAGGAGCAGCGGCGAGCGTAACTGATCCTGATAGCTGGGTATCCTTCGCCGCCGCAAAGCAGGTCGTAGGGAACTATGACGGTATCGGCTATGTGCTTGACGACGAGATGATGGTGGATTTGGACAACTGCCGCGATCCAAATAACGGCAATATAGACAAGTGGGCCGAAGGCATTATCCGGCAATTAAACTCCTACACCGAAGTGAGCCCAAGCGGAACAGGCATAAGGATTCTGTTAAGAACTCCGGCTTTCACTGGAACGAAGCACCGAGCCACCCCTACTGGTGTACAAGCTCGTCCGAACGCTCACATAGAACTTTACTGGAAGGGTCGGTATACGACGTTGACTGGCCATGTGGTCAACGACCGTTCGACGGTCGAAACTCGTGATACGGAACTTGCCAGCTTCTATGCGGAATGGTTCGATAAACCTAAGACGCCCGACTTAAACACAACTCAACTGCCCAATCATCCTGACGATGCTGAGATTATACGAAGGGCTTCGTTAAATCCCAAATTTAAGGATTTGATAGTCGGCGACTGTTCCGCGTATCATTCGCACTCCGAAGCTGATCTAGCACTTTGTTCGGTTCTGGCACGGTTTACGCAGAATCCAGACCAGATTGATCGGATTTTCCGGCGTTCAGGCCTTTATCGGGCAAAATGGGATGAATCTCATGATTCCGAAGGCTCGACCTACGGCGAGATGACTATTCGCAGAGCCTTGGAGAGCCAAGACCATGCGGACACTAGTGTCCGAAACTCGAAACGACGACAAGTGTCTCCACCCACGAAGCCTTTAGATAACAGTCGCATTCTGGTCGCAGCGCTGTTCACAATTAATGGAAGTCGTACCTTGCATTACTACCGAGGAAACTTTTACAGGTGGACAGGTAGTCACTACGAGATATTGGAGGTCGAAGAACTTGAGCACAAGGTATTGGACTTTCTCAGCAACGCCTTTTACCGCACAGTAGTAGGCACCAAAGGAGAATTCGAGGCCGATTTCGATCCAACTCCTCCCAAGATGAGGGCAATTGTCGAGACGCTAAAGGCCGCTATCCACGTCGATAGCACAAAGGAGGTGCCATTCTGGATAGAGAGCGAACAAACGATTACAGAGAATTCCACGATTCTCGCGTTCGCCAACGGTTTGCTTCCACTGGATCCAGACGGTAGCCCCTTGGATTTCATGAGGTCGACACCCAAGTTCTTTAATACATGGAGCATACCATGCGAATACCGACCCTCGGATGCTCCACCGCAGCCCAAGTTATGGCTTCGCTTTCTTACTGATCTCTGGGGTGAGGATCAACAATCAATGGATACGTTGCAGGAAATCTTCGGCTACCTACTGACCAGCAACACCTCCCAGCAAAAGATTTTCTTGATTATCGGCCCGCCGCGGTCGGGCAAGGGGACCATAGCAAGAATACTGAAAGCGCTAGTCGGGCCGTCAAATTATGCCGGTCCCACCGCTCACTCCCTGACGGAGAATTTCGGTCTCGAACCTTTGATTGACAAGCCTCTGGCGGTAATTAACGACGCTCGGATTGGTTCGCATTCTGATACGGCGCAGCTGCTGGAACGGTTTCTGAGCATAAGCGGCGAAGATGCGATTACAATACACCGGAAATACAAGTCCGCTTGGACCGGTCAGCTGAACACTCGGCTAGTTATCATGAGCAACCAAGCACCCGACTTTTCGGACGGTTCCGGCGCGTATGCGAGTCGTTTGATAGCCCTGAAGCTACGGAACACGTTTTTAGGTCAAGAGGATCCAAGTCTGTTCCAGAAACTGGTCGAAGAACGAGAGCAAATTGTACATTGGGCACTGGCGGGTCTGATTAGACTGCGCAAGCGAGGTCATTTCGTCCAACCCTCTAGCGGGGCAGAATTGATTCGTGATATCGAAGAAATTGGTAGCCCGATAAAGGTATTCATTGAGGAGTACTGCGAGCTTGCTGCCGAATACTCGATTACAAAATCGGATCTTTATGCCGCATGGTCAATTTACTGCATAGAAACAAATCAGGAAGCGGGCATTCAGGCGTATTTTGGTAAAAAACTGAAAATCGCGGCACCGAAGGTGTCGGATTATCGTCCCCGCGGCGACGGGACGGAACGACCAAATTGTTATAAAGGAATTCGACTTAAGCCCGTGAAGACGGGCTTGGTGGCTCCTTTAAATAGGCGTGAGGACGCCGAAATGGCGACATGAGGTCACGGGAAGATGGCCTTGGTCCCTTCTCGGTCAAGGGGTGGTCGGCGGTAAGTACCTATAGGTCTTAGATAATCTAGAATACTCCACAATAATTGTAAGGTTATTGGATTAATTGTGATAGCTAGAATGGTAAAAGGGCTCAGTCCTATGACCACTATGACCACCCCCCCTGTGGAAAAAGAGAGAGTCACCGTAAAGGAGCATTTAGCAGCTGCCTTCTTTAAATGGTATACCGTCCTTCCGCTTCGAGCCGAATTGTTTTATTCTTTTTATTCCCGCCCTGCCGATTACACTCTTGTTTCGAAAAAGCGAGGGGCCGATACCAGCCAATCGGCCCGTTCGGTCGGCGAGGTCAGGTTTCTTTGATTTAAGCAAATAGGCAGATCTCTGGCTCACGACCTGCCATCTCGGGTCTGCCTACGTATATTCAGTTTCAACGGTTAGTGAACGTCTCGGTTGTTATTCACCTGTTTGCGTAAAGTCTTGAGAAGTCGATAGAAAAGAAAGCGGGCATCATAATCCGGCGATTTCAAGCCACAACTCAGGCCCTCTTGAAGAATGCCGGAGAATGACAGTATGAGAGCGATAGTAAAAGTGGTGTGGAAGGGAAACCAAGGCTTAAAGCGCCGACGCGGGAGTGCATTTGCGCCGCCAGCTTGCGGTCACCTTTATTATGACTTGTTGAAATCGTACTGCAGCTGCATCACGTGGGGCCCAAGTTCTCTGAACAGTTCGAGAAGGTCATTAGCTGCCACTCCTGCAAAGGCGTCATCGCTTGCAAGTCGACTTAGAGTCGCAGGGTCATTTAGCGAAACACCCTTAAAATACCGCCAGCCGATCCAATTGGTCACCTCATCTCCCTTGAGCTGATATCCTTTGTCGGCCAACTCGCCGCGGATTCTCCTTAAAGATTCTGAAGATGCACTGAGAGTGACAGGCTTTATGAAACGCACGCTGTAGAGAAGGTAACTACCCTGTTCCTGTTCAAAGCTAATGAAACATTGGTTGTCGGAAATGGAATGCGTTGCGTAGGAGAGGCATACACCCGTTGGTTCACCCGTTGGTTTGCCCTCCGGAATCAGCGGCGCTATGTTGATCTCGCTAGGGTTCCCGAGACTTTGTCTGACTCTCTCTGCCACTGAATTCCAAAAGCTTCTCTTCATCTCAGCTTCTACGCCTCCAGCGACCCTGTTCAGTTGCACGTAGAAAGCAAAGTTCTCGGGATCTTTAAGAAAGTCGACCAGTGATTGGTCATAAGCGTCCATAGGATCACCTGAAATGAGTTTATGAATCAGCGAGAGATACTGCTCGATCAGGTCGCAAAGTGTCCGAGGCAGCTCAGAAGCAGTTGTGCAGGACGTTAGCCATTTTGTGACATGCTCTTTGTAGGAGATTGGAGTATACTTCGAGGCTGAAAGGGTTCGGGCGTTCCCCCCGAGTGGCGTGAGAAACACTAGATAAGGATGTCGATATTGACGTTGAGTGTCGATCCAATCGCGGTAATCATTTAGTTGGCTTTCGCCCTCTTGAGCGTCAATTTTGTTTTCAATCACCATGATAAAGCGCGAACCTAAACAGGTAACAACAATGTCCAGTCGTTTCCCTGATGGGATTTGAAACTCGCGTGCCACCCAAAAGTGTGTAGGCAAATGATTGAAGAGACCGTTAGGGAGGCCGGTTAGACCTGCGGCGGCCGTAAACTCCTCTAAGAACAGCAAACCCTGTCCATGACTCCCTAGGGGATCAAGAAGGTTGGCTATAAACCTTGAGTGAGCTGTCTCACGTCGCTCGAGATCAAACAGCGAGAAGAAGTTCGCCTTTGCGCCTTCTTTTGCAGCCTGTTCGGACGAAAGGCGGGCTTTGCGGAACCTCGGTTCGCCAACCTCGAAAACGCTTTGGGGTAGATTGGCTTGCTTCGGGATTCGCAGAAGTTCGCTCAGGCCTGAGGCACTTGCCTTCACGAATTACTCTTGAGATTCCGTTTGACCTCGGATTAGGAGACCTGCATTACTCAGGGGCAGAAGGATAGTCCACGTGGGAGTTGATGTCCATTGGTTCGCCACGAGGGCAGAAATCGACACCGACGCAGCTTTGCGTTTAAGTCTGCACCTCCGGAACGTAGTCATTTGTGCGACGACCAAAACTCCATGCCACGGCCTCATGAGCTGTTTCGGTTTCCGGCGGTACTCTCAAGAGATGGCGACGTACAGAACCATCTGGTTCAGGCGTGGCATTCATCACCTCGGCGAATAGAATCGGCTCGTAGTCAGGCAAAAGAATTCGATGAAGCCGCCCAAAATTGTCTTCTTGCACGAGCTTTGCGCGTGACGCCGCGAGAAATCGCTCGTAGCCCAGTAACTCGATAGTCGCGTGTAATACTTCCAAATTTTCATCCAGCGGCAGGTCTTCCAGCTTGGCCTCCTCGGGCTGCATCACCAACCCCTCCGAAACGAAGCAGCCGTGTATCGCATACTGCGACCATCCGTCCTCAAAAGACATCGCCGGTCCCTTCAGGTTGTGGAGCCGTTCGCGGGTATCTAAGTGAATGCCTATTGGTCGATCAGAGACGAAGCACGTCGTATCGTATGGCGCCCACCAGTAGGCGGTCTGGGAGATTTCTGACCATAGACGCATTTGTTCAAGACGGCGTGATTCGTATTGGACACCCAAACGGCCTTCGCAGAAATTGTGGAACGAAATCAAGTCAAGCTCGAGTCCAATCGAAATTTCGTTGAGACATTGGACCATCACTCGCCGGAGTTGATCCGGTAGAGACTCCATGATCAGCGCTGGCTGCTGATCTAAAAAGCGATCGACCGGCGTGGTCGATAGGCCCCAAAGCATTGGCCCGAAGCATTTCCTAAGCTCGATCTCCTCTCTTCGCAGTCGTAACGGCTGGCATAGCGCATCTCTCAGCGAGACTTTGCCGAAGCGCCCGAGACTGTTCGCAAAGGACCTCAGCATTTCGCGCGGCGATTCATACCAAACAAATGTCGGCCAATCATGGCCGCAGACAGTATAGAGTCTGCCAATCGCCTTCTCGACGCCTTGATGATCTGTGACGCCGCTGTGCATGGCGACCCGTCTCCATTCCCGATTGTGAGTTTCAAGCGCCCGAAACTGTTCGGCCGTCAGGTCTTTGATTTCTGCCGCTGTTTTCCTTCTAGTCATTTGCATTTGTCGGAAACGTTTGAGCTGGATCGTATTCTCTCTGCACTCGAACTTCGTACCATCCTTCTTCTAACGAGATTGTACCGTGCTCTTGGTGTTGGAGTTGTGCGACAGCAGTCAGGTGCAGATATCTGAGGTTCCGCGGCCCTTCGAAAAATTGGGCCTTCCCGTCGAGAGCTGGAACTGAATGATTGTGACCAGTCAACTCCCCACTGGCCAGAACCAGCCTGCCGTCGATGGAGCCGACCGGTTTCCCAAGTTTGGCCGGTGGATTGATTTCGGTCAGAAGCACGTCACCTTGTCGATATTGTCTTGGTTTCCCCGTCATTCGCTCTCTCCTTAATTTTTTGGTCAGACCTGCGTCGCGGTTCGGATCCCGCACTTCACGATTTGAGTGCGGCGAAATAGTTGATCGCTGGCGGTGTTTTCCAACGTGGCTCTCTTCTTAGCACCTCGACTTGACAACGGTTGTCCGAGTCGAAGCCGTGCCGTTTTGTTTGGAGAAAAGATACCCAAATTGTGTTCTATGTTGGAAGATATTGTTCTATTAATGTCGCTCTTTCAGCTAGAATTGGGGTCGGAATAGTAGAAATAAATCACATTTTTTAGGGCTTTGGTGATCGAAACCGCGTACCGCTCGAACCTCATTGTCAGAGTGACTGAGTTTGTGTTGACTCCAATGACCCGACTGGGCATTCCAGTCAGGGACCGGACAGGGCCGGAATGGCCCTCCATTACGACGCCCACGCGTCGCGGGCAATCGGAGGGATGACAGCCGCTCCAAGGAGGGTCTATGATGCGCCCTGCCTTGGAGTGGAGGCGATCGCCTGCCCTTATGAAAAACTTCGATTCGAGAACCTACAGCGTTAACGATTTCGTAGAGTGGGAAAAAGGTAAGCTGCTAACGCTGAACCCGAGTTTCCAACGTCGGCAGGTCTGGAGCGATAAAGCAAAACGCTACCTCATAGACACGATATTTCGAGGTAAGCCAATGCCGAAAGTCTTCATTCGGCAGAAGCTCAATGTAGCTACGAAAGCGACTGTACGGGAGGTCGTTGATGGCCAGCAGCGATTGAGGACAATCCTTTCCTACGTTAATGACGGGTTTTCCATTAGTAGACGGCAACACCCAGACTATGGCGGGAAGCTCTTTAGTCAGCTCTCGGAAGACGCTCAACAACAGGTTCTCGACTATGAAATTGCCGTTGACCTGCTGACCAATATGCCAGACGGCGAGATTCTGGACATATTTAGTCGCCTCAATTCTTACGCCGTTCTATTGAACGAGCAAGAAAAAATCAGCGCAAGACATTTTGGCCCTTTCAAGATTCTGGCGGATGCGATTGCTTTCAAGTACAACAACTTTTGGTTGAAGCAAGGCATCTTTAATCAGAATCAAATCCTGCGAATGCTTGAGGTCAATCTCACTGCCGACCTCCTGATTGCGATGCGTGAGGGGATCAAGTCAAAAAAACAGGTTGGTAGGTACTATGCGCAATATGAAGACACTTTCAGCGAGAGCGCGAAGCCCATAGAAGAGGACCGATTTGATAAGGTCATCGCGTTGATCGCGGAGATGTATCCTGACAATGGCATTTCGACTACCGAGTTTGTCCGGCCAGTTCTTTTCTATACCCTATTCACTACCGTCTCTCATTGCATCTTTGGTATTCCTAACCTTGCAGCACCCCGCAAAGCATTGAATAAAAGCAGTGTCGAGGCAGCTCGAAACGCGTTCGACCATGTTGATCAACTATTCGGAGTTAAAGTCGAAGACCTAGATACGTTGACTAGGCGAGAGAGAGAATTCCTTCAGGATTGTCGGCGCGCAACAACAGACGAAGCGCCTCGCACGCGACGCGCAAAATTCTTGCTTGGTCTCTTGCCCTAAGCCGTAAGAATCCGTCGTGTCCATCGCACGCGTTCTGGCTAAGTTTGGAGCAAGCGTCAAGCAGAGTGACCGCTTGATAGCGAATGCGCACAGGAAACGGCACTCGGGTAAACCTATCTTCAACGCTGTTGACCGCCAGCAAATCACGGTTGCAGCGTTTCTTAACCTATATATCGCGTGGGAAGGATTTCTCGAGGCGTCGATCGCCGAGTTCATGATGGGCAAAGCCACGACTAGAGGAAAGTTTCCACGGAAGTATGTATCCCCACGGTCACTTGAGGATGCGCGCTCTATGGTTGTCGGAACCAACCGATACTTTGATTTCAGCGACGTTGAGCGCGTGGAAAAGCTAGTGGGATTGTTTTTCCGTGACGGACGGCCTTATCAACCACATATAGGCACTGTTCGTGGAGAACTTCGGGAATTGAAAACCATGCGAAATTGGTCTGCCCATATTACTTCGACAACACAAAAGAAATTGGATCAACTGGCAGAGAGCATCTTTCTAGTACCCACGAGCGTAAGCTTGTATCAGTTGCTGACGGCAATTGATCCACGTGTAGCAGGCGGAGCAACGACGGTCTATGCAAAATACAAAGCGGTCTTGCTGATAACGGCCGAATTGATTGCTAGGGGTGCGAGGTAGAATAGGGTTACAGGGTCTTTGGTTTACCAGATGGCGCAATGAGCGGTTTGACCGCCTTTCGGACTCTCTCCAAATCGCAGCGATGCTCGACTTCGTTTTTCAGCCTCGCATCTTCGACAAGTTGCTTTTCGTTCGGGACGTCGGCCGCATCGTCGACCTCATTAAATTGCTCTTCGAGAAAACGTCGTTACGCGACTTCGGGCGGCGTTGGTGCCTGCTTCAGAAATTTGAATTCGACTAAATACCATTGGCAGGTTCTGCAGTTTCTTCGTTTCCTTTAATGTTGAAAGATGGAACCTCGAACCACAAACCACAATGGGGGACCAATATGCTTTCATTCAAACGCTGGCTTGCTTCTTCCGAGCACATCAAACACGTCAACAAGGTCGCCGTTTCGCGCAAAGTGCGATCTCGAAGAGGGAATATCAAGCCACGAACCGGCGCAAGCTCTGGGTCGAATACTCTGAAGCCTTCTACATCGACGGTCAGCCCCTGCTAAGTGGTCTCATCAGAAGCACTCGATGGGGATATTTCTAAGCTAACAAGTTGGGACGAGCAGAATTGGCCAAGAAATCCAACTCGGATCGACGTAGCGCCCCCTTCTCAATTTCCGGCATTCGAAGATATCAGGCAGCGGGAGCAGAATGCACTTTTCGTAAGGAAATTATGTTGGGCGTAACACTCGTGTGCCTCGGGAGCGTGGTTTACCTGAGAGGTCGGTGTTTTAATCTATTCGCCCCACTGCGAGAGGATGAACTGCCCGTTCTCGTCAGCGTGCTCCGCAGGCCAGTACGTCCATATCGATTCACTGGTATAAACATTACCGATTACATCGCTATACCTAAGCACAATGTGCAGGGCTATTTGGAGATTAGGACCGCGATTTTCGAGGGAGTCCCATTCGGTGGTCAAAGCGGCGTGTTGTGCATCACTGAGAAACGCTATTCGTCGGTCGAATGTATAGGCGCGAGCACCCAGCACGATTCTATAGACACTCGAAGCCGCCCCCGCCGGAATAGCGCGTTCTCGCGATACAGTATGTCCACAACGAAAGTGATCGCCCAATATGGGATAGCGCCTTTCTTCTGGCGGAAGCGGTTCGCCAGCCGCTTTTGGCAAATCGATTTCAACTATATCCAAGCGAACACGGGCGTAAGGCGAAGCAGCGACCCCCTTGCCGTAGTTTCGGAGTACGAACTCCGCACTAACTGGCTTTTGGGGTTTCTGGGACGCGGGATAGAAATCCTTAAGTTGAACAGCTTCCTCAACCAGATACGGACGATCAATCTTCAGGGCGATCTTTGCAGCACTCGCACTCTCTTTAGCAGCAGCAGCACTATCCTTCGCTGCTTGAGCGGCATCCGTGGTCGCCTGTTTCATCTCAGCCGTGACGCCAACCAACTGCCAGTTGAATAGAGCTATCAACGCGGTAGCGACCGCGCTGATACCGACGAACCAAAGCATCACGCTCGAATTTTCTTCTCCGTGATCGCCGTCATGTTTGGAACTATTTGTATTTGGTGGAGCGCTCGCCGCATTGGGCGATCGCAGTGGGGATGACTGATTTGTGGATGGTTGCTGTATGAGGGTGCGCTGTTCACTTGGTTTTATGGGTGTCCTCGGGCTTTGCTCTTGCGCGCTTCCTGTTGACGCGCCGCTTAGAAGTAATACCGACGCTATCAGGATCAACGCGAACCAAGTGCTTGAGCGCTTCATGAAACGTCAGCGGATGGAGTGAAACGGGTTTCGTCGGCAAGTAATATTGCCCTGAATGTGCTTCAACTCCCGCACGTATTCCAAATTGGTTGCCGCCCGACAGCTCCTGAGTGTAGCGTTTGCATCAGCCGTCGCGCACACTGCAATAGGTGGGTATCTAGTGTACCCTGATCACTACAGCTGCGCTCACAACCCAATACAACCGCTAGTATCGACGCGACGAGCCATCTCATATTGCCCACGGTTCGCTCACTGAAGTGCCCCGCGCTCGCTTGCCAGCGTGCGGCATTTCCAACTCTGTGACGGCACACGATACTAAAGAGGCGGAACGAGCGCATAGGCAGCATCGGCCAATCGAATGAACATTGCAGGGTTCCCTGCATGATAAGCCTTAAAGTAATTCAATACGATTTCAAGCCGTATCTGGACACGCTCGTTATTACCCCCATCTTGGAAAGAGTCCGTCTTCTCACAATAGGATCTATGCGTATTGATAGAGTGATCTTCTCTTTTTTCTCGAAAGTGATGAATTTTCGAAAATGCCTCATCCGTGAACCCTAAAGCCTGCAATTCGTCGAGATATGCAATCGTTTGCTTTGGATTCCTCATGGTCCACTCCAGTTCGTTCTGATGAAGCGATCTGTCGCACGCGCTATCGCACGGTAAATCTTATCAATCGCTTTTTGACTTTAGGTAGTCCGCGACTTCGCGCTGGTACCTTTGCGCCTGCACTCTCTCGATCTCAAGAGCCCAAATGGAGCGCATCGGTCAACTTAGCACGCGCGTGCCCGCATCACCATGCCAGTTACGGTGTTCTTCCGGTAGCGTCACTGATCGGCTAAGGTCGCTTGAAGATATGGTCGGAATCGTGGACGAATGCGAAACTACACAGAAGAGGTAGTCATGGACAACACAGAACAACAACTGAGATTGATGGCCATTGCGCTGAAAGAAATAACTGCTCAACTCGAACAGTTGGACAAGCGGCTTACCGCCATCGAGCAAAAGTTGAAAAAACCAAACTGACCCACTACCGGAAATTCCGACGAGATGCCGTTTTCCTGCCAGTCTTGTATCAGCATCTTTTCTCCAGTAGTTTCGCGATACTCTTTTCGCGGCATAACACAAAGTGCTTGACCATGAGGCTTTCGTCGGCCTGTTCCCGCAACCATGTGGGGCCGGACAGCTCGAACTTCAGAACTTTGCCCTTGTACCACCACAGATCGAAGCCGTACTCTTGCCTGAAAGCTCGCAGAAGTTGAGGCTCACGGTTTTGCAACTCAACGAACTCGATCACGGCGCGTCTGTAGTCGCGATTCTCGCCGCGAGCCCGAAACCAAGGAACGCAACGTTCATACCAGTCTTTGATCGAGCTTGAAGGTGCATAGTCGGGCAGACGAGATGAGCCCTCTTACTGAATCCCCGAAAAAGTTTATCGTGCCTTTGTCCATCTCGCGGCCGTGGTATATCTTGTCCTGACCAAACAAATTCTCCAAAATGGCTCCTCCCAGTCCGTACTCTTCGGACCATCTAAGCGCCCCAACGACAGTTATCTTTGGTGGTGCCATTTGCCGTCCAGCGCAGAGTTAAGCAGACTGCCGCGCGACCGACAAATGGTGGAGAGGCTGGTCCTCGCCCTCATGCCGGATGCCGGAACATCTCTCGGCTAACCTACCGCGACCCGCTTCGCGACGCACCACGTGCCAATCATCCGACCGACCGAAATACGAGGATCGAAAATGAAGTTTCCAAAACTGCTCAAGGTCGACGGCGCGGTTGAAGGGAAACATGCCATTCAGGACAGATCATCCGGAGAGATCCAGCTGATGGCCTACGCTCAGCTGTAGCTCAGATGAGCAGCTGGTCTGGCTCGACACTTACATGTATAGATGACAAACTGTCGAAATACTGCAGGCCTCGATGGCTTCGGAGGGCAGCACAACACACATGCCGCGAAAGCTGGTTTTGTATGAGGATTTCACTCGAGAGGAAGTACACCAAATTTTTTCCCCTGAGACCTCATTTACGCCACAAAGTGGCACTTGGGGACTACAAGGCATCGTTCCGATCCCCGACCGCGAAGGGGACTTTGTCTTTTTTGTTACGTTTGGCACAACGCAGGGAGAACATACTTTCGAGGAAGGCGTCAGCACAGCAGGATTAGTGACTTGGCAGTCCCAACCAAGGAACAAACTGACAGATCAACGAATTCAGAGTCTGATTCGCCACGATTCTGAAGTCAATTCCATCTACTTGTTCCTGCGGACAGCCACGGACAAGCCGTACACATTTCTCGGTAGACTCAAGTACATCATTCACGATCTCGACCGCGAAGAACCCGTCTTCTTCAAATGGCAGATCCTCGATTGGGCCCTGCCAGAGGCCGCAAGGCAGCGGATGGGAATCACTTTGGTCCCAGATGCCATGGAACCTCATGAGGAAGTAATGCTTCCAAGTTCCGGCCCTTTAGTCGAAGAACCCCCTCCGGAAAGGTCTACTGGTTCGGGTCTGCCTACACCGAAATTCAAAGCCAAGAAGAGCGGTGACCATGCCGCTCGCGATGCTCGTAACAGAACTCTCGGGAAGGCAGGAGAACTGCTTGTTTTGGAACACGAGCGAAAGCGCCTCGAAGCTGCCGGACAATTTGATCTCGCATCCAAGGTACTTCACATCGCAGATATCGAAGGTGACGGAGCCGGTTATGACGTTCGTTCGTTTGAACTGGACGGCAGGCCGCGATTCATCGAAGTCAAGACCACTCGAGGCGGCAAGCAAGAAGAATTCTACGTGTCCCAGAATGAGATCGCTTTTTCAAAACACAAACCTTCCCAATTCTACCTCTACCGAGTCTTCAACTACGGTTTGGCAGCGTCGGCGAGCTTCTTCATCATGCACGGACCGCTGGACGATTCAAATTTCTGGCTGACGCCGACTCAATTTCGGGTAAAAAGATAGCAACCGTTCGCGATCGCTTGGTCCGTCGAGTACGCTGCCCTACACCGCTTGTGCGCACAAACCAAGACTTCGACGAATTTCAAATCACTAGTCAATACTCTCCTGAAGATATAAGCAGCACGAGCGGGTTTCCCTCAAGAACATCGGACCGGCTGAGGTGTAGATTTGGAGTCTGGCCGACGAGAGAAAAGTAATGGCGTGGTTTGAGGCGTGACTGCCAGTCGTTGTTGAATGAACTGAAACCATAGATACTAAGATCGCCAGATTTGGACAACGCACGAACCCACCATGGGAATTGGTACATCGCTTCCATCTGATTTTCCTCTCGACGCCTATGAGAACGTGGCCGCCGCTGGGCGGCGCTGGTTAGCAGGCACCGGTCAAGGCAACAAGCCACCTCCGGTGGTCTATGAGTTCGCCGGTGCTTGGAACGCACTGGCTTACCGATTTCTCGCGTGTTGGGAACACTGTGAGTCATTTACGAACAGCATTCAAAAGTCCCCAAATGATCATCGCGATCTATATGAACAGGAAAAAGATCTCTTTGGCTTCTTTCTGAACGGTCTCTCGGTCTTTGAGAGCTATTACTATGGCATCTACTGCCTCGCTGCGATGCTTCGCCCGAATGAATTTCCGATAGAAAGGGAAGAAGATAGAAAAAAAGTGAGCTTGTCTTCTTCCGGCACGAAGACGTTTGAGAATGCGTTTTCGAACAACGAGATTTCTCCGGCTTTGAAGGGCCTTTTGAAATCAGGCAAATACGATGAGTGGAACAAGATACGAAATGTTCTAGTTCATCGCGCCGCACCTCCAAGGAACCACTATTTAGGAGCACCTAAGTCAGGGACGTCGGACGTATGGAAAGAATCACGTCTGGCCGAACTAGGGCCTCTTGATCAGAAGACGACCAAGACTAGGCGGCGTTGGTTGGCTGACCGTCTGCGAGAGCTGCTGGACGCGGCGGATAGCTTTTCAATGAGGATGATTCCCTAAGCAGCGCTGGAGGACGCTCGCACTCGATGACAATCTCGCAATGCAGTGGGCAAAGCTCGATTTGGCGAACGTGACGACCAGCCGAGTCCGTTTTTTCGGCGATCAGCGTCGCGCGCTTTAGGCAGCGTCGCGCCTTGCACTGCGCAACGTATTTGCAGCGGTGGATGCGCACCGTTGTCGGCGCGGGATTGAAGTCTGGCTGAAGCACAAACCAATGATGGGCCTCGGCGACGGGCGATTCAAAACTAACGGACTTAAGTGCCAAAAGGAGCGGCGAGGAGTAAACTAGACGATAAAACCAAGTCGGCAGGAGGACAGAACGGGGTGAAGATTATCGGGGTCGAAGAGGTCGGCGCGGATGTGGAGTGCGGACGGCTGCCCGCGCCACAGTTGATCGCGGTCTGCGGTGGCTGGAAACTTTGGCTAACGTGCGAGGAGGCGACAACAATGCGCGCGAACCACGCCGTCGAGCCGCCCGTCGTTGAGGACGTTTTGATCCCGCGACGGGGCTTCGTCGAGAACCCAGCCGCAAAGCGCGGCACAGAACAGTACATCGAATCGATCACGGCCCGCGACCCCTACTGGGATTTGGTCGACGAGAACGGCAAGGTTACGGTGCGCTGGGACGGCCCGTTGATTCAGGGAGGCAAGCGGTATCCCGACAGCGCCACTACCGACATGATCTTCTACCTGCGTAAGAAGCACATGAAGATTGTTGACGGCAAGTGGCATCGGGACGACGGTAGCGCCGCCGTCAGAGCTTACCTAATTAAGAAGGGCGTGAAGATCGTAAGCAAGACCCCGTGAGTCGTATCCCCAGCGCTATGGTCGGATTGGGGCGCTGAAATCATCCGACATTTGCCGCTTCGCTTGTGTCGCTCAAATCTGCCCGATTGTGGCGGTCAGTTCACAGACACGATCCCAAAGAAGCCTGCACGGCGCGACGGAAGATTTAAACCCATGAATCCGCAACGTGGTCGAATGTCTACAAGCCTCAGGTATCGAAACTTTCGAGTCGTGAGAAGGCGGCGCCGACCACTCATTCCCCGAACTGACAATCAGGTTTTATAATACACCCGAAGCCGGATGGCGCGCGACCGACAAATGGCGGCTCGTCGAGGGCTCTCGTATGCCACCGAGAATACTCCACCGACGAATGGTGCATTAGCACGAAGAGCGTCGGTCCTATGCGGTGGCTTTGACATCCATTTTAAACGGCGGACAATTTGACGTCAAACGAAAGAACCTATAGGGACAGCGAGAGAATACTCTGGGTCACCGTCTGCTGCTTTACTGCCCTCTTTTTTTCCTTCGATTGGAATCGTTGGTGGTCATATTTTACTACGGACGATTTCGGTTTGTTCTTCCAGTCCATGGATGACCCATCTGGTCTTCTAAAGAATACGGTTGAGGGAAGCCATTTTGGCGCCCACTTTTCACCTATTTATGATTTCCTCGCGCCCTTCGTACAAATGACACACTCGGTCGTGGTACCAATACTCGCGCAGACTGTCGCCGGACCACTTACGGCAGTTGGGCTCTATCGCATCTCGATCAAACAAATCGGCCATCACTTGGCCCTAGCACTGAGTATAGTGTCTCTAATTTATCCGCCGCTGGTCTACCTCATGTGCGGCGATCCCTACGAGACATGTTTCGCCCCAGCCGTAACTGTATGGCTTTTTCTAGTCGTAATCGAACGTCGGTGGGCGGTAGCCGCACTATTCGTCGCTCTTGCATTCTCATTGAAAGAAGATCAGGCGTTGTTCATCTGTTGGGATGCCCTTTCGTTCTTCCTCTTGGCTGTTTACCAAGAGGATCCTGTTTTAAGAGACTTTTCGCTGTGCGCCATATTCGGTTCACTCGTTGTTGGCCTCGGCTTTATACTTTATCTCCGCCCTATGATCGCTGGGACCTCACATTGGCCCGCATTTAGCATCGCAATGCGCGCTCCGGATCGCGATATCTCTGTAGCAACCTTGATTGCCTTCCGTCTGCTCTATTTGGGCCAAGTCCTTATGCCCTTGGCTTTTTGCCCACTATTGGCACCAGAAGCGTTATGGTTTGCGCTCCCGCCACTCGTCGAGGTTTTACTCGCCCCAAGGCCCTTGGTGTGGTCAATGGGTACACATTATGCTGGCGCTTGGATTGGGTACGTCCTAATTGCATGGGCTCTTGGCATTTGTAAACTCTCACAGCGCCATGCCAAGCTGGCGCCTAAGGTCGTCTTTCTAGCCTTTGGTTTATCAGTGTTTAGTATTCTTTACCTAACACCGGCAGCTTTTTCTGGAAGGATACATTTCCGTTCTGCGACTGAGGCCAAAATCGATTCAATCATCGCGTTAAAGGTTCCACGGGGCGTGAGCATCGGCGTTTCCGACGTCTTATACGGTCACCTGTGGGGTAATCGTTTCGTCCAGCTAGGGGTATCTAGGTCTCCGTGTTATGCCCTGCTCTACGACAAGACAATTGAAAGAGGCTACACACGGATGCTTCAAGCCGACATATCTTCAGAACTCTACGGAAAGTACCTATTGCAGTGGGAGATTAACGGCTTAGAGCTTTATCGGCGCACGGGATGTCAGCGACAATAAGGTTGTTTCTGGCCACGCCACTCCAATCGTCATTGATACGCGAGCGGAAGTCTGCTCGGCACCTCCTTTGGAATGACTAGGTTTAAATTCGACGGGTCTGAATCTAAGCAAGACAAGAACGCAACAATCATGTCTATCTCCCGTTCAGATAAGGATATCTGGAGCGCAAATACGCTAGAAATCGATTCGATTTGTTCACGGCTCATTGCGAAAGAACCATCGTCATTGTACTTATCGGCCTTATCTAAGGGGGTGATGTGTCGCCGGATAGCCATCTTAAGCGTTGGCTCGGAGCCATCGTGAAAGTACGGTCCTGTCTTCATCACGTTTCGAAGCGGCGGCGTTCGAAACTTATATTTGTCAGTACTTAGACCGGTCGCGAACCAGCGACCATAGTCTGGAGGCTGACCTGCGACATTTGTGCGCACACTGAATATACCCACGGAATGATAGTCGAAATCGCTAAACAGGGGTCCGTCATGACACGCTACACACCGTGCCTTTCCATAAAACAATAAGGCACCTCTCTTGGCCTCAATAGAAATAGCTTCTCTTTCACCCTTTAGGTATCGATCCCATGAAGAGTCTCTTGTGGCAAAAGCCATCTCCTCGAAGTGAGCGATAGCATTCGCTAAATCCACGATGGAGAAATTCCCTGCCGATTTGTCAGGATACGCCCGTTGAAACAGCGAACGATAGCTTTCCTGCACGTAATCCGGATGGTCAAGGCCTAGCACTCGTGACATGATGTCACGGTGTGCGGTCTGAATCCTTGTGACCTCGGCGTCAGAGGGCCTTGTCGTATCGACCTCTTGAGTCGGGAAACCAGAAGTAACGCCTCCAAGCATTTCGTCTGGCGTTACCAAGGGAAAGAGAGCTTGCACCGCAAGCGCATTGTCCAGTCCGGCGGGCAATGCGTGACCGAGAGGACTTCTAAAGACTCTATGAGCGGGATCAAGCACCTCTACTCGTCCATCCCAGAAGAGCGATTTGACTGCGTTGTTATCGCGATTCCAAAGATCCAGAGCATTTCTGGGATGTAAGATTCTGCCGGTAACCTGCTTTCGATTTGGTCCAATACCCACCCCGAAAACTCCGATTGACCGTGGTAGCCCATCAGTCGTTCCATATTCCAAAATGTGGCAAGTCGCACACGATACCTGTCTCGTACCACTTAACACTGGATCGAAGAAGAGAGCTCGTCCCAAGAGAAATTTGGGGTCCGCCGCAAAGCGACGAACCTGAAGCGGACGCAGGTTGTAGTCTTGGATCACCTTAGAAAGCGTATTATCGAGATCCGTGTTAGGCTTTTCCGAGTCCGCTGGGGACAGATTTGCCTGCTGTGTAAGTCCCTTGAGCTCCATGGCTCGGATAGTATGCGCGGATACTCCAAGCCCCAACATTTCGTTTTTCAAGAACTCTTGATCTGTGCATGTTAGAAGTTGAACGTCTATCGACTTTTCGACCAGCCTCTTCATCGTTGGGTTGTCAAAAGATTCGTTTCGAGCTCGTCGCAATGTTGCACGAGCAATCTCACAGTCTGACGCTAGGTGTTCATATCGGATTCTGTTTTTGATTGACTCGACGACCGGAAGCAGTCGGTTGAGCAGAAGATCAATGGCGAGTATGCAGGCGATACAGATGAGAGGCCAACGGACAGATTTCATAATTCGGTTAATAGAGAGCGAACTTCATCGACAAACTCCAACTAAAGCTCGGTTGGATCGCCTCACTTCGAATCCGACTCTGCAGGACCTGCGAAGGAAAGAAGTTTTAGAAATTCAGCGACATCATCCACGTCGTTTTGGTTGAGAAAGCCGACCGTGGTGGCTACTTCTGAGCCAAGGGCAAGACGTTTATAGAATTCGTTTCTCGCCAAAGGATCCATAGCTGAAACGTCTACTAACCTCAGAGGGTCAAAGTGAGCAACAACTGCTTCCTGCAGCGTGGCGACCGATCCAGAGTGTCCGTAGGGTGCAGTCTGTTCAACATTGAAAAGAGGCGGCGTTCGAAACTTGTAGAGGTCCTTCGGGTCAAAAGTGACATTGAACCTGCCGTAGTCAATACCGAAGCCATTTTTGCCGAAACCGAGCTGGGGAAACGCTACCACATGAAATTTCATGTCCGAAAAGTAGGGGCCATAGTGACACGTTACACAACGGCCTCTGCCATAGAAGATCAGACCACCATGTATTTCTCTCGGCGAGAGTTCCTCGGTCCCGTCTACAAATCTTTCGAGCTTTGTTTCTCGCACTCGGAATTCCGATCTGATGAAAGCCGCAAGTGATCTTGCGTAGTCGGTGTAGGATAGTTCCCCTACGGGTTTGTTCAAATGCGTGGCAAGAGCCGCCGAAGCTTGCGGTTCGAACCGGCGAAGGTTATCAGCGATAGCTCGGTAAACTTCACCTGCTTGCTCTGCAGACTCTTGCATATGGCTTCGCACGAACGCATCTTCGTTCAGCATTTCTCGTACCTCGACGACCGGCAGATGAGCGGCAGTTATGAGAGCGTCGTCTGAAGGGGGTTGCGAGCCAAACTGACTTAATCTTTTTCCGTCGGAGAAATCGACCTTTCCATCCCAGAAAAAAGTATCGAATCCTACGCCTCCTCTGCCCCAGAACGGCAACGTATTTCGGGCTAACAATTTTGCGCCACTGAGGAGTCGTTCAGGTCCTTCCCCTGTTCCTCCGACAGCAGCGGCAACGGGGATTCCGTCGGCCGAACCGAAGCGATTCAGATGGCATGTCTGGCAGGCGATGTTAGCATTCAGGCTGAGTTTCTTGCTCTTGAATACGACCCTACCGACGTCCACGAGATCTTCATCTCGGTTGCGATATAAACTCTTAGCGGGTACAAAACCATTGGCGAGTACCTGCTGTCGGAGAATCCTAGGAAATGCCGTTTCGTCAGCAGACAGTGGCGAAGCACATAAAATAGACGCCAGAAGTACTAGTCTAGTAGCGAATCTCATGTGTTTCAACGAAGAACCGGACGTCCTTGGCCTTTTCTTCAATCGCTTCCAGCCCGAGCCTCGAAAGATCGTTCTCGGTCAAGCCCATCGTCAAAAGTTTCTTCCGCAAGACGTCATAGTCATGGCAAGTGGTGAGACCGACCTCCGCGGCATGAAGGTTTCTTATCGCTTCGCTCGAAGGTGAAGCCACCACAGCGCTCTTCGCGATCAGATGGTTCCTCATCGCGTCATCACATTCGAACATGAGTTCTTGGTACTCATCTTTGTAAACGTGCAACGCAATCTTCGGCACCACGAGTTGCTCTGCCCCTAAAACGCCCACCACAAGCAAGGCAATCACGTTCAATACAGTCAATAACGATGAAAAACGTCGCTTCAAGAACATCTCAAAGCCCTCGCTGTCAATTCGTCTACTTCTCCGGTAGTCGGCAGCGCGCGGCCAGCCTGAAATCTAAATATCGCCTCGACCAACTTTGCATTTAGCAGATCCTCGTCTCCATCGATCTGATAGCCGAGCATCCTTAATTCCGCGACGCACCTAGGCATTCGCTCCGAATCGACGCCTAGTTTTCTTCCATTCTGTATGGACGCCACAGCAGGTGTCGCAGGCAGTATAAAAGATCGGGGCGTGCTCCTTTCATTTCTGCCCGAACCACGCTCACGGTCCACAGCACGCATACCATAGAGATTGAGTCTGATCGTGCCCTGCTTCACGAATTTAGACAACAAGAGTCCGCCCACGCTTAACACAACGACAAACTGCAAAATTACTTGCCAATTGCCCCGAACGCCTTTCTCGCCCTTGGTTCCCATGACTATGGCGGCCTAAACGAAAGGTTTAATGTGGTCGCTGTGCCGGTACATTTTTCCCGAAGAAAAGAATCCACCACAGTCATTCTGTTTTTTACAGTGGCGGCACTCATCTAGGTACTCGTTCTTCCAGTCACTGATAGATTTGCGGTAATTCGGAAACACATCCGGATTCACCGTACACAGCGGATGGTTGTAGACCGAGGTCGGTATTCCATAGGAATTCAGCAGGCCTACAGACTCGCTAAAAACATCTCTGTATTCGTAGGGATCTATCCACAGAAGCGATAAATTTGGCCTAGTAAAGCCAGTGATTTCCAACGCCATGAGCGCAACGTGATCTACGAACACTAAATTCCTTGCTAGAAACTCGCACGTCTGTCGCAGTCTTGAAACGGTCTGCTTGTGAATGACGAAGCGTATCTCTACCCTTTGGTGATTTGTTTTTAGATTCAGTATGCCTCGAATCGTTTCCTCAAATGCTCCTCTGCTCTGGACAACATAATCATGTGTTGCCGGATCGTCTGAATACACCGGAATTCCTATCATAAGATCTGGATGCTCGATGCTCGCATAGAGGCTAGCAAGCTCGAAGTCCCTGAAGGCCCTTCCATTCGACAACAGGTGTATCGCTGTCTTCGGTAGGTGTTGCTTCAAATGCTTTAGCAACTCGATCAGTTTGAAACCGAACAAGGTCGGCTCCCCGCCAGTCAGAATCAATCCCTTCGTATCCTTGGGAATGAGTTGTGCTAGCTCGAAGGCTTGTTTAAAGACCCATGAGTCGTCGGCCACTTTGGGTGGCTGTGAACACATCAGGCAATAGTGATTGCACTGTTCGGTCAGGAGTATCGAATTTGAGGGTGCAGACCGTCGATACAAGCACTTCATAGCTCCTGAACCTGAATGCAGTCTCAGTATGTCTCCTTCATTCAGGTAGTCGTACTCGTTCGAAAGGTAGAACACGTCGCAGGTGCAATCCGAAGTATCAACATCATTCCGACGACTGAGCACCGCTCTGTATCCAGTTATGCCGCTTTGATCGTCCAGCAGCAGCGCCTTTGTGCTCCGCACCGAATACGGCAGATCTCGATCCTTTGTGACAGTTACTAAATACGCGTCAGAACTCGAACTCCTCAGCACTGGCAAGATTCCATGAAGCTTTAACATGGCGATCCCGCCCACTTTACGAAAAGGCTTCTGGCAAAAGAATCTGTAGCCATCGTGCGTATCAGTAGCCGACAAATCTCCATGTTGCGCTGGCAGAACTCAGACTCAGGTTTTCGACCGACAAAGTCTCTGGAAACAGCATAATGAAAGACTGGGTCGGAACCGCAGTAAGGCTCAAAGGCGCAATCGTTGCACATTGGTACGCTATAGGCGAAAGATTCCTCCAAGGGGCTCAGCAGATTTGGTGATGTAAATATTTCTTCATAGGTATTTTCGCAGACGTGCCCAAGACGAAAGGAGTGATCCCCCATTTCAGCAAGCATCCGGCCTTCATCAGATGCATAAACGTTCCCGTCATAATTGTAGACGACCCCTGCGATCCCAATCCCCGCCGGACTCATCAGATCGACGTAGCTCGGACCTTCACTGGTCAGCATCTTTTTCAGGATGGTTGTGGCGTAGAACTCTTGGAACTGCACCCCTCGGCGATTCAGGTTGATGATGTAGGAAAGTCCTTCGCGGTAGAATGCCAACCAGCGCTCGATATTGTAAGCGCTGTACGCCCTCGTACGAAGTGCGAATCCATACGGAGAGAGCGGTCTGAGGAAAATATTATGAAAGCCTTGCGCCACGTATTCGTCGATGATCTCCTGCACACGGTCCAGACTCCCTTGGGTAGTGGTCATCAGGGCCGATACTCTGTCTCCACCGAGAACCTCGCGAGCGGATCGAATTCCGTCGGTCGCCTTCTCGTAGCTGTCTCCAGCGGGTCGGGGACGATTAGCATTGTGAAGGTCTCGTGGGCCGTCGAGTGACGTGGAAATACAAATAAAATGCTCAGCGCAGAAGTCGAGGATCGAGCGATCTGCCAAGGCCAAATTCGAAGTGATGACGAAAGCAAGGTCTTTCCCCTCGTGGCGATTCTTAGCCTCACATTCACGTACGATAAACTTGATAAGTTCAAAATTGAGCAGCGGTTCACCACCTTGGAATTCGATCTTGATAGCGGTCGACGGTGAACGAAAGGCGAGCTCGATTGCCCTGATCGCCGTTTCTTCGGACATGTCATACTTAACTTTGTTCTGAGATTGCCGCGATACTTGGCAGTAATGACAACTGTGCTCACACCTCAGCGTCACAACGAAAATATGCAGTCGCGTAAACTGAGCCAGCGATTCGTAGCGAGTTCTGATCTTCGCTGCTAAGAGCTCGGAGGCGATCTCTGAGAGATCGTCAGATAAAAACTGACGAGCACGTAGGTCTACGTAAAGAGAATCTGTAGGCGAAAGGCGATGCTGAATGAGAGCCTCTACCTTGTCGCGAGAGGCGATGAGGTACTCGCCTCCAAAATTAGTCAGGACGTATGTATCGCCTTCTAACGGAGTAAATCGAAATGGTAGTAGAGTATATGGGGAAGTCGAATTAAAAAATTCGGAACTATGAAATTTTCTCATCGCTTATGATCGCAGTCCGCGAAAAAGCGTAGGCTAATATGAGGTTTCGCGTAGATTCAGTTTGGACCTTAAGCGATTCTCTAAGATCTTGGTCTAATACCTCCTTTCTGAAATCCTCGACAAGCCTAACGGAGCCATCGTGATCCCGTGTTGAAGTAAATTTCAAAATGCAGGCAATTGTTTTTTCCTCGACTTTAATCTCTGTTGAAAACCGGTCGAGGTACCTGTAGGCGGCCTTCTTTACCGCCGCAAGACTATACACTTGACGGTCGAATACGACCGAAACACCTTCCCTCTCGGGCTCAGATTGTGACACTCACGTTCACCTTCCTGCTTATTTACATACCCGAGGAGTGTGAGCTGTGAGAGCCGTGGGATTCGTGAGATGAGTGATCGGCGTAAATTGCACCACGACCCGCCTTTCGCAAGAGCAACAGATGTCGTTCGCCTTCATTCTGATAGGTAAGTCTGTTTACAATCGAGCCCCCATTTTTGTTGGTCTGTCCGACGAGCTTCGGTGTGGCAGAGTCCACCGGAGACTCGGGATGTATCTTGTCGACTGGTTTAGTGGTGGCTCCAAGAGAGGAGTTGGACAGGAGAGACGTCAGCGCGATTCCGACGCTTACGAGAAACTTTCTCGACGAGGCCACGGCGAAATCCTCCTTCAATTTTTGGTCATGATGACGGTTAGCTGAGAACACATCCGGTCGTGGCGCGGACAGTTCAGGTGTTGAAAGATCGCAGTTTGCTGGATCTCTCCGATTCGAACACGCCCCCATTCCCCCTGCATAGGTTGAAAACCGTACCACATTTCACGCAAAATTTGAAATGGAAGAGGCGCTTCCCCTGACCCCTTTCTCCAAGACCATTTGAGGACGATCAGCCGGTTGGGCGGCGTCTCCGATTTCGTGCTCTCAATTTGGCACGGTTTTCATCCGAAAGGTGTTCATCGGCACGATCAAATACCTGCCCACAAGCGCGAGCGCGACCCTGCAGCTTTGCGAGGATTCATCTTGGTTACGGGCTCACTCAATTCCTGCCTTGGAAAGCATGGTGAGCACCTCATCGAAATTCGGCCTCTCCTCGATTGAGAATAGAAACTTCCGATTCCTGCTATCCACTGAAAGGATCGCCTTCTTGTCCTCGAATGTGGCGTTGATCGTCTTCAACGCCTGTCGCAATTTGTTGGCCTCGGTGTTCATTGCCTTGCTTACAATCGACGCTACTTCGTTTCTCGCCTGTCGGAGAGCCGCTTGAATCTTCATCAATTGCATTGGATCGAACACTTCTTTCCTCGCGAATGCCGACGTAAGGCGGTTGACGAGCGCGTTCGCCTTAGCCAAGTCATCGGCGACGTCGCTGTCGGCAACGGCTTGCCAGCCGACGACAATTTCCTTATTCAGTGGCAGAGTCAGAATTGCGCGCTCCAGTCGTTCCGGAAGTTTGTGCCTCTTCTGCTTAACTTTTTCAGGATTCTCGCGAGTCTTGGACTTTGGCTGCTTTTCGAGTTTGGTTTTACACCCAACGCAGAGCGTAGTGTTGGGTTTCTCTTTAAGACGGGCGGTCGGAATCGGCTCCCCACATTCCGAGCACATTCGTTTTAAGGGTTTCATCGGGAACCAAAGCGCGAGCACTGAGGTGTGGCGGAATTCATGCCCGTGAGTTAGCAAACTGCCGCACGACCGACAAATGGCGACGTCCGCGACTGGAGCGGATCGCCGTTTGTGAAGCGATTCAGGCTTGTCGGGGTCAACGGGGGAAAGTCAGCGGCAGGGACCCAAGAAAACTATTTTGTCTTTTAATCAAAGAAATCATCCGGAAGTTCAACTTTGAGCGTTCGGCGGAAATGCTTCTCCACTCGCCCCCGTTTGCCGGTGAACCGTATGAAGAGTTTCGCATTTTGGACCCCTAGCGAGTCCGGTTCCGCTACCTCTCTCAGAGCCGCAAGCGGGCCAGCTCCTGTCGTCTTTTCTGTGCACGAAACAAGCTCGCCACCCACTGTCCACTCGTATGATTCGGGGTCGTCAATCAAATCCGGAAAGATCTCGACGATTTCCTCAGCAAGCTTGTCGCGTAATGGGGCTGCCAGATCAGGAAAATCCGAACGAATTTCTCTCGCCACGGCCTCGACTGTAAGGCTCGGATTGCCGGCATTGTATCGGAATGTCGCCGCAGGTGTCATCGACATGGAGTTAAGCAGAGCGGCGCGCGACCGACAAATGGCGGTCCGCGCTCTCGCCGCCGTGACGCAACATCGCGCATCGCCCGCGGCTATTTGTCGCGTCGGTAGGAAATCACAAGCCCGCGAGAGCGCTCGCGCTCGATGACGATTTCGCAGTGCAACAGGCACAGTTCGATTTGGCGAACGTGTCGGCCCGTGGCGTGCCGCTAATTAACTCTTCGCCCTTCGCTGTTTTGGCAGCCGCGCGCTTCGCCTGAAGTGATCGCAACTTCGCTGGGTGAAGATAAACCGCTCTTTCAGTGAGGCACTCGATTGCTCGCGTTGTAGCCTAGTCAGCGCGGTGCGGGCCGCCAAGAGCGCGGCCAATTCCGCACCGACAGCGTGAGCTTGCTTGGCGTTCTTCACCGCGCTGCGTAGGCTCGGGAACGTCGGTGGATATATCAATCTTGCGGTTTGGCCAAGTGAAGTTTGGAGGTGCATTTTCTATAACAAACTCTCGATTGCATTCTTCGCATCTAACGACCGAATGCTGCATGCTGCGGATGGGAAAGGAAAACGTACAACGCCTGCGGCGCGGCGTTCACTACACTCAGCTCAGAGTTCAATTCGCCTGTGACTCGAATACCAGTTGGGGTGAAGACACTTCCTTGGTTTCGCATCGGTTCGTTGCGAACCTTACACCCGCAGTGGGGACATCGGACGGCCATCACGATGATTTTCTCCTTTCGTTATGACCCGACAGTTTACAGGCAAATATTTCACTCAGGAACACGTGCATCGTCAGCTTTGGTCCATGGATTTTCTCGGAGAAAGAATACCGCTACAATTTAGATGGGGAGGGGGACTCGAATGAACCGAGCGTTAACCAACGAACAGATTGCCGCTTGGCTTCGAAGTACAGCGGAAGTACTTTTTGATACTGCCGTCCAATTGGATTCTAAATATAAAATAGAAGGCCGAGGCGCAGAAAAAGAGTACGAATCACTAGAGAGCGCCGTAAGCGCCCTTGCAGCCTGCCTGCCGCCGCCGACGCCTCGGCTGAGCGGGCGTCCCGAGTCCCTCAAGCCTCTAGAACTCACGTCAGACCTACTCCTAGCGATCGGCCTTCGAGTCGAGGACATCGACTTGTTGGCTGGCCGTATTCCCCAAATCGCGCTGTCGCCTGATAAAGAGCTGACTCAGGGCGCGGAATCGATCATCAAACAAATGGGAGAACAGGGTGCGTCGGACGATGTGATCCAAAGAACGCGTCGTGCCCTAGCTAGACTAGATCTTATTAGAAACTTCCTCAAAGTACCACGAGATCATTGGGCCGCGATCTAAGTGTTTCAAAGAGACTCGGTTCTAGTCAACGTCTAAACTGTCCTGACAATCTGCGCAATGTCGTACGCAACAGCGGGCATCAAGTTTGCCTGCTCTATCATTGAGCGGTCGAACCATCAGTTACTGATCCTCAAGGCGCCATCGAGTTATTTTTGTCTCAAGTCGTCGCACTTCTTCAAGAAGTTCAGCAATGTCTTGTTCGGCGGTGCCGTCTAAGTGCGCCTCGAGACATTGTCCGACTTGCGCGGGCTGCATGTCTTTCTCATCGCCCCGCGCGAAAGTACCTTCGTCCAGAATGCTGTCGCCGCAAACATTCATTAAGGCGTCAATCCAAGCCCTTCTCCGAATGAGGATGCAAACACGGCTCGCACGACCCACGCGAACTCCACTATCCCAGTCATGGCGGTTCTCGATAAAAGCAAAAGAATCGTAGACCCATCGACCACTCGGTATGTCAGCCCGCAGTCTCCCGCGGATACCATGACCGATTCTCGACATCCTTCCCGAGGTGAAAAATGGCGTACGCCCAAGGATTGCGGATCGTAAGAACTTTCATAGAGCGCCTTTATTTCGACATGTCTGGACGGTGTGGCCTGCGTCACCATAGCTGAGTCCAGCAAGCTTCAATCTGATGGCCAAAAAAAAGCGGGGCACTAAGCAGGGGTTATCGACAGCTACGCACAATCCTCATCTCGTCAGAGATCTCAATCCTTCTCTTTGCCAGCGACGTAACCGGCCACAACGCCAAGTAACCCAAATGCTGCTGCGGGCAATTCTTTCGGCGTGCTTGACTGCGAGAATGCTACCGTCAAGAAAAGAACAGCAACTACTACAATGGTGAGTCCCACGATTCGGATTGAACCCGTTCCCCAGCCCTGCGTTTTGGTCAACATCTCGGTTACGAGGATGATCGTTCCGAATACCAGAACCGCAACCGGCAGCCAAAAATCAATCATGGTGGGCCTCCTCCTTTAGCGCCGATAAACTGAGAGCAGTAACTTGACCCCACGCTACTTTTCCTTGAGGCGCGGACCGTCGGTTGCGATGCACAGCTACGCACCGTAGAGCCGCACGAACCAATCTACGCGCCCTTCGATTCGCTCAAAATGTCAAATTAAGGCATTAATTGAAATACTTGATTGACGGAACCTGATTGAGTGCCGATGACGTGACATCGGCTCTTTTTCCCTCTACTTTTGGACGCTACCGGAAACTCGTGCTCTTCGCCCATCTCGCCTAGCGGGCGACCAAGAAATTCGAGGATGCGCAAATCCTTGGCATTAGTTCGGTATTCATATTGGCCGCGTGCGTGACGAATGACTATATTCGCCAGAGGGTCAATCGGATTTATCAAAACGGAGATCGAGATCGATGGAACAGAAGCGCTATATCTACGAAATTCTCAGAAGTTTGGAGCGTCATGACGGACGAGCGGAACTGCGCCCAACCATCTACGGCGAAGTTTTCGATGCGCTCAAGGACGACCTGACGCCAAACGACTTGGGCGATACCAACTTCGGCGACGAAGAAAAGTGGATTAACGAAATTCGACAAGCCCGCCGCACGATGATCGAATACGGACTGTTGGAGCCGAAGGAGATCACGGGCGTCTGGGAGATCACGAGAGGTGGCCGCGAGTACCTTGCCGCCTATCCAAAGGTTCGGCTTTGGAGTTCGGGTGGTGCGAAAGGCACATTTCGGTGGGGCTTCGATTCGGACGAGGTTTTTGTTTGACTCGTAGCTGACCCAACCTCCGCCACATTTGGCCTTGGGCGTCCTCCTGAAAAAATGGATCCTTTTGTGTCGGAGGCGAGCAAACCCGATGCGAGGCGAGGGCTCCTCGATTTGGGAACCCCTCGCTTTTCACCGATGCGATCCGATGCCGTTGAGGCCGCTGACCGCCTTACAAAATCCAGTGCTTCCTTCCATAGAGCAGTCCGTCCCGCCTCAAATTCTGACAGCCACTTTGACAGCCAAGGCGATGGAGATGGGCAAATTGGGTGGCCACGGGTGGAAGGTCGATAGGAAATTATGCAGGATTTACAAAGGTTTGGACGCTGGCGGACGCGGTCCAATAGAACTGAAAATCCTTGTGTCGAGTGTTCGATTCACTCCCTGCCCACCAAAATTAGCAGACAATCTGCTAGATCTTACTTAGTGGAATTTCCGAGTCATCCGAACCGCAGGCAGGTGAGTGATGGCGGCCAGAGCGGATAGCGTGGAACCGTTCACGGCTAAACTGCACTTCATAACGCGTCCGGTGAACCGATTGAACGCGGCTCGGATTAAACTGGCGCGCGGCTATTACATGCGCGCGCCGGGATGGGTGGTATTGACGACTATCGGCCGGCGCACGGGCCTGCCGCGGCAGACCCTGCTACCGTGCGGCAGGCGCGACGGCGAGATCGTCGTGGTTTCGACCTACGGATGGCGCTCGGATTGGATCCGCAACCTGCGCAAGAATCCCCAGGTCAAGGTGTCGCGCGACGGAGCGGAGGTGAGCGGCATCGCCGAGGTCGTAGAGGATCTCGACAGGAAACGCCGGATCATCTCTGAGAACCCGTTCGTTATTCCTCCATTCGCCATAGTTCGGGCGATAGCTCTCGGTCCGATGCGGCCGTTGACGACCGCGTTTTTTCGCCGGTGGGTCACTTCGCGACCGGTAATCGTGATCCGGACCTGAGAGCCATCCTGCCAGGCCCTGTAGACTTTGCACAGGCTGTCCGTCGAATTGCTGCCTGTTGCCCCCAAAGATAGCGATTTTTCGTAGTTTTATGTCCTTCCTGAAACTGGCATTGTCGACGCTTCGTATTCATTCCTGTGAGGTATTTTCCCCACTGACCACTTCTGTCTCTCCAGGAGGTACCGGAATGAAACTCCGAACATTATTTACCGCCGCTGCGCTGACGGCGCTGTTTGCGGTGGCGCCGGTGGTTGCGCATGCAGACCACTATGGCGACTGGGACGAACATCATGAATGGCACGACGCGCACTGGTGGCATGACCATCATCCGGGCTGGATCTACGTCCATCATCCGGAATGGGTAACGGTGTACCCGGAGTGGCGCGTCTATGACGGCGACTACGACGAATATCACGTCTGGCATGACCGCGCTTGGTGGTACGACCATCATCCGGAATGGGTCCGCGAACATCATCATGACTGGGTACGATGGCGTGACTAACGAGAGTTAGTCCGTTTTCGTATCTGGCCTTTTGGTCTTTCGGTCTTTCACCTTGGCGCGAGCGCGGGACCAGGCTGGAGCATCCGGGATAAGTCCGCGAGTGCTCCCGCCTCGCGTCTCGCGCAAAATTTTTGGATTTTTTAGAATCCGCAAAATTTTTCAGACTTTTGGACAGTTGCGTGCGACGATCTTCCGATGAGATCGTAGCCGACATGACAACCAAGCTTGCAACGCCAAAAGCGAGCCGGCCTTACATGCCGGGTTACGGAATTCTCGACGCTACCGGCGGCCGCGGGCTGCTGCCGTGGGAATGGGCCGTCGAGCGCCTGACGACGTCGCGCAACTACTGGATCGCGACGACCTGCCCAGACGGCCGGCCGCATTGTGTGCCCGTGTGGGGTATCTGGCTCGACGACGCGTTCTACTTCAGCAGCGGTGCGAAGTCGCGCAAGGCCCGCAACCTGGCCGCGAATCCCAATTGCGTCGTATGCCTCGAAGACGGCACGCATGCGGTCTCGCTCGAAGGCGTTGCCGTGAAGACTACGGATGCGGCGACGATCCGGCGCTTCGTCGAAGCCTACAATCTCAAGTACCAGTGGGATTTGAAGCCTGAGACTGTGCTCGACATGGGGCCGATTTTCGCCGTGCGTCCGCGCAAGGTGATCGCCGTCGACGCGACACCCGGCGAGTTCCAGGGCAGCGCAACGCGATGGCAGTTCGGACCGAACTGACAAACTCTCGTCACGAGCCGTGGGAGCGGGCGGGGCCGTGCGCGCGCGCGCCGTTTGAATGCCGGAGGCTGGATAGTGGGCGATGCCGGCGCATCTGGTAACGGCGCGACGGCAGATCGCCGATGGTCAGAATGCGCAGGCGCTCGAGCAGGTATCGCGGCTCGATGCCGAGCGCCGCGCAGAGATTGTCGAAGCTGAAAATATCGGGGCGCGCGGAACCAGCCCTGCCCCCGGCTTCGAACCAGTTTCTGACTTCGACGAAGTCGCGACGGCGCTCCCCGTCTCTGGCGTTGACGTTTCGCAGGTAGCATCGAATCGCGTCTTCGAGGACCGCCAGCAGCAGTTTCAGTTCGCCCTCGATCACATGATTTCGCCTGATCAGGTCGGCGTACTGCACCGGCAGCAGGAGTCCGGTGTCGATACCCTTTTCGTATGCGGTGGCACCCTGGCCGCCGGCGGTTTCAATATTTTTGCGCTGTGGAGTTTCGTCTGACATCACATGTCCCCAATAATGCAAGCGCGCGGTCGCGCAAGCGCGAGGCTAGAGTTCGCGCGATGAGGAAACTACCAGATCAGTGTTTCTACAATATTAATTCGCAGCGTGGGAACGGCTCAAGAGGTGAAGTGAATGACGCCCAGAATTATTTCGAGCAAAATCAGCAGCACGACTATAACTTCGAGCAGTACCAGGCGGCGGTCGCGCGCGACGTCCAGCACCAGCACCAGCGAATCCTGGATGCTTTGCAGTTTGCTCGTCAGCGCCGCGTAACGATCGACCAGGTCGAATTCATCGCGCAGATCGTCGTAGATGAGGTCCATCGCGGGGTCTTCCCACGCGGCGTCGGGCTTGTCGAGCAGATGGAGCACGGCCAGGACTTCGGTACGTGACGAAATCGCCTCGCCGATGAAGCGATGCAAGGGCGTAATGCGATATGGCACGGTGCCGCGCGTCGCCATTCTATCGACCAACTCCGCCGTCCGCGCGAACAGGCTCTCCACGATGCGCTCGTAGTATTCCATCGCGGCGCTTTGGGCGACCGTCAGCGCGACGATCCCCGCCCGCTGGGGAGTTAGCTTGTCGACGCGCAGCTTCCCGGCTGAAATACCTATCGGAGTGGCCGGATCCTCCTCCACGGAATAATCCTCGCGAATAATCCGGGTGGTGAGCTTCGGCAAAACCTGGGTGAGGCGCGCGAACACGCGCTCGCGATGCTCGGTCGGAACATCGTGCGAGACGACGGCGCCGAAGGGGAAAAAGTAGAGGCCGCCATCGTTGTCGACAGGCACGAACAACTCAAGCGGCGTTATTCTCGCCTCGGGAAAAGCGGGTGCAATCTGGCGGAGCGAAAAGTTTTCCTCGAAAGCCACCGCATAAAATTGATGAATCCGGTTCGGCATTAGATCAAAGCTGTTAAGAATAGACCTTGCCAGTCAATAGCGCCGCGAATTCCCCGTCTGTGGTATATGGATCGGGCTCGGCGCACCCACAAAAAACTCGGCGCACGGAACTTTACAGGAGGAAACAATGATCGAGAAAGCAATTGAGATTCGCACGCCTGACGGGACGGCCGACGGTCTTCTTTATCGCGCGGAAGGCGAGCGGCGATTTCCGGGCGTCATCCATTTGACCGACATCGGCGGCGTCCGCCCGTCGCATCGCGAGATGGCGAAGCGGCTCGCCGAAAAAGGCTACACCGTACTGATGCCCAACGTTTTCTATCGCACGACCAAGCCTCCCGTTATCGACGTCAAGATTGGCATGGGAGACCCGCGCACGATGCAACGGTTCGGCGAGCTGCGGGCGCCGCTCACGCCTGAAGCCGTCGAGCGCGACGCGACGGCCTACGTCAATTTTCTCGTGGCTCAGGACGGCGTGAGCGCGGGATCGATCGGCGTCGTCGGCTATTGCTTCACGGGCTCGTTCGCGATGCGCACTGCCGCTGCCATGCCTGCCAAGGTCGCAGCCGTTGCTTCATTTCACGGCGGCGGACTCTATACCGATCAGGCGACGAGCCCGCATCTCGTCCTGCCGCGCATCAAGGCTCGGCTCTATTTCGGACATGCGACCAACGACCGCAGCATGACTAAAGAAGCGATCGAGAAGTTCGATCGCGCGCTCGCCGCGTGGGGCGGAAAATACGAAAGCGAAGTGTACGAGGGCGCGTTTCATGGTTGGACGACGTCGGACGCTCCGGTTTACAACCAGCCCCAGGCCGAGCGCGCGTTCGAGAAGCTGACGCAGTTGCTCGCCAGCACGCTGAAGTAGCGCTTCGCTCTCGATGAAGCTAGCAGGCGCGATCGCTCTCCTTATATCGATTGCTTCGCCGGCGATTGCGCAGACGTCGTCCGCCGACCAGGCTTTTCGAGCGCAAGTCGCGCAGTTTGTCGAAGCGGAGATGCGGCTCTATCCCGAGCGCGCGACGCATCTCGGAGACCATCGCTTCGACGCTCGAGTCGACGATCTGAGCGCGACCGGCAGCGACGAGGTCATCAGCCACGCGAAGAAATGGATCGCATCGTTCAGCGCCGACGATCCGAAGTCTCTTTCGCCGGCGAACGAGGCCGATCGCGAATGGCTGATGGCGCATGCGGACGGCGAACTGCTGTGGACCGAGCAAGTCCGAAGCTACCAGCGCGATCCTGGAATGTACCTACCCACTTCGTCGATCAACAGCCTGATCAAGCGCGAGTTCGCGCCGGCCGACGCCCGGATGCGCTCGGTGACGGCGCGCGAAATTGCCGCGCTCGGCAATCTCGACGCGGCGCGCCGCAATTTGAAGGCTGCGCTGACACCCAAGGTCTTCGTCGATATCGCGTTGCAACAAATGCCGGCGACGATCGCGTTTTTCAACAACGACGTGCCGCTCGCATTCGCGAAGCTCGCCGATAGTCCCGACAAGCGCGCGTTCGCAAAAGCGAATGCAAAGCTGGTCGCCGCGATCCAGGAGTACGCGGATTGGCTCAAGAACGACCTGATGCCGAAGGCGACGGGCGACTACGCGATCGGCGCCGCCGCGTATCGGCGGATGCTCAACGACGGCGACATGGTCGACATTCCGCTCGATCAGCTCGAGCAGGTCGGCGTCAAGGAGTTGGCGCGCCTACACGATGAATTTCAGAAGACCGCGGCGCTCGTCGATCCGAATCATTCGCCGGGCGAGGTGATGGAATCGCTGACCAAGGTTCATCCTGACGCGAACCAGGTGTTGCCCACCGTCGCCGCCGGACTCGCGAGCATTCGCGCGTATGTCGTCGCGCATCATATCGCCACCGTCCCGTCGGATGTGCTGCCGATGGTGCGCGAGACGCCGCCGTACGCGCGCGTGACTACGTTCGCGTCGATGGATTCGCCCGGGCCATTCGAAAAAACGACCGAAGCATTTTATTACGTGACGCTTCCCGATCCGTCGTGGCCCGCCGCCAGGCAGGAACAGCTGCTCGCATTCTATTCGGCGCCGAATATTTCAAACACTTCGGTTCACGAAGTTTTTCCCGGACACTACGTGCAGTTCCTTAACAACCGGTCGAACCCGGATATCGTTCGCCTGGTTTTTGGCTCGGGTGCGGACATCGAAGGTTGGGCGCTGTACTGCGAGCAGATGATGATCGACGAGGGTTTGCACGATGGCGATCCGGAGTACCGCCTCGCGCAGTTGCAGGACGCGCTGATGCGCGCGTGCCGATACCTGGTCGGCATCAGAATGCACACGCAGGGAATGACTGTGGACCAGGCCGAGAAGTTTTTTGAGGACAACGCTTACCAAACGCCGCATAACGCGACGGTCGAGGCGCTGCGAGGCACCGGCGACCCCGGCTACCTGCGCTATCAACTGGGGAAGCTGATGATATTGAAGTTGCGCGACGACGTCCGTAAGCAGCAGGGCGCCGCATTCGACCTCGGGAACTTTCATGACGCGTTTCTCAAGCAGGGCGCGGTTCCGATCAAGCTGATCAGGCGCGCGATGCTAGGATCCGATGGCCCGATGCTCTAGCGGACGGCGGCTGCACGAGCCAACGTCAGTATACCGACGAGCAGCAGGACCGCGCTGAAATACAGGCGCGCGTGGCGCTCCGAGGGCAGCGTCTGCGCGAGGCGCGGACCGATCTGCCCGCCGGCGACGACCCCGGGCACCGCCCAGATTGCGATGGCGACTATCTGTGACGAGTCGCGCCTCAGTTCGTAAAGGAGCGATGGACGCATCCGGCCAATCGTCGCGGCGAGACTGGTGAAAAAAATAATCATGACAAGCGAACCAATCGCCGCGCCGGGTGAACGACTCGAGCGATGACGCAGAACAGATGGCATCGCCAGGATTCCGATTCCAATCGAGATGAGGCCGGTCAGCGCGCCTCCCAACAGCGCGATTGATATTGGGACGCGGTCGTGGCGATCCCCGTCGACGCGCGCGCCCAGCGTGCGGCCGGCGATCAATATCGCGTACACGATGAGAAACGCGCCGAACAGCCCAACGATCAGCGACTGACTAACCAGCGCCGAAGCCCATCCGCCTGCGAGCGCTGCGGGCATCGCGATGAGCAGGTAGCGGCGGACCATGACGCCGTCGAAGGTGCCGTCGCGAAAGTTGCGAATCACGCCGCTGCCGAAGCCGAACAGCATCGTAAGCAGCCCGAGCCAAAACGCGATTGGCGCGTCCAGCTTGACCCACAACAAATATACGGGGACCCAAAGTGCCGCGCCCGATACGCCCGCGGACATCACCAGCGCGCCGATCCCGACGCCGACCAGAAGCAGAAACCAATAGTGGAGCATCGTGCGCTCGCCGCGTCCATCGACGAGCGCTGGCCCGCTCGGGGCTACAGGGAGGCCTTGATTGGCCGTCCGGAAATCACTTCGTCGATAAGTCCGTATTCGACCGCCTGCGCCGCGGACATGAAGTTGTCGCGGTCGGTGTCCTTCTCGATCTTCTTGGCGTTCTGGCCGGTGTGATGCGCAAGGATTTCGTTCAGGATTTCGCGAAGACGCAACGCCTCACGCGCGTGAATCTCGATATCGCTCGCCTGTCCCTCGAACCCGCCAGAAACCTGGTGGATCAGTATCCGTGAATGCGGCAGCGCGTATCGCCGCCCCTTGGCTCCTGCAGCCAACAGCAGAGATCCCATGCTGGCGGCCTGCCCGACGCATAGCGTCGAGACGGGAGGCTTCACGAACTGCATCGTGTCATAAATCGCCAGGCCCGCGGTGACCGAGCCGCCCGGCGAGTTGATATACATATTGATTTCGCGCTCGGGATCCTCAGATTCAAGGAACAGGAGTTGCGCGGTGACCAGGTTGGCAAGATCGTCGGTCACCGTGCCGCCCAGGAACACGATCCGGTCCTTGAGCAGTCTCGAATAGATGTCGTAAGAACGCTCGCCACGGCCGGTCTGCTCGACTACGTATGGTACAAGTACACTCATGCTTACAAAGGTACTATTTGGATGAGTAACTGGGAAGTGCCGCGCGCGTTTTCGCGGCGAGTTCTAACGACGGCGCTGCTAATATTGCCGATGCTGAATGTCGTCGCGAGGGCTGCGCCTATGCCTGCGATAGACAAGCACTTCTACCTGCCGGATGCGGCCGGGTCGAAGATCGTTTCCGTGTCGAAAGAGGGCACGCCCGAAGCTGAGGTGATCATTTTGACCGAGGCGGTCGCAATCAAGGAGACGGGGCCTAAAGAGACGGTTGCGAAATTTGGCGAGGTTTACGCGTGGTCGCCGACCTTTATGGCGATTCGTCGCGAAGTGCCCACGATGCTCACGTTTTGGAATCTGCAGCCCGACGACGAGCACGACTTCATGCTCACCGCGCCGGATTCAACCGCCCTGATGCATTTGAAGCTCGCGCCGCTTACCAAGACGTCGTACATTTTCACGTTTCACAAGGACGGAATCTTCAACTTTTACTGCACGGTGCATCAGCCGGAGATGAACGGGCAAATCCTGGTGCTGCCGCCCGCCAGCGCGAAGTGATCAAGTTCAGACGGACGGCGGGATTCGTCTGACGGCGGCGTTCAGTCGATCGACTGTGCGACGCTTGCCGAGCACTGCGATCACCTCGTAGATCCCGGGACTGACGGTGCCGCCAGTAAGCGCGACGCGCACCGGCTGCGCCAGTTGCCCGAGCTTGAAGTTGAATCTCGCCAGGACGGACTCGAAAACCGCCTGCACCGACGCTTCGGAAACCTCGCCCTCGTGCGCCTCGAGCTCGGCCGCCAAAGCGCGCAGCGGTTCCGCGATTTCCGGCTTCAGGAATTTCGCCGCCGCCTTCGGATCGATCTCGATATCGTCCTTCAGATAGAACGACGCGAAGTCCGCCAGTTCGGCCAGCGTCTTGGCGCGCTCGTGCAGTGTCGCGACCGCGTTTTCGAGCCACGCGTCATCGCCGGGAATCGTCAATCCCCGTTTGGCGATGAACGGCTTGACCTCGGCCACCAGCTTCGGGAGCGGCCGCTCCTTCAGATAATGGAAATTGAGCCAAAGCAATTTCTCGGCGTTGAACACGCCGGCTGATTTCCCGCACGCCTCGAAACCGAAAAAGTCGGTCAGTTCATCCTTCGAGAAGATTTCCTGGTCACCATGCGACCATCCAAGGCGCGCCAGGTAGTTCAGCATCGCCTCCGGAAAGTAGCCGTTCTCGCGATACGCGACGACCGAAGTCGCACCGTGGCGCTTCGAGAGCGGCGACCCGTCCGGCCCGAGCACCTGCGGCAGATGAGCAAACGCGGGCGGCGTGAACCCAAGCGCGTACGCCATCTGCATCTGGCGCGGCGTATTCGAAACATGATCGTCGCCGCGAACGATGTGCGTGATGCGCATGTCGACGTCGTCGAGGATGCTCGCGAAGTTGTAAATCGGCGAGCCGTCCGAACGCACGATGATGAAGTCGTCGAGCTCGCTGTTCTGAAAGACCATCCGGCCCTTCACCAGGTCATCGACGACCGTCTCGCCGTCCAGCGGCATTGCGAAACGAATCGTGTAGTTGCGCCCCGCGGCTTTGTCGGGCAGCGGCAAGTCGGCGGGGAAGTCGAGGCCGCGACACTTGCGATCGTAAACCGGCCTGCGACGCTCGCGCTCGGCCTGCTTGCGCTTGGCGTCGAGTTCTTCCGCCGAGCAGTAGCAAGGATACGCTTTTCGCTCGCGCAATAATTTCAGCGCGGCTTCGCGATGCCGCTCGACCCGATTGGTCTGAAAATATGACTCGTCGGGCGGACCTTCGTCCCACTCCATCCCGAGCCATTTCAAGTCTGTTAGAATTTCGTCGAGCGACTGCTTCGTCGATCGCTCGCGATCCGTGTCGTCGATGCGCAGGATGAACTGCCCGTGGTTGTGCCGCGCGTACAGGTAGGCGAACAGCCCCGAGCGAACGTTACCGATATGCAGCGAGCCGGTCGGACTCGGTGCGAAACGCGTGCGAACCGTCACGTCATTCCCACTCGATCGTCGCCGGCGGCTTCGACGTGATGTCGTAAACGACGCGGTTGACGCCCTTGACCTCGTTGGTGATTCGGCTCGACACGCGCGCGAGAAACGCCGGCTCCAGCCGCGCCCAATCCGCCGTCATCCCGTCCATCGACTCGACCGCGCGAATCGCGATCACGCTTTCGTAGCTGCGCCCGTCGCCCATCACGCCGACCGTCTTGAGCGGCAGCAGCACCGCGAACGCCTGCCACAGTTTGAGTCCGAAACCGGCGGCCGCGGTTTCTTCCATCACAATCGCGTCCGCGCGCCGCAGCAGATCGAGCCGATCGCGCGTTACCTCGCCGACGATTCTCACCGCCAGTCCCGGCCCCGGAAACGGCTCCCGCTCGACGACCTCTGCGGCCAGCCCGAGCTGCCGTCCCACTTCGCGCACTTCATCCTTGAACAGCTCGCGCAACGGCTCGACCAGTTCCAGCCGCATCCGCTCGGGCAGTCCGCCGACATTGTGATGGCTCTTGATCACCGCCGACGGACCCTTGAACGACACCGATTCGATCACGTCGGGATACAACGTTCCCTGGCCGAGAAACTTCGCGCCGCGCACGACTTCCTCAGATTCAAACACGTCGATGAACGTATGGCCGATGATGCGCCGCTTTTGCTCGGGGTCCAGCACGCCCGCCAGCCGCGACAGGAAAAGCTCGGACGCATCCGTCACCTTGAGATCGATCCCGAGCTGGCCCGCGAACGCATTCTCCATCCGCTCGCGCTCGCCCGCGCGCAGCAGCCCCGTGTCGACGAACACGCAATGCAGCCGCGGACCGATCGCGCGATGTATCAACGCGGCCGCCACCGAAGAATCGACGCCGCCCGAGAGTCCCATCAGTACCTTGTCGCTCGGCCCGACCTGTCTGCGAATTTCCACGAGTTTCGTCTCGACAAAATTCGCCATCGTCCAGTCGCCGCGCTCGCCGCATATCTTCAGCACGAAGTTGCGGAGCACCTGCGCGCCGCACGGCGTGTGCACGACCTCCGGATGAAACTGGATTCCACGCACGCGACCGTCGCGGCTCTTAAACGCCGCGTATGGCGAGTTGTCGCTATGCGCGATCGCGCACAACGCGCCGGGAATCGCCTCGACCCTGTCGCCGTGACTCATCCAGACGCGATGCTCCCGTCCGCTCAGCCCTTCGAACAGCGCGTCGTCGCCGTCTATCACGAGAGTCGCGGGTCCGTACTCGCGCTGTCGCGAGCCCACGCTGTGCGCGCCCATATGTTGCGCGATCACATACAGCCCGTAGCAGATTCCGAGCACCGGGCAACCGAGATTGAGCACCTCGTCGGCGATATCCGGCGCATTCTCCTCGTACAGGCTCGCCGGGCCACCCGAAAGAATTATCCCGCGCGGATTCAACGCGCGAATTTTTTCCGGCGCGAAGTTGAACGGATGGATTTCGCAATACACGTTGGCCTCGCGCACGCGGCGCGCGATTAGCTGCGTGTACTGGCTGCCGAAATCTAAAATCAGGATCACTGTACATTGAAATATACCGGACGCGTGGCAGCGTCGAAACGCCGTCGCGCTCAGCGCTCCACAAGCGCATGTCCTAAGCTCGCGCCGGCTTGATTCGCGGCGCCGGCCGCTTGCGATCCTTGCCGCGGGGCCGCGCCGGCGGACTGCCTTGCACCCACGAGCGTCCGGTGCGTCGAAAGTCCAACCGCAGCGGAGTGCCGACCAGCTGAAGCGATTTTCGAAATCGCGTTTCGAGAAAGCGCACGTAATGCGCCGGGATGCCGCGTTCGACGTTCGTGAAAAATCGGAGCCGCGGCGGCGCACTGCCGACCTGCGTCACGTACATCAAGTTCAATCGCCTCCGGTCCACCTGCGGCGGATCCATCGCGGCCGTCGCCTCGGCCAGCGTTCGATTCAGCCGCGACGTCTGAAACACCGCGCGCCACGAGTCTCCCGCCTGCGTCGCCGCCGGAATGATTCCGTCCACGCCGTCACCCGTCACCGCCGACGTAAACACCATCGACGCATACTCGAGGAACGGGTAGCGCTCGTGCGCGTCGCGGACGAATGCCGCGACCTTGCGCCCGGCCTTCGCCGCGATGTCCCACTTGTTGCACACGATAACCGTCGCGCGATCGCTGCTGTCCGCCAGCCGCGCCAGCCGCGCGTCCTGATCGGTGATTCCCTCGCTCGCGTCGATCACCAGCAGCACGACGTTGGCACGCCTGATCGTTTCGATCGCGCGGCCGACCGAATGATGCTCCAGTTCGCCTTCGACGCGCGGCGGCCTGCGGATTCCGGCCGTGTCGATCAACAGCACGTCGCGGCCGTCCGTCGACAATCGCACGTCCACCGGATCGCGCGTCGTGCCTGGGCTGTCATCCACGATCGCACGCTCGAATCCTGACAGGCGATTGAGCAGCGACGATTTGCCAACGTTGGGCCGGCCAATCAGCGCGAGTCTCAGATCTGGCGATGCGGCCGCGGCACTTTCGCGCTCAGGCAGCCGCGCGACCACCTGATCGAGCAGCTCGTCGACTCCGCGTCCGTGTGCCGCCGAGATGAAAAACAGCTCGTCGCCACCCAGCGCGTAGAACTCGGACGCCCCGGCTTCCTGCCCCGGCCGATCGATCTTGTTGACCGCAATAATCAGCGGGCATCCCGTTTCGCGCACCAGCGCCAGCGCCTCGGCGTCGGCTTCGCTCTGCCCACCTCGTCCGTCGAGCATGAAAACCACCACGTCTGCGACGCCCACGGCCGCCAGCGCCTCGCTGCCAATCCGTTCCGTCATCCGCTCGTGCCCGCCCAGCTCCAGGCCGCCGCTGTCGACCACGACGAATTCGCGGTCGCCGTACTTCGCGCGCGCGAAATTCAAGTCGCGCGTAGTGCCGGGAATCGCGCTGGTGATCGCGCGCCCGCCTTTCGCGATTCGATTGAACAGCGTGGACTTGCCCGCATTCGCGCGGCCAACCAGCACCACCGCCGGCAAGCCCTCGGCCGCGATTCGTCGCGCCTCGGCGCCTGACAGTCTTCGCGGATTCGTCACAGTCCGAACTCCGCCAGCTTGCGGGGATCGCGCGTCCAGTCGCGCTCGACTTTAACGACGATTTCCAGAAACACGTGCGCACCGAGGATTTCCTCGAGCTCAAGACGCGCCGCCGTGCCGATTTCCTTGAGCGTGAGGCCGCCCGCGCCAATCAGCATGCCTTTGTGCGACTCGCGATCGACAACCACGGTCGCGCCAATCCGCTTGAGCTTGCGCTCCGCGTCGTCCTCGAACTTTTCGACCTTGACGGCGGTCGAGAATGGAATCTCCTGCCGCATCTTCAGAAAAATTTTCTCGCGCACAATTTCTTCCGCGATCATCCGTTCGGTTTGATCAGTGTATTCATCCGGCGACATCAGCGCCGGACTCTCAGGGAGCATTCGTTTGAGCGTCGCCAGCAACTCGCCAACGTTTTCACCGGTAAGCGCGCTGATCGGCACGATCTCCGCGCCGGGAAATCCCTGGTTGATTTCCTCGATCAGCGGCAGCAATTGCGCGCGCGGTATTCGATCTACTTTGTTGATCGCAACGACCGTCGGACGGCCAAGCGCGCGAATATCGACCAGGACAGCGCGATCTCCCGGATTCAGGCGATCGCCTGTTTCCACTACGGCCAGAATGACTTCGCCTTCCGCAATCGCGCGGCGCGCCGTCTGCACCATGCGCTGATTCAGTTGCTTCTTCGCCTCGTGCAGTCCAGGCGTGTCGATCAGCAGGATCTGCGCGTCGGCGTCGCTGCGAATACCGAGGATTCGCCGGCGCGTAGTCTGCGGACGCGGCGTGACGATCGCGACCTTGTGCCCCACCAGCCGGTTCACCAGTGTCGATTTGCCGACGTTGGTGCGGCCGGCCACCGCCACGAAGCCCGCGCGATGCTCACCCATGGCGCTCACCGCGCTCCTCTTCTATCCGGTCCAGCGCGAGGCGCGCCGCCGCCTGCTCGCTCTGCTTTTTGCTGCCGCCCTCGGCCACGCCGAGATCGCGGCCCGCGATTTTGATCCGGGTCGTGAAACGCTTGGCGTGATCAGGACCCTCGGTCGCGATCAATTCGTACACCGGCTGCGTGCGAAATTGCCGGTACGCGATTTCCTGCAATTCGGTTTTGTAGTCCCGCTCCGCGGCCGGTCCGCCGATATCGCCGGTGAACAGCCGCTCGACCACCTGCTGCGCCGGCACGAGTCCGCCGTCGGTATAGATCGCGCCGATCACCGCCTCGAACACGGCAGCAAGAATCGAGGTCTTCTCGCGCCCGCCGCTTTTTTCTTCGCCTTTTCCGAGCAGCATCATCTCGTTCAATTCAATCGCCTGCGCTTTCAAGGCCAGCGTGCGCGCATTCACGATCGACGCGCGCTGCTTGGACAGCGGGCCTTCCTTGGCCGTCGGAAACTTGCGCATCAGCAGGTCCGCGATCGCGAGATCGAGCACCGCATCGCCAAGAAACTCCAGCCGCTCGTAATGGGAGTCGCTGCCGACCGCCGCGCTCGGATGCGTCAGCGCGGTCTCGAGCAATTGCGGCCGTGCGAACGAGTATCCGAGCGTGCGCTCGAGTTTGGTGCCGGGACTTTCAGGAGGTCCCGGCGCCGGCGGTTCCGTCCGCCCACGGCCGAACAATCTCCCCAACCAGTTGGGCGCCTTCAACGGTTGATGCCTCCACCTCGACTTCGCGATTCGTCAATTCATCGGGCCCTTGCGTCGATACTCGCACGTAATTGCGGCTGTAACCGCGCAGTTCGCCCGCAGGCCCGCGCTCTTCAAGTAAAACCTTAAGTTTTGTTCCGACGAAGCGCCGGGCAAATTCAACCCGCTTGCGCTCGCCGAGGTCACGGATAAACGCTGCGCGACGTTTGATCTCGGCCGGCCCCACCCGCCCGGAGAACTTCGCCGCTGTGGTCCCAGCCCTGACCGAATACGGAAACACGTGAAAATACGCAAGCGGCATCGATTCGACAAAGTTGAAGTACGACTCGAAATGCGCGCCCGTCTCGCCCGGAAAGCCCACGATCAGATCGGTGCCGATCGCGGCGTCGGGCCACGCTCGCAAAACGCGTTCGACACGGTCGCGAAAATAATCGCGCTCATAACGGCGCCGCATCCGCGTCAAAGTTTCGTCGTCGCCCGACTGCAGCGGCAGATGCAGATGCGGGCAGAATTTTCCGCTGCCCGAAATTATCTCCACGATCCGATCGCTCAACTCTTCGGGATCGAGCGAGCTTATCCGCACCCGCTCGAGCGGGCATCGCTCGGCGATCATCTCGAGCAAGTCGACCAGCTCGACCCGCGGCTCGAGATCCTTGCCGTAGCCGCCAAGATGCACGCCGGTGAGAACGACTTCCTTGAAGCCGCGCGCGTGAAGATCGTCCAGCGCCGCAATCACGCGGCGCGGCTCGACGCTGCGCGAAGTGCCGCGCGAGAACGGCACGATGCAGAAAGTGCAGAACTGATCGCAGCCCTCCTGCAATTTCAGAAACGCGCGCGTGTGACCGTCCAGAGTGACCGCGGCCAGCTCGATTGGCGCTTTCTCCTTGCGCAGGTTCGTGACCATCACGCGCTCAACGGCTCCCGAAGCCGCTGCGCGCTCGAGGTCGTCGAGCCTGCCGAGCCCGACGACAGCATCGACCTCCGCCGCCTTCGCCAACACGTCGGGGTTCGCCTGCGCCAGGCATCCGGTCATCACCACGCGCGCATTCGGATTCAGCCGCCGCGCCCGCCGCGCAATCCGCAGGCTTTCGGCGTCGGCGCGATCCGTAATCGTGCAGGTGTTGACGATATAGACGTCGGCCTGCTCCGTGAACTCGCGACGTTCCATCCCGCGCGCGCTCAGCCGTGACTCGATGATCGCCGAATCGTACTGATTGACCTTGCATCCGAGCGTTGCGATTGCGAAGCGCGTTGCCATATCAGTTCGCTTGCTCTTGCGCGATCGCGCGCTCGATAAAACCGCCGCCGAGCACTTCGTCGCCGCGATAAAAGACGCAGGCCTGTCCCGGCGTCACCGCGGGTCCGCTCGACGCGAAGCGAATCTCCGCGCGGCGCGCTGAATCGACGCGCATCGTCGCCGGAATCGCGCGATGCCGATAGCGAATCTTCACCTCGACGCTCAGCTCGCCGCCTGACGCTACGGTCTCATCGACCAGGCTGACTCGATTCGCGACCAGGCCAGCGGAATCGAGTTCCTCGCGCCGCGCGGCCACGACCTCGCCTGACGCGGCGCGAATCTCGCGGACGTAAAGCCGCTCGCCGCTGGCGATTCCGAGTCCGCGCCGCTGCCCGATGGTAAACCGATGCACGCCCGAGTGATTGGCCAGCCGCGTTCCATCGTTGTCGACAATCGATCCGGGCCGAATTTGCGCGGGAACGCTGCGCCGCTCGACAAAACTCGCGTAGTCGCCGTCGGGAACAAAGCAGATTTCCTGGCTCTCGGGCTTGTCCGCGGTGGCGAGGCCCAACGCACGCGCGCGGGCGCGAACTTCGGTCTTGGTCATCGCGCCAAGAGGAAAAATCGTTCGCGCGAGTTCGTCCTGCCCGAGCGTAAAGAGGAAATACGACTGATCCTTGGCGTCGTCGGCTGCACGCAGCAGATGATACCTGCGGTCCGCGCCCTGCTCTATTCGCGCGTAATGCCCGGTCGCAACATAGCCGGCATTCAGCGCGCGCGCGCGGCTCCATAGGCGATCGAACTTGATCTCGCGATTGCACATCACGCACGGATTCGGCGTGCGCCCGCTGAGATATTCGGAGACAAAGTTATCAACCACGCGCGCCGCAAAGTCGGCGCGCAAATCGATCACGTAAAATGGAAAATCCATGCGCTCGGCCACCCGGCGCGCATCTTCGAAGTCGTCATGCGAGCAGCAGGTGCCGCGACGCTTCGCAACCGGCATTGATGGCTCGGGCGCAAGCCGCATCGCCACGCCGACGACGTCGTAACCCTGCTCGCGCAGAAGCGCCGCGGCGACGGAGCTGTCCACCCCGCCCGACATCGCAACCAGCACTCGCGGCTTCATCGCACGATCTCCGCCGACAGAGGTTCGGCATCGGCGATCCGCCGCCAAACCGCCGGGATGATTTCCGCCACGGCGTCGACTTCATCCGCCGTATTGTTCCATCCGAGGCTGACCCTGAGCGAGCTGCGCGCGTCCGCTATGCTGCGGCCCATCGCGCGCAGCACGTGCGACGGCTCGACGGCCCCCGCCGCGCACGCCGAACCCATCGAGACTTCGACGCCTTCGAGATCGAGCGCAATCAGCATGCTCTCGCCAAGCACGCCCGGAAACGTAAGGTTGAGCGTGTTCGGCAGCCTGCCTACGAGCGGGCCGTTCAGGCGGATGCCGGGAATCGCCTCGCGCAGACGCACCAACAGCGACGCGGCGAGTGAACCGATGCGCTCGGACTCCGCCGCCATCGCACTCATCGCAGCTTCGGCGGCAGCGCCGAACGCCACGGCGCCAAGCAGATTCGGCGTGCCCGCCCGCATACCGCCTTCATGCGGCCCGCCAAATACAACTGGCGCGATGCGTGCACCCTCGCGAACGTACAACGCGCCGATTCCCGCAGGCGCGCCAAGCTTGTGGCCGCTGAGCGTCATCAGATCGCATCCGAGCGACGCGACATCGACCGGAATCCGGCCCACCGCCTGCGCCACATCGATGTGAAGCAGCGCGCCCTTCGCGGCGCATCCGGATGCGAGCGCCGCGAGGTCCTGAATCGTCCCGACTTCGGAGTTCGCAAGTCCGAGCGTGAGGAGGGCGGTCTCGCTATCTATCGCCGAAAGCACGCGCGCGGGATCGATTCGCCCGTCGGAGTCCGGCGCGACTCGCACTACGTCGAAGCCGCGGCGCTCAAGCTCGGCAATCGGCGCAAGGATCGAGGAATGCTCGATCTCCGATGAAATGATTTTACGACGCCGCGACGACGCGGTAATCGCGCCGAGGATCGCAAGGTTGTTCGACTCGGTGCCGCCGCTGGTAAACACGGTCTGCCGCGGCTGGGCGCCGACGAGTGCCGCGACCTGCGCGCGAGCGGCCTCGAGCGTCCGTCGCGAGCGCTGGCCCGCGCGATGCACCGACGAAGGATTGCCGCCGCCATCAGCCAGCAAGCGCGAGATCGCGGCGGCAGCCTCTGCGCGAAGCGGTGCGCCCGCGTTATGATCGAGATAAATGGGCATGGACGGTTTTGTTCGCCACCAGTGCGGCGATTAGCTTATCTTACACCGGCAGGCGGAAAAAGTGACTCAGACGGCATCGAGCGCGAACATAATCGTGGTCGGCGCGGGCGTGGTCGGATGCTCGATCGGGTTCCATCTTGCGCAGGCCCGCGCGCGCGTGTCCGTGTTCGACAAAGGCGGAATTTGCGCCGGGATGTCGGCACGGTCGGGCGCGCTGGTCAGGATGCATTACACGTTCGCGCCGGAAGCCGAGCTGGCCTGGAAGAGCCTTCGCTACTTTCGCAACTGGGGCGAGATCGTCGGCGGGCGATGCGGTTTCGTCGAGACTGGTTTCGCGGTCGTGGTTGACGAGCGCAACGCGGCTCGGCTGCGAGCGAATGTCGCGATGCTCCAGCGCGTCGGCGTCGATACTGAAATCGCGACCGCGGCTGAGTTGCACCAGCTCGAACCAAACGCGCTCGTCGATGATGTCGCGCTCGCTGCGATCGAACCGCACGGCGGATACGCCGATCCGGTCGCGACGACCGAGTCGCTGGCGGCTGCTGCGAAACGTCACGGCGCGCAGTTCTCGACGAATACAGCCGTCGCGCGCATCATGAATCGCGGCGGACGAGCCACGGGAATCGCAGACGGCGCGGGACGCATTTACGAGGCTGACGCGGTGTGCGTCGTGGCCGGGCCGTGGACTGACGCGCTACTCGCGCCGCTGGGCGTGAGAATCGGTATCAAGAGCGAGCGCGCACAAATCGCATTCTTCAAGCGACCGCCCGCGCTCACGCATTGCGTCTACATAGATACGATCGCCGGCAGCTATTTTCGGCCTCATGGCGACGACTTGACGCTGGCGGGCCTCGGTGGATGGAAGCCCGAGGCGGAAGCGAATCCCGACAATTTCCGCGAGAGCAACGACGAGGACTTCGTCGCGGCAGTGCGCAAGCGGCTGGCGAAAAGGATCCCTGCGATGGCCGACGCGCCGTACTCGCGCGGCCACGCCGGAATTTACGACGTCAGCCCGGACGCGCGGGCCGTGATTGGCGCGGTGCCGGGAGTCGCGGGACTGTTCGTCGCGGCGGGCTTCAGCGGGACGGGATTCAAAACCGCGCCGGCGGTTGGCGCGTCGATGGCCGAGTTGATTCTGACCGGCACGAGCACGACCGTCGATCTGACGTCGTTCGGCTTCGAGCGAGTCCTGAGCGGCCGGATGATCGAGAGCCCGAATGAATATGAAATGGGCGCGGGCTTCGGACACAAGCTGTGATGCCGTCGAAAAAAGTGAGGCGACATAAAATCTACTGTTTGTTATTGATCCTGTAATAACGACGTAATCGCATCTTTGATTTCAAAGGAGAAAGAAAATGTCGAATCACTTTACCGGACTCAGTCTCGGCCCTCCGCTGGGTGACCAGCGACTCGACCTGTGCGATCTCTACGCGTTCCAGGCGCCCGCAGATTCGTCGCGTACTGCGATCATCCTCAATGCGAACCCGAATGCCGACGCGCTCCATCCCGACGCTATCTACCGCCTCAACATCGACAACGATGGTGATTTGCTGACGGACATCGCGTTCAGCTACGTCTTTTCGAAGCCGCAAAACGGGAAGCAGACCGTCAACGTCTTCGTGGCAAAAGGCGCGGAGTCGCGCTCGGTCGAAGCGGTCGGGAAGAAGATCATCGCCGACGCGGAAGTCTCGTTCGGCCCCAAGCCCAACATCGTCAAGTCCGGCGTGTACACGTTCTTCGCCGGCAGTCGCAGCGACGCTTTCTTTTTCGACTTCGACGGGATCAAGGCCCTGTTCGATATCAGGGGCAAACGGAACTTCACCGAACCTCATCTCGGCGAATTGGGCGGCAAGTCGCCCTGGACCGGCGTGGATTCGAATACCGCAGCCAACGTGTTCTCGACGGTCATCGAACTGCCGACGAGCGAACTCGGCGCCAAGTCTGCGATCCGTATCTGGGGACGATGCAGCGTGAAGAAGGACGGTAAGCTCGTTCATGTCGATCGCGCCGGCCACCCGAGTGTCAGCAGCTTTTTCAACACCGACGACACCAAACTGGAATACAACGCCAGCGAGCCGGTGAACGATCGCAAGCGCTGGCTCGATCAGTTCGTGCATCTGATGGGCCACACGGGAAATTACACGCGCGAAGAAGCGATTGCCGCGATAGACAAGGAGGGCACCCTGCCCGACGTGCTGACTTTCGATCCGTCGAAGCCGGCGAAGTACCCCAACGGCCGCGTCTTCACTGACGACGTGATCGATTACCGCCTCGCGTTCCTCACCAAGGGCGAATGCCCTCCGAGCGGCCTGAAACCGCACACCGACACACTCAAGGAGTTCCCGTACATCGGCACGCCGCATCAGAAGAAGAGCTAGCGGCACGCGCGACAGAAAATCCTCGCCTACAGGGGCTGGTATCGAGCTAGCCCTTGTTGGCGAGGATGCGATCGGGCGCCTCGGGGTGATGCTCGCTGACTTTGTCTTCGAGGCAATCCTGGCGTTCCTCGATTTCTTCCATCCGCACGCCCATCTTGTTGAGCTTCTCGATTAGATTGCTCATCGCGCGCGCGACCGGGTCGGGCAGCTTCGCATGGTCGAGTTCCATCACGTCGTGGCGAGCGTTGTCGCCTTCGATCACCTTGCCGGGGATTCCGACGATCGTCGACCACGGCGGCGATGACGACACGACCACCGCGCCCGCGCCGATTCTGCTGCCCTCGCCGATTCGCACCGGCCCGATCACCGACGCGCCGGCACTGACCATCACGTGATCCTCGAGTGTCGGATGCCGCTTCTCCTTCTTGAGGCTGGTGCCGCCGAGCGTGACGCCCTGGTAGATGAGGACGTCATCACCGATTTCGGTGGTCTCGCCCATCACGACTCCCATTCCATGATCGATGAAGAGGCGGCGCCCGATTTTAGCGCCGGGATGAATCTCAATTCCGGTGATGAAGCGCGCCAGCTCGCTGACGAGGCGACCAAGCAGTTTGCAGTTATGCTCCCAGAGCCAATGTGCGACGCGATGGGCCCAGATGGCGTGCAGCCCGGGATACAAGAGCACCACCTCAAGCGTGGTGCGCGCGGCAGGGTCGCGGTCAAAGACCGCCTGGATGTCTTCCCTCATTCGGCTTGCAACACCCATGGCACGTTCCTCTTCTGCCGCCCGCCGTGCGTCAGGCCTTCGGAGGGGCGGCGTGACTAATCTCCGCGGACTTGGCCGACCGCGGACGCGCACCGTTGTGCTTGCTCGCCGCCTTCGCTCGCGGCTTCACGTTATCCTTGTGCAGCTTGTATTCGACCGAGTCAACCAGCGCCTGCCAGCTCGCCTCGACGACGTTACTCGACAATCCAACCGTGCCCCATCGGCGCTTGCCGTCGGTCGATTCGATCAGCACGCGGACGCGCGCCTCGGTGCCGGCCCCGACGTCGAGCACGCGCACTTTGTAATCGACCAGCTGCATCGCCTCGAGATTTGGATAGTACGGCAGCAGCGCTTGGCGCAGCGCCGAATCGAGCGCGTTCACCGGGCCGTTGCCGATCGCGGCGTTGCGGGTGCGCACGCCGTCGGGGCCTTCGATCACAACGACCGCTTCGCTGAACGGCGCGCGATCCTCATGCCATTTGTCGTCGAAGACGCGGAAGCTCACGAAGTTGAAATGTTCCTTGGTGAGGCCGAGCGTGCGCAGCATCAGCAATTCGAATGAAGCGTCGGCTCCATCGAAGGTGTAGCCCGCGCCTTCGAGGCGCTTGAGCTCGTCGAGCAGCACGGCGATCTTGTCGTTCTCCGTATCGAGCTCGAGGCCGAACTCTTTGGCCTTGTACACGATGTTGGCGCGGCCGGAGAGCTCCGAGAGCAGCACGCGGCGATCGTTGCCGAGCAGCGCAGGATCGACGTGCTCGTAGGTCGCGGTGTTGCGCTGGATTCCAGAGACGTGCAGCCCGCCCTTGTGTGCGAACGCGCTGCGGCCGACGTACGGCTGGCGCGCGAACGGCGTGATGTTGGCGAGTTCGTAGACCAGCGTCGAGACCTCGCGCATCGTCTTGAGTTTCGCGGGGGGCACGCAATGGTAGCCGAGCTTGAGCTGCAAGTTGGCGACGATCGAAACCAGGTTCGCGTTGCCGCATCGCTCGCCGAAGCCGTTGACGGTCCCCTGCACCTGCACCGCGCCTGCGTGCACGCCGGCCAGCGTGTTGGCGACCGCGACTTCCGAATCGTTATGGCAATGAATTCCGATCGGGCAATTGACCGCGGCGCGAGCTGCCGTTACCGCGGCTTCGATTTCATGCGGGAGCCGTCCGCCGTTGGTATCGCACAGCGCGATCAGCGTTACGCCTGCGTCGTCGACCGCTTTCAGGCAAGCGAGCGCGTACTCGGGATTGTGAAAATAGCCGTCGAAGAAATGCTCGGCGTCGAAAATCGCTTCGTCGAAGTTCTTTTTCAGAAACGCGATCGTGTCGTTGAGAATTTCCAGATTTTCGTTAAGCGGGATTCTGAGCGCCTCGCGCACGTGCATGTCCCAGGTCTTGCCGACCACGGTCGCCACTTGCGTCCCGGTGCGCAGCAGCAATTGCAAGTTGCGATCGGCCGAGGCGCGCACTCCGGAGCGGCGCGTCGAGCCGAAGGCCGCAATCTTGGCGCGGCGAATCTTGACCTTCTTGATCTCTTTGAAGAACGCCGCGTCGCGATCGTTGGAGCCCGGCCATCCGCCCTCGATGTAGTCGAAGCCGAGATCGTCAAGCCGTTCGGCAATCGTGACCTTGTCCTCGACCGTCAGCGATACGTCTTCGGACTGGCATCCGTCGCGCAAAGTGGTGTCGTAAACCTGGATATGTTTCGGATCCGCCATCGGACTCAAACTGACTCCCGCGGCGCGGCGTTCGGGCCGCCGTCGCCGTTGACAAACGCGTCGTGCAGCGCACGCATCGCGAGTTCTCCGTATTTCGAATTGACCACGACCGAAACCTTGATCTCCGAGGTCGAAATCATCTCGATATTAATCCGCTCCGCCGCCAGCACCTGGAACATCGTGGCCGCGACGCCCGCATGCGTGCGCATCCCGACGCCGACCACCGAAACCTTGGCGACCTGGTCGTTATGCCGCACGCCGACCGCGCCGATTTCCTTCGCCGTGCGTTCGACGATCTCAAGCGCGCGGCTGAGATCTTCGCGGCCAATCGTAAACGTCATGTCGGTGCGGCCGTCGGCGCTGGCGTTCTGGATAATCATGTCCACGACGATTCCGGCCTCGGCGATGGGGCTGAAAATCTTCGCCGCGAGACCGGGCCGATCCTCGACGCCGGCAATGGTTATCTTGCTTTGGTTCTGGTCGAGCGTCACGCCCGAAACGAGCACGTCCTCCATCGACTGATCCTCTTGTCCGACCCATGTCCCCTCCGCTTCACCGAAGCTGGAGCGGACGACGAGCGGCACGTTGTAACGGCGGGCGAGTTCCACAGAACGGGTTTGCAGGACCTTGGCGCCGAGTCCCGCCATCTCGAGCATCTCATCATAAGAGATGCGCCCGAGCTTTTTTGCTTTAGGACAGACGTTGGGATCGGCGGTATAGACGCCGTCCACGTCGGTGTAGATTTCGCAGGCGTCGGCTTTGAGAGCGGCCGCCAGCGCGACCGCGGTCAGGTCCGACGCGCCGCGGCCGAGCGTCGTGATATCTCCGTCGGGGTTGACGCCCTGGTAGCCCGCCACGACGACGATCTGTCCGCCGTCGAGCGCGCGCATCACACGGTCGCATTGCACGGATTTGATTCGCGCGCGGCCGTGATTCGAGTCGGTTGTCAGGTTCATTTGAAAAGCGAGAAACGAAACCGTCGGATGCCCCATCGAATGGAGCCGGATCGCGAGCAACGCGGCCGAGACCTGCTCGCCAGTCGCGACCAGCACGTCAGTCTCGCGGGCACTTGGCGATTCGCTCAGTTCGGAAGCGAGCTTGAACAACCGGTTGGTCTCGCCGGCCATCGCGGATACGACCACGACGATCCGATCGCCGGCGTTGCGCGCGCGGACGACGCGATCGGCGACCGCCTTGATTCGGTCGATCGATCCAACCGACGTTCCGCCGTATTTTTGAACAACCAATCCCACCAAAATAACCTTGTCAGCCCTGAAAAATGGGGTAATCGAGTATTATGATCGGAAAATGGGGGGTAAACCAGCCCCCAATTCAGCGGCGGGCGAACCGACGGGCAAGGCGGCGGTTAGATCACTCGTATGACTCCCTGACTCGATCTTCGCACTCCTGGTGTAGTCTCTCACATTCATGAATCTGATCGTCGCAGCTGTGATGTTCTTCGTCACAGTCGCGGTGCTGTCGCTCGCAAACTTCATGGGGCACCTCGCCCGCTCTGGCGGCGTCCTCGCAGTCCTGATGGGAGGATTCGCAGCGGTCATGCTGCGTGTCGCAGAGGTTGTGCCAGTTTCTCTCACACTCATGGTGTTCCAAGTCGCACTCCCGATGGGCCCGGTCGCGGAGATGATCCCGATAGTGGTCGGGAGGAGGCGGAGGTCCCCCCGGTCCTGGCGGGGGCGGAGGTTCTCCGTAGTCAGGCGGAGGCGGCGGGCCAGGTTGTGCAGAAGCTTTCGCCGCAGGCCATAGCGCGAGAACCAGGAGCGTCGCGACGATTGCGATCTCAAGCTTCCTCATGGGCATCCCCTATTGCAGGTTAGTTCGCGAAGCAGCCCTCGCCCCCACCCTATGCTAGCGTAACTTTTGCGCTCGACAACGGTTTGTCCAATATCACACATGAAATCCAGCCAGGCTCAAGCGGAGACGAGAATATGCCCTTCATCGACACCAATGAGTTGAAAACGATCGAGCGCCTTCCCGGCTGGAAGGGACGATACTTCGATTCTGAAAGTATGACTTTCGGGCATTATGACTTTGAGGCGGGGTCGACGATCCATGAGCACTCGCATCCGAACGAGGAAGTCTGGAACGTAGTCGAAGGCCAGCTCGAAGTGACGATCGGCGGCAAGACCCAAGTGGCAGGTCCCGGCTGTGTGGCGATCGTGCCGCCAGATACGCTTCATTTTGTGAGAGCAATCACTAACGGCCGAGCCATCGTCGTGGACTACCCATTGCGTCGCGGAATGAGCGGCGGCAAATCGGAAAAATGAAGACGGACGCCGCGCCGTCACGCGAAGCTGCGCTTCAGCTTCGAAATGATCTGCGCGTGACGCGAATCGCCGGCGCTGAATTCGATTCGGCGCAGGTTCGCGCCGGCGTAGCTGATTCGGACTGACAGGTATTCCATCTCGGTGCCGCCGCGCAGACGCTCGAACCATTCGACCGCCGCTACGCCTTCGGAGAATAAGTACTCACGAAGGCCCATGTCGTCGAGCGTCGCCTCTTCGAGACGGTACAGATCGATGTGGTATAGCGGGAAGCGGCCGTGATGCTCCTGGATCATCGTAAAGGTCGGGCTCAGGATGTCCTCCTCGCGGAGGCTTAGGCCGCGTGCGAGGCCCTTGATAAAGCAGGTCTTGCCCGCGCCGAGGTCGCCAATCAGGCCTAGCAATTCGCCGCCTTTGAGCAGCGACGCGAGCCGCCGTCCCCACGATTTGGTCTCGTGCGGCGAGCGGCTTTCGATCACCATCGTGACCATCGTGCCAGCGCCCGACGCTACTGCTTCATTAGCCATCGCGATTACTCACTTACTAATATACTGCAACTACTTCGTTAGTGCTTCCAGCGCCGCCGGCAGCTCGTCAATCAGGTCGCCGGCGATATAACCGACGCGTCCCATCCTCGCCGCGACGCGATCGGCCGCGTAGCCGTGGAGAAAAACGCCGAGCGCGAGCGCGTCGAGCGGGCGCATATGCTGTCCGAGCAGCGCGCCGACAATTCCCGAGAGCGCGTCGCCCATCCCGGGCGTCGACATGCCGGGATTCCCGGTCGAGTTGACGTAGACATCGCCGTCGGGCGAGGCGATCACCGAGCGCGCGCCTTTTATCAGCACGGTCGCGCCGGTTCGTTCCGCCAGAGAGCGCGCGGCCGACACGCGATCGTCGTTGATTGTTTTAGTGTCTACGCCCAGCAGCCGCGATGCCTCTCCCGGATGTGGCGTGAGCACGATGGAACCGAGCGCGCGCTTCAAAGTCTCGCAGCCGATGGCGGCGAGTGCGTTAAGTCCGTCCGCATCGATCAGCATCGCACGGTCGCGCTCGGATGCGTCCAAAATCAGCCACTCGATGAGTCGCTTCGTGTCGTCTGTCACGCCGATCCCCGGGTCCGACGATCAGCGCGTTCTTGCCCTCGAGCAGCATCTTCAGCGTGTCGGGAGCGTGAGCGCCGTCAAAGTGGCCATCGCGATCGGCGATCGGCTCCGTCATCAGCTCGGCCTGGCCCGCCGCGACAATTGGCTGTATCGACTCCGGCACCGCGGCCGTCACCAGGCCCGCGCCCACTCTCAGGGCCGCGCGCGACGCGAGCAGCGCGGCGCCGGACTTGCCGCGACCGCCCGCGATCACCAGCGGATGCCCATACATTCCTTTGTGAGAGTTCACCGGCCGCGCGCGAATCAAATGCTGCAAGTCCGCGCGCTCGAGGAATCGGCCGCGCGGCGCTATCTCGTCAATCGCACGCGGTGCGAATCCGATATCGGCGATTCGCAACTCGCCGCATTGACCGGCGCCCGGATATGAAACGTGGCCGAATTTGGCGAACCCGAAGGTCATGGTCACCGACGCTCGAATCGCAGCGCCCATGATAGCACCGGTGTCGGCGTTGACGCCCGACGCGATATCGACGGCGACGGTCGGCACCGCGAACGAGTTGACAATCTCGATGGCGCGGCGCGGCGCGTCTTTGACCTCAGCATTCAGCCCGGTGCCGAAAATCGCGTCGATGACAGCGGTCGGACGCTGGCTGAGCGCGGCGGCGAGGCTGGACTCGCCAGACGCTTCGATCACCTTGCCGCGGGATGCACGGAACTCCGCGTATGCGCGCGCCGCATCGCCTTTCAACTCGGCACCGCGCCCGAGCAGAACCGCTCGCACCGCGAAGCCATCCTGGATTAGGCGTCGGGCCGCTACGAATCCGTCGCCGCCGTTGTTGCCCTTGCCCGCCACGACCAGCACGTCCGCGGCCGCGTCGGGAAACCGCTCGACGAGCGCGTTGGCGACAGCCTCGCCCGCGCGCGTCATCAGCGAGTACGAGGGGATTCCGTAGTTGTCCTGGCTGATGCGATCGAGTTCGCGGCTTTGTGCGGCGTCGAGAAGAATCATTCGTCAGCTACCCTGCAAGGCGCGATTGTGACTGACCGAATCGAGCCGAAAACGGCGATTCCTACCATATGTAGTGGCTGTTGGATGGCTGCACCACTATCGGTAGCTTCGTTCCGTCAGAAATTGTTTTTTCGGTTCGCGCCTGGTTCTCCAAGGAACAGAACCTAGCCCCCAAACCCTTCCCGCGCGGGACCGGAAATAAATGGGGAGAGCCGTCCGACGCTGGGCATAGTGGCGGTTGACCATACCTACCAGTAGTAGCACAGGAAGTCCGGCGGGGTCAGGCTGAAAAGTTCATCCCTCAAGCGGGCCCGAACAAGGCCCGTGAATGCGCGGTGAGGCTCTGGTAGCCTCGGGGGCGGAAATGATTCGCCTCAGCGTGAACGTCAATAAAATCGCGACGCTGCGAAATGCGCGCGGTGGAAATATTCCCGACGTCGTCGCCGCGGCGCGCACCTGTATTGCCGCGGGATGCCACGGGATCACGGTCCATCCGCGCCCCGACGCGCGGCATATCACGTTTCAGGACGTCTTCGACCTCGCCGCGATGATGACGGTCGAGTTCAATATCGAAGGATACCCGGGCGCGGAATTTCTCGACCTCGTGACGCGCGTGCGGCCGACACAGGTGACGCTGGTGCCCGACCCACCCGGCGTGCTGACCTCGAGCGCCGGATGGAACCTGACGAGCGGCGCGGCGGATTGGCTCGGCGACGTGCTCGGGCGGCTCAAGCAGGTGGGCATCCGCACCAGCCTTTTTCTCTATCCTGAACCGGAGCAGATTCGACGCGCGCAAAAACTGGGCGCGGACCGAATCGAGTTGTACACCGGACCGTATGCGCATGCGTTCGGCACTCAGGAGGGCAAGGAGATTCTCGCGGCGCATCACGACGCTGCGCGCCTGGCGCGAAAAATCGGGCTCGGCGTCAATGCCGGCCACGATCTCGATCTCAAGAATATTCCCGCGTACGCGAAGGCGGTCAAAGGGCTACAGGAAGTTTCAATTGGCCACGCGCTGATCTCCGACGCGATCTACATGGGCCTGACGCGCACAGTGAAGGCGTATCTGAAAGCGCTCGGCTCGAAACCACTTAAGCCGAAGCGCAAGTGATAGGGGAAACCACTTGATTGAATGCGGAACCCTCCGTGGTTCGCACCTCCCTGGGCAGGGGTGACCCCTGCACCCGGTGCTAAGAAAAGTGATTAGAGGGCGCCGGCGTACTTTTGGATTGCTGCGCCGATTTCTTCGGCTAGCGTTTTGATCTGGAGGCCGTCTTCGCCTTCGACCATTACGCGCGCGAGCATCTCGGTGCCTGAATAGCGGACTAGCAGTCTGCCGGTGCCAGCTAGACGCTTTTCGGCGTCGGCGATGATGCGTTGGACGTCGGGCATCTCGGCCAACGGCACTCGCGTTCGCACACGCACGTTTTCCAGGACCTGCGGCACGCGGCGCATCGCGCGAAGCTCGCTGAGCGTGCGTCCGCTCTCGGCCAGGTGCGCGAGCACCAGCAGCGCGCTGATCAGTCCGTCGCCGGTGGTCGAGTGATCCATGAAGATCACGTGTCCGGACTGCTCGCCGCCAAGGTTGTACGAGTTGAGGCGCATCTCGCGCGCGACGGCGGGGTCGCCGACCTCAGTGCGAATCAGCCGCACGCCGGCGTCGCGCAGCGCCAGCTCGAGTCCGAAGTTGCTCAGCACGGTTGCGACGACGGTGTTGCCGTGGAGCCGGCCTTCGGCGGCGAGCTTGCGCCCGAGCAACGCCATCACGTCGTCGCCGTCGAACACTTCGCCGCGCTCGTCTATCAGCATCACGCGATCGCCGTCGCCGTCGAGCGCGATGCCGACGTTGCAGTGCTCGCGCAGCACGGTGTCGCGAATCGCGTCGAGATGCACCGCGCCGCAATTCAGATTGATGTTGGTGCCGTCGGGATCGACGCCGATCGTGACGACTTCGGCGCCCAGTTCTTCGAGCGCGTCGGGACCGACCTTGTAGGCCGCGCCGTTGGCGCAATCGATCGCGACTTTCAGGCCGTCGAATATCACCGAACGCGGCAGGCACGACTTGAGAAACACGAGATAGCGGCCGAGCGCGTCGTCGATACGCGTTGCCTTGCCGATATCGTCGGCGCGCGCGCGATGCTTCACGATCTCGCCCTCGTCGAACACCAGATCCTCGATTCGCCGCTCGGTCTCGTCGTCGAGTTTGAAGCCTTCGCCCGAGAAAAACTTGATCCCGTTGTCCTGGAAGGGATTGTGCGAGGCCGAGATGACGACGCCAGCGTCGGCGCGCATGCTGCGCGTCAGGAAGGCGATCGCCGGCGTCGGCAGCGGACCCACCAGCCACACGTCCACGCCCATCGAGCAGATCCCGGACTCGATCGCTGTCTCGAGCATATAGCCCGAGAGCCGCGTGTCCTTGCCGATTAGGATTCTGCGATGACGCCCTGCGGCATTGCGAAAGACATGGGCGAGCGCGCGGCCGAGCTTCAGCGCGGTCTCCGAGGTAATCGGCTCCTCGTTGGCGACACCGCGGACGCCGTCGGTGCCGAACAGTTTACGATGGGTGCTCATCGGCAGTGGTGGTCAGCTTCTGGTGATACATGTGCAGTCTAACCTTGTCGGGAGACTGGCGCACCAACTGCATTCCGTCGGGCACCGTCACCTGGAGCGGCAATTCGTGCGCGCCGGGCGCGAGGCCGTTGGCGTCGACGTAGGCCAGCCCCTTGGGCGCCAGGCTCGCCAGCTTGATGGCAGGCCCGCGAATCGTCAGCGTCGCCTGTTTGGGCTCGACCCGGTACTTGAAATCGCTATCCTTCACTTCCACGTCCGAGCGAAGCTCGCGGTCGGTGATCGCCTCGGCCACGTTGATTCGCGCATCGACGTGACCGGTGGACAAACCGAGCGACGGATCGGGCGGGACAATATCAACCGAACGGTTGGTATTGGCGGTGAGTCCCTTGAGGTCGAAGGGTTCGGTGTTGACCGACGTGAGCGGCGCCACGTAGCGGCTCGGCCCGACGATGGTGACGCTCGGCGGCGTAATGTCGACCGACGAAATCATATAGCCGGGCGCGACCTTGTTCTCGACTGCCAGATGCACGGGCACGTCGCGTGTAACCAGGCGATCGATATCAAGCGACAGCTGATCGGGCGAGATGCTCGTGACCGCGGTATTTCGCTCCACGTTGAACATGGCGGGATATATCTTGAATTCGGATTGTCCCGCCGCAACGTTGCGCAGATCGATTTTGAGGGTCAGCCGCTCGGGATCCAGCAGCGACAGCAGCGTGCGCGGGCCGGTGACCTCGATTTTCACCTGGGTCGGCGGATGGTTCACCAGCACCATCCCCTGCGGCAGCGAGGCGTAGCTGATCGGCACCGTCAGCGGCTCGACCGCGCCCCGCTCGCCGGCGTTGACGAATATCCACAGTCCGATCGCAAGCACCACCGCGAGGATGCGCAGGCCGATGTCGCCGCCGCGAAGACGCCGCGAGCCGGTGGCCGCGAACAGGTAGTTGAAATCGCCCAGCTTCATCGTGCGTCGTCCGTCTTTTCCTTGGCGCCGCTAGCCCGGCAGCTTCCTCAACGTGGAGAGGACCTCAGCCGGCTCCATCCCGCGGCTGAGCACGCCGCCGCGCGCGAGAGAGATCGCTCCGCTCTCCTCGGACACGACCAGCACAACAGCGTCGCTGTCCTCGCTCATTCCAATCGCCGCGCGATGCCGCGTGCCGAGCGACAAGCTAACGTTGGGGTTTTGCGAGAGCGGCAACAGGCACGCGGCCGCCAGAACCCGGTCACCGTTAATTATCACGGCGCCGTCATGCAGCGGAGAGCCGTTCATGAAAATCGTTTCGAGCAGTTCCGGCGAGACCTTGGCGTCGACGATTCTTCCGCTTTCGACGAATTCACCCAGCCCGTCGTCCTGCTCGATGACTATCAGGGCGCCCACCCGGCGCGCCGAGCACCACGCCGCCGCGGTCGCTATTTCCTCCGCGGGTGTGGCGGTGGCCGCATTGCGCCCGAGGAAAGATTGCGCACCGACGCGGGTCAGCGCGCGCCGAATGTCCGATTGAAAGATCACGACCAGGATCACGAACAACGAACCAAGGAAGTTGTTCAGCAGCCAGTTGAGCGTGAACAGTCCGAGCACCTGCGACGCCACGAACGCACCGCCCACGATCACCATCCCCAGCACCATCTGCATCGTGCGCGTGCCGCGGATTAGCAGCGCGATCCGGTAGATCACGTACGCCACGATCAGGACATCCATGATGTCCTGCCATCGCGGCTGCGGAATCATTGGCATGTAGTTATGCATCTCTGAACCGCCGATCCCGTCCCGTCATAGCCGCGGCCATTCGCACCGCGGCGACGCCCGCGCCGACGTCGTGTACGCGCACGATAGACGCGCCGGCAGCCACTGCCAGCGCGTTCGCAGCGGCCGTGCCGAATTCCAGCTCCTGCCCGGTCGCGCCCGCGGCGGCGCCGACCGCGGCGGTGCCGACCGCGATTCGCGCCACGAACGTCTTGCGCGACGCTCCCACCAATACGGGATAGCCGAGCGCACAGAGGTCGGGCAAGGCGGCCAACAATTTCAGATTATGCTGGGCAGTCTTGGCGAATCCTAGTCCCGGGTCGACGATGATTCGCGAGCGCGCAATTCCGGCCGCGGCGGCAAATCTCGCGCGCGCATCCAGATACTCGACGACCTCGCGCACCACGTCGCGATAGCGCGCGAACTCGATATGATTGGCGGGACCGCCGCGCATATGCATCAGGACGACGGCGCACCTGGTTCGCGCGGCAAGGGGCGCCATCTCGGGGTCGTGCTCGAGGGCAGTGATATCGTTGATTATCGCCGCGCCCGACTCGAGCGCTACGCGCGCGACCTCGGCCCGCCGCGTGTCGATCGAGATTGGCACGCCGAGCCGCATGCCGAGCCGCTCGAGCACCGGTGTTACTCGCGCGAGCTCGACCTCGACCGGCACTTCCACCGCGCCGACCGGACGCGACGATTCTCCGCCAACGTCGATAACGTCGGCGCCCGCCGCTTCCATCGCCAGCGCGTGCTCGACGGCGCGATCAGCATCGAGATATTTCCCGCCATCGGAAAACGAGTCGGGCGTCACGTTGAGCACGCCCATCACTGCGGGAAACTTGATTAGGCGGCCGTCAGCCAGCTTGAGATTCGCGGGCAACGAGCGCGGCTCGGGTTTGTGTCCGCCGCGACTAGTCGATGAATTGGATTGAATCGGCGAGCGTCGCATCGCACCGGCCCCGCTTCCCCCTCCTCCTCACCCTTACACCGACCTAATCGCGATGACGAATCCGATCGGAGCGCCACAGGCCGGCGCGCGCGCGACGACTAGACGAGGACCGGTTTCGGCGGGAGTCCGGGCACCGGGCTTTCGTCCTCCGCGCGCTTTTCCTTGCCGGTATCAGGTCCCGGGCGCGGCGGAGGATCGTTGCGCACTGCGGCCGGCGACGGCGGCAACTCGCGGCCTTCGCGGAACGCAGTCACCATCGCCTCGACTTCGCTGCCGTCGAGCACTTCCTTCTCGAGCAGCCGCGCGGCGATCGCATGGAGCAGCGGCAGATGGTCCGACAGGAGCTGACGCGCCTTGTGATACGAGTCATCGATTATACGACGCACCTCGCGATCGATCTCGAGCGCGGTCTGCTCGGAGTAGTCCTTGTGATGCGAGATGTCGCGGCCCAGAAAAATCTGCTCTTCGCGCCGCCCGAAGGTCATGGGGCCAAGCTCCTTGCTCATGCCCCATTCGCAGACCATCTTGCGCGCGAGCTCGGTCGCTTTCTCGATATCGTTGCCGGCGCCGGTCGTCATCTGCCCGAATACGAGCTCTTCCGCGGTGCGCCCGCCGAACATCACGGCCAGCCGCGTCACCAGGTAGTCGCGCGGGTACGTGTAGCGATCGTCCAGCGGCAGTTGCTGCGTCACGCCAAGCGCCATCCCGCGCGGGATAATCGTAACTTTGTGAACCGGATCGGCGCCGGGCTGCAGCATCGCGACCAGCGCATGCCCGCCTTCATGATATGCGATTATCTTGCGCTCGGAGCCCGACATCACCATCGAGCGCCGTTCCGCGCCCATCATGACCTTGTCTTTGGCCAGCTCGAAGTCCGACATCTCGACCTTGTCCTTGTTGCGGCGCGCCGCCAGCAGCGCGGCCTCGTTGACAAGGTTCTCCAAATCGGCGCCCGCGAAACCCGGCGTCGATCGCGCAATCTTGGTCCCGTCGACGTCGTCGGACAGCGGCACCTTGCGCGTATGCACCTTCAGGATACCCTCGCGCCCCTTCACGTCGGGGAGCGGCACGACAACGCGCCGGTCGAAGCGGCCAGGCCGCAGGAGCGCGGGGTCGAGCACGTCGGGGCGATTGGTCGCCGCAACCAGGATGACGCCCTCGTTGGCCTCGAACCCGTCCATCTCGACCAGCAACTGGTTGAGGGTCTGCTCGCGCTCATCATGACCACCGCCAAGGCCGGCCCCGCGATGCCGTCCGACGGCGTCGATCTCGTCTATGAAGATGATACATGGCGCATGCTTCTTGCCCTGGACGAACAGATCGCGCACGCGCGACGCGCCGACGCCAACGAACATCTCGACAAAGTCCGATCCCGAAATCGAAAAGAACGGCACGCCCGCTTCGCCCGCGATCGCGCGCGCAAGCAGCGTCTTGCCGGTGCCCGGCGGCCCGACCAGCAGCACGCCCTTGGGGATTCGTCCGCCGAGCCGCGTGAAGCGCTTGGGGTCGCGCAAAAATTGAATTATTTCTTCGAGCTCGTCCTTCGCCTCGTCGATTCCCGCCACGTCGGCGAAGGTAACTTTGTGCGTATTCTCAGTCAGCAGCTTGGCGCGGCTCTTGCCGAACGACATCGCCTTGCCGCCGCCAATTTGCATTTGCCGCATGAAGAAAATCCACAGCGCCGCCAGCACCAGCACCGGGAACCATTGCACCAGCGCGACCATCCACCACGGATCGCCCTCGGCCGGCTTAGCCGCAATCTTGACGCCCTTTTCGCGCAGCGTCTTGACCAAGTCGGGATCGTCGGGCGCGTAGGTCTTGAAATGGTCCCCGCCAGTCGAGTCGAACTTGATCTGGTTGCCTTGAATCGTGGCCTGGCCGACCTGGCCCTTGTCGACCTGGTTCAGGAAGTCGGAAAAAATTACTTCGGGTTCTTTGGGTTGCTGCCTGCTGAATATATTGAACAGCAGCAGGAACATCAGTCCCAGCACTAGCCACAACGCGATACTGCGAGAAAACTGGTTCATGCTATTAAAAAAGTATCACGCAGGTTGATCCGCACGCAATGCGCTAAGCGCTACGCGGCGATTTCAGACGCCTCTACTCGCAGTATGGTTTCAGTCGCGTTGCTCACCAGCGCGCAATCCGCGCGCGCCAGGCCCGGGATCCACGCAATTTCACCACCGACCGTCACTACAGGGAAGCGATTACGCCGTGCGCGCGCGATTTTGCGATCGACAAACACGTCGTGCACCTTGCGCGTGCCGCGCATCCCCATCGGATGCATCCGGTCACCCCTCATAAAACTGCGCGCGAGCAACTGGCCGTCCGCGATTTTCGCCGCATCGAACATTGCAATCGACAGACTCTCCGGCATCGAGGCGTCAGCCGCCGAAATCGTCGAGGCCGCGAACTTGAACCCCGCCTCTTTGACGATTGTGATTTCATCAGGAACAATCACCACCGAGAATTTAGCGCTGTCGGCTATGCGCTCTCGCATATTCGTCAACCGAAACAAATTGTACTGGCGCGCGGCATGCCAGCCGCCCGGAAGGTCGATCGAGTCGCTCGGCCCGCCTGCCACGATGAGTTCGCGAATCGCCTCGATATGCGCGCGCGCAATCCTGCGCAAAGTTCCCATCCGCTCGGCGATAAACAGCCGAATCACGGCTCCCTGCACCGCGCGATTCACCGCGCCGAAGCCCGACACGTCGAGTGCACCGCGCCCGCTACGCATCGCGTCCAGCTCACGCACCGCAATCGCCACGACCAACTCGTCGAGCGCGCGCATCTCGCCGGCGACCTCGGCCAGCCGCCCGCCAAGGCCAGGCGCATAGTCGCGCTCGAGCAAGGGCAGCAGGTCGGCGCGAATGCGGTTGCGCAGGATGTCGCGCGACGAGTTCGACGAATCCTCGACGAACGGAATTGCGCGCGCGTCAAGGTATTCGCGAATCTCGGCGCGAGAAATCGAGAGCATCGGACGAATCAGGCGCCCGGGCCCGCGCTCGGCCATCGCCGCCATCCCAGCCGCCCCGGCACCGCGCATCAGCCGCATCAAAACCGTCTCGGCCTGGTCATCGCGATGGTGCCCCAGTGCAACAAAGTCCGCCCCAACGCGATCCGCAGCGCGCCCGAGGAACGCAAGACGCACCTCGCGCGCCCGCTCCTCGAGATTCGCGGCAGCGATCAGCGCGCCAAGAACTTCGGCACGCTCGACGATCAACTCGATTCCGAGCCGAGCGCACATCGCACGCACGAATTCTTCATCGCGATCCGACTCATCACCGCGAATCCGATGGTTCAAATGCGCCGCCGAAATTTTCAGCTCAAGTCGCTGACGCAACTCGATCAGGGCGTAAGTAAGCGCAACCGAATCAGCCCCGCCGGAAAGTCCGATCAGTAAGGATGAGCCCCGCTGGACCGATGCCCGCCCCAAGGCCATCTCGATAGCGCGAACGACTTTCTTTTCAACATCGCGAACCATTGGAGATGAGATTATTCCCGCATCAGAAACGCATCAACATAAGGTTTGGTGATGCGCTCGCAGAACCCTCACTCGCCCGCATCTTTTTTCCTAGTACTGGGTGCAGGAGTCACCCCTGCCCAAGGAGGGGCGGAACCCACGGTGGGTTCCGCATTAAATCAAGTGATTTCCCCTTCCCCACTACCGACCCATCTGATCCAGCAAATGCAAAATCACCCCGATCCCCGGGATATTCACCTCGAGTTCCTCTGCGAGGGTGCGAATCACCCGCACGCGCCGCAATGCGTCCTCGTCGTACAGCGCTTCGATTCGTCCGCGCGCTCGCTCGACGCGCACTGGCGCGATCAGGTCCTCGCGCTCCCACGAGGCCAGTTCGGCTCGCTGATTCCGCTTATCGAGCGGAACACGCTGCGGCTCATCAGGATCACTTCGCCGCGAGTCGAGCTTCTCGATTGGGTCCGCCGCGCCATCGCATTCAGCTCCGCGTCACTTCGACGCCATGAGTTCCGCCCGCGGATCGGCGATCCCGCGTGCCTTGAGGCTATCGGCCAACTCCTGCATGAGCGCGCGCTCCTTGGCGTTCAAGTCGTTCGGCGCGAGCACCCTCAGCTCATAGAGCAGATCACCGGCCGGCTCCTTGCCGCGCGCCGGCAGTCCGCGCCCGCGCAGACGCATCACGCGTCCCGCCTGACTGCCGGGTGGAATCTTGAGCGACACGCGCCCGTCCACGGTCGGCGCGGTAATCTCGGCGCCGAGGGCCGCTTCGTAGTCCCACACCGGCAGACTGACGCGGAGGTCGCGGCCGGCCAGCGCGAACACCGGGTTCGGTTCGATTCTGATAGTCAGAAAGAGATCGCCATTCTGATCGGGACGGGGCGCGCGCCCTCCCTGACCCTTCAAGCGCAACTGCGTGCCGTCCGTCACGCCCGCCGGGATTGTCACCTCGAGCGTGCGCCGCGCCGCGACCACACCGCTGCCGCCGCAGGTCGGACACTGCTCGGCGGAGCGAATCACGCGCGCCTTGCCCTGTTTCTCCTCGCGCGCGATCATCCCGCTGCCGCCGCAGGTAGCGCATTCGTCCTCGGCGACCAGATCGAGCCGCCGCTTGGCCCCTTTGACCGCATCGGCGAGCGTAATTCCGACCTCGGCATGCAGGTCCGGCGCGCGCGCCGGCTCGGTGCCGAACTCGAAGCCGGAAAATCCGCGCGACGCGCCGCCGCGGCCGCGACCGCCCGCGCCGCTTCTGAAACCAGTTCGACCGCTGCCGCCGAAGAATTGCGAGAAAAAATCGCTGAAGTCGCCGCCGCCGAAATCCGCGCCCGCGCCGCCGCCTGCCCCCGCCGCCGATTGTTGCCGCGCGTACCGGCGCATCATCTCTTCCTGCGACACGCCATGCTCCCAGTCGGCGCCGAGCTCGTCGTACTTTTTGCGCTTTTCGGGGTCGCTGATGACCTGGTAAGCCTCGTTTATCTGCTTGAATTTGGCCTCGGCGTCTTTGTTGTTGGGATTGACGTCGGGATGGAACTTGCGCGCAAGCTTGCGATACGCACTCTTGATCTCTGTATCGCTTGCCTTGCGGTCAACGCCAAGCGTTTTGTAGTAGTCCTGAAATTCCAATCGGTATACTCAGTTCAGATAATTCCAATACTCAGTCACTATACTAACTTGGTATGCACTCGATTAGCAACTCACGCATCGGGCTGCGGCGGCTGCGAGCCGGCCGCGGCCGACGCCTCGGTCAGCGCTGCCATCCGCGCCTCGAGCGTGCGAAGTTCCGCGTCGAGCGCCGCCTGGCGGCGCCAGATAAACGCAACATAGAGGAAAATCACCGCAAAGATGATGCTGTAGGCGGCGAACAGGTATCCCAGATGTTCCATCAGCTCGGTTCCACCGCTTGCTTATCCGATACGTCTGCGGACGCGAACGCAATCCTGACCGCCAGCGCGCCCATCCGGCTGCGCGTCCTCAGTTGCGCGAATCTAAGCATCAGCAGCCACGCCCACAACGCCGTGAACGCGGCCAGCGACACGAGCAGCGTCGCGACCATCCGCGGATCCTCGAGCCCATGCCCACCCTGCTTGGTGACCAGCACGGCAGGATGAATCGTGCGCCACAGCCGCACCGACGCTATCACTATCGGTACGTCCAGCGCGGCGACGACGCCGAGCACGGCGCCGAAGCGCGCCACTTGCGGCGTGTCGTCGGCGCTGGCACGCAGCATCAGATAGCCGCCGTACATCAGCCACAGGATAAAGGTGGTCGTCAGGCGCGAGTCCCACGTCCACCACGTGCCCCAAATCGGCTTGGCCCAAATCGAGCCCGCGATAATCATCAGCGTGCAGAAGACCATGCCGGTTTCGGCGGCGGCGTAGCCCAGGTCGTCCCACAGTTGATCGCCGAGCCACAAATAAAATACCCCGGCGATTGCGACCAGTCCGAACGACGCGAATGCGACCCACGCCAGCGGCACGTGAAAATAGAAAATCAACTGCGCGATTCCCTGCTCGGCTTCGGGCGGAACGTAGTCGAAGATCATGAACAGCGCCGCCACCATCAGTGCGAGCGTCGCGTATCCAAGCCAGTTTCGAAGCGCGGAGTTCATGCAGCGCGAATCAACCTCGCTCAATGCGATCAGTATTCACTAAAAAGAATCCTCACCTACCACATGCTCGAACAGCAGGTAACCGGCGGTGACGAACAGCACGTCGAACGCGACCATGATCTTCAGCCAGTCGCCCATCGAGCCAAGCGGCATGCCCGCCAGCGCGGCGGCGCTCGCCTTCACGCCCGCGATCAGCGCCGGCACGAAAATCGGCACCGCCAGGATCGGCAATAGCATATCGCCACCGCGCGTGCGTCCGGTGATTGCGGACAGCAACGTCGCGAGCGCGGAAAATCCAATCGCGCCCAGCGCCAGGATCGGCGCGAGCCGCGCGATCGACGCGTCGAAATCGAGATTGAAGAACAACACCATCAGGATGACCGCGCCGGCCTCGGCCACCGTCATGAAGATCAACGCGGCGGCGAGCTTGGCGGCGTAGAGCGTCGCGGGATCGAGCGGGCTCATCAGCAGGCCGCGAATCGCGCCGTTGTCGCGCTCGGCGAGCAGCGCGCGATTCGCGCCCAGCATCCCGGCGAAGACCATCGCGACCCACAGCGCGCCCGCCGCCACGTCGACGCTGCGCACGCGCGCCGCGTCGAGCGCGAACACCAGCACCACCAGCACCAGCATCGACAGCGCGAGCAGCGCCAGCGTGCTCTCGCCGCTGCGAAGCTCGAGGCGCAGGTCCTTGCGCAGCACGGCAGCAAATCCCGGCATCTTCTACCGGCCCAGCAGCGCGCGGAGCCGCCCGCCACGCCGGACCTCCTCCTTATGCGCTCGATACTCGAGGCGTCCGCGCGAGATTTCGAACACCGCAAACTCGACGCCGTCGATTGCGGGGACCGCATGCGCGGTGGCCAGCACCGAGGCGCCCCGTTCTAGCGTGCCGCGAATCAGGCCCGCGACCGTCTCCGCGCCGTCATGGTCGAGCGACGCGAACGGCTCGTCGAGCAGCAGCAGGGCAGGCTCCGCGAGCATCGCGCGCGCGGCCGACAGGCGCTGCTCCATCCCGCGCGAGAACGCGCGCAGGCGAGTCTCGGCAACGCCGGCCAGCCCGACCCGGCCGAGCCATTGATCGGCCGACGCGCGCGGGTCGGCGAGCGAATACAGCTCGGCATAGAACTCGAGATTCTCGCGCGCGCTGAGATTCGGGTAGAGGAAGCTCTGATGCGCCATCAGGCCGATTCGGCGGCGATAGCGCGCGGCGAGCCGGCGCGTGTCCTGCCCGAAGACGAGAGCATTGCCGCCGCTCGGCGCTTCCAGCCCGGCGATAATTCGCAGCAACGTGGATTTCCCGGCGCCGTTGCCGCCGACTATAAACGCGCCAGCGCCCGGCAGCAGCCGAAGATCCACGTCGCGCAGCACCGGCGCGAGACCGTAAGTCTTGGCGAGGCTGTGAGTCTCGACGACCGGCGCCGCCATCACTCAGTCCAGGCGGCAGCGGCGCCAATCGGTTTGATCGCGGTACCGCATTGCGCGCAGAACTTCGACTCGGACGCGGCGCGCGTCCCGCAGTTGGGACAGAAGCGAACCTTTTTGGACGGCGGCGGCGCTTGCGGCGGGTCCATGTGCAGGACGAGGGTCGGCACGGTGTCGGTGCGGCGGGGCGCCGGTCGGCGCGGGACCGGCGTCAACGGCGTGACCGCCGCCTTCTTCGCGATTGCGTCTTTGTCTGCCTCCACGCGGATCTTCTCGGCCGCGGCCATAGCAGTCAGCGCTCGGTCCTCGAGCGCTTTATGCATCGTGTCGTAGTCCGCGTCGGACAGCTTGCCCATCTCGCGATCGAACTCGAGCTCGCGAAGGCCCTGCACCGCCAGCGCGCGTTCATGCTCGTGGCGCTCGGCCTCGAGCTCGCCGGCAGACTTGGCGCGCGCTCCGACCAGCCCGATACCGAGGGGAGCCGCGACGAACAGCGCGACTCCGGCGACAATCAACGCGGCGGCGAGGATGAACACCGGTTACTTGCGCTCCTCGAGTTCTTTTTCGAGTTTGCGCCTGAGTTCGGGATCGAATGACGCCGGCGCGACGCCCGGCTTCGAGTCGGACGGCCCCGCCGGCGGATTCGAGCGCCATCGCCCGACAGCCAGCACCATCGCGCCGCCGCCGAGCGCGAGCGCAATGAACGGCATCGTCCACGCGAGCAGGTTGAAGCCCTCGGTGGTCGGCGCGGACAGAACTTTCTCGCCGTACTGACGCCGATAGAAGGCGATTATCTGCGCGCGGCTCATTCCCTTGGCGATCATTCGGTCGATCTCGCGGCGCATCGGCACCGAGAAACCACAGGTCGGCATATTGCAGTTGGCGACCGTCAAACCGCAACCACATTGGCAGGTCAAACCCTCAGAAACCTGCGCGTTCGTTGGGGTTTCCAACGCGAACGTTTCACGTGAAACGTTCTTTAGTTCAGGAGAAAGAAAAACGAATATCGCTACGAGGAATGCGCCCGACGATGCGAATACGAGTCGCGCGCGCACGCTTCAATCACCTCCGGGCGCGACGACGTCGGCGAGTTCGCGCGGGTCGGTAGATGAGCGGCTGAGCACGGTCGCGATTGCGGCGCGCTCGCGCACGTTTGGCCACATTATGACAACCGTCCCGAGCACCATCATCAGGCCGCCTGCCCATAGCCAGAAGACCAGCGGCGTCAGGAACACCTCGAAGGTCGCGGTCTGGCCGCTGTCGTCGATTCCGGCGAGCACGACGTAGAGGTCGTTCAGGGGCGTCGAGCGGATTGCGACTTTGGTCGCGGGCTGCTGCGGGCGCTTGAAGAACAGCTTCGCCGGCGACATCACGGTGATCTCGCGGCCGTCGGGGCGCAGCACCTCGACGCGCGCCGTCGCGCTCTTGAGATGAGGCGTGTCGGTCTCATCCAAACCCTGGAAGCGCAGCGTGTACGACCCGATCGTGAAGCTGTCTCCCGGGTGTACGCTCTTTTTCACTTCGGTGCGGAAGAATGACGAGCCGACGATTCCGACGAAAGCGACGATCACGCCGACGTGGATGATATAGCCGCCGTAGCGGCGGTTGTTCTTCGCGACGAGGTTGACGAGAGCCTTGGCGCGCGGCTCGGAGACCATATGGCGGCGCGCATTCACGCCGCGGCGAAACTCGACGAGCACAGTCCCGAGCACGAACGCCGCCAGGGAGAACGCGGTCAGCACGTACCATTGTCGAAGGCCAGCGGCGAGCGCGATGATTCCGGTTGCGACGCCAATCGCGACCGGCGCGGTAAAACTGCGCGCGAGATTGTCAGCCGTCGTGCGCCGCCATGCGATCAGCGGCCCGATCCCCATCAGGAACACGAGCCCCAGCGCCAGCGGTCCGTTGACGCGATTGAAGAACGGCGGCCCGACGGTAATCTTCACGCCGCGCACCGCCTCCGACAGCACCGGAAAGATGGTGCCCCAGAAAACCGCGAACGCGATACCGACCAGCATCAGGTTGTTGAACAGGAACGCCGCCTCGCGCGACAGGTACGACTCGAACTCGGCCGGACTGCGCAGCTGCTTCGAGCGGAAGATCAAAAGCGCGCTGTAGGCGAGCGTCACCACGATCAGGAAGCTCAGGAAGTACGGACCGAGGCCGGACTGGGTGAACGAATGCACCGACGAGATAACGCCGCTGCGCGTGATGAACGTGCCGAACAGCGTGAGCCCGAATGCGAGCCCGATCAGCGACAGGTTCCAGACTTTCAGCATGTCCTTGCGTTCCTGGATCATCACCGAATGCAGGTACGCCGTCATCACGAGCCACGGCATGAAGGCGGCGTTCTCGACCGGGTCCCATGCCCAGTAACCGCCCCAGCCGAGCACTTCGTAGGCCCATCGCGCGCCGAACATGTTGCCGAGCGTCAGAAAGAACCACGAAAAGATCGCCCAGCGCCGCGTCGAGCGAATCCATCCGTCGTCGAGCTTGCCCGTGATCAGCGCGGCTGCCCCGAATGCGAACGGCACGGTCGCGCTGACGTAGCCGGTGTAGAGCGATGGCGGATGTATCGCCATCCAGTAGTTCTGCAGCAGCGGATTCAGGTCGGAGCCTTCGGCGGGAACCGTCGCGAGCAGATCGAATGGACGCGTGACGAAATTCAGCATCAGCAGAAAGAAAATCGCGACACCGGCCAGCACCGCGAGCGCATACGGCGCGATTTCAGGATTGCGGCGGCGATTCTGGAACGCCGCGATCGACGTGAAGATCGACAACAGCCACGTCCAGAACAGCAGCGAGCCCTGCTGCCCGCCCCATAACGAAGTGATTTTGTAAACGGTCGGCAGCGTGGTGCTGGAATATGCGGCGACGTACTCGAGCGAGAAGTCGCTGCGGAGGAGCGCGGCCCACAACACAATGACCGCGATAGTGACCATCGCGCACATCGCCCAAAGCGCGTGGCGAGCGCTGACGACGAAGTCGGGCGCATTGCGGCGCGCGCCGTAGATATTCGCGACGATGGAATAGACGGCGAGAATCAGCGCGATCGCGAGCGCAAGATTGCCAAGTTCCGGCATCGGGAAAACCCCGCCGCTATTGTGATTGTTTGGGCTTGTACTTGGAAGGGCAACTGGTCATCACCTGCGTCGCGGTGATAACGCCGCCCGCGCCGAGTTTACCCTCGACGATAACGTCGCGGCCGGGCGCAAACATGTCGGGCTTGGGCTCGCCGGCGGCCACCACGCGGAACGAGATGGGATCGGTCGCCACGACGGGTTTAACGGCGGCGGCATCGACGTCAGGAATCGGCACGACTTCGAATTTCAAAGTAAGCGTGTTCGGGTCCCATTCGATATCGCCGGCCTTGACCCGCCCTGCAACGCGGATCGCCTGGCCATCGAGCTCGGCCTGACGCGCCGCCACTTCAGTGACGGTCAGGTAGTATTCGGAAGTGGTGCGAATCGCACTGAAGATCAGGTAGCCGATAGCAACGGCAATCAGGCTCACACCGACAAAGAATCGAGGACGTATTCGCATCGCGCCGTAATTGTTTCAGAACTCGATTGTATGTGAAACCCGCCGTGGGTTTCAGCAGGGGTGACCCTGCACCCAGTCCCAAGAAAAGATGCGGGCCGAGTTTACCCTGAGCACTCGTGGGATCCCTGTTAGAAGGCGTTGAGAGTGTCCGACTCTCCGTGATCACAGAACCGGTGCCCGCTCACTTCTTTGCGTTTCCTGAATAGTTGGTCGGCGCGATCATAACGCCGTCGGCGCCACACCGCCGGGGCGGTCTATTTCCCCTCGCCGCTCAGCGGCACCTTCTGCGTAGTACCGCTCGCGTTGTCGGTAATCGTCAGCGTTCCGGTCTGTTGCCCCGCGATGCTCGGGGTAAACGTCACGGCGATCGTGCATGATGAACCGGACGCCAAGCTTGCGAGACAGGTGTTGGTCTCGGTGAACACTGGCGGATCGGAGATCATCTCGATCAATACCGGCAGCCCTTGATGCTTCTTGTTGCCTTTGGGATTCGACACCTTCACTGTCTTCGGCTTGCTCGGCGTTCCCACCGTGGTCTTCGAGAATTTGAGCGCTTTCGGCGTGATCTTGAGCGTCACCGGCACGGGAGTCGGCGTTGCGGTCGGGGTCGGTGTGGAAACCGGTTGGTCGTACTCCAACACCCGGTTGTTCCCTCCATCCGCGACGTAAAGGTTGCCAGCCGCATCCCCCGCGACCGCTACTGGATTGCACAGGCTGTTGGCGCTGAGCCCGCCTGAATTGCACACATTGGACGTGAAGCTTCCGCCTTGGCCAAAGACCGTATCGGCGGTGGTGTTGGTCAGAGGCGTTTTGTACTCCAGCACCCGGTTGTTGCCGTTGTCCACAATGTAGAGGTCGCCCGCCACGTCCAGCGCTGCCACCGTCGGAAAGCACAGACTGTCGGCGCTGCTATTGCATTCATTCGACGTGAAGCTGCCGCCCTGGCCAAAGACCGTGTCGGCGGTAGTATTGGTCAGCGGGGTGTTGTACTCCAGCACCCGGCTGTTGTTGCTGTCCGCCACGTAGAGGTGGCCCGCCGCGTCCACCGCAGCGGCAGTTGGAACGCACAGGCTGTTGGCGCTGCGCCCGCCGTTATTGCATTTTGTCGACGTGAAGCTCCCACCCTGGCCAAAAACCGTGTCGGCGGTGGCATTGGTCAGCGGGGTGTTGTACTCCAGCACCCGGCTGTTTTCGTCATCCGCCACGTAGAGGTGGCCCACCCCGTCCACCGCGACTCCTCCTCCAAACTCAAGGCACAGGCTGTTGGCGCTGACTCCGCCGTTATCGCACTCGTTCGAAAAGAAGCTCCCGCCTTGGCCAAGGACCACATTGGCCGGACCGCCCACGCACGGGAATACTCCCCCGCAGGCCGCAAACGGATTCGTGTACTCCAGCACCCTGTTGTTACCGCTATCGGCCACGTAGAGGTTGCCCGACCCGTCCACGGCGAGCCCCGATGGATCGCACAGCGTGTTGGCGTCGACTAAACCGACGACCCCCAGGCAAAAAGAGGAAGTGAAGTCGGGCTGTCCAATCAGCAGGTCGGCCTGGGCGCCGCTGGCGAACGAGGCGGCGTCTCTCCAGCCCAGCACCCGGCTGTTGTCGTCATCCGCAACATAAAGTCGATTGGGCATGACACTGGTATCGATCGCCACCGCTGCCGGGAAGTTCAGCCCTTGACCGTTGAGCGTTGGCATGTTGACCGCGTTGGTCATGAAACCCAACTGCCCCAGCACCCGATCGGCGGTGGTGTCGGTGGTCAACGGGGTGTTGTACTCGAGCACCCGGCTGTTGTAGTTGTCCGCCACGTAGAGGTTGCCCGCCGCGTCCACCGCGACTCCCACTGGATAGCACAGGTTGTCGGCGCTGACCCCGCCGTTATCGCATTCAAACGTCGTAAAGCTCCCGCCCTGGCCAAAGACCGTGTCGGCGGTGGCATTGGTCAGCGGGGTGTTGTACTCCAGCACCCGGCTGTTTTCGTTATCCGTCACGTAGAGGTGGCCCGCCGCGTCCGCTGTGACTCCTACTGGAAAGCACAAGTCGATGGCGGTGGGACCGCTTCCGCCGGTGTCAAAATCGCACGCACTCGAGGTGAAGCTCCCGCCCTGGCCAAGGACCGTGTCCGCGGTGGCATTGGTCAGCGGGGTGTTGTACTCCAGCACCCGGCTGTTTTGGTCATCCGCCACATAGAGGTGGCCCGCCTCGTCCACCGCAACCGCCGCTGGATAGCACAGGCTGTTGGCGCTGACTCCGCCGTTGTTGCAAGCGTTCGAAGTGAAGCTCCCGCCCTGGCCTAAGACCGTATCGGCGGTGGCGTCGGTCAGTGGGCTATTGTACTCCAGCACCCGGTGGTTAAATTGATCCGCCACGTAGAGGTGCCCCGCCCCGTCCACCGCGAGACCAAATGGAAGGCACAGGCTGTTGGCGCTGGGCCCGCCGTTGTTGCACCCGCTCGCGGTGAAGCTGCCGCCCTGGCCAAGGATCACATTGGCCGGACCGCCCACACAGGGGAATAGGCCCGCGCAGGCAGCAAACGGATTCGTGTACGCGAGCACCCGGCTGTTATAGTAATCCGCCACGTAGAGATTGCCCGACCCGTCCACCGCAACCGCCATTGGAGAGCCTACGCAGCTGGCGCTGACGTCATTTTCGTTCCCGTTGCAGAGAGAGTACGAGTTGAAGTCGGACTGTCCAATCACCAGGTCGGCCGCGGCTCCGTTGGCAAACGAGGCGGCGTCTCTCCAGCCTAGCACCCGGCTGTTGTCCTCATCCGCAACATAAAGTCGATTTGGCATGATACTGGTATCGATCGCCACCGCTGCCGGGAAGTTCAGCCCCTGGCCATTCATCAGGTTAATCGCGCTGGTAGTGAACCCCGTTTGGCCCAGCACCCGGTCGGCGGTGGTGTCGCCGGCGGCCCCCAGCACCATCGCCGCATACAGCACGACGCCCAAAATCATGAGGAGAAGACCGCGTGTTCGTGGCAATCGTATAGCGCGCAGAACTGGTAACTTCATCGCTCGGTCCTCCCCCGAGGTGAACTGTCAGCTAAGAAACGCGCAAACCGCAGGCAAGCCGTCGCGTAGAAGTCGCATACATACAAGCTTGGGACAAGCAGACCCGGTCGCCTTCTCGCGCGCTATCCGCCCTGATCGCGCCGCATTTCCCCACCGGTTCTGAAATCCTTGCAGCAAGCGGTCGTCCGGCGGCCTGTACGGGAGTTGGAAGCGGAGAATCAAACGAAATCCCGGTTTAGTTCAGAAATGGAGATTCCGGTTAAAACTCGTTGTAAGCTTTTTCTTGCAGACGGAGTGCCCTTAATGCGATTCTGACGCGGAATTTACGGATGAAATTCCGCGCCGCGCGCGTAAGTGGATCATGCGGCACCGTGTGATTGGAGGGGCTGTATGAAGAACGTGGTCGCGGCCTACGTCCTGCTCCTGTTGATGGGAGGTCCATCCGCAATCCTCGCGGCACCGTCACCGACCAGCGGACCATGCGCGCCGCTGCCGGCCGCCTCGTCCGCGGGCTTCGAGCCGCTTCTCGAAAAATTCATGAATGCCTTCTGCTACCAAAAACAGGCCTGGCAGCATGATGAGCAGGTTCGAACCACCGACGGTGTCCATCCTTACGTCAGAATTTGGTATTCGCCATCGCTTTATAAGTGGCTGACAGTCAGCGGCCGCGAGGGCGAAGTTCCCGACGGTGCAATGCTGGTGAAGGAGCAATACGTCAGCCTCACCGCTCCTCTGCACGAATGGACCATCATGGTGAAGGACTCGACCGGCTCATGGGATGGCTGGTACTGGGCGGACCTGTCGGCGCCCACCAAACCGCAGAAGCCGACCGCGCCATGCGCCGAGCCGCAGATCTCATTCGTCGGATTCGGCCTGTATTGCATGAACTGTCACGCCTCTGCGCTTGGACTGCAGGGTACCTATGCGTCCACCGATTTCATAAGCGCTCCGCCGGCTACGATCACCGGCAACGAACCGGAGATTTTCGACAACATCCATCAACGTTTCCCGATCCTCGCCGATTCGTCGCTGATTGAACAGTCGCTCGCGCCACGCAATACGGGCATACCGAGCGCGATCTTTGCTAACATCCGACAGCTTCCACTCCCCAAGTCCGCTTGCATGCCATCGGAAGCGCTCGATCATGTAGTGTCCGGCGGCACATCGACCGGGGGGCCGGAGGAGTTCCTGACCTCCGATCAGTGCGCGGCATGCCATAACGCGACCGGGACACTCTCCGGCGCCAACCGCACCGATCTTCCGAGCATGCTGTGGCCGGATTCGGTGACTCCGATTGCGAACCTCTCCGAATATGGCGAATGGCGCTACTCGATGATGGGCCTCGCGGGCCGCGATCCGATCTTTTTCTCGCAGCTGAACTCGGAATCGACCCTGCACAACAACATCGTGGGGCAACCTAACCCCCCGGCCTTCGTGCAGAATCTTTGTCTTCATTGTCCCGGTGTGATGGGCCAGCGTCAGTACCAGATCGATAACGGCCCCAACGCCCTGATGACACGCGCGGAATTGAGTAAGACCAACTCCAAGTATGGTGCGCTGGGCCGCGATGGGGTCTCATGCGAAGTGTGCCATCACATCACCAACGACGGATTCGGCGATCCCACCATGCAGGCCACTACCAACACGACCTTCACCGGGGACTTCAATATCGGACCCGCCGACGAGGTCTATGGGCAGGTTGCCGATGTCGCCACCTATCCGATGCTAAGCGCGTTGGGCATCACGCCGATGTTAGGCGAGCCTGCACCGCCGCTGGTTCCTGCTATCCAGGACGCGCGCATGTGCGGCTCCTGCCACACCATCATCCTGCCGGTGTACGACAAGAACGGGAATCAGGTCATGGAAAACGGGCAGCCCAAGACTGTTTATGAACAAGCCACATTCCCGGAATGGCTGAATAGCAAGTTCGTCACGGTCCCGTGCCAGACCTGTCACATGCCCGCCGAGTTCCACGGCAACCCGCTCAATCCCAACCCGACGCTGGCATACAAAATCGCCAACATCGAGGACAACATGTTCCCAGCGGTGGCGTTCCGCGAGCCTGACGCTGACATCACGATGGAGATCCGGCAACCGTTCGCTCGCCATCTGCTGCTAGGTATCAACACCTTCGCGCTTGAGATGTTCAAGCAGTTCCGCGCGCAACTTGGACTATACGCAAAGGATCCATACTTACCCGGCAAGTTCGCGCCGATCATTTCAAGTCAGGACACCGCTATCGCCGAGAGCGTCGACGAGGCCACCACACAAACCGCGACGGTGCAGATCTTGTCCGCAACCAGGAGCAACGGTACTTTGACTGCCGACGTGCTGGTGACCAACCTCGCCGGTCACAGCTTCCCGTCAGGAGTTGGATTCAGACGAGCGTTCGTGAATTTCCAGGTGCTCGACAGCTCCGGCGAGGAGCTGTGGGCCTCGGGCGATAAGTCGCCGGAGGGCGTGATCCTGGGGGAAAATCGCAAGCCGCTGGTGACAGAGTTCTTCAGTCCCAAACAACAGACCTTCCAAACTCACTATTGGTCAGGGAATCCGATCACCAATCAGAACCAGGTACAAATCTACGAGGAGCTGGTAACTGATCCTCAGGGACAGTTGACGACCAGCTTTATCGCTCTCAACGAAAAAGTGAAGGATAACCGCCTCCAGCCGCAGGGATGGTCCACTGGAGGTCAATTCGCCGTGGAGACCGGGCCGGTCGGTGAGGCCGCCAACGATCCCGACTACACCACCACCAACAGCCCTGGCTCCAATACCATACAGTATCAAGTGCCTCTTACCGGAAAGGCTAGCAAGGCAGCGGTCGTGACCGCGACCCTCTACTATCAGACCATCCCTCCGTACTATCTGCGACAGAGAGCCGAAGACGCGACGGGCATCGACACCCGCCGGCTTCAGTTCTACGCGAGGAACCTGGTGGTGAAGGGCACGCCGGTCGATGGATGGCGTCTGATGATCGGCAACGACTCGATGAATGTTCAGTAGCTGAGATTCAATGATCGTTGGTACTCGTTGAGCGAATTGGGTGGAGGTGAGGTCGCCGGACGCGTGCAAGCTCGAATTGACGCTGATAGCGATCGTAATGACCGTGGTCCTGTATGTCCGGCGCCGCAAAAGCGGCCGGCGACAACCAACGGCGTTGCCAAAAGTGTCACCACAGCGCGCAGATCCAATGACAACCGTTGTCGTAGCGAATCTTCCCTGCGCCGCGCGCCGAACGGTTTCAGGAATCGGAATCGTCGGAATATCGCGAATCGAGCGGGCCGAAGGCTACGCCTCGTTTTGAGGCTTTGATGAAATTCAGCATCTCGATTACTTCAAGGGTCAGCGCGGTGGATTTCTCCAGGCGATCTATTGCCATCTTTAGATTCTGGCGGACGCCGAATAGCGAAGTGAAGGCGTGTCTCAGGGCGTGAATCGATTTTGACGGGATCCCTGCGCGCTTGAGGCCGACTACGTTGATGCCGCGCAGCGTGTGAGTCCCGTCCATGATGCAGAACGGCGGCACGTCGCGGCTGGTGCGCGACAGCCCGCGCATCATCGCGAGCCGCCCGATGCGGGTGTACTGATGCACGACGCAGTTGCCGGAGACCAGCGCGCGGTCGCCCAACTCGACCCATCCTGCGAGCAGCGCGCCGCCGGCGATGATGGTCGAGTTGCCGATTCGGCAATCGTGGGCGACGTGCGCATTCTGCATCATGAAGTTGTCGTCGCCGATGATGGTGACGTCGCCGTGCTCGCTGCCGCGATGGACGGTGGAATACTCGCGGAAGACGTTACGGTTCCCGATTTTCACCGAGCGCGCGACGCCGGTGTAGGTCAGATCCTGTGGCTCGTCGCCGATTACCGCGCCGGGATGAAGCACGTTGTCGACGCCGAGTTCCGTGATGCCGAGAATCGTGACGTGACCGATCAGGCGCGTGCGCGCACCGACGCGAATTTTACCGTCGAGGATGCACAGCGGACCGACTTCCACGCCGGCTGCCAGCTCGACGTCGGGACCTATCACCGAAGTCGGATGAAAGCGCGGCGGCGTGTCGCTCGTCAATTGAGGAGCCTGCGCTTTTTGAGATCGTCGTGATGCTCGTTGTCGGCCGGCTTGGTCGAGCCCTCGACCCGGTAATCGCCGGAGGCCCAGGTGCCGAGGTCTATCATCTGGCATCGCTCGGAGCAGAACGGACGAAAGCGATTCTGCCGGGAGAGGTCAGCGGGCTTTTTGCAGATGGGACAGGACATCGCGCAGCACCTGATTAGAAAACTGTCAGATGGACGCGCGATGCGCAACGAGGATGGCGCCGGAGATTGTGAAGATGCGCGCTAACCTAAGCCGTAACCCCTTCCCCCTGTGAGAAGGGGCACCGGTCGCAGAGGGAATGCGATCTCGGAACGCCCGCCCGAGCGCTCATGCCCGGGCGGGTGCCACACGCAGTGCAGTTCCTCAGCTACGCTTAGCGATTATAGCCGCCGCGCTGCACGAAGACGCTGCCTTTAGGGCCGACACGCACGCAATTGACGTCGGTGCGGTTGAACTGCGGCGTACACATCGGCTGATCGACGGCCGGGCATTTGTAAAGGTTCGGCTCGAGCTGCTGGCACTTCTCGAGCGCGAAATTTACCGCCACCGGTTGCTCGGCTGTCTGGTCTGGGGTCTGCGACGAGCATCCGCCGAGCGCGAGCATCCCCAGCCCCGCGGCAAAGGCCGCTGCCGGAATGATTCGCAGTCCACATTCGCGAATTTGCCAGATAACAACTTTTCGGGTCCGCATCGAGTTCTCCTATGAGCCAGTTGAGGCGGTGGTCCGCCTGTTTCGCCGCTCAAGCGAGCCGCGCCGGAGATAATCGCGCGCTGACGGATTGTATTACACGATCAAGCTCGGATAGACCAGCATCGCTCAAGAAGCAACAACTCCGCGCGCGAAATGGGGTTTTGTTGGAATCAAGGTCGATGTTAGCCGGTCCCGTTCGCCCTAGTTTCGCAGTCCTTCTGGCAGCGATGCTCGTTGATCGTCACAAGACCGGCCGGCCCTACAGCGCAAGCAGGCGTCAGCGGTTGCCCGGTGAAATTTTGAGTAAAGACGGCAGGCGGAAGCGTGGGACCTGCGGCCCCAGGCTTCACTTCCCTCCCGCTAGCTCACGGACACTTGGTCGTTTCGAATAGCGGTCCTTCATCCACACAGACTTGCCGCTAGCAACTCTGGTAATGCCGCACGCGGACCGTGACCGCGCCGGTGCAACTGCTATTACCCAGGTCAGGGCGCCGCTGGCTTCTCGCAAAAGTCCCGAATGGCAACCTGCAGGTCCTTCACGCTCGCGAATCCGAGGTCCGAGGACGCCTCATCAATGCCTCCAAATTTTTTGGCCAAGAAGGAGACACACTTGCCGTGACAATTCGGCTTCCCGGGGATCGCGTCGGGATCACCCAAACAGGCGAACGGAGCTGGGGTTGCGGTCGCCGTGGGGGTCGCCGTCAATGTCGCGGTAGCGGTTGCGGTCGCCGTTGAAGTTGCAGTCGCCGTTGCCGTCGCAGTGGCTGTGTTCGTCGCCGTTGCCGTTGCAGTGGCTGTGTTCGTTGCCGTTGCCGTCGCAGTGGCTGTGTTCGTCGCCGTCGCCGTTGCAGTGGCTGTGTTCGTCGCCGTTGCCGTTGCCGTGGCTGTGTTCGTCGCCGTCGCAGTGGCTGTGTTTGTAGCCGTCGCGGTTGCAGTATTCGACGCAGTCGCGGTGGCTGTCGCCGTGTTCGTCGCCGTCGCAGTTGCAGTGGCCGTGTTTGTAGCAGTTGCGGTGGCAGTGTTTGTCGCCGTCGCGGTTGCAGTATTCGACGCAGTCGCGGTGGCTGTCGCCGTGTTCGTCGCCGTCGCGGTTGCGGTCGGCGTCGCAGTACTGGTCGCGGTCGCCCCAATCGCAGCCGTGATCTGACCCTTGATGCAAAGACCGAAAACCGTGCCCGGTGAGCCTGATGCCGTTCCGGTGGAGAAGGAACTTAGGACCGTGCCGGTCGCTTCATCGACGTGGAACACGGTCGAAGTAGCGGAGTCAGCGGTCCAGTAGGTCTTTCCATCAGGATCGAGGTTGAGGGCGAACACCTTCCCGCCGTTGCCCGGAATACTGTCGTGCCGGATTTGATTCCCCGAGGAGTCGAGCACCGTGACCTCGCTGCTGTCAGCGACCAGTTCATCACCGGCGGGCAGTGCGCTGCCAGCGGGAATGATCCTGTGTGCGAAGGCAATAATACCGGGCAGCCCGCTGGCGAAGTCGGCGTTCTGGGTGTTCGTGCAGACGTTGAAGCTTTTAACGAGGTGGCCTTCAGACGTGTAGTGCATCGTGCACTGGTCGGATGCTAAGTCGATCCAGTCCGTGCCCCTGTCTTCAACTGTAGGCGCGAATGATGCTAGCGGGGCGCCCGCCGAACTGAATTTCAGGACCTGATGACTCCCGTCAGCCTGACCTACGTAGACGTGGCCGGCGGCGTCAAACAGGATCGACTCGTCGTCGCTGTTGTAGCCGCTTCCGAAGCTGCCGAGTAACGTCGTGCCTGTGGGGTCGAACTCGGAGACATCGTTGCCGTTGAAGTCGGTGACGTAGAAGTTGCCGGCTGTATCAAAGGACGATCCCGTCGTAAAGACGGCGCCCTTGGTGGTATCAAGAGTCTGGACGAGAACTCCGCCTGGAGTGAACTCCTCAACTAGCCCATCCGAAACCGAAACCATGACATCACCGTCCGGAATTACCGGAACCGCCGATACTCGGCTCGAATAGGCAACCGACCAACCCACCACCGCCAACACTGCTACAAGGAACGATGCCCTCAGAGTGATTTTGTCCATGATGCTGATACTCCTGCGGTTACGAAATGGGTCGGGGTTCGAGATGTAACGTTAGATCTTCACAAACCTTGGTTCGCTATAGCCTGCGTCCATGCCTTAACGCAAGCGGTCAAGACTTTTCCTCGGTCTTGTCCGGACCTGGTCAACGAAAGCAGCCGCCGCCTGTTTGCTCGTGCACAGCGACGGGGGTGTTCTGTCAGAACGTCCGCATCTATGCGATTGCTTACGCTTCCCTATGCGGCGGCGGCTTTTCGTTAGCCAAGTCCAGCAAAGACCAAAGAATAGTCTTGACCGCTTGCGTTAAAGGGCGGAGACGGGCTATAGCGAAGCAAGATTTGTGAAGATCTAACGTTACGTGATGCTGCTAAACTCCTGCGGTGCCGGGTTTCGTCGATGTCAGAACGCCCGGATCTATGCGATTGCTTACGCTTCCTTAACTGCTCCCCCAACTCTGGGAGGAGCGAATGAATGAGGACGGAGGGATGAAGTTCCTGGGTGTGCGCTCCACGGGGCTGGCACGACGGAGGCGCGGCCTTGCGGCCGGGATGCTGACCGTCACGCTGTATGCGGCGATGGTGATGGGGGCTGCGGGCGACACCACTGCCGACCGGGTGCTGGGACAGTCGGGTTTCATGACCAGCACGGTCATGAGTAACGCTGAAGGGCTGAACTTGCCTGCAGCGGTGGCGATTGACGCCAGCGCTATGCCCAATCGACTTTACGTTGCGGATGACGCCAACAGCCGGGTGCTCGGCTGGAGAGACGCCGCCTCATTCACCAACGGCGCTGCGGCCGACTTGGTGATTGGACAGCCCGATTTTACCTCCTCTATGTGCAACGGGGACAGCAGTGCAGTCAGTGCCAACACCCTCTGCTTTCCAGAAGGAGTTGCGGTGGACGGGGCGGGCAACCTCTACGTGGCTGATGAAGGTAACAGCAGAGTACTGGAGTACGCGAATCCGTTTGCGGCCTGTGCGGGAGTATTCCCGTGTGTGGGCGGTCCGGCGAATCTGGTCTTTGGCCAGGGCGGGAGTTTCGTTTCCTTCAAGTGCAACAACGGCGGAGTCAGCGCCAACAGCCTGTGCTCTCCATCTGGAGTCGCGACGGACGGGGCAGGCAACCTCTACGTGGTGGACCGTAGCAATAACCGGGTGCTGGAGTATACGGCGCCACTGACTCCCAACACCACCGCCAATGAGGTTTTTGGGCAGGGCGGGAGCTTCACGTCGCATGGATGCAATTCCGACACAGGCGGAACCAACCCCACCGCCGAGGACCTCTGCTTCCCCTTCGGAGCCGCAGTGGACGGGGCGGGCAACCTCTACGTGGCGGACGCACAGAACAGCCGGGTACTGGAGTACAACAGCGCGCTGACCAATGTCACCGCCGATACAGTCTTCGGCCAGCTCGGGAGTTTCACGGTTGCTGGCACTGGCGACTCCGGTGCTTGCAATAGCGACTCCATGGCGGACCCCCCTCCCGCCAGCGCCGTGGACCTCTGCTTTCCAGAGGGAGTGGCGGTGGACCAGCTGGGCCACCTCTACGTGGCGGATGATAACAACGACCGGGTGCTGGAGTACGACACCCCGCTGACCAATGCCACCGCCCAAAGGGTCTTTGGCCAGGGCGGGAGCTTCGTTTCTTTCGACTGCAATGACGGCGGGATCAGCGCCAACAGCCTGTGCTCTCCAGAAGGAGTCGCGGTGGACGGGGCGGGCAACCTCTACGTAGCGGACACAGCCAACAGCCGGGTGCTTGAGTACGACCGGCCGGTGCCAGTTCCCACGCCAACTGCGACGGCTACGCCAACCGTGACAGCAACGGCGACCGCAACAGCAACAGCTACGGCGACAGCAACTGCAACAGCAACAGCGACGCCGACACCCGTGCCGGTGACGCTCAAGATCAAGCCGAAAGCGCTCAAGTTCCCGAAGACCACCGTCGGAACGCCGAGCAAACCGAAAACGGTGAAGGTGTCCAATCCCAAGGGCAACAAGAAGCATCCGGGGCTGCCAGTGTTGATCGAGATGATTTCCGATCCGGGAGTGTTCGCGGAGACCAATACCTGTCCGGCGAGCCTGGCGGCCGGCTCTTCTTGCACGATCGCGGTGACGTTCACCCCGAGCGCGGCGACCAAGCAGACCGGAACTATGACGATCACCGACAACGCGAACCGTAGTGCGCAGACGGTGCGGCTGAGCGGCACGGGGAAATAGCGGGGATAAGGATAACGTTCACGCTGATAATCGCGCGCTGACGGATTGTATTAAACGATAGGCGGGCTGCCTAAAAGAGGGGCATTCGAGGGCCCATCAGGCCCGCCGTCCACTCTAAGTGAACGGCACGAGCATCGGGACGCGGCGTTGATAAGCGGCGTAAGCCTCCGGTCCGAGCTCAGTCGAGAGAAACCGCTCCTCGGCGCGCGCCTTCAGCCAGAGACCGAACACGATAAACATCAGACCCAGTATCGCCGTTGGCGTCGCCGACGCGGCCGCCGTCGTAAGGGTCGCGGCAATGAGTCCGGTGTAAATCGGATGGCGCACGAGGCCGTAGGGGCCAGTATCGACGACGTGATGCCCTTCTTTGCGCGTGATCGAGCCCGACCACAGCCGCCCAAGATGGATTCGGGCCCACCATGCAAAGAGAATCCCGGCGAAGGTCAGTCCCGCCAGCAGATACGCGCCGTTATAGCCGACATGCCAGATTCGCCTGAGGCCGAGCGCCCGCGCCGTAAAATGCGAGAGCAAGATGAGTCCGACTGCGGTGAACGTGCGGTAGGCCCATACTTCCCACGTCGCGAGGGTCTTTTCCGTGCGGTCAGACCAGAATGACGCAGCGGCCCACGTGACGATCCATCCGATCCAGGCGATAGCGAACAACGCGGCGGGGCTGAGCATGCTTGCGACTTTATAGCTCGACTAGGGGACGGAGAACCAGATCACGGCGAGCGGCGGCATCTCGATCGCGATCGAATGCGAAAATCCGTGCCACGGAATCGCGTCCGCCTCGACGCCTCCCATGTTGCCGGCGTTGGAGCCTCCGTACGCCGCCGAGTCGGTGTTGAGAATCTCGCGATAGAATCCGGGGCCGGGCACACCGACGCGATAACGGCTGCGCAGCACCGGGGAGAAATTACCCACGCAGATGACGCGACGGCCGGTGCTCGGCGCCACCCGCATAAAGGCAAGCATGTTGCTGTCGGCGTCGTCGGCCTCGAGCCATCGGAACCCTGCGGGGTCAGTATCGGCCTCCCACAGCGCCGGCTCGTCGCGGTAGATGCGATTGAGGTCGCGCACCAGCGCCTGCAGCTCGCGATGGTCGGGATACTCGAGCAGGTTCCAGTCGATGCTCGAATCGTGATCCCACTCGCGCCACTGGCCGATTTCCTCGCCCATGAAGATGAGCTTCTTGCCTGAGCGCGCCCACATGTAGGCGAACAGCGCGCGCTGATTGGCGAACTGACGCCAGCGGTCGCCTGGCATCTTGGCCAGCATCGCGCGTTTGCCGTGCACGACTTCATCATGCGAGAGCGGCAACACGAAATTCTCGCTCCACGCGTAGAGCAGGCCGAAGGTGAGATCGCGATGATGGTAGCGGCGATAGATGGGATCGAGCGTGAAGTACTCGAGCGTGTCATGCATCCAGCCCATGTCCCACTTGAAGCCGAAGCCGAGACCTCCCATGAAGACCGGGCGGCTGACTCCCGTCCACGCGGTGGATTCCTCGGCGACCATCATGATGCCGGGGTTGAGGCGGTACACGTCCTGGTTGAGCTTCTTGAGGAACGAGATGGCGTCGAGATTCTCGCGGCCGCCGAATGCGTTGGGAATCCATTCACCTTCACGGCGCGCGTAGTCGAGGTAGATCATCGAGGCGACCGCGTCGACGCGCAGGCCGTCGGCGTGGAACTCGCCCAGCCAGTACAGCGCGCTGGCGGTCAGGAAGTTGCGCACCTCGGCGCGGCCGTAGTTGAAAATGTAAGTGCCCCATTCGGGATGGTCGCCCTGGCGCGGATCGGCGTGCTCGAACAGCGCGGTGCCGTCGAAGCGGCCGAGGCTGAATTCGTCCTTGGGAAAATGCGCGGGCACCCAGTCGAGGATGACGCCGATGCCGCGGCGATGCAGCTCGTCGATGAGATAGCGCAGGTCGTCGGGACTGCCGAAGCGCGCGGTCGGTGCGAAGTAGCCGCTGACCTGATAGCCCCACGAGCCGCTGAACGGATGCTCCATCACGGGCATCAACTGGATGTGGGTGAAGCCCATGCTGGTGACGTAGTCGCCGAGCATCGGCGCCATCTCGCGATAGGTCAGCGGCCGATGGCCCTCCTCCGGCACGCGGCGCCATGAGCCGAGATGGACCTCGTAGATCGAGATGGGACTTTTGATCCATTCGTGGCGCGCCCGTTCTGCAAGCCAGTCGGCATCGTGAAACTCGTACTTCGATTGATAAACGACGGACGCCGTCGCGGGCGGCGCTTCCATCCGCTGCGCGAATGGATCGCTTTTCAGCAGCAAGTCGCCGTCGCGCGTGCGAATTTCATATTTGTAATTGGCGCCCGGGCCGACGCCGGGGATGAACAACTCCCACACGCCCGAGCTGCCGAGCGTGCGCATCATGTGGATGCGTCCGTCCCAGCGATTGAAGTCGCCGACCACGCTGACTCCGCGCGCGTTGGGCGCCCACACCGCGAACGACACGCCGAGGATGCCCGACACCTCGCGCACGTGCGCGCCGAGCTTGTCATAGGCGCGGTCGTCCTTCTGCTCGCCCCACAGATGAAGGTCGAGGTCGCCGAGCGTCGGCAAGAACGAGTACGGGTCGTGAATCGTGATCGAGCCGCCGCCGGGGTAGTGAATTTCGAGCTCGTAAGGAAAAATCGAGATGCGGCCGTCAACGGTCGCTTCGAACAGTCCCGCCTGGTCGCGCAGCCGCATCGGCCGTGGCGCGTCGCCGTGCACGAGCAGGCTGATCGACGACGCATCGGGGCGAAACGCGCGCACCACGATGTGCTTGCCGTCGGGATGCGCGCCGAGGATCGAATGGGGATCGTGATGCTGCAGCGCCAACAGGCGTTCCAGCTCTCTAGATGGCGCGCCAGAGCCGATGAGTTCAGCCTTCATTTCCAAGTGGGAAGTCTAAACGATAGATTCGTCCCAAGCGACCCGTGGCCGCGGGAAGCTGGCGATCTAATTTGAATCGCCCGAACCGCAGCCGCAGTCGGCAGTGGCGGACTTCAATTTCCATCCCGAAATATCCATGAACATTCCGTGCTGCCAGTAAGACGCCCCGCACTTTCTGCATTCCCCCTCAAAATGGAAAGTGCCTTCCGGTTCGCCGGGCGCTGGCTCGCGTCGAAGGTTAAGCAGCTCCAAATCGTGATTTGCCCCGAGAGTCTGGCAGCGCATCGCTCACCTGCCTTCCGCCCTTTCAATCAGGTTGCCGACCGGCCATAACCGATCAGTTCACGAGTTCTAAAAGACCGTCATTTCCCAATACGAAGTCTAAACGATAGATTCGTCGCAAGCCGTAAGCAAACCAGCGTCCGCAGGAGAACCACGATGAGTTCCGCGCCGACCCGCATCCAAGCGAACAACCTGCCGGGCTTCGACCCGCAGATGGGAAAGCTCGAAGTGCTCGAGCCGGGAATCGCGATGTTCCACGGCTTCGCCAACGTGGCGTTCGCGTACGGGCGCGGCGAGATGATCGTCGTCGATACCAGCTCGCGGCAGATGGGCCCGGCGGCGGTGCGCGCGATTCGCGAGGTCAGCGACGAGCCGTTCGCGTTCCTGGTCTATACGCATGGCCACGGCGATCACGCCTTCGGCACCGAGGCGTTCCTTGCCGACGCGCTCGCGCGCGGGCATACGCGGCCGAAAATCTGGGCGCACGAGGACGTCGCCGGCCGCTTCAAGCGTTACGCGCTGACCAGCGGATGGCAGGCGCATATCAATGCGCTCCAGTTCGGCGGCATGTTCGCGACGCAGGGGCTGTTCGAGCCCGAGTCGTTCACCTACCCCGACCTGGTTTATCGCGACGAACAATTTCTCGACCTGGTGGGCGAGCCCGTCGAGCTGCATCACGCGATGGGCGAGACCGACGACGCAACCTGGGTCTGGATGCCGACGCGGCGCCTGGCGATGGTCGGGGATTTGATCGTCTCGTCCATGCCGAACACCGGCAATCCCAACAAGGTGCAGCGTTACACGCTGGCGTGGGCCGAGACGCTCGAGGCGATCGCGAAGCGCGCGCCGCGTTACGTTCTGCCGGGGCACGGGCCCGCGTATCGCGGCGAGCAGCTATGCGGCGAAGTGCTGCGCGAGACGGCGCGCGCAATCCGCGTCATCCACGATGAAGTCGTGCGGCGGCTCAACGCCGGCCAGTGGCCTGTGGACATCGTCGAGGCCGACATTTCAATTCCGGACGACCTCGCGGCAAAATCGTACCTGCAGCCGATATACGGATGCGTCCCGTTCGTGGTGCGCGACGTCATCCGGCGTTACGCGGGATGGTGGTCGGGCGAGCCGTCGCAAATGTTCCCGGCGACGCGCATGGAACGCAGCGCCGACATCGTCGAGTTGTGCGGGCGCGACGCGATCATCGCAAAAGCGCGCGCTCTCAAGGATGCGGCCCAACTCAAGCGCGCGCTGGCGGTCGCGGAGATCGCGCTGAACGCGAATCCGTCGGACCATGAGGCGATCACGCTGAACGCCGAGATACTCGAGGCGATGGCGGCCGGCGAGCGCTCATTCATCGCGCGAAATTTCTTCGCCGGCGCGGCCCGCCAACTACGCGAGCGCGCAAAATAGCTCGCTGGCTAGCGCTGTCCAATCCAATCGTGGCGCGCGACCGCACGCCATCGAGCGCGAATCGCTTCGTACTCCGCGGGCGGCAGCGGTCCTGCGCCGGCGTGCGCGATATTTTGCGCGATGCGCTCGGGCCGCGTCGTGCCGACAATCGCCGTGGTCACGCCCGCCGTCCCCAGCGTGAATCGAAGCGCGATCGCGGCCGCGTCGTCGACTCCGCGATGGAGAAAATCGTAGTCGAGCGCCCGCAGGCGATCCCAATACGGCCGATGGTACCAGTCGGCGGGCGGCTGCTTGCCGTGACGCCACGCCGCGTTCGCGATCGGCCGCTTGACGATCACGCCCATCCCCCGCGCCGCCGCCTTGGGCAGCACGCGATCGAGAGCTTCCTGGTCCGCGATGCTCACCGAGACCTGCAGCGTGTCGAACGCGCCGCTTTCGACTGCGTACACCGCCTCATCTGAGTCGGCGCTGCATCCCCCGAAGCGCGCCTGTCCGCGCTCGCGAGCCTTGTGGAGAACCTCGATGACGCAGCCGTCCTTGAGCGTTGCGAGCGGCGGGCTGTGGAACTGCATCACATCGACATGATCGGTGCGCAGGTTCTTGAGACTGAGCTCGATACTCCGCGCGAGCATCGCGGGCTCCCAATCGTTCGTCGCGTAGCCTGAAGCGCGCTCGGATGCGGACCCAAGCCGCGCGTGCCCGCATTTCGTCATCAGCACAACTTCGGCGCGCCGCCCGGCGATCGCCTTGCCGATCAGCGACTCGCCATCGGCGTAGCACTCGGCGGTATCGATCACGTTGATGCCCGCATCGAGCGCAGTGTTCAGAATTTTGTCGACAGTCTTCTGCGCAACAGCCTGGTAGCCAACTTCAGAACCGCCAAACCCAATCGTGCTGACGCGCAGCCCGGTCTTCCCCAATGCGCGGTATTCGATTGCCATAAGAAGGAGAAAAGATACGAGGAACAGCCAAGCGAGGCAAAGTGTTCAACGCCATTCCGCAACCGGAGGGTTGCGTTTCGTCCGCAAATGGCGGTATTGTAAGTGCAACTCGGAGGTTGCATATGGCTACAAACACTGACCGCATCGAGAAAAGCGTCCTGTTGCGCGCATCGCGCGAGCGAGTATGGCACGCGATCAGCGACTCCAGGCAGTTCGGCAGCTGGTTCGGCGTCGATTTCGACGGTCCTTTCGTCGCCGGCGCCAGCATCACCGGAAAGCTCGTTGGGACGACCGTGGACCCGGAAGTCGCCAAGCGCCAGAAAGCGCACGAGGGCTTGCGCTTCGAGTTCGCGATCGACCGCGTCGAACCGATGCGGTTGTTCTCATTTCGATGGCATCCGTTCGCGCTCGATTCCGGCGTCGATTACTCGAAAGAGCCCTCCACCCTCGTCGTGTTCCAGCTGGAGGAGGCGCCGGGCGCCACGATGCTGACCGTCACCGAATCCGGCTTCGACCAGATCCCGCTCGAGCGACGCGCCAAAGCCTTCGCCGCCAACGAGCAGGGATGGGCTGCGCAGATGACACTTATCGACAAATACCTCGCGCTGCACGCGGGAGGTTGAGCTGCCGGTCATGGCACGACTGTCGATTGGCGCCGCGGCGAAACGAGCCGACGCGGCGCTCCTCTTCGCGGCGCTGGGCGACGAGACTCGTCTGCGAATCGTCGCTCGACTCTGCGAGGGCGGACCATTGCCGATCACCCGGCTCGCGGCCGGCGAGACGGTCTCGCGTCAGGCGATCACGAAACACCTGCACGCGCTCGAGGAGGCCGGGCTTGCACGCGGCATACGCACGGGCAGGGAAAGCGTATGGCAGTTGCGCGCGAACCGTCTCGCCGACGTGCAGCGATACCTCGATCAGATTTCGCACGATTGGGACGCTGCGTTGGGCAGGCTGCGCGCCCTGGTGGAAGCGGACGAGTGATAAAAAAGGACCGGACGTCTCGACGACGTCCGGCCCTCGTTCAAAACTAGTGTAATCCACTCAGGCGGCTTGCTTGGTCTCGATTGCCAGGCTCTCTTCGGCGATTGAGCCGCGCTTGGAGAAAATTACCGCGATTGAAAGCGCGACGATCGACAGCACTACCACCGACACGCGCAGCGCCGTCACACCGCCTAACGACACCGTCGTGAACGGCGCCGCCAGAATCGCGACCAGGTTCATCACCTTGATCATCGGGTTCAGCGCGGGGCCCGCGGTATCCTTGAACGGGTCGCCGACCGTGTCTCCGACGACTGACGCCTTGTGCACGTCGGTGCCCTTCCCTCCCAGGAAGCCGTCCTCGACCTTCTTCTTGGCGTTGTCCCAGTTGGCGCCCGCATTCGACATGAAGACCGCCATCAGCTGGCCAGTGAGGATAGTGCCGCCGAGGAATCCGCCGAGTGCGCCCGCGCCGAGCCCGAAGCCGACCAGCAGCGGCGAGAAGACCGCGAGGATTCCGGGGCCGAGCAGCTCTTTCTGCGACGCCGCCGTGACGATATCGACGCACGCGCCGTAGTCGGGCAGCTCTTTGCCCTCCATGATTCCCGGATGCTCGCGAAGTTGGCGGCGCACCTCGAACACGATCTGGTACGCCGCGCGGCTGACGGCCTTAATCGCGAACGAGCTGAACAGGAACGGCACCGCGCCGCCGATCATCAGACCGACGAACACGGTCGGCATGTTGATTTGCACGCCGAGCGCGCCGAGATGAGCCTCGTCGATGAACGACCGGAACAGCGAGACGGCGGCGAGCACCGCAGTCGCAATCGCGAGACCCTTCGTCAGCGCCTTGGTGGTGTTGCCGATCGCGTCCATCCAGGACAGCGTCTTCGACGCCTCCTCCTGATGGATTCCGCCCATCTCGAAAATGCCGTGAGCGTTGTCGGTGATCGGTCCGTAGGTGTCCATCGCGAGGATGAAGCCGGTGGTCGTGAGCAAGCCGAGGCCGGTCAGCGCGATTCCGTAAAACTGCAGCGCGAGCGACTCGTGGAAAATCGCCATCGCGCCGATAATCGCGGCCGCGATCACCAGCAGCGCCCATACTGACGACTCGAGTCCTTCGGCCATGCCCGACAGGATCAACGTTGCCGGGCCGGTGCGCGCCGCCATTGCGGTTTCGGTGACCGGGCCCTTGTCGGGATGCGTGAAATAGTTGGTGAGCCACAGCGTCACGACGGCGAGAATTATTCCGAGCGACGCGCAGCATGCGAAGCGCCAGTCGGTCGCGCCGGTGCGCGGGTCGTCGAGGTAGAGATAATTCACGACGAAGAATCCGATCACCGATGCGATCGCCGAGGTCATGTAGCCGATATTGATCGGGCGCATCGGGTCGAGCATTTTACCGGCCGGCACGCGCACCGCCATGATTCCGATGATCGACGAAAACACGCCGACGCCGCGTAGGATCAGCGCGAACATGATCAACTTGACCGCGAACGCGCCCGCGTACTGGCCGTATGCCGCGATAAAGTCCGATTCCTGCAGTGCGTATGCCGCCAGGATGATCGCCGCGACCAGCGTCACCTCGTACGACTCGAAGACGTCGGCCGCCATGCCGGCGCAGTCGCCGACGTTGTCGCCAACGTTGTCGGCAATCGTCGCGGGATTGCGCGGGTCGTCTTCGGGCAGGTCCTGCTCGATTTTGCCGACCAGGTCGCCGCCGACGTCAGCCGCCTTGGTGTAGATTCCGCCGCCGACGCGCATGAATAGTGCCGCCAGCGAGCCGCCGAAGCCGAAGCCGACCAGGACCTTCATCGCGTTTTCGCGGAACACCAGGAAGATGATCGTCGCGCCGAGCAGTCCCAGCCCGACCGTGAACATCCCCGACACTCCGCCCGCCTTGAACGCGAGTTCCATCGCGTCCTTGAAGCTGGTGAGCGCGGCGTTGGCGCTGCGGACGTTGCCCTTGACCGCCAGCCACATCCCGACGTAGCCCGCGCCGTAGGAAGCTGCGACGCCCATCAGGAACGCGATCGAGATGCCGAGCGGCAGGTACAGCCCCTGGTAGACTTGCCGGTACATGAGGAACAGCGCGACGAAGATGACGGCGACGAACCAGACCATGGTTCTGACCTGGCGCCCGAGGTACGCCATCGCGCCGAGTTCGATGGCGTCGGACACGTCGGTCATCGATTTGGGTCCGGGGTCGGCCGCCAGCACCACGCGTATCAATAGGACACCGTAGGCCAGCGCGACCAGCGCCGAGACCAGCACCAGCCACAGGATCATTACCTGTCCGCTGGATAAAGTGGGCAGAACGATATTCGATTCGCTCATCGCAATCCGAGTCTCCTGAAAGGTCGAGGTTTGATTTAAGGGCAGTGCCCGCTGTGCAATTGAATCAGTGAAACACGCCGACAAGAGCCGCGTGATCACCCTCTGGGTATCTGGCGCAGTCTAGGTTTTCCTGAAAGCGAAGTCCATATCGGCGAGGGTGCCCCGGGGGCTTCTCTCCGCGCCATCTTCTTCTTTGTGTCTTCTTCTTTGCGTCTTCTTCTTTGTGTCACCCCGAGCATAGCCGAGGGGCCCCGGATCTTTTTCGATGCTGGCCGACGCACCCCAAACCCCGGCGCGACCGCGATGAACGGCGGACGACCGCGCTCGGCTCGCGTACAGTGCATCGGCAAACCCGGCATCAGGAGCAGCTCCGCTCCGCTGGCCTTAAGCGAAGTCGACCTGTCTCGGCGTCGAGAAAGATCCGGGGTCCCTCGGCTTCGCTCGGGATGACACAAAAATAAGACCGCACAAAGTCGGAGCGAACGAAGAATGACACCCAGCCTCGTCACCATTCCATCCTCCTCGGTTGATTCCTCCAATCGCGGTATGTTTATCTGTAAGGTTCAACCGCCATGAATGTAAATATCGAAGAACCCAACAGTCTCCGGCGCAAACTTACGATTGAAGTCGAGCCCGACGAAATCAAGAGCGAGCTGGATCGCGCCTACAACGAACTCAAACGCGGCGTGGTGCTCAAGGGCTTCCGCCCCGGCCACGCGCCGCGCTATCTGCTCGAGCGATTCTTCGGCGAACAGGTGCGCGGCGAGGTCGTTCAGCGCCTCGTCGAGGAATACACCAAAAAGGCGCTCGAGGAGCACGACCTCAAGCCCGTGGTCGCGCCCGAAATCGTCACCGAACAGACCGACCTCCAGAAAGACCTCGCGCTCAAGTTCAGCGCGACCTTCGACCTGCGCCCCAAAATAGAGGTCAAGGACTACGACGGGCTCAAGGTCCCCGAGTTCAAGGCCGAGGTCACCGACGAGCAGGTCGAAGAGGCGATCGCGCGATTTCGCGAGCGGCAGGGGACGCTCAAGAAGGTCGAGGATCGCACCGTCGTCCAGGAAGGCGACTACGCGCTCGCGTCGATCGAGGCGTTCGAGGACGGCAAGCCGCTGTCGAGTACGAAAACCGAGGATCGGCTGGTCGAGGTTTCCGAGCGCGCGCTCGCGCACGGCGTTCATGAAGCGCTCGTCGGCGCGGAGCTGAACAAGGAGATGAAGGCCTCGAAGACCTACGCGGCCGACTACAGCCAGAAAGATCTGGCCGGCAAAACGATCGAATGGCGCGCGACGCCCAAGGAGATCTACCGGCGCGAGCTGCCGACCGTCGACGACGACTTCGCCAAGGATCTCGGCGACGAGAACCTGGAGGCGTTCCGCGCCCGCGTCCGGAAAGAGCTGCTCGCGCATGCCGAGGATGAGGCCAACGCGCGCGCGCGGAATGGATTGCTCGATCTCGTGATCGAGCGCAACCCGGTTGAGCTGCCCGAGTCGCTGGTCGCGCGCGAGCTGAGCGCGATGGAATCCGAGCTGCATCAGACGCTCGAAGCGGGCGGCCTGTCGCATGAAGACGCCAGCGAGCGCGTCAAGCAGAGCGCCGAGGACCTGAAGGCGCGGGCCGAGAAGCGCGCGCGCACGGCGCTGATCGTCGACGCGCTCGCCGAGCAGGAAAAAATCGAGATCGATGGCGAGGAGCTGGGCGAGCGGGTGGCGGAAATCGTCACGCAGAGCGGGCGCAATCGCGACCGCGCCGCCGAGTTCTATCGCAAGGAAGAGAATCGCGAAGCGCTGCGCCAGACGATGCGCCGCGAGAAGGCGCTCGACTTCATCCTGAGCCGCGCCAAGCGCGAAGACGCCGCCGAGCTGCGCGAAGACGCCCAATCCGAGCCGAAGTAGCATCGCCGCCGCGTTTTTCGGCGTCCGGCGCACTCCTCGCCTCTCCCCGATAGAGAGAGGCTAAAACTTCGATCGCGCAGAATGAGCACGGAGCAGGTCAAGTTGCCCGAAGCGACCCTCGCGCGCGAGCGCCAATTTATTTTGAGCCGTGTCAAGCGTGAAAACGGTGCATCAGAGCAGAATTAGCGTCGTTGCCACGCAGTTCAGCGCCAAACGCGGTTGCTCGACCATTTCCCAGACGTTACAATTTGAAGGCGTCAGCGGCCTTCTCTCAATGTCGTCGGATCCTGGCTGTGGCGCGGGTCGGAGGTATGAGCAACCTGGTACCGATGGTCGTTGAACAGACTGGGCGCGGAGAGCGGGCTTACGACATCTACTCTCGCCTGCTCAAGGATCGCATCGTCTTTCTAGGCACCGAAATCAACGACGACGTGGCCAACCTGGTCACGGCGCAGTTCCTGTTCCTCGAGTCCGAAGATCCCGAAAAAGAGATCAACTTCTACATCAACTCGCCGGGCGGTTCGGTGACGGCCGGGATGGCGATTTACGACACGATGGAGTTCATCCGGCCGCCCGTGTCGACGCTATGCCTGGGGCAAGCGGCCAGCATGGCCGCGATCATGCTGCTGGCGGGTGCGAAGGGACGGCGCTACGCGCTGCCGCATTCGCGAATCATCCTGCATCAGCCGCTCGGCGGGATGCAGGGTCAGGCGAGCGACCTCGAAATACACGCGAAGGAAATTCTGCACGCGCGGGAGGAAATCAACAACATCATAATGAAGCATACGGGACAGAATCTGCGAAAGATCGAAAAGGACACCGATCGCGACTACTTCATGTCGCCGCAGCAAGCGGTTGAATACGGGCTGATTGATGAGGTAATCGTTAGCCGAAGGCCGTCCAAGTGAGCCGCGGGAGGCAGTATGGCCAAGCATGACGACCGCTCGGGCAATCTGGTTTGCTCGTTTTGCGGCAAGAGCCAGGACGAAGTTCGAAAGCTTATTGCCGGCCCAACGGTTTATATTTGCGACGAATGCATCGACCTTTGTAACGACATAATCGCCGAGGAGACTGACAGCGAAGAAGCGTTCAGCCAAAGCTCCGCGGTGCCCAAGCCCGCCGAAATCAAGCGGGTGCTCGACCAGTACGTGATCGGACAGGAGCGCGCCAAGAAAATTCTCTCGGTCGCGGTCCACAATCATTACAAACGAATCGACTCGCAGATGGTGACGGGCGACGTCGAGCTGCAGAAGTCCAACATCCTGCTGATTGGCCCGACCGGCGTCGGCAAGACTCTGCTGGCGCAAACCCTCGCGCGATTTCTGCAGGTGCCGTTCACGATTGCCGACGCGACCTCGCTGACCGAGGCCGGCTACGTCGGCGAGGACGTCGAGAACATCATACTGTCGCTGCTGCAGAACGCCGATTACGACATCGAGCGATGCCAGCGCGGCATCGTATACATCGACGAGATCGACAAGATCGCGCGCAAGGGCGACAACCCGTCTATCACGCGCGACGTGTCGGGCGAAGGCGTCCAGCAGGCGCTGCTGAAGATCATCGAGGGCACGATGGCGTCGGTGCCGCCCAAGGGCGGCCGCAAGCATCCGCAGCAGGAGTTCCTGCAGGTCGACACGACCAACATACTTTTCATCTGCGGCGGCGCGTTCGTCGGACTCGACGACATTATCCGGCGGCGCATCTCGGGCAAGACGATGGGCTTTCGCGCCGATTTGACGCATCGCGATCCCAAGACCGTCTCTGAGTTGCTGTACGAAGTGCAGCCGGAAGACCTGCTCAAGTTTGGATTGATTCCGGAATTCGTCGGCCGCCTGCCCGTTATCGCGACGCTCGGCGAGCTCGACGAGGAAGCGCTGGTGCGGATTCTCACCGAGCCGAAGAACGCGTTGGTGCGCCAGTATCAGAAACTGTTCGACATGGAGAACGTCCACCTGAAATTCACGCAGGGTGCGCTGCGCGCGATCGCGCGCGAGGCGCTCAAGCGCAAATCCGGCGCTCGCGGACTGCGCGCCATCATGGAAGCGATCATGGTGGACCTGATGTACGAGATTCCATCGCAACCCAACATCAAGGAGGTGTTAATCTCGGAGGAAGTGGTTACTCAGAAGGAGCAGCCGCTGTTGGTCTATCAAAAGACCGCCGAAACCGCATAGCTCGGGAGCCTTGAGAAGTAGAAGATGCTTTTTCGCAATGACAAGAAAGATAATCGCGATGCAACGACGAACGTGGTGCCACTGTTCCCGTTGCGCGAACTGATCGTATTCCCACACGAAGTCTATCCAATCTTCGTCGGCCGCCAGAAGTCCATCAAGGCTCTGGAAGCCGCCGAGGCCAAGAAGACGCCGATCCTGCTGGTGACGCAGAAGGACCCCAAAGTAGCCGAGCCCGCGCCCGGCGACCTGTACGCCGTCGGCACGCTCGGCGTGGTCGTGCAGCTGTTGCGGCTGCCCGACGGGACCGTCAAGGCGCTGGTCGAAGGCAAGAAGCGCGCGCGCGTGATCCGCTACGTCGCCGACGAGGAATATTTCCAGGTCGAGGCCGAGGAGATCGAGGAAGTCAGCGACCGCTCGACCGAAGTCGAGGCGCTGATGCGCTCGGTGGTCTCGACCTTCGACAACTACGCGCGGCTCAACAAGAAGATCCCGCCCGAGATGGTCACCTCGATCGCCGCGGTCGACGATCCCGCGTTCCTGGCCGATAAGCTGGTCGGGCATCTGGGCATCAAGCTCGAAGACAAGCAGGCATTGCTCGAATCGACCAACCCGGCCGAGCGGCTGGAGAAGATTCTCGGCTACATGCGCTCGGAGCTGGAAATCCTCGAGGTCGAGAAACGCATCCGCTCGCGCGTCAAGAAGCAGATGGAGAAGACGTCCAAGGAGTACTACCTCAACGAGCAGATGCGCGCGATTCAGAAGGAGCTCGGCGAGAAGGACGAATTCAAGAACGAGATCCAGGAGTTGGAAGAAAAACTCCGACAGAAAAAGATGCCGGCCGAGGCGCGCGAGAAGTGCGAGCGCGAGATCAAGAAGCTCAAGATGATGTCGCCGATGTCGGCCGAGGCGACCGTCGTGCGCAACTACCTCGACTGGTTCCTGTCGCTGCCGTGGTTCGAGTACACCGAAGACAAGCTCGATATCAAGGAAGCTGAGCGCGTTCTCGAGGAAGATCATTACGGGCTGGAGAAGGTCAAACAGCGCATCCTGGAATACCTGGCGGTCGAGACGCTGGTCGGCCAGATGAAGGGGCCGATCCTGTGCCTGGTCGGACCTCCGGGCGTCGGCAAGACGTCGCTTGGCAAGTCGGTGGCGCGTGCGACCGGACGCAAATTCGTGCGCGTGTCGCTGGGCGGCGTGCGCGACGAAGCCGAAATCCGCGGGCATCGCCGGACTTACATCGGAGCGCTGCCGGGCAAGGTGATCCAGTCGATTCGCAAGGCCGGATCGTCCAACCCCGTGCTGCTGTTCGACGAAGTGGACAAGATGTCGACCGACTTCCGCGGCGACCCGTCGTCGGCGCTGCTCGAAGTTCTCGATCCCGAGCAAAACTGTACGTTCAACGATCACTACCTCGACTGCGATTACGACTTGTCCAAGGTGATGTTCATCACGACCGCAAACACGCTCGACCGAATCCCGCGGCCGCTGCAGGACAGGATGGAAGTCATCCGGATTCCCGGCTACACCGAAACCGAGAAGCTCAATATCGCGAAAAAGTACCTGCTGAAGAAGCAGCAGGAGGCCAACGGGCTGCGCCCCGAGAATATCGAGGTGTCCGACGGCGCAATCCAGGGCATCATCCGCCATTACACGCGCGAGGCTGGCGTCAGAAATCTCGAGCGCGAGCTCGCGTCGATCTGCCGCAAGGTCGCGGTCGAAGTCGTCAAGACCGATCGGAACGCGCACGTCAAGGTTTCGAGCTCGAGCCTGGGCAAGTACCTCGGCGTGCCGAAGTTCCGCTACGGCACTGCGGAAACCGTGCCGCAGGTCGGAGTGGCGACGGGGCTGGCGTGGACGGAGCTCGGCGGCGAGCTGCTCAGCGTCGAGGTGACGATCGTCCCTGGACGCGGCAAGCTGACCATTACCGGGCAGCTTGGCGACGTGATGCAGGAATCGGCGCAGGCCGCGCTGTCGTATGTGCGTTCGCGAGCCGAAGTGCTCGGGCTCGATCGCGGTTTCTATCATCGTATCGACATTCACATTCATATTCCCGAAGGCGCCATTCCCAAGGACGGGCCATCGGCCGGAATCACGCTAGCGACGGCGCTGGTGTCGGCGCTGACACGCTCGCCGATTCGCAACGACCTTGCGATGACCGGCGAAATCACGCTGCGCGGGCGGGTGCTGCCGATTGGCGGGCTCAAGGAGAAGGTGCTCGCGGCGCATCGGGGCGGCATCAAGACCATCCTGATGCCCAAGGACAACGCGAAGGACATCGAGGAGATCCCGCCGCAGATCATGAAGGGCATCACCTTGATTCAGATCGAGCATATGGATGAAGTGCTGAAGCACGCGCTGGTGTTGACCGATCCGGATACATTCTTCAAGACGGGCAAGGGTGACAGCGACCTGGCGTTCCTGCGCGAGCCGGAACCTAAGGTCCCAATGACTCCGGGGGATGAAGACGATACAACGGTATCGACGAACCTGTCATAAGTTTCTGAGCGGGGGACACCGCGCCTTCCGGGGAGGAACTGGAAGCGCGCGGCTCAAAAGTGCGGTCGCGGAAATTCGGCAAGACCGCTGAAGGTACATATGACCAAGGCTGAACTCATAGAAGCGTTGTCAAACAAGCTTCCTCTCAACAAGGCCGATGCCGAACGCGCCATTAATATCGTGCTCGACGACGTCATAGCCGCGCTGCGCCAGGGCGAGCGCGTGAACATTTCGGGGTTTGGAACGTTTTCAGTATCGGAACGCCAGGCGCGCACCGGGCGCAATCCAAAGACCGGGGAATCAATCGAGATAGCGGCGAGCCGGTCGGCGAAGTTCAAGCCGGGCAAGCAGTTGAAGGACTCGCTCAACGAGAGCGTCGGCGCGGCGCCGGCCCCAGCGTCGTCGTCGCCATCAACGGGTTCGTAGGCGCGCGCGATTCGCAGCATCGATTCAATTCAGTGAAAGAACGGCCGGTGTGTCGATAACACACGCGGCCGTCTTTTTTTGCTAACATTTCGGGCGCGGGCGGTTAGCTCAGTGGTAGAGCATCGGCCTTACAAGCCGGGGGTCGCAGGTTCGAAACCTGCACCGCCCACCATCGAGAAGATATTCATCATCAGGCGGAGGTCTGGCGCAGGAGCGGGCGGGCTCGGTACCAGACGTAAATCGCGATCAGCAGTACGACGGGGCTTTCGGCTGATGCGATCTTTACGTGGACGCGTTGCGACTCTACTCCCAGGTTCGAGGCGATGAAGATCACGTGGCCCGCCACTACTTCCGCCATGTAGAGGAGCGCGAGGATTGCGCCCCGGCGCTGGCGCGTTGAGATTCCGATGCCGAAGGCGGCGATTATGATGGCTTGCAGAGCCATCGTGACGCGGGCCTCGTTGCCGTAGAACTTCACGCCGAAGATTACGTCCTCGAGCGGCACTCCTCCGGCGGACAGGTTGAAGACTGAGCGCGTCAGCAGGACGAGCGACCAAAGGATGCAAAGAACGGCAAAGATTCGAAAGTCGCGCGGCCAGCGGTCGGCATCGATGGTCATCAGCGGGTCAGCCACTTCGGGTTGTTGATCGCGAGCGCGTCGGCCAGCGACTGGCGGATGTGGGTGCGCAGCGCGGGTTCGTCGATCGCGATTGCTCCTGTGCGAATGCGCTCAGCAAGCTCGACACTTAGCGCCTCGACATCGCCGTCATGGCCGAGCATCGCGGCCAGCCGCGAGCGCTCGGCCTCCGCCTGCGCGCCACGTAGTTCTAGCTCGCGGCGGACGGTGTTGAGCACGTTGACGGTGACGCGGGTCTGGAAGCGATGGTAGCCGTCGAGCGTCGGCATCAGCTCGGTTTCCAGGTATTTGACCGCGGCCTCGAGCAGAATCGCAGCCTTTGGAGTACTCTGTGGCATAGTCAGTCCTATAGTCACTCAGATAGTCAGTCGCGGCCTTCGATTAGATTCAAGAAATCCCACAGCGGCTCTTCGACCCGCCGGCCGATCGCGCATCGTTCTATAGTCATTTCCTCGGTGCCGCGAGTCCCCAGGCTGAAGCATCCTATTCCCCAGCGCACGCTGCCGTACGCCTCCCAGAAGCGCACGTGCGCGGGATCTACGGAATGTCCGCTGGCCTTTTCGTACGCCTCGAACAGATCTTCGCGCGTGCCGAAGCCGCCTACCGGTTTTTTGCCGCCGAATCGCCAGGTCTTGACGCACACCCAGCCGAGGTCCTGCATCGGATCGCCGCTCTGGCCTATCTCCCAATCCAGCACGAGCCGGATTCCTTCCTCGCCGACAATAAAATTGCCCGCGCGAAAGTCGCCATGGACCACGGTGTGGCGCGTGTCGCGCGGAGCGTGCTGCTCGGCCCACTTGAGCCCGAGTTCGAGCGCCGGCGAGCGAAAACCGAAGTACTCGATGATTCGACGCTGCGCCGCGATGTGTTCCGCCGGGGTCAGCTTCATCAGAAACGGAACTTCAGCAACCGGGATGCGATGAATGGCGGCGAGGATCGATCCGCACTGCTTCGCCATCGTGGCGCGCGCGTTGGCGAACCGTTCTTCGCGCAGGATCTTCGTCGCCAGCGTCTCACCCGCCACCCTTTCGGTGACGTAGCCGGGGCCGAGTCCGTCGTCATCTTTCAGAATCGCGCGGACTCGCGGCGCCGGAACTCCGGCTTTCACCGCCGCGATCATCAGCCGCGCATCTTCGTCGGCAGTGAGATGTGGCGAGACTCCTGCCAGCGGATTCGACTCGTCGTTGGCGCGAGCGCTGGCGAGTTGCAGGATGAATGGCCAGCGCGTGCCCGCGACGTCCGCGTCGAACGACCAAGTCGTCTTGTTCGCGCCGCCGGTCAATCGTTGCAGTTCGTAGATTTTCCCCGGCGGTCCGACGTGACGCGCGATTGCGGCCTGCAGGCGCGCGGCGAAGTCTTCGTTGCTCATGTTTGTCTGGCGCGACTTTTTTACTGCCCTACTCTTCGGCCGGCTTGCGGTCCTTGAAAAATCCGAACAGGTATTGGGCGACGCGACGCATCTGGATTTCTTCCGAGCCCTCGGTGATGCGGTAGCGCCGATGGTGCCGGAAAATGTGCTCGAACGGTTTATGCCGCGAGTACCCGATCGCGCCGTGCACCTGCATCGCGCGGTCCGCCGCCTCGCAGACCAGGCGGTTCGCGCGGTAGTTGCACATCGCGACCTTGTCGGAGAGCTTGAGCGCGACCTCGGGCTTCGACATCTGATCCATCTGCCACGCGGTTTTGTGGATGAGGTTGCGGATCATCTCGGCTTCGGTGTGCAGCTCGACCAGCGGCCATTGGATGGCCTGGTTGCTCGCGAGCGGCTTGCCGAACGGCTTGCGGTCCTTGGCGTACTTCACGCTCTCGTTGATGCAATATTGCGCCGCGCCCAGCGAGCCGGCGGCCTGGCGAATGCGATTCTCGTGGACGAAGTGCTGCGCCACCGCCAGCCCGTTTTCGGGATCGCCAAGAATGGAATCGGCCGGCACCGCGACGTCCGTCAGCGAGACGCGCGGGTGATCGGTCGGCATGTTGAAGGTCCACAGATATTCTTCGATCTTGAAGCCGGCGCTCTTGGTGGGAACGATGAAACAGGTGATGCCGCGAGGACTGCCGTCCTTGCCGCTGGTGCGCGCGAACACGAAATCATGCGTGGCGACGTGCAGGCCGGTATTCCACATCTTGGCGCCGGTGATTCGCCAGTGATCGCCGTCGCGAACTCCGCGGGTTTCCATCCAGGTCGCGTCGGAGCCGTGATTGGGTTCGGTGAGCCCGAACGCGATACGCATCGAGCCGTCGAGCAACTTGGGAATGAATTCTTTTTTCTGCTGCGCGTTGCCGAAATCGCGAAACATCAGCACGGTCGGAAGATTGCCGACGATCGAACTTTCGTTCTGCAGATCGTTGTGCAGCCCGAGCCCCTTGGCCGCCAGGTACTCGCGGATGATCGCCATCGCGAGGTTGGTGCCGTCCTTGCCGCCATATTCTTTCGGCAGCGCGTAGCGATAGTGTCCCGCCTTGTCGGCGCGGCGGCGCATCTCGCCGAGGAGAGCTTCCCATTCGTGACGCGGCAGGCCGTCGCGCTCGAAGTCGGTGCGCGCCCATTCGCGGCGATGGTCGAAAAAGCGGATGTTGTCGTTCTCGCGTTCGAGCGGCTTGATCTCTTTCTCGATGAACGCATCGAGCTCGGCCAGGTAGGCGGTTACATCTGCGGGAATGTTAAAATCCACGGCGTCGCTCCTCGATTAGCTGATGTGCGAGGCGTACCAAACTGTGAACGTGAACGGAAGCGGAATCGATACCGATCGTTCAAGGATTCGAACGGCGTTGGATTTTCCATAGCCCAGAACTGCCGAGGAGCGCTGAGGGCGGCTGCGATCGTGGTAAATTGGGGTGATTTCGTGCGAATTGGTGTCGATTAGGTGCGGAAACCGGCTCGAGTGAGATCGCTGGAAAGCCCGTTTTCCACAATCGGTAGGGGGTGGCGAACGTTGGCACCACCATCGGTAGCTTCGTTCCGTCAAAATTCATTTTTTCTGCGCGGGAGCGAAGGTGCGGGTTATGATACCCGAGACAAGGTTTTGTTTGTGATGACTATTAGTTATCGCCATGACATAATTTATAGCAGGTTGTGAGCAGGCGCGTAAGAGCAAAAGTTCAGTCCGTGATTGCCGCAGTTCGAGCGGCGCTGCGTAGGAAGAACCCTAACCCCTAGCCCCTTCCCCAGAAAAAGTGGGGAAGGGGAATACGGGGCGGGAATCATGCCGTCCTATCCCCCTCACCCCCTTTCCAGTTGGAAAGGGGGAACAGACACGGTCTCTCAAGACGCTGCTGCGGCCATCTGCGCGGATTCAGTTCGCCGCGGTTGCGGGAAGGCGCTGTCCTATCCCCCTAATCCCCCTTTCCAGATGGAAAGGGGGAACGCGAACAATCCTCACGACCCGCTCATGCCTATCTCCACCCAAGGCGTATTCCTCGGAATGCCTTCTTCAACTCTTTGGCGGCTTTCCCAGCCGGCTGCGTCCGCGCAAATTCGTTCAGGGCTTTACGAGCATTAGGATTGAAGGTCTCAAGATCGTCCTTCCACTCCCACATCTTCGAGAGCGCAAAGATACACTCAACCTTCAGTCCCGGACGCTCGTTCGACAGCAGGATTTTGCGCAACTGCGGAATGGCCGCTTTCTCCCGGTAGCAGGCGAGAGATTCCGCCGCCTGTCCCCTGATCTTCATGTTTTCTTGTTGATCGGCCAGCAGCGCAATTAGTCCAGGCGCGATGCCCGGTCGGCGGCGAAGGAAGCCCATCGTATGAATCGCGGCGACTCTGTTCCACATTGCGCATCTCTTATCTCTTGCAATCTCCATCAGATGTCCGGCCCGAACGAGCTGGTCGTGCTTCATTAGCCATTTCGTGGCCTCAAAGGCGTCGTCCGGCTTCCCGTTTCGAACAGCGTCGAGCGCCCGCGCGAGATTGAGACGCCTCACCGCGTGCGACTTCACTTCGCGAGGAATTCGCGGAGGCGATTGGCGAGCTCGATCGGTTTCTCTTCGGGTATGAAGTGGCCGCAGTCTGGAATCGATCCGCCGGAGGCGTGAAGCGCGACGCGGCGAAGCGATTCGACTACGAGGTCGCCGCGGCCGCGGGGTCCGCCGCCGCCGAGTCCCAGCGTCGGCATCGGAAGTTTGAATCCGGTCGCGAGTGTGGCGCGATTGTCGGCGACGTCCTGCGGGAGGGCGCGGTAGAAGTTGAATCCCGCGCGCATGGCGCCCGGCTGCGAGTAGGTGCGCACGTATTCCGCGATGTCGGCGTCGCCAATCGCGCCGGCCTGGTCGCATCCGTTCACGTAGAAGAATTCGAGATAGAGCCGTTCGCGGCCATAGACGAGCGCCTCCGGCAGATCGAGCACCTGGTGGAACAAGTGCCACCATCGCGCACCGCCACCGATTGCGGCGCCGGCCGGCTGATCGCCGGGGACCGGGACATCGAGCATCGCGAGGTGGCTCACTTCGGCGGGATGATCGGCGGCGAGGCGGAACGCGACCGGCGCGCCCCAATCATGACCAACGACGGCGAAGCACGTGTGCCCGAAATGGCTGTGCATGAGCAACCAGATGTCGTTCGCGACGGTTTTCTTGTCGTAGCCGGTGGCTGGCCGCGTGGAATCGCCGAGGCCGCGCATGTCGGGCGCGATGAGCGAGTACTTGTCCGCCAGCAGCGGCATCACGCGGCGCCATTCGTACCAGGTCTGCGGCCATCCATGGAGCAGAACGACCGGCGTACCCTGCCCAATAGTGACGTAGTGGATTCGCACGCCGTCGAGGCTGGCGTAGTGATGCGAAAATTCCGGCACGTTGTTGATATATCACAGCGCGCAAAAATAGGCTGTCGACTGTTGCGCCGTTCAAGCGCGGACGAGGGCACCCTAACCCCTGGCCCCTTCCCCAGAAGGAATGGGGAAGGGGAAACCCAGCTGGAGGAGTCACGCTGTCCTATCCCCCTAACCCCCTTTCCAGGGTGGAAAGGGGGGACAGACAAGGTCTCAAGACGCTGCTGCGGTCAGCTGCGGCAGCCCATGCCCTAAACGCCTTTCCAGGTTGGAAAGGGGGAACAGACACGGTCTCTCAAGACGCTGCTGCGGTCAGCTGCGGTGGCCTATGCCTTAAGCGCCTTTCCGGGTTGGAAAGGGGAATCAGACAGGGTCTCTCAGACGCTGCTATGGCCATCTGCGGCGGCCTATGCTCAGGCCCCTTTCCAGTTGGAAAGGGGGAACAGACAAGGTCTCAAGACGCTGCTGCGAGCATCTGCGCGGATTCAGTTCGCCGTTGCTCGCGCGCGGTGCGACTTCGTTAGCGCGTCCACGTCGAACTTGAACAGGCGCGCCGCATTCAGGCCGAGAATTTTCGCGCGCGCGTCTTCGGGCAGGCCGCCCATCTCGCGCTCGATCGCTTCGGCCGAATGAGGCCAGCTTCCCTCGTGATGGGGATAGTCATTCGCCCACAGGAAGTTGTTGGTCAGATTGTATTTCACCGCCAGATCGAGCCCGACCGGATCTTCCTGGAACGACGCGTATCCGTGGGCGCGGAAATACTCGCTCGGCAGCATCTTGAGCCGCGGCAGCGCCCACATGTGATGCTTGTGATAGGCCTCGTCCATGGCTCCCAGAGCCCACGCGACCCATCCGATGCCCGACTCGATGGCGGCAAATCTGATTCCCGGGAAACGCTCGAGCACACCGGAGGCGCACAGATTTGCGACCGGCTCGATGGTCGGCACCAGTGAATGCGAGACGTAGTTGATAACCGCGCCGCCGTCTTTGCGCGCCGCGCGCGGATCGCGTCCGGTGGAGACGTGGAACGTGATCGGCAGACCAGCTTCCTGGATCACCGACCACAGCGGGTCGAAAATCGGCAGATTGTAATTGGGATGGCGCGCGTCATGCGGCCCGAAGATCGGTTTGCACGGCAGAGTCAGGCCGCGAAACCCCAGCTTTGCGACGCGCTCGACTTCCTTGATCGAGCCCGGCAGGTCGGCGGTCGCAATCGCGGCCATCGGCGCCATGCGATTGTTGTACTTCGCGAACGTTTCCCAGGCCCAGTCGTTGTAAACACGGCACTGAGCGTGGGCGAACTCGGCGTCGGAAGTCCCCCACATCGTGAGCCCCTTGTTGGGGAAAATAATTTCGGCGTCGACGCCGTCACGAATCTGATCCTTGAGCCGCTGCTCCGGATCGGCGCCTGACTTCGCACGAAGACGATCTTCGCCCTCGAGCGGACTGTCGAGCAGGCGGGAGCGCTGCCATCCTTCTGAAATCGCCCACTTGACGCCGTTCTCATCGACTTCGATTCGCGGCAGGCGACTCCGAAATTTCGCGTCGATTCGCTCGTACCAGAGATTCGACGGCTCGTTGCAGTGACAGTCCGCCGAGATCATCAGGTACTTGTCGGGATCGCCGGGGCGCGCGGTGCGCTTCCATCCCGAATGCCCGGGAGTTTCCAGACGCCAGCGGTTGGGTTCGTTGATTTCGCCGATATTTTCGCCTGCCATGACGATACCTCCGAAACGGCTACCTCTATTTGCATAACAATCGTATGTTAGACGGACAGGATCAAGCCTGCTTCGCCGACTGCATTCAAGCAGAGGGTGATCGCTTTAAATCGGTTTCGACGCCATACTTCGCGAGGCCAAGGAATCATGAACAACACTTTGGAGGTGAGATCATGAAGGCTACTCAAGCGCTCCACGATCTGGGGCAAAGCATCTGGCTCGACAACATCACGCGTGATCTGCTCGATAGCGGCACGCTCAAACGCTACATTGGCGATCTTTCGGTGACGGGCCTGACCTCGAATCCGACGATCTTCGACCACGCCATCACTCACAGCAAATCGTACGATTCCGAAATTCGCCGGCTGGTCGGAACCGGCATCGCCGGGGAGGTGTTGTTCTTCGAGCTGGCCGTGCAGGACCTGACGCGGGCCGCCGATCTGTTCGCACCGATCAATGAACGCACGGCAGGCGTCGACGGCTTCGTATCGCTGGAAGTCTCGCCGCTGCTTGCATACGACGCGAAGAATACGGTGGCGCAGGCCACGGCACTTCACAAGAAGGCCAACCGGCGCAACCTGTTCATCAAAATTCCGGGCACCAGGGAAGGCGCGCCTGCGATCGAAGAGGCGATCTTTTCGGGCGTGCCGGTGAACGTCACGCTGATCTTCTCGCGCGATCACTACATGGCCGCCGCCGAAGCTTACATGCGCGGTCTGGAGCGGCGCATCGTCGCCGGGTTGAGCCCCGACGTCCGTTCGGTGGCGTCGCTGTTCATCAGCCGCTGGGACAAGGCCACGATGGACAAGGTGCCCGAGCGGGATCGCGACAAACTGGGCGTCGCCATCGGCCAGCAGACCTACAAGGCATACCGCGACGTACTCGAGTCGGCGCGCTGGCAGCGACTGGCGAATTCCGGCGCGCGCGCGCAACGGCTGCTGTTCGCCAGCACCGGCACCAAGGATCCCAAGGCGTCCGACGTCCTTTACATCGGCGCGCTGGCCGCGCCCAACACAGTCAACACGATGCCCGAGGAGACATTGCTCGCGTTCGGCGAGCATGGCAGGGTGAGCGGCGTCATTCCACGCGACGGCGCGGACTGTGAAGAAGTCCTGGCAGAGTTCGGCCGGGTCGGAATCGACGTGGCAAAGCTTGGCGCCGATCTGCAGACCGACGCGGCCAAGGCGTTTGTCGATTCGTGGAAAGATCTGCTGAGCGCAATCGAGACCAAGAGCAAGGCGTTGAAGTAATCGACACGACCATTTGTCGCGACCTATAGGTGACGTCATGGCAACCAGCGGGAATGACGAAGGTAAAGAATCCGGGGCAACTGACACGAAGAAGGAATCAGGTCACGGCATCGTATCGGATCGAATACCGGAAGCGATCGCGGGTCTGAAGATAACTGCGATCCCCAAAGTGGCGACGGGGATTCCGGCGATACTTCATTCGTTCGCCTATGGCTGGAGCGAGATGGGCCCGATCCGGATGGCTCGCGCGTGGCTGGCGGTGAATCAGAAGACGGGATTCGATTGTCCCAGCTGCGCGTGGGCCGATCCGGATGGCAACCGTCATCCGTTTGAGTTCTGCGAGAACGGCGCCAAGGCGATGGCGGATGAGGCCACAGCCGCGCGCGTGACACCTGAATTCTTTGCGCGGTACAGCATTTCGGATTTGAGCGATAAGTCGGACTACTGGCTCAATCGCCAGGGACGACTGAGCTGTCCGATGATATTGCGTCCGGGCGCGACTCATTACGAGCCGATCTCATGGAGCGACGCGTTCCAGACCATCGGTAACGAGCTGAAGCAGCTTGAGTCGCCCGATGAAGCCGTTTTCTATACCTCGGGCAAGGCGACCAACGAAGCGGCTTTCCTCTTCCAGCTATTCGCGCGGCTATACGGCACGAACAATCTGCCCGATTGCTCGAACATGTGCCACGAATCAAGCGGCTGGGGTCTGAAGCAGACCTTGGGCGTCGGCAAGAGCACGGTGACGCTGAACGATCTTGAGCACGCCGACCTTATCTTCTCGATCGGGCAAAATCCCGGAACGAACCATCCGCGAATGCTTACCTCTCTGCTCGCCGCCAAGCGAAACGGGGCGACAATTGTCGATATCAACCCGTTGCCCGAAGTGGGGCTGCTGCGATTCAAACATCCGCAAGAGCCGATGCATCTGTTAGGCGCCGGAACCCGGATTTCGGATGGCCTGCTGCAGGTTCGCATCAACGGCGACGTGGCGTTGCTGAAGGGAATAATCAAAGCGGTGCTCGAGGCCGAGGACCGTTCGCCAGGCACCGTGCTGGATCGGGATTTCATTCGCGACCAGACCAGCGGCTTCGAGGAATTCCGCGAGCAGGTGAAGACCGCTGACTGGCGGCAGATCGAGGAACAAAGCGGCATCGCGAAAGAACTGATCGTGGAGATCGGCGAAATCGCAGCCAAGGCGCGCAGCACGGTGATTTGTTGGGCGATGGGATTGACGCAACACCGAAACGCAGTTGAAAACGTGCGCGAACTGGTCAATCTGCTTCTGCTGCGCGGTAATATCGGAAGAGAAAACGCCGGAGTCCTATGCGTCCGCGGGCATAGCAATGTCCAGGGCGATCGGACGATGGGTATCTGGGAGCAGATGGACGACGGATTTCTTGACCGGCTGCGAGACGAGTTCAAGTTCGAACCTCCGCGCCGCAAGGGCTGCGATACGGTCGAAACTATCCGGTTGATGGACGCAGGGAAGCTCAAGGCGTTCATCAGTCTGGGCGGCAACTTTCTTTCAGCAACGCCTGACACCGACGTGGTCGCGCGCGGGCTCAGGAAGTGCAGTCTCACGGCGTTCATCTCAACCAAGTTGAATCGCAATCACCTCGTCACCGGACAGACGTCGGTGATTATGCCCTGCATGGGACGCACCGAAGTCGATGTGCAAGCGTCGGGACCGCAGTTCACGACGGTGGAAGATACGCTGGGAGTGGTGAGTTCGTCGCGCGGCGTGCTCACGCCAGTGTCTGAACACGTCAAAAGCGAGGTTGCGATCATCGCCGGTCTCGCCGCGGCAACCGTCAGCGGTAAGGGCGACGTCAACTGGATGAATTTTCTCGACTACGATCAGATTCGCGACCGCGCTTCCAGGGTCGTGGCCGGGTTTGAAAACTTCAACGAGCGGGTGCGCGTTCCGGGTGGATTCTACGCACCGGTGGCGGCCAAACAGCGGCGTTTCGACACGGGCACGGGCAAGGCCAACTTCACGGTCAATCCGATTCGTCCAATCGAACTCGATGCCAACCAGTACCTGATGATGACCATTCGCTCGCACGACCAATTCAACACGACAATTTACGGCCTGGACGACAGGTACCGGGGAATCCACGGCGGCCGTCGCGTGATTTTCATGAATCGCGATGACGTTGCCGACGCGGGACTCAAAGACCGGCAACTCGTGGATCTCACCAGCCACTTCCAGGGCCAGCGTCGGACGATTCGGGATTTCAGCGTGATCCCCTACGACATTCCGCGGCGCTGCACTGCAACCTACTACCCGGAGACGAATCCGCTGGTCGCGCTCGGAAGCGTCGCAGAAATCAGTAATACCCCGGCGTCCAAGTCGATCGTTATCAGCATCGAGCCTGGAAGAGGCGCGCGATAGAGAGGAGTCGGTGATGATTCGCCCACGGCGAAATGCCGGGCGGTGCCAGCCGGTTAGATGGTCTTAATCGTGATGGGAGTGACGGGCGCCGGCAAGACGACGATTGGGCGCGCGCTCGCAACGTCGCTTGGATGGGAGTTCCACGACGGCGACGACCTGCATAGCGAGGCGAACAAGCGCAAGATGCATCAAGGGATCGCGCTCGACGACTCCGATCGCGCGCCGTGGCTGGGCGCACTTCGAAAATTGATCGAGGCGATGCTCTCGGAAGGCAGGGACGGAGTCGTGGCGTGCTCCGCGCTAAAGCAATCTTACCGCGACGAGTTGGTCGTGGATCCGAATTCGGTGAAGATCGTTTATCTAAAGGTTTCGGAACAGGTCATCGCGGAGAGGCTGCGCAATCGTAGGGGTCATTTCATGAATCCGGATCTTCTCCAGAGTCAGTTCGACACGCTGGAGGAACCCTCCGACGCGATCGTCGTCGACGCATCGATGGCTCCGGAAGGTATCGTGAAAGCGATAAGAGCACGGCTCGGGCGCTAGAGCGGCAATCGATCTATTCGGTGGTGACGGCAGGCAGATCTTCGGTACTTGGCGACAGTTCTTCCAAGGTCTTGCCGCGAGTCTCTGGCACGAACCACATCACGATCACCACGCCGGCGATCGGTCCGGCGGCAAAGAGCGAGGCCGCGTTGCCTAAACCGCCAAGCGGCCCCGAGAGCAGCCCGATCACCACCGGCGACAGCATCCAGCAGATCTGCCCGATCACCTGCACGCACAGGCTGTATCCGGTGGCTCGAATCGCGGTCGGAAACAATTCGGTCGAGAGGGCAGAGGTCGCGGTGCGCGCCGCCTGATACGCAAACATCGTGACGACTTCGCCCGCGAGGATCGGGCCGTAACCGTCGCTGGTGAACAGCATGTACATCGCGGCGCCTGACAGTAGATAGAAGAAACTGGTGGTGAACTTTCGTCCCAGCCGGTCCATCAGGAATCCGCTCAGCATGCTGCCGACCGTGCCCATCGCGTAGGCGAGAATTATCGCCGCGGCGACCTGGTGGGATTTCCAATGATGATCGCGGCGGGCGTAAAGGCTGAAGTAGGTAACGGTGGGGCCGCCGATGAGCCCGATCGAGTTCCATAGCCCGGCCATCATCAGCAGCCGCGAGCGATACGGTCCCGCAAACGGCTGTAGGGATTTGCGAATCGACGTCCAAAATGCGGGACGCTCGTGGCCAGCCGCGGCGCGCGCCCGCTCGAGCGCCAGGTAGCGGCCGGTCTCGCGTAAGCGGCGCCTCAAAAACGCGACCATCACCAGCGGCGCGATGCCGAGCAGGTACATCCCGCGCCAGCCCCATCGCGACTCCGCCATAATCGCGTAGGTGAGTGCGGCGGCAGTCACGCCGAGAAACGCCACCATATGCAGCGCCGCGACCGCGCGTCCGCGCCGCGAGTCGGGAAACTCCTCGCTGATCATCGTGACGGCAATCCCGAACTCGGCCGCGAGGAATATCTGAGCCACGCTTTGAAAGATCGTAAACGATCGCACCCCGCGCGAAAGCGCGGTGAACAACGTGAGAATGGTGTAGCAGAGTACGGTCGCCGAGATGATGGGTTTTCGACCGTAGCGGTCGGCGAGGATTACCACGAAGAACGACAGCATCCCGCCAAACCGCACGATGGTCGCCATCAGGCCGATGGCTGGATCTGCCAGATGAAAAGTCCGCGCGATCTCCGGCGTCGCCAAGTGGAAGATCGTGATGTCGTAGCCTTCGAAAATCGTCGCCGACATCAGCATCGCGAACAGCGCGGCCAGGTAACGCCGTGGCCGAGGTATCCAGGGCAGCGTCGGCGGTTCTGACGGACGATGTGGATGAGCGGCTTGCATCACGTTTGATTGCGCGCGCGCGACGCGCACTTCACCTCGATAACCGTCTCAGATCGCGAAATCCCCGGCAAGGCGTGTTCGCGAGGCGCAACCATCTACTTCGAACGTCCGAAAAGTTTTATATGTTGCGGACTATGAGCGGCATTGTCGTGGAGTTCGAGGGTGCCCTCGAACTTGCCCCGATCGTGCGGCGCGAATTCCACCGAGATGGTGCAAGTTCCTCCGTTCGCCGCGATCGTGTCGCAGGTGTTGGCGCTCACGTTAAACGGCGGAGTGGCTGCAGGAGCGGTCGCGAACGATATTGGCACCGGACTGCGGTTGACGACGGTAATGCTCTGAGTAGTACTGACGCTGTCCGCCAAGACCGGTCCGAAGTTCAGCGATTGTGGATTCGCCTTGATCCTGGGTGCGACGCCGTTGCCCTTTAGTTTGACGGTGTGCGAGCCGAACGAGGCGTTGCTGTTCACTTGCAGCGAGCCTTTTTGTTTACCTTTCGCGACTGGGAGCGATGCGACCTCGATCGTACAGGAAGCGCCGGCTTGCAGTTCCCGCGGGCAGTTATTCGATGTCACGGAAAATCCACTGCTCACCGTCGGCCGCCGCAAGGTCACTGATACGGCCGCGGTGTGGTTGACAATCTGTATCTTCGACGGCGGACCCCGATGCCCTACCACCTCGCGGGCGAACGTCACTGACAGGGGGCTGGCATCCAGCGTCGCTGAAACGGGCTTCGGCGTGGCGGTTGGAGTCGGCGTCGAAGTGGCCGTCGTGATCGCAGTCGAGGCTGCCGCGTGACCGACCATGCCGGCGGTAAATCCGACGAGCGCCGCCACGCCCACAACCGACTCCCGCAGCAATCGCCGCTTCACGTTCTCCGCCGAATATTCCTATTCCTTTGTGCACGGGCATTTTACCGACGTAAGTTCGAAACGTCCACGACGGGGGGCGGTTACGTGCAAATCGCGTTGACACGCGCTCAGCGCACACCATAAAAAATGAAAAACGAGAACAGGCCCGGAATCCCCGGGCCTGTCCTCCATCTCCAAGGCTGGGCCGCGATGCGTCTCCTCCCCCCGCGTCGCGACCCAAGGCTGTTATCGATATCTCGCGCTACGCGGCGGGCGCGGTCACCCCACTCTGCATCCCCAAGCCTTGCTGCAAGTTTTTCCGGTTGTGACGCATCGCCGAAATCATCATTGCAATGGCTAACACCGCACCGACGATCAGAATCAGATCAGATGACTTAAAAGCAGTTCTTCGGTTGATTCGCATCGGACCTTCCCGGAGCGCCTGCCTAAGGCGCCACCGTACCATCCTCAACTGATTGTCTTCGCAAGACTTGGACCGTGCGCAGCAGGAAGGTCGCAAATGCTTTGCGCGTTCGAGTGAGAGGTCCCGCCAAAGTGAATTTTCTCCTTCAATTTGGCGGATTATCAGCCAATCTTCACTTCCGACGGCTTGGAATCCTGGGTCTTTAAGGCTCTCCAATTTGTAGCAAACCTCTCACAAATGCTAGTTGCACTGTTGCAAATCGTCTCAAAATCGGTCGGTTTTTGCCTCAGTTTCGCCTTTTGGCGCCCTATTTAACTCGGGGTCGGAGTCGCCTTCGGTGTGCGCGTTGGCCTGGGAGTCCGCTTCGGCCTTGGAGTGCGGGTCGGTTTTGGCGTGCGGGTCGGTGTTGGCGTCGGCGTGGAGGTGGCTGTAGCGGTCGGCGTCGGCGTCGCTACCGCCCCGCTTAGAGCGATCGTTCCCCACCATGTGCCCCACGTATTATTCGTGCCTGCGTATTCCTGGATCGTCCACAGGTCGAGGTCGTTGATCGGATCGACGGCCACATTGCTGTAATCGCCCCATCGATTGTCTCCCGTGCCGAAGTCCTTGAAGTACGGCGCCTCACCCGCCTTGAAGACCGTGTCGGCCTCCAGCGTGTTCAGCGGATCGCCGTGCAGCCGAAAAGAATAGTTGGCGCTCGCGTACTGAGACGCGCCGAATCGCGAGTAGCCGATCATCATGTCGTCGTTCGCGTTCACGTCCAGCGTTGGGTACGCATAGTCGAACTGTCCCGTCGGATCGTCGCGCTCCCCGAGTTGCTGCACGACGCCGAGGCTGCCGCCGGCCGTATTGATCTGCCACCACTGCGCCGACGAGCGCGTCGGCATGCCGGTGAGCGGAAAGAAGACCGTCTGCGCCGCCCATAGCGACCCGTTTCGATAAACGCAGTTCTCGATTCGGTCGTCGTCCGTATCTATCCGCCACGTCGAGCCAAGCTGCGGGGCAAAGTTCTCAGCGCCGGCATCCTGCCATCCATTCGCCGCCTTGGGAAAAGCGACGCCCGTCGTCAGCACCTCCGATCCGATCGCTCCCGTGATCGTGCTTACGCGCAGCGTTCCGCCCGGGCCGTCCCAATTCCTGACGAGGTACTCGGTCGGAAGCCTGAGGTCGTGGGTCACGGCGGGATAGTCGGTAAATCCAGTGGGATCGTGGAACACCGTGTACTGACCGGCGCCGCCAGCGTACAAGTCGGCCTTGTCGAATGCGTAAATGTTGGACGCCACAAAGCCGCCGCTGATGGTGAAAACGTTGGTCTGCACTACGATCCAGTCGCCGTTGAAGCCGAGCGTCGGATAGTCGGCCCAACTCGCGCCGCTCGCGTCGACGGGCACCTTGTAGAGATTCCAGCCATCGGTCGGATCGTCGGTCTGCGACACCCCGACCAGAATGTAGGCCGTCGCCGATGCGGGGTTGGCGCCCGACGATACGATCCATCGGTTCGCGTATCGGTCGAACAGCACGCGCGGGTCGAACGCCTCGTTGATACCACCGAGGCTCGACCAGAACGAGGCAATCGGAACTGAGCTCAGGACGACGCCGGTGCGCGTTTCAATCGTCACGTTGCTGTTCAGCACGACCATCAGATGGTTGGGGCCGACGGTCCCCTGCGTGTCGGGCGGAGTCACCACGCCGTTGTCGCTGCCGCCGGGAAAATCCGCCTTGCGAACGCTACGCCGACGCTTCGAACTGTCGGCGGTTGCTGCGGCAGTGTCGCCGGGATCGAAGCCGTCGCTTTCATCCTGAAAGATACCTGCGCGTCCTGCGAGCGGCCGATGAATCGCAAGTGGGAGGTCGTACTTTTTCGCGTCAAGCGATCGAGCTGCCGCGTCCATGAAGTTGGTCGTCGAGCGTCTCGATGCGACCGCCTGCAGTCCCGCGATCTCAACTTGCGCCAGTGGCGAGGTCTGCGCATGAGCGGGGGTCACGAGCCTGGGCGTCCAAGCTGACGCACCGGCCAAAACGAGCGCTGCCACGACCGCGAAAGCCAGGTAGTTGGCGTTTGCTTTGATGAATGGCCGGCTGTTCTGCAACTAAAAGGGTCCTCCGAGACGAGCGATGAACGCGCATCACAAGGCCTATTAGAGCAAGTGTTAAGCCGACTACGCTTTTATAGGCGGATTCCTGAGAACAAAGGCGAATGCTTGATGAAGAGAAGGTAGAATAGGTTGAGTTCGTTCGAGAACTTCAGCGCCCGGGCCTAGACCGAGTCATCTCCCTCTTTGCTCACCATCGTCACCACGAAGCTATGTGTCGCAAGTTGGGACACTGGTGGCATCGGATCGCTACGCCAGCCTGTGTCGCCTTACTACCGCCTGCAGGCCGCTCGATGGTGCCCTTCAACTCGACCGCAGCGCAACGTATGGATGGGCGCGAATCGGTCGGATACGATCGCGCGATGGCTATCAAGCGAGTTTGTGTTTATTGCGCGTCGAGCCGCCTGTGCGACGCCGCCTATCACGACGCCGCCACGCGCCTGGGCCGCACGCTGGCGCGCAACAAGATCACTCTGGTTTATGGCGGCGGCAGCGTCGGCTCGATGGGGCATCTTGCGGACGGTGCGTTAGCCGAAGGCGGGCGTGTGATCGGCGTACTGCCGCGTTTCATGTACGACCTCGAATGGGGGCATCGCGGGCTCAGCGAGTTGCTGATCGTAAACGATCTGCACGAGCGCAAGCGCTTGATGATCGACGAAGTCGACGCGGTGATCGCGCTTCCCGGCGGATGCGGCACGCTCGAAGAGCTGTTCGAAGCAATCACATGGAAGCGGCTCGGATTGTTCGGCGGTGCGATCGTGCTGGTCAACACTCTGGACTTTTATTCGCCGTGCGTGTCGTTCCTGGAGAGCTGCATCGAGCGGCGTTTCATGGACGAGCGGCATCGCGCGATGTGGTCGATGGTCGAGCGGCCCGAGGATGTCCTCGACGCGATCGCGGCCGCGCCGACATGGCCGCACGAAAATCGCAACTTCGCCGCGCTGTGACGCGCACCATGCGGAGTCGGGAAGGGTAGATCACTTTATTGAATGTGAAACCCGCGGTGGGTTTCACATTTCCTTCGGCAGGGGTGACCCCCTGCACCCGGGTATGGGCATCCGCTAGCGTTCGATCTTTTGGATGGCGGCGGTTTGATCTTGCGATAGGTCGGCTTTCAGGAATTCTTCGGTGCCCGGGGTGCCTAGTTCGAATTCGGGCGTGTGATGGATCTTGATCGTCACGTCCCGGGTGCGGCAATCGAGCATGTGGCCGCCGGCGCTGCGGTCGGCGGTGATGAAATGAAGGTGATAGCCGGGCACGTTGACGCCGCGCAGGTAGTCGGGCGTGAAGAATCCGACGATGGTGCCCTCGACGTCGTGAAACTCGAAGATTGGTTCGTCGCGCGTGGCATCCTCGAGGCCGACTGACTTGTCCTGCCTGGCGACCGCACGAGTCTTCACGTAGTCGAAGCGCCCTTCGATTCGCAGCGCGTGGAAGATGTTCTGCGAGGGAAGCATCGCGGCGACGGCTGCGAGCATCGCGGGCTGATCGCACGGACGATCGAGCCGCGCATTCTCGTCGGCCTTGAAAAAACTCACCGTCGCGAACGGCGTGCGCGTCGAGTCCTCGACCGGATGCGCGTGGCCGTCGGCGCGCACCTGGAAGACCTTGCCGTCGAGCTCGATCATCTCGCCGTCGAGTCCGTCGAAGGTGCCAAGCCCGAAATCGCCGTGAGTCTTGAGCTCGCCCATCGTCATATCGCCGGTAGAAGCACCTTGCATCAGCGCGTTAACAGTAGAGGTCTGAAACACAGTCTGATCTTCGTCGCCGAGCAGCCGCTCGAGGGCCTGGATGACGATGGCGGACAGCGTTTGTCCGGTTTGTTTGCGGCGCGCGCCAAGTTGGGTCGCAAGCGCGGGCGGCAGGTGGATGCGAAGGGTCAGGTGCTTGGGCATCCTGCGAGTTTATCGGAGGTGCGGCGTGGTTGGTATTCGCTTGCGATGGCAATCATACAATTTCACTTTTTCCGAATGAGGCTTTGTCGGAATGGAACCTGAGGCGGCGTTTTTCTGTTTGGAGCCTTGCCAAGGTTGGCCGCCTGTTCTATACGCGAGGCGGAACCAGAAAATTCAAATTGAAATTCCCGCCTACATCCTCTGACGCGAGCAAGGGGTGCACCTACGGCGTGGAATCTTCACTTCCGATCGGCGACGTCGGCCCGACCAACATCCCTGACGTCGTCTTTATCAAAACGGTCGTAATCAACGGTTGTGTGGTTTTTCGAGGATGGAATTGTTTACAAAGGAGTAAGCATGCCGACAACAGCTCTAGCCAATGGTTTCAGGTTACGCACCTACGAGGTGCCGCCCGCCTCTTTCGACCTTGACAAGGCCAGTGACCGCGAACGCGCGATATACGGTATCCCGCGCTGTTCCATCGCCTTCCGCGATCTCGCGAAGCGCTGGGAGGCAAAGGCGCGGCAGTTCCGCATCGTCGAGCCGGTATTCAGGCCGCGGGAAATAAGGCGCAAACGCCTGCCGGGATTCAGGCCAGGCTACGGCCCGGAGACCTCGACGATCTGGTCGGGCGGGATCGTGTTCCCGTCGAGCGTCGACAGAGTCAAATGGGTCGAGGGCACGTGGACGATGCCGAATGACTCACCGCCGGCCGGGGCCAAGCACGGGATTTGGTACACCGCGTCGACCTGGATCGGCATCGATGGCGACGACGGCTCCGGCGACGTGCTGCAAGCCGGCTGCGATGCAGACGTGATGAGTTCAGGCGGCGCCCTCCGGCATCAGTTCAATCCGTGGTGGGAATGGTATCCAGCGGGTTCCTTCTGGATCACCACGATTCTTGTGTCACCAGGCGACGAGCTGACCTGTCTCATCTGCGTACACCCGGGCTCGACGACGGCGGCCTCGATTTTCCTGGGCAATGTCACGACGAGCGTGGGATGTTTCTTCTCGGTGGCGGCGCCTCCCGGGATAGCGCTGCTGGGTAACTGCGCGGAATGGATCGTCGAGGCGTTGGAGACCTATGACGATATGCCCAAGCTGGCGAAATACACCAAGGTCAAATTCACCGAGTGTCGGGCAGGCACGGTTGGCGGCTACACGGTGAGTCCTGGCAGCGGAAGTGCGATCGACATGGTCGACTCGAGCAATGTCGTGATTTCGAAAGGCCAGATTTTGGGAAAGACTGAAGTGCAGGTATCGTACGTCTCAGCTCTGTCGCGCGATGGCGCGAGAGAGCCAGCTGAGGGCTTCGTGATGGATGCTAGCTAACCCCTTCCACACAGTGGGAAGGGGGACAATCGTGGTTGTAATTGCAGGAGAGGCGAATAAAAGTTGCGCGGAACGCAACATCCTAACTTGGGCGAGGTAAGACTGAAGCTACTTGGAATTCTCGACTGGTTGGACGTTTTCGCCGTCGCGGGCGGCTTGGCCTACGTTTACTGCTACCTTGTCGCTGGAGTTTATGCCGCTGGTGATTTCGACCATCTGGCCGTTGTCGTAGCCGAGTGTTACCTCGGCCAGGTGTAACTGGTTGTTCCGCACTACCGGCACGTAGACTTTGCCATCGCGGAAGACCAGTGCGTCGTCGGGGACCATTGGCGATCCTGTGCCCATTGCCACTGTGAACTCGGCGGTCGCATACATTCCGGGGTATAGGACGTGATTTTCGTTGGGTAGATCCACTTCTACCAGCATCGTGCGCGTGTCGGGGGAGAGTGCTTCGGGATGACGCGTGATGGTGCCGGTAAATTTCTGGCCGGAGTAGCCCCTGGCGGTAATCGTGGCGGCGTCGCCGTCCTTGACGAACGGCGCGATGTTCTGGGGCACGTAGGCAAACACGCGCAAGGGCGCCATCCGGGAGACGGTGATGATCGCGCCATTGCCGGGTGTGCCGGGGGTAGTGCTCGCGGGCACGAGGTGGCCGGGATCGATGTACCGCGCCGTCACGATGCCGTCGAAGGGCGCCGTGATCGTCTCGTAGGCCTGATAGGCGATGTCCTGCGCGAGGGTCGCCTTGGCCTGCAGCATAGCAGCGTGGGATTCATCGGCGGTCTGCTGCGGGATGACGGATTGGTGCACGAGAATCTGGTTACGCTTGTCGGTGATGAGGGCGATGTTGTAGTTGGCGCGCGCGTTGGCGGTCTGCTGGTCGAGTTCGGGCGAAGTGAGGATGGCGAGCACCTGGCCCTCACGGATGCGGTCGCCCTTGTCGACCTTGATGGTCTTCAGGTAGCCGGGAACCTTGGCGTAAATGTCGGTCTGATCGAAGCCTTGAATGGTGGCGGGCAGACTGAGCGCGCGAGTGGGCTCAGCCTGCGAGACGCCGGTGACGAGGACATGCGGACCAGCCTGGTTTTCACTCTGTAGTTGCGAAGTCTGGCGGCCGATCCATAGCTCGCGGGCGAGCACGAGGCCGGCGGTCGCGACCAGCGCGACGACGATCGCGACGATCCATCCGGCAAAGAAAAATCCACCAGGCGCGGGCACGCTGAAGTTTTTCGGATCGTCTTCTATCTCAGGCATATATTAATACTAAGCACCCGGCAGCGTGACTTCCTCGATCTCGCGGTCGCGCTGCTTTTTCCCGATCACGTCGCGGCCGAAAATCGAATAGACGGCCGGCACGACGAACAACGTCATCATCGTGGCAGCCAACAGCCCGCCGATCACGGCGCGTCCGAGCGGAGCATTCTGCTCGGAGCCGGCGCCAAGCGAAAGCGCCATCGGCAGCATGCCGAGAATCATCGCGAGCGCGGTCATAATGATCGGGCGGAAGCGGATGCGGCCGGCCTCGATGGCGGCGGCAAGCGGACTGTAGCCTTCCTCGCGCAGCTCGTTCGCAAAAACGATAAGCAGGTTGCCGTTGGCGACGCCGACGCCGACCGCCATGATCGCGCCCATCAGCGATTCGACATTGATGGTCGTGCCCGTTATCGCGAGCATCCAGAGCACGCCCGCCAACGCGCCCGGCACCGCCATCATGATGATGAAAGGCTCGAGCCACGATTGAAAGTTGGCGACCATCAGCAGGTACACGAGGATGATGGCGAGCACGATGCCCTCGCCAAGGGTGCGGAACGAATCGCGCATCGCCTGGCTCTGGCCGCGGATGACGACATGGGTGCCGGCGGGCAACGGGCCGAGGTTGTTGATCTCGCGCTGTACGGCGGAGGCGACGCTGCCGAGGTCGCGGCCACGGGCGGCGCAGTCAACATCGATGACGCGCTGTACCGTGTAATGCGCGACGACGGCGGGGTCCCATCGGTGAGTGATGGTGCCGAGGTTGCCGAGCAGTTGGGGCTGGGTCGTGGTCGTGCCGTCGACGGACGCGGTTGACGCGGGTTGCCCGTTGATTCCAGAAGACGACGCCGGAGTACTCAGCGGTATGTTCGACAGCGCGGCGATGGAGTCGATCAGATGCTGCGGCGACTGCGCGATGACGCTGTAGTTGACGCCGTTTACCGGATCGAGCCAGAAATTCGGCTGCAACAGTGAGGCGCCGGAGAGCGTACCGAGCACGCTCGAGGTGACCTGCTGCTGCGTGATGCCGAGTTGCAGCGCCTTGTCGCGATCGACGTCGACATAGAAGGTCGGGTAATCCTGCGGCTCAGCGATCCGGAGATCGCCGACGCCGGGAATCAGCCGCATGCGGTTCTCGAGGCGCAGCGCGATGTCGTAGTCGGTCTGCAGGTTATTGCCGTTAATCTGCGCATCGATGGCCGCGGGCAGGCCGAAATTCAGCACCTGGCTTACGATGTCGGCGGCCTGGAAGTAGGCGGTGACGTTCGGAAACTGACGCTCGAGGAGATTTCGAATTTTGTTCTGGTAGTCGGCGGTCGGCTTATGTTTAGGCTGCAACTGGATAAGCACGTCGGCATCCTGCGGCCCGATCGAATCGGTTTGATAGAACGCCAAATCGTAGGAGAGCGGCAGACCGATGTTGTCGCTGATGCCCAGCAACTCGCCGGCGGGCACCACGGTACGAATCGCGCGTTCGATCTTGTCGACCACGAACTCAGTGTGCTCGACGCGGGTCCCGGTCGGCATCCGCACGTGCAGGCTCATCATGCCGGCGTCGATCGAGGGGAAAAAATCCTCGCCGACCACCAGCAGCATCGCGGACGAAGACAGAATGATGATGGCGACAAAGACCAGCGAGAAGTTGCGGCGCGCGATGAATTTGGCGAGTGCGATGCGATAGTAGTATTTGAGCCGCTCGAAGCGGGCGTCGAAGCCGCGCACAATGCGGCCCCATCTGCCGCTGCCCAGGTTCTCCTCGTGGGTGTCAGGAAGCAGATAGCGCGCCATGCTTGGGACCAGGGTGCGCGAGAGGAGATACGAGGTCAGCATCGAGAACACCACCGCCAGCGCAAGCGGTGTGAACAGGAAGCGCGCGACTCCCGTGAGCAATACCACCGGAAAAAAGACAATGCAGATAGCGAGCGTGCCGACGAACGTCGGCGTGGCGATCTGCGATGCGCCGTCGAGAATCGCGACCAGCAAAGGTTTTTGCATCGCGTGGTTGCGGTGAATGTTTTCGACCTCGACGGTGGCGTCGTCGACCAGCATCCCGACCGCAAGCGCAATTCCGCCCAGCGTCATCGTGTTGATGGTCTGGCCGGTGAGCTTGAGCCCGACTATGGCCGTCAGAATCGACAGCGGAATCGACGTGATGACGATGACCATGCTGCGCGGCGAGCCGAGGAACAGCAGCACCATGATGGCGACCAGGAACGCTGCCGTGGCGGCCTCCTGCACGACGTCGCGTAGCGCGGCGCGCACAAATTGCGATTGGTCGAAGGTGAGCATCACCTTCAGGCCCTTGGGTGCGGTGGCGCGGATGTCGGGTAATTTTTTCTTGACCGCGTCGACGACGGTTAGCGTGGAAGCGTCGGCATGCTTGACCACGAGCAGGTAGGTCGCATCCTGTCCGTTAAAGCGCACCACGTTGGTTTGGGGCTGATGGGTGTCGGTAACGGGCGCAACGTCGCCGAGATAAACCGGTGCCCCGTTAAGGTACTTGATCGGCAGCTTGTTGAAGTCGGCGACTTTGGGCACCGACATATTCAGGTCGACGTTGTACTCATAATTTCCCATCTTGGCGGTGCCGGACGGGATGACGACGTTGGTCGCGTCGAGTGCATTGCCGACATCGAAGGCGGAGAGCCCGTTGGCGTAGAGCGCGGTCGGATCCAGGTTGGCCATCACCGCCCGTTGGACGCCGCCGAGTGGAGCGGGCGACGAAAAGCCGGGAATTGTAAAGAGCTGGATACGGATGAAGTTAAGGCCGTAGTCGAACAGCTTGGCGGTCGAGAGAACGTCGCTGTAGATGTTCAGTTGCGCGACCGGAACGTTGCTGGCGTTGTACGAAATGATCTGCGGCGGCTCGACCCCGCGTGGCAGGATAGTGAGGATCGTCTCCGAGACCGCGTTGATTTGCGCAATCGCGCTGCCGATGTCGCTACCGGGATAGAAATAAACCTTGAGCAGCCCGATGCCGTTGATCGATTCGGATTCGATGTGCTCGATGCCGTTGACGGTGGTCGAGTAAGCGCGTTCGGAGATGAACACCATGCGGCGCTCGACGTCGAAGGCGGACAGGCCCGGGTAGTTCCAGACCACCAGCACGACCGGCAGATCGATCGCCGGGAAGATATCGACGTTCATGAGGCCGAAGCTCAGCACCCCGAGGACGAGCATCAACAGAGCCATCACGGCGACGGAGAGCGGCCGGCGAAGCGCAAGGCGGACGATCCACATAAGGTGTGCCGGAGACCGTAGTTAACTGGTTAAGTGCGCGGTCCTGGAAACGGGCAACGATTACACATATCCGCGAGCATTTTTCAAAATATTTGACAGCGTGCGGTGAGGCAAGTTTTCAATTGGTGAACGGAAGATTGGGTATGGTCAGCGTCGAGCATCTGAGGAATCGGCGGAGTGCGCTGGCCGGCTTACCGCTCAGGCTCGCTTTCTACGAAATTCCTCTTCCCTTCGCTAAACGCCGGCCGATCGATTATCGCGATCATCGACGCAATGACCAGGAATATCGCAGTCACGATGAGTTTTGTGAAATGTCCGACATTTAGACTTTCCGGAACCGCGTCGAGCATGAAGTGAAAGAGGATCGCAGTTGGAATCAGGCGATCGTGTTTGTAGTACAACCAATTCGCGATCACCGCAGTCGGAATGACACTGACGAAAAAGTCGATGACGTAAACGGGGCTAAGGAGCCACAAATCGTGTTGATAGGTGTGATTGATAAAAAACAGCGGCACATGCCAGATTGCCCACGCAATACCGAACAGGAATGTCGCTTTCAGCATGTCGAATTCGGCCAGCAGGCTGTCCATTCCATATCCGCGCCAACCCAACTCTTCCATCGTCGGTGCTACGATCATCAAAGGAAGCACCGAAGCCATATTCGGAACGACGCGCAATTGATTGGCCGATTGCCCAAAGTAGAGGGACAGCCAGACTGCCAAGAAGGTTGCGCAAGGCATCAGCAGAATGGTCACTACTAGATATGGGGGATTGATTCTCCGCAGGTCGATCAGTCTGATCCTGAAGTCCTTCTTCAGCGCTTCGCTTCCAGACCTTTGGATCAAGATTAATGCGCTGGCGAACGGACCCAGCCCTCCGAGAGCGAAGAAGATATAGCTCAAAATAATCGTCTGCTCCCGATAGCTGAATTCGGCCGCGATCAGCCAGGGAATCCACGTGAGGGCGTATGTCAGAAGGAAAAACTGGAGCGGTTTGTATCGGTAGCGAGTCTGCATAGACTCGTTAGCCGCAATCACAGGCCTCGATGATCACGTAAGACTTAACCTGGTAGGAATCATCTGACTGCTGATCCTCTTTGCCGGTTGTCCTGTGCAGTTTATGGCCGTTAGCGCACTCGCGATGAAAGACTGCAGTTCTGGCGCTGCAGCGCAGCAGCCGTTTGCTGACACTGCTTCCGCACTGATCGCAAATATCCTCCATAAACCAAGCTCCTACGCCGACGATTTGTGCGTCTTCGTTGAGTAAGCAGCAACTGTGCCGACGTCCCGAGAATCGAGGGAAAGGGCACAGCCGCAAGCCGGAGGCAGGCGGTTTTCAGGGAACCGGCGCCGCGGCCAGCAGGCCGGCGGCTTCGTCGTAGCCCAACATCAGGTTCATGTTCTGGACGGCCTGGCCTGAGGCGCCTTTGCCGAGGTTGTCGATCGCCGTTATCACAAGCAGGGTTTCGCTGCGGCGATCGAGGATGAAGGCGAGCTCGCAGAAATTCGTGGCGCGAACGTTGCGCAGCTCGGGCAGCTCGCCCGGCTTGAGGATTCGCACGAAGCGCGACTTGGCGAAGCTGGCCTCGAAGGCGGCGTGAACGTCGCTCTCGGTGGTGCCAGCGCGAGGGCGCATGAAGATCGAGCTCAGAAGACCGCGCGTGATCGGCAACAGATGCGGCACGAATAGCAGCGCGATGTCGCGGCCGAGCGCGGCAGAGATCTCCTGCTCCATCTCGGGAACGTGGCGATGGTTGCCAACCTTGTAGGCGCGGAAATTCTCGTTGACTTCGGCAAACAGCTGCTCGATCGAGGCAGCCCGCCGAGCGCCCGTCGTACCCGACTTCGCGTCGATGATTATCGACGACGGCTCGATCAGATCGCGCCTGATAAGCGGCAGCAGCGCGAGCAGCGCGCCGGTCGGGAAGCATCCGGGAGTGGCGACAAGACGCGCCTCGCGAAGTTCATGGCGATGGAATTCGCTGAGCCCGTAAACCGCCTCCTTGAGGAGTTGCGGCGCGGGATGTTCGACGCCGTAAGTAGCGCGGAACTGCGCGGCGTCCTTGAAGCGAAAATCTGCGGAAAGATCCACCACCTTGATGCCGGCCTTGACCAGTTCGGCGGTGTGCGCGGTACCTACCGTCTCCGGCAGGCATGAGAGCGCAACATCGGCGCGGCCCTGGACCAGGTCGGGACGCAATTCCTCGAACGGCGGCAAGTCGATGCCGGCCATGTGGCGGTAAACGTCGGCGACCTCGCGCCCGGCATAGTGCTCGGAGGTGAGCACGCTCAGCTCGACGAACGGATGGCTGGCGAGAATGCGGACCGCCTCGATACCCGAGTATCCGGAGGCGCCGACCACAGCCACCTTGACCTTGTCATGCGTAGCCACTTGTGGGATTTCAATGCTCCTTTTGCGAATCGGGGTTGAAGCAACTCAAGTATCAGAATTGCGCGCACCGAGCCAGTTACTTGGTCTCGAACTCGAAGAGCATGTCGGTGGGCGGATGCTCGGGATCGGCCGCCAGCCGGTCCAGGTAAATCTGCACCGGAGTGTCATCCGGACGCGACTCGACCAGCAGCTCGAGTTCCGCCCGCGCAGAAGAGACGTCGCCCGCCCGAATCTTGGTCAGCACGTCGTCGAAGTTGCGATAGAAAACAGGGTCGACACTGTCGTTTTCACGTCCGGCGACGTGAACGATCGGCACGTAGAGCTCTTTTCCTTTGACCTTGACCAGACCGAGTTCTCGCGCGATGTAGCCGCCGGCGGCTTCGGTATAGGTCTGACGACTGACCAGCAGGTGGACCTTGAAATGTCGAGTCAGTGCCTCCAGCCGCGAGGCAAAGTTGACCGTATCGCCGATGCATGAGTAGTCGAAACGATTTTCGCCGCCCAGGTTGCCGACCACGACGTCGCCGGTCGAGATGCCGATGCCGATGTCGAGGTCGGCGAACCGCGGATCGTGGGTCTGGAGGTAGCGCAGATTCTTCGAGCATCTTGAGCGCGCACTCGATAGCTGCGCGCGACGGATTTTCGAGGTCGTTGGGCGCGCCCCAAAACGCCATGATTCCGTCGCCCATCAACTTGTCCACGACTCCGCCGGTCTTGAAGATCACGTCGATCATCGAGGTCATGTAGGTGTTCAGCAGCGCCAGCAGCTCCTCGGGCTCGGTCTTCTCGGCGCGCTTGGTGAAGCTCACAATATCGGCAAAGAGGATCGCCAGATGACGCTTCTCGCCGCCGAGTTTCAAACCCTGCGGCGAATCCAGCACCGAGGTGATCACGTCGGGGTTCAAGTAGTGCTCGAAGGCGGTGCGCAGGTGGCGCTTTTCACGGCCCTCGGTGATATACCGATAGCCCGCCAGGAACATGTACATGAGAACGACGGTCAGCAACGGGAAGACCAGGCCGATGACCAGGCCGTCGTTAATCAGCCGCGACCGCGTGTAAACATAATAGCCCACCGCGAGCAGCACGGCCCACGCCGCCGACCCCATCGCGGACATCCACGCCACGCCAATCGCTACCGCGATTCCCATCAACAGGGCGGCGAAGAATGCTATCTCCACGGCCTCGTAGGATCGCTGGATGAAGTCGCCTTGAAGCAGGTTATCGAGTGCGTGGGCGTGGATCTCGACGCGCGCCATATCGCCGTCGATGGGTGTTACGCCGCGATCGCCGAGCCCGTGCGCAGTTGCGCCCACCAGAATTATCTTGCCCGCGAGATTCTGTGGCGCGATTTTGTGATTGATGATGTCCGAGATCGAGTAGTGCGGGAATGGATTGGGACCGCGGCGGAAATTCACCAGCATCCGGCCGTCGTCGCCGACCGGGATCGACACCCCGCCGATGGTGACCCCGGCTACTCCGTTAAAATCGATTCCCAAGGTCATCGGCGCGCCGTCCGCGTACGCGTCGGCGACGGCGAGAAACAGCGGCACGCAGTAGCGGTCTTTGAAGCGGATCACTGTCATCTCGGTGCGGATTACACCGTCGGCGTCCGCGTCAACGTCGAAAAATCCAGTCGAGTGCGCCGCATCCTCGAGCAGCGCAAAGGGTGGCTGATAGCCCTGCGCCTTGATCAAATCGTGTGGCTTGCCCGGAGTCTGCCGCACGATTCCGAAGGCGAGCGGCCCGGGCTCTCGAATTACGTCCAGGTAGCCCGCCGATTTGTTGTTGGCAACATTGCCTTGGAAATGATGGCTCTCGAAGGCATAGCCAAGCACGCTCAGAGCCTTGCGATTTCATCGCATTGGCAAAAGCCTCGTCGTTGCTGGGACCGAGCACCGCGCGGATATCTTTCGGCTGGAGGCCAAGGGCCGCGAGTTTTTCACTTGTTTGCCCGCGCGACACGTCGCCCTTGTCGGCCTCGCTGAAGATCGCATCGAATCCGATGACCTTGACCTTGTAGTCCTTGAGCGCATCCACCAGCCTGGCGAGCACGATCCGTGGCCACGGCCATTGCCCGAGCTGCACGATACTCTTGTCGTCGACCGCGGCAATCGCGATGAGTCCTGAGGACGGATGCGGGGGGATGGTATTTATTCCGAGGTCGTAGGAGGTCAGGTCCATCCGCTCGAACGCGACGTAAAAGCGTTGATGGAAAGCGAACCAGAAAGCCAGCAGCACGATTCCAAACAGGAAGGTGCGCCACGAGAACCTGAGGGCCGTAGGTTGAGCGTTCGCCATTGTTAGCGATCCGAGCTTAGCTCGGCGGCCCGCTCTCCGCTAACGGCGTCCGGCGACCCGCCCTCCGCCGGCGCTGTTTTTGCCTGATACGTGGCGGCTATTCGAACCAGCTTAACTGCTTATACATGCTGATCTGGCCGTACTGATGAGCGTTGCCATAGCCGGCCTGCGCGCTGACACCTATTTGCCACGGCCGGTAATAAAGGCCGAGATCAGGGCCGCCCTGACCCTGGCCTTCGGTCAGGAAGCCGCCGAAGTACATCGCGCCACCGATCCCGCCGAGGACCATGAACTTTTCGGTCGAAAGCAGGATTGCCTGCAGATCGATTTCGCTGCTGGTGACGCCATTTTGAAAGTCATGAATCGAGCTGAAAGATCCATTGAGCGGATGCTGGCTGTGCAGAAATAACCAGCTCGAAAAATCGCCTTCGATCACGCTGGCGTCGCTGTCCGCGACGTCGTGGCCGCCCGAGATATAAAGATGCGTGCCCGGGAACAGCGTGAAATCGGCGCCGCCCTGGAAGCGGCCGAAGTTCAAGCGCGGAAAACTTCCGCTGCCGGGCGCCAGCGGACTCTCGAAGCCCTGCCCGATCCACAGTTGATATCCGGTCGCGCGGCCGAACACTCCGATGTATGGCGTGACGCTTTGCTCGGCCTGTACGCCCTCCTGCAGGACGCCATACTTGTCGCTGACGAAGCCGCCGGCGAACGGCGTCACCTTGAAGAGTCCGGGCGTCTGGAGTGAGAAGAAGCCGGGATACGTGTCTTCAAACCATTGCGCATGCGCCGGCGGCGCGATCGCCAACGCGCTCATCGCGACTGCGAGGGCGACCGTCATGCTAACGCTATAGATTCGATTCGTCGCCACGTCTCACCTCCTCCCTTAATGTCCTCCAGTCGGAATCGTAGTCATATTAACGCATACCGGGCAGGCCGGCACCGGTGCGCCGCCCGACGCTGGCGCCGCTCCTGTGAAACTGGCGCCGCCGCCAGCGCTTGCGCTGTCGAGCGAGGTCGCACCGGTCATCGCAAGCGGTCCAGCCTGCGTGGGAGGTTTGTCGCACGGCAGCGTCGCCTCGTAGCCCGTGCTGATATCCTCGCCCGCATTGGGAGCCGTCAAGGGCGCCAGGTTGACGGTGCCCTGATAGACGGAGATGTCAGTATATCGTTCGCATCCCTGGTAGCCGGGCCGGATCACATTCTCGGTGTACGCGGTATCGAACCTGGTGCCCCGCACCGCCGCGACCGCGTTGGGAGTATGCACCTGGTAATCGGCCGGCCCCCCGCCCGCCGCGGCATTGACCAGCGATCGCATCACTCCCGTGAACAAGCTGACGCGCGTCGAGGCGGCTCCGCCGCTAATCGTGAACTGATCGAGCGTGATGCTGCTGGACGGTCCCAGTTCGAGCCGGCTCTGATCGTTGAGGGTGATAACGGCGTGACCGCCGGGGCCAGTGACGATTCGATCGCTTACGTTGACGCCGACGCCGGCCGCCGCTCCAATCGTCGCGCCGCCGCCCCGTTGAATCTGCACCTGACCGCTGACCGACGCGAATGATCCGGCGGCCGTCTGCGCCAGCGCCGGACCATTAACCCCGAGCAGCAGAGCGCCAATGAACAGAGCCCCCACCCCAAATTCGGCCCTAAGCCTACCTCGATCTCGACGCATCTGGCGGCGCCCCTCCTCCGATACTGGCGCTCTTCTTGTATTTGTCCGCGTCGGGATTTGTCAAACAGCCCCCGGAAAGCACCTCTAATATCAGCGAAAAATGAAAAGGGCGCGAGCATCGCTCACGCCCTCTAGTCTCAAAACACGAAATCCCGCGTCGTACGCGCCGATTCGACCGATTAGGTCGTCTACCGCTTGGAGTATTGCGGCCGCTTGCGCGCCTTGTGACGCCCGTACTTCTTGCGCTCGACCTCGCGCGGATCGCGCGTCAGCATCCCGCCCTTGCGCAGCGTCGGCCGCAGCGTCTCGGTCGCGCTGACCAGCGCGCGCGAAATACCGTGACGGACCGCGTCGGCTTGCGCCGCGATTCCGCCGCCCTCGACGCTCACCAGCACGTCGTATTGCCCGACGGTCTCGGTCGCTTCGAACGGCTCGAGGATCCGCATGCGCGAGGTCGGCCGCGGGAAATAGTCCTCGAGCGTGCGCTCGTTAATCGTGATAGTGCCGGTGCCGGCCAGCATTCGCACACGCGCCACCGCGGTCTTGCGCCGTCCCGTTGTCCAGATGATATTTTTCTTTTCTGCCATGGAAAGATCGTACCTTGTTAGACGACAACCGTCTTGGGCTTCTGCGCGGCGTGCGGATGCTCGGGGCCGCGATAGACTTTGAGCTTGTTGAAGATCTGGTGGCCGAGCCGGTTCTTCGGCAGCATCCCTTTGACCGCAATTTCGAGCAGCCGCTCCGGCTTGGCTTCGAGCATCTTACCGGCTGACGTCTTCCGGATTCCGCCGGGCCATTCGGTATGCCGATAATACACCTTGCCCAGCGATTTCGATCCGGTCAGACGAACCTTGGCGGCATTGATGATAACGACGAAGTCGCCGGTATCCTGGTTGGGAGTGTAGTCGGGGCGCGTCTTGCCGGTCAGCAGGCTGGCGGCGCGCGACGCCACTCGTCCCAGCGCTCGCTCGCTTGCGTCGATCACCACCCAGTTGCGGTCGCGCAGCCCATTCTCGCGCGAGATGCTGCGGGTTTGTTCAGTCAGCTTCAAATTCGTGCACCTGATAGAGTCAATTTTTGGCGGGGCCGATGGGATTTGAACCCACGACTTCCGACGTGACAGGCCGGCGTTCTAACCGGGCTGAACTACGACCCCGCCCGAACCATCCTTTGTTACATTTTCCAGCACCCGTAGCAACAACGCATCGCGCGCGGAGCGCTCCTTCCTGGCCTCTCCCTATCAGGGAGAGGCTAGAACCCGAGCCGCTACTACGCGACGCGCCGCATCAGCTCCAGGATGTCGTAGCCGGTTATCTCGCGGCTCTTCGCCGACCAATCTCTTAGCTCGGCGTCGGAGACCAGGCCCGCTTGCGCGCCTTTGGCCAGGTCCATCAGGCCGATTTTGATCGTCGCCTCGTCGATCATCTCGCCCGATTTGGGATCGGCCATCGAGCCGCCGCCCTTCTCGTGGTAGAGCTTGATCACCCGGCGCGCTTCCTCGACCTGATCGACGCTCGGGGTGTAGCACGCGTTGGCAATCTCCGCCTGCTGCGGATGTATGACCCAGGTGCCGTCCATCCCAAGGTTTGCGGCGCCGACGTTCTTCTCGCGCAGCCCCGCCTGCAATTCCTTGACCCGCTCGGGCGAATCGGTGTTGCGCCACAGCCGCAGATAGACGTTGTCGATCGCATGCAGCCCGGCGGCCTTGGCCGCGACGACCACGGCCTGCTTCGAGTAGTGAAAATTCTGGTTCTGATTCTCGACTATCTCGCGGATGCCAAGATTTGCGGCGTAGTCGGCGATGCCGAACACCAGCCCGCACATCCGGTCCGACGCGGTCGCGATTTCGTACGCCTTGATCAGCGCGTGCGGCGTCTCGATCAGCGATTCGATCTGGATGCGGTACTTCCAGCCGCCGCGCTTTTCGAGATCGTCGAGCAGCTTCGACACCTCGCGAATCTCCTCGGGCCCGCGCGTCTTCGGCAGCATGATACCGTGGAAGCGATTCGGCGCGCCGAGCACGATCGCCTCCATGTCGCCTTTGAAAAACTTCGAATGGATATTGTTGGGACGCACCGTGACGACCTTCTTGCCGAAATCGAGCGTGTTCAGCGCCTCGACCATCACCTTGCGGCTCTTCTCGCCCTTGAACTCATACGGGCACGCATCCTCGAAGTCCGCCATCACGTGATCGACGGGCGCCTTCACCGCGTCCGCCGCCGTGACGTGCAACTTCATGTTGTGGCCGGGATAGGTCATCTCGGTGCGCGGAATTACGAAGCGTGTGCCTTTGTCCAGTACGTACATTGATCGATTTCTCCAAAATAGCTGATTTTCTCATGCCGGCAGGTAGTGAGTTTTGCGCTTGATCAAAACGGTGCGCTCGATTTCGACGACGATCGTACCGTCGGGTTTCTTGCCAATCAATTTGAACTTCACCAGCCCCGCGTCAGGCCGGTCCGAGTCGCGCTTATCGAGCACAGTGGACTCGGCGTAGATCGTGTCGCCGTGGAAAACCGGGTTGGTATGCTTGCCGTTGTCCATCTCGACTTCGGCGATTGCGTTCTCACTGGTGTCCTCCGACGCAAGCCCGACCGTGAACGCAAGCACCACACCGCCGTACACCAGCAGCTTGCCTCCGACGTACGCGCCGGGATTTTTGTCGATCAAATCCTGGTTGAAGTGCAGCTCGGCCGTGTTCATCACCAGCGAAGTGAAGTTATGGTTGTCGGCCTCCGTAATTGTGCGTCCCCGCTGATGGACGAGCGTGTCGCCGACCGTGAAATCCTCGAAGTAGCTGCCGTCGCTCGTGATACTCACGTCAGTTCTGCTCCATGATTCGCCGGCCGATAACCTCGTACTGAATTTCGCTGGTGCCCTCGAAGATCGACAGCACGCGCGCGTCGCGCCAGAAGCGCTGCGCCTCGAATTCCATCGAATAGCCGTAGCCGCCATGCACCTGCATCGCCTCGCGCGTGACCCGCTCTGCCATCTCGGCCGCGAACGCCTTGGCCAGCCCGGCCTCGTAGTCGCATCGTTTGCCGGTGTCTTTTTCGGCGGCGGCGAAATAGCAAAGCTGGCGCGCGGCCTCAATTTCGACGGCCATATGCGCGAGCTTGTGCCGAATCACCTGGAAGTCGCCGATCGGCTGGCCGAACTGCTTGCGATCTTTCGCGTACTTGACCGCGCATTCGAATGCCGCCTGCGCGACGCCGACGCCCCGCGCCGCAGTCTGGATTCGCGCCGCCTCGTAGCTCGCCATCAGTTGATAGAACCCGCGTCCTTCCACGCCGCCAATCAGATTCGCCTTGGGCGCGAACGCGTCGTCGAACTGCAGCGCGTAGCTGCGCATCCCGTGGTAGCCGATGGTCGGAATCGGCGAGCCGGTCAGAGTCGGCGGCATGAAGTCGTCGCCGGGCGCCTTCTCGAACAGGATCAGCGACAGCCCCTTGTGCCGCTTCGACATGTCCGGGTCGGTGCGCGTCATCACGGTCAGCATGTGCGCGCGATTGGCGAACGTGCACCACATCTTCGATCCCTTGATCAGATAGCCGTCGCCATCCTTCACCGCGCGCGTCTTGAACGACGCCGTATCGCTGCCCGAATCGGGCTCGGTGAACGCGGCCGCAGTCAGAATCTCGCCGCGCGCAATCGGCGGCAGAAATTTCTTTTTCTGCTCGGGCGTGCCGTTGGCGCTGATCAGAGTGCCGGTGATGATGTTGCGCGTCATCACGGAGCCAACGCTCAGCCATCCGCGCGACAACTCCTCGGTGACGATCGCCATCGAGATGTAGTCGAGCCCCATGCCGCCGTCTTCGGCGGGAAAGATCACGCCGAAGTAGCCCAGCTCGGCCATCTGCTTGAGGATGCTCTCGGGGATTTCCTTGTTCTGCCGATCCAAATCATTGGCGATCGGCTTGACCTCGGCCTCGACAAACTCGCGGACCGAACGCCGGATAAATTCATGCTCAGGCGTAACTAGCGGCATCGTATGCTCCTAGGCGGGAGGATTGCGCTTGCGAATCAGGACCGGCCGCTCGTACTCGAGTACCTTTTCGCCGCGTTGGTTGTAGCCGGTGGTGCGGAACTTCACGACGCCGCGGTCAGGCCGCGAGGTGTCGCGCTTGGAGAGTACCAGCGACTCGGACGTAATCGTGTCGCCGGGATAGACTGTCTCGTGCCATTTCATTTTTTCGTAGCCGAGATGCGCGATCGCGCGCTCGCTGAGATCCTCGACCGACAGCCCGAACACCACGTTCATCACCAGCATATGATTGACGACCACGTTCCTGAAGCCCAGGCTCTGCGCGTACTCGCGATTGAAGTAGCTCGGGTTGAAGTTCATCGTGACGCTGGAGAAAAAGCTGTTGTCGCCTTCGGTGATCGTGCGACCCCAATGATGCTTGAATAAATGCCCCACCTCGAAGTCCTCGAAGTAGTGGCCACGCTCGATTTTGCGCACCGCCATATGGGTCAGGCTACCTTGCTTCCTGTGGTCGCGGAATCAACGAAAATGAAAATTCCTGAGGCCGAATCCGTTTTTTATGGAATTAACGGATGCGCGTCAACCAGCGGTAGCCTGCAAGCATATGAAATCAACGCAGAGTGGTTACCTTACTTATAATGATGGGTAAGCAATGAGTCCGACTTTTCTTGCCGCAGCTATCGTGCTCGGCGCCGCGGTCGTTTTCTTCACCCTGCCGTGGACCTTGCCGCACTCGTGGTACAGGACGCTGTTCTATCCCGGCGGCAGACCGAGGGCCTTCACCCGGCGTCTCAACTCCGCACAGGCGCGGTTATCTGCGCTCGGAGTTTTGCCTGCTCTGGTAACGGCCCTGGAAACCAGAGGGCGGCGAAGCGGCAAGGCCTACCTGGCCCAGCTGGTAGTGGCTCATATCGGCGCGGAACGATACCTGGTGTCGATGCTGGGCGAGAACGTCGACTGGGTCCGCAACGTGCGCGCCAGCGCAGGCGCCGCCGTACTCCGCCATGGAAAAACGGAAACGGTGAGGCTCGAAGATGTGCCGGTGTCGCAGCGCGCCCCGATCCTCAAGGCCTATCTGCAACAGGCTCCGGGCGCCCGCCCGCACTTCGACGTCAACCGTGACGCGCCGCTGGCGGAGTTCGAGCAGGTCGCGGCGCGCTACCCCGTCTTCCGCATCGTCGCGGAGTAAATCCACTTATGGTGCGCAGATCCGGTCCCTTAGATTCGGCGCGAGTTGCTGGAAATCAGACAGATTGAACGTGTAGATGCGCTCGGCGCCGCTTCGCGCCGCGCATCTCAAGATCAACGCGTCGTAGATCTTCGCTCCACTCCATCCGCCGTCGACGACGGCCTTCATTGCCTCGAGATAATCCTTCTTTGCGATCGGCACCATCTGAAAGTGCGGCACGATATTGTCAGCGATCATTCGCGCCGCTTCGGCAGGATGGATTCGCGGCTGCACCGGCAAACGTGTAAGCGCAGCGTACGTTTCGGCTATCGAGTGCACGCTTGCAAATCCGTGATCTCTTTTGGCTGCCACGCGAAGAAATGCCTGAAACGCGGGCCCATGATGCGGATGAGTTTGCTCGGACGCGGCGACCAGGACATTGGTGTCGAAGAAGACCCTCACTGATCAGCCCTTTAAAATTGAAGCGATTCGCTCGCTGCGAACCTCCTCGATCACACGCTCCCAGTCCGTATCGGGGCGCGCGGAGCCCCGATGAACCCACAACCCATCGACCTTGACCAGCGCGGGTTCCTCGTCAACCACGCGCATAAATACTCCTCCCGACGTCGCCGTGATTTCCAGCTCCGCCTCATCTCGAATTCCGAGATGGTCGCGGAGACGCTTGGGAACGACGATTCGTCCGGACTTATCGATCCTCAACCTTGTGCCATTCTTGTGTGCCATTTACCATCAAGTATGGTACCCTGGCTTGGCAATGATCAACCTCTCCGATAGTGAAAGAAGCGTATCTGCTCCTGAGCATTTCCAGCCGCAATGTGACGGGCCAGTAATAGCCGTTCCCTAACTCCCGCCAGCTTAGTATTGTCAAACCTGCGGCAAACAGGTACCTATTCCCGCACGCTATTGACCCGCAAATCGAAACCGAAACTGGAGCCAACCTCAGCCGGCCCGCATCGCGGTAAGCATCGGCGCGCTGGTAACCAATAACCAATCGAAATGAACCATAAGGAAATCTACGAGATCGGGCACGTTCCCCCAATCGGCCAGGTGCCGAAGCAGATGTACGCCCAGGTGATCCGGGCGGACCGCTTCGGCGACCCGATGCATGCGTTCAAGATCGAGAAAATCGCCGTCCCTGAAATCCGCGCCGACGAAGTGCTCGTTTACGTGATGGCGGCGGGCGTGAACTTCAACAATGTGTGGGCCGCGCTCGGGTCGCCGGTGGACGTCATCGGCGCGCGCCAGAAAGCAAAATACGATCATTCGGATTTTCATATCGGCGGCAGCGACGCGTCGGGAATCGTCTACGCCACCGGCCGCGACGTTCACAACGTCAAGGTCGGCGACCGCGTCGTGATTCATTGCGGCGTCTGGGATCGCAACTCGCCCGCGATTCGCAACGGCGACGATCCCATGTACGACCCGTCCTTCAAAATTTGGGGCTACGAAACCAACTGGGGCAGCTTCGCGCAGTTCGCTCGCGTGCAGGCGCATCAGTGCATGCCCAAGGCCGCGCACCTCACGTGGGAGGAGGCCGCCGGTCCGACGCTGGTGGGCGCGACCGCGTACCGGATGCTGATGGGATGGGCGCCGCATGTCGTGCGCCGCGGCGACGTCGTGCTGATTTGGGGCGCGTCGGGCGGTCTTGGATGCATGGCGATTCAGATCGTCAAGGCCGAAGGCGGAATTCCGGTAGGCATCGTCGGCGACGATCGCAAAATCGATTTCTGTATGAAGCTCGGCGCCAGGGGCTGCATCAACCGCAAAAAATATTTGCACTGGGGCATGATGCCGCATTGGAAGGAGACCGCGTCGTATAACAAGTGGGCCGCTGAGTGCCGCGCGTTCGGCAAAGCGATTTGGGATATCGTCGGCGAGCGAAAGAATCCGCGCATCGTATTCGAGCATCCCGGCGAAGACACTATTCCCACTTCGGTGTTCGTCTGCGACACCGGCGGGATGGTCGTAATATGCGCGGGCACCACTGGCTACAACGCGGTCGCCGACTTGCGCTACCTGTGGATGCGGCAGAAGCGCCTGCAGGGCTCGCACTTCGCCAACGACGAGCAGGCCTACGCGTTCAATCAGCTCGTGCTCGACGGCAAGATCGATCCATGCCTCGCCAAGACCTACACCTTCGCCGAAATCCCCGAATGCCACCAGGCAATGCACGAAAACCGCGCCCCCGAAGGCAAAATGGTCGCGCTGGTAGGCGCGCCGCAAGCCGGCCTGAAAGATCTCCCTCTCTAACAGAGCGCGCGCCGAGCTTTCTGTCCCCTCTCCCTGCAAGGGAGAGGATCAAGGTGAGGGTCCGATTACAGCGCCCGATTTTTTCCGCGCGCGATTCAAGATTCTGCAAATGCCTTTGCCCCTGCTAAGAGGCTCGCCCGACTAACTGACGATCCGATACACTAGGAACGCATACACCCCGACAGTCGGATAAAAAGTCGTCGCGAAGCCGAACGCGCGCGCCGGGCCGGAGCGATGGTATCCGACCCAGAACGCCACGCGTCCGATCACGAACAGCATGACCAGGATCGCGACGGCACGAATCGACTCGGGCGCGATGATCGTGACAAGCCCCAGGTGCGCGACGATCGCGAGCACCAATTGCTCCAGTGTGTTTTGCAGGTAACGCTGGTCAATCTCGATGGACGGTTCCGCGCCGCCCCCAATCGCGTCGGGAATAAAAAAGCGCCGGTTCGCGATCCGCGCGACCCCCGCGAGCAGACATAGCGCTGCAAAGACCTCGCACTTGAGCGCATACGCCAGTCGCCAGGAAGTCTCGATACCGCCGGGAGGCGTCGGGCCAATCGCCGTCAGCCGAAAAACGACCACAAAGAACGCCACGCTGAAGACGCAGGCAGCTATCATCCCGGCAAGCACTTTTCTCTGATCGTTCGACATATCGGCCTCCGCGGTTCACGCTGGATATCCGGGTGAATTACATCGCTGCATCCCTTTTGTCTCCCGCCGAGTTCAGGGATGAACTGTTCAGCCTGACGCCCGCGCCCCGGACGTGCTACGTGATCAGATGTGTCCAGCCATCGGACAAAACTCCATCGCCGGGATATCGCTCGGCATCGGGCAACCTGCGCTTCCCAGAAAAACAAATTTGACGGAACGAAACTACCCCTAGTGGTATGCCGGCTCCAGAACCACAACAGGTGGTATAAATTGCCTTCTTCCGCTCAATCGGCTGGTCGATCATGACCTCAATTGCGGCGCTCGAATCTCATCTGCGCGCCACCCTCGAAGGCGAAGTGCGCTTCGACGCGGGCACGCGCGCGGCCTACGCCACCGACGCGTCGAACTATCGCCAGGTGCCGGTCGGCGTCGTGATTCCGCGGCACGAAGGCGACGTAATCGCGGCGCTTTCGCTCGCACGCGAAAACTCGATGCCGATTCTCGCGCGCGGCGGCGGCACCAGCCTCGCCGGCCAGGCATGCAACGCCGCGCTGGTGCTCGACTTCTCTAAGTACATGAATCGAGTAGTCGCGATCGACGCCGGCGCGCGCGTCGCCCAGGTCGAGCCCGGCCTCATCCAGAGTCATCTCAACGCCGAGCTCGCATCGCACGGCCTGTTCTTCGCGCCCGATCCTTCGACGAAAGATCGATGCACCATCGGCGGGATGATCGGCAACAACTCATGCGGCGCGCATTCGGCGGCGTACGGCAAGACCGTCGACAATGTCGAGACTCTGGAGGTCGTCCTCTACGACGGTACGCAACTTTCGCTCACGGGCTCGATCGATGACGCGCAGCTTGACGCCGCAATCGCGCGCGGCGGCCGCGAGGGCGAGCTCTACTCGCGTCTCCGCGAACTTCGCGACCGTTGCGCGGATTCTGTGCGCGCTCATTTCCCGAAGCTGCCGCGCCGCGTCTCGGGCTACAACCTCGACGAGCTGATGCCGGAGCGCGGCTTCAACCTCGCGCGCGCGCTCGTCGGTTCGGAAGGCACGCTCGCCACCGTGCTTCGCGCGACGATACGCGCCGTGCCGCGCCCGAATGAAGTCGCGCTGGCAGTGCTCGGATTCGACGACGTATTCATCGCGGCGGATCAAACGCCGTGGCTGCTCGAGCATCGCCCCGAAGCGCTGGAAGGCTTCGACCAGAATCTTCCCGAGTTCGCGCGCATCAAGAAGATGCCGGGCGTGCGGTTTCTGCCGGCTGGGCGCGCTTTTCTGCTCGTCGAACTGGGCGGCGCGACGCATGACGAAGCGCGCGAGCGAGCGGAACGCGTTATCGCGCAGGCGCGCCAACTCCGCGAATGCACCGGCGCGGCATACCTGGCAGACGCGCGGGAGCAGTCCGCCGTCTGGCAGATTCGCGAGTCGGGGCTCGGCTCGAGCGCGTTCATCCCGGGCCGCCCGCGCACTTGGCCCGGCGCCGAGGACTCCGCGGTGCCGCCCGCAAAGCTCGGCGAGTTTCTGCGCGGCTTCGATCGCATCCTCAGCAGCCGCAACCTCAAGGTGGCGACCTACTACGGACATTTCGGCGAAGGATGCGTACACGCCCGCGTCAATTTCGATCTGGCCAGCGCGCCCGGAATCGAAACCTTCCGTGCCGCGATGGTCGAGCTCGGCGAACTCGTCGCGAATCTCGGCGGCTCGCTTTCAGGTGAGCACGGCGACGGGCTCGCGCGCTCCGAGCTGCTGCCGATGATGTTCCGGCCCGAGTTGATCGACACATTCCGCGATTTCAAGCGAATCTTCGATCCCGAGTCGATGATGAATCCGGGCGTGATTGTGAATCCGCATCCGCTTGACTCGCATCTGAAGCTGGGCGCGAGCTATCGGCCGCGCGAAATCGCCACGCACTTCAACTTCAAAGCCGAAGGCGGACTGGCGGGCGCGGCGCTGAAATGCGTGGGCATCGGGAAATGCCGCAAGACCGAAGCCGGCACGATGTGCCCGTCGTACATGGCGACGCGCGAGGAAGTACACTCGACGCGCGGGCGCGCGCGAATTTTTTTAGAGGCACTGGCCAGCGATCTACTGCCGCAAGGATTCAGCGATCCCGCGCTCAAGGATGCGCTGGACTTGTGCCTGTCGTGCAAAGGATGCAAGGCCGAGTGCCCGTCGTCGGTGGATATGGCGGCGTACCGCGCGGAATTTTTCTCGAACTACTATCGGATTCATCGGCGCCCGCTGTCATCGGCGTTCTTCGGCAGGTTGAATGAGGTCGCGCGCCTCGCATCGTACGCACCGTCGCTCGCCAACGCGCTGTCGCACGCACCGATTGTGGGCGACGCGGTAAAAAAAACGCTCGCGATTCATCCGGAGCGCGAGTTGCCGCGTTTTGCGCGCCAGATTTTCCGCTCGTGGTTCGAGCGCAGGACGGCTCCCAGAGCGAGCACGCGCGAAGTCGTGCTGTTTCCCGACACCTTCAACAATTTCTTCGAGCCGCAGGTCGCAATCGCCGCGGTCGAAGTCCTCGAACGCGCCGGGTTTCGCGTGATCATTCCGCGCGCCGAGCTGTGCTGCGGCCGCCCGCTCTACGATCAGGGGATGCTGGACCGGGCGAAGGCCCGCCTGACGGACGTGATCGACGTCCTCGATCCGTTCGTCGCCGTCGGCATTCCGATCGTCGGGCTGGAGCCGAGTTGCATCCTGACTTTTCGCGACGAGTTGCCATCGCTCTTTCCCGACGACGCGCGTGCCGCCGCGCTCGCCTCGAATTCATTCCTGCTCGACGAGTTCCTGGTTCGAGAGGCGCCAGACTTCGCACCGCCAGAGCTGTGCCGCCGGACTTTGGTGCAGGGGCATTGCCATCAGAAGGCAATCGCGGGGATCGGCGACGAGGTCACCCTCCTCTCGCGCGCGGCGGGCGCGCAACTCGAAGTTCTCGACGCGGGATGCTGCGGGATGGCGGGCGCATTCGGCTACGACCGCGAGCATTTCGAGGTGTCGAAGGCGATCGGCGCGCGAGTTTTGATCCCCGCGATCGAAAAGACGCCGCCCGACGCGATCATCGTTGCCGACGGATTCTCGTGCCGCTCGCAGATTCGTCACTTCTGCCCGACGCGACGCCCGCTGCACCTGGCGGAAGTGCTCAACCTCGCGCCCGCCCGCCGGTAGGCGAAATGCGGGCGCCTGCGATAGTGTCGTCGGACTGAGGAGTTCACAAAGATGCGACTTGGAATCACCATCCCGTTCGAACCGTTCAACGGCATTCATTTTCCCGAGTTGGTGCGCACCGCCGACCGATGCGGCTACACCGACGCGTGGTCCTACGAGTCGTTCTCGACCGACGCGTTCGCGCCGATTGCGGCGGCGGCGATGCTCACCGACAAGATGCACTTCGGTTGCGCGATCATCCCGGTGTTCACGCGCCCGGCGCCGCTGATCGCGATGTCGGCCGTCACCGTCAACGAGCTCGCGGGCGGGCGTTTCATCCTGGGCCTCGGAATCTCGACGCCGAATATCGTCGAGAATTGGATGGGCGTGCCATTTCAAAAGCCGGTGACGCAGATGCGCGAGACGGTCGAAGCACTGCGCGCGATCTTTCGCGGCGAGAAGGTCACGATGGCCGGCGCGAAGGTCAAGATGAACGGCTTCCGGCTCGATTCAGTAATTACCCATCCGCCGAAAATCTACATCGGCGCGCAGGGCGCGAAGATGCTGCGGCTGGCGGGCGAGATCGCCGACGGCGTGATCGTCAACTTCGTCACGCCTGAAACGGTCGCGCCGATGCTCGACAACACGCGCGACGGGATGCGCGCGGCGGGCAAGGATCCGTCCAAGCTGGACGTGGTGTGCCGAATAATCTGCGCCGTGGACGAGGACGAAGCCGTCGCGCGCACGCTGTTCCGCCGCTCGCTGACCGCCTACGTGACTGTCCCGCAGTACAACAAGTTCTTCCGCGAGATCGGCTACGACAAGGAAGCGGCGACCGCAATCGACGCGTGGAACGCCGGCGATCGCAAGAAAGCGCTCGAGACGATTCCCGACGAGATGGTCGATAAGATTTTCGTGTTCGGCCCGGCGGAGAAATGCCGGCGGCGGCTCGATGACTACGCGCGCGCGGGCATCACAACCACGGCGCTGCAATTCTCGTCGTTCGCGAGGACGCCGGAAGAACGCCGGGTGAGAGTGCTACACGCAATCGAGCGGCTGGCGGCGGTATAAGCGGTATGAAAAGAAAGCGCCCCGCTGGGAGGAGACGGGGCGCGCTGAGGGTCTTAAGGAACGCATCAGGGATGCGTTCTCAGATTCAGCTACCGGATGTACTGAAGCAGCGGTGCCAGCATCGAGCTTCCGCCGTAGGGCTGTCCGTAACCGCCGTTGTATCCACCGGGGGCATACGCAGGCCCGTAGTTGTTGTACGCTGGCGCTCCGCCGAAGAGTCGACCAAGTCCACCGAACCCGCCGCCGACCGGCGCTGCGCCTGCACAGCCGCTACGGAACGCCCACGGATTCTGACGCAGCAAGTCGTTGGCAGCCGCCGGATGCCCGTAGTTCCGGTCGCGATAGTATTGGTTCATCACGCTCTGCGCTCTACCGCATCCGTTGCCGACCGCATAGCCCGGCACGCCGCTGCCATAGTAAGGCGCTACGTACGCGGGAGCCCCCACATACGCAGGAGCCCCATAGTAGCCGCGATTGTAGGCCCGGCCGTAGTCCCGGTATGGGCCGATGCCGCCCCAGGCATGCCCTGCGCGGAAATCGCGAGGAGTCACGCCGCCGCCGCGGACTTCCCGAGCGTAGCTGTGCGCAGCCGCGCGCGCTGCATGATTGTTCTGAGCGTAGAAGTTATGGTCTTTGGCGGCCGCGGTAAGTGGCATCGCAAGCATCGCGAGCCCCACCAGCATCGTCATCAGACCTCGTTTGGATTTCATCGTCGGTTACCTCTCCCCTACTGAGTGAGCATTAAGGATGCCATCGAGCTGCCGGCAAAATTCTCTGCAACGCACTTGCTCATCGGCTAGCAATACGCCACAGAAAGAATTTGGATACACCAATTCGAAAAATAAAAACGAAAAACGTCAACGGAGAGAACAGCTTAACGCATGTTCAGGTTTTGGCGGCATGAACTAAACGAACGTTCAGACACGAGTCGTCCGGCCGAGTTAGAGCGGCCTCAAAAAATAAATAAACGTTCAGTCGCGAGCCGGTAAAAATCGAAAATCAAAAATGGAAAACGAAATGTCAGACGAAGGTGCGCCGCGCGAGGTAATACATTACCGCGCCGACGATCGCGTAGGCGGCGATTCCCTCGAGCAGGGTCGCGCCACTGGTGACGACGGCCACCCCAACGACCAATACGGTGGCGATGATGGCGACGACCTGCTCGATACGCTTCTCGCGCGCGCGGACGCGGCCGACGTGCTCACTGATGCGCGCGCCGCAGCCGCGGCATACGCCGCCGCGCTTGACTACCAGGTCGGCGCCGCACTCGGGGCATTCGATTTTCGTTCGCAGCGGCACGACAAAACGCTATGAGGTGCAGCCGCAATTCGCAACCAAACGTCACAGTTAACCATCGCCATTTCAGCCGCTATGCTCGCGGATCGAGGGTTGCTAGTCTGATTGACCGTTTCAGATTAATCGGTCATTTGGTCAGTTAGCAACTCACGGAGGTTTCATTGATGGCAGACAATCAATCGCTCAACGGACGCACCGCGATCGTCACCGGCGGGTCGAGCGGAATCGGCCGCGCAATCGCAATTCGGCTCGGCGAGGCGGGCGCGCATGTGTTTATCGCAGGACGCACCGAGTCGGCGCTCAACGACGGCGTCAAGGCAATTCAAAAGGCGGGCGGGCGCGCAACCGCGGTGGCATTCGACGCCCGCGATGTCAAACACGTGCAGGGCCTGGTCGACAAGGCGGTCAAGGCAACGGGACGGCTCGATATCATGGTGAACAACGCCGGGCTGGAGTTCCCGAGCACCATAATCGAGGGCGACCCCGAGCGATGGCGCGAGATGCTCGAGGTCAACGTGCTGGCGCTGCTGGTCGGCGCGCAGGCGGCGATTCGCGCGATGCGCGCTTGCGGCGCCGCAGGGCACATCGTAAATATCTCGTCGGTCGCGGGACGCAACGACGCGTCGGGGGTTTACGGCTCGACCAAGTGGGCGGTGAATTCGATCGCGACCACGCTGCGCAAGGAACTCGAGAACGACAAGATTCGTGTGGTGAATATCATGCCGGGCGCGGTCGCCACCAACTTCGCGCGCAACTTCCCGCCGGAATTCGTCAAGGGAATCGTGAATTCGCTGGGAATCAAGGCTGACATCAAGCCGGGCGGGCAACTGCCGCCTGAGGTGCTGGACCAGATAGCGGCGGCGGGCAAGCTGTTCCTGGCGTCGGCCGACGACGTGGCGCGCGCAGTGCTGTTCGCGGTTACGCAGCCGATAGAACTGAATATCTTCGAGATTGTGGTGCGGCCGCAGCGGCAATTGCAGTTGCCGGCATAAGGAAGCACGCGTCCGAAAGACGCCAAGATGAACTCTCCTAAAAATAAAAAAGGTGCGCCGGGAGCCAAACGCGCGGCGATTCTGGATGCCGCGCTACGGCTGTTCAGCCAATACGGTTACCGGCGCACCTCGATCGACGACATCGCGCGCGACGCGGAAATCGCCAAAGGCACCGTTTACCTGAGTTTCAAGAGCAAGGAAGAGATTTTTCGCGCGCTCTGCGAGCAGTTGATCGAGCGCGCGGACTCGGCGGTGAAACTGGCGCGCGCGACCGTTGGTCCCGTCGACGAGCGGATGGTCGCGGTGCTCGAAGCCAAGTTCGGCTTTTTTTTCGAAACTGTATATCGCTCGGCGCATGCGGCCGAGCTGATGGACTCGAAGAACCGGCTGTCGGCGGATTTGTTTGCGCAGTCGGGACGCCGCTACATGAAAGTGCTGCGCGAGATGATCGAAGAGGCGACTCGCGCCGGAGAGCTGGCGCCGGCGCGGATGGAACTTGACGCTGACGACCTGGCGCAGATGCTGGTGGCGGCCGCCCATGGAATCGAAAGCGCCGCGACCAGCCGCGCGCAGTACCATCGGAGGCTCCGGGAGATCGTGCGGGTAATAGTGGCGGGCCTGTCGGCGTCGCGAGGGGAACGGAACCCTCACCTACCGACCGCAGAGCGGCCGGTCGCCTCCCCCGTAAAATAAGGGGATTGTGTGCGCGGTGAAGTTCATACCCACAACATCGAATCGTTCTGCTCGTTGCTTAAAGCGCGGCATCGTCGGGACGTATCACAACGTGAGCAAGAAATATCTGCCGCTGCCAGTCACCTGATTGTGGACAGGGGAGGTCAATTTCGTTTACGTTTCCGCGAAAGGGGATTGCATGGGAAACATTTGTCGGTTCGCGCTGATGCTCATACTGTCTATGGCGATCGTTGGCTGCGGTGGTGGCAATAACTCGCAAACCTGCACCAAGACGACCACCGGTGGAGTTTGCAGAACCAACTCCGCTTTCGTCGGCAGAGCACCGATGCCGGATAGTCCATACGCCCCGCGAATGTGAGCGTAATCGCGGTAAGATCAAAGAGCGGCGCGCGTGTCGAAGACACGCGCGCCGCTGTCAGAATGAGAAAGAGACGACGGGCCGCGATACGCGGCCCGTCGTTCTTGGTTGCTGTCCTAGGCGCGCGCTTTGCGCAGCTTGCGCGCCGATGAGCGCTTCGCGACGCGAACGCGCTCGGGGCGGCGCTTGACGCCCGCCGCCGCTTTGCCCGCGACCTTGGTCGCGGGCTTCTGGATTGCGGCCGCTGGCGCGGCCGCCACCGGCGCCGCGACTGCCGCCGGCTGCATCGCAGCCTCGGCCGCCGCCCGCTCCGTCTCGAGCACCAGCGCCGCGCGCCGGCGCGCGATCGCGTCGAGCCGCTTGTCCTTCCACTTGCGCAGGCCCATCCGCATGTACTCGGGATTGATGTCCAGCATGTCGCAGACGTTGTCGAACGAGAAGACCCAGCGCTTGTCCTCGTGCGCAATCCATTCGTCGGCGTCGCGGAACAATCGCTGACCCTTGCTGGTCGACGCGTCGATGCATTTCATGAAGCATTCGATCGCGTCCTTGAGCACGCTCAGGATGAGCCGCTTTTCGCCCTCGAGCAGATGCTTCTTGCGCATCGCCTCGAAGTACTGAATGGGCAAAAGCGTGTCGGGCTCGAACAACCCCGGCAATCTCTCGTCCAGTGTTTCCTTTTCCTGCATCTTCTCTCCGTTATCCGCCTTCAACGTTGTACTTCGTGTATCCACCGCCCCACCTCCCCGTAGTTATGACGTAGCCACGTCTACGCCTATTCAGAATCGTCCTCGTTCTGTTCTTTGTATATTTCGTGCCATGCCATCTGGATGGCTTCCAGTTTTGCTTCGGTTGAGTTCTCGCGGTTGTCGTCGAATTCGTCGAGATCGATCACCCATTGACGCAAATCGGTGAAGCGCGCGTCGAGCGGGTCCAGTCCCGGATGGTTTTCCGCGAGCACTTCCGCGATCTCTTCGGCCTGATCCCACTTGAGTCCCATCTTTAAAAGTACGTCCCTGCGCTGACTTCCGTTGCATTCAGGCGGCTAGGAAAGCTCCTCGACTGATTTCTTCTCGAGCGCCAGCTTTATAGCCGCATCCATTATCCGCTCCGCGAACGGAGTGGTTACCTCGTTCAACTCCTCCACGAGTTTTGCGATTAGCTCGCGATCGGTTCCCGTTCGCGCCGCCTCCAGCCGTTCCGCCACCTCATCCATCCGCGCCCGCTCACCGGCATTGACCAGCCGGCCGAACTCGCCGAGCTGCTTTCGAAGTGCGCCCAGGATTTGCTCGGCGTCGTTGCGCGCCGAAATCAGCAGGCGCTCTTCGAGATCCTGTTCCCCAAGGTCGATAGCCTCTTCGAGCATCCGCTCGATTTCATCGTCCGTCAGGCCGTAACTGGGCTTGACGTCGACCGAGTGCTCGCGGCCCGTGCGCTCATCGCGCGCATTGACATTTAGTATCCCGTTTGCATCGATGAGGAAAGTGACCTCGACACGCGGGACACCCGCCGGCTGAGCCTGAATCGGGCCCAGCTTGAAGCGCGCTAGGCTACGGCAATCCTTAGCAAGCTCGCGCTCTCCTTGCAAAACATGGATATCAACGTGTGTTTGATTATCCACAGCCGTAGTGAAACCTTCGGCTACGCTGGTCGGTATAGTGGTATTGCGATGTATAAGACGTTCCATCACGCCGCCCATCGTCTCGATACCGAGCGACAGCGGCACCACGTCAAGCAGGAGCATGTCCCCCTGCGTGCCCATTAGCACAGAAGCCTGGACGGAGGCTCCTAAAGCGACCACTTGGTCAGGGTTTATCGAGCACAGGGGTTCCCTATGGAACATCTCGGCGACCCGCCGGCGGACAATCGGCATTCGCGTCGAGCCACCGACCAAGACGACGGCGTCGATAGCGGCGGGCGTGAGCTTGGCGTCAGCGACCGCCAGTTCGCATCGCTTGAGCGTGCGCGCAACGAACGGCGCCGCGATCTGCTCCAAGGCGTCGCGGGTCAGGCGCTTGCGAATAGAATGGCCGGGAAGTTCGACCACGACGTCGGTCTCGGCGACGTCGGTGAGACGTTTTTTGCCATCCTCGGCGGCCATGCGCGCGCTGTTCCAGACGTGGCGATCGAGTTTGAGCGAGTCGGGAAGTTCGGCTAGCAACCAGTCGACGATCGCGCGATCGATGTCGTCGCCGCCAAGATGCGTATCGCCGTTGGTCGCGAGCACCTCGAAGATTCCTTCCTTGATGCTGAGAATCGAGATGTCGAAAGTGCCGCCGCCGAAGTCGAACACGGCGACGTTGCCGGTCGCCATCTTGTTGAGTCCGTAGGCGAGCGACGCCGCCGTAGGCTCGTTCACCAGGCGCACCACTTCGAGACCGGCGAGGCGGCCCGCGTCCTTGGTGGCCTGGCGCTGGCCATCGTTGAAGTAGGCGGGCACGGTGATGACGACGCGCTCGACTTTTTCATCTTTGCCCGATCCGCGCAGCGCGCGTTCGGCGCCGTCCTTGAGCGCGCGCAGAATCTCGGCGGAGATTTGCGAGGGCGTGAAGACGCGCTTGCCGACCTGGAAGCGCACCACCGGGCCGCTGAGATCGGCGAAGGTGTAGCGCGCGCGATCTTCGGGCGCGACTTCGTCGCCACCCAATCCCATGTACCGCTTGACCGATCGAATGACGGCGCCGTATTCGCCGCCCGCAAACCCCACCGCGCTCACGCGCCCGTCGCGCTCGACGGTCAGATGCGGCTCCATCTCGATTGCGCGCTCGCCGACGGTGACTGTCCCGTCAGGCGCAATCGCGACGACGCTCGGCAGCAGCGCGCTGCCCTTCTCGCCGAGGGGAATCACGCGCGGCTCGCCCTCTTCCATGGCGGCAATCAGGCTGTTGGTGGTGCCGAGGTCTATGCCAAAAATCCGTGCCACTTTTTTTAGTACTAAGTCAGGGCTTCGGCAGTCTTTGAGTTCTCGAGCCCGCGATCGACGTCGCGAATCAGGGTGCGCAGGTAGGCGATGTTGGAAAGGATCGTCTTCAACTCCAATGTAAGCATCTTTTCGTCTGCCGGCTGATCCCATTTCGCGAAATTGCGGTCGAGACCAGCCAGCGTCTCGTCCATTTTGAATTGAAGTTCGACGCGGCGCGCGGCAATCTCCGTCGCGCGTTCGTGCGCCGCTTCCGGATCCGATGCCAACTGCATCTCGGCGAGTCGCTCCTGCACCTCGAAGACCAGCTCGGCGAGTTCGGGCGGCACGCGCTTGTTGTTCTCGGCGAGCTTTTCACCGTTAAGTTCGAGCCAGTAAAGACCGCGCGCGACCGGATCGCGGAGCGTGCGGTAGCTGCGGGTAAGAGTCGCGGTCGCGCGCAGGCTCGCGTCGCGCACCTTCGGGCCTTTCGAGGCGAACCGATCGGGATGAAGCTTGCGGCTCAACTCGTGATAGCGGCGCTCGAGCGCGCCGAGATCGATCGTCAGCTTGCGCGGGATGTCGAGTGCGGCGAAACAATCGAGCGGTGCCGCGAGCGGCGATCCGCACTCAGCGCAAGTAAGCGACGGCTCTTGCCGCCTTCCACATGATGGGCATTCGATCATCTTGAGACTGCAGTCCCCACGTCCGCTCGTTCATACGACGAACGATTCTCCGCATCCGCAACTGCGCTTGGCATTGGGATTAACGACCTTGAAGCCCGACGACATCAGTTCTTCGCCGTAGTCGAGCTCGGAGCCGTTGAGGTAGAGAAAACTTTTCTTGTCGACGATCAGACGCGCGCCGTCGCGCTCGAAAACCTTGTCGCGGTCCTTGGCGGCGTCGATTTCCATCCGGTACTGCAAGCCCGAGCATCCGCCGCCCACGACCTTTACGCGCAGCCCCGCGCCTTCGCCCTTGTCGGCGACGAGCTGCTTGATCTTCAGGGCGGCGCCCTCGGAAAGTGAAATCACAGCCACGAGAAGTTACGCCTCCTTCGACTTGGCCGGCTCTTCGGCGGCGATGTCGTCACCCTTGCGCTTGCGCCAGTCGGTGATGGCGGCCTTGATCGCATCTTCGGCCAGCACCGAGCAGTGAATCTTGACGGGCGGCAGGTTCAGTTCCTTCACGATGACGGTGTTCTTAATCGTCATCGCCTCGTCGATATGCTTGCCCTTGACCAGTTCGGTGACGTAGCTCGAACTTGCAATCGCGCTGCCGCATCCGAAGGTCTTGAAGCGCGCATCCTCGATCACGCCGCTGTCGCTGATCTTCAGCTGCAGCTTCATCACGTCGCCGCATTCCGGCGCGCCGACGACGCCCGTGCCGACGCCCGGCTCGTCCTTGGCGAAGCTGCCGACGTTGCGCGGATTGTTGTAGTGCTCGATAACCTTATCTGAGTAAGCCATGATTTTTTCCCTGCTGCGCCGCTTCTACGCGTTATGACTTCCAATTGACCGACTTGAGATCGATTCCTTCTTTCGCCATCTCGTACAGCGGCGACATTTCGCGCAGCCGTTTCACTTCCTTGCTGACGCGGTCCGTCACGTAATCGACTTCTTCCAGCGTGTTGAAACGACCGAGCCCGAAACGAATCGAGCTGTGCGCGAGCTCGTCGTCGATTCCCAGCGCGCGAATCACGTACGACGGCTCCAAAGTCGCCGACGTGCATGCCGAGCCCGAGCTGACCGCGATATCGTTGATACCCATCAGCAGCGACTCGCCTTCGACATACGCGAAGCTCACGTTCAGGTTGCCGGGCAGGCGCTCGGTCGGATGACCGTTGACGTAAATCTCGTCGAGGCGCTCGAAGAGTCCAGCCTGCAGCTGACTGCGCAACTGAATCAGGCGCTGAGCTTCGTCAGGCATTTCCTTGCCGGCAATTTCGCAAGCCGCGCCGAGTCCGACGATCCCGGGAACGTTGAGCGTGCCCGAGCGCATCCCGCGCTCATGGCCGCCGCCGTCCATCTGGGGAGAGATTCGAATGCGCGGTCCCTTCGAGCGAACATAAAGCGCGCCGATTCCTTTGGGCCCGTAAATCTTGTGAGCGGTGATCGACGCAAGATCGACGCCCGCCTTCTCGAGATCGACCGGGACCTTGCCAATCGCCTGCACCGCGTCGGTGTGAAAGACGATGCCCTTTTCCTTGGCGATCTTGCCGATCTCGGCAATCGGATGAATCGTGCCGATCTCGTTGTTGGCCCACATGATCGTGATGAGCACTGTCTTGTCGGTGATCGCGCGGCGCACCGCGTCGGGATCAACCATCCCGTACTTGTCGACCGGCAGGTACGTGGCCGTCGCCTTGCCCGCCCTCTCTAGCGCGCGGCAACTGTCGAGCACGGCCTTGTGCTCAGTGACGCAACTGATGATGTGGTTGCCCTTGTCCTTGTAAAACTCGACGACGCCCTTGATTGCCAGGTTATCGGACTCGGTGGCGCCGCTGGTAAAAATAATTTCCTTGGACTTCGCGCCGATCAGCGCCGCAATCTGGTCGCGCGAGCGAGAGACCGCCTCTTCCGCCTCCCAGCCGAAGCTATGGTTGCGGCTGGCGGCGTTGCCGAACTTCTCAGTGAAATACGGAAGCATCGCATCGAGCACGCGCGAATCGACACGCGTGGTCGCATGATTGTCCATGTAAACGGGCTTCTTCATTTTTCAGTGTCCATCCCTTAATAGTGGACCTCCTAGGTATAGTATAAGGCTTCCGCCGAAACAGTCAAACGAAATGAGCGCTGCCGGTCCTTCAATCGGAATACCAGACCCAATCAGTCTAGTAAGGCGATTGCGCCCGTCTGTCAAGGACAATATGAGCCTTACCGAGCGGTCAAGACTAGAGCCGCTCGGGCTACTTTGGGCGCGGCTTCAGGTCCATCCGGCGCTCTTCGCGCCAGTCGCTGAAGCCAAGTCGATGCCATGCCGTCGCTCCCACCCAGTTGCGATGCAACACGCTGAGCGTGACGACCGTGATGCCCGCGTCGCGGAACCATTCGTAGGCGGCCTCGAGCATCGGCTTCATTAGCCCGCGTCCTCGGAAGCTCTCGTCCATAAAAGCCTGGCTGATATAGCCGATGGACTCAGGAAGCGCGCCGTCGGTGTTGTGCTTGAGGCGAATCCACAGATGACCGACCAGGCGCTCGTCAGAAGCCGCGACCCAAACCGCGTGATGCGCGCGATTGAGCACCAGCTTGAGCCAGTTGGGCGCGTCGCGAATGCCCTCCCAATCGAAGTCCACGCGCGGGTCGAGCGACTGCTCCCATGCGGCAAGCGCGGCGACCAGCCGCGAGAGTTCGGGGATGTCGGCTTCGGTGGCGCGGCGAATCTGGATGGCCATGGTGAGGTTCCTCCGGCGATTGCGATCAGATCCGTATAGCGCGAACGTGCACGCCGGGAGAAATCACTTAATCAAATGTGAAACCCGCCTGGGTTTCACGCTTCCTTGGGCAGGGGTGACCCCTGCACCCAATACTTAAGAGGGAAAAGATGCGGGACTTCGTCCCTGTTAGAAGGGTTGGGGCAGAAGGTTGACGCTGGCGTCCGCACGGCGCTTATGCGAACGGCCCGGGATTCTTTGCGTCGAAGGAAATTTCGAGGAGCTTGTGCTCGGTGCGGATTGATTTCAGCGCGGCCTCGCGCGTCTGCTCGAACTCGCGCTCCAGCCATGGCGTGATCCGCTCGATCAGTTTTTCAGGAGAGTCGGCAGAACCGATCAGGCCGTTTGCGATGCGGCATCTCAGCGCCACCTTCTCGATTCCATCCGCGCGCTCGAGGCTTAGCGTCAGCACTACCTGGTCGGCTGTACGCTCCATCGGTCGAGCGTTCACGATCGCGTAAATGCTGCGGCCGGTTCTCAACGAAAATCAGGCTGCGCGCGAAGAACCCGTGCCCTTCTGCGTCCGGCCCGCGCCGCTTTCCCAGAAAAGCACCACCGGGCCTGCGATATAGATCGAGGAGTACGTACCCGTGATGAAACCGATCAGCAGCGTGAACGCCGACGGCCGCAGGATCGGCCCGCCGAACGCCAGCAGCGACAGCAGCACCACGATAGCGGTGCCCGAAGTCAGGATGGTGCGCGAGAGCGTCTCGTTGATCGCGCGATTCATGATCGACGCGATCGGCTCGCGCCGGCGCTTGGTCGAATCCTCGCGAATACGGTCCGACACGATAATTGTGTCATGCACCGAGTAACCGATAACGGTCAGCACCGCGGCGAGCGTGGTCAGGTCGAACTGATACTGGCTGATGACGAGCGCGCACATGACCACCAGCACGTCGTGGATTAGCGCAATAACGGCGCCCGCGCCGAAACTCCAGCTCACGTGGCGGAACTGGATCGCGATATACACGCCCATGAAGATGGTCGCGATGATCACGGCGGCAAAGCCCTTGCGGCGCAGATCGCTGCCGACTTTGGCGCCGACACTTTCGACTCGCACGACCTTCGCAACGCCCGGGCCGTAAGTCTTGTCGAGCGCGCCCTCGAGCTTGGGCCCGATGCTGCCGATGTTTTTGACCGTCTCGAAGCGGGCCAGGAACGACTGCCCCGCCTTGCCGAAGTCCTGAACTGTAATTTCGCCAAGATCGAGCGGCGCTAGCGCCTTTTGAATCGCGTCGCCGTTGGTGCGGCTGGTGAACTCGATTTGCGCGACGCTGCCACCGACGAAATCGACGCCGTAGTTGAGGCCCTTGGTGAACAGCAGCACGATCGCCAGGATGTTGATCGCAGTCGATAGTGCGACGAAGAAATAACGCTTCCCGACGAAATCGAGATTGATGTCGGGACGGATCAGCTGTAAAGACATCGGCCCTGTTTAGCTTTTCGTGGTCTCGCGCACAAGCATGCTCAGCTCGCGGCGGCGCGCTTGCGTGTCGGTCGGGTTGAGCGGCGCGACGATCCACCGCTTTCCTTGGCGGCCGCGGCGGCGCTGTTGGCGGCAGCCAGCGCCTTGGCGCATTCGCCGCACAGATTGTTCAGATTGGCGGGATCTTCGCTGAAGCCGTCGTCGAGCGAGTGACAAACCTTCAGGCATGAGCCGCAGATGAAGTAGATGCCCTCGATCGTCTTGTTGATTCGCTCGCGGTTGAGAATTCTGCCGCGCAGCTTCTCGATGCGGATGCCGAGCAGCTCGCCGTACTGGCGCTTGATTTTTCGCCGCCCGGCTTCGTCCTTGGGAAGGTCGGCATCTTCGTCCGCCTCGTCCGCCATATCGCCGAACGACGCGTACTTGTCGCGCTTGGAGGTCTTGCTCTTGCGCGCTCTGCCCATCGTCGTTAGTCCCCCTCCACGCTTAGCGCGTGCGTCCGACGAAGCCGCAATTCTTTTCGCAGACCAGGTAGAAGCCCTTGCGGCCAAAACCGGCGAACTTGGTCACCTTGCTCTCGGCGCCGCAACTGGGACAGATGTGTCGCTGCTGGATGCCTGCGTTCTTCTCAGCGGTTTTTGCTTTTTTCTCTGCCATGACGCGAATTGCTCTCGAGTTTGATTACGGGATTACGGCTCTCGAATTTGTCCTTGGGATCGGATCAACGTTGACGCAAAACGACCCGGCCATTGGTCGCTACCATCTGGCCGGGTGCATCTTCAAAGGTAAGGTCGCAAGGCCGCATAGTCAATAGCTCGCCCTCGTCTAAAGGGTTCTAACAGGGACGAAGTCCCGCATCCCGCGGCGGTGCCGATTCTCCTGGTACTGGATGCAGGGGTCACCCCTGCCGGGGAAGTTTGAAACCCACGTTGGGTTTCAAATTAAATAAAGTGAATGGCGCGTCCGCGAGTTGCCCGCGCGAGCGCTGCGTGCAAGCGTTGAATCACCTTGGACTCGCGCCTCAAAGAAAACGACGCCGTAATCTTTATCGACCGCAAGGGGCGCCGCTACATGAAGATGCTGCGGGCGGGCAAGAAGATTCTCATCCGCGGCGAGCTGCGCGCCGACGATTTGTTCGGCGTCGAGGAAGGCTCGCGCGTCAAGTTTTCGACCGGCGAGGCGTTCCTGGTGCTGCGGCCGACCTACGCCGACCTGATCCCGCATCTGCCGCGCGCGTCGCAGGTGATTTATCCCAAGGACACCGGCCCGCTGCTGATTTGGGGCGACGTGTTTCCGGGCGCGACGGTGATTGAAGGCGGCACGGGCGCGGGCGCGCTGACGATTGCGCTGCTGAGAGCGGTCGGGCCGGCGGGGCGCGTAATCTCCTACGAGCTGCGCGAGGACTTCGCCGACGCCGCGCGCAAGAACGTGGCCGCATTTTTCGGCGACGCGCCCAACTGGACAATCAAGGTGCGCGACCTGTACGCGGGCTTCGACGAAACCGGAGTCGATCGGATGTTCCTCGATCTCGCGGAGCCGGGGCGCGCGCTCGCCGTCGCCGCATCGGCGCTTCGGCCCGGCGCCGTGCTGGTCTGCTACGTGCCGACCGCGGTGCAGCTCAAGGACACGGTCGAGGCGATTCAGGCGCGCAGTGATTTCGGCGAAATCGAAAGCTTCGAAACGCTGCTTCGCCATTGGCAGGTGAAGGGGATGAGCGTGCGGCCGCATTTCAGGATGATCGCGCATTCCGCGTTCATCATCGTGTCGCGGAAGCTGGTCGCCGGCGCGTCGAGTCCGCAAGAGTCGTTCGTCGTCGCCGATCCGGGCGAAACAGACGGCGTGGATACAGACGAGCCGCTCGAATGATCACGCGGCGAAAATTTCTCGCGGCGTCGGGCGCCGCGATCGCGCTTGCAGGCGTCCCGCTGGGCAGGCGAGTTGCGCGGGCATCCGCGACTGCGTCGAAATTCGGTGGGCCGACGCCGAACGCGAATTTTTACGTGACGTCGTCCGGAAGTACGCCGTCAGTGGATGTGAATTTGTGGCGTTTCAGCATCAAGGGCCTGGTCGAGAATCCGCTCCAGTTCTCCTATGCGGATATTCGCAAGCTCACGAAGATCGACGAGATGCTGACGCTCGAATGCATCTCGAACCCGCCTGACGGCACCGCTATCAGCAACGCCAACTGGACCGGCGTGCAACTGCGACCGCTCCTGGAGCGCGCGCGCGTCAAGCGGGGTGCGAGGTTCGTCGCGATGCGCGGGGCTGACGGCTATCACACGGTGTTGCCCGTCGACGAGCTGATGCGCGAGGAAAATTTTCTGCCGTACCTGATGAACGGCGTGCCGCTGCCCGCCGAGCACGGCTATCCGCTCAGAATTTTCATTCCTGGAAAGTACGGGATGAAGCAGCCGAAGTGGCTCACGGAGCTCGAATTTGCCGACCACGAAATTCCCGGCTACTGGGAGGTTCGCGGATGGAGCGACGTATGCTGGCGCAAGGTCAACTCGGGCTTTTTCTCGCCGCGCGTCGAAGGCGGGCTGATGTCGATTTTCGATCGCAAGGCCAAGGTCACAGCGCCGCTGGACATCTACGGATGGGCGCTGGCGGGACCGTCCGGAATCAAGCGCGTCGAGGTGTCGTCGGACGACGGTGTCACGTGGCATGACGCGCAGCTCGTCGCGAACAGCTCGCCGTACGTATGGACCGTCTGGAAATATCGCTTCGCGCCGCCGTCCGCCGGCGATTTCATGATTCGCGTGCGCGCGACCGACGGCAACGGCGTTGCACAGCCTCCGGCCGATCCGCAAACCGGTAGCGGCATGAGCGGGCAGGCGCGGATCGCGCTCGAAGTAACGCGAGTCTGAAGCTGACGATGTCTAGCGGAGCAGCGATGCCGTGTGTAGCGCGCGCGCCGTGGACATCGCGCCGGTCGCGCTGAAGCTGCCGCCAGCCGCGGGATTGAACAGCTCGGCGCTGCTGAGCGCTCTGCCGTGAGCAGCCGGATCGGCCGCGCCGATTCCGCCGGCAATCAGCACTCGATGCGGGAACGCCCCGGTCGCGAGCAACGTCGCCGTATGCGCGGCGCGCGCGACGGTCATCGACTGGTTGCACCGGGTCGTTTCGGTGTTAAATCCGCCGACGCAAGTGAAATCGCCGCTGCTCGGGTCGAACGTCTCCGCCGAATTGCTGGTCAATCCCGACGCTCCCGACAGCACCCCGCCTGAGAGCGCCACCGAGCCGTTGAAGCCGCCCGCGAGGAGCACGCTCCCATCTTCGAGCAGCGTGGCGGTATGAAGCGAGCGTGGCTCGTTCATGAAACTCGAGAGCAAGGTGAATTCCTGCGAGGCGGGATCGTAGATCTCGGCGCTGCTATCTTTGAAAAAGAAACTCGAGCCGCCGACGCCCCCGGTAATCAGCACCTTGCCGGCCATCGGCCCCGCAACAAACAGCGTCGCGGTATGGGCCGCGCGCTGATGGTCCATCGGGAAGGTCGCCGGTGTGAACGAGTTCGACGCGGGATCGTAAATGTCGGCGGAGTTGGTCGTGTCGCCGGACAGGTTGGTCGCGCCCCCTGCCACCAGCACCTTGCCGCTGAGCAGCAGCGTCGAGGTGTGGAACATCCGCCGATCGCTCATCGTATTGGTGACCGCGATGAACTTGCGCGTGGCGGGATCGTACAGCTCCGCCGTGTCGAGGACATTGCCGAGACTGTCCTGGCCTCCAACGACCAGGATTTTGCCGTTGTTCAGCGCAGTAGCGGTGAAGCCTAACCGCGGCGTGGCCATCGCGCCGGTCGGTGAGAACGCGCCGGTCGCCTTGTCGAAGATTTCCGCGCTGCTCAGCAAGCTGCCGTCGAGCGCAAGCGAAAAATTCTTGATCGAGGCTCCGCCGCTGAAGCCCCCCGCGAGAATCACCTGGCCCGCCGACAGCGCCGCCGCTGATGCGCCCGCGCGCCGCGACGACATGATCCCGGTAACGACGAACTGCCCCGCCGACGGATCGAAAAACTCGGCGCTCGCGAGACTTTGATTCGACGCGTCCGCGCCTCCCGCGATCAGCACGTCACCCGCCGCAGGAATCGCCGCCTGGAGGTTGTGAATCGAGACCAGCTTACCGTGCGCCGCGCTGGCGGCGGCTACAGGTTCGTCGTGCGACGGCGATTCAATAGTCTCGCCGTTAATGCATCCGCTCGCCGCGAGCAGACTGATCAGTCCAATCGCGGTCAGCGCCGCAAACGTATTTCGCGCCCATCGCGGGCTGGTATGCAGATCCTCTTGCAAGCGTACTCGGCTCTTCAGACTCGGCAGTCAGTTAGGTTGCCGGACTCATCGCGCACCAAATCTCATTATAGCGCCCCCATTAGACGAGTCAGGTCTGTAAAAGTTTCAAAATCGGGACCGACCTGATGCTCAAGCCGATTTAGTGAAAAAGCCCGGAAAAAAACTTGCCGACTGCACTGAAAACGTCGGATGACGAAGGAGTCGTCCGCGCCACCGGCTGCGGAGGCACGGAGCCCGGCATCGGTGGCATCGTCGACGGTATCGGCGCAGGCGCGCTCGCGAATATTCCGCCGTGCAGCGGGCACATCTGCGTCGGCTCGGTGCCGATCAGAAATGGCAGCGAGACCTGCTTTGGGCAGGCCGAGGTCGCGAGACCGCCGGATTCGGGATCGATCGTCGCCATCGTGATGCCCGACGGCTCGGGAAAATCCTCGGGGTCCGCCGGGGCCGCATCCTGCATGAACTGAACCCATGCCGGCAGCGCCGCCTGTGCGCCCGTCAGGCCGAGGCTCTCCGGTTCGTCGAAGCCGACCCAAACGCCGCAAACAATCGCCGGTGTGTATCCGATGAAGTACGCGTCCTTGTAGTCCTGCGTCGTGCCGGTCTTGCCCGCCGCCGGAAAATCCAGCCCCAGGCGTCCCGCGCTCGCGCCGGTTCCATAGCGCAGCACGGCTTTGAGAGCGCCCGTGATCAGGTACGCGACAGCGGGACGAATCACGCGATTCTCCTCGTCCTCGTGCTTGTAAATCTGATGGCCTTTCGCATCGACGACCGCCTCGACCGCATAGGGCGGTGACTGTTCACCCTCGGTCGCAAAAACCTGGTACGCGGAAGTAAGCTCGAGCAGCGTGGTCTCGTCGGCGCCGATCGAAATCGGCAGGTATGCCTGAAGATCCTCGTGGATGCCCATCTCGTGCGCGGTCTTGACGATCGTCGCAGGTCCGAGCTCGCTGCCGACGTATGCGGTCGGCACGTTGAGCGATTCGATCAACGCTTCCGCGACCGTCACTTGCGGCTGATAGTTGCGCTCGTAGTTCGCGGGCGTCCATCCGTCGGCGAACGTCATCGGCTCGTCGGGTAGAACGGACGCCAGCGTGAGCGGCGGCGAGAACGGCGCGCGGTCGGGATCGAGCGCGGACAGATACACGATTGGCTTGAATGCCGACCCGGGCTGACGCTCGGCGTTCGCCGCGCGATTGAACTGGCTCTCAGAGTAATCGCGGCCGCCGATCATCGCGCGAATCGCGCCGCTCTCGGCGTCCAGCGCGACCAGCGAAGTCTGCAGTTGGCCGTCAGCTTTGCTGCGGCGCAGCCGGCGATGGTTCTTTTCAAGGCGCGCGATATTGTCCGTGACCGCATCGACGGCGTCGCTCTGCAGCTCAGTGTCGAGCGTCGTGTAAACCTTGAGTCCCGCGAGATGGCCGTCGAAGCCGGGAATCCGGTTTACGAACGCGATCACGTAGTCGGTGAAGTACGGCGCGCGGCGCAGTCCGGGCGGCTTGGTAATCTGAATCGGCGTCGCGAGCGCGGCCGCGTAGGTGGCGTCGTCGATCACGCCCGCCCGCTTCATCACGCCGAGCACGACGTCGCGCCGCCTGCGGCATGCGTCAGGGTGACGCCGCGGATCGTCCAGCGTCGGCGCCTGGATCATCCCGATCAGCGTCGCCGCCTCCGCCGGTGTCACCTCGGACAGGTCCTTGTTGAAGAAATATCGCGCCGCCTGCGGCATCCCGTCGATCGGCGTGCCCTCGTACTCGCCCATCGGCACGTCGTTGATGTAACGCTCAAGGATCTCATTCTTGCTGAGGCGGATTTCGAGCACTGCGGCGACCGCCAACTCGCGGAACTTGCGGCTGAAGCTGCGCTCGTGGCGTTCCATGAACGTCCGCGCCAATTGCTGCGTGAGCGTGCTGGCGCCCTGGACGAGGCGATGCGCGCGAAAGTCGGAAATCGCGGCCTCGACGATGCGAATCGGATCGATTCCCGGATGGTAGTAGAAAAAGCGATCTTCGTTGTCGAGCAGTCCCTTGACCAGGTAGGGCTTCAGCTGGCCGAGTTGGACTTCGACGCGTTCCGCGGGCGTGCCGGGCAGCAATCGTCCGATCACCTCAGGCTCGAGCATCGCATCGCGCTTGGCCACGCCGAACGAATCGGCCACGCCCGTGATTCGCGTGCCGGCGACGCTCACGCGCACCATCTCGGCGGGATATTCCTTCGCGCCGACGTGAAACGATCGCAGGTAAATCGCGAGTGCGTTCTTCGCCCTCGTGTACTCACCCGGAACGTTGGCCGCGGGCACCTGCGAATAGCTCAACTGCGCCAGCCGATCCAGCAATCCGCTGCGATCGAGGTCGTCGCCGGCGCTGATCTGAAAGGGCGCGGAGAAGATCGCCGAGGTCAGCGCGGCGCGACGCTGCTCGATCAGCGCGGAAATCTCGCCGTACAGTTGTGCGACGTAAAAGCCAACCGCGAAGAACATGAGCAGCAATCCGCCGGCGGCGAGATTTCGCACGCGCCATCCGCGAATTCGCCACTCGCGCGGTTTCTTCTTCGCCGGATTCGGTTTTGCAGGCGCCCGCTGTCCGCCACCCATCAGGATTACTGCCTCTCTGACAAGGTTAGCCTCGTCTCGAAATCTGATCCATCGACGCTCATTGCTTGTAGCCAAATCGCCGCAGCATCGCGCGCCGCTCCGACTGATCGCCTTCGCTCTCGACGCCTTTGGGCGAACTGCCGTCGATCACGCCGACCACGCCGCGCCCGCCGCCGTCCTCCGCAACGATCACGCGCAGCGGGTTCGCCGTCGCGCAGAAGACCGTACACACTTCGCTCACCGATTTGATTTGGTTGAGCACGTTGACCGGGAACGCGTTGCCCAAAATGACGACGAACACGTGCCCTGCTCCGATCGCCGCCGCCGCCTCGACCGCCGACTGTTCAAGCGCCGGCTCGGTGCCTGTATGCCGAACCAGGCACGGCCCCGACGCCTCGCAGAACGCCAGCCCAAACTTGATTCCGGGGACAGCCTGCACCATAGCCTCGTAAACGTCCTCGACCGTCTTGATGAAGTGCGCCTGGCCGACGATCACGTTCGCATCCGCGGGTTTTGCGATTTCGACAATACTCAGTTGCATCGTGCTTGCCCCTTGTGACTATTGCGCGGATGATAGACGCGTGGATGAGGCGCCGGAAGTGAGTATCCGGCAATGGAGGTGTGGTGGCTACCGGTCTGACTCTTCGCACGAATTCCGAGACGCGACTGCCCGCGTTTTTCTACCGGCTCTCCTCGCGCGCGCAGCGAACTTACCTGAAGAGCGACAGCGTCGAGCGTTACGACTATGTCCCCAGCGCCGCCGCGCGCAACTCGCTCAACGCCCTGATGCGCGTGCTCGACACCGGCAACCTGGCTGCATGCACCACATGCTCGCGCGCGTTGACCGCCGAAATTTGCCGGGGCTTGGCGACCCCGCCTGTCTCTGTCGAGGTCCGCGGCGTCCGTCCTCGCAACACGCGCGGCGAGCTGCACGGGCTGTTCTATCCTTACGATCCGCGGATGCGCCGGCCGCCCTACATCGTGCTCTGGATGCGCACGGCGCAGCGCCACGACGTCGTCAAGCCGAAGACGTTCGTGCGAACCTTGATGCATGAAATCGGCCACTACATGGATTACGCTCTGCTGCGGCTCGAGGATTCATACCACACGCAGGGATTCTTCAAGCGCGAATCGTCGCTGGTCCGCGCGCTGTTCAACTCCTGGCCCCTCCCTTGACAGGCGCGGCTTCGATGCCAATAGCTATTGTCGCGATGCGCCTCGCATCCACATAACGTCATAACGTTAACGCGCGTCGGGTGGGGACATGGCTACGAGTATGGGATTTTTTCAGAGATTGTTTTCGTCGGTTTCGGCTCGTGCGGAACTGCTCGAGGAACTGGCCGTGCTCGCCGGCCGCAATCAGGGGCTCGTTGACCGCCTGAAGCGCCACGCCTCGCTGACCTCCGCGAATATCAAAACCGGAGTCGAGGCGATCGCCGAAGCGGAAGCCGCGCACGTCAAGGTGATGCACGCGATTCTCGCCGATCACAACGTCTGGGCGAAGTTGCCGGAAGCCGCGCTGCACGACGGCTCGAACAACTGGGCGCGCCTCAGCGGCGACCTCGAGGTGATCCGCACGCTCGCCGCCGACTTGCACGACAACGCGATGAAGTGGGAATCCGTCGACGACGCGGTCGCGGCCAGACTGCGTCAACTGGCGACCGAGGATGACGTTCGCGAAAGCGAACTGCGCAAGCTCGCACTCCTGTGCGACGCCCTCGCACTGGACTGACTACAAGTACCGCCTCAATCCCCGTCGCTCCAACTCCTGCGTAATTCGCCCGACCTGCGGCGACATCGCGCGATGCGCCACCAGGATCGCATCTCCGGTATCGACGACGATCAGATCGCGCACGCCAAACAGCACCATCAGGCGCGCGTCCGGATACGCCAGCACCCGCTCGGAGCCGAGCGCGATCGCATTGCCGCGGATCACGTTGCCGCCCGCGTCGCCGACCGCATCACCCAGCCGGTCCCACGATCCCACGTCATGCCACGAAAATCGCGCGCGCACGCCGAGCACGTTGGCGCTCTTCTCCATTATCACGCGGTCGAACGAATCGTACCGCAGCCGCCCGTAGGCGCGCGCGAGCTTCGTCCGCGGCGTCCGCGCGAGTTTTTCAGCGTCGATGCCAAGCGCTGGGGAATGCGCGGCGAACTCGCGCGCCAGCGTCCGCGTCGACGCCACGAACATCGAGGCGTTCCACAGGTAGCGCCCGCTGCGTACCATCCTGCGCGCAATCGCGAGCGGCGGCTTCTCGACGAACTTCTCGATTCGGAATCCCACGCCGACCTTGGGCCCGATTTTCTGGTAGCCGTAACCGGTGTCCGGCGCGGTCGGCGGAATCCCGATCGCGACTATCGATTCGTTCGTCGTGGCTAGTGAGATCGCATCGGCAAGCGTGCGGCGATATTGCGCGGCCGTCGCGATGTAGTGATCTGCCGCGACCGCCGCGATCACTCCATCGCCCAGCCTGCGTTTGATAATCGCAGCGCCATAGGCGATTGCGACCGCCGTGCCGCGCGCTTGCGGCTCGACGATCAGATTCTGCGCCGGGATGAGGCCGCGCAGCTCGCGCCGGAACGGCCGCTCATGCGCCGCCGCCGCCAGCACGAAAATTCGCTCGCGCGGGATGAGCGGCACGTGCCGCGCAATCGTGTCCGCCAGCAGGCTGGACTTCCCGTCGATCGAAAACAGCGGCTTCGGCCGCGCCTCGCGGCTCGCCGGCCAGAAGCGCGTGCCGCGGCCGCCCGCGATAATCAGCACCGACGCGCGATCCGGCGCGGAGCGTCGAGCCATCGCGTCAGATCGCGCCGAGTTCGCGGAGTTTGCCGTCGAACAGCGCGCGGATTTCGGCCAATCTTTTTTCGCTGGTCGCTTCGAAGCGCGTGACCAGCGCGGGTTGCGTGTTCGACGCGCGCACCAGGCCCCATCCGTCGGCAAAATTCACGCGCACGCCGTCGATGTCGATAACTTCGTAGTGCTTGCGGAAAAAATCGGCCGCCTGCCGCACCACCTCGAACTTGCGATCGTCGGGGCAATCGACGCGAATCTCCGGCGTGATGTGGCTCGGCGGAAGGTCGGCCAGGATCGCGCCTAGGCCGCGTCCTTCGCGGCTGATGATTTCCAGCAGACGGAACGACGCGTAAATAGCGTCGTCGAAGCCGAAGTAGCGGTCGGCGAAAAACATGTGCCCGCTCATCTCGCCCGCCAGCGCCGCGTGCTCCTCCTTCAGCTTGCTCTTGATCAGCGAATGCCCGGTCTTCCACATGATCGGCCGGCCGCCGTGGCGCGCGATGTCGTCGTACATCCGCTTCGAGCATTTCACCTCGCCGATAATCGTCGCCCCGGGACGCTCGCGCAGAATCGCCCGCGAGAACGCCACCATCAGTTCGTCGCCCCACACGATCTTTCCGTTCTCGTCGACCGCACCGATACGATCGGCGTCGCCGTCGTACGCGATCCCGACCGCCGCGCTATTTTTTTTAACCGCCGCGACCAGATCGCGCATGTTCTCCTCGACCGTCGGGTCCGGATGATGGTTCGGGAAGCGCCCGTCCATCTCGGTGTAGAGTTCGATGGTCTCGAGTCCAAGCCGTTTCATCAGCGGCGCCGCGATCACGCCGCCGCATCCGTTGCCGCCGTCCACGACGACCTTGAGCCCGGGCGTGAGCTTGAACTGCGACATGATGAAATCGTTGTAGTCGGGAATCACCGGGCGCTCGGTCATCGAGCCTTTCGCGCCGGTCGTGACGAAATCGCGCCGCTCGATTATTTCGCGCACCCGCTGAATCTCCGCGCCATGAATCGTCGTCGGCCCAACGCCCAGCTTGAAGCCGTTGTACTCGGCCGCGTTGTGACTGCCCGTGATCATCACGCCGCCGTCCATCTTCCAGCTCAGCACCGAAAAATAAAGCAGCGGCGTCGGCACTACGCCGACGTCGACTACGTTGATGCCGGCGCCGAGCAGGCCCTCGACCAGCCGATCGCGCAACCGATCCGACGACAGGCGGCAATCGCGGCCGAGCGTGATCGTTTTCTTCCCCGCGCGATGCAACAAGGTGGCGTAGCCGCGCCCGAGATCGACCACAAACGCGTCATCGAAATCGTCCGCCACGATGCCGCGGATGTCGTACTCGCGGAATACCTGCGAATTCATTATCGTCAGTCTGTGCGACCGATTACATCCGTGCAAGACGGCCAAAAGTGACCGCCGCGGGGAGATCGCGCGGCGACGAGGCCCGCGTCGCTATCGTTACCGGCGCCGGCCGCGGTATCGGACGCGCAGTCGCGCTCGCGCTAGCACGCGCCGGCTACTCGCTATGCATCGCCGCTCGCACGCGCGACGAACTCGAGGAAACCCGCTCCCAGAGCGGCCTTGCGCCCGAGCGCGCGCTGATAGTGCTGGTTGACCTGGCCACTGAGGATGCGCCCGACCTGCTCATCGACGCCGCGCTCGACTGCTACGGTCGTATCGACGTACTCGTCAACAACGCCGGATGGGCTCCGCCGCGAACGCCGCTGCTCAAGATGCGCCCCGTTGACGTGGACCGCATGATCGCTGTGAATCTGCGCGCGCCGATCGCACTGACGCGCCTGGCTGCCGCCGCGATGACTCCCCGCGGCGCCGGCACGATCGTCAACGTCGCGTCGTCGGCCGCTATCAAGACTCTCGCCGGCGAGGCCGTTTACGCCGCGACCAAGGCCGCGCTGGTAGCATTCACGCGCGCGGCCTTCCATGAGATGCGCCAGAGCGGGCTCAAGCTCACGGTGATCATTCCGGGCCTCGTCGATACGGCGCTGATTCCGAACAACAAGCGCCTCGACCGCGCCGCGATGCTCTCGACGGCCGACGTCGCCGAAGCCGTGATGCAAATCGTGAACTCTCCCGCCGGCGCCTGCCCAGTCGAAGTGACCCTCGAACCGCAGTTCGATCCGGAGCGCCCGCGCTGAGTTCCGACTCTCTCCGCGACCGGTTCCCCTTCCCTCGAGGGAAGGGGTTAGGGGTTAGGTTGAGCGCGTCTGGATCTTTTACAGCGCGATTCGCGCTCGTGCTGGCCTCAGGAATCGTCGCCGCGGTAATCGTCGCGCCATTCGCCGCGCTCGCCCTGGCGGCCGCCGGCTGGCGCTTCCCGTTCCCGAGAATTTTCGATCGCACCGTGATGGCGACGCTGTTCATCTCGATGCTGCTGGCAGCTCGCGACTTAAATCTCGTCGCACTGCTGAGCCGCGGCTTCAAGCATCCCGCGACGGCGAGCATCGTCCGCGCGATTCGCGGTTTCCTGGTCGCGATGTGCGCGATTGCGATTCTATTCGCGCTGGCGCTCGCGGCTGGCGGCGGCAGTATCGGCGATGCTGAAGCCGCCGCAGCGCTGATACCGAAATACTTTCTCGCGGCCGTGGTAATCGCATTCATCGAGGAGGCATTCTTCCGCGCATTCCTGCTCGGCGGAATGAAGGGTGACTTCGGCGAGCGGGTCGCGCTGATCGCAAGCGCCGCAATCTACGCCGTCGCGCATCTCGTGCGCTCCCCGGCACGCTTCTACGTCACCGGCTACCAGCCCGCCGCGGGCTTGATCACGCTCGCGCACAGCATCGACCAATTCACCGCTCCCGCGGTCGCAATTCCCACGCTCATGGGCTTGTTTCTGCTCGGCCTCGTGTTAGGCGAAGCGTATATCCTCACGGGCAGTGTGTATTTCTCGATCGGTCTGCACAGCGGCTTCGTGCTGGGCTCGAAGCTGTGGCCGAAAATAATTCTCAACCGTGCCGCAATCCCATGGTGGATAGCCGGCGGCGGCGCAATCCCGCTAATCGGCGGCGCCGCCGCCTGGGTAATCGCAGTAGCTATCCTCGCGATGCTGCGCCCGATCACCGGAGAACGTCAGACCGCCACCCTTATCGAGACCGTCAAGAGGAAAGCGGGGCTGGACCCATAATGGGTCTTGCTACATTAGGTGAACGGGCTAAATACAGGGCTGTGGTACCGAAATGAGGACCAATAAAAAAATTAGTATAAGAGAGCGATTTCGAGTTCATCGGAGAAGGCGGAATTGATGAACGCAAGCGGTTCTCTTTGACCAAAGCGCTGACAAAAATTGAAAAGTGCCTCGCCGAGCCAGCCACGTCCAACGCCCTGCACTTCCGCGTCTACGTAAACGCGGCTGGACAAATTCTCCTCGACCCGGCATTGACGGTCCCGGTTCGCGAGATGTGGCTTTACCGGAACCCGGTCGCGCTCGCAAAGGTTCGGGATGGCCTGGCTCAAGCGGCTGAAGGAGACTTCCACGATCTCGGCTCTTTCGCCAAGTTCGCCGATGACGAGATCGAATGATGAACGAGGTGATTTCCGTAGGTACAGATGAAGTAGTTCCGTGAAGTTCCGGTTGAACTTCACCTCGCGAGCCGTGAAGGACATGGAAGGGCTCGCGCGAGATTCTGGACTGCGGAAATGACTGAAGTCAGTTCGGAAGGCGCTGGGGATGCTCGAAACGAATCCCCGGCACCCAAGCCTGCAAACCCATAAATTTCAAACGCTCCAGGGACCAAACGGTGAACCGGTCTTCGAAGCCTACGCAGAAAACCAGACTGCCGCAGGGTACCGGATTTTTTTCTACTACGGTGAGAACCATCAGATCATGATCATAGCGGTGACACCCCATCCTTGACCGGCGCGAGGCCCAGGCTCGCACTCGAACATCGCTTCAGGCGGTTCTCACGAGGACTTCCTTTACCGCCTTCACTTCCTCTCGAACTGCTCGACGGACTACCGCTTCGAGGCGTGCGCCTCGGATAAATTCGCGCAACGCGTCGTTGATAAGGGTCTGGTAGTTGCCGCCACCGGCACGATCGACCATGTGCTGAAAATGCTCGATGACGTCATTGTCGAGCCGAATCGTGATTCTTGTTTTGCCGGGAGTCGCCGGCACCAGTGGCCCGCGCCGGGCCTTGCTGAAATCGTATTGCCTTTTCATCGGTGTTTTCTCGCGTACTGCGCGGACTCGGTGTGTTTGCTCGGGTTGCGGGCCGCTTTACTCGGGTCCCACTCAAATTCCACAACCAACTCCGAAGCGCGCGGCGAGCGCCTGAATCTGCCGCACGTTGAGGCGGCGGCGTCCTGCCAGCACTTCGGAGACGACGCCCTGGCTGCCTATCTCGGGCGGATCCTTCTGAGCGAGACCGTGCTCGTCCATCAGGAAGCGAAGTACTTCGATACCGGATGCTTCCCGCAGGCTGTGATGCTCCCGGTCGTAGGCCTCGATAAGCACGCTCAGCGTTTCGACCAGCCGGCAACGCGTGTCTTTGGTGTTGTCGCCGACGAAATCCACCAGCGCGTTGAGCCGCTCGACAGCCGCGTCGTATTCACGCTCGGTGCGAATCGCGAGGAAGACCTCCAACGATTCTCGATTCTTCACTGCTCGAGCGTGCCGAGTCTTCATCGTTTCCACCTCTCCTCTCGCTGTCGTGCAATGCGCGCCATGCTACCTCAATTTGAGATCCTGATCGCAGCGAGCACGCGAGCGCCGTCTCTGTCGTCCTGACCGAAGGTGAGCAACGCGAGCGCAGTCTCGGTCATCCTGACGAAGTGAGCAACGCGAGCGGCAGGAGTTGGCTTCTGGCCTCCGGACAGCTTCGCGCCAGCGAAGCCGGTACCGGTTTTGAGTGGCCGCGTCCAACTTCTTCTGACCGAGTTCAGGGATGAACTGTTCAGCCCTGAACTTTTCGGCCTGACCGTGGCGGATTTGACATGCTACACATACGGGATGGTCAACCGTCAGAATCCGCCTTACTCGTCCCAAGGTCGAGGGACGCCCGCTTCCAACGAAAAACTAATTTTGACGAAACGAAGCTACCGATGGTAGTCAGGGCGTCCCAGGACTACTACATATGGTATGAATTGCTCATTTCGCCCAAATTCGAGCAGTCAGAATCGCGCCCAGCCTAGTCTGCTAGTTGTACAGCGAGGGCGTGCCGCGGACTGGGCGGGTGCGGTAGCGGCGATGGGTCCAGAGCCATTGCTCGGGATACTTTCGGACCATCTCTTCGATTGCTTTCTGGTAGCGGGCGGTGTTCACCAGCGCGTCGGCGTTGCGGTCGCCGGTGCGCTGCTGAGGGATCTCTTCGAAGATTTCTATCACGTGGCTGACGCCGTCGGGCTGGCGCACTATGAAGACAGGCACTACCGGCGCGCCGGCCATCATCGCGAGGCGATCGAAGCCGCTTGGCGTCGCGGCCAGTTCGCCGAAGAACGGCACCCAGATGGCCTCCGACCGCTTCGCGTTCTGATCGAGCGGGATGCCGATGATCTCGCCGCGCTTGAGCGACCGCAGCATCTCGCGCGCCGCCGTATGCTTGCGAATTATCTGCACGCCCGCCCGCTCGCGGATGAACGACACCAGGTCGTCGCCGGCCAGGAAGCGTTGCGTGTGATGCACCAGCCCTATCTGAAAACCGTGCAGCGCATGGCCGGCGGGCAGCAACTCGAAGCCGCCGAAGTGCGCAGTCAGGATGAGCGCGCCCTTGCCGGGGTACTTCGGCGTGAGATTGTTCCAGATGTCGAGGCGATTGTAAGTGACGCGGCGCGCAAGGCGGCGATAGAAGAATCCACCCAGCCGAACGTACTCGGCGCCCGTGCGCCCGAGGTTGATATACGAGGCGCGCAGGATTCGCCGGCGCTCCGCGTCGCTCTTTTCGGGGAACGCAATCTCGAGATTACGGATTCCGATTCGCCGATGACGTTCGTCGAAGCGATGGAAGATCAAACCGCAGGCGATTCCGAGCTTGTAGAGAATGAAGTCCGGCAGCAGGCTGAGCAGATGCAGCGCGGCGACCAGTATCCAGAAGATCAAGCGATCCTTGAGGCCGAGCTGGATGCGCGTGCTCTTGGGGGTTCCGCGCGAGAGCGGAAAGTCCGATTTCTCCGGCACACCGTCAGTCGAACCGGCCGGAGCGGCGCTCTGCCTCAACACGTCGCCTGCCCGATCCGGCGACTGGCGCGGATCGAGCTTGGGACTGGCGGACGGGGAAGCTGATGCCATCTCTACAACACCGACCGTTCGCGCTTGGGGCCCTTGGGAATCACGACCAGGCCCGAATCGGTGACGAAAAATCGCTGCCGATCGCGTTCAAGGTCGTATCCTATCTCTTCGCCATCGGGAACATAGACATTCTTGTCGATAATCGCACGGCGAATCTTCGCGTGCCGCCCGATATCCGCATAGTCCATGATGACCGAGTCCTCGACCAGGCTGTACGAATGCACCCTCACCGAACGCCCGAGCACGGAATTGCGAACCGCGCCGCCCGACACGATGCATCCCTCGCCGATCACCGAATGAAGCGCCAAGCCGCGCCGCCCGTTCTCGTCGAACACGAATTTCGCCGGCGGCTGATCGTAGTACGCCGTGCGCAGCGGCCAGTAAGGGTTGTACAGGTTCAGATGGGGGCGCGCGTCGCGCAAGTCCATGTTGGATTCGTAGTACGCATCGAGGGTCCCGACGTCGCGCCAGTAGCTGAGATTGACCTCGGAGTCGCCGCGGATTCGATTGGTCATGAAATTGTACGCATAGACCGGCACTCGATCGATCAACGACGGGATGAGGTCGCGGCCAAAATCGTGATTGCTGTCTTCCCTGATCGAATCTTCGATCAGCGCCTCGCGCAGCACTTCGGGACTGAACAGGTAGTTGCCCATCGAGGCCAGCGAGCGTCCCGGCGCGCCGGGCATCTGGGGCGGATCGTTTGGCTTCTCGACGAAGCCCGAGACACGCAGCCCCGAATCGACCTGCACGATTCCGAACTGGTTTGCCTCATCGACGGACACCGGCAGAGTCGCGACCGTGACGGCGGCCTTGCGTTCTGTGTGAAACTCGATCATCTGCTGGATGTCCATCCGGTAGATATGGTCCGCGCCGAAAACCGCGACCAGGTCCGGCTTGGTGTCGTCGATAAGATTGAGATTCTGAAAAATCGCGTCGGCGGTGCCCTGGTACCACAGCTCACCCATCCGCATCTGGGCCGGGACCGGGATGACAAAGTGATCAGGCAGCATCCCGCCGAACTGCCATCCGTCCTTGAGATGCTCGATGAGCGATTGCGAGCGCCATTGCACCAGCACGTAGATTGCGTAGATGCCCGAATTGACGAGATTGGAGAGCACGAAATCGATGATGCGGTACTTGCCGCCGAAAGGGACCGCAGGTTTGGCGCGATCGCGAGTCAGAGGATGGAGGCGCGTGCCCTGCCCTCCGGCCATCACTAGCGCCAACGTTCTCATTTGAGGAAGGGGACTCGAATCGTCATTGGGCGGCTCGCATCAACACAAGCCCGCCAAGTATAAGGGTCTGGCAGTATCAGCGGAAGCCGGTCGATTGGAGCGCCGAAATTCAGCTTTTTTCGAGCGTTAAAATTGCGTGTTGTAGCAGACACCGCAGGAATTTCCGGGTAGTAGCAAGAGTCAGCCATAGTGAGGAGGCATCGGAGCCGTAAATTTAGCTTGATTTTACTCGATATTGCACCGTTCAGCCAATTGTTCCGCGAGGCACGTCAATTGCTTGAAACTTCTATCAGCATCTTTCGTCTAAGTCGCTGAGGATCGATATTGTAAATCGAAATAAACCTCTCGCGATGGAGCGCGATCGAGGAGGACAGAAAAAATGCAAACGGCGGTCAGACAAGAATCAAGAACAACCAGCAACCCGGGAGTAGTTTACCGCACGGTTTGTCAGAATCCAGGGTGCGGGTTTAAGTTCGATCTCAAAATAACCCCTCAAAACGCCGGCCTGCTCAGCGGCTCGATGGCATGCCCGCACTGCAAGCGGCACGGCGGCCAACTGAAATCGCAGGGACGAATCGGCGACAAGCTGTTCGCGGCGAAGCTGTTGTTCCGTCCCACCGGCATCGGGCCAACGCGAAGCGAGGACGACGAGATGGGAGCGGATTCCCGCTATTAACGCGGGCGCGGATCGTCTAGAATTGTCAGTCCGTCACTAGATCCGTTGTCTTATCATTACGCCGCGCGCCGTCCGGGAAACCGGACGGCGCGCGGCGTTTTTCAGAAACGTCGAAGGGCTAGATCGCGATCAGCCGCCGGCGACCGGCACGGCCGCGATGCCTTGCAGGTTGCGGATGCTTGGCCGCTCCATCATCCGCTTGATCCAAGCGTCGATGTTGTTGCGGTTGTTGCCGAGAACGTCGATTCCGATTTCGTTGAGTATCAGCATCCGCGGCGCAAAACCGATGTCGGCAACCGAGAACTCACCGGCGAGAAAGTTGTTGCCCTGCAACTCGTGATTCAGGTAATCGAGCACTCGCTCGACTGACTGATGGAGCCGCTGGAGGCGAGTTTGATCGCGATCGCCCTCCGGCTTGGACATTTCAGCGATCAACTGGCCGACCGGTGGCGTGAACGAGGTGTCGGCGAAGTCTTCGAACAGCCGCGCGCGCGAGCGCATCGCACTGGAACCGACGGGCGGCAGCACTGGCGGCTCGGGATACTCGTCCTCGAGATATTCGTTGATGATGGTCGAATCGTAAATCGTGGTGTCGTCGTCGACCAGCACCGGCACGCGTCCGAACGGGTTGAGCCGCAGGAAGTCGGGCTTGCGATTTTCGTGCTGGGTCAAATCGACCGCGATCAGGTCGTAGGTCAGAGCCTTCTCGGCCAGCACGATGCGGACCTTCTGGCCGAAGGGGCAGGAGAGGAAGTCGTAGAGTTTGATCATATCGGGCAAGTCCTCATTCGGCTTGCGCCGCGACGGTAATCTTCAAGCTGGCCTCAACCTCGGAATCGAGTTTGACCGGCACCGTGAACTCTCCGAGCTGCTTGATTGGCTCGGGCAGGTGAATTTTGCGCCGCTCGATATCGAGACCGTTCTCGCGGAGCGCGCGCTCGAGATCGATGTTGGTAACCGAGCCGAACAGCTTGCCTTCCTCGCCGGCGCGGGCATGGAGCGTGAGCGCGAGCGCCTCGATTTTCGCCTTGACGGACAGTGCGTCGGTGCGCTTGATCTCGCGGCGGCGCGACGCGGTGCGCTTTTGATGCTCGAAAGCGCGCAGGTTTTTCTGATCCGCCTCCACCGCGAGCTTGCGCGGCAACAGGTAGTTGCGCGCGTAGCCGGCGCGGACCTTGACCACGTCGCCGGTCCTTCCCAGGTTGGGAAGATCCTCGTTGAGTATGACTTGCACGTTCATCTTCTTAACCGCCTCGTGTTTCCGCCCCGCTAAAAGAAATCGCCCAGGTTGTTCGCTTCCGGGCTGGGGGGCTTCAGCCGCCGGAAGTCGATCCACATATCGAAGACTCCCGCGACGCACACCAGCGCTGCCACTACCGGTTGCGCGAACACGACAAAGTAAATGATGCCGCGCACAATCGACGGGACTGAGAGCGACTGAAAATAGAACCCGACAATCGCCAGTCCCTGGCAAAAGTACACCGCCGCGATGCAGATGAAGCCGTTGAGCGCGATGTCGCTGATCGCCGGGACCGGGATGAATATCCCGAACCCGCTGGCGAGCAACAGCCACACCAGCCATTCCTTCGCCGACCATCGTGAAAAATCGCCAAACAGGTTGTACGCCAGCCGCTGTGGCCCGGCCCATCGCCAGAACACGCGGAGGTTGAGCAGCATCGTGCTCGCCGCGACCAGCAGTGCAAACGCCGGCGACAAACGCATCGTCAGCGAGATTACGCTCGCGGTAGTGTCGGCCGGGATGGTCGTCTGCATCCCCATGAGTTTGTAAAAGTCCTGGCCGCGGGCCATTCCCTGTGCAAGTTCGTCGTGCACAGTCTTGATGAGCGCATCGGGACCGCCCATAACGGCGAGCGCTGCCACTACTGAAGCCGCCACCATCGCGCCCGCGCCGACCGCGGTGATCATTTCGAAGGAAGAATGCCGCTCGAGCATGTAGCAGGCGATCGCGGTGGCCAGGCCGAACGACACGAAGTAGCCAAGACCGGCGAACGGTCCCGCCAGGATCGCCACGAAGGCGGTCGCGAGCAGGACCGCGATGGTCGCGCGCAGATTTGGACTGGAACGCCCGACTGCGTAGAGGATGATCGGCGCCGGCGCGACCATCATGAGGATGCCGCCGAGCAACGGTATCGCGCCGCCGGCGAGGAAAAATGCCGCCGCCAACGCGGCCGCGCGAACCATCCCGATAACAGCCTTGCGCGTCACTGGATTAAGGCGGCCTAGACTCCGAGCGTCGAGAACGGCAGCAGCGCGAGGACGCGCGCGCGCTTGATCGCGACGGCAAGTTGGCGCTGATGCCTGGCGCAATTGCCCGAGGTTCGGCTCGGCACAATCTTGCCGCCCTCGGTGATGAAACTGCCGAGCGTGCGCACGTCTTTGTAATCGACCTTGAGGGTCTTGTCGGCGCAAAAGCGGCAGACCTTGCGGCGCCCGCCGGGCCGCCCACGACGCATCCCGCCGCTGCGACCCTCGCCGCCGCGGCCCTCGCCACGATCTCCGCCGCGATCACCCTCGGGTCGCGGGCCGCCGTAGCGTCCGCCGCCGCCCTCGCCGCGCGGCCGGTCGCCGCCTCTTTCAGATCTTTCCTCGTCAGCCATTTATCTTCCCTGGAAACTTTTCCTTGACGAAAATTTCAGTCACGATTCATTCCGTTCGACCGACGCGGCGACGACTTCGAATGCGGCGTCTTTTCGCAGCGTCTTCAATGCTCTCATTCTTCCAATCACCTTAACCTGCCGACCCGGCTCCAGGAGCGATTTTGCTGCCAGCACCGATTCACCGGTCATCACAATCCCGAGTCTCAGTTCCTCGCCGGGCGTGCCGCACTCGACGGTGAAGCGGAGGACCGGCGTGCCGGCGGGCGTGATTCGGAGTTCGGGCTGGTCGAGCAGCCGGCCTTGGAGCTCAATCCGGTTCCCTGTCACCTTCGGGCCCGGCGATTTCCTCGGCCGCCGCTTCCATTATTTCTTCGGGAGCGTCGGGCGCTTCCTCGGCCTCGGCGGACCGCTCCTCGCGCGAGGCCATCAGAGCGGCAGCCCGCGCTTCCTGGGCAGCCCTGGCCTCGGCGATACGGCGATTGCGCGCCTCGAGTTCCTCGCGCGCCTTGGCCACGTCGGCGTCGTCGTCCACCAGCACGGACAGGTAACGCAGGACCGTATCGGAGATCCGCAAATTGCGCTCGACCTCGTTCATCACGGGACCGGGCGAAACGTAGTCGAGACGGACGTAGAAGCCGCGGCGCTCGCCCTTGATCTTGTAGGCGAGTTCGCGCGATCCCCACTCTTCGGTTTCGATCATCTCGCCGGCGCCGGCGGCGATGATCCCCTCGTAGCGTTTGATGGCTTCCTTGATTTGGGGGTCGCCCGAATCAGGACGGAGAATAAAAATAGTTTCGTAGCGCCGCATGCGCTTGCCAAGTCCTCCTTACGGATTGCAGCCCCAGGTTGGAGCAAGGAGCAATCCCGTACAGTACCATCGCCGAGACCCCTGTCTCAAGGCCAAATCGCGGCTATTCGAAAGCCGCCAACGGCGTTGGTCTTGCGATTGGCGGGCGGTCTGTTAAGAGAAGATCCGATCGCGTTCGGTTAACTCAGGAGGATCGTCCAGTGGCCAAGCCCAAAAAGAAAGCAAACAAAACGCTGCCAAGGTCGCGCAAAGTCGCTCCCAAAGCGATCAAGGGCAAGAAGGCCGCATCCAAGGGCGTCAAGCGCCCGATCGCGGCCAAGACTGCGAAGCCGGCGCCATCGAAGAAACTCGCCAGGCAGATCGAACGCAAGGTCGCCGACCTCGTGACGGCAGCCACGCGCGCATCGGTCGATATTGAGAGCGCGGCTGGACGGATGGAGCTCGCGGCGGTGCGAAAAGTCGGTGAAGTGGCGGCCCGGGCGACGCGCGCAGTGAGGAACGCCGTGGCGCATGCGGCGAAGATTCCCAGTTACGACGACCTGCCGGTGCGGGCGGGAGCGCCGGCGGGCGCTGCCTGGGGCGTATTCGGCGACGACGACGAACTCGGAACGATCAACCTGCTGACGCCCGAGCGCGTGATTGCGGCAGCATCGTCGATTCGGTCGGGCAAAGTGTTCGCGCTGAATCTCCCGATCAACATTCCCGACCCGCCGCTATTTGCGCGCGGCAAACACCGGCACACCGTCATTCCGTACCCGGGCGCGGAAGCATTCGTGCTCGACGACTACCTGGACAATTTCTATCCGCAAGCGTCGTCGCAATGGGACGCGCTCGCGCACGTGAAGCATGCGATCCACGGGGCCTACAACGGGATTCCCGACAGCGAGATGACAGGGCGCGGCGGCACCCGGCTTGGGATCGACAACCTGGCGCGGCGCGGAATCGCGGGACACGGAGTGCTCGCCGACGTGGCGCTCTACTACGACCGCATCGGCAAGTCGATCAATTTCACGAAGGCAGAGTCAATCCCGCTCGACGACGTGCAGGCTGCGCTCGAGGACCAGGGCGTCGCGCTACGCGCCGGCGACATCCTGCTGATTCGGATTGGATGGACGAAGTTCTACCTGTCGGCGAGCGCCGAGACCAAGGCGGAGTTGGCGAAGGAGACTGTCGTGCCGGGAATCGAAGGCAGCGAGCGCACGGCGCGATGGCTGTGGGACAATCACCTGGCGGCGGTCGCGTCGGATTCGCCGGCGCTCGAGGCGTTACCGAAACCCGCGGGCGAGGAAATGGAGTTTCTGCATTTCCACATGCTGGCATTCTTCGGGATGCCGATTGGCGAGATGTGGAATCTCGAAGGGCTGGCGGAGGATTGCGCGGACGACGGGCGCTACGATTTCTTCCTGACGTCGGCGCCGCTCAACATACCGGGCGGAGTAGGCTCGCCGCCGAACGCGCTGGCCATCAAGTAGGGCGAGCGCGCCGGCATCGCAACCGCTCCACGCTAACCCAACCCCTAACCCCTTCCCATAGTGGGAAGGGGAACAATCGCGGGAATGAGGACGATGGGCGCGCGAGTCAGTGCCCTGCCTTGGTCAGCGCTTCGGTTGTGAAGAAACTCTTGTCTACTGCGCCCATGTTGATGTACCAGCATTCGCGCTCGGGCGTGTCAGGGCCGGGCAGGTAGCAGGTCGTCGAGACGCCGGATTGCACGTCGATGCTCGAGGCCGCGACGATGAACTCACGCTTGAACGGATAGACGGCGATTCTGGCGTCGGGCACCGGGCGATCGCGGTAAGTGCTGAGATAAATCTGCGTCTTCCACAACTCGCCCTTCTGATCGTAGCTGTCGACGTACGGATTGAACCAGCCCTCGCCGTCCACGTACACGATCGTCTTCGACTGCAGCACGCCCTGGATTCTTTCCGGGCGCGGCGTCACTTCGACCACGTAAAGATGGCGCATCTCCCAATCGTCGGTGCATGAGGTCGCGCCGCCATCGGTCGCGCATGGATGCGCGGGCGAATTCCGGGCGTGCGCGCATGCGAGCATGTTTTTATCGCCGAGATATTTGAAATTGTATTCCTGCGGCTTGGCGCCGAAGCCGCCGGTGTGGTCGGCGTCCCACGTCGAAAGTCCCACCGAGGAACTCAGGATCACTTCGTTGACGCGACGCACGCGCCGTGTGCCTGACAGGAAAGCCCACGTGTCGTCGGCCTTCATCGAATCCCAGTAGCGATAGACTATCGCACCGCTGCCGCGATCTTCGGCGGGCGCGAGCGTGGGATACGCCCCGGTGCGCTCCCAGATGCCGGTAGTTTTGAAGTCCGGATCGACCGGCAGCGGTTCGACCTCGGTACGTCCGATATCGGAGTAACCGGCCAGATGCCCGACCTCGGTCTGCGTCATCAGCGACTGTTGCGCGCCGGGATTTTGCTTCGCGACCTGGCATTCGAAAAAGCGCAAGTCAAAGTCGTCGGTCGAGATCGGCTTGAAGTACTGGTTCCACATGATCTTGGCCGCGACATCGGGATCGTTGGGGTCGAGCAACGGGAACGGCTGGCCCGCGACGTAGCCAAGCAAGTCGCGATGGTCCGGGGCGAGACGCACCTGGCCCGAATACTTCTCGGTCGCGTCCTGGAACGGCGGCGGCCAAATGACGCGGCTCGGCGCGACGATATTCATCTGCATGCCCCTGGAGACCGCGATGAACGTACCCGGACTCACCAGCGCGCGGACCTGCTCCGCATTCTTCGCGGTGATCATGTCGCCGGGTTTGACCTGGGCACGGGCTGGAGTGAGTGAGAATGTCAGCGCGAAAAAAACTGCGATAGCGGGCAGGAGGCTCGGGACACTGGGTCCGTTCGATTTTTTCATATTCTAATGCATCACTTTAACTCTACCGCGATGTGACGGTGGCGTTCTGTTCCGAGATTAACGAACCCTCGATTCGTTCCTCTAGCAAACCATAGCACGCGGCCGGCCGAAAGCGATTCCTCGCGCGAGTGCTCATCGCTTTCGTTGTCGCCGGCGCGCTCTACAATCTTCACCGGACCGCCTTCGGCGACGTAGACCGCGGTGTCGCGCGACCATCGCCGCACGCCGCTCTCTCCGCCGGGCGCGAGCGTCGTCTCGGAAACGCGCACCCGCGCGTTGTCGAGAATCGTGATCGTGCCCGGCTCCGGCTCCTTGCCCGCGACCGCCTCGCATCCAACGAAGCCCAGCTTTTCGCGGCCCGGTTTGGCCGGACGCTTGAGCTCGAACAGCGCCTCGAAAAATCGCGTGTCGCCCATGTTGTGCGCGCTCTCGATTCCGCCCGCCGGCACGAAATACGTGGCGCGCGCCTTGACCGGAAACGGCATCATCTTGCGGCCGCCCGGCGCCTGCGCGCCCACGTTCGCGCTCGACAGGATGAACAGCACGTAGTCCATCGTATGGTGATGCAGTCCGCAGACCGCACCGGGCGCGAGATCCATCTCCCACACGCGCACGTCGTCGTTGTCGAAAATCATTCGCGTCGCGACAGGCCCGTATTCATCTGTATGCTCGCTCATCGCTGTCGGTCCTCCTCGAAGATTTTCATTTTTCACTCCTGTTCGAAACATCCACGGTCCGCGCCGCACGAATGCGCATCCACGGGCCGGCCGTCAGGTCCTACCGGCCGCTGCGTCTTGAGACACGTATAGCACGCCGTCGATTCGTCGGGCTTGAAAATGCGCTCGCCGTCGGGCGTGCGGTAGTACGCGGTCTTGGTGCGCAGCAGCGCGCAGAATGGCGAAGGCATTTCAGGCGGCCTCCAGGCCGGCGGCGCTCATGATCGCGCGGCGCACGATCACCTTGGCAATCACGACTTTGTAGGCATTGTCGGACATCGGCTGCGCGTCCTTCAGCGCGCCTTCGGCGGCTGCTCGCGCGCGCGACTCGTCGAGCGGGCCGGCCTTGAGCGCGGCCTCCGCCTCGGGCGATCGCCACGGCACCGGCGCCACCGCGCCCATTACGATGCGCGCGTCGCTGACAGTCTTTGCACCCGGCGCGAAATCGAGAGCGATCGCGACGCTTACCAGCGGCCAGTCGAAGCTCTGCTTCTCGCGTGCCTCCAGGTAATGGCTGCGCATACCGGCCGACGGCGCGGGCACGATCACTTCGGTGACAATCTCGCCGGACTTGAGGGAATTTTCGCGTTTCGGATCGACCGACGGCGGCGTGAAGAATTTTTCGAGCTCGATACTGCGCTCGCCGGCCGGGCCGACGATGGCCGCGCTCGCGCGCATCGCAATCAGCGCGGGCGCAAGATTCGACGGATGCACGATGAACGACGGCCCGCCGCCCAAAATCGCGTGGTAACGATTGAGACCGCCGATCGAGTAACAAATGTCGCCGCCCTTCTTCAGGCAATTCACGTCGGGATTGCGAAAATACCAGCATCGCGGGCGCTGCAGGAGATTTCCGCCGACTGTGCCGAGATTGCGAATCTGCGGCGTCGCCGCCTCGCCTGCCGCCTCGGCGATCGCCGTGAACCGCGCGCGAACAGCGGGATGCTCGGCGACTTCGCTCAGCTTCACGGTCGCGCCGAGGCGAAGATCGCCGGACGGACGCATCTCGATTCCGCCGAGTTCCTTCAGGCCCTTGAGATTCACCAGCGCTGCCGGCGATACGATGCTCTGCTTCGACAGATCGACGACGTCGACGCCGCCGGCGAAGGCGACGTGTCCGTCTTCGGAAAGGAGCCGCGAAGCGCTGGCGAGGTCGGCGGGCGTGATTACTTCGAATCGGTTCATCGCAATTCCAAAACAATTCGCTCATGCGCGCCCGAGCGCCGCCAGCACGCGGTCCGGCGTCATCGGGAGCGAGCGCACCGGCACGCCGATCGCGTCGTACACCGCGCATGCGACCGCGGCCGTGCTCGCGACATGCGATACCTCGCCGAGTCCCATCACGCCGGTGTTGGTGATGCCGTTGGCGACTTCGAAAAACGTCACGTCGATTTGAGGAACGTCGAGTGCGCCGAGCAGCTTGTAGTCGTCCATCGTGGGATTCACCATGATGCCGAGCTGCGGATCCATCCGGCGATCCTCGAACAGCGCGAACCCGATTCCCATCAGGACGCCGCCGTTGACCTGGCTGCGCGCCGTCAGCGGATCGACGATCCGCCCCGCGTCGTGCACCGCGACGACGTGCGTCACGCGCACGATTCCCGTCTCGGTATCGACTTCGACCTCTGCGAACTGGCATCCGGCCTGGTCGCTTCGAAAGCCGCCATAGTTGGGCACGCGCTCGCCCTGCGCGGAAATCGAATCGCCGGGGATTCGCTTGCATACGTCGGTAAATGAAATTGCGCGCGAGGGATTGGTGCGCACGCGAATGGACTCGTCGGCGGCTTCGAGGTCGCCGGGCTCTGCGCCAAGAATCGGCGCCGCGATCCGAAACAGCTTGTCCTTCAGATGCGCCGCGGCCTGGCGCACCGCCGGCGAGTTGGACGGCGCGCTCAAACTGCCGCCGCTCGGCACTGAAAAAAGAAACCGCGTGTCGCCGATCTCGGACTTTACGCGATCCACCGGCAGGCCGAGTTCTTCGGCTGCGACAATTGCAAGAACCGTCCGCGTGCCAGTGCCGATATCCTGCGTGCCGACGCGGACCTCGACGGTGCCGTCGCGATGCGCGATCGCTTGCGCCTCCGGGCCCGACACTCCGACCGCATGCCACTCGGCCGACGCGACGCCGACACCGCGTTTGACAGGGCCGCTGGATTTCGCCGCCTCGTTTTTGTCGGCCCACCCGAAAGCGCGCGCGCCAATCTCGTATTCCGCGGCGCGGACCGGATTGTCGCTGTTGTGGCGCCTGAACTCGAGCCGGTCGATTCCCGCCTTGCGCGCCATTTCGTCCATCGCGAGTTCCAGCGCAAAGCATCCTTGCGGCCAGCCGGGCGCGCGCATCGGAGACGACGGTCCGGCGTTGGTATAGATGTTGGTTTCCTGAGTGCGGATATTCGCGCATCGATAGACCGACGTGAACGGGCCGGCGCTGCCCGCGCCGCCGCCAATTCCGCCACTTCCGCGCGCCACCAGATCGATCGCAGTTAGCTTTCCTTCGCGATCGACGCCGAGCTTGACCTTCTGTTCCGAGTTCGGGCGATTGCCGGTCGAACGATGCTCGTCGCCTCGCGGGAGCATCACCTTGACCGGCACGCCGGCCGCCTTGGCCAGCCGCGCGGCAATAATCATTTCGGGAGTCGCGCCGAATTTCGAGCCGAAGCCGCCGCCCAGGTATTCGCAGACCACGCGCACATTGTCGGGCGGCAGGCTGAAATAGACCGCCAGGTCGTCGCGCGCGGAAAAAACGCCCTGCGTCGAGCACCAGACCGTGAGCTGGTCTCCCGCCGCGTTGAAACTCGCGACCGCGCCGTGCGTTTCGAGGCATACGTGAGTCTGCACGGCGGTCGTGTAGGTTGCTTCGATCGTGTTCGCCGCGATCTCGAGTCCGCGCGGCACGTCGCCGACACTCGAGCTCGAGGTCCTGCCGACGTTAGATCCCCCGCCGAAAACGCGCGGCGCTGTATCCGCCATTGCGGCGTCCATATCGACCTCGAACGGCAGGGTTTCGTAGTCGACTTTGATCAACTTGAGTGCGTCGGCGGCGATGTCGGAGCTGATCGCGGCGACTGCGGCGACTTCCTGGCCGGCGAAGAGAATTTCGCGATCGTCGAGCGCGAGCACCGCGCGGACGCCAGCGAGATGCTGCGCCGCGGACATGTCGATGTCGCGAATGCGCGCGTGCGGCCACGGACTGCGCAGGATCGCGCCGTAAAGCATCCCGGGCAGTTCGATATCGTAAGTGTAGTGCGCGGCGCCGGTCGCTTTCAGCGGTCCGTCAACGCGCGGGGTGGGCTTGCCGACGACTGACAGGCGGTCGCGCCAATCCCACGGCGTCGGCTCGTCGTCGGGAATGACGACAGTGACATCGCGCGTGTTGCCCTGGAAGCCGAGGTTGAGCGTGACGCGTCGCGACATCAGGCGTCCTTCGCCGCGCCGATGGAACGCGCGGACTCGCCGGATCGCGGCTTGGCGGCTTTGAGAGCGGCCGCGAAGACGTGCGGGTAAGTGCCGCATCGGCAGGTATTCCCCGCCGTCGCACGTTTGATCTCGTCAATCGTCGCAGCCGGATTGCGCTCCAGCGCGGCCGCGACCGACATCACCATCCCGGGCGTACAGAATCCGCACTGCTGCGCGTCTGCTTCGACGAACGCGGCCTGCACCGGATGCATATTCGACGGCGTGCCGAGACCTTCGATAGTCGTGACCTGATGACCGCGCGCGTCGATCGCCAGCACCATGCACGACGTGACGGGCCTGCCGTCGAGATGCACAGTGCATGCGCCGCACGCGCCGCGATCGCAGACGAGCTTGGTGCCGGTGAGTCCAAGATGCTCGCGCAGCGCGCGCAGCAGAGTGACACGCGGCTCGATTTCGAGCGTCGCGGGCTTGCCGTTGATATTGAGTTCGATCGTCGCGGCCTCGGGGCCGAGCTTCTCGACGACCCCCGCCGGCAGAATCTTCTCGTCGGCTTCTGCCGGCCGGACGCGCACCAAACCCGCCGCTGCGGCCACCGCGCCTGCGCCCTTGATGAACGACCGGCGGCTGATGGCGTGCGGCTTGCGGGGCTTGCGATCGTCTCGATTCATTTCGAAGGTGCGACAGCGGTGTCGCCAACAGGCTCGGCAGTCATGAAGACAGTAATCGCCAAGCCGAAGAGGATCATCCCGACTGGAAGCGCGAAGGCTGCGATTTTGATCGAGTAAACGCCCGCTGCCAGAAGCTTGTCAAGGAACATTCCAGTGTCGTAGGCGAAGCGGTCGATGAGCCATGCGCGGGCGGATGCGCCGCTGGTGAATCTGAAGCGCGCGATTTCGGCGCCGACCCGCGCGACCATCGGCAGCGCGAGCGCGCCGACGATGACCGCCGCGATCATCGAGCGGTTCCTAGGCGCGCCGCTTTGCACCAGCCGTGCGCCGATGCGGATTCCGATCAGCATTCCGAGGGCTGATGCCGCGCACTCGATGATTGCGAACTCGTTGGAATTCCACCACGCGCCAAACGACGGACTGAAGTAGCGCACCGCGATATGCGCGCCGGCGCCGTAGCTGAGTGTGAAGATAACGCCGAGCATGAGTGCGAGCGACGTGAGCCGTTCTATCCAGGCGGGCGTGCGGCGCGGTTTTTTCCGTCGTAGCATCCGGAGACCTTCAGCGAATCATCCGGCAATCGCGCCCGGGCCGCGCGTGAGTCCGAGCGATAGATAGACGATCAATAGCACGATCGTGCCCACAGCGAGCCCGACGCGGCGAAAGCGCGCCTGCAGGTCTGCCACTTCCGGACTCGGGCCGGTGGCCGAGAGCCGCCAGATTTGCACGCCGAGACTTCCATATTGATAAAGCGCGAGCGCGATTGCGATTACCACGAAGATCAATTTGAACGCGAGCAGAATCGAAACGCCACCGAGGTAGAGGACGTTGAAGATGCCGGTCACGACCAGCACCGCGAGCGACGTAAGCACGATCGCGCCGAGGCGGCGCACGATTCGTCGAGCGACGCGCAGGCGCGCGGGCGGATCGAGCTCCGTGGCCAGCACCGGGGCGAGCGCGAACGTGCTGAACAGCGAGCCGCCGAGCGCGACAATCACGGCCACGATGTGAATGAACAGCACGGCGAAGCGTAGGCTAAGCATTAAGCCTACAAATCGCGCCGATAGGTGACGAAGTTGCCGGTGACGTGGGCGCCGAGGCTAAGGGCCGTGTGACGCGAAGCCCAGTTGTCGTCGAGCACGAGAGTATAGCCGGCAAAGCGCATCTTGCGCCGCGCCATCGCGAGAAACGATCGCGCGGCCATCGCAACCGCCACGCCGCGGCCGCGCGCGCGCTCGAGGACACCGATATTGATGAGCGCGCCGCGCGTACCGCCCCCGCGCTCGGCGTCGAGCCGGACGCCCCGGCGGACGTGGGCCAGCGCAGGACTCAGGTCCGGCACCGAGAACACCGCGCCGACGCATTCGCCGCCGATTGTCGCGAGCATCGAGAGGTCGGCGACGGGAGTTTCCCACAGCGACGTGAGCATCGGGCGCACTTCCGCGCGCGTCACGGGATTCCATCCCCAATGGCGATCGAACGCGGCGTTGGTCACGTCAGTCCAGGCGTCGATCGCGGCCAGGAACCCGAACTCGCGCCAGCTTTGAATCGAGACGCCGGCCTGCGCAGCCGCCTCGGCCATCAGGCGATAGCGCGCGGTGATTTCGGGCGTGAGCGGCGCGGTGTAATCGACCTGCCCTTTCTCGGTGACGAAGCCGGCCTCCTTGAAGTAGCGATGGTATGACGCAGGGTTTCCGCGCAGCAGAAACGACGGCAACGAATCGTAGTTGTCGATCGCGTACGGATAATCGAGAAAGGCCGCGAAGCCGCTGCGAACGGCGCGCATCCCGTGTTCTCGCAGAGATTGCACCGCTTCGTCGAGCATCGCGGCGACAGCGATATCCTCGTCTTCGAGCGCTTCGAATTGAATCAGCTGGCCGAGTTGCTCGTTCCAATGTTCGATATAGCGGCGATTGATAACCGCGCTGACGCGCGCGACCACCCGCCCCGCACGGCGCGCGCAAAAAGGCGTAACTTCGAGGTGCGACGAGAGGAGGCTGCGGCGCGAAAGCAGGTCGATCTCGTTCTGCACGTCGGGCGGCCACCACGCATCGCGGGCGCCGTAGACTTGAAATGGCAGGCGCGCGAACTCTTCGAGCTGATCGCGGCTCGATGGACGTTCGACGGTGATGGTGTCGCCGGTAACTTTGGGATTCGCCGCCATGAGTTGAGTCGCATCGCGCGCTCAACATTTCTTATAGCCGCCGGCGGCGAAAAGATCATCCGCGCGCCAGCAGACCGTCGGCGAGCCAGCGGGCTAGCATTTGATTCATTGCGGCTACGGGATCCTGAACGCCGGCGTTGGCTGCTACGCGTTCGCAGATTTCCGCGAAGGTTGCGTCGGCAGAGGCAGCGTCGAGCGCATCTGCTTCAGACGTTTCGAGATCGCGATGGAAGACGCGGGCGTCGCGGCGCCATACGAGGACTCTTTCTGAGGCGCGCGATGCGGGAATCCACGGGCGATCTTCCTCTACCGCTCGTAACAGGTCGGAGACTCGCCAATCCAGCGCGAGTATCTGTGCCGACGGCTGAATTTTGAGTTTCATGGCCGGCCAAGCGGCGGGCGCGATGGCGCGGAGCACGTCAGGCTCCAGGGCAGCGGCGTCCGGGCCGTGAAACACTTCGACGATTGACCGTTCGAGGGCAGCGAGGTCCGCTACAAACGGCGCGCCTTCACGCAGGGGATGATCGCGCAACCACGTCGGCAGATAGCGGCCGCAATAGTACAGCGACGGCTCGGTGGGCGGATATTCGAGCAGATAGCCGGTGACGAGGTTGTGAAAATTATCGTCGCCGAGGACTGCGAGCGTGGCGGGAAAGTCTTCCTTGAGCGCGTCGCGCAGGCGGTAGAAATACATGTTCGCGTAAATGTCGACGCGAGCTTCCGCCGACAGGCGATCGTCGCCAAGCACGATTGCGCCGAGCGCCGCCGCGTCCAAATCGCGCTCGGCCGCGAGTCCCTCGGCGACGCCGCTAGGCGCGGTGATCAGCCGATAGAGCAGGCTTTCCAGATTTTTTAAGCGAATCATGTTCAGCGTCCAGCGCCGTCATGCCAAATATGGTACGAGCGCGCTCCGCAGTCTGCGCCAACTCCGCGAACTCCGGGATCTTGTCGTCCCACTCGACCAGCGCCGAGACCGCGCCGAACCGCCGCGCCGCACGCTCATACAGCGCCCAGACTTCGTCACGGACCGGATGATCGTGCGTGTCGAGCAGGTACGTACCGTGGTCGCTATGCCCTGCGAGATGGTACTGCACGACGCGCTCGGGCGGCACCGCGTCGATGTAGTCGTTGGCGTCGAAGCGATGATTGAACGCGCTCACGAAGATGTTGTTGACGTCGAGCAGGATTCCGCAGTCGGCTTCGACCGCGATGCTTGAAATGAATTCCCACTCGGTCATCATCGAATCGGCGAACGCCACATAGCTCGAGACGTTTTCGATAAGTATCGGGCGCTCGAGCATGTCCTGCACATGGCGGATGCGCGCGACGACGTGGCGCAGCGCCTCTTCGGTATAGGGCAGCGGCAGCAAGTCGTGAAGATTGCGCCCGCCCACGCCAGTCCAGCACAGGTGATCCGAAATCCACGCGGGCTCGAAGCGCCGCGCGAGGTCGCGCAGTTGCCGCAGGTAGTCGCGATTCAGCGGATCGGTGGACCCTATCGACATCGACACGCCATGCATCGCGATTGGATAGTTGGCGCGGACGCCTTCCAGAACTTCGAGTGCGCGTCCGCCCGCAACCATGAAATTCTCGGAGATGACTTCGAACCAGTCGACCTTGGGGCGAGTCTCAAGGACGTGGCCGTAGTGCTGACGTCTAAGTCCGACGCCGTAACCGAGCATCGGGAAGTCGGTACGCTTCATTGCTCGCAATCGCGATCAGTCGGTCTTCTTGGTGGTGTCCGGCTTGCCGCCCGCCGCGATGCATTCCTTGGCCGTCGGCGTCATCACGTAACCCTTGCCCTTGCAAGCGTTCTGTCCTTTGCAGCCACTCTCTGCGCTTTGGCACAAGCTCTGGCCCTTGCACGCGTTGCCGCCGACGCACTTGACCTGTGACGGCGCAGCCGAATTCGAACTGTCAGCCGCGTACGCGGTGTTGCTCGCGCAAATCAACGCGACGGCCGTCGCCAGCATCGCGCCTGTAAGTCTAGTCTTGATCATACTCGTCATCTCCTCAGCTATGTGTTGCGCGCCGAAATTACTACAGCCTCGTCGCAGAGTCTAAACGTCTCGGGACTCACGATTTCTATCTCACGACCGTTCTGTCTAATGATACTACGGAGAGTGAGGCGAACCGGATGCTGCTGCAAGTCGCCGGAGTGGCATCGACCGCAAAATAAACCGCGCCAACGGGAACATTTTGTGCCTATGCAAGATTTTAATGATGCGGGATGCTATGTTTCTGAACTTCGCATATGGCGGACAAGAGCGGCAGCGGCGCGGATCGGCGCAAGCGATTCGAAGACGAGGCATTGCCTCATCTCGACTCGCTCTACACGATGGCGATCCGGCTCGCGCGCAATCCCGACGACGCCAATGACTTGCTGCAGGAAACGGTGCTGCGTGCGTACCGCTTCTTTCATCAATTCGAGAGCGGAACGAACTGCCGCGCGTGGATGCTCACCATCCTGTTCAACAATTTTCGCAACGGCTATCGGAAATCCTCTCGCGAGCAGCCCGCCGCCTCCGCGGACGAGTTCGAGCGAAAGGTCGAGGGGGAAAGCCTGCGAACCGACCCGGCAGGATCGAATCCGGAGGCCATGCTGTCGGGACAACGGATGGAGGGTGAAGTCGAGACGGCGCTGGCGGGCTTGCCGGAAGAGTTCCGGGAGGCGATTGTGCTCGTCGATATAGAAGAACTGAGTTACCAGGAGGTTTCGGGGGTTCTGAACATACCGATTGGCACCGTAAAATCGCGAGTGTCACGTGGACGCGCGATGCTGCGCGAGACGTTGGCAAGCTTCGCCAAAGAGCGAGGGATAATACGGTCTTGACTCCGAAGCAACATGCCGGTTGGAGTGTAGCGAGTCGGGCACGATAACAATGGACTGCGCCACCTACATCGAGAAATACCTGTCGGCTCACGTTGACGGTGAGTTGAGCGCGTCGGAGTTGCGCGAAGCCGAGGAGCATCTGGCGGGATGCGTGGGTTGTCGCGCACGCTTCGCGGAGGAGCGCGCCGTCAAGACGCTGCTGCGCGAGCGCGCCGCGATGCGTAAGACGCCGGCGATGGTCCGCGGATCGATTCTTGCCGCGCTGGACGCAGTCGACGCGGCCGATGCCACCAAAGCCGCGGGACGCGGGCGCGATCGAGCCGCCGGCGCGGACCGCGCTGGTTGGCTGTCGATGCGCGGCGCGCGAGTCTGGGCGCCAGTCGCGATAGCCGCGGTCGCAGTTTTCGCATTCGTGATACTGCATGGCCTCGGCGGCCCAGCCCCAGCGCACGCGATTCCTCCCTTCGACCTGGCAATCAACAACTACGCGCAGTTCGTCGAGCATTTCGAACCCAATGTGAAGTCGAACTCACCCGCCGACATATCGGACACTTACATGGAGCATCAGCTTCCGGGATTTGTGTGGGACTTTGGGCAGCGAGGTTACAAGCTGGTCGGAGCACGGTTGGATCACCTGCCTGACGGCAGCCCGGTCGCATTCACGTTTTATCGGGGCGGCCCGGGAACGATCCTGTGCACCTACATGAAGTCGCACGGGCTACAGCCACCGCCGGGCGAGTCGCAGGATCTGGGCGAGACCAACGTTTACGGCGCCGAGCACCACTATTATCAATACAAGGGCTACAGCGTATGCCTTAGCTACCCGCGGACCGGATGCATTTGCATACTGGTTACGCGCCGGCCGATGAAGGAATTCGTTCAGGACATCGTCGACTCAACGCCCTAGCCTTAGCGTCAACATAGGTTCGAATCATCTCTACCTACTGCCAGCCCGGTACTTGCGTGGTTTTGGCTGGCGACCATAAAATACGGGCGAACTAGCGTTAGCGGGGAAAATCATTGCGAAACATGACTAGTACTATTGTGGCGACAATCATCTGCGCCTCAATGCTGATGTCTGGTGGCGTCGTGCTGGCGGAGGACGATTGGGTTCGAGTTCCTTCGCCGGGCAATAGCCCGGATTCAGAGCCGGCGCGTCAGCCGAGCTTGCAGGACGGTCAGGCAGCCGCCGGCCATCCACAACGTGGCGGCGACAACGCAGCGGTAACGATCGTCGAATACTCGGATTACCAGTGCCCATTTTGCCGCAAGGCTGAAGATTCAGTCCGCCAGGTGATGGAAAAATATGGCGACCAGGTGCGGCTGGTGTGGATGGATTTCCCGCTGTCTTCTCACCGCTACGCCATGGACGCGGCGATCGCCGCGCGATGCGCCGACGAGCAGGGCCAGTTCTGGGCTTATCACGACGCGCTCTTCGAAAATCCGTCAGGACTCTCGACGGATGCACTAAAGGCAACGGCCTCGCAGCTTGGACTGAATTCGCTGACATTCGACCGGTGCCTTGATGAGCGCAAGTACGAGGATGCCGTGGTCGCCGATCGGACGGAAGGCGAGGCAGCTGGCCTGCGCGGAATTCCCCATTTCATCGTGGGCGGCCATTCGATGAACGGCGCTCAGACGCCCTCGGCCTTCGAGGCAGCGATCGACGAAGAGCTACGCAGCCACTAGCGGCGGTCGGCCTTCAGTCCGTCTTCATTGGCGAGGAACAAATGAAGCTGGGCGGGGCCAGTATCTCGCGGAATCTCGACCGGATAGTTGCCGGTAAAGCACGCGTCACAAAATCCCTCGCGGCTCTCGCCGTTGAACGAGTACAGCCCGTCCCAACTAAGGAAGGCGAGCGTGTCAGCGGTGATGTATTTGCGGATCTCCTCGATCGAATGCGACGACGCCAGCAGTTCCTCGCGCGTGGGCGTGTCGATGCCGTAAAAGCATGAGTGGGTCGTGGGCGGCGCCGCGATTCGCATGTGAACTTCGCGCGCACCCGCCTGCCGCAGCATCGGGATCACTTTGCTGAGCGTGGTCCCGCGCACCAGCGAGTCTTCGATTAGCACGATTCGCTTGCCCCGCAGCAGTTCCGCCACCGGGTTGAATTTGATCTTCACGCCGAAATGGCGAATCGACGAGCGCGGCTCGATAAACGTGCGGCCGACGTAATGGCTGCGCACCAAGCCCATCTCGAACGGGATTCCCGATTCTTCCGCGTAACCGAGCGCGGCGGGCGTGCCCGAATCGGGCACCGGCACGACGATATCCGCGATCGCCGGCGCCTCGCGCGCGAGCGCGCGCCCCTGCTGCTTGCGGACCTGGTACACGTTGCGGCCATAGACCTGGCTGTCGGGCCGCGAGAAATACACGTACTCGAAAATGCAGCGCTTGGTCGGCGCATGCGCGAACGGATTCAGCGAGCGCAGCCCGCCCTCATCGACGACGATCATCTCGCCGGGATTGATCTCGCGAACATACTCGGCGCGCACCAGGTCCAGCGCGCAAGTCTCCGACGCCACGATCGTCGCACCATTGAGATTACCCAGCACCAGCGGGCGGAAGCCATTCGGATCGCGCACCGCGATCATCGAATCTTCCGTCAGCACCACCAGCGAGTACGCGCCGCGCACCTGCGCCAGCGCCTCCGCGACCCGCTCCGGCAGGGTCGGCGCATGCGACGCCGCGATCAGATGAATCATCACTTCGCTGTCCGACGACGACTGGAAGATCGAGCCGGTCGACTCCAGCCGCTCGCGCAGCTCATTGAAATTTACAATGTTGCCGTTGTGCGCGAGCGCCAGCCCCCCGCGCGCGTATTCAACCACCAGCGGCTGGCAGTTGCCGATCGTCGTCGAGCCGGTCGTCGAGTAGCGGTTATGCCCAATCGCGCTGGTGCCCTCGAGCTTCTCTATGATCGAGTTGTTGAAGACATCGGCGACCAGCCCCATCCCGCGATGCGAAATCAGCGACTTGCCGTTGGACGAGACGATTCCCGCCGACTCCTGCCCGCGATGCTGCTGCGCGTAGAGGCCGAGGTACGCAAGGTTGGCGGCCTCGGGATGCCGATACACGCCGAACACCCCGCATTCCTCGTGGAAGACGTCGAGGTTCGATTCTTCTACTGCTTCGACAGCAAGGACCGAATCTTCTTCAGTCACCGCCTCTGAGCCTCCGTGGGATCGCGTCTTCGTAAATTCGCTGCAGTTCGGCAACCTCTTCGTCGAGCGATCCGCCAATCTTCAGCCGCGGATCGGCGAGCACGCGTCCGACAACTGCAAACTCCAATCCTCGACCGGCAAACAAACTCTCGACACGGGGCAAATCGCCGGGCGCGACCGACAAAATCACCGTCGATGCGCCCTCGCCAAAAAAATCAACCGCGTCAGCGTTTCCAGCGCGCCCAAGTTCAACTTCGGCTCCCAGAATCGCCCGCGGATTGAAACAAGCCTCGGTCAATGCCACCGCAAGCCCGCCCTCGGCGATATCGTGAGCAGATCTTATCAGCCCCTGTTCAGCGCCTTCAACCAGTCCCTCCACCAGCGCAGCTTCCCGCGTCAGGTCAATCGCGCCAAGCTGTCCGCCGTCGATTCCGAAGAATGCCGCGTACTCGCTGGCTGCCAGTGACGGTCTGGCCGTGCGCACGATCGCGATCCCGTCACCTGGACTCTTGAAGAATTGCGTAACGTGCCTGGCGACGTCGGTCATCACGCCCAGCACCGCGATCGTCGGCGTCGGCGGGATCGGATGGCCTTCGGTCTCGTTGTAAAAGCTCACGTTGCCGCTGACCACCGGCGCGCCGAACGCAATCGACGCATCGCGCAGCCCGTCGACGCCGCGGATGAATTGCCACATCACCTCGGGGCGCTCCGGGTTGCCGTAGTTCAGGCAATTCGTGATTCCGACCGGCCGCGCTCCCGCGCACGCGACGTTGCGCGCCGCTTCGCAGACCGTCGCGACGGCGCCGAGATACGGATCGAGCGTGCACGCGCGAGGATTCGAATCGACCTTGAGCGCCATCGCACGCCGCGAATTCTTGATTCTCAGTACCGCCGCGTCGCTGCCCGGTCCCAGCACCGTGTTGCTTTGCACGATCGAGTCGTATTGCCGATAGACCCACTTCTTCGACGCGATATTGGGACTGTCGAGCAGCGCACGCAGCGCTTTAGTAGCCTCAGGATGTTTCTGAGGGACGGAAAATTTCGCGGCCTGAGTCTTTGGCGCGGCCGCGGGACGATCGTACAGCGGCGCGTCGTCTGCCAGCGCGCCGATCGGAAGATCCGCGACGACCTGCCCATGCCATCGCGCACGCCATCGCTGGTCGTCCGTTATGCGTCCGATCACGACAGCGTGCAGGTCCCATTTCTCGAACACCGCCTGCAGTTCCGCCTCGCGCCCGCGCTCGGCAACGATCAGCATCCGCTCCTGCGATTCGGAAAGCAGAATTTCGTACGGCGTCAGCCCCGCTTCGCGCAGCGGCACCGCGTCGAGATCGAGTTCGATTCCGAGACCACCATGCGACGGCATCTCGCTCGACGACGACGTCAGTCCCGCCGCGCCCATGTCCTGGATCGCGACGATCGCGCCGGTCCTGCCCGCTTCCAGACACGCCTCGATCAATAATTTCTCGGTGAACGGATCGCCGACCTGTACCGCCGGGCGCTTGGCCTCGCTTTCCTTGTCGAACTCCGCCGACGCCATCGATGCGCCATGAATGCCGTCGCGCCCGGTTGCAGAGCCAACGTAAAGCACCGGGTTGCCGACGCCGCGCGCCTTCGCGCTCATCATCTCGCCCTTGCGCACCAGCCCGAGGCAGAACGCGTTGACGAGGATGTTGGCGTTGTACGCCGCGTCGAACATCACTTCTCCCGCGACCGTCGGAACGCCGACGCAATTGCCGTAGCCGCCGATCCCGCCGACCACTCCACCGAGTAGGTAGCGGGTACGCGGATGCTCGAACGAACCGAACTTGAGCGAGTTCATGCTCGCCACAGGCCGCGCGCCCATCGTGAAAATGTCGCGCAGGATGCCGCCGACGCCGGTCGCGGCGCCCTGGTACGGCTCAACGAAGGAAGGATGGTTATGGCTTTCGATTTTGAAGACCGCCGCCCAGCCATCGCCGACGTCGATCGCGCCGGCGTTCTCGCCCGGCCCCTGCACAACGAGCTCGCTCTTCGACGGCAGCTTTCTCAGATGACGCCGCGACGACTTGTACGAGCAATGCTCCGACCACATCACCGAGAACACGCCAAGCTCGGTGTAAGTCGGCGTGCGGCCGATGATCTCTTCGATCTTGCGATACTCGTCGGGCGCTAGTCCGAACGCGCGGGCCTGCTCGATCTCGACTTTCGGCTCGCCCGCCAGCGAAACGGGACGCTCGCTCATCACGCGCTCTCCGCTATCGACTGAAATATCTTGAGCCCGTCGGTGCCGCCGAGCATCGCTTCTACCGCGTGCTCCGGATGCGGCATCAAACCAAAAACGTTGAAGCGTTCGTTGGCGACGCCCGCAATCGCACGCATCGAGCCATTGGGATTCGCCGCGTCGCTCTCGCGCCCGTCCGCATCGACGTAGCGCAGAATCACCTGCCCGCGCTCTTCCATCTGGCGCAGCTCATCTTCGGGCGCGACGTACAATCCTTCGCCGTGCTTGATCGGCAGCCGCAGCAAGTCGCCCTGCTTCGTCGCGCGCGTGAACGGTGTAGCCGCGTTCTCGACGCGGAGCCACACCCGCTCGCATACAAAAGAAAGCGAGCGGTTGCGCGTGAGCGCGCCGGGCAGCAGATGCGCCTCGCACAGAATCTGAAAGCCGTTGCAGGTGCCGATCACGAGCCCGCCGTCGGCCGCGAACTTCCCGACGCTCTTCATGATCGGCGAGAAGCGCGCGATCGCGCCCGTGCGCAGGTAGTCGCCGTAGCTGAACCCGCCCGGCAGCAAGATACACTCGACGCTGCCGAGCGATTCGTCCTTGTGCCAGAGGATGCGCGCGTCTTGGCCCATCACGTCGGCAATCGCATACAGCGCGTCGCCGTCGTCCAGAGAGCCGGGGAATCGCACGACGCCCCACTTCATTCGCCGTCCACCTCGAAGCGGTAGTCCTCGATCACCGGGTTGGCGAGGAGCGCCTCGCACATCTTCTTGGCTTCGTCCCGCGCCTCCGACGTGGTCCGCGCTTCGACTTCGAGCAGGATGTACTTGCCGACTTTGACGCCCGAGACGTTTTTGAAGCCGAGACTGTGAAGCGAACTTTCAACCGCGCGCCCTTGCGGGTCGAGGATGCCCTTGCGGGGCGTCACGAACACTCTTACTTGCAACTCATTGCCTCTGGCGCGCGACCGTCAGCCCTCAGTTCTCAACCCGCCGCAACATCTCGTGATACGCCTCCTCGACGCCGCCCAAGTCGCGCCTGAACCGATCCTTGTCGAGCTTCTGCCGGGTAGCCTTGTCCCAGAAACGGCAAGTGTCGGGGCAGATTTCGTCGCCGAGCAGAATCTCGCCGCGATGACGTCCGAATTCGAGCTTGAAATCCACCAGTATCACGCCGCGCTCGTCGAGGAATTTGGTCAACACGCTATCGACCTTCAGCGCCATCGCATCGACCTGCTTGAGCTCTGCGGCAGTCGCCCAGCCGAACGCGATTGCATGCTCGCCGATGATCAGCGGATCGTCGAGTGCGTCCGATTTGTAGTAGTACTCGACAATCGGATGCGGCAGCTGCTCGCCTTCCTCGCGTCCGAGCCGCTTCGCCATCGAGCCCGCGACGATATTCCGCACCACAGTCTCGACCGGAATGATCTGCAGGCGCTTGCAGAGCATCTCGCGATCGTTCAAGCGGCGGACGAAGTGCGTCTTCACGCCCTGCTTCTCGAGCAGCGTGAAGAACAACTCCGACATCCGGTTGTTCATCACGCCCTTGTCTTCGATCGTGTCCTTTTTCTTGCCGTTGAAGGCGGTCGCGTCGTCCTTGAAGTAGGCGATGACGAGGTCGGGGTCGGACGTGGAGTAAAGTTTCTTCGCCTTGCCCTCGTAGAACATTTCGAGTTTTTGCGGAGTCGTTTCCACAGTTCGTTCTCCCATTTGGTTGATCGGATTATCTTAACCTAATCATTTTACCGACCGGTCGCCGCATCACAACGAAGCCGGCGCCAGTTGTCCACAAACGTCCGCGCGAGCGTTGTGGATAGACGGCCTCACCGCTTCGCCGCGCGCGCCTTTTTCGCCAGTCCGAGGTCCGCTTTTGCGGCGGGCGGCGCGAATCGCTCGACGAGCTTCGCTGCGAGTCCCACATAGCTGCGCGGATTCAACTCGAGGAGCGCGCGCTTAGCACCTTCTTCCAGGGGCAGCGTCGCAATGAACTCCTTGACCATACTGCCATCGATTCGCCGCCCGCGCGTCAGTTCCTTAAGCGTCTCGTACGGCTTCGGCAGCCCATGGCGGCGCATCAGAGTCTGAATCGCCTCGGCGACTACCTCCCACGCCTGCTCGGCTTCGAGATCTTCGGCAATCCGTGACTCGTTGAGCTCGACGCGCTGAAGGCCGCGCTCCAACGACGCGAGCGCGACGACCAAATGGCCAAACGCCGTGCCCATCGCGCGTATTGCGGTGCTGTCTGTCAGATCGCGCTGCCATCGCGAGACCGGCAGCTTCGCCGCCAGGTGATCGAACAGCGCGCTCGCGATTCCAAGGTTGCCCTCGCAGTTTTCGAAGTCGATTGGGTTGACTTTGTGAGGCATCACCGACGAACCGGTCTCTCCCGCGACGGCTTTCTGCGCGAAGTAGCCGATCGAGATGTAGCTCCACATGTCGCGGCAGAAGCCGAGCAGGATCGTGTCGATTCGCATCAGGATACCGAACAGCTCGGCGATAAAATCGTGGCTTTCGATCTGCGTGGTCATCGGATTCCAGGTCAGGCCGAGCCGCTCGACGAAATTTTGCGAGTGCTCGATCCAGTCAACCTCCGGATGCGCGAAATGATGCGCGTTGAAGTTGCCGACGGCGCCGTTGAGCTTGCCCAGAAATTCCTGATGGCGGAGCTGCGAGAGCTGGCGCGTCAGGCGGGTCGCAAATATCGCCATCTCCTTGCCGACTGTCGTCGGCGACGCTTCCTGGCCGTGCGTCCGCGCCATCATCGGATGCGCCTTGTAGCGATGCGCCAGCTCGACGATCGGCGCGACCGCTGCTTCGAGCCGCGGCGTCAGGTCGTCAGCGACGAATTCCTTCAGGATCAGTGCGTAGGCGAGGTTGTTGATGTCCTCGGAGGTGCACGCGAAATGCACCATCTCGATCGGCAGCGTCGGATCGATCGCGGCGACTCGCTCTTTGACGAAATACTCGACCGCCTTGACGTCGTGATTGGTGGTCGCCTCGAGTTCTTTGACGCGGCGCGCATCGTCGAGCCTGAAGTCCTCGTAAACGGCGCGGAGCTTCTTCGCGGTGGCCGCGAGAATCGGTTTCAGCGCGCCGATCTCGGGATGCCCCGCGAGCGACAGGTACCATTCGATCTCGACGCGGACGCGGTGGCGAATTAGCGCGAACTCGCTGAAGTACGCCTCCAAGCTCCGGGTGCGCGCGCGGTAACGGCCGTCGATCGGCGTTACCGCGGTCAATGCCGCATCGGTCTCGGTCGGTTTGTCTTTCACTTTTTCAGTGTCGATGAAATTAAAGTACGCGAGGCTGCTGGCGCAATCGAGAGGGCGCGCTTTTCGCTGATCGCGTCAGCGGCCGGTGTGTCCGAAGCCGCCGGGGCCGCGTGCGCTGGGCGTCAGTTCATCGACCTCGACGAGGTCGGCGCGAACGACCGGCGCAATGACGAGTTGGGCGATTCGATCGCCGGGTTTAATCACGATCGGCTGCTCGCCTAAATTTACAAGTAATACTTTAACTTCTCCGCGATAGTCGGCGTCGATGGTTCCGGGCGAGTTGATGAGCGCGAGTCCCTCTTTCAGCGCGCGGCCGCTGCGCGGGCGCACCTGGCCCTCGTAACCGACCGGAATCTCGAGGGCGATTCCTGTAGGGACGGCGCGACGCTCGCGCGGCGCCATCTCGATCTGCACGCCGATGTCGGCCATAAGATCGATCCCCGCCGCATGCTCGCTCTGGTAGGAGGGAATCGGCAGCGCACCTTTGCTCACTCGCGCAATTTTCACAGTCGGTCGCATCTGGTTACGCGATAACTCGAATCACTTGCGTGATGCAACGGCCGTCATCGGAAAGTTCGGCGAGCATCGCGGCCAATGCTAGCCAAACCTAACCCCTGACCCATTCCCAGTGTGGGAAGGGGGACCGGTCGCGGACAAATGTGGGTTCACGCCAGCGGGGCGAAGACTTCGCGGCCTCTTTTGCGGCCTTTCAGATCGCCTAGCAGGACCATCGCGAGTTTGTCGGGCTGGAACCATGAGGATGCCAGCTCGACGATGTTGTCGTTGGTGACGGCTTCGATTCCTACTGACAACTCTTCGAGCGAGACGTCGCGGCGGAAGTAGATCTCGTTGCGCGCGAGCCGGTTCATGCGGCTTTCGGTGGATTCCATCCCTAACAGCATGTTGCCCTGGAGTTGGCTTTTGGCACGGGCTAGTTCGGCCGGTTCGAGGCCATCGTGCTCGACTTTGCGCAGTTCGGCGACGGTGACTTCGAGCACTTCATCGACCCATTCCGGATTGGTGCCGGCGTAGACGCCGAAGTAGCCGGAATCGATAAACGACGAGATGAACGAGTAGATGCTGTAAACGCGGCCGCGCTTCTCGCGCACTTCCTGGAACAGCCGCGAGGACATCCCGCCGCCCAGCGCCGTGTTGAGTACGTAAGCCGCGTAGCGCAGCCGATGCGACTGGCTGATGCCGGGGCCGCCGATACAGATATGCGCCTGCTCGAGCTTCTTTTCGCGCGTCAGCACGAGCGGCTTGTCCACAGGCGGCGAGAACTTTTCGACCTTGCCGTCACCGGCGACGCCGCCGAACAGTCCCGCGCACTTCGCGGTGAGGCGTTCGTGCTCGACCTGGCCGGCCGCGGCGATAAAGACGCGGCTCGAGCGGTAGCGCGCCGCCATGAACGAGGTCAGCAGCTCGCGATCGATTTTATTTACCGTCGCGACCGAGCCGAAAATCGGCAGCGCTAGCGGATGCCCCTTCCAGAACTCTTCGGTGAACAGGTCGTGGATGAAATCGTCCGGGGTGTCCTCGGCCTGCGAGATTTCCTGCAGGACGACCTGGCGCTCGCGCTCTATCTCGGCGGGATCGAAGACCGAGTCGAGAAAAATATCGGCGAGCACCTCGGTCGCCATCTCGAGGTCCTTGCCGAGCACCTTGGCGTAATAACAGGTGTACTCCTTGCCGGTGAAGGCATTGAGCACGCCGCCGACGGCGTCGAAGGCCTCGGCGATTTGCGCGGCGGTGCGCTTCTTGGTGCCCTTGAACAGCAGATGCTCGATGAAATGCGAGGTGCCGTTTTCGGCCGGCTCCTCGTAACGCGAGCCGTTTTCGACCCAAATCCCAATCGACGAGGAGACGACTTGCGGCATCGCCTCGGTGAGAATCCGCACGCCGTTTCCGATAATGCTCTTTTGAATCATTCGCCCGGTTAATTTCCCTTTTCTGGTTCCTGCTCGGCCTCGCGCATCGAGAGCCGGATTTTGCCGCTGCGATCGACGTCGAGCACCTTCACATTGATCTCGTCGCCTTCGTGCAGCACGTCCTCGACGCGGCGGATCCGCTCGTTCGAGATTTGCGAGATGTGGAGGAGGCCGTCGGTGCCCGGCATTATCTCGACGAAGGCGCCGAACTCGACGATCTTGCGGACCGTGCCGTGGTAGATTTTGCCGATTTCGGGCTCAGCGGTGATCGCCTGGATCATGCTGATCGCTTTTTCCATCGCGGTCCCGTCTGCCGACGCTATCAGCACGGTGCCGTCATCCTCGATATCGATCTTGCAGCCGGTCTGCTCGACCAATCCGCGGATGACCTTGCCGCCCGGGCCGATCACTTCGCGAATCTTGTCGGGCTTGATATGCAGCGTGACGATTCGCGGCGCGTAGCTGGAGACGTCCTTGCGCGCCGTGGCCAGCGCTTTTTCCATCACGCCGAGAATGAACAAGCGCGCATCGCGCGCCTGATGGAGCGCCTGGCGCATGATGTCCTTCGACACGCCGCCGGCCTTGTTGTCCATCTGGATTGCGGTGACGCCTGCCTTGGTGCCGGCGACCTTGAAGTCCATGTCGCCGAGATGGTCCTCGTCACCGAGGATGTCAGTGAGCACGCGAACCTTGTCGCCTTCCTTCACCAGGCCCATCGCAATGCCCGCGACCGGAGCCTTGGTCGGCACGCCCGCATCCATCAGCGCGAGACTGCCGCCGCATACCGTGGCCATCGAGGAGCTGCCGTTGGATTCGAGCACGTCCGACACGACGCGAATCGTGTATGGGAAGTCGGCTTCGTCAGGAAGTATGGGAGAGAGCGCGCGTTCGGCGAGCGCGCCATGGCCGACTTCGCGCCGCGACGGAGCGCGCAGAAACTTTACCTCGCCGGTCGAGAACGGCGGGAAGTTGTAATGCAGCATGAACTTCTTGAAACGCTCGCCGAGCAGCGCGTCGATCTTTTGTTCGTCGGAAGATGTGCCGAGCGTGACGGTCGCGAGCGCCTGGGTCTCGCCGCGGGTGAACACCGCGGAGCCGTGCGTGCGTGGGAGAACCTGCACGTCGGCGTTAATCTGGCGGATGTCGGTGGACTTGCGATCGTCGATTCGCTTGTCATCGTCGAGGATCGCGAGCCGCACGCGAGTGCGCACCAGGTAGTCGCAGGCGTCGACGATTTCCTTGGCACGGTCGGGAAACTTCTCGCCGAGCTCGGCCACGACCTTGTCGCTGACTGCATACAACGCGGCGGCGCGCTCCTTCTTGCCCTTGGTCACGAGCGCTTTCTCGATTCCGTCGCCGATGCTCTTCTCGACGGCCGCCAACAGCGCCTCGTCGCGTTCTTTGACCGCGAACTCGCGTTTGGGCTTGCCCGCACGCCGGCGCAACTCTTCCTGCATCGCGAAAATAGGCTGCATCGCCTCATGCGCCGCGAAGAGCGCTTCGAGGATCGCCTCTTCGTCGACGATTTGCGCGCCGCCTTCGAGCATCATGATCGAATCGGGACTGGCCGCAACTACCAGCGACACGTCGCTGCCCTCGATCTCGGTGTGAGTCGGATTGACGACAATTTTGCCTTCGACACGGCCCATCCGGACCGATGCAACCGGGCCTTTGTGCGGGATGTCCGAGACCAGCAGCGCCGCCGAGGCCGCAATCAACGAGAGCATGTCGGGATCGTTGTCGCGATCGGCGGACAGCACGGTCACGATGATCTGGGTTTCGCGATCGTAGCCCTTGGGAAACAGCGGACGCATCGCGCGGTCGATCAGGCGCGAGGTGAGAATCTCCTTCTCGGACGCACGCCCTTCTCGCTTGAAAAAACCACCGGGAATCTTGCCGGCCGCGAACGTCTTCTCGACGTAGTCCACGGTGAGCGGCAGAAAGTCCATGTTGGGCCGCGCTTCATACTGCGAGACCGCGGTCGCGAGCACTACGGTGTCGCCGTAGGTCGCGAGCACGCTGCCATGCGCCTGCTTGGCCAGGCGGCCGGTTTCGAGCGAGAGCTTGCGCCCCGCGAAATCAATTTCGAGTTTCTCGTACATTAGTGATACCTGAGGGAGGATCTGAGGCCGCGCGACGATTGCGGTTTTTCACTGCCCGCGAGGCGTCACAGGGGACGCGCCTTGTTACCTGCCAGGATGGCAGCCAAGGCCCGCGCGCCCGAGGTGTTGAGGGCGTCGCGGCAGAATATGTGCGGCCTATCTCCGGATGCCCAGCTTATCGATCAGCCCTTTGTAGCGCGAAAAATCGCGCGAATGCAGGTAGTCAAGCAGCCGACGACGCTTGCCGACCAGTCGCAACAGTCCGCGGCGCGTATGATGGTCCTTTTTGTGCGCCGCGAGATGCTCGGTCAACTGGTCGATCCGGGCCGAAAGTAGCGCCACCTGAACTTCAGGTGAGCCACTGTCATTGGTGGTTCGAGCGTTGGCTTGGATGACTTCCCGCTTACGGGCTGATGGAAGAGGCATTCGGAGTTCTTACTTTCCCTTTTCCTTTATCGTTAGCCGACCAAATTAACAGAGCCGGGAAGAGGAGTAAAGGCGGGGAAAATACGGAGGGAATTAAGGGCTAAGTTCCCCCGGCATCGAGATTGAAGATTCGTTCGACGATCGCCGTGACTCGCGAGGTCACTCGCGCTACTGCGATCAGTTCACCGCGGTGCGATATCACCTTGAAGAGCGGTCCCGTGGATGGAACCTGCGAGTCGAGTGCTCGCGAGTCCCCGTTGCGGAGCCGCTTTTCAGCCGTCGCATCGACGGCCAGCTCCGGCATACCGGGGAGCGCGTCGCGTAGCGAGATCGTGTGGGCGAGTGGCTCGCCCGAATCGAGAGCTGCGAGGACGTCGGCGAGTGGCGTCGCGTCGGCAATCGAGAATGCACCGTTGCGCGTGCGGCGGAGTTCCTCGAGATGCGCGACTGTCCCGAGCGCGACGCCGATGTCGCGGGCCAGCGAGCGCGCGTAAGTGCCCGGTGAGCACGTCGCGACGAATCGAATCGCGTCGGACGCTTCGCAAATCAGATCGAGGCGACGTATCTCGACGCTGCGTTTTTCGGGCGGCGCAACGTCGTCGCCACGCCGCGCGAGCCGATAAAGCGGAACGCCGGCGCGCTTGATCGCGGAATACACGGGCGGGACCTGCTCGATTGGGCCGGTGAACTGCGCGGCGACCTGCGCAAGCGTCTCGGCTGATATTGCGGGCACACCGGCACGGCGGACTTCGGCGCCGTCGCGATCGAGCGTATCGGTCTCGACGCCGAGCCGGATCAGGCCTGCGTACTCCTTGTCGCCGCCATCGATAAACGGCGCGAGCTTGGTTGCCTCGCCGACCATGATCGGCAGCAGCCCGGTCGCGAACGGGTCGAGCGTGCCGAGATGTCCCACGCGGGCCGGCTTCACGCGCGATTTGACGCGACGCACCACCTCTGCCGACGAGATTCCGGCGGGCTTATCCACCAACACAATCGAATTCATGGGTCCGCTCCGAGCTTAACATTAGTATGCGGGGCTGCGCGCCCAGCACCCGCGGCAGAGGTGACCCCTGCACCCGGTACTAAGAAGAGGTACGATCAAACATTGTGGACGCGCTGGCTCCCATTAAGCACGTCGTGATCGTCGGCGGCGGATTCGGCGGAATCGCGGCTGCGCGCGCGCTCAAGCGCGCGCCGGTGCGGCTGACTGTGATCGATCGCCGCAACCATCACTTGTTTCAGCCGCTGCTGTACCAGGTCGCGACCGCAGCGCTGAATCCAGGCGACATCGCGTCGCCGATTCGGCGGATCCTGCGCCGCCAGCGTAACGCGAGCGTCATTCTTGGCGAAGCGTCGTCGATCGACACGCGTCGAAAGATCGTGCAGCTTCTCGACGGTGAAGTGGCGTACGATTACTTGATCGTGGCGACCGGCGCGACGCATTCATATTTCGGGCACGACCAATGGCTCGAGCCGGCGCCCGGTTTGAAGACGCTCGAGGATGCGGTCGAGATTCGCCGACGCGTGCTGGTCGCGTACGAAGCGGCCGAGCGCGAGATCGACGCGGCGGAAGTCGCCAACTGGATGACGTTCGCGATAATCGGCGCGGGTCCGACGGGCGTCGAGATGGCCGGTGCGCTCGCCGAGATTTCGCGGCGCGTGCTCGAGCGCGATTTTCGGAAAATCGATCCGGGGCACGCGCGAATCGTGCTGATCGAGGCAGGCCCGAAGGTGCTGCCCGCGATGTCGCCGCAATCGTCGGCTAGCGCGCGGCGGCAACTGGAGCGGCTCGGCGTCGAAGTCATCACGGATTCTCCGGTGACCGCAATCGACGATCGCGGGGTCGTGCACGGCGGCGCGCGGCTCGACTCGCGCACCGTAATCTGGGCCGCGGGCGTGGCCGCATCGCCGCTGGGCAAGACGCTCGGCGCGGACGTCAAGGTGGATCGCGCGGGCCGCGTGATCGTGAACCAGGATCTCTCGGTGCCGGGCGCCGACGCCGTGTTCGTGATCGGCGACCTCGCGTCGGTCTCGTCGGACGGCAAGCCGGTGCCCGGACTGTCGCCGGCCGCGCTGCAGGAAGGCCGGCATGCGGCGAAGAACGTCGTGCGATTGATTCGCGGCGAGCCGGCGATCCCGTTTCACTACCGCGACAAGGGCACGCTCGCCACGATTGGCAAGGCCGCCGCGGTCGCCGACATAGCAGGGCTGCATCTCAGCGGAGTGATCGCGTGGCTGATGTGGCTGTTCGTGCACATTTTCTTTCTGATCGGATTCCGCAACCGTTTCATCGTGATCGTCGAATGGGCATGGACGTACGTCCGCAACGACCGCGGCTCGCGCCTGATCACGGGCAACGTCGAGCCACTGCTCGAGCGCGGCGAGAAACGAGAGAATCGCGAGCGGATGCTGTCGAAGTGAGCCTAATTGAATCGGCGGTCGTCGCCCAGTCTGTTCCAATTTATGGAAAATTTTGCCTTGCCGCGCATCCTCAGGAGCTGATCGTAGGTATCGCTCGCAGCAAGCAACTCGAGACCTTTGCGAACGGTTTCGCTGACGCCGGCGTTGGCGGCCTTCTGCGCTTTAGCAAAGTAGCTCGCCGCGAACGAGCACTGTGATTTTTCGCTGTGCTTCCATACCGTGGTGATCATGCCACAGCGAGGGTGCTCAGTCTTTGGGAGACGTGTAGGAGGGAGGCTAGGACGCATCCGGGATTCTTCGCTTCGCTCAGAATGACACAAGGATGGAACGAAGAGATGGCGAGGTTGCTCTGATGCTTCTTGAGTCACAGAACCCTCACCTGACGGCCACATTGCGGTTGGCCGCCCCGGTGAAATTAACGGGCGAGGTAAGAATCGGACGCCCAGCCTCCCCCAAACACTTCTAACAGGGACGAAGTCGCGCATCTTGTCTTATCATTGGGTGCAGGGGTCACCCCTGCCGGAGGAAGTGTGAAACCCACCGCGGGTTTCACTTTAGATTAAGTCGATGCGCTCAGTCCTTGGGGGCTGATTGCTTGAGTAGCGCGTCGATGCGGGCGGCGCGCTCGAGGCCGGGGTCGAATTCGAAATCCAATTCGGGCGTGTATCGGAGTCCCAGCGACTTGCCGATTTCGCGCCTGATGAAGCCGCTCGCGCTCCTGAAGCCAGCGACAGCGGCGGGCGCTCGCACGGAACCTTCGAGATGCGAGAAATAGACGCGCCCGTGACGCAAGTCGTCATCCATCTTGACGGCGGTCAGCGTGATGCCCCGCAGGCGCGGGTCGCGCAGGTCGCGCACCAGCAGCCCCGAGAGTTCTCTCAAGACAGCCTCAGCGACGCGCTCCGGTCTTCGGCCTTCAGGCAATGACTTTCACCAGCGTCAGTAGTTGATGATCTTCGAGCTGCTCTTCGCCGAGCGGGACCAGCCCCAGCGAATCGATAAAGTTCACGACCTCGCGCAGCGCCTTGTCCACGAACGCGCGATCGCTGCCGATCTGCGCGATGCCCAACTCGGCGCGCTGCCACAGGTCGTGGCTGTCGGACTCGGCGATCGAGACGTTGAACTTGTTGCGGACGCGATCCTTGATTGCGCGCAGCACCTGCCGCTTGCCCTTGAGCGAATGATTCTCCGGCAGAAACAGGGTCAGCCGCATGACGCCGATAACCATGATGATACGCCCCTTCCGCCGACGCGCGCGCCGCGCGCCCGGAACGACCAGCAAACACACACTCTAAGGCTGAAGCTGCTTTTCGACCGCCGCCTGGCCGCGCACCGTCTGGGGAGTTGGCGCGGCGAGCTTGCGCAGAATCGCTTCCATCTCGAACGCTTCGATGATGTCGTCGGGTTTCACGTCGTTGAAATTTTCGAGCGCGATACCGCATTCGTAGCCCTGTGCGACTTCGCGCGCGTCGTCCTTGAAGCGCTTGAGCGTGGCGAGCTTGCCCTCCCACACCGGGCGGCCGTCGCGCACCAGCCGCGCGCGAGCGCTGCGCACAATCTTGCCTTCGACGACCATGCATCCCGCGACGGTGGCGCCGGGCACGTTGAAAATTTTGCGGACTTCGGCGCGTCCGAGCGCCTTTTCGCGGTAAGTCGGCGCGAGCAGACCTTCCATCGCCTCGCGCATGTCGTTGATCGCTTCATAAATGACTGTGTAGAGGCGAATCTCGACGCCTTCTTTCTCCGCCAGGTTGGCTGCCTTCGGCTCGGGACGGATATTGAAGCCGAGGATGATGGCTTTGGAAGCCGACGCGAGCGTCACGTCGGTCTCCGAGATCGCGCCCGCTGAGGCGTGGATCACTTCGAGCTTGACTTCTTCAGTTGAGAGACGCGCGAGCGCGTCCGCCAGCGCCTCGACCGAGCCTTGCACGTCGCCCTTGAGTATAACCTTGAGTTCCTTGACCTCGCCCGCCGCCATCCGCTGGCTCAAATCTTCGAGCGAGATGCGGCTGGTCTTGGCGAGTTCGCCTTCGCGCTGTTTACCGCGCCGATACTCGGCGACCTGCCGCGCCTTCGACTCCTCGACCACCGCGGTGAACACCGTGCCCGGCTCGGGAACGCTCGAGAGACCGAAAATCTCGACCGGCGTCGACGGCCCCGCCTCGGTGAGGCGTTGGCCGAGATGATCTTGCATCGCGCGCACGCGACCGTACGAAGTACCGCTGACGAACGGATCGCCCTGATGCAGCGTGCCTTCCTGGATCAGCACGGTGGCGACCGGGCCGCGGCCGCGGTCGAGCTGCGATTCGATAATTGTGCCGCGCGCGGCGCGAGCTGGATTCGCCTTCAGCTCCATCACGTCGGCTTGCAGGAGGATCATCTCGAGCAGCTTGTCGATTCCCTCGCCGGTGCGCGCCGAGACCGGCACCGTGATCGTGTCGCCGCCGTAGTCTTCGGGCACCAGGCCGACCTGCGTCAGGCGCTGCTTGACGTTGTCGAGGTTGGCGTCGGGCAGATCGATCTTGTTGATCGCGACAATTATCGGAACGTTGGCGGCGCGCGCGTGATTGATGGCTTCCTGCGTCTGCGGCATCACGCCTTCGTTGGCCGCGACCACCAGCACCACGATGTCGGTGACCTTGGCGCCGCGCGCGCGCATCGCAGTGAACGCCTCATGGCCGGGAGTGTCGACGAACGCAATCTTCCGCCCGTTCGCCTCGACAGTGTAAGCGCCGATGTGCTGCGTGATTCCGCCGAACTCGCGCGCCGTCACGTTGGTGTGGCGAATCGCGTCGAGCAGCGAGGTCTTGCCGTGATCGACATGGCCCATCACGGTGACGACCGGCGGCCGCGTGACGCTCTCGCCGACGACGGCTTCCTCGGGCGTCTCTTCGATAACCTGCTCGGCGTCGAACGAAACATTCTCGACGCTGTAACCGAACTCGCCCGCGAGCAACGTGGCCGTATCGACGTCGAGCACCTGGTTCAGCGTCGCCATCTGGCCGAGTTCCATCAATTTCTTGATCAGGTCGCCGGCCTTGACGCCCATCGAGCGGCCGAGGTCGCCGACTGTGACGCCCTCGGTGATTCGCACGACGCGTTTCGAGGCCTTGGGCGTGGTGATTTCGGTCTTGCGCTGCTCCTTGCCGGGTAGTGCGCGCCGTTTCTTCGGAACGCGCAGTCCGCGCATCTCGCGCTCGGCGGCAAGATCGGTGCTGCCTTTCTTGACGACTTTCTTTTTCTTGATTCCGCGGCCACCGCCGGGTTTGGCCACTTGATCGGGCGGAAGCTGCGGCATCCCGTCCGCCGGTTGCGTGGGCTGCTGCTGCGGTTGCGGCGCGAAGCGTCCCGTCAGTCCCGGCCGCGCACTCGGCGCGCCGGCTGCCGCACGCGAACCGGGCGACGCGGGACGCGGGGGCGGCGCCTTGGGCCGCAGATCGATCTTGCCGAGGACCTTCGGTCCCTTTTGTCCGTCGTCGAGTGTCGGCCCCGTCTGCGAGCCGCGCGTCAAGTTGATCGAGCCACGCTCGGCAGTATCCGCCGGACGCACGCGATCGGTGCGATAACCGAAGCGCGACGATGGCGCTGCTGGCGCTGCTTCAGGCGAAGGCTCGGACGCCGCCTCCGCCACGATCGGCGCGCGTTCAGGCTCAGGAGTAGCGATCTCACGTTCAGGCTCGGGCTCGAGTTCCTCATCCTTAATGTGGACGGCGGCCTCGGGCGGATGAGCCTCGTAGTCGGCTTCGCCAATCTCCTCGATTTCGGGCTCCGGCTTGACAACGATTGGCTCGGGCGCGCGATGCGGCTCGACAACTGGAGCCTCTACTTGATGCCCCGAGTCGAACATCACCGGAGTCTCGGCCTCCGCGGGTGAATCGCCGAGAAACGGCGCCCCGAACGAATCGTCGCGGGTCTCTTCGACTTCGAAATGGAAAGGCGCGTCGGCTCCACCGGCCGGCTGGCCGCCCTCGGCATGACGCCGGCGCATCACGGTGGCGTTGAGGCGCTTTTCCAGGATTTTTCCGCTGCTCGTTTCGAGCACGGTTTCGCGGCGCAGAATCGTCGCGCGATGCGCCTGGTTGTCGAGGTCGGCCTTCAGCCGGTCCGCCTCTTCAGGCGAGAGAAGACTGGACTCGGACTGCGTATGCCCGAGCTTGAGGCGGGCGCATCCGGCGAGCAAATCCTCGACCGGGAATCCCCATTCACTAGCAAGAGTTTTGATCCGCTTTCGCGCCATCCGAGTTATACTATTCGACCTTTGAGTTTCTATCCAGTCGGAGTTTTATTGCCGCCGCTATTTTGTCCCGCTCAGGACGTTCTATTTTTCGCCGGAGCGCCCGAAATACTTTAACTTTTGAACCGACGAACCGCTCGACGCATTCCGCCTTCGGATGCAAATATCCGCCGCGCCCTGTCCGCCGCGCCTCGAAATCCGCTTCTGCGTGCCCATTGACGATCGCGATTCGCACCATCGATGCCTTCGCATCCTTCTTCATACATCCGATGCAAGTACGCTCGGGCGACGTTGCTATTTACTTTTCTCCCGCGTCTTCAGTAGCTGGAGCCGGCGCGGAAACCTCGGCAATCGTCTCGCCGGCCGCCTCCGCGCCTTCCGCTTCGGTGGCCGCCGCTTCTTCGGACGCAACTTCCGCGGATGCCGCCGCGGCTTCGACCGCAGCCGCTGCAGCCGCCTCGGCAGCTTCGGCGGCAGCTGCCGCCTTTTCCGCCGCGGCGACCTTCTTGTTCGCGACGTGCTCGCGCGCCGCGTTGATTATCTGGGTCGCGCGCTCGGCGCTGATTCCCTCGACGTCGAACGCGGTCTCATCCGCCTCCGACAGTTGCTCCGCCGAGCGGAATCCCCACTGGTAGAGCAGTTCCGCGTTGATATCGCCGATACCCGGAATCGCGTTGAGCGAGGCGCGCGCCGAGCGTGCCTCTTCTTCGGCCTCCGCCTCGCTGCGCACGTCGAGCTTCCATCCGGTCAGGCGATGCGCCAGGCGCACGTTCTGGCCGCGCTTGCCAATCGCCAGCGACAGTTGATCGTCGGGGACGATCACCTCCATCGCATGCTCGTCCTCGTCGATAATCACCTTCGAGACCTTGGCGGGGGCCAGCGCGCGGCAGACCAGCTCGGCCTGGTCGTCGGTCCACGGCACGATGTCGATTTTTTCGCCGCGCAGCTCCTGCACCACAGATTGCACGCGCGTCCCCTTCATCCCGACACACGCGCCGACCGGATCGACATCCGAATCCTTGGAGTACACCGCGACCTTGGCGCGTCCGCCCGGCTCGCGCGCGCTCTGCCGAATCTCGACGATACCCTCGTAGATTTCCGGCACTTCCTGCTCGAACAGCTTCATCAGAAAGTCGTTCGAGGTGCGCGAGAGCACGATCGAAAGTCCCTTTTCGGACAGATCAACGTCCAAAATGAGCGCGCGAATCCGATCGCCCTGTCGATAGCGCTCGTGCGGAATCTGTTCCTTCTCGGGCAGGATCGCCTCGGTGCGTCCGAGATTGACGATCATGTTCTTGCGCTCGAAGCGCTGCACGATTCCCGACACGACTTCCTGCTTGCGATCCTTGAACTCGTTGAAAATCTGTTTGCGCTCGGCGTCGCGAATATGCTGGATGAGATTTTGCTTGGCCGCCTGCGCCGCTATCCGGCCCATCGTCGCGGTATCGAGCTTGATCAGAATCTCGTCGCCGACTTCCGCCTCGGGATCGTATTTCGCGCGAGCCTCGGCGACGTCGGCCTCCGCCGCCGCGTTGGCGACCTTCTCGACCACGGTTTTTATCTCGAACAGCTCGATTTCGCCGAGGTCCGGATTGAACCGCGACTCGATATTGCGGTCCGGCCCGAACGTGCGCCGCGCCGCCGAATGCATCATCTCCTCGACCGCGTTGATCACGATCGTTTTGTCGATGCCTTTTTCCTTGCTGACCTGCTCGATTACCCGGTTCAGATCGACCTGCATACCGCCTCCCCGGGGCGCACGAGTTGTGCGCCAATTGTTTTTGTGGCTCCGCGCAATCGGGAGCCGATGCGTCTACTTGTCAAAGTCATACTCGTAATTCGCTCCAGACATCTCGTCGAAACCAATCGCCTGCCGCTTGCGGCTCGTCTCGTCGTCAAGCTCGATTCCACTTTCAGCGACCGCCACCAGCCTGCCCATGAACGACTTCTGCCCATCGCGCGCGCGATGGGTCCGCACCTTGACCCGCTCCCCCTTCACCGCCTCGAAATGCTCGAGCTTGCGCAAGGGGCGGTTGACGCCCGGCGAGGCGACCTCCAGCGTATAGCGGCCCTCGACCGGGTCGTACACGTCGAGCAAATCGCCCAGCATCGGGCTCAACTTCTCCAGGTCGCTCAGAGCAATACCGCCGCCCGGCTTGTCGACCAGCAGCCGCAGCAGGGAATTTCGCGTGCCCTTGCGAAAATCCACCGAAACCAGCTCGTAACCCTGGCGTTCGATATGCGGCTCGAGCAGCGCGACCACCTTTTCCGCGGTAGGATGAAGCGTCAGGGCGTTCATCTGCTCTCACCTATACGCTCGCTGCGGCCAAAAAAACCCGCCGCCGGTTTATGTCGCGAACCCTTTTGGGCGACACCAACAAAAAAGTGGGCACGAGCCCACTTCACGTGAGCAAGATACCACCCCGGCCAAGGTGTCAGCAAGGCGGGGGTTTATGGACGATATCGGACGGGTTTCCTGAATTGCCTCGCCCCCTTGAGGGGAGAGGCCGCGCCTCCGGCGCGGGTGAGGGATCAAATTTTCCGGATTCAGAATGTGCGGCGCGTCAGACAATCGCGCCGCACGAATGTCCCTCACCCTAACCCTCTCCCCATAGCGGGAGAAGAAACCAGACGGACCATTCCCAGAGTGTACTGGCAAGCATTTGTCGTAGCATTCCGGTAACATCCCCGTCTCGATGTCCGATCTTACCGGCTCCAACTCGCCCGCCCTGGGATTCCTGCTCGCGCTGGCGATCGGATTCCTCGTCGGCCGCACGCGCGAGCCCGGCCCCGACGATCCGCCGCGTCCGGGGATGCGCGATTTCCTGATAATCGCGCTGATCGGCGCGGTCGCCGGCCATTCCGGCAACGCGGCAATCGCTATCGCATTGTTCGCCGGCACGATCGGCGCCGTGCTCGTGATGCGCGCGCACCACCCGAAGCGCAACGGCATCACCACCGAGCTCGCGGCCGTGGCGACCTTCGCACTGGCGGGGCTGTGTCTGACCTCCGACCGGCCCTTCGGCGCCGGGCTCGGAATCGTGCTGGCGGCGATCGTTGCCGAGCGCGATCAGCTCCGCCATTTTGTGCGCGACGCGATCTCCGACCGCGAATACATCGACACGCTGAGTTTTCTCGGCCTGATTTTCATCATCTACCCGCTGCTGCCGAGCGGCAGCTACGGACCATTTGGATTTTTCGAGCCGCGCAGGATCTGGCTATTCGTCATACTAGTGTCCGGGGTCTCGTATGTAGGCTATTTCCTGACTAAGTTTACCGGCGGCCAGCGCGGCGCATTACTCACTGCAATAGTCGGTGCAATAGCCTCGACGACTGCCTATACGACCGGTATTTCGCGGGCCGTCGCCGAAGCGCCCGAGTCCTCGGTTCCCGCGGCCCGTTATGCGCTAATAGCCAACGCGATTCTATTCCCGCGGATGCTGCTGCTGGTCGCCGCAGTCAGCCCGATGCTGGCGATCGCAGCGAGTCCCGCCTTCGCCGTCATGATGCTAGCGGGGTTCGCCGCCGCCCTGCTCCTCGCGCCGGTTGCGAAAGAGCATACCGCAATCGCTGATTCCACGTTCCGCAACCCCTTTTCGATTCGCCCCGCGCTCGAGTTCGGCGTGGTATTCACCATCGTGCTGCTGGTGACGCGCGTCGCCAAGAATTACGCAGGCTACAGCGGCCAGATGGTGGTATCTGCCATCAGTGGCTTGGTGGACGTCGACGCGATCTCACTGACGCTGGCGGGATTCGTGCAGGCCGGCACCAGCGCGGCGCGCGACGCGGTAATCGGGCTGACGCTGGCGGCAGGAGTCAACGCCATCTTCAAATCCGGCGTCGCGCAAACCAGCCACCAGCCGGCATTCTATCTGCGCCTGATGGCGGGGTTCGCGATCATGTTCGCGGTGGGTGCGGCGGCAATAGTCATTCTCGATCCGGCGCGGGTTACCGAACTAGTAAGTCATATAGTCAGTCAGTCGAACTGAGTATTGGTTCTCATCCAAACGCTACCTTGATTGTTTCTCTTCTTGAATTGCCTCCCCGTTCGTGGGGGGAGGCCGACGCTCGTCTTCGAGCGGCAAGTGGGGGACCAAATTTCTGAGGATTTCAGATCTGCGACGCAACGGGCAATTCCGCCGCACGGCGGTCCCCCACCTAGCCCTCCCCCCACGAACGGGGGAGGGAATCAAACAGAAGGTGGAGGGACGCCACTCATTCCTCGTCGTCACGCAGCTTTGACAGCACCGACAGATCTTCGAGCGTCGTCGTATCGCCGAGGGTCTGATCGCCCGACGCTATCTGCCGCAGCAGGCGGCGCATGATCTTGCCGCTGCGCGTTTTGGGGAGCGCTTCGGTGAAGCGGATATCGTCGGGACGCGCGAGTGCGCCGATTTCCTTGACTACGTGCGCGCGCAACTCTTCGCGCAGCTTGTCGTCGCCCCGGCGCCCGCCCTCGAGCGTCACGAATGCGACCACGGCCTGCCCTTTCATATCGTCGGGACGCCCGACGCATGCCGCCTCCGCGACCGTCGCGTGCGAGACCAGCGCGCTTTCGATTTCCATCGTGCCAAGGCGATGCCCCGAGACGTTGATCACGTCGTCGACGCGGCCCATGATCCACAGGTATCCGTCCTGATCGCGGCGTGCGCCGTCGCCGGTGAAGTATGCTCCCTCGATCTGCGCGAAGTAGTTGCTCTTGTAGCGCTCGGGGTCGCGGTAGATCGTCCGCAGCATCCCCGGCCATGGCTTCCGCACGATCAAAAGCCCGCCCTGGTTGGCACCTACACTCTTCCCCTCGCGAGTGACGACGTCGGCCGCGATTCCCGGCAGAGGTAACGTCGCGGAGCCCGGCTTGGTGGCGATCGCGCCGGGCATCGGGCTGATCATGATTCCCCCGGTCTCGGTCTGCCACCACGTATCGACAATCGGGCATCGCTCGCCACCGATCGTCTTGCGATACCACATCCACGCTTCGGGATTGATCGGCTCGCCGACCGATCCGAGCAGCCGCAGGCTCGACAGGTCGTGCTTCTTCACCCACGAGTCGCCCCACTTGATAAACGTCCGAATCGCCGTGGGCGCGGTGTAGAAGATGCTGACCTTGTATTTCTCGATCACATTCCAGAAGCGATCGTTCTCGGGGAAGTTCGGCGCGCCTTCGTACATGACGACCGTCGCGCCCGCCGCCAGCGGCCCGTACACCGTGTAGCTGTGCCCGGTGACCCATCCGATATCGGCGGTGCACCAGTAGATGTCGTCGTCCTTCAAGTCGAAGACCCAGCGCATCGTCATTAGGACGTGCGTCAGGTATCCGCCCGTCGTATGCACGACGCCCTTGGGCTTGCCGGTGGTGCCGCTGGTGTAGAGCGTGTACAGCGGATGCTCGCTGTCGAGCTGCGCGGCCTCGCACTTGGAGCTTTGCGCGCCCACCAGCTCGTCCCACCACACGTCGCGCCCCTTGCGCATCTCGATCTTGTTGCCGACCCGCTTGAGCACGAGCACTTTGCGAATCGACTGGCACTTCTTCAGGGCGTCATCGACATTGTTTTTGAGCTCGACGACCTGCCCGCGACGCCATCCGCCGTCCGCCGTGATACAAACCTTTGCTTCGGCGTCGTTGATCCTATCTGCCAGCGCCTCCGAGGAGAAGCCGCCGAAGACCACTGAATGAATCGCGCCGATTCGCGCGCACGCGAGCATCGCGATCGCCGCCTCCGGCACCAGCGGCATGTAGATCGCGACGCGGTCGCCGTCCTTCACGCCCAGGCTCTTCAACGCGTTGGCGCAGCGGCCAACTTCGTCGGCGAGCATCTGGTAGGTCAGCACGCGCGAGTCGCCCGACTCGCCCTCCCAAATCAGCGCGGCCTTGTTGCGCCGCGGTCCGTCGAGATGCCGATCGAGGCAATTGTACGACGCATTGATCGTGCCGCCGACGAACCATTTCGCAAACGGGAAATTCCACTCTAGCGTTTTACCAAAGGGCTTGAACCAATGCAGATTGCGCGCACATTCGGCCCAGAACGCCTCGGGGTCGTCGTCAGCGCGTTTACAGAGCGCTTTGTATTCGTCGAGATCTTTTACCCAAGCACGCGAACTGAATTCGGCGAGCGGCGAAAACTTGCGGGATTCGGTCAGCGTCGAATCGATATGAGTCGCTTCGGTCGGAGCCATCGGCTTGGCAACCTGTGGATTAAATTTGCGTGCTTGCTTGTGGCTACACGCGACCGCGAGCTTCGCGCGTTTTCAGGCTGAGGTACAGAGTCGCGGCGTCGCCATTCTCGCGGCGGTTCGAATTGATTCCGCGCAGCCGTTCGAGCAGCTCGTTTTCGACGCTCGCCGAGTGCTCCCCTGCCAGCTCGACCGCACGCGCGGCCCATCTGAGTGCGACGCGTCCCTCAAGGCCGCCGAAATCGTCGAAGAACCACGCGCAGCTGGTCAGCGCCGCCTGCCCCGCGCGCACCATCTCGAACATCCGGAGCAGCGTCTCGCGATTAACCTCGTTCGCGACGCCGAAGCGATTGAAGGTCTCTTCGTGGACGGCGGGATTCGGATCGATCAGCAAGCGGATTCCGCTGCGCAGAATCGCGCCGGGATCTTTCACCAGCGCCAGCGCGAAACGGTCATAGGTCGCCTCGGCATGGTACTTCACGAAATCCATCGCGGTGCGAAACGGCGCGCGCCACTCCTGCGACGTGCTCGCATCGTTGCGGCATCCGCAGTTCGAGCGCCATCGCTCGACGCCATGCGGACAGCTCCACGAGGCGGCCGCCGCAATCTCGAACGATCCAGCGGCCGGATGTGCCGCGAGGTAGTCCGCGCAACTCGTGACAATCACGTCGTCGCGATTTTCGAGCGCTATCAGGGCGCGCGCCAACTCGGAGGCGCCATGTTTATTGTGATGTCCGAACGTTTCACCGTCGGTCGCAATCATCAGCGCGGCCCCGGGCTCCAGCTGGAGCGCCGTGTCCGCCATCCAATCCGCCAGCCGCGCGCCGTCCGCCAACCCGTCGCCGAAAGAGACGGTGTTGGACAACTCGCGGTCGAATCGAAACACCGCCAGGCTTAGATCGCCGCTGCGCCACAGGAACGGTCCCGCACCGCGCGACTCGGCGCCCGGCCCGCCGAACCGGCCCTGGTCCGACGCCAGAATGACGAACTGGATTCCAGCCGCCGCCACTGACGCAAGGGTCTCGTCGTCGGCAGCGCACTCGGGCAGCCACATCCCGGCCGGCTTGCGGCCGAACCGGAAAACGAAGTCGTCGATTCCCCACGCGATCTGCAACTCACGATCACGCGGCGGCAGCAGCGGCAGAATCGAATGGCTGTACGATTGCGCGATCGCGTTGCCATGCCCACCATGGCTGGCGACGTACAGCGCGTCGCCCCGAGTCATCGCGCGATATGCGGTCTTGCCATGCGTATTCAGCCATCCCGCGAGCGTCGGCCCGACATCAAAGCTGAGAGACTCATAATTGTTGCGAACGTGAACGACCGGCCCCGACATCGTATGAGCATGCGCATTGGCCGTATAGCATTCGCTGAGAATCCGCTCGTTCCAGTTCTGAAAGGGCGCCGCGCCATGCTCGGGGCTGATCAGACCGGTCCACGGGCTCTCGCGCGGAGGCTGATAGAAATGCCCGTGAATAATGATATGGCGAACTTCACCCATTAAGATTATGTTGCGCCTCCAAGCCTCCCGGGGATAGTCCACCCCCCAGCGAGCAGCCGCGCTAATTCGTCTTGTTTGCCGGATTCGACGCAGCTAATCAAGCAGAAAAGCGAACTAAAGCGCTAACTATCCACAATTGTTCAACAATTCCGTCCACAGGACGGTTCCGCACCGAGCGCTCACACAACCTCGCGGAATGCCATCGCCGGCACTACGCGCATCGCGCGAATCACCGGGCCTACCGCGCTCGCGAGGCTCACTATCACCGCTCCTGCGACTGCGAATGCCGCCGTCGCCGGGCGAACCTCGACATAGCCGATCATCCCGGTTATCTCGCCAAGTCTGATACCGTGCCCAAACATCCACAGCGCGAGCGCCGCGCCGGCGATAGCGCCGCCGAGCCCAATCAGCGCCGCCTCGCTAAACAGCAGAATCGCGATATGCGTCCCGGTGAATCCGAGCGCACGCATCACAGCCACTTCGCTGATTCGATCGCGGACCATCATCGCCATCGAATTGGCCGCGATCAGCAACACCGTCATCAGCACCACCGTGCACAAGCTGTAGATGATCGTGCGGATGTTGCCGATTGCGCTGACGACGTTGGCAACCGAGTCGGACTCGGTCATCGTTTCGGTTTCCGCGTCGGAGTTGTGGAAATTCTCGTCGACTTCGTTGGCCACCAATCCCATGTTCTCGGCGCGATCGACCCGCACCATGATGAAAGAAGCCTCGTCCTGGATGTTCGCGCCGTAGAGATTCTTCACCGCGTCATCGAGCATCCTGCGATCGAACAAAAACGCCCGTGACAAATATTCGGTCGGAAACTCGACTATCGGTATGAAGGTCAACGCGAGCTTCGCATTGCTGGGATTGCGCAGCGTAACCGGTTCGCCGAGTTTCCATCCATGCTCACGCATCAGTGCGTATCCAACCATCGCGTTGCGGCGGTCGGTCGCCAGTTGTTTCACCATGTCCGGCGGCGGCTGGTAGTCGCTGCTCCCGGTGACGCTCGCGATGTCGGAATTTATTCCGTAGGCAATGATTGGGTCCCTGGGATCGCGATAAACCGCTCCCCACACGATTTCGGGCGCGCATCCTATCACGTGCGGCAGGGTCTTGATTTGACCGCAGTACCGCGCCGGCAAACGCCCGTTGTTGCGCTCGGTCACCACCAGCCGCAGCCCCTTCGACGCGTTGTAGGCGATTCGATCCATCGACCACGGCACTGCGATCAGCACCGTGCACAGGAATACTGCGGTTGCGAAGGTCAGCCCGGTGAGGATCGTTCGTCGAAGCTGGCGGCGCATGTTGCGAAATGCGAGCGTCAGCAGCTTGGCCGCCATCGTCACGCCTCCCTTAGCGCGCTGATGATGCCGATTCGCGAAGCGCGGAGCGCCGGCATCAGCCCGCCGGCCACGCCGATAAGCGCGGCTGCCACCACTCCGGCCGCAATCGCGCCCGCGGTTGGCCGATATGAAAAGAACATCGCACCTACGCTCATCGTACGGCTGGTCAATCCTGTCGCCCACGCGACCACGCTCGCGAGCACGACGCCGGCCGCACCGCCCGCGACACCCAGGATGACGCTCTCGATCACGAAGCTGCTCAGGATGTCGCCGCGCGAGAATCCCAGTACGCGCAGCACTCCGATTTCACGACTGCGCCGGGTCACGGCCGTGTACATCGTGTTCATGCCGCCGAAGGTCGCGCCGATCGCCAGCGCGATTGCCACGATCAGTCCGAGGATGCGCAGTTGACCCGCGACCGAGGCCTGCGCGGCATAGTACTCGGTCTCCGTTTCGGCCTGGAGCGTCAGACGGCCGTCGGCTTTGATTGCGTCCGCAAATTCTTTGGCGCTGCCTGGATTCAGCACCACGTGCAGCGCCGACGCGCCGCCGGCGTCCCAATGACGGTCGTTGATCAGATCATCAATGTCCGTCCAGGCTTCCGATTCGCGCGCGCTATCGTTGTCGGAAAAGACCCCGACGATCTTCCATTCGCGATGCCCATAGTGAAAGGTGGCGCCCGGCTGAAGATACGGGAAGCGCGCCAGCAGCCTGCGCCCTACCACCCATTCCGCGTTGCCGCGCACCGGCCAATGCCCTTCCACGAGATGAAGGTTCGGATGTACTTCGTATGCGATCGGATCGACGCCGCGGAGCAGCGCAAATTCCTTGGCGCCAGCCCTCCGGCTGATGTTCACTCCGGCGATACTCTCGCGCGAAAGGAGCGGCTGATGCTGTTGGTTGGTGGCGATTTCGGGGCGGACCTGGAGTATCTCGGTGGCCGGATGGGGAACGAAACTCTCGTTCTCGCTGGTCACTCCGCGCGCCATCACGATCACGTTGCGATCTTCGCCGGCATTGCGTAGCGATTCCTTGAGTCCCGCTGCAAATCCGAAAACGATAACGAAGATCATCGAGACGAGCGCGACCCCGAGCATCGTCATAACCGACGTCGCGCGCCTCTCGAGCAGGCTTCGAACATTGTAGCGAATCGGCACCATCGCGAGCCTCGTTGCCGCGGAGCCTCAACGGAAAGAACGTAATTGTAGTAAAACCCGCCGTGGGTTTCACGCTTCCTTGGGCAGGGGTGACCCCTGCACCCAGTACTAGGAAGAAGATGCGGCCTGACGGCCTGTTAGAAGTGTGAGGGACAAAGATCCTCCCCTTACGAACATCCTGACAGGGACGAAGTCCCGCATCTTACATTGGGTGCAGGGGTCACCCCTGCCCAAGGAGGTGCGGAACCCACGGTGGGTTCCGCATTAGATTAAGTGATTTCCCCTTCCCCTACGCACACGCGGCGCGGAAGCTGCCGCGGATTGCCGGCTCGCCTTTTTGATTGAGCACGATCAGGTCGCCCTCGATTTGCTTCTCGCCGTCCTTCTCGACTTTGTTGGTGACTTTGCCAGTGCACGTGACGACGTCGCCTGGCCATACGCGCGTGGCGAAGCGCACCTGGAAGCGGCGCACGTTGCCGATCCCGACGTAGTCGGTGACGGCCTTCGAGAGCAGGCCCGCCGTGAACATCCCCTGCGCGAACACGGTCGGGATTCCGGCCGCCTCGACGAAGGTCTGATCGTAATGCAGCGGGACGAAGTCGCCCGATGCGCCGGCATAGCGGACGAAGTCGGGACGCGTGACGCTTTCAATTTCGATTTTCGGAATTTCGTCGCCAACTTTGACGGAATCGAATTTCAATTTTGCCATTCTAATTCTCCGTTGAATCTACGCTTTGACCGCTTGCCCGGTCTCGATCAGGGTCGAGCGGGCAATCGCGACTTTCTCGCCCTTCTGGTTGGTGTACTCGGTCTCCGTGATCAGCAATGTCATCTTGCCGCCGCGGCCGCCTTCTTTCTCGAGCACGTCGGCGACCTTGGTTACGCCGGTGAGAGTGTCGCCGACGAAGATCGGCTTGAAGAACTCGAACTCCTGCTCGCCGTGCAGGATACGGCGCAGGTCGAAGCCGCCGAAGCCGGGACTCGAAGTCTCGTCGGTCCAGAACGCGCTGGTCTGCAAAAACGTGACCGGCACCGGCACTCCGCCGAGTTCCTTCTTCGCCAGTTCAGGATCGAAGTAGAGCGGATTCGGGTCTTTGATCGCGCGGGCGAACTCGCGCACCTTGCTCCAATCGACATGCATCTTGAATGGTTTGCCGGTTTTTCCGACGGCGCTCTTGTCAGCCATGATTAAATCAACCTCTCTCGACGGAATCGAAAAATTATTTACTGTTGATGTGGGAGTTTGTCCAACTATCCGCCCAGTCGCATCATGCCTTCGCCGCCGTCGATTATCAGCAGCGAGCCGGTGACGTAGCTCGACGCTTCCGACGCGAGGAAGATGCACGGGTAGGCGATTTCCTCGACGCGGCCGAATCGCCCCAGCGCGCGCGACCGCGCGACCATCTCCTTGACCTTCGGATTCGGCCAAACGCGCGGCGCGGCGCCTTCGGTATCGATCGGGCCGGGTGCGATACAGTTGACGCGGATGCCCATCGGGCCCCATTCGCCGGCCTGAGAAACCGTCAGGTTGATTACGCCCGCCTTGGCCGCGCCATACGGAAGCATCGTGGGCGAGCCATGCACCCCCGCCGTCGACGAGATATTGACGATCGAGCCGGGGCTTTTCTGCTCGATGAACTGGCGCGCCGCCGACTTCGAGCAAAAGAACACGCCGTCGAGATTGATTCCGACCACCGCGCGCCATCCGTTGGGCGAGAGATTCAGCGACGGCGTCGTGATACTGGCGCCGTGATTGTTGATCAGCACGTCGAGACGGCCGAACTTCGTGACCGCCTCCGCCACCATCTTGTCGCATTGGTCGGCGTCACGGACGTCAACCTGGACCATCTCGCATTTGCCGCCGGCCTTGCGGATTTCGTCGCGCACGCGCTCAAGGTTTTCGACCTTGCGGCTCGCGATCAGCACCGGCGCGCCGCGCTGCGCGAATTCCTTGGCGATCGACTCGCCAATACCGGTTCCGCCGCCGGTCACAATCGTGACTTTGCCTTCGACACTGAATGGATTCTTCAAAATGGAAACGTCCTCCGCCAGGGTTCGCTGAATTTATCGCATTGTTGCGACGCGTTGGCGAGAGGGCAGGGGTGACTCGAGATGCGAGGAACCTAACCCCTAACCCCTTCCCGCGCGGGAAGGGGGACCGGATTTAACGAGTAAACAATCAGAACGCCGGGACGGCTACTTGCGGGCGGGCGCGGCGGCGGCGCTGGCTGAGATGCTTGTTGCGCGGCGTGATCTTGAGCCGCAGATGAGGCGTCGCGGCCCGCGTCTGCAGGTTGCGCTGGAGTTCATGCTTCCACGCCATCATCCGGCGCCGCAGCAGGCTCGGATTGATCCCCAGCGCGTCGCATACGGTATCGAAGCTGAACGCGTGACGGCATTTCGCGCTGGCGGTGATCCATCGCTCGGCATCGATGAAAAGCAGGCGCTTGCGCGTATTTCGCGACAGCACGCCCTGTTGATAGACGTTGATGGCGTCGGCTAGCAACGCGAGCATCAGGCGCTGTTCGCCGGTCAGGCGATGCCCGCCGGAAACGTCAAAGTATTGGCTGGGGAGAATCTGGTTCAGGCCAACGAAGCGCTCGACCGTGGTATCGGAACTCAGTTGGAAGCCTTCAGACATCTCTTGAATCCGCTGGCAAATCAGATCAACCCCGATGGGAGGGTTCCCATGCGCTCTTTTAAACCATCGACTGGAGCCATTGGTTCCCGGAAACGGCTGCGTTGAATCGGCCATCTGTAGATACGGACTGGGAAGGCGTCCGGACTATTCCCGTGGCACGGTCGAGGCGGATGGCGCGGGCCAGAGTGCTGTCGCGGGGTCAGGTCGAGAGCTGCTGGACGAGCTCCAGCAGGGACGGGTCCAGCGGGCGGCGACGATTGGCCACGTCGCCCAGCGGAACGCGAACTATCGCGCCTCGCTCTTCGCCAATCAGCGACGGACCGGCACCGTCGAGGATGGCCTTGACGGCGCCCGCGCCCATCCGGCTCGCCAGCAGCCGGTCCCTGGCCGTCGGCGCTCCTCCGCGCTGCACGTGGCCGAGCACGACGACGCGCGCTTGCACCCCTAGCCGCGCGGTCAGGGCCTCGGCGACCGGGATGACGCCACCCGTGCGCGGGCCCTCCGAGACCACGACGATAGTCGAGCGTTTGCCGCGTCGATGGCTGTCCTCGACGCAATCGCAGATGTCGTCGAGGCTGAACGGCAGCTCCGGCACGATGACGGCCTCGGCGCCGCCGCCGAGCGCGACCGCGATTGCGATGAAGCCGGAGTCGCGGCCCATCACCTCGACGCAAAAGACCCGTTCGTAGGCGAACGCGGTGTCGCGGATGCGATCGATGGCCTCGAGCGCGGTGTTGACCGCGGTATCGAAGCCAATCGAGTAGTCCGTGCCGGGGATGTCGTTGTCGATTGATGCTGGGATGACGAAGACCGGAACTCCGGTCTCGGTGCCGAACAGCGTCGCGCCGATCATCGAGCCCTCGCCGCCGACCACGATGAGCGCCTCGATTTGGTGACGTTTCAGATTGCGGGCCGCCAGCCCGCGGGCGGCCGGGGTGCGGAACTCCGGCGAGCGCGAGGTCTCAAGGAAGGTGCCGCCGCGCTGAATCATGTTGGCGACGGAGCGGCCGTCGAGCGGCTCGGCCAGGTCGCGGATGAGGCCCTCGTAGCCGCGCCGGAAGCCGATCACCTCGACGCCGGCGACGGCCGCGCTGCGGACCACGGCGCGAATGGCGGCGTTCATCCCCGGAGCGTCGCCGCCGGCGGTCAGTATCGCGATTCGGCGCGGCCGCGAGGCCAGCAATTCGGAAGATTCGTTGTCGCCGTTGTCCATCGAGAATCGGAACGAAGAACTGCTCCACTATCGAATCTAACGATAGGGACGACTTGAACCAACCTCGGGTTACGGGGGTCGAGGCCGGTCCAGATCAGGGCAAGCGCGAGGCTTGCAGTCGTTCCAGCGCCGCGCGGGCCTCTTCCGAGGCGTCGCTGACCGTTGGGCCGCTGTGGTCGGCCGCCTTTCTGTAATACTTCACGGCGGCGGCTTTGTTGCCGAGCGCCTCGTAGCTGCGCGCCACATTGACCTCGGCTCGGTCATCGTTGGGGCACGCCGCGAGCGCGTCCTGGTAGTATCCGAGCGCCTTGGAGAAGTCGCCGGCGGAAAATCGGTCGCCGCCGCGCTGGCTCGCAGCCGTCTCAACCGCCTGGTCGCAACCGCCCGGCGAGGACGACGCGACGCCCGGCGTGTAGCCCTGATTCTGATTCGCCTTGATGGCCTCGATCTCCTGTTGCTGGCGCTCGAGCTGGTCCTGCTGCTGCTGAACCAACGTCTGGGTGGCCGCGATTTGATCGCCCATACATCCCGCGCCGACCAGAGCGAAGACGCCGAGCATGGACGCAAACAGGATTCGCGTTGCCAGGATTGTCACGGACCCTGAAATTACACCGGTGCAGGATTTGTGTGGCATCGCCACCAATACTGGCGAATAGACGCGCGGTGTCAATGCCGACCCGCCAAAGATGGCGGTATTTAATGCAGGCCGCCGGATGCGCTGATCCTCTCGCCTGTCAGCCATGCCGCGTCGTCCGACGCGAGAAACACCACTACCGGAGCAATTTCCTTGGGCTGGCCGAATCGCGCGCCGAGCGGAGTAGCCGCAGCTCCGGCATCTCCGTCCGGGCTACCGACAAAGCCACTGCTACGATTGCCCTCGGTGTCTACCAGACCCGGAGCGACGGTATTAACCCGTATTTTTCGAGGCCCCAACTCCTTCGCGAGCGCCATCGTGAGCGTGTCGATTGCGCCCTTGCTCGAGGAGTAGAGAGCGGACTTCGGCACCGGATTTTCGCTCGCGATGGAGCTGATGTTGATAATGCTTCCGCCGCTGCGCGGAAAATGCTTGAGCGCTTCCTGAGTCGCAAGAATCGTCCCGAGCACGTTGATGTTGAAGTGGCGATGGAACTCTTTCTCGGTAATCTCCTCGAACGGCGCGAACTGAAAGACTCCGGCGTTGTTCACCAACACGTCGACCGATCCGAAACTCTTCCGCGTTTCCTCGAACAGCCGTTTCACATCGCCAGCCTTGGTGACGTCGCCGCCAATTGCGATAGCCTTGCCGCCGCTGCTGGTGATTTCCGAGACGACGCGATCCGCGCCCTCTTTGCCTGAAGAATAGTTCACCGCGACTGCTGCGCCCGCTTCCGCCAACGCTTTCGCGACAGCCGCTCCGATTCCTTTGGACGCGCCGGTGACGATTGCCACTTTGCCTGTCAACTTATTCATCTCGATCTCCTCTCTATGCCGATGAAATCGGCAAGGTCAGTTATTCGATCTTTCCGCTCTGTGCCCAGGAAAATTGCTATGCCGTCCGCCTTAGCATATCCGAAGAACTTGACACACCGATTTTCGCGGAGCTGGTGTGGCCAGCGGACAGTGACAACCTAAGTAAGTCCTGCTTCAGCAGATAGAATGACACGGCCAGGAGGACGAAGTCTTTCATCAGGAACGCCACGTTCCCTTTCATTGCTGGAAATCCACCGGCGGACGCTGCCCAGCCATCCGGGAAGAACGGAATGATCGTCGTGGTCGACACGAATGATGCAATTCCGCCGAGCGCGCCAAGAACTCCCGCCGTCTTATTCCAGAATCCCCAGAATAGGAGCGCGCCGAACACCCACTCCGAAACCCCCAGGAACCAGGTGGCTCCCCGGATGCCGAATGCAGGGTACATCCAGAAAATAAGAGGGCCGTTGCTGATATAGGGGACCAGCGCCTGCGCCTCGTAGTTCCACCACTTCTGATACCCGAAGAGCAAAAATATGATCACCATCGATGCGCGAATCACGTGGTAGTCGATATCGCTTTCGAGAATCCCATACCTATTCAACCAGTTGATTATGGGCTTCATTGGATTAATCCTTTCTGTTAAACGATTAAGACCGCGTCCTTTCGAGCAGGAACTCCTTAGCACTGAAATACTGACTTTCATCGCGCCGGAACGTCGGCCAATAGCTGGTTCAAGCCTTCCGACATTGTCGGATGAGTGAAAATCGCGTCGCGCAAAACTGTATACGGCAGACGGCCGAGCATCGCGGTCTGCACGGCGACCATCTGTTCGCTCGCCTCGAATCCCATCGCGGTGAAGCCGAGAATCTCGTCGCTATTCTTCGCGATCAGCATCTTCATGAGGCCCCGCGGCTCGGAAACCGTCCGCGTCCGCAGCACTTCGGCCATCGGCATCTTTGCCAGCCGATACTCGATGCCGTCGCGCCGCGCCTCGGACTCATTTCGTCCGACCCGCGCCAGTTCCGGATCGGTGAACATGCAGAACGGAATCAGGCGACCCTTCGTGGTTCGATTGCCACCGTTGAGGTTGGCGTGAACGATGCTGAATCGTCAAAGGCGACGTGCGTGAACATCGGGCTGCCCGCGCAATCGCCCATCGCCCAGACATTCTCGCTCGTGGTCTCCAGCCGATCGTTGACCTTGATATAGCCATGCTCGTCGAGTTGGACGCCGGTCAACTCGAGCCCGATTCCGTCGGTGTTCGCCTTCCTGCCCGTCGCAACCAGCAGGTCGGTACCTTCGATAGTGCGCTTCCCTTTCGCGTTATTGGCGTGAACTCGAACCCGATCGCCGGAGCGTCCGTCCACCTGGCGAATTTCGGTGCCCGGTAACACCTCGATTCCTTCGGCAACAAATAGATCGAGCAGGGTGGCGCCGACGTCAGGATCTTCGTGGCTGGCGAGTTGCGGGCCCTCTTCGATCACGGTCACTTGCGCGCCAAGGCGGCGCATCGCCTGCGAGAGTTCAAGGCCCACGTAGCCGCCGCCAAGCACCACGAGATGTTTAGGCAATCGATCGAGGTCGAGGACCTCGACGTGCGTCATCGGGTTCGCGGCCCTTAGTCCGGGAATTTCGGGCATAGCCGCGCGTGAACCGAGGTCGAGGAACACGCGATCTCCTGAAATGGTTCTTCGTCCGCCATCACGCAGCTCGATTTCCACCGTCCGTGGAGCGACGAATCGGGCGTTGCCCATGATCAGTTCAGCGCCGCTCTTATCGGTGAGATCGGCGTGCATCTGATGGAGCCCTTCGACCATCAGCCGCTTGCGTCGCTGAACGGTCTTCATGTCGACGCTCATCGATTCGGTTTTGAGGCCGAATTCCGCGCTTCGCCTCGCGAGTGAGATGACCTTGGCGGAATAGATAATGTTCTTGCTGGGAAGGCAGGCAACGTTGGGGCACGCGCCGCCCAGCAACCAACGTTCAACCACGGCGGTGCGATGACCCGCGTCGGTCATGGTCCAGGCAATAAACTTGCCGGATCCTCCGCTGCCGATGACAAGGTTTTCGTACTTCTCAATGCTGGGCATGGTCGATCTCCTTGAAGGGAAATAAATCCGTGTATATGCATGGAACCGCTTTCAACGGTTCTGGTTCCCGGGTTCGCCCATTCTTGACTCCCCAACGATTGCTTGAAGCAGGTGCCTCATCGTTTCCGTATTGCAATCAAGGTTCCTTTGCGGCTGTTGGATTACCTTCGAAGTGCGAACGCCGCCCCGTTCGGGTGCACGCCTTGTCGTAAGGACGGCGGCCGCGCGTGTTGGCCAGCGAGGTCACGCGGCAGGAGGTTTGCCATGGTTGCGGCGAACGTCACTCCGTGCTCGACCCGGACCAGTACGCGATCCATCCCTGCTCGGTCGACGACGACCGCGGGCAACCACATCGAATCCCACACTCAGACCATTGAATCTTGCCCAAAACTCATCCCCGGTCGCGTGCTCATCGCACAACCTCTCCCAGCGCCGAACTGGCGGAGTTTTATGCGTTCGTTTTGTTCATGGCTCTCGTGTTCCGATTCAAAGGCGTGAGCAATCCCGTGCGGCGATGTGAAAAGTGGCCGCTCAGCCGGAGTCGCGTTAGGACGACGTAAAAAATGTACGAAAACATGGAAAGCTTCGGCGCCGGGCGCAGCGACAGACCAACGGCGGTTATGATGAATAATCACGAAAACGCGCTCATGACTCTGCAGAGTCGGTCGCGCTCCGCGACATTAGCTCTCGACAGGTTCTAGAAGTTCGGTTTCACGTTTGCCTGCGCGCAGAGCAGGCGGGCCTTCTGCGACAACACTAACGGGTGGGCGGAGGTTTTCATCTGACGAGAACTAAGAAGCTCCGCGTGACTCCTTGCGATCACGGGCCGAACACTCGCGCCCGCGCCGAAGCAGATCAAATTATCGATCCCGAAAACGCCGATTGTCAAGTATTTTTCCGCGCGGCGAGACGCCGGTACATTTTAGTTTTGCTTGAGGCGCGGATCGTCGGCGGCGACGCATTGCGCCCGCTGCCAGGCTTCCGCAACCGCTACGATGTTGCCGTTCGTATCCTGGTCGGGATGCTCATGAGCAAACTTGAGGCGTCGCGGGGCTTCATTCTGAATGCGTTCTTTCTCTTTCTCGCACGTGGTATTGGAATCGAACTTCGCCCAGATGTCCCATCTGTTGAGCGGAGCGCTCAGATCGTTGAACGCCCGGGGATGGCCTCCCATCGGGCTGAAGACCGGCGGAATCAAAAGATACCATCCTACAAGCACGCTCGCGGCGGCGTGGCGGAGCTTCATCGAGGCTTCAGTTAGCAGACCGCTGCGCGGACGACAAATAACAAATGACGAACATTAATGTGAAGCGAGGCTTCCCGATTTGGGAAGTTGCCGCCTTTTCCTATACGATGCGACGCGAGCCGTGCCATACGACGACTGGCGTTTGGCGGCGCGGTCGTCAACGCCGTAAAACGGACGGGGAGAAGCGATTGTGATTCGACATAAAAAAATCTTTGTAAGGAGTTTGATGCTGCTGGCAATTGCCGCGCTGTTGGTGACGACGCGTGCGGTATTTGCCAAGGTAGCTGAGCCGACTATGAGTGCCGCGCAAGCATTGCAGCTTTTGCTCGAGGGTAATCAGCGGTTCGTTGCCGGCAAGCTGGAGCGTCCCAATCAGACTCCGGCGCGGCGGGCTGAAGTGGCCAAGGGACAGCATCCGTTTGCATCCGTGCTGGCGTGCTCGGATTCGCGGACGCCGCCCGAAATTATTTTCGACCGCGGACTTGGCGATATCTTCACGGTGCGCGTGGCGGGCAACGTCGCCGACAAGGTGGTGATCGAGAGCCTCGACTACTCGGTCAAGCATCTCGGCGTGCGCCTGGTGATGGTACTGGGGCATCGCCGATGCGGCGCCGTGATCGCGGCGGTCGCGGGTCATGAGGAGGAAGGCGACGTCGGCCCGATGCTCACCGAGCTGAAACCGGCAGTGGCGGCAAGCAAGGGCATGGCGGGCGATCCGATCGAAAATGCGGTGCGCGAGAATGTGGAGCTGGTGATGAAGAATCTTGCCACGTCTGAAGAGCTGTCGGCGATGGTCAAGTCGGGCGAGCTGAAGATCGTCGGCGGCATTTACGATCTCGACACAGGCACCATCGAGATGCTGAAGGAATAGTCGTACCTAGTGCGCGGGCTGCGTCACGATTACGCCGGCGAAGGTCGTCGCCTGATGGCCGTCGGTATCGGTCGCCGTCACGTTGACCACGTAGCTGCCGGGATTCGTGTAGGTGTGGAACAGCGCGGTCGGCGGCAGCATCGAAACCTGGCCATCGCCGAAATTCCATATATAGCTGGTCAGCGGCGCAGCCGCCGGATCGGTGCTCGACACAAAGAAGCCGACGGTCAGCGGAGCCGGGCCATAAGCGGGCACCGTCTGAAGTTGAATCGAGGGAATCGCCGGCAGCATCATGGGCGTGGGCGTCGCAGTCGCCTCCTGCGCGAGCGCGGAGGTAGTCATCGTGGCGAGCATCAGAAATAAACCGGCGAACGCCGCGGCCAGTCGTGCGTACTTTCCACTGCTCACTGCATGACGATGCCGCCGTCGGGGTGCAGGATCGAGCCCGTGTAGTAGCGGCCTTCTTCGCTGGCGAGGAATAGCGCGGTGTTGGCGACGTCGATTGGCTCGCCCATCCGCTTCATCGGCACGCGCTCCATCAGCGGCGTCGCAAACTCGGCCATATTTTGAATCTCGGCCGTCATCGGAGTCTTGATGAAGCCGGGGCCGATTGCGTTGGCGGTGATATTGAACGGCGCCAGCTCCGTCGCGAGCACGCGGGTCAGCATCCAGACGCCGGCCTTGCTGACGGAATACTCGCCGACGCCGGGCGTTGGGAGTCGCGCGGCGGCTGACGCGATATTGATGATGCGTCCGCCGTTGCCCGCCTTGATCATCGCCTGCGCGCAGGCGCGATCAGTCAGGAACACGCCGTCGAGGTTGACGCTCAGCACCTTGCGCCAGTTGGCGAAGGACTTGTTGCTGAGAAAGGTGATGTCGGGCTGGCCTTCTTCACCGTAGTGCGCGTGGGAGATTCCCGCCGCGGCGACGACAATGTCGACGCCGCCGAAATCCGCCACCATCTGCGCGACCATCGCGTTCACCTGCGCCTCGTCGCTGGTATCGACCTGATATGCGATCGCCTTGCGTCCAAGCTTTTTCACCGCGGCGGCGGTTTCCTCGGCGGCGGCGAGATGCCTGTCGGCGACGAAGACGTTGGCGCCCTCTTCTGCGAATCGAATCGCGGTCGCGCGTCCGATGCCGCTCGCGCCGCCGGTGATCAGTGCATTTTTGTTTTCAAGTCTGAGCGCCATCCAAAATACTCCTCGACAATCTCTGTTCTGCTGCGGTTGTTAGCACGGGGCTGCATCGTATGAAAATCTATGCTCGCGATTTCGCGTCGAATAGTATTGACGGTTATGGCACAACAGCAAGCGGCTACCGTGCTCACGGAGCCGACCCATCGGTACGTCGAGGTTGAGGGACTCAAGCTTCACTATCTGGACTGGGGCGGCGATTCCGACAAGCGCACTTTCGTTCTCCTCCATGGCGGCGCGGCGCATGCGCATTGGTGGGACGGCGTCGCACCCGTGCTGACGCCGTATGGGCGCGTGCTCGCGCTTGACTTTCGAGGTCACGGACGCAGCCAGTGGGCTGGTTCGGGAAATTACGGTCCGCCGTCGTATCTGAAGGACGTCCGCGGCTTGATCGAGAGCCTCGGGACGCGCGTGGTGCTGGTCGGGCATTCGATGGGCGGCGCGGTCGCGCAGTGGGTGGCAGTTACGCATCCGGAATTGCTCGAGGCGTTGATAATCGTCGATGCGCCGCACGGACCGCCGCCGCTGTTTCGGCGCCTGATGTGGCGATGGCGTCGGAAGTCGCATGGCGGCGTTCGTCCCGAGCTGCGCTCCGCCGACGACATCATAAGGAAGTTCCGCCTGCAGCCGCCACAGACGTATCTGACGCGGCTCGAAGATCGAGCGTCTCGCGCTGCTCGGCGCCGAGCAACTGCCCACAGGCGCATGGGCGTTCCGCTTCGATCCGGAAACGCGGGCGTGGCGCAAGCACGGCAACAAAATGACCCGGCCGAAGATCAGGAAGATCACGATGCCGACGCTGCTGCTGCGAGGAGATCAAAGCGGGCTGGTGACCCCGTCGCACATGGCGCGGATGCATCGGAAGATTCGCGGATCGGTGCTGAAGGAAATCCCGCGCGCGTTTCATCACGTGCCGCTGGACAATCCTGGCGACACCGCGGCGGCGATTATCGAATTCGTCGAGAAGCCGTAGCCGCGACGTCTCCGCGCGGAGCGGGAAGTCGCTGAGGTCCATCGCGTATTGCCTGTCGCTTAGAGCGAGTAGTGTCCTAATCTTCGAACTAGGACACTACCGTCGAGCGGGCCGCGCTATTAGAGCCCAAAGAAGAGGTGGACGCCTTCGGGCCGATAGGAGTACTCCGGTCCCTCGCCATAGTAATATGGCCCACCCGCGTAGTAGTACGGATAGCCGCCCCCTCCCCAGTAGCCTGGGCCTCCGTAGTAGCCGCCGCCACCTCCGTAGTAGCCGCCGCCTCCGTGGTAGCCGCCACCTCCGTGATAGCCGCCACCACCATGATAGCCGCCGCCACCTCCATGGTACGCGCCACCACCGTGACCGCCCCCGCCACCACCATGACCGCCGCCGCCACCGCCGTGGCCGTGCGCGGCGTATGCCGGTCCGACCCCGAAGCTGCCCATCAGGAGGGCAAACCCGACAGCCGCCGTGATCCGGGCTATCTTAGTACACAATTCCTTTCTCGGCTTGACCGATACTTGCATAAGACTCTACCTCGCGAGATCGACTCCCGCTTCACTCCTCAAGCCTTGCTGGTCGGATTTATGGTTGGTCTAGCGGAACGCGGTCAAAGGCGAGTGGAAGAACCGCCGTGTGGCTGGATCAATTCGGGCTCGAGTCTTATGTCGATCCCGACTTACTTAAGACTACATCTCGGCGAGATAGAAAGGCTACCGCGGGACTCCTACTGTTAGTCATGTGGAGAACCAAAAGTACCGGTTCCAGAGAAGCGTACGGCTAGCTTAGGCATGCCGGCCGGAGATTGCGCGCCTGCCGCGCGAAAACTGCGCGATCGTCCCCAGGCCGGCGACAGCCATCTCTCTCGAAGCTATCCAGCTTCGCGAGAAGGTATCGATGGGTCGCGGCGCTATGCGCGGAGCAGGAAGTCGCTTAGGTCCATCGCGTATTGCCCGTCGCTGAGCGTCATCGACTTGGGCGAGCGCTTGAGCATCAGCCGCGAGATGTCTTGCCCCTGCGGAAGCATGTACACGATGTCCCCGGAACCCATCGAGAACACCCGCACGCGCTCTTCGCCGCGGCGTTCCTGTCCGGCGACCTCGTAAGAGCTGACGTGAAAGACGTAGCCGCGGGCGCGAATAAGGTCGCCATCGGTTTGCTCGACTAGGCCCACGAAAATCCGGGTGTTGTCGTCCTTGAAGAGCCTGCGATCGATGAGGACGATACGGTCCCCCTCGGCGATTGCCGCCATCGTGCGTTCCTCCTGTGCCCGCTGATTATCCGGGGCGGGATTCTACTCGATCGCGAGGGCTAACACGACGCTTCTCGATCGGGTAGTGGGTCGAAGCCACACTACCCGATCGATTGATATGCGAGATCAGCGGCCAGCCATCAGGCGCTCGGCCTGTGGCGACTCGCTTTGGGCAGTCCATCCGCGCACCACGTCGCTCAGCTCGCGCGCTCGAATCAAATCGAGCCCAAAGCGAACCGGCAGCGAACGCGGCAGCGACTCGACGACGTCGCGGCCTCCAGGGCGCATCGCCAGCCGGTCGAGCAGCCGCGAGGTAACCGTCCGGCGCTGCCCGCGCAGGTATTGGTCGTTGTACATCTTGACGATCAGCTCGGCCGCCAGCCGGACCGCATCCGACATGTTCATCGAATCGGCCGCAAACTGATCGAGCGCCTGCTTGAGCGGGAACTGATCGGGGTTCCATACCGCGACCGAACCCGCGCGCATCAGCGTCTCGATGCTGGGCGTGGTGAATGAGTAGCCCCATCCCGCAAGCTTGGTGCTGGCTGTCGCCAGCTCAGCAGGATCGAGATTGCCCGCCTGGGCGCGCGCCTGCAAAGCCGCCTCGGTCCAGACGCGGCGCACGCCGAACTCGGTCTTGGCGAGATCGGCAAGGATCATGTCGTCGGTCCACAGCACGTGACCGGGCATCGAGGCAATCACGATGCTCTCGGCGCCGTGGCGGCCGAAGAAATTGATCAGCCGCTCGCGGCGGTCTTGATCGATCGAGGCGAGCACCGCGCCGTCGCGCACGCGGCACACCGACTGCAGCGCATCGGCGAGCCCCTTCAACTGAACGTCGGCGCGCTTGCCGTCGTTGCCGTTGCTGTTGAGTGACGCGGAAAATCCGGGCGGCAGGCGCAGCAGAGTGTCATCGAACGCCAGGCGCCGAAGTTCGGCCAGGGTGGACTGCGAAATCACGAATTGACGCGGCCAGGTCGGCAGCAGGCTCAGCCGCCCGAGCATGCACAGCGTCGCCACCGCAGTCAGATCGAGCACGACCGCGTTGGCGCGCTCGAAGGCTCCCAGAGCCGCCTCGAGTTCTTGAGGCGAGCCGGTGCAGCACTTCACCGGCGCTTCGGGGCGTTGCGCCAGGATGAACATGGTCTGTAGATCGTTCAGGTTGATCCGTTCCGCCAGCGCATGGATGGGAACGGCGTTGTCGGCGTAGGTGCGTTCGGCCTGTTTGAGGAGGTCCTGGCGCTTGCCGTTGCCGGCGCCGATCGCGTGGCTGTTGGCAGTACCGTTGGCCTTGCCGTTGGCGACGCCGTTGCCATTGGCGACGCCGTTACCATTTGCGGCGCCGTTGCCGTTGGCATGGCCTGCTTCAAACAGCGACTCGAAGCCGTCAGTCATTTCGTTCCATGGAATCGCGTCGCCGCGCACGTAGCTCATCTCGATTTCGGCCTGGCCGGGGAACCGCGCCTGCCAGTTGTTGAGCACGTCCATATAACGGAAGGCGTACTTGCTCATGAGCTGCTTGACGGTCGCCTGGCGGCGGCTGAAGCGGCCTTCGGGGAGCTGAAACTTCTCGCCGGCCTTCTTGCCCTTGACCGCGCGCATCATCGGATGCTGCGGGCCGTACTCGTCGAGCGCCTCGTCGGCGTCGTTGGCGTCCTCGAGCAGGATCCATTTCTCGGTGTTGGATCCCTCCTCGACGAAACTTAGCGCGGCGCCGGTGCCGGCGCTTTCGAAGTCAGGCACGTGCGGTATCGGGCCAACCGGTCCAAGCGCGGCCAGGTAGGCGCGATGGGAATCGACGTTGCCACCCTGGCGGCGCAACAATTCGTAAGCGTAGGCGAGCGCCTCGTTGGCGCGCCCACCGTCGCGCATGAATTGGACGGCGGCGCGGCCGAGCGCGGGCGGGATTTCGCGCGCCGGGGGCATCGCATTCGGATCGGCGACGACCAGATCGACCTTGCCCAAGCGAGCCGCGACGATCGAGCGCCGCAGCTTGAGCACGCGGTCGTCGGGATGCTCGTGGAGCAGTTCCTCGAGTCCGGCCAGCGCAGCTTCGGGATTGGTGCGTTCCAGTTTGTCGAGCTGACTGGCGGCTGCGCCGGCGTCGGCTGCTTTTTCAGGATGCAACTGGCGCGAGATGTCGTTCACGATGTCTTCGCGGCCAAGCCGGCTTGCGCAGTCGAGCAGCCGGCGCGTATCGGTGCCGGCGCTGCCGGCGGGCGCGAGCGTTTGCCAAAGCGGCAGCGCGTCGCGGTAGCGTCCCAGGTCGTGGAGCAACGCGGCCAGCTTGCGCCGGTTGTCGGCCGAGATATCGGGGGTGAGCCCGGACAGGGCTTCGTCGGCAAGTTTCGACGCCTGATCGAATTTGCCCTGCGCCAGGCGGAGATTGGCGCGCAACGTCCGCATCGTAACCCCGGGCAGGCGCCCGTCGGCAATCGAAGACAACAGAGCATCCGCGTCGTGATAACGCTCGGCGGTCGAGAGCGCTTCGACCGCGGCTGCGACCGCGAAGGGAAAATCGCCGTCGGGAATCGAGTCCGGCCGCGCGATCGAGCGCATCAGCAGCTCGGTGGCCTCCTGCAAATCGCCGGGTTCATCGCGCTCGCGGAGCGTGACCGCGAGATGATAGTCGATGTCGTCGCGACCGCCCACGGCAGCGGCGCGGCGCAGCACCTCGATGGCTTCGGTCAGGCTGCCGCGCGATCGCAGCACAATTCCATACTCGCACAGCCCGTTGGCGTCCTCGCGCTCGAGGCTATGCGCCAGTTCGATATCCTTGCCGGCGCCGTCGGTGTCGTGCAGCGCAATCCGCGCCTGCGCGCGTCCGATCAACGCCTGCACTTCGCTCGGCGCGTGATGTTCGCTTTGGGCGAGCGTGAGCGCCTGGGTGAAGCAACTCTCGGCCTCGCGGACGCGGCTCTCGTCGTTTTGCACGGGCGCATCGGCAGCGCCGGCCGCGGCGGCTTCGAGTTCATTGAGCAGAATCGCCTGTCCGAGGACCAGCCACGGGAGCGGATTATCGGGCAGCGCCGCGCTGGCGAGGCGCGCGTAACGTTCGGCGCGATCGAAGTGTGCGTCCGTCAGCGCGCGGCGCGCCATCACGACCGCGACTTCGGGATCGGACGAGAGTTCGGGCGCGACGTTTTCTTCCAGCGTCCGCGCGTCGAGCGACTTAGGCGCATTGTTGAGCCACAACGCGACTGCGCGGCCGCTGGAAGGAAACTGCATCCGCAGCTTGTCGGCCAGCGCAAACGCGCGCTCGCGCTCGCCGAGCAGCTCGTGGGCGAGCGCCTCGTTGGTGCAGGCGTTCTCCTCGTCGGGCTGCAGCGATTTCGCCGCGATGAAGAGCATCGCCGATTTGCGCGGCTCGCCTTCCTTCAGCCACGCCGCGCCCAGGTAAGAGAGCACGCGGAACTTGTGGACGTTCGAGAGCTGGCTCCACTTCTGCTCGCGCAATCTGAGCAGTCCAAGGCGAGCAAGCTGATACTGGTGGCCCTCGAGAAAAGCCGCAGCGGCGGAGATCTCGTCTCCCAGTGCATCCGACGGTCCCGCCGCCGCCGGCTCGCATCGCGCCTCCAGATGAACCACCGCGTCGGCGCGGGTCAGGGCCTGGCGCTTGGCGGCGGTTCCGAAGTCGGTGAGGATCTGAGGATACTCGTCCAGCAACTCCTCGATGTCGTCCCAGGTCAGCACCTCGATCGCCGAGATACCGTCCTTGCGATTCGCGCGGTTGAGATCGAACAGCGAACGCTGCAAGCCGTCGGGCTTGGCGGCCGTGGTCGCTATCACGAAGCGCCCGATTGGGAGCTTCAGGCTGGCGGCCCGGTCAACAGCCTCCTTGACCTCGGCAACCGTCAACTCGCTGCGCGAAGCGCGCAGGTCGCACTTGACCGCGGAGAGTCGCGGACGCCCGCTGATCTCGATCAGGTTGATCCCCTTCTCGGCGCGATCGGGGTCGCGAAAACGCTCGAGCTGAGGAAGCTGCCAATGACGCCGCAGGAGCTTTAGACAGAGTCTTTCGAACTCGTCGGCGCTCCTGGGGAGCGAATATCCGGGGGCGAATTTTGCCATAGTGTAACATTTCCTAACATAATGTCGGCCTCGTAGGAAGCCCCTCGAACAGCATGGCGGGCGGGAGTCACTTTCGGCACGCAAACGCCGCTGGTAGGATGACTTCTTTCACCATGCTTAGTCTCGACAACCTTTCCAAGTCCTACGGGGGCCGCAGGATCCTCGACGGGGTCAGCTGGTCGATGGCCGACGACGGCCGCGTCGGACTGGTCGGGCTCAACGGCGCGGGCAAGTCCACCCTGCTCAAGATGATCGCCGAAGTGATCCCGCTCGACTCGGGGCGAATCACCCGTCCGCAACGCACCCGCGTCGGATACCTGGCGCAGGACGCTCCCGAGATGGGCGGCAGGTCCGTGCTGCGCGAGACCTTGGCGGCGCTCGATCGGATGCAGGCGCTCGACGTTCGTCGCAAGGAAGTCGAGCAGATTCTCGCGAACGAGCATTCCGGGCCGGCGCACGACGCCGCGCTCGAGGAATTGGGCGAGGTGCTGACCGAGCTCGAGCGCCACGACTTTTACAGCGCCGAGAGTCGCGCCACCTCGGTGCTGTTCGGGCTGGGCTTCAACGACGAAGACCTCGGCCGCGACGTTGCCGAATTTTCCGGCGGCATCCGGATGCGAATCGCGCTGGCGAAACTCCTGCTCGACGCGCCCGACTTCATGATGCTCGACGAGCCGACCAACCACCTCGACATCGAGGCGCGCAACTGGCTCGAGGACTACCTGTGCGCGTACCAGGGCGGCATCATCCTCGTCTCGCATGATCGCTACTTTCTCGACCGCGTCACCACGCGCACCGTCGAAGTGTCGCGCGGACGGCTCACCGAATACGTCGGCGGCTACTCGCGCTACCTCGTCCTGCGCGAGGAACGTTTCGCGCTCGAGATGGCGGCGTTCGAGCGGCAGCGCGAAGAAATCGAGCACATGGAAAGTTTCATCAGCCGCTTCCGTTACCAAGCGAGCAAGGCGCGCCTCGTGCAGAGCCGCATCAAGCAACTCGACAAGCTTGAACGCCTCGAGCCGCCGGAAGGCTCGCAGAAGCCGCCCGCGATTTCGTTTCCAAAGTGCGAGCGCAGCACGCGCCGCGTGTTCGAGCTCAAGGGCGCGGTCAAACGCTACGGCGCGCTCACCGTGTACGACGGCGTCGATCTGACGATCGAGCGCGGCGCGCGAATCGCGCTGGTCGGTCCCAACGGCTCGGGAAAATCCACCATGATGAAGCTGCTGGCCGGCGTTGAAGCGATGAGTGGAGGCGAGCGAATCGTCGGCGCCAGCGTGCAGGCTGGATACTTCGCGCAGAACCTCGCCGAGTCGCTCTCGTATGAGAAGACGGTGCTCGACGAACTGAGCGACAGCGCGCAAGGCCGCACGATGGCGGAGATTCGGTCGATTCTCGGCGCGATGCTGTTCTCGGGCGACGACGTGTACAAGCGCGTCGAGGTGCTGTCGGGCGGCGAGCGCGCGCGCCTGGCGCTGGCCAAGGTGCTCGCGCGGCCGAGCAATTGCCTGCTGCTCGACGAGCCGACCAACAACCTCGATATCGTCGCGAAGGACACGCTGCTCGAAGCGCTCCGGCGCTTTCCCGGCACTGTCATCATAGTAAGTCACGATCGCTTCATCCTGAATGAGCTGGTAACCGAGGTGCTCGAAGTCGGCCAGGGGCATGCGATTCGCTACCTCGGCAACTACGACGAGTATCTGGAAAAGAAGGCCCAGACCGAAACGCCGTCGCCCTCATCGCAGCCGACGCGGTCCGCCCCGGTACAGCTGCGCGATACTCGCGGCAATAATGGCAGCGCCCCGCATCAGAAAAAAGCCGAAGCACCGAAACCCGAGCGTGCGACCACGAAAGACGATCGCGACGCGGTTCGCAGGCGCGAACGAATCGCGCGCCAGCGGAGTCAGATCGAGGCCGAGATCGAGCAGAAGGAAAACGAGCGCGCGGCGATTGCCACCGAGATGAACGATCCCAACTTCTATCTCGCGCGCAAAGATGCCGACGATCTAATCGCACGCTACGAGAAGCTCGGCCGCGAGATCGAAAAGCTCTACAGCGACCTCGTGAAGTTCGACGAACCTGCATCGGCGTGACGTCAAGACCGCGCACTCAGCTCAAGTCTCTGTAGAATTCGCGAACGTCGGCGGCCAGCAGCTCCGGCTCTTCCATCGCGGCGAAATGGCCGCCCTTCGGCATCACGGTCCAACGCCGGACATTGTACACACGCTCGGCCCAATGCCGCGGTGGACGCACCAGCTCCGCCGGAAACATCGCGACCGCGGTCGGCGCCTCGATCCGCGTGCCCGGCTTGAGCCGCCACGGGTGATGCCGCGCCTCGTAGTACAGCCGCGTCGACGAATTGATCGTCTGCGTGACCCAGTAGATCATCACGTTGGTCAGCAGTTGATCGCGCGTGAAACTTTTCTCGACGTCGCCGTGACAATCGCCCCAGGTGCGGAACTTCTCGACGATCCACGCCGCCAGTCCGGCCGGCGAATCGTTCAGCCCGTAGGCGAGGGTCTGCGGCTTGGTGCCCTGAATCCACTGGTAGCCGGTCTCGGCGGTGCGGAATTTTTCCAGGTCGCCGAGAAACACTTTCTCCTCGGGCGTGAGCTCGGGCGCGCTGCGACCTTCGGCGGGCCCGATAGCAATCATGTTGATATGGATGCCGAAGACGCTGTCCGCGTGCACTTCGCCGATTCGCGACGCGATCGCCGCGCCCCAGTCTCCGCCCTGCACCGCGTAGCGCTTGTAACCAAGCGTCTCGGTCATCAGCTGGTGGAACAGCTCCGCCATCGCCTGGATATTCATTGCGCGACCGCGTGGGTGATCCGAAAATCCGTAGCCCGGCAGCGATGGGGCGATCACGGTGAACGAGTCCTTCGCGTCGCCGCCGTGCGCCGCAGGATCGATGAGCATCGGGATCAGTTGCATGAACTCGTAAATCGATCCCGGCCAACCGTGAATCAGCAGCAGCGGTTTCGGATTCGGCCCCTTGCCTTTTTCGTGGATGAAATGAATTCCGAGGCCGTCGACGTTCGCCTTGAAATGCGCGAAGCGATTGATCTCGCGCTCATGCGCGCGCCAGTCGTATTTGGTTCGCCAGTACTCGACGATTTCCTTCAGGTAGGCGAGATTGGTGCCGTACTCCCATCCTGTATCGGGGACCTCGTCGGGAAAGCGCGTGTTCTTGAGCCGCGCGCGTAAGTCCACGAGCACTTCGTCGGGCACCGCGACGCGGAACGATTCGATCTTTTCAGTGGCCATGGGAGCCTCCGCGCGTGCGATGTTTACAGCAAGCCCGCGCCGGTTGCTGCGCGCGTCGAGCCGTCGCGCTTGAAGGCCTCGATCACGTGGCGCGCGATCTGCGTCATGTGCACTTCATCGGCGCCGTCCACCAGCCGCGCCGACCGCGCATGCCGCAGCATCGATTCGAGGGGAGTGTCCGTCGAGTAGCCGAGTGCACCATGCACCTGGATCGCGCGGTCGGTGATCTTCCACAGCATGTTCGCCACGTGATGCTTCGCCATCGAGACTTCCTGCCGAAACGGCAGCTTGTTCTCGATCAAGTACGCGGCGTGCAGCACCATCAGCTTCGCCGTGTACAGTTCCATCGCCGATTCGCTCATCATGAACTGGATCGCCTGCTTGTCGACCAGCAGGCCGCCTTGGACCTGGCGCTCCATCGCGCGCTTCACGAGCATCTCGAGCGCGACCTCCGCGCTGCCGATCCATCGCATGCAATGCGCCAGGCGCGCGGGACCCAGCCGCACCTGCCCGAGCGTATGCCCCTGTCCGCGCGGCCCGAGCATGCTGTCGGCCGGCACGACGCAGTTTTCGAGCATTATCTCGCAGTGATTTCCCTTGCCGGCCATCGTGTCGATGTCGCGAACGATTCTGAATCCGGGATTCGGCAGGTCCACGATAAACGCCGAGTTGCGCGCTTGCGGCGGATCGGCGTCGGGATCGGTCTTTGCGATCACGATCGCGAACTTTGCGCCGTGCGCGCCCGAGATAAACCACTTGTGCCCGTTGATCACCCAATTGTCGCCCTGCTTCACCGCCGCGGTTTTGATTTGCGTGGGATCCGAGCCGGCCGCCTCCGGCTCGGTCATCGCGAAGCACGACCTGATCCTGCCGTCGCACAGCGGGCGCAGATACTTGTCCTTCTGCGCGGGCGTCGCGAAATGCAGGAGCGTGTGCATGTTGCCCTCGTCGGGCGCCTGCACGTTGAGGATGAACGACGCGAGCCGCGTGCGGCCGCATTCCGCGGAGATCACGGCAATCGCCATCGCGTCGAGACCGAGCCCGCCGAATTCCTTGGGCATGTGCGGCAGCCACAGGCCGCGCTCCCGCGCTTTGCGGCGCAGATCGATTATCCCGTCGCGCCAGTTGCCATTCTTGCGCATCTCGGCTTCGGCCGGCTCGATCTCTTCGGCAATGAACGCGCGGACCTTGTCACGAATTTCGAGCACGTGCGGGGGCATCGTGAAATCAATCGGCATGTGGTTTACCTCGGAGGGTGGACTCGGGATTACGTCCAACTGCTAGCGGGAAAAAGGTTTGGGCGTCAACCGCAACGTCGCGCTGGCGCCGCGCCGGATCTTTGTGCGATACGCTGAAACCATGAGCAAGGCGGTAGTGGCGCGCTGGCGGGATTGGGACGCGCGCGGAATCGAGCATCTGGTTCTCCGCGAAGGCCCGCGCGAGATAGTCGCCGAGTCGGTGGTGGTAGGCTCGGCGGACGACTCGGTGTTTGCGATTCGCTATCGCATTCGATGCGACCAGTCGTGGCGCGTGAGAAGCGCCGAGGTCGGCCTGGTCGGCGAGAATCGTAAAATCGAAATCGCCGGCGACGGCAACGGCAACTGGTTCGACGCGTCGGGGAAGCCGATCCGAAAACTTCGCGGCGCTATCGATATCGATCTGTCGGCGACGCCGTTCACCAACACACTGCCGATTCGCAGGCTTAAACTCAGGACGGGTCAATCCGCCGAAATCATTGCTGTCTATGTTCTCGTCCCTGCGCTCACGCTCGCGACCGACCCGCAGCGTTACACGTGCCTCGAGCCGCGCAAGCGTTACCGCTACGAATCGATCGACAGCGACTTCACTCGCGATATCGAAGTCGATAACCGCGCGCTGGTCGTCACCTATCCGGGCCTCTTCAGGCGATTGTTGTAAGGGAAGCTCCTACTTCTTCGCGAGCGCTTCCTTGGCGAGCTCGCTGGCCACCTTGCCGTCGAGGCCCGCGCCGAACTTGTCACGCAGCGCTTTCATGATAGGACCGATCTGCGACGCGCCCGCCGCAATTGCGGCCGCGATTTCGGCGCGCACTTCGTCGGGCGAGGCCGCGGCGGGCAGATACGAATCGAGGACTTTCGCCTCGGTCTCGTTCTGCTCGATCAGATCCTGGCGGGCCGCCTTGCGCGCGAATTCGAGCGACTCTTCGCGCCTGGCCCGCTCGCGCTTGATTATCTGCAGGATCTCGGCGTCGTTGGGGTCACGGCGAATGTCCTTCTCCAGGCGGGAGATCTCGGACAACACACCGCGCAGCGCCATCGTGCGCAACTTGTCGCCGCTTTTCATCGCGGCCTTGAGATCGTTTTGAATTTTAGTCTTCACAAATCAGGATTACACCGAAACTACAATAGCTACTTCGTGGCTGCGGCCTTACCCGTATCGACGTCTTCCCATTTGGGCTGTTCGATCTCGGTCCACTTACCGCCGTCGAGACGGTAGCTGAACACCAACGTCTTTTGATTGCCGGTCGGCTTGCCTCTGCCCTCGCCGCTCTTGGAGGGCTTGTACTCGGCCGCCTGCAGCTTCGCCAGCACGGTCCAGTGGCCAGCCTTCATAGTAGGCAGATACAGAAACTTTGCATGCTCGAGATCGACGTACACCTGGCCCGAGGACTTCTTCTCGCTTTCTTCGCTGACATAGGTGTCGGATTCGCTCGCGATAGTGTCGCTGAGCTGCTGGGCCATCGCCTTGGGGATGGGATTCTCCTTGGCGGGACCCGAAGCGCTGGGACCGGCGGGACCACTGTTGTTGTAAAGGTCCTTCTTGACTTCGATCGCGCGTGCGCGGCCGGGCGCAAGCATAGCAGCCGCAACAATCAGCCCCGCCACCGCCAGAGTAGTACATGCCTTCGGAGCCATCTTTCCTACCCTCCTCGGATGGGGCTTATATCACGGCTGGTGCGGATAATCACCACGGGAGCGGGAGCTTCAGCGAATGGCATTTGCCTCGACCAGGGCAAAGCGGATCGGCACGAGGACCCAGCTTTCGACCGCAACTCCGGCGTGGCGCGCCGGCACGAAGCGCCATCGCGAGCGGACAGTCTCGAGGGCGGCGGTGTCAAGCGCGTCGAAGCCGGAGGAATCCGCGACTTCGGCGCGTTCGACGGAGCCGTCGGCACCGACCAGCACCCTGACCGTCACGGTGCCCTGCTGCTCGCGTCTGCGCGCGAGCGCGGGATAGGCCGGGGGAGGATTGCTGGCGTAGTCGGCGTGGGCGGTCGAATCGGGGCCAGCGCCGGCGCCGCCCTCGGCGGCGCCGGGCGACCCCGCCCCACCACGGTCCGCGCCGCTGTCGATACCGACAGCGGCGGCATGAGCACTGGCCGCGTCGCCTGGCGAGGCGGCCGAATCTTCAGGCCCTGAAGCGCTCGGTCGCGCGAGCGCGACCGGGCGTTTCAGGGCTACAACTTCCGCATCGGCGCCGTCAACCGGTTGACGACGCCGATGCGGAAGCGGCCGCGGCGACGGTGCCGAAGGCACGGCCGCGCGCGGCGCGCGGTCGGCGCGCTTCGCCGCCGGCGCGGACGCGCCGGCGCGAGCGCCGCCGCGTCCCGACGCGGCACCATCGGTCCCCTCGACAAGATAGGCGAGCACCCATCCGCCTGGCGTGCGAGCAAGCGGCGACGCGAAGGACACGATTAGCGCGACGATCGCGGCATGCGCCGCAATCGAAGCCGCAAACGACGCGAGATGACGCCGCGGTAAGGGTCCTCGTTCAGCGCGCATTCCTCTGGCGCGCGATTCAAGATTCCGGCTCGGTTCTGGGCTTTGCGATTTGTGCTGTACGTCCAACGTCGCCCGGCCGATGCTTCGCGGATTGAAATCGAAGTGGCCAGGAGCGACGAGTAACCACGCGGCAGCACACCGCCTGCAGTAGTCACTAAAACTCCTGAAGCCTCCCTCTCCCGCGAAGGTTCTTACGGCTCCATCGATTCGCCCGGTCGCCTGACTCGACGAGCGCCGCGATTTCAGATGCAGCGCCCAGCTCACAGTTGCGGGGCAGCGCCGGTCTCTCACCGGCTTCCCCAGGCGAATCTCAGAGCACACTACGCGCATCTCCGGCGATGTCAACGGGTTCCACCGGGAACATTTGCGACTCGAAGGAAGCCAATTCACACTACCTATTGTGGTCGGAAAAGAGGCATACACCATCGGTAGCTTCGTTCCGTCAAAATTTGTTTTCGTCAAGCATATCTCGACCAGGGCTGAGCGGCTCCGGTAATGGAGCTGCGTCAGACGATGGAGGGCTCTGGCGCGCAGCGCGGATGCGCTCGAGGGTGTAGAGCGCGCGGTACAGGTTGCGCTTGATGAGTCGTTCGTAGCGGACGATTTTGTCGATGTCGAAATCGCTCGGCAGAATCAGGGTGTCGAGCCCGGCGCGGCGGAGCTTGCGGAAAATGCGGTCACGATTGCCTTGATGATCGTAGCCCATGGTAGCGAGCAGCGCCTCGCTGGGACTTTCGGTCTTGGCGTTGCGCCGAAATACGTCATCATCGACCCACGATTTGCGGCATTCGTAGCGGAGCAAACGGCGGATGCGCCAGCAGCATGCGGCAACTTCATCGATGAGAATACGTTCGCGGACGGACTGGGGGTTGTACTCTTCGAGCAACGCATCGAGGATCGTGGTGAATTCCTCGAGGCGCTCGGGGCCGTCGAGGACGGCGTTGACCACATCGCATGAGAAGAACCCATGCTTGAGGGCGTTGAGGCGGGCGATCTCTTTACCTTCGGGCGTGCGCGGGCCGGTAGATTTGGTCGCGTTGGCATGGCGGGCAGCGAGCTGGCGGGGCGAAAGCGCGGGCAGCGTGTTGTCGGGCGACTCGGGCGAGTTTGGGGCGTGTTGATTGTTACTCATAGTGATCGCATAGCGCGGAGGAGGCGGCGAGCGTAAGGCGTAAAAGTTCAGGGCTGAACAGTTCATCCCTGAACTTTTTGGGCAGGCGAGGGAGATTTAGTGGACGGTAACGGCTACAGCGGCTTTCGGCTGAAAAAATGAAATCTTCGACAACAGCAAGGTTTCGAGAGCCTCATCGTCGGCGTAGTCGATGGCGCAGGTAATGTCGTCTGACCCACCTCTAGTGAATTCCAGGTCAAAATTGACCTCGAAACAACGGCCATTCTGGAACGTATGAAAGTAGTCGAAGGTTTCCGCTGGGCCGCTGATTGTATTAAGGACCGTGTAGTCGAACCCGTTGATGGTTCGCGAGGATATCCCGCCCGCGTACTGAGGGTCGAACTTTTTGCAAGTGGCAGCGTCTCTTATCTCGGGTTTTACAAATATCGCGAAAGCTCCGCCGACAAAGTTCGTTCGAGGCGGGTTTTCTTTCTGAAGGCGGGTCCGTTCAATGCTCCGATATCGCTGTGGGACGTTAGGTCTCTTCCGGTATTTCGTAACGCAGAAGGTCAGTTACTTGGTCATTTTTGATGAATGCTGGTACCAGCAGATAGCCGTTGCCGGTCTCTTCTTCGAGCCGGTTGAATAGCTTCGGAAAAGAGAGCCGAATACCGACGATCTCATTCGAATATGTGAGCCAGCGCGAAGGGTTACGAAGTAAGGGATTTAATTTTGCTGCCTGTGATTTCGAGACGGTGGTCATACTGAGCACCTCGAGATTCGGGGGGCCATCTTCGGTTTGTGGAACTCTTTTTCCACGAATACGTACCCAATCATCGCCGTGTGCGGCTATTTCATCGTCATTTCCGACCAGGGTGTACTCCCCGGAGTCAGTAAAGAAGAAATAGGAAATCCCTATACATCCGACGGTCGTAGTCTCCGTCGAGTGCTTCATTGCTCGGCCGCTGTGACTGCTTGATGGCCTATTGCCAGCATCCGATTTCGACGGTGAAGGCGGGTTGGCGGCGCCGTCCTGCGCACAACCCGGCCGCGGCAGAGGCCAGATCAATGAAAGGAGCAAAACAGCGACAAAGGAGATTGTGCTTCGGCGTCGTCCGGACATGCGCACTATGCTATCTGAGTGTTGAACGCAGAGTCAGATACCCACCCGAGAGGCGTAAACTGAAAGTGGGTTAGCGCCAGACATCGCAGCAGCGCCTGCTCGTTTAGCCGTAGTTCGAGATACTGGGCGCGGCCAGCAGAACCACTTTTTGGCTTGCCGCGACAGGCAAGCAAGCACTACTGCGACGGCCGGCGCTGCACCTCACCCGTCGCTTGCCTTCGGCGCGCGCCGACCTCTCCTCGGACAAGGAGAGGTTAGGATCCGGCGTTTGACAGTTTCTTTCGATCGCGCTATGAGTTCCAGTTCAGAATATGAATCTCCATTCATTGCGCGAGATTAGATGAGCGTTCAGGAACGGCATCGGCGCGAACGGCGGGCGCGCGGGCAGGCTATCCTCACGGCAGCCGCGAAAGTCTTCGCCAAGCATGGGCTGGAAGGCGCTACTATCGAGATGGTCGCGCGGGAGGCGGAAGTCGCCGTCGGGACGGTTTACCTTTACTACTCCTCGCGCGACGATCTTTGCCTGCATCTGATTGCGGACCGCGCCGAGCAGCTTCGCGCGCGGTATCTCGAAATTTTTGCGCGCCAGCTCGCGCCGCTCGACGAACTCAAGGCGATCGCGTCCGCGTACCTGGACCATTTGCGCGAATCGCGCGAAATCTTTCTGTCGCAGCATTCGGTGGTTTTTTCGCAGCTTCACCAGCGCCTCAAGCGGCCCGCCGAGCTGCGCAATTTTCAGCGCGTGATGGACTTGAGCCACGAGATTTTCGGGCTCTGGGAGAGCACCATCAGGCGCGCGTTCGTCGGCGGGGTTATCGCCAACTCGATGGGCCCGAAGAAGACCGCGGCGGTGGTGTGGGCGAGCATGAACGGCGCGTTCATGCTGATGGGCGACGGCAATTTCTTCCGGGATGTCACCGGGCTCAACCCGGAGCATTTTGTCGACGAGGCGCTCGAGTCGCATCTGGCGGCCTCGCAGTTGAGCGTACGAAGAAATTCAAAGAGACAGAATCTTGAATCGCGCGCAAAAAAACGCGCGCTGTATAAGGACCCTCACCTTCATCCTCTCCCTTACAGGGAGAGGGGAAAGAAACCTTCCCGGAAAAACAACGACGCAAACTCTGAAGAGGTCGCCGTCCCTGCTCCCGCGTGATCGCGATGGGCGTCGGACGAGCGCAAAGGAGAATCGACTATGAAATTTACCTGGTTCCATCTGATGCCGTACCGGTTTTTGCCGGAGGACTTCAAGGAAAAGTATCGGAGCGTGTGGGTCGATATCCCGCGCGACTTGTACGATCCCAAAGTCGGGCATCGGCTGTACAATGACTACCTCGATCAGCTCGAATACGCCGACGCGATGGGCTTCGACGGGCTGGGCGTCAACGAGCATCATCAGAACGCGTACGGGCTGATGCCGTCGCCGAATATCATGGCGGCCGCGCTCACGCGGCGCACGCGCAACGCCAACCTGGTCGTGCTCGGCAACTCGATCGCGCTGTACAATCCGCCGATTCGGGTCGCCGAGGAATTTGCGATGCTCGACGTTATCTCGGGCGGCCGGCTGGTCGCGGGATTCCCGGTCGGCACCTCGATGGACACCAACTTCTGCTACGGCGAGGTGCCGGCAACGATTCGCGAGAAGTACTACGAGGCTCACGACCTGATTATCAAGGCGTGGACCTCGAAGGACATCTTCTCGTTCAACGGCAAATACACCAAGCTGCGGTACGTCAACCTGTGGCCGCGGCCGATCCAGCAGCCGCGTCCACCGATCTGGATTCCGGGCGGCGGCTCGGTCGAGACTTACGACTTCTGCGCCGACCACGACTACCAGTACAGCTTCCTTTCCTACTTCGGGTATATCGCGGGCAAGAAAGTCGCCGACGGCTATTGGGAAGTGATGGCGAAAAAGGGCAAGGAGCTGAATCCGTACAGCCTCGGGTTCGCGCAGGTGGTCGCCGTGTCGGAGACCGACGAGCAGGCGGAGAAGGACTACGCGCCGCACATGGATTACTTCTACAACCGATGCCTGCACGTCTATAACGGCTTCGCCGACGCGCCGGGCTATCGCACGGTGAAGACGATCAAGGCCGGGGTGCTCGGCCAGGTCGGCGACCAGGCGGCGCTGCGTCGCGAAGGCCTCAAGTGGAAGGACTTCATCGATCAGGGCTACGTGATCGCGGGCTCGCCCAAGACGGTGCGCGAGCGTCTGCGCGAGGCGATGAAGTCGCTCAACTGCGGGCATCTGATGATTCTGCAGCAGATCGGCTCGATGCCGCCGGAACTGGTGCGCAAGAGCACGACACTGTTCGCCACCGAGGTCATGCCGCACATGCGCGACCTGTGGAGCAACTTCGAAGACAAGTGGTCGCCCAAGCGGATGCCGCAAAATGAGATCGCGATGCCGGCGCCCGTCCATTTCCAGAAGACGGAAGTAAACGGCAAGGTGCGCGCGTCGGCGTCAGCCTCGGCTGAGGTGCGGAGCTCGAAATGAACACCACTCAGAAACTGCTAAACGGAAAGTTCTCGCTCGAGATGCAGGTCTATGGTAGCGGCGAGCCGCTGCTGTTCATGCACGGCGCGGGCGGCCTGATGCCAGTCGAGCCGCTCCTCGAGGAGCTCGGCAAGCACTTCAAAGTCTATGCGCCGCAATTTCCGGGCTACGGCGAGTCCACCGGCAACGAGTATATCGACGACATCGCGGACGCGGTGCTGTTCTATCACGAGCTGATGGACGAACTCGGAATCCCGACCGCCAACATCGTCGGGCATTCGATGGGCGGGATGCTCGCGGCGGAGGTCGCGGCTTTCGACATTCATCGCGCGAAGAAGCTCGTGCTGATAGCGCCCGCGGGATTCTGGATCGACGAAACGCCGATACCCGACCTGTTCGCCGCGCAGCTCACCGAGATTGCGCCGCTGCTGTTCCACGATCCCAACTCGCCGGCGGCGCAGATGATGACGGCGATACCGTCGGACTTCAAAGCGCTCGAGACGATGTACGTCGAGCGGGTGAAGCGGCTGGCGACGGCCAGCAAATTCCTGTGGCCGATTCCCGACCGCGGCCTCAAGAAGCGCGCGTACAGGATTCACGCGCCGACGCTGCTGTTGTGGGGCGACGACGACAAGCTGATTCCGCCGGTCTACGCGAAGGAATTCACGAGCCGGATCAAGAACAGCAAGCTCGAGCTGATCAAGAACGCCGGCCACATGGTGATGTACGAGCAGCAGGAAGCGCTGGTCGGAGCGATACGGAAGTTTCTGAAGGCCTGAGTGAGACTTGCAAGCGACTGAACGACGGCCGGAGCATCGATGCTCCGGCCGTTTCTTTTTCAACACTTGAATGTTACTGCGCACGCGATTAGCTTCCCGCGAATGGCAAATGAAACCGCTCGCGCTTCGCGCGGCATATTCCTCACCGTAATGACGGCACTGTTCGTCCTGCTCGCGCTGTCGGATTTCACCAAGGCGCTGCAATTCGCACACAATCCGGCGGTCGGCGGCCTGGTGGTCTTCGGTCACAAGTTCCACGGCGTCGGACACAACCTGCTGCTCGGCCCGCTCTTCGGCATCGTGTTCCTCGCCTACGCCTACGGCATCTGGAACCTGCGAGCGTGGGTGCTGCCGCTTTCGATCGTCTACGCGTTTTACGTCCCCTACAACCTCGTGTTGTTCTGGTACCGGCAAGCGCCGGGGCCGCGACCGATCCCGTTCATCGTTATCTACCTGGCAATCGCGTTGATCGGTTCGATCGGCACCGCGATCTATCTCGCCTACCATCGCGAGCGGCTGAGCTGACGATTTAACGGTTGACGCCGAAGCGTCGCGAGTTTTAAATTGCAACTATTATGAAAATATACGATTTCGCTCTCGCCCCTAATCCTCGACGGCTCAGAATTTTCGTGGCGGAAAAAGGACTCAAGATTCCGGTAGAACAGGTCGACATTTTTGCCGGCAAAAATCGCACGCCCGAGATGCTCGCGAAGAATCCCGCGGGCGGTCTGCCGGTGCTCGAGCTCGACGACGGCACGCACCTGGCGGAGTCGGTCGCCATCTGCCGCTACCTGGAGGGGTTGCATCCGGAGCCCAACCTGATGGGCAAGGACAGCCGCGAGCAGGCGGAAATCGAGATGTGGAACCGGAGAGTCGAGTTGGGCTTGTTTGCGGCGGCTGGGCGAGCGTTTCAGCATACCAACGAACTGTTCAAGGCCCGGCTCAAGCAGATGCCGGAGTATGGCGAGACCCAGCGCGAAGCCACGAAACAACAGCTTCAATGGCTCGACGCGCAAATCGGCAATAAGCCGTTCGTGGCTGGCGACCGATTCACCATCGCGGATATCACCGCCGAGGTCGCAGTCGATTTCGCGGCGCAGATGGCGGGCGTCCCGATCGATCCTGCGCTCAAGAATCTTACGCGATGGCATAAATCGGTATCGAGTCGTCCGAGCGCGAAAGCTTGAGCCTCGCGGGTTGACGGGAACGCCGCACAGTTTTAAATTGCAACCACTATGAAAATTTGGCACTGTCCTAACTAACCTCCATTTGGGACACTCGCCGGAGCGACTTAGGACACTCCAGTTACGTGCTTTTGGTGAACTGGTCTTTTGGTATCTTAATACGCGTGAAGAAGTGAACAAGGCGCGCCTGCAAAATCTTCGTAGCGTCTTCTGCCATCGATACGATTAGTTCGCTCGCATCCACTAGCTTGCGATCCACGTAAGAAATGCATCGAAGGTCGGCGCAGTGATCTTCAAGACCAGGAATTTCCGGCAGTGGAAAAAGATTGATATTTTCCTGACGTAGAACGATTTCACGATCTTCTTCTTTGAAGGGCGCAAGGGGCCGCATCGGAGCTATCAGCACCCGCGCTGTGTCTTTCGGCTTTTCCAGATCGCAGCTATGCGAAACTACCAAACAAGGCGTCATCTTCCCCGACGCTAGATAATGGCCAACGTCGTTATTCCCCGGTGCCCATGCGGGCAATACTTCCCAGCCTGCTATTCCCTTCTTGAATGGTCTACTGCGCAACGCCTGAACCGGTACAACTGCGGTCCCGGAGATGAGAACCCGAATTACATCGCCTTGAGACAGACCTTGCGGATTTAGTTCGGCGCGCCACCAGCCGGGCATAGCGTCGGCCAGTGGCTATGTGAAGGGATCGGGATCGAAGTTTGTCTTGATCGTTTCATCTCGCGGAAATTGATCAAGAAATTTGACTAGCTTCGGCCAATAGTTTGGTTCGACGTTCTGAAATTCCGAGCGTAGTTTGGCCTGTCGACCAACATCTGCAAACGCGGCATGTTGAACGAGATCGGAGGCCGACACTGGAAGTGGCCCCGGAGTCAGGGCAGCAAAGGCAAAACCAATTATGGTAGCTTTTGCCGCGACGGCAAGCCAATTGTCTTTGGCCCGTTTCCGGTAGCGCCGTTCAGCCGACCGCCGTCGGACGGTTGTTACACCATCCCGCGACCAATCGTCAGGCTGATATCGATCTAGTTCGTCCATTTTTGGGCACACCCCCACCCGCCTATGTATTTAGTACGTAGGCAGACTGGGTTTCAAGAGGTCTATTTTGTCCAGAATCCCAACCAGCAGTCCAGTGCTCAGATCAACCCTCAGGATCGGATCTATCGCGAATTTTCCGCCTCGCTGAGCAATGGCTAAGACGAAGGGCGATGAATTATAAAAATCCAAACAAGCCTCGCGCCCGGAGAATGCCGCCAGAATTATATTGCCCGTAATCGATGTAACGTGTTCTGGTTCTTGCTGAATCTCTATGAGCGATTCGATCATATGGTGTTGGTCAGCGTACTTGCGAACACCCGGATGAAAATCCTTGCAGCTCCTCAAGAACTGAGTAACAGCCTGTGCGCTGAGAAACACCACTACCGCAGAGCGCAAAATACCAGAGGAAATAAGACGCCGTTGCCCCAAGACCAGAACGCAATGCATCACCCTCGAACAAGACCGCAGCGGCATCAGCGAGATACCGCCGATCCGGTACGGGAGTGTGCGAAATGTCGATGTCAAACTCATGGAGAGTCGTTCCATCGGCCTGAGGTACAGTCCGCCTGATTACCTCAATCTCTCTACCCTCGCCAGGTCGCAGCCGAGGAACAACCATCAATTTGCTTTTCGGCATTTTCGCACACAAATCCTATATCATCGGCGAGGCTTAGTCACCTTTCCGCCCGGAATCAACCGCAACGTCGGCCTCTTCGCTGGCTGGATTTTCTCCCGGATGATCTGCGCTGGTTCCAATGGTGGCACGTCTGTCGGCTCAAGCGCCGCAGTGATCAACTCGCCAATCGACCAAACGTGATCGGTGACGCCCAGCGCCATCCCGGGCGTTTTGCGCAAAGTCTCATGCACTCGGCAAAAATTGTAGAACGCGATCCAAAGGGCGAACGCTGCCCGATGGTTCTCAAACTTCTTGCTAAATGCGTTCGTCAATCGCGCGTATCGCTTCACGCTCATTCGCGTCGATAGATTGAATCGCTCCACGTAGCTTGTGCTGATTTTGTCGGGATCGGGATTGCCACGGAGAATTTCTTTTTCGACTTCTCTAACACGTGCGGGCGAGTAGCGATGCGCGGCATCCTTCCCCGGCTCATTCTCGAACACCTTACGAATCTGCCCATAATCGACATCCCAGCCGAACGCGACGTCAACCGCGCCAATGTACGGCGAATACCCATCGCTGGTTATCTGCGGACGATCAAGAATGCGCATCGAGAGATCGGACACCAACTCTTGCGCGTTCTCGCGCGTGCGCTTCCCCACCACGTAAGAGATGACGGCCTTGTGCGTTGCGGACAGCGCGATGAACGCCCAAACATCGCCCATGCTCTGCGGATCGGTATCGCGCACGTTTTTCTTTTTCTTGCCGATGAACTGCCACTGTTCGTCCAGCTCGACAGCCCCGACGCGGAGATTGCGCATCATTCGGTCGTGGAGCCGTTCACAGCCCTCGCCGACGCGGACACCAAGTCGCATCACGGTATCGCGATGCGTGTCCGTCAGGCGCTCGGTGGCGCGAATGGAGCAACCCTCAGTGAGTGCCGCGATTATCTGAATCTGCTTTTGTAGAGACGTTGTGCTCATTGTCAGTCCCGTTACTTGCTTTGACCGGGGGGCCGAGCGACAATGAGCTTGCCAGCTTTGGCGCGTCCGCTAACCCCGGATGCGTTGGAGTGAGACTGGCGCGGGTGTTGATCGCACTCGCGCCGGTCGGCTTAAATTCAAGGTTCACCACGGCGCGTTGTCCCTGTTGCTCGCCAGCAAACAGGGCGCGCGCCTTTTTGTAATTGCTCGCCGCGTCGGTGAACGTGGGCGCGGGAGCTTGTGCGAGTCTCATAATCACCACCTGCCCGATTTAAGCATAATCCGCATTAGTATGTCAAGAAATCTGCGGATAGTATCTGAACCATAATGCACAACGGCCTTGACGTTGGTGCGACTCTGCATTAAGATGCGGATTGCCGGAGGCATTAGACAATGGACGAAGAAAAGAAAAGCCAGACGCGAGAGCGTTCAAAAATCGGATTCCCGTACACGGACCTTGATGATGCGGTCGCTGTTGCTAAGGCAATTTTTCAACATGGCGGACAACAGGGAACGACCGATCAACTGGCGGCGTGGTTGGAGCACGAGAACGTCGATAGCGGAGCGTTCAAGATCAAAATCTTAGCAGCACGAATGTTCGGCGTGATTCAGACGAAAGACGACACGGTGTCGTTAACGGACTTGGGAAATCAAATCGTAGATCCAAAAGCAGAACACGCCGCGCGAGCGCAAGCGTTCCTGCACGTGCCGCTCTATCGTGCGATTTACGAAAAATACAAAGGCCGGATGTTGCCGGGTGATGCTGCGCTCGAATCGGAAATGGGCACGTTGGGAGTTGCGCCTAAACAAAAATCACGCGCCCGCCAAGGATTCCAGCGATCAGCGGAACAGGCAAAACTATTCGCTCAAGGAAAAGATCGACTTGTGCTGCCCGGAGGTGTATCTCTCGATTCAAAGCCCAACGGAGGCCCGAATCGAAAAATGGATCAACCACAGGCAATCACAGCAACGGGCGATCTCGATCCGATGCTCTCAATGTTGTTTGAATCTCTACCGCCAAGCGGTTCTGAATGGTCAAGCGATGCGCGCCAGCAATGGTTGGAAATTTTGCGACGTGCGTTTGATCGCGTTTACAAAGACAAACCAAGTGATTAATGACGATGAGCCAGAAATGCGAAATCATTGACTGTAAGAATCCACCCAATCGCTACACGATTACGATTAATCTCCAGAGCCTTGCTGGCAAAGCGGACGTTTTGCTTTGCGAGCCTCATTGGAACGAATTTATCTCTGGTGATCTTCTTAGCGCCGAGCTGCGTTTTTGGTGGGAGTTAGCGTTCGCACGAATCGCCAAACATCGACGCCGCTGACAGTGCCCCATGTCCTTACGCGGTTGCAACCAGCAACCGCATTTAGGACACTGCGGGAAACCACTTAGGACATTCGACAGGAGTTAGGACAGTGCCGAAAATTTACGAATTCACTGGAGCTCCGAATCCACGCCGCGTGCGGGTCTTTCTCGCGGAAAAAGGCATCACCAACGTACCCTTCGAGCAGGTCAACATCGCGACTGGCGACAATCGCAAGCCCGAATTCCTAAAAATCAATCCGATGGGCGGGCTGCCGGTGCTCGAACTCGACGACGGCACGCATATCGCGGAGTCGGTTGCGATTTGCCGCTACTTCGAAGAGATCAAGCCCGAGCCGCGCCTGATGGGCGTCGACGCCAAGGACAAGGCGGTCGTCGAGATGTGGAACCGGCGGATGGAGTTCGAAGTACTGTCGATGGCGGCGGGCTCGTTCCGCAACACCAGCGATTTCTTCAAGGGACGAATCCCGCAAGTGAAGGAATACGGCGAGGTTTGCAAGAACGCGGCGGTCAAACGGCTGGAGTGGCTCGACACGGTGCTGGCCGATCGTGAATTTATCGCGGGACCGCGCTACACGATTGCGGATATCACGGCGCTGATCGGAATCGATTTCGGACGCACGACGCAAATCAGGATCCAGGAGAATCAGAAGAACCTCGCGCGATGGCATCAGGCGGTATCGAGCCGTCCGAGCGCTAAGGCATAGCTTCGGCAAAGGACCGCTTCGCGATTTCAGAACCGGTACCGGCTTCGCTTACGCGAAGCTGTCCGAGATCCTTCCTGCCGCTCGCGTTGCTCGCTCGGTCAGAATGACAAGTACTGCCTGCAATGCGGACTATCTTCAGCGCGAGGTGGATTGGGCTACAGCCGTTGCCGGCAGATTATATATCGGCGTGTACATCTGGTAGCACATCAGGTACACGATCACGCCCGTCACTGATACGTACATCCACAGCGGCCAGGTCCATCGCGCGATTCGCCGATGGCGGCGGAACTTGCCCTTCAGCGCGAACCAGATGGTTGTGAGCGCTAGCGGCACGATCACGCCCGCCAGGATTACGTGCGGAATCAGGATCGAGAAGTAAAGCGAGCGGACCCATCCTTCGCCGCTGAAGCGTACGTTGCCGACGTTGTAGTGATAGACGAGGTATGACGTCAGAAAGACGGCGGAAAAACCCATCGCGCTGATCATGCATGCGCGATGCGCGCGCACCCAACCGTTTTTGATGAAGATGAATCCCGCGAGCAGCAGGACCGTGGCGCATCCGTTGAGGAACGCGTTCAGCGGCGCCAGCGAATGATAGGAATCCAACCTGCTCGCCAGGCTAAGGCGTTTGCATCGGCGGCGGCGCAACCGGATTCGCGCCCATCTCGGCCGCATCAGTCACCGGTCGGGGATGGTCGAACCTGGTCCACATCCGCGTCGTCAGATCGGGCAGCAGCATGAAGCAGAGAAAGGTGACGAGTATGACCGGAATCACCGCGATGATTGCCAGCGCCCTTTTTTCCATCGCGAGGTGCATGAAGTACATCGCGACCAGCACCGCTTTCGCCCATGCGAGCGCGACCAACAGACCGACTTTGGCGACTTGCGGCAGCCCCATCGCATACACGCCCAGCTCGACGGCGGTCAAAATTGCCAGGTAGATAAAAACCGCAATGTAGTTCGGGCCGCTATGCTCGGCCTCGTGTCCTGAAATCGCAGCTTGCGTAGTCATCGTTTGAATTTCGTCTCCAGCCGTAGTCGTTGGAAAAAACGGCGCCCTAAATCAGATAGATGAACGTGAAGATCAGGATCCAGACCAAATCAACGAAGTGCCAGTACAGACCCGCGACCTCAACCAGGTTCGCCTTCGACTGGGTCAGCTTGCCGGTCATGCCGCGAATCAGCAGCACGCTGTTGTACACGACGCCGCCGAAAACGTGACAGCCGTGAAAGCCGGTGAGGATGAAGAAGGTCGCGTCGAACAGGTCGACTTTTATCGACATCCCCTTCAGCTCGATCAAGTGATGCCACTCGAAGGCCTGCATCCCAAGAAAGGTCAGGCCGCCGAGAACAGTCAGGGCCATGAAGTTGCGATACTTCGACATGTTGCCGTGCTGGATGGCGCCGAGCGCCTCGACCATCGTGACGCTCGAGCAGATCAGGATGAACGTCATGATCGCGGTGGTGGTGATGCCGAGATAGTAGGCGGGCGACGGCCAATTAGGGTTGCCGATGCGAAGGGCGCCATAGGCGGCGATGGCGGCGCCGAAGGTCATCGCGTCGCCGGCCAGGAACGTCCACATCCCGAGCTTGCCGAGATTTCCCGGCGTAAGCGACGGTTCCAGCTGGTCGGCCTGCATCGCGCCGTGTTCGTGGGTCTCTACTGCGGCAGCCTCGCTCATCGCAACCTTCCTCTTTGGGGCAAATAGCTATAGTCAGTGTTCATTTGAAATGACTACTTCGTGGGTGATTTTGGATCCTGGCGGATTGACCGCCGATAGACGAAGTAAGTAATGCCGCCGATCGCGGCAAACGCAGCGTAGGGCGACGCCAGCATGAACAAAACGCTCGCTCGGTAGGCGTGGCTGGCGGGATCGCTGTCGGACAGCCCGCACGTCGCGCATGCGTTTGCCAGGCGAGGGGCCGCCGCGACAATCGCGCTCACCATCGTAATCGCCGCGGCCTTGAGCTTTGCACTTTTCAACATCACGTTCTCCCGCCAAACGAACCTACATTAGATATACCAGCCCAAACAGGACCGGCCAGACCGCGCAGACGAAATACCAGTACACGGTGCATAGCTCAATGCCGTGCGCGTTGCGGGCGTTGTACCTGCCGCGCATCGCAGCCCATACCACGCATGTGAGCCAGATGACGCCGGCGGTCACGTGCGCGCCGTGGCATCCGATCAACAAATAGAAAGTGCCGCCGTACATGCCGCTGGAAAGCTTGAGGCCGTGCGCAACCAGCCGCACCCATTCGCTGCCCTGCACCGCCAGAAACGTGACGCCGAGCGCGAGCGTCGCCAGCAGGTAGCGGCGCGTCAGGCGCTGGCGGCTGCGATGCACCGCGCGCAGCGCGAGCGTCATCGTGAGCGCGCTCGACAGCAGGACGAAAGTGTTCACCCAGGTGACCGCGATCGGCAGGCGCGGCAGAGCCGGCGGCGGCCAGAAGGCGGATTGCATGCGGAAGACCAGGAAAGCGCCGATGAGGCCGCTGAACAGCATCATCTCGGAAGCGATCAGCATCATGATCGCGAGCATCCCGCTGCTGATGAACGGTCGCTCGACCTGATCGCCGTTCGCGCCGGAGTCGGACGAGCGGCCGCGGCGGATTGGCGCCACCAACGGCCGAATTTTCACGGTCGACGCTGTCACGCTAAGCGCCATGATGCTTCACTATAATCGTCACGACTGAGATGGCTACCAACAAGACCATGATGCCGATCAGGATCTTCAGCGTCCGCCAGTTTTCTTCTTTGCGCTCGTCGCGCGTCACCAGAGTAGGCATGCTCATTACTCACACGCGATCCAGCACGAGTACTAACAACACAATCGGCAAATAAACTAACGACGCGAGGAGCAATCGTCGCGCCGCTTTGGAATTGCCGGGTGAACGCACCATCGCCACTCCAAACGCCAGCATCCAGATGCCCAGCGCGGCTCCGATCACCAGGTAGGTAATTCCGGCAAAGCCGAGCATGGTCGGGATGATCGCCACCGCAATGAGTCCAAGGCTTCCAGCGATGACGATTGGATTCGAAGGATTTCCGCCGCGTAAATTGTCTCGCGGAAGCAAGTGGATGCCTGCGCGTTCGTAGTCGGTGCGATACAGCCGCGCGACCGCGAACGTATGCGGCAGTTGCCACAGAAACATGATCGCGAACAGGATCATCGCTTCCCAGCCGAGCCCGTCGCGCGCCGCGGCCCACCCTGCTACTGGCGGCAGAGCGCCAGGAATCGCACCGACGATGTTGCACATCCAGGTGTAACGCTTCAGCGGAGTGTACGCGCCAAGGTAAATGATCGTGACCGCGGCAATCACCGCGGCGCAGAGAAGATTCGTCGCGAGCATCAGATAAACGAGGCCGGCTGTGGTCGCGCTCACGCCGAACACCAGCGCTTCGGCCGGACGCATCCTCATGTCTGGCAGTGGGCGATGACGGGTGCGATCCATCATCGCGTCGGTGTCGCGCTCGACGTACTGATTGAGCGCGAGTGTCCCGCCGGCGGCCAGCGCGGTGCCCGCGAGCAGATTCAGCGCAAGCGTAATATCGAATCCCGCGCGTCCACCGAGATAGAAGCCGGCCAGCGTCGTGACCAGCACCATCAGCACGACGCGCGGCTTGGTCAGCTCGAAATAATCGCTCACGCGGCCGCGGGGCAGCGTCAGCGCGGATTCGGCGGTCGCAACTTTGACGCTCACGCGGTCACCTGCCGTTTGAGGACGCGCGAAGTCGCGTGCGACTCGAGCGCATAGTCGCGATGGGGCGTTCCGAGAATGCGATAGGCGCGAAGCGTCAACGTCAGGCTGGTCGCGAGGACCGCCGCGCCGACCGCGACGTGGCTGGTGGTCGGGATCACCGAACGGCCGCTCCAGATTGTGATCGCGCCGAGACAAATCTGGACGACGAGCAGCAGGAACATCCCGAGCGCGGGGCGGCGCAGCGCGGCGACGTCGCGATGCGTCCGCAGCACGCGCGCGAGCGTCCACAACACCATCGCCGTCACGACTACCGCGCCGCATCGATGCGCAAAGTTAATCGCGATGAACTCGTTCCAGTACGGCGGCACGACATAGCCGAACGAGAGTGGAAAATCGGGGATGACCAGTCCGGCGCTCATGTGCCGCATCACCGCGCCGATCAGAATTTGCATATAGATGATGGCGGTCGTCGCGGCGGCGAGCGCCGGCAGCGAGATGCGTGACGGCGGATCGTCGACATGCGGGGTCGAGTCCCAGCGCGGATTGGTGAAGATAGCGATCGACACCATCAGGCAGAACAACGCCTGAGCGGTGGCGGCGTGCGTAACCGCGATCGCGAGCGGCAATTCGAGCAGGACGGTGATTCCGCCGAGGATGGCCTGCACGATGATCAGCCCGAACGCGAGCATGACGAGTCTGCGGACCCATCGCCGAGGCTCGGCGCGCCACGCCCACGCCATCAGCACGAGAGTCAGGATGACGACGGTTCCGGCGGCAAGGCGATGACCATATTCGAAACGGATGCCGCCCTGCCATGCGGGAATGAGTTTGCCGAATGCGAGCGGCCAATCCGGAACCGCAAGCGCGGAGCCGGTCGAGGTGACGAGGCCGCCGACGTAGATGAGGCAGAAGGTGGCGCCCGCGGTCAACACCGCAAATCGATGCAGTCCGCGCGCCTTATCCACCTCAGTTGGCGACTTATTCATCACTAGCTATTGGACTGACTAATCCGCCGCGGCCGTCGAGTGTTCGAGCAACTGAGATTGCGGCAGAAAATCCTCGGCAACCTCGGGCGAGCTGTACTCGTACGGCCCACGATAAACGACCGGCACCGGCCCCGGCCAGTTGCCGTGCGGGGGCGGCGAAGGCGTCGTCCACTCCAAAGTGTTCGCATTCCACGGATTCTCGGTGGCCTTCGCGCCCTTGTAATAGCTGTAGATGATGTTGGCGAGGAACAGGAACTGCGCCGCGCCCAGCACGAACGCGCTGATCGAAATGAATTCGTTGATTGGAATGATCGGCTTCAGGAAATCGTACTGCTGGGGGTTGTAAATGCGGCGCATATGCCCGGCCATTCCGAGGATGTGCATAGGGAAGAACGTGCAATTGAACGCGACGAAAGTGATCCAGAAGTGGACCTTGCCCAGCGTTTCGTTCATCATGCGGCCGAACATCTTCGGATACCAATAGGTAATTCCCGCGAAGATCCCGAACAGGCTACCGCCGAATAGTACGTAGTGAATATGCGCGACGATGAAGTAGGTATCGTGGATGTACATATCCACGGGCGTCGACGCCATCCAGACCCCCGACAGTCCGCCGATCACGAACATCGCGACGAACGCCAGCGCGTTCATCATCGCGGCGGTGTAATGGATGTTGCCCTTGTAGAGCGTGCCGAGCCAGTTGAAGGTCTTAATCGCGGACGGCACCCCGATGATCATCGTTGTGATCATGAAACCGCCGCCGAGCACCGGATCCATCCCGGAGACGAACATGTGATGGCCCCACACGATCCACGAAAGAAACGCGATCGCAATCATCGCATAGGCCATCGCGCGGTAGCCGAAGATGGGCTTGCGCGAAAACGTTGCGATGATTTCCGAGGTAATCCCCATCGCGGGCAGGATCATGATGTAGACCTCGGGATGACCGAAGAACCAGAACAGATGCTGCCACAACAGCGGTTCGCCGCCGCCCGCGGGCAAAAAGAAATGCGTGCCGCCCAGGCGATCGAACAGCAGCAGCGCGAGCGCCGTCGTCAGCACCGGCAGCGCCAGCAGCAGCAGAATTGCGGTAATGAATAACGACCAGATCACCAGCGGCATTCGGAAGAAGTACATGCCCCTGGTGCGCATGTTGATGATGGTGGTGATGTAGTTGATCGAGCCCATCAGCGACGACGCGCCGAGCACGATGAGACTGATGCACCACAGGTTCTGGCCCCAATCGACGCCGGTGTAGATTGGCACGGCGCTCAGCGGAGCGTACGAGGTCCAGCCCGCCGCAGCGGGACCAGCCGGCACGAAGAACGACGCGAGGAGGATCACGCCGGCGACCGCGCCGACCCAGAACGACAGCATGTTGAGCTTGGGGAACGCCATGTCGCGCGCGCCGAGCATCAGCGGGATGAGGAAGTTGCCGAAGCATCCGACCAGGATGGGCATCACCACGAAGAAAATCATGATGGTGGCGTGCATCGTGAACATCGCGTTGTAGGTGTTGGGCGGGATCGCGCCGTCGTACATGAACGGCTCGGGCACCCAGTGAAATCCGGGGACCGCGGTTTCAGGAAACGCCAGTTCCCATCGCATCAGCATGGCCATCAGGCCGCCGATCGACATCATGAACAGCGCCATGAACAGGAACTGGCGACCGATCATCTTGTGATCTGTCGAAAAAATGTACGTGCGCCAAAAGCCGAGCGCATGATGCTCTGCGTGGACGCCGTGCGCCGCAACCGCTGCCGTGCTACTCATTTTCGACTAACTCCTCCGTGAGACGGTGGCCGGCGAGTGCGGGCTTTACTTGTTTTGCGAGTACTGGTCTTTGAGCCACTTGTCGAAATCCTCTTGCGACTGGACCGTCAGATTACCCTTCATCCCCGAATGCCCGAAGCCGCACAGCTGCGAGCAGGGAATTTCGTATTGTCCGGTTTCGGTCGCCTCGAACCAGACGTGGATGATGCGGCCGGGTACGGCGTCCTGCCTGAGACGCATGTTCGGCACGTAAAAGCTGTGGATGACGTCCTTCGAGGTCAGATCGATCCGCACGACCTTGTTCACCGGCACGTGCAGCTCGTTCTCGATCATGACGTCGTCCTTGGTGCCGAACTTGCCGTCGGGTCCGGGATAGGTGACTTCCCAGTTGAACTGCTTTCCCGTCACCTGGTAGAACACGTCGCCCGGCGGCCCATGTTCCTTGATATCGGCCCACGTCGAGCGGCTCATAAACGCCAGGACGATCAGAATCACCGCGGTCGCCGTGGTCCATATGATCTCGAGACGCGAATTGCCTTCGATATACTCCGCCTTGCGGCCGGGGCGGGCGCGATAGCGAATCATGAAGACCACCATCGTGATCATCACCGCGACCCAAACGACCATCACGATCCAGAAGATCAGCTCGAAGAGGAAGTCGATCTTCGGACCGAAGGTCGAGATATCGTGCGGAAAATACATGTGCTCGAGCATCGAAGCGTCACCTCTGCGCTAGCATCGTACAAATGCCGGACGAGCGTTCGCCGCGCCGATCAAAGGCGGCCGAGGCAACGCTCAACGGCTTCGGATTCATGAATTCGGAGCGATTATGCCCGTCAACACCACGATTAGTGAAATGAAAAATCTTTGTCCATCAGCACCAGCCCCGCTTAATCAACGACGACATGACGCTCACATTTCGCCAGCGAATTCAAGCGTTTCGCGGTCGCCGGTTCGCCATTCCTGCGCGTCCGCCAATCAAGCATCGGTTCACGATTGGCGGGAACAAGTCTTTGGGCTACAGGTAGTCGGGTAAGAGGAGGTCTTGGTCTCTTATGGCGGACCGCGTGGCGACCCTTTCCCAATGCTTCGAGGCGCAGGCGCAGAAGTACGGCGCGCGCGCATTCTTGAAGGACAAGCGCGACAAAGTCTGGACGGACCATTCGTGGACCGAAGTTTCCGAGGCCGCCGGAAAGCTGCGCGCCGGCCTGCTGGGCCTGGGCGTGCGCCCCGGCGACCGCGTCGCCATCCTCTCGGACAATTGCCCCGAATGGATCGTCGTCGACCAGGCCGTGCTGGGGCTCGGCGCGATCGTCGTGCCGCTGTATACGACCAGCGGCGTCGAGGAGACCGCGCACGTCATCAGCGATTCGGGAGCGAAAGTCATCGCAGCCAACGGGCCCGAGATGATCAAGAAGCTGCTCGGCCTTGGCGCCTCGATTCCCGATGTCACGACAATTGTCGCGATGCATCCGGGCGCGGAATCCGCACCCGCCGCCAACGGAACGCCCGCCGTCGTGACCGCGGCATCGTTGAGCGCCGAGACGCCGGCGGCGATCGTCGAGGGCAGCAGCGAGGACCTCGCGACCATCATCTACACGTCGGGCACCACAGGCGCGTCGAAAGGCGTGATGCTCTCGCACGGCAACCTGCTTGCCAACTCCGAGGACTCGCTCGCCGCGCTTGGGCTCAACGACACCGACATGACGCTGTCGCATCTGCCGATAGCGCACTCGTTCGAACGGACGGCGGGCTATTACACCGTGGCTCTGGCTGGAGGGACGATTGCGTTTGCCGAGAGTCTCGGGCAGATCGCATCGAACCTGACCGAGGTCGAGCCGACCGTGGTGCTTACGGTGCCGCGCCTGCTCGAAGTGATACACAGCCGCGTGATGCGCACGGTCGAGGCCTCGCCGCCGATGCGCCAGCGACTGTTCAAAATGGCGCTCGCGGCGGGCGAGCAGGCGGCCGACTATCGCAATCGCGGGAAGCCGGTTCCTCCACTGCTGGCGCTCTCGATGGCGCTGTTCCGGCGTTTGGTCTTCGCGCGAGTGCGCGCGATTTTCGGAAGTCGAATCCGCTACCTGATTTCCGGCGGCGCCCCGCTGCCCACCGAGATCAACCGGTTCCTGTCCGCGGCCGAAGTTCCAATCGTCGAAGGATACGGCCTGACCGAGGCGGCCCCCGTCGTGGCGGTCAATCTGCACAACGGCAAGACTCGAATCGGCACGGTAGGACTGCCCTTGGCGCGCATCCAGGTCGATACGGCGCCCGACGGCGAGTTGCTGCTGCGCGGCCCGAACATCATGAAGGGCTACTACAAGCTCGAGGCCGAAACCAAGGAAGCGATCGACGAAAACGGATGGCTCCATACCGGCGACATCGCGAAGATCGACGTCGAGGGTTACATCTCGATCACCGACCGCAAGAAGGAAATCATCGTGCTGTCGGGCGGCAAGAATATTTCGCCCGCCTACGTTGAGAGCAAGCTCACGCGCGACAAGTTCATCAGCCAGGCCTGCGTGATCGGCGACCGCCGCAAGCATCTGGCCGCGCTGGTCGTGCCCGACTACGAAAATCTGAAGGACTTTCTCGCGGAGAACAACCTGGATCCCAAGAATGCGGACGCGCTGGCGAAATCGCCGGCGTTGAGGACCCTCGTGCAGAGTCGGATTCGCGAAATCAACAAGCAGCTCTCGGACGTAGAAGCGATCGCGGCGTTCACGATAGTCCCGGAGCCGTTCAGCCAGGAAAGCGGCGAGCTGACCCCGTCGCTGAAGGTGCGCCGCAAGGTAGTTCAGGCGCACTTCAAAGATCAGATCGATTCAATGTACGGCGACTGAGGAATCAAGAGTCGAAATGCGGGGCTCCGCGCCCCGCGCCTGCGGCAGGGGTGACCCCTGCACCCGATGCCTGGAAGCTGCACCGAGTTTCGTTCGAGCAGCGCCCTACTTGTTGCCGTTCTCGGCGGCCAGGATCGCGTGAATCGTCGTTAGCGTTTTCACCATATACGCGCGCTTGCCCTTGGGCGTGACGACTTCGATGTCGTCCTCGGCCGCCTTGCCGATTAGCGCGCGGCCCAGCGGCGACGACAGCGAGATGCGGTTTTGCGCGCCGTCGACTTCTTCCGGCACGACAATCTCGAACTCCGCGATACCGCCCTCATCGAGATCCTCGAGCCGCACGCGGCTGCCGAGGCCAACGGTGTCGCGCGGTATTGTCTCGAGATCGATCATCGTGAGCTCGGCGATTCGCGTCTCCAGGTTGCCGACCCGCGCGCGCAGAAACTCCTGGCGCTGCTTCGCCATCGCGTATTCCGCGTTTTCCGACAAGTCGCCGTGGGCGCGCGCGCGCTCGAGTTCCTTGGGCAGGTCCACGGTGAGCTCGCGCTTGAGCGTCTCGAGGTCCTTTTTGAGCCGCTTGATTACCGGTAATTCAGCCATCGATACATTCTTCCTGGATCTACTTTATATCCTATACGATTCGCCGCGCTGGCGAGCGACCCGGTAATCTGTTCTTAACCTGGTCAATCCGCGACGATCGAGGTCAGGCTCCGATTCACCCCGGTCACGCTTTGAATCTTGTGCACTATCAGCTCGCCGAGCGAGGTCACGTCTGCGGCTTCCGCAATTGCGATGATGTCGTGCGGCCCTGTGACCGCGTGCGCGACGGAAACTCCGGGCACGCCTCGAATCTTGGCCGCGACCTCGCGCGCCTTGCCCGGTGACGTGTCGATAAGGATGAATGCCTTCACGGCCATGCTCGTGTCCTCCCGGCGCACGCCTCCCCCGGCGCACGCGCGATTAGCGCGGTGGCGGAATCAAGGTACCCTTCTCATCATATACATAAAAACCGCGGCCGGACTTGCGGCCGAGATATCCGGCGTCGACGTACTTTTTCAGCAGCGGGCACGGCCGGTACTTGTCGTCGCCCAGCACCCGATGCATCACCTCCATGATCGCAAGGCAGGTGTCGAGCCCGATCAGGTCCGCCAGCTCGAGCGGGCCCATCGGCTGGTTGGTGCCGAGCTTCATCGCCGTGTCGATATCGGTCACGCCGCCGACGCCCTCGTACATCGTGTAAATCGCTTCGTTGATCATCGGCAGCAGCACGCGATTTACGATGAACCCCGGGAAATCCTGCGCGGTCATCGTGGTCTTGCCGAGCTGCTCGGCCAGCGCGCGGGTCTGCTGAAACGTCGGTTCCGAGGTCGCCAGCCCGCGAATGATTTCGACCAGCTTCATCGCCGGCACCGGGTTCATGAAATGCATCCCGATGACGCGGTCGGCGCGTGAAGTCTTCGCCCCCATCTTGGTAATCGAAATCGACGACGTGTTCGACGCGAAAATGGTCTCCGGCGGGCAGACCTTGTCGAGCTTCTGCAGCAGCGCAATCTTCGCGTCTTCGTTTTCGATCACCGCCTCGATCACGAAGCCGACTTTGGCCAGGTCCTCGAGATTGGTGGTGGTCTCAACGCGGCGCATCACGCGTTCGCGCTCTTCGGGCTTGAAGCGCCCGCGCTCGATCATGCGGTCCAGGTTGCGCGCGATCGAATCGACCCCGCGCTTGCACATCTCAGGCGCGATATCGTGCATCACGACCGAAATTTCCGCCTGCGCCGCGACCTGCGCGATTCCCGCACCCATCTGCCCTGCCCCGACGACGCCGATTTGCCGCAAACTCATTCGTCTCTCCGCAGACCACGCACCCGCGAACTAGAGGTACGGGATATAATTCTTGAGCGAGCTAAGCAACGCCGCCACGTCGGCCTCGTCGCCAAGCTCGCGGCACAGAATCTCGTAGTAACCCCTAATCCTGCCGCGCTCCTGGTTCTCCGGCGCTTCCGCAAGCAGCGCCTGGAAGTCTTTGAGAATCGCCTGTGCTTCGAGTTTTTTCTTGACCGGGATCGCTTCGTCATCGACGGCGATCAGCAACCGGATGTGATCGATCATCCGATTCATCACGGCGAAGTCGCTGCGATCTTTTTCCATCGTCGATTCTGCGATCAGTGATGGTCGGGCGGCTCCTCGCCGCCGACCCAGGTGCCCGCGCCGCCGCCGCTGCGCATCGCGGTGCGCACCTTCATCACGTCTTCGGGCGATTGCCGTCCCGGCATCCCGAGGTTGCGCATCAGGACGTTGGTCATGCTCGACGTCAGCCGGTCGCGGATGGTAGGCTCGGCGCCGATTTGCGCGTCCAGCACCACATCGACCTGCTCCCGCGTGAGTCCTTCCTCGACGAAAATGTCGACCAGCCCGGCCAATCCGACTTCGCCGCCGGCACGGTCAACGATTGCGACAACTTTCGCACACGGTGTGCAGACGCGGCGGATAAGGCCGGCGCGCTCGCTGCAGTAGACGCATCGCATCAGGAGATTGACCGCCTCACTCCAGGTAAAGGCCCCGAAAAAAGCTTGAAGCGGCCGTGCGCACGAAAAATCGGCGGGCCCGCTTCGCTTTCGACGTTACTACCGCCTCCGCACCGTCGCAAGTATGAGCAGGATCGTCTCGTTGACATCGCGAAGTGGCTTGACTACTATCGGAATTGAGAATCATTCTCAGAATTATCGCGTTATGACACAAACCGCGGCCGCCTACTTCTTCTACTCGCTTGGCATCCTCTTTCGCGAAGGGATGGAGGCGATGCTGGTGGTCGTCGCGCTCGCGGCTGGCACGCGCGGCGCAGGACGAATCGGGCGCGCGCGCGACATTTACGCGGGCGCGGCAGCCGCGATCGTCGCGAGCATCGTGCTGGCGTGGGCTGTCAATCATCTGATCACCGATGACGCCAGCGACACGCTCGAAGGCGTCTTCCAACTGTTCGCCGCCGCGACGCTTTTCTACGTCAGCTCGTGGATGACCTCGAAGGGCCAGTCCGATCGCTGGATGAAGTTCATCTCGCACCAGCTCGAGAGCGCCGAGCACAGCACGATTCCAGGCATCGCGCTCGGGCTGACCGCGTTTCTCGCCGTGATGCGCGAGGGCGCGGAGACGATCGTTTTTTTTCAGGCGCTAACCAGCGGCGCGACCGAAGTTGCGGAGCGTCACGCAGTGACCGCCGGCATTGCTGCGGCGGCGGTCGCGCTCGCGGTATCGTTCGTGGTCATCAAGCGTGCAGCAGACAGAATCCCGATGAAGATTTTCTTCCACGCGACTTCGATCATGCTCTACGCGCTGGCGATCGTGTTTGTGGGCCAAGGCGTCGCCAGCCTGCAGGAAGCGTCGGTGGTGCCGGCCACGTTCGTGGACTATGCACCGACGATCCCGATGCTCGGCCTGTTCCCGACCGTTCAAACGCTCGGCGCGCAGGCGTTTCTGTTGATACTCGCAGTGGCGTACGTGTTCGTTCCGCGAAATGCCGCCGCCCGCCAGGTCAGGGTCGCGGAGCGCGCCGCGATGCAGCGCGCGCAGCGGGGTTAGCCCCGCGCTCGGGCAGTAAACATCCGCTTCTTCTATTTTCCGATTCCGGAGAGTGAGACCGTTTGCCTGCCGGCGTTCGTGTTGTCGGTGATCGTCAGGGTTCCAGTTTGCGTTCCTGCGGCGCTTGGGGTGAATGTCACTGAGATCGTGCATGACGAGCCGGCGGCCAGGCTTGCGGGACAGGTGTTGGTCTCGGTGAACACACCTGCATCGGAGATCATCTCGATCGACACCGGCAGCCCCGGATGCTGCTTGCTGGATTTGGGATTGGACACCTTCACCGTTTTCAGTTTGCTCGGTGTTCCGACCTTGGTCTTCGAAAACTTGAGCGAGGTCGGCTTGATCTTGAGCGTCACCGCCACCGGGGTCGGCGTCGCAGTCGGGGTCTCAGTAGGAGTTGCCGTCGCTGTGGCCGTCGCGGTCGCGGTAGCAGTCGGAGTCGGGGTGGCAGTGGCCGTCGGTGCGCCGCCAGTCGCGGTCGCCGTTGCGGTAGCGGTCGAAGTCGGAGTCGGCGTCTGACCGCCGGTCGAAGTCGCAGTCGGCGTTGCAGTCGCGGTCGCCGTCGGGGTCGCGTTTGCCGAGGACACATTCACGGCGACGGGTTGGGATGCGATGCCGTTTGCGACGACCACCAGGGTACTCGAACCCAGCTCGATGCTGGCCGGAACGTCGAATTCAGTGGAGACCGGAGTACTGCCCGTCGCGACCGCCATCGTGCTGTGATTGTGAGTGCGCGCATAAAAGACGTGCCCGGTCGCATTGTTGGTGATTCGCACCAATGGATAGTTGGTGGCGGCCTGGTAGTCGTCTCCATAGCTGACAGCTTGTGACAGGCCGTTGAACTGCGTGCCGGTAATTTGGTAGTTCGCTTCGCCAGAAGTTATCTGCGACGGCGAATTGGTGATGGTCGGGGCCCATGACGGGTTGGGAGTTCCCGCGGGCGTGTAGAGGGTGACATAACCGCCGTAGCAATTGGTGTACATCACCTGACCGGTCGGCAGCAGCAGCAAGCGCCCGTCGTACGAAGCGCACTCCGCAACGAAAGCTGGATTCGTCACCTGCGTCAGGCTGGTCCCATCGAACTCAAAGAAATATGTTGGAGGTCCATAGTTCGTCGTCGAAACCGCGGCTAGCACATTGCCGTCTGGAAGCAGCGCCGCCGGACCGTCCATCGCTTCTAATTGCTGCCCTGACACGACGGGAAACATCGGGCCGCTGCTCCAAGTACCGTTGTTGGTGTCGTAGATGTCGTTGTAGCCGGTAGCTCCCTCGGCGAAGACAGTACCGTTGGGACGCAAAAGCGCCGGTCCGATTTCATAGAAGGGCGATTCGGTAGTGGGATCGATATCGAGGTTGACCAGGGGGTCGGGTGCAGTCCCGGCGCTGCTCCAGGTCTTTGAGGCGGGACTGTAAGTTAAAGCCGGAGTCTCGCTACCGTCACTGAGGCTCCAAATCTCGAGGGTCAGAATCGTGCCATTGGGCAGCAGCTCCCATCCTTCTTCAGCATTCATATTATCAGCGATCTTGCCGGCGGGAGTAAAAGGACTGCTAAAGGAGTTCGTGGCGGCGTTGAATGTAGCGACCTCGTTGTCGAAGATATGCGCGACCATAAACGTTCCGTCCGGCAGGACAACGGATTGAGCATCTCCAACCTGGGGCCAACCGCTGGGAGGCGCAAGGCAGGTCCAACTGTTTGCGACTGGATCATAGATGGCGCCCTGGTCGGTCTCAACGTACGGGCCGCCATCAACGTAAGTGTAATTGTAATTGGCTTCGCCGCCGATCATCACGAACCGCCCATCAGGCAGCACGGCCGAGGCGTAGTAGAGCGGTGAGTAAACCGTGTCCGCGGACGCGCCCGGAAAACCGTTGGGGCAAGGTCCCGGCGACGCCACCTGGCTCCAGGTCCCGTTGATATAGCTGCCGGTGTTATCGGGGGTAAGCCTCCACCAGCCGACGTCGGTCAGCATGCCATCCTGCGCCAGAACTGTTCCGTCGGTGAGCAGGAAGATACTGTTTGGGAAAAAAGCGGGAGTGTTTAGAAAAGGCTGATTATTCAGTGGCGTCCAGACGCCGGAGGTCACGCCGACGCTGCCTGGGACAGGCGCCGAAACGGATGAAGGCGCAACCGTCAGCGCCCCAGGCTGCGGCCCAGGCTGCCAACCGGGAACGGAAACCGGACGAGATGGAGGATGATAAACAGGAGACGGCTGTGGCAATTGCGCCTGGACAACGCGCGGCGCGGACAGAAATTCGAAAGTTAAAATCGCGAATGCAACCGCACCCAGAATCGCGACTGCGCCGATCCGTACTTTCCCCCAAGACTCTTTCATTTACCCCCCTCTTAAATGGCGCGTTGCCAAAAGGCTTCTTAGTTCCGGCGAACTAAGATAACTTTTCCTGATCTCAATCTCTCGCGCAAGAGTCGCTTGGTGCTACGCCGCGTACAATCAAGCGTATCTGTAAAAACGAGCGGTTTAACCAGTAAACCGACGCGCCGGCAGCGCGCAGAGTTCCCGCGCGGACGTGCCGCACGACTCGGTCAAGGGGGCGGAGTGGGCGGCGATGCGGCGGGCGCAGCGGGGTTAGCGCCGAGCTCGGGCGCGTCGGCGACCGAATCGCCGCCGGCGAACAGGACCGTTTCCACGTCGGAACTCAGCTTCTCGGATATCACCAGCGCGCGGAATCCCATCCGCGTGCATTGATCGACCATCGGGTCGCGTGCGGCCGCACTTTGACGCGCGTGCTTGAGCGCGATGCGCAAGTCCTGCGTGCGATCGAGCAGGACCGACAGCCGCGCCTCGACGATCGCGGCCGAATTGCCGCCGCCCGTGGCAAGATCGAGCGCCAACGACTCGTCGTGCTCCGCGTCGGCCAGCGCATGAAGCGCATTTTTGATTTCGGTGCAGGCCGCTTCGGGGCCGTTCTCGGGCCCGGCTGACAAATCCGCAGCCAGAGTCGTTTGAGCGCTCAACAGGATGACTACAATCTCAAGCAGAATCCGCGTTGATACTAAAAAGAGCCACGCGGCCGGCTCCGATGAACTTTTCTCGGCGGACGCGCGCGAACTCGTCAGGCGGCGTTTTCCTCGCTGCTCTCGTAGCCGAGCGAACTCAGGAACGCCTCTTTCTGGCCGGACGGCATGATGTAGATTCCGTCCCATCCGCAGACCTCTTCACAGAGCAGGCATCCGACGCAGGTCTTTTCGTTGACCCGCACCTTGCCGAGATAGACCGCCGTGTTCTCCGGCGACGGCGCGATGCAATCGAACGGGCAAACGTCGACGCACACGCCACATCCGTTGCAGTTGTCGGGATGGACGACGGCGACCGGGCGTTCGGCGCGCTTGAGGACGTGGGTTATCTCGTTGTGATTGTTCATGATCGCGTCGTCGGGGCAAATCACCCCGCACGCGCCGCAATCGATGCACATCGCGGCCTCGATGTAATAGACCTTCTTCGACAGGCCCGAGATGGCGCCGGTGGGGCAGCGTTTTTCGCATGCGCTGCAGCCGGTGCAATTCTCGGCGATGATCGTAAATGGCATGCTGGTGGCCTACTTCCTCATCTCGTCGATGATGCGTTCGCGATGGCCGTGCTCGATGAGCTGGTCGTTGCGGCGGGCCTGCTTGAGGGCGACGTAGGTGAAGAACATCACGAGGATCATCATGGCGATGATCGGGATGTTATCGGGAACGGTCAGGATTTCGAGAAACTGCTGAAACCCGGTAATTTGCACGATTGGAACCTCGACGCTCTGCTCTGTCTTCTGAGATCAGAGTTACCAACGCCATTAGGCGATGTCAACTTTGCCGGGGCGACGGATGCGTACAGCTAATCGCGAGCCCTCGACCGCCACCTCGCGGCGACGGCTTACTCGCTCGGAGCAAAAGCCTTCTTCAGCTTATCGGTGAACTCGTGCACCTCTTTGCTTAGAAATTCAGGAATAGGAAGAGACTCGTTTCCAAGACTTGGATTTTCGACCATCAGGAACGGCAAATTCAGTGCCTTTTCACCGCGATAGCGCATCTCCAGAATCTCAGACAACGCGTTGGTTCTTAGCCTTTCAGCGATCACTTCAAGGTGGTCGGCCGAAATGCAGAATAGCGGCGTGACGGTCACCTTAGAACCTGTTTTATTCGAATACCTTGCCGATCGTCTGTTCAACAATGCTTTGAATCGCGTGTTTAGGTAAGCATTCAGAAACCAAGCTCCGCCGATATCATCGTGGATAACGATGACCGGATAGACTTTGGTGATTCTGGAAGTGTCAATGTCCGCAATGGTGCGGCCCGACCCTGAGAATAGATTTTCGACTGCTTGTACAAGCTGTTGGACGCCCTTTCTCTTGATCTCGGTTCCCACGAACTTCTTCTCAAGATCTGCCATCAGCACCTCAGGAGCGCCGTCATACTTCGCATGGGCGGCGAATAGGCCTCCCTTGTACTCCATCACCACGGCCTTGTTTCCGCAAAGTATCAACCCGTCGCAAACTTCCTCCTCTGTACCCATGAATTTGGGCGCCGGGAAGAACTTGTTCAATTTGCCATCGACGGACTCCTTCAGAAGCCAGTTCAGGTATTGCTGAAACAGATCGCCCCAGAACGCCTGAAATTTCTCTCTATCCTTTCCCGATAACCCGTCAAGGACCTTCCAGTACAAGGCGCTTTCACATCGCGCGCCGAGGAAATTCAGATCGATTGGATACGCCTTGCCTCCAAGTAGAACGAGCGGATGGTTTTTGAAGCAAGTGAAATCATAAGGCCCACGATTCAGTTTCTGAAGCTCTTCTCGGTAGACCCCGATGCTGGCAGAAATATCTCGGAGAAACCGATCGATTTCTTCTCGAGAGAATTTGCTCTCTGTCAAGAAACCAGAATCGATGCCGAAGGAGTCTGGACTCTTTAAGAGGTTGTCGAGCGTGAGCTGCAGGCATGTGGTTAGCACACAAAACAACAAGCCAAAGTACTCTTCTGCTTCGAAGCCAGTAAACTGCGCGAAGAGCCGCCGTAAATCGAATGGTGGATTGGTGCCGTACATGGGCAAAATCTTGTTCAACATCACCAGTGGCCGGGCAAATTTGTGCTGGAATGGAAAGAACCGATTCGCCTCAATTATTGGAATGAATTGCGCGAGCAGCCTCAATGTCTCGTCACCGCTGGCGCGATCAGACGGAGCGGGATCGGGGTGCTGGTCGTTCGCCATGAGAAACAACCGGGCAAGATCTCGACCAGGCTTGAGAGGCAAACCTGTATCTCCACAAAGAATCAGAGATTCTTTAGCGACAAAGAGAAGTTGCTGACGGTGAAACAGCGTGTGTGAAGTGAGTGCCACCGCTTCGTTCACGGGAAGGGTTTCGGGCATGCACGCGTGGCGTACAAGTTGAGCTTGTACCGCTTTGTTCGGATCCGGGTCGATGCCGTAAATGAGAATGTTCGCTGTTATGCAGAAGCGAAAAACCGTTTCAACAGAATAACGACCCAGCTCTTCGCGGAAGTCCTTCTCAGCCGAGGGAGTGCCTCCGTTGAACTCAGCGAATGTTAGATAACGTTCGACGTTCACGATGACAATTCTTCCAAAGTTGGTAGAAGCGTCGTCAGCCTCCGACGACAGAGGTTCCAAATTTTCCAGGGGCGCGAGAAATCGCTACCGACGCTGCCCACTCTGAAGATCTCAAGTTATGCCGGAACAGCTAATTATATCATCAAGAGGACGAGTTTTCCGAAAACGACGAACCACCCGACGCCTGCGCTGCAACGATTGAGCTTGCACCCCGCAGTTGTCAGCGGGCAGAGTGATTCTTGCATGGCCGGTCAACCGCAAGCTTCGCCGTATACCGCTGCCGCGCCGCGCAGCTTTTTCAACCTTGCGTGGGGCGTCGTCGCGACGATTCTGTCGGTGCTGTGGACTGCGATCTGCGCGATCGGCGCCGCAAGCGCGGCGCTGGTGAACAGGCCGCATGCGGTCACGTTGATCACTCGGGCGTGGGGGCGCGGAATAATCGCCGTCTCCGGCATCAAGGTGAAAATCGAGGGCCTCGAAAATCTTGCCGGTCTGAAGTCGTACGTGCTGGTCGCCAACCATCAGAGCTTCTTCGACATCTTCGCCACCGCCGCGTTCATGCCGGGGGAGCCGCGTTTCGTCGGCAAGAAGGAACTGCTGAAAGTCCCGCTGGTCGGCTTCGCGATGAAGCACGGCGGCCACATCCTCATCGACCGCGAGGCCGGCGGCCAGGCAATCCGCAAGGCGATCAAAATCATCCAAAGCGGCCTCGACGTTTGCGTCTTCGCCGAGGGACATCGCTACAACGACAATCGCATCCACGAATTCGAAGACGGCGCCGCGTGGCTCGCGATCCTGTCGAAGCTGCCGGCGGTGCCGATGTCGATCAGCGGATCGGGCGTCTTCTACCCGCGCGGCGCGATGTTCGTGACGCCGGGCCTGACGATGCGCATGCGGATTGGAAAGCCGATACCGACCGAAGGAATGCGCAGCGCCGACCGCACCGAGCTGACGCACAGACTCGAAGAAGCGGTCCGCGCGAGCTTCACGACCGAGGCCTGAGCGCGCAAGGGATCCCTCCAAGGACTTCCCAGCTCCGTCCAAACCTGGCGCTGGCCCAAGTCGATAACAGCGAATGTTGAAGAGTCGGTCCGGCAGAAGAGCGTATGGTCAGCATCAAGCGCCGTCATCCGAATAGGCGTCAGCTTTGGTCTGCTGACGCGTCCGTTCCCATGGCCGAACTGATTGAACGGCAAATCTTTCTCTTGCGCGGCTATAGAGTCATGCTCAGCGCTGATCTTGCCGCCTCTACGAGGTCGAACCGCGTGCGCTCGTCCAGGCCGTAAAGAGGAATCTCGCGCGGTTTCCAGAAGACTTCATGTTTCAACTTAGCCAGGAGGAATTCGACGCTTTGAAATCACAAATTGTGATTTCAAGTTGGGGCGGGATGCGTCGCGCTAGCCCCTACGCCTTCACCGAGCAGGGAGTGGCGATGCTTTCAAGCGTGCTTCGAAGCCAACGGGCCATCGAGGCGAATATCGAGATCATGCGAGCGTTTGTCCGCTTGCGCCGTATCCTGGCGTCTCACGCCCAACTCGCTCGAAAGCTCGACGCCCTCGAGAAGAAATACAACAACCAATTCAAGGTCGTTTTCGGTGCAATCCGCGAGCTGATGACGCCTGCGCCACCCAGCCGCCGTCCAATCGGCTTTACACAGAGATGAGAGAGGTGTTCGTGGCACCCGGTTTTTCCTGGTCCAATCGGCACAATCAAGTTGGCGAGATTGCTATTGCCCAAGTGGCCGCTGACGTGGCAGATCGATTGTAGTCTATCGAGAAATCGATCGAGAGAACGCATCGAGGAGGGTCGATCATGACCACGGCTTCCGTTCCTAAAGATTCGTCGGCGCAATCTTATCTGGTGGTTGAAACCGCTTACGGTAAGGTTCGCGGCGTTGCGACGAAAGGAGTCGCCAGCTTCAAGGGCATTCCGTATGGCGCTTCGACCGCGGGACGCAATCGCTTCATGCCGCCGGTCGCGCCTGCGCCGTGGACGGGAGTGCGCGATGCGCTCAGCTATGGACCGAGCGCGCCGCAGAATCCCTCGTCGATGCGCGGGCTGGTCGATCCGCGTAGCGGATTCGCCGCATATGCCGACGCCGACGGTATCGCGGAGAGCGAGGACTGCCTCGTGCTCAACGTGTGGACACGAGAAGCACGCGACGGTCGCCAGCGGCCCGTGATGGTCTGGCTGCATGGCGGAGGATTCCAGGCGAGTTCCGGCTCGCCGCCGATTTACGACGGCAGCAACCTGGTGCGGCGCGGCGACGTGGTGGTGGTGAGCGTCAATCATCGCCTCGGCGCGCTCGGCTACACGTATTTCGCCGGCATCGGCGGAGACGAATTTAGCGGGGTCGCGTAACGTTGGCATGCTGGACCTGGTCGCGGCGCTGGATTGGGTGCGCGACAATATCGCGAAGTTCGGCGGCGATCCCGGCAAGGTAACGATCTTCGGTGAGTCGGGCGGCGGGCAGAAAGTCTCGACGCTGCTCGCGATGCCGGCGGCGAAGAACCTGTTCCATCGCGCGGTGGTGCAGAGCGGTCCGGGATTCAAGATGAATAGCGTGCGCCACGCCGATGAGGTCGCGGAGATGTTGCTGACCGAGCTCGGGCTCGGCCGAGCGCAGGTCCGCGATGCGCAGTCGGTGCCGGTCGAGCGTATCGTGGCCGCGCAGGCTGCGGTCCAGGCCAAGCTCGGAGCGCGAGTTCCGGGGTTCATCCAGGGTTTCTCGCCGGTGGTCGACGGAGTCACGCTCCCACGCCATCCGTTCGATCCCGACCGCGCCCGCTGTTTCCGCCGACGTGCCGCTAATCATCGGCTACAACCGCACCGAGATGACGCTGTTTGTCGCCGGCGATCCAAAGGCGTTCGCACTTGACGAGAGCGGGCTGAGTCGGCGCGCAGGTCGTCTGCTCGGAGCGGATGCGGAGCGCGTGATCGAGATTTTCCGCAAGGAGAATCCCGGCGCGAGTCCGTCGGAGCTGATGTTCCTGATTGGAACCGAGTATCCGACCGCGGCTTACTCGAGAAAAATTGCGGAGCGCAAGGCGGCGGCGCACGGCGCGCCCGCATACCTGTACCGATTCGATTGGGAAACGCCGGTTGCAGGCGGTCGCCTCAAGTCACCGCATGCGCTCGAGATACCGTTCGTGTTCGACAACACCGCGCTTGCTCCGCGCCTGGCGCCCGACCGCACCGATGTGACGCGCTCTTGCGCATGCGATGAGCGATCGGTGGATAGCGTTTGCGCGCACCGGCGAGCCCAATGCGGAGGCGGCGCCGCGATGGCCGGCCTACAGCGAATCACAGCGCGCGACGATGATCTTCAACAGCGAATGCAGGATCGAGAACGATCCCAATCAAGCGCAGCGGCTGGCGATCGACAATATCCTGTTTCCGCAGAGAACGTGATCGAGCGACTTACGAGAACAAATCGCCGACCAGGTGGAACGGATACATAATCACCGAACCGACGCCGTCGAGTACTGAACCGACCGTATTGGATGTGGAATTTGTTACTCGATTCGTAGTGTACTCGGCCTGTTGCGACGCGCATCCAGGAAGCACGAAAAGCGCGCCCGCGGTTAGTAGAATCGGCAGAATTCGTTTGATCTTCGACATAGATGCAATCTCCAGCAGTGTCTGGAGATCCAATGAAGCAATGCCCGTGCCCGCGGGCGGTCAGGCCTTGCGATCGAAGATGAACAGGGGGACCTGGTTGGCGAGCTTGGGATCGATCGCCAGGATACGGCGTCCCGACTCGATCTGAATCGCACCGGCGTCGAGGCCGGCAAGGTGAAAATTCGCCACCACCTGCTCGACGTCTTCGGCCTCGAGCCAGAGACCGATCATCCCTTCGCTCGACGAATCGATCGCGGCGGCGACGAGGCGAATTTCCGCGCCGCCGACTTTCACCGACGCTGATTTGCCGTCCGCCGATCTGATTACCGTAAAGCCGAAGTTCTTTGCGTAGATCGAAGCCGCGTCCGCGAGATCCGAGGTTGCGACTTCGAGAGTGTCGAGGCGTTTAATCATCGTCACTGAAAAGACAGGGCCGGATTGCTCCGGCCCCGCGTCGTTCACGAAACTTTCCCGGCGTCCAGCGACTAGCCTTTCGGCTTCATCGTGAAATTGGTCGTCGCCGTCGCGCCGTCTTTCACGCTGGCCTTCTGATCGTCGGTGCCCAGCTTTTCCTGCCACACTTCGACTGTGTAGTCACCCGGCGGCACGCCCGCGATCGAGTAGTTGCCCTTGTCGTCCGTCACCGCGAAGTACGGCGTGTCGGTCACGTACCACCATCCGTGCATCCAGTTGTGCACATCGCAGGTGACCTTGATGACATCCGGTTTATCGACGACATGCTTAATCACTTTCTGGAACTTGGGCTGCGCCGCATTGAACTGGGATTCGCTTCCGACATAGGTGTGGATGTTGTGCAGAATCCCGTCCGAATTGGTGATATCCACGGTGCTGCCGGCCGGGAACGCGAGCACGTGCGGCACGTAGTCGCATCCCTTCTGATCGAACTTTACTTCGGTGGGCTTCAGGTCGCCCTTGGCGCCTTTAACGATTACGACCGCGTTCGCGATTCCGCCGCTGGAATCAACGACCAGGTCCTCGGTGAAGTGCGGATGGAGCGCGCAGACTTCCTTGTCCTTGGTCACTTCGACCGGCTTGGGCGCGGGCGCCGTGCCGTCATACTTGACGGTCCCGCTAATCGTGCCGCCGGCGGCGCTCGCGAGGCTGGCGCCGACGCTCATGCTGAGCGCGACCCCGGCGCACGCCGCCAGTACAACTGCATACTTTTTCATTACCATTTTCTCCTTGAAAGTTCCCCGGATCTTTTACTCAGATAACCAAACTCTCACCTTAGCCAATAATCAGTTGAAAACTCAATCGACTAGCTGATCGTAAACTACTTCTTACTCACTTTCGCCACTTTCGCCGGTGTGGGCGCGGCATTACTCACTTTCGCCGGAACCTCCGCCACCTGGCCCGGAAGTGTCTCGCCCGGATGAGTCCCAAACCAGAAGATGTAGTCGCGCATCGCGCGGATCTGTTCGTCCTGATTGCCGCCCAGAATGTCGGTCGGGCCGCCGGGATAGAATGACGGCATCTTGGTGCCCGGCATCAGCGATGGAGGATTCGCGATCCATTTCAGTATCCAGTCGGGATTCAATCGCTGATGTGCCAGCGAAAGATCGGGCGCCCATCCCTCGGGTGGACCCTCGGGCTTCTTGTCGCCCTGCTGATGGCAACTGAAGCAGCTGAAGTAGTCCTTGGACATCAGCTTCGCGCCGGCCTGCAGCTCGGGCGGCGGAATCAGGTTGGTGTTGACAAACATAAACGGCACGTTGATGTCCGAGAGCGCGGTGAAGTAGTTCACGATCGCGTCGTCTTCGCCGTTGGTGAAGTGGAAGGTCGGCATCCTGATCTTCAGCCACGGACGAATCGGCGTCGGTCCCTGCAGGAAGGTAAATAGCCACTCGGGCTGTACCCTGAAGCCCTCGCCATTGAGTATTGGCGGAGCCAAGGTGATTTGATCTTCTGGATAGAAGCGGCGTATGTAGCCGCCGCGACTGTCGACGATATGGCAGCCGACGCAGTTGTAGTAGTTGACCATTCGCCGGCCCGCCACGATTTGCGTCTGATGCTCCGAGCCGGGCATCCGGTACCGCTCCTGCACCGAGCCCTGCGTCAAGCTGGCCAGGAACACGACCAGGTTATTGATGTCGGCGTTGTCGAAATCGAAATTCGGCATCAACTGCTCGACGTCCTTGGTCTGGTAAATGCGCGGCGTCTGCAGTTTGTGGAACGTCCATTGATCCCAGGTCTCGGGAATCTGGGTCTGGTTGCCGAAAAACAGTTCGTCGAGATGCTTGGAGCCGAAGGTCGTCAGCTCGACACCGATGCGCGACTCCTTGTCCATTCCTTCGATCTCGTGGCATCCGAAACATCCATACTTGCGCACCAGCGCTTCGCCCTTCTTGATGTTCTCGGGATCCTTGAGCGCTGTCTCGACGCCGGCGTCTTCCTTCTTCTCGCCATGCGTCATCAGGAACGCGGTCAGCGCTTCAGCTTCGTGATCGCTCAGGCGCAGCGACGGCATCGCAGTGTGCGGCGAGAAGTCGCGGGGATTCTTCAGCCATGTGTATATCCACGACGCCGAAGTTTTCTCCGCGATCTTGCTCAAGTTGGGCGCGAAGTCCTTGGTCGTGCGCGCCTCGGTGGGCCTGAAGCCCTCGGCAACGCCGACCGGTGTTCCATATTGATCCGGCTCGATCGCGTGGCATCCTTTGCAGCCGACCGATTCAAACAGTCCCTTGCCCTCTTCGACGAACGCCGGATTCTTGATGTCGGCCTCGAGCGTCGGCAGCTCCGGATGCGCCGCGAGCCAGTCCTTCGAATTCTTCGACGAGCTGTCGAAGATGAACGCCGCGAGCTGCGTCGCTTCATCCGTCGAGAACATGAAATTCGGCATGCGCGTGTGCGGACGGAACACGTGCGGGTCGGTGATCCATCGCACAGTCCACGACGGATCGAGCTTGGCCGACGCGAGTTTCAGGTACGGCCCGATCTTCGGCATGTCCTCATAGCCCGCGAGCAGATGACATCCCGCGCACCCCATCTGCTGGAACATCCGCTCGCCTTCGACCCAGTTCGCCGCGATCGGTTTGCCGGCCGCGTCGTGCAGCGAGCCGACGTCGATATGGCACTTGATGCATCGCGACTGCATCTTGTCGCCGCGCAGCATCGGCGAATCCCAATCCGGATCGTCGCCATGCGCGAGCCGCACCGAGCTAACCGCGGGCCCCTGCCCGTCGTGACAAGGCGTGCATCCAAGTTTGTCGGGCGGATGCTTCAATATGATCTGATCGAAGTTGCTATGCGTGCGGAACGGCTCGGGCGCATTCTCGAAGCCTTTCTTGTCGGCGCCCATGTGGCAGCTCTGGCATCGATCGACTCGCGCGATCGCCTCGTCGAAGGCGTTGCGGTCGAAGTCGTCGATTGCGGTCTGCTGAATCTTCGGAATTTTCGGATAGCGGAACAGGATGGTGTTGCGGAACTTGACCGGGATCATCCACGAGTCGGCTTTGTCGAAGAAGTCGTCGCGCTTGGCGGTGAGCTTCTTCATTTGTTCGGTCAGGCTCTCGACCTTCGAGTTGAGCGCCTCGATCTGGTCCTTGACCGCCTGCAGATTGGCCACGGCCTTGTCGGAGACGATCTGTTCCTGCGCGAGTTCCGCGTTCAGCTTGTCGATTTCAGCTTTGTACGGTGCCGGATCCTGCTTGTACTGGACGGCGTGGTTGTAGTCGTACCATCGCTCGGTCAAATACGACTTGGTGAAACGCACCAACTGATCCTTGTCGTTGGCGGTGTTGTTGAGATCGACCAACTGCGACCGCAAGTCCGCCAGCTTGGCCGCGGTCGCGCCGGAATCGAGTTCTTTCTGCGCCTCGGCCAGCTCCTTCGAGACTTTCTGATATTCGGGATCGGCGTTGAGGCGCTTCTGCTCCTCGGCCGCGTCCTTCATGTACTTGTCGTAGGCGAGATGATCCCACTCGACCTGATACTGCTTCCACGGACGGCGCGAGATGTTGTCATCCCATATCGACCAGACAGCGCTGACCAGCAACACCGCTACCAGCAGCACGAACAACGCGCTGTATGACTTCCCTTCTTCGGTGGGATCAAGCCCCGGTCTGCCCGCCATCTGCTCTACCTGCCCTCAGCTCCAAGTGCCGCCGCGCGGCCAACATGCGAATACTCAGTCGAATAGTCAGTAGTCATTTGCCCGCGCGAACCCACAAGCCCTCGATGATATAGCCGGCCAGAAATACCAGGATGCCGATCCCGGTGAACTCGTACTCGTGTCCCATCCCGTGCGGCTGCGTGATTCCGACATAAAGCGCGAACCCGACGTCGGCGAGTCCGAGCGCCTGCAATACTTTGGCGAGGATGAACACGGAGTCGTCGCGGCCACGTCAGATGTTAATCCAGGGCGTGACCAGGATGTACTTGATGTTGAGCGCGTGCCGCAGCGCCATCTTGATGAACACGCCGGCCATCGCGATCAACAGAAATCCGGTGATGCCGAAACGCACCGGCCCCCACTTCTGCAAAATTTCGGGACCGCCGCCGGGAAACGCGGACCACGGATCACCCGCGGGCCGCGATCGTATCCAGAAATACAGCGCCGCGTAGCCGACCACGAAGTAGCCGCCTATCAGGAACAAGCCGAAGAGTGCCGACGCCAGGTAGTCGCGGAAGCCGAACATGTACGGCAGATCGACGTTGGTCAGCGCCTCGACCAGGTGCGGATCCCAGACCTGCCCGGGCCAGAACCAGTTCCAGCCGGGGCCGCGGAAAAACGTGCCGATGATGATGAACGAGACCCACAAGATGTGGAACCCGATGAAAAAAGTCAGGATCTCGAAATACCGCTCGCGCAGGGTGTAGTAGCCGTTACCTTTCGGGTTGATGTCGAGATATGGAATCAGCATCAGGCCCACGATGATGAAGCTCGGCAGCACCACGCCCGCATACCAAGGGTCGAAGAACACCAGCATTTCCTGCAGGCCCAGGAAGTACCACGGCGCTTTCGAAGGATTGGGCGTGCGGGTCGGATTCGACGGCTGCTCGAGCGGCGCGTTGAGCAACAGCGACCATACCGTCAATACAATGATGACCAGCAGCGTCATCAGGAATTCGTTGCGCACCAGGAACGGCCAGGTGTGCAGCTTCTCTTCGACGCCGCCGCCCGCCTTCTTGATCGGAACTTCGATTCGCTTCGAGCCGCCGCTCGGTGCCGGCGGCCTGGCCGCAGCTCCTGCGCCCGCGCCCGCCGCGCGCATCACGATGCCGCCTTCGTTACCTTCCGTTGCCATGATTAATCCCTTAGTGAGGCGCTCCGTCGTCGTCGTCGCGCCACGGCGGCGGCGCAGCCAGCACGTACATTACATACAACAGGATCGACATTGCGATCGGCACCGACAGCACCCGCACGATTCCCTCGTGCAAAAACCATGAAAACACGTCTCCCATCCTCAGCCTCGACCGATCCTAGAGCGGCCCCGACATGCCGTCGCGCCGGATTCGCCAGAAGTGCACGGCCATGAAGATGCTCGCGATCAGCGGAAAAAATATGCAGTGCAAAATGTAGAATCGCAGCAGCGTATGCGGTCCGATTTCCGCGCCGCCGAAAATAAATGCGCGCGCGTCGTAAACCGGATTCACTCCCAGCACTTCATGGAACGGGCCGCCATGCCCAAGCAGCGGCGTCGCGCGCGCCATGTTCGAGCCGACCGTCACCGCCCAGATGGAAAGTTGATCCCACGGCAGCAGGTATCCGGTGAACGACAGCAGCAGCGTCAGCACCAGCAGAATCACGCCGACGACCCAGTTGAACTCGCGCGGCGGTTTGTACGATCCCGTCATGAACACACGGAACATATGCAGCCACACCGCGATGACCATGCCGTGCGCGGCCCATCGATGCATGTTGCGCATCAGCATCCCGAACGGCATGTCGAACTCGAGGTACTTCATGTCGGCGTATGCGTATTCGGCAGTCGGCCGATAGTAGAACATCAGGTACACGCCGGTGACGACGGTGACGAGGAAAAGCAGGAACGTAATGCCGCCCATGCACCAGGTGAAGCGCAGGCGCACCGTATGCTTCTGCACTTTCGACGGATGCAGATGCAGCCACACGTTGCCGGACACCATCAGGATCCGGTTGCGCGGCGTATCCTCATAGCCATGCCTGAAGATCGACTGCCAGGCCTGCGAATCGGTTATCTGGCGTTTCGTTTCGTTCCAGTCAAACTTAGCCATCCGCTATCCAAGCTCCGTGGAGCCGCCCGCGATGGACGCTCACATCAATCTCAGCAAATCTTGTAAAAAAATCCAACCGTTACGACATTATGCTCGCGAGTCCGTTCGAAATCCGGCGTAAGCCTACCTAATTTTGCCCGATCTCTGCAACAAAGAAGACTCATTGAACCGGCATTTCTATCCGCTCGAACAGAACAAAGCGAGCAGTCTTCGCAGGGAAGGAAGTTGAACGGCCAGAGCGATTGATTCGCTCCGGCCGTATTTTCGTGATCTCGAAACTCCCGCTACGTGGTTGCAGTCGCAGCCGCCAAGCTTCGTCGACCTTGAACGGGTCTTAGCTGCCGGTGCAAGTGAATTGGACTACGCCGATCTTGAGGTAATCATCGCCATCCCTCATTGCCGAGGTCTCCATCGAGCCGTACAGGAACGCATAGGCTCCGATGAGCGACCCAGTAGTCTTCGGCTTGCATGCGAAACTGATCTGACACGACTGAAGTGGTCCCAAAGTAGCGCCACAGGTGCTGCCGGTCTCGACGTAGTTCGCAAGAATAAAGGTCCCAAAGAAGTCGACTGTGTCGTCGTTGAATTCGCTGGTGATCGTAACGGTCTGAGAGGCGCTGGTGGTTCCCACGCTGACGGTGCCGAAGTTTAGCTTGGAGGGCGGGGAGGGACTGACTACTAGCTCCTCCTGGCCTTCACCGGTCGGCGTAGGTGTAGCAGTCGGCGTCGCCGTTGATGTAGCGGTTGCAGTTGCGGTCGCCGTCGCAGTGCCCGTTGCGGTCGCGGTTGCGGTCGGGGTCGGCGTGGCTGGAGGCAAGCCGGTTAGCTCATAGGCGCCGATATCGCAGTCAGTCTGCGAGCCGGTCGGATCGGGTCGCGGTTGGCCGCGCTGATCGGTCGGCGGGCAAAGCGCGATCGGAATCGCATCGACCGCAAAGCTCCCCGGTTCCAACGCGACGGTCTGGGTCGGCCCGCCGTTATTCGCCAGCCCGTTGGGGTCGAGGAGGCCCGTAGGGTCGTTGACGCTGTCGCCGATCGTCTGGCCGTTGTCGGCAGTGCTGTTCCCGAATCCGCAACTTGCGTCGTCCGAGATATTATAGCCGCTGTTGCTGCCGAAGTTGATCGTGTTGCCGTGGCGAAGACATTCACCAGTGCCCATATCCTCGTACAAGATGCTGTTGTTGACCGTCACCGGGCCGTTGAAATCTGCGATGCTATCGCCGCCGGCGGGAAAGATGTCATTGCCGCTGCCGGCCGTCGTGTTTTGTGTGAAGGTGCTGTTGGTGACCGTTACCATGCCATTATCAGTGAAGATGGCGCCGCCGCTTTGCGCGCTGTTGCCGTCAAAGGTGCTGTTGGTGACCGTCAGCGAGGATGTACTAGCTGAATTATAAATGGCGCCGCCCTCGTAGGGGAACTGGTTGCCGACGAAGGTGCTGTTGGTGACCGTCATCGTACCAGCATTGTTGATGCCGGCGCCCCGACTGAACACGGAGGGTTCCCCGGACACCGTGTTTCCGGAGAAGGTGCTGTCGGTGATTGTAGCTGTGCCCGCGTTGTAGATGCCGCCGCCTTGCTCCGTACCGAAACCGTTTAGGGAGAAGATGCAGGCGGTGACAATCAGCGTGCCACCATTAAGGATGCCGGCGCCGTCAGAGGTGGCGGTGGCGCCGTGGGCAATAGTCAGGCCGTTCACGGTCAGGTTGGATCCGGTTTGCGCATTCATAACCCTAACCGCGAGGTTGCCGTCGACGACGATCGACTGCCCGGTCCCGTCGATCGTCAGCGTATTCACAATGCTCGGGAGCGCGCCGGCCAGCGTGATCTGGCCGGTGACGCTGAACGTGATGTCGTCGTCGCCGGTGCCCGCCGCGCAGTTGTTGTCTGTGTTAGTGCTCATCGAGTTCGCGTTCTCGATGGCGCCGTGCAGGCTGCATTCTGTGCTGGTGCCCGGGTCGTCGAGCGTGTCGACAACAATTGAGTTTTGACTTCTGAGCTTGGGTGCGAAAAATATCAGGCTGCACGGCAGCAGCACGGCGAGCATGACGGCGATGAATTTCAGCGACGTCCGCGCGCTTGAAAAACCTGTGACCTTGGAAATTGCAGCAAGAAGGACCGAGCGGACGGCAACCGCGATACGGCTCATCAAACAGCACCCCCGTGAGGCAGCGGTCAGTCCGTGCCCTCACTACGAGCCGCCGATTGCCACGCATTGACTTATCTAAGCGCACGTCGCAGCGCAACAGCTACTTTTATGACAGCAAGGCGTGAACTTCTACAGATTGGGCGCCGAAAACTCAGCGAACCTCATAGAAGACCACCGCTAAGACTTCTCGCGGCGGAAGCGGCTGAAGAATGCTACGATCAGGCCCCATAGCACCATGACTAGCGCGATGCCGATCACACCGAGGCCTACGCCCGCGAGAATTCCCGTCGCGCACAGCACAGCGCCTATCACCAGTAGCGGAATTGCGAACGCGATCGGGTTGAACGGATCGTTGCGCGCCGCCCGCTCGACCATCGCCGCCGCCTGCTCTGCCGTGCCGGCGTCCTCATTGCTCTCTTTCAGCAGGCTCACCGCGTAATCGGTGAGTTCCTGCCGATTGGGCATCGCGCGCAGACGGTCGGCGAGCTCTTTGGCAAGCTCTTCGACGCGTTCGTCGTTGGCCTGGGAGTCAGAGTCTGGTTTGTTTGATTCAGCCACGCTGCGCTGCTTCTTGCTCGCGGCTCAACACCTATCGAACATGAGATCGGGTTGTCAACGTAACTCAAAACCGGTTTGTGAATTACAGACTCACCGTCCTCAGTCTGAGCGCGTTGGTGATTACCGACACAGAGCTGAAACTCATCGCGGCGCTCGCAATAATCGGGCTCAGCAGCAAGCCGAAGACGGGATAGAGAACGCCCGCGGCGATCGGTATCCCGAGCACGTTGTAGACGAACGCGAAGAACAGATTCTGCCGGATGTTGCGCATCGTCGCGCGGCTGAGGCGCCGAGCCTTCGCGATACCGCGCAGATCGCCCTTGACCAGCGTGATGCCCGCGCTCTCCATCGCGACGTCGGTCCCGGTGCCCATCGCGATACCCACCTCGGCCTGCGCGAGTGCGGGCGCGTCGTTGATACCGTCGCCGGCCATCGCGACGATCCGTCCCTCCGCCTGCAATCGCTTCACTACCGAAGCTTTCTGATCGGGCATGACTTCGGCCTCGACCCGATCGATGCCAAGCTTTTTGGCGACGGCCGCGGCCGTGGTTCGATTGTCGCCGGTCAGGATGACGATTTTGACGCCGTCATCTCGCAGCATCCTGAGCGCTTCCGCGGTGGACGCCTTGATTGGATCTGCGACGCCGATGAGCCCGGCCGGGCGGTCGTCGATCGCGACGAACATCACGGTGTGGCCGTCTGTTCGCTGCGCGTCGGCGTCGGCGGAGACTCCGTCAAAGGCCAAGCCGCGCTCACGCATCATGGACTCGTTTCCGAGCGCGACCATCCGGCCTTCGATCCGCCCCGTTACGCCCTGCCCGGTCACCGACTTGAAGTCCTCTGCGGTCGCGAGCGTCAACTTGCGCTCTTCGGCGCCCGCCACAATCGCAGCCGCCAGCGGATGCTCACTGCCGCGCTCGAGACTGGCGGCGAGCCGCAAAATTTCGGCGTCAGTGAACCCGTCCAGCGCACTGACCGAGACCAGGCGCGGCTTTCCTTCGGTAAGAGTCCCGGTCTTGTCGATGACGAGGGTGTCCACCTTCTCCAGAATCTCGAGTGCCTCGGCGTTCTTGATCAGGACGCCCGCAATCGCGCCGCGCCCGGTGCCGACCATGATCGACATCGGCGTTGCAAGGCCGAGTGCACATGGACAAGCGATAATTAAAACCGCGACCGCGTTCACGAGCGCATAGGCCATCCGCGGCTGCGGGCCGACAGCCGCCCAGACGATGAAAGTGATCGCGGCCGCCACGATGACGGCCGGGACGAAGTACGACGCGACTACGTCAGCCAGCCGTTGGATCGGCGCGCGGCTGCGTTGCGCCTCGCTCACCATGCGGACGATTTGCGCGAGCAGTGTGTCGCTGCCGACTCGCTCGGCGCCCATGATGAAGCTACCGGTTCCGTTGATTGTCGCGCCGATCAGCCGGTCGCCGGGTTTCTTCTCGACCGGGATCGGCTCGCCGGTAACCATCGATTCGTCGACCGAACTGTTTCCTTCCACGACGACGCCGTCAACAGGAACTTTCTCGCCCGGACGCACGCGCAACCGATCTCCGGGGACGACGCGCTCGAGCGGGATATCCTCCTCGCGGCCGTCGGGCCCGACCACCCGCGCCGTCTTCGGCGCCAATCCCAGCAGAGCCTTGATCGCGCTGCTGGTATTGCTTCTAGCCCGCAGCTCCAGGACCTGGCCGAGCAGCACCAACGCGGTGATCGCAGCCGCGGCCTCGAAGTAAACCGGCACGGCACCGTCGGCGGCGCGAAAAGAATCGGGAAATAAATCTGGGAACACGGCGGCGATCAGGCTATAGACATAGGCGACGCCGATACCCATCCCGATCAGGGTGAACATATTAAGACTGCGGTTGACGATCGAAGCCCAGCCGCGAGCGAACAGCGGCGCGCCCGCCCACAGCACGACCGGAGTGGCGAGCGCCAATTCTATCCACGTTCGGATCGATCCCGGGATCATGCGCGCGAGCGGACGGCCCGGAATCATGTCCGACATTTCGATCAATATCAGTGGAAGCGTGAGCGCGACGCTTATCCAAAAGCGCCGCGTCATATCTGCCAGTTCCGGCGACGCCTCATCGCCCGCGCTGAACACGCGTGGCTCCAGCGCCATTCCGCAGATCGGACAATTGCCCGGCTCCGAGCGGACGATCTGCGGATGCGTCGGGCAGACGTATTCGGTTTTCGAAACGGGTTGGATCGGCGCGACCGGCTCGAGCGCCATCCCGCATTTCGGACACGATCCCTGGCGATCCTGCTGGATCTCAGGATGCATCGGGCACGTATATCGAGGGGCGCTCGCCGCAACCGGCGCGGGAGCGATGCTTTTCGCCGCGGCAGACTTCGCAGCCGCGCGATTCAGAAACCCGTCAGGGTCGCTCTTGAATTTCTCCAGACAGCGGAGGCCACAGAAATGGTAGGTTGTGCCCTTGTGTTCGAACGATCCGGCGCTCTTTGCAGGATCGACCCGCATCCCGCACACCGGATCGGTAACTTGACTACTCATAACCCCAGTCGGCCAAGCGACTGGTGGATGAACATGCCGAGGCTAGGGATTTTTGCGCGCGACTATCACCGTATGCACCGACCAGCGGCTGATCTTTTCGTTGCGTTCGAGCGTGATCGGATGTCCCTTGAGCACGTCCTTCTTGCGCAGCTTGGTGGTCCATCCCAGTTGCCGCGTGATCGGATTGACAACCGTGTTGAACGCCGCGACCACCGGGTTCGCGCTCTGGAAATGCGTCGTGATCGCGATGCGCCCGCCCGCCTTACATACGCGCACCATCTCGGACATCATGCGGTACGGGTCGGGCACCACGGTCAGCACGTGAAACGAGGTCACGTAGTCGAAGCTGTTGTCGGGATAGTCGAGATTGAGCGCGTCGCCCAGGCGCAGCTCGATATGTTTCCAGCCGTGCTCGGCAACGCGTTTCTGTGCGCGCTCGAGCATGTCGGCCGACGGATCGATCGCGACGACGTGCGCGTACGGCGGATATCCATCCAGCGCGATTCCGGTGCCGACTCCCACCTCGAGTACCCGGTTACCGGGCCTGAGATTCAGGCTTTCGATAACCTCATGCTCGCGATCCACAAAAACCCGGCCGAAGAAAAAATCGTAGAAGCGCGCCAGGTCGGAGTAGACGCGGCTCTCATGCGGTTGGGACATCGGAAAAACTCCCTTGGGTTAGAAGCGGCCCAGGAGATCAGCGCGATTCAGGATGTTCACGACGGCGACCTTGCCGGATTGCAACGCGCGTGATTCGCGCACGTCGCGTCAGGCCGCCGCATTGACTCCCCGCAACTGACGTTTGACAGAAGTTATATCGCGCTTGCGAAATCGCCACTGGCGGCCCTTCTTGAAGGCCGGAATAATATTGCGCCGCGCAAATTCGTTCACCGTGTCCGGACTCAGGTCCAGCAGGAACGCGACTTCGCGGGAGTTCAGCAGTATGTCGTCTTTATCGGCCATGCGAGTCCAACAAGACGCCTTTCAGGGATTTTGTCGGGACGCGATTTTGTAATACGCGTCCATCGCCCAAGTCAAGGTAGTAGTCATAAGTACGTAACAATATGCCCGCTGCTCGGTAAATCTTTACGGTTCAATTTAGGCCTTTTAGCTTCATTAATGGCAACTAAACGCTAATCCGGGTCAACTTGCGCATCTGAATCTTGTAGTCGTACCACGCCCGTGTGACCACAATACATGAAAACAATCCGGTCAGCACTCCGACGCATAGAGTGACGGCAAATCCTTTGACCGGTCCCGTGCCGAACTGAAACAGGATCAGCCCCGCCGCGAAGGTCGATATATTCGAGTCGCGAATCGCCGACCACGCGCGTTCATAGCCGAGCTTGACCGCCTCGCGCGGCGACTTGCCGTTGCGCAACTCCTCGCGCATTCGTTCATTCACCAGCACGTTCGCGTCAACTGACATACCCAGCGTCAGCACGATCCCGGCGATTCCCGGCAACGTCAGCGTGGCGCCGAGCGCGGCCATCACGCAGATCAGCAGCAGGATATTCAGCGACAGTCCGAAATCCGCGATCAGTCCCGCGCCGCTGTAGTACAACACCATGAAGATTAGAACTGCACCTGCGCCAATCACGAATGACAACTCGCCCTGGTGAATCGAATCGCGGCCGAGCGACGGGCCGACCGTGCGCTCCTCTTCGATTTCGACCGGCGCCGGCAGCGCGCCCGAGCGCAACACGATCGCGAGATCGTGCGCCTCGTCCATCGAGAAGCGTCCCGTGATCTGCACGTGGCCGCCGGGAATTCGTTCCTTGATGACCGGCGCCGAGTAAACAGTGTTATCCAGCACGATCGCCAGGCGCCGCCCGACGTTCTGCGACGTCATCGCGTCGAAGATGTCCGCGCCGCGGTTGTCCAGCTCGACCGCCACGTACGGACCCTTCGAGCCGCGCGCCCGGCCGCACCCGCGCATCCGTAACGACGTCGCCCGTCATCAGCACGGGAGACTCGACGAGGTACGGCTCGCGGCCGCCACTCTCCGAGGCGCCATAGAGGATTACGTCGCCGGGCGGCGGGCCCTCCTTGATCGCGTCCTGCACGTTCTTCGAGTCGTCAACCAGTTTGAATTCGAGCACCGCCGTCTTGCCGATCAGTTCCTTGGCGCGCTCGGGGTCCTGGATGCCTGGAAGTTGAACTAAAATTTCGTCTTCGCCCTCTTTGGCGACCGTGGTCTCGCGCACGCCGAGCTGGTCGATTCGATTGCGAATCGTTTCCAGCGCCTGATCCATCGCGTTGGTCCGAATCGTCTGCAACTCCTGCGGCTTGTAGGCCAGCGAGTACGCCGGACCGACGCTGGACGAATCGGTGTTGCTCGACACGATCAAATCCGAGAACGATTTCTGCGCGAGGTCGAGAAACGGCGTGCGATCGGCGCTCGACTTGAGCTTGACTCTCAGATTGCCGGAATCGTCGGCCGCGATGCTGTCGAAATCTATTTTGTTGTCCTTGAGTTCTTTTTTGAGGTCGTCCGCGCGGCGGCGCAATTGGGTCTTCACCGCCTCGTCAAGCTTCACGGCCATCAGCAGATGCGTCCCGCCCTGCAAGTCGAGACCGAGTTGAATTTTGGTCGAGCCGAATCCAGCCTTGAACCAGTCGGGCAGATCGATGTTGAGGCTCGGCAGCAGGATGAGTACCGCCGCCAGTACGATCGCGCCGGCAATGTAGATGCGCGTGAGCCCGCTGCCGTTGGTGAAATGCATGTAGAGAAAGGACACGATCAGCACGAGCAGGATCAGGATCGGTCCGAAACTTTGAGTCTGTTCCACTATGATGAAGCCCCTACTTGTCTTCTTTTTTCGATGACGCCTTATAGCTCGAAATTCCGGAGATTTGCGATCGCTCGACCCGCAGCCTGACGTTGGGCGCGACTTCGAGCGTGATCACCTTGTCGCCGACGTCCTGGATCCGACCGATGATTCCGCCGGTCGTCACGACCTCGTCGTTGCGCTTGAGCGCGCTCAGCATTTTCGCCGTCTCCTGCGCCTTCTGGTTTTGCGGCCGCAAGATCAGAAAGTAGATGACTGCGACCACCATTGCCATGATTGGCAACGGCCCGGTCATCAACTGCTGGACAAACGTCGGCGCCTCTGCAGGATTGGCGGCGGCAGCGGCCTGCGCCCATGCGGTACCTTCGAACAACATCAGATCACGTCCTCAAGACTCAATCTTCAACAACATCGACCGAGCCAGCTTCAATTTTCGCTAAAAAAACCATCGCAAACGCCCTGAAAGTCCCGGATGCGATAGCATCGCGGCACTGGCGCATCAAGCTCGCATAGAAGTGAAGATTATGCTCCGTCAGCGCGCGCGCCGCGAGTATCTCGCCCGACAAATATAGATGACGCAGGTAGGCGCGTGAATGGGTCCGGCATGGACGGCAATCGCAGGCCGGATCGAGCGGCGACGAGTCGCGCGCATGCGCTGCCTGCTTGATCGAAACAGGCCCCCGGCTGGTAAAGGCCATCCCGTTGCGCGCATTTCGCGTCGGCAGCACGCAGTCGAACATGTCGAAGCCCATCGCGATTGCGGCGAGCAAGTCCGACGGCGTGCCCACGCCCATCAGGTAGCGCGGCTTGTCGGCCGGCATCATTGACGCTGACAGCGCCGCCATCTCTAGCATCGCGGCCTTCGGCTCGCCGACCGAGAGGCCGCCCGCGGCGTAGCCGTCGAACGCAATCGAGGTTATCTGCGATGCACTGGTCCTGCGGAGATCTTCGAAAATGCTGCCCTGGATGATACCGAACAGCGCCTGCGTCGTGCTCACCCGCGCCGCGAGGCTGCGCTCGGCCCATCGCGCGGTAAGCTCGAGCGACTTGAGCGCGCGGCGATGCTCGGCGGGGAAAGGTGTGCACTCGTCGAGCGCCATCATGATGTCGGCGCCGAGCTGCTCCTGGATGTCGATCGCGCTTTCGGGCGTGAGCATCAGCGGCGCGCCGTCGAGATGAGACCGAAAACGGATGCCTTCTTCATTGATCGAATTGATTTTCGCCAGGCTCATCGCCTGGAACCCTCCCGAGTCGGTCAGCACCGCGCCGGGGAAGCCCATGAAGCGCGCGACCCCGCCCATCTCGCGGATCAGCTCGGCGCCCGGGCGAATCGCGAGATGGTACGCGTTGGCGAGCACCATCGTATAGCCCATCGCCCACAATTCGTCGGGCGCCATCGCTTTGACCGCGGCGTGCGTGCCGACCGGCATGAACGCGGGAGTCGCGATGGCGCCGTGCGGAGTTGCGATTCGCCCGACGCGGGCATCACCGTCAACCGCCGTCACGCTGAATTCGATCGGCCCGCTCATCACAGAATCAACATCGCGTCGCCGTAGCTGAGAAAGCTAGCCTCGCTAGCCTCCGCCGCTCCGAGAATTAATCCGCGCGCGTTATGTCGTTGCACTTTCTGCGGCGGCGCCGAGATGCTTAGGGCGAATGCTCTTCACGCCAGCGATCGCGATGAGCGCTCCGTCGACGGCGCCTGTGAGGATGCTCGTTGATACTGCGAGGGGAGGCAACCCTCGACTCGTGATGTCTCCGGCTGAAACGAAATCCACAAAAGCTGAGTTCTGATAGGCGAGGAATATCAGCAGAGCAAACAAGGCTCCTGCGGCTGTGCCGATGCCCGTAGCGATGAGAAATCGCCAGCTGCGATCTTCGGTTTGCGACCCCAACGAGCCTTCGAAAAGGGTCCATCCAAGCAGCGCCAATATAGCGACGCAAGCGCTCCTTGGATAAATTACCGCCATGGGTAGGATCAACAAGTACATCGTTAAAATGAATGAAACCCAATCACGAAACGAGGGTGGAAGCCCTCCGATATCTGTGAAAACGACGCCACCAGCGATATTGAGAGCGGTCGCGATGAAAGGCCCGACCAATAGAAGAAGAAAGAGAAGCCTCCAAGAGTAGCGCGTTGCTCGGACTAGGAAGGCGAACAGAACGAAAGGGATCACCAACGTAACTAGCAGCATTCGTAGTTTCAGCCGCGGCCTAGCTCCGCGGCCCTTCCGCAGCTGTCAATAACAGCCGCAATCGTAATAGCGCTCGCCATTGCGGATCGCATCAGCCTTAGTGTCTCCGTACGGGTCTTTGACAAAAGGAAAACGCCATCGCCTTGACCGCGGCGTGCGTGCCGACCGGCATGAACGCGGGAGTCGCGATGGCGCCGTGCGGAGTTGCGATCCGCCCGACGCGCGCGTCACCGTCCACCGCAGCGACGCTGAATTCGATCGGCCCGCCCATCAGAGAATCAACATCGCGTCGCCGTAGCTGAGAAAGCGGTAGTGATGGCGAATCGCCTCGCGGTACGCCGCGAGAATCTGATCGCGTCCCGCGAACGCCATCGCCAGCGCGAGCACTGTCGTTCGCGGCATGTGGAAATTCGTGAGCATCGCGTCTGCCAGCTTGAAGCGAAAGCCCGGATGAATAAAGAGCCCGGTGAAGCCCTCGAGGTCGCCGGTGATTGCCCACGACTCGAGCGCGCGCGTCGAGCTGGTGCCAACCGCGACGATGCGCCCGCCGATTCGCCGCGCATGTTCGATAGCGGCCTGGGTTGCCGGCGGAATCGTGTACCACTCGGATTCCATCGTGTGACTTTCGACCTCGACGGCGCGCACCGGCGCGAAAGTGCCGGGACCGATATGCAGCGTCACCGTCGCGGTGCGGATGCCCGCATCGGCCAGCGCCTTGAAGACCTCGTCGGTGAAATGCAGCCCCGCGGTGGGCGCCGCGATCGCGCCGGGCCGCGCCGCATACACGGTCTGGTAGTCGTCGATGTCGGCAGGACCGACGGTGCGATGTATATAATGAGGCAGCGCGAGCGTGCCGCCGATTTGCAGTATCTGTTCGATCGAAGTGTCGCCCTCGGCCACGACGATTGGACGCCCCGGCCGCGCATAGCCGGTGATTCGGAGCGCATGACCGTCGCCCAGGATGAGTCGCGCGTTGTCTTTGAGCACGCGATGCGTCCGTATCAACGCAAGCCATGCGCCCTCGGGACCTTCGAGCGCGCTGGCGGGCCGCACCATCAGCAACTCGACGCGGCCGCCCGATTCCTTCTGCGCGAACAGGCGCGCCGGCAGCACGCGAGTGTCGTTGAGCACGATCAGGTCACCTTCGCGCAGATGTCGCACGAGCTTGTAGAAGCGTGAGTGCTCGATCGACCTGGATTTGCGATCGAGTACGAGCAGCCGCGCCTCGTCGCGCCGAGCCAGCGGCTCCTGCGCAATCAGTTCTTCAGGCAAGTCGTAGTCGAGTTCAGAAAGCCGCATCTGAGGTAAGCCGGATCGTGATTCGCGCGCGAAACGAACTGCGCAGGCTGTACCAACCCCTCGATGACGGGGAAAGCGATCGCTGCGCGATTAGAGTTTAGAATGGATAGTTGATGCCGGAGAAGACAGCGGCGCCTTCGCCACCCCATCCGATATCGACGAAGCCGACCACGAACGGCTCCGCAATCCCGCGAAATCCGATTCCGCCGACCGGATGAAGATTCGTGAACGGGTTATAGCCCATCTCGTGGCCGACGCGTCCCGCTTCGGCGAATGGCGCCAGCTCGAGGATGCCGTGGGTGCCGAAGATCTTTTTGTCCCACACTCGCGTGCGCATCTCGACGTTCATCACGAACAGATTGTTATCGACATAGCGGCCGGTGCCGTATCCGCGCAGCGTCTCCTGATCGGTGAGCAGGCTCTCGTCGCCGCCCAGCCGCGCTTGCGACCAGAACGGCATCTCGTTACCCGCCGGCTCGTACTCGTTGAAAATATGACCGGCAAAGGTGATGCGCTCGCCGACCGAATAGTACTGCCGCAATTCCCCGCCGAAGCGGTTGTACGAAACCGAGCTGCCGAACCTGCGATCCGCATTGCCGTAGTAGAGCCGTCCCAGCGTGCCCGAGCGTGGGATATCCACGGAGTCGCGCGAGTCGTATTGGATCATCACCTGCTGCAGCACTTCGCTGCCGCCGTTGATGCCCTTCTGATGCGGGAACAGCTGGAAAATCTGCGGCACCGAGTTGAACCCGCCTTCCTCGATTCGCACATAACGCGGCCGTTCCATCAACGAGAGCTGCCATTCCTCACTCAGGTTCAGGCCGAAAATCCCCTCGCCGTAAATCTGCTTGGTCGTATAGTTGGTCTGGTTGCCGTAGTGAGAGTCATTGCCCGACCCGAAGAAGCGTTCGGTGGGGTCTTTCTCGAAAAAGAAGCGGCCTTCAAACGACCACCAATTCTTGTGCTGGCGGCCGGTCTGGTAATCGATATCGACGTCGCGCGCGATAGTCTCCTGCGCGCCCGCTTCCGCATACCAGTTGGTGTCCGACGAGGGATATGCCAGGTAGCGAAAGTTCCCGCCCGGTCCCAGCGTGCTGTTGGAGTTGATATCCGGCGCCAGGATGCTGCTGATCTCGTTCTTGTCGTCGGTGAACAGCCACACCGGCAGCACGCCGTACGTGACTCCGCCGTTGGGATCGGTCGCGACTTCAGGCACCGGGATAAACGGCCACGAGTTGGGATCCTGCGGTTTGAACGAGCTCCAATCGTACTTCGGCCAGCTCCAGGTGCTTGGATCCAGCAGCGAGAATCGAGACGACGACGTTGGCACCGACGACGACGGCACCGGAGCCGTGGACACCGAGGACGAGTCGGCGTGCGCCCTAGCTGAGGCAATTACAAAGGCGGTGATTATGATAAGTGTGGCGAGAATGCGCCGCATGGTGGAATCCTGGACTTAAATTTCGCCTGTTGGCATTCGGCTACTCTTCCACCACTCCGCCACCCCATCCAAAAAAACGCTCGCATCCGCGCGAGCCGGACTCCACCGAACGATGGTAAAACCTGACAGGCTTGCACGCGACGATCAAGTACTTCGGATTGCGCTTTGCATCGCCGCGTCCTGCAACGGACCGTCACTAAATGCGCGCGCGCTTTTCGGCGACGCCGTAAATGTGCAAGGATTCGAACCAAGCGGGAAAATTTCCTCAAAGGAGTTTTGTAATGGCGAAAGCTGACGGCGGAGAATTAATCGCGCGCGTGATGCGTGAGAATCGTGTGAAGTATTGTTTCGCGATCAACGGCGGCCATCTGTTTCCGATCCTCGGCCAGCTGCGCAACCACGACATCAAACTCATCCACATGCGCCACGAGCAGGCCACCGCCTACGCCGCCGACGCTTACGCGCGCACCTCGGGCGAGGTCGGCGTATGCATGGTCACCGCCGGATGCGGCCTCACCAACGCGGTCACCGGACTGTGCGTCGCGGGACTCACCAACAGCGCCGTCGTCTGCATTTCGGGACAGCATCCCAACACCGAAGATCATCTCGGCTCCTTCCAGGAAGCCTACGGCTCCGAAGTCGTCGACAGTTTCTCCAAGTTCACCAAGCGCGTGACCGACTGGTCCACGATTCAGTTCGATCTGCGCTCCGCCTTCCGCGAGGCTATCTCGCCGCCGCAGGGCGTCGCGCTGTTCGAGATTCCGCAGAACATTCTCTATCACCACGAGGAAGACTCCGGGCAGCGCAAGGGCGCGCGCGAGTTTACCATCGACGACGTCCGCTCGGCCGGCGATCCCGCCAAGATCGATCGCGCGCTCGAGATGCTGGTGGCGGCCGAGCGCCCGCTGATTGCCGGCGGCGACGGTCTGTTCTGGTCCCAGGCGGGCGCCGAGATGCGCGAGTTCGTCGAGCTGACCAGCATCCCGATCTACGCGCGCCGCGCCGGCCAGGGCGTGGTCTCCGAGGAGCATCCGCTGGCGATTCGCGGCGCGTTTAAGAAGCCGTTCACGGGCGGCGCCGACGTGATCCTCGCCATCGGCTTCCGCTTCTGGAGCGGCGAGCACTTCGGGCAGCCGCCGACGTGGACCGACAAGGCCAAGTATATCCAGGTCGATCCCACGCCGACGCGAATCGGATGGCAGGTTAACGCCGATCTGCCGATGGTCGGCGATCCCAAGATCGTGCTGCAACAGATGATCAAGCGCATCAAGGAACTCAAGCTCGATTTCTCGAAGAACAAGACCTCGCCGTGGGTCAAGCAGGTCTGGGAAACGCGCCAGCGCTTCGACAATCAGATCAAGGAGCAGAACGCCAAGGTCCAGAAGAATCAGCCGATTCATCCGGCGCGCCTGTGCGAGGACCTGATCGCCGTGCTCGACAAAAACGCGACCACCGTCATCGACAGCTTCACGCTCTCCGGATGGATGAGCCGCGCGTTCACCTGCCGCTTCATGGGCCAGGTCGTCGACGCGGGCCCGCTGGCGCCGGTCGGTCACGGGGTCGGGATGGGTATCGGCGCGCAACTCGCGCGTCCGGGCCAGCAGGTCGTCGTAATCAGCGGCGACGGCGGCCTGGGAATAGGCGGATGGGACATGGAAACCGCCGCGCGCTACAAGCTGCCTGTAATCACGGTGCTGTGGAACAACAGCTCATGGGGCCCGAACTTCGATCAGATGCCGGGGCTCAAAGGCCGCACCGATCCATTCAACATGCTGCCGAACATCCGCTACGACAAAATCTTCGCCGAGATGGGCTGCCACGGCGAGCAGGTCGAAACGGTAGATCAAATCAAGCCAGCACTGGAGCGAGCCTTCAAATCAGGCAAGCCAGCCCTGGTAAACGTGATCGGCGACGTCTCAGTAGGCAACGCAACCCTGGGCGGCAACCTACTAGGCTCAACCGGCTCGAACTAGCCGGCTTGCATCCGAAAAATTCTGTCCCCCCTTTCCGCACCGGAAAGGGGGAACATAACGCGCACGGCGTCGAGCGTCTCCCACTTCCAGGGGGATGAACTTTTCAGCCTGATCATTTCTTCCCCGACGTGCTAGAAATGATCATCTATGCATCCCACTCATCACCCTCATCCGCCCTGCCCTCCGCCGCTCGCAACCGTTCGAGAGAGCCTGGTCGAACGAAATACTAAATTTGACGGAACGAAGCTACCGATAGTGGTATACCCACCTCTGAACCACAACATATGGTATAAATTGCCTTTTTCTTGCCCAACTTGATCCTTAAAATGAAAGCCAAACTCGCAATCCTGACCCTCGCCGCGACCCTCTTTGCCTGCAAAACTGCGCCGGTCTGCCCGGCCGGAACTAAACAAGTCGGCGAAGGGCCGCCCAACGGTTCCGAGATTGCCTGCGTGAAGACCGTCAACGGCCAGGACCTCAAGGAAGGACCCTACGTGCTTTATCACGACGACGGCTCGAAAATGCTCGAGGGCGAATTTCACGACGGCAAGCAGAACGGCGAATGGACCATGTGGTACGACAACGGCCAGAAGAAGTCTGTCGATCACTACAAGGACGGCGTGCAGGACGGCGAGCACGTCGGCTGGTACACCGACGGCAAAATCGCCGCGCAGGGAACCTACAAGAACGGCATGCGCGAGGGCGTGTGGAAGCGATGGGACCCGCAAGGCTTCAAGAACTGGGAAGAGACCTACAAGGACGACAAGAAAATCTCATGACGGCTGAGCGAGCGACCAACGTGACAATCGTCGACGCGGACCTGTCGCGCCCCGAGCATCAGAAGGCGCTGGTCACGATGCTCGATTCCTACATGCGCGATCCGATGGAAGGCGAGCAGCGCCCGTCGGAGCGAATCAAGCGCGACCTGGTGCCGGGCCTGCGCGCGCATCCGGCGTGCTACGTATTCCTCGCCTATCGCGACGGCGCGCCGGTCGGTTTTTCGATCTGCTTCCTGGGATTTTCGACCTTCAACGCGCGCCCGCTGATAAACATCCACGACATCTTCGTCGATTCCGCCGTCCGCGGCACGGGAATCGGCCGCATGATGCTCGAGCGAATCGAAGCCAGGGCGCGCGAGTTGAATTGCTGCCGCATCACGCTTGAAGTGCGCCAGGACAACCGCGTCGCCCGCGGACTTTACCGCAAAGTCGGGTTCGATCAGGTCGTCGTCGGCCCGAATCGCGTCAACATGGAGTTCTGGCACAAGCCGCTGTGAGCGGTCGGATGCAGGGGTCAGAGCCTCCCGGCCAGGCTCGCTACAACGGTCGCCAACTCAATCGGCTCCACCGGCTTCGGCACGTGCATCTGGTAGCCGGCCGACAGTACCTTGAGCCGATCCTGGGTGCGGACGAACGCGGTCAGCGCGATCGCGGGAATCTGGCCGCCCTTTTCGGGCGAAAGCGCGCGCACCCTGCGGACGAGCTCGTAACCGTCCTCGCCCGGCATGCCGATATCCGAGATCAACACGTCGGGCTTCCGCTGCTTGATCATCTCGACGGCCTGTCGAGCACCCGTCGTGCTAGCAACCTCCGCGCCGGCTTCGCTGAGAATTGCCGCGACCATCTCCCTCGCATCCCGTTCGTCATCCACCAACAGGATGCGCAAACCAGCCAGCGAAGGCATCGTGCCCGAGATACTTTCGCCGACGTTCGGATGAACTCGGGTTTCCTCATTGCGCTGTGCCGATCGGGCCGCAACCGATGTTGGCAGCTGAACGGTAAATTCCGCGCCCTTCCCCTCTCCACCGCTGGAGGCATAGACCACGCCGCCGTGAAGCTCCACTAGATGACGCACTATCGACAGTCCCAGACCAAGGCCGCCGTATTCGCGGGTCGTGCTGCCGTCGGCCTGGCGAAAGCGATCGAAGATAAAAGGCAGCAGCTTCGGTTCGATTCCCCGGCCCGTGTCGGAGACGACAACTTCCACGTGAGAGTTGACTCGATGCGACCGGATCTGAATTCGGCCGCCGTTCGGGGTGAACTTCACCGCATTGGACAACAGGTTCCAGAAAATCTGCTGCAAGCGGTCGGGATCGCCGGCCACCGGTCCGGCTGCATCATCGAGGAGACTCTGTACGAGAATTGATTTTGCATCGGCGCTCGGCCGAATCACTTCGATCGCCGCTTCGATCACGGAACCCAGTTCAAACGGCCGGATATTGAGCCGCAGCTGCCCCGAAACAATCCGGGATACATCGAGCAGATCGCCGATGAGCTGGTTCTGGGTCTGCGCGTTGCGCTCGATCGTCTCGATCGCGCGCGCCGTTTTCCCATCCAGCTTTCGCATCCGCAGCAGCGAGGCCCAGCCCATAATCGCGTTCAGCGGTGTGCGAAGCTCGTGGGACACGACCGCCAGGAACTCGTCCTTGAGACGGCTGGCCTCCTCGGCCTGCGCGCGAGCTTCTTTCTCCGATACCAGCAGGCGCTCGAGCTCTCGTTCGGCCTGCTTGCGTTCCGTGATGTCGCGCGCGACCTTGGACGCCCCGACGATGGTGCCGTGCTGATCCCTAATCGGCGAGACAGTGAGTGAAATATTGAGCAGCCGCCCGTCTTTGGCGCGCCGAATTGTTTCAAAATGCTCGACTCGTTCGCCGCGCCGGATCCGCGCCAGCACGTCGTCTTCTTCAGCCCATCGCTCGGGCGGAATGATCAGCCTGATGTGTTTTCCAATTGCTTCAGCCGCCGCGTACCCGAGTGTTCGCTCGGCGGCCGGATTCCAGGACGTAATTATGCCCTCAAGAGTCTTGCTGACAATAACGTCATCGGAAGAGGCGACAATAGCTGCCAGATGTGCCGCGACGTCCGGGGCTGCGCTGGAGTCACTCACGGCTTTGCCCGAGCCTGGATCTAAGTCTAGGCGATTTCGCCGGCGCGGGGCCAGTCGGATGCCCAGGCTGTCGCCGGGGAATTCCTTCAATCGTGGCAAGTTGACGAAGCGAGGGATCCCCGCTTCAGGAGATCCCTCGCATCGCGAGCATCGCGGATTAGCGGTTCGTCGCCGTTGCCATCCGCTTGGCCATCTCTTCCGGAGTCGGGTCTTCCTTATGCGTGGCGAGCGACCAGGTATTTCCGAATGAATCCTTCACGGTCGCCATGCGATCGCCCCAGAACTGATCCGTCGGCTGGCTCTCTGATTTGGCCCCCGCACTTAGCGCCCGTTTGTACATCGAGTCCACGTCATTCACATACAAGTAGAAATAGCTCGATGACGGCTGTGGCGTTGGCCCCATCACCTCGCCCAGCATCAGTCGCGAATTTCCGATGCTCACTTCGGCATGCATCACAGTGCCGTCCGGGCCGGGCATCCGCATGACCTCCTCGGCGCCAAGCGCGGCCTTCAGAAAGTCGATCAGCTTCGCCACACCCTTCACGTTCAGGAATGGCGTGATGGTGTGGTAACCGTCCGGGATTGTCTTGACTGCTTTCTTCGCCATGACGATTCTCCTTTGCGCGCTCGATTCAAATAATTGGGCCGGCCAGCCCTTTGAGCGCGGATAGTTTCTCAACTACCGCTGGAGCATTTCGAGCGCAACCGAGAGGAGATTGCAGAACTTACAACGTTCTTCCCACCGCCTCCGCCAGCGGCTTCAGCGCCTTCATCAGGTCGGCGAACCGCGACGGCTTCAGCTGCTGCGGACCGTCGGACAGTGCGTGATCGGGCTGCGGATGCACCTCGATCAGCAGTCCGTCGGCGCCCGCCGCGATGGCTGCCAGAGCCATCGGCGCCACCATCTTGTAGATTCCCGTGCCGTGGCTCGGATCGACCAGCACCGGCAGGTGCGTCCATTCCTTGAGCAGCGGCACGGCGTTCAGATCGAGCGTGTTGCGGGTCGCCGTCTCGAAGGTGCGAATCCCGCGCTCGCACAGCACGACGTTGGGATTGCCCTCCGACAGAATATATTCCGCCGCCATCATGAACTCTTCGAGCTTCATCGACATGCCGCGCTTGAGCAGCACCGGTTTCTTGATTCTGCCGAGCCGCCGCAGCAGCGAGAAATTCTGCGCGTTGCGCGCGCCGACTTGCAGCATGTCGGAATGCTCGACGACCAGGTCGATATCGTGCGGATCCATGATTTCCGTCACCACCGGCAATCCCACGCGCCGCCCCGCGTGCTCGAGCAGTCTCAGCCCCTCGTCCTCCATCCCCTGGAACGAGTACGGCGACGTGCGCGGCTTGAACGCACCGCCGCGCAGCGCATGCGCGCCCGCCGCTTTTACCGCGTCGGCGGCGGCTTCGACCTGCGCCTCGCTCTCGACTGCGCACGGTCCCGCGATCACCGCGATTCGCTTGCCGCCAATTTCCATGCTGCCGACCTTGATTCGCGAGCCTTCGGGACGCACCTCGCGCGACGACAGCTTGAACGATCGCACCACCGGCATGACGCGCTCGACCCCGGCCACCGATTCCAGATGGGTCAGCTGATGCTTCTCGCCGCGCTCGTCGCCCACGCATGCGACCACAGTGCGCTCGACGCCGCGGATAATGTGCGCGTTGTAGTCCAGTTCCTCGACCATCTTTGCAACTGCCTGGATTTCAGCCTCGGTGGCGTGCGCTTTCATTACGACGATCAATTGCGAAACTCCCTGCGATAACGCTTTGCGATGGAATGCGCGCTCGAACTCTAGTAAATCTGATTCTATAGGATGTCGTCGTCCACCGGAACTCAGCGCCAATTAAGAGAGGAGCAAGCTTTGATCGAGTCTTCATGCGTTTGCGGCGCGGTTCATCTCAAGATCAATCGCGCTCCGGACGAGGTGACCGATTGCAACTGCACCCTCTGTCGGCGCTACGGCACACTCTGGGCTTACTACTCGCCCAAGGATGTGACTATTCCAAGCGGACTCACCGACACCTATATGCGAGGCGCGAAGCAGATTGAGTTCCACCGCTGCAAGATTTGCGGATGCGTGACCCATTGGTCGCCGGTGGACAAGACGTACGACCGCATGGGCGTAAATGCGCGGCTGATGGCGCCGGAGGTTCTGTCCCGAGCGCGTGTGCGCCCTTTCGACGGACTGCATGCCGGGAAGTAACCTCGACGAATGATCCATCGACGTGTCCAAGGACCCTGCTTTGCCCGTTAAACATCCGCATCGACCGCTCAGGCTCGTGCATACTTCCGACGTCCATCTCGAGACCGACACGTTTGGATCCGGCGAGCGCGGCGTCCAGTTGCGCGACAAGGTGCGCACCGCCTTCGGCCGCGTCATCGATATCGCCAACGAGCGCGACGCCGACATGCTGCTGATAGTCGGCGATCTGTTCGATTCGGCGCGCGTCACCGAAGAAGGCCTCGCCTTCGCGCTCGGCACGATCGCGCGGGCGCGGATGCCGGTCGTGATGATTCCCGGCAATCATGACGCGCACGACGAACGGTCGATCTACGCGGCCCTCGCGCCGGGCGCGCTCCCCGAAAATCTGCACCTGATTCTCGAGCCCGAGGGCAAAGCCATCGATTTTCCCCAGCTTGCGGCTCGCGTATGGGGCCGCGCGTTGGTCGAGCACACGCCCGACTACCGCCCGATGAGCGGCGTGCCCGAGCGCGAGGAAGGACTGTGGAACATAGCGCTGGCACACGGATTCTTCATGGAGGAAGGCGAGTTCGAGCGATCGTCGCCTATTACGCCCGCCGAAATCGAGCGCTCGCGCTACGACTACGTCGCGCTCGGCCACGTGCACGTGCTGAGCGACGTGTCGCAAGGCGCGACGCGCGCCTTCTATTGCGGAACTCCCGCGCCGCTCTATTTAAGTGAGAATTCCGGATGGGTGCTGTGGGTCAATTGCGTCCCCGGCCAGCCCGTTTCAATTGAACGCCTGATGGTGCGCTAGAGAGATCAATCCGACGGTGGCCTGGCGAGGCAGCGCCCAGATACGTCTCGTCGCTGCGCTTGAGTTCGGGATAGAGTTCCGCCAGATGCCGCCACATGTGCGCCAGGGCGACACTGTCGAATGGCTCCACGATGCATTCCACCGCGCCCTCGCTCAGGTAGATTCGCTGGTCGTCCGGCGACTGCGACCCGCTGACGATCACGATCGACGTCTGTGGTGACTCCCGGCGAATAGTCCTGAAAAGCGACAATGCGTCGTTCCCTTCCACACCACGTAGCCGGATGTCGAGCGTGACGACATCTGGACGCGTCGTGCGGAAGAGATCGATTGTCTGCGCGACCGTCTCGGTTTCCGCAATCACCTGACACCCGCCGCATTCAAGATGATTGCGTAAGATGTCGCGCGTCATCCCCGAGCTGTCCGCAATGAGCACTCGAATTGCCATTGACGGCTCCTCCTTGGACGAGCACTGCGCCAGCCCAGTCCCCAAGGCGTTCACAGCTCCGTTCACCATTTAGCAAGTGCGGGGCCAAGAAATGTAAGCTTTGAACTATGATGCGCGCGTCGCCGGCAGAGCCGCGGCGCAGGATTCGCCGCCAGTTCATTGCTATTTCGGCGCCGCCCGAGCGGTCGCAGCGGGATCGGAATTATTGATCATCGTAGCACGCAAGTGATTTGTTGCAGCGCGGTGACATCTCTAAAAAGCGCTGACGACGCTTCTCCTTGCTTCTGCCCGCTAGAAAACAGCGGCGGAGCCTTCGATGGCCCCGCCGCTACGCGAATCCCGCCGCCGAGCAGATTGCCCGGCGGCGCAATTAAGTTCTCGAACTACATCATGCCGCCCGGGGGCATTCCGCCCGGCATTCCGCCGCCCGCGCCCGCGCCCTTCTCGTCGGGCTTCTCGGCCACCATGCACTCCGTCGTCAGCAGCAGGCTTGCGACCGACGCCGCGTTCTGCAATGCGCTGCGAACCACTTTGGTCGGGTCGATAATTCCCGCCTTCATCAGATCTTCGAACTCTTCGCTGGCCGCGTTGAATCCAAACGGCCCCTTGTTGTTCTTGATCTTGTCGACGACGACCGACCCTTCCCATCCCGCGTTGGACGCGATCCACCATGCCGGCCCTTCAATCGCCTTCTTGATAATCCCGATACCGACCTTCTCCGCCTCGCTGGCGCGCATGCTATCCAGCACGCCCGACGCGCGAATCAGCGCGACGCCGCCGCCCGGCACCACGCCCTCTTCGACCGCGGCGCGGGTTGCATGCAGTGCGTCTTCGACGCGCGCCTTCTTTTCTTTCATCTCGACTTCGGTCGCCGCACCGACGCGAATCACCGCGACGCCGCCGACCAGCTTCGCGAGCCGCTCCTGCAGCTTCTCGCGGTCGTAGTCCGAGGTGGTCTCTTCGATCTGCGCGCGAATCTGCTTGATACGGCCCTCGATATCGGTCTTCTTGCCCGCGCCGTCGATAATCGTGCAGTTGTCCTTGTCCACGACCAGGCGTTTGGCGCGTCCGAGGTCGTTAAGTGTGATGCTCTCGAGCTTGATTCCGAGCTCCTCGGAAATCGCGCGGCCACCGGTCAGGATCGCGATATCTTCGAGCATCGCCTTGCGCCGATCGCCGAAGCCCGGCGCCTTGACCGCGACGCACGACAGCGTGCCGCGAATCTTGTTCACCACCAGCGTCGCCAGCGCCTCGCCTTCGATATCCTCGGCGATAATCAGGAACGGCTTGCCGGTCTTGGCAATCGTCTCGAGGATGGGCAGCAGGTCCTTCATCGACGAGATCTTCTTCTCGTGAATCAGGATGAACACGTCGTCGAGCTTCGCTTCCATCCGCTCGGGATCGGTCACGAAGTACGGCGACAGGTAGCCGCGGTCGAACTGCATCCCCTCGACCACTTCGAGCTGGGTTTCGAGTCCGCGCGCCTCTTCAACCGTGATGACGCCTTCCTTGCCAACCTTCTCCATCGCCTCGGCAATTATGTCGCCGATGGTCGAGTCGTTGTTGGCCGAAATCGTGCCGACTTGCGCGATTTCCTTGCGATCCTTGGTCGGCTTGGACAGGTTCTTGAGCTCGGCGGTAATCGCCTCGACCGCGCGATTGATTCCGCGCTTGAGCGACATCGGATCGTGCCCCGCGGCGACCATCTTGATGCCCTCGGTGAAGATCTGCCGCGCGAGCACAGTGGCGGTGGTGGTGCCGTCGCCGGCGACGTCGGAGGTCTTGGACGCGACCTCTTTAACCATCTGAGCGCCCATATTCTCGAACTTGTCTTCGAGCTCGATTTCCTTGGCTACGGTTACGCCGTCCTTGGTCACGGTCGGAGCGCCGAAGCTCTTCTCCAACACGACGTTGCGGCCCTTAGGGCCGAGCGTCACAGTGACGGCATCGGCGAGAACGTTGACCCCTTTCAGGATCTTCTCGCGCGATTCTTGTCCGAAACGAACTATCTTTGCAGGCATGGTTCTTTTGCCTCTCCTAATTTACGGTTTCATCGATTGGATTGCGGGACTCGTTGACGGGCAGGCCGAAATGCCTACTCGATGATTCCCAGAATGTCGTCCTCGCGCAGAATCAGCAGGTCTTCGCCCTCATGCTTGAACTCGCTGCCCGAGTACTTGCCGAACAGGATCTTGTCCCCGGCCTTGACCTCGATTGGGATTAGCTTGCCGTCGTCGCCATATTTGCCCTTGCCGACGGCGACAACTTTGCCCTCCTGAGGCTTTTCCTTGGCGGTATCCGGGATGATTATTCCACCCTTGGTCCGCTCTTCTTCCTTGATCCGCTTGACGAGAATTCGATCTCCCAGTGGCTTTATTTTCATTGGGGACCAGCAGCCTCCTTGCTTGCTGAAAAGTGTTGCTCGACGGGACGATTCCCGCCGTCGGAAAGTTAATTACTGTCCGGGTTTTGTCAATTGGCACTCGCAACCTCCGAGTGCTAACCGCAGTCTAGCCAGATTTCAGGGAATTGCAAGTCCTGTGGATAAGGGTGTGGATTGGCTGCGGATGCGTCTCGCCGCGAACGTTCCCCTTCCCACGCGCGGAGAGCCGGTCCTTTTTCTGGTTCCCCTTCCCACAGTGGGAAGGGGTTAGGTTTACGAGTCCGCAGCGCCTCTCTGATGTGTTCGGTCAACGCCTCAACGTCGCGGATGGCTTCGTTTGAAATCCTCAGGACGCGTACTCCGTGGCGGGAAATAGCCCTGTCACGCGACTCGTCGTGCTCCCACTGATCCTCGTGCACAGTGCCATCCAGCTCGATCGCCAGTCTGGCGGCGTCGCAGTAGAAATCGACGATGTATCCGTCGATTACCTGCGGACGGCGGAAGTGAAATCCGTCTACCGCATTTCGCCGAAGGGCCTTCCATAGGACGCGCTCAGGCGGAGTCATTTCGCGGCGTAATCGCTTAGCGAATGAAAGCTTCTCCGGCTGAACGTGTTGGCTGCGTATGTATTTGCCGTCGTGGCTCATGGGCGCGCGCGATTGCCAGCTTACCTAACCCCTAACCCCTTCCCACTGTGGGAAGGGGAACCAGCAAAGGAGAAAAACCGCCACTCGCTCATACGAGTGAGCCCCGCTCCGTCGCCGGGATTCCATACGGGCCGAACACCGATGCTCGGTATGCGTCGTCGCGCGAGGCCCTTAGGAGCGCGTCGCGGTCTCGCAGGATTCGCAACTGGGCTCTCACGTAATCGACTTGGCGCTCGACCTCGTACCTGCGCCCCTCGACATACGACGCGAATGCGCTCGCAGACAAGTCGCCGGCGCGCAGAGCGTTGTCCGTAGCGCTGGCGGCCAGCCGTCCTGACCGAAGTGCGAACTCATTGCCCTGACCTGTTATGGGTGACAAATATCCCGCCGCGTCTCCGACCAACAGCAGTCGGTCTCGCGCGACTGCGCTGACGCGATAGCCGAGCGGCGCCATCGACCATTGCCTGCCTACCCGCGGCTCGCTGACAACGCGCTCATAGAGCCATCGATCATGCTGCCGCGCGACAGATTCGTAAAATTCGATCGCGCCAAGCCGGTCGGTCTGCTTTTCGGCCAGGTCCGCCTCGAGGATATATCGATACAGCCCCGGCCGAATCCTCGAGCCGCTGATCATCGCGCCGCGCACGCCATACAGATGACGATCCCAGGTATGCAGGGGCGTGCCATCGAAGGACTTGAAGAAGACCGCGACGCCGATTTGCGAAAACTCGGGGTCTTCGGACTTTAGATTCAGCGCTCGCAGCGACGGTGCGTAGCGGCCGCCAGCGTCTATCAGCATCCGCGCCGAATGCTGCTGGCCAGTGGCGGTGATTGCGATCGCCGCGCCGCCGCGAAACTCGAGCTCGGTGACGCGCGCGGTCCAGATAAGCCGCCCGCCCGCTTCGACCAGTCTGCGGCGCAGCGCGGCGTTGAATCCGCCGCGGTCAACCTGCACGGGAAATGTGACGTTTGGAATCGGATGGTAGGTCCAGGAAAGATCGGGATAGACGTTGCGGAAGCCGGTGATCCGGTCGAGCACCCAATCCCCTTCGAACTTGACGCCCAACTGCGCGCACTCATTCTGCGTCGGTACGACCATCACCTCGCCCGACGTGATGTCCTCGCCGTCCTCGCGCTCCTTGCGCTCCTTGCGCTCGAGCGCGAGCACGTCGTAGCCGGCCGCGACGAGCCGGATCGCCGCCGCACATCCGGCGGGGCCCGCTCCAATCACGATAACGTCGGCGTCCAGAATTCGACTCGCGTCTCAGAATTCGACCGGATGCCCGAGTTGTTCGGAAATCGTCTCGGCCAGCCGTGGGAACAACTCGTGGCCGTCCTTGTCATCGAGCCACAGCCCGCGTGCGGCGTTCCAACTGTAATGGAATCCGTGCGAGCCGGCTGCGAGCCACATCTGCTTCATCTGCGATTGCCGCGACAGGATGAATTTCGCGCCGTCCGCGAACTCAATCGTCACGACGCCGTCGGCAGTAGTGTAATCCACTTCGTCGGGGTCGAGGTCCTCGAGCCATTTCGCGACCTTGGTCAATGCGACGTCGGAGAGCTCGCGAAATTCGTTGTCGTCCATGTCGGGGATTGTATCAACGCGGAATGATCAGCGGTACGTACTCCTATAGGACCAGAACCGTAACGCTTCCGACTCACCGCTGCGGGCCTTTCTTCCTCATCTCTTCGTCGCGGTAGCGCTTGTAGAGCAGGGTCCATTCGTTCGAGCCTTCGACGACGCCGCGTTTGATCGAATTGATCTTGCGCCGCACAATCGCGTCGAGCTCGTCGCCCTGCTCGTTGAACTGCGCGACGATCTCGCGCGCCTGCCGCAGCGCCAACGGAAAGTTCGCGATCTCGGCCAGGCCCTCGTCGCGCAATTTCGCCAGCGACTCGCGCGCCAGGAACAGCACTCGTGCTTCGGTGAGCTTCATTTTAGAATAGGCCGTCCAGAGATCTCGTTTGCTGCCGAACGCCGCTCCAGACTCGACGACATCAGCTACAGCGTGAAGTTTTTCTTCTCGGCCAGGCGCTGGCGAATCAAACTGCGCAGCCGCGTGACGTCCAGGCGGGTGTCGCGGCGCGCCTCCGCCTCCGCCATCTTGTCGGCCTCTTCGTCGATCTGCGCTTCGGTCTCGAAGTTCGCCGACATCAGCTCGACCACGCACGCGACCAGTTCCTTGGCGTCGGCCTTGGGCTTGATCAGGCCGCGATCTATCAGTCCGTTGACGAGATGAGTCGCCAGCGCGTCGATCTGAGCCTCCCGCATCGCCATACACCCAGCTTGACCGGATCGAGTGCGTCTTGTCAAAACCACTCGCTTCGTTTCCGCGCTGGCCGGCGCCGCGATCGTCGGCGCCTCCATTGACGCAAGCGCGTGTCCGCTTTAAAGAAAAGAACGCCGGGGGGCCGGAGGATTGCGATGGCCATCGATGGAAACAAGCTCAACGAGTTGATCGGCAAGATGCTCGGCGACGTCGGCGCCGCGATGGGCGCGGCTCTCGTGCTGATTGGCGACGAGTTCGGGCTCTACAAGACTCTGGCCGCCGCGGGACCGATGACGCCTGCCGAGCTCGCCTCGAAGACCGGTACCGTCGAGCGCTATGTGCGTGAATGGGCCGCGGCACAAGCCGCCGCCGGTTACATCAACTTCGACTCGAGCTCAGGCAGATTTTCGATGTCGTCCGAGCAAGCGATAGTGCTCGCCGACGAAGGCGGCCCGGCGTTCTTTCCCGCCATGTACGAGGTAGTAGCGGCCGCCGTCCGCGACGAGCCCAAAGTCGCCAACGCGTTTCGCAACGGCGGCGGCGTCGGATGGCACGAGCACGACCCGTGTCTGTTCCGCGGCACCGAGCGCTTCTTTCGCCCCGGCTACGCGATGCATCTGGTGGCGGAGTGGATTCCGGCACTCGAAGGCGTCAAGCAAAAGCTCGAACGCGGCGCGCGCGTCGCGGACGTCGGATGCGGTCACGGCGCCTCGACGATCCTGATGGCGAAGGCGTTTCCGAAATCGCGATTCTTCGGCTTCGACTATCACCAGCCGTCGATCGACCGCGCGCGCGAAGTGGCGCGCGCCGAGGGAGTCGCCGACCGCGTCAGCTTCGAGCGCGCCTCGGCCAAGGACTATCCGGGGACTTTCGACCTGGTCGCGTTCTTCGACTGTCTGCACGACATGGGCGATCCGGTGGGCGCGGCCGCGCATGTAAAAACCACGCTCGCCGCCGATGGAACCTGGATGGTCGTGGAGCCGTTCGGCAACGATCGTCTCGAAGACAATCTCAATCCGATCGGCCGGCTGTTCTATGCCGCATCCACAATGATCTGCGTGCCCGCGTCACTCTCGCAGGAAGTTGGACTCGGACTGGGCACGCAAGCTGGAGAAACGCGGCTGCGCCAGGTGCTGGCGGCGGGAGGATTCTCGCGCGTGCGTCGCGCAACAGCGACCCCGTTCAACCTGGTGCTCGAAGCACGACCGTGAGGCGGGACCTGCCGCCTGTTTCACGCTGAGTATTGGGTGCAGGGTCACCCCTGCCCAAGGAGGTGCGGAACCCACGGTGGGTTCCGCATTTGATAACGTGATTTGCCCTTCCGCGTCAGTGTGGCGGCTTCTTGGCGTTCTCCTGGTCCTGCTGCTCCTTGTAAACCTCGTCCATCTTTGGTTCGAGCGCCTCGTAGAATTCCTTGATATGCCCGACGTTGGCGCCGAGGTCACCGGGGAAGTAGCGCAGGATCGAGGTCGTATCGGGGCGCGCCATTCCGGAACGCGAGCACACTTCGATCTCGCCTCCCGGGTCAATCGTGATCATCACGTCATCCTCAAGTTTGAAAATGCGCGACGTGTAGATGCAATTGATGGTGAAGTTGCCGGGATCGGCCTTGACGATTTTCCATCCGCCGAGCGAGCTGACGGTATCCTGAGATAGTTTGAACAGGGTCTGGCGCGGGATACCTGGATATTCGCGGCGAATCAATTCAGGAAAAACATCGTCGAGCGGCGCCGGCTCCGCTTTCGTCACGTCGTTGCGGGTCATCTTAGGTTCGGCCGGGCCCTCTTTCTTGATGGGACGCTTGTGCGGCGGGCCTGCGGCGGTTGTCGGCGGAGGCGCTGGAGGATTTTCCATTTCGCAAGTCACCGAGCTTGAACCGGTGGTGCTGGCGGCCGCGGAGTTCATCGTGACGAAGCGGACTACGCGCTGCGCGAAGCCCGGTCTTTCGAAAATCGTTTCGTTGTTCAGGATCATCGTGATTCCCGCCGCTACCACCGCCACGGCTGCGAAAAAGATCGCGAGGCGGATAAGCAGGCCGAGTATCCGGCGCAGGAATGGAACGAAAATCATTACCGCCACGACGACAACGGCAACGATGAGTTCGGGCTTAGTGATCATGATGAAATCCCCGGTGGAATCCCTAGCCGTTTACATGGCGTTGGCGCAAGCATGACGCTAATTATTCCCGGCTCAACGGCGTTTGACATCGGAAAGCACCTGAAAACAAACCGGCGCGACCCCAATCAGGATCGCGCCGGTATTGACCAACTTTTTTAGAATTTGCGTCGCTTACGCCGGCGCTCCGGCGAATCCCTCGTTACCGTCGCCGCGCAAAATTGCGTCGAAGCGCTTCCCGCCCAGGTAGAAGCGGCGCGCCTCGTCGTCGGTCACTGCCGCACGACGGACGTCCCGGCGCCGAATCGGCCATATCCCGCCGACCATCGGATGCCGCCCCTGGCGATAGCTGAAGAAATAATACGTGAACTGACGCAGCACCCCTCTGCGCGCTTCCGCGTCGAGTCCGCGGCCCGCGCATACGGTGAACATCGTGTGCAGAAAACGCGGGATCGAGTAGAAGCCCAGGTAAGCGTCGCGATACGCGCCGAGCCAGCTTTCCTTGTCCAGCTTGTCGTGCTTGAGCGTGACGTGCTGCGAGTCGAGCTGGTTGAAGTCCCAGTCGATGATGGCGCCTTCTTTGGTGAAGCGCACCTGGTCCTCGGTGCCGGGCAGCGGCGTCATGATGAAGAACGACACGATGTCGAAGCCGATCTTTTTCAGCGTCGCCGCCGCCACGCGTCCGCAATCGGGTCCGTCAAACGGAAATCCCAGCATGTACCCGGCATGCACCGATACGCCGACTTTGTGCCAGTTCTCGACGACGCGCCGATACTTGTCGATCACGTGCGCGCGCACCACTTCCAGCTTGCCCTTGTGCTGGCGGTCGTCCGTATTCTGGTACTTGGTCGCAAAATTCAGGTTGTCGGGGTTAAGCGACTCGATTCCGACGAACGCCTGGTAGCATCCCGCGGCCGCGGCCAGCTCGGTGAAACGCTTGCTGCGTCGATGCTTGGCTGTCTCGGTCTCGCCGTCAGCGACGTTGGCGTAGCACGACGCGTCGACATCTACCTGCATCATGAAGGAGAGCTTGGGATACTCCTTCTTCACTTCGACCAGCCCCGTGAGAATCTCTTCCCATCGCGGCGACCGGAAAAAATCGTCATCGACCAGGAACAGCGACTCGATTCCATGATGCTGGCAAGCGTCGCGCACCCAGCTGACGACCGCATCGGGCTCGCGCGAGCGCATCGTGCGGCCCATCACGTTCTTCACGCTGCAATACGAGCAGGTGAACGGGCATCCGCGCGAAGTGTCGAGCGTGGTCATCGTATCGTTGAAAAATCGCGTTAGGTAGCGATCGTCGAGCACCGGCAGCAGCGACTCGGTGATTAGCGGCACGATGATGTCTTCCTGGCCGGTCTTCGCGCGAATTCCCTGCGTGACGGAATAGCTGATTCGCAACTCGCCGCGCAGGAAGTCCTCGACGATATCGCCCCAGATGTTCTCGGCCTCGCCAACCACGGTCGTGACGCCGCACTCGTTCAGGAACTTGCACGAATCCGGAAAGCCGCTGACGTGGAAGCCGCCCATCATGGTCGGCAGACCTTCGGCGACGAATTGAAGTGCGAGGTCGCGCCCGCGGGGATACTGATTCGATTGTACGCCGGCAAGGCCAATCAGCAGCTCGACGCCGTCTTCCTGTGCCTTTTCCTTAATCGCCTTGATCGTCTCGGGGCTGACGATGCCGTCGCAGATCTCGTCCCAAATCACTGTCTCGAGGCGGACGTTCCTCTCTACGGCGTAGCGCTTGTTGAACGCTTCATTGAGCGCCGTCATCACCGTGAGGGTGTTGTTCGGCTGGACGCCGTAGCGGAAGTACTGGACGAAGCCGTCTTCGTCGTAGCGCGAGGGCTTGATGAAATAGACCCGAACTGTGCGGCAAGGCTCGGGCTTTATCGCGGCCTCGGCCGTCGCGCCGGCACGGGCCGTCAACTGCAGCGTCGCAGCCGGACGGTCGCCGCCATAACGATTGGTCCCCAACAGCCAATAGAGGATGCTCGCCGCGAAAACCAGGAATGCGCCAAGAAATACGAGAAATAGCATCAATAGATCCTCTGCTTTTGGTTCCTAACCAGCAACCCGACCCTGCCCATCACACCTTAGACGCGGGGGGCGCATCTAACCGCTCGGTCAGACCCTAGGTAATCAAATCCGCACGATGAATGTCAACCCATCCGATTGAAACACGTTAATAGCGTCAAAGTCGAGGAATTAGCCCGGATAATCCTGATATTGGGTACCTAGCGGTACATTTCCACCAGATTGATGAGCCCCAGGTCTCGATAGCGCTCGACCAGGTAACCCTTCACTTCCTGCACGCTGGCCATCTGTAGGGTTTCGCGAGCGATGAGTCGGGCAGTCTGATAGTCGACCTCCCGAATGACCTTGCGCACCACGGGAATGAACCCCGGGCTCAGGCGGGAAGAACCGGCCTGACAGATGGCGCGCATCGCTTTGACATCAAGTTATTCCGGTAGTAGTGAATCGTGGGGGCTCAGAAACGTTTCATGGCGTTCTTGTCGAAAAGGGGGATCGCGCTCCTGCTCTCGGCCTTCGCTGGAAGCTTCGCTGTTACCTACATCGTAAGCCGGGGCGTTGTCCAATCCTTCATTCCGAGCAGCGGCGGGACTGGGAACGATTTGAAACCTCAGCTCTCAGTGTCGACGACGTCTGGACGGTCGGGTGAGGATGCACCTGCGTCCGGCAACAACAACTTCTTGACGCTGGCATCCCAAAATAAAATACCGACAACTGTCGGACTTGGCATGCAGATGCTGACGCTGAGCCGGGGCGGCTATGTATCGAAGCGGCTACTGGGATGCTGGCGGGGCACGACAGCAGACCGGCCCACCGAATGGCGCGCTCTATCATCCCTGGGGAAAATCGAAGCCTATCACCGGGACAATATCGATCTCTGCCTCAACTGGAAGAATGACCAGCTCGAAGTGACAGACACGCGTTGGAGCTGTGCGGGATGCAACTACAGCAAGAACGATCGCTCCAGCTACCGAGTGGTCTCGGCGAGCGGCGACACGGTGACGCTGGCAGTGGAAGATTTCGCTCGTCCGTTGTCCAACAAGGGCCGAGAAGACTTCGTACTCAACCAGGATGATACGATCGCTGAACGTATCGCCTTCACAGGCTACTTTCTCGGGCTGCCGGCCATCGAGGGAGTCACAACCGCACCTCTGAAGAGAAATCATGGTTGAGTCTGCATGTTGACCTTTCGTCTTATCGCCAAGGCAGCGAACGCGGAGACAAATCGGACAAGTGCCCGCTGACTCTGTGCACGCCCAAGAACATACTGCCGCGTGTACCCGGTGCGGCGTCCGACTGCTCAGCGCATCGTCCAGGTATTGCACGCGGTGCGGCCTTTCACAGGTCGGCATCAAGCTGGAGGCGCATGAGTTACAAAAGAGCGTCCGCGATCGAGCTACCCGCCAGAGGAAGTACCTTCTCAACAATATCAACCTGGTAATTAATCCCGGTGAGTTCGTCGGAGTCCTCGGCGCATCGGGTTCCGGAAAATCGACGTTGATCGATGCACTGAGCGGCCGCCGGCCGGTGAATGGCGCCGTGCTGTATAATCGCACAGACCTCTACCGTTCGTCGGGCTCGCTCAAATCGGCCATCGGCTATGTGCCGCAGCAGGACATCGTTCATCGGAGGATCACCGTCGAGAGAGCGCTGACATACACTGCTCTGCTGCGATTGCCAGTTACTACTTCCTTGTCGGCCGTCGATGAACGGATCAGACTCGTGCTCCGTCGCGTTGAACTGGCCGATAAGCTGCGCCAATCGATCGACACACCCGTGCCGTTGAGTGGTGGGCAACTGAAGCGCGTGAATCTCGCCACCGAGTTGGTACCGAATCCCAAGATTCTGTTCCTCGACGAACCCACCAGCGGTCTCGACCCCGGCCTCGAGGAAGGATTGATGCGCCTGTTCGCGCTGCTGGCGCGGGAGGGCAGAACCGTCCTCTGCGTCACTCATACGCTCAATGAGATCGAGACTTGCGATTTGATCACGGTTCTTCACGCCGGCGCTTTGGTGTTCTTCGGTCCGCCGAGCGAGCTTCGTCAGTATTTCCGGCTGCGGCGCTTGACCGACGTGTACAAGACTTTGGAATCCTACAACGCGCTGCGTCTGGCTGAGCGTTATCAGAAGTCCGAACTTTATGACGAGTTCGTCGTCCGCCGAGTCGAGGGAAACGCCGCACGAGCTGAGTCGGCTCTGGTCACCGCCGACGCCCGCAAAGCAGTTTCGGATTCAACCCCGCTGAATTGGCGGCAAGCGAAGATTCTTACTCGGCGGTACGTGGACCTGATAGCGGCCGATAAGCGAACCCTCGCGCTGCTGCTGCTTCAAGCACCCATCATCGGGCTCGTGATGGGGTCGGTGTTTAGCCCAAATGGATCCCTGGCCGAGCGCTTCAGGGTCGACCGGCAAGTCATGTTCACGATGGTAATGTCGGCGATCTGGCTCGGCTGTCTGAATTCCGCGCGGGAGATCGTAAAGGAACTGCCTATCTATCTGCGCGAGCGCGCAGTCAACCTCAACGTGGGCTCCTACCTGCTGAGCAAGCTCCTGCCGCTCAGCGCGCTATGCGCAGTGCAATGCGTCACGCTGCTGGCGATCGTTTCGTGCATGGTTCCAATACCCGGTTCGATCATGGAGCGAGGAGTCGTTCTGTTTCTCACGGCGCTGGCCGCGACCAGCATGGGCCTGATGGTCAGTGCGCTGGTTTCATCCACCGATAAGGCAATAGCGACTATACCGCTGCTGCTCATACCTCAAATGATCTTGTCCGACGTCAGCATCAAGCTGGAGCAGGTGAGCAGGATCGTGGCGAAAGCCTCGATAATTGCCTACTGGAGCTTCAACGCGATCAAGCAGACTCTGCCGGCAGATGTAAGTGCGTGCCCGCCCGACTGGAGCACCGGCAGTTTCTGGCGTGGCGTCGGAATGCTCACGGTCTTTTTCTTTATGTTCCTTGGCGGCACCGCAGTGGGCCTCAAATTGAAGGACCGCCATGCCTTTCGACCGCCGCCGAATCGGCTGATGCAGGGGCTGAAATTGGCCGTTGCCGTTTCGCTACCGGTTATTGCGTTTCTGTTTCTCTATCTGGGGCCCGAGCGCCAACGGCTCATAGACTTCTGGCACGATCTCAGCCCGAAGACCAAGCTGGCCACGCCCGCGCCTGTCGCCGAATCCACAACGGCGGTCGGCGTGACGCCCGGGACCGGTGAGATCGCTCCGGCTATCGACAATTCTCCGAGAATAGAATCGGCAACCACCATCAACTCCCAGCCCAACCAGGAGATTATTATCTCGGGGACCGGATTCGGCACTATCGCCCCTTTCAACGGAAATTCAGCGTATCTTCGAATCCGGGATCTCACCAGGCACTGGAATGCCGGCTGGAATATCGACCTAGTGCATCTAAACGTAACCAAATGGGTTGACTCGCAAGTGGTCATCCATGGGTTCACCGGTTCATACGGTGCGTTATTCTGGTCTCTGCAACCCGGCGACCAACTTGCGATTTATATCTGGAATCCGCAAACCCGACAGGGCCCGGCGATCTACAACACCACCGTCTCGGAAGCGGATAGTTCTCTTCACTAGCGGTACATTTCGACCAGATTGATGAGCCCCAGGTCTCGATAGCGCTCGACCAGGTAACCCTTCACTTCCTGCACGCTGGCCATCTGTAGGGTTTCGCGAGCGATGAGTCGGGCAGTCTGATAGTCGACCTCCCGGATGACCTTGCGCACCACCGGAATGAACAGCGGGCTCAGGCTCAATTCATCGAGTCCCATCCCGACCAGCAGGAGCGCTGCCAGCGGGTCGCTGGCCATCTCGCCGCATAGGCAGACCTCTTTGTCGGCCGCGCGCGCCACGTTGACGACCTCGGCAATCGCGGAAATCACCGCGGGATGCAGCGCCTCGTACAGGTGCGCGACTTTGGGATTGTTGCGATCGGCGGCGAGCAGGTACTGGATTAGATCGTTGGTGCCGACCGAAAAAAAATCGACCTCGCGTGCGAGCCGCGGCGCCAACCACACCGCCGACGGCACCTCGACCATGATCCCGACTTCGATATTGGGATTGTGCTCGAGTCCTTCCTTGAACAGCTCAGCCTGCGACTCGGCCAGCAATTCCTTGGCGCGGCGCAATTCCTCGAGGCTCGAAATCATCGGGAACATGATCCGGACGTTGTGCTTGGCTGCCGCCCGCAGAATCGCGCGGAGCTGCACCTTGAACAGGCCCGACATCTCCAGCGAGATCCGTATCGAACGCCAGCCGAGGAACGGGTTGTCCTCGCGCGGCACCCGCATGTACGGCGGATACTTGTCGGCGCCGATGTCGAGCGTGCGAATCGTCACCGGGCGCCTGCCGAGCGTCTCGAGCATCTTGCTGTACAGCGCGAGCTGCTGGGTCTCGTCGGGAAAATCCTCGTAGGTCAGGAACGAGAATTCCGAGCGCAGCAGCCCGACGCCCTCGGCACCGTAGCGCAACGCCAGCTGGATGTCGGCCAGCAACGCGATATTCGCCAGCATCATGACGCGATGGCCGTCGCGCGTCGCGGTCGGCGCGTTGCCCTCTTCAATAAGCTCCTTCTTGAACGCTTCGTAGCGCCGCGACAGGCTGACGTAGTCGCGCTCGATCTCGGTGCCGGGATTGACGTAAACCACGCCCGCGTTGCCGTCGAGCACCAGCGAATCGCCCTCGATTACCGATTCCATCAGGTGTTCGACGCCGACCACCGTCGGAATTTCGAACGCGCGCGCCAGGATCGCCGCGTGCGAGGTGACGCCGCCCGATTGCAGCGCAATACCGGCGAGCTTGTCGTGGCTGACCATCGTCAACTGCGAGAGCGTTAGCTCCTCGGCGACGATAATCGTCGGCTTGGTGAAAGGCGCGCGCTTTTCCTCCTGCCGCAGATGACGCAGCACGCGATGGCCGACGTCGCGGAAGTCGGTCGCGCGCTCGCGCAAATAATTGTCCGCCACCGCCAGCATCGAGGCGCTCAGCTCCTCGATCACGCGGAACAGCGCGCTCTCGGCGGTATAACCGTTGGCAACCGTCTCGCGGATGCGGCCGACGAACTCTTCGTCCTCGAGAATCATGCGATGGCCGTCGAAGATCCGGAGGTCCGACTCGGGCATCAGCGGCTCCATCCGCACCCGCAGCGTCGCCAGCTCTGCGAGCGAACGGGCCAGGGCCTCCTCGAAGCGCTTGGCCTCGGCCTTGGGATCGCGGGATTTCTGATGACGATCGACGCTGCTCAAAAATGTGCCGACCACGTGCGCGTTGCCCTGCGCGAATCCCGGCGATGCGGACAGTCCCGCCAGCCGCGGGCGGCGAATCTTGGCCGGCGGCGCGTGACGCGTCTTGCCGCCGACTTTTTCGTAATCCTTGAGCTGCCGGTTGGCCTCGATCATGCGGCGTTTGTATTCGAGCCGCTCTTTTTCCTTGGTGGCGAGCGATTCGCGCAGCCTGAAATGAGAAAGAATTTGCGCGACCTGGTTGGCGGCCGTGTTCAGCAGCCGGATTTCGCTCTTGTTGAATTTGCGCCGCTCGAGCGTCTGCGCGACCAGCACTCCGAGCGGCTTCTTGCGGCCGTCGCGAACCGGCACACCAAGAAAAGTATGGAAGCGCTCCTCGCCGGTCTCGGGAAAATATTTGTAGCGCGGATGGCTCATCGCGTCGGGCACGCAGACCGGCTCGTCCTGCTCCAGCACCAGCCCGACCAGCCCCTCGTTCAGCCGCATCGAAACCTTGCCGACCGATTCGCGATCGAGGCCGACGGTGGCCCGCAGCACGATTCGCTCGCGCTGCGGATCGAAGAGGTACAGCGAACAGACCTCGGCCTCCATGCCGCTGGCAATCGCGAAGGCCACCCGGTCCAGGGTCTCGCGGAGATCCTCGGAATGCTCGCCGCCGATCGAGGAGAGATGCTCGATCAGAGCGAGGCGATCCTTGTTGGCACTCATAGCTAAAGTCTCAGCAGCGGCGCGAAAATTTTATCGGATCGATAGCGTGATGAACAATGCCGCCGCGTCTGCTCTCAACTGACTCTCCAGCCGACAACTACCAGTTGCTGGTGGACTGAATGAACCAGCCCATCGCGAATCGTTTGCACTCGTGTCCCGAGATTGATGTTCAACACGGTCGCAGCGACCACCTCGAATGCTTTCAATAGAGGTTCAAGAGATACCTGAGCGGGAACATGTTCGTAACCAACGCGATGACAGCTTTCTGTTCTGAGCAAGGCAACTCAATAAGTTTGAGACAATCGCCGAGAAGGCTGGTATTTCCAGGATAAGGGTGGAGAAGGTTCACGGACCAATTCTCCGCGAGTTTTCCGTTGTCGCCGAAAGGCCGGGCAATCTTGATCTCAATCGCCCAGCGCTTCTCGATCAACAGATCCGGAGTCCGCCGAGTTCTCGCGACACCGCCATATCGCGGGATGCGATTCAAGCCTTCGGCGATGAGCTTGACCAGTTGAGGTTCGGGGCACGGTCCGACGCCCGGTTGGAATTCCTTAAACGGCGGCCGCGACGACTTGAACCGCACCGCCGAGGAATCAATGGCTTTAAGAACCTCCGCTATATCGTTGATGACGGTTTCTAAATCCATCGGACGAAGCGCCATTCCTGGTTTTCCTTTCAAATCGCATGAAGCGGCAAATGAAAGGAAAACACCCTTATTTCAAGGCTTTTCTTGTCAGTTTAACTCTCCGCCCGCGGCAGCTCGAACGGCGCCAGTGCGCTCTTCAGCAGGCCGCGGCCTGCGCGACATCGCTTCGCGCGGATCGCATCGATTAGATCGCGCTCGTCCTTGATTGGACCTTCGAGCAGCGTCGTCACGCATCCTACCGAGCCCGCCGAATGCGAGTCCGAGCCCGCGACTTCAGCCATCCCAAGATGGCGCGCGACTTTCAGCGCGAACACGTTCTCGTCCTCGCCGCACGCACCGTTGAGCACTTCGATCGCGTCGACCAGCTCGAAAATTTTCAACTTGGCCGCACGGTCCGGGTAAGTTGGATCGATAGGTTCGGAGTCGGGGTTGATAAACGAAAAGCGCGGGTCAAGCTTGTAGCGGAACGGATGATTCGCGATCAGTATCCCGCCCTCGAGGTCCACCACCCGCCGCAGCTCCGCCAGCTTGTAGATTCCTCCGACGTATCGCTCGAGCCCGAACGCGCCGACGTGCCCCATGTCGGTCGTCACTTCCATCCCGCGCAGAAAAATCACGCCCGAGTCGCCCGCCATCGCCGCCATCTCGCGCGAGTCCCACATGTTGTCGTGCTCGGTGATACAGACCGCGCCGATTCCGATCGCGCGCGCGCGATCGACCAGGTCTTTCGGCGCCAGGTTCGAGTCCGAGCTGCCGCGATTGGTATGGAGATGCAGGTCTACGCTGAAGTAGGGCCCCGCCGGCTGGGGGTGCCCGCTTCGTGAATCCGCCATCTGCGACGCGCCGCGGCTACTTGGGCGGCTCCTTGGCGAGCGTGATCTTCTTCATGTGGTCGCCCTTCTGAATTTTGTCGACCGCGTCCATGCCCTTGATCACGCCGCCGAAGACCGTGTATTGACCGTCGAGTCCCGGCTGCGGTTCGAGGCAGATGTAGAACTGGCTGCCGCTCGACTCGCGATTCGGATTTACGTCATCTCCTGTACGCGCAGTGGCGACGCCGCCGCGCAGGTGTTTTTCTTTAATCTCCGCGGGGACGGTGTATCCAGGGCCGCCTGCGCCCGTGCCGTCAGGATCTCCCCCCTGGATAACGAAGTCCGGGACGACGCGATGCCACGTCAGGCCGTTGTAGAAGCCCTTGTTCACCAGCGTCTCGAAATTCGCGACCGTCTTGGGTGCCGATTCGGGGTAAAGCTCGAGGACGATGGTGCCGCGTTCGGTCTCGATGATTGCGTAATGACCTGTGTTTCTCACTGGGAGTCCATCCGTTGCGCCTTTGCAAGCCGAGGCGAGCATGAGGACCGCCACGACGGCAAGACACGACATTCTAAAGGAGTTGCGTTTCATTTTATCCACTCGCATTCGCCCGAACAACAAACGTCCGTGCATAGGGTTGTCCAACAGTCCTGTATGGAAGTATTCGAGGCGTCGCCAATCCGCAAGCGATTTTGATCTCGATGGAAGACCTTCAAGGACCGCTGCGCGATGTCGGAACCGGAACCGGCTTCGCTGACGCGAAGCTGTCCGGAGCCCAGAAGCCACTTCCTGCCGCTCGCGCTGCTCGCTTCGTCAACGACATACAAGGATGACGGCCAGCTCCACACCTCCCTTTGTCCCCCTCTCCAGAAGGGAGAGGGGTTAGGGGTGAGGTTCTGCGCGCGATTCAAGATTCTGTCTCCGTTACTCCTCGCCTATCCTCTGATGAACTTCGCGACCGTCGCCGCCAGCTTTCCAGGCTCCTCCAGCGGCATCATATGCGCGCCGCCCTCGACCAGATGAATCTTCGCGCCGGGAATCCCTTTGCGGAACTCGTCGGCGTACACCGCCGGCAGCAGCTTGTCGTCCTTCCCCCACACGAGCAGCGTCGGCGCCGCTATCCGATGCAGCCGTTTGCGCAGTCCCTTGTCCGGTATCGGCCACATGAACTTGCCCGTGCATCCGAGCGCCCACGTGATGCGAATGAAGCCCGGCTGATCTTCGGGATTCAGCGTGATTCGCTTCAACGACGGATGATGCTGATCCTTGAACAGCAGCGCGGGCAGGTCGGCCTGTGGCGTCACGATGTAATTGCGAATGGGAGAGTCGTCGCGCCACAATCCCAACGGACTTATCAGCACCAGCTTGCCGACGCGCGCCGGATCGGTCGCCGCTATCTCGCCAGCAATCATCCCGCCGAACGAATGGCCGACCACCGCCGGCGCCTTCAGCCCGAGCTTGTCGAACAAGTCGTAGTAGTAGAGGACGAGATCCCACATATCGTCGAGCGCCTTGTAAGAGTCCTCGTCGCCCGCCGTAATCCCGGGATGTTCGGGCGCGTATACGGTGAAACTCTTGGCGAGTTCGTCGAGCAGCTCGGTCTCGATCGGGCCATAGCCGCCGTGCAGATAGACGAGAGGCGCCCCGTCGCCAAGAATTCTGACCTTGGGATGAACCTTATCGCCCCAAACGCTGACAGTTTTATCTCTTGCAGCCGCCATATCTATCCTTCTAAAAACCTACCGCGCCGCCGCATGCGCTCCGTTCGACGCCATCTGCTTCCGCGGACCCTTGAGCGACTCCGGCCACCACTTGTTTTCCCATTCGCCGTCCCACACGCCGCGGAAATGCGGCAGCACCTCGCCGCAGAACAGATCGATATTCTTGATCGTCAAATCATGCGGCATCGATCCGATATGCAGCAGCACCATCAGGTTGCCGACCCGGAGTTTCTTGACCGCTTCCATCAACTGCTGGCGCACTGTAGCCGGCGAGCCCGCGATTACGAACTGATTATCGACGAAGTCCTTGTACTTCCACGTCGGAATCTTGTTCATCAGGTCGAACAGCTGCGGATTCAGCTTGGTCACGCTGTTGACCAGGCTCTTGTAGTCCTGGTTGCCGGCGACGGGAAAATATTCGGGCAGGATGTGCAGGCATTTATCGTAAAAATATCGGATGTGCTTGTAGTAGTCCTTTTCGGCTTGCGCGTCGGTCTCCGACACCGCCACCAGTTGCAAAAATCCCGCGCGATACGGATTGGGATCGTGATTGCCCTTGGCGACGAAATCCCAGAAACCGTCCATCACCCGCTTGCCGAAGTTGTTCCCCCAGTACGACAGGAAGCAGTAGCAGTGATTGTGTTGCGCGGAAAAATCCCACGTCGAGAGACTGCCGCTGCCGGGAATCCACACCGGCGGATGCGGTTTCTGAATCGGTCGCGGCCAGATATTGACCATCGGCAGTTTGAAGTACTTGCCGTTCCACGCGAAAATCTCCGGCGACTGCCACGCCTTCAGAATCAGGTCGTGCGCCTCGTAGTAACGCTCGCGCTGCTCAATCGGCGGGATTCCGGCGCACAGGTTCACGTCCTGTGACGTCCCGAGCGGCATCCCCGCGACCAGGCGGCCGCCGCTGATACAATCTATCATGGAATATTCTTCGGCGATTCGCGTCGGCGGATTCGTCGTCGGCAGCGTCGCACCCATCTGCACCACCGCCACGTCGGTGCCGTTGGTCGCGCGCGCGAGAATCGATCCCATCAGGTCCGGATTCGGCATGAAGCCGTACGCGTTCTGATGATGCTCGTTGACGCAGATACCGTCGATCCCCTTGTCGGCGGCGTGAATCAGCTCGTCAAGCGTCCAGTTGTAGTACTGCCCGACCTTGACCGAATCGGCCAGTTCGAAATACGGCGGATCGACCCACACCGAGTGATACCTCTGCGCGAAGTCGTCAGGCAAATCGCGATACGGCATCAGATGGAACATCGAAATCTTCATCGTAGTCCTCCGACACGCGGGCAAGCTTTCGATTTTCCAATACCACGCCGCCGCACGATTCCCCAACAGCGCATCGCCACGCTTTTGTCATCTCGCCCGAATCGAGCGCCGCGAGCGGACTTTGATTCCGATCCCCCTTCCACCAGGGGAAGGGGTTAGGGATTAGGTTCCGCGCGCGCCTCTGTCATCCCTGACGACCCGAGCACCACGAGGGGAGCTGGCTTCTGGCCTCCGGACAGCTTCGCGCAAGCGAAGCCGGTACCGGTTCCAAGTCTCTGCATCCAATTGGGGGGATGAACTTTTCAGCCTGACGCTCGCGAACCAGACGTGCTATTCCTACAGCATGGTTCAACCGCCAGGATATTCAACGCTCAGCGCTCGCCCGAAAATCGGGCGAGTCCCACTTACAGCAGAAACTAATTTTGACGGAACGAAGCTACCGATGGTGGTGTGCCGCGTTCCAGACCACTACCAATTGTGTAAATTGCCCATTTTCGCCAAATCGGCCGATCGCGAATCCTCACCGAAAACAAGTTCTAACAGGGACGAAGTCCCGCATCTTCGTCCTAACATCGGTAGCAGAGCCTGTCCTGAGCGGAGCCGAAGGAGGTCACCACTGCTCTTGGCACTGGGTGCAGGGTCACCCCTGCCCAAGGAAGCGTGAAACCCAGGAGGGGTTTCACATCAAATTAAGTGATTCACCCATTGAGTGATTTACCCTTCCCCATTTCACGAACGCCCCTGACATGGATCGCCCGGAATGTTACGATTTGCGCGAAATCATCATGGCTGAAACAAAAATAACCCTCGAGCAGGTGCGCCACGTCGCGCTCCTCGCGCGCATGCAGCTGTCGCCCGAAGATGAAAATCGCCTGCGCGCCGACATGGACGAAATGCTTGCCTATGTTGATAAATTGAACGAACTCGACACCAAAGACGTCGCGCCTACGACGCAGGTCGGCGAGGCTGGCATGCCGATGCGCGACGACGAAGTGACCAACCGGCCCGCCGCGGACGCGATGCTCGCGAACGCGCCGTCGCGTGAGCGCGGTTACTTCAAAGTGCCGAAAATAATCGAGTAGATTTCTCAGTCAAGTAAAAACTTCCTGCATGGCATCGGAACTGAACAAACTCACGATCGCCGAGGCGTCGTCGAAGCTCCGCGCGCGAGAGATCACCGCGACGCAACTCACGCGCGATTGCCTCGATCGCATCGCCGCCGCCGAGCCCAAGCTCCACGCGTTCATCACCGTGTCCGAGAAGGAGGCGCTCGAGCAGGCGCGCGCGGCTGACGCGCGCATCGCCGCTGGTAACGCCCCGGCGCTGTGCGGGATTCCGCTCGGAATCAAGGACATCTACGCGACCAAAGGCGTGCGCACGACCTGCGCGTCACGAATTCTGGAAAATTTCGTGCCGCCCTTCGACGCGACCGTGATCGAGCGCCTGCGCGCGGACGGCGCGGTCTTCATCGGCAAGACCAACATGGACGAGTTCGCGATGGGCTCGTCCACCGAGAACTCCGCGTTCGGCGCGACGCTGAATCCGCACGATACGTCGCGCGTCGCCGGTGGATCGTCGGGCGGATCTGCCGCCGCCGTCGGGGCGCACGAATGCCTCGGGTCGCTCGGCACCGATACCGGCGGATCGATTCGCGAGCCAGCGAGTTTCTGCGGCGTGGTCGGAATCAAGCCGACTTACAGCCGCGTCAGCCGCTTCGGGGTCGTCGCATACGCGTCGTCGCTCGACCAGGTCGGTCCGTTTACGAAATCGGTGCGCGATGCTGCGATCATCCTGCGCACGCTCGCCGGCAAGGACGTTCGCGACTCGACCTGCTCGGCGCGTCCCGTGCCCGACTACGAACGCGCGCTCACTGACGACGTCAAGGGACTACGAATCGGCGTGCCTCGCGAATATTTCGTCGAAGGAATGCAGCCAGAGGTCGAGAAGTCGGTGCGCGCCGCGCTCAAGAACTACGAGTCGCTCGGCGCGTCGACCGTGGACATCTCGCTGCCGCACACCGGCTACGCGATCGCCGCGTATTACCTGGTCGCGACCGCCGAGGCCAGCGCGAATCTCGCGCGCTACGACGGTATCCGCTTCGGCCTGCGCGTCAACGCCGAGGACAATATCGCTTTGTACGAAACGACGCGCGCGCAGGGTTTCGGCGCCGAGGTCAAGCGGCGAATCATGCTCGGCACCTTCGCGCTCTCGGCGGGCTACTACGACGCCTACTACCTCAAGGGGCAGAAGGTGCGCACGTTGATCCGAAACGACTTCGAGCGCGCGTTCGAGAAGTGCGATTTGATCGTCACGCCGGTTGCGCCGACGACCGCGTTCAAGATCGGCGAGAAGATGAACGATCCGCTGACGATGTACCTCTCCGATATTTTCACTATTTCGGTGAACCTGGCCGGTCTGCCCGGGATGGCGATGCCGTGCGGGCACGACGCGAACCGTCTCCCGATTGGGATGCAATTGATCGCGCCGCCATTCGCCGAAGAAACAATTTTGCGCGCCGGCGACGCCTTCGAGCGCACTGGCGCGTTCAAGCCGCGCACGCCCGCGGTCTGACGGACACTTGAGATGAATCGGGAAGCATACGAAGCGGTGATTGGACTCGAAGTCCATACCCATCTTCTGACCCGCTCGAAGCTGTTCTGTGGATGCTCGACCACCTTCGGCGCCGGGCCGAACGAGAACGTCTGTCCGATCTGCATGGGGATGCCCGGCGTGCTGCCCGTCCTCAATCGGCGCGCGGTGGAACTGGCTATTCGAACTGGGCTGGCAGCGCATTGTACTATCGCGCCGTATTCTATTTTCGATCGCAAAAGTTACTTCTACCCCGACCTCCCAAAGGGTTATCAGATTAGTCAGTACGAAACTCCAATATGCAAAGGTGGCTATATCGACTTGCCATCGACTGAGAATGGCGAAACGCGCCGAGTGAGACTCACGCGAATCCATATCGAGGAAGACGCGGGCAAGAATATCCACGGAGAAAGTGCCAGCCTGGTCGATTTCAACCGCTCCGGCGTGCCGCTGATCGAGATCGTCAGCGAGCCCGATCTGCGCTCGGCCGAAGACGCGGGCGCGTACTTGCGCCAACTGCGCGCGATACTTCGATACGTTGATGCGTCCGACGGCAAGATGGAGGAAGGCAGCTTCCGCTGCGATTGCAACGTGTCGATCCGCAAGCGCGGCGCGACCGAGTACGGCGTCCGGACTGAGATTAAGAATCTCAACTCATTCCGCTTCGTCGAGGACGCAATTGAGTATGAGGTCGGGCGGCAAATCGAAGTTGTCGAAGGAGGCGGCAAAGTCGCGCAGGAGACTCATCTATGGGATCCCGCGCGCAAGGAAACTCGCCCGATGCGCTCGAAAGAGTATGCGAATGACTATCGGTATTTCCCCGAGCCTGACCTGCCGCCGCTGATCGTGCCGGCCGAGATGGTCGAGCAGGTGCGCGCCTCGATGCCTGAGCTGCCCGCGGACCGGAAAGCGCGCTACGTGCGCGAGGGCCTGACGGACTACGAAGCGGGCGTGCTGATCGCAGACCGCGACGTCGCCGACTACTTCGAGGCGACGCTGCCGGGACTCAAGAATCGCAAGAGCGCCGCGAACTGGGTGATGACCGAAGTGCTCCGCGTCGCTCGCGACTCGAACCAGCCGTTCGTCGAGGCAGTGCCCGCGGCTGCAGAAGTCGGAGCGCTGCTGCGAATGGTCGAAGCGCAGAAGATCAGCCTGAACGCCGCCAAGACCGCATTTGCCGCGATGGTAAAATCCGGCAAGGGCGCGGAGGCGACAATCGCCGAGCTGGGGCTCGCGCAAGTATCGGATGAAAGCGCGATCGCGGCCGCCTGCGACAAGATACTCGCCGCGGAGCCGGCAAAAGTCGCCGAGTATCGCGCAGGCCGCGACAAGCTGTTCGGATTCTTCGTCGGCGCCGTCATGAAAGCGATGGGCGGCAAGGCAAACCCGAAAGTGATCAACGACATCCTGCGCACAAAGCTCGCCGGCTGAGCGGCGACCGAACTTGACGCAAGGCTGGCAACGGACTAGCTAGTCGAAGTCCTCGACCAGCTTTCCTGATTCTCACCTAGCAAGGATCCGCTGAACAAGGGGTGGTGCGGTTGCGAGGCTGCTATATCGCAGCCGCTCCAAAGGTTGTCCGTCTAACAGTATCTCAACGCAGGAGGCCTATATGGCAACGGTATCGAATGTCGTCTTTCTCAAACCTCAACCCGGTCGTCTCGAAGCGCTCATGCGCGACATCGCAAGGGTTCAAAAGATCGCCAAACGCGCAGGCGGAACGCTGCGCGCGTGGAACGAGGTGTCGGGCCCGAACGCAGGCGCCATCGCGGTGGTGGTCGAGCATAGCGACTGGAAGGACTTCGGGAACTACATGGCAAAGCTGGAGACCGACAGCGACTGGCAGGCATTCATCGCCGAGATCAATTCGACAAAGTCTCCGAACGCGGAACGAGTCGGGGCTGATATCAACGTCGAACTGCCCAGCTGAGACGGATCGGCGCACGAAGAAGAACCCTTCATCACCAAACAGGAGATAACTATGGCGATCGCACAAGTCTTTACCTACCGTCCGCGTCCCGGCGCTATCGAACAATTCATCGGTATCGCGAAGCGCGCGGACAAGATTCTGAGAGGACTGGGCGCTTCCACGCGCACCCTCAACAGTGTCGCAGGCACCGTTCCGAATGCTGTGTTGTACGTAATCGAGACGCCGAACTGGAAGGCCCATGGCGAGCTCAGCGCAAAACTCGAGACCAACGCGGATTGGCAGAAGCTGGTTGCGGAGGTCACCTCGACCGACAAGCCCTCCGCGGATCTACTTTCGTCGGCGGTCTACGCCGAGATCCCGCTCGGCTGATTGAAAATGTAGATGGGAGGAGACCTGGTCCCTCCCATCGTTTCACACCGTCTTCACATTCCAACCCGAACTGGATACGCGCAGACTACTTCCGCAGATACAGTTTGTACTTGACGCCTGCGGGAGTTGTTTCGCCTTCGGCAAAAGCTTGGACGCCGTTCAGCCAGGCGTATTTGCCCTTGATCGACGCCGCAAAGACCGGCGCGGTGCTTATCCCGGTCAGGCCGGTCGCACCCATTTTCCCGCGCCCGGTATAGGTCATGTAGATGTTCTCGTCGTCGTCCGTCTTCAGCACGAGGCGCACGTCGATTACGCCGACGCCGTCGGGACGCATCAGGAACCAATCGCCGCCGCTGGCGAGCACGGTGCCCTTCAGGCGCGGACCTTCGAATTTGCCGCCGGTCACGTGCACGATTGCTCGGGTTCCGTCGGGAGTATCCGCGATTAATATCGGCGGCGCGATTTCGGCGGTGATTTCGAAAAGTGGTTCCAGTTCCATGTCATGAACCTCGTTGACGACGCTTTGATTACTCAGTTGAAACCAAAGGCGCGGGTAGCATTATCCCATAGGATCTTCTTTTTGCTCGAGTGGGGGATCGATTGATTGAGTAGTGCGTCGATGCCCCACGGAAAGGTGCCGTCGGGATGTGGATAGTCAGTGTCCCACAGGAAGTTGTTGTCGCCTACTATATCCAGCGCGGCTTTCATGGTTGGTTCGTCGCCGCGGAAGGCTACGAAGAAGTTGCTTCTGAAATACTCAGTCGGACGCTTGGTCAACTACTCGTGCTCGGAGTTGCCGCTGAAATCCCAATGCTGTTCCATTCGCTGCAGCCAGTAAGGAACCCATCCGCCGTCAGCTTCGACCTGGACGACTCGGAGCTTGGGAAACTTTTCGATGACGCCGTACCAGATGAGACCCGCCATCGCGGCCATCGCCTCGAACGGATGCGACAGGATGTGGCCGGTGACGTGAGTGTCCATCCGATCGCCGAACGACTCGACGGACGCGGAGCCGGAATCGTGGGTGGAAATCGGGCGTCCCAGCTTTTCAACTTCGGCCCACAGCGGAAGGTAGTCGTCGTGAAAGAGCGTCCGGCCGCGGACTGGATTGGGTCGCACGTAAAAGCTGATGGCCCCATTTTTCGCGGCGCGATTCGCTTCCTTGATCGATTCGCCCACGTCCTGCATGGGCAGAATCGCCGCCCACTTCACGCGGTCGCTGGTTTTCGAGCAGTAGTCAGCGCTCCAGTCGTTGTAGGCTCGGCAGCAGGCCGCGAGTAGTTGCGGATCGCGGAATTCGCGGCCCAGCATCTGGCCGGCCGCCGTAGGATAGACAATCTGCACGTCGACACCCTGCTCGTTCATGTCCATCAGGCGGCTCTCGGGGCTGAAACCGAGTTTGGCGGCGCGCTCGAACCGCTTCATCGCCTTGCGGACCGCGTCAAGAAAGCCAGGCGCGGCCATCGGGTATTTGCCTTTTTCGCGGGTGAAGGGTTCGCCTTCGACCAGGAACGTGCGGCGTCCGGACTCTGGCGCGACTCCCATTTTGGGCGCCGAGGATTTGTAGCGATCGTCAATGTATCGCTCGAATACGTAGTCGGGTTCCATCAAGTGAGTATCTACATCGGCGATTTTGAATCCGTCTTTCATGGTAATTCTCCAAATACTACTTCGAGTAACGGCGAGGGACTAGATTACTCATTGACTAATTGCTCGGGATAATCAGTGCTTTTACTCCGCGACGCTCGCGCAGCAGGTCGAACGCTTCGAGGCCGTGCGCGATGGAATAGCGATGGGTGATCATTGGGAGTAAGTCGACGGCGCCGCTCGAAACCATCGCGATCGCGCGGCGCCAGGTTTCCAGCGTGCGGATACGGGAGTTGATAATCGTCACGCCGTGGAAAAACAGCGAGCGCAACTCGGCGGACTTGAGATCACGCGCGGGCCATCCGACTTCGACGAGTTCACCGCCGCGGCGGAGCAGCTCGCGCGGCGAATCGATCGCGCCGGCCGCGTCAAAGACGACGTCGGCGCCGTCCGGCGGCAGTATCGCGCGCACCTGTTCGATCCAGTCGCGATCGCCGACCGAGACAGTCTTGAATCCCATGGTGCGCGCGAGCGCGAGCCGATCGGCGTCCACCGCAAGCCCCGTCATTACTATCGAGGTAACGCCGAGAGCGCGCGCGGCGAGCGCGATGCTGAGGCCGATGGGTCCGGGACCTTCGACCACGGCGCTGTCGCCGGCCTTCAGACACGACTGCTCAACGGCGTGAAGACCGGTGCCGAACGGCTCGAGCAGCGCCGCCTGCTCCATGTTCATTGTGGAGGGAACGAGGTGAGCGTTTCCGACCGGCGCGACAGTGTATTCGGCAAACGCGCCGGAGAGCGTGGTGGGCGAAGAGCAAAGATGGAAGCGGCCGGCACGGCACGGACCGCATCGCCCGCAATGGCCGAAGGGATCGAGCGCGACACGATCTCCGACTTTGAAATTAGCGACGCGCGCACCGACTTCGACGACTTCGCCGGCCGGTTCGTGGCCCAGTATCACCGGCAGTCGCGCGACCATGCGCTCGGCGCCGAGTTCCCAATCTACTATGTGCAGGTCGGAGCCGCACACGCCGCACGCACCGACGCGAACCAGCAGTGTGCCTTCGGCCGGCGCCGGCACGGGAGCGTCGATCACTTCCGCGCCGGGCGCGGGACGGGTCTTTGCGATTGCCTTAATTCGCGAAACCTCCGAGTACCTTCAATACGACGGCGCGGCGGTTCGCGTCAAAGAAGATATGCGGGAAAACTATTCCCAGTGGCGCAGTGGAGCGCCGCGATAACGCATGCGCGGACGGATGAGGCGGTTGTCGGCGTATTGTTCGAGCGCGTGCGCGATCCATCCCGAGGCGCGGCCGATGGCGAAAATTGCGGCCGGCATCGAGCGCTGAAATCCGAGCATGCGGACGCATACGGTAAGGTAGAAGTCGAGATTCGGCCGCAGGCGTTCGCGTTTCGATACGGCGGCTTCGACTTTGAGCGCGGTCTCGAACAGCCGGCGGCCGCGGCGCTTGGCGGTCGCCTGCGCGACTTCCCTCAGCAGTGCGGCGCGCGGATCGCCGTCGGGATAGATAGCATGGCCGAAGCCCGGCGGCAGCCGATGGTCGCGAGTGAATGCCGCGAGGCACTCGTCGACGCGCGCGCCGGTTTCGAGCTCGGCAAACATCGCCTCGATGCGATCGCACGCTCCGCCGTGAATGGGTCCGCTCAGCGAACACAACGCGGAGAGCACCGAGGCGAAGAGGTCGGCGCCGGTGCTCGCGATGACGCGCGCGGCGAAGGTCGAGGCGTTCAGCTCGTGCTCGGCGCACGCGATCAATACGCGGTCGAGCGCGGCGACTTCCCAGTCGTTGGCGGTCGAGCCGGGCACCCATCCGAGCAGGCGTCCGGCCATGCCGGCGCCGCCGGGAGCGCCGGGCGCTGGAGGTTTCGCGAGCGCCAGCGGCAGCTGGCTGATGATGAGCTTGGCGCGATCGATTCGCGTGCGCGGCGGCTGACGGCGATCCCACGCGGCGAGGCTGGGCATCACGGCGGCGAGCCGCAGCAGCGGAGGCGCGTCGTCACCGACGGCGGCGAGCGCGTCGGCGACCGAGGGCGGCATCTGCGCGCCCTGGATCTCAGCACGCAGTGCGGCGATTTCTTCGGCGACGGGACGTTCGCCACTCCACAGCAGGAGACAGACTTCCTCGAACGACGCGTGCGCGACGATTTCCTCGATCGGGTAGCCGCGATACGCGAGCTTGCCCTCGTTGATCGAGCTGACCGCAGACTCCGCGACGATGACCCCGGGGGCGCCGTCGTCGATGCTCTTGGGTTGCGCGACCGTCACCCACGTCGATGCGGCGGGCAGGCTGCGCCCGCGCCGTCCACGCTCGGTAGAGACGACGCCGCGCAACGCTTCGATGTCGGCGCGGCGATAAAGCGCCTGGCGGCCGACTTTGCGGCGATAACTTTTCAGCCAGCCGCGGCTGACATACGCGTAGAGCGTACCGAGCTTGACGCCGAGCTGATCGGCCGCCTCATTGGCGGTTATCATGCCTGCGCGTTCGGAATTGGCACGTTCGGAGTTGCGAGTCGCCACCATCAGAATCACGCCATGCGCGCATGGGCGCCGTCAAGTGCTGGTCGATCAACTTGCGTCCAGATAGAGGCAGTTATATACAGTCAAGTTCACGCGAGGAACAGCGCATGAGCTCGGCGGAAGTGCGATTCAAGGAGTTGCGCGCGGATTTCGGGAAGACTGCGGACGACTATGGACGTCATCGTGCAGGTTTTCCCGACGAATTTTTTGAGCGGCTGAAGTCGTTGGGAATCCTGCGGGCGGGAATGCGCGCGCTTGACCTCGGAACGGGCACCGGAACCGTCGCGCGAGGACTCGCGCTGCGCGGATGCGAAGTTACCGGGCTCGATCGATCGACGCCGCTGATGGAGCAGGCGGCGGAGCTGGATCGAGGCGCGGGCGTCGTCGTGAAGTACGTCAACGCTGCCGCGGAAGAGACGGGAATAACGACGGCGGAGTTCGATCTCGTGACGGCGGGACAATGCTGGCATTGGTTCGATCGTCCGCGCGCGGCTACCGAAGCGCGACGGGTGTTGAAGCCGGGCGGGATGCTCGTGATCGCTCATTTCGACTGGATTCCGCTGCCGGGCAACATGATCGAGGCGACCGAGAAATTGATCGAGAAGCACAATCCGAAATGGAAGCTCGGCGGAGGCCTCGGAATCTATCCGCTCTGGCCGCGCGACATGGCGGTCGCCGGCTTTGTAAATGTCGAAACGTTTTCGTTCGACCTCGACGCGATCTACACGCATGAGGCATGGCGCGGGCGGATTCGCGCGAGTGCCGGAGTCGGCGCGAGCCTTGCGCCTCAGCAGGTTGCGGCTTTCGACGACGAGTTGCGCGCGATGCTGGAGGACCGCTGGCCCGAGGATCCAATGCGCGTGATGCACCGCGTGTTCGCGGCGATCGGCGTCGCACCGTAGCTCTCTTTGACGGATCGCGGTGAAGGTCGGCTATAGTTGAGTTCCGGGAGAGGAACCTGACTATGGATTTCGGAACGTTAATATTCACCAAGCCGGAGCGCGCGATCACGGACGTCAAGTACGCCGAGGATCGCGGCTTCAGTCACGCGTGGATTCCCGATTCGCACATGATTTGGGGCGATACTTACGCGTGCATGGCGTTGGCCGCGGTCAATACCAGCAAGATCAAGCTCGGCACCGGCGTCGCAATTGCGTCGAACCGGATCGCGCCCGTGACGGTTCATTCGATCGCGACGATCAACCAGCTCGCGCCGGGACGCGTGATTTTAGGTTTCGGCACCGGGCATACGGGGCGGCGCGTGATGGGACTGCCGCCGGTCAGGCAGGCGGAGTTCCGCGAGCAGGTGCGCGTGATTCGCGATCTGCTTCACGACGGCGAAGCGATCTACAACACCGAAGGTCTCAGCCGGAAGATCAGGTACCTGCATCGCGATCGGCGCTTTATCAACCTCGACGACCGGATTCCGCTGTATGTGGCGGCCAACGGCCCCAAGACGTTGGCACTCGCAGGCGAGTTTGGCGATGGCGCGATCACGACAGGCATCACGGACGCGGGGCGCGTCGGTGTCGTGCGGAAAAGCCTCGAGGCTGGCGCGTCGAAGGCAGGACGCAGCGCGGACAAAATGCCGATCGTATCGCTCACGCACATTTGCGTGCTGCGGCCGGGTGAGAAACTCGACTCGCCGCGCGTGAAGGCGATGACCGGGCACTGGGTGATGGCGAGTTTTCACGCGATCGCGGCGGGCTACGCGCGCGCGGGTTATCTGCCGGAGGCGGTCGCGTCCGTGTACAAAGCCTACGAGGAGTATGTCGCGCAGATGAAAACGCCGCCCGCCGAGCGCTACCTCGAATTGCACATCGGGCATTGCACGTACGTCGCGCCGCTCGAGCAAAAGTACGTGACGCCGGAGACTATTGCTGCGACGACGATTGTCGGCACCAAGGAGGAAGTCGTCGAGCGGCTGCGATCTATGGAACGCGCGGGTCTGTCGCAGGTGTTCATCAATCCGCCGATGGACGGCTACAACGACTGCATCGACGAAATTTCGCGCGACGTGATCGCGCGGATGTAACCGACCGTCGCGAGCAGTCAGGTGGGCGCGACTTCCGCGAGCGCAATCTCGCGAGCGGCGATCGCGGGAACGTAGTAGGCCTCGGGCGAGCCCCACACCGTTGCCGGATGCGGCCGCATACCAACCGCGAGCGGACGCTCGAAGACCTGCGCGATGTTCGCGTTGATGCGCAAACAGTTGGGCGCCAGCGGCTCGGCGATTTCTCCGTCGCGAACGATATAAGAGTCGCCGGTGACAGTGCAGGTGAAATCTCCCGCGCGCTGGCCGTTGATTGGATAGGTATACCAGATGCGACCGACGTAGATTCCGTCGCCCACCGCGCGCACGAGTTCGCGGTCGGTGACTCCGCCGCGCGCGCGCATCACGACGTTGGTGCCCGCCGAGCCGGGGCTCGCGTCGAAGCGCCGGCCGCCGCCTTCGCCGAGCCGGTAACCGCTCAGCGGAGGAAAGTCGAGCTTCGCGGGGGCGCTGGCGCCGAGCTTTTCGGCGCGATGCTCGTCGGTGAGGATGCGGTGGGTGTCGTAAAAATTCGAGAGCAGGCCGACGAGCTTGCCGTCGCGAATCAATTCGACGCGGCGCGTGAGGATTCCTTCGCAGGTGAGTCGGCGGCGAATCGCGCCCGCGCGCAAAGCCGGATCGTCGCCGAGACTCAATCGTGAATCCATCACGGGCGCGCCGAATTTTCCGTGATAGGCGGAACTGGCGGCGTGAAACGAGCCGGCGGTTAGCGAGCCCATCACCATGTAGTTGAGAATTTCGGCGATCGGCTGCGGTCCAAGCACGACGCGAAATTTTCCCGCTGCGGGCCGGGCGCCGTGGGACAGAGCAAGCGCGCGGCGGACGGCGTCGCGGCCAATCACGCGGGCTTCGCGGCGCATCGCAGCGGCGGAATCGCCGAGCGCGGTCGCAGTACCCTTGGCGTCGAGCGATTCGATGATCGACGTGACGGATGCGTTGAAATGCGCGCTCTCGTCAGTGCGCACCTCAGCCAAATTCGAATTGAAGATCGCGATTCGATCGCGAATCACCGACACATCGCCGCCGATGATCAGACCAGGGTGCTCGATTCGAGATGCCGCGGAGCGCTTGGCGAATGCGTCGAGCGCGCCGTCGAGCACGTCCCACGCGGCAGCGGCTATCGCACCGTCCCCCACTCTCGCCAGATCGCTTTTTTCGGACGGCGCCAGCTTGCGGTCGAGCGCGACACTTGGGAAACCGGGGAAATGCGGATCGACGACGGCTGCGCTGCGCGCACGACGGAGCACGTTGCGAACGGAATCGGAGGTGAAGTCTCCCGCTTCGAAGGCGGCGCCGACTTCGTGCGGATCGCGGCGCATCGCGACGCGCAACTGGAACCCGTCGGCATGAAGCGACTTGAACTCCTCGAGGCCGTGGCTCGGAATGTCCGAGGTATAGTTGAGGCGGGCGATTCGATGCTCCGCAGTGGCACAATAAATCTCGCAGCTCGCCAGATCCTTCTCACGCGCGAGTATCCGCGCCGCCTCGCGGGTGAAGGATTTCATCTCGGCGAGCGAGCGCATCAGTTGCTCGCCAGGCGCGCCCGCGAGCGCAGCGTCGGTCCGCCGTTGGACATTCGCTTGATCTGCATCGGCTGGCCCTTGCCGCAGGTGGGGATTGCGATTAGCCGCAGATCGCTGCCGACCGCGTCCACCTTGGTGAAGAAGCTTTTCGAGTCGGCAATCACGCTGCCGGACCGGTAGAGTCGCCCGATTCGTCCATGATCGATCTCGTAGACGCGGCGTGCAGAGATTCTGAAATTCTCGCGAGACTCCGAGATCGAGGGAATCTGATGACCGCAGACGTAGTAGCCGTGCTCGACGTCGGCGATGATTTTTTCGGGGGGCGTTTCGCCGGGGAGAAAGAACGTGTTGGACATTCTGATCAGCGGCACATGCCATCCCTCGCTCGCGCGAGCCGAACCGTTAGGCTCGGCGCCGAGCACGGCGGCAGTCGCGCGCGAATTCAGAAAGCCGCTGAAGATACCGCGATCGATGTGCATCACGCGGCGGCCGCGCGTGCCTTCGTGGTCGTAGCGGTAGTGGCCGTAGCCGTCGAGGCTCGGATCGGAGCATGCCGAGAGCAGCAGCGATGCGACCGGCTTGCCCAACTGGTTGTCCGCGAGCGACCGCAGGAACCAACTGCGTCCGGCGTACGCGGCTTCCATCTTGAGCGCGCGATCGGCCTCGCATGGATGGCCGATCACTTCGTGCGAGACGAGCGCGTTGAAGTGCGGGTCGGTAACCACGACCACCTCGCCGTCGGGCGGCTTTAGGACCGGGGCGGCGGCGAGTTCGCGCGCTTCGGTGGCCAGGTCGACGCAAAACTTCGCCAGCGACGGATTCGGCATCAGCTCACCGCGCCATCCGTCGCTCAGGCATTCAAGGCCGCGCTGTTGGCCGATCGAGTCGTAGGTTTCCTGGTGGCCGTCGCCGATTTGCGCAACGACGTAACAGTCCCCCTGCGAAAATGCGTAGGACTGCGAGACCACAGTGCCGGCGGTATCGATGAAAATCTCCCGGCGCAACTCGGTCATCGCGGCAACGACTTGGAACGCGATCGCTTCACCGAGTGCGCCAACCTCGCGCGAGGCGTCGAGCGAGATTTTCTTGAGCTCGTCGGTCGAGAGCGAGCGTGGATCGCGGCGAAAGCTCGCGTCGACGTCGTCGCGGACTTTTTCGCGCGATGGAATTTCCGCGACGAGGAGTCCTTTGGCGGCATCGCCGAGGTGTGCGATGAGTTCGGCCTTTTTGCGGGCGCTGAATCGGGCGCGATCGTAGGCCTCGCCAAGGCCGCGGCCGATTTCGGCGACGAGCTTCGCCGGTCGCCCTGCGAGAGCGCCGATCTCTGCGCCAGTTTGTCCATGACCGACCGAACCAGCCCGCTCGGCGACATGCACCGAGACTGCATACGCCGCGTTCTCGCTCTCAGAGCCGTCGCGCGGCTCGCCATTTACGGCTGCGCCGGAACGATTGAGCACTACTTCGAAGCGCAGATCCGCGTACACAACGCCGCGTTTCGAGCGTACGAAGCGTGCGAGGATGCCCTCACCCTCGCGACGCAGGTACTCGATCGCTTCGACAGGTCGCCGCGCCCTGTCAAGAGAGCCGCATCTAGATGATGCCTTCGCGCTTGAGATCTTCGAGCTGGCCGGCGCCGAGGCCGAGCAGCTCGCCATAGACGTCGGCGTTGTGCTGGCCCAGCAGCGGCGCTGCTGTCACATCGACGGGCGAATCTTCAAGCCGCACCGGACATCCCGGCATCGTGAAGTCGCCGCGCACGGGGTGCTTGATGGTGACGATCATGCCGCGCTGCTTGAGATGGGGATCGTTCAGCAGCTCGACACTGTCAAGCACCGCGCCGCACGGGACGCCAGCCTCGCCGAGGATGCGCATCACTTCGAACTTGGTGTGACGTCCGGTCCATTCGCTGATTATCGAGGTCAACGCCTCGACGTTTTTTGCACGGCTTCGTCCGACGAATCGTTCGTCGCTCACGAGCTCGGGATGGCCGATCACTTCGCACAGGCTCACGAACATCTCCGGCGAAGTGCACAGGATGTAGCAATAGTCGTTGTCGCCACCGGGCGCGCATTTGTAGATGTCGCCGGGACCGCCGCCGCCGACGCGGTTGCCGGTGCGCGGCGTGGGTTTGTGCGTGACGTAGGTGCCCATCATCGGGACGCGCACGAAATTCAGCACCGCTTCCTGCATCGCGACTTCGACTTTCTGTCCCTTGCCGGTGCGCTCGCGCTGAATGTACGCCGCGAGCACCCCGACCGCCGCGTGCATGCCGGTGCCGGTGTCGCCGATGGTGGGTCCGGGCTTGAGCGGCGGCGAGCCCGGAAAGCCGGTGAGCGCCATCGCGCCGCCGGACGCCTGCGCGATCATGTCGAAACTCTTATAATTGCTATACGGCCCGTGCGTGCCGAAGCCCTTGATGGTCAGGTAGATCAGGCGCGGATTTATTTCGCGCAGGCGATCGTAGCCGAGGCCGAGGCCTTCGAGCGTGCCGAGCGAGAAATTTTCCGTGAGCATATCGACCTGCTTGACCAGGTCGATGAACATCGCGCGGCCCTTCTCGCTCTTGAGGTTGAGCGTGATGCCGCGCTTGTTGGCGTTGAGCAGAATGAAGTAGTAGGAATCGACGCCCGGCTTTTCGGTGAGCAGCCAGCGGCCCTGCTCGCCCATCTTTGGCGACTCGACTTTGATGACGTCGGCGCCGAGCCACGCCAGCATCTCGGTGCACGAGGTGCCCGCCTCGAACTGCGTCATGTCCAGAACCTTGACCCCGCTCAGCGCCTTTTCCATCGCGATCTTCCTCCGCTTGCAACTACCTGATCTAGCGCCCGCGGCAGAGCGGCGGCAAGTCTCGAAGCGTGCGTGGGGTTAAGTCTTTAGCCGCGGTCTGGTAGAGATCATGATGAACGGGCAAATGGCTGACACTGCGATATCGAAGCTCGCGCGAATCCGCGAGGAACTGAACCGGATGTTCCTCGAACGAATCGATCTGATCGATGGTGCAATCGTGGCGTTGCTGTCGGCGAATCACGTGCTGATAATCGGGCCTCCGGGAACGGCCAAGTCGATGCTGGCGGACGAACTTTGTCGGCGAATCGAGGGCGCGAACTATTTTCAGTGGCTGCTTACGAAGTTCAGCACGCCGGAGGAAATTTTCGGCGCGGTGAGCCTGAAAGGCCTCGAGGAAGACGACTACCGCCGCGTCACCGCGCACAAACTGCCCGAGGCGCACATCGCGTTCCTGGACGAAATCTTCAAAGCCAACTCCTCGATCCTCAACGCGCTGTTGACGATCATCAACGAGCGGATTTTCCATAACGGGCGCGAGCGCGTCACGGTGCCGCTGATCACGATGTTCGGCGCGTCGAACGAACTGCCCGACGAGGACGAGCTGACTGCTCTTTACGATCGTTTCATGCTGCGTTTCATGGCCGACTACATCACCGAAGAGCACGGCTTTATCCGCATGATGGCGGGCGGACCGGAGCGCGCGCGCACGACGCTGCAATTTGCCGAGCTCGACGAGCTGCGCGCGGCGGTGGCGGCGGTCAAGGTGCCGGGAGCGATACTCGAGGCGATCGCGCAAATCAGGCGCGAGCTGGCGCGCGAGCAAATCGTTGTCTCGGATCGGCGCTGGAAGAATTCACTCGGAATTTTGCGCGCGCATGCGATCGTCGCGGCACGGACCGCAGTGACCGAAGACGATCTGATGTTCCTTGCGCACGTGTTGTGGAAAGATCCCGAGGAGCGGCCCAAAGTCGTCGAGGCGTTGCGCCGAATCGTCAGAGGATACGAGGACAAACTGCAAGAGCTGGTGTTCGAGAGCCGCGAGCTGCGCGAATACGCCGAGGGCGCGTGGGAGAGCGAGGAGTTGCGGCGCCGCGCGCTGACCGAGGCGAATGCCAAGCTGGCGAATATCGCGGCGCGCTTCGACGTGCTCATGAAAGAAGCGTCGGACTCCGGACGCGCGATTGCCAACGCCGAGCGGATGCGCGTCGAGGTCAAAGATATTCAGCAAGCCGTGTTCCGCAGAAGCGTCGGCGATTAGAAAATGCCGATCGAAGAATCAACGCCGGCGATCGTGCTTCGCGCGCGCGACTATGCCGAGTCTGATCGAATCGTCACGCTGCTGACGCTGAACGCGGGCAAGCTCAGCGGAATTGCCAAGGGCGCCAAAGCCTCGCGGCATCGCTTCGAACGCAAGCTGGAGCCGTTTTCGCACGTTGTCCTGCACTACCGCCGCCGGCCCCACGGACAGTTGGTGTTTATCACCCGCGCGGAGGCGGCCGACCTGACGCAGCACGTGCTGGACGACGACCTCGCCAAGATTGCGCTCGGCAGCTACATGCTCGAACTGACCGACGCGCTGACCACGGAGGAGAGCGAGGCCGCAGATGCGTATCGCGTGCTGTCGGAAGGACTCGGCGCGCTCAGCACGCGGTTTGCGGATGCGGCCATCCGGCAGGCATTCGAGATGCGCCTGCTGGGATGGGCGGGCTTCGGACTCGAGTTCACCCGCTGCCGCGTCTGCGCGACCCCCAACGTCATCAACGGCGACAATGGCACCGCCGTGTATTTCGTGGTGTCGCGCGGCGGGATCGTATGCGCGAAATGCCGGCCGTCAGTGGCGGAGGGCGCAATCAAGATGTCGGGCAGGGGTGCTGCAATCCTCGCGAGGCTGGGCACGTTGCCGATGAACGATTCGCCCGGCTCGGAAGCCGCGGGCGCGGACGGCGCGCTCGCGCTCGCGCGGTTCATCAGTTCGATTGTGGATCGGCGGCTGCGCAGCCAGGAATTTCTCGATTCAGTTTTGCCGGGCGCGAGCAAGACCTGAAGATCATCCGCCCGTTTCGCGGGCCGGAGTCTCTCCATAGACCACTTCGGGCTCGCGGTAGCGGCCGCGATGATGCTCGATCGCGATAATGCCGCAGTTGGGCGGCACGTGTGCATTTTCCCAACTGCCGGTAACGTGCGCCCACACCGCGCGCATCACACCGCCGTGACTGACGATTACGATCTCATCGTCGGGATATTTTGCGGCCACGCGATCGAGCACCGGCGCGACGCGCTTCAGCACATCCTCATGACTCTCGCCGTTTGGCGCGCGCCACAGCCACGAGCGCTTAGGATCGTAGGTGGGATCGTTCGCGATCGACTCGTACGGCTTTCCAGCGAGGTCGCCAAGACTCATCTCGCGGAACTCCGCCTCGTATTCGATCGGGATGCCGACTTCCGCGGCGATGATCAGTCCGGTTTCGCGAGCGCGCGCGAAGGTGCTGGCAATCACGCGAATCGGTTGGAACGTCAGTTTGATTTTGACGGCGGCTTCGAGCGCCTGGCGGCGGCCAAGGTCGGTGATTTTCGCCTCGCCCGACGTGGTGAAACGCCGAATCGCGTTGCCTTCGCTCTCGCCGTGGCGAACCATTATCAGCTTGCCCATAGGGTCAAAATTTTCTCCGAAAATTCAGTTTGGTGCGAACGCAACGATGCGGCGCTTCAGGTCTTGGGCTTGTCGTCGCCGACGCCGGCCAGTTTTGCGAACGCGCGGAATGGTTCGAACAGATCGATCGGCATCGGAAAGACGGTGGTGGAATTGTTTTCGGTCGCGATCTCCTTGAGCGTCTGCAGATAGCGAAGCTGGAGCGTGATCGGACTCTTGCTCATGATCTCGGCCGCATCCGAAAGCCGCTGCGACGCCTGGAACTCGCCTTCAGCCGCGATCACCTTGGCGCGGCGCTCGCGCTCGGCCTCGGCCTGCGCCGCGATCGCGCGCTGCATGTCCTGCGGCAGATCGATATTTTTCAACTCGACGAGCGTGACCTTCACGCCCCACGGCTCGGTTTGCGAATCGACAATCTCCTGGATGCGCGCGTTGAGCTTGTCACGCTGGCTGAGCAGCTCGTCGAGCTCGGTCTGTCCGCCGACCGAGCGCAGCGTGGTCTGCGCCAGTTGCATCGTTGCGAACAGGTAGTTTGCGACCTCGGTCACCGCGCGCGAAGGATCGACGACGCGAAAATACAGCACCGCGCTGACCTTGACGGTCACGTTGTCCTTGGTGATTACGTCCTGCGGCGGGATGTCGAGCGTCACGGTCCGCAAATCGATTCGCGCCATCCGCTCGAGCACGGGAATCACGAAAATCACGCCCGGCCCGCGATAGGGAGTGAGACGGCCGAGGCGGAAGATCACGCCGCGCTCGTACTCGTTGAGGACCTTGAGGCCGCTCAGAATGAAAATTACGCCGATGAAGACAACTATGCCGACTCCGCTCGCCATCGCGATTCTCCTTCGCCCCCAAGCACGCGAGGCATGCCGATAGCCTGCGCCATCTTCAGGCGCTACGCCAGCTTCTGCACTTGCAGTTCCAGACCGTTGACCGACTTGACGCGAGCGCGCACGCCCGGACTGAGCGCGTCGCTGCTGACCGCGCGCCAAATCTCGCCATGCACGAACACTTTGCCGGGCGCGCCCGGAGCGATCGCCTCGCGCACTTCGCCGACCTCGCCGACGATGCCTTCCGCGCCGGTGGTTGCGCGGTTGCGGCGCTCACGCGCCACGATGTATCCGATGCCGAGAATGATCACCGTCAGCGCGGCCGCGGCGCCGTATATAATGTTGCGATCGACCTCCAGGTCGGTCTTTGATGTGTCGATCAAAAATAGCGAGCCTATGACGAACGCGGTGACGCCGCCCAGGCCGAGGATTCCATAGCTGGTGACGAAAGCCTCGGAGATCAGCAGTCCGACCCCAAGAAAAATCAGCAGCAAGCCGGTGAGATTTACCGGCAGCACCTGGAACGATGCGAGCGCGAGCAGCAGGCAGATTGCGCCGGCCACGCCGGGAAAGATCACGCCTGGATGCGCGAACTCGAAATACAGTCCGATCAATCCCGCCATCAGCAGCAGATAGACGATGTTGGGATCGGCCAGCACGTTGAGCATCTTCTGGCCCGTCGTCATCCGCGCGCGTCGAACCACGGCGTCGGCGAGTTCGAGCGTCACGGTGCGACCCTCGACCTGGACCTTGTGGCCGGTGGCCTGCGTCAGCAGACTGCGCAAATCGGGCGCGACGATATCGATGACATTCTTCGCAAGCGCCTCGCGCTCGCCGATCGCGACGCTGTGGCGGACGGCCTGCTCGATCCAATCTTCATTGCGCCCACGCTGTTGCGCGATCGTGCGCGCGAAGGTCGCCGTGAAGTTCTCGATCTTCTGACCCATCGCGCCCTTAATCTCCTCGCCGCCCTCCTCGACCGGATGAGCCGCGCCGATGGTCGTTCCCGGAGCCATCGCGGCCACGTTCGCCGCTTCGGTGATGAAGGTCCCGGCGGACGCGGCGCTCGCGCCCGACGGCGCGACGTAAACGATCACTGGTATAGGAGCAGCCAGGATAGCCTTGACGATCTTCTGGGCGGAGTTGAGCAGCCCGCCCGGAGTGTCGAGCTCGATAACCAGCGCGCCCGCACCTTCGGCATTTGCGGACGCGAGCGAATCCTCGACGTACGACGCGACGGCGGGATTGATCGAGCCATCAATCGTGATCAGTTCAACCCACGGCGGATGCGCAGCCGCTATCGCGGGAGCGTCGGCAGCAAAGATCCCGCGCGATGCAAATGATCCGATCGCTATCGCCAACGCCGCGACGACGATGAGTCTTGAGCGCACGCTCACGGCGCGGAACCACCGCGGCGCGGAATCGCCATCCCGAGAAATTTCATCACTTCCTGAATGTCCGCCCACACCAGCCGCTTGTCGCCAGGGGTGCGCAGCAAGTACGCGGGATGAAACGTCGGCATGAATCGGATGCCACGAAAATCCTGCCAGTTGCCACGCAGCTTGCTGATGGGAATTTTCACCTTGAGCACGGCCTGCACGGCGAACGTGCCAAGGCCAACGATCGCGCGCGGGCGCACGATGTCGATCTGGCGAAACAGAAACGGCTCGCACGAGGCCACTTCGTCCGGCTCGGGATTTCGATTGTCGGGCGGGCGGCACTTGATCACGTTGCAGATGTACACGTCCGCGCGGCGGATACCCATGCCGCGCTCGATGATGTCGGTCAACAATTGACCAGCGCGGCCGACGAAAGGCTCGCCGCGCGCGTCCTCGTCGGCGCCGGGCGCCTCGCCAACGAACATCAACTGCGCGTTGGGATTGCCGACGCCGAAGACGAGATTGGTACGGCGCGGTGCGAGCTTGCATCGCTGGCAATCGCCGATAAACTCGCGCAGCTCGTCGAGGGTCGAGGATTTTTCGAGTCCTGGATATTTCGAAAACAGTTCGGTGGCCATCGGCGCGCCGTCAGCCTTGCTCGCTGGACGAGCCGACGCGATCGGTGCACCGCTCGCCAACGACGGCCCGGATGCGGGAAGTCCTTCCATGCCCTCTTCGCGCAACTGCTCGACGTAATCGCGAATCGTTGCGACCAGCGTGCGGCGATCTAGCGGCGATGACGCTTCCATGCGAAGGCTATCTGACGGCACGCAGGCGCGACGATTTTTCGGCGCGGCCTGACTTCGGTTTGGCGGCGCGGAGCGCCACGATTCGATCGAGAATCAAGTCCGCGACCGCGTCTTTGGACATCTGCGGATGGCTCTGGGAGCTGCCGTCGGAGCCGATGAGCGTGACTATATTGGTATCGACTTCGAAGCCCGCGCCCTCGCGCGTCACGTCGTTGGCGACGATAAGGTCGAGTCCCTTGCGCTTGAGCTTCGCGCGCGCGTTGGCTTCGAGGTCGTCGGTCTCCGCGGCGAATCCTATCAAGATGCGCGTACCCTTCTTCGCCGCCAGGCGCGGCATCTCGTCTGCGATCGAGGCCATTTCGAGTTGAAGCCCACGCGCGTCTTTCTTGATCTTGCCGTGCGCGGGATTCGCGGGACGAAAATCCGCCACTGCCGCCGCCATCACCAGCGCTGTGGACCACGGAAAATTGCCGGCAATTTTACTGAGCATCGCGGACGCCGTCACCGTGTCGATTCGTTCGACGCCGTAAGGCGTCGCGAGCGCCGACGGCCCCGCGACGATTCGCACTGCCGCACCGCGGCGCCATGCCGCGCGCGCAATCGCAAATCCCATCTTGCCCGACGACCGATTCGTGACGAATCGCACCGGATCGATCGGCTCCTGCGTCGGCCCAGCCGTCACCAGGATTCTTTCTCGCGCGAGATCCTGCGCGGAAAGCATCTTCTCGACTTCCGCGACGACGATTGCAGGGTCCGGCAGACGGCCCTTGCCTTCGTAACCGCACGCGAGCGCGCCTTCAGCCGGATCGATTATCACAGCGCCGCGCGCGCGCAGCCTGGCAAGATTCTCGGCTACGGTCGGATGCTCGTACATGTGCACATTCATCGACGGCGCGAACGCGACTTTCGCGCGCGTCGCGAGCAATACAGTCGTCACGATGTCGTCGGCGATGCCGACGGCGGCCTTGGCGATCACGTCGGCCGTCGCCGGCGCGATCACGATCGCGTCGGCGCTGTCCGCGAGCCGAATATGTCCGATCTCGGATTCCTGCGTCAGCGAGAACGTGTCGCTGGCGACCGGATTCGAGCTGAGCGTCTGGAGAGTGAGCGGTGTGATGAACTCGGTGGCGTTGCGCGTCATCATAACGCGAACGTTCGCGCCCGAGTTGACCAGCAAGCGTACAAGTTCAGCGGATTTGTAAGCGGCGATTCCACCGCTCACGCCAAGCACGATCTTCTTGTCGCTAAGCACGCCCATCGAGCTAGATTCTAATGCGGCGCGACGGCGGTTGAAACGGCCTCTATCGCTGCCGTCAGTCGTAATATTCCAGCCCGAGATGCGTGATTAGGTCCTCGCCGCGCATCCAGCGCAGCGTGTTCTTGAGCTTCATCAGCTGGATGAAGATGTCGTGCTCGGGGTAGATGTTCGGCGCGTGCATCGGCGCCTTGAAGTAGAACGACAGCCATTCCTGGATTCCGCGCATGCCGGCGCGATGCGCCAGGTCGAGAAACAGCACGAGGTCTAGCACCAGCGGCGCCGCCAGGATCGAATCGCGGCACAGAAAGTTAATCTTGATCTGCATCGGATAGCCGAGCCATCCGAAGATATCGATATTGTCCCAGCCCTCCTTCGAGTCGCCGCGCGGCGGGTAGTAATTGATTTTCACCGAGTGGAACACGTCGCTGTAAAGCTGCGGATGCAGTTCGGGCTGAAGGATCTGGTCGAGCACCGACAGCTTGGTCTCTTCCTTGGACTTGAACGAGCCGGGATCTTCGAGCACCTCGCCGTCGCGATTGCCCAGGATGTTGGTCGAGAACCATCCCGACATCCCGAGCATGCGCGCCTTCAGCCCCGGCGCGATCAGCGTCTTCATAAACGTCTGCCCGGTCTTGAAGTCCTTGCCGCAAATCGGGAGGTTGGCCTCGCGCGCGAGCTCGAGCAGCGCTGGCGTGTCTGTCGTCAGGTTGGGCGCGCCGTTCGCGTAGGGAATTCCCATCTTGAGCGCGGCGTAAGCGTAGATCTGGCTCGGCGCGATTTCGGGATCGTTGTTGGCGAGCCCGGCCTCGAAGGATTTCAACGTCTCATGCACCGCGGCCGGCTGGTGGAAGACCTCGGTCGAGCCGCACCACACCATCACGGTGCGCGCGACGCCGGTGCGCTTCTGGAACTGCCGGATGTCGTCCATCAGCATCGCGGCCTTGTCCATCTTGGTGCGCGCTTCCTTCAGATTGGGACCACGGATGTTGCGCACGTAGTCCTGATCGAAAACTGCATCCATCGGATGAAGTTTCTCCAGCGGCTCGCGCACCTGCTCCAGGAGCCGTCGATCGAGCACCGCGGCGTTGAGCGCGGCTTCGTAGGCGCTGTCTTCGTAAATGTCCCAACCGCCGAATTCGAGAGCTTCCAGCTTCGCCAGCGGGACGAAGTCCTTGATCAGCGGTGTGCGTCCTTCGGTGCGCTTGCCCAAGCGAACGGTGGCGAGCTGCGTCAGCGATCCGATCGGGGCGCCGAGCCCACGCTTGATCGCCTCGACTCCCGCGATGAACGTCGTGCTGACCGCGCCGATGCCGGGGAGCAGAACGCCGAGCTTGCCGTCCGCTGGCTTTATCGGGACGGGACCTTTGGTCGTCAAACTTCAGAGCTCCTCGGCGTCAGCCCTTGCGAAACCGCGACGGGAATTCAACGCCGAAGGTTTGATCGGGGTGCAGCACGCGCGCGCGCGCGATTAGCACCTCTTCGGTCTCGGGGATGTTGGGGTCAGGGATGCAGCAATCGACCGGGCATACCGCCGCGCACTGTTCCTGATCGAAGAAGCCGACGCATTCGGTACACTTGTCGGGCACGATGTAATAGATGTCGTCCTTGATCGCGGGCTTGGTCGCGCCGTTGAGTTCCCACAGCGCGCCGCCCTCGTAAATCGCGGTGTTGGGGCATTCCGGCTCGCACGCACCGCAGTTGATGCATTCTTCTGTTATCAGCGTGGACATCTTCGAGCTCCGAAACCGGTCCTTGCAAAAATAGGTTGCCGCGCCTGCGCGGCGACAAAACGAAGGGACCGAACGCCAACAATATCGGCGCGTGGCAGGTGGAGCAAGTTGCTAGTCGTCAATCCGCAACAGCATTCACCATCCGCCGCGCCAGGTCGATGAACGCCACGCTCGCCGGATGTGCGGGATTGGCCACCGTGATCGGCATCCCTTCGTCACCGGCCTGGCGCACGTCAGGATAGATCGGAATCCTCGCGAGCAGTTGCGTCCCTTCTTCGGCGGCCATCCGCTCGCCGCCGCCGTAACCGAAAAGTTCGTCGCGCTCGCCGCAATCGGGACACACGAAATAGCTCATGTTCTCGACCACGCCGAGAATCGGGCAATGCACCTGGCGAAACATTTTGATCGCGCGCGTCGCGTCGAGCAGCGCGACATCCTGCGGCGTCGTCACGATCACGGCGCCGTCGAGCGAGACCTGCTGCGCGAGCGTGAGCTGCGCGTCGCCGGTGCCGGGCGGCAGGTCGACGATTAGAAAATCCTGGCTGCCCCACAGCGTGTCCTTGAGAAATTGTCGCACCGCGCCCATCACCATCGGTCCGCGCCAGATAACCGGCGCTTTCTCGCCGAGGAAGAATCCGATCGAGATCAACTTCACGCCGTACTTTTCGATCGGGTAGAAATTCTGTCCGCCCGCCGACTTCGGCCGCTCGTCACCGACTTTGAACATCATCGGCACCGACGGCCCGTAGATGTCGGCGTCGAGGAGGCCGACGCTGAGCCCCAAGCGCGCGAGCGCCACCGCAATGTTCGCCGCGACGGTCGATTTGCCGACGCCGCCTTTCCCGCTGCCCACCGCAATAATGTGCCTGGTGCCTTCGAGGCGCACGCGCCCGGTTTTCTCGCCCAGCTCGGCTTCAATCCGATGCACCCGCAGCTCGACTTTTGGCACGCCGAGGTCGTGAGTGAGCGCGTGATGGATTTTGGCGGCGAGCTCGCGGATCACCTCGTCGCGCTCGCTCACTTGTCGAATCGTTATCGCGTAACCGCCGTTCTCGGCGGGCTGGGCATCCTCGACAATCCCAAGCGCAACGATATCGGCGTCGTAACCGGGATACTTTACGTGCCCAAGCGCCTCTATAACCGCATCATTGGATACCTGTCGTGCCACTAATCCGATTATCGCAGATGAATTAGCGCCTCGATAGTTATCGGATCGCCTCGCCGCTCAGGGCTTGGTCGCCTTGATCGAAAAAATCGTCGGGATCGGGTCGCCTTCGATATGCCACATCCCGTCGTCGGCCTGTTTCATGAACGGGAAATGCGGGTAGACGCACTCGGCGAATTCGTGCAGATACTCGATTCGCAGCCCTGCCGCCGCGAGCGCGCTGACGACGTCGCCGAGCCGGTACATCCATTCGTGAGTCTCCGAGACTATTTTGCTGTGATCGGAATAGTCGGGACCGGGCGGATGTTCACGCATCGACGTGTGGAAGTACGAAATCTCGTACTCCAGTTTGGTCGTGCCCTCATCGTTCGGACTCATCTGCGTTAGCGGATGAAACTCCGCGATGAAAAAAAAGCCGCTCGGCTTGACGAAATGCGCCGCGATCTCCGCCCATCGTTTGATGTCGGGAAGCCAGCACAACGCGCCGTAAGACGTGAACACGATGTCGAACTGCTCGTGCAGCACGTCGGGCGCGTCGTAAATGTTGGAGTGCAAAAATCGCGCGGGAATTTTCAGTTCAGCGCAGATCGATCGCGCAAGTGTGATTGCCTTATCGGAAAAATCCACTCCGGTGACGTTCGCGCCCAGCCGCGCCCACGACATCGTGTCGAGTCCGAAATGGCATTGCAGATGCAGCAGCGACTTGCCGCGGACGTCGCCGACTTCGCGCAGCTCGATCGGCTTGAGGACGTTCTCGCCCGCCTTGAACTCCGCCAGCCGATACTCGCGCGACGCCGCATGGATCCCCGCCATCTGGTTCCACGCGTCGAGATTGACTTTCAGCCGCTCGTCCATCGCATGAACGCCAGTATTATGGGCTCTCCTGGCTGTAGTCCCACGAGACTGTGTGCGCTGGCTTGAACGTCACCACCACCACCTTGTTGCCCTTGAGCGATTTCGCGTAAGCCTTGCCCAGTTTCTTGCCCAGGTACTCGACCGCCATCCGCTCCGTGCGTTTGTCGTCGATCTTTTCCTCGAGCGTGGCGCGCCCCTTCAGCACCACGGTCTTGTACGGCGCCTTCTTGGTATCGACCACCAGCGTGACGCGCGGGTCGCGCACCAGGCATTTGTATTTGAATGACTCGGCGGCCGTGTGAAACACGATTTGCCCGTCGGCGTATTCGTACCAGGTCGGCACGGCGTGCGGCGCGCCGTCGGGCGCGGTGACCGCGACCACTGCGACGATCGGTTTCCTGAGCAGCTTCTCGATATCTTTTTTCTTCATCGGCATCGGGACGAGGTCTCCTGTAGCGGTCGCGGCAAATTCACTTGCCTTTAAATTTGGGTTTCTGTTTTTCGCGGAAAGCGCGGATTCCCTCGCGCACATCCTCGGACGGATTGGTGATCATCACGTTGAGCGCGGCGTCCTCGAGCGCGTTTTCAAGCGTCATGTCGCGCTGCTTGTACATCATGCGTTTGGCGAGCCTGACTGCCAGGGGCGGTCCGTCCGCGAGCCGCCGCGCGAAGTCGTTCACGCGCGCCTCGAGCTCAGCGTGCGGCACCACTTCGGTCACCAGCCCGAGCTCGAGTGCCGTCTTCGCGTCATAGACTTCGGCCAGTAGCGTCATCTTGAGCGCGCGATCCAATCCCATGAAGCGGGGAAAAAGGTACGCGCCGCCTTCGTCGCAGAGCAGCGCAAACTTAAGCGCCGTGTCCCCCAGCCGCGCCTGATCCGACGCGATTCGGAAGTCGCACGACAGCGCGAGCGTGAGGCCGCCCGCGACCGCTGCGCCGTTAATCGCCGCGATGACCGGCTTGTCGAAGCGATGCAACGAAATCACGAGCTGATGGAACCCTTCGCGCATTTCGAGCATGTGGCCCATCGGATGCCCATGGAAGCGCGAGCGGCTCTCGGGCGCGCCGCTGATATCGCCGCCGGCGCAGAACGCGCGCCCGCTGCCCGTGATGATCAACACGCGCACCTCGTCGTCCTGGCGCGCGAGATCGATCGCCGCGCACATCTCCTTGACCATCGTCTCGTTGTAGCCATTCATCCGCTCGGCGCGGTTGATAGTGATCTTCGCTACGCCGTCGCGCGAGCCGTAGATGATTGTTTTGAAATCCACAGTTGATGCACCTCCTGAGTTCATTTGACACGCGATTCTGACAAACCGATTCGCAGGCAAAGTTGCGAAATCATACCACCTGTAGTGGGTCAGACACGGCCATACCACCAAGGGTAGTTTCGTTCCGTCAAATTTGATTTGCGCGGACGCGTGGATCCTTGGTTGCCGAGGTGAGTCACCGCCGAGCTTTTCCTGTGAATGCGCAAGTGCGCGGGATCATAGTGAGCGTTCTCCATAACCGATCGATATGACACGTCGGCGGCTCCAGCGTAAGGCTGAAAAGTTCATCCCTGAAGCGTTCGCCGACTCTGAGGCCAGCAACGGCGGTGCTATCGACCCTTAAACGTCGGCGGACGCTTCTCGAGGAAAGCCTTCACCGCTTCGCGATGGTCCTCGGTGCGGCCCGTCATAGTTTGTCCCCACGCCTCGCGGTCGAGCAGCTCGTTGAACTCGTGATTCACTGCCGCATTGAGATTCGCCTTCATGTAGCCGTAGGCAATCGTGGGGCCGTTGGCGATTCGCGACGCGAGCGCATGCACCTCGTCGCGGAATGACGCGGCTGGCACGACGCGATTTGCCAATCCGATTCGCAGCGCCTCGTCCGCGCCGATCACATCGGCGAGGAAATACAGTTCGCGCGCTTTCGCCGATCCCACCAGATGCGTCAGCGACCAGGTGCCGCCGTAGTCGCCCGAGAAGCCGACCTTGGCGAACGCGGTGCCGAAACGCGCCGAGTCGGACGCAATCCTGATGTCGCAGGCCATCGCGAGACTCAAGCCGGCGCCGGCGGCTGGGCCGTTGACGGCCGCGATCGTCACCTTGGCCATCTCATGCAGCATCAACGACGCCTCTTCGCCACGACGCAGGCCCGCGACACGATCCTCGATCGTCGTGGTCGCCTCGGCGGCGCCTCCGCCTTCGTTGCGCGCGCGCATCCCGCCGATATCTCCGCCCGAGCAGAATCCGCGGCCCGCGCCCGTCAGCACCACGGCGCCGATTTCGGGATTGGTCGCGGCGCGCGACAAGTCGTCCACCAGCGCGCCCATCATCTCGTTGCTCATCGCGTTGAGCTTGTCGGGCCGATTCAGCGTGAGGTAGAGCACGCGGTCTTTCACTTCGGTCAGCAGGTCTGCCATTTTAGGCCTCCAAAAAGTCCGGGTTCGACTTTTTCACTCTGGTACTACTTCACGTCCGCCAATCTGTCGAGTGCCGCGGCGAGCGCCTGCGTGCCGTCGAGGTCGTGCCCGAGCGCCGCCGACGCGTTGAACATCGAGGCCATCAGCGCGAGTCCCGGCAGCGCCAGGCCGGATTCACGCGCCGCTTCGGCCACCAGCCGCAGGTCCTTGCGAATCAGCTTGATAAAAAACCCGGGCTGATAATCGCCCGCGATTATCTTTGGACCGAGATTCGACAACTGCCATGACCCAGCCGCGCCCGCGCCGATCGCCTCGACCACGCGCGACGCGTCGAGACCGCCGCCGCGCGCGAACTTGATCGCCTCCGCAGCGGCTTCGAGATTGATCGCGACCGCGATCTGATTTGCCAGCTTCGTCATCTGGCCCGCGCCCGGCGCGCCGATGTGCGTGACTCTCTTGCCCATCAGGTCGAACAAAGGCCGCGCCCGCGCGAACGCGGCCGCGTCTCCGCCGACCATTATCGCAAGCGTGCCGTCGCGAGCGCCGACGTCGCCGCCCGATACCGGCGCATCGAGGTAGTCGACACCGGCCCGCTTGAGCCGCGCGGCGGTCGCGCGCTCAGCCGCCGGCGAAACCGTGCTCATATCAACGACCAGCTGCCCGGCTTTGAGCGCGGGCTCGATCTTCGCGACAGTCGCCTCGACGTCGGGGGTGTCGGGCACCATGATAAACACGACCTCCGCGCCCGCGGCGCACGCCGCGGCGTCCGCCGCCACGCTCGCGCCGTCGGCCGCCAGCGCCCGCGCCTTTTCAATCGAGCGATTGAAAACGCGCAAGCGATGGCCCCCGCCGATCAATCGCCGCGCCATCGGCGCGCCCATTATTCCGGTTCCGATCCATCCGATTTCCATGTGTGACGCTCCGCCTCTTCTAATTTAATGTGAAACCCGCCGTGGGTTTCACGCTTCCTTGGGCAGGGGTGACACCTGCACCCGATACAAGACAAAGATGCGGGACTCCTCCCTGTTAGAAGGGCTTAGGGCGAATTGGGTTCGCACTTTTTTTCCGTACTCCACCTTTGTGTCATTCTAGAGCGGAAACTTCAGTCGTCGATGCTCGGGGGCGCGCCCGCCGATCCGTTGGCGAGCAAGCCGTCGTCGAGCGTGACCGACGCGCTCTGAACGGCACGGCCGTCCACAAGATCGGTATACTTTCCACCGTTGAACTTCTCGCCAAGAAATTTCAGGATCGAAGTATGATCGAGTAGGTGCTCGCATAGCGACGCGGGCTGCACGAACGGGGAAACCACAATTCCCGGAACTCTCACTCCGAGCGTGTTGAACCCGACGCTGTATTGAGCCTGCGGCGGCGGCGTGGTCGGTATCGCCGGCGGCCGCACGTGATCGAAAAATGAGCCGTGTTCATCGTAGGTGATGAACGCGACCAGGTTGTTCCACGTGTCGCCCGCGCTGAGTGCGTCGTAAAGGATCTTCAGATGCCGCTGACCGCCATACAGCGATGCTGGAGGATGATCGTCCGACGCGGCCGCGGTACCGCGCCGATAATCGTCCTCGTACAGTGGCTCGACAAACACCACCTCTGGCAGATCGCCGCTTTCAAAATCCTCGATCAGGCGATCGATCGGCCGAAACAGATTCTGCGCCTGCACGTCGCCCTGGTAGAGATCGAGCAAACGCGGCATCTGCATAAAGAAAAAAGACCCGCTGTAGTAAACCCGCCAACTGACTCCGCGCGCCCTCAGCCAATCGTAGACGAGGTCATCGGGATTGTCGTTGAACAGGTCATCTGCGATTTGAAACAGCCCGTTCGGCGTATGATCCACCAGCGCGTAGCCGCTCATCGCCATCAGCCGATTCGGCAGCGTACTCGCGGGCAGGCAGGCGAACCAGTTGTCGCACAGCGCAAAATTGTGCGCCAGGAATTCCGTCGAAGGCAGATACCCATGAGTGCAATACTCCATTACTCGCGTCACATCCGCGTTTGGGTACGCGTTGCGATAGCTCTGCGCGAATCCATGCATGGGTCCAAGGATGGAATTGATCTGCACGTCGATATCCTCGCGCTCGTGGGGAGGATCCGGCGTCAGCGAGGGACTGGCAATTGGCGTCGGCTGGTACGTGTCGTGCGCATAGTAAACTTGCGCGTGCTGGATGCCTTCGATTCGCGCCGCCAGCGGATGCCCGGAATCGGGCAAGCCGAGATGTCCGAGAATATGATCGAACGATCGATTCTCCATCATCGCAATAACGACAGTCTGAACGCGCGACAAATCCTTAGCCACCCGAGTCCGGTCCCTTCGCCAAGCCATTGGTGACGCTTCGCCCTTGAGACTAATGCGAGAGCCTCATCGTTGCCATCGACGTGGTCTGCTCCGAGCTCGGAGTCGGAACCTCAGACAAATCGAAAAGCGTCCCGGATCGGGCATTCAATTGTTCTGAGCGTGACAAATTGTCAACAATTTGTTATTTTCGAGTGGTCACGTAGTCAACTTCGCGTTAAAAGAGTTTCCGGAGGGATACGAGCTTGTTACGCATCAGATATAGCGCGGCTGCGCTGTGCTACGGCTTTGCATGGTTGTCGATGGTCGCATTGATTGGGATGCTCACCATCGCCGAGTTGCTCCAGGGCGAGGAAGAGGCCGCAATTAGCGGCGATTCACGCGACGCCGACACCGTCGCGCGCCTGCACGTAGTCCGGCGACCGCCGCACTAGCCGCAAACCCGCTACTTCGGGGCGTCGGGGATTAGCTTCAGCTTGCCTTGCTTTACGGGGCGATTGGGGCGCATCGCGCCTGCGGCGGCGCCCGTGGCGGCGCCGGCGCCGCGGCGGCCTCGAGTTTTTACCGGGATGCCTTTTTCTGCTGTGTCTTTCTTCGAGCTTTCGTACTTTGGCTGATGCGCTGAGCCGGGAGGCAGCGATGGCTGTACCGGATGGCGTGGTTGATCCATGCCGAAGGCGTGCCGTTCGAGCTTCTTTATCTGATCGCGCAGATCGGCGGCGCGCTCGTAGTCCAGATTTTCCGCCGCGTCCATCATTTGCTGACGCAGCGCTGTGATCCGGTCCGGAAGTTCGTGCGCCGGGATGAACTCCTCGTCCTTTTTGTCGTCGCCGATTTCGGGGACCACCGCCCACTCGGGCGAGTACATCTCGACCAGCGACGCGTCGATCGCCTTGGTGATCGACATCGGCGTGATGCCGTGCTGCTCATTGTATGCGACCTGCTTGGCGCGGCGGCGGTTGGTCTCGCCAATCGCCTGTTCCATCGACTTCGTGACGACGTCCGCATACATCAGCACGCGGCCGTTGATATGGCGTGCGGCGCGGCCGGTCGTCTGGATCAGCGAGCGGGCAGAGCGCAGGTAGCCTTCCTTGTCGGCGTCGAGAATCGCGACCAGCGACACTTCAGGCAGGTCGAGACCTTCGCGCAGCAAATTGATTCCGACCAGCACGTCGAACTCGCCCTTGCGCAGGCTGCGGATTATCTCGACGCGCTCAATCGTCTCGATGTCCGAGTGCAGGTAGCGCACGCGGATGCCGAGGTCGTGGTAGTAGTCGGTCAAATCCTCGGCCATCTTCTTGGTGAGGCAGGTCACCAGCACGCGCTCGTTGACCGCGACGCGTTTGTGAATTTCCTCGAGCAGGTCATCGACCTGCGTGCCGGCCTTGCGCACCTCGATTTCGGGATCGATAAGTCCGGTCGGGCGAATCAGCTGCTCGACGACGAGCCCGCCTGATTTTTCCTGCTCGTAGTCGCCGGGCGTCGCCGAAACATAGACCGCCTGCACGATGTGCGACTCCCACTCCTCGAAATTCAAGGGGCGATTGTCGAGCGCGGACGGCAGCCGGAAGCCGAAATCGACCAGCACTGACTTGCGCGAGCGGTCGCCTCGATACATCCCGCCAATCTGCGGAACCGTGACGTGGCTCTCGTCGATGAAAAACAGCGAATTGTTCGGGAAGTAGTCGAGCAACGTCGGCGGCGCCTGTCCAGGCAGGCGGCCCGTAAGATGGCGCGAATAGTTCTCGATTCCAGGGCAGAAGCCCATCTCGGCCAGCAGCTCGAGGTCGTACATCGTGCGCTGTTCGAGGCGCTGGGCCTCCAGCAGCCGATTCTCGGCGCGAAAGAACTCAAGACGCTCCTTCAGTTCGGCGCGGATGTCGCGCACCGCGATTTCCATCCGGTCCGACGTCGTCACGTAATGCGACGCCGGGTAGATCGCGACGCTCTGCAGCTTGCGAATCACCTTGCCGCGCAGCGCGTCGATTTCGTAGAGCGCCTCGACCTGGTCGCCGAAGAACTCGACTCGCACCGCGCGCTGCTCTTCGTAGGCGGGGAAAATCTCGACCGTGTCGCCGCGTACCCGAAACGTCCCGCGATGAAAATCGTAGTCGTTGCGCTGATACTGGATATCCACCAGCTTGCGCAGCATCTTGTCGCGGTCGATGGTCTGCCCCTCTTCGAGGAACACCAGCATCTCGAAGTACACCTCGGGCTCGCCGAGGCCGTAGATGCACGAGACCGACGCCACTATCAGCACGTCGTTGCGCTCGAGCAGCGCCTTGGTGGCGGAATGGCGCAGCTTGTCGATCTCGTCGTTGATGCTCGCGTCTTTCTCGATAAACGTGTCGGTCGAAGGGACGTACGCTTCGGGCTGGTAGTAGTCGTAGTACGAGACGAAGTAGCGGACCGCATTCTCCGGGAACAGGCTCTTGAACTCATTGTAAAGCTGCGCGGCGAGCGTCTTGTTCGGCGCCATCACGAGCGTCGGGCGGTTCACGCGCGCGATCACGTTGGCCATCGTGAAGGTCTTGCCCGAGCCGGTGACGCCGAGCAGGACCTGGTGCGGCACTTTGTCGTTGAGATTGGCGACGATCGACTCGATCGCGGCGGGTTGGTCGCCCTCAGGCTTGTAACCCGAGACCAGCTTGAAACTTCCCTCTTTGCCACGCGCCAGTGAAAGCATGATGAGCAAGACAGTTTAGCAAGCAGGGGTGACCCCTGCATCCAGTATTAAGAAAAGATCCTAGCCGAGTTTAGTGTCAGCGGTTGACAGGCCCGATTATCCGAAATCTGGCGGCGCATGCACGTTTTTCGGGAGGCGCGAATTCGTCAGGCTGGGGAATAGGTGTACATCCGGCAATTTGCTACGATGCGCCGCGAGCGATTCGCGGCAGATCGATTGCTGTTCATGCCAAACCGGTCGTCCCTGGGAGGAAAATCGCATATGAAGCATCTCAAAACCATTCTGGCCGTTGCGGTCATGTCGCTCGCGATGGCATTGCCGTCGATTTCGAGGGCTGAGTACCCCGACCAGCGCCTGGACGATTTTCTCAATCATCACCCGGATGTGCGGCACGACCTGGAGCGAAATCCCGACCTGATCTTCAACAGCCGGTTCCGCCACCAACATGTTGAACTCGAGGAGTTCATGCAGAGCCATCAAGGTATCTGGGGAAAGCTACACGGTGCCGACCGCTGGGGCGGCTACGGCCCCGATCACAATTGGCACGATCGCGACTGGTGGAACGCTCATGACCCCAATTGGGTTCGCGATCATCATCCCGACTGGTACCCGCACCCGGAGCATCATGCTGCCGAGGGAGAGCACTACCAGGAAAACCCGCATCCGTATGGTGTACCGCCGCCTAACCAGCCGCCGCCGCCCAATCAGGGCCATCACAATGACCACAACCCGCACTGATTCGAATCATGGTTGTTGGCAGCTTTTCAAAATGATCGGCGTGACCGGCTGACCGGGGCAACTTTGCCCGCCACTTATCCACAGACGGCCTTGGCTCTGCCCGTCAGAACGGCAGCCCGTGCGGGCAGAAACCCGCCGGGCACGTGTTGCATTTTTGTTACAAATATAACTATATTTCCCCGTCAATTGGGCGGGGTAGTTCCTGTTTGGACATGATCCGGGGCTCGGGGCAAAGCGAGGGGTTCGCTGCGCGCGTAGACGCACTTGGGTGAGGAGGAGTCCATGAGACTGAAATCAAGGCTTTTGAATGCGGTCGCTGCCGTCGCTGGCATAGCGCTACTCGCGTCGGGCGTGAGCGGTTGCGCACGTTTGCAGCAACCACGCCAATGGGGGGCCTGCGCACTCGTCGGAGGATTGCTCGGCGCAGGCGCGGGCGCGGCAATCGGCATTGTCATCGTCGATAATACTCAAGGGTCGCACAGCAACAGCAGCAATGACTCCCGTGCCTGGGCCGGTGGGGGTGGTGCCGTGGGAGGCGCAATACTCGGCGCGCTCGCAGGCCACTACATTTGCGATGAGGTAATCGTCCAGCCACCGCCGCCTCCTCCGCCGCCTCCTCCGCCGCCTCCTCCGCCTCCTCCGCCGCCGCCGGTCGCGCAGAAGCTGGTCCTACGCGGCGTGCATTTCGACTTCAACAAGTCGAATATCCGTCCGGGTGACGCCGCCGTTCTGGATGAGGCCGCGACGACTCTGAAGGCCAATCCGAACGTGACGATCAACGTCAACGGCTATTGCGACATCATCGGCAGCGAGGAATACAACCTGAAGCTGTCCGACCGCCGCTCCGACGCCGTGGTGGATTACCTGGTGAAAGCCGGCATCCCGTCGACCCAGTTGATTCCGCACGGTTACGGCAAGACCAACTTCGTCGCCACCAACGACACGCCTGAGGGCCGCGCTCAGAACCGTCGTGTCGAGCTGGTGCCTAACCAATAGATCAGGCCAATAGCGGCTGTTTACCGGCCGCAGTCCCGTCGACGGGGCTGCGGCCGCTTCCTTACTGTGAACGAACTATTACGGATTTCGCGCTATCCGACGGATTTTCCACCTCAATGGACCTGGCTTCTGAAAAATGGCACAATTCTCGAAGTTTAATTTCTGGAACGAGCTTGAACCTTGGGAGGGGTCCTCGTGGTTAAATCGAAGAAATGGATTGGAGTCGCGGCGTGTGTCGTTCTATTAACGGTCTCAGGTTGCGCAAATCTGTCGCAGCCTCGGCGCTGGGGTACATGCGCTGTGGTCGGCGGTCTGCTCGGCGCCGGTGCCGGAGCGGGAATTGGAGTCGCAATCAATGAGAACACCGGCGATCACGAAAATCAGGTCGCATGGTCGACTGGCCTCGGCGGCGCCGGCGCAGTTCTGGGCGCTTTGGCCGGACACTACATTTGCGATCCTATAATCCAGCCGCCGCCACCGCCGCCACCGCCACCACCGCCGCCTCCCCCGCCGCCGCCTCCGCCGCCGCCTGTTCGGCAGAAGCTGGTGCTGCGCGGAGTGCATTTCGACTTCAACAAGTCGAGAATCCGGCCGGGTGATGCGGCTATTCTCGATGAAGCCGCGAGCACTCTGAAGGCCAACCCGAACGTGACGGTCAACGTCAACGGCTACTGCGACGCTATCGGCAGCGAGGAATACAACCTCAAGCTGTCCGATCGGCGTTCGGACGCAGTCGTGGATTACCTGGTGAAAGCAGGCATCCCGTCGACCCAGTTGATTCCGCACGGCTACGGCAAGACCGACTTCGTCGCCACTAACGATACGGCTGAGGGCCGGGCTCAGAACCGCCGCGTCGAACTGGTGCCCAACGAGTAAACCGGGCCGAAACTGAAACGTTCGTTACCGGCCGCAGTCCCTTTCGAGGGGCTGCGGCCGTTTTTCTTCAAGCGGCTGTTCTTGCATGCTGACGATAACCTGAATTTCTGCTATAGAATCCATCGCGATGATGTTCAGACGAAGAGCAGGTATAGCAGCCGCGGTCGCCGCACTCGCGTTCGTCGCGCTGGTTGCGTCGGCGGCGCATGCCCAATCGCAGGTTACGGACGCCGCCGTCCCTGACGCGTCCGCTTCACCGGCGGCGAAGAAGACGCTGGGGCAAAAGATGAAAGCGCTGGTTGCGCAGCTTACCCCCGACCGCATCGAGCGCGATATCGAATTCAAGAAAGCAGCGGCGCTGTTCCCGGATTTCTGCAAACATTGGCAGCAGGATTTGCACGATCGTGAGATTAACAACCTTTCGAAACTGAAGTTCATCCTGAAAGACGGTTTCGAAACCACGACCTATACCGCTTACGGCAAGATCGCCGCCTGCGAAACGCATCAATCCAAAGACGGCTACTCGATCGGAAAGATCACCTACGAGGAATTCGAATATTACCTGGCCGGCAAGTCCGAGGATGAAGCCCGGCATGCGCAGCCAAAGCCCATCCTCGATACCCACACCACCGAAATCTTCCGCTGGGACAACGGCAAGTGGTTTTACTAGATGCGGGGCGCGCAGCCTCGCATTTTAATTTAGTTCCTTACTGCTGTAGTTCAGAATTCTCCGCGCGATAATTATCATGTTGATCTGCTGCGTGCCCTCGAAGATGTCGTTGATCTTCGCATCGCGCATCCACTTCTCGACCAGGATTTTGCGCGAGTAGCCCAGCGGCCCCAGCAACTCGACCGCCTTCTGCGTGATCAGCGTGACCGCGAGGCCCGCCTTCGCCTTCGCCATCGAGGCCTCGAGGCTGTTGCGCTTGCCGGTATCGAGCATCCAGGCCGCCCGCCACGTGAGCAATCGCGCAGCCTGCAGTTGCACTTCCATCTCCATGAAGTCGCGCTCGACGGCGGTCAGGCGGCGCTGCGAGATGCCGTAGCGAACCGGCACGTTCTGTTCTTTAAGGAAGTCGCGCACGAAATCCAGTGCCGCGCGCCCTACTCCGATCGCCATCGCCGCGACGATCGGCCGGGTCGCGTCGAAGGTCGCCATCACGTCCTTGAAGCCGCCCTCCTTGCGGACCTCGGCGCTGCCCAGCAGATGGTCGAGCGGGATTCGGCAATTGTCGAAAACGATCGCGGCGGTGTCGGACGCGCGGATGCCGAGCTTGTTCTCGACTCTGACCACCTGCATGCCGGGCGTGTTGTGCTCGACGACAAACGGCTTAATCCCGGGACGTCCCGCGCTCCTGTCGACGGTCGCCCACACCACCACGAAGCCTTCCGACTTCTCGGCGGCCATTTCGCCGGCGGTGCAGAAAATTTTCGTGCCGTTGATCACCCAATGGTCGCCGTCGCGCGTCGCCGTGGTCGTGACCTGCGACGAATCGGAACCGAAGCCCGGTTCCGTGATCGCCATCGCGCCCCACTTCGGCTTGCCTTCCTTGAATCGCTTGAGGAACCGCTCCTTCTGCTCGGGCGTTCCCGCCGCCATCACGGCCGCGCCGCCGAGTCCCGAGTTGGGCGTCGACAGGTACAGTCCCGCGTCGCCCCAGCACAGCTCCTCGGTGCTGAGCACGGTCATCAGATTGGCGCGTCGCGGCGTCGACGATCCCGCGCCGTCGGCTTTCTTGCTCCGGTCGTTGCCAACCTGGATATCGGCGGCGGCCGACGCCGACCACATCGACTCGTAAAACTGGGTCGGCTTGGTGTGCTCATGCTCGTCGCAGTCGCGCGAAATCGGCCGCATCATGTGCTCCGAAACCGCGTGGAACATCTGCAGCCGGTTCAAAATTTGAGGTTCGAGTTCAAAGTCGATCATGATTTTTCTCCGTCGCGGCCGGTTAGACCGTTGCGATTCCTTCGATAGCGGAAAATCCCCGCGCGTTGCGCAGCCACATCTCGACCGGATGCTCGCGGATGTAGCCGTGGCCGCCGAGCACCTGTACGCCGTTATCAGTCACTTTGAGCGCGCTCTGCGCGACATAATTCTTCGCCAGGTAGCTTGCCTTCAGCGCATCGCGGCCCTTGTCGAGTTCGTAGGCCGCTTCCCAGACCAGCAAGCGCGCCGCGTCGATTTCAATCGCCATGTCGGCGAGGATAAACGCAATCGCCTGCTTGGTCGCGATTGGCACGCCGAACGCCTTGCGCTCCTTGGCGTAGTCGCGCGCGTATTCGAACGCGGCGTTCATCACGCCAACGCCCATCGCGGCAAACGCGACCCGCGACTCGCTCATCAGCCGCGAAAAGTCGATCCCCTTGTCGCCGCCCAGGCGCGCATCGGCGCCGACGCGGCAATCTTTGAGCGTTAGCTCGAAGGTCGCGAGCGCTTTGAGTCCCATGTTTTTTTCGCGCTCGGAAATCATGACGCCGGCCGCGCCGCGCGGAACGATAAACGCGTCGACGCCCGCATACCCCTTCGACGCGTCCGTCGCCGCATACACCAGCATCGTGTCGGACTCGGCCGCGAGCGGCACGTAGCACTTGCCGCCGTTCAGGACGTATCCCGCGCCATCGCGCTTGGCGGACGCCTGTTGCGCCGACAGATCAAAATCGAAGCGCGGCTCCATGACAGCCGCGGTCGCGGCGGCGAAGTCGGCGCCGGCGAATCGCTTCAGATACTTGGCGCGCTGCTCGTCGGTGCCCATTTCGACGATCGGAAATGCGAACAGCCGCGGCGCGAGCACGTGCAACCCGATTGAAATGTCGCCGAAGCCCAGCTCTTCCGCGACGATCGCGCCGGTCACCGCCGAGCGGGCGTCTCCACCGCCGCCGAATTTCTCCGGGATAGCGCCGCTGACGAATCCGAATTGCCAGGCCTTGGCGATCAGCGCGGCGGGAATCGCGCCGCTTTCGTCGGCGGGCCGCGCGGCGGGACGAATCTCCTCGCGCGCGAACGCCCCGACGCTGTCGCGGATCATCTGTTGTTCTTCGCTGAGTTCAAAATCGATCATGAATTGGCTTGCATCCTCGATTAAAGTAGCACTTTAAGTTTTGATTTTCACCGCCGCGCCCGAGCGCGCCGACTCGTACGCCGCTTCCACCATCCGCTGCGCCGCGACGCCCGCCGCAAATTCAGGATCGGGCTCGCACAGACCCTTGAGCGCCGCGATGAAAGTCGCATCCTCGGCGGCGTAGGGAATCGCGAGCCGATCCTTGATTGGCGCCAGGTACGGCCGCTCGCGCAGGATCTTTTCAGTGAATCGGGCCATCACTTTGTGCTCGCTGACGGTCTCCTCGTTGGCGCCAGACCCGCGCTGGAAAACGATCGGTCCGAGCGTGTCGGCGTCGGATGCAGCAAACAGGTTCTCGGCGAAGACTTCAAGCCTGCGATTGCTCGCGCGCGCGATCATCCGATGCCAAATCGAAGTGAGCTGGCCGTACGCGCCGCCCGCAAATTCCATCGACGTCGCGCCGAAGTCTTCAACTCCCTCCGCCCCGTTCACGTTGCGCGTGCGGCAGTAAAGGCTCGTCACCGGCCCAAACATCCACGTCAACAGATCGAAATCGTGGACGCTGTGCTCGATGAGCGTGCCGCCGGCGGTCAACGACGGGTCGTTGCGCCATGCGCTCGCATGCGCACCGCGCGTCGGAAAATCCTGATCGTCGCGCATCGTGACGCTGAGCAATATGCCGGCGTCCGGCTGCTCGAACATCGCTTTTATCACGTTGTACACCGGCGAGAATCGCAGCACGAGACCGACCTGACTCGTCACACCCGCGGCCGCGATCGCAGCCGCCATGGCGGACGCTTCCGCGGCCGTCATCGCGAGCGGCTTCTCGCAGAAAATATGCTTGCCCGCGCGCGCCGCGGCGATGCATATCTGCCGATGCATCGCGGTCGGCGTACAAATCCACACCGCGTCGATCGACGGGTCCGCGATTATCTCGTCAGCCGACTCGAGCGCCCGCGCGCCCTGCCATCGCGCCGCAAGCCTCTCGGCCGCCACATGCGACAGGTCAGCAACGGACACCACGCGAACGCTCTGCTCGGTGGCATCGGCGACCCAGCGGAGCATCCTGGAATGGTTCTGGCCGATGAGGCCCGCGCCGATAATTCCAACTCGAACCTGTCCGTTAACGGGCGTAGCCATCAGGAATTCCCGGATTTTTGCTCGCGGCGAAGTCTTTCGAGCTCGCGCTCGCGCTTGTATTTGGTCGGGTCTTCGATCGTTTTCGATGGCGGCGCCATCGGCTTGCGGATTTTCGCGATCAATCCGCCGGCGCGATGCTTCTTTGGTTTGCGTTGCGGCATCTTGCGGGTACTGGATCAACTTGCCGAGGAGGCAAACTGGCGCCATTCGGGCTGACCGAGTTCTGGTGAAAAGAGCAATTTCATACCATAGGTTGTGGTCTTGGGACGGGCCACCACTAGGAGTAGTTTCGTTCCGTCAGAAAATGTTTTTGTTCGCTTATGGCGTCCAAGGAACCTAACCCCTAACCCGGCTTTGCCCAACATACGAGTCCTGCCCGAATAATCCATCTTCTGCCCATAAAGTGCGGGATCGAGCGGATGAGGCGGGATGGAATGGGATCGCGGACCAGAGCGGACTAGGGCGGACGAGGGCGGACAAATCCAATTTGCCGCTGTTCTGTTTTGGAGCGTTCGGCACTGGATTAGTTTGGGTTTGGTTTTCTGGTCCGGTAGTTCGCGGCGCGCGTGCCTGCCGAAGTGAACCGACGTCCCTCATGTGTCTTTTGCGGATAGTCCGGCGTCGAATATTCCGCATACTGGACCACAAGGCTACGATCATGCCAGTTGTAGCCGTTAAGGCTTTCAATGGCTTTTCTGGCCCCGATCTGAGTCTGCATCTCGACGAAACCCCACCCAGATTCTTTCATGGTTGCGATGAATACTTCGCCTTTCGTCGAGAACAACTTCTTGAGTTCGCTAAAGGTGACCTTATTCGAGAGATTGCCGACATAGAGTCTCACGCTCATCGCAAATTTGACCTCACTACATCGGTCGATGTCGATTGCGGCTCGTCCCCGACATTCTGCCGCGCGGCTTCTTCCATGGCTCTTTGGGCGGACAAGTACACGGTCGCCGGTCCATACGCTTAGGTAAACTCCCACTGGACTCCATGACCGCAACCGTATCGGTATCCCATTTCTCTCCGCACTTCTCGCACTCGTAATGGTCTCGATCGCTTAAATGCTTTGCTTCAACTGGAGAGTTGCATCTCCCGCTCTTTCCACTACATAGCATTGGGCGGTCTCCTTAGTGATATAGCCCCTAACCCCTTTCCCGAGCGAGAAGGGGAACAAGATGAAGGGGGCTGGTGCGGGCATTGTGGCGGTGGTCCATGTAGTAGTGGTAGCACAGAAAATCCGCCCGCGGCAGGCTGAAAAGTTCATCCCCCATTTCGGAGAAACTGAACCAGTGCCCATATTGCTACGCGGCGAAGCCGACGAAGCTCATCTGCAGGCCTGTAGTCTTTCCGCCGGCCGCGCGCCGCGAGAAAAACCGCTCCGATGCGCATCGGGTGCATGGGCCGACGCTCGCGATATTCGCGGCTGCGAGTCCTGCGCGTTCGAGCTGATCGCGCGCGACACCGCGCAAGTCGATGTAGGCCTTGCCGGGATGCCCTGCCCTCGTGTGATTCACCGCGCCTGCAATCTCGCGGCCGAAGCGGTCACCAAGCTCGGCGTCAACTTCGAAACAACACGGGCCGATCGACGGGCCCATCGCGGCCCGGATGTCACAGGCGCGGGCGCCGAGCTGGACCATCGCGCGGACGCCGGCGTCTGCGATATCCGCGATCACGCCGCGCCATCCCGAATGCAACGCGCCGGCAATTTTTCGTTTCGCATCGATCATCAATATCGGCACGCAGTCGGCCGTGAAGATTCCCAGCATGACGCCGGGTTCTGCTGTCACGATCCCATCACCCGCCGGCCGAAGCGCAGCGGTCTCGCGAGTCGCGGCGTGCACGACGTTGCCATGCACCTGGTTGAGCCGCGCGACGAGTTTGGGGTCCGGCACCTCGCGGCGGATGCGCTTCCAGTTGGCATCGACGGCGCGTTCGTCGTCGCCGACCCAGTAAGAGAGATTCATCGAAGCGAACGCGCCCTTGCTGACGCCGCCCGAGCGCCCGATGAAGCCGTGGCAGATCGAAGCGTCAGGCCACGCGCGAATGATTTCGATGCGGCTTAAGTCCGGTGACGATTCAGGATGAATTTCCACAGGTAAGTTCTCGGTTACAGGGGTGGTGTCGTAATTTCGGTTTAGACCTTACGACTGCGAACCGGGTGCGAAGTCGGGCTCGAAGGATAGGGTCAAGCATATGTAGCAGTACCAAGACAACGAAGCAGTCGATGACAATGATTCCCATGGCAACCAAGCCACCAATGCCGAATATCGCACGCCCAACAAGGAGATAGGCCATAATCAAAGTGCCAATCATTCCAATCGCCATAAACGCGATGCGGTGTTGCCACCCGGGCTTCACCTTGCGGGGCTCGGGGCTGAACCAATCGCGCATCATAAGATGAGCGCGGGTGTGTGATGGAGTTTCTTCATTCGAATTGTTAGCGCGAATTTCAAATTAGGACCCTACCGTGACACGTGCCGGGCTGTTCGCTCGTTGCAGAATAACATATAATCCTGATCTTTGAACTTTGAGGTTTTTTCCTGGCGCCTATGAACGGCTACGAATACCTGGTGGCGCGAAATCGCCTGATGCAGCGGCTCGAAGAGGAACTGGCGCGGCTCGCTCCGATGCCGGTGGCCGAACGCGAGGCCGAAACCCGGCGTATCCAGGCGAAGTTCGACGTCCAGCTCGCCGAGTTGTACGCCAAGGTCGCCGACGAATATCCGGGTGAGCGCAAGAAAAAAGCCCGCCCCATAGCAGACCCTCGGTAAGTGGCTGGGAGCAAGCTTGGATCGCTCAATCAGTATCCGGGGCGCGCGCACTCACAACCTCGCTGATATTTCGCTTGAAATTCCCCGCGAAAAGCTGACGGTCGTGACCGGGGTGTCCGGCTCCGGCAAATCGAGCCTCGTTTTCGACACCGTTTATGCCGAGGGCCAGCGGCGCTACGTGCAGAGCCTTTCGACCTACGCGCGGTTGTTTCTCGAACGGATGGAGCGGCCCGACGTCGACGCGATTTCCGAGATTCCGCCGGCGCTCGCGCTGCGCCAGAAGAACACCATCAAGAATGCGCGCTCGACGGTCGGCACCGTCACCGAAATCAGCGACTATCTGCGCCTGCTGTTCGCGACCGTCGGACGCACCGTTTGTCCGAAATGCGGCGGCGAGGTGAGCCGCGACACCGTCGAGAGCGCCGGCGCGCAAATCCTCGCGGCGCCCGGGCTGTACGTCATGCTGGCGCCGTTCGACGCGGGCTCGCGCTCGATTCCCGACGCCGCAGGCTACCTGATTCAGAACGGGTACCATCGCCTGTACGCCAACGACGCGATCACCGAGACGGCGGAGTTCGCCGCGCGCGCGATCGCCGCCGAAGCGCAGAACGGCTCGGCGCCGCCGCCTGAGAATACAATGATGGTGGTCGTCGATCGCATCTCGGTCGGCAACAAAAGCGAAGGCGAAATCGAGCGGGTGCGCGAGGCGCTCGAGAAGGCCTTCTACCTCGGCGGCGGACGCGCGCGAGCGGTGCGCGTCGAGCGCGACAACGGCAACACGCACAGCGTCGGCGCGATCGATTTCGATCGGCGCTTCAACTGTTCGCGATGCGCGACGGCGTTTGCCGAGCCGACCACGGCGCTGTTTTCATCGAACAGCCCGATCGGCGCGTGTCCCGAATGCGAAGGTTTCGGCCGCACCGTCGAGCTCGATCTCGACAAGGTCATTCCGAATCCGAACCTGTCGATGCGCAACGGCCTCGTCGCACCGTGGCGAACGCCGGCGTATCGAGAGATGAACGACTGGATGCTGAAACTGGCGCGGCGCAGGAAAATCCGCACGTCGGCGCCGTTTCGCGAGATGACCGACGAGGAGCGCACCTGGCTGCTCGACGGCGACGAAGGTCCGCGCGGGAAATGGGACGAAGACAAGTGGCCGGGCGTGCACGGCTTCTTCAAATGGCTCGAAGGGCGCCGCTACAAGACTCACGTGCGAATTTTGCTCGCCAAGTATCGGCGCTTCGTCACCTGCCCCGCATGCGGCGGCGCCAAGTTGAAAGCCGAGGCGCTCAACGTGCTAGTCGACGGCCGGTCGATTGCCGCCGTCGGACGGCTCTCGATTCGCGACCTGGTGGCGTGGCTCGACCGGATCGCATCGATTCCCGAAGTCGCCACGCGCGCGGCGGTCGTGATGCGCGAACTGCGCAATCGCGTCGGCTATTTGGTCGAGGTGGGGCTCGGCTACCTGACGGTCGAGCGGCAGGCGCGCACGCTGTCGGGCGGCGAGGCACAGCGGATTCATCTCGCGAGTGCGCTCGGCAGCGTGCTGGTCGGGACGCTTTATGCCCTCGACGAGCCGACGGTCGGACTTCACGCCGCCGACGCGCGCCGCCTGCTCGCGGTGCTGCACAGCCTGCGCGACTTCGGCAACACCGTGATCGTCGTCGAGCATGATCCCGCGATGATCGCGGGCGCGGACTACGTCGTCGAGCTTGGGCCCGGCGGTGGCAGCGAAGGCGGAGAGCTTACGTACTCGGGTCCGCCCGCAACGGCGAATCTCGACAGCATGGCGTCGTCGCCGGGACGCGTGCTGCTGATGCGCGCGCTGGCGAAGCGGCGCAAATTCGTCAAGCGCGATCCTGCGATTCGAATCTTCGGCGCTCGCGAGCACAACCTCGCAGATATCGACATCGCAATCCCGGCCGGACGCATGGTCTGCGTCACGGGAGTCTCAGGATCGGGAAAATCGACGCTGGTCGAGGACGTGCTCTACAACAATTATCTGCGGCGCGGCGGAGATACGTCGGCGGAACCCGGTGAATGCGACCGGATCGACGGCTTCGAGCTGATCGGCGAGATGGTCCACATGGGACAGGAGTTGCCGACGCGCTCGATGCGCTCGAATCCGGCGACCTACCTGAAAATCTACGACGAGGTCCGCAAGCTGTTCGCCGCCAGTCCCGAAGCGCGCCGGCTCGGCGTGCAGGCGCGGCATTTTTCGTTCAATGTCACGGGCGGGCGATGCGAGAAGTGCAGCGGCACCGGCACCGTCACCATCGAGATGCATTTCATGGCCGACCTCGAAGTGAAATGCGACGCGTGCGACGGCCGCCGCTTCCAGAGCCACATTCTCGCGATCAAGCTGCGCAACTTGAGTATCAACCAGGTGCTCGATCTCACCGTCGAGGACGCGCGCGCGTTCTTCATCCATCATCCCGCGATCGTCAAGCGGCTCGACGCGCTGATCGCGGTAGGCCTCGGCTACATCCGGCTCGGGCAGACCACCTCGACGCTGTCGGGCGGCGAGGCGCAGCGCCTCAAGCTCGCGCGCTTCCTGCTCGCCGATCTCGAACCCGCGCCGGCGGGCGAAGACGGCACGCATCTGCCGCGGATGTTCATCCTCGACGAACCGACGACCGGGCTCAGCTCGACCGACATCAAGCGCCTGATCAAGGTGCTCAACCGGCTGGTCACGGAAGGCAATACACTGGTCGTGATCGAGCACAACCTCGAGTTCATCGCGAACGCCGACTACGTGATCGATCTCGGACCCGGCGGCGGCGACGAAGGCGGGCGAATCGTGACGACTGGCTCGCCGCTGGATATCGCGGCGTGCGAGAAATCCGAGACCGGCCGCGAGCTGCGACGCCTGTTCGGATTGCCCGAGCACGGCCGGCAAGTCCGCTCGGCTTTGCGCACGGCGGCGGGTGTATAGGGTGGAGAATCGGCAAGGAGGAAGGATGCGAGGATTCAAACGTCTGGCGCGAGGCGCAACGCAACTCGGCTTCATGGACATACTGACCGCGGTAGTCCTGCTCGGGATTCTGCTCTACGCCGCGACCCTACAATTTTCCGTGTACAATCGCCCGCCCGCCGCGCCGATTCCCACTGCCGCCGCGAGCCACTAGCTTCTTGCCCGACGCAACCAAAGAACGCCTCGATCATTACCTCGTGCGCACTGGATTTGCGCCTTCGCGGCGCGTTGCGCAGGAGCTGGTCGCGCGTGGGATGGTGCGAATTAACGGACGGCGGTCGAGGAAAAGCGAAATCGTCGGCGCTGAGGATCGGGTTGAAGTTGCCGCGACGAATCGCCGCGCCGCGATCGAACCGAACGCCGATCTCCCGCTCGAAGTTATCCACGAAGATGCGAGCGTGATCGTCGTCAACAAACCCGGCGGCATGCCATGCCATCCGCTGGATGCCGGCGAGCGCGACACTGTCATGAACGCAGTCGTCGCGCGTTTTCCCGAGACCGCGACCGTTGGCGAGAAGCCGCTCGAAGGCGGATTGGTGCATCGGCTGGACAACGGCACTTCCGGGGCGCTGTTGATCGCGCGCAATCGCGGCACGTTCGAAAAACTGCGCGACGCGATTCGCGGCGGACGAATCGCGCGGCGCTACGAGGCGCTCGTAGCCGGAGCATTCGAGCACAAAACGGAGATCGACGCGCCGATCGCGCATCACGCCAAGAACGCGCGCAAGATGATCGTCGGCGACGCCGCCAGCGCGAATCCGAAACGCGCCGGCCGTCCCGCGACGACCGTTGCCGAGCCAGTCCGCCGCATCGGCGACTTCACGCTGCTGTCAATCGCGCCGAAGACCGGCAGCCGCCATCAGATTCGCGTGCATCTCGCCAGCGTCGGCCATCCTATCGTCGGCGACACTCTTTACGGCGGCCCCGCGAGCCCGTCGCTCGCGCACGGGCGCTTCTGGCTGCATCTATGCGACGTGGCGTTCGACTCGCCGGCGGTCGGTCACGTCAAGGTGAGTGCGCCGCTCCCGCCCGATTTGAAGAACCTTATCGACTAGCCCGCGTCAGTTGCAGGCACATCGCGTGCACTGGTTCACTTCCGTCGCAACCGTCGAGCGTTGCTGGAGAAAAGATTGCCCCACCGAGGTGTTCACCTGCGCGCGTTGCGTGAACGCGGTACCGTTGTAGATCGTCGGCCGTTGCTGGTTGGCGGTGGATCCCTCCTGCGGTATGAACGGCGACGGCGCGTTTGCGTTCAGGATGTAATTGGCACATTGCCCGCGCGCGGCCTGGCTCGCGAGCACATAGCTCGACGACGACACGATGCCCGCCCATTCGGTCCAGATTCCCGGCGCCGAACAGGTGCATCGAAAAGCGCGCGGCGTCGCCGCCGCGCTCGCGGCGGCTAAAGGCGTGGTCCCCGGCGCTGGCGCCAGAGCCGGCAGCGCTCCGATCGTCGAGAAGGGCTGCGGCTGACCGGGAGCCACCGGTGCGGTCAGTGGCACCGGTCCCGGAGCCGCGGTAATTTGCGCGAATGGTTGCCGCGACAATCTTGACTCGCTCAGCGCAAGCATCAGGATCGGCGACACGATGAGTACTGCGATTACCAGTCTGACAGCGCGCATACCATCTCCATCTGCGTTTCGCGTTGAGGCGCCGCCGCTTCGATTTCGCAAGACATCGCGGGCGGCCTTGGTTATAATCGCGAGCCGATTGGCGCGGCGCAAGCGCTTCGGTTCGATTCGGCGCTGGCAAATCGATCTCAACTGCTGAGTCACATTGGGCAGTCGCGCGCGGAAGAGGCGGGCCATCGCCGGTGATGGCAACAGATACAAGGAGGTCCATTAGAATGTCCGGATACAAGTACGTTTCTCTTGCGATACTGACAATTTCCCTGCTGCTGCTCGGAACCTCGCTCGGATTCGCGCAGAGTAATCTCAAGGTCACCGGCTCGCTGCCCACGACGCCGTTGCCTCCCCCTACCCTGACCGGACCGATCGAGCTTCAGTCCGTGCCGGTCGGGCCCCAGCAGCCGCCGCAGGGCAGCGTACCGCCCAGCGCTTCGAACCAGTTCGAGCATCACGATGATTTGTTGAATCTGCCGCGCATCTTCGCCCATCAGTGGTCGCTGACCAAGGAACTCGCGCCCGACAACGTGATCAGCGAGCGCTACCTGCGCTCAGAAGACCCCAACGCGCGCGGCCTGACGCTCAAGGAAGCCATCTACATCGCGATGCAGAATAATCCGTCGCTGAAGGCCTCCCAGCTCGACCCGGTCGCCTCGATGGAAACTGTCAGGGAGGCTAACGGGACCTTCGATCCGAATCTTACCGCGCAGGGGGATATCGAGAAGACGGTCGTGCCGGTCACGTCCTCGTTACAGACCGGCGGAGCCGACGCATTCGTGCAGAAATTCTACGATTGGAACTTCGGCCTCAACAAAGTCTCCTCGGTCACCAATGGAACCTGGGGTGTGACCTTCAACAACGATCGCTCGCTGTCCAACTCCACCTTCGCCGGCGTTAATCCGGCTTACGCGCCGAACCTCGCACTCTCGCTCTCACAGCCACTGCTGCAGAACTTCGGCTGGCAGTTCGCGACCATCAACGTCCGGATCGCTGAGTCGGGCCAGAAGCAGGCGCAATGGACTTACGGACAGGCACTGCAGGACTTCGTGCAGAAAATCGGCAACGACTACTGGAACGTCGTCCTCTCCGAGGAAAATCTCGAGGTCGCCCGCGCCGCGCTGGTCTTCAATCTCGACCTGGTCCGCCAAAACGCCATCAGCGTCAAGGTCGGCACCCTTGCTCCGATCAATCTGCAGGAGGCGCAATCGGCGGCCGCCACGGCGGAGGCCAACGTCTACACCGCTGAAGCCAATCTGAAGAATTCGCGCGTCCAGCTTCGCCAGGACGTGATGCTCAATCCGTATGGCACCTTCATCCCCGAGGAAATCCAGCCGCTCACGCGGCCCAATCCGCAGGAGCGGATCGTCGTCGACGAGGAGCGGGCGCTCGAGCTGGCCGTGCTGTACGTGCCGTCGCTGGGCAGTATGCGCGAGGCGATTCGCGACGCGCTGCTGCAGGTGAAGTTCTCGGAGAACCAGGTGCTGCCGCAGCTGAACCTTGGCGCGCAGTTCGGCCTGACTTCAACCGCAGGAACTACGCCCTGTCAGGTTCCATTCTCGCCGATCACGACCGGAAACTGCGATAGTGGCCACGGCAACAAGCTCCCGTTCGGCGGAATCTACGGTGACGCGCTCGATCGCCTGTGGGGTTTCACCTACTACAACTACGCCGCCGTGCTGACGTTCCAGATGCCGCTGGACAACGCCGTGCCGCGCGCCGCCCTTGCGCAGGCTCGCGTGCAATACGAGCAGCAGCGGGTGCTGTATCGGGCCGCGCTGTCGCAAGCGGTCGTCAATGTGCAGAGCTCGATCGCCAATCTGTATGCCGATCAGAAGCGCGCCGCGGCGACCGCCTCGGCAACTTACTACGCTCGCCAGGCGCTCCACGATGAGGAAGTGATGTTCCGGGTCGGGATGGCGACGACGCACGACCTGCTGCAATTCCAGGAAGAGGAAGTTAGCGCCGAGGGCAACCAGGTGCAGGCCGAAGTCGACCTCGAGAACGCCAAGCTCGCGCTCGCCCACTCCGACGGCACGCTGTTGCAGCAGTTCAATATCAATTGGGCAGTGGAGAATCCGCACGAAGTGCCGTGGTACGCGGCCTTCTAGCGTAGTCAGTCGTCAACGAAAAACGAAAAAGCGGCGCCGGATCGTGTCGCGATCCGGCGCCGCAATATTTGCGCGGAACGAAAAAAGTACTCAGCGATGCCCGCCGCCACCGCCGTGACCGCCGCCACCGCCGTGTCCGCCTCCGCCGCCACCGCCGCCATGGAAGCCGCCACCACCGCCGCCCTCGTGCCCGACGCCACCGCCACCGTGATAGAACTCCGTGTGATGCCCGCCGCCACCGTAGTGTCCTTCCCACGAATGGTGAACGTCGAAGCCAGGAGCATAGCCCCATCCACCCCAGCCATATGAGTACGGCGCATAGCCATACGCAGGGTAACCCCCGCCGTAGTAGCCGCCGTCATAGCCCTCATAGCAGCCGCTCGCACCGAATGTGATCGCGCCGAGCAATATCATCGCCCCGATCGCACGACCCGGCCTGAATTTTGTCTTTGAGCGCATGTCAGGGCACTCCCCACGCCGGCTGGCCGTCATCCTTATAGAACGCCAGGCCGGGTGTCTTGGGCGCCGGAACATCGAGGCTGGTTCGCAGATGGCCCTTGGCGCCGTAGAGACCGATTCCGGGTTCGCCGTCGTCCCCGAGCGCCATGGTCGCGCGGATCTTGCCGTTCTGATCGTACAAGTCCAAACCTGGCGTGCCATCCGCGGCAAGATCGAGAGTCACGCGCGTACGGCCCGCGGGGTCTTCAAGGTTGAGCCCCACCGCGCCGTCGGAGGTCACGCCCATCGCGCCGCGCAGCTTGCCGGTGCTGTCGCGCAGGAGGAATTGTTGCGCCTCCAGCGTGTCAGGGACGACCGAACTCGTCTCCGCCATCGTGAACAGCGCGCCGCACAGCAGCATCAGCGCGCCGGTCATCAGCCGCAGATGCTTGTTGCTGCGCTGGAGTTTGGCCTGCTGCAGTTCCAGCCGTGAAAGCCGCCCGATCAGTTCACCTGTCGATTGCTCCATAGTCGATCCTCAACTGCATTCACGCCTCGATTTCATCCAGGCGCGTGTGTCAGGGCCTTTAGAGATATTTGATCAACGCGGGGATTCCCGTCCAGCTTCAGTGATGCCCCAGGATAGTCACCTGGCGGCTCGCAAAGCGCCATCCCGCCGGCGTCTTGCGCAGCTTGTCCGTGTAATACCCCACCGTCGATTGCTGCACTATGCCGTTCTTGCAGTGGTAGTACAGGAAGTACGAAGTGCCGGTGCCGGTGGCGCCGTCGAGGTCGAACGCCGGATTCGCGACGACGTGTAACACCTGCGCGCCGCCGAGTGACTCACTGTACAGCGCGGTGAATCGCTTGAGCCCGTCGCGCCCGCTCTGCTTGCCGAAGCGCGGGCTCTCGAAGACGCCGTCCTCGGTGAAGCAATCGATCCATTCGTCGTAGCGGCAGGTGTCGATCATCAGGCAGTAGCGCGCATGCAGGATGCGAACTTCCTCGCGGTCTTCGAGAGTCCCTGTCATCGCCATCGCTCAACCCCCATGCCGCGTAGTGAGCGGCGCTCAAATCACGTTGGCCTCGCGCAGCCGCGCGATATCGTCCCACGAGTAGCCGAGCATCTCCGTCAACACAGTCTCCGTATGCTCACCGAGTTCCGGCGCATGCCCGCGAGGCTCGCCCGGCGTCGCGCTCAACTTGACCGGCATCCCGAGCAGCGTCAAGTTGCCGAGCGCGGGATGATCGTAATCGACGACGTAATCGTTGGCCCTGACCTGCGGATCGGTCGGCAAGTCGGTCACCGAGTTCACGATCGTATAAATGAAGTCGCCGCGCCCCTTGAGGATTCGCATCCACTCGTCGCGCCGGCGCGTCGCGAACACTTCGTCAAATATCGCGACCAGCGCCGCCGAGTTCTTGCCGCGGGTCTTCACGTCGGCAAAGCGTGGATCCTCGATCAATTCGGTTTTTCCGAGGACTTCGCAAAAATCCTTCCAGTAACGATCGGGCTGCAGCATCGCCAGCGAAATCCATTTGTCGTCGGCGCATCGATAATGGTTCCACAGCGGATTGTACGCGTTGGCGCGCGTGTTGCGCGGAAATTCCTTGCCCATGATAGTCCGCGCGACCACGTTCAGTCCCTGCAGCGCCATCATCGAGCCCAGATGGGACGCATCCACCTCCTGCCCGATTCCCGTCCGCTCGCGCGCGAACAGTGCCGCCAGCACTCCGTAGGCAAGCATGATCGCGCCCATCTGATCCGCGATACCGCCATAGACGTACGTCGGCGCCGTGCTTCCGCTTCCGACCGCGTTCATGATTCCCGAGCGCGCCTGCCCCAGGTAGTCGAACGACGGCTCGCCGCTGTCCGGCCCCTCGGGGCCGTACCCCGACGCACTCGCATAGATTATTCGCGGGTTGAGCGTGGCGAGATCCGCGTAGCCGAGGCCCAGCCGCTTCGCGACGCCCTTGCGAAAGTTCTGCACGAACACGTCACTGCGCGCCGCCAGCCGATGCACGATCTCGCGCGCCTCGGGCTGCTTCAGATTGAGCGTGATGCTCTTCTTGTGCTTGTTGTTGGCTTCGAAATAATAATTGCGACCGCTCCTGACCGTCGCGCTGCCCGCGACCGCGGTGATTCCCCGCCCCGGGTCGCCCCGCTCGCGCTCCTCGATCTTGATAACCTCGGCGCCCAGGTCGGCGAGCATCTGCGTGGCGACCGGCCCCTGCTGCCAGATCGTCCAGTCGATAATTCGAATTCCGTCAAGCGGTCCGCTCATGCTTTTCTGTATACCACAACCCCCTTGAGTTTGGACGCCGCCGGACGCATCAATCATATATGCCCGCGCTCGCCCAAAGGTTCTCGCAAAACTTCTCGACCGTCCTCGACTTTCTCTATCCCCCGCGATGCACCGCGTGTGGAACTCCGCTCGCGTCGGGAGCCGGCCCTCAAAAGCGCGTTTGCGCTCAATGCGTCGCGCGAGTCGAGCGAATGCCGGATTGTCGCTGCGAAGTGTGCGGCGGGCCGCTCGAATCCGCCGTCAGCGACGCGGCGCGATGCGCGCGATGCCTCGCGCATCCTCCGCGCTATCGAATCGCGCGCACCATCGCACGCTATCGAACGACCGCCGAGGACGAACCCGGCAGCCTGCCCGCGCTGATTCGCCGCCACAAGTACGGCCTCGATCAATCCGTCGGGCGCGCGCTCGCGGAATACCTGGGCGACGACCTGCCACTGTCGGCCAGCGACTACGACGTCGTCATCCCGGTCCCGCTCCATTGGCGGCGCCTATGGTGGCGCGGCTTCAACCAGGCCGCGCTCCTCGCCGCCGAAGTCGCGAAGCGGCTCGACCTGCCTCTCGATACGACCGCGATGGCGCGTCGGCGCTACACCACTCCGCAGACCTCGCGTCACCACGACGAGCGCATCAGGAACGTCCGTCGCGCCTTCGCGGTCACGCATCCCGAGCGCATCAAGAACCGCCGTGTCCTAATCATAGACGACGTGATGACCACAGGCGCCACCGTCGACGAATGCGCCCGCGTCCTGCTCGCCGCCGGCGCAACCAGCGTAGACGTCTTCACCCTAGCCCGCGTGCTATGAACGACTTTGCCTTAGACCTCGCCAGACGCGTTGGCACAATTTTGCTCCGAACGGCAGGGCCCGCCGAAAATAGTGATCCGTCCAGACGGCTGCATGGCGAAACCAGTCAGGAGGCTGGTTGTAAATTCCGTGATCGAAGGTCCAATTCTGACGCGCAACCACCTCGCGCATCACTTCGGGATGCGTTCCGCGAAAGAACCGGAGATTTCCGCGTTCCCCGTAGATATCTTGTGGAATACCAGTCTTGGGATTCTGGGAAACCTCCGTGTGACCATAGTATAGACGCCTGAAGTTTGCTTGCTTGAGTCGCATCACCTCCGGCGGACGCGACCAGCCGTAGTGATAGACGAACGCATCGACATCAGAGTAACGAAGCCACGACGATTTTCCATCGCGGCGCAAACAGAAATCCATCGCATCGCCCCAGGAGGCCGCTCCAATCCCTAGCTTTACGACGCGGATCGCGCGCGTGTACCAGCGTGGGGGGCAATCTTGAATGGTTTGGAACGAACCGTAAAAGTGGTAGTAGCGAAGACGGAGCGCCTCAGTACTGCGCTTCCAATGATGCTCCATGGACTGTCTGATTGCTGGATAGTCTCGCTCATGGAGAACTTCATCGGCCTGCAGATAGAATGCCCAGTCGCCGCGGCAGCGGTCCAGGGCCAGATTGGTCTGTTGGGCCAGCACCTCGCCGCCATGTTGCAGTTTTGGATCCCACCATGAGCGAAACGGGTTGATTTTAGGCTCGCGCATTGATTGCACGAGGTCCCAAGTTTCGTCGTCTCCCTCACCGATATTGAGGACGATCTGGTCCACCAGCGGAAGCATGGAACGCAGACTCGCCTCAATGGGATAGCCATAACGGACGGCGTTGTTGGCGATGCTGAATCCGCAGACTCGCATGAGTTTCTAGCTCTTACCTGCTTTCCGTTCGCGACTCTGATGATTGCGTCCAAATGGATTTAACTCGGCCTACTTTAATCGTCGATCCTTCCGCACCGCAACGGACGAGGATTCGATGATTCATTGCGCCTCCTTTCCGGCCTTGCTGCTCTCTTTGAGCTAAGAAAGTAAAGGCTCACGGCAGCACGATTACCGTTCGTCGCTCGCCAGTTACGCGCTTTTCCCGCCGAGCAGTGCGATCAAGCGTGATCGAATTGATGAAAACGCACTGCAATCAAGGCATACTCAGGGCATTCGGTGGCGAAGAAATCATCGCGATATGAACCAACCGCAACGGACAGAGTGGGATGAACGCCATCGCGGCAAGACGGCCGGCGACGCCGAGCCGTTCCTGGCCGCGATGCTCGCGCGAATCCCGCGCGGCGTCGCGCTCGACGTCGCCGCCGGTCGCGGACGCAACGCGCTCGCGCCGGGCTTTCGGTGGTCGCGGTGGATTTCTCATCCGAAGCGATGCGCCTTCTTGCAGCGACTGCGCGCGCCGCGCGCCTGGCCATCTGGCCCGTGGTCGCAAACTTGGATAGCTTTCATCTCAAGGACGAATCCTTCGACGCCATCGTGAATATAAACTTCCTCGACCGCGCACTCTTTCCAAAATTTGTGCACGGGCTTCGGCCCGGCGGCATTTTGATTGCCGATACGTTCCTGGTCGATCAGGCCACAATTGGCCATCCGCGCGATCCGCGCTTTCTGCTCGGCCATGGAGAGCTTCGCGCGCTCGCGGGCAACCTTGAGATCGAAGAGTACCGCGAAGGCCTGGTCACTTATCCAAACGGCGAGCGCGCCTTTCGCGCCTCGATCGCCGCGCGGCGCGGGATATCGAGAAGGATATCGCACTGATGGCGCCCGAAATGACCTACAAAGCGGCCGGCGTCGATATCGCGCTGAAGCAGAGCCTGATTCCGCTCTTCGGTTCGATCGCGAAGACCACCTCCGGCGCGCACGTCATCGGCGGCGTCGGCGGATTCGGCGCGCTGGTCGGACTCAACGGTGCCCGCAAGATGCGCGCGCCTGTCCTCGTCGCGGGCACCGACAGCGTCGGCACCAAGCTCATGATTGCGTTCGAAACCGGGCGTCACGACACCGTCGGCATCGACTGCGTCGCGATGTGCGTGAACGACATCATCTGCCACGCCGCGCGTCCGCTGTTCTTTCTCGATTACATCGGGTCCGGCAGACTAGAAAAGAAAATCGCGCTCGATATCGTCAAGGGCGTCGCGCGCGGATGCGATCAGGCCGGCATGAGCCTGGTCGGCGGCGAAACCGCGCAGCTCAGCGGTCTGTACAAGCCGGGCGAGTACGACCTGGCCGGTTTCGCCGTCGGAATCGTCGAGCGCGCGCAAATTCCCGAGCCGTCGAGCGTGCGCGCCGGCGACGTGCTCATCGGACTCGCTTCGAGCGGACTTCACTCCAACGGCTTCTCGCTCGTGCGCCAGGTTCTGCGACGCGCGAAACTCAAGCTCAGCGCGCATATCGACGAGTTAGGATGCACGCTCGGCGAGGAACTCCTGCGTCCGACGCTTATCTACGCGCGCGTCGTCGTCGAGCTGTTCGAGCGTTTCAAAGTAAACGGCCTCGCCAATATTACCGGCGGGGGCGTGCCTGAGAACTTGCCGCGCGTGATGCCCAAGGACACCCGCGCGCTCGTCGAGCGCGGCAGTTGGCCGACGCCGCCGATTTTCGGCATGATCCAGCGCCTCGGCAAAATCGCCCGCGCCGAAATGGATCGCACCTTTAACAACGGCCTCGGGATGGTCGCGATCGTGCCCGCGCGCGAGGCCGACCGCGTGGTCGCTCATTTGCGCCGCCGCGAGTACGCGTCCTATGTTGTCGGCGAAGTCGCGCGCGGCAAGCGCGGAGTATCGATTCGCTGAGCCAGTGAGCAACTATTAATTCGATGGCGGAAAATCCGACGATTAAACTCGGCGTCCTGATTTCCGGCTCCGGCACCAACCTGCAAGCTATCATCGACGCGATCCTGCGCGGCGATCTCAAAGCCGAAATCCGCCTCGTCATTTCGAATCGCGCCGACGCACAGGGCCTCGAGCGCGCCCGCCGCCACGGAATCGAGACGACCGTCATCGACCATCGCAAGTTTCCGTCACGCGAGGACTTCGACCGCGCCCTTGTCGCCGCGCTGCGCGATCGATCCGTCGAGCTGGTTGCGCTCGCGGGCTTCATGCGCCTGCTATCGCCCGTCATGCTCGACGCGTTCCCGGGCCGCATCATGAATATTCACAACAGCCTGCTGCCGTCGTTTCCTGGCATCCACGGGCCGAAGGACGCAATCGAATACGGCGTCAAGATAGCAGGATGCACCGTGTTCTTCGTCACGCCCGGCGTCGATGTGGGCCCGGTGATCGTGCAGGCCGCTGTGCCCGTGCTGCCCGGCGACGACGAACAACGCCTCGCGGCGCGCATCCTCCAACAGGAGCATCGCATCTTTCCGCACGCGATCGCGCTCTTCCAGCAGGGCCGTCTCGAGATCGAGGGACGCCGCGTTATCGTCAAGGGCGACTCAGCCAAGCCCAATTCCTCGCCGCTCGTGAATCCTCCGGTGGATTAATTCGCAACAGTTGAAGAGTGAACACACTTTCCGCCATCGTGCCGATGCTCAACGAAGCCGCCACGATCGCGAGCACGCTGGAGGTGCTTCGCCGCGGTGCTCCCGGCGCGGAGATCGTCGTCGTGGACGGCGGCAGCATCGACGCGAGCGTCACGATAGCGCAACCGTTGTGCGACACCGTGATCAGCGCGTCGCGCGGTCGTGCGCGTCAGATGAACGCGGGCGCGCGCGCATCGCACGGCGACGCATTGGTCTTCGTCCACGCAGATACAGTAGTGCCGGCGACATTCGCGGCTGACATCGCATCGGCGTTGTCGGATCCCGCGGTAGTCGGCGGGCGCTTCGACGTAAAGCTCGACTCGAGCGCTGTTCCCTATCGAATCATCGGCGCGATGATCAGCCTCCGCTCGCGAATCAGCCGCACCGGCACCGGCGACCAGGCGATCTTCGTGCGGCGCGACGTCTTCGATCGCCTCGGCGGTTTCCCCGAGCTGGAGCTGTGCGAAGATCTGGAATTCTCGCGACGCATGAAGCGCGCCGGGCGCGTCGCATGCCTGCGCACCCGCGTGACGACCTCCGCGCGGCGATGGAATCGCGACGGCGTGGCGCGCACCGTGCTCAGAATGTGGCTGATTCGCGCGATGTACTTGATCGGCGTGCCGCCCGCTCGTCTCAAGCGGATGTACTCCGACACCCGCTAGCTAATCCACTGGACAGGCTTTCTCGCGCAGATAACAATGGCATGAGCGAGGTACGACGTGGCGAAAGTCGAACTGTATACCACCACCTACTGCCCGTTCTGCACGCGGGCCAAGAGCCTGCTCAAGAGCAAGGGCGTCGCATTCGATGAAATCGACGTGACGGACGACGACGCGTTGCGCGCGAAGATGATCGAGATGTCCGGCGGACGCCGCACGGTGCCTGAGATTTTCATCAACGGCAAGATCGTCGGCGGCTTCGACGAATTGAAGGCCCTCAACGACTCCGGAAAGCTCGACGGTCTATTGGCCGAGTCGGCGCCCGCCTGAATCTTCAGCGGTCACCACTGAGGCGCAAATAAAGACGGGCGCATCGCGGACTGTTTCCGCGGCGCGCCCGCTTCGATCATTGTATCGCGAGCCGCTAGTTGCCAGTCGGCGACGCGACCATGTTCTCGTTCATGTGATGCAAGGCTTCACGGTCAACCGACGAGTCGTATTTGATCGCCTTGGCCGTGACCGTGATCTGCGAGCCGTCGGCCGAGGTCGTCTGATTCTCGTCGACGATCGCGTCAATCGTATCCGGCCATTTCGCAAAGGCCATCGCCTTCAGCTTGTCACTGATCTTGGCCTCGTCGATCGCATCTGGCGTGAAAGGCTCTGTATAGGTGAGCTGTCCAAGCTCCGAGTATGGCTTGCCGGCGGGCGGCGATTCCGTAGTGACCCAGATATGCGCCATGTCGACGCGATGCTCGAACACCTGTTGTTTCTGTATTTCCTGCTCGCGCGCGGCGGCACAGCCGGAAATCCACAGCGCCAGTCCAATCGCCAACCAGGTTAGAATTCTCGAACGCATGTTGTTCCCCATCTGTCCCTTCTATCTACTTCGATTATAGCCTCAACCCTGCATTTGTCTAATCGCCGGTCTCGTCCCCGCTGATTTTATTCCATCGAATGACATAACGTGGCAAGCGATCCAGTGTTCGTTCTTCGCCGTGACCGGTAGTATTCCCGCGTGACCAGATTTGCCACCTGCTTCATCCTCGTCTTCGGAGAACTCGCCTGGGGCGGACTCTTCGCGCTGGCGATTCCGCCTTTCTTCAATGTCGAGCGCGGCTTTTACAAATCGAGCGCTTCGGTTTACCTGGCCGCATCGATCACGACCGCCGTCGGCCTTGGATTGCTGGCGTTGCGCGGCGGCGCGTCCGCCGGTCCGGGCGCGAGCTCGTTGTGGACGGCAGCCGCGCTATGGACCCTCTCGAGTGCGGCAGTCGCCCTCTACTTGTATACGCTATGGACCGAAAACGGCTTCATCCGCGCGCGATCCTACGCGCTCGGCCTGAGCCTCGGCCTGATCGCCCTGCTCGCCAACGTGATGCTGCTGATGCCGTCCGGCTTCGGCGCCGCCGCAGCCGTCGCCTACGGACTCACCGCCATCACCTCGGCGCTGGTGCTGGGATTGGTCAGTGGCGCGATGCTGTTCGGCCATTGGTACCTCATCGACCTCGATATGCCGGTCGATTATCTGCGCACCTTCGTTCGGCTGTTGGGAATCGCGCTGGTCGCGGACCTCGTCGCGCTCGGACTCGCGATCGGATTGCCCGCAATCCTCGGCAGCGCCAACGCGGCCGCCGCCGTGCAAGATCTATTCGCCTCGCATCTCGGACTGCTGGCAGTGCGGCTGATACTCGGTCCAATCGCGACGATCGTGCTGGTCTGGATGTGCTGGCAGACGTTGAAAATCCCGCAAACGATGGCCGCAACCGGCCTGCTCTACATAGCCGTGATGTCAGTCCTGGTAGGCGAAATGCTGGGCCGCTTCATACTATTCAGAACCGCAATCCCGCTGTGACTCACGTCCGCGGATCCCGCACCGATATCCAGCGTCGCTAGTGCACGAAATTGCCGCCTATCAGGTACACGGGCCCTCCGGAGGTATTTATCGCGAGCCCGTTGTTGCCCCATCGGATTATCCGAAGCGGAGTAGTCGAAACATTCGGGATCGTGATCGAACCGATCAAACTGAATTCCTTCAAATTGAAACTCTGGATCGTGCCGGACGAGCCGACGAAGAACGCTTCGTTCAGAGTGGAGTCGGGCACCATCACGTTGTTGAACCCTGCCGAAAACTGCCCAACCGGATTTCCCGTCGATGGATCGATGATATGTCCGTCATCTGAGTAAATCAGCTTGCTGCCCGAATCGAAGTGAATTCTTGCGCCGAACGCGGAAAAGTCATTCGAAAAGTCGTCCGCCAACACGACGCCGCCTGAGGTCACCGATAGGAGGTAGAAGTCGAACCCGGTATCTTCGTTGTTCTCCGCGTACAATGCGGTGTCATCGGATCCCCATTGCAGCGAATCGTACAGAACACCTCCGCCACCGCCTGGGCCGAATCCTTTAGCGATGGTCCGGCGGGGCGTGGAATCATCGTAAATAACGACCCCGCCCTCAGCTGCCGGGCTTTCACCCATAACCGCGAGAGTAACTGCCGTGGTATGAGACGCGCCCGGCGCAACCTGGAGGTCGAGTGCGTAGTACGGGCCAAAGAAACTGCTGCGCCCCAGGGGATAGCTTATATCGGTCGCCAGGCCTGGCAGCGTGAAGCGTTGTACCGTCGCCGCTCCGTCGAGCCCAGCATAGAGGAACGAGCTGTCATCCGAGATCGCGAGCGCGTCCGGATTGCTGCCGGCAAATGGCGATGACGTTATCTGGGCGCTTGCCAGACTTATTACAGTGATCGTATTGCCGTTGGTTGCGGCTGAGCCGGGGACAGAAAGATAGAGCACGTTGTTGACCGGATCGTTCACTATGCCGTTCGCTGCCTGATCGATCTCCACCTCCGCGAATCCGCTGCCACCTGAGTTTCCGACGAAGAATGTCTGCGGCGGCGACACTACCGAGTTCGCGGTAACCGTCACGTTGCTTACGCCGATACTCGCTACATCGCCGGCGGGAATCGACGCGTTCACCTGGTTCGCCGAAACGAAGCTCGTCGATTGGCTGACACCGTTCCACTGAACGGTGGTGGAGGCCGTCAGATTACATCCGTGCACGGCGAGCGAAACGCCTGGAGCGCCCGCGACCGCGGAACTGGGAATTAGTGACGCAACACACGCCGGGCCCGCGACGCACGATCCGCCCGGGGCCAGACACGCTGCTGTCGTCGGAGTCGCGGTTGGAGTTGGCGTGATGGTTGCCGTAGCGGTAGCAGTCGCGGTGGCCGTCGCCGTGGCGGTTGCTGTCGCCGTGGCAGTTGCCGTAGCGGTCGCTGTCGCGGTTGCAGTCGGCGTTGCGGTCGCGGTTGGAGTCGCCACCGGTGAGCCGATGCCTTCGCCTTTCAGACTTACGCTGAGCGGTTTGCCGGCGCTGTTGACGACCATCAGCTTTGTCGACTTCTTACCATCGGAAGATGGAGTGAAGACGACCGACTCGATGCAATCGCCATCCGCTGCCAGGCTGGCCACGCAGTTAGCTGAGGGAACGAACTCGGGGTCCAACGCGACGATCGAACTGATATCGATCGCACTTGAATTCGGATTGTGAATCGTTAGGGTCACCTGCGCGCTCTTCTCGAGCGGCGCGAGCTCGCCAAAGTTGAGCTTCTTTGGAGAAGCTGTGAGGGCTTTCGGCTTTTTGGGCTTCGCGAAAGGAATCTTGACGGCGTTTTGCGCAGACGCGCGGGTCACTAAGCCGCCTATCACGATCAGGAGTGCAAACGAGGAAAGCAAAAGCGACAACGATACATTCGAGGCAGCCGATGGCCACGTCGACGACTTAAACCGCATGTAAACTATCTGTCCCCCCACCCCCGAATTATTGTGCACTACGTGGCTACCGCAGTTTTGAATCGCGCGCAAGGACAAACCCACGCTGGCAAGCTGACTCGCAGTTGATGCGCTACGCCCATACGTGGATGCCCCTGAGCGCTAACGCTCATCGGCAATCGATTGTGCTAACTGACGCGACTGATGAACCAGCTTTGCGTCAGCTACCCGGCTTTATCGCGACCTGTGCGGCGACCCAATTGTAAAACTGGGCAGCGACGCTCACCTGAGGATCGGTTTGGCCCGTCTGACTCTGAGAGCTCGCCAGAATCCAGTATTCGAGCCCAGTGGACTCCTGATTCAGGACTACGCTCTCATTTTCCGGCAGCGTTGGATTCAGTCCGCCACATATTCCGCAGCTGGCATAGCGGTACGAGCCGAAATCGGTCGCGTTGAAAGCAAGGATAAGGTCCCCGTCGGTGGTCGTCGCAACGGATTTGGCCGTGATCGTTCCGTTCAAGCCGCCGGTGTTGCCGCTGCTCGCATCCACCGGGGCGTCTGACGCAACATTGTCCAGCACCACGACCGCGCCTTGCGCATCGACCGGCTCGCTGAATGTCCACTCCGCAGTGCTGGGGTCGCCGCCCCCGATTGCATGCCAATAGAGCGACTGCCGAGTCGTTGGGGTATAGTCGTCGCGGATCAACTCCCATCCGTCCGGCGGGGTGATCGTCGGTCGTGGGCCACCGTAGGTTAATACGTCGGCAATCGCGACCTGGCCGTTTTGGGTACTTTGGGCCAAGTCCAGCGAAAGACTCGTCGTTCCCTTCATGATTGGCGCTTGCGCAGAAGAGACAACGCTGGCGCCTCCCGTCGTGTTTTCCGCAGCAGATGACGGCGAAGAATTGTATGCGACCAGAAAAACCGCAGCGACCCCTATCAACGTGGCTCTCATCTAACGTCCCTCTCTTTCAGCCATTGGCCATCGCCATCTTAGCATTTTGAAACGATCTCGCGAACCCGAAGATGCGCCCTCGCCAAAGTCCAATCTGGCGCGCCCGGAGGGATTCGAACCCCCAACCCTCAGATCCGAAGTCTGATTCCGCTTATGACCTCGGTTGCGCACGGTTGCTTTCAATCAATGTTCTCAAGGTTTCTTCGCGAAGCGCATGCGCTCAGTATGCGTCGATTGCTGAGCGTTTCCATCAATTCGATCACACTTGATCACACTGACCAGACGAAAAAAAGCGCGCGCGGGTTGTTGAGCGGCATTCTGAGGCCGGCGCGTCTGTTTGTCTATGTTTCTAAAATTGCTTCGCCATTGGGGGCCCTTCCATGATTATCGGCCCTTCGATGATTGGCCCTGCCCCTGCGGGCTGAGTATCACCGCACTTCTCCAGCGCTCCGGTTGCCACGAACGACGTGCCATCGTAGGTGCCGGTGTAGGTGCAGGCGGCTCCTTCAGAAGCGCCGCACGTATCATTTGACAGGAATGTTTGCGACGCAATAATTGTGCTTCCCCCCGCCGTCTTCGCGCGGCACGTGCAAGTACAGGACCTGCTTCCGCCTTGTTTCGGTTGACATCCGGCCAGGGACGCCGCTATCGCCGCCACTGTGGTCGCGACGAACAAACCTCGAAGCGTGTTCCTCCCGGTTTGACGCCCATAGATAGACATGATGCCTCCCCACGATCCGGACTATTTGCAGGTGGTTTCGTGTATAGAAACATTTTTCCGATGGTCTTCGTACTTTCCGCTCTACTGCCTGACCGGGGATTACGTCAAGAAGGCGAGGCGTCATCATCCGGCTAGACACGCGGCAACGTGATGGAACGTCATTTTTCTTGGCTCAAACGGTTGCGATAATCGCGAAACCACTTCCACGTTTTGGCGTCGGCGTATCTCAGCGCACGGAGGCACCGATCGCAAAGCACAATTACTGGTTCGCGTTTATCGAATTGTAGAAGCTCGTTTAGCTGGCGTAGTTTACCGGCAGTCCCGCATCGTGCACAGACCACAGCATGTCGAGGCTTCATCGACATTGAGTTATCAGACCGCTGCATTACGCGCTATTCGCCCCACCGATCGCAAATCTCAAAGCCCGCGAGAGCGCTCGCGCTCGAACAACTATTACTCGAACGGTGGGGGTTGGTTAGTCGGGACGTTCGGGTTCACGACGGTGTTCGGATTCGTGACGGGCGGGACAAATGATGTGCTCTGCGCAGGTACGTGCTGAACAGTCGCGGAGGGTTGCGTAGAGGGTTGCATAGCCGGAACATCGCCTGAGTCGTACAACCCGCTTGAGACCATACGCGTAGTGGTCGTGTTGCCGCTCGTGTCGGTGCAGATCTTGTCGCCATAAGTGCCCCACGGATAACCGTGAGACGATATTCTGCACTGTGTACCATCTGGCGTTGGCGGAAGCGCGGCCGATGCAGAACACCCGGCGGCGGCGATGGCGAGCGCCATCAGCAGTGTTTTCGCGGCTATGTTCACTTCCATGCTGTTGAAGGACTAGGGCGTCGTCCCTACGAGAACAACGGTTCAGTGTGCTCGGCTTACGATTATTCGAACGGTGGAGGTTGGTTGGTCGGGACGTTCGGATTCACGACTTGCGGCGGTTGCGAAACCCGGGGCTGCGGGTCTGGGGGTGCTGCGGGTGCGTGTGACGGCGGAGCGAATTGCCGATTCGTATCACCATAGGTCGCGCCGGAAGGATTCTGGACCGGCACCATCTGAATGGTGACAGTCTCCGGAGATAGCTCGTAGGCGGAGCCGCTGGAAAAGTCGATGGCCCAACCAATCAGACCCCCGAAAATAATATTGCCGAGAAATGTATACCAATCCACGGAGTGCTCAATAGTACCTGTTCCCTCGTAACCCGGCTTCGTAGCCATGAGACTATAGTCGGAATCTCTTCGCAGCGTGACCTGTGCAGGAGTTACAAACGTATTGCCACCGACAGCGACCAACCCTCCCGGAGGGTCTGATGTGACATTTATAGTCTGGGATTTACCGTGAAAAATGGTGGCGCATCCTTGTTGAAGGAGGCCCGCCAGCGCTAGCGCCGCCACCGCTCCGAATCGAACAGCCATTCGTTTCACTTATATCCCCCGCGCGCCCGACAGGGCTGCATTATTCGGGCAAAACTACTAGCCGACGCGCGCTAACGCAAGACGGCAAGCGGGAACGGACGCAGACTCGCCGGTGGGCGGGGCTTTCCGAAGGCTGTGTTTTCTTACGCGGGCGGAAAAGATTCGCGTCCCGACAAAACTTGCTCACTTGATTCGTTTGATGAGCTGCGCAAGCTTATTGCCCCATCCGGGATTTAGTTTTGAGATACGGGGCAGCAATTCCTCCGCCTCACCAACTTTCCCCTCGGCCAAATATAAAACTGCGAGATCGTGCAGGGCCATCATATGATCCGGCTCGATCTTTAGTGTCGTCTCGTACGCAGCTATCGCGTCACCGAAGTCCCCCGTATCTTCGTAAGCAGTACCTAACCAGTAGAAGGAATCAGCGTCTTTCGGATTGAGTTCTGCCGCTTTGAGGTAGTTCGCAACTTCAAGATCGAATTGACGTTTCTCGAAGTAATCTCCACCCAATCCGGAGTAGGCATTCAGATAATTTGCATCGAGAGCAATTGACTTTTGGTAATAGCGAATGGCTTCGTCCCATTCTTGTTTGTCATCAGCAAGGTTACCGAGTGAATAGTAAAGCTCAGGACTTTCCCTGGTAAGTTGACTCGCGGCTCCTGTGAGTACTCCTCTGTAAGTATTGATTGGCACTGCAAGGTTCAAGTTCTCGGCGTTGGGCTCCGTGACTAAAGCGGCAGTGATGCCGATCACTTCGCCGTCCTCGTCGAAAAGCCCTCCGCCGCTGCTCCCGGGGGAAATCGGGGCAGTAAATTGAATGTACGACTGGTCGCCAATCTCCTGAACAGGATTGCTGATACTGCCTGTGGACACAGTGCCTTCAAGACCGGAAGGCGTTCCTATCGCATACACTTCATCGCCGACCCGCAGCTTGTCAGAATCGCCGAGTGCCTTCACCGAAGGCGTGTCGGTAGCATCGAATTGTAAAACCGCGATGTCGTCTTTTTCATCAGCAGCGCGAATTCCTTTGAAGACATAGTAAGCACCCGATGGAAGGTGTGCGTGAATCGTCGCGGCCCCTTTAAGTACATGGTACGCAGTTACCAGGACGCCGTTGTGAGTGATGAAAAATCCGGTTCCCTGCCCGACCGCTTGACCGCTTTCATCGAAAGTTGTGAGGGTTGCGACTGCTTTACGATTATTCACCATCATCTCGCTTCGCTCCCACTTGTAATATCTGTCGATCGCGACTGCTGCGACCACCGCGAGAACGAGCGCAATGACAATTTCTTTGGTGTAGTGACGGGCGATCCGAATGCTGGCTCGTAGCCACCCAAGCGCGAGCGCGGCGGCGTGGCGGGGGTTCATTGCGAGAAGGATTTAGCAGACAGGCGCGCCACCGACAAATGGTGGGTCCTGCCTGAATCGAGCGACCAGCGCCCCTATTCGTCGCGTCTATCGCAGATCCTCAAGCCCGCGATTACGCTCGCGCTCGATGACGATGGCGCAGTGCCGCGCGCACTCTACACAAGAATCTGGAATCCTTGTGCCTCGGCATGATCCGCTCGGTTGCGGCGCGAGTATCGGCCGACGGCGCGCGAGAGGCTGGGCCGCACCGGAAAAAGGGGTCCGCCCACGCTAGTTCAGCTTAACCTCGTAAGGAACAGCAACTCGCCCGAAGAAGTTCCCGAACTCCTGAGCTAACCTTTCTCGATACGGTGAAACCATTCGCAGCCTCTTGCCTCGGGCTGCCGCAAAAACTCTCAGGAATCTTGTTGGGACCGCATATACCCGACCGAAATCGACGATTCGCTTACCCATGTTGACATCAGGAACGATGGATTCTTCGAGCATCATATAGCGAGGCATCTTCCGGTTGGCGATAGCACTTTGCGTGTTCTTACTCGCTAAGGCCGGATTCGTTGTCCCCGCTCCGACGAGATCCCAATGCGCACAGACGATCACGCTTTCCACCTTGTCGTTGACGAGGTCGCACGACTGAGTGACTATCGCAACGTCAAATTCCTGAATCTCTGCGGAGACCTGGTCCGAACTGATCGGATACGTCACGCTCGCCGATGGAACAATAATCGGGCAGGAGAAGAGAAGATCGCCTTGAAGAAGCTCAGGTGAACTATCGACCAAATCGTACCAGCCAACACTTCCCGGCATTCCGATGTGTCCTGTCTCCCACGCGCCTTGGCCGCGCGGGTAGCGCGCATCGTACCTTAGAGACTTAGTCGTCGATGAAACGGAACTCAGGAGCGTAGGTTCGTTCTATAATCAAAGTTACCGGCCTTTTTGAGGTCGGCTCAAACGTAAAGGTCTCTTCCGCCATCGGCTGAACCGAAACACGAGCTTCCTCAACCGGATCTTTCAGAAATTGCGCGGGAAGTCTGTAGAGAGAAGGAAAAAGCGCTTTTTTCCACGACTGATCGGCAGTGTCGATTATCATTGGAGCGCCACTAAAACCGACATACGAACACTCTTCGCTGTCCATCGGCGCCATTTGCCATTTGGGCTGACTAGTCCCCGTGATCGCGATGGTATTGTCGTTTAGAGCGAACATCACCTGATCATTTCTTGCGAATGCGATTTGACCGTTACTCATTTTAACTCGTCCATCCTGTTCGTACTAATTCCTGTTGTATTGCCTTCTGCGGCCCGAGAGGCGTCATCACCACTTGGGTCTCTGAAAGAAGCGTCTCATGCTCGAAGATGTCCGCCCTTACCCCACTCTCGATCATGACGATTTTATTCACGACGCTGATCGGCTGGGTTTGCCCGCTTCTCTTTGCCGCGTTTAGCGTACTCATGGGATCGTAGATTGTACCGAGCTTCATCTCGCTCGTGAAATCCTTATAGAGCGACCACAGTTCTTCCTCCAATTCCTTATTTTCTCCAGCGACTTGATCGCCGAGAAGCTTGCGTGCTTCTCTCCGCGATATCGTATAGTCATGTGAACCTAGTCTGGTGGTGAGCGTCTCTATGATATCTTTTATATTCTGAGTGTCGGATCTGTGGCTGAGCAAGAGCTCTTCAGCCAAACGACCGATTTGCTGACGCCTTCGAAGCACGTCTCCCAACAGAAGGGGATGAACTTTCTCCGCTAATATTCTGAACGCGTTTCCTATCGCTTCCTCGTTGAGGTCCCACTCGTCTTTGACGAGGGTCTTGAATCCGGCCACGCTCTCGACACTGACGGGTAACACTTGACGCTGTCCCGGTGCCAGTTCGACGACTGGATTGAGGGGACCAGTAACACTCGGATCGATGGGGCTCAACGTCGCGGCCTGCGTCATCACGATTTGGTTAGCTCCGAGCGCTAGCAATGTCCCTGCACTATGGCACTTTTCGGGAATCAACACACCGAAATGCTCGCTGAACTCACGGATTAGACGTGCTATTCCGAACGCGGCCAGCGTGTCGCCCCCCGGCGTCAGCATAAAGAGATCAACGCGCCTCCCGTCTGGAAAGGCTCGGAGATGTTCGAAGATCTTTGGGACAAAATCCTTCGCGATTACGCCCGGGGCGTTTTGTCGATCTGACGTCAAACAACAGATGAGGCGTGACTTGCGCATCGCCTCAATACGCTGAATGATTGTGGTGCGTTCGGCTCGTGCCATCTTTCTGTGAACTCGCCCTGACTCTAGATATGGGTCACTTGAACGTCAACTAAAGATAAGTCTCGGTTTCTCTCTTGGCGAGGGCAAACAAAACACGAAATCCGCGCCAGATTCAAAATGCCAGTTCACCCCGGCTTCCAGCGATCGGTGGGCTTCCACGACTTCGCAGCAGTATGACATTGAACCTCGAATTCTGCCAAATCTTTGCGGAACGCTCCCGCTGCCCGCTTGTCAGCCGATTGCCGGCGCACCCGCCCGCGCAATTTTCCGCCATCGATGCCGAGCGTTTCGCAAACGCTAGCGAACGAGAACACGCCGTCAGCGTTGTCGTCGAAGATCCATTCAAGCGCTTCCTGCGCCCGAGCCGCTTTTGTCAGAGCCGCACGCGCCTGCCACTCCAGCCTTGGCCGCCCACGATGATTCTGATGATGCACGCACATGGCGTCTCTGAGTGAAATGTCGAGGATTGCTCTCATCAGGGGCACGGATTCCCGCGTTCAGCTCGTTGCCCCGCCGAAGGTCGCGCCACTGGCAGGGCATGAAGGCGTCCGGGACGAGTACCGGGGATACTTCGGCGTCTTCGATCAAGCGTCGGGTCCTCGGGGGACGCTGACATCTCGACCACTCGCCGCTTCGTATGTCGCGTATGATGGCGCGACATTCAATCGTGGCCCGAGTCGCTCATGGAATATCTCCGGTCGTAGCGTTCGGCGTATCGCCGATACGATAAGTTTTACTTGGCGTCGCGGTCGCAGTGGCCGTTGCAGTTGCGGTCGCAGTCGGCGTATTCGAGGGCGTAGCCGTCGGAGTAGCTGTCGCCGTAGGTGTCGGTGTCGCAGCCACGTTCATCCCAAGAAGAAACGATATAGCGTTCGCTTCTCCGCTGGGTGGACTGGATGCCAAAGCAGTAACTGTACCTGTGGTGCTAGGGGATAGACCTGTTTTCCACGCGGCAGCGGCAGCTACCGCGTTAGAGGTTCCAGTGAGGTTCTCTAGGGATGCGTAATTACTGGGGACCGCGTTGATCGTGGGCGTCCCAGGATTGTTCCAGTTTATTACCGTCGTCAACCAGATGACGGCGCTACATCCACTCGTGAGGGTTATAGAGCTGGCGTTTATTGTTTGCTGCGCCGAGCCGCTTAATCCTGTAATAGTGCCGCTATTCGTCGTGCAAACTGGCGAACTTTGATTCTCTCCATTCACGTCAATCAGAAGTCCTACAGCATACTCTGGAGTGCTGGATGCTGTGGACAAAGTAAAGGTCTGCCCTCCGGTGTCGCCTGAGGAAGCGACCCTATAAAACAAGCACCCGTATCCGGTAGAACCGGTGCCCGGGCTAGCTGCTAAACCAGTCCAACTGCCGTTCGAGCCGCCAGTGAAATAGGACGCCGTCGCACTGCAATTATTGCCGGTGATCCCACCTACGATTGAAACCAGCAAATCGCCGCTCTGAATCTTGTCGCTGGTATCTGAGACAGTGCAACCACTTGCTTCGCTGGTGAACTGGCAGCCAAGGGAAGTCGAGACGGTTTGGCCCCAAGCATGCGATGCGAACAGGAGCAGCAGCACAGCGGACAGGACGCGGAGTTTCATCGCAAAATTTTCCGGCACTTTTCATCGCCGCTAAAGACGATCGGCTTAATGTGCGACACGCTCGCCGGTGCGTCGCGCGTCGCGGGCGGCTTGCGCGGCTCTGCTTCGACAATTGGCGCCGAGCGAGCGGGGGTCGGACACGACGGCGTTTGCGGCCACGGCCAGCCAACTGGAAGTGGTGTTGCGGGAATTCCTAGGATGTCTCTCTTTTCCATCGGCTATAATCCGCGAGATCCGAATCACTTCGCTAAGATTTTGGAAATAGCGGGCATGTGCTTCGCAACCGCGCGCCGAACGATTTGATCGAAATCGCCGAGCACTTTCTTCAAGGTCGGTGACACGGTTTCAAGGTCGAATGCGGTGACTCCGCGCGGCGCAGTTGCCTTTGCGACCGCTGCGCGGCCTTCGTAGCCGCGGCACAGATCTTCGATTGCGCCAGGATTACCCATCGCGGCCTTGATAAGCTGCGTAACAATGCGCGGCCCGGTGATCGCTTCGGTCGTTCCAGCGACGGCGTGAATCTCTTCCGCCTCGACGACGTTGACGGGTTCGGCTTTCGCCAGTCCGTGCGGCGTCAGGTTCTTCAAAAGTTTCAGGCACCGATCGGGGTCGCCAGAGACCGGGGCGCGGCGTTCCATAATCTCGGTGTTGCCTGCCACGCCTGCGACGCCGGGTGCCGCCTCGTTGCGAACGATGCGATCGTATTGCTGGCGCGTGAACATTTGTTCGGTGCGCGGGTCCATTCCCGCAATTCCAAGATTAACTGTGCTCATTTCAAATTCTCCTTGCTCACAAAAATAAAGCTCGCCGCTCCAAACTCGGGAGCAGCGAGCTTCTAGGTCAACGATAAAGGGCCAGCCAGAGCCATTCAATGGGTCTCGCCGGTGGTAGCGATGCCAGCAAGGTCAGTTGAACGGCGACCTCGCCCCCGCTGGCGCATAGCGCGGGCGCGACGGACCCGTGGGTAGATTGATGCGATCGACATAAGCACGCAGAGCCACTGGATCGATCGCGATGCGATGAACCCGCAGCGCCTCGGCGACTGCCTCATCGATCGACTTCCCACTCTCGACGTATTTTCTTGCAAGCTCCCATGTTTCTTCCGTTCCCGGAGCGGGTCTGGTGGCGATTTGCGACAGCCCCGAAGGCACGACAAGGCGGCGGTCGATCCAAGTGGCAAGTTCTTTCGAACCAAGCCCCGTCGCCGCTGCCGCGGCCTCGATGGGAACGCCAGCGCTGACTTGTTGCCGCGCCGCCTCGCGCCTCAGGAGCCCCAGAAAACCGGGTTCGGATGATTGCCCCTGCACCGCGCCGAGCGCCGCCATCGCGAGGGCGACCACCACGTCGATCCGCGCGCTGGCTTTTTCCTTCGCGATTCTCCAGCCCCTTGTCGTTTCCAGGGCGACGCTGCGCGAGATAGCGAGTCGAATATCCCCATCTTTGTACGCGACGAGATTAGACGACTTGATGATCTCGTAAAGGTTCGTCGATGCCTCTGTCAGATTCGGAACGCTTTGCGCAAACTCGACCATGTTGACGCCAGCACGCCTAAGCCTCTGCGCCGAGCCTTGCATCTGATATGGATCGTAGCGGCATTCCCTGACGCGATACCGCTCGCGAAACTCCAAGAGAGTCTTCTCCACGACCTGTTCGAAGTCGATGTTGTCGCTCTTGCTCGGCACAAAAATCTTGTGCGCGACGAGCCGAACTTTCTTGAGGTCATTGTCGAATGCGCACGCGACGATCGCCGTCGAGTCCCTTTTGACCGACGCATCGACGCCGACGAAGACGGGAACCGCGCTCGTTAGGATCGGCCGGACATTCGCATCGACGCACGCGTCCCACCATTCAATCGGCACGAAACTCGATTCCGTACTGACCCAGCGATTTTCTATTTGCCGCAAGTAAGCATTCGGGCGATGCTGCTCGCGCATTTGCGAAAGCCATGCGCGCGTCTGCCACGGCGCGACTGGGCGATTCGACCACAGCATCAGCATTCCCTTTTGCCGATAAAGGGCGGGCGCGATCTCGCGCCCCTTCATCCCGCGCTTATACAAATCCTCGAGGAGCGCGCTCTCGCCCTCAAAGCCCGCATAAGTGGAAGTCCAGCGCGCCGAAACCTTGCGCGTCGGCACAGGGATCATTTCATCCCAAAGTCGCCGCGAACCTTCGGATGTATAGCCCCACAACTCGTCGAACGTGATGAACGTCGGATTCGAGCCCGCAGCGCCCGCTGCGTCGCTGGCGATCGCGGTGATGGTCGAGCCAGTGCTCGTGAAGGTGATCTTATTCTGCGTGACCGTCGCCGACCCGCGCAGCAGTGGGCTTGCTTCGATGATACGGCAGATGGCCTGGAAGACGCGGCCGCGCGATTGCTCCATGTCGTTCGCGACGCAATAACCTTCGGCATAAGGACCGCCCAGGACGACGATGACGTAGATCATCGCCATAGCGGTCGTCGCGGTCTTGCCAGATTTCTTCGGGCACGAGTACAGCAGTTCGGAGAATGGCAGCGTGCCGTCTTTCGTAAGCGTCAGCGCTTCGCGAAAAAAGCGCACCTGATCGAGATAGAGCTCGAACGGTTTTCCTGTTTCGGGATTGACGAGCACGTCGGTGATGAACGCGACGGGGTCGGCCTTCCACTTCGCGCGTTGCGCGGAGAGATCAGTAGGCGATGCGGGTTTCATAAAATCCTGTCAGAAATTTCCGCCGCCAAAACTCCGGAGGTTGTGTTTTGTAATTTCATTTTGGGAACCATCGCGATTTCGGAACTTCACACGACGCGCGGCGCATGAATGCGCGCCTGTTATTATTCGCGACGCGCATAGAATTCTTTTTCTTTGGAAGCTGCGCATGTGACTCTTTTGAAAATGCCGCGATCGCGCAGCCCAAGGCCGCTCAAAACGCGACGCTTTACCTATGCCAACCTCGCCCTGGCGAGCGCGACGCGCTGAGTCGCTCTCTCGTCCGCGCTCTTGAGCAAATCGAATGCACGCGCCCGCCAAGCTCGAAACGCTGCGCTAGGCGCGTCTGATTTAGAATCTTATGCGCCACACCAACCCCTTGGGTCGCAATGCTTTTGGGCGCGGTGTGATCGAAGTGTGATCGGGCGTCCAATCAATCCCCGCCCTCGTCGGCCTTCGCGGGCTTCGATTCGATAGCCACGCGCTCGCGCGCGGCATCAGCGGCAAAGGCCCCGACGAGATCGAGCGCGGCGTTGGTGTTGTTCGCCTTCAGCGCCGCGCGCGCCGCAGGACTCAACCCAAGCTCGCGAGCGACGACGACCTGCAAAGCCACGAGCCGACGATAATCATCGAGCAGGCGGCGCGACTCGCCCTTGTCGGTTACAATCGCGCGCTCGCGCAAAGCTTGATACGCGCGGCTGGCGAGCAGCTCCAGTTCCGCGAATCGCCGAGCGACATAGATATCGCTGCGCTCAAGCCAGGGACACAGCGCGCGCATTTTCCGCAAATAATAGTTGACCTGATTGTCTCTGAGCCTGCGCGCCTTTGGCGACCGCGAATAGAGGGAAGAGGTGACGGCATTCTGATTGCCCGGCCGCGCTCTCGTTGGCATTTTGCTCTTTGCGTTCTGCGGCTTCACGCGTCTCATCATAAAGGGCCGGCGGCGCGCGGTGCAAGTTAGAAAGCCGGTAGGTCACACCTTCATAGAGATAGGACAGCAAAGCACGGCGCGCGGAACACTGACTAATGGGATCAATAGGATCTAATAGGATTAATAGTACTCACCCCCGTTCTATCAGAATGACCCCCATACAAAGTGACGATAATGGTCGCGCGCGGGGGTTAATTGATCCTATTGAACCTATTTAACCTATTACGACTTATTAAGGAATTTGAGCATTCCACGAGCGATCCGCGCGACAATCGAAGCCTAAGGCTGTCGTGCAAGACGCGCGTGAGACCTATTTCGGCGCTTCGGGCTTAGATAAATGTAGAGCAGAACTATTTTATCCGTCTTAGAGTACGGCGCGAACGCTAGTTGACAGGGCTTAGGCGCGTATTATATCGGTAGATTAAGACACAGACCTGCGGGAGACCACTAACACGTGAGCCCTGCATCGGATTAGACCGATGCGGGGCTTTTTTTCGCAGGAAGGAGTGAACGAGATGAACAGCAAACCCATCGCCATGAAAGTCGTCGGGTGGCGCATACCGGAAGACCTGTTGGCACGCGTGCACGATGTAGCCCGGCGCGAAGGCCGCTACGTCGAACGGGTCGCGGCCGACGCGCTGCGAGCTGGATTGCCCGCGGTCGATGACCACGGGAAGCCAGCCGAATGAACATTCATCACAAAACGAAACGGCCACCAGACTGTCGAGATCTGATGGCCGCCGGCTTGAAGCCCGAAGGCAGTGACGGTGCCTATGCTCATTATAGAAACAAATCCGATTGACGCAAACCTCGCCGCAGCGCTCGGCTATGCCCGGCGCGGCTGGCGTGTCTTTCCCTGCCACGCGCCCGTGAAGCCGCGCCGCGTCGGCTTTGGCAGTGCGGCGATCATCTGTTGTTCGTGCGGTCGCTCTAAGTGTGAAGCCATCGGCAAGCATCCAGCTACGCGGCACGGTTGCAAAGATGCGACGCGCGATGAGCGGATAATTCGCGAGTGGTGGCAAGCCCGTCCCGATGCAAACATCGGCATCGCGACTGGCGACGGGCTTGTCGTCATAGACGTTGACAAGCGCAACGGCGGCGATAAGACGCTCACGAAGCTCGAACGCAAGCACGGCAAAATTCCTGACGGCGCGAAAGCCATCAGCGGCAGCGGCGGGCCGCACTACTATCTGCGATTGCCGAAAGGCGTTGCGATTGCGAGTTCAAGCGCAGGTCTCGGCGAAGGAATCGACATCAAGGCTGAATCTGGCTACGTCGTCGCGGCGCCGAGCGTGCATAAGTCAGGCCGCCGCTATCGCTGGGCAAACGGCAAGATGCCTCCGAAACTTCCGTCTGCGCCCGCATCGCTTGTCAAGTTGATGCTCGACGGCTCGACGAAAATCAAAAAAAACGCTGGCAGTGCTGGCGGCGATTGGCCCGCCATGAAAACCGCCGATCATCCAGTCGGGCAGGCTTATGCGAAGTTGTTGAATGCGCGCGATTGCGGAACATATTGGCGCTTCGATTGTCCTGCGCGCGAGCATAAGACACCGCAGGCCGCGTTGTATCCCCGCGAAGGCGGGCGCGTGTATCTGAAATGCTGGTCTAGCAACCCCTGCTCCACGGAAGAGATCGCCGCCGCGATTGAGGAGATGCTCGAACGTGAAGCTAACTGATAAGGAAAGGGCGGCAGTTGCCGCCGCGAATGCGATTGACAAGCGCGTCGAGATTATCGTCAAGGCCGGCGATCAGCCATTCTCAACGGATGAGGCCGAGAAGGTCTTGGTCGCCAACGCGATCGATCTGCGTGTGTTCCAGCGCGGCGGCGACTTGGTTCGCATGATTACCCTGGCGCCTGACATTGACAGCGGCGGTCTCGCATCGGCAGAGACCATGCAGTTGCAAGCGATGACGCAACAGCACTTGCAAGATGTCTTCGAGCGATTGATCGCTTTCAGAAAATTCTTCGGTAAAGGCAAACGAGCAATCGATTGCCCGTCAGGTATCGCGCTGAAATATCTTTCGCGCGTCGGTAATTGGAAGTTGCCCAAGTTGACCGGCTTTATCGAGGCCCCGATCATCCGCAACGACGGGACGGTCCTAGATAAGCCGGGGTATGATCCTATTACGGGTTTGTATCTGATCGGCGCGGCTTGGCCGAAGATTCCCGCAGCGCCGACGAAAGCCGTGGCCAAAAACGCGCTTGATGAACTGCTGGCGCCCTTCGACGAATTTCCGTTCGTCTCTGGCGCTTCAAAAAGTGTTTTCGCGGGCTACATCCTGACTTTGATTCAGCGTCGGTTGTTGAAAAACGCGCCGCTATTTTCCTTCAACGCACCTGAAGTAGGGACAGGCAAGGGTAAGCTCGTCAAGGCGGGCGCATTGATAGCGTTGGGCCGCGATCCCGGCGCGCAGCCCATTTCATCTGATAGGGATGAATTCCACAAAGCCCTTACGACCGTCCTGCGCGAAGGCCGGCCGCTGAACTGCTGGGACAACTTTGTCGAGCCCTTCGATTCCGCCGCTTTCGCATCTTGTTTAACGACAGATCCTTATCAGGCGCGTCTCTTGGGCGAAAATCGCCAGTTGAGCTTGCGAACGAACTGCACGCACACGGCGACGGGCAACAATATTGTTTTCAAGGGCGAGATGCCTCGGCGCGTCGTGCAATGCAGCATTGATGCAAACATGGAAAAGCCTTACACGCGCGAGTTCAAGATTTCCGACCTCGACAATTACCTGCTTGAAAATCGCGGTCGGCTCGTAGCCGCAGCATTGACGGTGCTGAAGGGCTATGCAGTCGCGGGGCGCCCGCGCCAAGAGGTAAAGCCGTTCGGCAGCTTTGACGATTGGTCCGCGAAAATCCGTGAGCCACTCGTCTGGCTCGGCATGAATGATCCATGTCTGACGACGGGTGCACTCATTGACGAAGATCCGCAGCGTGAATCGCGCGCCGAGATTATTGCCGCTTGGTATAACGCCCTCGGTGAAGCCACCTTGCGGATCGGCGAAATTGTCTTACAGGTTAACACCTACCTTGGTGCCGGCGACGGGTTGAAGGCGCTGCGGCAAAAGTTGCTCGGCGTCGCCGCTGAATACGGAGACCGCAATAGCCTCGATCCTGACCGCCTTGGAAAATTTTGTCGGACTATACAAGACAGAGTTTTCAACGGCCTGGTCCTGCGTAAAGAAGGTAGCGAGACTAACGCGAAACGCTGGCGGGTTGAACGGACGCGCACACTGGTCGCTACTGAATCGATCGCCGCCGCTTTGCGGTCGCTCCTTCCGACGACACGCGCGCCGTTAAGGGTGGTCGCCGGCCGCCAATCGCAGATACCTCGGAAAAAGAAATTCGGGAAGGGAATGAAGTAACTAGGAAAAGCTGCAACTAAAAACGTCGCTGTTGCTCCCAGCGCCTCAATGAGCCCTTTGCGGGGAGAACTGCGACCTATGAGTGATCCAACCGTTCTATTTTGTTGTCAGGAGTGTGGCTTTAGCGTGGATGTCGAAACCATGACGGGCCGCGAGGATTGCGAGGCGAATATTTGCGCGCCTTGCCTGCGCAAGATGCCTAGGGTGCGCGCGCCGCGCGTCTATTCAGCGCGCCGCGCTGCGGCGGCGACGATCAACGGTCCTGAAGCGACGTTCAAGCGGCGGCTTAGGTTCGAATGATTGTGAGTTCAACGTCCGTAACCTCCTCCGCGAAAGTGCGGCGGAATTCCACACCGAGACTTCAGCTCGGGAAGTGGTACTGCGGCGCAAGCCGTGGACACCTGGTCGAGAATCGCCGGCGCCCCGGCCTGAGGACGGCCGGTGGCAAACAATGAACTCACGGCTTACCTAGAAGCCCCCGAACGGGTTTCCGAACTGTCGCGCGCCCAGCTCGGCGAGTTGCTATCGCAGACCAAATCCCTCGAAGGCGCGATCTTCGCGCGGCTCTTGACTGATGACCACGCGGGTTCAGGCGACGAGAGCGTGCGCGAAGATAAACTGCTCACCGTCGATGAAACAGCAGCAATGCTCGGCGTCACGAAAGGCTGGGTGTATCGGCGCGGTGCGAAGCTCGGGCTTGCTGTGAAACTCGGCGATGGAACCCTTCGCTTTTCGCGCAACACGATCCAGCAGTACATCCTCGAAAGCGCAGTAAAGCGGCCGCACGCGAGGAGCGGTAAAAAGGCAGCTTGATACCTTTGATGCTATAGCAGCATTCTGCTACTATCGTGTTGGAGGTATTTGATGTCATGAAACGAACGAAAAAACAGCAGTCTGAAGCGCTCGACGCGCGCCTGACGCTGCGCCTGCCGCGCGAAATGCTGCGGAGACTCAAACACGCTGCGGTTGAGGCCGACAAAAGTCTTCAAGCCTTGGTACTCGAAGCCCTGACGCAGCTTGCAGAGAAGGAGGAGCGACAATGAGCCAGGAACTTTGGGGAAGCGGGCGCGTCTACCAGCGCGTCTCCAAGAGCGGCAAGCGCGGCAAAATTTGGTGGATAGGATATTACGCCAAAGCCGAGTTGAAAGACGGCAGGTACGGCGCGAAACTTTTCCGCGAATCGTCGAAGTCAAAAAAGAAGTCAGTAGCGGTCAAACTGCTCAAGCATCGGGTCGGTGAGGGCGCTAGCGGTCGCGTCGTCATCGCCCCTGTCGCAGAGCGCGTCACCCTCAAGGCGATGCTCGACGCGCTGCGAGAGGACTACGAGCGAAAGGGCAATCGCGACACAATTGCGGCAGCTTCGCGCTATCTGCTGGCGCATTTCGGCAAGGACGCGCGCGCGGTCAATCTCACACGCGATGCGATCACGGCCTACATCGCAGCGCGGCGCGAAATGCTAATCAGGCGCTCGACCGGAAAGAGAATAGTCGTCAATGGGAAGACCGTCGTCGAGAGAATCTTGCAGCCACCGTCGAACGGGACGATCAATTTGGAATTGGCAACCCTCCGGCGCGCCTTCGCCGTGATGGTGGAAGCGCGGAAACTTTCTCGCGATCATGCTCCCGTGATGCCGATGCTGCCAAAGTCAAAACCGCGCCAGGGTTTCCTCGAACCAGCCGAATTCGAGCGGCTCTGTGCCGCACTGCCTGAGCACCTGCGGGACCCCGTGCGGTTTCTCTATTTGAGCGGATGGCGCAAGAACGAAGCGTTGAAGCTCGAACCGCGCGACTACGACTTTGAGCACGATCAGCGCGGCGCAATCATCGGCGGCACGGTTCGGTTGCGCGCCGAGAATTCAAAGAACAAGAAGCCTAGGATTCTGCCTCTCACCGACGATTTGCTTGCGATAGTCGTGCGCTCAGACGCTGCGCGCTCGCTCGCGTGTCAGCGCCTCTTCCAGCATGATGGCGCGCCGCTCGGCAGTTTCAGAAAAACATGGGCGAGCGCGTGCGAGGCAGCAGGACTAAAGGGTCTGCTCATTCACGACATGCGCAGATCCGCCGTTCGCAATTTGGTGCGCGCAGGAGTTCCGGAATCGATCGCGATGGGCTTCACAGGGCACCTCACGCGCACAGTGTTCGATAGGTACGATATCGTCGCCGCGTCTGATCTCGAAGCGGCGGCGGCGAAGATGACTGCGTACGTGCGCGGGCGCGCGCAAGAGCAACCGAAGGTGGTCCCTCTGCGCAAGATTGCATAGAAGACTTCGCGCGAAGCGCGGCGCGACCTCAGCGCCGCGCTTTTTCTCGGCTCGAAAAAAATCTCAAAATCGATCACACTTGATCACACTTTCGCGAATCCAGCCGCGCGTCGTCAGATGAATCTCGCATAAGCACTTGAAACGAAAAGACTTTCTGGCGCGCCCGGAGGGATTCGAACCCCCAACCCTCAGATCCGAAGTCTGATGCTCTGTCCAGTTGAGCTACGGGCGCCGACGTGACCGACAATCGAACCCGACGAGTCTAGGCACGCATGCCGGGACGTGCAACCGATGCCTCCCCACAGCGTACGGTCTGTTGACTCGCACGCTCGCCCATTCAAGTATATGACTGACTGGTCAGTTTATGAATAGAACAAGCACAAATCCCACCGGAATTCACAACGGCCGCCCCTTCCACATTCACGACGAACAAGCCGCCAAGCGCGAGCGTATTCTTGCCGCCGCGCTCAAGCTCTTCGCGCACGAGCCCTACCAGGCCGTCACGATGGACCGCGTGGCTGCCGCCGCCGGGGTCGCCAAGGGGACGCTATATCTCTACTTTCCGTCGAAGGACGCGCTCTACCTCGGCGTTTTGAGCGACGGTCTCGACACCGCATATCGCACCTATCAGGCGAGCGCCGACCCCAAGTTGCCGGTGGTCGAGCGGATGCGCCGGTCGATCGCGGTAATGGTCGAGTTTTACGATCAGCGCCGCGATTTTCTTCAGTTCTACGCGACCGAGGAACCGCGCCTGGGCGAGGCGCGCAATCGTATCATCGAAGGTTCGCGCGAGCGCGCCTTCAATTTTTTCGCGTCGCTCATCGAAGAAGGAATCCGCGCCGGCGTGTTCACGCGGGTCGATCCGCGCCTCGCCACGTTCGCGATTCAGGGCGCGATTCGCTCGCTGCTGCTGTACTACGGCACCGGCCGCCCGGTCTCCGAGCTGAGCCGCGATCTCGGCAACATGGTATTGCGAGCGCTCGGCGCGGAACCGTCCGATCATTTCAGGCCGGTGCATCCGCAATGATCCGAACCCTGGTTCGGCGCCTCATCCGGCTGGCGATTCTGGCCGGTGTCGTGCTCGGATTTTATTTCTTCGGCCGCGTCTACCTGTGGCCGCCCGAGGATCGTTCGACAATCAAGGTCGTCGGCATGATCGAAGCACCCGAAGTGAATATCACCAGCCGCATCGCCGGCCGTATCAAGCAGCTCGATCTGCTCGAGGGCGACCACGTCACCAAGGGACAGGTCGTTTGCCGGATCGAGGATATCGATCTACGAAATCAGCTCGCCAAGTCGAAGGCTGACCTCGCTCATTCCGAGGCCAACCTGGCGCAGGCGCGGCGCGACCTCGCGCGCGACATCGAGCTCGCCAAGGCCAACGCGATTGCGGCCAAGACTCGCGACGACGCCATCACCAGCGTCGAGCAGGACGAGGCCGACGTGCTGAGCGCGCAAGCCAACGTGCAGCTCTACGCCGATCAAATCATCGACACCGAAATCAAGTCGCCGGTCGACGGCGTCATCGTCAGCAAGGCGCTCGAAGTCGGTGAATGGGTAACGCCGGGCGTGCCGGTGCTGACCGTCGACGACCTCTCGACAATCTGGGCGCGCGTCGACGTCGAAGAAACCGACCTCAACTCGCTCTACATCGGCAAGGCGGCACAGGTCGAATTGCCGACCACGCCGCCGCAGATTTTCTCCGGCCGCGTCATGGCTATAGGGCAGGAAGGCCAGTTCGCGACCGAGCGCGATGTGCGGCGCGGGCGCCAGGACATCCGCACGTTCTACGTCAAGGTCCAGGTCCTGCAAGCCGAAGGCGAACTCAAACCCGGGATGACTGCGGAAGTCACCTTTCCGAGAACCGATGGAACCCGAGTCACTAGCAATACAGACCAAAGACCTGACTAAGCGCTTCGGCACTTTCACCGCGGTCGACAAGGTCAACTTCGAGGTCCGTCGCGGAGAGGTATTCGGCTTGCTCGGCCCCAACGGCGCCGGCAAGACCACCGTGGTGCGGATGCTCACCACGCTGCTGACGCCGAGCGGCGGCCAGGCGTTCGTCGCGGGCTTCGACGTCGCCCGCTACCCGCGCCAGGTCCGCCAGAATATCGGCGTCATCCCCCAGGCGCTCACCTCGGATCTCGATCTCACCGGATGGGAGAACGTCGATATCTACGGCGAGTTCTTCGGCCTCTCGCGGCGCGAGCGCCGCGAACGCGGCCATCGCCTGCTCCACATGGTCGGGTTGACCGAACGCGCCAACGATCTGGTCGCGACCTATTCGGGCGGGATGCGCCGCCGTCTCGAAATAGCGCGCGGCCTGATTCACTCGCCCGACGTGCTGTTCCTCGACGAGCCGACCATCGGACTCGATCCGCAAAGCCGCCGCGCGGTGTGGGACCTGCTCGAGACGCTGCGCAGCGAAAGCGAAATCACCATCTCGCTCACCACCCACTACATGGACGAGGCCGAGTCGCTGTGCGATCGGATCGCAATCGTCGACGGCGGCAAGATAATCGCGCTCGACACGCCGATCGGCCTCAAATCGATGGTCCCGGGCGCCGACCGGATCGATCTGGTCGTCGAAAAAAATCCCGACGCCATCGCCGAGTTGCTCCGCCCGATGCCGTATCTGCGCGCGGTGAATCGCGACGGCGGCAACCGCCTCCAGCTCTCCTCCAACGACGGCGCGCACGCGATTCCCAAAATTCTCGAGGCCATCGACGCCGCCGGCGACCACGTGACGTCGATCACCGTGCAGAAGCTCTCGCTCGAAGACGTCTTCATCCACTTCACCGGACGCACGCTCCGCGACGAGCCGGCCAAGAAGGTCAGCCTGTTCGTGGGCGCCGGGATGCCGCAGCAGCGCTGAGGAGGGATACCGATGTTCGGGCTCAAATTCCTCGCCATCATGCGGCGCGATCTCAAAAAGCTGACGCGCAATCCCATCACTCTGATCTCGGTCATCCTGATGCCGATCGTTTATCTCGTGATTATCGGCAACTCCTTCCAGGGCCAGCTCAAGCATCTGCCCATCGTCGTCGTCGAGCAGGATCACGGCCTCTTCGCCCGCCGAATAGTCGAACAGTTGCTCGCGCTGCAAGCCGGACCGAAGACCGTCGATGTCACCTTCGAGAACGATCCCGGAAATGCCGTCGATGAAGTCCGCGACGGCCTCTACAAGGGCGTCGTCGTCATCCCTCCTGACTTCAGCCACGACGTCGCCGAAGGCCGCATCGCGCAGATCGGGCTGTTCACCGACAATGTCGACAGCATCAGCTCCGAGACGCTCGAAAGCGTGCTCGACTCGGCCGCCGCCACCGTCAGGGTCTCCTTCGTCACCGCCCGCGAGCCCAAGCTCAACGACATCTCGCTGCGCCCGAGCTGGCTCTTCCCCTACGTTGACTACGATCGCTCGCTCATCCCGGGCGTGATCGTTATGGCCATCTTCATGGGCTCGCTGATGTCCGGGGTGTTCAACTGGGTGATGGACAAATTCATGGGCGTCACCGAATGCTACCTGGTGACTCCGCTCTCGCGATGGGACATCGCCGGCGGCATCCTCGCCAGCGGCGTAACGGTAACCAGCATCGGTGGCATACTGGTCTTGTTCCTGGGCCTGATGATCACGCGCGGCCGAATCCTCGGCGGGCCCGTGGCGCTTTTGATGCTGATCGGAATAATCGTCATCAGCGCGACCGGCCTGCTCGCGATGACGTTCTCGATGCTAGGCCGCGCCGGCCATCCGCGCCTGGTCGGGACGTTCTCAGGATTTCTGAACGTGATCCTGTTCTTCCCCAGCGGCGCGATTTACCCGGTGGAAAGTTTCCCACCGTGGCTAAGAGCCTTCGCGCACTTCAATCCCGAAACTCATTCGGTAAGCGCGATAAAACAGATTCTCTTCAAAGGCGCCGACTTCACCGCAGTAAGCGGCGACATAGCATTCCTGCTGGTCTTCATGATCCTGATGCTGGTGCTGGCAAGCGTATCGTTCAAGCGCACCCTGTAGTCACAGCAGGCCCGGTTTCGGATCGGCCGAGCATCGCGGCAATCCTCACACCCGCACGACGCGCAGACCCAGATAACGCTCGATCGGATCAAAGTCGCGATCGGCATGCAGCAGTTGATGGCCGCTTTTGATGCAAAATGTTCCGATCATCACATCGATCGTCTTTCGCACCGAGACGCCTCTGGCTCTGAGCCTGCGATAATTGCGCGCGCTGTCAACAGCGACCTCACGCCCGACCATCGCTTGAAATTCGAGCGCGCCCAAAAGGATCAACGCGCGACGAAAGTCGAGGTCCGAGCGAAATCCTTGCAGCACCTCGGCCAGGATCAGATCGCCGATGACCAGCGGCTCGCGCGCGAGCAAAAAATCCAGATGGGCAGCTTCAGCAGTCGGACGGTCGTTGAAGTAGTCGATCCATACCGACGTATCCACGACGATCATGCGTCGCGGCGCATTGCATCCAGGTCACCGCGCCATCGAAGCTTGCCGCGCGCCGTTCGTATGCGCTCCTGCTGACCCAGCCGGATCAGGAGCTTCAGACCGCGTTCGACCGTTTCGCGCTTCGTCCGGGTTCCGGCAAGCTTCATCGCGCGTTCCATCAAAGCGTCGTCAATTACGATATTGGTTCGCATGGAATGAATGTGTATGATACCATCCATACATACACACGACAAGACAACCCCGCGAAGGCTGGAACTCAGGCCGGACACCACCTACCGCGCCAGCGCTTCACCGATTACCCGCCTCAGCATCGCAATCGAAACCGGCTTCAGCAGCGAGATGTTTGCGCCCGCCGCGTGCGCCGCTTCGTTGAGTTCGGGTGTGTTGTGTCCCGACATCACGATGATCGGCGTGCTCGCCGATTTCGCGCGCACGTGGCGAATGATCTCGATGCCGCTGGTGTCGGGCAGGCTCAAGTCCGTGATCACCAGGTCGGGTGATTCGGCGTCGACTATCTGGATTGCTTCTTTCGCGTCGAACGCCGCGACGCATCGATGGCCCGAGTGCTCGAGCAACCGCACGTACGCGTCGACCAGGTCGCGTTCGTCGTCCACGATCAGAATCTTCGCTTGCGCGGGCATCGGCGCGGAACCCATCAGCGCCCCGATTGATTACTGCGCGCCGCGGAGATTTGCGCAGGCGCCGGCCGTTCATCTCGCACAGGAAGCGTGACGCGCCCCGATGACGAGTCGGCCATCGTCGGCAGCGTTATTGTGAAAGTGGCGCCCTGCCCCTTCACCGATGCGACCGCGACGCTGCCGCCGTGATCCTGGATGATCCGCTGGCTTAGCCACAGGCCCAGGCCGGTCCCCTTCGCCTTGGTCGTGAAGAATGGCTGGAACAGTTTCCCGAGCACGTCACTCTCGATTCCCGAACCGTCGTCCGACACTGTTAGCCGCAGGTGACCCGCACGCTCGGGGGCCAGCGCAGTCTCGATTCGGATCATGTGCGCGCCCGCGTCGCGTGCATTGAGTATAAAGTTTATAAGCACCTGCTCCAGGCCCGTCGGCTCAGCCATCACCGGCGGCAGCGACCGATCCAGGCTCGTTTCGTATCGGAGCGCGCCAGCCTTGGCCTCCGCCCCGACTATCAGCATCGCCTCTTCGACCGCCACGTTCATGTCCACCGCGATCCGCGCGCCCGGGCGCTGACGCGCCAGCGAAAGCATGTTATGCGAGATGCGGCTGGCGCGTTCGATATTTTTTTGCAGCACCAGCAGGTCGTCGCGGGTCTGTACGCTGAGATCCTGGTCCGACGCCAGCATCAACTCGATTCGCGAGGCCATCACGGCCAGCGGATTGTTCAATTCGTGCGCGATTCCGGCCGCCACCGCGGCGAGAGCGTCGACCGTTTCGTTGCGGCGCGCCTCGCGTTCCATCGCACGGCGCTCGCTGATGTCCGTCACGAACGCGATCACCAGTTTGCCGCGATGCGTATGCACGACGTTGAGGCTGATCTCGGCTGGAAACTCGCTGCCATCTTTTCGCCGTCCCGCAATCTCCATCCCGCGGCCCATCATGCGGGATTTTGGCGCCGAGAAAAATGCGCTGCGATGCGCTTCGTGCCGATAGTGGAAGCGTTTTGGTATCAGAATCTCTATCGGCTGACCGACGAGTTCCATTTCATGGTAGCCGAACAGCTCCTGCCCGCGCGGATTGAGTTGCCGAATCATCCCGTTGCTGTCAGCCGAGACAATTCCCTCGACCGACGACTCGAAATAGCCGCGCGCGCGCACCAGCGCTTCCTCGCGCGCCGCGACCGAGATGCGAATCGTTTTCATGTAGCGCGCCGCCACCAGGTACAGCAGCAGCGAGTTCACCGCGACGAACATCAGCCGGTTGAGGTCGTACGAATGCGCCGGCATGAGCGACAGCACGCGATCGGAAACCGCCACCCAGATGAAGTCCGCCGAGTGCGTAGTACAGTGCGATCCGCACCGGCCGGCTGCGCACAAATCGGCACATGATTCAATGCGCCGTGCTCAGTCAGTTTGGGCGAGTCATTGCGAGCCATCAGACCGGTTACTTTAGTCTTCCAGCGAGCGCCAAGGTAGCGGGCTCCAGGGGGCGCGACTGCTCTATAGAACGGCCAACGGCGATCCAAACAGATGTGGCGAGCGCCGGCGCGGCACGGCCGGGCAGCACTAGTGAATGCTCAAATCCAATGAAAGCCGCGGCGGATGCGGCTCATGCCGCGCTGCTCGTCCCGATGACCTGGCGAACCGCCTTGCCAATTGAAGTGGCGATACACGCCACACTGGAGACCGTGCCGTCGCTGTCTCGCATCGGGACCATCGTCATCGCGACCGCGATTTCGACGCCGTCGCTGCGAATCTGGACTGTCGGGAACCGGGGCACGATTTCTCCGCCGAACGCCCGCACCAGCAGCCGCCGGATTTCGTCGCGCCGCCCGCCGGCAGCAGGATCTCGACAGTGCGTCCGACGATCTCGATATCGGTGTATCCGTACATCTGGCGCGCCGCCGTGTTGATCGCCGTGATCGTCCCGGCGGCGTCCACGCAATGAACTCCTTCAGGAATCGAGTTGAAGATCATCGCCATCAGCTCGTGGAAATCTTCGCGCCGTTTGCTCTCCATCGCCGCGCCCGTGACCGACACCAGCTCGTCGAAACCGTCAGGCTTGAGCAGGTAGTGAAACAATCCGTACTTGAACGCACCCGCCACCACCTCTTCGCCGCCGTTGCCGGTCAGCATGATCACCCGCGTCCGCGGCCATCGCTCGCGCACCCGCTGAAGGACCGACAATCCGTCACTCCAGCCCAGCCAGTAGTCGGTGATTACGATATCGCAGCCGTCGCGCTTGAGATGCTGATTCAGCCCGATCGGATCGTCGGCGGCCAAAATCCGAGCGCTCGGGAATCCGTGCCGCAGCCGGGCCTGGATAACCATCCGATCGGTCGGGTTGTCTTCCACCAGCAACAAGTCCATTCGAAAGAAAGTCCTCACGCAGGCGATCGCGCCGCCGCATTCACAGGGGAGCAATCGCCATGCCGAGGAGGAAGCTCGCGATCGAAGACTGGAAAGCGTATCAGATGCGTGGCAATCAGGACTTAAGCGCCGCGGCAATCGCGAATCGATCAATCGAAAATTCCGCAACCGTCCAATCCGCGTCCCGCAATGACACACTCTCAGCGCAACGTGCGGTGTGCTTGCTGTCCCCCTTAACTTCCGAACAGGGACGAAGTCCCGCATCTTGGCATTGGGTGCAGGGGTCACCCCTGCCCAAGGAAGCGTGAAACCCACGGCGGGTTTCACGTTAAATTAAGTGGCTTCCTTTCCGACGTATTGCCGCCGACGCCGGCCCGTTAGCGCATCTTCTTCTGTACTGCCGGCTTCTTTGCTTTCGGCGGACGCCCGCGACGACGCTTCTCGACGCCCGTCGCTTCCAGCTCGTCCTCGTCCGGCCCGAACGCACTGTCGACTTGTACATCGTCGTCGGCATTGCGAACCGGCTCGACATGTTCTTCGGCGTCATCCGGATTGCTGAGCTCTTCGGGTCCGGACCAGCGGCCGCCAAACGGCTTGGCCAATCCGCTTTGACCGCTGCGAGCTTCGCTGTTCGCTTCGTTCTGACAATCGACGCAAAACTGCGCGAACGGGATCACCTGGAGCCGCGCCAGCGGGATTTCGTCGCCGCATCGCGCGCAGGTTCCATAGACTCCCGCTCCCAGGCGTGCGATTGCCGCGTCGATCGCACTCAGCCGTTCCTGTGCGCGGTCGAACAGCGCCGCATGCGTCTCCACTTCGGATAGCGATCGCGCCACGTCCATTTCATCAGCTGGCGGCTGCCCGCCGTTGCGGGCCTGCTCGCGCATCAATTCCTTCACCCGGGCGAGCGTCTCGGCGCGCTCTTTGGCGAGCATGCGCTTGAGCGCATCGATCCGTCGTCCGCCGGTGCTAACTGCGGCTTCCATCTTAGTCTTCTGCCTCTTGACACTTTTCGTCACGGTTTTCGTCGGTCGGGTTTTGGTTCGAGTTTTCATTTGTGAGGACCGTTTACGTGCTTCGATCCGGTTTCTAATATCAGCATTGATCGTGCCTCGCGCCACATTAAGAAGATCGAACGAACACAATAGTCTTGCTGAGCACAACTCGAGTCCAGTAGTTCCATATACGGAAATTGTTTCAAATCGGTTGCTTGATCGGGATTACCGCTCCCCGGACCGCGGCAGTGTAGCCGGATCGCGGGGTACACGCGAGAGCCTTTTTTATGAATTGATCCCGGCCCCGCTGGAGATCCGATTGCACAGACGACAATCGTGATGATGCCGTATAATTGAGCAGCATCGGGCGTCGTTGGCCTGGGAAAGCCCTGAATTCCTCGATTTCTCGGCTTAACATGCCTGTAGCCGAGTTGGCACAGACCATGCTGACCAAGCAGGTTCCCTAATTCGGCTCAAGGAGGGTCCCACGAGCATGTCTACAGCTGTGTCAGAACAGATTCTTCAATACGGACCTTCGAATCAGAACCCAGTGATCGACGCATGCGCCGGGCCGGATCCGTGGCTGAGCGCGCGCTTCGAGCCGGATTTTTTGGTGCCCGTCCAGTTTTTCGATTTGACCCGGCGGCGCTCGATGCTCGACGGCGAGACACGGCTGGTCTTCGCGGTGCTCGAAGACGCCGTGCGATGCTACGTGAAGACAATCAACTCGGCGCGGCGATCCGACCGCGATCAATTCGACGAAGTTCAGCGCTGGTTCCGCGCCGAATCGGGCATCCACAGCCCGTTCTCGTTTGAATACGTATGCGACGTGCTGGGAATCGAACCCGAGTCGTTGCGCTCGCGGCTCGGATTGTTGACCGTCCACGATCTGCCGACCAAGCAGATGCGCTCGGTGGGCCGCAGGCAAGTCGTGCGCGCCGGCCGCTCGTCGCGCAAACGATCGAACGGCGGCAATCCCGGTTCGTCCGCCCGAGGGGCAGGAATGAGAGAAGGGGCGGGCGCGTAAAAGACTCCCAAAACCTGGAAAACTGAAAATGGGTCGCCGCCTGATCTTCCTGCACGCCCGGCACTAATATTATCGTGGTGCGCGGCCGCGATGACGTGCCGTTGCGACGACGATGACCAATCCGCTGGGAAGATTCGAATTTCGCGTCTGGGGAAATCAGCTTGGTCCGTTTCGGGATCGGCTGGCGGCGATTGCGGCGCCATCCGAGCCGCGCGAAAGCACGGAGACCTACATTCTCTCGCGCACCACTGACGCCGCCAACGTGAAGATTCGCGCCGGTCTGCTCCAGATCAAGCTGATGTTCGAGCAGGTCGGCCGCCTCGAGCGATGGCGTCCCAGGCTCAGGAGCGAGTTCCCGCTCGACTCGCGCACGATCGTCGAGCAGGTCTTTCCCCATCTCGCCGTAGCGACCCCGCACATCGCGCAGCCGTCGTACACCCACGTCGAGTTCGTCCGCGACCTGGTGCGGCCGCATCCCGACCTCGCGATCGTGGACATCGTAAAGATGCGCTGGCGGTTCACGTCGGAAAAGTACACCGCCGAATTCGCCGAAGTTGGAATCGCCGGCGGCGCCACCTCCGAAACCGTCGCCATCGAATCCGAAGACCCGGCCGCGGTCCTTCGAGCGATTGCAAAGCTTGGCCTGAACTCGCATACGAACATAAACTATGTTCGTCATCTGAAGATGATGACTGGAATGACGCCGCGCGCCGGCGCCTCGCCAAATTAGGGCGAGCGGTGGCCACCGGGAAAACATGGCGAAGGAAATCGAACGCAGATTCCTGGTTCATCCGCGCAAGTGGAGCGACCTGGGCGATGGTCTCGCCATTCGCCAGGGGTATCTCTCGGCCTCAAAGAAGAACTCTGTTCGCGTGCGCACGTACGGAGACCGCGCATTCGTGACGATGAAGGGCGCCGCGTCGGGACTTACGCGCGACGAATACGAGTACGAGATTCCGCTTGCCGATGCGAACGAGATTATGGGCAAGTTATGCGAGCACCCGCCCGTAGAGAAGACCCGCTATCGAATCGTGTTCAAGGGCCATACCTGGGAGGTCGACGAATTCGGCGGCGCGAACCATGGCCTGACTCTCGCGGAGGTCGAACTCAAGGAGCCTAAAGAGCAAGTTGAACTTCCCGATTGGATCGACCGCGAAGTGAGCGACGACCCGCGCTATTACAGTTCGAACCTGTCGATCAAACCATTCTCAACCTGGAAATGACTGGCTGGCGAATGCTGCTGCAAGGAGTGCAATTCAGTGAAAGTCGCTGACTTGATGACGCGCGAAGTGCGAGCCTGCACAATTCATGATTCGTTGAACGCGGCCGCCCGCATAATGTGGGATCACGATTGCGGATGCGCGCCGGTCGTCGATGCGCACGGCAGGCTCGCCGGAATCCTCACCGATCGCGACATCGCCATGGCCGCCTACACGCAAGGCCTGCCGCTCGAGGCGATTCCCGTCGAGCGCGTGATGGCGCGGCAGGTGATTACCTGTGCGCGCGGCGACGACGTGGATAAGGCGCATCGCCTGATGCGTACGCACGAGATCCACCGTCTCCCGGTGGTGGACTCGCGCGGCCGGCTGGTCGGGATTTTATCTTTGAGCGATTTTGTCGGCCGCGGAGATCGCGCCGAGCCGCCACAGGCGGTCGAAATCGCGGAGACTCTGTCCGCGATTCGCCGGCGGCGCGCGCCTGCGGCCGCCGTTGCGTCGGCTTCATCCATTAATGGAAATGAGCCGCCATCGCCCGAATCGAATAAGGCGCCGAAAAAGATCGCCACGCGAAGAAGGAAACCATCCGCCGACCGCCCCTGAACGAACCGGGGCACCTGCTAAACCTCTAGTGGAGTAATGAGGTTCCGATGTTATACGAACTGCGAATTTATCATTGCATGCCGGGCAAGTTGCCAGCTGTCGTGACACGTTTCGAAACCGCGACCGTTAAACTGTTCGAGAAACACGGCATCCAGCAAGTTGGCTTCTGGACGGTAGTAATCGGCGAATCAAACGCGGACCTTTACTACATTCTGAAGTGGGATTCGCTGGATGAGCGCCAAAAGAAATTCGCGGCATTTCAGGCGGATCCGGACTGGATTGCGGTCCGCAACAAGAGCGAGGAAGGCGGCCCGCTAATCGCATCGTTCAGCAATTCGATCCTGACGCCGACCAAGTTTTCCGCACTGAAATAGGCGCGTCCCAGGCTTAGTCGCCCGCTCTGCGCTGGGGCAGTATCGCGATCGCGCGGGCGGGAAAGCCCAGGCCATGCTGCGGCTTCGGCCAGCTCACGAAAATCAACGCGCCGGTGGCCGGCACCTTGTCCAGGTTTGCCATCACCTCGATTTGCCAGTGACCGTGCTTGAGCAGCCAGCTCTCGGACTCGAGGCCGGGCGTCGGGTCGGTATCCATCGACTCGTGCCCGTTCGCCACGATGCCCCGCTGCTCGTACAGAAATCGGATCGCCGCCGGTGACCACGCCGGGAATGGATTGCGCTCGAACCGCCGTGGATTCCTGTCCCAATCCTTGTACATGTCGGTGCGCAACGCGGCGAACGAGCCCGCCGGGACGCGGCCATGCAGCCGCTCCCACGCTTCGATGTCGGCTACAGTGAGCAGGTGATTGGGATCGTTCTTGAGCGTCGGCGTCAGGTCGAAAACCACCAGCGGCAGGATCATCTGTTTGACTGGAATCTCGTCGACCGTAGCGCCGGTCGGGTCGAAATGCGCAGGCGGGTCGATATGTGTGCCGTACTGCCCGACCATCGCGTAAAACTGAGCGCGAAATCCGTCCTGCTCAATAGTATAGGGACGGCCCGTCGCAGGATCGGCGGCCGCGGAGAAGGTTGCCGGGCCGAATCCTTTCCACACCGGCGTCAACGGGCTGAAAGAATGCGTCAGATCGACAAACTCCTTGGACGCGATTGTCCGGTAGGCTTCCGCGAGCGATCCCGCCTGCGCCGACGCGATCGCCGATGCGCCGCCGATGAAGGCGACGCTCACCAGCAGCTGCCACGCACAGATGACCAACCTTGCCCGCTTGCTGTCCATACGCGACCTCCTCGCCGATGTTTCCTGAATTACCGAAATCTCCCGCTCGAGTCATTTATTACCCGGCCCTGCGCATAAAGCCGACGCTCTGGTAGAATGCGCCAATGGCCGAAGGGCAGCCGCGAATTACCACCGCAGGCACACGCGCCGCCGCCGCGTACGGGCTGATGATCGGCGGCCTGGTCCTTTTATATTTGTGGATTCGCTCGGTCGGCGAGACGCTGGGCGCCCCCGCCCCGGTCGGGAGTAACGTCTTCGGCTCTGCCGCATCGGTTGCCAATGAGAGCGGCCTGCTGCACGTCCTGCTCGCGCTGGTGGTGGTGATCGCGACTGCGCGCGCGATGGGCTGGATTTTCCGCAGTGCGAACCAGCCTCCCGTTGTCGGTGAAATTATCGCGGGTATCGTGCTCGGGCCCTCCCTGCTTGGGCGTCTGGCGCCGGGCGCGGAAGGTTATCTTTTTCCGACTGCGGTGGGGCCCTTTCTCAATATCCTCGCGCAGGTCGGCGTCATCCTTTATATGTTCCTGGTCGGGCTCGAGCTCGACCCCGCGCTGCTTCGCAAACGCGGCCACACGACTGTCGCCATCTCCCACGCGAGCATCGTCACGCCATTTCTGCTCGGCGCGACGATTGCGCTTTACCTCTATCCGAAGTTGTCGACCAGCGACGTGCCATTCACGTGCTTCTCGCTGTTCCTGGGCGTCTCGATGTCGGTGACGGCGTTTCCAGTGCTCGCAAGAATCCTGACTGATCGCGGCATTCACAAGACCCGCATGGGTGCGATCGCGCTGACCTGCGCCGCCGTAGACGACGTGACCGCGTGGTGCATGCTGGCCTTCGTGGTCAGTGTGGCGCGGGCGCAGGCGACGGGCGCGCTGGCGACCATCGCGATGGCGCTCGGATTCATCGTGCTGATGATCGCCGTTGTGCGGCCCGCGATGGTTCGCCTGTCGCTGCTCTATGGCAACCGCGGTCGGCTCACGCAGGGCGTGATGGCGTCGATATTCATCGCGCTGCTGATCTCCGCCTCTGCAACCGAACTGATCGGCATCCACGCCGTGTTCGGCGCATTCGCGCTCGGCGCCGTGATTCCGCACGACAGCGGGATGGCGCGCGAGCTGACCGACCGCCTCGAAGACATCGTGATCGTGCTGTTGTTGCCCGCATTCTTCGCCTACACCGGCCTGCGCACGCAGATCGGGCTGGTCAATGGATTCGAGCAATGGATGATGTGCGCGCTGATCATCGCCGTCGCGTCGCTGGGCAAGTTCGGCGGCAGCGTCATCGCGGCGCGAATCACGGGCCTCGACTGGCGCGACTCGTCGGCGCTGGGCGTGCTGATGAATACGCGCGGCCTGATGGAACTGATCGTGCTGAATATCGGCCTCGAGATGAACGTCATCTCGCCGACCCTGTTCGCGATGCTGGTGATCATGGCGCTCGTCACCACCTTTGCGACCACGCCGATTCTGCATCTGATCACTCGCCGTCAAGGCGCGGAGATCGAGCCGTTTCCCGAGCTCGGCACGTTCTCGCCTGAGCCTGCCGTCGCGCCGCAAGCCGTTCCGATTCGCGCGCCGCATCCTGCGCCGCGCCCTGCACAGCCGCCGCCGCGCCCGATACTCGTCGGCACCGAGCACAGCGCAATCCTGGTGCCCGTCTCGAACCCGGAAGGGGTCGCTGTGCTGGTAGAGCTTGCGCTGGCCGCGACGCCGCACGACGCACCGCCGCCGCGCGTGCTCGCACTGGTGAAAACTCCGCCGGGCGGTGTGCGATCTGGCCTGCGCGAGGCCGACCAGCGCGTGCCGCCCCGCTCTCCCGCGCTGGCGGCTGCCATGGATCTCGCGCTCGCGCGCGGCAGCATCATTACGCCCCAGGCTGTGTGGACGACCAATCCCGCGGCCGACATCCTGGCGTTCGCCAATCAGCCGCAAATCGGATGGCTGCTGCTCGGATCGCATCGCGCGGTCTTCGGTTCCGATTTCATGGGCGGCGTGGTCCGCGAAATCCTCGACAAGGCCCGCGCCCTGCCGGTTCACGTCGCGGTCGTGATTCACGGCGGCGAACGGCCGCTGGACCGCGTGTTTGCGGTGGTGGACCGCGGTACGCATGGGCGTGCGGCGCTCGACCTCGCGCTGCGAGTGGCAATGCGCAAGAAATCCGGCCTGCACGCCGTGCTGGTCCCCGGGGACGGAACCGGTGATGATACCGAATTGCTCGATCTGATTCGCGACGCCGGCCGCGCGCTGGGCCGCCGCCTCCACACCGACGTGCTGAGCGCGCCAACAGCCGCTCAACTCGCGCGTCAAACCCCCGGCGGCCTGGTCGTCATCGCTACCAACCTCGCCGACAAGGTAGGACTTTCGCCGGAGGATCTAACCGATCCCAAACGATGCGTCGTGGTCGTACAAGGCTCAGACAGCGCCCCCGCCCGCCTCGGCGCCCGCACGATCGAGCATCATCGAAGCGTCAAGCCTTAGCCGGTGCGGTTTCGCGGGCCAGTTGCTCGCCGGTCTTTCGCTCGACGCCGAGCCAGTTATAGAAGAAGCCGCCGATCGCGGCACCGGCTATCGGCGCGACCCAGAAAAGCCACAGCTGCTCGAGCGCCCATCCGCCGACGAACAGCGCCGGGCCGGTGCTGCGCGCGGGGTTCACCGAAGTGTTGTCCACCGGGATGCTGATCAAATGAATCAGAGTCAGAACGAGCCCGATCGGAATCGGCGCGAAGCCGACGGCGACACGCTTGTCGGTCGAGCCGAGGATAACGATCAGGAACATGAAGGTCAGCACGACTTCGGCGACGAACGCCGAGGCCATACTGTAGCCGCCCGGCGAATGCGCGCCGTAGCCGTTGGACGCGAACCCGGCGCTGAGATCGAACCCCGGACCGCCGCTGGCGATTACGTAGAGTACGGTTGACGCGAGGATTGCGCCAATCACTTGCGCGATGATGTACGGCAGCACTTCACCGCCAGGGAATCGCTTGCCGGCCCACAACCCGATCGTAACTGCGGGATTGATATGGCATCCCGAGATCGATCCGATCGTGAAGGCCATCGTCAGCAGCGTGAGTCCGAACGCGAACGCCACTCCCAGGAATCCGATACCGGTCTTCGGAAAGCCGGCTGCGAGCACGGCACTGCCGCATCCGCCGAAAACCAGCCAGAAGGTTCCGATCAACTCCGCTGCGAACCGCCGCGACATGCTCATAGCCGACCTCCCCGAATTAAGGCATCAGATCGGTTCAGCCGTATCGCGGCGCGCAGTTAAACGCAACTCATCGGAATCAATCGCTACTTCTTGACCGCCTCGACGTCGATTGAAATCGCGACCGCGTCGCCGACCATCACGCCGCCCGCCTCCAGCGCCTTGTTCCAGGTGAGGCCGAAATCGCTCCGATTGATTTTCGCCGTCGCCGACGCGCCCGCGCGCGTGTTGCCCATCACCTGAATCGGCGGCCCCGACCCTTCGACGTCGAGCACCACCGGCTTGGTCACGCCGTGCAGCGTCAGATCGCCCGTAACTTTCCACTTGTTCGGCCCCTCGGCCTCGACCTTGGTGGACTTGAACGTGATCGTCGGGTACTTCGCGACGTCGAGAAAGTCGGGACTCTTGAGATGCATGTCGCGCTTCTCGACCCGCGTATCGACCGACGACGCGTCGATAGTCGCGTCGATTTGTGCCGATGCCGCATCGCTGCCGTTGGCGGTGATCGTCCCGGCGGTCTTCTGGAACTGCCCCTTCACATTCGAAATCATCATGTGGCGCACGGTGAACTCTACGTTGGTATGCGCCGGATCGATTTGCCAGGTGTCGGCACGCGCTAGAACTGGAAGCGCGACCACGATTGCGATCGCGATTGCCGATTTCGAAACCCATGACTTCATATTTAGGCTCCTTGAGTTGTGCGAGTAGCCAGCATTGAACACGCGAAGTGGGCGTCTCGCAAGGAGGAAACCCTAGTCGGGCGCGTCCATGCCGACCGACTTGAGCCGGGTCAGCAGCACGATGCCGCTCAACATCACTATCGTGCCGCATATGACGACCGCTTGCATCGGCCCCAGGTGCGAGCCCATGTAGCCGACCTCGAGCGCGCCCACCGGCGTCATCCCGACCGAGGCGAGCTGGTAGGTGCTCATCACGCGGCCGCGCAACTCGTCGTTGACGAACATCTGCACCAGCGTGTTGTTGCTCGCTCTGAAGTTGGTGAGTCCCGCGCCAATGACGAACTGCGCGCCCAGTGAAAGCGCAAACGAGCGCGACATCCCGAACACTAGGATTCCCACCGCCGAGAGAAGAAGCCCCGCCAGCAGATTGTTTCTCATCCCCCGCGTCGACACGCGCGAGGCCAGCGTCGCCGCGCCGACCACCGACCCCAGTCCCTGTATCGCGACCAGGAATCCGTAAGTCCGCGCGTCGCCGTGCAGCACGTTCCTCGCGAACAGCGGAACCAGCACCAGGTACTGGTAGCCGAAGCCGTTGGTCACCGCGGCCAGCGCCATCTGGTAGAGGATCGGGCGGTTGGTCCACACGTACGCGAGGCCCTCGCGCAGCTGACTGATCATGCGCGCGCCGGCGCCGGCGATCACGCGGACGGGAATGTCCATCTGGGTCAGGCTCCAGATGACAGCCAGGAAACTCACGCCGTTCAGGAAAAAACACGTGCCGAGGCCCAGCCACGCGATCAGCAATCCCGCCGCCGCCGGACCGAGCATGCGCGCGCTGTTGAACATCATCGAGTTGAGCGCGATCGCGTTGGCGAGATCGTCGTAGCCCACCATCTCGACCACGAACGACTGGCGCCCCGGCATGTCAAACGAGCCGACGGTGCCGTTGAATGCCGCCAGTAGGATCACATGCTCGACGCGAACGGTGCCGGTCCACGTCAGCGCCGCCAGCGTAAACGCGCTCAGCATCAGCAGGATCTGCGTCACGATTATGAGGCGTCGGCGATCGACCCGGTCCACCATCACGCCGGCGAACAGGCCGACTAGAAGAATCGGCGTGAACTGCGCGAACGACACCACGCCGAGCATCGTCGCGGAGTTCGTCAGCTTCAGCACCAGCCACGCCTGCGCCGCGCTTTGCATCCAGGTGCCGGCCAGCGAGGTCAACTGGCCGAAAAAATAGAGGCGATAGTTGCGATGCCGCAGCGCGCGGAACGCGCCGCGACGCTCGCTTGAATCTTCACTCGGCGGTTGGAGCTGGTCGGGCTGGCCGGTCTCCACCGCGGGCGCCGCGTCAATCTCAGGCACGGCGCGCCGATTTGTTGGTGAACGCCGCGATTCGCTCGCGCATGTCGGGACCGACGCCCGCGTTTCGATACACTTCATGCGCAAGGCCCGCGCCCAGCGGCAAGCCGTCGGTCTCGATCAGCAGGCGTTTGTTCGCACGATGGCTGAACCACGAATTCGCGAGGATTGTGTCCGCCAGCGCGCGCAGTTCCCGGTCGAACGAATCGTCGGCCACGCAAATGTTCGCGAGGCCCATCGCGGCCGCCTCGATGCCCGAGTAAGTGCGGCACGTCAGCATCATCTCGCGCGCCTTGGACGGACCGACGCGCCGCGGCAGCCGCTGGCTCATCCCCCAGATTGGAGTCAGCGCCCATCGCGCGTGAGTGTCGGCGAATTTTGCCGATTCGGCCGCGACGATCAGATCGCCCGCCAGCGCCAATTCGAGCGCGCCCGTGTAGCAATGCCCATGCACCGCGGAAATGACCGGCTGCGGAAGGTCCGCGAGCCGCTCAATCGTCTCGGACTGAAAATTCGGCTTCGGCGGGCGCTCGCCCTTGGCGATATCGGCGAGATCGTGCCCCGCCGAGAAACATTTGCCCGCACCACGCACGACCACCAGGCCGACGCGCTCGGTCTCGCGCGCAATCTGGTCAACGTGCGCGCGCAATTCGACAAACATCTCGACGTTGAGCGAGTTGAGTTTCTCGGGGCGATTGAGCGTGAGCGTGGCGAGACCATCCCGGTCGTCGCGAAGCACTAATCCAGCCATGATGTCCTCCGATCGATATCGGAGACTACCGACCACCGTTCAGCTTCGCAAATATAAGAGTCCGAAATTCTCCTTATTTCCTCTCCCTGTAATGGAGAGGATGAAGGTGAGGGTCCGATTACAGCGCGCGATTCTTTTCGCGCGCGACTCAGGATTCCGCCATCCTTACCACGTCCGGTTCCCCTTCCCTCGAGGCTAAGGGGTTAGGGGTTAGGTTCCTCCACTGGCCGATTGACTAATCATCTGCAATAAGTGAAAAGGCACCGCTCGGAGGAAATATATGACCCAGGTAACAGAGTTGGGCTACATCGGACTCGGCGTCAAAGACCTCGACGCATGGAAAAATTTCGCGACCAGTATCGTCGGCTTTGAACTCGCCGATGAAGGCGAGGCCGATCGATGCTATCTGCGGATGGACTATTTTCATCATCGCCTCGTACTGCATGCCGACGGCAGCGACGACCTCGCATACCTGGGACTCCGCGTCGCCGGCGCCGACGAATTCGCGCAGATGCAACGTCAACTGTCCGAGGCGGGGATAAAGTTTCGCGTCGGTTCCGAGGACGAAGCCGGCGAGCGTCGCGTGATCGAGGTCCTCAAGCTCAACGACCCCGACGGTAATCCCGTCGAGATCTTTCATGGCCCGCTGATGCAATTCAGCAAACCGTTCCGTCCCGGCCGCGCGATGCATGGGCGGTTCAAAACCGGCGCGGGCGGACTCGGCCACTGCATCGTGCGCGAGCGCGACGTCGATGCCGCCCAGCGCTTCTATGCCCACCTCGGTATGCGTGGCGGCGTCGAGTACATGTTTCGCGCTGGCAAACGCAGCTTCGGGCTCGTCTTCATGCACTGCAACGAACGCGATCACACCGTCGCCTTCGGCATCCCGGGCGGCGATCGCCGGCTCAACCACATCATGCTCGAGGTGGACAACCTCGACGACGTCGGCATGACCTACGACCTGGTCCGCAAAAATAATATCCCGGTGACTATCACGCCCGGCAAGCACTCCAACGATCACATGTTCTCATTCTATTTCCGTAACCCGTCGGGCTGGAACTTCGAATACGGATGGGGCGCCCGCCCGGCAACCTACCAGTCGGAATACTTTGAAGGCGACATCTACGGCCATCAGTTTGAAGCCGTCGGGCCGCCGGACCTGGATCGCGAGAAGAAATAGGTCGTCCGATAGGGGTGAACTTTTAAGCCTTATGGGGCACCGCTGATCGTGCTAACTAGTAGAGCTATGGTCATCGACCACAGTGCTATTCGTTTGCCTAATCGCGTGAGAAGCCGCCTCGGGGCTTGCTCGGTAAGAAAAACAAATTTTGACGGAACGAAGCTACCGGTAGTGGTAGAGCCCCCCGGGACCACTACATATGGTATGAATTGCTCTTTTTTGCTCCATTCGGTCAGTCAGAATCGCACCCGCCCAAGCTCAGTTGCCAGCTCGGCACCCGAACCAGTGCCGGATTCTTCAGAAATCTTGAATCGTTGAGACAGACCTATTAGGACCAGATGTAACTATGGAAAATCTTGAAACCTTTCGTAAAGAAACGCGCGCGTGGCTCGAGGCCAATTGTCCCGCCGAGATGCGCCGCCCGATGCAAACCGAAGAAGACTATTGCTGGGGCGGCCGGCATTGGAAATTTAATTCCGACGCGCAGCGCCAGTGGCTCGAGCGCATGGCGGATAAGGGCTGGACAGTGCCGGAGTGGCCGCGCGAGTACGGCGGCGGCGGCCTCTCGCGCGACGAGGCCAAAATTCTGCGCCAGGAAATGCGTGCGCTCAACTGCCGCTCGCCGCTCGACAGCTTCGGCATCTGGATGCTCGGTCCCGCGCTGCTCAAATATGGTTCCGAAGAACAGAAGCGCGAGCATCTGCCGAAAATCGCGCGCGGCGAGATTCGATGGTGCCAGGGTTACTCCGAGCCCGGCTCGGGTTCCGACCTCGCCTCGCTGCAAACCCGCGCCGAGGACAAGGGCGATCAGTTTCTCGTCAACGGCTCCAAGATCTGGACCTCTTATGCGGACAAGGCGGATTGGATTTTCTGCCTGGTGCGCACCGACCCGAACGCACCCAAGCACGAAGGCATCAGCTTTCTCCTGTTCGACATGGAAAGCGCGGGCGTTTCGACCAAGCCGATCACTCTGATCTCCGGCGCGTCGCCGTTCTGCCAGACTTTCTTCGACGACGTGCTCGTCCCCAAGGCGAATCTTGTCGGCAAGCTCAACAAGGGATGGGACATCGCGAAATACCTGCTCACTCACGAGCGCGACATGATTGGCGGGATGGGCGGAACCTCCGAAAATCGCTCGCTCGGGCAGATTGCGGCCGACACGGTCGGCGCCGACAACGGAATCCTCGCCGACACTGTGCTACGCGGGCAGATCGCCGCGTTCGAGATCGACGCGCTCGCTTTCCGCCTCACGATGGATCGCGCGGGCGACATGGCCAAGGTCGGGAATGCTCATCCTGCCGTGTCGTCGTTGCTGAAATACTACGGCACCGAGCTCAACAAGCGCCGGATGGAACTGGTGATGTCGGCTGGCGGCACCGACGCGCTGGAATGGGAAGGCGAGCGCTCGCGCGAAGGGCGCACGGCGCGCGCCTGGCTGCGTTCCAAGGCCAACTCGATCGAAGGCGGGACCAGCGAGGTTCAGCTCAACATCATCGCCAAACGAATCCTGGGCCTGCCCGGTGCGTAGAGAGTCAGCGAGCTCCTTCAGCCCGCCCCTCTGCAGCTTTTGACTTTGAGCCTAAAAAAATGGCGCTAGTTCTCAACGACGAACAGACGATGCTGCGCGACAACGCGCGCGGTTTCCTCGCCAAAAATGCGCCCGTCGCGCATCTGCGCGCGCTTCGCGACCAGCGCGACGCCGACGGCTTCTCGCGCGCGCTCTGGAAACAGTTCGTTGAGATGGGCTGGGCCGGGATTCTCGTTCCGCAAGACTACGGCGGCCTCGGACTCGGACACGTCGAGGCCGGAGTGGTGGCTGAGGAGTTGGGACGCAATCTCACGCCCTCCCCTTTTCTCTCGACTGCCGTCCTGGCCGCGACCGCGATCGCTCGCGCGGGCAACGACCAGCAGAAGAAACGGTATCTGCCGCAAATCGTTGCCGGCGAGTTGATCGCGACCATGGCCGTCGACGAAACCGCAAAGCATCACCCGGAAAAAATCGCGATGACCGCCGCTCGCGCCGGCAACGCGTTCAAGCTGAACGGCGCCAAGACTTTCGTGATCGACGGACACGTCGCGAATCTTCTGATCGTTGCCGCTCGCACCTCCGACAAACCCGGCGACAGGGCTGGACTCACGCTGTTCATCGTCGACGCGAGCGCACCGGGCGTTCGCGCCGAGCGAACTTCGACCGTCGATTCGCATAACGCTGCACGCCTCACCTTCGAAGACGTGAACGCCAGCGCCGACAACGTGCTCGGCAAGATCGACGCGGGTTGGGACGTCCTCGAAGGTGTGCTCAACGTCGGCCGCGCCGTCATGGCGGCCGAGATGGTCGGCGCCAGCGAGGAAGCATTCAGCCGCACGGTCGCCTATTTGAAAGAACGCAAACAATTCGGCCGCGCGATCGGCGAATTCCAGGCTCTGCAGCATCGCGCGGCTCATCTTTATTGCGAACTCGAAGTCACGCGCTCGACCGTGCTCAAGGCTCTACAGACGCTCGACGATTCTTTCGACCGCGCCGGTCCTATCGCGTCGGTGGCGAAGGCCCGCGCCGGGCTCAGCGCCACGCTCGCGGTGAATGAAGCGGTCCAGATGCATGGCGGCATCGGGATGACCGACGAGTTCGACATCGGCCTGTTCATGAAGCGGGTGCGCGTCGCGAATGAACTGTTCGGCGATTCGAATTTTCACGCTGACCGGCTGGCCCGCCTCAACCGCTACTGAAACTCCGCACACAATTCTTGCAAGGGGTACTCCGATGGGTGATCGAGACTCCGTGACCGTTGCGATCGTGGGCGCGGGCGAGATGGGCGCCGCGGTAGGCCGCCGGCTTCGCGAAGCCGGTGCGCGCGTAGTGACCTCGCTCGCCGGCCGCGGCGCGGACAGCGTCGCACGCGTTCGCGACGCCGGCCTCGAAGTCGTCAACGACGACGATACGCTGGTGCGCAACGCGAACTTCGTCCTTTCGATCGTTCCGCCCGGCGTCGCCGTCGAAGTCGCCGAGCGCCTTCGCGGTCCGCTCGCCCGCGCGCACGCGAAGCCCGCCTTTGTCGAATGCAACGCGATTTCTCCCGCGACCTGCCGGCGCATCCACGAGTTGCTCGGCGCGAGCACTTTCATCGACGCCGGCATCATCGGAGGACCGCCCGTCGCCGGCACTCAGGATCCCGCAAAGGGTCCGCGCTTCTACGCATCCGGTGCCTACGCTCGCATGCTGACGCGCCTGGCCGACTTCGGTCTCGATATCGCAGTTCTCGACGGCCCGGTCGGCGCCGCTTCCGGCTTGAAGCTCTCTTACGCCGGATTGACCAAGGGCTTCACCGCGCTATGTGCGACGATGCTGGCCGCTGCCGAACGCGAAGGCCTGGCCGACGCGCTGCGTGCGGAACTCGCGCGCAGTCAGCCCGTCTTCCTCGCATGGCTGGATCGCGCTGTCCCCGCGATGCGTCCGAAGGCGTACCGCTGGGTCGCCGAGATGCGGCAGATTGCGGAGTACGTCGGCGCTCCCGAAGACGGCGCAACCATCTACGAAGGAGCCGCCCTGCTCTATCAACGAATCGCCAACAACCGCTAACCAACTACGGCGTTCGCCTGGAGTACCTCTGTTCCTCGCCCAGTTCCTTCGATTTTCGCGACGTTCCTCGACTCTGAGGCACGACAGTTGCTCATTCTGTGATGCGGGGGCGCTGAAGCGCCCTTTCGGGAGGATTGGACTCAGAATGGGACGTTGCGAGACCGATATCGCCGACAATGAGACCAGCCGGCGCAAAGCCGCCGAACGTGAGCTCGAAGCTGTCCGTGCCGAACTGGCCGAGCAGGTCGCCGCTCGACATGAGGTGCAGGCTCGCCTCGAACAGGAAGTCGCACAGCGCGATCGGATCATTGCCGAGGGTGCGCAGAACGAGGCGAAGTTGCGCGAGAGCGAGGCGGCGCTGCGAGGACTGTTCGATCAGAATCTCGATTCGATGATGATCATCAATCTCGAAACCGGCAGATACATCGACGTAAACGAAGAGTACATCCGGCATACCGGCTACAGCCGCGAAGATGTAGTCGGCAAACGCTCGCGCGAACTCACGTCATTCAAGAACGTCGAGGAGAACAGGCAGTTGGTCGCTGAGCTCAAACGAGTCGGCGTGGTCCGGAACATGGAAGCCACCTTCCGCCGCAAGGACGGCAGCACTTACTCCGGCCTGATCTCCGCGCTCAACACCAAGTTCCGCGGACATTTATGCTGCATCACGATCACTCGCGATATCGGTGCGCTCAAGGAAACGCAGCGCCAGCTGATCGCGGCGCGCGAAGCCGCGCTTGAGGCCTCGCGGGCCAAGTCCGACTTCCTATCAAGCATGTCCCATGAGATTCGCACGCCGATGAACGCGGTGCTTGGCATGGCCGACATGCTGTCCGAAGGCGACTTGAACTTCGAGCAGCGCCGCTACCTGGATATCATCCGCAGCAACGGCGTCACCCTGCTCGATCTGATCAACGACATCCTCGATCTCGCGAAAGTCGAAAGCGGGCAGCTCAGCTTCGAGGAAACGGCTTTCGACATCCGCGAGCTGATCGACACGGTTGCCGACACGATGGGGTTGCGCGCGCACGAGAAGCATCTGGAACTCGCCGGCCACGTCGCCTCCGACGTGCCCCGCACCCTGACGGGCGATCCTCTGCGCCTGCGCCAGATGATTGTCAATTTGCTCAGCAACGCGGTTAAGTTCACCGCCAAGGGCGAAATCGTGCTCAGCGTCGAGATGGCGCGTCCGGATAGCGGCTCAGGTACCGCCTCGATTCGCTTTTCGGTGACCGATACCGGCATCGGAATCTCTGCCGACAAAACCGAGTCGATCTTCAGCGCCTTCACTCAGGCTGATTCCTCGACGACCCGAAAGTACGGCGGAAGCGGGCTGGGTCTCACCATCGTCAAACGACTCGTCGAGATGTACCGCGGCGAGATAATCGTCGACAGCGAGCCCGGCAAGGGCAGCACCTTCAGCTTCACTGCGGAATTCAAGACCCACTCGGGCGATGCGGCGGTCGCGCCCGCTGCCGCGAAGGTCAACCTGGCGGGCATGCGGATCCTGGTCGTCGATGACACTGCCGCCAACCGAATGATCCTGGAAGACGCGCTCACCTCGCGTGGCGTCCTGGTTACCAGTGTCGCGAGCGGCCAGGCCGCGCTTGACGAAATCGATCGCGCCGCCGCGGCAGGCGACTCGTATCGCGCGATGCTGCTGGATTGCCGGATGCCCGCGATGGACGGGATAGAGGTGGCCGCTCGGATTCGCGCTCGTGAGCTGGCGCCGGCCGATCATCTGATCATCCTGATGCTCACTTCTGACGACTTGAGCAAAACCGTCGCACGCGCTCGCGCAATGGGTGTCGAGACTTACTTGATCAAACCGATAAGACACGCCGATCTGTTCGAAGCGCTCGACCGGGCGCTGGGCGCGAGAGCATCGACGCTGGCCACCTCGCTCGTCGACTACGGCAGCGGGGTCGATTCGACTCTCGTCGACGAAGCGTTCGACGAAATGCGCCCGCTCAACATCCTGCTGACCGACGATTCCCGCGACAACCGGCTGCTGGTCCGCGCCTACTTCAAGAAGTTGCCATACACGATCGACGAAGCTGAAAACGGCGCCGTGGCGGTCGAGAAGTTTCAGACCGGCGTTTACGACCTGGTCCTGATGGACATCGAGATGCCCATCATGGACGGCTACTCTGCGACCCGGGCGATGCGCGCGATCGAGCGGGAAACAGGACGGCGGCGCGTCCCCATCCTCGCACTAACCGCTTCCGTGCTCACCGAGGCACTGAAGAAAGCCCTCGACGCGGGATGCGATGCGCACGTCGCCAAGCCCGTGAAAAAAGCCACCCTGCTAGCCGCCGTTCACCAGGCGGTCGTTGATGCCGAGAGCTACGATGACGGCCCTGCAGCCGGAGCGGCCGCGCGTGTCACTCACGGCGAATAGTCAATCAGCGGCGGCCTGCACGCCCGACAGCTTGCGCGCGTCGTACTCCTGACGACGAGGCTCCTGCCCAAGGCTGGCGGCCTCACGACGCGGCAGCAACCGCGCTGAATTCATGATGAAGGTCAGCTCCGACGCAACGTGGATGAACGCCGCGAGCGGGGGACTCAGCAATCCGATCGCGGCCAGTGCGATTCCCACCGTGTCGACCGCGATCGTGCCCACGAAGTTCTGGAAAATGATTTTCCGCGTCCACCGCGCGATCGCCAAAGTCTCGGCAAACTTCTCGAGATCGTTACCGAGCAGGAGCACGTCGGCACTCTCGCGGGCGACGTCCGTACCTGAACCCATCGCGACCCCGACGCTCGCTTCGGCTAACGCCGGCGCGTCGTTGATCCCGTCGCCGACCATCGCGGCCACGCGCCCACTTGCCACCAGGCTCTTGATCCGCGTTAGTTTCATCTCGGGTAGCAGGCCGGCCTCGACCGCGCCTATTCCCAGCGCCTGTCCAACGCTGCGTGCGACAGGTTCGGTGTCGCCGGTCAGTAGAATCGTTTTGATTCCCATGCGATCGAGCGCTTCGACAGCGCGCTTCGCTTCGGGCCGGATCGCATCCGCGATGACGATCGCGCCAAGGAACCGCCCTGCCCGCGCCACGAACACCGCCGACGCTGTGTCGAGATCCGCAGTGCTGGAAACGTCCACGCCCCGCTCCGTCATCAGTGCGCGAGTGCCGACCACGATCGTCGCGCCATCGACAGCCGCGACGATGCCGCGTCCCGGCTGATAGTCGAACCGGTCCGGCTCCCGGATAATCAGGCCGTCCGCGAGCGCACGCGCAACGATCGCTTTACCCAACGGATGCTCGGAGCGGATCTCGGCCGACGCGGCCGCCTCGATCACCTCCGTCAGCGAGGCGCCGCCGGCGGGAATCATACTGGTGACCTCGGGCCGGCCAAAAGTGAGCGTGCCGGTCTTGTCGAGCACGACGGTGTCCACCCGCCCAAGCGTCTCCAGGTACAAGCCGCCCTTGATGATCGCGCCCAGGCGCGCGCACCGACCGATGCCGCCGAGTATCGCCAGCGGAGTTCCCGCCGCGATGCCGCATGCGCCGGCCACGATGATGACCGCGATGGTCGAGCGCGCGTCGCGAGTAATCGCGAACGTTAGTACTGCCGCCGCCAACGCGAAGTACACCAGGTACCCGGCCAATCGATCCGCCAGCCGTTGCACCGGAGCTTGCGAGCGTTGCGCGTGCTCGACCGCCTCGATGATCTTCCCGTAGCTGGTGTCGCGACCAATTCGATCCGCGCGAATCTCCAGCGCGCCCGACTGGTTGATGGTCCCGGCGTAAACCATCGCGCCGGGAAGCTTTTCCGTCGCCATCCACTCGCCGGTGATCAGAGCCTCATCGACGAACGAATGGCCGCCGATCACCACGCCGTCCACTGGCACCTGCGCGCCCGGATTGACGAGCACGGAATCGCCGACTATCAGCTCGTCGGCCGGGATCTCGCGTCCGCCTTCGGCGCGGCGCACGGTCACGGTTCGCGGAATGAAATCCAGCAAGTCGCGGATCGCTCGGCGGCCGCGGGAAACCGTCATGCCCTCGAGGACCTCGGCCACCAACACAAACAGCGTGATGATGAGCGCGGTGAAATACTCGGAGATCGCGGCTGCGGCGACGATCGCGATTGCCATCGACAATTCCATCGTCATCCGACGCGCGGCGACGTGCTCGAACGCCTCTTCGAAGATTGGCCAGCCGCCAATCAAAACGCCGGCGATGCCGATTACGGTGAGATGCGGCAGCGGCTCCCATACATGAAGCCGCACGGCGACGGCAGCCAGCGCCACTGCGACAATTCTAGTGGCTTCGATCCATCCGAAACTCGGCGCGCTGTCGTGTTCGTCGGTCTCTACGGAATCAGCTCGTTCTACCTGTCCCATACGCGGCACCGCCCTACTTCAGATACGCCTGAACGACATCGATCAGCTCCTGTGCGCCTCGGGCCCGGCTCCGATCGCGATCGCGGTTCGGATCGGCGACGTGGGTTCGGATATGTCCCTCGATAATCTCAGCCATCAGGCTGTTCATCGCGCCGCGCGCCGCGACGACCAGGTGCAGCACGCTGGCGCATCCCTTCTCATCTTCGAGTGCCCGTTCGACCGCTTCGATTTGGCCGCGGACCCGGCGCACGCGATGGAGCAGCTTGGCTTTTTCCTGGATCGTATGACTCATGGATGGTACCTCAAATGATTATACTGTAGGGGGTATAGTATATACCGGAAACATGGTGTCGATCAAACCAGCATTTGCAATTCGCTCTCAGAGCGAGTTCAGCACGGACGCGAAGCGGCGGATGCCTTCCGTGATTTGCTTTTCCGGCAGCGACGCGTAGCCCAGCAGCAGCCCGACCTGCTTGGGCGGGCTCAGATAGAACGGCGCCACCGGGTACACGCCGACGCCGGCGCGCGCCGCCCGCATTTGCAACTCGCGCGCTCTCGACGCGGGAATATCGCGCAGCCAAAGCATCAGATGAAGTCCGGCATTGATGCCCGAGACCGCGGCGCTTGCGCCCAGGTAACGCTCGATCGCGTCGAGCATCGCGGTACGGCGCCGTGAATTGCGCGTGCGCGTCCGATGCAGATGCCGTTCGAAGTGGCCTTCGCGGATGAAATCCACCAGCGCGGCCTGCATGAGAGTAGGACCGCCAGTGTCCATCAGCGCCTTGACCGAGCGGAGCGGCTCGACCAGCCGCTCGGGAAGAATCATGTACCCCAGCCGGATCGACGGGAACATCACTTTCGAAAACGTCGCCGCGTACAGCACACACCCGCTGTCATCGAGCGCGGCGAGTGCCTCGATAGGCCGGCCCGAGTAGCGATACTCGCTGTCGTAATCGTCCTCGAATACGCAGGCACCGGAACGCCGCGCCCACGTTAGCAGCTCGAGCCGCCGCCCCAGCGGCATCAGCGCGCCAGTTGGAAACTGATGCGACGGGGTCACGATGGCGAGGCGGCTGAGCGTGCGCCGATCCGCAAGCTCACCGGTGCGCAGGCCATGCTCGTCCACCGCGATCGTTTCGATCTTCGCGCCCGCCGCTCTCATCACGGTGCGTGCGCCGCGATAGTGCGGCTCTTCCATCAACACGACGTCGCCCGGATCGACGAGCACGCGCGCTGCCAGGTCCAGCGCCTGTTGCGAGCCGTTGACCACGAGGACCTGTTCGGGAGTGCATGCGATCGCGCGGGCGCGGCCGGCGTACTCGGCGATCGCCTCGCGCAGCGCCGGCAATCCTTCGGGGGATCCATAGTCGAGATCGCGAATCGTGACGCGTCGCGCGCGCCGCGCAACCACGCGGCACCACGTTGCATGCGGAAAATCGGTGAACGATGGCGGACCGTAGCGAAAATCGTACGGCAGCACGGCACGCCGCGGCTCCCACGTGAACTGCACGCCACCCGACGCCTCGCGCACGCGGCGCGCATACGCCGACAGATGGACGGGCGACGGAGTTCGCACCTCGGCGGTCCGCCGACGCCGGGCAACCGTCGTCAGGTGGCGCGGCAGTTCGCGCGCGACAAATGTGCCCGCGCCCATCCTGGCCGTCAGGTAGCCTTCGTCGAGCAGTTGACGGTACGCCATTGTCGCGACGTTGCGCGAAACGCCCAATTCGAGCGCGAGGTCGCGCGTGGCAGGCACGCGCGCAGCCGCCGCCAGGCGCCCGCTTAGAATATTGCCTCTCAGCGCTCGGTAAATCTGATCGTAGAGAGCGCCCTCCGCATCGAGCTTCAGGAACATCCGGCACCTCTCGAAAAGCACCGTACTACGCGCTCATCGACGTAGGAAGTGGACCCTTAATTAATTCCTAAAGTGGAACTATCAGGAGTCCACTCGCGTTCGCCCGCGAGCGCATGATGCTGCATGGACGCAATCGAACAACTCAACCCCGACCCGCTTCCATTCGCAAAGCTGCTCGGAATCAGGTTTTTGACCGCGACGCCGGAATCCGTGACGGCCGAGATGAAAGTTCGCGAGGACATGTGCACGCGGCCTGCGGTGCTGCATGGCGGTGCGATGATGGCGCTGGCAGATACGCTCGGCGCCTGCGCGACTTCGCTGAATCTGCGCGACGGCGCGACGGCGCGACCACCACCACGCTCGAATCGAAGACCAACTTCCTTGCGCCCGCGCTGGCCGGCACCACCGTGCGGGCGGAGTGTCTCGCGATTCATCGGGGTCGGCGCACCATGGTCTGGCAGACGCGCGTCACGTCGGAGAACGGCAAGCTGCTCGCAATCGTCACGCAAACGCAGATGGTTATCCCGAGCGAACCCAAAAAGTAATCGCAAACGTTCAACATGGAATGGAGGAAAACGATGAAGCTCTATTACTCTCCGCTCAGCGTGTACAGCGCCAAACCGCGTATCGCGATGTTCGAAAAGGCGATCGCGCACGAGACTCGGCTCGTCAACTGGACGCCCGCCACCGGATGGATCAAGCCCGAGGAACTGCCGCGGCTCAATCCCAAGGCGCAGATTCCCGTGCTCGTCGATGGCGACGCGGTGATTCCCGACTCGACCATCATCCTCGAATACCTCGACGAGCGCGTTCCCAAGACGCCGCTGTTCCCGGCCGGCGCCGCCGAGCGCGCGCGATGCAGAGTCCTCGAGGATCTCGGCGACACTCTCATCGCGCCCAACCTCGGCGTGCTGGTGCGCGAGGTGCTGCTGAAGCCCGACGCGTCGACGCGAGACACCGCCGCGGTCGCGCAGACCAAGGCCGAGCTTGCGCGCCAGTATCAGCGGCTCGATCGCGAGCTCGCGACCCGCGAGTACCTGTGCGGCGATTTCAGCGTCGCCGACATCTCGTGCTTCTCGCCGATCAACATCGCGTCGTTGATGGAGAGCGCGCCGTCGCCGGAGTTCGGAAACCTGTCGAGCTGGCTGTCGCGAATGCGCAACCGCCCGAGCGTGTCGCGCTACCTGGCCGAGTTCGCCGACGCAACCGCGCCACTGAGAGCCTCGGCCCCGGCAGCCGCCGCTCACGCATAGTGATGCCGGAGGTTGCCCCGCCGCCGCCGCCGTTCGATGATCCAATCCTATGGCGGCTCTCCTTGTCGACGGACCAGAGACGGCGGCGAAATCTTTCTTGTTTGCGCATGGCGCCGGAGCGCCGATGGATTCGGCGTTCATGCAGCGTGTCGCTGAAGGGCTCGCGGCGTCCGGCGTTCGCGTGATCCGGTTCGAATTTCCATACATGCAACGGCGGCGGAAGACCGGCAAGGGCGGCGCGCCGGATCCGCCGCGCGTCCTGATGCAATCTTTCCGCGAGATGATCGACGCGCAAGATGGCGGGCGCCGCTTCGTGATCGGCGGTAAATCAATGGGCGGCAGGATCGCCACGATGGTCGCGGACGACGCCGCGGTGCGTGGCGTCGTATGCCTCGGCTACCCGTTTCATCCGCCCGGCCAGCCCGAGAAAACGCGAACTAAGCATCTGGAAATTCTGCGGACGCCGACGTTGATACTTCAGGGCACGCGCGACAGCTTCGGCCGCCCCGAAGAAGTCGCCGGTTACAAACTATCTCCCGCGATTCGCATCGAGTGGCTCGACGATGGCGACCACTCCTTCAAGCCGCGCGCACGCAGCGGCCGCACCGAAGCTGACAATGTCCGCGCGGCTATCGCAATCGTCGCCGAGTTCATAGCCGCCCTTGACGACGGCTAGTTCTTCTCAGACCGATTCGCGCGCTGAAATCATATACCTGTCCCCGCGACTCGCGAGCGTCTTGGACGCGCGCTTCTGTTTTCGTCGACAGGGTATGGCGAGTATAGCCAGTGGTCGCAAGGATGAATAGCAACTAGCTATTGCGCGTGGGTGCGAGAAGATTGGCTGACATCCGCCTCCACTTGGCGCGTGCGCCTTCTCACGATTTGCCTGTGGAAAAGAGCTTGGCACATTGGCCGCGGAACCTCATTCACTTCTCGAACCGTGTTGGGAAATTGACGATGAGCGTCGAGAAGGATGCAAACATTACAGGCGATCGCATGAATACAGCAGCGTTCGAGGCCGACCGGAATCGGCGACGATCCATGATCCTGATACCTACATTGCTCTGGCAGTTGATCTACGCTGCCAGCGCATCGGCGGCGCCGCCGGCGGACCAGCATTTCTATTTGCCCGATGCCAAGGCGTCCAAGATTGTGTCAGTCACCGCAGAAGGGAAAGCGGCGGCGGAAGTGATAATCGTGACCGAGTGGGTCGCGCGGGCACCTAAATTCGGCAACGTTTACGCGTTCTCGCCGTGGTTTTTCGCGGTGAGGCGCGAAGAGCCCACGATGCTCACCTTCTGGAATCTGCAGAACGAGGACCATGACTTCATGCTCACCGCGCCTGATTCGAAAGTGTTGCTGCATTTGAGACTGCCACTACTCGCGAAGACCTCTTACCTGTTCACGTTCCACAAAGAGGGGCTTTTCAACTTTTATTGCACGATGCATCCGCCGGCGATGAATGGCCAGATCCTCGTGGTGCCGGGCGCGAAAGTGAAATGAGCCGAGGTTTGGCGCTTCAACGTCTGCGTCCAAACTTCTCAACGGTGCTGCGGATCGAACTTGTCCAGGTATCGGTTCTGGAACGACGACCATGCGGCGAGCCTCTCGTAGGCCTCGTTGGCCGACCCGGAAATTTCCCTATCGCCGCTGAGATTATTGAGCTCGCCGGGATCGCGGCTCAGATCGTAGATCTCGGAATGCGCTGAACGCGCATCGTAAAGATACTTGTGATCGCCCTCGACCACACCGAAGTGATAGTCGTCGAAGAGGTAGGCGCGGCGCTCGGCTCCTCCATCGAACAGGTCTTCTCCCTGCCACTGCCGAGGAGCATCGAAGCCCAGCAGATGAAGCACGGTCGGGGCGATATCGATTTGCCGCGCGATCGAATCGATTTTTTCGCCATGCGGGAACAGCCGCGGATTGGCAATTATCAGCGGCACGCGCACCTCTTCCTCATACAGTGAGAATCCATGCCCCGCTTTCCCGTGTTGTCCGAACTGCTCGCCGTGGTCCCCGGTCACGACCACCAGCGTATCGTCGAGGAGTCCGCGCGCCGCCAGCTCGCGCTCCAGTTCTGCAACGTTGGCGTCGGTTTCCTCGACCGCGCCCAGATACCGGTTGAGGTCGCCGTCGGGGACGCCAAATGACTTCACCGCCGGTGGTGTATAGGGCGAATGCGTGTCATCGGTCCACAGGGCCAGGAAGAACGGCTTCGCGCGATCGGTCCCGATCCAGTTCATAGCAGCCGGTACCAGCTTGGCGTCGCGCGTGCGGAAATCGTAGTGCCATCTCCCCAGACTGTGCCCGCGCGGAAATCCCGGTAAGTCGCCCTTGTCATGGACTTCCGGAAAGCCGTGCGTTCGCAGGTAAGACTGCTCGCTATCCGCGAGGTTTCCTGAGTGGATGAAAGCCACTCGGTAGCCGTGGCTTTGAAGGATCCCGCCGATTCCCGGAATCGACAGCTGGGGTGCGTGCGTTATGACCGCCTGCCAGTAGTGGTATGGGTACACCGAGGTGAACAGTCCGGCGACCGCATTGTCGCTGTACGGGCATGACACGTATGTCCGCTCGAAGAGCGCGCCATGCTGCGCCAATTTCTCCATTTCAGGCGTATCGGCATACGGAGACCCGTAGAGTTCCATATACCTGGCTCCCAGCGACTCTCCTATAACCAGGACCACGTTCCTGGGGCGAAATCCGCTCCCACCGATCGATGCGCTGGCGGCATTCACGCCGCCGCCCGCCGCACTTGCGCCGGGACGCGGCAAGAAGTCATCCAGGTACTGCCTCGGGAATTTTCCTGCAAGGAACGCTGCTTCATTGTGATAGACCAGCGACCGGCAGAATTGCCATTCAGGGTTTTGGAAAGCGGACTGATACTCCTTGAAGTAGCTGCCCCACACCATCCCGGCGATCACGTAAAGCCCGACGCAGGCCGCCGCGGACGGCGAGTTAAACCCGCGCGCCGCACGGCTGAGAAGTCCGGGCGCGAGCCGGCAAATGGCGATCGCAACCAGCAGCGCGTACAGCGGCGCGAGCAAAATCGGCTGCAGATGTTTACCGGTGTGCACAAAATAGGCCAAGCTGTCGCCGATATAGTCCAGATGGTTTGAGAGAACGATAAGCTGGTAAGTCAGCGAACCTTGAAAGTATCCGTAGAGTTCCACATTCAGAGCCGCATAACCCGCGGCGAACAGTGCCACCACCCACCCTGCAATACAGACGGTGCGCCTGGCGCGCGGGCGCTTGAGGAGCGGTAGTCCGGTCCACCAAATCCAGCTCGCAAGCGCAATCAACAACAAGTCCTGGTAGGCGGCGAGCGGGAGCCACGGCGCCAGGATTGCCCGCGGACGGAACATCGGCCACGCTAGCTGCAGAATCTCCAGCCGCGCATAGACCATCACAGTGGCAGCCCCGAGCCAGGCGGCAAACAATCGCTCGCGATCACCGAGTTTCGCCTGGGCGGTATGAATTAGCGGCCATAATAATATGACCGCTAGGAATGCTGCTTCATAGTGATAGGGCAGCGATCTGTAGAACTGCCATTCGGGGTTTTGGAAGGCGGACTGATACAGGCTGAAGTAGCCGCCCCAGACCATCCCGGCGATCGCGTAAAGCCCGACGAACGCGGCTCCGAGCCGCGAGTGAAACCCGCGCGCTGCGCGGCCGAGAAGGCCGGGCGCGAACCGGGGAATCGCGACTGCAATCACCAGCACGTACAGCGGCGCGAGTAAGACCGCGTACAGGTGCGCGCCAGCGAGGCTGTCGCGGATATAGTCCAGATGGAAAACGATAAACTGGTAGGTCAGCGCAAACTGCGAGTATCTGTAGACCTCGAAATTGAGGACCGCATAACCTGCCGCGAACAGTCCCACCAGCCAGCCTGCAATATAGGCTGCGCGCCGGGCGTGCGGGCGCTTGAGCAGCGGTAAAACCGTCCACCAAGTCCAACTCGCAAGTGCAATAAACAACACGTCCTGGTAGGCGACGAGCGGGAGCCACGGCGCCAGGACAGGCTTGGAACGGAACATCGCCGGCGCAAGCAGAATAATCTGGAGCCGCACCTTGAGCATCACGGCGGCAGCCCCAAGCCATAGAGCGAACAATCGCTCGCGATCGCTCAGGTCCGCTTGCGCCGCATGAATTCTCGTCCACCACGACGAAGGCACGATGTGCGGCTTGGGAGCCCCCGGAGCCGTTCCCAAACCTCCCGCTGCCTGTGCTGCTACCATACTTCTAAGCTGCGTTTAACCAGTCCTAATGCTTTTTATGTGGCAGGCGTTCTTTTCGCAAGTGAGGTCATTCCGAGCCAGCCCTGCGATGGACGAGAGTTCAGCACGTGGCGGGCTGGACCAGCCTTAAGATCGCCGGCGCACGCCGAACAAAAAAAGCTATTCGGCGTGGGCCGCCTCCGTTTATCCAAGATGCTACCCGGCTCGCAGCGCTCGCGATCAGATGGGGATCAAGCCGTTCTATTACTTTCAATCCGGCAAAACTTTTGTCTTCAGCAATACGCTGAATTGCGTACGGAGGCATCCGGACGTCTCCAGCAAGCTGAATGAGCTGGCGATTGCCGACTATTTGCTTATCGACGTGAACCAGGACGCCGCTACGACCACCTTTTCGGACGTCCAGCGGATAGCGCCCGCTCATACCCTGACGGTATCGAAAGATGGTTGCGTCTCGCGCCGTTACTGGTCGATGCCGATCGATGAGCCGGTGTATTACCGGCGTAACTCGGATTACGTGGATCGCTTCACCGAGTTACTGACGCTCGCGGTCCGGGATCGAGCGCGCACCTCCTGGATTGGTGTGTCCATGTCAGGGGGGCTGGATTCAACCACGCTGGCGGCAACCGCGTGCCGACTATCCGATCGCCGACCGGAGGTTGCGGCCTTCACCCACGTCTTCGACCGCGTGATTCAAGACGACGAGCGCTATTATGCAGGGCTGGTCGCCGACCGTCTCGGGATTCCCATTCACTACATTGTGTGTGACGACCAGCTGATTGATCCGGAGTGGAATCGCCGTCCGTTTCGCACCCCTGAACCCTCGGTGTATTCCCTCCAGCGCGCGCAGAAACTGGTTTACTACCGCAGCCTGGCGGAACATGGACGCGTGTTCTTTCATGGAGAGGGTCCGGACAATGCGCTCGAGTACGAGTGGAAGCCCTATCTCCGTTACCTGGCACAGGGCGGACGGTGGAGCAGGCTGGCGCGAGATGTTTTCCAGCACGCGATCGCGCATCGGCGGGTTCTTCCGATGTCGACGATACTGTCCTACGGCAAGCGAATCGCCGGCGAGGCGCGCGGACCGGAGTTTCCTACGTGGCTTAACGAAGAGTTCGCATCAAGGACGGACGCGTGCGTACCAGGTGGGAGACGATTCAGCGCAAGGCGATTCAATTGAAGGATTCGCCACATCCGGTCCGCCCCTTTGGTTTTCAGTCATTCGCCCTCGCGCATTGGCAGAGACTGTTCGAGTCGATGGATCCCGGCTTCATGGAAGCTCCGGTGGAGTTCCGGCATCCCTATCTCGATCTCAGACTCTTGCGCTATATGCTCGCGGTGCCATCTGTGCCATGGTGCCGCCGGAAGCATTTGATGCGGCAGGCTATGCGGAACATATTGCCGGATGAGATTCTCCGTAGGGATAAAAGCCCGCTGCCCAAGAGCCCCGCATTTGAAACGATTCGGCGGAGCGGTATGCCGCCGCTGGTTCCAACCGAAGAACTCTTCGAGTTCGTGAACCCGCACAACGTGCCCAGTACGATGCCCAGTGACGCATTGGAGCTCTGGATGAACCTTCGGCCGCTTGTTCTCAATCATTGGTTGTGGTGTTCTAACCTTGACGGAGTGAGTACTCAGGAGGAATTGAAGAATGGTTACGAAAGACAAGAATGACGTTCGAGGAACCGGCTTTGAGGGCAAGAAGCCGTATAAGAAACCTCAATTACAAATCTATGGCGATCTAGGCTCCGTCACCACAAAAATAAATGTAACTATGAATGAAGATGGGGGTAACATGCCCGGGGCTGACCATACTTGATGCGGTCTGAGCGACCAGGATGTCCGATCTCATAAAATACGGAAGACTGGTCGCCGACAATGGCCGTACCTTATCTTTTGATCGAGCGCTCCGGGTCAAAGTCCGGCCGGGAGCAGTGGTTTTGGACATTGGCACCGGACCTGGGATCCTGGCGTTTCTCGCCTGTCGTGCCGGCGCCGGCAGGGTTTACGCGGTCGAACCTGATGACGTAATTGAGTTAGCCAGACAGGTCGCGGCAGACAACGGGTTTTCGGACCGCATCAAATTTATTCAAGCGATGACCACTGATATCGATCTTCCCGAGAAGGTCGACGGAATCGTGGCGGATATTCGTGGCCTCAATCCGCTTTTCCAGAAGAGCATCGTTTCGATTCTCGACGCACGCGACCGATTTCTAAAGCCCGAAGGCTGGATCATCCCGGCACGCGACACGATATGGGCTGCGCCGGCCTCCTCCGAGATCTATGAGGACTTCATTGGCACGTGGAACAACGCGTACCAATTCGATTTCAGCCGCGCGCGTCTGAGAGCCGCGAACAACTTTTGCGGAATTCGGCTGAGCGATCGAGACCTGGTCGCGGAACCGCAACGCTGGAAAGTCCTGGACTACAAGAACCTCGATAGCATCAACGCTGACGGTGAGTTGCGGTGGGTCATGAGCGGCGCCGCCAGCGCGCGCGGCGTGTGCCTCTGGTTTGATTGCGAAACCGCCCCAGGGATGGGCTATTCCAATTCGCCCGAATCCCACGCTTACAAGCAAGGGCTCCTGCCCTGGCCGGAAGCCATCGACCTGATAGCGAACGACCGGATCCAGGTTCGCCTCCGTGCCGACTTCGTCCACGCGGATTACGAATGGTCGTGGGAAACGCGGGTGATAAGGGGCGAGCGGGTAATTTCCGAGTTTCGGCAGTCAACCTTCAGTGGCACGCCGCTCCCGCCCGACCGCCTGCGCAAACGTGCACACAGGTTTGTTCCGGAGCCCAACGAAGATTTTTCGATCGATCGGCTGGCGCTCGACCTCATGCGGCAGAAGCACTCGCTCGATGAGATCGCAAAGGCGCTGGTCGCTGAATTTCCCGCCCGCTTCACGAATTGGAACGCCGCGCTGACCAGGGCGGCAGACCTATCCCAGCGATACAGCAAGTGACGTTTGACTAGCGGCAAGGTTTCGATGGAACGGCCGCCGCACACTTTCGTCTTGGCGGGCGAGTACCGGCCAAGCTCATGATTGCGCCGCTTTATTTTTTTATTGAGCGTCTTCTATCGTGGATTCACAACTCAACTACAGCGCTCATTCAAGGTCTGTTTCTGGGGTTGCTCACCTACGACGAGTTAGAGAGTCTTACCGAGCAACGGTATTTGCGGCGGTATGGCCGCTACGCAGACGAGTCCTATTTGAACTCCGGCCTCTTCATCTGGGAGCAAGAGGCGATTCGGCGTTTTTTCCCGCCCGGCGGCCGGATACTCGTAGCCGCAGCCGGTGCGGGCAGAGAAATGCTCGCCTTGGCTGGCTCCGGTTTCAAGGTAGACGGCTTTGACTGCTGCGTGCCTCTGGTTGAGTCTGGCCAGAACACGTTGAGGAAACATCACATAGAGGCGAAGCTGGTCTACGCGGCGCCCTCGTCCGTGCCTGAATCTGAAGGCCATTACGACGCCGTCCTGGTCGGCTTCTCGGGTTACATGTACATACCGGGAAGAGCCCGCAGAATTCGTTTTCTTCGAGACTTGAGGAAGTTCCTGAATCCGGGCGCACCCGTGATGGTATCCTTTACGGAAGGCCTGCCTGGAAGGCGGCGTGTCTGGACGGCCAGGATCGGGAGTGCCATCCGCATGCTCCGGCGAGCGGAACCTGTGGAAGAAGGGGACTGGCTGAGGGCAGGATTCCAACATCACTTTGTTCGGCAAGAGATCCTTTCGGAGATGAACGAAGCCGATATGGAGCTGATATATTTTTCCGGAGGGACTTGCTACGGCCACGCGGTGGGCTTGGTGCGGGTGGCCGGATAACGTGAGGTTGCGATGACGATCCAGTTGGGAAAGGCTGGGCTGGTGGTGGACCGAGAAGACGTAGCGCGGCTCCGCCGCGAGTTCGAAAAGACGCACTGGGTTCGACTCTCGAGTCTGCTCGATCCGCAGCTTCTATCTCTGGTCCTTTCCTATATTGAGCAAGGCCAGTGGCGGGAGAATGTGGTGTCAGGGAATATCTCCTACTCCGAATACCTCCTTGAGACTGGCGCCGCCGTTAATCTCTTGATGCTTGTCAGCAACGGGTCGAGGTTCCTGGAAACAATCAGTGAGATCGCCGGCTGCAATTCACTGACCTTGTTCGAAGGCAGGGTGTACAGGATGGAACCCAATGTCATCCACGGTAAGAAGTGGCACAGTGACGTCGTCGATGGGCGGTTGATCGGTATGAGCGTCAACCTGAGCCCACAGGGATACCGGGGCGGTCTTTTTCAAATGCGGGAACAGAACTCGCATAGGATGCTGGCGGAGATCGCCAATACTGGAGTTGGTGACGCCATCCTGTTCAGCCTTTCCGATGACCTTCGACATCGCGTAACCGACGTCCAAGCAGGCGAACCAAAAACTTCATTTGCGGGATGGTTCAGCGCTAAGCGGAGCATGAAGGACGTGATGAGGCATGAGGAATTAGCGAGGAGAGTCAGATAGCTCTGAGCTGCAGCGGAGATGTTGCGATTGGCTTGGGTGGCCGGACAAAGTAAGGTTGCAAAAATGATCGAGTTGCGAAACGCTCGGCTGGTCGTAGAGAGAGAAGACGTAGCAGGGCTCCGCAGCCAGTTCGAAAAGAGGCATTGGGTTCGACTCCCAGGCCTGCTCGATGCGCAGCTTCTATCTCTCGCGCTTACTTACATTGAGCAAGGCCAGTGGCGGGACAATCTGGTCTCAGGGTCTTTCTCTTACTCCGAATCCGTCGGCGAGATCGGTGCCGCCTCTAATCTTTTGCACTTCGCCAGCAATACGCCGAGGTTCCTTGAAACAATCCGCGAAATCACCGGATGCAACTCTTTGACCTGGTTCGAAGGCAGGGTGTACCGGATGGAACCCAATAGCGGACATACTGACGCCTGGCATAATGACTTCGGCGATGGGCGGCTGATCGGTATGAGTCTCAACCTAAGTCCACGAGGATACCTGGGCGGTGTTTTCCAAATGCGCGAATATAACTCGCACCGGATACTGGTCGAGGTCGCCAACACCGGACTGGGTGATGCGATCCTCTTCCGCATTTCCAGGGACTTTGAACATCGCGTGACCGACGTTCAAACAGGCGAGCCAAAAACGGCATTTGCGGGATGGTTCAGCGCTAAACAGGGTATGAAGGAGCGGCTGATTCGCCAGGCCGTAGCCGGAAGAGTCAGGTAGCTCTCAGCTGCAACCGTGATGGGGACTTAGTTCTGGCGCATTTCTGAAAGTCTGTAAAAGTACTCGGGCTGTCCCGGACCACGTAACAAGCCGAGGATCCAGCGCTCGGGCGCCGAATACGGTAGATAGTCATATTGTTTGACAGTTCTGCCTTCTGCCAAGTTCTTTTCCATTCGGCTGACGAATTTGTCCGGCGAGGTGTCGTTAGTGTGGCGCCAGAACCATATAATGCCCGGTTTATGCCTGACCATCTCGATTGCCTGCTCGGCTGGTAGTTCGTCGTTGAGGAAAATCACTTGGACTCCTTTTCCCAAGCGATCCAGCATTGGGTCAGCGACGGAACTGTATCCGTCCACTAAGAGCACGGCGCCGGTGGCGGGCGAGTCGCGCATGATGACGTCGGCCATCGCCTGGTAGGGAACGCAATAGGCCTTGTTCAAGTAGCCAAGCTTCGCGAAGTAGCTGTAATCGCCGGAAATATAGATGATCAAGAGTCCCGCGAATGCCAGGAAGCCCCCGCGACGGCCCGAGTCAATTCCCTTCACCAAAAGGATCAGAAAGAAAGGTAGTACGAATAGAAGGTGGCTGGGTGTGAATGGGAAGCCGCTCCATCGGCTCACCCCGACGTAACCGACGAGAGATGCCACACCTACGAGACCTATCCATTTTGGTCGCGAATGTATGCCGCTATACAATGCGTACGCAACCACAGGCGTCATTGCCGCGCCAAGTACAACGCCGAGCGTGGAAATAGTCTCTCCGAAACTGAATGACACGAACCAAAATGCGATCCTAACCAGCTGATCGATGACCGGGTTTCCGACTTGATACGTATTAGACGCCCTCCAGTCGCCAAGTGCTCCATAGAGATAGATCATCCAGGGCAGGTATAAGAGCGCGACGGCCAGAAGTGGCGCAGTAGCTATCGTCGCGCGGACCTTTGGCGACAACTCCGTCTTTGCCAGGAATAGCATCCAGACTGATGCCATAATTGCCAGACCCGGTAGATAGTGTGTGTATAGAAGCGCGACCAGGCAGCAGGTATACGCGAGCAGACATCGTGGACTTCGCGGCCGAGCCATCCATTTCGATGCGGCATAGATCGTGAGCAGCGCCAGCGCCATCTGCATGCTGTAGGACCTGGCCATCCGCGAGTAGAGCAGCAGGCAGGGCGAGAATACCCACAGCAAAAGGAACATTCGCCGCACCCTCGGTTCCAGGTCAATCAGCCACAGCCGGTCGAGAATTATGGTCGTCAGCAGCGTCCACAGGACCGACATCGCACGCATCTTGATGAGAGGACCTGCAGGCCATGGAATTTGAATCCAGAAGTGAAGCAGGAAGTAATAGAGAGGCGGATGAGCGACGGCTTCAACAATGGTGCGGATTCGATTCAACGGCAGTGGAACCGTCGTGAGCGTGAACCATTCATCTCCCCATGGTTCGAGAAGATCGAGGCGGTAAAACAACAGGCCCGCCTGGATCGCGAGGGCGCAAGGCAGAGGATTCCGCCGAATCCAATCGGCGTATCGCGACCAGCGCGGCGGCAATCCAGCCGATGGAATCTCGATGGCTTCCAGATTGACCACTATCCGCCGGAGTAATAAGTTAGCCGAGATTCGGTCGGCATAGCGGATTGCCAGAATACTCTTCCATCAGCGTTCGTCGCGCGACACGTCAACTGTTTGACCTTTCGCGGGCCTTGCGCCTGGTCTGGCAGGCCGCGCCTGGCTGGACCGTCACTTGGGCCGTCCTGCTTCTCGTTCAAGGATTTCTTCCGGTCGCGACTGTCTATCTTACCCGGCCGCTGGTCAATGGGATTGTCGCCGCGGTCCGCTCGGGAGGCAACTGGCGGCCGATACTGCCGCCTGCCGTGCTGATGGCGATAGTGCAACTGCTGGCCGAGCTGCTGCGCGGCACCAATAACTGGGTCCGCACGGCAGAGGCGGAGCTGGTGCAGGAGCATATCACGGGGCTTATCCACCGCAAGTCGATTTCAGCGGATCTTGCGTTTTACGAGTCGCCCGATTTCTACGACCATCTGCACCGCGCGCGCGATGAAGCAAGCTACCGGCCCATCGCGTTCCTCGAAAAGCTTGGCAGCGTGCTTCAGAATGGCGTCACACTCGTCGCGATGCTCGCAGTGCTGGCCGGTTTCGGCGTATTGCTTCCGCTAGCGCTGTTGTTGAGCACGATCCCGGTACTCACCATGGTGCTTCGCTATGCTGTCAAGCAGCATCAGCTTCGGATTGAAACGACTCCAATCGAACGCCGCATCTGGTACTACGATTGGCTGCTGACCTCGGGACAAACCGCGCCTGAACTTCGTCTCTTTATCCTGGGGGATTACTTTGAGGCTGCGTACCGCAGGCTGCGCGAGGTGCTGCGCAAGAAACGCATCGATTTGGCTCGCGACCAGGGCCTGGCACAGCTCATGGCGGGCGCCTCGACACTGGTGGTGACCGCGGCAGCTTGCGTCTGGATGCTTTTCAAGACGCTGCGCGGCGGACTTACACTCGGCGATCTCACCCTTTTGTATCAAGCGTTCCAGCAAGGCCTAAGCCTTGCCCGCGAGCTTCTGCGAAGCGTCGGGGAGCTGTATCAAAACACGCTGTTCCTCGGCAATCTGTTCGAGTTCCTTGCGCTCGAGCCGCAAGTCGTCTCACGGCCGGCGCCGGTTTCGTTCCCGCGCCAGCTACGCGAGGGTATCCGTTTTCAAAACATAAGTTTTCGCTATCCGGACACGCAACGCCTGGCGCTCCAGGACTTTGAGCTGTTCGTGCCCAAAGGCCGCGTGGTAGCGATTGTCGGTCCCAACGGAGCGGGCAAGAGTACGCTGGTCAAGTTGCTGTGCCGCTTTTACGATCCCCAGGCCGGCTCGATCACGATCGACGGCACCGATCTTCGAGACTTCGCACTCGATGAGCTTCGTCAACAAATCAGCGTGTTGTTCCAGGAGCCGGTGCATTACAACGCTTCGGTACGTGAGAACATTGGCCTGGGCGATCTCTCGAGGATCGATGAAGCCGGGCTCATTCGAGCGGCCGCCGAGGCTGCCGGGGCCGAAGCCTTCATTGGCCGCCTTCCCGAGGGCTACGAAAACCCGCTCGGCCATTGGTTCGACAAAGGCGTCGAGTTGAGCGTCGGCGAGTGGCAGCGTCTGGCCCTGGCGCGGGCATTTTTACGGGATGCTCCGATCGTGATCCTGGACGAGCCGACGAGCGCGATGGATCCGTGGGCCGAGGCTGACTGGCTGCGGCGCTTTCGCGACCTTGCATCGGGACGCACCACTCTGCTGATTACACATCGCTTCACCACCGCGATGCTGGCCGACCAGATCCACGTCATGGACGAGGGGCGGGTGCTCGAATCGGGTTCACACGAGGAATTGATCGCGCAGGGAGGGCGCTACGCCGTCTGGCGGTCGGCACAAAACCTCCAGTGAGCGGCGAGTGCCAATTTCTGGTCGCGGCCGTGCGCCGATTTTTCCATCCCGAAGATCCGCCACCGGATCCGAGCGGACTCGACTGGAGCGAATTGATGCGGCTGTCCTCGGCCCATGCGGTTACGCCCATGCTCTACCACGCGCTTCGAGCTGTCCCGATACCGCAGCATGCTGCCGAAGACCTCCATTCAGCGTTCGAGAAAAATGCTCGATGGAACCTGGCGCTCAGCGCGGAGCTCTGCAGATTGAGCGAATTGTTCGAGCAACACGCAATCGCTTTCGTTCCGTTAAAGGGGCCGGTGCTGAGCCAGCAACTCTATGGCGATTTATCGATGCGCTGTTCGAGCGATCTCGATTGGCTCGTCCATCGCGGTGATGTTTTGCGGGTCCGTGACGTCTTGTCCGCCAAGGGCTACCGGGTCGGCACCCCTCTGCACTGGCCATGCGATTCTGCTTATCTGCGTTCGCGGGGAGCGGAAATCTCGATGGTCGATGAATCCCGCTTTTTAAGCGTCGATCTGCATTGGCGGATCCTGCCGGGCTATTTCGCGAGCGCCTTCGACTACGAAGACGTCTGGCAATCTCTGGAATCGACCGCCTTCTGCGGCCGGAAAATCCCCGTGCTGCGTCCGGAACATCTGCTGCTCCTGCTCTGCGCGCACGGAGCCAAACATGCGTTCGGACGGCTCGGCTGGATCTGCGATATCGCATCGTGCGTGATCGCTTTCCCAAATTTGCGATGGCGGCAAGTGCTGGCCGCGTCGGCCCGCGCTGGTACGATGCGCGAGCTGCTGTTGGGGTTGAAGCTCGCGGAGGACCTGCTCGGGATAACGCTGCCGCCAACGGTGCCCGGCGATCCCGCGGTAGATAAACTGGCCAGCGCCGTGCGAAACCGTTTGCTGGCTGCCGCGCCGATTCGCGTCCCGGAGTCCGAGTTGATCCGGTTCTGCTTGAGCCTTTTCGAGTCCGGCCGCCATCGTCTGCGCTACCTGCTCGGCCACTTCGCACCTTCCTTTGCCGACTACCAGGCCTTGCAACTTCCCCCGGTCTTTTATTTCTTTTATTACGTCCTACGTCCCGTGCGACTCATCGCGAAGTATACTCTTCGATGGAACTAGCAATCCTCGAAAGTGAATCATAGGCCGTGCATGGCAGAGCATGGAGCGGGCGACCGGGGCTCGAACCGGCTACGTCTTGGGAAGGGCAGCGAGGCAGGAGAGCCGGGGAAGCCTGAGGATGGAAACCCTTGAACCACAAGGGTTTTCGTGAACTCGATTTCCCGCCTCTGACTCTGATTTTGGCTCATTTCCTGGCAACTTCGAACTGGCCGAACGCAGTGGGAGTAGCGATCATCGGCAGGCGGCTCGGGTCGCGGCTGCAATTGCGCCGATGTGCTCGGGGTTAACGAAGCCCCACACTTCCTTGGGCGGGCGGCCGTTGACCAGGTCACGCCGGTAGCTGAAGCAACCCAGGTACAGCGGGCGTATGTACATCACCGCCTCGAGCCGCTCGAGCTCGTCGTCGGTCAATTCGACGTGCTGGCGGTACGCGCCTACGGCCAGATTGATCCAGTCCGCGTTGCGCCAGGTGCCCCACATAAGCCAGGCAAAATCCGCCAGGCGCGGGCCGCGACCGGCCGCCTTCCAGTTGATCGCCACCGGCCCTTGCTCGCCCAGGATCACGTGATCCGGGGCGTGGAGGAGGTTGCCGTGCAGCAACGCCTCGGGCAGGCCCTGGCCGTCGTCGGCCGAGCGCACCTGGTCGCGGAGCCGCTCGAATCGCTCGCGGTCGGCCGGAGCGACCTTCGTTTGGACCGCGTCTAGGAACGCGAGGGCCGCCATGAGGTCCTGACGCGGGCTGCCCTCACGGCTGGGATCATCCCCGCTCGCCCCACCGGGGCGGCTGACGAACTCGTCGAATGGCAGAGCATGCAGGCGACCGAGCAGGTCACCCATGATGGCGAACTTCTCGCGGCCCTCGCGTCCGACGGCCACGGGGAGCGGCCCGCCGGGGACGAATCGGGTGACGAGGACGGTAGAGTCGTCGAACGCCGACACCGCGTCGTCGACCGCGAGCCGCTCCGCCGGGTAGTCGTGCCGCTCCAGAAACCGCAGGATCGCGGCATCGCCTTCGACGCCGGCCCGCGGGCGGGCCGGCGAGAACGCGCGCGCAATCCACGGGTCGCCGTCGCGGCGGTCAACGCGAAAGACGTGGTCATGGTGCTGACTAGCCTTCGTCGCGGTGACCGCGTCGATGCCGTAGTGATCCCGGAGATGGGTGACCAGACGCTCACCGACGGGCTGGTGAAACATCCGGGCTTGGAGCCCTTCAAGGTCGGTGAGCGCTTCGGTGTAGCGCTGACCGGTGTCGTGCGCGTGGCGCCGGACAACCTTCTTGAAACTGCCGTGCTTGGTCATGGACAAGCCTCCTCTTTACACCCTCGTCCCCCAGCGACGCGGTATTAAGAGATGGCCTGAACATCGACAACCGTGAGGGCACTTCCCCTTCGCCAATGGAACCCCGGCTGGGGCGGATGTTCCAAAGCTCGGCGACCGGTCGGCGCCGTGGCGCAATTTTTCCTGACCAGTCTCGCTCGTGTCAAGTCATGCTGGAGCGGGCGACCGGGGTCGAACCGGCGACGTCCAGCTTGGGAAGCTGGCATTCTACCACTGAATTACACCCGCTCTGTGGCGAGTCTAGGCAGCGACCCCGGGACTGTCAATTGAATTCCCCGCCGACATGCGGATAGGATCGATTGAGAATAGAAGCGCACTTTGCCATTGACTTCCTTGCCGCCCATCCAGCAAAAGCTCTCGCGTATCGCCCCGCGCTTTGCTTCCGGCGCATCGCGAGTACCTGGGCGGCAGCGGCGGCGTCCAGCCGTTCGCTCGCTCATCGCAGGAGCCCTGGCTCTCGCCTGTGCCGGATGCTTCCTTCACTCCAACGTCAAGCCGATTCCGCCGACGCAGCAGCAGATGGCGGCGTACGCCGCACAACAGACCGCGATTCGAAACGAGGCGAGCCAACCCAAAGAAGAACCGCGTTGCGACCAACTTGCGACGGCCACGCCCGGCGTCGAAGAGCTTCGAATCAACCGCGGCTCGGTCGAGAGCCGCCAGTGGATGCTGACCAGCAATGGCGTCTCGCCGCGCTGGACATTCGTCAGGGGTCAAGACGGCTCCCCGGACGGCTGGGCGCCGAAGCCCGGCATCGACAAGCTCAACTTCCAACCGCCAGTCGAGCCGGCGCTGACGGCGGGCTCCCGTCACTTCCTTGCCTACGCGCCGGTCGAGCGCGACAATCTTGAGGACAGCCAGAAATCTTCGACCGTGCAAGAGGTCTTCGGCGCCGCGCAAGGCGACTTTACGTGGCGCGGACGCAAGTACAGCTATACTCTGACGCCCGAGTTGCCGTGCTTTCCAACGCTGCAGTAACCGAAGCTACGCGTGGGTCGCGGAAGCTGACGCGCGACTTCTACGCGCGACCGGTCCTGATAGTGGCGCGCGAATGTATCGGCAAAGTCCTCGTGCATCGCACTGCCGAGGGCGTCGCGGCGGGCCGAATCGTCGAAGCTGAGGCGTATCGCGGGCCGCTCGATCTCGCGGCGCATAGCGCGCGCGGACTGACCAAGCGAACCACCGCGATGTACGGACCGCCGGGCCACGCGTACGTGTACTTGCTATACGGAATCAGCTGGGCGATGAACATTGTGACAACCGCAGACGGCGTGCCGCACGCGGTACTGATTAGAGCGATCGAACCGCTACTGGGTATCGACCTGATGGCGCGGCGGCGGCGCAAACCGCCCGATTCCCGCGAACTGACTAATGGCCCCGGCAAACTGACTAATGCAATGGCTATTACCGGCGCCGACTATGGACGGGATCTATGCGGCGGAAGACTCTACCTGGAGCGTTCCGAAGTTCCAGTCGGACGAATCGGCACGTCGCCAAGGATAAACGTCGAGTACGCCGGATTGTGGGCGTCGAAACGATGGCGATTTTATGAACGCGGCAATCGCTACGTCTCGGTGCCGCCCCGCGACTAGCTGGCCGGAGCATTCTGCACGCCCGCCTGGGGCCGCGAAACTACCGTTACGTTCTTGAACCTGGCCACGACCACTGGATACGCGCGGCGAATCTCGGCGACCTGCGCGGGGCCGAGCGTCTCCGAAATGATTACCACCCGGGGCGCCTCATTCTCATTTCCATTGAAAGGAACTCGAACCAATTGCTCCCGGCGCGCGACCGGCATGTAGTAGCTAACGAGATAGTACTCGTGACTGACGCCCACGCGTCCGTCGGGACCCGCATTACTCAGTGCAATCTCACACGCGTCGCGCCAGCGGTTGTCTCCGGCCCTCAGTAGAGATGACACCCGCAGTATAGAGAGACTTACTATCGCAACGATCGCGACCGCACGATAGTTTGGCGACGGCAAATACTCAATGCCTATTGCAGTGAGTATATACAACGGAACGAAAGAGGATATCAGGTAGCGCGTTACCAGCATCGGAGTAACCAGGTACGAGCCAGTGAACAGCACGATCGGCGGGATCGCGATCCAGAGGATCAGCAGCTCGGCCTCGGCGCGATGCGATCGCCACAGCCGAACCCCGCCCACGATCGCGAACAGCGTAAACAGTGGAAACGGCCAGCTGCCGAGTCCGCTCTCGAACGTGGCCAACGGCTCCCACGGCCCCGGCGGCCTGATCCAGCCGTAGTCGCCCCGCTGCACGCCCTCGACTCCGTAGCGCAACCCCGGATAGAAGGGCACCAGCAACACCATCGCGGCGATCAGTGCGAATCCCATCAGCCACGGTGTCGCCCTTCGTACTTGTTCGCCGTTTTGCGCATCTCGGCCGGTATCAGTGAAGTACAGGTGGCCCAGCCACAACGCCTCCGCCGCAATCACCAGCACGGCGGTAAAGTTGGTTGCCACCGCAATCGCCGAAAAAATTGTAAGGCCGACGTAGTTCGCCAGTCCCCCAAGCCGGCGCGTTCGTAGCAGGAAAATCACCTGCGCGAGAATCCACGCCTGCATCATCGAATACATTCTCGCCTGCCGCGCGATGTCGACCGACGGCAGCGCGACCGCAAACAACAACGCGCACAACGCCGCGATTGTATAGTTAGGGCCCCAGTCACTCTCCTCTGAAGGCGGCGGCGTCACCGCCAACATCACTTCTACACCAAGAATGAACACCAGCACGTTCGACAGCGAGCCGATTAGCGCCGACAACGCCCGCATCGCCGCCTCGCTTTCCCCGAACGCGCGCATCCATCCGTGTTGCGCAAGTTCGTAAATCGGGAACTTCCCCGAATCCAGCTGATGCTGTACGCGCAACACTTCCGCGACGCTCGGCGCCGACGACTCGGCCCATGAAAGCGACTCGTCAATCGACAACTCGCGCGATCCGAGGCGAAAAAACCGCAGCATCGTGCCCGCGACGACGGCTATGAGCAGCACTGCGCCAGCCTGTCCTCGCCAGCCGCCCGGCAGAAAGTTGCGCTTCATTAGATCTGTTAGACGTAGACGCGCGACGTGAACCGGCCTCCAGAAATTGCGCGACGCCAGGGTTTCGCGGTCTACTATCCGCGATGCCGACGCTTCCGCGACGCCCTTTCCCGCTCGCAATCATAACCGACTTCGGCTATCGCGACCATTATGCCGGCGCGATGAAGGGCGTGATCGCCTCGATCGCTCCTAAGGCCGCCGTCATCGACATCACGCACGGCATTCCCGCGCAATCCGTCGTCGCCGGCGCCATCGCTTTGCGCGAATCCTGGCGTTACTTCCCTCCGCGCACGGTTTTTCTTGCGGTTGTCGATCCAGGCGTCGGCACCGCGCGAGCGCCGATTGCCATCAAGACTCGCGCGGGCGCCCGCTTCGTCGGACCCGACAACGGCCTGCTGTGGCTCGCCGCGAACGACGCCGGCATCACTAGAATCGTGAAACTGACCTCGCCCCGCCATCGTCTTACCAACGTGAGTGCGACTTTCCACGGCCGCGACATCTTCGCCCCTGCCGCGGCGTACCTGTGGCGCGGCACGTCGATCTCCTCGCTTGGGCCCGCACTGCGCCCGACCTCGATCGCGCGGCTCGAACTGCCGTGTCCCGTGGATTCGGCGCGCGAGTTGCGCGGTGAAGTGATCTACGTGGACGGTTTCGGCAATCTGGTGAGTAATATCGACCGCCCGGCGGCAGAACGGTTCGGCGCTCGCTTTCGCCACAAATACCTTTCAGTTAGGATCGAAGGTGGCGCGGCAATGCGAATACTTGATGCTTATGGTGACGCGCCCAAAGGTGTTCCTCTCGCAATATTCGGAAGCTTTGGCCTGCTCGAAGTCGCGATTCGCGACGGCAATGCCGCCGCGCACTTCGCCGCCGGACCCGGCTCATCGCTATCTCTCGTCGCGGTCGCGGGCCGCATTTAATCATGGATGAAATAGTCACTCACAAGGACGCTCCTACCGTCCTTACCGATATTCCTCGCTACAGCGCGCCTCCCGAGCCCGCCCGCAGCGCGTTCGAGCGTCCGCGAGTCCCGCCGCTGAACGTCGCGCTGCTTCTGCTAACTCTGTTGACCACCACCACCGCCGGTGCGTACATGAATGGCGAGGATGTCTCCTTGTGGCATCCGTTTCTCGCCATTGCCGCGCTGAGCTCAGGACTTTCGTTCTCGATTCCTCTCATGATGATTCTGTTCGCGCATGAGATGGGCCATTACGTGACCTCGCGCTACCACAACGTCGATACCTCCCTGCCCTACTTCATCCCGGCGCCGCCGTCGCTGTTTATCATCGGGACCTTCGGCGCATTCATCCGGATGCGCGCGCCGGCCCGCACGCGCCGCGTGATGTTCGACATTGGCGCCGCCGGTCCGTGGGCGGGCGTGATGCTCGCGATACCCGCCGTCATTATCGGTCTCTATCTTTCCGACGTAACGCCGCTCGACAAGTCCGCCGGTGGCCTCGAGCTCGGCAACTCGCTCCTCTTCCTCGGACTCTCGCACCTCGTGCTCGGCGTCGATCCTTCGACCGTCAACGTAAATCTCAATCCGATCGCCTTCGCGGGATGGATCGGGCTGTTCGTCACCACCCTCAACCTGCTGCCGGTCGGGCAACTAGACGGCGGCCACGTGATCTACGCGCTGTTCCCGCGCCGCCATCGCACCATCTCGGTGCTGTTCGTCATCTCGTGCGTGCTGATGGTGCTGGTGCCGCTCGCACTCGGTATTAGCTTCTGGGGCGGCTGGCTGCTATGGGCAGTCCTGTCGATCGCGCTCGGCTTGGGACATCCCTCTACCATCGATCGCGACACTCCCCTGAACCCGCGCCGCGCCCTCGCCGCGTGGGCTACCGTCGCCCTGTTCATCGTCACGTTCAGCCCGGTGCCGCTGTCCTTCGTGCAACCCGAGGCGCCGATATCGACGCAGCCCGGTGAACACTCCCAGGAAATAATCCATCACGCGCCGCACTACGAAGACCTGCTGCGGCAACTCGGCCACGTAAAGATTTGAGGGGAGCCGCATTGGCCGAAAATCCGAGTATCAAACCGAATCCTGAGACCAAGCCCCATCGTCCGAGCTGGGACAACTATTTCATGACGATCACGCGCGAGGTCGCCGAGCGCTCGACCTGCCTGCGCGCCAAGGTTGGCGCCGTCATCGTTCGCGACCGCAGCATCCTTGCGACCGGCTACAACGGCTCGCCCGCGGGGTTGCCCCATTGCACCGAAGTTGGATGCCTCATTTACGAATCGCGCACGCCCGACGGCGAAATCGAGCAGAATTGCTATCGCACCATCCACGCCGAGATCAACGCCATCTCGCAAGCGGCTCGCAACGGCGCCGCCATCCGCGACGCCGACATCTACGTCACTCACACGCCGTGCATCCACTGCCTCAAAGTGCTCATCAACACCGGCGTCCGCACCGTGTATTACGCGCGCCCGTACAAGCTTCACACCGTCGCCGAGATGCTCAAGGGCACGCGCATCAAGCTCGTCCAGGTCACCGCTGAGAATTCCACTGCAGGGCCAGCATGACGACAGAATCCGCCTGCGGCATCTGTGCGATGATCGATCGGATCAAGGCCGGCACCTTTCGCGATTTTATTGCGGAGCTGAAGAGCTGCTATGTGATTCTCGGCGATCAGCAATTTTATCGCGGCTACTGCGTGCTGTTTGCGAAGCTCCACGCGACCGAACTCTACCTGATGCCGGCGGACGCCGCGCGCCTGCTCTCCGACGAGATGCGCGCGGCCGCCGAGGCAATCGCCGCGGTCGTCAAGCCGTGGAAAATGAACTACGAGTGCCTCGGCAATTCGGAACCGCACGTCCATTGGCATCTGTTGCCGCGCTCCAAGAACGAAGCCGACGAATTGAGGCGCGGACCAATCTGGCTACGCCCCGAGTCCGAACGAAAGGTAACGCTTGACGAAAATGACCGCCGCGCGCTCGTCGCATCCATCCGCACCCAGCTCGCCATCCGCTTCCCCGATGCGCGCATCCCGCCCAGTTAACAAGATTCAACCCGCTGCTATTGCGCTAGCGTTCCTCACCGTCCTCCTTACAGGATGCAAGCCCGCTCCGCTCCCCGACGCGAACAGCCCCGGCGCGCAGATCTACGTCCAGCGATGCGGCAATTGCCACGCACCTTACAATCCACACGAAATGACCGCCGCGATGTGGGACACGCAAGTCACGATGATGGAGACAAAAATGCAAGCCGCGGGGCAACTCCCGCTAACCTCCGACGAGCGCGAATCAATCCTCGAATACCTGAAACGCAACGCCGGCACCGAGTAACGTCACCCCCTGCAAACCCACGGTTGCCTTCACTAGAATCAAGCTCTTTCCCGCATGAACAACTGGGCTCAGGACGCTGTCTTCTATCAGCTGTTCCCGCTCGGATGCTTCGGCGCGCCTGTGCGCAATTCTTTCGTCGACCCGCCCGCGAATCGGCTGTCAGCCCTGATGCGCTGGATCGATTATCTCGAGGACCTCGGCGTCAACGCGTTGCTGCTCGGGCCGGTCTTCGAGTCCAGCGCGCACGGCTACGACACCGCCGACTACTTCCGCGTGGACCGACGCCTCGGCGACGACGCGACGCTCGCCGCAGTGAGCCGCGAACTGCATCGCCGCGGCGTTCGCCTGGTGCTCGACGCGGTCTTTCATCACACCGGGCGAGACTTCTGGGCATTTCGCGACATTCGAGAAAAGGCGCGAGCTTCGGCGTACTGCGACTGGTATCACCTCGACTTCACGCGCCGCAGCCCATACGGCGAACCGTTTCACTACAAGGGATGGGCCGGCAACTACGACCTGGTGAAGCTCAACCTCAAAAATCCTGCCGTCCGCGATCATCTCTTGAAGGCGGTTTCATGGTGGATCGAACGGTTTGAGATTGACGGCCTGCGACTCGACGCCGCCGACTCGCTCGATCTCGACTTTCAACGCGAGCTTGCCGCGCATTGCCGCACGCTCCGGCCCGACTTCTGGCTGATGGGCGAAGTGGTTCATGGCGACTATCGGCGATGGGCGTACCCGGCCGGGCTCTCATCGACAACCAACTACCAAGCCTACAAAGGGCTGTGGTCCAGCCACAACGACCGCAACTATTTTGAGATCGCGTACACGCTCAACCGCCAATTCGGGCCCGAGGGAATTTATCGAGGACTCGCGCTCTACACCTTCGCCGACAATCACGACGTCAATCGCGTCGCGAGCATTCTCGACAACCCCGCGCACCTCTACCCGCTCTACGTCCTGCTCATGACGATGCCGGGCATTCCCTCCGTCTACTACGGCAGCGAGTGGGGTATCGAGGGGCGCAAAGCGCCGGGCACTGACGCGCCGCTGCGTCCGGCGCTCGACCCGGCCACGTTGCCTGGGCAGTCGACTCATGCGGAGTTGTACTCCGCCATCAATTCGCTCATCGCCATCCGCAATCGGTACGCGGCGTTACGCCGAGGCGACTACGCCCAGCTTCACGTTGCCCCCGAACAATTCGCTTTCCTTCGCCGCGACGCATCCGGCGCGATCGTCGTAGCCGTCAACGCCGCAGATCATCCCGCCGCAATCCCATTGCACATCCCGGACATTGCCAACAGCCATCTGATCGACGTACTGAACGACGGCAGGCAATTCACTGTCGTCAACGGCCGATGCACCGTACCCATCCCTGCATGCAGCGGACGAATTCTCGAAACCCAATATTGGTCCCCTTAACGAAGTTTCTAACAGGGGCGAAGCCCCGCATCTTTGTCCTAGCATTGGATGCAGGGGCACCCCTGCCCAAGGAAGCGTGAAACCCAGGCGGGTTTCACATTAGATTAAGTTCCGCTGCTAATGCGGTTTACTATGTAGCCTCGGAACATCGCCTGCGCATTCATCGCGGGGCGGTATTCCGAAATAGAGCGCGAGCCGAGGCGGTCGTCGTTCCACACCGCGTGTGGCGTGCCGGGCGGGATGACCATCACGCTACCCCGCTCCAGGACGTACTCCTTGCCCGCTACGCGGCATCGCACGGTGCCCTCGACGACTTCGAGGCGCTCCTCCTGATGCGTGTGTATGTGATCCCGCGGCGGCGCCGAGACTTCGCGCGCGATATATTCGCAGCGGAAGAGTTCACCGGCGGTCTCCTCCGCCGACTTGAGGACGATCACTCGATCTTGTGTCGTTGTTGCGGGACGATCCGAAACCCGAGTCGCCATGATCCTTCTCCTTCGTCGGAAAAAATGCCGCGTAAGGAGAAAATTTAGCAGCTCGACAGCGATGTACTGGTGCGCCACTCCTGACAACCGTCTGTCAGCAGCGTGAGTCCGAGAGCGCGTAACCGGGAAGATCCTGACAGCATGCCTTCAGGAGCGTTGCGGCCGCGGTCAAGACTTGCTGAGCAGGTGGCGGAAGAGGTCCTGCGCGGACTTGCCGGGCTCCTGCGCGAAAGGTTCGTTCAGGAACTCGACATCGCTCATGCGATCGACGCGAAAAAAGCGGAAGTCATCGCGCAGCTCGCACCATGAGGCGGCCGTCCAGAACGGCGGATAGAACCAGAGGCTCAGAGGACGCACCTTGCGGCGCGTTTCGGCACCTTTCTCGTCGCAGTAGCGGAACCGAAGTTTGCGGCAACCGCGAATCGCGGCGCGCAACCGCCCAAGATCGAACGAGACCGTCACCCGCCTCACGTCCTTCGGCGCCCATAGCGATCGATCATCCAACATCCGCTGCAGATGCGCCGGCAACACGTTCTCGATCTTTGACAACGCCGCGTCGGCCGCGCGGCCCAGCTCGGCGTCGCTCCAGTTCTGCACCATGCGAGCGCCGAAGACGAGCGCCTCGAGCTCGCTCTCGCTGAACATGAGCGGCGGCAGGTCGTAGCCCTTGCGCAGCGAGTAACCGATTCCCGCCGCGCCCTCGATCGGGACCTTGCTTGCGATCAAATCGCTAATGTCGCGGTAGATGGTGCGCTCGCTCACGCTGAACTGTTCGGCGAGCGAACCGGCGGTGACCACCCGGTGCCTGCGCAGCCGCTGAATAATCTCGAACAGGCGATCGGCACGGCGCATGATGAGCTTCTCTCACTGTCGCAGCTGAACGGCAACAGCAGGGGTGCCCCCTGCACCCAATGCTAAGAAAACATGTTGAGTTTCACATTAAAAATTAAGTCCCTTCGCCGCCGTATTCCGCGGGCGGCGGAGGCCGCAACAACCCGTAAGCCGTCACCGCGAAGAACACTGCCAGGTTGATCGAAGCAGCCGCGATCAGCGCCGCGTTCGGATGGTCGGGAAAATACGACGAGGTGTCGGCGAGATGCTTGATGTATGCCACGTTGAACAGGAACGTCGCGCTCACGATGGCGAAGATCGACGTGAGAAAGCCGCTCTCCAACGCGATCGGAACCAGGAACACCAGCGGGTAGTACAAGTATCGTTCGTGGATCCGGGCGCGAACATGAAGAATCCGAATAGCGCGACGAAGATCGCGAGCATCGCCGCGTGCGCCGATCGCGCGCGCCAGATCAGATACGACGCGATCAGGTAAACGGCGGAGGTCAGCGAAAGGCCCAACGCACTGTATGATACGCCACCGAAGATTTTGTCTGTGTCAGGCGTGCCGATCCCGCCGATCAACCCCATGAAGTTGAACGCGCCGACCGAAGCGTCGCTGAATCGCGTGCCGAGGTCCTTATATACGTTGAATATCCAGTTCCACGGATGCCCGAGTTGATACGGCAGGACGCCGATCGCGACAGTGCCGGCAAATGCGCCCGCGCACCACGCGCATTCGGCGACACCTGCATTGAACAGCGTCCACAGCGCTAGCGGCGGCGTGAACGCGAGCGCTTGCGGCTTGGCCAGGATAGCGATCGCTGCCGCGCTCCATCCCAGGCGGTAGTGGCCCGCGAGGATCAGGATCGCCGCGGCGAGCATTGGCAGCGCGACGACCGAATCGCTCTGGCCCCATACGACGGTATCGAAGATGAGCGCCGGGTTCAGCGCAAACAGCATCATTATAATGAGGGCGCGCAGGCCGCGTCCGTCGCGCCACGCCGCGAAGTAAATCGTGAGACCGATAAACAGATCGGCAATCAGCGGCGGCGCCTCGACGATCACGCGAAAGCCGTTCGCGGTCGGCTCGATCAGCTTGCCGATCCATCCTGAGAGCCATAGCAGGTACAGCGACCCGGGCGGGTAAGCGTCAACCGGCAGGCCGGGATCGTAAATTTTCGACGGCCCCAGCACGTTGGCCAGCAACGCGCGGTTAGTCTTCGCCCAGATGTCCCAGTAAAAGCCTGTGAAATGAAACAGCGCGGCAAACTTGACGGCGGTGATTGCAAGCATCACGCTCGCCGCCAGCATCCACGTCCTGTCCCCTGCTACAACCGCCGGCCGCCAGATCGTTCCGAGCGCCCATCCCAGCAGCCCCAGCAGGATCAGCCCGCAGATGACGCCCGTCGCGCGGATCGAGACTCTGTCATCCGGCTGACGTAACGGATCCTTGTCGAGTTTGCGAATTGCGCCGAGATCGAAACTGTCCGCCCCCGCTGGCGGCATACTCGCAACCGCGACGACTTTGATATTGCGAAATGACGCGCGGCCCGTGTCCCCGTTTCCCGAAACACCGAGCTGGCAGAGCAATTCAGTCGTGTCACCCCATCGATTTTCTTTCAGGAAGAACGAAAGCGTTTGCCAGTCCGTGGTGCCTTGCAGATGTTTCGAGATGAGTACGATGCCGTCGTAGGTGCTGATCGCGATATTCGCGCCGCCACCCTCGTGCGGCATCGCATCCTCGACGCGCGCTTCGGCGCTGACCTGGTAAATCCCGGGCCGGATTATCAGCGCCTGATGCCAGCTCGCATAGTTGCGACCCTTATTGGCGATTCCAAGCACGCCGCCCTCCGCCGGCGTATAGGTCCATGAAAACTTGCTCAGCTTTCTGTCATGGGCGAGCGCGTACCAATCAGCCGGCGCACCGTCGAGGCCGGCGGCAAGGTCGCCGTTCTTTACGAGATTGATCTCGGCATACGCGCAGATCGGCTCGCAGAGCCATGATGCGCACAGTGCGAGGGCCGCAACCGCGATGAATCGCCGCATCGTTTCGATCGAATCCAATGCCGTGAGGGGAACCGATCCATGCGCATCCAATCAACTGTGGATATGGATATGCAAGACCTGCTGCGTTTTGGTCGCGCGGCAAATAGGATGTGGCGCAATCGGCTCGAAACCAGGGGAGGATCCACGATGGCTGAGAAATCACGCGGCGCCGCTCTCACAGTCTTCGCGCTACTGTTCGTCCTGCTCGCGATATCCGACTTCGCCAAACCGCTATTGCAAAGTCCCAGCGTCGGCTTTGTCTTCATGGGCGTCAGGCAGAGCGGCATCGGCAACAAGGTCATGGGTCCGCTGTTCGGGCTCTGCCTGCTGATCTACGCCTACGGCATCTGGACGATGCGCCGTTATGCACTGCCGGTCGCGTACATCTACACGGCCTGGGTGGTTGTCAACACGGTTCTTTTTTCAATGAAGAATAGCCATGTCCCCCAGCGCCCTTCGTTGCCCGTTGCTGTGATCACGACCGCAATCGGCATTGGCGTCCCGCTCGCGACGGCGATCATTCTGTCTCGCCGCCAAAACGATCTCAGCTGACGGCCCGCGGACTCCGCGATGCCAGTAAAATGACAAAATCGCGCGGCGTGGCTCTGACGATCCTGGCGCTGCTGCTCGCATTGATGGCGATCTCGGATTTCGGCAAGCCATTCTCGCACAACCCCGGCGTCGGTTTCGTATTCTTCGGCACTCGCCTCTCAGGCTTGCCCAACATGATCATCTCGCCGATTTTCGGCGGCATGCTAGCCGTGTATGTGTACGGAATCCTCGCGATGCGCAAATTTGCGCTGCCGCTCGGAATCTTCTACGCGGCGTACGTGATCGTCAACATGCCCCTGTTCATCTTGAAGTACCACGGCACTGCGGTGATGCAGGAGCATTCGTGGGCCTACCTCGTCCCCTACCCGTTCGTCGCGATCGGCGTATCGTCGGGCGCGGCCTGGTTGCTATACCGCCGGATGGCCGACCTGCGGTGAAACTTTTCGTTTCCTCCCATCGGCGCGCAATCGAAGATTTCCGCGCCTACGCGGCCGAGCGCGCGATCGCCTTCAAAGACCTCGACGCCATCAACCGCAACGCCAGCCGGATCTCTGTTCTAGAACCTCTGGTGACTAAAAAACGGTTCGCTTACATCGGCGAGCCCGATCATTTCATCCATGAGAAATACGCATACCGGCTCCTGATGCTGACCTGGCTGGCTGCGCACGGATTCACGCATGTAGGCGAGGAAATCGGCGCTTCAGATGGAATGCGAATCGATCGGTTTCTCGGTACCGGCGACGAATCTCAGCTCGAACGCATCGCGGTCTACGGCTATTCCGGCGCAATTCGGAGCGATCGCGACGATACTCCGAGCGGAGTCCTCCGCGACTCCTTCGGCGCCGCGTACCCGACTGCGCAATTCGCCGCCGAGCAGAAACGCTTCGCGCATGGCCTCCGCGAAATCGCGATGCGCCTCGAATCGCGCGAGGCCGGCCAGCGTTTGCGCTTCTTCGGATTCGATATCGATCCCCTACCCGGCGCTGGCTACGAAGACCTGGCCGCAATACTCGAGTCGGTACCGCCCGATGCGACAATCGATCGAATCCGCAACACGCTCGAGCGTGTGACAGGAGAAACGATCGATGCCGAAATCGCGCGCCTCGACGATGCGCTGAGATTGATCGAGGCCGGCCGCGAGCGCCTCATGGAGATCCTCGGCGCAGAACGGCTGGACGCGTTGCGCCACTCCGCGACCGGCCTGCGTGACAGCTTCAACTATGTGCGCATCACCTATCCGGCGAAGACCTGGGACGCGCTCAATCCGGGGATGGCTTTTCGCGAGCGCTACATGCATCGGCAGGTTGATCGAAGGCTCGGGCAAATGCGCGCGAACGAAAAGCTAGCCTTGATGAGTCACAACATGCACCTGTGCCGGGCGCCCGACGCGGTCGCTGACAGCAATGCCGCCGCGGGTCCCGGCGGGAAAACCGATCCTCCGCTCGGCGCATGGCTGGCCGCGCGCTATACGGCCGAGGTCTTCTCGATCTGGATGCTGATCGGGCACGGACGCGACTCCCAACCGTTTCCCGCCCTGTCAAACGAGATCAGAGAGAAGTCAGGAACCCTAAACGCCCTGCTAAGCGAGATCGGCGAATGCTTCCTGCTGCCAATAGACACCGCCGACCAGCGCGCCCGCCTCCTCACCGAAAATATCGACATAACGCACGACGGCAACAGCGGCGCCCGCACCGCAATAGCCCGCCAAGCCGACGCAATATTTTTCATCCGCGAGGTAACCCCACTCCGCGCATACAGGAGCTGAGGGGATGTTTGCACGTCTTCCCTCCCCTGCATCCCACATTCCGGTTCCCCTTCCCGCGCGGGAAGGGGTCAGGGGTTAGGTTCCTTCAACGCGCTACTTTGCGCGCGATTCAAGATTCTGCGTCCGCCGCACCACCATGAGCCCCAGCCTGCTGCCAGCCTGTCAATCCGATGACGGAGACTCTACTTGGCCGCCGCACCGGTCCCCGACAGCGTCACCGTCTGTGGCGAGCCCGTCACATTGTCATAAATCATCAGGCTGCCGCTCTGCTCCGTCGTGTCCGTCGGCTTGAAAGTCACCGACGCCTTGCAGCTCTTGCCGGGCGCGAGCGTTTTCTCACATTCCGACTTGACCGCGAACATTGACGGCGACGCGATCTCCATCTCGATACTCACTGGCACACCGGTTTTTTTCTTACCCGCGTTCTTGATCGTGATAGTCTCCGGCTTGCTGGTACTTCCAACAGTCACCTTGTTTCCGAACGCGATCGAACTGCGACTGATAACCGGACTATCGCCAATTGGAAGCGACGTCGGCGTAGAAGTAGGTGTCGCGGATTCCGTCGCAGTCGCAGTCGGAGTCGCCGTAGGTGTGCCACCGGTTGCTGTGGCCGTCGCCGTCGGTGTCGCCGATGTGGTCGCCGTGGGCGTCGGCACCGGCGACCCGCCGAATCGGAACACTGTGCCCAGCGCATGCGCGCCGCCGTTCGTAGTGGTGCCATAGAAGTTGCCGTCCATGGCTTGGAGCAGGCCGGCTTCAGGATTTTCGCCGTCGGCGCAATTGGCCTGGCTGCAGAACGAGTAGCTGTTCAGCGTGCCGGAAGGCGTGAGCTGGAACACGGTGCCCTGGTTATTCGCGCCGCCTGCGAATGTGGTGCCGTAGACGTTGCTGTCGCTGCCCAGGATAACACTCGCTTGTGGATTTTCGCCGTCGGCGCAATTGGCCACGCTGCAGAACGAGTAAAGCGTGGTCAGCGTGCCCGACGGCGTGAGCTGGAACACGGTGCCGCCGACATTCGTGCCGCCGCCGTCGGTGGCGCCATAGAAGTTGCCGTCACTGCCTTGGGTCAGGCCGACCGGAGTAAGGCCGTCGAGGCAATAGAAATTGCTAGGGTCGACCACGCTGCAGAATGTGTAAAGGGTGGTCAGGGTGCCCGACGGCGTTATCTTGAACACGGTGCCTTCGCCCTTTGCGCCGCCGGACGTAGCGACGCCATATAAGTTGCCGTCGTTGCCCATTATCAGGTTAGCGGGAGCGATGCCGTCGGCCGTATCGAACGCGTGAAGCGTGGTCAGCGTGCCCGACGGCGTGAGCTTGAACACCGTGCCCGCGAAATGTGCGCCGCCTTGATGAGTGGTGCCATAGAGGTTGCCCGCGCTGTCCCGGGCCACGCCGCCGGAAGGCTCCTGTCCGTCGGTGCAATCGGTCTGGCTGCAGAACGAATAAAGGGTGGTCAGCGTGCCGGACGGCGTGAGCTCGAATACCGTGCCGCTATTATTCACGCCGCCGCCATCGGTGCCATAGAGGTTGCCGTCGCTGTCCTGGATCACCCCGGCTGTAGGACCGGCGCCGTCAGTGCAACCGGTCTTGCTGCAGAACGAGTAAAGGGTGGTCAGCGTGCCGGAAGGCGTGAGCTTGAACACGCTGCCGGGTTCCCCCTGATTCGCGCCGCCGCTGACGGTGGTGCCATAGAAATTGCCGTCGAGGCCTTGGATCAGTCCGGCTTGAGGACCCGCGCCGTCGGTGCAGTCCACGTCGAACGATCGCTGGCTACAGAACGAGTACAGCACCGATTCCGTTGGCGCTTGGGCCGTGACGGCGCTGGCCGCGAGCAACAAGACGCAAAGCAGCGAGAAGATTCCAAGCCGTCTCAGTGATTTCTGAATCGGATTCACGCGTCCGAATCGGCGGCTCCGGAGTTCCGGACCAGACGTGACTTTCGATCTTTTTATGAGCATCGCTGCTCCCCCTCTGCGAAAGGTCAGCAGTCTTCCAAGCCGATCAACTTGAAAGACGTAATTGCGCGCCTGCGTCGCTTAATGACACCCGAAAAATCGACCCCGACACGCAGGTACGCAACTCGACGTCATCTGGTTACGCGCTTGTGTGCGGATGCAAGCGGGAACCGCGTCAGTTCGAGCTTCGGCAAAAGCAGCCAGCGCGACTGTTCTTTACTTGCCGATACCCTCGAAGTGCAACTTCTGCGGCCCCCCGATCGCGTTGTCCTCGATCACCAGCGAGTCGCTCATCTTCGCCGTCGCCGTCGGAGTAAAAGTCGCTTCAACCGGAATTTCCGCTTTGACCCCTCCCGTCGGCAGGCTTATAGGACGACCCCGCACCGTAACGCAAGTTGAGGCGGCGCGTGCCGCCCACCCAAAATCGCGAGCGCACCGATCCGTTTCGCCACGGCTGCGATGGGCGCCGACAGCAATGCGCGAATGCATCTCGCGTCTGGCCACGGCCGGCGTTAGAATTTCTCGTAGCTCTCCGCGAGGTGCTCAGATGAAACGATCGCGCGACGGATCGATCATTGGACGACGCGAGTTCCTGAAAACCGGCGTGCTGGCCGGCGTGGGCGTATCGATCCTGCCGCTGGCGGGCGCCGCGCACGCGTCGGTCGAAGCGGCTTCGCATGTCCGCCGCTACTCGACGCTCGGCCGCACCGGTCTCAAGATTTCCGACATCTCCTTCGGCGCGAGCCGCCTGACTTCCGGCAACGAAGATTTGGTCCGTCACGCCTTCGACTCCGGCATCAACTACTTCGACTCGGCCGAGACCTACACCGACGGCGAATCCGAGACCGTCATCGGCAACGCGCTCAAGGGCAAGCGCGACAAAGTCTACCTGACCTCGAAGACGATCGCGCGCGCCGACGACAGCCGCGCTTCGATGATGACGGCGCTCGAAGGAAGCCTGCGCCGCCTGCAGACCGATCATATCGACGTCTACTTCAACCACGCCGTCAACGATCCGGCGCGCTTGAAGAATCCCGAGTGGTACGAATTCGTTTCCCAGGCGCGCAGCCAGGGCAAGATTCGCTTCACCGGCATGTCGGGCCACGCCGGCAACCTCGGCGAATGCCTCGACTACGCGATCGACAGCGGCCACTACGACGTAATCCTGTGCGCGCACAACTTCGGCCAGGACCCGCGCTTCTACCAGCGCTTCCTGCGCAACTTCGACATGGTCGCGATTCAGCCCGAGCTGCCGCGCGTGATGGCTAAGGCCAAACAGCACGGCGTCGGCGTGGTTGTGATGAAGACCCTGATGGGCGCGCGCTTGAACGACATGCGTCCGTATGAATCCGGCGGCGCGACCTTCTCGCAGGCGGCCTTCCGATGGGTGCTGTCGAATCAGAACGTCGACGCGCTGATTGTCTCGATGACGAGCCGGCAAATGATCGACGAGTACCTGGGCGCATCGGGAGCGCGCGCGACCGCCGCAGCGGATCTCTCGCTCTTGAATCGTTACGCGAGTCTCAACGGCGATTCGCAGTGCCGTCCCGCGTGCAACCTGTGCGCGAATGCATGCCCGTACGGCGTGCCGATCGCCGACGTGATGCGCACGCGGATGTACGCGCGCGACTACGGCGACCTGCGAATGGCGCGCAGCGAATACGCGATGCTCTCACGGAACGCCGCGGCCTGTCTCACTTGCGACGCAAAACCATGCGCCGGAGCGTGTCCGCACGGCATCGCCACGGAAGTATTGCTCGCGCCCACGCATCGCATGCTCGCGTAGCCACTTCCTCATCTATCTGTCTCACATCGGACGCCGAATAGTCAGAACGGAATCCGCGCCGTCAGGATGAGGTTCTGGTTGTAGTTGCGATGGAACGTCGCCGCGATCTGATCGCCGACGCCGAACGTCAGGCCGACGCGGTCGTGAATCGGAATTCGCCCAATCAGGATTCCGGGGGTGAGATAGAGCATCTGGTGCCCGGTGTCGGAGCCATACGACTGCCAGGTGTAGTTCGTTTCAAACTCCGGCCATAAATATTTGAAAAGCCGATACTGGAAAGCGGTGTTCCACGCCAGCGGCATCCCCAGCCGGTCCAGACCGCCGCTTGGGAACGCGACGCCGACCGTCGACTGCACGTCGAAATCGCCGAAGCCCTTGCCGGCCGCCAGGGTCGGCGTGAACAGCGCGTGCCCGTTGCCGTTGACGTTGGAGCCGGTCGGCACGCTGAACCCCATGAAGGCGGTGACGATGTAGTTGCCGTGCTCCTCGTTCGAGGACAGCAGGCGCACCTTCAGCAGAAACGGCCAGTCGGCGAAGCCATCGGTGTTGCGCGGCATGTTGCGCTTCAGGAACCCCGGGATTCCGATTATGACTTCAATATCTTGAAACGGGATGAGCTCGATCCCCTTGCTGCCGCCGAAGTTGTCGGTCGCAAGCCCGTCGCGCGCCGACTGGAAGAACTGGTCGTAGCGGACTTCCTCCTCGAGGCGGGGTGTGACAGTCACCAGCGGAGTTATCCAGTGCGGCTGCTCGCTTTGGATTTGCGTGACACGCGGAAACCAGTTTATGAAATAATTTTCTATAGCCGACCCAAACTCCGAGACGCTTTGTGCGCGGCACGGCGTCGCCACGGCGAGGACAAGGGCCAGTACTATTGCGGTCGATGAAGGGATTTTCATGATTGCGACCGATATGCCATGTTAAGAGCGGAATGACAAGTATTATGGCATCGATTGGCAAGGCGCTGGCGCGCGCGCGAATGGCGCGGAATCTCACCCAGACGGAGCTTGCGCGGCGCGCGGGAATTTCGCGGCAGGCGCTCGGCGCGATCGAGTCGGGCGCGTATCATCCGGGCGTAGCAATCGCGATCCGCCTCGCGCGTGAACTCGGCGAGAGTGTCGAGACTCTGTTCGGCGAAAGTGGCGATGAAACCTCGACGCTCGTCGAGGCGAACTGGTTCGACGACCTGCGACGCCGCAATCCCACCGCTCCGTCCCGCGTGTCGCTCGCCCGCGTGCGCGGAAAAGTCGTGGCGGTGGCGCGGCCTGCGGCTCATCTGACGCTCGCGCCAGCGGCCGGCGTGTTGCAGCGCGCGCGCCGGCATCGCGTGGACGTCTGCACGTTCCTGCTGCCCTCCGAAATCGACTCGACATTGTTGATGGCGGGATGCGACCCGGCGGTTACGATGCTGGTGGACTGGCTGGCGCGCCGGCAGTCGCCAGTTCACGTGGTTGCCCTTCCATGCTCGAGTCAAATGGCGCTGCGTGCAGTCGTCGACGGCCGCGCGCATGTAGCCGGCGTGCATCTTCGAGATCAGAAAAGCGGTGAGTACAACCTCGCGCCAATCCGCCGCGCTTTGGGTAATCGACGTTCGATAGTAGTGAACTTCGCCCGCTGGGAATTGGGCCTCGCGACGGCGCCCGGCAATCCGCTCGCGATTCGCGGTTTCGCCGACCTCGAGCGGCCCGGCCTCAGGATTGTGAACCGCGAAGACGGCTCGGGCGCGCGCTCAGCCCTCGACCATGCCCTCGACGAGCTCGACATCCAGCCCAGCCGCATCGCAGGCTACCAGGCCGAAGTCGGCGGTCATCTCGAAGTCGCCGCTGCGATCGCGGCGGGACAGGCAGACGCCGGCGTCACTATCCGGCTCGGCGCCGACGCCTACGGATTGCATTTCCTTCCCCATCGCGACGAGCGCTACGACTTGGTCATCATGGAGCACGACGCCAACTCGACGCCGGTCAAAGCGCTGCTCGACGCCCTCAACTCGCGACGTTTTGCGCGCGAGGTAAACCAGCTATGCGCCTACGACACTTCCCAGATGGGTCAAGTTGTCCGCACCTGACACCCTGCCTTCGTCTGTATAGGCGCCTCGCGCACTCGTCCCCTGTGAATTTCCGCTAATCTTCGACCTCTCTGTGCGTAAGAATTCGCGAGTTCGTAACAATCGACTCATCATGTCGTAACGACTCCTCTTTACCTTGCCCGTGCCGCGGAGGGAGGACGCTGATTTCCTATGTTGAATGGGCGGTTGGCGTCCTGAGTCCCCCTAACAGGGGATCGGGCGGCGAAAGTTTTCGCATCGTGGAGAGTCCAGGGAGGACGATGATGAGACGAACGATACGAATGGTTGCGCTGTCGATGCTTGGCGCGGCACTGATGCTCAGCGCTGTCGCCATAACACCAAGACCTGTGTGGAGCGAGGACGGGCGAGCGATCACGCTCTATACCGATCCCGCCAACGGCCAGGTTTACACCAAGCGGTGCAAGCACTGTGTCAGGCTAGGCCAGTACATCCCCGCCGGATCGACCGAAGAGATCGAGCGCAAGGTCGAGCGCCGCGTAACTCAGCAGACCCAGCAGCAAATGGATCAGGAGCGTGCTGCGATGGAGGCCGAGGAAGCGCAACGGGCGGCCCAGCAGCAGCAGTGGAACGCCGAGATGGCAAAACAGGTCTCCACGATCCAGCCTTGGGCCACGGAGTTCGGCGATCGCTGGTACAAGAAAATCTCGGTCGGCACTCTGATCTACGCGGATTACCGATACTACAGTCACACTGGATTTGGTCCACAGTTCCTGACTCAGCAGGTCTGGCCCGGTCCCGGCAACAACGGCTTCGACTCGTTCGATATCACGCGCACCTACCTGGATTTCAAATTCACACCTAACGAGGACGTCTCGGCGCGCGTGACGCCCAACATGTACCTGATGATCAACACCAACAGCGCCTGCACGGCGACCTCGACCTCGACCTCCACCGGCGGGATCAAAACCACGACCAAGACCACGTGCGCCGTGAGCACCGGCGACAAGTTCGGTCTCAACACCGGAGTTGCCCAACAAGATGATGGAAACCTCGGATTTCGTGTGAAGTATGCGTATATCGACTACAACACTTTCTTCCAAAAAGTGTTGAAGATCGCTGCTATGCACGACGATAAATTCACCTTCGGCCAGCAGCAGAATCCGCTCGTCGATTGGGAAGAGAATCTGTGGGGCTTCCGCTATACCGCCCTGACGCCGTGGAACTACTTGAGCCTCAGCTCGTCGCAGGTCGGCGTCGCGATGAAGGGTCCCATCAAATTTCACGAGAAGCAGTACGCGGACTACGACGTCGGCGTGTACGACGACGCCAGCTTCCACGCTATCGAGCAAAGCTCATACAAACAGGTGATGGGCCGCGTGACTATCAATCCTTTCGGTGTCGAGTCACGCTATGAGGGCCTTGGTCTGACCGGCTTCTATGACTACGGCTACTCGAACAAGTGCACGCCCGATGAGAATTTCAGCAACCCCACCTGCGCACATATCACACGCGTAGCGGGAATAGGGCACTACAATGGTGGGACTCCGTGGGGCGGGACTTGGGGCGTGATCGGCGAGTGGGACTACGGACACAATGCGTTCAGCAGCGGCAACCTGTTCTCTGGTAGCGGACCGGCAGACGCAATCGGGATCCCAACCACTGGGCCCAGCAGTTTTTCAGCCTGGAACACGATGGTCGGAAAGATCCTGAACACCCAGTCGACACAAGAGGGCGCGGACTTGATGGGCCACGTAGATATCCCATACACCCCATTCACGGCGTTCGGCCTCCTCCAGTGGTTTCAACCGAACACGCGCGTCCAGAAGGACCCGCTCGACTTCACTCGCTACGACTTGGGCGTGCAGTGGTTGGTAAACAAATATCTGCGCGTGGCCTTCGACTCACAGGCCATCCAGTTCTACCACAGCCAATTCACGTACGACGAGAACTACCCGGGCCTTGGCAACAAGACCCATATGGTGCCGTACGCGGTGCCGCGTGACACGCACGCGTTCTTCTTGCACCTCGAATTCAGATACTAGTCACCGGTCGGGAGAGCCGGTGCGAGCAGACAATTGCTCGCACCGGCTCATTTTTTTTGAGGATGCTTGTGCCGTAGGACTGAGCCGCGAACGGACGCGAGGAATCAGTAGTCCGTATCGACTCGCTTAAAGGCCTGCTCGAGTTCACTCGGCGAGACCGGTTCGCCGGCTGAGATCTTGGCGACCAACTGCCGGTCTTCCCTCTCCTGGACGTAGTAGTCCTGCTGAGTAACAGGTTCCTGCGACCAGAACTTCGCCTTAAATTCGTCCCGTTGCTCCTGTCTTTGAAGCTGATTGACGAGTGCGGTGCTGTCGGTCGGAGCGCCGGTATATAAGGAGGCCGACTCAGCAGGCGCAGCGACAGGCACGGTGAGCGCCGCAGCAAAAGCCACGATTCCCATAAACTTAACGTTCACGTCACACCTCCGTAACATATTCTTAATATAATCGATGGGCCGCACCAAGATTTTATTCTACCAGCCGCGGTCATCCAGACTGAATCAGCGCGGAAGTTGTCGGACGTGCGATGCTTTGCTAACCCAACCTCGATGAACCCCCGCCACGCCGCCGCGCTCGCGCTCGTGGGATGGTATCTGATGGTGCCACCCGACCAGCCGAACCTGGACGACCCGACAGGATGGGTCTCGCGGGCTCCCATCCGCGATTGGGAGATTGTTCAACGCTTTAACGCGACCAGCGCTTGCGAAAAAAGAAAGCATGAAATCATCAGTGATGCGATTCATGCAATCAAGGACGACGCCAAAGCCAAGGACGCGGATGCGGTGCTGTCGGACTACGCAATCTCGAACAACGCGACTTGCATTTCCAGGGACGATCCCCGCCTGAAGGAAAAGTAGGATATCGGAGGCGGCTCCGGAATCAGCCGTCGGCGCGGCGACGAGACGCGGCGAGGAACAAGCGCATCGGCAGGACCTCGCGCGTGACTGGGTTTACCATCAAGCCGAGGCTCTCCAGGGTGAGCGCTCCGAGCAGCGGAGTTACGTTCGGCGGACCGAAGACGACCTTTGATGTACCGCGCCGGTCGTCGAGCTCGAAGAATGCTTCGCCGACGTCATAAGCGCGGTGGGTCCCGTCGGCCAGAGTGAACTCCTCGCGATCGAGCTTCTCAAGCGCGAGCTTGCGCGCAATCGGCCCTGGAATAACGCTGTATAGCGCCCCGGTATCGATCAGAAATTCGATCTCGACCGCCCGCCCGCGGGGCCGGCGCGGGTTCGAGACTTTCGCGCTCGTTAGTGTAATTCCCATTCCTGTTCCGCTGTGTCTATGGTGGGCCGTTGGAGACTCGAACTCCAGACCCGCTGATTAAGAGTCAGCAATCTCCCGAAACGTACTGCACTTTCGTGGTTGCCGGTGAAATTGGTCTGCGTTCGTAAATCCTTGACAGACAGTCTATTTTCGTGTTCTTATCTACCTAAGACGTTTCATTCAGTTTCGGCCATTTTGCTACCTATATGCTACCTAGCCGGATTAGGTAGCACGCGGAGGGGACGAGATATGAGCGTAAAGCTGACGGCCCAGTTTGTCGAGAGCGTCAAAGCGCCAGAACGCGGGCAAAAAGATTACTGGGATGAGCGGACGCCCGGACTCGGGCTGCGCGTCAGCCAAGGTGGCAAGCGCGCTTGGACTGTGTTGTACCGCATCGGCGGACGCATGCGGCGGCTCACGCTCGGCCCGTATCCCTCGCTCTCCCTGGCCGATGCACGACGAATGGCCGCAACATCGCTTCGCGAGGTTCATCACGGCAATGACCCCGCAACAGCCAAGCAAGAGGCGCGTGCCGCGGACACGTTCGGCGAGCTGGCCGAACTTTACCTCGAGCGGCACGCGAAGGTTGAGAAGCGCTCTTGGCCTGAGGACGAACGAATCATCGAACGCGAACTCAACCCCGCGTGGAAAAACCGAAAGGCGACAGAGATCAAGCGGGCGGACGTTATCGCCCTGCTTGATCAGATCGTCGAGCGCGATGCTCCTGTGATGGCGAACCGCGTCAAGGCTCTCGTCAGCAAGATATTTAATTTCGCCATCCGGCGCGGGATCGTGGAAGCGAATCCTGCTCATGGAGTCGGCAGTCCGGGCGGCAAGGAAACTCAGCGCGACCGCGTATTGACCGAAGATGAGATCCGCCTCGTCTGGAAAGCCTTTGAGCCCGAGACACCTAAGACGCGCGCGATCTTCCGGCTTGCGTTGCTCACGGCACAGCGACGGGGCGAGATTACGGGAATGCGGTGGGATGAACTGGATTTAGACGCCGGGTGGTGGACGCTACCTGCCGAGCGCGCGAAGAACGGCCTAGCGCATCGCGTCCCGCTCGCCCCTGAAGCAATGCGAATCCTACGCGAGCTAGAGAAAAAGAAAAAGGAAGACGAACAACTTGTTTTCCGAGGCGGTAGGATCGGCCAACCGATCTCGAATCTTCAGAAGCCGCTGCGGCGGATCAAAGAAGCGAGCAAGGTGGAGTTCAGATTTCACGATCTGCGCCGCACCGCCGCGAGCCACATGACCGGAATCAGCATTCCTCGTCTGGTGGTGAGCAAATTGCTCAACCATGTAGAGCAAGGGATCACTTCCGTATACGACCGGCACTCCTACGATGCGGAAAAGCGTGCCGCGTTGTTGAAGTGGGAACATCAATTACGGGAGGTATTGGAAAGGAAGCCAAAAGCCTCGAAAGTTGTCGCACTCCTGTAATAACCCGATGCGCAATCGAAAGACTGATCGGCGAGCAATGCGTCCACCGGGCGGTCCACTGGATCGGCGCGAGCTGGAAAACTCGCGCTGGGTAGCTTGGTTGCGGTCGCGTTTTCTCACGACAGTGCTCGTGATCCAACCTGAGATTGTTGCCGGGCTGCGCAAACTGTACGGCATTCTCACGGGAGAACCTGGACCAGATGGTCGCTACGATGTCGAGGAGATAAACCAGTCGCTCGGTGGCATGCTCGGAAGGTACAACCTCGATCGAGATCGATGGATTTATGAATGGGTAGTTGGTCAGCTCCGTTACATATTCGACCATCAAACCGAGACGCGGAAGGGCGAAATAGTCATTTCAGTTTCATTTGAGACCCCGCCCGAGGTTACACCACCATCATTGCCCGAACTGAACTGGAACCCCTTCGAGCGCGCACGAGCCGACATGGAGAGCGCTTACCGCGAGTATCTAGATTTGGTCGAAACCACCTACCTCCAGGCCGGGTATGTCTCCGTACCAGAAAAGCGCACGTCGGAGCACTTTATCTGGCTGGCTGCATATCAGGTGCTTGGCTACTCCATGAGTGACATCGCAGATGCAATCGGCGAGTCCCGGCAGCGAGTGCAGTACGGCGTAAAGAAACTCGCCCGCGATATTGGCTTATATCTTCGCAGCCCTGCTCGAGGACGTAAGGTCTCTTCGGACGAAATCTCGCGCCGCCTCAATCAGTGCAAAGCCGAATATCGGATTGCGGATCGATTAGTACGAAAGACCCCTAAGAATAGAACGCTCGACTCTATCCCGACCGCAAAAAAGCGCCCACGTCGCTAACTTGCGTCGCGCGACGTGTACGAAACGCTGTACGTTTCGTGCATGAGCATTATATCTACTGAGATTTCGAGCGACGCCTTAGTCATAGTTCGCGAAAGCGAACTGCTTCCCCGCATTAAACTTTCCCATTCCACGATCTGGCGGCTAGTCCGCGCCGGCAAGTTCCCGCGACCCATTCAACTGAGTGAGCGCGCGAAGGGCTGGCGCGCCTCTGACATCGAAGCCTGGCTCGTGCAGCGCGCCGAAGCCGACGACAAGTGATGAACGCCGACGCCCCTGCCTACGCTAGAGAGGGTGCGATGTTGACCGAAGCGCACCTGGCTCTGATCCAAGCGAGCGCAATCGACCCGACGGTTTCGCGCGAGCGCGGCTATCGAACCGAAACTGTCAAAGCTCGCTTGCGCGACAAAGGCTTCAGCCCCGCCCAATGCCGGCAGGGATTGCTGATTCCGATGTTCAACGCTTTGGGCGAGTGCAACAACTATCAGTTGCGCCCCGACGAGCCGCGACTCGACAGCGTCGGCAAGCCGGTCAAGTACGAGACGTGCTTTAGAGGGCCGCTTACGATTGACGTCCCCTGGCGCCTGAGTCGTCCCCGCAAGATCGACCAACAGACCCCATTCGATCTGTCCGAGCTACCGCCGATGATCATGGATGTGACGGTTCCGTTAATCGTCACTGAAGGTGTGAGAAAAGCGGACAGTGCCGTCTCACGCGGTCTGTGCTGTATCGCGCTGATGGGCGTCAGCGCATGGCATCGGCTGCCGGACTGGAACGATTTTCCGATCAAGAACCGCACCGTCTATGTCTGCTTTGACAGTGACGCGATGCAGAAGCGACCAGTCTGGATTCAACTACGAGACTTGAAAGAGTGGCTGGAGACGCACGGCGCAAAGGTATTCGTAATCCACCTGCTGCCAGGCCCGCATGGCGAGAAAGTTGGCTTGGACGACTTTGTCGCTTCGCTAGTAACGCAGGACATTGGCGACGACGAGGTTCGGGCGAGGCTCTTCGCCCTCGCAACGGACGAGCCGCGCAAGCCGGAAGGCGCAACGACAACGGACAGCGGACCCGCAGCAAGCGAGATTCCAAGTAACTTCAAGTTGACTGACGACACGCTCTACATCTTGCGCGAGCGAACAAACAAATATGGCGGCGAGGTCGAAATTGTCGAGGAGCCAGTGTGCTCCGGGCTCAAAGTGGCAGCACTGACGCGCGATGATTCGGGTGGCGAGTGGGGGAGGCTGCTGGGCTTCAGAGACCCTGACGGGCACGATCACGAGTGGGCGATGCCTACCGAGATGCTCGCCGGCGACGGAACCGAGTATCGTGCGCGACTCCTTGAACAGGGGTTGATAATTTGGCCGGGACGCGAGGCTCGGTATGGATTGCATGAATACATAGGGGGTTGCCGTCCCAAGGCGCGGGCGCGCGCCGTTACCAGGGTCGGCTGGCACGACCAGATGTTCGTGCTACCTACTGAGACTTTCGGCAGCGTGAATGGCGAGCGAACTCTCTATCAATGCGCCACGCAGGTGGCCCACTCATTTAACGCGCGCGGCTCGCTTGAGGACTGGCAACGGGAAACGGCCGCACTATGCGATGGTAACTCGCGTCTAGTCTTTGCTGCGTCAACTGCTTTAGCGGCGCCGCTGCTCTACCTCACTGGCGACGAATCGGGTGGTTTTCATTTCGTCGGAATGTCGAGCCTCGGCAAGACAACCGCTTTGCGCGTAGCCGGGTCAGCTTGGGGCGGTTCTGCCACGCCGTCCGGCTATTTGCGGCAGTGGCGCGCCACCTCAAATGGGCTCGAAGGAATAGCTGCGCTTCACTCCGATACCCTGCTGTGCCTTGACGAACTCTCTGAGGTAAACGCGCGAGAAGCGGGCAACATCGCGTACATGCTGGCAAATGGACAGGGTAAATCGCGTGCCCGTCAAGACGGTTCCGCAAGGCGCGCCTTCGCCTGGCGTATAATTTTCTTGTCGAGTGGCGAGATCACTTTAGCGGACAAGGTGCGGGAGGACGCGCGGCAGGAGGCTACGGCAGGGCAGTCGGTTCGAGTGCTCGACATTCCAGCCGACGCCGGCGCAGGGTTCGGACTTTTTGAAAACTTGCACGACTCGGCAAGCGGGCAACATCTAGCCGACCGTCTCAAAGCCGCGACTCAAAGTTACTACGGCGCTCCCATGCGCGCTTTTCTCTCCGAGATAGTCAAACGGCCCAATAATGTTGCTGATGCGATCAAAAAATTCCGCGAGGAATTTATCGCGGAACATAGCCCAGCCGGAGCGGACGGGCAGGTGTTGCGCGCGGCAATGCGATTCGGTCTTGTGGCGGCGGCAGGTGAACTGGCCACCGCATTTCAGATCACAGGATGGAATGAGGGCGCCGCGACGTGGGCTGCGGGAACGTGCTTCGGCGCTTGGCTGGTGCGCCGCGGCCACGCAGGCCCGGCTGAGATCGAGGCAGGTATCGAGCAAGTGCGAAGATTCTTCGCGCTGCATGGTGAGTCCCGATTCAGCAACGGCTCGAATGATCGTCCCGTGCTCAATCGTGCCGGCTTTAGAAAAGATGCTTGCTATTGGGTTTTCCCTGAGGTGTTCCGCGCCGAGATCGCGCGCGGTTTTGAGTGGCGTTCGCTGGCAAACGCCCTCGCCGAACGCAAGATGCTCATCCGAGGATCGGACGGAAAGCTTCAGCGCCTAGTCCGCAATCCGGACGACAATAAGCCGATTCGCATGCTCTGTTTCATGTCCGCGGTTTTGGGCACCGAAGAGCTCACCGAGCAAGAGGACTGCGAGGATGCGCTGTGAAGACTGATCACTTCGCCGAATTCCGCCAGCCTCCTATCGAGGACGGGGGTTACGTGGGTTACAGGGTTACGCAGCCAGAAAGGCGGCGAGAACTAAACGACTATTCGTCCGCCGACGCCGTAACCCGTCAACCGTTCTTTCGGAAGGCGGCGGGGTGTTACCCCCGGGGTGGCCAGGGTCTCAATAAACTAGGAATTTCGTTCCGATCTGCTGCGCTTCCGACGGGCTCGCTTTGTCTGGCCAGCCTTAGCCTGCCCTTTAGCCTTACCAGTCCCGCCTGGATGCTCTGCGCGCCACTTCTCCCACCTTGCCTCGATCGCTTTCCGACCTATTCGTGAGCGCTCTTCAGGGCTCAGTAGGATGTGCGCCCGTGCCTTGGCCAAAGCCGCTTTGCGATCCTCTGATGACACGCCTGCCCAGCGTTTCCGGCCCATCTCACTAGCTGTCATGGCACCGCTTTGATCTGGCTTTTCTCTTTTCACTGGCGCAACACCTCTGAAGTTGTCGTCTAGCCTAGCAGCTACATCTGAGCGCTTTCAAGAATATGAGTTCAGCTTATACGGCTAAGCGCTCATCTGAAATCGCTTAACTGGATCGATCGCGTGTTGACCAATCTATACGTCTGAGCGTACTAATGTATATATACATCGGAGCGCTTAGGAGAATACGAAATGAAAGTAGAAGAGATCATCACAGAGCGTATCGTCAAACTGCTCGAAGCCGGAACCGTGCCTTGGCACAAGCCTTGGGCGAATCGCCAGACCGGCACCGAAGGCTTTCCGCACAATGCCGTCACCAAGCGCCACTATCGCGGAATTAACGTCTTCATCCTCGCGAGCCAGTCGTACGGTTCACCCTGCTGGCTTACCTACAGAGAGGCTGTGGCTCTTGGTGGCCACGTAAAGGCCGGCGAGCACGGCACGCCGATCGTCTTCTGGAAATGGCTCAACCGCGCAATTGAAAAAGCCGACGGCTCGATTGATGAGAAACATTTTCCGATGCTGCGGTACTACACGGTTTTCAATGCCGAGCAGACGGAGGGTTGCAGGCTTCCGGCCGATGCAAAAGACGGCGCGATGCTCGAACCTAGCTTTGATCGCATCGAAGCCTGCGAAGCGGTTTACGCGAACATGCCCAACCGGCCGAGCCTTGAGCATGGCGCCACTATGGCCATTACTCGCGGCCATCGGTTCGAGGCTTACTACACGGCCGGCACCGATGCCGTCGTAATGCCGCGTCGTGAAGCGTTCGACAGTCCAGAGTTTTACTATTCGGTTCTGTTCCACGAATTGACGCACAGCACTGGTGCGGCCCACCGACTCAATCGGCCGACGCTGAATCAGGCGTTGAAATTTGGCGATACCAATTACTCGAAAGAAGAATTGGTCGCGGAGATGGGCTCGTCTTTTCTTTCCGGCCATACCGGAATCGAGCAGGTCACCCTGGGCAACAGCGCGGCATATCTGGATAGCTGGATCAGGGCTCTCAAAGGGGATGCGAAGCTCGTCATCGTAGCTGCCGCAGCCGCGCAAAAGGCCACCGATTACATCCTGAACCGGCAAACCGAGACTGCGCAGGAAACCGCATGCGCTTTGGCCGCGTGAGCACGCTTTCAACCGGCTCGGGCCACATTGCCCAAAAGGCCCATTTCGGGCAATGCGACCTGGCCAAACTGTAGAGGAACCAAGCAAGATGGCTGCGATAATTCCCCTTCCCCAAGCATCGAAATGGGCAAAGCAGGACAACCTGCCGCCCATCCGCCAGCGCAATCAGGCGAGCAGGACGCGCGAGTATCTGACTCCGGGCGAGGTTGAGCGGATGATCGTCGCCGCTCGCCAGACCGGCGGGCGCCTTGCCGAACGCGACGCGTTGTCGATCATGATGGCTTACCGGCACGGTCTCCGCGCGTCGGAACTAATCGCCTTGCGATGGGAGCAGATCGACCTGAAGGCCGGGATGCTCCACGTTGTGAGGCTCAAGCACGGCTCGCCTTCCACCCATCCGTTGCGCGGTCCAGAACTACGTGCGTTGCGCGCGTGGAAGCGGGCGCAGGATGACGCGACGCCTTATGTGTTCACGTCGCTGCGCGGCGGCCCTATGACGCGGCGCACAGTGCATCACGTCGTCGCCCAAGCCGCGAAGGCGGCCGGCATTGACTTTCCTGCCCATCCCCATATGCTGCGCCACGCGACGGGCTTCTATCTGGCGAACGCCGGCCAGGACACGCGCGCGATTCAGCTCTACCTCGGACACAAAAGCATTCAGCATACCGTGCGCTACACCGAACTCGCCGCCGACCGGTTCAAAGACTTCTGGAAGGACTGAACCATCGGGATTAACCGGATCGCCGGTTCGACACACTTTCCGCATGCATCAAAGCATTCGCGCCTCTAGCGACGAGCGTGATCCAGCGTCGATTTCCGCTCGCCTCTGCCGGCTGCTGTTGGAGCCCGGCGCGTCTGACGAACGACATCCGAGGAAGTTACCTACTCTGGGAGTCCCACCTTCTTGTAGATCGCCTGGAACCTCGGGTCCGCGCGAAGACCGTCCCAAACCGGCGCTCGTAGCGATTGCAAGTATCCTGAACGTTCCTCGTAAGCTCTCTCGAGCCATTGAAACGCGGAATCTTTGTCGCCAAGTCCCCAATAGACCAATACGAATGCAATCGGTGATACGTACTGACCAGTGGATTGCCGCTCGAGCTGGTCAAGTATCCTGAGCGCGTCGGTTCTTCTGCCGACAAGGCCGTAGATTTGCCCAAGAGCGGCTTGGTTTAGGGGAAAATCGGCAAGAGCGACCACCTTCTCGTAGTCGGGCACTGCCGCGACCGTCTTTCCCTCGCAAAAGAGTACCCATCCGCGACCTTGGTATCCGCGATAGAAGTCGGGCGCCATCCGGATCGACTCCTGGTAATACTCGAGTGCGCGGTCGTATTGACGCGAGTACAGGTAGACGATGCCAACAAACGCAGTGGCTCCAGGCCAGAGCGGGCTCAACTCGAGGGCGCGCTGCCTTTGCCTTAGTGCCTCATCGTACCGACCAATCGTGACCAGATACTCGGCGTAAGCCTCATGGTTACCGGCGTCGCCGGGATCGAGCAGGAGGGCGCGTTTGAACTGAGGCTCCGCCCCCGTGTAATCCCAATCATTGAGGAGCGCTATTCCCATTGCACCATGCGCCCTGCCGAGTCCGTCGTCGATCTCGAGTGCTCGCGCAGCCGCAGCTTTGCCCTTCGCGGTCGATTCGCGTTGTGGCATGGTCAGGTCCCCGGAGATCTCGTATGCATAGGCTAAATTTGCATATGCCCGTGCGAATCGGGGATCCTTCTCGACCGCGCGGCTGTAAGACTCTATCGCCTTTGCGAATGCGTCCGGCGTAAACTGTTCGAAATAGTAGTTGCCGAGCAGATACAGATTGTAAGCTTCGAGGTTTTGTGTCGGCTTGCTCTCCAGGCGCGCCTTCTCATCGCCAAGTAATTTTACCTGGAGATTCCCTGCCACGTTTTCCGCGACGTCGCTCTGAATCTGGAACACATCGGCGAGTTTTTCGTCGTAGCGGTCGGACCAGACGGTGAATCCGTTCTCGGCGTCGATCAACTCGACCTCGATTCTGACGCGGTCCGTGCCTTTGCGGACGCTGCCTTCGAGCACGTTTCGGACATTCAAGAGCCGCGCGATTTTCTTTACATCCTCGTTTTGCCCCTTGAACGCATATGAGGATGTGCGTGCGATGACCTGCAGTCCCGCGAGCTTCGACAAGTCTCCCCTGATCTCGTCGGTAATGCCGTCGCTGAAGTATTCGTCGTCCTTGTTCGCGCTCAAGTTGGCGAATGGGAGAACGGCCAGCGTCACCTTGCCACCCGCGACTTCGGGGCCGCTCCTCCATAGCGCAGCCTGGATTTGTGCGCGATAAACATACGCCGCGACGATCGCAACCATCAGCGCCGAAACGATCGCGCCGATCGCGACTGGTTTTCCGACTCTTGACCGGATAGATGAATCTACACCGATCGCCTGCAGCGCATACACGCGAATTGGCCGCGCCACATTCTTGAGCTTCTTCTCGCCCAGATCTTTGACTTCGATCTCGGGCTTGTTGCGGATCTCGTCGTACACCCTCTCGGAGATGCAGACGCCGCCCGGCGAAGCGATTGCGTTGAGCCGCGACGCGATATTCACTCCATCGCCGAGCACGGTCTGGTCGGTGAAAACCACGTCGCCAACGTGAATCCCGATGCGCAGGCGCAGTTCCGGATTCTCCACCAGCGTCGCCTGCAACTCGCGTGCACAATTGACCGCATCCACCGCGCTGTGAAAGCTCGACAGGGTGCCGTCTCCGATCTCGCCGATCAGCCGGCCGTTGAACCGCGGCAGCACCGCGCGCAGATGCTCGCGATGCTCGCGGACCGTGCGCAACCCGGCACGCTCGTCGCGACCCATGATCGCGGTGTAGCCGACCACGTCGCTGAACATGATCGCGGCGAGTTGGCGCGTCGGATTGCTGGCAGCCGTAGTGCGCCTCCTTTAGCTGGATCAGCCACGAACGCACAACAAACGGCGTGATAATACTCCGGCTGCATGGCTGGGGCGACCTGGGCCCCCGCGCTCCTCAGCCATCTAGCTCTTCGGGCAGCGCCTTCGCGTCCTTCAGCTCGTAGGAGCCCTCGGTGAACCAGCCGTAGCCGCATCTCTCAAGTCCGAGTAACAGGCAGTAGTCTCGCGACACTAGGCCCGAGAGAGGTGGAGCCGGACCGGCATGTGCTTGATTCCACCGGCAAAGCTCGACCGCAGCCGCTCGACGGGGCCCATCAGCTCGGCGCAATCCACGCGCTTTACCAGCTCGCGGAAGATCACCTCCAGCTCTAGGCGCGCTAGATTGGCGCCCAAGCAGAAGTGCTCGCCGGTCCCAAAGGCGAGGTGGAGGTTCGGATCGCGGGAGATGTCAAACTTGATCGGCTCCTCGAAAACATCTTCGTCGCGGTTTGCTGAGGGGTAGAACAGCGCCAGCGAATCGCCGGCCTTGATCTTCTCGTCGTGAAGCTCGTAGTCCTGCACTGCCGTGCGCGCGAACTGGATTACCGGCGAGGTCCAGCGCAGGATCTCTTCAACCGCGCTAAGCAGCAGTCCGGGATTGTGCTTCAGCAGAATCCACTGATGCGGGTTTTCGATAAAGGCGAGCAGGCCGCCGGAAGTCGCATTGCGCGTGGTCTCATTACCTGCAACCACCAGCAAAAGGAAATAGGACGCCATCTCCGGGACCGGCAGCGGCTTTCCATCCAGACTCGAACGTACCAAGACGCTTGTGAGATCGTCTTGAGGATCTTTGCGGCGCTTCTCGGCTAGATCAGTGAAGTAGGCAAAGAGAGCTTCGCGGGACCGGCGAATCGTGTCCTGCGCGGTGGCGCCCAGCTGGAAATCGGGATCCGTTGAGCCGATGGTCTGGTTGGTCCATCGAAAGAGCTGCGGCCGATCTGGCTTGGGCACACCAAGCAGCGCCGCAATCACGTCGATAGGGATTCGAGCAGAGATATCGGTGACGAAGTCGCATTCCAGCTCGCTATCGGTGAAACTGTTCGTGCGCCTAATTTCCTGCACCACCTGTTCGGCGATCTCGCTGACCTCGGCCTCTAGCGCCCGCACCGCGCGCGGGGTGAAGCGGCGGTTTACCAGGTCGCGATACTTCGCGTGCTCCGGCGGATCCATATTTAGCAGATGGCGGACAGCGCGTTTTCTTTGGGGACTGAGCTCGACGTCACGCGTCGCGATCAGTAGTTGCGGCGCGTTAAGGAAAAGCTTTGGCTGCCGCGAGATCCGAATGATGTCAGCATGTTTGGTTATTGCCCAGAACGGACGGACGTTTGGGCGATCATAGAAGTAGACTGGGGCATGCCGGCGCAGGTAAGTCCATTCACGGTACGGGTAGCCGTTTTGCGCGTAGTGATCCGGCGAGATGATGTCGAGCGTGTCGAGACCCAATGGCTCCACGGCTTGGGTGCTCACGTTTGCATCCTACCGGCCTTGTACGAGGTGGTGACGATGGTGTCGCCGTCGCGGTGCGGCACAAAACTCCAGCGCACTTTGTCAGTAAGCGCATTCTGATAGAGATGCTTGATCGCGGGTACCTGATGCTTGGCGATGGCTTGAGGCATTGTGATTGTTCCGCCCAGTACCTTGATGAGTTAAGCGATTAGGTCGTCGAGCAGCGCCTTGGCGTCTTTCAGGTCGGCGGTATCGAAGCCTTCGGTGAACCAGTTGTAGATTTCGGCGAGCATCGCACACGCTTCGTCGCGACGGCACTCGCGCGCCGGAGAGTTCATGACGAAGGTCAATTGCTCTTCAGCCAGTCGACCAGGGTTTCATCGAACAGCGGTTGCTCCTCCATTTGTGGATAGTGCCCACTCTTTTCGAAAACGCGGTACTCGTGATTTGCGAGTTTCTCCTTAACGCCGTGCCACGCGGTCGGAATTGCGCCGAAATCAAAAACTCCCGACGCAATGAGCACTGGACATTTTACCTTCGAAAATTCCACCGCCGGATCGAACCGCGAAAATTCTCCGCCCGGGTCCCAGAACCGCCGATAGAGTTCGTCGTTGTTCGCGTGACCCTCCCACAGGCCCGTGCAATCGAAATGAGCATCGTAAAAGAACAACGGACCGTTGGCCGCATAGTTAAGTGCGATAGCCTCGTCAGCGGTAGCGCGGCTCAACACCGGTTTCACGCGCTCCAGGTTGCGCGCGAGCAAATCTTTGCGCTCCTTCGACGCAACCATCTCCCAGTACTTCGCCCATTCCGCAATAAGCCGAGCGGTGTGAAATTCGGGAACCGCGCCGACCAGGATCGCATGCGAAATCCGCTCGGGATACCTGGTCGCATAGCGCAGCGGGAGGAACCCGTGACCCGAATGCCCAAGTATCGCGATACGCTCAAGCTTGAGTTCAGCCCGTAGCCGCTCGATATCGTCGACCACCGAATCGAGAGTCGTCGACCCGACGTCGCCCACGTCCGAGCGATTCGAGCGAAGTTCCACGAACACGAGCTTAAGATGCCGTCTCAAGTTCGCGGAAAAAGTCCCTTCGTAAATCCGCGTGCCTGCGAGACTCGGAATCACGCAAGGGATCCCAGACCCCTCAATCAGGTAGTGAATCTTCAGTCCGTTAATGTTCGTGTACATGGCTCCTCCCGGACGTGCTACGCGCTCAGTTCGTTGAGTAACGCCTTCGCGTCCTTCAGATCGGCGTTATCGAAGCCTTCGGTGAACCAGTTGTAGATTGCGGCCAGCATCGTGCGCGCTTCGTCGCGTTTGCCCTGCTTGTCGAGCAATCGTGCGAGGCTCGTCGTCGCGCGCAGTTCCCACGACTTCGCGTGTTGCTTGCGCGAAATTTCGATCGCGGTGCGGAAGGATTGCTCCGCTGGCGCGGCATTAGAGACGTCCTGCAGCAACAGCAGTTCGCCCTTCACCCTGTGCATCTCCGACTCGTTGATTCGGAAGCCGGTTCGCGCGATGAACGAGAAGCCCTCGTCGAGCATGCGAAGACCTTCATCGAACCGTCCCAGACGGCCCAGCGCGCTGGCGACTTCCATTGGCAGGCCTTCCCGCATCCGTGCGATACCGCCCTCGAGATCGCCGGCCATCGCGTCCGCGGCTCCCAAAGTACGGTCACTAACGTCGCGAAAGAAGCGATTTCCCATCTCGTTCGATAATGCCAGCGATGCTGCTGCCCGCTCTCTCATTGGTTCGAGTTCGCGGCGGACTTCATGAAGACGCGCTGCATAGAAATGTACCTCTGCCAACCTGTTTTTGAATCCGGATTCTGTTGCCATGGCGGTCGCGATACTCACCCGCTCCAGTCCGCGATCAGGGTAACCCAGGTACCACAGGTTCTCACCCGACCAGACGCGGTTGAGCATCCCGGTTGCCAGCCTAGTAACCGGTTCTGAGAAATTCCTTTCTCCGCCGCTCGACTGTTTGAGACTCGATGACGGCTTCGCGATGGTTTCCAACAACGCCCACGCCCGCTCGAAACCTTGGGCGGCTGGCTCGAAGTCGCCTGAAAACATTCGGCCTAGTGCCAACCTGCTCTCCGCTTCCGCAAGCAGCGCCGTGTCGCCGTGTTCTTCGGCCCGTGCAACGAGCTCGGCGCCTACTTCAATCATCTTGCGGAAGTCGAGATGCGTCAGGTGAACGATAAGGACTCCCCAGAGTGCGAACCAACTCTTCACCCAGTCGATTCCTGGGCGCCGGGATAGCTCCAGCGCGCGCGTGGACGCCTGCTCGGCTTCGAGTGAGTTGTAGCCTTTGATCAACATTAAGGCGTCGCTGACCGCGTTCCTCAGATCCAGCTCCAACTCTGCGCGGCGGTCGTCATCAGGAAGCTTCTGCAGGATTTCGAGCCCGATCTCGAACTGCGTAACCGCTTCGGCAGAAGACCCGCGGTCAGTGAACTGCTGAATAGCCCGTAGACAATATTGCAGCGCCTTAATTGCGTTACCGCTGCGCGCGTAGTGGTGTGCCAACTCGGCGATATGATCGTCCAGACTGTCAGCGTGAACCGATTCAAGCGCTGCGCCGATTCGTTCGTGCAGGATTCGCCGTCGCTCGCTCAGCACCGAGTTGTAGGCAACCTCACGGGTCAGCGCGTGCTTGAAGGTGTACTCGATATCGCCCGATGCCGGCTGCTCGTAGATGAACTCTCCAAGTTGGAGTTCCGACAGCATCGGTTCCAACTCCGCGCCAGGCCTCGCGGCCACTTTCAGGACCAGACCGAGTTTGAATTCGGTTCCGATGACCGACAGCGTTTGCAGCAGGTCCTTGCGATCCGGCGCCAACCGATCGATACGCGCCGCGAGGATATCCTGCACTCGCGGCGGGATTCTTAGCTGTCCGAGCGGCTTGACTAGCTTGGTCGTTCCGTTGCGGACAATCGCGCCCTCGTCGAGCAACATCTCATAGGTCTCTTCCATGAAGAACGGATTGCCTTCGGTCTTCTCGATGATGAGCCGTTTCAGCGGCGCGAGGTCCTTGTCGTTGCCTAGCAGCGCGCTCAACATCTCGTCGGCGCTCTCCTTGCCCAGCGGGTCGAGCCGCAACTGCGTGTAATAGGTCTTTGATCCCCACTGATGCGAATACTCGGGGCGATAATTTACAAGGAGCAAAATCCTCGCAGTCGCGATCGAGTCGGCGAGCAGATTGAGCAATTCCTGGGTGCCTTCATCGATCCAATGAAGGTCCTCGAAGATCACCATCAGCGGCTGGTTCAGTGATTCGCGCAGAACGATGCGCTTGATCGCCTCGAGCGAGCGCCGCTTGCGCAACTGCGCCTCCATTCCGGCGATCGGGCTGCTCTCTTCGCTCAGACCGATTAGCGCGTACAAGTAAGGAAGCGCATCCTCAAGCGAACGATCGAGTGTGACGATCTTGCCGTTGATTTTCTCGCGCCGCGTACGCTCGTCGTCAACGGAACTGATTTTGAAATAGCTCCAGAGCAGATCGATCACCGGCAGGAACGCCGACGCCTTGCCGTGCGAGACCGAGAAAACTTCGAGCACCGTCCAGCCCGCTGCGCTGGTGGCTTTGAATTCGAACATCAGGCGAGACTTGCCGACCCCGGCCTCTGCCATCGCGGCGACGATCTGCCCGCGTCCCGATTTCGCGCGCTCCGCAGCCGCCTTCATCGCGTCCATTCGTGCTCGCGCCCGACGAACTTGGTGTAACCGCGCCCGGCTGAGCGTTGCAGCCGCGTGCGCAGCGGTCCTAATCCAGTAACTTCGTAAACGTTGATCGCTTGGCTGACACCTTTGATCCGCGCCGGTCCCAGCGGCTTTAGCGCGAAGTAGCCTTCGACCAGCTTGCGCACTGTCTCGCTGATCGCAATCGACCCGGGAGCTGCGAGAGCCTGCAGTCGCGACGCGAGGCTGGTCGAGTGTCCGATCGGCGTGTACTCGGTGTGCGCCTCGTCGGTCTTGATCGAACGAACCACAACTTCGCCGGTGTTCACCCCGACACGGACTTGCAGATTGAGTCCCTTTTCCGCGCGCAGCTTCTCGGCGTAACGCTTGACGTCCTCCTGCATCCGCAACGCGGCGTACAAAGCTCGCTGCGGATGGTCTTCATGGGCGACCGGCGCGCCGAAGATCGCAAAGATGCCGTCGCCGGTGCTCTGCACGATGTACCCCTTGTAGCGATGAGCGGCGTCGATCATCAACTTCAGCGCCGGATCGACGATTCCGCGCGCTTCTTCGGGATCGAGGTCTTCCATCAGGTCCATCGAGCCCTTGATGTCGGCGAACAGCGCCGTCACCGTCTTGCGCTCGCCTTCGAGCTGCGCGCCATCAGCAACCGTTGATACGCGAACAGAGGATTTCGAGGTTTCTTTTGTATCGGCGGGAGGGCGATCGATCGGCTTCGAGCACTCCAGACAGAACTTTGCGCGCGGTGGATTTTCTTTGCCGCACGAGCTGCATCGTCGCGCGAACGGCGATGCACATTCGATGCAGAACTTGGCGCCGTCAGGATTTTCGGCGCTGCATTTTGAGCAACGCATGGGTAAATCTGTTTCGTAGGCGAATGCCCAAGTATCGCCACGTGGCGGGCGAATTCATAGACCTGAACCCTTCGAGAGCCATTTGCCACAGAGGTCGCTGGCTCGACACACCATGCGGCAGTGGGTCAGTTTGAATTTGTCGGTTTGGGTAGCAACTGGTCTGGAACCTGAGGAATGCGGCTGATATCCATGGCCCACGGCATCGCAGAGCGACACCAACCTTGAATTTTTGGAATCAGTTGCGCGCGTTGCTTCACCGCGCCAAGACGCAGCATAAACAAATCGGGGTCTTTCAACTTCGACGAGTAGAGAGCTGAACCGCAATCAGCACAGAACGCCAGCACAAGCTTATTACCGCTGGCGGCCGTCTTCACGTAGGTCTTCGGTTGTCCGCGCAGCTTGAAGTTACCGATCTTCACCGGAACATTGGCTCGATATGGCGCGCCAGAAATGGTCTGACAGTCAGTACAGTGGCAAATAATGACGTATTCGGGATTGATCTCTGCCTCGTAGCTGATCTTGCCGCAATGACAACTGCCTTCAATTTTCATATCTTTTGATTTCCGACCTCGACGATATCATCGAATCTCCCAGAGGCGGAATTCGACGACGGCGGCTATAGCGGGCTGATCTGATATGCGCGCCGCTGATCTTCACGAAGCCGTGGCACATCGTGTGGAGCGCGAACGCGTCTCAGAGTATCGCGCTGACTTGCCTTTGCCGTGGGGGGCCGCCCTCGGCAAGTCCCAAGGATGGGTCACAGTTATCCCAGTTTATCAAGGTCAATCTTGCTGATTGCCTCATAAACCTTAGGATGCTCAGAGGCTAGCAAGCGTAGCACGGTGTCTCTGAATGCCAGCCATCGTTCGCGATTCTCACTAGGGTGAGCCCTGAGAGCGCAGGTAAGGCGGGATTTATTCCTGCTCTTTTGACTGGTGATATTTGGATAGCCGAGTTCCTTAGCTTTACGAGCGGAAGCACGGCCGGCACGGGATTGGAAGAGACGATAGGCAGCGTCGGAAGTTAGAGTACCGTCGGCGCGCCGAAACTTGTTGATATCGCGCTTCGCCACGCTCTAGGAATGCGCCTAATCTTGAGATTCGGCAAGAGGCTTGCGCCGTTTGCTTCGGTTGGCTTTGCCTGCTTTGGCAGCCGCGAGGCGTTGCTCTTTTGGTGGAGGCTGCGAGGCCACCTCTACGTTTGAGCAGGCGATAGGCGGTTTAGCTGTTCAGAGTGCCGTCGGGCAGGCAAATTTTGTCTTGGGGGGGTGTTTACGATTGCGCGCCATGAGAGAATTGAACGCCTGCAGTCCACACTTGTCAATTGTGTGCACTTTTTCGAATTCAGCCAGCTCGCAGATAGCACGGCTGTTTGCGCTAAGGCCATCGGTGAGTTATCAGACCGCTTAGAGGCCCATACGGCCACCCGGGTAGGTAATGGAGAAGCTCGGACATGCGGTTGTCGTCGGTGGGAGCATTGCAGGCCTCGTCGCCGCGCGCGTCCTTTGCGATTATTTCGAAACTGTAACGATCATCGAACGCGACGAAATCGAGGACCGTGCTGTTATCCACAAGTCTGTCCCGCAGGGCAATCACTTTCACGCGCTGCTGCATGGGGGCCAGCAGGTGCTTTCGCTCCTTTACCCCGGCTTCACGGATAATCTTCGCCGTCTCGGCGCGAACCGTGTCACCGGACGAGATGTCGTCTGGTACTTGCCCGACGGTAAAGCCTACAGCCCGACGGGGTCTCTGAGAGAACCTTTCACTGCCGGCTTGGAGGGCCTTTGCGCAAGCCGGGGATTGATCGAATACGTAATCAGACAGGGGACCCGAGAATTTCCAGACATCCGGCTCGAGACCGGAACGACTGTGCGTGAGCTGATATTCCGCCAGGGACGGGTTCGCGGGGTACGATGCGACGACGGCCGGTCGTTTGACGCCGAAATAGTCGTCGATGCAAGCGGACGTGCCTCGCGGGCGTCGCAATGGCTGGCGGCAGTCGGGATCTTAGAACCTCGACAAACGACGATCAGCGTTGACACTGCTTACAGCACTGCCAAATTTTGCCTTCCCGACTGGTACGATGGCGAGTCTATCGTTTTCATTACCGGGCCTGCGCCGACTTTCACTCGCCGCGGGTACATCATCAGGATTGAGAACGGATCCTTGCTGGTCAGTATGATTGGCCGGTTTGGCGACTATCCACCCACCGACCCGGAAGGATTCCTCGCTTTCGCCAAGGAGCTGCACTCCGCCCTTGCATGGGGGATCATAAAAAACGCCGAGCAGCAAAGCCCCATCGCGCATCATCGATTTCCTACTAGCGTACAACGTCACTATGAGGAGCTAACTTCGGTAGATCGATTTATCGCGATCGGCGACGCTCTGTGCACCTTCAACCCGATTCACGCTCAGGGGATGAGTGCCGCCGCGCGTCAGGCGAACTTGCTCCGTGAGGTCCTCTCTGCCCATCTGTCTCAGGGGCGCGGGCCTGATGGAGTAGCAGCCGACTTTTATTCTCGCGCGGTAGAGCTCAACAGCACGCCGTGGAATCTCGCGGCGCTGTTCGATTTCGCCTTTCCCCAGACGCGCGGAGAACGGCCGTCCGGGAGCCTGGAGCGGGCACGCTATTTTGCGATTCTGGACCGGCTACAGGCTACGGACCCTGAGGTTCGCCGAGCGATGATGGAGGTTTCTCACTTGATCAGACCGCTTTCCGCGCTGTTCGAAGAACCACTGAGCAGCCGCGTCCGTGCTCACATGTAGAAGCTGCCGAAGGCGAGAGCTAGATTGCGGCATGATTGGCTGAATCTTTGTCCGCAAGCCGGCCTAGCTGAACCAGTGCCCAATTTTGTTTGCGGGGCTTCTTCTTGCACTTGTTCGAGCGGCCACGCCTTGCGAGCTATTTTCTGGCCTTGCGGCCTCCTTCTCAAGTACCAGGTGCACCCAGAGTGGTTCGCCGAACAGCCGCACCCCAATCGCGTCAGGTTCTATAAATCTCTAAAACCGCCGTTTGCGTTCAAATGTACTTTTGGTCTAATCGCGCACCCTGATAAAAACGTGCGCCAATGGCTAACGACGACAGCGCGGCTCCTCGGCTAATTACGGTCGAAGAACTAGCCGAGTGTTTGCGGTTTTCGTCCGCTCACATTTACAAGATGCTTCACCACGGTGAAATTCCGTTTGTCAAATTCGGCTCGGGATACTTCTTCGAAACAGTCGAAATCAACAAGTGGATCGCCGACCAAGAAGCGAAGGGCTGATCCAAAGAAACGGGCCAGCGATAGAGGACATTGCGCAATCGCGCCCTGATTACGAACGCCTGAGGAATCTCAAGTAGAGAGCTGCGAACACCAAGACGATGCCAATATTCACTGTCAGCCGTTCCCAGAATCGGTTTCTGAAGAACACGAAATCTACACCGACTATGACGGCGGCCATCGCCACCACGTAAAGCACGACAGCTGCCTGTCTGCCCATTTCAGATTACATGCGCCGGATAGCTAGGCGCTTCTTTTTTTGGTTTTTTCATGGCCGAAAGATGCCCTGCCGAAATGCCGCGGTCAATGCCCTCAAATAACATTTGAAACTACCGCCCGACCGTCTATATACGGGGCGATGCGTTGCCTCAATACAAGAACCCGGCGAGCAGCTCACGACCTCGAAATCATCAATATTCGCTCGGAGCAAGCAATTCACGAACCGAACGGCCTTCTCCACTTCAACGGGGAATGTAGAATCTGCTTTTCTTCATACTGGCAACATGGGGTGTCGCCTTCTCCCGATGACTGGAAATTGAAGCCTGCAACGTGTGACTGCGCTTCCCTTTAGAACAGCCCGCCTTCCGGGGTCAAAGACACTCGCGCTTTCAAATTCACACAGCTAGCTCCGAACTAAAGACAGTACCGCGGTCTCGGAAGTCCACTGGCCGTGATGTTCGAAAACTTGGCCCATTGGGCGACATCCTGTCTCATGCAGCATTAGGTTTTACGCGGCTTCTGCTTACCTTTACCAAGTCTTGCTGCGCTTCGGTGCGTTCTCCGGCCGTTGTTCTGGATAGAAGCTGCACGCCAAACCGCTCGTTCGGGCCATTTCTTAGACTTCCATCAGTCACGACTTGGCCGCCAGTGAAATTACCGATTGCCACAATGGCGGGCGCAGCCGGCATCCGGCGAAATCGTTTTAGCATCGTCATCCTGATCGCCCTCGCGTCAGGGATGCGATCGCACAAAATCGATCACGCGCGTATTGAACAGCTCCGGAAACTCGGTGAAGAACAAATGCCCGCCTGGCAGTTCTTCGAGGATCGCTCCGTGAATCCGCTCCGCCAGCATTTTCGCATTCGCAGGGGGCACCAGTAGGTCATCGCGTCCCGCCATCACCATGGTGGGGGTCTTAATCGCGCCCAGGCGCGTGCCGGTGTCGTGTCCGCTGATAGCCTGCACCTGGCGCATAAATGCGAATGGCGGAATCGGATAGAGCGCGCGCATCTCTTCGTCCCGGGCAAGGAAGTCGGGTCTGCTGTCGATCGTAGCGAACGAGGCGCGGAGTTGCATACGCCTCTGCGCAGGGGTCGCTTTAGTCCCGGCCATCACCGCTGAAATGATTTCGGGATCGGCCTGCACCACACCGGGTCCGCCGAAGTTCGTGCAGCCGAGGATCAGCGCGCTCAGCCGCTCCGGATAGTTCAGTGCGAACTCCTGCGCGATCATCCCGCCCATTGAGATTCCCAACAGCGCCGTGCGATCGATCGCGAGCGCGTCCATCAGCCCAACCGTGTCCGCCGCCATCTGCCGCATCGAGTACGGCGCGTCAGGCTTGTCGGTGCGTCCTGCTCCGCGATTGTCGAAGACCACGGTGCGAAAATGTCGCGCGAGGACCGGGGTCTGCTCGTACCACGCGCACAGATTCGAGCCGAGGCCGCGGACCATTACCAGCGTCTGCGGACCGTCACCGTGGACTTCATAATAGATGTCGATATCGCCGACCCGTCGCTTTGGCATAGTCAGCAACCTAGCGCCGCTGCTACGCGTTGCCAATGCCGTAGCGCGATCAGATTGGTGCGAGCTCGACCACCGGTATTTCGCGCGTGGTCTTCTTCTGATAGCCGGCGTAGCTCGGATAGATCGCCAGCAGCTTCGGCCACACCGCGCGTCTCTCCTCCGCAGACAGCGTACGCGCGCGATACTTTCTGCGCGCGCTTCCAATCTGCGCCTCGACCTCGGGATTCGCGCTCAGGTTCAGGTACCACGCCGGCGCAGCATCGCTGCCGCCGTAGGAAGCGACCAGGTAGGCCTTGCCGTCTTCTTGGTAGTACAGCAACGGCTTGTCGATCACGCGTCCCGACTTGCGCCCGCGCGTGGTGAGGATCAGGGTGTTGCGGTTGAACGGGCCCATCCCTTCGAACAGCCGGTAGGTCGCCACGTGCACCGCGCTTATGAACCTAATCACCTGATGAGTGAATGGGTCTACTTTCATTTGATCGTGATCCTCCTGCGCGACGGATGGGCGACAGTGATCATACCCCAGTCCTGCTTCACTTCTGTACTGGCCTTACATTCCACCTCGGTGCGTTGGCACGCTTTCGCGACGGTTGAAAAGTGATTCTTGAACAAATGGCCGTGTAATGATCGAATGATTCGCGTACGCACCCGCGTCGGTAAATCCTTCATCACGCGGGCGTTATAGGGGGGTTTCTTCTTACGTTTGAACAGCGCAGCGCCCTGCCGCCCTTGTGCGAGGTCTCCCAGGTGTCTTCTCGAGAGTTTCGCTTTGCGCGCTAAACAGCCGCGTCTGGTCTCTTTCGGCTTCCAGTCACTCACGAACGCAGCGCTGCCCGCGGACGAAATTGTCGATTCATCTGTGGCCGCCGACGCGGGGCAAAGCCGGTGACCGCGAGCCGTTTGGAAATCGAGCCGCGCGATCTAGCGAGCAAGACGGCTCGATTGCTACCTATATGCTACCTAGTTTGACCTTTTCGTAGAGTGTCATGCTTATCGAAAAATCCAAACTCATTCTCTGCGTTGGGCTTCGGTGGTGGGCCGTTGGAGACTCGAACTCCAGACCCGCTGATTAAGAGTCAGCTGCTCTACCAACTGAGCTAACGGCCCACCGTTGAAACTTGCTTACGTAGCAGGATGTTTGGGGTGAGTGAAGGGATTTGAACCCTCGACCGCCGGAGCCACAATCCGATGCTCTGCCAACTGAGCTACACTCACCACCTTCGATCTTTTCAATCCACCGGCGCCTCGAGCCGCCGATCTCACAATTCGCCTCCGTGGCGCGCCAGAAGGGATTCGAACCCCTGACCCACGGCTTAGAAGGCCGTTGCTCTTTCCACCTGAGCTACTGGCGCGAATCGGGGCGAGCCGATTTGAACGGCCGACCCCCTGCTCCCAAGGCAGGTGCGCTACCAAGCTGCGCTACGCCCCGAGCCCTTAGGAAGTAACACACCGACGATCGGCTCTCAACCAAGGTTCCTCCGCGCATCGATTTTTACTCAACAAATGTTTTCATGCGACCGAGCGTGACTCGCGCGATCGTTGTGAAAGACAGCATCGTCGATTCCGACATGGGATCGATCTCGACGCTTTCCGGAACGAAACGCGTATGCGCCCAAAAGGACCATCTTGTCTTGGGTGCATGACGCCGAATGCGCCAGTGCAGTACGCCGGCGACAATCCGTCAGGATGTGCCCTATAGAACGCGAATATCGTGATCGCATCCAGCGTACTGATCGCAACTTGCAAAACTCAATGATCCCACGAGAAAATGGCCCAATTCGAGACTTTACGATGTCCCGCGTTGCAGAAAGAGAAAAAAATTTAGACGCGATGCCTTTGATTCACATCGGTTTTTTCGAGGCACGATGCTTGCTTCTCCTCCTCTTGCGCTGGCAATCTCCTCCCCCGAGACAACAGCGTCTGTCCCCAAGCAAAGGCCGGGCTACTTGAACCGTCGGCTCCCCACCACGGTCCCCACTCGTAGCCCGGCCGTTCTTTTTTCACCAAATCAACTGGCGACGAGTTTCCCTCGGACATTTTGTATCGCGCGATTTCTGCTAGGCTAACCGCAACCGAATCGCGGCGTCGATGCTTGAGGCGTTCATCGGCGCGCTGACGGTTCGGCCGGGGGATATATCAATCGCTTGAGGCGACATTTTTGCGCATCGCTGGTCGCGATATTCGCGGCCGCAGTCACGTTTGCGATTAGCGGATGCTGGCTGGCCGCGGCTCAACTCGCGCCGATCGCCGCGGGCGTCGCGGAAGATGTCGGCGCGGACGCCGTTGAGCTAACGGCGGGTGTTGGCGCGTCCAGGAATCAGGATGCCAATACCTTGAAGCGGGTGCAGGAAGCGCGCGAAAGCGAAATGGAGAGCGGCGACAGCTGTCGTGAACTCGACGTCGAAATTCCGGGCGTGATCGAGTTGCGCAGAAGTGCCGCCGGCGCTCCCGAGTATCGCGAGCTGCAGGTGACCGATACGCTCGACGAACGACGATGGGCGCCGTTAGCTGAAAATGGAACGACGGCCGACGGTTGGCGTCCCGCCGTCAATTTTCTTCAGATGAACTTCTCGCCGCCGTTGGGCGCGGTCGTCCCGGAGACGGCCAGCAACTTCCTGGCGTACACGCCCTCGAAATTCGTCACGGCGGCCGACGCCGATCGGCTCACCGCGATGACTTCGAATTTCGGCAAGCCGCTCGGCACGTTCACCTGGAACGGCAACTACTATCACTACGTGGTGACCAGTACCCTGCCATGCTTTCCGCCTCCCTCCGAGCGGATCGCCGCGGATATCGCTCCCCCGCCCGGTCTCTAGATCACTTTGTCACTTTGCTTTTTCGGTCGCGGGTAGCGGCACGCGTCCATAGCGCCGCGGCAAAAGTGCTCCGAAGGGGAGCCGCGATTTCGCGCGTTGAAGCATGAAATTGCGGACTGCGCGGCGGGCTTCGTTGGTGCTCGAGCAGATCTGGGAACATCCCGCATTGATTAGTTCATCGGACTTCTCTTCCGCCGCAGGCCCGCCTGCAATGACCGTCACGCGACTCGAGATCGATCGCAGCGCCGGCACCAGTTCCAGCGTGGCCGGCATACATTCGGCGGTCATGCACGAGATGAAGACGAAGTCCGGCGTGAACCGCTTGACCAGCTCGCAAATCTCGACCTGCGATTTGCCCTCGCCGGCAAAGGTTGCCACCACGCCCTCTTTGCGCAGCAGCTCGAGCAGCATCAGCAAGCCGAGATAGTGCACTTCGCCAGGCGGCATCACGCCCAGCACTCTCAGGCTCGGAGAGACCAGCGATTTTGCAAACCGGTTGCCGAGCTCGGCGATCAGTTGATGGGTTGTATCGATAATCAGCCGCTGATTCTCGTCGCTGATATGATCTTCCGCGCGCTCCTCGCCCATCAGCACCAGCGCCGGCGTAATCACCTCGTCGAAGGTCCGTTCCAGGCCGTTCTCATCGCAATAAGCGATCGCGACATCGCGGGCACTGTCCGGGTTGAGCTTGAGCAGCATGCGGTAAAAGTCGTGATAATCGTCGAGCACGCGGTCCGCCCCAAGCAGAATCGACAGAAACCCCAGCGGCGGAATGAAGTCGCCGGCAACCTTGAGGCAGGCCGTCAATGGCGTCGAAAGCAGCAGCCCCGGAATTCCCCATAGCCATGACCAATACATCGCGGATATCAGCAGCGCGACCGGCGAAACGTCAATTCCGTGGCCGATGATGAATGGCTCGGCGAATTGCGCTGCGACCTGATCGATAATCACGAAGCCGCCAAGTATCTCGAGCGCCTTGCTCCACCCGGGAAACAGCGCAAAGGCGACCAGCGCCGGCAGTAACGCCGAGCTGATCGCGCCGACGTATGGAATAAACCGCAGCAGGAATGCGACCACGCCCCACAGCGGAGCGCTCGGCAGTCCCAGCAGCCATGCCAGGGTTCCGGTAGCGATGCCGTATGCGAGATTGATCGTCGAAAAAAGCAAAAGGTAACGGCCCACGGTGTAGCCGGCGGTTTCTATCGCTTGCGCCGCGATCGGAACTCGCCCCAGCGCCGCGAGCCGGACGAATCGATCGCGCAAATCCCTGCGGCTGTACAGCAGGAAGAACAGCAGCATCACGATGAGCAGCGTATTGATTATCCCGGCGACGATCGGCGCAATCGGTTTCAGGCTGTCGGTGAGCGAACTCGGAACCGGCACCGCCATCACTTCGCGCTCTTTGCGGGGTGCCGGTTCGACGCTTGCCACGCGGCGCTGAACTTCGGTGACGGCATCCTTGATATGCTGGAGCCACGGCGGCGTGCTCTTTTCAAGCGCCGCCAGCTTGTTCCCGATATTATCCGAGTATCCAGCGACCTGGTCGGCGACTGTCGTCAGTTCAATAGTCAGAAAGTAGCCAATCGCCGAGATAGCGGCGATCGCGACTAGTACCACCAGCGCGGCGCTGAGGAGACGCCCGAAGTAGCGCTCGAGTCGGGTTGCAACCGGGCTGAACACGACGCTCAGGATGAGTGCAATCGCGAGCGGAAGCAGTACCGGTCTGGCGAAGTATAACGCGCCGGTAGCGATGATCAGTGCGCAAATCGGTACGGCAACCCACAACAGCGCGAAGCTATCTTCACTTTCGCCGTAGGCTTGCTGTATTTCCTTTTCGATTTCCGCCACTGTCACACACGCGGCATAGCCGAGTTTCAGCCGCTGCGATGCGGCTCACACTCATTTTATGTCACAACCGGCCGATGGGACCACGTTGAACTATAGTTGCGCCGCTCTCGAAACGCGCCTATTCCGCTCGCCGATCCGCACCTTCGAGTGCTCGCGGTAACCATTGCGGCGACCTCGGCGAACGACGACTGGTTTAACTGTCAGCGCCGGAGCAGCGGGATGACTTCCTTGGCGAATTGCTCGTGCTGCGCGTCGCGCTCGGCCGGAGTGGAAATGATGTCCACGTTGACGTCGCGAATTCCCGCCTTGACGAACTCATCGATTCGCGCCGCGACCTCCGCCGGCTTTCCCATCGCCGCGTAGCGCTTCGCCGGTTCGCGGAAATCCATCGCGTAGCGTTTGCTCAGATGCGTCGCCGCGACCTCGAGCGCGGCTTCGTAGCTCGTCCCAAGCGTCACGAACAAATGCAGCGCGGTGCCGAAATGCTCGAACTTGCGACCCGCCTTTTCCGCCTCGCGCGCGATGAACTCGAGTCCGTCGCCGACCCGCTTAGGCGTCACCACGTATGGCATCCATCCGTCGCCCAACCGCGCCGCGCGCCTGAGCGCGGCTTCTGCCCGTCCCCCGACCCACACCGGAGGTCCGCCGGGCGTGCGCGGCTTCGGCAGCATCGTGATTTTCCCGAAGCTGAAATATTTGCCGCGGTACTCGACTGGTTCGCCGCTCCACAGCCGCTTGATTATTTCGATTGCCTCGTTCGCGCGCCCGCCGCGCTGTTTGAGCGGGACGCCGCACGCCTCGTACTCGGGCGGGAATTCACCGCCGACCCCGACGCCGAAAATGAACCGTCCCGCGCCCATGAGACGGTCCACCGTCGCGACCATCTTCGCGACCGGCACGGGATGTCGAAGCGGCAGCAAGTAAATGCTGGTGCCAAAAATCAGGCTCGGGTTGAGCGCCGACAGGTACGTCAATTGGGTCAGCGGATCGTCGATCGGCCCCGTGAACGCAACATGATCTCCCGTCCAGATACTGTCATAACCCCACTCCGACAGCGTGTTGACGGTCTTCAGCGCATGCTCGCGATCGGCCGCCGTCGCCATCGCGCCAAACCGGATTTTCGAATTCAGCGGCAGCACGTCGCTCATATCTTCACCTCGATACGCGCTCTCAAATCGATCGCAGCACACCGCCGTCGACGCGGATCAATGAGCCCGTCACGTAAGCGGCGAGCGGACTCGCCAAAAATGCCGCGACCGCGCCGAACTCCGCTATCGTGCCAATCCGGCCGACCGGTATCGACTGCGCACTCCGCTGGATTGCTTCCTCGACGGAAATTTTCTGGCGCTCCGCCGCGGCGCGGCTGAGCTGAATAGTGCGATCGGTCGCAATCGCGCCCGGCAACAGCGTGTTGACCGTTATTCCGTCGCGCGCCGTCTCCGTCGCCAGCGTCTTGGCCCAGCCGACAATCGCGCTGCGCAACGTATTCGACACTCCGATCGCGGCGATCGGCTCGACGACGCTCGTCGAGGCCACATTCAAGATGCGTCCCCACCTTCGCGCGCGCATGTCGCCGAGCAGCAAGTCCGTGATGCGGAAGAGCGGCAGCACCATCGCGTTGAACTGCTCCTCCCAGACTTTAGCCGGCACCCCGGCCACGCCGGACGGCGGCGGGCCGCCGGAATTGTTGAGCAGGATGTCGATCGCTCCGAGCTGCTTGCGCGCCGCGTTGGCTGCCGCCTCGAGGCTCGGCCAATTCGCGAGGTCCGCCGCAAATCCCACTGCCTTGGCGCCGCGCGACGTGATTTCGGAGACCGCACGATCGAGCGCCTCCTGTCCGCGCGCAATCAGCGCGACCGCGACACCCTCAGCCGCGAGCGCGTCGGCGACGCCGCGTCCCAGTCCCTTGCTGCCGCCAAGAATCAGCGCTGTTTTTCCCTTGAGTTGAAGATCCATTTTTCACTTCACCAGTCTTTGATCGTTACGCGTTCTTGTGCGCGCCCGGCAGGTAGTCGTCGAGCGGCACGCCGAAACTGTTGAGCGCCCACGAGACCAGGTTGTACTGCCCGACGGTGAAAACCGCGTCCATCATCTGCTCGATACCGTAGCGCTCGGACAATTGCTTCCAGGTCTCGTCCGAGACGACAGACTTTTCGCGCAAGTCGTCGGCCGCCTGGATCAGCGCCGCGTCATGTTTATTCCAGCCCGCCTTCGGACCCTTGCTGATGCGATCGATCTCGTCGTCGGTGAGCCCGGCGCTCTTGGCGATTCGCACATGCTGCTCCCATTCGTACGGCGCCTGGTTGAGCCAGCCGATCCGCAGAATCAAAATCTCGCGGTCGCGCACCGGCAACGATTGACCGCCCATAATGTACCCTGCGAAACGCGACCAGCTTCGCGCCAGCTTTGGATTCTGCATCAACACTTTGAAAATGTTGATCACCTCGCCGTTGACCTTGTTCCGCTCTGCTCTTTCGCGATCCTCGGCGCTCAGAGTCGAAAAGTCGCGGAACGGGATTCGTTGTTTTCTCGCAGTCACGGGTACTCCTCCGTCATGGTTTTTGCGCACGGAACAAACTGTTTCGCGCGATCAGGTTTAATCCACAATCGGAATTTTCTCCAGCCGCGCGGCCTTGCGCGGCTGTGTCGTGACGCGCGTAATTACCTCGGCGATGGAATCGTTTGATGTTGTGATCGTGGGAGCTGGAGCGGCCGGCCTGATGTGCGCGATGACGGCCGGGAATCGCGGCCGGCGCGTGCTGCTGCTCGAGCATAACGATCAGCCGGGCGCCAAGATTCTGATTTCGGGCGGCGGCCGCTGCAATTTCACCAATCTTGAAATCGCGCCGGAGCGTTTCCTTTCCGCCAACCCGCATTTCTGTAAGTCCGCGCTCAGCCGCTATACGCAGCATGATTTTATCGCGCTCGTCGAACGCCATCGCATTCGCTATCACGAGAAGACGCTGGGTCAATTGTTCTGTGACGGATCTGCTCGCCAGATCCTCGCGATGCTGCTGGCGGAGTGCGCCGCCGCTCGCGTCGATCTGCGCACAGGCCACAGCGTCAGCGAGATCACCCGCGCCGACCGCTTTCGTATCGAGACCGACAAAGGCATCTTTGTCGCGACGGCGTTGGTGCTCGCGACCGGCGGCCTCTCGATTCCAAAGATGGGCGCGACCGGCTTCGCCTACGAAACGGCGCGACGCTTCGGTCTCCCGGTAATCGAGCCGCGCCCGGGCCTGGTGCCGTTGAGAGTCACGGGCGAGACGCTCCAACTCTGCCAGGCTCTGACCGGCGTTTCACTGGACGCAATCGTCTCGTGCGGCCGCGAAAGTTTTCGCGAGAACATTCTGTTCACGCATCGCGGCCTCTCAGGCCCCGCCATCTTGCAGATTTCATCGTACTGGCGCGAAGGCGACGCGCTGTCGATCAACCTCGCACCTTCATTAGATATCGAAAGCTTCTTGGCGGACCGAAAACGCGCGCGGCCCAAGGCCGAATTGAAAACCGTGCTGGCCGAGGTAATGCCGACGCGCCTCGCGCATGCTCTCGCCGGTGCCGCCGGATCCAATCTTTCGATCGCAAATGTTCCAGACCGCGATCTTTTAGAACTGGCGACTCGGCTGAAACGATGGCAGCTGAAACCAACCGGCTCCGAGGGATGGCCCAAAGCCGAGGTGACGGTCTTAGGAATCGACACCGCCGCGCTGTCCTCGAAAACGATGGAGGCCCGCGCCGTGCCCGGTCTCTTCGTCATCGGCGAAGCAGTGGACGTGACCGGATGGCTGGGCGGGTACAATTTCCAGTGGGCGTGGTCAAACGGGTGGTGCGCAGGCAATGCAGTGTGAATTTCGTCGACCTCTTCGGCGCTCGTACAATTTCGGATTCAGCCCGGAATCGGGGATGAACTTTTCAGCCTGAACCCGCCGGACGTTCTGTGTTACTGTAGGATGTGAGTCAAGCTGCCTCATACTCCTCCAGCTCCGCCAGTCCCCGTTCCAACGCCTCTTTCAAATCCGGTCCCCCGTCCCCGCCGGGCCCGAAAAAAGGGGTTAGGGCTAGGTTCCTTGGACGCCACGAAAAAGCCAAAAACACTTTTCGACGGAACGAAACTACCGATGGTAGGAGCACCGTCCCAAAACCACAACCTATGGTATGAAATTGCCTTTTCGGCCGGATTCGATGAGTCAGAATTGCGCCGGATCGCCCCCGAACTTCGCGCCGTAGGCGCATTCCATTGACTGTTTTTGACGTTTCAATTGCGCCCGCCCTGGGACTCTTCGAGCACACCTTCAGCGACCAGCTTGGACACTTCCGCGTCCGCCATCTTGAGAATCGTGCGGCAGATTTCGCGCGTGTGCTCGCCCAGCGCGGGCGCCGGCGCGACGAGCGCCTCGGGAATCGAGGTCGCGTGAAAGGCCGGCCCCTCGAACATCATCGCGCCCACTCCCGGCTGCTCCACTGGTTGCGGATAGCCGCGCGCACGCAGATGCGGGTCGGTCGGCATGTCGCTCGCATACATCATGAAGCCGGCAGGCACGCCGGCACGTTGCAGTATATCGGTCACTTCGCGATCGCTGCGCGCGGAGGTCCATTCGGTCACGCGTCGATCGAGTTCCGCGCGCGCTTCGATTCGCCCGTGCGCAGTTTCGTAGTCGCGCGCACGCGCCCAGTCAGGATCGCCAAGCGCCGCACGGAATCTACGCCAATCGTCATCGCTGCGAACGGTGATCACGCACCATCGCTCGTTGCCGGCGCAGGGGTAGGCGCCCCACGGCGCACAACGAGCGTTGTGATTGCCTTGCGGCTGGACGGCGCCCGGATCGAGCGACGCCTTCAGCATCAGATCGGCGAGCAGGCCGATAATCACTTCGACCTGCGCCACCTCGAGATGGCCGCCGACGCCGCTACGTTCGCGCGCGAACAGCGTGGCGATCGCTCCCAGAGCCACCACGCGGCCGGCGAGGTGATCCGGATGAATCGCGCCCGACCCCGGCGGCATCCCGCCCTCCGGAAAGTTCCACAGCCAGCTCATCGCGCCGGCGGTGCGGCTATTCGGCCCGAATCCGATCCAATCTTTCCACGGACCACTCGCGCCCATGAGCTGGCTCGAAGCAAATACGATGCGCGGATTGATTTCGCGCATCTGCTGATACCCCAGGCCCATTTTTTCCATCGTGCCGGTGGCGCTGTTCTCGATGACCACGTCGGAGACCGCGACCAGCCGTTTGATGATCTCGAGTCCGTGCTCGGTGCGCAGGTTGATGCCGAAGCTGCGCTTGCATCGGCTCGACGAGGCGAACGCAGGATTCATTTCGGTGCCGTATATCGCGCGGATGAAGTCGGGGTGCGCGCGCGTCTCGATTTTGATTACGTCCGCGCCGTATTCGGCCAACAGCCGTCCCGCTTCGACGCCGACGCCGCCGATTCCGAAGTCCAGCACGCGCAGTCCGCTGAACGGATATCGGCGCTGTGCGGAGTTTGCAGGGGGCGCCACCTTTGCGATCGGTGCGATCTTGTCGCGATCGTGCTCGCCGAGGGCGGGAGCACGGCCCGTGAAGCCGAGCCGCTGTCCGTCGAGGATGAAGAAGCCGTCCGCGACACGTCCATGCACGCCGTCCGCCGCTTCGAAATCGCGAAAAGTTTTGCGCGCCGCGAAATGATCCGCCGCGAGCACTTCGTCGGGACTCAGCACCGGCGTCATCGCGAGGCCGCGCCGCTGCGCCTCGCGCGACAGTTCGATCATCGTCTTGTCCTTGAAGAAATCCGCAAACATCGGATCGAGAATGTCCGCCTGGATCGATATCCGCGCCAGCAGATGGTCGAAGTGGTCGGCCTGCAGGACCTGCGGTTCGCCGAGCCACGCCCGCATCGCGCGCCACTGCCGCGCGCTCACGATGATCAGGCGGACGTAGCCGTCGGCGCATCTGTACATCGTGTAGAGCGGGGCGTTGCCGGTACGCAGTTCGAAGTATGTGCCGCCGTGGACGTTCGCCGCGCTGAAGTTCGGCAGCGCCCAATCGGAAGTCTGCGCCGCCGCCTCTATCACGGACACGTCGAGATGCTGCCCGCGTCCGGTCTTCCTCCGATCCCACAGCGCCGCGACTGTGGCGAACGCCGCCGTAGTGCCCGCGATGTCGGATGCGAGCGCGCCCGGCGGCAGCAGCGGCGGCTTGCCCGTCACGCCGGATCGAAAGAGCAATCCCGACATCGCGACGAGGACCGCATCGGTCGCGTGGTAGTCGCGATATGGCCCCGTCAGTCCGAAGCCGGTGATCGACGTGACGATAAGTGCGGGATGACGCTCGAGTACCTCGCGACGATCAAGATCGTCGGCGCGATGCGACTCGATCCATACGTCAGCGGCGTCGAGCAGACCGTCGAGTCGCCGACGCCCTTCCGCCGTTTGCATGTCGAGTGTGACGCTTTTCTTGCCGAGATTGCGCGCCGCGAAATACAGGCTGGCGTCGCCGTGAAACGGCGGAAATCCACGAGACGCGGCGCCGCCCAGCGGCTCGACGCGAATGACTTCAGCCCCAAGGTCGGCGAGCAGCCGCCCGCACAGCTCGCCGTGCTCGTCGGCGTGATCGATCACGCGGATGCCGGCCAGCGGACGATCAGGTTGCGACGCCATTTGGACGCCTGCGGACTCTGCTCAGGCGGCTTTGCGCGCGCCGGGCGTAAGCCGCACCGGCAGATGCTTCAGCCCGTTAATAAAGTTCGAGCGAAGGCGCTTGACCGGCCCAGTCCGCTCGACCACAGCGACGCGCTTTACCAATTCTTCGAACAGGATGCTCATTTCCATCCGCGCCAGGCTCGCGCCGAGGCAGAAGTGCGGTCCGCCACCGCCGAACGCGACATGCTGGTTGGGCGTGCGCTTGATGTTGAACGCGAACGGGTCGGGAAAAATATCCTCGTCGCGATTCGCCGAGATGTACCAGATGCTGACCTTGTCGCCCGCCTTGAATTTTTGCCCGCGCAGCTCCGTGTCGCGCGTGACGTTGCGGCGAAAGAACATCACTGGCGACGCCCAGCGCAGGATTTCCTCCGTGGCGGACGTCACCAGCGCCGGATTTTCCACGAGCATCGCGAACTGCTCCGGATGCTCGATCAACGCATGCATCCCGTGCGACATCGCGTTGCGCGTCGTCTCGTTGCCGGCCACCGCGAGCAGCAGGAAGAACACGTTGAAGTCCATCTCGGAGAGCCGGTCGCCGTCGAGGTCCGCGTTGAGCAGCGCGGTGACGATGTCGTCGCGCGGCTCCTCGCGCCGCTTCTTCGCGAGCTCGTTCGAGTACATGTACATCTCGATCGCGGCCTGCTGGACCTTCTCCTGGCTGACCGCGTATTCGGGATCCTTGCTGCCGATCATCCGGTTGCTCCATTCGAAGAGCATGTGCCGATCTTCGTAGGGCACGCCCAGCATCTCCGCGATCACCTGCAGCGGAAGCTCGGCGGCGACGTCGGTGACGAAATCGCAATCGCGTTTCTCGATCGCCGGGTCGAGAATTTTCGTGACCATCTCGCGGATGTGAGTGCTGAGCGCGTTGATCATGCGCGGCGTGAATCCGCGATTCACCAGCGAGCGGTAGCGCGTGTGATCGGGCGCGTCCATCGTGAGCATCATGCGGCCCTGCGCCGACAGATCGGCCGCCGCGTCGGCGTCCTCGAGCGCGACCACGCCGCCGCGCGACTGCTCGGACGAGTACGTAACGCCGTCGCGGCCCACTTCGACGACGTCGTCGTAACGCGTAATGACCCAGAAGCCGGGACCACCCGGCTCGTGATGCCTGAAGATGGGCGCGTTGTGCCGCAGGTAGGTGAACCACTCGTGCGGAACCTTGTTTTCGAAGACGAGTGGGTCGAGCAGATTGATCTCGTGGACGTCCACAATTTTCCTCCCCGCCAATATGCAGATTGCGCTCTAATGTACCAAGAGTCCGGCAGCGTGCGTCAATGGCGATTAAGGGCGGCGGCGTCCCCTGGCCATGCAGCGTATCCACTGCATTTTGTCGTTCCCTTCCAACCCCTAAGTAATCTAACATCACACTGGAATTGGCGGTTCGATTAGGTCCGGGAGGTCTCAATGGATTCAGCGGATGCGAAAATTGCAGGCGGAGGCGCCACCACCGCTGCCCATGCCTACGAGCCATTGAGCCTCAGGACCAAGCTTCTCTACGGCGCCCCGAGTTTCGCCGGCGCCGCGATGATCATCCCGATCTTAATCCACATGCCGAAGTTCTACGCCGACGTGGTGCTGGTGCCGCTCGGCTTCCTCGCCATGGCGATCGCGATCGCACGCTCGCTGGACGCGCTGAGCGATCCTCTGATGGGCTGGATCTCCGATCACACGCACACCCGTCTTGGCCGCCGCCGGCCTTATATGCTGGTCGGCGCTCCGCTGTGCGGCCTGGCGTTTTTCTGTCTGCTGAATCCGCCGGCGTCGCTGACTGGGGGCCGCGCTGCTATTTGGTTCGGCGTAACCTTCATCCTTTACTTTATATTTCACACCGTTTATGTTCTGCCGCACTACGCGCTCGGCCCCGAACTGACGCAGAACTATCATGATCGCTCGACGCTATTTGCGTGGCGCGAGTCTTTCACAATCCTCGGCACGATCGTGGCCGCGGCCGCACCTGGCGTCATGATGAAGGCGTGGCATCTGAGCGACCGCCAGGTGTTCTTCCGCCTCGGAATCTTCTTCGGCGTGCTGGTCACGGTGCTCTACACCTTGCTGGTCGTGACGATAAAAGAGCGCCCCGATTTCGTCGCCCGCGAATCGAATCCCCTGGTGCCCGGCGTCAGACGGGCGCTGCGCAACCGCCCCTTCGGGATTCTGCTCGCCAGCTACGTGGTCGGGAGTATCAGCGGCGCGATTCCGGCGACGATGATGCCATTCTTCAACGCCTACGTGATTCGTCCGCCCGATCCTTCCGTATGGCTGTCGAAATTGTTGGTGGGTTATTTTGCATTTGGATTTCTGTCGCTGCCGATGTGGGTCTGGATTGCACGCAGAATCGGCAAGCTCAACGCGTGGCTAACCAGCTTTTTTCTCGGCATCAGCGGCGGCGGCGCGATGTTCCTGCTGCGGCCCGGCGACATCCATTGGCTGATGGTGCTGATTTGCTGGGCCGGTATCGGCTTCGGCGCCGGCCTGTTCCTGACGCCTTCGATGCAGGCCGACGTGATCGACTACGACGAGCTCTACACCGGCAAACGGCGCGAGGCCCAGTACACCGCGTTCTGGTCGATGCTCCCGAAGTTCGTCGCGATTCCGAGCGCCGCAGTTCCGATCGCGATTCTCGCCTCGCTCGGCTACATCCCCAACGCTATCCAGGTACCTAGGGTCGTCTTCGCGATTCGGGCGATCTTCGCACTGGGACCGGCGACCTGCTCGATGCTTTCATTCCTGATCGCGCGCCGGTTCCCGATCACGGAAACGATCCACAGAAAGATCCTTGACGGAATCGCGCTTCACCAAGGGGGCGAGACTGCCATCGATCCATTAACTGGCGCGATCGTACCGCCGCCGACACCCGGCCACGACGAGGACGTCGGCTGGTTCCTCGACTACTTTTCCAGCGGCGAGCTGAAGCGCTACTTGGCTCGCGGCGCGTCGCAACCGGTGCGCGACGTACTAACAGTGGCGGCGGTGTCGATCGGGGTCACGATGCTCTCGGTTTTCTATGTGCTTCATCGCGTGAGCTCGTTGCGCGTCGATCCCGGCGCGATGACTTCGCTGATCGTCGTCGCGGGAGGGCTTGCATTCGCGATCTTCGTCTTTCACATGATGCGCCTTGGACCCGCGCGCCGGCTCGCCGCGGGTGAAGTGCCGGCCGACGTTGTCCGCGCCCATCTCGGCCAGGTCGTCGACGCTCTCCAGACCGGAACGCCCGCGCCCGCCGTCGCACCCAGTGTCGTCGGCGGCAGCTAGTTGATAAGAAATAAGTGGAGCGCGGGTTGATGCCCACTGCCGCTCGCGCATTGAGACCGGAGGATTTGCCGATGCCGTCAATCCCTGTTGTGTCCGCCAACGATTCTCCGTCTCAGGTCGTCGCATGCCTCGAGCGCGATGGCGCGGTGGTCGTTACCGGTGTGACTGACAAGGCTACGCGCGACGCCATTTTGCGCGAACTCGCGCCGCATCTTGAAATTGTCGATCCCGACGCCAGCATCAACAAAAAATACGAGGCCGACGGCGGAACTGCGAATTTCTATCCGGGCAAAACCAAGCGGATCACCGCGCTGGTCGCCCGGTCGGAAACTTTTCGCACCTTCGTGACGCATCCGCTGATGCTGTCGGCATGCGACGCGATCCTGAAACCCAACTGCACGCATTACCAGGTGCATGCGACCGCCGCGCTCAAGATTGGTCCCGGCGCGCGCGAGCAAGTTCTCCATCGCGAGGAAGATCCGTATCAATTCTTCAAAGTCCCGCGACCCCGGATGATCCTCGCCAGCATGTGGGCGATTACCGATTTCACCGAGGCCAACGGCGGCACTCTGATCGTTCCCGGCAGTCATCTCTGGCCCGCCGAACGCATTGCACGCCGCGATGAAGTCGTCGCCGCCGCGATGCCCGCTGGTTCCGTCCTGCTCTGGATGGGCGGTACGCTGCACGGCGCCGGCGCGAATCGCACCGATGACTGGCGCTACGGCGTCTTCCTCTCGTATTCGCTCGGTTGGCTGCGCCAGGAAGAAAATCAGTACATCGACGTGCCCGGCGAGATTGCGCGAACCCTCGACAAGCAGGTGCGCGACCTCGTCGGCTACCGAATGCACCTCGGAATCGGCTATGCCGACGTATCTGTGAGAGACAGTCTCGGCGGGAAGCGCTGATGGCCAAGGTTCCATATCGCGTACGGCCGGAGACAGCGGTACTGACCCGCGGCTTCGACCCCAAGCTGTCGGTCGGCTCGGCCAGGCCGCCGGTTTATCGCAGCTCGACGTTTGTCTTTCCAAGTCCGGAGGCGGCCGAGCGCGCATTCGGAATCGTGCTTGGCAAAATCCGTCCGCTCGGCGAAGATCGCCCTGACCTGATCTATGCGCGCCTGAACCATCCCAACGCCGAAATCCTCGAGGAGCAGCTCGTGCCGCTCGAGCGCGGCGCCAATTCCGCCGCCATCTTCAATTCCGGCATGGCCGCGATCTTCACCGTGATGCTCGCGTTCATCGAGCGCGGTGGCTCGCTCGTTTACACGCAGCCTCTGTACGGCGGCAGCCAACATTTGATCCATCAGGTAATCGAGCCGCTCGGCTTCGATGCGCTCCCGGTGCCCGCCGGCAACACGAAGGCGCTGACCGAGGCGATCGCGCATGCGAACAATCTGAGCCTCGTGCTGATCGAGACTCCCGCCAATCCCACGCTCGTGATGACCGATATCGCAGAGGCGTCCGCCGCAATCCGGCGCAGGCAGAAGCGCGCCCTGCTCGCTATCGACAACACTCTGCTCGGTCCGACGTTTCAGCATCCGCTGATTCATGGCGCGGACCTCGCGATTTATTCGGCGACCAAGTTCCTCGGCGGATTCAGCGACTTGCTGGCCGGCGCCGTGCTGGCGACAGATCCCGAATTGATCCAGACGCTGACCGGAATGCGCGCGCTGTTGGGAAATATCCTGCAGGCTGACGAATGCTGGATGCTCGATTCGCGCCTTTCGACCGTCGCGCTGCGGATGAACCGGCAGAGCAAGAACGCACAGCGCATCGCCGAGCAGTTGGCCAAGCATCCGCGGGTCAAACGCGTCATCTACCCTTCCCTGTTCACCGACGCCGCGCAGATTGAGATTCGCGACGCGCAAACCGACTACCCGGGCTCGCTCGTGTCGTTGGAGGTTGACGGTGGAAAGACCGGCGCCTTCGAATTCCTGCGCCGTTTGAAGATCGCCAAGAACGCCGTCAGCCTCGGCGGCGTCGAAACTCTCGTATGCCATCCGATGACGACCACCCACAGCGAACTTTCGCCCGAAGAATTGTCCGCCGCCGGAATCAGCGAGTCGCTGGTGCGCATCTCGATCGGCACCGAGCACTGGCGTGACCTGCTCGAGGAATTCACCCGCGCCCTGGGCTGATCGATCGCGGCGGGTGTGCCGCTCGTGACGTTAAACCGCGATCGTTCGGAACGAACGCCGGTTTCCTCTCGCCAGCCGCATCATTTGCTCCCGCGTCAAGCCTAGAATCAGTTACGGCACTACTGAACGAGGCTCACCAATGAAACCGATAGAAGTTCTGGACCATCTGATCGAAATTTGCATTGACAGTGAAGATCGCTACCGGAGCGCCGCCAGCGATGTCGGCAAGGCGAATCTGGAACAATTTTTCAACCAGCAGGCGGCGGCTCGCAAGCACAACGCGGATGATCTGGACCTGGAGCGCAAGCGGTTGGGTGGAGTCGGAGAAGAATCGGGCACGTTTTCCGGATTTGTCGATCGAGCCGCGATGGACTTCAATGTGATCATGAGCATGGGCGACACTGGCGTCGTCGAATGGTGTCGCAAAGACGCTCAATCCGCGATCGACGAATACGAGAAGGCCCTGGCAGAGGAGTTGCCGCTGACAGCGCGCGCGGCGGTCACCTTGCAACAGGTTCAAAATCGCGCGACGCTCGCGTCGCTCGAGAAAGTATTGCGGACGTTCGGCGGTCCCAGATCGTAGTCGTTTCGGGTCAGAGCAATTTCATTCCAGTCGCGGCTTCGAGTTCGGCAATCGCCTGCGGCCCGCTTTCCACTTTGATCGTCGTCATACCCATCGCGCGCGCGGGCTTCAGGTTGCCGCCAAGGTCGTCGAGGTAGACGCAGGCATCCGGCGTCACGCCGAGCTTCTCGCACATCATCAGGTAGATGCGCGGATCGGGTTTGCGGATGCCGGCCTTTGACGATTCGATCAGCTCGTCGAACAGTTGCATGATCTCGCGCGAGTAGATCGAGCGGCTCGTTCGTACCGCGGCCGACGCGTCCGCCGGCATGTTGTTGGTGATGCAGCCGGTCTTGAACCGCGACTTGATGCGCCGCAGCGCCTCGATCATCTCAGGCCGGAAGTCGCCCGCCAGCAGTGCGACGACGTCGCGGCCCGGAATCTCGTAGCCAAGCGTCCTCGCTTCGGCCGCGAACGCCGCGTCGAAGCCGGCAAAGTCGATGGCCGAGCGCTCGAACATCGCCCACGCGTTGTTCTCGTGATTGGTCGAGTTGATCTTGCGGATCACACCGACCGGAATACCTCTTTCACGCTCATAGCGCGCGAAGGCCTCGAACGGCGAGGTGGTAAACACGCCGCCGAAATCCCAAATCACCGCTTCGATCACATTAAACTCCGAGGCGCCATCGCGCTGATCATCATCGGGAACGAACTGAACGATTACAAGCGACGGCGTCGCCCGCAGAACGCGCATCTTGGTGGAAATTAAGGCATCCTGCGTCGCGCTGGTGATCGGAATCTCCACCCTATTGCTCAACTTTCCATTGGGATGCGTGAGGCGCGGTCCTTGCAGTGTTTGACAGGTTAATCTCGTGAAGGTCGTCACACGAGATAAGTAACTCAAACTTCGGAGGACACGATATTGAGCGGGAGCTCGGCACGTTTGCAGGCTATCGAAGCCGTCACGACCTACCATCCCACCTCAGCGCCGCTGTCATTCGCGAACGTTTCGGCAAGTGAGCTTTTCGGTTCGAACGTCTTCGGCAAAGCGGCGATGAAAGAGCGGCTCCCCAAGCCGGTGTTCAAGTCGCTGATGAAGACGATCGAGACGGGATCGCGCCTCGACCCGGCGATCGCGGACACTGTCGCCTCGGCGATGCGGGACTGGGCGATGTCCAAAGGCGCCACCCACTATTCGCACGTGTTTTATCCGCTGACCGGGTTCACCGCCGAGAAACACGACAGCTTCCTTTCGCCCGACGGCGAGGGTGGCGCGATCGCCGAGTTCTCGGGCAAGACTCTCACCCAGGGTGAGCCCGACGCGTCGAGCTTCCCCAACGGCGGCATCCGCAACACGTTCGAGGCGCGCGGCTACACGATGTGGGACGTTACGAGTCCCGCTTATATCCTTGAGAACCCGAACGGCACCACGCTGTGCATTCCGACCGCGTTCGTCTCGTGGACCGGCGAGGCGCTCGACAAGAAGACTCCCCTGCTGCGCTCGATGCAGGCGCTGAACAACCAGGCACAGCGGATTCTGAAACTGTTCGGACACGTGAATCCAGCCCATGTCGTCTCCTACGCCGGCTGCGAACAGGAATATTTCCTGATCGACCGGCATTTCTACTTCTCGCGGCCGGATCTGCTCGCCACCGGACGAACGTTATTCGGAGCGCTGCCGCCCAAGGGCCAGGAGTTCGAGGATCATTACCTGGCCGCCATTCCCGAGCGCGTGCTCGCCTTCATGCTCGAGACCGAGCGCGAGCTGTTCAAGCTCGGCATTCCGGCCAAGACGCGGCACAACGAGGTGGCGCCGGGGCAGTTCGAGCTGGCGCCGATGTTCGAGAACGGAAACGTCGCCGCCGACCATCAGCAGTTGACGATGGTCACGCTGAAGCGAGTGGCCGAGCGGTACGGGATGACTTGCCTGCTGCACGAAAAGCCGTTCGCGGGGGTTAACGGATCGGGCAAGCACGTGAACTTCTCGCTCGGCAATGCGACCCAGGGCAATCTCCTCGATCCGGGCGACAACCCGCACGACAACGCTCAGTTCCTGGTGTTCTGCGCGGCGGTAATCCGTGGGGTCCATCGATGGGCCGGGCTGTTGCGAGCCGTGGTCGCGTCCGCCTCGAACGACCACCGGCTGGGCGCTAACGAAGCGCCGCCGGCAATCATTTCGGTCTTCCTCGGCGATCAGCTCAACGACATTTTCGAGCAGGTTACCAAGGGCGGAGCGAAAAGTTCAAAGGGCGGGGAAACGCTGAAGGTCGGCGTCGACTCGCTGCCGGTCATTCCGAAAGACGCCGGCGACCGGAATCGCACGAGTCCCTTTGCCTTCACCGGCAACCGTTTCGAATTCCGCGCGGTCGGATCCAGCCAGTCTATCGCGGGCGCGATGATAGCGATGAATACGATCGTGGCGGAGTCGCTCGATTACATCGCAACCAAACTCGAGAAAGCGGCCGGCGACGATCCGGCGAAGCTCAACGGCGCCGTCCAGAAGGTCCTCGAAGAGATCATGGCCGAGAACGGCAGCATCGTCTTCAACGGTAACGGCTACTCGGAGGCCTGGCACAAGGAAGCCGAGAGCCGTGGCCTGCCCAACCTGCACTCGTGCGTGGAAGCACTGCCGCTGCTCGGAAGCAAAGAGGCGATCGATCTCTTCGCCAAGTACGGCGTGCTGACGGAGCGCGAGACGCATGGCCGCATGGACGTGGACCTCGAGCAATACTGCCTCGTGGTAGGGCTCGAAGCGCGGACCGTGATCGAAATGGCGAAGACCATCATCTTTCCGGCGGCGATCCGCTACCAGGGCGAGCTGGCGCAGACCTGCGCAAATCTGAAGGCGGTCGGCTATGTGTTCAATACCGACACGCTCGACAAAGTCACGGTGCTGGTGAAGGACCTGCAGGACGGAATCGTGAAGCTCGAAGGGATGCTGGCCGAGGGCGGAGGGCATAGCAAGCTCGATCATGCCAAGCACCTGTGCAACGCAGTGCTGCCCGCGATGGCGGCGGTGAGGAAGACCGCGGACATGCTCGAAGGCATCGTCGCCGATGACCTGTGGCCGTTGGCGACCTATCAGGAGATGCTGTTCATCATGTAGGGATTCGCATTCTCTGAGTCTTACCTCGCCCCGTTACTCTACGGCAGAGGCGGCCGGCCGCAACGCGGCCGGTAGGTAGAGGGTTCTGGGTTTTATATAGGCGCTTAACGGCCGGACAGGCGGAGTTCGCTGAGGCCTCGCAGCGCCATTGAGCCTCGGTATTCCAGCTTGGCCTCCGGATTGGCCAATTGCAGGCGCGGGAATTTCTCGAGCATCGATTCGATCGCGATTGCGCCTTCCAGCCGCGCCAACGGCGCGCCCAGGCAGAAGTGGATTCCTTCGCCGAAGGACACGTGCTCGTTGGGACCCCGCGCGATGTCGAATTTCTCCGGACTTGGGAAATGCGCGGGGTCGCGGTTGGCTGCCGCCAGCAGGATGAAGGCGAGGCTGCCCTCCGCAATGTCGGTGCCGCCGACGTTGGTCGCCGCCGTCGGGATTCGCAGCGTCATCTGGACCGGAGGATCATAGCGCAACATCTCCTCGATTGCCGACGGGATCAGCTCGCGATTCGCGCGGATACGATCCTGCTGCTCGGGATTACGGCATAGCGCGAGCAGACCGTTGCCGATCAGGTTGGTAGTCGTTTCGTTCCCAGCCAGCAGCAGCAATACCACGAACGCGAGCAGCTCGTTTTCGCTGAGCGCGTCGGCTTCGTCGCGCGCGGCAATCAGCGCGCTGATCAAGTCGTCGGCCGGGCTTGCGCTGCGCTGCTTTATCGCCTCCGCCAGGTAGCGCCGCAGCGCATCTTTGGCCGCGATGCCGGCGGGAGACGGCCCCGTCGCCATGTCTTGGCCGAATGAACTGATCATATCGTTCGACCATTGCTTGAATTGCGCGTGATCGCCCGCCGAGACTCCCAGCAGCTCCGCGATAACGATCACCGGCAGCGGATTGGCCAGCGCGGCCATCGCTTCGAACTCGGAAGAGCCGTTTGTATGGCTCAGCAGCTCGTTGGTTATTTCCCGCACTCGCGGCTCGAGCTCGCGGACGCGCCGTGGCGTGAAGGCCTTGCTAACCAGCTTTCGCAGGCGGGAATGCACGGGAGGATCCGCGGTGAGAATAGTCGGCGCGCCGCCGAACGGATCGATTCGCTCCCGAAATGGAATTTCCGGACGGCGCACGGTGAACCGTTCGTGGTCGTGCAGCACGGTCATCACGTCAGCATAGCGGGCGATGAGCGTCGTCGGCATGAACAGCTTGAGCTGGCGCGGAGGACCGTCGAGCAGCGCCGGGAAGTGCGGGTAAGGATTCGCACGGAAGTCGGGATCGAACGGGTTGAAATAGAAATCTGTCTGCGACATCAGCGCCTCCGTCTACATGACATAACAACGCTGATTAGCGTCGCGTGTCTATCGCCGGCTGGTAGCGTCGTATTTGGACACTACGCCAGAATGCTCGAGGCTTGTAGAAACCGCGGAATCGTGTCAGGCAAGATTGCGTCAACTGTGTGGTCGAATTGACTGCGCCGATGATATGAAAATGGTCGGCTGTTCTCAGGAAGGATAGTTCCGGATGCGATGCTCCAAATGCGGCGTCGAAAACGCTGCGGGCTCGCGGTTCTGCAATCAGTGCGCGACCCCGCTGAGGCCGCGCGTGTCCGAAATGCGCTCATCTGAACGCGCCTGACGCGAAATTCTGCGCCGAATGTGCCGAACCGCTCACCGGCGACCTCTCGAAGGCGACGGCGCGCACTTCTCCGGCGCCATCGGCACGGAGCGCCGCCGAACTGCCTGACTCTGCCTCTGGCGACGGCGAGCGCAAGACGCTGACCGCGCTGTTCGCGGATATCAAGGGCTCGACCGAGCTGGAGCAGGACCTCGATCCCGAAGAGGCGCGCGCCATCGTCGATCCGGCATTGAAGTTGATGATCGCCGCCGTGCGCCGCTATGACGGTTACGTCGTACAGAGCACCGGCGACGGTATCTTCGCGATGTTCGGCGCGCCGCTCGCGCATGAGGACCACGCTCAACGCGCGCTCTATGCCGCGCTTCGGATGCTGGAAGAGCTGCGCGGCTACGCGGCGACGCTCCGCCAACGTGGCCGCTCGCCGATCGAGATCCGCGTCGGTGTGAACACCGGCGAGGTCGTGGTGCGCGAGATCCAGACCGCCGAGGGGCATGCCGAGTACACGCCGATCGGACACGCCGCCAACCTCGCGTCGCGGATGCAGACCGTGGCTGCCACCGGAACTATCGCCGCCACCGAGCATACGCGCAAACTCTGCGAGGGCTACTTCACTTTTCGCGCGCTGGGACCGACCAGGGTCAAGGGCGTCAACGAGGCGATCAACGTGCACGAGGTCACCGGCCTCGGCCCGCTGCGCACCCGTCTGCAGGCGTCCGCCCGGCGCGGGCTGTCGAAGTTCGTCGGCCGCGAAGCCGAACTCGTGCAGATGAAGCAGGCGCTCGTTTCAGCGAAGTCGGGTCGCGGGCAAATCGTCGCGGCGGTCGCGGAGGCCGGAGTCGGGAAGTCGCGGCTGTTCTTCGAGTTCCAGGCTATCGGGCATTCGGAAGCCCTGGTGCTCGAGACTCTCTCCGTATCGCACGGCAAGGCCTCGCCGTACCTGCCCCTGATTGATTTGCTCAAAAACTATTTCGGCATCACCAAGGAAGACGATGTCCGCAGAAGTCGCGAGAAAATCGCCGGCAAGATCCTCATTCTCGATCGCTCGCTCGAAGACACGCTGCCCTACATCTTTTCGCTGCTCGAGGTGTCGGAGAGCGAAGATTCCCTCGCGCAGATGGATCCTGAAGTCAGGCGGCGGCGGACTCTGGAAGCCATCAAGCGGCTCCTGCTGCGCGAAAGCCTCAAGCAGCCGCTCATTATTGTGTTCGAGGATTTGCACTGGGTCGACGAAGGGTCGCTGACTCTGCTGAACCTCCTCGCGGATTCGATCGGCACGGCGCGCGTCCTGATGCTGGTCAACTACCGCCCCGAGTTCACTCACAACTGGGGCAACAAGACCTACTACACGCAGCTCCGCCTCGACCCGCTCGGCGCCGAGAGCGCCGACGAGATGCTCAACGCCCTGCTCAGTGAGAGCCGCGAACTGGCGCCGCTCAAGCGCGTGATTGTCGAGAAGGCCGAAGGCAATCCTTTTTTCATGGAAGAGATCGTGCAGTCGCTGTTCGAGCAGGAGGCCCTGCACCGCAACGGCGCCGTCAAACTCGCCAAATCGCTGAGCTCGATCCGGATTCCGCCCACCGTGCAGGCCGTGCTCGCCTCGCGTATCGACCGCCTGCCGCCGGGGGAAAAGGATCTGCTCAACACGCTCGCGGTAATTGGCAAGGAATTTCCGCTCGGGCTGGTCAGGCAGATAGCCGGCAAATCCGACGACGAGTTGCAGCGGATGCTCACCGCTCTGCAGGCTGCCGAGTTTATCTACGAGCAACCCGCTTTCCCCGATGTCGCGTACGTCTTCAAGCACGCCCTCTCGCAGCAAGTGGCCTACGGCTCTGCGCTGCAGGAACGGCGCAAAGTTCTGCACGAAAAAATCGCCCGCGTGCTCGAAACGCAATTTCCCGAGACAGTCGAGACTCAACCCGAGCTGCTCGCCCATCACTACACCGAAGCGGGTTTGGGAGCGCGGGCGATTCCCTACTGGCAACGGTCGGGTGAGCGAGCCTTTCAGCGCTCGGCAAACCTTGAAGCCATCGACCACTTGCAGAAGGGGCTCGATCTGCTCGGGCCTCCGCCCGACACATCGGGCCTGATTGCAGCGCAAGAGACTCAACGTCATTCGCTCCTGGTGGTACTTGGGGAAGCGCAATTACGGGCTGGCAAATTCACTGAAGCCCGCGAAACCCTTCTTCGTGCCGCAGACATCGCCCAATCGCTTGGGTCAATCGAGGGTCTGATCCGTCCTGCGTTGGCGCTCGTACTTATGACGCAGAACACCGGTTTTCCTGCACCGCAAGCCGTTCCCCTGCTCGAACAAGCGCTGCTGAAGCTGGGCGCAGAAGACAGTCCCCTCAAGGCGAGGACCCTCAGCGGCTTGGCGCGCTACCTGGGGGCCACCGGGGAGAAGCAAAAACTGATGGTGTACGCTCCGCAGGCCGTCGAGATCGCCCGACGCTTGGGCGATCCCGAGCTCGTCGGCGACAGCTTGGTGGGGATGTTCTACGCACGGTTGGAGCCGGAGCACGCCGAGCAGCGCCTTGCCATCACGACAGAAATGCAGGACCTTGCCAGGGCTGCGAAAAATCCAAATCTGCAACACAGCGAGCACTTCTGGCGTGGGTATTGCCTGCTCGAGTTGGGAGATACGGCGGCGGCCGACGTGGAATTCGACGCGTATGGACGCTGGGCAGCAGAGGTTAACCAGCCTTTTCATCAATCCTGCTACGAAATGTTGCGGGCCATGCGAGCGTTGATGTGGGGTCGCTTCGAGGAGAGCGAACGCCTGGCACAGAATACCTTCGCAATCGCGCGGAGCATGCAAGCGGAAACCGCCGCCGGCGTTTTAGGACTTCAGATGTTTGCGCTGCGCCGCGAGCAGGGCGGGCTCAGGGAAATCGAGCCTCTCGTCAAGCTCTTTCTCCAGGAACACTCCGCCGCAGCCGCGTGGCGACCCGGCCTGGCGGTGGTCTATGCCGAACTCGGGCGAACGGCCGAGGCGCGGGCGGAATTCGAAAACCTTGCGCAGCATGACTTTGCAGACCTGCCCCGCGATGCGATGTGGATGGGAACCATGGCCTATCTGGTGGACGTCTGCACTTTTCTGCGCGACCGCGCCCGCGCCGATACGTTGTATCGGATCTTGTCGCCATTCGCAGGGCGCAATGTGGTGGTCAGCAATGGCGTGGCTTGCTATGGCGCCCTCTCCCGCTACCTGGGCGCGCTCGCCACCGTGCTCGAGCGATGGGACGACGCTGCGCACCATTTCGAAGACGCGCTTGCGATGAACTCGCGCATGGACACGCGCGTCTGGCTCGCTCACACCCAGGCGCAGTACGCCGCTATGCTCCTCGCGCGTCGCGACGTGGGCGACCGTGACAGGGCCGCAGCGCTGCTCGACTCGGCACTGGCCACGGCTCGCGAGTTCGGGATGCACGCGCTTGAGGAGCGCATCACCGCCGCGATAACGCAGATGAAAGCTGAAGCAAACTAGTGTCGCGTCCCACAAAGCTTCTGTTCCCCCTTTCCGCCCGGAAAGGGGGTGAGGGGGATAGGACTTGGCGGAATAGTTACCTATCTCAAATCCCCTTCCCCTCTATGTCCGGCTGCAGTACCAAATTACCCTCGCCCGCTCCGCGGGAGAGGGAACGGCGTCCGCGCCTAGGGTGAGGGCCCGAAAAAAGGGGCCAGGGGTTGGGGCTCCGTTCCTAAATATATTTGCGCGACACCAAACTAGGCGCGATCGATCACGCGCCGCGGGTCGGCGCGAACAGGCTAGGCGCTGAGGGCGAGATCCGCGATTCGCCCAGTTCAATAATCACGTCCGCCGGCAGGTTCAGCCTCTTCGCCGCTTCGCGGATAGCCTCGGGATTGGGCGCCTCGTACAGGCAGTAGGTCTTTTTCTTGTCGGCGCTCAAGAACGAGTAGATCCAGTTGATTCCGATCTCGGAATTGACTGCGCAGACTGCCGTGGCGGCCTCGCGATTCACGTTCAGTTGCTCTGCGAAATTACGTTCGATCAGGTACAGGGGCATACGTTCCTCCGTTCGTGTCGCAGCAGGCGATCCTCTACTCCGTTACTCCGTACACCGTTGCCCGATGAGAAGCAACGACATAGACGACCTCAGCTAAGCGCGGTAGACGGATCTCCTTGCCATGCCTTCCCCTCCGACCGGTTCCGCTCCCCGCGTGAACCCGCTACCTCTATATGACGTAGCGACGCTGATGGCCTCGCGCGTCTATATCGCCGGCTGGTAGTGTTGTGTTTGGACGCTACGCCGGAATGCTCGGGGCTTGTAGGACACGCGCAATCGTGTCGCGGCATCCTCAATGAAATGGGACCAGGGCCAGAGCAGGGAATTCGACATCGCCGCCCTTTGGCAGGCGATGGACACGCAACGCAAAGGTCGTGGTCTTTCGTGGCAGCAGGTGACGGATGAAATAAGCGCCGCTTCATCGATTCTCGTCGCACGTTTGGGTTCCAGGAATCACCCGTTGAGTGCTTCAACGGTCCGGAATATGGCCAAACGAGGGAGCATTACCTGCCAGCACGCGCTCGGGATGCTGCGATGGCTCGGGCTTCCTCCAGACACTTTCGCGCCACATGATGCTGATCGACCGAAGGCGCCATTGCCGAAAGCCGGCCCCGACCGGAGGCTTCGCTGGGATATTTGGGCGAAGGCCGACCTGCTCGACGCCGAGCGGCGTAGCCGCGGAATGACCTGGCAGCAACTCGCCGATGAACTCGGCTGTAGCCCAAACCAGGTCAGTGGCCTTCGGCACCGTCGCTACGGAATCAGCATCCAACTCGCAATGAGAATCGCCCGCTGGCTAAAGCGCCCCGCCGGGGATTTTATCGTGCCGGAAGAGTGGTAAGCTCCCACAAAGGTGATGACAACCGTTGTCATCACGTTCTGTCATAATACAAAGCATGAACTCCCAAAGCCACTCGCACTCGGTCGCCAACTTTAACCCGCTACGATTCTTCGATCGTTCCCACTACCGAACGGAAAAGATCGAGGAGATGTCAACAATCGAAAAAAATCGCGGTTGCGAGCTTTTAGAACAGTGTTTGCAGTTCGCGGCCACCTCATTAATATCGCACCCCCGAGTATCGCACCTGCCCGTTCGTTGAGCGCCGGCGGCCGTTGGTGATTTAATCCAAGCCTCCAACTCAAGAGCCAATTCGAAACAGACAGAGGAACCGCCCATGGCCTATGCACCCGACAACCGCCCGATCTACGACGCCGACAGCCATATCATGGAGCTTCCGGATTTTCTGCAGAAGTACGCGGACCCTGACCTGCGCGCCGACATCCCGGCGGTAAGCTACAGAGCGTCGCTGGTCACCGACGAGGAAGTCGCGGAGATCATGGCGCGTGGCGGACGGCATACTGAACAGCACGTCGCCGAGATGGTCGCGCTCGGCGATCGTCTGATCGAGAGCTCGAAAGAGATCCAGGCGCTGGGTGCGTTCGACGGGCGTGAACGCTCCAAAGCCATGGACATGCTCGGTTTCAAGAAGCAGCTCGTGTTCGCAACGCATAGTGTCGCGATGCCGTTTTCACCGAGCTCGAAGATTGCGCCGAAGCTGCGGTACGGCGCTGCGCGCGCTCATAATCGGCACATGGCGGACTTCTGCGCGCATGACCCGCGGCTGATGGGTGTCGCGATTGTGCCGCTGGAAGAGCCGGAACTCGCGCTCGAGGAACTCGAGTTCGCGCTCAAGAGCGGCGCGAAAGCAATCTGGGTGCCCCATCATGCGTGCGGCGGCCGGTCTCCCGGCCACGTCGAGCTCGATCGTTTCTGGGCGAGGCTGGTGGAATCGAATACCCCATTCGTGATGCACGTCGGCGGCTCGCCACTGCAACTCGACAAGGCGTGGATCAACAACGGCCGTCCGCCGGTGAAAGACTGGATGGGCGGCGGCGAAAATCTTCGCACCAAGGATATGGCGGTGCTGCACGAAGGGCCGGAAACGTTCCTTTCGATGATGCTGATCGACGGAGTTTTCGAGCGCTTCCCCAAGCTGCGCGGCGGATGTATCGAGCTCGGCGCCGGATGGGTGCCGTTGCTGCTCGTGCGGCTGGACTGGGTGGTGAGGATTTGGAGCAAAACTGACGCGAATCTTGCCCGCTTTACACGTAAGCCATCCGAGCAGCTCACGCAGCAGATGGCGTTCACGCCGTTTGTGTTCGAGGACCTCGGCGCGCTTATCGATCAGTCAAACCCCGAGCTGTACCTGTTCTCGACTGACTACCCGCATACCGAGGGCGGCCGCAACCCGATCGCCCGCTTCGAGGCAGCGCTTGGAAATCGGCCAGAGCCGATCCGCGAGCGGTTCTACTCGGAGAATTTCCTCCGAATTTTTTCAGAGGCCCGTGCGTAGCAGCTCGAATGAAATGAGCATGATATCCATTCAGCGGCGGCGGACTTGAGAGAGTCCGCCGCCGCTTTGCATGCGCACGCTTCGCCTGACGAGATCACGCTTCGGCGCGGCTTGGACGCATCCGGAGAATCTGGCGGATCCTCGACGCCGTGGACTGCGAGTCGCGAACGCATTCGCGGAGTACCCCGAGATAGCCGCGCGTCACGTGCACGGACTCCTTGAAGTCGGACTTCGACATCAGGACACGATGAAGCTCCGGCAGCCGATAGAACGGAACGCTCGGGTAGAAGTGATGCTCGATGTGATAGTTGACGTTCTTCGGCGCGACGAAAATGTGATCGAGCAGGGACGCGCGCGTGGACCTGGTCTGCGCGTAGGCGTTGGCGCGGCCCTCGATGGCAGAATGTTCGGCGATACTGCGGACGCGGAAGATCACGAGCAACCACGTGAACATCGGAACAAACCAGTACATCAGGAGAAGATGAAGCGCGCCGAACCAGGCGAACACCGCGACGACCGCCACGTAGTATCCATATCGAGCCGCCAGAAAGCCGCGGCTGACGCCAGTGTCCCGCGACAAAAGCATGACCGCCAGCTTCAGATAGTAGATGGCGCCGAGCCCTGATAGGTCGCGAAGCATCAGCAATGCGAGCCTGCTAAGCCGTTTGGGGAATACCCAGCTCGCGTCACCCTGGTGGCGGACCCAGTCGGGATCCTGAGCGGTATTGAGATAACGGTGATGCGCTAGATGGTTCCTGCGGTACGCCCGCGCCGAGATCAGGTTCGGCCATGCCAGGGTAATCTCGGCGGTCCAGTCGTTGAGGCGCCGGTCCCGGAACAACCGGTAGTGAACGCCCTCGTGCATCAGGATAAGCAGCGCGTGTTGCCGCGCTCCAATGAACACAACTGTCAGCAGGTACACGACGGGGTTGAAGAAGCGCTGGCATAGACAGACCGCGGCCAGTATCAGCGTCCACTCGGCCAGGATGTGAAAGGTACTTCTGAGCGGGCTCAGAGCTGACAATTTGTGCAGCTCGTCACGCGTGAGCTTGATTGGAATATTGTCGGCAAAGTCGTCCGACGGACGACTATCTGGCGGCCGTTCGCTTGCCAAATCGATGTTCATATTTTTTCCTCGTTTCGTTTTTGGGATTGAGAAGTCGATTCTTCGGAGGCCTGAGGGCCGGATTCAGAGTTGAAGCGTGCGCGGCAGGAATTTCCTCGACTCTGGCCGCAAAACCATTCGCCGCGGGCCTCAACCGATCGGAGTTTTCGAACCGGATAGTCCGATAGTCGTCCGGGGTTTCGATCCTCAGCCGATGAACGTTCGAGGTTAGTTTCGCCAGCGCTTCTCCTGCGAGAATCATCGCCCGAACCCAGAGCCGGCCAAGGTCGGGGCCTTCGAGATATGGATACTCAACCGGCTCTCCCGCATTGACGAAGCCCATAGCCCGGTAGAATCCGTCATGACTTCCGACGGCCAGATAGACGAGGACGGCGCGAGGGTTTCGTTGAAAAATCGGACCGCCGATGCCTCGCCACGCCCGCATGCCAGCGCCTGGCGATAGCGACCAATGATCGCTGCATTCCAAAACGGATCGCGGCGCGAAGTGCGAGAGATCAGGCTCGCGACAGCTTTGCGGAAAGGTCTCGAGATCGTGAATCACGATGCCGGCAGTCATGCTCTCGGCCGGCTCATGTTCCGTCTCGAACAACGCGAAAACATCCGCGGCCTTCAGACGAACCGTATTCCTGGCGTGGGTGGGGCCCGCATCTCTGTAGCTGGCTCCGTGTCGAGCGCGCGCATCGGCGAGGCGCCGGGCGAAAACGCGTCGTTCGTCCTCTGTGGTTAAGAGGCGCATTTCCATAGAGTGTCTCCTTTTTTTCTGATTAGAACGATTGCGAAATGGACGGGAGATACGGCTGCATCGGCGCGGAGGAGGACCGCGACTCTTCGCGAGTGGGGTGGGAAGTATCGGCTGGCGGAGCTGAACCGTAAAAAGTTGACGCTCAAGCGGTCCGGATTTCGCACATCCGATCATTGGAACAGCCGACCCTCGGTCACTTTTAGCTCGATTCGCTAACAGACAGTCAACACCCGCAGGACGAAATCTCAGCGGGTTGCAGCTTTTTCTGTCTGTCCGTTTTGTGTTAGGTAAACCATATGTTGGCAGCGTCTAGACAGGGTGTGTTAATTCTATGGAAACACTGGCAAGTCTGGTGAAGAGGTCGTAACGATCATGATGACACGAAAGAGTTCTTCGACTCTCGACGAATTAGCGACGGATATAGTGAAGGCAAGCGCTGCTTCGCGTTCCATGGCGACGGCTTCGCGCAGTGCGTCCGCGGAAATTGAGTACCTCGAACGACACGACTACGCGGAACCTCTACGCAGATCGTTGGGACGATCCGAAGTTCGAGAGATTATCGCGGAGGCCAGGCGCACCGTCTGGCCGCATTTGAACGAAGAATCGGTGAGACTGGTTTCGCCGAGAGAATTCACCCGACTGTGGTCGGGGTTGGGAGTACAGTTCCGGCTGACGAGGCTCAATAACCCGGAAGGGCTTGCCGTATTGGGGTTCTACGTGCGAAAAATGGGTAGGTCAAAGTTGCCCTTGATTTGCGTGAACATCGCGCATCACCGTGTAGCGGTCGGTGCGACATTTTCTCACGAGATGGGCCACCACCTGACTGGCCAGCTCTTTGATTCGCGCAAAGAGCACGCTCAACTCTTGACCTACAGTCCGTTCGGAGAGCATCTGGACGATCAAGAAGAGCTGGCAGCCGACATTCTGGTTAGTCTCGGCGCGTTTCCTGAAGCGATCGCCCGAAGGATTTTCATGCTACCAGAGAAAAAGAGACCCATGAAATCCGGCGAGAAAGAACTTCCAGATTCAGTTTCCGCGAGCGTACTCAAATACGTTGGAGGCCGTTACGGCCTCTGTTTCGACCGACCGCTTTGCTCAACCAAGAAGCTTCAGTACCTGGCGGGTGTGATTCATTTTGCAAAATTGAGACGCGCCCTGCTTACCGAGTACGATCTATGAGCCACAAGAACAGTCTCGGGCGGCTGATAAAACAGAAACGCAAAGAACTCGATCTGACGCAGCGCGCGCTGGCAAAGCAGCTCGGCGTCGAAGCAAGTCACGTCGCATACCTTGAGAGCGGAAAGCGCAAACCGTCGTTGACGCTGATGGCCCGGCTCGAAGACGCGCTGGGCGTCAGCCGACAGCAGATTTTTCTTCTCACGCATCCCGAGGCTGCCGCCGTGGTGAATCCCAGCGACAGAATCGCACCGCGCGAGCAGCCGGCTGACGAGTGGCGTCAGTTCATTACCGATCGTTCCTTCGTCAAGCGGCATCAGATCACGCGGCGCGAGCTTCGGGCGTTCAAGGAATTGAGCCTACTTGGCTACGTCCTCTCGCGACATCAATTGTTGGCGATCCTGACGATGATTCGCGAGCCCCGGGATGGCTAGCGCCGACGCCTGAGCATTCCTGTCGTTCTCCTGCCAGCGCACCTCGAGCTGGGGCACGCGCGAGGTTTCCACAATTTCGAATCGAAATACCATCGCGGCACGCTTTCCAATGCGCGACAATTGCGCAAATTCGTACTAGATCATCAGCGAGGCTGCAGTGCAGAAATTTCACGAAATTCCCGACAGTCCTGCGGGACGCCAGCTTGCGTGGTATCTCGAACGCGTCAGCTCCGCGGGCGAAGGCGCATCCGAGGCCGAACTCGACGCTCGATGCGCTTTGAATATGTCTGTGAGCGCGCCATTTCCGTACCGCCACGAAGTGATGACGGGCGGATGGAAGCGATGCTGCGAAAGCTTCGGCGATTTCAAGGTGGCGTCGGTCGAACAGCTGTCGCACTTCCACCTGGTAGCCAGGCTGGAAAGCCCCAGCAACAAGAAATTTCGGATGTCGATCGAGGTCGAAGACTGCGAGCCGCATCGAATCACTGTGCTCAATCGCGAGCGCATCCTGGATTTTGAGGTAGTGTCGCGCGAAGCGACGATTGCGGACGCGGCCGTGCTCGCGGACATCGAGCGGCGATGCCCGATCGTGCTGAGCGACGGCGTCACGATGACGATCGAGCGTGGCGACGACTACTTTGCGTTCACCCGGCTGATGGACGACTTTGTGGTCGCGCTTGGTTTCGTGGATGGAAAGCCGGCGGGGGTCAACGTGGCCGCGCTGCACACCGTGCGCGCCGGAGGACGCGACTATCGCATCCACGCGTTCGCGCACCTGCGCATTCTTCCGGAGCATCAGAAGAAAGGCTTGTGGGGCGCGATCAACCGCGTTTTCGGCCAGAAGTATCCGAAAGGATCGTCAGACGGAGAAACCGCGTACGTATCGGTTAATAATGCCGCTATGTTGCGAGGCTTCGCCGGCGCGCCGCGATGGAGCATTCATGCGATTCGCGCGCAACTTGTGTGCGCGTCGCTCGCCGGTCCGCAGATCGGAGGTCCGGCCACGCCGCGCGACGCGTCGCGAATCGTCGAGATTCTGAACGCAACGCACGAATCCGACGAGATGTACCTGCCCTATACCGTGGACTCGTTCACCACGCGCGTCGAGCGGTCGCCGCGAGACTACTGTTGGGAGCGGGTGCGAATCACGGACCGCGCGGTGCTGGGCGTGTGGCCGGCGGGCGACACGGTGCGGTTTATCATCGAGTCGAAGGGCAAGCCCGTCGAGTCGCGACGCGGTCTCGCGCTGGATTGGGGATTTTTACCGGGAGCGGAAGACGAGTTCGAGGCGCTTCTCCGCGCGCAATGCGGATGGCTTTCCGATCGCGGTCTCGACAGACTGTCGCTATTCACGTCGGAAGCATCTGCCGGATACGAGCGCGTGCGCGCCCTGGCGAGCGAGTTGGAACGGTACGTGGTGATTTCATTCGGCATCCCCGAGCCACCGGGCGCCGTCACTCGCGGCTTGTACGTGGATCCAATTTACTTTTAGGATCACGCTGGCCGCGGAGCAGTTCGCACAGTAGCATCACGGTAAAGCTGATCGACGCAAAGAGGAGAGGCCACATGGAACTGGCACCCAAGCGGGCCGGATTCGCGCCCGAACGAATCAATCGAATTACCGAACACCTCGACAAGAACTATATCGCGCCCGGCAAAATCGCCGGCTGCCAGACGCTCGTGGCGAGACAAGGCCACGTTGCGTATTTCAAATCGCAAGGCTTGATGGATCGCGAGCGCCGCAAGCCGATGGCGGACGATACAATCTTCCGGCTCTATTCGATGACCAAGCCAATCGCGTCGGTGGCGCTGATGACGCTCTACGAGCAGGGTCACTTTCAGCTCAACGATCCGGTGTCGCGTTTCATTCCGGCGTGGCGCGATCAGAAGGTGTGGGTGTCGGGCGAAGGCGCGAGCATGGAGACCGCCGCACCGGCGCGGCCGATGACGATGCGTCACGTGCTCAGCCACAGCGGCGGACTCACCTACGGCGCCACCAATCATCCCGTTGACCGCGTATATCGTGAAGTCGGCGTGGGACGCGGTGCAGGCGAGACGCTCAGCGCGTTCGCGGACAAGCTTGCGAAGGTGCCGCTGCGTTACCAGCCGGGGGAGCATTGGATGTATTCGCTGTCGACGGACGTATGCGGCTACCTGGTCGAGACGATTTCCGGAAAGCGCTTCGACCAATACCTGCAGGAGACTATTTTCGATCCGCTCGACATGAAGGACACCTCGTTCATGGTGGCGCCGCGCAAGGCGGATCGTTTCGCGGCTAACTATGAGCGACAGGCCGACAAAACGGTGAAGCTGATCGACGATCCGGAGCGTAGTAACTATCTGAAGCAGCCCACCTTCTTTTCGGGTGGCGGCGGACTTACCGGCACGACGGCGGACTATTTGCGCTTCTGCGAGATGCTGCGGCGCGGTGGCGAACTGGGCCGCGCGCGCATCCTGGGACCTCGCACGATCGAGTTGATGCATCGCAACCACCTGGCCGGCGGCAAAGACCTAAGCCAAATGGCGATTGGCGCGTTCTCGGAAACCGCGTACGAAGGCGTCGGGTTCGGACTCGGCTTCGCGATGACGCTCGGCCAGGTCGAGGCGGGCGGTCTCGGCGGCGGCGAGTATTACTGGGGCGGCGCGGCCTCGACTATCTTCTGGGTGGACCCGAAGGAAGACATGGTGGTGATTTTCATGACCCAGCTGATGCCGTCGGCCACCTTCAACTTCCGCGGACAACTCAGGAACATCATCTATTCGGCGATCGTCGAGTAAGTGGGCGAGGAGATACTGAATGAAAGCTGCGGTCTATTATCAAAACGGCGGTCCGGAAGTCCTGAAGTACGAGGATGTTCTCGATCCCGAATGCCATCCCAAGGGCGTGGTGATTCGCGTCGAGGCTGTAAGTATCGAGGGCGGCGACACGCTCAATCGTTGGCATGGCGGGCTGTTCAGTAAGCCTCATGTTGTTGGCTACCAGGCAGGCGGCGAGATCGTCGAGGTAGGTTCGGAGGTAACAGACCTTAAGGTAGGACAGAAGGTCACTACCGTTAACGCTATGGGTTCGCATGCAGCGCTGCGATCGGTGCCGGCGCGCAACGCGTGGCCGGTGCCGCGCGGATTCGACGTCAAGCTGGCCGCGGCCATCCCTGTTCCGTTCGGCACCGCCGACGATTGCCTGTTCGAATTCGGCAGGCTGAAAGCGGGAGAGACTGTGCTGGTGCAGGCGGGTGCGAGCGGTGTCGGCGTCGCGGCAATTCAGCTTGCCAAGCGAGCCGGTGCTACAGTGCTGGCGACGGCGTCGAGCAACGAGCGGCTTGATCGGCTGAAGCCCCTGGGTCTCGATCATGGGATCAACTATAAGACTGATGACGTCGTAAAGTCGGTCATGAAGATTACGCATAACAGGGGCGTTGACCTGGTTGTTGACCCTGTAGGTGGCACGACGTTGCAGGGCAGCCTGCTATCACTCGCCTATCGCGGGCGTGTCTCGATGGTCGGCGCCGCGGGACGCGAATCCATGACGGTTGACGTGTCGTCGTTGATGGCGGGCAATCGTTCCTTGACCGGAGTTTTTCTGGGCGCCGAAATAGGCACCAACCGTGCCCACAACATGATCCAGCGTCTGATCGATGAGGCTGCGCGCGGCGAATTGAAGGTCATGATCGATCGAACCTTTCTGCTGTCGGAGGCAGCCGCGGCGCACGCTTACATCGAGAGTAGGCAGGCAGTCGGCAGGGTTCTTCTAATCCCATAGGGTTACAATTTTCGCGGATTCAGTTAGCGAAGAATGCCGGCGGCAGCGAAAGCGAAACCTCGTATCGAAGTAGCGAACCCCGTACCGCGTCCGGTCACGGGCTGGCGGGGGATTCCCATTTCGGCCAGGCTCGGCGCGGAAGCCCCTGGGCTGATGCTGCTAGGCATTGCGCTAATCGTAAATGCAATATTGCTCTGGCCGGAAATTCGCATTGAGCGGGTGCCGGTCAACGACCTGAGCTTTCATATCGCAGCGTCGAAGCGCCTCGCTGACAGTCTTACTACGGGTGACTCGTTCCTTGACCCATGGATGTCGCAATGGGCGCTAGGATATCCGCTGTGGCACTTCTATCAGCCGCTCCCGCACATGGTAGCGGGATTGTGGCTTTCGATAACGAGCCACTTCGCTTCGGCACCGGCGTCATTCGCGGTGCTCTACTATCTGTTGATGGTAGTGTTACCAGCTTCGACCTATCTGGGTGCACGCCTATTCGGTCTTGACCCTCTCGCGGCAGGTTTCGCGACAATTCTTATCTTGGGAGTTAGCGAGGTCGGCGACCTCAGCCGCTATGGGCTGTCTTATGGCGCGTATGTGCGGCGCGGTTCCGGCCTTTACACGCAACTGATGTCGTACAATCTGCTGATGCCGGCGCTAGGACTCGCCAACTACTCGCTCAACAGGGGCCGGCGGCGAATCCTGGCGGCTTTCCTGGTTGCAGCGACCGCTCTGTCACATGTCGTGTTCGGCTACGCGCTAATTGTCTCGATAGCAATCATCGCGCTGGTCGGACCGCGGGGCGACCGCTCGCGGCGAGTCGTCCGCGCCGCATCGATCCTGATTCCCGCCTTCATCCTGCTTGCGTGGTTTGTCGTTCCAATGCTGCTGGCCAGCGGCGAAGCGAACCGCTGCCGCTGGGATGACGTTTGGAAGTTCGACTCGTGGGGAGCGCGCAACATATTCAACACGCTGCTCTCGGGGCACTTTTTCGACGACGGCCGCCTACCGGTAATGTCGTTGTCGATTGCGGCGGCGTCGTTGCTCGCGCTGTATCGATGGAGAAGGCCCATGCCGCGACGCCTGCTGGTTCTCACCGGGGTGTGGCTCGCGATTTTTTTCGGCCGCACAACCTGGGGATATTTCATGCTCGCGCTGGGACTGCCCGGGACGTTTCACGTCAGCCGTTTCGAATCGGTTTTCGAACTGTTTGCCGTGCTGTTGACGGCCTGGGCGTTTGCCCAAATCGTCAAGCTCGCCTGGCGGGCCGGATCGCTGGCTAAAGTCGCGACCGTGATCGCATTGGGCGCCATGGCAATCGTTATTTTCGCCGAGCGCGCGAGTTACCTGCGCCTGAACAACCTATGGGGCGACGAAAGCCTTGCCGGGATCGCGCGCGAGGGCCCTGATCTCGACGCGTCGCTGGCCGACATCCGCGCGATAATGCGCGAGCGCCCGGGCCGCGTATGGAACGGACCGACCGGAATGTGGGCCAGGAGTTTCCTGATCGCCGCGTCGCAGCCGTATTCGTTTCTGACGCTGGCTGGGTTCGATGAGCTCAGCTTTCTCTATCACAGCTTGTCTTGGGGCGCTGATGTGACGGCCGAACTCGACGAGCAGGATCCTTATCAGGCCCAGCTATTCGCGATGCGCGCGGTGCTTGCGCCCGTGACTCACACACCGCCCTCCTACTGGAAGCGTCGCGCAGTTCACGGCCGGCTCGCCGTCTACGAAGCTTCCAGTGAGGGTTACTTCGGCCTGGTGGATATTGGCGCGCGCTACGATGGTCCCCTGTCGAGCGTGCTCAACCGCGACTGGAATTGGATGCAGAATCCCGCGGTGCGCGCCGGTGCGGTGGTCGCACTCGGAGGCGATCTCAAGGGAGTGCCGGAATGGAAAATGTTTCAAGCCCTGCCGCCGCCCGATCCGCGATTTCTGACTCCGCGCGGCGAAGTAGTTTCCGAAAGCAAACAGGGTGAGACCTATAGCGCGCGACTGGCATTGCTTCGACCCTGTTACGCGTTGCTTAAGATCACCTATTTTCCAGGCCAGGAAGCCACCGTTGACGGTAAGCCCGCGCCCATCTTTCGGGTGTATCCCGATTTCTGCGCTATCCCGGTCGGCGCCGGGGAACATCAGGTCGAAGTGCGATACCATCCAGGTCCTATCAAACCGATCTTGCTGATCGCCGGCTTCATCCTGGTGGGATTGATCGCGCAAGCGATGCGAAGGCCGAGCTACGCGGCGATGGAAAAGAAGATTACCACGCGGCTGGCGGAAATCGCGACGCCTTGGGATACTCCTCGGACGCGAACTGCGCTCGCGCTTGCAGTCCTGATCCTGCTCTTCACGCACACGCTGTTCGGTGGCTATCTGCTCAACGGTCATGACTCGCTCGAGTACCCGCCCCGGCTGACGGAATTCGCCAAAATACTTGGCGATCATCAATTCCCACCGGTATGGGCGCCGGATCTCGGTGCTGGGCACGGACAGCCGCTTTTCGAATTCGCGCCCCCTCTGATCTACGCGATGGCATTGCCTTTCTTCAAGGTTGGCTTCTCGCTGGCGAACTCGCTTCAATTTGGATCGGCAATTCTGTTCGCTCTCGGCGCGATCGCGATATTCCTCATAGGGCGAGAACTCAAGTTTTCCCGTGTCGCCTCGATCTGCGCCGCCGGCGCATGGCTGTTCGCGCCTTATCAGTCTCTGGATATGTACGTGTCTGCCCGATTTGCCGAGTCGTCCGCTATTGCAATGGCTCCCGTGGCGCTGCTCGGGCTGATCACGGCTCTTCAGCGCCCGACTGCAATCAGTGTGGTGCTGGGTGCGCTTGCTGTGGCGATGCTGCCTTTGGCGCACAACGCGATTGCGCTGCTGATGTTTCCGGCGTTCGCGGCGATCGTCGCCGTTCGGTCCCTCGTCTCGGATCATCGGCTGAAAACCGCCGCGGCCGGCGCTGGCGTGCTTGTGGGTGGGCTGGGACTCAGTGCTTTCTTCTGGCTTCCGGCACTGCTTGAACGCGACCTGGTCAAGACCGATCTTCTGCGCACCGGCTTCCTCAATTGGACCAACTACATAATCTGGCCGTCCCAGTTGTTCTGGTCGCCGTGGGGATTCGGCTACGCGTCGCGCGGTCCGACTAACGGTATTTCGTACTCACTCGGACTCGCTCACATAGCCTTGGCGATCGCGGGACTCGTTATCGCGATACGCGCGGTGAATCGTACCCGCCGCCTTGACGCTATCGTCTTTGCCGGCGCAGCGACTGTCGCCGCGCTGCTAGCCACCGATTTGTCGTGGACGATTTGGGAGCACGTCGAAACGCTGCAATACCTCGCTTATCCGTGGCGCACCCTATGCGTTCCAGCTCTGTTCATGCCGCTGCTGGCTCTGTACGCGTTCGAACGACTGGGTACCCGGCTGGCGTGCGCCGCGCTTGTAGTCGTTGTGCTGCTCAACGTCGCGCACACCGCGCCGAAGGGAATTCTGACTTACGATGAAGCCTACTACGCAGCGGACTCAATCGCTCGACTGGGTCTGAACACGTCGACTCGCGAAGAGTACGAGCCGCGAACAGTGCAATACCGTCCTTACTTCGATAGCGTCCTGCTCAAGGGCGTCCGTTCCGCACCGGTCGTACATCAACTGGCCGTCAACTCGCAGAGCCAGTCGTTCACGGTCGATGCGAGCGAACCTGCGCTCATGCAGGATTCGATTTTCGACTATCCGGGATGGACAGTGCTGGTCGACGATCGGAAAGTTGCAACTTCGCCCGCATCAGTCAGCGGCGAGATAACCTTCACCGTTCCGGCCGGGACACACCATGTCTCGGTCGAGTTGCGCCCTACTCCCATCCGTCGATGGGCGTCATATGTGTCCTTGGTCACCGTGGCTTTGATGACTGCGTTCATGATGTTCGCGCTCTTCACTGCGCCAAGTCGCGCTGAGCCTGTCGAAGAGCCCACACCTAAGAGGGTTGCTAAGGCTCGCGCCAACAAGTCTCGCCGTTAGGCAGCGAATATTTCCTCGAAGAAATCAGCCATAGCCTTCCACGATCGCGCGTCCACGAGTTTGTTGTAGCCGATGCCGGGCATCCCGAGACTGTCCGACTGCGGATTCGTGAAGCTATGCTTTGCGCCTCCATAGGTGATCACCTGCCAGTCGGCGCCCGCTTTGATCATCTCTGCCTCGAAGGCGTTGACCTGCTCAACGGGGATCAACGTGTCATCGGCGCCGGTGCAGACGAGGATCTTCGCTTTGACCTTTCCAACCTCGGCAGGCCGCTGCGTCTGGAGGCCGCCGTGAAAGCTGACGATGCCCTTGAGCGGAGCGCCGTCGCGAGCGAGTTCCAGCGAGAAGGTTCCGCCCATGCAGAAGCCGATCGCGGCGAGTCGGCTGGCGTCGGTCTGCGGCACTGACGCGAGATGATCGAGCGCGACTCGCCCGCGTTTGCGAAGTTTCGTCGGGTCGGCAAATAGCGGTCCCGCATGTTTCATCGCTTCCTGCAGGTTCGCGAGTTCGATGCCGTTGCCGTATGGATCGCCGGCGAATGCAACGTAGCCCAGCTCTGCAAGCCGCTCGGCGCGTTTCTTCGCGTGTTCTCCCAAGCCGAAAGCTTCCGGCATCACGAGGACGCCAGGGCGTTTGCCCGACTTCTTGTCGTCGAAAGCCAGATAGCCGCGCAGGGTAACGTCCCCGTCCTTGTATTCGATTGTCTCTGTCTTCATGTGAGTCTCCGAGGATTGCGAATCACCGCCATCTTGCACGATTCGACCATTTTCTGGAAGCAGCGAAATAGTTGTAAGTTATCGCATAGCCAGGATCGAGGAGACGAAATATTCGCGGCATGCCGCGAATTTTGCCAGGAGATGGTCTATGGCAGATCCAGATTTCAATCAGTTCAAGCTCATGCACAAAGGGCATTCGTTCGAAGAATTCCGCGAAGGCCAGGTCTTCGAGCATCATTGGGGCCGCACGATAAACGCCGGCGACAATTCTTTGTTCACCACCGCGACGCTCGCGCATTGCCCGCTCTACTTCAACGCTGAGTATGCGCGCGCGCTCGGCCATCCTGACGTGGTAGTCAATCCGATGCTGGTCGCGTGCACCGTAGTCGGCCTTTCGGTCGAGGATTTGAGCGAAGCAGGCGGACCGTTTCTCGGCATCAACGGTTTGGAATTTCATCGTCCGGTCTATCCCGGCGATACGCTGAGCGCGCGCAGCACCGTGGTTTCGACGCGTGAATCCGCCAGCCGCGGCAACTTCGGAATCGTCACCTGGCGCACAGAAGCCCGCAATCAACGCGACGAACTGGTCATCAGCTACGAGCGGACCAACCTGGTCGCCAAACGGAGAGGAGCGCCATTGTGAGCTACATGACCGACGAGCGGCGGATGATTCAGAGTGCGGCGCGCGACTTCGCGATGAACGAGGTTCTGCCGATTGCGAACAAGCTCGACCCCGAGCAAGGCGACATCCCGATGTCGTTGCGGGACAAGCTGGCCGAGATGGGCTACTTCGGCGTCGTCATCCCGGAAGAATACGGAGGGCTCGGCCTAGGTGCGTTCGAGTACGCGCTGATCACCGAGGAACTCGCGCGTGCATGGATGAGCGTCGCGAGCATAATCGCGCGCGGGAACGGACTCGGCGGAGGATTCACGGCGGAGCAACGGCGCGAATACCTGCCGCGGATGGCGCGTGGCGAATTTCTCGGCGCCGCTGCCCTGTCGGAGCCGGACGCGGGCTCCGATCTCGCCAATGTCTCGTGCAAGGCGACGCGCGACGGCGACGGCTGGATGCTCAACGGCACCAAGACCTGGTGCACGTTCGCCGACGGCGCCGATTTCATCTCGGTGCTGGCGCGCACCAAGCAACCATCCGACCCGCGCCGCCGCCACGAGGGCATCAGCCAGTTCCTGGTGCTGAAGGAGCGCGGCAAGTTTCCACCGGGGCTGACCGGCTCGCCGATTCGCAAGATCGGCTACTTCGGCTGGAAGACATGGGAGCTGCACTTCGACAACTTCAAGCTGCCGGCTGACGCCTTGCTCGGCCGCGAGCGCGAAGACCGCGGCGAGGGAAAGGGATTTTACGGCGCGGTCAGCGGGCTCGAGGTGGCTCGCGTGCATACCGCAGCGCGCGCGATCGGGCTCGCGCGCGGCGGGCTCGAGGATTCGTTGGCATACGCCCAGAAGCGAGTCGCGTTCGGGCAGCCGATCGGAGAATTCCAAGCGATTCGATTCAAATTGGCGGAAATGGCGACCGAGATCGAGGCAGCGCGCCAGCTTATGTACTTCGTCGCTACTGAGGTCGATAGCAAGCGGCGATGCGACAAAGAAGCGTCGATGGCGAAGCTGTTCGCCTCCGAGATGGCCGAGCGCGTCACCAGCCAGGCGCTGCAAATTCACGGCGGCTATGGATACACGAAGGACTTCCCACTTGAACGCTACTGGCGCGACGCGCGACTGACGAAAATTTTCGAAGGTACTTCCGAAATCCAGTTGCGGATCATCTCTGATCGACTGCTGCCGAGGGTAAGAAAGTGAGTGCAACAATCTCGAAGCTGACCGGCGCCGGCAATTACTTCGAAGATTTCGAGGTCGGCGCGAAAATGCGTCACGCCCGCGGCACCACTATCGGCGAGATCGAAAATCAGATGCTCACGAAGCTCGTGCTCAACACCGCCGACGGCCACTACAACGAGCATCGCATGCGCTCGACGCAATTCGGACAGCGGCTCGTCTTCGGGCTGGTGACCGGCTCGGTGTGCATCGGGCTGGCGACCCAGGACACCGGCGAAAACGCACTCGCCGAACTCGGCTTGACGGGAATCCGGTTCACGTCGCCGGTTTTTCATGGCGACACGCTGTATGCCTACAGCGAAGTGCTCGAGAAGCGCGACGCCGACCGCGACGACGCCGGCGTCGTGCGCTTCAAGCATTGGGGAACCAAGCATGACGGGACGATCGTCTTCGAAGGCGAGCGCACGGTGCTGATCAAGCGCCGCTCGCATTGGGGCAATCGATGAGCGCGCGCACGGGACCGCTGTCGGATGTTCGCGTGCTCGATCTGACGCAGGCGCTGGCCGGTCCGTACTGCACGATGCTGCTGGCTGACCTTGGCGCCGACGTTATCAAGGTCGAGCCGCCCGCCGGCGACATGAGCAGAAGCCTCGGGCCGCATCCTGCCGATCGAAAAGGCTCCGACTACGGCGGATATTTCGCCAGCGTCAATCGTAACAAGCGCAGCATCGTGCTCGACATCAAGACCGACGCGGGCCGCGAGACCTTTTTCAGGCTCGTGAAGACGGCGGACGCAGTCGTCGAGAATGCGAAGACGGGTGTGATGGATCGCGCGGGAGTGAGTTACGAGCGGCTGCGCGAAATCAAGCCCGCGCTGGTCTATGCGGCGATTCGCGGCTTCGGCGATCCGCGCACCGGCCCGAGTCCGTATGCGGATTGGCCCGCGTTCGATATCGTCGCGCAGAGCATGGGCGGGCTGGTGGCGGTTACGGGTCCGCAAGGCGGCGGTGGTTACAAAGCCGGCCCCGCGGTCGGCGACATTTATCCCGGCACGCTGGCAGCGCTAGGAGTGGTGTCGGCAATTCATGCGGCGCGTCGAACCGGGCAGGGACAATTTCTCGACGTGGCGATGTACGACGCGATTCTCGCGCTGTGCGAAATGATCGTTTACAGCTACTCGAGCGCCGGGATCGTGCGCGAACCGGGCGGCAACGGGACGCCAGTGCTCTGCCCATTCGATATTTTTCCCACGCGCGATGGCGCCGTCGCGATCGCAGCGCCTGGCGAGAATCATTGGAAGATCCTTTGTGATGCGATCGGACGGCCCGAGCTTGCGACGGACAATCGCACGCGCAACGTCAACCGGCGAGTCGCCAATGCTGAATTCGTGCGCGATCTCATCGCGGACTGGACAAAAGCGCGCACTACCCGCGAAGTCGTGGACGTAATTGGCGGCAAGGTGCCGGTTGGCCCGGTCAACACCGCCAAAGATATTTTCAAGGACCCGCATCCCAAGGCGCGCGGGATGCTGGTCGAGGTTGAACAACCGGGCGACAACCCGCCGATTGTGCTGGCGGGTTGTCCGATCAAGCTGACGGCGACGCCGTCGGGGATTTACGCGCGCGCGCCGCGCCTGGGCGAGCATACCGAGCAGGTGCTGGCTGACGCGGGAATATCTATCGCGCACAAGGAGCAATCATGACGCTGCGACTACGACGTTCAGAGCTTTCGACGCCGGCTTCGAGTCCAAGGATGATCGAGAAGGCGATGGCGACCGCGGCCGACATGGTCTTTCTCGATCTCGAGGATGCGGTTGCGCCCGCGCAAAAAGAATCCGCGCGCAAGAATGCCGTCGATGCGCTGCGCAATCTCGATTGGGGCAAAAAGATTCGCGCGGTGCGCGTCAACGGCGCCGATACGCATTGGGCGCACGACGACGTGATCGAAGTCGTCGAACGCGCGGGCGACAAGCTCGACGTGATTATAGTGCCGAAGCCGAAGGCGCCGCGCGACATCTGGTTCTTCGACACGATTCTGACGCAACTCGAGACGAAGTTGCATTTGAAGAACAGGATTGGCCTCGAGGCGCTGATCGAGGAAAGCGCAGCGCTCGCACGCGTCGAGGAAATTGCGGCGTCATCGCCGCGGCTCGAGGCGCTGATCCTCGGCTTCGGCGATCTGTCGGCGAGCCAGGGCATGCGCTTCGGCGTCGCGAGCGATCCGGCGAATCGATATCCCGGCGACATGTGGCATCATGCGCGGGTGCGGATGATCACGGCGTGCCGCGCCAACGGAATCGACGCGATCGACGGGCCGTTCGGCAATTTCCGCGATCCAGTCGGCTACCGGCGCGAGGCGACGTGGGCGGCGACGCTCGGCGCGGTCGGCAAATGGGCGATACATCCGAGTCAGATCGAAATCGCCAACGACGTGTTCGCGCCGACGCCGCACGAGATCGAAAACGCGCGCAAAATGTCCGAGGCCTACCAGGCCGCGACCCGCGACGGCGCGGGCGCCGCAGGCGCGGGCGGGATGCTCGTCGATGCGGTCGCGGTGCGGATTTTTGAAGGCGTGCTCGAGCGCGCCCGGCTGACCGGCCGCGCTTAAAAGTCACGCCTGCGCGGCGTGCGCCAAGGGATGACCCCTTGGAACCCAGTACTGCGTGGTGCAGAAGGGTACTGTGTCAGTCTGCGTTCATTGGCAGAGGCAGAATCTTGAATCGCGTGCATAATAGCGCGCTCTAGTCCACCCCTCACCCGCGCCTGCAGCGCGGCCTCTCCCGCAACAAAGCGGGCGAGGCGCATTAATCAGTGGCGCTGGACGCGACACCCTAACTCGACCCTCACCTTCATCCTCTCCCTTGCAGGGAGAGGGGAAGAGCGCGCCCATCTCCAGAAACTCCTTCACGTGCGCGCTGTGAAGCCGATAAAAAATCGAAAGGTAGTGTACCAAAGTACAATACCAGCCTGTGCCGGAACCGAGTATTTACCGAGACAGAGTGCCGCCAAAGGTCGGATCAGATCGTGATTATGGCCCCGCCTAGGGATTGCCCGCGAGCAAGATCGGAACGTTTCCTCAGGCGCTGTACGACGAGGCCAGAACAAAGGGAGGGAGCGTCATCAGCATGAAGAACGACTGGAAGCGGATCTTCCCATTCGACAAATGAACTGCAATTTTGGAGTGAACGCCCAGCGAGCGCCACGGATTATGCCCAAAGGAGCATCGCATGTCCGAATACCTGAAGGTCTCGGCCGTACTCGGCATCTGCCTCGCGTCGCTGCTCGGCCATGCAAAAGTGTCTAGCGCGCAACAAAATCCGATCACGGCCATAGACATCGCACTTGAGCCGGACAACACGATGCTCGAGCACGCGCAGGCCGTCAACGCCCGCCTGCGTTCGGTCTTTCCGAAGGGCTTTGCTTTGGATGCGACGCACCATCCGCATATCTCGATCCTGCAGCGCTACGTCCGCACAGGTGACCTGGACAAAGTTTACGCTGCGGTCGATAGCGTGCTGTCCAAAGAAAACCCGGCCGGCTGGAAACTCAAGGCGTACAAGTACTACTACATCCCGTGGAAGGATATTGGCCTAGCGGGCATTGTCGCCAAGCCAACGCCCGATTTGCTCAACCTGCAGCAAAAGTTGATCGACGCCGTTGCGCCCTTCGAGACAAACACTGGCACGGCCGCAGCGTTCGTTACGACGCCCGAGGAGCCCGAGATCAATCAGCCCACAATTGACTACATTGCGACGTTTGTTCCAAAAGCCACCGGAAAGCACTTCAATCCTCACGTCACCATCGGCATCGCCTCACAGGATTACCTGAAGAAGATGCTCGCCGAACCGTTTGATGCATTCACTTTCTCGCCAGCGGGAGCGTCGGTTTACCAGCTCGGCAATTTCGGGACCGCTCGGAAGATGCTGAAGGCTTGGGAGTTCAAACCCTGAGCCGCCTCGCAGGGAAGCGGCGAACTGATGCCAAACGAGCGGCAGCGGTCTTCCGATGAACTATTAAGGAGCTGGAACTCTTTCATCCGAAGGGAACGATGCCATCGAAGTTCACGATCGAAAGACAATTGATCTCAAACTGTGAAGTAACCAAAAGGAGATTCAAATGGCTAAGCAAGGCAAGCCGAATATCCTCATCCTCCAGGGCGATGACATCGGCTGGTGGAACATCAGCTACAACAGCCGCGGGCAAATGGGCTACCGAACGCCCAACATCGACCGTGTAGCCAACGAGGGCGTCGCCTTCACCGACTACTATGCTCAGCAGAGCTGCACGGCGGGCCGAGCCGCGTTCATCACTGGCCAGAATCCGATCCGTACCGGCCTCACCAAGGTCGGTATGCCGGGAGCCGATGTCGGTTTGAGCGCGGAGGATCCGACTATGGCCGAGTTGCTCAAGCCGCATGGCTACGCCGTCGGCCAGTTCGGCAAGAACCATTTAGGCGACAAGGACGAGTTCCTGCCGACCGTGCATGGCTTCGACGAATTCTTCGGCAACCTCTATCACCTCAACGCCGAAGAGGAGCCCGAGGACCCAGACTATCCGAAGATGCCCGAGTTCAAGAAGCGGTTTGGGCCCCGGGGCGTGCTCCACAGCTGGGCAGACGGCAAGGGTGGGCAAAAGGTCGAGGACACCGGGCCGTTAACAAAGAAGCGGATGGAAACCATCGACGACGAAATAACGGACCATGCGTTGCGCTTCATCGATGAGACTCACAAGGCGGCTAAGCCATTCTTCCTCTGGTACAACACCACCGCGATGCATTTCCGCACGCACCCGGCCGAAAGGCACAGGGGCAAAAGTGGCCAGGGTGATTACAACGACATCATGGTCGCCCACGATGAAGATATCGGCAGGATGCTGGGCAAGATCGACGAGCTAGGCATCGCCGATGACACTATCGTGATGTACACCACGGATAACGGCCCCCACTACAACAGCTGGCCCGATGCCGGCATCACCCCGTTCCGGTCTGAGAAGAACACCAATTGGGAAGGCGGATGGCGCGTGCCGGCCTTCGTGCGCTGGCCGGGCAAGATCAAGGCAGGTTCAGTGGTGAATGGCATCGTAACTCACCAGGATTGGCTGCCGACATTCCTGGCTGCTGTCGGAGAACCTGACATCAAGGAGAAGCTTCTCAATGGGACCAAGGTCGGCGACAAGACCTACAAGGTCCACATAGACGGCTTTAACATGTTGCCGTACCTGACCGGCGAGTCGAAGGAAAGCCCAAGGGAGTTTTTCTTTTACATCAGTGATGACGGTGACATCCTGGCGATACGCATGCGCGACTGGAAGGTGGTGCTGATGGAGCAACGCGCCAAGCAGCTACAGTGTTGGCTCGAGCCGTTCGTTCACCTGCGGGCCCCAAAAATCTTCCACCTGCGCCGCGATCCGTTCGAGCGGGCCGACGAGAACTCGAACACGTACTATGACTGGATGATCTCACACTGCTACATCATTTACGCGATGCAGACGATCGTGGCCCAGCAGATCGAAAACTTTCAGAAGTTTCCGCCGCGTCAGAAGCCGGCCTCCTTCAACCTGGATGCGGTGATGCGGAAACTGGTGGACGCAAGCGGGAGTGGCCCTCACTGACCTGCTATCATGCCTCGACGAATAGCTAGGGTGCTGTGTCCGGCGAACTCGCAGGGCGCAGCACTCAAGCTGAAGCACCGTGCGGCGCGAATGACACGTCGTCCTTAATCGTTTGCCACATTAGAGGAGGAAAATGAAGTGACAGTTTGGTCGAGGCCCAGTTTTCTAGTCGGATTGCCTTTTAGCCTTTTAGTGTTTTTGTTCTTTTGCCCTCCAATCGCGGCGGCGCAAACAGACATGTTTATCTATCCTTCGAAGGGACAGAACCAGGCGCAGCAGGATAAAGACCGGTACGAGTGCCATTCCTGGGCGGTACAACAGACAGGATTCGATCCGAGCAGGCCGCAAAGCGCAACCTCCCAGTCCACTCAACAGCGTTCATCGTCGTCCGCTCCCGTTCTGCAAGGAGCCGGTCGAGGAGCGGCGCTAGGAGCGGTTGGCGGCGCGATTACCGGTAACGCCGGCAAGGGCGCTGCCGCTGGCGCAGCAATGGGAGGCATGGTTGGCGGGTTCCGCCGTCGCGACGAAAAATTGAGAGAAGCCGATAGAAGAGCTGATGCAGCGGCGGCGTCCAGTCCTGGTAGAGAGGCGTACATGAGAGCGATGTCAGCGTGTCTGCAAGGGCGCGGCTATAAAGTCAATTGACGCTTAACTGCTTGGAGAGTTGATTCGAAATCCATCTATTACGAGGTCGCGCATCAAAGGCCGAAACACACGATACTGAACATGCCACGTTAACGTGACGAGCACACCAAAGCCTCATCGTCAGCAAGCGCTCAAGCCGCCGCGCGGCGCAGCCGTCGCCGGCGTGATTTTCTCGTTGCTGACGATCGTTGGGCTGGGGCTCGTCCGCTACGCTGTGCCGGCTGATCTGTCCCTGCCTGGTATCTGGCTGACCGAGCCACACCACCGAAACGCGGTACGGTTTGCGCTAGACCTTGTTCCATTTGCCGGAATCGCATTTCTGTGGTTCATCGGTGTGCTCCGCAACCGCATCGGAGAGCTTGAAGATCAATTCTTCGCGACCGTATTTCTGGCCAGCGGATTGCTGTATGTGGCTTGCCTGTTCGGTTCTGCGGCCGTGATGGCGGCGCTGGTTGAGTCGGTGGCGACAGGCAGTATCGCGAACGAGACCTACTACTTTAATCGCCGCGTAAGCGACGCACTACTGAACCTGTTCGCCATGAAGATGGCGGCGGTCTTCATGTTCACAACCTGCACCATCGGCTTGCGTACCGTCATTTTCCCGCGCTGGGTGGCATTCCTGGGCTACGCGTGTGCCTTGGTGCTGTTGCTGGTGATCGCTAACTGGAAATGGATCACGCTGGTCTTCCCAATCTGGATGCTGGTGGTTAGCGCGCAAATTTTATCGGCGGATTTTCGCTCTCGACATGCTGGAACGGCCGGTGGAGAGCACCATCAGGCTTAAGGACTAACCAGACACTCAAGGCTAGAACGCAAATGACAGAGCAGCAGACTCCGCAGAGCGCACCAGCCCTCGACGTTTCGACCAGACTCGCCGTTGATCGCACGCGCGTTGCGTACGAGCGGACGATGATGGCGTGGATTAGAACGGCGACTTCGTTAATCACCTTCGGCTTCACCATCTACAAATTCTTTCAGCTCGAAGCGCCGTCCCCCGGACGACCGAACCGCCTGATCGGGCCACGCGGCTTCGCTTTCATACTGGTGAGCATTGGACTCTTCTCACTGATCCTGGCAACCCTTGAGCACCGCCAGAATATCCGAACGCTCGGAGCGGAATACGCCGTCAGGCGGCGCTCACTGGCAGTGCTGGTCGCCGCCATGATCTCGATCCTCGGGATACTTGCACTAATCGTGATACTTTTTCGTCAATAGTACGATAGGGTGCGCGCGAGAATCGAGGTGCAGGCCCCGGCTGCGTCACACGCCCTGCTCGACGGGTTCATTTCGGCGCGCGGACTTGTCAGAATATCCGCCGTCAGGCTAACATCTGTTAGGTAAATCCAGTTCCGCCTCGCACCCGCAAAGGACTCTTATGAGATTTGGACTGTTCTATGAACATCAGCTTCCCCGCCCGTGGGAGGAAAAAAGCGAGCTGCAGTTGATCCAGGACGGGCTCGACCAGATCGAGCTGGCGGACAAGCTCGGCTTCACCAATGTGTGGGAAGTGGAGCATCACCTTCTGGAAGAGTACTCGCACTCGAGCGCGCCCGAAGTTTTTTTGGCCGCGGCGAGCCAGCGCACCACGAATATGCGGCTCGGCCACGGAATCGTGCTGACCGCGCCCGGCTACAACCATCCCGCGCGCATCGCCGAGCGAATCGCGATGCTCGACCTGGTCTCGAAAGGACGCGTCGAGTTCGGCTCGGGTGAGTCGGGATCGCTCGCGGAGCTCGGCGGCTTCAATCTCACGCCCGCTCTGAAACGCGAGATGTGGCGCGAGGGGCTCGAGACCGCGCTGCGTTGCATGACCGAGGTTCCGTTCGGCGGCGTCGACGGCAGGTACGTCAAGATGCCGCCGCGTAACGTGGTGCCGAAGCCGGTACAGAAACCGCATCCACCGGTGTGGGTCGCATGCTCGCGCCGCGAGACGATCCTGCTCGCAGCGGAATGCGGCATCGGCGCCCTGACCTTCTCGTTCATCGATCCGGAGGAAGCGGTGCATTGGGTCGGCGACTACCGCAGGACGCTCGCGGAGAAGTGCGTCCCGATTGGCAGCGCGATCAATCCGGAGATTTCGTGCGTTACCCCGATGATGTGCCACCAGAGCGAACGCGAGGCTATCCTGCGCGGGCTCAAGGGCGGCAACTTCTTTGGCTACTCACTCGGCCACTACTACGTCTTCGGCAATCACAAGCCGGGGGTGTCAAACGTGTGGGAGGAGTTCACTAATAAGCGCGCCGAGCGCGGGTACTCGCCCGACGTCGCAATTGCGATGCGCCAGCGCCGCCTGAGCGCGCGGCTCGACAACGATCGGGGCGATCAACAGGGCTTGCGCGGCGCGGTCGGCACGCCGGATCAGTTGCGCGAGTATTTCAGGCGCTTCGAGGACGCCGGCGTCGATCAGATGATCTTCGTGATGCAGGCGGGGAAGAACCGCCACGAGCACATCATGGAGTCGATCGAGCTGTTCGGTAAGCAAGTGTTACCCGAGTTCGCGGAGCGCGACGTCGCCGTTCGCGCCAGGAAGATGAAGGAGCTCGAGCCGATCATCGAGATGGTGATGAAGCGCAAGCTCGACGACACTCCCAAGATGCCGGCGGACTACCTGATCGAGGCGCTCCCGAAGCGGCTCATCCAGCAGGTCGGCGGCAAAGAGATGCTCGACAAGCTCGAGGGCGACTCGGCGATCGGCATTCCGCGGCCGCAGAATCTGCAGGAGCGGCTGCAGCAAGGAATCGTACCGCAGCGCGGGTCGAACGGCGAGGGAGTGAAGTAGAAGTTCAGAGGCGCGTTGAGGCGCGCTCGTCTGACGGTCGCGCATGCGTCACTTCGGCTTTGCGATCGCGCCGCATTTTTGCAGCTTCTCCAGATCCGAGTTGGCAAAGCCCCAGTCGCGCAATGCTTCCTCGGTATGTTCGCCTGGCCTGGCCGGCGGGCGCTGAATCTTGCTCGGCGTTCGCGAGAATCGAGGCGCGGGCCCCGGCTGCGTCACGCCGCCATCCTCGACGAAAGTTCCGCGATGCTTATTGTGGGGATGCTTCGGCGCTTCACCCATGTTGAGCACCGGCGCGAAACAAATGTCGCTGCCCTCCATGATCTTGCACCATTCGTCGCGGGTCTTGGTGCGGAACAGCGTCTTCAGCCGCTCCTTCATCGCAGGCCACGACTTGCGATCCTGCTGATGCGGCAGCTCCTGGCCTTGCAGACCCGACAGCCGGAGCAATTCGGCATAAAATTTTGCTTCGATCGATCCGATCGCGACGTACTTGCCGTCTTTGGTTTCGTAAACCTCGTAGTAGTGCGCGCCGGTGTCGAGAATGTTGTCGCCGCGCTCGTTGGTCCAAAACCCGGAGCCGTGCATGCCGTAAATCGCGGTCATCAGCGACGCGGCCCCATCGACCATCGCGGCATCCACCACCTGGCCCTTGCCGGATTTACCAGCTTCGAGCAAGCCCGCGACCACTCCCAGAGCCAGGTAGAGCGCGCCTCCCCCGAAATCGCCGACCAGGTTCAGCGGCGGAACAGGTGCGTCACCTTTGCGGCCGAAGCTGTGAAGCGCGCCCGACAGCGCGATGTAGTTGATGTCGTGGCCGGCGGCATGCGCGAGCGGCCCGTCCTGTCCCCATCCCGTCATGCGTCCGTAGATGAGGCGCGGATTGCGCTTGAGACAATCGTCGGGGCCGAGGCCAAGCCGCTCGGTCACGCCGGGACGGAAGCCTTCGATCATCGCGTCGGCTTTCTCGACGAGGCGCAACACGGCCTCGATCGCTTCCGGCTTTTTCAGATCGAGCGCGACCGAACGCCGCCCGCGATTGAGCACGCTGTATTTCGGATCCATCGCGATGCCCAAACCCGCTTCGGCGGCGCGATCGATTCGCAGCACGTCGGCGCCCATGTCGGAAAGCAGCATCGCACACATGGGTCCGGGGCCAATCCCGGCCAGCTCGATGACGCGATAACCTGACAACACTCCCATGATGCTCACCTCTCTTCAGTCGGCGATTACTTCAGCCCGCGCACCTTCTTGTTGGCTTCCCGCCCGAGACATCTGTTCAGCCAGGCCTGCACGTTCGGCGTCGACGACATGTCGAGCTTCATCATCGGCATCCAGCTCATGACCGCGGCCACGTTGAGGTCCGCGATCGTGAAGTTCTTGCCGAGCAGATATTCCCTGCCCTTGAGCGATACCTCGAGCGCGTTCATCGGCGCCTTCAACGCTTCGACGGCGGCCAGCGCCGCTTTCTCGTCGCGCTGCTCGGGAGGATTCATGACACGGTTGCGCAGAATCGTGAGGAGCTGCGGCTCGACCTCGGTCATCGCCCAGAAGCTCCACTTATAGATTTCTGCGTGCGCGGCGGTATCCGCGGGCCAAAGCGAATTCTTGCCGTACTTTTCGGCCAGGTAGAGATTGATCGCCATCGACTCCCACACGACGACACCGTCGTCTTCGAGCACCGGCACGTGGCCGTTGGGATTGAGCTTGAGATGCGCGGGCGACTTGGCTTCGGTGGTCGGCATCGGCAGATGCTCGTAGGTGACGCCGAGCTCTTCGAGAGCCCACAAAGAGCGGGCGCTGCGCGATCTTGAAGTTCCGTGAAGTTTTGTCATTGTTGCTGCCTCCGATGTCCGCATCCTATCAGCCATCAGGTTCCTTTCAAGCTCGCAAAAGGCACGTTGTACTTGCGATGACGGCCGTACTCGCACTCGCCGCGGGATGCTTCGCGCCGAACCCAACGCGGAAGCCTGCCGATCTCGGCGGCGAGCATGTCTCGTTCACGACCTCGGACGGCGTGCTGCTGCGCGGTCATCTTTATGGCACCGGACCGACCGGCGTAATCCTCGCGCACATGTATCCCGCCGATCAGTCCGACTGGACCGACTTTGCGCAAGTGCTCGCGGCGCACGGCTACCAGGCGCTGACCTTTGACTTCCGCGGATTCACGGAATCGGAGGGAACCTCGGGCACCGAATTCGCCGGCGACGATCTGCTGACCGCCTACCGGTTCCTGAGTCCTCGCGTCTCGCGCATTTTCATCGCGGGCGCGAGTCTCGGCGCCGAGGCCGCAATCCTGGTCGCCGCGCGCGAGTCGGTGGCCGGAATCATTTGCATCTCGACGCCGACCAGCTTCGGCGGACTGACCGTGACCGACTCAATCCGCCACGTTCGCGCGCCGACATTGTTTGTCACTTCAGCGGGCGATCCGCTGGTCGGCAATCAGCCGGAAATTTTGTATGGTCTGGCGCAAGCGCCGAAGTCGATCACGGTTTATCCCGGCCGCGCGCACGGCACCGCGATCCTGTTCGGTCCGCATGGCGCCGAGCTGCAGGCGTTGATGCTTCGCTTCATCGCCACTCACCCGCAAGAGCAGCGCGCTGGGTCACTTTAATCCGAACACGGCCACGCTGCTGGGCGTCCCGACGTAAACTTTGCCGTTGGCAATCGTCGGCGTCATGAACTTGTTATCGGCAAAACTGTCCGCCCGCACTTTGCTGCTGTTGTAAAGCTCGGTGGCCAGGTTGGTCGCGTCGTAGGCGTGCAGAATTCCGGCACCGCTTGAATTCTCGACGGCCCACACGATTGCGTTGCTCGTTCCGTTGGCCGAAATGCTCGGCGAGCTTCCCGGGTAGCCGTAGGTCTCGCTGCTGACTGACGATGGAATAGCCACGAGCCTGGCCTGCGAGAACGCGAACGCCTGAAGTGGTTCGCTCACTCCGCCATAGTAAAGCGTACCGTTGAAGTAGGCCGGCGTCGCCCATTCACCATTGTCCAAGGCGCCTACCAGCACCTGGTAGGCGTTCAGATTGTTCTGCGAGTTGAACTTGCCCAGGTTGGTGCGGTCAACGAGGTAGATGTTGCCGTCCTTGCCGGTGCCGACCGCGAGATGCCTGGTCGTGCCAGTCGAGTCGGTCATGTCGGGCAGCACCATCGCTCCGCCGGAACCCAAATCCTCGTCTTCACTCGACTCGCTGACGGTGTTGAAGGGCTCGAAGAAGTCGGTGACCTGCAATCCGCTCGAGTTGGACAGTTTCAGGAAACCGTTTCCGAAGTCTCCTTTGGTCGGAAATCCGTTGGCGGAGAGGCTGGTATCGAAGGTCCCATTGCCGTCCAGAAGATAGATATTGCCCGATATGTCCGCCGCCGGTCCTCCGCCGGACTGCCAAATCGCGCCTTCACTGCCGTTGGGAGTGACGTCGAGGACCGAAGTCTGCGCCAATGTGTTCTCGTTGTAGGCCATGATCCAGCCATTGTACGGCGTGTTATCGCAATGCGAGGCCCAGGTGGTGATTATCTGGCCATTGAGCAGCAGCAATCCCGCCCGCTCCTTGTACTGCTTGGGATCAAAGGCCGGGCCAGGGGCAAATGTCGCCGTAACCGTGGTCGGACCGCCGAACTCTTCGGCTCCAGTCGTCATGTCCAGCGCGTGGATACGCTGGAAGTAGGTGGTCGTCCCGCTAGTGGTCTTGGACATCGCGACTACGTAGATAGTGCCGTCGGGGCCTGCCGTTGGATCGATCACCGGAGTGGACGTGATGCCGATTTCGGGCGTTACCTGGCTGCATCCTCGGTTATCCGATGCGACCTCGCCCGTCCCAAGCACGGACACCTGCCATAGTGGAGAGCCGCCGCTATCGGCGTCAAAGGCATAGACGCTGTCATTCTCGGTGACCACATAGAGCACGTTATGTACGCCCTTCCCCGGGATAGTTACCTGGGTTTTGATGAGCGGTTGGGCGTCGACCAGTCCGTCCACCGAAACCTGGAACAGCTGACCAAACGAAGTCTTGACGTTGCTGGTGGTCAGCGTCTGCTCGGTAAGATTTTGTCCGGTGCGCTCGATGTCGTTGTGATACGTCAGCACGTCGGTCGGGATAGCTGTGGTCGAGGTCGCGGTCGCGGTAGGCGTGACTGTCGAAGTAGTCGAGGTTGCAGTAGCGCTAGGCGTGGCTGTCGAAATAGTCGATGTGGCCGTTGCAGTCTGAGTCGTAGTGGCAGTCGGCGTAGTTGACGCCGTTGCCGTTACGGTCGCAGTCCGAGTCGCGGTCCTGGTGGCCGTGGCGGTGGCTGTTGCTGTAGCTGTCGCGGTCCGCGTTGCTGTAGCTGTCACCGTGGGAGTTGCAGTCGCCGTGACTGTCGGTGTTGACGTTACGGTCGCAGTGGTCGTAGGAGTCGCTGTTATGGTCGCAGTCTGAGTTGCGGTCGCTGTCACTGTTGACGTCGCGGTTGCTGTCGCCGTAGCAGTCGCAGTGAGCGTGACCGTAGGTGTCGCCGATGCAGTCATGGTCGCGGTTGCGCTGGCAGTTGGAGTCAAGGTTGCGGTAGCGGTTGCAGTGCGCGTGGGCGTGGCCGTCGGAGTCGGGGTCGGCTTTCTGTGTTTCTTTGCCGAACCAGTCAATTTAACTTTAGCCGTCGCGCTGCCGGAGGTCGCATCGCTGGTGATCGCGATGCTGCCGGAAAAGTCCGCGCCATCTCTGGTGGGCGCAAACTCTACGGTCACGGTCATCGGTTCGTTCGGCTGAAGCGATGCCGCACCCTGCCCCGACATTATCCTGAAGAATTGGCTTCCGGCTGGCGGCGCGACGGTAAGCGAGAGCGGACTGTCGCCTGTGTCCTTGATGGTGAAGGACTTGGTCTCCGTTACGGTACTGCTCGAGAGCTTGATTTCGCTGAAGCTCAAGTGGGTGGGCGCGACCGTGAGTATGCTCCCGGCCGGCCTGCGACCGATGCGAGTGCCGTCGTTCACTTGGGCATCCGCGCTGGCAACAAACACAAACAAGATCGTAGCGGCGACGAGAAATGACGCAGCCACTCAAGATAACCATACGAACCGCAACCAGCGCCGCACGACAAGCCCCCTCTCTCGATGCGCTCCAGACGAGCCTCCAGAAAAGACCCTATCTACCACCCCTGACAAACAGTCATTGAGATTAGCAGGGTCGATGGCAGCGACAGAAGTGCGTTATTCACAGCTCGGCGCGCGATGGCGTTACGCAGTAGCAATGAGAACGGCGCTTTCGATCGCCGCCCTGTTTCGCTATGTCAATATACAGTGAGGACACCAATGAAAAAGCGAAAACTTGGCACACAGGGACTCGAAGTGTCGGAGCTGGGCCTCGGATGCATGGGGATGTCGCAGTTTTACGGACCGCGCGACGACAACGAATCGGTCGCGACGCTCGAGCGGGCCGTCGAGCTCGGCATCGATTTCTTCGACACCGCCGACGTCTACGGCCTCGGTCACAATGAAGAGCTGGTCGGCAAAGCGCTGAAGAAATACCGCGACCGCGTGATCATCGCGACCAAGTTCGCCAACCAGGTGCTGCCCGACGGCAAGCGCGCAATCAACGGCCGTCCCGAGTACGTGCGCGCCGCCTGCGACGCGTCGCTGAAGCGCCTCGGCGTCGACCATATTGATCTCTATTACCAGCATCGCGTCGACAAGCAGGTGCCGATCGAGGAGACCGTCGGCGCGATGGCGGAGCTGGTGCGCAAGGGCAAGGTCCGCTACCTGGGTCTGTCGGAGGCGGGTGCGAAAACGATTCGCCGCGCGCACGCGACGCATCCGATCAGCGCGCTGCAGTCCGAATACTCGCTCTGGACTCGCGACTACGAGGACGAGGTGATTCCGACGCTGCGCGAGCTCGGCATCGGATTCGTGCCGTTCAGCCCGCTCGGCCGCGGGTTCCTCAGCGGGAACATTCGCGAGTTGCCGGACGACGATATGCGCCGCAAGCTCTCGCCGCGTTTCGAGGCTGAGAACATGCAAAGGAATCTGAAGGTCGTCGATCGCATCAAGGAAATCGCCACCGAAAAGAAAGTCGCGCCAAGCCAGCTCGCACTCGCGTGGGTGCTCGCGCAGGGCGACGACATGGTACCGATTCCCGGCACCAAGCGCCGTACTTATCTCGAAGAGAATGTTGCGGCGGCAAAAATTCAGCTATCGAAAAGCGATCTCGCCCGCATCGAGGAAGTAGCGCCCAAAGGCTTCGCCGCCGGCGGCCGCTACCACGACATGAGCACCGTCAACGTCTGAGGGGGTGCGCCCTAGGCGAAAATCGCGGCGACTGTCGTCACGACCCACATGACGGCCATCGCGATGAAGAATGCGCAGACCAGCTCGCGGACCAGGCGGTCCAGCGCGGCGTTCCAGCCCGGGATTTCCGAACTGTTGTCGCGCTCGATGAAAGCCGCGGACCGTATCACTGTCTGGCGATGCCGGGTAAGCGTCGTGGCCATAGGTCACCTGCCTCATTTGCTTGGACTAGGGTCTTCGCAAATAAGGCGTGACAAGCCGTTGAACGCTCGGTTCAGCTGGAGCGAACGATCCGGCTTTCTGGCTGGCGATTAGGCCATCTCGGGGAGCTTCAGGTGATAGACTTCTGCGGCGGTGCGATGGAATAGCTGCGCTTTTTCATCCTTGTTGAACCGCGCCGCGATCTTCTTGAACGCGTTCCACAGCACGACGTATGAGCACGAAACCCGGTCCACCGGGAAGTTGCTCTCGAACATGCATCGTCGCGGTCCGAACTGATCGATGGTGTGCAGGTAGTAGTCGCGAGTCGCCGAGACCAGCTCGTCCGAGGTCGGCGGCGCCGGCCTGCGATGCCACCCGAAGCCGTTCACCGGCATGTTGATTCCACCGAGCTTGGCGACGACGTTGGGGCATCGCGCCAACTCCGCGATGTTCCGCTTCCATTCGCCGAATATCTCCGCGCGCCGGCCTTCGTAGGGACCGATTCCCAGCGGTCCGCCAAAATGATCGAGCACGATGGTCGTGTGCGGGAACGCTCTCGCGAGCGCGGTCACCGCCGGCATCTGCGGATGGTATTGCCATGCCTCGAAGCTGAGGCCCAACTCGCTCAACCTGGCGAAGCCCTCGCGAAAACGCGGCGACTCGTACAAATCCACCGGCGGGTTAGTGTGCGAGTTTCTGACATCCGGACTCGCGTCGAAGCCACCCGCGTGCCGTATCCCGCGAAACCGCACGGGCGCCGCCGCGATATGCGCCTGGAGCACCGGCGCGACCGACTCGCCCAGCGTCAGCTCCGCAAAGCCCACGATTCCAGCCGCGACGCGCGTGTCGCCATATTGCCCGCTCGCGCTTTGAGCCGCGATGCCGTTGACGAACTCGGTCTCGCCGACCGGACGCATCGGCACCGGGCCGTCCGCGCGATACATCGACATGCATTCGACGAACACCGTCGCGAGCACGCGATGCCCCGACGCCGTGTCGCGGACAATCTCGTCGAGCATGTAGCGGCTGCCCGGATGGTCCCACAGGTGATGATGCGGGTCGACTATTGGCAGATCAGGCTCGAGCGCCGCCTCGCTGACTTGCGCGAGCCATGCGTCGCGTTCCTTTTCGGTGTTCGCCATGTCTCTGTCCTCTGAATTCTTTCGTCGTCGCGGTCACTGTGGTTCATTACCCCAACCCGCGTCGGGTGTGATAGCTCGACAATTGTCGCGATGGTTTGGCGCAAGCGATATGGAGAATTGAAATGGATACAGTCAGGAAACTCGATCGCTCGGTGAAAGGCCGCGGCGTGCTGATTACCGGCGCTGCCAGCGGGATGGGCCGTGCGACCGCTCACGTGTTCGCTCAGGAAGGCGCGGTGGTCGCGGTCACCGATATCAATGAAGCCGGGGTCGCACGCGTCGTCGAAGAGATCGCGGCCGGCGGCGGAACCGCGCACGGATGGCGCCTCGACGTGCTCGACGGCGTCGAGATCAAACGGGTCGTCGCGGAAGTCGCCGCCCGCATCGGCCGCCTCGACATCCTCGTCAACAACGCCGGCTTCGGCGGCATCGCCCGACTCGGCGACGACGACTACGATCGCATCTGGGATCGCACCATCGCGGGATTGCTCACCGCGCAACAGCGGATGGTCCGCGCCGCGCTCGAGCATCTGCGCAAATCCGACGCCGCGCGCATCGTTAACATCGCATCGACGGAGGGCCTCGGCGCGACTCCCGGCGACAGCCCTTACGCGGTCGCCAAGACCGGTGTCATCGGCTTGACGCGCGCGCTGGCGGTCGATCTCGGTCCCGAAGGAATAACAGTCAACTGCATCTGCCCCGGGCCGATTCGCACCGCGCTGACCGACGCGATTCCGGAAGAGCACAAGACGATTTTCGCCAAGCGCCGCACCGCGTTGAAGCGATACGGCTATCCGGAGGAAGTCGCTCATATCACGTTCAGCCTTTGCCTCCCGGCCGCTTCGTACATCACGGGCGCGATCATTCCGGTTGACGGAGGCTTGATGATCCGCAACGCATAACTGTGACACTTGAGCACGGAGGATTTTCCAATGGCCGATGATTCCGCAAAGAAAGGAATGGAAGTGCGCACGAAGTTGTTCGGCGAAAAGGCCGCCAAGGACGGCGACACGTTCCTCAGGAACTTCGACGAAGGGTTCGCGACCTTTCTCAACGAACAACTGTTCGGAACGATCTGGAGTCGTCCCGGATTGCCGGTCAAATTGCGCTCGCTGATCACGATGACCGCCCTGATGGCGCTCGGGCGCGGGCCCGAGCTTCGCCTGCACATGCGGGGCGCGCTGAACCTCGGCATCCCGCCCGAAGAAATCAAGGAACTGATCGTCCACGTCTCGCAGTACAGCGGCGTGCCGACCGCGGTCGAAGCGATTCGCGCGTTCAACGAAGTGACCGCGCCGCCGAAGTCTCAGGCGTGACCTGAGAGCGGCTCCCAGAGCGGGTCAGCAGCGCCTCCAGGTGAGGCAGCGCTTCCTCGAGGCTGGCGTGTTTTTCGATCGCGTCGATGAAGGGATCGCGCTTCAGGCGTGACATCCTCGGCGGCACGGTTTTGATGTTGTAAGCCGCCGGATCGAGCGCCGGCTTCAGCTCCTTCCAGGTCATCGGCGCGGAAACCGGCGCACCGGGCATCGGGCGAACCGAAAACGGCGCGGCAATGGTCTTGCCGTGGCCGAGCTGCAGGTAGTCGATATACACGCGGCCATTGCGCGTGTGCGGATTGCGATTGATGGTGGCGATTTTCGGAACTCTATTCACTACTACTTGCGATACTAACTCGGAGAACATCTTCGCTTGATCGTAAGTATATTTCGGCGCCACACCCACTACTACGTGAAGACCCATTTGGCCCGAAGTCTTCAGGCATGGTTCGAGCCCGACCTCGCGCAGCACCGCGGCCGCCTCGCGGGCGACCTCGACTGCATGCCGCGTGGTGCTGCCCTTGGGATCGATGTCGAACAGGAGCCAATCGGGACGTTCGAGATGGGCGATGCGCGACGACCAGACGTGAATCGTGATGGCCGCGAGGTTCGCCACGTAAGCGAGAGCTTCTTCACTGTCCAGGATGAAGTATGAAATCTCACGCTGCGAATCTTCGGAATAAATCTTCTCGGTGCGAATCCACGACGGCACGAATGCGGGCGCGTCTTTCTGATAAAAACTTTTGCCTTCGATGCCATCCGGATAGCGCGTAAGCATCACCGGCCGATCTTTCAGATACGGCAGCATCCATTTCGAAATCGTGCGATAGTACGCGACCAGGTCGCCCTTGGTGTAACCCTCTTTCGGCCAAAAGATTTTCTCGGGATTGGTCACAGACGCCTTCGGCTCGGAAGCGGGGGCCGACGCGGAGTTACTGCGTCCTTTGGATTTTTTCACGCCGGCACCTCCGCTTTGATCGGTATCTCCTGTTGCTTCATTCACATCGTCGGCCGAACCCGCGCCGGGGCCGTCGTAGATGCAATCGCGAGGAGCGGCGTCGTCAGCCAGACCAAGAAAGCTGGGTTGGCGGATGCCGCCACTGTCGGTCCATTCGGTGAAGCGAACGTTGCAAACCAGCTCCGGCCGCACGAAATGCGCGTTCTTTTCAGGAGAGGGCTGTCCAGGGGCTGGTTTGCGGAAGGGAGATTCCGACTGCGCGCGCTCTTCGAGCATCGCGAAAATCTTGCGCAATTTATCTTGCGTGAAGCCGGTCCCGACCTTGTCCGTGTATCTAAGCCGGCCGTCCGATTCGTACTGGCCCAGCAGCAGCGCGCCGAAATGAGTTCGCGTCCCGTCGGGGCTGCTATAGCCGCCGATCACGAATTGTTTGGTCAGCGGACGTTTGATCTTCAGCCAATCGCCGGTGCGCGTGCCGCGATAAGGTGAATCGCGCAGCTTGGCGACGACACCTTCCAGTTCATGTTCCGATATGGCGGCATAGAAGTCCTTGCCGCGCGCGATCACGTGATCGCAGTAGCGCACCGGTCCTTCGCTATGGATCAGCTCGCTCAGGAGACGCTTGCGTTCTTCGAGCGGCAGCGTGCGCGTGTCGAAACGATCGAAGCCCAGCAGATCGAAAACGTAGTAGCTGGCCGGAACGGCGACGCTGAGACGCGCTATTTGCCGCGCGTCGTTGACGTGCATTCTTCTTTGCAGAAGCTGGAAACTCGGCCGTCCCCGTTCGTCTAGCGCGACTATTTCGCCGTCGAGAATGAATCGATCGAGCGCGATCGAGTTCAGTGCGAGCACGACTTCGGGATATCGATTAGTAATATCGGTGCCTTTGCGCGCGTACAAGTGAGTATTCTCGCCTTCTCGAATAGCCAGTACGCGCACGCCGTCGTACTTTATTTCGAATAGCCACTTGTCATTGTCGAAAGGCTCGGCGGTGGTCTTGGCGAGCGTCAATGGGAAGTCCGAATGCTTAAGCTTGTTGCCTAGTTCGGGAAGATGCTTGCTCGCGAGTTTGTCGGCAATCCGGCGCTCCGCGGCCGGCGCGTCGGCCAATTCCTCGATTGTCAAGCCGGACAGGACGGAGCGCGGATGCGCCTCGAAAACGTTTTCCGTTGTCGCGTATTGGTCGCGCTTCTTGATGAGCAGCCAGTTCTGTTTGTCCTTCGGGTCGGCATTGCGCCGCCCGCCCGTCCGCACGAGCGTGAACGCGCCGTTGAGCTTGAAGCCGTGGAGGTTGATGTCGATTTTTCCGTTGCGGACGGCGTCGGCCGCGGAACCCACCGGATCGAGGACGTCGTAAACGCCGCGATCCCACACGATGACGGACCCCGCGCCGTAGTTGCCCGGCGGAATCACGCCCTCGAAGTCGCCGTACTCGAGCGGATGGTCTTCGACGGCGACCGCGAGATGCTTGTCGGCTGGATTCATCGACGGGCCTTTCGGGACAGCCCAGGAGCGCAGGACGCCTTCCATCTCGAGTCGAAAATCGTAGTGGAGGCGGCGCGCCGCGTGCTTCTGAACGACGAAGGTGCCGCCGGTGGTGGAAGTGATGCCGGAAGCCTCGCGGCCGAAGGGTTCCGGGGTGCGCGCTGCGCTTCTTTTGCTTCGGTATTTAGTCAGCGACATGGGTGGTAGTCGGAGAGGGAGGTGGATTCATACCATATGTGGTGTATTGGGACGGTTCGTCTACCATCGGTAGCTTCGTTCCGTCAAAAATTGTTTTTTGGGTCAAGGAACCTAACCCCTAACCCCTTCCCGCTGCGGGAAGGGGGACCGGATGAGTGGAGAGCGCTGGCGTTTAGAGCGGAGGCAGAACCTTGAATCGTGCGCGAAGAATGCGCGCTGGATTCTCCCCTCACCCGCTCCTTCGGCGCGGCCTCTCCCGCAACCAAGCGGGCGAGGCGGGTAATCGGGGGCGCGGAACGCACCCCAACTCGGACCCTCACCTTCATCCTCTCCCTTGCAGGGAGAGGGAAGAGAAGGCAGGGATCAGACGGACATAGGACATACCGACGGCTGTCCATGCAATAGGAATAGCACGGAAAGTCCGCGGGGGTCAGGCTTAAAAGTTCATCCCCTGACCGGGCTTCGGGAAATCAGCGGGCGCGGCGGCTGCTCGACGCTCTGCGCGTTCCCTTTGCGACCTTGCGACTCTCTTCTTCCGATGACGCGGTGGCCTCTTCGCGATCCTCGTTGACGGCGACGCCGCGCTTTTTGAGCGATTCCTTGAGCGCGCTCATCAGATCGATCACTTTGCCGTGGTGCGCTTCGGGTGTCGGCTCGGTCAACTCGTGCCCTGCCATCTTCTGCTCGGCGGCCTCGATCACCCGCTCGCGATAGTTGTCCTTGAACTCGGACGGATTGAATTTCTTCTGCGTCAAGTCGTCGAGCAGGCGCTGCGCGAGGCTCAGTTCCGAGTCCTTAACGGGAGCGCTGGCGCCGTGATCGATTTCGCCGAACGACCGAATCTCGTCGTTGTAGTACATCGTATGCAGCATCAGGCCACCATCGTACGGGCGTATCAGGACGAGCCGCTCCTTGCCGCGCATCGTGTATTTCGCGACGCCGACGCGCTCCGCCTTGGTCATCGCTTCCTGCAGCAGATGGTAGGCCTTGGCGGAAGTCGGCTCGCATCCGAGCAGATAGGAATTTTCGAAATACACCGGATCGACTTCGGAAGCGGGGATGAACTCGGTTATTTCGACCGCGCGATCGGCCTGCGCTTCGAGTTTTTTCAGCTCCTCGTCGGTAAAGGTGACGTAGCGATCTTTCTCGATTTCGTAGCCGCGGACCAGCTCGCTTCGATCGACGATCTTGTCTTCCTTGGGGCAATAAATCTTCTGCTGGATGCGGCTCATGTCTGGCGCGTGCAGCAGATGAAAGGAGACGGATTTGGAACTCGTGGCCGGGAACAATCGCACCGGGATCGACACGAGTCCGAACGTGAGACTGGCGGTTGAGATGGAACGAGCTGGCATGACTTCAAACCTCCGACTCGGGTCTTAAGGGAAATCTACAGCAAATCGTGTTCCCAGGCGCATGGCCATCAACTCTCCCCGGACCTGCCTTCTTATATTTCGGCGCGACCGAAATCCAGTAGGGGCATATGGCAGGGAGGTTCCAGATTATCGTGAAAGATTTGCGGAGTCACCTGGAATGGACAAAATATCGAGATAAAACGAGGGTTTTTGGGTTTTCGGGCGATCCGGGGTTGCGGCTTTCAGCATCGGAACCTAACCCCTTCCCCTAGTGGAAGGGGGAAAGAAGGGCAGGAATCGTAGCGTCCTATCCCCCTCGCCCCCTTTCCAGAATGGAAAGGGGGGACAGAATTCTTCCTATATCCCCTCGCCCCCTTTCCAGAATGGAAAAGGGGGGACAGAATTCTTCCTAGCTTCCTCTATCAACAGCAGACGCAGAATCCTGAATCGCGCACGGAATTGCGCGCTCTGTAAGGAACCTAACACCTAACCCTTTTTCTGGCCCGCGCGGGGAAGGGAACCGGACGCGCAAGACGCTTGCATCCACGGATGGCTGTGAAGTTGATATACATGGCGGCAAGGCAACGGGAGATTTTGCAGTGTCTTAGTCTCCGTTCATGGCAGAGGCAGAATCTTGAATCGCGAGCAACCTCACCCCTGGCCCCTCTCCCTTCAGGAGAGGGAAGTATGTTGATGTTGACAGTTTAGGTTAATATGGTGATATTCCTCTGGCTGTCGCAGCATGGCGACAGGGGAAATAGAGCCGATATGAACCTAGCGCTGACGCTCATTGGGATCGGAATCAATCTAGCCGGAATCGCTCTGCAAGTGAGTCCAATTCACAACATCTGGCTTACCTTGGCTTGCGTGTTCCTTGGCGGCGGATTCATTTTTCTGGGGTTCTTCGGGAACCGTCAACCAGCCGGTGGTCGTCCGTTTTTAGACCGAATTGATCCAGAGATTTTAACGATGGTATTTGGGTTTGGCGCGTTGGCGACGGTAGGTATGGTGTTCGCGCTGGGAATTGCAATCTACAACATCGCGGAACGGGAGATGGACATTCAGGCAGCGAAAGCAGGTATCTCGACGCCTTCGATTACTCCGACGCCAGCGGGACGGCCTACAGCGAACTAGTCTTCCTTGGTTTGCGCTGTCCGCGTTTTTTCTTTTTGTCTGCAATGGTCTTTTTCATCGTCTTGAGCGCTTCCTCTTTTGGTACTGCAAGAAGCGCGTGCATGATCTTGTCAAACCGCGCCATCGAATTTTCTTGGCGGGACATCGCTTATTCCTTGTTCGGTTCTTCGTCGTCCGGCGCTGGGCGCACTGCTTCCGCCTCAATCAGGTCTAGTTGCATCGGAACATGCGGCGTCGTGACTTGAAGAGTCGGACTCGCTGGATTGCCTTCTTCCATCGGAAGTTTCCCATTCAAACCGATAAGACCGTCATCGAACGTATCAAGAACCGGGATTTTCCAGCGAATCGCTGTCGCAACATGGATCGAATCTCTAGGCGTGAGCCCGCGTTCCCAAACCAACCTTTGTGCTGATAGCGCCACAAATCGATCTACGTTTCGGAGAATGATGTATTCGTTCTGAAAAAACTTGGCGATCTTCGCTTCCTGGTCGAGCTTCAATTCTGGCTTACCCTTCAGCTTGATTACTTCGGTCAATGTAAGCGCTGAAGTTACTAACTCCAATTCTCCGTTCCCAGCGGATTTTAGAACGGCACGGCAATCATCTTCCCGTTCAGGTTCTGGCAGAAGCCAAGCCAAGAACGCTGAGCTATCCCAGTACCTGCGCGGGATGCTCATTCAGACTTGCTCAAAATGCCGTGAACCTCTTCGGCACTCGGTAATTCGGATCGGTCAGGGAATACTACAAACTCATCAACCTCGATGCTGTTGGGTTGCCCATCTCTCCGGTAGCGGACCAAGCCGGTAACAGCAACGCGCTTACGGAACGCCCTAATCGCTTCTTCTAGTTGGGCTTCATTGACCCAACAGCGAACAGCCCTATCAGTCAGCGGATCAACAACCGCAATGTTGGGTCCGCCCTGAGCCGACAACACCAGCAGACGGCCTTCCAGCGTTCCATAGTCTTTAATGTGCGAACCAAGAAGAGCGTCTATATTTGCGACCGTTTTAGCTGTCAACTTTGCCGAACTATTGGCGAGACTGATTTCTGCCGTCTCGATTTGTCGAGCTTCGGGAATCATAGCCAAATCGCGCGCATGCCTTAGTGCGTTATCAGTAAAATATTTTGGGCGTTCGGGGCGGCGACTGATGAGTGAGATTCCCGTCCGAACTGCGCGAGCTATCTGAGGGACCTTGTTTGCCACATCAAGCTTCGATGCTTCCGGCGCTGCGCTTAGGTGTATGCTTCCGCCCTTGACGGACACGATCCACTTAACTTTTGCCTCACCTGCGATTTGGCGCGATACGTCGTCAACCATCCCAAAGAATGCTTCAACTGCTTTCCTGAAGCGATCCGAGGTGATCTTTGGACCGTCTAGGTCCAGAGTAAGTTTCGGAGTGTCTTTGCGTCCTCGCGGCATACTAGCAAGATGAAATTAAACGCTGAAAAATATCAGGGTTCTGCCGCTCGTTATGTCTGAACGTAAACTCATTCAGATACAACGGCAGATAACCCTTGCTGACTTGATGATAAGTACCGATGACCCCACGTTTCAGCAGAGCCCAGAAGGATTCGATGCTGTTGGTGTGAACCTTACCGCGCACGTACTCGCCTGCACTATGCGTAATGATTTCATGCGGTAGTCCGTCAAATCCTTCCGAAAGAAGGCGATAGCCAGAATGCTCATCGGTCGAAATTAGCTCGACATCTTTGCTGACCGTGCGACGAACGAAGCTATTTAGCGTCGGCGTGTCGGTGTTTTCGATCATCTTGCAGACCACATTGCCTTTTCGGGAGATCGCGCCGATGACCGCGATTTTACCTTTGGTGCCCGTGAGCGCAGCGCGCTTGCGAGCGTGCGCGTGCATATTGTGCGCTTTCCCGCCGACGTAAGTTTCGTCGATCTCGACTTCGCCAACCAGTTTTTCAAACGTCTCGTTTTTCATCGCAGCACGCAGACGATGGCACATGTACCACGCCGTCCGGTAGTCACCGCTCTTTATCTGTCGGTGGATTTGCAGTGCGCTCATTCCCTTTTTGCTCTGCGTCATCAAGTATGCCACCTCAAACCACGTCGCAAGCGGATACTTTGTATTTTCAAAAATGGTCCCGCTGGTGACGCTGAAACGATAGCCCTTCTTGCCGCAAGCGGTGCTCTGACACTGCCACTTGAACGGCTGTTTCAGAGTATAGACTTTCTCGTTTCCGCAACGCGGGCAACGGACGCCGTTTGGCCAACGGTTGTCACGTAAGTACGCTTTGCAGGTTGCTTCGTCGCTGAATTTCGCCATCAAGTTCGCGAGCGACATCGACGGCTGGGTAACGCGGGGCTTTCCGGTTTCGACTTTCTTGTCCATGTCAGACAGAATAGCCGAAGGGTACCGGCACTGTCAAGTGCAACATACCTCCCTTCAGGAGAGGGGAAACCAAGGATTCGCGCTGTGTAAGGACCCTCACCTTCATCCTCTCCCTCACAGGGAGAGGGGAATAGCCCCGCAAACTGAAACTGAGACATTGCCCAATGGAGACTACTATGCCAGCGGTATCCGCGATCGTGGAGCAACTTATCGACGGGCCGGGATTCGTGCTGATGCCGGGCTTGATGGCGGCGTCCGAAGCGGCGGAGGCGCGCTCGCGCGCGCTGGAAATCGCCGAGTCGCCGTTAGCTGCCACGCTCGGCAGACGCAATGAAAAGATTGGCCAGCAGCACGTTAGCGGGCTGTTGGCGAATGGCGAGATTTTCGAGCGCCTGGTGCAGCATCCGGCGCTTATCGAAATCGCGGAGGCGATGCTTGGCGACGACATGACGCTCGGCGCGTACTCGGCGCGGATTCTTTATCCCGGCGCTATCGAGATGGGCGTTCATATCGACTACCCGTACTGGGCGATGCGGGGGCCGTTCACGCTCCGGCCGCCGATGATGGTCCAGGTGATCTGGATGCTGCAGGATTTCACCGAGCAGAACGGCGCCACGCTGGTCGCGCCGCGCAGTCAATTGCGCTGCGCGCGGCCGAATCGCGAGGATTTCGCGCGCGAGGCGATCAAGATAACAGGCGCCGCCGGCGATGCGATCATCTCGCATGGACTGCTGTGGCACGACACCTCGCAAAATCACACCGAGCAGCCGCGGGTGGCTCTTTTAATCAACTATGGTCTCAAAGTGATTCGGCCGCTGCATTCGGACATCGCGAAAGTTCCACCTGCCGTGCTGGAACGCGCGACGCCGAAGCTGCGACAGTTGCTAGGGCTGGAATTCAACAACTCGCTCGCGCGCGATATAGCCAGAAATGGATTGTACTGAGTCTGTCGGACAACGACCCTACGGGAGGAATTGTGGAATCTCGCCGACGGCGCCCACGATGCTCACGACCATCGGGCCACTGATCGGAATGCCGCCGGCCGCCGCGGGGATGTGAATTGCGCCCGAAGCGGCGAGCGTGCCGGTTGCCCAGGTGATATCGGCGGTGTTGGCATTCTGGATGATCGAAATCGTTCCGTTGAGTTCCTCATTGCTACCGGGACCGGAGCAGAACTGCCCGTTGAAGACGACACGATACTGAGTGGCCTCGAAGGTGCCGGTGCCGGTGGCGGTGCGACAGCCGAATGGCACCAGCAGGCCTTTCTTCGTGGAGGCTACGGGAACGGCAACCTGGAAATTAATCTGCAGCTCGCCCGAAGTGACGGGGCCTGCCAACTGACCCGACAGCGTCGCGGTGAAATTGGGGCATCCGACAGGATTGGCGCACATGCCGGCGGTGCTAACGGTCCCCTGCCCTTCGAGGTTGAGGCTTGGCGTGGACTGTGCGTGTGAGTAGCCGGCCGTGAGTAGCATAGTGGCAATCAATACTGTGACAACGGCGTAAGACTTCATCGTGAATCCTCCCTCTGGGTTTATTTCACTACCGTGTCGAAATATGCGGTCTCGATTTTGTCGGCGCGTTTGAACTGTAGAAAAATCCGGTAGTGACCCGGTGTGGGAAAGCCGTAGGGCATCGAAAGCTCTGGCGAAAGGCTTGGCGCACCGCTCGCGCCCGTGCTCATGTTCATGTCGGCCATGTTCATGCCAGCCATCGAATCGGCCGCTCCACCCGAGTTGGAGCTGACCATCATCAGCGAGGCCATCGGGACTGAGCCTGACGGATGGATGTGGGCGAACACCTGCAGATCGGAGCTGACTATCTCGGCGTGCGCCGCCATTCCCATGTACGGCTTCACGTCGGTCGCCGGCTTGCCGCTCTGATCCTGCACTTCGAAGCGAAGGTACATCGGCGCATTGGCGCGAAGCGGCGCGTCGTCGCGATGCCAGACGACACGCGTGCCATCGCTGAGGACATCGACGGCGGACTCTGATGAGGGAGCGAGGGGGGACGCTTCGCCGCCGCAGTCGTCGCCCGCCAGGGGAGTGCCGCTTATTTGCGGCAAGTCGATGGAGCCGATTAGCGTCCATGGAAATCCGGATTGGTCCACGATATCCGCGAACACGGAGTAGTGGCCGGCCTCGAGCGACGGCAGCGCGTCGACGAACGAGCCGTCGGGCTGGCGCGCGGGATGCAAATGCCAGATACGGTCGAGCGCGGGCGTGCGCACGAGGAAGAGGTGCATCAGATGGCCGTGGTCGGGGACGATACCGTCCATGACTTTATACCGCAGCCAAGCCTTGTCGTCGGGCGACGGGCGAATCGCGAGGCGGTTGCCATCGACGAGGGTCAGCGCGAGTTTCGGCGGCTTGAACAGCCTGGTAATCCTCGCGTAGTTCTGCGCGTCGGCGTTCCACCACGCAAACGCGAGATAGAAGATGGCCGCGACGATGACTCCCATTATCGCCATCGCGCGCCATCCGCGCCGCTTGAGCTCGGGCGTGAGGGGCGAGCCGGGAGCGAGGCGCGATTCGCGAGCGGCAGCGCCGACGATCGAAATCGCGCCGACTGCCAGCCCGATCGCGAGCATCAACAGCAACGCGCCGAGCGCCGGCGGCATCGCGAGCATCCGGCGCGCGGCGGACGGGACCGGCACCGACATTTGCGCCGGACCGCGCGCGCCCGCGACGTTTATCAGCACCCGCATCGAGCCGTATTCCATCAGCCACAGGCTCGAGGTGAAGAGATGCTTGTCGATGGGCGAGCGCTGCGCCATGTCGGGGACGGGCGCATACTTCGAACCCGCGCCGGCCAGCCGCGTGACCGCGGTGGTGACCTGGCGCACGTCGTCGGAGTCGGCGCGAATCTGCACGTCGGCGACGCCGGGAATCACGGCGGGAACGTTGACCGTCACGAACAGGTGATACGGGCCCGCGTCGCCCTCGTAAAAGACGTTGGGACTGCCGACGTGCGCATTCGCGGGAACTGCGAGGAGCAGCGCGGCGACTGCGAGCATCGCGGCGCGCCTCAGGGACAGCATCGGAAGAGAGCGGCGCACGTCAGCGGCGCACGGTGCGCATCCAGTTGCCCAGCGCCATTCCGAGCGAGCAGAAGATGATCGACATCGCGAGAGCGATCGCCATTCCTCCCGCGAAATTGCCGGAAGTCTTGTCCAGCACGAAATGGTACGGGTTGTAGAGTACAACGGCGGGGTCGAAAAATCCGAAATAGTTGGCTCCGAAGATTGGATTGCGCGCCGCCGGCGAGATCAGGAAGTCCGCGAACGGCCACTGCGCGGCGACAAACGCCGCGATAAAAACGCATCCCGCGGCGAGCGCGGATTTCCAACTGCCCCAATTCGCGCCCATCCACCCGCGCAGGAGATCGAGCGCGAATGCCGGCGCGATCAACAGCACCGGGAACCACAGCGGGACCATGTGCGTGATGTTCTGGTAGACCGGGCCGAGCTTGGGCGAGGCCGGGAACAGCGGGAAAATCCACAGCCCCGCGAGAAATAGGGCGGTATAGATGGCGGCCATCGTGGTGGCAGGCCAGCGATTTTTCGAGACGACGGAGATCGCGATCAATGCGACGGGAAACGAGGTCGCCACCGCACGATAGAACTCTGAGTTGTGCATGAATTCCATCGGGGTCGATTCGAGGATGAACAGAGCTGAACCTGCCACCTCGATGCCGCCGACGAGGAGCAGCAGCCAGTCGAGCTTGCGCTGATAGGCGCCCGAGGCGCGATTGAGATGCGCGCACACCAGCAGCATCGCACCGAGCTCGATCATGAGTTCGCCTATACCCAGCATCGAATGCGGCAGGCTGACGATTTTGACGTCGAGTCCGTAGGCGTTGTGCCACCAGTTGTCGAAGGGCGCCGACGTGAGCATCGCGAATCCGCCCCATGCCGCCATGAAGCATCCGAGCGGCCCGCGAAAGCCCCATACCGAGACGCTCGAGTCCTTGGCTTCCTGCGAGGAGCCGAAAGTGGTCGACAGGATCGCGTAGCCGCTGGCAATACCGGCCAGCACGCCCGCGAGGTAGATCATCATGTGCGCGGGAGTCCAGAAAGTGTCGCGGCCAATCGAGATGTGCCACGAGATATCCCAGTAGCCGCCGAACAGGTCGGCGGCCGTCGCGGCGGCGAGGCACCAAACGTACCACGGAATCGAGGCGGTGCGCTCGGCGACGACGCTGCGAACGTCGGCGCGCTCGCGAAGGTCAAAAGTTGCAGCAGTTCCCATGGCTGTTTCTCCGCGACGAATTATATCGCGATACGGTGCGGCCGCCCACCGGGTTGAAGCTCAGCCGGGTTGTTTGTCGAACTTCGGTAGATCGTCGCGGACGGGGGCCCATGGCGGCGCGCTCTTCATGAACACCTGCATCATCGGCTTGAAGTGCGAGGGATCGTCGAGGCTGCCGGCCTTCAGCGCGACGAAGTCCGCCATCGCGGGAAGCAGCGATAGAATCGGGGAGCCGCAGTTCGGGCAGAATCCGCGGCTGACCTTGTTGCCGCTATCGCCCGTGACTTCGTACTGCTTCAGCTCGCCGGTGAGCTTGAAGGCCGCCTTCGGCACCAGCAGCACCGAGGCCATCGCGGTGCCAGTCGAATGCTGGCAGTCCGTGCAGTAGCAGTTGGCGGCCATGATGGGATCAGCCGAGCATTCGTATCGTATTGCGCCGCACGCGCATCCGCCTGTTACCGATGGCATCGTAGGTTCCTCCTGTCTCGCCACACAATCTCGCAATGGCAGTTCGCGGATCAAGGGACAAGAACCTAACCCCTAACCCGTTCCCGCGCGGGAAGGGGGACCGGACGGGAGTTGTGAGGACCGTTGCGTCCTATCCCCCTGGCCCCCTTTCCAGATGGAAAGGGGGAACACGAACCTCCGCGATTCGGGTCAGCCTCATTCCGAGGTCTCCTTGCAGGGAAAGGAGAAAAAAGAATCGGGCTCGTTAGTCAGAGGCCTCCTTGGAGGGAGAGGAAATTGGACTATCGTCCAAAGAGACGATGCCTCACCTGGAGCACACTGCCAGCATGGGTGACGGTTAAGTGCGGAGGCTGGGCTATGGCGCTGACACATATGATCGAGGCATCGCCGATCGCGGATCGCTACGCTCGCGGATGGCATTGTCTTGGGCTTGCCGCTGACTATAAGGATGGCAAGCCGCACACCGTCAATGCGTTCGGCAGCCGGCTGGTCGCCTACCTCGGCGATGACGGGCAGGTTCACATCCTCGACGGTTACTGTCCGCACATGGGCGCCGACTTGAGCCGTGGCGAGGTGCGGGGCAACTCAGTGCTATGCCCGTTTCATAACTGGAGCTGGGGCGCGGACGGCAAGTGCAACAATATTCCCTACAGCAAACGCATCCCGCCCAAGGCGCGCGTGAAGTCGTGGCAGGCGTGCGAGCAGAACAAGCTGCTGTTCGTGTGGAACGATCCTGAAGACAGCGCGCCGCCGCCGGAGGTTGAGATCCCGCGCATCGACGCCTGCTTCTCCGACAAGTGGAGCGACTGGGTTATCGAGAAGTGGACCATCAACACAAACTGCCGCGAGCTGATCGACAACGTCGCGGACATGGCGCATTTTCCGGTCGTACACGGCGCACCGGTCGACTACTTCGCCAACATATTCCAGGGTCACAAGGCGACGCAGATAATGATCGGCTCGGGGACGCAGGGAAATACGGGCAGCCTCGCGACCTGCGCGACGTATTTCGGGCCGGCGTATCAGATCACCGAGATGAAAGGCGAGATGGGCGGGTTCCCGATCGATTCAATTTTGCTCAACTGCCACGTGCCGATTCATCTGAAGTGCTTCGACCTGCGCTTCGGGATGATCGTGCGAAAAATGGAGGGGCTGAGCGACGAGATGTCGCGACAGATCGTCGCCGCGTACATCAAGGGCATCCAGCAGGGCTTCTACCAGGACGTCGCCATCTGGGATAACAAGGTTCGCATCGACAACCCACTGTTGTGCGAGGGCGATGGGCCGATCTATCAACTGCGCGAATGGTATCGGCAGTTCTATCTCGACGCGGCCGAGGTGCCCGAGGAAGTGGGCAAGCGGCAAGTCGTCGAGCTGAATGTGGGGTTGGCTGACACGCCAGTACCGCATCACGTGTTCGAGGATTAGGCGGTTACTTTCCGCTCGGAGTGGCACTCGAAAGGCTCACCGTAGTAATCTCGAGAGTGATGAAGTCGAAAGGCAAGAATCCCGCGGCAACAACAGCGGCTCACGGCTCGTACCACTACACGGTCTACTTTGAGCCGCAGACCGACGGCAGTTTCGCAGTGGTGTTTCCCACATTCCCTGAGATTGTGACCTTCGGCCGGACTCTCGACGAGGCGCGTGCGATGGCGCGCGACGCGCTGCGCTGTCATCTCGAGGGGCTTCGCAAAGACGGCGAAGCGATTCCGGCCGAGACGCCGCCGCCGGGCCGGCCGATTCGTGAGGAGGTTGTGGTAGCGCTTTGAGCCCTGCCCTTCCGGTTCTCAAGGCGCGTGAGGTCGTAACCGCGCTTGGGAAGGCTGGTTTTTTCATTCATCATTCGACCGGCAGCCACGTTCAGTTGAAACATCGCGACCGTCCCGAGCTTCGCGTCACGGTGCCGTCCCATTCCGGCGACGTGCCGCGCGGCACGCTGCGATCGATCATTCGTCAGGCGGGCTTACGGTAGAGCAATTCTCCGCACTCTTGTAGCGACGATTCTTCTGTCAGAGCCCGTTCCTCAGGCGTATCGCAGTTATCGACGCCTTGGCGTACATCAGAGGGATGCGCAAGGCGGCTCGTCGGTCGCGGAGCAACTTATCTCCCTATGATTCGGTCTCGTTGTCGCTGGCGGATTTCAGCGAACTGGTCGCGGCTATCTACGAGGGTCCGCTCGAAGCGGTGCCGTGGAAAAGCGCGCTCGACTTGCTCCGGCGTCATCTGCGCGCCAGTTATGTCACTCTCATGCTGCGGCCGCCGTCGGCTGATCGCGAGGCGCTGATGGTGAACTCGGCGGGCGATTGGCCGATCACTCGCGAAGCTGAATACAACAAGCACTACTACGCGCTGGATCCGTTCGTCGATTTGCCGCAGGACCGCGTAGTCACGGTGAATGAGCTGATCGGCGACGCAAACTGGCGCGAGAGCGAGTTCTACAAGCAGTTCCTGAAGCCGCTCGACATCCTGCACGCGCTCGGCGCAGACATCCGCACTGAAGACGGCCTCGAATGCCGCCTGCGCGTGGCCCGGCCGCATCGCGAGCCGCCTTTTTCGGAACACGACAAGGCGCTATGCACCGTGGTCCTGCCGCATCTCAAGCGCGCCGTGCGATTGCATTCGCAGCTCGAGCTGATGGATTCCGAGCGCCGCCTGTATGCCGGCACAGTCGATCGCATGCTGGTCGGCACGGTCACGCTCGACGAGACCGGCGCGGTTCTGAAGAGCAATCCGGTCGCCGACGAGATGCTCCGCGAAGGCGACGGCCTGCGAATCGTCAACGGCGCACTACGTGCAGACGCGGCAGCGGAGAATCGCGAGCTGCAACGGCTCGTGAAGCAGGCGCTCAGCGGAGAGACGGGCGGCAGGCCGGCGGTCGTCGATGCGATCTCGATCACTCGCAAATCGGGGCGCGGCAAGCTGGGCGTGCTGCTTCGCAGCCTGCCGCGCACCGGATGGTCCAAGGGCAAGCGGCGCCCGTCGGTCGCGCTTTTCATCCGCGATGCCGAGCGCAAGTCAGAAGCGTCGCGCGAGATGGTGCGCCGATTGTTCGACCTCACGCCCGCCGAGGCGTCGCTGGCGCTGGCGCTCGCCAACGGGCTCACGCTGGACGAAGCGGCAGACGGACTTCACATCCGCAAGAACACCGCGCGCGCTCATCTGCGCGCGATATTTTCGAAAATCGGCGTAAGCCGACAGACGACTTTGGTGCGGGTGCTGCTCAGCAGCGTGATCTGGCTCGGCTGAGCGGCAGAGTCATAGTCTTTTCGGACGATGAATCTGTGCAAACATCAGGCGACTCTTTGCACCACGTGAAAGCTGCCACCGAAAGTAGCGAGACCGACCTGGCGAGGTCTCTGCTGGCGAGCGCGCGCGAGCTGGTCCCGATTCTCGCCAAGCGCGCGGCGCAGGCCGAGCAAAATCGCTCGATTCCCGCCGAGACGATCGCCGACTTCAAGCGGGCCGGCCTGTTCCGCGTTATCCAGCCGAAGCGTTACGGCGGCTACGAACTCGACCCCGGCGTGTTCTTCGATATCCAGATGACGCTCGCCGAAGGATGCATGTCGAGCGGATGGGTCTACGGCGTCGTCGCGGTGCACAACTGGCAGTTGGCGCTGTTCGATCCGCGCGCGCAGGAAGACGTGTGGGCGAAGGACAGTTCGGTGCTGATCGCGTCGAGCTACATGCCCAAGGGACAGGTCGAGCGCGTCGATGGCGGCTTTCGATTCAGCGGACGATGGGGCTTTTCGAGCGGCGTCGATCATGCGCAGTGGGTGTTTCTCGGCGGTATCGTGTCGTCGAAAAGCGGCGTGCCCGACTATCGGACTTTTTTGGTGCCACGCTCCGAGATTACGATCAACGACAACTGGCACACCGTCGGCCTCAAGGGGACAGGCAGCAAGGAAGTCGTCATCGACGGCGCGTTCGTGCCTGAGTATCGGACGCATCGCGCGATGGATGGGTTCGCGGGAACCAGTCCGGGCTTGAGCGCTAATCCAGCGGCGCTGTATCGGCTGCCGTTCGGACAGATTTTCGTGCGCGCAGTCTCGTCGGCGTCGATCGGCGCGTTGCAAGGCGCGCTCACGGCGTTTCGCGAGTACGGCTCCAAGCGCGTGAGCATCAACGACATGGGGCGCACCGCCGAGGATCCCGCGGCGGCGCTCGCGACAGCGGACGCGGCGCTCGCGATCGACGACATGAAACTCGCGCTGCATCGAAATTTTGCAGCGATGATGGCGACGCTCCGGCGTGGTGACTCGCTCGACGTCAACGACCGGATTCACTACCGCTATCAATCCGCCGCGGTCGCTGGACGATGCGCCGAGCACGTCGATCGTTTGTTCCACGCCTGCGGTGGGCAGGGAATCTACACCGACAATCCTATCGCGCGATTTTTCGTGGACATCCACGCGGCGCGGATGCACTACGCCAACAATCCCGACAAATTCGGGCGCAATTACGGCGGCGTGCTGCTCGGACTCGGCAACACCGACTTCTTCATATGAGCAGCGGGATGAGACTCGGCGCGCCGCCCGGCGATGCGCATTGGGATCATGAGTTCGACGTGGTCGTCGTCGGCTCCGGCGCGGGTGGATTGACGGCCGCGATTGCAGCGCATGACCTCGGCCAGTCCGTCGTGGTGCTTGAGAAGAGCGATCAATACGGCGGCACGAGCGCTATCTCCGGTGGCGGCGTGTGGGTGCCATGCAATCATCTGCTGACGGCTGCAGGAGCCAGCGACAGCCACGACGATGCGCTCACTTATCTCAAGTCAGCGACACGCGGCATGGTCTCCGAGGCGCGCTTGCTCGCTTACCTTGAGCATGCGCCGCGGATGGTGCGTTACCTCGAAGAGAAGACCTGTTTGCGCTATCGCGCGATGCCCAATTACTCCGACTACTACCCTGCCCTGCCAGGCTCCAAGCCCGGCTATCGCACGATGGATCCGCTACCGTTCAACGCTGCGCGGCTCGGCGATGAATTCGCGCGCATGCGGCCGCCGCAACCGGGCACGCTGATCGCAGGCCGCGTTACGATGACGGCAGGCGAGGCGCACGTAATCCTGTGCAAGGAGCGCGGTTGGATCGCGCTCTTCATGCGTCGCATGGCGCGATACTGGCTCGATATCCCGTGGCGATTCCGCAGCAAGCGCGACCGGCGGCTCACGCTCGGCAGCTCGATGGTCGGATCGCTGCGGCGCTCGATGATGGATCGCGAAATTCCGCTGTGGCTCAACACAGCGCTGGAGTCGTTGGTCACCGACGCGCGCCGGGTCGTGGGACTCGTTGCCACGCAAAACGGCAAAACGCTGCGCATCGCGGCGCGACGCGGTGTCATCCTCGCGGCTGGTGGTTTCGAGCACAACCAGGCGATGCGCGACGAGTATCTGCCCAAGCCGACGCGCGCCGAATGGACCGTCACGCCCCCGAGTAACACTGGCGACGCGATTCGCGCGGGGCTGGGCGTCGGTGCGCAGGTGGCGCTGATGGATCATGCGTGGTGGGCGCCGACTGTTTTTGTGATGGGCCGCGAGAAGCGGCGCGCGCTGTTCGTCGAGCGCAACCTGCCCGGATGCGTGATGGTCAATCGACTGGGCCGTCGCTTTGTCGACGAGGCCGCACCATACAGCGAGGTCGTTTACGCGATGTACGCCGATCACGAGAAGAGCAACGCCAACATGCCGGCGTGGCTGGTCTTCGACGCCGAATTTCGGCGCAAGTACCCATGCGGTCCGCTGCTGCCAGGCATGGTGCGTCCTGATAAGTCGCTACCTGCGGCGTGGGCCCGGACAGTTTATTTCAAGGACGACACTCTCGACGCGCTCGCCGCGCAAATCGAGGTGGACGCGAAGGGATTGCGCGAGACTGTCGAGCGAATGAATCAGTACGCCACCACTGGCGACGACAAGGAATTCGGCAAAGGCAGCAACACGTTCGATCGCTACTATGGCGACGTCAACGTCAAGCCGAATCCGTGCCTCGCGCCGATCGCCAAGCCTCCGTTCTATGCGATGCGTATCGACGCGGGCGACATCGGCACCAAGGGCGGCCTGCTGACGGACGAGTACGCGCGCGTTATCCGCGACGACGGCCAGCCGATTCCCGGCCTCTACGCGACCGGCAACACCTCGGCGGCCGTGATGGGTCCGAGCTATCCGGGGGCAGGCTCGACACTCGGCCCGGCAATGACGTTCGGTTACATAGCCGCGCACCATCTGGCAGGAGTTTAAGATGCTGAAAGATCGCGTTGCGCTCGTAACCGGTGCGAGCCTGGGAGTCGGCAAGGGTATCGCGATTGCGCTGGGCGCGGCCGGTGCAACCGTTTACGTTACGGGCCGCAGCGGCAAAGCCGGCGACAATCCGTTCGGCGGCACGGTGTTCGCCACCGCCGAGGAAGTCACGAAACGCGGCGGGCGCGGTGTTGCCGTAGTCTGCGATCATAGCGACGACGATCAAGTGCGCGCGCTGTTCAAGCGAATCGAGAAGGAGTCGGGACGCCTCGACATCCTGGTCAACAACGCCACCGCGATTCCCAACGGCCTCACCGAGACGGGGCCGTTCTGGAGCAAGCCGCTCGATTTTGTGAAGCTGCTCGACGTCGGCCTGCGATCCAACTACGTCGCGACCTGGCTCGCCGCGCCGATGCTCATCCGCAACGGCGGCTTGGTGTTCAACTCGTCCTCGCCGGGCGCGAAGGCGTACGTGCACGGTCCCGCTTACGGAGCGGCCAAGGCCGGAGTCGACAAAATGTCACACGACATGGCGCATGACTTCAAACCTCACAACGTGGTCGTCGTCTCGGTGTGGCTCGGCCTCGTAAAGACCGAAAAGGTGATGATGATCGACGTCAACAAGTCGAAGTACGGCCCGATGCTGGCAGTTGCCGAGTCGCCTGAGTTCGGTGGCCGCATTATCGACGCGCTCTACAACGATCCCAACCGGATGGAATTGACCGGACAGACATTTTTCTCAGCCGAACTCGCGGATCGCTACAGCGTCAAAGACGTTGACGGCAATCAGCCGCCTTCAGGCCGCGGCTACCTCGGTCCGCCCACCGAATTTTCGCCGATAGTAATCGAATAGAGGTTTTTGGTTGCCTCCAACGCCCAGCATCGGAGCTGACGTCGCGATCGACGCGAGCAATTCGGGAGCCACTCCGATTGGCGCGCCGCTTCGAGCGGACGGCGAGCAGTCCATCGCGTGGGACGATGATTGCGACGTGCTGGTGGTCGGCTTTGGCGCCGCCGGAGCGTGTGCAGCGATTGAGGCTGCGAGCGCGGGCGCGGCCGTCATCGTTACAGATCGTTTTGGCGGCGGCGGCGCGAGCGCCAAGAGCGGCGGCGTCGTGTATGCGGGCGGCGGCACGCGATTTCAGAAGACCGCGGGCTACGACGACTCACCCGAAGCGATGTACGAGTACCTGTGCATGGAAGTCGGCGACGCGGTCGAGCGGGCGACGCTGCGCGACTTCTGCGATCGCAGCGTCGAGATGATCGAATGGCTCGAGGCGCATGGCGTCGAGTTCGAGGCCACTGTCCCGCCCTGCAAGACCTCGTATCCGGCCGACGGCTACTACCTTTATTTCTCCGGCAACGAGACGGTTAAGGAGTATGCGGGAAAACATCCGCCTTCCCCGCGCGGGCATCGCGTCAAAGGCACGGGTCTGTCGGGCGCGATGCTCTTTCGCGCGCTGCGCAAGAGCGTGCATGTGGCCGGCGCGCGCGTGATGACTCAATCGTCGACGCGGCGGCTGGTCGTCGACAACCGGAGCGGCGCGCTGCTCGGCGCGGAACTCTGGCAGTTCGAAAACGACAGCCGCGCCGCTCGACGCCATCGACGTCTCAGCCGCCTGGCCGAACGGATGTACTATCCCGCGCCCGGCCTCTCGGACATGCTGCGCCGGCGCGCGCTCGCAGTGGAACTCGCCGACGCTCATCGTCTGCTGGTCCGTGCGCGCACGGGAGTGGTGCTCAGCACGGGCGGCTTCATCTTCAATCGCGAGATGGTCGCGCGCCACGCGCCGAAATATTTGCGCAACTTTCGGCTGGGCACATCGGGATGCGACGGCAGCGGCATCCGGCTGGGCCAATCGGTCGGCGGAGAATGCGCGCGGCTCGAGCGAGTGTCGGCGTGGCGGTTCATCAACCCTCCGCTGGCGTGGGCGCGCGGCATGATCGTCGACGCGAACGGCGCGCGCTTCTGCAACGAGGAAGTTTACGGCGCGAAGCTCGGCTACGAAATGTGCGAATGTCACGGCGGCAAGGCGTGGCTGGTAATCGACTCGACGATCAGGCGCGACGCGGTCAGAGAAGCGCTGTTCGGCGGGCTGTGGGGATTTCAGAGTGTGCCGGCGCTCGTCCTGACGTATGCGGGAGCGAAGCGTGGCAGCTCGATCGAGGATCTCGCGCGGCGAATCGGCGCCGACGCGACGGCGATGCGTCAAAGCTGGCAGAGCTACAACCAGGCCGCGCGCAGTGGCGACGATCCGCTCGGCAAGTCGCGCGACCTGCTGCATCCGCTCGAAGCGCCGCCGTTCTATGCGCTCGACATCTCGGTCGACAAGCGCGTGTTTCCCTGCGCGGCGCTCACGCTCGGCGGACTGTGCGTCGACGAGACCGATGGCGCAGTGCGAACCGCCGATGGCGGCACCGTGACCGGCCTCTACGCCGCGGGCCGCGCGGCCGTCGGGATCGCGTCGAATCATTACGTGAGCGGACTCGCGCTCGCGGACTGTATCTGGTCGGGCCGGCGCGCCGGCCGCTCCGCGGCGGCAACATTGGCGCGAAGCGCAAAGCACGTGGGAGCATCAGCGTAAAATCCACGACGGGAAAAACGGCATGGGACGCGTTCAGGGAAAAGTTGTGATCGTCACCGGCGGCGCCAGCGGGATCGGTAAGCAGGATGCGCTATTGCTGACCGGCGAAGGCGCTCGCGTCGTGATCACCGACCTCAACGAGGATGGCGGCCGCGCACTCGCGCGCGAAATCGGCGACGACGCGATGTTCGTCCGCCACGACATCTCGAGCGAGGACGACTGGAAGGCCGTGATGGCCGGCACGCATGAGCGATTCGGCCGGCTCGACGGTCTGGTCAACAACGCCGGCATCCTCGTCATGGGATCGATTGAGGACGCGACGCTCGAGCAATGGCAGAAACTCCATCGCGTCAACGCCGACGGCTACTTTCTCGGCTGCAAGTACGGCGTGGCCGCGATGAAGTCGAGCGGCGGCGGCTCGATCGTCAACATGTCGTCGATTGCGGCGGAAGGCCTGCCGTTCGCGGTTTCGTACAGCGGCTCGAAAGGCTCGGTCGCGGCGCTCACTCGCAGTGTCGCCGTCCATTGCAAGAGTTGCGGCTACCGGATTCGCTGCAATTCGATTCATCCCGACGGCGTGCTGACGCCGATGACGCTCCCGCTGATGGGCAATCCCGACCCGGCGCGTGTCAGCTACGATGCGGACCCGACGTCGCGCTTTTGCGATCCGAAGGACGTCGCGAACCTGGTGCTGTTTCTCATTTCGGATGAGTCGCGGTTCATCAGCGGAGCGCAACTGCGGATCACGAACGCGCATTGAGCGTTATGACTTACTATTCTCTGCGGGTTCGCGAGGTGATCGAAGAAACCGCGGACGCGAAGTCGCTCGTTTTCGAAATTTCGCCCGAGCGCGCGGAAGTGTTTCGCTATAAGCCCGGGCAGTTCCTGACTCTGCGCATCGCGCACGAGGGGCGGCACTTGCTGCGATGCTACTCGCTCTCGAGCTGCCCGCTGGTCGACGAGCCGCCGCGCGTCACCGTCAAGCGCGTCGCACAGGGGCGCGTGTCCAACTGGCTGTGCGATCGAATCAAAGCGGGCGACTCGATCGAAGTTAAGCCGCCCGCCGGCCATTTCACGCCGCACTCGATCGACGACGACTTTATTCTCTTCGCGGGCGGCAGCGGTATTACGCCGATCTTCTCGATCATCAGGTCCGCGCTCATCGGGGGGCGCGGCCGCCTCTACCTTATATATGCGAATCGCGACGAGGAGTCGGTGATTTACCGCGATCAATTGAACGCGCTGGCGAATCAGCATCCGAGCCGATTCACGGTGATTCACTTGCTCGACTCGGTGCAAGGTTTGCCGACGACCGCGCAGCTCGGGGAACTGGCGCGACCCTGGACTCGCGCGGATTGTTACGTATGCGGTCCCGAGGCGTTCATGGACTGTGCGCTCGAAGCGATTCGCGGGCTTGGCGTCGCGCCGGCACGAATTCATGTCGAGCGTTTCGTCTCGCTGCCCGACGAAGAAGACGCGGCGCCCGTCGTCGAGGCGAGCGCGAATGGCGAAATCCGTCTCGAAGTCGAACTCGACGGAGTGCGTCATGAGCTGAGCTGCTCGCGCGGCGAACCGCTTCTCGACGCGATGCTGCGCGCCGGACTGAAGGCGCCGCACTCATGTCAGAGCGGTGCGTGCGGGTCATGCATGTGCACGCTCGAAGCGGGCGAGGTTCATTTGCGCCACAATCAAGTGTTGGACAAGAACGACCTGAAGCAGGGATGGATACTGGCGTGCCAGGCGATAGCGGACAGCACGACGGTCCGGGTACGCTTTCCGGATTGAACCACGAAAGCGTCATTTATTGCGTCTAGCTTCCTGGTTTAATGTTAAAGCCTCTAGTCAAATATGCATACAAATGCTACAATTTGACAATATGGAGGCTGCTATGGCAGAGATTCTCAAGTTTAAACGCACCAAAGTTTCCTCAGAGCCGTCCAGGCGTGAGATGTGGCGTCGATTCTCCGAAGATCGGCCGCTGCGCCAGATAAACCAAATCAGCGATCGCGAGATGGCATTGCTCGAGCGAACCGCGCTGCTCGGCGAATTCCACTCCACGGAAGACCTGCTTTTCGTGCTCAAAACGATCCGCGGCGGGGCGTCCGCTGAACCACAGAACGACGATCGCACCCAGCGCGACGGCTAGCCGTTGCGGAGCTAGTCGAGGCCCGGTGCGGTTGAACAGGTCGCGGTGCTCGTCGGCACTCGGTGTAATCCGCCTAGCCGGTGGAGCCACGACTTCAGCGTCGGGTTCACGCTGCGGCAGGAATCGGTATGATCCTGAGGCGGAGGGTGAAGCATGGCGGAAAGTTGGGAGGACAAGTTCGAGTCGCTGCGCGCGAGCCGGGTCCTGACTCACAACGCCGACTACCTCGAGTTCCTGGTAAGCAAAGTATGGCGAATGGACCGCCAGCCGCAGAAGATTGCCGAGTTCGGTTGCGGCTACGGCCGGTTCGCTTCGATGCTTCTGCCACTACTCCCGATCGGAAGCTGTTACGCGGGCTTTGATTCCGCCGCCGCGCTCGTTTCCAGGGGCAAAGAGATTTTCGCGGAGTCTCCGTACCCGTCCTCGTTCGTGCGGGGCGACGTGCATCACGCCCCGCTGCGCAACGGCCATTTCGACGTGACGATCGCTCATCTCGTTCTCATGCACGTGCCCGATCCCGAACAAGTAATCCGCGAGATGATACGCGTGACGCGGCCCGGCGGACTGCTGATCACGTGCGACGCAAACCGCAACGGGCACAATGCGCTTCTCCATATCGAAGAAAGCGATGAGCAGGAAAATGTTGACCTGGAACTAATCCAGACCGTCAACCGCAGCATCCGGCGGGAAAGTGGCGTCGACTACAACATCGGGATGAAGACGCCGGTCCTGATGCATCGCATGGGACTCGAGAACGTGCAGGCGCGCGTCAGCGATTCGGTCGCACTCCTGCTTCCGCCGGTGGATACGCCGGAGAAGGAGGAAGTCTTTCAGGCGATATGCAGCGAGGGACTTGGCTATCAGCCTTCCGACAAGCCGGAGATCGACCGGTGGCGTCAGAAGCTTATCGCGCGCGGGGTCTTACGAGAGAAGGCTGACAAGGAGATCAAGCGCCAACTGGAGCGCGATTTTCTGCACAGGGGTAAGACCTACCATACTGTCTCCGCATCCGCGTTTACCTTTAGTTTCGGAACGGTAGCTGTTGCTGGAACACCCTAGCAGTGTGTTGAGACATGCCATCCCGCAAGGTCAGCCAGTATGCCGGATTTTGAAAGAAAAGCGGGAATATCTACTTTTCGTGCTCAACGCGATCCGCGGCGGGGCGACCGCTGAACTACAGAACGACGATTGCGGCCAGCGCGACAGTTAGCCGTTGCGGAGGTAGTCGAGGCTGGCGCGGTTGAAGAGGTCGCGGTGCTCTACCATTACCCAGTGACCGCATCGGTTGAGCAGGACGAAGCGGGCTTGGAGGCATCGTTCGAGGATTTTCATAGCGCCGCCTACTGGATTGAAACGATCGTTGATTCCCCAGAAACCGAGCACGGGGCAGCGGATTTCGCCGAGCCGCTCGGCCATGTTGGGCACGCGCATCGTCGATAGAACGGTGCGCGGCTGCGTCGCGCATACGCCGACGCGTTCAGCGAGCATCTCCGCCGTGATGTGCGAGGGATCGTGTAGTTGAAGCGTCAGCAACTGGCGCATCGACTCGGTGTCCATCGGGCCGGCTGAAAAGACTTCAATCATTTTCCGAATACCAGGCATCTGCAGGTAGGTCGGAAGATCCTCGATTCCGCCGGGCGCCATCAGGATGAGTCTCTCTACAACGTCAGGATGATCTAACGTGTACTTGAGCGCGATCGCTCCACCCAGCGAGTTTCCCAGCAGAGTGCATCGCTCGAGACCTAGCTGGTTAATCAGCCCATGCACGGCGTCGACGAAGAAATCCAAAACGTAGTTGGTATCCGGCTTCGACGATAAACCGAAACCCGGAAGATCCGGCACGATCGCTCGATAGCCCGCTGCGGCGAATACCGGGTAGTTGCCCTTGAAGTTGCTATAGCCACTCGCACCAGGCCCGCTGCCGTGAAGGAACACGATGGCGTCACCGCTTCCGGCTTCGTGATAGTGGATCGACAGGCCGCCGCCGGTTTGAGCGTACCTGCCTTCGGGGATAGGAGTGGCGCTTGTAGTCATGAAGTCGTCCGAATCGAAACGCGGCGGGTTAGTCGTATGACATTGCGGCCATCGCGGCGGCTATAATGAGCCTCTTCGGTAAGCTGGCGGATCATCAGGAGGCCGAGTCCGCCGACGGGTCTGCTCTCGACCGACAGGTCGAGATCGGGAGCAGGTTTGGCGAATGGATCGAACGGCTGGCCGTCGTCGGCGAACTGAATTGTCAGCTGATTGCTCTCGAGCTCGAGCGTGACTTCGGCGACGCCATAGGGCTCAACCCGATCGGGATATCCGTACCTCAAGAGATTGGTGAACAACTCTTCGAGCACAATAAGCGTCCTGGCCCGATCCTCCGCCGCGAGCCCATGTTGGGTCTCGAATGCGCTGACGAAGCGTTCGAGCTCGCCCATGGCCCGGTTACGGACGCGAACAGTCAGGCTGGCCCGCATCGCCAGATTGTAGCGCGGCGAGGGAGTTTTGTCGTGCTGGCTTCCAGGTGCGAGGCGCGCTAGGTTGCACGGGCAGGAACATGAAAATCGACCGGGGGGAGAATATGCGCATCACCGTTCACAGCGTGCGCTCAATCGTGGGCGCGTGCGCCGGCGTCGTCCTCGCGATGATTTTCGTTTCCGCATCGTGGGCCCAGAGTCCTCCGATTTCCACGCAGAGTCCCCAGATTTCGGCAAAGGGTCCGCAGATTGCGGAGGTCGAGACTCTCTCCGGAAAGGTCTTCATACAGCGTGGCGGCGCGCAGGTGGCCGTCAAGGTTGGAGATCCCCTGTTCGAGCAGGACACGATCGACACCGGGGCCGACGGCGCGATCGGAATCACCTTCATCGACAACACCGTGATGTCGGCGGGCCCGAACAGCGAGGTGGCGCTCGAAGAGTACAAGTTCGATTCGAACAACTTCAAAGGCTCGATGCTGGCGGACATGCGCAAGGGCACGCTCGACATGGTGTCGGGAGATATCGCGAAGAGTTCGCCGGAGGCGATGAAAGTCAGGACGCCGGCGGCGATCCTCGGCGTGCGGGGCACACATTTCGTGGTTGAAGTACCCGACTAGTCATCTTGCGACGACGCTACCTACTCCTGCTGATGGTCTTTGCGCTCGGGTGCGCGCAAAAGCGCCAGGCGCTGTTCGTGGTTCTTCCGAATCCGGACGGCAGTTCGGGCGCGATAACCGTCAGCGACAGTCAGAAGTCAGTGCTGCTGGACAAGCCATACGCCGCCAGTGAGGAAAAGGGCGGTAGCGTAGGGGAGACCACCGCCGATGCGCAACAGGTCCAGCAGATTTTCGGCAACGCGCTACATGCGCAGCCAATTCTCCCGGAGCATCATGTTCTCCACTTCCCTAACAACTCTACAACTCTGACGCAGTTGTCGCAGCAGGATTACCTGATTGTCTTCGCGGACATCAAGCGGCGTCCCGTGTACGAGGTCGAGGTGATAGGATACACTGACACGACCGGGACTCAGGCGTACAATCAGCAACTGTCGCTGAAGCGCGCGGAGGCAATTCGGGATCAGTTGATAAAACAGGGAATCGATGCCAAGTCGATTTCCGTCGCCGGGCGCGGCTGGTTCGACCTCGCCGTGCCGACCGGTCCGAATGTACCAGAACAGGCCAATCGCAGGGTCGAGATTACTGTCCGTTAACTAGCCGGTCGCAGGCTCGGCGCCCGTCCATCGCACGGCGAGCAGGGTGATGTCGTCGGTCTGCTCGGCGCCGGCGGCAAATCGACGGACATCTTCGCGCACGAACTCAACCAGGTCTCTGGCGCTGGCGCTTGGCGCTGAACGGAGCAGCACTTGCAGGCGTCCAGCTGTATAGAACGAATGGTCAGGACCTTCAGCCTCGGTCACGCCGTCGGTGTAGAGCAGCAGCAAATCACCCGGCGTGAGTTGACGGCGTTCGACGGGATACTGAAAATCGTCAACCGTGCCTAGCGGCGGCCCGCCGGCGCGAGTTAGTTCCGTCGTTTCGGCTCCCTTGCGGATGACGAACGGCGAATCGTGTCCCGCGTTCACGTAGGCGAGCATTCCGGAGGCGAGATTCAGAATTCCAGCGAACACGGTCACGAACATCATGTCTCCGCCGGCGCCGGCCATGTCGCCGCTGGTCGCGGATATCCTCGCGTTGGCGGCCGCGAACGCTTGATCGAGGGCCTCGTCGTGCTGCGCCACCGCGTCGTGCAAGACCTCTTTGGTAGTAGCCATGAAGAGGGCGGCGGCGACGCCTTTGCCGGAGACGTCGGCAATCGCGAAGAAGAGCCGTGAGGAATCGAGCAGGATGAAGTCGTAAAGGTCACCGCCGACCATTCGCGCCGGTTCGATCAGCGCGTAGAGATCGACGTCGCGGCGTTCGGGAGGTCCCGGAAATCGATGCGGCAAGAGTCCCATCTGGATCGATCGGGCGGCACCGAGTTCGCCTTCGAGACGAGCTTCGTTCCGACGCTCATTCTCCAATTCGACCGTAAGACGCCGGCGCGCAGCCTCGGCCGCGCGTGATGTTGCAACCAGCATCACGCCAAATGTGGCGAGCGACGCCACGCTCGGCCAAGTCGCATCGACCAGCAAGTTGAAGAAACTGAAACAGCAGAAGGCGGCCCCAAAGAGCAGCAGAATGAGGATGACCAATGCCACGCCGGCGATTCGAGGGTGAGTGTAGGGCAGCGCGAAAATGGCAATCAGGCCCGCCGCGAGAACCAGCGCTAGCTCTATCCAGTAAAGCTTCGCCGGCCGGCGAAGAAGATCTCCGGTGAGCATGCATTCAATAGTCTGAGCCTCGATATCGACGCCCGACATCAGCCCCAGGGGCGTTTGCCTTAAATCTGCGACACCTTGTCCAGTTACCCCGAGAAGTGTGAAGAAGCCCTGCAAGGTTACCGGGTCGTGGGATCCGTCCAGCAGCTCGGCGGCGGAGATATAACGATAGTCATATGAAGGCGTGAAATGCGGATAGACACGGCCGTGCGCATCGGTGGGCATGGAGAAGCCATCGACGCTGCAGCTACGGACACCGTCGTCGGCCGTCACGATTTCCAGCGTGCCAGCTCCTGATCCAACGCGGAGCATTTCGAGCGACAGGGCAGGCACCAGCTGTTGCTGACCAATCACGAACAGCCGCAGGCGGCGGGTAATGCCGTCCGGGTCCGGGTTATCTAGGACTGCCCCTTGTCCGCGCGCAGCTTTGGATAGCTCGGGGATGCTCCGCAAAAAATACGGGTACGCAATCAGGAACGGCCGGGGATCGCGGCCGGATTGGCGAACTATAGTGACGCGTGATGGTCCGCGCGCCGCCGATTCCGGTACATCCGAGGAGCCGATCGTGAGGACCGTAGGGACTTCACCGAACGCCTCGGCGAGAGCGGCATCGTGAGGATCCGATTCGGCGAATATGACGTCGACGCCGAGCACTCGCGGATGGCCCGCCGCGATCCGCTGAACCAGCTTTGCCACCTGCTCTCGCGGCCACGGCCACTGCCCGTACTTCGCCAGACTCTTCTCGTCGATAGCTACGATGCGGACAGGCAACGGTTGAATTGAGCGCGGCGCGATCCGTTGTTCTAGATCGAAGACCCACAATGCGAGAGGCCCAACCGAACCCGAACCGCTCGCCCGCGCCACAACCAGCAGCCCGAGTATGACGAGGGCCAATGCGCGTCCCGGGGCACTTAGGATTTCAGACAAGCCTGACGATGGTCGTACCTTTGGCAACTCGGAGTTGCCGTCAGAGTACGATCTCGAGCCCGTCATACGCTGAAGTAACGATTAGCTTTTTTTTCTGCTCCGGCCGGCTGATCTCTTCGTAGCGGCGCGTCTCGTTCAGGATTCTCTCGAGCATCTGATCGTCGTTGGCCGGCTCGTGATGGTACATCACCAGGTGCTTGACGCCGGCGCGCTGGGCGAGCTCGACGCCGACCATGTTGCTCGAATGTCCCCAGTCCTCTTTTATGGAAATCTGCTCGGCGAGCGAGTACTGCGCGTCGAAGATCAGCAAGTCCGCGTTACGGAAGAAATCGATGAAAGGATAGCTGTCATCCAGCGCTTCGTACTTGTGCTCGGAGTCGGTGGAATATACCACAGTCCGTCCGTCTTTCGTAAAGCGATAACCGTAGGAATCGCCAGTGTGGTTTTGCGCGATCGCCCGCACCGAGAGTCCGTCGATTTCGTACGTGCGGTCGGGCTCCAGTTTGATGAATTCGATCGTCGCACCCAGCGTTTTGAAATCGACGGGAAACGACGGATGGGATTGCTGACGCTGGAAGGCCTCGCGCATACCCTTGTGACAGCCGTGGATGCGGACGACGTTGCCCGGTATGTAGGCCGGGGTGAAGAAAGGAAACCCCATGATGTGGTCCCAGTGAAGATGGGACATGAAAATGTTGAAGCGATTTTTCCTCGCGGGACCATGCTTCGCGAGGACGTCGTTGCCGAACTCGCGCGCGCCCGTTCCCATGTCGCAAAGCACGTACTCACCGCTGCCCGTGACCAACTCGACGCAGCTGGTATTGCCGCCATAGGTGCCGTGGACCGAAAAGGGCAAGGTGCGGTCTATGAACTGGTCGATGGCTTCGGCGGTGTCCAGCTTGTGGCCGCGAGCCGCCATCAGCGCCTCGTGGATCTTCTTACGCACCGCAAGATAGTTAAGCGGCGCGGGCAGCGAACCCTGGGTTCCCCAGAAGCGGATCAGCATCGCCAGAGGTCTCCTTACGGTCCAGGCCTGCCTCTCGCCGAAAATGGCTAGCGCAAGGCCGCTATAGCGTCGGCAGTCGTCTCGAAGACCTGTACCACCAGTGAGAAACGGCTAATCGAGAAGATCTCCTTGACCATCGGTGTAAGACCGGCGACCCCGAGACGACCACCGGTCGCTTTCGATTGCTTGGCGGCCATCATTAGCGCGCGCAGCCCCGCGCTCGAGATGTAGTCGACACCGGAAAGGTCGATCAGAACCGTGGTTGGAGAGGATCCCACGCATGCGAGCAATTTGGTTTGAAACTCAGGGCTCGTATCATTGTTAATGCGCCCGGCGGGGTTGAGGACTATGATTTCGTCCCGGTGCTGCTCGATGATTTCCATGTCATTCCCCTGATTCGCAAAAGCGGCCAAGGAGCAGTTCTACTATAAGGCGTATTTTCGGCGTTTGTTGGATGGCGCGCAAGCTTGCAAATCGCATTCCGAAGGCGCGCCGAAAACTCAAGGGTTTTCAGATGCGGCCGGTCCTACGCGAACTCAAACCGGCAGCGCCGACCGGCGGCGTATAAACTTCTTGCCAAATGCGCGCTACTACCGCTGAGCGGAATGCGGCCGCGACCAAAGAAGCCGCTCAATGGTTTCGACCAGCACTAAGGGTTGCACCGGCTTGACTATGCACTGCTGGAAACCTTCGGCCAGCGCGCGCTCCTTGTCTTTGCCGCTGCCGAGGCCCGTCAGTGCCAGCGCGATCATTTCCCGGTCCGGAATGTGTTCGCGAATTCCGCGAATCAATTCGAACCCGTCGACCGAGGGCATGCCGATATCGCTCAGCAGAACGCGCGGTGTCGAGCGAGCAATCTCGGCGAGCGCCTCGTTGGCGGAGGAGGCGGTCCTGGTCTGAGCGCCGTATTCCCGCAAAAGTTCGGCGAGCACCTCGCGGGAATCCAGCTCGTCATCGACGACCAAAATCGAAACGCCCGCGAGCTTGAGAGGCGGTGTTGCCGCCTGACGCTGATCGTTGCCGAGGTTCGTCGCCTTGGAGTTCTTAATCGGCAGGCGTACCGAAAAGGTGGCGCCCTGCCCCGGACCGGCGCTGCTGGCTTCGACGGTACCCGCGTGGAGTTCAACCAGATGGCGCACGATCGCAAGTCCGAGACCCAGGCCGCCGTGGGCGCGAGTGCTGCCGCTGTCGGCCTGGCTGAACCTGTCGAATACGTGCGGCAGAAAATCGGCGGAAATGCCCTGGCCGGTATCGCGCACGCTCAAAGTCAGCTCGTCGCCATGCTTCTCCACTCGAACAGTGACGAGGCCGTCGCGGGGCGTGAATTTGATCGCGTTTGACAGGAGGTTCCACACGACCTGTTGCAGCCGGTCCGCATCGCCGCTGATTTCGTCGGAGTCCGCGGCCATTTGGTATTCAAGCCCGACCCCTTTCACATCAGCGGTGGGCCGCACCGCCGCAAGGGCGGCGTCAACCACGGCGCCCATTCGGATCGGTCGGAAAATGAGGTTAATTTTGCCGCGGATGATCCGCGAGACGTCGAGAATGTCGTCGATAAGCGCGGTCTGCAGGTGCACATTGCGTTCGATAGTCTCCAGCGCCTTCGAGGATTTGGGCGTGTCGAGGTTTCCGGAGCGCAGCAGATGAACCCATCCCATGATCGCGTTGAGCGGATTGCGCAGCTCGTGCGACACGGTCGCCAAAAATTGCTCTTTCATGCGGCTGGCGTCTTCGGCTTCTTCCAACGCGTGATGTTCGGCATCGATATCGGTTGCCGCGACGACCCATCCGGTCACTTTTCCGGACTCATCGTGCTGCGGAACTCCGCGCATCAGGAACCATCGGTAGGCGCCGTCGGCATGCCGCCTCAGGCGAACCCGCACTTCCGCCGCACGTCGATTGGCGGTGCAGAGTTCCCATTCCGATCTGATCATGTCGCGATCATCGGGATGCACGAATTCGAATAGTTGGTCGGCGCTGACCGCCACCGAAGCCGGAATCCCAATGTAATCGACGGCGCGCTTGTTCCAGTAATAAAAGGTCAGGTCGGCGCGCGCGACCCATACGCATTGCGGCAGCGCGTCCATCAGCGAGCGGAAGCGCAACTCGCTGCGCCGCTCGAACGCCTCGCGATCGCGCTGACGCAGCAGCCCGGCTTGGCGCTTGATCATCTGCTCCTTCTGGTAAAGGTCGACGAAGACCGACACCTTCGAGCGGAGAATTTCGGGGTCGAACGGCTTGAGCAGAAAATCGACCGCGCCGCGCTCGTAGCCGCTGACCACGTCGGCGTTGCCGATCGGAACCGCAGTCAGAAAAATAATCGGAACTCGTGCGGCGCTTTCGCGCTGGCTGATTACTTCGGCGGTCCGCAGTCCATCCATCCCCGGCATCCGCACGTCCATGAGAATGACCGCGAATTCCTCGCCTTCGAGTTTTTTCAGCGCCTCTTCGCCCGACATCGCTCGCACCAGTCGCTGGTCGAGCGGATCCAGGATTGCTTCGAGCGCGAGCAGATTTGCGGGGCGGTCGTCTACCAGCAGGATGCCGGCCTTTATTGCCGCGCCTGCCGGGATTCGCTCAATATTCGATGCTTCTTGTGATGATTTCATATCTGCAGATTCGGGTGGCGTCGCCTCTTCCACGGGCGATGCTCCGCGCGTCGATTACACCGATGCCTGCATCGGTGCGCCGCTTGCCCAGATTCGAATCAGTTCCACAAGCTGCCCATCGTCGATCGGCTTGGCCAGATAGTCCGAGGCGCCCGCCGCCATGCAGCGCTCGCGATCTTCCTTGAGCGCCTTGGCGGTTACCGCGATCATCGGCAGCCAGCGCTTGGCGGGATTCGCGCGTATCAGGCGCATCGTCTCGTAGCCGTCCATCTCCGGCATCATGATGTCGATCAAAGCGATGTCGATTTCAGGATGACGCTCGAGCATCGCGATTCCAGCGCGGCCGTTCTCCGCCGTCAGCGCCTTCATCCCGCGCCCTTCGAGCAGGCTCCTGACCGCAAAGATGTTGCGTTGATCGTCGTCGACGATCAGCACGGTCTTGCCCTTGAGGCTGTCGAGCGGTTCGACCGGCAACTCGGAATGCGGCGATTCGGAAGCGAGGAACGCGCGAACCGCGCCGGTGGTCTCAGCGACTTTGTCTTCGATCTGATCGGCTAGCCGCGCCTGCGACTCCGCGTCGCTCTCGCGCGTCCCGAAGGACTCGACTTCCTTGCCGTAGCTGATCGGCATGTAGAGAGTGAAGGTGCTGCCTTCTCCGGGACTGCTCTCGACGTGGATTTCGCCGCCGAGTGCGCGGGCAATCTCGCGGCTGATCGAGAGTCCGAGGCCGGTGCCGCCGTAACGCCGGCTGGTGCTGCCGTCGGCTTGCTGGAACGCCTCGAAAATCAGCCGCTGTTTGTGCTTCGCGATTCCAATTCCCGTGTCGGCGACGGACAGCGCAAGCACTTTGCCGCCGCTCTTGAGCGCCTCGCTCTCGAAGTCACGCTGCGGCTCGGTCATTTCGATGCGGAATTTCACCGAACCGCTCTCGGTGAACTTGACCGCGTTGGCCAGCAGGTTCCTGAGCACCTGCTCGATCCGCTGGCGGTCGGTGCGAATCCCCTCGGCCACTCCGGGCGCCACTTCGGTCGAGAATTCGAGACCCTTTTCCTCGGCCAGCGTGCGGAAGCTGCGCTCGGCGAATTCCACCAGCTCGACGGTCTGCAGCTCATGCACCTCGATCGCCATCTTGCCCGCCTCAACCTTGGAGAGGTCGAGAACTTCGCTGATCAGCTTCAACAGATCGGTGCCTGAGGAATAGATCGTGCGGGCATAGTCGAGCTGCTTCTCGGTCAAGTTTGCGTCCTTATTGTCGGACAGCACCTTGGCGAGGATCAGCAGGCTGTTCAGCGGTGTGCGCAGCTCGTGCGACATGTTCGCGAGGAACTCGGACTTGTACTTCGAGACCAGCGCCAGCTGTTCGGCCTTTTCTTCGAGCGATTTTCTGGCCTGCTCGACTTCATGGTTTTTGATCTCGACCTTGGTGTTCTGTTCTTCGAGCTGTTTGGCTTTTTCTTCGAGCTCGAGGGCTTGCCGTTCGAGCGCCGTGTTGGTGCTCTTCAGGGTTTCCTGCTGATGGGTCAGCTCTTTCGACTGGTTCTGCAGCTCCTGGGTGAGGCTTTGCGACTGTTGCAGCAACTCCTCGGTGCGCATGTTGGCCATGATCATGTTGAGCACGACGCCGATGCTCTCGCTCAGCTGATCGAGGAAGATCAGATGGATCGAGCTGAAGGTGTTGAACGAGGCCAGCTCGATCACCGCTTTGACCTGGCCCTCGAACAGGATCGGCAGCACGATGATGTTGAGCGGGGGCGCCTCGCCGAGTCCGGAGCTGATGTGGATGTAGTCGTGCGGCGCATTGGTCAGCAGGATGCTCTTTTTCTCGAGCGCGCATTGGCCGACCAGGCTTTCGCCGATACGGAATCGATTCGCGACGCCCTTGCGCTCGCGATACGCATAAGTGTTCGTCAGCTTGAGAATTGGGGCGCCGTCGTCGCTGTCCATCAGGAAGAACGCGCCCTGATGCGCCGAAACCAGCGGCGTCAGCTCCGACATGATCATTCGCGACACGGCTTCCAGGTTCTTCTGACCCTGCATCATGCTGGAAAATCTCGCGAGATTGGTCTTGAGCCAGTCCTGCTCCTGGTTCTTCTGGGTCGTCTCCTTCAGATTCACGATCATCTGGTTGATGTTGTCGGAGAGGGCGGCGACTTCGCCGAGCGCTTCGACCTTGATCGATCGGGTGAAGTCGCCCTTGGTAACCGCGGTCGCGACGTCCGAAATGGCTCGCATCTGGGCGGTCAGGTTACCTGCAAGTTGGTTCACGTTATCGGTCAAGTCGCGCCATGTTCCAGCCGCGCCCGGCACGCGCGCCTGACCGCCCAGTTTTCCTTCGATTCCGACTTCGCGCGCCACGGTACTGACCTGGTCGGCGAAGATACCGAGAGTCTCGGTCATGCTGTTGATGGTGTCGGCGAGGGCCGCGATTTCGCCCTTCGCCTCCACTCCGATCAGTTTCTGCGTCAGGTCGCCGTTGGCGACCGCGGTGACGACTTTGACGATGCCGCGGACCTGGGTAGTCAGGTTCGAGGCCATGAAATTGACGTTGTCGGTGAGATCCTTCCAGGTGCCGGCGACGCCGGGGACGCGCGCCTGGCCGCCGAGCTTTCCTTCGACGCCGACCTCGCGGGCGACCGTGCTGACCTGCTCGGCGAAGGTGCTGAGCGTGTCGGTCATGTTATTGATTGTGACGGCCAGCGCTTCGACTTCGCCGCGTGCGTCGACGACCAGCTTCTGTTTCAGGTCACCATTGGCAACCGCGGTCACGACTTTGACGATGCCGCGGACCTGGGTGGTCAGGTTCGACGCCATGAAATTTACGTTGTCGGTCAGATCTTTCCAGACACCCGACACGCCTTTGACGTCGGCCTGTCCGCCGAGTTTTCCTTCGGTGCCGACTTCACGCGCGACGCGGGTAACTTCCGCGCCGAACGAATTCAGCTGATCCACCATCGTGTTGATGGTGGTTTTCAATTCGAGCATTTCGCCTTTGACGTCGACCGAGATCTTCTTGGACAAGTCGCCGTTGGCGACTGCGGTAACGACCTTGACGATACCGCGGACCTGGTCGGTAAGGTTGCCGGCCAGCACGTTGACGTTGTCGGTCAGATCCTTCCAGAAGCCCTCGACACCCTCGACCTCGGCTTGTCCGCCGAGTCTGCCGTCGGTGCCGACTTCGCGGGCAACGCGCGTAACTTCCGAGGCGAACGATCGCAGCTGATCCACCATCGTATTGATGGTGTTCTTCAGTTGCAGGATTTCACCTTTGACGTCGACCGAGATTTTCTTCGAGAGGTCACCCCGGGCAACCGCGGTCGTGACTTCGGCGATGTTGCGGACCTGAGCGGTGAGATTATTCGCGAGCAGGTTGACGTTGTCGGTCAGATCCTTCCAGGTGCCCGCGACGTTGGGCACCTCGGCCTGCGCACCCAGTTTCCCTTCCACGCCGACCGTTTTCGCGACGCTGGTGACCTGCTCGGCAAAGATTGCCAGCGTTTTCGTCATGCTATTCAGCGTGTCAGCCAGCGCCGCGATCTCGCCCTTGGCCGCGACTTCCAGTTTTGGAGACAGGTCGCCGTTGGCGACCGCCGTGATGACCCGGACGATGCCTCGGACCTGGGTGGTGAGGTTCGACGCCATGAAATTGACGTTGTCGGTCAGGTCCTTCCAGACGCCGGATACGCCGCGCACCTCGGCCTGGCCGCCGAGCTTGCCTTCGGTGCCGACTTCGCGCGCGACGCGGGTAACTTCCGAGGCGAACGAATTGAGCTGATCGACCATCGTGTTCATGGTGTTCTTCAGCTCGAGGATCTCGCCCTTCGCATCGACGGTGATCTTCTTGGAGAGGTCGCCTTTGGCAACTGAAGTGGTAACTTCCGCGATGTTTCTGACCTGCGCGGTAAGATTGTTGGCGAGCAAGTTGACGTTGTCGGTCAAATCCTTCCAGGTTCCGGCGACGCCCGGGACTTCCGCCTGCGCGCCGAGCTTTCCTTCCACCCCGACGGTGCGCGCCACGTCCGTGACCTGTTCGGCGAACAGGCCCAGTGTCGCGGTCATGCCGTTGATAGTGTCGGCCAGCGCCGCGATCTCGCCGCGCGCATCGACGATCAACTTTTGCGACAAGTCGCCGTTGGCGACCGCGGTGACGACCTTGACGATGCCGCGCACCTGGGTGGTCAGGTTGGACGCCATGAAATTGACGTTGTCGGTCAGGTCCTTCCAGACGCCCGAGACGCCCTTGACCTCGGCCTGGCCGCCAAGCTTGCCCTCGGTGCCGACCTCGCGCGCGACTCTGGTAACTTCAGCGGCGAACGATCGCAGCTGATCCACCATCGTGTTCATGGTGTTCTTCAGCTCGAGGATTTCGCCCTTAACGTCGACGGTGATTTTCTGGGACAAGTCGCCGTTGGCGACCGCGGTGGTGACGGTCGCGATATTGCGCACCTGGTCGGTCAGGTTGCGCGCGAGCACGTTGACGTTGTCGGTCAAATCCTTCCAGGTGCCTGACACGCCTTTAACCTGCGCCTGGCCGCCGAGCTTGCCGTCGGTGCCGACTTCCTTGGCGACGCGGGTAACCTCGTCGGCGAACGAACTCAGCTGATCGACCATCGCATTGACGGTGGTGCCGATTCTGAGGAACTCGCCCTTGACCGGCTGGCCGTCTATCTCGAGCGCCATCTTCTGTCGCAAGTCGCCCTGGGCGACCGCACCGATGACGCGGGCGACCTCGGTGGTCGGTTGCACCAGGCCGCCGATCAGAGCGTTGATCGAACCTTCAATTTCCTGCCAACCGCCGACCGCGCTCTTCACGGACGCGCGCTCGGTCATCCGGCCCTCGCGGCGAACCGCCTGCTCGACGCGGATTATCTCGCTGGTGATAGCCTCGTTGCGCTCGACGACCGCGTTGAATTTCGTCGCGAGTTCGTCGAGCAGCTTGTCCCTATGAGATATCGGCAGCCGAACCGAGAAGTCGCCTCGTCCGGCGGCCGTCAATGCTTTGATTAGATTCCTGAAGCGTCGCTCATCGGACTTTCCGCGATCGTCGGGTTCGGGACGGCCGTTGCGCCGAAATCTGTTGCCGTTGGCTTTTTGCCCGGCTGCGGGCTGACCCTCTGCCAACTGGTCGTCGTCATCCGGCTTCTGACCACGGTTCGATTCGATGGATTCCACTCGATAGCGCTCCTCTTAAAAAATCTTGCGCGCACCAGATGAAGAAGAATTTCCAAGTAGAAAAGCGGTACCTGTAAGCAGAAAATGTGCCGATCGAGACGAGGAATGAAATAAAGTAAATAATGCCCGCCATAGTTAGGATTGCTTCGTCATAAGGGACGCCGGGGTTTAGTCTTTTCGGAATTCGGAATTCTGTACTATGAAACAAATACCGGAAAATTTTTCACTTAGATCATAGCTTTCCCTTTGGATTCGGAACGTCCGATGGCCGGCGATGCCTGAGCGCATCCCGCGAAGCTTGGTCGGAAAAATTTACCCTCTGGATACTGGGATGCGCTCTGACGGGCATCGGCGCGACGAGAAAATACTGGAAAGTTTCGATCTCCAACTTTCGGCACATCGTTTGCTGATTTTGCGGGCCGAGTGATTGCGGAGGCGGCGTCAAGCGTCGGCTCGCATAGACCCGTGTCCTTGGGCCATGCCCTAGAAGTTCCAAATTGCGATTCCACTTTCCGGGAGGGACCTCTTCAGTGGACAAAAAGGTGAAGGACAAATTCGACCAGGATTCCCTGACATCAGCGAAACGTCCCGATGGACTGCGACCTGCTCACAGCCGGCGCGCCTTCCTTAAGGGGATCGGAGCCGCAGGCGCGGCAGTTCCGCTCGCAGCAATCGCGGCGCGGGCAGCGGCCCAAGCGATAGAGAGGATGCCTGACGTTCTCTCGGACAACAGCTCAGGCGAAGTCAACGTGAACGGTCGTCCCAAGCAGGCATACGACAAACGTGTCAGTGCGGCCAAGGACGATCGCGGAGTCAAGGTCCCGCCGCATCCTAACAATGGAGATGAAGTGACCTACCCGTCGGGGATCGCTAACTACACCAAGGGCTTCAATCACAATTCGTTCGGCGAAGTCGATCCCTCGGTCTATGCGAGCTATCTGGCCGCAGTGAAGACCGGTCAGCGCGCTGATTTCGATGCCTTGGAGATGGGTGGCACCGTACCGCTGGTGGATCCGCAGGCGGGACTAGCCTACGACCTGGAGACCTATGACGTCTCGCAGAACTCGATTCCGCCATTCGACAACCTGAACAGTCCGGGACTCGCCGCGCAGATAGTCGAATTGTACTGGCTGGCGCTGGCGCGCGACATCCCATATTCGCAGTGGGAAAGCGATCCCACGATAGCGGCCGCGTGCGCGGAGTTGTCGAGCCTGGCGGCTTACAGCGGTCCAAAAATCGACGGCCAGGTCACCCCGCGGTGCATCTTTCGCGGCTTCACTGCGGGCGACGTGATCGGACCGTACGTGTCGCAACTCTTTCTTCAGCCGTTCAACTACGGCGCGATTCCATTCAGCGGTTACAAGACGACGCTGCCCGGCGATTTCGGGACGGACGTTTCGTCGTGGCTGAATATTGAGAACGGCGCCCCTGCGCCACTTGCACCGGAGAACCCGGACCCGCAGTTGAGGTTTCTCCGCGACCCGCGCGACCTCGCGGAATATGTTCACAACGATGTGCCGTACATGGAATACCTGAACGCGGTGCTGATGCTGGTTAAGATGCAAGCGCCGCTGAATTCGGGGAATCCCTACCCGCCGGCGGACCACTCCGAAACCGGTTTCATCACCTTCGGCATTCCGATGGTGGAGGTGTTGGTCGCGGAAGTGATCGCGCGGGCGCTGAAGAACGCCTGGTTCCAGAAATGGTTCGTGCATCGCATGGCCCGTCCCGAAGAAATCGCCGGCCTGGTTCACTTCACCAAGTTGGGTCTGAAGAGCTATCCGCTCGACAGCAGTGTCCTGAACTCGAATGCTGCCGCGCAGGTCTTCGCACGCAACAACAGCTATTTCATTCCGCTGTCCTATCCCGAAGGATGCCCGCAGCATCCGTCGTATCCGGCGGCACATGCGGTGATTGCAGGCGCGGCGGCCACAGTGATCAAGTGGTTCTTCGATGATACCTTTGTAATTCCAAATCCCGTGACCACGACCTCTGACGGCCTGGAAACGGTGCCCTACACCGGGTCCGATGCGGGCCAGATGACCGTAGGCGGAGAACTGAACAAGCTGGCGTCGAACGCGGGCTTCGGCCGAGTGTCGGCGGGAATCCATTGGCGCGAGGACATCCACCAGGGAATGCTTTTGGGCGAGGCGGTCGCGATCAGCCTGCTAAGGGATCAGGCACACCTATACAACGAGAACTATACCGGGTTCACGTTTACCAGCTTCAACGGAAATACGATCACAGTTTGATGACATAGCTAGAACAAGAAGGATCTCGATCGATCCGCGCCTGGGCGTCACTGGGGACATGGGAGGAGTCACTAATGAGAATCAGTCATCTGTCGCCGCACGTTCGCGAGGTACGCAAGCTTGGGCTAGCTCTTTCACTTTTCGTTTTCGTTGTCGTCGCGATGCTCGTTGCATATCCGAATCCCACTATCGCAGCTAGCGGGTGCGGCCCGTTTGGCGATCCTCCGCAGACGTTAATTAGCAATGAGGTGCCGACCTGTCTGGGCGGGACGAGGCTGGGACCGTGGAATGACTCCGACGGCACGCCGCGCTATGCATGCCTGTACGAGCCGGCGAGCGCCTCGACGTCGAACCCGCTGCCGATGCTCGTATGGTTGCATCCGTCGCTGGTGACGGCTGACTCGATCATCTCGACCAATATCCAGTCGTTCCAGAACAACTTCAGCCTCGCCGCCGGCACCACGGGCTTTGTGCTGCTGACGCCAGAGGGTCGCGACACGACGCACTTCTATCCGGCGCCGGACAATGAAGGTCCAGGATGGGACAACTGGTATCGACAGTTCTCGCCGGGCACTGTCACGGTCAAGGGCGTGCGCTATCCTGAGAATGTCGACGCCGCGACTATCGATCACTTCATCGGCGTCGTACAGGCGACTGGAACCGTGCTCATCGATAAGACTTTTGTCTCCGGATGGTCCAACGGGTCGGCGATGTCTTATATCTATGCCCTCAATCGCCCCAGCGTGAACGCGATCGCAGTGTATTCGGCGCCCGATCCCTTCAAGGCCTTCAACGATCCTTGCCCGCAGACGCCGGTGGAAGACCATCCCGCGAGCATCGCGGAGATTTCCGTGCCGAATCCCACAATCCAAAGCTACCAGGTGCACAACTCCTGCGACATCGCGGGCCTATGCCCCAACAGCGAGATGATCATCAGCCAGACGGCTGCTCTCGGCGCCAATCCGGATGACGACGTCATAATCGACTCGCTCAAGCAGGAAGTCGGGTTTTGCGATCCGCTGTGCGGCACCGACCCCGATGGGAGCAGCTCCAACGTCCCGGGCGTCACGGTGGGCTCGCTGAATCATATCGAATGGCCGCTGACGTGGACTGAGCCGATGCTGCAGTTCCTGGCCACGCATCCGTAGAGACTGTCGCCGCACGCGATTCAGAGATGACTGCAAGTGGGATTGGCACGTGAATTTCGCCGAGCGCTGATTCTGATACTGGGCGTGCAGTATCTTAGTGCGTGCGGAACCATGCCCAACGCGTTCCGGTTAATTCACGACCCGAGCATGTATGAGTGGGCTCCCCGCGTAGTCGACGCCCAGGGACCGCTTTCTGCCAACCAGAGCGAGGCGATCATCAAAAGGCTCGAGGCACGCAGCGGCGATACCGGGACCCTCGAGCGCCATCTAGCCTTCGAACAGGCAATCAGCGGAAGCCCCTTGGTACTCGGCAACAAAGTGACTCTGCTCGAGAATGGCAGCGCCACGTACCGCGCGATGTTCGCCGCAATTGAGGGCGCGACGCATAGTATCAATCTCAAGACCTACATCTTCGATGGCGGTCTGATTGGGAATGAGTTCGCGGACGCACTGATTGCGAAGCAGCAGCAAGGGGTGCACGTCAACATAATCTACGACGGCTGGGGATCCGTGCTGACACGCGGCAGTTTTTTCGATCGGATGCGTTCGAGCGGAATCCGGCTGGTTGAGTTTGACCCGATCAATCCGTTCGCCAGGGGATTTCGATGGTCCTGGCTGCATCGCGATCATCGCAAGCTGATGGTGGTGGACGGCAAGCTGGCGATCACCGGCGGCATCAACATCTCAAGCGTATATTCGGGCAGCGGAATCCTGGCGCGGATAAATCGGCGCAACAAGATGGCGAAAACGTGGCGCGATACCGACGTCGAGATCGAAGGTCCCGTGGTATCGGAATTCCAGGAAATGTTTGTCGCCAACTGGCTGCAGCAAGGCGGCGAGCCGCTCAAGTTTCCCGATTACTTTCCGTCGCTCGATAAGCAGGGGGACATGATCGTGCGCGTACTCGGAAGCGCGCCCGAGCAATTCAGCACGATCTACGTGACGCTGGTGTCCGCGATCCGCAACGCCGAGACGAACATCTACATTACCGACGCGTACTTTGCGCCGGGCACGCAGATGCTCGAAGCACTGGAAGCCGCGGCGCGGCGCGGCGTCGACGTTCGCCTGCTCGTCCCGGGGCGCATCAACGAGCCTTTAATCGGGTCGGCGGCGCGATCGGATTTTTCCGAACTGCTCGATGCGGGAGTCAAGATTTATCTCTTGCAAGGCAAGATGCTGCATGCGAAGACCGCGACCATTGACGGGGTCTGGTCCACGGTTGGTTCCTCGAACCTCGATTGGTGGAGCATCGCGCGCAACGACGAAATTAATACGGTGATCCTGAGCGTGCGATTTGGCCGGCAAATGAACGCGACCTTCATGAGCGACCTCGATAATTCACAACAGATCACCTCGGACGCATGGCAACAGCGATCGGTCTTCGAGCGACTCGAGGAAGACCTCACCGGATACCTGAAGCCGATGATGTAAGACCTGGAACATGGCAGTCGTCAGCGCACACCTAGACTCTTGACCTGAGTGCGTGGCAAGCGATCGGACAATTCCTCACCAATGCTTTCGTCAATGCAATCGTTTGCGGCTTTTATCACGAAGTCGCTCAAAGCCAGACAGTCTCATAGCCAGTCTTTGCGATTCTAAGACTGCGACCCTGAAAGATTTACGCGGGAAAGCCGCTATTTTCGGGCGGTTGGCCTAGGAGAATGGCGGCATACCGACTGGCCGGCTTCTTGCTGTTATAAGGGTAAGTCCCGATGGAGGGTTAAGAAATATGCGTCTTATGAATCGTATCGCAATGATCCCAGCCGTCGTCGCAGTGTGCGGAATCGCCACCGGATGCTTCTCCTACCACAAAAATGTGGATGAGACTCAGCCGGCGCCCGTGGTTGAGACGACTTCGCCGCCCTTGGTTGAAACCGTTCCCGAGCCAGCGACCTCGAGCTCAACTACAACCACAACTACCGACAACGGTGGCGTCGTGCAGCGGCAAAGGACCACCACCTATACCGCGCCGTAGCTGTCTAGTGTGAAGCAAGCCGGTTTCAGCGACGTGCACGGCCAATTGGCGCGCGCGTTCGCTGCAAGCCGGCGAAGCGAGCACCTATCATGAGAAAGCATTTAGTCAACGCGATATCTGTGAGCGCGATCTTTTTCACGTGCTTGACACTTCAGTCCTGCTCTACGAGCGAGACGACATACACGACCAGCGCTCCGGGTGAGCCGCCCGTGGAAACCAGCACCACCACGACGACGACCACCACCTCGGAGCCCGACAGTGTCCTAGGAGCCACGGCGAACGCGGCCGGAACGATAATCGCGGCGCCATTCCGGCTTGTCGGCGACGCTCTCAGTATTATCTTCTGACGCGAATCGGTTCGCCGGATTCGGCTTACGCCGTTTTGTGCGTGTTTAGATTTCGCCAAGCACGCCGCTTGACGCACAGAGTCAATAGATTATAGGTTCTCATCCGACATCATTGAGAGTAACTGTCGCACTTATCTCAGACCCGGACCCTGGAGACCGCGCATGGCTTTCCTGAGACTTCGAGAGACAGCGTCTGGAACAGGGCGGCGCCATCGGTGCGATCAGGATCTGAATTCGCCAGATTTTCGAGGAAACGAAGTCGGTGGGGCGCCGTTGGAATGACGTCCATCTAAATGAATGCAAAGAACGAAATATCGACGCGTCCCGGTCCGTCCTTGAACGACGATCCCGAATACTTTTTCTCACTTTTAATGGGCAATATCCCCGCGCGCGTCTGGATAAAGGACGCGCGAGGGAAGTACGTATTCGTCAATTCGCGGCTTAGCTCGGAGATTGGTATCGAGCGCGAAAAATGGATCGGATCCAGCGATGACGAGTTGTTCCCGGATGTTGGTCATGTTTATTGGCGCAAGGACCTGCAGGTTCTGTCCGGTGGAAACCCGCTGATATCCACCGACCAGGTCGAGCGGGGCAAGTTTCTTTTTGTCGTAAGATTCCCGCTGGCTATCAACGGTGAAGCCCACGTTGCCGCGGTCGGCGTCGAGACCACGCAGCATATGTCGGCGCTTATCGGCTTCTTTCATTTGCGCGATGAGCTCTTCAGAAACGAGCGGCTGCGTTCGATCGGCGAGATGGCCTCTGGGCTGGCGCATGACCTGAGAAACATTCTGAATTCCGGCACTCTGAGGCTGAACATTCTCCGCGCGAAGGCCGGCGACGATTTGATCGCGGACGTGGACGCACTGACGAGAACGGTAAACGCGGCGGCCGACAGAGTTCGGGGCCTTCAGGAATTCGTCAGCGAGCGGCCGCAGGAGAAGCTGGAGTCTTCCGACCCGTCGAAATTGATAACTGAAGCAATTGAAATGGTCGATTTCCTGATTCAAAAGACCCCGACCGTGAACGGTGGCACGATCAAAATCGAATTTGAAATTCCGGCGTTGCTGCCCAAGGTCCCGGTTTTTCCAAACCAGTTGAAGTACGTGTTCGCGAATCTGCTCATCAACGGTCGAGAAGCAATGCCGGATGGCGGAAAGTTATCGATCGAGGCAAAGGAAACTCAGTCTTCCGTGGAGGTTACCGTGGCGGATCAGGGTACCGGTATTCCCGCGGACATCCTGGAGAAAATATTCGAACCCTTCTTCACTACCAAGGAGTTAGGGACGGGTCTGGGCCTCTCGATGGCGCGCGATGTCATGACCAGGATGGGAGGGCGGATTCGCGCCGAGAATCGCGCTTCGCGAGGCGCGGCATTCATTTTGACTTTCCCGATACTGCGATAACTCCGGGGGCTGGCCGGTAGTTCTTACATACTTCACATATTTTACAATGGAAAATTGTGTGTTTCGCGCTGCGCTGGGCCGATAAATCCTAGGCCGCATCTGATCAGCATCTAGTACGTCTCTTGCTTTATCCTGCATCGGCGTTGAATTCGCCGCGGCGGGGTCTATGCTCGAGGAATCCTCAGCTCTGAAATCAATTTCCGCTAGCAAGGAATTACGTCAAACCTTTGCCGCCGAGCCGGCGCGGGGCGGCCTTGATGATTTCGAGCGCGTACTCGACCTGAAACTAGGCGAGTTCGTCGAAGTCCGGAGTCCCGCCGAAATCATGTCGAGCCTCGACGCCGACGGAAAACTGGATGGCCTGCCCTTTATGCCAGAGATGCTGGCATTTTGCGGACGCCGCCTGCGGGTATCCAGACGCGCCGATAACACTTGCGCGCTCGGCCAGCCTCGACGCATCGAAGCTACCGTTCATCTCGAGCAGCTAAGATGCGACGGCTCGGCGCATCGTGGCTGCGAGGCGGGTTGTCTCTTTCTCTGGAAGGAAGCGTGGCTTCGCCGCGCGGCTGATAACGTCGACAATTCGTCGCCTGAGACGGCGAGCGTCGAGTTGAATAGTACCTATCGTCTCCTGAGCGAGTTCGCACAGAAGCCGAATGACACCTTGATGTGCCAGGCCACGGAGTTGAATTCCGCGACCTGCCCGGTGGCGTTGGGGAGCCCGCCGCGCTACTTCGGTAAGTTCGCGCGAGACTACATTTCAGGGAAAAGAAATTTCGACGACGTCCGCAAGCTCGTCACTTACTTCTGGGGCAAGGCAATCCTGTCCGCGTTCAAGCTATGGACGCGCGCGCCATGGAATGCCGGCCGATACAAGAAAACTCCGGCTACGCCACTCGATCTGCAGCCCGGCGAAGTCGTGCGCGTTCGCGGGATGCTGGAAATCCTCCGCACGCTGGATCGCAACGGATGCAACCGCGGGATGGAATTCAAGCCCGAGATGTTTCAGTTCTGCGGCCGCAAGTTTCCGGTAATCTCCAACATGCAGCGGCGGATCGACGAGCGCAGCGGCGAGCTCAGGGGCTTCCGAAGCCCATGTATCGTCTTGCAGGCCGTTTATTGCGACGGTCAGCGCTCTTTTTGCCAGCGCTCGAATTATCACTACTGGCGCGAAATCTGGTTGAGCCGGGACTAGCTGTCGAAAGGAAGATCGATGCAGGCATCCGAGTTGGCCCAATTTTTCAGCGCCGTCGGTTATCGAGTGATACGGACGGAGAGCTGCTATTGGTACAATCCAAAGCCTTTCCTTTTTAAGAGTCTGCCGGTTCACCGCTTCGTCGATCCTTCCGCGACCGAATTGGCGCAGATCCTGATAAAGGGTCCTGCATTTGCGCTGCGCTATCCGAAAGCCCCGGACCAAGCCGGCCCGCGCGGCGGAATGTACGTATGCTCCGATCGCGACTACGACATCCAGGCGCTAACGTCGCAGAACGTTCGCAGCAAAACGCGCCGCGGCCTGGCACGATGCCGCATCGAGCAAATCGAGTTCCCATACCTGGCAGAGCATGGCTACGCTTTGACGGCGGAAACCACGCTGCGCCAGGTGGGCACGATGCCGAGCAGCACCGAGGCGGAGTGGCAACGCTTCTGCGCAAATGCCCGCCGCTCGCCGGACTTCGAGGCGTGGGGCGCCTTCGTCGAAAATCGACTGGCAACCTTCATCGTCGGAATGCTGGTCGAGGACTGCTACTACATACACTTACAGAAGAGCGCTACGGATCTGCTCAAGTACTATCCAAACAACGCACTGCTGTTCACCGTAATGAAAACCAAGCTGGCATGCCCTAGGGTCGGCTACATTTCGCATGGGCCCAAAGCGCTCGCGGTAGGAAAGGGACTTCACTACTTCAAAACCAGCATGGGCTTTACGATGCAGCCCTTCACCGACCATGTGGTCTTCAACCCATTGGCGAAGCCGTTCCTGATGTGGAAAGGCGATGCGGTGGTCAACCGGCTGGCGCAGCGATACCCGGACAATCTTTTCTGGCAGCGTGCATCACGAGCGTTGCGCGTGGCGAGAGGCGAAGAGCCAAGGAGCGAGGAACTCCTCCCGCAATAAGACTTCTAGAGTGACGTACGGTAGTAGTGAACGGCCTGCGTCATCCCGCCGGCGAGTCTGGTTCTCACATAGTTCATGAAGTCGGCCGTTAATACGTACTTCGGCCTCAGGTAGATGCCGCCGTTGTTCAGCGAAAAAACAATTCTATGCATCTTCCAATTTCGAAAATTCCGATGAAGCCTGAATCGAGCGGAAACTCCCAGAGTCTGAATTCCGAATGGGAACTTGAATCCGAACCATAGCGGCTGAGAGTTTATCGATAGGTCCGCCAAAGTCGAATTGGATACTTCCTCGATAGTTCCGTTCGCCACAGAAAATACAATAGTCTTATCCAGATCGGGAACCCTGATAGTCACCGGACGCAACAGGAACAACACGGCGCGCGAGTACCGCTCACGTATCTGTTCGGCCATCGAGGAATATGCGGCGAAAATCGCCGTGAGCGGCTTGGTTTCGAGCGGATCGTATGGCAGCTCGTCCCACTTTGGCAGCGCCTCGTAGCGATGCAGCGCCTCGGAAGACTCATGCTTCGTGCCGACCTCGTAAGTGTCGCCGGGGTAAAGAACCACTGAGACCTGGCCCTGGCGGGTCAGATAGTCGTAAGCGTCGCCGACAATGTTGGCGAATGGATTGACGTATTTGTTGTCCTCGGTAGAAAAATAGATGAAGCTTGCGAACGGTATAGTGACTTTCGCATTCAGCGCGCGATGAGTCTCCGAAACATTGTGCAAAATTTGCCTGGCGCGCTCAGGCAGATAGCGCTCAGGCGGCTCGAATCCGGCGTATGCCGCCAGTGAGAACTGGTTGAGCAATACATCGACGTGTTTCAGATCCTTGAGAATGAGCTTGCATTCGCCAGTACTGATGCGAGCGTCATTGGCATTTAGTACTGCTTGTCCGTCGTCGATGACGGCCAACGCCGAATCCATCAATCCAGCATGGTAACAGTACACTCGCGGAGAGGAGGAATCGTCGGTCAGCGACAGTAGCTCGCGATGTGGGAGAAGTCGGAAGCGTTGATAGCCGAGACCCTTGAAAGCCGCGATCATTTTTTGGGAATCGCGGGTCTGGAGGAGGATAGTTACGCGTTGTTTGAAGGAGTCCGGAAATGAAGCGAGGATGGGAAAGTGGCAATGATCCGGATGTTCATGCGAAATCCATAAGTGGTCGATACGATCCAGCAAGGCGGAATCGAACGCGGGGGTCGGGTGCAGAGTCCAGGAATTGTTGAAAATTTTGCCCGACAGCCACGGATCCATCAGGATCGACGAGCTTGAACACTCGACGACTACGCACGCATGCCCAATGAAGCGAATTTGCATTGATGCAATCTATCGGTCGTGGTTACGGATCTCCCCGGATCAACGCATAACAGTATGGAAAAGCTCCGGGCGGGCGCAGGAACTAGCCTGTCGTCGTGGTGGGGAGCGTTCGGCCGGCCGCGCCCACCGGAGCCAAGGGAGTTAACTTGTACTCGTCGGCAATGCTGTCACAGCTAAGACATGCAGATTGTGTGCCGATTTGTCAGGTCACACTTGGGAAGGACGACTATCGAGAATTTTGAGAAGAAACTGGCTGCCTAGCGGTTCTTTTTCTGAGCCAGCTCGAAATCGTTGTCAGTCAACGGTGAGTTGCGCTCGGCGGCAAATTGGGTAGTCGTGAAGAAATTTCTCCTTCGAGGTTCACGCTTGATGGTCGCGTCCTACTCAATTTCAGGGACGGGGAAACTGAAATCGCGCATTGGGAGACGTGGCATCTGTGTTGCTTTTCCAGCACCTGAACATGTCGCAAAATTTACAAACGTTCCCGCGCGATCGCACCAGTAATGAACAGGACCATAGAAGGTCGAAACTTGACATTGAACTGGGCGCTGGAAGCGTTAGAAGTTTGCCGAGTTTTCCGCGAGCGATTCCTCGACTCGAATATCTGGCGTCCGCGGCGGCAGGCCTGCTGATCCTGGGCCTGCTGACTCACCCGCTCGGGGGCGGAATGATTGCTCTCGTCCTGGTCGCGGCAGTGATCGTGCCCTGGACAATCTATCACACGAGCCGCCACGTCACCTGGCTATTATTTGTCTTCGTACTTATCGAAGCGGTGGCAGCCAGCTCTTACGCCGCTGAGCTGCAGCAGCTCGGCTCTTTGGTGAGATATTCATTGGGGTTCCTGTTTACTTTGCCGTTCATTTCGTCCGTGTGGGAGTCCGGCATCCTGCGCAAGGGAGGATTTCGCGACTACGCGATTTACCTGATTTGGGCGCTGGTCAGCGTGTCCTATTCAATGCTGCCGGGAGTTTCATTGGCTCGGGCAATCGCGGCGATCCTCCCGTTCTGCGCGCTGTGCGCGATCGCGCCGGAAGTCCGAAGTGCGGAAGATGCGCGCAAGGTAATGGGAGTCTTGCTCGCCGGTTGCGGAGTCGTGGTCGCGGCTAACTTCATTGCCATGTTTATTCCAGCGTGCACGTCGTGGCAGCCCGATACAGACAGTGGGATGCTGCGATTCACCGGATTTCTCACCGAGCCCAATGAGATCGGCAACCTGACGCTGGCGACGCTCGGCGCGGGTATCGGCTATTGGCCGATCGCGAGCGGACGCAAGAAGGCTCTGGCTGCCGCTGTGATGCTTAGCGCTTTGGCGCAGGGCGTGATGGCGGACTCGCGGTCGCCGATTATCGGGATTGCGATCGGTGGCGCGGTTTACCTGGTTTGGGAATATCGAGTCAGGGGCGCGATCGCCATCGCGGCTTTGCTCGCCATTTTCTATACGTCCGCATACGCGATTCCCGGCATGCGCGGCTATCTGGATCGGGGCGATGTCGCGAGCCTCACGGGCCGTCAGGTCGCGTGGGATTTTGCGGTCCAGAGCGTCAAGGAAAGTCCGATTGTGGGCTACGGCTACGAGGTTGAGGGTCAGATCCTCAACAATCACTACTTCCCCGGCTGGGACGAGGTCTGGAATCTTGGCTACCAGAGCTCTCTGCACGACGGCTTTGTTTCCCGCGCGGTGAGTCTCGGAATACCGGCGTTGCTGTTCTGGTTGTTGTTTACACTGCGGCCGGTGGTCTCGTGCTTTGTTCCCAATCGCGATCCATGGAAGTTGAGAACGATAGCAGCGATGGCCGTAGTGCCTGTCTTAATCCTGAATTTCACCGAATCGGTCGCGGACTTCCGCTCATTCGCCGGCCTCATGATGGCGGTGGCCTGGTCAATGCTCGAATGCGAAAGACTCTACGCGCGCGAACAAGCCGCCAGGCGAGAGAAATTCGCGGAAGCATCAAAAACCACAATCGTCCGCGCCCTGCAGGCAGCACATGCCTCGTGACGCCCGATCGATTAATACAACTAGATTAGCCAGTCCGATCGAAGTAGCTATTCACATTTAGTAAACTCCAATAGCAACTGCGGCTTGCGAACTCTCTCAGCGCGAGAGCACAGTTTGGCATATGCTGATTGTAAAATGTACAAAATTGTAAAACCTGCAAGCTATAGAGAATATACAAAATAAAATCAAAGCCGCGCTTGAAAAAGTTGAACCGGCACTGTGCCTTTGCTAGCCTTCCGTGCGCGGCGGGTCGTGGCGCCGCGAGCGTAGTTCGGGTTCAAGCGCGCGGGCCTCTTCTGCATTCGGCACCGATTCATTGCCGGCGCTGTTTGAGCATTGTTCGGTTAACTGAAGCGCGAGGGAGAGTTTCAGACTCCGAGGCAGTGAGTCCAGGTCCGCAGGGGAGAGACCTGTCCCGATAGGGTTTCGTTTCAGACCTGCCGAAGGCATCACGCCACTGAAATAACCCGCGTAAAACCCGCGGGATTGCCGACCGGCCTTAGTCCGGCGAGGGTGAAGTGTGCTCCTTCCCCCCCTGCTCGCCGAAGCCGGCCCGATACTGCCCGCGAGAGCAGATTGCGCACGCCTGGGGAGGGCGATTTTCATGCGCGAGCTAAAGAATGGGCGCGGTTTTGTTAGTCTCACCGTGGTTTTTCTTTGTGGTCTCATGATGTTCGGGTTGGGCGTGTCAATCGCGTCAGCCGCCGAGGTGAAAATCAGGTCGCCTCACGGCGGCAGCGTGGTGAGCGGTGCGGTACCGATCTCTGTATCTATCGGTGCCAGGACTTCATGGGCGAAGGTGTATATAGACGGTATCTTTCTCGCTTCGACCCCTAATCCGATTTCATGGACATCGACCGATAGCACCAACGGCACGCATATTATTTCCGCGGAAGCCTTCGCCTCGTCTGGGGAGCTTGTCGGAACTGCCGACAAACTGGTTCGCGTAAGAAATAAACCGACTCCGACGCCCACCCCTGTAGCAACTCCCACACCTACGGGTCAAGTGACTATTACATCGCCGCATACCGGTGCGACCGTTTCTGGCACAGTCTCGATTGCGGTCAAGAACGTCCCGCCGGTCAGCTGGGTCAACTTCTACATCGATGGAACTTGGGCCGCTTCTTCTCCGCCTTTCACCCTCGCCTGGAATTCGACTGGCGTGGCGAACGGTCAGCACGCCATCGCCGTCAATGGATACAACGACAGTAACGCGTTGGTCGCGACCGCAACGATCGATCTGAACGTTCAAAACGGAGCGGCCGCCACTCCAACCGCGACGGTGAGGCCCACCTCCACTCCGACGGCGGCGCCCACCTCCACCCCGACGGTGACGCCAACCTCCACTCCGACGGTGACGCCAACCTCCACTCCGACGGCGAAGCCCACCTCGACTCCGACTGCGAAGCCCACCTCCACTGCGACGGTGACGCCCACCTCCACTCCGTCAGTGAAACCGACCGCCACCGCCACTCCGACATCGACGCCTACGCCCGCCTCCGGTCAAGTGACTATTTCATCGCCTGCGAGCGGTGCGACTGTCTCCGGCATGGTGTCCATCGTCGCGCAGAACGTCTCTCCGGTCAGTTGGCTTAACTTCTATTGCGACGGAACCTGGGTCGCGTCTTCTCCGCCTTACACGCTCGCCTGGAATTCGCTTAACGTGGCGAACGGCCAGCACAGCATCTCCGTCAACGGATACAACGCCAGTAATGTGCTGATTGCGACGGCTGCTATCAATCTGAACGTTCAAAATGGATCGGTCGCAACTCCAACTCCGACGGCGGTGCCCACTTCCACTTCGTCAGTGAGACCGACCGCCACTCCCTCGTCGACGGCCACTCCTTACTATTCACTCTTGCCAGCTGGTTCCACTCTGCCGTCCGATACCGCGTGCGCTGCGGGAGCGGCGAGCGATACGTTTGAGCCGGTGCCCCAGAATGCCCCTGAAAACGACTTCGAGCCGACCGCGTCCGATCTGACCACTTTCCAGTCCGAGGCTTCCGGCGGCGAAGGCGGCGCGCCGGGGAGCTATCTGATGCGCGCGGATGGGCAATTCACTGGGACTACCGACGCGATTCTCAAGTGGGCTTCATGCAAATGGGGCTTTGACGAAAACGTGACGCGAGCCACCGCGGTCAACGAGACTCATTGGAAGCAGAGCGCGCTCGGAGACGTTGGCAACGGGATCAGCCTGGGCATCCTACAAGTCAAGTCGTCCGATTACCCATCGACCTGCGAAGCGGTAGCATCGAGCCAGAATACCGCGGACGTGACCGATCCCAGTTGCTATTCGTACCTCAGCACCGCCTTTGACGCCGACTATAAGCTGGCTCAGCAAAGAGCATGCTTCGAAGGCCAAGTCAGTTACCTGACGGCGCGCACGCCAACGGCAGGATACCCGAGGTATCCCAACGGCACGCCCGAGCAAATGATGTGGGGATGCGTAGGCTGGTGGTACTCGGGAGGCTGGTACGACTCAGGCGCTCTGAGCTACATATCGCAAGTTCAAGGTTACCTGGCGAGCGAGCCTTGGTTGGACGGAGGGGTTGGATACTAGCGCGTCTGTAAAATTGTAATACTCACTACGGCGATCGTGACGATCCGAGATGTGGGTGGGCCCGTAGCTGAAATTGTAACAACTACAATGACAGCGCGGGCCCGTCCTTTTTCAGATTGGCGCGACATACGATTTCCGCCGTAATTTCGCAGACTGAGGCTGGTCTTCCTGAATTGATCGGCCGATTTACGTCGGTCCGGGTTTGTAATCCTTTCACAGTTACGTGCCCCTTTTTTTCTGAGTGGGCCAAATCCGTGCCGTTTCGAATCAATCAACGATGGCACGCGAGTTGCCATTGGTTATCCGAAATGCGCACGCAACAGCTTGCGCAAAATCAAGGCGGGGTTGAAATCGAATCGCCAGAGCCGATCTCGACGAGAATTAGCGAGGTTGCGTTTTCATCATGATCCCGGAACGCCGAAATCGAAGCAGGATTTCAAACCACCCCAGGCTGGCCGTCTGCGCGATGGTGATGGCAGTAGCTATCGGCGGCTGTTCCGCTAAGAGTCCCCAGGTCGAGAGCGACCGGCAAGCTATGGCGCCGACCCGGATGTCGGCCGAGCAGTGTCAGGCCAACGCCAGCATCCAGGAAAGCGCGACACAGGACTCCGACTATCGGATCCAGCGCGGCGATCAGCTCGCACTCGACTTCTACATGAACTCCGAATTCAACGACAACGTCACCGTCGATCCGGACGGAAAGGTCGTGCTGCGCCTGGTTGGTCCGGTCCAGGCCGCCGGTTTGACGACTGATCAACTGGCCGCTTCGATCGACAAGGCTTACACGAGCGAGCTTCGCAGTCCCGGCGCCGTAGTACATCTCCGCAACATGCCGGGTAGACAGATCTACGTGGAGGGTGAAGTCGCTAAACCAGGCGCTTTTCCGCTTCAACCGGGGATGACCGCCGTGCAAGCGCTGGCGCTGGCCGGCGGTGTGACCGACAGTTCTGACCCGCAGAGTGCGGTCCTCATTAGACGCGACGCGTGCGGACAGCCGCAGCGAACGCAAATCGATCTGGCATCAGCGATTAAGGACCCCGGCACTGCCAACGACGTAGCTCTGATGTCCCACGATGTGGTCGTGGTGCCGAAGAGCGGAATCGCGAACGCCGACCTGTGGGTGAAGCAGCACATAAGGGACATCTTGCCGGTGGAACCGTATCTCTCTCCGACGTTCTAGTCCGATGAGTGCCATTTGCGGTGGATAGACCATGTTACCGAATAACTTCAGAGACTGGATTGAAATCGCCTATCGGCGCCGCCGCACCGCCCTGATCGCGGGGCTGACTGTTTTCGGCGTCGTCGCGGTCGGAACTCTCCTATGGCCGCCCGTCTATCTGTCGAACTGCCAGGTGCTGGTGCAGGACAATCGTGCGCAGCTGCTGGTGTCGCCAGACCTGCAAGGCAGCAACACGCAAAATCCCTCCACGGTCACCAATCCGGTAAGCGAACAAGACCTCAATTCCGAGCGCGAATTGATTACCAGCCTGTACCTGATCCGGCTCGCGCTGGAAGACCTTCCCGTTCCTCCTGCATATGGACGCAAGTCGGGGCTGGCAATGGCCGCGGTCAAAGGCGTCCTGCGGCTGCCGCTCGAGGGCTACCGCGTAATGCACGATATTCCGAATCTGACGCCCAGGGATGCGTGGGCGATGGATATCGAGCGCAACCTCGATGCATCGGTAATCAAACGCTCGAATATCATCGACGTCGAATACCATTCGCACGACCGCCGTTGGACGAAAGACTTCCTGGATCGCCTGATGAGCAGGTACCTGGAGTTTCACGCGAGCCTGTCGCATGACCCCCAGGCCGAGAAATTCTACGAGCAGCAGACCCAGCTTCTGAAAGACCGGCTCGAAAAGTCGGAAGCACAGCTTCGCGATTTTCAACTCAAGACCGGCATCGGCAATCTCGACGAACAAAAGCGCGTTCTCATAGCCCGAATTTCCGACCTGCAAAATACGGCTGCCAAAACCGATGCGCAGGTTTCAGGAACCCAGCAGCAGATCGTGGCCCTCCAATCGCAGCTAGGCAGCACGCCGCAGCGGATTCAGAAGGAAACCCGCTCCGAGCAGAATCTCGCGCTGCAACAATTGAAGCCGCAGGTCATGAAACTGCGCGCCGAAAGAGCCGAGTTGCTCACCCGCTACCAGCCGGGTAGCGAGCGAATCAAGGAGATCGACGCGAAGCTGGCCTCGGAGGAAAGCATCCTCGACAACGAGAATCATCTAGAGGTCAATGAGCAGCTCACCGACGTGAATCCGGTCTGGGTCACGATGCAGACCGATCTCAAGCAGGCGAACTCCGCCGCGGCGTCGGCAAAAGCTACTCGCGACGAGCTGGACAAACAAATTGACGCCGCCAACCAGCAACTTTCGACCCTTATAACCAATGGCGTCGAGATGCAGCGGCTGCAGCGGCAGGCGTCCACCGATTCGGACGCGTACCTCGCCTACGTTCGCAAGCAGGAAGAAGCGCGCGCGTCGGAAGCGCTCAGCAGTAACAAGATTCTTAACGTCAGCGTCGCGCAGCCGCCGATCGTTCCCGTCATACCCTCGTTTCCCAGCGTTCCGTTGAACCTGACCATCGGCCTGGTACTCGCATCGCTGTTTGCGGGCGCGGCGGCTTACTGGGCGGAGGAAAGCGACTCGAAAATTTACTCGTCTGGCGTCGTAAACGATCTAACCGGACTGCCGATTGTCGCAGTCTTGAATGACCGGATGTAACAGCAATGTACTATCGGCACTTCGGACTCAATGGACCGCCGTTTCGCTTCTCACCCTCGGCGGCGGTGCTTTACCTGGGCAGCGCTCATCGCGAATGCCTGGCCGCCCTGGAATGGGCGCTGATCCACGATCAATGCGGATTCATGTTGCTGGTTGGCGAGACCGGCACCGGCAAGACGACGCTGCTGAACGCAATCCTCGCACGCCGCCTCCCGAATCTTCACCTTGCCTGCGTAACCAACCCGAGGCTCAGCTTCGAGGAGATCATGCGCGTCGTGCTGCCGCAGCTGGGCGCGACGACCAATGAACGCGGCAAGCTGGAATTGATCCAGGAACTCGAGCGCGTGGTCGTCAATCAATCCGAAGGTCACCGCACCGCGATCGCAATCGACGAAGCACAGGACCTTAGCGATGAGACCCTAGAGGATCTTCGCCTGCTCGCCAATCGGATCGGCTCTCAAGACCGCGAGATCCAGATTGTCCTGATGGGACATCCCGAGCTGCTCGATCGGCTGGCTGCCCACAATCTGCGCCAGCTGCGCGAGCGAATCTCGACCAAGGTATGCCTGCTTCCGCTAAGCCCGGTTGAGAGTGTTGCTTACGTCAACTGCCGGCTGGAAGCGGAACATGGAACGCCGCAGATCTTTGATGTCAACGCACTGCGGGTTCTCGTCAAAGCGGCGAGCGGAATTCCCAGACGCCTCAATGTTCTATGTCACAACGCTTTGCTGCTCGCGTATTCGAAAGACGCGGGCAAGGTGACGCGGAGCATCGCGCGAGAAGTCGTCAAGGACTACGAGAGTATCGTCAATCCATCCGGACTTAGTAAGCGCTCCGCGGAGGCTGCGATTCACCCGCGCCGACCATTGATACGCGCCGTTGGCGCCTGCGCAGCGGTCGCCGTCATCGGCCTCGGCAGCGTCTCGATCCCGACGGTGCACAATTGGGCGGGCGCGCTCAGGCGCACCGCTCCGCCGATTGCCGGCTCCGCGCATGCAAATCCAGAGGCTGCCTCTGTGTCCCGCGACGAGACTGCGGCGACTCTTGGCTATACGGCATCAATCGCCAACGCGTCTGTCGCTCCGACGCCTGGCGACTCGCCAGAATCGCCGAACGTGCCGGATTTCACCACAGTTCAGATTCACCCTGGAGACACCTTCCACGACCTGGCGGCCAAATATCTCGGCTCCAAGGATCGGACTCTGGAATTGATCAGGGCCAATCCGCAAATAAGCAATCCGAACGTCCTTTACGTCGGCGAGACCGTCTACGTGCCATACACCCCCATCAACTACCAGGCGAGAGAAGTACGGTGAGTAAATACTACGACTTAATCAACCGCAACGCGGCCGCTATTCGAGAACCTCTTCCATCGCCCCGACCGCGGGCGAGGCTCGTACCGAAAACGCGAGAGCTGGTCGAACGTCCTTCGCTTGACGTCGTGACGAAGACCGACTCGCACGATACCCTCCTGCCCGAACCGCTCCCTTATGATTTGGCAGGAGCGCTGGCACGGCAGGACGCAATTCGTCAACTGAGCGAAAGAATTGCGCCGACCGCGGCGGTCGAAAAATCCTGCAGGGTCGCCATAACAGGATGCCGTCCGCGCGACGGCGCATCCTCGATCGCCGTCGCATTGGCACTGGACCTCAGCCAGCGGCTCTCGATGCGCACGATCCTGGTGGACGCGAATCTCCAGAGTCCCAGCTTGCACGGCGTGATGTCGCCGGCCGAGCGGACCGTCTCACAGATCACCCTGGACGGTTCGCTGCAACTTCGCACGACCGGATGGCCAAGACTGACGCTGGCGACCTGCTGCATGCAGGGAAACGACGATCAGCGCGAAGCCGCGATCGCGGAACTCGCGGGCGTGCTCAATACGTTTCCGGCCGCCGTGATCGATCTCGGCGTGGCGCGGCTCGATCCGCGGATGTTGCCGCTGATACGGCCCACCGATCCGATCTTGTTGGTGGTTCGCTATGGACAAACCGAACGCAAGGAGCTGGCGACCACGGCAGCCGCACTGCGCGTCGCCGATAGGACGGTCGCGGGCGTGATCATGAATGCGCGACCGTCGCGGTTGCGAGCTTCATCATCAGAGCAATTGCAAGCATGAATGACTTCATCACGATCGACGAGGATAAACCGGTGTTGACGCAAAACGGCTATCGCAACGGCGTCTCGAAAAATGGGCATCCGAATGGCTCCCTCAAAATCGAGAGTCCCAATGGCGCCATCGAGATCGAACGTCCCAATTTAAACCCCAACCTGCACTCTGTCGCTCCCGTCGCGGCGGTCAAAGAACCGAGCGGGCGGCTGCGCGGAGTGGGCGTCGTTGGTCTCGGCTATTGGGGTCCCAACTGGGTCCGCAATCTCCATCAGAGTCAATCGGCGCGGCGAATCGTCGCCTGCGATCTCGATCAAAAGCGGCGAACGCACGTCAGCCAACTCTACTCGGACCTCGAGACCACCAGCCGCTTCGAAGACTTGCTCAACGACTCCGACATCGAGGGCATCGTGGTCGCGACTCCCGTCGGCACTCATTACGCGATGGCGCGGCGCGCGCTCGAGGCCGGCAAATCAGTGCTGGTCGAGAAGCCGCTGGCGACCTCCACCGAAGATGCCGACGAACTGGTAACGATCGCGCGCGAGCGAAAGCTCGTGCTCATGGTCGGGCACACCTTTGAATACAGCGCGCCGGTGCTCAAGATGCACGACATCATCGGCTCCGGCGAGCTCGGGGACGTGTTCTACATCAGCTCCGTGCGCGCCAATCTCGGGCTTTTTCAGCGCGACGTCAATGTGACCTGGGACCTCGCGACTCACGACATCTCGATCATTCTGAACCTGATGGGCGGGCGGCTGCCCGAAGCGGTGAGCTGCCAGGGCGAAAGCCACTACGGCCACGGCGTCGAGGACGTCGCGATGCTGACGCTGCGTTTCGAGCGCAACGTCATCGCGTTTATCCACGTGAGCTGGCTTGATCCCGACAAGATTCGCCGCACCACGGTGGTCGGTTCGCGCAAAATGCTGGTCTACGACGACACCGCGCCGCAGGAAAAAATCCGCATCTACGACAAGGGGGTCACCGCGCAAAAGTATTACGACACTTACGGCGAATTCCAGTTCTCGTATCGCTACGGCGACATCCAGATTCCCCGCATCGAGGAGAAGGAACCGCTGTATTGCGAGTGCGAGCACTTCATCAAGTGCGTCCGAAATGGTGAGACGCCCAACACCGACGGCGTCAACGGCGCCCGCGTCGTCAGCGTGCTCGAGGCCGCCAACTATTCACTGCGCAGGGGCGGCTTGATGGTCCCGCTCGGAGATGCGGTGCGATGAGCGCGGCGACCGACCAGCGCCAGCTTCCGCAGTTTACCTGCGTGGCAGACGACGTCCGCATCGGCGAACGCGTGCGGCTGGCCTCGTACGTAAATCTCTACGGCTGCGAGATTGGCGACGACACAAGGCTCGGCGCCTTCGTCGAAGTTCAGCGCGACGCCAAAATCGGGCGCCGCTGCAAAATCTTCGAGCCACACGTTTGTTTGCTCCGGCGTTACCATCGAGGACGAAGTCTTCATCGGTCATGGCGTCATCTTCATCAATGACCGCTATCCGCGCGCGACCGCCGCCGACGGCGCGCTGCAGACCGAGAACGACTGGAAAATGGAACATACGGTGGTGAGGAAGGGCGCGTCGATCGGAAGCGGCGCAATCGTGATGTGCGGAGTTGAAATTGGCGCAGGTGCATTGGTCGGGGCGGGCGCGATGGTTATTCGCGACGTGCCCGCCGGCGCGATCGTCGCGGGCCATCCCGCGCGCCTGCGCGGACCCGTAACCGCGTTGAAAGAGAGGCCGTCCCAATGAAAATCAAGTTCGTCGACCTGGCCGCGCAAAACCTCGAAATCAACGAGCGCGTCACTTCCGAGTTGGATCTGCTCCATTCCAAAACCGCTTACGTTGGTGGCGAGCAGGTCGAAAGCTTCGAGCGTGAGTTCGCCGAATTTCTGAACGTCAAGCGCGTCATCGGCGTCGCCAACGGAACCGACGCTCTCCGCATCGCCCTGCTCGCGCTCGGTGTCGGCCCCGGCGACGAAGTCATTACCGTGCCGATGACCTTCATCGCCACCGCGGCTGCCATCGTGCAAACCGGTGCGCGGCCCAGCTTCGTCGATATCGATCCTGAAACCGGAAATGTGAGCGTGCCCTCGCTGCGAAGCTTTCTGGAATCACGCCCAGCGAGCGAGCGCAGCGCGATACGAGCCATCGTTCCCGTACATCTATATGGCCTGCCGGCGCCGATCGTTGAGCTGAAGGAAATTGCCGCCGAGTTCAATCTCAAAATCGTCGAGGATGCTTGCCAGGCTCATGGCGCTCGCGTGCGCACCGCCGGCGGGATGGCGATGGCCGGGACGGTCGGCGATGCCGGATGCTTCAGCTTCTACCCCGGCAAAAATCTTGGCGCATGGGGCGACGGCGGCGCGGTCGTAACCAACGACGATGAAATTGCGCGACGTGTGTCGCTGCTGAGCAATCACGGCCGGCTGTCGCACTATGCGCACGAAATTTGCGGGTACAATTCGCGGCTCGATTCGATTCAGGCCGCGGTGCTGCGCGCCAAGTTGGAAAAACTCGCCGAATGGAACGAGCGCCGCCGCGTTGTCGCCTCCGCGTACCGCGAATTGCTCGCGCCCGTGAACGCCCGCCCAATTCTCGAACCCGACGGCGCCGAATCTTGCTTCCACCTGTTCGTCGTGCGCAGCGCGCGGCGCGACGGCATTCGCAACGCGCTGCTTCAAAACGACATCGAGTGCGGAATCCACTACCCCGTTCCGCTTCATCTGCAGCCCGCGCTTGCCTACCTCGGCTATCGACCCGGTGATTTCCCGGCCAGTGAAGCGCTGGCGGATACGACGCTGTCGTTGCCGATGCATCCGCATCTGAACGGACAGGAAGTCCTGCGGACGGTTGAGACGGTGGCCTCCGCGCTGGCCCCCGCCAGTGAAACGTTCGCGCCGCAGCGCCGGAGCGCTTCACCGTCCGTTGAGACCGAATCCTCTAACGCATGAGTTGATTTTCGATGTTTGCCGGCGAATGCAGAAAGCAAAAAGTACTCTTCGCGATCGCGGATCTCGCCGCGCTCGCGCTCGCCTTCGCCGGCGCGTTGATCCTCCACGACCCGGACGGCGCGATACTGGCCCATCTTGAAAGCGCCGACCCCCAAACGCTGGCCGAATGCGTCATCCTGACCGCGCTGCTGTGGGTCGGCGTCTTTCGCGCTTTCGATCTGTTCAGCATGAGAAACGGCAGTCGCAAGGAAGTCGTCGCGATCGTCAAGGCGTGCGCGACCGCGGCCGGCCTGATGCTCCTGGCTGGCTTCGCGGCGCACCTTCAGATCTCGCGCATCACCGTCGCGACCTTCTGCGCCTTGAGCATCGTTTCGGAATTGTCGGTGCGCGGGACGATGCGCCACATGATTCAGCAATTTTACTCGAGTCCGGGCATCTCGATCCCGCTCGTGATCATCGGCTTCAACCCGGTCTCTCACTTCCTTTGCGATAGCCTTCAGGAAGAGCTGACACAGCACGAAGTCCTCGGCTTTCTGGACGCCGGCGCGCTCGGCTGCGACTACCGCGGCTATCGCGTGCTCGGACCACCGGAACGGTTGATCGACCTGGTTCGCATCCATCCCTGTCTCGAGGCGGCCGTCGTAATGCCCGACGCACCGCTCCAGGAGCAGGCGCGCATGATCGAGCTTTGCGAACAGTGCCGCCTGCGATGGTGGGTCGTGCCGTGGGTTTACCGCTCGGCGCCGGCCGGACTGCGCGTGGACACCGTCGGCCTCATTCCGCTGGTCGGGCGTCGCGGCTCGAACATCGAGGGCCTCAACTATCTCGTCAAGCGCGCCTTCGACATTGTCTGCGCCTCGCTCATTTCAATTGTCGCGATGCCGGTGATCGCCCTCGCCGCTGTCGCGATTTTGATTTTCGACGGCAGACCCGTTTTTTTCCGCCAACAGCGAATCGGCGCGCAAGGCCATCGCTTTGAAATGTTGAAGCTGCGCACGATGAAAACCTGCGCCGCCGATCTCGTCCATCGTCAATTCGTGCAGCGCTGGATCGCCAACGGTCACAACGCGCACGCCAACGGCAACGGCGGCAAGGTCTTCAAGCTCGCCAACGATTCGCGCGTCACCAGCGTCGGCCGGTTTCTGCGCCGATTCAGCATCGACGAATTTCCCCAGCTGCTTAACGTCGTGCGCGGCGACATGAGCCTCATCGGGCCGCGTCCCGCCCTGCCCTACGAGCTCGAACACTACCAGGACTGGCATCACCGCCGCCTTGAGGGGATGCCGGGAATCACCGGCCTGTGGCAGGTCAGCGGACGTAATCGGGTCTCCTTCGACGAGATGGTCAAGCTGGACGTTCAGTATCTCGAAGATTGGTCGCTGACCTCTGACATCAGAATTCTTTTTCGCACCATACCCGTTCTGCTTCGGGGTGAGGGACTGTGAACGATCGCGAGTCTGTCAACGGCGCCGATGCTCCCGATCGCGCCGAGCGCAACCGCTGGCTGTGGAATGCGTTCGCTCGGTCGGTTCGCGACAACATGGTCGCGGAATTCGTCGTCCAGGCGCTGCGCATCGGTGGGATCGTGATACTCGCGCGCGCGCTTTCGCCGCATGATTTCGGTCTGTTCAAAATCCTGGTCGTCGTCTCGACTTTCGCGATGCTGGTCAACGAAGCCGGCGTCCCCGACGCGCTCATTCAGCGCCGCGACCTGAGCTCCGCTCATCACTCGACCGCGTGGTGGATGAGCATCGGGCTGGCGCTTCTGACCGCGGGCATTCTCTACGGCGGCGCGCCTGCGCTCGCCAACATTATGAAAATGCCGGAGTTGCGCGAGGGTGTACGCCTGCTATGCATCCCGTTTCTTCTCGAGGGCGCAGCCGTCACTGCCAACGCGCGCTTGCGCCGCGACATGCGATTCGGGGCCCTCGCAGTTGCGGACGTTCTCGGCGAACTTGCTTTCCTTGCCGTAGCGCTCGGGCTGCTGTGGTGTCGGCTGCCGGCTTGGAGCCTCGCCGGCGGTCTCGCTGCGCGCTTTGGGTTGCATGCAGTTAGCGTCCTGGTTGCGGGCGGAAAGCCTCGAATCGGACTCCCCACTTCCTCTGCCGCGCACGATCTTGGCCGTTTTGCCGTCAAGGTTCTCGGCGGACGAACCGTCGATGCGCTCGCGTTCAACGTGGACTTTCTGCTGATCGGCCGATTGCTTGGAAGTTCAGCGCTGGGCTACTACGCGATGGCGTGGGATCTGCTGCGTTTCGTACCTGATCGCGTCTTCCGCATTGCGGGCCGTGTCACGCTCCCGGCTTTTTGCCATTTACAGGATCAGCGGGATCAACTCGCGCGCGCGTACCTGAATTTCTGCGGCTACCTTTCCAGGATCATTCTGCCGATCGTCTTGTGCGCCGCGATCGCCGCTCCTGAACTCATCAGAACGATTTACGGGCCGAAGTGGCTGCCCGCCGCGGTGCCAATGCAATTGCTCGCCTGTGGATTGCTTCTGGTGGGCCTGCGCCTGGCTATCGGATCGGTTTACTATGCGAAAAACCACCCCGAATTCGACTTCTATATTCACGCCGTCGGCCTCGTACTCGTCGTCGTAACTGTGTTTGGACTCGCATCCAGAGGCTTGGCGGCCGTGAGCCTGGGCAGAAGCATTGTCGAGGCTTTGATCAGCATCCTCGGAATGTGGCTTTCCTGCCTCCTGCTCGATATCGGACTGAGCGACCTTGTCAAAGCGATTCTGCCCGGCGCCGGACTGGCGCTGATGTGCGCGCTTGCCGTCACCGCCGGAAAAATAACGGCGAGTGCTTGCGGTACCCAGGGAGTCGCAACCCTGCTGCTCATCGTGGGACCGCCCGCGCTCGTTTATTGCTGGCGCGAATCTTCAACCGCGATGCGCATGTTCGCGGATACATTCGGCCGCGGCCAAACCCCGCAAGTCGCCGTGGCCCAGGAGCTCCAATGAACCAGTCAGCAGCCCTTCGCCAGGAATCGACCGAGCCCGACTTGCAACTTCTGCCGCTGGAGCGTGCGCGCGCTGCGTGGGAAGCTTTTGCCGCTTCGCATCCCGACGCCACCCTCTATCACCACCGGCCGTGGCTCGAGGTATTGAGGCGCGGCTTCGGCGTCCATCCGATGGTCGCGATTATCGGCGAATACAACTCGACGCAAGCCGCCTGCCTGCTCGCTCGCGGCGGCAATCCGATTCGCCGTGGTCTAATCTCGTTGCCATTTTCCGATTTCTGCCGGCCGCTCGCCGTCGACGATTCCGCGCTGCGTTCGTTGATGTCTGGCTTACCGGACGTCGCACCGCAGTTCAGGCTTGAGATCCGAGGCGTCGCTGGCTGCTATCCGTGGCACGTTCTTCATCACTTCCAGCGCTGGACGCTCGATTTGTCGCGCCCATTCCAGGCCATCGAGCGCGCTGCCGATCGCGAGGTGAGACGTCATCTGCGTCGCGCCCGCGAAGCCGGCGTCAGTGTCGAATGTTCGCGCAGCGCCGAAGCGATCGAGACTTTCTTTGAGCTTCAGCTCGAAAGCAGGCGCCGTCTCGGAGTTCCCTCACAGCCGCTGAAGTTTTTTAGATTGGTGCACGAAGTCTTCGCGAAACTCGACGCGATCGAGGTGTGGTTCGCCGCGCACCAGGGGATTCGCACTGCCGGCGTAGTCGTCCTGCGCGACGGCAACGACCTGCACGCGAAATGGTCCGCGCGCACGGCCGGCAGTCCCGACGGAGCCAGTCACTTAATCTTCATGTCGATTGCCGAGCAGCACGCCCTACGCGCCCGCGGACTCGACTTCGGCCGCACTGACAGCCGCAATTTCGGTCTGTCGCGCTTCAAGCGTGAACTGGGTGCCGCCGCAACCGATCTGCCGTACAGCTACTTTCCGCAGATGCCGAGCGTGACCAGCGCCGAAAATCTGACTGGTGTGTGGCAGACCGCCTCTTGAGTATGGCGAAAACTGCCGATGCCTGTCGCTCGAGTCCTCAACGGGGTGACCTACAGGTACCTCGCATGAGTCGATATATCGCAATCACACCGGCTCGCGACGAGGAAAAATTCCTGCCGCTGCTTATTGCCTCGTTGGTGTCGCAGAGTTGGACTCCGAGCCGTTGGATAGTTATCGACGACGGTTCCGCGGACGCTACCGCCGCGATTCTTGACGACGCCGCCCGAACCTATCCGTGGATTGAACCTCACCATCTGCCGCGCAACCGTCCGCGCGCTCCCGGCGGCGAGTGTGTGATCACCCGGTTCCTCCCGCTCGAAGCCTGTCGGCAGTACGACTACGTCCTGAGGCTCGACGCCGACATCAGTTTCGAGTCCGCCTTCACCGATCTGTTGCGCACCGAATTCGAGCGTGATCCCAGGCTGGGGATCGCCGGCCCAACTCTGTACGAACCCGCCGGCTCGGAATGGCAGGAGATTCGACAGCCCGAATACCACACCCGCGGCGCGGCCAAGATGTACTCGATCGAGTGCTTTTCCGCGATTGGCGCACTCGATCCCGACGTTGGATGGGACACCCTGGACGAAGCGCGCGCCATGACGCGCGGCTATCGCACTCGCGGCTTCCGCCACATCACCGCGCGGCATCATCGCCCGCAGGGCGAGGCGCCTGGATGGAAGGCACGGACGAGGGCCGGTATGGCGGCGTATCGAGTCGGCTATTCGCCACTGTTTATGCTTGCGCGCGCGGCGCGTGAGACGTTTTCACGCCCGTCGCCTTTTGACGGTGCGTTGTTGCTGGCCGGCTTCCTCGACGGATACCTGCGCGGCGAGCCACGCTGCGCTGAGCCCGAAGTCGTCAAATTCATCCGCCGGCATCAGCACCGCAGACTGCTCTTTCAGGAGTCGCTATGGCGCTGATCGCTTCAATCGACACCGCCGGCGCATCGTCAGCGCTCTGCGAGGAGCCCGTTTCGGGTGGCGGCCACAATGATGCATTTTCTTTCTGGAAACTGCCTCAGGATTGGCGAGTCTCGCTCGAGTCCACAACGGCGGATTCGCGAGCCGTCGTCGAGCGGTATCTGTTCGAAGAATATATGTCACGCGAAGATCGCCGCCCGCCGAGCAGAATGCAGGCCTACTATCGGGTCAAGAGCCTGATTCCCGCCGCCCTGCGCCATCGGCTCAACTCCGCCGCAATCCGGATGCGCGGCATGCGCGAATTCCCGCGCTGGCCGTGCGAAAGCGCGCTCACCGACTATTGGCGCGATTGGCTGCAAATCAGCCTTCATACCCTCAACGCGAGCGACGGCTGGCACATCGGCTTCTGGCCCGACGGCTTGAAATGCTGCATCGTGCTGACCCACGACGTCGAAGGTCCGCTCGGCATGAGCCGGATGGAGCGGATGGCGGACCTCGAGCAGCGTTACAATTTCCGCTCGGCCTGGAACCTGCCGCTTGCACAATATGAGATCGATTGGAACCTCATCGATCGGCTGAGCAAGCGCGGCTTCGAATTCGGCGCGCACGGCCTCTGTCATGACGGCCGTCTGTTCCGCAGCGAGGACGACTTCAGCCAGCTCGCTCCTATTCTCCAGCAGCGCGCGCGGGCCCACGGTTTGAAGGGTTTCCGCGCGCCTTCGACTCTTCGACGCGCCGAATGGATCGGCAAACTTTCGTTCGATTTCGACTGCAGCTTCTCGGATTCGGATCCGTACGAGCCTCAACCGGGCGGAACCTGCAGCGTGTTTCCTTTTTTTCTCTCCAACCTGGTCGAGCTGCCATACACGATGCCGCAGGATCACACGCTGATTCATCTGCTGCGTCGGAGTCCGATGGAGATTTGGGGACCTAAGGCGCAATGGATCGAATCGCGGGGTGGCATGATTCTAACCCTCGTTCATCCCGACTATTGCGGCGCCGGCCAGTATCTTGAGGAATACGAAAATCTTCTCAAACAATTGAGCGAATTCCAATCTGGATGGCGTGCGCTGCCGTCTGAAGTTGCGGCGTGGTGGCGTCAGCGGGATCAAATGCGGCTGACGGTCAGCCGCGACGGGAATTCTACGTCGATCGAAGGACCTGGCTCCGAGCGCGCGGTCGCAAGGATGCTCTCCAGCGAACCGCTGGCGCGTTGAGGTGATGCTGTGGCGCGTTTTTTGATGATTGCATACACGACCTACATGCACGACGGCCGCGTCAAGCGGCACGCCGAGGCATTGGCCGAGCGCGGCGATCACGTGGACGTCATTTGCCTGGCCACCGGCCAGCAGCCAATCACCAACGGCGTCAACGTCATCGGTCTGCCGATGCCGCGTTATCGGGGCGAGAGCAAATCGGCGTACTTGAGAAGTTACACACGATTCTTCTCGATGGCGGCGCAGCGGGCCGCCAGGATGTCGCTCAAACGACGCTACGACGTCGTGATCGTCTGCACGATGCCCGACGCGGTCATCGTATGCGCGATTCTGCCCAAGTTTCTCGGCAGCAAAGTAGTGCTCGACGTGCATGACACGATGCCGGAACTGTATCGCGATAAATTTGGCGGAACGCGCGGCGCCGCCGGCGCGAAATTGCTGATGCTCGAGGAGCGCGTCAGCTCGTGGTGGGCGGATCGCGTTCTCGCCGTGCACGATCTTCATCGCGACCGGCTGCAAAAGGCGGGCGTGCCCGCGAGCAAGATACACGTCGTGATGAACTCGCCTGACACGAGGATCTTCGACCTGCACAAAAATGGCGACTCGCCGCCCAACCAATTCACGTTGATCTGTCACGGCACCGTGACCCAGCGCCTCGGCCTCGATCTCGCCATCGCTGCCGTCGCCGCGCTGCGCCCGGAAATCCCCGAGTTGCGCCTCAGGGTGATTGGCGAGGGCGATCGGCTCGCGGAGTCTCGCGCGCTCGTCGATCGATTGGGACTCGCCGCCCGGATCGACTTTATGGACCTCGTGCCCGTCGAAAAATTACCCGCGCTGCTGGTAAAGGCGGACGTCGGGCTGGTTCCGTATCGGCCGAGCAGCGCCACCCATCTGATGCTGCCGGTGAAGCTGCTCGACTACGCGACGCTTGGAATACCGGTAATCGCCGCGCGCCTGCGAACGGTCGAATACTATTTCGGCGACGGCGCCGTCGAACTGTTCGAGCCCGGCAACGTCGCCGACCTGGTGCGTGCGATTCGTCTGCTCTACAACAATCCGGATTTGCGCAAGCGGCTGGTCGAGCGGGCGCGCAACTCGCTCGACGCTCTGAATTGGCAGAACCAGAGAAGCGAATACTATCGCGCAATCGATTCGCTGCTCACTGCGTGATTGGCGGAAAGGAAAATCCGATGGACGCGAAAGAACAAGCGCATGACAAACCGAAAGCACGGACCCTGGTGGTCGGACTCGGCGAGGTCGGCGCGGCGCTGGCGGCAATTCTGGATCGCAATGAAACTGTGCTCCGCCATGACCTCGACCGCGTGAAGATTGAAGAACCAATCGGCACCATGCACCTGTGCATCCCGTTTCAAACCGCGGGTCAGTTCGAAACCGTGGCGCTCGGATACATCAGCCGCTTTAAGCCCGCGCTGACGATCATCAACAGCACGGTGTTGCCGGGAACCACCCGCTCCATCGCGCAAAAGAGCGATAGCCCGGTCGCGTACAGCCCGGTGCGCGGCAAGCACGTCCGGATGCAGAAAGACTTAATGCGTTACTTTAAGTATGTCGCCGCGCCGGACCGAACCGTCGCCGCTGACGCCGAAGCGCACTTCCAGGCCGCCGGCATGAAGACCCGGCGCATGGCTGAGGTCGAATCGCTCGAACTCGCGAAACTTGCCGAGACCACCTACTTCGGCGTGTGCATCGCGTTCGCGCAGGAAATAAACCGCTACGCCGAGCGTGTCGGCGGCGACTACACAGAGGCGGTCGATTTCTTCGACGAAGTCGATTTCCTGCCGCGCAAGCGTTACTTCCCCGGCTTCATCGGCGGCCATTGCGTGATCCCAAACATCAAACTGCTGCTCCAAATCGCGCCTTCGCCGGCGCTGGAAGCAATCCTGGACTCCAATGAACGACGAGCAAATGAACTCGAATCTCGACCCAGCGCCGGTTCTGAGCCCGAGTCACGCCACTCCGCCGAAGCCAAAGTGCTGGCTGATCGGTAGTCGTCCGGACTTCCCGCTCGCCGCCGGACGGATTGCGCGCCTTCGCGGTCTCGACGTGGCGCTCTGCCCCGCCGATGACGCTGCGTTCCCTTCGCTGTTCGCGGCGCGCAATCAGCTGATCGCGATCAGTTTCGATCTGCTGGCGCGTCTCGAGCCTGATGCGAAGGCCCGGCTGCGCGAATCCGCCGAAAGCGGCGCGACGATTTATGTACGAGGCGCGCTCGAGCCGGGCCGCGTGTATTCAGTGCAACCGTTCTCAGATGAGCGGTTCGAGTTCTCGATCAAGCCGGCCGACGGCTATCAATTCTCGACGCATCCGATACTTCCCGCGGCAATCGCCGGCGAACGAATATCGACGTGCCTGAACATGCCGCAAGCGGCGGGCCTTGAAGATGGCGCTCGCCCGCTAGTGTCGAGCCTGCATCGATTCGGACGCGAACGGCCGTCGATTTTTGCGATTGAAGCCGGCGCCGGCCTGGCGATTTTCGATCTTCACGCCGACAGCGAGGTCGAACACCTGGAGCTGCTGGCGGACCTTACATCGCCGTCGAGACGAGCTGCCAGCATTGGCGCGCTAGCGGCGGTTGATTGGGCAGCCGGCCGCGACTCTGCAACGCCGGCGCCAGTCAATCTTGTGATCGATGATCGCCCCATCAACTACGATTACTTCAACGCCGGCAAGTTGGACGCGTTTCTCGCGCATCTCAAGAGACAGTGCCCCGGTATCCATACCGATTTTGCGTGGACGCCATGCCATACGCGACCGCATCGCGGGTATCTGAATGTGCTGTCCCGATACGACACGGGCTTTGTCTGGCACGGGTATCTGCGCCATGTCGACCATCAAACGATCACGGATTTCGAAGCCCAGTTATCCGCGGGCCGCACTCTGGTGGACGAGATCTCGCGCGAATATGGTGTTCGCTTTCAACCCGTGATGATCTTTCCATTCGAAAAAGACACGCCGCGCGCCGAGGAGCTCCTGCGCCGCGCCGGGTTCGTCGCGAAAGTGCAATCGGCCGGCGGTTTCCCTCCGCCGGCTTACTACCGCCTTCGGGCCCTCGATGAAGACGAGTCTCCATTCAGCCTAGTCTTTCGGGATTCAATCGATTTGATGAGCCGCGATCGGATGTTGGCGATGGCCACGCTTGGGATGCCGATTGTGGCGCTGGCGCATCCGCGCGATATCGCCCTGCGCCGGTTTGGACGACGCTATCAGTCGGCGTTCTCGTACTTCGATCAGGTGCTGCGGTTCGCGGCCGAAAAGTCGCTGCGACCGATGCCGCTCGAGCAGATCGCAGCGGAAGTGCCCGCCCAGCCTCGCTAGCCTCGCAGCAGAAATGATCGCACCAATCTGACTGGCAGTCTGCTCGTAACAAGACGGGCATCTGCGCGACTTCCGGGGGAATCCCGGCAAAGTTACGGGTTCGTTAATTCACTCGCTTCAACGAGTTTCTCAGGCAGTCATAGGTAGCGACGATCACCTCTTTCGGCTATGTGAGTCTCGTTACCCGAATAGATCGCTTATCGAACGACTTGGAGCAATGCCATGGCGAGAATCATCATCGATCCGCGGGGTGGCACCGGCGATCTGGCAGAAATGTTCGTGCGAGCGCTCGGGCTGCTTCAGGACGCCCGGATCAAATTTAATCCGGGAACCAAGCTCCTGACAAAATACGCGATCATCATGGCAGACGACGACGCGGCCGATCGGGCGGTCGATGTTCTGCGCGGCGCCAGCATCAGCGCATCGAAAGAAGGCGCCTGAGTCCCGGCCAGTTTCGTTTTTCGTTGCTGTCGAGCTTCTCAGCTGTCATGGCTTCGCGACGATTCGCTCGCTGAATCGCGATCTTTCCCGTGATAGCGCACTAACCTGTTGTACAACGTCTTCAGGCTGATCCCCAGCATATGGGCGGCCCGTACTTTGTTCCCGTTGGTAAAATCCAGGGTCTTGAAGATTAGTTCGCGCTCCACCTCGTCCATGGATTCTCCTATGCGCAGCTCGAAGGGCGGGCCCTTGCGGCCGGAGCGCCGGACGTCGTTGGGAAGATCCGCGGCGGCGAGCAGCGGCCGGCGAGCAACGACGGTCGCGCGCTCGATAACGTTTCGCAGTTGCAGCACGTTGCCGGGCCATCGATACAAGCGAAGGATTTCCAGGCACTCGTTGTCGATCCCGGTGATGGCTTTTCGGTTCCTCTCCGCCGACTGTTTGACGAACGTTTCGGCCAGCGCAGGAATATCCTCGAGGCGATCGCGCAAAGGCGGCAAATCGATGGTGAACGTGTTGAGGCGGGAATATAAATCCTCGCGCAACCTGCCGTGGTGGGTCGCTTCGGCCACGTTGCGGGTTGAGGCGGCGACCAGGCGAACGTCCAACGATAGTTCCGTTTCGATGCCGCCGCCCATCCGGCGCAACTTCTTGTCCTCGATCGTTCGCAGCAGCTTGGCCTGGAGTTCGACTTTCAGCTCGGTAATTTCGTCGAGCAGCAGCGTGCCGCCATCGGCCATCGCGAGGAAGCCGTCGCGGCGGCGATCGGCCCCGGCAAAAGCGCCGCGCTCGTGGCCCCACAGCTCGCTCTCCATGAGATTGTCCGGTAACGCCGCGCAACTGACCTCGGCGTAGGGACCGCCGCGGCGCGCGGATAGCTGATGAATCGTGCGCGCCACCAGTTTCTTGCCGGTTCCGCTTTCGCCCGCGATCAACACTGGAGCGGAGCTGGAAGCCGCTTCCTCGACCAGTCTCATCACCCGGCGCATCGCGAACGAATTGCCGATGATCGCTCCGAGAGTACCGGCCTCGACCAACTTTCGCCGGAGGCGCCGGTTTTCTTCGCTAACGCTGAGTTGCGTCACCAGGTTGCTCAGCACAACGCGCAGGTGGTTCGGATTGATCGGCTTGGAAAGAAAATCGTAGGCGCCAAACTTGATGGTTCTGATTGAGGCAGCGAGTTCTGCCTCGTCGGCCATCACGATTGTCGGGATTTCGACCCCGCGCGCGTGCAGCTCGTGCAAAATGGCCGCGCAGGTCTTCTCTTGTCCTTCCAGATCGATCAGCAGAACATTCGGCTCGAAACTCTGGGCCACCTCGATCAATTGACTGCTGTCGGAAATGCGAACCTGGAAGCCCCATGAACTTAATCGGTCGCGCAAAGCATCGCGGCTCGAGCGGCCGCTCCCGGCAATGAGAATCCGCAAAGCATCTTTCGTATCTGGGGAGTGACAAAAGGTAGCGGACATTGGGCGTACAGGTTGCCTATGAGGCAGACTCGCAGGCGACGGAGGAAATCCGGCGCCGGCGAATCTCGCGTGTTATGCTATGTAGTTCGCATCCGGAGATTGCCAGACTTGCGAGGTTTCGCCGGCGTATGCGCCATCAGAGATTTCCTGCGTCGCGCATTCCGGCACCATTCACAATAGGGCGCTGCGGCGTGATGCTCCTTGTGTTCTTCGGTATGAACCGAAATCAGGGCGTCGCCGATTTCAATCGCCCTGCCTTCGTAGTGCGTCGCTTCATCTTCAGGAATTCCGAAGCCGACGACTGCGCCCGCTATTCCACCAACCGCCGCACCGCCGAGAGCGGCCATAACAGGACCCACACCTGGAATCGCGACCGTTCCTATCCCAAACAGCCAGCCCAATATGCCCGCTGCAACTCCGCCGGCGACCGCGCCGGTCGCGGCGCCTTCGGGCGCCTTGGAATGGTGAAGATCATGAGCGAAGTCGCGAGACCCGGCGCGATCAGGCCGCAACACGGATACCTCGTTACCTGACAATCCCGCCTCTTTCAGTTGATAGGCGAAATGGGCCGCTTGCTCTTCGGTTGTCGCGATACAAATGACAGCTTTTGCCATACCGGTTCTCAGGCGATTTCGACGACTCGCGTCGATGTCGGTCAGTAGGAAAACAGCAACGAATGTGCCATGGCCTCGCAGGAGAAAAGTCCTTAATTAAAGACGCCAAAATAACATAAATGCGGCCTTTCTCAGGCGAATTTGCCTGCACGGGTCGGGCGCTAAGTAGGAAATACATGGTCCAGGATTTTGTCGAAGTACGTCATTCCCGAGAAATCCTTGTCTATTAATCCTTTTATGCGACAACGCTTCCGGCACAGCGATTGCTGCATAGCCTCCGTATTAGGTCGGAGGGTGCGCCAAAGCCCGCTACATCACCCTGCCAATTCCCGTTTCCTCCCGCGGCTATGGCGCAACCCTCTGACTTTTCTAGAGCACCGGAGGTCGCCCATGAAGATCATGACCAACATCGCTCTGGCAACTTGCGTCGGCCTGTCGCTGGGCTGGATGTCGAGTTGCTCCACCGAACACGTCACCGAAACCACGACCACCCGGGAAGTGGACACCACGCCGCCGCCGCCGGAAATCGTAACTGCCGCGCCGGTGGTAAACGAGCCAGTAGTCACTGTCCCTCCGAACGCCAGCACGACATCGACTACGACTCAGTTCAACAATGGCACGGTCGAGAAAAAGACCGTGACGCAATACAACTCCGCATACCCGCCGGTCGTCTCTTCCGCGCCCGTCGTAGTGACTACAGTTCCTGCTCGATCGACGACAACCCGAACGACGACTACCGACAACGACGGAGAAGTAGAGGGCCAGACGACGACTACCGTCGTGACTCCGTAGCCGTCCCTGATTCGGATGCGGGCGTTGAAGTCAGCCAGCGCCTTAACACTTCAGCTAGCGCAATCGCCGACGCTCCTACCAGTCCCAGCACCTGCCACCACCGCATCCGCTGATGGAGCAGGAGCGCGAGGCTGGCTAACACGGCGACCACGCCAGCCGCCGATAGCACGATGAGAGTCGATGCGATGTAGACTCGGTCAAGGAGAGTCTGCGCGGCGACAACGATATTCGATTCGAGCAGGCGGGCCTCGGCGGCGACTATCCGTGCAAAGTCCGAGAGGATGCGAACTGCCAGGTCGGGCAACTCGACCTCGCGCGGCTCCCCCTCGATTAACACGTCAGATTCGTTCGGTTTCATCGGACTCGCCGACTTTTCTTTTATGGCCAACGATGAGCGCTCCTGCCAATAGCAACAGCCCTATCATTGCGGCCTCACCCGAGTCCGATCCGAGAGCGAAGCCCAACGCGCCGGCGACGCATGCGGTGGTGACGGGATGCTCGCGAATTCCACGGTCCGGCCGCAGCCTGGCGACGCGCTCTTCAACGCGATCGTTGACCTGATGCAACGCGTCACGCAGGTCCTGCTTGGCGTCGTTTATTTCATCTTTTATTTCGGGGGCGTCTGCCATTTTTCTGCGTCTCCGAAACGATTGCCGGTATCAGCCGGTCTCCGAGCACTCCCTCGAGTACCATCAGAATGATCTGGAACGATGTGCGGTTGCTCAGTCCTCCGCCAATCGCGAAGCCGCCAAGTACGGCAAGCGCGAGTGCGCGCTGCGGATACTCGGCGATTGTCTCGCGCAATTCTGCCGCCAGATCGATTTGTTGCCGCGCCATGATCGTTACCGCCGCGTCGCGTAGTTGAGGATGCGCGCCGCGACGTAGCCGACCGCGAACGCGCTGGCAATCGCGATCAGCCGTTCATCGCGGACGAAGTCTGTCAGCACCGAATTGGCCGACGAAACGTAGTCCATTCCTTTCTCGGCGAAGTCGTTAAGTTTTTCCCGGCCCTCTTCGATCAGAACCGTCAACATCTACTTTTGAGGTGCTCATTTTGAAGCCCTTTCTCGGTAAAGTGGGTTGCGCTCTCGACAGAGGTTCAACAAGCTAAGAAGCAAGCCGTCTGCCATTCGGTTTGCGAAATTGCCAGGGGGCGAATCGAGACCTCAGCAGGAATGTCAGTAATAATTACAGAGTGGACCTGCCACTAGTGCACGGTTTTGAGCATAAAGTCGAGATAAATCTTGATGTTTCTGGCTCGCCGTCATGATTGCATGGTTGTTGCATGCAAGGGGGCGAGAACACCTTAAGTCCGCGCAATCTTTCGTGGTAGAAGCCGAATATGTCTAACGAAATACGAGTACTGATCGCCGAAGATGACGGAAATACTCACGAGGACTGGCGGGAGTCGCTGGAGGCGTGGGGGTTTCGTGGGGAGATAGCGGAGGACGGGGTGCGGGCGCTGGAGCTGATCTCAAGTTTCAACCCGCACATCCTGCTGTCGGACCTGCGGATGCCGCGCAAGGGCGGGCTCGAGCTGTTGCGCGATATCCGTGAGCTGGGAATCAGCCTGCCAACCATCATGATATCGGGACAAGGCGAAATACCCGACGCGGTCGAGGCGCTCAAGCAGGGCGCTATCGACTACCTGCGCAAGCCCGTGGACCCGGCCCATCTGCAGCGCGTGCTCAAGAACATCGCCGACAACATCAATATCCGCGAGGAGAACTCGTCGCTGCGCCGGCGCCTTGTCGAGGTCGGCGAGTTGGGGCCGCTGTTCGGGCGCTCGATGCCGATGCGCAAAGTGATCACGGCTATCGAGCGGCTGGCGCAATCGTCGGCGTCGGTGGTGATAACGGGCGAGAGCGGTACCGGCAAGGAGCTGGTGGCGCGCACGATTCACGAGCTGTCGCCGCGCCGCGACGCGGCCTACGTGCCGGTCAACTGCGCGGCGATTCCCGAGACCCTGATGGAGAGCGAGCTGTTCGGGCATGAGCGCGGTTCGTTCACCGGCGCCGACCGGCGCAAGGAGGGCTGTTTTGAGGTGGCCAACGGCGGCACCCTGCTGCTCGACGAGCTGACCGAGATGAAGCCCGAGCTGCAGCCCAAGCTGCTGCGGGTAATCGAGGAGCAGCGGCTGCGGCGGGTGGGCGGCACCGCCGAGATCCCGCTGGACGTGCGGGTGCTGGCGGCGTCGAACCGCGACATCGAGCAGGCGGTGCGCGAGGGCAAGCTGCGCTCGGACCTGTACTACCGGCTCAACGTATTCACGATCGCGTTGCCGCCGCTGCGCGAGCGCATCGACGACCTGCCGCAACTGACCCAGATGTTCATCAACCATTTCGCGGCGCAGAATAAAAAGGATGTGAGCGGGGTGGACGAGGAATGCATGAAGGCGCTGGCGGCGCATCCGTGGCCGGGCAACGTGCGCCAGTTGCGCAACGTGATCGAGCGCGCGCTGATAGTGTGCGAAGGACGCACGATTCGCAAATCCGACCTGCCCGACGACTTCCGCGCGGCCGGCGGCGGCGACGGCGGCTTCATCAAGATTGCGCTGGGCAGCTCGCTCGACGACGTCGAGAAGGAAATGATCTCGCGCACCATCGAGTTCACCGCCGGCAACAAAACCCGCGCCGCCGAAATCCTCGGGGTCAGCGCCAAGACCCTCTACAACAAGCTCGAACGCTTCGGCAACGAACGTTCGTCGTAGCCACCCATCAACGGTTCTTATCCTGACGACGAAAATATTTTCCGACCAGAAATTACACGGTTCACACTTCCGAAATAGGCATCGAACGGAAACCCGACGCTAAATAGCCGAAAATCCGGGTTACGTTCGATGGAATCTTGATGGCATGCGGATTGCTGCGTACTTAGCATCGCGCCTGAGCTTGGAGGATTTTATCGATGGCGAATAAACCAAATCCGAGTTCTCCGTGCCCATGCGGCTCCGGCAAGCTTTACCGGGACTGCTGCGGCAAAAATAACCAATAGGTCCTTCCTTCCCCCTCCGGCAGGTTCGGCAGCCGCGACGCCTCCCCCCGTTTTGCGGCTCCGATCCTGCCGGACCTTCTTTTCAGGTTCTTAGATTTTCGAATCGGTCAGGAGCGAGTCGATGCCACCCAGGAAGTCGCGCGGTAGGAAATATTCGAAAAAAGCCGGCGAAATGGTCGCGCGCGAGATGCATGAGATGAAGAGCGGAAAGCTCAAATCCGGCCGTTCCGGCAAGAAGGTCAAGAGCCGCAAGCAGGCAATCGCGATTGGTCTATCCGAAGCCCGGCGCGCCGGCGCCAAAGTTCCGCGACAGAAATCCTCGTCATAGTGTCCTGATCGCGTCCAGGCTCCCTTCGAGCGTTAGCGCGCGCCGCTCGTCGGGCCGGTAGGTCAGCGTCGCCACTGCGGACTCGCGAACTAACTAAGAAATGCCGGTTCGAGGTAATCGCGGATATGGACCTCATACCGTTGATTCTGTTGGTGGTCCTACTACTCGGTGCATTGCCCGCATGGCCTTATAGCGTGAATTGGGGTCACTACCCGAGCGGCGTGCTAGGAACGATTCTGATGATAGTCTTGGTCTTCGCGCTGCTCGGCGGAGTCTAACCATCGGGCCACTTCAGCATTGACACCTACCTCCGAAACCGCAAGGAATCGAAGGTAGCTAGCTAAACCATAGACAGCCGGCCCAGGTTTTTTCGAACCGCCCGGCAACCAGAAAATACTTCACACACAGCTCTCGAAAATAGCCTGATTTGCTATACCGCCAGCGAGTGGTATGGCGATTGCTTCCACATACATACCGGACAAAACCCAGGGAATTGCCGCATCTTAAGGTTTGCAAGGAGGAAGCTAATGAAACTCGGAACAAAATTGGCACTATCGACAGCGCTAGTCGGTACTATCGCAGTCGGCGGTCCCGCGTTTTCATTGATTCATTCCAGCTCCAGAGAGTTTTCGTATCCCGAAGCTGGATCGCGTGTCGTGCAGCGAAGCGTGATCAAGGTACATACCGATCACGGGGTGATAACCCTGCCCGGCACTTCCGATTCCTGGGAAGCTGCAGAAAACGCAATTTTTGTCGCCGACAGCATTGCCGACGTGCAGATGGTTAACAATGAAATCCCCTGGCGGATCTCCTTTCAGTGACTGACGGTGAGTTGATCAAGGAGGCAACATACGATGAGAAATTCAATCAAGATCGTAATCTCTCTGCTGAGTGTCGCCGCGGTGCCTTTCATCAGCGGATGCGGTTCGTCAACGGAAAAGGTCAAAGAGGTCTCTTCAACGACTTACGTTCCTACTCCTGCTCCGCCGCAGGTTGTCGTTCAGCCGGCTCCGGTCGTAGTCGCTCCGCCGACCACGGTGACAACCGCTGAGGAAAAGCGCTCATCGGATTCCGCCGATATGGGCAACAACACGACTGAGGAAAGTTCGAGCGCGTATCACAGCCAAACTTCGACTGTGACTCCGATGACCACGGCTCCCACAGCTCCGGAAGAAAGCCAGACCACCACGACCTACCAGAAGAAGACCTACCAGGAAACCAACTAGCCTTCGCCGGCGACGGCACGGGAAGAGTCGTGAGTCTTCCCGTGCCAGGCACCAATTTCTTTTCAGACTTCTCCTGTAGTCCGTCCGTTCCTATTCGATATACGCGTGGCCGTCCGCTTGGCGGATGAGCCGGGCAATTATTGCCGTCTGCACCCATTGCCGGACGGCGCGAGTCGGAATACAAGCAGTTGTCCCGTTCGCGCGGATATCAGTATGCCCGCAAACCGGCTGAGGAAGAGCCTCACTACCACAATCGCGGTCCCCGCCATCCTGATGGGGGTGGCAGCCATTGCGCTGCTGTGGCAATTGCACCGCCAAATGTACGATACCGGCTGGGTTGAACACACCGATCACGTGATGGTTTTGACGGAAGCCGCAAAGGCCGAGTTCCTGATGGCGCAGAACGCGCTGAGCGGTTTCCTGATCTCTCCTGATCCGGCCGAGCTCGGTCCGCTGCAAGAACATTGGAACAAGAGCCAGGAAATCATCAAGCAACTTGCTCCTTTCGTCACTGACAACCCGCCCCAGGAACAGCGACTGTTGACTCTGAGCGGCCTTGAGAATCAGTGGCTCGAAGCCGGCCACGGGGCAGACTCGACCTCCGCGGATGCGAAGAAACGCGAGACTCGTCCAGCGCGCGGCCTCGATCGGAAGCAAAGTCCTCGCTGAGTTCGACGCCGCAATGGCGGAGGAAGAGCGGTTGCGGCTGATAAGAGACGCACGCCGGGACTTTCAATATAGCGTCGAGTTGTGGGGCATCCCTCTCGCCGCATTGATTCTGGTGCTTGGGCTGACCCTGGCGGCGTCGAGAGAAATTCGAAGAGCGACCAATACATTCGAGGACGCGCTCAGGATTGCCGAGGCCGCAAATCAATCGAAGATTAATTTTCTCGCGGTCGTCTCCCACGAGTTGCGCAACCCGCTCAACTCGATCCTGCTCTGGTGCAACGCGCTGCTGACGAGCGGCACGCTCGAAGGCAAAGCCGGCCAGGGTGTGAATGCAATCTCGCGCGCCGCCAAGGCCCAGGCTCAGCTCATCGAAGATCTGCTCGACGTCTCGAGGGTCGAGACCGGCCAGATGCGCCTCGACGTGCACGTGGTCAACCTTGTCGAAGTCGTGAAGGCGGCGGTTGACAGCATGAGTCCCGCGGCCGAGGCGAAATCGATCGCTGTTCAAATGGTGATCGATCCGCGCACCAGCGTCGTCATGGGCGATTCACAACGCCTTCAGCAAGCCGTGTGGAACCTGCTCTCCAATGCGATCAAGTTCACGCCCAAAGATGGCAAGGTGCAGGTGCGCCTCGAGCGGATCAATTCGCACCTCGAGATTACCGTCGCCGACAATGGCCAGGGGATCGACCAGCGCGCGCTCAAGAATGTCTTCGACCGCTTCTGGCAGGGGACGAACCGCACCACCGGAGAGCGCGGGATGGGCCTGGGTCTCTCGATCGTCAGGCACATCGTCAATCTTCATGGCGGTACGGTCACTGCGCATAGCGATGGTCCGGGGAAGGGGAGCGTTTTTGCGATCCGGCTTCCGCTTCCCGTTACCACCGCTGGTTTGGACGCTTCCGTGCGCCGGCATCCGACGGTGGATGCCGGCGCGCGGAGCGCCCGCGTTCCGCGTCTCGAACGTATTTCAGCGCTGGTGGTCGACGACGATGCGGAGACGCGAAACGCGATGAGGTCCTTGCTCACTTCGCTCGGCGCCCAGGTCACCGCTGTGGAAACGGTCGAGCGGGCAATCGCCGTTCTCGCTCAGACGAATCCCGACGTGCTCATTTCCGACCTCGGAATGCCCGGTCGCGACGGCTACTCGCTCATCAAAGAGATTCGAGCTCGGGAAAAAGAGGACGGGACTTCCGAGCATCTGCCCGCTATTGCGTTGACGGCGTATGGACGCGTCGAGGACCGCGTAGAAATTTTCTCATCCGGGTTCGACAGCCATGTCGTGAAGCCGGTCGATCCGGCCGAGCTGGCGGCGGTTATCAAACGGTTGGTGGAAGCAAGACAATTACGCCGTGAGGATCCGCTGAACCAATAACGTGGTCGACGGAAGACAGATCACTGGAGAGGTTCGGGCTTTTCTCTTCTAATCAATCCGACATGACGCGCGAGCAGTTGCCAGGTTCCATCGCGCCTGGTCCATACGTTCATGTAGCTGACGAACAGCTTAATCTCGGCGGAGCTGCCAACCAACTGGGAAACTTCGTTGCCGGTGCTGACGATGAGATCGCCCAACACACTGATGCGTACCGGCCGGCGTTCATAGGCACTCAGTTTAAGCAGTCCATTTTTGATCATTTCGAGCAGGATTTGTTTTCCCGCGATCAGATTCGCGGTGCTATTGACGATCAGATCGTCGGCCCACAGCGCCTGCAGGGTTGAAACATCGGCAGCGCGCATCGCTTGCGCCTCGCGTTGTTCGACGGCCTCGATTTCCTTCAGTTCCCGCGCGTTGCGCTCGTCGTTGGCATTCATGTAGTCCTCTCCCGCCTGCAGTAGTGGCTTACGGTTGTGAGGAGGTGCTCGACATCAACCGGTTTAATGATTATTTCGTCGGCGTCGACGTCAGTCCGATCGCTCAAGGCGGTGACGACCACCACCGGCACTGTCGCGAGGCGAGGATCCAGCTTCTGTTGTTGGCGAAATTGCCAACCGTCCATCACCGGCATCCACAAATCGAGCAGGATCAAATCGGGGACCGGCGCCCTCTGCAAGTAATCCAGCGCCTCTTTGCCATTGCCGGCGGAGGCGGCACGATAGCCTTTCATCTGCAGCAGAGCGACCATCGCTTCGCGGGCGTCCTCATCGTCCTCGACGACCAGGATGCGAAAGTCTGGTTTTCTGGGTTCGTCAACCGGCATATTTTGCCATTATAGCCTGTACGGACAGCACTATCGACGTTGGTAAATCAGCGCGGAGCTGGCGAGATGCGTAAACTTTTCGGAACTACCGATAAGAGCTGTTCGTCGTGAGCGGAAAAGCGCCGTCCCTTTCAAGATGTAATTTCTGGCTCAGATTTTGCTCCGTCTTTCCTTGTATTCTCTCGATCAACGGCCAGCTGATTTTACGCGCTATCGGCAACGGCAGGACCGGGTTTCCGTGGACTTTAGGCAATGAATGACGGAAACATTCAGCTCGCTCTCGCGACTCAGGCGCCGTTGCGCGTGCTGATCGTCGAGGACAATCTCGATGCGGCCGAAGCGCTGACGATGTTGCTGGAACTGTTTGGACATCAGCCAACCTTGGTTCCCGACGGCTTGAAGGCGATCGAGGCCGTCCGCAATGCGGAATTCGACATCGCGCTGGTCGATATCGGCCTGCCGGGCATCGACGGCTACGAGGTTGCGCGTCGCATCCGGATGATCCCCAACACAAAAGCGATGATGCTGGTAGCGCTGACGGGCTATGGGCAGGACACCGACAAACTGCGGGCGCTGTCAGCCGGCTTCGACGAGCATCTTACCAAGCCGGTGAAGATCGAGCGCCTACAGGCGCTGTTGAACCGACGCCGTAGGTAGAGCTTTCGGTTTCGCTAACGCAAGATCGAAGCTGTCCTCAGCTGCGAATCTCTTCCAGGCGGCCAGTGTGGTTCTGGATACCATAACGAAGGTGGTCTGCATTGATGTTCAACGCATCGCAGACCCTGACGAATGAGAACGGGCCGTATTCCTCGTCGGAGCTGAGCCACTCCGCCGCTTCGAGGAATTCCGGGTCGCTGCGGCAGAGTTGATCGCTATCGCGATGCTTCAGATAGCACCGGATCGCGTCCTCGAGCACTGCGAACAAGAGCTTGCGTTCGCCTTCCGCAGGCAGCTTCCGGCGGCCCATATTGCCGTATTGCGTCGGCAGGATACCGATTCCCTGGAAGATACTTGGCATGTCATCGGCCGTCGCATGTATGTTCATGTCCATGATTCTGTCTCCGCTTTTGGGCTCTCCCGTCGAGACCCATCACCCAAAGCAAGAGGTTTGCCAATGAAAATTTGAGCAAAAAAGCGGTAATTCAACAGAGCATTTCAAAGAGTCCGGCTGGAACCGGCAAATTTTTCACGACCAGCGTAAAATCTTCAAAACCGCATCCATTCATTGCCGGGCATCGGCTAAAGTTTCGATTCCAAATCGAACGCCTCGCGGCGAACAAAGTTCTCCCCGAGTTCAGGGATGAACTGTTCAGCCTGACGCGGCAAGATTTTATGTGCTACGCATGACGGTATGGACACTGCGTCAAGACGCCCTACGCTCTCCCGGCTCGTGCCCGCGATCAGCCGACACCCGCCGCTTGCAAAAACATTTTTTGACGGAACGAAGCTACCGATGGTACTGCTGCACTTTGCTATAATTCCAAAAATGAAACGCCACATTCGACTGGCATCTGGAGCGAATCGGACCTATACCACAAATGTCAACGCATGTCGGTATTTGTCAACGAATGTAGGTGTTTGTAGGCTTTTGTAGTGGAATGCTTGCAAGTAAGTATTCATGTGCGGCACAATGGAAAAAATTGGACGCTATGCGCGCGGATTATAAAGGAAATTTCGTTCACGAATGAGGCGGAGGGGATGGGGCTCGAACCCATATTGCCGCTTACACGGCAACCCGATTTACAGTCGGGCGGTTTGACCTATTCACCCACCCCTCCGCAGTTTGATACGGGCCGGGGGATTGGATTTGGAGTCCAATACCCCCGGCCACCTGCTAAGATAGAAGCCAGAAAAGACCAACGAAACGGGTTTGGAATCCGTTCACCAATTCCGCTGCCATCTTGAAGTTAAGTTTAGCTGCGCGATCGGTTATCAACAAGTAAGCTGGCGCCTTCTGTCCACAAACGTTGTCCAAAGTGTGGACAGACGAGCGGTTTGGCGCTTCCCATTAAACCAGCGCCGCGATTTCCTTAATCGACCACAGATGATCGGCGATTCCCGCTTCCATCGCGGGCGAGCATCGGACGGTTGAGCAGATGCGCGCGAAGTTATAGTGCATGAAGTGTAGCGCGACCGCGTACTTGTGATTCTGTAGCTTCTTGCTATGCGCGTTGGTCAATCTCGCGAAGCGCTTCATATGCGACCGCATTGTGAGATTCTGACGCTCGACGTAGCTGGTATTTATGTGCTCGCGGTCTGGATTGCCGCGAATGATCCGGCTCTCCGCGCTTAGACAGACCGATGGGCTGTAGTGTCGCTCGCCTTCTGGATCAGTCCCATACATTTTGACCAGCATCGCGTAGTCGATATTGTTCCCGAACGCAGCATCAACCGCATCCAGATAGCAGTGAAAGCCATCGGTCGTTAGCTGGACTCGATTCGCTAGCCGACTCGCTACGTCTCGCATGAACATCATACCGGCTTGAGCGTCGCGGTTCCCGACGAACCAGCACGGAACCAACTTGCTATCAGCGTCGATTGCCGTCCAAGTCCAAACGTCGCCAACATTCTGCGGGCGGTCTGCTTTTCGACGCGCCTGCTTTTCCTTCATTCCGACGAACGACCAGATTTCATCGCACTGCACGCGTCGGCAGTTGAGATTTTGCAAGTGCTGATCCTGATACTGCTGGCAGGCTTCGCCAACATCCGCGAGTAGCTTGAGAACCGTATGGACTGAGACGCCAGTGATGCGCGTGATCGCATTGACCCCGCTGCACTCGACCAGCAGAGAAACGATTTGCGCCCGCCGCTCCAGGCTTAACTTGTTCATACTGCATAATATACTTAGCGCTTGAGTATGAGTCAAGGGCGCGCGCCCTGTGACTGGAGTTTTTTTGGGGGGGGGATTGCGGAATCCCCAAAGAGACGGGGTTTGCATCGCGCGCTTGGATTAATCGTATAATGCTGATACGGTCTATGAGCGCACGCTTCTGTGCGCTCTCAGACCGCGAGGAGAAGGCAAGGCATGGCCTTGGAGACTGAAATTCGCGCCTTTGAAGCGAAGCGCGAGGAATTGGAGCGACTATACAACGGCAAGTGGGTCGTGTTCCATGGTCAAGAGTTCATCGGCGCTTTTGATAATCTTGACGCCGCTGCCGAGCAAGCAATTCGACGCTTTGGAAATGGTCCATATTTGATTCGTCAAGTAGGAGAGCCGCCAAATGTATTACCACCGAGCGTGCTCTACTCAATCTAATTGGGGATTAATCGAGGTTGCCGATTGTAGAATGCGGCTATGCCGGTGTCGCCGCACAGATAGCGCCACTGTCGCCGTCTGATGTGTTAATACGGGTCGGTCCGCTCATCGCCGTAATAATTTCTGCGCATCCGACGGCTCCACCCGCTCCGCCTCTGCCATCGTCTGCACAACCTGCACAGCCCACGTACGTTCCCGCCCTGATCGATACTGGAGCTTACGCTAGCGCGATCGATGATGCGCTTGCCCAACAGCTTCAACTTCCGATTGTTAATCAGCGGGTCGTTGTAGGAGTTGGCGGACAAGTAACATTAAATGAATATCTCGGACAAATCTTGATTCCAGTTCTTTCTGCTAGTCAGTACGGAACCTTTACCGGGGCTCACTTAGCTACCGCTGGCGTAGGGTATCGCGCAATCCTGGGTCGCACTCTACTCCGCGATTGTCTTTTGGTTTATGACGGGGAAAGCGGAAGCGTAAAACTCTCCCGCTGAATCTGCTTTTTTAGGACTTGGATTTGCGGTGCTTCCGCCAGCGCGCATTGACCGCTTTGCGTGCGATCTCAGAGCGGCGCGCCTTGGGAAGTTTGGTTCTGCGCGCCTTGCCGCCCAACTTGCCGAGTGCCACGGCAGCGGGATTCTTCGCAGGCGGTTCCGGCTCTGGCTCAACTGGCTGACCAGTCGCGAGCTTGACGATCTCGCCCGCCAACTGGTTCATATCGCGTGGCATCCGCTTTCGACGTATCATGCGGCGAGTATGCCATGGATCGCGGTTCTATTTAAACGAAAATATCGAGTCGCGCGCAAAGTGCAGCAGTACCCTACCGATGGTAGTGGTGCCGCCCCGACCCCCCACATATGGTATGAATTCCCCTGCTTCCCATGATTTGACCCCTTCCCGGTTGGCTCACCTCCTACGGTTCTGGTTCCCCTTCCAAGTTGCCTCCCCCTCCGCGCCCGGTTCCCCTTCCCACAATTGGGAAGGGGCTAGGGGTCGAACAGTCCACCAATCTGGTTCCCGTTCCCGCGCGGGAAGGGGTTAGGGGTTAGGTTCCTGGAAGGTTTTCGACAACGTCTCGTCGGCACTTGGTCCAGCTTCGCAAACCCTGAACCACTGCCGACTGCCGGGTAAAGATGTCTTCAAGCAGTGCAAGTTCCCTCCATTTTGCGCAACACTAGCGGCGTGCAAAAGGAACCGACCTCATGAATAAGAACAATCCTGAAATTTGGATGATCACCTTCCCTATTCCCGGAGCCTTCGCGCAGATGGCGCGGATGGTAGAAGAAAGCGGCTTCGACGGAATCGGGATTGTCGACACTCAAAATCTGGCAGCGGACCCTTACTCCGAGTTGTGTCTCGCGGCGCACGCGACCAAGCATCTGAAGCTGCGGACCGCCGTTACCAACCCGGTGACTCGTCATCCTGCCGTGACCGCTTCCGCAATCGCGACAGTACAGGCCGAGTCTGGTGGACGTGCGGTGCTGGGAATCGGTCGAGGCGATTCCGCGGTCGCCAAGATTGGCGAGCGGGCGCCGTCGAGCAAAGATTTCGCGCGTTACATTTCGCAAGTGCAGGGATTCCTCAGCGGCGAGGAGGTCACGCTCGACAACGGATACCGGAGCCGCAACGAATGGATCGCGCGCACAACTCTGCCCAAGGTTCCGGTCGACGTCGCTGCGACCGGGCCTCGCGTGATCGAGGTCGGAGCCAGGCTGGCAGAGTCAGTAACATTCGCGGTCGGCGCCGATCCGGAACGGCTCGCATGGGCGGCCGACCACGCAAGGCAAGCCCGCAAGCAAGCCGGACTGGATCCCTCGACGCTGAAGCTCGGCGCATATCTAAATGTGGTAGTGCATCCCGATTTTGCCCGCGCGCGTGCGATGGCGCGCGGAACCGTCGGAACGATCGCCCACTTCTCCGGCATGTCGCGCGATTCGGCCGCCGGAATGCGTGCGGACGATCGCGCAGTGGTGCGGAAAGTCGGTGAGACCTACGATATGTCGCGGCATGCGCGCGGAGACGCCGGCCATGCCCAATACCTCGACGACGCTTTCGTCGATCGGTTCGCCATCGCTGGGCCTCCCACTCACTGCGTGAAGCGTTTCGAGGCGATCCTCAAACTAGGTCTCGATCATTTGATAATCGTTGGGCCCGGAGCAGACGTCGCGCCCGCCGACGCAATGCAATCCTTCGGATTGTTCAGGGCGGAGGTTTTGCCAGTCCTGAAGTCTGCCAGGCAATCTGTTTAGATCCGACGCAATGGAGCATGACTAATGAGCTTGCAGGTTGATTTGTTCTGGTCGTTCAGGAGCCCTTACTCGTACCTGGCAGTGCCGCGCGTGGTAGCTCTCGAGGCTGAGTATGACCTGGAATTTCGTGTGCGGCCGGTCTATCCGCTGGCGGTTCGCGACGCGAGTTTCTTCCAACGCGTCGATCCTCTATTTGGCCCATACCTGTTCCGGGACACCGCGAGAATTGCCGAGTATCTTAAACTGCCTTACGGCTGGCCACGCCCCGATCCTGTCGTGGTGGATCACACTCAGAAAGCCGCTCCTAATCAGCCCTACATCCATCGGCTCACGCGGTTGGGCGTTAACGCGAGTAAAAGAGGACGCGGCCTCCCGTTCATCAGCGAGGTGTCGAGGCTAATCTGGGGCGGAGCTATCGCGGGCTGGGACCAGGGCAACCACCTTGCGCGGGCCACTGAGCGCGCGGGCCTTGACCTGGCGACGATGGATCGCGAGATTACCGCCGATCCCGAATCCTATGAGCGTGTGATCGAACAAAACCAGGTGGATCATCGAGCAGCAGGCCATTGGGGCGTCCCAACCTTCGTCTTCGACGGAGAACCGTTCTTTGGACAGGATCGGATCGATCTCCTCGTCTGGCGTCTGAAGCAGCGAGGACTATCCGCTAGGACTAAGACTTCCTGACCTTATTAACGATAGCGACTTGAGAAGCTTTTGAAAGGAGACCATACGATGGCTAGCGAATACCACGTCCACGGCATCGAACTCTCACCCTACTCGGTGAAGGTCCGTTCATATTTTCGCTACAAGGGTATTCCGCACCGATGGATTCCGCGCAGTCTGGACGCTGACGGCGAGTATCAGAAGTTCGCAAAGCTTCCGCTGGTTCCGCTGGTCGTGACGCCGAACAATGAAGGCATCCAGGACTCGACGCCGATTATAGAAGCCGTCGAACGCGCTTCATCCGGAGCCGTCGATTCATCCGAAGGATCCCGTCGCCAGGTTTGTTTCGGTGTTGCTCGAGGAGTTCGGCGACGAATGGGGCAACAAGTGGATGTTCCACTATCGATGGGCCCGCGAGGCCGATGTGCTGTCGGCCGCAGGACGTATCGCGCGCTCGATGATGCCGACGGCGGACGACGCGCAGCTCGCCAACGGGACGGCGATGGTTCGGGAGCGGATGGTGCCTCGAGTATCTTTCGTCGGCTCGAATCCCGTGACCGCGCCGCAGATCGAAGACTCTTTCCGCGACACCCTGGCGATCCTGGAGCCTCACCTGGCAAATCGTGAGTACCTGTTCGGCAATCGCCCCGCGTTCGGCGACTTCGCGATGTGGGGGCAGCTCTACAACGCGTGGACTGATCCAACGCCGGGCGGGCTCATCAACGCGACGACGCCAAATCTGCTCGCGTGGATCCATCGCATGCTATGGCCCAGGGCCGAAGGCGATTTCGAGGCGTGGTCGAGCCTCGCTCCCACCCTGACGCCGTTGCTCGAGCGCCAGGTCGGCAGGCTTTTCATCCCATGGACGGTCGCCAACGCGGATGCGATCGCAAGCGGTCGAGAAGAGTTCACAGTAGCGCTGGCGGGCAAGACCTGGACCCAGAAGCCGCAGAAGTATCACGCTAAGTCCCTTGCCAATCTGCGCGCGAAGTACACTGCGCTGCCTGATAAGAGTGCTATCGACGCAGTGCTCAAACAAACGGGATGTCTGGCAGCCTTTCGTGGATAACGAACTAAGACGCTACTTCCCGATACGGGCTATAGCGCTGCGCAAAGGAGCACTTGAAATCTGAATCAGCCCGCCGAATGGGCGGTCCAACTCCATGATCATGAAGATCGCGCCTGAAACCGAAAGCGCGCACAGGAACAAGGTAGCTACAACGGTCGCATTCGGAGGCGCGAAAAGTCCAAAGCTAAGGAATATGATAGTTACCCAGAAGATCAGCAGTACTAGGAAAGGCATAGGTATCGAGCGGCCACCCTGCTCGAGCAGCAACAATCGCGTCTGTCCAATATCGATGCTGGTCTTCAAGGCCTGGGCTTGAAGCGCGCGCTGAACATCGTTCTGCGGAGAAAGTTCCTGGATCTTGTCAAAAAAGGCTTCGCCCGAGGGTGTCAGCGACTCGGACGCCTTGGATTCAGCACCCTTCTCGGGCCAGATCCTATCGGCGATGCCGGTGGCTGAGCTAGCGACTAGTTGGCGAGCTTCTTTCGTCTCGGGGCCGTAGTGGGCCAGCAAGCGATCAAGCAGTATGATGTTGGCGGACATTTGCGTGATTTCATTTCTCTGCGCGTCGTAGGAACTCTTTGCCGAGCTGATGAGTAGCGCGAGAACCAGTGCTGACATTGTCGAGGTAAGCGCTATCCCCAGCTTGATTACGTCCTTGGACTCCGTGCTCAGATGGTTCTCGGGCAGAATCCTGCGAAGCACCATTCCGAGCAGCGCGCCTCCAAAGACACAAGCCAGGACGATCCAGCCAATCGCCGTCGGGCTCACGAGCACCTCCTCCGAAGTTCAGTTCCCGTCCTTCATCACGCTACCGTGCCCGCGAGCTCCAGAAATTTGGATACAGCAGCGCGAAGCCAAATGTAATTGCGTAGCGAGGAGCCGGTCCGTCGCCCGACACGTTCCAAGCCGGCTCGACAAAGGTGTTCACATATTGCGGGCCAATTTTGAAAACCCGGCCAACTCCCGCGTCGAGCGGCAGCTGCTGCTTGTTCGTCTCCCAGTCGAGAATCATCTGCGGCTCAGATCTGACGTACCATCCGTGTCCAAGCTGGTAGGTAATGAACGGTTGAAGAAACAAGGCGTTCGCGGCGGGGCGAGTCGGATCTCCCGCGAATGAGATTGGGTTTTGCGCCAGCACTCCGAACAACCAGTTGCGCGGTGCGAACGCTGCAGCCGCCGCAGGACCAACCTGCCATTTACCTTGGCCGGAGAACAGGTTGCTGGCAGTAGGGAAGACAAATGTAGGTCCTATTCCGAAAAGCAAGCTATGGCCTGCATCAAGCACTGCTAGATCGACAAAGCGGACGTCCCCAAAGCCCGTCAATGTACCGAGCGGAAGCGGGAGTGGAAGTGTCACCGCTGCGGGAATCGTTAACAGTGACAGCTGCGGCAACGGCAGCAGCCGGAACTGCGGCAAAGGCATGCCGACGTCGATCGAAAAGAGATTGCCCTGCCCGTGCAATGAGCCTTGGAAAGCCGGTGCGTACGCATCCTGCAGTCGTATCTGGAAGAGACTCGAAATAGGGGCATTCGCTTGATTGACGAGCTCTAACTGGCTAGGACTCGACGCGTTTCCATTATCAGCCTGCGCAACGCCCTCTATCGTACCTGCGCCAACCACTAAGCCCAGTACCAAGACTATTGCACGATAGCCCATGTCCTTACGAGTCGGAATCCCGGACCTTGGCTTCAGGCTGAGAACTGGCAGATTGGGTCATCTGCATTCCAACGAGCCGGGCGACCAAAATCGCGAGATAGAACTGTCCGGTGATTCCTTCTGCCACAGCGACATAACGAGCCTGCAGAGTTACTGGAGTGATGTCGCCAAAGCCTATAGTCGAAAGCGTCGTCAAGCTGAAATAGATGAGGACCGGGATAGTCTGTGTCTCGGAGACGGGAGCTCCGGCACCGAAGCTGAACGCGTTGGGCTGGAGATCGTGAAGGGTAATATAGAAAAGCCCGCACGTAAATCCGAGAAGGAGATAGGTGGAAATCGACATGCTGATGACTTCGCGCGTAACCTCCTTCTGCTTCAACACCGCGCGCAATTCATTCCACGTAATGTAGGCAAAGAGCAGCAACCACAGAAACGTACCCCCGAGGTAAAGCTTATGAGTGGGCGCCAAGATAGCCACTAATCGCTCCACCACCGCGGGTATGCCGAGCGTCCACGCAATGACGTTACGTCTCGTCCTCTGAGCCAGCAGGATTTTTCGATCACCGACGAGTTCATCGACGTCGATGTTATACAGAGCCAGCATCAGCAGAAGGAGCATTGCGATCGTGGTCAGCGTCGGACCGGCTCCGGAATCGCCGGTAAACGGCCGCACCAAGAACATAGCGATGAGTGCGACGAGCAGCGCTGTATGCCGGTGCGGAAAGAGGCGGCGGCGGATTTCTCGCCGCAACTGAGTCACAAGGCCAGCCTCGACTGACGTATGATCGCTGCGCGCCATCGCTGAATTACTCGTCCACTTCTTGCCAGGTCTTGTCGGGATTGTATCCGGCTATAGCGCTCGCCGACTTGACGGTGTCGGGTCCAAGATCCTTTTGAACGATAACACCATCCTGGTTGATCATGAACGTCATTACTCCCGAATTGCGATAATCGGCGGGATAGGCCAGGAATGCGAACCCATTCGTCATTTTACCGTCAACCAGGTAATTCTTTGCGCCGCCCGGGGCGTTCCTTCCCTGCTTGGTCAGTACTTTGTAGAAGTAGCCATGAAACGGGACAGGGTTTCCACCGGTGTCCTTCTTGTAACCTTCGGCGGCGGCGGTGGCGACAAGGGGTCCGATAGGACTCTCAGGCTGCCCTTCGGCGGCTTCCCAGTACAATCCGTCGTGCTTACCGGTATCGCTCAGGATTTTCCGAGCGAACTGCCCCGCACTCTCGCCATCATGGGCATCGCTAGCGTATTCCGATTGAGCGTCAGCCAGATCTTCGAGAACCTTTATCGTAAACAGCTCGTTCCGACCAATTCGCCGGTAGAGTAGCTCGTCCTTGCCGGCTGCAGTATCGAATACCCAACCGCCACTTTTCTTTACGAGCGGAATTGGAGTCGGCCAATTGTTCGCGCCCACATAGAGAATGACGCGGCCCTGATCGTCGTACTCGAGGCGATGCATTTCATTGTAACGACGCGCGAAGTCGTCGCGCGCGTTCTTGTCGGCGACCGGATCGCCCGATGAAAGTAGCTGGTCCGCGTCGGGGCCCAATATGGAGCTCAACGCCTTCATGTCGTCGGCTTTATCAGCGGCGACCAGCGCACTTACCGCGGCGTCCGGTGATGCAAACACTTGCTGCGTGGGCGTCTCATCGGCGGAAACGAAACGAAGGAAGAGCGGGCATACAAGGAGTAGAGCCGAAAGAACAATCGAGATTCCAGCTCTCGAATAATTGAAGAAATCCGACTTAGAACTCTTCCCCGTCGTGTCTGGGGCGCGGTGCAAGTTGATCTCGAGGCATTCCTCACTCATTTGATTGAACATCATTGGAACTCCTCAATTGCCTTTTTTGCGGCCGCCTCGATTGCCACCGCCTCCGCCGTTTCCGCCGCCTCCGCCGCCGCCGCGTTTGATATTACCACCTCCGCCGCCATTGCCGGCGCGTCCGCCGGAAGCTTTCTGGTTTGCCTTGACGCTGGCTTGTCCGCGGTCGCTGGATGCTCGCGCATTTGCGCCGGGCTCATATCCACCTAACGCGCTACTGCGGCCGCCCGTGCTGGCATTGTCTTTCGCGAAGCCTCGTGCCGGGTCTGCTGCGCGATTGGCAGGCTTGGTAGCAGCGGGCCGATTTGCAGCGATAGGATTGGTAGGTTGATTAGGTCGATTCTTCCCGACTTCAGGCTGATTAGGTCGATTCTTACCGGCTTCCGGTTGATTAGGTCGATTCTTCCCGGCTTCCTTCCGGTTCGGATTGTTTCCGGCCGGATTGTTCGGAAGCGTGCTGGGCTTGGGAAAATTGGGATTGGCCGGCCTCGCGGTGTTCGGGTTGTATGGGCGCGTGGCCGGGACTCCGCCGTTGTTAGGACGATTGTATCCGCCGCCATTGTTGTAGGGTGGCTTAGCGCCTGGATATGGCATCGGTCGCGCCGGATATCCTGGACGCGGGTATCCAGAGTTCGGCGGCCGGTATCCTGGGTAACCTCCACCGGGAGGTCGTCCCGGGTACACGTTGTTGTTGGTGATGTAGACATTGTTGTTGTACTTGACAGAGCTGCTATAGCCGTGGCCTCCGTACCAATTGCAGCCCCAGTTGTTGTTGCCATTGTTGATAAGCGACCCAAGCAAAATCCCGGCTCCGAACGATAAGACTCCCGTAAGGAGCAAATCGCTCCCGCTGTATCCTGCCGGCGCAGGGACCGGTGCGCCGTAAGCGCTGGTAGGATTGTACTGCGGGACGTAAACCGTGTTCGGCTGCGCTGGCTGGATGATGACAGTCTGCTGCACCGAGGGTTGCGCAACACCTTGAGCGGCCGGAGGTGCGGGCTGCACTTCAACTTGCTGTTGCGCCGTGGACTTCAGCGTTCCCGCGTTGATCGCCATGTTGCGCATGACCTGGATCGCATTCATCACGTCGGCGGGCTGATTGTAGTACGCCTCACCCAGCGACGAAGTCCACGCCAGGCTGTCGCTCATCGTTTGAAGCACGGTAGGAAACTGAGTCAGCGACTTGATACTGGGATCCCACGATTGCTGATTCACCTGCGCGGCCAACTGATCTCCTTTCAGGTTGGGGTTTTGCTTGAGCCATCTATCCGCTTCCACAACCTGCGTCGGATAGGTCGATCCCGCCAGGATCTGCGCCACCAGCACGTCAGGATAGAGCGCTATGGGCGAGACCAGTTCCTGCAACTCCTGCGCGGTGGCAGCGCCCGGCGGAGGCCCCGGTTCAGCGTCCGCAGCGGGAGCGGGTGCAGCAGCAGCCGGTGGTGGCGCAGTCGCGGCGACGCTCGGCGGCGCCTGCGACGACGGTGCGGCCGCGGGCTGGTCATCGCCTCGCGAGCAACCGGTGACCATCGGCGACGTGGACATCAAGACTGTCGCCGCGAGTATTAGCGGGATTGTTCGGCCTTTGGGTCTGGCTAGTAACTTCATTCTCGATAAACCTCGGCGCCAGTTGCGGTCATATAGTTCCTGAGATCAGATTGTGCTTCGCCACGAAGAGATCGGCCTCCAGAAAATCGCTATGGCTTCTGCTCGGCTTCGGCGCGGATCACCGCGGCGATGTCGGCGCTCATCTTCGCGATTGCCTGGCTATGCGCCGCGGCGAGAGCCTCAAACCCCTGACCCTGCACCGGCTCGCGGGCGACGGTGCGTCCCGAGCGGATTTCTCCGCCCGCGGTCTTGCGCACTGTCCACACCGCCTCGAGCGTCGCGGCCTGGCCTTGAATCGACTCGAAGCGCTGTACGTCGATCGTGACCCTGTAGTCCGGGGTGAAATTGGCGAGTTGTGCCGAGGCCACATCCGGCGTCCCGAGCAGCACGACCAGGTCGCCAGCGACGGCGCGCGCGATCGCGTCATTCAGCGGCGAGACCCATCGATTGAACTCGTCAACCTCGACGCGATTCGGCGCGACTTGCACGACGAACTCCGGCTGGTCCACCGAAGCTGGTATCGTAACCGGACCGACCATCACCGAGGCGCTCGTTGCCGGCATGCCGTCTGCCGTCGCGGTCGAGGCTAGCGAGTAGAAATGCGCCGGCGCAGTGCTGCAACCTGCCGCTATTGCCGTTAGCAACGCGATCGAAATCAATTCTGATATCCGCCGTGCCATCACTTCGGTCCCCCCTTCTTGCCTTGAAGGAGCGCCTCGGGATGGCGCTCGAGATAGTCCGCCAGCACGCGCACCGATCTAGCTGCACGGCTCACCTCCTGCAGGGTGCTGCCGAGCTGCTGAACCTGCGCGGAATTCGGCTCGGTCAGATTGCTGGTGTTATCCAGAGTGCCGCGCGCACTCGATAGCGTGCCTTGCGCACTCACCAGCGTCGTATCGAGCTGGCCTATCGCCTTGTGCAGGTCTTCTCCGATCTCCTGGAACGGCACCTTGTCGAGTTTCTTGATAATGTTCTCCACCGTGGCCTCGGTCGCCTCGAGCTGTCCCGAAGTCGTCGGCAGTTGCACTGGGTTTTGCGACCAGTCAACAGTTGCCGGCGGTGCGCCGGGGAAGAAGTCGAGCGACACATACACAGACCCGGTAAGGAGGTTCCCGGTTTTCAGTTGCGCCCGGACCCCGTGCGCCACCAAAGCGTTGATTAGCCTCCGACGCATAGTCTCCAGGTTCCCGCCGGGACCCAGATCTAGGACTTTTACCCCTAGTCTCTGTGGGTCCAAACTGATAGTCACCGGCGCCAGGAACTCGAAAGTCTTGAGATCGATCTGGGCGTTGATATCCGAGACCTCTCCGATCTTGATGCCGCGGAACTCAACCGGCGCCCCGGGCGAAAGTCCCCGAACTGAGTCTTTGAATATGAGCTGATAGGTCTGCGGATTGCGCGGAGGCGGATTGAAGGCTTCAGTCCGGTTGCTGTACAGGGTGAAGACGGCATTCTCGTCGGACGGCGGCAAGATCAGGACGTTCGAGGCCGTCTCGAACGCGACACCTCCTATAAGGATCGACAACAATGACTGCGTCTGCACGCTCAGACCGCTCGCCGAGAGCGACAGGTCGATTCCGCTCGCATGCCAGAAGCGAGTGTTAGGGTTGACGTATTGGTCGTAAGGCGCTTGCACGAACGCCTTGACAGTCAGATTCTTGCCGTCCTTGTCGAGTGCGTATGATGCGATTTGTCCGACCTGTAGACGCCTGAAGTAGATTGGCGTGCCGGTGTCAATCGAGCCCAGGTCAGGAGTCTTCAAAATGAAGAAACGACCGGGAATTTCGCCGCTGATCACGGGCGGCGTTTCGAGCGCTACAAAGTCGCGCCGGTCTTCCTGCGAAGAGCCTATCTCCACACCTATGTAGGCGCCTGAAATGAGCGTGCCCAGTCCCGTGACGTTGGCGCCGGATATTCGGGGCCGCACCACCCAGAACTTCGTATCTGCGACGAGGAAGCCTTCCGTCTTTGGCGCCATCTGCGCCTTGAGGATCACGGTTTGGTGATCCGGCGACAGCTCTATCGTTGTGACCGTGCCGATATCGACGCCGTTGTAGTGAATCTTGGTCTTGCCGGCCTCCAGTCCTTCCGCCGATTTCATCACGATCGTTATCTTGGGCCCTTCGCTCATCACCCGCGTCACTGCCACCCATGCGCCGACCACCGCCGCCAGAATCGGGATGAACCAAACGAGCGAGAGCCGCGTGCGCTTCTTGGGCACGTTCCTCGACTCGGGAACCGAAGAACGTGGGGGATCGCGATCAGGCATAGGTAACCTCTTTCGAATCTGCCTCTTGCGAACTTGCCGAATCCCAGATCAGCCGCGGATCGAACGACTCGACCGCGAGCATCGTAAACACCACTACCGCCGCGAAGAATATCAAGCCGGGCCCCGGCTCAACCGACATGAGCGGTTGTAGCTGAATCAGGGCCGCGGTGAAGGTGTCGACGAATACGTCGACCATCGACCAGCGTCCGATGAATTCGACCATCCTGTACATCCGGACCCGCTGCTCATTGTTGGCGACCGAGCCCCGCTGCGCCGTGATCAGCAAGTATCCAAGCGCCAGGATCTTCGCGCTCGGAATCATGATGCTCGCGACCAGCACTATGATCGACAGCGGCCATCCGGTCGGCGACCACAGCAGCACTACTCCCTGCATGATGGTGTCGGACTCGGCGCCCGCCGCCGTGGTCGTCGTCAAAACGGGGAGCACGTTGGCCGGGATGTAGCAGATCGCCGCCGCGAGCAAATATGCCCAGGTTCGCTGGAAGCTGGCCGGCTTGCGAAACGCGAGCTCTTCGCCACAGCGTGGGCACAGTCCTTCTTCCTCGCCGGGCGCGGGACGGGAGAGCAGTCCGCAGCCCTCGCAGCTCTGCAGGCCCCGTTGCATCGCGGTAATGCCGGTCGAACTCACGACGTTTCCCCCGCCAGGCTATCGCCGACAGCGTCGCGCTGCGCTTCGTCCGCCCACTGGATCCTTTCCCAGACGTCTCGTGAGTCGAAGGCAGCCGACATCCCGGCCAGGACGAAGACCAACACCCAGAGCACGAACAGCGCCATTCCTGGAATTACGGTCGCGTAGTCCGCAATCTTGACCAGCGCAACCAGCACGCCGACCATCATGACCTCGATCATGCTCCAGATGCGCGTGGTCGGATGATAGCGCAGCAGCGTTCCCACCCATCGCGGCGGCCGTTCGCGCATTGCGCCGAGCACGATCGCAAGCATCAGGCCTATTTGCAGCGCCGGTGCGATCACTGCCGTGAACAGCACCAGCACGCCAACGATCTTCTGATCGTTGTCCCAGAGGTGCTGGGCGCCTCCGATGACCGTGGTCGAAGCGTCGCGCCCCACGATCGTGAGCCCGAGCATCGGCACTGAGTTTGCGATCACGTAGAGGACCACGGCCCCCAACGTCAGCGCGAGCGTTCGGTTGAGTGAGTCGACCCGATGCCGCCACAGCTCCTTGTTGCATCTGGGGCAGCGCGCTGACGCGCCGGGCGCAAGGTCCGGGATGCGCTGCAGCAGATCGCAGTGCAGACAGGCAATGAGCGAGGTATCCCCGACCGGCAGGTTGTATGACTGGTTATCCACTCGAATATTGAAAGCTCATTTTTGCGCAGCGCAGTCGGGTGCGGCTATTGTACCAAGGTACAATATCTCTTCGCTTTACAATCGGCGAATCTGAGTGCTCGATACGCAGCCGTCGCAGCGGTCGGCGCAGTCAGATCGTCGTGCCGTGCTCCTGGCCCCCGCCGGCCGACAGCGACCACTGCTCGAAGAGGCTATAGCTCAGTGCCACCAGCGTCGGTCCAAGGAACATCCCGATAACGCCGAACGCGACCGCTCCTCCTAACACTCCAAGCATCACCAGAATCATCGGCGTCGAGCCGCCGCGGCTGATGAGCAGCGGTTTCACGACGTTGTCCAGCATCCCGACCATCACTCCCCACGCCATGATGAAGACCGCCCACCCCGTCGAGCCTTGCCGATACAGCCAGAACGCAGCCGGCGCCGCGACTAACAGCGGTCCGCCAGGGATAAACGACATCACAAAAGTGACGAACCCCAGGGACACGGAGCCAGGAACTCCGGCGATAGCAAAGCCGACAGCCGCGACGACGCCCTGGAGAAGCGCGGTACCGAGTACGCCGTAAACGACCGCCCGAATCGTCGCGCCCGCGAGGTCAAGGAGGCGACCGCCTCTCTCCCCGGCTATCCGATGAAGTGCCGATTGAAGTTGATAGGCGGCGGTATGTCCATCGCGATAGAAAAAGAACGCAATCACCAGACTTAGAATGATCTGAACGATGCCTTCGGCAAGCGCCCGGCCACCCCACCCCGCAATCTTCTTCGCCGCGGGCAGCAGCTTCGCCAATTCATGTAACGGCACCGAACCGCTCTGGTTCAGGTCGTTCCAGTAGTCGGCGACACGGCCGCCAATCAGGGGCACGCTCGCGACCCAGTCGGGCGGACCCGGAGGACCTTCCTGGATAAGCTTCTGACTGGCAGTGATCAGACTCGATACATTGTCGGCCAGCGTAGCTCCCAGGATAGCAACTGGCGCAGCCATCGCGGCTGCGAGGAACAATGTAGCTATAAGCGCCGCAAGGGTCCGTCGTCCGCCTAGCAGTCCTTCAAGCCTCAGGAAGAGGGGCCACGTCGTGAAGCAAAGAATCACCGCCCATAGCGCCGCAGATATAAATGGACGCAGAACGAGGAGGCACAATAGCCCGAGCAAAATAACCGCCGCGCCGCTGATCCACAGCTCGACCTTCGTGCGCTCCCCGCGATCGACCGGTGCTTCACCCATGCAAGTGCTCGCGTAACTCTTCGCCAGTCAGCAGGCAAGCAATGCACCAGGCGGTCATAACCGCATGCAACACAACTGCCGGCCACAACGCGATGCCGACCGACTGCGAGCGCAGGCCGGCAGCGCCGAGAATAACAACTGCTCCGAGATTATAGAGCACCACCGCTGCCACCAATCCTCTCGCAGCGCGGCTTTGCGAGTCTCCGCGCGCAAGCCAGAATGCTGCTCCCAGGGTAAGCAACCCTGCCCCTCCCAAGCGCGCGATGGTGAAGGCTTCAGGCGCCTCCAACGGCGCGCCGAGCAGGAGTTTCACCGCTGCCGATGGGACACTCAGCAACGCCAGGCCGGCACCTGCCTCAATCACCGCAGTCGCGGTCAGCAGACCATCCACGGCCGCCTAGTCTCTTGCCCGCGCGAGTTTCTCCGCGATCGCCTTCCGGTCCGCATCGGTCAGCTGCTCGGGCCCAAGGTTGAAAGTCAGCTTGTCAATAGTGCCAGTAAAGCGAAACGGTAGCTTGTAGTCGTCGTTCACCGCCGTGCGAGTATCGCTCCCTATATCGAAGGTCTCGTCTACGGTCATGAGCAGCGGGATCGTGTGCGGGATCTTCTTGCGGGCGATTTCGTTGCCATCTACTTTTAGTACTCCTTCGCCGCCTTTGCCGGGTCCCGGACCGTCGTACTTGAAGTCGAACACAATCGTGTGTTTGCCTGGCTTGAGCGCGTCAGCCAACACACCATGACCTAATGGTCCCCCCTCCCAGCGGTAGTGCGTCATGTCGAGAAGGTTGTAGTCGAAGACCGGCTTGCCCTTCAGCAGGTAGAGGCCGTACCCGCCGAAACGGCCGCCCAGGGTCACGATCATTCCTTCGGCGCCTCCTTTAGGAATCGTCAAGTCGGCGGTAATGGTGTAGTCCCTGTCCAAAATGCTGGGAGCATTGCCGAAAGGAATGCCGGTATTCTCACCCGAGTAGGTGAACACCGTCCGTCCGGCGACCGCACTTGGTCGCGGCGTCAACAGGCGCGCAAAGCCCCTGTTATCCAAAGGCAGGACCTGATATTTCGCGGCCTCGGTAGTGAACAACGCCTGCATTTCTTTCAGCTTGTCCGGCATTTTCGAGGCCAGGTCGTTGTATTGCGAGTAGTCGTCAGCGATGTTGTAAAGCTCCCATTTGTAATCATTCATGGCTGGCATCTCGCCTGTTCCAATGAGCCAGGGCGGAGAGGGAGGTGTAGTGGATGCGATCCAACCGCCGTGGTAAATCGCGCGGTTGCCGACCATCTCGAAATACTGGGTGTCGTGCTTCGACGGTGCGTTGGCGTTGGCCTTATCAAAAGTGTAGGCCATGCTCACACCTTCAATTGGTTTCTGCTTGATGCCATCGACCTCGTCGGGAGCCTTGATGCCGGTGGCATCAAGGATCGTTGGCACGATGTCGATGACGTGGTGGAACTGCGTCCGGATACCGCCAGGATCGTTGATGTGTCCGGGCCATGAAATGGCCAGACCCTGACGTGTACCGCCGAAATGCGACGCCACCTGCTTCGTCCACTTGAACGGAGTGTCAAACGCCCATGACCATCCCACCGACATATGCGGATAGGTCTTGTCCGAGCCCCATTCTGAATAGTGCAGTAACTGCAACGGCATGGGTACCTCGAATATGCCGTTGTATGCGGTGAGATCGTTGTATGTGCCCTCCAGCGTGCCTTCAGCGCTGGTGCCGTTGTCGCCGACGATATAGATAATAAGAGTGTTGTCGAGCTTGCCTTCATCCTGGATTTCTTGAATTACCCGGCCAATTTCATGGTCCGTGTAGGCCGCATAGGCCGCGAACACCTCCGCCTCACGCGCGTAGAGTTTCTTCTGTAGGACTGAAAGCGAGTCCCATCTAGGCAGCTTTGCGCCAGCATACGCGGCTTGTCCGTCCGGCCATGGGGTAAGCTGCGTGCTCGCTGGGATCACGCCGAGCCTTTTCTGATTGGCGAATATCTGGTCGCGTAACTTTTCATAGCCCATGTCAAACTTGCCCTTGAACTTATCGATCCATTCCTTGGTCGGTTGATGCGGCGAATGGGTGCCACCGGGGACGTAATAGAGAAAGAACGGCTGGTCAGGCGCGGCTGCGTTCAGGTCGCGCATGTACCTAACGGCGTCGTCCGCCATATCAGTGGTGAGGTTGTAACCGGGCTTCCCGATCCACGGAAACACCTGCGTCGTATTGCGAAAGAGGTAGGGCGTCCACTGATCGGTCTCGCCGCCCATGAATCCGTAGAAATATTGAAAGCCCATACCCACCGGCCATTGGTCGAAAGGCCCTGCCGCGCTGTATTGGAAGCTGGGGGTGTTATGCTCTTTGCCAAACCACGAGGTGGAGTAACCGTTGTCCCGAAGGATCGTGCCGATGGTGGCATTATCGGGACCTATTACTGAGTTGTAGCCGGGGTAACCAGTAGATATTTCGGTGACTACGCCGAAACCCACCGAATGATGATTGCGCCCGGTGATCAGAGCGGCACGCGTTGGAGAGCACAGGGCCGTGGAATGGAATTGCGTGTAGCGCAGTCCCGCCTGCGCGATGCGATCTAGCGCGGGCGTCGGAATCACGCCACCGAAGGTGCTCGAAACCCCGTAACCCTGATCGTCGGTCATGATCAGCAGGATGTTGGGCGCGCCCTTGGGCGGCACGACGCGCGGCGGCCACCACGGGGTCGAATCCTTGGCGCTTTCCTTGATCACGCCGCCAAACGGCATCGGCGGCGGCGGCAGTTGTTTGCCGTCAAGCGTGACCGTGGCGCTGGGTGAACCTGGTACGCCTGTGATCTGCTGGGCGTGCACCGCGCCCGCCGTGAACAAACAAGCCATCATCAACACTGCACCCACGTTGCGCAGAGTTTTTAGTCTCGTGCTCATGTTTCCTCACCTTCTTTAGTCGTTTTCGTGACCGCATCTTGGCGCTCGCTCACCAGCCTTGCAGAAGCTCTCTCTTGATCAGCTTCGGAATGACCGGCGTGATAGCGACTTGAATATTCCACCGCTGGCCGAAGACCGAAGGGTTGACCGGCATGTATTGACCTTGGACCGCGAATTTCACCGGTAGCACGCCGATCTTTTGCACCTTCGATACGTTGAGGCCGATCGGGAAAGTTACTTTGTTGCCGTCGCTCGCATACCAGTTGATAAGCACGTTCGGTGAAGTGCCAACGGACCAACCGTGAGGAAGAAAGTACGACGCGAAGTATTGCACATTCATCTGGCTGGTCTGCTTCGATCCGTTCCCACCGACTGAAAACCATTGCTGCGGAAATACACCGACGATGTAATGCTCGCCCAAGTAACCGAATACTCCGCCGGGTCCGAGCTGCCACTTCTTTTGCCCGACGTTTGTTGTCGTCGCGGTGGGAAAGATGAAGGTCGGTCCGGCGCCTAGGAGCCAAGGTCCCGCTAGTCTCGGGCTCGGCGAAAGGAGCGTAGCTAGGATCGTGTCGCCAAAGCCTGTAGCCTGATAGATATGGCCCGTCTGCGTTGGCACCGGAACTGAATTGACGATCTGAAATACCGGCCGGGTGATCAGGTTCCAGTTGTCGGTTAAGGCCAGCGGCAGAACCGGTTGGAACTGGACGTTGACTGAGTTGCGGCTCGATTTGTCCTCGATGCCAGGATGGATGAAGTAGGTATTTTCCTGAATCTGGAGCGCCCAGATGCTTGAGATTGGATTCGAGAGTTCCTTGTTAACCTCAGTCTCGGAATCGACCCCGGCGGAATCCGCCGCGTTGGCCGAAGATGCGAGCGCAGACCACCCCAAAACCGTGGCTAGTGCGATGAGCCCGATCAGGCTGTATCGAATCCGCAGGATTGCACCTGGTATTCCAGGGACAACTGGTGGAACTCGAGTCAAAGTCGGAACAGTCTTTTGGCGTCGAGCGTTCAAATCAAGTGATTATTCCGTGCAATCGTTTCGAAATTAGATCAGTTCTGTTCGACAACTTCGTTCGAGAGCCGGTCCAAAGCCACTCTGCGCCTTCCATCAAGTATCGAAGAGCAGACACCATCTATGCGCACAGTCGTCGTCCCCTGGGCGTCCCATCCTTGCTTGGCGTAGTATCCGTTCACCTGGTCTATAATCCTGTGCGCTCGTTCTGTCAGCTAGATACCCCGTAGAGGATGCAATAAGACTTAATAGTTGTTGTAGGTCGTAGGTGGCGCATAAGCCGGTGGCGGTGCATAGGTCACCTGGCTGCCGTAGTAGTAGGGTTGGTACCCGGGCGGTGGAGCCGGGGGTGGATAATAACCGTAGGGATTATTCTCGATAATTGTTGTTTGAGGCTTGGGTTGCGAGTTCGCAGTTATCAACGACCCAACTGCCATGCCGCCAACTGCACCGAGCACCGCCGCACCTGCCACCTCGCCACTACTCGAACCGCCGCCCCCACCACCATAGTAATAGTTGTTGCTCCCGCCACCGCCGCCTCCACCGCTGCCGTTCCAATTGGTGTTACCCACATTGTTGTTAATGGTATTATCGGTGTTGTTCTGCATCTGCTTTTCGGTCTTTTCGTTGTTCTCCTGAAGAGTATTCGCTTCGTTGTACTGGGCCTGCTTTTGGGCCTGCTGGTTTGCATTGTACTCGTTGTAGTCAGACTGCTTGTTTGACGAACTGGAGCTGCTTCCGTAAGTACTTCCGGATTCTGAGGGCGGTTTGTACTGGTTATATTGCGAAGATGATTTGTTGTAATTGTACGTATTTCCAGAATCTGAGGATTTGTACTGGCTTCCCGAGCCGCTCGATGAGTGTTGCCAGGAATCGCCACCGGAACTGGAATGACCAAAGCTGCCGCCGTCGAACCCGTCAGAACCGCCGTGATATCCGCCACCACCGCCACCAAAGCTTCTACCGCCGCCAAAGCCTCCGCCGCCGCCTCCCCCGCCCCACCTTGCCAGCGCATTGGGCGCATTCACGAGCGCGAATGCACTGACCAGAACGAAGACCCGCAGCGAAAATCTCGAGGCGACGCACAAATCCACATTGTTCTTCATGGCTGTGTCTCCTTGACCTTCAGAAACTCGATCCGTTTTGCGTCCTTCGGAAGTTCCGCGCGAAAATGGCTATCCGCAATTTCCTTTGGAAATTTCCAGTCAGACAGTACGGCGATGTATTCCGGCGAACCCGGCTCGGTTCGATAGTTGATCACGATTTTGCGCGGGACCGGTTTTCCGGAACGGTCAAGCCAAAGCTGCAGATCGATGTTGCTGGACGAGAACGCCACATGATCGCACTCGATACCGTTGACGTCGTTCACGCCAACGTAACCGCCATAGATGATCTGTTTGCGTATTCTCTGGCACGGATCGCTGTACGCGAGGTTCGAGAGTGGGAGCGTCAGGTGCTCCGTTTGCGCCACCTGATCGAGCATCGTGTCAATCGAAGCGGGAACTTTCATGCTCGCGTACATCAGGTGCGGCTCGTCGAAGATCGTCAACGTGTCACCCTGGTACCAGATTTGTTTGCCGCCCAGGTCGCTGTGGTAATCGACAACCAGTTCGTCCGGTCGCTGAAGCGCAAAATTCATTTCGGCCGCGTACTGAACCTTCACAGCGTGCGGAAGCACCTTGTCGAACAGTATCTCCGCGTGAAAGCTGAACGCGTCGGCCGCTCCCAGCGCTCCGCATGTTTTGCTCAGAAGTTCGTCAGCCTGCGGGTCAATCTTCGGGAGAGGGGCCGCCTGGACGAGCGGCGCGGCTTGAGTGGACGTTGCAGCCGGGTCCGCGGCCATTGCGGCGTTCAATGCGAACGCGATTCCCATCGCAGCCCCGCAAGCGGCGGCCGCAAATTTGAAGCTCATTTCTCGCCCTCCCGTTGACTACTGCTGTTAATCAGCCAATTCCGTCTGCCCTGCGCTGATCATGGGATCATTCCGCATTCAAACAATTTGTTGGCGACGGGTGCGGCGACCTTGTCGATAAACATCCTGCGCATCTGTGGATCGCTGCGCAGAAAATTTACTGCTTCCTGTTCTCGCTGTGACTTCGGCTGCCCTCTCTGCTGCCACAACTGTTCGCAGGACGAATACTGGTATTTCTGGATGGTCCTGTTCGCGGCTGCATCCAGCAGCGGGTATTGGGCGCTGGCTACTCCGGCGAACAACAGCACCGGCAGCGCCATTGCAAGCGGATAAAGTCTTTTACGATGTAGTTTCGATTTCACACGCCACATAATTGTTCCTCCACGCTCTTTTCAGGTTGCTCTGAATCGTCGTCTGCGGAGCATCCGCGTCATTTACGGAAAGCGATTCTAAATGTGCGGCTGGGAGACGGCTATTGTACTAAGGTACAATGCCTCTCCATGGTGAAACGGATGAAAGCTCGATTCGGATTTCGTATCAGCCGGGCTGGTGCTGCTCCAGCTCTCTCAGCATGTGGCGAACTACTGGACTATCGGGCTCCAGCTCGTTGAGGCGCCGCGCGTAGGTCAGTGCTTTGGCGCGATCGCCCGACTGTTCCAGGAAGTTCACCAGTGCCGCCAGTGAATCGCGGTCATAAGGATGCTCTTTGATAGAGCTCTCCAGTGTCTCGATTGCCGCTCTGGTCCTGCCAGCGTCGTTCAGCGCGACCGCATAAACGTATACGTAACGCGCATTGCCTGGATCGTTCCGCGCTGCGTCCCCCAGCAGATCGAGCGCTTGCACACCGCGCTTCTGACGCACCATCAGCAGCCCAAGGGCGTGCTCGAGCGACGCGTCGTTCGGCGAACGACTGATCGCATCCTTCAGAACGCGTTCGCCATCTTCGTCCCGATTCTGCGCGCGATAGAGGTCGGCGAGGTTGACCGCCGCTGGTGCAAAACTCGGGTCGAGCGACAATGCGGTTTTGAGTTCCGCCTCCGCTTTGTCGAAATGACTCTCCCTGGCGTACAGCAATCCCAAATTCAAATGCGCCTCGGGACGGTCCGCGTTCAATTCCTGGGCGCTGACATACTCATCGATAGCGCGACCCAGAGCAGCGGCAACATCTGCAGGTAACTTGTCTGCCCGCAACCCTGCCAGCACTTCAGCCGCTTCGATCCTCACCGACCGAACTGGATCGCTGAGAAGAGGCGCTAGCGAACTTGCGCTGGCATCTGGCTCGGAGTCTGTCAGGACGTGCACCGTGGCGCGCCGCACCAGCGCCGAATCATCGACGATTCCTATTCGAACCGCTGCGTCGCTTGGACGGGGGGCATAGGTGGTCAGCAAGGAGAGTGCGGTAGCGCGAGCGATAGCCGGCTGCTCGCTGTCCGCGACCAACCGTTCAAGCGATTGCTCTGCGCCGGGCGCGCCCGCCGTCCCGGCATCTAGAGTCTCGGCAAAGCGCTGGAACCCCTCAGGCGCGTGCCCATACCATTTATTCACCGAATCCATCGCCCACTGGGCAGACTTGTCGGTGTGGCAATTCGTGCAAGCGTTGGGAGTGCCGAGCTTCACCGACAAGTCGGGCCGCGGAATCCGGATACTGTGATCGCGACGCGGGTCGACAACCATGTATGTCCGCGTTGGCATGTGACATTCGACGCATCGCGCGCCCGCCGATCCGACTTTATGAAAATGGTGCTGCGGCGAATCGTACTTCTGCACGGAATGACATTGCAGACAGACACCGTTGCCCTCCGCCCGGAGCTTGAGGCTGTGCGGCTCGTGGCAATCGCTGCACGTCACGCCGGCATGGAACATCCGGCTCTGGATGAAGGAGCCGTATTCGTAGTCCTCCTCTTTTATCTGTCCATCGGGGAAGTAGTGGTCTTCATCGAGCAGCGCGACGCGATAATCGTCGCCGACCGGCTGGCTATGCACATAATCTTCGTGAATTTGACCGCGCCGCGCGTGACATCGCGCGCACATCTGAATCTCCCGCTCTGATTGACGCGGCGAGCTTCGCCGCGCGTTGCCGGTTGCCGGATCGATCGGCCATGCAACGCCTCCGCGCTCGTCGAGCGCGATCGTCAAACCCTCAGTTGCATCGAGTTTCCGCCAGTCGCCCTGCTTCTTCGCCCACGCCAAGTGATTGGAACCGGGACCGTGGCAAGCCTCGCATGCCACATCGATCTCGTCATAGGTGGTGGCGTAGGTGCGCGTTCGCAGGTCGTAGTTCCTGCGCAAGTTGGTCGAATGGCAATCGGCGCACATGTAGTTCCAGTTCTGATCGATGCCCGTCCAATGCCGCGAGTCTCGATACGTGATCTTTTGACCGGGATATAGAAAGAACCATCGCTGGCCGCCACCCTCGCGCGGGCGGCTATCCCAGGCGATCCCGAGTGCTTGCAAACGTCCGCCGGGCATCGCGATGAGATATTGCTGGAGCGGATATACGCCGAACGTGTACTTGATTTCGTAATCATGAAGGGCGCCGTCGGGACCGTCGGTTCGTACCATGAACTTCGAGCCACTCCGAAAAAAAGTTGACGTGACGTCGTTATTGTTGAAGCTCACGTGATTGAAGTCGCCCAGGACTGTCGAATCTGCCGCCGCTTGCATCGCCAGTTGATGATGCGAACCGCGCCAGCGAGTATTCTCCTGCTCGTGACAGGTCGCGCATTGGGCAGCTCCGACGAATTTCGCGTCGAGCATCGAGGGCTTCGTCAACGAAAGTATTGGAGACGCCGATTCATGGATCCATCGCGTCACGAGCGCAGCGACCAGGACGGTTGCGACGAAAATTGGTATCAGCCAAGCTGCAAACCTGGGCCAACGAAGCGACGACGTCGGTAGGCCTCGGGACGGTTGCGCTCGCGCGGCGGGCTGTCCGCTACCAGCCTGGTTTCCTCGCTTGCTCCGGGCCCTTTTCTTTTTGCTCAACGGTCAACTCTTGAAATCAGGTACGGAAAAGTAGCCGACGGCAGCCGCGAAGATTCAGAAATAGAAACATAATATAGAGAGCATCCGAGCGTGTTCTGCAGGTAACCAACTTCAGGTCATATTTGACTAAACGTCCAATTGCTCGATTTAGTCAACGATTTGTACTATTTCGTTACGTCTCGCAGCTACACGCCATGGGAGGGAAGATGGCGGCATCCGCAAAGTTTCGTGATCGATCTCAAAGTAGCCACCTGCAAGATCTACGCGCCAGTATTGCGGCGACCGGACCGATCAGAGTGGCAATAATCGAAGACGACGAGCCCGCGCGGCAGGCCATCGCCTTCCAGCTCCGCACCGCCGGCTTTGAAGTCGCCGCTTACTCGACTGCCGAGGAACTTCTCGCGGTCGTTGAAACAATGGCCTTCGATTGCGTCGTCGCGGACATTTACCTGCCGCGGATGAACGGGCTTCAGCTCCAGGAGGAACTCAACCGCGTCGTTCCTTACGCGTCGATCGTCTTCATCACCGGTCATGGCGATTTGTCGCTCGGCATGCAGGCGATGAGGAAGGGCGCTGTGGATTTCCTCGAAAAGCCGGTTGACGATCAAGCTCTCTTGAGCTCGATTGCCCGGGGCGCTCATCTCTCGCGCAGGCGGCGCGCCGAACAATTTGAGCGGACCGAACTCGAGGTGCTCCAGCGATCTCTTACTGCCCGTGAGCGCGAAGTCTTCGCCTTGATAACCACTGGCCTGCTGAACAAGCAAGTCGGCGCCGAATTGGGAACGACCGAACGGACCGTGAAAGCGCATCGCGCCAGCGTGATGAGCAAAATGGGCGCCGGCTCAATCGCCGACCTGGTGCGGATGGCGGGAATCCTGCAGATTCACTCCAGTTGAACGCAGGGTCGCCGACCCCAAAACGGTGCGTTCAATCCGTGCGCCTCGATGCGCTGGCTCGTTTCCTCTCCGCCACGGGCAGGGTGAAGGTGAAGGTGGCGCCGCGGTCGGGATTCGGCGTCGCCCAGATTCTGCCGCCGTGACTCTCGACTATAGACCGGGTGACCAGCAGCCCCAATCCCATTCCTTCGCTCTTGGTGGTAACGAATGGCTCGAACAGCCGGGTCGCGACGGCTGGGTCGATGCCCGCGCCGTTGTCGGATACGCTGATAGCGGCCCATCCGGTCTTCTCCGGGGCCACCTTGATTGTTACACCGCGCGGACCAGACTTGGCCTCCGTGATCGCGTCGAAGGCGTTCATGATCAGATTCAGTATGCACTGCTGAAGCTGGATACCGTCGCCGGTGACTCGCCGCACCGAAGGTGAAGCCTGAACCTGCACGGAGACACTCCGGATTGCGGCCTCGCCGGCGGTCAGCTTCACCACTTCGCCGACCAGGGCGCCGATGTCGATTGCGGTCTTGTGCTCCGCATCTTTCTTGAACATGGAACGGATCCGCCGAACGATTTCCGCAGTTCGCTTGGTATCTTCAATCGCACTGTTAACCGCCTCTAGAGCCATCGCGGGCTGCGGATTTCCTTGAGTCAGTAGGCGCGCTACACCGCCCAGATTACTCAAGATTGCGCCAAGCGGCTGGTTGATTTCGTGCGAGAGTGAGGCAACCAGTTCGCTCATCAGGTTGCGGCGCGTAGCCACTCTGAGTTCGGCGCGAGCCGCGCGCATTGCAATCACTGATTGTTTGCGCTCGATCGCGCTTCCAAAAAGGCGCACCGCGAGCGCCAGATGGTCGAGCAGCTCCGTCGACCAGGTCCGAGCAGAGCGGAACTTGCCGAAGCTCGCCGCTCCGATGACCCGGCCGCCCGCCCACATCGGGATCACTGCGGAAGCCTTGGGCCCGTATTGCTCTACGAAGCGCCTTGCATCCGCGAGCTCAGGCGGAATTTCGCTCGGCCGCGAAAACGTAATCTGCTTGCCCGCCATGACGTAGTCGGTGGTCACGCGCAGGTACTTGCCTGGGTCGTAGTGCGCCGGAAAGGCCGGGGAACTCGGACGATGCCAAGTATGCGTCGTGCGGACGGGCGCGTCGGGCGCATCACGCTCGTAAATGCCGCTACGATCGAGGTCCAGAGCCTGGCAGATCTTTCCCAGCCAGCTGTCGATTTCGCGGTCCACCGCGTCGGCCGACGCTCGCGCCATCGCCGCCGATAGTTCGCCCACCAGCGACTCAAAACGTACCAGCTCTCGCCGTTCGCGTCCGACGCGCGGGGCTCTGTCACGTTTCGGCTCGAGGGTGGCGCTGGTGGCTCGTCGTTGCATCGATGGAAACTGCGCTTTGGGGATTGATGTCCGGGGTTAAGGTGGAGGCGCGGAATGAAAGCCAGGCGGAATCTGATCCCTTCGCTGCGCACCATAACAAGAAGAGCGAATTGCATCAAAGCGGCGATGCGAACAAATAGACGCCAGCAAACCAAAGGATCATCAAGAATTCACGAGATAATTCCGCTACCTATCGCTTAGAGCCGATCTTGGCTCCCCAGCGAGATTGATTTGGGCGGCGCCGACAGAGCGCTCAGGGCATCGAAGGCAAATTACTCGCCCCCGGAATTTTCGAGGTCACACCACTCGCCGCGTTGCTGGCGGCGCAGGAAGCCAGGATGTCCGTAGCATGCTGCGCGACGTACCCTTGCAGCATGCTGGTCGCGCTCGGCAGCGGAAGATTCGTGCTGCTCGCGAACGTGGAAGCCGCGGCGGAAATTACAGCCGTGCTGCTCAGGTCCGACGGCGCGGCGGCAGCCGGATTCGGCACTTGACTTCCAATCGCCGAGCATAGCGCGCTGTTCGCTGCAGTCTGCTGATCGCCCGTGAGCGCGCCGGCAGCTTGCTGCGCCGCTTGAGGCATAGACGCTCCTGTGTCCTGCGCACGCAATCCCGCCGGATACGCCAACAGGAGCGCAACTGCCGCGCCGGCAATTGCAAATAGAGCCGATGGCCTGGACCAGAGAGAGGCATGCCTTTGAAACATAAAGGTTTGAGAAATCATTCGCGTCTTCCACCTCGTTTAATGTTGAATGCTCCCGTCAGAACGGCAAATTCAGCGGCCTCCGCAATGCCTTACGAATCGCGCGTACCAGGATTTTCTCATCGAACGGCTTGAGCAAGCTCGCAATCGGGTTCGCGTCGCGCATCATTTTCCTGGTCTGCGGATCGTCGCGGCCGCTTATCAGAATCGTCGGCAAGCACCGTCCCGACGCGGCCAGACTCTGACATAATTCTATCCCGCTCATGCCCGGCATATAGACGTCCAACAGCAGGCACGCGTCGCCGGTTGGAAAGTCGCTTTCGAGAAACGCTTCCGCACTTGCGAATTCCAACACATTGAATCCCAGGATTTGCAATTGCCTTCCTAGCGCGTGGCGGATAGACGCGTCGTCATCGACGACAATTACTGTGGCGGTAGGTTTTTCCACAACTAGCGATGCCGGCTCCCCGAGAGCTTGGCGGCGATCATCCGCCTCATCACTCGCGGGTCATTGTGCATCGCGGACCGGCCATTCGGCCATTGTACCAAAGTACAATATCGTTCTTCGGAGAAATGGATCAGTCTTGCGAGCAACTAGAAGCAATCCGAGGGAGAAAATGAATCTCAACTCAAGAAGCACGCTCGCGACAGGTTTGCTATCCGTCCTGCTCACCGGACTTCTGCTGGCGAGTTGCTCTCAAACAGCGCCGTCCCAACCAGGCCAGGCCGCGCAAGCGCCGAGCGCACCTGCCGCGCCTCCGCCGCCGATGGCAGCCGTCCAGCCAGCCCAACTCGGCGCGGCCGGAGGTCAGTACGAGGAGCCGCCTATCGTCAACGTGGCCGACCTGGCGCCCGCTACTCCGCTCTCGGGCCCGGGATATTCGGTTCAACCACAGGCGCCCACCAACGGCGCGATGGGCCAATACACCATCGTCGCCGACCCGAGCGTATTCCATGACGACGCCGGCACCTACTACGTCGAAAGCCTCGACATGCTGAAAATACGCCTATCCGAGATTCCAGCGATCGCTCAGCTTGACGGCATGAGTAATAGCAGTGTATTCGCCCAGGCGCTGGTCTCGAGCGCTGTACGTCCTGTAGGCGCCGCCGCAAATATGGTCATGCATCCGATGGATACTGTAACCGGGCTGCCGAGCGGAGTCGGGGACTTATTTAGCCGCGTCAGCATGGGCGCGGGAGAGATAGCATCGTCGGCCTCGAATTCTTTCGGCAGCGGCAAAGCCGCCGGTCAGGCCGGCAACGCTACGCTCACCGCGTTAGGCTACGACCAGGTCCGCCGCCAGCTCGCGCATGAGCTGCACGTTGATCCTTACAGCTCCGATCCGATTCTAACCAAGAAGTTGAACCATGTTGCGTGGGTTATGTTCTCCGCCCGCATGACGGTCTCTGCCGCCATGATGGCGGTCCCTGGCTCAATGATCATCACGGCCGTCACGGTCACTAACGATCTCGTCTATCAGACCCCGAGAGCTGACCTCATTATCCTGGTTCAAAAAAAGCTGAAGAGCTTCGGTCTATCGCAGGAAGAGATCGTGGCCTTTACCAGCAACACCGCTATTCCATTGAGTCTGCAAGTTACCGCCGTCAAAGACCTCGAGGCGCTCGGCAACATTCCGGGGCGGCGCGCCGCCGCGGTCGACATCGGCAACATGATGACCGAATACCAGGCGCGCGCCCTGGTGACTTCGCTGCAAATGCTCGTTCAATGGAGTCAGCAACAGAGTCCTATCACCCGGATGCTGGCTCCCAGCCTGATCATTGCGCGCGATCAGAATGGCGCCACGATATTGCCCGCGCCGGTCGACTACCTGTCCTGGACTCAGCGCATTGCCGGCTTTGCGACCGATCCCGAATTTATGGGAATGCGGCACCGCGTTCTCCTGACCACCGGCCAAATGACCCAGCTCGCGCACCAGCAACTCACGGCCAACGGCTGGTCGGTCCAACAAGCCGGACAATAATAGCGGGCGCAAAATCTGAATAACGAAACCAATTGAACTTGCGGAGGAAAACACAATGACCAGGAACTTGCGAACGAAAGTGACGACCAGTTTTGCTGCTGCGGGTCTGGCTGCCGCGCTGCTAGCCTCGGGATGCTCGACGACGGTCCAGAGCACGCCGGCGGCAGCACAAGCAGTGGAGTCGGGTGGTCCGCTGCCGTCTGCCGTTACAGGATTTCTCGGCCCCGACGCCGCCAGGTTGGCTCCCGGGCCAGAGGGCGGCGCTGCCCTGGTATGGCTGAATCCCAACGCTCAATGGAGCAGCTATACCAAGATACAACTGATGCCGGTCGAGTTCTGGGCTGCTGCCGATTCGAAAGTGCCAGCCGCAGACCAGGCAACGCTGACCGAGTACTTCTACAACCAACTACAGACCAATCTTTCCAAGAGTTTTACCTTGGTTGATCAGCCGGGACCTGGCGTTATGACCTTGCGGGTGGCGCTGATGGACGCGACGACCGCGGTACCTGGCCTTCGCACTATTTCGGTGGTCGTGCCACAGGCGCGTGTGCTCAACCTCGCACAGTCGATGGTAACCGACAGCTACGCATTCGTAGGATCCGCAGAAGCCGAAATGAAAATGACTGATTCCGTCACTGGCCAACTGCTGGGCGAAGCAGTCGATCAGCGCTCCGGTGGCATGGGAATCAAGAGTGCCGCGTCATTCCAATGGGGCGACGCGCAGAATGCGATGGACTACTGGGCGCAGAAAATTCCAAATCGCATTCTGCAGCTGCAGGGAAAATCCGCGCAGAGCTAGAGAAAGCGATCAGCACAAGGAGTGTTCCAAATGCTTAGTCGGAAGAGCAGACCTTTCGCAATCGCGCTGTTGTTTGGTGCAATCATCGGCTTGTCAGTCGCACACACAGCGTGGGCTCAGGAAAAGAAGCCCAACATTCTCGTCATCATGGGCGACGACATCGGCATGTGGAACATCGGGGCCTATCACCGCGGCATGATGGCGGGGCAGACGCCGAACCTCGACAAGCTCGCCAAGGAGGGCATGCTGTTCACCGACTACTACGCCGAGGCAAGCTGCACGGCGGGTCGCGCGAACTTCATCACGGGCGAGCTGCCGATCCGCACCGGCATGACCACGGTCGGCCAGGCCGGCGCCAAGATCGGCATCCCGGCGGAAGCGGTGACCATCGCCACGATACTTAAATCCATGGGCTATGCCACCGGCCAGTTCGGCAAGAACCACCTTGGCGATCTCAACGAGTTCCTGCCCACCGTCCACGGCTTCGACGAGTTCTTTGGCTACCTGTATCACCTCGATGCGATGGAAGACCCTGCGCACCCCAACTATCCGCAGAACCTTTTGAATATCGTTGGCCCGCGCAACATGGTTCATAGCTGGGCCACTGAAGACGACGACCCTACCGTGATGCCGCGCTGGGGCAAGATCGGCAAGCAGAAGATCGAGGATGCCGGCCCACTCTATCCGAAGCGGATGGAAACGGTGGACGATGAGATACGCGACCTCGCCATCAAATTCATGGACAAGGCCCACAGCGACGGCAAGCCGTTCTTCGTCTGGCTCAACCCGACCCGAATGCACATCGTCACGCATCTCTCCCCGAAGTACGAAGCGATGCGCAACTCGGAGAATGGCTGGTCGGAAGAGGAAGCCGGCATGGCCCAGCTCGATGACGACGTCGGCCTGGTGATGAAGAAAATCAAGGACATGGGCGTCGACGACAACACCATCGTGGTTTTCACCACCGACAACGGCACCGAAGTCTTCACCTGGCCCGATGGCGGCCAGACGCCCTTCGCGCAGTCCAAGGGAACGGTCCTCGAGGGCGGTTTCCGGGTGCCCTGCCTCCTGCGCTGGCCCGGCCATGTGCAGGCGGATTCCGTGCAGAACGGCATCTTCTCAGGGATGGACTGGCTTCCGACTTTTGTGGACGCGGCCGGCAATCCGAACATCGTCGAAGAATTGCTGAAGGGCAAGACGATAGGCGACCGGACTTACAAGAACCATCTCGATGGCTATGACCAGATGGCCGCCATCACCGGCAAAGGGCCCTCCGCGCGTCACGAAATCTTCTACCTCGGCGAAAGCACAGTCGGCGCGGTGCGCATTGACGACTATAAGTATCGTTTTATTGACCAACCGGGCGGCTGGCTCGGTGAAAAGACCCACCCGGACGTGCCTGTGATCACCAACCTGCGCCTCGATCCGTTCGAACGCACGGGCTGGCCAAACAATCTGACGAAAGAGGGCTCAGAGCAATACTTCGATTGGTTCAAATTCCAGTTCTGGCGCTTTGTGTTCGTCCAGAAGTTGATGGGCAAGGAACTCCAGACCTTTCTCGATTACCCGCCGATGCAGCGAGGCGCAAGTTTCAATCTCGACGCGGTGAAAGCTGAGATGGCGAAAAAGATGGCGGAGGCGGAGGCGGCCAGCAAAGGTCCTAGCCAGTAACATGGCAAATCGAAACTTAGGAGTGAGGGCAGAACAGATGGCAAAGCGAATGTTTTTGGCGATCGCGGTGCTAGGACTGTTGGCACTCGTCGGATGCTCATCATCATCCGATCCTACGCAGCCGCAGCAAGCGGCACTGTCAAAGACCGAGTTACATTTCGATATCAATAAGTGCGAGGAGCTCGGAGGTGGGTTATACAAGTGTCCTGCTGCGGACAAACCCGTTTGTAGCCCTGATTACACCGGCCAGGTCGAATGCATCCGAATCGGGCCTAAAGGCAGCGTCTTCGTACAAGGCCAAATGAACAACTAGGCGCGGAAGGCGACGACTGTTTGTTGAGTCGGTGGTTACTTTACGGCTCAATGCCACCGTCGCTTGAGAATTTGAGGAAGTATTTTCCAATGCGAACGTTTCTAACTGTGGCACTCGGTCTTTTGCTCTTTGCCTCAGGATCGGCGCGCGCCCAAGGTGTCGTACTGCCGCTGCCGGCCCAAGATCAGCAAAATTTAACTGCTCAGCTTGGACCGGGCGTAGTCGGCGCGGCGTTGCCCAGCAACCCCATAAACGATCCGTCCATTTACTTCCCGCTTCAGCAGAAATCGCAGCAGTTCCAGGTCGTCGCGGGCCCTCACGCCGGAACCATTCAGACGCTTGGGCTCTGGCAAGCCAGGCGCCCAGGGGGTAGGAAGGCCTGGCGCTTTCAGATGACTCCAACCTTGGCGGGGTTCATGCGCGAGACTGACCAGGGCGACATCATAATGGCTGCCCTCACCGATTCTGGCGAGGGTGTAGTCGTCGTCACCACGCCTGCCAACCCGTTCGTACCCAAGGGTATGCAACCGGGAGAGTCGCGGACCTATACCCAGCAGGTCGCGGTTAACTATTTGGACGACCCGAGCGACCAAAGATACTCAGGATCGATAAATGGCACCTACACTTACATCGGGACTTACCAGGTAACGGTACCGGCTGGCACTTTCCCCGCCGTGCTCTTCCGCGTCCAGTGCGAGGGCAAAGTAGGTCCGGCTCATACGCAGAACACCGGCTACAACTTGTTCGCACCAGGCGTCGGCATGATCGCAATGATCCTGGAAGAGGACGTTACGGCTTTCTGGCTGTTCAACATCGACAGCACCACCGGTAAAGTGCTTATGTCGAAATGAACCGACGACATGGCCGGGACAATAGGACTATGCGTCAACCCGCGCGCCATCTTCGATCGTTCGCCGTCGGCGCGACACTTCTCTTGTTGTGGGGCTGGCATTCAGTGAGTCTCGCCCAGCAGACCGCTGCGGCCGGCAACGACGATGAATCATTGGCTATTAAGGAATACGATCCTACGGCGAGTCTGACCCAGTTCAAGATCCAGGACGTCTACACACCGGCCGAGTTCGGCACGAATGCACAGCTCAACACTCTGCAGATTCGGCCGCTCTTAGCCATTCGGCCTCAATTGTTAACCCCGCTCGAGCAGCTTATCCGGCCGACTATTCAAATCGTCACCGTTCCTCGTAATAAAGGCGCGTCAACGGTCACCGCCCTCGATGACTTCCAGCTTCTTGACCTGTTCGTCATGCCTTGGCCGAACGCAAAGGAGACTGCCTTCCGGTGGGGGGTAGGACCCTATTTCGTATTTCCCACCTCAACGAGTGAATTTACCGGCAAAGGAGCGTGGCAGATGGGGCCCGCGTGGGCCTTCGGCTTCCGTGGAATCCCAAGGCTGCAAATCGCCGGCCTTTTTCAGCAGGCAACGTCGTTCGCGTACTCATCGTCGCATTCGGTTTCGGTCAGTTCGCTTCAGATCCAACCGATGCTCTCGTATCAGCTAGGTCGCGGATGGTATCTGAAGTCGAGCGACGCGACCTGGAAGATCAATTGGCGTCACAACACTTCGACCGAAATGCCGCTTAGCGCCGGATTTGGAAAAGTCTGGAAATTCGGCGAGGGCTACGCAATCGACACGTCTTTCTCCGGTGAATGGATGGCATACCGGCAGTTTGATCCCCAGACTGAGCAATTCACCCTGAGATTTCAGGTAAACCTCCTGTTGCCGCAGGTAGAACTATGAGGAGCGAGCTATTTCGTTGGCCTACAAGAGCGGAGCTTTCATAGTGAAGTACCTGAGAGTATAGTGCACCACCCAATTTCGCTTGGAGCTTACGATGCAATCGACATCGCGTAAGGTTCATAGGATCATCTCTCTTGCGGCTATCGTCCTATTGGCATTTGTCTCTTCCGCTAGGGGCGCCGCGCTGGAGCTCTATGAGATCGGAGATATAGGTACGGCCAGCGCCGGACAAGCCGCTCTGGCGGAAGACGCCTCGACCGCGGCCAAGAATCCCGCCGGTATGACTCTCCTTGACCGTTCACAGTTGATGACCTCGCCCGGCGCACTCCTCCCGTCGACCAACTTCGACGTTGCCCCGGAAACGCATCTTTCGCGCCTGCTTGGGGGTACCAAAGGCGGTGGCGGTGGCAACGCAGGCGTCTTTTTCCCAATTGGATCGTTCTTCTATGTCCGCAAGCTCTCCGAACGCTTACGGTTCGGCGTCGCGGTCTATTCGGATTACGGTCTGGGCGGGGACTACGGCAAAACCTGGGTTGGACGTTATTACATAACCTCGGCCCAACTAGTCACCGGCAAAGTCAACCCATCCCTCGCCTACGACGTAAATGACTGGCTGTCAGTGGGCGCCGGTTTCAGCTTTGGGGTTGGGCGTCTGACGTTTCAATCGAAAATTAACAACGCCGCTCCCGGCGTGCCCGATGGTGGCCTGTCAGAGGAGTCGTGGGACGAAGCCTTCGGCGCCAAGGTCGGTATACTGCTCCGCCCGATATCCAAGCTTCGCATCGGACTCACCTACCAGTCACCGGAAGACTACAAGTTCGGCTTTCGGCCCCACCTCACCGGCCTCGGTCCGATTTTCAACCATATTCGCAATAAAATCGCCGGAGTAAAGGTCAATGTCCCTTTGACAGAACCGCAGCAAGTGATGTTGAGCGGCGTCTACGAGGTCCTGCCGAAGTGGAGTCTGCTGGCTGACGTCGGATGGCAGAACTGGTCGGCATTCGCCGAGTTCCCGGTCGGCATCTCTTCTTCCAAGAATGCGACGACTTTCGAAGCCAACCTGCATTTCTCGGACACCTGTCATGTCGCGATCGGTCAACAATTGCAGATCGGTGAGAAATGGTTGTGGTCGGCGGGATTCGCGTATGACAGCGCGCCGGTTTCGAAGGCAAATCGTAACGCCGTGCTGCCTCTCGATCGTCAGTTGCGCTACGGCACCGGCCTCCTATATCAGATCAATCGTGACCTCACAGCCGGCGTCTCGTGGGAGTTGATGGACGCTGGCCCCGGCCCCTACAGCAATACCCGCGGGCCGCTCGCTGGAACTCTGCAAGGGCATTACTCGACGAACTGGCTCAACTTCGTCGCGCTTAACGTCATATGGAAGTTCTAGATCTGGATTCATGACCGTCGAATACCAGCTCGACCTCAGATGCCATCCGTCAACACGCTCTGAGACAGTGCGCGCCATTCAAGTACTGGTACTTCGCTCCGCCGGCGCTGAGCTCCAGATGACCTTCCGCCTCGACGGAGATATTCCCCGAATCTCGATCTCCGCGCCAACCGTGCCCCGCTTCGCTACTCAGCTCTGGCGCCACACCTGCTTCGAGGCCTTCATGGCAGTGGAAGGACAATCGTCGTACCACGAGTTCAACTTCGCGCCGTCGGGGGAGTGGGCCGTCTACGCCTTTAGCGGCTATCGCAACGGCAGCCCTGTTGCGAACGAAGCGATGCGCCCGCACATTGCCGTGCGCTCCACTGGCGGTCGGTTTGAGCTGGAGACCCAGGTGCGGCTCGATAGCCTCTCTGCCATTCACCCCCGCGCTTCTCTGCGCATCGGACTCTCCGCGGTCATCGAGGCAAGCGATGGCCTTTCGTACTGGGCGCTTAGCCATCCGGCCGACAAACCGGATTTTCACAACGCCGATGGATTCGCCCTGCTCCTCGAGCCGCCATTCCCTCGGCGTTAGGTCTGGGTCTGAATCAAGAGAATTGCCGCCCAACTGGCAGAGCACCGCGTCGTAGGTCGAGATTCATTTTTTGTGTCATCCTGACCGAAGCGAGCAAGGCGAGCGAAGTGGAAGGATCTCGGACAGCTTCGCGCCAGCGAAGCCGGTACCGGTTTTGGGTTGCCGCGTCCAATCAGAATTCGGAGACCTGTGCCACGACGTTGACAAGGACCCTTCGCGATTTCTGAACGAGTCGAAAGCGCGTGCTAGAGTGAAATTCCGATGAAGCACGCGCAACCACGAGCTCTCGGCCGGCGGCGCGTCGACCAGCTTCTTTCGAAAATCAGACATGAGCCTTCCATCGCTAGCCGAATCGACCTTCTGTCCTCTCACTTCCTTGGACACCCCTACAAATCCGACCCCTTGATTGGATCAGCCGACACAGCCGAAGTGTTCACGGCTTCCCTCGATGGATTCGACTGCGTCACCTATATCGAAACAGTTGTGGCACTCGCCCGCGCTTCCAACGTCGATGACTTCACCGAGTGGCTGCGAAAGATTCGCTATGAAGGTGGCCACATCCAATGGCAGCGGCGAAATCACTATATGACGCGATGGATTCGCAACAACATACGCGAAGGAATACTCAGACCGGTATCAACGCCGGCTGTCCCGGCCATTTACAAAGAACGCGTTCTGAATGTTGTACCCGGACTTAAATCTCAGCGGACTCGCATGAAGTGTGGGCCGAAGGCGGCAGCGCCACGACTCGAACGATACTTGCAAACCGGCGACCTGATTTTTTTCGCGTCGACCCGCAGGCATCTCGACGTGTTTCATGCTGGAATCATCGTCCGCGACAGCGAAAAAGTTTTCATGCGTCACGCATCGCGCAGCCAGGGCCTTGTCGTGCAACAGGAATTGAGCGAGTTTCTCAAGGCAAATCGGATGGCCGGCGTCATTGTCGTGCGGCCACAAGCGTCGACGCGACGCATTGCTGTCCGTAGCTAGGAAGATGGCACCGGTTTGATCAAGGATTTCACGCGGGTTTATGGGGATGAACTTTTCAGCCTGATGCCGACGCCTTCGTCGTGCTACCTTGACAATATGGTTGACTGCCAAGATGCCCGAAACTCGCGCACTCGTTCGCAATCAGCCGACGCCCACTTCGCGCTGAAATCTTTTTTTGACGGAACGAAACTACCGATGGTGGTGGGCCCGTCTCAGAACCACAACATATGGTATAGAGTGGCCTTTTCGTGAACATCGTCTACCCAAACGATTACTCGTCCGCGAGTATTCAACGACTCCTCGACGATGCCGATTCCGATGTTCTCTTTCTCGGCGACCCGCGGGCGAACATCGACCCCGGATCGCGCATGTTCGATCGAATGGCGCAGGTCATACGCGAGACCGGCGCTGGCTGGGTCTATGCCGACGCTGTCGGTCATCCTCGTATCGACTATCAACGCGGCAGCATCCGCGACGGGTTCGACTTTGGCCCGGTTGTAGGTGTGTCGGTTCAGACCGCGCGTCAATCGGGAATCGACAGCACCTGGCAATGGGGAGGACTGTACGACCTACGGCTAAGGATTTCGGAAAAACACGCTATCGTGCGGATTCCCGAACCGTTGTATAGCGCGTCGATGACCGATGCGCGGTCAACCGGTCAAAAGCAATTCGACTATGTGGACCCGCGCAATCGCGATTACCAAATCGAAATGGAGCGCATCGCCACCGCGCATCTGAAACGAATCGGCGCGTGCCTGCAGCCGCGGTTTGAAGAGGTTCCAACGGCTGAAAAAATTCCTCTAAAAGCCAGTGTCATCATCCCCGTTCGGAATCGCGAGCGGACAATTCTCGACGCCGTTCGAAGCGCCCTCGCCCAGAGCGCCGATTTCCAATTCAATGTGATCGTCGTCGATAACCATTCGACTGATCGAACGACGGAAATCCTGCGAGGGATTAACGACTCGCGGGTTAAGCACGTCGTTCCCGAACGCCGGGACCTTGGAATAGGCGGATGCTGGAACGAGGCGATTTACTCCAGCGACTGCGGACAATACGCTATCCAACTTGATTCTGACGACCTATACCTCAATGACAGCGTCCTTAGCCGGATCGTTGCGCAACTTGAAGCTGGACCTTATGCAATGGTCATAGGTTCCTATACGATGGTCGACTTTTCCTTGAAGGAGATTCCGCCCGGTCTCATCGATCATCGCGAATGGACCCGCGACAACGGAAGAAACAACGCGCTTCGTGTCAATGGTCTCGGCGCGCCGCGCGCCTTCAATACGGCGGTCCTGCGCCGCGTAGGATTTCCGAATGTCAGCTATGGCGAGGATTACGCCGTAGCGCTGCGCATCAGCCGTGACTATGAGATCGGCCGCATCTACGAGTCCGTCTATCTTTGCCGCCGATGGGAGGGCAATAGCGACAGCGCACTGCCGCTCGAGGTTGCGAATCGATACGACCTATACAAGGACTGGCTCCGAACTATCGAGATCCAGGCTCGCATGCGCGGATGATCAACAAAGTCGAAGAACTGTTCAAACGGCAGGCCCGCGCATGGCCGCAGCTCGCGAACGGCCTTGACGGCCTTGCGCGCGCGAAGACCCTGCCGGTCCGGAACGATTGGTTCGACATCTACATTCGTCACATTCCACATCGTATGGCTAGCACCACGGCCTCGGTCGACCGGGACTCGGTTGCGAAACGCCCCTGCTTCCTATGTACGGGTAATCTGCCTTCGGAGGAAGAAGGTCTGCCGTTCGATGAGGACTTCACGATCTACTGCAATCCGTTTCCAATCGTCGATCGTCACCTGACAATCGCTCACCGGGAACACGGCTCGCAGCGCATCGCAAACCAGTTGGGCAGTATGCTCGACATTGCCGCGGCCCTCGCTGGATATTTCGTCATCTACAACGGTCCGGAATGCGGCGCATCCGCGCCGGACCACATGCATTTTCAAGCCGGCTCGCGAGCATTGTTTCCGATCGAGAAGGACACGGCTGGACTGACTGGCCTCACTGTTCCGAATTACCAAAGAAATGTGTTCCTGCTTCGTGGGCGCGATCGGTCCGCTCTGATCGATCGAGTCGATCGTGCCATCGATCTGCTCGCGGAAACGACGGGCAAACGGCCGGAACCAATGGTCAACATCGCGGTCTTTCATGAGCACGGCGAGTGGTTCACCTATCTGTTTCCGCGAGGAAAACATCGGCCCAATGTCTTTCATACAGGCGAACTGACTGTCAGTCCGGCCTCGATTGATTTGTGCGGAATATTTGTTGTGCCGCTGGCGCACGATTTCGAAAGAATCACAGCGGACGCCATCGCCGCAATTTTTCGAGAGGTCACTTTGCCCGACGATCAGTTTCAGGAAGTCGCCCGCAAGCTGGAGAGTGAGAGTTGAACGTATCGGTAGGACTGATCGAAGGACGACCCTCCGTCGAAGTCGAATTGACGGGTAGGTTTACCGATACTCCCGGCAAGTCCTACAACCCCGGACGTTATAGTTTTACTTCTGAAGTTACTCTGTCTCCGTCGGACGTGGCATCGTGCGCCTTTGCGTTAGACGAAGTCACGATAGGGCTCGGATTTCATTGGGAACGTAAGGAGCGCCAGGTATTCCGCGGCGCTTTTCGCCTTATCAAACGCGAAACCGGGTTGACCGTCATCAATGATGTTCCGCTCGAAGACTATGTCACGAGCGTGATCTCATCCGAAATGAGTGCGTCCTGTCCACTCGAATTGCTGAAGGCTCACGCGGTGATTTCCCGTAGCTGGCTGTGGTTTCCCAAAGCAAATCTCTCTCCCTCCGTGCGAGCGTCGAGCGCGAGCCTTGATTCTCACGAAATCCTTCGCTGGTATGGCCGCGAAGCGCATCCGGATTTCGACGTGTGTGCCGACGACCACTGCCAGCGCTATCAAGGCATCACGAAAGCCTTCTCTGCCGCCGCAGCCGAAGCGGTTCGCGCGACCGCCGGCGAGTTTCTCCGTTACAATGGCGCTATTTGCGATGCACGGTTTTCCAAGTGCTGCGGCGGAATAACCGAGCGCTATGCGACCGCCTGGGAAGATGAAGAAGTCCCCTATCTTGAATCAATCTACGACGGTACCGCCCAGTCCCACTCTTACGATCCTGAGACCTGGACACGTTCAAGCCCGCCGGCTTACTGCAATACGAACGATTTGGAACTTCTCTCACGCGTTCTCCCGGGATTCGATCAGGAGACCCGCGATTTCTATCGATGGCAGGTAGCGTACACGCCCGAAGAACTCGCCGACCTGATCAGATCCAGGCTTGGCGCGGACCTGGGTCCGATTCGCGACGTGGATGCGCTCGCGCGCGGACCTTCAGGCCGAATATATCGGCTGAAGATAACGGGAGAACGCGACTACATCATAATCGGCAAAGAACTGGAAATTCGCCGCGCTCTATCGCGCACGCACCTCTATAGCTCTGCATTCGTGGTCGACCAGGAGTCCGGCCGCTTTGTCTTAATAGGAGCCGGCTGGGGACATGGTGTCGGCCTATGCCAGATCGGCGCGGCAGTCATGGCAAATGAGGGCAAGACCTACACAGAAATCTTACAGCACTACTACCGCAGGACCACTGTCAGTGTCTAACGTCGGCGCCAAGCGCTTACCTGGCGAACCTACCCACCGCCGCGCGAAGAAATTCAATCTAAGACACGCCCCTGCGCCTGCCCTTCGGCGCGCCCTGCCCTACGCCGCGATTGCCGCGCGGCCTTGTCAGCATCGCGAGGATTCGCGCGAGCGTGAAGCGCATCTGATGCCGCGGCACGATCGCATCCAACATCCCGTGAGCGAGCAGGAACTCCGCGCGCTGAAAGTCCTCAGGCAACTGCTGATTGCTGGTCTGTTCGGTCACTCGCCGTCCCGCAAAACCGATCAGCGCTCCGGGCTCGGAGATATTCAAGTCGCCAAGCATCGCAAACGAGGCGGCCACTCCCCCCGTGGTCGGATCGCACAGCACGGAAATGTACGGCAGGCGCGCGTCTCGAAATCGGGCGATCGCGGACGAAACCTTCGCCATCTGCATCAGCGAGAGCGCGCCTTCCTGCATTCGCGCGCCCCCCGACGCGACAAATACGATCACCGGCAGCTTGCGCTCGCATGCGAGGTCGAACAGGCGCGCGAGCTTCTCGCCCACCACCACGCCCATGCTCCCGCCCATAAACTCGAAATCCATCACCCCAATCGCGACCAGCCGATTCTCGATTTTGCCGATTCCAACGACCACCGCGTCGTTGCGGCCGCTGTTCGCCCGCGCTTGTTCCATCCGCTTCGGATAGGGCCGCGAATCGACGAAGCCGAGCGGATCGCCAATCGCCATCTCGGCCATCAGCTCGCGCCACGTCCCGCGATCGACGCTTATCGAGAGCCGCTGCGCGACCGTGACGCGGAAATGATATCCGCACTTGGGACACACGTTCAGGTTGCGCTCAACTTCCTTGCGGAACGCCATCTCCTTGCACGACGGGCACTTCGACCAGATGTCGTCCGAAGGCGCCTGCGTCGCGACCGGCACCGGTTCGCGCTCAGCCATCTGAATTCCCCGCGGCGGCCGCGCCCTCGACCCGTCGCGCCGCTTTCATCGCCTGTTTCATTGCACCGACCAGTCCACCCACCGCCTCGGGCACGTCACCGGACTTCGCGTGCGCCTCGATCAACAACGAAATCGCACTGCCTACTACCACCGCATCCGCCATCGTCGCGACCTCGGCCGCCTGCTGGGGCGTCGAGATTCCGAAGCCGACGCCGATTGGCAGATCGGTCACGCCGCGAAGCTCGCGCATGTGCTCCGCAATGCCGGAGTCGAGATGCGCGCGCGCGCCGGTCACTCCCGTTACCGACACATAGTAAAGGAAGCCGCAGGCCGAGTGTGCGATCGCGCGGCTTCTTTCAATCGGCGTCGTCGGCGCGAGCAGGTAGATCAGGTCGAGGCCGTTGGCCCGCGCGGGCCGCCTCAGTTCGCCCGCTTCCTCCGGCGGCAGATCGACCACCAGGATTCCGTCGATTCCCGCGCGTGCGGCGTCGGCGCACAAGCGCTCGCATCCGTAGTGAAAAATCGGGTTGTAGTACCCGAACAGGACGATCGGAATCTGGGTATGCGCCCGCAGCTCGCTCACCATCGATAGAATCGCCGCCAACGACGCGCCTGCGCCGAGCCCGCGCGCCAGCGCGCGCTGGTTAGCAGGTCCGTCGGCCATCGGATCGGAAAACGGCACGCCCAGCTCGATCAGGTCGGCGCCGCGAGCTTCGAGCTCGAGCACCAGCCGCCGCGTCGTATCCAGATCGGGATCGCCTGCGACCACGAACGGTATCAGCGCCGCCTCGCCGCGCGCGCGCAGCTCCCGAAATTTGCGTTTGATTCTGTGCTGAGATGCCATCGTCCTACACCGTCACCCCGAGCGCCTTGGCGACCGTCTGCATATCCTTGTCGCCGCGCCCCGACAGATTCACGATCATGACTTGCTCCTTCGACAGTTGCGGCGCCAGCTTGATCGCGTGCGCCACCGCATGAGAACTCTCGAGCGCCGGGATGATTCCCTCCGTCTCCGACAGCGTCTTCAAGGCGTCGAGCGCCTCGGCGTCCGTAACCGCCGTGTATTCGGCGCGCCCCACGTCGTTCAGCCACGAATGCTCAGGGCCGACGCCCGGATAATCGAGTCCCGCGGCGATCGAATGGGTCTCACGAATCTGTCCGAGTTCGTCCTGCAGCAGGTAGGTCTTGTTGCCGTGCAGAACGCCGACGCTGCCCGTCGTGATCGTGGCCGCATGATGCGGTCCGCTGATGCCGAGACCGGCGGCCTCGACGCCAATCATCTTGACGCCGGTATCTTTGATAAACGGATAGAAAAGTCCGATCGCGTTCGAGCCGCCGTTGACGCATGCGACCAGCACGTCGGGCAGCCGCCCCTCATGCTTGAGAATCTGCCGGCGCGCCTCGCGCCCGATGACCGCCTGGAAGTCGCGCACGATCATCGGGTACGGATGCGGTCCCGCCGTGGTGCCGATCAGGTAGTAAGTGTTGCGCACGGTCGCGATCCAATCGCGCAGCGCCTCGTTCATCGCGTCCTTCAGGCTCTTGCTGCCGCTCTCGACGGGCGTCACCTTTGCGCCGAGCAGTTTCATCCGAAAAACGTTGAGCGATTGACGCTCGACGTCCACCGAACCCATGAAGACTTCGCACTCGCGGCGAAACAGCGCCGCCATCGTGGCCGTCGCGACGCCATGCTGTCCCGCTCCGGTCTCGGCCGTGATGCGCGACTTGTTCATGCGCACCGCAAGCAGCGCCTGCCCAAGCGTGTTGTTCACTTTGTGCGCGCCGGTGTGGCAGAGGTCCTCGCGCTTTAAATAAATCTTCGCGCCGCCGAGCCGCGCCGTGAGGTTCTCGCACAGGTAGAGCGGCGTCGGGCGTCCGACGAACTCGCGCGACCGATTCTCGAGCTCCAAGCGGAATTTCGGGTCGCGGCGCGCCTGCTTGTAGGCGCTCTCGAGCTCGAACAGCGCCGGCATCAGGGTTTCCGCGACGTACTTTCCGCCGAACTGGCCGAAATGGCCGCGGCTATCGGGAACGTTTTGCATTGTTGACGAAACTCCTGATTTTTTTGTGATCCTTCACGCCCGGCGACGATTCGACGCCGCTGGCGCAATCGACCGCGTAAGGTCCGAGCGCGGCCACCTCGGCAACATTGTCGGGATTCAGTCCGCCAGCGACAAACGCGCGGCTCAAGTCCAGCCGGCGAAGCTGATCCAGCGGAATACGGCTTCCAGAGCCACCGCGAAGTTTCGCGTCGAACGCGTCGAACAGCACATAGTCCGCCCGCCGCGGCCCCGCGCTCAACACTTCGCCCGGCCTTGGACGGTTTGTGACAATCGACGGAACCGGCCAACCCGTCAGCGCCGCGTCATCCTCGTCGCCGGAAAACTGGATCATGTCGAGCGCGGCGGCGCGCAATCTATCATCTATATAAGCGCGCTCCACATTCACGAACACTCCTACGACCACGGCGCGTGATCCAATCGCCGCGCGAATCTCCCGCGCGCGATCGATTTCAACGTAGCGCGGACTCTTCGCGTAGAAATTCAGACCGATCATGTCGGCGCCCGCGGCGATTGCCGCGCACGCATCCTCGACGCGCGTGACGCCGCAGATTTTGACGCGTACTGTCATAAGGCGTGCATCAACTCTCCGAGTTTCGCGCCTGGTGCGCTGCCCTTCAGCAGACTCTCGCCGATTAGAAACGCATGCGCGCCGGCCGCGTCGAGTCGCCGAATGTCGTCGGGCGAATCGATTCCACTTTCGGTGACGATCAACGCGTCACCCTTGTAGCCCGTGAGCAGGCGCTCGGTTACCGCTATATCAGTCACGAACGTATGCAGGTCGCGGTTGTTGATGCCGATCAGCGGCGCACCTACCTTCCCGGCGAGCGCGAGCTCGGCGGCATCGTGCGATTCGATCAGCGTTGCCATTCCAAGCTCGCGCGCGAGGGCCAACAGCGAGCGCAGCTCGCCTTCTTTCAGCATCGCAACGATCAGCAGAATGCAATCCGCGCCGGCCGCGCGCGCTTCGTAGACCTGGTACGGCTCGAAGATGAAATCCTTGCGCAACAGCGGGACATCCACGGCGGCGCGGACGGCGCGCAGATCGTCGAGCGAGCCCTTGAAATGGACGTCCGTGAGAACGGAGATCGCCGCGGCGCCACCTGAGACATACTCGCGGGCGACGTTGGCTGGATCGAGTCCCGGCATGATGTCGCCCTTGCTCGGCGAGGCGCGCTTGATCTCCGCGATTATCGCGGGACGGCGTCCGTGCAACGCGGCGACGAAATCGCGGGGCTTGGGCGCTCGTCCGGCCTCGGCCACTATTGCCATCGGCGACACGATCGCGCGTCGAGCGCGCACTTCGACGCGTTTGGCGGCGTAAATGTTGTCGAGTATCGAGGTCATCGTATTCCGTTGCTGGCGCGCCGCATCTTGTCGAGGACATCGAGCGCGCGGCTCGAGGCAATAACTTTGCGGGCCACGTCAACGCCTTCTCGCAGCGAAGGCGCCTTGCCGCCGACGTAGATTGCGGCGCCGCCGTTCAGCGCGAGCACATCTTGCGCCGGGCCCGCGCCGCCATCAAGCGCACCGCGCAGAACGCGCACGGCGTCGCCGAGATTGTTGATCACGAGCGCGCGATGGTCGCCGCGCGACACGCCGAAGCTTTCCGGAGTGATTTCATATTCCGTCAGCGCGCCATCGCGAAGTTCCGCGACGCGCGTCGGGCCGCTGATCGCGATTTCGTCGATTCCGTCTCCGCCGTGCACGACCATCGCGCGGCGAGTTCCGAGTGCCTTGAGCGCGTGTGCCATCGGTTTGATCAAATTGTCCTCGGCGACGCCCAACAGATGGAAGCGCGGACGCGCGGGACTGCCGATTGAGCCCATCAGATTGAAGATGGTGCGAATTCGCAGCTCGCGTCTGAGCGGCGCGAGCTTCTTGAACGCGGGATGATACGCCTGCGCGAAGATGTGGCAGCATCCGGCCGCGTCGAGGCATCGCTGCAGACCTTCCGGGTCGCAATCGATCTTTACGCCCATCGCCTCGAGCACATCGGCCGTGCCGACCGTGCCGCTGATCGCACGATTGCCATGCTTGGCGACCGGCACTCCCGCTGCCGCTGCTATCAACGCTGCGCCGGTCGAGATGTTGAAAGTGCTGGCGCCGTCACCGCCGGTGCCGCAAGTGTCGAGCACGTCGCCGTTGCGAAGATTGAGCGGACGCGCGCGCGCGAGCATCGCACGCACCGCGCCGGCCAGCTCGTCCGCCTCCGCACCTTTGATTTTCAGCGCCACCAGGAACGCGCCGACGACGGCGTCATGCGCGCCGCCGTCCATGATCTCGCCGATCGCGAGTTCAGCCTCGGCGTCGGAAAGCGAGCGCCCGTCGATGAGCGCATTCACCGCGTCGTGAAGTTCGCTCATCGCGCGGTTCCGTCCTGATCTTGATCGACGCGGTCGAGAAAGTTTTTCAGCAGATGCTTGCCTTCGAAGGTCAGAATCGATTCGGGATGAAATTGCACGCCTTCGATCGCGTGCTGTTTGTGGCGGAGTCCCATGATTTCGTTTTCCGCGGTGCGGGCGCTGACTTCCAGCGCCGGCGGAATCGACGCCGCGTCCACCAGCAGCGAATGATAGCGCATCGCGTCGAACGGGCTGGGGATTCCCGCGAAAATCGTTTTGCCGTCGTGAATTATCGGCGAGGTTTTGCCGTGCATCAGGCGATCCGCGCGCACGACCTTGCCGCCGAACGCCTCGCCGATACATTGCAGGCCGAGGCACACGCCGAGCATCGGCACTTCGCCCGCCATCTCGCGAAGTAGCTTCAGCGAGATTCCGGCTTCGGTGGGAGTGCAAGGTCCCGGCGAGATGACAATCGCGGCCGGATGAAGGGCGCGGATGCCGGCGACGTCGATCGCGTCGTTGCGCTTGACGATTACGTCCGCGCCGAGTTCGCCGAGGTACTGGACGATGTTGTAGGTAAACGAGTCGTAGTTGTCGATCATCAGGACTCGAACTTTTTCGTTGCCCGCCATGCGACCTACCTCTTCGCCGCGATTTCGAAATCGCGCGCGGCCTGAAGCGCGCGAACCATCGCGCGAGCCTTATTCACCGACTCCTCGAACTCGGCGCCGGGGTCTGAGTCGGCGACGACGCCGCCGCCGGCCTGGATGTAAACGCGGTTGTTCCTGATGAGCAGCGTACGCAGCGCGATCGCGGTGTCGGTATTGCCGGTGTAGCTGAAATAGCCGACCGCGCCGGCGTAAACGCCGCGGCGCACCGACTCGAGCTCGTCGATAATTTCCATGGCGCGGATTTTCGGCGCGCCGGAGACGGTGCCCTGCGGAAAGGTGGCGGCGAACGCGTCGAACGCGTCGCATCCGTCGCGCAGCACGCCGGTGACATTCGACACTATATGCATCACGTGCGAGTAGCGCTCGACGACCATCAGCTCCGTCACCTTCACCGAGCCGATTTCGGAGACGCGGCCAACGTCGTTGCGCCCGAGATCGACAAGCATCACGTGCTCGGCGCGTTCCTTGGGATCGGCGAGCAGCTCGGCTTCGAGTTCGCGATCCTCGGCTTCGGTCACGCCGCGGCGGCGCGTACCCGCGATCGGCCGCAGCGTGATCTCGCGACCCTCGACCCGGACCATCACCTCGGGCGAGGCGCCGACCAGCGTCTGATCGCCGAGGCGCAGGTAGAACATGTAGGGCGACGGGTTAATCGTGCGCAGGCTGCGGTAGATGTTGAACGGATGCGCGGTCAGAGGCGCCTCGAAGCGCTGCGACGGAACGACCTGGATGACGTCGCCGGCCGCGATGTATTCCTTGGCCGCGGAAACCATCGCCATGTAGCCCTCGCGCGTCATGTTCGAGGTGATCGACGCGTCGTTGATCGCGACATTGCTCGCGCCTTCGAGAAACGGCGGCGCGGCGGGACGTTTGAGGCGCTCGATTATCTCGTCGATCTTAACGCGCGCGCTCTGATAGGCCATTTTGGTCGAGGCGAACTCCTCGACCGGCACGTTGGCGATAATTTTAAGCGTCTGACGGACGTTGTCGAAGCACAGCACCGTATCGGTGAACATCAGGTGGAAATCGGGAGTGCCCAGATCGTCGTTGGCGGTTTCGGGAATCTTCTCGAAGCATCGCACGATGTCGTAGGCGAGAAATCCGACCGCGCCGCCGAAGAAGCGCGGCAGGTTGGGCAGCTCGGGGGCGCGGAAGCGCTTGACCTCAGCGCGCAACTCTTCGAACGAGTTGGCGACCGAGCGCACCTCGACGCCGCGGCCGGGCCGGATGATGTCCATGCGGTTCCTGCGCGCGCGCATCACGAGAAAAGGATCGGAGCCGAGAAACGTGTAACGGCCCCATTTCTCGCCGCCGCGGACGCTTTCAAGCAGGAACGCGTAGTCGCCGCGCGCGATTTTGAGGAAGGCGGAGACGGGGGTCTCGAGGTCGGCGGCGACTTCCTCGAAGACGGGGATGAGGTTGAAACCCTTCACAGCCAATTGTTCGAACTCAGTTTCGCTCGGTTGCAACATCTCGTTTCCTCTCGCTCACTTCCGATTCCATAGTTCGCGCCAAAAAAAGAAAAGGGCCGCAGGTTTCGCCTGCGGCCCTGTTGGGAAATCGGTTTTGCGATGAATTACAAAGCCGGCGCGCAGGCGGGTGCATCGAGGTGCCAACGCCACCATCCCGCGCGAACATTTCGGCTCGAGAGAATCATCGTGAGGTTAATGATCCATGTGGGGCGGGCGATTGTCAACCGGCAGCAGGCGCTACTGTCAGCACTGCGATGGCAGCAGCATTGGGACTGGACATAGGAGTGGCTTTTTTGTAGAAAAGAGTTACCTACAGTAGCCTGACTGGTTTGACCCCCCTCAGATCAGTCAGGAGCGGGCCGATGCCTCTCCGCAGAGCGTCGGCCCGTCTTTTTTGGTAGACGCTTGCGCCTTCATCCTCTCCCTTACAGGGAGAGGAGACAGAAGAATCAGAGCCATCAATGCGAGGTTGTGTAGGCTTGCTTGTATTTGTCGCGTAGCTCGTTTTGCGCGGCGGTCGCTTCATCGGCGCTGGCATAAGGGCCGACGCGGACGCGGTACCAGGTTTGCCCGTTGAGCGCGACCTTCATCTCCTGCGCGTTGTAGCCGAGCGCCTTCAAGCGCGAGACCATCTCGTCCGCCCCGCTCTTGTCCATCACGGCTTCGATCTGAATGTTGTACGGCCGCCCGCCGGGAGGAAGAGCGCGTGGCGGTGGCGCCGGAGCCGACGCAGTTTCGGAATCGTCGTCGGATTCTTCTTCGGCAGGCGCGGGACGAGCAACCGCGGGCTCGGGCGGCGGTTTCAAGCGCGCGACAGTGGCCGGCGACGGGCGCGCGGCGTGAGGAATTTCGGCAATGGCGGGCGCGCGCGGTTCGATCGATGCTGATGCGGGAGCCTCGCCTATAGATCGAGACGCGGCGGCCGCCGGTGACATCTCAGATATGGGTTCGGGCTTTTCCGGCGGGTTCGGCAGCGGATAGGTCGAGGAGATTTGATTGAGGTCGGGTTGGTTCTGTCGGGCCATCTCGTAGCCCGCAACCAATCCGAGCGCGAAGACCGCGCCCGACAGCCCGACTAGTCCGACTAGAATTAGAAACGCGCCGCCGCCCCTGATTTCGAATCGCATCCCACCCTCACATCCGCTCTGGAGCGCTCACCCCGAGCAACTCGAGTCCGCCCGCGATCGCATCCTTGAGAATTCGACCCATGAACATCCGCGCCAAACTGAGCTCGCGATCCACTCCGATTATACGATTCGCGGGCTTGTTGTAATAGCGATGAAAGTCGCCGGCCAAGTCGAGCAGGTAGAAGGGAATCCGATGGGGCTCGAGCGCCTCGGCCGCCGCGGACATCACGTCGGGGAGTCCAATGGCGCGCTTGGCGAGATCGAGTTCCTCGGCGCCGAGCAGATTTAGATCGACGGAAGAAGTGTCAGCGGGGAGGGTCAGGTCCTTAGCGGCGCCCTCGCGAAAAATGCTGGCGATACGCGCGTGCGCATACTGGACATAGAAAACGGGATTCTCGGGCGCCTGCTTCTTGGCGAGCTCGAGATCGAAATCGAGCTGGCTGTCGGACTTGCGGAACAGAAAGAAAAATCGCACGACGTCGGCGCCGACCTCGTCGATCAATTCGTCGAGCGTGATGTAAGTGGCCTTGCGCGTGGACATTTTGACCTTTTCACCACCGCGCGTCAGAGTCACAAATTGGTAGATGATCCCGTGGATGGGCGTGGTGTCGTGGCCGAGCGCCTTCACCGCGGCGACGACCTCCTGAAACTCGGCGATATGATCGGCGCCGAGCACGTCGACGATCAGATCGAAACCGCGCTTGAGCTTCTCGATGTGATAAGCGATGTCGGGCGTGCGGTAAGTGGGCTGCTTGTCGGGGCCGGAGCGCACCAGGACGGCATCCTTGGGGAGTCCGAGGGGCTCGCCGCGGAGCCAGATGGCGCCGTCCTGCTCGAAGGTGAGACCGCGCTCGCGCAGCGCGTCGACGACGCCCTGAACGAGGCCGGCGTTGAAGAGATCGAGCTCGTTGGTGAAGACGTCGAAGCGAATTCCGAGCCGCGTGCAGGTATGGTTGATGTCGGCGAAGATGGCTTTGACAGCCACCGAGCGGAATATCTTGAGATCGGTGACCGATACGAGCGCGTCGCCGCGCTCCGCTTTCAGCGCGCGCGCGATGTCGATGATGTACTCGCCCTGGTAGCCCTCTGCGGGCATCGTGGCGTCGATGCCATGCTGTTGGAGGTAGCGCACGCGAACGGACTCACCGAGCAGCTTCATCTGGCGGCCGCCGTCGTTGAAATAATACTCGCGTGTCACGTCGAAGCCTGCCGCCTCGTAGAGGCGCGCGATAGTGTCGCCGAGCACGGCGTTGCGGCCGTGGCCGACGGTAACGGGGCCGGTGGGATTGGCGGAGAGAAACTCGACCTGGACTTTCCTTCCAGCGCCCGGACGCAGTTCCCATGGACGCGGCTTCCAGAATGCGCGGCCGGCACTGGCAGCACGGCGCATCTCGGAGTGCCAGTAGGCTGGCGACATTTTGAAATTGACGAAGCCCGGGCCAGCGACCGAGACTTCGCTGACTTCGGCGGGAAGCGTGACGCGCGACTTGATTATCTCGGCGATCGCTCGCGGCGGCTTGCGCTCGGGCTTGGCGAGAGTCAGCGCGACGTTCGAGGCGACGTCGCCGTGGGCGGAATCGCGCGGCGCTTCGATTCCGATCGACGGAATTTCGGAGGTCAACTGACCCGCGGCGCGCGCCCGCTCGATTGCGTCGCGAAGGATGGAGACGATCAGTTCTTTCATCTGTAAAGCCGTGGGTGCGTGCAGCAATCGTGTCAGATAGACGGCGCGATGTTAAGGCGCGGCCGCCGTAGAAGGGAAATCACTTAATTTAATGTGAAACCAACCGTAGGTTTCACACTTCCTTGGGCAGGGGTAACCCCTGCACTCAGTGAACGGAAGTTCTTAGTCCTTTTTCTTTCTCCAGGCGGGGTCGCTGTTTAAGGTTGGGTAGCCGGAGCCTAGCTGGATCAGGACGCCGTGGGACGAGCGCGGCGAGATGAAGGACTCGAAGCTGGTTGGCGACCAATTGGTCTCGTCGACGATTCGCACGCCCTGCTCTTTGAGCTCGGCGGTCTTTTGTTTGGAGTCGGGGACGTTGAAAGTCAGATGATGCATCCCCTCACCGCGCTTTTCGAGAAACTTGTGCAGAAACGAGTTCGCGCCGAGCGGCTCCAGGAGCTCGATTGACAGTCCGTTCAAATCGAACGCGGCGAGCTTGAAGCCGGCGGCCTGGTTGGCAGACTCGAATTGAAATGTGGCGCCGAGAATTTCCTCGAAAAACTTGCGCGCCTCGGCGACGCTCTTAACCGCGATCCCGATATGATCGAGTTTGCCGATTGGTCGATTAGCCATCGCTTGCGGTCTCCAGATTGATTGACGTGACGTCGAATATGATCGAATAGACATTGCTATGCCAGCGACGCAATGGAAAATGCCGCCGCTCGTGAAGGTGTACGAGGCGCTCGGCGCGATTGGCGACGGACGCGTGCGAATCGAGGACGCGCGGCGGGCGACAGTGACGTCGTCGGACGGGTCGAAGACTTACGAAGTGGAGACGTCGGCGGACGGGCGCGAGATCGCGTCGAACGACAACGCGTCGTACTGGCAGGGCTACGTCGGCTATCCTGCGATCGCGGTGCTGCTCGCGCGCGGACTCTATCGTCCGCCGGCGAACGTCACCGACGCGCTGGCCGGAGTGCCGTGGAAGGAGCTCAATCGCAAGTACAAAAACGACTGGGCGAAGACGATCGCGGAAGTCGAGAAAGAACTCGAGCAAGCCGGGCACGATCCCGACGCGGTGCGGTCGGAAGCTGAAGCCGTCCTGAGTTTTATCCGCGCGTTGCGACCGGCGCGCGGCAAGCGCACTCGTCCGCCGGCTGAGAAGCCGGCCAGCAAGACCCGCTAGCAGCAAACACTTAAAGGAAGGGACACGCTGTTGCGTGATGCGTCGAGATGCTAGCGTGACGAAATTCGCAGCGGGACGGGGGCTTCGATGGCGAACGGGGCTGGCGACTCGAACACACCTTTCATCACGATCTGGACTCAACCGCGCGCGACGATTCGGCGAATCGTCGACACCGATCCGACACGTTACGTAATTGTGCTCGCGGCCGTCGGGCCGGGACTCAATGCGCTGGCGGGTCAGTGGTCGAAGGCGATCAGCAACAACGCCAATCTGTCGGTGTTGTGGCCGCTGTGGGTGGCGGGCGCCGTTGCAATCCAGGCGGCGCTGGGAGTCGTGCTGCTGTACGTCACGGGCGCGCTCTTCAGGTGGTCGGGAGGCCTGCTCGGGGGAGTCGCGAGCCGAGTCGAGGTGCGGGCCGCGCTGGCATGGTCGCAGGTACCCGCAATCGTCGCGGAAATCATCCTGCTGGTGACGGTTCTGATGGGCGTGCCATTGCCGGTTCCGACGCCCGGAACGTTGCCACATATCGATCCGGGTTTTTACAAAATCCTGCTGGTCGAGGCGGTATTCGGCATGTGGGGATTGGTCATCTCGCTGAAGTGTATCGGCGAGGTGCATCGATTCTCGGCGTGGCGCGCGCTGGTCGCGATCCTGATACCGCCTTTCATAGTGGTACTCGTTCTCGGTTTCGCGCTCTTTATATTCAGCCGGTTGGTGGGACATCACTGATCGATCAGTCCACGTGCAGTCGAGCTGCCAGGCGCGAGAAACGCAGGCGCTCGTCCTGATTGCGCACCGCCTGCTGCAACGCGCTCTTCGTCCCGACCAGCACGCATACGCGCTCGGCGCGTGTGATCGCCGTGTAGAGCAAGTTGCGACGCAGCATCAGGTAGTGACTCGAATGTATCGGCATCACGATCGCGGGATACTGGCTGCCCTGGCTCTTGTGCACTGAAATCGCGTAGGCGAGCGCCAGTTCGTCGAGCTCCGACAGGTCGTATTCGGCATGGGTCTCCTCGAACGCAACGCTCACGCGCGCTTTTTCAGAATTAATCGCAACAATCCGGCCGATAGATCCGTTGAAGACGCCCTTGTCGTAGTTGTTGCGCAACTGGATAACGCGATCGCCCTCGCGAAAAGTGCGGTCGCCGGAGCGCAGCTCGCGGCCCGCAGGATTCAGCAGGGCTTGCAGCTCGCGATTGAGAAGATGCGTGCCGAGCGGACCGCGATTCATCGGCGTCAGCACCTGGATCTCGCGCGGGTCGTTGATCCCGAAGCGTCCAATCAGGCGCTGTTGCACGAGCTGCTTGATGGTCGCGAGCACATCTTCGGCGGCATTGCGCTCGAAGAAGAAAAAGTCGCCTTCGGCGTCGTTGGAGATTTGCGGGAACTCGCCGCGATTCAGGCGATGCGCGTTGGCGACGATCAGGCTGCGGCGCGCCTGCCGATATACCTCCTTCAACTGCACGACGGGCACGAAGTCGGAAGCGATCACGTCCTTGAGCACGCTGCCGGGGCCAACCGACGGAAGTTGATCGCGATCGCCGACCAGCAACAACGAGCAGTTCGGCATCAGCGCGGACAGCAAGCTGGAGGCGAGCTCGACGTCCATCATCGAGGCTTCATCGATGATCAGATAGTTGGTGCGGAGCGGGAAATTCTTGCAGCGGATGAAGCCGCCGCTCTGCGGGTCGTATTCGAGCAGCCGGTGAATGGTCTTGGCGTCGCGGCCGGCCGCGTCCTGGAGCCGGCGAGCGGCGCGGCCGGTCGGCGCGGCAAGCGTAGGTTTCAAACCGACGTCGGCCAGCGCGACCAGCAGCGAGCGCAGCAAGGTCGTCTTGCCGGTGCCGGGACCGCCGGTGATGACAGTGACGCGGCTGGCCAAGGCGCATCGCAGCGCGCTCTTTTGTTCGGCGGAGAGCTCGAGCTCGGATGATTTAATCGCGGCCGCGACCGCGCGATCGATCAGCTCTTTGTTCATCGCGCGGCCGGCGTTCAATTCCGCGATTCGCGTTGCGACGTTGACTTCGGCCTCGTGCAGGCGCGCGAGGTAGATCGCGATGTGATCGTCGGCCGCTTCGGCAATCACCTCACCGCTCGCGGCGAGTTCGTTGACGGCGTCGTGCGCCAGGTCAGGCTCCATCTCGAGCGCGGTGCGGAACTGGCCTTCTAGATATTCGAAGGGCGAATAGACGTGGCCCTCGTCGGCCATGCGTTCGAGGATGTAGAGGACCGCGGCGCGCGCGCGCTGGATCGAGTTGCGCGGGATGCCGAGTTTCTCGGCGATGGCGTCAGCGGTGCGAAATCCGATGCCATGGATTGTGCGCGCGAGCACATAGGGATCGCGGCGCACGACCTCGAGCGCATCCTTGCCGTAGAACTTGTGGATGCGCCGCGCGTGCGAGGCCGCCAGGCCGTGCCCGCGCAGAAAGACGGTCAGCTCGCGCAGGCCCGACGCGTCGCGCCACGCAGCGGCGATTGTGCGCGCGATGGCGGCACTGATACCGGAAACTTCACGCATGCGCTCCGGGGCGTTGTCGAGCACTTCGCCGAGGGTGTCGCCGAAATGCTCGGCGATTCGCCGCGCGAGCCGGGGGCCGATGCCTTTTATTTCGGAAGCGAGGTAGCGTTCGATCGCGACGGCTCCGGCGGGCCGCAGCGTTTCGAAATCGACGACGTGAAACTGCTCGCCGAAGCGCTGATGCTGCTCGAAACCGCCCTGCGCGCGGATGGTCGAGCCAACTTCAAGACCGGCCAGGTTGCCAACGACGGTGACGCGGCGGAAATCGCCATGCTCGAGTGGCACGACCACGACCGCGACCGAGTAACCATTTTTGTCGTTGACGAACAGAACCTGATCGAGGATGCCCTCGAGCGTTTGGTCCGCTGGAACCGCTTGTGCCACGGCAACAGGATTACGCGCGACGGGGGCGGCGTCCAGTTCAGGCGACGCGAGCATCAACAGGTGCGCTTGCGATCGGCGAGGACTTCGTCGATTTGGCGCCGAGCCATCGCGACGATTACGGGGTTGGTGTCCAGGTAGTAAGGGAGCGCGATCAGGCCGGTCGAGAGCGCCCAGCCGCGACTTCGCGCCCAACTCGCGTCGTCGATCGAGAGCGCCGCGCGGAACGCGTCCCGGCTTTCGCCGGAGAAGAGCGTCCACGCAGCCACAAAGTCGCACGCAGGATCGCCGACGCCCAAGCCGCCGAAGTCGATGACGGCGCTTAGACGGCCGTGGTGGACGAGCAGGTTGCCAGCATGGAGGTCTCCATGGATCCAGACGGGCGGACCGTCCCACGCAGGCGCGTTGAGGTCAGCGTCCCAAGCGGCGGTCACCGCAGCGGTGTCGAGCAGGTTGTCCAGCTTTGCGATCGCGGCCCGCGTGTCGTTGTCTCGTACTGCCAGCGGGACGCCGCGGCCAAAGTTGTGCGCGCCGGGGCGCGGGCCGCCGGTCGTATCGATCCGCTGCAGCGCAGCTACGAATTGCGCCAGGGCGGTCGCCGCCTGGCGAAGATCCGCGAAGCGCTCGACGGTCGCGTTCTCGCCTGGGAGCCATCGGCAGATAGACCAATGCCATGGGTAGCCTTCGGCGGGTATCCCCTTCGCGAGCGCGACCGGAATCGCGAGCGGCAGATGCGGGGCTAGTCTCGGCAGCCACTGATGCTCCTTGTCAATTTGCGCTGTGGCGCGCTCGATGCGCGGCAGTCGGATGCACATGTCGTCGCCGAGGCGATAAATTGCGTTGTCGGTCCCGCCGGAGCGGACGCGCTCGATGGGAAGGTCGGCCCAGTACGGGAACTGCGCCGCGAGCAACCGTCGGACGAGAGACGCGTCGGTATCGACTTCGGCTGCATGCATTTTACGAGCGCCCATGGGCATCTTCCTGGCGAGATTCAGGAGCTCGGGGCGATTTGGGGCTGAAACGAGGTCGAATTGCGACTGGTCGATTCGGGGGAGAGTGGCAATTTATACCACTGGTTGTGGTCTAGTGGTGTGCGTACCACCATCGGTAGTTTCGTTCCGTCAAATTTGATGTTCTCGAAACGAAGGTTGCCGGGGACGTCGGGCGAGCGTGGAATATCCTGGTTGTTGACCATACCCTATGTCGTAACACGTTACGCGCGCGGCCGTCAGGCTGAACAGTTCATCCCTGAACTCGAGACTTTTACATAGCCTGTGCCGACCCGTTCAGGACAGATGCAGAATCTTGAATAGCGCGCAAAAGAGCGCGCCGTATAAGGACTCTCACCTCCATCCTCTCCCTTACAGGGAGAGGGGAAGAAGTGAGAGCCAGTTTATGCAAAGGTCTCCTGAACTCGTATAGGTGAGCGGCTTCAACTCGGGGAAAATCAGGCGGTGTTAAACTTCGATGGTTTCCCACTTGCCGGTTTGGAAGCGCCAGACTTTTACTGTCGAGCGGACGACGTAGTCGGCGAGCAGGGACCACCAGATGTAGTTGATGCTGCCGCCGTTGTACCAGATTAGAATCGTGAGGAAGAGCCGCATTCCGTAAAAGCCCGCGAGCGAACCGTAAAGGGGAAACTGCGAGTCGCCCGCGCCGCGCAATGCGCCGGTGATGGTCCAGTCGATTGCCATTAATGGTTGCGCGGCGGCGAGCGCGTACATGAATTGCACCGTGTACTCGATGACCACCTTGTCGTCGATGAAGAGCGCCGCGATCCAATGCGCAAAGACGATAAATACAAAGCCCATGGCGGTCATCAGCACTATCGACATCCTGGTCGCTTCCCATCCGGCCTTGCGCGAGAACTTCGGGTCACCCGCGCCGAGGCCTTGCCCGACGAGCGTCGCGGAGGCGGCCGAGAATCCGAAACCGGGCAAGAATGACAGCGCGAGGATTCGCACGCCGATGAAATATGCGGCGATTTCCTTGACGCCGTAGCGCGCAACGAATCCCACATAGGCGACGAAGCCGAACTGGATCAACAATTGTTCGATGGCGGCGGGATTGCCGACGCTCAGGATTCGCCGGCCAAGGCCGAAGTCGGGCCACAGCCCCTTCCATCGGAAGTTGAGCACCATCCCGTCGATCGAGAGCGCGTAGAAAAACAGAATCCCGCCGAATGCGATCGCGAGCAGCGTCGCGACAGCCGAACCGTCGACGCCGAGTGCGGGAAATCCGAGCTTGCCGAAGATGAGCACGTAGTTGAGGAAGATGGCGAGCACGTCGATGATGCCGCCGATCCACAGGGGAGTGCGCGTGTCGCCGGCGCCGCGCAGCGCGGCCGCGCACATCAGAAAAATTCCCTGGAACGGCTCCGACAGCATCACGACCTGCAGATAGCGCGCGCCCATGTCGGCCATCTGGCCATGAACCTGGAACAGTCCCATCAGCGGCCGGGCGAAAATGATTACCGGGATCGCGATGACGGTCGAAACCAGCACGCCGAAGACGACCGACTGCCTGAGCACGTCCTCGGCGCTGTCACGATCGCTCGCGCCAATATAACGCGCAACCAGCGCGACGGTGCCGGTGCCTACAGCGGCGATGCCGGCGCGCACCGCGCCGAGGATTTGCGTGGCGAGTCCGACCGCGCCGACCGCGTCCGCGCCGAGCCGCCCCACCATCAACATGGAAGAGAGACTGAGAATCGAATCGAGTCCGAACGACAGAATCACCGGCCACGCGAGCGCCCATACTTCGAAGCGGATCCGCTCGATCGGCGGCAGGGTCATCGCGACGCCGGCCTGCGCGCCGACGTCGGGAGCGGACTCGAGAAACTCGGACATGATTGTGAACAGTTACGCCAGCAGGAGGCGTGATAGTCAATGGACCATGTTTGCTGTTTGCGGTGGCGCGCGGAGATGAAAGATCGTGCGCGCGTGCGAAATCCGCTAACATCTCGTGCGCGAAGCGAGTGTGGAGATGAGGACGGCAGGTTCAGCCACGATCGAATCGTCGCCGCGGGAGGAACCGGCGCGCCGGGAACTATTGTCGCGGCGGCCGATGCAACTCTTCGGCGCGGTATTTGTGATCGCGGCGCTCGTTTACTCCTATCGACTTGGCGCCGACCCGCTCGGCGCGAGCGAGGCGTTCAGCGCGTGGTCGGCGGCGAAGCCGGGAATCGGCGCGATCGCGCGAACGCCGATACTGCACGAGCCCGGAAAATTTCTTTTCTACTACGGCGCGCTGCATTACTACACGCGCATTTTCGGCATGAGCGAGGTCTCGTTGCGCTCGATGTCGGTGGTCCTGATGCTGGCGGCGTTGATGCTGGTGTTCGCGCTCGGCCGCGAAATGTTCGACGACAGCACGGCGCTGGCGGCCGCCACGATGTGGGCATTCAATCCGCTCGCGGTCGCATTCGCACACACGGCGCGAATGTATCCGATGCTGATCACGCTCGCGCTCGCGCAACTCTTCATGCTGTGGCGCATCCGCACGCATCCGACTGCGAGCGTCGCGGCGCTATGCGGTGTCGCGGGCGCCGCGCTGCTTTACACTCACATGGGCGGCATCCTGTTCATCGGGGCAGGATTGGCGATGCTGGTGCGCGACTACTTTCGCGGACGGCGAAATGCGATGGGATGGCTGGCGATGGCGATAACGCTCGCGCTGTTCGCTCCGTACGCGCCGGTCGCTCGCGCGCAGAGCCAGACGCTGCTCGCGGGCCATTGGCTCGATTGGATCGGAACGGCATACGAGTTCCCACTCGCCATCAAAATAGTGTCGGCACTCGGCGCGGCGGCGGTAGCGGCGTGGTTTGTATTCGGCGCGCCCGCGGAATCGGATCGCGACGACCGACTTCGCTGGATCGGCGCGTGGACGATTCTGCCGGGACTCGTGCTGGGGGCAGGCGCGATCGCGATTCGCCCGATGTTCGAGGTGCGATACGTCGCGCCGTCGCTGGCGACGCTCGCATTGCTGCTGGCAGTCGCAATCGCGCGAATGAGCGTGAAGTGGCGCAATCTGCTGGCCGCAGGCGTCGCGCTGGCATACCTGATCGTCATGCCGTTCGATCGAGTCACGCCGCAGCCGTGGCGGGATTTGGCCGCGCAAGTGGCCGCAGGCGGAGCATCCGATCCGGTTTTCTTTGAAGCGGGGTTTGTTACGAACGAAAACGCTCCGAACGTTCCCAATGGCGGATTTCCATTCGGCTTCTACTCGGTGCCGTTCGATTACTACTTCAGGGGAGCCAATCCGCGAATAGCTATTCCGGGATTCGATCCGGCGGCCGCGCGAATGACTATCGAGGAGCGGGTGACATCGGCCGGCGGCGGATGGCTGGTCAGCTGGAAGGACGGCGGCGCGGTAAACTCCGAACTTCCAGATCCGAAGCGCTTCACGGTGGTCGAGAGATACCGCATGGAGCACCTGGCGTTCTATCGAATCACGCCGGCCGGCAAGTGATACGTGATTGCGATCTCGTCGGAGAAGATGAGCTTGCCGGCGAAAAAGACGATGTGCGGGAATTTGTGCGACGCGGCTACGCCAGCGGTTTCAGACGGTGTAGCTGGCACGCTGCAAGCCGAGCTGATAGCGAGTCGCATCGATCAGGTTCTGCATCAGCGCCAGCACGGTCATGGGACCGGTGCCACCCGGATTGAGGGTAATCCAGCCCGCGACTTCCTTCACAGCTTCGAAATCGACGTCGCCAGTGAATTTGCCGGGACCGACGCGCCTGAACCCGACGTCGATCACGCAAGCGCCCGGCTTCACCATATCCGCCGTGATGAGGTACGGCCGGCCGGTGTCCGCGCCGACGCATGGGATGAGAATGTCGGCCTCGCGGCAAATCGCGGCGAGATCGCGAGTGTGGCGATGGCACCAGGTAATTGTCGCGTTGCGCAGGCGTCCGCCGAGAATCAGCGCGGTCGGCTTACCGGCGATATCGCTGCGCCCGATAACCACCGCGCGCGCACCATCGACAGGCACGTGGTAGTAATCGAGCAAGGTGAGCACGCCGCGCGGAGTGCACGGAATAAAGCGTCCCCACTGACCGCGATAAAAGCCGCCGACGCTGGCCGCGCCGACGGCGTCGAGATCCTTGTCGGGCATGATCGCATCGAACAGGCGGAAGCGATCGACTGAATCGGGAATCGGCAACTGGAGCAGTATCGCATTGACGCGCGCGTCGGCGTTGAGCTCGTCGATCACACCGAGCAACGACTCCGTGGTCGCCTCGAGCGACGTCATCCGCACCGTGCGGCTGTCGCATCCAAGCTCGGCGGCCACGCGCTGCTTGTTCTTCACGTATTGGCGCGAGGCGGGATCGTCGCCGACCAGGATCGCCGCCAGCGACGGCGTGCATCCGAACTTGCTCTTGAGTTCGTCGACGTTGGCGCGCAACTCCGGCATCAGATGCGCGCTGAGCGCCCGGCCATCCATGATGATTGCAGCCATCGGGTACCAGTCGATTATAGCACCGGATCGGGCAGGGCAAGGCGTTGTGGACAGAAGTCGCGCGCTTGTTGGCAGATCGAATGCGGTTGTCTCGTTCAGGTCAAAGGGGTCTGTTAAGATTTTGCCGCTGATGAAGGCGCCCAAGCGCACTGTTCTGTTCGACCTTCACCAAAAACTCGGCGCGCGGATGACGGTTTTCGGTGGTTTCGAGATGCCCGTCAGTTACAGCGGGATTATCGAGGAGCATCTTGCGGTCCGCAATTCGGCAGGAATTTTCGATCTGAGTCATATGGGAGAGTTTGAAATCAGCGGACCGCACGCGCTCGCGACGCTAGAGCGCGCGTTTACCAATTCCGCGGCGCGGCTCAAGCAAGGCCACGCGCAGTATACGATTATGTGCGCGGAGGACGGCGGTACGATCGACGATCTGATCGTGTACCGCCTCGAATCGGAGCGTTACATGCTGTGCGTCAACGCATCCAACATCGAGGCGGATCGCGAATGGCTCGTGGAGCTCAACGGCGGGCGCGCGAAGTTCGAGGACGTGAGCGATGCCACCGCGCTGATCGCAGTCCAGGGGCCGGTGGCCGTCGCGATATTGGCGACGCTCGCGGATTTTCCGATTGCCGACGTCGCGCGCTTCGGCGTCGCCGGCGGACGAGTCGCGGGAATCACGTGCCTGGCGGCGCGCACCGGCTACACCGGCGAAGACGGCTTCGAGCTGTTCGTGGATAACGCCGGCGCGCGCGAATTGTTCGAGGCGATTCTCGACGCGGGCGCCGTTGCCGATGCCAAACCGGTCGGACTCGGCGCGCGCGACACGCTGCGGCTCGAAGCGGGGCTGCCGCTCTACGGTCACGAACTCGATCGCAACTCGTCGCCGCTGGAAGCGGGCCTTGCGACATTCGTAAAGCTGGGGCGTCCGTTCATCGGCGAAAGCGCGCTTGCGGCACAACGCAAACAAGGACTCAAGAAAACATTGGTCGGATTGCAGACCGACGACGGCAAGATGGTCGCGCGCCAGGGCTACAAAGTATTTCGAAATGGCGACGAGGCAGGCATCGTGACGAGCGGGACGTTTGCGCCGTCGATTCAACGGCCGATCGCGATGGCATATCTCGCGCTCGGGGGTGCGAAGAATCCGCCGGCGGTCGGCGAATCGCTCGAGGTTGAAATTCGCGAGCGCAAAACCCGCGCGACCATCGTGCCGCGGCCGTTCTACAGGCACGATGAGCCGCGTGCGGCATCAACTGCGCGTGTGTGATTGAATTGTAGGTTAGCCGTAGGCGGAGCAGCGCGGGAGGACAAGTTGATTCGATGAGATTCATGCCACATACCGACAGCGATGTCGCGGCGATGCTCGAGACGATTGGCGCAAAGCGTCTTGATGACCTGATCGCGCATGTGCCGGCGAACCTGCGCGCGAACGCGACAATAAACCTTGACCGCGGATGCAGCGAAGCGGACGTCGTCCGCGAAATTTCAGCGCTCGCCGCCCGCAACACCGGCGCGTCGGGATTCGCGAGCTTTCTCGGCGCCGGCTACTACCGCCATTACGTGCCCGCCGCGGTTCGCGCCGTCATCGCCCGCGCCGAGTTCGCGACCAGCTATACGCCGTACCAGGCCGAGGCAAGCCAGGGGACCACGCAGGCGATTTTCGAATTTCAGACGCTGATCACGCAACTCACTGCAATGGAAGTCGCCAACGCCAGCATGTACGACGGCGCGTCGGCTGCGGCAGAGGCGGTCCTGATGGCGCGGCGATTGATGCCCAAGCGCCCGGTCGTCGCACTCTCGCGAGCCCTGTGGCCGGACTATCGCGCGACTATCCGCACCTACCTGAGCGCGCTGGACGGACTCGAGATCGTCGAAGTTCCTTTCGGCGACGCGACCGGAGCGACCGAGATAGGCGCGCTCGATCGCCTCGCGAACGATCGGCTGCTGTGCACTGTCACCGGCTATCCAAACGCGCTCGGCGTTATCGAACCGGTTGGCGCGATTGCCCAGATGACGCATCGCGCGGGCGCACTCGCCATATCCGCGACTGCCGAGGGAATCGCGCTCGGTCTGTTGCGCGCACCGGGCGAACTCGGCGTCGACATCGCAGTCGGCGAGGGTCAAAGTTTCGGGCTGCCGCTTCAATTCGGCGGGCCCGGCGTTGGCTTCATGGCCGCGCGAATGACTCATATCCGCCAGATGCCGGGCCGTCTGGTCGGACAGACTCGCGATCGCGACGGCCGCCGCGCGTTCTGCCTGACGCTTAACACCCGCGAGCAGCATATCCGCCGCGAACGGGCGACTTCGAACATCTGCACCAATCATTCGCTGTGCGCGCTCGCCGCGACGGTCTATCTCTCGCTGATGGGCCGCACCGGACTGCGCGAACTGGCGGAGCGAAACGTCGAGCTTGCGCATCAGGCGGCCTCGGTGCTCGAGGCTGCGGGCATTCGCCGGCGCTTCTCGGGTCCGTTCTTTAACGAGTTCGCGTTGAAGCTTGCGAACCCATCGGCGGCTCTGGAAGCGGCCGAGCGCAAGCAAATTCTCGCCGGCGTCACGCTCGGCGATGACTATCTCGAACTTTCTGACGCGTTCCTGGTGTCAGTTACCGAAATGAATCGCGCCGATGAGTTCACTCGGCTGGCGGCGGCAATTGCGGAGGTGCGGTGATGGCAAGTGCGGGCAGGATTCGCCCCGTCGCGGTCGTTGATACTCCTTCGACTCTCGACCGGATCGAGCCGGTGGCGGGCGTGCCTCTGATTTTCGAACTTTCATCCGAAGGGCGCCGCGGGACCGATCTGTCGCCGCGTGCTGCCGGCGAGCGGCGCGGCGCTGAGATCATCGGAGCCGAGCTTTGCCGCGAGGACCTTCCCGGCTTCCCTGAACTGAGCGAGCCGCAGGTGCTGCGGCATTTCCTGCGCCTGTCGCAGCTCAACTTCGCGCAGGCGCTCCAGTTCTATCCGCTCGGATCGTGCACGATGAAGTACAACCCCGTCGTGAACGACGAGCTGACGGCGCTTCCGGGGATGGCAGGGCTGCATCCCGCGACGCCCGCGCATCTTGCGCAGGGCGCGCTCGAACTGATCGCGCGAATGGAAGCCGCGCTCGCGGAGATAACCGGCATGGACGCGGTGTCGCTGCATCCCGCGGCCGGCGCGCAAGGCGAGTTGACGGGCCTGCTGATGGTCCGCGCGTACCATCGCAAGCGCGGCGAGAAACGGCACAAGGTGATCATCCCGGATACGGCGCACGGCACGAATCCGGCCAGCTGCACGCTCGCGGGCTTCGAGGTGATCGTCGCGAAATCGAACCGGCGCGGCTTCCTGGAAGCGGCTGAGGTCCGCCGGCTGGTGAGCGACGACGTGGCTGCGATGATGGTCACCAACCCGAATACGCTCGGAATCTTCGAGCCGGAAATTCAGGAGATCGCGGCTGCGTTGCACGAGCGCGGCGCGATGCTCTATCTCGACGGCGCGAACATGAACGCACTGCTCGGCGTTGCGAAGCCCGGGCACATGGGCGCGGACATTGTCCAGCTGAATTTGCACAAGAGTTTTTCGACTCCGCACGGCGGTGGCGGGCCGGGCGCAGGTCCGGTCGCGGTGAAAAGGCATCTTCGAGCCGTTCCTGCCGATGCCGCGACTGAAGCATTCCAGCGCCGGCTACGAGTTCGACAACGATCGGCCCGATTCGATCGGTCGGATGCGGTCGTTTCACAATAACTTCGGAATGATCGTGCGCGCCTACGCATACATCCTCGCGCTCGGCGGCGACGGACTGGGCATGGCGAGCCGGCTCGCGATTCTCGGCGCGAACTATGTGCGGAAGCGACTGCAGCCGCACTTTCCGAGCGCGACCGGCGAGCCCTCGATGCATGAATGCGTGCTGTCGCACGACCTCGAGAAGCGCGCCGGCGTGAGCACGCTCGAGATCGCCAAGCGCCTGCTCGATTTCGGAATCCATCCGCCGACGATCTATTTCCCGCTGGTCGTGCCCGGCGCGCTGATGATCGAACCTACCGAGACCGAGAGCAAGGAAATCCTGGACAGCTTCGTCGAGGCAATGGAACGGATTTACGACGAGGCGTTGAACGATCCGGAGCGCGTCAAGAACGCGCCGCAGACCCTGCCGGTCTCGCGCGTGGACGAGGCGCTGGCCGCGCGCCGCCCGATTTTGAGGTGGGAGAAACCTCTCCCCTAGCCCCTCTCCCTTCAGGAGAGGGGAAGTCACCCTGACAAAGCGAGCAACGCGAGCGGCAGGATGACAGAGATCGACGTTCTCGTTGCTCGCTTTGTCAGGATGACTCAATGCCCGCGAGCTTCAGTGCGCGCTGGTAATCTTCGGGCGTGTTCACGTTGAAGAAGCTGGCGAGCTGCGGATCGATCGCCCTGAGCTCTTCTTCGCTCACTTTTCTCGCATTGACCACGCCGGCGCTGGCGGCTAGCCGCTTTTCGCCGCTGGCCTCGAGCGACGCGATCGCATTTGCACAATGCTTGCGATAGACAGCGTGCAGCGGCTGCAGCTTGCCGCCGACTTCCGGAATCACCGCATCGAAATCATCGAGCATCGCGACCAGGTCGGCCGCAACGTCGGAATTCAACAGCGGCAGATCGCATGAGCAGGCGAAGGCGACGCCGTGATCGAGCGCATTCAGGCCGCGGCGGAGCGCGTCGAGCGGGCCTGCGAACTCGGTCTCGTCGTGAACGATCTTCAAGCCGGGAATCTCGATGCGAGGTTGGCCCGCCGACGCCGGCGCCGCGACAATCACTATTTCGTCGAACCACCGTTTGAGCTCGACGACTATCCGCGTGAGCAGCGGGATGCCGCCGAAGTCGAGCGCCGCCTTGGGCTGGCCCATCCGCGAGCTTCGCCCTCCCACCAGCACGATAGCGCCGGCTCCCTTCGCTGATGACACGCGATGAGTGTAAAGCCTGCTCGATCGACGCGCCAGCGCTTACGCCGCGACTTTGCGCTCCGGCGCGCGATTTGCGCGCAGCTCGGTGCCGATTATTCGCAGCGCCTCGGGATGAAAGATGAGTGCGAGATGCCCGACGTCGTGGAGCGTCACGATCCGCCCGAACGCGGCGCTATTCATCAGCGATTCGATTGGCGCCGGCACGATTGGGTCGTCGTCGCCGAAAATCCCAAGCTCGCGCGGGCTCCATTGACCGTACGAATATGGCGAGCCGAGCGTAATGAGCGATCGCACCGCGCGTTGCGGCGCACCAGTCGTGTAGCGCCGAGCCACGGTGCCGCCGAGGCTGTGGCCGATCAGATGGACGCCGTCGCCGCCGGACTTTTCCTCGGCGACGCGTCCCAGTTGCGCGGCGGAATCGGCGAGCGTTTGCCATCGCGGGTACTCGAAATACGAAACGTTGTCGAATCCCGCCAGCCGAATGTACGCTCCGAGCGCCAGCAGGTTGGCGCGGCTGCCGCCGAAGCCGTGCAGCAAAATGACCGGTTCGCTCGACGGTTCGCAGAAGTACGGCTCGCCCCTTCTGACCAGCCAATCCAGTGGATAGGAACCGAGCAAGACGCCCGCCGCGGCAATTTCGGTAATGACAGTTCTCGAGTTCACTATTCTTTCTCCCCTCCCGCCTCCGCACCCTTGCTCCGAGTAGAAGGTAGTCACACCCTAGCTCTGCGGCAACCGCCTCAATGAGAGTTTGCGCGCGCGCGGGTGACCGGCGCACAATGCCAGACGCGACGCCCCCACCATCAGTTCCGTGCTACGGCGCCCAATCGAGGTGACGTTTATGACTGAAGCCAAGCGGGAATCCAAAGGACCGGTGCGCGGATACTTCTTCGACAAATCAGTGGTCGTGACCGGCGCGTCGAGCGGCATCGGCCATGACGTCGCGCTCGCGTTCGGCGAACAGGGCGCGCAGGTTGCGCTGCTCGCGCGACGTCGCGTGCACCTCGAGGAACTCGCGCACAAAATCAACAAGGCAGGCGGCAAGGCGCTCGCGCTCGATTGCGACGTGACCGACCGCGCGCGCGTGTTCTGGGCTGTCGAGCAGGTCAAGGAAGCCTTCGGCAAAGTCGACATCCTGATCAACTCGGCGGGCCTGCTGATCGCGGATCCGGTCGAGCAGATGCGTCCCGAGGATCTCGAAAAAATGATGGCGGTGAACGTCTTCGGCGCGCTCAACGCGATGCAGGCGGTGCTACCCGTGATGCGGAAGGCCAAGTCGGGCAACATCGTGAACATCTCGTCGCTGGCGGGACGCCGGGGAGTTCCTCCGCTCGGCGGCTACAGCTCGACCAAGTTTGCGCTGGTCGGAATGACGGAAGCGCTGCGGGTCGAGCTGTTCAACACCGGGATAAAGGTCTCGCTGGTGATGCCCGGGGTGATCGACACGCCGATGGCGCGCAGCGCGCTCAAGCACGATTCGCTCAAAGGCGTGTCCGCCATGATGGCGATGCCGCCGCGATGGGTGACGTGGGCGGTGCTGGCGGCGGCCGCGTTCGGGCTGACGGAAGTTGACGTGCCTCCGGGAGCCGCGGTTGCGGAAAAACTCGCGTCGCTGTTCCCGGGCGTCACCGACGCGCTGCTGAGCGTCGGCACCAGGGTCATGCAGGGCGCCGCGACGTTCATGGGCGGTAACGCGAAAGCGGAGCATAAGGCGGAACACAAGGCGAAGTCCTAGAAAATGGAAAAGTAGCGGGATGCGCGTACCGGACAAGAATCTGGCCGAGGTCTGGGATCAGGGCTTTACCATCGTCGAGAACTTCCTGGATCCCGATACGCTCGCGGCCGCTCGGCAAGCCCTGTGGGACATCTACCCCAGGCCCGAAGATTATTTCAGGGCGCCAAAGGAACATCCGGAGCTCAGTCGCGGGCAATTTGCCGGATTGCGATTGTTCCCCTACGACTCATGGGCGCTGAATCGCCTCGCGGTGTACCCCGATCTCGTTGATAGTGCGGAGCGCCTGCTCGGAACTCAGGACCTGGAAATTTACAAGATCGAGTTGTGGGCAAAGTACTCCGGAGCCGTTAACTACGATCAGTTTCATCATCGCGACTATGGAAATCACAACCTGGTCGTGCCACGCGCGGATCGTCGGCACACGCAAATGACGACCTTCATGCTGCTCTCTGACGTCACTGCGGATGATGCACCGACCAAACTGGTCCCGTTGAAGGTCTCGCGAGAGCTGCCGCTCTCAATGCGCGCGATGCGATTCGGCGAGCTGTTCGACAACGAGGTCGCGGCGACGGGTCCAGCGGGGAGCCTGCTGATCTACAAGACCGACGTTTTTCATTGTGGTTCCGATTTCACTGGCGCTAACCGCTCGCGTTTCATGATGCTCGTCGATTTTCAGCAGCGAGGCTGGCGTTGGCAGGGAAAGATGAGCTGGCCGCATCGTGCGGATGCGCCCGGCATGCGCGAAACAATCGTGCGCATGACGCCGCGCGAGCGCGACCTTTTCGGCTGGCCGCCGCCGGGAAGCGAATACTGGAACGAACAGACTATCGCGGATGTCGCGGCGCGATACCCCGGATTGGATATGACGCCCTACCTCAAACCCTCGGAGCCTACATAAAGTAGGGCTTCGACATCTCGTCGAACTTGCCGTACATCAGCCACACTCGCACGTTGAACGCGTGCGGATGCTCTACCGGCTCGCGGCCGACCGTCTTGAGCCCGAGCTGTTTGTACATCTCGTAAAGCGGCTCGACCGGGTTCGTGATCAGTAGCTTGGGGCGGCGCGAGAAGACGAACAATCGCGCGGTGTCCGACATCAGCTTGACGAGACCCTTGCCCTGGTAGGTCGGGTCGATCACCATGCCGCCGAACTCGAACACTTCAGACGCATACAGCCCCTTGAACAACTGCGGCGGATACAGATGGCCGAGCGTCAGCGGCGCGTCGGCCAGGCATCGCGCCCAGAACGCGCCAATCAGCGGCGGTCGGCGGCGCTCGCTACCCTGGCCCACCGAGTAAAGTCCGAAATGGATCGCGAGCGGCCATAGCAGCATGTGCACGCGCTTTTCCTGCACGTTCAGCATCTTCCAGGTCCGCTTGTGGAGTGCGGCGAGCTCGCGCAGACCCAACGGAGTTCCGATCGGACGAACTTCGAGGCGCGCTTCGAAGGCCGTCAGTTTTGGCGGACGCAGCGGAGGACCTTTAGGCGCGCGCGCTTCGCGCCGGGGCTCTTCCGGCTCGAGCGCTTCTGCGCCGCTAGGTTGTTCGGAGGGTGTCTCGACCTGAGGTGGATTTGCGCGAGCGGGCGTCTCCGACGAGAGCATCGCCTCGATCAGATCATCGTCCTTCTCGGCCGCCATCAGTGAACCCCACCGCGCCGCCGTACCTCCGGCGCCACCGATTTAGCACCATCAAACCTAATGCCGTCCCGCAGCGACGGCTGGTTCTGACGCCATAAGACGTGCACTGGCCACAATTGGTCTAGTGCAGCGTGACGCCAACCACCACTGGCTCAGTTGCCGTCAATATAAGGAATCCACAGGCAAAGGGGAACACTGTCACGGCCAGAAAGCGTGATTTTTTTACTTTCTCGCTGTCGGCGGAATAAAAAAGGGCGCCCCGATGGGCGCCCTCTTCGGACAATTGGAAACGTTCCCGACTACCCTATTTTCGCGTAGACCGACTTGATCTGCGTGTACAGATCGATCGCGTATTTGCCGAGCTCGCGGCCGAAGCCCGATTGCTTGTAGCCGCCGAACGGAGACATCGGATCGATCATGCCGTAAGTGTTGATCCAGACCGTGCCGGCCTTGAGCCTGCGCGCGACAGTTAGAGCGCGGTTGATATCCTTGGTCCAGACGGCGGCGGCCAACCCGTAGGTGGTGTCGTTGCCCTGCAGGACGACGTCGGCTTCGTCCTTGAACGGGATCGCCGAGGCGACCGGCCCAAAGATTTCCTCGCGCGCGATCTTCATCTGGTTGTTCACGCCGGTGAAGACCGTCGGCTGGATGAAGTAGCCAGCTTCCTGGTTGCCCGGCTCTCCACCGGTCTTGGCCTTGGCGCCCTCCGCCTTGCCGGTCTTCAGATAGCCCTTGACGCGATCGTGCTGCTCCTTGGAAACGAGCGGACCCATGCGCGTGTTCGGGTCCAGCGGATTGCCGAGCGTCAGGCCCTTGGCCATCTGCGACAGCGAATCGGTGAACTGCTCGTACACGCTTTCCTGCACGAACACGCGCGAGCCGGCGCAGCAGACCTGCCCCTGGTTCATGAAGATGCCAAGTGCGGAGCCGAACACCGCCGACGGCATGTCAGCGTCGGGGAAGATGATGTTGGGTGACTTGCCCCCGAGCTCGAGCGAGACGCGCTTCAAGTTGCCGGTGGACGCTTGCAGGATCAATTTGCCGACTTCAGTCGAGCCGGTGAAGGCGACCTTGTCGATATCGGGATGCTCGGCGATCGAGCTGCCCGCGCCGGGACCGAAGCCCGTGATGATTTGCACGACGCCTTCGGGCAGGCCGGCCTCGCAGATAAGCTCGCCGAGACGAATCGCGGTCAGCGGAGTCTGCTCGGCAGGCTTCAGGATGACGACATTGCCGCATGCGAGCGCGGGCGCAATCTTCCACGACGCCATCAGCAGCGGGAAATTCCACGGGATGATCTGCCCGCACACGCCGACCGGCTCGCGCAGTGTGTAGTTGAACATCGAGGGGTCTGACGGGTTGGTGTCGCCGTAGATCTTGGTGGCGAAGCCCGCGTAGTAGCGGAAGGTCTCGGCGGCGCCCGGGATGTCGATGTTGCGGGACTCGAACAGCGGCTTGCCGTTGTCGAGGGTCTCGAGCTCGGCCAGCTCGTCGGCATGCTTGTCGATAAGCTCGGCAATCTTCAGCAGGAAGTGCGTGCGCGCGTGCGGGCTGAGCGTCGCCCACTTGCCGTCCTCGTAAGCTTTGCGCGCGTGCTTGACGGCCTCGTCCACGTCGGCCTTGTCGCCCTCGGCCACGAGCCCCAGCACTTGCTCGTTGGACGGATTGAGGGTCTCGAAAGTCTTGCCCGACTTCGACGGCACCCATTTGCCATTGATGAGAAGTTTTTTGGGCGAACTCTTGAGGAACTCAAGCGCCGCGCTCGACTTGGCGCCGCGAGTCGCCGATTCCAATGACGATGATACTGATGCTGATGCCATATTTCGTAATCTCCTGTCGGTGATGTGTCAGAGCGGTATAGAGCCTGCTTAACACCCGCACCTTAGTAAATCGAGACGCATTCGGCAAAGCGAAAAGTGGGCGCGCGGCCCTTGCTATTGCTATTGTGACCGCAATCGCATCAGTGGCAGTCAAGCAAACACCCCTCATCGCGCAATATCTCAGCGTTAAACAACGGGTCCCCGACGCGATCCTGTTCTTTCGCCTGGGCGACTTCTACGAGATGTTCTTCGAGGACGCCGAACTCGGCGCGCGCGTGCTCGATATCCAGCTCACGTCGCGCAACAAGGACGGCGTGCCACTTTGCGGCGTGCCTTACCATTCCGCGGAACCGTACATCGCCAAGCTGCTGAAGGCGGGCCACAAAGTCGCCATCTGCGAGCAGGGCACGCCCGACCCCAAAACGCCGAAGCTGATGCCGCGGCAGATCGTGCGCGTGATCACGCCCGGCACCGTCGGCGAAGAAATGGTGCTGACGGCCGCCGAGAAGAGCTACCTGGTCGCGGTCACGGGCGCGGAAGGGACTGGGTTCACGTTGGCGGCGCTCGACGTCTCGACGGGCGAATTTCTCGCCACGCAGGTTCGCGAGGCGGCCACTCTGCGCGAGGAAATCGCGCGAATCGCGCCGCGCGAGATCGTCATCGCGACGCCGAATAGCGAGTTGAGCGCGCTGCTGAAGGATTTGAATTGTCCGCTGACGACGCTAGATCACGAATCGTTCAGTGCCGAACGCGCGACCTCCGCATTTTCGAATCGTTTCTCAGGCGCCGCCGCTGAGTTCGACGAATCCGTCGCATGTGCAGCGGGAATCGCGCTGCTCTACGTCGAGGATACTTTCGGCCGCGACCTCGCGCATATCGCAGCGCCGCGTCTCTATCGCATCGCAGAGTACATGCTGGTCGACGAGACCACCCGGCGTCATCTTCGAGCTGATCGCGTCGACCGACGGCGCGCGGAAGGGTTCGCTGCTGTCGATTCTCGACGAGACCCTGACCGCCGTCGGCGCGCGCACGCTATCCAACTGGATCATCTATCCGCTGCTTGCGCTCGACGCGATCCACGCGCGGCACGACGCACTCGAAGAACTCTTCGACGCTGACCTCGGCGGCACTCTGGCGGAATCGTTGAAGCGAATCGGCGACCTCGAGCGGCTCGCGGGACGAATCGGCGCGATGCGTGCGTCGCCGCGCGATTGTCTCCGCCTTGGCGACGCGCTCAGCGCGGCGGATCTGCTCAAACAAACGATGGGCGCGCTCAAGAGCCCTCTTATCCGCGAGCAAGCCGCGCGGATCTCGCCGATGCCAGCATTGGTAGCCCAAATCGGCGCGACTCTATCCGACGAGCCGCCCGTGAATCCACGCGACGGCAACGTGATTCGCCCGGGGCTGAGCGCCGAGGTTGACGAGTTGCGCAGCCTGGCGTCCGGCGCGCGCGGCGTGATCGCGAAGCTGGAGGCCACGGAGCGCGAGCGCACCGCCATCCCGTCACTCAAGGTCCGCTACAACAATATTTTCGGCTATTACATCGAGGTGACGAAGCCCAATCTCGAACGCGTGCCCGCCGACTATGAGCGCAAGCAGACGCTGGTCAGCGCCGAGCGCTTCACCACGCCCGCGCTTAAGGAACTCGAGCGCAAAATCCTGACCGCGGAATCGGCGCTCAAGGAACTCGAGCTTCAAATTTTTACGAAGCTGCTCCGCGACCTGCAGTCGCACGCCGCCGCGATCCTCGAAACCGCTCGCGCCGTTGGCGAATTCGACGCGATCATGTCGTTGGCGAAAGTCGCGCGGCATCGCGGCTACGTGCGCCCCACTATCAACACCGGCCTGCGGATTCGCGTGCGCGACGGACGCCATCCGGTGCTCGAAGCCGGGATGCGCGCGGGCGAGTTCGTGCCCAACGACCTCGACGCGGAGCCCGATACGCGCCAAATCCTGCTGATCACCGGCCCCAACATGGCCGGCAAATCGACATACCTGCGGCAGGTGGCGCTGATTGCGATCATGGCGCAAATCGGCAGCTTCGTTCCCGCCGCCGAGGCGACGATCGGGCTGATCGATCGCGTGCTGACGCGAATCGGCGCGCGCGACGAACTTCGCCGCGGCGAGTCCACCTTCATGGTCGAGATGAGCGAGACGGCGCGCCTGCTCAAGGGGCTGTCGGAGCGCAGCCTGCTGCTGCTCGACGAGGTCGGCCGCGGCACCAGCACTTTCGACGGCCTTGCGATCGCGTGGGCTGTCGCCGAGTACCTGCACGATCAGACCCGCGCCAAGGTGCTGTTCGCGACGCACTTCCACGAACTGACAGACCTCGCGCGCGAGCGTCCGCGGGTCAAGAACCTGAGCATGGCGGTGCGCGAATGGGGCGACGAGGTGATTTTTCTGCGCCGCGTCATCGAGCAGCCGTCGTCGCGAAGTTACGGTATCGAAGTGGCGCGGCTGGCGGGATTGCCGGACTCAATTATCACCCGCGCGCGCGAAATCCTCGCCAACCTCGAGCAGGGCGAACTGGATGAAGCCGGGATGCCGCGAATCGCCCGAGATCGCCGCGCCGCGACCCCCGCGCCTCAGCTCGGCCTGTTCTCGCCAAGGGACGAACGCATCATAGATGAAATCCGCGCACTCGACGTAGAGCGCATGACCCCGATGGACGCGCTAAATGCGCTCGCGCGCCTAGCCGCGCGTCTCAAGCTGGAGAAGTGAGAGGCACCCGTCAGCGCGCACCCAAATGACAGTCAATTCTCAGAGAAGTGTCCGAAAATCGCCCCTGCCCGGCTGTGGTACCGAAATTCCATCGGACCGGGTATTCTCAGACGGCGCGAGAAATCAAGGCGATAGTTGGTATACGTCATGGCAGAACCGACTTTCCGGCCGATCGGCGTCGATGACTGGCCCGCCATTCTCGATCTGGCACATCTGTCGTTAAGTGAGCTGATTAGCATCCCTCGCCAGGACGAGTGGCTTCATAACCGACGAAACTTTTCCCCTTCGGACGGTTTCCAGCATCAATTCGTTGCCACCGCCGGCGAACGCATCGTCGGCTACGCCGCTGTCGAACGTCGCAATGATTCCTTGTATCTGCGAACGAGCGTACCAAGATAGCAGCGGGCGCGGCAGACCGAATGACCCTGGGTCGCGAGAGGCCGTGGGGGAGCATGGATCGCCGCGTCCGCTAGCTAACGCGTCCAAAGCCCGAACAGTTGACCGGGCCGCGCCGCAGGCACGAGCCCGCATTGGACAAGGAAGGGCGGGACGCCCAGGAAGGAGAGGGGCGATGGCAGAAGAATCGTACGTTGGGATCGATGTGAGCAAGGCGGAGTTGGTGGTGGCGGTGCGGCCTTCAGGCGAGCGCATGACGCTTTCCAACGATCGCGCCGGAATCAAGCGGCTGGTCGGGCGGTTGGGTGAACTCAAGCCTAAGCTGGTGGTGGTGGAAGCGACCGGCGGGCTGCAGCGCCAGGTGGTGGCGGCATTGTGGCTGGCGGGGATCGCGGTGGCGGCGGTTAATCCGTCGTGGGTGCGCAACTTTGCCAAGGGCCGCGGACTTAAGGCCAAGACCGATCGCAAGGACGCCGAGCTGCTGGCGCTGTATGCGGAACGGGAACGGCCCGAGCCACGGCCACCGGCCGACGCCGAGACTCAGGCGTTGCAGGAACTGGTGATGCGGCGCGAGCAGTTGCTCGAGATGCTGGTGGCGGAGAAGCAGCGCCTGAGCCGCGCGTCAGGCACGATGCGCAAGGAACTACGTCATCACATCGCGTATCTGGAGGGACGCATCAAGGAGGTCGAAGAGGACATCGACAAGACCGTGCGGCGCTCCGATGCGTGGCGGCGCAAGAGCGAGATCGTGCGCAGCGTGCCGGGCTTCGGCAAAGGCTTCAGCGCGATGGTGCTGGCGAAAATGCCGGAGCTGGGCACGCTCAACCGCAAGCAGATCGGCGCATTGGTGGGAGTGGCGCCGATGCCCGATGACAGCGGCCGCCGCCATGGACGGCGGATGATCGCCGGCGGCCGGTTCGAGGTGCGCAACAAGCTCTACATGTGTGCGATGGTTGCGGCGCGGGCCAACCCGGTGCTCAAGCAGTTCTATGAGCGGCTGGTCGCGCGCGGCAAGCCCAAGAAGCTGGCGCTGGCGGCGGTGATGCGCAAGCTCATCGTGATCCTCAACGCCATGCTCAAAACCAACAGCCTGTGGAGGCCGCCATGCCCGGACCTCAGCGTATGAGAAAATTAAAAAGTCGGCCCGTTGTCCACAAGTCCACAGGCGGGGTCCTCCCAAGGACCCCGCAGCCTGTGGACCCTGTGGGCAACGCGCCGCCACCGTCGCCTTACGATACAGTTGCTCAGAAAACGTGTACCGACTGTTCATTGTTGTGGCGCCGCCCGATCGCGCATTGATCGGAACCCTGCTGTTCGGCAAACTTCGCGCGCTACTGATTGAGCTGGGTGCACGCCGCATGTGGATGCTGGAACTCGCGGCTGACCGCGGCTTTGTTTCATTTCTGGAGAGCCAGGGATTCGTCAGCGTGAACAGCGTTGGCCTGCCTGATGGGACAACCGCAGTCAGATTGATCATGGATGCGCCGTTCGAGCCGGGCACCACGCCGACGGCAGCCGTGATCGATCGATCTGGCGGCGCTCGCTTCGCCTCACGCCGAGTCACCGAGAATTATCGCCTTCGCGCACCATACTCACGCGAAGTCTTCGCGACGCTTCTGGATCTTTTCGAGGATCGCCCGCGAATCCTCCTCGATGCAGGATGCGGACCCGGCAAGATCACGCTTGGCGTTATCGACCATCTGGAACGCGCGGACGCGGTCGATCCATCGGCAGAGATGCTTCACGTCGCGCGTTCTTCGCCGAACGGGCACAGCTCAAAGATCCGATGGATTCAATCGACGATGGAAGATGCGGTGCTCGATCCACCATATGGGCTGGTGGTCGCCGGGATGAGTATCCATTGGATGGACATCTCGTGGGTAATGGAGAAATTCGCGACGTCGCTGGCCGCAGGAGGATTTCTCGCGTTGGTGTTTGGCGACGGTCCCGTCGATGCGGCGTGGCAGGACGAAGAAAAAACTTTCATGGCCGAGTTCACTCACAAGGTCAGCGGCAAACATCCGATGGGATGGCGCGGGACACGCGAGCAACTGAACGATCGGCTGCTCCTGCATCCGCGATTTCAGCCTGCCGGGCATAAAATTACTGCACCAATGCGAGTGTCGCAAAGCATCGCGGACTACCTGCGATGCGAGCATTCGCGCGCAAGCTGGTCCGAGGATCAGCTTGGCGAGAGGCTTTCCGCCGAGTTCGACGCCGCGATGACGAAATTGCTGTTACCCCATGCGCGAGATGGCATGCTCGACTTCGCGGTTCAAACGCGCATCGAATGGGGCCGGCTGCAGGCGTCGTCGTAGCGTGTTCGATGAGTAGGAACCTAACCCCACCCTTCCCGAGCGGGTAGTCGGACAAAAAGGTTTAGGCGGTGTGACAGAGCCCCGCGCCCGCTCCAAGGGGGCGTGGCGATTGCTCCAAACGGCGGCTATCCTTGGATGTTGGGCAGGGTTGTGGCGATGCGGAAATTGATGGCGGTTGCGGTCGCGACGGCGGCGATTTGCGTGATGGTTTCTCGCGCGCGTGCCGCTGTTCCCGCGTCAGTTCTGACCTCAGCGCGAATTGAGCATCGCGGCCCGACTCTCGAACTACATTTCGGATTCAGTGGTACCGCGCCACGGCTCGATCTTCGCACGCATGGCAACGAACTCTGGATCGAACTGGCGCGCACGCGCATCGCGATACCGCCACGCCCACTGTTCGGCTACGAAACGGCGCCGCTCGCGACCGTCCGCGCGATCCAGTCTGACGGCACGTCGCGAATCGTGGTCGAAGTGATCGGCAAGGCCGACTACGCGATCGCGCGCCTCAAAAGCAGGAATGAAATAGTGCTGCGGGTCGCCACCGCCGGCGCCGATCCGAATATCGCGGCGCCGATGATCGTTCATGACGACGCCCCGCGTCGCCCTGTATCGTCCATCGCGCGTCCGGTGGTATTCGCGCCCGCGGACAACCCTCGTCCCGTCTCTCTCGCGCAACCAATCGCGCCGGCCAATGTGAATGACGCCAATCGTCAGGCCGGCCACTTTCTGGTGATGATCGATCCCGGTCACGGCGGCTACGATCCCGGAACTCAATCGTCCGCCGGCGCGCTGGAGAAGGACCTCGCGCTGCAAATCGCGACGCGCCTCAAAGCCGCTCTGGAAGCCCGCGGCATCCGCGCCGAACTCACGCGCTCGACCGACGTTTTCATCAGCCTCGCCGAGCGCACCCAGATTGCGAATAGCGCCGGCGCGGATCTTTTCGTTTCGATCCATCTCAATTCGAGTCCTAACACGGAGACCACGGGAATCGAGGTCTACTACCTGAACAACACCACCGACCGGGCGACGATTCGGCTCGCGCGAATGGAGAACGGCGGCGCCGACGGCTATGGCGCACCGAATGACTCCAACTTAAACTACATCCTGACCGACCTGCGCCAGAACTATAAGGCGATCGAAGCCGCTTCTCTGGCCAGGATGATCGACGCGCAGACGGTCGCCGATCTCGATGCAGGACTTGGACTGAACGTGAACGCGCTGGGAGCGAAGATGGGACCATTTTACGTGCTGGTCGGCGCGCATATGCCGGCGGTGCTGGTCGAGTGCGGCTTCCTGTCGAATGCCGCTGAAGCCGCGCGGCTCGAGTCGGCGCAATACCAGGACGTGCTTGCCGGCGCGATCGCCACGGCGGTGGCGCATCACTTCGACGCTGACCTGGCGGTGGGAAATCTGTGAGTCTCGTCACGGGCGCGAATCGCGCCGAGCCTGTCGCAGCCAACGTATCGCCGCGCGGCCAGGACGCCCTGCTCGCGCAATTCGTCGCCAGCAAAACCCCGGGCATCAATGCCCGCGCTTATCTCGATTCGGTCCGCGCCGAGCTGGCCGAGCGCAATTTCGCCGGTGCAAGTGGCAGCGAGATCACGGCTGCGATGACGGCCGCGATGGACGATCTGCTGCGTGCGCTGTTCCGCTACGCGGACGCAGAGCACGGCCGGCGATCGCCCAAGCTCAACCAGAAAATTTCCGTCGTGGCGCGCGGCGGCTACGGGCGCGGCGAGCTGAATCCGCAATCCGACGTCGACCTGTTGTTTCTGCACGACTACAAGCGCGGCCCCTACGCCGAAATCGTCACCGAAATAATGTTGCACGCGTTGTGGGACGCCGGGCTCATCGTCGGACACGGAGTTCGCACCGCCAAGGAATGCGTGCGGCTGGCCAACGACGACCTGAAGGAAAAGACCGCGATCCTCGACGCACGCTTCCTGTGCGGCGACGAGAAACTCTACGCCGATCTCGACAAGCTGCTGATCGCCGAGGTCCTCAATCGCAACCAGGACAAATTTTTCGCTACCAAGCTCGAGGAAAGCCGCAAACGCCACGCCCAGTATGGCGATTCGATCTACCTGCTCGAGCCGCAGATCAAGGAAGGCGAAGGCGGGCTGCGCGATCTTCACACTGCGATGTGGCTGGCGAAGGTCAAGTACAAAGTCCATTCGCTCGAGGAGCTGGTGCAGAAGGCCGTCATCACCCAGCCCGAAGCTGCCGAAGTGATCGAGGCGCGCGATTTCCTCTGGCGTGTGCGCAATTCCCTCCATTTTCTGACCGGGCGCCACTTCGATCAGCTTACTTTCGAAATGCAGGAACGAATCGAGCCGATCCTCGGCTTCAAGCCCGAGGAAGGACAGGCGGCCGGCTCCGCATTGATGCGCGCGTACTACCAGCATGCGTCGACGATCCATCGCTTCGCCGAGGGTCTGATCGCGCGGGTGACCGAGAACAGTGGCGGCGGGCGATTTTTCCACCGCACACCGACACGCAAGATTCGTCCCGGCGTAATCGTTCAGGGCAAACTCCTCAGCATCGCCGCGCCCAGTTTCTTCAAAAGCGATCCGCTCAACCTGATCAAGATTTACGCCGATTGCCAAGCCCAGGACGTGAGTCTGTCCGGCAGCACATACCAGCTGGTGCGCGACAATCTCGGCTTGATCGACGACGACATGCGCAGAGACCCGCGCGTCGCCGAAGCGCTGATGACGATTCTCTCCGCGCGCCAGCGCGTCGCCGAAACCCTCGAGGCGATGCATCTGTCGGGCGTGCTCGGCGCGATAATCCCCGAGTTCGGCAACCTCTACGCGCGCGTTCTGCACGATCTCTACCATATCTACACCGTCGACCGGCATTCGCTGGTGGCAGTGCGCGAGCTCGAACGACTGCGCACGGGCGAGTTCAAGGATCCGACTCCCCTGCTTACCGAAGTCGCGCGCGAGCTCGATCATCTGCCGCTCGTGTTCCTCGCGCTGCTGCTCCACGACATCGGCAAGGGCCACGGCCACGACCATCACGAGCGCGGCGCCAGCCTGACCGCGGAAGTGTCGCAGCGCCTCGGACTGAACAGCGAGGAGATTGACCTGGTCGTGTTCCTCGTCCGCAACCATCTGATGATGTCGCAGGTCGCGCAGAAGGGCGACCTAGACGATCAGACCACCGTCGAAGAATTTGCCCGCACCGTCGGCTCGATCGATCGCCTCAAGGCGCTCTACCTGCTGACCTACGCCGACATGCGCGCGGTCGCGCCCAAGGTTTACAACAACTGGCGTGACATGCTGCTCAGCGATCTCTACCTGCGCGCGCTCAAGGTTCTCGAGCAGGGCGATCGCGAGGCGGTCGATCCGGCGCGCCGCCTGGCTACCGTCAAAGCGGCCGTCCGCGAGACTCTGGTCGCCGCGTCGGCTCCTGAAGCGGACGTTACGGCGTTCCTCGACGAGATGCCCGAGCGCTACTTCTTCACCGTGCCGGAAGACGACATCCCGCTGCACTTCGACCTGATGCGCTCGCTCGACGACCGTCCGCTGGTCTGCCGCATCAGGCATTTCCCGGAACTGGAGTTCAGCGAGTTTATTGTCGTGACGCGCGACCGGCCGGGACTGTTTTCGATGATCGCGGGCGCGCTCACCGCCAACAATCTCAACATCCTGTCGGCCCGAATCACCACGCGCACCAACGGTATCGCGATGGACGTGTTCCGCGTATCGCATCAGATGGGCGAAGGCTCGATGGCCCTGGAGGACGACCGCTGGCTGCGCGTCGAGCACGATCTCGAGCGCGTCATCACCGGCCAACAGGACATCGCGGCGCTGGTCGCGGCGGCGCATCACGTGCAGAGCGCCGGCCGCAAGTTCGTGCGCCATGTGCCGACCGAAGTCACCGTCGACAACCGCACCTCCGAGCAGTTTACCGTCATCGACGTTTTCACGCAGGACCGCGTCGGCCTGTTATTCGCGATCACCCACACGCTTTTCCGGCTCGGCTTGCGGATTCACCTCGCGCGGATCTCGACCAACGCCGATCAGGCGCTCGACGTCTTCTACGTGAGCGATCGCGCGGGCGGAAAGATCGAGGATCTCGATCGGATGCGCGAGCTGCGTGCCGCCTTGCTCGAAAAGGTCGAACAGAATCCCCGCGCGGGAGCGCCCGCGTGAGCGCCGCCGGCTGGGACGAGCTGATCGATCGGCATTTGTCGCGCCAGGCCGTCGAGCGCGGTCTCAGCCGTCATTCGATGGAGGCCTACGCGCACGATCTCAGCCTTTTTCAATCGTGGTGCCGCGAGGCCGGCCTGATGCCTGCGCAACTCGACGCCGCCGCGCTCACCGCGTACCTCGAAGCGCTCGCGGACCAGGGCTTTGCCGTCAGTTCGCAGCGCCGCCATCTCGCCAGCCTGCGCGGGCTCGCGCGCGAGCTGGTAGACGAGAAGATTATCGAGCGCGATCCGGCGCCGGCCGTGAAGTTGAGGCCGCATCCGCGCAAACTCCCGCGGACTCTCTCGCCCGGCGACATCGAAAACCTCATCGCCGCGATCGACGCGCGCGACGCCCGCGGATTGCGCGACCGTGCGATGCTCGAAATGGCTTACGGGTGCGGACTGCGCGTTTCGGAGCTGGTCGGCCTGCAACTGCATCAGGTGAATCTCGCTGCCGGCGCCATCGTGGTGCTCGGCAAGGGCAGCAAGGAGCGGATGGTGCCGATGGGCGGCGCCGCAATTCGCGCCCTGAAGTCCTATCTCGAGCGACGCGATGAAATTTTGAATCCGGCGGCCGTCGACAGCAGCGGCAGGAAGAAGGTTCCGCGCCGCGTCTCCGCCGTTTTTATCACGAGGCTCGGCCGCGCGATGACCCGGCAGGGTTTTTTCAAGGCGCTCAAAGGATGGGCCGCGACCGATCCGCGACTTTCATGGATCAGCCCGCACACTTTGCGCCATTGCTTCGCCACTCATCTGCTCGAAGGCGGCGCCGACTTGCGCGCGGTGCAGGAAATGCTCGGCCACAGCGACATCTCGACCACGCAAATTTACACGCATCTTTCCAAGAGCCATCTCCGCAAGGTCCATCGCACCTTTCATCCGCGCGCGACCCGCGTCAGCGTAGCGGAAGGTACTGACTGACTTGGGCGATCTGAACGGAACCATCGCGACCATCTGCATCGTCGCGCCGCCAATCATGTTCGCGATCATCGCGCATGAGGTGATGCACGGCGTGGTAGCGCTGCGCCTTGGCGACGATACCGCGCTGCGCGCCGGCCGCCTCACCCTGAATCCGATTTCACACGTCGATCTTTTCGGAACGATTATCCTGCCGTTCGGGCTGTATCTGTTTGGTTTGCCCGTGCTCGGCTATGCGAAGCCGGTCCCCGTTGATTTTCGCGTGTTGCGTGGCGGCAGGAGCGGCATGTTAAAGGTCGCGGCCGCCGGGCCGCTGACGAACTTCGTGCTGGCAATCGTGAGCGGACTTCTGCTGCGCCTGTTACCGGCGCTCATGCACGGCTCGCTCGCCGCCACGGTCGTCGTACCGCTGGCTCGGATGCTGCAAGCGTCGGTGATCGTCAACGTCGAGCTGGGAGTCTTCAATCTCTTTCCCGTGCTGCCGCTGGACGGCGGGCGAGTGCTGTTCAGCATCCTGCCAATCGCGGCCGCGCGCGCCTACGCGCAGACCGAGCGTTACGGCTTCCTTATACTGCTGGTGCTGCTGTATACGCATTGGCTGGATGTTGCGATCTATCCGATCATGAACATGGCGCTGGGTGCGATCTCCTGGATGGTGCAACTGTGAGCAACGAAAACGAATCCAGCACGCCGCCGAGGCTCGCGGCCGACGCCGGCGTCCGTTTCCGGCTCCCGATTTACGAGGGCCCGCTGGACCTGCTGCTCCATTTGCTCAAGCGCGCCGAGCTCGACCCGCACGAGGTCACCGCCAGCGTTATCACCGAGCAGTACCTGGCGTGGCTCGAACTGCTCGACCAGTTGAACCTCGATGTGGCGGGCGAATACCTCGTAATGGCGGCGACGCTGCTGCTGATCAAGTCGTTCGCGATGCTGCCGCATCCGGAGCTCGCCGACACTGAGGAGGCCGAGGAGCTCAAGCGCGACCTGGTCGAGCGGCTGCTCGAATATCAGCGCTATCGCGAGGCGGCTGAGAAGCTCGCCGAGCGCGCTCGTCTCGGCCGCGACGTTTTCACCACGCCCGGCGAGAGTGCGCCCGAAGACGCCAACGCAAGGCAGTACACGGTTTCGATTTTCGACCTGGTCGAGGCGATTGGCGCCGTGCTCAAGCGCGTCGCCGACAAGACTCCGCGCGCAATCGAGCTGCGCGACATCCCGGTGGCGGAGTGTATCCCGCGAATCATGGGCGCGCTGGAGGGCGCGGGACGAATCCAGTTCGTCGCGCTGTTCGAGGACGCGAACGATCGCTCGCTCGTAATCGCGACGTTTATGGCGCTGCTCGAATTGATCCGCCGGCGCGAAGTTCGTGCCTTTCAGGAAGTGCGCTTCGGCCCGATTTTTTCTCGAGCGCGCCGCCGCGGCATGAACGGAGGTTTTTTTGAGTGGAAGAAGAGCGATTGAAATCAATTCTCGCGAGCCTGCTGTTTGCGGCCGGCGAACCGGTCTCGATTGCGCGGCTGGCCGCTGTATTTGACGACGTACCGCGTGCGACGGTGCAAAAGGCGCTCGCCGCGATGGCCGCCGAGTACGTCGCCGGAAACCGCGGCATCGTAATCGACGAAGTCGCCGGCGGCTACCAGATGCGCACGCCGAAAGATCACGCCGGTTACGTTCGCAAGCTGCTTGCCGCCAGGCCGCCGCGCTTAAGCCGCCCGCTGATGGAGACCGTCGCGATAATCGCCTATCGACAGCCGATCACGCGCCCCGAGATCGAACAGTTGCGCGGCGTTGACACGGGCGGTGTGCTCGAAACGCTGCTCGAGAAACGACTCGTCAAGATTGCCGGGCGCAAGGACGCGCCGGGCCGCCCGATTATCTACGAGACGACCAGCGAGTTTCTGGAATTGTTCGGACTGAAGGACCTCGAGGGCCTGCCCGACCTTTCCGAGTTCCGCGAAATCGAGCGCGCCGTCGAGCAGGCGAACACCGGGCCGGTCGAAGGTATCGAGACTCATCCCGAGGATTCCGTCGCGCCGGATACGTCAGAAGAGTCTGCCGAGTCCGATCCAGCGGCTTCCGACGACAACAAAAAATAAGAACTCGCACTGAAGTGTCCGCACTTCGACGGCAGGAGAAATAGACGATGTATCGATCTCGGCTGCTGATTTTCGTAGCGCTGATTTCGTTTGCGTTCGCAGGATCGTCGTTCGCCGAGCAAAAGGCGCCGACGGCTCCCGAAAATGACCCGCTCTACATGCGCGTCATCGCAGCGCCCTACCCGCCCGAAGCGCAAATCCTCGACGGCGCCGATCACCGGCATTCGGCCTACGAACTATACGTCACGAATTTCGGCAGGACGCCGCTGAAAGTCACCAAGCTCGACGTTACCGGAAAAGACGGCGACAAGATTGTCGTGAATCAGTCGGCCAGCGGCCCGCAACTCGCCGCGATGTTCGTGCCGGCCACTGGCGGCGACGCTCGCAAGCCCAACGACCCAAGTCTCAAGCCGGGCGAGACGGGAATTTTCTTTATCTTCGCCGATTGGCTTCCCGACCAGGGCGATCCGGACAACTTCGTTACCGCGATAACGATCGAACAGCACGGCGAGCGCAGCGGTTCCGGAACTATTCAATCGGCGCCGCTCGATTTGAACCAGGACGATCCGATCGTCATTCACTCTCCGCTTCGCGGCAAAAATTGGCTCGCGGCCAACGGTCCCTCGAACACCTCGGCGCACCGCCGCGCGATGCTGCCGGTGAACGGGCTGCCGCACATCGGCCAGCGCTATGCTATCGACTGGATTCAGCTTGGCGACGACGGCAACGCGTTCACCGGCGACCAGAGCAAGAACAGCAGCTATCACGCATGGGATCAGGAGATTCACGCGGTCGGCGACGGCAAGATCGTCGAGGTGAAGGACGGGATTCCCGAGAACGTGCCCAACAGCGGCAAAATCGCCGTGCCGATTACGTACGACACGCTCGCCGGCAACTACATCATCCAGCAGCTTAGCGACGGACATTTCGCCGCGTACGCGCATCTGCGCCCCGGCACGCTCAAGGTGAAGGTGGGCGACACAGTTCACGCCGGCGACGTGCTCGCGCATCTCGGCAACGCCGGTAATTCATCGGAGCCGCATTTGCACTTCCAGGTCTGCGACGCGCCGTCGTTCCCAGCCTCCGAGGGACTGCCGTTTGCGATCGATCAGTACACCTACGATGACTACAAGATCGACAAAGCACCGAAGGCCGCGCTGACCGTGAAGTCGTCTCATCCAGTGACCAAGCAAGAGCCGATGGAAGACGAACTGGATTCGTTCTAGACGCCCGTGTCTTCGAACACGCCTGTCTCCGGCGTGTAGTTTTCGAAGCGCGTGTAGTTGTTGATGTAGGTCAGCTTCGCGGTGTCGGTGGGGCCGTTGCGCTGCTTGGCGATAATAATCTCGGCGACGCCGGGCTCCTTGCTCTCCTTGCCCTTGTACATTTCCTCGCGGTAGATGAACGCGATCACGTCGGCGTCCTGCTCGATTGCGCCCGACTCGCGCAAGTCCGCCAGCATCGGACGCCGATTCTCGCGCGACTCGACCTGCCGGTTGAGCTGCGACAGCGCGATGACCGGCACCTTGAGTTCTTTCGCCAGCGCTTTGAGCGAGCGCGAGATTTCCGCGATCTCTTTCTCGCGCGACTCGCCAGGCCGCGCCGATCTCATCAGCTGCATATAGTCCACTATGATCAGCCCGAGGTTCTTGGCGCGCTCGCGCTTGAGACGCCGGCATTTGGCCTTCAGCGTGATCGCCGTCGTGTCCGACGAGTCATCGATATAGATGTTCGACTCCGACAGGCGCGCCGCCGCCTGCGCGAGTTTCGGAAAATCGCGCTCTCCGAGGAATCCCTGCCGCGCGCGAGCGCTGTCCACTCGCGCCTCCGAACACAACATTCGCAGCACGAGCTGCTCCTTGGACATTTCCAGCGAAAAGAACGCGACGCCCATGGGAGGGTCCGCGTCCATCGCCGCGTAGGCTGCGATATTCAGCGCGAGCGCCGTTTTGCCCATGCTGGGACGGGCCGCGATGATCACCAGGTCCGACGGTTGGAAGCCCGCGGTGATTCGATCGAGATCGACGAACCCGCTCGGCACGCCGGTGATCATCTCACGGTTTTCGTACAGCCGCTCGAGGATCTTCAGCGACTCGCGCGTCAACTCGGGCATCGTGTGGAACGACGGCTTAATCCGGCGCTCGGAAATCTCGAAGATGCGATGCTCTGCTTCGTCGAGGAAACCGTCGACGTCCGACGGCGCCTCATAGGACGAGCTTGCGATGTCAGTCGCGATCGAACCGAGGCTGCGCAGGACAGCCTTGTCGTGCACGATTCGCGCATAGTGCGCGATGTTCGCGGCGGTCGGCACGATAGACGCCAGCTCCGCGATGTATGCGGGGCCGCCGATTTGCTCGAGCACGCCCTTGGTGCGCAGCGCGTCCGTCAGCGTGATCGCATCGACCGGCTGGGAATGGTCGGTGAGTTCCGCCATCGAGCGGAAAATCTGGCGATGCGACTCGCGGTAGAAGTCTTCCGCCGACAGGATCTCGAGCGCGTGGTTAATCGCGTCGTTGTCGAGCAGAATCGCGCCCAGCACGGACTGTTCTGCTTCGAGATTTTGCGGGGGAACGCGCTTTAGAATATCGTCCGACGAATCCGCCACCTCACCACCACCTCCCGACCGCGCACTCAGACTTCCAGGAGCGCAAATTATTTCCCATGCGATGACCGCTTACAACTATTACTCCAGCCGTAAGCCAACGGTTGTCCACTCTGTCAACAATCGATGCCTGGAGTTGGCTAGCGCGAGCGCCGGCGCGGACGATTCATCGCGAGCATCGGCCCAAGCGCGACGCCGAACATGAATCCTCCGACGTGCGCCCACCACGCCACTCCGCCCATCGCGCCCGCGCGGCTCCCTTCTTCGAGTCCCGCGTAAAGTTGCACCGCGAACCAGAACAGCAGGTAGATGACCGCCGGAATCTCGATGAACTGCACGAAAATGAAAATCGGCAGAATCGTCAGGATGCGGCCGCGCGGGTATAGGATGAAGTAGGCGCCGAGCACACCGGCAATCGCGCCGCTCGCGCCTATAACCGGCACGCTCGAGCCCGGCGCGATCCACACCGTCGCGAGCGCCGCCGCAATTCCCGCCGCGAGATAAAAACTCAAGTACCGTGCCGCACCCATCCGATACTCAACGGCCGCGCCAAAGATGAAGAGATACAGCATGTTGCCCGCGATGTGCCAGAAACCGCCGTGGATGAACATCGACGTGACGGTCGTCATCAACGGCGCGAGCGCGCCGAGCGTCCGATGCGCGTTGCCCGAGAGCGCGCGCGTCACAGCCGCCGGCACCAGCGCGAATCTCTCGACGAAGACCGCGATGCGCGCGCCCAGCGACAATTCGTAGACGAACACCGCGATGTTCGCAGCGATGAGCAAGATGTTGATCGGAGTCAGACGGCGCGGTGCGGCATTGTCACGAAGCGGAATCATCGGGAATCAGGCCGGCCGCGCGAATCGATCGACCGGCCGAGCAATACTAGCGGCGCGCAGCGGGTCGGCGCGAGATGGCAGTATGCAGGGGGCGACGGTTTGGTCAGCGGCCCCGCGAGCCAGCAATCAGGTCCCTAGATCCGCTCAAAACTTGTTCCGCTGTTGACACGATGTCACTGTGCAAAGTCAGGTTGTTGATGTATATCTCAGCGGGTGATCTCGTCGCGCCGACCTATCGCCGTCGTGATCGCGATCTGTGCCGTCATCCATACCTTCAGCGGCCTCGCGAGTGCGCAGCCGAGTCCGTCAGGCGCCAGAAACAAGCTCCAGGTCGGATTGTCTTCCCGGAAGCTCGACTTCGGCAAAGTGCCGGCCGGGACGCAGAGCAGTCCGCAAGTTGTCACTCTCACCAACAAGAGCAGCGTCGAAATGTCGGCTCCTGTCGTGAGCGTTACCGGCAGCGGCTTCAGCCTCGGTTCAAACGGATGCGCCAATGCGATTGCACCGGCAGGTAGCTGTCGGGTCTCGGTCACGTTCACGCCGCCGTCGAAAGGCAAGTTCAAACAAGGCCTGCTGACGTTTACCGATGCCGCGGCCAGGAGCCCTCAGAAGGTGAAGCTCATCGGTGTGGGATTGACCGAGCCCTCCCCCACCGCGACTGCCACGGCCACGCCGACGCCGACAGCAACGCCGACCGCAACACCCACTGCAACCACGACTGGGGCTCGCACCCCGACCGCTACTGCCACTTCGACAGCAACTCAGAACGCCACGGCGACTCCGACTGCGAGTGCGACCGGGTCCAGGACCGCGACGATCACTCCGTCGGCGACAGCATCGGGCATCGAATCCGCTACTGCCACTTCGACCACGACGATCACGCCGACTGTGACAGAGACCGTAACGCCATCGCCGACCGCAACGCCCACCCTCACTGCGACCCTGACGCCGACTCCGACTCCGACCGCGACGGCCACGGCGGTCTTCAACGTCGTCTTCGTGAGTTCGACGACCTTCGACGGTGACTTGGGAGGCCAGGCCGGCGCCGATGCTGACTGCGCAAGCCTCGCCGCGGCCGCAAATTTGCCGTCGGGCGCCTACCGCGCATGGCTTTCGACTTCGAGCCTCGACGCCGTCGCCAAACTTGGAAACGCGCGAGGCTTCGTGCGGCCCGACGGAGCGCCCTTCGCCGATCAGGTTTCAAGTATCGCCGCCGGCATCATCCTGAATCCGCTCAACCTGGACGAGAGCGGAATCGATGTCGGTCATCAGAGCGTGTGGACGGGCACCACCGATGCGGGGACGGTAAACAACTCCGCCTCCTGCGCGGACTGGACGATCGGCACGGGCATTTCGTTTGGCGAGCAAGGCGTGAGCACCGGCGGCGCGGGCGCGTGGAGCGACGACGCAGTTGAAACCGGCTGCAACTCGCCGGCTCACATCTGTTGCTTCGACACCAGCCACATCAGCACGCTGAGCGCGACGCCGGCGTCCGGGCGCATCGCCTTCGTGTCCGAGGGATCATTCGCGACAAGCCAGGGCGTGCCCAGCGCCGATGCTCTCTGCCAAAGTGAAGCGGCCGCGGCCGGCTTGGCAGATTCGACTCAATTCCTCGCGCTGCTGGCTACTTCGACGGCGTCTGGCGCGTCGCGCTTCGAACTGTCCGCGATGTCGCCGCCATACGTGCGACCTGACGGCATCGAGATCGCCGACGCGCCGACGCTCGCCGCGAGCAACCGCCTCAATAGCGGCATCTGGCAGCATGCCGATGGCAGCTACGTGACCGAGTTCGCGGCATCGGTGTGGACGGGATCGACGTCGCCAAACGTCGTCGGAACGCCGGCAACCACCTGCCAGAATTGGAGCACGATGTTTGGGGCGGATACCGGGTCTGAAGGCGTGAGCAACGTCACCGACGTCTGGTGGAATTCAGGTGCGAGCGCCTCGTGCGCCGCTTCTCTGCCGGTTTACTGCCTCGAGCAATAGCCCGCGGTCCGATCTTTAATATTTTCTCGCTTGAGCGGAGCCTCGATGTATGCGAGAACGATCGCCGGATCGGCGTTCCCGTAAAACGCTATTCAGGATCGCGACCCGCCCCTCAGCGGACGCGAATCTAATGAAGGAGGTTTCAATCATGGAAGTCGTGTCGAGTGAGGTTTCCGTCAACACCGGCGCCGAGAAGATGCCGGCGCATCTCGCGCGCCCCGCATCCGGCGGGCCCTATCCGGCGCTGGTAGTCGTAATGGAAGCGTTCGGCCTCAACGATCAGATCAGACGCATCACCAATCAATTTGCGTCGGAGGGTTTCGTCGCGATCGCTCCGAATCTTTATTTTCGCCAGCCCAACAACGTCGTCGGCTACAACGATTTACCGGGCGCGTTTCGCCTGATGGGTTCGGTCAACGACGATCAAGTCGTCGCGGACATGGGCGCCGCGATCGATCACCTCAAAGCAATGAAAGAAGTCAAACCAGCGTTCGGCACTGTCGGATTCTGCATGGGTGGACGCATCGCCTTCCTGACCGCATGCCGCAACCCCGCTGTCAGAGCCACCGCGCCGTACTACGGCGGCGGTATCGTAAAGTCGCGGCAGCCTGGCGTGAAGCCGCCGATCGAGTACGTCGACGGCTTGAAAGCCACGGTGCTGGCCTTTTTCGGCGGCAAGGACGCGTTCATTCCGATCACCGAGGTTGACGAATTTCGCGACGCGCTGAAGAAAGCCGGCAAGCCGGCTGAGGTGGTCTTTTACCCCGACGCCGATCACGGCTTCATGTGCGACGATCGTCCGTCATTCCATCCCGTGCACTCCAAAGAGGCGTGGGGGCGCACCATCGCGTTCTTCAAAGAGTATCTCGGCTGAAGCTGCATGGTCGTGTTTTGTTGAAATCATTTAGGCGGGCCGGTCTTCGCCGGCCCGTCTTTTTTCTTGCGATTGCGATTGCCATCGTCGCCGCCAACGCGTGCTATTCGTCCGACTACCGGCGCACGATGGCTGCGAACGTGTCGCTTCTCTCCGATCTGTCCGACAAGCTCGCCGACTATTGCCGCACTTTCTTCAAGCTCGACGATCGCCAACTGTCGTCCGAGGAGATGGGCGAGTTCTACTACGCCTTCAACAAGGCCAACGCGTTCTCGTCGTCGACCCCGCGCGAGTCCTCGCGCCCGTCGCATCGCGATTTCGTAAAGCTGCTGAACGCCTACGAGAAATTCGCGCACGCCGCCGACGAGTACCGGCTCGGCGGCAAGCCCGACCCCGCCGTGCTCGCGTCATTGCTCTCGCAGCACGACCAGGTCCGCCACCTCGCCGGCAAGGTTACTGAAGATTTGCGGAGCGAACCCGATTGACTGTTCAACCCTTCCAGTGGTTGCCGTATTTGTCCAGGTACGCGACCTCGCTCACCGGCCGCCGCTTGATCGGGCCGAACTTTCCATCCGGATATCCGATCGGCATCAGCGCGTATGTCTGCACCTCGGGCGGCAGCCCCAGAATTTGCTTCACCTCGTCCTCGAAAAACGTGTGAATCGTCGTGAGCACCGTGCCGAGACCGAATCCGCGGCACGCGAGAATAATATTCTGCACCGCGGGATAGATGCTCGAGCCTGAGGTCCGCGCCAGGCTCTTCATCACCGCGGCAATCTCGGGCGGAAGCTTGGGCGGCATTCCCGCCGGCGCAGTCTGCTTGAGACACGCGAGCAACAGCACCGGCGCATCGGCCATGTGATCGATAAGGTAGGTCGCCGACGCCATCAGCTTTCGATACGTATCCTCGCTCATGTGCGCAGGCTTGACGCGATTCGCATACAGCGCCATCAAAATTCCGCCGCCCTTGCGATACACGTCGCCGATCTTTTTGCGCTGCGCCGCATCCTTGATGATCATAAACTCCCAACTCTGCTCGTTGCTGCCCGACGGCGCGCGAATCGCCGCGTCGAGCACCTTGGTGATTACGTCGTCGGGAACTGGGTCCGGCTTGAACCGCCTGAGCGATCGCGCCGAGTAAATTGCCTCGAAGAGTCCGATTTCTGCCATCGTTAAAGCTCCTGCTGCGGATTATTGCCAGTCGGAGAATGCATCGGGCGGCGCAGAAAGAAAGAGAAAAGCGGCCGCGCGATCGAGATCGATCGCCGGCCGCTTTTTCAATTCGTCAATCAGCCGCGCGCGCGTCCACTCACACCGGCGTGCGATTCGATTTCGGTGAGGATTGCGGCCCCATCAGCATCTTGTAGACTTTCTTCGCGTCTTCCGGATCGGTCACCATCGGCCCCGGCTGATCGTGATGCTTCATCACCTTGTCGTCTTCCGTGAACGCGCGGACCGTCGCGCAATATTCGAGCAGCAGGCCGTTTGGATCGCGAAAATAGATCGAGCGGCACCATTCGTGATCGACTACCGGCGTCACGTCGACACCGCGTCCGATCAGTTGCTCTCGCTTGGCTTCGAGCGCTGCCACGTCGTCGCAATGAAACGCGAAATGGTAGAATGCGCCCGGCAGCCCCTGCGCGCTGTTGATGTCGGTCGCCCACTCTGCGGGCACGCCCGGGACTTTTTCCGGACACATGAACGCCACCAGGCTGCCGTCGCCGGTGTTCAGGAAGACGTGCTTGATCTTGCCACCCTGGTCCGGCTCGATGATGTCCGACCACGCGACTTCCCAGCCCAACTTGGTCGTGTAGAACTCTATCGTGCGATCGATGTCGAGAGTCGCCAGCCCCAGATGGTGAACGCCCGTTCGTTTCATAGACTCCCCTCCTGGCCGTTGTTGGAAACCGCTGTCAGGCTGACTATTAACACGGTCAAGTCCAGAGTCAAAGACTCCAGAACGATCGTTCAAGACTATCGTTCAGCCCTCAATCCGCGCGAATCAGCTTATGCTTGATCGCATATCGCACCATCGCCGCTGTCGAGCGCAGTTCGAGCTTCTGCTTGAGATTGTCGCGATGCGCCTGCGCGGTCTTCACGCTGATGCCGAGGCGTTGCGCGACCTCCTTGGTAGTCGCGCCCTCGCCGATCAGCTTCAGCACTTCGCGCTCGCGCCGGGTCGGACTCGCGGCGCGCGACGCGTTCGCTGGCGCGCCATTTCGCAGCCGCGCGAGCACGATCGGCGCGATCGCCGGGCTCAGATACCGCCGCCCCGCGTGAACCGCGCGCACCGCGCTCAACAATTCCACCGCCGCGTCGGTCTTGACCATGTAGCCCGCGCAGCCCGCATCGCCGAGCGCCTCGAGCACGTATTCCTCGTCCTCGTATTGGCTTAGCACCAGCACTTTGCACGCTGGCGTTTCTTTGGCGATTCGACGCGCGGCCGCGAGTCCCCCGATTCCCTGCATCGCGACGTCCATCACCACCACTTGCGGCTTCAGTTGCGCGGCGATTGCGACCGCCTGCTCGCCGTCCGCCGCCTCGGCGATCACCTCGCACTCCGTCGCGAGCACCATCCGGAGCGCCTCGCGCACGATACGATGGTCGTCGGCGAGCAGCACGCGAATCCGTCCGCGATCTTCCATCACGCCGGCTCCGGAATTTCGGCGACGACGGTAGTGCGCCCGGTCCGCGATTCCAGCGTCAATCTCCCGCCCATCAACTCCAGCCTCTCCCGCATCCCCGCCAGACCGGCGCCTTCGTGCTGGTCGGCGCCGATGCCGGCTCCGTCGTCGCTCACCGAGACGCGGGCAGCCGCATCGATTCTTTCGATCGTGACTTGCACCGACTTCGCCTGCGCATGCCTGATCGCATTGGTCATCGCCTCGCGAACTACCTGGAAGCACAATTGCTGCACCGGGCGCGAAATTTTCTCCGCCGCGGCGCCGTCAACCCGCTGGACAAATTTCGCCGCCGCGCCCGCGCGCTTCAGCCGTGCGAACTCGCGCGCGATTGCTTCGTCGAGCGACGCATTGCCGAGAGTGGCGGGACGCAGTTCGCGGGTCTTGCGGCGCAACTCAACCTCGACCTGCCTGAAGATCGCGCGCGCCGCCTCGCGCTTGCCCTCGAGCGCAATTTTCGCCGCCGCGATCAGCTGCGCCTGATCGTCGTGCAGGTCGCGCGCGATCCTGGCGCGCTCCTCGTCGACCGCCGCAAACATTCTGAGCGCAAGCTGACGCACCAGCGCGCTCCGCCGCGCCGCGTCTCGCTGCATCACCCAGCTCGCTACCAATGGCGCCAGCCGCTCGACCATCGCCTGCGCCACGGCCGCCGATGCCTGCGCGTCGCGCGACGCAAGCGCAATTGCGCCCACCTCGAACGGTATACAGACGTACGAACCACCGAATATTTTGTCTTCGGAATATTGTCTGGAGTTATCGACGAGAGCGGCAGCGCGATCGCGCCATCGCGCAATCACGATCCGGCGCTGAAAACTCTCCGCCAGCGCGCTGCTACCCTCCCCCAAATCGAATTGCCTGCGGCCGGATGACGACGCGGCTACGACGAACGAGCCGCCGTCCGCGATCGCAACGATCCATTGGTCGAAGCCCGCGCCGCCCGCGACCAGCTCGCCAAAGCGGCCGAACCGTTCGTTCGGATTCGCGCGCTGCGCGTCCGCAACCGCCTCATCGAGATGATTCGTCGCCTCACGCTCACGCCCCAGCTCACGTTTTGCGCCGACCGCCTGGCGTCCGCTGTCGGCTCCGTGGACGCGCCAGAATTCGAGCGAAGCGCGCGCCGCAGCCAGCGCCAACTCGCCGAAAGCAGCCCGCGCCATAAGTTCAAGCGATGCTTCAAGTTCAGCGCGGGCCCGATCCGCTCCCGCCACTATTGCGATTCGCACCGCGCTCGCGCCGTCGGTGAATGCCGACGCCACAATCTGTCGCCCCTCGCCCGCCTTTTCGACCTGCGCAATCGCGTCGATTTCGCGGTCGCTTAGCGCGACTCTTTCAATCGATTCACTTGGATCCGCCACACCTCGCCTGCGATTCAACCCACCAGCCGCGACCGCGTCACCGAGCCGATTTTCGAGCGCAACCAGGATCGCACTTACAATCGCGTCCCATCGCGAGTCTCCTCGCGGTGCGCACACCACTTCGTCCCCGACCACCACGCTCGATCGAAACGCGATCGCACATCGCTCGGCCGCGAGCGTCGCGGCCCCAAGCTCGGCAATGCTGGCGATCCGATCGCGCAAGGATGCTTGCCGCGAAGCCGGCGGCGGCGCGACTGCCACAGACTGATCGCGATGCTTGAGAGCGTTTCCCAATCCGTTTTTCCCTCTGGATGAGCCGCGCGGAAGTCATTTAGCTCCGCCTTCACAATGACTCTAAAGAGGGGAATTATATACTTGACTCTACTAGCGCGACGTGTATAATGGTTGTGTACGATTCAGAGGGGAACACGACCAATGCCGACGCTGGCGCAATGTAACAGTCTTTTAGCGGTTTTAACAGCATTTCCAGATGAGGAAACCTGCGTTAGCCATCTCGAAAAGCTTCGCTGGCCGAACGGCATCGTCTGTCCGCTATGCGGGAGCACGCGAAAAATCTATCGCGTGGAACGCGGCTTTACCTACAAGTGCTCCGATTGCCGAAAGGTGTTTTCGGTTCGGAAGGGAACCATCTTTGAGGAGAGTCGCCTACCCTTAAAACTCTGGTTCGCGGCATCATGGCTTGTGACCACAAATAGGAAGGGCATCAGTAGCTGTCAGCTAGCGCGTGAGATCGGCGTTACGCAGAAAACCGCATGGTTCATGCTTGGCCGGTTGCGCGAAGTCGCCGGAGCGATGGGATCGACTGGCGGTCCGCTCGACGGCGATATTGAAGCCGACGAGACGGCGATTGGCGGAAAGGAAAAGAACAAGCACGCGAACAAACGGCTTCATGCGGGCACTGGATTCGCGGGTAAGACTGTTGTGGCTGGCGCGCTCGAACGAGCGGGCCGCGTCAAGACGGCGATCCTCAAGGGAACGAGCCGCCATGAGATCGAAAACTTTGTCATCAAGCACGTCAATCACAATTCGACGCTCTACACTGACGAGCATCCGGCCTACTCGAATCTCGACAACCTCTACAATCATCACGCGGTAGGCCACACACGCGGCGAGTACGTCCGTTACACCATCGAAGGAACGATCCACTCAAACGGCATCGAATCATTCTGGGCGTTGCTGAAACGCGGGCACTACGGGATTTTCCATCACTTCACGACGAAGCATCTGCATCGGTATCTCGCGGAATTTGAGGCACGCTGGAATATGAGAAAATCGGGCGGTGTTGAGCGACTAAATTCTATGCTAGAGTCCGCGCCGGGACTCCGGCTCACATACAAGAGGTTGATCGCGTGAACGACCGGCCAGTACGCATCGAAATGACTGCCGACGCGCTTTTGCAGGCGGCAGTTAGCAGCGTCCCGCGCGCACAGTTAGAGCCGTGGCTGAACAAGGTTCACTGCGGCGACTGCGTACAGCTTATGAACAAGCTGCCCGCTGGTTCGATCAGCGTGATCGTAACCAGTCCGCCGTACAATCTGCGCAACAGTACGGGAAATGGGATGAAGGACGGGCGCGGCGGCAAGTGGGAAAGCGCGGAACTGCTCAACGGCTATCAGAGCCATTCCGATGATATGCCCCACGACGAATATGTGAAGTGGCAACGCCAGTGCCTCACTGCGATGATGCGAGTGCTGCGTGAAGACGGCGCGATCTTCTATAACCACAAGTGGCGCGTGCAAGCCGGTCTGCTACAGGATCGGCGCGACATTGTGGATGGATTTCCGGTCCGACAGATCATCATCTGGCAGCGCAGCGGCGGCATCAATTTCAATCCTGGTTATTTCCTTCCGACCTACGAAGTGATCTACCTGATCTGCAAACCTCAATTTCGCCTCGCGCCCAAGGCCAATGCGCAAGGCGACGTGTGGGACATCACTCAAGAAAACAACAATCCGCATCCCGCGCCGTTCCCTGTCGAATTGGCGCAACGTTGCATTCGCTCTACTAACGGTGGAATCGTGCTCGATCCGATGATCGGATCGGGGAACACGGCAATCGCGGCAGAAGCATACGGACGCCCTTGGATCGGCTTCGAGATTTCAAAGGACTACTGCAAGCTCGCGCGCGAGCGCATTCAGGCAGCTAAGGGCTTGTTCCGAAAGTGAACAAGCTGCTTACGCTACCAGTCCCAACCACAAAGAAAGAACTGTTCGCGCGTCTCCGTCAGATCATCGATCAAGATTGGCAAGAAATGCCAATCGGCGTCGCCCGCTACAATGGAAGCGGCGGTCCCGGAAATTATCTCGAAGACCTCATTGGACTGAAAACCGGCAATCAGGACATAGCCGATATTATCGGCTGGGAAGTGAAGTACTTCACCGAAAAGACAAATCTGATCACCTTGTTCCACAAAGAGCCGGGGCCGGAAGGGATACTGCGCTACTTGGTTAGTAAGTTCGGCTGGAAGGATGAACAAGGGCGTTTGAGCTTTCGGCACACGATCATGGGCCGGTCCGATAGATTTCAGGTCATTAACGATGCGGGAAATATAATCGTGCGCCCCTTGAAGGGCGGAAACGGTGCCGTGCCGATGTGGACGCACGACACGCTATTGAATATCGCGGGCGGAAAGCTGCGGCGGCTATTGCTGGTAAAGGGCGAGCGCGAGGGCAATCAGGTTCGCTTTGAACGTGTCGATTGCTTCGAGAACCTACAGCTTACGATTCTCATGGCGGAGTTGACAAAGGGCGTGATGGCCATCGACTTCGATGCCCGCGAGAAGTCGCCCGGGAGCAAGACGCTAAGAAACCACGGGACTAAGTTTCGCGTGCCGCCCGAAAATGTCTGCCGCTTATACCTCAAGAAAGAGCGAATGCTCAGTTAGTTGGGACAAGTATATAATTCCCCTAAAGAGGGTGGGAGGAGATGCAAACGCGTGTCGCGTTACCGAAAGAACACTTTGTTGCGATGCACGCCTGAATGCTTCTGTCAGGGATGTCCCGAATCCCCCGGCTTCGACAACTCGTCGCCGAGCGCTTTCATCTCGGCGCCGAATGCTGTCCAGTCGCCGGCGCGAATCGCCTCCATCGCGCGATTGTAATGCTGCGCCGCGCTTTGCATGCCGGGTTTGCCAACTTCCGCGCCTTGCGCGATCGATTGCGGCACCCGCTCATTCGTGACCGCCTTGGCGATCGTCGGCGCCGGCGGGGCTTCGTTTTGGAATAGCGCCGCCAGCGTCAGGTCCAGCGTATCGCCCATCACCACGCGATCGCTGTACGACGCGACCACCCGCTGCAACTCGGGCAACTGGCCGTTCTCGGCGCGGATGAACAGCGGCTCGACGTACAGCAGCGAGTCCTGGATCGGTATCACGAGCAGGTTACCGAGCAGGACTTTCGAGCCCATCTGGTTCCACAGCGAAACTTGCCGCGAAATTTCGGGGTTCTGATTGATGCGCGCCTGGATCTGGTAAGGACCGTAAATCAGCTTGTCCTTCGAGAATGCATACTCGAACAGATGACCGTAGTCCGCGCCGTCGCAACGCGCCGCCATCCACGCAATCATGTTGTCGCGCCCCGACGGCACCATCGGCAGCATCAACATGTATTCCGCCTGCGCCTCGCCCGGCAGCCGCATCATCACGTAGTACGGCGTCATCGGGACCGTCTCGCCCGCGTAGTTTTCGCGCGGAAATCCCCACAGGTCTTCGCGGTTATAGAAGACCTGCGGATCGATCATGTGGTAGGTGCGGAACGTGTCGGCCTGGATCAGAAAAAAATCTTCCGGATAGCGGATGTGCGCGCGCAATTCGGATGTCATCGCCGACATTGGCTTGAACATCGCGGGAAACACCCGCTGCCACGTTTTGATGATCGGGTCGTCGGGATCCGCCACGTAAAAATCCGTGTCCCCGGTGTACGCATCGACCACCGCCTTGACCGAATTGCGGATGTAGTTGATCCCGTCGGCGTTGCGCTGCGAGTAAGGGTAGTGATCGCTGGTCGTGTAGCAGTCGACGATCCACACCATGCGCCCGTTGATGATCACCGCGTACGGATCGCGGTCGAGATTCAGGAACGGCGCGAGATACGCGATGCGGTTCGAGATGTTTCGCCGGATCATGATCTTGCTGTTCGCCACGATATTCTCGGTGACGAGCAGATTGATGTCGCGATAGAAGATGCTGAACAGCAGCCGGCGAAAAAATCCCGACACCGGCACACCGCCCGATCCGCCGTAGTACGAAAAAACGTTGTCCGCGCCCTTGGGATAGTCGAACTCGGGCGTCGCCGAATCGACCACCGCGTAATTGTCGCGCGCCTCGCCAAAATATATTGCCGGCTGCGTCACCTTCAGCCCCACGTCTGAGACCGCCGGTATATCCTTGACATAGAACACCGGCAGCCCCTCGCTGTCCTTCCGGTTGACCGGGCTCATCGCCAGCCCCGCGCCGTGCGTGAACTTGAGATGCTGATTGACCCAGGTCTGCGCGGTCTCGGGCAGCGCGTCGATATTCATCTCGCGCGGCGACAGCATCACCTCGGTGTACTTGCCCTCGATCCAGTAGCGATCGATATCGACGTCGCGAAAGTCGTAGTAGGTGCGAATTTCCTGCAGTTGGCGGTAGGTGTCGATCAGCGGCCGCGGGTCCCACAACCGGATGTTCTTGACCGTCGTCGAATCCTGCTCGAGCGCCGCCGGCGTCAGCTCGCCCTGCCCGGCGAACGGCTTCACGTCGACGGTGTCGAGCTTGTACGCGTGCCGCGTCGCCTCGATATTGCGTTCCAGATACGGACGCTCGACCCGCAGCTCGTCGGGCTTCACCCACAGCCGCTCGATCACCGGCTGGATAAAATTCATGATCAGCGCGGGGCCGAACACGATAACGAACGCGGCCACCGGAATCCGCAGTCCGCCCTCGCGCGCGTTGTAGATGCACATCACGGCGGCCAAGAGCGACAGCGCCACCAGCAGCCACAGCCCCGGCTGCCACAGGATTCGGTCGACGTAGCGCAGCCCGAATACGACGCCGTTGGTATGCAACAGCAGGTCGAACCGGCCGAGCCAGTAACTCATCGCGCGCTGAATGAAAAACAATCCCAGCAGCACCGACATTTGCGCCGCCGCGCCCGGCGACACGCGCGGCGGCGATTCCCTGAAGTCGAGCGCCCCGCGCGCCCAGTAGACCGCGATCGCCATTCCGGCCGCCAGCACGATCAGCATCAGGAACAGGTCGCGGATCTCCTCGAGCAGTGGCACCGTGAAGATGTAAAAGCCGATATCGTTGCCGAACGCGTGCTCGACGATTCCGAACGGCACCCCGTAGATGCCCTTCAGGTAAATATCCCAGCTCGCCGCCTCGCCTTGCGCCGCGAACAGCGCCAGCAAGGCCGCCCCGCCCGCGACGATCACGCGCCACGGCACTCGTTCGCCGAGCGCGCGAATCAGCTCGGGCAGATTTACCTCGACCATCTCGTCGGGCCGCCGCACCACGCGCAGCCGTTCGTGATTGCGGCTCGAGCCGATCGCAATCAGCCCGCTCACGAAGATCGCCACGAACGCAACCAGCCATACGACGAGAAAAATTACGATTTCCGTGCCGATAGTCGTATTGAAAACGCCGCGGAAGCCGAGTCCCCCGTACCACAGGTAGTCGACCAGCAACTGGTCAACCACGCTCAGCATCACGAGCGCCACGATAACGATTGCCGCAATGGCAATCAGGATATTGCGCGGCCGCATCAACGTGCTGTGCTATTCGCCCCGGCCAATTTGGCTGACGTGTTCCCGCACCACGTCGGGCGGGCAGAGCCAGATGAAAACCTTGAGCGAGAGATAGCCGATGACCAGCCAGTCGAGCTCGCCGACGATCGGGATCATGTCGAGCTCGAGCGCCGGCGGCGTCAGCATCAGCGCCAGGCCCATCCACGGCACCAGCTTCGCCAGCGTCGGCACGCGTTCGTCGGTCATCAACCGATAGAAGACGCGGACGAACTGCGGCAGGTACATCACCAGCCGGCTAAGTTGCATCGGCCCGAGGAATTGCATGCGAAGTATCTTCGAGAACATAGCTTATCCCGCCACAATCATACTCTAGCACAGGACAGCGCCGAAGATGTCCTGCGGCGTTTTTGTTACAATTAGCACAGACCGAGGAGGGTTGAGCGGAGTGAAGAGGCACATGGCGCTGGGCGATTTCCTGGTCGCGTACCTGCGCAAGATCAGCGTGTCACACGTCTTTGGCATCCCCGGCGACCTCGCACTCAAGCTGTTTTTCACGCTGGGCCGCAAGCACGGGATGGAAATCATCACGCTATCGCACGAGCCGGGTGTCGGTTTTGCCGCCGACGGCTACGCGCGCGCGACCGGCAAAATCGGCGTCATCTGCGTCACCTACGGCGCCGGCGGCCACAACATGGTCAATCCGGTCGCGGGATCGTTTTCGGAACGCGTGCCGATCCTGATTTTCTCCGGCGGCCCCGGCGAAGAAGAACGCAAACTCGGCACGTTGATTCATCACCAGGCCCGCGAGATCGATTCCCAGCGCCGCATCTACGACGAAGTCACCTGCGCGGGCGCCGTGCTGACCGACCCGCGCACCGCCGCTGATGAGTTGCATCGCGTCGTGCGCGCCATCTGGGCCGAGCAGCGGCCCGGCTACGTCGAGATTCATCGCGACATGGTCGATCGCAAGATTGAGGTCCCCGAAGAGCTGATCGAATGGGACGGGCGGCTGCACTTCCAGGAATCCGACACGCGCAAGGTCGACGAAGCGGCGCACGAGACCGCCGCGATGTTCAACGAGAGCCGCAAGCCCGTGCTGATCGCAGGCATCGAGATCCACCGCTTCAAAGCATCGCATGACCTCGTCGAGCTGGCCGAAAAAATGGGCGCGCCTGTCTTTACCACGGTGCTCGGCAAGGGCGCGTTCCCGATGGACCATCCGCTCTACATGGGCGTCCACGTCGGCCCGATCAGTCCGCCGTCGATCGTCGCGCGGATGGACGCGGCCGACTTCGTGCTCAACCTCGGATGCCTCAAGACCGACATGAACTTCGGCAACCGTCCGCCGCATGTGATTCAGGGCCGGACGGTATGGGCGGTCGATCGCAAGGTCGAGGTCAAGTATCACACCTACACCGACGTCGGCGTGCGCGATTTCGCGCGCGCGCTCCTGCGCGAGAAGCTGCGGCGGCATCATGAGCAGGTTCACTACGCCGACAATCTTCGCGAGGCCGCGGCGCGTAACGGCAAGCCGGTCAAGGTCGCCCAGATTTTGTCGGCCGTCAACGAATTCCTGGCCGACAAGCGCGACTACCTGGTGGTCGCCGAGTCGGGCGACATGCTGTTTGGCGGGCTCGACATTCGCGTGCCGCACAACAACGCTTACTTCGCGCAAGGGTTCTACGCCTCGATGGGATTTGCGGTGCCGGCCTCGCTTGGCGCGCAGATCGGCAGCGGTCTGCGGCCGCTGGTGATGTGCGGCGACGGCGGCTTTCAGATGACCGGGCCCGAAATTTCGCAGGCGCCGGCCAAGGGCGTGAATCCAATCGTCGTGGTGATCAACAACGGCGGATGGGGCATCTTCCGGCCAATTGCCGAGCGGCGCGAACTGCTCGACATTCCGCCGTGGCCGTATGCGCAGCTCGCGCGCGATTGGGGCGGCGAAGGATTCGAGGCGACCACCGTCGAGCAGTTGCGCGACGCGCTCCGCGCTGCGCACGACTGCAAATCGTTCGCCATAATCGACGTGCGCGTCGAACGCGACGACCTGTCGCCCGTCACAGTGAAGTACATCAAGGCGGCGGCGAAACGCTCGCAGGCGCCTGCCGGGCAAGCGGCGCGCGGGAATTCGCGCCCATGACTGATTCAATCGAGACTGACGCGCTCAAGGCTGCCGCGCTCGAAAAATATCGGCGCGCGTATCGCGATTTCAGATGGGAGACGCCCGAGCACTTCAACTTCGCCGCGGTCATCGACCATTTCGCCGAAGATCCGCGCCGGGTCGCGATCCTCTGGGAAGACAGCGAGGGCAACCGCGTGCGGCTGACCTTCGCCGACATCGCCGCCCAGTCCATGCGCATCGCCAACGTTCTTGCCGGCCATGGAATCCGGCGCGGCGACGCGGTCATGCTGGTGCTGCCGCGAATCACGCTCTGGCAGGCCGCGTATATCGGCGCGCTCAGGCTCGGCGCGATCGTTATTCCGTGCACCTCGATGCTCCGCGAGAAGGATCTGATCTATCGCGCGAACCATTCCGGCGCGCGCGCCATAATCGCCGCCTTCGAGCATGCCGCGATGATCGCGGACCTGCGCAAGGAATGCCCCAGTCTCGAGCACTACCTGATTGCCGGCACCGCGCGCACCGGATGGGTCAGCCTCCAGGAATACATGGGTCACTCGTCGCCGGCGTGCAAGCCCGCCAATACCAAATCGTCGGACCCCGCGATCTGCTATTACACCTCCGGCACGACTCGCGAGCCGAAGGCGGTTCTGCATAGTCACTCGTATACTTACAGTCATCGTTTCACCGGGCTTAACTGGCTGGACGTGAAGCCGGGCGATATCCATTGGACGACCTCGGACACCGGCTGGGCCAAGGCTGCGTACGGCGTGCTGTTCGGGCCGTGGATGAACGGAGTGACGACCTTTATGTACAACGGCCGCTTCGACCCGGCGAAAGAACTCGACTTGATCAAGCGCTACGGAATTACTACTTTCTGCGCGCCGCCGACTGAGTATCGAATACTCATTAAAGAGGATTTGGCCGATTACTCATTATTGCCCAAGCTGAGGCATTGCACCGGAGCGGGCGAGCCGCTGAATCCTGAAGTGATCGAGGTCTGGCGCGAGAAGATAGGACTCACGATTCACGACGGCTATGGACAAACGGAAACGACCATCCTCGCCGCGAACATGCCCGCGATGCCCGTGAAGCCGGGCTCGATGGGCCTGCCGTTCCCCGGCCACGACGTGCGCGTGCTCAACAACGACCTGGCCGAAACCCGCACAGACGAGATGGGCGAGATCGCGGTGCGAGTCAGTCCCGAGCGGCCGCCCTCGCTGTTCCTCGAATATTGGAAAAACGCCGAAGAGACCGCCAGCGTGTTTCGCGGCGATTGGTACCTGACCGGCGACCAGGCCACGCGTGACGCCGACGGCTATCTATGGTTTGTCGGCCGCGCCGACGACGTGATCATTTCCGCCGGCTACCGAATCGGCCCATTCGAAGTCGAGAGCGCCCTGCTCGAGCATCCCGCCGTAATGGAATCCGCGGTAGTCGCGAGTCCCGACGCCGACCGCGGTTCGATCGTCAAAGCCTTTGTGAAACTGAGACCCGGCGCCGAGCCGGGCGAGCGGCTAATCACCGAATTGCAAGAGCACTGCAAGCGCGTCACGGCTCCGTATAAATACCCGCGCGAAATAGAATTCATCGACGAACTGCCCAAAACAGTCAGCGGCAAAATCCGCCGCGTCGATTTGCGTCGTCAGGAAGAATTGCGCAAGTCTAAAAAGTTCTAACAGGGACGAAGTCCCGCACCTTCTTCTCCCGGTACTGGTGCTGGGGTGCAGGGGTCACCCCTGCCGAAGGAAGTGTGAAACCCACCGCGGGTTTCACATTCAATCAAGTGATTTACCCTTCCCCAGCATTAAGCATATCTTTGAGTCTGAATTTCGAGTTCGGGAGAAGCACAATGGCGAAGACTTTTGGAGCAGAATCGACGGCCGATGAGGTCCTCGAGGGTGTCGATCTTTCGGGCAAGCGAGTGCTTGTGACTGGCGTCTCGGCCGGCCTCGGCGTCGAGACCGCCCGCTCGCTCGTCGCACACGGCGCCACCGTCGTCGGCACCGCGCGCGATCTGGCGAAAGCGCGGCGTGCACTTGCGGAAGCGGGCAATCCATCGGTGGAACTCGTCGAAATGGATCTCGCGTCGCTCGCCAGTGTGCGCAAGGCGGCGAGCGATTTGCTCGCGCGCGCCAAACCCTTCGACGTGATCATCGCGAACGCCGGCGTGATGGCGTGTCCGCAGGGCAAGACGCAGGACGGCTTCGAAACCCAGTTCGGAACCAATCACCTGGGGCATTTCGTGTTCGTCAATCGGCTCGTCCCGCTCCTAAAGTCCGGCGCTCGCGTCGTCACGCTCTCTTCGGCCGGTCACCAGATAAGCGACGTTGACCTCGAGGACCCGAATTTCGAGCGGACTCCGTATCAAGCCTTTACCGCGTACGGCCGCTCGAAGACGGCAAATATTCTGTACGCGGTGGCTCTCGACAGCCGGCTCAAGGGACGCGGCGTGCGTGCCACCTCGATACATCCGGGCGGAATCCAGACCGAGCTCGGGCGCCATATGACGCCGGAACTCGTCGAGCAGATGATGGCCCGCATAAACCGCGGTGCAAAACCCGGTCAGGCGCCGGCGTTCCGCTTCAAGAGTGTCCCGCAAGGCTCGGCGACCTCGGTATGGGCCGGCTTCGTTGGATCAGCCGACGCCGTCGGCGGCCACTATTGCGAGGATTGTCACGTATGCGCGGTGAATGACGACGCGACCTCGCGCGTCGGCGTGCGCTCGTACGCTCTCAACCTCGCGCACGCGAACGACCTGTGGCGCAAAAGCGAAGAGATGGTCGCCGAACGCTTCCCGCTGTAGCTCCTAGTACTGGGTGCAGGGGTCACCCCTGCCGAAGGAAGTGTGAAACCCACCGCGGGTTTCACATTCAATTAAGTGATTTGCCCTTCCCGATCCCACGACCTCCGATACCGCGGCCGCAAGACTTCCATGACATGCGCCGGCGCGCGCCCCGCATTTCCATCGAAAGGCGGCTGCGGATCGTATTCGATGCCCACCTGAATTGCGTGCGCCATGGTATCACCTGCAACGCGGCGCACCAGATGCAGCGCCATGTCGATACCCGCCGAGACTCCGGCCGCCGTGATAATTTTACCGTCCTCGACGATACGCTCCGAGCGCGGCTCGGCGCCGAACTCGCGCAACTTCTCGAGTCGCGCCCAATGCGTAGTCGCCGGCCTCCCCTTGAGCAGCCCGGCCGCGCCCAGCACCAGCGATCCTGTGCAGACCGATGTAGTCCATTGCGTAGTCGCATCGATCTGCCGGACCCACTCGAGCATCTGAGGTTTCTCGCGCACCTGTTGCTCGCCCCTTCCGCCCGGCACCACCAGGATGTCGGCGCTGGTCACGTCGGCGATTGAATAGTCGGCCACCAGGCCGAGCGAGCGGGGGTCGGCGCGCTTGATGCTCGCGGTCTCGCCGACGAACATCACCTCGGCGCCCGGGATTCGGCAGAGCACCTCGAACGGTCCAATCGCATCGAGCGCGGTCAGGTCGTCGAAAATCAGGAAGGCAATTCGCATGGCGTTCTCCTTTTTCGTCAAGCACTCAATTTTTGATGAAAGCGGCTGCGATACGCGCTGGGCGGCACGTGCAGCCTGCGGATAAACGCGCGGCGCATCGTTTCCCGCGTGCCAAAGCCGCACTCGGACGCGATCGAATCGACGCCGTCGGCGGACTCTTCCAAACGGCGGCGCGCCGCTTCGACGCGCGACTTCTCGACGAATTCTCCCGGCGTCACTCCGACCTCGCGCGTGAATACGCGCGCGAAGTTCCGCGGGCTCATCGCGGCGCGCCGCGCGAGCACGTCAACCGACAGGTCGGCGCCGAGATGGTCGGCGATCCAGCGCTGCAGCTCGCGGATCGGCTCGCGATCGGCGACCTGTGCACTGAGTTGCACGGAAAACTGCGATTGGCCGCCCGGACGGCGCAGGAACATCACCAACTCACGCGCGACGGCCAGGGCAACGTCGCGGCCGTGGTCATCCTCGAGCAACGCCAGCGCCAAATCGATTCCGGCGGTCACGCCGGCCGAAGTAAATATTTTGCCCGCCCGCACGAAGATCGGATCGGTCTCGACCGACACCGCCGGATACTGCGCCGCCAGCCGCTCGCATTGCCGCCAATGAGTGGTCGCGCGCAGTCCGTCGAGGAGACCAGCCTCCGCGAGCAGAAACGCTCCCGTGCACACCGAGCAGAGGCGGCGCGTGCAATGAATACTGGCGCGCAGCCAGTCGACCAGCGCGCGATCGCGGAGCGCGACCGTGGTTCCGCGCCCGCCCGCCACCAGGATCGTGTCGATCGGCCCGCGCACCTGCGCTGTCGAGCGGTCCGCAATCAGCCGAATACCCGACGAAGTCGCGAACGGCCCGGCTTTGGCGGCCGCTATTTCCACGGTGTAGGCGGGAATCCGCCAGCCTCGTTCTTCGGTCAGCCATCGCGCGGCGCGTCCAAACACTTCCAGCGGCCCGGTGATGTCAAGAATCTGCGCGTCAGGAAAAGCCAGCATGACGACTCGGCGGGTGCGGAAGCTGGTTGAGTTACGCGCAATCGCGAGTCGCGATTTTTGCCGTTTCGCGTTCATCGAGGCGAATTATCGCGCGCATCGATGCTGGCAGCAATAGTTTAACTGCCACACTTACTGCCATTCACGACTACGCGGCGGACATCTTCAATGAATAGTTTGCGGTGTCGTTGTCGAAGTCGGAGCCGCCTCGACGGCTCGCGTCGGCAGTGCCGCTCGAAATCCCGGCTGAACCATCAACAAGCCGACCGCACGCGAGAGTGCCACCGACAACGACTCGGCAGGTTCCGTCTCGAGCGGCAGAAAGACCTCGTGGCCGACCGGGTTTGGCGGTTCATTCTCGATGCCGCTGATCTCGCCCGAGTAGAGCATCGCGCCGGCGCGGCTCTGGAGCCAGTACTTTACACGCACCACGGCGTTCATCGTGAAGTACTGGCCGTGTACGGTCTGGTTCGAGCCGAAGCGCTTGTTCACCTCGAGTTGGTCGAGTTCGGAAGCAAGGATGAAATCAGTGCCCTCGGGCGGCCTGCCGCCGTTTGCATTCGAGTCCATCGGCACCGGCACCAGGCCGGCGCCCGCCATTCCCTTGATCAACGCGTCGTTGAAGGTGCGAGCCGCATCGGCGACCATGAGCTGAGCCTGTGCGGTGCCGTCAGCGGTGTAGATCATACCGACTTCGGAATCAGGGACGCCGAAATTTCCGGCCGTTGGAGGCACCGCAACCCGGACCGGACGGAAAACCTTCTGCGAGCCGGCCACGATGCCCGGAAGATAGTGAACGTCGAGACGCATGCGCGGGTTGCATCCAGTGAGCGCGAGCGCGAGCGCCACCATCGCGAGGCAGTCGCGACTACGATTGCGGCCGCGACACTGCAGGATGCCGGTCCCTCCACCAGAAGACGAAGACCACGAGCAGCAACACGAGTCCGGCCACGCCGATCCATCGCGAAACCTGATGCGCCATCGTCAGCGCGGGATACAACTCGTCGCCGACCAGGTAACCGACCGTGACAACCAGCGAGCACCACACAATGGCGCCGAGTATGTTCCATCCGAGGAACTGGATAAACGGCATCCCGCACGCACCGGCCATCGGACCTGCCATGAATCGCACGCCGGTGATAAATCGCGCCATGAATACCGCTTTGCTGCCGTGGGTCTGAAAGAAAAGCTGCAGGCGTTCGTAGCGCGTGCGCATGAAGGGGAACGTGACCGCCAGCCGGGCCAGCACCCGTTGTCCGCCGGTGCGCCCGATCACGTAGCCGCAACAGTCGCCCGTCACCGCGCTGACGATTACGACGACATATACGAATCGCAGATCGAGCAGCACTTGCCCCGCGAGGAATCCCGCGGCGAGCATCACGGTTTCCTCGGGCACCGGGACGCCGAGGTTGCCGACGAACACGGCAATGAAGATGCCGAGATAGCCCCACGTCGCGAGCAAATCCGCGATATGCGCGGGGTCGTTTAACCCATGCATTGAAAATCCATCTGTCGCGAAGCCGGCGCCACTCTCTCCCCCGGCGCGGCCATCTCTAGCTTGCCGGATTGAGGATGTCAGCGTAAGAGGCTCCAGCTAGACCAAATGCTGAGATTGCGGAATCGAAACGGCCGGGCGGCGTCGCCATCCAATGAGAATGATTCCAATAATCGCGGCAATAGCTATCAGGTTACGGTAGATGAAATGACGATGCGCGGGCGTCGCTGTAAGATCGTGGCGCCGGTAGAGTCGCAGGTATCCACTGTCGAGTACCTGGTCGTAACCCGCGGGAATTTCGCCTAGTTCCGCCGGCGGAGGGACCTGCTCCAGGATGTATGGTGGTCGCGCTGCCATCGCGTCGGACAGATCGCTCATCCCCCGCACGCGGCCGCCCATTTGATAGAGATTGTCCGGATGATGATCGATCTCGATCGGATCGTCGTCTATTCCGGTCAGGATCGGGAACTGCACCAGTGACCACGACGAGGTGTCGTGCGCGAGATGGAGAATATGAGTCGCGGTTGTGATGCGTCCGGCGGCGATCTCCTTCTCCAGCAAATCAATCAGAGGGCGCTCCTGGTCGCCGAATGTCCAACGCCGATCCGAATGTCCCGACCAATAGCCCTGAGCCGCGGTCTGCAGGTTGAACGCCCACTGCTCGGTGATCGAATGCTCGACTGAATCGTAATCGACCGGATCGGTTATCTGGTACCAGGGATAGATGAGCAACGTCATGAGAATAAAAAATACCGCCGGCCGCGACCAACGATCGTAGGCGAGCGCAATCGCAAACCCCGCGGGGAAGATAACAAAGTATGGGCACCAATAGTCCCACAGCTTTATTGCCACATCCCACAGCATCATTACCGAGGTATTCTGGTACTGCGGCAGATGAGCCAGCGCGTCGATATATTCGCCGACCAGGCCAAGACTGAGCGCTACCGCCACCAGCCCGGCGTAAGGAATCGGCGCGTCGTCATCGCGCCACGAAACAGCAATCGCGGCGACCAGGCCCGCGAAGCAAAAGAGCATCAGGATCGGGAGATCCTCCGCCACCTTGTGAAACAGCGAGAACCGCTCCTGCGCCTGGCGTAGCAAAACCGCGAAGATGAACGCAGCGATGAGAGAGGTGTTCAAAACACGCAGCGCCCCTCGATTGCCGACCGGCGACGTCAGCGGAAGCGTCGTGCTCGCGACAACGATCATCGCGATTCCAGCCATAATTGATGCGGCGAGAGCGAAATACGGCAAGTGATGCGCCGTCGAGATGAAAATGTCGGGCACCGCAATCAGTGTCGTACCAGCCAAACAGACCAGTCCGGCGATGAATCGCCGATAATTACTTTCAACCGCCCAGAACAAGACGCCGGCGGACGCAACGATCATCGCGAAGCCGCCATCGAGTGAGTGCGAAGCGACCGCCGCGCCAAGAATCATCGCGGCGAGCGCGATCAACGTCCGGCGATGCGAGGGGTCAAGAAAAAAGGCCAGCGCGAGTCCGATCAGTGCAAAGTCGACCGCGGTACCGCGCACACCTTGCGCTCGCCGAAACAGACACGTCCAGAAAAGCAGCAACGCCGCGACGCCGCCCGCGGTGTCATTGAACAGCGTCTTGCCCAGGCGCCAGCTCGCAAAGATCATCAGCGCGCAAATTGGCAGCATTGCCTGCGACTGCGCCAGCGCTCCCGCCCCGGCGTGAAGGTCAGCGCCGAGGCCGAGCATCGCGAGAAACAGCTCGAAGACCCGGCGTCTGCGCAGCCGGTCCCCAGACTCCATAGGCCGCGTTGTCGAACGGCAGATATACGCCGAACGTGATGATCCGTTGCACCGACGACGGCACCGCAAGCACGTCCATGAACGGCGCCACCGGAGAGGCCAACTGCAGCGGCAGCATCGAAACGGCGAGCAATCCCGTCGCGAGCAGAGCAAGCTTCTGTCCCGTCGTTGGAGTAGCTCGCGCAATCTTTGGCGGATGATACCAAAGCCACACAGTGCCCAATGCCAGCAGCGCCCACAGCGAGCTGGTGTTGAACAGCCCGAGCGGGCCGAGCAGAACGCCGAGAAAATAGCCGAGTGCCCACAATCCGCCGACGCCGCCCAGAATAGCGTCCGCCAGATCGATCTCAGGATCGATTCGCAGTATCAGGCCCGCGATCACCGCCGCGCTCCACGCCCAGAAAATCCAGATGCGGACCGCCGCCCACAACGTCGCGGGCAATACCTCCCACATTCCACGGATCGCTTCGAGCCAGCTCAGGTGGTAGGGGAAGTCACGCAGACGCCAGGTGGCGATTGCAGTAATGAACGCCAGCCCTAGCCATACCGCGGGCCAAAGACGCTCGTCGCCGCGGTCGCTCAGCCTTTCCGTTCCAGTCTCCAAATTACTATCGACGCCGCAAAGGTCGCGAGCGTGATCCACAGTGCAAGTCCTATGTGAGTAGGCGTGAACTGAAGGTCCACGCTATGATGCCCCGCCGGCATCCTCACGGCGATCAGGCCTCTCTCATCGGAGAGTTCGCCATCGCCGCGCAAGCGCCATCCCGGGTACAGATTCTGATTCACAACCAATTCGGTCGCGGCCGGCGCGTTGACTTCATAGCGAAGATGGTTTGGCGTCCACAGCGTTTGATCGACAGTTCCAGGGCCTAGCAGGTAATACTCACCCCGATAGCCGGCCTGGTTGTATCCAAGTGGGTTCTCGGGAATGTCGTTGTAACCATACCCCTGGCAGTTAACGGAACCCATATTCGACTGATTGATCTCAGTCATAGTACCGGTGTTCATGGTCCAGTACTGTTTGAAATATGCCGAGTATGGATACGGCTCTATCGGGTATAAGAATAGGTACCGGGAATTCGGCGCCCCGACCATCCAGCTATCTACGAGGCCTAGCACTAGCAGAGCAACCGCGATCCGCTTCCCCCATGGCTCGAACTTCGAACACAGGAAATCCGCCCCGTACGCCGCCATCACTCCTAGACAGAATACGAACGGAATAAGATATCGCCCCGGAAGTCCCGCGCTATCTCCCATCGGCAGGTAGAGGAGTATGAAGACCGCGGAATGCGGCCCCGTCCAGCCGCGCGCGAATAACAGGAATACAATGGCGGGTAACAGCCATGGCAGCGACTTGAGCGGCCGGCTGACGAGGCCTAGGACCGCAAGCACGATGAAGAACGCGGATAGGTATGCTCCGTACTCGGATAATGCGAATTCAAACCCGATACGTGGGCGAAAGAGATCCTGGTTGCGGGACAAAAGAAACATCGAGATCAATCGCATCGAGATCGGTTCGATTCCAAATGGATGCTTTGGGTAGATGCCGAGTTGCTCCGACATCGGTATCAATCTGAGTGCCGCAAAACCTAGACCGAATACTCCTATGACTAATCCGGAAATGAATGGCCTTATGCTCAACTGCAGCAATGTGAGCATCGAAGCCACCGATCCTATAATTATCGCGGTATAGAGAAAGGTGTAGTTGCCCTCGGTCAGTGTCAACGCGCACAACGCGCCACCTATAACTGCCGGCATAAACGTTTTCGTCTGGATCGAAATAAACAGAAACGCGGCTACCCACGGCAGATAAGCCCCAGGCAGAAAATTCAAATGGCCGACTGCAAGATGCAGATAGAGCCACGAGCTGGCCGGAAACATCACCGCACTCACTGTCGCGGCTATCTTGCCGAGACCCAGCACGCGCCCCAGGACGTATCCACCCGCGAACATGATCGCCAGATGCAGGTAGATATCGATCCAAAGTCCTACGCGAAGGCCGGCCAACAGATAAATCACAAAGAAGGGCGTGACGATCGACGACTCGGGATTCGACAGCATCCCCATTCCGCCGCATTTGTACGGATTCCAGAACGGCAGCTGATGAAAATGTATTACCGTCCAGTACGGCGCCCAGCGCAAGTCGGTGAATAGGTCCGTGTCGCCATTGGATGGAAGGCGCGCCCAATGTTCGAGTACCGGCCCTCGCCTGAGCCAGGATAGGACGCCCGGCCCAAGGTCTCCGACCTCGCAGAGCATCGGGTACAAGAACACCGCCGCGAACACCAGCGATCCAACCGTGAGCCACGCAAATTCGCGCGCGTCGAGACGGAAAATGCTTCGAGCTTCGTCGCTCGCCCTGCTATTCACGCAGGCGGCTCGCGCTTGAGACGGTTTGCGTCAAACTGTGAGGTCGACCGCATGACTCCCCGCTCTGCCGCACAGTTCGAATCCTGTCGGGCCGCACGAGTTACGGTGTCGCCGAGGTCGCCGCACCACGTTTTATCGCCACTTGTGCGGCGACCCAGTTGAAAAACTGGGCTGCCTCGCTGGTTTGAGGTTCGGTTTCGCCCGTCTGTTTCTGATAGTTCGCCAAAATCCAATATTCGAGGGCGGTGGACTGGTGATTTATGACTACAGTCACATCGTCTGGCAGCTTTGGATTCAGTCCGTCACATTTCCCGCAGGTGGCATGCCGGTAGGCGCCGAAATCAGTCGCGTTGAAAGCAAGTATAAGATCTCCGTCGGTCGTCGTCGCGACCGGTTTGGCCGTCAGCACTATTCCGCCCGTGCCGGTGTTGCCGCTGGTCATATCGACCGGCGCGGTTGTCGCGACGTTGTCGAGCAGCAGGACCGCGCCTTGCGTGTCGACCGGCTCGCTGAACGTCCACGCCGCCTTGCTGGGCTCATTCGCCTTGACTGCATGCCAATACAGCGATTGCCGCGTCGTTGGAGTGGAATCGTCGCGAATCATTTGCCATCCGGCTGGCGCGGCGATCGTCGGCTTCGGGCCTCCATAGGTCAGTACGACAGCGATTGCGACCTGGCCCGCTTGCGCCTTTGACCCCCAGTCCAGCGAAAGACTGGTCGCGCCCTTTGTCATCGCCGTTTCCGCGGACGAAACTACGTTGGCCCCGCCGACCGTGTTTTCAGGGGTTTGCGACGGCCCGGAATTGCACGCGATCACAAAAACTGCGGCAGCCACCATCAACGCACGTCTGATCATTGTCCCTCCTTGCGCGATTTCTTCCTCGGCGATGTTCTCAACTACGCTTTCGCCTCGATGTCGGCCGCCGCTCGGCCGTTTCGTAGTTGGCGGTTACTTTACCGCTGAGAGAAACTCGCCGGCCGCGCGCACGGCTTCCTCCGGTACTTCCCAGAAAAACATGTGTCCCGCGGCCTTGAGCGTATGCTTTTTCGAACCGGCGATGGCGCCTCGCAGGACCTCCGCGTTCGGATACGGCACGATCGAATCATCGTCGCCGTGAATAATAAGTGTCGGCGACTTGATTTGTCCAAGCCGCGCGAAACTGTCGAAGCCGCCAATCGCTTGTCCCTGCCGCATGAAAGTTGTCATCGGCGTCATCGGGTAGTTGCCCATCTCCGCGATCGCGTTGTCGAGCGTCGCCTGCCCTGCCGCCGAATTCAGAAACGCCTTGCCGCACGCCACCGAAAATGCGCGCCGCGCCTGCTCGACCGGATCCATGCCGGGCGCCGGTATCAGGTTGGCGAGCGCCGCCGAATCGGCCGGGATCGAATGACTCGCGCCGCAGTTGGTGCATCCGAGCACCAGCCCCCGCGTGCGCGACGGAAAGGCAAGCACGAATTCCTGCGCGACCATCCCGCCCATCGAGATTCCGAAAATATGCGCGCGCGGAATCTTCGCGTGGTCGAGCACGGCCGCGACGTCCGCCGCCAGGTCGCCGAGCGTGAACTCCGCTTCGGCACTATCGCTCTCGCCGGTGCCGCGATTGTCGATGACGAAAATCTTGAAGCGCGCTTCCATCAGTTTCAGAAAGGGCTCGCCCCATGCTCGGCCCGCCCCGCCGAATCCCATGATGAGCGCGAGCGGCTCGCCCTCCCCTCTGACCTCGTAGCGAAGCTTGACCCCGTCTCTTGCCTTTGCGAAATCGCGAACCGATGCCACGTTGGTATCTCCTCTTCCGTTCGATTCTCGTGATGAATACTAGCTACAGGCGGGCAAGGTTCAAGCAGCGGCGCAATCGGCGGCGGTGTCGGCGAGGATCGATCCGAGGATTCGATATACCTCGCGATTAACTATCAAGCCCACGTGCCGTCCGGACACTTCGAAATTCGATCCCAGGTCGTCGATGCACGATTGCCATTGCACGACCTCGTCGCGGCGCGTGTAGATCGCGCTGAAGCGGCTCCGCGGCGGACTCGGCGCGAACACCGCGTTGGCGAATCCGCACGCGCACTCCATCGTCCCGCAATTTTCCTGCACGCCGGCAAACGTCTGCCAGAACGACTGGATCGCTTGCAGCGCGGGACGGACCTGGTCGTGAACTCCCGTCCACCCGTCGCGAATCGGAGAGCCTAGCGCGACCACTTCGCGCACGAGCGCGGGGTTTGACGCCGCGATTGCGCGGCCGAGGACGCCGCCCAGGCTGTGTCCGATGATCGTCACGCGCTGGCCGGAATCGCGCGCGATTTTTTCCACCCGCCATCCAACCAGTTCCACCTTGCGCCGCGGACACCCGACGTTGAGATCGATTCCCGACAGGTACGGCCGGTATCCGATCCGCCCGAGCCATCGCGCCAAGGTGCCGAGCGACCAATCGCCCGCCGTGAAGCCCGGAATCAGCAGGATCGGACGGCCGTCGCCGCGCGGGACCCCCACGCCATATCCAACCGGGTCGCGAATCAGAGAGGCAAACTGTTGCAGGTAATCGAAATAAGCGGAGGCGGTGAGTTGCAGCAACATTCCGTGGCTGGTTGATGTTCGTACGCGTTCTGAGCGCGCGTTCGGGCGACACTGCCACGAAACACGGTAACTGTAAAGCAATTCGCGCGTAACAAGTGTGCGGCGTGCTCCGATGACCCAAAAAATGCCGACAAGGACCCTTCGACTCTGCAAAGGGTAAACTCCGTCCGCAACGTTTCTGAGTACCGGGTGCAGGGGTCACCCCTGCCCAAGGAGGTGTGGAACCCACGGTGGGTTCCGCATTAAATAAAGTGATTTCCCTTCCCAGGCGCGCTAGCCCTTAGGCAACCCCAGTACGCGCTCGCCGATAATATTGTGCTGAATCTGATTCGTCCCGGCGTAAATCGTCGGGCCGCGCGCGGCGAGCATCCTGAACGACCACTTGCCCTTGTCCATCGCGAAAGGCGCGTTGAATTCGAGCTGGCTATACGGCCCCAGCAGCTCCATCGCGTACAGCGCGATCTTGAGCGCGAGCTCGGTGCCGCACAGTTTCATCATCGAGCCTTCCGGCCCCGGCGGCAGCCCCTTCAACTGGCGCGTCAACTGCCGATAGCCGGTGTATCTGAGCGCCAGCGCCTCGGCGGCGAATCCCGCGACGCGCTGCCGCACGCTCGAATCTTCCCAGGCGTTCGAGCCGTTGCGAGGGATTCGCTTGGCCAGCCTCGCCAGCTCATGAACCTCGCCCAGGTAGCTTTCGCCGCCGCCGCTGCCGCGCTCGAACATCAGCGTGGTCATCGCGACCTGCCAGCCGTTGTTGCGCTCGCCGACGATATTTTTCTTCGGCACGCGCACGTCCTCGAAAAAAACCTCGTTGAAACCTTTGCCGCCGGTCATCTGCACCAGCGGACGCACCGTGACTCCCGGGCTGTGCATGTCGATCAGCAGGTAGCTGATTCCCTTGTGCTTGGGCGCGTCGGGATCGGTGCGCACCAGCGCGAAGATCATGTCGGCGTGCTGCGCCATCGACGTCCACACTTTCTGCCCGTTGACGACGAAATCGTCGCCATCGTCAATCGCGCGCGTCTGCACCGACGCGAGATCGGAGCCCGAGCCCGGCTCCGAGTATCCCTGGCACCAGATTTCCTCGCCCTTGAGAATTTTCGGAATGTGATTTTTCTTCTGCGCCTCGGTCCCCCAATGCATCAGCGTCGGGCCGAGCAGGCTGATTCCCATCCCGATGAACGGCTCGTTGAGCCCGAGCCGGCTGAGTTCCTCTCGATAGATCAGCCGCTGCATAACGGTGGCGCCGCGCCCGCCGTATTCCTTGGGCCAGTTGACGGCGACCCAGCCGCCTTCGTTAAGCTTCTTGTGCCAGTTGACGCGCGCCCCCCAATCGCCCTCGCCCTCGTCGGCCATGAGATTGGTGGGCGGCGGCGCAAATTTCTTGTTCGCTTCGAGCCACGCGCGCACTTCGCTCCGAAATGCCTGGTCTTCCGGCGTATAGTTGAAATCCATCGATTGAATTCTTCTCCCCTGACTTGACGATCGGCGTGCGCCGTTCTCAGCCCTTGGGCAGTCCGAGCACACGCTCACCGATAATATTATGCTGTATCTGATTGCTGCCCGCCGCAATCGTGCCGCCACGCGCCGCCAGCATTCGGAACGACCACTTGCCCCTGTCGATCGCGAACGGCGCTTTGTACTCCATCTGGCTATAAGGCCCGAGCAGTTCCATCGCGAACAACTGGATCCGCATGTTCAGCTCGGTGCCGCAGAGCTTCATCATCGATCCTTCCGGCCCCGGCGGCATCCCCTTGAGCCGCCGAGTGAGCTGCCGGTATCCGGTGTAGCGCAGCGCGACCGCTTCGCAGCAGAACTCCGCGATTTTCTGCCGCACGCTCGCGTCATCCCATGCCGTCCCGCCGTTGCGCGGGAGCGATTTCGCCAGCGCCGCCAGCTCGCGCACTTGCGTCATCCCACCGCGATCACCACCGCCGCCCGAGCGCTCGAACATCAGCGTCGTGATTGCAACTTGCCAGCCCTGGTTCTTCTCGCCAACCAGATTTTTCTTCGGCACGCGCACGTCTTCGAAAAAAACCTCGTTGAAGCCCTTGTTGCCTGTTATTTGCACCAGCGGCCGCACCGTCACGCCGGGGCTGTGCATATCGACCATCAGGTAGCTGATCCCCTTATGCTTGGGCGCGTCGGGATCGGTGCGCACGAGTAAGAAGATCCAGTCGGCGTGCTGCGCGATCGAGGTCCACACTTTCTGCCCGTTCACGACGAAGTAGTCGCCGTCCTCGACCGCGCGCGTCTGCAACGACGCGAGGTCGGAGCCCGACCCAGGCTCCGAGTATCCCTGGCACCATATTTCTTCGGCCTTCATGATCGGCGGGATAAAGCGCTGCTTCTGCTCCTCGGTCCCCCAATGCAACAGCGTCGGTCCGAACAGGCTGATACCCATTCCGATCATCGGCGCAGCCACGCCCGCGCGCGCGAGTTCCTCGCCATAGACGATATTCTGCAGGATTCCCGCGCCGCGGCCGCCGTACTGCTTGGGCCAGCTCGGCGCGAGCCACCTGCCCTCGGCCATCTTCTTCGCCCAGCGCTTCTGTTCATCGAACGCGCCGCGACCCTCGGCCATTCCGATCGTGGTTTCGCCCATCCGTGGCGCGAATTGCTTGTTGGCGTCGAGCCACGCGCGAAACTCCATCCGGAACGCTTCGTCTTCGGGATTAAAATTGAAATCCATCGCGCATTTCTCCTGGCACGCCCAAGGCCTGTACCGGCTGTGACTATCAACGGTTAGCCGCTGATTGTCGGGCGTATGTCGCGCTTGAACTTAAAACAATCTGACCACCCTCTGCAAAGGCTGGCCGCTATCTGTGCGACGCGCTAAATCATATAAATGCCGCAGCCGAAAAATCTCGCTCCGAATCTTTGGATCGTCGACCAGCCCGACTTCAACGCCGGCTTCGCCAAAATCGGAACGCGGATGACGGTGATAAAACTCTCCAGCGGCGCTCTGTTTCTCCACTCACCGACCAAGCTCGACGACCAAACCAAGCCCGCTCTCGACGCCCTCGGCGAAGTTCGCGCCGTGATAGCGCCCTCGCGCGCCCATCACCTGTTCGTCGCGGACTATTTGAAGACCTGGCCGAGCGCTAAGCTGTACGGCCCGCCCGGCCTCGTCGGCGACATCCCGGATTTTCGCGCTCGCGTCGGCGCGCGGCGCGATCTGAAACTCGACGGCGTGCTCGGCGACGAGCCGGCCGCCGAATGGGCGGGCGAAGTCGACCAGCACCTGTTCAAGGGCGCGTCAGGTCTGAACGAGGTGGTTTTTTTCCACCGGCCGACCCGCACCGCAATTTTCAGCGATCTGGTCTTCAACGTGCCCGCCGATTTCAAAGACGCATGGCTCTTCTACACGATAGTAGGCGGCCGCGGCCACTTCGGACCGCATCGCCTGATTCGTCTGGCGATTCGCGACCGCAAAGCCGCCCGCGAATCAGTCGCGAAAATTCTGGAGTGGGACTTCGATCGCGTAATCGTAACCCACGGCGACGTACTCGAATCCGGCGGCAAAGCAAAATTCGCCGAAGCGTTTTCGTACCTCTAGTTCAGCGGCTGACTGTTTTTTCCGGTAATCCAGTTTTTGTGTCATTCTGAGCGCAGCGAAGAATGACACGAGGAGGGCCGCGTTTGACAATACTTTCCCGATTGCGGAAAGTCGGACTTCGGGCACGGTTGTGAATCTCAAACTCGATCTGCCAGACGATCTCTTCGACGCCGCCTTCACCGAGTCCGACTTCGCCGCGCGCGTCCGCGAGCTTGCGATTCTCGAACTCGTGCGCGTCAAGCGCCTGCATGAGCACGAGGCCAAGGAGATGCTCGCGCTCGAGCGTTTCGAGCTGGTCGAGCGGATGAAGGCGGCGGGCATCGCGCCGACCGAGGACCTCTTCGCCGAAATCAAGGGTGAGCTGAGCAAGGCGATCGAGTCGAAACGCCGCCGCGACACAAAACCAAAAGGATAATCACATGCGTCTTCTCCACACGATGCTCCGGGTGAATAACCTCGACGAGTCGCTGAAGTTCTACTGCGACAAGCTCGGCATGAAACTCCTGCGGAAGAACGACTTCCCCGGCGGCGAGTTCACGCTGGCCTTCGTCGGCTACGGCGACGAGCGCGAAACCTCGGTCCTCGAGCTGACCTGGAATTGGGGCACCTCGCAATACGAAATCGGCACCGCCTACGGACACATCGCGCTCGGCGTCGACGACATCTACAAAACCTGCGCCGACTTGAAGCAGAAAGGCGTCAAGGTCGTGCGCGAGCCCGGCCCGATGAAGCACGGCACCACCGCGATTGCGTTCATCGAAGACCCCAACGGCTACAAGATCGAATTGATACAGCAAAAGTAAGCGCCGGCGCTTCCTTATCGCGATCGAAAAGGTTGGTTTGCAATGAAAGCAGCAGTGTTCAAAAAAAGAGACGAGATGGCCGTCATCAACGTGCCGAGTCCCACCGCCGGCGCCGGCGAAGTCGTGCTCAAAGTGCACGATTGCGGAATCTGCGGCTCCGATCTGCACGCCGTCCAGTACGGGATCGGGATGCCTCCGGACACCGTGATGGGCCATGAATTCTGCGGCGAGATTCACGCGCTCGGTCCCGGCGTCAGCGGCTACCAGCCAGGCGACCGCGTCACCTCGCTCCCATACGTCGCATGCGGCGTATGCGCATGGTGCACGCGCGACGACGCGATGCATTGTTCGAAGCTTCGCAGCCTCGGACTGGGCCAGCTCCCCGGCGCGTACGCCGAGTTCGTCGCATGCAGCGCCGCCAGCCTGCTCAAACTCCCCGCCAACGTCAGCTCCCGCGCCGGCGCGCTCGTCGAGCCGCTCTCGGTCGGCCTCCACGGCGTCAACCACTCGACGATCGAACCGGGGATGGGCGTAGTCGTGATGGGCGCGGGACCGATCGGCCTTTCCACGTTGATATGGGCCAAGGCCAAGGGCGCCAGCGCGGTCGTTGTATCGGAACTCGCGCCCGGCCGCACCGAGATTGCGATGAAACTCGGCGCCGACGCGGTCGTCAACCCGACGCACGACGATCCTTCCGAGGCGCTCAAAGCAATCACCGGCCGGCCGCCCGAAATTGTCTTCGAATGTATCGGCGTCAAGTCCACCCTCGGCGCCGCCATCGGGATGGTGGGGCGTCACGGTCAGGTCGTCGTCATCGGCGTATGCATGGAAGCCGACAGCATCTACCCGCTGACCTGCGTGATGAAGGAAGTGCAGATCAGTTTCGCGCTCGCCTACACCCGCGGCGAGTTCCAGGAAACCATCGACGCGCTCTCGAAAGGCACCATCGACGCAACCCCGATGATCACCGACGTAATCAACGTCGACCAGGTCCCCGAGATGTTCACCGCACTAAAGCGTCCCGGCACCCGCGCGAAGGTGATGGTGGAATTCCCGCACTGAAGTATTGGGTGCAGGGGTCATACCTGCCGAAGGAAGCGTGAAACCCACCGCGGGTTTCACATTCAATTAAGTGATTTCCCCTTCCCTTCTTTCTAAACCCTATACCCTGAAAAATTCCTTGATTGCCCCGAGCGCCTCGACTTCCGTCAACGACGGCGCATGCCCTACGCCTGGCACCTCAACAGCTTTCGCCCGCTTTTGCACCTGGACCATCCTGCTCGCAGTCGCGCTCGCGAGGATATCGCTGTCTGCCCCGCGCACTATCAGGATCGGACACGCGATCCGCGCGTATGGCACCCACAAATCGAAACGCTGCTGCGCGGTGGCGCCGCGCAGTGGCCGCCTCACGTTCGCGTCCATCTTCCAGACCAGACCGCCATCCGCGCCCGGCTTGACCGACCATTTCACCTGCTCGGCAATTACTTCGTCCGCGAGCTTCGCCATCGGCGGATAGTTTTCCCGGTAGTACTTCACCACCTCGCCGATATCCTTGAAGCGTTCCGGCGCCTCGCCGACGTAACTTGCGATTCGCGCCGCGCCCGCGGGGTCGATCTCGCATCCGATGTCGTTGATTACCAGCCGCTCGACGCGCTCCGGCCATCCGCCCGCGTATGTAATCGAGATAATCCCGCCCATCGAGGTGCCAATCAGGCTCGCGCGCGCGACGCCCAGTTCCTCGAGCATCCGCGCCAGGTCGGTCACGTAGTTTTGCCAGTTATATTCGGTCGGCGGACCCCACTGGCTGTCGCCGCGGCCGCGCACGTCGACCGAAATCACGTGATACTTCGCCGCCAGATGCGGCGCGAGCGCGTCGAAATTGTGCGCGTTGCCGCTCAGGCCATGCACGCACACGACCCACGGCGCGCCCTCGTTGCCGTAGTCCAAATAATGAAGCCGAAGCCCGTTCGCATTGACAAATTTATCCGCCGCCATTTTTGCTTTTTCCAAGTTAGGATGTGGCGCTCCGCGCCACCGATTACCCGCCTCGCCCGCTTAGTTGCGGGAGAGGCCGCGCTTCCTGCGCGGGTGAGGGTGTACCTTATCACTCCGAATGCGGCATCCGCGCAAGCTGCCACAATTTCTCGGGCACGATTATCAGCCTGCGTCCCTCGCGAGTGATAACGCCTTCGCGCTCGAAGTCGTTCAATTGCTCCGTCGTGCGCTGCCGCGACGCTCCCACCAGCTCGGCCAAATCCGCATGCGTCAGCTTGATCGTCAGCAGCGTGCCGCGCGAGTCCCGCACGCCGAATTTTTCCGCCAGCTCGAGCAGCGCGCCCGCCAGCCGCTCGCGCAGTCCGAGCCCGACGAAGTTCGCGTACCGCACCAGCATCCCCCACCAGCGCCCGACCGTCGCGTCCAGGATGATACTCAGCCGCTCGAGCGGGACGCCGAGCACAGTATCCACAAAAATCTCCGGCTTCACCACCGCAACCGTGCAGTCGCTGTACGCCTCGCATCGAAACGGGCGCGTGGTCTGCGGCAGCAGCGACGACAATCCGAACACCTCGCCCGGTCCCACGAAGCCAACCAGCACCCGCTGATCGCGATTCACGTAACAGAGCTTCGCCACGCCCGACAGCAGGATATAAACGTGACTCGACGCCTCGCCCTCCCTGAAAATAGCGCCCTCGCGCCGCACTTTGAGCGGCACCGCCGCCGCCGCCAGCCGGACCGCCTGCTCATCGCGCATCCACGAGAGCGCCTTGAGCCGCTTTAGCGACTTCGGATCGACACTGCCTTCCGCCACCACACTCGCCTACCTACCACAACCGCCCCAATTGTCGCGAATGTGACACCCGACGCGATTTTTTTCCTCGATTTGCCCCTTTTGTCACACCTGCGACAAACGTAAGTGTATCTAATGCTTGACGTAACTGTCATATTACCGCAACTTACTCAGCGAACAATCAGTTTCACGTTCACTGAACCGGAGAGGGATATCTGCGATGGCTAACAACGACGACAACTCAAGGAGCAAACTGAATTCCAACGACTCTACTTTTTCCGATGAGATCCTGAAACTCGCTCAATGCCTGATGCCCGAGCCGCCCACCGCCAAAGTCAGGCGGATGGTTGCTGGCATCGTCGCCAACAAGGGAATCGATCGCCAGCTTCACGAGCTCGGATGGAAGGCGTACGACACCGTGGTCGGCGCCGCCAACAGCGCTACCAATCGCGCATTCACCAGCCCGACTGTCGGCAACGTGCTGGGCGGAGCAATCGATATCATGCTTCGATGGCAGCGGCTCAACACCGCGGTCGCAGGCGCATTCTTCTCCGCGCTGTGGCCGGCAGTCAACCTGCCTTCCGCCACCGAGGTCGAAGCGCTGCGCACCGACTTGCGCTCGATGCGCGACGAGCTGCGCGACGCGGTCGCCGAGCGCGACTCCAAGGACGACTTCGCCAGCGAACTCCATATCGCCGTCCGGGAGTCGATCGTCAGCCAGCAGTCCGACGAAAAAGTCGCCGCCGAGCGCAAAGCCAGCGGATACCCTGACGCTTTGATCGACCCTGCCTCCCTGCCGGCAGCGAAGAAGTCCAGCGTCTACCAATTCTCAGTATGGTCTGGATGGCCCGGCGCGGATCCGACGGAGCTTGGTGAAGATGTCGGCAATTAATGAAATCGCTTCGCTCTGGATGGAAGGCACGATGCGCACGCTCGATGCGTTTCGCACCGGCTTCGGCGCCACCATGGACGATCCTCCGCCGGCAACGCGCTCGCGCGTCATCTACGAGTCGGGCCTCGTCCGCCTGCGCCACTATGAGGCGCGCGGCGCCAACAAAAAACGCGTGCCACTGCTCCTTATCTACTCGCTCATCAAGCGCCCTTTCATCCTCGACCTCCAGCCGGGCCGCAGCGTGGTAGAGTATCTCGTCAAGCAGGGCTTCGACGTTTACCTGATCGATTGGATTCCGCCCCGATCCGGTGACAAGGATCACGGCTTCGACGACTACGTTAACATCGACATCGCCAATGCCGTCCGCGCCGTTCAGATTTATGCGGGCGTCGAACAAGTTTCGATTCTCGGCTACTGCTTCGGCGCCCTGCTCGGCCTGATCTACAGCGCGCTCCACAGCGGCAACGTGAAAAATCTGGTCTCGTTGACGATTCCCCTCGACACCAGCGTGCGCCAGTTGCCTATCGAGCACCTCACTGCCGCAACGATGACCGCGCGCACCGCTCGCATGATCGTCGACATGTATGGCAACGCGCCCGCCTGGATGATCTACTCGGCCTTCAACACGCTCGCGCCCACCCATCACCTGCTCGACAAGTTCGTCGGCGCGTACCGAACGAGTTCCGCCCGGCCCGCCTATATCGAGACGTTCCGCCTGTTCGAGCGATGGCTCCATAGCGACGTGCCTTTCGCTGGCCGAATCTTCCTCGAGACCTCGGAGATGTGGCGCGAGAACTCGCTGATGAGGGGCACGATGAAAATTGGCGGCCGGCTCGCCGACCTCACCCGCATCACCTGCCCGCTGCTCAACGTCATCGGCGACCTGGACGACATCGTCAATCCTTTGTCGAGCGAGCCGCTGCCCGAATTGGTCTCGAGCGACGACAAACAGAATCTGCACTATCCAACCGGCCACATGGGCGCGGCAATCAGCGCCGACTCGCTGAAGCGTCTATGGCCCCAAATCGCAAATTGGTTGAGCGCCCGCGATGACTGAAGAAACAAAACCACCGGGTTCGTCGCGCAAGCGGCCAAAGAAACGGATCGAAAAAGGGTTTGGAGGAAATGTAGCGTCGCGCAAGATCGCCGACGCCGTCGGAGCCGCGGCTAAAACAGTTTCGATAACCAACGTTAGTAAACCAACCGGCGGACTCGAGTCGCGCCAGCAATCGGGAGAAAAAACAATGGCAGAGAAAGAGAATGGTTCAATGTTCGAGGGTTTGACGAGCATGGGCAGCCTGTTCACCGTCAAGGGCGCCAAGAAGTTCGCCGCCTGGTACATCGACACCAGCGAGAAAGTCGCCAAACAGGCGATCGATTTCCAGGAAAACGCCACCAAGTGGGCCAAGGAAACCCCGCTCGCTCCGATCTTCGACGCGCAGATCGAGTACGGCAAGAAATTCGTCGAGCGCTCGGCCAACGCCGCCCGTTCCCTCTGGCGCATCGAAGAATAACCCTAACGACGATCGTCGCCCCTTCCTGGCGAGGGGAAGCGACCCTGTCCGCGACGGTCCCCCTTCCCAAGGGGTTAGGGGTTAGGTTCCTGTTCTACCTCGATATCCCCCGCACCCGGCCTCTCCCTGACTGACAGGGAGAGGCAGCCGGCCGGCGAGGCGCCGCCGATTAGTAGCTGGCTTGGCCCTATCCGGTGAATTAATCTTTTACTTAAGATCATGGCTTCCCAAGGCACCGCCGCTGCCAACTCATCCGCCACGCCCGAGATCTCCCGCGACGAGCTCCACCGCCGGCTCCATGATTCTTCGCTGACCATCGTCGACGTGCTGCCCGAGGCCTCCTACGTCGAGGCGCACATCCCCGGCGCGCTCAGCCTTCCCCTCGAACAGGTTGCCTCTCGCGCGCGCGAGCTGCTTCCCGATCCCACCGCTGAGATCGCCGTCTACTGCGGTCAGTTCACATGAACCCGCGGCCAGCAGGCGGTCGCCTTGCTCCAGGAACTCGGCTACTCAAACGTTCGCGACTATCGCGGAGGAATGGCCGACTGGATCGAATCAGGCGAACCGACTGAGAGCGCAGCCGAAACGCCGGCGCCGGAGCCTGACCCTCACGTCACGATACCGATCGGCCCTCCGCTCGCGGCTTCGCCGGATGGAGCCGTCGGTCGCGGCCCCGCGCGCCTGTCCCGGATGGGTCGATTCGACAAGTCGCTGCTCGACCAGGTGCAGCAACGCTCAACCTTTCAGCTCTTCGCCATCTGGATCGGAACGATCCTGCTGAGCGGCTTCTGCTTCTGGCTCGGTGCTCTGATGGGCGAGCACGGCTTGCTCGAGGCGGGCCGCCCGCTCGGCGCCGACCTCAACGGTTTCGCAAGCGCTCTCTACTTCAGCTTCGTGACGGCGACTTCCATCGGCTACGGCGACATCGTTCCGATCGGGGGCGCTCGCGTGATCGCGGTCGGTGAAGCGATCGCCGCACTGCTGATCTTTGGCGCGGTCGTCGCCAAGTTCGTCTCGCATCGGCAGGAAGAGTTGATGAGCGAAATCCACCGGGTCACCTTCGAAGAACGGCTCGATCGCGTCGAGACCAATCTGCACATGGTGATTTCGGAATTGCTGTCGATCACCTCGATGTGCGAGGCGAAGGCGCCGCTGAATCGCATCAGCACCCGCCTGGAAAGCGCCGCGATCCTTTTCTTTGGCGAGTTGCGCACCACCCGCGATCTCCTCTATCAGCCGCGCCTGATGGTGGAGGAAGGCGTGCTGGCCGGGATTCTCGCCACCCTCGCCTCGGCCCTGAACGTGCTGGCCGACCTCCTCGCGATGCTGCCGCCGGAATTCTCGCGCTCGCAGCCCTTCGAGACTACGCTTGGCCGCTTGACCGGTCTTGCCAAGGAAATCTGCGGCGAGTGCGTCCCACACACCTACACGCCAAGACTGGTATTCTGGATGGACCGCATCCAGGCAACCGCGCAGCGCCTCGAGTAAGCGGTCCTCTCCGTCGATTAAGCGGACTGCGTGTGCCTGCCGGACCGGATTGAAAATCAACGCGACGACGATGCGCCAACAGCCGCACTCGACGAAATCGCGGCGCGCTGTTTGAACCCAGCCAGGATCAGGTCGGCCAACGCCCCGTAGTTGCCGTCGAAATGATGACCGCCGTTCCGCCGATAGGTCTCGACGCCTCTCGACTCGAGCGCGGGGCACGCCGTATCACCTTCCTCATGCCCGTAAATGCACTGCATCAGCCGCGGCGGAATCTTGTCTGCTTCCGGTAGCACCGGGATTGCGTCGGTCCCGGGCGGCTCCCCCAGCCATCCTCGCACCGAAATTTCGAAATCCGCAGTCTTCGAGAATCCCATCAGAGCGATCAAGCTCACATGCGCCCGCAGATTCTCCGGCAAGCGGTTGTAGACGAACGGCATGACGTCCGCACCGAACGAGTAGCCGATCAACGCGACCTTGTCAGCGTGCCACCTCGCCATGAATGTCTCCATCAACGCCGCCACCACGCGCGTCGTTTCGTCCGGCGTTTTCTTACTCCAGAAATATCGCAGGCTGTCCAGTCCGACCACCGGCACGCCGTCGCGCTGAAGGTCTTCCGCGATCGTCTTGTCGAGATCGCGCCATCCGCCGTCGCCCGACAGCACGACCGCCATCAACCCGCTCGGATGCGCCACCGGCAGCTCGGCAAGGGGCAGTCCGGAGATATCGAGCGGCAGCGAAGGGTTTACGGCCACCGGATGGAGTTTTGCGAGGTGCGGCTCAATCATCGCTCGCAGCCCATCGCCCGCCGGGACATTCGCCGCGATCTCTTGAAACTCAAAGGGTGCGCCTTCGCGCCGCAGCTTCATGATGTACTCGCGATCCGCTCGCGGTATTTGGGGCGTGAGCCCGACCGTCCAGAAGCCCTGTAGCTTCTTTGGTGCACCATAGCGAAATCTTCGATGTCTCAGTGCCGTCGCTGAGACGTCGGAGCAGATTTGCCGTCGGCTCGCGATCGTCTCGACGGGATCGAGCGAAACCGCACCGGCGATCGTGGCCGCCGGAGCCTCATCGAGGATCAATCCGGCAATGGTGCCGCCCTCGCCCGCTCCGCCGATGATCGGTGTCAGGTATCGCGCAAACTTGTGCGAGCGTTGCAGGTCGCGGCTGAGCCATTCGACATCGTAAACCAGCTCGTGGCATCCCTCGTTAATCTTGTCGAGCCGATGCAAATATTCTTCGCTATCGACTTCGGCTACCAGCGCGCCGGCGTTCGCGATCGCTTGTGCCGCCGCATCATCCACCTTCGACAGTTTCTTTCCGCCGGAGAATAAAATTATCACGCCGCGCGCCTGGCCTTTGGACTCGACCACCTTGACGCTGCCGATGCGGCCTGCGTCGAGAGCGGATGCCGGCGAAGCAGCGAAGCCGGAGACAACTACAACCGCGATCGCAGTGAATACGCGAGCCTGTCTCGTCATGCCGCCGAGGAACCCCGGCGATGACTGTTCGCGAGCGCTGCCACCTCGGCAAGGCTGATGAATGGTCCGATCGCGCCGGACGCCGCGAGGTAGCGTGGTTCCCACGACGGACGAAACTTGTTCTTGAAGCTGCGCAGACCCCGAAAATTGTAGATCGCTCCGCCATGCTCCCATAGCAGCGCCGCAATCCGATGCCATCGCGAGGACAGCGGCGTCCGCGCTATCCCGGCCAGCGGCGCCATCCCCAGGCTCAGGGTCTTGAAGCCCTGCGTTTTCAGCTCGAGCGCCAGCTGCGTGAACATGAATTCCATCGTGCAGGGTGGAACTCCCGGCACTTGCCGCATGAGCCCGATCGTCGCCTCGGTCTGAAGATCCGTCGTCATGAAGGTGACGAAGGCCTGCGGCTGTCCGTGCCGACACGCGAGCGCCGCCGATTGCGCGGCGATAAACCGAGGCTCGAACGCGGCCACCGAGAATCGCCGTTCTGCCGCGCTATGCGCCTCGAGCCAGCGCCTCGAGATCTCGCCGAGGACCTCCTGATGCTGGCGCACCTGTTGCGGTGACAGGAGCTCGAACGTGAGGCCCTCGCGTTCGCCGCGCTTCGTCGCCTGCCGCAGGCCGTAGCGCTCGGGTCCGTCGATGCTGAATTGCTCGAGCTGAATGCAAGCTTCCTCGCCGACCTTAACCACTCGAAGACCCGCGTCCAGGTAGATTGGCAGGTTGTCGGGATGAACCTGGTAAAACGCCGCGCGCCCCCCGTGCTCGTCCGCGAGTTCGACGAACCGCCAAACCAGCTCCGCCCATTCTTCGCTCGGCCCCACGGGATCGAACAGCGCCACCCAGCTCCGGCCGCGCTTGGCGTACATCAGGAAAGAGTTCCCCGAGCTGGAAAACAGGAAACTCTTGTCACCCATCAATGCGAGCATCGCCGCACTGCGCTCCTGAGCGCGGATTATCGCGGCGGCGCGCGACAGGTCCTCCGTCGAAGGCGGGCGGACCCGGCCCGGCGCCGTCTGCATCAACTGCCACAGCGAAGTGCCGAGCGCAAAAATCGACGCTCCCAGTATGGCGCGCAGCGACCGCGACGCCTGCGCATCGAACTCGACCTGCCACCAGATCTCGTGCCGATAGCCGACGTCGCGAAACGCAAACATCAGGATCCCGGTCGCGCCCGCGATAACCACGGCAATCGCGATAAACCAGCCGATCCTGAACGGCTGATGCATGAACGCGGCGGGCCGCGTGAACTCGCGCCGCGTCGCCAGCAGCAGCGCGAGCAGAAAAATCAGCGCGGCGGTCTCGCCGAAGGCCAGTCCCTTCGCCAGGCTTAGCGCCACGTTCGCAATCGTAACGATCAACGCCAGCCACCACGCGCCGTCCAGGCGATGGTACAGGCCGCGCGCGACGAACAGCAGAAAGACCCCCGCCAGCGTCGCCAGCAGGTGCGAGATCTCGACCGCCCACAGCGGCAGGACCGCTTGCAGCGCCGCCAGCCGCCAATCCATCGCGGGCGTCGCGCCCGATACCACCAGCATCGTGCCGACTGCGAACGTGACCACGCTCAGAAAAATCGGTGCGAGCAATCCCGCGGCGATCGCGACGCGCTGCGCCGCCTTCGAGGCGAAACGGCCGCTCGCACTCTTCAATTCGAATGCGGCCAGCACTGACGCGGCCAGCAACAGCGGCAGAACGAAATAGACGCCGCGGTAGATCAGCAACGCCGCCGCGATCTCGTTCGACGGGACGATCCCTCTCAGAGCCAACAGCATCACGATCTCGAAAACGCCGAGACCGCCGGGAACGCGGCTGATCACGCCAAGCGCGATCGCCACCGAAGAAATCGCCGCGAAAGTGAAGAAGTCCACTCCTCTCGGCGGGATCAGAATCCAGAACGCAGCCGCGGCCGCCGCCAGATCGACCGTGCTCGCAACGAGATGAAGCAGCGTCCGCTCGAACGAGGGCATCGCGAAGGAAATTCGCCCAAGCCGGACAGGTTGCTGACGCCACGCCTGAACCAGCAGTGCCGCTATCCCAAGCAGCACCGCGGCACCCACGCCCCTGAGCAAAACGACAGAGACCGGGACAATGCGTCCCATCGCACTTCCGGCCAGCATCAGACATCCGGCCGCGAACGCCGCCAGCGCAATCCCGAACGCCACCTTGCTGAACCACATTGCGCGGGCCGTCTCCTCCGGCCGCACACCAACCGCGCCATAAACGCGGTCGCGGACGGCGTCGCCGCTGAACGCACGCAAGCCGACCGCGTTGCCCAGCGCGGACCCGCAGAACGAAGCGAGCAGCAGCGCCGAAGTCGAGACTTTCACGCCGACGTAGTTGAGCGCGCTAAGATCGCGTGCGACCAGCGCATCGTAACTGAGCGCCGTTAGCAGAATGGAAATGAAAATGAGCGCGTGCGGTGTCTCGCGAAGCGCCAGCATCACGCCGCTATAGTCCAACCCGCGCGACAGACCTTGCAGTAGGAACAGCAGCAGCGCGAATCCGGCCAACGCCGCCACCCGCTGCGCAATCCGTCGAATCCGCGTCCCGCGACTTTGCTTTGGACCTTCGGTCTGTAGCATCTCTCGCCCGTAACGTTTGCGAGAGCGATCAGATGAGGGTTCTACAAATCTTCGCTGCACGTCCGGCAAGGGTCGTCGCGCCTTTTGTTCAGGTTGATCGATTCCGCCGGTGCGAGACAAAAGCGACCAACGACCACCGATTCATTTTGGCACTTTGCCCCGAGACCGCCAAATCAGGTGAAACCCCAAGAGGGGTTTAAATAAAGTGCTTATCTTTTCTTACTACCGGGTGCAGGGGTCGCCCCTGCCGAAGGAAGTGTGAAACCCACCGCGGGCTTCACATTCGATGAAGTGACTTTTTCCCGTGCTCACGCCGACTGCGCGCGCGTGCCCGGGCGCATCGACTGCGCCAGGTCGGCTGCGAACTTGCGGGTGTCCTCGACCGGCAAGGTCGACACCGTCACGCGGACTCCGGGCGCGCTTTTTATTCGATAGCACTCGCCGGCGCGAATCGCCCATCCTTTTGACGCCATCGCGTTCACCACCGCCGCTTCTTCGGCGACCGGCACCCATACGTTAAGGCCCGAGCGTCCACGCGCCCCGATTCCGTGATGCGCCAGCGCCTCGATCAGCCCGCGCCGCCGACTCGCATACGTAGCTGCCGCCTTCTGCAGCATCGCAGGCGTCGCGGCATCCGCCCACAACATCGCGACAAGATCCTGCAGGATATGACTGACCCATCGCGGGCCAAGACTCTGCCGCCCCTGCACTCGCGCAACCGTCAGCGCGTCGCCTGCCATCGCACTCACCCGCAAATCGGGGCCGAGCGACTTCGATACCGACCGCACGGTCGCCCAATACTCCCGGCCGGCCGACAACGTAATCGCGGGCGCGCCGGACACGGGACCCGCGTGGTCGTCCTCGATCAATACGACCTCCGGAAACGCGGTGAGCACATGCCTCAGCTCGGTCGCACGCTTGCGATCGAGTGCGGCGCCGCTGGGATTTTGCGCGCGCGGCGTCAGAATGAACGCCTTCGCGCCCAACTTGAGTGCGCGATTCAAATCGGCCGCCAGCGGCCCCAAATCATCGATTGCGACCGGCTCCGCCACCAGCGCCAGCGCCGCCACCAGGTCGAGCACGCCGGTGTAGCTCGGATCTTCGACCGCGACGACGTCGCCGGGCCGCAGATGAGCCTGCAGCACGCGTTCGACAGCGTCAAGCGCGCCGCTGACAACCGCAATCGAGTCCGAATCGATCCCGTCGTTCTTGAATTGCCGCGCGGCAAGTTTGACCAGCGCGGCGCGATTCTCCGCATCACCGTATCTGCCTGGCTTTCCATCGAGCCGCGCTAGATACGGTTTCAGCGGCGGGAGCATCGCCGGGTCCGGACCGCCGTCCGCCAGGTTGCGCAGCCCCGGCGCCGGCGGCGGGAAGATCGCACGCGTGAGCAGCGGCGGCCGGCGGTTGACTATTGTCCCGCGACGCCCCGAGCCATGCACCAATCCGCGCACGCGCAGCGCGTTGTAGGCTGCCGCAACCGTGGTCGGGCTGACGCGAAGCCGGATAGCCAGCGCGCGCACCGTCGGCAGGCGCTCGCCGGCTCGCAGCCGTCCGCTGCGAATGCCGTTCTCGATGCTAGCGGCGATCAGGTTGCCTGAATCTCCGCGGATTTGGTATTGTACCGATACGTTCATAGTTACGTACTGTAACAAAGAGGCGAGGCAGATGGAAGAGACACCGCAAACGGTCCAAGGGCTGGTAACCAACAACAATGGTGCGATCGCGCCGACCGCCCGCACCCGCGTCAAGCGCCTCCCCAAGCGCGCCTCCTACGACCGCGACGCCGTCTACTCAATTCTCGATACCGCGCTGGTCTGCCACGTCGGCTTTGCGGTCGAGAGACAGCCCTACGTAATTCCGACGCTTCATGTGCGGATCGATGACCGGCTCTATATCCACGGCTCAGCTGCGAGCCGGATGCTCGGCGCGGCGGCGGAGGGAACGCCGATTGCCGTTACGGTGACGCATATCGACGGCTTGGTGCTGGCGCGCTCCGCGTTCCATCACTCGGTCAACTACCGATCCGTGGTGATTCTGGGCGCGGCGACCCTGGTCGCCGACCCGGCTGAAAAGCTCGCCGTGATGAAGGGGCTGATCGATCACGTTGCGCCCGGCCGCTGGGAATACATCCGGCGTCCCAACGACAAGGAGCTCGCGGCAACGTCGGTGCTGTCGATTCCGATCGTGGAGGCGTCGGCGAAAGTCAGAAGCGGCGACCCGCTCGACGACGAAGCCGACTATGCGCTGCCGATTTGGGCGGGTCAGATTCCGATTGCGATGAACACATTGACGCCGATCGCGGATAAGCGGCTCGATGCGTCGACGCCGCTTCCTCAACATGTAACGGAGTACCAGTTGCCCTTGATTCGAGGAGCAAGAGTCACATGACAGCGATGGTGGTGATGGAGATGGGCAGATTTCTGATAAGCACGGATCGATCGAAGCTCGACGTGGATGTAATTCACGAGTTTCTCGCGCGCTCGTACTGGGCTGCGGGAATTTCGCGCGCGACGGTCGCTCGGTCGATTGAAAATTCGCTGTGCTTCGGCGTTTACGACAACGCCAATCAAATCGGCTTCGCGCGCGTGATTTCCGACTTCGCGACGTACGCGTATGTCGCCGACGTTTTCATCCTCGAGCCGTATCGCGAGCGCGGACTTGGCAAGGAGTTGATGGCGTCGATCATGGCGCATCCCGATTTGCAGGGGCTGCGGCGATGGAGTCTCGGCACGCAAGACGCGCAAGGGCTGTACGCGCAGTTCGGCTTCAAGCCGGTCGTCAATACTCGCGCGCGCACGGTCATGGAAATCGTCGACCCCGAAGTCTATTCGCGTTCTTGAATGGCCGGCGCCGGCTGTCTATATAACAAGTGTTAGGGAACCGCAGCCGCCGGCTGACGCCCGTCGTGGGCGCGGCCAGGCAAGGCATTACGCGGTTACCCTGCGGAGGCATCAATGGATTTCAAGTTCAGCGCCGAAGACGAGGCGTTTCGCGCGGAGTTTAGCGGCTGGCTCAAGGCCAACCTGCCCAAGGCGGGGAAGAGCGAAGACGACGGCGACTTCATGCGCGAAAGCAGCGCCGACGACTGGAAGCGGCGTCTCGAGTGGCACAAGAAGATGCACGCGGGCGGCTGGGTCGGAATCAGCTGGCCCAAGGAGTACGGCGGACGCGGCGCGACGCTGACGCAGCAGATCATCTACAACGAGGAGCTCGCGAAAGTTAACTCGCCGATGCTGGTCAACGGACTCGGCATCATGCTGGTCGGTCCGACGATCATTCATTGGGGCACCGAGGAGCAGAAGAAGAAGCATATTCCGAAAATTCTTTCGGCGGACGAGCTGTGGTGCCAGGGATACTCCGAGCCCGGCGCCGGCTCCGACGTGGCCAGCCTCCAAACGCGCGCCGTCGAGGAAGGCGACTACTTTGTCGTCAACGGGCAGAAGGTCTGGACCTCGGACGCGCATCACGCGGACATGTGCATCCTGCTGGTCCGGACCGATCCCGATGCACCCAAGCACAAGGGCATCAGCTACATCCTGGTCGATATGCACAGCCCCGGTGTGACCGTTCGCCCACTCGTGCAGATAACGGGCGACGCGAACTTCAACGAAGTCTTCTTCGAGGATGTCAAGGTGACGAAGAAGAACCTGATCGGCGAGAAAAACCAGGGATGGCAAGTCGCCATCACGACGCTGATGTTCGAGCGGTCGGGAATCGGCGGTGGACGCGACCTGATGGGCCAGGTCAAGGAGCTGGTCGAGCTGGCCAAGACGATTCGCAACAACGGACACACGGCATGGGAAGACACCAGCGTCCGCCAGCGGCTCGGTGGCTTCGCATGCGAGGCGGCCGCGCTGCGCTACACGGGTTTTCGGCAACTGACGCGGCGGCTCAAGGGTCTGCCGCCGGGGCCCGAAGGCTCGGTGCTCAAGCTATGCACCAGCGAACTTAACTTGCGCATGAACAAGTTTGCGATGGAGATGCTGGGGCCGTACAGCCAGATGGAATTCAAGGCGCCGCATGCGCTCGACAAAGGCAAGTGGTCGTACCGGATGCTCGCGTCGCGGGCGCTGACAATCGCGGGAGGCACCAGTGAAATCCAGCACAATATTATCGGCGAGCGGGTGCTCGGATTGCCCAAGGGCTAGTCACTTTCGAACTCGGTAATCGACGAAGGGCGGCCCGCATCGGGGTCGCCCTTCTTTTTTTCGGGATGCAAGGAGAGGGACATGGAAGGCAAACTGGTCAGGCTGAGAGCTTACGAGAAATCCGATCTCGACGCGGTGATGAACTGGGTCAACGACGAAGAAGTCACCGATCTGCTCGGCGGCGAGATGCTCGCCTATCCGGTCTCCTCGCTTGCCGAGGCGAAGTTTATCGACGCGGCCGCCAATCCATCCGATAGACACAGGGACTTCGCCATCGAGACGCTCGCAGAGCGAAGATATATCGGTGCGATTTCGTTCAACGTGATCGATTGGCAGAGTCGACACGCCAGCATCGGCATTGTGATTGGAGACAAGTCGCTGTGGGGCAAGGGCTATGGCACCGACGCGATGCGGATAATGATGAGGCTCGCCTTCGACAAGATGAACCTTCATCGGCTCTATCTGGATGTACACGACTACAATTCGCGCGCGATCGCATCGTACGAGAAGTGCGGATTTAAGCGCGAAGCGGTGCTGCGCGAACACCACTTCAGGCATGGCAAGTACTGCGACACGATCGTGATGGGGATTCTGGAAAGCGAGTATCGCGCGGCGCCTTAGCGCGACAGTTCTCCGGTTCCTGACAAGCCTACGGTTCGCGGGCCGCTCGAACTGTTGTTGTTGATGGTGAGGGTGCCGGCGCTCACTCCCGGCGCGGTCGGCGCGAAGACCACCGCGTAGGTGCATTTCTTTTTCGGTTTCAGCGGCCCGTCGCATAGTTTCGAGAGCTGAAAGTCGCCAGTCACTTGCGCGCCGATCAGCATTATCGAGACGCTGCCTTTGTTGGCCGCGGTTATTTTCTTGGCCTTGCTCTTCTTCCCCAACTTGGCAGCGAAACTCGCGGAGCCTGGGGTGACCACCAGCGGCGCAGCCACGGTCGGCATCGGCGTCGGCGTGAAGGTTGCTGTCGCGGAGAGTGTCGCAGTCGCAGTTGGAGTCGCAGTCGGCGACGTGAGCGGGGTGCGTACCGAGGTTGGCGTAGCTGACGCAATGTCAGTGTCAGTGGCGGTCGGCGTACGTGACGCGGTCGCCGTCGGTGATGCGGTCGGTGACTCGGTGACAGTGACGGTCGGCGACGAGGTCGCGGTGGGCGACGGGCTGGCGGTGGTGGCCGCGGTCGCCGTAACTGATGGAGTTGGTGTCAACGTCGGCGTTGCGGAACTCGTGGATGAAGGCGTCGGCGTCGAAGCGGGCGATCCCTGTCCAGACAACTCGAATATGCCGCGCCCGTGGGTCGCCGCGAAAACCGTACCGCTCAGATTCTGCTCGATATCGAAAACCGCGACCGCGGGAATCACCCCGAGGTTGAATGCCGCCCAGGTCGATCCGCCGTTGGTCGTTCTGAAAACACCGATGTCGGTCGCGGCCAGCACGGTGTTACCGCTGGCGTCGGTTCGATCGACCAGTAAGCGCAGCACCGGAACGTCGGGCAGCGCGTTGACCGGCGGCGGACTCAGCAGGGACGGATTGCCGTCGGCCTGGCTCCATGAACCGCCGAAATCAGTCGTCACGAAAATGTGACCCATGCCGGTCGCCGACGTGAACCCCGAAAGGCTCAAGTAGGCGGTGCTGTAATCGAACGGGTCGATGGCGATGCCGGTCGCCTGCGTCGAATCCGGAAACACGATCGGCGGCAGTTGCGCGGTCTTGTCAGTCCACTCGGCGCCATTGGGCTGGCCCGCGCTAACCTGGAGGTCCGCCTGGTCGGTGGTGAAGATTTTGAAGGGCGTCGGACGAAAGGTCGTGTCGGTCTCCATCGCGAGCGCGTACGCCTTCGTGTGATCCGACGGCGCAATCTCCAGGTCCTCGAGCCCGCACGCGCCGCTGTTACATCCTCCCGTCAAATCCTGTGTCGTCTGCGGCGCCCAGGTCGCCATCGCGTCATTCGAGACGTAAACCGAGTGCGCGCCGAACAACACGCGCTCGGCAACGGCCGGATCGCTGGCGAGCGGCGGATAGTAGGCCGCGCCAGCGTCGCCGGCAGCGGCCATCGCGGCCTGCAATGCCGCACTTGAAGAGGCCGAACTGAAAGTGGCGCCGGCGTTGGTCGAGCGCGAGACCCATGCTCCGGCCACGGTGGTCGCAAAGGAATGATAGGCGAACGCCGGATTGACAGTGTCGAAGAGCGCGAATCCACCGTCGAGATTATCCACTTGCGTCCAGCTCGACGCGGGCGGCTGCGCACCGTTGAAGAGCGCGGTGCCGTTATCCTGAAATCCCGCAATCGCGAGGTTGCTGTTAGTTGGATGAGGGCCGACCGACTGCGCTTGCGCGGCGCTGATAGCCGTATTGATCGGAGCCCACTTCAGAGTACCGACGTCGAAACGATAAAGGCCGCCGTCGTTGCCGAGGTAGAAGCTGTGCGCGCTTTCCGGATCGAACGCGATCGCGTGCTGATCGGAATGCGTTCCACCGCCCGGCGCGAGTGCAGTCCAATTGGCGCCCGAGTTGATCGAGCGGTAGATTCCTACTCCCCCAAACACGACGGTTGCGCCGGTGGTGTCCGCGGGATCGATCGCGAGCGTCTGGTCGAAGAACGACTCCGAAAAGTTGCTCGAGTTGGTCCCGTCGAGTGTGGTGCCCCCGACCGTGGCGCTGGGCACCGACGCCTGGGTCCAGCTGACGCCATCATTGGCGGATTGGTAGAAGCCCGCGAACTCGATTCCGTCAGCCGCGCCGATGATCGCGTACGCAACGCCGTGCGTCGCGGCGACGCTCGCGCGGCCGACGCCGCCGCTCAAGTTGGGCAGGCTGGCGGGCGTCCAGCTGAATCCGGAATTCGACGATCGGAATACGCCGGCGCCGAGAATCGAAACCAGCACGGCCGCCGGTGACGCGGGATCGATCGCGACCGATTCCGCCGGGCATGGATCGTAGGTGAAGTACGGGCATGCGCCGAAGGTCCCCGCGGGATATGAAATCCAGGACTCGCCGCCGTCAGGGGAACGCCACAGTCCGTTTTGACTGAAATCCCCCTCGACCCACGACGCATCCGCCCGGTTCGCGCTCGATCCGTAGGTCACCGCCGCGTAGATCGTTCGCGGCGTCTGCGTCGTGTCGACCGCTATCGACGCGATCGACGCGTGCGCGAAGGTAGTCGCGCCGAGTTGCGTCCAGGTGTCCCCTAGATTGCTCGAGACAAACATCCCCTCGCCGTAATATGAGTCGGACGAGCCGTTGCCCTCGCCGGTACCCACGTACAGCGTTGGATTTGGACTGGTGCTGGTGTCGAGCGCCAGCGCGCCGACCGACAGCGTCGGCTCGAGGTCGAATATCGGTACAAATGCCGCGGATGCGTTCGCGCGCATCCACACTCCCCCGCCGCCGGTCCCGACGAACATCCTCCCGCTCACAGTCGGGTCTGCGACGATGGCGGTAACCCGTCCTGTCACGCCGGCGATCGCGGAACCCATCGCGACTCCGCCAAAAGTGGGAATCTCATTATTCAATGGCAGCGGGCCAAGCGCGCTCCACGCGAAAGAAGTGGCCGCCTGCGTCGAGTCAGTCGCGTCGAAGCCGGCGCCGGCAACAGCCTCCTGCATCCGCATCTGCGCGATCGCTTTGCGATATGCGTCCGGCGGCACTCCAAAACTCAGTCCGCGCCGGCTCAGAAAGAATGCCTCGCGCGCCACGCGATCGCGCGCATGCAATGCCCCGGGGGCGTTGATATTGGCGCGTGCCGATCGCGACGTCGCGCGTATCGGAGACGACAGAATGACGGCGGCACCGGCTGCCAGCAGCAAGCCGCCGGCGGCGGCGAGGAGCCACGGCGAGAAACGTCTGGACAAAGCGAAGACCCCCCTTCGGCCCGCGTCCAGTAGTCACTCTACTCCTACATTATATATGAACCAACTATCTAATGAGTATAAAGTGGATTAGCTATTTAGTATTACTCGTGTCTATCTGAGTATTGCTTTGCCCATGATAGCCGAGGGTTGGCCATGCCGCCGTACGCGCAAGGCCCGGATTGCTCGACGCAAGATTGCGCGAAAATTTTTGCGCAATGCCGAATGCTGTCGGTTCCACGCGCAGAAACCACACCGGATGGAAGCAGGCGGCGTCGGCGAGGCTGAACCAATCGTCAAGCAGGAACGGGCGGCTCGCGAGTTGGCGATCGAGGATTTCGAGGAACGCGCCCAATTTTCTCTTAGCGCATCGGCAAAGTAGTCGGGAAGTGCAAAATATCGCGGCGGTCTGATAGGTTCGCGCTCATGTACGGCCATCACGAATTCGATCTGTTCGAGGCAATCTACACAACGCGCTCGATGCGGCGGCTGAAGCCCGACCCGGTCGCGCCGAGTCTCATCGTCAAGGTAATCGAGGCGGCCACGATGGGTCCCAGCGGCCACAATCGGCAGCCCTGGATTTTTATCGTCGTCACCGAGCGCGAGGCGAAGAGTTTCGTCGCGGAACGTTATCGCAAGGCGTGGGAGACTGTCTTCACGCCGGTGGAACGCGAGGTAGTCGCCAACGATCCGGGCAGCCAGCGCGGTCGAAACTTGCGGTCGGCAAAGTACCTCGCCGAGCATATCGCCGACGTGCCCGTGATGATCTTCGCGTGCGTGAAAAAATACACCGATCGCGCGCGAGCCGGGCAGCCGATGTGGGGCGCGATTTACCCGGCGATTCAGAACCTGTGCCTGGCGGCGCGCGGCTACGGACTCGGCACCTCGATCACCGGGATGCATACGATGTTCGCCAAGGAGATCGACGCGATGCTCGGCGTACCGCCCGAGTACGCCAACGTCATCCTGATTCCCTTGGGCTACCCGAAGGGACGATGGGCGCGACCCGATCGCAAGCCGGCGCTGCAGGTGACGTTCTGGGAGAAATGGGGCAGCCGGCGCGAGACTGTGATCGACTGAATCGACACGCAGACCCGTCAGACTACCGCGTCGATCATCGCGAGCGATCCGCCTTGTGTTTTCGTGGCGCTTGGTTGTAGAGAAACTAAATCAGCGCGCTGGTCCGCCTAATGGAGAGACGGCATGAACAGTTTCGTCGCGACTCGAACGCTCACTGAATATCCGCGCGGCGCTCACCGATGGTCGCTGCTGATTCTCACGGTGCTCGCGTCGATTCTCGGCGCGTACGACTTCCAGCTCGCGCCGCTGCTCTCGATTATGCTGCCTGCGCTGCACATGAGCCACACGCAGTATGGCGCGTTCGTCACCTTCGCCGTGCTTATCTCCGGCATCTCGGCGTTCTTTGGCGGACCGCTCGCGGATCGCTACGGCCGCGTCCTCATCATCGACGTATGCCTTGGGCTGGTCACCGTCCTGTTGTTCATGAACGTCCTGATCACGGGCATCGTCTCGTTCGTGATTGTGCGCACGCTGATGGGAGTTGTGGCCGGCCTCACTGCCGGCGCCGGCGCGGCACTGATCCGCGATATGTCGCCGCGGCTCAGCCGTGCGCTCGCATTCGGCCTGCTGACGATCGGTCCGGTCGGCGCCAACTTCCTTTCCAACTTCGTCGCCGGCAAGACGCTGCCGATTTATCACACCTGGCAATCGCAAATATGGATCATGGGGTTCATCGCGATCGCGATGTATGTCCCCATCGTGATTTGGCTGTGCGACCTCAGCCCCGAGTTGCGCATGCGGATCATGAAGACCGAACTCCAGGCGCTCGCGGCTGAAGGTCGCCTGCCGTCCGCCTCCGAACTCCCGTCCGGCACCGCAGACGCCTTCGGACGCCTGCTCCGCCATGCCGAAGTCTGGCTGCTGGTGCTCGGCATCGCCGCAAATCTGACGCTGTATTTCGCGATCCAGGGATTCGGTCCGCTGATGTTCACCGAGGCGTTCCATTACTCGCCCGCCGAAGCGGCCAGAATGAATCAGTACTTCTGGCTGACAAACCTTGGCGTACTCGTGCTGACAGGGCTCCTGTCCGATCGTCTGCAAGTCCGCAAACCGATCGCAATTGTCGGCGGCATCCTTTCCGCGCTGCTGATGGCCTGGTGGATTCCGACCTTCGGCCGTCAGCTTCCGGAACTCACGCTGGCGATAGTGGCGTCGCTGATGGGATGCTTCCTGGCCATCGCGTACGTGCCGTGGGCCGCCCAATTCTCCGAGACGCTCGAGGACATCTCACCCGCCCTGCAAGCGACCGGATGGGCCTTCTTCGGACTGGTCGCGCGCGGATGGGTCGCGATCTCGGCCCCTTTGTCGCTTTACGTCGCCGTCCACTACGGATGGGGCGAGTGGGTGAAGGTCGCCCTCGGCGGAATGATAATCTACATCGTCGCGATGGCATTCTCACGCGGCCACGCAGCGGTCGAAGAGCGCGCTCACGCCGCCCCGGCAGCAGATCGCGTAACCGCCGGCTGAAAAAGCGAATTCACTCCATTGAATGTGAAACCCGCGGTGGGTTTGCAGGGGTGATCCCTGCACCCAGTCCTTTCCGTGTCATTCTAGTATCGCGTCCCACAAATATCTTTAAAATGGTCTGGTTCGTTCTGGAACAGGCGCTCACCGCGCTTTCCAGTCTCCGTTACCCTTCTGTTCCCCCTTTCCCGCGGGAAAGGGGGTGAGGGGGATAGGACGTGGCCAGATAGTTGCCTCAAATCCCCTTCCCCTCTATGTCCGGCTGCAGTACCAAATTACCCTCGCCCGCTCCGCGGGAGAGGGAACAACGAAAGCGTCCGCGCCCGGGGTGAGGGAAGGGGAAGGGGCTAGGGGCTAGGGCTCTGTTCTTAAAGATATTTGCGGGACAGCACACTAGAGCGAAGCGAAGAATCCCGGATCTTTCTTCGCTTCGCCCCACGAGGGGAGGTGTCACAGACACGCGGCCGACGCGCGGCCGGTGAGGGACCGATTCGGCGGCACGCAATGGCAACCAAATTCTTGAGAAATAAGTCGGAGATGTTAGTTCAGGAGAACAAAACACGAGCATTTCTCGGCCAGCCTGGCCTCTGGGTGCGGAGCCGATAGCGCGCGATTACGAACCGATGGCGCTCGAGTACGCTGACGCCGTCTATTTTCCCGTGCCACTCAGCGGCACCGTCTGCCTACCACCGTTCGTGTTATCAGTAATCGTCAGCGTCCCGGTCTGCTCCCCCGCCGCAGCCGGCGTGAACGTCACCTTGATCGAACATGAAGCACCAGCCGCTAGGCTCGCCGAGCAGTTGTTGGTCTCGGTGAACGTCGCCGAATCGGAAATCATGTCGATAGACACCGGCAGCCCCGGATGCTTGCTGCTGCCCCTGGGATTGGACACCTTAACCGTTTTCGGTTTGCTCGACATTCCAACGCTGGTCTTCGAGAACTTGACCGCCTTCGGCGAAATCTTGAGCGTCACCGCCACCGCCGTCGGCGTCGCTGTTGGGGTCGCAGTAGTTGTCGGAGTCGGCGTCGCGGTTGGCGTAGTTACGGTCGCAGTGGCCGTCGCAGTTGAGGTCGGCGTCGCGGTGGCAGTGGCCGTGGCCGTCGGCGATGCAGTTCCCGACGAAGTCGATGTTGCGGTCGCAGTCGGAGTGGGAGTCGTTGACGTCGAGGTTGCGGTCGGCGTCGCGGTTGGAGTTGCCATGAGGGGTGAGGTTACTCCTATGGTGTTCGATACCGACGTACCGTCAAGCGGATCGATAACGGTTAGATTGATGAGCGCGCCATCGGGCGGCGACGAAAAACCACTGAGCACGGTCAGGTCAATGATGAAGGAGTTCGAGGTTCCAGCCGACAAACCAAAAGGGCCCTGGCAGATCTTCGTGCCCGCCGGGTTGGCGCCTGATTGCGTAAATTCCGGAACAATGTAACAGGGTTCATAGTCCTGCGTGACTGTGGTGGGGTTGGTCACCGTCCAGGTGAACTCCGCTACCTGCCCGGGACCCACCGGGCTCGGCATCTCTGTCAGCGCGTAGGTCAGGACTGGCGTGGGATAAACTGTGAGGGCGTCGCCGGCATCGGCCAAGGGGTTGTTGCTCGAATCGCTCAACGCGGCATCCACCACCAGCAATCCAGCGGTTGCTGGCGCGATCAGTCCGACTTGCAAGGTAAGGTGAACCACGCTGGTCGCGGAAGCCGCCAGCGGACCCGGCGACCATCGCACTACTCCGTCACCGCCCAGCACCCCGCCGCCATCGGCCGAAACAAAGCTGCTGCCCGCTGGTAGCGGCGCACTCAACTGCAAGCCGGACAGCGTCCCGGCGCTGTAGTTATGATAGGCTATCGCGGTCGTAAACGATCCCCCCGGAACGACAGGTCCGTCCGGAATGGAAAGCGCAAGCCCCGCCTCGGACGCCGATTGCACTGTTACGCTGCGGGATACCGTCGCGGAATCAAGCGGATCGATGACGGTCAAATTGATGAGCGCGCCATCGGCCGGCGTCGAAAAGCCACTGAGCACCGTCAGGTCAATGATGAAGGAGGTCGAGGTTCCAGCCGACAAACCAAAAGGGCCCTGGCAGATCTTCGTGCCCGCAGGGTTGGCGCCTGATTGCGTAAATTCCGGAACGATGTAACAGGGTTCATAGTCCTGCGTGACTGTGGTGGGGTTGGTCACCGTCCAGGTAAACGCCTCCACCTGCCCGGGACCCACCGGGTTCGACATCGCGGTCAGCGCGTAAGTGAGGACTGGCGTGGGATAAACCGGTAGAGCATCGCTGGTATCGGCCAAGGGGTTGTTGCTCGAATCGCTCAACGCGGCATCCACCACCAGCAATCCGGCGGTTGCTGGCGCGATCACCCCGACTTGCAAGGTAAGGTGAACCACGCCGGTAGCGGAAGCCGCCAGCGGACCCGGCGACCATCGCACTACTCCGTCACCGCCCAGCACGCCGCCGCCATCGGCCAAAACAAAGCTGGTGCCCGCCGGCAGCGGCGCGCTCAACTGCAGGCCGGACAACGTCCCGGCGCTGTAGTTATGATAGGTCAGCGTGGTGGTAAACGATTCCGCTGGAACAAAGGTTCCGTCCGGAATGGAAAGCGCAAGTCCCGCCTCGGGCACCGATTGCACTATTATGCTGCGGGATACCGTCGCCGAATCAAGCGGATCGATAACGGTCAAATTGATGAGCGAGCCATCGGCCGGCGTCGAAGCGCCGCTTAGCACCGTCAGGTTAATGATAAAAGAGGTCGAGGCTCCAGCCGACAAACCAAAAGGGCCCTGGCAGATCTTCGTACCCGCCGCGTTGGCGCCTGATTGCGTAAATTCCGGAACGATGTAACAGGGTTCATAGTCCTGCGTGACTGTGGTGGGGTTGGTCACCGTCCAGGTAAACGCAGCCGCCCCGCCGGAACCCACCGGGTTCGACGTGGCGGTCACCGCGTAGGTGAGGAACGGCGTGGGATAAACCGGTACGGCGTTGCTGGTATCGGCCAGGGGATTGTTGCTCGAATCGCTCAACGCGGCATCCATCACCAGCAATCCGGCGGTTGCTGGCGCGATCAACCTGACTTGCAAGGTAAGGTGGACCACCCCGGTCGCGGAAGCCGCCAGCGGACCCGGCGACCATCGCACTACTCCGTCACCGCCCAGCACCCCGCCGCCATCGGCCGAAACGAAGCTCGCGCCCGCCGGCAGCGGCGCACTCAACTGCAGGCCGGACAATGTCCCGGCGCTGTAGTTATGATAGGTCAGCGTGGTGGTAAACGATTCCTTAGGAACGAAGGTTCCGTCCGGAATGGAAAGCGCAAGCCCCGCCTCGGGCGCTGACTGCACTGTTACGCTGCGGGATACCGTCGCCGAATCAAGCGGATCGATAACGGTCAAATTGATGAGCGAGCCATCGGCCGGCGTCGAAAAACCACTGAGCACCGTCAGGTTAATGATGAAGGAGGTTGAGACTCCAGCCGACAAACCAAAAGGGCCCTGGCAGATCTTCGTACCCGCCGGGTTGGCGCCTGACTGCGTAAATTCCGGAACGATGTAACAGGGTTCATAGTCCTGCGTGACTGTGGTGGGGTTGGTCACCGTCCAGGTAAATGCCGCCGCCCCGCCGGGACCCACCGGGTTCGACGTGGCAGTCAGCGCGTAGCTGAGGAACGGCGTGGGATAAACCGGTAGGGCATCGCTGGTATCAGCCAGGAGGGCGCTGCTCGAATCGTTCAAAGCGGCGTCAATCATCAGCAATCCAGCGGTTGCTGGCGCGATCAGCCCGACTTGCAAGGTAAGGTGAACCACCCCGGTAGCAGAAGCCGCCAGCGGACCCGGCGACCATCGCACTACTCCGTCACCGCCCAGCAAGCCGCCGCCATCGGCCGAAACAAAGCTGGTGCCCGCCGGCACCGGCGCGCTCAACTGCAAGCCGGACAACGTCCCGGCGCTGTAGTTATGATAGGTCAGTGTAGTGGTAAACGATTCCTCTGGAACAAAGGTTCCGTCCGGAATGGAAAGCGCAAGTCCCGCCTCGGGCGCCGATTGCACTGTTACGCTGCGGGATACGGTCGCGGAATCAAGCGGATCGGTAACGGTCAGATTGATGGTCGAAGCGCCGCTGAGCAGCGTCAGGTCAATGATGAAAGAGGTCGAGGCTCCAGCCGACAAACCAAAAGGGCCCTGGCAGATCTTCGTGCCCGCAGGGTTGGCGCCTGACTGCGTAAATGCCGGAACCAGGTAACAGGGTTCATAGTCCTGGGTGGCTGTGGTGGGGTTGGTCACGGTCCAGGTGAACACCGCCGCCCCGCCGGGAGCTACCGGGTCCGTCGTCGCGGTCAGCGCGTAGGTGAGGACGGGCGCTACGCTAGGATTTGCCAGTGCCGGCGCTTTTGCGCCAGCCGGGCTCGCTACTAAGACTGTGAAACACAACGCGACCGCGCTGAGTAGCGCGATGCCACCGAGTCGTACTTTTCCCCCAGCGTAGGCAACCGCCATCTCGAGCATGAGCGTTCCTCCCTTTGGCAACAGTCCGAAACGGTGCGCTCACTACGAGTCGACGATTACCAAGCCGCTGTTTAGCTTGTCGATGCGTGCAATGTCAACGCAAAGCGATGCGCAACGGGTCCGAAAAGGCGCGCACTCACCCTCGATGCGAGCCTTCAGCCAACGAGTCTGCATGACAACCGCTGTCATCATGCTCTGCCATAATAACAAAGCATGAACTCTTCAGTCCGAACTCATTATGCGCCGCCAGAAAAATTTCATTCTCTGCGATCCCTTCGATCCAACCGCTCTGCAATTGCGATCCCCCAATCACCCGCACCCACCGAACGGAAGAGCTGGAGGAGAAATGCAAATGTCAACAAAATTCGCCGACCTGCCGATTTCCCCGTTTTAGAACAATGTTACTTCGCATCCGTTCAAGCTCGTGGACATTTCTCGCGCGTGCTCTTCCTGTTAGCTTCAATCCGTGGTTCTTTCACGATGACTGCAGCGGCTACAGACCCCACGAACCGGCGCAATTCTTGTGCGCTGCCGCATCCGCGGCGGGGTTTGCTTACCGGATGGGGGCGCTATCCGCTTTCTGAGAGCGATATTTATCGGCCTGATAAAATTGCCGAGCTGCAGGCGGTCGTGACCGCGGACGCGTCGTCGCTGATCGCGCGCGGAGCGGGACGGGCTTACGGCGATGCGGCGCTTAACGATCAAAGCCGGGTCGTCGATCTTACGCGGCTCAATCGGATGCTGTCCTTTGACCCGGCCAGCGGCCTGCTGCGATGCGAGGCGGGCGTCACGATTTCGGAATTGATCGACGTGTTTCTCCCGCGCGGTTTTTTTCCGCCGGTGACGCCGGGCACCCGCTTCGTCACGCTCGGCGGCTCGCTCGCCGCCGACGTGCACGGCAAGAATCACCATCGCGACTCTTCATTGTCGTCGCACGTGATCAGCTTCGACCTGATGATCGCGTCGGGCGAGGTGCTCCGATGCTCGCGCGAAGAGAACGCCGCGTTTTTCTGGGCAACGATCGGCGGGATGGGGCTCACCGGCGTCATCCTGGAGCTTGAACTCAGGATGCGGCGGGTTGAGAGCGCTTATCTCGAGGGCGAGGTGATCCGCGCCCGCAATATCGACGCGGCGATCGAGGCCTTCGAGCGCACCGACGCGCAGTACGGCTATTCGGTCGCGTGGATCGATTGCAACAGCGGCAAGTCCGCGCTGGGACGCTCGGTGCTGAACGTCGGCAACTTTGCGGCGCTCGATCAGCTGCCGCGAAATCTCGCGCAGAATCCGCTCAGCACGATGCCGAAGCTCAGCCCGATCGTGCCGTTCGATTTTCCCGGGTTTGCGCTGAACTCGCTGTCCATCAGGGCGTTCAACGCGCTCATCTACGCGTTCGGTCGCGATAAAGTGGCGCACACTATTTTCGACTGGGAGAGTTTTTTCTATCCGCTCGATTCGATCCGCAACTGGAACCGAATCTACGGCAAACGCGGCTTCGTGCAGTATCAATGCGTGTGGCCGCCCGACGAGAGCCGCGCGGGCCTGGTCGAAGTGCTCGAGACGATCAGCCGCAGCGGGCGCGGGTCGTTCCTCGCCGTGCTCAAGAAGTTCGGCGCGCAGGACGGCATGCTTTCCTTCCCGATGCCCGGCTATACGCTCGCGCTCGACTTCCCGGTGACGGACGGGCTGCTCGAATTTCTCGATTCCCTCGACGCGATGGTGCTGAAGCGCGGCGGGCGCGTGTACTTGGCCAAGGACGCGCGCACGTCGCCTGAGACGTTCCGCGCGATGTATCCGAATCTTGGCAAGTGGCAGGCGGCGAAGGCCCTCGCCGATCCTGACAACCGTTTCTCGTCAAGCCTGTCGCGCAGGCTCGGGATGGATCCTGCGTGAAAAACGGCGCTCGTGGTTCAGCACGATGATTCACGATGACTAAAGTTTTGATTCTTGGCGCCACCAGTCCAATTGCACGCGCACTCGCGCTTCGCTTCGCCTCCGACGGTGCGCGACTGTACCTCGCTGCCCGCAATGCCGAGGAGGCGCGCCGCGTCGCCGAAGACGTCAGCGCTCGCGCGGGAGTGACCGCTCTTGCGGGGACCTTCGACGCGTCGGATTTCGCCTCGCACGACGAATTCGTCCGCCGCGCGGCGAGCGAGCTCGGCGGACTCGACGGCGTCGTACTGTGCTTCGGCACGCTCGGCGACGAGGACGCGGCACAAACGGATCCGGGCGCCGCGCTCGCGACGCTGCATCAGAACTTCACTGGCGCGGTCTCGTTGATCACGCTCGCCGCGCGCCATCTGGAACAGCAGCGCTCCGGCTTCATAATCGTGATCGGATCGGTCGCGGGCGAGCGCGGGCGCAAGAAAAATTACGTGTACGGCTCGGCCAAGGGCGCGCTCGCGCTGTTTGCGCAGGGGCTCCGCGGGCGGCTCGCCGCCAGCAATGTGCACGTGATGACGGTGAAGCTCGGCACGGTCGATACGCGAATGACCTGGGGACGCGAGGGCGCGCTGCTCACGATTGCACCGGCTAAGGCCGCCGATCTGATTTACGCCGCGTATCGTAAACGCGCTGAAGTTGTATATGTGCCGTGGTTCTGGCGGTTTATCATGGGCGCAGTGCGGCTAATTCCCGAAAGCCGTTTCAAACGCCTGAGCTTTTAGCATTGCGATTCGATCGTTCCCATCCGGAGGTCGAAAATAAAATGAAACTCAATATTGTCGCAGCCTCGCTGGTCGTGCTTACGATTCTGTCGATTGCCAACTCGCCGAGCGCCGGAGTGATTCCTGGAGATACGATCACCAAAGACCAGGCCGACAAGGTCGCCGACCTCGTCAGTCCGGGGAACCTGATCCTGGTCAAGCAGGGCATGACGATGAAGATCGTGCCGACGGACCGGCTCGAATGGCCGCCGCCGTACAAATCCGCGAGCGAGAAATATTCGCCGCAGGTGAGTCTCGCGCCCGACGGCACGCTGAAGGGTTACGCCGCCGGGCTGCCGTTCCCGCTGGTCGATGCGAACGATCCGAATGCGGCGTTGAAAGTGATGTGGAATTTCAGCTACCGGCCGCTCTATACCGACGACGCGATATCGAAGAACGTCGAAATCGCGAGCTACCGGCCGGGCTCCTCGCCGGCCGACCCGGTCGAGCACTTCACGATCGGCAACGTGGGATTTTACAACAACACCGGCCGCACCGAAGTGACTCCAATCCCGACCAATCCGGAGGTGACCACGGCGGGAATCCGTTACCGGTTCGGCGCGTATCCGTTTCTGGAGCCATCGGAAATGCGCGGATTCGGATTTATCCGCTACCGCAGTATCGATCCGAAGATCGAGGACAACAGCTGGATGTTGAATCCGCGCTCGCGGCGAGTGGGCCGGGCTTCCGCCACCGAACTGTCAGACGTCCTGGGAATTTACCAGCCGGGCGCGGGCGCAGGAGCGGGAGCGGCAACTTATGCGAGCAACCTCGATCCTGATTCGTTCTTTGGCTTCGCCGCGAAGATCGAAGATTTCAACTACAAGTTCCTCGGCGAGAAGGCGATGCTCGCGGTCGTCAATGCGGAGAACTCTCCGGCCAAGGCGTGCCCGAGCGACGGCGGACGCACTATCTGTCCTGAGAACTGGGAAATGCGCCAGCTCTACGTTATCGAAGCAGACGCGAAGCAGACCTCGATGCTGGGCAGCGGCGTTTCGATTCCGAAGCGGATCTTTTATATCGACTCGGAAGGATGGTTCATCACCGCGTCGGATCAATACGATCGCGACGGCAAGCTGTGGAAGACGATCGCGACGTTCAATGCGTACCGCGACCGGCCGGTTCCGGACGCGCGGGTGGCGATCTGGCCGTTTAAGCGGATGTTCCAGACGGCTTTGGTCGACGAAGATATCGGGACCGGCTTTTCGACGGTCGTGCTGTCGCCGGGAGTCGAGACTGACGAGCACGAGAGCTGGTACATCAACATGGGAATCGCGACGGGCAATTTTTTCAATCCCGCGACGATGTCCAACGCGGCGCACTAGGAATCGGATGTGAAACCCCTCCTGGGTTTCACGCTTCCCTGGGCAGGGGTGACCCCTGCACCCAGTATCTTACAAATCCAGTCCCCCTTCCTGCGCGGGAAGGGGTTAGGGGTTAGGTTCTTTGCATCGTCCGCGACGCAGGCGCGCTTGCTTTTCCTTGTATCGCATGAACTATAAGTGATGAATCTCATACGCATGCGGAGTCATCATCAATGTCGAATGCTCTCGAAGGAATTCAGAAACTAGATTTCAGCGGCGCCGTCGATGCGGACGGACATATCCTCGAGGACGCCGGTCTTTGGGATCGCTATATCGAAGCGAAGTACAAGGATCGCGCGGTAAGAATCGGCACCGACGCCAAGGGGCTCGAGTACCTCGAGGTCGCGGGACGGCCGTCGAAGGTTTTCAGCGGCGGCCGGCTCGGCGGGCTGTCCGCAATGGGCGCCACGCGCGACGACCAGCGGCATATCGCGCCGACCTACGGCGGCCATGCTCCGTTCGGTGCGATGGACGCGAAGGAGCGGCTCAAGCGCATCGAGGCTGAAGGTCTCGCGGCCGCATTCCTGTATCCCACCATGAGCCTGCTGTGGGAGACGGAGACCGAAGACCCTGACCTGGCGCAGGCCTGCACGCGCGCCTACAACCGGTACATCGTGGACTTCTGCTCCGAGAGCGGCGGCAGGCTGATTCCGATGGCGCATCTTTCGCTCGGCGATCCGGCCGCGGCGGCGGCCGAACTCGAGCGCGCGGTCAAAGCGGGATGCAAAGGCGGATGGGTCGCGCAATTCGTCATGACGCGCAAGCCGCACGCGCATCCCGATCACGACGTGCTGTTCGCGAAGGCGCAGGAACTCGACGTGCCTCTTGGGATTCATCCGTCGCTCGAACCCGTGTGGGCGGCGCCGGGGCGCTACGATCGGAAATTCATGCGCGGAAATTATTACTTTTTGAATATCGTCGCCGCCGACGCCATCCGTCATGCGTTCACGAGCTTCTTCCAGTACGGCACCTTCGACAAATTCCCGAAGATGCGGCTGGTGCTGCTCGAGGCGGGCGCGGGATGGATCGACTACTGGCTGGGCCGGCTCGACGCCGTCTATGCGAGCGCGATGGGCCGCACGGCGTCGCTCAAGGAGAAGCCGAGCTTCTACTTCAATCGCAACTGCTGGATCTCCGCGGATCCCGACGAGCGCTCGCTGCCCGCGATGGTCGAGCTATGCGGCGCCGACAAATTTTTTTGGGCGTCGGATTTTCCGCATCCCGATCACGTCGGCAACTATATCGAGGAAGTCCAGGAACTGGCGCACAAGTTGCCGCCCGCCGCACGCGCGAAGGTGATGGGCGAGAACGTGATGAAGGTGTACAAGTGCGCGCTGCCCGCAGTGAAAGGAGGTTGAAGGGGATATTCGGCAACGCGTGGCGCCGCCTCGCGGGCAAGCGGCTCGTCGAATCGATCGAGCGTCAGCAGGAACAGAATACTGAATCGCGCGCGAAAAAATGGCGCGCTATATTCCCTCACCTTCATCCTCTCCCTCACAGGGAGAGGAGACAAATTAGTTCACCGTCCAGGTATCGCCCTTGCCTAGCAGCGTCTTCAGGTCGCCTGCGCCTTGCCTGGCCTTTGCGTCTTCGAGCTGCTTGTTGACGGCGCCATCGTAGGTCGGCCGCGACGCCGCGAAGAACACGCCCATCGGCGTCGGCAGCGGAGGCTCGAAGTTGCCGAGCATGAACGCCAGCGAAAGATTGGTCTCGTCGTGCACGACCAGGTCTTTTTCAGTGACGGTAGCGCTGAGGTGTACTGCTTCTGGACGCATGCCGTTCATTTTGATTCCCATGTCGCGATTCTTGCCGAAGATGAGCGGCTTGCCATGCTCGAGAACCAGTTGATGGTCGGCCTTGAGCGCCTTGTCGCTGACGTCGTTGAACGCACCGTCGTTGAAGATGTTGCAGTTCTGCAAAATCTCCACGAACGACGCGCCGCGATGCGCGTGCGCCCGCTTGAGCATCTCGCCGAGATGCTTCTGCTCGACGTCCACGGTGCGCGCGACAAAGGTCGCATGCGTGCCGAGCGCCACGGTTATCGGATTGAAGGGAAAATCCACCGAACCCATCGGCGTGGACTTGGTTACTTTGCCGACTTCGGAAGTTGGCGAGTACTGACCCTTGGTGAGCCCGTAGATTTTGTTATTGAAGAGCAGAATTTTCAGATCGACGTTGCGCCTGAGCACGTGGATCAGATGGTTGCCGCCAATCGAGAGCCCGTCGCCGTCACCGGTGACCACCCACACGTCGAGATCGGGCCGCGAAATCTTGAGCCCGGTCGCGAACGCAGGCGCGCGCCCGTGAATCGTGTGGAAGCCGTACGTGTTCATGTAGTAGGGAAACCGGCTCGAGCATCCGATTCCCGAGATGAAGACCGTGTTCTCCGGCGCGATGCCGAACTCGGGCATCGTCTTCTGCACCGCCGCCAGGATCGCGTAGTCACCGCATCCGGGGCACCAGCGAACTTCCTGGTCGGAGACGAAATCCTTGCGGTTAAGAGCGGTAGCCATTTTCGATCAGCCCTCCAGGGCCCGGTTGATGCGGTTTTCGATCTCGCTGACTTTGAACGGACGGCCCTGGATTTTGTTGAACCCGAAGGCGTCGATCAGGTAATCGGCGCGCACCATCTTGAGTAGTTGTCCCATATTCATTTCGGGGATCATGACTTGTTTGAAACGCTTGAGCGTCTCTTCGAGGTCGCGCGGCAGCGGATTCAGATACCGCAGATGCACGTGCGAGACTTTCTTGCCCTTCGCGCGCACATGCTTGACAGCCTCGCGAATCGGGCCGTAGGTCGAGCCCCATCCGAGCACGACCAGGTCGCCTTCAGCGTCGCCGAACACTTGCGTCGGCGGAATCTCGCGCGCGATACCCGCAATCTTGCGCGCCCGCGTCCGCACCATCAGCTCATTGTTGGCCGGCGAGTAACTCACGTTGCCGGTCAGGTTCTCGCTCGACAATCCACCGACGCGATGCTCGAGACCCTTGGTCCCCGGCACCGCCCACGGACGGGAAAGCGTCTCCGGTTCACGATTGTACGGTAAAAAGCCCTCGGGATTCGTCGCGAATTCGACTTTGATCGGCGGGAGCTTGTCCGCGTCGGGCAGCAGCCACGGCTCCGCACCGTTGGCCAACTGGCCGTCGGTGAGCAGGATCACCGGCGTCATGTACTTGACGGCGATTCGCACGGCCTCGTACGCGCAATCGAAGCAGTCGGCCGGCGTCGACGCCGCGATAATCGGAATCGGCGACTCGCCATGCCGTCCGTACATCGACTGCAGCAGATCGGCCTGCTCCGGCTTGGTCGGCATCCCGGTGGAAGGACCAGCGCGCTGGATGTCGGTAATCACGAGCGGCAGCTCGACCTTCACCGCGAGCCCGACCGCCTCGGCCTTCAGGTTCATGCCGGGGCCTGACGTCGTGGTGATCGCGATCGATCCGCCGAACGACGCGCCAATCGCCGCGCACACACCGGCAATCTCGTCCTCGGCCTGGAACGTATAGACCGGGAAATTCTTATAGCCAGAGAGTTCATGCAGCACGTCGCTGGCGGGTGTGATCGGATACGAGCCCAGGAACAGCGGACGTCCCGACTTGACCGCAGCCGCCACGAATCCGAGCGCGGTCGCGCTGTTGCCCGTGATATTGCGATACAGTCCCGGCGCGATATGAGCGGCCGGCACTTCGTACGAGCTCGCGAACATCTCGGTCGTCTCGCCGTAGTTGTATCCGGCCTTGAGCACTTTAATGTTCGCCTCGAGAACCTCGGGCGTCTTCTTGAAACGGCTCTCGAGGTAGCTGAGCGTGCTTTCGATCGGCCGCTGATACAGCCACGACAACATCCCAAGCACGAACATGTTGCGGCATCGGAACACCGCGCGATTGTTCAGCCCCATCCCATGCACGGCCAGCGATGTGAGCTTGGTCACATCGACTTCGATCACCTGGAATTTGTCGAGCGAATGGTCGGTGAGCGGATTGCTCTTGTAGCCGGCGCGCTTGATGTTGGAATCGGTGAAGGCTTCGCGGTCCACGATTATGACGGCGTTGGGCGGGACATCCTCGATGTTCGCCTGCAGCGCCGCGGGATTCATCGCGACCAGCACGTTGGGCTCGTCGCCGGGAGTGAAAATCTCGTTGCTCGAAAAATTTAGCTGGAAGCCGCTGACTCCGGCCAGGGTGCCTTGCGGCGCGCGGATTTCAGCGGGAAAGTCGGGCAGGGTTGCGATATCGTTGCCGGCCAACGCCGATTCGGCCGTGAACTGCATCCCGGTCAACTGCATTCCATCGCCGGAGTCGCCCGCAAAACGGATAACGACGTGGTCGCGCTGCAGATGCGGCTTGAGCGCGGGTGCGGCGGAACCATGCGATTCGGCAGCTTGTCCAGCCGCCTCAGGTGGAACAGCCATCTCAGTCCAATCTCCTTGTGGTTAGAGCCTGATTGAAAATTAACTCCGATAACCGAAGCCTTGCAAATACTCCAACACGCGGATTTGAAGCATATCTAATCCAAGCGAAGCATTAAAGGCCCGACTTTGGGGGCTTGGATCAACGAATCTGAAACTGGGTAAATTCCCCAGTAAAATCGAGCCAGTCTTCGCGTACCGCAGTTACGTGCGCCGACGGTGGGCCCAGATGTGCCCACGCCGCCAGCATCTGCAAGTTCTCCTGCTTGCCTTCTGCAACAATTTCGACCTCGCCGCCCGCCAGATTGCGTACCCATCCGGCAAGTGCCAAATCTTTGGCCTCGTCGTACGCGGAAAAACGAAAGCCGACTCCCTGCACCCGCCCGCTTATGATTAGGTGCAGCCTCGCGAGCCCAGTTTTGTTTTGAGCCGTCACACCAGTTCGAGAGGGCTTGCGCGTCGGATTAAATTTCAACCTTCGAGAACGCCAGCGATTTCGAAGTTCGACGGTGGGCGTCTTAAAGAGAAAAGACCGGACTATTCGCGAGTCCGACCTCTTTCAACAACGTAATCTTAAAGAGCTAAGCTTTAGCTTTTGCGAGCAATTGATCCAGCTTTTTGTTCGTGTCTTCAAAGGTTTTAATCATGTCGTCGAGGACGCTATCGAGTTCGGCCTTATCCAGTCCTTTCCCGTTTCCTTCGGAAGCGCGGATCAGGGCCTGAATACTCTTTTGGTTTTCTGCTACGCGTTTCATAAGCCTGAAGCTCTCTTCCTCGACTCAGAATCAAGCTTAAGCGTAGTCAGCTCTCGCGCTTTTGATAGCGCTTCAACGAGAAGATGGACGATTTTTTCGAGCTTGTCCATAAGCACTAAACTTACAGTTCATGCTTCACCAGATAGAATCGACCGCAGCCCCTGCTCGTCCAGCACCCTCACTCCTAAATCCCGCGCCTTCTTCAATTTAGATCCCGGCTCCGCGCCCGCGACCACGAAGTCTGTCTTGCGGCTTACCGACGACGTGACTCGTCCCCCCGCCGCCATGATTTTGCGCTCGGCCTCCTCCCGCGTCATCGATTCGAGCGTCCCTGTGAGCACGAAAGTTTTGTCGCGCAAGGCGCCGCGCCCTTCGGCCTCGGCCGGCGCCTCGACCTCGAGGATTTTGATCAGCCGCTTGACGGTCTTCAGATTGCGCGGCTCGTCGAAGTACTCGCGGATACTATGCGCGACTTCGCTCCCGATATCGCGCACGCCGAGCAGGTCGTCCTCCGAGGCCGCGGCCAGCGCGTCCATCGTCTTGAACTTCAACGCGAGCTGGCGCGCCGTATGCTCGCCGACGTGCCGTATCCCAAGCCCGTTGATAAACCTGTCGAGCGTCGTCTTGCGCGCTTTCTGGATCGCGTCCAGCACGTTCTGCGCGCTCTTGTCCGCCATTCGCTCGAGCCCCGCGAGTTGCTCCTTGGTCAGCCCAAACAGATCGTCCAGCTCTTTCACCAATCCCTTCTCGACCAGTTGTCCGACCAGCTTGTCGCCGAGTCCCTCGATATCGAGGCATCCCTTCGACGCGAAATGGCGAATCGACTCGCGCATCCGCGCCGGGCAATTCGCGTTGACGCAGAAGTAGCCGACCTCGCCCTCCTCGTGGACGATCGCCGCTCCGCATTCCGGGCAATGCGTGGGCATCTCGAACGGCTTGGCGCGCGGATGTCCTTCCTTGGTGATGCGGATGACGTACGGGATCACGTCGCCCGCGCGCTCGATCAGCACGGTGTCGTGCTCGCGGATGTCCTTGCGCCGGATCTCGTCGAGGTTGTGCAGCGAAGTATTCGAAATCGTCACACCGGCAAGTTGCACGGGACGAAGCTTGCCGACTGGCGTGAGCGATCCGATCCTGCCGACCTGCACGTCGATCTTCTCGACTACCGTCTCCGCCTGCTGCGCCTTGAACTTGTACGCAATCGCCCAGCGCGGCGACCGCGAGACCTCGCCGAGCTGCTCCTGAAGCGCGTACGAGTTCACCTTGGCGACCACGCCGTCGGCCTCGTAGTCCAGCTCGTGGCGCTTTTCGGTGATTTGGTTCCAGTAGTCGAGCACCGCGTCGATCCCGTTGCACACGCGCGACAGCGGATTCACGCGCAGCCCCAGCGCCTTGATCGCTTGCAGAAATTCCCATTGCGACTTGAACGTGACACCTTCGATCACGCCGGGCGCATACAGGAAAACGTCGAGCGGCCGCGACGCCGTGATCTTCGGATCGAGCTGGCGCAGCGCGCCCGCCGCGGCGTTGCGCGGATTGGCGAACACCGGCTCGCCGGCCTCGTCGCGCTCCTGGTTCATCCGCGCAAAGGCCTTCCGCGGGATAATCACCTCGCCGCGCACCTTGAGCAGCCGCGGAATTTTGCCATGCTCGGGATGCTGCAGCCTGAGCGGCACGCTCTTGATCGTGCGGATGTTCTGCGTGACGTCTTCGCCGTTGATTCCGTCGCCGCGCGTCGAGCCGACCCTCAACCGCCCGTCATCGTAAACCAGCTCGATCCCCAGTCCGTCGAGCTTGACCTCGGCGACGTACTCGAGGTCGGCGTCGGATTTCAGCAGGCGCTTGATGCGCTTGTCGAACTCGCGCATCTCCTCGGCGTCCATCGCGTTGCCGAGCGACATCATCGGCCGCCGATGGACGACGACCCCGAATTTTTCGCTCGGCGCCGCACCCACACGCTGCGTGGGCGAGTCGGGCGTGGCAAGCTCAGGATGCTCGCGCTCGAGCGCCTCGAGCCGGCGCATCAGTTTGTCGTATTCGGCGTCGGAAATCTCGGGCTCGTCGAGGACGTAGTAGCGATAATTGGCGCGATTGATCTCGTCGCGCAGCTTTTCAGCTTGCGCGGCGAGCTTGTGCGAATCCTCAGGCATGGTTGGCGCGCGAATCGACCCTAGCGGCGCGGGTAGCCCATCGCGTCGAGAAAATCGTCGAGCGTCGGAAATCGCATGTACATGTTGTGACGCTTCTGGTCGCCAATCGTTGTGCTCGACTCCGACGAGTACGCGTGCCCGGGATACACCACCGTCGCGTCGTCGAGGTTGCGCAGCGTGTCGTTCAGGCTGTGATACATGGCCTCCGGGTCCGAGCCCGGCAGGTCCACTCGTCCGCACGAGTTCACGAACAGCGTATCGCCGGAAATCAGGTTGCCCTCGACCAGGAAACACTGCGAGCCCGGCGTATGCCCGGGAGTGTGCAGGAACCTCACCTCGAGCTCGCCGACCTTGACCGTGTCGCCCGCATCGACTTTGACCAGGTCCGAGTCTGACAATCCCGCGACCTGCTTCACGCCCTCCGCCTCATGCTTGTTCACGTAGACCTTGGCCTTGACGTGTTCGAGCATCTTGGCGGCGCCCTCGATATTCTGGCCCATCATGTGCCCGCCCAGGTGATCGGGGTGATAGTGCGTAATCAGGATCTTTTCGATGTCGTAACCCTCCGACTCGGCGAATTTACGAATCGCCTCGACGTCCCACGCGGGATCGACGACCGCGAGCTTGCGCGTAACCGGGTCGCCGACCAGGTACACGAAATTCGCCATCGGGCCAATCTGCGCCTGTCGAAGATAGATTTTCTTTTCAGAGGCTTCTGCCATCAGAATTCCCCAACGCTCAGGACTTGCCGCCGCGACTCGACTTGCTCTTCGCCGCGCGCGCCGTCTTCTCTTCTTCTTCGATTCGCAACGCCCGGTCCCATAGAAATTCGGGCTCGCCGAGCCGTTTCGCAACCCATCGCGACTGCACGAACAGATGGTCGCTCAACCGGTTCACATAGATTATGAGGCTGTCGTTGATGTCTTCCTCGCGCTTCAGGCGCCAGCACACGCGCTCCGCGCGCCTGCACACCGTGCGCGCCTGATGCAGGAACGCGTTGAGCACGCCGCCGCCCGGCAGCGTGAAGGATTTCAGCGGCTCGAGCTCTTTCTCCATCGCGTCCATCTCTTCTTCGAGCTTCTTGATCTCGCCGGCGCCCATCTTGTGCATCTGCGGATATTCGCCGTCGGGCGGTGTCGCGAGTTCGCTGCCCACGTCGAACAATTCGTTTTGTACCCGTCGCAAGCTCTCCGAATACGGCTCGAAGTCGGCGCCGAACCCGTCGCGATATTGCGGCAAGTAGGTGCGGACGATTCCGACGATCGAGTTCAGTTCGTCGATTGTGCCGTAGGCCTCCAGCCGCGCGCTCTCCTTGGGCACGCGCTTACCGCCAACCAAGGCAGTCTGGCCTTTGTCGCCCGTGCGCGTGTAAATCCGGGTCAGGCGTATCGCCATCAAACGCCCGCCTTTGCTTTCTGTGCCGGATAGGCAGCGTCGCCGAGGTCCGTCGTCACCGGCAGTCCTGCGTCCTTCCATCCCGCGACGACGACCTTGCCCGACGCGTCGCGCTGGCCGCCAAAGCCGCCGACCACGTTCGTCAGATCGGTGAACCCCGCCTCTTCGAGCATCTCGCATGCGCGCTGCGAACGTCCGCCGGCCATGCATCCGACCACGAGTTTCCTGTTTTTTGGAATTACCTTTTCGGCTACTTCGACGAAGTCCAGGTTCAGCTGCATTTGCCCGGGCCCCTTGGCCACCATGACCGGGATATTGATGGCGCCGGCGGCGTGTCCGGCCGCAAACTCGCCTTCGGTGCGAACGTCGAGGTAGAGCGCGTCGGGGTTTTGCTTGAGGGTCTCGTATGCTTCGGGCGGGACCTGCTGTTTTATCGCCATCGCAAAAACTTCCTTTTTCTAAAGCTGTCGAGACTCTATCAGATCTCTACGGCTTGGGATTTCCCACGCGCTCATAGTGCACCATCTCAATCCGCGGTTTAAGTGGCTTCGCCTGCGGCGGATTCTTCGGGTCGGCGTAGCCGAACGGCAGAATCGTGAAGATTGCCCATCCATCTTTGACCCCGAGCATCGCGCCAATCTTCGCCGCGTCGAAGTTACCGACCCAGCAGGTGCCGAGTCCCATTGCCCAGCCCGCGTTCGCCATGTTCTGCACCGCCTGCCCGCAATCCACGTCAGCCCATCGCGCGTTGGCGACATCCTTCAGCACGACGACCGCCGACGGCGACTCCGCCACGAAGCGGCCGGTCGAGCATAGCGCGCCAATCTCTTTCAACGTGGCGCGATTTTGAATCACGACGAACTGCCACGGCTGCATGTTGCGCGCGCTCATCGCATGACGCCCGGCGTCGACGATCTTTGCGAGTTTTTCGCGCTCGACCGGCTTGTCCGCGAACGTGCGCTGCACCCTGCGTGTGAGAATAGCTTCAAGAGCGTCCATCGATAGCCCTCCGTCTGAAATATCGCTCGTCAAGCAACCACAAAAAAACTTGTAGTATCAACCGACCGTTGAATCCAGTTCGATTCGAGGGAGCGCGCTGCGCACTGCACTAGTCTTCCTATGTCATCTTTCTTTCTGTCGTCCTTTTGATTGTGTCATCGTATCCTGTGTCATCCCGAGCGTAGCCGAGGGACCCCGGATCTTTTGCAATGCCGAGGCAGTTCGACTTCACTTGAGGCTCGCGAAGCCGCGTCGCTCCGATTCCGGGTCAGGAGCAACTCAGCTCCGCGTGCCTAGAGCGAGGTCGAAGTGTCGCGCATCGAGAAAGATTTGGGGTCCCTCGGCTACGCTCGGGATGACACAATAGGCGGAATAGAAACGCAGGCGGGGTCAGCCGCGCTTGTAGACTGAAAATTCCTGCTCGAGTTTTGCTACTCGCTCCTGGATTGAGGATAACCGCTGCACGCCGAGGAAGAACTGCACCAGTTCGTCGTGACCCGCTTGCCCGCCCGGGCTCATCACCTCGACCAGTTCCTCGATGAGGCTCGGGAACTTTTCGCTCGGGATGTAGTAGTTGGCCCATCCGAAGTTGCAATGGCGATGCAGAATTTTCGCGACTGTCTTCTCCAGGAGTTCGCGCCGATCGCCTGCGTGCTCTTGTTCGTTTTCCTTGTTCAATGAAGTCTCTCCTGGCCCCGATGTATCCGCCGTCAGGCGCCCTTCTTCACGGGCGCGGGTGGCGCGTCGTCGGCCCACAAAATCTTGTGATAGTCGAAACGCATGTTCTCGATGATATTGAATTTGATGATCTCGAAATAGGGCGAAAGATCGAAGTCGCGCGGCGTGACCAGCGTCGGCGAGACCATCCTGAGCGCACCGAATTCCAACCCGCCCGTCTTCGAGCCGATCGGCCATAGCTTGCGCCTGGCGGGAGGCGGCGGCTGCGTATCGGGCGGCAACTGCTCGTAGTTCGGCACTATGGGGAACTTCACGCGATGAAACGACGAAGCGATCACGCTCGAACAGATGACGCGAGTCGGCTCGCCGCTGCCGAATTGCAGCGCCTGGCGGCGAAAGCGCGCGGGCACCAGGCTGACCGGCAGAAAATAGCGCGCCAGATCGATCACGTTGCGCAAGTCGTAGGTGTCGCCGACGCTGCGAATCGCCTCATCCATCACGTCGGCCAGGTCCGCCGCCGACAGGTTGAACGGCCGGCATACGCGGAGGTTGAAATCGCGATATTTGCTGAGCGGAGACAGCACCACGCCGGCCTCGACGATCGCCTCGACCAACAGGAAGTCGGCTTCCTCGCCGAATTGCGCGACCAGCGGCGCCTTCATCTCCAGATTGCGCCGAATCGGCTCGTCACCAACGTACAACGCCGCGTGCGACCACGAGCTTTGCGTCAAGTACTTGATGCACTCGCTGATACGCTCGTTGCCCTCGACCAAAATCACGTCGCCCTTGCGGATGTGACGCTTGAGCGCGGCCATGTCGTTGGGGATGTGGAGCGCGTAACTCTTGATAGGCTTGGTGAGCAGGCCGATGGCCCAATCGCTCATTCGGTCCAGCAACCGGGAAACGATCCCCCAATTCTCGCGCCGAGCCATGTCAGCTTCGCAGGTTCCCTGCCCTACTTGAATATAGGAACGGCGGGAGCCGCGAAACAGCGGATGATGCCCCGCGACGAGCTCGATCAGGTCTTGAACTGCCCGACGATCGCGTAGAACGGCACGCTCAGTGTCGCCTGGTCCGGGTCGTCGGTCTTGATCGTCAGGTTGCCGCGCAGTTGCCCGTCGGGAGTGCCATGCCTCAGCGTGACCGTCACCTTGTATTCTTTGCCAGGCGTGACGGGCTCCGCGACGGCGCCGACCGCCGGGCTGCTGCTCGCAACTTCGAGCACCTTTATCGGATGCGGTCCCTGGTTGCTCAGCTTGAAAATTCGCACGATGTCCTGGCCGCGCGGTACGATGCCGAACGAGACTTGCGCGGGATCGATATTCAAATCGCCCGTCACGGTTCCGAATACGTCAACTTGGAGCGGCACGCGATTGTTGGTGATCTTGATCGTGTCGTCGAACGGCCCCACCGGCATCGTCTTGAGTAGCGAGACCTTCAGCAGCGCACCGGGCTTGCCGTCGGGACGCTTCTCCTGCTCGACCTTGATCGACGAGTTCGAGTTGCTCACCGGACCGACCGAGAACGCGCCGCGCGCCGGATTCAGGTCGTTGACCAGAAGCTCCTTGGTGTCTTCGGTCCCGCGTTTCACGTCGCCGAAGGAAATCTCGCCCGGCACCGCCTCGACCTGCTTCTTGACGATCCCCTGCATGGTCATCGCGACCTGCGGATTGTCGGGATCGTTGGTGGAGACCGTGATGGTGCGCACCTGGTGGCCCTTCTGAAAGTGCGTGTCGAACGAGACGGCGATATCGCTCTCGTCGCCGGGCGCCACGTGCATCTTCGAAGGATTTCCCGTCGTGCATCCGCATGAGGTCTTCACGCCTTGAATGTCGAGGTAGCCTTGGCCGTTGTTCTTGATCGCGAAGGTGTGCGTGACCATCGTGCCTTCGAGCGCGCTGCCAAAATCGTACAGCGGATCCGAGACCACGGCCTTCGGCGCATGGCCGGGAGGCGCGCTGTTCCCGCCGGGAATCAGCGGATTCATGCCGTCCTGCGCGGATGCCGGCGCGCTCGCCAGCAGCCCTATTATCAGTGCGAGAAATGTTCGTTTGATTGTTTTCAAGTTAGTCATCCGACTCGAAGGCGCGGTTATGCCGCCTCTCCACTCGACTCTATCAAGCATGGCGCGGAGCGTTGCGGTCAAGAGGCTTTGCTTACCGGTGCGTGATGCGCGGCTTCGGGACGGGCCGGTTCGTAGCGGCTCAGGAAGTCGGTCGAGAACTCGCCGCGATTGAAATCCGGATCGTGCAGAATCTTCAGATGCAACGGAATGTTGGTCTTGATACCGTCGATTACGTACTCGCGTAGCGCCGCCTTGGCCCGTGCGATCACTTCGGGCCGCGTCTCGGCGTGCACTATCAGCTTTGCGATCAGCGGATCGTATTGCACCGGCACACGATAGCCGTCGTACAGCGCCGTCTCGACGCGCACGCCCAGTCCGCCCGGCGTATGATGATTGGTCACCACGCCCGGCGACGGAATGCCCCGCTCGGGATCCTCCGCATAGATGCGAAACTCCATCGAGGCGCCGTCGAACGTCACCTGCCGCTGCTTCAGCCCCAGCGGCTCGCCCATCGCCATCCGGATACTTTCCTTTACTAGGTCAACGCCCGTGACCATCTCGGTCACGCCGTGCTCGACCTGGATCCGGGTGTTCATCTCGATAAAATAAAACTCGCCGCTGCCCGCGAGCAGAAATTCCACCGTGCCGACGTTCGAATAGCCGACCACTTCGGCCGCGCGCACCGCCGCCTTGCCCATCTTCTCGCGCAGGCGCGGCGTCAGGGTCGGGCACGGCGATTCCTCGATCACCTTCTGATGGCGCCGCTGAATCGAGCAGTCGCGCTCGCCAAGATGAATCGCGGTGCGGTGCAAGTCGGCAAGAATTTGAAACTCGACGTGACGCGCGCGCTCCAGGTATTTCTCCAGGTACATCTTCTTCGAGCTGAACGACGCCTCGGATTCTCCCTGCGCCAGCGGAAACAGCCGCGTAAGCTCCGCGCCGTCGCGAGCGACTCGCATCCCCTTGCCGCCGCCGCCGGCGGCCGCCTTGATCAGCACCGGGTAGCCGAGCCGCTTCGCGTCAACTTGCGCCTCGCGCAACTCCGTGACCCCCGTGCCCTCGCTGCCCGGCAGGACCGGGACGCCCGCGCGCTTCATGATTCGTCGTGCGCGCGGCTTGTCACCCATCAACCTGATATGACGCGCGCGCGGGCCGACGAAGTTCAGCCCCGACTTCTGGCATGCCTCCGCGAAGTCGCCATTCTCGGACAAGAACCCGTACCCGGGATGCACCGCGTCGGCGCCGAAGGTCGTCGCGGCGCTCAGGATCGCCGGGATATTCAAATAGCTGTCTTCGGCCGCCGGCGGCCCGATACATACCGACTCATCCGCCATCCGCACGTGCAGCGCGTTCTTGTCCGCCGTCGAGAAAACCGCGACCGTCGAAATTCCCAGCTCGCGGCAGGCGCGGATTATCCGAATTGCGATTGTCCCGCGATTTGCGACCAGCAATTTCTTGAACATCAACACGCGAGTCTCCGCCCAGTAAAATATTCAGATCACTTCAATGATCATCAAGGGTTGACCGTATTCTATAGGATTCCCGTTCTCGGCGAGGATTCTTATCACCCGCCCCGCGGCCGGCGATTCGATCTCGTTCATCATCTTCATCGCCTCGATTATGCACAGCGGCTGGCCCTTGCGCACCGACGATCCTTCCTCGACAAACGGCGCCGCGTCCGGCGAAGCGGCCCGGTAAAACGTGCCCACCATCGGGCTTTCGATCAGCTTCTGATTCGGCGCGAGATCGATTTTGCCGGCCGCCTTGCCGCCTTCCTCCGCCGTCGCCTCGACGTGCCGCGTCGCCATCTTGATTGGCGAGGCCGCCCGCGCCGCTACGTGCGCCTCCGAGCCCGACTCGGTAACGTCCACCGATGCGCGTCCGCCGCCGCGAACCAATCGCACCTTGCCCTTCTTGTCCTCTATTTCGAGTTCGACCAGCCCGTAATCCCGCATCAGGACCAGCAGGGTCTTCAGTTCGCGTACTTCCATCGCGTCTCCGTGTCTTCCTGAAACGGCGGCTCGCCTGCCCGCTGGATCGTTGCTCGCCATTGGCGTCACCCGCTCCGTCGGCGCGACTCCTCGGCCATCGTGCGCGCCGCTCTCAGTGCCAGGCTGTAGCTCTCGGCGCCGAATCCCATGATTCGGCCATGCGCGATATCCGCAATCGTCGAATGATGGCGGAACGGCTCGCGCCGATACACGTTGGACAGATGCACTTCGATCACCGGAATGTTCACGGCCGAAATCGCGTCGCGAATCGCCACGCTCGTATGCGTGTATGCGCCCGGATTGATCAACAGCACGTCGCATTTGCCGCGCGCCTTCTGAATCCGATCGACGATCCCGCCTTCGCTGTTCGACTGAAACGTTTCGACCTTCATTTCCAGCTCGCGTCCCAGGTTTTTGAGTTCCTTGTCGATATCAGCCAGACGGGTTCGACCGTAAACCTCGGGCTCGCGTTCGCCGAGGAGATTCAGGTTGGGTCCATGGACCACCAGTACCGTTATTGGCCCACTCGCACCGCCCGACGCCGCTTGATCCGCTATTTGTCGGGCCTTAGCCATCGCCGTCCCCGCTCCGCATCCTCTACTTCATTGAACCGCACCCTCCAACCGACTGCAAGCACGCCCATCGGACACTGTCCACCGGTCAGTCATCACTGGAGTCGTCATCGCACGATTTGAGTGCATCCTGATACACTTCGCGACGCCCGATCCCGGTCAGCCGTGCGATCACTGCGCTCGCCTGCTTCAGCCCAAGTCCGGCCTCCCGCAGCACCTCGAGCGCTTCATGCACGTCGATTGCAACGTTTCCCGCGTCCGGCTGCTGCGGCGCGCCCGCGACGACGATCACGATTTCTCCTAGCGCGGGCGTCGCGCGAAACCGCCGTTCCAGCTCACCGAGCGTCCCGCGCAACGTGCGCTCGTAGGTCTTGGTGATTTCGCAGACGACCGCCGCATCGCGCGACTCCCCGAATGCGGCCGCCATCGCGCCCAGCGTATCGGCGACCCGGCGCGGCGCTTCGTAAAAAACCATCGTGCGCGATTCGCGGCGTAGTTCTTCGAGCGCCTTGCGTCTCGCCGCGTCGCGCGCCGGGATAAATCCCTCGAATGTGAACCTGTCAGTCGGAATTCCCGCAATCGACAGCGCCGCGATTACCGCCGACGCTCCCGGCACCGCGATGACTCGCACGTTTGCCTCTAACGCCTCCCGCACCAGCCGAAAGCCGGGATCCGAAATCGCCGGCGTGCCCGCGTCAGTGACGAGCGCGATTTTTTCGCCCGCCTTCAGTCGCTCGACGAGCTCCGGCACGCGCCGCTCTTCATTGTGCTCGAAATGGCTTATCGTCGGCGTGCGAATCTGATGGCGCGCGAGCATCTGCCCGGTGCGCCGCGTGTCCTCGCATGCGATCAGCGCGACCTCCGCGAGCGTGCGGATCGCGCGCGCCGAGAGATCGTCGGGATTGCCGATCGGCGTCGCGACCACATACAAAATCCCGCCGCCCTCGGTTTGTCTATTTGCGCGAGTCGCCATTACAATTCAAAGTGACTATTCGCTTCCGGAGTAATCAGCGTGGCCGCAGGCAAAGCTACCCTCCTCATCTCGTGCATCGACCGCCCCGGCATCATCGCCCGCGTCGCCACCCACCTGTTCACGCTCGGCTGCAATATTATCACCTCCGACCAGTACTCCGACGACGAGGACGGCCACTTCTTCTGGCGCATTCACTTCGAAAGCCTGCGGCTCCCTATCGGCGAGCTGTCCAAAGAACTCGACGCGTCGATGCCGTCGTTGTTGCCGTGGGAGCGCCTCAAGTGGGCTTGTTTCGACGCCGCCAAACGCGACCGCATCGTCATTATGGTCTCGCGGCTGCCGCACTGCATGATCGATCTGCTCAGCCGCCATCACGTCGGCGAGCTCGACGGCGACCTGGCCGGCGTCATCAGCAATCATCCCGACCTCGAGTCGCTGGTGCGCCCGTTCGAAGTCCCGTTCAAGGTGATTCCGGTTGGGAAAGATAACAAGTCGGAGGCTGAGGCCGCGCTCATGAAGCATCTGGTTGAGCTTCGCGCGGACACTGTCGTCCTCGCGCGCTACATGCAGGTGCTGTCGGGCGAATTCCTTCGCGGATGGAACAAGCCGATCGTCAACATTCACCACAGCTTCCTGCCCGCGTTCGCCGGCCAGCGCCCGCACAAGCAGGCGCACGATCGCGGCGTCAAACTAATCGGCGCGACCGCCCACTACGTAACCGAAGAACTCGACGCCGGCCCGATAATCGCTCAAGCCACGGCCCCGATGACCCATCGCGACACCGTCGCCGACCTCGCCCGCAAGGGCAAAGATCTAGAAGTGATGGTTCTGGCCAAAGCCGTACGAGCCCACCTGAAAAAACAGGTGCTCCTGCACCACAACCGCACGATCGTCTTCGAGTGATTCGTCTTACGACCGGTTCCCCTTCCCACAATGGGAAGGGGTCAGGGGTTAGGTTCCTGACCTTCTCACGCCGGCCCGGTAAAAAAACTCAGCGACCGGTTCGCAAACGAAATGATCGGCGACCAGTACAGCCCAAACACGATCGTCGCGCAGGCCAGCACTCCCATTAGCCCGTAATTCCACGCCTCGAAGCGCACCGTACCCTCGTCGCCGCGCGGCTGCTCGAAGAACATCATCCGGATCGGCTTCAAGTAGTAATACAAAGACACTACTGAATTGAGTATTCCGACAATAGCCAGTATGTAGAACTGACCTTTAATCACTGCGGCAAACAAATAGAATTTCCCGATAAACCCGACCGTCAATGGGATACCCGTTAGTGAAAAAAGAAATATAGTCAGTGCGAGCGCCGGAACGATTCCGCCGCGCCACGCCAAGCCGCGGTACGCCTCGACATCCTCGCGCCCGGTCGAGTTCGCCACAATCATCACCACCAAAAACGCGCCCGCATCCATTACATAGTAGGCAAACAGGTAGAACAGCATCGCGCGAATCCCATCGTTCGACAGCACGACGAACCCCATCAGCGCGTATCCCGCCTGCGCGATACTCGAATACGCCAGCAGCCGCTTCATGTTGGTCTGCTGCAGCGCCGCGAGGTTGCCGAGCGTCATCGTGATGATGCAAACGAACAGCAGCAGTTGCGGCCAATCGACGCCCGCCAGCGCCGTCCAGCTTCCGCCCGCCGCCAGATGAGAAATCGCGGGAAAGAAAAATCGCGTCAGCAGCGCAAAGCCCGCCGCCTTCGATCCTATCGCCAGGAACGTCGTAATCGGAATCGGTGCGCCCGTGTAAACGTCCGGCGCCCACATATGAAACGGCACCGACGACACCTTGTAGCCCATCCCGGTCAGGATCAGCACCAGCGCGATAAATACCGCGAGCACCGGCAGATGCGCCGGCGTCGAGAGCGCTTTGTTGATCACGCTGAAGTCGAGCGAGCCGGTGATTCCGAAAATCCAGCTCATCCCGTAAATCATCGTGCCCGACGCCACGCCGCCGTAAATCAGGTACTTCAGCGCGGCCTCGAGCGAACGCCGGTTATGCCGCAAAAAACCCGTCAGTATGTACGACGTCAGGCTGACGAACTCGAGCGCGAGATACGCCATCAGCAGGTTCGCCGACTCCGCCATCAAAAACATCGCAAACGTGCTCGCGAGCAAAATCGCGTAGTACTCGCCCTGGTCGCAGCCTCTCACTTCTTCCGAGCCAATCGACATCCAGATAGCCACGACCGCAGCCAGTGCGATCAACGCGCGGAAATAAATCGCGAACGAATCGAACACCAGCATCCGATGGAACAGCCACGCGCCCGACAGCGCCGGCTCCAGCCCGATCGCCAGCAACGACGCCGCAGCCGCTATCAGAGCCAACGCGCCGAGTCGCGATTTATCGCGCACCGCCAGGTCAATGATGACGATGGCCAAAATCCCGGCCACCAGGATCATCTCCGGGATGAAATGCCGCAGGCTCGCGAGGTTTCCGAGATCCATCTAGTTAGTCCGAACCGGTCTCAATGAAGCATCGCGATGGCCGCGCCCGAAGTCGAAAGCACAACCTGGTTGAGATGCACCAGCGAAGTGTTGAGGAGACCCAAAATCGCATGCGGGTAAACGCCGAGGATCAGCACGATGATCCCCAGTGGCACCAGCGTGAACGCCTCGCGAAACGACAGATCGGGAAGGTCCTTGTATTTCTCGTTCAACGGCCCAAGGTAAATGCGCTGGAAGGTCCACAGCAGATAGCCGGCCGTCAGTATTGCCGTCGCCGCGCCGAACGCGACCATCACCGGATGCGTCTGCCACGCGCCGAGCAGCACCAGCACTTCCGAAATAAACGCGGACATCCCGGGCAGCCCCATGCCGGCGAAAAACGCAAATCCCGTGATCGCCGTATATATCGGCATCTGCTGCGCCAGACCGCCGAAGCCGTTTATCTCGCGATGGTGTGCGCGATCGTAAATCACGCCGACCAGGATAAAGAGCATCGCCGTGATTGTCCCGTGATTGAACATCTGCAGCACTGCGCCGTTGATCCCCGCCGCCGTGAAGGCCGCCAGCCCGAGCATCACGTAACCCATGTGGCTAATCGACGAATACGCAATCAACTTCTTATAGTCAGTCTGCGCCATCGCGCACATCGCGCCATATACTATGTTGATAGTGCCGATCACCCCAAGGAAAAGCCACGCAAGCTGATAGCTCGCCGCCGGCAGCACCGCAAAATTGACGCGGAGAATTCCGTAGGTGCCCATTTTCAGCAGGACGCCCGCAAGAATCACGGAAATCGCGGTCGGCGCTTCAACGTGCGCGTCAGGCAGCCAGGTATGGAACGGGAACGCAGGAATTTTGATCGCGAAGCCGATAAACAACGCAATCCATACTATTCGCTGGAACCCGATTGAGTAATGACTTGAATTCGCCGCCAGCTCAGTCAAATCAAACGTCGGAGTCGCGCCGTAGAAATACAACCCGAGCATCGCCAGCAGAATCAGCACCGAACCCAGTAGTGTATACAGAAAGAACTTGATCGCGGCGTACTCGCGGCGCGGACCGCCCCAGATGCCGATCAGAAAATACATCGGCAACAGCATCACTTCCCAGAAAATGTAGAACAGGAAGAAATCCAACGACACGAAAACGCCCATCATTCCCGTGTCGAGCATCAACAGCATCGCGTAGTAACCCTTCTCCGCGCGATTGATGCCGAAACTCGCGAACACCGAGATGAACATGATGAGCGCGGTCAGCAGGACCATCGAGATGCTGATTCCGTCCACGCCGATGAAGTAAGTAATGTGGTACGAGGGCATCCACGACGCTTTCTCGGCAAACTGCACCGCGCTGGTCGTCGTGTCGAAGTTCGCGTACAACGACGCTGCGATCAGGAGTTGCGGCACCGTCGCCGCCACCGCAATCCACTTCGACGCGTTCTTCATCGAGTCGGGCAGCGCGAGAATCAGCACCATCCCGGCGATCGGAATAAAGGTTATCAGCGTAAGCGCGTGACTCATTTCAGTTTCGCTCTTCCCGTTTTGCCTTGAATTGGCGCGGCCGCCGAAGCTGTCATGCCCGCGCGACCGCGCGCACCAACAGTATCAGCATCACCGCCGCCAAGATTCCGTACAGATATCCATTGATCGAACCGGTCTGCAGCCGCCGGAGCCTGCCGCCAACGTCGAGCGTCAAGTTCGACGCGAAGTTCACCAGCCCGTCGACTATGTAATGGTCGAATAGTCCAGACAGCCAGGACAGAAATACTATTACCCGCGCCGCGAGATTAACTACTCCGTCGATTATATTCGAGTCGAACCATGCCATCGCGCGCGTCGCCAATAGGTACGGCTGTACAATCACTCGATCGTAAAATTCATCGACATAGTATTTGTTGTATACCCATTCGTAAGGCACTCCGCCGAACATCTGGCTAAACCGCGCGGGATCTATCTTCTGCTGCCGATACATCAGATCCGCCACCAGCCATCCGATTACCACCATCGTGAAAGTGATGAATCCGAATGCTGCTTCGGTCGCGTGGCTATGTATTCCCGCTTCGGTTATCCGGCGCGTCACCTCGGAGCTGAAGACCGGATCCAGAAACTCCTCGAACGGTTTAAACGTCGCGATGAACTCCGGAATTTTCACGAGTCCGCCGACTACCGACAGCCCGCCCAGCACGATCAGCACGTACGCCATCGACGGTGGCGATTCGTGCAGATGATGTTCCTGCTCGTGCGTGCCGCGGAATTCGCCGAAGAATGTCATGTACACTTGCCGGAACATGTAGAAGACCGTGATCCCCGCGCCGATCAGCAGCAAGGCCCACACGACGGTGTGCCCATGCGAGAATGCCTGCCAGATGATCTCGTCCTTCGACATGAATCCCGCGAACGGCGGCACGCCCGAAATCGCCAGCGTCGCCGCCATGAACGTGAGAAACGTGATCGGCATCTTGTGCCGCAGCGCGCCCATCTTGCGCATGTCCTGCTCTCCCCCCATCGCGTGAATCACCGACCCACTCCCCAGGAACAGGCACGCCTTGAAGAACGCATGCGTCATCAGGTGGAACACGCCGGCCGCGTATGCGCCGACGCCCACCGCCGCGAACATGTATCCGAGCTGGCTGACCGTCGAGTAGGCGAGCACCTTCTTGATGTCGTTTTGCGCGACGCCTATCGTCGCCGCGAACAGCGCGGTCAGCCCACCCACCAGCGCGATCACGCCCATCGTGAACGGCGACATCGAAAATAGAAAATTCAGCCGCGCCACCATGTATACGCCCGCCGTCACCATCGTCGCCGCATGTATCAGCGCGCTCACGGGAGTCGGTCCCGCCATCGCGTCCGGCAGCCACACGTACAGCGGAATCTGCGCCGACTTCCCCGTCGCCCCGATGAACATCAACAGCGTGACGAATCCCACCAGCGTGTGCGCCGAATGGTAGCCCGCGAAATTTATCGGCACTCCTGTCAGCAGCGGCGCGTACTTCGCGACTTCGCGCGTCACCAGCGTCGGATGCCCGAGCGCATCGAGTCCCGCAAACAAACTGTACAACGCGATCACGAACGCCAAATCGCCGACCCGATTCACGATGAACGCCTTGTTGCCCGCCGTCGTGTTCGCCGTCACCTTGTACCAGAATCCGATCAGCGCGAACGAGCACAGCCCCACGCCTTCCCAGCCCACGAACATCAGCCACAGGTTGTCGCCCAGCACCAGCACCAGCATCGCGAACGTGAACAGGTTCAGCCACCCGAAAAATCGCCAGTAGCCGTCGTCGTCGTGCATGTAGCCGGTTGAGTAGATGTGAATCAGGCCGCCGACGCCGGTGATTATCAGCGTCATGATCATCGACAACGGATCGAGCCAGAACGCGATATCGAGATTCAGTCCGCCGACGTCGAACCACTTCCACGAGTCGTCGAGCATGAAGCGGTTTGCCGGCGGCAACGTGAGCATCGCGAAAAACGCGCGCGCCGCCAGCATGAACGCCAGGATCACAACGCCGCATCCAACCAAGCTGATCGCGCGCTTGCCGAACGTCTTCTGCAGCCACGCGCCGGCTAGGAAATTGATCGCCGCGCCCAAAAGCGGCAGCACGACGATCAGTCGGATGAACGTAACCGGTATCGGATGATCCATTTTTTCGTTGCTCAGCTATCCACGCAGCGACTCGGCCGCATCGACGTCGATCGTCTTGAAGTTCTGATAAATCGCCAACACCACGGCCAATCCGATCACCGCCTCCGCGGCCGCCAGCATGATCACGAAAATCGCAAATATCTGCCCGTCGTATTTGCCGCCGCCGTAAAACGCAAACGCAAGGTAGTTGATATTGGCGGAATTGAGTATCAACTCGACGCCCATCAGGATTCCGATCGCGTTGCGCCGCGTCAGAACCGTGAAAAGCCCGAGCGAAAATACGATCAGGCTCAGCACCAGGAAGTGGTTAAGCGTTATTCCCCCGCCCATCCCCGATTCTCCCGCTCCTCTACTCCCTCGCCTCATGGCGCGAGATCACTATCGCGCCGATTAGCGCCGCCAGCAGCACCAGCGACGCAACCTCGAACGGCAATACGTAATCGCCCAGGAACGCATTTCCGATGGCATACGTCGTCGGCGCGGGCGTGACCGCCGCCGCGTGATGCCACTGCGTTCGCCCTATCGCGTACAACATCACCAGTCCGGCGATACTCACTGTGAACAGCGCCGATCCCGTCCCAACCGCGCGATTCGATACCGTCACGTCCGCGATTCCCGCCGTCAGCATCACCGCGAAGATAGTCAGTACCAATATTCCACCGACGTAGACGAGTAGCTGGACCATCGCGACGAAGTCCGCCGCGAGCAGAATGTAAATACCCACTACGCCCATGAACGCGCCGAGCAGCGCGAATGTCGAATAAACTATGTTGCGCGAGAACGCTACTAACATCGCTGAGCCGACCGTCAACGCGGCTAGCGCATAGAATATTACCTGAGCGAGCATCTCTTCTCCGCGTTGCAAGCAGCCGCGCGCGCTACGCCGGCTCTTCTTCGACCGGCTTTTCGCCGCCGGGCTGCGCCCATTGATCGAGGTAGGTCATGCCGCGATTCAAAATCGGCGCGATTCTCGTGTCGGTCTCCGGCCCCTTCTTGGGCTTGTACGCCATCACCGGATCCGTGACGAAGCGGCGAATCAGGCTCTCGAGCGAATAGTCGGCGCCCTCGAACTCCGTCGTATGATGGATCGATCCGGTCGGACACGGCTCGCTGCAGAGCCCGCAGTACATGCACTTTGCGATGTCGATATCGAATTGCGACAGCAGCATCTGCCGCGTCTGCGGATCCTTGTCCACCACGATGACGATGCAATCGATCGGACACGCGCGCTCGCACGCCAGGCATCCCGTGCAGATTTCCAGATCGACCTCCAGGATTCCGCGGTAACGGAACGGCAGCGTGTCCTGCACCCGCACCGGCATCCTGTCCGGATATTGCACCGTGTACGGCTTGCGCATGAAATGCGACGCCGTCACCGCCATGCCCTCGAATATACTCGAGACCGCGTCTTTTATATTAGTTACGTATTCCGAAACCGCGCTCATCAATCGCCTCTATATAGTCGGATTGAAGTATACTTCCATCCGCGAACTCCGGAGATAGTATATAACCCGCTGAGTAAACACCGCCGCCAGCGCAATCGCGCCCGCCAACATGATATACCCCATCGCCGCGTTACCGTCGGGCCAAATAGCTACCCACACCGCGGTTCCGATCATATCCACAAACGAAATCGGCACGAAGTACTTCCAGCAAAGTGTCATTAGCTGATCGATACGCACTCGCGGCAGCGTCGCGCGTATCCACATCGAAACGAACACCAGGATTAGTACTTTGACGTTGAATGTGATCGCCTGAAGTATATTCATCGCGACTACATTGTTCGTGATGTGCGGGAACTGCCAGCCGCCGAGGAACAAAGTCGCGATTATCGCGCCGATGATAAACAGGTTTCCCCATTCCGCCATGAAGAAGAACAGGTAGCGCATCCCGCTATACTCAGTCGCGAACCCCGCCACCAGTTCCGACTCCGCTTCCGGCAAGTCGAACGGCGTGCGGTTACCTTCGGCCAGCGCCGAGATATAAAGGATGTTGGCCGCCACGAACGTGAACGGATTCGCGAACAAAAACCAATGCTGCGGCGCCCAACCCTGCGCGCGAATGATTCCCTGCATCGACAGCGTGCCCGTCATCAGCACCACCGGGAAAATCGAAAGCCCCGCCGGTATTTCGTAACTGACTATTTGCGCCGCCGACCGGATTCCGCCGATCAGCGACCACTTGTCATTCGACGCCCACCCCGCCATCAGCACGCCGACCACCGTGAGCGCCGTCACCGACGTCATGTAGAGGATGCCCACGTTCAGGTCCGCCAGTATCAGCGACGACGAGAACGGCATCACCGCCCACGGCAGCGTGAAGGCTAGCATCACCAGGTACGGCGCCATTTTGAACAGCGGCGCGTCTGATTCGTCGGGAATGATGTCTTCCTTGCAGACGTGTTTCACGCCGTCGGCCAGCCACTGCAGAAATCCCTGCGGCCCGACGCGGTTTGGTCCGACTCGCGACTGAATTCGCGCCCACACCCGCCGCTCGGCCCAGCTCACGATTCCCGCGAACGGAAACGCCACGCCCAGGAAGACCACGGCGCTCATCACGAACACGACGATCGCGGCGACCAGGTGCGGCGATGCGTTCTTGCCGAACGCGCCCGACGCAATCAGGTTGTGTACCAGAGTCTCCATCGAGGATTAGCGATCGATCTCCGGCGCGATCACGTCCAGGCTCGCGATTAGCGTGACCAGGTCCGCGATCATCAAGCCCGCGCTCAGCTTCTGGATGATGCCCATCGCCGCAAACGACCCGGTGCGGACGTGCACGCGCCACGGATACCCGGTCCCGTCGCTCACGACGTACCATCCCATGTCGCCGCGTCCGCTCTCGAGCCGAATCTGGCATTCACCGGCTGGCGGCTTGAAATTGCGCGCGACTTTCGCGAGCACCGGCCCGCCGGGAATCTTTTGCAGCGCTTGCCGCAGGATCTTCGACGACTCCGCCATCTCGCGAATCCGCACAACGTAGCGATCCATCGAGTCGCCGAGCTTGCCCCAATGCCCGTCGCCGATCGGCACGTCGAACTCGAACTCGGGATACACCGAATACGGGATGTCCTTGCGGATGTCCCACTTGATTCCGCACGCGCGCAGGTTCGGCCCGACCAGGTTGTAGTTGACGGCTTCCTCGGGCGTGATCACGCCGACGTTCGCCAGCCGCTCGATATAAATTTTGTTCCACGAAATGAGCGCGTTGTATTCTTCGAGGATCGGATCAAAATGGTCGAGGTAGGCGAGCGCCTTCTCGCGCCATCCGGGCGGCAAGTCCCACGCCACACCGCCGATTCGCATGTAGTTGAACGTGAGCCGCGCGCCGCACAGCTCCTCGATCAAGTCGTTGATCATCTCGCGCTCGCGAATCGCGTGCGTGAAGGGCGTCACCGCGCCGATATCCATCGCCATCGCGCCTACCGACAGCAGATGCGACGCGATTCGATTGAACTCCGCCGCGATCACGCGACAGTACTCGCCGCGATGCGGCACTTCGATTCCGGCGAGCTTCTCGCACGCCATGCCCCAACCCTGGTTGGTGAACATCGCGCACACATAATCGACGCGATCGGTGTACGGCATGAAGCCGTGGTAGCCGACCTTCTCCGCAATTTTCTCTATCGACCGATGCAGGTATCCGACGTCCGGGATCGCCTCGCGCATCACCTCGCCGTCGGCTCGCACGACGAAGCGCAGCACCCCGTGCGTCGACGGATGCTGCGGGCCCATGTTGAGCGTCATTTCTTCGGTGTGCAGCGTGCTCATTTCTTTTTGGTGTCGAGCCGGATTATCGGGCTCTCTCTGACGGTTGAGATTCCGTGGTATTCGGCCGGCTCGACGAAATCCTTGCGCAGCGGATGACCGATCCAGTCCTCCGGCATCAGGATTCGCCGCATGTCGCTATGCCCTTCGAAGTTCACGCCCAGCAGGTCGAATATTTCGCGTTCCATCCAGTTTGCCGACTTCCACACGCCCTCGAGCGTAGCCACGCTCGGATTCTCGCGCGGCAGTTTCACCTTCAACACCGCGCCGTGGCGCTTCTGATACGAGAACAGGTGATAGACCACCTCGACGCGGTCCTTGTAATCGACGCCGCTCTCGTTGGACAGGCAGTCCATCGCCAGTTCCGGGTCTTCCTTCATGAAGTGCCCGACCTCGACGATCGCCTTGGGGTCAATCACCGCAAACGGATCCGGCTTCTTATCGGATATTTCCAGCACGCGGTCGCCGAACTTGCTCTTGACCTGCTCGAGTATTTGAAGAGACTCCATCTGCTCAGGCTGCGGCCACCTGCTTACCATTGCCGTTGGGTGAACGCACCAGCCAGCGCTCGGTCATTATCTTCTCTTGCAGCTTGAGCAGGCCTTCGGTCAGCGCCTCGGGACGCGGCGGGCAGCCGGGAACGTACACATCGACCGGCAGGATCTTGTCGACGCCGTCGCAGACCGAGTAGGCCAGCTGGAACAGTCCGCCGCAACTCGCGCACGAACCCATCGAGATGACGTACTTCGGGTCGGGCATCTGGTCGTAAAGCAGCCGTGTCCTGAGCGCCATTTTGAGCGTCAGTGTGCCCGCCACGATCATCAGGTCCGACTGGCGCGCCGACGCGCGCGGCGTCGCCCCGAAACGATCGATATCGGCGCGCGGGCCACCCGTATGCATCAGCTCGATCGCGCAGCAAGCCAGGCCGAACAGCATGTACCAGATGCTCGATTTGCGCATCCAGTTCAGCAGCTCGTCTGTCTTGGTGGTCAAGACGTAATCGGGAAGCGTGTTCAACAGGGGCATAAGACAAACCTCAGTCTTCGACCGGTACCTTCTTAATCCATTCCAGGTCGTGCTTGACCCAAACGTAAACCAGACCCACGAACAGGATCAGCAGAAAAATTAAAATCTCGCTGAGCGCGTAAAGGCGGCGTCCCGAGCGCACCCAGTCCAGGTAAACGGCGGCGATCGGATAAACGAATGCGACCTCGACCTCGAACACCACGAAGATCAGCGCAATCAGGTAAAAGCGAACGTTGAAATTAATCCACGCGCGCCCGGTCGGCGGCTCGCCGCATTCGTAGGGAATCAGCTTTCGATCGTAGGGATTTTGCGGTGCCAACAGCTTCTGCAGCCCGAACATTAACGCCACGAAGCCTATCCCAATGATCGTCAGGGCGAGCGGCACGCCAAAATTAAGGTACATGTGATGTTACCGAGTCCTCATTAGTTGGACTGGACTAAGCTGTCAAGAAGGATCGCTTCACCTGTAACCAGTTTTGTTTAAGCCAAGCTTAATTCAAATCGACGCACCGCTAACTCCTGGGAATTGGGAATATTTGTCCGAGTTTTCCACGATCCTGGCGTCGTTCGCTAGTGAGATTACCTGTTTCGGCGATTGCGCGTTACTTTCGAGTATCGCCGCTGCTGTGCTTTCCCGCGGCGGCGTCCAGACGTTTACGAATTTCGCGAAGCATGTCCTGATCAAACCACGCGCCGTGGCCGTTCGGACAGGCCATCTCACCCAGCCCCGCTTCGCCCGGCGTGATCGGCGCTTTGGCGCGAAGCCTCGCGCCGCAATCGGGACAGTCTATCTCTTTGGGATGCCTGTGACGCATGTCTGCGACGATCTCTCCGAGGCCGACGAAAAACTTCTCGCCCAGGGAATCGTGGCGAATGTCCGCCGCATTCTCCAGGCGCGCGCGAAACTGCTTGAGCGCCTCCCCGTCAACCCACGCGCCGTGATGGCTTGGACAAGCCATTCCGCCCACGCCAATTGCCACCCGGGCGTCGAGTCTGTGACCGCATTGCGGGCAGTTGACCGCCTTGCCGTACTTGAGGCGCAGCCTTTCGAGTATTTCCTCATCGCGCTGGCGGGCCCACTGATTCTCCCGAGCTCTCTCGGCATGATGGAGTGTGTCGCCGAGACGGTCCTTTTCGTCACTCATGTTTCTCCCTCCTCTCAGAGGAGATCCGCCGGCGTTGATTGGTCATCGGACAGCAGTCCCACGGGTAGGGTCGGCTGGCGGTAATTTGTGCGCCTTCAACACCGCCTTCAATTCCGGCTCGTCGAGCCACGCGCCATGTCCATCCGGGCAGGCGTGTACATGGATCCCGTTCTCGGTCTTCGCGACCAGAACCTGCTTGCATTTCGGACACACGTGTTCGTGTAAGCGCTCGCGCATCTTCTGCAGCAGCTCTTCATCACGCTGCCGCGCCCACTGATTTTCTCGCGCCGCCTCGACGTCATGCAGCTTGCTGCCGAGCCGGTCCTTGTGATCTTCTGCCATAGTCCCGCCTCAGGTCATCTCTTTGATCAGCTTGCCGCTGCGTGCTTTCTCGACCGTCGCCTCGAACTTCGACCCAAGATCGACGCCCATCTCTTTGGCCCGCTTCTTCGCCCACAATCCGACGTTGCGCGAGTCGCGATAAAACGAATCGTCGCGCGGCTTCGACGCATCGAAACTCGCAAGCCGCGACGCCTCGCTCTCGACCACCGCAAACGACGACATCACGCGTCGCAGCCGCGCCGACCCGCACTCGGGACATCCGCGACGCTCGCGGCGCCCCGACGAACCCATCACGACGTGCGAGCTGACCAGCCCGCATCGCGCGCATTCGTACTCAAAAATCGGCATCTAAAGAAAGAATATCCTGCCCACACGACGCCCGCAATTCAGGCAGAATCAAACGCGGGGCTGCGCGCCCCGCACCCGCGGCAGGGGTGACCCCTGCACCCAGTATCAGGAAAAAAGAAGAGGTAAAAGAGGGATGCGGGCTGACGCCCTGTTCGGAGGTTTTTCGGGGCGAAGACGCCAGCAAGGATGCTTTTCTTAGTACCGGGTGCAGGGGTCACCCCTGCCGCGGGTGCGGGGCGAGGAGCCCCGCTTTCAGTTCTTACGCCAGCGCTCGCGCACGTCGAGGACCGGGCCTGCCAACGGGTTGCCGACCAGTAGCAGAACCCCGACCGCACCGACCGCGACGCCGCATCCAAGCCACCAAATCGAGCGGTACTCGACGCCGAGCGCGAGCATGCTCAGCGCCCACAGCGGAATTATCAGCGAGACGACGAAGCGCATCAGCACGCTAATCGCATGCTCGGCCTGTTCCGCGCGGTCATCCATCGCCCTTTATTTAGCGGCTCCGGGCGCGATTTCATATAGCGCCGGCGGCCCTCCGCCACCAATCAAATTAGACTTGGCGACGGGCTCAAGCCGCGCTCGATACTCAGGCGTCAACGCGTCCATTTCGCGCGGTGTCGCGATAAGATAGACGCATTTGGGATTCTTGAGATCGGGAACCGCGGCGCCGTAGTAGTACGACAGCTCGTAGTTGAGTCCGCCCGGAATGCACAACTGATCGCCTTTGACCTGCTCCGCAACGATCGGAACGAAACTCTTCACGCTGCGCATTTCGGCAAGACGGGGTCGCATCGTCATGGTCCAGAACAGACAGAGCACAAGCGCGGTGAGACCGAACGCAAGGCCGCCTCCGATTGCACCGCGTAGTGAAGGCCGGCTCAGGACCAATACCTCGATAGCGACAGCGGCCAACCAAACATCGAACAAATCGGAGATGGGGCTAGCCCAGCGCATAGACCTGAAGAGCGAGTAGTAGGTCGCGTCACTCGATTGGAGGTTGAACTGCGGAGAGTGGCCACGGACCAACACGATGAAGATAACCGCGAATATCGGGACAAGCACGAATAGCGCGACGAGTACGTCGCGCAGCTTCGCGGCGGCGCCGCGGAGGTCCAGCGTAAACACCGACGCGCACAGAATCGCGATTCCAGGCAGCGCAGGCAGGATGTAGTCGTCGCGCTTGACGCTTGCGATCGAGAAAAACAGCAGCACCGCGAGCGACATGCTGATTTGGTAGATCACCGGGCGCCGCTTCTCCGGAGCGATTTCGCCTGTATAGAAGGCAAGCGCGGCCGGTACGGCTAGCAAGATCATCGGGAAAGCGCCGCCCAGCAGGCGCGCGGCGATAAAATAGAAAGGACGATAACTCTCGCCCGTTCCACCGAGTCGCGCCGGCATGAAATGTCCCAAATTCTCCGCGAAGATGATCCTGAGGATTTTGTGTCCGCCGACGATCATCGCTGGCACATACCAGACCGCGCCGATTGCGATTGCAACCGCGACGACCTGCCAGGGCCATCGCTCAGGCAGCAGCGCAATCGGATTGCGGCGCTCGATCAGCAGATAGATCGACACGGCGAGCGCGCACAGCACGATTGCGACCGGGCCCTTGGCCAAAACGCCAAGCCCGAGTATCACACCCACGAGAATTTTCCTGCGCGAAGAGCCGGGTGACGCTGTCGGCTCGTCGAGCAGCGGATTAATCGCCGAGTACGCGGTGAAGAGTAGAAACGTGAGCAGCATGTCGGTGAGCGCTTCCGTCGCGCGCGACGCGAATCCGTAGGTACCGAGCATCAACAGAAACGCCAGCCATCCTTCGGACGCGCCGACGTTGGCAACCGTCCACGCGAGTACGGCTACGGCGAGCGCAGTGCCCGCCACCACAGACACTGCCCGCGCGCAGACCTCGTCGACGGTGCCGCCGGTAGTTTTGGCGACCAATGCTGCGAGCCAGTAAAAGAGCGGGGGCTTGCGATCGCTGAAGCCGTACGCGTCATGCGGTATCAGCCAGCGCCCGTCGCGCACGATGCTCTGAATCCACTCGGCCGACTGCGGCTCCGCGTCCTTTTGAAACGGCGCGCTGATTCCCTGCACAAGAACGACGAAGGCAAACACCGCGGCAATCGCAAGCATCGCAGGATGCGGGATCGCGACGCGACTCGATTGCGCGAGAGTTTCGGGATGCTCGAGAGTCACGGACGGCGGGCCGTCGCGACCGGCTCGAGCCACAGATGCTGCAGTCCGCCGGCGGGATCGTATCTCGCCACCTGCATCGAGGCGGCGTTGTGCGCGTAGCCGATTCTGCCGCGGCGATCGACGAGAATTATTCCCGCCTCCGCGCCGGTCGCGTCGATCATTTCGGCGATCGCTTCGCGCGCGACTGCCTGAGGCGACGCGTCCGCGAGCGCCAGTACCGCCTCGCGGCACAGCGCGGTCAGGATGATCGCCTCGCCCTGCCCGGTCGCAGAGGCGGCGCCGAATGCGTGCGCGAAAGTGCCGGCTCCTATCAGCGCGGAGTCTCCCACGCGTCCGAAGAGTTTGCCAGGCACGCCGCCGGTCGAGGTAGCCGCCGCGATTCCGCCACGCACATCGACAGCGACCGCGCCGACCGTGCCATGTCCGATTGCGGCGCGCGCGGCGGCCTCGGCCTCGAGCATGCCGGTCTGCTGTTTTCGTGTCCGCCATCGTTCGCGAGCGCGCTCGGTAACCATTTCCTCTGGCCGCACCAGCCGGATACCGACCTTGCGCGCGAAATTTTCCGCGCCCGCGCCCGCCATCATGATGTGCGGCGAATGTTCCATCACGGCGCGTGCGAGCATGATCGGATTTCGCACGCGGCTGACGACGGCTACCGCGCCTGCCGAGACGGTGTAGTCGGCTTCGTCGGAATGATCGATGTGGCGCGAGCGTTTGCCTCGCGAAACGGTTTTGAGCGCGATTGGAGCCGGGACGGGCTCGGCGAACATCACCGACGCGTCCATTTCGACGTTGCCCTCGGAGTTGAGCAAAGAGCCGTAGCCGGCATTGAAGAGCGGATAATCCTCGAGCCCCGCGACGGTCGCGACCACGGCTTCGAGCGCGCTGCCGTTGTGGCGAAGAATACTCGCGCCGAGGCGTATCGCGGCCATCATCGCGCGGCGGCGCTCAGGCCGCTCGGCACCGGGACCTGCGGAGCCGGCGCCGCCATGCGCCACAAGCGCGGGACGATTGCGCGCGCGCGCCATCTTAAGGTCCGGGACGGCGCCCCCAGATAAACAGCCGCTTGAAGTCGAATGTCATAGGCCCGGAAGTGCCGTATGCAGCGTTAAGCCGCACCGTCAACTGAGTGAGAAATTCGTCGTGACGATCTTTCGGGAGCGCGTCGAGAAACGGCCGCAGGCCGGTCGAACGGTACCATTGAACGACGTCGGCGGGGCGATCCATCGGATGATGAAACGTCAGGTGATAGCAGTCGATTCGATCGTAGCCGAGCTTCGCCAGCATCGCGGCGTAAAACTCCGGCGGCTCTTCATGAAACGCGCGCTCGCGCCCGCCGAGCATCGTGTTCCACGGCGCCTCGCGAGCAAGCCGGCCGATTTCCATCTTCGCGGTCTCGGTTTCGTTGGCGGGCATCTGCACGACAATCGTTCCGCCCGGGCCAAGCGCGTCGAAGCACGCGGCAAACAGTGCACGATGATCAGGAATCCATTGAAAGGTCGCGTTCGAGAAGATCAGCGCGTAAGCCCGATCGGCGCGAAACTCGGGAACGTCGAGCAACTCGAACGAGACACGGCGCTTAAGCTCGGCCGGCTCGGCGTCGAGCAGCTTGCGAGCCGCCTCGACCATCGCGGGCGAGCCGTCGACGCCGAGCGCCGATCCGCGCGGGCTGCGGCGCGCGAGTTCAAGCGTGTTCTCGCCGGAGCCGCACCCGAGGTCGATGATTTTCTCGTCGTCGTTGAGCTGAAGCCGCGACAGAATATGCCCGACAGGCTCCGCGCGGTAGCGGCGAAAGCGGTTGTAGAGTCCAAGATCCCAATCTGACACGAGCGTCGCCTTCCTGTGAGGCAGCATAAGTGGCGAGTGCAGGGCTCACAAGCACGCTTGCGGCGGCTAGCGCACTCGTGCACAAGCATAGCGGATGCACGATCGCGCGGAATCTCAACCGGCGGAGCCGAAGCGCAAGCCTCGGCGCATCTTTGGCGTCGGCGCGATCCTGATGAGCGTCCCGATCCTGCTCTGGATGGGTGCGGCATTCTTCGTCGCTCGATCGCTCCGGTACCCCGACTTTATCCGGCGCGGCGGGCAGGACGTCTTCGGCGAGCATGTTGCGTCGTTTCAACGAAGCTCGATGAAAGACATCACGGCCATGCTCGGCGTTGAGCCAACGCGATTGGACTGCGGCGTGGTCGAGGAAGACGGTTTTCGTCATCGTCAGGTGAGTGTGATCGGATGGTATTTTCCGGGTAAGCGCCGCCAGGTCGTGGTGATCGTGCCAGCGGAGGGAGCGCCGGAGGCCGGCATGATTCCGTACGTGAAGTTTCTGCTGAGCGCCGGCTATAGCGTGGTCGCAACCTATAGCGCCGATAATCGGAGCGACGGGACCGACTGGGGAATGCTCAGGCGCAAAGTCGCGCTGGCGACCGCGCACAAGTTGATGCACGACGGCTTCGACAAAATCGCGGCGCTCGGGATTTCCGAGGGCGCTGCCGGCGCGATCATGGCGCAGGCCGAGCAGCCGGTCTTCACCGCAATCGTCGCCGACAGCTCGTATGCGAATCTCGAACAGGTGTTCATGCGCAGCCCGTCGATGTCGCGGCTGAATCCCGCGTTCGTCGGCACCGTGATGTGGGAAGCTCAGCTATGGTTCGGCCGCCCACCGTCGAAGATCTCGCCAGCGACGGACGCAGGCAAGCTCGGCGATTGCCCGTTGCTGATCATTCAGAATCGCGACGACCTGGTAACTCCTCTTGCCGACGGTCAGAGGCTACTCGCCGCCGCCGGCTTCCACGCGCAGATGTGGACGGTGCCGTCGGGCGGTCACGGCGACGCTATCTATGAGGATCCGAGCGAATATGCCGAGCGAGTTATCAAATTCCTCGACGCGAGTTTTGAGAGTGAAACGCCCACCGCCAAGTCGCGAGCACATTGACGGCTGGCGGAACCTAACCCCTAACCCCTTCCCCCGAGGGAAGGGGACCATCGCTGAAAAAAAAAGCTACATACGAGGCTGGCTTAGATCTACCAGCAGCGTGTTCTTGAGCCGGTCGAACAGTTCGTCGACGTTCCACGGGCCGTTGTTGTAGAGCACCTTGTCGGGCGCGATGTGCCGATAGCGCATGATGCGAAAGCCCGACGCGCCGAAGACCTGCCCGGTGACGTTCGCGGCGTCGTCGCTGGCGAGGAACACCACGATCGGCGCGACGTTGGCCGGATCGCGCGGCGTGCCCTCAACCTTGTCCGACTGCGGGATTCCAGTTGCGCCCGGCATCCTGCCCGCGGGAATCGTGTCGGTCATGCGCGTCGACGCGCCCGGCATGATCGCGTTGACCGTGATTCCGTACTTGTGCAGCGAGTTCGCGCTCGAGTACGTCAGTCCCAGGATTCCCGCCTTGGCCGCGGCGTAGTTGGGCTGGCCGGGACTGCCCAGCGCGGAGTTCGACGAGAAGTTGATAATCCTGCCGTACTTGCGCTCGCGCATGTGCGCTGATGCGGGTTTGATCGTGCAGTAGTGCCCCTTCAGGTGCACCCGGATCACGTCGTCCCATTCCTGTTCGGACATGTTGAAGATCATGCGGTCGCGCAGGATGCCGGCGACGTTAACCAGGATATCGAGCTTGCCGAATTCCTTGACTGCCTGGTTGACGAGACCCTCGCCGCCTTCGACGGTGGCGATATCCATGTGATTGGAGACGGCGTTGCCGCGCGCGGCCTTTATTTCTTTGACGACGTCGTCGGCGGGCGATTGAGTTTCCTTCTGGCCCGCGACCGTAACGCCAAGATCGTTGACGACCACTGCGCATCCCTGCGCGGCGAATGCCCTCGCGATGCCACGGCCGATGCCGCGACCGCCGCCGGTGATGGCGGCTACTTTTCCGTCGAGCTTGCCCATCGATCAATTCTCCCTTGCGGCATAATGCCGGAATCCAAACGCGCACAGCGTTTTGGTTCGTGTACTAGAGCGCTTATACCGCAAAACTTGGCGAGCGGAACAGTCGCGCAAACATTCTCGCGAAGCCGCTCCTCCGCGCGCTCACCTGTCCATGTGCGGCATGTAAGGACTGGAAAAGACAAATTCCGTGACGTCGCCCGCGGTCGTGATTCGCCCCACTTTGCCGTTGGGCTCGGTGAACCAGAGCCTGCCGTCGGGGCCGGCCGTGATGAAAGTTGCCATCGACTTTGCGGGCATCGGGAACCCCGTGAAATCGCCGCCGGGAGTGAGGCGATAGATCAGTTGCGCGCGAATCACCGTGATCCACAGATTTTTGTCGGCGCCCGCCGCGATTCCGAGTGGGACCCCGGTCGCGGGCAGCGCGAACTCCGTGATGAAACCATCGGGCGTGATCCTGCCAATTTTGCTGGCCTGCGGCTGGGTGAACCACACGTTACCGTCGGCGCCGAGCGCCATCATCGCGGGGCGGCTGTCCGGCAGCAGGATTGCGAATTCCTTGACGTTGCCGGAGAGGGTGACACGCGCGATGCGATTCACCTTGTCCTCGGCGAACCACAGATTGCCGTCGCTGCCGCCGACTATTTCGGCGGGACCCGTCCCTTTGAGCAGCTCGATCTCGGTGAGAGTGCCGGTGGTGCTGAGGCGGCCGATGCGATCGCCAGAATGCTCGGTGAACCACAGATTGCCGTCGCGACCCGAAGTGATTCCAGCCGGTCCGCTGTCCGAATGAGGCAATTTGACATACGCGATTTTTCCGTCGGGCGCGACGCGACCAATGCGGTTGCCGAGCGTATCGGTGAACCACACTGCCCCGTCGGGGCCGGCTGTGATCCGTTCGGCAAATCCGTCCGGATCGATCCGAAAACGTTTGGTGGCACCGTACGGAGTCATCTGTCCTATCGCATCGCCCTGGTACTCGGTGAACCACAGGTTGCCGTCGAGGCCCGCCGTGATTGCGTACGGCGCATGCGTACCGATGGGCTCTCCGGTGGGCGTCGGCTCCGCGCTCGGAACGGCTGCGGCGGTGATGTTCCTTGAGGGCGACGGTCGCTTCGCGGCGCATCCCGCTACGATCGCGAGCGCTGCGGCAAAAATCGCGACCGTCAGTGCGCGGCTGATCGAGGGATAGCTCAATTGACGATCCGATTGGCTCTCAGCTCGGAAATCTCGCCCGCGCCGAACCCGAACTCGCCGAGAATTTCGTCAGTGTGCTGTCCCAGGTCGGGTGCGTGACGCCATAGCTCCGGCTCGGTGCGCGAAAATCGCGCTGGCGAGCGCACGGCGCGGACGCGTCCGGCTCGAGGATGCTCGTACTCGAAAAACGTTTCATTCGCAACGAACTGCGGATCGTTCCAGATCGAGTCGTAATCGTTGACCGGCCCGCATGGAACGTCGGCGGCCTCGATCCGCTCGAGCCAATACGCGGACGGCTGAGTCGGGAACAACGTAATCAGGCTCTTGATCGATCGCCTCACTCGGTCCGGCCGCGGCTCGTCGCCTTCGAACCATTCCGGATGACCGACCGCCTTGAGAATCGCCGTCCAATGCTTGTCAGTCAGCGGCGCGATCGTAATGTAGCCGTCTGCCGTCTGAAACGGCTCGAGCGTGTTCATCGACGGCGGCACGCCGGCGTCGTGCGGAAGATAAGTGTGGCGCGACGCCGTGTCAGGCATCAGGTAGTAGGCGACGGCGTCGATCATCGCGATCTTGAGATGCTGTCCCTTACCGCTGCGCTGCGCCTCGGTCAGCGCCGCGAGGATCGAAATGGCGGCAGTCATCGCCGTGACCTTGTCGCCGAGAATATTCTTGACGGCGCGCGGACGTCCCTGCGTGCGCTGCGAGGTCATCACTCCGGCCATCCCCTGGATAATCGGATCGTATGCCGGCTTGTTGACCGACGGCCCCGAGAAACCGTAGCCGGCGATCGAGCAGTAAACGATCTTCGGATTGCGCGCCGCGACCGCCTCGTAGCCGACGCCCAGCCGGTCGACGACTCCGGGCCGTACGTTCTGCACGACGACGTCCGCGCGCTCAGCCATCTTGAGAAAGACCTCAGCGGCGCCCGGCTGCTTGAGGTCGAGCATCATCGCGCGCTTGTTGCGATTCCAGTTGAGAATGCTCACGGTGACGCCGCCACGCTCGCGCCCGGTCAGCATCCGCGACACGTCACCGTCAGGCGGCTCGATTTTTATGACGTCGGCGCCGAGGTCACCGAGCATCATGGTGCAGAACGGTCCCGACACCACCATGCTCAAATCAAGTACACGGATTCCTTCCAGCGGTCCCATCGATGCCTCCGGGAAAATTGCGCCGAGCACTGCCGATCAAACGACGGCGCAGCCAGTGTTGCTTATAGTTCAACCCTCATTCGACTCACAACTTGAGCCCGACCTGCGATCTCCCCCTTAACTTCTAACAGGGACGAAGTCCCGCATCTTTTTTCTTAGTACTGGGTTCAGGGGTCACCCTGCCGAAGGAAGCGTGAACCCCACCGCGGGTTTCACGTTCAATTAAGTGAACCGCCCACTCTTGACTGCGATTTCCCGCAACTTCGCGACACGCGATTGTATCGCGCGGCTCCGGCGCATCCGCTCCAGCGTCAGCGGTATCCGATACGTCCAGTTGGAATCGCTGATCGTTCCGGGACGATTGATTCTCGCACTCCATCCGAACAAATCCTGGATCGGAATAATCACCAGCCGCGACGGCGCCGCATAGAGCATGGCCAGTATCGCATCGCGCGCCGACTCCTCGAGCATCCGGCGCGGATTCATTTTGCCCTCGAGTCCAAGCTCACGCACAAATTTCGCGCGCTCAGCTATCGGCTGCGCGTGCCACCACACTGTCAAAGGCTCGGTGTCATGCGTCCCCGTAGTCGCGAGCGAGAGTTCGGGATAGGTCGACGGATTCAGGAACGGTTCGTCACCGTGGCCCCAGTCGCGCTCCCACTGCATAACCTTGTATCCCGGCACGCCCAGGCGCGTGAGCGATTGGCGCACCCACGGCGGCACGGTGCCCAGGTCTTCCGCGATCAGCTCGGTCGCGCCGACCTCCTGCTTGATGGTGCGAATCACTTCCTCGCCCTGGCGCACTTGATCGACTTCATCCACCGGCGTGAAAATACCCGGCGCGTCCGGGTCGGAGCCGAAGTTGAAAGTTCGATAGAGCCCAACGACGTGATCGATTCGGAGCAAATCGTAAAGCGCGCTGGCATGACGCGCACGCGCGCCCAGCACCTTGAATCCCTCCGCGCGCATCTGAGCCCAGTTCGGCAGCGGCAGGCCCCATCGCTGTCCCTTGGGGTTAAAGCCGTCGGGGGGAGCGCCCACAGTGCGCGACAGATCGAACTCGCCCTGGTTCGCCCACACCTCGGCGCTGTCGCGGCACGGCGAGAACGCGAGGTCTCCGCCGATGAACGCGCCGCGCGACGATGCGTACGCGCGCATCTCCGACCACTGCCGATGCGCGATGAACTGCCAGTAGCCGTACATTACGATCGCGTCGGCCAGCTCGCGGCGCGCGAGCGCGAGCGCGGCGGAATCGCGCTTTGCAATTTCAGCCGGCCACGTTTCCCAACTGGTCCAGTTGAAGCGCTCCTTGAGCGCGCGAAACAGCGCATAGTCATGAAGCCAGTACGAGTTGGCCTCGACGAAGGCGTCGAGCTGCGCGCCCTCGTCGCGTCCGCCGCGCGCTCGAGTCGCCCGATACGCGCGCTCGAGCAACACAAACTTCTCCCGCCGGGTGATCGCGCGCGGAACAAAGCGCGCCTTGCCGACCGCCTGGCGCGCACGCGCCTGCACGACCCGCCCGACTCCCGGCAGCCCGCTGATCGATATGTACATCGGATCGATCGCCATCACGCTCATCGCGCTGTATGGGCTGAGATCGTCGGGCCCCGTCTCATCCAAGGGCAGCAGCTGAATCACGCGATGACCCATCGACAGCGCGAAGTCGATCATCGGCGCGAGACCGAGGATTTCGCCGCGTCCGAGATCGTCGCGCGTGCGAATCGAGAACAGTGGAATCAGGATTCCCGCGGACCGCGTCAGCATCGTGGCAACTTATGCGGTCCGCAGCAGCCGCGGTTCAAATCACGTAGCCGCCGTTGGGACTGAGTACCTGGCCGACCATGAACTTGGAGTCCTCGCAGGCCAGGAAGAGCGCCGCGGCCGCGATGTCCTTCGGCTCGCCGAACCGCCCAATCGGCGTGATCGCTTCAATCTGCTTCCGCATCTCACTGTCGATGATCGACGTCATCGGCGTGTCGATGAATCCCGGCGCGATGCAGTTGACCAGGATCCCCAACGGCACCACTTCGCGTGCGACCGACTTGGTGAACGCGATAATCCCACCCTTCGCCGCGCAGTAGTCTGATGCAAACGCCAAACCCGTGGTGCCCGCGATCGAGCCCATATTGATGATACGTCCCGACATCTTCGGGATCATCACTTTCAGCGCCTCGCGCGTGCAGTAGAACGTCGAGTCGAGATGCGTCGCAAGCATCTTGCGCCAGTCCCCGTCGGTCTTTTCGTGAGTCGGCGTCGCCACGCTCGTCTCGCGGCTGCGTGCGATGCCCGCGTTGTTGATCAGTATGTCGATAGTGCCAAACGCAGCGATGAACTCCGCGAACATCCTGCCGACCGCCGCGCTGCTCGATACGTCCGCGACGAACGGCCGCGCCATCCCGCCCGCGCGCTCGATCTCCGTCACGACGTTTTGCGCCGACTCGGGCCTGATGTCGTTGACGCCGATTTTGGCGCCTTCGCGTGCGAACGTCAGTCCCATCTCGCGTCCGAGTCCCGACCCGCCGCCGGTGATCAGTACAACTTTGTCCTTGAGTTTCATCGCCACCACTACTTCTTGCCTTCCTTGAGTTGCCGCTTCCAGTCGAGCCGCCTTGCCTCGGCGCCGGCCGCCTCCGCTTCCGGCACCATGCCTTTCTTCTGATAGAACATGCTGAGGTTGGTGTACGCCAGGATGTCTTCCGGCTCCTGCGCGATATATTTCTTCGTCAGTTCGATCGCCGCGTCGAGATCGCCCTTCGCCTGATAGCACATCGTCATTCCGTGAATCGCATCGACGTATTTCGGATCGATCTCGAGCGCCTTCTTGTACAGCTCGATCGCTTCGTCGAACTTGTCGTCGGCGTATGCGTCGATCGCTTCGTCGTACAGTTCTTCTTTGTCGGGCATCTCGAACCTCCGCTGGATACGCGCCGCATATCGCGCACACCCATCCTCTTATATACTAGACTCTGCGCTATGGAGAATTCGCCCGCACCGACCGAAGCCGACGTTTACGAAGTGCTGCGCGAGTGCTATGACCCCGAGATTCCCGTAAATCTCGTCGATCTCGGACTCATCTACGGCGTCGCGATCGACAACCGCGTCGTCAACGTCACGATGACGCTGACCGCGCCGGGCTGCCAGATGGGCATGTCGATCACGCAGGACATCCAGGACAAGCTGCTCGGCATCCCCGGCTGCGACGACGCCTGCGTCGAGATCGTGTGGGATCCGCCATGGACGCCGCACATGATGAGCGACGCGGCGAAAAAACAACTAAAGATCGACGACTAGACGGACGCTAGCCTCTCCCTGACAGGGAGAGGCCGACGCGAGACCTTGAGCGTCGGGCGAGGGTCCGAATTCCAGGATGGCTGCGCTCTTTCAACGTGTCACGGATCGATCAGCACGCCCGGATTGAGAATCGCGCGCGGATCGAGCGCTCGCTTCGCCGCCTTCAGCGCCAGCGCGAATCCATCCGGACGTTGACGATCGTACCACGGGCGATGATAACGCCCGACCGCGTGATGATGCGTAATCGTGCCGCCGATCGCGATTAGCTTGTCCGACACTGCCGCCTTTATCTCGTCCCATTGCTCGATCTCGGAGCCGCGCTTGCCCGGCGCAAGGATCGTGTAGTACGGCGCCGGCCCGTCGGGATAAACGTGCGTGAATCGGCACGTCACCGTGCCCTTGCCGCACACTCGCGCGATCGCCTCACGCGCGCACTCCATCATCTGGCGATGGAAGTCCGGAAATCGTTCCCACGTGATCGACGTCTCGAACGTGTCGCTCACCATCCCCATCGCGGCCACCGTGTCCATCAGGTACGGCGCGCTCAGGAACGCGTTGCGCCACGCGCCCGCCGATCCTTCGTGCGTCGCCTCGGCGTCGGTGCGAGTCTTCGCCGCATCCGCCGGAATTTTTCCGCCGTGATCGGCGCAGCACTCGAGCGCCCGCTTCATCCACGGCTCCAGCGGATGGTCCGCGGACTCGAAGGCCAGCACCAGCACGGCCTCGTCGCCGTTGCCCGCGCCGGAATTGAACGCCTCGCCTTCGTCGAGCACGCGGCAATTCGCGGGATAGAGTCCCGCCTGCGAAATCCGTCGCACCGCGTCCGCCGCCTTGAAAATGCTTGGAAACGGGACCGACGCGCCCGCGCGAAACGTCGGCCGATCCTGCAGCCGCATCCACGCCTCGGTGATGATGCCGAGAATCCCCTCGGAGCCGATGAACATCCGGTCCGGGCTCGGACCAGCGCCCGACCCGGGCAAGCGGCGCGACTCGACGATTCCCGTCGGCGTCACCACACGCAGCGATTCGACGAAGTCGTCGATATGCGTATACAGCGTCGCGAAATGGCCGCCCGACCGCGTCGCGATCCATCCGCCGAGGGTAGAGAATTCAAACGACTGCGGGAAATGCCGAATCGTCAGGCCATGCGGCTTCAACTGCGCGTCGAGGGCTGGACCGTACACCCCGGCCTGGATTCGCGCCGCGCGCGAGACCTTGTCGACCTCGACGACTTTGTCCAGATGCATCAGATCGATCGACACTGCGCCGCGATAACGGTCGCCTTCGGGCGGTTCGACTCCACCGACCACGCTCGAACCGCCGCCATACGGGACCGCCGCAATATTCGCACCGTCGCACCATTCGAGCACGCGGATCAGTTCTTTCTCATCACGCGGAAACGCGACCACGTCGATAGGATTCGGATAGTCGCGCCGGAACGCGCGCCTGATATCGCGCGAGCCCTTGCCGTACGTATGTCCCGCGCGCTCGTGCGTAGCCGTCGAGCAAATCGCTTCGAGCGCCGACGGCGGCTTCACGCGCGGCGCGCGCAGATTCAGCTCGCTTTCCTTGGGCGGCGGCGTGATTTCGAGCGGCCCGAGCCCGAATCGCTTGGCCATCCGCTCGGCCATGTGCTTTTGCTGTTCGGGAGTCGGCCCCTGGTCCTCGTAGCCCCATCCCCAGAACTTTCGCTTGCGATTCTCGGCCATCGGATTGGTCCTCGCGATACTCGACGTTGCTGACAGCCGCGATTCTGCGCCCGCCGCGCCCGCGAGGGCAAACGTGAATTGGCGATTGCGTGCGAGTCGCTAAACGATCCGTGATACGCCGGGAATGCTGCGCACGGCCGCGCTGGTGCCCCAGCTCAGCAGCAGTACTCCGGCGAACACCAGGATTCCTTTTTCGATCGCCGGCAATGACGACCCCAGCATCGCGAGCTGCAGCCACGAGACGAACATGTAGTGGATTAGATACATCCCGTATTCGTTCTCGCTCAGGCTGTCGTAGATCCAGCGTCGCCGTGTGGCGAAGCGCACGAACAGCGCGAGAAAGGCGAACGATATCGAGCCGCAGGCAAGCACGTAGAATGCGCCGCCGATCAGGTTCGCGGCGTTTGGCGATATCGGGCTGTTCTTCGATATCACGATCAGGAAGAACACCACGCTCGACAAGAACGCGAAGACCATCCACGCGGTCCATCGCCCCCAATGCCCAGCCAGCTTCCCGTCAGGCGCGAGCAGACCCCGCTCGATCCCGTAGGCGCCGACGCCGATTCCGGAGAAAAAGTAAACCGCGTAGTGAAACAGCCGGGCGGTCTGGAACTGGAACGGTCCGACGCTAGTCCAATTCTCCGAGCCAAAGATGGCGATCATCGGAATGAAGACTGCAGCGGAAGCTGCGACCAATAGCAGAAAGAATCGCACCGGATGCTCTCGCGCTTTCGACGCGAGGCGGCCGAGCATTTCACCGAAGTTCGGCGCCACAGCGAACAACGCCGCCACGGCTAGATCGAACGCGAGCAAGAGCCAGATGAACCACGCCGGGCCCGTCGGCCAGTCGCCAAACGACATCCAATCGTGAATGTAACCGCCCACGCTGTGTGCGCCAGTCGTGAGCAGGTAGGTCGGATAGTACGCGGCGGGAGCGATGATCGCCGCCGCGAACATAAACGGGATACCGAGGCGCAGCAGTCGATCGCGGACGAAACTCGCGTTGCCTTTGCGCTGGAGGCTCGACCACACGAACAACCCGGAGACGAAAAACATCAGCGACATGAAGAAATCGTCGTTGAACCCGGTGAACAGACTGAATCCCGTCCAGCGCTGATGATCTATCACCATGAAGGCGCGCCAATATCGAGGCTGGGCCAGCAGCGACCTGGCTTGAGTCAGCGGCAAGTCGACATACGCGAGTACCGAATGATGCGCCAACACCATCACGACAAGGAATCCGCGAAGATACCCGAGCGCGACGTTATAGACGGGCCGCGCAACGTCGCTGGGCTGCCTCCCTCCCTGCTCGATCGACTCGGATTTGAGCTGCGATACCGCTGCTGACGATGCCATTGGAGTGACCTCCGCTACACGGGCGACTTGCGAGTCGCTATGTTGAACAGCGTTGCCAATTCGTTCGCGCAGAGCTTGAGATCCAGTTCGGGATATGCGGCCAGCTGCGGCGACAGTGCGTCGATCGCGTTCCTGATCGTTACCGCCATCACCCTAGTCGAGAATTCGCGAAACTCACCCTGCTCCTGTCCGGAGCGCAGCAGGTTTTCCAGCTCGCGCACCGCCGGCTCGAAGGTCAGCGTGAGATCGATCATGGGCTTGCCATCGTCGCCGCGGGCGCCTCCCGCAATGTTCATCACCGCCATGATGTCGTTGCGGTGAGAATCGATAAATTCGAGATTGCTCTCGATATATGCTCGCAGCATGCCGGCCGCCGTATGCTCCGCGAAGATCCGTGGCAGCATCACGGCGCCGGCTTTCTCCATCACGGTGTTAACGACTTGCTGGATGAGTTCGCGCTTGTCGGCGAAGTGATAGGAGATCACGCCCTTGCTGACGCCGGCGCGCCTGGCGATCTCAGCCAAAGAAGCGTTCGCATAACCGAGATCGGCAATCGCATCGATTGCGCATTCGACCAGTTGCGCCCGGCGAGCAGTTTCAATGAAAGAGCGGGTTCCTTGGCCGCCTGAGACAATTTCTGACCGCATGACCTGTAATTTAGCCAATCGGCCAACATTGGGTCAAGCGCGGTCATCTGGTAGAAAAAATCATGAGCGACACCAACACGACAATTTCCGCGGCGGATCCGCATCCGCGAAAAAAGCTCGAGCTCATCAACACCTGGATTTCGTACGCCGACACTGGCGCCGGCGATCCGATCGTCTTTCTCCACGGCAATCCGACCTCGTCGTATTTGTGGCGCAACATAATCCCGCACCTCGCGCCGCACGCGCGATGCGTCGCGCCTGATCTGATCGGGATGGGCGCGTCGGGGCCGTCCGCGACCGGCGCGTATCGCTTCGAGGATCACTCGCGGCACCTTGATGCGTTCTTCGAGGGCCTCAATCTCAAGCGTAGTGTCACGCTGGTCGTGCACGACTGGGGCTCTGCGCTGGGCTTTCACTGGGCCGCGCGGCATCCGGAAGCCGTCAAGGGAATCGCCTACATGGAGGCGATCGTCAGGCCGTTGCAGTGGTCGGAATGGTCGAATGCCGCCGTCAATGTCTTCAAGGCGCTACGCAGCCCGGCCGGTGACGACATGATTTTGAAAAATAATATCTTCGTCGAGGTCATCCTGCCCCGCAGCGTCATTCGCAAGCTCAGCGACGAGGAAATGAACGCGTACCGAAAACCTTTCCTGCAGCCCGGCGAGTCGCGGCGCCCGACGCTCACGTGGCCGCGCGAAATACCGCTCGAGGGCGAGCCCGCCGACGTCGTCGCGATCGCCGACAGCTACTCGCGATGGCTCGAAAAAAGCGCGACGCCGAAGTTGTTCATCAACGCCGACCCCGGCGCCATCCTGACCGGCGCGCAGCGCGAATATTGCCGCACATGGCCGAATCAGCGCGAGGTGACGGTCAAGGGCATCCACTTCATCCAGGAAGACTCGCCGCACGAGATCGGCCGCGCGCTCGCCGACTGGTACAAATCGATCTAAAAAAAGCCGCCGGCACCGCTTGACATACGCCGCGACCGGATGTATTTAACCTGTAGGTTATTTAACTGAATGGTTCAGCAGCACGCATCGTCCGAGCACCTCAACGCGACTTTCTCCGCTCTCGCCGATCCCACTCGCCGCGCGATCCTCGCTCGCCTCGCGTCGGGCGAGACCTCCGTGTCCGAGCTGGCCGAGCCTTTCGAGATGAGCATGCCCGCCATCTCCAAGCACCTGAAGGTGCTGCAGCGCGCCGGCCTGATCGAACGCGGCCGCGAGGCCCAATGGCGTCCTTGCCGGCTCGCGGCGGGTCCGCTCAAAGACGCCTCCGACTGGCTCGATCGTTACCGCCGTTTCTGGGAGGAGAGCTTCGACCGCCTCGAGGATTATCTGCGCGAGCTGCAGAAGCGCGAATCACAAAAGAAGGAGACCAAAAATGCCCGCAAAAAGTAGCGCCGCCGCTCAATCCGACTCGCGCGAGCTGGTCGTCACCCGCGTCCTCGACGCACCGCGCGCCCTGGTGTGGAAAGCCCTCACTGAGCCCGAGCGCCTGGAGCACTGGTGGGGGCCGAAAGGCTTCACTTCAAAGGTCCACAAGCTCGAGCTGCGCCCCGGTGGCACTTTCCTCTACAGCCAACGCACGCCTGACGGCCGCGAGATGTGGGGCAAATGGGTCTATCGCGAAATCGTGGCGCCCGAGCGGCTGGTGAGCGTCTCTTCATTCACCGATGAGAAGGGTAATTCGATCCCGCATCCTTTGATCCCGAACTGGCCGCTCGAGATTCTGGGCGTGTCCACGTTCACCGAGCGTCAGGGCAAGACCACGATGGTCGTGCGGATGGTCCCGGTAAACGCGACCGAGTCGGAGCGCAAGACTTTCGAAGATCATCTTAACTGGATGGAAGAGGGTTTTGAAGGAACTCTCGAAAAGCTTGACAAATACCTGGCGTCGCTCTGAGGCATCATCGCCAACAGGCCGAAGGAGAACAGCTATGCAATTGAATCCTTTGAACTTCAACGGAAATTGCGCGGCAGCCTTCAAGTTCGTCGATCAATTCTGCACGCCCTGGATGACCAGCTGCGAGGGAGAAGCGCGATGACCTCCGCGAGGCCCGCGATTTCTGATTCCGCGCCGGCCGATACCTCGGATCGCGAGATCGTCGTCACCCGTGTTTTCGACGCGCCGCGTGCGCTCGTGTTCAAGTTGTGGACTGATCCGCAACATGTCGCGCGATGGTGGGGGCCGAACGGCTTTAGTATCACGACTTACGAGATGGACGTGCGGTCGGGCGGCGCCTGGCGCTTCGTCATGCACGGCCCCGACGGCCGCGATTATCAGAATAAGATCGTCTATGTCGAAATCGCCGAACCCGAGCGACTGGTTTACAAGCATGTCTCCGGTCCGCAATTTCAAATGACGGTGACCTTTGCCGACGCCGGCGACAAGACGAGGCTTACGGCGCGGATGCTCTTTGAGTCGGCCGCCCTGCGCGACAGGGTCATCGAAGAATTCGGCGCCGTCGAGGGCCTCAAGCAGACTCTCGGACGCCTCGGCGATTATGTGACCCATACTAAGGAGAGCATCCGATGACTTCCAACACCGAAGTTACGGTTGGCGATCGCGAGCTCACCATTACGCGCATCTTCGACGCGCCCCGCCCGCTGGTTTTCTTCGCGTGGTCTAAACCCAAACATCTGATGCGTTGGTTCGCGCCCAACAACTTCACCGTGCCGGAGTGCGAGATGGACTTCCGCGAGGGCGGAAAGTTCCGGCTGTGCATGCGCGGCTTCGGCAAGGACCATTGGATGAACGGCGTTTTTCGCGAAATCGTCAAGCCGGAGCGAATCGTCTGGAGCAGCTTGTTGGATAACGACACCAACGAAGTGGTCACGACGGCGACGTTCACCGTTATGGGCGGCGGCAAGACCATGCTCACAGTGCATCAGACCTATTCGATCGAAACTGATTCGACCCGCGGTGCACCACAGGGATGGACCGAAACCCTCGATCATCTCGCCGAATTACTGGCGGACGCCTGACGAAATCGACTGAAGGAGAATTATTATGGGAGCAGCAGTTAACCTGGTAAGCGAGCCTGCGGATCGCGTGCTCAAGATTGAGCGCGTCTTTAACGCGCCGCGCAGTCTCGTCTTCAAAGCCTGGACCGAGAGCGAGCACATTGCGCGCTGGTGGGGTCCGCGAGGCTTCACCGCCAAGGTCCTCAAAAACGATCTGCGCCCGGGCGGCGCCTATCGAATCTATATGCGCGGGCCCGAAAACGACGATCACTGGACGCAGGGCATCTATCGCGAAGTCGTCCCTCCGGAGCGGCTGGTGATGGTCGGGAGCTGGGCCGACGCACAGGGCAATCCAACGCGCCCCGAAACGACGCTGACGCTGCTGTTCGAGGATGTCGCCGGCAAGACCAGGCTCACTCTGCACAACGCCGTCTTCGAATCGGTCACGGCGCGCGATTTGCACCAAGGCGGATGGACCAGCGCGCTGGATTGTCTCGCCGAATACCTGGCGACTGCCTGAACTACGCTGACGCTTGTCCTCGAGGTGATTATGGAACGCGCCGAATCAATCACGCCACAAAGCGGCGACCTGATCGTGATTGTCGGGACCGCCAAGGGCCTGTTCATTTTCAGCAGCGATCGCAATCGCCGCCAGTTCCGTATCGCCGGCCCCTACTTCAAGGGTCAGGCGGTTTATTCGACGGCCTATCTTCCGGATACACGAGCGCCGCGCATCCTCGTCGGCCACATGAGTATGCATTGGGGCGCGCTCGTGAGCTGGTCCGACGATTTCGGCGCGAACTGGCACGAGCCGGACGACGGCAACGTCAAGTTCCCCGCCGGCAGCGGTCTCACGCTGAATGCGGTGTGGGCGCTCGAGCCCGCCCCGCTCATCGGCTCTGACGTGGTCTTCGCCGGCGCCGATCCCGCCGCACTCTATCGCTCCGACGATCGCGGCGAGACGTTTCAGCCCGTCGAGTCGCTGCTCAATCATCCCGAGCGTCCGTACTGGATGCCCGGCGCCGGCGGACTCTGCCTGCATACGATCCTGCCCGACCCGCGCGATCCGAAGCGGATCCTCGTCGGCATCTCGTCGGCCGGCATGTATCGCAGCGACGACGGCGGTGAGTCGTGGACGCGCCGCAACAAGGGCGTGAAGATGGAAGGCGGTCCGCCGCACGCGCCGCATTTCGGTCCGCAATGCGCGCACAAGATGCGTTACGACGCGAAAAATCCCGCGCGCATTTACCTCCAGAATCACCCGGGCGTCTATCGTAGCGACGACGGCGGTGATTCGTGGATCGATATCGCCCAGGGACTGCCGTCGGTGTTCGGCTTTCCCCTGGTCGCGCATCCCAGCCGCGGCGATACCGCGTATCTCATACCGCTGGAGTCAGACACCTTTCGCGTGCCGCTCGAAGGCGCCGTGAAGGTCTGGCGCACTCGCGACGCCGGCGCGTCTTGGGAGCCGCTCGGTAATGGACTGCCCAATCGCGACTGCTATTTCTCCGTGCTTCGGGACGCGTTCGCGTCCGACACCCTCGATCCGGCGGGCCTCTATTTCGGCACGCGCGGCGGCCAACTATTCGCGTCACACGACGAAGGAGAAAGCTGGAATTCGATCGCGGATTGGCTGCCCGCGGTGCTGTGCGTGAAAGCCGTCGAGGTCGCCTGAGACCCGTGATGCTCTTTCATCTGCCATCTGCGCTCCGTCGATTCGCCCACGACAACGAGGTCGTCGAGATGCGGCTTCCGCACGACGCGCGCATGACGATTGGCGAGGCATTCGTGATGCTAGGCCGCGACTATCCCGGAATCCGCCAGCGCGTGCTCGACGATCAGAACAATATCCGCCGCCACGTCAACGTATTCGTCAACGGCGAGAACGTACGCTTCGCACAAGGCAGCTCAACGCAGGTTTCGGATAGTTCCGAAGTGTGGATTTACCCAGCGCTCTCCGGTGGATGAATTGTCGATTTCGGGATCCGTCGAACGACTATATGGCAGAAGATGAAAAAAATTCGCTCAATGAAATAGCGAGGACAGACTAATGCGGATCAGCAAACATCACTTGGGTATCGGTTTCGAGGTATGGAACTCTCAACAGAGCTGGTTCTGGTTCGTGGACAATACCAATCGCAACGGCATGATTGGCGCTGCCGCCACCGAGTCCGACGCGATTGCCGAGGCCCGCTCGTCGATCGAAGAGATTTCCAATTCGAATATGCGGCCCGGCTGGGAATGTTCGCTCGGCAAGCTCGCGAAGTATCTCGCAACCGTCTGCGACGCGACCGCGTAACCTCGCTCCTAACCTCTCTCTCTTCTGGAGAGGGGAATAAAGGACCTGGCAACATGGAAAATCCGCGGGAATATTACAAAGGTACCGGCCCGATGACGGCACTAGGAGCGCACGCGGAAGAATTCCGCGCGATGTCCACGGACCTCGCCTCGCTATGCGAGGTCGTACAGGGCGTGCTGATTCATCGCGATATCGCGCCCTGGCTGTACGGCCTCACGCTGACCGAGGCGCAGCGCGACGACGGCAACATCCGTCCGATCGCGAAAATGCTGACGCGCATTCACGCGCTCGATTCGCGCCCGCTCACGACCCCGCGCGACGTCGGCCACCGGCTCCCCAGCGTATGCCGTCATTTCTCGCTGATGCTCAGCGCCATACTGCAGTATCAGGGCAAACCGGCGCGCCCGAGATGCGGCTTCGGCGCCTACTTCACGCCGGGCAAGTTCGAAGACCATTGGGTGTGCGAGTATTGGAACGCAGGCGACCAGCGCTGGATATTGGTGGACGCGCAGCTCGACGCGATCCAGCGAAACGCGCTCCGCATCAACTTCAATCCGCTCGACGTGCCGCGCGACCGCTTCATAATCGCCGGCGACGCTTGGCAGATGTGCCGCACCGGCGGCGCCGACCCCGCCAACTTCGGCCTCACGCACGCTCACCTGCAAGGGATGTGGTTCATCGCCGGCAACGTCGTCCGCGATCTCGCGTCGCTCAACAAAATGGAACTGCTACCATGGGACGTCTGGGGCTTGATGGATATGAACGACGCCGCACTGACCGAAGAGAAAAAAACGTTGCTCGACCGCGTAGCCGCCCTGACGCTCGCAGGCGACGACGCGTTCCCCGACGTCCGCGGAATCTACAACGACGATCGCCTACGCGTCCCGCCAGTAGTCTTCAACGCACTACGCAACGCCTCCGAACCGGTCGCGAGCGAGAACTAACCCTTAACAAGTTCCAACAGGGACGAAGTCCCGCATCTTCTCTTGGTACTGGGTGCAGGGGTCACCCCTGCCGAAGGAAGTGTGAAACCCAGCGCGGGTTTCACATTCAATCAAGTTCCTCCGCCCTCTCCTGCCTCACCTGCCGCCGGCTGCCGGCGCCGGCGCCACCTGGCGCGACGGCTTTGGCATGTGGATGTAGAGCTTGTCCGCTGCGGGACGGCCGTCGGTATGCATCGACGGCGGACGCATCGCGTACTTCACTTCGCGCGCGTGCTCGGCGAACTGCCGGTCCGGGTTGTATACGCTGTTGAACTTCCACAGCATCTTGATGAAGTTGGTCTGCCCCTTGAGCGCGAGCTTGCCCGCGATCGATGCCACCGATTTCAGCGCCGCGAACCCAAGATGCTTGCGGTTGAGCACGTCCTGCGTCTTCACCAGCTCCTGGTAGAACTGCAACAGCGGCAGCTTGGTCGGCAGCACCGCATGCTGGATGTCGTACAGCCGGTAGTCGAGCGTCGTCAGCTTGCGCGATTCGGTGAACCACAACTCGGTGCCCGGATACGGCGTCGCCACCGTCAGATGGACGATCTCCGGGATGCTGATCGCCCATTCGCGGATCACCTCGAAGCGCTTCACGTCCCAGGACGGGTCCGCGATCAGGTTGATTGCGACCGTCAGTCCAATCTCGCGCGCCACTTCGAGCGCCTTGAAGTTGACGCCCATCGACGAGCGCTTGCGATGCAGCTTCAGGCCCTCTTCGTCGATCGCCTCGAGCCCAAGGAACATGTACTCCATGCCGAGCTTGCGCCAGTAGCGGAAAACTTCCGGATTGCGGCACAGCACATCGGCGCGAGTCTCGAGGTAGTACTGCTTTTTGATTTTGCGCTTTTCGATTTCGTGCCCGATTGCGAATCCATGCTCGGGATGGATGAACGCGACGTCGTCCACGATGAAGACGTTGGGCTCTTTGATCGAAAGCATGTCTTCGGCGGCGGCTTCCGGCGTCGATTTGCGGTAGCTGCGCCCGTAAAACGTCCACGCGCTGCAGAACGAGCAATCCCACGGGCATCCGCGTGTGAACTCGATCGACGCGCACGGATCGAGCACGCCGATAAAGTATTTGTTGCGCCGGCGTCCAAGATCGCGCGCGGGAAAAAACTTGTCGAGATCGTCGAGCATGACCGGCGTCGGCCCCGAGCCTTGCGTCGTCAGCACGCCGGGAACTTTGCCAATCGAGCCGGTGCCAAGAGCGTCGAGCAGCATCGGCGTCGCCGTCTCGCCCTCGCCGCGGATGACCGCGTCGATCGCGCCTTCCGCATGCTCCAGGATTTCGTCGGCGACGAACGAGCCGCTATGCCCGCCGGTGAACACGAAGCAGTCCTTCATCAGGCGCTTCACGTCCTTGGCGAGATCGATCACCTCGGGCACGTTGGCGAGGTAGTTGAGCGAGAACCCGACCGCATTGGGCCGGAAGCTCTTCGAGCTCGGCAAACAGGTCGCGATGCTTGAAAATCTGCAGGTCGAGGATTCTCACGTCGTGGCCGGCCGCACGCGTCGCCGCCGCCACCCGCTCCATTCCAAGCGGTTCGAGCCGCAAATAAATCTCGCTGTACATAAGCGGACTTGGATGTACGAATAGGATCCGCATTAGATTCCCTCCAGCGCCGCGTTTTTCAGACCCGCGACGCCTTCGCGCAATTCGCTAATCTTCGGTCGCGATTATCCCCGCCTGACCAATCGGCCAGTAGGGATTGGGAGCATCCTAATATTCTGACCGAGGCAATGAAATAGCGCCACTGCGAGGAAAACGGCTTCGCGCTATTAATAGTGCTTATGGCGATGCGCAACGAACCTCGGTCGGGGAGTTGCGTCTTCATCGCCGTTATATTTATCGCGATCCTGATCGACGCCTTCCTGTTGGCACAGGTGCGCGCCAACTTTATTCATGACCACGGCTACGACGTCTTCTTCCGACACCCCGCCGTCGCGAAGACCACCCCGCCCTGACCACGCTCGTACTTCTGACCGAGTTCAGGGATGAACTGTTCAGCCTGACGCTCTCTGGTCGGAGGTGCTACACATAGAGCATGGACTACTGTCAAGATGCCCCATGTTCGCACCGCTGGCACAAAGTCGTGCGCAGCCCGCTTCGGGCGAAAAATGAATTTTGACGGAACGAAGCTACCGATAGTGGCTGAGCCGTCTGAAGGCACAACATATGGGTAGTGGGCGGTTTTGAATTTCACCGTGCGCTTCGCAGCAGCGCAGCACCTGCGCCAACGATCCCAAGGGCGGCGATGCCCGTGCCGATGGACTTAAACGCATCCGTTTCGCCATTTCCACCAAGAGCGGGAACTACCGCGAGAAGGGATATCACAATGCCAAGCACAATGATGATGATTCCAAAGACTCTCAAATTAGGGCAATTATATACTTGACTCACCCGACGCGGTTCGGATAGGGTCAGGCGCACAACGGGAGGGCCGGTAGATGCCTCCCACGTTCGCTGCTGCGGAATGGATGCGGCATCAGGATTCGATGCTGTCGGCCTATAGATGGCGTCGCCTACAGCAACGGAGAAACCCGAAAGTGACGGCATTCCTGTTCGGATATTTCGATGAGAGCGGGAAGTTTCATGATCCCGATGGTCGAATATGCCTTTGCGGTTTCGTGTCGGACGGGGATCACTGGAATACGTTTGAGCGGGAATGGTTCGCGCTGCTCAATCATCATGGTTTCGACGCCATCCACATGACGCAATTCAATTCGCAATGTCATAAGCGCGGATGGACCGATGCCAAGGCAAACGAAGTACTTACAGAGTTCGTCGATAAAATTCGTGAGCGCGTGCAATTCGGCTTCGGCATAGCGGTCGATGGAAAATATTTTCGGCACAAATTCGAGGTAGCGGGGAAGCCGCCGAAAGACCCGAAGCGGTTCTATACACATCGTCTTCTAAGGCGAATGCGTGAGTCATTGATAGCTCCGGGTTATCCCCTGCACTTAGCGATCACGTTTGATGAGGACGAAGAATCTGCGGTCGATTGTTATCAAATAATTTCTCGGCTGCGGCGCGACAACGCTGAAATTCGTGAACTAGTCGCGGGCATCCAGTTCGCCGCCGATGAAATCTACACGCCCCTTCAAGCTGCCGACATACTGGCGCACTTGACTCGTGAACGCCTCATAACCGGCGAGACGCCCCCTTTGCTTGAACGTCTAGCTGCCCCGCAGGCTGACTTCATTCTGCGCTTCGACGGTGGGGAACTATGGGATGAAGCTGAAATTGATAAGAATTGGAATGCAATTCAGTCGGCAAAGGATATGCCGAGCAAGGATGGATCGCTGACAGGCGAGAAATAATCGTGGAGTATCCCGATCTTCTAAAGCCGCAATCGAGTCAGTCGATCTTGCTGCCTTCGGGTCGCGAAGTGCAGGTGCCCACGGCAAGTCCGGTATTCCGCCAGTGGCGCGGTGTAATGCCAAAAGACCGATATGGCCAACCGGGCAAACCGGGCAAACGTGTTTTGGATTTCGACGGCGAAATGGTGTTCGCGGAACTAGCGGTCTTGCGCATCTTTCAGAAGGCCGGTTGGCAAGGCCGTTGGATCGACAGCTACCGGCGCAAATACCGGATCGGCTATTGGGGCGAGAACGTCACCGAACCGCTGCCACCTGAGCAGTTCGCGATCCTGGATTCGATCCACGCGGGTTGCTTCGGCGGATGTTTCGATGTTTTCTGCTGGCGCGACGGCGCGATCCTGTTCGCGGAAGCTAAGCGGAAGGGGCACGATGACTTCCAGTTGACTCAACTCCGGTGGCTAGAAGCCGCACTGACTGCCCCTAATCTCTCAGCCTCATTCTTGATCGTGGAGTGGACGATTGAATAGCCGAAGCTCCACGAAAAAAAAGAAACCTATTTCGTGGAAGATGTCGCCGCTTTGTTCGGACCGACACCCAACTGCATGGCTGGACGGCGACATGCGGGGACTTGACCCCGGTATTCGCAAGGCTGTCGAGCGGCTTCAAGCAGCAGGGATCGAAACCTTCGAGTCGTGCGAAGGTGGTCTTGGGCATTCTTTTCCAGAACCGACGGTTAGGTTTTATGGAACGCCCGAAGCCGGGTGGCGTGCCCTAGCCGCGTGCCTCGCGGATGGCTTGCCGATTCTTTTTCTGCGGCGGATATGGTGCGTGCTCGATTCCAACGAGCCTACCGGCCCGTATTGGGAGATCATATTTCGAGAACGGCCATGCACCTAACCAAGCCGTATGCACGCATCGCAACGAGGCTTATTGCCGGTCCCGTTCTCGCGGTGTTCCCGCTTGATGCGCTTACCGTCAGGACAGTCATCGTGGTCGTGGTGCACGTTTCGATGACTTGGCGGATATTCCTGCGAGTTGGTGTGATACGGGGAAACCTTGGCCATTGTCAGCGCCTCCTAATCTTTGATCTTCAGACTGATGGGTCATTAGGCAACAGATGCAAAGTGTCGCCGTCAAACTCCGCAATCAGCCAGTTGACCGTAGCGCCCCCGGCTGCCTTTTTGAGCCGCGCAATCTCGCGTCCAGTTATGCCAGCCTTGCCGCCCTTCAACTGGATGATACGCACGTCTAAGAGGTCGGAGTCTTTCCGACCTAATCGAAACGCAATCGCGTCTATGATGCCGGTACGCGGAGCGCCGCTGTCTCCCTCGAAGAATGCTACGCGCCAGCCATGCTCTTTGCAGTACAATCGCATAGCCTCTTTGCTTGCGGCTTCTGCTGCACGGGACTTTGCAAAAGCGTTGTGCCATTTTCGAGTCCTAGCCGCTTTCTTTCCTGGTGATAATTCGTTCACTTACACGGCTCGCTGGCGGCTAGGATTTTTTTTTCCGCTTGCCGAACTGCTCTTCGAGGGCACGGGTGAGCGCGCCGCTGTACTTGTCGAGCCAATCCTTCCACTCCCTCTTGCAGAACGCTTCCAATTGCTTCTGTGTCATGGCAGCGAAGTTTGGTTCCTTCGGCACACTGGGCGACGGCGGATCTGCGATGATTTGCCCGCTTCTCGCCAGAGGGCGATTAGGCCGTTTTTTTGGATCGGCGTTTCGCACGCTTGCGCCTATGTTCAGCGGCCTTTTGGTCTATCTCTTTTTTCGGGACCGCAAACAGAGCCTTCCCCAGCTTCTCGAATCGCTGGAAAGGGGAGAGGGAACTGGACGGGTCGGCTTTTGTCATGTTTCCACCTTACGCCCGCATCCGGCGCGATGGGAAGCGGCTCGCGCCCGCGCTTGCCTCGTTCCTGCCTACGCTGGACTAAGGGGGATCGCGCTTTCGTCCTTGCCGGTCAAGTGCTTGTAGGTCAAGCGTTTTCCAGTGACTCCGGTCAGCGTCTCGACAAACCGGCTACCGTCATCGGTCTTTCGATTGTTGTATCGAAACGCTTGCTCATCGAGATAGCGGAACAGATGGAACGGCTCGACGCTGACGTAAGTGCCTTTCAATCCGCGCTTCAAGAGCGACCAGAAATTTTCAATCGTGTTGGTGTGCACGTTGCCCTGAACGTAGGCTTCCGCGTGATCGATCACTTTGTGTACGTACTCGCGATCCAGACCGTGATAGCCAAGCCATGCGTCAGTGAAAACGTAAGAACCGCCCTGAACGTATTTTCTCACCTGAGTCTGCAAAGTGTCGCGCTGAACATTGGGCACGTGCACTATGCGAACCTGCTTGTTCTTGCGGTCTACCAATCCCATCACGACCGCCTTACCGCTTCCGGCCCCGCCCGTGCCGGTGATCTTTGTTTTTTTATTCTTGTGCATGTTTCGGGCGAGGCCACCGATAAAAGTTTCATCTGCTTCCACTTCGCCGGTCAGCTTCTCAAAGGTGCCCGTGTTCATCGCCAGACGGATGCGATGCAGCATGAACCAAGCGGTCTTTTGCGTGACGCCCAGATCGCGCGCGATCTCGCAGGAGCTAACTCCGTTCTTGCAGTTGGCGATCAGCCACATCGCCGTGAACCATCGGTCCAGTCCGATAGGCGAGTCTTCAAAGACGGTTCCGACTTTGGCGGAGAATTGGCGTCTGTCGTGCTGGTTCTTGCACTTCCAAATTTGACGGGTCGCCAGAAAGATAACTTCTTTGCTTCCGCACGTCGGGCATTTCACGCCATCAGGCCAGCGAAGCGCAATCGCTGTTTTCAAGCAGTTGTCGCGATTGGCGAAGTAGCGGATCGCCTCGTTCAGGGTCTTCGGGATGTTCGTTTCCATAACTCAAAATATAGCGGAAATCGCTGGGTGAGTCAAGTATATAATTGCCCAAATTAGGAGACCGTTAATGACAACCCCAAACCAAATTATTGAGCAGCTTTCAGGCATGACAGTGCGTGACGCGACGGCGCTACTGCAAGAGGCGATAGAATTGCTTCAATACACCGTGATCGATCAAGCTAGCCACACAGACCGACCAAATCGTCGAGAGTCTCTTGCACATGGAAAGTCGCCTGACTCGCCATAGTGATTAATGTGCGCTTCCCAGTCATGACTTCCAAAATACGCGCGGACTCAATCTGATCAGCGTTTAACAACATCAGTTCGCCTTTATGGTGATCGGTAACGTAGATTAGCTTCGCCATTTGAATTGCCCTCCGGTAGATGTCATACTACGCCCATGCCTACCCGAGCAAGCAGAGGCGGCAAACGCGCTGACTTCATTCAGAACGCCCTTCGCGAAGTCGAGCAAGTTACTGGCGAAGTCCTGAAGCCCGCAGAGGGCAAGAACATACATGCGCAGGCGCTATCGGCGCTCGGGGCATCGAAGGGCGGAAAGGCCCGAGCCGCGACACTCAGCCAACGGCGACGAAGAGAAATCGCAAAGAAAGCTGCCGCCAAAAGATGGGGACATGACTAGGATGGTTAGTGAGCTTTAGAAATGCGATCTTGCGACTTCTGAATCCACTCAATGATCCATCTGCCAAGCCATCCCGTGATCTCCTCGGGGTTGACTTCGCAGATCAGCATAGTATCAAGATCGCCTAATAACGGTAGCAACCTTGCGTACCAACGGCCTGTGTCGCTTGTGGTTAGAACGAACCAACAATTCGGCATGTAGTAAATCCAATCCACAGCCTTGCTGAATGCTTTCTTTATTTCCTCAGTGTCACGTTCTGATCCAAAACTGATACTGATGTGAATCAAACGCAGATTCGTAAGGGCGGGAAGATTACTAGTCACGGCACTGGTTGCTCATCTGTCTCCTCAGGGTTGATTTTGATCGAAGCGATCTCATCTGGTGGAGCTGGTTGAAACGGTTCGGGGTGAGACTGTTCCGGTGGACTAGCAACCGTCTTTGCTTGAGGTTTCATTTCGGTTTCACAAGGCGGAAAGGAAATCCAATCAAAATCGATTTCGCCACCGATTGCAGCAGCTAGTTTCGTCACGGATTCGATTGTCCAATTGCCGGGTACGGCAATCTGTTGGCTCACTCGCGCTCGGCTTACCCCCAAACGGCGTGCAATAGTCACTTGATCGAGACCTTTATCTTCTGCTGCCGCAAATCGGCGCAGGATAAGGTTGTGAAGCCTTAGTTTCGCCCGAGCTACTAGGTAAGCGATCTTGTCCGCTGGAATTGGTTGCTCACTATAGATATCAGTCAAGATATCGGGCAAGGCTGAGGTAGGCATCGGGGTAACTCCCTCCGACCATAGGCCGGTGTCCATTAAACAATTCAGTCCATTGAGTTTTGTAATTGCGAAGTGCGTTGCTCCATGCTTCTGATCCCTTGGCTCCTAGTTCGGCGCGTTCGTAAGGTGCCAAAGCAATGAAAACATCCTTTTCGGTAAAGCTTCCCAGCACTCTGACTGCTGGCTTCGGTTTGACATCGCGAATTTCCCAAATTCCCTCATCGTGTGGGCACAATATGCTCATTTCCGCGCGGCTCTTTGGTCGGGACTTAATCGTGATCCATTTTCCATCGACAAAATTCTCAAGAACCGCACGCGCCGTAAGCCATCGCCCGCGCATGTCGATGTCCATTCCTGGTGCGGTAGATGTAATGAACTGTTTGAGCTTCTCCGAAATATAGAGCGTCCGCCGTGCAGGAAGTCCGGGGAATATCGCTTTTGAAAGTTGATCCGGATGAGTCTCGCATACGAGATCGATATCCGATATTGTTAACACCTAACTTAACAATGCCCCCAGTGTCCGTCAAGCGAAAAGGAAAGGTAATCGCGTTCACTATCACAAGAGGTATCTAAAGCAAACAAATCGATAACGCAGTCCTTGACATTGCCTGCCCGAGCAAGCATAATAATGGACATGAACAAGCTGTCCATCGAACGCCGTGCGCAAATCATCGCGTGCTTGGTTGAAGGCAATTCTGTTCGCGCAACTTGCCGGCTCACGCATTCATCGAAAGATGCCGTGCTCAAGCTGGTTGTCGATGCTGGCGATGCGTGCCTTGCCTATCAGCGCGAACATCTCCGCAACCTGACGACCAAGCGAATCCAGTGCGATGAGATTTGGAGTTTCGTCTACTCCAAAGCGAAGAACGTACCGGCAGAGTATCAGGGCCGATTCGGATACGGCGACGTTTGGACTTGGACCGCAATCGACGCTGATACGAAACTCGTTCCGTGCTGGCATGTCGGAACGCGCGGGCCACAAGCCGCACATAGCTTCATGCGCGACGTAGCAAGCCGCCTTGCGAATCCGGTTCAGCTTTCGACCGATGGGCATCACGCGTATCTGGACGCCGTTGACGCTGCGTTCCCGCGCGAGCTTGACTACGCGATGATCGTGAAGATGTACGGCACCCCGCCCGAGTCGGAGCAGCGTCGATACAGCCCTGCGGTTTGCCTAAATGCCGAGAAGAAGATAATTCGCGGGAATCCCGATCCCGAGCACATTTCGACCAGCTACGTTGAACGCCAGAATCTCAACATGCGGATGGGAATGCGGCGCTTCACGCGGCTTACAAATGCGTTCTCAAAGAAAGTCGCGAATCACGGCCATGCAATCGCGCTTTTCTACATGTACTATAATTTTGCGCGAATTCATCAGACGCTAAAGACTGAAACGCCCGCGATGGCGGCTGGCGTCTCGGATCATGTTTGGAGTATCGAAGAGATCGCGGAGCTAATTCCGTGACCAAAACCGCCCACTACCAACATATGGTATGAGATTGCTGCTTTCGACTGAACTCGGTTAGTCGAAAACGCCTGTATCTAAGCATGATCCCACCCCAATTCCACCTTGACTCGCGAGTGCAAGCGCCGGAGTTTTGGCTCAAGGCTGACCATTCTAAAAGAATCTAAAAAAATTTGGAGAAACCATGCACTACTCGAAATTGGGCAAAACCGGAATCACCGTCTCTCGCATCTGCCTCGGATGCATGAGCTATGGCGACAAGAAATGGCGCGACTGGGTGCTCACGATGGACGAGGCGCGCGAACATTTCGCCGCCGCCGTCGAGTCGGGGATCAATTTCTTCGACACGGCCAACGTCTACTCGGTCGGCGCCAGCGAGGAGGTCACCGGGCGATGGCTCGGCGAGATGGCCAAGCGCGACGAAATCGTCGTCGCGACCAAGGTGCACGGCCCGATGGCCTCGGGTCTCAATCGCGCGGGCCTCAGCCGCAAAAATATTCTCGAAGCGTGCGACGCGTCGCTGCGCCGCCTCAAGATGGATTTCATCGACCTCTACCAAATCCATCGATGGGATTACACGACACCGATCGAGGAAACCCTCGAGGCGCTCGACTCTCTCGTGCGCGCCGGCAAGGTGCGCTACCTCGGCGCGAGCTCGATGGCGGCGTGGCAGTTCGCCAAGGCGCTCGCGCTGCAAAAAGAAAACGGATGGCACCGATTCATCTCGATGCAAAACCACTACAACCTCGTCTATCGCGAGGAGGAGCGCGAGATGAATCCGCTCTGCATCGACAACGGCGTCGGTTTGATCCCGTGGAGCCCGCTCGCGCGTGGATTCCTGGCGGGCAATCGCGAAAAAGGCGGCAGCGGCCCGACCGCGCGCGCCAAGACCGACGACTTCGCCAAGAATATGTACTTCCGCGAGTACGACTTCGAAGTGCTGAGCGTCGTCGAGCAGATCGCAAAGGAGCGCAGCGTCACACCGTCGCAGATCGCGTGCGCGTGGATCCTGCAGGCGCCGGGAGTCACGGCACCGATCATAGGCGCGACCAAGCTCGCGCATCTGAAGGAGGCCATCGCGGCCGTCGACGTGAAGCTCACCGCGGACGAAGTCGCCGCGCTCGAAAAGCCGTACCGGCCGCATCCGATTCTCGGCCACGAACAGCCGAAGCCGTCGCGCATGGCCCAGGCGCGCTGAGCGAAATCCCCGGGCAGCCGGAATAGAAGTTAAAGCGTTGCTTGAGATTGTGGAAGCGCGCGGCAGCGGTGCAGAACCTGGAGAAATGAAATGGAAATCAACGGCGTCGCGCATGTGATGCTCACGGTCAGCAACTTCGAGGCGTGCTTTCCATTCTACGAAAAGCTGCTCATGTATCTCGGCCTCAAGCCGGTCATGCGCAGCGAAGAAATGCTGTACTGCGTGGGCGGAAGGACGGCGGTGGGAATCATGCGCGGCGACGATTCGTATCGCGCTGAAAAATTCCAGCAGCGGCGCGTCGGGCTGCATCACGTGTGTCTGCGCGCGCGCGAGCGCGGCGACGTCGACGAGATTTACAGCTTCCTCAAAACGATCGGCGCAAAGATCGTACACCCTCCGGAGGACGGCCCGTGGGCGCCGGGATACTACTCAGTGCTGTTCGAAGATCCCGACGGCATCCGCCTCGAGGTGAATCACGTGCCGGGCAAAGGTCTGCTCGCGTGAAGTTACTTCTTGGCTCCGATGATCTGAAAGCCTTGTCCCTCGTGCAGGTGAGTAACATCGACCATGCGGGTCTTCGAGTCGAGCTTGGCGCGCAGGCGCATCGCGAGATCGGGCGCGGAGCTTTCGTGTTTGAAGTAGACGAAGATTTCTTCGGCGTCCGAGGCGAGGCGATTTAGATTTTTCACCCACTCATCGAGGCCCGCGTCGTCGTAGGTTTCTTTGCGCAGTCGGACATAGACGTATGGCGCGGTGCGCTGAGCGGCGACCCGAGCTTTTCCGTTTCCGCGATGCACAGCGCGACGCCGTTGTCAGCAAGCGCGGTCATCACGGAGTCGTCGAACCAACTTCGATTTCTGAATTCGAATGCGGCGCGAATCCTGCCCTTCACAATCGCCAGGAAGTCGCGCAGCAGCGGCAGATCCAACTTCAAGTCCGGCGGGAGCTGGAACAGCGCGGGCGCGAGCCGCTCGCCCATCACCGACGCGCGCTCGATGAATGTATCGGTGGTCTCTTTGACGTCGCGCAGCTTGGCGAAGTGCGTGATGCGCTGCGGGGCCTTGAGCGCGAAGCGAAAAGTCGGCGGCGTGCGCGCGGCCCATCCTTCCAGCATCGCGCTCTTCGGCATCGCGCGGAACGTGTAGTTGATCTCGACCGTCGGCATCCGCTCGGCGTAGTACTCGAGCATCTTGGCGCCGGGGAGTTTCTCCGGATAAAAGCCGCCGAGCCATTCCTTGTACGAAAAGCCCGAGGTGCCGATCAGGATGTTCGCCTTCGCCATCGCGCCATCCTAGCCCATGCCGAAGTTCAGTCGAGAGCCGCCGTCTTATTGGCTGCGTCCCTCGACCAGTTTGCGCAGGCGCTCGGCGCCTTCCTTCGCGACCTGCTCTTGCTCCGGGTTGCTCCCAGAGCCGTCGAGATCGAGCAAGTCATAGTACAGCCGGCCTTGCAGCTTGGCGACTTCGTTGACGAACGTCGTGCCGTAGTCGCGCTCCGGATCGCCCATCGCAAACGCTTGCCGCGTGATCGTCCAGCTCTCGGGGCGCAGTCGCCGCGCTTGCTTGAAGTAAGGCACCGCGTCGGGCGCGTGACCGGTCTCGCACAGATACTCGGCCAGCCTGAAGTACGCGGCCGCTTGCGCATGCTCGCGCGTCGGCAGTTTCAGCTTGCGTTTTACCTCGTCGGGCTTCATCACGAAGCGGCTGCTCGCGCCATGCTTCGCCCAATCCCGAAGTGCGTCGAGATATCGCGCCGAATCGAGACCGGTGATCGCGCGGAACGTGTCGAGCGCGTACGCAACTTCGTTGGGCCGCACGATCGTTCCCGATTCATCGATCCACACGGCGGTCGGCACGTTGACCATGTTGTAGAGTTCGGCGACGACGTGCCGGGTGTCGATCAACGAAGGATGCGCGGGCTTGCCGGCCTTGATGAACGCGCCTGCCGCGGTGGCGCCGCCGGTGTCGAGCGCGACCGTGACGATCGTGAAGTTGAGGTCCTTGAGTTCTTCGTACAGCGCCTGCCACCCGGGCAGGTCAAGGGAGCATCCTCACCAGGAGGCCCATGCGAGCAGGAACACCTTCTTGCCGCGGTAGTCCGACAGGCGATGCAGTTTGCCTTCGAGGTCGGGCAATTGAAAATCAGGAGCTTCGAGCGAGCCCAGCGCGTTGTCGCGCTCGGCGGCGTCGGCGCCGAAGTACCATACGCGATTCTTTGCGTCGCCGGCCCACGGTTTGCCCATCTGGTCGGCGAGCGCAGTGAAGTTGAGCCAGGCCGCGCCGTCGTGCTTCGAGGCGAATTCGTTCTCGCGTCCCGGCGGAATCGGCACGCACAAATCGCCGCGGCAGATGCCCGCCGGCTTGAGTTCCCATCCCGCGAGCTTTTTCAGTTCCGCCGCGTCGAGCCACAGCGCATTCGAGTCCGCGATCGCGCGCTCGAAGCGGATCGGCTGATCGTCGTGAATGATCGTGGCGGCGGCCGGCGTTGATTCAGTTGTCATCGAATCGTCCTCCCGGTTCATCCCTTGAGCGTAGTCTGCAGATTTTTGCCTTCGCGTTTCCGGAATCCGACGGCGACGCTCAGCCGCTCGAGATGTTGATCGATTATCTTGCCGCCGAGACGCACGCGATGCTCGGTGAAGAACTTCTTGACCTCGTCCTCGCGATCGAGCAGCGCGACGACGGCCTCGCACATCCGCGGCAGCGCGTTGTCGGGATACTTCTGAATCATCTCGTCCCAATGCGCGCGCGCAAAGTCCCAAGCTTCGTAGCGGCTGGTCGGGTTGAGCAACAGCGAATGCATCAGGTAGGGCGCGTTTTGCGTGCGCACCTGGCCGTCGAGCGTCATCTCCATAGTTTTTTTCAGCAGTTCGCGATCGCGAAAATTCGCCAGCGCAAACAGATAGCGCTGCTCCTCCTGCGGCGTGCGCGGCGCTTTGAACTTTCGCTTGAACTCCTCGTAACGCGCGGCGTCGCCGGAGTGCGCGAGGATATTCACCAGCGGCGGCACAAGATCACGATCGGCGGACTCTGGACTGTCCTCGAAGCGCGCATAGAGATCGCGCGCGCGTTTCTGCACCTCGGGATCGTCGCCGAGCGTGCCGAGCGCGCCGATGAGCGTGCCGCGCAACTGGCGCACCAGCTCACTCTCGCCGGACTTTGGCTCCCAGCCGAGACGCGCGGCGGCGGGACCGACGCTCTGACGCACGGTTGCCGCGAGCGCGGGCCGGTCGGCATCGGACGCGATCATGTCGAGGTACGCGAACGCACCAATCAACGCGCGCCACACGTTGATATCGGTCTCGTTGGTGAACAGCCGCGCCATCTTGAGGAACTCGCTGAGCGGGCCGAGTCCCGCGACGGTCGCCGACCACGTATCGCTCACCAACCCGAAGCGCTCGATCGGTTGCAGCGCGCTGAGGTTCTTCGTAATCGCCGCGAGCAACGGCGGCGCGTAGTGAACGCGATAGAATCCGTGGCCGCCCTCGTTCAACAGCGCCCATTCGAGCTTGCCCGGGATATCGACGGTCGTCTCTTTGGTAGTGAGCAGCACCTTGTGGGTCGCGACGCCCTTGTCGCTCTTCGCGCGAACCATCACGGGCACATGCCAAAGCTGATTGTTGTCCTCGACGAGATAGAAGAAGCGGCGCTGCGAAAGTTTCAGTCCGCGGCCGTCGGCGGTTGGCGACGCGTCGATGATCGGGAAGCCGGGCTGGAAGATCCACGAGTCCATCATTTTGCGCACGGGCTCGCGCGACGCCGCCTCGAGCGCGTCCCACAGGTCGCCGGTCTCGGTGTTGCTGAATTGATGCTTCTTCAGGTAGAGGCGAATGCCGTCGCGAAAAACGCCGGCGCCCAGGAACTGCTCGAGCATCCGCAGCACGGCCGCGCCCTTCTCGTACGTCAGGATGTCGAACATCGCGCGGCAATCTTCAGGGCTGCGCACCTCGTACTCGATCGGGCGCGTGCTGCGCAGCCCGTCGATCGCCATCGCGGCCGCGCGCGAGACGCTGAAACTCTCCCATCGCTTCCACTCCGGCTTCCACGCGTCGACCGCCAGCATTTCCATGAAGGTGGCGAAGGCCTCGTTGAGCCAGATGCCGTTCCACCATCGCATCGTGACGAGATCGCCGAACCACATATGCGCGTTCTCGTGCGAGACCACGTCGGCGACGCGCTCGAGCTCGGCGCGCGACGCGGTTTTTTCGTCGGCGAGCAGCGCGGTCTCGCGGAACGTGATCGCGCCGAGATTTTCCATCGCGCCCGACGCGAAATCGGGAATCGCGATCAGGTCGAGCTTGTCGCCGGGATACTTGAGGCCATAGTAGCCGGCAAAATATTTGAGCGAGAACGCGCCGATCTGCTTCGCCCAACTGGTCAACGACTCCTTGCCTGGGACGTGAACGATTCGCAGCGGCGTGCCCGCATCGACCGGCGCGGTCGCATCGAACTGGCCGACGATGAACGCGACGAGGTAGGTGGACATCGCGATCGTCTCCTTGAAGACGACCTCCTTCTTGCCGCCGGCCAGCTTGCGCTCGCTCTCCTGTCCGCCGTTGGAAATCGCGGTCAGACCCTCATCGACGATCAGCGTGACTTTGTAGCTCGCCTTGAGCTCGGGCTCGTCCCAGCACGGAAACGCGCGGCGCGCGTCGGTGGATTCAAACTGCGTCGTCGCGGCGACATGCGTGTTGCCGGAAGCGTCCTGGTACTGGCTGCGATAAAAGCCGTGCAGCTTGTCGTTCAGGATTCCGCGAAAAGCAATCTTCAGCGTCCATTCGCCCGGCGAAAGTTTCCCGGCGAATCGCAGATGCGCGCGTTCCTTGGCCGCTTCCATTTCGGCCTTCGCGGCGAGAGATTTTCCGCCGCGCTCCGCGGTGACCTGGTCGATTTCGAGCTCGAGCGCATTCAGCACGACGTCGTCGGTCGCTTCGTTGACGACGACGGCGATATTCACTTCGCCTTGAAACGTGAACGACTTGAGATCGGGCGTAAGGCGAATGTCGTAGCGCCTGGGCGTGACGGTTTTCGGCAGGCGATAGTCCTGCGACGTATCGGCGAGGGGAGCTCCATCCTGATCGCGCATCGGGTCTCTCTTCCTTATATATGCAATCGAGTCTCGAACCGTGAAAAATGAAAAATCGCGGGGCGTGCGCCGCGCAACACCTAGCCTAGTTCAAACCTTGCCGCAGGGCGAGCAATTCATTCGCCGGCGAGCCGCAGCGGACGCTCCATCCACACAACGTCCCAGTAGCGGTCGAACTTGCGGCCGCATTCGGTGAAGACGCCGACCTCGGTGAAGCCGAACTTGCGATGCAGCTTGATCGACGCCTCGTTGGGAAGCGTGATGCCGGCCAGCAGTCGATTGATATCCTCCCTCCTGAGCGCGTCGAACAGTACGCGATACATCATCGCACCGATTCCGCGCCGGGTCGCGTCGTGCGCGCAGTAGATCGACGTCTCGGCGCTCGTGTCGTAGGCCGCCCGGTCGCGAAACGGTCCCGTGCCCGCCCAGCCGACGACCAGGCCCGCGTCTTCCGCGACGAACAGACGATGCCGCCTGGTGCCGGCGTGCTCGTCGAACCATCGCGCGCGCTGCTCGACCGTCACCGGCTCCAGGTCGAAGGTGATCGGCGTGTTGACGACGTAGTAGTTGTAAATCTCGGTCAGGCGCGGCAGGTCGTCGCGCACCGCGGGCCGAATTTTCACGTCCGCCATGAAGTTCTCTCCTGCGCGGGAAGTTTTCGTCGATTGACAGGGAACGCCAGATGCAAAGTTGAATCAAGCGGCGATTTTGCTCTTCGCCAGATCGGCAAACGTGATCAGCTCGATTCCGTTTCGATCGATTGCATCGCGCACGCGCGCGCTGGTGAGAATCTCGACCTCGAGCTGCGCCTCGGGCGCGGGCGGGACTCCGCCGATATCGGCGGCCGGATGGAAATAAAATTCTGTCACGCCAGTGCGGATGCGATCGATCATACCCACCACATAGTCCTCGCTCAGATGACCACTCTGATGAAGTCCAAACAGCGCGTCGGTCGAGGTGAGGCCGCGCTCCGCCATCATGCGGCGGGTGCGGCGCGACAGCGTGCGAAAAATGATCGACTCGACGAGCTTGCGGGGCGCATTGTCGCGCCGCAGGCGGATCGTCGTCATCACGCGCTCGCGTGGCAGCCTGATGCACGGCACTTTGTATTCCACGGCGAGGTGAACCAGAATATCGGCGAACAGCGGATGGACGTGGAAGTTCAGATGGCCGTCGATATGGTTGAGGTAGCCGACCAGCTCGAGATGCCGCTCGACCTGCGCGCGCAGTTCGTCGGTCATCGCGGCGCGCATCGAGCGGTCGAAGAAATACCGCAGTCCCGCAGTCACGGGGCTGTCCATGAACTCGCCCGTGGCGCTGACCGCGGCGCCGAGCCTCGAGGCGTCGAGCACACTGCGTCCGCGACAGACAACAGCATGCAGACCCACGTCGAGCGCGGGATCGTCACGTGCCAGATCGGCAGCTGCGCGCGCGGCAGGCTCGGCGACCATCAGGCTCGCACTGCGCAAAATCCCGTCGCGACGCCCGCGCATGATGCCGGCGTTGACCTCGGGCGACAAGCCGAAGTCGTCGGCGTTAACGATCAGGCGCTTCAAACTCGCCAACCGTGCTCACTGAAAAGGAACACCGGCACAATTTTGATAGCATCGCACGGTCCGCTCAAGCGCTGGCTCCGAGAAATCGAAATGAGATCACGCGATTGATTCTTCTCTTTTACGCCTTCGCACGTGAGATCGCGCCTTTCAAGCGCCGCGTGCGCAATCGCACGCCGCTCGCTCTCGACGGCTTGCATGGCTTTCGCGCAGAGATCGGCGGCAAACAGTTTACCGTTGTTGGGCATGGGATCGGTCACCGGCGCGCAACCGAAACCGCGCGCCGCGCGTTCGAGCTGATGCCCGAGGCGGAATTGGTTATCGGGACCGGCGTCGTCGGCGCGCTTTCGAGCGGTCTGAAGCCCGGCGACCTCGTTCTCTCCGACCGCGTTCTCACGATGGATGCCGGCGGCCGGATTGCGGAACAAATGACCGCCGTCGGCGACGCGCATCTGCGCGCGGCCGGCCTCGCGCTTGCGTCCGCAGGCATCGCGTACTCGACCGGCGCGATCTTGACATCGCATCGCGTGCTCGCGACGGGCGCCGAGAAACGCCGCGCCAAGGAAAGCACGGGTGCGATCGCCGTGGACATGGAAACCGCCGCGATAGCCGCGGAAGCCGCAGTGCGCGGACTGCCGTTCGTGGCGATTCGCGCGGTGCTCGACGAAATTGACGACGAAGTAGTCGGTGCCGAGATGGCCGACAAGGACGGCAACGTGCGCCCGCTCGCCGCGACGTCTTACCTGCTGCGTAATCCGGGCACGATGCTCAAGCTGCCGCGGATGATTCGCAACCTCTCGCGCGCGACTGCCGCAATCGCCGACGCGCTCACGGCGATCGCGCACGACGGCAAGGTTCATCGCGCCGCTAGGCGTGCTCTCGCGCCGGCGGGGCGAAAGCGCCCGCGCTGAAACCGCCGTCAATCGGCACCGCGACACCCGTGATGAAGCCCGCCTCGTCCGACGCGAGGAACGCCGCCAGCGCGCCGACCTCTTCGGGCTTGCCGTTGCGCCCGAGCGGATGCATGTTGCCGGTGCGCTCCCAAACCAGCTGCGATGCGCCGGCGGGAACGGTGTTGCAATTCTCGGCGATCGGCGTTTCGATCACGCCCGGACAAATCGACACGCATCGAATCTTGTGACGCGCGAAGTCGAGCGCGATCCCCTTCGACATGATCACGACGCCGCCCTTCGCGGCCTGATAGGCGCCGAGATTCGGCACGCCTTCGATGCCGGCGCCGCTGGCGGTGTTGATGATCACGCCACCGCCCTGCTTGATCATTTGTGGTATCGCATACTTGCAGCCGAAAAATACGCCTTTCAGGCACACGTCCACGACCCAGTCCCATTCTTCCTCGCTCGTGTCCACCACGCTTTTCGGCACGAACACGCCGGCGTTGTTGAACAAGATGTCGAGACGGCCGAACGCGGCGATGGTTTCGTTCACCATGCGCTCGACTTCGGCGCCGATGCGCACGTCCACCGATATCGATTTCGCGACACCGCCCGCCTTCTCGATCTCAGCCGCGGTATTGCTCGCCGTTTCCGCGCGCACGTCGGCGACCATCAGCTTCGCGCCCTCTTGCGCGAACCGAATCGCGCTGGCGCGTCCGATTCCCGAACCGGCGCCCGTTATCAGCGCAACCTTGTCCTTGAGCAGCATGCTGAGTCACCTCGCCCGCCTAACCTTTGCTCGACGAACGACGCTTGCCACAGTTGGCGAAAATTTGGAAGGGCGGCGCTACGCGGTGGCGCGGTGCAACTCGTGCTTGCGACCGCTCGTTGGCTTCCAGACGGGAAGACCGCGCTCGTAGGGAAAATCCGCAAGATGGCGTTCGATGGCGGCGGCATCGCCCCAGGATTCGCGGCGGGTGAGAATATGAATCGCGAGCACCGTGAACGGCAGGTAGATAAACACCGCAGCCCACCCGATATTCGGCGCGTTGATTCGGAACAGCATCGCGATTCCGAAGATCACGATCCCCGCATACAGCGCCGGACCCAGCAGCGCACGCGAGGGCATGACGGAAAGCGAGCCCGCAGGTTTGGCCGCGCCACGATTGAGCGCAGCGTCGAGCCATTGGAAAACTGCAATCGTGATAGCGGCGACGAAATACCATCCGAGATAGTTGCTGATCGGCACGCCGAAGTGCGGCCCCGGCGGATCGTACCAGAAAATTTTGCCGAGGAACCACTTGTCGCCGAGCACGCTCAGTGGATCGACGACCATGTCGACCATCACCATGAACAGTGCCGCCATCAGCCATACGCGCGGCGCTCGGCGAATCTCCCACGTGTCGAGAATCCGAAAATCAGCGCCGCGCCGATACAGCGGCGAACTCAGCAACAGCGCGACGGTGTAGCTGGCGAACGCGAGGAACGTGAACGACAGCGAATCCATGAACGGCACGCCGAAGACCCAAATCTCTCGCGCGCGGGTCGCGTCGACATAATGATACAGCCCGAATGGGAATCCGTTATGGACCGAAGACCACTCGCACGCGAGCGACACGGCGTACGTCAGGACGGTAAACAGCAGCGTCGTGCGCAGACCGAAATTCACGATCGCGATAAACAGAAAACTCGCCAGGAAGATGAACACGTACGGGCGCAGCGCGATCGTGGATAGCAGCAGATGCATCGCGTAGCCTACGCGGCGCTCTTCGCCGTCCCTTTGGATCTGAAAAATTCTATCGCCGACGCTATCGCCGCGTCGATCGGCCCCGGCGAATAGCCCAACTCCGCACGCGCCTTCGACGAGTCGAAGAACATCCGCTTCCGCGCCATCCGCACCTCGGTCAGGCTGGCCCGCGGCGCGCGGCGTGTTACGGTGCGCGCGAACGCTTCAGCGCCGAGCGCGTAGCCGAGCGCCACCGCGTATGGAATTCTGATCTTCGGCGCAGGCAGCCCGGAAACTGCAGCGAGCCGTCCCAGAAATTCCTTGAGCGTGAGATTGTCGCCGCCCAGAATATATTTCTCCCCGATTCGACCGCGCTCCGCCGCCAGCAGATGACCGCGCGCGACATCCTCGACATCCACGATATTCAACCCCGTTTCCACATACGCGGGCATCCGCCGACCCAAAAAGTCCACGATGATTCGGCCCGTCGGCGTCGGCTTGAAGTCGAGCGCGCCAATCGGCGTCGACGGATTCACGATCACCACCGGCGCGCCCGCGCGCGCGGCTTCCAGCGCCGCCTGCTCCGCCAAGTACTTCGATCGCTTGTAGTGACCCGGCATGTCGGAGAGCGACGACGGCGTGTCCTCGCGTCCCGCTCCGCCGTGTGGAATCCCGAGCGCCCCCACAGTGCTGGTGTGAACGATTCGCGAGACTCCCGCGCTGACCGCGGCCCGGATAACATACTTCGTGCCGGTGACGTTGGTCGCGTACATCGGCGCCGAATCTGTAAGCCACAGCCGGTAATCGGCGGCGACGTGATAGACCTCGTCGCATCCCTTCACAGCTCTCTCGACGGAATCGAAGTACCGGAGATCGCCGCGCACGACCTCGATCGGCAGACCTACCAGCGCGCTCAAATCCGCGTTCTCGCGCACCAGCACTCGCACCCGATCGCCGCGGGCCAGCAGCGCGCGCACCACGTGGCATCCAACGAATCCGTTGCCGCCCGTCACCAATGCTAACTTGGTACTCATTCGACTCAACGAATAGCTATTCGGCGGTCCGCGCGACCACGGCTGCGGCCGCGGCCCGTCCTGAAATCACCGCGCTCTCAATCGTTGCGGGCAACCCGGTCTGTATCCAGTCGCCGGCCAAAAAAAAGTTCGCAATCGGCGTTTTCGCCGTCGGACGCAAGTCATGCGATCGAAGGTCAGGCGCCATCGTCGCGTTTTTCTCCTTCAGCACCAGCGACTTGACGACCTTCGCCGCGCGCGACGCGGGAATCATAGCGTGAAGATCGTTGATGACGATATCGAGGATCTCCTGGTTGCTGCGATCGACCAGCTTCCGCGCGCCGCTGATCACGAAGCTCAAGTAGCCCGGATGCGCCTCGCCGCGCTGCGCGAATATCAGACGTTTATTGAATAGCCACTGAGTAGTGGTGCCGATAAAGCCGATGAACGGCGAATTAGTCACTTCGCGATCGAGCCAGACGTGGACGCAGATGATTGGCGAGCCCGAAAGACCTGTGAGGCGAGAAAAAAAAGGATCGGCAACCGCGTTCTCGGGCAGAAACCGGAGCAGCTGAGGCGTCGGGACCGCGCTGATGAAATCCGACGCCTCGATTCGCCGCCCGTCGCGCAGCCGCACGCTTTCGACCTGGCCTCGCTCGCCAACTTCCAGCATCTCGACGATCGAATGCGTGGCCACGGTCCCGCCGGCACGCTCGATCAACCGCTTCGCGCCTGTGCAGTACAAGTCAGTCAGGCCGACGCGCGAGTAAACGAACGCCGAGTCGCGGCGGCGCGAAAAAAAAGCTCGCTTCAGGACTTCAACCAACAGCTGCGCCGACGACGATTCGGGCTCGTCGTTCAGAGTCGCGATCGACATCGGGTACCAGAAGCATCGGCGCGCGTGTTCCGACTGCCCGAGGCGATCCATCAGTTGCGCAACGGTGATAGTGCGCAGTTCGCCGCCGCCAAACCGTCTCATCGCCAGCATGCGAAGGCCGCCGCGCATAACGCCGATCCGCTCCGCCAGACTGAGATGCCGGTAACCGAGCAACGCCGCCGTCATGTGCAGCGGTCCTGGCAGCCGCGCCGTTTTCAGGGTCGCGCTCTGTCCGGGACCCGCGAGCATTTCGATCTCCAAATCCTCATGAAACACCAACTGGTCGTAGGCGCCAATCCGCTTGAGAAAGTCGAGCGTCTCGCCGTAACAACCCATCAGAACGTGCTGTCCGTTGTCGACGAAATCGCCGGTGTCCGGATCGGCGAACGAATGCGCGCGCCCGCCGAGCGCCGGTTTTCCTTCGAGCACCGTGACCCGCACGCCGCGCTCGGCCAGCGCAACCGCCGCGCTGAGCCCGGCGAACCCGGCGCCGATCACGACTGCGTTTTTGATTGCGGGCGTCATTTATCCGCGCAGCGAGCCGAAGCGGCCGACCGCCCACGCGCGGCCAACCAGATAGAGCTTATGCGGCGCGGAGAGGCTGTGGCGGCGGTCGAGCACGCGATAATTAGACTTGATGATTCGTTCGAGCAGCGCGGCGTAGATGAGCCGCATCGCCTCTGCGGTCAACAGCGTCGCGCGATCTTCTGCTGCGAGTTCGCTCTGCGCCAGCGCGTAAAGTTCGCGCGCGCGTCGCGCCTCGAAGTCCATCAGGCTGACGAAGTTCGGCGTGTACACGCCGCCGATAATTTCTTCCTCGCTAACCTTGAAGCGCGCGAGGTCTTCCAGCGGAAGATAAATCCTGCCGCGCTCAGCGTCCTCGCGCACGTCGCGAATAATATTCGTCAACTGCAGCGCGAGCCCGAGGTTCTCCGCGTACAACTTCGCCGACGGATTGCGGTAGCCGAAAATCTCGATGCAGATGAGGCCCAGCGCCGACGCGACGCGATAACAGTACGGCCGCAGCTCTTCCCAGCTTTGGTAGCGGTTGCGCGAGAGATCCATCTCCACGCCGTTGATGATTTCCTCGAACAGCTCGCGCGGAATGTTGAATCGCCGCGCGCTATCGGCGAGCGCGCGTGAGAGCGCACGTGTCGGCGCGCCCGCGTACACCCGGTCGAGTTCCTCGCGCCACCGCTTCAGCAGCAGCGCCGGCTCGCGAATTGATTCGTCGTCGGCGATATCGTCGATGAAGCGGCAAAATGCATAAACGGCGTGCAGCGCGCGGCGCCGTTCGGGCGGCAACAAAATGAACGCGTAGTAAAAGCTCGACCGCGAGCGCCGCGTGATTTCCGCACAGCGTTCGTAGTCGGCTTCAAGCGACGTGCCGTCGCGCCCGCCTGCTTGCTCGACGCCGGCGGCGCCGCCGTCAGACTTCAAGTCGCCCACGGATCGCGCTCCATCCGAGTTTCAAGTAGTCGAGTTTCGCCAATTCCGGACGCATCCGGAACACGTCGTAGTTGACGCGATCGATCGCGCGCAATATCGCCAGCCCGCCGCCCGCGAACATCACGATGTCGCGTCGCAGCCGCTTGTCCACGCGCTTGTGCAATTCTCCGCCCTCGACCAGCATCGCGCGCGCGACTCCCGCTTCATGGCGAATCAGCTCGATGAATTCGCGCGACGACGTATGCGCCGCCAGGTCCGCCGGCGTCACACCGAATCGTTCCATGTCGCGCCGTGGAAAATAAATTCTCCCCTTATCGAGATCGACCGCAACGTCCTGCCAGAAATTGGCGAGCTGCAAGCCGCTGCAAACCAGGTCCGACAGATGCTGCCGTTCGGGATCGCAGTAGCCGAACAGATAAAGCACCAGCCGTCCGACCGGGTTCGCCGAGTATCGCGAGTAGCCGAGCAGATCGTCGAGCGTGTCGAAGCCCTTGAAATCTACGTCAGATCGAAACGCCGTCAGCAGATCTTTGAACGGCTCGCGGGGAATTTCAAAACGGCGCACGGTATCGGCCAGCGCGATGAATACCGGATGGCGCGGCGCGCCGGCATACGCCAAATCGAGCTCGCGCTCCCATTGGTCGAGCATCTCGCGGTCATGATGCTCGTCGGCGAAGTCGTCGGCCATCCTCGCGTACGCATAGATCGCATACATGGGCGGGCGCATCTCGCGCGGCATCAGCCACGACGCGACGGTGAAATTTTCGTAGTGCGACTTCGCCAGTCGCGCGCAAAATTCGTACGCGCTCGCAACGTCGAACGTTCCCGGCGGCATCGACGCGTCACGCACCGCGCTCGATGCGTACGACGTTGCTCCGCCTTGCACGTTGGCCCGCGCGCTTGCCATCGTCTCAGGCTGCGACCGGTCGCGCTCCGATAAGTTCGCGCGCCGCGGCTCGCGCCCATCCGTCGGTTTCGAGCAGATCCTCGATTGTTCGCGCCGCGGGATTGTGATGCCGGTTCATTACCGTCTCGATATGCCGCGGGATGTCCACGAATCGCACGCGCCCCGCCAGAAAGCCCGCCACCAGTTCCTCGTTGGCGGCGTTGAGGCATGCGCTCATCGTGTTCCCCGCCGCCAACGCTTCGTACGCGAGCCGCAGACACGGGAAGCGCCGCAGGTCGGGCTCCTCGAATGTCAGCCGTGAATTTTCCGCGAGCGACAGCGGCTTCAGATGCGTCATCGGCAGCCGCTCCGGGTACGCCAGCGCGTACGCCACCGGAATCGCCATGTCGGGAATCGCCATCTCCGCGATTACCGAGCCGTCGATCATTTCCACCATCGAATGGATGACGCTCTGCGGATGGATCACCACCGAGACTTCGCCCGCCTTGAGATCGAACAGCCAGCGCGCCTCGATCACCTCGAGGCCTTTGTTCATCAGCGTCGCGGAATCGATCGTAATCTTGCTGCCCATTACCCAGGTCGGATGCTTCAGCGCTTGCTCGACCGTGATCGACTCGAAGCTATCGGCCGCGAGCTCGCGGAACGGCCCTCCCGAAGCGGTCAGAATGATCCGCTTCAACGACTCGCGCCCGCGCCCTTCCAGGCATTGAAAAACCGCGTTGTGCTCGCTGTCCACCGGCAGCAGCCGCACGCGATTCTCGCGCACCGCCGCTGTGATCAGCTCGCCCGCAATGACCAGCACTTCCTTGTTGGCAAACGCGATGTCCTTGCCGGCCTTGATCGCGGCGAGCGTCGGCTGCAAGCCCATCGCACCGACCAGCGCCGACATCACCAGCTTCGCCTCGGGATGCGTCGCGACCGCGATCGCGCCATCGAGTCCGTGCACAATCGTCACGCGCTGCGCGCCGAGACGCGTCGCGAGTTCGCGCGCGAGTTCGGGCGTCGCGACCGACACCAGTTCGGGATGAAATCGTTTCACCTGCTCGGTCAGCAGATCGAGGTTGCGTCCGGCCGCCATCGCGACCACGCGAAATCGATCGCTGAATCGCCCGGCCACGTCCAGCGTCGTGACGCCGACCGATCCGGTCGAGCCGAGAATTGAAATCGCTTTCATCGCGACTCGCTCAATGTGCTGCCGTCTCCGCCAGCCTCCGACGGAACCGCCCGAGCGCCATCAGCGGAAAGTAATGCGGATACATGTAGTAGCGAAGATAAAAATGATTCGGAAATCCGTTGCCGGTCGATTCTCTTTCGTCCCACGCGCCCTCTTCGTTCTGCCGCTCTGAGAGCCACTGAGCGCCGCGCATCGCAGGTTCGCTGATTCCCGACTCGCCCGCGATCAATCCGATCAGCGCCCACGCCGTCTGCGACGCCGTGCTGGTCCCGCGCCCGTGCCACGCCAGATCTTTGTCCGACAGCGGGCTCTCGCCCCAGCCGCCGTCGGGATTCTGCTTCGACTTGAGCCACGCGACCGCCCGCTTGATCCACGGCTCGTCGATATCGACGCCAATCGCGCGCAGCCCCGCCAGCGCCGAGTATGTACCGTAAATATAGTTGATGCCCCAGCGTCCCCACCATCCACCCGCCGGCGATTGATTTTTCTTGAGCCATTCGATCGCGCGCTTCGCGACTGGATGGTTGGTGCGGTAGCCGACCGACGCCATCATTTCGAGCACATGTCCCGTGAGATCGGGACAGGACGGATCAGTCACCGCTTCCACGTCCGCCAGCGGCAGATGATTCAGCCAGGTTGAATTGTTGTCGGTGTCGAACGCCGCAAACCCGCCGTCCCTCGATTGCATTCCCATAACCCAGTTCGCGCCCGCCCGGATCGCGCGCTCGCTCGCCGCGGTATCATCCGCTTTCGAGTCCGCCATCACCGACAGGATCACCGCCGAATCGTCCACGTCGGGATAGCAATCGTTGTAAAACTCGAACGCCCATCCGCCGGGCTCGAGATTGGACCGCTTTACCGCCCAATCGCCCTTCTTGAAAATCTGGTGATCGATAAACCATTGCGAGGTCCGCTTCATCGCCGGATCGTCGCCCGGTAATCCCGAGTCGAGCAACGCCCTGCCCGCCAGCGCCGTGTCCCAGTTGACCGACACGCATGGCATGTACATGTCGTAGTCGCTGAAATGCCAAATCAGTTCGTGCGATGCCTCGATCGCCTTCTTCAGCACTGGATGGTCGTTGCGGTAGCCGTTGGCTTTCAGAGCCATCGCGCTCAGCAGATAGCACGGCTCGATTCCACCCCAGGAGCCGTTGGCCTCCTGATGCTCGAGGAGCCAGTTTTCCGTGCGGCGCAGGGCGGTGGCGCGCAAGGATTTGATTTGGTGCCGATTGTAGAAGCGCAGCGCCTTGTCGGCAAAGTTGAGCGCGTTGCGCAGCGACAGCAATTTTTTTCCGCGCGGCTGTTTGAACTTCGTGAAATGCGGCGGCTCGATAAACAGCTCGAGCACTCCGCGCTGGTAGTCGATTTTTTTCTCGGGACGCGCCGACTGCAGCATCATCAGTCCCATCATCGTACCGCGCGCCCACGAGCCGAGCTCGTAAATATTAAACGGGAACCAGTTCGGCAAGAGCGCCAGCTCGACCGGCAGCGCGGCCGTCGCATCCCACGTGATCTGCCCCATCGACGCGAGGTAAAAGCGCGCGAGCGTCCCGCAGTTGACGATTCCGCCCTTCGACAGGATCCAGCGGCGCGCCGCCGCCAGCGGCTCATCGCCCGCGCGCATGCCGGTGAGCTTCAGCGCAAAATAACTTTCGATCGTCGTCGACAGATACCCTTCGCCGCCCTGGTAGAGCGCCCAACTCCCGTCCGGACTCTGCGTGTCCAGCAGATACTTCTTCAGCCGCGCTTCGAGCTCGACGTCAACCGTATCCATGAAATGATTGAAGATGATGAACTCCGCGTTCATCTCCGCGTTCGCCTCGAGCGGCGCGTGCCAGTAGCCCTCGGGCTTCTGCAGCGCGAGCAGCGCGCGCTGGGCGCGATCGACGGTATAATCAATCTTCGCGACGAACTCGTCATGCGGCGACATCGCAATCGCCGTGTTTCCAATTTCAATTGCCTGGCTCATTCTTCACCCTTGCTTCGACTGACTAAAACCCCCACCCGTGGGCGTTCGCCGCGACCCGCTATGGAATCACGGCGCATTTCAGAACCACGCCACGTTCGAGCATCCCAAACACTTCCGTTAGATCGTCAAGCCGCATTCGCGCGTTGACGATCGCGCCCGCATTCAGCGCGCGCCCCGCCAGCAACTCGTAAGCGCGCCGCACATCGCGCGGCCGAAAGTGAAACGGCGCCATCAACGTCAGATTGTCGTAATGCATCCGGCGCGTATCGACGCTCAGCGCCGTGCCCTCCGGACAGCCGCCGAAAAATACCACCCGCCCTCCGCGCCGCACCCGCGCCAGCGCATCCTGCCATCCCTCGACTTGCCCCGTGCACTCGATCATCAGGTCGGGGCCGAAACCGCCGTTGAGCCGCGCGATTTCAGCGGCCGCATCGACGCTCCGCGCGTCGACGACGCGGTCCGCGCCCAAATCCTGTGCCCACTTCAGGCGCTCTGCCCCGCGCCCCACCACCACCACCTCGCGCACGCCGGCCGCCTTCAGCACCAGCATGTGCAACAGGCCGAACGCGCCGCCGCCGATTATCACCACCGTCTCGCTCTTGTCGGGACGCGCCATCTCCTGCGCGTGCACCACGCACGAGAGCGGCTCGAGCAGCGCCGCTTCTTCGAATGGCAGGTCCGCGGGTTTGATAAACGTATTGCGCGCGACGACGTGCGCCGGCAACAGCAGCATGTCTGCGTACCCGCCATGCACCATTCGCCCGACAGCGTCGTCGCAAAGATTTTCCTGGCCATGCTGGCAGTAAAAACAGATTCCGCACGGCGCGGTCGGCGCCGCCATGACTTCATCGCCGGCCTTGAACGCCGTGACACCCTCGCCCGCTGCCGCAACGACGCCGGAAAACTCATGCCCGAATGGCATCGGAAGTTTCCACATCGGATGTCCGCGCCTAAAGGTTTTCAGATCGGTGCCGCAACTCAATGTGCAGCGAATTTGAATCAGCAATTCGCCAGGGCCCGGATGCGGCGCGACGTAATCGCGCAACTCAAGGCGTCCCGGCTCGACCAGCACGGCCTGGCGCGAACGCGTCGCCGCAATTTCCGCCGCCGCTTCGAACGCGCTCACAGCTTGCGCTCCACGACGAACGTCGCGATATACCGCAGCGCGTCGGCGCGAGCGCCAAAGTCCGCAATCGCGCGATGCGCCCGCGTCTCGAGCTCGCGCGCCAGGTCCATCGAGCGCTCGACTCCCAGTATCGCGGGATACGTCGCCTTGCCCCGCTCGAAGTCCTTTTGCGTGCGCTTGCCCATCTGCTCGGGCGTCCCTTGAACGTCCAGCAAATCGTCGACGACCTGGAACGCCAGCCCGAGCGCGCGCGCGTACGCGTCGAGCGACTCGATTTGCGATGCACTCCCGCCGCCCAGCCGCGCACCGCCGCGCACCGACGCCAGGAACAGCGCCCCCGTCTTCTTGCCGTGCAGTTCTTCGAGCTCCTCGACCGTCTTCGACTTGCCCTCACCGAGCAGATCGATCACCTGCCCCGCGACCATCCCGCTCGATCCCGCCGCCGCCGCGAGCTCCGCGACCGTCTCGAGCACCAGCGCCGCCGACGCGCTCCGGTCCGCCGACAGCGCCAGCACCTTGAATGCGTCCGTCAACAGCGCGTCGCCCGCGAGCGTCGCGATCGCTTCGCCGTAGACTTTGTGATTGGTCGGGCGTCCGCGCCGCATGTCGTCGTCATCCATGCAAGGCAGGTCATCGTGGATCAGCGAGTAGGTGTGAATCATCTCGACTGCGCACGCGAGGCCCATCGCCGTTTCGATCTTGCCGCCGACCGCTTCGCACGCCGCCAGCGCGAGCACCGGCCGCAGCCGCTTGCCGCCCGCCAACAGCGAGTAGCGCATCGCCTCATGCAGGCGCGCCGCCGCGCCCGTCGGTTCCTCGACGCTATGCTTGAGCGCCAGCTCGATCGTATGCGCGCGCTCCCTCAAATAGCTGTGCAAGTCGAACACGTTTCGTCTCTTATTGGATGCCGGCGACGCTTCCTTGTTGCGGTTTTTCCGCGCGCGAACGTCCCTCGCATCACGGGGCTCATGGGTCTTCCGCGCGATTTCTCACGCCACGTAGTGCCGCACCATCCGCCACGAGTCCTTCAGATTCTTCCCGAACTCGAGCGCCACGGTGCCTTCGAATCCCGAATGCAGCTTGCAGTCGCGGCAGCGAAAATCCTGCTTCGTGCGATAGTACTCCCAATCCGTCGCCGCGTGCATCTCATCGAGCGTCTTATAGTGCCCGTTCGTGATCAGGTAGCAAGGTCCTTTCCATCCTTGCGGATTGCGCGTCACCGTCGTCCACGGACTGCACTGCATGTCGCGCTTGCCGACCAGGTAGTCCAGGTAAATCGGCGTGTTGATTATCTTGTAGTCGTTCGCCATGTCGCGAACCTTGAAGAACTTCGCCGGCATCTCTTCCTTCTTCAGATACTCGTCGTCGTTCTGCAGCACCTGGTAGTGATAGCCGGGACTCAGCAACATTCCATCCACGCCCAGGCTCGTCAGGTACTTGACCATGTCCTCGAGTTCCTGGCCGCTGGTCTCGCGGAACACCGTCGTGTTGGTCTGCACCCGGTAGCCCTTCTCCTTCAACATCTTGATCATCTTCACCACGATGTCGAAATGTCCCTGTCTGTCCGTCACGCGATCGTTGGTCTCGCGCATCCCGTCCAGGTGCAGGTTGAAGCTCAGGTACGGACTGGGCGCCACCTGCTTGACGAATCGCTCGAGCAGAATCGCGTTGGTGCAGATCATCACGTGACGCTTCTGATCCTCGATCAGCCCGCGCGTCAGCGCCACGATATGCTTGTACATCAACGGCTCGCCGCCGCAGATCGACACGATCGGCGCGCCCGCCTCCTCCGCCGAATACAGCGCCTCGTCCAGCGGCATCATGTCGCGGATGGTGTCCTTGTACTCGACGATTCGCCCGCATCCGATACACGCCAGGTTGCACGCATGCAGCGGTTCGAGCATCAGTACCAGTGGAAAATATTTTTCGCCCGCCCGCTTCTTCGCGCGGATGTAGCGGCCCAAGTCGATCATCTGTCTCAGCGGAATGCGCATGGCTCTCCTGGATCAGATTGAAGAAAAAGTTAGGCGGACGGCGTGCTGCCGCCCTCCGAGGTAGATGTCGTCGGCGGTCCGAACAGCCACTCGCCCACCATCGCCACCGCCCCTTCGGGGTCGATCGCATTTGCGCCCATGAACAAATATTCGATCAGCAATCCGTTCAGCGCCGACAGCAGGAACGCCGCCGCCGACTCAGGCGCCGTCCGCCGCGTGCAGATTCCCTTTTGCTGCGCGCTCCCGATCAGCTCGACCAGCATCGCGCGATACCCGCTGTAAAGCTTGAGCACCTGCTCGTTCATGCTCTCCGACAGCTTCTGGTCGTGGAGCATCTGCGCCAGGAAAAAACGCACCGAGCTCGCATTGTCGCGCACGAACGACAGGTACGCCTCGACCAGCTTCTCGATCTGCGCGCGCTCGTCCATCACCGCCGCTTCTTCCGCAAAATCGATAAAGTACGGCTCCAGCAGACGGTTCAACACCGCCACGAACAGCTCTTCCTTGGTCTTGAAATGCCAGAAAATCAGCGCCTTGCTGACGTGCGCCTCGCGCGCCACTTCCGACATCGACGTCTCATGGAACCCGCGACTCGCAAACAGCCGCATCGCCGCCTTCAGGATCTCGTCGCGGGAATCCTGCGACACCGTCCGCGGCTCCGCGATGCCAACTTTGATTTGCGAAACGCCCATATCCTGGCTTCCGACCCCCGCTCTACTCCTGTCGTCGCCCGTAGCCACGAAAATTCACCCGACGCACGCCAAACCGAGCCGCCGTCATCCTGCGGTCTCGAAATACCGGCTAACCATTCGGTCAATGGAAACATTACCGTCACACTCTCGAAAGTCAAGAGCGACAGTCCGAGCGGTCAGTCGATCTGCGCGGGACAAAATGCGTCCCTCGGGCGATCTAGGCCTAACTATTTAATTTTACAGGAGATTTATCGAAGCGCCGTTGTTACTAGATGACTTCCGCGCCGCGTCGATTAGCATCAGTGCAACACGGCCCTCGGCCAGGTTGTGCCTCGCGACCGCGGAATTGGTTCCTTCGGCGACCGCCCGCTCGAACTCCCCTGCCACTCCGCCGAACCACGCCGAATGGTACGAGTCGTCGGCTATATCCGCCTCCGACAGGTCTTCAACCTTTCCCGACCGATCGGTAAGCGTCACCCGATCCCCCTCAATTTCGATACACGCGCGCTCGCCATAGATTAGCGCCGACGTTCTGCGCACCGGCGCGCGCCACGAAAGATGTGCCCGGGAAAACGCTCCGTTCTCGAAACTGATTCGCACGTCCGCGACATCGTCAACCTCCACACCCGCCGGCGATTCGAGCCGCGCCGAAACCGACACCGGTTTTTCGCCGCCCAGAAGCCAATACATAAGGTAGAAGACGTGCCATCCGTGATCGATCAGAATCCCGCCCCCCGACGCCGCCGACGCTCGCCACTTCCCGCCACTGCCACCAGCGCCGGCCGGTTCGGTCCTGAGCCGATCGATCGACACAAATCGAATAGCGCCCAGCCGACCGGTCTCGATCGCGCGGCGCGCAACCGCATACGAGGGCGCGTATTTCCAATTGTGAACGCACATCAGAACGCGGCCCTTCTCCGCCGCGAGCGCAGCCAACTCATCGAACTCGCCGAGCGAAAGCGCAAGCGGCTTTTCGACAATCACATGCGCCCCCGCGCCCAACGCAGCGAGCGCAGCCTGATGATGCATCCCAGGCGGGCTTGCAACATCGACAAAATCAGGCGCCTCGCCATCAAGCATCAGCTCGAGGTCGTCATACACGCGAACACTCTTGATAAGCCGAATCGCCTCATGCCGCCGCTCGGAAACAGGATCATGAACCGCGCAGATAGAAACATTCTCGCGCAAGCGCCACCCCGGCAGATGAGCCCGAGCGGCAACCTCCCCAAACCCGGAAAAAACCCCGCGCAATTTTGATTTAACAGCCACCGCGCCGCTAAGTCTCGACTAAAGTGATCGCCCGAGCAACCAGCCAGTTGGTCCTTTCCTGATCCGCGCCCGATCCTAACCTCTCCTTGTCCGAGGAGAGGTCGGCGTAAGCCGCGCAAAGCGCGGTGTCGCCGGGAGAGGTGCACGCCGGACATCGCACGATCGCCAACCCGCCGGTCGTCTCCAGCCCGCAGCACGAACTCTGCACCGCAGCAGAAACACGGCATCCGCGATGCCACATTCACTCGGATTCACCAACCCATCCCTCACTCCCCACGATGGCAACGCTCTTGCTCTCTACCTAAGCGAACGCGCAAGCGGGAGGACAGGCGATAATGTTCGCATGGATTCTAATCGGACTGATCTCGGGATGGCTGGCCGGCAAAATCCTCAACGGCAACGGCTACGGAGTGATGTGCGACATCGGGCTGGGCCTGCTCGGCGGAGTAGTCGGCGGAATGATCTTCGAAGTGCTGGGCGTGCAAGCCCACAACTTCATAGGCGCCATCCTGATGTCCACGGCAGGCGCCACCGCGCTGGTTATAGCAACCAGAATACTCCGCGACGAAATCTGAACGCAGAACCCTCACCTACCGGCGGCTGCGCCCGCCGGCCTCCTCTCCCGTAAAAAGAACGGGCGAGGTAAGAGTCGGACCCTCCCCTTTAAAAAGTTCTAACAGGGACGAAGTCCCGCATCTTTCTTAGCACTGGGTGCAGGGGTCACCCCTGCCCAAGGAGGCGCGGAACCCACGGTGGGTTCCGCATTCAATAAAGTGATTTCGCCTTCCTACACATACAACCCCGCGATCTTCTTCAGCGTCCCTTCCGCACTCTCGAACGTAAGTTCTCCCAACCCCGCGACGAACCGCCCCGCGCCCGCCGCGGCAAACTCCTTCAGCCCATCCTGCACCTGCGCGCGATCGCCGCGGATTCCGCCCATGATCGTGATATCCAACTCCGCGAAATTCCTGCCGGCCGCCGCGCACTCGCGCTTGAGTTCATCGACGCGCGTTTTCAATTGCGCTGCGTTCAACGCGATCGGGCACCATCCGTCCGCCCACTTCGCAACGCGCTTCAGCGCGTTCTTGTCCAGGCTGCCGATCAGCACGGGCGGCCCCGACTTCCGCGCCGGCTTCGGCAGCGACTTCACCGGCGGAAACTTGACGTACTTGCCGTCGCATGACGATTGATCTTCGGTCCACAGCTTGCGCATCGCGGCGACAATCTCGGCGGTCTCGCTCCACCGATGGGGGAAATCGACGCCGAACAAATCGCTTTCCTCGCGCAGCCATCCTGCGCCGATCCCGAACAGCACGCGGCCGCCCGAGTATGTGTCCAGGGTCGCGATCTGCTTGGCCAGCGCAAGCGGCTCATGCTCCGGGACGAGGCAGATCCCCGTGGCAAGTTTCAGATTTTTGGTAACGGCAGCCGCCATGCTGAGCGCGACCATCTGATCGGCCATAGTGAAGTACTGCGGCGGAATCGGCCCTCCGGTAGGAAATTGCTGGACGGGATTAGCGGGCATCGCGGGATGCTCAGGCACCCAAATCGACTCGAACCCAAGCGACTCTGCAACGCGCGCAAATTCCGCAGGATGAGCATTCTTGCCGGTGAACGGCGTCAACAATCCAATTTTCATTTTTGTCTCTCCTCGTCGCGTCCGTTATTCGCTCTAAATCTTGATTCGCTCTCTTTCTGATTCCCTCTCCCGCTATGGGGAGAGGGATAGGGTGAGGGACAACTGTGCGGAGCGATTATCTTCCGCGCCGCACATTGGGAACCTCGGAAAATTCAGTCCCTCACCCGCCGCTCGAAGACGAGCGTCGGCCTCTCCCCTCAACGGGCGAGGCAATTCGGGTTTCTTCGCTTCGCTCAGAATGACACAAAAAAAAGATGGTACACAAAAGAAGAACCACACAAAAAACAGGAGATGACGTTTCACACGTTCGTCTTGAGCCGCAGAACCCTCACCTACCGGCGGCTGCGCCTGCCGGCCACCTCTGCTCTCCCGTGCTAACAGGGAGGAAGTCCCGCATCTTTCTTAGTACTGGGTGCAGAGCCTGTCCTGAGCGAAGCCGAAGGAGGTCACCCCTGCCGAAGGAAGCGTGAAACCCACCGCGGGTTTCACGTTAAATAAAGTGATTCCCCTTCCCTACTTCCATCCGAAGAATTCCTTGGCCGCGACGAACTTCGCGACGCCGGCTGCTTCGCCCGCCAGCCTGTCCACTTCCTGATCGCCGACCATTGTCGACGACGCCAAATCCACGCCGTACAAATCCGCGAGCTCCGTAATCATGCCGCCCTTCGGCTTGCGGCATTCGCAGTTGTCGTCGTCCGTATGCGGGCAGACTTGCCATCCGGTCAGGATATCGCCGAGCTGCTCGTCGAGCTCCTCGAGCGCCGCTTCGACTTTTTCCGCCGTGAGACGGCCGCGCCGGATTCCGGCCTGGTTGGTCACGACGAACATCAGACGGTTATGCAATGGCCGAAGCTTCTCGCCCACGCCGGGCAGCAGTTCGATCACGATATTGCCTCCCGCGTCGAGCGGAATCTCGCGCGACTCGTTCAGCTTGACGAGCGTACCGCCGAGATCGAAGAACAGCGCCGCGTTGCCATTCGGATTGGCCATCGAAAAAAGATTTCGCCTACGCGTGGCGCCAGTCAACGTGGTCGCGAACGTGCGCAAACACTTCGTCCAGGATCTCGACGCCGGCTTCGGCCTGCGCTTCGGTAATCACCAGCGACGGATTGATTCGAATCTTGGGAAAGTAGGCCATCATCACCAGCCCGCGCTTCAGGCATTCGGCAAAGATCAGCTCGGTCACTTTTTTGCCGAGCAGTTCCTTGCTCTCGAGGTCGCGCACCAGCTCGACGCCGATCAGCAGCCCCTTGCCGCGCACATCGCCGACAAATTCGTATTTTTCCTTGAGCTGTACCAGCCGCGACAGCATCATCGCGCCGACCTTGCGCGCGTTCTCCACCAGATGCTGCCGTTGAATTGCGCCGATCGTTTCCGACACCGCGACTGCCGCCAGCGGATTTCCGCCGTAGCTCGACGACGACGCGCTCGGCTTCCCGAACGGCTCCGCCTTACCCAGCTCGTCGCTGAGTAATACGCCCGAAACCGGAAATCCCGAGCCCATCCCCTTGCCGACGGTGACGATATCCGGCCGAGTGCCGCTATGCTCGACGCCCCACCATTTGCCGGTACGTCCGAAGCCGGTGATCATTTCGTCGGCAATCAGCAGTGCGCCGAAATCCTTCGCTACCGACTTGACCGCCGGCAGCCAATCGTCGGGCGGAATCACGTTACCGGCCGTGCCCTGCATCGGCTCGGCGACGATCGCGGCGAGCGCGCCGCTGGAACTCATCTTGATCTGCTGGCGCGCGAAATCGACGCAATAGAGCCCGCAGTCGGGGTACTTCAACTTGAACGGGCATCGGTAGCAGTCGGCGTACGGCACCGTGTATTGCCCGCCCTGCAGCGGCCCGTAGCCTTGTTTCGACTCGTCGCCGATAAGTCCCAGGACGCCGCCGGTCTTGCCATGGAACCCGCCCCAGAAACTCACCGCCTCATGCTTGCCGGTGGCGGAACGCGCCAGCCTGAGCGCCGCTTCGACCGCCTCGGCGCCGCCGCTATATAGATGTGCGCGGGTCAGTCCCGCGGGCGCTACTTCGGCCAGCGCCTTGAAGGCGGCGGCGCGCTCCTTGGTCGCAAACGTGCCGACTATCAGCCGCGACGCCTGCTTCGACAGCGCCTGCGCGAGGCCCGGATGCGCATGACCCAGGCTCGCGACCGCGACGCCCGCGAAAAAATCGACGTAGGTGTTGCCGTCGGCGTCGGTGAGCGTCGCGCCCTCGCCATGGTCGAACGCGAGCCCGGCGAGCAGCGAGATTCGCTGGCGGCCCGGCGCGATATATTTTTGTTCGAGGTCGAAGATCTCCTTCGACTTGGGTCCCGGAACGGCGGTTTTGATTGAAGGAAGCTTTCCGTTGGTGGTTGTCTTCAAGGTGGTTGTCATCAAATAGTTCGCGATTCGATTCCTCGTTTGAATTACCGGCGCGATTTCTAGCGCGCGCGGCCCAGCAGACTTATCGCACGGCGCGCAATCGCGCGAGCGGCCGGTCCGCGCACGCGACTGTAGCTGGGCCAGTCGTTAAAATCGATAATCGCAAACCGATCGCCACTCAAGACCGCGTCTCCGCCCCACGCCTGGAGTCCGAGCACACCGGCCGCAGCCGAAGCCGCTTCCGACAGCGCGCGCACGGCGGCTTCGGCGACTTCCTCGCCCTCCGGATGCACGCTGAAATGCGCACTGCCGCTGACGCCGTAAAATTTGACGACCCTGCCCACGACTTCCTGCTGCACGTATGCGAAGCGGATTCCGCGCCGCGCAAAGTTGGCCAAAATCGACTCGATCTCTGCGCGATCGGCCGCGTGCTGCACGTCTTCGGGCGCCAGCGCATGCAAGTCGCCGCGCTTGACGAACACGCCCGCCGACAAATCAAGGCCGGCGAGCTTGCGCGCGTCGAGCGGCTCGTCCGCCGCGACCAGCGCGCCCGGCGGCGTCGGCACGCCGGCGCGCTCGAGGCCGGGCGCGAGCAGGTCGCGATAGCAGTTGCGAATCGAGAGCGCGGAGTTGATCGCAACCGCGCCCGCCTGCTCGACCGCGGCCAGCCGCTTGAGCGCGCGCGGCCCCTGGCACATCGGCAGCACCAGATCGGCGCGCGGCAGCGGCCCCGACGCGAAGCTGACCGCATCGATCGCCTGGATCTCGACCCCCTCGCGCTTCAACTCCGCAAGGGTCGCGTCCAGAATCGCAGCGTCGGCCTCGACCTTGCCCGGTGAAAACTCGGGTTCCCGGTAAATTCCCAAAGCTCGATTGCTCATGGCATCTTCCGTATTGCGAGGCGCGCGGCGTCGAGGTCCGACGCTTCATCCACGTCGATCGATCCTTCGATCTCGATCGCATCGAGCCGCATCCCGCGTTCGATGATCAGCGCGAGGAAGCGGCGGAGCGCGTCGAGGCCCGTGCGGCGCGCATCGGCGGCGAAGTTGAAAATGCTGGTCGACAGGAAATAGAGTCCCGCCGTCACCATAGAAGTCTGACGACTACCCAGCCGCTGGATCAAGCCGTTTTCTGTTACATCTGCGAAAAGCGGCTTGGCCTCGCCGCGCCATCGCGTGACGGCCAGCACGCCCGCCAGACTTTTGTCGCCACACTCCTCGATTTTCCGCCGCGACTCATTAACAAAACGCGCCAATTCCGCCTGTGGAATTACAGCGTCCACGGTCGCGGCGATAAACCATCCCGGCTCGAGCACCTCGCCCAGCGCGAGCATCGTCTCCATCGAGTTCGCGGTGTCGCGCACGACGAGCCGAACCGAAGGCGGAGTCTCGAGCGCCGTCTTCCCCGCAACCCGCGACGTCTCTGAGTTGATCACCGCGACGACCGACGACGCGCCCGCGTCGAGCAGCGCGCGCGCCTGCCGCGAGAGCATCGCTTCGTCGCCGAGCATGACGAGCGGCTTGGGAATGTCGTCGCGCGTCGAGACGCGCAGCCGCTCGCCGCGGCCGGCGGCGATAATCGCTCCTTGTAATTCTTTCACCACTGAATTTGCGGGACTTCGTCGATCGATCGAATCGTGATGTCGGCGGTTGCATCGTCGTCGCCCATTTGCGAGCCGGTGCGCAGCCAGACGGTGCGCATCCCGAGTCGGTGCGCGGGCGCGCAATCCTTGGCGAGCGAATCGCCAATCATCGCGGCACACTCGGGCGCGCATTGTATTTTTTTCAAAGCGGCCTCGAAGATGGCCGCGTCGGGTTTAAAAATTTGAACGCGCGACGAATCGGCAACCGCCGCGAAGTATCTATCGAGCTTCGCCTCGGCCAGGATGCGGTCGAGGTTTCCGTAAAAGTTCGACACGATGCCCATCTTGAAGCGGGGTTTGAGCGTGCCGATGACGTCGCGGCTATGCGCCAGCCCGGCCGACGTCTCGCGGACGAAAGAGTTGGTGACGGTCTCGACGAATCGATGGCGTCCGGCAGGGCCAGACGCCTCGAGTGTCGCGCGCAGCCGCTCCGGCCCGCTCTTCCGCAAGTATTCGAATTGATGGCCGACCAGGAACCGCACCAAGTCCGTCAGCCCGAAGCGCGCCACGACCCGCGTCGCCCCGTATCCGATTCGGGTCGCATGCTCGAAGGCTGGATCGAGCTCGGCGCGCGAGATTTCGATTCCCGCCGCCCAGTAGCTGGCGAGAAACCGGTCAAGCCAATGCGCGGGCCCGTCGAGCGTGCCGCCGAAATCGAATAGCAGAGCAGTGATCGTGCCCACGAAACGGCCAGTCTAACAGCCGCGATGGCCAGCCTCTAGTTTCGCTGTCACCTAAAGTAGGCGCTCGGGAAAATCGGCGGACTCGACCGACATGTGCCACAAAGAACCCATCGAAAGCGGTCCGAGTAGCTAAAAAAAGGCTCGCTTCAGGTGAAAGTTGAACTCATAATTAAGGGTGGAAGTTAGTAGTAGGGCTACTTCCGCCAGCGTTACCGCTGTGTTACGGTGACGCGATTGCGGAAGACGGGGGAAACCGGGTTTTAACAGGACGACGTTGATTGAAACTGCTCTAATCGCTGCACCCGATCGTGCCACGAACGCGGTCTTCGGTCGCCCGCTGTTGGAGCGGCTGATGATTAATTGCGAGCGCGCCGGGATCAAACGGTTCGTCGTAGCCGCGCCGCGCGAGCGGTATCCCGACGTCGAGCGCGCGATGGGCCGGTTCAAAAATTGCGACACAGTGTCGATGGTCGAGTCGTTCGGCGAGATTTTGAACGATTCTAATGCACAGGAACTGGGCATTGACGCGTCGTCGCCGTGCGTGTCATTTTCGGGGAACCTGGTTTTTGCCAAATCGCACTTGGCGCGGATCCTCGACGCGCATGACTCCGATCCCCGATCTGTTCATCGCGAATTCAGCACCGACCGCGACCGCGGCGGTGAAATCGCGACGGGTCCGATCGGCGAGATTCTGAAGCGCGGGGGAATTTCGACGACAATAGCGGGGTCAGCGACGAGTCTGCTGCCGTTCGCGCTTAACGGGCGACCCGAGGATCGCGAGGAAGCGGAACTGCGGCTGGCGAAATCGATTCGCGAGGAGTCGGCGCACAAGGACGCACCGATGGCGCGATGGGTGGACCGGCGCGTTTCGTGGCGCATCAGCTACTGGCTCGCATCGCATACGCGCGCCACGCCGAACATGATCACGGTGGCGAACACGATATTCGGGCTGGCGTGCGCCTGGATGTTCTCGGTGCCGAATTACGGGATGCGCCTGTTCGCGGCAATTTTCTTTTTGATTTCGATCACGATCGACGGTGTCGACGGCGAACTGGCGCGCCTTAAAATGATCGAGAGCGATTTCGGCGGCAAGCTTGATGTCATCACCGACAATGTCGTGCACGTCGCAGTGTTCGTCGGCCTGCTTGTTGGATGCTACCGGGTCGAGCACAGCCGCGCTTACTTGTACCTGATTCCGATTCTACTCGGCGGATTCGCTATGTGTGCCTATGCCACGATGCGCGCCTTCAAGGTGAAGGGCGAGCAGGCGGCGGCGTGGCTGGACAAAGTCGATCGATGGAGCGGTCGCGATTTCGCGTACATGCTCGTGGTATTGGCCTTACTCAATCGGCTAGAGTACTTCGCTTGGGGAACGGCCTTCGGCACTTACGTGTTTGCCGCGGTCCTGCTATGGATTACCGGCCGCACCTCATCTTCGATAACCGCTGAAAGCCTGTAGGAGAGGAATCGAGATCTTGCAGGCGGAGGAAGTATGATCGGTAAGAAGCCTAAAATCCTGTTAGTGCAACCCACTACCGTCCATCTCGACGGCACGCCGCATAAGACGCGCTGGCGTTTGATCATGGGGCTGATGATTCCGCTGATGGCGGGACTCACGCCTGACGAATACGACGTAACCCTGTGTGACGAGCGTCTCGAGGACATCAACTTTGACGGCGGATGGGACCTGGTCGGCATGACGACCACCATTGGCGCGTCGCTGCGCGCGTATCAGCTTGGCGACGAGTTCCGCAAACGCGGCATCCCGGTGGTCTTCGGCGGCTTCCATGCGACGCTGCAGACCGAAGAGGCGCTGCATCATTGCGACGCGGTCGTGAAGGGCGAGGCCGACCTGGTCTGGCCCGAACTGCTGCAGGATTGGCGCGACGGCAAGCTCAAGCAAATCTACAAAGCCGACAAAGTCCACGATCTGAAGAACCTGCCGCGGCCGCGCCACGAGCTGCTCAAGCTCAATCGCTACCTGTTCAAGGCGGTGCCAGTGCAGGCGAGCCGCGGATGCCCGTATCGATGCTCGTTCTGTGAGATTCCGGTGTTCTACGACGGGGCGTATCGCACGCGGCCGATCGAGGACATCGTCGAGGAGATCAAGCAGGTCGTCAAAATCACGGGCTTCAAGCGCTTTCAGTTTATCGACGATCAAATCACCGGCAAGCACAAGTTCGCGCGCGAGCTGTTCAAGGCGCTCGAGCCGCTCGACATCCGCTTCTCATGCCTGTGGACGATCAACTCGAATCACGACGATGATTTGCTCGAGCTGGCGGCCAAGGCGGGAATCTTCCACGTCAACATCGGCGTCGAATCGATCAGCCAGGAAAGCCTGCTGTCGATGAACAAGATTCAGAATCACGCGGGGCAGTACAAGAAGCTGCTCAAGAAGCTTGAAAAACACGGGATCTACTACTCGCTCAACTTCTTGTTCGGGCTGGAAGAGGATCATCCGGGAATTTTCGACGACACGCTCAAGTTCCTGCACGAGGTCAAGGCGCCCGAGGCGTTCTTCAACACCGTGACGCCGCGCGTCGGTACGCCGATGCGCACGCAGCTCGAGAACGAGGGCCGTGTGATCATCCCCGACGCCGATCTCTACACCAACAACTTCCGCTGCATGTTCGTGCCCAAGAACATGTCGCCGCAGGAAGTCGAGGAAGGCGTGTGGCGCTGCACCAAGGAGTTCTACTCGCTGAAGTCGATGTTCAAGCGGCTGCTGATGCCGCCCGGTAAGTTCACCTGGCAAGGCCTGACCGAGAACATGCTCTTCTACTGGGGCGCCAAGCGCCAGATCGATCCGGTTGACTACTATTAAGCCGCTCTGTCTCCTCGCCCTGTAAGGGAGAGGATGAAGGTGAGGGTCCTATTACAGCGCCCTGCGCGATTCAGGATTCTGCGTGTGATGCCTATGCAGAGTATTTCCACCAGGCCGACCCGGCGTTGATTCTGAAGACTCTCGCGGTGCTGGTGTTAGCCGCGCTGCTCGAGGTCGGCGGCGACGCGCTCGTCCGGATAGGACTGCACAGCTACGGCTACCCGCTGGCAGCAGGCGCGTTCGCGCTGTTCGCGTACGGAATCCTGGTCAATCAAAGCGGCGTGGATTTCAACCGCCTCATGGGAATCTACATCGCGGTCTTCTTCGTGGTATCGCAGGCGATCTCGCTAATCCTCTTCAAACAAATCCCCGACGATAGAATCCTGCTAGGCGGCGGCTTCATAGTAGCGGGCGGCCTGTTGATTCTACTGATGACCTGACTCCTGATCCCTCCCCGTTATTTTACGGGAGAAGTTAGGTGAGGGTTCTGCGGGCTCATGCAAACTCTGCGGTTGCTCGTTGTGCCGCACATTGGGAGTCTTCGGCGGATTTGGTCCCTCACCCGCCGCTCGAAGACGAGCGTCGGCCTCGCCCCATATGGGGCGAGGCAAAGATTTCGCTTCGCGAACAATCATGCGGGGCCGAGGAGGCCGCTGTCGGCACCGATCGCTGCGCGTACCGCTTTCAGGGTTTGGTCTCGCAATCGCAGCTTCGAGGCTGCCTGGATGCTCATGTTCAACTTGGTCGTGGCGGTGGCGAATTTTTGCGCTTCGTTCTGTAGCTCCGCGGCAGGTACTACTCGATCGAGAAAACCGGCTGGCACCGCGTCTGTTGGTGAGAACATTTCCGAGAAGATCACCGCGCGATTGAAATGTGCGGGCGTCAGACGCTGGCGGCACATCTCGACGCCGAAGTGCGGCATCGTCAGCCCGATCGCGACTTCGTTTGCGCCGATTCTGAAAGGGCCGTCCGCACCGAGCCGATAGTCGGCCGCCAGCACCAGAAACACACCCATCGCGATCGCGTGACCAGTGCACGCGACTACTACCGGCGTTGGAAACGACAGCAGCCGATACCCCAGCTCGAATCCCATCCTAAGCATCTTCTGCGCGTCGGGACCGCCGGCGGTGAGAGTGGTCAAATCAAATCCCGCGGAAAACACCCCCGGCCTTCCAGTCAGCACAACGACCGCGTGATCGGCGACAGCTTTATCGAGCGCGGCGTTCAGCGCCGACAGCATCGCGACCGACATCACGTTGACCTTGCCGTCATCCATTGTGATGGTGGCGACTGAGTCTCTGAGTTGGTACGTGGCGGGTGCGGACATGGAGCTACTCCTACACTGCTTGCTACGGGTTGAGCACGGTGTTGTCGATCAGGCGCGTTTTGCCGACTCGCGCTGCTATCGCGATCAGGATTGGACGGTCCAGTGACGGATGGCGGGCCAGCGTTTCGGCGTCTACCGCTTCCACGTATTCGATCTCGACGCCTTTCATCCGGTTGAGCACTCGTCTCGCCGCGAACGCTATTTCTTCGGCGCAGCATGGGTCGGTGCGATGCTTTTCGCGGGCGGCACGGAGTGCGAGGCTTAGCGCGAGTGCGTCTTCGCGCTCGGTGCTTGACAGGTAGGCGTTGCGCGAGCTCATCGCTAGGCCGTCCTTCTCGCGCACGATCGGCACCGGCACAATTTCCACGTCGAAGTTCAGATCGCGAACCATTTTCTGGATCGCGCGTAGCTGCTGGAAGTCCTTCTCGCCGAAAACCGCGAGATGCGGTTTCACGATGTTGAACAGCTTGGCGACTACCGTCGTCACGCCGCGGAAATGGCCGGGGCGATGCGCACCGCAGAGGCCGCTGGTGATGTCGCCGGCGTCGACCCAGGCCGTCGCGTCGGGCGAGTACATCGCACTCGGCTCGGGCGCGAAGATTACGTCGATCGGCACCGTCTCGAGCATCGCGCAGTCGCGCTCGAAGTTGCGCGGATATCGCGCGAAATCCTCGCCGGGGCCGAACTGGGTGGGATTGACGAAAATCGACGCGACCAGAACCGAAGACTGGCGGCGACCCTCGCGCATCAGGGTAAGATGGCCGTCGTGCAGAAAGCCCATGGTGGGCACGAGCGCGATTCGCTCGCGGTTCTGGCGAGCGCTCTCGGCGTAGCGGGTCATCTCGTCGGGCGAGGCAATGACGATCATCGCGAGGCCCTCCTTGATTCGGCGTAACAATGTTCCGGCGCGGGAAACGCGCGCTCCTTCACTTCGCGCACGTAGGCGCTCGCGGCCGCAGCGGCGTCGTTCCACAGATGTGCGAACGGCTTGGCGAAGCGCGGCGCGCATGACTCGTAAAGGCCGAGCATGTCGTGCATCACGAGCACCTGGCCGTCGCAATCGGGTCCGGCGCCGATGCCGATAGTTGGGATTGCGACGCTCGCGGTGATCTCGCGCGCCAGTGACGGCGGCACGCCTTCGACTACGATCGCGAATGCGCCCGCCGCTTCGAGCGCGGCGGCGTCTTCGAGCAGGCGCTCGCGGCATCCGGCGGCGCGGCCGGATTTGCGGCCTTGCACGCTATGCCCACCCATCCGATGAACCGACTGCGGCGTCAGCCCGACGTGACCCATCACAGGAATGTCGACGGCCGCGATTCTCGCGACCGCGTCTGCAATCGCGACGCCGCCTTCGAGCTTCACCGCCTCGGCGCAGCCCTCCTTGATGAGACGGCCGGCGTTGCGCAGCGCGTCTTCGGGGCTCACCTGGTACGAGAGGAACGGCATGTCGGCGACGATAAGCGCATGGCGTCGCGCACGCGCAACCGCGCGGGTGTGATAGATGATGTCGTCGATGGTGACGGCGAGCGTGGTCTCTTCGCCGCGCACCGCCATCGCGAGACTATCGCCGATGAGGAGCACGTCGACGCCGCAGTTGTCGAAGATTCTTGCGAATGGAAAGTCGTACGCAGTCAGCATCGTGATTGGCTGCCGCGCGGCCTTCATGCGCGCGAGATCGGGCACGCGAACTTTTTCTTGCGTCATATTCTCTCCGCAGCGCTTCTGTCACTCCCACTAAAAGCAAATCGGGGCTGCCGCGCACCGGCAACCCCGTATCAGAGCGATCTCGAATGAACGAGCGCTCGAATCACTCGGAGTCCCGGTCCTCATCGGATCCAGGCGCGAGCAGGCAACGAAACCAAATGTCCTCTCAACACCGTCTCGCCGGGAAGAGTCTTCCTCGACGGACCGGTTCAATTATATAGAGAATGCGGCCGCGCGCGTAAAGGAGAAATCAGTTGGTGGCTTGGACTATGTTGGCTGGGACCGGCATTGTTACCTGGAGGCGTTTGCCATCGCGCACTACGCTCAAGTAGATCAGTTCGCCTGGTTGGAGGTCGCGCATGCGGTCCTGGAAGTCGAGAAAGTTGGTCACGCGCGAGCCGTCGACGCCGATGATCATGTCGTAGCTCTCGCCGACTTGCATGTAGTCGAGCGCGGGGATGATGACCACGGACAAGCCGCCCGAGAAGACCGCACCGACCATCGCGGCCGCCGCGATCGCGTCATGGACGGTGTGGCTGTAAGGGCGCAAGCCGACTGCGGCGGCGGGGCTGTCTTTCGCGACGGCGGTTATCAGCAAACCGTCGGCATCCTCGCCGGATTTGAGCGTGCGCTTGGCTTCGCGCAATTGCATTCCGAATGGAGTCGAAAGCTCGCCCTCACTGTCGAACTCCTGCAAGGCCTTGAGCTGCTCAGGCGGCATCCCGCTCTGCTCTTCCTGGTAACGCGCGACTTCACTGCCGTCGTTGGACGATTGTGCATCCGCGGACGACTGCAAATCGGGCGCGGTGCCCGGCGCCTGCTGCTGCGACGCGTCGGCGGAATTGGCAGCTGGGATTTCCGCAGTGCCGGGCTGGGTCGCGTCCACGTCGGGAACCATGTTCGATGGCATCGCGTCCTTCCCGGAATAACCTGACGGCGCTATAACCGGGCGCGACGGCGCGGGCACAGCGGCTTCTGCGATCGCCGCGCCGGGACTGGATGCCGCGGCCGGGCTTGCGGCGGCCGCGGACGCGGCGGCGGACTTCCAGGTCTCGGATGCGGCGGTATCGGCGCTGGACTGTGCGGCAGCGGGCGTGCTCGCGAACATAACGAACAGCATCGCGGCGAGCGACGCGCCAACAGCGCCATGCTCGCGCGCGCTGCTAATTAAGACTCCAGCGCTTTTCATGCTCCACCACGCGGCCCTCTCGCTCGAGCTTTCGCAGATGAGAGCGGACCGAGCTTGCAGCCGCAGGATGCAGGTACTCCGGAACGTCGGTGTAGATCTTCTTCACGATGGCCATCGCGTCGAGCGGTCCGGCGCCGTCGGCGAGCGCCTCGAGCACCTGGCGCTCGCGCAATTCGCGATGAGCGATGTACTCGCCGATCTTTTCTTTGGGATTGCGGATGACGGGACCGTGGGCCGGATAAATCGTCGCGAGGTCGAGCGCGAGCAGGCGCCGGAGCGAGTCCATGTACTCGCCCAGATCGCCAGTATCGTCAGGAATGACTGTGGTACCTGCGCCCAGCACGACATCCCCCGTGAACAGTGCGCGTTCTTCTTCGAGATAGTAGCACAGGTGATCGGGTGAGTGGCCAGGAGAAAATACCGCGCGCAGGGTGGCGCCTTCGGTGTGGACGACGGCGTCGTGGCCGATGGCGGAAATCGCGCCGGCGGGAGCGTCGTGGCCCTCCCACGGCATCTTCAGCACTTCCATCTCGCCGAATTTCTCCTTGACCTGCTTGACGCCTCCCAGGTGATCAACGTGCGCATGGGTCAGGACAATGCGTTCGAGTTCGGTGCTGCCGGCGAGTTCCTTGAGCGCGGTTTCGAGCAGGTCGGCGTAAATCGCGACGCCCTGCCCCGTGTCGAGCAGGATCGGCCGCGTCGAGGTGCCGACTATGTAGGTGTTGGTGCCGGGTCCGGTGAACGGACTCGGATTCTGGCCGAGCACAGTCGCGACGCGCGGCGTGATCCGCGAGTAATCCGGCATCTTGAGACCGATCATCGAATCGGTCACGACCCGCCCCTGCTTGCTCATCAGACGTTCCTCAGATCTTGCCTCAAAAGCTAGCGCCGGTTGCGCTCAAATATCAGCCGGAGTCCCTTTAATGTCAAAAACTCGTCGACCTCTTCAATCGTCTCGCTCTCGGGCGCAATCAGCTCGGCGAGACCGCCGGTCGCGATGACGCGCGCCTTTTCGCCGCGCTCCTTGAGGATGCGGCCGACGAGACCGTCCACCAGTGCGGTGTAACCGAAGATAAGGCCGGACTGAATCGAGCCGACGGTGGTGCGGCCGACAGCCTCGCGCGGGCGAACCAGCTCGACGCGATAGAGCTTGGCGGCGTGCTCGATCAGCGCGTTCATCGAGACGCCGAGGCCGGGAGCAATCGCGCCGCCGGCGTACTCACCCCTGCCGGTCACGTAGTCGAACGTGGTCGCGGTGCCGAAATCGACGACGATAGCGGCGCATGCATAGCGCTCGTAGGCGGCGACCGCGTTGACGATTCGGTCGGCGCCCACTTCCTTGGGATTCTCGTAGAGGATGGGCATGCCGGTTTTGATTCCCGGGCCGACCATGAGCGGCGCGCAATGGAAATAACGCTCGGCGAGCTGCTCCATCACCTGGTTCAGCGGCGGCACGACGCAGGCAATCGCAACTCCTTCGGGCTTGAGGCCGCCCTCGAGGCCGGCGCCCGCGAGAAGTGTGTTGAGGAGAGCGCCATGCTCGTCGGTGGTGCGATCCGGAATCGTCGAGATGCGCCAATGATTGCGCAGTCGCTCGCCTTCGTAGATTCCAATCACAGTGTGGCTGTTGCCAACGTCAATCGTTATCAGCATCGCAAATTCACGTCCGACCAGCGTCGCCAGGTAGGCGATCGGGTCCAGATAATAGCGCGCGAACTCGGTGTAAAAGAAACGGCCTGGAAGGCGCGGTTAGTGATGGAATCCCCAGGCCGGACTCGACATCATCCCCGCCATCGGGCTGCCCGCCGGATGGCTGAAGGCGGACATCGAGGCGGAATTCATCCAGGGGCCGGGAGTCAGCGGCGGGCGCGCGGCCTGTGTCAACGGGCTGCTCATTGGCATGTAGGCCGACGCGGGAACCTGAGGTCTGTTCACCGTGCCCGTGACGGCAACCGTGTACGGATACACCGCGTACGGGACCGCGTAGACTTGCTGGTTCTGGTACTCATCGAGCGTGCCCCAATCATCAGCGGACGGGGCAGAGCTTGCGGTATTCTCGTCGACGGTCGCGGGCGGCGCGTTTGGCGAAGGGGCGTTGATGGCTTGGCCGTCGTTGTCGGCGTCGGTGGGATCGCAGGGACCCGACGATCCGTCGGCGCAGGTCGCCTGGGGAATTTCCAGGACCTTGTCGGCTGATTCCGCAGTCTCGTCGATAGCGGGACCGCCACTGTCCCAACTGGAGTCGACGCTCGTGCCGGAATCGGCATCCTGCGAGTGCGCGTCACGCGCGTTCACCAGGACAAGCAATGCGAGTGCTGCGAAACTCGCGACGATCAATCGCGCTGGCCGCATGCCGATCATGATTCGAGACTACCACTCGATTGCGGAAGCGCCAAGGCGAAATCTGTAGCGCGCCCGCATAAGGTTTGCACGCGCTGCGCGAGCGGATAAGATTCGGCGCTATGGCGGAAGCAAAAGTCGCATTGGTTACCGGCGCAGGCCGCGGCATCGGCCGCGACATCGCGCTTCGAATGGCAAAAGAAGGCTACGCAGTCGGGCTGATCGCGCGGACCAAGTCACAGCTCGACGAAACTGCCGAACTGATTCGAGCGCAGGGCGGCAAAGCCGTCGTGACGCCGACCGACGTCTCGCGACGCGAGCAGGTGGTCGCGGCGGTCGAGACCGTCGAACGTGAGCTCGGGCCGATTTCCGTGTTGATCAACAACGCGGGCGCGTATCTGCGCAAGCGCTTCACCGAAATCACGGAAGAAGATTTCGACTTCCAGCTCAAGGTAAACGCCTACGGACCGTTTTTCTGTACGCAAGCCGTCATCGGCAAGATGGCGGAGCGCAAGACCGGCACGGTGATTTTCGTGCTTGGATCGGAATCGCGCAGCGGCCCGGCGCAGTACTCCGCCTACAACGCGTCGAAGCTGGCGCAGCGCGCGATCGCGGAATCGGTGGCCTACGAGTTCATGCATCTGGGCGTGCATGCGGCGGCGCTTGACGTGGACGGCGCGGTGGACAGTGCGCGAGTGCGGGAGTCGATGCCCGACGTGGATCCGTCGCACTTCGTGCCGCCCGCGGCGATATGCGACGAGATCGTGCATCTGATCGGGCAGTCGAAGAGCGCGTGGACGTTCCAGGTCGATCTGCGAGCGTACGTGCAATGGCGACCACGCGTCGCGCCGAAAAAGAAAGCCTGATCGAGCCGGCGATCGAAAACTGGGCGGACCACTTCGGCACTCGATCGAGCGGGTGTGGTCTTGGCGGCATCGAATATATAATGTTCGACGCGTCGGGGTGTGGCGCAGACTGGTAGCGCACTCGCTTGGGGTGCGAGTGGTCGCCGGTTCAAATCCGGCCACCCCGACCAAATCAGAATCCCAAACATTCAGGCTCTTGGTAGTGACGAGAATCCGGCGCGGCGGCAATTGGATGTCGCCTCGGAGATCAAATTGGTCCAATTCGGTGTGTCATCTTTGACGACCGACTTTGCTGGGGATTGCTCGGATTGAGACAATTGGTAGTCGGCGGTGTCCGACTCTGACGCGAATCGCTCGATCAGCGAATAGAGCGGGTCATAGCTGGCATCTGCCGCGTGGCCCAGTTACGGGCACTGAAGTTGCAGCTTTGCCGCTTGCAATGCCGCAATTTCCTCATCATGCGCGGGCAAGCGCGCGCGGCGTGGCGCGAATCGGCGCGACCATGCTCGGGTTGACCCGAATTCGCCGCGCAAAATCGATCGACCGGCAATGAGCTCTGGTTGACGGCAACCTTCCGGTTCTGAGCCATGCAAGAGAACGGCGACGAGACCCACGATGCCGTGCGCGATGGTCCGGCCGAGGGCCAAGACCCGGTCGAGCGCGAGCACGCGCTGCTTACCGCCCTGGTCAGAACCTCGGAGGACGCGATCATCACCTACTCCACGAACTTCCGGATAACGAGCTGGAACCAGGGCGCGCAAAGACTGCTCGGCTATACGGCGGAAGAAGCGTTAGGCAAACATCCTTTCGATCTTTACATTCCGGCCGAGGCCCGCGCGATGGATCAGGCGAGGCTGATGAGGGACCTCGCAATAATCAGAGATAACCGCGAGACGATGCGCCAGCTCGAAGTGCCCGTGCTCAAGAAAGACGGCACGCTGATCGAGGCGATGATTGTCGGCTGCGGAATCCACAACGCACAGGGAAAGCTGGTCGGTTTGTCGACGATTATCCGGGACATCACCCAGCGCAAGCGCGTCGAGCGTGAACGCGCATCGCTCGCAGCGATCGTCGAGTCCTCCGACGATGCAATCAGCACCATCGCGCCGGACCTGCGCATCACATACTGGAACCGCGGTGCCGAGAGAATGTTTGGTTTCACGTCGGCGGAATCGATCGGGCAACCGTTTACGCAAAACATTGCCCCGGAGAATCATGCGTGGGCGCGCGAAATCATCGATCGGCTGATGGCGCGACCCGACGAGGTGGTCCGCTTCGAAGGTCCCAACCTCAGAAAAGACGGCACATTTGTGGAGGCATCCACAGTCTGTTTCGCGATTCGCGATCGCGAAGGAAAAGTCGTCGCGATAGCGGCCATTCAACGCGATATCACCGAACGCAAACGCGCTGAGCGCGAAACGGAGATACTCGCCGCGGTCGTTAAGGCTTCGCGCGATGCGATCATAAACGTGTCGCCGGAGGCCAGGATCATCTCCTGGAACCCGGCGGCTGAAAAGGTTTATGGCTGCACGGCCGAAGAGGCAATCGGAAAGGGCATCGAGCTGTTCGTTCCGCCCGACGAGCTCCAAGACACCATTGCCAGGACCCGCCACGTCGTTGACACGAAGCAGCCGGCATCGTGGGAGCAGCATGCCCGCAGAAGGGACGGCACTCCGTTCGTGTCCGCGGTCAGCATTTTTCCCATCCTTGATGCGGCCGGCAACGTTACCGCCGTAGCGGGCATCGGCCGCGATATTTCAGCGCTCAAGGAGACCGAGCGTCAACTGGTCGCCGCACGCGAAGCCGCGCTGGCTGCTTCGCAGGCCAAGTCGGAATTCCTGTCCAGCATGTCGCACGAGATCCGCACGCCGATGACCGCGATCCTCGGGATGGCCGAGTTGCTGGCCGAAGGCGAGCTGAATGTCGAGCAGCGCCGTTATATCGAGATCCTGTGCAACAACGGTCACGCGCTGCTCGACCTGATTAACAGCATTCTGGACCTTGCCAAGGTTGAGAGCGGGCGGCTGACGCTCGAGCACATCGGGTTCGAGCTGCGCGAGCTGGTGGAAAAGTCGGCCCAGACGTTGGCGTTCCGCGCGCACGCGAAGCGACTGGAGCTAATCGTCAGCATCGCGCCCGAGGTGCCGACCGCGGTGCTGGGCGATCCGCTGCGGCTGCGACAAGTGCTGCTCAATCTGATCGGCAACGCGATCAAATTTACCGAACGGGGCGAGGTGCTGGTTTCGGTCGAGCGCGACTCCGCACCGGGCGAGCCGCTGCGCGTCAAATTCAGCGTTCGCGACACCGGAATCGGAATTGCGAAAGAAAAACTGTCGGGCTTATTTGCGGCCTTCGCGCAGGCCGACTCCTCGACCGCACGCAAGTACGGCGGCAGCGGACTCGGCCTCGCGATCGTCCAGCGGCTGGTCAAACTGATGCAGGGCGAGGTCACGATGCAGAGCGAGCTCGGCAAGGGGAGCATCTTCAGCTTCACGTCGCCCTTCGAGCTGCAGCCCGACGCGCCGGTCGCGCCGTCCTGGCCGGACCTGGCGCAAGTCCCGGTGCTGATCGTCGATGACAACCAGACCTCACGCGCGGTTCTGCACCGGACGTTCAGCCAGCGCGGCGCCAACGTGACGGAAGCCGCGTCGTATGAGGCGGGTCTGGCCGCAATCCAGCAGGGCGTCAGCGCAAAACGCCCGCCGCGTATCGTGATGCTCGACGATCGGATCGATTCGCCGGACGCGCACGCGATCGAAGAGCTGATCGCGGCCGCCTCGCACAGTGGGGCGTCGATCATCGCGACGATCGATTGCGACAACCTGGCCGCCGATGTTTCGCGGCTGAAATCCTTGAAGCTGCGAAGCTACCTGGTCAAGCCGCTCGATACGAACGAACTCGCCAAAACGGTTCGCCAGGCGATCGCGGGCGACAGCGATGATGTGGCACAGGATCAAAAGCGCGGCGCGACGAAGCTGCCGATTGTCGACCGGCCGCTCAAAATTCTGTTTGCCGACGATTCGGCCGACAACCGGACGTTGATACGCGCTTTTCTAAAGAAGACGCCCTATCAGTTAGACGAAGTCGAAAACGGCAGGCAGGCAATCGAGCGATTCATCGCAGCGGGCGACTACGATCTGGTGCTGATGGACATCCAGATGCCGGAGGTTGACGGATACACAGCGACGCGGGCGATTCGCGATTGGGAGCGAGAGCATAGCCGCGCTCGAACTCCGATAATTGCGCTGACGGCCTCGGTGTTTAACGAAGCGGTCCGGCTCACGCGAGCTGCGGGTTGCGATGCGCACGTGGGCAAGCCGATCAGCAAGGCGAACCTGCTGCGCGCGATCTGTGACGCGGTCTGAGCTTCCTCGCAATTCACTTGGGCAGAGAGCTCGGCTGAGCCAGTGGTTAAATCGCGTTTGCGACTTTCAGCGCGTATCCGTCACCCGACTACGGGTTCAGCGACTTGATAACCTCCGGGCCCTTCATGGAGATGGTGGTGATGTCCTTCGCATCGAGAGGCATTTTCATCAGGTCCACCGAACGAATCTGGCTGTTCTCGTAGGTCCGGAAGTAGAAACGCTTCGTCTTCAGATCGGAGGCGCTCGTCCAAATCGTATGGTCGGAGACGATATTGCCATGCGCGTCCTTCTCCGCCTCGCGGGCCGCGCCTTCGGGAATGTCGAAATTGTTCAAAATGTGGAACGCCTGGAGCACTGTCTCCGCGCCGGTCGCGGCAGGAATCACGGACGTGCTGTAAGCGACGGCGCGGACAAACCGCGACGGCGGTGTGAAGTCGCCCGGCATCCCCAGCATCCCAGTGCCCTGGCCAAGCGCGGTCAGCTTGACGCCGCCGACTTCCAGCGGCGGTCTATTGGCCATTGAGAAGTTCACATAGTTGCGAAGATTGGTCATGTGCCAGTCGAAGGTCGGCGAATTGGTCATCACACCGATCAAGTTGTCGTGCACGTGGAGCTTTCCTTCCACATATTCGATCACGATACTCTTGCCCGAGGCGTCATGAACCACGAAGTGGACCGGCGGCACAAAGCCCCACTGCTTGAAGACGACCTCCGCGACCACGATGCTTCCAATGTTCTGTTTTACCTCATCGACCGTCGCGAAATTTTCCAAAATCCAGGAACCAACTTGCCAGGGCGCGATCGTCCTGCGGGTCTCGGCAGGGTTGTATCTCGCGTAGCCGGCGGTCGTGGGAAAATAGAATACGCCGACGGCCAAACCCTTTTCATTGAGGCCATCGAACAAATACGGCAACCCGACGCCATTGGCGCCGACCGAAGCATACTTGGAGGTCCATGCAAGTCCATTCTCGCCCTGCGGTGTGGTACCGGTCCGCGCATAACCACGCGGCACCATGAGGACGTCGGAATCCAGATCGATACCGAACTCCAGCGTGCGCGCGTAGACGACGGTGCCATCGCCGGCGACGAGCTTGATGCCGGTGCAGGCCTGCCCGATCTTCGCGAACAGAAGCGAACCGAGGAAGGCGACGACACAGGCCGCTGTGCGAGGTTTGATGCCGATGCCGGTAATTTTCATTTGGTATGTCCTTCTGCTCACGGTGCGATTGCTTTCTGCTCTTTCTCACTCAGGCGATGTGATGCGGTTTTTGATGGGTTTGGGTGCTTATGCATCCGCCGCCGCTTCCGCGCGGTTGTGGTGCGCCGTGCCCAGCCGTCGAGCATGTCCGCGAGCGCCTTCAGCTTGACGGGTTTGCTGAGATAGTCGTCCATCCCGGCGTTCAGGCATTTCGCGCGCTCTTCTTCCGCCACGTGCGCAGTCAGGGCGATTACCACGGTGTGCCGAGCGTTTCCTTCACGCCGTCTTATTTCCGCGACCGCTGCGTAGCCGTCCATCTCGGGCATCTCGCAGTCCATCAGCACAATATCGGACTTTCCGCTCTGTACGACCTCCAGCCCTCGCTGTGCACCGTCGACGACTTCGGCGGTGTAGCCGAGGACGGCGAGCTGCTTCGCGCCCATCGTTCGGTTCACCAGATTGTCGTCCACCAACAGCACCCGCACCGCCTTGCGCCATTGTGGCTGCTCATCGCCAACCTGGCTGCTCGGTGCGGACGCGATGACCGCCGCTTCGGCATGATCGAGTCCCTTGTTGAGTCGGGCGGTAAAGTGGAAAGTCGAGCCCTTACCGGGCGCACTTTCGAATCCGATCTCGCCTCCCATCTGTTCGGCCAGCTTCGCCGCGATGACGAGCCCGAGGCCGGTGCCGCCGAAGCGCCGGCTGGTCGATCCTTCCGCCTGAACAAACGGCTGAAACAGACTCCCCTGCGCTTCGGGGGCAATTCCAATTCCGGTGTCGATGACCTCGAAGCGCACGACCACCTCGCCGTCGGTGTCTTCCACTCGCTTCGCCCGCACCATCACCTCGCCTTGCTGAGTGAACTTGATCGCGTTGGATACCAGGTTGTTGAGAATCTGGCGCAGCCTGTTCGGATCGCCGCGCAAGCCGGTCGGCATATTCGCGTCCAGATGCAGGGCGATCTCGATTCCTTTGGCGTGAGCAGTCACTGCAAAGGAATCGACCAGGTTTTCCGTCAGATCGGCCAGGTCGAAGTCGAGCTGCTCGAGCACGACCCGGCCGGCTGCGAGTTTCGAAAAGTCGAGTATGTCGTTGACGACGGTCAACAGCAGCTCGCCGCTCGATCGAATGATCTCGGTAAGGCGGCGCTGCTCGGGATTCAGATCGGAAAGTGCCAACAGCTCACCGGTGCCGATGACTCCAGTGAGTGGCGTTCGAATTTCGTGACTCATGCTGGCCAGGAACTCCGAGCGCAGGCGGGCCGTTTCCAGCGCAAGGTCCCGCACCCGGTCGCGCGCGCGATTAGTCTCTTCCTCAGCGCGCTTGCGGCTGGTGATATCGACCAGCACCCCCTCGTAGTGTCCGACCTGGCCTGCCGCGTCATAAACGGCGCGGGCACTCTGTTCGCACCAGATAATGCTGCCGTCGCGCCGGCGCATCTCCATCTCGAAATTCTTGACGACGCCCTGTTTTTCGATGACGGCCTCGAACCGGGCACGCTCCTGCGGCCGCAACCATAGCTCCGCGACGTCCGCTCGTTTGAGACTGTCGCCGTCCTGAAATCCCAGCATATCGATCAACGCCGGATTGAACTCGAGAATGTCTCCGGCCGGCGAAATTCTGAACAGTCCGACCGGCAAGCGCTCGACCAAACTGCGGTAGCGCGCCTCCGCGCGGTTGCGCTCTACTCGCACTTCAAAGTCGCGCAGCTCGCGCTAGACGGCGAGCGGCAACCGCGCCAGGTTGCTCTTCAATACGTAGTCATCCGCGCCGCACTTCATCGCCTCGACGGCCACATCCTCGCCGACGGTGCCCGAGACCAGGATGAAGGGAAGGTCGAGTCCCTGGTCCCGCAGCAGCTTCAGCGCATCGAGCCCATTGAAGCGCGGCATCGAGTAGTCCGCGATGACCAGGTCCCACTTCGCCCGCGTCAGCGCCGCCTGCATCGCCTCCGGCGTTTCGACACGTTCGAACGTCAGTTCATAGCCACTGCGTCTCAGCGCCCGCGCCGTAAGCTCGGCGTCGTTGGCCGAATCTTCGACCATCAGGATGCGCCGGGGCGCGTTCATCAACCAGCCGCCGGAACGCCGCCGGCGTTTTCGTTCAGCACCAGCCAGTACAGGCCGAGTTGCCGCACAGCTTCCACGAACTGCTCGAAGTCGACCGGTTTGCGAATGTAGCTGTTAGCGCCCAAGCCGTAGCCCTCAGCGATGTCCTGCTGCTCCTTCGAGGAGGTCAGTATGACTACCGGGAGCGACCTGGTCCGCGGGTCCGCGCGCACCTTTTTCAATACCTCGAACCCATCCAGCTTGGGTAGCTTCAGGTCCAGGAGAATGAGCTGCGGCTGGATGGTGATATGGCCGGCATGCGGCCCCGTTTGGAAGAGGTAATCAAGCGCTTCAACCCCGTCGTAGGCCACCACGATCTTGTTGCTGATGTTATTCTTCTTGAGTGCGCGCAGAGTCAGCGCCACATCGTCAGGATTGTCTTCCACCAGCAGGATTAATTTATTTTCCATTGGAACTCACCTCATTCTCGTGCAGGGTAAATGAAAACGTCGCTCCCTTGTTCTCGGCCCCTTCGGCCCAGGTTCTTCCGCCATGGCGATGGATGATCCTGCGAACGGAGGCCAGGCCGATTCCGGTGCCCGGGAATTCCGTAGCAGCGTGCAGTCGTTGGAAGGTGCCGAACAGCTTGTTGACGTAGGCCATGTTGAAGCCCGGACCATCGTCGCCGACGAAGTAGACCGGCTGTCCATCGCGCTGAAACATTCCGAGCTCGATCTTTGCCAGAGGCTTCTTCATCGTGAACTTCCAGGCGTTGCCAAGCAGATTCTCGAGCACCGCGCGCAACAGTTCAGGATCGCCGCGGCCGGCGACTCCTTCCTGGACAATGCACTCGACGCGTCTATCCGGCTCCAGCGTCTGGAACTCCGCAAGGATGACCTTCGCCATAGCAGTCAGGTCCACCACTTCGTTACGCATCTCGCTGCGCGTGACACGAGCCAACTTCAAGAGGTCGTCGATCAGTTGAGCCATGCGCTGAGTGGCCGCCCGTATGCGTTCAAGGTGCCCTTTCGCCTCCGCGTCGAGCGTGTCGGCATAGTCCTCCATCAGCGCCAGGCTGAAGCCATCGATGCTGCGCAGCGGCGCGCGCAGGTCGTGTGACACCGAATAAGAGAAAGCTTCCAGCTCCTTGTTGGCGGCCTCAAGTTCCAGCGCGTGCCGACGTTCAGATTCGTTAAGTGTTCGGACTTTGTCCTCGGCGCGCTTGCGCTCGGTGGTGTCGCGGATCGCGCTGGAGACTAGCCTGCCGCCCTCCGTCTCGAGCGGGCTCAGGCTGATCTCGATCGGAAATTCGGTGCCGTCCTTGCGCAGGCCGTAAAGCTCCAGACCGGATCCCATCAATCGCACCTTGGGGTCGGCTAAGTACCCTGTGCGATGCTGCGGATGGCGGCCGCGAAACCGCGCCGGCATCAGCATCTCGACCGTATTGCCGAGCAATTCGGCGCGCGCATATCCGAAGAGCTTCTCGGCCTGTGCATTGACCAGCGCGATGCGCCCGTCACTGCCCACGATCACCATCGCGTCCGGGGCCGACTCGAGCAGCGCGCGGAACTTATCTTCGGCGGTCTTGCGCTCGACGATGCGGGCCAATTCCCCCTGGCTAGCGGCGAGAGCTTTTCCAGCGTTCATCAGCCGCCTCCGGGTCAGCAGGGCGTAAACGCCGATCAGCAGCAGCCACACGATGATGAAGCTGCCGCCGATTTCCAGGACAGTTACGCTATCGCGCGACGTCACTCCGGCGCGCGCGGCGCGCTGTCCCAGCAGTCGCCGTTCGTCCGCGGACATTTGCAGCAATTGCTCAAGCAATTGGTAAACGGTTGCACTTAGCTCTACCGCCTCCGGCGCCCTGGTGGGCTGTTCCCGGCTCGAGGCTGGGGCCGAGCGAATAATGTTCTGTGAGAGTGCTGTGATTTGGCGCCCTATCCGATCGATCCGATCGAGTCGATTCTGCTGCGAGGCGTTGTCGGCTGTCAGGGACCGAAGCGCCAGCGACTCGTGTTCGAGTTTCGCGGCCATATCGCCTACCTGACCCAGGTTTTTCAGATCCCCAGTCAGGTAGTAGCCCTGAACTGCCCCGAGTGCAGAGAGCGCATATCCTCGCGCGGCTTCCAGAACGTCGAGAACACTCTGCGTGTGAGTTATCCAGCCGTTCCAGGCATCGGATTCATTAGCGTCCCTATCTGCGTTCAAGCCGATTGCCACGGCTGCAACTATAGCCACGGCGAAGCCAAACCAAAGCGTCCGGTCTATGAAGTTCCGTTTGGGAATCTCAAATTTGCTTATGGATTGCACTTTTCCTACGTCACGCGATGTAGGTGTCGCGGACTCTCATACTTCAAGACTCGTGCCCAGCGGCGTGAATGACCGGGGTCGCCACAAGCGAACCGAGCGGTGCACGACGAATGACAGAAGGAGAAAAAGTGTGTCGAAATCGCCGGATGTCTTAAATTGACCGGTCAAACACCTCGCGGAATACCAGTCTCAGCAGACACCCCCGGTGTAACGTCGTTCAGACTCGTCGCCACTGGCACTTTTCAAGTCGCTCAGAGCGACGACCTTCAGATATTCGTTTCGGGGAGGACCCTGGCCGGCACAGAAGTTGCCCTATCCGTGCTTGTATTCTCTAACTCAGATGCTGAAGTCGCCAAAGGTCAGGCGGGACGGCGAATCTCGGTGCGGCCGCCGCCGAAGTATAAATAGTGGCAGGGCTCGTCGACGAGCAGGCGATGCCAGATCCCCTGCGGCACGATGACCACCTGGCCAGCCTTGACCGGGACCTCCGCCGGGCCGTCGTCAAGCTCCAGCGACAGCCGAAAGGCGCCGGAGATGAGGTAGAGAACCTCGTCGGCGTCGAGATGCCGTTCGCCGCCATGATCGCCGCTCCGGTCTTGCCGGCTCTCGCCCCAAAGGATGCCCTCCACCGCGGGATCCCAGACCATCGTGTGCGCAAGCCTAGTGACGTTGCTGAAATCTTTGGCGAGGAACTCCGCCGAGCCGCGAGGACGGCTGTGAACGTGCACCTCGGAGAGAGTCATGACTTTGGGTTTTGGCATCTCAAAAAAACCTCGGGTTCGAGCCTCGACCAACTGTAGGCACAAAGTGCTTCATGCTCAAGGAAAGACCCAAAGGCAGACGGCCGCGCCCTTCCGGTTCCACGGCTACAGTGGCTTGATTTCTGCGACGCAAAAAGACCGTGCGAGCGGTCCCACCGGTTCCCGTAAAACCTTTGGTGGTGAGGCCGACTCGCACGGCGGAGGCTCAGATTTGGTCAGGCAGGATTAGCTTTGGCCGAGAGCGTATCCCTTCCGAGCTTCTTGGAGTTTCTAGAGAAGTAGTATGCTCCGTAGGCTCCCCAAACGACCGATAGCGCCACCGCGATGATCGGTTCCTTCCAACTACCAAGTCCTTCCAGAGGCCCAATGATGTAGAATGCCATGCAGCCGAAGTTCGCGATCGCGCCGAATACCGGCACCACCATGTGCTTGAAGCCGCTAAATTCGTGATGCTCGCGGAAGGCGACTATGCAGATAACGTTGGTCATGCCGTAAAGGGCGAACGTGCCAAAGTTGGATATTAGCGTCACCAGCGAAAGTCCGTTCGGCAGCGCCGACAGGGTTGCGTTTGAACCTAGACCCACCGCGTACCAGATGCTGTGCGGCAGCGTGGCCATGGTCTTGTCGTCGGGCGCGGCCGAGCCGCAGAAGAAGAACAGCGCGGCGAAAGCACCCAGTACTGCCGAAATTGTCGCCAGCGTCCAGATCGCGCGATGGGGGGTGAGATTATCGCCGTGCAGCAGACCGAAGTGCTGCGGCACCTCCTCGTCGCGGCCCATCGCATAAGTGACGCGTGCGCCGGTGTTGATGCAGGCCAGCGTGGTTCCGATCAGAGCGAGAAACACGGTCACAGCTTCGAGCAGCATGAACGCCTGCCCATGACCGGCGAGCAACACATTTCCGATGATCACCATCATGTCGCCGATCGGCGCAGCCGAGCCCTTCGCGTCGTTCAGGCTGTAGAGGTTGTTCATGAAATAGTTGGCGGCGAAGTACTCGATCAGGTACATGAACAGGCACTGGATCGTGATCGAGAGCAGTACCCCCCGCGGGATGTCCTTGGTTGGGTTCTTGGCTTCCTCGCCCAAAGAGGTTATGGATTCGAATCCGACTAGCAGCAGGATTGCGATCGTCGCCTGCAGCATCATCCAGTTGAAGTTGTGCGGAAGGATCACCGAGAGCGCACCCGGATGCGCCGGCGCGTCGCCGCTGAACGCGTAGTGCAGCGCCTTGCTCGTGCCGTCCAGGGCCATGCCCGTCGAACCATCGGGGTGTCCCATCCTGTAGGCGATAGCCAGCGCCGTGAAGAACAAAAGCGCGATCCACTGGACTATGTTGATCCCCAGATTGACCATCGTGGAGCCGACCACGCCCCTAAATGCGATCCAGGAGATCCCGTAAGCTGAAATAACGGCGATCAGCGCCATAAACACCGGCCCCGGAATTCCGGCATTCATATAGTTCGGGGCGAGACTGCCGAGGATGTATCCGATCATGATGCCGATCGTGGCGACCATCACGCCGGGGTAAACCCAATAGTAGAGGTGCGACGCCCATCCGGTTGCGAACTTCGCGATTCGGGCGAACCTGAAGTTCGTGGAATGGTTAAGGAACGCCTTTTCCGCGAACAGGTACGAGCTGCCAGCCCCCGGATAGAGCTTGGCGAGTTCCGAGTAGGAAATCGCAGTCGCGTAGGCCAGCAAAATAGCGAAGAAGATTCCAAACCACATCGCCATGCCGGACGGGTACGCGTAGCCGGCCTGGACCACGAACGTGATCCATAGGAACGCTCCGGGCGCGATCAGCGCCATCGCATTGACCGTGACGCCGGTCAGCCCCAGGGTCGGTTTCATCTTAGCTTCTGTTGATTCGGCCATCCTTACACCTTTGTGTTGGGCGCATCATTGCGCGTTGCACTAAAGTCCCCGCGTGCTTCCGTGTAGTGGGCAATCGCGAATTGCTCTTGCGCGGACGGCAGCAGGAACTATGCCACCAAACGGTCGTTCGAGTGGCAAAGAGAGCAGGAAAGGAAGCTATCGGCGAGGCGTTAGCAACGTTACAAAATGAAATGCGCGCGAGTCTTATGCTGGCTTTGGTCCATCCACCAACAATGCATCATACAAGATGATGAATTTCTTTCTGCAACGTACTAAAAAGAGCCGGCAGTTTCAGAATTTTCCCGTGACGGTTATCCGACGTCGAGTTGCAGTCATTATTGCTGCAACTTTTTTGAGCAATGCTAAATGAATAGGCGCTCCAGCGGTGCACTTACCTGGGCGCGGTGCCGAGGAACTCCACGACGACCTCCTTGAATCGCTGGTCTGCCGGCGCCGTCAGATGGTCGCGGCCTTCGAGCATCACCAGGCGCGCTCCCGGAATCATCTTCGCGAGCGGCTTCGGATCGCCGATAGCGTTGTCGTTGCGCCCGACGACGATCAGCACCGGTAGCCGCACTGCCGCGAGTTTGGCGGGATCGAACGGCGACCGCTCGGCGTCGATCAGCGCGGCCAGCGCCTTCAGGTCGTTGGGCATCGACTCGGCGAATCGCCGGTACGCCTTCGCCACCGGACTCTTGATCGTTGCAGGATCGTCGGCGCGGTATGCCTCGGCAATCGCGTCGCGATCTGCTTTGTCTTCCAAACCGTCGTCGTACGCGATGCCGCCCAGGACGATTGCGCGAAAGCGGTCCGGATGCGACAGCATCAGCTCTATCGCGATGCTCGCGCCCATCGAGTAGCCCATCAAAAGCGCGCGCGCGAGGCCAAGATGGTCCATCAGCCGCGTCACGTCGGCTCCCATGCCCGCGTAGCCGTACGCCTCGCGCCCATGCGGCTTGTCGCTGAGCCCGTGCCCGCGCACGTCGAGGGCAATCACGCGATATTTCGCCGACAGCGCCGCAATCCACCCGGTGCCGCCCCAGTTATGCTCCGCCGTGGAAGCGAAGCCGTGCACCAGAATGACGACCTCGCCGGCGCTGGCGTCGTGGTAGTGAATCTTGGTGCCCGCTGAATCGAAAAACGGCATCGTGCTGTCTCCCGCTCGCCGAAAGTGACGGAATCCGCCGTCGCGGCAACCCCTCGTGATACCTTAATCGTCGGCTGGCGTATCTGTATAATGGCGCTGGCGATGGCGACAGACCTGGAAAACGCGCGCGCGCGGATGGTGCTCGAGCAACTCGAACGCCGCGGGATAAAAGATCCGCGCGTGCTCGCCGCGATGCGCACGGTCGCCCGCCATCGATTCCTTCCCGCCGAACTTCACGAGCACGCCTACGATGACGGCCCGCTGCCGATCGGCGACTCGCAGACTATTTCGCAACCGTACATGGTCGCGCTGATGAGCGAGGTTGCCGAGCTCACCGGCGCCGAGAAAGTTCTCGAAGTCGGCACCGGGTCGGGCTATCAGACCGCGGTGCTCGCGCGTCTGGCGCGCACCGTCTATTCCGTCGAGCTCAATCCGCATCTGAACGATCGCGCCCGCGTGATTCTCAACTCGATGGGCTTCAGCAACATCTATCTGCGATGTGCCGACGGTTCGGACGGATGGCCCGAGGAGGCGCCCTTCGACGTCGTGATGGTGACGGCGGCGATGCCGGGAATCGCGCTCCCGCTGCTGAATCAATTGACTCCGCAGGGACGGCTGATCGCGCCAATCGGCGAAGACGAACTCCAGACCCTGGTGCGCATCAGCCACAAGACGGGTCATTGGAGCGAGGAATATTTCGGCGAGTGCCGCTTCGTGAAGATGACCGGCAAGCTCGGCTTTCAGCATTAGCGCAGTGATAATTCGCGGCCCGCAGGATGCGGTGCGAGGCGGTGACGGACGGCGGATGATGTGATCGAGCGGGGGATAACAGGGACGCGGTGGATTTTGCGCGCGAGCGTGGCGCTTGCGCTGGCAGCGTCGATCGCGCTGGCAGGATGCGGTGACAGCGCGCCGCCTTCGACATACATTCCCGGTATTTCGCAGCGCCCGGTCACTCACGTCGTCGTCGCGGGCGACACCGTTTACCATATCGCAAACGAATACGGCGTCGGCGTCGGACGCTTGATGACGGCCAACGGGCTCAGCGACCCGCGCGAGCTGCGCGTCGGCCTGGTGCTGACGATTCCGGGCGCCTATCGGGCCGCGTCGATCGGAACCGCGTCGCGCGGAGTACATCCGTACATGGGAGAGCGCGAATCGCGGCAATTCCAGTGGCCGGTGGCGCAGGGAGTAGTGTCGTCGGGATTTGGAATCCGCAACGGCGCGATGCATGACGGCGTCGATATCGCGGCCCCAGCCGGCACGCCCGTGCTTGCGGCCGACAGCGGCGTGGTGATTTTTTCGGGCACGCTGCACGGCTACGGCAACACCGTGATCATTCGCCACGACGATGGTTACGCGACGGTTTACGCCCATAACGAGCGCAACCTGGTTGGCGAAGGCACGCGGGTCGCGTCTGGCCAGGAGATCGGCGAGATCGGACGCTCCGGGCGCACTACAGGCGCCAATCTCCACTTCGAGGTGCGCCGCGACAACGTCGCCAGGAATCCGCTCGCCTTTCTGCCCGAGCCCGCAACTTCCGGCGGCATCAGCTTTGCCGCGGCCGGCGGCAGCTAGTATCGTTGACCACCGCACGCGAGAATCCTGAGAGCAGTGCGATGGAATCAACGATGACCGTAGAAGAAATCAAGAAACTGATTCGCAACATTCCGGACTTCCCCAAGCCGGGGATTATGTTCAGGGACTTTACGCCGTTGATCGCCGACGCGCGCGGTTTCGCCGCGGTGGTCGATCAGTTGGCGCAACCTTACCTCGGTAAAGTTGACGCCGTGCTCGGGATCGAGTCGCGCGGCTTTATCGTCGGCGCACCGGTCGCGTATCGATTGGGCGTGGGCCTGACGATCGCGCGCAAACCGGGCAAGCTCCCGTTCCACACCTACGACCAGGCGTACGATCTCGAGTACGGCAGCGCGTCCCTGCAGATACATCAGGACGCGCTTAAAGGATCGGGTCGCGTGCTGCTGGTTGACGACCTGCTGGCTACAGGCGGCACGGCGGCCGCGGCGCTGCAACTGGTCAAAAAGATCGGTGGAAACGTGATCGGATGCGCGTTCGTGGTCGAGCTCGACGCGCTCAAGGGACGCGAGCGCCTCGCGCCAGTCAACTGCTTCTCGCTGATACACTATGATTGAGCGATGGCGACCTCGACCGACAATCACGCGACGCACGCGAATCCGGATTCGGATCAGCGCCGCCTTCTGATCGTTCTCGGCGTCGCGTCGGTTTATTTCCTCACCGAGATCATCGGCGGTTATCTAACGGGCAGCCTGGCCCTGCTCTCCGACGCGGTCCACATGCTCACGGACATCGCGGCGCTCTGCCTCGGCCTGCTGACGCTGTGGATCTCGAGGCGGCCCGCGTCGTCGGCGAAAACCTACGGCTATCTCCGCGCGGAAATCCTCGGCGCGCTGCTCAACGGCCTGTTCCTGTGGGTGCTCGTGGTCTTCATCTGGATCGAAGCGTTCGGCCGTCTGCGCAACCCGCGCCCGGTTTCAGGCCTGGGCGTGATGGCAATCGCACTCATCGGAATCGGCGTAAACACCTTCTCCGCGTGGATGACCTCGTCCGACCCGCACGGCGGGCACAAGACTGGAATGGCGATGCGCGCGGTGTTCGTCCACGTCATTTCCGATCTCATTGGCTCGGTTGGCGTGCTCGCCGCCGGCGCGCTCACCTATTTCACCGGATGGATGCAGGCCGACCCCGCCGTGAGCATACTGATCGGAGTGCTGGTGCTGTACGGCTCGTGGGGCCTGGTGCGCGAGGGCGTGGACATCCTGATGGAATCGGTGCCGCGGCACATCGACCTCGACGAAATGCGCACCGACCTGCTCGCCGTCAGCGGCACCGAGGAAGTTCACGACCTGCACGTCTGGTGCCTGACGACCCGCCAGATCGCGCTTTCGGCGCATGCGGTGGTCGCAGCCGGCGCGGATCGCGATCGCGTGCTCGCCGAGATGTGCCAGCTGCTGCAAACCAAGTTCGACATCCACCATCTGACTCTACAGCTCGAATGCGACAATCGCCGCCAGCACGAACCAGAACATTTCTGATCGAATGAATACTGAAAAAACAATTTTCTACGACATCGACACGCAGCGCGACTTCATCCTGCACGACGGCAAGTTCCACATCGAGGGCGCCGAGAAGATCGTGCCGCAAATGCTCAACTGATGGCCCCGTCGGAGCCGGTCGAGCCGGGCGTCGACGAGGGCGCACCGGAGTTCTACGACGAGCCCTGGGTCACTCCCCCATTTCAGCCGCTTCGAGCGATCGGCTCGGTCGTCCTGATCGCGTGCGGCTTCGCGCTCTACGAATACGTGCTGGTGTCGTTCTGGTCGGTGCCGTGGATGGGCATCCACGACCGAATTCCGTGGCCCGCGTTCGCGATCCTGGCATCCGCGATTGTGCTCTCTATCGCGGGGTTGCGGCTCGCGCTGGGACTCGCGTCGCCGCACTCCAAGCTCGGCTTCGGCCTGTTCGCATTGCTGGCATGCATCGTTGTTGGCGCGGGTGGCGGACGATTCGTCAGCTATGCGATGCGCGTAACGGTGAATCCGCCGTTCACGCTGAAGCTCGCGGTGGGACAGCAGTTCCCCGGCTTCAAACTCCCCGATCAGACCGACTCGGTTCGCATTGGACCAGTCGATGCGCCGGCCACATTGATCTATGTCTATCGCGGAGACTTCGATCCGTTCGCGCGCTTCGAGCTCGCCGAACTGACCGCGCCCGCCAACGAAAACGATTTTCGGCGCGCCGGCATCGACGTGTATGCCATCAGCACCGATCCGGTCGAACGATCGAAAATGCTCGCGGGCTTTCTCCGCACGAAAATCCCGCTGCTGAGTGACAACAGCGAATCGATCCTCGCGCCGCTTGGCCTCGTACAACATCATCGCAACGGCGAGCCCGACAACGCGATACCGGCGTTTTTCGTCGTCGATCGAGAGGGAGTCGTGCGATGGATCTTCACGTCGCCCTACTATCGCGAACAGCCGCGGCCCGACACTCTGCTCGACGCGGCAAAATCCGTCATTGCCGGCGAGTCCGCGACGCGTCCAGCGCCGACAGCATCGCCCCCGTAGCAAGGGCAGGCGAATCGGCCGCAAATATCGCGCCGATCGATGCGACGCCTGCCGGCCGCGCCGCTTCATCCGGGGCCGCAAACAATTCGCGCACGCGATCTGGCGTGATGCCCCCGAGTGCGTAGACCGGAATCGCGCCCGCGCCGCACGCCGCCTTGAGGCCGCTCGCACCCCACGCGGGCCGGGTGGCGGGCTTCGATAGCGGATCAAAGATCGGGCCGAAAACCGCGAAGTCGGCGCCCTCGCGCGCGGCGCCGGCAACGTCGGGAGGCGAGTGACTCGACACCCCAATCAGTCGAGTGGGCCCGAGCAGCTTGCGCGCCATGCTGACGCCGATGGAATCGAATGGAAGATGGACGCCGTCGGCATTCGATGCGATCGCCACGTCGACGCGATCGTTCACAATCAGCGGCGCGCCGGCGCGCGTGCAGATTTCTCGAAGGCGGAGCGCCAGTTCGTAGAGCTCGCGCGCGGACAAATCTTTTTCGCGGAGCTGCAACGCGACCACGCCCGGCGGCGCCGCGGTCAGCGCGGCCTCGCACACCGCGACGAGATCGCCATTCTTCACTACTTGGCGATCGGTGATGAGATAGAGTCGAAAGTTGACGCGCGTACGCGACGACAACGTCGGCTACCCGATCAGGCCGGTGAGCGGGCTCGACGCGGTCGCGTAGAGCTTGCGCTCGATTCGGCCCGCGCGATACGCGAGGCGGCCCGCCTCGACCGCAAGCTTCATCGCACGCGCCATCGCGATTGGATCCTTCGCGCCCGCGATCGCGGTGTTCATCAGCACACCGTCGCATCCGAGCTCCATCGCCTCGGCGGCGTCGGACGCGGTGCCGACGCCCGCATCGACGATCACCGGCACCCTGGCCTGCTCGATAATGATCGCGAGGTTGAATGGATTGCGGATCCCCAGGCCCGAGCCAATCGGCGCCGCTAGCGGCATCACAGCCACGCATCCGATCTCCTGGAGCCTGAGGCAGGCGACGGGATCGTCGGTGACATACGGCATCACCTTGAATCCTTCCTTGACCAGCACGCGCGCCGCTTCGAGCGTTGCGGCGACGTCGGGAAACAGCGTCTGCTTGTCGCCGATCACCTCGAGCTTGACCAACTCGCCGACTCCCACCTCGCGCGCGAGGCGGCAGGTGCGAATCGCCTCGTCGGCGGTAAAGCATCCGGCGGTGTTGGGAAGAATCTGGTAGCGCTTGGGATCGAGATAGTCGAGCAGACTTTCCTTGCCGCGATCCGTGATGTTCACGCGCCGCACCGCGACCGTGACTATTTCGGCGCCGCTTTCCTCGACGGCGGCCCTGGTCTCGGCGAAGTCGCGATACTTGCCGGTCCCGACGATGAGACGCGACTTGAATTTCTTTCCGCCCAACTCAAATAAAGTGTCCTGCATATTTTTAGTGTCCATACCCTTAGTACCGGCACTCAGCCGCCACCGACGAAGTTGATAATTTCTACGTGATCACCCGCCCTCACGATCGTCGCTTCATAGTTGGCCTTGGGCACGATCTCGCGGTTGATCTCGACGGCCACGCGGCCGCGGCGCATGTTAAGGCGCTCCAGCAGCGCGGTCAGCGGAGTGTCGGCGTCGAGCGGGTACGGGTCGCCGTTGAGTGTGATTGAGGTTGCGATGGAGTCCGGCATTATTGAGCCGCTTCCCTGGTGTGAGGAAGCGGCCCAGGCGCAGCCGCGAACGTTGCGCCGTTGGCTTCCCTACGCCGGCATTACCCGGATCAGGTTCGAGGGGTTCTCCCGTAGGAGCTCTCAGTGCGTGTTACGCACACCCCCAGCCTCATCCGACTATACGACTACGGCCGCGAACTGTCAAAAAACGCGCGCGCCGCGGCGTGGACTATTTTGTGTAGTCGAAGATTTCGTGTTCTTCGGTCAGGAAGATTGAGGAACGTTCGAAGTCTATGAATTTTGATTCGTCTTCCAGGAGTGCGCGCGCCGCTTCTGCGCGGCCTTTGGGATCGCCGGCGCCAGTGAAGTCCTCCAGCGTGTCCCACCATACTTCCGTGATTCCGTCGTAGGTCTCTTTCATTTTGGGACGGGTGTTTCTGATCTGCCGGCCGGCGTCTTCGAAAACGGCGTGGCTCTGGACGTATTTTTTCGCGCGTATCGATTTCGCGAAACTGCGCACCAGCGGTCCGTGCTTCTTCAGCCAGTACTCGTGGAAATCTGTTTCGGAGATGTCCGCACGCTTTCGGACTACGTAGACAAGTTTGATCATAGCATCCTCACCCGATGCGCCGGCGCGCGTTACCGCCCCTGGCGCACCGACATTCGCGAACCTCATCGTTAGTATGCGCTGCCGTGACGTGTCAATTTATCCTGTCCCACCGTGCGGTTCTTCCTGAAGTTGCGCCGAACGCGGCGCGTAGTGAGGGGTGAACTATTCAGCCTGACCGCGCCAGCCCCTTTCGTGCTACTCTAAATGGTCCGCTATGAACAACTTGTTACTCCCCGCTCTCCTGGCGCGACCGAAGGTGGACCCGCCTGCGCCTTCGTCGCCGGCCAATGACTCGTCATTGGGCAACATCCGTTTTCCCGAAACACAATTTCGACGGAACGAAGCTACCGATGGTGTATGCCCATTGCACAACCACAATAGGTGGTATGATCTGCCCTTAAACCGGCCAATTGACCAGTCGGAACCGCTCACGTATTGACCGCAAAGTTCTCTTGGCAAAGTCTATAGCGCTCACTTTATGACGAAATCAGGCAACGACTCTCGCGATGCCGATGTCGGCGGCGAGCCCGGGATTCCGGACGCGCTCGCGAAGATTGCGAAGGAACGCGGATGGCCCGCCGAGCTGACGCGCCAGATCGCCGACGCGCGCGTACCGCTCTCGTCGCTCTATTCGTGGACCTGGTTCGGCCTTTCGCCGGAGCAGACCGCCGCGCAACTCAAGTGGTACCAGCGGATGACGACCGGCGACTTGCGCGCGCGCGACGCCACCTACGCCGACAACGAAGAATTCTCGGCGCTGTGGTCCGATTCGCCGGAGGAGATCGCCGGTTGGGAAATTATCGTCGAGCGCGGACCCGACGCGTTCGCGCAATTCAGGCTTCAGCAGAATGTTCAAATCCCGATCCTGTTGATCGGCCCCGAAATCGTGGCGTGCTGCGCATTTTCGCGGCGCAAAGTGCTGATCGGCGGCCGCCCCTTTTCCGTGCAATACGGACAGGCGCTGCGGGTGCGGCGCGCCTATCGCCGGCTCGGCTACGGAGACCAGGTGCGTCGACTCGCGCTTCCGCCGGGATTGGCGCGCCCGTCAGTCGGCCAATACGACATCATGCGCTCGCAGAATTTTGCGGTGGTGAACTGGTGGCAGAAGTACAGCCCGCAATTTTTCGAGAACACGCCGACCCGCGAAGGATCGGTACCGGGTCTCCCGATCTCGGTTGCGCAATTTCCCGCCGACCCGCAAGCCGACGACGATCGCGCCATACGCCCGGTCCGGCGCGAGGACCTGTCCGCGTGCGCCGCGCTCATCAATCGCACTCACACCGGAATGGATCTGTTCCGGCCTTACAGCGCCGAGTTTCTCGAAGACGTGCTCGACGAGGGCTTTTGGGGCGAACGTCCGAAGCCGACCGGCAATCCCATGATGGACTGGTGGAAGAGCGTTTACGGATGGACCGACTATTTCGTGCTCGAAGAGGCGGGACGCATCCGCGCGTGCGCCGGCTTATGGGATCGCGGCCGCGATATGCGCGAGCAGTGGCGCAGGATTGGCGGCGATGAGCATCGATCGATCGCGATCGCGTGCGTGCTGGACTTCGGCTACGAAGACGGAGCCGAGGAGTGCATGGCGCGACTGCTGCGACGGATGATCGGGCGCGCGCATGAGTTGCGCCGCGAGTACCTGGCGATTCCGATCGAGCATCTGCCGAAGCTTGCCGCGATGATGGAGAAGGCGCGTCCCGAGCCCGACACGCGCGCCTTGCGATGGGGCCTGAAGGAGCCATCGATCACACGCCCGTACACGGACCTGCGCTACTGGTAGCGCCGGGATTGTTTCAGTATGGTGACGGTTCCTTGACTCCTTCGGTATCAACCGACTTTTGTCGTTCACACGTCTGCCCTGCACTCTTCAAAGGATTGTCAAACCCCCGCAACGTTCTTTCTGTATCAAGACATAGGATCGAAGTGATCCTTAGACCGGTCGGGCCAGTGGTGAGGGGGTTTGTATGGAAGAGAACCGGCTCCGCGACGGCGACCGTTCGGATGAGGAAGGGCGCCAAGCCCTTGTAACTGTCTCGAATACAGACGAAGACGGCTCCGGGACGCGCGCAGCGCTCGAGGCTTCCGTCCGGCATGTTGCGTCCAATCCCCAGCATATCTGTGTTGTCACTGAGACCTACGCTCCCGAAATAAACGGCGTCGCCGTGACCTTGGCAAATCTGGTGAAGGGCTTGCGCGATCGCGGTCATAGCGTATCGGTCGTACATCCAACACCGCGAAACCATCAGACCTATGAGGGATCGGAACGCGGTGGTTACTCCGAGGCTATCCTGGTTCGTGGTTTGCCTTTGCCGGGTTACCATGGATTACAGTTCGGAGTGCCCGCAGGACGACGCTTGCGGCAATCCTGGACAAGTCGACCTCCTGCTGTGGTGTACGTGGCGACGGAAGGGCCGTTGGGATGGTCGGCGGTGCGCGCGGCGCGAAGCCTTAATATTCCAACTGTCAGCGGTTTCCATACCAACTTCCATCACTACTGCAAGCACTATGGCGTAGCCTGGCTGCAGAACCTTGCCCTTCGATACCTGCGCTGGTTTCACAATCAAACCGACTGCACGTTGGTTTCCAACGAAGACCTTCGCTTTCGCCTGCAAGGCGCTGGCTTCAACAATGTAAGTGTCATGGCTAGGGGTGTGGACAGTCAGCTGTTCGATCCACGGCGCCGGTGCAGAGAGTTAAGGCGCGAATGGGGAATGTCCGACGATGATCTTGCCCTAATCTACGTGGGACGGGTAGCAGCCGAAAAAAACCTGGAACTTGCCATCGAAGCACATAAGGCCATAAGACGAATCAGTGCCAGGACTAAATTCGTAATCGTCGGCGATGGGCCGCTCCGTAGCTCTTTGCAAAAAGAACATCCTGAAGTGATTTTTGCGGGTATGCGCACCGGCGAGCAGCTTGCCAGGTATTATGCCTCCGCAGACCTGTTCCTGTTCCCCAGCGAAACGGAGACCTTCGGAAATGTCACGTTGGAAGCGATGGCCAGCGGCCTGGTCGCGATCGCTTACAACTATGCGTGCGCGAAGCTTCACATTGCTGATGGCGAGACTGGTGTGCTGGCTCGATTTGGAGACGCCAGGGCTTTTGTCGACGCCGCTTGCAGCCTCGTTCGACGGCCTGAGGACATCGAAAGAATGCGGCAGCAAGCGCGCCAGTACGTTACCGGTCTAAGCTGGCCGCGCGTGGTGGAAAAATTCGAAACGCTGCTGATGAGTGCGGGCAGGCATAGCCGTACGGCGTCTCCTACTTCGCTGACGCGCAGAGGCCTGGCCACTTAGTCTGAACGAGGAGGATGAAGGATGCTGGCAGATGAGGCTCTACACAAGTGGACTGAACACCTTGGCTTGAATGCGGCAGGTCCGTGGACAAGCGCGGAAATCATGTTGGGACTGCTATTGTCCGCTCTACTGGTAAGTCTGGCCGTCCGCAAGCTTGCGACAATGCTGTTGACATTGAAAGCAGTAGCGCTGGCGCCGACGGTTTCGCGGCGATTGTCCGAGTGGGTGAAGTCGCTCGACTACTCGGACCAGGAGGTCCTGGGCGCCGACGGAGCTGGAGATCCGTGGGTTCAGCGCCGCAAGGAGGCGATCGATCGGCTGGCCGGGTTTTTTCAAAAGCATTGTGCAAAGTCGATTGCATGGGGAAACGATGTGCGTGGAAGCTTCTCTGACTTGCGTTTTACGGATGCCAACCGGGTTCCCTTCCCTTTTATGCGCATGATGCGGGAGAAATTCAGTCTCTGCTCGGTGGTGACAGCTTCGAATGGTCCGAAACTAAGCGACCTCGACGGTAATTGGAGCCTGGATGTAAGTGGGTCGTACGGACTCAACGTAGCCGGCTTTGACCGCTACAAGGAGTGGATGGAAAAGGGCCTGGAGAAGGTCAAGGACCTTGGTCCGGTTTTGGGACCTCTTCATCCTGTGGTCGCGGACAATATCGCGCTTCTGAAGTCCATCTCGAAACTGGACGAAGTATCCTTTCACATGAGCGGGACCGAAGCCGTCATGGCCGCGGTCCGATTGGCGCGATTCAACACTCGCAGGAAACTGATCGTGTGCTTCTCGGGCGCCTACCACGGGTGGTGGGACGGCGTGCAGCCGGGTTTGGGCAGTGAACGAGCGATAGGAGATTGCCTAACTCTCAAAGACCTCCATCCGGCGTCGCTCGATCTCCTGCGAAGGCGCGCGAACGAGATTGCGGCAGTTCTTATCAATCCGGTTCAGTCCTTTCATCCGAATCTACCGCCGCCGAGCGACACGATTCTGCTCACGAGCGGGGTGAGAAAGACCGAGGACTCGAGTTCATCCTATGCACAATGGCTCCGCAAACTCCGTGAGGTCTGTAGCGAGTGTGGAATACCTTTGATCTTCGACGAGGTATTCAGCGGTTTTCGTCTCGCGCCGGGCGGAGCCCAGGAATATTTCGGAGTCCAGGCCGATATTGTGGTGTATGGGAAGACCGTCGCCGGTGGAATGCCTATCGGGGTGGTCTGCGGCAAGAAGGAGTTGATGCGGCGGTTTGACAGCGAACATCCGATGCGGATCGCCTATGTAATCGGGACATTTTCAGCTCATCCGGTTGTCATGGGAGCTATGAACGAATTCCTGAACTGGCTCGTTCAGCCTGCAACGGCTGAGCTGTACATCGAGGCAAAGCGTCGATGCGAGCAATGGGTTCACTCCACTAATGAAAGTCTCAGCAGGCTTGGTTTGCCGGTTCGGGTCATGAACTTCGCCACCATCTGGACAGTGCTCTTTAAGGCGCCTGGCCGGTACAACTGGCTGCTGCAGTACTACCTTCGCGCAGAAGGAGTGACGCTTAGCTGGGTCGGAACGGGCCGATGCATGAGTAGCTTGGATTTCACACCGGCCGACTACAAAGAGTTGCAAGCCAAGCTAGTCAATGCAGCACATAAAATGCAGGACGATGGATGGTGGCTAACCGAACAACAACAGCCAGGCAGGGAGAGGACTATGCAATCTCGTTTAGTTTGGGAAATGACGAAGAGCGTCGTGCAGATTCCAAAGCCAATGGTCAGCTTTTACGTCGAAGTGATGCAGCGAAAAAAGGACGACCATCACGCATCGCACAGCAACTTGATCAACCAGTTTTTTCACCTGCTGAGTTCGAGCACCTTCATACTTTGCTATTTCCTCATCTTCACCAACTTCGATCTTGCTATGTTTATGGGCTTAGCCGCGCTCTTCGTTCGGCAGGTTGGACACGCGATACTGGAACCCCCCTGTCACGACAAGGAAAAAGCCCTCCTTGGATTCAATACTCGGAACAAAACACTTATCGTCGCCGGCTACATCCTGATTCCCATAGTACAGACTCTGCAAATCGCGCGAACCGGTTCCCTTACCTTCGAGTCAGTAACCAGCACGATCATACCGGCAGTCGCCCAGCAGTGGTTTCTGCTGACGCTGGCAGCAGTGTTCGGACGCGTGATCTATCTCATCTGGGCACACGACTTCCGAAGTTCAATGATCTGGTTCATCAAACTGATCACCGATCCTTTCACCGACATTCTAGCGTACTACAATAGTGTCGATAAGATATTCCGCCTGCCGCCGACACGAAAGAGCGAAGCCGTGTAGCAGTCGGAATCGGGTCAACTGCCGTTGAGCACGACCGTTGCGCGGTCCAGGCGGTCGCTGTAGGCGTCTAGCGCGTCAGCGGTTAGTTTGGCGTAGCGGTTGGCGTCGGACCAGCGGCGGTCTTCGATCGCCTCGCGGACTCCGGGTAAGGTTTTAGCTTCGTAGCCGGTGTAACGGCCTGGAGCGTAAACCAGATTCTTGTACCAGCCGCGGCCAGGTAGGCCTACATTCTCGGGGGCCAGGGTCTGGTCTATGTTGATCATCAGGGCTTGCACCCGTGCTATCTGAGAGCTGGATAGGTGTGGGGCATTCTTCGCCAGCGCATCATCATAGGCCTTGGCGGAGCGCTTCAACCGATCGACGGCGTCTTCCAGTGCCGCAAACTCGAAGTGGGGGACGCGGTCAAGCGCCGTGGGTAAGCCGCTCGACTTGGTAGGATCGGCGGCCAGCTGGAACGCTCGGTCGCGTAGGAGTTTAGACTGAGTCTCAGCCTCCTCGCGCTCGTCATCGGCGAGCTTCCTAACTTGATCCAGATCGTCCGAGACAGCGTTCGCGAAAGCTGTCGGATTCTGGAGGGGAAGGTCGGAATCAGCTACCCGCAGCACTATTCGGCCGACCGTTTTGGCCAGCATCGCATCATACACGAAGCCTGGATCGACGAAGCGGCTGTGATGCTCGAAAGTGTCATAGCGAGAGTGGTAAACGCCACCGGACTGGCCCTCTTCGCCGAAGCCGACATCCAGCACCGGCACTCCCAAGTGATCGAGAAAGGCCGAGAAGTCGGAACCTGACCCCAGCGCTTCGATTGGAAGGTCCTTGTCCGGATCCGCCGCGATCTTCGCCACAGCCCTCAGGTGCTCGCCGGCACCAGGTGCGAGCGCAGCCACACGCACTTTCGCGCGCAGCCGCTGGCCGATAGAAACACCGGTCTCAGGATCGATTGTGTCGGCGGCGACTTCGTTCACCAGATGCTGGAAGTCCTGGCTTCCACCCGCCTCCAGAAAGCCGCGTCCGTTCGAGTCCGAGTTTATGTACAGGACAACCTTCTTCTTAAGTTCGGCGGCGTGATCCTCCGCCCATTCGGTCGAGCCCAGAATCATCGGCTCCTCGGCGTCCCAACTGGTGTAAACGATCGTGCGTTTCGGCTGCCAACTCTGTCTGGCGAGACCGCCGAAAGCCTTGGCCTCGGCAAGCAGCGCGACCTGGCCCGACAAAGGGTCAGTGGCGCCAAACACCCAGCCGTCGTGATGATTGCCGCGGACGACCCACTGGTCCGGCCAGGTCGAGCCTTTCATGGTCGCAATGACGTCATAGATGGGTTGTTGCTGCCAATCGGACTTCACTGCCAAATGGACTAACGCGGGGCCAGGTCCTACTCGATAGGTTATAGGCAGCGCGCCACGCCATGCTTGCGGAGCTACGGGGCCTGCGATGGCCGCCAGAAAGACCTGAGCGTCGGCATAGGAGATAGGTATAGTTGGAATCTTTATTATGGTGGGCGCGTCGGACGTCTTCAGGCGCTTGGCGTCCTTAGTCGCACCGATGCCGGGCGTCAAGGGATCGCCAGGATAGAGACTCATATCGAGCACCGACCCCCGCTGCACACCGTGAGGCGGACGCATAGGACCGTTGGGATAAGTCTCGTCGACGGAATACCCGTCCTGGGCCGGGTCGGAGTAAATAATGCAGCCGATCGCGCCGTGATCCTGCGCGAGCTTGGGCTTCAACCCACGCCATCCGCCGCCGTAGCGGGCGATGACGATTTTGCCCTTGACGCTTACGCCGAGTCGTTCGAGAGTCTTATAGTCGTCGAGCATCCCATAGTTGACGTATACGAGGCCGGCGGTGACGTCGCCGTCGCGCTGGTAGTCGACGTAGGCGGGAAGCGCTGGATCGGTCGCGGTCGCGCTGGAGTCGCCGGGAATAGGTGGCTCCTGCAGTGTGGCGCTGAACTTTTGCGGGGCGACCAGCTCAAGAGTCTCCCTGATAGGAGTGGGGTATAGCACCCAGAAAGTCTCGATGTGCGCATCCCAGCCCCAGCTCTTGAACCAGGCGAGGATTTGGTCAGCGTTGGCCTTGTCGTGCGGCGAGGAGACGTGGTTCGGCTGGGCGGCGAGCAGCTTCATCCAATCGCGCAGATCGTCCGGGTGAATGAGAGCGTCGAAATTGTGCTTGAGCGAGGCCTCGTTGGGAGAGGCCGGGGCCGGCGCGCCGAAGGCCGCGCCCATGCACAGAAAGGCCACCGTCGCGAGCGAGACCAGAACCTTCCTGGAGAACCGCCCGGCCTGTTGATCGCGTGCCGTCAGTAGCCTTTCTCGGGGACTAATGTGTTCTTGTTGCCGCCGGCCTCAGGACCGTGGCAGGCCGCAACCTGATCCACCTGGGCATTCAAGTTAGATGCGATCTGAGCGTCGGTCTGTCCGGCCGCGACCTGGGTTTTCACAACGTCGCAATCGACAGGCACATTCGACGCGGAAAACATCGAACACCCTGAGAGTCCTATGGCCGTAATCAACAGTCCCGATGCGGTTGAGATCCAGAGAGTGCTGCGTACCTTTTGCGTCATTGATTTTCCTCCCGGCTAAATCGGAATCCCCGTGCGGTTTGCCCCGATATCACGCGTTAACAATACCAACGGCGCACTCTTATCATTTGTGGCCAGACTTCGAAAGCTTGGGAAGTCCCAAAAGTCGATGGTCGATCGAAGGATTACCTAACGGCGGCGCGCAGGCATTGTTGAAGTTGCTGACCAGGATGTTGCCCTTGGTAAGGTAGCCGACCGTTTCAGGGATGACCGCCACTCCATAGGGATTTTGGTCACCAACTTCGAACCCGGCTCCGGGCGGGACGCGGCGCCCTGCGTGACGGTGCTGAAGTTGTTAATGAACGGCTCAGACCCATGCCCGTGGCCGTGCTTGGGGCTGTACGCTAATGCCGCCGACGCCGACAAGGCCGACCAGCCGCCCCCGCTGTCATCATTGACACTAACGGTCGACGATTCCGAGAATCAACTCAACCTGTTCAATTGATCCGGCTTATTGTTATGGCATGCCCCCGCTCATCCTGGATGGGCGGGGGCTCCAAATCTTATTTCGGCACGGCACGTGGCCGATATTGAGGAATAAATTGGCGGCGGAGTCAGGAACTACTAACGCTTGTCGTGATTGACAGCCGACACCGCCTTGTCAATCGTCTTCCCGATTACATCCTTGACGTTGCCGGCGGCCTGATCCATCTTGCCGCGATTTTTCAGCTTCTTGTCATTAGTCAGTACGCCGGCCGCTTCTTCGATGCGTCCCTTAACTTTGTCAGTTGTTCCGTTCATTAGTCATTCTCCTGTGTGTGAACTGAGATTTTGATTTTGTGCCAATTCATTTACTCACCGCCGATGCCAACGGCGCGACTGTCACTGGTATGAGCAACGGTCCACCGGACAGGCTTCGGTCTATTGAATCGATGCGTCCCCAATCTTCGCGATTCCAGTTTTCCAGAATCACACGCGTCGACCACCAGACCAGGACAAAAACGATCAGCGACACCAGCACGGTCGAAGTAGCGCCGTCGAGGCTCAAAACCTCCTGGTAGTGGCCCGACACCATGCGGCGAAACGAATCTGCTTCGACGAGGTGCGCGCTGACGGGAGTAAGAGCGTTGGCAATGAAGCTCGCAAAGGTCGAGTATGCGAGGCCGGCTGTCAGCCCCGCGAGCAAGCTCAGTTTTTCGGCCCCGGCGGACAGATTGGCGCGGGAAAGGTGGCGACGACGTGGTGCCATCGGACCTCCTCAAGCCTTGCGATCGTACTAGTGGGTTGGTCTAGCGGAACGTGGTCAAAGGCGAGCGGAACGGCCACTGTCAGGCTGGATCAAGTCGGGACTCGACTCTTATATCGATTCCGGCTTTATCTAGTTTGCACTATCAATTTACTAGTGTCAAGTCGGGGAAAATATAATCAACTGAGAAATACTAATAGATATGTATTCCGCAGCACCATTATGCTGCCGACGGAGCCGATCCTGGCCTTAGAACTGTTTCGTCGGGTGTCAGCTTCACCATCGCGGCGCTCGGGAGCATTCAATGCCCAAACCGGTGTTAGCGCCCGTCACGATGGCGGTGTTCATGTTCCGCGATCATTGCATTCTGGCAAGGTTGAGGGGAGTGGCGTCAGTCTTGCCTTGCGCCCTCGCGCCGTTCGCCGATGTGCCAAAGCACCCCGGATGGATCCACGACATACGCGATCCGAAGGCCCCATGGCTGCATGGCCGGCGCGCGCGGAGGCTGAACATTAAATTTTCCGGGCAGATCAAGCTCTTCAATGTGCCTCCACCAAGCGTCAAGATCGTCGACCATGAGCTGCATCATAAAGTTTTCAGCCCAGTCCTTTTGATAATAGCGCTGAAGTATGAAACCGCCGGAGCCGGCCCCGAAGATCGCCACGTCTCCGTCAAGAAGTTTTTCGAAACCCAGCGTCTCATAGAAGTTCTTGGAGAGATCAAAGTCTTTTGCGGGCATGAATGGGCGGGCGAGTTCTGTTCCGCTCGGAATTTGCTTCATCTCTTCCTCCTTCAAATCCGGACAGGTCTGGAGCGCCGACTGGGAGAGTATCACGAGGATACGCTCGTTGGATCAAACTGACCCACCATCGTTAAAACCGGCGGCTTGCGTCCGCGCGCGCGAAGTTGGAAATTCAGCGTTCGATGAGTATTGAAACGCAACGCCCGACTGTCGCCGAGATCGATCTCGGCGCGCTGCGCTCGAACTTCCGCGCGCTGCGTGGCGTGGCCGCGCACGGCGAATTGATGGTGGTGGTCAAGGCGGACGCTTACGGCCATGGCGCGGTGACGGTCGCACGCGCATTGATCGATGAAGGATGCCATCACTTCGGAGTCGCCACGCTCGACGAGGCGCGCGAGCTGCGCGAGGCGGGAGTTCGCACCCGCGTGTACCTGCAGGCCGGCTTCTTCGCCGAGCAGGCGCCTGAAATCGTCGCGCTCGACGCGACACCCTTCGTGTTCGAGGCGTCGATGATCGGACTCCTCGATCGCGCGGCTGCTTCTGCGGGCCGGACCGATTTCCCGATTCACATCAAGATTGACAGCGGCGCGACGCGGCTTGGCGTGATGCCCGCCGATATTCCTGATGTCATCGAAGCCGTGCGGAGCGCATCCGCGGTGCGACTGGAGGGCGTTTGCACACTGCTCGCCAACGCGGGCGACCCGAAGAGTCCGATCACTGACGCGCAGCTTGGTGTTTTTCACAACGCCATCGATACGCTGAATGCCGCGGGGATGCGGCCATCGATCTTTCACGTCGCGAATTCCGCGGCGCTGGTGCTCCGCTACGACTCGCACTTCAACCTCGCACGGCCGGGCCTGGCAATTTACGGCTTGCCGCCGGTGGCGGCGGTGCGCGAGCGCGTCGAGCTGCGGCCGGTCATGACCTTCAAGACCCGGCTGATGCAAATCAAGCGCGCGCCGGCTGGAAGCGGCGTGGGCTACGGGCATACGTTCATCACACCGCGCGAAAGCCTGATTGGCGTGCTGCCGGTGGGCTACGCCGACGGCTACCGCAGAGGCCTGCAACACGGCGGCGAGGTGATCGTGCGCGGTGCGCGCGCGCCGGTGGTCGGCGCGGTCTCGATGGACCTGACAACAATCGACCTCACCGACATTGCAGGCACATCGGTGGGCGATGAGGTAATCTTGTGGGGCGAATCGGGCGGTGAGGTTATCAGCGTGAACGACGTCGCGCGGCTGGCGCAGACAATTTCGTACGAGATGCTTTGCACGGTCGGCAAACGGGTGCCGCGCGTGACTCGGGGATAGACGGCGATGGGAATCGACAGGATCGTAATCAGGCGCGCGCTGATCGGCGTCGCGGACAAGGATGGCGTTGCGGATTTTGCCAAAGTGCTCGCGCGGCACGGCGTCGAGATCGTGTCGACCGGAGGCACGATGGCGGCTCTGGAAGCGGCCGGCGTCAAAGTCAGGTCGGTGGAGAGTTTCACCGGTTCGCCCGAGATGCTCGACGGTCGCGTCAAGACGCTGCATCCGAAGATTCACGGCGGAATCCTGGCGCGGCGCGGCAACGAGAACCATCAGCGCCAGATGCAGCAGCATGGCATCGAGCTGATCGACCTGGTGGTAGTGAATTTTTATCCCTTCGAAAAAACGGTCGCCAAGCCCGGCGTGAGTCTTGACGAAGCGATCGAAAATATCGACATCGGCGGACCCACTCTCGTTCGCGCGGCAGCAAAAAATCACGGCGACGTTGCGGTCGTCGTTGATGCGGCCGACTACAACGCCCTGGCCGCGGAACTCGACGCGAACCAGGGCGCGATAACCTCGGACACGCGATGGCGCCTCGCGCGCAAGGCCTTCGCGCGCGTGACCGCGTACGACGCCGCCATCTCGAACTATCTCGGCACGCATGCCGGAGCCGGCGACGAATCCGCACTCGGCGAGACCTTCAGCCTCGCGCTCGAACGCGAGCAGGCGCTGCGCTACGGCGAGAATCCGCATCAGACCGGCGCGCTCTACGGCCGCTTCCTGGAGATCGCGCGTCAGCTTCACGGCAAGGAACTCTCGTTCAACAACGTGGTCGATATCAGCTCCGCGATGAACCTGATGCTCGAGTTCGAGGACGAGCGTCGCGCTGTGGTCGCGATTCTCAAGCACAACACGCCGTGCGGAGTGGGCGTCGCGGACACGCTAAAAGCCGCGTGGGACAAGGCATTCGCGACGGACCCCGACTCGCCGTTCGGCGGCATCATCATCACGAATCGGCCGTGGGACATGGAGTTCGCGCGCGCGGTCAACGAACTGTTCACCGAGGTGCTGATCGGTCCCGCGTTTCCCGATGACGTGATCGCGTTCCTGCGCAAAAATAAGAATCGACGCGTGATGACCTTCAATTCGAAAGCAGTCAATCGCAACGAGCTCGACGTCAAGAAGGTGCTCGGCGGGTTGCTGGTGCAGACGCCGGACCTGGCGATCGAAGATCCGCGCAAAGGCAAGGTCGTGACACATCGCGCGCCCACCGACGCCGAGATGCGCGCGCTCAGCTTCGGAATCAAGGTCTGCAAGCATATCAAGTCCAACGCGATCGCGTTCGTCGCCGAGGATCGCACGCTGGCAGTTGGCGGTGGCGCGACGTCGCGAATCGATCCAGTGTACGCGGCGCGCGAGAAGGCGGCGCGCCTCAAGGTTTCGCTCGAGGGTTCCGTGCTCGTGTCGGAGGCGCTGTTTCCATTTCCAGACGGCCCGACGCTCGCAGCCGAAGCGGGCGCGACGGCGATCGCGCAGCCGGGCGGCTCGCTGCGCGACGATAAAGTAATCGAGGCGGCCGACAAGTTCGGGCTCGCGATGGTCTTCACGGGGGTGCGCCACTTCAGGCATTAGCAAACCCGCGATGAAAGTTCTGGTCATAGGCAAAGGCGGGCGCGAACACGCGCTGGTTTGGCGGCTCCATCAGAGCGAGACGGTGTGGAAGATTTTCTGCGCGCCCGGAAATCCGGGCATCAATCAGATCGCGGAAGCAGTGCCGATCGCGCCGACCGACGTCGATGCGCTAGTGGATTTCGCGAAATCAAAGTCGCTCGACCTGACGATCGTCGGCCCGGACGACCCGCTCGGTGCGGGGATCGTCGATCAGTTCACGTCCGCGGGTTTGAAAATATTCGGACCGACCGCGGCTGCCGCGCAGCTTGAAACCAGCAAGTCGTTTGCAAAGACGATTATGCGCGAGGCGGGCGTGCCCACCGCCGACTTCGCCGCCTTTGACGACGCCGACTCCGCGCGGCGCTACGTGAAGTCGCGCACCGGCTCGATGGTCGTCAAGGCGGACGGGCTCGCGCTGGGAAAAGGCGTCGTCATCTGCCACGACGCAGCAGCGGCTCTGGAAGCGGTCGCGGATGCGATGGAGCGCCGGCGCTTCGGAGCTGCGGGAAATCGCGTAGTCGTCGAGGAGTTTCTGACCGGCCAGGAAGTCTCATTCTTTGCACTGTGCGATGGTGAAAAAGCGGTCCCGCTGGGCACGTTCCAGGATCACAAGGCGATTTTCGACAACGATCGCGGACCCAACACCGGCGGGATGGGGGCGTATTCGCCAGTGCCGCAGTTCGGCCCCGAGCTGGAAACGCGCGCGATGCGCGAGGTGGTCGCGCCGACACTCGCAGCGATGAACGCACGCGGGATTCCGTTTCGCGGTATGCTTTTCGTCGGGTTGATGATCGACGGCGACCGAATCAACGTGATCGAGTTCAATGTTCGCTTCGGCGATCCGGAATGCCAAGCGATGATGATGCGGCTGGAGAGCGACTTGGCGGAAAACCTGCTCACCGCCGTTGAAGGCAACGTCGCGAAGGCGTCGATCAGGCTCTCGCCGCGCACCGCGGTGGCGGTCGTGCTCGCGTCGGGCGGATATCCCGGCGACTATAAAAAAGGAATTGCGATCAACGGTCTGGACCGGCTCGAAGGCAATGTCCCCTCCGACATCAAGACTAAATGGGCTATGAAAAAAATCCGCATGAAAGTTTTCCATGCGGGCACCGCGATGCGCGACGGGCAACTGGTCACCGACGGCGGGCGCGTGTTGACGGTCACGGCGATGGCGCCGGAGCTGGCGACGGCGGTCGATGCGGCGTACGAGGCGGCGGAAATGATCGAGTTCGAGGGACGTCATTTCCGGCGCGATATCGCGCGGCGCGCGCTCGGATAGTCGCGATGTTTTTCGCTCAAGGACGGAATAGCGGCGTTGCAAGCCGGCGAGTTGGTCGTTTATCCGACCGAGACGTTCTACGCGATCGGCGCCGACGCGTTTTCATCAGCGGCGCTGCAGCGGCTATTTCGTGTGAAGGGGCGCGAGCCGGGACGTCCGGTGGGTTTGATTGCGGCGGACACCGCGATGGCGTTTTCGGTCGCGCGCGAAATACCGCACGATGCGCGGCGGCTCGCGGACGCGTTCTGGCCGGGCCCACTGACGATCGTGTTGCCGGCTCGCGAAGAGATTGCGACCGAGCTCGCGGGACCCGACGGCGTCGGCGTGCGCGTATCGCCAAATCCCGTCGCACGCGCACTCAGTGCGGGACTCGGGAGACCGATCACGGCGACCAGTGCGAACCTGAGCGGAGCGGCGCCGGCAAGCACGCTCGCCGAAGCGCGTGCGGGGCTGGACGAAAAAGTTAAAGTTTATCTTGAAGGTGGAAAACTGACCGCATCGGTGCCGAGCACGGTCGTCGCGGTCGGCAGGAGCGGGTGGAAAATGGTGAGAGTGGGAGCGATTTCAGAAGATCGAATCGCGGCGGCGCTCACGGGAGACTCGCGAGAATGAGCGGGCTCAGCAAACGAATCGAGCCGTTTCGCGCGTTGATGTACAACCGCCAAATTGCCGGCGAGCCCGCGCGCGTCGTGGCGCCGCCGTACGATTTGATCGGCGCGGCGCGACAGAACCAACTGTACGAACGCAGTCCGTACAACGTCGTGCGGCTCGAATTGGGGCGCGACGCCGACCGCTACGCCGCAGCGGAAAGAACGCTGGCGGAGTGGCTCGCAGCGGGCGTCGTCGAGCGGCCGGCGCATCCCGCTATTTTTCAGTACACGCAAACCTTCGACGTCGAGGGACGGCTGCTGCATCGCACGGGGTTTATCGCACGCGTGCGGCTCGAAGAGTTCGATCGCGGGCGCATCGTGCCGCACGAGCGAACTTTTCCGGCTGCGAAGGAGGACCGTCTGCGGCTGCTGACCGCGCTGCAGGTCAACACCAGCTCGATCTTCGGGCTGTACTCGGGTGCGCATCCGGAACTCGAGCGATTGCGTGACCGAGTGGCCGCGCGCGAGCCGCTGATCGATCTCGTCGATGACCTGGGAATCCGCAACGAGCTGAGGCCGATCGAGGCGGCTGAGGAAATCGCGATCATTCAGCGCGAGCTCGAAGAGCCGCGCATTTTGATCGCCGACGGACACCATCGCTACGAAACCGCGTTGAACTATCGGCGCGCGCGCCGCCACGAAAACGCGTCGAGCGAGCCGCAGCCTTACGACTACACGATGATGACGCTGGTGGCGTGCGACGATCCGGGGCTGGTGATTCTGCCGACTCATCGCGTGGTGAAGTCGCTGCCGGCAGACGCGATCGGGTCGTTCACGCAACGCGCGCGCGAAGTTTTCAACGTCGAGGAGATCGCGCATCGCGACGAATTTCGCGCGCGCCTGAACGATTCGGGCGCTGGCGCGATTGGCGTGACGCTGAAGGATAGCCCCAGCTACTTGATTCTGCGGCTGCGCAGCCAAAGCACGATGGAGACCGCAATGCCCGACGCTCCGGCCGAAGTTCGGCGCCTCGACGTGTCGGTTCTGCACGCGCTGGTGTTCGATCGAATATTCGGGCTGGGCGCCGACGAGATTCGCAAAGGCGGAAATATCGAGTACACGGTCGAAATTGGCGGTGCGCTCGGCGCAGTCGCGAATGGACGGGCCGACGGTGCGTTCCTGATGAACCCGCCGTCGATCCAGGACGTCGAGCGGGTGAGCGACGCGGGCGCGACGATGCCTGAGAAGTCGACTTACTTTCATCCCAAGCTGCTGACCGGCCTGGTGATGAATCCGCTGTTCGACGGAAAATGACTCGCGGATCGCAGTTGATCCTGGTTCGCCACGGCGAGACCGTGGGTGAGTCGAGCATCAGGTATCACGGCCGCACCGACGTGGCGCTGTCGGAACTCGGGCGCGCTCAGATGCGCCTTGCGAGCCGCGCGATTGAGACGCGTCATGGCGGCATAAATTTCATGCAAGTCTTTTCGAGTCCACTCGTTCGTGCTACCGAAGGCGCGCGAATCGTGGCCGGCGACTCGGCGCCGCTCATCACGATCGATGAATTCGCCGAAGTACACTTCGGCCTGTTCGAAGGACTCACTGCGGATGAGATTCGCGAGCGCTATCCCGATGAGTTCGCGCGATGGAACGCCGATCGGCTCGCGCCAACTTACACCTATCCCGCGGGCGAGAGCCGCGCAGCGTTTACCGATCGCGTCGAGCGCGGCCTCGAACGCATGCTCGCTCTGTGGACACCGCGCGATGACGACGCGCTGCTGATTGCGCATCGCGGCGTGATTCGCGCAATCGTGCGAACGCTCACCCGTCAGGATCCTGTCGTCGAACTGGGATCGATTCATATACTTCGCTTCGACGGCGGCTGGCATGTCGGGATGCTCGACCTGATCGATCATCTCAGCGACACCTGAACTCACACACGGCGCAGCACTCCCGTCCAACGGTAGCGGCACCGGTCGAACGGCTTGGTGAACGACAGGTCGCAGTAGGCGGCGATCATTTTGAACATCCCCGAAGCGAGCGCCGCAAGTTCCAGCGTGGCGGGAATCGTGTAGCGCACGGGAATCAAATCGCGAGTCGTCACTGCGCCGGCGGGAAATTTGATGGTGCATTCGAGTTCGTAGATTGAATGCAGCGGCGAATGCCACGCGATGGGTCGATGGAACTCGCGGATGTCGAGTGCGACGCCGCCGGCATTGGCGGTGCGCTCGCGCCACATCGCTCGCCGCGGCACGCGCGGAATCGGATCCTGGCGGTCGATGTCGATGCAATACAAGCCGCCGCGCTTGAGCGCGCGACCGACCGATTTCAGATGCGAGAGCAGATCGGCGTTCTCGACGATCACCGGAAATGTCTCGGACATGAAAATTGCGGCGTCGAAGAGGCGCTCCGGAAGAGTGAACCTCTCGATTGGCCGGCGATAGAAGCGAAGATTCGCGAGCTCGTTCGCTTTGCGGCGCCCCGCTGCGGTCATCGTGGGCGAGCGATCGATTCCGACGACCTCGAATCCGTCTTCGTTGCCGGCCAGCAAGCGGCCGTGAGGCGAATCGCCGCACGCGATATCCAGGATGCGGCGCGTCGGACTCTTGCGATGGCGACTCCAGACCTGTTGCAGAAAGACCACCTCGGCCGGAATTTCGCCGGGACTCTCCAAATGCGCGCGGCGGAAAACGTCGGGATATTCATAGATGCTCGGTTCCATCGGCGATGAGCGTACAAGCGTCGCGCGCCGGAATCGACGCTTGAGATTTCGCGGCCAACGGCGGGATAATGCCCGCGCATCCGAGTTCCTGAACGACCGTTTAGAGGAAAGCTTAAGATGAGCAAGCCGCTCGAAGGAATCAAGGTCGTCGAGATCGCGCAGGAAATCCAGGGGCCGTTTGCGTCGCTCATTCTGGCCGACATGGGCGCCGACGTCGTCAAGGTCGAGAACAAGGAAACCGGAGATTTGAGCCGCTGGATGCTGGCCGCGCTGATTGGCGGGCCGGACGTGAAGAACGCGACCATCTCGCATTACTTCATCGCGATGAATCGCGGCAAACGGAGCATCACCGCCGATTTGAAAAAGCCCGACGCGATCGAGATGGTGCGCCGGATGGTGAAATCGTACGACGTGCTCGTCACCAACTACCGCCCCGGCGTGCTCGACCGGCTCGGACTCGGCTACGAGGACGCGCGCAAAATAAATCCACGCATCGTGTACGCGCAAGGCAGTTCGTGGGGGCCGCGGGGGCCGTGGGTGACTCGACCGAGCCGCGACACGCTCGCGCAGGCGGCAAGCGGCGTGATGGCGAAGACCGGGATGCCCGCGGATCCGCCGCTGGCGGCCGGGATGTTCGTCGCGGATCATTCGGGCGCGCTGAGCCTGGCAAGCGGAGTGCTGGCGGCGCTGTTCGCGCGCGAGCGTACCGGCAACGGGCAGAAAGTCGACGCGTCGATCTACGGCACGATGATCGCGATGCAGGGGATGGAGATCAACTACACGTCGATAACCGGCGTCGAGCCCGAGCGCGCCGGCCGCGGGCATCAGTTCCTGCGCGGCGTGTGGGGCGCGTTCCCGACAATCGACGGGCACATTTGTATTGCGGGCGTGGATGAGAAGCGCTGGCCGTCTTTCTGCAGGATCGTTGGAATTCAGCATCTCGAGAAAGATCCCGAGTACTCGGACAACGTCATTCGGAATTTTCACGGCGACAAGATTCAGAAAGTGCTCGACGAGATCTTCCCGAAGAAGACAAGCAAGGAATGGCTCAAGGAACTTACCGACGCCGACATCCTGGCGACCGAGGTCGTCGACTACCGCACGATGCTCAAGAGCGAGCAGGCGCGCGTCAACGGATATCTGCTCGAACTCGATCATCCGGTGGCGGGCAAGGTGCTGGTGTCCGGCACGCCGATAACCATCAACGGCGAAGTCAGGACGACGACGGAGGCGGCGCCCGAGCACGGGCAGCATACCGAGGAAGTGCTGCTCGAGCTCGGCTACTCGTGGGAAGAGATCGGCGCGCTGCGCGACAGCGGCGCCGTGTAGAGCGTGGATTCGGGTCACGGGCGCGTCACTCGGTAGATGACGAACACGCCGCTGGCATTCTGGAAGTGGTAGTAAAGTGATTTCTCGTCCGGCGACAAGGCGGGTGCTTCCGCGAATCCGGTAATCGCCTCGATCCTGCGAGGTTTACCAAACGGCTCCGACGTCTTTGTGCGCGTCGCTGTATAGATCACAGGGGGCGGCATCGGCGGCTGACCCTCTATCCGCGTGAAGAAAAATTCGAGCCCCGACTTCGAGATGTCGGGCGCGTAGTTGAGTCCGTGCTCGTTGATCTGGCGCATGATCTTGGCGCTGTTCTTGAGACGCACAAACTGAGCGCCATCGCGCGTCGCGATCGCGATGCTCGCGCTTTGCGGGACGCTGCCGCCGTTGTAAACCCCATCATCAAAGTAGAGCGTGCCGCCGTCCGGACTGATGCATTGGTCGAAATTTACGTCGCCCGGCGTGAGCTTCGAGACTCCGGGCACTAGCGCGACGTTCGAGCAGCTGCCGTTGGAAAAGGCGCACGTGTAGATGGTTGAAAGAGTCGTCGTATAACTTCGATTCGAGACGAAATAGAAATTGTCATTCATGTCCATCGAGGGGACTGCGGTGAGCGCGCCCGACATGTTGACGCCATCGATCTCGCCCTGGAACTGGAACGTGACGTCGTCGATCCGCGTCGCGTAGTACAGATTAGTGTACGTCCCTGGTGGAGGGTTGTTCGAACTATTGAAGAATAGGTAGTTGCCGTCGGGGCTGATGAACGGTTCCATCGCGTCCTGACTGTAGCCGACAATCGTCACGGGCTGGGGATTGGTGAAAACTCCGTAGATAGACTTCGCATCCGGCGCCTCGGCGGCCGCGGCACTGCCGATGGCGTGGAGGATAAAAACTCCGCCGAGCAGCAACGCCGAAATCATCGCACAGGTGAAAATGCGATTGGTCGAGACCATTCTAACTATGACTTCCATGTTGCATATTAGTTCAAACTCGCGCGCGGTCGCGAGTGCAAACCTGATCGAGTAGTTAACTGCGCATGGCGGAGCGGCATATCGTTGCGATGGGCGGCGGCGGATTCTCGATGGAGCCGCGCAATCCAAGGCTCGACGATTTTGTGTTGAGCCTGGCGCGGCGCCGGCACCGTCCGCGCGTATGCTTCGTCGGAACCGCGAGCGGCGACAGCGATTACTACATCAGGCGTTTCCACGAAGCTTTTCCGCCGTCGCGCGCCGCCGCGACTCACCTTACTTTCTTCGACCGAAACGTCCGCGACCTCAAATCGTTCGTGATGGATCAGGACGTTATCTACGTCGGCGGCGGCAGCACCGCGAACATGCTCGCAGTGTGGCGTTTGCATGGACTCGACAAAACCATCCGCGCGGCGTGGAACGCGGGCGTCGTGATGGCGGGAATCAGCGCGGGTGCGATCTGCTGGTTCGAAGACGGCCTGACAGATTCGTTCGGCATGCCGTTTCGCGGCCTCAACGATGGCCTTGGATTCGTGCGCGGCGCGTGCTGTCCGCATTACGACGGCGAAAAGGAACGGCGACCGGTGTTGATGCGATTGATCAAGCGCGGCTTTCCGCCGACGCTCGCGCTCGATGACGGCGCGGCGGCGCATTTTGCCGGAAGGCGGCTCGAGGAAGTCGTTTCTTCGCGTCGGAAGGCGCGCGCGATGCGCGTCGAGCTGATCAGGGGCGCGGTAGTCGAACGGGCGCTTCCAGTGCGGTACCTCGGCTGATATCAGATGCCAAGGGAGGTTCACGGTATGAGAGCAAATCACGTTCATGTGGGCGTTCGCGATCTGCCGGCGGCCGTCGGCTGGCTCGAGCGGGTGTGGGAGCTCAAGCCGGTGTTCCAGATTCCGCCGATGGCGATTTTCGCGGTCGGCGAGTTCGAGCTGTTCGTGGACGCGGGCGATCACGACTCGCGCGCAACAGTTGGATTTGTCAGCGACGATTGCGATCGCGACTACAGCCGCGTGGTCGCGCGTGGCGCGGAGACCGTGAGCGCGCCGGAGGACAAGCCGTACGGCTCGCGCGCCGCTTACGTCAGAGGGCCGGGAGCTCTGACGTTTGAGATCGAGCAGCCCCTCAAGAGATAGCGCATGGCTGAACCCGAGCGAAGTTACATCCCCGCCCTTGGGAAGCGCTGGCTGCTGCCGCTTTATGATCCGTTTCTGTGGCTGCTGGGAGCGGACGCGGCGAAACGACCGCTGATCGAACAGGCGGAGATTAAAGCCGGATTCCGTATCCTCGATATCGGATGCGGCACGGGTTCGATGGCGGTCCTCATCAAGAAGCTGCATCCCGAGACCGACGTCGTCGGAATTGACCCGGACCCGGCGGCGCTGTCGATCTGCAGGCGCAAGGCGAAGCACGCGGGAGTCTCGATTGATTTCGATCGCGGTTTCGCGGACCACATGCCCTATGCGGACGCGTCGTTCGACCGCGTTTTCTCGTCGTTGATGTTCCACCACCTGGCGGCGGACGAGAAGTCGGCGACGCTTCGTGAGATTCGTCGAGTGCTGAAGCTTGGCGGCTCGCTTCATCTGCTCGATTTCGTTCGGGAGCACGGCTCGCACTCGGAGACAGCCGGAAATGGGCCACTCGTCCATCGCAACAGTCTGGTAGCCGACCGTATCGAAGGTCGAATGACGTCGATCATGGACGAGGCGGGGTTTGTCGATGCCAGGGAGGTGTCGCGCCGAAAGTTTTTCTTCGGACCGATCGCTTACTATCGCGCAAGCAATCCCGTTGGCAGCTGATGCCCGTGAGAGCTGACTTGCGTGACAAGCTGGGGCGGCCTGCTCTAGAATGCGGACCTCAAATGCGGCGAGGATGAGTTGATGGCGGCATCCACGGAAATCGTAGAGATCAAGGCGCGCGAGATTCTGGACTCGCGGGGGAATCCAACCGTCGAAGTTGACGTGCGGCTGCGCGGCGGCGCACTCGGGCGCGCCGCGGTGCCGTCGGGCGCATCGACCGGCGTTCACGAAGCGCTCGAGCTTCGCGACGGCGACCCGAAACGCTACGGCGGCAAGGGCGTGCTGAAGGCGGTCGCCAACGTCAACCAGACGATCGCGGCCAGGCTCAAGGGGGCCGACGCGGCGAATCAGAGCGCGATCGATCGCACGCTGATCGAGCTGGACGGCACCGCGAACAAATCCAAGCTCGGCGCCAACGCGACGCTTGGCGTCTCGCTCGCAGCCGCGCACGCGTCGGCGGCGGCCAGCGGGGTGCCGCTGTATCGCTATCTCAATCCGGACGCGCGCGTGATGCCGGTGCCGATGATGAACGTGGTCAACGGCGGGCGCCACGCGGACTCGAACGTCGATATGCAGGAGTTCATGATCGTGCCGGCGGGCGCGCCCAATATCGCCGAGGCGATCCGGATGGGCGCGGAAGTCTTTCACGCGCTCGCGGCGGTGCTCAAGAAGCGCGGACATTCGACCAACGTAGGCGACGAAGGGGGCTTCGCGCCCAATCTCAAGAGCAACGAGGAGCCGATCGAGGTGATCCTCGAGGCGATCGCGAAGGCCGGCTACCGTGCCGGGTCCGACGTCTCGATTGCACTCGATCCGGCGTCGAGCGAATTTTACGAAGACGGCAAGTACGTGTTCGCGCGCGGGGACAAAAGCGAGCGCAGCGCGGAGCAGATGGTCGAGTTCTACGCGGCGTGGCTCAAGAAATATCCGATCGTCTCGCTCGAAGACCCGCTGGCCGAAGACGATTGGGCGGGATGGAAAATCCTGACGCGCGAGCTCGGCGCGAAGACGCAACTGGTCGGCGACGACATCTTCGTTACCAATCCCAAGTTTCTCAAGCGCGGAATCGACGAGCACGTCGCGAACTCGATTCTGATCAAGCTCAACCAGATCGGCACGCTGACCGAGACGCTCGCCACGATCGAGATGGCGCGCGCGGCGGGCTATAGCAGCGTGATTTCTCATCGCTCGGGCGAGACCGAAGACACGACTATCGCGGACCTGGTGGTGGGGACAGGCGCGGGACAAATCAAAACCGGATCGCTCAGCCGGTCGGAGCGCAACGCGAAATACAACCGGCTGCTCAGAATTGCCGAAGAGCTTGGCGCAAAGGCGACGTATCCCGGCGCGGCGGCTTTCAAGCGCGGCGCGGCGCACGGTAAATCGTGATGGCCACGCGGCCGCCGGTCGCAGCGCTGGTGATTTTCGACGGATGGGGAATCAGCAAGAGCCGCGCGTCGAATGCGATCGCGGCGGCGAAGACGCCAGTCATGGACCGGCTCTACGCGACGCAGGCGCACACCGAACTCGACGCGTCGGGGGAGGCGGTGGGACTGCCGCCGGGCGTGATGGGCAATTCCGAAGTCGGGCATCTGACGATCGGCGCGGGCCGCGTCATCTACCAGGACCTGATGCGAATCACGAAGGGGATCGAGAGCGGCGCGTTCGCGCGCAACCGGACGATTGTCGACGCGATCAAGAAGAGTGTCGGGCTCGGCACGACGCTGCATATCTGGGGACTGCTTTCCGACGGCAGCGTGCATAGTCATATCGATCACCTGATGGCTTTGCTCGACGTCGCCGCGGCGAACGGCGCGACCCGGATTGCGGTTCACGCCGTGCTCGACGGACGCGACAAGCCGCCGCGCTCGGCACTGGCGTTTATCGATCAGCTCGAAGCGAAGCTGAAGCAGCTTGGGCGCGGGCGAATCGCGACGGTCATCGGACGCTACTACGCGATGGATCGCGACAAGCGATGGGAGCGAATCGAGCGGGCGTGGCGCGCGATGGTCGAGGGCGAAGGCGCGGCGGCGGCGAGCGCGCGCGAGGCAGTCGAGAATTCGTACGCCGCGGGCAAGAGCGATGAGTTCGTCGAGCCGCACGTGATCGGAGCGCGAGCGCCGATGGCCGACGGCGACGAGGTCATCTGCTTCAACTTCCGAGCGGACCGGGCGCGAGAGATGACGGCCGCGATCGCGCTCGAGGGCTTTTCCGGCTTCCGCCGCCCGCGCATCCCGAAGGTCGGCTACGTGTGCATGACCGAATATGACCGTTCGTTCGCGCTCCCGCTGGCGTTCGGCCCCGAGGACGTGCGCAACACGCTGGCCGAGGTGCTGGCGCATGCGGGGCTCAGAAATTTGCGCGTCGCGGAGACCGAGAAATATGCGCATGTCACCTACTTTCTCAACGGCGGCGTCGAGAAGGCGTTCCCGCTCGAGGAGCGCGCGCTGATTCCGTCGTCGAAGGTCGCGACCTATGACCTGGAGCCGGCGATGAGGGCGGCGGCAATCGCGACGCGCGTCGCCGAGGAAATCGCGGGCGGCAAGTTCGACGCGATCGTGATGAACTTCGCCAATCCCGATATGGTCGGGCACACCGGCAACTTCGAGGCGACGGTGGCTGCGGTCGAGGCGACGGACGCGGCGTTGGGCGTCGTGATCGGCGCGCTCGAGAAGCGCGGGGGCGTCGCGCTCGTGACGGCGGATCACGGCAACGCAGAATTCATGGCCGATCCCGCGACTGGACAGCCGCATACCGCGCACACGACGAATCCGGTGCCGCTGATTCTCTACGATCCGAAGTTCAAAGGGCGGCTCAAAGACGGCGGGACGCTTGCGGATGTGGCGCCGACGCTGCTCGCGATGCTCGATGTGAAGGCTCCGAATGAGATGACGGGACGCGATTTGCGGGTCGATTCCACGCGCTGATTTGCAGATTCGCGAGAGCGAAGAGTCGGCAAATTCCACCATTAGTTGTGGGTTGATAACAACCAGGCTACCATCGGTAGCTTCGTTCCGTCGAAATTTGTTTTTTCGGGGAAGAGAGGATCGCGGCGCAACTTTCAGGCGTGCGGGCAAGCGAATGGCCTTGTGAGCGGTGCTCATGTGCGAACGGTAACACTGCGGGTACGTTCGTATAAGGCTGAACAGTTCAGCCCTGAACTTTTGTGGCAGAGAGGAGCGAAATCTTAGATGGTGCGCAGCGCGCTGAATAAAGTCCCTCATCCGACGCTCGAAGACGAGCGTCGACCTCTCCCATCGGGAAAGGGAAAGCTACCAGCGGATTACTTGCTCGTAGATTTTTGGGAGCTGGCGCGGTAGCGAGGCTATGTCCTCGATTACCAGGTAGCGCGAGGATTGGCACATCTGGCGCAGGTAGTCGTGGCCGGTTTTGTCTACCGTTATGCAGAATGGGAGGACGCCGGCGAGCTCGAGTTCCTTGAGCGCGACCATCGTGTCCTGGATGCCGTAGGCGTTGGAGCGACGGTCGTGGCCGTAGTCGAAATCCTGCGGGAAGCCGTCGCTCAGCAGGATCATGTGCTTGGCGCGCGAGGAGACGTCCTTGAATTTCTCGCGCACGTGACGAATCGCCGCACCCATCCGGGTTGAGCGCTTGGGCTCGACGGAGCCGATACGAGCTTTCACCTCGTCGCTCAGTTCCTGATCAAATTCCTTGATGACGTAAAACTCGACGTTGTCGCGGCCGTGGCCGGAGAAGCCCATGATCGCGTAGGCGTCGCCGATTTCCTCGAGCGCCTGCGCCATGATGACCAGCGCTTCCTTGTTCACGTCGATAATGCGGCGCGGTCGGTTGGCGGTTTGCGGGCGGCGTTGCCATGCCTTCATCCAGTCGTCGGCGTCGTCATCGTCGGTATGCTTGCGCGGCTCGCGATGCACGGGCTCGTCGGTCGAGGCCGACATGTCGAGCAGGAACAGAGTGGCGACGTCGCGCGCCTCTTTCTTGCGAGCCTTGTAGAAGCGGCCGTCGGGCGTCTCGCCCATCAGGCGCGCCACGCGAGCCTCGATGGTGCGGTCGATGTCGATTTCCTCGCCATCCTCGAGCCCGCGGACCATCCGGTACGACGCCGGGCGGATACGCTGGAAGTTGCGCCGCACGCCGGGCAGCATTTCGGCGTAGCGCAGGAGCGTGTTCTCGTAGAAATCGCCCTCGTCGCCCGTCAGCGGAATTTCGCGCAGCCGGCACCAATTGCGGCGGTAGTCGTTCAGCACGTAATCCCATTCGTCGTAGGCGTAGTACGAATCCTGGCGCCCGCGACCGATCATCAGGCGTCCCTGCCCGGTGACGGAGCCGACTTCGCCGAGCTGCTCGCGCATCTGCTCGAGCTCGCTGAGTTGCTTGTTGGTCAGCTGGGTCAGGTACATGCCGTCGCCCTCGGCGCTGCCGTCGCCTTGCGAGGGTTTGATCTCGGCGCCCTGCTCGATGAGCTTGCGCAATTCCTCGGGCGAGAGCGCCCGTCCCTGTCCGCCCTTGGATTGCTTGCCGGAGACGTCCATCTGCACGTTCTGATCGGGCTCGCCGCCGCCCTCGCCCTGCTCGCCGTCTTCGCCTTCGCCGGCGGTCTGCGATTCGGAGCCTTTCATTCCTTTGATCAGGTCATTGCGCATCCGCTCCGCTTCTTCTTCGGTGAGCGGATCGCCTTCGCCACGTTCGCGAGCCTGCCGTATCAGCTCCTGGAGCCAATTGTAGAGCGCGCCGACCTGGCGGACGCTGGTCATGACGTCCGCGCCGCGCTCGCGCACGGGCGCGAAGTGATGCGCCGCCATCAGCACCAGCGGGGAGTCGAGCGCTTCGCCGGTGGCCTCGAGATCGAGCGCCGCCCGCACCAGCATCGTGCTGAGCGACTCGGGATGGAGCCGAGCGAGGAGCGAGCGGTTGAGGCCGGCGATGCGCGGTGCGAGTCCGCGATAACGGCGCGCGAGTTCGGCGTCGATTCGCGCCGACTCCGCCAGCCGCATCAGAGCGCCGGCGAGGCCCGGGTCGTCGAACGACGCGACGAAGCTGTCGATGGCCTCGACGCCGGTCTCGCCGCGCTCTTCGAAGCCCGCGATGTCGGCGAGCTTCAGCTTGAAGGTGCCGAAGTCGTGACGCGCCGCGAGATGCGCGGTGGTGACGAAATAATAAATGTAAGCGTCGCCGCGAGTGCCGAACGGCTCGAGCTTCTCGGGCAGATAGATCATCTCGCCGGGCAGGAGCGGGTAGTGAAACGGCAGCATCGGGCCGCTGTTGGCCAGCGAGTCGATGCGGAACTCAAGCGGAAAGAGCATCCGCATGAACTTGGTCAGCACGCCCTTGATTTCGAAGAGGTCCTGCGCTTTCTCGGGGATTTCGGGCATCGTCGTAATTGATTGTGACAAAGACTGATATAGCGATGCAATTTGATTGCGCGACGATAGAAACCTAACCCCTAACCCCTTCCCGCGCGGGAAGGGGGACCGGATCAAAGAAACATTTCCGCGCGGGGGGACCAAATTAAAGAAAAATGCGCGCTGAACTTCTTTCTTGACTTGGCTGTGAGGCGCAGACTTAGATGATCGTAAGCTATGTTCATCTCGATTTTTGGCAATCATCGCCGTCTCGTTCCGGTGGCGGCGCTCGGTATCATTCTATGTCTGGCTGCTTCGGGTCCCGCGCGCGCGGGAATGGCGGATGCGGTCAAGGCTCAAACGCTGCCCAACGGGCTCAGAGTGCTGGTGCTGGAAAATCACAAGGCGCCGGTGGCGACCTTCAACGTCTTCTATCGCGTCGGCTCGCGCAACGAGCAGTTCGGCAAGACCGGACTGTCGCATCTATGCGAGCATCTGATGTTCAAGGGCACCAAGAAGCTTGGGCCCGAAGAGTTCTCGAACATTATCCAGCAACACGGCGGCGAGGATAACGCGTTCACGGAAGAGGACTTCACTGACTATTTCGAGACGATCAACAAGGATCACCTCGACGTACCGATAACCCTCGAGGCCGATCGGATGGCCAACTTCGAGCCCAAAGAGTTCGACAAGGAGAAGCATGTCGTGCTCGAGGAGCGGCGCCTGCGCACCGACGACAATCCGGAGGACGCGCTCGACGAGATGGTGCGCGCAGAGGCCTACGTGGCGCATCCGTACCACTGGCCGGTGATCGGATGGTTCCACGACGTCGACGGGCTGACGCTGGCCGACGCGATGGCGTATCACAAGATTTATTACTCGCCGCAAAACGCGCTGATCGTGGCGGTCGGTGACTTCAACGGCGACCAGGTGCTCAAGCAAATCAGCGAGGCGTTCGCGGGAATCAAGAACGGCCCCAAGGCGCCTCCCGTGACGGAAGTAGAACCGCCCCAAACGGGAACCCGGCGCGTCGAACTGCAACATGCGGCGAATCTGCCGGCGTTCGAAGAGGCGTATCACGTGCCGAACATTTTCAGCCCCGACAGTTACGCGCTCGAAGTGGCGTCGGAAATTCTTAGCGACGGGCAAAGCTCGCGGCTGTACAAAAAGATGGTCGTCGAAAAGCAGATGGTGGTCGACATCGGGGCCGGCTACGACATGAGCTCGTTCAGTCCGGGATTGTTTATCGTATCGGCGCAGATGCGGCCCGGCATCAAGGCGGCGGACACCCAGAACGAAGTCGAGAAGGAACTCGCCGCGATGCGCGATGCGCCCGTAGGCGCGGAGGAATTGCAGAAGGCCAAGAATCTCGAGCAGGCGCAGTTCGTGTACGGTCAGGACTCAGTCATGCGCGAGGCCGAGATGCTCGGAATTTACGAAATGCTCGGCGACTACCATATGGTCGACAAGTATCTCGACGGAATCGACAAGGTGACCGCGGCCGATGTGCAGCGGGTCGCGAAGACTTACCTGATCGCGTCCAACATGACCGAAGGCGTGCTGGTGCCGACCGGTGTCCTGCCGCATGGAGGCGCCGGACTCAGCGGCGGAGAATTGCGATGATTGGCGCGAGGAATCAAATGAAAATTTTTGTGGGCGTTGCGGCAATCGCGGCGACCGTGCTCGCGGCCACGCCGTCGCATGCCCTCGACATCAAGAAGATGACGCTCAGCAATGGCGCTACCCTGCTCGTCTCGGAAGAGCATCAATTGCCGATGGTCACGATGATGATCGAGTTCGACGCCGGCACGCGTCGCGATCCCAAGGGCAAGGAGGGACTGGCCGAGTTGACGGCGCGATGCCTCTCGCAAGGCACCAAGGACCTCACCGCGCCGGAGTTCGATCAGAAAGTCGATTTCATGGGCAGCTCGGTCGCCGTGTCGGCCGGGCGCGACTATGCGACCGCAGACATGACGACGCTGAAGAAGTACCAAAGCGAGACGCTCGCGCTGCTGGCGGGAATCCTGACGCAGCCCGGACTGCGCGACGCCGATATCGAACGCAAACGCACCGAGCAGGTCGCGGAAATCAAAGCGGCCGAAGAACAGCCGGGCTACACGGCGGACGTGGAATTCGTGAAGGACCTCTTCGGCGGCTCGCCGTACGGGCATCCCGGCGCGGGCTCGTCCGACTCGGTCGCCAAGCTGACGAACGACGACGTGCGCGGATTTTATCGCGACTACTACAAGCTGGGCGGAGCGATCATCGCAGTGGCCGGCGATGTGAGCGCGGACGAAGTTAAAGCATCGCTTGAGAAAGCGCTGGCGGGCCTTGCGGGCACCGTCACCCCACAAGCCGACCCTCCCCCAATTAGCGTTGCGCCGGGTCTGCACGTGAAGCTGATCGATCGAAGCGTCGTTCAGGCCAACATCATCATGGGTTCCGGCGGCGTGGAGCGTTCGAATCCCGATTTTTACCGGCTCAAAGTGATGAACTACATCCTCGGCGGCGGCGGATTTTCCTCGCGACTGGTGAAGGTGGTTCGCAGCGCGCATGGACTCGCCTACTCGGTCAGCAGCGGTTTCGAGCCGGGCAAGTTTCAGGGCGCATTCACCATCAGCCTTCAGACCAAGAACCAGAGTTCGAACGAAGCGATCGATTTGATCCTGCAGCAGCTTCGCGAGATCCAGGAAAAACCGGTCAGCGACGCCGAGCTGGATGGCGCGAAACAATTTCTTATCGGCAGCTTCCCACTGAACATCGAGCGGCAAAGCGCGATTGCGAGCTTCATGATCCAGATCGAGTTCTACGGGCTCGGACTCGACTACGCGGAGCAGTATCCGAAGCTGATCGGATCGGTCACCAAGGATGACGTGCTGGCGGTTGCGAAAAAATATCTGCATCCCGATTCGATGATCGTGGTCGCGGTCGCGAACCAGAGCGACGCGAAGATCAAAACCTCGGATTTGGAGAAGGCTGCCGACGCCCCCGGCGCACAATAGGACCGCGCTGATCTTCACGATCGGACACTCGACGCATCCGATCGAGCGGTTCCTCGAATTGCTCGGCGAACATCGCATCGCAGTCGTCGCCGACGTGCGATCGTTCCCCAGCTCGAAGCGATGGCCGCAGTTCAACCAGGCGGAACTCTCAGCGTCGCTCGAGCGCGCGGGGATCGAGTATCGATGGATCAAGCGGCTCGGCGGCCGGCGCAGTTCGAAGCGCGACGACTCGCTGCATACCGCATGGCAGCATCCCGCGTTCCGATCGTACGCGGATTATACGGAGAGTGCGGATTTCGAAGACGGCCTGCGCGAACTGACGCAAGCCGCCGAGGCCTCGCGCACTGCGTACATGTGTTCGGAGGGCCTGTGGTGGCGATGCCATCGGCGAATCATCTCGGACAATCTCGTGATTCGCGACTGGACGGTCGAACACATCATGCCAACGGGGAAATTGTCGCCGCACGTGCTCACGTCGTTCGCGCGCGTCGTGGACGGACGGATTATCTACGACGGTGCGGCTACGACAGAATCGTGAATGCTAGTTGACGTTCGTCAGCTTTCCAGCTCCTGAAATCAGCCATGTCGGGTATTCCATTTCGATTCTGAATAAAGTACGCTGCAGGTAATTCGGTATTTGGCGAAATACCGTTGGTAGGGTCTGAACTGTGGGAACAAATGAAGTTTATCGCGCCCTCGGAGATCCAACGCGGCGTGAAATCCTGCGCCTGCTCAAGCATCAAGAGCTAAGCGCGGGCGAGATCGCGGCGCGTTTCCCGCTCTCCAAATCGACGCTGTCAGGGCACCTCTCTGTCCTGCGTCATGCAGGTCTGGTGGTGTCTGAACGATACGCCAACCGAATCGTTTACAGTCTGAATGTCTCCGCGTTCGAGCAGGCACTTGGCGCCGTTCTTGACTTGCTTTCAGTCAGAGCGGCGAGCCGACGCCGCTCGAAACGCGCAAGAAAAAAAGGAGTACCAAGCAATGAAATTCAGCTGGCGCACTGAATGGCCTCGCTTGCTGGTAGTCTCTGCGATGTTTCTAGCCGCGGCGCTGACCTGGCCGAGCGCTCCCGATCGCTTTCCGATTCATTGGAGCATGCGAGGAGTCGACGCATACGGTTCCAGATTTCAGGGCGTTTTTCTTACGCCTTTCACCGCCGTCGGCGTCTATTTTCTCACCTTGTTGCTGCCGCGCATCGACCCGGGACGGGCCAATTACGCGCAATTTGGCGGAGTCTATATGGCCGTCCGTCTCCTGCTGCTGTTATTCCTGGCTGCGACCTACGCGATGATGCTGGTGGCCGCCCGCGGTTATGAGATTAACGTCTCAACAATCGCAATCCTGATGGCGGGTGCTCTGCTGGTCGTCCTCGGCAACTTCATGAGCAAGATCAGGCCAAACTGGTTCTTTGGAATTCGCACTCCGTGGACGCTCTCCAGCAAGCTCTCCTGGGATCGAACGCATCGGCTCGGCGGGTGGGTGCTCGTAATCGGTGGCGTGTGTGTGATGGCGAGTGTTGCTGCACCTCCTCGGCTGACGGTCGCAGTCTGTCTGGCGGTTGTGATGGGAATTGTGGTCGTACTCTTTACCTATTCATACTTCGTCTGGCGCGCCGATCCAGAGAAGCAGCCGCCGGCAGGCACTCTGCCAGCCGGACCCATCTGAATGGCGGCGACGACGGAATCGTGAACGCGCTGACTATTACTATGCTGCGGCGCGATGGTTTAAGGCCTGGCGCAGGAAGCCCGCCGTGTACGACGCCTTCACGCCGGCGACTTCTTCGGGCGTGCCTTTCGCTACGACCTGGCCACCGCGGTCGCCGCCCTCTGGCCCGAGATCGATCAGGTAGTCGGCAGTCTTGATGACGTCGAGATTGTGCTCGATCACGACGATCGTGTTGCCCGCATCGGCGAGGCGCCCGAGAACGCCGAGCAGCCGCTTGATGTCGTCGAAGTGCAGGCCGGTAGTCGGCTCGTCGAGGATGTAAAACGTGCGGCCGGTCGCGCGCCGCGCGAGTTCCTTGGCGAGCTTGATGCGCTGCGCCTCGCCGCCGGAGAGCGTCGTGGCCGACTGGCCGAGATGGATGTAATCGAGGCCGACGTCGCGCAGGGTTTCGAGCTTCTGGCGAATCGGCGGAACTGAGCCGAGGAATTCGACCGCGTCGAGCACGGTCATGTTGAGCACCTCGGCGATATTCTTGCCCTTGTACTGAATTTCCAGCGTGTCGCGATTGTAGCGCTTGCCCGCGCAGACCTCGCAGGTGACGTAAACGTCGGGCAGAAAGTGCATCTCGATTCGAATGATGCCGTCGCCTTCGCACGCCTCGCAGCGCCCGCCCTTGACGTTGAACGAAAATCGTCCCGGCCCGTAACCGCGCATGCGCGCCTCGGGCAATTGCGCAAACAGCTCGCGGATATGGGTGAACAGGCCGGTGTAGGTCGCGGGATTCGAGCGCGGCGTGCGTCCGATCGGGCTTTGATCGACGTGAATGACCTTGTCGAGATGCTCGACGCCCTCGAGCGTCTTGTACGCGCCCGCGCGCTCGCGGCTGTGATTCAATTTCTGCGACAGCGCGCGATACATCGTGTCGAGCACCAGCGTCGATTTGCCGGAACCCGAAACGCCGGTGATGCAAGTGAAGACGCCGAGCGGAATCGCGACCGTGAGATCGCGCAGATTGTTCTCATGCGCGCCTTTGACGGTCAGCCATCGGCCCGAGAGCTGACGGCGCCGCGACGGCACGGGAATCTCGACTTGCCCCGAGAGATACTTGCCAGTGAGCGAGTTCTCGTCACGCATCACGTCGTCGGGAGTGCCCTGCGAGACGACGTAGCCGCCGTGAATTCCGGCGCCGGGTCCCATGTCGATCAGATGATCGGCCTCGAGCATCGTCTCGCGATCGTGCTCGACCACCAGCACGGTGTTGCCGAGTTCCTTGAGGCGCTTGAGCGTCGCGAGTAGGCGCTGATTGTCGCGCTGATGCAGTCCGATCGACGGCTCGTCGAGGATGTAGAGCACGCCGACCAGGCTCGAACCGATTTGCGTCGCGAGACGGATGCGCTGGCCCTCGCCGCCGGAGAGGCTGCCCGACGGGCGATCGAGCGTCAGGTACTCGAGGCCGACGTCGGCGAGAAAATTCAGCCGCTCGCGGATTTCCTTCAGGATCAGCTTCGCGATTTCGGCTTCCTGCGCGCTCAGCTTCGGCGCGGCGAAGAACGCGAGCGCCTGCTTGATCGACATCGCGGTCACTTCGGAAATCGACTTGCCGTTGAAACGCACGAACAGGCTTTCCTTCTTGAGCCGCGCACCGTCGCAGGTCGGACACGGCCGCATGTTCATGTACGCCTCGAGGAACTCGCGCACGCCTTCGGACTCGGTCTCCTTGTAGCGACGATCGAGCCACTGCAGCACGCCCTCGAAGGTCTTCGAGTACTCGGCGCGATGATGCCCGCGCTGGTAGGCGAACTCGATCTCCTCGGTCCCCGAGCCGTACATGATCGCCTTGCGCACCTTGGCTGGAATTTCCTTCCACGGCTGGTCGAGGCTGAACTTGTAATGCCGCGCGAGTGCGTCGAGCACCGGCTGCAGATAGTTCATCGTCGCCCACGGCGCGATTGCGCCATCCGCGATGCTTAAGTCCTCGTTCTGCACGACCAGCTCGGGATCGAAGTACATGATCGAGCCGATCCCCGAGCATTCCACGCAGGCGCCGTGCGGACTGTTGAACGAGAACATTCGCGGCGCGATTTCCGGATACGAGATTCCGCAATCGACGCACGCGAAACGCTGGCTGAAATAAATCTCGCTCTCGTTCTTCGGACCGTCCAGGCGCTCGACCTTAAGCAGGTCCTGCCCATACTTGAACGCGACTTCGAGCGAATCCGACAGCCGCTTCTCGATTCCCTTGCGGATCGCGAGGCGGTCGACCATCACCTCGATGGTGTGGCGCTGATTCTTGTTCAGCGCCGGCTCTTCGCCCAGCTCGTAGAGCTTGCCGTCGATCTTCACGCGCACGAAACCGGCGCGCTTCATCTCGGAAAGCTCCTTGCGATACTCGCCCTTGCGATCGCGGACGATCGGCGCGAGCACGTGAATCCGCGAGCCGTCGGGCCATTGCATGATTCGGTCGACGATCTGCTGCACGCTCTGCTGGGTGATCTCGCGGCCGCAGTTGTAGCAGAACGCGTGCCCGACCCGCGCGAACAGCAGGCGCAGGTAGTCATAGATTTCGGTGATAGTGCCGACGGTCGAGCGCGGATTGCGCGAGGTGGTCTTCTGCTCGATCGAGATCGCGGGCGACAGTCCTTCGATCGAATCGACGTCGGGCTTTTCCATCTGCTCGAGGAACTGGCGCGCATACGCCGACAGCGATTCGACGTAGCGGCGCTGGCCCTCGGCGTAAATCGTGTCGAAGGCGAGCGACGATTTGCCCGAGCCGGAGAGTCCGGTGATCACGACCAGTCGATCGCGCGGAATCTCAAGATCGATATTCTTGAGATTATGTTCGCGCGCGCCCTTGATTACGATTCGATCAGCCATCGTTGATTACGCCGCCCGCCGCGCGGCTTTTTCGCGGCTCAATCCGGCGCGCCACGCATATTCAATCGCCGCAATCATGCTTGACGGATTTGCAATTCCCTTTCCTGAAATATCGAATGCCGTGCCGTGATCGGGAGAGGTGCGCACGAACGGCAGGCCAAGCGTCACGTTCACCGCGCGATCGAACTCCAGCGTTTTGAGCGCAATCAAGCCTTGATCGTGATACATCGCAACCGCCGCGTCAAAATTGAACGCGCCAGCCTTGCGGATGAATGCGGTGTCGGGCGACAGCGGACCGTACGCGTCAATGCCGTCGCGATTCGCGCGACGAATCGCCGGCGCGATCACGCGGATTTCCTCGTCACCGAACATCCCGCTTTCACCAGCATGAGGATTCAACCCGAGCACCGCGATTCGCGGGCGCGCAACGCCAAGCGCGCCGCGCAAATGTGTCGCGAGCAAGCGAATCGTGTCGAAAACATTGCGCTGCGTCAGCGCAGTCGCCACTTTTGCAAATCCCATATGCGCAGTCACCAGCGCGACCGTCAGCTCACCGCCCGCGAACATCATGCGCCACAGCCGCGCTCGCGCCAGATGCGCCAGCAGTTCCGAATGCCCGGGAAAATGATGCCCCGCGCGGTTCATCCAGTCCTTGCTGATAGGCGCCGTCACGAGAGCGTCAACCTCGCCGCTCATCGCCATCCGCGCGCCGGTCACGATGTAGTCAAAGGCCGCGCCGCCGCCCTCAACCGTGGGATGGCCCGGGCGAATTGCGCGCGCCGACAAATTCGAGATCGAAAGTACGCCGAGTCCCTTCGTCAGGCGAACCGGCGGCTCGCCCCGGCGCCAAGGTAACGGAGCCGGCACGCCGCGCAGGCGGGACGCCGCCGCGCGCATCGCGGACAGGTCGCCGACCACCACAATCGACGGCGCGCCGCGTCGGCTCGCGAGCGATGCTGCCGCCTTGAGGATCACCTCGGGACCGACGCCCGCCGGATCGCCCATGCTGACAGCCAACAGCGGCGGCGTTTTTCGTCTGAGCGCAGCCATCATTTAGTACATGGTCTCGACGTAGTGCTGCTTGACAAGATCGGACTCAATCCACTTCTCGAGTTGCACGCTGGATTGCTGATCGACCAGCTCAGCGCGAATCTGCGCCTTGACGTCGTTGAGCGGCACGAGGCCCGGCACTTCGTGTTCTTCGAGCTTGACGATATGAATGCCGTGGCTGGTGCGGACCGGCGCCGAGACTTCGCCGGGCTTGAGCGGTTTTACCGCGGCCAGGATCTGATCGTTGATGTCGGCCGGCGCGAACCATCCGAGTTCACCGCCGCTGGACTTCGAGTCGTCGTCCGAGTACACCCGCGCGAGATCGCCGAAGTCATCGCCCTTGGCGGCGCGCGCACGAACCATGTCGGCCCTCTTCTGCGCGGCGGACACTTGCGCCGGCGTCGGCTTGGGCGGCAGCGCGATCAGAATCTGCGCGAGCTTGAGCCGTTCCTTGGCGACGGTGAAGTCTTCCTTGTGGGCGTCGTAGAACGCCTTGATGTCGGCGTCGGGCACGTTGATTTTCGCGCGGACTTCGGACTCGATCATCATTGCTTTTTCAAGATCCAGCCGCGCCCGCTTGCGCAATTCATCGTAGCTGATTCCACTCGCCTGAAGCTGCGCGCGAAATTCCGCATCGCTCAAGTGCTTGTCCATCCGCAATTGCGTGATGTACTTGTCGACCTGCTCGTCGTCGACCTTGTCATCGTACTTCTTCACTTCCTGTTCGAGCAATTTCTCGCCGATCAACGCCTTCACTGCCGTCTTGGCGGTGTCCGAAGAAGCGAAATCGTCGGTCTCGATCGGCTGGCCATGCTGCGACGCGAAATCTTTGACCTCACGCATGGTGATCGGATCGCCGTCAACGCTGGCGACGACTCGATCCACCGCCGGCGCGCTGGGCTCGGTCTCCTCGTCGGGCGCCGGTTCTACCGCAGACGGCGGTGGCGGCGGTTCGTCATTTTTCGCATCGGCGACGTCATTCTCACCCGAAGCCGGAACTATCTTCGCCGTCCGCGTGGGGTTGGACGCTCCCTCTCCCTCCCCCTCCCGCGGCACCGTTGGCGCTTGTGGCGGGTTGGCGGCGGAAGAGGTTGCCTGCTTCAGAAGCGAGTAGCCGAAGGAATCGGGTTTGAGAAAATCGATCGAGCAGCCCGAAACCGCGCAGGCAAGGACCAACGCCAGCGACACCGCCAAGGCCGCCGCCACGCCGAAGCCGCCGCGGACGCATCGCGCGCCGGCACGCGGGGACAATCTTCTGTTATGCATCAATCTAGTTGACGGCCGGCCCGACTTTCACGGCCGGCCAGTTTTCCAACTTTTCACAGCCCGCCAGAGCCTGCAAGACACCGTCGAGCTGCGCGAACAGTTGCTCGTATTCCGCGGGCTCGATTCGCGCGATTACCTGGTAGGACGGCGTCAGCCGCATCGTGCGCCGATTCTGATCCGCCAGCTTTACCAGCAGCGCGGTATCCACCGGCGCGTCGGGATGAAATCTGATCTCGAGCTGCGAGCCCTTTAGAATCGCGCTCAGGATCATGAGCTGCTTCATCTGGCGCCGCACGTTCATCGCCGCGATCAGATTTTCGATGAGCGTCGGCACCGGGCCGAAACGATCGCGCATCTCGTCGCGAATCTCGCCGAGATCCTCCTCGCGATCCGCCCGCGCGAGCCGCCGATAGAGTACCAGCCGCTCGTTCTCGTCGGAAACGTAAGCCTCGGGAATGTATGCGGGCACCGCGATTCGCAGCTCGGGCTCGAAGTCGGGGCGACTAGGCTGGCCGCGCAGCTCGGCGATCGCCTCTTCCATCATCTCGGTGTAGAGCTCGAAGCCGACCGCCGCGATCTCTCCGTGTTGCTCATGGCCGAGCAGGTTTCCCGCGCCGCGATGCTCGAGGTCGGCCATCGCGAGCTTGAAGCCGCCGCCACTCTCCGACTCGACCAGCTCGCGCAGCGCATCGATTCTCCGCTTGGCGTCGCGCGTGATGATGTGCTCGCCGGGAATCAGCAGGTACGCGTACGCCTTTTGCCGCGAACGGCCGACGCGGCCGCGCAACTGGTAAAGCTGCGCGAGACCGAAGTGATCGGCGCGATTGATGATCATCGTATTCGCGTTGGGAATATCCAGGCCCGACTCGATAATCGCGCTGCAGACCAGCACGTTGACGCGTTTCTCAATAAAGTCGCGCATCACGTCCTCGAGCTGGCGCTCCTTCATCTGGCCGTGCGCGATCGCGGTCCTGGCCTCGGGCACCAGCGAGCGCAGATGACTGGCCATGTAGTCGATATTCTCGACGCGGTTGTGAACGAAGAACACCTGGCCGCCGCGGTTCAGCTCGCGAAGGATTGAATCGCGGATTGTAGCGTCGTCGAAATGCGCGACGAAGGTGCGAATCGCCTGGCGGTCCGGCGGCGGCGTCTGGATCACCGAGAGATCGCGGATGCCGAGCATCGCCATGTGCAGCGTGCGCGGAATCGGCGTCGCGGTCATCGTCAACACCGGCACCAGCTTCTTGAGCTTCTTGATTCGCTCCTTGTCGACCACGCCGAATCGATGCTCCTCGTCGATCACCAGCAGGCCCAGCCGCGGGAACTGCACGTCGCTCGACAGCAGGCGATGCGTCCCGATGACGATGTCGACCTTGCCGCGCCCAGCCTCCTCGATCACGGCGCGATTCTCCTTGTGGCTGCGGAATCGCGAGACCATCTCGACGCGCACCGGGTAATCCTTGAAGCGCTCACGGAACGTGTTCCAATGCTGCTCGGCGAGGATCGTCGTCGGCACCAGCACGGCGACTTGCCGGCCGTCCATCACCGCGATGAACGCCGCGCGCAGTGCGACTTCGGTTTTGCCGAAGCCCGCGTCGCCGCAGATCAGCCGATCCATCGGCTTGGCGCGCGTCAAGTCGCGAATGACGTCGTCGATCGCCGACTGCTGGTCGGGAGTCTCCTCGAACTCGAAGCGCGACGCGAACTCCTCGTAGTCCGCGCCCGGCCTCGGGTATGCATGCCCTTCCATCACCTCGCGCGCCGCATAGATGCCTAGCAGCTCGGCCGCCATCGCGAGCACCGCCTGCCTGGTCCGCCGCTTTACCTTTTCCCACGAGCCGCTGCCGAGCTTGTCGAGCTTGGGTTCCGCGTTGTCGCCGCCAATGTATCGTTGAACGAGATTTATTCGCTCGACCGGCACGTACATCGTATCGTTGCCCGCGTATTCGAGATTCAGAAAGTCGCCCTCGACATCGGCGACCTTCATATGCCGCAGGCCGCGGTACTTCGCGATGCCATGATCGATGTGCACGACGAAATCGTCGGGCTTCAGCTCCTCCAGGTTGAGTAGCGCGCCCTTCGCCGTCGGACGCCGGCGCCGGCGCACTCGCGGTTCGCCGAAAATTTCCTCTTCGCTGTAGATGTAGAGACCGTCGTCCTGCAGAACGACGCCAGCCGAAATCTCGCCTTCCATGATCGCGGGCCGGTAGTCCGGCCATTCCATCAGCGCCGACAGGCTCTTGCATTCGACGTTGACCTCGAGGTCCCACGCCTCCAGGTGACGGCGCAGGCGCGCGACCTGATGGGGGCCCTCGACGATCATCAGCGAGCGCCCCTGCCCGCGCTGGACTTCGCGCAATTCCGTCGCCAGCGGCTCGAAGCTCGGCGGCGTCCGCACTCCGCTCAGTTGGTTAGATCCCAGCCGCAGACTCGCCAGCGACTTGACCTCGACCGGCACCGCCCATCCCTCTCGCGGCGCCACCATCGTTACCAGCGAGCCGACCTCGACCGCCGTGAAATTTCCGAGCGCACGCTCGAACGCGTCCGCCCCGAGGAACAGCGAATCCGGCGCGGGATGAAACGCGGGCTTGTGCGCCGCCGCCACGGCCTCATTGTTCACGGTCTCAGCAAAGCGATTTGCCTCGGCCAGGACGCGCCCCGGATCGATCAGCCACAGCAAGGTGCCCGCCGGCATGTAATCGAACACGCTGTCGAGCGCGCGCCCGTACGCATACGGCATCAGCAGTTCCGCGCCCGGAAACAGCAGCCCGTTCTCGAGCGCCTCGGACAATTCCGCCGCCTCTTTGCGCACCATGCCGATTTCCGCGGCGCGCAACACGACCTGCTCGCGCAGCTTGGGATCCTTCAGCGCAGACGGCGGCACGTAGCGAGTGCGTGTAATCGTCGCCTCGAGCGAGTTCGGCGCCGGAGCGCTGATCGTCGGCGTCGAAGTGCCGTATCGACGTGATCAGATCGTCTTCCAGCTCGATGCGAATCGGGTCGCGGTACAGCGGCGAGAACGCATCGACGATTCCGCCGCGCACGCTGAAGTCGCCCGCCTCTTCGGTCTGCGGCACGCGCTGATAGCCGCACGCCGCGAGCGCTTCGACCAGGGCCTCCAGATCCAGCCGATCGCCAATCGCAACCCTGACGATCGATTCGTTGAACACTGTGCGCGGAATCGTGCGCGTCATCAGCGCTTCGGCCGACGTGACGACCAGCGGCGACTCATGCCGAAGCATCGCGAACAGCGCCGCCAGTTGCGACGCCTGCGCGTCGGTCGGCGGCGACAATTGCGCCATCGGTTTTACTTCCCACGAGCGAATCAGGTGTACCCGGCGCGTGGCGGCGTCCGCGTCCGCGGCCTCATCGAGGAAAAACGCAACCTCTCCCGCCAGCGCCTCAGCTTCCAGCGCCGTCGACGTGACCGCGACGATCGGACGCGTCAGCCGCATCCGCATCTCGCGAATCATCAGCGCGCCGGCCGCGCCGCGCAGTCCCATCACCGGGAACCGGCGTTCTTGATTAGCCGCGAGCCGCGCTTCGAGTTCGCCGGCGGCTTCTTTCAGGCTGCGTTGCAACTTTTTCCGTTCCGAATACGCAAATTCGCCCTGCGGCAATGCGCGCGAGGAGCACACATGCCGCTGGCGTGACGAAAATACTAGCAGAAAACCGCGCGCGAACGGTCTAAGAAAAAAAAGAACTTAATTTTATGTGAAACCCGCGATGGGTTTCACGCTTCCTTCGGCAGGGGTGACCCCTGCACCCGGTACTAAGACAAAGATGCGGGACTGGTCCATGTTAGAACTTGGTGCGTCAGAGCTACCGTGTCATCTCAATTGACCGCGCTTTCAGTCGCCACCGACGGCGCCGCGGCCGGCGATGCTCCCGGCGGCGGGATTTTGTTGCCGGCCGCGTCGGTTTCGTAATCGATATGCAGCGCGATCCGCATCGTGCGATGGTATCCGCCTGGCAGCGGCCGGATCACCGTGATGTAAGTCGTGTCGCCCGGTTTCAGATGGCCGAGCGCGTGAAGAATCTCTTCCTTGCTTCGCACCCGCACATCGTCCACCGCGACGATCAGGTCACCGGGCGTGCCCAACGCCCCGGAGGCCCGCAGCAACGGAAATGTGATGAGCGCGACGGGGCCGAGCAGCACACTACCGAGTGCTTTCAGGTCGCCCGCAGGCGTGCTTCCTGTTCTCCCGACGAGGCCGGCGCGCGCGGCAGGACTGTTCGGGTAGACGCTCACGACTTCGAATCCGTGCTCCTCCATCCCAAGGTAGCACTGTGTCGTATATTCCAGATCGACTCCCAGGTAAGGCCGGTGGCTGTCCTCCGAATCGTGCGGATGAAAATTGCGATTGAGCCTTGCGACCTCGACTTCTTTCGACTGGCGAAACGCGCGCTGCTCTGCCGTCTCGCTCCCGTCTGGCGCCGGAGCCTTCGCCGACGGTTGCCGCCCTATCTCCAACGTCGTCCGCTCGCCCGGCTGTCCCCGGAATGATCCGAGTCGCGCTGTCACTCGGCTGCGGCGCCGGGACTCGCTGAATTCCGCTGTTGTTCGGTTGCGCAACTATCGACGGCGAGACGCTGCCGTTGGAAGGGTCTACAGCGAGGGCTGCGGATGAAGATAGCAGGACGACCAGCAGCGGCCAGCCGATGAGGACGCTCGGACTTCGCATGACCGATCACCTCACAAATCTTGCGCTCGATACTAAATCCGATTTCAACCAGGCTCAAGGCGGAAAATGACGCGTCGGCGCGCCACCGCCGTACTGGAGGAACAATGTTGAAATGAAGTCGCGCTAGTGCGTGTAGCTGTCGCCGGTCCCCGGCGCCGCATTCGCGATTGGCTCGCCAACTGCGCCGACGTGCACCGCGATCTTGATCGTTCGATGCGGCACGCGGTCGCCCGATCCGTCCGGCCTGATCACCGTGAGGTACATCGTGTCGCCCGGCTTGAGCCGCGCCATCGCGTTCTCCAGATCGCTCTGGTCGCGGACACGCTTGTCGTCAACCGCGACGATCAGGTCTCCCCCCTGTCCCATCGCTCCCGAACTTCCAAGCGCCTTGGTAGCCAGGATCGAGCCACCGGGCAGAATTCCGCTAAGCGTTGTAAGCGCCGCGCCGACTGCGGTAATTCCGGAGCGTGCCTGCAAGCCGGCCTGCGCCGCCGGACTGTTGGGATCGACGGTCAGCACTTCGAGCCCGTGCTCCTCGCCTCCGAGGTAGCACATCGTCGTGTATTGCACGGTTATACCGAGGTAGGGGCGCGCGTGCGGCTGGTAGCCGTTGCCGTTACCGTAGCCATTGCCGTTAGTGTCGCCGGTGCCGTTCTCGGTGCCCTGGCGGAAATTAGGTTCGATCGACGCGTTGTCCTCGCCTTGATTAAAATTCCGGTCGCCGGGAATTTCCTGAACGGCCGGCTTCCGCGCCGCCAAACCCGGCTGCGGCGCTATCTCGAGCGTCGCGTCGTCGCTGCCGCCCTGCCCCGCAAGTCCGTGCGTGACGGTATCGCCGCCGCCTTGCGAGCCATGCTGCGAGTCCTGCGTCTGCGCGACCGCAAGATGAGACAGCGCGAACAGCGCGGCCGTCGCCACTCCCAGCGTGAATACTTTCTGCAGCTTCATCTAATCGCGCTAGCAATAGCAGGCAATCGCGCGCCCTCAAATAATAAGCCCGCCGCGCGATCTCCTCAAGCTGGACGATTTCTCCTTGAAGGTAGCGCGAACCCGTGCGAGAGTTTTGATGGGTTCGATGAAAATAATTTCCACAGTTGCGCTACAATCAACGCAGCGCGCGGCAATCGCCAGCGCGGTGCCCGGCGCCGAGGTGCTCGACCGGCAAATCCGATCGCCCGAGGAATTCAGCGAGCTGGTGAGCGGCGGATGCGATGTGCTGATGACGTTCCGGCTGCCGCACGACGTCACGAATCGAGCTCCCGGGCTCCGGTGGATTCAACTGCTCAGCGCCGGTGCGGACCGCGTGCTCGACGGACCGCTCAAGGGCAGCTCGATTCCGCTCACGACCGCCAGCGGAATTCATGCGACCCCGATCGCGGAATACACGATGGGCTCGATGCTGGCGTATGCGCATCGGATCCATCTCGCGATTCGCGCGCAGATTCGTCACGAATGGTCGCGCTCGCGCAATTTGAGCGAAAACAGCGACGCGCTCCGCGGGCGCACGCTTGGAATCGTTGGCTACGGATCGATTGGCAGGGAAACGGCGCGCCTAGCCCAGGCATTCGGGATGACGGTGCTGGCGTTGAAGCGCGACCCCGCGCAGCGACGCGACCCAGGATGGTGTCCGGCGGGGCTGGGCGATCCGGAAGGCGCGATACCCGCGCGCTTCTTCGGCTCCGGGCAATGCGAGTCGATCCTGCGCGAGAGCGACTACGTGTCGGTCACGCTGCCGCTTAGCGCACATACGCTCAAATTCATCGGCGCGCGCGAAATCGCCGCTATGAAGCCCGGCGCCTACCTCGTCAATATCGGGCGCGGTCCGGTGATCGATGAGGCTGCGATGGCCGCCGCGTTGAAGGCGGGCAAGATTGGCGGAGCGGGGCTGGACGTGTTCGAGCACGAGCCGCTCGAAGCCACCAGTCCGCTGTGGGACATGGAGAACGTGATTCTGACGCCGCATATCTCGGGCGACAGCCGCGACTACATGGACAAGGCCTGCGAGCTATTCGTCGAAAATCTGAAACGCTTCGCCGCAAACCGCCCGCTGCTGAACCTGGTAGATCCAAGCCTCGGCTACTAACCCCCGCGACCGAGAACGCTGAAGTCCTAACCTCTCCTTGTCCAAGGATTCCGATTCCTAACCTCTCCTTGTCCGAGGAGAGGTCGGCGAAAGCCGCGCAGAGCGCGGTGTCGCCGGGTGAGGTGCAACGCCGGATACCGCACCCGCATCAAGTCGCCTGACCGCAATTCATAGACACTAAGGCCGCCACCTGACAGCAGCACAACTACGCACAAGGACGACGGCCAGCGTTGCACCTCACCCGTCGCTCACCTTCGGCTCGCGCCGACCTCTCCTCGGACGAGGAGAGGTTAGGATCTTCCGCCCCAACTTTCCTAACAGGGACGAAGTCCCGCATCTTTTCTTAGTACCGGGTGCAGGGGTCACCCTGCCCAAGGAAGCGTGAAACCCACGGCGGGTTTCACATTAAATGAAGTGATTTACCCTTCCCGACTCTTCAACGCGGCCAGAAATCTCTCCTTCAATCCCTCGAACGGCCCGTTGGACATGAACAGCGCGACGTCGCCGGCGCGCGCGTCGGCGAGCATCCGCTCGAGGATCTCGTCGTTCGACGCGCACGCGATCGCATGCGCTCCGCGAGCACTGATCGCACTCGCCAGCGCACCGGTCTCGAGCCGCTCGTCCGGCGCGATCGGATCGTTTTCCTTGAAGTATACCGGCCCCAGGTAAACGCGCGACGCTTTGTCGAACGCGACCGCGAACGCGTCTTGAAAAACGTTGCGCCGCGCGGTATTCGAGCGCGGCTCGAACGCCGCGAGTATCCTCCTGCCCGGGAACCGCTCGGCGATCGCTTCGAGAGTGACGCCAATCGCCGTCGGATGGTGCGCAAAGTCGTCGACCACGGTCACTCCCGCCGCTTCTCCAATCACCTGCTGCCGGCGCACGACGCCCTTGAAGGTGCGCAGTCCCGCGGCAATCTCGTTGCCGGAGACTCCAAACGCGTTCAGCAGCACGAAAACGCCGAGCGCGTTGGCTACGTTCATTCGGCCGCCGATCGGCAGATGGATCGAGTCGTGGATTCGATCGCCGTCACGCGTCACCGCAAATCTCGCGCCGTCCGCGCCCACCGTAATTTCCGCCGCGCGGTATTCGCCCTCGCGCAGCCCATACGTCAGGCGCCGCGCGCGTGCGCCAGCGCTGACCTCCAGCGCGTGCGGAAAGTCGGCGCATACCGCGAGCACCCGCGACGAATCTATCTGCTCGACGAGCGCCCGAAAGCTCGATTTCACATGCTCGAGGTCGCGATAGATATCGGCGTGATCGAATTCCACCGCCGTGATAATCGCGCCGTTGGCCCGGTAGTGCAGAAACTTCGGCCCCTTGTCGAAAAACGCCGTGTCGTACTCGTCGCCTTCGATTACGAAGTCGGCGCCGCCGCCAAGCCGGTAGTTGGATCCGAAATCGCTCGCCACGCCTCCGACCAGCATCGAGGGATCGCGCCCCGCTGCGTCGAGTATGTGCGCCATCATCGCGGTCGACGTGGTCTTGCCATGCGTCCCCGCGACCATCAGCACGCGCCGCCCGTTCAGAAAAAAATGCCACAGCGCCTCGGGCATCGAGACGTACGGAATCGGCGAGGCGAGCAGCGCAACGGCTTCGGGATTCGTCGGCACGATCACATTGCCCATCACCACCAGGTCGGGCGCGGGCGAAAGGTTCGCCGGTGAGAATCCCGTCATCACTCCGACCCGCGAACTTTTCAGCAGCGACGCCGTCGGCTCGTAGAGCTGATTGTCGGAGCCGGTGACCGACAAGCCGCGCTCGACCAGCATTCCGGCCAGCGCGGCCATCGCGGTGCCGCCGACTCCGATAAGATGCACGCGCCGGACCGCGACCGGAATGCGCGCGAGGCGCGCCGCACTGCTCGAATCAGCCACCGCCGAGCGCATCCATGATCAAATCGTGAATCTTCGGGCGGAAGTCGCGAATCTTCTGATTGTCGCGCCGCGGATGGACGCGATTGGTCATCATCGAGATCGCAATCTCGCTCTCCGGTTCGATCCAGATCGAAGTACCGGTGAAGCCGAGATGGCCCACTGCCGACGGCGAGAAGCGATGCCCCGAGCTGGAATGCTCAGCCGACGGCGTGTCCCATCCAAGCGCCCAGGTCGAGCCGGGGACGGTCGTGTCGCGCGTCCAGAATTCCCGAATTATTTTCTGCGGCACGAGATCCGAGCGCCCCGCGTAACACGCGATCAGCTCGCTCGCTATACGATCGACCTCGCGCACCGGCGCGAAGAGTCCGGCGTGACCTGCCACCCCGCCCATCGCGAACGCGTTCTCGTCGTCCACCTCGCCGACCAGCAGCCGTTTGCGCGAAGGACAATATTCGGTCGGCGCAAACATGTCGGCGACCGGCTCCAGCCGCCGCGAGCGCACGTGCGAGATATCAATATAGTCAGTCGAGCGCAGTCCCAGCGGCCGGAATATTTTCTCGCGGCAGTAGCGGTTGAGCGCCAGGCTGGAAACCCGTTCGATCGTCTCGCCGAGCATGATGAACCCGAGATCCGAGTAGATCGTTTTGGTCGCGGGCGTGGCCTCGGGCTTCTCGCGATGTATCTCCTCGTAGGCGAACTCCTTGGCGCCGTAGCTCGCCATGAAGTTGACGCGTCCGCCTTTTTCGATCTCCGCGATCCGCTGGTAGAGCGGACGCCACGCCGCCAGGCCCGAGCAATGCGCCAGCAGATGGCGAAACGTGATGACGGTCTTGCCATGCACGCCGAAGTTCGGAAAAAAGCGCGTCACCCGATCGTCGAGGCGAAACTTCCCGTCGCGCGCCAGGATCATCAGCGCCACCGTCGTCGCCAGCGCCTTGGTGAGCGACGACAGGTCGTAAACGGTTTCCATTTGGACCGGCGAGCGGGTCGGCTCGAGCGATCTGAATCCGAATGCGCCTTCGAACGCGACCTCCGTGCCGCGCCGCACGACCACCGTCGCGCCGGGAATCACCCCCTGCTCGACCGCGTCGTTGAACGCCTGCTCGACCTCACTCCATGCCAACGCCCGATCCTCCGGAAGTAAATGCCGCTACCGCGTCACGGCCGGCTCGGTAAAGATAATTCGGCGCGCACCGGATTCGATTCGCGCCACCACGCCGAACGGAATCGTAAAATTCTCGGTGCCATGCCCCGCCTCGACGCCGTACAGCACCGGGCATCCAAGGCCCGCCGTCTGCTCGGCCGCAAAACGCGCAATCATCCGCGTCTCCTGCTCGTCTCCGTCGATCGCGCGAATCGCGCCAAAAACGATTCCCGCCAAACGCTTGAGCGCGCCGCTCTGGCGCAACTGCACGAGCATCCTGTCTATTCGGTAGGCCTTCTCGCCCGTGTCTTCGAGGAACAGGATTCGCCCGTCGAAGCGCGGCTCGAATGGCGTGCCGATCGTCGCGACCAGCACCGACAGGCAGCCGCCGATCACTTCGCCCTCTGCGCGCCCCGGATGCATCGTTTCGCGCGCTTCGAGCTCGAAGCCGTCGAGGTTGCCGCTGAGTAGGCCTTGCAGGTGCTCGAGCGAACGCGAACTCACCCCTCGCGCAAAATCCATCGCGACCATCGGCCCGTGAAACGATACCATCCCTGCGAGATCCACCAACGCGTTGAGCAGGAATGTTGCGTCCGAAAAGCCGACGAAGATTTTGGGCGTACCGGCCATCGCCTTGAAGTCGAGGATCGGCAGCAGACGGCCGCATCCGTAACCACCGCGGGCGGAAAAAATCGCCTTGACCTCGGGGTCGGCGAAGTATTCTCGAAGCTCGCTCGCCCGCTCGCGATCGTCGCCGGCCAGGATCCCCGAACGCGCCAGCGCACGCTCCGAAACCTTGACCCGATAGCCCATCGAGCCGAGCGCGTTGACGCCGCGCTCGAGATGCGCCCGTTCTATCGCCGCGGCGGGCGCGACGACCGCAACTGTATCGCCGGGTTTGAGCGCTTTGGGTTTGATCGGTTTGCGGTTCACGCTATCTCGCCCCGAATCCTACCAGAAGGAAGGCGCCAACGCCCGCTAGCTACGCGAATTCCCGTCTTCGTTCGGATCAATCGTCGGCCGCCGCGACGGACGGCGCCGCATGCTCGGCCATCCCGGTCAGCGAGCCGACTTCGGAAAAGGCGAGCAGCGCCGCCGTGACCCACAAACCTGCCGCGCCGATCGCGATCGTCGCGCGCAGCCCGATAATTCCTCCCGCCAATCCCGCCACCAGTTGCCCGACCAGTACACTGGCGAGACCGACGAAGCGCAGGCTCGCATTCACGCGGCCGAGCATCGGCTTCGGCGTGACCGTTTGGATGAGGCTGACCGCGTTGATGAAGTACACCGTCGCGGCGCAGTCACCGACTAGCTGCTGCGCGACCAGCAACGCCACCGAACCCGGACCGGCGCCTCGCGCGATCGGCAGCAGCATGAGCGCGACACCCTCGAACGCGAGTCCCGCGACCATCGCCATTCCCGTGCCGAGCGTGTCGGCCGCCCGCCGCGCGGCCAGCGCACCGAACAGAGAACTCGCGCCTCCGACGGCAAAGATCACGCCGAGGATGCCGGGCTGGAAGCCGAGCGCGTTGATGACGAACAGCATGTACATGGTCGAAACCAGGCTGTTCGCAAATCCGCCCACGACCGCGATCATTCCGAATGCGCGAAGACGCCCGTCGCTGAAAATCAGTCGCGCGCCTGCCGCGATCTCGCGGGCCACGCTCGTGTCGCGAGCGCGTGGCGCCGGTGCAGGTTCGGGCTTGCGGATGAGTGCGATCGCGAGCGCCGACGCAAGAAACGAAATCGCGTCGATCAAAATCGCGAACGGCGCTGTCAGCCACTGGACCAACCAGCCGGAAAGCGCGAAGCCACCCGCCTCGGCGACTCCGGCGCTGGCCGTGAGCTTGCTGTTAGCGTCGAGCAGGTCTTCACTGGCGACCAGCGACGGCAGGTACGATCGGTAGGCGACGTCGAAAAATAGATCCAGCGCCGAGTACGCGAGGATTACCGCATAGAGCTGCGGCATCGTCAGTGCCGCGAACATCGCCGCAATCGGTATCGTCCCCAACACGACGAAGCGGCCGATATCCGTGCCGATCAGAATTGGGCGGCGGCGGATGCGATCGACCCACACGCCCGCGAACAAGCCCAGCACCAGCGTCGGCACAATTCGCGCCGCGGCCAGGATACCCATCTGGAATGGACTCGCCTTGAGCGCGATCACGGCCGCGAAGCTGATAGCGACATCGCCCATCCGCGTGCCGAAGAGCGAGACCGTCTCTCCCGTCCACAGTTTCATGAAGTCCGCGTGGCGAAATAGCACGCTCCGGCGCCGCACGGAACCGCCGATTGATTCTTTGTCTTTTTCGTCTGAGTGCATCGCAAATCTCACGCGGGGTGCGCCGCGCCGAACCCCTAAAAAGAGAAAAAGCCCCGGGCTTCGACGCCCGAGGCTCTTTCAAGCCAGCTTTCGAAGTAGCCCTCACCCACCAGGTAGACGGTTGATATGTATGATGAGGGTGACTTTCACGGGATTCTCCGAGTTCTGACTGGTCGCGAGACTACTTCCGGCGCGCGGACACGTCAAGAAACCGGATCAGTCGAACTTGAGAACGATTTTCCCGAAGTGCTCGCTCGCTTGCATCATGCGATGCGCCGTCGGCGCGTCGGCGGCCGGGATCGCCTTGTAAATTGGCGGGCGCAGTCTGCCGGCCTCGAGCGCGGCGCCGAATTGCCCGAGGAACGCCGCGACGATCTGCGCCTTCTCGGCGGCTGGACGCATGCGCAAAGTCGAGCCGAAGATTTTCAGATGACGCCGCAGCACAGCCGCCAGATCGAGTTCGCCGCGCGTCCCGTTCATCAAGCCGATCAGGACCAATCGCCCGCCCTGCGCGAGCGACTCGATATTTCCAGCCAGGTAGGCGCCGCCGATGCTGTCCAGAATAACGTCCACGCCGCGCCCTTCCGTCGCCGTCTTGACCGCCGGTGCGAACGGCCCCTGCTTGTAGTTGATTGCGACGTCGGCGCCGAGCTTGCGGCATTGCTCGCATTTCTCATCCGCGCCCGCCGTAATGATCACGCGCACTCCCGATTCCTTCAACAACAAAATCGACGCGGTGCCGACGCCGCTGCCGCCGCCGTGAATCAACCCGGTCTCGCCGCGCTTGATCCCGGCGAGCATGAAAAAATTCAGGAACGCGGTCAGAAAAACTTCGGGGAGTCCGGCGGCCTCCTCGAAACTCAGCGCCGCGGGAATCTTCATCGCAGACCCGTAATGCGCCACCGCTTTCTCCGCGTAACCGCCGCCCGGCAATAACGCCATCGCTCGATCGCCGATTTTCCAGCCCGTGACCGAGGCGCCGACCGCGACGACTTCGCCCGCGCATTCCATGCCGATAATTTCCGACGCGCCCGGCGGAGGTGGATAGAATCCCTGGCGCTGAAGAAGGTCCGCGCGATTGACGCCGGCTGCGCGCACGCGAATCAGAATTTCATCGAGCTTGATCGCGGGCTCGGGAACGTCGCCGAGCTTGAGCACGTTTTCATCGCCCGGTGTTTCAACGACTACTGCTTTCATGAATTCACACTATCTATAGATCATCTTCACCGGTATCTGCTTCCAGCCTTTGCCGTCGTAGTGAAACTTGCACTGGTCGAATGTCGGCGCGCTGAATTGCGGCACAACGTTGTTCGAAAATCCGTAGCCCTCGAGCGGGTAGCCGACGAAATTCGATTTGAACTTGCCGCTGCTATCTTCGTCGTGGAAGAGCGTGACCGCGTAGTCGCCGGCCGCAAAATTTCCGTTGAAGACGCACTCGCCGCCGGCATTCTTAATCGGCGCCGTGACGTGCTTCAGAATGTGCGAGTCGTCGCGCGGGAAGCCCTCGGGCCCCGGCCACAGCGAGCAGACCAATTGCCCCTTGTTGTTTCGAAGCCCGGTGATTTCTACCTTGATACCCTTCGACGCATCTTGCGCTCGCGACACGGCCGGCATCGCAGCCGCTGCCAGCAACAGTGCAAGCGCGATCACCTGGATCTTCACTCTCATCAAATTGCAGCTCCATAAACGAAGAGGGTCCACGAGGACCCTCTCACGTGTGGAAGTCCCACTATCCGCGAACGACTCGTCAGTTGTAGTTGTTGATTACCGTGACGCCGACGTTCTGGAACGTGTTCATCTCGTTGAAAATCTTATTGATGCCGTCGAGCGCGCACGTCCCCGTCACCATCGCCTTGGGCGTGACCTTCTTCGCTTCGACCATTTGCAGCATCGCGGGATAGTGCGACGCCTGCATCCCGAGCGATCCGATCATCTGCAGTTCCATCGTGACGATCCGGTCGATCGGCATCGGTATCTCACCCTGCTCCGCAGAAGTCGTCAGCCCAATCTGCAGATGACGTCCCTGCTTGCGCAGACTCATGATCGCGTTGCGGCAAGTGGCCGCGACGCCGAGCGCATCGACCGCAACGTGCGCGCCGCCGCCTGTGATATCGAAAATCGCGCTCAGCGGATCGGTTTTCTTCGCGTTGATTACGTGCGCCGCGCCCATGCCCTTGGCGAGTTCGAGCTTGGCCGAGTCGAGATCGACGCCGATAACGTTGGCTCCCATAGCGGCCGCGATATTGATCGCCGACAACCCTATCCCGCCGCATCCATGTACCACCACCCATTCGCCAGGCTTCACCTGCGCGCGATCGACGACACCGTGAAACGACGTCATGAACCGGCAGCCCATCGAGGCCGCCTCGACAAAGTCGATGCTCGCGGGAAGATTCACCAGGTTCATATCGGCAAACGGCACGGCGACCAGATGCCCGAATCCGCCGTGATACGAAAATCCCGGCAGCAGCGGCGTGAGGCATACGTTGGATTGCCCGTTGCGACAGTACTCGCAAGTGCCGTCGCCCTGGCTGAACGGCACCACGACGCGCGCGCCCTTCTTGAAGTTGCGCACGTCCTTGCCCGCCTCCTCGACGACGCCGGTGAACTCGTGCCCGAGGATCGAGCCGGGCGACGCCGCCAGCCCCATCCACGTCCAGTCGCCCGACCACGCGTGCCAGTCGGAGCGGCAGATACCGTTGGCTTCGACGCGCACGATCGCGCTGGTCGGCGCGCATTCCGGATCGGGAACCGTTTTAACGACGAGCGGCTTCTTGGTTGCCTCGAATACTGCGGCTTTCATCTTTGTCTGAATCCTCCTTCGCGAAGTCCAACTTCGATATAGCGCCTTCTAACAAGTTCGAACAGGGACGAAGTCCCGCATCTTTGTTTTGGTACCGGGTGCAGGGGTCACCCCTGCCCAAGGAGGTGCGGAACCCACGGTGGGTTCCGCATTTAATAAAGTGATTTACCCTTCCCCTCCTAAAGCAGCCGCGCCACGATCTTCTCAAACTCCGCCGGCGTATGCGCGTCGATATCCACCGGATGCAAGTCGACGCCCGCCTCGTCCTGGGCCTTGAGCCGCTCGACCGCGCCCTCGATCCCACCGATATAACCCAACTCGCTGAGCAGCTTCGGCGATAGCGCCGCGGTGCCCGCTTTCGAGCCGCCCGCATCCCACGCCTGCTTGACCTTTTGAACGTCGTCGCCGAAGCCAAAGCGCGTGAGCTGCTCCGAATAGAAAGTACCCATGCGGGCGGCGTAGAACGCGACGTTGGCTGCATGCCCCGCCCGTGCGCGATCGACGTTCGCCGTAACAGTCACGTGTCCGGGCGCTTTCACCGCGACCGCGCGCGGCTCGCGTCCTGCGCTCGTCGCAATCTCGCGAAAATCCGCGATCGCCTTCCTGAGCGAGTTAATCGGGATCATCACCGGCAGCCATCCGTCGGCTTTCTTTGCGGTGAACTCGACGCTCTTCTTATTGAGCGACGCGATCCAGATCGGAATATGCTTGCGCGGTGTCTCGAAGCGCATCGTGAAGCCGCGCTGCAGCTTGAAGACCTTGCCTTCGTAGTTGAGCGGCGTCTGCGACATGATCATGTTGATAATTTCGACGTACTCCTTCATCCGCGTCAGCGGCGGATTGAACGGGACGCCATGGAAATGTTCGATCACCTGCGGCCCGCTGGTGCCGAGCCCGATGATCATGCGGCCGTTGCTCAGCTCGTCGAGCGTGCCGAAATGCTGCGCGAGCGCGGCCGGCGTGCGCGAGTAGATATTCACGATCGAAGTCGCGAGCTGGATCTTGCTGGTATGCTCCGCGAGCAGCGTCAGCAGCGTGAACGCGTCGCGGCCCCACGCTTCGGCCACCCAAATAGAATGGATTCCCGCGGCATCTGCGATTTTCGCGCGTTCGATCGTCGCCTTGAAATCGGGCTTGCCCTGCCAATTCACTCCCACTGCCAATTTGCGCGCCATTGAATTTCCTCCTGCAACTAAACGAGATCGCGAATCCTTTTGTACCATCGGCTGAGATTGCCGAAATCCTCCACCATCGAAAAATTCGACGGGTTGAGCGCGAGAAAAAACAGCGGATGGTAAAGCGACGCGTCCGCCATCGTGAAGCTCTTGCCCAGGAAAAAATCCTTGCCCGCCAGCTGCTCGTCGATCATGCGCAGGTAGCCGCCGAGTTGCTCTTTCATCGCCGCGTGACGCTCACGCATCTGCGCCGTCGTCATCCCGATCAACTTCTCGCGATTCGCTTTCAGCTTCGCGTCGCCAGCCGCGTCGAGCAAATCGGGAATCGTCAGAAAAAGAACCGCCATGAAGAACGTGTTGTCAGCCCAATGATCGACTATTTCGATAAGCCCGCGCGCGCCGTCGGGGATCACGCGATTGGCCGGCGCTTTGCGATCGAGCCACTTGATAATATCTGCGGAGTTGTAAATCACGTCGCCGTCCCACTCAAGCACCGGCACCCGCGTCCACGCGCCCTTGGTCACGGCGAGCAGATTGGTTTTGTCCTCGTAATGGCAATCGATCGGATGCCACTTGAGATGCTTGTACGTGAGCACGCGCCGCACCTTCTCCGAGAACGGCGAGATTGGATACTGGTAAAGATTGATTTCACCCATTTTTTCAGAGCCTGCTGATTTTCAGCTCGAACGCGATCCCGTCACGAATCAAATTCCGAATATGACATCCGCGCTCGGCGACTTCGACCAATCGATTAAGCTGCGCGTCGTCCGCGCTGGATTCAACTTGAAGTTCCACTTTAATTTCTTCCAGATGCCCTTTTTCATTGGCCCGCGCATGAACCGACGATCTTCCGAGCTCGACTTTCCGCACCCGCGCCGCAACGCGGAGCGACATCAGCAAACATCCGCCCAGCGCGCCGAGGAACGACGACACCGGATCGGGCGCCGTCGCCTCTTCACCGGACAGCCGCCATCGAAGCGCGCCGTACCTCACTTCGGCATTGAGCGAATCGCCAACGGCGTTCACGATGACGTCGCGACGATGCGTCCCTTCCCGCGATTGATCCGTAGCTGCCACTAAGGCGCGTCGTTCTCCATCGCCCAACGTAGCCGAGACTGAGACTCTTCTACAAACCGTTCGTTCAGGGAGTCGCGCCGATTTCCCGCACTCCTCGATTTTTCCCCGCCGAAGTATCATTCTACGTGATAGCCCGGGGGTAAGGTCATGAACTCACGATTCATATCTCTATTCGCCGCCGTCACGTTGATTATCACCACAGTCGCCTCGTATGCGGTCGCCGACGACCTGGAAGCGAGCGACACGGACGCGTACTGCAGTACCAGCCCCGAGGGTCAGATGGGTCTGCACCTGAGATTAGGCGACCACATGACGATGACCGGGTCGCGCGCCATGACGCCCGCCGACACCCAGCGCGGCGAACAGATTGTCGCGACGATGCGCGCGAAGCTCTCCAAGTACCAGGACTACAAAGTCGCGATTGCCGACGGTTACGTGCCCTACATGGAACAGGTGCCGCAGGACGTTTACCACTTCTCAAATCGCGCGGCGACGATGTCCGAATACATGGGCGATTTCGATGTTGCACACCCCGGCTCCCTGCTCTACGAGAAAAAAACTTTTGGCGGATACAAGTTGGTCGGCGCAATGTACGACGCGCCCGCCGCCGACACGCCCGAACAGCTCGACGCGTTGATCCCGTTGAGCCTTTCCCACTGGCACGCGCACACCAACATCTGCCTTCCGCAGGGCGTGACCGAAGAGGACGTGCTCAACGGCAACGTGGGCAATCATATGCGGCCGAATATTTCCTCGGCGGTCGATTCTCGAGACGAGTTTGGTCGCCATGCGAGTGACTCAGTACGCATGCGCGTCGGTTACCTGGCCGATCCGCGTTTCGGCTTCACCGGTACGATTTCGAATCAGGCTGACTGCGAGGCGGCCGGCGGATCGTTTCACAAACAGATTTTCGGCTGGATGATCCACGTCTACCCGTTCACGAGCGACGATCTGAAGGTAGCGTTCAGCCTCGAAGTGCCTTGACCGCATCTTCTTCTTAGCATTGGGCGCAGGGGTCACCCCTGCCGAAGGAAGCGTGAAACCCACCGCGGGTTTCACATTTAATAAGTGATTTAGCCTTCCCGTATCCGGTACGCGCAGCGGCGCGCGCCCGCTAGAATGTGGTCGATGCGCTCGACGCGCGCCTTGTCACCGAGCACCGTGCGGAACAGCGAGAGCTCCTCGCGGCATAGGCCCTGGCAGATGGTCGCCGCCGCGCAGATTGGACAATGGTTTTCCGCCAACAGCATCGAGCCGTCGGCCATCCGCGTGCATTCCGCCATGTAGCCCTGCTCGCGCCGAATCTCCGCCAACGCCTGCGCGCGCTTGGCGATCGAAGGTCCCGCCGGGCGCAGCCGCGCGCGATATTCTTCGATCTGGCGGCGCGTCCTCTCGCGCAGCAGCTTATCCATCCCCGCTTCGCCGAATGTCGCGCGCACCGCGCCGATGATATCGACGGTCAAGTCGCCATGCGTGTCGGGAAAACGCTCGGCGGCGGCGCTCGTCAATCTCCAGACGCGCGCCGGCCGCCCCACCTTGCGCCGTTCGTCGCTGAATTCGACCAGGCCCGATTCTTTGAGGCGATACAAATGCTGCCGCACGGCCATCGCGGTGACGCCCAGGCGGCGCGCGGCCTGCGCCGCGGTCAGAGGCCCCCGGGTCTTTAGCTGGTAGAGGACGCCCTCCTCGGCGCGCGCATCGTGCTTCATGAGACGAGATGGTACCGGCTGTGAATTATTAGTCAAGTTGATGCTTGACTTAGTATGTAAAGCGAGTACTTTACCAATCATCGAACGCGAGGAGGAACGCATCGATGAACACTCAATCGATCGAACCCGCAAACGCGACTTTCGTTCGCGCCGCGTCGCTCGCCGCCGTCCCAGTGGGCGCCAGCATGACCGTCAACCTTGACGCTCACGTAATCGCGGTCTTCCACACGCCCGAGGGGATTTTCGCGGTGGACAATCGATGCCCGCACATGGGCTTCCCTCTAGATCGCGGCACCGTCAAGGATTGCATCCTCACCTGCCACTGGCATCACGCGCGCTTCGACCTGCACAGCGGCGGCGCGTTCGATCCGTGGGCGGACGACGTGCGCGCATTCCCGGTCAAGGTCGAGAGCGGCGACATCTGGATCGATCTCGCGCCCCGCGGCGACCTGCGCCGGCATCGCGTGGAGCGCCTGCGCGACGGCATCGAGCGCAACCTCCCGCTGGTGATCGGCAAGTCGGTAATCGCGATGCTCGACGAGGGCGGCGACGCACGCGAGCCGTTTCGCATCGGGCTCGAATTCGGAACGCACTACCGCCGCGACGGTTGGGGCGCCGGCCTGACCACCCTCACCTGCATGATGAACCTGCTGCCGCGTCTGCGCGCCGAGGATCGCGCGCGTGCGATGTTTCACGGGCTGTGCTCGGTCGCCAACGACTCCGACGGCCATCCGCCGCGGTTCGAGATGCGTCCGCTGCCGGGCGGCGGCGCAACCATCGCGGAGATCAAGCGATGGTTCCAAAGATTCGTCGAAGTGCGTGACACCGAAGGCGCCGAGCGATGTATCGTGTCTGCCGTCCGCACCGGCGGGTCGCCGCGCGAGGTCGCGGACATGATGTTCGCCGCTGCCACCGACCATCGCTATCTCGACGGCGGTCACACGCTCGATTTCACCAACAAGGCGTTCGAGGCGCTCGACCACGCGGGCTGGGATCTCGCCGAGCCGGCACTCGCCAGCCTCGCGCGCGGCTACGCGACCGGCTCTCGAATGGAAGAAGCCAACGCGTGGCGCAATCCTGTCGATCTGGTCGCAATTCTCGAAACCGCCTTCGAGGCGATCCCCGCCGCACTCAACCTCGGCAGGGGTCACGCCAGCTCCTGGAGCGGTCGTGACGCCCTCGTGGAGACAATACTCGGCGACGATCCCCAGGCTATCGTCGACGCGATGCTCGCCGCCCTGCGCGAGGCATGCCCGCCTGCAGACTTGGCCGGCGCCGTCGCGTATGCCGCGTCGCTGCGGGTCGCGCGCTTCCCTACCAGCAACGAGTTTGGCGATTGGGATACCGCTCATCACAGCTTCACGTTCGCCAACGCCGTTCATCAATCGGTGCGCCGCGTCGAATCGGAAGAATTGGTGCGCGGAATCTTCGACGCCGCCATGACCGTCTATCTCGACCGATTTCTCAACGTGCCGGCCGCCAAACTGCCGGAGCTGAACGGCAACGGAAAGCCCGCGGGCGATCGTCTCGCGGAGTTGCCGGCTCTGCTTGATCGCCAACAGCAGGTGAATCAGGCGGGTGCGTTGGTCGCATCGTATCTCGGCGCTGACGGCGAGGCCGACGCGTTGCTCGCCACACTCGGCAACGCGCTGCTGCGCGAGGACCGCGACTTCCACACGATCCAGGATATTGAGGCCGCCATTCGCCAATATTCGATCCTCAAAGGAACTCCCGCCGCCGCGCATGTGCTGATCGCGACGACGCGCTACCTGGCCGCTCACGCTCCGACGGTTCGCGCCCAGGCGCAGACCTATCAGATAGCGCTGCGCTTGAATCGCGGCGAGCACGTCTTCGATGAACAATGACGCGCCCGCACGAGGTAAGAAAAATGAATCCCGCAGATTATTCCGTCCTCGATGAAACGCTCGAAATCATGGAGCCGATGGGTCCCGACCTGAGCAACGGTTTCTCCAATCACGCCCCGATGGCGATCGAAGCGATGTGCGCGATGCGGCGCGCCGACGCCGTGATGCCGTGGTTCGAACGTTATCGTGTCTCGCTTGCGCCGCGTCGTGCCCGGATCGCGCGCCTTACGAATGACAATTGGCGCGCCGCGATCGGCGACCTGCGCCGCACCGAGGATTGGTTCGAGTTCTTCCGCAACGAACTCGAAGAGCGCCCGTGGGCCGAAGTGCTCGACACCTGGGCGGCGCGGCTCGCGCCGGGTTTGATGGCGGCCGCGACGCACGGCGTCATTCGCACGGGGCACGCCACTCGGGCGCTCGCCCTCGAAGACACTCCCGCGCGGCGCCGCGAACTGGCCGACGGCCTCGCCTACTGGGCCGCCGATTACATGCCGCTTCCGGCAGAGCGACATAGGCCTGCTCGCGCGATGCCGTCATCCGCGATCGCTCGCGTCCAGATGATTCCGCCTGAGATTCGCCGCGGTAACTTCGGCGCCTTCACCGACGCGCTGGCACAACTCGACTCATTCGAGCCGTTCAAGCACGCGCTCGACGCAGTCGATCCCGCCGTCGACGCGCACGCGTTCCTCTCCGACCTCGAGGCCACTTTCGCGCGCGTCTTTCTCGCCAACGCCCATGACACCTATACGACTATCGCGTTCGTCCACGCCGTGACCGGCCCGTCCGCAATCCGTCCTCTACTTCCATACCTGCGCGATACAACTGTGCACGCCGCGCTCGCATACGCGTGGCAAGCGGCAGCGGCCATGTACGCAACTTTCGGCACACGCGCGGACCTGTCGCGCAAAGATATAGAAGAGGCCAAAGTCTGGGACGAAGACGGACTTATCGAGCGTGCGATCGCATCCGGCGACGAGCACGCAATCAAATTTACCGAGGTCTGCCTACGCGAGCACGCGCTCAATCCCGACCCGGCATTTTACGCGGCCGCCGACCATGCGATTCACATGCTGAGCCGCGCCGAAGGCTGACGCTCACTTGACGCCGCAGTAAACGGCGAAGATCAAATTCTTGTAGGCGCAATCGATATCGCGGAAGCCCGCCGCGCGCAGCCATTCAAGCTGATCCTCGAGCGTCGCCGCGCGATCGAACTTCATTCGTTCCAGCGCCGCCGTCAAGTCGCGATCGTCGACACCCAATTCGCGCACCCGCGTCACCCATCGTTGGTGATGAAACTTGTGCCGCTCCGGCGTCGCGCAACGAAACTGCTCGGCGTTGACGAATACGCCGCCGTCGTTGAGCGCGCCGTGAATTCGATCGAACAACGAGCGCTTCTGGTCGTCGCTCAGGTGATGAATCGAAAGCGCCGAGATGACCACGTCGTACTTTTCCTGGATCGGGTCGACGCCGTAGTCGGAGACTTCGAAGCGGAAGCGCTCGCCCGCCAATTCGAAGCGCGCACGCGCCCGCTCGAGCATCTCGTTCGAGATATCCACCATCGTGATTCGCGCGTTGGGGAAACTATACGCGATGAACGCCGCCATCAGCCCGGTGCCGGCGCCGAGATCGAGAACCTTAAGCCTGCTCTCGCGGGGAAACTGGATCAGATCGATAGCCGCCCGGTAGAAGTCGTCGAAGCCCGGCACCAGGCGACGCCGCGTGCGGTCGTAGTCCTCGGCCGCAAGGTCGAACGCGTGCTGTACTGAATTCGCCATCTGAAGATTGTGCGGACGCGACGGTCGTGAATCAACCGCGCACTCAAGACGGCTATCGATCCGGCCGTTCCGCTATTTGCTGAGTTTCGTCAGTCCCTTCTTCCTGCGCTCGGCCCATCGCTTCTTCATGAGCTCCGAGAGCCGCTTTCTGCCTTCCTTGCTGATACCGCCGCGTCGCTTTCTCGTCGTAGGGCCCGGCTTGGCCGCAGCTTTCCGCCCTCGCCTCTTGCCTGTAGCCGCCCCTCCGGCACCTATCAGGGCAGTGATCGCACGGACCAGCCGATCTCTTTCCTTCTTCAAGTCTGCAACGATTTTGTCTATCTCCAAGTCACCTGCTCCTTTTAGGTCCCCGGTAGGTCCCCAACGCTTCGTTAGTTGTAGCTGTAGCGTATCCTACAACTATAATTGCTGGAGTTATCGAGAATTGCAATTCTACGAACCAGGTTGTGCGGTGCCCCGGATAGGGCTAGGCCCATTACCCGCCCATCGTCCTAGGACTAGCTTTACGGCCTGGCGTGGCCATGGCGTAGCAGCTTCCCTGGCAATGAGCCGTCGGCAGATACTTGATCCTTGTTCTCGCGCCGGATGACAGTGCCGTTGACGATCACCGCGTCGATTCCTTCCGCGTCGGCGACCAGGCGATCCTGGTTCGCAGGCAGATCGTACACGCGGCGCAGTTTGGTCGCGCCCACTTTGTCGGGATCGAAAATCGTGACGTCGCCCGCGAGGCCTGGCATCAGCCGTCCCCGGTCGGTGATGCCGAATACCTCGGCCGGCCGTGCGCTAAGCATCCAGATTGCCCGCTCCATCGGGATTGCGCGCTTCTCACGCACCCAGCGGCCGAGCATATAGGTCGAGAAGCACGCGTCGCATAGCTGGCTCGCATGGGCGCCCGCGTCGGACAGCCCAAGCACGGTATGACGTCCGGCGAGCAGTTCCGCGACATCATCTTCTACGTTGTTGAGGATCGACATGCGAAAGCGCGCTTCGAGATTCGACGCCAGCGCGAGATCGAGCGCCAGGTCGATGGGATCGAGGCCGCGCTCGCGCGCTACTTCGTTAAGGTTGCGCTCCTCCAGCGACGGGTCGCTCGGCGAGAAGGAAATCACCGTGCGATCCCATCGATTGGCGAACGCACCGCGCGAGCCCTCGCCGGCCTTGGACTTGAACGCGCGGCGGAATTCCGGGTCCGCGTAGATCTTCTTCTTACCCTCGAAGTCCGCGGCTGACACCGCCTTGAACACGCTCATGCTCTCGAAGATGAACGGCGCCTTGAACTGGAATTCGAAGTTGAGCGGACGGCAGGTGACCTGCGGTATTATGCTGAGTCCCTCGTCGCACAATTTCTGTGACGCCTCGAGCGGTCCGCGATGCCCCCCGGGACCATTCATGCCCGCGAGCAGGGCGGTGTAGGTAATCGGGCGATGAGTCTCGCGCGCGATTTCCGCAAACTCGCGCAGGAACAGTTCGCGGCCGATAGTCGCCTGCATGATTCCGTGCCCCGCCTCGCCCATCGCCGACGCGAGCGTCCTTATCTCGTCGAAGTCCGACATGCGGCTGGGGACAGGCTTGCCGCTATAGCCCACGTGGGTCGGCGACTTCGAGGTCGCGAAGCCGATCGCGCCGGCGTCCAGCGCGCGGCGCACGAGCGTCTTCATCGCCGCGACTTCGTCCGCGCTCGCTGAACGCTCGGTCGCCTCCTCGCCCATCACATAGAGTCTTATCGGCGTATGTCCGACCAGCGCGCCGAGGTTGATGGCGGTGCCGCGCCGCTCGATCGTGTCCATGTAATCCTCGAAGCTCTCGAACGGCCATTGGTAGCCGAGCCCCGTCTCGAGCGCCTTCAGACTCATCCCTTCGACGTTTTCGAGCGTGCGCATGATAAGCCCGCGATTCTCGGGCCGCGTCGGCGCCACGCCGAATCCGCAGTTCCCCATGACCACGGTAGTCACGCCGTGCCACGGCGAGATCGTCATCATCCGATCCCACATCACCTGCGCGTCGTAGTGCGTATGAATATCGACGAAGCCCGGCGCGACGACCTTGCCCTTGGCCTCGACGGTGGCAGCCGCTTTGCCCTTGGCCTCGCCGACCGCGGCAATCTTGCCGTCCTTAATCGCGACGTCGCCGATACGCCCGGGCCCGCCAGTACCGTCGTAAATCGTGCCACCTGTGATTTTGAGATCGTAATCCATCGGCGTCTTCCTCGATTTGCTATCTATATCGCGCGCGCTTCCTCGCGGTCCAGACCGATCGGTATGGAATCGCGTTGTAAACCTTACTATCCTCTAGTATTAGAAATCTCAGCAGGATTCACAGAAAAACCCGGTCAGGATTTCGCGACGCCGCGAAACCAATCGAGGGCATACAACATACAATGCAGAAGCCAATTATCTCCGCAGACTCTCACATCACCGAGCCACCCAATACTTACATCGATCGAATCGACCGCAAGTATAAGGATACGGCTCCGCACATGGTTCATGACGAGAAGCTGGGCGACGTGTTCATCGTCAAGGACTTCCCGCGGCCGATCAACGTCGCTCTCGCCGCCGCGGCGGGCAAGGATGCAAGCGAGCTGAAGACTTACGGCGCGAAGTTCGACCAGATGCATCGCGGAGGATGGGATCCCAACGCGCGCATGGCCGACCAGGATCGCGACGGCGTCGCCGCCGAAGTCATCTACCCGACCGTTGGAATGATTCTCTGCAACCATCGCGACTTCGACTACAAGAAGGCCTGCTTCGACGCCTACAACCTGTGGATAGGCGAGTACTGCGCCGCGCATCCCGACAGGTTGATAGGGACAGGGCAGACCGCGATGCGCTCGGTCGAGGAAGGAATCTCGGACCTGCGCAAGATGAAAGACCTCGGGCTCAAGGGTGTCATGATGCCGGGTAATCCCGCGCTCGAGGACTACGACAGTCCTATCTATGCGCCGTTCTATGAGGCGGCGATCGATCTCCAGATGCCGCTGAGCTTTCACATCCTGACCAGCAGCACCGATAACTTCCAGACGCGCGGGCCGAAGCTCAACAGCTTCCTGTCGATCATCCGCGGATGCCAGGACATCATCGGCACTTTCGTCCTCGGCGGAGTTTTCGAGCGCCATCCGAAGTTGAAAGTAGTATGCGTCGAGGCAGACGCCGGATGGGTGCCGCACTATATGTATCGGATGGATCATGCATACGACCGCCATCGCTACTGGCTGCCGGCCGGCACGCTTACCAAGATGCCAAGTGAGTATTTCCGCGAGAACGTTTACACTACCTTCCAGGACGACTACGTAGCATTCCAGGTCAGGCATCTTTGCAACATCCACCGGCTGATGTGGGCCAGCGATTTCCCGCATAGCGACTCGACGTGGCCGTGGTCGCAGGATGTGATCGCCAAGCACACTGTCGGGATGACCGCGGACGAGAAGAACCTCGTCCTGCACGACAACGTCGCGGAACTGTACCATTTGAGCATCTAGCGCACTGTGCGGCGTTGCCGCGGGTCGTGATTCTGACTGACCGAATAGACCGGAAAGAGCCAATTCATACCATATGTTGTGGTCTGGGACGGCTCGGCTACCATCGGTAGTTTCGTTCCGTCAAAATTTGTTTTTGTTGGAGGGGGAGTTGCCCGACTTCGGCCGAGCGTGGCGAGCATGAGGCGTCCTGGCGGTTGACCATACATCAGGTTTATCAAAGCGAAGCGGACAGCATAAGGCTGAACAGTTCACCCCTGAACTCGGGCCCAGTAAGAAAAATTCGGGAGCATGTAGTTAACGCAATCGCGCGGCAATCTGCCGGCATGAAGCGGGATCATTTGGGACAAACGGGACTGGTTGCTCTTTAATCGTCTAGGCACTCGCAACTGATAAGCTGGATGCTGCATCGAGGGCAACGCTCCATGTCACAACCAGCATGATGAATGCCGCCCGTTCCTACCCCGCAATCATGACAGAGTTGTTGCCCGTCCTCGTTAGCATACGGCACGCGGGCCAGCCGCATACCATCAGGAAACTCGATCAGCCTGATTGTGCAAGAGACCGTCGCTGGGTCGTTCATTTCGCTCTTGCAGTATGAACAAACGGCCAAAATACGGCTTCAATCTTTCGGCCATCCGCCGACTGGACGCTTTTTCGAAATCAGCTTCCGCATGGCGTCTTTCCAATTTTTCCGGGAGCGTATACTTAACGCAATTAGCCTTTGACGGCTAGCTCGGTTAGTCCGCTCGCACGTCTTTTTTGGATGCAGCAACTCGAAACCGGTACCGGCTTCGCTGGCGCGAAGCTGTCCGAGGTCCTTCCTCCCCTCGCGTCGCTCGGGTCGTCAGGATGACAAAGTTGGACCCTCGCCCCGACTCGTGGCTTCGCGGTTGGCGCCGATATAAATCTATTTTCAGGAGCGCGCAGCATGAACTCCCATCTGCCCCGCTGGAATGTTCCGATTCTTTGGATTCTTGCCGTGATGGACATCGTCAACGGGGTCGAGATGTTCTTCTTTCCGTCCGCGTGGTTTTTCAAGCTGGTGCCGGGCGTGCCGGAGACGGGGCCTTACAATATGCATCTGGTGATGGATGGCGGGACATTTTTTCTCGCGGTCGGAGTAGGACTGGTCGCCGCCGCGTTGAATCCGCGGCGCAACGCGATCGCGGTGGCGGTCGCGGCGGTCGCGGGCGTGATGCATTCCGCGCTGCACCTATACTCACACGCCGCCGGTTTGCTCTCGACTGAGCATCTTGTCACCGAGCTACTGGGTATCTACGTTCCCGCGATCTTGCTAATCGCGATCGCTGCTATCCTCTATCGTCGGTCGGATGAAACTCGCACCGCCCGGGCGCGGGCTGCTTAGCTGGAGTTTGTTCCAATGCGTATTGAAGGACTCGAAGAAAATCAGATGAGCTGGATGCTGAGGCCGTTGACCTGGATACTGAAGCGGCGGGTCGGCAAAGTGGTCAATCCCTACAAAGCGTGGGCTTATCGTCCCGGCATCACGATCGGGATGTCGATCTTCATGCAGTCGGTCGAAGGTTCCAAGGTCACGCCTGAGACCTTGAAGCGCATGGTCTGCCTGCGTGCGGCGCAGATGGTCGGCTGCGTTTTTTGAATAGACATCAACGCTGCCGGTGGCAGCAAGCTCGGCATCAGCGAAGAAAAACTCGCCGCGCTCGCGGACTGCCAGGAAAATCCACTGTTCACGCCCGCCGAGCGCGCCGCGCTCCGCTATACCGAGGAGATGACGCTCGGCTCGGTCAATGTTCCCGACGACGTCTTCGACGAACTCAAGCGCCATTTCAACACCAAGCAGATCGTCGATCTGACGGCGACTATCGCGCTCGAGAACATGCGGGCGCGATTCAATCGTGCGTTGCAGATTGAGAGCGACGATTTTTGCAGGCTGCCCGAGCATCACCCGGCGCTGGCGTCCGACAGTAGCAAGTAGATCTCACGCAATACTTTCCTGAAAAGAGAGTTTTGACCTCCACGAAGTGCTCGGAGCAAGCAGAATCTTGAATCGCGCGCGAAAAATGCGCGCTGGACAAGGACCCTCACCTTCATCCTCTCCCTTGCAGGGCGAGGGGACAGAAAAACTGACCCGGAGCGCAGTTTTGGTCGAGATTCCAGATTTTCTCGATTTGCGCGAGCCTGATAGTATCCCGCAGGGCTTGCGACCGCTCCGAACGGAACCTTGCAGGCCGTAACTCCGGCCTGACGGCGCGGTTATCCAGTTCGGGGAAAGGCAGTTCACGTTGAAGGATTGGCGCGCGACCGCTCTCGTCACGACGCTCGCACTGATTGCGATGGCAGGATGCTCGCACGGTCCGGCAGACACGTTCGGCGAGCGCGACGCGGTGCCAGTTCTGGCGGCCAAGGTCGTGCAGAAGACGGTCTCCGATACGATCCACGCGATCGGCCGCGTCGAGGCTTTCTCGACTGTCGAAGTGAAGGCGCAAATCAGCGGCCAGATCATGCAGGTGCATTTCAGGCAGGGACAGGACGTCAAGCAGGGCGACCTGTTGTTCACGATCGATCCGCGCCCATTCGAGGCCGCGCTCGGGCAAGCGCAGGCGAACCTCCTTAAGGATCGCGCGCAATACCGCCAAGCCGCGGCCGACGAGCGTCGCTACTCGATTCTGCTCAAGGAAAGTGTCGGCTCGCGCCAGCAATACGATCAGGCCGAGGCAACGGCCGCCTCGCTGTCGGCCTCGATGCAAGCTGACGAAGCGGCGGTGCAGACAGCCAGATTGAATCTCGAGTACTGCACAATTCGCGCGCCGATCGACGGCCGTACCGGCGATTTGTTGGTTCACGCGGGCAACCTCGTCAAGCCGGACGCTGACACTGCGATGGTCGTCATCAACCAGGTGCATCCGGTTTACGTTGATTTCGCGATTCCCGAGCAGAAGCTGCCCGCCGTGCGCGAGTACATGGCCGAGCACAAGCTTGCGGTCCAGGTATCGTTGCCCGAACAGCAGGGTCCGCTCGAGTCCGGCGAGCTGAGCTTCGTGGACAACACTGTCGACGCGAAAACCGGCACGATAAATCTCAAGGGGCAGTTCGCCAACGCCGACAGCCGCCTGTGGCCCGGCGAGTTCGTCAACTCGACGCTGGTCCTGCGCGAACACCCCGGTGCGATCCTCGTGCCGTCGCAGGCTATCCAGACCGGGCAGCAGGGTTCGTTCGTTTTCGTCGTGCAGCCCGACATGAAGGCCGCGATCAGGCCGGTCGTCATCGGAGAATCGATCGACAATCAGACGGTAGTCACAAGCGGACTCAACCCCGGCGAAACCGTCGTGACTGATGGGCAGCTCAGGCTGATTCCCGGCGCGACCGTCACGATCAAAAGCGGCCTGAGCGAGAGCGGCGTCTCATCATGAATATCGCCGAAGCTTTCATCCGCCGCCCCGTCATGACGACGCTGAGCTCGCTCGCGATCGTGCTGTTCGGCCTGATGGCGTACCGCTATTTGCCGGTGAACGATCTGCCCAACGTCGATTTCCCGACGATAGTCGTGAGCGCGAGTCTGCCGGGCGCGAGTCCCGAGACGATGGCGTCGTCGGTGGCGACGCCGCTCGAGAAACAGTTCTCGACGATCGCCGGGCTCGACTCGATGACCTCGAGCAACATCCAGGGCTCGACCAATATCACGCTGCAGTTCAGCTTGACGCGCAATATCGACGCCGGTGCACAGGACGTGCAGGCCGCCATCGCAGAGACGCAAGCGCAGTTGCCGCAGGGGATGCCGAGTCCGCCGTCGTATCGCAAAGTCAATCCGGCGGATCAGCCAATCCTCTACCTCGGACTCAGCTCGTCGACGATGCCGATATCGCAGGTCGATGAGTACGCCGAGACCTACCTTGCCGAGCGCATCTCGATGGTCTCGGGCGTCGCGCAGGTGCAGGTTTACGGCTCGCAAAAGTATGCGGTGCGGATTCAGCTCGATCCCAAGGCGCTCGCCACGCGCGGCATCGGCATCGACGAAGTCTCGGCGGCAATTCAAGCCGCGAACGTCGACTTGCCGACCGGCACTCTCTACGGCTCGCACCAGGCGTTCACCGTCGACACCAAGGGTCAGTTGACCAGCGCCGCCGCGTACCGCTCGCTGATCGTCGCGTATCAGAACGGCTCGCCGGTGCGGCTCGACGACGTCGGCCAGGTGCTCGACAGCGTGCAGAACAACAAGACCGCCGGTTGGGCCAACGGCGAGCGTTCGGTGGTGCTCGCGGTGCAGCGTCAGCCGGGGACCAACACCGTCGAAGTCGTGGACAACGTGCGGCGCCTGATTCCCGCGTTTCGCGCGGAAGTCCCGGCCGGCCTGCATATCATCACGCTCGGCGATCACGCCGAGACGATTCGCGCGTCGGTCAACGACGTCCAATTCACGCTGCTGCTCACCATCTGCCTGGTCGTGATGGTGATCTTCATGTTCCTGCGCAATCTCTCGGCGACGATCATCCCGAGCCTCGCGCTGCCGATGTCCATCATCGGCACCTTCGCCGTGATGTGGATGCTCGACTACTCGCTCGACAACCTGTCGTTGATGGCGATTACGCTCGGCGTCGGGTTCGTGGTCGACGACGCGATCGTCATGCTCGAGAACATCGTGCGCCACATGGAGATGGGCAAGGACGTGATGACGGCGTCGCTCGACGGCGCGCGGGAAATTGGCTTCACGATCCTCTCGATGACCTGCTCGCTCGCCGCCGTGTTCATCCCGGTGCTGTTCATGGGCGGCATTCTCGGCCGCCTGCTGCATGAATTCGCGGTGACGATCGGCGCGGCCATTTTGGTGTCGGGTTTCGTGTCGCTGACTCTGACGCCGATGCTGTGCTCGCGCTTCTTGCGGCCGCCTGGTAGCGAGCGCCACGGCAAATTCTACGCCGTCACCGAGCGCTGGTTCGATCGCATGCTCGACGGGTATCAGCGCAGCCTGGCGTGGGTGATGCGTCATTCGCGCGCGACCATGTATTTCTCGGGCGTACTGCTGATCGCGACCATTTACATGTTCTACGCGATTCCCAAGGGCTTCCTGCCCTCAGAAGACGCCAACCAGATGATCATTTTCACGCTGGCGGCGCAGGGAATTTCTTACGACTCGATGGTCGAGCATCAGCTCGCCGCCGCCAGCCTGATCAAGGACGATCCGAACATCGAGGCCTACTTCATCAGCGTCGGATCGGGCGGCCCGGGCGGCGCGACGAACTCCGGCATCATATTTCTGCATCTGAAGCCGGCCTCGCAGCGCAAGCTCAGCGTCGATCAGTTGATTTCGAAGTGGCGGCCGGTCCTGAACAGCGTGCCGGGCCTGCGCGTGTTCCTGCAAAATCCGCCGCCGATCAGCGTTGGCTCGCAATTCACGCGCAGCATGTATCAGATGACCTTGCAGAGCCAGAACACCGCGACGCTCTACAAGTACGCGCCGATGCTCGAATCGAAACTGCGCCAGCTGCCCGATCTGCGCGGCGTCAACAGCGACTTGCAGGTCGAAAATCCGCAGGTGACTGTCGAAATCGACCGCGACAAGGCGCACTCGCTTGGCATCTCGGCGAACGCAATCGAGGACGCACTGTACGACGCCTACGGCTCGCGACAGATTTCGACCATCTACGCGCCCAACAACGAGTACTGGGTCATCATGGAGGTCGAGCCGGCTTACCAGGCCGAGCCGAGCACGCTGGCGATGCTCTACGTGCGCTCATCGAGCGGCGAACTCGTGCCGCTCGACACGCTGGTCAAGTTCACGCGCTCGCTCGGGCCGCTGCAGGTCAACCATTCGGGCCAACTGCCGTCGGCGACGATTTCGTTCGACGTCGCGCCTGGCGTTTCACTCGGCAAGGCGCTCGCCGAGGTTCACAAGGTTGCCGCGGCGACTCTGCCCGACAGCATCACGACCAACTTCCAGGGCACTGCGCAGGCTTTCGAGTCTTCGCTCAGCGGACTCGGGATACTGCTCGTGATGACGATCCTCGTCATCTACCTGGTGCTCGGCGTGCTCTACGAAAGCTTCATCCATCCGATCACGATTCTGTCCGGCCTGCCGTCGGCCGGTTTCGGCGCGCTGGTGACGCTGTGGCTATTCGGCATGGAGCTCGATTTGTTCGCGTTCGTCGGCGTTATCATGCTGGTCGGGCTGGTCAAGAAAAACGCCATCATGATGATCGACTTCGCGCTCGACGCGCAGCGCACGGAAGGCAAGTCGCCCGCCGACGCGATCTTCGAGGGCTGTATCATCCGCTTCCGGCCGATCATGATGACCACGATGGCCGCGCTGATGGGCACCTTGCCGATCGCGATAGGACTAGGCGCCGGCGGCTCGTCACGACGTCCACTAGGTGTGGCTGTTGTCGGCGGACTGTTCTTCTCGCAGTTCCTGACTCTCTACATAACCCCCGTGTTCTACACCTACATGGAAGCTTTCCTCGAGCGTTACAACGCATGGCGCGAAGGCCGCGAGCTGAGGCCGGTGCTCGAGCGCAAACCCGCAACCGGGCAAATCGCGGCAGCGTCAAGCGCCGATCCGGCGGACGGCCGCCTCGCATCGTAGGAGTCGCGCCGCAACTGCTATGGTCGCCGCGTGAGGCTGCATCTCGTCGACGGGACCTACGAGCTCTATCGGGCTCACTATTCGCCGCGCCCGGGTCATAGCGATCCTTCTGGCGCGGATGCGAAGGCGACCGTCGGCATTGTCGAATCGATTTTGGCGCTGCTGCATGATCAGGATGAAGCGGTCACTCATATTGCCGTCGCCTTCGACAATCCGATTCGCTCATTTAGAAATGACCTGTATCCGCCGTATAAGAGTGATGAGGGCGTTCCGCCCGAGTTGCACGCCCAGTTCGATGCGGCAGAACGCGCGATTCGCTCGATCGGAGTCAGCGTCTGGTCGATGCGCGAATACGAGGCCGACGACGGACTCGCCAGCGGGGCGCGCCGGTTTCGCAACGAGGTCGAGCAGGTGCGAATTATGACGCCGGACAAGGATCTCGGCCAGTGTTTACAAGGCGACCAGGTTGTCCAAGTCGATCGGCGCCAGAAAAAAGTGACGAGCGAGTCGGTGTTCCGTACGGAGCGCGGCTTTGCACCGGCCAGCATCCCGGATTTCCTGGCGCTGACCGGCGACAGCGCCGACGGTTTTCCCGGGCTGCCCGGTTTTGGCAAGAAGAGCGCCGCGATCCTGATAGCCGCCTACGAACGGCTCGAGCGGATTCCCGCAGATCCCCTTCAATGGAGGGTCAAGCCGCGCGGCGCGCTCCAACTCGCGGCGACGCTGGTCGAGCGGCGCGACGAAGCGATGCTGTACCGCAAGCTCGCGACCCTGATCGACACGGTTCCGCTCGAAGACTCCCTCGACGATCTGAAGTTCCGCGGTGTCCCGCGCGCGCAATTCGAGCAATGGTGCAATGACCTCGGCGTCCCGAGGCTGATGACAGCGCCCCGCCGATGGCAATGACCGATTCTCGATCAATGGAGCAGTCGCCTATGAACATGAACTCTTTCGAAGGCAAGCGAATACTCGCGCTGGTCCGCGACGGCGACTATGCACATGCCGGTGAGGAGGAGGCGATCGAAAGTTCTTTCCGGTCGATTCCGAAAAATTCCGAGCATTGGTTGCTCGACGTCGGATGCGGGCGCGGCGGCAGCGCTGACTACTTTCACCGCCATGGGTGGGGCCATGTCGAGGGCATCGATCGCGACAACGAGTCGATCGAATACGCCCGCGCAACCTATCCCCAAGTCGGATTTCACGTCTGCGACGTGCTCGACGTTCCGCGCACCGTCGCTCGCGATTTCGACATCATCTATATGCTCAACGCGTTCTACGCGTTCGAGCGTCAGCGCGACGCGTTGGCCGCACTGAGGAAGGTTGCGAAGCCCGGCACGCAGCTTGTCATCTTCGACTACACCGTTGGCGAGAAATCACAGGGGACGGTGAACCCGGCCCTGATGCCGCACGCGATTCGACTATCGGAGATTGCTGCGATGCTGCGTGAGGCCGGCTGGGAGCCGGGGGCGATCGAGGATCTAAACGCCGAGTACGTGCGATGGTACGCGGCATTCGTCGAGCGAATCCGGCACAAACAAGCCGAGATCGAAAAGATCGGCGGCACCGAATGGTACCAGTTTGTACTCTCGATGTACTCCGGTCTCCACGGCGTGATCGCGCAAGGCGGGCTCGGCGGCGCGATCGTTCACGCGCGCGCGGCCTGATCAACTGAGCCGGTAAAACCGCAATGCGTTCTGCGTCAGGATGTTGTCGCGTGCGCTAGCCGACAATTTCCCCAGCGCTCGAGTCACCTCGCGCACCACGCCCGGATAGGTGCAGTCGAAGTGCGGGTAATCCGAGCCCCACAGCACGTTGCGCTCGACGCCCAGATCGATGATCGCCTTGAGCGTGCTCTCGTCAGGATCCATCGACACGTAGCATCGCTCGGCGAAGTACTCGCTCGGCTTGCGCTTCAGCCACGGCACATACGTCCCCATCTTCTCATAGTGGCTGTCCATGCGATCGAGCCAGTAGCCGAGCCAGCCGATTCCCGACTCGAGGAAACCGACCGTCAGTTTTGGAAATCGCGCGAGCACCCCGCCGCAGACAATATCCATGCAGGCCGCCTGCTGCTCGAACGGATGACAGACCATGTGGAAGAAAAACGGGTCGTGGTAGCGATCGCCGCCCATCGTGGGCATTCGCGTGCCGAAACTGCCGTGGACGGCGACCGGAATGTCCAGCTCCTGAGCCTCGCGCCAGAACGGATCGTAGGCCGCGTCGTTGAGGCGCCGCCCATTGAACGGATTGGGCCTGATGAAGACCGCTTTGAAGCCAAGCTCGCGCACGACGCGCCGCATCTCGCGCACCGCTTCATCGACGCTTTGCACCGGCATCGGCGCGACGCCGAACAATCGTTTCGGAAACGGCTTGCAAAAGTCGGCGAGCCAGTTGTTGTAGGCACGACACGCGGCCGCCGCGAGTTGCGGATCGGTCAGGTCGCCGTAGAGCAGCCACAACGAAGGGTAAAGGACCGCGACGTCGATGCCCTCCTCGTCCATCACCTTGATACGAGCGTAAGGATCGTAGCCGCCGGGCAGGATGTCGTCCCAGGTGAGTTTGCGCGCGCGCTCGAGGTCCGAGAGTCCGCCGGGCGTCATCGACGCCGCCACCGGCAGCGACGGGCGGCTGCGATTCTCGTTGTTGATCCACAGTTCGTCGGCGCCGTCGCGATTGCGGCGTATCTGGATCATGCGATCGCGAAATTGCGGCTCGGCGTAGTCCTGCCACAGCGCGCGCGGCTCGACGATATGCCCGTCAGCGTCGATTATCCGGGTCATGAGCGAATCCTCCTTGAAGGCGGACTAGCCAGATCAATGACCCTGCGGCCGGGATTGTCAAGAAATTCGGATGCGCGACCATTCCTCGCGCAGCACCGCGTACTGGTACTCGTCGCACCACTCGCCCTTGAACCACGCGTTGTGGAGGAAGTGCCCTTCCCTTCTCATCCCGAGCCGCTCCATCAGCGCCACAGACGGAGCGTTGCGGCAATCCGTAGTGGCGATCACGCGGTTGAGCCCAAGCGAATCGAACGCGAAGTCGATCACAGCTCGAGCAGCCTCGGTCGCAAGCCCGATCCCCTGGTATGCGCGCGCAAATGTATAACCGATTTCTCCGATTCGCGGCGTCGACCTGATGACCAGCAATGCGCAATCGCCGGCGAGCGCTCCGCTGCGTTTGAGTTCCGCCGCGAATTGAAACCATTTACCCGGGATGCCGGGCCGATGGCGGCTCTGCTGCGCGATGAATCGCACGGCTTCGGCGCGCGAGATCGATTCCCATGACTGGTAGCGCGCGACCTCGCGATCGTTTCGATAGGCCATGAAGCTTGTGAGGTCTGATGCGCGAAACCGCCTGAGAGTCAGGCGCGGCGTCTGGAGAGTGATGAATGTTCGCGTGGTCACGAGCGGATACGCGCGGGCGATCGATTCAGTTCAAGCTCGGTCAGAACGCCTCACCAAAAGAAAAGGTGAAACGTGTACACCATTGCGTTTTCGATCGAATCCATGACGCCGCCTGAATCACTTGCGGACGGTGTGGGGGTTGGCGCGCTGGCCGGATCGCGACCTTCCTCCGAGATGGACGCGTACGGGGGAAGCGTCTCGTCGATCTCCTTGTGCTCCGTCATGCATCCCGCCGCGAGCGCGATCGCGATGCCAACAAGCGCGGCTGCGAGAGTCGATTTCCGCCTTCCCGTCACTCGCTTCGCGTTTTCCGGCTGCGTTGTCTCAGTCCATCGCCGACGTCGCTCCGCAGGAATCGGGCGCCGACGTCGTCAAGCTCGAATAGTGTGAGCGATGGTAAAGGTGCCGACCCGACGCGCGCCAAAACCTACAGAAGAGGGTCGACCTGTCCAACTAATGAAGTGATCGTTGTGCCCATCACTTGGTATCCAAGGATGCAGACTACCACGACGGTGAGGAGAATCAGCGCATACTCAGCCATCGTCTGTCCGCGGGGCAGCCGTTGAATCCGCAGTTTCAGGTGCTGTATCGTCATCATTTGAGCACCCCTTCCTTCTTTTTCGCGTAGCCTGTCCGATATAATGGCAATTGCCCGGCCATAACACCAGCGCCGCACAACTGGCACTTCGTGGCGTGCCGTCATTTAAGGATGCTATCGTACCTGAAGCTTCTAACGATATAGCAACCCTTGGGAATCCATATGGAAGAAATGCCCAGGATCGACCGCCCACGAAAACGAATCGCGAATCGATTGATCGCATCCATCGTGGCCGGCCTCATGCTCGGTCTCGTAGTGCTCGACGCAAGCTCGCCGGCGCGCGCGGACGATTCGGTCGGCTCGGTAACCCAGATAACTGGAAGCGCGCAGATTCAGCGCGGTGGCACCACGCTCGCCGCGCAACAGGGCACGCCGGTCATGCTTCACGACCGGGTGACCACGCTGCCGACGCCTCCGTGACGCTGGGATTTGCCGACGGCAGCTCGATCGCTCTCAACGGCGGCACCAGCGTCACGATCGAGGACGTTAAGGTAGTGAACGGGCAGCCGCTGCCGAGCCGCGTGACGCTGATGAGCGGCAAGATTCATACGAACGTGCCCGACAAGACCGGGCAACAGCACAGTATCGAAGTGGATACGCAGTCCGGCACGGCGACCGGGCCGTCGCCGAACCAATAACGCGCGGCTAGCGGGCGCCTAACTGATCGCCGGGCACCCACGTCGAGTGGAACCCGACCGGCACGCGCTGAGGAATCTGCACGCGTGCGATTGGACCGGCCGCGAAATTCTTCGCGTCGATTATGATGACCTCGCTGCTGTTCATCGGCGGCGGCATCCGCGACGAACGTCACGACGTAGCCGTCGTCTTCGTCGCGTGCGCCGACGCGCGGCGCGAACGGCGCTTCATTCGAGGTGCGTCCCGCACCGAACAGATATTTCTCCGAGGTGCCGCGGACGGTGTCATACTTCACCAGCCCTTCGTAATGCGGCACGCATGAGTTGTACGCGTAGCGCGACTTGCGGCCCATCTTGTGCCGGTTGATCGTCGGCCACTCGGTCTTTTCGTCGTCGAGTTGCTCTTCGCTGACCGCGCCCGTCACGAGATTGAAGCGCCATCGGCATAGTTGAGCCTCGAGGCGGAGAAACGCCCGCATCCGCGCAAGCTCGCCTTCGCCGCGCTTGGCGCCGGGTTCCGCCTGGACAACGCGGCACGCTTCCATCACGAACTCGTCGCCGTCCTCCCACGCATTAACCACGTGGTAGATGTAGCAAGGCGATGCCTCGAACCATCTGACGTCGGCGTTGGTGCCGTAGCGCGGCAGAATACCGAAACGGCTCGGCAGCTCCGGATAGTAAGTGACCTTGTGCACCTTGCGCTCGAGCAGTTGCGGATCCCAGAACAGCGGCAGATCCATCAGCAGTGAGTAATGCTCGGTGAACGCCATGTCGTGCGGCAGGCGCGAGCCGGGAAGATCGATCGGCTCATGATGGGTCAGCTCGCCGCGCGCCGAGACGACGTTGTAGGTCATGTACGGCGGCCTGGTCGCATAGTCAAAGAACAGCAACTCGCCGCTCATCGGATCGACCTTGGCGTGCGCGGAGACTGCGCGCTCGAGCTTGCCGCCGAAGCGCTCGACGCCGAGCGTCTCAAGCGTGCGCGGATCGAGCTTGTACGGCAGCCCGCACTGATACCAGAGCGCCAGCGCGTAGCCGTTGTGAAATACCAGGTCGGTGTTGGCGGAGTCCTTGAGCCATCCGTCGGAGCCGGCGCCGCGCGGAACGTTGGAATCGGGACGATCCATCAGTCCCGGCCATATCGTGCGCTTCGCATCCTGCTCGGCGGCGAATCCTTCGGTGCGAATCCAGCGGTTGCGGTAAGTGGCCTTGCCGTCGTGAAACTCGATGCCGTGCACCATGCCGTCGCCGTCGAACCAATGGTAGCGGCCGCGCGGCTGAAAGATCGGATTGGGACCGTTGCGCAGGTAGGCGCCGTCGAGGTCCCTGGGAATCTCACCGATGACAGTCAAATCATCGGCGGTAATCTCGGTCGAGACCGGCGCGTAAATTCCCTTAAGGAACGGATTCTCGCCGGGATCGATCCGGATAGGAATCTCGCTCTCGATCTTCACCATGATGCGCTCCACCGGGCTCGCTAGTTGAGATAATCCCCGGCCGCGAGACTATCACGCGCGATGGGCGCGCGACAAAGCCGCCTTCAGCTACGAGCCGCAGCAAATTGTGCTGGAGGTCAATCTTTTGACTTCCGCCGATTGCGGGGCTTCGGCTTTCTGGCCGGTCGTCCGGGCGCTTTGGGGGCGCGAGCTCGCTCCATCAGGCGAAGGAGACGATTCAAATCTCTTGCGACCAGGCGCAACTTCTGTCCACCGCGTGTGAGCGCTCCAGAGACCGACTTGCCGAATACTTTCTCGGCTGAAACCATCTCCATTTCGAGCGCACCCTCGTCGATTGCGAATCGGAGGGTTCGCAGTTGCAGGACCAAATTGGACCGATCGATCTCGAAAACTTCGTGTTGATCCAGTCGCGGATCAAAAGTCTTCGAAAGAATGAAATCTTGTCGAACATTACGTCTAACCACAACCGGGAGTAGAGCACGGATTGTGCCACAGCTTTCAAGACAAAAAACACTTGACAAGCCTAGGCGGTGCGCGAGCCCAAGAGTAGTCTCACAACGAAGTCTCGCTACAATAAGATCGATCGCAGCGGAATTCCGTTGAGTTGCATAAAGAAACAAGATGGCGATCAGCGCGGCAACCACCAAGCCGCCGAGGGCAAAGCCATGGCAACCGAGCTCAGGAAATCCGGCATCGATGTTGTAGGTGACATGCCATGGGGCACTCATTTCTGTCAGTTCTACGAAACTAAAAACGACTTGCTCGAAGTGCTGGTTCCCTACTTCAAAGCCGGCCTCGAGAGCAATGAAACCTGCGTGTGGGTTGTTACAACGCTGACTGAGCACGAGGCCGGAAACGCACTGAGACATGCTCTTCCCGACTTCGAACGGCACGTTGCCGATCATAGCTTGGAAATCTTCCGTGCCACTGAGTGGTATATGACCGACGGTTCTTTCGATGTTGATAAAGTCAGGAAAGCTTGGAGCGAGAAACTCGACCTGGCATTGGCGCGAGGCCATTCGGGACTCAGAGTGTCTGGCGACGCGTTCTGGGTGAGACGCGAGCAATGGAGCGATTTTACTGAATACGAAGAGGAGCTGGACCGGACTATCGTCGATCTGCGGATGACCTGCCTGTGCAGCTATCCACTGGCTACGTGCTGCGCCGCCGACGTCCTTGATGTCACGCGCTCGCATCAGTTTACTTTTGCGACACGAAGAGGCAGTTGGGAGATTGTCGAAACCTCCGAGCTGAAGCAGGCGAAGTCCGAGATCAAGAGGCTCAACGAAGAACTCGAGCAACGCGTCGCCAAGAGAACCAGAGAACTGACGGCCGCCAATGAACAACTGAAACGCGCCTTCGAGGAAATCGACAAGTTACGCCGGCGCCTTGAATCGGAGAATGAGTATCTGCGGGAGGAGGTCCGAGCCGCTTCTGGTGACAACACGATTCTCGGCAACAGCCCCGCCATCCGAGGCGTGCTCGAACGAATCGAAATGGTCGCGCCTACCGATGCCACCGTACTTGTCCTTGGCGAGACCGGAGTCGGCAAGGAACTGGTCGCCCGCGCCATCCATGAAAAAAGCCTGCGGCATGACCGTCCATTGGTTAAGATCAACTGCACTGCAATTCCTCGGGAGCTGTTCGAGAGTGAGCTTTTCGGGCATGTCAAAGGGGCGTTCAGCGGGGCCATGAGGGATCGAATTGGCCGCTTTCAACTGGCCGACGGAGGGACCCTTTTTCTGGATGAAATCGGCGAGCTACCGCTGGCGATGCAGCCCAAGTTGCTGCGCGTGCTGCAGGACGGCGAATTCGAGCAGGTTGGCAACGACGCGACGCGCCGCGTCGACGTCCGCATCATTGCCGCGACCAATCGCGACCTCAAGAGCCGGGTCCGCGCGGGAAAATTCCGCGAGGATCTTTATTACCGGCTCAGCGTTTTTCCGATCGAGGTTGCGCCATTGCGCGAGCGCAAGGACGACATTCCATTGCTCGCGAAGCATATTCTCGACGCGGCCTGCGCTCGGTTCGGTCGGTCCGGTCTACGGTTAATCGCGAGCCAACTCCGGCAACTGCAGAATTACGATTGGCCCGGGAACGTGCGCGAGCTGCAGAACGTTATTGAGCAGGCGGTGATCGCGTCGCGCCCGGGTTCGCTCCGGCTCGAAATTCCAGGCAGTGTCGAATCGGGATCGGATGGTCCGGCGATCACTCAGTCAGCCTCACCCGAAGAATTCGAAGTGGTTCCGGACGAGGAGATGAACCGCCGCGTGCGGGACAACATGATTGCCGCATTGAAACGCAGCGGTGGCAGAATCTATGGCCCCGGCGGCGCCGCCGAGCTGCTCGGAATCAGACCGAGCACGCTTAGCACTCGCGTCAAAAAGCTCGGTCTCAAGTAATTGGAAATTAGGCAAATCCGACGACTGCCCGATGGCCTCGAGCGCGATCGCATGCTCTACTCAGTTCAATTCCCGGAGGCGCGCATCGCATGGATGTCAACAAAATTCCGCCCGGCCGCAACCCGCCCGATGAAATCAACGTGCTGGTGGAAATTCCACAGGGCGGAGTTCCGGTGAAGTACGAGCTCGACAAGGCCTCGGGCGCGCTGTTCGTGAATCGTTTCCTGCATACCGCGATGTACTATCCGGCCAACTACGGATTCATCCCGAACACGCTCTCCGAAGATGGCGATCCCTGCGACGTGCTCGCGCTGTCGCAGGTGCCGGTCGCGCCCGGCGCGGTCATCAGATGCCGTCCGGTGGGCGCGCTGTTGATGGAAGACGAAAATGGCATCGACGAGAAAATTCTCGCCGTGCCGGTCGACGAATTAAATCCCTACTTCGACGGAATCGGCAACTACACCGACCTGCCGCCGATCATGCTCGATCAGATCGACCACTTCTTCCGCCACTACAAGGATCTCGAGAAGGGCAAATGGGTCAAAGTCGGCGGATGGGTGGATCGCGAGGCGGCCGCCAAGCTGATCCTCGAAGCGATTGCGCGCGTGCACGAGAAGTAGGTCTTCCCCAGGCGTCGCGCGATCTTCTTTGACTATGGGCTCACTTCGCCGGGTGATTGCGCCAGCGGCACCAACTGCGCGATGTCGCACTGAATCAAAGCCTGGATCTTGTTGTCGATCTGATAGAACCGGGTCACTTTCACCTGTGGGATAACGGCGCGGAACTGCGGAATGAATTCCTTCTGCACGTCGAGGCGCGCCTGCTGGATAGCGATCACCTCGTTGAGTTTCTTGGCCGCATCCGCGTCGGTGAAGCTATTGTACTTGGCGGCAAAATCTTTCAGCTCTTTGACGTGGCGATCTTCGATCTTGTCCATCTTCGCTTCGTAAGCATCGTAAACCGGCCAGAACTTGGTCGCTTCATCAGTGGTCAGATTCATGTTGGCGCCAACCGTTGCCTTGCGCTGCGCGCGGGCGGCCGCGATATCGAGTTGCTTCTGCGAAGTCTGCGCCAGGGCCGGCGCGCCCACGCCGATGGTGCAGACCAGCAGCGAAGCTATGGTGAAACTTGCGAGAATAGTCTTGAGGCTCATCGGTCAGTTCTCCTGAGTTACGGCGTAAGCAAGGTCCGCAGGATGGTGCTGGATTAGGAGATCATAGTCAAGTGATAACTATCCGTCGCTCGAACCCCCTAGCGCTCGTATTGCATTTATCCAAGCAAAGTGCGAGTTTCCTTCGACTGGGCAATCAACTTGAGGTTCTTCGCCACGGGCTCCGGCTGACCGGAACCGAAAGCCTCACCATAGACGGAGGAGACAATGAATTCGAAAGCACGAGGAATGGTAATCGCACTGGGGCTGGTGGTGGCATTGGCCGCAGGCGCACAGTCGGCACGGGCTCAGGGCGCAGCACCTGCACCTGCGCCGGCATCGGGAGGGGCAACAGTTCGGGCAGGATACCTTACTTGTCACGTCGCGGCCGGATGGGGATTTATTTTCGGCTCATCGCGCAAGTTACAGTGCGCCTATGCGCTGCAGCCCGGATACACCGAGTATTACACCGGTTCGATCACCAAGTTCGGCGCTGATATCGGATACCTTCAGTCAGGCGTAATCCTGTGGGCAGTTCTCGCCCCGACCACCAACCTGGGCCAGGGTGCGCTGGCGGGTCACTACGGCGGAGCGACTGCGAGCGCAGCGGTCGGAGTCGGCGCGGGCGCCAACGTGCTGGTGGGAGGCTTCAACAGCTCGATCGCGTTGCAGCCGGTATCGATCGAAGGACAGAACGGTTTGAACGTCGCAGCCGGCGTGGTCGCAATGACTTTGACGTTTAACAAGGAGAAGCCGGCGAAGAGCACTCCGTAGCCAGCAGTCTACTTAGGTCTTGTGTATAGCGGAGGCGGCCTCGAGGCCGCCTCCGTTTTTCTTTTTAGGAAAGACTCCTGCGTAGCGTAGCTAGATCTTCGCCTTCGGATACCGCGCGCGGATCCAGACCACGAACTTTTCCGGCACCGCCATCGTCGAGAGACGGCCCTGCCGCACCAGCGCCCAGTCGTCGAACTTCCCCGACTGCTTGATCTCCGCCAACGTGACCGGTGGCTCGACGCGTCCCGCGAATTCCAAATCGACCACCGCTGACTTTGGACTCTTGGGATCGTCGCGCGGTGGCGATTTCACGACCGCCATCCCGACCACACTCGAAACGCCTCCGCTATGATAGATGAACACCATGTCGCCCGGCCGCATTTCGCGGATAGCGCGAACCGCTTGCGGATTGGTCACGCCGTCCCAAGCGGTGCGTCTGTCACGCTCGAGGTCGTCGATCGAGTAGGTCGATGGTTCGGTCTTGGCGAGAAAGTAGTTCATAGGATGCGTCCTCTTCAGAGGTGATTCAGAGTAAAAGAGTAAATCTAACATAGGCGGCGTCGATCGTGACGGGTCTGCCGCGCGGAAAAACTCTCATGCCCGAACTGCCCGATGTAACGATATACGTGGAGTCGATCCGGACGCGCGTCGTCGGCCACAAGCTCGTACGCGCGCTCGTCAGGTCCCCGTTTCTGCTACGCTCGACTGCTCCTCCCGTAAGCGCGACACTCGGCCAGCGGGTCCATGACGTGCGACGGCTGGGCAAGCAGATCGCCATCGGCGTCGAAGGCGACCTGTGGCTCGTGTTACATCTCAAAATCGCGGGCCGGCTGCACTGGAAGACTACCGCGCCAAAACTCGGCGGTCGAAACATCCTGGTCGCCTTCGAGTTCGACAACGGATGGTTGTGGCTGACGGAAGCGGGCACGCAGCGCCGCGCCGCGCTCCATGTCGTCGAGGGTGAAGAGGGACTTCAGTCGCTGAACGCCGGCGGGATCGAGCCGCTCGAGTCTAGCTTCGACGCCTTCACCACCGCGATCCGCTCATCCAATCACACGCTGAAACGCTCGCTCACCGACCCCCACATTTTCAGCGGGATCGGCAACTCGTACTCGGACGAGATTCTGCATCGCGCGCAGCTCTCGCCCGTTGCCATGACGCAGAAACTTGCTCTCGACGAAATCGAGCGCCTCTATGACGCCACCCGCGCGACGTTGCTCGAATGGACCGACCGCCTGCGCGTCGAAGCTGCTCGTGAATTTCCGGAGAAGGTCACCGCGTTTCGACCCGGCATGGCGGTGCACGGTCGCTACGGTCAGCCATGCCCGCGATGCGGCGCCAAGGTCCAGCGCATCCGCTACGCGAGTAACGAGACTAACTATTGCGCGACCTGTCAGACCGGCGGCCGCTTGCTCGCCGACCGCGCTCTATCGCGCCTGCTGCACGAGGACTGGCCGCGCACGCTTGACGAACTCGAGGCCCTCAAGAAGCGATGAACGCCGACACGCCCGGCCGAAAGCGGCCGCGGCCTGCCTTCTCCCGCTGACGCGTAGTATTTCCGTCGCGCACCAGGCCCGCCAGTTCCAGCGCGATTCTCCTCCACAGCTGCGGGAACTTGTCGGCCAGCGCCGAAAAGTCCGACTCCGCGATCCTCGCGACCACCGAATCAGAGAGCGCGGTAACTGAAGCCGATCGCGGCGTATTCGGATCGACGACGGCCATTTCACCGACGTGCTCGCCGGCTTTCTTGCGCGCCACGACGCGCCCGCCGATCACAACCGAAAACGCGCCATGCAGAATCAGAAACAGATCCGCTTTATGCGCGCCCTGCACGATTAGATTTGCGCCCGCGGGAATCTCCTGCAACTTGACTCGCCGCGCGATCGCTGCCGCCAGGTCCTTGTCACCGATCAGCGGCTGCGCCATCAACGCATCAATCAGACGCGGTCTTCCCTCCGAGCCTTGGAATCGTTTTAGCATCGATTTTCCCATCGTCTTCAAACTCCTGGTTTCCTCCACGGCCACGAAAGGGAGTTAAACCTTCTTTGTATGCGCTTGAGGCATCTACTGTAGCCGATGCTAAACCGCATTAACCGTGCCAATGCTAGCCGAAACTAACAGGCCGATCGACCCCATTTGCCGAGGGAAATTCCTGTGGAAAATCAAGGCTCGGAACGCACTCGCCCGAACGTCGACGCCGGGCCACGTTTAAAATTGAAATGCGACGATGCGTTAATTTGAAATGTCATTGGCTCGAACTCAGGAAAAATCCTTCATCTCAGCATAAGTCGTCGGCGGCACGCCTGATGCTGATCAGGGTATGTTCGGCATCAGCTCATTGAGATCGCGCCCGCCGGCCAACTCGGTCGCTAAGCCCTATCTGCGCTTGGTCGAGAGTTATCGCACGCCGGACGAATCACCAGGGACGGCGGTGATTGCTTGTCTGAAGGCCTCTCGCTCAGGTAACAGCGAATTGTTGCGCAAGGCTCACCGCGCCGCCCGCGAAAGTGGCGCCCGGTTGTACGCAGTCTTCGTCGACTCACTGCGCACTCGATTCGGGAGGGCTCGGGTCCGCGCGCTAATCGACGACGCCATCCTCGCCAGCTACCTGGGCGCGAAAATCGTCTGGCTCGAATCGACAGACACTGTCGGCGAACTGCTACAGCTCGCGCGGCAATCTCACGTCGGCCGGATCTTCGTTTCTCGAGACCAACCGGCTCCGCTCTCGCGGATATTCGGCCGCGCCGTCTACTCCGAACTGTTGCGCCGCGGCGAAGGCTTCCGCATCGACGTAGTCGGCTTCGACGGCGCGCCTCGCCCGCACGGAACTTGAGACTGTGAAGGACGGAGTTCGCCCCCCACGTTCGTGGGGGAGGCCGGCGCGCGTCCGCGCGCGCCGGTTGGGGGCCAATCGTTCTGAATTGCGAACCTGCGGCGGACTCTTATTGAGGAGCTTTGGCTGCGCCGCTGGCAGTTTCCGCGGGAGCCTTTTCCGTGGGTAGCTCGAGTGTGATGTCTTTTGGATCCTCCGCGTGCCGGCTCTCCAGCACCGAGACGACGATTCCAGTGATAGCGCCGGAGGAGACCGGGAAAAATGCGCTCCCTGTTACAGTTCCCTTGGCAGCCAACTTGGTCTGCCCAATCGAGCGCTTGGTGTATTCGGCGGAGACGTTCTGAAAGTCGTCGGCCTGCAGCTTGAGCGCGGCGTCCTGGGAGGCTTGACGAGCGGTTTGTTGCTGCGCCGAGACCGCCGATCCGGCGCCTGCGGGGGGCACGTAGGGTAGTCCCAGTGCAGTAGTCATGCTGGAGGCCATCATGGCGCCAAGATCTGCGCCTGGCTGCGCCGGCGGAGGCGACTGATTCTGCTGCTCGAACTGGGTCTGCATGGTGGTCGCGCGCTGTTGCTCGATTGCGGTAAAGGCGTCCATCCCTCCCGGATCGACCATCGCTCCCTGCGCCGTAATACCGTGGATGGCGACGACGTCAATTTCTCTGTGCGTCAGGTTCTGTACCGTGAGCACTACTTCGTTCCACGGCGCATCGCGCATCCATGAGTTCGCGCCATTCGGAGCGATCGTCGCGTGAACCGTGATCCGCGTCGCCTTATCGCCGCCTTCCACGACGACATCGTTCAGAACCTTGTCGTACGAGCCCCCTTCATAAAAAGTTGGCGGAGACGGCGCATTGCCGATTTGACTGCCCGCGGGCTGCGCTGACATTAGAGCCATATCGGCGCAGGACATTGCCGTCAGGGCCATCGCAATTAACAGGACTATCCTCTTGCAGAGCTTGCTCACTGCAACCGCGCCCTCATCACTTCTTATGAGACCCCCCCGAGATGGCGGCGGCTCTCGACACGCTCGATGTGACTGGCATCGCCAACCTGGTCCCGGGCAAACCTGTCCCTGGCATAGCGCCTATAGGTCTCGAAATGGGGGACGGTTGACGGACGGCGAAAGGATTCGTCGCCGTGCGCGTGCCTCCAGAGAAAGGCGAATTGACGTCCCGATCAGCGGATGGTCTGGAAACGAAGGGATTTCGTTCGCCGGGCGCGTTCGCAATCCGGGCGTTCGGCGAAGTCGAAGGCTCGTGTACGAAGGGATTCGCGTAGGTTTTTGCGGGAGGCGCTTTGAAAGGATTGCCGCCCTCATGCGCTTGAAACGGGCTTGACCTTCGCTCCGAAAAGTTGGTGCGCTCCGACAGATTCCTCCGCTCCGACAAATTCCCGTGCTCCGACAGACTCCTCGGTTCCGACAGATTCCTTTCGTACGGTTCTCTGCTGGCTATAAGCGGCGCGCGACGATAGCCATGCACGAAGAATGGCCTCCGGCGAGGCTCTATCCGCGCCCATCTCCGAACCCACCACCAGCGAGGATGCTCGCGAATCCAGACGTTCTCCTCCCATACGTCAATGTGCTCGAAGTCGATGGCCTCGTACTCAGCGTCCTGGATCACGTAAAACGGACGCTCCGCGATCTCAAGGTTTCCCGCCGACAGCACGGTCATGTATTGCCCGGTGGGATAGCCCGACATATCGGGAATCGAAAGGCTGCCGTCAAAGCGCCCGCCGGATTGAGGATCACCGGACAGGCTATCGGAGCTTCCCTGGGTAACTTCCTGATCGCTGGGATCATAGACAGTTACTTCCAGCGTGTTTCCCGCGCTCTGCAATCCCTCGGGGTAGTGGCTGAAACTGGCGCTCCATTTCATACATCCGGCGGAAGACAAAAGGTCTTTGGTATAGATCGCAATTGGAAGATCGTTGCCGCACGGCTCCAGCGACATCGAGGTGAAGCCCAGCGACGCGATCTCAGCCACGTTACTACCCTGGTTCGGCGTACTGTCCTGGCTCGGCGCGCTATCTTGAGTCGGGGAACTACCCTGATTCGGAGCAGTACTACTCTGAAGTGGCTCACCTTCTCGCTTCGGCGCGATCGAATTTTGACCACTTTCCAAATGTGGGGCTTGATTGATGCTTGCGAGGTTTACGGCAGCAGGATGAGAGGTTTGATTTTTGTAAAGATACACGCCTGCGAAGCTGGCAGCCGCTATCAGCACGAAGAGCGCGGACCCGGTCAGCACTCTGATGACCGGACTTCTCGCGGCGGCCGCCGGCACAGCGGTACTGGCAGCCGCGATCGGCGACAGTGTCGCCGGAGGAATCGCGCTTTGCGTCGGCGTCGGCTTCGGAGCCTCGGCGCACGCGATGCACGAGCGCTGCGCCGCCGGTATCGCGCGCGTGCAATTCGGGCATAGCCACTCGCCATTGTCGGTTACGTTCCACGCCACGCGGTAGATGCGATAGGTGTCGGGAAAACCCTTCAGCGTAACATCGCGGCCGTGGTCGAACCGAATGTCGCCCGCGTCCTTTGCGAGATCCATGAAGGACGCCGAGGTTGCAATCTCGCCGCCGTTGGCATGACCCATGACGCGCGCCGCAAAGTTAACCGCGTTGCCGTGATAGTCGTTCGATTCCCGCCGCGCCTCGCCGACATGCAGACCTATCCGAATCCGAATCGGCTGCTCGGGATGACTGCGGCCATAGGCGACAAGATCGCGCTGGATTTCGATCGCGCAAAGCAGCGCCTGCCGAACTGTTTTGAAGGTCACGAAGAAACCGTCGCCTGTGGTATTGGCCACGAATCCCTGGTGCGACTCGACCTGCTTGCGGACGATCGAGTCGTGCGCGTGCAGTACTTCGACCGCCTTCAGGTCGCCTAGCCGCTCCCACATAGCGGTCGACCCTTCGATATCGGAGAAAAACAGGCTGACCGTGCCGTCCGGGGCCTCGTGCAAATTCAGTTGCGACAGATTTCTGGCGACCGTGAGAGCGATGTCGGCGCTCTTTACCGTCCCGGTTTGGCTGCTATTGGCTCCCTGGTTGAGTGCCGCTAGCTCGTGGCGCACGGCGGCCGCGTCCGGGAACCGATCGTCCGGCGACTTGGCCAACAACTTGATAATCAATCGATCGAGCGCGGGTGTAACCCCGGGCAGCAGTTGACTGGGTCTCAGCGGTTCTGAACTAAGGAGTTGCGAAATGACGGTCGCGATATTGTCGCCCAGAAAGGGCGGCCGGCCCGTGACCATTTCGTAAAGCATCGCCCCCAGCGAGTAGAGGTCGCTGCGCGCATCGACCGGCTTGCCCATCGCCTGCTCGGGCGACATATACGCGACCGTGCCCGCCACCAGCCCGGTGACTGTCAGTCGCGGCTGGTCCGCCCCAAGCGCCAGCCCAAAATCGCCGAGCTTGCTGACGCCTTCCTTCGTCTGCCACACGTTTCCAGGTTTCAAGTCGCGATGAACTATTCCCAGGCCGTGCGCGTACTCGAGCGCCTGGCAGATCTCATCGGCGATCCGGATCGCTTCGTTGGTGGGTAGATGGTGATGCGGCGATTTGCGCAGCAAATCATCCACTGAGCCGCCGCCCATGTACTGCGTAATAATGTAAGGCCGTCCCGCGTCTTCACCTACATCGTAGATCGTCACGATATTGGGATGGTCGCCGAGCTTGGCCATCGCCTGCGCCTCACGGGTGATCCGCGCTCGCTGTTGTTCGTCGAGGCTGCCGACCTTGATAAGTGCCAGCGCTATCTCGCGGTCAAGCAGATTGTCGCGCGCGAGGTAGACAATCTTGCTGCCGCCTTCGCCGAGATTGCGCACGACCTGGTAGCGCCCGCTGGCGAAAGAGAGCGGCGCAGACGGAGCGGGTTCGGAAATTTTGGCGGCTGGAGTCTCAGGTGGCGGCGAGGATTCGGAGGCTTCGTGCGCTGAAGGTTCTGGTTCCGAGGAGATCGCGAGCGGAGTTCCACAACTCGCGCAGAAACGATCCTGATCGGCGCTGTCCTGTCCGCAGGCCGAGCAACGCATACGGTGAAGCCCCCTCGGTTCGGAATGTGTGAGCGATTATAGAAAACTGGCTGGCGCAATTGCAAATTTTAATCGGTCATTTAAGCGCTGTTAGCCCAAAATAACACGACCTGCTAGACATAACTGTGAATAGAGTTCAAATAGGTCTATTAGGCAGCGTAAGCTAGAATGAGGCGGCCGGCTCCGATGCCTCCGCGACAGCCTCAGCCCGCCTATCGGTTGTTCAGATCCGCCGCCATCTCGGTCGTGTTTTCAGCGATCCGGAAAATCGACGCCACCAGCTCCAGGTAAACGCGCAGGAGAACAAGGGCTACGATGAATAGCACCGGCGACAAGACAGCGACCACCGCGATGCGCTCTGCGTTACTCACCACGAAGGGCTGGGGGTATGTCCACACGGCAATAGGCACGACAATGAAGGCGCCTATCGCGAAAACGATACTGCCCAAGATGTAGAAGAACTTGATGAGTTTCAGCGTAATGAAATCGCTGAACGAAGCGTCCAGAAGTATCCTGAAAAAGCCCGGAGTCTTGTGTCCGGCCGAAACATTCGCCGGCGCGCGTCCTTGCGACGGCGAACTTGGCGGCGGCGAGATTGGGATAGCTGTGCGGGCGTGCCCGCATGATGGACAGGTAGTGGAGTTGTCGGGCAACTGCTGCCCGCACTTGGTGCAGAATACGTTGGCCATGTAGTGATCGTCCTCCCTTTAGAACTAAGAGCGAGTATATGCCGCTCCCAAAAATGTCAAGCGGCTAGCTTGAGGTCGACCCGCCAAATCTCTCCAACTTGATTGTGACTTCGGGGCGCAGTACTTAGGAGCGACAATGCTGGTCACGCTGACACGAACGGGTATTTCATCCCACGCCACGCCATCGCAATTGCGCTTAGCCCGTGAGCATTTCGATCAACACAACTATCTGCGGATACCAGGTTTCATCGAACCCGCGATGCTCCGAGTGATTCAGCTTTCTCTGCGCAACGCTGCGTTCAAAATAAGAGAAAACGAGGTCGGGCGCGATCTAACGCTGGCGGATAACCCATTGACCAATGTCTTTAAAATCCTGATGAACGATCCGAAGCTTTTCCGGCTGATTCGACGGGTGACCGGAAGCGGCCCTCTTGGATGCTTTGCTGGCAGGTTGTACCAGATGGTCGCGCGGCAAGGGCTGGCCTTCACCTGGCACGATGACATGCTCAACGATCGAAAGGTCGCGATCTCGATCAACCTGAGTGGCGCGCGCTATCGCGGCGGCACGCTGCAGATTCGCGATACCTCCCGCGGCGTGCGCGAGGATGTTCCGAACCTGGGGTTCGGCGACGCAATCATCTTCCGCGTTGCTGAGCATCTCGAACATCGCGTAACCCCGGTCGTAGGAAGAATTCCAAAGACCGCCGTTACCGGATGGTTCTGCTCGCGACCGGGATACTCCACGGTACATCGCGAGATGGTCGCCTTGTCCGAGTCCGCGATCGCTGTGCGCGCAGTCCGGAAACACGAGAGCCCCGCGTTGCCCAAACCAGACGACACGGTCAAGATCCCGAGCGCCGTCGTTTCTCAAACCTCGGGGCGCGAGACGTTTGTAGCAAACATTGGCACTGCGATGTGCTACGGCCTGAATCAAACCGGCAGCCGGGTCTGGGAGCTCCTGGCGCAAGGCCACGGGATGCGCACGATTGCAGGTACCATCGCCAGCGAATACGGGGTCCCGCGCCGCGAAGTAGAGCACGACGTCCTCGCGCTGGTCCATCAGCTCGTACAACGCGATTTGATCAAAGTAGTTCGCAACACTGCCCCGCGACGAGTACGCACGATAGCAGCGGCGGCTGGCCGCTAAACAAGCGATGCTTGCCAACCTGATACGAATCGGTACTTCTTGCTCGGGTGATGCAGGCTACTTCAGCTCCCATGCTGAGATGGTTCCAAATTCGGGAGTCAGATCCTGGACCTTGTGATAGCGCGCGTGCAGATAGTCCCGGACTGGTTGAATGTGATCGCTTGAAGCGCCGCAAACTGACTCGTCAAGGTCACCATTCCACAAAATAAATCGCGGCGCGTGAAGCTCGAGGTCGCGAAGCACGTCGTCGACCTGTTCCGGGCGGGTGAACTCGCACGGCGTCAGCCACCAGACCTTGGTGGGATTCCTAAGACCCAGCCAGAAGTAAAGATTGCTGCCGAGCGCCTGAAACACGTAGTCACCCTGATGAGTTCGCGCGGCGAACCATTGAAGCTGGGAAAGCGGGTCGTCAACCGGGAGGGCGATGCGCCCGCTCGGAGTTGCGATGGAGTAATGCCAGTTACGCTGCGACGCGCGAATGTCGGAAACCATCGCGAGTACCGCAATCACCGTCAGGATGCGTATGACAATCACTCCCAGTCTCGTTTCGACAATCCATACTGCGACCAGGAACGCAGGCAGCGAAACCACTGCGATCCTCCAGAAGCCCGCCGAATTGACGATCGACGCGAACATCGCCACGCCGACGAAGTTCAATAGAACTATGCGGCGCCAGGTATCCCCGCGCGACGTTTCAGGCGAGGGCTTGAACCAGGTTGCTGACAGAAGGTAGACCCAGGGGACAAGCAGCCCCAATATCAGGTAGCGAGCGAAGTGAAAGTCGCGATGCCTCGCGCTCGATACGATTTCGATCAATACGTAGTTCGACCATTGCGCGCCCAACCCCTCACTCCAATATTTGAAGGGGAAAACTATAGTTGAATAGAAGAATGCTGACGGGCCGGCTAGCCACGAAAAGTAAGCTACACACGCGACGACGATAATCGCGGCCGGAGTGAAGAAACTCGCGCATTCTTTAATGAGAGTGGTTGTCTCTCTCCCGTCTTTCCAAGCCTCCCAGACCAGAAAACCGAGAACTCCGGCCGTGACGAACGCACCATGGTGCTGCGCGAAGCATGTCGCCACACCGATGAGTGCTCCCGCAACAAGAAGGCGCGAGCGCGATCGCTCACGCGCCAAGATTGCGATCGCAACCATGATAGTCAGAGCGGCGTACCAGTGCGGCGACGCGTCCAGGTACGTACGATACGCGGCGAACAGGAATACAAATCCGGAAAATATCGCGGCCTCACGCGACATCAACATGCCGCCGAGCCAAACTGCGGCTGCGAAGAAACCTAGCCCCAGTACTACCAGGCAGGCATTGGGTATCCATGCCTGCGCGCCGAATCGGTCGATTAGAAATGCGTAGAGGTAATCGATGCCCGGCAGGTAGTACTCAAAGAAGTCGCGGTAGATTACCTGTCCCGACGAGAGCCTGGCCGCGGACGCCAGGAATATCTTGTCATCGTAACCACGCGCCATCGGAATTGCGGGCCGAACGAATAGGTTGAGAACGAGGTAGGCCGCCGCAAATAGAAATGCAGCGAGAAGTTCCCAGCCGCGGCGTCCGAAGAATCGCGTCGAACTTCGGAACTCGGCGTTCATTGTCGCTCCGCTTCGATGCAAATTTCTGCGTTCCGGTTCGCTGGCATTCGGAAACAAGGTGTAGACGGAGTGATGCAGGTTGGCAATGAACGCCGGGCTTGTATAACGTGATTCCCGAAAAGTCCTGCCCGACATCACGCGCTGTGCGCGGCGCGCCACGATCGAAATGAATTCTCCCATATTACGGACGCCTGACACCGAGCGCGAGCTGCTGCTGCGATGCTGCGCGGCGTCCGGGCCGATGGCGGATTGCGCCGCGATGGGAGAATGCGCTGGGCGCGGCGTCGATTGGGATCTATTTCTCGCGCTTGCCGATCGTAACCGCGTCACGCCGATGGTGGGCGCGCGTCTCGGCGCCGAAGGCATTGCCAATCCTCCTCCATACGTCGCCCGCGCGCTCCGGTTCAGTTACGAGATCAACGCACTGCGAAACAACTATCGCGCCGGCTGCGCCACGGAAATCGTCGATTCGTTTGCGGCCGGCGCCGTCCCCGCGATTGCGATCAAGGGTCCGGCGCTCGCGATCGCCGCGTACGGTGACGTCGCGATGCGGGTGTTCGAAGACCTGGATTTCATGGTGCGGCTTGCGGATCTGCCGCGTGCGGCCAAGGCGCTGGAGAGAGTCGCCTACTCGTCAGCAGTCTATCGGCCCGAGGTTGTCGAGAGCGGATTTTTTCCCGACACGTCGCTCGACTTCTCACGCGAGGACTGCCTCGTGGACCTCCATTGGGCGTTGTCAGCTAGATACTTCCCGTTTGCTCCCGAAGGTGAGCAGGTCTGGAATCGTACCGTCGAGATCGAGCTGCTCGGCAGGCGCGTCCGCGTGCTCGGTCCCGCCGACTCGATTCTGTTTCAGGCCTGCCATGGCTCCAAGCACGGCTGGATGACCCTCGCCCAGATCTGCGACTTCGCTCACCTGCTCGCGACCGCCAGGACAGTCAACTGGACCAGCCTTCTCGACGACGCCCGGCGGACGCAAAGTCTCAGAATGGTCCTGCTCGCGGTGCACTTGACGCATTCGCTCGAGCTTTGCGAGGTGCCCGCCGAATTGCTCGACGCTGCCCGGCGCGATTCGCACATCGCGTCGCTCGGCCGCCGCGTTACGCAGCGTATTTTCGATTCGAGGCGTGCGGTTAAGTTGGACGACTGGTCGATCGCACTCGGAACCATCGAATCGACGCGCGGCCGCGCCAATTACATCGTGGAGCGCGTGATTACCCCGAAGATGAGCGACCGCGCGCTGATGCCGTTGCCGCGCGCGCTATACCCGCTGTACTACCTGGCGCGTCCGCTGCTCGTGCCGATCAAGCATCGCGAACGGATGTTTGGCAAACGCGAGACTGCTGGGCCGCCGCGGATCTAAAGTTCCGCGGCTATTATTCAAAACGCGGCTTTTGGATCAGCGCTTCGGCCACTTCCAGGAACATCCCAGCCTTGAGCTCGCGTCGATGGTGGATTCGGATCGATAGCGCTACATGCCGAAGTCGCTGGCTGAAGGTCGGCAGCAATCCCGCCGGCTGGCCCGGGAAAAGCTCGTCTCTTACGTGAGGCCGGGGCACGACCCCCTTGCTGACAAACTCGCATCCGATGCTGATGCGCGGCGCCGACGGCTGGTGACACTTCGAGCCCCAGTGAATCGTCTGAGGATCCCAGCCAAGGACCGAGCCGGCCGCCGCCGGGAGAGCCCTGCATGAGTGCAGCAGTTCCAGCCAATAGTCGCTGCTGACCGTGTCCGCGCGCAGCCGTTCCTTCTTTGGTGCGCGACTCCCATACGCGAAGTCTTTGGGCACCACGTACATGCAACCGTTATCCAGTGTTGCGTCGGTCAGCGGGATCCAGAGGGTCAGCCGGTGCGCAGGACTACTGTAGGCGTCGGCGTGCGGAGTCCATCCGCCGGCGCCACGCGCGGGCGGGATGTAATAGCACCACGAGCGGGACATGATGATATTAAATTCAGCACCAAGGACCGCATCGAGAAACTCGACCATGAACGGAACGCGCGTGACCGCCCAGAACGAGTCGTACAGGAAGGCGAATACCGGCGGCCATCCGGCCTTTCTCACAGTTTCCACGCATTGCCGCATCGATGCGATTGTGGACTCGGGAATTAAGGGGCCTGCTTTGAAATAGCCGCGACTGCTTAACTGACTGGCGCAATCTTTGACCAGCTGATGATTGACCGGCGACGTCTCAACCACGACTTGCGACGAATCGAACGGAACCTGCGGACACAGTTCCCTCCAATAATCGGGATGGACCGCAAGTTCGTAACGAGACCTGATTTCTTTGTCGGAGAGCCTTGCTCGCGCTAGCAGTTGGTTACGGACGCGCTTTTTGATCATCACACGAGCCGATTTCCGCGATCTTGCGGACGGCGATTTCCATCGCAAAAATGTAGATTCAACAGCTTCCACAACCCGGGTTCAGTTTGCAAACGTAGGCTAGAGCGGCGGCTGCTTGTGAAGCAGAGGCGGTTACTTGGTTTGCGAGAAGGCACTGTCCGAAGTGGCAAGGACTTGGGACACCGGCAGTGAACACTTGGGACACTGTTCGGGGCGTAGTGACGGATGGCCCCTGCTGGCTGTACTCTCCCCTATGTCGGAGAAAACATCTCACCGTTCCGAGGGGCATCAGACAAAATGGGCAAACCGGGGCCAATCGTCGGGTCTAGTCAAATGAAGCCCCGCCAGACTGCCGCGCTCGCGCTTTTGGCGGATACTTTCGCGCATCAGAAGTATGCGGTGTGGCGGTCGCTGCTGACCGATCCGCGTCTATCACTTTTATACAAGTACGTACGGAAGTTGGCCGACTCCGGCGCGATGCGTGGTGGAGATCCGCAGGTACCCAACGCCTTGGCGGGCAAAAACGATTTTGTCATAGACGAGCTGCTAGGCGACTTGCTGCCTGAAGTCGAGTCGGCTACGGACTTGAAGCTGTTTCCGACCTTCTCGTATTTTCGCATGTACCGCAAAGACGACGCACTTCCAAAACACAGAGATCGGCCCGCATGTGAAATCAGTATAACCCTGTGCCTAGGCTATCAAGCGCGAGGCCCGTGGCCGATCTGGATCGATGGACCGACAGGATCGTCGGCTATCGAATTGGAACCCGGAGATGGCTTGCTCTATCGCGGGTGCGAGTGCGCCCACTGGCGGGAACCCTTCGCCGGTGAACATACCGCGCAGGTGACGCTTCATTACGTGGATCAGAACGGCCCGAGTGCGGATTGGAAAATGGACAGACAGCCAAGCCTCGGCACGATACGCCGCTACGTCGGCTGAGGCTCTCGTCGGGGGATTTAGGGCACTTGCACCCCGCACTTAGGACAGTTAGTTGCGTTTAGGACAGGGCCTGCGAGAACAGGTGGCCTGGATTGGTAGCGGCGGGTCGCATACTCTAGACTTGCGTAGAGACATCTTCGCGACACTTCCAGCAAGACGGTCACGCATGCTACAATGGTGTTTGACATGGCATGGCTGCAACAGATAGGTTCTCGTGGGGGCAGGGACCGGTGCCGGAACTGGGTCTGCAACAGCTGGTTCCGACAAGAGGAGTTAGGTTTTTGAAAAAAATTCGGTCATCGGACACCAAAAACAAACCAAAGCTGGGAAAGTACGTTCCTCCATCATTGGTGGACTACGGCAACGTCACAAAAATTACCTCCGCACCGAAAGTGATCACCGGTCCGGACGCTCCAGGATCAGTAAAGAAGGGGAGCTGCCTCTAAAAAGCTCAGTGGTTCGCTGTCCTCGTTTCTAAGAAGAGTCCCGGAACCTTTTACCGTGGACCCCCGACCTCTGGGACCTGAAAAATCGAGCGAAGCTGTGGTTACTTGCCCCGGCTAGGCGCTTGCGGCGGGATCCGACACCCAGAATGAAATACAGGTATCGGATTTGCGGTTTCGTGTTGGCGAGCGACACGTTTATTCCGGAGCTCCACGAAGCACGCGACATCGCCCCCGTTCCTGATCGGCTGATAACCGTCAACCTCTGCGAAGTTGGCCACGAACTTCCAGAGCCATCGAAATGGTTTATGCGCCAGAGCCTGCCCAGCGGGCTTCCATGGTCGGCGCGGGCGCGGACGCGCGACGGATACTTTCTCCACTTCCACGAACTCGCTGATTTCCTGGTGGACCACGGCGGCCACCAAATTACCTGCGTCGCGCGCCATCCCGAGACCTCGGAGCTCACCATCCGCGCGATTCTGCTCGATCACGTCATACCCCCGGTAATCGCACTGCGCGGACTATATGTGCTGCATGCCGCCGCCGTTCGGACCAACGCCGGCGTTTGCGTGTTCGCAGGAGACTCGGGCGCGGGCAAATCGACCATCGCCGCGCAGCTTGCAGCCGCGGGCGGTGATTTCCTTACCGATGACTGCCTGGTGATCGATGAGCAAGGCGGAGCGGTCGCGGCGTGGGCGTCGCATCCGAGCATAAAGCTTCGAGGCGACGCGATGCAGTTCCTGGTGCCGGGATGCGATAGCGAGCCGGTCGCGGAATACACGACTAAACGGCGCATCCGCGCTTCGAGTTTCGGCGCCGAGTTTCCACTCGAGCCCCTTCCTGTGACTCGTCTCTATTTCCTGACGCGCGGCGAGGACGACGCGGCTGCCACCACCGAGCCGCTGATTGAACGGCTGTCCCCGCGTGCCGCATTCATCAGGCTGGTTAATCACAGCATCCGGCTGGATACCGAGGATCGCACGATGCTCGAACGCGAGTTTCAGTTTACGCGCCGTATCGTGGCCTCAGTGCCCGCCGCACTGCTCCGGCTGCCGAACAATCTTTCCAAACTGCCCCTGGCACAGGACGCCATCGCCGCCGACCTGGCCTCGAACTGAGTGCAGACTAGTTCGGCGGTGCGACTCTGAGATCCATCAGCTCTTTGGCCAGCTCTGCATAGCGCCGCATCTTCAGCTCGTAGCGCATGTACTGGCGAATCGCGCGCCCGATGGAATGCAGCCTCGTTGGCAAATCCGGAAGTGGAGTGGCCGGATCGTAGAGTGGCATTTCGTTTTTGATCGGCGCTTCGTTCGCGGCGATGAATTCGAGCACGAGGCTGACGCGCGGATTTCCCGCGCTCTGCGCCGTCGAACCCCAATGCAGGATCCGGAACTGCCAGCCGAGCAGCGATCCCGCGGGGGCGGGGATGGCTCGGCCACGCTGGAGCAGTTCGCGCATTTGCAGATTGCTGGCGTCGCGTAGTTCGCGCCGCTCTCCAATCGCCGACGCATTCAGGTCTTTCGGCACGAGATAGATGCATCCATTGTCGAGGGTGGCGTCCGTGAGCGGAACCCAAATCGACATCCGGTTCGGCAGATTGCCGTCAACGTGCGGCGGCCATCCGCTGGCGCCTCGCACCGGATGCACGTAGTGGCACCACCCGTGCGGAATCCACCTGTAACCGTTGCCGAGAGCCGCTGTGAGAATCTGCGCAATCGGCGCGACGCGCCAAAGCGTCCAGAGTTCGTCGTACAGGTACGCGAACACCGGAGGCCATCCCGCTTTGCGAACCGTCTCGACGCATTCCAGCAGCGGGGCCGTCAGGCTCCGCGCGATCGGCAATTCCGTGGCGAAATAGCCGTATTGATCCAGACTGCGCGTGCAATGGGCGAGCGTCGTTGCATCGAGAGCCGGAAGGTCAGGCACCGCTGGAGCGTCCGCGCAGAGAGAAAATGGAGGATAGAGCGCCTGCCAATATGCAGAGTCTGAGGCTTGCTCAAGCCGGGTACGAATCTCGCCCTTGGAAAGTGACAATCCGGCCAGGAGTTGACGGACCTTCCTACGCGCCGGCCGTCGAACGCTCGCCGTCATCGATGCCCGGTTCCACCGCAATGCTCAGGGATTTTCAACTGGAACTCGCGCGATACCATCAGGCTTCTCAGGACAATGATAGCCGAGGGGCATCGCAGCGTAGCTTCGATGTTCACCTTCGCCGGTGACGATCCTGCCGCCACATTCAAGCCATGCATGACCACTCAGAGCATCAGCTGAATTTTTTGCGATTCCGAGTCGGATTTGGCTGCTGACGCCGCGACGCGCGAGCATTTCGCGCCCGGCGATCGCTCTCACGAGGCAATTCTTTGCGGTAGGTACGATACGGCCAGCCGTCTCAACCGCCCAGCCGATTCGTGCGGCATCCTTATCCGCAAACACCGCCTCAGTCTGGCGTGCCACGGGTTGCAGAATTTTGCGGACCGGAACGAACATTACCGTAATTCGGGCCTTGATGACCGAGATTATGGCCGACGCGAGCAGCCAGCGATCGGGCGCCGCCAGTTTGAAGAATTTACGCAACCGCGTTTGCATCACGAAACCTTCTCATTGACCTTAGACGTGCTACGTCATCAGTGGCAACCTCCCATTGTATCGAGAGTGTCACGGATTTAAACTAGCACTCTGTTCGAGGGGGAACCCAATTTTTTGGGCAACCGCCGACCGCGAGTTGGGGTGCAGACCGCCAGCAATTCCACATGAAGCTGTGCACGTGACGCCTGGCGTGAAGGTATAATTTTGTCGCTTATCCTTGACGAGCATCGCGAATACCTGATCGACCGTCCACGAGTTTCGGCATTCGAACGGGCGATTTCCGAAGTAGTCAGGCTTGGCGACGTGGTCCTCGACTTGGGATCGGGCACCGGGATACTGGGGCTCTTTGCGCTGAAAGCCGGCGCGTCGCGTGTCTATGCGATAGATGCCAGCGGACTCACCCAGCTGGAGCGCGAAATCTTCGCAGCCAACGGATTCGCGGATCGCGCGGTTTGCATTAAAGGGTTGTCAACTCGTGTCAAGCTGCCGGAGAAAGTAAACGTCATCATCGGCGACTTGATCGGGCGCTTCGGGATTGACGGTGGACTAGTCGAGTATTTCGCCGACGCGCGCCATCGGATGGCGCAACCCGTCGTGCGGACGGTTCCATCCAGGGTTGATCTGTATATTGCCCCGGTCGAAGCGCCGCAGACCTGGGCGGAAGTTGATTTCTGGAAAAGCTCTCCCGCGGGACTCAATTTCGATCGCGCGTACAATATCGCGGTGAACACGGGCCATCCGGTGAAGTATCGGCCCGACCAGATTCTTGGAAAACCAGAATTGATCGCCACGATCGACGTTACCCGCGATAGTTGTCTGATCCTGGAAGGAGCTGCGGCGAGCGTTGTGCGCCGGTCGGGCACGATGCACGGAATCGCAGGATGGTTCGAGGCAACATTGTCGCCCTCGGTGACGATGTCCAACTCGCCGCTGCGCGAGGACGTAATCAATCGCCGCGCGGTATTCTTTCCGGTTGATCCGCCGACCGCGGTGCATGGCAGTGACTCGGTCCGGGTAAAGATGCGGATCTCGCCGCCCGATACTCTTGTCAACTGGCGCGTCGAATTGGCCGATCGCGCGGGTGCGGTAATCAAGAAGTTCTCGCACTCCACCTTCAACGGGATGTTACTCTGTCCCGAGGATCTCGCTAAGTCGCGGCCGAACTATGTCCCGAAGCTGAGCCCATGGGGAGAGGCGAGACGTTCGGTCGTAAACCTGTGTAATGGCCAGCGAACCATCGCGGAGATAGAATCCGAGGTTTATGAGCTACATCGAGATCTGTTTGCTTCGCTCGGGGAGGCTTCCACTTTCGTTCACGAGGTGATGGTCCCGTACGGCACGTCGGAGTGACCAGCGCTACGCGGGTTTCGGCAAAAGGTGGCACGCATGAAGATCGAGATTTCTGAAGATGTAGTCTGGCGCGAATTGGGCGGGGAGGTTCTGATACTGGACCTTGCCAGCCAGCATTATTTTGGCCTCACCGGTTCCGGCAGCGATATGTGGCAACTGATCGCGGAGCACGGTTCATCCGACACCGTGCTCGATTGTATGCTCGCGAAGTATGGCGTGGAGCCCGCGAATCTCAGGGCCGATTTTGAAAAACTCGTGGATGAACTGGCAGCCAAAGGGATGTTGCGGGTTTCACGTGGCGAGTGACCTTCCTCTTCTGGAAATAGTTCCCAGAATGCCGCGTTGAGCGGGATCGCAGCCATATTCAACCGCGACGGGCGGCCGGTCGAAATTCGAACGATCCAGGCGATGCTCAACGCGGTCATCCATCGGGGGCCGGACGGCGGCGGAATGTGGTCCGAGGGACCGATCGCGCTGGGCCAGCGGATGCTGCACGCTACCCCCGAAGCGATCGACGAGAAGCAGCCCTGGTGTGACGAGGCCGCGCGTTATCACCTCGTTTTTGACGGCCGAATCGACAACGGCGCCGATCTTCGGGCTCAGCTCATCGCGGCTGGACTCGAGCCTCGCACCAACACCGACGCGGAACTCGTCCTGCGCAGCTACCAGCTCTGGGGCGAAGGATTTGCGGTTAAACTGATCGGCGACTTTGCCATCGTAATATGGGACTCGCAGACCGGAACGTTGATCGGCGTGCGCGATCCGTCGGGGATGAAGCCGTTTTACTACTATGCCGACAGCAAAAAATTCGCATGCGGCTCCGAGCTGCATCAACTCTTCCACTGCGATATCCCGTGCGAGCCGAATGAAGAGATCGTCGGCGAATACCTCGCCAACCGGACTTACAGCGCCGAACCGACTCTCTATCGTTCGATACACCAGCTCCCGCCAGCGCATCTGCTGATCGTTCGCCGCGACCGGCTGGTCACTCGACGCTATTACGACCTCGACCCAGCCCGCGAAATCCGTCATCGCAACGACGACGAGTATGCAAACCACTTTCTCTTGATCTTCAAGGAATCGGTCAGGTGCAGAATGCGAGCCGCGGGTCCGGTCGCGGCGGACTTGAGCGGTGGCATCGATTCGTCGTCGATCGTGTCAGTCGCGCGAATTCTTCAGGAGCAGGGAGCAGCCCGATGCGATCGGTTTGAGTCTTTTTCCCAGGTGTTTCCGGGGCACTCATGTGACGAGAGCGAATACATCAAGGCGGTTGCGGCGAAATGCGGGGTAGCGCTTAATCTTGAGCCGCGGACGCTCCCGGGCGAGGTGGACCTCGCCGCCCAGGTTCGGCAGTTCAGAGACTTTCCGAATTATCCGAATCTCACCTCCGGATACGGATTTCGCCGGCTCGAACGGCGGATGGGCGCCCGGGTGTCGCTGACTGGCGAAGGCGGCGACGAATGGTTCGGCGGGTCCATCGACGATAACGCTGACCTTCTGCGCTCCTTGCGGATACCAGCCCTGATCCGGCAGCTCCGGATCGATGCGGATCAATCGAGAACCAGGTTGATCCAGCTCCATGGCCCCCTCAAGCTGTTGATGACGACTGCGGTGATGCCGCTGTTGCCGCCCGCCGCCCGGGAAGTCGTGCAATGGAGAGCGCGCAAACGTCTGCCATACCCGGACTGGGTCAATCCCGATTTCGCGCGACGCACCGATCTCTATGAGCGGCTGATCGCAAACCCGCGAGTATCGCATGTGCGCGGAATTGCGCGCCGTCTGATTTACGAAACGTTTCATCACGGAGAGATCCCCGTGAGTTGCGCGATGGTGGAGGAGGCTATCGGAAGGATTGGCCAGGAGACGCGGCGTCCCTTTTTCGATCGGCGGCTTATCGAATTCGCATTTGCCCTGCCGAATGATCAGTTGCGGCGCGGCGGATTCGAACGATACATAGTACGCAAGGCGATGACCGGGATTTTGCCGGAGATCGTTCGCACGCGAATCACCAAGGCCACCTTCAATCTGCCTGTCCTGGAATCCGTCCAGCATAACGCACCGCTGATCTCGTTCGATCGGCTGGAGATCGCGCAACGCGGCTGGGTTGACGCGGCGAAACTGAAATCCGGATTCGAAGCTCTAATGGCTTCGTATCGGAACGGTGAGGGCGATTACGCGTTTCCGGTCTGGATGGCGATCGCGACGGAGATTTGGCACCGCGTCGTATTCGGCTCCGGCAAGCTTGAACGGTAATCTTGCAAGCAGCTTCGCTCCGTCGCCTCACTTCCGCGTCGGCTTTGATTCGCGACCGCCGAACGCATCCGCGATGAATGCCAGCAGAACACGGACCTCGGCGGCCGCACCAAGCGCGCCCGCGAATGCCGCCATCTCCAGCAAATCGTCGCTCGCACGCGAGTCGTCCGCCTTCTCAACGAGTTGCCGCGCCGAAATAATGGCGAGTCGCTCCTCGATTGCCCGGATATGCAGCGCAATCTTCTCGTCGAGGGCCTCGGGAAACTCAATATGACGGTCGCGACAATAGCTTGAAACCACGCGGTCGACGTCGATCAGCGACGGAATCGTCCCGGGCTGCCTACAGGTTGGCGATCGTCGCAGATTCAATCCCTGGACCTCGCAACGCGTGTCGATGACGTCGCGCATCGCTCCAAACAGGTGCGGCTCACGGTTGACCGCCTCGGCCAGGACGGCTGCAATCCGGAGCGCCAGATCGAAGTAGCGATCTTTGGCAGCAAACAAGTCGTCGACGTCATGCGCTTTCAGGAAATCGGAAGCCGTTCCGTGGCGGCCGTAGACTCCCTTCGATGCTGGCAACCCGGGGTACTGCCACAAAACCTCGCCGTCGGTGGTGCGCAGCCGTTTCAGAGGATACGTCCGGCAGATCTGCGGCCGGTCGGCATACACCGTACAGCCATCCGCGCCGAGCATAACGCGGGAAGTGTCCTCGCGATTGCGCAGGACGATCCCGCCCTCTGTCAGATAACGCGCGATGAATTCCGTCGTGGTCAGATTTCGATTGCGAGCGAGCCGAGCGATCTCGTACGGATCCAGCGCGATGTGAGCGTCGTGACAGCAGGACATGCATCGATTGCATGTATATGCAAACCGGCTATGACGGCCGAGCAGAAGCGAATCCCCCATTCGGAGTTACCTCCGGCAGATGTTGCGCGCCACAACAATGATAGCGCAATGCTTTAAACCTGGCAGCCTCAATTGACTCGTAGTGATCGATGGAAAAAATGATACTTTGTGGTCGAGAATTCAGAATCTAACCATCCAAGCGCCAGAGGATATGTCAGCGGCCTTGCCGCCAACGGTCGCTGGGGGGTCAACCCAGGAATCGGCCGCGTATTGTCGCCGGCATGCTTCAGCTCGAACGATCCATCGTACCGGCTTACCAGTCTTCCGCGTGTAGCTGCTTGACCTCGTGGGCGCGGGTTTGCAGGTAGGCGTCCTGAACGGAGCCGTAGAGATCTATCGCGTAGCGATCGGCTTCCTCGAACTGGTTAAGATTCAGCGAACGGTAGTTCACCGCTTCAACCGCGCGCTGCCCGCCGGCCACCGCAATCGAGACGTACCATGGAACGAAGTAGCTGATGGGATCCATAGCACCGTCTGCGACCAGGCCGACGGTGTCGCCAACTGTCGAGGGTCCGAAGAACGGCAGCATCACGTACGGACCGGTCGGGAGGTTGTAGTAGCGGATGGTCAGGCCGAAATCGTTCGGATGCTCTTTGAGGCCGAACCATTTGTCGGCGGGATCGAACAAGCCGGCCACTCCGACCGTTGTATTGATTCCGAAGCGGGCAACCTCGCCGCCGGCCTCGGTCAGCTTAAGCTGAAACAAGTTGTTGGCGAAACGTGGTATGACGCGGACGTTGTCGAAGAATCTGCCGACGCTCTGGCGCACGGGCATCGGCGCGACGTCGGCGTATCCGCTGGCGACGGGGCGCAGCACCCAATCGTCGAGCTTGAGGTTAAAGGTGAACATGGGCTCGTTGAAACCGGACAACGGATCGGAATAGCCGCTTTGGTTGTCCTCGCCCGGTGGAGTCTGCGCGCCAACCCCCGATTGGGCGCCCGGGTTCGTTGATGGCGAGGCGATGTCCGCACTCTGCGCCGAGGTTGCAAAGAAAATGATTGCAAGGACGGACGATGCGAGCAGCATCCGGACCGTGCCCGTCTCTTCGATATGTTTCAATCCAGTTTTCATTTGACTCTCCCTGCATACTTACTAACTAACTAAAGACTTCAACCGGTCGCATCTTTGATGCGATGTTTGCCGAGCTTGTACGAAAGGTCGCTTCGTGACATTCCAAGCCGGCGCGCGACTTCCGCCTGAGCGCCATCGGTTACTTTCAGCGCGCGCTGAATCACCGCTTTCTCCAACGACGCCAGAAAGTCTCGAAGGTTGTGCGTCTCAGGTATCATCTCGGCGAGTTGGTCGGGAGTGAGCTCGGCGGAACTGCGGGTCGCGACGCCATTTGTGCTGCGAGGAGTTGGTACTGGAAAGTTCTCCGGAACGATTTCCTCTTGGGCTGAGAGAATGCACGCGCGCTCGATAAGGTTACGAAGTTCACGAATATTCCCGGGAAAATCGTAGCTGAGCAGTGTCTGAATTGCCGCGGCGCTGATTCTGCGCGGCGGCGTCTTAAGATCGCTGACAGCTTGCGCCAGGAAGTAAGCGCAAAGCTCGGGTATGTCTTCACGATGATCGCGCAAGGCAGGAACCGTGAGCGGAACTACCGCGAGCCGGTAGTACAGGTCCTCGCGAAAACGGCCTTCCTGCACGCGACGCTTCAGATCTCTGTTAGTTGCGACCAACAATCGCACATCGGTATGGCGGGGCTTGGTCGATCCGAGTCGCGTGACGAGCCCGTCGGTCAATACTCGCAGTAGTTTGGCCTGTGCCGGCAGCGACATTTCGGCCGCCTCGTCGAGAAAGAGAGTGCCTTCGTGTGCTGCCTCGAAAACTCCCTCGCGCGCGCGGTCGGCGCCGGTGAACGCTCCCCGCTCATGTCCGAACAGCTCGCTTTCCAGAAGCGTTTCGGTGAACGCCGCACAATTGACGGCGACCAGGGGCTTCTCGGCACGCAGACTGTTGCGATGAATTGCACGGGCGACCAGCTCCTTGCCGGTTCCAGTTTCACCAGTGATGAGGACGGTAGCGTTGGTTGGTGCAACGCGCGCAATTTTTTCGCGAAGCCGGCGAATCTCCCCACTGCGCCCGGTGATCTCCGATGAACCTTCAAGGCGCACCAACGTGTTGCGAAGCCTGCTATTCTCACGTACCAGCCGCGTGTGCTCCATCGCGCGGGTCGCGGATGCGAGCAAGACTTCAGGAACGAAGGGCTTCGTTATGAAATCGAATGCGCCGCGGCGCATGCTCTCGACCGCGAGCTCGATGGTGGCAAACGCGGTCAAAAAGACGACCGACAAACTCGAATCCGCCTCGCGCGCCGCGGCCAGCACCTCCAATCCTTCACCGTCGCGCATTTTCTGGTCTGTGATGACGGCGTCGAAGGTATGTTCAGCCAGCGCGCTGCGTGCGTCGTTGACGCCGGCTGCTTCGACCACATCGTGATGTTCCTGCTTCAGATTGGAGATCAGAATCCGCCGCAAGTGCGGTTCGTCATCTGCAATCAGTATCTTCCCCATGGTCCCTCCCTTACCTGAGAGATTGGCTCCCGGAGTGCGCCGGTATTTCAATCGAAAAGCATACTCGCCGTGGTTCATTGACTCTCAGGATGATGTCGCTGCCGTGCGCTCGCGCGATGTTGCGCGCGATCGCCAGTCCAAGTCCGTTGCCGCCCTGCTTGGTGGTAAACAGGGGCTCGAAGATGCGGGCTACGACCTCGGCAGGAATCGGTCCCTCCGGATCAACTACGTCGATTCGTATCCTGCCGTTTCCATTCTTCTGAGCGTCGAGTTTCACCAGATCGCCCCGATGGCATGCATCGATTGCGTTCAGCACAAGGTTCAGCAGCGCCTGATGCATCTGGGTCGCATCGAACTCTCCCTCGAGACCGCTGTCGACTGCCACATCGATCGCAACGCCTTCATTGGCAGCGTGCGCGCGAGCGACCGTTGCCACGTAGTTCAGGGTATCGGCAAGGTTCACCCGCGCTACCTGCACCGGGCGCGGACGCGCATAAACCAGGAAGTCGGTGGTGAGCCGCTCGAGCCGCACCGCTTCTTTAGCCGCAATCGAAAACATTTCTTCTCGTTCTGTCTCGTCCTGACCGGGCCTGGTGGCGGTAGCCAGCGAGCTCGAGATCATCGCGACGGGATTTCGAATCTCGTGCGCAATCGCCCGCGAGAGTCTGCCTATAGCCGCAAGCTTCTCTTCAGATAGCAATTGCTGACGCGTACGCTCTAGTTCCTTGAGATTGCGCGCAAACTTTGCCTCGCGCTTGCGCAGATTATTGACGAGAAGCCACACCAACACTCCCATCACGCTGTAAATCACCGCCATCGCGCCCGCTTCGATGTATTCGCCAAATTTCAGGCCGTACGCGCCCACGAAGCAGATGAAGTCCGCCAGCGCGATCACTGCGATCGTCACGCCAAGGCCGAGCCTGAACGACGCTTCGAGTATCGGAAGAAGCATCAGCGCGTAATACGCGGTGTCTCCCCTGAGGGTCAGCGTGGTAAGCGCCAACGCGAGTATCGAGTTAAAGCCGAGAGACCAGTAAGTGAGGAAGCGGCGGGTGCCTTTGGAAATTGCCGCGTTTCTCGCGCGAAGCCAGATGAAGTAAGCCGCCTGGATTACAAAACCCGCGGTCAGGACGATGATGACGGATTCGGCCGGCCGGCCGCGTACGAGTCGCGAGATCGCCTGGAGGGCAAACAGCGCGCCAATCAACAGGAGATTGAGGGCGGCAAAGACGAATTCCTGCCGGCGAAACGAATCGTGATCTTCGACGGCGAAGTCGCCAGCGCCGATCATGCTCGCTATAGAGCTAAGCGCCCACAGATTCTTACTCGGTTTATTCTCGATCATGTGATTTGGCGCATCGCTGCGCTGCGCGGTCATTTGGAGCAAACGCGATGCCGCATCGAACATTAGAATTCGTTAACAATCGCCGAAGTTCTGAAGGGGCCTCGAATCCTCTCGTTCAAAAGTTTGTACGTTCTATCTTTCCCATGTTCAAATTTTTGAACTAATCGAGGCCGTTGTCGAGGTGCGGAGATGAGAAGCCGCGCAATTGCCCAACGATACTAGCGTAAAGCAATGGCAGGCAGTTTGCTAAGTACGAGTCTCCTTTCGCTGTTGCCTTGCTTCATACGGATAACATCGCCTCCACGCGCGGACGACGTGAATCGTGCCTTGAAGGTCCGTCGGGACCTTCGGTTCAGAATGCCGGCGAGCTCATTGAGCCGACCGCGTTCGACCGAAAGACGAGTGAGACAATGCCCTCAACGATGCGCGAGCAGGCATATCGGATTTATCTCGAATTCCTCGAAACGGCTGAGAACAAACGGCGCTGGAATATTTTCAACGACGTACCTTGGGAGAAACTGGACGCCAGCAAAGCAACCGACGAAGTCGGAGACCGCGTGGAGATCTTCTGCACCGAAGAACTCTATGTACCGGATTACAGTTCCCAAGGACTCGATCTGTCGCGCTTGATGTTCGGGATGGCGTGGTTTCAGACTTGTTGGGCTTTTGAGGAATCCAGGCATGGATTGGTCTTTCGCGAATACCTGACCCGTTCAGGTCTTCGTTCGCCAGCGCAGTTCGAGGCATTGGAGAGAGCGACGTTTTCAAAGGAGTGGAAACTGCCATTTCAAACGATTCGTCAGATGGCCTGCTATGGCGCGCTTCAAGAGAGTGCGACCTTTACTGCGTACAACCTGCAGAGAAATAAAGCTCGCGAGGCTGGCGATGAGGTGCTGGAGGCGATATTCCTTTACGTTGGCCGCGACGAGGCGGCGCATGCCGGGTTCTATCGCGACATGATCCACTTGGAGCTGATTCACGACCGCGAGGAGACCGTCGCCGACCTGGCTCATGTCCTCTCGAACTTCAAGATGCCCGGCGACGGTCTGATTCCGGACTATCGGCGACGGCTGGCGAGTTCGGGGGCCGGAATAAGCCCCCGGGTTTTTCTCGCGCGCGTGGTCTGGCCGTTGTTGAGCACGCTGGAAATCAGTCGTGAAGAAATGAGGAGCGCAATGAAAAAACACGCGCCTGCGACGGTGTCGAACGAGCGCGCTGAAATTAGCGTATGAGTCGCCCGGAATCGCAGTTCGATCATTCTTTGGAAAGCCAACCTCTATCGGGGGGCGTGTCCAACGAAATAGTCGCTTGGGCACCAAGGAGAATCGTTCCGAGAATCAGACGGAAATCGAACAACATGCTTAGCCCTGTAGGGCATGAATCGCGTGATCTCAGTCGGCGGGTTTCTCCGCGTGAGTTCCCGGAGCTTATGGATGGTGACTGTAGTTATGAGGATTTCCGTGACTGCCTGCGCAGTCTGGAAAAAGCGAATCGCTGGCTGCTGGGCTATCGGCCGACGTTGACGTGGCTGGAGCGGCTACCGCGCGGCTTGCGTGAGCCGATGCACATCGTCGACCTGGGCAGTGGCGGTGGAGATCTACTGCGGCAGATTGCAGGCTGGGCACGGAGACGGGGCATCGCTGTGCAGTTAACGGGAATCGACGTGAATCCGTATGCGGCGCGCGCGGCAGCGGAGTCCACGCCGAAGGAGCTCGGAATTACATGGGTGACCGGCGATGCCAGGGCGTATCGGCCGGAGAAGCCGATCGATATCGTCGTTAGTTCGCTGCTGGCACATCATCTGGAGGACGAAGAGGTCGTCGCGCTGCTGCGGCGGATGGAAGCGACCGTGCGGCTGGGTTGGTTTATCAACGATTTGGAACGGGCCGAGTGGAGTTGTCGGATGTTTGGGTTGGTCCGGTGGCACCCGATTGTGAGGCATGATGGGCCGGTGTCGTTCCGGCGAGCCTTCCGGAAGGAGGATTGGGTACGCCTGTTGGCTGCGGCTGACATTCCGCAGGAGGTGGTGACGATAGAACGTTGGCGGCCGGGACGGTTGTGCGTGGGGCGATGGAAGTGAGGTCGGTGATTCTGAAGCGTCTCGTTAGAAGAGGCGAATAATGGCATCTTTCACCCTGCCTACACCCAGTGCCAGCCGTTTCAGATTCAAAACCGTTCTCTGGATCTTTCTTGGTGTCACGACGCTCTTTGTTTTCATCACGTCAGAGGTCCTTCTCTTCATCGATTACCCCATGTACCATGCCTACCGCCTGCAGGTCATAGCCGACCGCGGACTTCTCATCCCGCACACGCTATGCGGAACCTTCGCTCTGTTGGCCGGCCCTCTGCAGTTCTCGTCGCGCCTTCGGCAGCGTCACCTGAAGCTCCATCGCGTCGTAGGCCGCGTGTACTTCATTTCCGTCATCATCGGCGCCTTTACCGGGATCGCCCTTGCCACCGGACGTCCCGGGCTGCCTGGGACCGCCATGCAAGGCGCTGCATGGATCGTCTGCACTACCGCTGCCGTGATCGCCGCGCGTAACAGACAGATCGCCGTCCACCGCCAGTGGATGGCCCGCTCCTATGCGGTCACGTTTGTCTTTGTCTCGAGCCGGGTGCTCAACCTTGTGCCCGCCTACTGGAGCCATCTTGGCGACGTACTGTCGGCGGTTGGCGTCATCGCCTTCACCCTGGCCTCCATCGTTCTGGTCGACCTTGGGCTCAACTGGAACGAACTCACCACGCGCCGCAGTCTTGCGGTGGCGCAGGGTCCATCTCCCGAAGCTGGCTCCCTCCAGATCCGAGCTGACTACAGGCCGGTAACCACCCTGCTCTCCAAAGAATCACCACAGATAGAAATACGGAATCCAGCTACTCATTGATGAAACATCCGTGAATCAGGAGCAATGCCTTGCAAGATGAAGTTCTCGTCCTAGGTGGTGGAGTGGCTGGCTGTGCCGCTGCCGTCGCGCTCGCCCGAAAGGGACGAAGCGTCACGTTGATCGAACGCGAACCCACGCCGCGCCATAAGGTCTGCGGAGAATTCCTGAGCGGTGAGGCCCTTGAAGATCTGCATGCTCTTGGCATCGACGTGGCCTCTCTTGGCGCGGTGCCCATCGATTACGTTCGCCTTGCCGCAGCCAGACGCGCCGCGGAGGCTCCGCTACCTTTTCGCGCAGCCTCGCTCACGCGCAAGGCGCTCGATACAGCGCTCATTACCAAGGCTGTCACCGCCGGAGTCCGCGTCGAGCGCGGTCGCAGTGTGCAGATGCTCAGCCGCGCGACCGCCAACCTCTGGCGGGCTACGCTCGACGACGGCACCACATACGAAGCTCCAACCGCCTTTCTCGCTACGGGCAAGCACGATCTGCGCGGCCACCGTCGCCCGAAGGACCCTCACCAATGGGTCGCCTTCAAGAAGTATTATCGGTTGTCTGCCGCCCAGACCGCTGACCTGGCGGACGCCTCCGAGTTGATGCTCTATTCCGGAGGCTACGGTGGCATCCAACCGGTGGAAGACGGCATTGCGAATTTCTGCTTGGTGGTGAAACGGTGGTATTTTGCACGTGCGGGTCTTCGCTGGGCGGGCCTCCTTGCGAAGATGCAGCAGGATTGTCCTCACCTCGCAATGCGGCTTGACGGTGCGGAGCCGCTGCTCGACAAACCGATCGTCGTCACTCATATTCCTTACGGTTACATCCGTCGCACAACGGAGGATGGGCTATACTGCATTGGCGATCAGGCAGCCGTCATCCCCTCGTTCACCGGTGACGGCATATCCATCGCGCTGCATACTGCCCGCTCTGCCGCCGCTGCGTATCTTGCAGCGGAACCGGCGCAGGTCTTTCAGCCAAAACTGCGCTCCGCAATGCTGCTCCAGATGCGTCTTGCCAAGGCCGCCGACCACGGCTTGAACAACGCACTCGCGCGCGCGGTGCTGCCGTTCTGTCTCAGGGTCTGGCCCGGGGCGATGCGCGTAACGGCTATGCTCACGCGGGTCAGCCAGCCCGTCGCGGTTGCTCCACAGGCGTTCGCCAACTGAAATCGAGCGACGCCAAAACAACTCTCTTAGTCAAAACTCTCCATGGGAGATGCAATGAAAGTCTTCGCAGTTTCAGCCCTCGCTGTCGTCATCGCTCCGCCCGCACTCGTCCAGCATTAGACCTTCGTCGTCAACCCCGAGCGGATGATGGTATCGGCGGTGTAATGTTTCAATGAGTCCGGCAAAGGCACCACTTCTCGAGGCGATCGGAATTTCGAAGAGTTACGGCGCGCGGCTTGCGCTTGACAATGTCAGCCTCGCAGTAAAGCCAGGTGAAATTGTCGCCTTGCTCGGACCCAACGGCGCGGGCAAGACCACGACGCTGTCGATTCTGGCTACTCTACTTAAACCCGACAGTGGTCATGTCCTTATCAATGGTAAGCCGCGAAAGAGCGATCCGCGCGGACTGGGACGCATGCTTGGCCTCGTGCCGCAATCGCTCGCGCTGTACCCGACGCTTAGCGCGGCGCAGAACGTATGGCATTTCGCTCGTATGCAGGGGCTCTCGCGCGACGACGCGATCGAGCATTGCAGGCAAGCGCTCGACGAGGTGGGTCTCAGTGATCGCGCCAACGATCCTATGCACTCATTCTCTGGCGGGATGAAGCGGCTGCTGAACCTCGCCTGTGGAATTGTTCATCGTCCGCCTGTGCTCCTGCTGGACGAACCTACGGTTGGCGTCGATCTTCAGTCGCGCGAACAGTTACTGGCGCGGATTCGGCATTATGCCGACGCGGGAGCGGCGGTAATTTACAGCACTCATCACATGGAAGAGGCGGAGCGCATCTGCGATCACGTGCTGCTAATCGATCGCGGCAAACTGATCGCCGAGGGCGATCTGGAAAAGGTGATTTCGCTCGGCGGCAGCCGGCCGCGCATCGAGCTAACCTATCGCGGGCAACTCCCGGATGGGCGCTTCAGCGGCCTTTCCGGGGTGCGTGAAATAGGAACCACCGTCAGCGAGGGCAAGGCGGTCCTCGAGATGAACAGTTTCGCGCAGGTCGCAGAGGTGCTGCGCGGACTTCGGACCCTGGATGTGAACGTCGTCGATTTCAACCTGCACAGCCCGAATCTGTCGGACGCATTCATCGCGCTGACTGGTCACACGCTGCGCGATCAAGTGCTCTGAGCGTGCCGGCGATGCTTCGAGCAATCTGGATTACCGCGCAAAACGAGGCGCGGCTCCTGATCAAGGATCCGACCGTGTTGTTCATGCTGCTGTTTGCGCCGGTGGTAATCATCACAGTCGCTGGATACTCGCTCGGCAGTGTGTACGGTGGCTCGGCGAATTCTTTTCGGCTACCCCTGGTCGACCTCGATCACGGAAAAGTAGCCCAGGGAATAATTGAGGCTTTGCGCAGAGAGCACGGCGTGGCTTTGGAGATGCTCGACGACCCCGACGAAGCGCGACGCGTTGTAAGCCGACGCGATCGGACTCCTATAGCGATGTTAATTCCGGCCGGAACCAGCAGCCAGGTCGCCGCGGGCGGCCAGCCTCGGCTGATACTATTCGTCGACCCCGTCAGGCGAGTCGAGGTCAACGTTCTCGAGCTTCGTATCGACGAGTTATGCCGAAGGATCACTGAACAAGCGAGAACGGCGGCCCAATCGCAAATCGAGTCCTTCGGAGAGGCTCAGGCGATCATGCTCCCGGGAGATATCGGATTTGTCGAGAAACCTGCGATCGACGGCGAAGCGGTGACGGTGAACGCCTTCGATCAGTACGTACCCGGATTCGGCGTCACGTTTCTCCTGATTGGTATGATGCTGGGAATCGCGCTGACGCTCTTCGATGAGCGCGATTGGGGGACATTGAAGCGCCTCCAGGTCAGTGGTGCGCCGCTCACAGGTCTGCTGCTGGGAAAATTATTCGCGCGGTTCATCGTCGGGATCGCGCAAATGGTGTTGCTATTCGCGGTCGGATGGGCGCTGTTCGGAATCTCGCTTGGGCGCAATCCTCTAGCCTTGATCATACCGACGGTCGGGATCTCTTTCGCGGCTGCGGCGCTAGCACTGGTGGTCGCCTCTATTGCAACCGCGCACGACTCGGTGCCGTCATTGGGCGTGACCATCAGCATGGCGATGGCGGCAATCGGCGGATGCTGGTGGCCGCTGGACTTTGAGCCCGGATGGATGCGCGAACTCGCCCGATGGCTACCAACGACATGGACGATGCAGGCGTTCAACGACCTGATGATTCGCAACCAGCCGCCGTCCGCTGCGTTGCTGCCCTTGGCGGCAACCATTGGCATAGGGGTGATCTTCCTCGTGGCAGGACTTTTCCGTTTCCTGAGTCTCGATGACTAGAAGGTATGAGGATATTCAAGATTCAACTCCCGATGGTGTTGCTCGTAGATCTAGCTCTCTTGTTTGTGGGCTGTTCAAGTTCGCAGCAGACGGTTGCGGCGCCGAGTTCTACGGAGGCAGTTAGTACCGATCCTCAGGTGAACGCGATCCTTGAGCAATCGTGTTACGAGTGCCATTCGACCGGAGGAAGCGCGCCATGGTACGCGGCCGTTTCGCCGACGTACCTCGCGGCCAACTCGGCGCGCGAGGTGCTGAATTTTTCCGATTGGCAAACCTACGATGCGCAGAAAAAAGCGGACGCGCTGAAGAATATCGAACAGTCTGTCAGCGCTGGGTCGATGCCACCGGGAGACTATACGGCGCTCGATCACTCTGCGCGCCTTGCCGACGACCAGAAGCAGTCGCTCTTGAAGTGGGCGTCGCAGCCCGCAGTGCCTGCTCACTGACTCACACTACGAAATAAATCGCTGTAGTGAGGAGACAATGAACTTAAAGGAGGCAAAAGACTCATCGACCCTCGAGTTGATGCATGCCTCAACCGGTTTCTGGACCGAAGTTTTGAGCATGGCGCGCCGCGTCATAAATGTCATTAGAAGTTGCGCCTTCGCATACCTGCTGACCATAGCGGTGTTGGTTCATGGTGCGGCGTCGGCGGAATTGCGGTCTGGAACGCTTGAACTCGACCCATCAAAGACACTGATTGAATTTCGTTTGCCGGGTGCCTTACACACTACACATGGAACTTTCAAACTTGAACGAGGAACCATCAGAGCTGACCTAACCGCGGGAGAAGCCAGCGGTTCCATCGTCGTCGACGCCAGGAGCGGCGACACGGGCATCGGTGCGCGTGACAATGAGATGCGAGAGAGTGTTCTCGAGGCTCAACGGTATCCGACAATTACTTTTGAGCCGCGGCACGCCACCGGCCAGTTGGGAAAAGATGGCCAGCTCCAAGCAAGGCTACAGGGGATCCTGACAATCCACGGGGCGGAACACGAGATTGTCGTGGACGTTCAGGGACGGCTCGTCGGAGACAACCTGGTAGCCAGGACGCACTTATCAGTTCCGTACGTCGATTGGGGTATGCAAGACCCAAGCGTTCTATTTCTCACCGTCGCGAAGCAAGTCGATATCGATGTAGCCACCGAAGGGCACATCGTCTGGACGCACCCAGGAACTGTCGAGCGCTCGCCACTCCGTTAAGCGATGCGATGCAAATCAACCCGGCGGGCGGTCGCCCATATTTGCGAATGGGAGCGTCCACGGGAAACACTATGCTATATGCCTACTGGTTTCGTGATGACGTTCGCCGTCGAGTAGGAGCAGCATGGGTCACTACCGCAGCCGGATGTTCTCAGTTAAGGGGCTTGGCGCCGACAGCCTGTGACGCTACCGGAAAATACCGAAGGCGTTCCGCCTTCGCCGACTGGAGCGATGTTGCGTTGGCGGAGCGAACCGTTCCGGCTGTTCTTTCCGCTAGGCGTCCTCTTGGCGTGGGTCGGTGTGGGTCACTGGCTGCTGTACACGACCGGAGTCACTGCGACCTACTCGTGCCGTTTTCACGGCCTGGTGCAAATGCAGGCGTTCATGATGGCGTTTGCCGTGGGTTTTCTTCTCACGGCGCTGCCGCGCCGAACGCAATCGCCACTGGTTGGACGAATGGAGCTGGCAGCGTTTGCGTCGGCGCTGATTGTCACTACTGGCGCCGCGATTATCGATTCGTGGATTTTAGCCGAAATCGCGTACGCATCGCTGTTCGTGCTGCTGATCCAATTTGCGTTGCGTCGATTTCTGGCCGGCGAGGCAGGACGTCGACCGCCGGCTGCCTTCGTGCTCCTGCCTATCGCCGCCTTGCAGGGACTGGCGGGCGCCGCCCTGATTGCCGCGGCAGAGGCGAACGCCGTGCTTCCATCGACCGGCTATCTCGGTGTGCTGCTGGTCGAGCAGGGCGTATTTCTGTGCCTAGCGATCGGTATAGGCAGCCTGGTTCTGCCGCTCATGGGCGGGGCTCCTCCACCGCCAGACCTTGGTTCCGCGCCTCGTGAAACCTGGAAGGCAATTGCATATGCGGCCGCCGGGATTGCGATCTTTCTAAGCTTGCTGTTCGAGCAGCTTGGCTTTGAACGAAGCGGCCCATTGCTGCGCGCGCTGGTAGTAGTGATCGGGCTGGGATTCGGCGGCGGCGCATTGCGCCTACCCGGCAAGCCGGGTGCGCATCGCAAGCTGGTGTGGCTCGCGGTGTGGCTCATGCCGGTGGGATTGATCGCCTCGGCAATCTGGCCCGACTATCGCGTGCCCGCCCTGCACATCCTCTATATTGGCGGCTTTAGCCTGCTGGTTTTTGGAGTGGCCAGCCACGTCGCAATGAGTCATCTGAACATGGAGCAACTCGCGCTTGGGCGGCCGCCCGCAGTGATCGTACTAGGCGTGGCATTCGTGATTGCGTTATGCGCCAGGCTGGCTGCCGACGCCAGTAACACCTATTTCATTCACCTCGGATGGGCGGCTGCGGTGTGGATTGCGGGCTCGGCGGTTTGGCTGGCCTTCTTCGGCCCGAAGATGCTTCGTTCCTGAATTCGGCACCTGGCTTCCGCGCGCACAGGTGAAAGTCGTGGGACGCAAGCGACCATCGAGTTTTGTCCTGGCAACTGGTGTCAACCCGGGCTTCGATTTAGTAGATTTGTGCGCATTCGTTCCGGGGCATCGAGAGTGTACACCCAAGATCCGTACTTCTGGCGCGCGGGCGCAATAGCCACCGTCGTCTTCATGTGCGTGGTCCTCGCGGCGCTAACGATCGATACGCTGAGGCAGATTACCCCCGGCGGCCCGCGGGTCCCGTCTTATGACGTGATCAACAGCGCCGTCACCTACCAATACGATGCGAGCCGCGGCGAGTATGCGCCAAAAATCGGCGGCGAAGAGCTGATCTTCGGTCACAAGTACAGCGCCGATGAAGCGACCGCGCTGCTCGCCAGGGGAAAATTGGTGATCCAGAGCCGCGCCTGCATCGATTGTCATACATTCTTCGGCAACGGCGCGTATTACGCGCCTGATCTTACGCGCGCGTGGATGGATCCAGTGTGGGCGCGAGACGCTGGGCCGAAACGCGCCGATCGACTCGCCAAGTTCCTGATGAATCCGCTCAGGCTGGGCTCGCGGCCGATGCCCAATCTCCATATTCAGCGCGACGAGGCCGAGACTGCGGTCGCATATCTCAAGTGGATGTCGGCGGTGGACAGCAACGGGTTCCCCGATGTTCGCCCCGGCTTCATGCTCAACACATTCAACTTCAGTACCGCCAAAATCGTGCACATCAACGGGCTCGTGATCTGGCTGTTGATGGGATTGATCGGCGCAATCTACTGGTTTCTGCCGCAGGAACTCGTACCTGGCGATTGCTCAGGCCCGCGGATGCGAACGGCTCGACGGCACCGCCTGGAAATGGTCGCGCGCCTCAGGGCGTAATTGAAGAGTCGCCCAGCTAGACGCGCACGCCCGTGCGTCTCCTCTCGCCGACCCTGCAACTGCAAAGAACCAAACGGAGCGTTGCGTGATAAATCAGATGCCAGTAGTTGCGAGTCGTTGGTCGTTTTCTTTGGTGTTGCTAGCACCTGTGGCAGTTCCCTTCACATCCTCGTCCGCCCTTTCCAAGCAGCGCAACTTCACCATCCAGGTCGAGGATCATGCAATCGCGCACGCCTACAAGGGAGCAATCGGCATCTTCCGCGCGACCCCCTGAAGGGCGCGAGGGAATTGATGAAAGAGGGAGAGACAATTCGGAGTTTCCTCGAACGCGATCATGAGCGCCTCGATCAACTGCTGGCTCGCGCAGGCCGCGATCCCGCGAATATCGATATGGCGGCGTTTGGCGAGTTCCGCCGAGGACTTCTGAAACACATCGGCATGGAGGAGAAAATTCTTCTCCCCGCTATACAACGGCTTCGGTGCGGCGAACCACTCACGGTCGCAGCCAGGCTGCGATTGGATCATGGCGCTATCGCGGCGCTGCTAGTGCCCACACCACGGGGCGCGGTCTTGCGGGCGCTCAAGACGGTGCTGGCGATACACAATCGAGTCGAGGAGGGGCCTAACGGTGTGTACGCGGAGTGCGACCGTATAGCCGACGCCGAGTCCGAAGCGCTCCTAAGACGCCTTCTCGCCGCGCCGGAAGTGCCAGCCGCAGCACACGTTGACGGTCCCAGGGTGGAATCTTCGGCGCGCCGTGCACTCGCTCGCGCCGGCTTCGATGCCGCGCTGCTCGATTCCTGACCAGGCCAGACCAATTGAACGGTTGCCCGGAACTTACCAAATCTCAAATGCGCATATGAGAGCAGATGCTCTTTGTTCAGTGGTCTATCTTCGGTACCGGGTGGGGCGCGAGAGGGGGCACCCCTTACAGCCGCGGCGCGGCGGTCGGAGTGCGGGCATACTCTCGGGGTCGTGACGAAGCCGTCTCTATGTTTGCGGTGCCGGGGTCGAACCCGCACGGAGCTTTCGCTCCCGAGAATTTTAAGTCATTAAGTCTATTCGTAACTATCTGGATTTATTGGGTTTTAATTTTCACTCATTGTGAAAATGTGCAAGTTTATGTGTAGTTTTGAATGGCATCCGATTGGTCTTAAGGGTTATTAGGCAGTTTACGGGTTCCGGAAGCCCGCTTGCTACGATCTGTTTCTCGATGCCGGTTACAGCGAGTCTGGAGCCTCAAAAGGTCAACTACTCGCTTTCAAGGGCTAGGCTGTCCGTCAGAAGATCGTGGTGCCGGGGGCGGGATTCGAACCCGCACGGAGCTTTCGCTCCCGAGAATTTTATGTCCTTTGGATGTCTCTGCCATTCTGCTTTCGCTGTTGCGGCAAGAGCGAGTGTAGCTAGGACGCGACGGGCGTGATTTTCTGCTCTTCCTTGAGAGTCGGCGCCGGCTCCGCGACGACCATCTCGCCGCCGCTAAGCCCGTGCTTGACCTCGATTCCGTCCTGGAACTCGCGTCCGGTGACAATCGGCACCTGATGAATCCTGTCGCCGCGCACGACCCAGACCGAACTGGCAGAGCCCTCTGTCAAGATCGCTTTCTTTGGCACCAGCACCATCGCCGCCGCGGCGGAGTTGGTGGTGATTGACTGGAAGGTGACCTTGGCGCTCATCTCGGGCTTGATGATCTTCAGGTCGGGCTGCAGTATATGCACTTCGACCTTGACCGTGCCTTTCTGCCGGTCGGCCTCGGGATAGATCTTGACGATTTGCGCTGGGAACGGGCTATCGGGATACGCATCGGGAATTACGGTCGCCGGCGTGCCCATCTTCACTTTGGCGATATCGCTTTCGTTGATATCCACCTCGCAGCGCATGTCGGTGAGATCGGCGAGCTGCACGATGTCGGTGGCGCCGCCGCCGGCCTGGATTTCGCCGCCGAAGTTAATCGTATCGCCGATCTCGCGGTATTTTTGCAGCACCACGCCGTTGATAGGCGACCTAATCACGGTCTGACTCACGTTGAACTTTGCGAAATCAATCTCGCCCTCGGACTTCTTCAGGTCCGCTTCCGCCACGGCGAGCTGATTCTCGGCGTCGTCAAGAGAATCTTTTGATTGCACACCCTCTTTGTAGAGGCTGCGCAGCCTTTCCGCGCGTGCCCGCTTCAGGATGAGGTTGGCGGCCGACGTATCACGATCGGCGTAGGCTTGACGCAACTGCGCCTTATAGTCCCGGTCGTCAATTCGCGCGAGCAAGTCGCCAATCTTGACGCGTTGCCCTTCTTCAATCGGTTCTTCGACTATCTGACCGAGGATCTTGGTGCCTATCGTGATGTACTTATGTGCGGTCACGATATAACCGCTGCCGGTCAGCAGCGTGCTGGCCTGTCCTGCAGCTTTCACCGACACGATCGCAGTCTGCACCTCCGGAGGCCGGCCCAGCGTGCGCGGATAAACCTCATATCCGACTCCACCGGCCACGGCCAATATCATAAGTGTGATCGCCGCCGGCACCAGGCGATCGGGCTTCTTGACCTGCTGCGGCCGCGCGATCCGCAGCGATTCCAACTCACGAATGTTAGTTGCCTTTTGGGGCTCAGTAGACATGGTCATACACTCCTGAGCGCCTCGACGACCGGCATTCTCATGGCCTGCCGCGCCGGCAGCCAGCCTCCGAACATGCCCATAAAAGCCGCGAAGAGCAGCGCTTCGATCACAATCGCAAACGTCACGCGGAAGCTGAAAGCGAGCGTAGAGAACGTGACGAAGTTGCCGAAGGTAGTGGTCAGACCGTTGATCGGCAGCGCGAGAATTATTCCTATTACTCCCGCCAGGACCGCCAGCACCACCGACTCAAGCAGGAAGGACGTCATCACAGCGTACGGCGCAAACCCGAGCGCGCGCAGCGTCCCAATTTCCGTTGTGCGTGCCGACACTGCCGCGTACATTGTATTCATCGCGCCGAAGATCGCGCCCACCGCCATGATGATCGCGACCACCATCCCCAGCACCCGCATCTGGTTGGCGACGACCGCCTGGTCCTTGTAGTAGGCAGCTTCGGTCTCGGCCTGCAGATTGATTCGTGGGTCGTCTGCGATGCGCCGAATCAGGGCGTCCGCATCGGCGCCGGGCGCAAGTTTGAGCCGCACATCGGCGTAGTAGGCGCCGCGCTGCGCGTCGTCCTGGACATTGTGAATGTCGCCCCACACCTCGGACTCGAACGAACCGCCGTCGGCCGCCATGATTCCGACGACCTTCCAGTTGCCACGTCCGAAACGGAGGGTGTCGCCTATCCGCATGTTCGCGTAGTGCCCCTGCAGGCCCTTGCCGACTATCACTTCGTTGACCGAGGGATTGAACATCCGGCCCTCGACAATTTTCACCTTGGGATGGACTTTCAGCGCGATCGGCAGAACGCCGCGCACAACAATGTTGTCGCGCCCTCCTCCGACGCGTTCCATCAGCGCCTGCACCGGCAGCTCCGGCGACGCATCCACGTCGCCGTTGGGTTCACGCCGAATCTGCGGCAGAAATTTCATCGCATCGAACTGATCGAGCTGGATCGTCGAATAAGTCTCGGTGGTAGCGCCCTTACGCAGCACGATCAGATTGTCGGGATCGCCGGTATCCGAAATCGCCGAATTGAGACCGGCGACCAGCGCCATCACGATAACGAAAACCGCAACCACCAGTGCGATGCCGCCGCCGGTCATCCCGGTGGAGACGCGCCGCACCAGCAGCGACCGTATGTTGTATTTCAGTGGTATCGCCATGTCATGCAACCGTCCTTAGCGCGTCGACGATATTGCGCCGCGCTGCCGACTGCGCCGGTAGAATCGCGCTGAAGAGCCCAATCAGCGCCGCGATTATCAGGGTCTCGGCCAGTACCGTCGCGGGCATCTTAATCGAGCCTAGCGGCCCACCTCCGCCCATGGCGGCAACCGAGAAGATCTTGAGCAGGGCATACGCCGAACCGCATCCGAGAATTCCACCAATCAGCCCAATCGCCAGCGATTCCGCCAGCAGCAGCGACAGGATCGTGCGGGAGGCGAACCCCATCGAGCGCATCACCGCGATCTCGCTGCGCCGCTCGCGTATCGACATTGCCGCCGTGTTCGCCGCCACCAGTCCGATCGTCAGCACCACGACAAAGCCCAGTATTTCGGCCATCCGGAAAAACGTCCGGTACTGCTGCACGAAGCCGCCGATAAAAGACGCCTCGGATTCCGACAATGTCTCCGCCGATGAGTTGGCAAAGCCTTCGTCGATCGCGGCGATTACCTGTGGCATGTTCTCCGGCTTGTCAGCTTTGACCCAGATATTGTCGACGTTGCCGGGACGGCCCGCAGCCTCCTCAAGATAGTCGCGACGGAAGATCAGGTAATCGGGCGGCGCCTTTCCGCCAATCGTGCCGACGATCGTCAGCTGCACGTTGAACGGATACAGCGTACCCCTGAGCTGGATCTGCTGGCCGACACGCAGCCCGAATTTCTTCATCGTGTTCGGCGCGACTAGGCACGCAGTCCGGATTTTGTTCCACTCGTCTAAAGCTTGTTTGCTGATTCCCCAATCGGGCCACATTGCGCCGACCTGATCGGGATCGACTGCAAGATTAGGAAACTGGTCGTACACCTCATGATAGATGCCGCCGAACCAGCTTTGCGCGACGACAGCTTCAACGTGCGGCAGGGACTGGATTCGCTGCTTGTAGGACTCGGGAATCGGGTACACGAGGCTTGCCTTGTTGTGTGTCGCAACCCGCGTCGACGAGGCGGTTGCACCGAGAACCTCGTTGGCGACGGTCGGAATACTGACCAGCACTGAGAAAACGAACAGCGACACGGCAATCGAAATCACAGTCAGAAAAGTCCGCCGCTTGCTCCGAATCAAATTCTTAAGAATCAGCCCCGTGTACTTCATCGCGCTCTCCTTGAGGCCTCACCCGTCGCTTGACGGGAGAAGTCAGTCTGAGGGTTGTGCGCATGACCAACTCACACATGCGCAGCCGCCATCTCCCCAAGCGCCCCGCTCTTCCCGGGCGCGACGCCCGCCAGCACGCCCTTGTCGAGCCGATACACCGTGTCGACGTAGCGCTCCGCACGCGGATCGTGGGTGACCATCACGATCGTTTTCTGAAACTGCCGATTCAGATCGACCAACAGCCCAAGAATCTCTTCGGCCGACTTCGCATCGAGATCGCCCGTGGGCTCGTCCGCAACGATGATCGTCGGGTCGGCGACGATCGCCCTCGCGATAGCGACCCGCTGCTCCTGTCCGCCCGACAATTGCCTCGGATAGTGATCCATCCGGTCTGCCAGCCCCACGACTTTGAGCGCGGTCTCGACATGCTCGCGCCTCTCGGTCGTGTTCAGATCGGTCAGCAGCAGCGGCAGCTCAACGTTCTCGAACGCCGTCAACACTGGAATCAGGTTGTAGAACTGGAACACGAGCCCGATATGACGCGCGCGCCATGCCGCCAGCTCCCGCTCCTTCATCCCGGTGATTTCCTCGCCGCCGACGGCTACGCGGCCGCTCGTGGCATGGTCGATGCCGGCGATCAGGTTGAGCATCGTCGTCTTGCCGGATCCCGACGGTCCCATAATGGCAACGAAGCGGGCAGGCGGAATGTTGATCGTGACGTTGTCCAGCGCGCGAACTTCGAACTCGTCGCGCTTATAGGTGCGAGTCACGTTTTCGATTTCGATCGCGTACTTCTGGTTCATAAGCATCTCCCTCGCGATTAATTCCGTTTCTCGAGCCGCCGCTTCACAGGAGTCCGCGCGGGTCGTACGGCTTTGCGGGAGCGAATTCCCCGGCGAAGCCACGCTCGTGCACCTCCCAGGGCGACGCGCCCGCCTTGCGCGCCGCGACCATCTTGTCGGGATCGACGAACACCCGCCTTGGACCGGCTGCGACCGAAGCAGTCTTCATGTGCTCCGTTGCCGTCCAGTCGTTGCCGTAGTTGTTGACGTTGAGCTCGACGCTGTTCTGCTCAGGGTCCACGTAATAGAAAGAAGTCTGCGACCCTTCGTCCGCGGCTAGCACTGGCACGATGCCTAAGCCCTTCAGCCGTACGTACGTGCCCAGCAGGTCGTCGAGCGTCTCGTATTCGAACGCGACGTGCTGTATCCGCGTGTGGCGGCGCTTTTCGGGATCGGTGACGAGGCCAGGCAATTCAAAAAATGCAATGCGATGATTGACCTCATCGTTGCTGGCGAATGCGGCCGAAAACAGCGGCTTGCCCTCTGGTCCGGCGGGCGCATCTGCGCGAGCGTTTATCGTCATGCCGAGCACCTTGCGGTACCAGTCGAGCATGGCATCGAGGTTCGCGGTGGCTAGTCCGAAGTGCTGCAGCTTGGGGTGGATTGTGATCTCGGTATTCATTTGAATTCTCCTCTGAATTCTCCTCTGAATTCTCCTCTCGATTGCGAGGTCTAAAAAGAACGATACCGTTTCGTTTATTTAATACCAATGAACCCGGGTTCTGTCAATAGTTCGATACGGCATCGTTTCGTTTGTGCGTTACAACAGGTAGGCGATCTTGATGGGCAGTTCGAGGCGGCCGCCGGGGAAGTTGAACTCCGCCCTTTCAAACCTGGGTATTCCGAAGTGCGGCTTCTGGCTCCCTGATATACCGACGCCCTCCTTCGGGATTCCGATAACGTTGCGATCGAGCTTGCCGTTGGAGTTCTCGTCGTGCACGACGGTGATCGCGTAGGTCGCAGGCTTTACATCGTGAAACTCACACGAGGCGTGCTGATTCGAAATCGCGACAGTGGTGCGCATCAGCGCCTTATCGAAATCGTGCGGAAAGCCGTTTGGCGATGCGAACAGGGCGCACACCACCTGGCCGGTATCGTTGTGCAGTCCGCTAACGTCCACATGGACGACGTCGACGGCGGGCTGGGAATTCGGGTCGGCAGCGCGAGCGATCCCTCCAGCAAAGCAGAGTGTGGCCGCCGCGAGAACCGCACAGGCAAGCGCCCTTGTCTTCAGTCCACAGAATCGGCTTCGCTGTGGCATTTGGCGTTGGATGATCTCGTTATTCATTTCGAATTCTCCTTGCTTAGAACGATACCGTTTCGTTCACTTAATATAACGGCACCGCTCCAGTCTGTCAAGAGAACTGTACGTAGTCGTTTCGTTTATTTCGCCGACACGGCGCGGCTCCCGCTGAGCCACCGCCGCTCAAAGTTGGCGCTGGGAGCCTCGCTTTGGAGCCTCGCGCCTACCGCATCCGGTTGAGTCCCGCATGTCCCCAGCCACCGCCGGCGCGAGTAGGGTTTGATTCCGATCATGCCGTTCGCCTCGAGTTAAGCGCTTCGAACAACCGCGGAATCGGCTACCGTGCCCTCAGGCTGGAGTGCTACAGCCTTGTTGGAACACCCGTACGCACTCGGACCATGTATCGGTTCATTTAGGAACGTTCCTGAGGAGTCGTCTGTGGACTGACAAGGCGTATGGGTGTGTTTGGTCCGAGACCTTCATGAGCAGGCGAATCAATCACACGCTCTCCCCGCATTTTTCTCAGCTCCTCGATCACACGCGACCGGTCGAACATTGGCAGTTGGTCGAGGACCTCAAAGCCTTTTAGGGTCCGTCCTTCGTCTGTTGCCGTCCGTAGAACACGCAAAATATGCTCGCGGAGGGTCTCGTCGCGAGCTTCTATCTCTGCTTTTCGCGAACTGTTAATCGCTCGGTCCATCAGTGCTTCCATGTCATTACGAAGAGCGCTCGTGTCAGTCTGCTGGCGCTGGAGGACTTCGTTTATCTGCGCATCCAGTCTTTCCTTCAAGGCCGCTATCTTCTGATCCGCTCTGTGTTCGACTTCATCTGAAGCAATCATCCGATCTGAGCCATCTTCCGCCGATGGCCACACGTGTTTGCGCATGTCGGACACGGTGTCTTTCATCATCGAGAAAGTATCCGAATAGAGCGTGTCAAAGAGCTTCTCCAAACGCGCTACGCTTGAAGCGATACCTTTGGCGGCGTCATTCGTGTTCTGGGACGCTTGGTTGGACATCCTGAAGAACACTACCGAAAGCCAAATTGCCAGGATGGCCAGGATTACGGAGGCCCCGGATGCTACGAAGGAGGCGAGTTGGGCATAAAAATCCATGCCGCTGGTTCCTGATGCCGCCGTCGTCAGGGCTGAGGCGAAATGAACGTATGAGTCATTTTGTTACTGATCTCGTTTTAGATGAATTCTCCTCTCGACCGAATTTTTTTAATACCTCTACCGGGCCTTGTCAAGGGATCTATACGGTACCGTTTCGTTCATTTACTTTGGCTGCTAGACCCGGTAAGAATTAGGGGAAGATGAATTGGTGCGCGCCGGAAGGGATGCATTCACTGGAAGGTGAGGGAGAGCGATGGCCAGGCTAACCGCAACACAAAAGCGTCTGCAGAAGCGACCGGCTGTGCGCATCGGACGACCGCCCCGGGAACTCGCGGGAAAAGTCGATGATCGCATTCTGGATACGGCGCGGCGCGTTTTCCTGGAGCGCGGACTGGCCGGCGCCAGTATCGATGAGATCGCGCGCCTCGCCCGCGCGGGAAAGCCGACCATCTATGCGCGGTTCCCTACCAAGGAAGCGCTGTTCAAGGCTGTCGTGATTCGCAACGCGGCTAACGCCCGGGCGCGATTCGAGAGCCAGTTATCGGCCGGTGCAACCATCGAGGAACGTCTTGTGAACGTGGGCACCGACATCCTGGGCCGCCTGTTGGTCAATGAGGTCATCGACTTCATGCGGCTTGCTGTTGCCGAGGCGCGCCGCTTTCCGGATTTGGCGAACGTCGGGCGGATGGCGCGCGATCGCGCCGCGCAAGCCGTCACTCATGTGCTAAGCGAGACCGCGCACTCGGACGAGATCGAAAAGTACCCGGCATTCGCTCCGGAGTTCCTCACGGCCACGACCGGATTCTTCATCGATCTGGTCGTCGCCCGCCTTCTCATGCGCGCAGTGTTCGGCGAAGACCTCAAGCTGCTACGCGCGGAGATCGGCACTCATGTTGCCGGCAGCGTCGTGTTCTTTCTTGCTGCCTGCCGGCATACCGGCATCAAATGAATCTGTTGGCTGCGAGTCTGCCGGCAAGGCTCCTTCAGCAGACAATCGCAACGAACCGGCGTCACGTGCATTCTCCTCGGTCACGCGCAAGAAATCCGCGACACTTCCAGGCCGTCCATCACGTCAGATAGGTCTTGATCACGTCGATCAGATCCTGCGCGGCCTTCGCCTGGACTGAGGTCGGATGATCGTCGGGATCTACCAGGTGGAGCTTGATGTGGCCCTCCATCACTTCCGCCATGAGGCTGTCGAGAGCGCCTCTGCTGGCGGCGAGGGTGTGCATGATGACGGTACAATCGAGCTCTTTTTCGAGCGCCCCTTCGACCGCATCGAGCTGTCCGCGAATTCGTCGGACGCGATTGATGAGCTTTTGCTTGTCCCTGATGGTATGAGCCATTGACTAGCGCCTCTCGTGAGTTATAAGATACCCTACCAAGTATAATACTGTACCATGGACGGTATGAGACTATCGCGCGAGTCGGATGACGGCAAGGGTGCGGCGATTTGAAATGCGGGCACCGAGCGGGACGCATTCGGTCGTCGCAGTCCGGGAAGCGGGAAGGTGAAGAATGTTTAGCGCGGCCGAGGTCTCGTTGTAGCAACGATTGGCCGTTTCAGTACCAGGCCCTCGAGAAGGAATTCACCAATCCGGCGCCGTACTACTATACCGGCGGCGGCCAGTTCTACAGTACGCAGCTGGTGCGCTCGTTGTCGGAGACCAGCCAGACCAGCAGCCAGTTGGTCCAAAGAATCGAACGATGGAGCTAATGGAGGATATCGACCCGAAGAGGCGCGCGCGGGTCGCCCGGGCGCGGATCGACACCTGCCAACGCTATGGCGAGTACGTCAGCGTTAGCACCCGCCCTCGGGGCCGCTTGTATTCTAGCGGGTATTACGGCAATTTTTCCCTGCCGCACGTTGGTTGAGATGGACGTACGCACGACGCGCAATGGGGTCCGATTCGTTCGAACCCTCGACGCCAATTTTGCAAGCTTGCCCGATTATCCTTTCACGCCCAACTACATCGAGTTTGAAGGTTTGCGCCTGCATTATGTGGACGAGGGACCGCATGCAGGCCCCATCGCTTTGCTGATGCACGGAATGCCGACCTGGAGTTTTCTCAACCGTCACTTGATCTTCGGACTCGCGCGCGCGGGCTATCGCTGTGTGGCGGCCGATCACATCGGTTTTGGCAAGTCGGATAAGGTCATTGATGACAGCTGGTATGCTATCGCGCGCCACGTCGCGGCCCATCGCGCACTGATCGAACAGCTCGATCTCAGGAACGTCACGCTGTTCTGCCACGATTGGGGCGGCCCCATAGGGCTTGCTCAGGCGGTGGAGATGCCGGAGCGATTTCAGCGGCTGGTGATCTTGAACACCTGGCTACACCACGACGCCTTTTCCTATACGCCGGCGCTCCGGGAATGGAACACGAGCTGGAAGGAAGGGGGCTTCTTTCGCCTCGCAATCCCGGAGCGGATGTCGATCGGAGATCTCATGGCGGTTGCGACCGGCATGGCGCAGCCGGCGGCCATCCAGGCTCTCGTCGCTTCAGGAACGCCACTGCCCATCGCCCCGCAGCAGCGCGAGATTTGTCGTGGATATGCGGCGCCGTTTGACGGGCTTGGCGAGGCGGGGCTTGCTGGTCCCCGCCGCTTCCCGCTGAGTCTTCCCTTTGACAATCCGGAAGGCGGAGCAGCGGCGGATCAGGCCCGGTATTTCGAGGCGCTGAAGGGTTGGATCCGCCCCGCGCACTTCATCTGGGGCGGGACGGACGATGTCTTCACCGAGGCTTGGGGGCGGAGCTGGGCCGCTCTCTTTGCCGACGCTTCCTTTGACCTCATTCCCAAGGCGCGACACATTCTGCAGGAAACGCACGGGGACGAGATCCTGCGCGCCTTCTTCGCTCGCACGTCCTAATCCGCCGCCGCCCTGGAGCCCCGCATGCACTACGCGCTTTTCGGATTGGCGGGGCTTCTTGCGGCGGTGCTCGCCGTTATGCTGTTGCAGCACTTAAACTATCTCCGGGTGCGGCGGCACGCGGCGCAGGATCGCCAGCCGCTCTTCTATGACAAGGACGCGTTTCACGTTGTGACCTTTCTTAAGGTTCGCGAGGGCGCGGAGGTCATCGAGGCAGTGCGCAGGTTCAAGCAAAAAACGGCGGGCCCAGGCCAGTGGATCTATGCGGGAAAGGTGGTGGTCAACGTGCCCTCCGCGCAGGTCGGGCCTGTGGAATGGTCCGCCGTCGCGCTGGTGCAGTATCCCTCGCGGAAGGCCTACGAAACGGAAGCAGCTTCAGAGGCCCACTCTTCGGCCCTAGCGGAGTTTGACCGCTGGTATGCGCAAGGCGCGCGGCGCGATCCTGTCGCCAATCTGATGCTGCCCCAAGCGTTGCTCCTCAAGAAGCTTGCGCACGCGGCGAAATTTGCACAGTCGGCCTATCCCTTCACGCCCGTCGATCCTGCCAAGCTGCCGACGCGCGGGAGCGAATTGATGCGGCGGTTGCGGGCCGAGAGCACGCTCGGCGCGCGCGCCGCGGTGGTCGTTAACCTGGTTAAGCGGGGGAGCGCTGCGCAGGACAGATCTGATGCGCGTTATGTCGGGGCCATGCAGGACCTGATGGCGGAACGCGGCTATGGCCCGATGCACCTCGCGAAGGCCGAGGCGCTTCCGGGCAACTTCAATTTCGACAATGTGGCGATCGTCTACTATCCCGGTACGAACTATTTCGCCGACATGTTCGGCAGCACCTTCTACCAGGGGATTCTCTCTAACAAGCAACTCGGCGACAATCAGTCGACGATCACGGTTCCGATACTCGATCTCCTCAACTGACCTTGCGCGAGGAGACCTCTCCTCCAGGCGGTCAAGCGTCGCGACAGAAGCGTTTGGGTGGGCTTCGTCTGACAAACTTCAGGCTTTGAATGATGCCGGGGGCGGGACTCGAACCCGCACGGAGCTTTCGCTCCTGAGAATTTTAAGTCCCTTAAGGTTTGGTGCTAACCGCTCGGAATTATGGTTTTATTTCTTCGCATATGTGAAAATGTGCAAGTTTATGTGTAAGTTTTGAAGGAATCCGGTTGGTCTCAAATGGCCTGTTAAGCCGATTGGCGGGTTCCTAAGACTCGGATCCGCCGCCAATGTCCGACGGGCCTTCGGCTTGACCGACAGCCGGTCGCTGTAACGTACATAAATCCTTTTCCATTCTATTCATGTCGCGGCATCCCGAATGTCGCCGACACGTGTGCGCTCAACTTTTTTCAGCTGAGCCAAATAACATGAGCGCAGCGGTTCTATAGGGAACACGTGATAGCGATCGCGCGATGAGGCGAACATCGAATCTGCTAAGGTGATATTTGAAGGGTCTTTTGTATCTGCGCCGAGCATTTATAGCTCAAGGTGTCAGTAAAGTCAGTCGCTTCCGCTTTTGAATCTGCAGGACTTGCAACAGTGTCAGCCGAGATTGCGATCAATGGCTTTGGCCGCACCAGCCGCCTGCTTTATCGGGTATCTACGCCACTGGGACCTCGAACTGGTCGCCCTCGATAAGTCTCACGGAGATTGCGTCGAAGTGAGTCGATGAACAGCAGGCAACAAATCGGCGAAGCGCAGCTGGAAAGGCTTCAGCACCAATCATTCAGCTACTTTCTACACGAGACGAATCCAGAGAACGGGCTGGTGATCGATAAGACCGCACCGGATTGGCCTGCCAGTATTGCCGCTACCGGCTTCGCGATGTCGGCTTATCCAGTGGCCGTCGAGCGCGGTTTCATGACGCGCGCTGCGGCGGTACAACGAACTCTGACCACGTTACGTTTTTTCTGGAACAGCCGGCAGGGTCCCGAACCCGGCGCCACCGGCTACCATGGCTTTTATTACCATTTTCTGAACATGCGAACCGGTCGACGCGCCTGGCAATGCGAGCTTTCAACGATAGACAGCGCTTTTCTGCTGGCAGGTGCGTTGACGGCGGGAATTTATTTTGACGCGGATACCGCCGACGAGCACGAAATCCGCAGCCTCGCTGACCGGCTCTATCGCCGCGCGGACTGGCAATGGGCGCAAAATGATGGCGCCACGGTTACGCACGGCTGGAAGCCCGATAGCGGATTTCTCAAATACCGATGGTCAGGTTACGACGAGGCGATGCTGCTGTACGTCCTGGGCCTTGGATCGCCAGCTCATCCGCTGCCCGAGGGCAGCTACACCGCATGGATTTCGACTTATCGGTGGGAACACTCTCACGGGTATGAATACCTTTACGCCGGTCCGTTGTTCACGCATCAGCTCTCGCATCTCTGGATCGATTTTCGTGGCATCCAGGATGCGTTCATGCGCCTCAAAGCTATCGACTATTTCGAGAACAGCCGTCGCGCGACCTATGTTCAACAACATTACGCAATGGAAAACCCGCTCAAGTTCGCCGGCTATAGCCAAGATTGCTGGGGAATTACTGCGAGCGACGGCCCCGGCTTTGACACGATCAAAGTGGGCGGCATCGAGCGCCAATTCTTCGGTTACTTGGGACGGGGCGTGCCTTACGGCCCCGACGACGGCACCATTGCGCCGTGGGCAGCGGTTACATCGCTGCCGTTCGCGCCCGAGATCGTGCTTCCGACGATCGACTACTTCATTAATGAAGTTAAACTAACTGCGCACAACCCTTACGGGTTCAAAGCGACTTTCAACCCGACCTACCCTGTCGAATCCAGCAATCCCTGTGGCTGGGTATCGCCGTGGCATTACGGTCTCAATCAAGGGCCTATTGTCTTGATGATCGAAAATTATCGCACCGGCCCACTGTGGCGATTGATGCGAGACTGCCCATACATCGTCAGAGGCTTGCATCGCGCGGGTTTTCGCGGGGGTTGGTTATGAACCTTGTAAGAAAAGGAAATTGAACCATGAACACAGAGACTCTTTCTCCGGAACTGCTTCACAAGATGAATGCTTACTGGCGTGCGGCGAACTATCTGTCGGTCGGCCAGATTTATCTGTACGACAATCCGCTACTGAAGGAGCCACTGAAACTGTCGCACGTAAAGCCGCTGGTGGTCGGGCACTGGGGCACCTCGCCGGGCCAGAATTTCATCTACGTGCATTTGAACAGGGTGATCAAGAAGTACGACCTGAATATGTTCTACATTGCCGGTCCCGGCCATGGTGGTCCGGCGCTGGTGGCCAACACTTACCTTGAAGGCACCTATAGTGAGATCTATCCGAACATCAGCCAGGACGAAGCAGGACTCAAGCAGCTGTTCAAGCAGTTCTCGTTTCCCGGTGGAATTTCCAGCCATGTTGCGCCAACGACGCCGGGATCAATTCACGAGGGTGGCGAGCTGGGCTACTCGCTCAGCCATGCGTTTGGAGCGGCGTTCGACAATCCCGGCCTCATCGTCGCCTGCGTCATCGGCGACGGCGAGGCGGAAACCGGCCCATTAGCGACCGCATGGCAGTCCAACAAGCTGCTGAATCCGATTTCCGATGGAGCTGTGCTGCCGATCCTGCACCTCAATGGATATAAGATCAGCAACCCGACCGTGCTCGCGCGCATCGAGCATGAGGAGTTGGAGCAATTTCTACGAGGCTGCGGCTGGACTCCCTATTTTGTCGAGGGCGACGAGCCCGAGAAGATGCATCAACTAATGGCCGCTACTTTGGAACGGGTCATCGAAGACATTAGGCAAATCCAAAGCAACGCCTGTAACAAAAACGACAACACTCGGCGGCGCTGGCCGATGATCGTCCTTAGGTCGCCCAAGGGCTGGACGGGACCGAAAATCGTCGACGGCTTACAAATCGAGGGCACTTTCCGATCGCACCAGGTGCCACTTCTCGTTGATCCCGAACATCCGGATCACGTCAAGCTGCTTGAAAGCTGGATGAAGAGCTATAAGGCCGAGGAACTTTTCGATGAGCCTGGCCGTCTGATACCGGAATTGGCCGAGCTCGCGCCCAAGGGTGACTGGCGGATGGGCGCCAATCCCCACGCCAACGGCGGAATTCTGCTGCGCGACCTGCGAATGCCGGACTTCCACGAGCACGCTGTGAATGTCCCTTCCCCCGGCGCCGTCGATGCCGAGGATACTCTCGTGCTGGGCAAGTTCCTCCGTGATGTCGCTAAGCTGAATCAGGAACAGCGTAACTTTCGCGTCTTCGGCCCCGATGAGACGCTTTCGAATCTTCTGGGCGCGGTTTTTGAAGTCACTAACCGTCAGTGGGACGCGCGCGAGGTTAAGAATGATGAATTCCTGGCACCTACTGGACGCGTGCTGGACTCGATGCTCAGCGAGCACCAGTGCGAGGGTTGGCTCGAGGGCTATCTACTGACCGGACGGCACGGCCTTTTCAACAGCTATGAGGCCTTCATTCGAATCGTCGACTCGATGTTCAGCCAGCACGCTAAGTGGCTGAAAGTAACGCTGGAACTACCCTGGCGCCGGAAGATCGCGTCGCTGAACTATCTGCTCGCCTCTCACGTCTGGCAGCAGGATCACAACGGCTTCACGCACCAGGATCCCGGCTTCCTCGACCACGTTATCAACAAGAAAGCTGATGTCGTACGCGTCTATCTGCCGCCCGACGCCAACTGTCTGCTATCGGTTTTCGATCACTGTCTGCGTAGCCGGCACTACGTCAACGTGGTGGTTGCCGGCAAACACGCACTGCCCCAATGGCTGACGATGGAAGAGGCAGTCGTACATTGCACGGAAGGTATTGGAATCTGGCAGTGGGCCAGCAACGATCAGGGTACCGAACCCGATGTAGTAATGGCTTGCTGCGGAGACACGCCTACACTCGAGATCCTCGCTGCCGTTGCCATCCTTCGCAACTGTTTGCCAGATTTGAAAATCCGGGTGATCAACGTAGTCGATCTCATGAAGCTCCAGTCTGCGAGTGAGCATCCGCACGGGCTGAGCGAGACCGACTACGACTCGCTCTTTACTAAGGACAAGCACATCATCTTTGGTTTCCATGGATACCCATGGCTGGTCCACCGGCTGACCTATCGCCGCACTAATCGCAACCTGCACGTTCGCGGCTACAAGGAAGAAGGCACAATCACGACTGCCTTCGATATGAGGGTTCAGAATGACCTGGATCGATTTCACTTGGTGCAGGATGTGGTCGATCGCCTACCGCATTTGGGCGCCAAAGGAACCTATCTAAAGCAGAAGATGCAGGACAAGCTCATCGAGCATAAGCATTACATCGACGAGCACGGACAGGACTTACCGGAAATCCGCAATTGGAAGTGGCAGGCGTCAAGCGGTGGCAACGTGGTCCCGAAGTCATTCAATGGGGAGTCGCCAAGGCAGGAAGCTAGTGAGTAAGACAAAACATAGTCGTCAAAGTTACGAAGGTCCAGACAGCGACGGTGTTAACCATGGCTTCCATCGTCCTTACTGGAAGCATGCGCATCATGACTGGCGTCTGTGGGTCGCGGTGAGTTTGATGCTGGTAGCGCTGCTAACCTATGTGATGACTGGCGACTTGGCCTGGTGGCCTCGCAGCCAACGGCAGCAGCCGCTTCCAGGCGCCGTCGCAAACTGAGCTAGTGACCAAGGCCGGTCGGCGCCGTGTAGGAGAAATTTGGCAGGAGCTGAAAAATGGCTATTCAGAAAGATTCCGGAGAAGACGCGAAGACCTTAGCCGATCCGAAGGATTCCGCGCAGAATGGTGCCAAGGCGGGCGCCGACAAACCCAATGGATCGAAGTCCAGGGTAGCCGAGATTCGCACCCGCGCATACGAGATATTCCAGGCGCGCCACGGCGGACCGGGAAGCGAGATCGGCGACTGGCAAAAGGCAGAGGCTTCGGTTTCCGCAGACGCGACCAAAGTTGATGCGTCCGAGGCCGATGCCCCCAAGACAAATGGAGCCAAAGCAGATGCGGCCAAGGGTGTGCAGATGCCCGCTAATACGGGGACGATCCAGGATGCGCTCACCAAGTTCCATTCAAGCATCGAGCATGGACTGACTCAGGAGGAAGCGGCGACCCGGCTCAAGAAGGACGGCCCGAATGCCATCGAAGAAAAGCACATCAGCCCGCTCAAGCGGTTCCTGACGTTCCTGTGGGGACCTATCCCGTGGATGATCGAAATTGCCGCTGTACTCTCCGCCGTGGTGCGGCATTGGGAAGACTTTGTCATCATCTTCTTCATGCTGGCGCTGAACGCTGTGGTCGGCTTCTGGGAAGAATTCAAGGCCGACAACGAGATAGAAGCGCTCAAAAAAAATCTCGCCTTGCATTCGCGAGTCTTGCGGGACGGCAAGTGGAGTGACGTCGAGGCCAAGACCCTGGTGATCGGGGACATCCTCATGGTCAAGCTCGGCAATGTCGTCCCCGCCGACCTGAAGCTCGTCGATGGCGACTATCTCAGTATCGACCAGTCTGCGCTGACCGGCGAATCACTGCCGGTCGACAAGAAGAAGAATGACGTCGCCTATTCAGGATCAATCGTGCGAATGGGCCAGATGAACGGGTTAGTCACCGCGACCGGAATGAACACGCTCTTTGGCCGCACCGCGCGGCTGGTCGAGAGCGTCAAGACCGTCTCCCACTTTCAGAAGGCGGTCCTCAAGATAGGCAATTTTCTCATTCTGATCACGCTCGGTCTGGTCGCATTGATTCTGACTGTAGCGCTGTATCGCGGCGATCCTCTGGTCGAAACCCTGCTATTCGCATTGATTCTTACCGTCGCTGCGATACCAGTTGCTTTGCCCGCGGTTTTGTCCGTGACGATGGCCGTCGGCGCATCCGTGCTCGCCAGAATGAAGGCCATTGTGTCCCGCCTTGCTGCGATCGAAGAGATGGCAGGAATGGATATTCTCTGCTCGGACAAGACGGGCACGCTTACGAAGAACGAACTCAAGCTGGGCAATCCGGTGATTTTCAAGGCCAGCAACGCGCAGGATTTGATCCTTGGCGGGGCGTTGGCGTCGCGAACCGAGGGCGGCGACGGCATCGACGAGGCCGTAATCAAAGGTCTCAGCGACAACTCGGTGTTAAAGACTTACCAAATTACTCACTTCACACCTTTCGACCCGGTCAGTAAGCGAACTGAGGCCGAGGTCAAGCACGACAACGCCACTTTCAAAGTCTCGAAGGGAGCGCCGCAGGTAATCCTGGACCTTGTCCATCTCGACGCTGACGCGCGCAAAAAAGCTCAAGACCAGGTTAACGATCTGGCGAGCAAAGGCTTTCGTACCCTTGGCGTTGCGCGCACCGACGCGCAGGGAAAGTGGCAATTCCTTGGTCTGCTGTCGCTGTCGGATACTCCGCGTGACGACTCAGCCTCGACGATTACGACCGCTCGAAAGATGGGCCTGCAGGTGCGCATGGTTACCGGCGACAATCTTGCAATTGCCCGCGAGGTGTCGCTCGAACTCAAGTTGGGACCGAATATCGCGGTTGCCAGCGATCTGTTTCCCGACGGCAAGTCTGATGACAGCGCGAAGATAGACGCGGCCGATGGCTATGCTGAGGTTTTTCCCGAGCACAAATTCAAAATCGTCAAAGCCCTTCAGGCGCAGGGACATATCGTTGGAATGACCGGGGATGGTGTCAACGACGCGCCCGCACTCAAACAGGCCGATTGCGGAATCGCGGTCAGCGGCGCGACCGACGCCGCCCGTGCAGCTTCGGACCTGGTGCTCACGGCGACAGGTCTCTCCGTAATCACCGCTGCGATCGCGGAAGCGCGCAAGATCTTCGAGCGCATGAACAGCTATGCAATCTACCGGATTTCCGAGACCATCCGCGTATTGCTCTTCATGACGCTCGCGATCGTTGTGTTCAACTTCTACCCGGTAACCGCCGTCATGATCGTGCTCATCGCAGTCCTCAACGACTTCCCGATTATGATGATCGCTTACGACAACACCATTGTGGCTCCGCGCCCGGTGCGCTGGGACATGGAGCGCGTGCTCACGGTCAGCTCGGTTCTCGGCGTGTTGGGAGTTATCGCTGCCTTCGGCCTTTTCTGGATCGCCGAGAGCTATCTTCACTTGCCCCGTCCCGTCGTTCAAAGCCTGATGTTCCTTAAGCTGCTGGTGGCCGGACATCTCACCATCTACATCACGCGAAGCGCTGGAACTTTCTGGAAGCGGCCGTGGCCCAATTGGCGCCTGGTGGTTGCCTGCGAAACCACCCAAATCATCGGAACCCTCGCCGCAGTCTACGGATGGGGCATGACGCCACTCGGATGGAAATATGCGTTGCTGGTGTGGGGCTATGCGCTGGTGTGGTTTCTCATCAACGACCTGGTGAAGGTTGAGGTTTACCGCTTGATGCATCTCGGGACCGCAAGCCATCAGCGCCACCTGGCAAGAGTCAACGCCAACCTTCATCCGGCCGGAGTCCCCGCCAAGGTGGCGGCTCCAGCCGCCAGTTAAGGAGGCGGTGAACCAGTCGCCTCGACCGCACGTCGCGGCGCCGCCGCGTGGGTCAACAGCGAAGCCATAGGAGAAACCGCAAGGATGGACTACCGCAAGAGATTCGTCGTCGAGCCTGGCGCAAAGGTCAGGCTCGATAAGATTGACCCTGGGTTCAAAGACAAGCACGACCAATCGCACAAAGACGCGACGCCGGAAATCCAGAAACACGTCGAGCGCCTGGCCAAGGCGCAGTATCTGTTGTACGCCGACGGCAGCAAGTCACTGCTGGTCGTACTGCAGGCTTTGGACGCCGGCGGCAAGGACGGGGTGGTGCGCCATGTGTTCACCTCAATGAACCCGCAGGGGACGTTGGTCGCCAGCTTCAAACAGCCGAGTAAAATCGAACTCGCCCACGACTTCCTCTGGCGCGCCCACCTCCACACGCCGTCCAAAGGGCAAGTCGTGATCTTCAATCGGTCCCACTATGAGGATGTGTTGGTCGTGCGCGTGCACAAGCTGGTTCCGGAGTCGGTGTGGTCGAAGCGCTACGATTTGATCAACGACTTCGAGAAGATGCTTTACGACAGCGGCACGCGCGTTCTTAAGTTCTACCTCCACATCAGCCCCGAGGAGCAGCTGGAGCGCTTCGCGCAGCGCCTCGATGACCCGATGCGGCACTGGAAAATCAGTGAGGGCGACTACTCGGAACGCAAGCTGTGGCCAGACTATATGAGGGCGTACGAGGAGGCCATGGAAAGAACGAGCACCAAGCACGCGCCATGGTACGTGATCCCGTCCGATCACAAGTGGTTCCGCAACCTGGCCATTTCCGAGATCCTCGCCGACACAATGGAGGACATGGACCTGAAACTGCCGCCGGCGCAAGTGGATATTGCGGAAATTCGCCGCAAGTATCACTCTGCGGCTGCGCAACAGGCACGGCGAGGCCACAAGCCGCCGAAGGCTTCGCGCGGGAAGTAAGCGCGCTTCTACCGATCGGAAGTTTCAGGATGACGAGCGCAGGCCGCAGCTCTTCGGTGGCATCGCCTCGTAAAGTGGTGACGCGAATCCTAAACCAGCGCCCCGAGTCTTTGAAGCGCCCTTGGGGACTCCTTCAAATTTCTTTCCAAGTCGGCCTTCCGCAGGCAAATTTTCCAGCAATTTTGAATTCAAAGAAAGTCCTTCCAGCAATTAGCGTTTTTGGTGCCGGGGGCGGGGGTCGAACCCGCACGGAGCTTTCGCTCCAGAGGATTTTAAGTCGTCTGCTTATAACGAAAAGTTCATTGTTTTATTGGCTTTATTTCCATGAAATGTGAAAATGTGTAAGTTTCTGTGTAAGCATTGAAAAAAGTCCAACAATATCAGGCATCTTCAGCTCTGTCGTTCTGAGCGTCGCGAACGGTTTCCGCTTGCGCCTGTGTTCTGTTGATGGCGACTAGTTGCCGTTAGGCGACGCGACGAGGTCGTCGTTAAGGTGATGCAAGGCTGCCCGATCAACCGACGAGTCGTATTGAATTGCCTTTCCGGTGACCGTGATCTGCGAGCCGTCGGCCGAAACCGTTTGATTCTCGTTGACGATCGCGTCGATCATATCAGGCCATTTCTCGAGGGCTATTTTTTTCAACTTGTCGCTGATCTTGGACTCGTCGATCGCATCGGGTGAGAACGGCTCGGTGTAACTTAACTCGCCGAGGGTAGAGTAAGGCTTGCCGGCCGGGGGTGCCTGAGTGGTGACCCAGACATGAGCAGTGTCAACGCGATGCTCGAAGGCTATTTGCTTTTCAACCTGTTCTGACCTGGCGGCCTGTAGCGCACCACAGCCGGAACTTACGAGCGCCAGTCCGATAGCGAACAATATTAGAAACTTCGATGAACGCATCTCTTCCTCCTGGATAGGGTTCAATCTTGCGATTCCGCAGGGCTCAGCGATGGGGTGTTCTCGGGCAGCTCTCTTGCCGAGCGAGAGCCGACAGCGAAGTGGAGTATCGCTGAGAACATTTGAGGGTGGCGCGCGAGCGTTGCGATTACTGGTCCGTGAAGCGCTGGGCGGCGCGCAAAGGCGAGCATGATCTTTGTCACAAACGCGTAGCGGCGGAACTGGTGCGCGGATTCGCGCTGGTACGCCAGGAGTGTCGCGCGCGACCCGCCTAATGCGAGCGCGGTGGGAAGTATCCTGCCAAGAGTGAGCGCCGAGACGAACGCGAGTGACAGCCCTTCGCCTGTGATCGCATCGATATAACCTGCCGCATCCCCCACCAGCGCAAAACGGTCTGCGATTCGCGAACGTGCCGTACGTGCCATCGGACCGGCGCCTCGGGGAGGGGAATCCACCTCCGCTCCCGCAAGGCGGACCGAAATGGAAGGAAAGCGTTCAAGAAGTTTGTCAATCGAAGCGCTATCCCGCGCCACGCGCGCGTCGTCCCAAAGGAACGTGACACCCACTCGCATGGGACCGACCGGAGTGACGTAGGCCTCAACTCCGTCGGCAAAGTGAACTTCGACGAAGCGGCACCACGGCTCGATTTGAAAATGCTGGCGGATCCCGAATCGCCGCGGTCCGCTCGAGGTCGCCTGCAATCCGGCCATTGAGCGCATGCGCGAGTGAAGGCCGTCTGCGGCAGCAAGGAATCGGGTGCGCACTGGTCCCACATCCGTTTCCGCAAGCACCTGGTCCTGCTGGACACGATAGCCGCGTACGCTGGTGCGCTGGTGAATTTCCGCGCCGAGCCGGCGAGCGCGATGCATCATCGCCGCAGTCAGCTCAGTCCTCCTGACGCCCAGTCCGCCCGGTGACGGGAATCGGGCCTCGGCCGACGCAGCGCCTTCTTGTTTGAATCGAATGCCGTCGATCGAGGCGCGATGGGCGGGATCGATTAAATCCAGCACGCCCAGCCGCTTGAGCGCTGATACCGCCGGCGGCATGAGGCATTCGCCGCAAGCCTTGTCAAGTGGAGAGGGCTGGCGCTCGATTACGATCACACGCAGACCGTTCATTCGCGCTGCGATTGCAACGGCGAGCCCAGCGGGTCCGCCGCCGGCGACAAGCACATCGCAGTCGAGAGCCGAGGCCATCGTTACTAAGATGTCGGCGAAGACTATTTGTCTCAAAGGCCGGGAAATGAACATCCGCGATTGCGCCGTTTCGGTCCGGCGACAGGATGGGGTCGAGCTTCATACGTGTATACGAAACCGCGGCGCTCCCCGTGGCACGTGTTACGCGCCCGTATGTAACCTGAGGCCCTCTCGTTGCATCCAACTTCTAGGGATTCAGAAAGTCTTCGCGCGACTTTGCTGCCATTATCTGCGTGTCAAATCTCCAACAGTCGGCGGAAACACAGGAACGCCAGATGTCCACGGCCAACGCCATACTCGATGGGTTCTCGCTGCCGGACATTGTTCTGCCATCGCAGCATTTCGATGCACGAACCAAGCATCTCGAACCGGAAAAACAGTTGATGTTCGCGGTGCTCACCGATGCCATTCGGTGCTTTCGCATGGGTTTTGCATGTGGGCAAGGACCTCGCCGCAGACTATTCGCCGATGCCGAGCGGTGGCTTTTTCGCGCTGAGGGAAATGGGCCATTTTCCCTCCAGAGCATCTGTGATGCGCTCGAAATCGATCTCTGTCGGCTCAGACGCGGGGTGCTTCATTGGCGCGCTCGCGGGCGAAGCGTCGCGGATGATTCGCCGCCCTCCCGTGCTCCCTGTCAAGCAAGCGCGAACGCCGCGATGTCTCGTCGCGAAAAAAATAGAGGCATCAATAGCGCCAAGGCCGGCTGAGAAATCAGGCCGGCTCTTTTTACGATATACGACTCAGGGTTAACGCTCTTGGTTCTGCAATTCGTGGTCGAGCTCGCGCAGCTTTGCAAGCTTCCGATCGGTCGGAACCGTGGCATGCGCGTCTTGCTGCGACGCCAGCTTCTTTTGGTGCTCGAAAGGAAGGTCGCCGTCGATCTTGCGCAGCGCTTCTCGCGCCAGCCGCCGTACCGTCGGACTGTGATCTTCCATCGCGACCCTTTTGAGGAGCGGCGTCGCTTTCTCATTTCCAATCTCGCCTAGCGCAAATACCGCAGTGCCGCGTCCGCGCTCGTCCTCGGGCTCAGCCAGAAATTGCATAACAGCCGGTGCAGCTTGCCCGTCGCCGATTCGGCCCAGCTCCGCAACCAGATGAAGTCTTGCGATTTGCTCCGTCGATCGCAGAAACAGCATCGACGACATCGGCGCTACTGCCTCATCAGCCTCGCGCGAACCCAGGAGGTCGATGGCCTTAAGCTTCACACGCAAATCCGGGTCGGCCATCGATTCCATCAGAATAGCGTTCACTTCTGGATCTTGCAGATCGCGTAATTTGGTCAACTCATCCACGCGCACGTTCGGATCAGCATCTTTGAGGCCCAGCTTTACATCTTTGATGATCGTGAAGGGCGTCTCCTGCGCGGCGTGTCCGGCGGTATCATCGACGCCGGGGCGGACCTGACCTTGGTGCGACAAGGGATCGTTGCTAAGTGCGCTACCAAGGCCCTGACCACCGAATTGCGAGAACGCTATCGCCGGGAAGGCGAGCACGGCCGATGCAATGAAGGCAAAAACACCTGGGGTTTTACTCATCCGCACGTTACTTGCCTAAGGGTTCGCGTTCATTTTCAGTGAGCTGGCGACACTCCCGTGGAGTTCGACTGCGCGGAGCCAAGGCATAAGCGATTGCTCTCGTGGCTTGCCTGCAAACCCTCTGCCTAGAGCGAAGCGCGGTGCTCACGATCGCATGAGCCAATATGGTTCGAATCACAGAACTGGAGCCCGGGCTCTCGCTCGATGAGCCTCTTGAGTGCCTGGCGAGCCCGATGGAGCCGCACTTTGACTGTATTCGGCGTGATCGCCAGCGATCGTGCAGTCTCGTCGGTGTCCAACTCCTGGATATCGCGCAGCAGAACGACCGAGCGGTAGATCTCGGGAAGGCTCCCAATGCATCGCCGCACCATCTGACGTGAGTCGCGCCGTTCCAGAATCGTCTGGCTGGCATCGGTCCAAGTCACCGGCTCGTCGATCCACGCGCCATCCTGGTCAAAGCGCGGCAGTAAAGTTTCGATCGGCTGCTCGCCCCGGCGCCTCTTGGACCGCAATTGCGCCAGCGCCGCGTTTACAACGATCCGATGAAGCCAGGTTGAGAGCATCGCTTCACCGTTGAATTTGTCGAGCGCGCGGAAGGCCGAAGCGAACGCCTCCTGAACAGCGTCCTGCGCGTCGTGCTCGTTGTTAAGAAATCTGCGGGCGGTCGCCAGCATACGGCCGCCGTATCGCTGTACCATCAGCCCGAAGGCGTCCGCGTCGCCGGCGCGCAGCTGCGCAAGCAACTGTGCTTCGTCGATCGCGGCGGTCGACCTCGGCAGTTGCAGTGAATCATCTGACACAAGCGCGCGTACCAATCCCGCGCATTCTCCGAGAACGCAGCCCTGCCTAAGCAGATCGCGTACCAGGGCTACACCCTCACTGTCGGCGAAGGTCACGGCCGACAGATCGAGTTCGAGGTTGTCTCCGCCGGCAAGATGCTTATCGCATACGCTGGCCAATTCGGCCGATGAGAGCTTGGTTATCCGGCCCTCGACGATGACTCGTGTCGCGCCATGCTCACGGGGAACTACGGTGATTCTGATCATGACCTCGGTTAGAGCAAGGCACGGGCCACGACCAAGATCGCAATGATTCCTGGGATTCAGGCACCTGAAGACCGCGAGCCGTGACGCTGGCCCGCGATATCTCGCGGATCTACGAAACCCCTTGAGTACTCCGCTGAACGCCGAGCTTTTTCATTCGACTGCGAAGCGTGCTGGGATTGAGGTTCAGCAAGGCCGCTGCACCGTCAGATCCTTCAATTCGCCAGTTGGTTTGCATCAGAACCGCGAGTATGTGACCACGTTCCACCTGTTCGATGCTCTGCGGCGAAGGAACCTCGGAGGGCTTTTCCGGCTGTGCCGGTCGGGGCGAGGGGGCTGAGCTGGGAGCGACTGCCTCCATCTCTGGTAAGACGCCGGGAGCGACCTCAAGTTCGACCCCCCGCGACAGGATTACCGCGCGTTCGATCACGTTCTCGAGCTCGCGCACATTTCCCGGCCAGCTGTAGCTGACCAGCCTCTCCATCGTTTCCCGCTGAATACGGGTTATCTTGCGCCCGATTTTCATGCTGAAGCGGCGGATGAAGTAGTGCACGAGTGGCGGAATATCTTCGTGGCGTTCGCGCAGCGGCGGCAGTTGAACGGGAAAAACGTTCAGACGGTAGAACAAATCCTGTCGGAAGGTTCCCTCGGTGGCCGATCGAAGAAGATCGCGGTTAGTCGCAGCGATCACACGCACGTCGACCTTGATCAGATTAGAACCGCCGAGCCGTTCGAACTCGTGTTCCTGGAGAACGCGCAACAGCTTGACCTGCACGTCGGGCGGCATGTCACCGATCTCGTCCAGAAAGATTGTTCCTCCGTGCGCGAGTTCGAAGCGTCCGATTCGACGATCGGTCGCGCCGGTGAAGGCTCCCTTCTCATGACCGAACAACTCGCTTTCGATGAGACCAACCGGAAGAGCGGCGCAGTTCACCTTGACCAGCGGCCGATTCCTGCGCTCGCTGTTCGAGTGCACGGCGCGCGCCACCAGCTCCTTTCCGGTGCCGGTTTCGCCCAGAATCAGGACCGACGAATCCGTACTCGCGACGAGCTTTACCTTTTCGATTACCTCGGCGAGAGCCCGGCTCTGCCCGACGATCTCCTCGAAGTTGTGCGTTTCCTTGATCTCTTCAATCAGGTACGTGTTTTGAGCTTGGAGGCGCACCTTCTCTCGCTCCATCAGCACGCGGTCCGTTACATCGATGAACATAGTCCGCGTGTAACTGCCGTCGGGAGCTGGCCTTGACCAGCACTGGATCCACGCGGGCCTACCGTCATTTTTGCGGCGTATCTCGAGGACGGTGCCTGTCGTAGCGGTGCCGCGCTCCATTGAAGCGAGCCACTCGCCTAAGCGTTGGTGGGCCTCGGGAGTATCGGGCACCAAAGACTTCCCCGTCATTCCAGCGATCTCTTCGGGCTTGAGGCCGAGGATCCTCATCGCCGTGCGGTTAGCCTCGACGAACCGCGAGTCAAGCCCTTCATGGACGTAGGCTATCGGAGCCTCGTCGAATAGGTCGCGAAAGCGTTCTTCGCTCCGTACCAACGCCTCGTTCACCTGGCGCAGTGCTTCCTCTGTGCGTAGGCGCTCTAATTCTGCGCGCGCGCGGGCCGCGAAAATTCGCATGATCGCGAGCCCGCGGGGTCCGTCCAACATCGGCCGCTCGGACAGGATCGCCAGGTGGCCGACGACGGTCCCGCCAGAATCAAGCAGGGGAACGCCGCAGTAGCTCTCGACGCCCCACTGCTTAAGAGCGGCGTCAGTGGGGAAGAGCTGACAGATCCGTTCGGGATGATGAGAAGACTTGCCGTTCAGAACTGCTTCGCACGGAGTGCCATCGAGGGGAACCTCGAAGTTATCCATGAAGCTTCCACGTCCCCACACGGCACGCGTCCGAAACCGCAGACGATCTACGAGCAGTTCGGAGACAAACGCGTACTCGCAGCCGAGTGCGGATGCGAGGTGTTTGACGAGCGAGTAAAAGAACTGATCGCCCGTTTCCGATTCCACGCCCTCGACGATCTCGCGCAGCGCCGCGTCATCGGAGGAGGTCTCAGTCCTGTATTGCTTCGCACCCATCAAGGAGAACTCCAGCCCGATAGTCGCGGAGTTTTCTGCCGAATCGATTCTAGTGCCGATCCGGCAGTACGCCAACAGGCAATGAAACCCCGCGGCCTGAGGCGCATCTAAGGTATGGAACAATCCGGTACTTTCAACGGTTCCGCTGCGGAGAAATCAATTGGATCAAGGCGAAAACCATGCCCCCGGATGCGGGGATCCGGACCCTGAAGCGGGAGCAGATCGTGTCTGCCGCGTCCTTGTACTCGGAGGCGGTTTCGGCGGCATATACGCCGCGATTGAACTGGAACGTGCTCTCCGCGACCGTGACCGCGTAAACATCACCCTAGTGACGCGGGACAACTACTTTCTATTCACGCCGATGTTGCATGAAGTCGCGGCGAGCGATCTTGAGATGAACACCATCGTCAATCCTCTTCGGAAGCTGCTGCGGCGCGTAAAGACGTTCACCGGGAATATAGAAAAGATAAATCTCGAACGACGATGCGTTACCGTCACCCATGGCTTCGATCGTCACGTCCACGATCTTCCGTACGACCATCTGATAATCGCGGTCGGTTCGAGCACGAATTTCTTTGGACTCCCGGGGGTGCAGGATGCAGCGCTGACTATCAAGACGCTGGACGACGCGATCGAATTGAGGAACCGCCTGATCACGCATCTCGAGGAAGCGAACTCGGAGTGCGCGGCCGGCCAGCGCCAGCCTCTGCTCACGTTCGTGGTAGTGGGGGCCGGTTTCGCCGGAGTCGAGACGTTGGGGGGGATCCATGACTTCGTCCGCGCCGCGATCCGTTTTTATCCAAACCTGACGCCCGAATTTGTCCATACGATCCTTATATCGTCTGACGAGTTCATACTGCCGGAATTGGGCAATAAGCTCGGGGCCTACGCGCAGAGAAAGCTGGCTGCCCGCGGCGTTGAGATAATCACACGCACGCGCGTCACGGCTGTTCGCGATGGTCTGGTCGATCTCTCAGATGGGCGGACGATTCCCGCTACCACGCTGATCTGGGCAGCGGGCAACGCGCCGAATCCTCTCGTCGCAGATCTGCCTGTCCCGAAAAGCGGCGGACGTATCCTCGTCAATGAGTACCTCGGAGTTGACGGATTTCCCGGCGTCTGGGCTTTGGGCGATTGCGCGTCGATTCCCGACCGCGAGACCGGAGGATTCCATCCGCCTACCGCTCAGCATGCGATTCGCGAAGGCAGATGCGTTGCACGCAACGTCGTCGCGGATATCGTGGGAGGAAGCAAGCAACCATTTCGATTTTCGACCCTAGGCCGGCTCGCCGCAATCGGCCGGCGAACCGGGGTGGCGAACATATTTGGCCTGAATTTTTCTGGATTTTTGGCCTGGTGGCTTTGGCGGACAATTTATCTGTTCAAGCTTCCGCGCATTGAGAAGAAGATGCGCGTTGCGCTCGATTGGACACTGGATTTGTGTTTCACGAAAGATTTCGCATGCGTTATTGCCAGACATCCTCTGAGCATGACAGCATCGAAAGGGCCTGATGAGAAGGAAGCAAACCGTGCAGCGTAGTGAATTGACTTGCCGCGAGTTCGTCGGCTTGATTCGTCGATTACGAGACGATGAATTGAGCGATGTTGATCGTCGATCGTTCTTGCGGCACCGGGGAGAGTGCGCCCGATGCTCGGACTATCTGAAAGGATATGAGCTGACAATTAGTGCGGCCAAGCGGATAGCGGAAGATTCGCGCGATTCCAGCGAAACGGTGATGCCGAAGTCTCTTGTCAACAGAATCCTGGACAACAGACTCAAGAATGGAAGTGGTTCGTAGGCTACGCCGCTTGGTCGATTCGATGGATGATTCCGTCCTCAATCCACCGTACAAGAAGCGCCGCCGATTCTTGCGCCGCTCCAGCCTCGGGCAAGTCAGCGAATGTTTCACATATTGCCGCGAACGGCGCGCCCGAGATCATCTTCCGGATGGCCGCGGACTCACGCTTGTCCATCAGCGCATGAAAGACTCGGCAGTCATTTGCGCGCCAGACGCGTAACGAAGTCTCGGCCGCCGTCACTTCCAACGATTTTCCACCGGACCAAAGGTGATGAACGGGGTATTGAGCGCGCAAAATTTTGATTGCGGGTATCGCCGAGAAGTGCAGAGTCGGCCAGGCATCTGCAGGAACCGAGATAAAGTCCTCGATTGTCGCACATTCAGCATCGGGCGCGTCAAAAACCTCAATGCGGGCCCATTCCAGTTCGGCGAGATCGGCAAGGCACTTGGGCGTGTCTGTTCTGTGCCGGAGGAATTCAGACAGCGCGTGGCCCAGGTGTCGCACCGACGGCCACCGCGAAGGAAACGCCTCAAGATAACCTTTGACAACGTCATCAAATTGCGCGGGGCCGACCAGAACGGCTACGCGAGGGAAGTCTTCGCGAAGGACATCGCGGAGCCGCAGAAAGTAAGCGTCCGCGTAAACACTGATTCGTGTTTTCCGATCGCTGTCGTCGTACCCCCGAACCATGCGGACAAAGGCGGGTGCAATCGAGTCTCGACCGGGCTGGACCGCTACTGATTTCCAGAACAATCGCTGGACTTCATAGAGAGATGGAGCTGGCATTGAGTACCTCGCCCTCAATTTCACGCGCGCGATTTGCTTCGGCCATTAGTTCTTCAAAAGGGGGTATCTCGTCATCCCATTCGACTAGCGTTGACACGGCTCCGAACCGTCGCACCGCCTCGCGATAGAGCCGCCATACCGGCGTCGGAACGGGATGGTCGTGAGTGTCGATCAGCAAATCTCCCGAGCTGCTGTGACCGGCCAGGTGAATCTGCCCGACCCGCTCGCTGGGAATTCCCGAAAGATATTCCAGCGGAGAGAAGCCGTGGTTGATTGCGTTGACGTAAATGTTGTTTACGTCCAACAGGATGCCGCAATCGGCTTCCTCGGCGACGGCAGAAACGAACACCCATTCCGGCATGGACGAAATTGAATAGGTTAGGTAGCTCGAAACATTCTCCATCAGGATGCGGCGTCCAAGCCGGTCCTGAACCTGGCGGATTCGAGCGGCGACGTGTCTCACCGCTTCTTCAGTGTAGGGAAGCGGCAACAGGTCGTGGGCAAAGCGTCCGCCGACTGCTCCCCAACAAAGATGATCGGAAACCCACGCCGGAGCGAACCGTCGAATCAACAACTCGAGTTCCGCCAAATAGTCATCTCTTAGAGGATCGGTTCCTCCGATATTGAGCGACACGCCATGAAGAACGACCGGCGCCAGTTCGCGGGCCTTCTCCAATATCTGCAGAGGCCGGCCGCCGGCAATCATGAAGTTTTCCGAGATTACTTCGAACCAGTCCGCGCGCGCCGTCCGGTCCACAATGTGCGGGTAGTGAACGGTCCGAAGACCGACACCGTGTCCTAGATGGGGTAAAAAGCTCATGGATTTGGTAGGACCCCGGCGGCGACGCCGAGGTCCCCCACTGATCTACTTGCTGTCCGGCGGTGCGATGGTGCCGCCCTTGTCCTTACAATCCTGCGCGGACGTCTGGACGAAGCCTTGTCCTTTGCAGGCGTTCTTGCCCTTGCAGTCATTCTGGGCAGATTTGCAGGATGAGTGTCCCTTGCAGCTGTTGGCACCGACGCACTTCACCTGATCGGTGCCCGAGCTATCTTGGGCGCGCGCATTCACGGCGCCGGTGACCAACAGCATCGCCACCGCACTGGCGATCAGAGCATTCTTCGCGTTCATTTTTTTGTCCTCCTAAGGAGTGGTTTAGTATGGGGCTTTGATGTCCGCAGAGAGAAAAAGGTTTCATACCGATCTCAGTGGGCCGGCGGTACACTTCCGAATCGGGTGCCTCGCCTTATACGCCCGCGCGAGCATGGCGCGCCGTGAGCGAATGATCTCCGGGCGCTCGCGCAGGAGTCACCCGTCGATAGGATCGCTGCTCCGGAACTTGCGAAGAAGCGACGACCGGAATCCCTTCCGTATTCCAGCAGCTCGCGGCCGGTCGAGAACGACCTGATGCTATGCATGAAAAGTTGCATCTCGTCGCGGCCGGGCTCGACATGCAATAGTTCCACGCGCGGGTTGGAGCGCAGAGCATCGATCGCCGACCCCAGGGAGTGGGCCCGCATCAGACGCATCGCCTGCTCCCCAATCCATCCAACCCCCTAGGCGCGCGCAGTGTCCTCCGGGAGCAGGAATGCATATCCGCGCGCGATCGTTGCGAATAGGCACCATAGGATTCACGAACACAATCGCCGTCGCGCCTCGTTCTACGGCGATCTCGAGGGGGCAGACTTCCGAGACCCCGCCATCGACGACGTCTCGATCGCCGATGCGGATCGGACGGAAGAACACAGGGATTGCGCATGAGGCAGCGACCGCACGGCAAATGTGCGAATCTGCGAACTCACCCGCGCCGAAAACCAGATGCTCGCCGGTATCGATGTCCGTCCCGGTAACAAAGAGTTCCCGCGACAGCTTGTCGAACTGGTGGCTGTACCCAAGCACTGAAAATCGGTCGCAGAGCGTCTTCTCAAGAGCTTCGATCGAATAGAAGCCGGGCGGATGATGCTCTTGAAAGTCCGCAAACATCTGCGCAAAGGAGGGCCGTTGTTTGGCCCGAAGCGCGCGTCCCAGAGTTCCGAACGTCGCGCGCGCGAACTGACCCATCATCCGCAGCGGCCCGCCAGGTCCGACCCCCAGGATGTCGCGAGACTCAAAGTAGAAAGGACTTCCCGCCTCATTCCGGGTCATCGCCGCGAAGATCTCCGCCGCGTGAGCACCATTGGCGAGCAGGGCAGCCAGCACCGCACCGGCGCTGGTCCCGACATAGACATCAAAGTCGTTCGACAGGGCGCGGCCAGCCAGCTCGTCAAGTGCGGTTAACACTCCGACTTCGTAGAGAAAGCCAGTAACGCCACCGCCCGCCAGCACCAAAGCGGTCTTTCTCCGGGGCTGATTGGGCTGCGTTGATGTGGAAGAAGGCATCATCAACGTATCAGCGGGCTGTCGGCCGCAATTCCGGAAATTTGATGACGGAGATGACCGCCAGGAACTGCTCGAAAGTCAGACCCAGGTTTCGAAACCCGCTCTGGCAAAAGACGAAAGCGTAAAAGTCGATAATTTGATCGGGGATCCTGGACGGGAGCTCCGGCACGTTCGAAGAGAGAGGGAATGCCCGCGCGTTGAAGGAAGAGGCAGCGTGGTGCCGTGGTGCGATTCGAAGCGTCGTACGCTCTTCGACCCGGGTTCCTGTCAGCTCTGCGATTCTTTCTCCGCGATACACATGACTTTGATGCTTGGCCGAATGAAACGTCTCATCCCGGCCGCTATGGGTTGGGACACGTCTCTGCCGAACAGGTGTCTGTAACCTCGGCCGCCATGCCGCATCTAACTAACGCGAATGGAGGCGTCAGCACGGTGAACTACAAAAGGCTCGTAACGGCAGCGGCTGAACTCTTCGATCGGCTATCGGCTGCCTGGTGGATTCCCGCCCTCCTGATGCGACTGTTTGTTGGTTACTTCTTCATGGAGACCGGATGGGCAAAGATTCACGACCTCGACTCTTTCGCCACGCGGTTCGCGCAATGGGGAATACCCTACCCTGCCTTCAACGCTGCCCTTTCCGCGTACACGGAGTTCCTCGGCGGCGCACTGACGATCGTTGGGTTAGGAATGCGCTTCGTCTCGATTCCTATGATCATCAACATGATCGTCGCGATCCTGACTGTAAAGCTAAAGAATGTCGGTGGCCTCGATGATTTCGCCGAGCTCGATGAACCGCTGTATGCGCTGAGCTTTGTCTGGCTGTTTTTTTCGGGTGCCGGCTGGCTAAGCGTCGATGGTTTTCTGAAGCACGTTATCGATTCGTGGCTTCACCAAGATAAATCGCAAGGGATGGCGCAAGCTTCTATTGGCGAGACCAGCTTGATTGAAGACGCTGGCATGCTCGCTAGACACCACAATCATTGAACCTAGTTCTCTCGAAAATCTGTTTCACGATAAGCGGACTAATACTTTGAGGAGGTTCGGGTGATGCTTGATCGAGTACTTAGGAAGACGCTCCTAAGCGTATGCGTATCGATGATTGCTGTGTCGATCGCGATCGCGACGGCGAGTGCCCAAGTTAAGCCGGGCGACGTGATCACGCCCCAGAACGCCACCAAGGTCCAAAACCTGGTTTCGCCGGGCGTCTACTACATGGTCCAGCACGGGATGCAGATGAACATCGTTCCGAACCAGCGTGTCGACTGGCCACCGCCTTATATGGATGCGACCGAGAAGTACGCGTCGCAGGTTACGCTGACTGCCGACCATCGCAGCATGATCGGCTACGTCGCGGGCCAGCCTTTCCCGCTGATCGACGCGAACGATCCGTACGTTGCGGAGAAGGTCATCTGGAACAACGTGTTCCGGCCGATCCAAAGCGATGATTACGATCTGCGCTACTTTGACTGTCAGAGCGAGTATATACGCCCCGGCAAGGAGCAGGAGATAATCGATAATATTGACGTCGGCCACTACGCTGGCTACAACCTGGTTGGTCGTACGGAGGTGGAGCCGCTGCCGGTCGATCCAGACTTCAAAAAGACCGGCCGGTTCTGGCTGTTCGCGCTTTACCCGGTGCTCGCGCCCCAGGATGCGCGCGGACAAGGAATTATCCGCTTCCGTTATGCGGATCCAAAGCGTGGTGACGACAGCTGGGACTGGAACCCTGGCAGCCGCCGCGTCCGCCGCCTCAACGAGGCCCTCCTGAGCACCGCGACAGGCGCCCAGACCTTCGACCCGGATCATTACTCGGGCTTCAACCCGAAGACCGAGCAGTACGACTACAAATTTCTGGGTGAGAAGGAGATGCTCGCCTCCGTGCACGCGGCTCATTCTCCAGAGGTGACCTGCGCGACCGACGGCGGCGCATCGGCTTGCCCGGAGAACTGGGAGAGTCGCCATATGTACGTCGTCGAGGCGACACCGCGGCGCGATGTCAACAACCCCGGCGCACTGGACAAAAAGACCGTCGTGTACCTGGATTCAGAAGTGTGGTTCGAGCCCTACATCGACACCTACGACCAGCGCGGCCAGCTCTGGCGCACGCACATCTACTGGCTGGCTTATCGCGACCGGCCGGTGCCTGATGCGCGTATAGCAATCTACCCCTTCAAGCGGGAATTTGTAGTCGGCGCGGCCTCGATCGACACGCAAGGGGGTTTCTCTACGATGTGCTACCTGCCCGGGCAACATACGCCTGAGCGCGAATGCTGGTACATCAACCAGGGCGCAGTCGACAAAGAATTTTTCACCGTCCGGGCGATGGAAGCTGCTTCGCAAGCAGGACACTAGAGGCGGCTGGCAGGCCGAATCCTCAAGACGGGGCGAAGCGGCGCGAGTGGCTTCGCCCCGCGTTGCGAAAGGCGTGAGATGGATTTCAGGAGCTTGAGATCTGCAGTGGGAATCGTGGTCGCGGCTTTGTCTTTCATCAGCGTCGCTGCCGTAATGAACGCGGCCGCTGAGACTCCATCTCCGAATGAGTCACTGTCGATCGGCGGCGCCTCGATCAGGGTGGAAATCGATCCCGGTGAGCTCGGCGTGGCACGCACTCAGGTCCTCGACTGGATTCGAAAATCGGCTTGCGCCGTAACCGAATACTACGCCGGGTTTCCTGTCCGAAAGGTCGATGTGAAGATCGTGCCGATCGACGAAGGCAAGGGAGTACTATTTGGCCGAACAATCCTGGTCGATCAAACACTCGTGATAAGAGTCGGCTTGTCGAGGTTCGCTACTGAATCCAGTCTGCGGGACGACTGGGTAATGACGCATGAAATGGTCCATCTCGCGCTCCCTTCGGTTCCAGACGAGCACCACTGGATCGAGGAGGGGATAGCCACCTACGTGGAGCCTATAGCGCGCGCACAAGTTGGCGATCTTTCGTCGGAGATAGTCTGGCGCGAACTCGTGGACGGCCTACCCAAGGGATTGCCTGCCCCCGGCGATCGAGGCTTGGACAACACTCACACATGGGGCCGCACCTATTGGGGCGGTGCGCTGTTTTGCCTGATGGCGGATATCGAGATTCATCAACGCACCAACAACCGATATGGGCTCCAGGATGCGTTGCGAGGAATTGTCCGCGCCGGCGGCAACATGGAACAAGACTGGCCGCTCGCTCGCGCTCTGAAGGCTGGAGACGACGCCGTCGGCGTGCCGGTCCTCATGGAGTTGTACGATCGGATGAAAGCAGCTCCGGTAACGCCCGACCTCGCCGCGATGTGGCGAGATCTGGGCGTCCGCCCTTCCGGCGATTCCGTCGTGTTCGATCAAGGCGCCCCGCTCGCCTCTGTCGTGCGATCGATTATGGCGAAGCGATCAGACCCCGGCTCGGCCTGCGTGCAGGGAGGAGCCCATCCAGGCTCGACCGCCGATTCCATGGCGTTCTGGAGATCGAAGATGCTTTCTAACGCCAGCGCAGATCGAACATATTGCTTCACCCTCGCGACCGGCTGCGCGTTTTACGCTTGAGAGGTACAGTCACTATGCAAAACTTCCGTGAGCGATTCGGTCTGGTTCCCTGGATTGTCGCTATCGTAACCGTCGCGGCGATCGGATTCGGCTTCTTTCGTAAAGCCGTCGCGTTCTCGGAGACGAACGGTGCGTCCGATGGCACGCCAGTCGTGCTCGAGTTGTTCACATCAGAGGGATGCTCCAGCTGCCCGCCTGCCGACGCACTTATCAGTGAGCTGGGGTCCTCGACGAAATCCGTGATCCCACTCGCGTACCATGTCGATTACTGGAATCACCTGGGGTGGGCGGACCCGTTTTCGTCACATCAATGGTCTGAGCGACAAAGTGACTACGCTCGGGCGATGAACCTGGACGGCGAGTACACGCCTCAAATGGTGATCGGCGGCGGGTGGCAGTGCGGTGGTTCTGACGCTGGAAGTATCGAGCGCGCGGTGGCCGCTGCGCGCTCGGAGCCTGCCTTGGGCCGTACCAGAATCCAAACCAGCCTCGGTGCTGCAGGGTCTCGAAAACTTCAGGTCAAAGTCAACGCGCAATTGTTGAGCGCAGCGGAGCCCGGACGGCTCATGGTAATGCTGGCGATTTACGAGAACGGTCTGGTCAGCAAGATTGGCGCAGGCGAGAACGGCGGGCGTGAAATCACCTACGATTACACCGTGAGGAAATTGCTGCCGGCATTTGAACTGGACGCGACGCAGCCTGGCTCCTTCGTCCAGGAGATGACCATTGATCTCGACCCTTCATGGTCACTGGACCACCTTGGTGTCGCGGCGTTCATTCAGGACCCGACGTCGCTCAGAATTGAGGGTGCTAGCGCGGACTACCCAGTCGCTAAGAACTGATGCTTCGACGGCACCTAGATTAAGCGCAAGCAGGTCGCTGCGACCGGCGCGCACATCCTAACATCGAGTGGGTCGGCGATCTGATCTGCGTCCAAGCGCACAGAAATCAGGGCTGGCGGTAACCTTCTGCCGGCTCCGCCACTCTAATGACTGAGGTTCAAGTCCAATGAAGAAACTTTCAGCAATTTTTGCCGCCGGAGCCGTGGCGTTAACTCTGTCGACGCCGGTTCTGGCCGGTTCCGTCGGAATTTCGAGGAGTTACGTGTCGTTCAGCCCAACGCCCAGACCTTTGCTCAATTAGAGCAGGCCTCGGAGGCTGCGAAGCGCGAAGCTCGCGAGGGAAATAAGAACAACCAGGCCTTTGCGCAGAAGAGCTACGAAATCGATCAACTCGTGCAGCGCATGAAGAGCGGTCAGCAGGTCGCGCAGGAGCAGGTTGACCAAGCGCTGCAACCGGTTTGGATTTGGTAACGAGCGCGACGCATGGAGACGACGCCGATCGACTTATCTGCTCGCTGGCAGAGTCATGCTGAATCCTAATCACGAAACTGTTTCGCCAAAATTGGACAGGCGGCCTTCAATCCGGCGCACTTCGTACCGGGCATCGGTCCTCCCCCGACAAGATGTTGCAAGGCCGCCTGTTCTCCTCCGACGATACAGCGATGCCGCAAGAACTACGAGGACTCAATAGCTTCGGCGGCCCGCAATGAACCGCTTTTAAATCCAGCCAGGGCGCGGATGAGTCTCGACGGCGAGAATGTTTGATACTTCAAATGGAAACAGCTCAATGAAATCCAATTCAGCTCCAGGACTCGCAGGTCTGATCGGCGAAACTCGCATGTTCGGAGAGGTCACGGCCTTCGTTCTTCGCGGTCTCTTGCGCCGGGCGCTTCCCAACATGCGTCGTCATGGGCGGCGGGGAGTTTTGCTCGTACCCGGTTTTGGTGCAGGTGATCTAACTCTGAGCCCGCTCGCCGACAGACTGCGCGAGCTTGGCTATCAAATTTTTTTCTCCGGTATCTGGTGCAACGTGGACTGCCCGGTTCATATGCTGATGTGGCTGGAAAAGGTGCTGCGCAAAGCGAGTCGCAAGACCCGCGGAAAGATCGTCATTATTGGTCATAGCCTGGGCGGCATCTACGCACGCGAACTTGCCTGCCGGTTTCCAGACCTGGTTGAGCGGGCGATACTGCTGGGTTCGCCGGTGAAAGCGCCTCTTGAGGGCTCGAATACATTTCTGAGGCCGCTGTTTGAATGGGCGCATAGGCGATGCCCCGGCAGGCTTGCAGCCGCGTTTGCCCCGGAAGTTGAGATGAATCGGCTTCCTCCGCGCGTTCCGGAGACTCTCATCTACTCGAAAACCGACGGTATAGTTCAATGGCAGAACTGCGTCGAAACAGGGGCAGATGTCGAGGCAATTGAGGTTCAGTCCAGCCACTGCGGGCTTCCGTTCGACCCACGGGCTTTCGAAGTAATCGTCGACCGGCTCGCGCGACACGCTGAGCGAAGCCGTATTGTTACGGCCAACTCAGCAATGCCGAGTCATCGCCGTTTCCACCGATTTCGCACTTCGCTGGCTGCGATCAAACGTTCGCGGAAGGTGGCCTGATGCTCATCAAGATGTGACGCGTTCGTGTGGCGCATTTAGTTGGTGAAGACAATGAAGTACAAGCCGCAAAACGTGCTTCTCGAAGGTTCGATGGCGGGCATGCTGGGCGGGTCGGCGGTCGCCCTCTGGTTTCTCATTATCGACCTTGGCCGAGGAGGAATGTTCACGACGCCGGCCTTGCTGGGCGCGCTGCTGCTGCACGGCAGTGCGGTGTCGGCGTCTCTTCGATTGGCTGCTGAATACAGTGTGGTTCACTTCGCGGCCTTTGTCCTCTTCGGTGTGATCGCGAGCTGGCTGTTGAGGACGTCCGAACGACACCCGGCGTTCTTCTCCGGCGTCATTCTATTGTTCTGCGTCTTCGAGTTTTTCTTTCTGACGCTGGTCGGAGCGGTTAGTCAAGAGGCATTGCAGACGTTGATATGGTGGCGAATTGTGGTGGGTAATATCCTGGCGACCGCAGCCATGCTGACGTTCTTCGCCGACCGACACCCATGGCTGGTTGCGCGGCTCAAAACCAAATGGCGATACAGCCGCGGCTTATCGAGGACTAAGGTCATGCGCCCGGGCAAAAGGGCGCACAGTCCGAGCTTGCCCCAAGTGTTATGAGACACTCGAGGCGGAGTTTGTCTGATGGAGAAACTTAAGTGCGCTTGAATGTAATCATGGGAAACCATCCGCTGTCTGTTCATCTCACTTGGTATCGTTAGTTGCGGAATAAAGCGGCGGCCACAGTAATTGTGGTAGATGACGACGACTCACTGCGTTACGCGCTGCGAAGGCAGTTGCAGGGTTTGGGATTCATCGTGCTCGACTTTCAGAGCGCGAAAGAGTTACTGAGCGGCGACCTCCCGGCTGGCAACGCTTGCCTGTTGTCAGATGTGTATATGCCGGGGATGAACGGTATCGAATTATGCCGGAGTCTGGCTGCGTCAAAATGGCACTTGCCGACCATCCTGATGAGCGGCAGTGATGATGAGCGGACCAGGCAAATGATGCGCGAAGCTAACCCGATCGCGAGCTTGGTCAAACCCTTCAATAAAGAAAGCCTGCTGCGCGCGATTCGGATGGCACTTCGGGACCATGAAGAAGACTGAAAAGTCGCCACAACTTGCGGAGGAAATCTGATGGAAATATTACGTACCCCGGATGAGCGTTTTTTGAATCTGCCCGGTTACCCATTCAAGCCGCACTATGTGGAAGTTGGCGGTCTGAGAATGCACTACGTTGACGAAGGAGCCGAGAACGCGGCGCCGGTGCTGATGCTCCATGGCGAGCCGTCATGGTCATACTTGTATAGGAAAATGATCTCCGTTTTTGTCTCAGCCGGATTGCGCGCTGTCGCGCCGGATCTTGGTCGGGTTCGGACGCTCGGACAAGCCCGCGAAACGCGAAGACTACACCTATGAACGGCACGTAAACTGGACCACCCGATTCATTCAGAAGCTCGATCTTCGCGGGATAACTCTGGTGTGCCAGGACTGGGGAGGAGTGATCGGACTGCGCGTCGCAGCAGAGCATCCAGAGCGATTTGCGCGCATCGTCGCGGCGAATACCGGACTGCCGACCGGTGAAGGCCCAATTGGTGACGCGTTCATGGCATGGCGCAAATTCTCGCAGGAGACCCCTACTTTCCCAGTCGGGCAAATCGTCCAAGGTGGATGTGCCAACGCCCTTGCTCCCGAAGTTGTCGCCGCATACGATGCGCCCTTTCCCGACGAGCGCTTCAAGGCTGGTGCGCGCCAATTTCCTATTCTCGTTCCTATCGCGCCCGACGATCCCGCGGTGCCGGCAAATCGCAAGGCCTGGGAGGTCCTCCGACGGTGGGAGAAGCCATTTCTGACTGCCTTCAGCGATGGCGATCCAGTGACGAAGGGAGGAGAGCTTTTGCTCCAGTCAGCGATCCCGGGAGCTCGCAATCAGCCTCATACGACGATAAAGGGAGCGGGTCATTTTCTGCAGGAAGATAAGGGTGAGGAACTGGCACGCGTGATCGTCAATTTCATGCTCAGCAACAGCTAATCCGGTGTCGGCTGTTCACTGACCTAATCTGAAACAAGCACCCGAGGGTCATACACTTAGATGTCACTCATTCTTTACGATCTGGCAGGAGCAGACCCCGCTCGGCGGTTCAGCCCTTACTGCTGGCGGGTGCGACTGGCGATCGAACACAAAGGTCTGTCGGTCGAGACGATACCGTGGCGCTTTACCGACAAAGACGTGATCGCTTTCTCTGGTCAGGGCCTCGTACCCGTACTTGTTGATTCGGGTAAAACTGTGGCGGGTTCCTGGGCGATTGCGAATCACCTGGAAGAGACTTATCCCGAGCGTCCGTCTCTATTCCACGGAGCCGGCGGGAAGGCATTCGCCCGATTCATGGAGCTCTGGAGCGACACCGTTCTGATGCCTGGACTGATGCCTTTGATAATTGTGGACCTGTTCAACCATCTCCACGAGAAGGATCGGGAGTACTTCCGGTCCAGCCGGGAGCGTAGATTAGGCATGTCGATTGAGCAGGCGGGCGCTCATCGCGCGAGTCGCATCAGCGGGTTTCAAGAAAGTCTTGAGCTCCTGCGCATTACAATTACTGCTCAGCCGTTCCTGGGTGGAGATGAACCCGACTACGGAGACTACATTGTATTCAGTGGATTCATGTGGGCGCGAAGTGTGAGTCCGTTCAAGGTCCTGCAAAACGAAGACCCGGTCGCGCTTTGGCGGAGGCGTCTGCTCGAACGCTTCGACGTCGCGCGCAACTCTCCGGGGTATGACACTTGAGTGTTCCTGAATTGGTTTCGATTTGCTGACGAATTCAAAAAGGTAGATAGGATAGCCAAATGAACAATATCAGTCCCGACCCGGATAAGTTCGCAAAACTGATTAAAGAGCACCCCGGTCCGATCGTGATGCTCAACCTGCTCAAGTTCAGGGCGAAGGCTCAAGAAGAGGAGGGAACCGGTGCGGAGGCATACGGTCGATACGGCTCAAGGGTGGTAAAAATGATCGAGGCAGTCGGAGGAAAGGTCTTGTGGTCTGGGCGGCCGGAGTCGGTGCTGATCGGCGATTCGTCCGACGAGTGGGACGCCGTCGCACTGGTGCAGTATCCAAGTCCGAAGGCTCTATTCGAAATGGGATTGACGCCGGAATATCAGCAAATCCACAAGCATCGCGAAGCCGGACTCGAACGCACTGTGTTAATCGCATGCGCGCCCGCGCCCTTACTGAACCCGACAGAATAACGCTGCCCGCCGCAGTTCGCCGTCCATTGACTCTCGAGCGCTTCGACATCGCGCGTAACGCTCCCGGCTACGACACGCTGATTCGTGGCAAAGCGACTGATGAATCATCCGCCATATTTGTAACCCTTCGGACAATCACGGCATCTAAAGACATGAACGCTTGTGGTTGTGGCACATTCGCCCGACCAGCGAGGAACTTTCTGCGCCGGTGCGATTTTCGTCTGTTTGAGGCTTTGGAGAGAAGGTACAGGCCGCGGTGTCTGACATCGGTAATATCCCCGCAACGAGCGAAATCACCCCCGAGAGGGTGTACCTTCAGCGGCGCGAGTTCATCAAGAACTCGCTCCTCTTCGCGGCGACAAGCAGTGGCGTTGGCAGCACTCTGCTCTGGCTCATGCGGGGCCTTCGAGCGAAGGATCACGAGAAAACGGCTAAGGTGGCCGCGACTGGAGCGCCTGATGATACACCGCGCTCACCATTGCGCGGCACTACGACTACGCGTCCGGGGAGAAGAACACCTCTTACAACGGCGTAACCAACTACAACAACTTCTACGAGTTTGGCACCGACAAAAGTGATCCGGCAGCAAACGCATACACCCTGAAGACCGCGTCCCTGGCATGTGGCGATCGATGGCGAGGTGGCGCGCCCGCAAGTTTTCGAGGTTGACCAGCTCATCAAATTGTTCCCCCTTGAGGAACGCATCTACCGGATGCGTTGCGTCGAAGCCTGGTCGATGGTTATCCCATGGGTGGGTTTCCCGCTAGGAGATCTCTTGAAGCGTGTCGAGCCCACCTCGCGCGCGAAATACGTTGCCTTCAAGTCACTCCTCGATCCTCAACAGATGCCGGGTCAGCGCACCGATCTTCTACAATGGCCCTACGTCGAAGGTCTGCGCATCGACGAAGCGATGCATCCGCTGACGATCCTGGCGGTCGGCCTCTACGGCAAACGGCTTCCGAACCAGGACGGGGCACCCATCCGCCTTGTGGTTCCCTGGAAATACGGTTTCAAAGGGATCAAATCGATCGTGAATATTAGTCTGACCGCGGAACAGCCGCCTACTTCATGGAACATAGCGGCGCCCGACGAGTACGGCTTTTATGCGAATGTGAATCCCGCAGTCGACCATCCACGCTGGAGCCAGGCGACCGAAAGACGGATCGGCGAGTATCACCGTCGCCCGACCCTGCCGTTCAATGGCTACGGGGACCAGGTGGCAAGCCTGTATACGGGAATGGACCTTAGGATGTTCTTCTAGGCATGGAAGCGCGGAACAAAGAAATCGCCATTGCCGTGGCTCAAGCCGGCAGTGCTCACCGGGTCGTTAGTCCCGATCGCGGCCATTCTCGAGCGGGCCTGGCGTGACGATCTCGGCCCCGATCCAATTGCGCAAGCTTTGAACCAGCTCGGCCTGATCGCTCTCGTCTTCCTCGTCGCGGCTCTCGGCTGCACGCCGCTTAAAACGATCTTCGGTTGGACATGGCCGATGCGTATCCGGCGGATGCTCGGCCTGCTCGCTTTCTTCTATGCTCTCTTGCACGTCATCACCTATACGGTGCTCGATCAGGGCCTGGACTGGAACGCGATCGTGGACGATGTTGTCAAGCGGAAGTTTATCTTTTTGGGGTTTTCTACATTTGTGCTACTGATTCCGTTGGCCGCGACGTCGACAAATTCCGCCCTCAGACGCCTCGGTTACGTCCGCTGGAAGCAGCTCCATCGCCTCGCCTATGTGGCACCTGCGCTTGCGGTCCTTCATTTCACTTTGAGGGTCAAACGCGACGAAAGCGAGCCACTCGCCTATGGGCTCGTGCTTGCGGCGCTACTGACCGTGCGACTGATTGAATACATGGGTGCCCACAGAGCTCTACTCACGCGAGAGATATGAAATCGCGATCCCACTTTGATTTCAAAAGTACTATAATCCCCACGGTCTTTTCGGTGATCGTGGGATTTTGCGGCAGAATCCCGTTGGTGTCTGCCCAGGAGGTAGCGATGCCAGACTCGAATTCCAGGAACGGCGAGGTTCTCACGCAGGTCCTGAAAAAAATGCGCAGTGGCGAGAAGATCGCGCCGAGCGAGTTTCAGGATTTCGTTAAGGCCCAGAACGATGGCGCAACCACCGGCCTTAAGGTCGGGGAAAAAATACCTGACTTCGCCCTTGTCGATCAGAACGGTAACGAGAGAAAGTTTCGCGATCTCACCGGCCGCGCGGGACTTCTTCTGGTCTTTAGTCGAAGCGCCGATTGGTGACCCTACTGCAGAAGCCAGCTCGTCGAGCTGGAGCAGTCGCGCCGGGAATTCGAACAGCGAGGAGTAAATGTCGCGGTCATCACCTACGATTCTCAGGAGATTCTGCACCGCTTCAGCGCTGCGCATGACCTCGGTTTCCCGTGTCTATCCGACAAGGGCAGCGTTGTTATTCGCGAGTTCGGAATCCTCAATTCGAATATTCCAAAGGATCATCCGTTCTACGGCATTCCGTTCCCAGGCGACTATCTTATCTCTCCCGATGGCGTAATCCAGGCCAAGTACTTTCTGCTCGATTATCAGACGAGGGTGGCTTCGTCGGAAATCCTGGTTAATGAACTCGGTGCGGACCCGAGTGGCAAATCTGTATCGTTAACCGCGGGAGACATTCGAACCGTGATCACTCCTTCGATGGATCACGCGGTAGCCGGGCAGGAGATCGGGGTGGCCGCAGACTTCTCGATCGCGAAGGGATGGCACATTTACGGGCAACCGCTTCCGGCGAACTATACGCCGACGACGATTGTGTTTGACGGCGACTGCGTCGCGCAGCAGTCGTTCGAATATCCCGATCCACAGAAAGTCGCTTTCCCCGAACTTGGCGAAACTCTGCCTGTCTACGCAGGCGGCTTCCGAGCCAAAGGAAGAATCCTCGTCCGTTCCGGATTGAAGCCTGGCGACTACAAGCTGAAGGGCACGCTCAGTTTTCAGGAATGCAGCGATCAGATTTGCAAGATTCCGCAGTCGGTCACTTTCGAGATTCCCTTCAAGATCGATCCAATGGCGTTGCCAGCGCCCAAAGTTTCGAGCGATAAGCGATCGTGACGGTCGGGAAAGATTGTAGACTGTGCTCCGCAATAACGATCGGTACTCAGGCAGCACGAGCGACGACACTGTATTCGTGGTGAATTCCGTTTAGGACTGGGCGCGCGACAATTGAAACTGGTCGGTCGAAACGGTGTCGGTGGCGTTGCAGGAGGGGGAAGGCTGTATGTGGGCCGGGAACACCCGGTCCCAGGGAGGAATGTGGTCTGCCTTGGTTGTAGTGGGCCATCCAGGACACCAGAGTTTTCCTCAAATGCCCTTCGCTCAGCGGAATGATCCAATCGAGGCACTCCCGCCGCAGAGTCCCGATCAGCCGTTCGCAAAGCGAGTTCGCCTGCGGACTACGCACCGGCGTGGTGATCACCTTGAGGCCTAGGTGCGTCAGCGAAGCGTTCAACTCGGTCGAAAAGATCCTGTCGTGGTCATGAATGATGAAGCGATACTCGTGGTCGGACGGGATAGCTTCTCGCAATTGCAGAAGCGTCCAGGCGGCGGTGGGATGGGCCGTCGCATTGAGGTGAATCAATCGACGCGAGGCATGCTCCATTGCCACAAACACGTAGAGGATTCGAAAGGTGGCGGTCACCGCGACGCAGAAGTCACACGCGACGATCCCCCGAGCGTGATTCTTCAGAAAAGTCGCCCACCGCTGGTCGCCCCGCGGTCCTCCGGGCGGCGCCGCCGGCAACTTCGGCATGTACTTCCTGATGGTGCGGGGCGACACGCGCAGACCGAGCTTGAGCAGCAGCTCGTTTGCGATCCGCTCCTCGCCCCATGAAGGGTTCTCGCGCGCCATTTTGCGAATCAGATGTTGAAGCTCGAGAGGGATTGGCCGTCGGCCAGCTTCGGACTTCCAGCGCCAGAAGAGGCGGAAGCCCTTGCGGTGCCAGGCAACCAAGGTCTTGGGCCTTACGACGACCAAAGCGTCGCGCCAATCGAACCAGCGGCTGAGCAGCACCAGCGTCAGGCGGGTCGGATTGTCCGCACGTCGAGGCTTGACCTTGCGCTCTTGATAAAAGGCGAGCTGCTTGCGCAGGAACAGATTCTCGGCCGCTAGCGAGGTTCTGGAGCGCAAGCCGAGACACAGAAAGTAGACCAGATCACCCGCGATCCTCAACCAACTCAAGCCTGCGAGCATAAATGCAAGAAGCCCTCCGTCGTCGACGATGGCTCCTTAAAATCTCTAAGAGCTGCGCGCGTTTCAAGCAGGAACAATATTTTTGCGGATCACAGTCCCCTTCTGAACATGGCAGACCGTGTGTGGTGGCGAATTGCTGATTCTGGGGAAATCAGTAATTCGCCACACACAGCACTGATGTGACCCGCGAAATGGCCTGTCGAGAGCGAGGACTGTCATCGCTAGATGCATGGCGAAGTTCTCGAGGGCGATAAGCCTCGCTCCAAGAGAACACAGATGGTCGAGATGAAAATCCGTCCTTCAATTCCCCAAGCCGGGGACGTTGCAAGCGCAGCGTCCGGCGCGACGGATTTCAGCCGGAGGATAACATCTATGGTTTCCGCTCGCGGTCGTGACTAGTTCCCTGTTACTCTTCCGTCAGCGCATTCAGGTCTGAGATCGCCTCGACGAATCCTTCCATGAATTCTTTTACCACCGCGCGAGTTGATTTCACGCTGTCCACCAGACCCACGCCCTGGCCCACAAAATAGGTCACCATTTCGCGTGCTTTCGCATTGCCGCGCTCGGCCGCGAGATCGGCGGCGTGAAGAGCGGGTTCGCTGATGAGGCTTTGCAACGGCATCGGCAGCGCGCCGGGACTGGCCGGTCCCTCCCACGCGTCGGTCCATGTCGAACGTAGCTGGCGCGACGGTTTTCCTGTTCGGCCTTTGGAACGAACGGTGTCGCGTGAGCGCGCTTCGATCATTTTCTGGCGAAAGATTTCCGAGGTCTCCGATTCTGTCGTCGCGAGCCACACCGAGCCGGTCCATGCACCCGCCGCGCCCATCGCCATGCACGCAGCCATCTGGCGGCCGGTCATGATGCCGCCGGCGGCCAATACCGGAACGTCGCGGATTGGGTTGATCGCGCGAAGCACTTCGGGGATGAGCACGATAGTCGAGACTTCGCCGCAATGGCCGCCGGCTTCTCCGCCTTGTGCGACAATTATGTCGACTCCCGCATTGACCTGGCGCACCGCGTGTTCCGGCGCTCCCACCAGCGCAGCGACCGGCACTCCATGCTCATGACCCATATCGATCATGGCCTGCGGCGGCACGCCGAGCGCGTTGGCGATTAATTTGATCGGATGTTGAAATGCAGCCTCGAGCAGCTTCAGCGCGTATTCCGGCTGAAACGGGACTGGCCCGTCGGGAGACCTAACGCGCCCTTCTTCAATCGCCTGCGAGGGCTCTATTCCATGTCTGGAAAGAAGATCGCGCACGAAATCCTTGTGTTGCTGCGGGATGCGCTCCGCGAGCGAGCGGGTTGTGACGCCCTTCTCGTATTTGATCGAGAGGTTCTCCGGAATAAGCACGTCGATTCCATACGGCTTGCCGTCGATGTGATCGTCGATCCATTTCAGCTCGAGCTCGAGCTGATCAATCGTGAAAGCAGTCGCTCCAAGCACTCCGAAACCGCCGGCTCGGCTGACGGCGGCCACCACGTCGCGGCAGTGGCTGAACGCCACCAGCGGGAAATCGATGCCGAGCATTTTACAAATCCGTGTTTTCACTCTGACGACTCCTTGCAGCTGATGACGCCGGGCCGGGTTGAATCCGGATTATCGACGGTGTGGGCGCCTCGATGTGCCAGGCCGGGAAACTTGAGTTCGAAGTCCAGATTGCCCCGCTCTTATCGAAGTCTATTTCGCGTGTGAACGTAACGCGCGTGGGGAGCGGATACACGGTGAAGCGCTCGGTCGCGGAATCGAAGCTCATCAGCGTGTCCGAGGCGGTTCCGCATATCCAAATCGTGTCAGTGCGCCGGTCCACGTTGAGTGCGTAAGGCGTTTCCACACCGCCGGTGGGCAACTTCCAGGTCTTGAACTGCCCTGTCAGCGGATTGTAGCGCGCGATCAGACCGGAGCTGAATCCGGGAATCCAGAGATTGCCTTTCGAGTCGAAGCGCATGCGCCGCGGGCCGCTGAAAGGGGTCTCGACCATCCTGATTTCGCCGCTTTTGGGATCTATCCGTCCGATTCGGCGCGCGTTGAGCTGGCTGAACCATACACCACCGTCGGGCGCGATATCGATTCCGTATGGCACCGGCAGCGTCGCGCCTTCGCCGGTCGACGGCGGAGAGAAACCGAGATGGTTGGAGGCCCACATCACGAGCGGCATCGCGCGAAGCGCAATCGCCTGCGAATAGCTCGGCGCCGGCAAGCGGTAGACCCGCTGTTCCCCGGTCGACGGATCGATCATCCCGACGCCGTTGCTGACCGCCAGCGTGTACCAGACCCGGCCCTTGCGATCGATTCGCATCGTATGCGGGTACAGCCCTTCCTTCTGATCGTATATGGTCCATCCTTTCGTGCGCGGATTGAGATGCGCCACCTTGTTGCCAAGGCAAAGCGTCACCCAAATCGTGCCGTCGGCCGCGACCTGCAGGCTATGCGGCGCGACGCGCGCGGTCGCACCCGGAGACTCGAGCAGCCCCGTTCCGTGGAACACGCCTCCAATCGGCGAGTCGCCGGTCGGAATTGGGAACTCCTCGCGTTGATTGTTGCGCGGATCGAGCCGATACAGCCGGTCGCCTCCAGTATCAACCGCCCAGATAGCGCTGTCGGGATGAACTGCGATGTCGTGCAGCATCGAAGAAGGAGTGCCCACCTGCCATTCGGTGATGACGGCCGTCGCAGCGCGGCCCTCGGGCGGTGGCGGCGCGACGAACTCCGGCTCCGTCAGCTTGCTGAGATAGTTCTTATCGTCGTAGGCAGCATTCAGCGCGGCGGGAAGCTCCTTTTGAAGCTCAGGCGAGATGGTGCCGCCCATCCGTCCCATCTTGATGAAGATCGCATGCCAATCCTCGTCGCTTCTTTGGACGCGGGTGGCCCAACTGCCCTGCTGATGACAGTAGGCGCACTGCCGGACAAACTCTTCGCGCCGCGTGTCACTGGACAGGCGTTCGAGCACCAGTGGTGTCCATCTGTTCGCCGGCAATTGCCATGCAAGCTCGTTGGGATCGTTTTCAGCGATCATCGTGAGGGTCATGCCGTCTGCCTGGCTTTGTAGAGAAATCCCGTTCTGCGACAAATCCGCATATCCGACGTGTCGCACGCGTAGATCGTAAGGGCCGCGTTCCAGCGCCGGCATCCGAAAACTGCCATCTTTCGCCGCGAACACGCTGGTGCTGCGTTCAAGCTTACGATTCGTGAGCGTGATGGTCGCGCCCTCAACCGGTCGCCTGTTTTGATCGCGAACAACACCGGCAAATTCACTGGTGTCGCCGGCAAACGCGCTCGGCTGAAAACCATGCACTGTTGCCCCGAGTAGCGCCACAGCAATGACAGCAATGAACCAGCTACGCGGCATCGGCATCAGTGACGACTGGTGGATCGATTTGTGGGTTTTCATGGCAGACCTCTTGTGGTCGGCTTACAACGTCCCAGAAACATGCGCGGTCGCGACAAACCTCACGCAACGCGACGCAATCCGTCCAGCACGGTCGAGTGAGTCGCGCGGATAGCCGGCAGTATCCCCGCAGTCAATCCAACCGCGACCGCAACGCCGAGACCGGCGGCCATCACTGGCGCGGGTAGTCCAAATGACAGCAGTGGGCCGAAGCTCGGTACAAATCCACGGATTCGATCGAGCGTTGTAGCCGCCACGGCGACGCCGATCGCTCCTCCCAGCAGAGACGATGCCGACGAGAGCGCCATTCTTGTTGATCTTGAATCGACTAACCATGTCGCGGTTGAGCGCATACTCTGGCCAGACCAGGTCGGGATTGTCGGCGTCAATTCCCATGCTCGGGAACTGGTGCCGTACATCATCATATATACCGCCGAACCAGCTCATCCGATTGACCGCTACTACGCCCGGCAATCCCGCGATCCTCTGATAATAGGACTCAGGCAGTCCCCTCCTGACGGCCGCGCGGTTGGTGACTGCGAGCCGGGGAACCGCATCCGCCCGGTTGACGATTGCGGTCATCGCAAACGGAATGACCATCATGGCCGAAAACACGATCGAGGGCGTCATGACGGCAAGCACGGTCAAAAGCGTGCGTTGGCGGTTGCGACGCCAAAGATTAAGTCCGGCCAGCGGTAGCAATTTGAAAATCACACTAGGCCATTGGCGATATTGAGCAACTCGCGCGCCAAACGGCTCTTCGCCAATGCGGCCCTTACTTTTCAACAAAAATGACAGTTGCGCGTTCAGCGGTGTCGCCGATCGCGACAGTCGCGGACGCGAACGGATACAGGAGGCTTATTGGCGTAGGTCACGAGGCACGCCGTTTGCGATGTTTTCCCTCAGGAAACGCCATGGCCGTTCCCCTGCGCTGGGCACAGCTTATGCAAATCAACCGTTTGGTCGGTAATAGTCGAGGCAGCCGCCCAGCCAAATGAAACGCCAGACCAGCGAAGAGGTATCCTTCGATGCCCGATGCAACCTTTGACGCTATCATTATCGGTGCCGGTCACAACGGGATGGCGCTGGCCGCCTATCTCGCCAAGGCAGGATGGAGCGTCGGGGTTTTCGAGAAGCGCACCGAAGAAGGCGGCGGGCTATGCACCGAGGAACTGACGCGGCCCGGCTTCCTGCACAACGTCCACGCGAACTATCACACCCTGGTCGGCATCTGCCCGGTGTACGACGATCTTGAACTCATCACGCGGCACGGATTGCGCTACGTCCAGCCGCCGGTCCAAATGGCGAGCGTATTCAAGGACGGTTCCGCGCTGGTGGTGCATACGGATCTCAATAAGACCTGCGAATCGATTGCGCGTTTTTCGCACAAGGACGCTGACACCTTCCACGCCGTTTACGAAGAGGCGCGCGGCTACCGCGACCTGATTCTGCGCACGCTGATGTATTCGCCGCCGACCTCGATCAAGGACATCACCAAGGCGCTGGTGACTTGGGGCGTCGAGGAGAAGAGCAAGTACCTGAGCGTTCATCTGCGCCATCAGACGATCAACGAATTCCTCGACCACCATTTCGAGAACGACCGGGTCAAGGCTCATCTCGCGTTTCACGCGGCGCTCGCCGGCTACGCGACCGATCGCCGAGGACTCGCGGTTTCATTCCCGCTGCTGCTCAGCAAGATCGACAACTGGCACATCTGCATTGGCGGTTCGCACGCGCTCGCCCATTCACTATGGGAAGCGCTCGCACAAGCCGGTGGGCGCGTTTTCCTGAATCATGGCGTCGAGAAGATCCTGGTCGAGAACGGAAAAGCCGTCGGCGTCCGCCTCGGAGATGGCAGTGAAGTGCGCGCGAAGCATCTGGTCGCGAGTTCGATCAGCCTCGAGCAGACTTTCTTGCAAATGGTCGGGGCCGAGAACCTGCCCGCTGCGCTAGCGGCCGAGGTCAAGAACTTTCCGCACATGGATTCGACGTTCTTCAGCGTCCATCTGGCGATGACGGCCAAGCCGGCATATCGCGCGGCCGCGTTCGATCCCGACGTCAACCAGGCCTGGGTGGTTAACCTCGGCTACGAAAATCAGAAACAGTTCAATGACGATTGGCGCGATTTGCGCGTCGGCAAACTTTTGGATCCGCGGCCCAACGCCGCGGTCAATTCGCTCTACGATCCGACTGACGCGCCCGACGGCTTCTACACAGGCCTGCTCCGCCAGATGGCGCCATACAATCTTGCCGCTGGCGGTCCGGCCGCGTGGGACAAGATCTCCCGCGAATACGGCCAGCGATGCATCGACGTGTGGAAAGAGGCCGCCCCCAACCTGAGCGATAGCACGTTTCTCGACTGGGCGACCTATTCGCCGCTCGACATCACGCGGCGGATGCCGAACATGGTTCAGGCCGACTGGATCGGCGGGCTGATCGATCTGGGCAACATGCTGGACCATCGGCCCGGCCCGATTCTTTCGGAGTATCGGACTCCGATCGGGAATCTGTACATGTGCGGCGCCACGCAGCATCCCCACGGGTTCGTGACTTTCGCGCCGGCTTACAACGCACTCGAGATTATCGCGCACGATCAGCACGTCGAACGCTGGTGGAAATGACCGCTATCGCAGATATCCCGGTTTTGCTCGCCGACGGCTCGACAAGCGGGCTCGCATCGATCGTGCAGCAGTTCCTCGAACAGCAGCTGGCCGATTCAGCATCGCGCCGGCGTCGCGCGGGGCGTTTGCGCGGACGTTTGGGCCTGACGGCGACTGATTATCGCGCGTCCGTCACGGTCGATTTTCTCGGCAGTCAAATCGCGGTGTGCGACGGCAGTGTGGAACCGCTCGATGCCAGCATTGCGGGACCGTACCGATCGCTCACCGAGTTGCTCCAGGGTCGCAGCAATCCGCTAATCGAGCATCTTCGGGGACATCTCAAAGTTAAGTCGCGGCTTCGCCACCCTTTTCTTCCCTTGCGAGTCCACCGGCTGATGAAGCTTGCTCGCGACGGCGCGCGTTAGAGGAGACTTATATGGCAGACGCATCTTACGACGCGGTGATTATCGGGGCCGGCCACAACGGGCTTTGCCTCGCCGCCTATCTAGCGCGCGCAGGCCTGAAAGTCGGAATGTTCGAGCGGCGTCACGACGAAGGCGGCGGCGCGCATACCGACGAGGCCACCGTGCCCGGCTTCTGGCACAACCTCCATGCCCAGTACATGGAGTTCATCGAGGTGATGCCCTTCTATCGCGACTTCGACCTGCCGAGCTTCGGCGCACGGATGATCAAGCCCGATGCGCAGGTGGGAATCACATTTGCCGATGGCAGGCCGCCGCTGATCATCTACCGCCCCGAATTCGCGGACAAGACTCATGCGAGTATCGCCTACTACTCACGCCGCGACGCCGACACTTTCAATGCGATCCGGCGCAAAGTGCTCGACGCCAACAATTACATCTCGGCGATGCTTTACAGCCCGCCGGCGTCCGAGGCGCCGGCCGAGGGCGGCCGCACCGAAGCCATCATGGGCCGGCTGATGCAGTTTTGGATTGACATCGGATTCAAGCCTCAAGAGATGAACAAGTGCCCCAAAGTGCTCATCGATGAGCTTTTCGAGTCGAGCGAGCTGCGGGCAACCTTGTATCGCCAGTGCATCGAATGGGGCGCGAACCTGCACACCGGCGACGGCATGGGATTCGTGATGTGCGTGATCTGGCTGTGCGCCAATCACTACATGTCGATTGGCGGCACCCATACCTTCGCTCATGCGATGGCGAGTGCGGCGCTCGCGGCAGGCGCGGACCTCCGCTACAACAGCCCGGTCGTAGAGATTCTGAACTCGGGCGGACGGGCCACCGGCGTCAGGCTCAAGGACGGCCGCACTATCGAGGCGCGCAAAATTGTCGCCTCCAATGCGGATCCGAAAACCACCTTCATCGATCTGATTGGATGGGACAAGCTGAGCGACTTCCGCAAAGAGCGCATGGCGAGTTGGCACTTCGGTCCGGAGCACGTGCTCGGGACGCCGTCGTTCGCATTGCGCAATCCGCCCGATTACAAGTCCGCGCGGCACGACGCCGACATCAACAAGTGCTTTTACACGATCGTCGGATTCGAGGATGCTCACCAGGTATCCGACTACATCCTGGAGGCCTACGGCGGGCAGATTCCGGAACGTCCCGGCGCAGGAACCTGGGTCAATTCGCTGTGGGATCCGAGCCAGGCGCCGCCCGGACTCCACGCGATGAACGGATGGTTCTTCTTTCCGCGCGCGTCGTGCCTGAGCCCGGACGAGTGGGACGAGGTGCGGCGCAGCTACAACGGAAAATTCCTCGAACTCTGGCGTGCATACGCCCCCAACATGACGCGCGAGAACGTGGTCGCCGACAAGCTATATGTCACGCTCGACATGGAGCGGCGGATGGCGATGCCCGAGGGCGATTTTTCGCAAGGCCGGCTGGGCAGGATGAATGCCGGGCTGCCGCGCGAGCACATCTACCGCACCGAAATCGAGGGACTCTACGTGTGCGGCTCGTCGGCGAGCGGCGGCGGCGTCAGCGCGGCCGGCGGTTACAACGCGTACAAGGTAATCGCGCACGACCACAATCTGCCGAAGATTTGGCAGAAGGAAGGACGGCTCTACTAGCGGAGGATCGATCATGCCTGCGATTTACACCACGGAATGGTACGACGCTCTGAAGAAGCTCCTCAATGAAAATCCCGAAGTCGATCGCAATGCGCCGCGCGGCACTATCAACGTGCTCGCGAAGATTGTCGGCGATGCGCACTCGCCATATTTTACGGATCGCGAGGTGCGCAATTTCGTAGTGGTCTTGTCTGACGGCAAGTGCATCGAATACCGGCAGGTGGAGGTCCCGCCGCCGCGCAAGGATTTCGATTTCATTTTCGAGTTACCTGCATCGGTATTCGAAGGAGTCGCCGCGGGATTGATCGATCTAATCGATGCCGGGCTCAAGGGCAGCGTTAAAATAACTGGCGATATGAGAATCCTGATCAGGCATGCTGAATTAGTGAATGTAGTCTACGGCGTTTACGCGCGAGAGATCGAAACGACCTGGCCGAAAGGGAAGCCGGCAAGCGTTCCGCAGGCAGGCGCGCAGGCCGCGAGCTAGCATCCTGCGCACGTCTGCTCGACTCGATGGGATGAGCAAGCTGCAAAATGCGTTTGTCCCGGACGAGCGCACTATCTTCGACTGGATCGAGACCATCTTTGCTCGCGGCGTGCGGCGACCCGGCTATGCGGCCGATCGATGGACCGAGAACTTCTGCCTCGAGCGGTTCAGCCAACTCGGACTGGAGCATGTCCGGCTTGAGCCCGTGACTCTGCCTTACTGGGAGCCGCTTGAGTCAGCACTGATCGCGCGCGCGGATGGCCGCGAGTTGCGCATCCCATGCTTCTCGCTGCCGCATTCGGCGGCGACCGACGACGACAGTCTCGACGCACCGCTGGTCCTGTGGCGCGACGAAACGCCCAGCGCTGTCCGTGGCGCGATCGCTCTGGTCGATGTGCCGCTCATGCGTACCCCGGCGGATTTTCCGCTGCTGCTCGCAGCCGCCGTGACAGGCGAAGCCGATACCAACTGGCGTAGCTACGATCCGGGCGGCACGCTTGCCGGAGCCAACCAGGTACTGCCGTTCAGCCAACACTTGATGGCAGTTATGGATGCACCGCTCGCGGCGGGAGCGCTCGGATTCGTGGGTGTGTTGAGCGACTATCCCGGCAACTCGCATCGCTACTATGTCCCCTACGATGGCGTCGCCCGCGCGATCCCCGGAGTATGGATCAGCGGCAGCGACGGCGCACGGCTGCGGCGATTGTGCGACGCAGGTAGCTGTGCAGTGCACGTTGGTCAGCCGCACGATCCGCCACGACATCACCAGCTACAACGTAGTTGGCGAACTGCCGGGGGCCGACGACGACAGCGTCATCGTTGGCTCCCATCACGACGGCCCGTGGTCGTCGGCGGTTGAGGACGCGTCAGGCGTATCGCTGGTCCTGGCGCAGGCGACGTACTGGTCACGTGTTGCGCCGGCGAATCGGCCGCATCGCCTGCGTCTTCCTCCTCAACGCGGGACACATGGCTGGCGGCGCCGGTGTCCATGCGTTCATTGATCGGCACAGGACGGAGCTGGCTCGCGTGGTGCTCGAAGTCCACCTCGAGCACGCGGCGAACGAGATAGTCGAGCGCGATGGCGTCCTGGTAGCTTCCGGGCATCCGGAGCCGCGCTGGTGGTTTACCAGCAGTCTCGCACCGACTCGAGGCGTTCGTGCGCGAGGCTATCGTCGCCGAGCAGCTCGAGCGGTCGCTGATCCTTCCGCCTGATGTCTTCGGCCCGATGCCGACCAGCGACGGTGGCCCCTTTCATCTTGCCGGTGTGCCGCTGGTCAACTTCCTCACCGCTCCGTTCTATCTCTTCGACGCCATGGACACGCTCGACAAGATTCACCGCCCGAGCCTGGTACCCCTGACCCGTGCCGCGATCCGCATCATTGCTTCGACTCAGCGGGGTGAGTGCGGCCGCGATGCGCGAAAGCACCGCCGCGTCGCTCGCCATCGACAACGCGGCGCAACTAGACTTGGCGCATGAGCGGGTTCACGTTATGAGCTCCGACCGCGCCTGCGTCACCGCCAATACCGATCGCTTCTCAGGTTTCGCCGAACTCTACGACATCGCATCGGCCGAAGCCGCCCGAAGTCATTGTAGATCTCCTGACGCAGATTGCCGGCAAAGCAACGTCCCGTAGTCGTCGATCTCGGCAGCGGCAGCGGACTTTCGACTCTCCTGTGGACGCGAGTCGCGGCCGAGGTGGTCGGAGTCGAGCCTAATGCCGACATGCGAGTGCAGGCCGAGCGCCGCGCGGCCGACTCCGGCGCGAGCACCATCAGGTTTGTCGAAGGGCTCTCGACCGCGACCGGACTCCCCGACCGATACGCCGATATCGTGACCTGCTCGCAGTCGCTGCATTGGATGGAGCCGAACGGCACCTTCGCCGAGGTTGCGCGTATTTTACGCGACGGCGGCGTGTTCGCCGCTTACGACTGCGACTGGCCGCCGACGCTCAACGCCGAAGCCGAGCAGGCTTACAACGCATGTCGAGCCAGAGCGGAGGCGATCGAACGCTCGATCGGCGTAGCGCCGGAGGTCCATCAATGGAACAAGGGCGGGCATCTGGAACGGATCAAGCAGAGCGGGCGGTTCCGTTACGTGAAGGAGGTCGTGCTCCATCACGTCGAGAGCGGCGGCGCAGAGCGGCTTGTGGGACTGGCGCTCAGCCAGGGCGAGATCGCTACGCTGCTCAAGCACGGCATCGGCGAAGATGAAATTGGGATCACGGCGTTGCGCGAGACGGCGCGCCGCGTTCTCGGGGACTCGATCGTGCCGTGGTTCTGGAGCTACCGGCTCAGGATGGGCGTGAAGTGACCGAGCAGGCGCGCGACCGAATCTCTTCTCCGTTTCGCCCAATCCGACACTCAACGGAGGATACTGTCGCGCGTGTGGCTACGTATTTTTTCCGAAGCAGAGCTATGGTTGTGAGTTTTGCGGCGCACCGCCGGAGAAACTCGAACCGAAATCGCTCAAAGGCGAAGGTGTGCTGAGTTCTTTCGCGACGGTCAATCTGCATCAGGACCAGGGAATAGAAACTCCATTCACGGTCGGCGTGATCGTTCTTGATGACGGTCCCGCGATTCGAGCGGTTCTGACTCACAAGACCGACGAGGGCTTGAAGATCGGAGATCGGATGCGCGCGGTTGTTGTCACCGTCGATAACGAAGGCTGCGCGCCCGTAAACGAACTCCGTTTCGCAAAGCTGGAGACTCTGCAATGAAGAAGACGCTGCGCGAGATGCGTCCCGTGTACGTCGTGGGAATCGGGCTGCATCGGTATCAGCGCATGAGCGAGACTCCCTATGTCACACTCGGACTGACCGCGGTGCGCGAGGCGCTTAAGGACGCGAATATCGAATGGCGCTCGGTTGAATCCGCATACACCGGCACTGCGATGCTCGGAATGGCCGCGAGTCGGCCGATGCTGCGATATCTCGGGGCCAGCGGCATACCCATGGCGCAGGTGGAGAATGCTTCCGCTTCAGGCTCGACCGCCGTTCGACAGGCCTGCCTCGATGTCGCCAGCGGTATCACCGAGGTCTCAATCGCGGTCGGAGTGGACAAGCCGGCACCGATGGCGTTGGCTTCAGCAAAGACCAACATTCATGACCTGGTCGGGCGCCGTGTCGTTCCGTTTACGCATTTCGCCCTCCTCGCCAATGAGTACATGAATCGTTACGGCGCCACTTCCGAGCAGGTGGCGGCAGTGGCGGTGAAGAATAATCGCAACGGTGCAAACAACCCGTATGCGCAGCGACAGAAGGCGGTCACCCTGGAAGAGGTGCTCGCCGGTCCGCGAATTTCCGGATCGCTGACGCGGCTGCAATGCTGCCCAGTGGGCGAAGGAGCAGCCGCAGTGATCGTTGCGTCGGACGACGCTATCGAGAAGCTTCGCATCGATCGTTCCCGCGCGGTGCGTGTAACTGCGTCAATCTCGCGGAGCGAAAGGATTTATCGCGGCGAAAAGAATTTCGACGCCGAACTCACTCGCGAAACTGTTGCGCAAGCATACGAGCAGGCACAAATTTCGCCCCGGGACGTCGACGTAGTCGAACTGCACGATGCGTTCACAATCGAAGAACTGCTGTACGTCGAAGCCATGGGTTTGTGTGGCGAAGGCGAGGGAGCGCGGATGATCGCGAGTGGCGACGCCGACATCGGCGGCAGATGCGCGATCAGCGCGTCGGGAGGATTGCTCGCGATGGGCCATCCGATCGGACCTACGGGAGCGGGCCAGGTGGTCGAAATTACGCGCCAGTTGCGTGGAGAAGCGGGCATTCGCCAGCAGCCGAATGCACGGATCGGACTCGCGCATATGGTCGGAATCGGCGCGGTCTGCGTCGCGCACGTCCTGCAGAAAGCTTCCTGAGCGATCACTCCGGCAGATTCAGCTGCTTTGCGAGACGACGGAGTTCCTCTTTGCGGCCCGGAAGCGGTGCCGGCGCTTGCAGCATCTTGGATTTCTTCAGTTCCTCGACGACTTTAGGATCGCGCGGAAACGGATTTCCGTACTTTCCGAGGAAGTATTGCTCCTCGAACGCAGGCCGCGGCCGCTGCCCGCCCGCTTCGCGGGATTCCAGCGAGTAGCCGATGTTCAGCTGGTAGAGCGGGAACCAGTCCGCGGGCGGCTTGGTGATCGCGCCGATGATCGGTGCGGCGAACGCAGTTAGACACGCACCGAGCCCTTGTTCGAACGCCATCAGCAGGCCCTGGCACGCCGCGATGCCGCAATCGAAAGCCGCCATGGCCGGATACTGCGGCGATTCCGTCATCGGCTTGAGTATCATCGGATAGACGACTTCATCGACGAACTTGGTACTCCAACCATGAGTCGAAGCGACGATGTTTGCATCGACCAACTGCCGCAGGCGAGAACCCTTGACCCGATTCACCACGCCGAGGTCAGCATAGAAGTAGATATGCACCGGCGCGAGTTCTATGACGACAGCCTGCACAGGGTTTTTCAGTTTCTCGAGTTCGGCCTTGGGTATGTCGTCGCGCTTGACGACGATTGCGCGCAGCCAATGCGCATTGACTGCGCATGATGCGATCAGGCATGCCTCCAGAATTCTCTGAATCTTGTCCTGTTCGACCGGTCGCTTGGGATCGAAGAATCGAATCGAACGCCGCGTGCCGATTAATTCCTGGAATTCCATTAGTCCCTCCTCGCGTCGCGAATGTCGTGCCACTTTGCGCCGCCTGGACGGCGACCAGTTCACGCTGACGCGCGCGTTCGTTCGACCTTGATGCCTGCCTGCTCGCGATCCCACGCACCGGCCACACCTCGCGCTTTCAGAGCCGCATACTGGATGCGCTGAGTGCCGGTTTTTGGGAGCTCGTCGACAAATTCGATGAAACGCGGCACCGCGTAGTAGGCCATCCGGTCGCGGCAAAACTCGATAAGTTCTTCGTAGCGAATTTTCGCGTTGGGCGCCAACACAACCGCGATCTTGACCTCATCCTCTCCGAGTTCCGACGGCACTGCATAGGCCGCCGACTCCAGCACGGCAGGATGCTGATTGACGACGGTCTCGATCTCCCATGCGGAGATATTCTCACCGCGGCGCCGGATCGACGCCTTCTTGCGTCCGCAAAAATAGTAGAAACCATCCTCGTCGGTCCTGGCGAGATCGCCCGAATGAAACCATCCGTTGCGGTATGCCTCCGCAGTCGCGTCGGGCAGGTTGTGATAGTGACTGAGCTGCCCCTTCGGATGACGAAAGACGAGTTCGCCAATCTTGTCCGGGGGGAGGGGATTGTCGTTATCGTCGACCACGCGGAACTCTACCTCGCCGACCGGCTTACCCATCGAGCCGACCCGGTCAACGTCGTTCATCAGGAACCCGGGCGAATCGACCATTCCATAGACTTCGATGATTTTGACTCCGAAACGATCTTCGAATTCCTTCCACACCGATGGCGGGCATGCTGCCGAGAGCACTACGCGCACTTCGTGGTTGCGATCGTCGGCACGCGGCGGCTGCTTGAGCAGAATCGGAATCATCCCGCCCAATGTGTTGAATTCGACAGCGCGGTACTTGCGGCATTCGTCCCAGAATCGCGACGCGCTGAAACGCTCGGCGATCGCGAATTTGGTGTCGAGCACCATCGACCCGAATCCTGAAATCATCAGCGCGTTGCCGTGAAACAATGGAAGCGCCGTATAGATGGTCTCGCCCGCGCGCACCTTGATAGCGCCCAGCACGGCGCTGAGCGCGGTGCTATCGCCGCCGCTGGCGATGACGCCTTTCGGAGGTCCGGTAGTGCCCGACGTGTACATCATGTTCGCACCGCCGGCACTCGAGCCCACATCGACCTGGGGTTCCCGATCTGGATGCGCCATAAGGGCATCCAGAGTCGTATCAACTCCATTTCCTATCTTGCCGTCCGCCACGACGGTAGCCTTCAGGCTTGGCAGCGAGTCCTTTACCGCCATCACCGAATCGCGCAGCAGCTCTTCGAAGATCACCGCCGCGGAGTCGGAGTCCGCGAGCACGTGATGCAAGGTCACGCCGCGCTGCGAGGTGTTGACCGGTACACTGACCGCGCCGATGAAACCGATCGCGAAGTGTATCCACAAAAATTCGGGGCGATTGCCCATCATGATCGCGACCCGGTCGCCGGGCGCGATGCCGAGGGCAAGCAAGCCGTTCGCAGCGCGATGAATGTTACTCAACACATGCTCCCACGAAAATTCCTGGTCTTTGAATTTGAGCCAGGTTTCGTGTGGATGCTGTTTCGCGCGCAGTCTGATCAGCTGCTCAATCGCTCCCTGTGCACGTGCCATCGGCGACCTCCATCGCGATCAATCAAACCCGTTCGTAGATGCTATGCGTGCGCGTGGCCATTGGACTCGGCGAGGATGTGTCGCGCGCCAGCCAGGCTCAGGACGTCGTTGGTGCCGTCCTCGATCAGCGAGGCGCGCGCGTCGCGGAACATTTTCTCGACCGGGTATTCCTTGCTCAGCCCGTTGCCTCCGAAAATCTGCAATGCGTCGCTGCACACTTCGAATGCAGCCTGCGTGCAGAAAGTCTTCGCGGCGATTGCGTGCTGGAGCGAAGGCGCTCCCGACGAACTGTTGTAAACGGTGACTGCGCGCGAGAGCGCGCGGCAAGCCTCAATCTTCGTGAACATTTCGAACAGGTGCTTCTGCACCAACTGATGCTCGCAGATTGGATGGCCGCCCTGGATGCGCTCTTTGGAATAGTCGAGTGCGGCCTCATACGCGGCGCGGGCGAGACCGGTAAAGGCGGTCGACATGCCGCCGTTAGCGCCGGTCAGCGTCGCCATCGTGTGCTGCTCATAGGTATCGGAGTTCACCACCATGTAGTGACGCGGGATGCGCACGTTGTCGAAAAAGATCTCGCCCTGGTTGAGCGCGCGCTGCCCCAGTTTGTTTAGCGGCTTGCCCTTCGATACTCCCGGTAGGTTCAGAGGAACCACTGCGACGCCACCGCCCGACATTCCTGCCGGCGTGTGAGCCGATTTTGATGCGATTCTCAGGTAAAGCGCCGCGTGAGTTGCGATAGTGCCGTTGGAAACCCACGACGACTTCTGACCTTTGATGACGTAAGAGTCGCCGTCGAGACGAGCGACGACCTCTCCCTTCACCTTCGGATCGTGATACTCAGGCGTGCCTACCATTATGTGATCGGAGCCATGGTTGGGCTCGGTGATAGCCCAGCATCCTATGAAAGCGGCTTCGCGATCTTCGACATAGGGCTTGACAAAGGTTTCATATAAATCGGGATTGGCGCTGCTGGCGGCGACGAAGTAGGGGAAACCCGAGCATCCAATCGCCAACGACAGATCAACCGATCCCCACGCCAGTTCCTCGTGAAGGATGTGAGTTGCGAGTGGATCGAGTCCCAGCCCACCCATCGCAACCGGGATTCCAGCCACGTGGTAGCCAAGGCCGTAAGCCTGCTTCAGCACCCGTCTCAGTGGCGAATCCGGCGCGATGACATCGTTAGGATCGTCCATGCGATCGAGTTCGATCGCAGCCGGACGCATCACTTCCTTGGCGAAGCGATGAGCGCTCTCGCGCAAAGACTCATACTCTTTCGGGACCCCCAAATTGAGTTCACGGTAAGTGTCCATCGGCCGTTTTCTCCTCGCTTTCCGGCTCGAGAATCGATGCTCGGCTTCTGATCAGGTGCATCGAATGTGCCACCTGTCCGCCCACCAGATGTCTCGCAAAAGCTTGGGATGCACGGTCGGGCAACGATAGTGACCAATGAGAGTTGGCGTCGGGGTGGTGCGAAAAGGCGCACCTATGGGTGCTTTCGACACAGTTCTGTCACTCTCGGTGCTCCGTCCATTTGCAAAAGTCTCTAGATGGATGAGAGAAAACGATATAAAACAACTCATCGTTCTCTACGAAGGGCGTGCGCTGGTAACAGGCGGCGGGATTGGCCGGTCGATGGCGCTTGCGCTGGCCGACGCCGGCGCTGACGTAGCGGTCGCCTTGCGCTCACAGGGTGAACTGGACGTCGCCCGCGACCGAGATGATGGAGCGTGGGTAGCGCGGCTTCGCGGTCATCATCGACGTGATGAGCCGCGAGCAGATTACCGCGGGCGTCGATGAGGCTGCTCGCAAACTCGGTGGCCTCCACATTCTGATCAATAACGCGAGCGGCGTGATCGCGGAGAAGCCGGCTCACCTCGATCCGCGTAATCATGGCCTACGCGCGTTCGAGGACAACCTGTTCCTGACCCAGGTCAGTGATTCTTCGCGGCGTCATCGAGAAACGCGGTCAGGTCGTCAATTCGATTCGCAAGTTGTGGAAGCGCGCGCATGAGATGCGTGTTACGCTTGGGCGTATATCCGGGCGGATATTTGAGAAGAGTCACGCGATCGAAAACCAGCTCGCGCGATGAACCGGCGATCGGCGGTCCCTTACTTCCCGGCAGATTGGGGTTGAGGTTGTGGCAGACGACGCAGTTCGTCACATAGACGATTCTGCCGCGCTCGGCGGGCGTCATCGGCTTGGCCGGCCCGCATGCGGAGATCGCAAGAGCGAGCATCATCGCGATTGCGCCGAAGCACATCAGTCGTCGTTGTCGCCACCGGTTTGCTGGACTAATCAAATGACCGAGAGTTTTTTGCATCGAGGAAGCTCCTCGGAACGCAGCGCTTCAAGTGTACTCGGGGGCAATCTTCGGAGCCGTGAGCAGCTAGCTCCACTGGCACGGAAGAGTAGGTACCGGAGACCACTTTCTGACGAAACCCCCGGGCAAATCGCGCGATCTCGATGATCCGCCTTGATACTCGATTGGGAAAAGCACTCCAGATGTTTCACATGCGCGACCGGCTAGCGAGTGCCGGTCGTGGTCCTGGGGGCTGGCCGGTCGGGGACGACGACGATTTTGCCGATCATGCCGTTAATTACATGGAACCGGCAGATGTACGCGTAACTACCCGGCGCCTTGAATGTGAAACTGTAGGTCTTCCCGGGCGCCATCACTCCCGACTGCGAAGATGCCGTGCCCTCCGGAAGGATCTCACCAACGAACTCGACGCTGTGTGCGATACCGCCGGTGTTTCTCCATTCCACGGTATCGCCGACCCTTACCGTCACTGTTCTCGGCATGAACTCGCTCGGTGCGTCGCTGATGACAATCAGCGCGGCAGGCTCTTTGCGACCGCCTGGTTCTGCCCCGACGGGAACGGCTCGACTCGCCAAGCCGGCCATGGCGATCACAACCACGGCGGCCAGAACTTGACGTGTATGAGTAGTTATCCCAACCATCTTCCGCCTCCTCCCTGGATTAACAACACGATCCGGGTCTCGTGCGGATTGCCGCTCCGCTACTTCCCTGCCGCGAATTCCAACTCGGGCGCCCTCGAGTTCGTCGCCCCGTGACGGACGAGAATATTGTAGTAGGGATCACGCAGCGCCGCGGTGAGGCCCGCATTTTCAATGCATTCGCAAATCTGGCGAATCAATGCCTGGGTTGGATCGGGCAGCTCCTTTCCCGCCGCCTCGATGCAGGCGTTGATTGCGTTGATCGAGCCGGTGCCACAGACGTCGTTCGCCCCCGAGCGCAGCGCTTGCGTCGCCACCGGGAATCCCATTGTTCGCCAAACCGTGCGATGGTTCTGAATGTTGTCCAAGGCGAGCCGCGCGATCGCGACTTCACGCAGGTAGTCCTTGACGATCGCTTCCTCGGCGGCCTCGGCGGCCTTCCCACGCAGGCGGGTGTGTTCAAGACGTGCGGGCCACACCTTGTAGGCTGAGAACCCGCAGCCGTAGTGCTCCAATCCGCGATCCTGCTGATCGCGCAGCGCGACCAAGTGCTCGACGCGCTGCGACAGAGTTTCTCCGAAACCTATGACCATCGCCACCCACGGGTTGTGCAGCCCAACCTTCATGGCTGCGTCGATAATTCTGAACCAATCCCGACTCTTCATCCGGGTTGGCGCGGAGCGCTCGCGCACTTCGTCCACCAGGATCTCGGCGGACGCGCCCGGCATTCCATCGAGGCCGGCCTCCCTGAGATCGGAGAGAACATCAAGCGCATCGCGCCCGGTAAGTCTTTCCAGTCCGAGAATCTCCTCCGGGCTGAATCCATCGATGTGGATCTCGGGGTAGTCAGATTTCAGAAAGCGGAGCAGATCGACGTACCAGGCAAATGGCAACTCAGGATTTATGCCGCCTTCGATCAATACATCGAGACCACCGATCTGGCTGATCTCGTCCATCTGGCGCGCGATCTCATCGAAGGTAAGCGTGAACGCTCCGTCCTGGTGCCTGGCGCGATAGAACGCGCAGAATCTGCACGCGACCACGCAGACGTTGCTGTAGTCGATATTGCCGCCGATCGAATAGGTCGCGACCTCCGGGTCGATTAAGCGCTGCCGAACTGCGTGGGCCGCCACCGCCAACGCGTGCGATGGCAGTTCGTAGAGTCGCAGAATCTCGTTGGCAGTGAGGCGATGTCCGCTCACGGCGCGATCGAGTAGCTTGATCGAAGGGGTCGCGAGGTGTGAATGAGTCATTGTACTTTCTCCTGTTTCTTGTACGGCCCAGAGCGCCGAGTTTGTGATCATGGCGCAGCCGCGGTGAGTGCCCGGACGGTGAAGAAGCTTTTGTCGACGGCACCCATGTTTATGTACCAGCACTCGTGCTCACTGGTGTCCTGCGCGGGCAGATAGCACATACTCGCGAACCCATTTTTTACGTCGTCGATGCTGGCGCCCACCTGGAAGACTCGTTTGAATGGATAAATCGCTACGCGCGCATCAGGTACCGCGCGATCGCGATAAGCCATCCAACTTACGTAGTTCTTCCAAAGCTCGCCGCCACGGTCGTAGAGGTCCTGGTACATGATGCATTGCGCTTCGGCGTCGATGTACATCACATGGCGTCCGAACAACTCTTCAGGAACTCTGTCGCGCCGAGCGATACCCTCGACGACGTACGTGCGGCGCAATTCCCAACGCTCGGGACACGCACTGGCGCCGCCGTCAGTCGCGCAAGTAACTTCGGGAACATGACCGGCGGCAATCGAAGCGAGCATGGTTTTTTCGCCAAGGAAGCGCCAGTTGTAATTTTGATTCTTGGCGGCAAATCCTTGGAAATTGTCCAGCGACCAGGTAATCGGGCCAGCCGAGGTTCCTAGTGTCGCTTCGCTGAACCTCCTGATCCTCCGATTGCCGGGAATCCAGCTCCACGTGTCGTCACCTGTGGCCGGATCGGCGTAGCGATAGCGTATAAAGCCGCGGCCGCGCTCCGTTTGCGGCGCAAGCATCGGATAGAAGGCCATCAGCAAGAGCCGTCCGCTGGTACGGAAGTCGGGATCGGTCGGCAGCGGTTCGACTTCGGTTCGACCGACGAGGTTGTAACTGGCGAGGTGTCCCATCTCGTAGTAGTCGATTGGTGCGTATTTCCTATTGAGTCCTTCAGACTCGCTGATGCAGGAGAAATCGCGCGCGTCGTAATCATCGGTGGAAGTGGGACGAAACGTGTTGTTCCACATTATTTTGGTTCCAGCATCGACGTCGTTCGCATCGATGAATGGAAACGGCAGGCCCGCGACGTATCCGTTGAGGCTGCGATGGTCGCCTGAAAGGCTGACCTGCGCGGAATATTTCTCGGTGGCCTCGCGGTACGGTGGCGGCCATTCTATCCGTTCGCTCGGCACGATCTGCATGCTCATCCCGCGAGTTACCCTGAGATAAACGCCCGGCGAGACCAATTGGTGGACCTTGTGCGCGTCGAGGGCGGTTATGAGGTCGCCGGGGTGGACCTGGGCAGCGGCGAAGTTCACGGCAGCGATTTGCGCCAACAGCGCTGCGGAAGCGATCAGAGTCAGCCGCGATATGGTTTGTCGATACATGTCGATTACCCTCCCAGCACATGCATTACTGCATGTCCGTTGGTCCGTGTGGATTTCTCGACGAATCCGCCCGGCTTGTCGAAGATCGCTGCCCGAATCCGCGACTCGAGCTGGTCGTTGTCCTGCTTGGCGCGCAGTGCTTCCTTGAGATCGACACCGGCGGGAGAAAACAGGCAGGCGAAGAGTCTCCCATCCGAGGTGAGCCGGACGCGGTCGCAGGAACCGCAGAACGGGTTGGAGACTGTCGAAATGACGCCGAGGCGGAAAGCGCCGTTAAGAGAGTAGTAACTCGCCGGTTCGCTGGTGCGCGCCATCGGCGTGACCTCGAATTCACGGCTCAAGAGTGCGATCAGGTCTCGCTCGGCGAAGACCTTGTCCGGACTCCACAAGCCGCGGCTATCGAGCGGCATGAACTCGATGAATCGCAGAGGGAACTTCTCGTGATACGCCCAGTTGGCAAGCGGCAGAACGTCGGCATCGTTAGTACCGCGCATTACGACAGCATTTATTTTTACCGGCAGACCGACTTCGCGAGCGCGATAGATTCCGCCCAGGACGTCGCGCAGGTTGCCGCCGCCGGAGATTTGCCGAAATCGCGCAGGAGAGAGCGAATCGAGGCTGACGTTAACGTCGTCGAGTCCCGCGTCGGCAAGCTCGCGTGCGTAGCGCGCCAGGAGCACGCCGTTGGTGGATAGCGACACGCGGCGAAGACCCGCGCAGCGGAGCTCGGAGAGCGTCGCGACAAATCGAGCGGTGTCGCTGCGGAGGAGCGGCTCGCCGCCGGTCAAGCGCAGCTGCTCGATCCCGAGACGAGTCACGAACATTTCCATCAACTGGCGGAGTTCCTCGAGGCTCAGGAGCGCTTCCTTCGCGACCCAGACCTGGCGTTCGGGCATGCAGTAAGCACAGCGAAAGTTACAGCGATCGGTCAGCGAGACGCGCAATCTTTTAATTGTCCGTCCAAACCGGTCGTTCAGACTGCGCGCCTGACGACGGGCGGAGACACTTTCTGTCAGCCCAGGTTCCATCTCAGAATGGGAAACCTCCGAAGCGCAGAAAACCGCCAATGACTACTGCGACCATCGACGCGATTACGTTGTAACGGGCGAGACGCTTCATCCAGTTCGCATACTTCACGGCGTCGGTACGAGAGCCCTCGACTTGCTGGCGCGTGGCATCATAGGGAAGTTTCACCACGACGCGCGGGCGCAGGTAGAAGGTCAGGATCGCGGCGGTTATGATCAACGTAAACCAGATCGTGATCATCGACAGCAGTGCGGCGCCGTAACCGCCGGTGAAGAACGCCAGATCGAGCAACGAGGACAAACTGCCCAATTGCCACAGCAGCAGGAGTCCGCTCAGCGGCAGTCCCAGCAGGGTGATCCAGTTCAGGATAGCGAAGTCGGTGCCGAGCTTGTCGCCGAGCCGCGCCGCCTGTCCGGGCGGAATCAGATCGAGGCGACGGGTCAGAAGGAAATCCAGGAACACATTGGATCCGACAAACACCGCTGCAAAAAGAAGATGAATCGAAACAAGAATCTGCAGACCGAGAACTTTCACCTGCCACTCCGATAACTTCCGACCCGAATCGTCTGGAGGTCGTTTGCGAGCGCCTGCGCGCATTCCACTGGCCTGCCGTTTACGCGGACGGCGCGTCGCGCCCAATTCCCGCAGTAGTCACACTGGGTGCAATCGAGCATGCAACGGTCGTCCTGGAAGAAGCGCAGGAACCCATCCAGTTCCGCACTGTCGATTCGGACGCTCAACGGCTCGGGCTCGTCGCCGAAGAGCTTGAAGGGCGGCTGGATCCCGACAAGGAGGCGGGCGATGTCCTGGCAGTGTCTCGAGTGATACGCATTCGCAACATGGGCGATCCAGTCGGTGTGCGAACTTGGCCCCTCTTCCATCTTTTCGCGGCCGGCAATCTTGAAAAGGTCGATCCCCAAATCTTCGTAGATGGACAGGTCTTCAGGTCTGACCCATGGTGAGCGAACATACTCGGCGGGGTCATTTACCTTGATAAGCGAGCAGCGGTAGTAGCAGTAGTCGACGTAGTACCGGCTGGCAATACTTTCTCCCGAATGGGAAATCATATTGGAGTGATATTGGCGGATCGGACAGCTCAGCAGGCATCCCTCGTTGACCACCAGTGAGAGACGGCACCCGACCGCCTTGCGGATAGCCTTAAGGCGGCGGAAGTCGCGATTGACCTGGGGATCGAGATGAATCACGGTGGCGCCGAGGTCGTCGAAGTATTGCGCTTTGCGCGCGTCGTTGACGGAGGCGAGAACCGAAATGTGCAGCTCGAGATCGGGAAAATTCTCGCGCATCAGCTCCATCACGAACGGATTGGCCGTGACCACTGCCGCCGCCCCGATATCGACGAGCCACTGGAGACGCTGCAGCAGTTGGCCGCGGCCTTCGTCCGAGAATTCCTTGTTTCCGAGACAGGTGGCATTCATGACGTAAACGAGACGGATGCCATGCTGCGCGGCCTGTGAAACATGACGCGCGATATCGTCTTCGCTCGCGTTGGACAGCATCAGTGACGAGCGCAATGTGGCCTCGCTCGGCAGGCTTCCGTAAATGTAGTCGGGCTTGAACGGCGCGATTTGCGCGATGAGTTCGGGATCCCAGTTGGTTGGCAGCATCAGTTTCATTGGCGTACTCCATCAGCTCCTTGGGAGCGGAATCTCGCTACCGTCGAATACTTGTCGAAAGCCCCAATTGAGTTTTAGGTCGCCGAGCCAGACCATGCGGACCGCGTTGACGTCCAGTCGCTCGCGGAGCCGCGCTTTCAGTTGCTCCTGATCGCGAGGCACACCCTCGACAGCGATGGTGAGGACGCCCGCCGCTGAGTCCGCGTCACGAATCAACAACACGTTTCGCCCGACCAGGTCAGCATCCTCTTCGATACACAGGCGCACGTCATAGGCCGTGATTTGACGGCGGCCGACCAATACGCTGCTCTCGGGGCGGCCAAAAATTTTCAGCCGGCGAAACTCGGAACCGCAGGGACAACTGCCCGGGGTGAATGCCGCGATGTCGCCGGTGTCATAGCGGACGAAGATGCTGCCCGCAGAACTGAGCTTCGTTACGATCAGCCGGCCGCGAACGCCGGATGCGACCGGAGCGCCGGCATCGTCGAGGACCTCGAGGTAGCAGACGTCCTCGTGCACGTGGGGAGCAGTATGATACTGGCATTCATCGAGCGCGGCGCCCTCCTGCGTGCCGCTGCGCTCGAAGACGTCTCCGACTCCCAGATGGTCGCGCAGGAACTCGCGCATCCGCGGCGTGAGCGGCAAGCCGACCACAGAAATCGAACGCACCCCGCTCAAGATCTCCTTCGACCGGACTTTTGAGCCGGTGCCGCGCCGAATCAGCGAGAGCAGGAACGGCGCGGTGGTAGTAACGAATTCGGGTCGCGCCGAGGACAGCGCATGCAAGAACGACTCAAGGTAATCCGCGCCCATGCTGCCCCAGAAGAACGCGCAACGCCCGCCCAGCCGCGCAACCGCGTGCGCCTCGCACGCCGCAAGGCGGTGCCACACCGGACTCATCAACAGCGCGGTCATTCCCGGCCGGAAACCCGCCCATCGAAAACCGCGTATGGTGGGGACGATGTACGCCTCCTCCTCTTCTCCGCTAAGCCAGACGAGTAGGGGATCGCCAGACGTACCGCGGGTGCTGAATGCGACGCGGCCCTGACGCGGGTTTACCCAGCGATCACCCGCTTTCACCAGATCGCGCTTCGTGACGATCGGAAACCGCTCGAAGTCCTTGATCGAAAGAAGTGCGTTTGCGCCGATCCCTGCGCCTGTCCAGAGATCCCGATAGAATGAAACGTGCCGGTGCGCGTGGTCGGCGACTTCACGCAAGCGATTGGTCTGCCAGGCGGTCAACCGTTCAGCGGACAGCGCCTCGATTTCGTCGCGATCCGAGTATGTCGAGTCAGCGTCCATAAAAGTCAGACGCCTCCGCGGTGAATCGGCAACTTAATACCCTGGTCGTCAGGCCCGGCAGAGCAGTTTCCGGCCGGTATCAGTTCACCGCGCGGGAGCTCGTAGGGCGGCAAGGCGAGTTTGAGGTTTCGAATCGTGGCGCCCTTCACTTCGTAAAATCCGCTACGCAGATGGAAGAATCCGCACTGCGTGCATTCGGGCGTGAGCAACAGCGCCCGCTCGACGTGCATGAGATGGCGCGACGGCTGCGCGCGAGTCGGGCTGTACGCGGGCGGCTCATCGCCGAACACCACGATCGTCGTCTCCATTGTTTGCCTGGCGAGTCGGGCAGAACCCTTCTTGCGCAGTTCGGCTGCTAACAGTTCGACGATGTCGTCCCTGACGACGAGCGCATCAACCTTGAGTTGTGCGAGCAGTGCGGGAGTGAGCGTAACCCGCTCGGGCGAGGCGTCGAGGCAAATGAAACGTCCATCGATGCGTTCGGCGACTCCGCGCCGCAGTCCCGGCATCAGCAGGCTCGAGCCGAGAAATGAAATGGGACTGCTGCCAAAGTCCTGAGCCGCGATCGTTGCGCCGTCCGCAATGCCCATCATCCGGTAACACCAGGTGAGATGTTCCGCCCAGACGTCCAGGTCGCCGTCTCTGAATGAAAAACTCCCACCGGGAACATCGAAGAAGAGATTGGCGTTCTCAGTTGGCACTTGCCGCTCCCTGGTCTCTCTGCAGAGCGACCACACCGACATGATCCATGCTTGCGACCTGCCGCGTCCTCATTGCCGTGCCCGCCTTGATCCCAACGTTGCGCGCAGCTTCGACGTAGCCCACCATCGCCGAGAGAGCCTCAACGCCGACTTCCGCCTCATCAAGCATTTCCCAAGGTACGATCGAGACCTTGCCGCTTCGCGGATCGATCGGAATCAGCGCCACGTTGACGAGCGGGAAGCCGTGGCCATGCGGCGGAAGCCAGGTCGGGTGAGACGCGACCAGTGGACCTAGCTCGGGCAAACCCCACAGCGGAAATATCGGCCGGTCGAATAGTGATTCCAGTCGCCGCCGCCATCGCGGCGTGAAGTACCCCGTCGAAACGAAGACGTAAGCCGCCCGGCCAATCAGCGCCGGCGCCTTCCCCTCGGCCAGCATTTTGTCGGCCTGAGGTTGGCGAATGATCAAGTAGCCCTCGCGCGCAAAGTCTGCCAGCTCGCCCGAGTCGAACTCGTCGAAGCGGCCGAATGCGATTGGCCTGCCCTGCGAAAGCGCAAGCAATACACCGGTAAGCATTTCCCAAGAGCCGATCGAGGGTTCCGTGCACAAGAAGGGAATCTCCCGCAACCGGGAAATGAAAGCCGCCATCGAGGCAGCCATCGCGGACGCCGAAAAATGCGAGTGCGCGACTACGCCGCGGCCACTGGAAATAAGTAGCGCGGGCTCGGTGGCTCGCTTCGCGGTCGCTTGGTCGCTGAAGGTTCCATTGAGCTCGCTCTTGGCGACGATCCTGACGCCGGTACCCTGCGCCAGTGCATAGCCGTCGGACGCGATGAGCGCTGAAGCCCTAGCCTCAGTGAGTCGAGCCGCGAGTCGCTCCGCGGAGTCGGTCGGGTCTGCGAGGAAGACGCAGCGACCCGCGATCAACCCAGCTATGCAAAGCAGCAGGCTCTGGACCGGATCGCGATCGGCAATCGCGATGGTGCCGTCGAGGCCCGCGGCCTGGATTCCGCCGGCGAGAATCAGACTCTGCTCGAGCAGTTCGCCGTAACTGAGTCGAGAGTTATGCGATACGACTGCGGTGCGATCTTTCGCAGCCAAAAACTTCTGCCGGAACACTCGGCCGAGCGGCTGCTGCGCTACGGGAACTCGTCGCGGCACGCCTACAGGCCAATACCAAGATGGCAACGCGCCGCCGACCTTGGACATGACTATCCCTGAAACGCGGCCTTCTCGTAATCGATATTGGTCTGCCTGTCAGTCTGCGATGGCGCCCAGTTAAACAGCGTGTACTCAAAATGCCGATAGCCGCCGGCAAAGTGCAACCCCTTGGGTGGACCCGGCATCAGATAGTCCTGCGGCTTCCCGTTCGGATGCTGATACGGCTCCCAGGCATGGTAGATGACCAACTGATCCGGTCGCACGCAGGCGGACAGCTTCGCTCTCACCAGAAAGTCACCGTAGTCGTTGTACACCCGAATGAAGTCGTGGTCCTTGATGCCCCTTTCGCTCGCGGCAGCATTATTGATGAACGCGAACGGCTCGCCGCGATGCAGCTTCATCATTTCGAGGGAGGTATGCCAGTTGGCGTGGATGCTCCATCGGACGTGGCCGCCAGTTATCCGGCATGGCTGGTGACCGCCAATGTCGGGCGGCCGCTTGTGACGCACCAAGGCCTCGTCCGCCTCGACGAAGTATGGATGGTCAATGTAGAGCTCGATGCGGCGGGTTGTGGTCGAGTACGGCACCTTCTTTTCAACCTGATCCCGCATCGGAACGTGAACGTGGCCGGGGACCATGTCCGAACTTTGGCTTACGATCCCGTGCCAAGGCGGGCGACCGCTCAACCAGGCCTTGCCGTTCTGGCGCAGATTCTTAAGGCTCAGGTCTTCCCCGTCGAGGGTCGAAAGCCAGCCCAGCTCCCCGAGTGCGTGCAGGCAGTCATCGACCATGCGCTCTTCGTCGGCGTTGGTGTCGCCATAGCGGTCGCCGTAAGTGGCCCGCCAATACAGGTCATCGACGATGATCTCGCGATCTCCCGACTTGTACTTCTCGATGCCGCGGGCCTTAAGATGCTTCGCGATCGCGCGCAGCACGCCCAAGGCAATCTGGCGGTCCGATCGGGACTCTCCCTGCATCGGCACCGACTGGTCGGTGAAACACAGCAGCCTGGTGTCGGGGGTGGAATACTTGACGTCCGCATATTCGTAGTAGGACGCGGACGGCAACACATAGTCTGCGTAGAGACCAGTCGTACTCCAGCGGGGATCGAATACCACGATGGTTTCGAGCTTCGGCCACAGAGTCTTGAAATAGGTATTCATCCCGCCGCGATGGCGGCGTAGCGGATTCGACCCTGACACGAACATCGCGCGCGGTGTGACTTCCTGATCGAATCCCTTCCACCAGCCCTTGGCAACTGCGTCTTCGGCGTAGTCACTGATCTTCTTGTCCGTATAAGGATCGTGCAGATGCTTGTCCCACACTTCCTTGTAACCGGCGTGGCGATACCATAGAAAAGCGCCGGGCGTTAGAACGCCGGAGGCTTTAAGTCCCTCGCGCGTCGCCCCGTTGGAGGCCTCGACCGGCGGCATGGTGGGATCCATCTTGAGCCGCGTCTTGTAGTCCTCCATCATCAACTGCGACAGGTTGGCTGCGGCAGCGACCGGCTGCTCCGATTCGATTACTTGCTTCGGCATTCCGGCGACTGCCGTCATCGAAGCCGCCGCCTCGGTCCCCGGCGACCATCCCTGGGTTCCAGTGCCCGGCTTGCCGATGTTCCCCGTCAGCGCGAGCACATAGCAGTAAGAGCGCTCGAGCAGGTCGCCATGGTAGAGCTTGCCCGTGATGAAGTTGATATAGCCGAAAACTTTTCTGGGTGGACGACATAGCTCGGCGACCTGCTGGAGCGTGTCGGGGTGAACGCCAGCCATCTTATGGACTTTCTCCGGCGTGTAATCGAGAAGACGGTCCTTGAGCAAGCTGAACACCGTTCGGACCTCGACCTTGGTTCCATCTTTCAGGATCACGCTGGTGCGCGCATCCAGGGCATAGTCAGCGGCAGCCTCCAGCGTGCCTTTCGGCATCTGCACCAGCTGCGCGTTCGCAGTGTCGATCGCATAGAACTGCTCTGGATCTCCTTTCTCGCGCAAGTCCGAGTCTCTTAGGAACCTGCCGTCGTCGGATCGGACGAGAATCGGTGCGTCGGTCTGTTCTTTGATGAACTCTGTGTCGATCCACCTGTTATCGATCAGGATCTTCGATACACCGAGCCACAGCGCCGGGTCCGCCGACCATTCGATAGGAATAAAGATATCGGCGAACTGGCAGGAAGGGTTCTTGTCAGGCGCGACGGCGATTATTTTGGCGCCGCGATAGCGTGCTTCGAGCAGGTAGTGAATGTCAGGAATGTTCGCATAGACCGGATTAGACATCAGGATGATAGTGTCCGGCAGGAACCAGTTCTCGATCCCAGGAGCATGATGCATCTCGCCGAAGGTCAGCCACTGTCCTACTTTGAAGTCACCGGTGACGAAGTCGAGATCGAAGCTAACTCCACCTAGCAGTGCGGTAATGCCCGTGGTCGAGCCCTCGGCGGCTCCGCGGAACACTCCGATGCCGTTGGCGGCGTGGTCGTCAATCAACGCTTTGGGGCCATACTTCTGGATGACATCGGCCATCTTGCTGCCGATCTCGTCGAACGCCTGGTCCCAGGAAATCTTTTCCCATTTTCCGCTGCCGCGCTCGCCGGCGCGTTTCATCGGATGCAATATCCGGTCAGGCCCATACATCGCGCGCGAATGTTGATAACCCTTCTGGCAGCCGCGTGGATTGTAGTCGGGTACCCGTGACTCAGGATCGTCAAACTCCGGGTAGGTGCATGAGATTTCCTCGCGAATCACCCGGCCGTCCTTGGCATAGACGCGGAACGGGCAACTCCCTGGATAGCAGTTCACCCTATGGGTGCCCCACTTGCAGCTATCCCATTCAAAATACTGGCGCTGCTCCTGCACTGAGTCTCGTCTCGCGGAAGACGCGGCAGACTTGTCCACTCCGGTTGCCATTTTTGCGGCCTCCCAGTACTAGGTCTGAAGAGCGGCCTTTTCGAAGTCGATATTGGTCTGGCGGTCCGACTGCGAAGGAGACCAGTTCCACAGCGTGTATTCGTAATGGCGATAGCCGCCCGCGAAGTGCAAACCCTTGGGCGGGCCGGGCAGCAAGGCGTCGTAAGGCATCCAATTCGGATACTGATACGGTTCCCAAGCGTGGTAGATCACGAGCTGATCGGGCCGCGTGCAGGAACTGAGCTTCGCCCGCGTTATGAAAGAACCGTAGTCATTGTACACCCGGATGTAGTCATGATCCGCGATTCCCTTTTGCTTCGCGACGGTTTCATTGATGAAAGCAAAGGGTTCGCCGCGATGTAGCTTCAGCATCTCGTAGGAGACAACCCAGTTCGAGTGGATACTCCATCGCAGGTGTCCGCTGGTAAGTCGCAAGCCTTGTGCGCCGCCGATATTGGGCGGCTGCTTGTAACGAACCAGATGTTCGTCGGCTTCGATGAACCAGGGGTGATCGAGGTATAGCTCCATGCGCCGCGTGGTGGTCGCGTAGGGCACCTTTTGCTCTAGCTGATCGCGGAAGGGCCAGAAAATGTTGCCAGAAACCATATCTGAGTTCTGGACCACGGTCGCATGCCAGGCGGGGCGACCGGTCAGCCAGGCTTTCCCGTTCTTGCGCAGGTTGTCGATCGTGAGTTCTTCGCCATCGAGACTCTCGAACCATCCCATCTGTCCAAGCGCGTTAAAGGTGTCGTTTACCAACACCTCCTCGTCTTCGTTCGTCTCGCCGTAGCGTCCGCCAAAGGTGGCGCGCCAGTAGAGATCCTTGACCACGATCTCGCGATCGCCCGACTTGTATTTTTCCACGCCTCGCTGCAGGAATTTCTCCTGCATGCGTTTGAGCAAGGCCAGCGTGATCTGGCGGTCTGACCTGGATTCGCCGAGCATCGGCACAGTCTGATCTGTAAAGGTGCTGAAGCGGGTCGCCGGCGTCGAGTACTTCGAGTCGGCGTACTCGTAGAACGATGCGGCTGGCAGTACGTAGTCGGCGTAAAGTCCCGTAGTGCTCCAGCGCGGATCCAGCACTACGATGCACTCGAGCTTCGGCCACATGGTCTGCAAGTAGGTGTTCATGCCGCCGCGGTGCCGGCGGAGCGGATTCGATCCGGATACCAGCATCCCCTTTGGACTGATGTTCTTGTCGGGAACGAAGCCCTTCTGCCATCCGTTGGCGAGCGCTTCCTCCGCGTACTCGCTGATTTTCCTGGGCGCGTTCGGGTCATCCAGGTACTTGTCCCAAACTTCCTTGTAGCCGGCATGGTGATACCAGAGCCAAACCGGCGGCGAGAGCGTACCGCCCGCCCTGAGACCTTCTCGGAGCGCACCCAAGGAAGCCTCGGCCGGAGGCATCGTCGGGTCCATTTTGAACTGTGTCCGATAGTCCTCCTGTATCTTCTGCGACATATTCATAGCGTGAAGCAGCGGATTGCCGGTCTCCAGCACCTCATTGGGCATCCCGCCAACGACCGCGGCACCGCCGATATACTCAGCGCCAGCCGACCATCCACGCGATCCCGTGCCGGCTTTTCCGACGTTCCCGGTGAGCGCGAGCATGTAACAGTAGGAGCGCTCGAGCAGATCGCCGTGGTACAGCTTGCCCGCGTTCCAGTTGACGAAGACGAACACCTTGCGCGGTGGCTTGACGAGTTCGGCCAGCTGGGCAAGCTGATCAGGGTGGATGCCGGAGATCTCATGTACCTTCTCCGGTGTGTACTCAGCGACTCGCTTCTTAAGCAGTTCGTAAACCGTTGTGACATCGACCTGCTTCTTGTCCTTCAACGTAACTTTCCAGTTGCCCTCGATCGCATAGTCGAACGGCATCGCAAGCGTACCCTTGGGCAGTTGCTCAGGCTTGCCGGTAGCGCTGTCGATTGCGTAGAACTGCTCCACATCTGCGCCTTCGTGCAAGTCGGACGCGCGCAGGAACTGCTGATTGTCCGTGCGGACCAACACCGGGAGATCGGTCTGCTCTTTCATGAACTCGAGATCCAGCCATCCCTTTTCGATCAGGATATTGCACACACCGAGCCACAACGCCGGGTCGGCCGACCAGTTGACCGGCAGCCACATGTCGGCGAACTGGGCAGTGGCGTTCTTGTCGGGCGCGATCGCAACCACTTTCGCACCGCGATAGCGCGCCTCGAGAATATAGTGGATGTCGGGAATGTTCCCGTAGGCCGGATTCGAAAGAGCTATGATCGTGTCAGCCAGGAACCAGGTCTCGATTCCCGGAGCATGCTGAAATTGGCCGAAGGTCAGGTACTGGCCGGGGTTGAAGTCACCGATGAGAAAGTTGAGGTCGTAGCTGATCCCGCCCAGGCGCGACACGAACCCGGTCGAGGCACCCTCGCCGCCGCCGCGCAATACGCCGGCGCCATTGGTTCCATGGTCGTCGGAGATCGCGTGCGGTCCATATTTCTGGATTATATCGACGAACTTGCCGGCGATTTCGTCGCAGGCCTGATCCCAACCGATCCGCTCCCACTTACCGCTGCCCCGCTCGCCCACGCGCTTCATCGGGTATAGCAGCCGATCGGGACCATACATGGCTTTGGAGTGCTGGTAGCCTTTCTGGCATCCGCGCGGATTGTAGTCCGGCACCTTGTAGTCGGGGTCGGTGAACTCTGGATAGGTGCACGAGATTTCCTCGCGGATCACGTGACCATCCTTCGCATAGACGCGGAACGGGCAACTGCCGGGATAGCAGTTGACACGATGAGTTCCCCATCGACACCTATCCCATTGCCAGTAGTTCTCGGGGGAATCGGCGGCTGCTTGGCGGGCCGCAGGATTTTCTTCGCCCTTGCGCTTACTCATGACAGGTGCCCCTTAGCAGCTTCGACGCTCAGGTCGATCGGCCGGCTTTCCTTCCCAGCCTCGACGCCCTGTTCGATAGGGTCAACGGGAGCTAGGACATTGAACGGGGTGAAGGCGTCCGCCCACTTGTAAATGATGAGAAGGTCCATCAATTCGGAATGTTCGCCGCGCTCGGCGCGTGCGCGATGCTCCTTGAGTGTAGCCATCGCCGGATCGAGGCCCGGTCCGAAGTACTTACGAAGGAGATCGATCGGAATATCGGCCTGACCGGTTGGCTTATTGTCGGCTGCGAAGGTAGTTGGTCGGATGAACGGCGGTACGTAGTAGACATTGGGGCCGGTATCGAAGTCGGGACGCAGCGGCAGCGCGACTTTGTATTCGTTGACGAGCTTGGAGACGTAACTCTCCTTGTCGTCGAGGTAGCCGAAATACATCGCGCGCGCGGGGCAGCTCTTCGCGCATACCGGAGCGTACTGGTTCTCGACCCGGCCCGCACAGAAGTCGCACATCTCGTACGTGCCCGCGAGCAGGTTCTCCATCGGAATTTTGTAAGGGCACGCTGCTGCACACAGACCGCATTCGTCGCATGAACTTGGATCGATCGTGACGATCCCGTCCGAGTCGCGCTTGTGCATCGAGTTCTTATGCCCGTTCACCTGGGCGGACGGCAGTCCGCCGCCCCGCGCAAAGTGGCCTTTGCAGACCTCTATGCAAGGAGCATCCGTGCAGTGATTGCAAAGCCGGGGCATATAGAAGAAGTAGCCATTGGGCCACTCGCCGGCGCCCTGATCTTCTTCCCAGATGGGTCCCCACTTCACCGGCTCACCGGTTTCTTTGGTTACCGGGTGCAGGTACTTGGTCCCAACCGGCGAGGTATAGACCTCCTCCCAGTTGAAGGTCCACGTTCCACCGTAGTCGCGCACCCGGTCGGGAACCTTGCGGCCCTGCTCCATCCATCCCTTCGGCCAACCCTCGCCGGGCTTGGTTTCGCACCATATGTAGCGGAGCATTTCGGTGCCTGGATGATTGAGGCGGTGAGTGCTGCAGGCGACGGTACAAGTCTGACACCCGATGCATTTGTCGAGATTGATAACCATCGCAAGTTGCCGTTGGCTCATTGCACTACCTCTGGTTCTTCGCGAAGACAAATTTGCCTTTGCGTGCTGACTTTGGAGATATGGTTTGGCCCTCGCTCGTTCGCATTCGATTGCGCACAGCTCAGCTCGTGTTAGTCATCAACCTCGGTCCTCCCGAACTATTACGGAATTAAATGCATCGGCCATGCCACGAAATTAACTTTGCGCCGATAATCAGGTTTCTTTGTTAAGTTGTTTTGTTTGCATAGACAGTGTCACTAATGGCGGCAACCGGTGGCGCGATCCGCTCCATGCTCTCCAAGATTAGTTCTGCGTGCGCGAGCAGAAGAATTGGCACGGAGTATGCGCGCTCGACGTTGTGGCCGTCGGCAGGAAATAGGCCGCTTGACGCGATCAAAGACGGAGAATGAACGTGACAGTTCTCAGGAGGTACTTTGAAGATGAAAGAGCTACCGGGAAGATATCAGCAGTTCAAGCAGGAGTTCCCCGAGATTAGCCGGGCCTACGATGACATGGGGCGGCTGACTGCTGAGGGCGGGCCGCTCGACGAGAAGCTGGTTCAGTTGGTCAAACTCGGTATGGCTGTCGCCTCGGCCCAGGAAGGCGCGGTCCATTCTCACGCACGGCGTGCATCGGAGGCTGGCGCTACACGCGAAGAGATCCGGCAAGTCGCCCTTCTGGCCCTGACCACAGTCGGCTTCCCACGCATGATGGCCGGGCTTTCGTGGATCGATGACGTACTGAAGGGCGTCGCCCCAGGGAATCGCAGCGTCCGGACCACTCGGGCGAAATAGCCGTTGAGATGAGCTTTGTCTCCACTCACGGTTGCCGGGTGCGTCCGATAGAGCCACATGTGTCTTTCGGTGACAGACTGGCTGGTGATGGAGGAAAAAATCATGGCTTACTCAGATAAGGTTATCGAGCATTACAACAATCCGCGCAACGTCGGCAGCTTTGCCAAGGACGAGCCGGGCGTCGGCACGGGCGTCGTCGGCGCGCCGGAATGCGGCGACGTGATGAAGCTGCAGCTGAAGATCAGCGACAACGGCGTGATCGAGGACGCGCGCTTCAAGACCTTCGGCTGTGGCAGCGCGATCGCAAGTTCGAGCTACGTCACCGAACTGGTCAAGGGCAAGCATATCGACGAGGCGATGACGATTAAGAACACCGTCATCGTGAAGGAACTGAACCTGCCGCCCGTCAAGATTCACTGCTCGGTGCTGGCCGAAGATGCGATCAAGGCCGCCATCACCGACTGGCGCAAGCGCAAGGGTGACGACATCGCCGCCGAAGAGCATCCCAAGTCGAAGGAGGCGTAACTTCTCGTGGCTGTGATTTCACTTTCCGAGGGCGCCGCCCAGAAGATCAAGCAGCTCGTCGCCGACAAGGGCGAAGGCGCGGGGCTGCGCGTGAAGGTGGTCGGCGGCGGATGCTCGGGCTTGCAATACCGGATGGAAATCGACGCCGCCAAGGACCGCGACAAGGTTTTCGAGCGCGACGGCGCGCGTCTGATCGTCGACAAGAAAAGTTTTCTCTACCTCAACGGCTCCGAGCTCGACTACGGCGAAGAACTGATGTCGTCGGGCTTCAAGGTCGTTAATCCCAATGCCAAGCGCAGTTGCGGATGCGGAGAATCGTTCGTCGTATGAACGAGCGGACGTGGGGACGGGTAGGCGATGAAAGAATCGCCTTCAAACGGGCTCGGCAAGGCAACCTGATAAAGCGCCGAGTGCTGTCCTGTTATTCCCCGCGAAGCGCAACCGCGGCGTGCGTCGGCTCGATCGCGCCGTAGCAGACGATCGGATCGAACAGGTCGAGTATAGTGCGATCATCAGACAGCAGACCGCGCATCGGATGGCGCCCGAGATGCACTTCAGCGAACAGATGCGCGATCACCGCCTTGCGCGCGCTGCCTGTAGTGCTGAGCTCGAAGGCGGCCTCCTCGAGCAGCAAGGCGGCGGAAGCGGCGTCAGCCAGATAGTTGCCGAAGACCCGCGCGCGCAATTGCGCGACCTCGCGATCGAGACGTGAGAGATGCGCGAGCGACTCGCGCACTTCGCCGAGCGCGGCGAAGGCGGCCTGCATCACCTGCTCATTGCGCAGCGCGCGCACGATGTCCAGACAAATGATGTTCTCGGTGCCCTCCCAGATCGTGTTGCTCTGCGCGTCGCGCAGCTGGCGCGCGACCGGCCAATCTTGTCCTTGAGGCGGCGAATGGAGATGCCGTTGCGAGAGCCATCGCGGCGTAAGCGCGGCACCACAAACAGCGCGACGCCGCGCAGTCCGTCGACGCTGCCTTCGGGGCGGGCGAGCGTCGCGATGGCGCCGGCATCGGGAGACCGCGCCGCCGAGCGCCTGGTCATTCGATTCTGTATTTCGCGATTTTGGCGTAGAGCTTCTTGCGAGAGATCTTCAGCAGCTTGGCAGCCTGCACTTTATTGCCTCCAGTCGCCTCGAGCGCGCGTCGGATAAGGGTGTGCTCGGCATCGGCGAAGCTGCCAACCGGATTTCGCCTCTCTACGGGCAGGCGTTCTGGGGCGAGAGAACCGGAGAACGACGCCGGCAAGTCCTGCAACCGGATCACCTGCGAGCGGCTGAACGTGAACGCAGTCTCGATCGCGTTAGCAAGTTCGCGCACGTTGCCCGGCCACGAATACCGTCGCATGGCCTCGATAGCTTTGTCCTCGACTCCTGTGACCGGAACTGCGCGCATCTGCCTCGCGTTGAACAGCTCGATGAAGTGCTCGGCCAGGAGCGGAACATCCTCAAGGCGCTCTCGAAGCGGCGGTATCTGTATGACGCTCGCTTGAAGACGGTAATACAGGTCTTCTCGAAGCCGTCCCGCCTTTACCGCCTCCTGAGGATCGCGGTTGGTCGATGCGATTAGGCGCACATCGACCGCAACCTCTGTGGTCGAGCCTACTGGACGCACCGTGCGCTCCTGGATAGCGCGCAGCAGCTTGCTCTGCGTATCAGCACTCATCTCGGTGACTTCGTCCAGGAACAGAGTTCCGCGGTCGGCCGCGCGGAACAGCCCCAGATAATCAGCATTCGCTCCGCTGAACGCGCCCCGCTTGTATCCGAACATCTCGCTTTCGATCAGATCCTTTGGTACAGCTGCGCAGTTGAGCGCGACAAACGCCGCCGCTGGCTGCGGAACGCATTCATGAATGGCTTGTGCTACGAGCTCCTTGCCCGTCCCGCTCTCGCCAACGATTAGAATCGTGCCGCGCGTGACGGCTGCCGCCTCCACCCGGTCATACAGTCGCCGCATTGCTGCACTGGCCCCGACCAGCCCGTGGAACCAGCTGCGAGAATGAGTTGGAAGCGCTCCTGCCTCGCGTTCTAGCGCAAGGATTCGTGCACCGGAGACGGCGGTCTTCGACCGGAAGTAGGTATCCGCGAGCACGATCATGCGGATGTGACTTAGCTTGTCGAACAACTGGTATGTCCGCGGCATGAGCGGGGGAAAGGATGGAAACGCGGTGGCCGCGCTCTCCTCGAACAGGTGCATCGAAACGATCACTTCCGAGAATGGCACCCCACGTTCGGCGAGCTTCCCCCGATTCCTGCGACTTCAGCGGCGAATCGGTCGATGTCTTTGTCGAGCAGATCTTTTAGCGCGGCATCGAGTTCGATGCCGAAGATCTCCATGAAGTCCGTCTTGGTCAGCGCACGGCTGTCCGCAAAGTGCAGCACGTACAACTGGTACCAATGTTCCAGTACGCGCTCGCGATGCTTCTGGACGGACTGCAGGACCGGGCGAAGCTCGTCGAGTTCGGTGTCCCATAGCAGGTGAAAATAGCGCGGTCCCTCGCCGGGCGGAGAAACGAGAGACGATCGCTTGATGTCTGTGTCCATTCGTTTACCCGCCCGGGGACGCGGGCTGGAAAAGGCGCGAACCCGTTAGTAGCTGCGTTCCGCCGGTACTTTAACACACTATCTCTAAAGATCGCTTGGATTAAATCAATGAAGCAGCTGTACTGTTCATGGGTGTCCAACTGCATCCGAAGGAGACATTTAGAGAGATTGTCACCTTTAGCTCTTCACCCGCGTTGTCAAATGCGGGAAATAGCTGGCACGCTTGCTGCTCCTGTTTCGATTACGCGGCAGCGTTAGGTTTTTCTTCGGTGCCCCAACGTGACCGCGACAGATCGCGGACTTTGCTGCTCCTTTCGGATGACGAAGCATTGGCGGAGGTCGTACGCGGAATCACGAAGCCGCCTTGGAAGTTGGTTTGGCAGGCCGTCGACGGGCACAAGAGTCGGCAGGTGTTCGCGCAATCAAATGTGCGGCTGGTCGTGCTCGACGATCAGAAGGTCGATGAAAGCGATCGTGGTTGGATGCTCGCGCAGATTCGCAAGCACTTCTCTGGCAACCCTATGCTCTACGTCGCCGGCAGCCAAAGTGACGCCAACGAGAAACGGGCACGAGCGAACGGCGCCCACTACTACATTTCGAAGCCACTGTCGCTCGAACGATTCCGAGACGTGCTGCAATCGTTTCTTCAGATCCAGCAAGCCAAAGGATAAAAAGGCTTCTGCCAAGATCGATATCAGAAAAACGAGCAAGACGCCGAGCAAGCATGCTCCATCCATTAACTATTCACTATGGCGAACGGAAGCCAGCGCGCAGCGTTACTTTCTCGTGAGACGGGCGTCTGAAGTGCGGAATAACGTGCGTTCGCATAAGCTCCATGCTTCTCAGAACTTTTCGGTTCTCAAGACCGGATAACCTTGTCCAGCATAGTACCTGGGTGAACCCGTACTTCGTTTGCAGGTCCTCAATCTGCTGGATACACGACGCAGGGTTTCCACATATCAGGGTGCCGCTGCTAAGAAGCTCGTCCCACCGCACACTTTGCACCGCCTTGCGAATGCTCGGGTAGGTCTCGTAGCTCTCCGGGGGCGCCTGGCGGAGCGGAGGAGCTACGAGGCTCGCAACGTTTCGATAGTACCATAGGACCGGAGCACCGAAATCCTGCCGAGCCTGTTCTGTCGACTCGGAACAATAGACCATGCACAAGGCACCGATCTCACGCTCATCGGGGTTATGCCCTCCGTCGCGTAAGGCATCACGGTAGTGCGCAAGAAGCTCGTGAAGGCGCTCGGACTTGAAGCCGTAGACCAGTGAACAGAGCAGATTGAACCCCCGCCTGCCGGCCAATTCGAAGGAAGGGTCGCTGATTGCGGCGACCCATATGGGCGGGTGAGGTCTCTGCAAGGGCTTGGGACGCACCGACTGCTCGGGAATGTCGAAGTGACCTCCTTTGAAGCTCATCGGTTCTTCTGTCCATGCGCGCACAATTACGTCAAGAGCCTCGTCAAAAATCTCGCGTGACTTGGACTGATCGACAGTGAAACCCTGGTACTCGATTGGCTGGAAGCCTCTCCCAACCCCGAGGTCGAGCCTGCCGTCGCTCATCAGATCCACCATTGCTCCTTCCTCGGCCACACGTATCGGGTCGTTAAACGGCAGCACCATAACGCCGCTTCCCAATCGGATCCGTTTCGTAACCGATGCGACGGCGGCCAGTGTCACCATAGGTGATGCGCTGAAGCCATATTCGGTGGAGTGGTGTTCGGGCGCCCAGACGGAGTCAAAGCCCATGTCCTCGGCCGCGCGCATGCAGTCGAGCTGCTCCCTGACTATTTGGCGCTCGCTCTTGCCCCCGGCAGGATGTTCAAAGAAATGCAGCATCCCGAACTTCATATGTACTTTCTCCGTCAGGCGATTGCTGCGAATAGACGACGCATTTCTCGTGCCGCTTTTGTAGTCGCGCTGAACGAAGCAACCGAGCGTCTCTAAATGCTTGTAGGCCTCCGCGCCTGCTGAATCGATTTTTCCGCCAAGCCTGCGATCGCACTCGACGACGACGCGAGAATCGGCGGCTCCACTTGGCGGATGCCTCCGACAGAGCCAGGTGTGCCTTTTGGTAACAGGCTGGTCAGTTCAGTCTCAATCACCCGCTGTTCAGCCTGAGATGAGTTGGGACCTAGGTCGCGTGTTCCTCGCTTTCTGATCGTTGTAAAAACGAAGGAGCGGGAGAACGCCATCGAACCCGCGATCAACCGCGGCTTCGATTTCTCTGGTGCGCGTCGCGGCTGACGCATTTCTCGAACCACTTGGTCACGGCCGGAAACGGCGATGTGTCATATCCGACCAACGGCGCGCTGAGCAGAACCCCGGCCACGTTGAGGTCGGCGACGGTGAACATGTTGCCCAGGATATAGTCGCGACCCTTCAAGTAATCGTCGAGCACCTTAAGCGGGGCGTTGAGAGCTTCGATTGCGCGTTCTATCGCCTGTGAGTCGAACTGTTCAGGAGCCGTAAACATCTCCTGGCGAATCATCACAATAAGATGTGGCTCGACTTCGTTCACGCCCCAAAAGCTCCACTGGTAGGCGCGGCCGCGATCCTCGGCTGAAGCCGGCCATAGCGAGTCGCGGCCGTATTTGTCGGCAAGGTAGAGGTTTATTGCAATCGATTCGAAGAGCACGAGCCCGTCGTCCTCAAGCACTGGGATGTGGCCGTTGGGATTGATTTTCAGGTGGGCGGGCGTGCGAGTATCGGCGATTGCGGTCGGGATGTGCTCGTATTCGAGCCCAAGCTCCTCGAGCGCCCAGAGACACCGCCCAGCGCTCGACATGGACGTGCCGTACAATTTTAGCATCTGTATCGCTCCTAAGGCGCGGACACTACAGGTTCCAGTCGGATGGGGACCGTTTTGCACTTCTCGCCGGACGTGAGAAGGCCGCTCTGAGTATCGGTGCCCGCCAAAAAGCGCACCCACCAGTCGGCCACGCCGTATTTCTCCCGCAGTAACTTGTGGACCTTCGCATGCGCCTCGGGATCGGGTGAGGCGCGGTATTGAAGGGTTTTGCCATCACGTTCGATTTCGACGATCGGGTGCGCGTCCATGTGCTGGACCCACCACCGGGCGTTGGCGTTACCCGGATGAATCCACGAATACGGTCCATCGTCGACGATCCAGAGCCGCGCTTTGCGCACTCCTCCCGTTGGAGTCGGCTCATAGACGACCACGACCTCCCGGCCAACTTCGATCAGGGCCAAGTGTGCGAGGACGTATGCCACGCAGACGCTGACCACGATCGCGGCGACGATGATTACACGTTTCATCTCGTTCGACTCAGAGGGCGAGCAGTCTAGCATGCGCTTCTAGTCGACGACGACGCGAGAATCTGCGCCTTCAGTTGATGCCGCCGGATGCGTCCTACAGAGCCACCTGTGCCCTTTGGAAACAGGCAGATCGATTTCCATCCCTGTGATTGTGTGCATGATTTGCGATCAGCCCAGTGGCGTGCTCTTTGCTTCCTAATGATGGAACAAAAACGAATGAGCCAATGGCGCCGCGCCAAAAGCTCGGCGCCTCCAATGAGGGATCTAATTCCATGAGGACTCCCCCAACAAATTCTTTCCGTGGAGTCACGTCGATGTGCTCATTCAGCACTGTGCGGCCGGCCGACGTTTATTCCCGTTTTCGTGAGCCGCAGCAGGTCATCTGCCCCGAAGATCATGAGTACGCAACGGTTCAGGTGGACGCGGAAATGGCCGCCGCGACCGCTGCACTGGGGATGCCCGGACTGAGGATCATTCGATGTTCGCAGTGGCCTCGCGATTGTGGTCGAGGCTGCCTGGAGCTGCTCAGCTAGATTCACTGCGAGAGCGCGCCGAGTAACGAATTAACCTGCCAACCTTGTTGGGAGGCGAGACGACAATGGCTGAAAAGTCTATTGCAATGGAAAAACTGAACCATCGGCTCACCGGCCAGGACGCCACATTCATCTACGGCGAGTCGCACAATGGGCCACTGCACATCGGCTCGTTCTCGTTCTTCGAAGACGAGATCACGTATCTCGAGCTGCTGCGGCATTTCGAGAGCAAACTGCATTTAGTGCCGCGCTACCGTCAGCGTCTGGTCGAGGTACCGTTTAATCTTGATCACGCGACGCTCAAGAATGACCCCGATTTCAAGATCGAGAATCACGTCAAGTTTTACCAATTGCCTGCGGACGCTTCCGAAGCGCAGCTGATGGAGACGGCGTTGGCGGTCTTCCGCAAACCGCTGGATCGCAAGCGGCCGCTGTGGGAGGTGCACCTTTTCAACGGCTTCAAGGGCAATCGCTCCGTCCTGATGTGGTCGATTCACCATTGCCTCGTCGATGGGGTGTCGGGAATGGAGCTGTTGAATGTGGTGATGGATTTCCGGCCGGGCCCGCCGGCGGCAGAAACGAAAGCCGAGCGATGGTCTCCAAAGCGTATTCCGGGGCCGATCCGGCAGCTGTTCGGCGTGGCTCTCGATCGCGCGCAGGAGCAGGTCGATGCGATCCGCCGGCTGACTCAAACGGCTCCAAACGTTCGATCGCTGGTCGGTGAACTCAGAACGGACGCAGGCACCGTCGCCAGATTGGCGCAACAGATGGCGCGGCCGATCGCGGCGACACCATGGAACGCAAGTTTCGTGAGCCAGGAGCGGACGCTCGCCTGGCTGCGCACGTCGTTTACAGATATCCGAGAGATTCGCACGGCGTTCGGCGGCACTATGAACGACGTCATACTGACGATGCTTAGCGAGGGAGCGGCGCGCTATCTGCGCTATCACGACATTCGGCCAGGCGCGCCATTCCGAATTGGATGCCCGGTCAACGTGCGCCACGACCATGAGAACGGGGCGTTGGGGAATCGAGTCTCGATGATGTTCCCCGAACTTCCATCAGAACCGATGGATCCCGTGGCGAGGCTGAAACTCGTCACCGCGGAGACTCAAAGAATCAAGGAGGCCGGAGAGCCGCAGGCGCTCGAGCGACTGATGAGTTATAGCGAGAGCGCCCCGCCGGCAATCGTCGCGACGCTTGCGGGAATGGTGAGCACGGGGATGGATGCCGCCGCGTCATTGCAGCGATACATCCCGGCGTGGGCCAAACCCGCGGCGCCCGCGCCCGGAATAAATTTCATCGCCACCAATGTTCCCGGCGCACAGGTGCCGCTCTATCTCGCGGGCCATCGGATGGTCGACTATATCGGCCTGCTTCCGCTGGGCGGCAATCTCGGATTTGGCGTGCCGATCGTAAGCTATAATCAGAATCTCTATTTCACGATGATGGCTGAGCCCAATCTGATGCCCGATCCAGATCGCATGAAGTCACTGGTCGAGCAGGTCTTCGAGGATCTCAAGCGGGCCGCCGTCGCCCAGAGCGCGCCTGCGGCGGTGCAGGCGCGTCGTGTGAGGAGATCTACACACGCGGGCACCCCGCCCGTGAGCGCCCATGACTCTCCACATCCAGGTCTCGCCGCCTCAAGCGCCCACTGATCGGTGCCGCGCCGGAAGTCGGAGATTGCGCGGGTGCGGGTACTGCGGAAAGGAGCCAGAATGGCCGAAAACAAACGTCATAAAATCCTCATCATTGGTGGAGGCACCGCCGGGCTCATGGTCGCGGCTCGGCTCAGACGCGCGGGCGAATCCGATGTCGCAATCATCGAGCCTTCGGAGAAGCATTTCTACCAGCCGCTATGGACGCTTGTCGGAGCAGGTGCAGTCCGCAGAGAAGCGACGGCGCGCTCGGAGAGCAATTACATCGCTGCGGGAGTGACATGGATTAAGGACTGGGGGTGCGAAATCTCTCCCGAGTCCAAATATGTCGCGACTCGTTTGGGCGCGCGCATCTCGTACGATTTCCTGATCGTCGCGCCGGGTCTCGAACTCAACTGGGAAGCGATTGCGGGCCTTCGTGAGGCAGTAGGGAATGGTTCGGTATCGACCAACTATACATACGAAAACGCTCCCCAAACCTGGGACCTGATTCGCAACTTCAAGGGCGGGACAGCGCTGTTCCATATGCCGGGGACGCCTATCAAATGCCCCGGCGCGCCTCAGAAAATCATGTACCTCGCGGCGGATCATTTCCGCAGGAACAAAATCTCCGCCAACGTCATCTATGGATCGGCCACTCCCACGATTTATGGCGTCAAGGAGTATGCCGCCGTCCTCGACACGGTCGTTCGGCGCTACGAGATTGACGCGCGGTTCAATCATGACCTAGTGGAAATTCGACCGGACAAAAAAGAGGCAGTCTTCGTCCAGAAGAACGATCCCGCCAAGACGCGAACCACGATCGGCTACGACATAATGCACGTTGCTCCGCCGCAGATCGCGCCGGAATTTATCCGCAACAGCCCGTTGCCCGCGCAAGCAGAGCCTGGACTCGGTTGGGTCGAAGTCGATCAATATACGCTTCAACACAAGCGTTATCCCAACGTGTTCGCCTTGGGAGACGTGGCCAGTTCGCCCAATGCAAAGACTGGCGCCGCGGCACTCAAGCAGGCGCCGGTGGTCGTAAGCAATCTGCTCGCGGTTATGGGCGGTGCTTTGCCAACCGCGAAATACAACGGCTACGTCGCGTGTCCGATCACGACCGCGTATGGAAAGCTGCTGCTCTGCGAATTCGATTATACCGGCAAGCCGACGCCGACGATTCCTTTCATCGATACCGTCGCAGAGCGGTACGACACCTGGCTTCTGAAGCGCTACGGGTTGCCGTGGCTGTATTGGAACCTGATGCTGCGCGGTCGTGACTTGCCCTTCCTGGGCGCGCGCGCCATCCGCAAGCAGGACGCTCTGCGGCGCGCGGAACAATACGCGGCGAACGAGGCCAAATAGCCTTTGGAGTGTCGAACGCATCCTGAGGGCAGGGCAGCAGACCTGCGCAGATATTGCCTGATCGTGTCCATGAGGTCTGTTGAATCAGTTGGCATAGCAGTAGCGCCTCGACCGCGAGGACGAAGGTCTATGAGTCGGTAGAAAGTAGTTGACCGCCGTTGGCAGTTGGCACGGCTATCCTCGTGGAGGTGCAACGATGGCGCGGTTGGTATCCTTAGCTCGACTTCTCTGTGTGCTCAGAAGAAAGGACTTTTGTTTCCACCGACGGATATTTCCCGAGTCTCCTAGACCTGGACCAGTACACCGTTGTGGATTAGGAAACTCAGCACATTGGCGGCAAGGCGTTGTGACTCCTGGTCCTGGTTCTGTTCGCGAAACTCACGAATCTTTTGGGCATAGTGGGCTCGCCATTTTATGCTGATCACTTGCTCGCCGTCTGACTTCCTGACCCGAAAGCATCGCGCGACGATCGCGTCGGGGTCTTCGCCGACGAATTCACAAAAACGCTGAAGCGCTTGCAGCTTCTCCGGCTCTTCAGCGATCGGATCGCCGCCCCATTGATCGCTCAGATCACGCCGCCAGGTCCTGACTGAATTGAATGAATCGATGGTTTGCTCGGTCATCGTCTTTACTCCGAAGGATTCAGGTTGAGAAAATATGAACCGACATCGCCGCTGCATCACGTCCCAGGAAGCCACCGCCATTTTCAGTGAGCCCGACGCGCGCGCCTTCCACCTGCCGGGCACCGCATCGACCTCGCAGCTGATCGACGATTTCCACAATCTGCGCGATTCCAGTCGCGCCAATCGGATGGCCTTTCGAGAGCAGTCCTCCGCTGGGATTGACGACGTGGACACCGCCGAGATCCAGGGCCCCTGTCGCGAGAAACTCCGGGCCTTCACCTTTGGCACAGATCCCGAGTTCCTCGCATGCGATCAGTTCGGCGGGCGCGGCGGCGTCGTGAACTTCGAGCACGTTGATGTCCGACGGACCGACGCCGGCGATTTCGTAAGCGCGCTTGGCGACGCGCTCGCGCGCGGTAGGTTCGTCGGCTGCACGATCGCGCCCCGAGAAGATTACTGACGCGCGGACCTCGACCGGCGTTGCGATGCCCAGTCGGCGCGCATACTTCTCCGACATGAGCACTGCCGCGGCTGCGCCGTCTCCGATCGGTGAGCACATCAATACGGTCAACGGCGCAGAGACCTCGCGCGCGGCTAGGACCTGCTCGCGCGTGACGCGCTCGTGGAACTGCGCCTTGGGATTCATGGCACCGAATGCGTGACTCTTCACTGCGATATCGGCAAAAGTCTCCGCGGTCGCGCCGCTTACCTTCATGTATTCGCGCGTTGAAGCCGCGTAGATGTCCATGAAGAAAGATTTCTTTTCGCCGCCACCCTCGATTCCCGGTTTTTTGTCGCTGGACTCCATTCGAGCCTTAAGCTCGCGAAGCTGATCGAGATCCACCGCGGTGCCGATCGCCCTGAAGGTGAGACCTTTGTCTGGATGCGTCATCTTCTCCGCGCCGACCGCGAGCGTGACGTCATAGAGTCCCGATTGAATCGCCATCCACGCGAGATGGAACGCGGACGAAGCGGAGGCGCATGCGTTCTCCACGTTGAACAGCGGAACGCCAAGGACGCCGGTGTTTCGGAGCGCGACCTGTCCCCGAATCATTTCCTGGCCGGTGATCAATCCGGAAATTGCATTCGAAAAGAAAACCGCCTCGACGTCCTTGGGTACGATGCCCGCGTCCTTGAGCGCGTCGCCAACGGCTTCTTCTGCCAGCGAGCGAACACCGCGCTCGGAATACTTGCCAAAACGCGTCATCCCGACGCCGGCGACTGTCACACGTTCTCTGTTGGACATACCATTCTCCCTGTCAGACGCGGGCGACGTTGATTCCCGCTTTTTCACGATCCCATGCGTTGCCGATACCGCGCTGTTTGAGTACGGCGTACTGGATTCGTTGTGTGCCGGTCTTGGGAAGCTCTTCGACCACCTCGACGTATCGAGGGACGGCATAGTAAGCCATTCGTCCGCGACAGAACTCGATCAGCTCTTCGGGACTGAAGCGCGCACCGTCTCTCACAACGACTGCGACTTTGACCTCATCCTCGCCGAGCTCGGACGGCACTGCGTAAGCGGCGGATTCGAGTACCGCGGGATGATCGTTGACGACGGTTTCGATTTCCCAGGCCGAAATGTTCTCGCCACGCCTACGAATCGACGCCTTCTTGCGGCCGCTGAAATAGAAAAACCCGTCGTCGTCGGTCTTCGCGAGATCGCCCGAATGAAACCATCCGCCACGATATGCCTCGGCGGTAGCGTCGGGCAGCTTGTGATATTGGCTGAGCTGGCCCTTGGGATGGCGAAAGACCAATTCGCCCACCTTGCCGGCGGGGAGTGGATTGTCGTCATCATCTACGACCTTGAAATCCACTCCGCCGACCGGCCTGCCCATCGACCCGACCCGACCGACGTCGTTGAGCAGGAGTCCCGGTGAATCCACCATCCCGTAGAACTCGACCAGCTTTACGCCGAAGCGCCGCTCGAATTCCTTCCACGCGCTTGGAGGGCATGCGGCCGATAGCACCACTCGCACGTTGTGCTCGCGATCATCGGGCCGCGCCGCTTGTTTGAGCAGGATCGAGAGCATCCCTCCAAGCGTGTTGAACTCCACCGCGTCGAATTTGCGGCAATCGTCCCAAAAGCGGGACGCGCTGAAGCGCTCGCCCAGCGCGAACTTCGCGTCGAGCGTCATCGAGCCGAACCCCGAGATCATCAGCGCGTTGCCGTGGAACAGGGGCAGCGCTGTGTACATTGTCTCGCCCGGCTTCACTCCCGTGGCGGCAAGGACGGCGGCAAGAGAGTAGCCGTCTGACCCACTGGCGACGACGCCCTTCGGCGGTCCGGTTGTCCCGGATGTGTACATCATGCCGCCGCCGCCCGCGTGTTGGCCGACCTCTACTTGCGGCTCGCGAGCGGGATGATCGAGCAATCGCTCCAGCGTCCAATCGACCCCGAATCCTGCCTTACCGTCCGCGACCACCGTGCGCCTGAGACTCGGCACGGTAGCCTTGACCGCCATCACCGCTTCCCTGAGCGGTTCTTCGAAAATGACCGCCGTTGAATCTGAATCCGCAAGAATGTGATGCAGCGTCGCGCCGCGTTGCGAAGTGTTCACTGGCACGCTGACGGCGCCGATAAATCCGATTGCGAAGTGCAGCCAGATAAATTCCGGCCGGTTGCCCATCATGATCGCGACGCGCTCGCCGGGTTTGATACCCAGATCGAGCAGGCCGTTGGCGGCGCGTTGGATATTGTCGAGCACCTGCTCCCAAGTGAAGCGTTCGTCCTTGAATTTGAGCCAGACCTCGCCCGGATGCTGCGCGACGCGATGCCTGATTAGTTGCTCGATCGGTCCTTGAAGACGCACCATGATCGATTCCTCCGCGATTCCTTCGGGTTCCTACGCTGCCGTGCGGGCGGTCACGCCGTTGTGACTCAGAATGTGGCGCGCACCCGCGAGGCTCAGCACGTCGGTGGTGCCGTCCTCGATTAACGAGGCGCGTGCATCGCGGAAAAGTTTTTCGATTCCGTACTCCTTGCTGAGTCCGTTGCCGCCGAATACCTGGAGGGCGTCGCTCGTAACCTGGAAGGCCGTCTCGGTGCAAAACGTCTTGGCCGCAATCGCGTGCTCCAGAGACGGCGCCATCGAGGTCTGGTTGTAGATCATCACAGCGCGCGATAGCGCCCGGCATGCCTCAACCTTGGTGAACATCTCGAACAGATGTTTCTGGACGAGTTGATGCTCGCAAATCGCCTGTCCGCCCTGCACCCGCTGCTTCGAGTATTCGAGTGCGTCCTCGTACGCCGCGCGCGCTACGCCGGTGAATGCGGTCGCCATCGCGGAGTTGGCAAATGTGAGAGTTCGTTCGAGCTCGAGCTCGTAGCCCTCGCTCTTTGTCAGCATCCAACTACGTGGGATCCTGACGTTGTCGAAATATATTTCGCCTTGATTCAGTGCGCGCTGTCCGAGCTTGTTGAGCGGCTTGCCCTTTGACACGCCCGGTAGGTTGAGCGGTACGAACGCAATGCCGCCGCCGGCCATGCCGGCCTCGCGATCGGTCGTCAGATAAAGCGCCGCATGGGTTGCGATCGTACCGTTCGAGACCCACGCCGCCTTCTGCCCGTTGATTACGTATGAGTCGCCATCGGAGCGTGCGACGACCTGACCAGTAACGCGCGGATTGTGGAACTGGGGCGTACCCGGCACCAGTTCATCAGAGCCGTGCTGAGGCTCGGTGATCGCCCAGCATCCGATCATGCTGCCCTCACGATCGGCAAGAAAAGGTTTGACGAATTTTTCGTAGAGCTCCGGATTGCCGCTCGCTGCCGCCGCGCTAAACGGGAAGCTCGCGCAGAGCAGGCTCAGCCCAAGGTCAACCGCGCCCCACGACATCTCTTCGATCAGGACGTGCATCCCGAGCCCCTGCAGCCCCATCCCGCCGATTTCCGCTGGAAGGCCGGCAACGTGATATCCCAGTTGATATGCCTGCTTGAAAACCTTTCTGAGCGGCGAATCGAGCGCGATCACCTCGCGCGGATCAGTCATCCGGTCGAGCACGGCGGCCGTGGGGCGAAGGACATCTTTCGCGAAGCGATGGACGCTCTCCTTGACCCGCGCGATTTCGTTAGGAAATTCGACATTCAGCTCGTGATAGTTGTCCATTTTTCCTCCCCGTCATCGTGCCGAACGGATGGGCAAGGATGGTGCATACGTCGTGCCTGAAATGAATGATCGTTCAGCGAGAGTTTTTGAGCATCAGAGTGTAGCCGATCGCCTCAATGATTCCTTTCGGGACACTAAAATTGCGAGGCGCGGCTAGGCGAATGCGCTACGTGGGTCTATAAGCTGGAAAAGGGACACGCGTTCTCTGAAAGGAGATTCACAGATGGCAAAGATAGACGGCGGCGAGATGCTGGTACGGACGCTCGAGCGAGAAGGCGTCCGCGAGATTTTCACACTCCACGGCGGCCACCTCGACGCGATCTACGCCGCCTGCGGTGCACACGGCTTTCGCGTGATCGACACTCGTCATGAGCAGGCAGCGGCGCACATGGCTGACGGATGGGCGCGCACGACGGGGCGTCCGGGTGTCGCCATCGTGACGGCGGGGCCAGGAGTCACCGACGCGGTCACCGGAGTCGCCAATGCGTTTATGGACTCGATCCCGATGATATTGATCGGCGGCCGAAGCCCGCTAGCCGACGATGACAAGCTGCCACTGCAAGCGGTCGATCAGATGGGAATCTTGCGGCCAATCACCAAGTGGGCGCGCAGCGTCACACATACAGAGCGGATTCCTGAATACCTGGCGGCTGCATTCCGCCATGCGACTTCGGGCCGCCCCGGGCCGGTGTTCCTGGAGCTGCCAATCGACGTGCTCTTCGCACGCGTTGACGAGGATCACGTCGAGTTTCCCAAAAGCTATCGGCCCAAAGAACCTGCGGGTCCGGGCAGAGCCGCGCTCACACAGTCACTCAAGTGGCTTCTCGAGGCCAAACGCCCTGCGATCCTCGCCGGCGGCGGAGTATGGTTCGCCCAAGCCGCGGCGGAGTTGACGCGTTTTGCAGAACTGACCAACACACCAGTGATGGCCAACGCCAAGGCGCGTGGCTCGATCTCCGAGGAGCATCCACTATGCTTCGGAGGCTTCGGCGCGATTCATCCTGCGATTCATGCGAAAAGCGGCGGCAGCGCCGATCTCGTAATCCTACTGGGCACGCGGATTGGGATGTTCACCGGCGGACGCAATTCGGTGATCCCAGCCGATGCACGCGTAATTCAGATCGATATCGAGCCCGAGGAGATTGGGCGCAACCGGAATATTGAGCTCGGAATCGTTTCCGACTGCGGCGAATTTCTGCGGCAGGCCTGCGAAGCGGTGAAGGACAAAAAATTCGATCGCCGAGAGGAATGGATCGAGCGCTTAAGCGCGGTCCGCAATGCAATGCGCCATCGCTTCGACGATGCACTCAAAGACCGGCCCGGCCCGATTCATCCGGCGCGGATGGTGCACGAGATCGCGAAGACCCTGAGTCCCGACGCCATCGTGGTCGCTGACGGTGGCGAGACAGCCAACTGGATGTCGAATGCATGGACCGCGCGCCAGCCAGGACGATTCCTCTCCCATGGTTATCTCGGATGCTTGGGAACCGGACTCCCGTTCGCGCTCGCCGCAAAGGCGGCACATCCGGATAAACAGGTTTTCTGCATCGTGGGCGACGGCTCGGCCGGGCTCAATTTCTCAGAGTTTCATACTGCGGCGAAAAACAACTTGCCAATCACCGTCGTAATCAACAATGACCAGCAATGGGGGATGTCCAAGCATGGACAGGAACTGATGTGGGGAAAGGGCCACACTATGGCTACCGAACTCGGGATGGTTCACTACGAACGCGCGGCTGAGGGTCTCGGCGCGCAGGGCGAACTCGTCGAGCGCGCAGCCGATATCGCCCCGACGCTCAAGCGGGTGCTCGCTTCGGGACGACCCGCCTGCCTCAACATTGTCACGGACCGCGACGTGATCGAGCCGGGCACTCTCGCGATGTACAGCGCCGGCCTTTCCGGCCCCGCGAAGGAAAAACCCAAGACCGACGCGGGAGGCGAAACTACCCTGCCCTACTACGGCAAGCGCAAGCTGGATTGAAGAGAGTTGAACCTTGCCAGCCGCGAAAGCCGGCGGTGTCCCCGAATGAACTCAGCACTGGTTCCTTCGGATACATTTTTCGCAGCCGCAAGGGCCGTTTACTGTACGCAACTCTCATCCCCAATCTTCGCGGAAAAGATCATTTTGCAGGAGCAAACTATTGGTATGGCCCTTGCGTTTCTCTCGATGGGCGCCCTAGTCGCGGAAAAAAAGGAAAGGTAAATGGACAGACAGAAAAACGCGACTTGTAGCGACTTCGATTTGTTAAATCAGTTGAAACCCTTGTCGTTTCTGTCACCCATCGCATTGCACGAGCTTGCGAGCAGAGTCAATTCAGCAAACTTCGGAAGGGGTGCGCTTATCCTTCCCGAAGACGAGCTCGCGGCAGGTGTCCATATACTGCTAAGGGGCGTGGCGAAGATTACTTGCCTGAACCTGGCGGGCCAGCGGGTAACCGTAAATTTACTCGCGCCCGGTCCAATCCCCCAGTTTGTTCCTTACCCAGTCATCTGCTGGCATTTTCGATGCGAGGCTCACAGTGATTGCAGCGCCGGCAGTGTGAGCTGGGACCAGTTTGACTTCATCACGAGGGAGGCACGCAGATCTGATTTAAGAAAATTTCACGAAAACAATCTAACGCAATGGTATCGGTTCCTCGGAGGGGGCCTCGACCTTCGCGAGCGCCTTTTGCTTACGCTTCTTCAATTGTGTTCGATTTTCGGAGTCAAAGAGTCGCGGGGTACGCTCTTGCGAGTCTTCCTCAGCCACAACGATTTGGCCGGCTTGGCGGGTGCGACACGGCCGAGAGTCACCGAACATATAGTCGAGTTCGAGCGTGAGCATCTGCTTATTCGTCAAGGTCGCCAGATGATTGTGCACTTAGATAAGATCAAGAATTCAATCGGAGTCCCAACGCGTAAGACTAATGCCTCACTTGCGAAAGCTGATGCACAACCGCATTTTCTGAATGTAGGCCAACTCTATGGTCCTCGTTCACTGGCAAGGGCGGCTTCTTGAACCCACCAGGACGTGAACCATCTATTGGTTCAATCTGAAACAGGACACGACTAGCAGGAATCATCTCGATATTTCGAATTACGGGCACGAAAAAGCAGTCATCAGGTCAAAGACCTGGTCAAATAGCTGAGTGATTCCATGCCTTGCGACACACGTCTTTTGACTTTTAATGAAATGCTGAGGCTTGCGACGGAGCAACTGTCAGCAAGCGACAAACATACCACGGAGTGCCGAACACAACTTGAAAGAGCAAAAGCAAACGTTCAGGCCGCCCAAGTGTGCTTGGACCGAGCCATCTTTGACGAAGCTCAGGCACGCCAGGCATACATCGATTGGCGGAATTATCTGAATACTCTTCCAGGCGACTGTTCGCCGTCGATGCGGGAAAAATCGACCGGCCTCTTCAACGCGCATGTGAAAGCGGAGTTGGGTACGCTGTCAGCCCGCGAGACTGTCACGAGTTCTGAAGATAGCGGAAGAGAGGAAGCGTATCGCAAGTGAAATCTCTAAATTGAGAGCCGTCCGAGTCGATGAATTATGCCGACGAAAACGCTGCCCTATTGCGGCAAACGCAAGCTGGATTAACGAGATGGCGGCAGGTGCGGAGGATCGAGCAGGGCGGCCGAATGCAGATAGGCCTTGGCTTCGCGAATCGCGCTCGCGAAACACGTCGAGCCGTCGAAATACGGAATCTTATAGTGGCAGCATTCGCGTCGCAGGTATTCGCTGAAGGTGCGAAGCTCGCCAATCAGGCTGAGTAGACGGGCATCGTCGAGTTCCTCCGTCCAATCTATTCCGTCCGAGGCATGCTCCCGAATCGCACGCAGCTTCTTTAGAGGGTCCACGTCCGCATAGCCTATGAAACATGTCTTGATGCCGGCGCGAGTAGTGTGACCGAATTCAATCAAATGCTTGGGTAAAAGGACGTCGCCTTCCAGCAGGAGATTGTCGCCGCTCTGCACCACATCGGTGGCGACCTTGCGAATCGTCGGCCAAACTATTTCCATCCGCTTCAGCGCAGGATCGCTCACCCGCATTCCGAGTTCAGGATGCGTGCTCGCCAAACTGGCGATTAGGGTGTCAATCGAGAAGTATGGGACTCCATGCTCAGCGAGCATCCGTCGCGCAAGCGTGGTTTTCCCAGAACGCGGGGCACCGCCGATCAAGTAGAGCATGGTCTTTACTTCGACATCCCTTGGAGGCTGCTGCAATTTTAAGCAAGGTCTTTGCCAGAGATCGGTATCGGAAAAACGACCGGACGGGAGGGCTTTGGATCGTCAGCGTACATACCAAAAAGGTTGATGATGTATCCGAAACGCCCAACCGTGGTTCGTTTCGCGCCATCGCACGGGCATCTTGGGGCGGTTCGTTCTGCCGATCGTTGTGGCACCCAGGAACGCTCGGAGGCGCGGAAGTGCAAGAGTTCATAAAACGCAACTGAATGTCCTAACTGCGGGCTCGGGAGTCCTGAGTGTCCCGAAACTCTCTGAATGGTTCCGTTCGGGACACGTTGCTCGTGGTCTTTAACTGCTTGGTGTCAATTTCGGGAGAGTTCCGAACGGGAGGATTTGTCGTCATGAAAGCAGTGATGTCTATCGTTGCGGTAGCAATCTTTGCGTTTGCCGGACAGGCCCTCGCGCAGATGGGCGACTACGGTACTGACGCCAGAAATGCCGCCAAGCAGCAGGCGCAGCAAGCGGGACAGAACGCCGTCAACAGCGCGGAGGGTTCGAAGGGCCTCGCGCCCGCGTCCTCGCCCGCCCCTGCAGCCTCACCTGCCAGCGGCGATGCGACTGCAGCAAATGCGGCAGCTGCGTCGGCGCCGGCAGCCGCCGCTCCAGCAGCAGTTGCGCCTGCAGCAGCTCCCGCGGATGCGGGCGCTGCGCCTTCTCCTGCAACTGCCAACTGACGGGGCAGATTCGAGGGAATGCGGTCAGCTACACTCGGCAATGTTTTAGCCGACGGGTTCAGCGCGTGTGTGTGGCGAATTGCTGATTTCTGTGGAAGATCAGCAATTCGCCACACACAGCTTGTCCGACACCGCCCAGATAAGCCCGAACAGTTGAGCGCTCGAAGCGCGGAACGCCTTGCACGCGTGCGCTTTCCTGACGCAGCCCCATTGATACCGAGTCATCGCGCGACGGAGCCTGTCGGGCGTTCTCGGTGGATCGTCTAAAAAGTGAACCCGTGCGCGTCGCTCCGCCGCTTAAACTCCAGTAGGTCAGGCTCTCTCAAATAGAGCGCTTTTCCATGTACGGAGCGTAAGACATTCCAAGCGCTGGATTCCCAGCGGCGAGCCCCATTCGACCTGATCTGTTCGTAGTAGTCTCGGCGACAGTGCCATGCGAACAGATCAGCCATCTGTAGGGGTAACAAGCATTTGTCATCCTCAAAACGCGGGCGACCAACAAGTAAGTCCGTCATCTGTCTGGGGAGATGGTCCATCAGTCCTTCGTAAGCGGCTTTAATATTCCGCTCCCTGCCGATAACGCCCTGATCGAAAATCAGTTCTAGTTTTTCGCGCGATGGTTTCTTCACTACCGAATCCAGCATACTGTCCCTGCTAAAAATTCGATCTGAATCGGAATTCGAGTGGCAGAGAGAATTGGCATCAAATTGATGCGCTCAAATGAGACCTGCTGCGATTCGAACCACAAGCGGCTTACTCTGCTCGAGGTAGCAACGCCGTCTACATGTGGATGATCCTGACACGACGGCGTGCGGGCCGCCGCGCAAGCATTGGTGCGTAGAATCAGGGGACGAATTAGGCGGCGAGGCGCTCGTAGCGATGATGCAGGCCGCCGACCTGAGGGATGGCGACCACCTTTCCGATCCGGCGTGGCATGATCGGGCGCGGGTCCGGACAATCCTTGTCGAGCGAAAGATGAGTGCGGGTGCGTTGGCAATAGTCGATGTACGAGGACAGGACGCGGCGTAGGTGGCGTTCGTTGAAGATCACGATATGATCCAAGCACTCGCGCCGAATCGAACCAATCACGCGCTCCACGTATGCGTTCTGCCAGGGTGAGCGTGGTGCCGTGATGACTTCCGTGATGCCCATCGGCTGGACTCGGCCTCGAAATTCCGAGCCATACGATGCGTCGCGGTCGCGCAGCAGATAATGCGGAGCGGTGTCCCAGGGGAACGCTTCGGTCACCTGGCGTGAGAGCCATGCTGCCGTCGGATGTTCGGTGACGGCGGCGCGGACAATCTTCCTGCGATCGTGGGCCAGAATGATCATGACGTAGAGCAGCCGAAACGATGCGGACGCCACAACGAACATGTCGACGGCGGTGATACCTTCTGCGTGATTGCGCAGGAAGCTACGCCAGTTCTGAGAAGGCGTTCCCCGCCTTCTCACCATGTACTTCGCGACGGTCGCCTGGCTGACCTCGATGCCGAGCTTGAGCAGCTCGCCATGGATCCGAGGCGCACCCCAGAGCGGGTTGGCGCTGCTCATCTGGCGAATCAGATCGCGAATCTCGCGGTCCACTGACGGCCGCCCGGATCTCGAACCCCAATGCCAAAACAAGCGGAATCCCTGACGGTGACATTGGATTACCGTTGCTGGCTTGACCAACATCATCGCCTCCAGACAGCGCGGCCACAATCGGTAGAGAATGACCCAGAGCAAGCGGTCGAAAGTAAACAGCCGGACTCGACCCGGCTGCTGCCGGCGAAGAACGCGCAGCTGATGACGGAGCGCGAGGTTCTCTAGTTCCACCACCGCTCGAGTACGGAATCGGCGGGCAAGCAGAGAGTCGATGGATCGTTCGAGCTCATGCATGTCAGCGACACTACGGCCGCCCTTATCAAAACTCTAGACTTTTCGCCGCTTTCGGAGTTTTTAGTAGCCACAGGCCGCTTTCTCGGCTTTCCGGACAGGCTCGGGTCAGAACCGGCGCGCCTCTCGCGAGAGGCAGCGCGCTCGCGAGGCTCATATCTGAAGCCCTGCCACGAAAAAACCTGCCTAAAGAAGATCGGGGCCTCGCTATTTCTTTCGAACTTCGCGGCGAATCAACTTGCCGGAATTATCGTAGTACTCGACGATGTCGACGTAGCCACGCTCCTGCGGGTCGCGCTCCACTAACGCTACCGTGCCGTTTGGGCGAAAAGTCTTGATCGCCTCTGTCTTGCCGTCGAAATCGTCATCATGAATTTCGCGCAAAAGAACCCCGTGAGAATACTCCTGCACTAGATCGGCCTTACCGTCGAAATTCCGATCGCTTTCAATCTCGACCAACTCGTTGTCTTTGTAGGTTTTGACCAGGTCCGGACGGCCGTCTCCGTTGGTGTCGATAGCAATCTTGTAGGTGTCCTTGCTGATCCGGTATACCCATTGGTCAGGGCGCCCGTCGCGACCACGATGCGTGACCGTGCGGTCGGGCTCCCGGTTGCAGCTGATGAAGCCGAAAGCCAGCACTGCCAGGAAGATCATCGCGGCTTTCCGCATGTCTCCTTATACCCGGCACCCAATCCGCTCTCAACTTGGCTGTTTGGCATTGGCGCTGGCCGTACTCGCGCTTCCGTTGGCGGGCGTCAGTATCGAGCGCGCGCCGATCCTCGCGCCGCTTGCCACGGAGCTGGTGCCGCTTGGCACGAGTCTGCAATCGCCGCCGAGCAGCGGCCTTGTCCTGCCCTCATTGCTTGCCCCAGCCCGCCTGGACCTGGGACCTTTGCCATCTGCGGTCTTTGGACCGAACGCCAACTGCAAGGGCCGGATTCACGGCCTCGCAAGCTTTGGCTTCCCCGATTCACGGTCGATAGACCTTCCTAACGGTCGTTCTCCTCCTTCGAATTAACTCGATTAACAAAAGATAGCGCGGCGTCTCGAACCTGCCGTCAACGGCAGCCCCGTCGCGTGTTTGTACTTCCGGCTGCGGAGCGAGGACTCCAGCGTGTCCTAGTCGCCGTGAGTAGATGCGGGAGGAAAATGTGCTTTTGTGGCGTGTCTCAACATTGGCGTTTCTCGTGGCTTCGCTGATTCCGCCGGGAATCGTGTGTGCTGCGGCGGAACAGTCGTTGACGGTCGAGCAGTTGGTGGAGATTGCCATAGAAGTGAATCCTCAGGTCAGGGCCACGAAGGAACAGTGGGACGTCGCCACGCATCAGGTCTTGCAGAACTATGCGCCGGCGGATCCTATCTTCACCTACGGGAATGTGGAAAGCAGCAAAGACTTCAACGCGGCGCTGCATAGCCATGCGGTCAGCGAAAGCTTCCAGTTTCCGGGGGAAGCGTTTCTGCAGGCGGATCAAGCAAGGCGGACCGCCGAGATTGCGCATTTGACGTATGACGCGACAGTCCGCGACCTGCGAGCTGCCGTTGAGACCGCTTATTACCAGGTGTTGCTCGATGAGGGGCTGATTGGAATCAACGGCGAGAATATCGCCAACCTGAAGCAGGTCGTTAACGTAACCCAAGTCCAATACACGGGGGGCCAAGCGGCCCAATCCGATCTCATCGGAGCCGAGTTCAATCTCGAGCAGGCTCAGTTGCAGCAACGCCAGTACCAAACCAACCGCCTGAACGACCGAGCGGGACTGAATCAACTGCTCTATCGAAAACCGGCCTCACCCTTGGATCTTGACCGGAAGATCGAGCTGAAACCCCCGCAGATCCGGCTGGATAAAGCGGTCGACACCGCAACGCACGCACGCCAGGAGATACTCGAGGCCGCGCTGACTGAGAAAAATTCAACCACGGCGCTGAAGCTCGCTGAGATGGAATATCTGCCAAACTATACGGTCGGATACGAGTTTGACTACATCCTGCAACCGGGCGCGCAGCCGCTTCCCACGGTGACTCAGGGCAGTACATGGACGATAGGATTCAATGTGCCGATATTTTTCTGGATCCATCAGCGTGAAGACGTGCACGCAGCGCAGCATTCGTTGCAGGCCGCTCGTTACAGCATGAATTCCGCGCTGAGCCAAACCGAAGCAACCGTCACGCAGCTTTACCAGTCCGCGCAGTTCGCCTACGAGTCGGCTCAACAATACAAGGGATCGCTGATCCCCTTGGCCGACAAGAACTTCAAAGTGTCATTGGTCGCTTATCAGTCGGGCAAAGTCGACTTCCTTACGTTGTCCGCGGCCTTGCAGAGCGCCTACGCGTCGCGCCTCAGTTACCTTCAGAACGCCAATCAGTTCCTCGCTGGAGAAGTGGCGTTAGAGCAGGCGATGGGAGTCTCGTTCCAGAAATGAAGCGCGGCACAATTACCAGAGGATGTGCGACGGCCCTATCGGGCTTGGTCATAGCTTGGATGGCGCCGAGCGTGTTCAGCGGATGCGACAGTCCGGCATCAACTCCGGCCGCTATGGGATCTCCGCCATCCGAACTCCCAACGTTGGTTCATCAGTCAGACGGCCGCGAATTGATGGTTGTTTCTCAAGCGCAGGAAGGGGCGATTGACACGATTAAAGAAATACCGCTACCGGGCGCTCTGGAAGCAATGGGCCAGGTGACATTCGACGATCGTTTGGTGTCGACCATTATCTCGCGGGTCACGGGGCGGATTGAGGAACTGCGGACCTCGCAATGGGATACGGTCCAGCGCGGCGAGCAGGTGATGTCGCTCTACAGCCCCGACTTCATGACTGCCCAGGCGGAATACCTGGAGGCAACTTCCAGCGCGAGCCAAAGCGGTGGCGGCGGCACGCAGACCGACGCCTTTGGCGTGCCGGCCGGCAACTTTAACATGACGGCGAATCTGAAGGCCGCTGCCTTGCGCAAGCTTGAGCTAATGGGTTTTTCACCAGCGGATATCGCTGCGATCCGGGAACCGAGCGCGTCGGTCTGGATGCGTGCGCCGATCAGCGGAATCATCGTGAGCAAGAATGCGGTGCGTGGCCAGCAGGTCAACCCCGGCGACCAGCTTTTCTCTCTCGCCACGCTCGAACGTGTATGGATCACCGCGGACATTTATGAAGACGACCTCGCCCGGGTGAAGGTCGGAGAGAGTCTGGAGGCAGTTACCGCCGCTTATCCGGGAGAAATCTTCAAGGGAACGATCCAGAGAATCAGCCCCAGCCTCGATCCAAACACTCACACTCTGCAATTGCGCTGTCAGGTGAGCAACCCCGGCTCGCGACTGAAGCCGCAAATGCTGGCACGCGTACGCATCGTAACCAGCCCGGGTCTTGCGCTCGTGATTCCACAGTCAGCGTTGGTCTTCGATGATAACGCCTATTACGCGTTCATCGTGGCCGGTGCCGCTGCCAACAGCGTTGAGCGTCGGCGCGTAGACATCGCCGATTGGAATGAGCACGGATACGCCCGCGTAATAAGCGGCATCAAGCCAGGCGACCGATTCTTTACCTCTGAATCATTGCGATTGAACGCGCTGTGGCATGCCGCGCACGGCCAAGCCTCTTGAGAGAAGGCCGATGATCAAAATCTTAATGGACCTCGCCCTTCGCGAACGGGTGGTGGTTATCGGCGCGTCCGTCTTGCTCGCAATCGCAGGGTTTTATTCTTTTCGCGAATTGGACATCGAGGCCTATCCCGACCCCGTGCAACCGCGCGTCGAGATCATCACGCAACCGCTCGGGCTGAGCGCGGAGGAGGTCGAGAAGATCGCCACGATACCGCTGGAAGTCGGCTTGGCCGGGATCCGCAATCTGGAAGCGATGCGGACAATATCTCTCTTCGGACTCTCTGACGTAAAACTCTATTTCACCTGGGACAGCGACTACTACTGGGACCGAGTCGAGACGATCAATCGGCTAGGACTGGTTACCCTGCCGCAAAACCTTTCCCCCTCCATATCACCCGACAACCCGATCGGCGAAATCTACCGTTATATCGTACAAAGCCCGGACCATAATCTTCTTGAGGAAAAGGAGGTTGAAGACTGGGTGCTCGAAAAGCAGCTTAAGACGGTTCCAGGGGTCGAAGATGTGTCGGGCTTTGGCGGCTTGACCAAACAGTACCACGTAGATGTGGACGCCGCGAAGCTCAATCACTACCAGTTATCGCTAGCGACGCTGACCAGCGCAATCGCAAACGCGAACATCAATGTCGGTGGTAACTACGTCGAGGTTGGCCAACAAGCATTCGACGTCCGAGGGATCGGCTTCGTCACTACCCTGGATGACATAAGGAATATCGTCCTCAGTAGCAGCAACGCCACGCTCAATAGCAGCATCGCCATACCGGCGCGCGTGCGCGATGTCGCCGAAGTAAACCTCGGCTATGCGCCCCGGCTAGGGATCGTCGGAAAGAATGACAGAGACGAGGTCGTCGAAGGCATCGTCCTGATGCGCAAGTATGGCGATACCCTAAAGACGCTCAAAGGCGTGGAAGCGAAGGTACGGGAGCTGAACAGCTCCGGCACCATGCCGGCGGGCTATAAGGCTGTGCCGTACTATGACCGTGCCTCGCTGGTCGATACTACGCTGCGCACGGTGTTGGAGAACCTTGGACTAGGGATGCTGCTGGTCTTTCTGGTGCTGATCTTTTTTCTCGGCAACCTGCGAACCGCTGTTATCGCCGCATTGAATATCCCACTGGCCATTTGCGGAGCGTTCATCCTGCTGTATCTAACTGGAATACCGGCAAATCTGCTCTCACTCGGCGCGGTCGACTTCGGCATCATAATCGATTCCACGGTCATCGTGATCGAGAACATCTATCGCCACCTCACGACCGACAACCAACCCGGCGAGAACGAACTTCAATGCATTCGTCGGGCGTCCCTGGAAGTTGGAGGGCCGATGTTCTATTCGACCCTGATCTTTCTGGTCGCTTTCCTGCCGTTGTTCACGATGCGCGGGGTCGAAGGTGTCATATTCTCTCCCATGTCGCACACCTACGCGTTTGCGCTGACAACGGCGATCGTGCTGGCGATAACGCTAACACCGGTTCTGAGTTCCTTTCTGCTACGCACGGGGATGAAGGAGACCCACAATGTAGTCTGGCAGGGGTTTCATCGTTTCTATCACAACCTATTCATAAGGGTTTTACGGTGGCCTTATCTTACTCTGGCCGTAATCATCCTTGTCATGGCCGGTGGGCTGTCGTTGTTCCCGCGTCTGGGCGGCGAGTTCTTGCCGAAGTTGGAGGAAGGGAACATCTGGGCGAGAGCGACGCTGCCGCTCAGCACCTCACTCTCTCACGCAAACGACGTGGCTCGGGGCGCCCGTGATGTATTCAGATCACTTCCCGAGGTAACGGACGTCATCTCACAGACCGGCCGCCCCGACGATGGGACGGACGCGACCGGATTCTTCAACATCGAATTTAACGTCGACCTCAAGCCGGAATCGCAATGGCGTCCAGGCCTCACCAAGCAGAAGCTGACCGACGAGATCGATGACCGGCTCAGGCGCAAGTTTCCGGAAGCAGTTTTTGGCTATTCGCAATATATTGAAGACAACATCGAGGAAGCGCTGTCTGGAGTTAAGGGTGTGAACGCCATCAAGGTCTATGGCCCCGACCTCGTCATTGACGAGCGGGTTGCCAACGAAACTCGAGATGTAATCGATGGAGTGCGTGGGATGGCGGACGTCGCAGTCTATCGAGCAATGGGACAGCCCAACCTACTCATCAAACCAGACCGGCAGATTTGCTCCCGCTATGGACTCAACGTGGGCGATGTCGCCGCGGCCGTACAAGCCGCGATCGGCGGCCAGGCGGTCACTCAGGTGCTGGACGGAGACCGCCGTTTCGACCTCGTGGTGCGTTGGCAGCCCAAATACAGGCAGAGCTCCGATGCCATACGTCAGATTCAAATCGCCCTGCCCGGCGGCGGCTACGTCCCGCTCGGCCAGGTCGCGGATATTATTACCGCTGAGGGCGCGTCATTTATTTATCGGGAGGGTCTCCGCCGCTACGTTCCGATAAGATTCAGCGTCCGCGGTCGCGACATGCAGAGCACCATCGACGAGGCAAAACACGCAGTCGCTAGGCAGGTCAGGCTCCCCGAGGGTGTTTCGCTGGACTGGGTCGGCGAGTACAGCGAGCTCCAGCAAGCCAACCAGCGCCTGGCTATTGTTATTCCATTCGCGCTGCTAGTGATCATGGGGATTCTCTACGCCGCGACCTTGTCCTTCATCAACACGCTCATATTGATGGCCCAGGTGCCGTTGGCTTGTCTGGGTGGTGTGCTTGCACTGGTCGTCACCGGCACTCCGTTTAGTGTTTCCGCCGCGGTCGGCTTCATTTCGATCTTCGCAATAGCAATCATGGACGGTATCCTGCTTAACTTTTACATCCATCAACTGTGGAGGGAGGGACACTCCGTCGTCGATTCAATCGTCATGGGCGCTGACCGGCGCTTCCGGGCGCTGATGATGACAGCGTTGGTCGACGGACTGGGGCTCTTACCCGCCGCACTTTCCACCCGTATCGGAGCGCAGACTCAGCGGCCACTAGCGATCGTAGTTATCGGCGGAGCCATCTCGATTGCTCTGTTGACTCGAGTCTTCCATCCCACGCTCGTATACGTGTTGCGTGGCCAGCTCGGTATGATCGACGGTCGGCGACCCGAACCTCAAGAAGGCGCAATAGAAAAATAGAGTGGTTGCGCAGCTCAGGTTGGAAGAATGCCGGGGGCGGGATTCGAACCCGCACGGAGCTTTCGCTCCTGAGAATTTTAAGTCCTCTGCGTATGCCATTTCGCCACCCCGGCCACTGACTCAACAGGATCGTTAAATCATAAACACACTCCCGCGCGAAGATGGCGGGTCGGAGCGCCCGCGTCCCGCCACGGCAGCGATTCGAGCGCCTCCACAAATTATTCATTCTGTCTTGCGCGCGATGCATATATGCTCGACCTCGCGGCGCGTCTCGGATAGTCAACGCGTCGCCGATCCCATCGACGAAAAGGCGCATTGCTTGCCGCGTAAACTGTTCATTGTCGCGATACTATTGATACTGATGGTGTCGGGTTGCTCCCTATACCGCCACTACCAAGCCTCGAAGCCTGAGGCCGTCCGAAAAACCGAGGCCGTGCTCTCCGACGCGGGCTTCACCACGATCAAACTCGACACCGCCGACAAAGTCGGGCTCGTCGAAGACTTGCCGCCGCACGAAATTCGCAGCTACGCGGCCCAATCCGGCGCGGTCTACTGGTATTACGATCCAGACATTTGCGCGTGCGTGTATGAAGGACACCAGGACGATTTCGACCGTTACCAGATGGCGCAGAGGCAGGAGAGTGACACCGCGCAGTACGCTGCTGAATCCGAAGACCAGCAGGTTGCCTCATTGAACGCTTTGAACGGTACTTTTTTTCCTCCACCGATAATCTGGGTTGGCGGATTCAATCCAGGACCACACTTTGGCGGCGGTGGACATGGCGGAGGGCACGGCGGTGGTGTCGGAGGCGGTCACGGTGGCGGTGGCCACGGGGGTGGAGGCCACCGCTAGCTGGCCGCACAATTGCTCCGTCTGAGGTAGGCCTAAAAGTTTGCACCATGCAAGCAGCTAGGCCCTCGATGCTCACCTATGCCATCAACATCTTCACCGGCGCATCCCTGCTGTTCCAGGTTGAACCACTCCTGGCGCGATACATCCTGCCCTGGCTTGGAGGTAATTCAGCAGATAGCCAATCACTTCGGGGTGAAGTCGGGGTTGGTGCATCAGTCCGGAGGCTCGATGGTCCGACCCAGCGACTGGATAGTTCTTGCTCGCAACAGCACCGTCCTCGGCCAAGCCGGGATGGCGAGCAAGCTCAAGCCGCTCGACTCGCGGCGGAGCATGCGGCTGTGGACCGACGACTACAGCAACCTGTTTCAGATCCTGAAGTGACAGGCGGACCGAATCTGGAAGCAAGCCGCTTTAGCTCAGCCGGGATTTCGCGCGAAAGTCGGCACGCCCGGGAAATGCGGCGCCCACGCCGGCGCGCTGGCGACAAAGATGCTCGCGGTCGGATGAAACTGATTCGGGTCGTCCAGGCTGCTGGCTTTGATCGCTGTGAATGGCATCCCTGACAAGAGGCTCACGATCGGCGAGCCGCAATTGGCGCAAAAACCGCGACTGACTTTGCCACCACTGTCGCCCGTTACTTCGTAGTGTTTGAGCTCGCCCTTGGTGAGCTTGAACGCGTCTTTCGGAACAAGCAGCACCGGCGCGAACGCGCTTCCCGTCGAGCGCTGGCAATCGCGGCAGTAGCAGCTTGCCTGCATGACGGCGTCGGTCGTCGACTCGTAGCGAACGGCACCGCACATGCACCCTCCGACAATTTTTGCTGCCATTGCATATCCTCCTGTGCGCGCGTTGGCGCATGCCCATAATTCTGCTTGCGCGGAAATTGGTCAATGACCAAAATCGCGCGCTACGTCAGGCGAGTGCGAGACGCTCGAACTGATCAGCTGGCGCCTCCATTTCGACCAACGCTGTGCGGAGTTTTTCCGCCGCGCGTTTTTCTTCGGAAGTTCCTGCGAGGTTCGATTCTTCCGCGGGATCGTCGCGCACTCGATACAAATGGTTGCCGCTGAACTTGCCCATCGCCCAGTAGGGAAGCAGATCGCCGGCTCGGAACGGTTGGCGGATGACTGGAATCTTCGCGCCCGGCATTCGGTCGAGCAGCGCGCGCTCGTCCGGCGGCGGCATCTGCAGCTGTGGCATGTGCGAGATCGACATCGTGGACCATCGATTCGACCACAAACTCAGCGGCGCGTTATCACCGGCCGGGGCGCGCGCGTACTTCGCGTCCGCGTCGATCAAATGCACCTCGCGACCCCATACTCCCGCTACCGCCCAGTCGCGAATCGAGTTCGCCGCGCCAGTCATGAGCGGGATCATCGAGCGTCCGTGCGTGCGATGCGCCATCTCGACGTCGAAAATTTCCGCGAGCGTCGCGCAGATGTCGACGTTGGTCGTAAGCGCGTCCACGGTTCGCGCGCCGACGCCCGGCGCCGCGATAAACAGCGGAGTATGCCCGAGCGGTTCGTAGATCGGCACCGCAGGCTTGCCCCAGATATCCTTCTCGCCCAGGTAGTGTCCGTGATCGGTGCACACGATCACCGCGGTGTCGCCGTAGAATCCGCCGCGCTCGATTGCCGCGAGCAGCTTGCCCAGCCATGCGTCGATCATCGTCAGCTTCGCGCCGTAGGATGCGCGAATCTGCCGCGCCTGCTCGCGCGTCAGCACGCCGCGCGCCATCGCGCCGCGCACATACGGCGGCCAGATCATGTGCGGGCCTTGCCACGATGAATCGTACATCGAGGCGTACGGCTCCGGCGTGTCGAACGGCTCGTGCGGATCGAACTCATCGACGAACAGCATGAAGCGGTCGTGGCTGCGCGCCGATCGCTCGAGCCAGTCTGTCGCCGCCGCCATCGTGCGCGGCCCGGGAAAATCCGTCTCGTCGCGAAAGTAACCGCGCGAGTTGTCGTACGGAGTATGCCCTCGCGCGAACGACGGCGCGCCAATCCAACTCGGGTCCGGCCGCGTCTGCCACGGGTCGCTCTCATGCCCGCGCTGGTAGTCCCACGCGGTGAATTCGGTGTGATAATTTTCGCCGCCGATTTCGAACAGGTGCGGATGATCCGACACCAGCTTGGTGACGACGCCCGACGCGCGAAGATACGCGGTCAGCGGCCGTTCCCAGATTTCGATCGAGCCCCACGGCTTCCACAAAAAATCGATCGCACCGCACAGGATGTCGTGACGCGCGGGGATGCATGGCAGCGACCCCGAGTAATGACGGTCGAAGCGAACCGCGCGCCGCGCGAAAGCGTCGAGGTTGGGCGTGTCGAATTCGCGCCCGCCATACGCTCCAAGCAGATGGCGATTGAGACTGTCGAGCAGGATTACGATTGCGTTTTTTGCTGGCCGCGCCGTGGTTTCGTCCGCGCTCATCGATTTGAATCCTAGCAGAGGCGAATAGCCCCCGGAAAAGCGTTGAAACCTCGGCTCATCCGCCACGTCTATAGATACGACCTGGCGGGTGTAGACTTGCGTTGCGCCAAGGACTGAAATGGAATCCTGAAAATGACTCCCATTAATCGCTTCAGAACTCGACTCGCTATCGCCGCGGCGATCGCACTTTCCGGATGCGCCGTTGCGCCCGCGCCGATCGCACACACCCCCAACGTCGTGGCCACTCCGGAACAAGGCAGGGTGGCGGTGAGCGTCGCGGCCGCACCGACCGTCGGCGAGGTAACTCCCGTTTACGTGTCGATCGCCAACGGCACCGATGCGCCGCGCTCCGTCGTGCCAAGCCAAATCTTCGCGCTCAATGACGCCGGAGAACGAGTCGCTCCGCTGCCGCCGGGTGAGGCTGCTCGGCAGGCCGGCGGTTCCAAAGAACTCGAAGGCGCCGTGAAAAGCGCCGCTGTCAGCGGCGTCGGTGGCGCCGCCGTGGGAGCGGCCGCGGGAGCAATCGCGGGCGCCGCGGGTAACGCTGGCAACTGGGGCTTCGGATCTCCGGGCGCCGGCGCCCTTGTCGGCACCGCTTTCGGTAGTGCCTGGGGCGTTTTCAGTGGTGCTGAAAAAGGTCAATCGAAGGCCGACCAGCAGGCCAATCAGCAGCTCGAGGCGGTATCACTCAAGCCCGAGGAAGTCCGCAAGGATTTCACAGTCAGCGGTTACGTCTATTTTCCCAAGGGACAGTACAACCAGGTCGAGATGCTGCTGGTCGATCGCGAGACCGGCGACACCGAAATCGTCCGCGAACCCTGGCACTGAGCCGAGCCTTACAGCAGCGACGAAATAATCACGATTGCGCCCTGCCCCCTGCCCTTCTCGGCGGGATCGCAAATCACCGCCTTGCTGCCGATGAACTTCAGGTCCGACGGATCCATCAGGCCCGAGGCGAACGGCCGCGCGAGATCTTTCTCCACACGATAGATATTGCCGTCGCGCTCGTTGTCGTTCTCGGAGGCAAATTTGCCCGTGTCCGCGATCAGCAACTCGTCACCGTACGAGCCGAAGCTTGACGGCGACCACGCGAAGCCCGACGGACGGATGAATCCGACCAGGTAGACTTCGTCCTTCATCTTTCCGTCGGCGCCGACCATGCTGATGCGGCCGACCTTCGACGCGAAACCTCCCTTCGCGCGCATCCCGACCAGCATCATGCCCGCCGCCTTCGGGTCTGACGCAGGTGGGAACGTTATCGTGGTCAGCTCGAACAGAACCGGTTTGTTGAAGGTGCCGAACGGGCTCGCCTTGCCCGACGCATCGATCGAGTAAATCGTCGAGTTGCCGCTGGTCGCCGCGTAGAGCTTGCCGGCGAACGACGTCCCGGCCTTGCCGAATTCCAGGTCGCGGCATTCGGTCGCGGCCGCATCGGGCAACTTCGCGAAGGTGCTGACCGCGCCGGACTTGTCGATACGTTCGACCTCGCACGGCCCCTTGATGTTGCCGGTTGCGGCGAGCACGAATACGTTGCCCTCGTACGACCCGAATCCGGCAGCACCAATCGCGACTCCGGCCGGGTTCTTGATTTTCGTCTTGTCCGCGAGCGGTGTCACCTTGCCGCCGAAGGTGACCGAGAACACTCCGCCCGCCTGGTCCGACACTACCATCGCGCCATGGTTGTCCTGCAGGAAATACGGCGCGACGAGGCCGGGCGCCTTCAGCGCTTTGATCTCGAACGGCACTTCCACGTCGAGGCCGGCGCCGGACGCGCGCGCGATCGAGTTGGTCAGGCCCGGCAACGCGGCGATTACCAGGGCGGCGACGCTCAACGCGGTCGCATACATTGAGAACCCTGAAAAACTACTTTTTCTTTTCGAGAAGCTCATCGAGTGCCTCGTTGACAACGTATTTTTCGTTCGGATCCCTATCGTCCAGCTCGGACTTGCGGCGCGAGACCCACTCCGCCAGCCCGATCGTCGCGGCCTCCTCGGGATTCGAAACCCCCATCGCCTCCGCGACGCGCATGAGCTGCGCGAAAAGCTCGTCGGGCACTTCGATTTGAATCTTCCTGCTCAAGCGGCTTCGCTCGATACACTCTCCGGCGATTGTTCGCCCTTCCATATAGTCTTAGGCCGCTGCGGTCGTCAAAATGATTTAGACGTGACATTACCGATTAAATACGCGGGCACTGTTGTCGAATATCTCGATCAGGGCCGGCTCAAAGCCGCGCTGGTGACCCGTGAACAGGAACGCCATCTCGCCGTGATCGATTCCGCCGGGCACGAGCGGCTGGTTCCGCGCGATTTGGTCCTGATGCGCCATCCGGATCGACACGCCGATCGCGAGAACGTCGCCGACGCGCTCGCCGAGCTCGAACGTGAGCGCGCCGAGCTGGCGGCGGAACTCGATCTCCAATTGTTGTGGGAGGTCGCCCAGGAGCAGGGCCGCAGCTCTTCCGCCGCGGAACTCGCCGAACTTTTCTTCGGAAAGAGATCCAGCGCCGCCGCCTCGGTGATGCTCGAGGCGCTGTTGAACGATCGCACTTACTTCGTCCGGCGGCACATGGACTTTGTGCCGCGCACGCCTGGTCAGGTCGAGCGGCTGCGGATCCAGAACGATCGGATTCGGTCGCGCAGCGACGATTATCGTAAGATCCAGAAGAACCTGCGCGACATCATCAACGGGGCCGAGAGGCCGCCGGCCGACGAGACGGCCGGGCTCATCGAGGAGCTGTCGCGCTACCTCAAGAACCCGTTCACGCGCAGCCGCGACATGACCCAGATGCTCGCGAACGCGGTGCCCGACGTCGATCCCGCCGAGGCGGCTTTTGAAATTCTCGAGCGCCTCGGCGCGCCGCTACGCGTGCCGCGTTTCGCGTTTATCGCCGGGCTCAAGGACGAATTCAGCGACGCCGTCATGAAGGAAGCCGCCGAGGCGGTGCCGGGTCCGCGCGCGATTTCCGACGGCGGATACGCCATCACCGTGGATGACGACGACACGATCGAAGTTGACGACGCGCTCAGTTGCGAGGCGCTCGCCGACGGCGGCCTGCGAGTGCGCGTGCACATCGCGATGGTCGCGGATTTCGTCGTCAAAGGCGGCGCGATGGACCAGGAGGCGGCGGCTCGCGCGACCACGGTTTATCTGCCCGAGATCACTATCAGGATGCTTCCCGATCCGATTTCATGCCGGGCCGCGAGTCTGATTGCCGGTGAAGATCGCCCCGTTATGACCACCGACGTGCGCTTGTCGGCGGACGGCGAGCTCGTCGAAGCGTCGATCTATCCCGCACGAATTCCTATCATGCGCCGTCTCAACTACGACCAGGTCGATCGCATTCTCGATTCAGGGGCCGGCACCGATGACGCCGCCGTCAGTGTTTCTCGACTGCATGAGGCCGCCGTCCAGCTTCGTCAGCGGCGTCGGACGGCGGGAGCGGTGCTGGTGCAGCGGCGCGAGGCAAAGGTCCGCGTGCACGGCGACGACGTGGAAATCACAGTGCTCGATAACGCGTCGCCGGGTCGCACGCTGGTGGCAGAGTTCATGGTGCTGAGCAATTTCGTCGCAGCTCGTTACGCCGCCGCGAACCGGATTCCGATCATCTACCGCGTGCAACCGCAACTTGGCGGCGATATGGCATCGCAGCGCCCACGCCTGTCACTGCATCCGGAGTACCACGCCGGAATCGGACTCGACTTTTACGCGCAGTTGAGCTCGCCGATCCGCCGCTACGCAGACTTGGTCCTGCAACGGCAACTGCTGGGTGCGCTAAAGAGCGGCGATCATGAAACGCCGCCGATTTACACTGTCGATGAATTGCTGACGGTGCTTGCGGGCGCCGAGAATGCGGAGGCCTCCGGCCGCGAGCTGGAACGACGCGCCAAGCGTTACTGGATTCTCCGCTACCTCGAGCGTCACGCGCTCGACGGTCCAATCCTGGCGTACGTGTTACGTGAGGGACAAAGTGCGGAGCTGGCGGATTTCGCGGTGCGCGGAACCCTGCACAACGCGCCCAGCCTGCCGAATCAGATGCCGGTGATGGTGCAGGTGAGCCGGGTCGATCCGCTGCGCGGATGGCTCGCGTTCGATTTCGTCGGTCCCGCCGACGAAGCATCGACCGGCGCTATTAGAAGTGTGTGATTAGTTTTTTCCCACCTCTGCGGACGCGTTCAGAGCAAAGTCAGAATCCTCAATCGCGCGCGGAAATCACCCTCACCCCCACCGAAGGCGCGGCCTCTCCCGCAACTAAGCGGGCGAGTCGGACTCCTAACCCCTTCCCACTGTGGGAAAGGGAACCGGTCGCGGAAAGAGGGAGCGGCGGCTATGATCATTGACTGCGATATACCAAGGCGCGACCTCCTTTACGTGGACGCGAACCGCGCTCGCAGCGTGAAAGGCTTTAGCCCTGATGTGAGCACCGACTGCCGACTGTGCACCCAGCGACGCGCCCATGATCAGTCCTGCAATAATACTCCAACGCATATTTTCTCCTCGGACGTTAGTCCATCACCCGCGACCCCCGAAATTAGCCACGCCGGGCGCCCTTGCGGGCGCCCTCTGCGTGACTCCCCTCTTTTCCCACACACCCCCGTTTGCGGGCCCTGGCCGTCCTACATCTCCTTGAACGCGTCCTGCTCAAGGCGCCACCGGTCGATCGATTCGATATTGAAGCGCCAGTCGCTGCCGACCTTGAACGCCGGCAACCGTCCGCGCTTGAGTTGCCTGTAGATCGTTGACGGATGAACCTTCAGGTAGTCCGAGAGTTCCTTCACCGTCAGTACGTGACTGCTGTCGTTTTTCAACATCTGTGAGACCCCTCTTTTGATTCGTGCGATTACTCAAGCGACTCTTGAGGAGGGTTAACGCAATGTGCGTGCCGAGGGGACGCGAACGGAAATGTCAGCCGAATAAGGCGGCCTGCGGCCACGATTGACCGCGGCTGGCGGTAGGATTTTGCCACTGTGCCCGAAAAATGCCGATCGCGCCGCGAACGCGACCCGTCAATGCCCGCTGTCGCGCCCCTGAGACAGTCGTCGTCCTGTTTTGACCGCCTCTAGTGTCTTGCTGACTGCGAGTTGACGCCTGGATTTACCCGCCTAGACCTTGCCGATCAGGTCCCGCCCGACCGCGCGAACGCCTTCGAGCAGCGCCGCTTCGTCGGCGCCGCGTTGCAGCAAGATCAGCCGGCTCACGCCCAGGTCGGCGTAGCGCTTGGCCGTATCGCGATCAACCTTGACGCGCGGACTCGGCGTGATGCTGATTTCGAGGTCCCCGAAGCGACGTCCCGCCGCCTTGCATGCTGCCCGCAACCCCTCGACGCACTTCGCCGTCCCCTCCAGGTCCTGCGCAAACCCGTACCATCCCCTGGCAAGTCGCGCGGCGCGGCTGAACGCCTCCTTAGTATGCCCACCGAACACGATCTCGGGGTGCGGCTTCTGTACCGGCCGCGGCATCGCATTGACGCCCTTGAATGAGATCCACTTGCCGCTGAACTCCGGCTTCGGCATCGACCACAGCGCGATCATCGCCGCCAGCCATTCCTCCGAGCGCGCGCCCTTATGATCGAACGGTGCGCCAATGGCGTCGAACTCCGGCTTCAGGTATCCGACCCCGATACCGAATATCAGCCGCCCATTCGACAGCACGTCCGTCGACGCGAGTTCTTTGGCGAGCACGACGGGATTTCGCTGCGGCAATATGATGATGCCGGTCCCCAGCCGAATCTTCGTCGTATGCGCCGCGACAAATGCCAGCGCGACCGCGGGATCGAGCATCGGGTAGTCGGCAGCCACCGGCGACGGCGGCGCCTGCGGGTCCGGCAATATCACGTGCTCTCCCGTCCACACGCTTTCAAAGCCGGCGTCTTCGGCCGCGCGCGCGACGGCGGCGGCGCATTTGGGAAACGCACAAGCTCCGTTGTTGATTCCGAATAATCCGAATTTCATGAATTCACTCCTCGCCTGGTTCTCTGCGCTGAGAATGACACAAAAAAAGATCGACCGGAAAACGAGGTTCGCATTTTCTTGACACTGGGTGCAGGGGTCACCCCTGCCCAATTGACGCGATGCGTCGCGCATCATCATAATCGCATCGAATCTTTCCGATGTGGTGCTTGAGGCGGCGCGATGAGATGTCCCCAGTGCGGTAACGATACTCCCCAGGGCGCCGCGTTCTGTTCGCGATGCGGCACGCGGATGTTCGCGCCGAAGCCCGCCGCGGTGCGCGAGTACGCACTCGCCACATTCCGGCCCTCGCTATGGTACTACGCCAACGGCTTCCTCATCGGCGCAGTTTTGATTGCGGCCGGCGCGCGATTGCTTTCCGCCAAGCTGCAACAGGTCCAGGTACCCGTTCAGGTCGGCTTCTCCATAGTCGGCCTCGGAGTGCTCACGATCATCGTCAGCATGATTCGCGCTCGCACCGTGAATTGGAGCCTCACGTCCGATCGCTTGATCGAGAAGCGCGGATTGGTCGCATCGCGCCGGCGCGAGATGGAACTGGCCGACATCCGCTCGGTCGAAGTCGACAAGCGCGTTTTTCAACGGATGATCGGACTCGGCAACGTCACCATCGCGTCCGCAGCCAGCGCCGATTACGCCATCCGCCTCAACGACATCCACGATCCCGACAATGCGGCCGAGACGATTCGCAAAGCGCGTTTGAAACGGTTGGCGTAATCACGATGAGCAAGCGGCCAGACCTGCGCTACGAGCGTCGCCTGTGGAAACTCGGCATCGACGCGGTCGCCGGTGTCGACGAGGCCGGCGTCGGCCCGATGGCGGGTCCGGTGGTCGCAGCCGCGGTCGTCTTCGCACCTGAGACCTTCATCAGCGGCGTGCACGATTCCAAACAGCTGACCCACGAGCAGCGCGAGGAACTGTTCACGCCGATACGCGAGCGCGCAATCGCCGTCGGCGTCGGCATTGCCGAGGTTCACGAAATCGATCGCCTCAATATCTACTGGGCGACGATGTCGGCGAGCCGCCGTGCGCTGTCCGCCTTGAATCTCGCGCCCGGCCATGTGCTGGTCGACGGCCGCCTGATTCCGGGCCTCGAGCTGCCGCAGACAAAAATCGTCGGCGGCGATCGCAAGAGTTTCTGTATCGCCGCCGCGTCGATCGTCGCCAAAGTCACGCGCGACCGCATGATGGTCTCGCTCGACGCGCTCTACCCCGGCTACGGATTTGCGCAGCACAAGGGCTACTGCACCAACGAGCACATGCAAATGCTAATCAAGCTCGGCCCGTCACCGATCCATCGCCACTCGTTCTGGCCGGTAGCCGCTTCCGCCCAACGCCTCCTCTTTTAGTAACGGTGAATCGAGCCGTGTTGGGGGGGGGTGAACTTTTCAGCCTGCCCGCCGAGGCTTTGACATGCTATGTATAGGGATGATCAACCGCCGGGATATCGCATGCTCGTCGCTGCCTCAAAATCGGGCGACATCCGCTTCCTGCGAAAAAAGTAATCTTGACGGAACGAAGCTACCGATGGTGGTAGAGGCGTTCGGAACCACTACATATGGTATGAAATCGCTGTTTTCGCCTGAACTCGATGACTCAGAGTCCCGCCTGTTGCAGTCTCGTTTTCGCGGCTGGGCACACTCAATTGATCTTCGCCGACACGTGCCGCCGGTCCCCGTCAACTGGATTTATGTTGACCGCCGTTTACCCTTATCGCCAATCACGTTACAGTCAGATCAAGAGCACCTCCTCCGGTGCGCTAATCCATCATGGCACTCGAACGCGACAAGCATACTGCTCAGCATGCGCTCCTGACCCTTCAGGAGAGCCAGCTTCTCGACCTCTATCGGCGCATGACGCTCATTCGCCGCTTCGAGGAGAAGACCGCCGAGATGTACAGCCGCGGCAAAATCACCGGCTTCTGCCATCTCTACGCCGGCGAGGAGGCGGTCGCGGTGGGCGCGATCTACGCGCTCTACGACAAGGACTACGTCGTCTCGACCTATCGCGAGCACGGCCATTGCCTCGCCAAGGGCGCTGACCCGCGCGTCGTGATGGCCGAGCTGTTCGGCAAGGCGACGGGAATTTCGCACGGCCGCGGCGGCTCGATGCATCTGTTCGACCAGGACCTCCGCTTCATGGGCGGCTACGCGATCGTTGGTGGCGGATTGCCGATCGCGTGCGGCCTCGCGCTCTCGGTCAGTTACAATGAAGGCCCCGAAGTCGTCTGCTGCTTTTTCGGCGATGGCGCACTCCCGCAGGGCGCCTTTCACGAGACGCTCAACATGGCGTCGCTCTGGAATCTGCCGTTGGTCTTCATTTGCGAAAATAATTTTTACGGAATGGGCACGCTCGTCCAGAATGCGATCTGCCAGGAGGAACTCTACCGCTTCGCAGAGCCTTACAAGATACCCGGCGTGCGCGTGGACGGAATGGACGTGCTCGACGTTTACGGCGCCACGATGGAGGCGGTTGCGCGCGCGCGCGCGGGAGATGGACCGTCGTTGATCGAAGCCGTCACTTATCGTTTCCGCGGCCATTCGATGTCCGATCCCGCCGAGTACCGCTCCAAGCGCGAAGAAAGAATCTGGCAGGAGCGCGACCCGATCAAAAATCTGCACCGCCGGCTGCTCGCCGAAAAGCGCGCCACCGACGCAAAGCTCGACGAAGTCGAGCGCGAAGTCGCCGCGACCATAGATGATGCGGTCAAGTTCGCGGACGAAAGCCCTGAACCCTCGATGGATGAGCTCGGCAAAGGCGTCTACGCGTCCGAAGACAAGTGAGCAATGGCGCAGATCACTTACCGCGAAGCACTTAACCAGGCCCTGCGCGAGGAACTCGATCGCGACGAGCGGGTCTTCATCATGGGCGAGGAGGTTGGCTATTTCGGCGGCGCGTTCAAGGTCACTGACGGCCTGCTCGCCGTCTACGGCGAGAAGCGCGTCCGCGACACTCCGATCTCCGAATTGACTATTGTCGGCGCTGGCATCGGTGCTGCGATGGGCGGGCTCAAACCCGTACTCGAACTAATGACTATCAACTTCGCACTACTGGCTATGGACCAAATAGTCAATAGCGCGGCCAAGATACATTTCATGTTCGGTGGCAAAGCGAATGTGCCTATAGTCATTCGCGCACCGCAGGGCGGAGGCCATCAGCTCGGCGCCCAGCACAGCCAAAGCTTCGAAGCGTATTTCCTCCACTGCCCCGGCCTGCGCGTGGTCATCCCGGCCACGCCCGCCGACGCCAAAGGACTGCTGAAAACGGCGATTCGGCAGGTCGACCCGGTGATATTCCTCGAACACGAGTCACTATACAGCGTCAAGGGCGAAGTCCCCGAGGATCCCGAGTTCATAGTGCCGTTTGGCAAGGCAAATATAGTTCGGGAAGGTAAGGATGTGACTATAGTCACATACTCGAAGTGCGTATACGACGCGATTGCGGCGGCCGAGGCGCTCGAGAACTCGGGAATCGACGCCGAGATTGTCGACCTTCGAACATTGAACCCGCTCGACATGGCGACCGTCGTCGCGTCGGTGAAAAAGACCGGCCGCGCAATCGTCGCTTACGAAGGATGGCGCACGGGCGGCGCCGGTGCTGAAATCGCCGCGCAGATTCACGAGGCCGCCTTCGATTCGCTCGACGCGCCCGTCGCGCGCGTAGCGGCGCTCGATTCGCCGATGCCGTATAACAAGCATCTCGAGCATGCTTCGCTGCCGAGCGCCGGTGATATCGTCAAGGCGGCGGAGCAACTGACGTAGGTTCAGCCAATTCGCCGGGCGGGAAACCAATGAGCAACGAAATCACGATGCCCAAGCTCTCGGACACGATGGAGGAAGGCAAGATCCTCCGGTGGCTCAAGCATCCGGGCGACAAAATCGCGCGCGGCGATGCGATCGCCGAAGTCGAAACCGACAAGGCCGACATGGTGCTCGAGTCGTTCGACGAAGGCGTGCTCGACCAGATCAAATTGAATGAAGGCGAGAGCGCGCCGGTCGGCGCTGTGATCGCATTGATGAAATCCGCCGGCGCGAAAGATTCCAAATCCGACGCGAGGCCTGCGGCGGCGGGAGCAATGGAAAATCCGGGCGCCGAAGCGGCCGCGACCTCGCAGGCGCCGAAGCCGATCGCTATAAAACCCAAAGCCGCGGAGAAGAAAGAGTCGCCAAAGAAGTCGATCGCACCGGCGGCCGTCGTCACCGACGGCTCCGCGGGCGACTTGCACGTGCATCCTGCGATGTCCGCGAATCCGTCCGCAGCGCCGACTGCTATCGCCGCTCCGCCACCCCGCCCCGAACCGTCGGCGCCCGCGGTTGCCGCCGATGCGGGCGACGGACACAAGCTGCGTGCCTCACCGCTCGCACGACGCGCCGCGGAAGAGGCCGGCGTCGACATCTCGCACGTCCGCGGCACCGGCCCGGAGGGCCGGGTGACCAAGCGCGACATCGACAACTTCATTCGCGAGCAGCAGCTCTTCAAATTTCGCCGACTGGTGTCGCCGCGCGAAGGCGCGCCCGGCTCGCGCGAGGAATTGTCCGCGATGCGCAAGACCATCGCGAAGCGGATGGCTTTGTCGAAGCGCGAGATCCCGCATTTCTACGTCACCGTCGAAGTCGCGATGGAAGACGCGGTCCGCCTCAAGGACTCGCTCGAAGCGACCGAGCTGTTCGAGGAAACCGTCACCTACAACGACGTCATCGTAAAGGCGTGCGCGCTCGCACTCGGCCGCTACCCGCGCATCAACGCGAGCTACGAAGACGAAGGCATCGTAATCCATCCCAACATCAACATAGGAGTCGCCGTTGCGGTCGAGGACGGCTTGATCCTGCCGGTGATTCGCGAATGCGAACGGCTGTCGCTGCTCGAAATTTCGCGCGCGGCGCATCGCCTGGTCGCGAAGTCGAGCCGCGGCGGTTTCACCTCGGACGAACTGTCGGGCGCGACCTTTTCGATTTCCAACATGGGCATGCTGGGTATCGAGCACTTCGCGGCCGTCATCGTTCCACCGCAGGCTGCGATTCTGGCTGTGAGCGCCATCAAGGATCGCCCGGTGGTCCGCAACGGCCAGCTAGCTGTCGGCAAGACCATGATGATCACGGGATCGTTCGATCATCGCATCGTCGACGGCGTAGTAGCCGGCCGCTTCCTGCAGGAACTGAAGCGCTTTCTCGAAAACCCCGCCAGTTTATTGCTGTAAGACCCCGCTAAGACTTCACCTAGGCGGACTCGTCGCGCGAATATAGGTCTCGTCGACGTGCTCAGCGATATGCTGAAAGACTTCGCGCCAGTAGAGCGGGTCTATTCCGTCCTCGGCTGCCGTCCGCACGATCACGACCTTCGTCTTTGGCGAGACGAAAATGAACTGGCCATAAGTGCCGATGCCCATATAGCTGTAGTCGCCCTTTTCATCCGAAACACCCCACCAGAGGTACTTGTAGTAACCGCCCACATTTTGCCATCGCGAGAAAGTCTCCCATGGACGATGGTCGTTCGCGTCTCTCGTCGTGGATTCGACGACCCATCGCTCCGGAATGATCTGCTTGCCGTCCCAGTTGCCGTTATCCAGGTAGAGCCTGCCGAACTTGGCGAGGTCTATAGCTCTAGCGTTGAGCAATATGGGTGTTATCTCAAACCCATCCGCGTCGCTGTCGATGCTCCAGATAGCTGGGAATTCCATACCTATAGGTTTCCAGATTTTTTCCTCCAGGTATTGGCTGGGCCGGCGATGGGTCGTGCGTTCGAGGATCATCCCGATAAGCTCGACGTTGAAATTGTTGTAGTGGAATGATTGTCCCGGTGGCTCCATGATCTTAAGATCCGATAGCAGTAGTTGGCGGAGATTCGGGTAGTAGCCGGCCAGTACAAACTCATCCCACGGGAAAAATCCGAGCCTGTATTGAATGCCCGATCCCATCGTCACTAGATTCCTGATCGTGATCGGGTCGAAGCCCTGCCCCTTCAACTCCGGCAGGTAGTTTGTGATCGGATCGTCAAGGCTCTTGATATAACCCTCTGAGATCGCGATGCCCACCAGCGCTGAAGTGACGGATTTTGAAACCGACCATGCGGTGCACAGAGAGTCTCGCGCGAAGCCGTTGAAATAGTCTTCGTACAGCACCTGGTTGTCTCTGATAACGATGAATGCATGAGTGCCCGTCGTGCGAAGCAGCTCTGACAGCGCGACATGCTTCACGGTATCGCCTTCGCTGTATTCCACGGTGTCGGGAACCGCATCGCGGTTGCCCGGCGCGAAGTGAAACGCGTCCGGCGCCTTGTCGATAGTGTGATAGCCATAGTGCAGATAGTCGTCGGAACGCGATGAGAAGGGGAATTGTGCGCCCCACACGAAATAGCGGTAGAGGTAGCCCGGTTGTGTCCAGGCCGCGGCGCTCGCCGGCGAGGCGAACAGGATACCAATTGCCAGAATGACCGATAGAGCCAGGAGCGGCGCAGCAGCCGGACGCTTGCGAGCTAACATCAGTTTCCGTTTGACCTCATAACTGCATGGTAGCAGCCCGAGCCTGTCGATCGGAGCCGATCGATAGGATCGAAGCTGGAATCGCAATCTCCGGATAAGGCGATGCCGCCCCCTTTCGAGGACGGCATCGCCGCTTATCTGCCGCGATCTCTGCCAGCTACGGCAACCCTGCCGAGGCTGGCGCGTTGGTCGGGGTGGAGCCGCTAGCGAATGTCGGTCCGACCGTCCAGGTCTTGCTCGACTGGCTGTACAGCTCCGAGTAGTCGTTGGTCGCGTTGGCGCTGCCGCAAGTGGTAGTCGCCTGCGAGGTGCCAATCGTCACCGACTGCAGACTCGGCGACGGCGTCGTACACGCACCGCCGACTATCAGCAGGTCGGTCTCGTCAGTCCCAGTTCCGAGTACGCCCTGGCCTGCACCTTCGCGCGCCTGGTTGAGCGAGCCGGTAGCAGTGAAGGTGCCTCCGGTCCCGGTACCCGGATCGTACAGGTCGGTCTCGGCAGTTGCCCCCTGATGGATTCCGGTAGCGGCCACGCACGTCGACGGGAAGGTGCCCGCTTCGACGTCGACGCCTCCGGGCAGAATCGTTTCGCCCGCGAGGCTGCCGGTCTCGAACAGTGTCGCCACCCCGGCGCGCTTGACGCCCATGGTATTGGCCGCCGCGCTCCAGGTTTGCGTGCTCGGGTTGAACACCTCGGCGGTGTTAAGCGTAGTCGCCACCACCGGGGTCGAGCTGGCGGTGCAACTGTCCGAATTCGCATCGATGCCGCCAAACGCCACCATCTCGCCCGATAACGGACCTGTTACCACCGATGGATCCATCGCAACCAGCGGGAAGAGCTCGCGTTGGGTCGTCAGCGACCCGGTGGTCCGCGCGAAGGTCTCCGTCGTCGGGTCGAAGATGAACGACAGGTTCGACGCCTGACCCAGGAACGTCACCAGGTCGCCGCCCGCCAGCAGCACCTTGCCGCCGTCGTTAGGAATTAGCGCCGCGCCCTGATCCACCATCCCGCATTCAGATGTATCGGCTGCGGCCGTTCCGCCGGTCCCGGCCGCCAAGCCGGTGGCGGCGGTATATTGGAAGGTGGTGCCGCTGGGGATTGCGGTTACAGTAAAGTTCCCGTTGTAGCCCGCAACGCTGACATTGGCGATCGTAACTTTGTCGCCAATGATCAGGTTGGCCGGGTTCGCCGAAGTCATAGTGATTGTTACAGTCGTTCCGCTCTCGGACGCGGACGAAATCGCACTCGATGGACCGGCGCATATCGACGGAAGGCCGGTCGCGCATGACGTTCCGGTCGGGCATCCCGGAATTGTCCCGAGCGCAGTGAAGGCGTCGGTGGCAGGGTTGTACAACTCCGCCGAGAACAGCGCGGTCTGATCGAGTGGCGGTGCGCCCGAACCCGCCGGTGGCGCCGAGACGCTCAGGAACGAGCTGCCGGTCGAGCCGCCGACGATGAGCACCTGGCCGTCCAGCGCGGTGCCGCTGCCCTCGATCAGGGTTGCGGTCGGCCCGCTGCGCGCGATGGTCATCGCGCCGCCGCTGCCGCTGCCGGCATAGGTGAACTTCTGGGTGCTCTCGTTATATAGCTCCGCCGTGTTCAGCGCGGTGCACTGGAAGCCGCTGGTCGAGCCATAGGTTGCTGCCGCGCAGGTCTGGCCGCCCACGATCAGGGTCAGCCCGTTGGGCAGCACCACTGCCGCGGCCGATTCGCGCGAAGTGTTGAGGCTGCCCACCGGCGCGAAGGTGTTGGTGGCCGTATTGAAGATCTGGGCACTGGCGCTCGAGTTGGTGTCGGTCGCCAGGTTAATGATTCCGCCGAGCTTGCCGCCGCTGTCTCCGCCAGCCACCAGCAGGTCGCCCGCCTCAGGTCCGGGAGTACTGGTTGGGGTGGCAGTCGGTCCGCCTGTGCTCGTTGCGGTTGCGGTCGCAGTGGCAGTCGCGGAAGAACTGGCCGTTGCGGTCTGAGTGGCCGTAGCGGTCGCAGTTGGAGTGGCCGTAGATGTGGAGGTTGCGGTTGCCGTTGCAGTCGCGGTAGGTGTTGCCGTCACCGTCGAGGTTGATGTCGCCGTTTGCGTCGAGGTCGAGGTGACCGAAGCGGTCGGTGTTGCGGTTATAGTCGCCGTTTCTGTGGCCGTCGCGGTCGCGGTCGCAGTTGCAGTCGCGGTCGAGGTTGACCTCGAAGTAGATGTTGCGCTCGCTGTCGCCGTTGCCGTCGGCGTGACGCCGGTTGCTGTCGCAGTTGGGGTTGCGGTCGGCGTGCTGCCGGTCGCGGTCGCAGTCGGGGTCGCCGTCGCTACGGTGCCAAATGCGACTCCGACGAGCGTCACGGTTTGAGTAGGAACCTGCCCATTGTCGGTAAAGGTCAACTTTCCAGTTTCAGTGCTTCCGCTCGAGCTACTGTCGGTGGTGGGGTTGAATGTCACCGAAACCTGGCAGCTCGAACTCGCCGGCACCGACGTGCCGCAGCTGTTCGCGGTGATTGCATAGGGGCCGCTGGTCACGATCGAGGTGAAGGTTACTGCCACCTGGTTGGAGTTCGAGAGCGTAACCGTCTGTGGCGCGGAAATGGTATTGACCTGGACCCTCCCGTACGACAGCGTGCTGGGCGACACCTTCGGAGTTATGATGTAGCCGACCCCGGACGTCGGGACCGATTGCGTCGGTGTAAACGACGCATTGTCGGTGACGACGACGCTCGCCGTTCTGGTCTCGGTTTGCGAAGGAGTGAAAATCACGCCAAAGGTGCAGGTGCCGTTCGGCGCGACCTGCGTTCCGCTGCAAGTATCATTGGTTACAGTAAAGTCGCCCGAAGGCACGACGCTGGTCACGCTGAGTGGAACCGCGTTGGGGTTGGTCAGCGTGACTGTTTTCGGGGCCGTGGGAACCTCCACCGGCTGGAGCCCGAAGGCCAAGGAGGTCGGTGAATAAGTCGGTCTCTCGATTTCGCCGTAGCCGTACAGCGGGATCGATTGCGTGGGCGTGGAGGCATTGTCAGTGACGACGACACTGCCGCTCCTGTTTCCGGTTTGCGTGGGAGTGAAAATCACGCCGAAGGTGCAACTCCCGTTCGCCGCGATCATTGTTCCGCTGCAAGTATCATTGGTCACGGTGAAGTCGCCGGAAGGTACGACACTGCTTACACTCAGTGGAACCGTGTTGGGATTGGTCAAGGTGATGGTCTTGGCGGCGCTCGGAACTTCCTCAGGCTCGTAGCCGAAGTTCACGGCAGCGGGCGAAAAAGTCGGCTTGGCGATAATGCCCGTGCCAGAGAGACTCACCGTTTGCGGACTGGTGGCGGCCGCGTCGGAGATTGTCAGGCTCCCCGTTCGAGTTCCGGTCTGGCTCGGAGTGAACACCACGCTCACTACGCAGTTGGCACTGGGCGCGAGGTTGGTGCCGCTGCATCCGTCGCTCGACAGGCTGAAATCTCCGGACGGCGTGACCGAGTTAATCTGCAGTGAAAAGCTGTTCGGGTTGGTGAGGGTTACATTTTTGACGGCCGACTGCGTGCCCACCGCTTGCTGCGGGAACACAAGCGCCGTCGGCGAAATGGTCAGCTTTCCCGTGCCTGGCGACGCGGTTGCCGTCGGGGTCGCAGTCGCCGTGGGCGTCGCGGTCGAGGTCGCGGTTGAGGTCGCCGTAGCCGTGGCAGTGGCGGTCGCAGTTTCAGTGGCAGTGGCCGTTGCAGTGGCGGTCGCGGTCGCCGTGTCAGTGGCAGTTGCGGTCGCCGTTGGGGTCGCAACCACCGGTGTCGAGGTCAGCGTTGCCGTCGCGGTCGGGGTGGCGGTCGGGGTCGGGGTCGCGGGCAGGAGGAATTGCGCCGCGATGATCTCGCCGTTCTCGTCGATCAGCGCCGAGTTGCTACCCGACGGCGAGGGCAGTCCTTGCTTTAAGTCGATGGCCGTGTCTATGTCGACCAGCCCAAGAACGCCACATCCGTTAGCTCCCGGGACGGCGAAGGTGTTGTCTCCCACCTGTATGCCGGTGTTGATGAGCGCGTTTCCCCCCGGGCCGCCGGTGGTGGTCACCGGCTGGCTGGTCGGAGTCTCCTCCAGGTTCAGGACAATCGGGTTTGCGTTCGATCCGATGTAGCAATTCGGACCGAGCACCGCGTCGTTGTGAAGATGGACCTTGATCGGCACCCTGACCACACTGTACGGACTTGGTCCGTCGTCGCAGGCGCCGAGGGCACCGCCACCGCAGAAAAACGCCGAGGTGGCTGTCGGGTCGACAACCGTCGCCGCCGTAGTCGGACCGGCCAGCTCGATCGAGGCCGTAACCTCGTTGATGGGGTCAAGCGGTTGGGAAAGCGGGGCCAGCAGGCCTGAGAGTCCAAGCAAACCGCCCGGCACGACCTGGGCCGGACCGCCGAAGACCTCGCCGTTGGTGGGAGTAACGATTACTTCGACGCCGAAAAGCCCCAGACCGGAAGTGCTGTAGGCGCCTAAGTCAACGGTGTCGGGGTTGCTGGAGATAGGTACGGTCGAGTTGCCGATAGTGAGTTGGCCGCCAGTCGTCTCGCTGTGCGAGCACAACAGGGTATCCCCAGCTGGCGGCGTGAAGCTCAGCGGGCACAGACCGAACTCGGAAGGGTCTCCGGTGACTGAGGCCGATGCGACCGCGGCCAAGGCAAGCGACAGTACCGCCGCCAGCGCCGCCGCTCGGCGTGACGTACGTGAAACCGACACCATCAAGCTAGTCAGCCGCGTTCTCTCAGACCAATTCAGCCGTCGACTCATCTCGCGTACTCCCCTCCGATGAATTTACTCGTCTGCCCCTGTCTCTCGACTGCGGCGAAACTGCCGAGCCTGGCGCGTTGGTCGGAGCAAAGCTGCTTTTGAAGGTCAGGTAGAACCGGCTCTCTACTCGAATCACGAAGCCCCTCCCGAATCGCGTGAAAGCCGATTCCAGAATTTCAGAATCGAGAGCCCCCTACTTCTCGACCGGTAAATTCTGCTCGGCCGCGCGGCTGAAAAGCAGAAAATGTGCCGCTTTAGGAGTCGGAGCTCAATAAGCTAGCGAATGGCACTCGTAAGTGAGCTTATTGCAGTGTAAGTCAATGCTTTAAATGAGTGTTTGGCATGGATCAGTGGGCTTAAATTTTGAGCGGTGTGAAAATTCTTTCTATATTTTTTACACGGTTCACGGTCTAGCGCGTCGGCGGAAAGACAGCAGCGCAACTCAAGGTCCGGTCCCAGTGAGGCACGACGTATGTGAGGTTCACTTTGCCGCGAGGCCTTTTCCGCTCAGACTGACAATCTGTGGCGTGTTGGACGCGTTGTCGTTGAGCTTCAAAGACCCGGTGATTGCGCCCACGACAGTCGGAGCGAATTTCACCGAAATGCTGCAGCTCCTGCTGGGCAAGAGTGGCGAAGTGCAGTTGTTGGTCTGGGTGAAGCCGCGGGTCGTCGAGATGCTTGATACGCTGAGTGAAGCGGCTCCGCTGTTGCTCAGAGTGACTGTTTTCGCGGCACTCGTCGTGCCCACAGTTCGTTTTCCAAAGCTCAAGCTGGTGGGACTGACCGTGCCAATGGCCGACTGGGTAGGAGTCGCGGTGGGGGTAGCAGTTGGAGTGCGGCTAGGTGTCACCGATGCGGTCGCCGTTGCAGTAGGTGTGCCCGTAGGAGAGCGACTAGGTGTCGCCGTCGCGGTCGTTGTAGCGGTGGCGGTACTGCTCGGGGTGGTGCTAGGTGATGGTGTTACGGTCGAGGTGGCCGTTGCTGTGATTGTAGGTGTGGCAGTCGCCGTGGATGTAGGTGTCGTCGTCCTTGTCGCAGTGCCCGTAGCCGTACTCGTAGCTGTCGCCGTACTGGTCGCCGTGGCAGTTGCGCTTGGACTGGCTGTCGTCGTCGCAGTAGGTGTTGGCGAAGGTGATCCGCTGGCACCAAATGCGATCACGTTCGCCGAGTAAGCTGGAAAGGTGTGCGAAAAGTTTGTCGACAGCCCTGTTAGAGGACTGCTCGTTATATCGGCGGAACCGACGCCCGTCTGGACCGCGTTGTCTTGCGGTATCCCGTAGGAATACAGGGTGCCGGTGCTTCCCGGGGCCGCGCCGCTGATCGTGATGTTCGCATTGAGCGCGTTGCTAGCGCTTTTGTTCACCACCAGCAGCGTCAATCCTCCGTTAGTCCGCTGGGCCGCGCACACACTTAGGAAAGAATAGTCGCTCGCGGAACTCACAAGCTGGTCGCCGCCGCGCGCGAAGTGTTGCAGCAGCCTTTCGACGTAAAATGTCGGATAGGTGTCGGCCGGGCCGGCAGGGTCGGCGCTGTCCGCGATGCCATAGTCGCCGTACTGGCGCCATCCGTAGAGCAAAGAGGAATTGTTGTTGCCGGTCTCCTGGCCGTTTCGTAAGTCCCACCATGTAACCGAGTTGAACTCGGTATTCATCGCCGCGCAGATGCTATCGGCGAGGAAAAGCCCATTCACCAGGCTGGTGGTCTGTTTGCCGGGGTTGGAAGAGACCGAGTTGTTCTCGGTGTTGTCCAGTTCGACGCCGGCGGCGGCCGCGCCCAGGTAATCGTTCAACTGCGTTCGAAGGTCGGAGGCGTCGGTGCTCCAGCCAGTGTTGGAAAGCAGCAGTCCCTGATCGCTCTCACCACCCGGCGACTGCGGATAGCGATGGTAGATCAAAAAATCCGGGGTCACGCCCAGGCTGCGCAGCGTCGCGAGCATCACCGGCGTCCAGCCATTGTGGGTTACTCCTGTAACCGGATTAACCACCGGATGATTGGTATTGTTCGCATAGCTGTCTTCGCCGGGAACTGCGACGGCGCCAATCTTGATCGTAGGATCGACCGCCTTCATCTGCGTGTAGTACTGCTGGAAGCGCTGCGCATAGGTGTAGGGATCGTGGGCGGAGGTGTTAGTGTCAGTCTCCCACGAGCCATAGACCTCGTTGCCTATTTCCCAGTACTTGAACCCGTAGTGATTGGTGACATTGGATTCCTGGACCCACGCGGCCGCTTCCGCCGGCGTGCCCGACCCATAGTCGGCAGTGACGAAGACTTGTGCGCCGACGGCGGTCGCAACCTGCGCGAACTGGTCGAACGACGTGGACCATTGCCAGGTGTTGCTGTCTGTTGTGTTGGTGGCCCAGTGATAATCGTCGGAGAGCGAACCGCCGGGGAAGCGGAGCGCGCCGTCACCCATCTCGGTCAGCAGATTTTTGGTGTTGATGGTATCGAGGTCGGCGTCCCACACCGCAGTGTTGACCCCGAAATGCCGCGAATCGACGACACGGACGGCAGCGGCCGCGTTCACTGTAACGTTCACCACGCTTGGTGGAGGTTGCGCCGTTATCGAGATGGTGTCGACGAAGAACGTCGGCTGCGTCGTGCCGATGCGGTCCTGGATCCAGAAACCGTCCCAGTCCGGCTGGTTCTGGACGCCCAGCGCGGACAGCGGGATGCTGACCTGCTGCCAGGTGTTCGCCGCGAGGGCGGGCAGCGTCACCACAGTCTGCGCCGTGCCGTTGAGCGTCGCCTGGACCTGGAGCAACTGGCCGCCGCTGGTGCCACCGTTAATCCAGAAAACCAGGTCCGCGTAGACGCTGGAATCGAACGGCGTCTGATGCAGGTAGAGCGCCTGGTACGGGCCTGCGCTGATACTGATCGAGTCGCTGCCGGACTGCACAGGCGAAGTATTGCTGAGATTGACGGTAGCCCAGCTCCAATTCTGCCATCCGTTGACGAGTGCGTCGGTGTAAACGGCCTGGTCGGTCTGCGCCCGCGCGAGCGCAGGGATCGCAAGGCAGCAAAGCAGCGTCATCAGGAGCGGGAGCCACGCCCGCGCCAGCCGCAATGTCACATTCGGCATCATATTTCTACAATATGTATAGTAAGAGGCTCCCGTCATGCAAAGCGTCCCCGTCGTGGCCAGTTTGACGTTCAGGGTTCTTGATCTCTCAAGCCCGCGCTGTGGACTGGACCTACCACCGGTTGTGGTCCGGTGGCGGCTATAGCACCAAGGGTAGTTTCGTTCCGTCAAAATTGATGATCGTTCAAGCAAAACGGCGACGAAGTTGAGTCTGATGCGTTCGGGCGGCCGCGCAAGGCGCGCATGCGCTCGAGAGTGTCGAGCGCGCGGTACAGGTTGCGCTTGATGGGTCGTTCATAGCGGACGATTTTGTCGATGTCGGAATCGGCCGGCAGAATGAAGGCATCGAGGCCGGCGCGCTGGAGCTTGCGAGCGGTGCGCTGGCGAACGGCTTGTTGATCGTAGCCCATGATGGCAGCCATCGCCTCGCTGGGAGACTCGGTCCTGGCGGCGCGGCGGTAATCGTCCTCGTCGACCCAGGATTCGCGGCATTCGTAGCGCAGCAATCGACGGATGCGCCAGCAGCATGCGGCGACCTCGTCGACCAGGATGCGCTCGCGGGCGGATTGGGGTTGGAAGTCTTCGAGCAAAGCGTCGAGGATCGAGTAGAATTCCTCGACGCGGACAGGGCCGTCGAGTACGGGGCTCACGACGTCGCAGGCGAAGAAGCCGTGCTTGATGGCGTTGAAACGCGAAGTGGCCTTGCCTTCAGGTGTGCGGGGGCCGGTGCATTTCTGGGCGTTGGCGCGGCGCGCCGCAAGTCGGCGCGGCGAAAGTGCGGGCGGTTCGGTTGCTGGCACGGCTGGCAATTGTGGGGCGTCTTGAGGTTTGTTCATACTGATACGTAGCACGGGGGGCGCGAAGGGATAAGGCTGAACAGTTCATCCCTGAACTTTTTTGGACTAAGGTTCGCGGCTTGAGGGGCGCATCCACCGGCTGTTCGACCACCGCAGCATCACGAAATGACGGAACCAGGAATTTGGCCCCCCACCCCGACGCACGCGGACCCGCGTCGGCCTCTCCCTGACAGAGAGAGGCTAGGAGGGGTCGGGATTCTTCGCTTCGCTGAGTAATGACACCGGAAAAACGTCAGATGAGGTCCGGAGTTACCGCGCATGGCGGCGCGGCAAAAGAGGATGAAGATGATTGACAAAAAGCGCAAGCTTCCGAGTTTCAAGAGTGATCGGACCGAGCGCAAGTTCTGGAGTCGTCACAGCATCGAGGAATTCGGCGACCAACTCGAGGATCTCGACGTGCAGATTCGACCCGCGCGCACGGAGCAGATCGCTCTGAGGCTGTACAAGGACGATTTGGAGACTCTTAAGAAGCTGGCGAAACGTCGCGGGGTCGGCCACACGACGTTGGCCAGAAGCATCGTAGAGAGCGCTGGCTCGCCACCTCACACCATTGAGGCGGACGGTACGCGATATTCCAAACATCGCTCTCCACGAACGAAATGCCAATGCTCCCTTACGCGATGGGCTGAATCGGGGAATAATATGAATGAGTAAAATTCTGGGAAGGACTTCATCTTGGCTAATTCTCGGTATGACCTTGTTGTGATTGGTTCCGGGCCTGGCGGTTATGTTGCTGCTATTCGGGCGGCGCAGCTTAAGATGCGCGTGGCTGTTATCGAGCGGGACCGGCCTGGGGGCGTTTGCCTTAATTGGGGGTGTATTCCTTCGAAGGCGCTGCTTAATTCGGCCAGCGCTATGGATACGATTCGCGGCGCATCCAAAGAGCATGGGATCGAGACCGGTGAGATCAGGTTCGATTTCGCGAAAGTGATTGCGCGGTCGCGGGCGGCGGCGGAGAAGCTGTCCAAGGGCGTGCTCTACCTGTTTCGGAAAAATAAAATCGATTACTTCGAGGCCGACGCGGTCGTCACCGGGCCGCATTCGGTTTCACTTAAGCAAGTCGAAGGCAAAGCCGCGCCTGCGGCCGCTACGCTCGAAGGCGAGCGCATCCTGGTTGCGGCCGGATCGGGCGAGCGGCTGTTCCCGGGAATGAAAGTCGGCGACGGCGTCGTCACCAGCAAGGAGGCGCTGGTGCTCGACGCGATGCCCGCGAGCGTCGTCGTGATCGGAGCCGGCGCAATCGGACTCGAGTTCGGATACTTCTACAGCGCGTTCGGCGCGAAGGTCACGATCGTCGAGCTAGAAAAGCAGATGCTGCCCGGCTTCGACGCGGAGGTCGCCGAGGAACTGCGCCGCGCGTTCGTCAAACGCGGCATCACGGTGATGCTCGGGCATGGCTACAAGTCGATGGCGCGTAAGGGCGGCCTGTGGTCGGTCGCGGTGACGGCGGAGGGCGCCGAGAAATCCGTCGACGCCGAGGTCGTGCTGGTGGCGGTCGGCCGCACGCCGCTCAGCCAGAATATGGGGCTCGAAAAACTTGGGATTGAGCTCGAACGCGGCGGCTTTATCAAGGTGAACGACTCGTTCCAGACCAGCGTCGCGAGCATCTACTCGATTGGCGACGTCATTCGGCCGCCGCTGCTGGCGCACAAGGCCAGCTCGGAGGGTATCGCGGCGGTGGAAATCATGGCGGGTGTGCGCGAGCCCGGTTTTGACCTGCTCGCGATCCCCGGATGTATCTACTGCGAGCCCGAAGTTGCGACCGTCGGACTCAGCGAGGCGGAGGCCACGGCGCGCGGTATCGACGTGAAGGTCGGCAAGATTCCGTTTCGCGCGATGGGCAAGGCGGTTGCGATTGGCGAGACCGCGGGCTTCGTGAAAATCGTCGCGACCAAGCAGTACGGCGAAGTAATCGGATGCCAGATTATCGGACACGCGGCGACCGACATCATTTCCGAAGTCGTGCTCGGCAAAGCGCTCGAAGACGACAGTCACCGAAATCGGCAAGACCGCGCATCCGCATCCCACGATGTCCGAGGCGATCATGGAAGCGGCTTTGGCGGCGGACGGGGAGGCGATAGACTACTAGCAGAGCGCGCTGGAGGCGCGATCCAAAAGGCGGCGTTGTTGCGGATGCGAGCAAACCTAACCCCTAACCCCTTCCCATTGTGGGAAGGGGGACAATCGCGGAAAGTCACTGTCGCCGAGTTGGGCGTCGTTGATTACGATGCGGCGCTTGCGGTGCAGACCGCGATGCTTGCAGCGCGGATCGACGGCAGAGTCGGGGACACGCTCCTCATGATGGAGCATCCGCACGTCTTCACGCTCGGGCGCGGGGCGGATGAGCGGTTTATCGTGGGCAATACAGATGACGTGCCGGTTCGGCGCGTGTCGCGCGGAGGACAGGTGACCTATCACGGTCCCGGACAGTTGATCGGCTACCCGATTCTCAGGCTCGAAGGCCGGGACCGCGACGTGACGAAGTATCTCCGAAGTCTCGAGGCCGCGATGATCGACGCGCTCGCAAAATTCGGCATCGACGCCGGACGCCGCGACGCCATGACCGGGGTGTGGGTCGGGTCGCAGAAGATCGCGTCGATCGGCGTCGGTATCCGGCGCTGGACGACGTGGCACGGCTTCGCGCTGAATGTATCCACCGATCTGAGCTACTTCGACTCGATCGTACCGTGCGGTATCGAGGGATGCCGCATGACTTCGGTCTGCGAACTGACGAATCGCGCGGTGTCGGTGCGCGAGTTCGCCGCCGTGATGCGCGAGAGTTTCCGCCGCGCGTTCAACTACGATTTTTTAGTGGCCGCCTCGCCGATGATGCCGGCGCCTCAAACGATGGCTGACGATGGCTGAACGAAAGCATCCCGACTGGATTAAAGTTCGCGCGCCGGCGTCGCCCGAATATTTCCGCACCAAGGCGATTCTCGGCGAGCTCAAGCTGCATTCGGTCTGCCAGGAGGCGTGCTGCCCGAATATCGGCGAATGCTTTTCGCATCGCACGGCCACCTTCATGCTGATGGGCGACGTGTGCACGCGCAATTGTCCGTACTGCGCGGTCGCGCACGGCAAAGTGCGTCCGCTGGACGCCGACGAGCCGCGCCGAATCGCTGAGGCGGTGGCGCGGCTGGAGCTGCAACATGTGGTCGTCACGTCGGTCGATCGCGACGACTTGCCCGACGGTGGCGCGGCGCATTTCGCGGCTACTGCTCATGCGATCAAGTCGAATCCCACGCCGGCGCGCGTCGAGGTGCTGGTGCCGGACTTCCAGGGCCTGTTGGTGAGCGTCGAGACGGTGGTGGAATCGCCAATCGATATCTACAACCACAATATCGAAACGGTGCCGAGTCTCTATCGCGCGGTGCGACCGGGCGGGAACTACGAGCGCTCGCTCGACGTTATCCGCCATGCGAAAGATTTCGCGCGCCGGCTCGGCAAACCGATGTTCACCAAGGCGGGCGTGATGCTCGGTCTTGGCGAGACCATCGCGCAACTGCTGGACGTGATTCGCGACCTGCGCCGCGTCGAGTGCGACATCCTGACGCTCGGGCAGTATCTACGGCCGTCGGCGGAGCATATTCCGGTGGCGCGCTACGTGCCGCCGGCGGAGTTCGCGGAGCTGAAGGCGGCCGCGCTCGCGATGGGGTTCCATCACGTGGAGTCGGGGCCGCTGGTGCGCAGCTCGTATCACGCTTGGGAACATGTTCAGTAAGGCAACACCGGGGAAGGGTAAATCACTTGATTTAAATCTGAAACCCACCGTGGGTTTCAGACTTCCTTGGGCAGGGGTGACCCCTGCACCCGGTACTAAAAAACGGCGCGCCGCGGGACATCTGTCCCACGGCGCGCTTATCCTTCAATTACGCTTGATCTAGCTTCAGCTTACCACTGTTCCTCGTGGAGCTTCTTGACCTCGTGATCGCGAGTCTGCAGGTATGCGTCCTGCACCGCACCATATAAGTCGATCGCATAACGGTCGGCTTCCTCGAACTGGTTCATGTGCAACGAGCGATAGTTCACCGCCTCGACCGCGCGCTGCCCGGCGGACACCGTGACTGTTATCCAGGTCGGAACCAGGTAGTTCAGCGGATCCATCGCACCGTCCGCCACCAGGCCGACCGTGTCGCCAATCGTCGAAGGCCCAAAGAACGGCAGCATCAGGTATGGGCCGGTCGGAATATCGTAGTAGCGAATCGTCAGACCGAAATCGTTGGGGTGCTCCTCGATCCCGAACCACGAGTCGGCGGGATCGAAAAAGCCGGCCACTCCCAGCGTCGTGTTAATGCCAAAGCGGGCGACTTCGTCGGTGGCCTCGATCAGCTTGAGCTGGAACAGGTTGTTGGCGAGCCGCGGGATGACGCGGACGTTGTCAAAGAATCTGCCGACGCTCTCACGCACCGGCTGCGGAGCAATGACCGAGTATCCGCTGGCCACGGGGCGCAGCACCCAATCGTCGAGCTTGAGGTTGAAGGTGAACATCGGTTCGTTGAATCCGGAGAACGGATCGGAATAAACGCCCTGATTGTTCTCGCCCGGCGGTGTCTGAACCGCAGCCGCCGATTGGGCGGCCGGGTTCTGCGACAGCGGAGCAACGTCCTGGCATAGCGCCGGAGTCGCAAACGAAACGACCGCGAGCAGTGACGATGCGAGCATCATCCAACGTGCGCTTGTCTTTTCGATTTGTTTCGAACCAGGTCTCATTTATGTCTCCATGGCGGCGTCGGCCTTTAGTAATGTTCCCAAAAAGCGTATCTCTCCTGACCCGTCGAATCCATACTTGCTAGTGGTTCGCCAGGCTGGCCGCAAGGGCTGCCTGTTTACTCTTTAGATCCTTTATCAGAGTGTCGTAGCCCGAGTTATTCATCACGCGATTAAACTGGTTGCGGTAATTCGCGATGATACTAATCGCGTCTACGGTAACGTCGTAGATCTTCCAGGTGCTGCCCTCCTGCACCAGGCGGTAGTTCACGTGGATCGGGTCCTTGCCGTCCGGCTCAATGATGTCGGTGTTGACTTGCGCATACTGGGGGCCGTCGTTGGTGGCCTTCAGGAAGGCGACTTGCTGACCGCGGTAGTCATTGATCTTGCTCAGGTAGGAATCCTCGATGAAAGCGACGAACGCGTTGGTGAACTCCTGCTGCTGATCGGGCGTGATCTGCTTCCAATGGTAGCCGAGTGCCGACTTCGCCATCTCGGTGAAATCGAAGGTCCCGGCTACGATTTGGCGAAGCTTGTCCTGGCGCTGGGCCAGCGGTGTCTGATTGTCGCGCAGGACCTCGAGCGCCTGGTCGACGGTGCTCTTCACGACCGGCATCGGATCGTCGGCCCAGGCGGGTGTGACAAGTTGCGACGGCGCGAGGCTTAGAACGATCGCGGCCGTCAACGTGAGTATCGCGACCGCGCGGCGCCGGATGAATTGCTGCATATAATTTCGCGTCATCATATTTTCCACTTTTCTTTGATCGCTGGTTACTTCGCAGATGTTGCGGACTTTTTGGCTGCGTTTGTGCCGGCGCAGTTACAGTTCGAATTCGAGTTTGAGTTCGAAGATTTCGAATCCTTCGACGAGTCGCTGTTGTTGCTGCTGCCGGAACTGTTGATCAGCTGGCCGATAGCGTCCTCGAGTACGAATGCCGACTGGGTTTGGCGAATCGTGTCGCCACTCTTGAGGTAATGATCGCTCGGGCCGAGCTGGATGGACACGTACTTGTCGCCGATTATGCCGCTGGTCTTGACGGCCGCGATCGCCTGGTCATCGATCTGCACGTCCTGGTTCACTCGCAATGCAACTCGCGCGCGATAGTCCTTTATCCCGATATCCACCACTTTACCGACTTGCACGCCGGACAGTTGCACCTGATCTCCGGTCTTCAATCCCGAAATATTATCGAAACTTGCGTAGAGGGTGTATCCCGGGGAAGGAAACAGCGAAATCTTGCCCAGCGAGAGGGACAGAATCGCCAGCGCGACAATCCCCAAAATCGCGAAAATCCCGACGATAAGCTGCGTGGTTCGAGTTGCGTACATAGGACTTTGTTTCAGCCCGCGAGGGCTGTTTCATTCTCCTCGCCGGATGCTCTGCCAGCCAGAAACCGCTTGAAAACGTCGTCGTCGGCCGCCATCACCTCGGCCACGGTGCCGTTGAGATGAGTCCGGCCATTATGGAGAAACGCGACCCGGTCGGAAACCTGGAAAACCGCGGGCACGTCATGACTGACCATCACGACGGTCAGCTGGAAACTCTCCTGCGTATGCCGGATAAGTTCGTGAATCGCGCCGGTCCGCGTTGGATCGAGGCCGGTGGTCGGCTCGTCAAGCATCAGGATCTTCGGGCGGCGCACCAGTGCGCGCGCGAGCGCGGCGCGCTTCTGCATCCCGCCGCTCATCTGGGAAGGGAACTTTGCTTCCATGCCTTCGAGCCCGACCGCTTTGAGCGTCTCATGCACGCGCTCGGCGATCTCGGCGCGAGAGAGCTTGCTTTTCTCGACCAGCGGGAACGCGACGTTGTCGAATATCGACATCGAGTCGAACAGCGCGCCGGCCTGGAAGAGCATCCCGAATTTTTCGCGCACGGCGTCCAGGGCCCGTCCGCCGAGCTTGGTCACTTCGGCGCCGTCGATCACGATGGTGCCCGAGTCGGGGCGCATCAGTAGGTTGAGATGCTTGAGCAGCACGGTCTTGCCGGAGCCGCTGGGACCCACGATCGTCGTGATCTGGCCGGCGGGGAAATCGAGCGTGACGCCGTCGAGCACCTGCTGGCGGCCGAAGCGCTTGCGAAGATCGCGCACTTCGATCGCGTGGCCGCCGGCGCCGGGAGTGCCGCCCGCATTGCCCTCGCGGCGGTTGGTCTGGGTTTCGCTCATGAATTATCAGATCGAATCGATCCGGCTCATCACAAAAGTATAGACGTAAGAAAATAGTCGAAAGCAAGAATCAACACGCTGGACAGCACGACGGCTTCGGTGGTGGCGCGGCTGACCCCGGTCGCCATCCGCTCGGCGTGATATCCCTTGTAACAACAGACCCACATTACGATCACGCCGAAGACCAGGGCTTTGTAGAGGCCGGTCATGATGTCGTGGCCGTCCATGTTGGCAGCGATACCGTTGAAGTAAGCGCCCGACGGCGCGCCCATCAGACCGACGCCGACCATGTAGCCGCCGAAGATTCCAACCACGTCGAATACCGAGGTCAGCAGCGGGAAGCTGATCACGCCCGCCAGCATCCGCGGCGAGACCAGGTATTGCACGGGATTGATTGCCATCACGGTCAGCGCGTCGATCTGTTCGGTGGATTGCATCGAGCCGAGCTCGGCCGCCATCGCGGAGCCGGCGCGCGCTGTGATCATGATGGCGGCGAGAACGGGACCAAGCTCGCGCACCAGCACCAAAGCGACGACTGTCCCGAGCGCGCCGTCGGAGCCGAAGCGGCGCAGCGTGTTGTAGCCCTGCAGGCCGAGCACCATGCCGGTGAAGCCGCCGATCAGGATAATGAGAAAGAGCGAATCCGCCCCAATGATGCGGACCTGGCGAATCCACAGGCGCGCCTTGAACGGCGGGATGAAGACATAAAAGGCCGCCCCCAGCAAAAAAAGCACGAACCTGCCAAGCTGGACAACGCCGTCGAGCACAAGCGCGCCCAGCCGCTCAATCATTTCCACGATCGACATCAGTCCGTTTTTTCAATTTTAGTTTTTACTGGTGAGCAATCCCGAGCCGGGCCAACTGGTTTTGCGTATGCGTGGCGGACCCGGCGCGCTCGAACTCGGCGAGATCGGCGATCACGTCGAGATCCAGCGCGGGCCGCGCAAGTCGCAGCACTCTAGCTGGAACACCCGCGCTGCGGCAATCGTCCAGATGCCGCACCAGGCTCAATCGACCGAACCGAGTGGGCACGGCGTCGGCGGGTGAGCGGCAAATGATGTTGGTGCCGGAGAAATCGCGCGAAGGAACCAGCACGGCGCCGCGCCCGGCAGGCATCGCGTCGAACACTGCGTCGATATCTTCGGCGGCGATTAGGGGGATGTCGGACAGCACCGTGCAAACGGTTCGCGCGCCACTCTCGATCAGCACGGAGGTCGCAAGCGCGACGGCGACGTTGAGGCCGCGCGGAAATTCCTCGTCTATAGCCAATGCTCCCGCCGTTCGCGCCATCGCGAGCAGGCCGGCGTCCGACGTCACCACCGCGACGTGACCGGCATCGGCGCCGAGCGAGGCGGCCAGCACGTCGCGAAACATCGCCTCGGCGAGCGCGCGGCGCTCGCCAGCGGGCAGGCCGGCTGAGAGCCGGGTCTTGGCAAATTCGAGTTGCTTGGCGGCGATCAGAATAGAGCGCACGGCGTATCTTTATATCGCAACGGGCGGAACCGTCCAACGGAAAGTTCGGCGCAGGAGGGCGATTCGGTAGAAGGGAAATGAGGCGACCTTTGCGCGCGACAAGGTAAAAATTACCTGCTTCGCAGCGTCAAGCGCACCGGCTCGAGACCGGCGCTGGATGCTTGACACGGTTTCCCTGCTAACTTCAACATAAATTGTAGATTTTCCCGCTTTTGGTCCGATCATTGCACATCGAACAGGCGCTTCCTGGAGGAACCGAGGAGATGAATGGGAACCGAAACTCGATGACCCGTATCGGGGCGATGGTCGCGGCCGCCGCGATGGTCCTGATAGCGGCTGGATGCCATCACAAGACCGCCGACGATTTTCTGGCCGAAGGCGACGCCGATATGCAGGCAACCAAGCTCGCCGACGCGGAGACGGCGTACGGCGAGGCGGTGAAACTCGCGCCGAACGATCCGCGCGTTCATATCGCGCTCGGAAATCTCTACATCTTCGAGCACAAGTCCGGCGACGCGCAAATCGAGTTCATGAAGGTCCTCGAGGTCGATCCGAAAAACGCGGCTACCCATGTCGCACTCGGCAATCTATATGGCGACCAGAACCAGCTCGGACTGGCTGAAAATCAGTACCGCGCCGCAGTAGCGCTCGAGCCGGACCGATCCAATTACCACCTCGATTTGGGCGAGGTGCTTAGGAAGGAAGGCAAAACGGCCGGGGCGGAAGATCAAATACGCACGGCCATCGGACTCAACCCCAAGGACGCAAAGGGCCACCTGGCGCTGGCCAATCTGCTCGCGTCGGTGCCGGGGCGCATGAACGAAGCCAACGCGGAGTTCGATGAGGTGCGGGCGCTCGACGTGAAGCTGATGCCCGCGCCCGCCGCGGCGGCGACGGCCGTCAGCGCGGCGCCGGAGGGAGCCGCACCGTCGGCACCGGCGGCAGCTGCAACGGTGGCAACGGCGGGCGGCGCTCCGCAGGTCAAGCCGCTCAACAAGCTTTTCCTGTTGACCAAAAATTCGCCGGTGTATCAAAATCCAGACGAGACCAGCGCCGCCATCGGCCAAGTGCGTCGGCGGAAGTACGTTCACGTCACCGGCATCGCGGGCGATTACCTCCAAGTGAAACTCAAGAATGGAATGGTCGGCTTCATACCGGTAGCGGCCGCGGAATAGACGCGCGCGGATCTGGTGAAATTTATTTTTTTGAGGTGAGTGTCGATGGCAACTACCGATATCGTCACGCGTGAAGCAAGCTATACGGGCCGTGCGTGTGCGCTGAAAGCCTTTGTCGCCGAGCCGGCGGGAGTCATGTCGTCGCCGGCGGTAATCGTCGTGCAGGAATGGTGGGGGCTGAACGAGCACATCCGCGATGTGGCGCGGCGGCTGGCGCGCGAGGGCTATTTCGCAATCGCGCCCGACTTGTATTCGCGCCAGGGGAACAAGGTCGCAACCGAGCCGAACGAGGCCGCGCGGCTCATGGGCGGACTGAAGAAGGAGGACGGCATCGCGGACCTGCAGACGACGGTGGAATGGCTGCGGGCGCAGACGCATACGCGCTCAGAGCGCATCGGCATCACGGGATTTTGCATGGGCGGCAGCTATGCGCTGCTGTTGCCGTGCGAGAACAGGGAAATCGCGGCCGCGGCGCCCTTCTATGGCGAAATACCGCCGGACGAAAAACTCCAGCAGCTCGGCTGCCCGATCTTTTACGCATACGGCGAGAACGACGGATGGATTCAGCGAACCGACGTGGATCGGCTGGCGGCGGCGCTGAAGAAGTTCGACAAGCGGGGCGAGGTCAAGATCTACAAGGGATGCTCGCACGGATTCTTCAACGACACGCGCGCGGACGTCTATCGCGCCGCCGAAGCGGCAGACGCGTGGGAGCACACGTTAAAGCTGTTCGCCGCAAATCTGAAAGGGTGAGCTCGCGCCAAGGATCAGCTCGCCAGCGCGATGGGATCCAGATGCGGACCGGACAGGTATAGCAGACGGCCTTCGTCGGGGGCGCGCTCCCGGAGCCATCGTGCGACGATCGCCATCGGCTCCAACTCACCACGCTCGACGGCTTTCAGTTTGTAGCGCTCGTAGTTGCCCGCGACGAATTCTGACACCTCACGAGCGCTGTCCTCACCGTGCAGCATCCGCGTCATCGCGAGCCGTCCCGAGAGCACCACGTGCGCCGCGCGATCGCTGCCCTCGCCTGTCACGATCACGAGATTGTTTTCCGTGACCACCTCGCTGAGACGGGTCGCGCGATGCGCCAGCGTAGTCAGCGCCTCGAGATGATGCCGAAAGCGCGCGGCCTCCTCGAAGCGCATCGCAGCCGCGGCCTGGTCGCGCGCCCGCGCCAATTCGCCGAGCAACGGACCGATCCGCCCGCGCAGAAAACCAACCGCGCGCCGCACCCGTTCCGCGTACCCGTCCGCGTCGATACTCAAATTGCATGGCGCGGTGCAGTGCCCCATCTGCCCGTAGATGCACGGCGAAAAATCCTCGCGCGGCGCGAGCTTGCCGCCGCAAGTGCGCAGGCCGAGGATTTTCGAGAGCGCACGCACCGAATGCTCGATGCCGCGCCGACCGATGAACGGCCCGAGGTGCATCACGCCGCGCCGCGCGCTCATCTTGGTGGAAATAGTCACGCGCGGAAACTCGTCCATCATGTCGAGCTTGATCAAATACGCCGGCGCCGCCGACTTGAGCATCCGGTTGTACGGCGGTTTGAGCTCGCGAATCAGCCGCGCTTCGTCGAGCGCCGCCTCCAGCGGCGAGCGCGTCACACGCGTCTCGATTTTGTAAACGTGCGAGATGAGCTCCGCCGTCCTGGCCTTCACCGCCGCCGTGAAATATGAGCTCACCCGCTCCCGGAGCCGCCGCGCCTTGCCGACGTAGAGCAGGTCGCCGCGCTCATTGCGCATCAGGTAGACGCCGGGCGCGTGCGGAAGCACCGCGATTTCCTCCGGCGGCACGTGACGCTCAATTCTCCTGCCCGCAACTCCGCGATGATGGTCGTCGAGCAGCCGATCCAGCCGCGTAATTCCCATCCGCTCGGCCATCTCGAGAAAGATGCACAGCAGCTCCGCAGCCATCCGCGCGTCGCCGAGCCCGCGATGGCGTCCTTCGAGCGAAAGCCCGAAGTGTCCCGCCAGCAGATCGAGCCGGCGGCGCTTGAGCGACGGCATGAAGCGTCGCGACATCCGCAGCGTGCACAGAACCGGGTTGCCGAGCCCGATACCAAAGATTCGCCTGTATTCGAAGTCTAAAAAACCGAAATCGAAAGCCGCATTGTGCGCGACCATCACGCGGTCGCCCATGAACTCGCGAAACGCCGGCAGGACTTCCTCGATACGCGGCGCCTCGCGAATCATCTCGGTCGTGATCGAGGTGAGCCCGGTGATGAATCGCGGCACGACACCGCCATGCGGCCTCACCAGCGTCGAGAACGTTTCAGTGAGCCGCTTACCGACCATTCGGTAGGCGCCGATCTCGATGATCGTGCCGGGGCCGGCGCGTCCGCCCGTCGTTTCCAAATCGACGACCGTGAACTCGGCCTGCTCGAGCCCGACTCGCAGCCGGTCGCTCTGCGCAAGCCGCCACTGCGCCGTGTCGGCGTCGAAGATGAAATTCGGATCGCCGTCGAGGATCTGGCGGACAAGCCGCGCGCCAAGCTCCGGGTCGGAGCCGGCTCCGCTCAGCAGCAGTCCGACCAACTCGCCGGAATCCGCACCCGCCGGCCGCGAGCACAGGAACTCGTAGAGCTTCTGCTTGGCCGAAATGCCGAAAGGACGCTGATTCGCGCCCGGTATTGCCGCTGCTTCCATCCGCCTGCCCTACCTTCGCCTCCTATTCGCTAGCAGTACGGCCCAGCAATCGCAACGTGGAGTCGGCCGTCAGGGCCTGAGGCATACCATAGGTTGTGGTCAGCGGTTGTCATACCACCATCGGTAGCTTCGTTCCGTCAAATTTTTTTTTCGAGCAGGGTGAGGGACGGCGGGAATTGTTGGCTGACGGCGATCGGAATGCGGCGAGTATGGCGAGTATATGGAGCGGGTTCATGACTATTGGTTAGCACCCTGTGGGCGGGCGCATAAGGCTGAACAGTTCATCCCTGAACTAAATTGGCAGTCGCCGCCTCTGGTTCCCTCTCCCGCTGTGGGGAGAGGGTTAGGGAGAGGGACGAATGCGCGGCGCGATTGACTGTTGCGCCGCAGATTCCGGCGCACAGCGCATCAGCGGCACTTTCGTGTATAACGTGATTCCTCGATGCCACGCGAAGCCATGAAAAACGAACTCGCGTGCTATGTCACCGCGCAACTCAAGCTTCTCGCCGATCCGGCGAAGGCGCCTGCGATGGCCGCATACATGAAGACCACGCAGCCGTTCTTCGGCGTTCCGACGCCGATGCGCGCCGCCATGCTCAAGCAGATGGGCGACAGGTTTGCGCCGGCGGATCAGAAATCATACACGCGCAGCGTGATGACACTGTGGAAGCTGCCGCATCGCGAGGAGCAATACTGCGCGATTTCATTTGGCCGCCGCTATGAGCAGTTCATCACGCCAGCCGCTCTGCCGCTCTACGAGCGCATGGTGCGCGAAGGCGCATGGTGGGACTTCGTCGATGAAATAGCGGTGAACCTGGTCGGGGCAGTGTATGGAAATTTTCGCGCGCAAACCCGCCCTGTAATCGAGCGATGGATCGACGATGACGACATGTGGATTCGGCGCACCGCCCTGCTGTCCCATCTGAAGCACAAACGAGATACCGATGCGGCGCAACTATTCGAGCACTGCCTCAAGCGCGCGCACGAGCCCGAGTTCTTCATCCGCAAAGCGATCGGATGGACGCTGCGCGAATACAGCAAGACCGACCCGCGCGCAGTCCGAACGTTCCTGACGAAGAATCGCAAACGCTTGTCAAACCTCAGCCACGCCGAAGCCTCAAAGCATCTCAATCGCGCAAGCGGACAATCCACTTAATCGAATGTGAAACCCGCGGTGGGTTTCACGCTTCCTTCGGCAGGGGTGACCCCTGCACCCAGTATTAAGAGAATCTCAGGGAATGTTCTTGACGATCTTTCGGTACTCGTCCTCGTTGAACGCGCGATGCGTCTCCGTGCGCACGTTTCCCTGCGCTCCGACCGTCAGCGCCAGTTGCGCCATCACGTCGTCGTTCGGCGCCTCGACTATGAACATCGAATCGTACTGCCCCATCATCGAGTAGAAGTCCTTCACCTTGGCGCCGTGCTGACTGAAGGTCTTCTTCGCCGCATCGACACGATCGGGCGAACCTCTCAGATGGTCGAGTCCCTGGTGAGTCAGATGAAACAAAACTACATAGGTGGGCATTGCAATATCACCTCCCGCGAGAATCTGCGGCAAATATCCCACATCGGAAAGTCGGCGGCTAATCCCGCGCATCGCGGGATCGATGCTGTTCACAGCTTTTGCTTTCTGGTAAGCCGCCTGTCATGAAGCGCCAACACGCCATCGCACTGATGCTGCTCGTACTGGTTATTTCGATAGCCGGTTGCGGCGGCGGCAGTAACAACTCGCAGCCCTGGAGGACGACGGGCGCCATACGCTGCTCCAACTCCTCAGCAATCGGCAGATCGCCGCTGCCCGATAGCCCATACGCGCCGCGATTCTGAAGTCACGTCACGGCACGGCTATGGCCCGCGTCGCATCGTCGCGGTACAATGCTTATTCTTACAAGGAAGGTATTCGTCTTATGGAACGCGTTGAATTGGCCCGCGAAATCGAAGGGGTCCAGGTCCCGGCCGGAAACAAGATGATGCTGGAAAAGGGCCTCGAAGCCTTCATCACGCAATCGCTCGGCGGAACCTTCACCCTGCAAGTTCCGGCGTACGGCGGCCTGTTCCGCGTCGCCGGCAAGGATGCCGACGCGCTCGGCAAAACTCCTGAAGATGCGGGCGCGGTGTCGGCGTCCGGCGGCGGCGACCTCGAAGCGATGGTGTGGGAGCAGCTCAAGACCTGCTTCGATCCTGAAATCCCCGTCAACATCGTTGACCTCGGCCTCGTCTATGGAATGGAAGTGAAGGACGCGGACGACGGCACCAAGAAAGTAGAAGTGAAGATGACGCTGACGGCTCAGGGCTGCGGCATGGGCGCCTCGATCGCTACCGACGCGCGTCACAAGATCATGAGCCTGCCGGGAGTGTCGGAGGCCGACGTCGACCTGGTCTGGGATCCGCCGTGGACTCCGCAGATGATCTCGCCCGAAGGCCGCGAGCGGCTCGGCATCGATTGAGACTCCGGGTATTGGACGAATCGCGATCAGCCAGCGGAGCTACCAGGCATTCTCATTTGGAACATACAGCGCCTCGTTGATTTCCGACCACGATACGGGTCTCTCCGTCTTGAGATCCTTGACGACCCGATCGACACGCTTCCCCTGTATGGTGCAATCCGTTGTGAGGATAGGGTCCCAACCACCCAGATGATTACGCCAGATCTCATCGTCACGCGCTTTCGCCTGCTCCAGTTGGGTGATTAACTCGGCTCTTTGGGCGGGCGAAAGGTACTTCGGCGGGACAAATAGCGCATCGGATATTTCCGATTTGGGGACGTTCGAGCGTTGGCTCAGATCGTTGATCGCCGTTTCAGCTTTTCCAGCCTGTATCATGTAGTCGCCAGCCGCATCCGGGCCCAACGAGGTATCCAGCGCGTCTTTTAGGTCAGTCTGTCTTGCCTCTTGCAGTTGCTCAATCAGTTGCGATCGTTCTCGCGGCGATATGCCGGAAGAATCTGCGGTCGAGCACGACCATACGCATAGGAGCGACAGAGTAATCAGTATCGAAATCACCCGTGAACCGACGACGTCAGACATAAGGCGCGACAGTAGCATGAGGCTCCCGCGTTGACACGCCCGACTGCGTCCGATAACTGTTAACGTTCGGTATCGCGATGTTTGCAATAGTAAAGACAGGCGGAAAACAGTACCGCGTCGGCGTCGGCGACCAGATTACGGTCGAGCGGCTGGCCGGCGAGGTTGGCGCGGCAATTTCACTTGACCAGGTGCTGGCGGTTGGCGGCGACGCGCCCAAGGTCGGCACACCGGTCGTCGCGGGCGCGTCGGTGACGGCGAAGATCCTTGAGCAACCGCGCGGCACCAAGATAATCGTGTTCAAGAAAAAGCGCCGCAAGAATTACCGTCGCAAGCGTGGCCATCGGCAGGAACTGACCGTTCTCAAGATCGAGGAAATTTCCGCCGGCGCATAGTCGTCGCGCGAATTTTGATTGAACTGCGGCCCCGAAGGCCGCTCATCCAGGGAGACACTGCGTGGCGCATAAAAAAGGCCAGGGTTCGACGCGCAATGGCCGCGACAGTCCGGGCCAGCGCCGTGGTATCAAGATTTACGCGGGCCAGACCGTCAAGGCCGGTAATATCATCATCCGCCAGCTCGGCACCCGCGTGCATCCGGGGCGCAACGTCGGGCTTGGCCGCGACTATACGATTTACGCGCTCATCGATGGTGTGGTTAAGTACGAGCCGAAGGGTGAGAAGCGGCAAGTGAGCGTCGAGCCGCTCCCCGCCGGCACCGATACCGCAGGGGCGTCTGCGTAGCTCGTTAGAACGAGACTGATCTGAAGCCCTGCGGCAATGCCGTGGGGCTTCTTTTTTTAGTGTCTTTTTTTAGTGTCTTTGATCCTTGATTTCGCTTTTTGGTACCGCAACTCGCGACGGGAGGAATTTCGATGCGACTAGGTTTAATCTCCGGCTATTCGGGCGCGCAGATGGGCTTGCCGATGGACACGATCCTCGAGGCTGAGCGCGCCGGCTTCGACTCCGTGTGGACCGCGGAGGCGTACGGCTCCGACGCGATCACACCGCTGGCGTGGATCGGCGCGCTGACTAAGAAGATCCGGCTCGGCACCGGTATCATGCAGATGCCCGCGCGAACTCCCGCCGCCACCGCGATGACCGCGATGACGCTGGACGCGCTGTCGGGCGGCCGCTTCATCCTCGGCATCGGGCCGTCGGGTCCGCAGGTGGTCGAGGGCTGGCACGGCGTGTCGTACGGCAAACCGCTGCAGCGCACCCGCGAATACATCGAGATCGTGCGCAAGATTCTCGCGCGCGAAGTCCCCGTCGAGCATCACGGCAAAGAATTCGACATCCCGTACACCGGTCCCGGTGCGTCGGGTCTCGGCAAGCCGCTCAAGAGCATCCTGCACGGGCGCAAGGACATGGAGATCTACACCGCGTCGATCAGTCCGAAGGGAATCGCGCTCGCGGCGGAAATTGCCAATGGCGTGATCCCCGTCTGGATGAATCCGGAGCGATGGGACATTTACGACGCGCCGCTGAAGGACGGTTTCGCGAAGACCGGCGGCAAAAAGAGTCTCGCTAATTTCGACGTCGCGCCGTTCGTCACCTGCATCATGGGGCCGGACGTCGAGAAATGCCGGATGCCGGTGAAGGGGATGCTCGCGCTCTATATCGGCGGGATGGGCGCGCGCGCGAAAAATTTCTACAACGACTACGCCAAGCGGCTCGGCTACGAAGACGTCGCGGTGAAAATCCAGGACCTCTACCTGTCCGGCAAGAAGGCCGAAGCGATGGCGCTGGTGCCGGACAAGCTGGTCGACGAGGTCGCGCTGGTCGGCAATCGCGAGCGAATCGCGGACCGCCTCAAAGCATGGAAGGCGTCGCCGGTGAAGACAATGCTCATAGGCACTGGCGATATCAACACGGTGCGCGCGCTGGCGGAGATTTGTCTGTAGGTTCGCTCCGCGAATAGACACTGAAAAAAATGGTCACGCCGCCATGCGATTTATCGATGAAGCCAGGGTATTCGTGCACGCCGGGAAGGGCGGCAACGGAGCGATTGCGTTTTTGCGCGAGAAATTCCGGCCCTTCGGCGGACCGGCGGGCGGCAACGGCGGACGTGGCGGCAGCGTAATCTTCCAGGTCGATGAAGGCCTGTCGACGCTGCTCGATTTCAAATATCAGCCGCGTCTGATTGCGAAGGACGGCGAAGACGGCCGCGGCAAGGAACAATACGGGCACGGCGCCGGCGACGTCGTCGTGCGCGTCCCGCCCGGGACGATCGTCTTCGACGAGGAAAGTGGCAAGACGCTCGCGGACCTGGTTATGCCGGGCGACACCGCTGTGATCGCGCAGGGCGGCGAAGGCGGCCGCGGCAATATGCACTTCGCGTCGTCGACGCGGCGCTCGCCGCGAATCGCGACGCCAGGAACAGCGGGCGAACAGCGCTGGATTCGCATGGAACTGCGTTTGGTGGCTGAAGCCGGGCTGGTGGGACTTCCCAACGCCGGCAAATCGACGCTGCTGACCGCGCTCAGCGCGGCGCGGCCGAAAATCGCGCCCTACCCGTTCACCACGCTGGCGCCCAATATCGGGCGCGTATCGATTTCCGAGGAGGAAAGTTTCACGCTCGCCGATATTCCCGGGCTGATCGAAGGAGCGCATCGCGGGCTTGGACTCGGAATCCGTTTTTTGCGGCATCTGGCGCGCACGCGGTTGATTGTTTACGTGCTGGACGCGGCGGACGATCCTGCAGCGGCATTTGCGACTGTGCGCGGCGAGATTGCGGCGTTCGATCCGATGCTGGGGGAGAGGTTGGCGGTGGTAGCGCTCAACAAGATCGATCTCGTCGCCGCCGACGAAGTGAAGAAGATCGCGCGCAAGCTGCGCAAGCTCACCGGCCTCGAGGTATTTCCGATATCGGCGGACAAGCGCGAAAACCTGGCGCCGCTGGTCGCGGCGATCGCGCGGATGCTTCATACGATAGACCAGCAGGCCGCATGTCCCAGTTGAACTACAAAGAATCGACGGTCGCGCGCGCGCGTCGGGTCGTGATCAAGGTCGGCAGCGCCGTGTTGTCCGACGTCGACGGCCTGCGCGTCGAGGTGATCGAGCAGCTTGCAGCGCAGATCGAGTCGGCGGTGCGCGCTGGCCAGGAAATCGTGATCGTCACGTCGGGCGCGGTGGCTGCCGGACGCGCAAGACTGTCAAAACTCAAAGGCGCGACTATCGCGGCGCGACAAGCCGCCGCCGCCACCGGGCAAATCGACCTGATGTCGGCCTGGGCGCGCGCATTCGACGGCCACGATCGGAGCGTCGCGCAGATTTTGTTGACGCATCAGGATTTGGCGGAACGCCGGCGCCGTCAGAACGCGAATCAAACGATTACGGAACTGCTCGGCGCGGGCGTGATTCCGATCGTCAACGAGAACGACACGGTTGCGGTCGAGGAGATTCGGCTGGGCGACAACGACGTGCTGTCGTCGCTGGTCGCGAGCCTCGTGCAGGCGCAGCTATTGATCATTCTGAGCGACGTGGACGGCGTGCTGACCGGCGACCCTCGCGAGCGCAAGGACGCGCGCCTGATTCCCGTGATCAGCGATCCCGAAGCCGAGATGCGCGGGCTGGTGGCCGAGAACGCGGGACCGCTCGGCGTCGGCGGGATGGCGACCAAGTTGAAGGCGGCGCGGCAGGCGGCGCGCGCCGGAATCGCCGTGATAATCGCGCACGGGCGCGAAGCGGGAATCGTCACGGCGGCGCTGGACCCGGCGCGCGAAGCAGGCACGCTGATCGTTCCGGCCGGCGTGCGGCTCAAGAGCCGCAAACATTGGATCGCATTCGCGCTGCGGCCGGCGGGATCGCTCGCGGTCGACAAGGGCGCCGCCGACGCGCTCCGCAACCGCGGACGTTCCCTGCTGCCCTCGGGCGTGCGCGAGGTGCGTGGAGATTTCGGCGGCGGCGATTGCGTGAGCCTGCTCGATCCCGACGGAGTCGAGTTCGGACGCGGGTTGGTTAACTATCCAGCGTCCGACGTGTTGAAAGTCGCGGGCCGGCGCTCGACGGAAATACCGACGCTGCTGGGATACAAAGTGGCCGACGAGATTATCCATCGCGACAATTTTGTGCTCATCGAGGAAATCGCGTAGGGCCGGGGAAGGGTAAATCACTTTATCTGATATGAAACCCGCCGTGGGTTTCACGCTTCCTTGGGCACGGGTGACCCCTGCGCTCGGTGTTAAGAAAACATATATTCTTGATTGGTAGTTGAAATTGGAAAAGCGATCGGCGGAATCGGATGACGGTTGAAGCGGATACTATTTCGGCGCTTGGACGGGCGCGGGCGGCGGCGCCGCGGATGGCGATTGCTACTTCGGCGGAGAAGAACGATTTTCTGCGCCGGCTGGCGAGCGCTATTCGCGGGTCGCGCGCGGAAATTATTCGGGCGAATGCGATTGACCTCGAGCGCGCGCGCAAGAGTGGGCGCGGCGGCGCGTTTGTCGAGCGGCTGACGCTCGACGACAAGCGGATCGAGGCGATGGCGGCGGGCGTGCTGCAAGTCGAAGCGCTCGACGATCCGGTCGGGACGGTTCTGGACAAATGGACGCGGCCCAACGGGCTGAAGATCGAAAAGATCAGGGTGCCGATCGGCGTGATCGCGATGATTTACGAATCGCGCCCCAACGTCACCGTCGATGCCGCGGCGTTGACGCTGAAGGCCGGCAACGCCGTCGTCCTGCGGGGTGGCAGCGAGGCGCTCGGCAGCAATGGATTTCTTGCGGGACTCGTCGCGCGCGCGTTGCAGGACGCGGGACTGGCTCCGGACGCGGCGACGTTTATCCGCGATCCGGATCGCGAAGTAATCCAGGTAATGAAGCGCAGCCGCGAGCTGATCGATTTGATAATTCCTCGGGGCGGCAAGTCGTTGAAGGAGGCGCTTGAGGGCTCGGCGATTGCGGTGCTGCCGCATTTTGACGGTATCTGCCATACCTACGTCGATCGGGCGGCGGATCTGAAGATGGCCGAGGAAATTTGCGTTAACGCGAAATGCTCGCGGCCTTCGGTGTGCAACTCGATGGAGAATTTATTGGTGCATCGCCACGTCGCAGAAAAATTTCTGCCAGCGCTGGCCGCACGGATGACGGCGGCCGGTGTCGAGATTCGCGGCGACGAGGCGACGCGAAAAATCGTGCCGGCGGCGCGCGTGGCGACGGACGAAGACTGGGACACGGAATATCTCGACCTGATACTGGCGGTGAAAGTCGTGGATTCGGTGGATGAGGCGATCGAGTTTATCGCGCGTCACGGGTCTCATCTGGCGGACGCGATCGTCACTGGCGACGCGCAAACGGCCGCGCGCTTTGAACGCGAGGTCGATTCGGCTACGGTTTACGTCAATGCGTCGACGCGTTTCACCGACGGCTTCGAATTCGGCTTCGGCGCGGAGACCGGAATCTCGACCAATCGGCTGCACGCGCGCGGGCCGATGGGACTGAATGAGTTGACTACATATAAGTACGTCCTTCGCGGGACGGGCCAAGTCCGCGCCTGACGGCGCGAAATCAAATCAAATGCGGGTAGGATTGTTCGGCGGCAGTTTTAATCCGATTCATCTCGGGCATCTGCGCGCCGCCGAGGAAGTTCGCGAGGCGTTGCAGCTCGACCTTGTCTATTTCATTCCGGCCGCGTCGCCACCGCATAAGGCGGAAGGCGAATTGGCGCCCGCGGAGCATCGCCTGGCGATGGCACGGCTGGCGACCAAGGGCAACCGGCACTTCATGACGTCGGATGTCGAGATTCGCCGCGCCGGGCGATCATACACGATCGACACAGTGCGCTACTTTCTGGCTACCCTGCGCCAGCCGGCGACGCTGTACCTGATGATGGGCGCCGATCAGTTTGCCGAGCTCGATTCGTGGAAGGAGCCCGACGAACTGGCGCGGCTGTGCAACTTCGCCGTTCATACAAGATTAACAGAAGCCAACGCGGGCCCGCCGCGAATTTCAGTTGCCGCGCTCAAGCGGTTTGGCTACACTCAGGCAGACGATCACTACGTGCATTCGAGCGGACAAACGCTATCTTTCGTCGACACCACGTTCCTACCCATTTCAGCGACTGAAATTCGCGGCAAACTGCAACACGGTGAATCGATCAGGTATCTGGTGCCGATCGACGTCGTCGATTACATCCAGCGTCACGCGCTGTATTGAGGATCGCTCTGCTTAAACTCTCGCGTTCAACTCAGTTCCGATCGAACCTTCCACAGCCGGCCAGCCGGCCTCTGAATCGCGGTCAGATTTCTTGACGGCGCTGAAGAAGGCATTCGCCGCAGCCGAAGCGGCGCTGGAAAAAAAGGCCTACGACCTGGTCGTGCTCGAGGCTGAGCATCTGAAGCCGGTGGCCGACTACTTCCTGGTGGCGACCGGGCGGTCGGACGTGCAGGTGCAGGCGATCGCGCGCGGAATCGAGGAAGCGCTGGGCAAGGCGGGACAACGGGCGCTGGCCGTCGAGGGGATGCATCATGCGCACTGGGTGGTGCTCGACTACGACGACGTCGCGATCCACGTGTTCTACGAACCGGCGCGGGAGTTCTATCGGCTGGTGAGCAACTGGATCGACGCGCACGAAGTGAAGCTGCCGGAGCCGATTCGCAAGCAGGCCGAGGAACTGCGCATCCGCGCGAGCGGGTGAGCAGCGGAACGCGGCTCGATCAGACCTCGCGAATCATGTGCGAAATCCAGACCAGGATTACGGCGCCGACCGTGGCGACGAGAATCGCGCCGATCGTGCCGTTAGGTCCTGCTACGCCGAGGGCGCCGAAGATCCATCCGCCGACCAGGCCGCCGATCAAGCCGAGGATGCAATCGCCGATTATTCCGTACCCGGCGCCGCGCACCAGTTTACCGGCCAACCAGCCCGCGATTATTCCGACTATGATCGCACCAATCATTTGGGGCCTCTCACTCTCGTTGTCGCGATGAGCTCGAACGACTGAGCGCGATCGCTACTTTTTTTGTTCCATCGGAACGCCGCAGCACTTGAGCTGTCCGGCGCCGGCCTTGGTGACGATGACCTGCGATTTGCAATTGCCGCAGATATAAACTTTGCCGAGCTGATTTGCCATTCGTGGATCCTGATCCTTTCGGACGATTTGCGTCTCTAAGATTTGCGCCGAAAATTCACGCGCCCCTGAACAGCGGCTTGCGCTTCTCGAGAAAAGCGCGGACGCCTTCGGCGCGGTCGGAAGTCGTTTGTAGCAGGGCGTACAGATCCTCCTCAAGCCTGATGCCCTGCTCCAACGTCATGTCGTAGCCCTTGAGCACTGAATCCTTGACGAGGCGCGCGGCGAGGGGAGCGCGGCTCAGGATGGCTTCGGCGACGCGGCCGCTGGTGGCGGCGAGATCGGTGAGGCTATCGGCGAGATAAGTGACGAGGCCGGTGCGCATCGCGTCGTTGGCTCCCAGAGCTGTCCCGGTGAGCATCAGGCGGAGCGCGTTGGCGGCGCCGATGAGGCGCGGGAGGCGCTGGGTCGCGCCAAAGTGCGGCATCGCCCCGCGCTGGATCTGCGTGATCGCAAATCTAGCCGACGAAATCGCGACGCGGATGTCAGCGGCCATCGCGAGCTCGAGGCCTTCGTCGAAGGCGTCGCCGTTGATGATGGCGACGGTGGGCTTGGAGAGCACGGCGAGCGATTCGACCAGGCGCGGATCGACGGCGGCGTCGAAGCCGGCGCAGAACGCGGGGCCGGCGCCGGTGAGCGCGAGCATGCGGGCGGCGTTATCGTCCTCGACGTGCTCGAACAGCTCGAGCAGGCGGACGGCCATCGCAGACGTAAGGATCGCGCGCGTGCCGTGGTAGCGAAGCGTCGCGCTGACGCATCCGCTGGCGAAGGCGACCTCGATCGCACCGGTGGGCGCTCGGCGTGCGGCGCGTTCCGGCCGGGATTTTTTGGCGGCGCGCGGCGTCAGACGCCTCCGGCGGGAGCGCGCAAATCCTTGCGCAGGATTTTGCCGAGCGGATTTTTCGGCAGCGCGTCGATGAACTCGATACGCTCGGGACGCTTGAAGCTGGCCAGGCGCGAGCGGCAGAACTCGGCGAGTTCGTGCTCGGTCACCTGGGCACCCTTGCGGATACAGACGAAGGCCTTGACGGTTTGCCCCCAATCGACGGAGGGCACGCCTATGACGGCGCATTCGTCGACCGCGGGGTGGCTCATGAGGACGCTTTCGATTTCGGCGGGCGCGATATTTTCGCCGCCGCGGATGATCATGTCGTCCTTGCGGCCGGCGAAAAAGACGTAGCCGTCGTCGTCGAGCCATCCGAGGTCACCGGTCGCGCGCCATCCGTCGGGCAATCGCGCGTCGTCGGCGCGGCCGGCGTAACCCTTCATGATGCGCGGGGTGCGGATAATTATTTCGCCGACCTGGCCGTGGGGGAGGAACTTGCCGTCCTCGTCGCGGACGCGGATTTCGACGTCGGGGAGCGGCTTGCCGATCGAGTTGAGGCGTTTGAGCTTGAGCTCGATCTGCTCGGGCGTGCCTTCGATTCGATGATCGTCGGGGCCGAGCACGGTCAGCGACGAAGTGGTCTCAGTCTGCCCGTACGCGTTTACGAAGCCGACTTTTTTCGGAAAGACTTCGATTGCGCGGCGAATGACCTGCACCGGCATCGCCGCGCCGCCGTAGGCGAGGTTGGTCAGGCTGGAAAGATCGGTTTTGGCGAATGCGGGCTCGTCGATGATCTGCTTCATCATGGTGGGGACGACGAAGGCGTGAGTGACGCGCTCGCGCGCGACGAGGCCGAGCCAGCTACGTGCGTCGAACTGCGGCATCACGATCACTTTGCGGCCGGTCCAAATGTTGGTCATGTACGCGGTGGTTCCCGCGATGTGGTAAAACGGCACGCAGACCAGCGCGACGCCGCGATCGGTGCCGTCGGCCATCTCGACGTTGGCGGTCACGTATGCGGCGAAATCGCGAAAACGCAATTGCACACCCTTGGGCAGCGAGGTGGTGCCGCTGGTGTACATCAGGATGGAGATGTCCTCGTCTTCGACTTCAGCTTCGGACTCGTCCGGGTCGGCCTTGGCGATCAGATCGGCCAGACGCGGCAATGCGCTGGCGCCGTTGCCCAACGCGACGATTTTGTTCGCGCTGAGACGCGACTGAATTTTGTTGATCAGTTCGAGATAGCGATCGCCGACGAGTAACACTTTGGCCTGCGCGGTGTTGATCATGTACTCGAGCTCGGCATCCTTGGCGCGATAGTTGAGCGGCAAGAAGGTGAGCCCGGCCTTGGCGGCCGCGTAGTAGGATTCGATGAAGAGGTCGGAGTTGGTGTCGAGCACGGCGATGACGTCGCCATGCGCCAGGCCGAACTGTTTGAAGACCGCGCACAGGCGGGCGACCTGATCGTTCAGATCCGCATAGGTCAGGCGTCGCGCGCCGAAGACCAGGATTTCCTGGTCGGGTACGATCGACGCGGGGATCGTGACGAAATTAACCGTGTTCACAGCGCGCTTCCTCTTTTCCAGAGCCGACGTTCGAGCTCGAGTCCCTGTCGCAGCGGCAAATCGAGGCCTCCCCAGACCGCCAGCTTGAGTAGCGCGGAGCGCTCGCGCGGGACGCGTGCGAAGGCGCGGGCGATCGTGAGCGCACGGCGATCCAAATTCGCCAGGGGAACCACTTCGGCGACCATACCTACAAGTAACGCGTCTTGGGCGTCAATCCAACGGCCGGTGAGGCATAGGTCCAGCGCGCGGCCGAGGCCGAGGCGGCGGGCGGCGGTCTGGGTGCCGGCGACCCCGGGAATCATGCCGGCGCCCGTTTCGGGCAGGGACAGGCGGGTGTCGTCGGCGGCGATTGCGAGGTCGCAGAGCAACGCCATCTCGAGTCCGCCGCCGACGGTGTAGCCGTGGATCGCGGCGATAGTAGGGATGGGCAGCGCGCGGAGCATCCCCCACACGTCGCGGCGAAAGCGGACCCATCGCGCGACGATGGGCGACGGCGCCATTCCGAATTCGGCGAGATCGCCGCCGGTCGAGAAGGCCTGGCCGGCGCCCCGCAAGACCATCACGCGAACGTCGCGGTCGTCATGGATGGCGGCGAGGATTTGAAACAGGTCGTCGCGCATCGCCATGTTGTACGCATTGAATTGCGCGGGACGATTGAGCGTGACCACTGCGACGGGACCGCGCCTGGCGTAAAGCACCGCGCTCGAACCGTTCGCTTTCGACGACATCAGGTGGAGCGCAGGTCGGCGCTGTCGCTGCTGGCGATGGCGGGACGGCCGCGCTCGTAAACCACGCGGCCGCCGACTATCGTGATATCGACGGTAAGGTTCATCAGGTCGGCGGGGCTGAGCGCAAACGGGTCGCGCGGGATCACGATGAGATCCGCAAGATGGTCGGGCGCGATGACGCCGGCATCGAGGCGGGCGAGGCGCGCCGCTTCGGAGGTGAAGAGCGCGAAGGCGTCGTGAATCGGGAGCGCTTCGGCGGGCGCGAGCTCGACGCCGTCAACAGTGGTGCGGGAAACTGCGGACGCGATCGCGGCGAGCGGCCTGGCGGGCGTGACGGGAGCATCGGTCGCACCTACCAGGTGAACATTGGCGTCCTTGAGACTTCGCGCGCGGTACAGATGCGCGACGAGGCCGGGCTCCGCGGCGTACTTGGGACCGCGGAAGTAGATGAAGCCGGGGTTGGTGACGACCCACACGCCCAGCGCCATCAGGCGATCGATGTAGTTGGGCGGGATGAGGCCGCCGTGCTCGAGGCGAAACCGCGGCATCTCGTGGGCGCCGGCGAATCGGGATTTGGCGGATTCTATTGCAGCGATCGACTCATCCAGCTCTTCGATTTCGGTCACGTGAAAGGCGCAATCGAGCCCGCGCTCGAGCGCGCGTAGAACAGGGCGCGAAAGGCCGGCGTCGTCGTACTGATAGCCGGGCATGAACTTGGCTCCCGCCAACGAGATGCCAGCTGCGCGGGCAAGCTGCTGGCATCGATCGGCGGCGTCGAGATGCTGGCCGCCGATCATCACGCCGACGCGTTGGCATATCGCGCCCGAACCCGCGAACTTGGCGAACTGTTCGAGCTCGACGGGGCCGTTGCGCGTGGTCGCGTCGGTGAACGCGGTGACTCCGGCGGCCGCGAGTTCGCGGCTCATGATGCGCGCGCGCGATTCGGATTCGGAGGCAGTCACCGGCGGCAGATGATTCGTCAGCCACGTTTCCATCCCGACGACGAGGCCGCTGAGCTTGCCGGCCGCGTCGCGAATCATGTTGGCGCCGTAGGGAGGAGTGAAGTCGGGAGCCTCGAGGCCGAGCAACGCAATCGCGCGCGAGTTGAGCCAGGTCGCGTGGAGAGTCTGATGACGCAGGCGCACCGGATTCTTGGGCACCGACTGATCCAGTTCAGCGCGCGTCGGTCCGCGCTGGTCGAGCATCAGCGCTTCGTCGCATCCGAATGCGCGCAGCCAATTCCCGGGCGGGGTCTTGCCCGCGGCCAACCGCAAGTCGCCCAGCAGGTCGCCAACCGTGCGGCATCGTTGCACGGAAATACCGATGGCAGCGGCGGCAGCCTCGCGGAAGTGCAGGTGCGAATCGATGAAGCCGGGGGCGACGGCGCGTCCCGCGAGCTTGATGAGATGAGTTTGCGGACCGACGAACGGTTTCAGATCCGCGAACCGACCGTGCGCGACGATCAAGCCGCCCGAAATCGCGACCGAGTCGCTACCGGGATGGCCGAGGACGAGACCCTGGTGCAGAACCAGGTCGGCTTTCCCGGGGGCGACAACCACTTTGGAATTTGTACCTTCGCCGCCATCGCGGCGGCCTTAGGATCTAGTCGGAACTTGGAAGCGGTTTGGCTTCCTTGATCTTCATCTCGACGTCGCAGCATTGCAGCGGGCCGGTGCCGGCCTTGTTGCAGAGCACCTCAGTGCCGCAGTGTTCGCACATGTAACGCTTACCGAGCACGTTAGCCATCGTAATCCACTCCTTAAATCCGGGCCGCGCGGGCCCGTTGGGTAAACTTAAAGTATCGCTTCAACTCGTCAAACCATACGCGAACGGCAAATCAGTCACGATCGCGACGCCGCTCTCGCCCACTTTCAACTCCGCGCCGAGCGTCCATGCGCTGTGGTGCAGAATCGCGAGCCCGATCGCGCCGAAGCGCGGCGAAAGCACGGCACTCGTCACGCGGCCGACTTGCTTGCCGTCGAGGCTCAGGACCGCGCCCGCATCCGGCACATGCGCATTACTGAACTTAAGTCCGAACATCCGCTTTTTCAAACCGCCGCGTGCGGTCGCCCGCTCTATAGTTTCCTGCCCGAGGTAGCATCCCTTGTTGAAGGAGATTGCGCGATTGAGGCGGGCTTCCAGCGCGATCGTTTTGTCACTGGTGTCGACGCCGACGAGTGCGACCCCGTTTTCAACCCGGATGGTTTCGAGCAGTGAGGAATCGGCGCGGCGCGAACCGGGCGTCCTGGCGAGAATGGCGGCGATCGTCGAATCGATCGAATCGCGTCGAGCGATCACGGATGCGGCGGGTCCGCCGTAGCGCGGCAGATTGCCGATGATCGATCCACCGGCCTCGAAGAAGGTCCACGGGGCGAGCGACGATGCGTCAGCTGCGTCGAGGGCGGCGGGTCCTTCGACGTCGATGACGGCCAGATAGCCGGCGTCTTCGAATTCCACATCGTCGGCGACCAGCAATTTTTCGAGATGTGCGCGCGTGTGCGTCCATGCTTCGGCGTCGACGTCGAGGATGAACGCGTCAGCCGTCACCCAGATGAACGCATCGGAGATAACGTGCGCGTGCTCGGTCAGAAAGAGCGCGGGCAGGATGCTACCGGGCTGTGCGCCTTTCACGTCGGCGGTGCACATCCCATGGAGGAACGAAGCGCGATCGTCGCCGGTCACGCGCACGGTGATGCGGGCCTGAGGGGGACGATCGCGGCGGTCGGGCGATCGGATGTATCGATATGTGGCATCTTACAGGATCAAGATACTAGAAAGTTGCCGCGTTGCGTAACGTTGCAGTTGGAAATAGCAGTGACAAGAATTCAGGTGATGCTCGCTAACCTAACCCCTAACCCCTTCCCATAGTGGGAAGGGGAACAATCGCGGAGAGGAAATCGGATGGGGAACCGGATTGGAGGGGTGTTTTTTCGGCTAGGTTCAACTGGGCGAATTTGAATATAATCGCGATACCGGGAGGAACCAGAGTATGGGCGCGTTTATCCTCGGTTTGATTGTCGGTGTCTGCGGTGCTCTCGCGCTCTTCATCTATGACGAGGGGGAGATGTTCCTGAAGCTCTCTCGTCAGATAAAACAAACGGCCGAGCGCTACCGGCAATCGCCGTAGCACGACGGGGCAAGCTGCGTGATCGATTTCGTCGCACGTAGAACGCGTGTGCCGCGCGTTGCGTCCGCATCGGGGAGGATGTGGACGGCGAGCGCGCTGCTCGTGCTGGTTGCGATGGTGATCGGGCCGCGAAATTGCTTCGCACAGAGCGCGCAGGCGCAAGCGCTGGAGTTGAGCGACCACGCGTTCGCGATGCTCAATGCGATAAATGCGGCGTCCAGCAAGGCCAGTCCAATCCTGGCGCCTGCGGCCAGCCTGGCGGGCGATGCGCAAACGCTGTCGACGGCGCTCGGCGCGCATGACAACGCCGCGGCGAGCAGCGCGATGGCGGCGGTGCTCAGCGATCGCGACAAAATAGAAACCGCGGCGAAGATTGCGGGCGGCCAGTATCCGGAGCAGTGGGACACAATCAGGGAGAAGATCGCGGCGCTCGCAAAGCAAGTGCCCGCATCGAAGAGCACGCGAACGACCGCGCGCGGCGACGCGGCCGGAACGGTGCCTGCGTCGCTTGCGTCGGTCGCGCCGCCGACCGGTGAGAGGATGCCGGACGCGCCGAAGATCGAGATCGCATCGCGGGTCTTCCTTGGCGCAACGGTGCGAGTGAAGGGCTTCCTGGAAGGCACCGATCTCAAGTCGGCGGGGATTTTCGACGGCGACACTAGGACCAGGGATATCGAGGTCGCGAGTGTGCCCGGCGAGCAGCGCCTCAACTTCGATTTCTCAATCCAGCAGCCCTCGACGACGCAGTCGATTCGGGTGACCGATTCGTACGGGCGGCAGGCGCAGGCGTTGATTGCGCCGGATCCGGCGGGAGTCGGCGCGATGCGCGGCAGCGAGGAATTGATCGAAGTGGATCCGGGCGCGTCGCCGTCGCCGAGCGACGCGGGACCATTGGCGGATAGCCCGCTGGCGTCGGCGGGTCCGTCGAAGGGTAACAACACGGCCGAGATTCCGCGCGAGAGCGATGAACTCTCGCCGTCGCAACGCCATATCGACGCGAACTCGTCGCTGGGACCGCTGACCAACGTACAGATCAACGTAATCGACGCCGAAGAGCTGATGTCGGCGCCGGGGAACGTCCAGGTAGTCGGGCAGATTGCGGGGCCGGGCGTGCGTCACGCGGGAATCTACGTCAACGGCCGTTTGTCTAGGCCGATACCGATAAGCGCAACGGGTTACAGCGCCTTCGACGTGACGTTTCCGATGCCGGCGGGCAGCGACGCGAGGATTCGCGCCTACGGCAACGGCAACGACTTCGTGGAAGCGTCGATCGACACGGTGGCCGGAGGGGCAGGGATGACGCAGTATCGCAATCCGCCGATGTACGCGCCGTACGGAGCATACCCGGCGTCGCCGTATTACGCGCCCAATCCATACGCCTACGCGAATCCGTATGCGCCCGCCTACAATCCGTACGCGCCGAATCCGTATCCATATGGATACCCGCCGCCGTACGGAGCGCCCGCCCCGGTGAACCGTCCGTGGTACAGCCGACTGTTTCATTAGCGCGCTGGCGCGAACTTGCCGCGCGCTGCGGGCTTGCGTAGAATCCCCTTCTTAACCTTCGTTCCTATCGAGAGTGTCCACCCAATGCTGATTCAAGCGACGCAACTGCGCCCGGGTATGATTGTCGAATACAACAACGACCTGTGGCGGATCATGACGATCACGCATATCACGCCCGGCAACTGGCGCGGGATGGTGCAGACCAAGCTGCGCAACGTGAAGACCGGCTCGCAGACCGAGAACCGGTTCCGCTCGGAAGATCGCGTCGAGCGCGTGATCCTGAATCAGAGCAGGATGCAGTTCCTCTACCAGGACGGCGACGATTTCCATTTCATGAACACCGAGAACTATGAGCAGATCACGATTCCCAAGGATCTGATCGAGGACGTGGTCGGATTTCTGACGCCAAACCTCGAAGTCGAAGTCGAGTTCTACGAAACGACGCCGCTCAACGTGACGCTGCCCAAGACGGTCGCGCTCAAGGTGGTGCAGACCGACCCCGGAATGAAGACGGCGGCCGTTAACAACACACTCAAGCCGGCGACGCTCGAGACCGGGATGGTGATCAACGTGCCGCATTTCGTGGCCGAGGGCGACACGATCACGATCAACACCGAGACGCACGAGTACCTGTCACGCTCGAAGTAGCGAGTTGAGAATTGATTAGCGCGCGGCAAACGCATCGACATGTTGCGCGCAATCGAGAGGCTGCGCCGGAGCGCGCGCATCCGCATCCGATTCGGTTCGGGCCGAATCTCTACATCGCGCATACGCAGCCGGGGTTCGAGGGAATAGCGGCGGACGAAATCGGCGCACGAATCCGCGGCGCGCGCGAGATTGCGCGGCGCGTGGTGCCCGATCGCGCCGGGATGACGATTTTCTTCGCGCCGGCGCCGGAGAAGCTCGGCGCGATTCGCACGGCCGAGGATCTGTTCGGGCTGGCGGGCTACCGGGCGGGCATCGGGCCGGAGAGCAAGGAACTCGACAAGATTCGTGGCGCCGCGCGCGAGGCGCCGCTGGTCGAAGCCGCCCTCCAGGCGCGCGTCAAGGTCTCGCCGGGGGCGCGCGCCGGGCGCAGGCTCAAGTTCCGCGTTATCGCCAGGATGGCCGGCGAGCACGAATATCGCCGTGTCGATTTTCAGCGCGCCGTCGAGCGCGGGATTCTCGAGCGGAGCGATCACACCTGGCGGCTCGAAGAAGAGGACGCCGACGTCGAGTTGTGGGCGAGCATGATCGACGCGGAGTTTTTTCTGACGCTGCGGCTCAGCGACGACCGAATGCGGCATCGCGAGTACAAGACGGCCCATCGCCCGGCGTCGTTGAGGGCGTCGAGTGCGGCGGCGCTCGGGTGGCTGTCGGAGCCGCGCGAGGATGACGTGGTGCTCGATCCGTTTTGCGGCGCGGGCACGATCCTGATCGAGCGGGCGCATCTGGGCCGGTACGCGATGCTGCTCGGCAGCGATCGCGATGCCGCCGCGCTCGCGGCGGCGCGCATCAACGTCGGCGCGCGCTACAAGCCGATCCAACTCGAAAACTGGGACGCGGGCGCGCTCCCGCTCGGTGACGCGAGCGTAAATAAAATCGTCACCAACTTGCCATGGGGATTGCGCTACGGATCGCACGGCGAGAATCGAAAACTCTATCCGCTATGGTTCAAGGAGTTCGCGCGCGTGCTCAAAAGGGGCGGCTTGATGGTGATGCTGACGGCGGAATGGCGGCTGATGCGCGACCTCGAGCGCGTCCGCAAGATCGCGCCGAGCAAGATTATTCGCGTGTCGGTGCTGGGCAAGCCGGCGGCGATTTACGTGTGTCGGAAGACATAACGCGCGCCGGGGCGGGGAAGGATAAATCACTTTATTTGATGTGAAACCCGCCGTGGGTTTCACGCTTCCTTGGGCAGGGGTGACCCCTGCACCCAGTGAAAAAGAAAGATGCGGGACTTCGTCCCTGTTAGAACTTATCAGGCAGGAGAGGAGAACGAGATTAACTGTGTCGGATGGAGTTGGAAGGTGAGGAGAGGGCCTTTCCAGTACGCTGTCCCTCAGCCTCGGCAATCAATTCGTCGAGCTTCCTGTTGACGCCCTCGAACGTTTTGATCAAATCGTCCAAGGCGCTATCGAGCTTCGCCTGATCCAGCCCCTTTCCGTTTCCCTGAGAGGCTCGGCTTAAAGTCTGAAGCTTCTGATGGCTCCGGTTTACACGTTTCATTAGATCTGCGGCCTTCAACCTCAGTTGTGGTTTGAGTGCGAACCTCGCCAAAAAACCTGGCCTTTGATCGCGCCTCGACAATAAGATGGCCAATTCGTTCGAGCTTGTCCAAACGCTCTTCGGCTACCGAACGACCGTGCTACTTTGCCGGGGAGAAGAACGCGAGCACTGCGTTTGCGATTGCGTGCGGCTTGCTGCCGTCGATCGGTACAATCCAGGCCGATGGCGGCGGCGCGATTCCGAGCGCATGTTCGGGCGACCCCTGCAGGTGCACGCCGGCATATATGAATGATGATGAATCGGGCGACCAGATGGTGTACGAGACGGCGAGCTGATCGAAATAGCGGTAGGCGGTCGATTCGTCGGGCGTCGCGAGAAAGTTGCCGAGCGTTTTTGCGGCGCCGGTCTTAACGTCGACCACCGACCAGGTATAGTACGGCCTATCTTCCGGGACGCCGATGTACGCCAGGTGGCGCGAGTCGGGCGCGAAAAAAAATGCCGCGACGTCGTCCTTGGTCAGCCATTTCGAAGTCGCGCTGGCGATGTCGACCAGCTTGATCCCGTGATAGGTGGGATCCTGCGGCGTGATCGCCGTCGCGTACGCCAGATGCGCCGAGTCTGGCGCCCACACCAGGCTGTTCTCGCCCACCGGCAAGCTCACGACGGAGCGCGGATGAGTGGCGTTGGCGTCGGCGACCACGATGTTCGACTCGGCATGGTAGTTCTCGACGTAGGCGAGACGCCTCCCGTCGGGCGACCAGGCGGGAGTCTTGAACGGCGTGCGTCCGCTCGAGAGCACCTTGATGACATTCTGGCTGGTGGGCGTCAGGCTCATCAGCGAAACCTGTTCAGTATGATCCGGGTCGAGGGCGACCGTGTGCAGCGCGACTTCGCCGGGTTGAGCGCCCCAATCGAAATACAAAGGCATCCCGGTGGTGACGATTCTGACCGGCGTCGATTCCTTGACCTCCGCGAGCACCAGGCTGAGTCCGCGCGGGTCGCCGAGCAGAAATGAGAGATGCTGCGCGTCGGGCGTCCACACCAGGTAGACGATGCGCTCGGTGCGACTCTCGAAGATCAGCGTGGCCTGGCTGCGAGCGAGATCGTAGACCCAGACCGCGAACGAATCTTCGGCTTGCTTGTGAGTCTCGGCCGAATAGGCGATGCGCTTGCCATCGGGCGAGAACGTCGGCCATCCGTACTCGGTAACGCCGCCAGCGGGACCCGCGTCGGTGAACGCGACGCGCACGATCGCGTCGTCGCGCCGGACGTGAATGGCGGCGGCCTTGCACGTGATGCATTTCGGCTCTGCGCACCTGGTATCGCAGTAGTAGATGTTGGAATCAGTGCCGACGTAAGTAATCGCACCCGCCGTCGCGCCATGAGCAATCGAGATGTAAGCAAATAGAAAAATGACTGCCGCAGCGGCGGAAATTCGCAAGCATGCACGGACAGGGCGCATCCCGGATGTCATCATCGCGTTTACAATTGCGCCTGCATGGGTGCCAAGGCAAGAACGATGCGTCGCTGGAACCCACTTGCAAGGGCGCAGCGGCGCGCTATCGCGACGTGTTGACACGACTGCGGTCTATCCCGCAAAGTTGAGGGCATGCGCCGAGTTGCAATTATTTTGGCCGCCGCGCTTTGGCTCGCAATCCCGACGACTTCGCGAGCCCAGTACAACGACAACGATCAGCAGAATCCGAAGGAATATCACGACGACGATTCGCAGCCGCTCGCGATTGTCGCCGACTTGCTCTATCCAATTGGATACGGCCTTGAATGGTTGGTCGCGCGTCCATTCCACTACCTGGCGAACGACAGTCCGGCAGCGCCGGTGTTCAGGCCGATCGGCGGCAAAGACACGTCGCCACCGCCGCCGGTTCCGATCATTCCCGACAACACGATGGAGTCGGCGTCGTCGGACACGGCACCGCAGGATTGGTCTCCGAAGCATACGCCCGTCACGACCAACGCCACTGTGATCAAGCCGGCGGCGCCATGGACGTCGGAAACGCCACCTTCGGCTTCGAGCAGTCAGCCGGCGCTTCACTGAATTTTCGCGTCTCGCCGTGAAACATCGTCATTGACGCAATTCCGGGGTTATCTTCGCCCTTGAATGTTGCGTATTCTTGGGTAATAGAATTTCCGCTAATCGGATACGTCCAATCTGATGTGGATGAGCTAATGCAGCTCGTCCCAAGCTGGGAGGTTGCGTCATTTAGATGGCTGTTGCACTCAAAGAAAAGGCTCCGACCGATCCCGCCGAACTAAAAAAGTGGCGCGAAGACGAGCAGGCTAAAGAACGGGCGAAACGTGACAAGGAAAAATCCGAGCTCGGCACCTTGTGGAGCCGTCGCGATTTCCTGGGCGTGCTCGGATGGTCGGGCTTTGGCGTATTCTCGTTGATCGGCCTGCTCGCGGCGGTTCGCTCGGCGTTTCCGCGCGTGCTGTTTCTGCCGCCCTCGAAGTTCAAGGCCGGCTTCCCCGACGATTACGTGGTTGGCGAAGTCAGCGAAAAGTACAAGCAGGACTTCCGCACCTGGATCATCCGCACCAAGGCGGGCTTCTACGCGATCTTCGCCAAATGCACTCACCTGGGATGCACGCCGCGATGGCTGAAGACGGAGCAGAAGTTCAAGTGCCCATGCCACGGCTCGGGCTATTACATCAGCGGGCTGAACTTTGAAGGACCGGCGCCGCGCCCGATGGATCGATTCAAGATCTACGTTGGCGACGACGGACAGCTGGTGGTCGACAAGTCGGTCATCTACACGATGGAACCCGGCGTCGATCCCAACGAACAGCATCCCGAGAGCATCCTGAAGCTCGCCTGACGGGATTTGGATCTGCGGATGACGGGCGCAGCTCGGCAATGAGCCGCGTCCGTTTTTGTTTTGATTTTCAATCGGGAGGAGATTTCCGCGATGCCATCGATCAAAGCCGGTAACATCAACCTTAACTACGACACTTATGGCGACGGCGAGCCGTTGCTGTTGATCATGGGATTCGGAATGTCAGGCGCCGGATGGCTTCCGTCGCTGCCGTTCTTCACCGGCTTCAAGAGCATCTACTTTGACAATCGCGGGACCGGACTCAGCGACAAGCCCGAGGGCATCTACACCGTCGAAGGCATGGCCGACGACGCGAGCAACCTGCTGCGCGCGCTCGGAATCGCAAAGGCGAAAGTGTTCGGCGTCTCGATGGGCGGCATGATCGCGCAGGAACTCGTGCTGAGGCATCCCGAGCAGGTCACCAAGGTCGTGCTTGGCTGCACGATGGCGGGAGGCGCGACCGCGAAGATGGCGTCGCCGGAAATTCTCGAAAAACTGATGACCGCGAACAAAATCATGGCGACCGATCCGGAGAAGGGCTTCGACATCCTGCTGCCGGCGATCATGCCGCCGGAATTTGTCGCCCAGCATCCCGAGATCAAACCGATGATGGTCGCGGCTGCAAAGATGCTACCGCCGACGCCGGCGGAGACCGCCGATCGCGCGATGGCGGGTATCCAGCAGTTCAACGCGTACGATCGGCTCGGGCAAATCAAGTGTCCGGTGCTGATCGTCCATGGCGACAAGGACGTGCTGGTGCTCCCCGAGAATGCGAAACTCATCAAGAGCAAAATCCCGCAGGCCGAGATGTACATGATCCCAGGCGCGGGACATGCGTTTCAGGCGGCAGACCCGGTCGGCATTCACCAGAAGATCGTCGATTGGCTGCGGCGTTGAAAACCGCGACGAGCCGCTGCGCGCGCGTTATTTTCCAGTTCCCTTGAGTCGAACGACCTGCTGGTTGTTGCTCGCGTTGTCCTGAATAGTGAGATCGCCGGTCTGCGCGCCGGCCGCGCCAGGCTTGAACGTCAGGCCTATCGTGCATTCCTCTCCCGGGCTCAGCGTCATGGATGGGGCGCAAGTTGTCTGCGCCTGAGCGATCGAGAAGTCGCCCGCTAAATTCCATCGCGCGAGCGTGATTGGCGCGGAGTTGCGCTTCTTTGGCGCTGACAGCGTGACCATTTGCACATCGCTGGCCGCTCCGGTCTTGACCTTCCCGAACTTCACCCTGGCGGGCCCGTAAATGAGCGCCGAAGGAACCGGTGTCGTCGTCGGCGTTGCCGTTGGTGTCACAGTCGCTGTCGCTGTCGCAGTCCCAGTCGCGGTCGCAGTCTCGGTCGCGGTCGCAGTCGCGGTTGAGGTCACGGTTGGAGTTGCTGTTGCCGTCGCAGGAGTTGCGGTTGCGGTAGCAGTCTGAGTTGCTGTCGGTGCCCTGTCTGTCGCAGTTGAGGTCGCCGTCGCCGTCATCATGGCTGTCGCAGTTGAGGTTGCCGTCGCCGTCATCGTGGCTGTCGCAGTTGAGGTCGCCGTCGCCGTCGTCGTGGCTGTCGCAGTTGAGGTCGCCGTCGTCGTGGCTGTCGCAGTCGATGTTACTGTCGAGCTTGGGGTTGCGGTCGGGCTGCGAGTCATCGTAGCGGTTGCGGTTGCAGTTGGCGTCGCAGTGCCGGTCGCGGTCGCGGTCCGCGTTGCAGTGGCGGTCGAAGTCGCTGTCCGCGTCGAAGTGGCGGTCGGCGTCGCAGACGCTGTCGCAGTTGCCGTCCGCGACGGCGGCCCGACGAACGCGCTCGCAAATTCCGTCATGTCCACGGTGCCTAATCCTGTAACCTGGTCGTATCCCGGGCCTGCTGAGAAGCCGGTCACACCGTTGAAAGTGTTGTTTCCAGTGACGACATCCTCGACGCCGTTTGCCAGCCCGGCTTTGGCGAGGCTGTAGAGGGTCGGGTTGAGGAGACCGAGACGGGGCTTGCCCGATGCCACGGCCAGCACCCGCGAATAGCCGGCCCACAGCGGAGATGAGAGACTCGTGCCGCCCCAGCAGCACTGAATCTGTGCCGCTCCGCTCACATCGGCGCCGATGAACACATACGGCGCCCATGCCATCATCGCAACGTCGGGGATGTCGCGCGCGTTGTCGGCCGGCACTCCCGGTCCGGTCTGCCACGCCGGCTTCGCAAAGATTGCGCTCTGGCCGCCGCCGCTATCATCCCATCCGCTCTCGATTCCGTCCGCACCGACGCCGACCACGCTGGTGTCATTGCCGGACGAATCGAACTGCGGACTGAAAGTCGTGCCGCCCACCGCGGTGACGTGAGGACTGGCCGCCATCTCGCTCGGATTCCTGGAGGTACCGGTGACGCAGGTGTTGCTCGCCGCGGAGTACTGCAGTCCGGCCGCGCCCCAGTCTCCGCTGGCGATGAAGACCGACTGTCCCTGCGTGGCGGCCTCCGCAAACAGCGAGTCGGCGCCGGTATAGAAGCTCGGCTCCGAGCCGCAGAAGATGAAGCTGATGTTGATCGCGCCGCAAGCGTTGTCAGTGACGGAATCTTGAATCGCAGTGTAAAGATCGGTGCTCATGTACGCCTTGATCGGAGTGCCCGGCGCGGTCGCATGGGCATATTCGATATCCAGCAGCGTCTCGACTTCACTGCCGTTTATGCCCGGCGAACTCCCCTGCGGATAGACGGCTGTGATAGCCGCGGCCGGCAGGCCGAAAGTGCTGTCATACAGAGTTACCGCCGAAGCCAGGTAGTCGGAGGCCTCGGCGAGCGCGATGCAATCCGGCGCGGGCGTCCCGGTGTTTCCTGCGTTCAACAGAGGCGTCTCGTCGTAAAAAGTCTCCACGTCTTTTGGTCCGAATGCGGTCGCACCCGACTCGGTAACCGCGGGCATCTGCGAACCGTCCTCGGGGCTGGCGCCGGTAACGTCGGCGAGCGCGAGCGTCTCCGCTTTGCTGTGAATGCTCGGCTGCGGCGGCGCGCTTCGACGCAATCCCGCGGGCATCGCGGCGTGCATATTTTCCAGACCCATGATTGAAACGACAACGCCGTCAAAATTCGCCGGTATGACGGGATCCGTCGTGTTGGCAAATGACGCGCCTTCCGTCATGAGCGTCGTGGAAAAAGCGCGCTCTGCCGTCTCGGCGTCGCCCCGCGCCTCAATCGTGCGCCCGATGCGATTGACCGAGGTGACCTCAAAGCCCTCCCCTTTGAGCCAGTCAGCGACCTGGCCGACCTGTTCCCGGGTCGGTCCGAAAAGGCTGGCGAATCCATTTGGCGTGAGCCATTGATGGTATCGGGGCGAGGCGGGATTTTGCTGATCGGCGAGCAACTGCTCGAGGGCAGCCTGGTTGCGAAGACCGAGAACAATCGTCAGCTCCAGCGGCATCGTGCGCTCCGCGCGCAATCCTCGCGCGAGCGCCGCCGCTTCCGCCGGATGATTGCCGCGCAGCGCGACCGCACCTGCCGCCGTCGCCCGGTCAATTGTGAGAGCCAAGGCCATGACCACGGCGGTGGCCCCAAGCAATTTCGCCAATGCGCGCCTCGTGGTCATAAATCTCTACTATCAGCTATATCGTTTATATCGTTACGACGGAAGCTATTAGTCATAAATTCCTACTATGAGTTATGATGCAGCGAAGCCGCATGCCGACCTGCAAAAATTCCCGGAAAACCTCGATCAGGTGGTGACAGACCTACTGATTATTGTGGGGAGCGATGACAAAACCTGACAATCGCCACAGGTGAGCGGCGGCTTGCTCAGCGTTGCAAATGTTCGGCGTCCGAAAGGACTTGATGAAATAAGACTGACGTTCGGCTCAACCTCGTCGATTCCGGCGGCAACGCATACATATCGGGTGCCGCCTACTCGACCGACTTCCCGACCACCACTGGCGCGTTCCGACCGTCAACCATGGCGCCGGAAATCGCACCTCTAATGTCTTCGTGACGATGCTGAATTCGGGCGGCACGGCGCTGACTTACTCGACCTATCTGGGCGGCAGCGGCGTTTGCCGCATGCCTGGCGTCTGTTCCGGCGACAATGGCGGGATCGCCTTCATCGATTCCTTCGGCAACGCATACGAGGGTGGGGGACCAATTGCGGCGCAACTATCTGACGCGCCGCATGTCTCTAAGTACCGCCTCTACTTTTAGTTTGACAGTAGTTTGGTTCGGTAGGATAGGCTATCCTGCCTTTTAGTTACCTGCTAAAAATTTGCCGATGCGGCCGAATGCGCCGTGGGGGAAGGATCGATGGCGGATCGGAAGCGGCGCTATGCGCTGGGGGTAGTTGCGCTGACATTTTTGTTCGCGGCGATGCCGGGATGGGCGCGCGCGGCGACGATTATGGTCACCTCGCTGTCGGACTCGGGGTCGGGCGCCTGCAACCTGCGCCAGGCGATCACCAACGCCAACGGCCAAAACCAGTCAGGCTCGATGAACTGCGCCGCCGGTAGCGGCAACAACGACACCATTGAGTTCAGCGTGGCCGGTACGATCCTGCTGGGCAGTACCCTGCCCGCCATCGTCAGCGGCGAGACGCTGACCATCACCGGGCTGACGACTGCGCCAGGAACCACGATCGACGGCAACAATGCGGCGCAACTGATGGTGGTGAACTCAGGCGCCACCCTCAACCTGCAAGTTCTGACCCTCGAGGACGGCAACGTGGCTGGCGCCAGCGGCTCCCCCGGCCTCGTGGGCGAAGGCGGCGGAATTTTTAACAGCGGCACGCTGACCATTACCAACAGCACGTTGTCGGGAAATCAGGCCTTCGGCGGCCGCAGCAACGGCTCCGGCGAGCGCGGGGGCGACGGGGTCGGCGGCGGAATTTATAGCAGCGGCACGCTGACCGTCACCGACAGCACGTTTTCAGCCAACAAGGCGACCGGCGGCAGCTTCGGCGGCTTCGGCGGCGCCGTGGGTCATGGCAACGGCGGCGCCATCGGCAACGATGGGATGGCGACCATCACCAACAGCACGTTTTCGGCCAACCAGGCCCTCCCCGGTGGCAGCGGCTTGGGCGCCGCCATTCTCAACGGCTACTCTGCCGGCGCGGTGCTGACCGTCACCAACTGCACCTTCGAGGGCAATATAGCCACCGGCGGCACCGGCGGCGCCATCGACAACAGTAACGGCACCACCAGTTTCACAGACAGCATTTTGGCGGGGAGCACCGGCGGCAATTGCGGCGGCACGAGCATCTTCGACGACGGCTACAACATTTCCGATGACAGCACGTGCGGATTCACAAAGACCGGTTCCGCGGACAACGGTGACGGCGTCAATCCGATGCTCGCCAGCGGACTGGCCAAGAACGGCGGCCCGACCGAGACCATCGCATTGCTCGCTGGCAGCCCAGCGATCGACCAGATCCCGTTCGCTTCGTGCACATATCCAGCGGGCACGTCGAACCCCTGCACAACCTCGTCATCCACGCAGCTCACCTGCGACCAGCGCGGCGAGCCTCGGCCCGACTCCGAAGACGGAGCCGGCGGACCCTGCGATATAGGGGCGTTCGAGCTCCAGGGGTCGACGATGGCAACGGCGACCGCGACGCAAACAGCAACGGCAACTGCGACTTCCACCATTGCGACCGCAACGCCAACCGCCACTGCGACCGCAACCGCAACGGCAACTGCGACTGCCACCGCAACAGGCACTACTGCTGCGACGGCAACGGCAACCGCAAGCGCGACGCCGACCGCAACCGCATCACGGACAGCGACGCCGACGGCGACTACGTCGACCGCGACTACGCCGACCGCGACGCAGACGACTACCGCAATTGCAACATCGACGGCGAGCGCGACTGCAACCTCCACTGCAAATGCGACTCCAACCGCGACTGCGACCGCAACGGCAACCGCCACTGTGACCGCAACGGCAACTGCCACTCCGACCGCAACGGCAACTGCCACTCCGACCGCAACAGCAACCGCCACTGCGACCGCAACAGCAACGGCAACTGTGACCGCCACCGCAACGGCGACCGCCACTGCGACTGCGACAACCACGGCAACCGCTACTGCGACCCCGACTGCCACGCCGACGGCCGTGCCGGTGACGCTCAAGATCACGCCGAAAGCGCTCAAGTTCTCGAAGACCACGGTCGGAACGCCGAGCAAACCGAAAACAGTGAAGGTGTCCAATCCCAAGAGCAACAAGAAGCATCCCGGGCTGCCGGTGTTGATCGAGATGATTTCCGATCCGGCCGTGTTCAGCGAGACCAACGACTGCCCACCGACTCTGGTGACGGGCGCTATTTGCTCGATCACAGTGACGTTTACTCCGACCACGGCCGCGGAGCAGTTCGGAACGCTGGTCATCACCGACAACGCAAACGGCGGGATGCAGACGGTCAGCCTGTCCGGAACCGGCATAGCCGGCATGAAATAGCTCGCCGACAGCTAGGAGGCCCTATGACTCCTGAAGAGCAACTGATCGAGCGCTACTTCGATGCGTTCAATCGGCATGACATCGAAGCGGTGATGGCGTGCTTTCACGACCAGGCCGTGCTGGTCGGCCCAAATGGAAAGAGGCTGGTGGGCCGCGCAGCGGTGCGGCGTTCGTACGAAACGGAATTCGCGACGTTCCCCGATGCGCACTGCGACTTGCGCTTGTGCACCGGCAATAGCGGCAAGGGAGTCGCCGAATCCTTCTTCTCGGGAACACGTGCCGGACGCGACCGGGTCGAAGCAATCGGCGCGGAGGTGATGGAGATAGTTGACGGCAGAATCAGGGAGATCCGCGACTATCACCAGCCGGCGGCCCGCCCGGATTCGCCGCTCGGCTGAGCGGGCAAGACCTTCCTCAAATGTTGTAATTGCACTATTGATGTAATAAGTTTCGGCAATGCCGCAACTCGCTCGACTGGACGGCCGCCTGGCCCGCTCGGCGCGCACGCGCCACGCCGTCGTCGATGCGCTGCTCGATCTTCTTGGCGAGGGCGACCTGCGGCCCACTGCGGCGCGAATCGCCGCACGCGCGGGCGTCTCGCTGCGCCTCGTGTTTCATCATTTCGACGACCTCGAAGCGATTTACAGCGAGCTCGCCGACCGCCAGGCCGAGCGCGTCAAGCCGCTGACTGTGCCGATTCCTGCATCGCTACCGCTCGCGCGCCGCATCGAGGAATTCTCGGCGCAGCGCGGCCGCCTGCTCGAGACGTTGTCGCCGGTGCGCCGCGCCGCCGTGTTGATGGAACCGTTTCGCCCCGCATTGGCCAAACGCCTGAAGCATGCGCGCGATCTGATGCGCGCCGCTGCGATCGCCGCTTTCGCGCCCGAGCTCTCGAAACTCGCCGCCGATGAAAAGCGCGCGACGGTCGCCGCGCTCGACGTGGTAACTTCGTGGGTCGCGTGGGAGCAGATGCGCCGCCATCAGGCGCTTTCCGAAACCGAAGCGCGCGGCGTGATGGCGGCGACCATCCGCGCGCTGCTTACGAAGTGAAGAAATAGAATTTCGGAACGGGAGAATTTAATGGGACGCAACATCCTTTTCATCACCACCGATCAACAGCGCTACGACGCGCTCGGATGCAACGGCGGCAAGATCGCACAGACGCCGGTCGCGGACCGGCTCGCCGCCGGCGGTATCAACTATCATCGCGCACACAATCAAAATGTCGTCTGCATGCCGGCCCGCTCGACCATGATTACCGGCCAGTACGTGCGCACTCATGGCGTCGTCGCCAACGGCGTTGCCTTGCCGCCTGATTCGCCGAGCGTCGCCGCATACCTGCACCAAAGGGCCGGCTACCACACCGCGCTGCTGGGCAAGGCGCATTTCGAGCCCGCTTTCGATTTGCAGGGGCGGTGGTTCGAGAACCAGATGGCGCGCAAGGACTCGACCGGCCCGTATCGCGGCTTCGATCGGATGGAACTCGCGATGCATACGCCGGTCGGCGGATGGCATTATTCGCTGTGGCTGCAGAAAAATCATCCCGACGAGATCGCCGGCTTTGCGCCGATTCTGAGCGCCCTGCCCGGCGGCGACACAGGCGCGCCCGAAGTGAAGTACAATCCGGTCCCGCGCGAGCATTACCACACCGACTGGGTAGCCGCCCGCACGATCGCGTACCTCGACTCGCTCGATCCCGACGACAACTGGTTCGTGTGGATGAGTTTCCCCGACCCGCATCATCCGTGGGATCCGCCGCAGGACGAGGCGCGGCGAATCAATTGGCGCCATCTCGATTTGCCGGCCGGCTATCCGGGCTCGCGCGACAAAATTGAAAAAATCCTCGCCGGCAAGCCGCGCCATTGGCTCGATTGGTATGAAGGCCGCTTCCGCAACTTCGAGGGCGGTCCCGCCAGCTTCGTTCCGTGCCAGCTCACCGAGGATCAGATTCGCGAAGTCAACGCGTTGACTCACGTCGAGAACGAATTGATCGACCAGGCATGCGGCCGCGTGCTCGCGCGAATCGCCCAGCGTGGATGGGAGCCGCGCACCGACGTTTTCTTCACCACCGACCACGGCGAGCTGCAAGGCGACTTCGGCTTGCTCTACAAGGGCCCGTATCACGTCGACGCGCTGATGCGGCTGCCGATGATATGGCGCCCGGCGCCGTCGGCCAACGTCGCGCACAACGAAATCGCGGAGCCGGTCGGGCAAGTCGATCTCGCGCCGACGTTTTGCCAGATCGCCGGCCTGCCCGTGCCCGACTGGATGCAGGGCAAGCCGCTGCCGACCGCGCCCGGCTCCGGCCGCGAGCGAATTATCACCGAATGGGACAGCCAGTTCGCGGCGATCGGGATGCATCTGCGGAGTATCTATCGCGACGGCTACACGCTCACCGTGTACGAGAAATCGACTCGCGACGTCGGCTTCGATCTGGCCGGTATTCCCCCGATGCTCGCGCCGCGCGGTCCAATTCTCGATATCCGCTACGACGGCACCGAGGGCGAACTCTACAATCTGCGCGAGGATCCGATGCAATGGCGCAATCTGTGGAACGATCCGGCGTACGCGAAGTTGAAATCCGATCTGCGCGCCGACCTGTACGACAACCTTCCCCCCGAGCGCAACCCAAAGCTCCCCGTAGAGGCCCCGGCCTGAGGATGTGGCGATGACACCTCTCAAACTCGTTGGCGCATTCGGATCTCCCTACTCGCGCAAGATGCGGGCGGTGCTGCGCTTTCGGCGAATTCCGTTCACCTGGATCATGCGCGGATCGCGCGACGACGTGGGCATTCCTTCGGTGCCCGTCGCGCTCATCCCGGTGCTGGTCTTTCCCGGCGAGGGTGGACGCCCCCACGAGGCGATGATCGATTCGACGTTTCAAATCAAGCGGCTCGAAAAGATGTTCGCCGCGCGTTCCGTCATTCCGGCCGATCCTGCGCTCGCGTTTTTGGATGCGCTGCTCGAGGACTACGCCGACGAATGGCTCACCAAGCCAATGTTCCACTATCGGTGGAAATACGCGGCCGATATCCACAAGGCCTCGTACGTGCTCCCACTCGACCGCGATCCGCTCATGAATAGCGACACGCTGGCAAGGATGTCCAGCTACATTGCCGATCGCCAGATCGAACGGCTGCGTGTGGTCGGCTCCAATGATGTGACGACGCCCGTCATTGAGGCGAGCTATCGCCGCCTGCTGAAGCTGCTCGATTCGCATCTCGTCGCCGGGCATCGATTTCTCATGGGCGCGCGCCCGGGAGCCAGCGACTTCGGTTTCTTCGGCCAGTTGAGCCAGCTCGCGCATTTCGATCCCACGCCCGCCGCGATTGCTGCGTCCGAGACTCCGCGCGTCGTGTCATGGGTCTCTCATCTCGACGACCTCTCATCGCTCGACGTCGAAGACGCCGGATGGCGCGCGCGCGAGGATGCCGTCTCCGCGCTGCGCCCGTTCTTGATCGAGATCGGACGCGTCTATGCGCCCTTCCTGCTCGCCAATGCACGCGCTCTCTCCAGTCGCGCCGCCGAAGTGCGATGCGAGATCGACGGCCGGCCGTGGGTACAGCAGCCCTTTCCGTACCAGGGTAAGTGCCTAAAGTGGTTGCGCGACGCTCGCGAGGCACTAAGTAGCGACGATCGCAAATTCGTGGATACGGCGCTCGAATCCACCGGCGCCGACGCAATATTTAATTGAACGCGCAACCCGCCCGCGGTTCCGCACCTCCTGGGCGGGGGTGACCCCTGCACCCAGTACCAAGATAACTGTAGTAGTTGCGGCGTTTGTTGTGCGTTGACGGTTGTTTGAGTTAGGGGGAGGCCTGTTGCCCACTTCGCCCGAAACGACTGCCAGTAATCCCACTCGCGAGCTTGCCGCGATCACGTTCAGCGACATCGCGGACTTAACTCTGATCATGGGTCGCGACCAGCGTGAGGTGATTCTTATTAAGTTTTAGCCTGATACATGAAGCTGCGTGGAGATACCACGCTTGACTCCGTATCTACAATTTGTGAATATTAGATAACTGTCAGCATGAAAAAGGAGCGTGCGGAACGAAATCCAGAACGCTCAAAGGCAAATGCGAACAGTTGCGAATACGGATCGGGAAGGACACACAAGTGGCATTATTTCGGGAAGATGAGACGTCAGAGGCGTCGGGATCTCAATCTCAAGATCAACCGACCAGCGTCTTCGGGGAGTTCTGCCGCGACCTCGAGAGCATCCGCCGCCTCGGCGTGACGAATCAGGAGCTGGAGGCGCTGTCTCGTTCATCACTGCTGGGAACTCTAACATGCAAGGAAGACGTGCTGTTCATGCTGCGGCAGCTTCGCGAAAAAGTGCGCCCCACCATGACGGACGCGTCGATAGCGGACACCCACAAGATGACCGAAGACCTTCGCCAAGCGGCGTTGACCAAGCTGTACGAACGAGATGCCCTGATTGCCAGACGCAACAACTCCGCCGTAGGCCGTATAAGGTTGATCCTCTGGCAAGCGCATTCAGTTATCTTCCGTCGATTCGACAAGCCATACAGGCTCGCGCGTCGATATATCGCCGCAATAATTGCGCCACCTTACCTTCGCGGCAGAGAAAATCCATAATCTGAGCCCACCGGGATCAATTTTCTAGGTGTGTCCGCGCGGTGCCGGGTCCGCCAGCATCTCGAAGTACGACACGTCGATCAGGTCGGCCTGACTGACGCCGAGCGCCGCGAGGATTTCGTCCACTGCGGCGCGGCTGCGTTCTGGATCGTCGGCGTCGGCTATCACCGCTTCGATTTCGCCGAAGTCGCCGAGGTTCGCGACTACGTCGAGATGCAGGCGGACGTTGTCGCGCATCATCAGGGTCCGCACTTTTTCGACTACGGCAATCGTGCCGAGCGCGCTATCGAGGATTCGGAGCGTCCGCGCGGGATCCGCGACCGGCACTATCTCGTAGTCGCTCAGCATCAGCGGGCCGCTCTCGCTCCGATGGTAGTAGATGAGAACCGCATTGCCGTTTTCCTCGCGCAGCTTCAGCTTGCCGTTTGCGACGCGAAAGAAAGTGTCGCGCTGATTGAGTATTGCGCGCCGCGCGTATCCGTGCGCCGTCGCCCCCGCCTCGGCGTCGGCATGATTGGGGAGGCGGAATTTCGCTTCGAGATTTTTCATTTTTTCCGTGTCATTCTGAGCGTAGCGAAGAATCCCGGACGGCACCGCACTAAGGTTCGCGACCACTGCGATCGCAAACACGCCTGGATGCTCTCATTTCAGAACAGTGCGGTGGGCGCATCGCTCAGGTTTCTTCGCTACGCTCAGAATGACACAAAGAACATGCAGTGTTAGGGAGAGGAGACAAGAAAGGCATTCATTTGAATAAGTCACACGAAGCGGATCCGGACGACGCCAAGCTGATCGAGGCGGGCTTCGATCCTGCGCTCGCGCCCGCCGACGCGATCGCGAAACTTCGCGAGCTCAGGGGCAAGCCAGGCGTCACGGACTTGGCAATCGCGCACGCTCTTGGAATGGTTGCGGACGCGGGCGCCGCCGCGATGCTTCGCGAGATGGAAGCCGGCGCCGTCGGCGCGATGCGGCGCGAAGTCCGCCGCGCGCTGTACAAGTTGAAGCAACACGGTATCGACGCGCCCTCTACTTCAGCGGCCAGCGCCGCGCACGACAGCGTCACTGAAAAGACTGAAAAAGAAATTGCTGCGATGCTCTCGCCGATCGACGGCGAAGGCGCACGCATCGTGTGGATCGTCAAGCCGCGCCTGCAGGGCGGCGTGCTCCGGATGTGGGCGCTGATTTCCGAGCACGACGGCCTGGTCGGCGCGCAGAACACCGGCCTTACGCGGCGCGAGCTGAAGTCCGAACGCGACGAACTCGAGCGCCGCGCGCAGGTCAAGCTGGTCGATGCAGACTGGCGCGTCGCCGACTTCATCGCGTGCGAGGCATGGCGCATCACTCCCGCCTCGCGCCGCGGCCAGGTCGGGAACTTCCTCACGCTGCGCTCCGAGTTGATCGCGTCGCCGCCGCCGACCGAGCTGGTTCATCCTGTCTATGCCGAGCTTGCCGCCGAAGTTGCCGCCGAGCCATCAGTCGAGCTGCTCAAGGAACCGGAGTTGCTCGAATGGCGGCTGCCCGACGCGATCCTCAAGCCGTACGTTGACGAGGTTGCGCGCGCCGGCGAAAGCGTGATCGTGCTGAACCCGCTGCACAAGCAGGAGCGCGTGAATGCGGTCCTCGATCGCGCGACCGCCGAACTGTTGACGGGCGATAGCGGGCGGCGAATCCAGCGCCGGCTCGAGGATATCGCATACTATATCGCGCGCGATGGACGGCGCACGCAGGCTGGATGGGCCGCGGCGGCAGCGGCGCGAATCCGCGACGGAATCGACGTGACGAAGGTACTTTTCTTTCAGGCTTTCATCCGCACCCAGCTCGGCACGGTCGCGGCGGCCGAGCAGCAGAAGGCGGAGAATGAGCCGCGCCTGATCATGACCCCTGCCGAGGCGATGGGCGCGCGCGAAGCGCGTGGCCGGCGCCGATAGCCCGCACCCAATGTTAGGAAAGAGGCATCGATGATCGATCAACAGCCGTTGCGCGGGGTTCGCGTGCTGGACCTGACGCGCGTATTGGCGGGTCCGTTCTGCACGATGAACCTGGCGGACCTGGGCGCCGAGGTAATCAAAATCGAAGTGCCCGGACGCGGCGACGATTCGCGCAGTTTTGCGCCAATGATGCCGTCGGGCGACTCGGGCTACTTCTACAGCGTCAATCGCGGCAAGCGCAGCATCACGCTCGACCTGCGCACCGAAGAAGGGGCAGCCGTGTTTCTCGCGCTGGCGGCAAAATCTGATGTAGTGGTTGAGAATTTCTCGCCGGGCACGATGGATCGTTTCAAGACCGGCTATGCGCAGCTCAAAGCCGCCAATCCCAAAATAATCTTGTGCTCGATTTCGGGTTTCGGACAGACCGGGCCGAAGACCGCAGCCCCTGCTTACGACATCGTGGCGCAGGCGCTCGGCGGCACCATGAGTATCACCGGTAATCCCGGCGGCGAGCCGGTGCGATGCGGCGTGTCGGTCGGCGATCTGTCGGCGGCGCTGTACGGGGTGATCGCGATCATGTCGGCGTTGCGGGTCCGCGACCGCGATGGCGTCGGCAATCACGTCGATATCGCGATGCTCGATTGCCAGGTCGCGATGCTCGAGGACGCACTCGCGCGCTACTCGGTGTCGGGCAAGATTCCGGGGCGTATCGGCACGCGGCATCCGTCGATCACGCCGTTTCAGCAGTTTCGCGCGGCCGACGACTATTTTGTGATGGGCGCGGGCAACGAGGCTATCTGGATCCGCTTTTGCGATGCGATCGCGATGCCGCATCTCAAGGACGACCCGCGATTCCTGACCAATGCCGATCGAACGGCGAACCATCCGCAGCTCGAGGCAATCCTGGCGGACATCTTCGCGACGCGTCCGCGCGATCATTGGCTGCGAATCCTCGCCGACGCGTCCGTGCCGTGCGCGCCGATCGCCAACGTCGAGGAAGTCACGCGCGACCCGCATCTGGCGGCGCGCAACATGATCCTGCACGCGGAGCATAGTGAGTTCGACGGGCTGATCGTGCCGGGTTCGCCGCTAAAAAGCGTTTCCACCGGCGACACCGACATCCCGTCGACGCACGCGCCGCGGCTGGGCGAGAGCACCGACGAGGTGCTGTCGAGCGTGCTCGGCTACGATACTTTGCGTCTATCGGAACTCCGCCGGCGTAGTATCATATAGAGTTAACGATTTGCGGCGGCGTCCAACCACGCACGGCCGCCAAAGGAGAACATAAGTGCGCGAAGTTGTTATCGTCGACGGAGTCAGGGTTCCGATTGGCAAGGCCGGCAAGGACAAGGGCTACTACAAGGATATCCGCGCCGACGATCTCGGCGCGATGTGTATCCGCCGCCTGCTGGAAAAAAATCCGAAGCTCGACCCGAAAGAGATCGAGGACGTGGTCTGGGGATGCGCCAATCAGACCGGCGAGCAGGGCCTGAACGTCGGCAGAATGATCGGATTGCTGTCGGGGCTGCCGGTCGAGGTGGCGGGCACGACGATCGATCGTCAATGCGGCTCGAGCCTGCAGGCGGTCAACTTCGCGGCGCAGGCAATAATGACCGGCGCGGGCGAGGTCGCAATCGCGGGCGGCGTCGAGCATATGACGCACGTCGCGATGGGATCGGGGGTCTTGCCGAATCCCAAGCTGATCGAGATGTTCCCACGCGACATGTTCTTCATGGGCATGACGGCCGAGCGGCTGGCCGACATGTACAAGATCACGCGTGAGCAAGCTGACGCCTTCTCGCTGCGCTCGAATATGCGCGCGGTCGCGGCGCGCGAGCGCTTCAAAGAGGAAATCGTGCCGGTCAAGCTGCCCGACGGCGCCGTCGTCGACATTGACCAGGGACCGCGCGCGGAAACGACCATGGAAAAGCTGGCCGCGCTGAAGCCTTCATTCAAACCCGACGGCCAGGTGACCGCCGGCAACTCCTCGCAAATAAGCGACGGCGCCGCCGCGGTGCTGCTGATGAGCGCGGAGCGGGCGCGAGCGCTCGGATTCAAGCCGATGGCGAAGATTCGCGCGACCGCGGTGGCGGGCGTCCGTCCGGAAATTATGGGATGGGGACCGGTGCCCTCGACGCATAAGGCACTGAAGCGCGCGGGACTCAAAATCGGCGACATCGACCTGTTCGAAATCAACGAGGCTTTCGGGGCGCAGGTGCTCGCGTGCAACACCGATCTCAAGATCAACGAAGAGCGCCTCAACGTAAACGGCGGCGCGATCGCGCTCGGACATCCGCTCGGATGCTCGGGGGCACGGCTGGTGGTGACCTTGACGCATGAGATGCGCCGGCGCGGAGTCGCGCTGGGAGTGGCGACCATGTGCATCGGGATCGGCCAGGGTATCGCGACCGTGATCGAGCAGGTATGAGAGAACCTCAAACACTGCGCGCGATCGGCATGGTAGTCCTGGTCGCGCTGATCGCGGCTGCATACTTCAGCATCTACCCGATGCACGAAGCGCCGAAGCCGCTGCTGCGGCTCGACACGCCGCAAGCGCAGGGGTCGCCGGTGGATGAGGGCCTGGATTTCAACGCGCCGGGTCTCGACGGCAAGAACATCAACCTCAGCCATTACCGCGGCCATCCGGTGATCGTCGATTTCTGGGCGACCTGGTGCGGGCCATGCCGCAAGCAGATTCCCGAGCTGGTCGCACTCTACAAGAAGTACAACAAGTCGCGCGGCCTCGTGATAATCGGGGTCTCGTGCGACCTGATCCAGGGCGACGGGCTGAAAGCAGTCGCGCCGTTTGTCGAGGAGTTTAGGATCAACTATCCAATCGTGCTGGCCGACGAGCGGCTGGTCGATAACATGGGCGTCGAGGCGATACCGACGACGCTGTTCCTCGGACCCGACGGCAAGGTGGTCTCGCGAGTGGTAGGCGCGGGCCATGCAGGGGAGATAACCGCGGGCGCCGCGAAACTGCTCGACACAGTCAAGGGTTACGCCGCGCCGGGCACGCCCAAAGGCAGCAAGAGCAACGTCGTGAATATCTCGGTCGTGAATTAAGTCGGGGAACTCTATTAAATGCGGAACCCGCCGTGGGTTCCGCGCCTTCCTGGGCAGGGGTGACCCCTGCACCCGATACTAAGTGCAAATGGGCCCCGCGATAGTAGGCGACACAGACCTTGCGTGGGCGTAGGATCGGGGCGTCGAGGGGGTACCAGGGCGATGGCGGGGGAGTCCGGCAGCTTCTGGGAACTTGAGCGCGTCAATCGGCGCCGCACCGCGGCGCTGGTGGCGAAGCTGATGCTGGTGCTCGTCGCGTTCGGACTCGGACTCGATTTCCTGTTTCACACCCTGCGCTTCAGCGACGGACGGCTTTCGGGCTTCCCATTGATCACGACCGTGGCCGTGATCCTGGCCCTCGTGAAAGTGTGGCGCGCACATTTTTCCGGCGCGGAGATGGTGCTGGATGCTTTGGGTGCGCATCCAATCTCTGCCGGCGAGCCGAAGAATCAAGCGGTTATCGACGTGGTGCACGAGATGGCGCTGGCGGCGCGAATTCCCGAACCGCGCATCGACCTGATCGACGATCCTTCGCCGAACGCCTTTGCGATCGGGCGCGACCCCGAACTCTCGGCGATCTGTGTCACGCAGGGGCTGCTGGACCAGATGGATCGCGAGGAACTGCAAGGCGTGATCGGCCATGAAATGGCGCATATCCGCAATTACGATACGCGGCTGACGACGATGGTCACGGCGATGTTCGGCGGGTTTGGCGTGTTCCGCTTCGTTTTGGGTGTGCCCACCATCTGGAAAAAAGACAGTGAGGTCTCGGGTGGCATCGTTGCGCGCTTCATCTCGATACTGCTCTCGCGCGAGCGTGAGTTCCTGGCCGACGCGTCCGCGGTCGAATTCACGCGCAATCCCACGGCGCTGATCCGCGCGCTGGAACATATCGCGAAGACCGAATCGCCACTCCGATGCGCCACCCAAGGCACCGCCCAGCTTTTCATCGTCGATCCTTTCGAGCGCGCGGACGGTGGCAGGAGCTACAAGGAATTCATCGATGAGATAAGTTGGATCCGATCGCAGCCCGGCAAAACAGAGGCGCAGCGCGACGAGGAGGCCAGAAATTTCGCGGCCCATGAATACCCGCGCAACATGATCGTGGGAGCGGTATCGAGTCATCCGCCACTTCGCGAACGGATCTCGCGCCTGCAGGCGTTGATTGGCGCGGCTCCCGGCGCGGCTGCTGCTGACGTAACCGACGACCAGCGAGCGAAATTTGCGGACAGCGTCCGGTTCGTCCGGGACATCGCAAGCACCGACCCTGAGGTCATGGCCAAGGTAATGCAATCAGCGTTGCTGGCCCTGCCCGCTGGAAGAATGATGCTCGAACAAAGCATCGGCAAAATTCCAATTCCCGAAGAATCGACGACGCGCGACCCGCTCGAGCAAAAGCTCTACGAATCAAACCTGGCATCGACGGGATTGACGCCGAACGATGACCCGCCTTCATCTTTGCCGCCGGGCTTCGGCGCCGATCCGGCAAGCGTAGTCGGCATCGGCATGCCGGATTCGCCAGCCACGGAAGCGCAACAAGTCGAGGCGCTCGCCAGGATGCTCGGTCCGGTAGCGGCATCGATGCGGCCGAAAAAGACGGCTCCTCGGCCCGCAGCCGCTGAGCGCCCGACCGGGTCTGGGGGCGCCTTCCTGTTCTGGATAGTGATAGCAGTCTCGGCCGGCGCCATCGTCACGGCTCTCGTGGCAAGGTAGGCGCCCGCCGCATCTAACAGTCCCGATCCGCGGAGAAAGTCTTATCCCGCCTATCTCCCCGTGCCGCTCAGCGAGACCGTTGAGTTTGAGTCGAGTTGTTTGCCGCAGCCTTCGACCACGCGTTGTTCGCGACGTGGATGCCGTTTCCGTTTGAATCGGCGTGCATGTTCCTGACGATACCGAAGAATCCCAAATTAACGCCGGTGCCGAATCCGGTGAGCGCCCCGTTTTCGACCGTAACCACCGGTTTTGAGTCGCTGCATCCAATTTCGTGCAAGTCGGATCGAGGGGATGAACTATTCAGCCTTATCCCGGCGAATTTGGCGTGCTACCTATAGCTATGGACAAATGTCAGGATGCCGCATACTCGCCGTCCTCGCCTCAAATCGGGCGACACCCGCTTCTCGCAAAAACAATTTTTGACGGAACGAAGCTACCCGTGGTAGTGCACCCGTCGCAGGACTACCACATATGGTATAAATTGCGGCACCTCCCCTTCGCGACCGATCCCATTTCCCATCGAAAAGGCCCTCTTTCTTGTTCCGCTTGTCGCTCGGGACAGGGTTCCCGGTCGCGTTCTGTATGACGCAGGCGGTGGAATTATCCTGATGCGCAGGTTGGCTCACGCTTCTATCGCGGAACGGCTGGCCGCCGGGCGTCGGCTGCGCGAGGCGGTGCCTCGCAAGAGCCATGCGTCGTGGCAACCGTCGGCGAATCGGCCTGATCCGATCCAGCTCCTGATGGCATCCGACGCGGGACTAATTCCGAGCCTGCTCACGATTCGTTATGGGCGAATGCGGCAGTCGCCGTTTGCCTTTCTCCGCGGTTCGGCCGCCCTGATGGCATTCGATTTGGCCGATACGCCCACGACCCGGCTCCGAGTGCAGGCGTGCGGCGACTGCCACATCATGAACTTCGGAGCGTTCGCGTCGCCTGAACGCAACCTCATTTTTGATATCAACGATTTCGACGAAACACTCCCGGCGCCCTGGGAATGGGACGTCAAGCGGCTGGTCGCGAGCATCGAACTCGCGGGCCGCGCCGCGGATGCCGGCTCGAAGCGTCGCGAGGGCGCCGTGCGGGCGGCAGTTCGCTCCTACCGCGAGCATCTGGGCCAGTATGCGACGATGCCGTCGCTCGATCTGTGGTATCAGCGAATCGATTTCCAGGAACTCATCGATCGAGTTCCGGGACCCAGAAATCGCAAACGCGACCGAAGAGTCGCCGCGCAAGCCCGTCGAACGACGTTACCGATAAGTTTGCTTCCTTCAACAGCCGGCAAAAACACCAAAATCAAGGACCATCCGCCGCTGATCTACCACCTACCGAGTCAACGGACCGCGGCCTACCTCCGTCGCGCCGCGTCAACGTTCAGGCGTTACCGCGACTCGCTCGTCCCGTCATGCCGGGTACTCTTCGATCGGTTCGAGTTGCTGGATATCGCGCTCAAAGTCGTCGGCATCGGCAGCGTCGGCACCTTCTGCGAGGTGGCGCTGTTCAAGGATGCGCAGGCCGCGCCGCTGTTTTTGCAGATCAAGGAAGCGCGAGCCTCGGTGCTGGAGCCATACGCGGGCCGCAGCGTATTTGCCACGCATGGGCAACGAGTGGTCAATGGTCAGCGCTTGATGCAGTCCGCCAGCGACATCTTCCTGGGCTGGATGGTCGGGCTGCAACGTGGCCGCCAGTTTTACGTCCGCCAGCTGCGAGATATGAAGATTCCGATGCCGGTCGACACGAACGATCCGGCGGACCTCGCCTATTTCGCCGACGCGTGCGGCTGGGCGCTAGCCCTGGCACATGCCCGCACGGGAGATCCCGCGATGATTGCCGGCTACCTGGGCTCCAGCGACGCGTTCGACGACGCAATCGTGGAATTCGCGAAAAAATATGCCGATCAAACCGAGCGCGACTACGCCGCTCTGTTGAAAACGATAAAAAGCGGACGAATCAAAGTGCAGTGATGAGCCTGCGGCTGCGGCTTGTGGATTCGCGATTGCGATGCGGGTTAAGATGCGAGCCTGATATAATTCACTGATGGACCCCAAGGAAATCGAGACGATAATCGCACGCGGGATTCCCGGCGCGCAGGTCGAAGTGCGCGACTACACCGGCGGTGGAGACCATTTCGAGGCGCTGGTGGTGAGCGCGAGTTTCGAGGGCAAGAGTCTAATCGAACGGCATCAACTGGTTTACCAGGCGCTCGGCGACGCGATGCGCGTGCAGGTGCATGCGCTCACGCTCAAGACGCTGACGCCGGCGCAGCAACAGAATCGGAGGTAGAGCAATCACATGGCGGACATAAAAGAAAAGATCGAATCGGCGGTCAAAGAAAACAAGATCATGATTTTCATGAAGGGCAACCGCAGCTTTCCGCAGTGCGGATTCTCGGCCACGACGGTCGCGATTTTCGACGAGCTCGGGGTGCCGTACGCGACGGCCGACGTGCTCAGCGATCCGGAGCTGCGCGACGCGATCAAGCAATACAGCAACTGGCCGACGATTCCGCAGGTTTATATCGACGGCAAGTTCGTCGGCGGCTGCGATATTATTCGTGAGCTGCACGAGTCGGGCGAGCTCGAGCCGCTGGTGAAGGCCGCCGTCGGCGCATCGGCGCAGCAGTAGCTCTTTTTTCCGCGTTTGTTCCCCTTCCCTCGAGGGAAGGGGTTAGGGGTTAGGTTGCAAGGTTCATTTCTGGCGTGAAAAGCAGCACCCTCACCTAATCTCTCACATAAAGTAACCGGCGAGGGATCAGAGACGGAGGTTCGAGATAATGCTCAACGAACAGGAACGCGCTTTTCTTGACGCTCTCGCCAAGGCTCCGATTCCTACCGATGTGAACGGGTTGCGGGCGGCGATGGACACTTTCGCGCCGATGATGAATTCGAATCTTCCCGAGATTGGCGCGTTTCACGAAGCAGTCGAGCTTCGACCCGGCCTCAAGGCTGACGTCGCCGTGCCGAAGGGCAACGGGCCGCATCCGGTGGTCGTGTATCTGCACGGCGGCGGATGGATCGGCGGCAGCCCGAAAACACATCGCAAGCTCGGGATGCAATTCGCCGAAGCGGGATACCTGACGATCAATGTCGATTACCGCCTCGCGCCGGAGCATCCCTTTCCCGCCGGCCTCGAAGATTGCGTACACGCGGTGAAGTGGACGGCGGACAATGCGAAACGATGGAACGGCGACGCCTCGCGGCTGGCGGTCGGCGGCGATTCGGCCGGCGGCAATCTTACCGCGGCGACGGTCACGTCGATCGCATCGCAGAAGTACGCCGGTCCCAAGCCGAAGGCGGCGCTGCTGATCTATGGGGTGTTCGATTTTCCGGCGGTAATCAAGCGCGACAGCGATGCCGCGATCGAAGGAATGGTAAAAGCGTACGCAGGCTCAGGCTATCCGGCGATTCTCGAGGATCCTCGCGTCAGCCCGCTGCGCGCTGTGAAGCCGGGCGCGATGCCGCCGAGCTTCATCATATGCGGCACGGCGGATCCACTGCTCCCCGAGACCCATTCGATGGCCGACGCGCTCAAGCGCGCTGACATCCGGCACGAAGTAGCGATCTTCGACGACATGCCGCACGGGTTTCTGCAGATGGACGTGCTGTCGGGATGCCGTCAGGGACTCGACAAGATGTTCGACTTCCTGCGGCGCACAATTTAACGGATCCCCGAGCCTCATGGTGAGCTCCGATTCGACGTCAAGCCGTCCGCCGCTCACCCTCTCCGCCAATATCTATTACGGGATAGGATCGATCGCCTTTGGGGTGCATCTGGCCACCCTCACTTCCCCCCTCCTGCTGTTCTACAACCAGGTCGTGGGGCTTCCGGCGACGTGGGTTGGCGCGGCGATGATGGTAACGCTGATCTTCGACGCGATCTGCGATCCGTTGATTGGCGAATGGTCGGATCACACGCGCTCGCGATGGGGCCGGCGCCATCCGTTCATGTACGCCTCCGCGGTTCCGGCCGCGGTCGCATTCTACTTCCTGTTTGTTCCCCCGCTCGGATGGTCGCAGAGCCATCTGCTCATTTACATGGCGGTTATGCTGGTGACGGTGCGAGTGCTGCTGAGCCTCTACGAAATCCCCAGCTCAGCATTGGGACCGGAGCTCACTCTCGACTACGACCAGCGGACGAGCCTGATGAGTTCGCGCTTCTTTTTCGGAACCCTCGGCGGAGCGGGGATGTCGGTGCTCGCGTTGCAGGTCTTTCTGCGCAAGGACGCGACTCATCCGCTGGGCCTGCTGAACCGCGCGGGCTACCGCGAAACAGCGCTGGTCGCGGGCGTAGTGATTTTTTTGTCGATTATGCTCTCGTGCATCGGCACTCATCGGTTCATCGGGGCCGTGGTCCATGAGCCGAGAGTACGCGGCACCTGGCGGGAGAAGTTCAGGGAGCTCAGCGGCACGCTGTCGAATCGATCATTTCTCGCGTTGACAGTTTCGGGAATAATCGGCGCCATTTCCGCCGGCCTGCGGCAGGGGCTCGACTTCTACATCTCGGCGTATTTCTTTGAACTCACGCCCGCCCAAATGTCTTATCTTGCGGCATCCGCGCTGTTCGCCGCCTTTGCCGGGGTTGCGCTGTCGCCGGCGATCTCGAGGCGGTTCGGAAAGAAGTCGGCCATGATCGGCGTCTTTTTCGCCTCGCTGTTCGCGTCAGTCGCGCCCATCGCGATGCGCCTGGTCGGGCTCCTGCCGCCCAACGGCACCGAGGCGTTGTTCGCGATCGTGTTGGTTTTCCAGTTCTTCGCCGCGACGCTCGGGCTGACGGGATTCATCATCGTGAGCTCGATGATGGCCGACGTGGTCGAAGATGCGGCGGTGTCGACCGGACAACGCTCGGAAGGCCTGCTGTTTGCCGCCAACGGCCTCATATCGAAATGCGTCACGGGAGTTGGGACCTTCTTTGCCGGACTCCTCCTCGCATGGGTCAGCTTCCCGCAGCATGCGACGCCGGGCCAGGTGGACCCGGCGATCCTGCGTCACCTCGGCTGGGTCTTTGTTCCGATAGTCGCGACGTTCAGCGCGATTGCGATCGCGGTCCTGCTGTTTTACGACATCGACCGCTCCACGCATCAGAGGAATATCGAACGCCTGGAAAGCGCGGATGAGCCCGATTCAGATACCGGCGCTGCGGCCGATCTCGCGCAAAGATCCGTGAATCGCGCGCTATGACCGGCGCCTCGAGAACGACTACTGGTGTAATGGGTCAATGAACAGACGAGCATTCTTGAAAGCAGTCGGGACGGCGGCGCTCATCCCGATTTTGCCGCGCCAGTTGTTGGCGAGTACGAATTTCAGCCGGCGCCGCCCTTCCGATGCCGCATGGCCGTCGCAGTCGGCGTGGAAGCAACTCAATGATTCAGTCGGCGGAAATTTGATTCCCATAGACTTTCCCCTTTCGGTCGCTGAAACCGATCCGGACAGCGCCACCGCCAAGCTGCTCTGGGAGAACCTGAAAAATCCATACTACATCGGCGATCAGCCCGGACTCACGCAGACGCTGGGATGGGTGGACGCATGGGCGACCAAACCAAGCGTGTACGCCGTCGCGGCAAGAAATGCCAATGACATTGCAGCGGCGATAAACTTTGCCCGCGACAATAACTTGCGCCTGGTGATCAAGGGCGGCGGCCACAGCTATCAGGGCACGTCCAATGCGCCTGATTCGCTTCTGATTTGGACCCGGCACATGAACGATATCGCGATGCATTCCGACTTTGTTCCCCAGGGATGCAAGCATTCTCTGCAACCACAACCGGCCGTGACACTAGGCGCTGGAACGATCGGAATGCAGGCCTACCAGGCGGTTACGACCCAGGGCGGGAAATACGTCCAAGGGGGTGGATGCACGACTGTATGTTTTGGGGGGCTCGTTGCAAGCGGCGGCTTCGGAAGTTTCTCCAAGCACTACGGCACAGCCGCAGGGAGCTTGCTCGAAGCCGAAGTAGTCACGGCCGACGGCCAGATTCGCATCGCGAATGCATGCACGAACCCCGATCTGTTCTGGGCGCTGAAAGGTGGCGGAGGCGGTAGCTTCGGCGTCGTGAGTAAGATGACGCTGCATGTTCACGATCTTCCCGAGTTCTTCGGAGTCGCCAACTTCACGATTAAAGCAGACTCGGATGACGCTTATCGGAGACTGATCCGCGAGTTCGTGAGCTTCTACCGCGAGCATCTCTTCAACGACCATTGGGGAGAGCAGGCCCGCCTTGGACCGGAGAACAGGCTCGTCATCAACATGGTCTCTCAGGGGCTGGACACAGAGCAGGCGAAGGAGGTCTGGCAGCCGTTTCTGGAATGGGCGAAGGGTTCGGGGCACGAATGTTCCATCAAAGGACTCGTTACAATCGCGAGCTTCCCCGCGCGACGCATGTGGGACGTGCAATGGCTGAGAGAAAATTGGACCCAACTCGCTTTTCCCTCAAATGGCAACCCACTGATCGGAGCGTTTGACGATGTCCTCGGATTTTTGGTGAAGCAGCCGGTTTTCGTCGTCGATCCGCGGCCTGGCGCGGGACCCAATGACGTGTGGTGGAAGGGAGACGGGGATCAAGTCGGACAGTTCCTCTGGGGGTACGAGTCGCTGTGGTTGCCTGCGTCGCTGCTCGAGGAAAGCGCGCAGCAAGGCCTCGCCGACGCGTTGTTTGCCAGCTCCCGGTTTTCATGGCTCAGTCTACACTTCAACAAGGGACTGGCAGGAGCGCCGCCCGACGCTATCGCCCGCGCTACGGACACAGCAACGAATCCAGCCGTGCTGACCGCCTTCGCTTTGGCGATTGTCGCCAACGGCGAGGGACCCGCATATCCGGGAATTCCCGGGCATGAGCCGTCGGTTGTGGACGGCCGGAACGCTGCGGAGCGGGTTGACCAATGCGTGAATCAACTGCGCGTCGTAACAGGCGAAACCGGAGCCTACGTGAGCGAGAGCAATTACTTCGAGAAGAACTGGCAGCTGGCCTACTGGGGGAGCAACTACCCTCGCCTCGCCGAGATCAAGCGCAAATACGATCCGGACGGGCTATTCTTCGTCCATAACGGAGTTGGCTCGGAACAGTGGAGCGCGGACGGCTTCACGAAGGCGTGAGCCGCGGCGCCGCGGAATCAAGGAGAGCTGCAATGGCCTGGATAAAGACTGTTGGCGAAGAACAGGCGGTCGGGCGGCTTGCGGAAATCTACCAGAAGTATCGCGGCCGCAACGGCATGGTGCCCAACATCATGCAGGCGTTCAGTTTGAAGCCCGAGTTGGTGGGCGCAGTGGCCAATACCTTCCAGGTCGCGACCTTCGGCGGATCGAAGCTGACACGCGTTCAGGAGGAGATGATTGCGACGGTCGTCTCGTCGATCAACCGGTGCCGCTACTGAACCAACGCGCACGCGGAGGTTCTCCGCGTCCAGAGCGGCGGCGACAACGACTTGGTGGCGCACGTCAAGCACGACTGGCGGAGCGCACCGCTGTCAGAGGCGGATCGGGCGATGCTGGCCTATGCGGAAAAGATCACTGCGAGTCCGTCGTCGATGACGCTGGATGACTTGAACAGCCTGCGCGCGCATTTCAGCGAAGAGCAGACACTGGACATCGTCGTGATAGCGAGCCTCTTCAACTTTATCGATCGGATAGCGGACGGTCTCGGCGTCGAGCTCGATGCGGTGCTGAAGCAGTTGGCGGCGAAGTCACCCGACGGCGAGGCGCTGACCGAGGTTGCGGCGCCGATGCGCGCGCATCCGAAGTAGAGATCTACCAGAAGCGGACGCGGCCGGTGTCTACATGGACGAAGCCGGTCTTCGGATAGTAGCCGACGCCGCCGGCTTGCTGCGCCAGGGCGGCGCCGCGAAGCTGTGCGAGATTGCGGCCCGGGACGCAGATGTCGATCGCTTTGCCTTCTATATGGAGGCTGTGGACGGCGACGCCCTCGCTGTTCGCATGAAGCATCGCGTTGGTGAGGGGCGAGCGGTAACCGGAAATCACCTGGAAGGGCTCAGAGGTGCCCAGCCGATACTGTATGCGAACCAGCAGATCGAGGAGCGCGGGATCGATCGGCTTTATTTCGTTGGCGCGGAAATCGCGCAGGATGTAGTTGATGCGATCGAGTTCGCCGGGAATGTAACGGCCGTTTTCCCAGTAAGTGGTGTTCAGGCTTTCGCCCGTGTGCAGAGCGTAGAACTTGAGCGAGCGGCGCCGAAGCTGAACTGTGGTGCGTGCGAGCGCGACCGCGGGCACAACGAGCTGTGCCGCGGCAATCGCGCTAATGCGGAGGAATCGCCGCCGCGATAAGTCCCCGCGATATGTTGGTTGCCAGTGTGGCTGTTCGCTCAACTGTCGTCGCAGCAGTAAGTTCTGCCCGCGCTCCCCGAACGCGCTCGGACTTGAGAGTCACGTCGCGCGCAATTCCGTCCTCGTCGCTTACTACTTCCCCAGCACGAGTCCAGTCGATTAGACTATCAATCCCGTCAGCCCGCGCAAGAGCCTTCACGGCGTCGAGGCCGCCGGTGCCTTTGCGGTAAATGTCCCGCTCGCTCTCGAGAAACACGCGGCCGTCGTCCAGCCGCGCCAGCATCAGGGGATAATAGACGATTACGCCGCGGTCATTCAGGTCGACGGCGTTGAACAGCGCTTCGATGTCGTCGGGATGCAACCGGACGCATCCGTGGGTTCGGTAGCTGTACACACTGACGGGGTGATTGGTGCCGTGAATCCCGATGATAGGAAAACTCAGCCCGATCCAGTATTTGCCGAGCGGATTATCGGGGCCGGGTTCGATCTCATCGACTACCTCCTTGCCCGCTCCTTCCTCTTCGCGCTGAATCGACGTGGGCACCCGCCAAGTCGGATCCTCTTGCATCTGGATCACCGTGAACGCGCCGATTGGAGTCTGCCACTGCCGGGCAGGTTGCCCGATCGCGACCGGATACGCCCCGCTCAACCGGCCGCCCTCGAAATGAAAGAGCATACGCTGCGGCAGGTTGACCTCGATCAAATCGGCACCTTCGATGGGCACGATATGGCGATTGTCGATGTGAATCGTATCGCCGGCGTCGAGATGGTCCGTGACCTGCATGCCGTTGTCGCGAGCGAGCACTTTGGGGCTCTCGCCGAATCGCGAGCCGATACTTGTAAACGTGCCACCGTCCCAGACGATGAAGTCGAATTCGCCGCCTGCGATCCGATGAGCAAGCGGCGCGAGCGGCGCGGCAGCAGTGGGACTCGCGTCGAAGGCGCTGGAGCGAGTCGCAGAGAGACCGCATAAGAGGAATGCCGCGAAGATTGCGCGGCTCAGTTTTCGAATCGAACTCATCACACTTCAATTGTGACGAGATCGGGGAACCGACACGAATCGGTTCGTCCGCAAGGGGTCTCAGCGGGACGCAAATGTCGGAAATTTTTGCAAATTTTTTTTTATTTTTTTACTTTCTTCAGCGCCTGTTCGACCCCGGGCATTCGCTTGGGAAGTTCCTTGCCTTGCATCTTGGCCTGCATCAGACCGCCGATGCCAAGGACCATGTGATGCGAGTGGGCGTTGCGAATCGCGGTGCTGAAGCCCATCGCGTCCTGCGCGGAATTGACGGCCCACTTGACCATGCGAAGCGTAAAGCGGTCGCTCTCCGCGATTCGATTCGCGAGCGCCATCGTTTCGGCCTCAAGCTGGGCGCGCGGCACGACCAGGTTGACGAAGCCGAGTCGCGCGGCCTCGTCGGCGTCGACGAAGCGGCTCTGGAAGAGAATTTCCTTGGCCTTGCGCGGCGGCATGTCCCACGGAATCGAGAAGTACTGCAGGAGCGACGGCAGGAACTTCGCGTCGTCCGCAGCGACGATGAGATCCATCGCGGCCGCGAACATCCAGCCGCCAAAGATGCACAGGCCCTGGACCTGCGCGATGGTGGGCTTGTCGAGATCGCGCCACCGCAACGTGTTGTCGAGGAACATCTGGCGCGAACGAGCATACTCACCGCGCACGCCCTTCGGAAACGGACGGCGCTGCTGATCCTCTTTTTCCTCGGGCGTGCCGAGGTCGTGGCCGGAGCAGAAATTGTCGCCGGCGCCGGAGAGGATGATGACTCGGACGTCGTCGTCGGCGTTGGCCTCAGCGAAGGCGGCGTCCATTTCCTCAAGCAGGCGCCGCGATTGCGCATTCTTGTAGCGCGGGCGGTTGAGGATGACCTTGGCAATGCGGTCGTGCTTTTCGTATAGAACAGTTTTGTCTTCCATGATGGCTTCATCCTGATTCAGAAGCTGTGCAAAGAAAAGATGCGGGATTCTACGGCCTTCGGCCTTCAGAATGATAAAAGGGCGGGCTTGCTTGAGAATCGACCGGTTGGATACGGTCGGAATCATCCTGGCGGAAGGCGGTGCGAAATCATGGCGCTCTGGAAACCCGATCAGACCTTCTACCCGTCGGCGCGGATGGCGATGCAGGCGCCGCGCGAGCAGCTCGGCTACGTCGTCACCTTCAATCCGACGGCTGGCAACGGGAAGCATGACGCGCTGTGCGTGCTCGATCTCGATCCGAAATCTAAGACCTACTCGCAGGTGGTCGGCCGCGCTGAAGTGCCGAACGCCGGCGACGAGTTGCATCACTTCGGCTGGAACGCATGCAGCGCCGCGTTATGTCCCTACGCGCCGCATCCGCATATAGAGCGGCGCTACCTGTTGGTGCCGGGCCTGCGCTCGTCGCGGATTTATATTTTCGACACCAAGCCCGACGCGACCAAGCCGAAGCTGGTGAAGACGATCGAGGCCGAGGAGATCGCCTCGCGCGCGGGATACAGCCGGCCGCATACTGTGCATTGCGGACCCGACGCGATTTACATCAGCGCGATTGGCGCCCCCAACGGCGACGGGCCGGGCGGAATATTCCTGCTCGATCACGAGAGCTTCGACGTGCTGGGGCGATGGGAGGTCGATCGCGGTCCGCAGCGGTTCGCGTACGATTTCTGGTGGCATCTCGGCTGGGACGTCGCGGTGACGAGCGAATGGGGCACGCCGAACATGATCGAAAACGGTGTGGTGCCAGAATTGCTGCTGGGCAACAAGTACGGGCACGCGATTCATATCTGGAACCTGCGCAACCGCCGGCATCTGAAGGCGCTCGACCTCGGCGCCGAGAATCAAATGGCGCTCGAGCTGCGGCCGTCGCACGACCCGACCAAGACTTACGGCTTCGTCGGCGTGGTCATCTCGACCAAGGATTTGTCGGCGTCTATTTGGCTGTGGTATCGCGACGGCGGCGACTGGAAAGTTCGCAAAGTGATCGAAATTCCCGCCGAGCCGGCCGACGAAAGCCTGCTGCCACCGGCGCTCAAGCCGTTCAAGGCGGTGCCGCCACTGATTACCGACATCAACTTGAGTCTCGACGACAAGTTTTTGTACGTGGCGTGTTTCGGCACCGGCGACCTGAAACAATACGACGTGAGCGACCCGTTCAAGCCGAAAGAAACAGGCAGCGTACGGCTGGGCGGGATCGTGTCGCACGGGAAGCATCCGAAGAGCGGACCTCTCAACGGCGCGTCGCAGATGATCGAGCTGAGCCGCGACGGACGGCGCATTTACGTATCGAACTCGCTGTACGGAGCGTGGGATGCGCAATTCTATCCGGAAGGCATCCGCGGCTGGATCGCGAAGATCGATTGCGCGCCGGCGGGTGGAATGACGATCGATCCGAATTTCTTCACGACGTTCGACGGCGAGCGGCCGCATCAGATTCGCCTCGAAGGCGGCGACTCGTCGTCCGATTCGTTCTGCTATCCGTGACGTCGGCGTGGCCGTGGATAGCGGTCGCGGCGCTCGGCGCGTATCACGGTGTCGATCCGTCGATGGGCTGGCTGTTCGCGGTGGCGCTGGGACTGCAGGAGCGGCGGCGCTCGAAGGTAATCTGGGCGCTCGGTCCGATTGCGCTGGGACATCTGGTGTCGATCGCGGCGGTCGTCGCGATCATCGGCGGGCTGCGGCTGTTCTTCGCGATCGATCTGCTGCGCCCCATCGGCGCGGCCGCGCTGATTCTGTTCGGGCTGTTTCGATTTGTGTGGCCGCGCGCGCATCCGCGGTGGGTTGCGATGCGCGTGAATGCGGCAGAGCTGGCGCTGTGGTCGTTCCTGATGGCGTCGGCGCATGGCGCGGGCCTAATGCTGTTCCCGATATTGATCGGGATGACGCCGAATTCCGCGCAGGCGCATCAGATGGCAGCTCTATGCGGCGCGTATACGGCCGGGCAAGCGATAGCGGTCGTGCTGGTGCATACGGGCGCGATGATCGCGGTGACGGGCGCAATCGCGATTTTGGTCTACGAGTGGGTCGGACTGGCGATCCTGCGCAGCGCCTGGATCAACCTAGATACAATCTGGGCGGGCGCGCTGGTAGCCGCGGGAGTCCTGTCGCTGGCGATCTGAGGGGTGAGCGCATCGCTTTTTTTGAGGGCGGCGGCGTGGCAGCATCGGGGGTATGAACGCGCTGCGGATTTTGGTCATCGAGGATGAGGCCCGACTGGCCAACTCGGTCAAGCAGGGACTCGTCGAGGAAGACTTCTCCGTCGAGATTGCCGGGAGCGCGGAGGAGGCCGAGCCGATAATCGCGCGCGGCGCGCTCGATCTGATCGTGCTCGACGTCGGGCTGCCGGGGAAAAACGGGCTGGACCTGTTGCGCGAGATGCGCGCGGCGGGGAATCAGACGCCGGTATTGATCCTGACCGCGCGCGGCGCGCTGGAAGAACGCGTGGCCGGACTCGACACGGGCGGCGACGACTATCTGATCAAGCCGTTCGCGTTCGCCGAATTGGTCGCGAGAATCAAGGCGCTGGCGCGGCGTCCACGGAAGCCGGCATCGACGGTGCTCAAGGTCGGCGACCTGGAATTCGACACCGTCAAGCGTCGCGCGAAGATCGGCGAGCACAGCGTGAACCTGTCGCCCAAGGAAAAGATGCTGCTCGAATTGCTGATGCGCAATGCCGGGCAGGTGGTGACCCGCGACATGATCGCGGAGACGGTCTGGGATTCGGACTATAGCTCGCTGACCAACCTGATCGAAGTATTCGTCAATCGGCTGCGGCAGAAGATCGATCCGCGCGCCGATCGTTCGCTGATAGTCACCGTGCGCGGAGTCGGATACACGATGCGCGCGGAATGATGCCGCGCGCTGCCGTTGCCGGCGCGGTGGCCCGCCAATGACGATCAGACTCAGGCTAACCATTTACTGGGCCGCGGTGCTGGCGGCGATCCTGCTGGTCGCGGCAATCGCCGCGATATCGCTGTTCGAGCGCCAGCAATACAGCGCGCTGGACGCGGCGTTGCTGGAAGAGGCGGAGAACGCTGCCGATCAAATCCAGCGTAACGGCTCGGCGAGCGCTCTTGGAATCCTGCAGCGGCTGAGCCTCGAGACGGATATCGGGCCGGGCCGGCGGGTGAGAATCGTCACCTCGCACAGCCAGGTTGGAAACTTCGGCGACATCCATACGACCCCGCCGCCGTTCGATACGCGGCTGCCTACGCATCCGGCGATTGTCGGCGACCACTCGTTCCGGTTCGCGGTCGTTCCAATGCTGTTCAACGGCGAGCTGGTTTACCTGCAAAGCGGCGTGCAGGCGGGCCTGGTCGAGGAATCGGTCAGCAACCTGCGCAACCTGCTGCTGCTGATGGTGCCGATCGTGCTGGTGCTTTGCGTCGGTGGAGGATACCTGCTGGCAGGCCGCGCGCTGCGGCCGATCGAGTCGGTGACGGCGGAGCTCGAGGCGATCGGGCCGACCAACCTGAGCTCGCGGTTGACTGTGCCGCCGGTGGCGGATGAAGTCGCGCGGCTCACGGCGGAGATCAACTCGCTGCTCGAGCGCCTGGAGCGCGCGTCCGCTACCGAGCGCAGATTCGCATCCGATGCCGCGCACGAGCTGCGAACGCCACTGGCAGTGCTGCGCACCGGGCTGGAAGTAGCACTCGCGCGCGAACGCACGGCCGAGCAAAATCGCGCGGCCCTTGGCGCGGCGCATCGCGAGGCGCTGTCATTGTGCAGAATCGCCGACGAACTGCTGATGCTCTCGCGGCTCAATGGCGAGGTGATGGTCGATAGGCAGCGGCTAAATCTTCGCGCGCTGCTGAGCGAGATATCGGCGACGGTCGGGCCGCTGGCCCAAGCGCGCGAGATAAAGCTTTCGGTCAACGCGCCCGACGACGTTTTCGTCAACGGCAACCCGGGGCATTTGCGCCGCCTGATCATCAATCTGCTCGACAACGCGCTGAAGTTCACCCCGGCCGGCGGATCGATCGAGGTCGGCCTGAAGAGCGACGCGAATCGGGCAATTCTGCGCGTCGCGGACACTGGGGAAGGAATCCATCCGGCGGACCTGCCGCACATTTTCGATCGATTTTTTCGTGGCGCAGGCTCACCCGGCGAAGGCAGCGGCTTGGGTTTAAGCCTGTGCCGGGAAATTGCGCGAGCGCATGGCGGCGAGATCGCGGCCGCGAATCTGCCGGCCGGCGGAACCGCGTTCGTGGTGACACTCGCGCTCTACAAAGAAGACCCGCATCGAGCGACTGTGCCGCTCAGATAGTCGCCGCCGCCCAAATTCAGCTTAACGTCCATTAATTTGGCCGGTTGACAAACCGCTGTTACTCTTTCGCGAATGAAGCAGACTTGCCGCAACCTATCGTCGGCGGTGCTCGCAGCCACGTTCCTGGCATGGGCTTCTGTGGCGTCCGCCGCGGCTATTACTCTGTCCGACGCGATCGATCGCGCGCTGCATCTGGCGCCTTCGGTGGACGTCGCCGCCGCGGCGAGCGATATGAGCATCGCGCACGTGCGAGAACAGCGCGCGCCGCTGTACCCGACGGTAGGCGCGGGCGCAGAGTACTACCAGGCGCCGGGTTACGATGAGGTGGTGACCAACCGCGGGCTTTCGGCCGGGATGCTGACGGTCGACTACACGGCGTGGGACTGGGGACGGCGGCAGGCGCGGCTGCGGGCGGCCGAGTACGTCAACGAAGCGTCGCGGCTGGGGGTGGCGGCGGCACGGGCGCAAATTGTTTTCGACACGTCGATCGCCTACTTCGATCTGTTGCGCGCGCGCGGGACGCAACGCGATTTGCAGGCCAGTCTCGAGCGGTTGACGCGCTACGTAACGACCATCGAGCAACTGGAAAAGAGCGGACGCGCGATTACCAACGACGTGCTCAAGTTTCGCACCGCGCGCGACAGCACCGAACTCGCGCTCGACGCGGCGCGTGGCAACAGCGAGCGCGCAACGGCGACGCTGGGCATTTTGATCGGCGAGCCGAACCAGCCCGACCTCGACATCGCGAGCCTCAGCGGAGTTCCGGCGAAGCCGTCGGGCGACCTCGCGCAGAGCCCGGTGATGCAGGCGGCGCAGCGCGCGATCGCGTCGGCGGAGTCGCAGATCGAGTCGGCGAAGGCCGAGCGTCTGCCAACTTTCCAGCTCGCTTTCACGACCGGATTTGTCGGCATCGATCCGCCCAAGACGATCTCTCACAACTTCGGCGGCTCGTACGACGGCGTAGTGTCGATGCCGGTGTTCGATGGCGGCCTGATTTCTTCGCACATCGATCAGGCGAAGGCGAAAGAGCATACGGCGACGGCGCAGGCACGAGAGGCCGAGTACATTATGAAGCGGCGAATAGCGGACGCGTCGCTTCGCTACGACGACGCGCAGCGGCAGCTCGGCATCCTGTCGCGCGCGCAGCCAACGGCAGACGATAATTTCGCGCTGACGTGGACGCGGTTTTTGGGCGGCGGAACCGCGACGATGCTCGAGGTGCTGGATGCCTACCAGCAGGCGGAACAATTGCGGCTACAGCGGCACGATCAGGAATTCAACGCGCGCGAAGCGGTGGCGGAGACGAATCTTCTCTTCGGCCGAATCCAATGATGATGCGCGCGAGCTCGAACCGTCGCGCCAGCGCGATCTTCGCGGCGGCAATGGCGGTCGCGCTGCTGGCGGGATGCGGCGGCGAAAAAAAGGGCGATGACGAAAGTTCGGCGCCATCCAATCCGATTCTGCTCGTGAGTGCGGCTCGCGCCGAAGTGCATCCGATGACGAGCGAGCTTCGACTGCTCGGCAAAACGGTCGCGACACGCCACGTGATCATACGTGCGCCTACGGCGGGACGGGTGACAGGGATGAAGCTCGTCAGCGGCGATTCGGTGCGCAGGGGCCAGGTCGTCGCCCACGTCGTCAATCGCGAGATCGAAGCCGCGGAAGCGGGGCTTGAGGTCGCGCGCAAGATCGATCCACAGGACGCCGCGCGGCTCAGTGCGTCGGTCGCTCGCCACAATCATAGCGCGGGAATTCCGGTGGTCGCGCCGGAATCCGGAATCGTATCACAACCGCCGGTCACCAGCGGGCAGATGGTGGCCGACCTCGACACGTTGGTGGATCTGATCGATCCGAAGAGCCTCTACGTCGATACGTCCCTGCCTCTGAGCAAGATCTCGATGGTGAGGCTCGGCATGAGAGCAACTGTGACGACTCCGTTGCGCCCCGGCGTCGAGTTCCCCGCGCGGGTCGCGGCTCTGATGCCGAATTTCGACACGGCCACCGAGAGCTCGTCGATGCGGACGGATTTCACCGGCGCGGAGCGTATCGCGGAGGCGGGCGCGCCGGTTGAGGTGCGCATCGAGACGGCCAGCGCGCCCGATGCGATCGCAATTCCGGCCGCCGCGCTGTTTCAAGATCAGGGTGTCGATCGCTACCACGTGTTCGTGGTCGGCGCCGACGGACATGCGCATCGCACGGACATAAAAGTCGGGCTGCGCGACCACGACCTGGTCCAGGTAACCGACGGCGTCAAGGTGGGCGACCTGGTCGTGACTTCGGGCGGCTATGCGCTGTCGGACGGCCTTGGCGTCCGCGTTGCGAACGGAAATCAATGACGCGCAGCAGTTCGACACTCGCGGTTCTGTCGGTGCTGGCGTTAAGTGCGCTCGGAATCATCCTGGCGCGAACGATTCCGAGCGCGGTATTCCCCGAGATGACGTTTCGCCGCGCGACGATCCTGGCCGACAGCGGCGATCTGCCGGCCGAACAGATGCTCGCGTCGGTCACTCGGCCTCTTGAAGAGAGCGTGTACAGCGTGACGGGTGTGACTCTGGTTCGATCGACGACCACGCGCGGCAGCACCGAGATAGACGTCACGTTCGGCGAGGACGCCGATCCTCAAATCAGCTTCCAGATGCTCAACGCCGCGGTCTCACACGCGCGCGCGCAGTTGCCGGGCGATACGGCTGTGGACGCGGTGCTGCTGACGACCGGCACGTTTCCGATCGTCGATTTGAGCCTGAGTTCAAAAGTTCGCAGCCTGCCGGAACTGACCGACATCGTGAACTACGACCTGGTTCCAAGCCTGCATCGCATCGACGGCACCTACCGAATTGGCGTGATCGGCGGCAAGTATCGCGAATTCGTGGTGCGACTCGATCCGGCGCGGATGCTGCAGCATGACATGTCGCCGGCCGACGTCGTCGCGGGGCTCGCGAAGAACAACGTCGTCGCGTCGGCGGGCCGGATGAACGAATCGCATCGTATGTTGTTGACGGTGGTGACGACCGACCTGCATCAAGCCGACCAGATTGCCGCGATGCCGCTGTCGGCGGAGGGCAGTCAGCCGGTGCGCGTGAGCGATGTCGGCTCGGTCGAACTTGGAATCCAGGAGGACTACATCCGGGCCGCGTCCGAGAATGGCGCGGCGGTGTTGGTGGGAATCTCGCGGCGGCCAAGCGGCAGCACCGAGCAGGTCGCGGCCGAGGCGCGGCAGATTCTCGCGGAGTTTCGTCAGCGCTATCCCGACGTTCAGTTTTCGATCTCGTACGATCAGTCGGACCTGGTCGCCGAGTCGCTCAACAGCGTGCGCGACGCGATCGTGCTCGGCCTCGCGCTGGCGGTGCTGGTGGTGCTGGCGTTCACGATGAGTCCGGTGAGCGCGCTGGTCGCGGCGATCGTGGTGCCGTGCACGGTCGCGATCACGTTCATCGTGATGAAGGTTGCGGGTCTGACCTTCAACATGATGACGCTGGGCGGGCTGGCGGCGGGCATCGGACTTTTCATCGACGACGCTATCGTCATGATCGAAGCGATTCATCGCGAACTCGCGGCCGGTAAGTCCGCCGGCGACGCTGTGGCCGAGGGTCTCACGAATCTTCGACGCCCGCTGATCGCCTCGACGCTTACGGTGATCGTCGTGTTCGCGCCGCTGGTTTTTATTTCGGGTGTGACCGGCGTTTTCTTCCGCTCGCTGGCCGCAACGCTCGGCGGAGGACTGGCGATCTCGCTGATGCTCGCGATCTACTTCACGCCCGCAATGGAACTCGCGTTTGCGCGGTTTCGCGGGCGCGCACGCGAAGCGGGGCGAATCTATCACGGCGTTCAGACGGTGTTTCTGACGGCGATCCGCCCCGTCCTTCGGGTTCCTGCGCTGGCAGTCCTTGGTGCGGTCGCTTCAGTGTTCGTTGCGTACTTCGTTTACAACAATATCGGCACTGACTACCTGCCGCCGCTCGACGAGGGCGCGTTTATCCTCGACTACATCACGCCGCCGCAGAGCACGATGGCCGACACGACCGCGCTGCTCGATTCGATTCAGTCGATCCTGAAGACGACGCCCGAAGTCGTTGCATTCAGCCGGCGGACCGGCACGCAGCTGGGATTTTTTCTGACCGAATCCAATCGCGGCGACATGTCCGTGCGCCTGAAACATGACCGCAAGCGCGATATCGACACGATCATCGATTCCATCCGCGATCGAATCCTGGAAACGGTTCCCGGAGTGCAGGTCGAATTCTCGCAAGTGTTGCAGGACTTGATCGGCGATCTCTCGGGTGTTCCTGAGCCGATCGAGGTCAAGGTTTTCGGCCCCGATCAGAAAACGATCGAGGCCACCGCGCGGCAAGTGGCGGACCGGATGCGCGCGATCCACGGCCTGGTGGATGTCTTCGACGGAATCGTCGAGAGCATTCCGGAGCAAGCGGTCGTCGTCGACAACACGTCGGCGGCGCACTACGGGCTGAGCGCCGATGACATTCGCGCCGCGCTCGATTCGGTGATTCAGGGGACGGTCGCGACCAACGTGCTGTCGGGCGATCGGCTGGTCGGGGTGCGCGTGCGCTACCCGGACGCGTTCCACGAAGATCTGGGAACGCTGTCGGAGGTGATTCTCAAGTCGAGCTCGGGCGCGCGCGTCCCGCTCGCGTCGGTCACCAAGATAAACTTTCTCGGCACGACCAACGAAATCGATCGCGAACGACAACGGCCCGTCGTGCACGTTACGGCGCGGCTCGAGGGAGTCGATCTCGGCACCGGGGTCGACGAGGTCAAGCGGAGCCTCGCCGCGATGCCACTGGCGGCGGGAGTATCGCTCGAATACGGCGGGCTGTACGCCGACCAACAGCAGGCGTTTCACCAGCTCGCGTTGGTGCTGGTGGCAGGGACCTTCATGATGTTCCTGATCCTGGTCTGGGAGTTCGCGCGGCTTGCGCCGGCGATCGGATGCCTGGTCGCCGCGATGTCGTGTCTGGCAGGCAGCTTCATCGCGCTCAGCGCAACCGGAATGACGCTCAACATCTCGTCGTTCATGGGAATCATCATGGTCGCGGGAATCACCGCAAAGAACGGCATCCTGCTGCTCGATCATGCGGAGCGTGAAGTCGGCGCTGGCACAAAACCGCGCACGGCGCTGCTCGACGCGGCGACTGTCAGGCTGCGCCCGATCATGATGACCACGCTCGCGACCGCCGCGGGACTGTTCCCGCTAGCGCTCGGTTATGGTGCGGGCGCCAAGGTTCAGCAGCCGTTGGCGATCGCGGTGATTGGCGGACTCGCGTTCGCGATGATTCTCTCGACTCCGCTGGCAGGCGGGATCTACCTGATGGGCACGCGCGGCAACCGCCGCAGTGAAGGCCGCTCGTCGCGGGAGTAGCGGGTGGATGCCGCAGCGTCGTCGCTCCAGCATCCAACCTCACTCACACCAGCCCAGGTAACAAACGGTAGCGGACGCGATCCGTGTAGCTTCGATACTCGGGATCCGCGCTCAAATGTGTTTCTTCCTGATCGATTCGCCAAACCATAAAGGCAAGCGTTACAAGGATCAGGATGAGATTGCGATCATTCAAATAAGACATCGCATACCCAATCGAAAGTACCAGCCATCCGAGATATACAGGATGCCGAACCCATCGAAAGGGGCCATTCGACACGATTCCGCGGTTCGCGGGCAGCAACCCGAAGCTGCGGCCCATGTACACGCGCGAAACCTGAGTCAGCACCACGCCGATCAGCTCCAGGATGAGTCCGGCCGTCGCCAGCGCGCCCGTCGACAAGTTGGTCGGACGCATGAAACACGGAAGGATCATCATGCCACCGGTAGCCACGATCGTACTCAGATTCACGGTCGCACTGCGCGGGGCAAATCGCGCAAACGTCATGACGGCCATGATCGCGGCGCCGGTCAGCCATACGACGTTCGTGGCTCCCGCCAGCGAAAATTTGAGCTCTCGTGCGCCCGGCAGTGCGGCAAGTAAGAAACATGCCGCGAGCAGGCAATCGCCGAGTGCATGTCGTAGACCAACGATCGTAATGCGCGCTTGGGGAACTACGATCGGCGCGCGAATGCGTGCGGTAACTGCTTCCATGAATACATAGTGCGCCCGTCATATTATATGAAGCAAGCAATCGCGGAATATATGTGAGAATACTACTTAGTATCCACTCCTATAGTCACTTCTGACCATTTCAGCATTGCGACAGTTATCGTCGAGTGGCTATCGCGGTCCCAGCTTCGCGCATTGCAGGCGATCGGATGAGCGATCCAATCCTAGTCCTCAGGATCGATGCGCCGGCTGTGCCGCTATCGGCTATCGTTGCCGTCCGCGCTACCTTTGCTAAGATGACTCATTCAAGTCCGTGGCTGCTTCGAGTGCCGAGGTGGCGGAATGGCAGACGCAGAGGACTCAAAATCCTCCGTGCGCAAGCACGTGCGGGTTCAAGTCCCGCTCTCGGCACCATTGAAAAATAAGGGTTTATGGCGTCGAGCACGCAACGGGATACGCGTGAACGCGATGCTGACGGCCAGGGACAGCCGAAACAAATTCCTCAAGCATGATGCGGAGGGCATGAACTTTGTCATCAGCATCAGCGAGCAGCGATCGATCATCTGCCCCGATCTAGGGCCGGCCTCGTCTTGGGAGGATGAGTCATTTCCTCTGCTGCACGAAGCTCTCAAACAGTTCTATGGCCGTTGCAATTCCATCTTCAGAACGAATCTTCTTTCCGATACCTGAGGCGCGTTGCCGCATGGCAGTATCTGAGGTTGCCTGACGAATCGCGTCGGCCAGGAGCTCAGCAGTAAGTTCTCTGAATGGAATTGCGCGGGGTCCGACACCCAGCGCCTCGATCCTCCTCGCCCAGCTTGGCTGGTCCGCAACAAATGGCGTCACTATCGAAGGGACTCCTGCGCGAAGTCCCGCACCTGTTGTGCCCGCGCCTCCATGGTGGACGACCGCAGTCATCCGCGGAAAAAGCCAACTATGCGGAACGCTCTGAATACCAAAAGCATATTCCGGAAGTTCGTGTTCCTCGCCGATGCCCGCCCAACCAGACATCAAGATGCCTCGCTGGTGTGACAACTCCAACGCCTTCAGGATCAACTTGAGGGTATCCTCGGCGCTACCGCTTGGCATGCTGCCAAAGCCCACGTAGACGGGAGGAGGCCCGTTCTCCAAAAAACAGACCAAATCCGCCGGAGGTATCCAGCCTGGCGGTGGATCAGAGAACCAGAATCCGGTTACGTGAATGCGGTCGGGCCAATCCGCGGGACGAGGCAGCACGGCAGGACTGTAGGCGTACAAGAGCGGGGTCCGTTCCAATTGCCGGGCGGAAGGTCCCCAGAATGGCAATCGTGGAAGATCCAGGAGTTCGTCGCGCATCTTGTTGTCAAACTTCCGCGATACCTGCCAGATGAATTGCTCCGTCATTTGCCAAATAAACGTATTGATCGTGCTGCCACGGTCCTTCCCGCCGCCCATGAGAAAACTGGGGAAGTAACTCGTCTTCGTAAGCGGCATGAACATCGCGGCAGCTGAGGGGACGCCGAGTTTTTCCGCGACGCTGAAAAAGGGAATCCAGCTGCTCTTGTAGATGACAGCCTCGGCACCCTCGACGGCGCGCAAGGTATCTGTATCAAGCCGATCAAAGAAAGCCTTTCTTTGTTTTGAGTCCGAGGCTTGCCTTATTAGCATCCTGAGCATGTTCCCTGAGCCGATAGCCGTCGCCACCTGTTCATTCTGTAGCAGCGACTTGTATGGATTCCCCAGCGGAGCGAACTCAATATCGTATGACGCCGCGAGGGGCGCGAAGTCTGGCCGTGCCATGAGTCTGACGTTATGCCCCCGTTGCTTTAACCGCACTGCGAGCGCGACAAAGGGTTGGGTGTCGCCCATAGCGCCGATGGTCAGGAGCGATATGTTCAGTTTCCGCCCCACTGTTCACCCATAGACTAAACCTCCAGCTCGCCGCCCGTTATGAAACAAAATCCTTAAGCGGAATCCAGGTGTTTCAGACAGTCAGATTCGCCGATCACAACTAGCAAACCATCGGGGCTCAATCCTCGTTTCGAGACTGGGAATCACATGGCCCCTGATCTGGATTTCATGGAGATCTTCCCGCGTATTCGCGGCAGCGAGATAGTTCGATGGTGCCTTCGGACATACTCATGTGTGGCTTCAGCTTGCGACCAGCGCCTCGGAGCCGCTGATCAGGTCGAGAATTTCAGTGGTTACGGAATCCTGGCGCAGGCGCTGCATCAGTTTTGTAAGCTCGCCGGATTTGTTCTGGATATTCTGATGCGCCGCTTCCATCGTGCGAAAGCGAGTCGAGTTCTCGCTGAAGAATGATTGCATCGCGGCGTTCTTGAGCGTTGCGAAAAAATACTCGCCGACTATGTCATCGAAGAGGCGGCGCGGCCCAAGGTAGATGATCGGCGGCAACTGCGTCGAAGATTTTTGCACGACTGGCATCTCGAGCGGCAGCAGACGATGCCGCTCGATGCTCGGGACCTGCGCTCGGGCGTGCTGGGCATACACTACGTCGACGCCTGCGATGCGGCCGTCGCTGAACATGCGATAGAGTTCCGCCGCGACGCGGCGCGCAGAGGCGGTCACTCCGGAGCTATGCGTCGCCATCGGCAATACAAGATCCGGACTCAATCCTCGTTCGCGACAAATCTGCGCGCCGCGAGTTCCGACGACGATCAGCGCGAGCCCGGTGCCGCTTTCGGTTCTCGCGCGTTCGGCCTCTCGCAGCGGATGCTCATTGAATCCTCCGCACAGGCCGTGCTCGGCGCAGAACACCACCAGTCCGGGATGGTTTGGTCGTTCCGCGGCTTCGATCGCGCCATATGCCGGCAGCAGAGTTGCGGCCTCGGACAAGGCCTCGCGAATTTGTTCTGAATAATGGTGAATCGCTTCAAGCGACCTGAGCGCTTGCTGCATCTGCGAGGCGGCCATCGCCCGAATCGCCGAAACTATCTTGAGCAGGTCGTTAAGAGAGCTGATTCGGGTAGCGGTTTCGCGTTCCTGGGCCATCGAGTTATCGCTTGGCCGTTGCGGGGTTCGGCTGATTCAAGCGTTCCACAAGCTCGCCGACGGCCGTTACGATCACAGCGCGCGTATCCAGCTCCAACTCTCCGTCGGAGTTGATTCGACGGATTGGTTCTCCGGCATGCTGGTTCAGCCAGGCACCGAGTTCCGACTGGAACTCGCTGACTTTGTTGAGCGGAAGCCGGTCGAGCAGGCGCTCGTCGATTGCAACCAGCAACGCCACCTGATGCGCGACTGACAGTGGCGCGAATTGCGGCTGCGTTAGGACGGCGCGGATTCGGCGCCCATGCTCGATGATTTCGCGCGTGCGCTCATCCACCATCCCGCCAAAGCGCGTAAAGATTTCCAGTTCCAGGAATTGCGTGTATTCGAGGCGGAGCGTTTCGGCCAGCTTGCGCATCGCATGCGACTGCGTCTTGCCCCCGACGCGCGACACGCTCTTGCCGACATTGATGGCAGGCTTCTGTCCTTCGTGAAACAGCCGCGGCTCAAGAACGATCTGCCCGTCGGTGATCGAGATCAGGTTGGTTGGAATGTACGCGGACAGATTGCCTTCCTCGGTCGCGGCCAGGGGCAGCGCGGTCAGCGACCCGCCGCCGCGCTCGCGGTTGAGCTTCGCCGCGCGCTCAAGTAGCCGCGAATGGATATAGAAGATGTCGCCAGGATAGGCTTCGCGTCCAGGCGGATTTCGCAACAGAAGCGATAACTGCCTATAAATCACAGCGTGCTTGCTCAGATCGTCGATGATCAGGAGCGCATCGCCACCGCGTTCCGAAAAATACTCAGCCATTGTGCAGGCGGCATACGGCGCCAACCATTGGATACCAGGTGGGTCATCCGAGGGTGCGAATACGAAGATACATCGCTCCGGCGCACCGTACAGCTTGACCGCGTCGATCACCTGGCTCACGGATGAGGTCTTCTGGCCGACCGCGCAGTAGACGCAAACCACGCCGGTGTCGCGCTGATTGATCATCGTGTCGATGGCGATCGCGGTTTTCCCGGTCTCTCGATCGCCGATGATCAGTTCACGCTGGCCGCGGCCCAGCGCCAGCATCGCGTCGATGACGAGCAGGCCAGTATTGAGCGCGGTGTCGACGAAATCACGATCGACAATCGCCGGCGCCGGCCGCTCGACCGGCTCAACTCCCGCCGCCGCGATCTCTGGACCTCCGTCCACCGGAACGCCGAGCGCGTTCACGGTTCGGCCCAGCAGGTTGTCACCCACCGGCACACTTGCGACTGAACCGGTTCCACGCACCAGATTGCCGGCCCTGATGCCGCTGTCGTCGCCGAGCATCGCGCATCCGATTAAATCGGGATCGAGTGTCAGCACAATTCCGACGACCGGCTCTCCGCCGTCCGATCGTTCGAAGAGCAGCAGTTCACCGAGCCGCGTTTCCGGCAACCCGCGAACACTGGCAACATTGTCTCCAACTCGTTCGACGCGGCCGATCAAGTCGAGCCGCGGCTCGGCCTTGAGCTGATCAAGCAATCCGCTCGCCCTGCGCAGACGATTTTTCAGGGATTCAGCCAGCGTGATCATTCCGATTGATCGCCTTGGCGGCGACGGTCAGCGCATCGCGCCAGTTGAAGCGGAGAATTGCGCTCGGCAAGGTGATTTCGGTGCCTGCGATAAGCGCCGGATCGGCGTTGAACTTTATACCCGCTGCGCCTCCGATCCGCTTCGCGAGCTGTTCGCGCCATTCCGCCTCTTCTCGCGCGTCTAGCGGGTGAGCCGTCGTGACCACCAGCGGAGTCTCGTCGAGGTGCGAAACGAGCGCGGTCCGCTCCGGCGCCGGTAGACGGTCCAGATAGTCCAGGACGCGGGTCATGAAGGTGTGCTCGATCGAAGGAAACGTCAGCTCGCGCAGCAGCCGCTCAGCGAGGCTCACGGCGAGTTCGATCGTCTGGGAAAACAACTCTTGCGTCGCAGCAGCGCGTTCTTCGCTGAGCTGCGCGGCCGCCTGAATCCGGATCTTCTCAGCTTCCGTGCGGGCTTCATCCATCAACTTCTTGCGTTCGCCGACTAGTTGCGCACGCTGTTCTTCAAGCGCCTTCTGGCGCTCCGTCAAGATTCCCGCCCGTTGCGCCTCAAGGTCGCGCTGCAAATCCAGTGCCTTTTGTTTTTCAGTCGATGCTTCCGTCATGCCACGCGCAATCTCTTCCTTGCGCCTGGTAACGATCGCAGTGACCGGCTTGAACAGAAACCGCCTCAGCAGCCAAATCAGGATGAGAAAATTGACCGCCTGCAGCGCGAAAGTCCACCAACTGAAATTCATCGCGCGAAAGGATTGGCAAAAAGCAGCAGCAAGGCGACGACCAGGCAGTAGATTGCCATCGTCTCGATCATCGCCAGGCCAACGAACAGGGTACGCGAAAGCGAGCCTGCAGCCTCAGGCTGCCGCGCGATACCTTCCATAGCCGCCGCGATCGCGCGGCCCTCGGCGAGCGCCGGCGAGATCGAGCCGACGGCGACCGCCACAACCGCTCCGATTACGCTGAGCATTTGAACCGTCATCTACTTTCGTCCTCCATCATTTCTCGATCGCGCCGATACCGCCGCCGATGTAAACCGCGGCCAGGACGCTGAATATGTAGGCCTGCACCAGGCCAACCAGAATTTCGAATGCCATGAACGGAATCGGCACCAGCAAACCTGCCAGCGCGAGAATGATCCCAACTATCAGCTCGCCGCTCATGATATTTCCGAACAGGCGCATCGCGAGCGAGAACGATCGCGTCAGTTCAGACAGTATATTGAACGGCAACATAACCGGATTCGGGCGAAGATAACCTTTCAGGTAAGCGCGGAGGCCCTGGATGCGAACGCCGTAGAAATGCACCGACAAAAAAACTATCGCGGCCAGCGCGGCCGGCGTTTCGATGGACGCGGTCGGCGCGCTGACTCCGGGCACCAACCCGGATAGGTTCGCTACCACCAGAAAGATGAACAGGGTTCCGAGCAGCGGCAAAAACGGGGCCGCGTCGCGGTTGAGCAACGCCGCGATCTGCTCGTCGATTCCGAGCACGATGGTTTCGATCATCGCCTGCCATACACCGGCATCGACGCGAAATCTCCGAGTCACGATCCAGCTTGCGGCGGTCACCACCGAAATCAACCCCCACGTGGTTACGACTGTGCGGCTGACAGGAACGATGAGGATATGAAAGAGGACCACGGTCTCGAGTGGCGAATGACTCATGAATTCCTCACGAGCTTAAGCCGGTAGCGATTGACTGAGATGGTCCGTACGGCGAGGAATCCCCCGAAGCTCACAAGCAACGGCGCGGCGCCTTGCCTGGCACAGAGCGTGAAGGCACCGACGGCGACGACAAGGCGCGCGAGGTGGAGCAGCATCGCACTCAATCCGGCTCCATTGTCAGCATAAAGCCGGACATTCCATCCGAGCGCAGCGAAATAGGCGGCGCCGATCAGGGCGCCTAGTACGGTAAAAGGCACGATACGCAAAACGATTAGTTCAATCATTCGCTGCTCATCCTTTTCCAAACCGCCCAGTAGCCCAGTCCCGCGCCAAGAAAGACAAACGCCGCGCTCCAGAACACGCCGCTATCGAAGGTTCGATCGAGCCAGCGTCCAACGAACGCGCCGACCAGAATCGGCGCCACGATCGTCCATCCGAACCGCCCCATCATCGCGAGCGCACGGCCCATCGGCCATTCCCCGGTCTTCAACCATTGCTCGCGCAGGCTATGCGCCCGCTTAACGGCTTTTTCCATTTCACGTTCGTCGGCCCTCAACTCGTGATCGTCATGCCCTTGCTCGGTTGCCACGATTAGCTCGCGCGTTATTTCAGCGGCCCAGCCTTGAGTGGTTGATCAGCCGGCCGCAGGTAACGATAGATTTGCCGAATTGCGGCCTGTTCCAAGCCGAGCGCCCCCGAGCGGGCTGAGCGTTCGGCCGCGAAGTTATGCGCCATCGTGGTCAGAATTTCGCTGCGCAAATGTCCGAGGTCATCGCTCGCGACCGCTTCGCGGGTCGAGATCTCCACGGCCTTGCCCTCGCGGACGCGCAGCACGCCGCCCCGCACGGCGATATAGTGTTCTCCGCCAGGATTGCGCCATCTCACGACGCAAATCGAAAGCGTAGTGAGAAAATCCGCATGCCCTAATTCGATACCAAAGGAGCCACTGGCATCTTCAGCGCGAACGTGACCAACGGAATCTTCATCGACCGCGATCGCGGTGGGTGTTGTGATTGTCAGCCTCACCGAATCATTGCTGCTGCCTTGCGCGCCGCATTCTCCTTTTGCCGAGCATCCTCGAAAGTTCCGATCATGTAAAATGAGCTCTCAGCCCATCCATCTCCTTCACCGGCAAGAATCGCGCGGCAACCCTGAATCGTGTCCGCGATAGTGACCGATTTTCCTGCAATCCCCGTAAATTGCTCAGTGACTAGAAAGGGCTGTGTAAGGAAACGCTCGAGGCGGCGGGCGCGGGCCACGATGCGTCGGTCTTCCGCACTCAGCTCCTCTACGCCGAGCAACGCAATGATCTCCTGGAGTTCCTTGTAGCGCGCGATGGTTCGACGTACTTCTTCGGCGACGGCATAGTGCTCTTCGCCGACGACTAGCGGATCGAGCAGGACCGAAGTGGACGCTAGCGGATCGATGGCGGGATATAGGCCTTCCGCAGCCATGTCGCGCGACAGGACGACCGACGAATCCAGATGGCGAAACGTTTCCACCACCGCCGGGTCGGTAAAGTCGTCGGCGGGCACGTAGACCGCCTGGATTGCGGTGACCGATGCGCCTTCCACCGAGGCGATTCGCTCCTCGAGTTCAGCGATCTCGGTCGCCAGCGTCGGCTGGTAGCCAACACGCGACGGCAACCGCCCGAGCATCCCCGACACCTCTGAGCCTGCCTGCACAAATCGGAATACGTTGTCCATCAGGAGCAGCACGTCGCTTTTCATCACGTCACGAAAATATTCGGCGATTGTCAGCGCGGTCATGCCGACGCGCCAGCGCGCGCCGGGCGGTTCGTTCATCTGCCCAAAGACCAGCGCCGTTCGGCTCAACACGCCCGATTCGCGGAGCTCGGCCAGCAGCTCGTGGCCTTCGCGAGATCGCTCCCCGATGCCCGCGAACACGGAGATGCCCGAATACTTTTCGACTGTGCTTCGAATCAGTTCCATGATCAGCACGGTCTTACCGACCCCCGCGCCTCCGAACATACCTGCTTTGCCCCCCCGCGCGAGCGGCGCAAGAAGATCGGCAACTTTGATGCCGGTACGAAAAACCTCGCGCTTGTGATCCTGACGATTGATCGCCGGCGAGTTGCGATGGATCGGCCAGCGCGGTGCGCTCGTGTCGATAGGCCCGAGCCGATCGATGGGAGCGCCGATTGCGTTGATCAGCCGGCCGAGCACCTTGTCGCCGACCGGCACGCAGATGGGTCCGCTACGGCGAGCGATCGCACCGCGGCGCAGACCCGAGGTATTCTCCATCGCAACGGCGCGAACCGTGCGAGGATCGAGATGCTCCTGGATTTCGGTGACCAGCAGGGGCCCTCCGTCCAGCTCGATCGTTAATGCGTCATTGATTGCCGGCAGAGGTCCGATTGCGAACTCGACGTCGACGACCGATCCACGAACGCGCGTGACCGTTCCCTGCTCTTTATCCGGTTGAGCTTTCGAATTGTCCGGGAGTTGGTTCATGTGCACGAACGCGAAGCCGCCAACAGCATGCTACTACTCAAGCATTTCTGTGCCGAGCTAACGTTCACGGCCCCCCAAATGGCAGTGACGATTACGGCCACGAAAGTCACGATCAAACTGGAGACGCGCGGGTCGTGATAGGGACCCTGGATCGGAAACAGTCGCCAGCTGACGTTGTTCGTGTCGTCGCACACAGCCGCGGCAAGCACGCTCTTGCCCGTGTTGTTGTATATCCAAGCACACGGAACGCCACCATGAAGCATTGCTGGAATGGTAGCACCTGTGGCTCCTCGAAGGTCCCGGAATACGCACTTTGATTCCGAGAACGCGACGATCGGATTTTACAATTTGAGTCTTGATTTGAGGCTCATTGACGCCCGGAGTTTGCAAATGCCCCGCCCCGGGGACCCACGCGCTTACGGTCAACATTCTGAGCATCGCTGGACAAACATGCACCGACAAGAGTAGGCGATCGATTCAGCATACGTGGTCGCGGTCACAGGATGTCAGGCTGGAACCGTGCACGGTTAATGACGGATAGACCTCGCGAGTCAGCGAGCGCGGGTTGCCGGCGGGCGGCGCTATTGAAGGAGAGGGACGCATGGCAGGCGAAACGTCGGGCGACGAATTCTCCGAAGAAAACCTTCCGCCACCTACCGGCACGATCTTCATACTGGGAATCTACATGCTGGCGCTCGCGGTCGGATGGGCCGTGATGTTCTGGATGTTAGTGGACAGATAAATGGAGCGGTACGAGAAGCCCTTCCTGCTGGCGTGCGCCGCGGTCCTTGTGATTTTCCTGGGCGCGCTTGCTTATAGCAGCGTCGGGATGGGGATCCATCTTCCCTCCCGTAGGGGGACGATTTATTGCGACGTCGGCCAGAAACTTCGCAAGGTGCTGCGCCAGACGCCGCCGTTCGATCACATCGGGGTAAAGCAAATCGCGCCGGGGAAATATCAAGCGGTCGTGATCGCGCAAGTCTGGTCCTTCACTCCCGACGAAATCGACATTCCTGTTGGGGCAGACGTCAGCTTCGTCGCAACTTCCTCCGACGTGATCCACGGATTTCTGATCGTCGGCACGCGGGTCAACATGATGCTAATTCCCGGGCAGGTTTCAGAATTCAACTACCGCTTCACCAAACCAGGCGAATACCTGCTGATTTGCCAGGAATACTGTGGACGCCTGCATCACACGATGTCCGGCAAGGTGGTGGTGAAATGAGTACGTCGATCGTCTCGGAGCCATCAGGCTTCGCGCTACCGAATAGTCAGTTGAGCGTCATCAAGTGGAACATCTACTTCGGATTCGCGGTGCTTGCGATCGGCGTCGTCATGGGACTTGGCCAGGCGCTCGGTTATGCGCATGTTAACGTGGTCAAGTACTATCCGGTCGTAACGTCCTACTACCAGGGCCTGACGATTCACGGCGTGTTGAATGCGCTGGTGCTCACGACCGCATTTGCAAATGGCTTTCTCGCGCTGACTACCGCGCGAGGACTCGGGCGCAAGCTCAACAGTGCGCTCCTGCAGGCGGCTTTCTGGACGCTCTTCATCGGTTCGTTGATGGCTGCCTACGCGATGCTCGCCGGCAAAGCTTCGGTCCTGTACACCTTCTATCCGCCGCTGGAAGCCGACTGGACGTTTTACCTCGGCCTCGCTTTGGTGGTGGTAAGTACCTGGTTGATCTCGGCAGCTCAGCTGGTTGCGCTGCGCGGATGGCGCAAGGAGCATCCGGGCGAGCGAGTGCCGCTGCTCGCCTTCATGTCGATTGCGACCTACGTGATGTGGGATATCGCTTCGGTCGGCCTGGCAGTGGAGGTCGTGGTCTTCCTTCTGCCATGGTCGCTGGGATTGCTTCCGGGCGTCGATCCGATGCTCGATCGTACGCTGTTTTGGTTCACCGGCCATCCGATCGTGTACTTCTGGCTGCTGCCGATTTACGTTTCATGGTACGGGATGATTCCCAAACAAGCCGGTGGCGTGCTCTTCAGCGACACGCTGACGCGTGTGGCCTTCCTGCTTTTCATCCTGCTCGTCCCGGTCGGCTTTCATCATCAGTTCGTCGACCCGGGCATTTCGGGGGGATTGAAGTTCGCCGTCGCAGCTATAACCTTCGCAATTTTCTTCCCCAGCTTGATGACCGCGTTCTCGGTGATGTATGCGCTCGAGATCGCGGGACGCCGGCGCGGAGGCAAGGGGCTCGTTGGCTGGTTCTTCAGGATTCCGTGGAGCGATCCCTCGGTCGCGGCGCAGGTGCTGGCCATGATCGCGTTCCTGCTCGGCGGCATCTCCGGCCTGATGAATGCGAGCTACACGATGAACATGGAGATACACAACACCGCGTTTGTTCCCGGGCATTTTCATCTCACCATCGGCTGCGCGGTCGCTCTCTCCTACATGGGAATAGCCTACTGGCTGATACCGTATTTCGAGCAGCGCGAGCTATGGTCGCGACGCCTGGCGCTGTTCCAGGCGTTTTTGTATTTCTTCGGAGTGATGATTTTCTCGCGCGGCCTGATGGCGGGAGGGATCGAGGGCATGCCGCGGCGCACCGACATGGTGCATGCCACCTACAGCGTAGCGGCGTGGAGGATTCCGGGAATCATGACGGGCATCGGCGGCACGTTGATGTTCACTGGCGCGATGCTGTTCTTCTTCGTCTTGGTGATGACGAAAATTGCTGGCAAAAGGAAGGAGCGGAGTGACCTACCGTTCACCGCTACAGTCCAGGCACCGCTTACTATCGGATGGCAGCCGCGGCTTGATCGGCTTGGCTACTGGGTCCTCGCCTCGGTCATCCTGGTAGTCGCGGTCTATGGCCCATTCATCGCCGGACACTTTCCGCTCCGCCTCACGACCGCGGGCATGCTTTATCCTTAGATATCGCTATTAGTGCGCCGACGACGTTGGGGCTTGGATCTTGACCTTACTCGGACCAGTTTAGTGCGGCTATTACTATTCGACGCTGGCGCCTCAATTCTCCGCACTTCGTCCGCTACTGGCCCATCCAATCGAAAGCCCAATACTCCGCGCCCTTCTCGCGCGCCCAAAACCATGAGTCCTTCCCGGCGGCACGTTCGCCGACCACGGCGATCGGAAACAGCTCTGGCGAATTAAGACCGTGCCACGCTGTCGCAGCAAGTTGCCAGTATTGTACTCTACGATCTAGTCTGATCTTCGCCGTCAAGGTTCCTGCCTTCGCGATCAGGCTGTGCGGATGAGTCGAGAGAAGGGCGTGGCGGCGTCGACCCGCGACAGAGCGGAGAAGTGAGCGGTTTCGTAAAGATGTGAAGGACTCGCGAAAGAACCTGACGCCGCAGTCTCCAGACGACGGGCCGGAGCGCAAGAACGTGGATGGCGGACTGCATCTGCTCGAATGGGCTCGCCGGAGAGCGCGGGGTTCGCCTGGAGAGAGCAACGCGGTTCATGATCTGCTTGACGGCAGAAGTGACACGGAAGTCTCTGCGACTCGCGGGTTGCCAATCGCCACCGTTCGGGGACTGCGATCCTTCTATGACGATCTGAAACACGAGACCGAGGTCTGTGACGGAACTGCATGCCATTTCGCCGGTGGCGCGGAGTTGGCAGGGCGATTGCGCGCGGCCGGCCCGGTGCGAACCGTGCGATGTCTTGGCTATTGCTTCGCGGCGCCGTCGTTTCGTCGCGGTGACTCAATCTTCACCCGCCCCGGCAAGCAGCCGATGGCCGAATGGCTCGGCCTCGTAAGAGCTGGTGCCGCGCAGCCGATATCGTCGGTTCCGATCCCGCGCAGTTCGATTGCAGACACCGCGGTCGTGCTACGCAACCTGATTGGCTCTCGGAGCCGTCCGCCGCTCAGCGAATACGATCTCCCTGATGGCCTGACAATCCTGTCCGCTCTCGAGCAAACGCACCTCCGCGGACGCGGAGGCGCGGCCTTCCCGACCGCGGCCAAATGGCGCGCCGCCCGCGACGCCCCAGGCATCGAACGTTACGTGGTCGCGAACGGTGACGAAGGCGATCCCGGAAGTTACGTAGATCGGCTGTTGCTCGAAGAAGATCCACACGCCGTGCTCGCCGGAATGCTCGCGTGCGCTCGGGCGATCGGTGCACGACAAGGTGTCGTTTACATTCGAAGCGAGTATCCGCAGGCACAGAAGGCGATGCGCGACGCCATCGATGAGGCCCGCGATGCCAAGCACCTCGGAGATGAGTTCGAAGTCGAAGTCGTTTCCGGGGCAGGCTCATATATCTGCGGCGAGGAGACCGCGCTTCTCAATTCGATTCAGGGATTGCGAGGAGAGCCGCGCGTGCGTCCTCCCTACCCGGCCGAACAGGGGCTGTGGGGCAAGCCGACCGTGGTGCAAAACGTCGAGACGCTCGCGATCGTGCCCTGGATCGCCCGCACCTGCCAAGGCAGCGGCACCAAGGCGGTGAGTCTGTCCGGTGCGATCGCCAATCCGACCGTCGTCGAGGTCAAGCTGGGAACGCCGCTGATCCGCATCCTCGAAGACGCTGGCAAAGGTCTTGTCGCCGGCCGGCGGTGGAACATGGCGCTGGTCGGAGGTCCTATGGGCCGGGTTTTACCCGCCTCGCGTTTCGATACACCGCTGTCATTCGATTCGCTTCCGGGAATGGGGCACGCGGGGATTGTGGTCCTCGATGACAGCGTGTCGCCGCGCGCCTTAGCGGAACACATTTTCGCGTTCGCCGCCGCAGAGTCGTGCGGCAGCTGCACCCCGTGCCGCGTCGGAACTTCACTGCTTGGCGGGATACGCCATCGAGCAATCCTCGAGCGGCTCCTCTCGACTCTTGAAATGGGGAGCCTTTGCGGCTTTGGTTCCGGGATCCCGCTGCCGATCCGTGATCTGCTAACGCACTTCGGCGATGAGGTGCTCGGGTGATCACCTTGAACGACCGCGAGGTCGTGGCCAGGGGCACACTCCTCGATACGTGCCGGGCCGCAAGCGTCGAGCTAGCCGCGTTTTGCTATGACCGGCGTCTCTCGGTCAGTGGGCATTGCCGCTCGTGCCTGGTCGAGGTGGATGGCCGCTACGTCGCGGCGTGCTCGACGCCGGCGCTGGACGGAATGTCGGTACTGACGGAGTCGGCAGCGCTCACGGCGTACCGCCGCGACCTCGGGGAACTGATGCTCACCGAATCCGCGCCGCTCGGCGTTGTCGCGCGGGACTTGTCAGCATGGGGTGTCACAGGATCGCGCTACGCGGCGGGTCGGCGCTCCATCCTGGCCGACGACAGCCATCCGTACCTGCGGATCGATCTTTCGCGTTGCATCCTTTGTCGTCTGTGCGAACGCGCCTGCGCCGAGGTCCAAGGACAATTCGTCTACGCGTTCGAGGGTCGCGGAGCCGCAACCCACCTCGCGTGGGGGGCCGGGAACTTCGCAAACAGTGAATGCGTAAGCTGCGGCGCGTGTGTCGCGATCTGCCCGACCGACGCGATAAGCGACGTAGATCGTGAGCGCTCCGTGTCCCGCGAGCCTGCGGTGCGCACGACTTGTGGGTACTGTGGTGTCGGCTGCCAACTCGAGGTTCACGTCCACTCGGATCGCGTCGCGTACATCGACGGCGTTCAGGAAGCGATCGTCAACAGAGGACATCTGTGCCTGAAGGGCCGCTACGCTCACGCCTTCGCGAGACATCTTGAAAGACTCACCGCTCCGCTCATCAGGCGTAACGGCAGGCTCGAACCCACGTCGTGGGACGAAGCGATCGCGTCGATTGCCCGTGAGCTCTTGCGCTTGCGAGGCTTTGTCGGCGGCCTTTCGTCTTCGCGCTGTACGAACGAGGAGAACTACCTCTTCCAGAAATGGGTTCGAGCCGGGCTGGGCACCAACAACGTCGATTGCTGCGCGCGAGTATGCCACGCGCCGTCTGCGGCCGGCATGCGCGAGTCGTTCGGCACCGGCGCCGCGACCAATTCGTTCGCCGACGTCGAAGGGGCCGACCTGCTCCTGATCGTCGGCGCCAACGCGACCGAGGCTCATCCAATCGTCGGCGCACGCGTAAAGCAGGCGGCGCTGCGAGGGGCCACGTTGATTGTCATCGATCCGCGGCGCACCGAACTCGCGGCAATAGCCGATCTTCATTTGCAGGTGCGGCCCGGCGCAAATGTTCCGCTATTCAACGCGCTCGCATGCGCGATTGTGGAGGTGGGCCTCGTCAATCGGACCTTCGTCGGCGAGCGCACTGAGGGATGGCAGGAATACGAACCGTTCATTCGCCGGCAGACGGCGGAGTCGGTCGAGGACCTGACCGGTGTGCCCGCTGCGCTTGTGCGGCAGGCGGCCCACCGCTACGCAACCGCTCACCGGCCCATTATGTTTCACGGGCTCGGCGTGACGGAGCACTACCAGGGTAGCGAGTCGGTCAGCCTGCTCTGCAATCTCGCGATTCTGACCGGAGCCCTCGGCCGAGCAGGAGTCGGGGTGAATCCCCTGCGCGGCCAGAACAACGTTCAAGGTGCCGCTGATATGGGATGCGATCCCGGATTTCTGCCGGGCTACCAAAGCGTCGAGGATCCGGTATCGCGCGCCAGGTTCGAAGCGGGGTGGGGACGCGTCCTTCCGGCGCATCGCGGACTGACGATTCCCCAGATGCACGAGGCGGCGAGGCGGGGCGACCTTCGTGCGATGTATATTTTCGGCGAAGACGTGGTGCAGACGGATCCGGACTCCGAGCAGACGATCAAGGCGCTGCAGAACCTCGAATTTCTCGCCGTCCAGGAACTCTTCCTCTCCGAGACCGCAAAGCTGGCCGACGTGGTCCTCCCGGGCGCAAGTTTCCTCGAAAAGGACGGTACTTTCACTAACGCCGAGCGGCGCATCCAGAGAGTGCGCGCGGCCTTACCTCCGCTCGCTGGAGCGCGATCGGATATCGAAATCATCGAGGCGCTGATGGCCGCGACGGGATTGCGGCAGGCCGCGTCGGCGCCCTCAGCCGTGATGGATGAAATCGCGAGCCTGACGCCAATTTACGCAGGCGTCTCTTATTCGCGCCTCGAAGGCGACGGACTTCAGTGGCCGGTGCCAGCAGCTGACCAGCCTGGAACTCCAGTGCTCTATGAAACCGGCTTTCCGCGAGGCCGCGCGCGCTTGACGTGCGTCGAATTCCAGCCGTCGCCGAGCTTCGGCGTTCCTCTAACACTCATCACTGGGCGGGTGCTCGAACATTACAACGCCGGGACCATGACGCGCCGCAGCCCGAACCTTCGACTGCATCCGTCGGACGAGTTGCAGATTCATCCGAACGACGCCGCTTTGCGTGGCATTCAAGATGGTGCGCGGGTTCGGCTCCGAAGCAGCTCCGGCGAGGCGCGTGCGATCGCTCGCGTGACTGACGAGGTGTCTCCGGGGGTCCTGTTCCTGAGCTTTCATGATCCCGCAACCTCCACCAACGCGCTCACCAGCGAGGTTCGTGATCGCCTCACCGATTGTCCCGAATACAAGCTGACTGCGGTCGAAGTCGAAAGCATCAAAGGATGAGACGAGACAGCTGTGGCGGCCAAACGGAGTCTCTCCGGAGATGAGCACAGCGCGTATCCCAGAAAGGTGACATTCTCGTACCGCTCATCCGGGCGATGATGCGATCGGAACTCTATCCGGAGTCGCCCACGAACGTTGTCAATCCGGGTTTTAATTCATTGCCGGCAGACCTTGGCGGATGCGGGCGGAAAAATTAGGCGAGTCGTCCGCGGCTTTCGCTTTTTCAGTGATATTGCTGCGCGCCCGAAGATCCACGAACGACAAGTCGGTGTCGATCTGGCCGCGTTCGTAGAGAAGTTCATCGAGGTGACCGTTGGCGAGCAATCGCCAGTCCAGGCGGCCAGCGAGGCCGGCGTTTTGCGCATGGCTGCGAATCGTTGTCGTGCAGTTCTGCGTCAGTGCGTTGTACCACTGCGGATGATCGGCGAGCCGATTGATCTCGTCTAGGTAGTCGACCAGCAGCGCGCGCGCATCCGCGGCGGGAACGCGAATACGATACAGATAGACCTGCTCGCCGCGGTCATTGGTTCGCAATCCGACCACGTCGCGTTCATCCGCAACCACGTAATAGAGCTCGTACTGACGGAAGAAGCCGCGCAGCGCCGAATATGATTCGCCCTTCTCCTTGCGCGTCTCGATCGAAATCGCCAAGTGTTGGCCATCGTCGAATTCCCAGCTCGCGATCGTATGCGCGATTTGGGTCGGTCCCCAAAACGACAGAAACAAGTCCATGCCGCGAATCCCGTCGAGATTGTAGGTCCGTGTTTCCCAGCGCTGGTCGTAGTCGGATTCAGATCGGTACTTGAAGTTTCGCACGTTCTCGATCGTAACGCGGCTGCCGTCAAAGGATGCTCGCGCGGTGCGGGCGACATCGGAAGTCCAGTCGCGCGAATTGCTCGGTGTAATCGACGTCCACCAGAGGGCCACTACTGCCACCGGCAACAGCGCTGCCACGAGCCCTCTCCGCAGGGGTCGAACGAAATTCGCCAGGAGCATGCTGAGCAAAACAAGACTCGTGGCCAGCGTCCCCGCGAGCACGCGCGAGTATGGACCGTCTATCCACAGCGCCAGCACGCCCCAGGCGACACCCGCGACGACGATTACCGACAGGGCCAACGTCGCTATCAAGCGGACTGCGCGCCGGAGCATCAGTGGATTCCAGCGTGCTCGTAAAGGATGCGGCGGACCTCCTCGATCGTTTCGGGCGTGGCCTGAGTCGAGTGACCCGAGTGCACGACCAGCTCGGATTCGACGCCGTCGATATGCGCGCTTTTGTACTCGACGACCCCGTCGTTGCCCTCCTCGACCGGCCCGCTGCCTCGCACTGGAATTATCGAATGCGCGTGCACGCCAGGCGCAATCGGCAATGAAGAAAGCGCCTTGATGAACCTGTTGGAGGCATCCATGTTGTCCAGCGCGGTTGGCATCGTAAACGGAGTTCCCATCATGCTGGCTTCGCGAAGGTTGCCGAGAGTGACAGCGGTTTTGGCGAGACTGCCGGGCAGGTTGATGAATTTGTTGCCGAACTTGACGATGGGATTGCTGGCCATGTAACTGCCGCGATGCGGTGTTGCAATGAAGATCACCCGCGTCACGAATGGCTGCGGTTTGAAGAACATCGCGCGTGAGGCCAGGTCGCGCGTCTCAGGATCGAGTTCCGCCTGGTCAAACGGGACCGACGTGACGTTGTTCCAGAAACGATTGCCGCTATCGACGACCATCATTTTCGTCAGAAGTCCGCCCTGGCTGTGGCCGATCACTACCATCTGGTTGAGCGCGGCGTCCTTGCCCTCGGGATCGACGGCCTTCCGCACGGCCTGGAGCGATTCCCGCAAGCGCATCGCAGACAACACGATCGGATTGCCGCTGTTATACATGAAAAACCAAAGCTGATAGCGCGATGCGATCTTTGGATCGCCGAGCAGCTCATTCGCCATCTCAGCCCATCGCGCGGGGCTCGACGCCGTACCATGAACGAACACCACCGGGATCATGTTTGGGTGGTACGGATGCAACATGTAGAGCCCGTTGACTTCGCTGCCATTGCCAGCGCCCAGAAAAGTAAAGTCTCCCTGGCGAAAGCCGGCGATCTCGAAATCCCAAATCGGCGCACCTTCCAGCCGATAGGCGAGCGCGGCGCTGGGATCCGACTCGAGTGGCACGGACTGCGCGTCTACCTGTACGGCATCCGCCCGGTCCTCATCGTAAAGTTCGACGGTGCCGTGCAGACGTCCGGTGCTCATCGCGAGTCGCGGATTGTCGAAGCGCACGAACGCAGTGATCGGAACCTTCGCGTTCGGGGGGATCCAGCGGCTCCCGGGACTGCCTGCCGACGGCTCGACTCGCGCCGAAAGCGCGGCGCCGATGCCGGGTCGGCGGTAGGTGTTGCGCAGCCCACGCACCTCCAGGTCCGCGAGCGACACGAATTTTGTCAGATGATTTCCGCCGTAGTCGAATCCTTCCGGGTTGACGCTCAAGCTGAGCGCCCCAAAAGGCAAACTCAGTTGACGAGCGCTGAGGTCAACTTCCTTCCCGTCTTTCGTCGCCAGTCCCAGCGCGATGCCGCGATTGTAGAGATCAACGGCGAGCCGCAAGCGCGGATCGTATGGGCCGGGCGCGTCTGCCGAGTTCGCCGGGAAGAGAAAAGCATACGCATAGGCCGCGGATGCCAGGTAGTAGGACTGATCCCCGGAGTCCTCGGCGTATGCAAACGAGAGTTCGGATAGCGCGAACAGCCGGTCGCGTTCGTCAGGTTTGCCAAGTCCGGAATTCAACTCGGCAAGGACTGTTTGCGGATCGCTCTTGAAGCGATCGGTAAGCGCGGATCGTTCCAGAAGCTGCGTCGAGTAGTCACTCAATTTGCCGGCAGACAGGATGTTCGTATTGAGCTCGCGATGGGCCGCCTGCTCGTTTAGGCGCGTGACTCCGACCGGAGTGGCGCAACCGCCGGCCAACAGGACGACAAATATAAGTGCGGCCGTCCATTTGCCTATCGGCGTCAATCGGGATCGCATAAACGAACTACTGAAACTTACGAGAACGAATACACGGTCGCATCCGTAACCGGTTCATACCCGATTGTCTGATAGATGTGATTGGAGGTCGGATTGGCAAGGTCGGTATACAGAAAGCAGAACCTGCGGCCGTCGTCGAGGAGCTTTTGACTGAGCGCAGCAACGCACGCGCCGGCAAATCCTTTGCCACGATTCTCCGGCGGCGTGTAAACCCAGGCCACTCGGATGCCATTTGGCGTTCGTCCCGTGAATCCCGCCATCGACACCACCAATCCGTCGGCTTCCCACAAGACCAGGCGTCTGGACGGTGGCAATGGGAGCGCCGCATTCCTTTCGGCTTCGCTCGGATCCATGCCTTCAGCTTCCACCGAGAAAGCGGCCCGCCATTTCCGCATCAACGCGTCATCGGACGTGTCAGGCTCACGAATACGGCCCGCAGCTCGCACTGCGTTTCTGACCCGGCTCAACTGGTAGATCCGCTGCGCCATTTGCACGTGGTAGGTGCACGCCGAGAGTTCCGACCACTTCAGGGCGAACTTCCTGGCCACTTCAGCGGAACCGTTGACCCCCGGAACCGCAATGCCGGTTGCATGGAGTTCGTGAGCTATCGCGTCGATCGTGGAATCGTCGGCCGTCCATGAAAGGATGAGATTGTGCGGCGGCGTCATCAAGACGACTGCCGTCGCCTCACCGCGCTCTTCAATCATCGCCATGAGCGGTGGCGCCGAGCCCCACTGCTCGCCCGCTCGAAGCCCATCGAGAATGCCCAGGATCAAGCAGTGCTCAGCTTCACGAGTTAGGAGAAACGGCTGAAGACCTTCGAGAAACTGGCCGGCATTCGAAAAGAATTTCATTTGCCCAGCCACAACCGTGAACTGTAGTTTTCGCTCGCAATGACAGCAAGGATTGGATCGACGCTTTTGGCTCAAACCGATTTTGAGTTCTCCGGATAACGCCGTGGCTCAGCGTTTTCGTAGTCTCGCAGGTCGTGGTTTGCCCATAGTTGGGCGTGAAAGATCGAATCGCGGCCGCGATGCGTCAGCCCGCGATCCTGACTGTAGTATGGATTTGCGCGCTCCTGACGTTGACGGGCACTTTGACCAAGATGCCCGGGCAGTGGCACCGTCGCGACTTCTCGAACTATTACGAATCGGCGTGGGCGCTCCGCCATGGAATCGATCCGTATTCTTCGAATTTGACTCCGATCGGAGTCCAGCTCGGCCTCGAGACCGGTGGCTTGCTCCACGCTTCCGAAACTCCGCCGTTTCTCCTTTGCTTCGAACCTCTCACCCGGTTGCGGCCACGGCTCGCATTCTGGATCTGGAGCGCGATCAACTTTTCGGCATTGGCAATCGCGATGTACCTGTTGCTGGCTCATCGACGCGGGCTTTCCGGGCGTACGGGATGGCTGCTCGCGGGACTGATTCTGATGTCGGCGCCGGTGAACGTAAATTTGTACTGGGGACAATCGCAGCTGATCGTCCTGGCTCTGATGGTAGCCGCGATGCGCGCGATGGAACGCGAGCGCGACGGCACCGCGGGCTTGCTGATCGCATTGGCCGGATTGTTGCGAGCGTACCCGCTTCTGCTCGTCGGCTATTTTGTCATCCGTCGAAAATGGCGGGCAGCCGAGTTCGCGATGGCTGGAATCGCGGCAGGAGTATTCGTAACTGTCGCGATTTTGGGATTAACGCATACTCTCAGCTTCGTTCACGGTGCATCGTGGCTCACTGACGACTACCTCGTGAGCCGGGTGGATAATCTTGCCCTCGGACCTTTCGTATCGCGGACGTTCTGGGCGTTGACCGGTACCGCGCACGGCTCATCTGCCGATTGGGTCAGACGCGCCGCCATCGCCGTCGCGGACACTGTCGTACTCGGATTGACTATTCGCGCCACGCTCGCCGATGCGAACCGCGGCGATCCCGAATGGCGAATCTACTCACTGTGGATAGCCACTTCACTCATGCTTACCCCGGTCGGATGGCATCACTACCTTGTGTTACTGGCTATTCCGTTTGTGCAAATGGTTGCGTCCGCGGCGGATGGACGGTCAAGCTCGCGAGCTATCTGGATGGCGGCATTGGCCTACATCCTCAGCGCGGTTTCGCTCCGCGTCTTCAACCGTTTCCTGATACCGCCGCCGACCGCGTTCCAGCTCACCTTCCCATGGCTGGCGCGCGCGCTCGAGGAATCGAGCTTCATCGCGTTACTCACCGGATACATCGCGGCTTATTGGTTCGCGACTGACCACCTACAACCCGAGCATCCTCCGCAACTTCACCGCGCTAAATCCCAGCATCGTTTCGTCGCCGACGCGAATGACTGGAACCGCGCGAAAGCCCATGCTGGCCAGCTCGTTGATAAGTGAAGGATCCTTGGCGATGCTCTTCTCGACGAAGCTGACATTGTGCTGCGTGAGAAACTCTTTCGCCTGATGGCATGCCGAGCATCCCGTATTCGTATAGATTACCACTTCCATTCGACTCTCCTCTCGCACTCAGACCTTGGCGCTGCTGCCGCTGCTCTTCCCCTCTCCCCGTCCGGGAGAGGATGAAGGTGAGGGTCCTTATTCAGCGCGCATTTTTCCGCGCGCGATTTAGGATTCTGCTTCTGGAAGCTTCTCCGTGTGCCTTGTAGGTCGGAGCGCAGTTCCCACCGCACGCTTCCACCATTTTCCGCAACGTGCGCCGAAGTCCCAGCAGGCGACTGATTTCATCGTTCATCTCGGCCAATTTCACTTCCGCTTTTCTCGTCACCGGACCGCATTCGGTCGTCGATTTGACGCCCAGCGACAGCAGCTCCTTGATTTCCTTGAGCGTGAATCCGAGCCGCTTCGCATCGCCGATGAAACGCAGGCGGTCCAGCACATCTTCCGAGTAGTTCCTGTAACCGGAGAAATTCCGCCCTGGTTCCGCGAGCAACCCCTGCCGCTCGTAGAACCGGACTGTGTCGATGCTCACTCCCGCCGCATTAGCTACTCGGCCAATCGTCATCTGTGCCTCACGATAGACCCTTGACCATAGTCCAGAGTCAAGCGGTTTCGATCAATTCGCGGGAAGCGCGGTCACGTACTCGAAGTCCAGCGCTTGATGGTTGATTCCGCGCGCGGGCGGCGCGATCCAGCCCGCGAATTGACCGGGCGCTGTGACAGGCTTCATGAGCGACGCCACGAATTCGCGGTCGGCCTGCGTAGGTATCCAATCCGATTTGCGTCGCTGCCATTCCTCGTCAGTGATTATCTGACCGTCCGGCGTCACATTGACGCCGGCGAATTCTCCAATCGAGCGTCGAAACCCGCGATGCGGCAGCTTGAGCTCGAAGCCAAGCCCCGCTTCTCGAATAATTTTGTTCCATCGCGCGAGCGCCCGCTCGCAATCGGCAATGTAAGCGTCGCGAAGAGTCTCATTCAATGCAATCAGCGCCGGCTGCCGGGTCTGGATGATCACTCCATTGTCCGGTTTCAGGACGGCGTAGTCGCTTCCCGTCAGTTGATGGTCGTCGTCCCGGCCGGTTTCCTTGAAGCGGCCTTTCAGACCCGCGCTGTAGTAATTGGCGGCATTGGTCGATAACTCAGACCCGAACAGGTCGAGCGACACTGAGTAATGAAAGTTTATATACTTTTGAATGATCGCCAGGTCGATTCCACCATACTCACTGACTTCGTCAGTGTTATGCTCTTTCATCAATTGGCTAGTGCGGCCGATCACGCGGCCAACTCCTGACTCGCCGACGAAAAGATGATGCGCCTCCTCGGTCAGCATGAAGCGGCAGGTGCGCGCCAACGGATCGAATCCCGATTCGGCCAGGCTCGCGAGCTGATACTTGCCGTCGCGGTCGGTGAAATGCGCGAACATGAAGTACGATAGCCAGTCCGGCGTCTTCTCGTTGAACGCGCCGAGGATGCGTGGATTGTCCGCGTTGCCCGACCGGCGCCGCAGCAACGCTTCCGCCTCTTCGCGGCCGTCGCGTCCAAAGTAGGCGTGCAGCAGATAGACCATCGCCCATAGATGCCGCCCTTCTTCGACATTGACCTGAAAAAGATTGCGCAGGTCGTAGAGCGACGGACAGGTCCTGCCCAGATGCCGTTGCTGCTCGACCGACGCGGGCTCCGTGTCGCCCTGCGTAACGATAAGGCGGCGGAGGACTCCACGATGTTCGCCCGGCACTTCGCGCCAGACCGGTTCGCCCTTGTGCTCTCCGAACGGAATCTTGCGATCCGGTTCGGGGTCGGCCAGAAAGATCCCCCATCGATAATCCGGCATCTTGAGGTATCCGAATGTCGCCCAACCCTGCGCGTCAGTCGAAGTCGCCGTCCGCAGATACACGTCGCAGCCCTGAAAATTTTCGGGCCCCATCTCGCCCCACCATTGCAGGAAGCCGGGCTGCCACGCCTCAAGCGCGCGCTGCAGGCGCCGGTCGCTCGCGAGATTCACATTGTTGGGAATTCGTTCCGAATAGTTGATCGGCATCAGACTCTCCTCGGATCGAATTCCGGCCGCGCGCCGGTGCCATAGAGTTTCAGCGCGCCTTTTTCACCGACTGCGTTCGGACGCTGGAAGATCCAGTTTTGCCACGCCGACAGACGCGCAAATATTTTCGATTCGAGCGTCTCCGGCCCGCCGAATCTTAAAGACGCTTCCATGCCGGTCAGCGCATCCGACGAAAACGCCGCGCGCTCCTCGATTGCGAGCCGGACTTCGTCGTCCCAGTCGATATCGTCGGGCGTGAACGTGACGAGGCCTTTTTCATCAGCCTGAGATGCATCCAGTTGCTCGCCGATTCGCGCGCGCAACTCCTCGACGCATTCCGGCCGGCCCTGGAATCTGCTTTCCAGCCGCGTCAAGCCGTTGCACATCGGCATCGCGCCGAAATTTGTTTCAGTGAAACTAATATTGGCTGGCATCGACTCGTCAACTTCGCGCAGTCCGCGCAGCATGTACGCGCGATCCGACGCCAGCGCGAGCTCGAGCAGAGTTCCGCAAAAACACGAGCCCGGCTCGATCAGCGCGAAGATGGAACGCGAGCTGACGTCGAGCCGCTTCAGCGTGCGCTTCAAGTAGAGGCGGATCTCACGCACCAGCCAGTCATCGGCGTTCGCAACCAGAAACGCGTCGTGCGATTTTACCAGCACCGGGTCACCGCGCGTGCGGAAGATCCACGTTCTGACGGTTTCCTCGTTGAAACGCAGATGCAGGATGGCATCTTCGAGTTCGCGCGCAATCGCCAACGGCCAGAAATCCGCGCCAAGCGTGCGAGCATCTTCAACATTAGGCGGCGGATGATTCTCCGGTCCCTCAATTTTGAACGCCGCCGTCGAATTGTCGCGATCGATCTCGATCGTCAAGTGCGCATACTTAATCCGCCGCTCATCCACGTCGCGCGCCAGCCGGCCGAGCGAAATGCCGCGCGCATTCGAAGACCCCGCCGCACGCGCCGCAAATTCGAGCGCCCTTCGCGACGCCGACTCGGCAAGTTGCGAGCGAGGAACCACTTCGTCCACCAGGTCCCATTCCACGGCGCGTTTTCCCCGCACTCCTTCCTCGGTCGTGCAAAAGAAATCCGCGCGGTCGCGCCTGACGCGGCGCTTGTCGACCAGCCTGGTCAATCCACCCGTGCCGGGCAGCACGCCCAGCAGCGCGACCTCCGGCAGCGACACGCTGGTCGAGCCGTCGTCGGCCATCATTATATAGTCGGTCGCAAGCGCGAGTTCGTAGCCGCCGCCCGCGCACGCGCCGCCGATCGCAGTCATGTAATACTGGTCGGAGTTGAGCGTCGCATCTTCGATCGCGATCCGGGTCTCGTTGGTGAATTTGCAGAAATTCACTTTGAACGGATGGCTCGACAGGCCAAGCATCCTGATATTCGCGCCCGCCGAGAAGACGCGCTCTTTGCCCGACGTGACGATCACGCACTTTACTTCGGGATGCTCGAAGCGCAGCCGATTCACCGCGTCGTTGAGCTCGATGTCGACGCCGAGGTCGTAGGAATTGAGCTTCAGCTCGTAGCCCGGCGCGAGCCCGCCATTTTCGTCCACGTCCATCGCGAGCGTCGCGACCAGGCCGGCGAAGCTCAAACGCCAATGCCGGTACGCGGACGGCTCGGTTCGAAAGTCGATCATCTCGAAATTCTCCCGCTTTATTGCAGTATAGACCGTCCGAGCCCCCGCGATTCAACAATTAGATCGCGAGACGTTGCGATTCAGGCGGTGCGCCGCAGCACGACCATCGCGTGTCCCGCGACGTGAACCCGCTCTTCAAACAAATACGAAGGTGCGCGATCCACCGCGGTCGCGTCCGCTGTATCGAGGACGATCGTCCATTCCCGCCCATATTTCTTCGGCGGCAGCTTGAATTCCATCGGCTCGCGGTACGAGTTGAACATCAGGAAGAAGCTGTCGTCCGCAATCTGAGCGCCGATGCGATCGCGCTCTGTAATCGCGTCGCCGTTCAGAAATGCGCCGAGCGTTTTTGCGTAACCGACCCCCCAGTCGTCGGGATACATCGGAGCGCCGTCGGGCCGAAACCATTCGAGATCGTTCAACCTGCTGCCGTTGGCAGGCGCGCCCGCGAACCATCCCCGGCGGCGAAAGATCGGATGCTCGCGACGGAGCTGGATCAGCCGCCGCGTGAACTCGATCAGTGTCGCGTCGGCGTTACTCCAATCGATCCATGAAATCGGATTGTCCTGGCAGTAGGCGTTGTTGTTGCCGCGCTGCGTGCGGCCGAGCTCGTCGCCGGCCAGGATCATCGGCACGCCCTGCGAGAGGATCAGCGTCGCCAGGAAGTTGCGCTTTTGCTGCTCGCGAAGCGCGCGAATCGCGGGATCGTCGGTCGGTCCTTCGACGCCGCAATTCCACGAGCGATTGGTGCTGTCGCCGTCGCGGTTATCCTCGCCATTCGCGTCGTTGTGCTTCTCGTTGTACGACGCGAGATCAACGAGCGTGAAGCCGTCGTGCGAAGTGACAAAGTTGATGCTCGCGAGCGGCGCGCGGCCGCCGGCGCGGTACAGATCCGAGCTGCCGGTGACGCGCGACGCGAACTCGCCCATCGCAGAGTTCGCGCCGCGCCAGAAATCGCGCACACCGTCCCGGTATTTTCCGTTCCATTCTTTCCAGTTGATAGGAAAATTCCCGACCCGGTAGCCACCCTCGCCGAGGTCCCAGGGTTCGGCGATCAACCTGGCCGCCGATATCACCGGGTCCTGCGCGATCGCCGCAAAAAACGGGCTCGCGCCAAATTCGCCGCGCGGGCCGCGCGCCAGCGTGGGCGCAAGGTCGAAGCGGAATCCGTCGACGTGCATTTCGAGGATCCAGTAGCGGATGCTGTCCATGATCAGCTGGAGAACCCGCGAGTGGTTCGTATTCAGCGAGTTGCCGGTGCCCGTGTAGTCCTCGCATCGGCCGCTGCCGTCGCTGCGCAGCCGATAATAATTCGCATTGTCGATTCCGCGAAAACAAAACGTCGGCCCGTTCTCGTCGCCTTCCGCCGTGTGGTTATAAACGACGTCGAGAATCACCTCGATTCCCGCGCGATGGAACGCCTTCACCATCGCCTTGAATTCCGTAACCGAACTGCCCGGCGAGGTGCCGGATGCGAAGCGGACGTCCGGCGCGAAATAGCCAATCGAACTGTATCCCCAATAGTTACTCAGCCCGAGTGTCCGCAAGTGGCCTTCGGGCGCCGTCTGATGCACCGGCATCAATTCGATCGCGTTGACGCCGAGCGAAGTCAGGTGCCGAATGACCGGCGGCGACGCGAGCGCCGCAAATTTGCCGCGAATCTTCCGCGGCACTTCGGGATGCGTCGCGGTCAGCCCTTTCACGTGCGCCTCGTAGATGACGAGGTCCTCCCAGCGAATCGCGGGCTTGCGATCGCCATCCCAGTCGTAAGCCGAATCGACAACCAGGCACTTCGGCATCGCATGCGCGCTGTTGCGCAGATCGAGACGAGGCGCGGCTTCGCCGACCGCCGTCGTGCGATAACCGAACATCGAATCGTGCCATCGAGGTACACGGTCGAGCGCTCGCGCATAGGGATCGAGCAACAGCTTCGCGGAGTTGAAGCGATGGCCCGCGGGAGGATCGTAGGGACCCTCGACACGATAGCCATAACGCTGCCCGGCGCGAATGCCGCGAACGTAGGCGTGCCAGATATGTTCGGTGCGCTCGACCAGCGGAATTCGCACGATCTCGGTGTTGCCGCCGGCGCCGCCAAACAGGCACAGCGTCACGCCGGTCGCATGCTCGGAAAAAATCGAAAAGTTCACACCCGCGCCGTCACAAGTGGCGCCGAGCGGATACGGAGCACCGGGCAGAATTTTAAATCTGGTTTTCGGCATTTTGACGGTGACACTAATGGCAAGCTGCGAGCATAGTGGCAACCGTTGCGATTGCACCGTGCAATCGCGCTACTATCGGGGCGGCCTGAAAATGCGATTCGTCGATTTTTATTTCGATTTCTCCAGCACCAATAGCTACTTCGCCGCCTTCCTGCTGCCCGAGATTTGCGCCCGCCACGACGCGCGCGTGAACTGGATGCCGACGCATTTCGCCGCGCTCTTCCGCGGCACAGGTTTCGACGTGATGGCGATCACGCCGCGCAAGGCGCGCTACCTGTGGCGCGATCACGCGCGTTACGCGGAACTGACAGGGCTGCCATTCAAGCGGCCGAGCCGCTTTCCAATCAAGACGTCGTCAGCGTTGCGCGCGGTTCTCGCTGCCGGTCACACGTCCGGGCCCGACGACGGCGGCGCATTGCGCGAGCGAGCCCAACGCGCGATTTCGCAGGCAATCATGCGCGCGTATTGGGAGCGCGACGAGGATATCAGCGACGGCGGTGTGCTCGCGTCGATTGCGTCGAGCGCAGGCTTCGACGGCGCACAGTTGATGGAAATCGCCGCTGCTAAGCCGGCGCGCGAAGCGCTCGTGGCATTGACCGAGTCCGCCGTTGCACGTGGGGTATTCGGCGCGCCGACCGTATTCGTCGGCACCGAGATGTTCTGGGGCAAGGACCGTCTTGACTTCGTCGAGCGATGGCTAAAGCGCCCGGAATAGCTGGCCTTTTTTGACGGCAAGACACTTCCTTTTGCGACTCTCCCTGCTCTGAAACGACTTCGCGGGAACGGCCGCCAGCCAGAGCCCGCCATAACGGCATCAAAGCAGTCCTACAGTACGTAATGAAGGACTTGACAGAATGTAGGTAAGGTTAAACAATACGGCCCATGACGGCGTCGGGGACAGCAATATCGCGTGACAAGACCCAACCGGCCATGACTCGATTCTCTCGCGGCGAGGAACTCGAGATCATGCCGCTCCCCTGGCCCGCGCCCGGTGCGGATTCGCGCACGGCGCGCCGCCCGCACCGCCATCGATGCGTCAACTGCCCCAGCTACTATCCATGCGCCGGACCGGACGATACCGGCGAGTGCGTCCCGCTGTGCGGACCGTGCTTGTGGGTCGAGCTGGGTGAGCAATTGAGGATGTATCGGTCGATGGCCGACGCGATCGATCGCCGTCGGCGCAAGCTCGAGGAGCGGGTTGGTTCATCCGCATGCCGGCGGGCGCGAATTCTCCGGCGCAATCTGTTGCGGCAAAGCAACGTCGTCGCCGGTTTCGGGCGCGTGGTTCTGAAACGCGAGGAACGCGGCTCAAAGCGTAATGACCGAACTTGAACGTAGCGCGAGGTGTGATTTTTTGAAGCGCGATTTGGATTTGACTGTGAAGATTTCATAGGCGCCGGATTGGACCCCGGCGCCATTAGCCAGGTTCTGGTCTACATCGCATTGGACGCGAGTCGGGAGGATCGCTAACCGGGGCACGGGACACCTCCGGGTGGTTCATCGGGCTTTTGGTTCAAAAACGCACTTGTAGAGTTGCAAGAACGCCGCATCGTCGGGGGATCCATACTATTACTGGTATGCCGCTTGATTGTGCTATCTACCGGTAGTATGGCATACGGTTTGCTCAATTGACGCAAGGTATTGAAAAGCGTCGCGAGTCGCCTAGAATGGTTTGCCGGTCTTATCACTTGGTTTGGCGTTTCGCTTTAGTGGTCATTTAGTAGTTATGAGTGCAGCCCTGACCCCGTCACCAACCGCCGCCAGGCGGATCGCATCGCGAGAACCTGATGCGCTCGTAACCCGTGAAGTTGACCATCTCGTTTCCAAGCTGCTCGGCGAGATCAAGGTTCCGTTCGGCTCGCTCGGAACTCGCGTCCTCCATCAGCTGTCAGATCTGAAAAAGATTCTAACCGCCGACTATTCGGACGTGCCCGCGCTTCCCACCAAGCCTCTCGCCAAGGAATTGGCGCAGATCGTCGAGCGGGACATCAAGCAGCATATCCCGACCTACGGGAGCCTGGCTGATCTCGGCAGCCCGCAATTGCTCGGTCATCTGGGCAAGTTGTTCGGTCCGCGCGAGCTCGAACTGCGCGCCGAGCCTTATCGCACTGGCGCCGGCCTGTCGCTGCGGGGATTTTACTGCCGTGCCGACCTCGGCGACAAAAGCAAGTTCGTGATCTTCGTCAACACCGCTCATCATCCTGGCGCGGTCGCTACGACGCTTGGCCATGAACTCGGCCACTTCATCTACGGATCGCTGGTCGGAGAGAAGGCCGCCCACACTGCCTTCATGGAAGGTGCGTTCGCGAACCACTTGACCGAGGGGGACGAACTGTTCGCCGACAGCCTGGTCGCGCTCGCCGCCTACACTCCGGAAATGATCAAAAAGATCGGCGGCGGGATGACGCAACTCAAGCCGGGGTCCTCGGACGATCTATTCAACCGGATAAAGTTCGCTTACGACTTGATTGCGCCGCGCTATGACCTCGATCTCAGCAAGGGCAAGATGGCGGCGGCGTGGCGCGTCCGCTACCTGACCTCGATGGCGCACTTCTTCAAGTTGCGCTGCGCGCTCTACAAATCGTCGGGGGTGTGAGCTCCAGAAAAGGGGACAAAGCGGCCGCCCGGACTCAGAACGGGCGGCATCGTTTTATCTGGAGCTCTGCTCGCTATCGCTAGAAGTGAAGAAGGAGCCGGGATTGTTCGCTTCGCTCGAGTGTGCTGTCCCGCAAATATCTTTAAGAACAGAGCCCTAACCCCTGGCCCCTTCCCCAAAAAAGGGGAAGGGGATTTGAGGCAACTATCTGGCTCACGTCCTATCCCCCTCACCCCCTTTCCCGCGGGAAAGGGGGAACAGAAGGGTAGCGCAGACTGGAAAGCGCGGTGAGCGGCTGCCAGAAACGAACCAGACCATTTTAAAGATATTTGTGGGACGCGATACTAGAATGAAACCAAAAACCTTCTAACAGGGACGAAGTCCCGCATCTTCTCCTGGTACTGGGTACTGGGCGCAGGGGTCACCCCTGCCCAAGGAAGCGTGAAACCCACGGAGGGGTTTCACATAAAATAAATGTGGATTTATTGTCCGGCGCGAGCGCGCCGGACAATGTTCTACAGTGCCGCGAACATAGCGTCGAACAGCGCCGCGGCCCGGCCGTCGATCAGCGCATCCGCGCCCATCTGATTCATCGTGTAGCCGAACCCGACTCGCGCCTCCGGGTCGGCAAATCCGATCGAGCCGCCTGCCCCCGGATGACCGAAGGTGCGCGGATTCGGACCAATCCGCGCCGCCGGCTGATTGAGCGCAAACCCAAGTCCCCATCGCGACACGACGCCCAGCACCAGGTCGGGTCCGTTCGCCTGCTCGGTGTATGCGCGCTTGATAGCGGCCGGGGTTAGCACGCGATAACCGTTTAGCTCGCCACCGGTCGCGAGCCCGCCGTACAACGTCGCGAGCGCGCGCGCCGTCGCATGACCGTTGGCTGCCGGAACCTCCGCGCCGCGCCACGCCCGGCTGTTGACCAGCGCGGCGTCGATGACCGGCCGCGGATTCGCGATCGCCTTGAAAGTCATCGATTCCGGATCTGCCGTCATCGCCGCGATTTGATCGGGCGCGCCCGGCGCTGGCGGCGGCGCGGTAATCAGCTCCGCGATTCGCGGATCGAAATTCGCGTCGACCCCAATATGCATATCGAGCTTGAGCGGCCCCGCGATTTCCTCGCGCAGATAAGTGCCCGGACTCTTGCCCGTGATTCGCCGAATCACCTCGCCCACCAGGTAGCCGAACGTGATCGCGTGATAGCCGTGCGCGGTCCCCGGCTCCCAACACGGTTCCTGCGCCGCAATCGCCGCGCACATCACGGGCCAGTTCGTGTATGCGTCCATCGGCAACTGCTTTCGCACCGCAGGCAGTCCCGCGCGATGACTAAGCAGGTAATTTACGGGAATCTTGTCCTTGCCCGCCTGCGCAAACTCCGGCCAGTACTTCGCCACCGGCGCGTCAAGGTCAAGCCGTCTCTGATCGACCAGCCGATGCGCGCAGATCGACGCGAGCCCCTTGGTCGTCGAGTAAACATTGACCAGCGTATCGCGAGTCCAAGGCCTGGTCCTGGCCTTGTCAGCATAACCGCCCCACAAATCGAAGACGGTCTTCCCATCAACCACAGCAGCAACCGCCGCCCCAACTTCGATCCCATTATCAAAGCTATCCGCAAAAATGTCCCGAACGCGCTTAAACCGCGGATCGCAGATGCCTTCGATCTTCACTGCCATGTCCCGTCTCCTGATGTCGCAATCGACTCTCGACATACCACGCAATCCGGATCTTCACCAAAGAGTCTCAACATTCGGAGACACTAGCATTATGGTGCCACCTTGGTTGTCTGCCAGAACTGAACGATTCAATCCGTGTCACTGAATGCCTCCTCCTTGGAATCGGTGGAAGCATAGCCTATGAGCCTGGACCGAAAGCAACGCATCTCCGAGCGTGTGTCTCCGAAGAGAGAACGCGCCGCCTGGACTGCTGCTCGCTTACCGATGACCTATCCAGAAACGTCTGCCAGGGTCAGCGGCGAAGGATCGGGCTCTTCTCCTCCCCCCTTACGACCCCTCAGTTCAGGGATGAACTATTCAGCCTGACCGCGCCGCGCCCGACCTGATAGCATCAAGTTGTGGACGACGCTCACAATCTGACCAAACCTTCCTCGACGATGGCCATATCTTACCCGCGAGCCACGTCCGCCCGCGAAATACTAATTTTGACGGAACGAAGCTACCGATGGTGGTATGCCCGCCCTCGGACCACAACCGGTGGTATGAAGTGGTCATTTCCGCCCGATCGACCCTGCGGAATTCCGTGCGATTTGCGCGAGTCGGACGAGGGATTCGTGAGGAAACACACGCGCCCCGCCGCGAGTCGACCGGACGCGTGGTCGTGTCGTCGAGAGCGGGAGCAGTCGCTGGAACTAATACCCGTACCTGTAGCTGTTGTAGCCGTAGGGCACGCCGCCACACCTTCGCTCCGCGTTACGCAGTTGCGGGATCAGGTCGGAGGCGGCCGCGGGATGACCCGAGTTGCGGTCCTGAGCGTAGACGATACGAAGATGCCGAGCCCACGCGCATGCTCCGCCAGCATATCCGCGTGGCATCACGTAACTACCGCCCGCGTAGTCGCCATCATGATCGTATCCACGATTGCCATAGTCCCGGGAATCGCCGGATCCTTCGTGGTTCCGGCTGCTATAGGATCTGTTGGAGTCGTTTCGATTCCCGCGAGAGTTACTCTCAGCCGTCACGCCGGACGCGGTATTGGACGAGGAGTTTTCCGTGCGGGCACTGCGCTGATCGCGGGATTCATTGCGAGTCGTATTGGCTTGGCGCGCATCGCGCGTCGAAGCCTGCTGATCGCGGGACTCATTGCGATTGACATTCGACGACGCGGCATGGCGTGTCGGAGCATTGGAGTGCGCCGCCGCACTGGAGGAATGTGAGGGCGAAGCTTTCTCATGCGATTGCGCTTGCGACTGAGGCGAATTGTCCTTGCGGCTATCATTATTCTGAGCCGCCGCAGCGATGGGCGCCGCGATCAGCGCGAGACCAATCAGCCCCGTCATGAAAGTTTTTGAGTATTTCATAGACGCGCACCTCTTCAGGGAAGAAGGAGCATTAAAGGTGCCAATCCGCTCGATGCCGAAACGCCTCGGCAAGGCCGTTAGTCCTCACGAATTGAAAAGAACGAAACACCTGAATCGCGAATCCGGCAAATTTTGCATGAACGCCTGTTCCCTCGCAGCTGTGGCAGAGGCTGTGTTTCCAATCGCGGACGCATCACCTATACTGCCGCTCGCGCGCGTATCGAACGGAAACCCGATGGCCTCACCCGAAACGTTTGCCAAAGTCAGCCGCTTTTTCAGCCGCCTCTACGGACGGCTGTTCTCGGCGAATCCTTATCCGCTCTACAAGTTTTTGCGGACGCGATATCCGCTGCTACGAACGCCGATCGGGTTCTGGTTATCGACGCGCTACGACAACTGTCTCGACGTGCTGCGCGACAAGCGCTTCCTGGCGTTCGACCTCAACGCGCTCGATGCCTTCCCGCCTGACGACGGCCTCAAGTCGATGCGCGAGGCGCTGAAGCACGCGATTGTTTTCCGAAATCCTCCCGACCACACCCGCCTGCGCCGTCTCATGACCACATTTTTTTCGCCGGGAGTTGTGAACGGCCTGCAGCCGAGGATTCAGAATATCGTCGACTACCTGCTCGACGCGGTACAGGATCGCGGCTCGATGGATTTGATCAAGGATGTCGCGTTTCCATTTCCGATCGACGTGCTCGCCGAGGTGATGGGCGCCGACGATGCCGACAAACCGATGTTCCGCGACTGGATGCGGACGCTCGGCGTGCCGCTCGACCCTGTCATCAGCGCGAACGACCCGGGCGTCGAGGTGCGCCAGGCAATCGCGGACGTGCGGCGCTACTTCTCGGACATGGCGGCCGACCGCCGCAAGCATCCGCGCGAGGATTTGATCAGCATCATGGTGGCGGCGGAGGGCCGCGGCGACCTGCAGACCGAGGAGGAACTCGTCTTCAGCGCGATGTTCACGCTGCTGGCCGGCCACGAAACGACCATGAACATGATCGGCAACGGGATGCTCGCGCTGTTTCGCAATCCCGACGCGCTGGCCCGCCTGCGCTCGGATCCTACGCTAATAGAGTCGGCGCTCGACGAGTTCCTGCGCTTCGACAGTCCGGTGCAGGTGACGTTTCGCACCGCCAGCGAAGATATCGAGCTCAGCGGCCGGACGATTCCGCGCGGCGAGCACGTGGTCGTGTTCCTGGGCGCCGCCAATCGCGACCCGCTGCGATTTGCCAAGCCTGACCAGCTCGACATCGCGCGCACCGAGAATCATCACCTCTCATTCGCCGCCGGTCCCCATCGATGCATCGGCGAAGTGCTCGCCAAGGTCGAAGGGCGCATCGCCTTCGAAACGATTCTGCGCCGGATGCCAAAGCTGGCGCTCGCCGACCCCAACCCGAAGTGGCGTCCCGCAATGAGTCTGCGCGGACTGCAAGCCCTGCCGATGACCTTCTGACGACATCGAGGAACCTAACCCCTTCCCGCACTGGAAGGGGAACGAGATTTAATACCGGGTGCAGAGCCTGTCCTGAGCGAAGCCGAAGGAGATCACCCCTGCCCAAGGAAGCGTGAAACCCAAGGATGGGTTTCACATTAAATAAAGTGACTTACCCTTCCCTACAACGACGCGTAAACCGCCTCGATCAGCGCGATCGCGCGCGGATCGATCAGCAGGCTCGCTTGCATCTTGTTCATCGTGTAGCCGAAGCCGATCTTGGCCTCGGGATCGGCATAGCCGAGCGAGCCGCCGGCTCCCGGATGGCCGAATGATTTGGGATTCGGGCCCATCTCCGAGCCCGGCTGCGACATCATGAAGCCGAGCGAGAAGCGCGTGTTGATTACCAGCAGGGCGTCGGGGCCCTTCGATTGTTCGATCGCGCAGTTGGCGACCTCGTCTTTCGACATCACCCGAACGCCATCCAATTCGCCGCCGCGCGCCAGCGCGCCGTACAACTTAGCCAGCGAACGTGCGGTGCCGTGCCCGTTGCCTGCTGGTATTTCTGCTCCGCGCCACTCGCGGGTGTTGACCAACCCCGGTCTCATCGCGCCGGGCGGGTTCATGAACGCCTTGGCGGCCATCGATTCCGGATCCTTCATCACCTCCGCAAAAAGGTTCGGCTCACCCGGTCCCGGCGGCGGCGTGGGGATCATATCCGCGGTTCGTGCGTCGTGCTTCGCGTCGAGACCGATATGAAAATCAATATCGAGCGGACCTGCGATCTCGTCGCGCAGGTACCCGCCCGGAGTCTTGGCCGTGATGCGCCGGATCACTTCGCCGACCAGGTAGCCGAACGTCAAGGCGTGATAGCCATGCCTGGTGCCCGGCTCCCACCACGGCTCCTGCTCGGCAAGCGCGGTCGTCATCTTTTTCCAGTTGAAGAGCGCGTCCTCATCGAGGAGTTTGCGCACGGCGGGAAGCCCCGCGCGATGACTCAACAGAAAACGCACTGGCAGCTTGTCCTTGCCCGCCTGCGCAAACTCGGGCCAGTACTTCGCGACCGGCGCGTCGATGTCGAGCAGGCCCTTGTCGGCCAGCCGATGCGCGCAGATCGCCGTGACGCCTTTGGTGGTCGAGTACACATTGACCAGCGTGTCGCGCGTCCACGGCCTGGTCTTCGCTTTGTCGGCATGTCCCGCCCAGATATCCACGACGCTCTTGCCGTCGAGCATGACCGCGGTGGCCGCGCCGACCTCGTTCCGCTTTTCGAAATTCTCCGCGAACGCGTCCCTGACGCGATTGAACCTGGGATCGCAGGTGCCTTCGATTTTCACCGTCATGATCAGTCTCCTTGTCGTCTTGCTCGGTCTAACAGCTCACGCGATTGCGCCGCCGCAGCTCGAGCCCGCGCCGGCCGTGCATCCGAAGCAGTGCGATCCGGTCGCAATGCGCGCGCCTGCAAGTTCGCCAACATCGTCGACGTCCCAGATTGTCGATGCGGCGCTGGCGCCGAGCGGAATTTCCAGCATCTGGTTGAAGTCGCAGTCGTAAAGCCGCCCGTTCCATCCGACGCTCACGAGGTCGCGGCACATCAGCGCGTCGACGGTCGCCGGGTTGAAGTGATTCACCAGCAGGCTCATGTACGCCGAATAACCGCCGGTGCTGTTCAACTGGTTTGCGAAGCGGGCAATCGGCATGTTGGTGATTGTCAGCAGGCGATCGAACACGATCCCGAAATTGCGTCCGAGTTCGTCGCGGTATTGCGCCTGAAGCTCCGCCTGCGCCGGCGGCAACGACGCGCCGATCGGGTTGTACACGAGATCCAGCCGCAAATCGCCGCGCCCGAATCCGAGCGCGTTCAGTTGCCGCAAGACCGCGATGCTCTTGTCGAACACGCCGGCGCCGCGCTGACGATCGGTGTTCTCGGCTGTATAGCATGGCAGCGAACAGACCAACTCGACGCCCGATCGTCGATAGAATTCCAGCAGCCATTCCATGCCGGGTTCCAGCGTCACCGTCAGATTGCATCGAACGATCACGCCGCGGCCGAGCGCGCGCGCCCGTTCTACGAGCATCGCAAAGTTCGGATTCAGCTCCGGCGCGCCACCGGTAATATCGAGGGTCTGAACGCGCGGACTCGCCGCGAGCACTTCGATCACCCGCTCCGCCGTCGCACGAGTCATCTGTTCGGTGCGCCGCGGGCCCGCATCGACGTGGCAGTGATGGCACGCCTGGTTGCACAGCTTGCCGACGTTTGCCTGGATGGTGACGGGCGACTTACGGCTGAGCGAGCGAATTCCGTGGCGCGCCAATGTCGCGTCGAAGTGCGGGCTGGAAAGCGACTCGGGACTCGCGGCCATCACGCAACTCTAACACGCGCGCTGCGCGATCGTCACGCGGACATGAAAAAGCAGGAGACCGGATACCCGGCCTCCTGCGCTACCTGGGGAAAATCAACTGGTCGCGACAGTTCTAGTTGTGATGCTTGTCGTACTTCTCTTCACGATGCATGAACTTGTAGGGATGGTTCCTGAATTCGGCGCGCACGTTAGGGTGCGTCTCCAGGTAGGAGTGCAGTTCCGGATGATGATCGACAAACTGCTTGTTGTCGATCAGCGTCGGATCGCTCGCCAGCCGTTTCGAGAGGTTGGGATGGGAATCGAAAAACCCGGAGTCCGCGTTCGCGATTCCTGGTTCAGTGACATGGTCCGGATTCACCTGCGCCATCACAGGACCCGCCATCGCAAATGTCAGCGCCGCTGCCGATAAAATCATCATTCGTCGTTTCATCTTCATGGACCTCCGCCCGTTTGTTAGTACGCCACTGGTCGTAGCTGGTTTCAGAGCCTAACCTTGATGATAGCAAAAGCGAGTCGCGTGCCATGCATCCGGAGGCGCACTTTTCCGCGAATATGATGGGTTTCCCGCCAATTCAGACCGGAACGCAGCGAATTTGCGTGTTCCAAATCGTATAGGCGACATCTCAATTCCGTAAGCCAATCCGGTTTCCATCCGGCAAGCGCTAAGTTAGAAGGACGTTCATGAAGAAGAAGCCACCCGAAAAGAAAAAGCAAAACGAACGGACCTATCGCGGCGGATGCCACTGCGGACGTATCCGCTTCGAGGTGAGGGGCAATCTCGAACGCGTCTCGGAGTGCAACTGCTCGATTTGCACGAAGAAGGGCTACGTACATTGGACGGTCGAGCGTGCCGCGTTCAAGCTCATCACGCCACCCGACAATATCGCGGCGTACACGTTCAACACGAAAGTCGCCAAACATCTCTTCTGCCCGAATTGCGGCGTCGCCTCGTTCTACATTCCGCGCTCCGATCCTGAAGCCCTCGACGTCAACGTGCGATGCCTCGAAGGTGTGGACTTGAACCGGCTCGAGTACGACCATTTTGACGGGCGCCATTGGGAGCAGGCGATCGTGGGCTACAAAGAGAAGCGCGAGCGGGAGCGCGCCGCGAAGTGAAGCGTGGCTTATGGCGACGCTGGGATTTGTCCGCCGCGACTTCGAAGTATTCGCGCTCGAGGATTTCAATGCTCGCATGGCGAAGATCTACGAGCATCTCAGGCCCCGGCTGATCCGGCTTGGCACCGAGCTGGCGCCCGAACTGTCGCGAAAACTGCACATGGAGTTCTTTCCCCACATCGCCACACATATGCGGCGGCGCGCCGCGAATCCTCCCGATGAGACCTGGGCGGCATTCGTGCCGTCGCGCACCGGCTACAAGCGCCACGGATATCTTGCGCTATGCGTCTCGGGCGCCGGCATCCACGCTCGCGCGGTCGTGAACTCCGAAGCCTCCGAGCGCCCCGAGATGGCGCGATTGATCAAGTCGAAGTCGGCCGACCTGGAAAAATCTTTTCGCGGGACTAAAATCCAACAGTACGCGAACTGGGACTGCCGCGGATTGCCGGTCTCGAGCACAGCCGGCGCCGACTTCTTCGATGGACTCGGCGACGCGCTCGAGAAAAAGACCGGCGGTATCGACATCGGCTTCGGATGGCCGGTGCGCGACGCGCTGACAGTCGATCGCGCCGAAGTAATCGACGCGTTCCGCGAGCTCGAGCCGCTCTACCGCGTGATCCGCTCCGTCGCGTGAATCCGCTGCGACGCATCGGTCGGCGAAATCCGGATGACGACCGGTCGTTGAGCCGCGAAGGTACGATCACGCGGCTGGCATATTCGTGCCTGCTGATGGTGGGCATCAACAGCGGCTGGGTCGGCCCCTTTCTGCCGGAGATTTCGCGCGCCGCGCATCTGCCGATCGAGCGCGCCGGATTGATCGTCAGCGCCTCAGCGGCCGGATACTTCCTATCGGTGCTGATCGCCGGCGAGATCAATCAACAACTGAGCGCGCAGAAGATCCTCGTCGGCGCGATGGCGCTATTCACGGCCGGCTTGGCCGGGCTGTCCGTGGCGCCTGGGCTCGCGGGACTACTATGCGCGGGATTCGTGATTGGCCTCGCCAACGGCGGCATCGACATCGGCGCCAATGCCCTGATCGTGGAGCTCAATCGCGAGCGGCTCGCCTCCGCGCTCAACTACCTGCACGTACTCTTCGGTGTCGGAGCGTTACTCGGACCTTTGATCGTGAGCGCCGCGTTCGCGAGCCGCGTACCGTATTGGTGGGTGTTCGGCGGCGGCGCAGTGGCCTGTGCGGTGATCGGATTTCGTTTGGGCATGACTCCGGCCGCTGAAGTTCGAACGGCGCCAACGCGCGGCGACGGCAACGGCTTTATCCAGATGCTCTCACGTCCAGTAATTTGGGCTATCAGCGCAGTGATGTTCCTTTACGTTGGCGCCGAGGTCGGGATTGGCGCGTGGCTCTTTCTTTACCTGCGGATGGCGGGCGCGCTCAGCCCGATGCTCGCGTCGTCGGGCGTCTCGCTTTACTGGCTTGGCCTGGTATGCGGGCGCGCGTTCGGCGGACGCTCGGGGCATCGGATCGCAATCCCGCAATTTACGATGCTGGCGTCGGCGTTATCTGCCGCCGCACTGGTGGTTCTGATAGCGGCGCCCACGGCGAGCGGTCTCGCAGCGTCTGCCGTCTTCCTGATCGGCTTCGGCTACGGCCCGGTCTTCCCCAACATGATCGCAATCGGCGCGGCACGTTTCCCGGCCGAAGTCGGCAGGATGACTTCGATCGTAGTGGCGGGCGGCGCGGTCGGAGCAGTGATCGCGCCGTGGATCATGGGCCATGCGATCGCGAACGTGAGCGCGCGCGCAAGCATGGAGGTAGCGTTAACGGCCACAATCCTGATGGCAGCACTGGCGCTCTCGCTACGCGCGTTTGAGATCCCCACGACCGGTCCCCCTTCCCACATGGGAAGAGGTTAGGGGTTAGAGGCTGCCTGGGCCTGCCGAAGGATTTGCGCGGATCGTTCGCGATGCCCGCGCCATCATTTTTTGTGTCATCCTGACGAAGCGAGCAACGCGAGCGGCAGGAATTGGCTTCTGGCCGCCGGACAGCGGCACGTAAGCGCCGCCGGTTCCGGTTTCGAATTGCTGCATCCAATGAGAGTCCGAAGGCCTGCGCGACGACGTCGGTCAATGGACCGCTTCGTGATTTCAAAACCGGTACCGGCTTCGCTGACGCGAAGCTGTCCGGCGGCCAGAAGCCAATTCCATCCGCTCGCGTTGCTCACTTCACTCAGGATGACAGCAGCGGAGAGCGCACTTTATTCAAAACTCAACACTGTGAGCGTGGTCGAAGGGAACCCCGGATCTTTCGATGTCGAGACACTTCGACTTCACCTAGAGATGCGAAGCCGAGTTGCCGATGAATTCCCGCCTCTATGAAGCATCGGCGCCAAACACTATTGTAGATGGATTGCTCAGCTGCGATTTTCGGCGCTTGCGTCGGGAGAGCGGCTTCCAAGAAGGGATTCATGGCGAATAAAGGAAACTGCAAAGCGAAAGATTGCGCGCGCGAGGCGGTCGGCAAGGGTTACTGCCGGCAGCATTTTCGGCTCTGGAAGGCCGGCGAGATGCCCAAGGCGCGCTACAAAACCTGCACCTTCGAGAAATGCCGCAAGCATCGCCACGGCACCTCGAGCCTGTGCGACGAACACTTCAAAGCCAAGCACGGCAAGGCGGCGGAAGCGGCGGCCGCGCCCGCAGCCGAAGCGGCGCCGGCAGAGGCTCCGGCTTCCTGATACGACGACGACCGCGTCCGCATCGCGCTCGCGTCATGCGGGCAGCGTAAAAAAGTGACTTCCGATGGCTAATCTAATCGTGGCTGGAGCAGCGGGCCGGATGGGCCGTATCCTGGTCGCGCTTGCGTCGCGCGATCCGGCGCACAAAATCGTCGGCGCGCTCGAAGTGCGTGGCAACAGCGCGCTCGGAGCCGACGCGGGCGAACGCGCCGGCGTGGGCCCGCTTGGTGTGATAATCACCGACGACTATGCGTCGCTCGCGCTGCCCGACACCGTCACACTGGACTTCACGACGGCGCCGGCCTCGATGGAACATCTCGAAGTCGCATCGAAAGCGGGCGCGGCGATCGTGATCGGCTCGACCGGCTTCACGCCCGAGATGGAAACGCGTGCGCGCGAGCTGGCGAGCAAGACTCGCACCGTGATCGCGCCCAACATGAGCATCGGGGTCAACGTGCTGGCCAAGATCGTCGCCGAAGTTGCCGCGATCCTTCCCGACTTCGACGCCGAAGTTATCGAGATTCATCATCGTACCAAAATCGACGCGCCCAGCGGCACCGCGCTGTCGCTCGGCAAGGCGATCGCAGCGGCGCGCGGCGCGGATTTCGCCTCCAACGCGGTCTTCGGCCGCGAAGGAATCACGGGCGTCAGGCCCGACGGCAAGATAGCGGTGCTCGCGATGCGCGCTGGCGATGCGGTCGGCGACCATACCGTAATTTTCGGCGGGCAGGGCGAGCGCCTCGAGTTGATACATCGCGCGCAGAGCCGCGACTCGCTCGCGCGCGGCGCACTGCGCGCAGCCGGCTGGCTCGTGAGCCAAAAGCCCGGTCTCTACACGATGCGCGACGTGCTCGGAATTTAGCTCGGCGAAGGATTCCGGCGAATCAATCAAACGGTAATGCTAGAGGTGCGCCGGAGCCGTGGAGCGATGCCGTCCGGAACCTTGTTCGAGGGAGACTATTTGGTGTATGAGGCGAGTTGAAATTGCAGAATAACAGAAATCCGATAGACTCTTCTTAGCCGCGGGCTGGATGTGAAGCTACTCGACAGGATCGAGATCGAGCACGGTTCCGAAATCAGGCGGATCGAACTCTACCACGGAGATCTGGCGAAATTACCGGCGACCGAGGCGGTCGACATTTTGGTCGTATCCGCTTTTCCGGACAACTATTGGCCACTCCCCGGCACCCTGATAGGAGCCTTGGACAATGCCGGTATATCCGTAACAAGCTTGTCCGAAAACAAATCCGTGGACTTACGCGAGCAGTTCGGCTGTTGGCTCTCACAGGAGATCACAGGCCGGTCGTTTAAACGCATTCTTTGTTTCGAACCTCGTCGGCGCGGAAGAGCGCCGGAAGTTGTTGGCAACATATTCGAGAGCTTGGCTCCCTTCTTACTCGGTGAGCATGCGCACGCAGTTGTCGCGACCTCTTTGGTGGCTTCGGGAAATCAAGCGTGGCCTGCCGAGGACATGCTGCCACCTCTACTTGAGGCTGCAACACAATGGCTTTCGAAGGGACTCTCAATGAGTTGCCTCAAGATCGTGGAATACTCCCCCTCGAAGGCAGATACCCTGAAGCGCATATTCGAAAATTTCAAGCGCGATTTTCAGACGCCAGGAGAGTCGGGTAGTGTCGAGTTCCGATATGATGCATTTATCAGTTACGCGCACAAAGACACCGCGGACGTCGACATCGTCATTCAGGATCTTCTCGCGAGAAGAAAAGACCTTAGATTGTTCGTAGACCGTGTGTCACTGCGAGAGGGCAGCGCATGGCCGCAGGAGCTATATGAGGCTCTAGATAGCTGCCGGAAGGTGATCGTTGTGTTATCGCCGCCGTATCTTGAGTCGAAACACTGCAAATTCGAGTTCAACGTTGCGCTCCTGCGGCAGAACGACTCTGCAGTGGATGTCATCTTGCCGATTTATCTACAGACGACCGGTCTGCCGACATACATGAGATTGCTGCAACACTTCGACTGTCGGGAACGCGATGCCGTAAAGCTTAAGGTGGCGTGCGGCGAGATCCTCGCTTCTATGGCGGGGCGTGCTCGGAATCTAGCCTGACGCTCTAAAGATGTGACGGATGATTGTCGGGCTCGTGCTCGGGTCGGGCGGGCGGCGGTTCGCCCATCTCGGCGCCTTCATGATCGAGCATCGCCCATCGCTCGACCAGCTTGATGCCGAGTCCGCGATGGCCGCGGATGAAATAGGTAGCCATCGCGATTAGCGCGAGGATATTTCCCGCGACGATTTTCCACCACCCCAGCGCTTCGAGCGCTGACTGATCGATCACCGAAACGAATCCGACAAAGAAGACTTCGAAGACTGCCAGCAAGAGCAGCGCGCCGAGCACCATGAACGGTTCCCACTCCGACGCCGCGAGCAAAATCGCCAGCGCCAAGCCGAACATGACGAACGCGAAGAAATGCAGAATCGAGTAGCCGAGTACCAGCGGCAACGTCGCCTGGATGCCGTCGCTCACGCCCGCGCTGCGAAAGACCATGGCGCCGAGAATCGCGGGCGTGTGAAACGAATTGCCCGACGCGAGATCGTAGGCCATGAACCAGATGGCGACGACAATTCCGCCCACCAGCCCGGCCGTCACACCTTCGCGCGCGACACTGATCCAGCCGCCGAGCAGATCGAACGCGAGCGCCGGATGCCGCCAGAAGAAATAGGAAAGCATCGCGCCCGTCGCGAGCAGATTGCCGACGATGATGCCCCACCAGGTTAGCTCCACCATCACGTTCGGCCCGAGGAAAAGCACCACCGCGATGAAGAAAACTTCGAACGCGACGAAAAATATCGCCAGTGAGAACAGCAGCGACGATTCGGTCTCGCAGGCTTCGAGCAGCAAGCCTCCGGCGATGCCGAACGCGATGAACGCGGCGAAGTGGAGCAGCGAGTACTCGAGCGCCAGCAGCGCCAGCCCATGATGAACTTCGTGGCTGTGCGACCCGTGCAGAATCGTCGCGGCCAGCAGCGCCGGCGTTTCCAGCGCGTGGCCGCGAATTACGTCGAAGATAAGAAACCAGACGGCGACGACGACGGCGCCGATTATGCCGGCGACGGCTCCGTCGATGATGATTCGCGTCCTCGAGTGTTCCATCTTCCTCGCCGCGCGACCGGCCCAAGCGGGCCAGGATAGCCTACTGCCTGATCAACTAGTAACCCACAAGATCAGCACCCGGCAAGCATCACGAACGCGCCCGGAGCACGCGTAGTTGCGGAGCAGTCCCCGCCAGCAGAACCGGAATGTCGCGGTCCTCGTGCTGCTGCCATTTGTAGAAGATGAATGTGAAAATGATCATCAGGTAGGTGCCCTGCCCTACCCACATGATGAGTCCGCCCAGCACCTGGTCCTCCAGCGGCTTGAGGCCCCACCCGTGCGCGCCCTCGGTGTACCATGGGTAGATCACGCGGGTCGCGAGCGTAATCGGCGCGGCGACAGCAGTCATCGGGATCATCAGCAGGAACAGGTAAAGGATCTGCGCCGGGTACGATAGGCGCGGCAGCTCGGGAAGCGGACTCAGAATCGGCCACCACAGCAGGATGCCGGCCGCCATGAAGAGTACGTGCAGGAAAATGTGAAAGTTCTCGTCGCGGCACATCCGATCGAAGATCGGCGGAAAGTGGGCGGTCACGAAGACCGCTGAAAAAATCAAAAACGCGATTACCGGTTTCGTGAGCAGGCGCGCGATAGGCTTGATCGGACGGCTGAGCACCCACGGCCTCAGCATCCAGCCCGGCGTCCCCAGCAGCAGTAGCGGTGGAATCAGGAAGGTCTGCATCAGATGTTGCAGCATGTGCATCGAGAAGATTCGCGCGTCAGCGAGTTCATCGAGCTCGGTGTGCGCGTAAAGAATCGCGCCCATCGCGAGCACGAACCACATCGCCTGGCGCCGCGTCGGTCTGCGGCCAGCCGCGCGGCACGCGCCGACGTAAAGCGCGATCAGGATCGCGACGCCTATCGGTATGCTGGGATGTTCCCCGAAAATATCCATCGTCAAATACGCCGCTATCCGATGGGCGCCATGTGATTCGACAAATACGCGAACAGCAGGATTAGCGAGATCAGCAAGATCGCCGCCATCATCAACGGGAACACGAACACTCCCGTCAGCAGCCATCCGTCGTACTTCAAGTGCATGTAGAACATCGCGACCAGCGCGAACTTGGCGGCGCCCAGCACGATCAACACCGGCACCAGCACGGGACGGAGCGCATGCACGTAGAAAACGGTGATCTCCATCGCGGTCAACACGACCAGGAACGCGGCGATGATCAGATAAGTCGTCGCGCCGGGATGACGAACCTGCCCACTGTGGGCGTCTGCAATGTCGCTCATGCTCCAGGTACCGCCTGCATCAGATAGACGAGTGTAAAGATGATGATCCACACGACGTCGACGAAGTGCCAGTAAAGTCCCGCGAGCTCGACTGACGTCGCGCGCGACTTGCCGAGGTTGCCGGTCATCGCGGCCACCAACAGCACCGACAGCCAGATCACACCGATCGCGACGTGCGCACCGTGAAACCCAACCAGCACGAAGAATGACTGCGAGAACAGGTTGGTCGTCAGTCCCATGCCCTCGTGCACGAAGCTGGTGAATTCGTAAACCTGGCCGCCGAGAAAAATCAGCCCGAACGTGACTGTGCCGGCGAGCCAGACTCGCTCCCATCGCGTGTCGCCGCGCTGCGTGGCCGCGAGCGCGAGCACCATCAGCAACGAACTCATCAGCAGGATGAAGGTGCTGAACGAAGTCAGCGGGATATTGAGGATTTCCGGCCCGGGACCGGTGACGCTGCGCGATTTGTAAACGATGAACGTCGAGATGAGGCTCGCGAAGAACACGCACTCCGAGCCGATGAACGACCAGACGCCGATTTTGCGCACGTCGATTCCGCCCGACGACGGTGCATGCTCCGGATCGTGCGACTCCTCGCCAAAGTTCGGATACTCAAATCCCATCCCGATGATCGACAGGACGACGACCGCCGCGCCAATCAACACGATGCGGTACCAGTCGATGATGAGACCGAGACCCATCATGCCAACGCCAAGACTCAACACGAGCGGGAAGATCGAAGGCGCCGGCATGTGGATGTGCTCGACGGATGGCGGCTCACTGGGTTGCGGTTGCGACGGCGCCCGGCCCGACATGTAGGCCGCGACGCCGCGCGAGCCGGCGCGCCCGTATTTCAGAATCCACCACGCGTCGCGCCCGCGGATTTGCGGGATGGTCGCGAAGTTGTATGCGGGCGGCGGCGACGGCGTTGACCACTCGAGGCTGCGCCCGTCCCACGGATCGGCGGGCGCACGCTCTCCACTGACGAGACTCTTGAAAATGTTGATGTAGAAAAGCAGGAACGCGATGCCGAGAATGAACGCGCCGACCGTTTCGAGCTGGTTGAGATGCGTCCAGCCCATGTCGGCGCCGTAGGTGTAAGTCCGTCGCGGCATCCCCCACATCCCGAGAATGTGCATTGGGAAGAACGTGAGATTGAATCCAATCACCGTCAGCCAGAAGTGCCACTTGCCAAGCCGCTCGCCCAGCATGCGGCCGCTGATCTTTGGCCACCAGTAATAAAACGCCGACAGGATCGCGAACATCGAGCCGCCGAACAGCACGTAGTGAAAATGCGCGACGACGAAATACGAGTCGGTCTGCTGAAGATCGATCGGCGCCGACGCGTGCATGATTCCGCTAAGTCCGCCAATCGTGAACTCGAGCACCATCCCGAGCGCGAAATAGAACGCGGTCGTCATCCGCAGCGAGCCGCCCCAGACAGTCGCGATCCAGCTGAAAATTTTCACGCCGGTGGGAATCGCAATCAGCATCGACGTGATCGCGAACGCCGAGTCCGCGACCGGGCCCATCCCCGTCGCGAACATATGATGTCCCCACACGCCGTACGACAAAAATGCGATCAGGCAGATCGAATACGCCATCATCGGATAGCCGAACAGCGGCTTGCGCGAGAACGTCGGGACGACTTCCGAGATAATCCCGAAGGCCGGCAGCGCCATGATGTACACTTCGGGATGTCCGAACAGCCAGAAGAGGTGCTGCCACAGAATCGGCGTGGCGCCGGCCGACGCGATGTAAAAATGCGTGTCGAAGAAACGATCGAAGAGCAGAAAGATCAGCCCGATCGTGAGTGCCGGAAAGGCGATCAGAATCAGGATCGACGTCACCAGCAGCGCCCAGATGAACATCGGCATCCGCATATACGTCATGCCCGGCGCGCGCATCGTAATGATCGTCGTGAGGAAGTTCAGGCCAGTGAGAACCGTCGAAGCGCCTGACACGAGCAGGCCGACCACCCACCAATCGATCGCGAGGCCCGGCGTGAAGTACCGCTCAGTCAGGTTCGCGTAACCGAACCATCCCGCATCGGGAAGTCCGCCGCGAATCCAGCCGAGATGGAGCAGGATTCCCGCGATCAGCGCCAGCCAGAAGCTCAGCGCGTTGAGCCGCGGAAACGCGACGTCGCGCGCGCCGATCTGCAGCGGAATCAGAAAGTTACCTAAAAATCCGAGCAGCAGCGGCATCACGACCAGGAAGATCATCGTCGTCCCATGCATCGTGAAAAACGCGTTGTAGGTCGCCGCCGACAGCGCGTGATTGTCGGGACGCCACAGCTGCACGCGAATCGCCATCGCCTCGATTCCGCCGAACGCCATGAAGAAGAGCGCGCTGGCTAGATACATCACGGCGACGCGCTTGTGATCGATCGTCGTCAGCCATCCGACAATCCCGCCGCCTTCGAGGTAGCTCGGCTGATGCACTGGCAATGGTTTCGGTTGCGCAGCCATTCGACGCTCCCTATTTCAGACTCTCGAGATACGCGACCAACGCGTTCAGCTTCGGCCCCGGCAGCAGCAGCGGCGGCATGTTCGCGCCGGGCTTGATTTCCTGCGGATCCTCGATCCACTTCGCGACGTTCTCGGGCGTGTTCTTCAGCACTCCGGCGGCCAGGGTCGTGCGGCTGCCGAAATGCGTCAGGTCAGGCCCGATATACCCCTTCGAGATGCCCTGGATCATGTGGCAGGTCGTGCACGGACTGTCGGCGAAAACTTTTGCGCCGTCGGACGCCAGGACATCGGTCGCCGGTGTCGCGACCGGGCCTGCAAGCTGCGCGCTGTCCCACTTCGCGAAGTCATCCGGCGAATCGACGAACGTCCGAAAGCGCATGTTTGCGTGCGACAGCCCGCAAAATTCCGCGCATTGCCCCGCATACATTCCCGGCACCGTGGCCACGAACGTCAGCTCGTTGATCTGGCCGGGCACCACGTCGCGTTTGCCGCCAAGTTGCGGGACCCAGAAGCTGTGTATGATGTCGCCTGACTCCAGCGACAGTCGAATCGGCCGGTGAACGGGGATATGCAGTTCGTTGCTGGTCTTCGCACCGTCCGGATAGTCAAACTCCCACCACCACTGATGCGCGACGACTTTGATCTCTAACGCGCCCGCAGGCGCGACCGCCGGCTGCGAGCGAAAGATCGTACGTATGGTCGGCACTGAGATCATGAGCAACACGAGCATCGGGCCGAGCGTCCACGCGATTTCCAGACCTAAATCGGACGACGCGGTGGACGCTGGCGCCGCCTCGCCTACTCGGGACGAGAAGACGAACACCGCAAGAACGAACGCCGCGATTACGATCACAAAAATGAGCGCGTCCCATACCGTTACATCGATAAAAAGATTGTGAATCCACTGCGCCAGGTCCGACTTCGGCGCGAGCGTCGTCATCGGACGGTCCGTGTCCGAGCACCCTCCAATAGCCAGTGCAATAGCCACTCGCATAGCTACTGAGGCAATCGAATACCGGTTTGTGCCGCGGCTGATCATTCGGCGTCGTCCCCAACCGGCTCTCCCGAGGTTGCAGCCTGCGCGACGCGGTTCAGTCCCGGCACTGCTGTGTACAGAAATGCGCCCAGGAAACCGATCGTGATCAGAAATTGCGTCGGCCCAAACGGGATCGCGTCGAGCGAGAGCGACGGAATCACCAGCACGTAGCGCTCGAGCCATATTCCGACCAGTCCCAGTGCCGCCACCGTGCCCAGAATCGCCGGCGTCTTCTTGGTCCGCACGCTCATCAGTACGGTAAATGGAATCAGCCAGATCAAAACCAGGCACGCCACCGACAGCGGCGACCACGGCATGTGATGTACCCGTTGAACGATAAAGAACGTTTCGACCGGAAGGTCGCCGTACCAAATCACGATGTACTGCGAGAACAACAGATATATCCAGAACACCGAGAACGCGAAGACCATCTTGCCGAAATCGTGCATGACGGTAGGATTGGTGAAAAGATTATTCTCGCCAAGGCGGCCGCGCAGCACTACCGCTGTGAGAGCCATCGCGGTCAATCCGCTCCAGAAAGCGCCGGCGAAGAAATACCACCCGAAAAGCGTGCTGCGCCACACCGGCGCCAGCGACATGACCAAATCGAATGCGATCAGCGTGTAGACGACCGCGAACAAGACCGCGACCAGGGGAGCGAGCACTCGTATCGAATGAGGCGGCAGCTCGATGTCGTCGGTCGCCACGGTCCACGCGCGCGCATCGTCGCCGCGCGAGACGCGGATGAACGCGAAACTCGCCGCCGCAATCACGCCGAGCCCGATTCCGTCTCGCGCGAAAAGAAATGGCGTGTTCAGCCATGCGGCCTTCTGCGGTATCGGGTGCGTTACCCACGGAAAAATCAGGCTGCGGCCGAAGTACAGTCCGAAGAACAGAATAAATCCCACCCACAGGAATGGCGCGAACGCCTCGCCGAGCCGATACGGCGTCGAGCCGCCCCACTTCGCCTGCGTCAGGTACAACGACGCGGACGCGACCAAAGCACCCTGCGCGACGCCAAGGAAAAACAGCAGATTGACCAGATAAGCTTCCCATGCGATCGCTGCCGCGCCCCGGAACAGCGCGAGCATGAACGCGATCGCACCCAGCACGATCATCGCGCCCGCGATCGCCCGCATCGTCGCGCCAGCCACCGACTCCACCGGTTGCGGCTTGACTGCCGCGCGTTCGCGATGCGCCTTTTGAAGATTGGTGCTCATGACCCCGGTGCCGTCGGCTGGACGCCTTCGCGGACGACCTCTTCCGCACCCGATTCTTTCAGCATCGACTCGACGCGCTCCGCTTCCGCTTCATCGCATCGAACTACGATTCCAAATCGATCCTCGCCGAAGCGCCCATCGTATCCCGGTGCTATCTCGGTCGTGGGAATTCGCGAGAGCCCCAGCACTCCGAAAAATCCGAAAATTCCGCCGAGCAGAACCATCAGCTCGAAGCAGATCACGATAAACGGCGGCCACGACACGATCGGCTTGCCACCGGAATTGAGACTCCACTCGTAACTGGTTCCAATCGTGATCGCGAGCCCGGTAAGAATGCCCGCAATTCCGCCCGCCAGCACGATCCATCGCACCGGGCTGGTTTTACGGCCGATCGCGTGTTCGATTTTGTGGCTCGGGATCGGCGAGAAGGTGCTGAAGTCGCCGAGCCGCGCTGAGCGAATCTCCTCGATTGCCCGCGCGCACTGGGATTCATCGCTAAACGAACTCTTGATCTCGATGGTGCTCATGCGGCCCTGGCTCGATCCATCTTGAGCGCCTTGCGCAGCCAGACGATTCCTTCTTTGAGCTCCGTCATCGATATGATCGGCAGGAACCTTGAAAACAGGGAGAACAGCCCGACGAACCAGGCGAAGCTGCCCACCGTGATCATGATTTCAGTGATCGACGGATGATACGGTCCCCACTGCGAAGGCTCGAAGTTCACCCTCAGTGAGCCCGCAATGATCACGAAACGTTCGAGCCACATCCCGATGTTCACAAAAATTGAGATTATCCAGAGCGCGGACAGGTTAACCCGGATGCGCGGGGAGAACAGCAACAACGGGATAAGGCAGTTGCACAGCACCATTACCCAGAACATCCAGCCCCAGGGGCCGAAGTATCGCATGTGAAACATCATCTGCTCGATCTTGTCGCCCGAGTACCAGGCCATGAAACTTTCCGTGATGTACGCGTAGGTGACCACCAGCGAGGTCAACAGGATGACCTTGGCTAGATTGTCGAAATGCCACTCAGTGAGGAGATCCTCGATGCCCAGCAGCCTGCGCATCGGGACCAGCAGCGTGACAACCATCGCGACGCCGGAAAAGATCGCGCCGGCGACAAAGTATGGCGCGAAAATCGTGCTGTGCCAGCCGGGCAATTGCGCCATCGCGAAATCCCACGACACCACCGAATGCACCGACAGCACCAGCGGAGTGGCCAGCCCCGCCATCAGCAGGTACGCCATCGAGTAGTGTCGCCACTGCCGATCGGTACCCTGCCATCCCATCGCCAGCACCGTGTAGAACTTCTTGCGCCAGCCGGTCGCGGCCTCGCGCGCGTTTGCGATGTCGGGAATCAAGCCCATCGTCCAGAACAGCGCGCTGATAGTCAGATAGGTACTTACTGCGAAAGCATCCCATACCAGCGGGGAGCGGAAGTTGGGTTGCAGGGATCGCTCATTGGGGTAGGGCAATAGCCAGTAGAAAAACCACACGCGGCCAAGATGGATTAGCGGGAATAGTCCGGCAGTAGCTACTGCGAATATAGTCATTGTCTCCGCGGCGCGATAAACCGCGGTGCGCCACTTGGTGCGGAACAGAAATAGAATCGCCGAGATCAACGTCCCCGAATGCGCGATACCAACCCAGAAAACGAAGTTGGTAATGTAGATCGCCCACATCACGGGCTGTCGAAGACCCGTCACGCCCAGGCCCGAGTAGATCTGGCGAACCCACAACGCCGCCGCGATCGCCACCAGCGTGAAGCAGAACCCAATCCACGCCCAGTACGCGGGGCCTGCCGGTTCCATCACGCGCAACACGCTGCGATCGACGTCGCGGAAGCTCGGCTCCGGGACTATTTTCGGCGCTGCCGCCACTTAGGCCTTTCCTTTCTCGCGATACAGATCGCGCAGATACGTAATTGCCGGTTGCGTATTGAGTTCTTCCAATGCGCGATAGTTGCGCAGCTTGTTGTCCTCGCGCCGGCGCATCATCGCGCTCGCGGGATCGTTGCTGTCGCCGAACGTGATTGCCCGCGTCGGACACGCCTGCTGGCACGCGGTCAAGATCTCACCGTCGCGCAGTTCGCGATCTTCAGTCTTCGCGTTTAGCTCGCCGAACTGGATTCGCTGGACGCAGAACGTGCATTTCTCCATCACGCCGGCGCCGCGCACCGTCACGTCGGGATTCAGTTGCAGGTTCAGCGGCGCGGGCCACTCCGGCACGAACCAGTTAAAGCGGCGCACCTTGTACGGACAGTTGTTCTCGCAATAGCGCGTGCCGACGCATCGATTGTAAACCTGGCCGTTGAGGCCTTCCTGCGTGTGATACGACGCAAACACCGGGCACACCGGCTCGCACGGCGCGTGATCGCACTGCTGGCACAGCATCGGCGCGAGGTAGAGTTGCGGCGCCTCCGCCGCTTCCTTTTCATTCGGGAAGTAACGCTCGATGCGAATCCACGACATGATTCGGCCGTTGTCGACCCCCTGCTTGCCGACCGTCGGAACGTTGTTCTCCGCGTAGCACGCAGTCACGCACGCGCTGCAGCCGGTGCACGCGTTGACGTCGATCGTCATGCCCCATTTGTGTCCCGCATATTTCCAGCGCGGGTACATTTCGAACGGCCCGGTGACTTCTTCCGCCTCGCTCTTTGGGACCACACCGCCGGCGAGCTGCTCGATACTCATCGCCTCGACGATCGAGCGCCCCATCATGTCGCCCTTGCCCAGCGGTGAGACGAGCGTGCGAGTCTCGCCGGTCGCGCGCGCGGTCGCCGCGGCATAGGTCGCGCCCGCCGCCAGTATCGTCCACGCATTTGCGCCGACGTCTTTCGCATAACGGCCGTACGCTCGATGCCCCTGCCCAAGCGGTACCGCGATCACGCCGGGACGCACGGTGCTCTCGACCAGGACCGGCGCCTCGATCGAGCCGTGCTCCGTCTTGATCTCGACGATGTCGTCCTTCGCGACGCCGAGCTTACGCGCCGTCTCAGGATGTATCTCGGCCCAGCTGTCCCACACGATCTGGGTGACCGGCTCGGGCAATTCCTGCAGCCACGGTTTGTCGGCGCCGCGCCCGTCGTAAAGAAAAATGTGCGGATAAGCGTGCACCGACAGCTCCATCTGGGCCGCCGTCGGCACCGCTGCCGTGAACGGAGACGTGTCGAGGGTGAGCGCTGCGAGATGCTGTTCCTCGAACAGTCCGCCTTCGCGCCGGACCTTTACCCAGAAGTCGTCTGGATTCGCGCTGTCGGCTTTGGGAGCCAGCGCGAGCCATTCAGCCTTGACGGCCTCCGCGGTGCTCGCCCACGGAAGTTTCGCGCCCGGCCATCCGGCGGCCGCCGTGAGCAGGATGTCGCCGACCGGCTTGCTGTCGAACACCGGCTGCATCACCGGCTGTCCCAGTCCCCGGATTCCCGCGCGCGGCGCCGTGTCACGCCATGATTCGAGCGGATGATGCGCCGGCATGAGCAGACTCGCCATCGCGGCGGTCTCGTCGGGCACGCCTCCCGCCCACACGACGAACGGAACTTTCTGGAGCGCCGCGGCGATTCGCGCCGACGGGGGCATCGTGAAGACCGGGTTCGCACCTGCGATGAAGGCCACGTCGATCTCACCGCCACGCATCGCGTCCACCAACGCGTCCAATTCATCGGGCGTGCTGGTTTCTTCCGCCGGCGCGCCTTCGAAGAACATGATCGTCTTGCCAAAATTGCCCGTAACCGAATTGAGGATCATCGCCGCAAGATGCGCCGACGAATCGTCGGTGCCTGCTATTGCCAGCGCGCCTTCTGCCTTGCCCAACACCTCGCCCAGCCGGGAGATAGTCTCGGCCGGCACGCCGGTGCGCGCGCTGGTTGCGGCCGGATCGAAATTCTCGACCGCCTTGCCGAGCGCCGCCAGATCGAAGCCCGAGTTTTTCGAAACCATCCCGTTTTTGACCAGGACGTTGACCACACTCCACGCCACGTCGGCTTGCGCCCCCGGCGCTGTCGCGATCCACTCGTCGCACTTCGACGCCGTCATGCTGAGCCGGGGCCCGACGTACGTCGCGCGGCCAATAGTCAGCGCGCCGCGCCGTTTCTGTGGCGTGCGGAACAGCGCATACTGGCGCGCGAGTTCCACCGGGGACTGCCACGTCTCGAGAAAGTCCGCACCAAACGAGATCAGCACTTCGGCCTGATCGATCCGATACGCCGGCAGATCGCGCCGGCCAAACAGCATCTTGGCTGCGGCGCGCACCGGCTCCTGGTTGATTGCTTCGTAAAATAACGCGCGCGACGAATTGTAAACGCCCAAAACTGCGAGCGCGATTTTTCTGAACGTCGGCCCCCGCGGCGAACCGAAGAACGCGACGCGATCCTTGCCCGCCTTCGACGCTGCCGCCAGCCTGTCGCCGAGCATTTTCTCGGCGTCGTCCCACGATACTGTTCGCAGCGCGCCGTCAGTCCCGCGGACTTGCGGATGCGCCAGCCGGTCCGGATTGTACAGGCCTTGCAGCGCTGCCTGCCCCCGCGCGCACAGCGCACCCTGCCCGATCGGATCCCCGGGATTGCCTTCGAGCTTGATCACCCGCCCTTCCCGGATTCGCGCCACCACGCCGCATCCCGCCGGGCACTCCGCGCACGTCGTCGCAAAAAAACTCGGCACCCCCGGGACTACGTTCTCATCGGGCACCACGTACGGAATCAGCTTGCGCGCGGCCGGCTCGCAGCCGGGGATCGCTGCCGCCGCGCCCGCGGTTGCGGCCAGCTTGATGAACGCTCGCCTGGATATCGGTGGTCCCTCGCGCATCAGCTCCCTCACTCAGTGATGACAGCCCACGCAGTCGAGTGTCGCTTTTTTCTCCGTGTGACAGTCGATGCAGAAACCCATGTTGATTTCAAACGCCGGCACCACGCGATCCATCGTTTGCACCGGACCGTGACAACTCTGGCATTGCACTCCCGCATGAATATGCGGCCGATGCGTAAAGCGCACAAAGTCGGGCAGCGTGTACACCCGATTCCACTGGATCTCGAACGACGCCGGCGTGTTGTCCGTCCACGGCCGCGTCACCGGCGCGATTCCGCCGCCCGCAATTCCGTCGCCATGACATCCCACGCACCTCGCGACCGCCGGAATCCCCGGTTCGGACGATCTGCTCGCGTACGCATGGCAATACTGACAGGGAATCTTGTTCACGCCGGCGTGGACGCGATGACTGAACGGGATCGGCTGGACTACGTCCGCTCGCGGCGCCCACGGCCGTTGCGACAAGGCGATCACGGCCCCGCCCAGAACGAGCATCAGGAGTGCGAGCGGTAGCACTATCCGGTTCATGCTCACGATCAGGCTTGTGAATAATCCCAAGAGCGCCGCTGCGCCACCCCGCGATGGTTAAAATTTCTAACAACACGATCGCTCTCAATCAAGTAAAATTAATGCGAACACCGGCGCCGGCCGCTCCGGGGGCCATACTCGCCTGTGGATTCCCATTGTGCGAGAACGTCGATTTAATGCGGAAGGTAGTTTCGACACCCTGGAAAGTATGTTAGTTACGTCTAGGTTCTTGTGGTTTGAGGCTGTTTCGACAGGTGCAAATCAAGACTGCTTCTCGACTTGGTCTATTACCGCCCTACCTTTTTGCCGAGCTTGACCGCTTGAAGAAGGAGGTCGCGAGCAAGGGCGTTGACGTTATCAGCCTCTCGATCGGCGACCCCGACCTGCCCACTCCCCGTCACATCGTCGAGACTCTCAAGCGCGCCGCCGACGACCCTAAAAATCACCGTTACCCCGACTACGAAGGTTTGCCGCAATTTCGCCAGGCCTCGGCAGAATGGTATCGCCGCCGCTTCGGCGTCAGTTTCGACTATCAGCGCGAGGTCTGCGCTCTGATCGGCTCCAAGGAAGGCATCGCAAACTTCTCTACCGCCGTCGTCGAGCCGGGGGACATCGTGTTGATTCCCGATCCCGGTTACCCCGTCTATTACTCGGGATGCGTCTTCAACGGCGGCGAGCCGTATTTCCTGCCGCTCCGCAAAGAAACCGGATTCGTTCCCGATCTTGCCTCGATTCCCGCTGAAGTCGCGCGCCGCGCCAGGATGCTGTGGCTGAACTATCCCAACAATCCGACCGCCGCGACCGTTGACCTCGCGTTTTTCCAGGAGGCGGTCAAATTCTGCCTCAAGCACAACGTCATCCTCGCCCACGACAGCGCCTATTCCGAAATTGCCTACGACGGCTATCGCTCCCCGAGCGTTTTCCAGGCCGACGGCGCGCGCGATTGCGCAATCGAGTTCCACTCGCTCTCGAAAACCTTCTCGATGACTGGATGGCGCGTTGGCTTCGCTATCGGCAACGCGCAGTTGATTGGCGCACTCGGCAAGGTCAAGACCAACATGGATTCCGGCGTCTTCCAGGCCGTGCAGGAAGCCGCCATCACCGGCCTCGAAGGGGGAGACGGCGACAAGCTCGCCGAATATTGCGCGATCTACCAGGAACGCCGCGACCTGCTCGTCGGCTCGCTCCGCACGCTCGGTCTCGATTGCGAAAAGCCGCGCGCAACCTTTTACGTATGGACTAAAGTTCCACGTGGTTACACCTCGGTTTCATTTACCGAGCGCGTTTTGAAGGAGGCCGGCGTCGCAATCACGCCCGGCTCCGGATTCGGCAAGGGTGGTGAGGGTTACGTCCGCTTTTCACTTACGAGCGGGCGGTTGGTCGAGGCGGTGGACCGACTAAAAGCGCTGCGGTTGTAACGGCGAGGATGCCCCATCGGGCTTTCATCGGATTAGGCAGTAACCTAGGCGATCGAGCCGCCAATTATCGCGAGGCGATTCAACGGATCGCGTCGATCCCGGACACGCGGGTCGTGCGCCAATCCTCGATCTACGAGACCGAGCCGATGGGCGATCTCAAGGGCGCGTTCCTCAACGGAGTCATCGAAGTCGAGACCGAGCTCCCCGCCGAAGTCCTGATGCGCCGGCTGCTCGCGCTCGAGCGCATCATGGGCCGCAAGCGCGTCAAAGGCCGCAAGCCGCCCCGCGGCAAATACCGGCCGCGAATCATCGATCTCGATTTGCTGTTCTTCAACAAGGAAACCATCGACACCAGAATTCTGAAAGTACCGCATCCGCACCTCCACGAACGCCGCTTCGTGCTCGCCCCGATGAGCGAACTGGCGCCCGCGCTCATCCACCCCAAACTCAACGCCTCGATTTCCGAAATGCTGGCGGGACTTAAGTCGCCGTTTCGTGTTACCCTTGCCAGAGCGGACCTGCTCAGGCCGCAACCAGCGAAAACAAAAAAAGAGGCATCTCAATGAAATATTTCATCGATACCGCAGAGGTCGCCGAGATTCGCGAGGCCGCCAGCTGGGGACTAATCGACGGCGTCACCACCAATCCATCGCTGATGGCAAAGACCGGGCGTCCGTATCACGACGTGCTCAAGGAGATCTGCGAAATCGTCGACGGACCGATCAGCGCCGAAGTCGTAGCAACCGAAGCGTCCGCGATGATCGAAGAAGGCGAGAAGCTCGCCAAGCTACATAAAAACATAGTCGTAAAATGCCCGATGATTGTAGAGGGCCTGAAAGCCACCCACGCGCTGGCCAAACGCGGCATCCGCGTCAACGTCACGCTGATCTTCACTCCGCTGCAGGCGCTAGCCGCCGCAAAGGTAGGCGCCTCATTCCTCTCACCATTCATCGGCCGTCTCGATGACATCGGGCAGGACGGATTCGAGATAGTCGAACAGATGGTCCAAATCCTCTCGAACTACGCGTACCCCGCCGAAGTGCTGGTAGCCTCAGTCCGGAACACAACGCACCTGCTACGCGCAGCCGAAGTAGGCGCCGACATAGCAACAGTCCCGTTCGCAGTACTAAAACAGACCCTGCATCATCCGCTAACTGATTTGGGACTAGAGCGCTTCCTCGCAGACTGGCGCAAAACCAATCAGAAGATCTGACCACCCCACGCGCCATGGGTCTCTTCCCCTCTCCCAAAGGGAGAGGATAGAAGGTGAGGGACCTTACGCAGCGCGCTCTTTTGCACGCTCAAGATTCTGCTTCTGCCTGAATCGGTCGGCCTAGGTTGTGCACAGGTCTCCCGGACAAGAGAGGGCAATGAATCGGAATGCTCTCAAGCGCAAGCGCATCTGGCACACTGATGAAGCACTAATCGGAGATGCAACCAACGACGTCGCGAATCGTCATCTTGGGCTGCGCGGGCAGCGGCAAGACTACTCTCGCGCAAAGGCTCGGGGAGCGCACAGGCACGCCGGTGATTTGTCTCGATGCAATCTGGCAGCCGCAATGGGGAGCAGATGACGTTCCAGCCTTTCGAACGTTGATGAAGGAAGCGCACGCGGGCGAGAGATGGATCAGCGATGGCAACTTTGCGCTCGCGACCTTCGATATGCGCCTGCCGCTCGCCGCTCTGGTCGTCTGGCTCGACCGCCCAAAACTGTTCTGCGCCTGGCGCGCAATGACGCGAGTCTTTCAGTCCGGCAATGAGCATCGAATTGCTGGCCTGGCTAAGGTGCTACGGTTCATTTGGAATTTCGACCGAATCAACCGTCCGCGGATCGAGGCGCAGAGGATCGCTCACGGACCTGAAGTTCCTGTCGTCCGATTGACGAACGATCAGGAGATTGATGCCTTCCTGTCGTTTTGCGATCAAGACCAGCATCATCAGCGGACGCAAAACGCTTAGTTCGCTGCTGCCGTACGCTCCGCGATCAATCGATCCAGCTCCGCGCGCAGCTTTGGCAGTACTTCTTCGTAGCCGAAATAGCCGAGCTTGCGATCTTTCTTCTTGAGATTCACGGTCGTCGGACCGCACCACAGGCCGAGGTCGGCGTCGTCGGTCTCGCCTGGCCCGTTCACGCGGCATCCCATGATCGCAATCGTGATTTTGTACTTCTCGGCGTAAACCGTGAGTTCCTTGACCTGCTGCGCGAGCTCGACGAATTTCATGTTCTCGACGCGCGAGCACGACGGGCACGAGATGATATTCAGACCCGCGCCGAAGTCTGGCACCGAGATAAACCGGCCCGCCGCGACGTCTTCGATAATCTTGTGGCCGACGAGAACTTCCTCGTGCTTGCGCTCGTTGGGCAGCGTGAGCGAGACGCGAATCGTATCGCCGATACTCTGCGCGAGCAGCTTCTCGAACGCTATCCGGGTCTTGATGATTCCGTCGGGCGGCAACCCCGCTTCCGTGACGCCCAGATGTATCGGCACGTCGGGGCGCCGCTTCGAGAAGCGCCGATTCGCGTCCATCACCTTGTTGGGATCGGAATCCTTGAGCGACACGACGAAGCGCGTGAAGCCGAGCTCGTCCATCAGATCGCAATGGTACGCCGCCGACTCGACGATCGCCGCCAGTTGATCGCCCGGATACTTGTCCAGGAACGCCGGCGCGACCGAGCCGCAATTCACGCCAATCCGAATCGCGACGTTATTCTCCCGCGCCACATCGACCAGCCATTTCACCTTCTGCTGGATCGTTTTCGACTTCTCGATATGGTGCAGATGCCCTGGGTTGTAGCGAATCTTGTCGACGTGCGGCGCCACCCGGTCCGCGATTTTGTAGTTTTCCTGCAAATCGACCGACAGCACGACGCCCTTGGTCTGCTTGCGGATTTCCTTGACCGCCGGAATTTCCTTCTCGCTATCGATCGCGATCCGGACGATTCCCGCGCCCGCGTTCGCCAGCTGATGGGCCTGCGCGACGGTTTCATCGATATCGATGGTCCGCGTCGCGCACATCGATTGCACCACCACCGGCGCATCGCCGCCGACTTTGGTGCCGCCGATCGTTATCTGCCGTGTCTTCCGATCTTTTACTGCCTGCTGCATTTCCACCTTGCCGAATAACCATGCTGCCGAATGCGCGCCGCCCTTGCTAGTGCTTGTGTTCGTCCGCCACGGCCATCGCGATCGCGCCATGACTGAACGCCGCGCCCGCACGCATCGCCGCCGCGACCCAGACCGCCTCCGCGATCTCCTGGTCGGTGCATCCTTTCTCTTTCGCGCGCGTCACGTGCGCCTCGATACACCACGGGCACTGCGTGACATGCGCCGCCGTAATCGCCATCAATTCTTTCGTCTTGCTCGGAATCGCGCCGTCCTTGAAAACTTCCTTGTCGAATTCGAGGAACCCTTTGAACGGGTCCGGCGCATTCTGACGGAGGTTGCGGAGATACTTCGAGGTCTCCTTGCCATAGAAATCTGCCATCGTAATTCTCCTCGACCCAAGTTTTTTTCGATGCTCTGACTATAGCAGACCGCCCGCTCGCATCGATAACAAGGCCACTTCGCGACGCTGTGCGAAGCTTAGGCGAACGTTGCGCATGACCTCAAGGTTTCGTCTACGCTAATCCTAACCTTATCGCCAGACAAATTTTGCTTATCTTAGGCTCGCGACGGCTAATTTAACCTCTGACTTTTCCCTTGCAATGAGTCAGCGTTCTCACTAAGTTTCTTTCTCCGTCGTAGATTATGAGACGGAAAGGGGCGCGCGTAAGAGATGTGGCTGTGGATCCATCTCATGCTGCCAAAATCTTCGAACGTTCAAGCTCTTCGCTCGGGGGAGGGAGGAAGCTGAACAATGAGTACCGTCGTCTCCACTATCGAGGCCGCCGACCCGCGTCCATTTCCGGACGTCATCCTGCGTAGCCAGTTCTTCGAGATGGTCGGTGCCCGCTCGCTCTCCAGCGAGCAACGCCTGATGCTCGCGGTGCTGGCCGACGCGATCAACGTCGTGCAGGAATTCGGGGCCTCAAGCAGCCTGCGCAAACGCAACTCGTTTAATGACGCGTGGAACTGGTTCTTCACCAAAGGTGTCACCTCTCCGTTGTCGTTCGAAAACGTATGCGACGCACTCGGCATGGACGCTAAAGGCTTGCGATGGCGTCTGTCGGAACTGGTGGCGGGACGCGGCGGCAGTCCGCTGCGCCTGCGCCTCAAGGAAGCGAGCCGGATGCAGCGCCTGACCGTTAATCGAGTGCGCCGGCGCGATCCGCGCAGGATGCACCGCGGCACTCGCATCCGCTAGCAACCAACGCGCGACTCATCGCCAGGTTCGGACCGCGTGCGGAGTAGAAAGCAACTCCGCGCGCGGCTTCATTCCATCGCCGACTCCTGCTACCAATCGGTCTCATCCATTGAAGGAGATCGATGCGATGGACCGACCGCTGCAGGGCGTCAGAGTCGTTGAAGTTGCGATGTGGGTCGCCGGGCCGTCCACCACCGCCGTGCTCGGCGACTGGGGCGCCGACGTGATCAAGCTCGAAGACCCCGTCACCGGCGACCCGATTCGCGGCTTCGTCACGCGCACGATGGGCGATCCCAGCGCGCGCATCCGTCCGCCGTTCGATCGCAACAAACGGTCTGTCGCCGTTGACCTCCGCACCGCCGATGGCCACGCATTCGCGCTCAAGCTCATCGAGCACGCCGACGTCTTCGTGACCAGCCTGCGCCTCGACGCCATCGAGCGCATGAAGCTCGATTATGCAACTCTCTCGGCGGAAAATCCGCGCCTCGTCTACGCGTCGGTCAACGGCTACGGTCATCGCGGACCCGATCGCAATCGCCCCGCTTACGACTACGCCGCCGCATGGGCGCGCTCCGGCCTGATGGCGACGATCGCCGAGCCCGGACAATCGCCGCCCGCGCAGCGGCCCGCCATGATCGATCATGCCGTCGGGCTTGGCCTGGCCGGCGCGATCTCGGCCGCCCTGCTCGCGCGCGAGCGCACCGGCCGCGGCCGCGAGGTCAACGTCTCGCTGTTCGCGATGGGCCTTTGGATGAACGCGTCGGATCTCACTATAGGCCTCATGACCGGCTTCTCTCCTCGATCCGAATCGCGCACCCAGCGCATAAATCCGCTGTGGAGTTCCTATCGATGCGCCGACCAGCGATGGATTTACTTCGTGATGATCCAAAGCGATCGCCACTGGCCGGATTTCTGCCGCGCGCTCGACAAACCGGACTGGCTGAGCGATCCGCGCTTCAAAGATTCAACCGCTCGCGGGTTAAACAGTCCCGCGTTAACTGACGAAATAGATCGTGCCGTCGCGGCCCGCAGTGCCGATGAATGGGCGCCGATTTTCGATCGCCACAACCTAATCTGGGCGCCGGTCCGCACTGACGCCGAAGTCCTCGACGATCCTCAAGCCGAAGCTATCGGCGCTTTCGCCGCCGTCGATCATCCAAACATTTCCGGATGCCGCGTCGTGAACAGCCCAATTGAGTTCGGCGACACCGACAGGCCAGCTTCATCGCGCTGCCCCCGAACTCGGCCAGCACACCGAGGAAGTCGCCCTCGAAATGGGCCTGTCCTGGGAAGAAATCGCGCGCCTGAAGGCGTCCGGCACCCTCGGCTAGGTCTAAATTCCAAAACGAACCAAAACCTTTGCGGACCAGACGTTTTTCACCTTCCGCAACAATCAAACGACGGTATAAACTTACATTTTCACGACTTTGTTTGACTCTGATCAACGCCCCTCCATATGATCTTTCCCACCGAAACCGGAGGTCGCCTGCTCGTGCGAATGATTGTTCCTCCTGTAGCTCATCGCCGCGAAATTGATCGCAACCTGGCCGAATTTTTCCGCGGCCATCGCGCCGCGCATTTCAACCGCGCCATCTCCTCGATGTGCCGATACTTCAAACTGCGCCGTCCGCGCATCGAATGGTTCGAGTACATCGATTGGGGCAAAACCGCTGGCCGCACCTACGACGACGGCCGCATTCATCTCGTCCATCCCGAAAACTGGAAGCGTGGCCGCGTCTATTACAGCGAGCGCATGTGGATCCAGATGATCTACCACGAGATGGGCCACTTCCTTTTCTGGACTGACGCCGAGCGCAAGGCCGACCTGTTCTCGCGCCGGATGGTGCGCGGGCTCAAGCTCCCCGGCCGCCGTAGTGCATCTCGCTCGCGCGCCCGCGCCGGCATCTCGAGTACGCGTCGCGCCGCGAATCGCCTCCGCAAGCGACGCCCGCAAGTTTCGGCCGCCCGAAAATCGCGACACGCCGCGCGGACCGCCTCTCGCAAATCTCGACGGGTCGCCTGATGCCGCAAAAGCCCAACGTCGAAAATCGCTGGTGGGTCGAAACCACCTTCAAAAAACCCAAAAGGGCCAAGTCCGAAACTGAGATGCCGCAGTTGCCGGTCGCGATGGCCTTTTACCAGGTCGCGCGCGACTACGATCAGGACCGCGCCAAGGAAGACCTGACCGACAACAACCTGCGCGTCGCGCGCGAGGCCAATCCTCCGCAAGGCGATTGGGCTTACGTCGCGATGACCGAGCAGCACGCGCCGCCCAATGTCATCAAGCGCGTCAAGGACGAGTTCCGAATCCCGCGCGAGGCCCGCGGGATAGTAATCGATCACGGCCGCGTGGTGCGCCTGCTGATCTGCGGCCCGCAGTTGGAGGACTGGATGCTCGACATCACGCTCGGCGACGAGCCATCGGTCGACGCCTACGTCTGGTCGGTAATGTATCGCGAAAGAATCTTCCGCCGCGCCGAAGACGCATTGCGCCAAGCCCGCAAATGGGCCATCAACCTGCTGCAATTCCCCCCGCCAAGAGACGAACCCTTCCGCGGCGCCCTGCTCGTGTAAGGAACGCGGGAAAAACCGGGGAACTTAATTCTAATGAAACCCACCGAGGGTTTCATGCTGCCCCGCGCGCTCTGCTCGAAGCGAGCATAAATTCCTCAGCGCCTCCGCGCCCTAACCGGTTCTAATAGGGACGAAGTCCCGCATCTTTCCTAGCATTGGGTGAAGGGGTCACCCCTGCTCAAGGAAGTGTGAAACCCACGGCGGGTTTCACATCAAATAAAGTGCTTTACCTCTCCTCCCTTCCAAATCCGCCCCCCAAACGCTAAACCTCGAATCGTGACCCTCCACCGGCCGGCCGCCCGATGAACTACCTGTCGCTCGTGTTCCGCAACCTCACCCGGAACAAACGCCGCACGATTCTTACCACGCTGTCGATCTCCGTCTCGATCTTCATCTTCGCCTCGCTGATCAGCCTGCCCGGACTGCTCAACATGGTCCTGCGCGATCGCGCCAACTCGCTGCGCCTCATCTGCCACAGCAAGGCGAGTATCCTGTATATGCTGCCCGAGTCTTATCGCCGGCGAATCGAAACCGTGCCCCACGTCGAGGCAGTGGCGGCCTACAGCGTCTTCATGGCAACTTACCGCGACCCGAGCGAGCAGCTCGGAGTCCTTGCTGTGGACGACGATCACGTCCGCGAAATCTTTCCCGATTGGGATATCAGCGCGGAAACCGAGCATGAATTCACCAGCCTGCGCACCGCAGCCTTGGTCGCAACCAACCTGATGAAGCTCTACGGCTGGAAAGTCGGCCAGACCATCATGCTGCGCGGCACGATGTATCCGGTCGATCTGCAAGTGACAATCGTCGGCACGCTGAACGAGGAAGCCGCCGGCCCCCGCATTATCTTCCGGCGTGACTACATGGAAGAACTACTGGGCAGGCCCGGCACCGCCAACCTGTTCTGGGTGAAAGTGGATAGCTCCCGGTCGGCGCCCGAAGTAATTGCCGCCATCGACGAAATGTTCGCCAATTCGCCGAACGAGACGGCCACCGAAACCGAAGTCGCGCTCATCAAGAATGAAGTCGGCGGACAGATGGGACTGATGCTCACTGGCGCAAAATTTCTCGCCGCGATCGTGATGTTCACGATCGCGCTGGTCGCCGCCAACACCGCCGCGATGGCGGTGCGCGAGCGGCGTCACGAGATGGCGGTGATGCGTGCGATTGGATTCACGCGCAACTCGATCATCGGGCGAATCCTGGTCGAGGGGCTGATAATCGGCGTGACCGGCGGTGTGTTTGGATGCGCGTTGGCATACGCCGGCTTTGAACTGTTGCCGCATGTTTCCGCGGCGCTCGGTCCGCTCGCACTCGCGATGACGCTGCAGCCGCGAATCATCGCGTACAGCTTTCTAATTGCAGCCGCGATCGGAGCGATCAGCGGCTTCATCCCGGCAGCTCTTGCCACCCGCGGCGACATCTGCACCGAACTCCGCGCCGTCTGAAGTTTTCAAAGTTCTAACAGGGACGAAGTCCCGCATCTTTTCTTGGTATTGGGTGCAGGGGTCACCCCTGCCCAAGGAAGCGTGAAACCCACGGTGGGTTTCACTACAATAAGTTCCGCTTTCCCCTCCTTCATTCCGCGATCTTTCTTACTTGCGTCCGCGCCTCAGGGCGAATAGTTCTGATCTCATCCGAGTGCGCCGGGTCGTTCAGGCACTAATTGCCAGACGAGGTGAGCCGATGCAGAGATTCGCATCCACGACTATCGCGCTTTCGATCCTGCTGATCTTCAGCGGATGCTCGACGAACAATCCGAACAGTCAGACTGTCCAGCAGCGGCAGGCGTGCACGGTCGGCGATCCGCATCCGTGGTGCATGCAGATGGCGCAGACCAAGCCGCTCGGAGCGTCTCCCTACGGATTGGAATCGACCGGTCCGACTAATCCCGAGATGCGGGACGACAACATGCCGTATCCCAGAAATCCTGCCCTGGGGCTCGCGGAAGGAATCCATCTTTAGAGAGCCAATTCTGACCGCTATCTTCTGAACTCGACCGTCGCCGTGCCCGTCACGAGGCGCTCCGCCTCCTCGTTCTCCATCCAGACGTCGATCTCGGCCGTGCGATCTTCGGGATTCTTGTTCGTGATAAAGCCGTGAATCGTGATCGTGCGATCCGGCTGCACTGGCACGCGATATGTCGTGCTCATCCGCGTCAGCCACGCGTTGCTCGAGCCGATCCAATCCGTCACCAGCTTCGACAACAGCCCCAGGCTCATGTTGCCGGGCAGGATCATCCCGGGCAGCCCTTCCTTCTTCGCCGCTTCGTCGTCGGTGAAGCGGCCAGCGCCGTCGCCCATGCCCATCGTCCTGGCGTACGCACGGCACTGATCCTTGCTCACGAACAGCTCGAGCGGGCCGAGCGTGTCGCCGATATTAATCTCTTCGAACTTGTTCAAGTGCGGTTCATGAAGCGATGGTCGATATGGGCCAGCACTTCGTCCTTCTGGTTCTTCAGCGTCGAGCGGATTACGACGAAGACCATGGTGCCGGTGCGTCCCGTCTTCTCGTAAATTTCCTTCACGTGCGAGCTCAGCGTCACCTGGTCGCCCGGCCTGATCGGCGAGACGAACTCGACGTCCTTGCCGGCGTCGAAACCGCGGCGGCCGAAGCGTGGCACGTTCTCGAAAAAGTGCCGCCCGTTGCGGAACGTCACCGCGAACGACGGCGGCGCGACGATCCCGCCGTAGGGGCCTTTCTTCGCCGCCGCCTCGTCCGTGTAAATCGGATTGGTCTCGCCGAGCGCTGCGCAATACCGCTTGATCTTCTCCGCCTTGACCTCGACGGGCTCAGTCACTTCGAAGACCTTGTTGATCAGCGCCGGATCGTAGTCGACTGCCATCGTGATTCTCTCGTTGTTTCGTTATCGCGTTTCCATCGCGACCGCATGCGGCACTGCCTTGCGCCGCGGCCGGAAATCCACCGGCTCGTAGTTGCCGGTTTTCAACTCCCGCACCAGGTCGTCGATCGTCTTGATATACGCGCTGAACTTTGTCGCGCACAGCCCGATTAGGCTCACCAGATGGCTGTCGGAGCCACCGGTCGCCGCGAACCCGTACTTTGCGATCAATTCCGCGCTCCGCTCGTCCTCGCCCTTCCGCGATCCGCCGTTCAGCGCCTCGACCGCGACCACGTTCTCCAGCGGCCCCTTGCTCTGGTAGTGCTCGTACAGCCCGATATTCGGCCGCCCCGGATGACACGGCACGACGATTCCGCCCATCCGCGCCACCTCATCGATCAAGGTCTGCGCGTCGAGGTGCACGTCGGCGAAGTCGAATCGCGCAACCATGTCGTCATTGACCCCGAACACCAGCATGTGCCCGTAGTTGGTCTCGACCTCCGACGCGCGCAGCACCATCGTGCCGAACTTGTCCTCGAGCGCGCGGTAGTCGGCGTCGCGATTGAACTGTCGATGCTCGGTCAACACGATTCCGTCGACCGGCCGCTCGGTCGCACGCAGCTTGATCCAGTTGAGGTACGCCTCTACCGGTGCGCGACTGTCTTCCGATGCTTCGCTATGCGTGTGCAGATCAAGGATTGTACTCACCAGGATTGAGCCCTCACCTCGCCGGGCGAAATTTCGCGAGCGTCACCGTGGGCGTGACGTCTTCGTATACGACCTCGACGGGCATCCCTATTTTAGCCTGTTCCGGCGCGCAGTCGATAAGGTTGGTGAGCATTTTCACGCCCTCGTCCAATTCGACATAGGCCATGATGTATGGCAGCGACTCGCGAAATCCCGGCGCCTGGTTCTGATAGGTGGTCGTGAAGGTGTACACCTTGCCGCGCCCGCTGCACTTGATCCATTGCGTCTCCGACGCCATGCAATTCGTGCACAGCGCGCGCGGGTAGTAGCGCACGTCGCCGCACTTCCCGCACTTCTGGATATATAGCTCGTGCCGTTGGAGCGCCTCCCACCAAGGACGATTCTCTTCGTCGAAATGCGGGAGTGGCTTCGAGTATTTTTTCGCTTGCGTCTGTTCCGCCATGATTTCCGCTCCCGATACTACTGATTACTGAGAATGAGAGTCGCGCCCGAATGCCGCGTGCCGAGCGTGCCGCCGGTGCCGTGCGCGAGTGCAATTTTGCAGTCCTTGACCTGCCGCGGACCGCACTCGCCGCGCAGCTGTTTCGTGGCTTCTATTACTAAAAAGATCCCGCGCATCCCCGGATGGTTCGACGACAGACCGCCGCCGTCCGTGTTGATCGGAAATTCGCCGTCGAAGCGCAACCGTCCGCCCGACACGAACGCTCCCCCTTCGCCGCGTTTACAGAAGCCGAGATTCTCCAGCGTGGACAGCACCGTGATCGTGAACGAGTCGTAAATCATCGCCATGTCGATGTCTTTGTGCGCGACGCCCGCGCGCTCGAACGCCAGCCGTCCCGATTGCGCCGCCGCAATCTCCAGAAAATCGCGCTGGCCTCGCGCCGCGTGGCGCACCGTCTCGCCCGTGCCGAGGATGTAAACCGGCTTCTTCTTCAAATCGCGAGCGCGCTCGGCCGATGTGATGACCAATGCGCCGCCGCCGTCGCTGATGATGCAGCAATCGAGCAGATGCAGCGGCGACGAGATGATTCGCGACGCGAGCACGTCTTCCACGGTGATTGGATCGCGGTACTTCGCGGCCGGATTCATCGACGCATGCAGCCGCATCGTGACCGCAATCTCAGCGAGCTGCTCTGAAGTGGTGCCGTAGTCATGCATATGGCGCTGCGCGATCATCGCGTACGACCCGACGGTCGTCGGCCCGAACGGAATCTCGTACTGGTCGCACGGATCGCCACCGCCTCCCCCGCCGCCGCCCGTGCCGATCGCAAACCGCGACGACGCCGCCGTCGAGCCATAGACCACGACGCATACGTCGCACAGCCCGGCGTGAATCGCGGCGGCCGCATGCGCGGTATGCGCCACGAACGACGACCCGCCAATGGAAGTCGAGTCGACAAAGTTCGGCGTCAGGTTCAGGTAATCGCAGAAGCTGACGATTCCCATCCCGCCCATGCCCATTCCGGTCGTGCACAAACCGTTGACGTCCTTAATGGTCAGCCCGGCGTCGTCGAGCGCGCCACGCACGCTCTCCGCCATTATCTGAAACAGACTTTTGTCCGGCGCGAAGCGCGTAGGATGCTCAAACACTCCGGCCACTGCTGTCTTGCGGCTTAAACTCATCTCGAATTCCTACTTGAGTCCGTCAACGAACTGCTCGATAGCGGCATTGTACTCAGCCGGACGCTCGCGCGGGATGTAATGTCCGGCGTCCGTGATAATCCTCGCAGTCGCGCCACGAATTTTGCCCGCGATAAATTCCGCGTCGGCGGGCGTGGTGCCCTTGTCGTCGGCGCCGGCAATCACCAGCGCCGGTCTGTCGATCTTTGCGATCGCGTCGCGCAAATTGACCTGCGAGCACGCGAGAATATCCGTGTAGCGCACGCGCGGATCCGTCTTGATTTGCTCCATCCACCCTTCGCGGACGACGTCGAAATTTTCCTTAACCGTTTTCGGCGAGTACCCGTCGGTGTTGAAGGCCTGCGGCGCGCGGCCCATCGTGATTGCGCGCAATCCCTCGATTCGGTCGGGCGTGAGGTTGAACTTCGCCGCCGTGCAACTGAGTATCAACGCCTCGACGCGCGCCGAATGCCGCAGCCCGAGATCCATCGCAATCGCGCCGCCCATCGAGTGTCCCAATATCGCCGCCGACTTGATCTTCAACGCGTCCAGAAACGCCGCGACGAAATCCGCATAGTCCTTAACGGTGCGCAATCCCTCGACGCCTGCCGAGCGCCCATGTCCCGGCAAATCGAGCGCGATCGGACTATGCTTGCCGCTGAACGCCTCGATCTGCCGATGCCAGGTGTGGCCGTTCGATCCCGCACCATGCACAAACAAAATCTTGCGGCCGCGCGAGAAGTCCGGCACCACGTCGGGCAGCGTCGTAGCGCCGCTGTAGTAATAGTAAGTCGCGTATCCCTTAACGTCGGTATATTTCGTTTGCGTTGCCATCGGCGCGAAACTCTCCGCGATATACTTTTGTGGTTAGCTATTAGGTTGACCGCGCGCTTGTCAAACGGCGCGGCTGGCGCGCGCGCTTCTCTGAGCATGAAGCGGTGGCACAGCGCGTACTATCTTGAGGGACTATTTACTTGCGAGGCTTGCGGCCTTTGGCTTTGCGCGTCGGCGCCGACTCTCCGTCGATTGGACCGACCTGCCCATGCTCCCACACTTCGATCGCCGCGCGGCTGAATCGCCACGCGCTGCCGACGCGGAAGCCGGGTATCCGTCCTTCGCGCAGTAACCGGTAAATCGTAGTCGGATGGACGCGTAGATGCGTCGACAATTCCGAGATGGTAAGGATTTCTTCCGACGATGCCATTTTGTATGCAAGACCTCCCATCAGGGAGAATCGGTCAATTCCCCTTTAACGAGCGTTATCGCTCAATGCCGTACAAAAGCTCATTTACCAGCCTCTAACCGTGCCACGATTAAGTCAATAGCAACTAATGCGCGCCCGTCAGAGGTTGTGAAGCTTGGCGAATGTGCGTCATGTTGCCTTATTGTTAGCGAAAGATGGGCAGAAGAACTCAAAGCTGCGTATTAGGGAGGCGATTTTGAAATGACATACGAAGCAATCGACATCAAAAATGACGGCGCGGTCGCATGGCTGACGCTCAACCGTCCACACAATCTGAACGCGCTCAGTGCCCAAATGGTCGCGGAGCTCGAGGATTTCCTCCATCGGCTGCCGACCGAGACCGCGACGCGCGTGGTCGTGATGAAGGGTGCCGGACGCGCCTTTTGCGCCGGCCTCGATCTCAAAGAACAGAACCGCGGCGGCACCGGCCTGGGCGCCTCAACCATCGGCACTGTCGAAAGCCAGCGCCGGATGAGCGACCTCGTCGTCGCGATTCGGCGCGCTCCGCAGCCGTTCATCGCCGCGATTCGTGGACCTGCCGCCGGCGGCGGCTTCGCGCTCGCGCTCGCCTGCGACGTGCGCATCGCTGGAGAGTCTGCCCGCTTCAACGCCGCGTTCATTCGCATCGGGCTGAGCGCATGCGACATGGGCGTCAGCTATTTTCTGCCGCGCGCCGTCGGCAGCTCGGTCGCGTCCGAGCTGATGCTGACGGGACGCTTCATCAACGCCCAACGCGCATTCGCGACCGGCCTGGTATCAGAGCTGATGCCCGACGCCGAGCTCGATGCGGCGGCGGCCAAGCTCGCGCTCGAGATGACCGAGACCTCGCCGCTCGGACTGCGCCTCACCAAGGAATGCCTCTCGATAAACATCGACGCCGGCAGCCTGGAGCAGGCGGTCGCCATCGAGGATCGCAACCAGGTGCTGTGCGTTCGCGCGGGCTACATCGAGGAAGGTGCCCGCGCGTTTCTCAGAGAAGCGCAAGCCGCGCTTCGCCCCTCGCGCGTGATAAAAAAGGGGCGGTTCGCTGAACCGCCCCTCCATCACTCACACCAGAAACGCTCGATTACCGGCTTGCCACCGTCGTCAGCTCGCCCATCCGCGCCACCAGGTACTCGGGCTGGCCGTCGTGCCATACGCGGAATTGCACGCGCTGCCCGGGAGAATACTGCGCGATTATATCGTTAAGTGTTTTGCCGTCGGGGACGGTCTTGCCGTCAAACTCGCTGATCACATCGCCCGGCTTGATTCCCGCCTTGTCCGCCGGCGACCCGATGAACACGGCACGCACCTCCGCTCCCCAGACCTCGGGCGCAAACGCCGTCGTCACGCCAAAGTACGCGGGACCATCCGCGGGAAGAACGTCGGGATGCAGAAAATGAACCCGATTCACGCCGTTCACGCGATGCACGATTTGCGAAATCTTGCGCGCCTCGTTCAGGCTATAAACTTCGCCCGCCAGGTACGCGTCGCCCATGCTCGAGACCGATACGCCGATGTCGGTGAAGGCGCGCAACTTGAGCGTGTCCTTGATCCGCGCCTCGAGCTCGCCGGACTTGAGCTTCGGGATGCCCGACGAGGCGAATTGTTCGTCAACCTCCGGGACCATCACCAGATTCGTGATCAGGTCGGCCGTGCTTATCAGCGACGACGCCTTCAGCGCCGGCGTCGCGATACTCTGCGCCACCAGAGTCGGCCGGTTGTTGACGATCGGCGCGCGCGTCATCATGAACGCGACCAACACCATCAGTGCGGTGCCCATCGCGGTGAATGCGTAGTCGCGGACCAGCGAATGGCGACCCGCGAGTGCCATCACGTCCACTTCGCGCGAATCTTCCGAATCGTCCTCCTCGACCTCGGCATCCACCTGCGCATCGTCGGGAAAATCTTCCGAATAGGCTTTCTCGGCCGCCGCCAGTTGCTCGAGCTGTTCGAGCGTGCGCGGAATGCCGTCGATCATCGCGACGAGATCTTCGCTCGCCGGCATCCCGGCGTTCGCCTCGTCGTGCTGAGCGGGAGCACTCGCGCTGTAGTCTGCCGACTCGATGTCGCCAACCTCGGTCTGCTCGCCCTCATGTCTGACCGTGGCCGAAAAGTCGCCGTGGAGGACATTAGATCCCCCCGCGCCTTCCTCCATAGTCCGTGCGCCATCTTCACTCCTCTTGCGCTTGAAGCGCTTGAGGGCTTCTTCGAGCGTCAAGATAGTGTCGGTTGGATCGCCGCCATTCTTGCCCATCGCAACACCGCCTCCTTGATGATTAAGCACCCTTGGACTTCATCCAGATGCCTTCACTACTAATAGCAGGGATTTGCGCCGTAGGCCAAGCTATGGATTACACAAATACCAACAGCCGCCGCCAGAAGCTTTGGATTCTATCTAACCAGCGTTAGATTGCTTCGCTCACCGCGTCTTCGCGCTGCGTCGGCACCGGCCGCGAATTCAGCGGGGTATAGTGCCGCAGCCCCTCGCCGATATACACCTGGCGCGGCCGCGCGATCTTCTGTTCGCTGTCGCGCACCATCTCGGCCCATTGCGCCATCCATCCCGAAGTCCGCGGAATCGCGAACAGCACCGGGAACATCGTCATCGGGAAACCCATCGCCTGGTAGATTATTCCCGAATAGAAATCCACGTTGGGATACAACTTGTGCGAGATGAAATAGTCGTCCTGCAGCGCGATCCGCTCGAGCTCGATCGCGATGTCGATCAGCGGATTGCGCCCGGTCACCTCGAACACCTGCGCCGCCATCTCCTTGAGAATTTTCGCGCGCGGATCATAGTTCTTGTACACGCGATGCCCAAAGCCCATCAGCCGGCGCTCGCCCTCTTTCACTTTCCTGATCATCGCGGGAATATTTGACACCGAACCGATTTCCATGAGCATCCGGATTGCGGCCTCGTTCGCGCCGCCATGGAGCGGGCCGTAGAGCGCGGCGATCGCAGCCGCCGCGCACGCATACGGATCGGGCTGCGAGCTTCCCACCGCGCGCATCGCGTTGGCCGAGCAGTTCTGCTCGTGATCGGCATGCAGGATGAACAGCACGTCGAGCGCGCGTTCGAGCACCGGGTCCGGCTTGTACGTGAGCTCCGTCATTTTGAACAGCATCGAGAGCAGGTTGCCCGTATAGCTGAGCTCGTTGTCGGGATAGACGTACGGCAGTCCCCGCGTATGCCGGAACGCGAACGCCGCCAGCGTCGGCATCTTGCCGATCAGCCGGCGCGTCTGCAGCCGGCGCGATTCGAGGTCGTGAATATCGTTGGCGTCGGGATAAAACGTCGAGAGCGCGCCGACCGTCCCGAGCAGCATCCCCATCGGATGCGCGTCGTAGCGGTACCCCTCCATGAACTTCTTGATATTCTCGTGCACCATCGTGTGAATCTTGATGTTGTTTTCCCAGCGCTCGTAGTGCGCCCGGTCCGGCAGCTCGCCCTTGACGATTAGATACGCGGTCTCAAGATAATTGCTCTTCTCCGCGAGCTCCTCGATCGGATACCCGCGGTACCGCAGTATCCCCTTATCCCCGTCGATAAACGTAATCCGGCTGCGACACGACGCAGTGTTGGTAAACGCCGGGTCATAGGACATCAGCCCAAAGTCATCTTTGCTAACTTTGATCTGCCGCAAATCCGCCGCCCGAATCACGTCCCCCTCCTCGATCGGCAGCTCATATTTCTTCCCGGTCCGATTGTCGGTAACGGTCAGCGTATTATTGGCCATCGATATAACCTCGCCAGGTTGATGACGTTAGCGTTCAACATATATGCAGTATGCGACATTTCCCATTTCATGTCCAAGCCCCGAATCGCACTTCAACCCGCCAACAACCGGTTCCCCTTCCCGCGCGGGAAGGGGTTAGGGGTTAGGTTCCGCCTCTCTCGCCGCGTTCTTCCCCTCTCCCTTTCAGGGAGAGGATCGAAGGGTGAGGGTCCAAATACAGCGCGCGTTCTTTTCGCGCGCGATTCAAGATTCCTCTGCCTCTGAACGCACCGCGGCGAAGAATTCCGGCTCGGAACTCTTCGCCTCTCCCAGAATGGGAGAGGATCGAAGGTGAGGGTCCGCATTCAGCGCGCGATCTTTTCCGCGCGCGATTCAAGATTATGAGTCCTCTGTCATCCCGACGACCCGAGCAACGCGAGCGCAGCTGGCTTCTGACCTCCGGACAGCTTCGCGCTAGCGAAGCCGGTTCCGGTTCCAAGTCGCTGCAGGCCTCTTAACTTCCGCTGTCGTCCCGACCGTGATGGAGGGCCCGGGTCTCTTTCGCTCGACTGTTCTCCGATCACGACCCGAACCGTGACCTGTCGTTGAATCCCTAGATGAGAGCCCTTACGATTCGTACTATGTTTCTGCGAAGCGTGTCGCTTTCCACCTCTGCCTGGAACAACTGGAACGTCACTTCGAGCAGTACCGCAGCCAGAAGCCCGATCGGCCCGTTCGCGTAGTCTTCCTTCTCCCAACTCTTGAGTATTCCCTCTCGGAAGATGACAAAGGTAGGAAGACCCTCGTCGAAATTGGCTGGCCGCGTGACACCGAAGTTCTGATCGGCGTCAAGCGATACAGGGGTGTTCGCGGCAATCGCTTCCGACAGTGCGATGAAAGTAACGTTGACCTCGCTGCGCTTTGGAGGGCTCGCGCTGAATATATTTCGGCGAATCTCTTCCTGAAATCCTAAAAAGAACAGTGCGATTATAGTCGTTAGAGCCGCGGTCTCCGCCTTGTCGTCGAGTTGCGAGAGCGAGATAAGTACCGAACGATGGAGATCTATGGCCTCCACAAAGTTCAGCGCAAGATCGGCACTCGGCTTAAAGCTTAGCGCCGCTCCGCATGCGTTGTGCAGGCCGTCGCCTACTTCAGCGAGCATTTGTAGGTCGAAAACGTTCAACGGCACCGCAGCGAGCAAAGGAACGAATGCAAGCGATCGCCTATGGTCAAGTGCCGAGGAATCGAGAATTCGCCTCGATACACTTCTAAAGAGATGACGGCAGATCGCTAGGGGAACATCCTTGAACATGAATCGGAAGTGAACATTGAGAGCACCGAAGATGCCTCTGGCTGGAAGCTCACTCGAAAGCTTGTCGACTAGTGACAGCGCTGTCGCAAAGGGGTCCTCTTGGGCGCACGAGTAGAAGTGGGCAAAGTCGTCGAAGAATCCTTTTCGTTCGTCCGACTCCTCGTATTGAACAGCTGCTACCGACATTAAGCGCGCTCGACGCTCGAGTTCATCTGCCCGTTGAAGCACTTGGGCGGCCTCCAGATAGGTCCGCGCCGCTGAAATGCGATCCCCAAGACCAGCCTCCGCATCACCTCGCTCTTCCAAGGCGATCGAAAATTCCACTGTCGCCGCGCTACCCCGCAAGAGCCCCGCGGCGTGGTTCGCGTAGTTTTTAGCCAATTCGAAATTGCGTCTTTGGTTGTGCACTTGCGCTGCGTGTCGGCTTGCGACTGCTTCTGTAGTTCGGAACCCTGAATTCTGCGCTAATGCGCGCGACCTTGTCATAGAGGCGAAGTGCCTCCGAGGATTTTCCCAGATCGCGTTCGACATTCGCCAAATTGATCGTGTTCGTGATGATGACCCAGACGTCGTTTAAGTCCTCCCCTAAAGCCAGCGCTTCGAGAGCCAGCGTACGGGCTGTATCATTGTCGCCGCGACGCCGAGCCGCCATGAACAAGAGGTTGCACTTGAAGGCTTGTAGTCTCTTCGAACCCGTCGCGTCTGCCTGTGTGAACTCTTCTGCAAGCTTTCTCGCCTCCTCCTCGCGTTCAGGAATCTGTGAAAGCGCGGCTGCTAAATTTCGACGCGCCAACTCGACGCCATACGTGTCGCCAATGGCTCCGAACCGCTCTGCAGCGATGGTCGCGTTTTCTGCGGCCTCCTTCTCGCTTGCTATGCGCAAGAAAATCGTCGACAGATCTAAGGCAATGTTCGCTCCAACCCAGACTTCATTAGCGCCGAGGACCTCGTCCCTGAGACCGGTCAGGTCTCGAATAGCCTCCGCGGATCCTACCGATAGAGCCAGTCTACTCGCTAGGGCGGCACGAATTCGAACTTGTAGAGAAGCGTCCCCGAACTGCTCCGCCATGGTCTCCGCCTGCCGCCAGCGTTCCTCAGCGGAGTCGGCGTCGCCCGCGCCGTCCTCCGCATCTGCGAGAGCAATGATGACTTCACAGAGCTGACGAGACGGTCCTCGCGCCTTAAGAAGTTCTACGCGCCGTTTGAGTAGTCTGACCAAAGTGCCGTAGTCGCCCTGTTGTCCCGCCTCAAATGAAGCTCGGGCGATGATACGCGTTGCATCGGGAAGGCCCGCACGATCAAAAACAAAAAACGCGGCCGAAAAGTCGGCAGATTCCATCAGCCGCTTTCCAAGTTCGGCGGCATAGTACGCATGCCGAGCCGGGAAGCCTTTTAGATAAGTTCGTATAGTCGCCTGCAGGTGCTGATGCGCCGGTGCTAAGCCTTCCACAGATTCGACGGTCATCACCGAAGCCTGCTCGACCGCGCTCACTAGTTGTCTCTCTCCGGTCAAGTTGCTTAATTCTTCCAGATCGAGTGGTCGCTCCGAGAGGCATACGTACGTCACAAGGTCGCGTGCTAGAGCTGGTAGCATTTGAAAGCGTCGCAGCTCGATCGCCTCGAGCGCGGCATCTCTGATTTCCATGTCCTCAGGGCTCCGCACATAGCGGAGATAGAGCGGTACTCCCTTCGAAAGGTCCATAAGTCGCTGAAGATCGTCCTCACTCAGTCGAGAGCCGAATCGCCCGAGCCAGACGTCCGACACCTCTCCGATTTCTAGCGGTGGTACGTGAAACTGATTAAACCCGGAGGCTTCTGCGGGCGTGGCAAGTGAAAACACGATCGGGTGCTCTGCACCAGCAGAACCCATAGTCGCCGATATGTCGTCTATAAGCTTTGCGCTGGTGCAGGCATCTATCGCTAGAACTACTCCGGGAGAGCGCTTCCACGCATCTCCAAGAGTAGCGATAGCAGCCTCGTAAGACTCGGCAATCGCTGCCGACCCACCCATCCTCTTGCGCAGCTGATTCGCTATGCGAATGACGATCTGCGTCGGACTCACACCAAGGCAGTTAACAAATACCCAATTCTGGCTTGCGGCAGCAGCTGCCAAAAGGACGGTTTTGCCGACGCCAAGTTCGCCTCTGATTTCAACGACGTGATGGTCGTTGAGCGTCTCTATGAGTGCTTGTTCGACATCCCTACGGACAACTCTTTCGGCTGCAGGAATCAACCGATCCAAGAACTCAGTCGCGCCTTCGTCGATAACCGCTCCGATCTGTCTGGAAGCGTGAAACGTTTTCGCGACGACCGACGTAATATCGTGCCGAAGGCGTTCATACAGTTCTCTGGGCTCGTCATAAAACCATATCGTCAAGTCGTTCTTAGCTTCATCTATCAGCCTTGCTAGCTTGGGATCTCGACCAGCCGAACGACGGTACACGTAAATCAACCGCGGCATGCCTCGCTCTCGGGCAATCATGAATTCGTCTTCGAGACCTGAAATAGTCGTTCCGGGCGCGATCTCCCCGTAGCCGTCGCGATAAATGCCGACGAAGATCTGGCTGTCCCGGAGGCGTGGCTCATACGTTTCCCGAGCCGGATACGGACGAGCGCCGACGTCTTCGAAGAGCATTGGAACGTGGTTAAGAGATTTTATTGCGTCGCTTGCAACGCCTCGCTCCGCTTTGCACTCCCCGATTCGGGAGCTCACAAATACCACGATTTGCTCTAGGAGGAATACTGGCGGAGATCCGTCCACGTCGGGTAAGCGTCAGAGCAGTCCTTCTGTCACCAATTTCTCTCCGAGTTCGCCCAAATTTTCTGAAAGTTTGCGATATCCGCGCTGTCCGAGCAGATAGCCTGCGTCAAGCGACATTTGCTTGATGAGCACACTATCAGCAAGCTGAGGAAAGGAGACCATATTGGCCAATTCGATTCGACCGGCAAGCCGGTCCGCGATGATGCCGACAAGATCTTGCGGAGAGATGTTCTGATAGTGTGGCAAGCCACTCATTTCGATACTCAGTAGAGCATTGCAATACGCCTGTGTGTACTGCCAGTCCGTCACATTAAGAGCGGAATTTCGGTTTCGGAAGTCTTCGAACCGACGTCCCAGTTCAAGCCTGTGTAGAGTAACGGGAAAGTGTCGCCTTAGTTGCTCGCTCCGTCGATCAAGAATAGCTCGTGGCGTTTGCTCGGGCTTCGGAGGTAAGGTGCGAGCCTTTCTGAGATCTCGTGTCTTGCTTCTCATCTCAAGAATTGCCTTGCCAAACGGACTTAGAGTGCTTTGCGATTCCTCAGAGAATCGAGCCTTGAACTTTAAGATCGCAGGCACGTTAGGAGTATGGCGTGGAGGCCGATCCTCGGAGACGAACTCACATCCTGAAAAGATAAACGGTGAGACTGCCTGCGCAAGGTACCGACGAAAGTCGGGAATCCAAGGTCCTTGCCTGGTCAACTCGAAGATCCACGACACGTTTATACCTAACGGTGAAAAGAACCGATCAGCTTTAGCGACCCGCCCACGTAGACCTTCAAACTCGGGACAGATCGTGATCAGATAGCCGTCACTTCGCAAAAGTACAAACTCTAGGTCGAAACCATCGTCGCCCGGTCTTCGATCCCAGCTGCGCAGTATTTCGAATGCTCTTTTCAGCGGTGCAACTTTCCGCGCACCGAGACTGATCATTGGCACCGTCCGGCCGATTTCGGCGCTCCTAGAAAACCCATAGACACATCCGCAAATCTCCGCATCATGCAATAGGTTGCTGAATTCCAGGTTACTGACAATCATGAAAAACTGGTCAACGCCGAAATCAAACCCGTTCGACTTGGAATGCTGGCGGCGTTTCGGAATAGACCGTTTCTTTTTTCGCTTCTTCAAGATGATCACTCGAACCGCACACCCTTGAGAGTCCCCTCTAAACTAAAGCTAGATACGAGAATAACTTACAACCAAAAGTCACTCGGTGCAGGGCCGTGCCCTGCCGCGGAGGTTGAGGAACCGGCGCACGGTTCCTCATTCAAGGACAACCGTTGTCATCCGGCTCTGCCATAATATGCAACATGACCGCCTCAGCTGCTCAATGCGACACTCTCCTCCCGAATCAAACGATTCCCACCTATCCCAACTCATCATTCGCCGCCAACTTCAATCCCGCCCATCATCATCTCGCACCGCTCTGCCGATCCTTTCCATCAATACCGCGCGCACTCCCGATGGCGGAAGTGCAGGAGAAGCCGGAATGTCAACCAAAATCAACCGATCGCTTGAAAGTCACTTTAGAACAACGTTTGTACCTTGCAACCGCCGCCGCGCCATGTCACATTGTGCGCTTGCGCTTTCGTGACAAGCGCGCATCGAAGACAATGATCGACCAACTAATTTCCGGGCTCTCCGCATTCATCGTCGCGACGATTTCCGCGCTCGGATACGGCGGCGTCGTCCTGATGATGGCGATCGAGAGCGCATGCATCCCGCTGCCGTCGGAAATCATCATGCCGTTCTCGGGCTACCTGGTCGCGACGGGACGCTTCGGTCTCCAGATGGTCGCGATTGCGGGAGCCGTCGGATGCCTGCTCGGTTCGTACGTCGCGTATTTCGTCGGACAATACGGCGGCCGTCCGTTCATCGAGCGCTATGGAAAGTACGTCCTCATCGCGGAGCACGAACTCGAAATCGCCGACCGGTTTTTCGAGCGATGGGGTTCGCACACCGTCTTCTGGAGCCGCATGCTGCCTGTAGTGCGCACCTTCATCGCGTTTCCCGCGGGGGTGTCGCGAATGAAACTGGTGCCGTTCACCATCTACACGCTGCTCGGGTCATACATCTGGTGCCTCGCGCTCGCATACGGCGGGATGAAACTCGGTCAGCACTGGAAAGACCTCGCGCCGTATTTTCATCGCTTCGACGCTTTGATCGCGATACTGTTGGTAGTCGGCGGCGCCGCCCTCATCTACAATCGGGTGAAGGGAATTACGTCCGCGTCGACCTCCGCCAATTGACCGCTTCGCGATCCAGAAAGGAAACCAATGCCCGACAAGGAAATGCCCGATCCATCCGAGCTCGAGGAAATTTTCGCCAGCATCGATCCGACGCCGGTCCGGATGGCGCATGACTACCTCAACGAGGCCGGCATCGAGTCGTTTGTCTTCGACGCGGGCTCGTCGCGGATGCTCGGCATGACTGCGGCCGTCCCGACGCGCCTGATGGTTCATCGCGACGCCGCCAAGGACGCGCGCGACCGGTTGAACGAACTCGGCTTCACGGAGAAGTGATACGCGATGAGTAACATCACCGATCATGGCATTCGCTTTGGACGGATTGCCGCAATGCTTCCCGTCAAGGACATCCAGCGAGCCTGCGAGTTCTATACGAAGGTACTGGGCTTCACCAAGGTCTTCGAGAACGGAACTCCTGTCGGCTTTATGATCCTGAAGAGGGACCAGGCTGAGTTGCACCTGACGCTACAGCCGAATCACAAGGCCGCGCCATTCAACGTCGCGCATATGATGGTGCACGACGTCGATGCGCTTCATGCGATCTGCCAACGCCACGGGCTGCGCATCATCAAGAGCATTCAGAACAAGGACTACGGCCTGCGCGCGTTTGTGTTCGAGGATCCGGACGGCAACCGCATCGACGTCGGCCAACCGATCTGACTTGGTAGGCCGCTGTCTATGTCCTCTGTACGGCACACCCGTCGTCTACTATCTTGAAGCCGAAACGCGCAGGCGATTCGACGCCGCGCGAATTCAACGAGCTTCGAGGTTATCGCGATGCCATACGCCGAAGGCCGAATCTTCAACGATGCTGACAGCCACATCATGGAGACGCGGGACTGGCTGATTTCGCACGCAGACCCCGACCTCCGCGCGAAACTGCATCCGCTCGCGATCGGCTCGGGCGGCAAACTGGTCGAGAAGGCGATCGCGCACGCCGACGAACGCCATAAAAATCCCGCCGCCGTCGCCGACGCGGAACAGAACCTGATGCTGCGCAAGGGATGGGAAGCGCTCGGCGCATTCGATCCGGACGAGCGCAGGCGCGCGCTCGATCTGCTCGGCTTCAACTCGCAGTTGGTCTTCACGACCTTTGCGATCACGCATTTCTGGGGCGAGTTCGACCAGGTGCGCTCGACGCCCGAGGTACTGTACGGCGGGACGCGAGCGCACAACCGCGCGATTGCCGACTTCTGCCGTGGTGACAAGCGGCTGCTCGCGGTCGGCTTCGTGCCGCTCGACATTCCCGAACTGGCGGAAAAGGAAATCGACGAGGCGATTCGCTTGGGATGCGCCGCGATACACATCCCCTCGCTGCCGCCCGGAAAAAAATCCCCGACTCATCCCGACTTCAACGGTGTATGGGCGCGCCTGCAGGACGCCGATGTACCGTTCATGCTGCACGTCGGCGGCGGCGGCCGCCCGATCCCGCGCGCATTTCACAACAACGATCGCCCGGTGACCGACTTTCTCGGTGGCGGCGAGAACATTCGCTCGAAAGACTTCATGACGATCCACGCGATGCCGGAGATTTTCCTGTCGGTGATGGTCCTCGACGGCATCTTCGAACAGTTCCCGCGGCTGCGCGGCGGATGTATCGAGCAGGGCGCGATGTGGATCGTGCCGTGGCTGCGGCGGCTCGACATCTCGCAGGAAACGTTCGTCAAATCGGAAAAGTACCTGCTCCTGCCGATGAAGGCGTCCGACTACGTGCGACGGAATCTGCGCTTTACGCCCTATCCGCACGAGCCGGTGGGATGGATCGTCGAGCAGGCCGGTCCGGAACTGTGCATGTTCTCGTCGGACTACCCGCACATCGAGGGCGGGCGCAATCCGCTCAAGCGCTTCGAGCTGTCGACGCCGAATCTGTCGGAGGCCGCCAGGGAACAATTCTACGCGACCAACTTCGCCGACATGATGGGCTCGCGCGCCGGCTGATCGCGACGCGGCTACCTGCCCGATGGCACTCCAATGGTGGCAGCGCGCCGTCTTCTATCAGATTTATCCGCGCTCGTTTGCCGATTCTAACGGCGACGGCATCGGCGATCTCGACGGCGTCACCGCGCATCTCGACTATCTGAGCGCGCTCGGCATCGACGCCATCTGGCTGAACCCGATCAATCCGTCGCCGCTCGACGACTGGGGCTACGACGTCAGCGACTACTGTGGCATTCATCCGGACCTGGGCGATCTCGCCGCCTTCGATCGGCTGATCGCGGAGGCGCATCGGCGCGGGATTCGCGTGATCGTCGACCTGGTGCCCAACCACACTTCGAATCAGCATCCATGGTTCGTCGAGTCGCGCGCATCGCGCGACAATCCGAAACGCGACTGGTACATCTGGGTTCCCGGCACGCCCGATCGCGCGCCGAACAATTGGCAGAGCACCTTCGGCGGTCCTGCATGGAAGTACGATACGGGCTCGCAGGCGTGGTATCTGCACACGTTCCTCGAGCAGCAACCCGACCTGAATTTTCGAAATCCGGACGTGGTCGAGGCGATGCACGGCGTCATCCGCTTCTGGCTGGATCGCGGCGCCGACGGTTTCCGCATCGACGTGATCGCCAATCTCATCAAGGACGACCAGCTGCGCGACAATCCGATTCGCGATGCCGACGATCCGGACATTCCCTGGCTTAGACGAGGTATGCCGGATCCTCTCTACAGCACCGATCGGCCCGAGGTTCACGACATCGTCCGCGGATTTCGGCGCGTCGCCGGCGAATTCGGCGAGCGGATACTGGTCGGTGAGACGTGGCCGCGCGAGCAGGAGCGGCTGGCAGACTACCTGCGGCCGGACGAGCTGCAACTCGCGTTCAATTTCCGCTTTCTGCTCGCGCGCTATGACGCTCGGCGCTTTCGAGACGCGATCGAGCTGACTGAGAAATCCTTCGGACCGGGCGCGTGGCCGACCTGGACGCTCTCGAATCACGATTTCCCGCGCCATATCTCGCGCTACTCGCGCGGTGGCGATGCGGAAGCGCGCGCCCGCGTCGCAGCCGTGATGCTCCTGACGTTGCGCGGCACGCCGTTCGTCTATTATGGCGAGGAAATCGGAATGCGCGACGCGGAAGTTCCCGCCGATCGCAAACGCGATCCGGTCGGACGCGACGGTTGCCGCTCGCCGATGCAATGGTCGGACGCGCGCAACGGCCGATTCTCGACGAGCGCACAGACCTGGCTGCCGTGCGGAGACTTCAAGGCGGTCAACGTCGCAAACCAGTTGAACGATCCGCACTCGATGCTAGCGCTCTATCGCCGTCTGATCCAACTTCGCAAATCGACGCCGGCGATTGTCGAGGGCAGCTACCGTGCTTTCGAAGGGGCGCCCGAGGATTGCCTGGTGTTCCATCGCAACACTCGCGAGCAGCACATTGTCGTGGCGCTGAATTTCACCGCCGAACCGCGCGAGATCGATTTGCCGGCCGGCCAGATCCTGCTGAGCACGAATGCAGCTCGCCCCGCGTGGGCCGCGAATCGTCCGCTGACGCTTGCCGCGAACGAAGCCGTAATCGTGGAAACTCAATGAAGAGCTGAACTTTCGCGTTTGCGCGCGGGCAGCGCGGTTCATAACATCACCGGCATGCACAAGCCGCGATTTCTCGATCAATTGGCGATGGAGCTTGGCGATCGCGAGGCCTTTACCGTCGCGTTCGCCCGTGGACGCCGCGCGTTTCAACCTCAACACGTCGAGGCAAAATGGGCGCGCGATCGCGCCGCGAGCATCAACCATATCAAGCTCGAAGTCGCGCTCGACTTCGACGCGAAAAGAATCAGCGGAACAGCGACGCATCGACTCTCCGCGATCGCCGGCCCGCTCGAGCGGCTCGAATTCGACGCCGCCGAGCTCGACATTCGCGCCGTGCGTGCGGGCGGCGAACCTGCGACCTTCGAGACCTCCGACGGCAAGCTGCGGATCGCGCTGCCGCGGGCGCTCGGCGCCGGCGAAGAAATCGAGATCGCGATCGACTACGCGGGACAGCCGCGCCGCGGGCTCTATTTTATCGGCCCCGACTCCGCCTATCCGAACAAGCCGCAGCAAGCCTGGACGCAGGGCGAGGACGAGGACTCGCGCTACTGGTTTCCGTGCTACGACTACCCCAACAATCGCACCACCAGCGAGATAGTCGCGACCGTACCCGAAAAGTTCACCGCGGTTTCCAATGGCGCGCTCGTCGGCACGTCCTCCAACGCGGCGGCGAAGACCCGCACCTTTCATTGGCGTCATGAGGTGCCGCATTCCTCGTATCTGATCACGCTGGCCGCCGGTGAGTTCACGATGATCGAAGAACGCGCGGGCAACACTCCTGTCACTTACTATGTTCAGCCCGGGCGCGAGGACGACGCGCGCCGCGCGTTCGGCAACACGCCGAAGATGATCCAGTTTTTCGAGCGCGCGATCGGCGTGCCGTATCCTTACGCCAAGTATGCGCAGGTGGCGGTCAGCGATTTCATTTTCGGCGGGATGGAAAACACGTCGGCGACGACGCAAACCGAGAGCACGCTGCACGACGCCCGCGCGCATCTCGACTTCAAGAGCGATCCGCTGGTCGCGCACGAACTCGCTCATCAATGGTGGGGCGATCTGCTCACCTGCCGCGATTGGGCGCATGCGTGGCTCAACGAGGGCTTCGCAACTTACTTCGAGGCGCTCTGGTGCGAGGAGAATCTCGGCGCCGACGAGTTCGCGTGGAACGTCCGGCAGGATCGCGAAGCCTATCTCGACGAAGACGCCAATCGCTATCGCCGTCCGATCGTTTGCAACCGGTATCGCACGCCGATCGAGCTGTTTGATCGCCATCTCTACGAGAAGGGCAGCCTGGTGCTGCACATGCTCCGCCGAGTCACCGGCGATAAGCTGTTTTTCAAGTCGCTCAACTTGTATTGCACGCGGCATCGCGGCGGCAATGTCATCACGCAGGACCTGCAGCGCGCGTTCGAGGAGACGACCGGCCGCAGCCTCGACTTTTTCTTCGACCAGTGGGTGTACAAGGAGGGGCATCCAGAAATCGAAGTCACAAGTTCCTTCGACGACAAGAAGAAACTGCTCAGCGTCACCGTCAAGCAGACGCACAAGACCGGCGACACGATCGCTTCCGCGTTCAGCTTTCCGGTCACGATTGGGCTGATGGATGCCGACGGTCACGAGACGCGCCATCGCGTCGAGATAAAGGAGCGCGAGCAGGGCTTCAATTTTGTCATGGACAAGGCGCCCAAGGCGGTGCGCTTCGATCCCGAGCACGACATCCTGAAGACCCTCAAGCACAAGCGCGGACGCGAGGCGCTCGAAGCGGTGCTGCGCCACGCTCCCGAGGCGATCGGTCGCGCTGGTGCAGCTCGCGAGCTCGGCACCGAGGGCAGTCCCCAGGCCACCGCGGCACTGCGCGACGCGATGCTCACCGACAAGTTCTGGGGCGTGCAAGCCGACGCGGCCACCGCGCTCGGCACGATTCGCACGACGGCCGCACTCGACGCGCTGCTTGAAGGACTCAAGCTGCCGCATCCGAAGGTGCGGCGCGCCGTCGTGCGCGCGCTCGGCAACTTTCGTGGTGACGCGCGGGCGGCGTCGGCGCTTGCCGAGGTCGTCGCGAAAGGCGACGAAAGCTACTTTGTCGAGGCCGAGGCAGTCCTCGCGCTCGGCAAGACGCGCGACGAGCGCGCGTTTGCTCATCTGACAGAGGCTCTTGGGCGCGACTCGTATCTCGAAGTGATACGAACGCACGCTCTGTCGGGGATGGCCGAGCTGCGCGACGAGCGCGCGATCGACGTCGCTCGCGACTTCTCTGCATACGGCAGGCCGCCGCGGGCTCGCGTCGCCGCGGTGGGCACGCTGGCGCGCTTTGCGGCGCTCAAAGACAATCGGCGCGTCGAAATTCTGGATTTCATGACTCCGCTCGCCGACGATCGCGAGTTCATGGTGCGGATGCGTATCCCGTCCGCGTTCGCCGAGATCGGCGACCAGCGCGCGCTGCCTGCGCTGCGGCGGCTGGCCGATCGCGATCTCGACGGCCGCGTGCAGCGTCATGCGAACGACGCGATCACGTCGATCAGCGAGGGCCGCAGCCGCGTCGAGGAAGGGCAACGATTGCGCGAAGACATCGACAAGCTTCGCGACGAGAACAAGAAGTTGCAGGAGCGGCTCGAAAAGGTCGAAGCGCTCGCGCGGGACAAGCCGCCTAACCCCTAACCCCTAACCCCTTCCCATGTGGGAAGGGGGACCGGTCGCGGAGAAGTTGGGGCTGGCGCTGGCGTTCAGAGCAGAGGCAGAGTTCTGCCTCTGCCAATGCTGCGAGAAAACGGAACCTAACCCCTAACCCCTTCCCGAGCGGGAAGGGGAACCGGACGCGTAGTGTACGCAATGGTCTCCTTACGGGGAGAGGGGACGGAAAAAAGGAGCGGCGGACACTCGGCCCGCCGCTTCGCTTTGGTCGACGCGCAGTGGTGTGCTTACGCGTCGTAGTAGAGCGCGAATTCGTACGGATGAGGCCGCAGACGAATCGCGCTAACCTCGTTCGCCATCTTGTAGTCGATCCAGGTCTCGATCAGGTCTTCCGTAAACACGTCGCCCTTGAGCAGGAACTCGTGATCCTTCTTCAGGTTGCCGAGCGACTCCTCGAGCGACGCGGGCATGCTCGGCACTTCGGCCAGCTCGGCCGGCGTGAGTGCGTAGATGTCCTTGTCGAGCGGCTGGCCCGGATCGAGCCGGCGCTGAATCCCGTCGATGCCCGCCATCAACATCGCGGAAAACGCGAGATACGGATTGCAGGTCGGGTCGGGGAAGCGCACTTCGATTCGCTTGGCCTTGGGCGACGGCGAATACATCGGGATTCGCACCGACGCCGAGCGGTTGCGCGACGAGTATGCCAGGTTGATCGGAGCCTCGAAGCCCGGCACCAGCCGGCGATACGAGTTGGTGCCCGGATTGGTGAAGGCCGCGATGGTCGGCGCGTGATGCAGGATGCCGGCGATGTAGTGCATCGCAGTTTCCGACATCCCGGCGTAGCCGTTGCCCGCGAACAGCGGCGTGTCACCCTTCCAGATGCTCTGATGGGTGTGCATGCCGGTGCCGTTGTCGCCGAAGATCGGCTTGGGCATGAAGGTGGCGGTCATCCCGTGGCGCACCGCGACGTTCTTGACGATGTATTTGTACCAAGTGAGCCAGTCGGCCATCTTGGTGAGCGTCTGGAAGCGCATGTCGATCTCGGCCTGACCGGCGGTGGCGACTTCGTGATGCTGTTTCTCGACGCGGATGCCGACGCGCTCCATCTCGAGGACCATTTCGGTGCGGATGTCCTGCAGGGTGTCCACGGGAGGGACCGGGAAGTAGCCGGCTTTGTTCTTGACCTTGAAGCCGAGGTTCGCGCCTTCCTTGACCGCGCCCTCGCGCCCGCTGTTCCAGTTACCTTCGTTCGAATCGATGTAGTAGTAGCTCGAATTCTGGGTGGTGTCGTAGCGCAGGGAGTCGAAGATGAAGAACTCCGGCTCGGGACCGAAGAAGGCCGCGTCGCCGATGCCGGTGGTCTTCAAGTAGGCCTCGGCCTTGCGCGAGATGTTGCGCGGGTCGCGAGTGTAGTCGGCGCGGGTGATGGGATCGGAGATGTTGGCGATGATGCTGAGCGTTGGATCCTTGGTGAAAGGATCCATGACCGCGGTGTCCGGATCGGGGATCACCAGCATGTCGCTGTTGTCGATGGCCTGCCAGCCGCGAATCGAGGAACCGTCGAAGCCGAGGCCTTCATCGAAGGGCGCTTCGTCCTTGAACTCGGAAATCGGGGCAGTGAAATGCTGCCACGTGCCGAGCAGATCGATGAATTTAACATCGACCATCACCACGCCCTTTTCCTTGATCATTGCCAATACTTGTTTAGGCGTCATCGAACCCGTAACCCTCCTGGCCGCTTAACGGGGCGGCATGTTTGTAATCTATTGATTGGACTCTGAACCTCGTTTTCTGTCACGAAATCTTCTCAAACGCAACGCTCATCCAATGAGCATCTGACTCATATTCAAGCAGCTTCACGTCCTGCCTCTTTGTGAAGGAACCCGTGCTTCTGCAAGAATTTCTTCGCCAATCAGCCCGCCAATCTGATTATGAGAGCAAAATAAATGCCTAGGATGACCAGACTTATCGGGACGCCGATCTTCGCCCGCGCCGCGCTTGCGATTCTGAGGGCGCGGGCGCTCACGATGTTCGGGATGTTGCCGGGTATCAGCCTCCCGCCGGAGACGAGCAGCGGCAGAATGGCCGCGCGTATACCATATGTGGTGGTCCTGGGACGCCTCGGATACCATCGGTAGCTTCGTTCCGTCAAAATTTGTTTTTGCAAGGAGCGGGTGTCGCCCGTTTTTGGGTGAGCCGGGCGACTGTGAGGCACGTGACTCATACCATATGAGTAGCACGCCAGAGTCGCCGGCGTCAGGCTGAAAAGTTCATCCCCTCGATCCGACTTGCACAAAATTGGACGCTGCGACTCGGAACCGGTACCGGCTTCGCTTACGCGAAGTTTTTTTGTCCGAGATCCTACCCTCCGCTCGCGTTGCTCGCTCGACGCCCGCACGAGAAAGCCCCGCCCGCCGATCTCTTTATTTGCCGATCGATTTCGCGAAGAGGCGGCAGGCCTGTGGCGCGCAGCGTGAGCAATCGCGGCGCGCCAAGCCGCGCTCTCTCTATCGAAGCGGAATTAACAGATCGGTGATCAATTCGTTGGCCGGCGTATCGAAAGGATTGTTGCGATAGATCTCTAGCGCCGGCCGATGGTCAGGAACGAATCCGCTCTTCGGCAGCCACTCGCCGTAGAGGCGCTGGAATGCTGCGGGAATCCCGTGATAGGACCCGATCAATCGATACGAGGCGTACTTGCCGCCCGGCACTTCCAGCACTTCGATTCCGCCGTCCGCCTTGAGCGGCTCATCCCAGATGACTCCGGCGTAGTAGCGAAACGCGTTATCGCCGCCCTCGCTGTCACCATAGAAGATGCCGATCGCTTCCCTGGTGCGGCCTACGATTCCGTGATCGATCTGCCATTGCCACAGGCGCGTGTAGGTATCCTTGAAGTTCTCCGGCGTCATCGCCCCTCGAAGGCGCATCGTCCAGGCTTTGATCGGGCTGCGCTCGACAATCTCGACTTGCATATTGCTTCCTCCGCGTTTAATTGGTCGCGGACCGACCACCAACTGCGCCAACTGCATCCCGCGATCTCGAAGCTCTCTGGGTGAAACGTTGGTGAGGTTTCGGAACGCGCGCGAGAACGTCTGCACACTTTCATACCCGGAGTCCATCGCGACTTCTGTCACCGGTGAATCAGTCGTCGCGAGAAGCAGCGCAGCACGCGCCAGACGAAGCCGACGCGCGGTCTCGATCACGCTCTCCCCCACCATCGCGCGATAGATGCGATGGAAGTGGAAGGGGGAGAAGTGCGCGATACGCGCGAGTTGGTCGAGGGTGTGCGGCGCCTCGGGCTCATCCGAGAGTGCCCTGATCACGCGTTCGATACGGGCGCGGTAGTCGGTCTCCGTGACCGGTTTCACACCGGGCAACCTAACAAGGACGCCACGGAGATTCTTTGCAGAGCTTGCGAACTTTCGCGTTCAGGTGCGCCATCAGATCGAAGCCGAGAGCGAGGCAGTACAGCTCGATATTGCGTTCGATCCTCGTGACGGCGAGCGGGCCGAAGATGAGGAGGGCCAGGATTACGACGCCGGAGGAGTGATTCATTGTGGGAAGAGGAACCGGTCGCGGGCACGAGGAGACTGCAATTCATACCATACGTGGTGGTCTTGGGACTGCTCGACCACTAGGGGTAGTTTCGTTCTGTCAGATTTTGTTTTTGCGAGAAGCGGCTGTCGCCGTTTTTGGGGCGAGCTAGGTGAGCATGGGACTGCCTGTCGCATAGAGTATGAGTAGCACGCCAAATTCTCCGGCGTCAGGGCTGAAAAGTTCACCCCGAAGTTGGACGCGTCAACTCAAAAAGAGAAGCGGCGGGTCCTTTTGTTCGGACCCGCCGCTTTGCGCATCGCTGCGCTTCCGGCTGTTAGCTCCCCCGCTAAGAGTTAAAAGGCGTAGATAAAGTTGGCGGCCAAGGTGTCCTGCCCGTGCCACAGATGCTGCGGGTAGGGAGCCAGTGGGCTCGTGTTCACAAAATTGTTGTTGGTGAACGAGTTCTGACTCGAGTTGTCATGCCGGTATTCCAGGCGCGCGATCAGTCCCGTCACTTCCGGTATCTTGTAGCTGAGTGTCTGGGTGATCTCCCACAGGGTCTGGGTTTCGCCGTTGGTGCGCGCCCCATCCATGTCGTCGAAGAATTCGGCGCGGGTCGCCAATTCGACCGAAGGTGTCCAATCGTACACCACGTAACCCGCGGCGCCCTGCCACGTCGCGCTGTGACCGAGCGGTTTCAGCGTCACAGGATTTATCGCATTAGTCTGGGACGCGTACAGGTATTCGGCCTGCAGCGTCAGGTTGGGCACGAACGACGGCTTCCAAGTCGCGATCGGATCGATCGCCCCCAGCTCCGAATTCGAGTGCGTGCCCACGCTACTGACCGCGGTCGAGGGCTGAACATTCGGTCCATAGATGCCGTTGACCACGAGGCTCAGCGACTTGTCCTTGTTGTTGAGCGTGAGTTCGCCTTCAACGTTCGGACCGCCGTTCGAGGTGCTACCCGGATCGTCCCAGCCGTTGTTGAGACCGGCGGTCGCGGCCACGTAGTCGTTGAACGTATAGCTGGCGCGGATGCCGGTATGAGTCAGCGGTTCGCCCAGGTTAAAGAGCAGGCCGCGGCTCTCGTTGTAGTTCTGGTTGTTGTAGACCGGAATGATCTCGGCACCAAGCAGAGTGACGAAGCGGCCCGCCTCAAAACTCACACCCGAACCGAAGGGCGCAGTGTAGGTCAGGTAGTATTGCGTCGGATCGACGAACTGTCCGCTGACGTGGTTGACGTTTGAGTAGTTGGTAGCGGAGGAAATCGAGTTCGCGACCTGACCGAAGTTGATGTCGGTCACGAATCCAACCGTTCCGTCGCGCTCGATGTGCAGGTTGCCCTGGGTGAGCTGAAAGCCGTCCTCGTCCCACGCGCGAAACGTGTTGACGTTGCCATTCGGCTGATTGAAGTTATGCTCGTAGCCCGCATCGACCAGCGCGTGGACGCTGATGCCAAGGTTGTCGTTCAGGTTCTTCTGGATGGCGGCTATGTTGGTCTCAGCCAAGCCGACATGCTGGCCGATGGTGGCCGGCGACGCGGAAGCGGCCGGCTGGGCGACGACCATCGCCGCCTCGATCTTTTTTACCTCGCTGGTGGTGTCGTCGCTCTGCCTCTGCAGGTTGCTCACCTGGCCCGACAGCTGGTTGAGCCGCGCCTCCTCGTTCGCACTGGTGGCGACGGTGGTGGTGGTGACGACGGTCCTGTGATGGTGACGCCTGTGGGTGGTTGTTGTGGTCGTGGCTTGTGCCCAGGCATTCGCGTTGCACAGCAGGCCAATCAGTGCGACGCCGCCAATCAGGTGAAGCCAGGCAACGCCCCGAGTCGTTCTCCTTCTGTTCACTATTTCCTCCCTCCCGAGATGCGCGGCTTTTTAGCCGCGTCTTCTTCCTCCGCCTACACGTGGCGGGCTACGGTGATGAACCGGCTGCTTGGTTACAAGATTCATACCGGTGTAATAATTGAACGACGCCGAAAATCCTTAGTATCTATAAGGGATTTCAGCTATCGGTCGGCGATTGGTGATGCCCGTATACAGCGCATATGCCGCGTCATTAATCAGTTTTAGCGAGGCATAGTCAAGTAGGTTAGGGCCATCGACGATGCAAAGAGCGTGCGACAAGTTCTACCAAGAGAATGTCATTGTATGAATTTTGGATTAACAGACGCCGCAAGAAGAGATCGTCCGACAGGTGCGTAGCCTGTGCACAAACTTCCCGGATGCATATTGGCGCGAGCACGATCGCCACGCCGAATTTCCGCACGACTTCTTTGCAGCCATCGCCGCGGCGGGTCAGACTCGTACTAGTCTGACTCGGGCATGCGTAAAGGCACGATCATCGTTCTGCTCGGCGCGTTATGCTTCGCGGGCTACGTACTGTTCGCGCTGGTCGGCGCGGAGCCGGTGAAAGTGGCGGAGACCCGATTGGTGCGAAGCGGCGATCAGGTGCTGGTCGAAGGCGACGTCCGCAACACGGGCGACGATACGGGACCGATCCAGGTTGAAGTCCGTTATTTCGATCGCGACGGTCACTCGATCGGCAAGGATACAGTATCGATGGACGGGCTGCGCCGCGGCGCGGCGGCGCACTTCAAAAGCGCACCGCGTGCCGACAATGGAGTCGCGGATTTTTCCATCTATCTCAATCACGGTCGAAATCCCTACGGAAACTGACAGAGTCACCGCACGCGATCCTATAAATAATACTAATTTGCGAAATAAGCGGGTATTTCCTCGAAATTGTGCAAGCCGCACGCGCATAACAGTTTGTAGGATGGCATGACCAAAGAGTTATGCGACGCCCCGGCGGGCGGCGTGAAAGCGGGCCTGAAAGCACCGTTGCCTTGGAGTTGTTTTGGTGGTACTTACTGTAAGTGTTGAATACCACCTTTTTGGTGGTTGAGTGATCTCAATAACGGATCGCGCAAAAATTGACCCAAACAAGGGGAGTAGGATTAATGGCACGCATCAAGGAACGCACCTTCGGACAAGTGATTCGCGAGCGCAGACGGCAACTCGACCTCACCCAGGAGGAGGTGGCGCGCCGCGTCAAAACCTCCACGCCGTACGTCGGCCACCTGGAATCGGCCAAACGGCATCCGTCCGACAAGATTGTTACGCGTCTGGCGGAAGTGCTCGGACTGGATCGCCGCGAGCTGTTTTTCCTGGCCAATCCCCGCGCGCAAGCATTGCTGACGCCTCAGGTTGAGTCCCCTGCCGAGTCGGCTTGGGATGATTTCAGGAAGAACGAGCAACTGCGGCGCGTTCACAGCATTACAAGCGACGAGATGGAAATGCTTTCACGAGTGGCGTTGCTCGGCGACGTCCGTTCGACGCGCGATTTCATCTACATCCTGAATACGGTGCGGCACGCTGTCGGCAGATAGCCGATTCGATCTTAAGCGCAGCTGATTTCCTGAAGACGCGAGAGGATTGCCTCCCGCGTTTTCTTTAGCGCGCCTCAGCGTCGCCGGTCTGGTCAAGCTTGAGCCGCGCAGCCTAAGCTCGATTGCATCATGGGCGAGCCGGCACGCGCGCGCGATACTGCGTCTGGAATTCCGCGATGGCCTCAACGCTATACGGTTGTTGGGCTGTTCTTTCTCGGCACCGCGCTTTGTTACATCGATCGCATCAGCATCTCGGTCGCGATAATCCCGCTCGCGCGCCAATTCGGCTACGACTCCGCCGCGCAAGGACTCGTGCTGTCGGCGGTATTCTGGGGATACCTGTGGACGCAGCTGGTGGGTGGATGGATGGCGGATCGATTCGGCGGCCATCGCGTGCTGGCGGCCGGCGTCGCGATCTGGTCGATTGCAACTTTCGTTACCCCGATCGCGGCGGCCGCTACCTTTTCCGCGCTGCTCGCGGCTCGCGTGCTGCTCGGGCTTGGCGAGGGCGTGAACTTTCCGTCGATTCACAGTCTGACCTCCCGATGGACGACCCCGTCCGAGCGCGCGCGCGTGTTGTCGGTGAACTACAGCGGCATGTACGTGGGAACCGTCGTGGCGCTCAGCGCGAGTCCGCTGATCATCAAGGCGTTCGGATGGCCCGCGCTGTTCTACATTTCAGGCGCGCTCGGCGCGGTGTGGGTCGCCGTCTGGATGTACCTCGCCGCCGACCGGCCTGAGACTTCGTCGCGCATCGGCGCCGCCGAACTCGAATTGATCATGTCGTTGCGCACCGCGGAGCCGCGCGCGATTCGGGTCCCGTGGGCGACGATCGCGCGCGAGAAAGCGGTGTGGGCGATCGTCGTCGCGCATTTTTGCAGCAATTTCGGATTTAACATTCTGCTGCTCTGGATGCCGACCTATCTGCATCACACGTTCAGCGTGCCGCTCGAGCGCGTCGGCGTGTATTCGATCATTCCATGGATCGTGACCTTCGTCACGATCACTTTCTCGGGATGGCTGGCTGACGCGTCTATCGCGCGCGGCTTCGCGGTTGGCACGGTGCGCAAATCGATGCAGGGCGCGGCATTCGCGCTCGGTGCGATCTCGCTGCTCGCAGTGCCTGCGGCGAGTTCGCCGACGATTGCGGTCGCACTGCTCACACTCGCCGCCTCGTCCAACGGCATCGGCTCCGCAGCCTTCGGCGTGAACCACCTCGACGTGGCGCCGACCTACGCCGGGATCCTGATGGGAATCTCGAACACGGTCGCGACCCTCCCCGGCATCATCGGTGTCGCTGCGACGGGGATGATCGTGCAGGCGACCAAGTCGTTCAGCGCAGTCTTTTATCTGATCGCGGCGGTCTATGCCTTCGGGATGTTTTTCTACCTGCGATGGGCCAGTGGCGAGCAGAGGATCTGAATTTTTCCGCTGGCGCAGCGGCGGGTGCCCGGGATATATGCGTGGGAGGAACGCGCGCGCGATCAGTCGATGAGCCAGCCGGCCAAACTCTCGCCATATAGATGGGTTATCGAAATTCTGCTGCTGTTGCTGTTGATGGCGCAGTCGCTCGCCTGGCTCGCGCCCGCGCCGATACTCCAGGAAATAAAGAACGGGCTCGGAATCTCGCTCAGCAGCGCGGGTCTGATCATCTCGATCATCGCGCTGTGCATCGGCATCTTCTCGCTGCTTGGCGCCGTCGTCGCCGAGCGGATCGGCGCGTTACGCGCGCTGGTGATCGGAATCTGGTTGTTGGCGATCGGGCAGGTCGCCAGCGGCTACGTGCCGAATTTCGCCGCGCTGCTGGCGTGCCGCGTGCTTGAGGGAATCGGCTATGGGCTTGTGATCGCGCCGCCGGGCACGCTCACGATGCAATGGTTCGGCGAAGGCGAGTGGCCGTATATCAACATGATCAACTTCGCGTTCGGCTACGTGGGACTCACCGCGGTATTCCGCGCGACGCCGGCGTTGTTCGCGGCGGTCGGGTCATGGCGGATGGTGCTGCTGTGGTACGGCGTCGGATCGGCGGGGGTCGCACTGTTGTGGACGCTTTTCGGCCGCGAGCATCGCGGCGAAATCGCCACGCCCGCGCCGGGCGCGACCGAAGCGCCCGCCGAGCGCGGATCGGCGCTGATGGAAGTCGCAAAAATGCGCAACGTGCTTCTCGTCGCGGCCGGGCTGTTCGGCGGGATGTGGGTGTTCCAGATCTACACGGCGTTTCTTCCCGAGTTCTTCCGCACCTACCGCGGCATGACGCTCACGGAAGCCTCGCTGATGACGCAGGTGCTGCCGCTCACAGGACTGTTCGCCGCGCTGGCAGGCGGAATCGGCACCGGGATGTCGGGACTGCGCAAGCCGTTCACCTGGCCGATCGCGTTCACGACGCTGGTCGGATGCGCGGGAGCAATCATACTCCCCGATCCGATTTGGATCAGGCTGTCGCTGGTGCTGGTCGGAATCGGAGCCTCGGCATCGCTCGCCGCGATCACAACTCTACTGATGGAATTGCCCGGAATGAATCCGACGCGGGTCGGCGCGGCATTGGGCTTCGTATGGGCGATCGGTTACTTCGGCGCGTTCATCTCGCCATTTCTGGGCGGCGCGCTCGCGGCCCATTTTGGACTGCGCGCTGTGATGCTCGGCTTCCTGGTCTTCCAATTCCTGCCGATCGTGACGATGTACTTCCTGCCCGAGACCGGTCCCGGCCGCACGCGCTACGAAATCGCCGCGGCCTCGGCCGCGACTGAAGTTCCCACGGCGCGGGGTTACGACTTGCGCGACGGATGAGGCGCGACTTTCATCAACGCCGCGTGCAGGATCGTGTTGTCCGCAATCAGCCCCTCGAGCTTCACGTTGCGCTGATTGAAGCGAATCGCGCGGCCCTTGATATCGGTGATCGTGCCGCCGGCCTCGACGACCAACGCCGCGCCGGACGCGATATCCCATTCGCTTTTCGGCGAGCGCGTGAATGTCGCGTCGCCTTTGCCGGCTGCGACCAACGCCAGCTTGTAGGCGACGCTGCCGGTCGGGCTCACTTTCAGCATCCCGCGGAACACCTGCCATTCGCCGCGCGCGGTTTCGCTGCGGCTGGCAAGCACGGTCGCGCGCTTGAGCATTCGCGTCCGCGTGACGCGCACGCGCCGCGTGTTCAGGTGGCATCCGACGCCGCGCGCCGACCAATACATCTCGCGCTTGATGGGATTGTAGGTGATGCCGAGCACCGGCGCTCCATCTTCAATCAGCGCGATCGCGACCGCGAACTCGGGAATGCCGTTGATGAACTCCTTGGTGCCGTCGAGCGGATCGACAATCCACACGCGCCGGCATTTCAGGCGGTCGTCGTTGTCCGCGGTCTCCTCCGAGAGCCATCCGTACGAGGGGAATGGATCGCGCAGCAGCTTCTTGATCGCGCCATCAGCCTCGAGGTCAGCCTGTGTGACGGGATTGCCGGGGCTCTTCGATCCGATTTTGTAACCGCCGCGGCGCCAATGACCGCGCAAGATCTCGCCGGCCGCTCGCGCCGCCTTCTTCGCGAGCGCGAGCTCGCGCGTCAAATCATTTTCTTCCATCATTCCTTCCAGCCGCGGCAAATCCTAGCTGCAGCTCGCCGTCGATTCCATCGCTCACTGGTTTGCCCTTTTTGCGATTACAAACCTAAGATGGCGACCGGGGACCAGCATGGCGGTTATCGCGATCACGCAGCAGATAGGCAGCAGAGGTATCGAGCTGGGCGAGCTCACGGCGCGGGAACTTGGTTACCGGTTCCAAACCGGAGAACAATTGATCGCGGAGGCCGCGAAGCGATTCAACGTAAGCCCGGAACAGGTGAAATGGTTCGACGTGCACAACCCGCATTTCTGGGAGCGGAAGACTGAGAGCGGCCGTTTCGTCGCCTACTATCGCGCGGTATTTCTTCAAGAGGCCGCAAAAGATCAGATTGTCGTCGCCGGACGCGGGTCGGCGCATTTTCTTCCCGCAGGCGGGTGCGGCATCAGGGTGCGCGCGATGGCTCCAGTGGCCGACCGCATCAAGCAGGTGGCGAAAGACGAAAACCTGGCAGCGGCGGCGGCAGAGAAGCGCGTTCGCGACTTCGACACGGAAGTGAAAGCGCGCACTCAGAGTCTGTTCGGCCACGATATAGATGACCCCGCGATTTACGACCTGGTTATCAACACCGCGCGACTTCCGCTGTCATCGAATGCGAACACGCTTGCCGCGCTCGCGAATCAAATCGACGGTGAGGGCCGCGCCGAGCGAACGAAGTGCATGCGCGACGCCGCGATCGCGGCGCAGGTGCATGCGGCGTTGGTGGCGCATCCGAAAATCGGCGACTCACAGATGTCGGTGAATTGTTCGGCGGGATGCGTGCGCGTGAGCGGTCCCGGATTGGTGCCGCCGTGGGACGAGCTTGTGATCGGCGTCGCGCAAACGATCGAAGGGGTCGCGTCGGTCGAAGTCGGCGCCGAAGAAGATCCTATAACCTTGACTACAAGCTAGCCGCCCGAAGAATGCGCGCGCTCATCATTTTTTTCGCGACTGGGATCTATTCCGGTTACTCTCCGATTGCGCCGGGAACGGCGGGCTCGGTGGTCGGGATGGCGGTCGTGCGGTTCGGATTCGGCCCGCTGTGGAAGTACTCGCATCCGCTGTGTTTGATCGTCTTCGCGATCGCGTTTGGGATCGCGTGTTGGATTTCCGATCGTGCCGAGAAAATTTTCGACAATCACGACGATTCGCGCATCGTGATAGATGAAGTGCTTGGCATGGCCGCGACGATGTTCGGCAATCCGATCACGTTCGGCTGGCTGATGCTTGGATTCCTGCTGTTCCGCGTGGCCGACGTGATTAAACCGTGGCCGGCGAGCCTGATCGACCGACGCATGCGCAACGGCGCGGGCGTGATGCTGGACGATCTGGCGGCGGCCATTTATGCGAATATCGTGCTGCAGGTGATCGTGCGCTTGCTCTGAACCTGCACGCCCGCAAGGAGTTCCCGATGATTCAGAACGCTGTGATTCTTTCGACCGGCGACGAAATCACCACCGGCAAGGTCGTCGACACCAACGCCAACTACCTTTCCGACAAGCTCGCGGAAATTGGCATCGACCTGGTCGCGGTGATTACGGTCGGCGACGTGCCCGACCGCCTCGAATGGGCGTGGCGGACGGCGATGGAGAAGGGCGACGTCGTGATCTCGACCGGCGGCATCGGGCCCACCGCCGACGACCTGACCACCGAGACGATTGCGCGCGTCGCGGGCGTAAAGTTGCGTCGTGACGAGGCCGCTGTCGAGCACATGAAGCGATTGTTCGCGACTATCGGCCGCCCGATGCCAGAGAACAATCTCAAACAGGCGGACTTTCCCGAGGGCGCGACCGTCATCCAGAATCCGCTCGGCACGGCGCCCGGTTTCAGGATGCCGGTGACGCGCGGCGGTCATACCGCGCATCTGATAGTGCTGCCCGGCGTGCCGCGAGAGATGAAACCGATGATGGAAAACACGGTGATACCGTGGATCGCGGCGAATCGCGGGACCAACCAGGTTTATGCGGTGCGCGTGTTTCAGACTTTCGGGATGAGCGAGTCGGCGCTCGACGAAGCGGTGGCGGGATTGATCAAACCGGAAGAGGCCAAGGTCTCGTTCCGCGCGAGCTTCCCGCAGATTTCGCTGAAGATCAGAGTCGAGGGACAGCCGAGCGAGGTCGAGCGCAAAGTCGAAGAGCTGTCGAAGCGCGTGCGCGAGAAAATCTCGCAGTTCGTTTACGCGGAAGGCGACACCTCGATGGAAGAGGTTGTCGGACGGCTGTTCATAGGAAAGAAACTCACGCTCGCGGTCGCCGAATCATGCACCGGCGGGCTGATCGGGCATCGCATCACCAACGTTCCCGGCTGCTCGCAATACTTCAAGAGCGACCTCGTCACTTATTCCAACGACGTGAAGACCGGGGTGCTCGGCGTGTCGGAAGAGACGCTGAAAGCGCACGGCGCCGTGAGCGAGGAATGCGTGCGCGAGATGGCGGCCGGGGTTCGCAAACGCACGGGCGCGAGCGTGTCGGTCGCGACGTCGGGCATTGCGGGCCCTGACGGCGGCACGCCGGACAAGCCGGTCGGCACGGTCTGCATCGCGCTGTCGGCCGACGATCAGAGCTTCACGCGGCGTTACCAGTTCCGCGGCACTCGCGACTGGGTGAAGCTGATCACGTCGCAGGTCGCGCTTGACTGGTTGCGGCGATACGCGCTGGGTCTTCCGATCGCGGACTCGACGCTGTTCCGCCGCTAGTCCTCACCTGACGCGCGCGTAGTTCACCAAATCGCTGCCGTTGCCTGCGAGCGTGAGCTTTCCATTCGTCGCGGCGCACTGGACTGCGTTCGCCGACGACGCGTCGGTGCATAGCACGACGTTGGTGTCGCCGGTGAAGCAGGTATCGTTGACGGTTGCGGCGCCTTGCTCGAGTCGCACCCGTCCGGCGCATAGATCAGCCGTCTCCTTTATATCGACCGAGCCAAAGACGCTGTTTGCCCACACTCCGCGCACGTCATGCGGCCCAGCGCCGGAATCGCCCGGATGCTGTGGAGGCTCTGGATGAGGCCCACGACCGCATCCAGAGCCAAGCAGAGCAATCATCGAGAGCGCCGTAACGAATGCCGTTCCTGCTTTCATGTTCACCTTAAATTCAGCTCCAGCCGCGCTTCACTGAGACACCCCCGAACAGCGAGTACGCGAGGATGTCCAGCGGGAAAGGAGCATCCTCGTCATCACCGATCGGGGCGCTCTTCTGAGGTACTTGCGGACTGCGCAGATCGATGTGGCGCCCTCCGAACACGCTGAAGCCGCCGCACGTCACTTCTTCGTCGGGTCGCACTCTCACCTTGGCACCGCCGAAAATCGCGACAACGGTGACTGCGAGTTCGGGCGGTGCTGAAGTAAGGTCCAGATCGAGTCCTCCGAAAAGAGCCAGGCCAAAGAACGACTCACCGGGATGGAGCATGCTCCCGTCGATCCTGTTTCCGGAAAAAATGGCCAGGCTAACCATCTCCGCGTCACCCGGCGTGCTTGATGTCGCCGTTAGCGGCGGCGTTCGCTGCTGCGGTGAAAATATCCATCGGCGCTAGCGGCGGACGGCGCCTGCGCTTCAAGTCGGCGAGCTCGGCCTGGGCCTTGGCCTCGGCGTTGCGCTGGCGGATAGCCTCGAGCTTGTCGCCGAGCTCGGAGCCGGCGATTTCGTGATTGACGCCCGCCTGCGCGAGCATCCGCTGAATCGACTCGCGCACTTCCTCGAGCGCGCGGACGTCGTCGTCGGACGAAATCTCCTCGAGCGCGCGCTGGATTCGCACGCGAGCCTGGGCGTTCCTCATACGCGCGATCATCCGCACTTTTTCGATCTTGAGCTTTTCGATCTCGCCCTTGAACGAAATGAGGTTCTTCTTCGCGTCCTCGGCTTCCGTGGTCAGCTCGCCGAGCTCTTCGCGCAGGCGAGTGCAATCGCCGTCGAGGATGTGCTTGCGCTGAATCAGGATGAGCGCGCACTGATCCTCGTTCATATCGGCGGCCTGCCCCGCTTCTTCATCGACTTCCTTCATCTCGGCGAGTTTTTCGCGCAGCTCGCGCTCGAGCTTGTTGCGCATATAGATGACGCCGGCCGCAGCGGTCTTGAGCTGATGATAGCGATGGACGCGATCCGAGATTGCGGATTCGTAGACCGCTTCGGGGTCGCGCGCCTCGCGCGCTTTAATCCAGCGGCTGAACTTGCCTCCGAGCAATTTGAAAAATCTTGACAACACTTTCGTTCTCCTTGTGGCCTGAGCCGATCCGCTCGAATAGCCGCTGTTCCTAAATTTTTAGATCCAACGCCTGACGCGATCCTTGTAAGCGAGGTAGTCCTGGCCGAACAGCCGCTCCATCGTTTCCTCCTCGCGCGGAATTACCATCCGATCGATCACCGCGAAGAACACCGCCGGCGCAATCAGCATCGCGATCGAACTGAAGAAAATCGCAAGTCCGAATAACACGGTCGTCATTCCCAGGTACATCGGGTTGCGCGTCCAGGTAAACGGCGCCAGGGCGACGAACGCGGTCGGCTCACCCCAGGGCTTCTTGGTCGTCTCACGCGCCTGGAAAATCGCGGCCGCGTAGCACGACACTCCCGCACCGGCCGCAACAACCAGCACGCCGATCACCTCATACCAACCCACCGAGCGCTCTTCGGGCAGCATGAAGTGGAGTACCAGCGTGACCAGCAGCAGCGCGCCCGCCAGCAACGGCGGATGAATCTTCATGGTGGTGAGCGTGGCGCTCGTGCTCGAGGCCTCAGGTTCGGTGGAGTTCATTGCTTATCGTCTCCGTATCTCAATTGGCGTCGCCCTTGGGCGCGAGCCCGATATCCGCGAGCGTGATTCCAAGTTCGCGCATCTTTTGCTGAAAACTTTGACGGTACATCCCGGTCCGCTCGGCGGCGCGCGAGATATTGCCGCCCGTCGCCCGCAGCGCGCGGACGAAAAAGTCGCGTTCCCAATCGCCGACGAATTTTTCCTTCGCCTCGCGAAACGTCAGCGCCGACTCGCCGCTGTCATTGGAGACCGCAGCATGATTCGACGCTCCCGGCGCCGGCCCGCTCGCGTGGTCGCCATCCGGCTCCGAGCCGGCGAATAGATCTTCCGCCGTAATCGCGGCACCCGGCGACAGGATCACCGCCTGCTCGATTGCCGCCTTGAGAGAACGCGCGTTGCCCTTCCACGGCGCCTCGACGCACGCGCGCATGGCCTCCGGCGTGAGCTGTTTTTCGGGCGCGGAGAAACGCTGGCATGCCTCCGCGATAAAGTGCTGGACCATCAGCGGCACGTCTTCGCGCCGCTCGCGAATCGGAGGCACGCGAATCTCAACGACCTTCAAGCGGTAGTAAAGATCCTCGCGAAACTTCCCCTGCTCGATCATCGCTTCGAGATCCTGGTTGGTCGCCGCGATTATCCGCACGTCCACGCTCAGCGGCTGATTGCCACCGATGCGCTCGAAGATCTGCTCCTGCAGCACGCGCAGCAATTTGGCTTGCGTCTCGAGCGCCATGTCGCCGATCTCGTCCAGGAACAAGGTGCCGCCGTTGGCGGCTTCGAATTTTCCTTCGCGGCGCGCGACCGCGCCGGTAAACGCGCCCTTCTCGTGGCCGAACAGCTCGCTCTCGACCAGCTCGCGCGAGAACGCCGCGCAATTCACCGCGATGAACGGCTTGCGCGCGCGCGGACTTCGAAAATGAATCGCGCGCGCGACCAACTCCTTGCCGGTGCCGGACTCACCGCGTATTAGAACCGTAACGTCGGTCGGCGCGACCTTGTCGATGGTCTCGAACACACGCATCATCGTGCGCGAGCGGCCGACCATGTTCTCGAAGACTCCGGTCTCAAGGCGCACCTGTTCGAGCAGCTGGTTATGCTCGCGCTTGAGCAGTTGCGTCTCCATCACTTTGCGCACTTTCAGGCGCAGCTCGTCGTTGTCGAACGGCTTGGGCAGATAATCCTCGGCGCCGGCCTTCATTGCTTCGACGGCGATCCGCTGCGTGCCGAACGCGGTGATCATCAGCACGGCGCACGCGGGATCGAGCTCGCGGACATGCTTGAGCAATTCGATTCCGCTCATTCCCTTCATGCTGAGATCGGTGATGATGACGTGGAACAAGCCGGCCTTGACCTTCTCGAGCGCTTCCTCGCCCGATTCGGCGGTCTCGACCTCGTAGCCCTCCTTGGTGAAGAGCCCCTTGAGCGCGATGACGATTCCGCGCTCGTCGTCAACTACCAGCAATCGGCCTTTCAATTTCGTAGCCTCGTGGTCTGGGCCGATTGCGCACCCGCTGCGAGCGGAACGATCGGCGTAGTAGCCGCGCCATTGTTTTGCGCGTTGCTTTGCGGGGCAGGTTCGGCGGCCGCTTCTCCTACGATGTCCGGCGATTCGGCCGACGCCTGGACGACGTCGTCGTTGTCGCGGATCGCATCGCTGAGCGGAATCGCGAGCACGAACTCGGTGCCCTGGCCCACCTTGCTGTGGACCTCGATCGTTCCGCGATGCGAGTCGATCACTTTTTTCGCGACGCCCAGCCCGAGCCCGGTGCCGTTGGTCTTCGACGTGTAAAACGGATTGAAAATCTTCGCGATCTTGTCGTCCGCGATTCCGCAGCCGTTGTCGCGAATCCTGACCGCCGCCATGCCAGCGCCGTTGTTCTGTATCGCGAACTCGAGACGGCGCTCGCCGGTCGTCGATTCCATCGCATCGATTGCGTTGTCGATGATGTTCGAGAACACCTGCCGCAGCTTGTCGGCGTCGGCGCGCACGGTCGGACCACTCAGGTACGCGCGCGACACCATCACGGAGTTCGCCTCGAGCTTGCTGCGCATCTGCGTCAGCGCGCCGTCGAGCACCCACGCGAGGTTCACGTTCTCGAACTTGTAATCTTCTTCTTTCGCGTATTTGAGCAGATGCGACACGCTGCGCTCGACGCGCGCGAGCTCGTCGAGCGCGACCTTCGCGTATTCAACGTTCTCGTGCGAAGTCGGATCCTCGCCCATCTGCTGCACCAGGCTTTTCGCGGCCGCGATCGGGTTGCGGATTTCGTGCGCGAAGGTGGCGGTCAGCTCGTCCAGCGACGCCTGCTTCTCGGTGCGCAGCTGTTCTTTCTCCTGCAGGACTTCGCGCTGAACTTCGCGCGCCACCGCCGGCTGGAAAACGCGATCGTGAACCCATCGCCAGCCGTACACCGCCGAAAAGTGGCTCACGATTCCAAATCCCCAGCCGAGCGCCGGCCAGATGAACCACGGATATCCGCCGAAGCCGCCCGTCATCAGATTGATGATGAACAGGAAGCCGATAATGATGCCGTACCACATCAAATGTACGAAGAAGCCGGCCTCGGCCTGCGCGCGTTTGCGTGCGCGCTCGTAGGTCTGGCGCTCGGCGTCGTTCTTGAACTGCGGTGGCGGCGGCATATCCTGCGCGGGATCGGCGCTGACGCCGCTGTATTTCTGGGTCTGCTGGTCGAATCGCGCCTTCAGCTTGCGCTCGAATCGCTCGGCTTTGGCCTCGAACTTGCGCGCCATCTTGGAATCGAAGTCGCGCTTTATTTTGGAATGCAGGTCGTTTGCGAAGCGCTCTGCCGACGCCGTCGTCGACGCCTTCGCATCCGCCTTCCACTTCGACCAGTCATGCGACCACCTCGCGGGGTCGCCGTATTGCGACCAGTCGTGCTTCGACCAATCGTACCTCGACCGGCCGCGACGGCCGCCGCCGTCGCCATATTTCATCCAGCGCAGCCGCTTTCGCTTTCGATGTTGCACGACCGCGTAAATGATTAGTGCTACTAAAAAGATGCCGAACATCCTGCCTCACCTGGGGCCGGAAATGCCGGTCCGTGTAATTGACCTAGCGATTCGCGGGAACTAAGACAATCGCCGTCATTTGCTCGTCCTGACCTCCGGTCCTGACCTCTAACTGCAAGGCCGATGCCGTCGCGGAGTCGCGAGAAAAAACGAGTATTCGTGGGGATTCCGGCGATCGCCGCACCTCCGCGACGGTTCAGTGCAGTCGCAACAATGCAGCCTCCGCACTGCATCGCCATGAATCACGTACCATTTCCGAGCCGCCTTCGACTCGCCTTGACATAGAGCGCGATCGGCCTATTTTCAAACCAACGGGCCGGGTGCCCGCGATGAAGGATTTCGATGACCCAGTACTGGCCATTTTCGGGTCTGACGCGACAAGGCGCGCTGCGCGAGCGGCTGATCGTGTCGCTCGACCTGCGCGACCGGGCCGACGCACTCCGGCTGGTGGACCGGCTCGCGCGCGTGGTCGGGATGTTCAAAGTCGGGCGCGCGCTGTTCGTTGGCGGCGGCCCTGATTTCGTTCGCGAGATTCGCCGGCGCGGCGCCGAAGTTTTTCTCGACCTGAAATTTCACGACAGCCCGCAAAAAGTTCTGCGCGCCGCCGTCGAGGCGACCCGGCTCGGCGTCAAGATGTTCGACATCCACCCGTGCGGCTCGACCGGCGGCTCGACCGAGATGATGACTCGCACGCGCGCCGAGGTCGCGCGCATTTGCAGGACCGAGGGTCTTCGACGGCCGAGTATCCTGGCCGTCGCGATGCTCGCCGAGATGAAATCCGCGAACTCGAGCCCGCGCGCTCCCGGCGCGCCCGACCGGGTCAGCGAGATCGCGCGCTTCGCCGCCGACGCCTCGCTCGACGGCGTGGTCACGTGGCCGCATGAAGTTCCCGGCGTGCGCAACACCTGCGGACGCCGGTTCATTATCGTCACGTCGGGCGTGCGGCTCCGCGAGGCAGGCAGCCCGGCCTCGGACGCGATCACCGCCGCCGACGCGATTCGCGCCGGCGCCGACTATGTGGTCGTCGGCAGTCCCATCTGGCGCGCAGCCGAGCCGATCCGCGCCGTGCGCGAGATTACCGACGACATCGAGCGCGGCCTGCGCAACAATCCGCGGCGCACGTTCGAAATTCTCAACCCCCGTCCCGTCTAGTCCATCGGGCATCTTCCCGCGTTTGTCTTTCACGTTCGAACCAAACTACGATTGCGCGCAATGTCCGCAGCGGGAGCCTGTGCTTGCTTGAAATTCTGATCAACCTGTTCGCGCTTTCAATCAGCGCCGGATTCATCGGCGCGATCTCCGGCCTCGGCGGCGGCGTTTTCATCGTCCCAGGGCTGGTCATCTTTGCGCACATGCCGATGAAGGTCGCGGTTGGTGCAAGCCTGATCTCGGTGGTCGCGACCAGCGCCGGAGCCAGCGTCGCATTCGTGCGCGACGGATGGACCAACCTGAAAGTCGCGATGGTGCTCGAGTGCGCCACCGTCACCGGCGCCGTGATCGGCGCGTATCTCGCCGGCGTCGTGCCAACCGTCGTGCTCGAATTGCTCTTCGCCGCCATGATGCTCCAGTCCGCGTACTTCACGATCACCAAGCGCGGCGACGACATCCTGACCAAGGGCGATCCGCTCGCCGAGCGGCTCGAACTCGCAGGCGAAGTTCCCGATCTAACCGGCATCCCGGTCCACTACGAAGTCGTGAAGGTGCCGCAGGGCGGCGCGCTGATGGTCGTCGCGGGATTGATGTCGGGTCTGCTCGGAATTGGATCGGGCGCGCTGAAGGTGATGGCGATGGACTACATCATGCACCTGCCGCTCAAGGTTTCGAGCGCGACCAGCAACTTCATGATCGGCGTCACTGCCGGCGCCGGCGCACTCGTATTCCTTGCGCGCGGCGATGTGGCGACCACCATCGCGGCGCCGGTGGCGATCGGGGTCACGGCCGGCGCGCTCACTGGCAGCCGCGTCCTGCCGCACATCAAGGTCGAGGCGCTGCGGACCGTGTTCGTGATAATCCTTCTGCTGATCGCGGTCGAGATGGGATGGCGGGCGCTGTCGAGGATCTAAGCGATGCCGAAACAGGAAGAAGACCGCATACTCAGGGAATGGACGCCGATTCTGCTGCGATCGATTTTGATCGCCGCGATGATCCTTCTGGTCTCCGGCTTGATCATGACCTACACCTTCGCGCCCGACTACTACGTCGATCGCTACCACCAGGTCCAGCTGGGTCACCTGATCGGCAGGGAGAAGATCGGACACGGCGCGCTGCTCGAAAGGATGCGCGAAGGCAATCCGCACGCGGTTCTGATGCTCGGGCTGTTCGTGCTGACGCTAGTCCCGCTCGCGCGCGTCGCGTTCTGCTTCATCCTCTTCATCAGCGAACGCGACTACGCTTACGTTGCTTTCACCGCCTACGTGCTCGTGGGTTTGATCGTTGGCGTGCTGCTAGGGAGTGTCGGCTAGGGATCGACTAGTATTCTGACGGAGGATCGCGCGATGGAAATCAAAGGAAAGGTCGGCGTCATCACCGGTGGCTCGTCGGGGATTGGGCGTGCAACGTCGGAGCGGCTGGCGAAGGAAGGCGCGGCGATCGTGGTCGCCGATCTCGACGAAGCCGGCGGCGCGGAAACCGTCAAGCGCATCGAGAGCGCCGGCGGGCGCGCTGTTTTCGTGAAGGCGGACGTCACCAGGCTCGAGGACGCGCGCCGGATGCTAGACACTGCGGTCTCGAAGTTCGGCCGCCTCGACATCCTGCACAATAACGCCGGCATCGGCGTCGGCGCGCCCGGCTATCCCGACGCACCGCCGGAGCGATGGCATCTGGTGATCGAGATCGATCTGCAGGCGGTGATTCTCGGCACGGGCCTCGCGGCCCCGCTGATGCAAAAAAACGGCGGCGGCGTCATCATCAACACGGCCTCGATGGCCGGCTTGTATCCTCATCGCCAGGACGCGGTTTACGGCGCAGCCAAGGGCGGGGTCGTGAACTTCACTCATTCGCTCGCATCCTGGCAAGCGGAACGAAAGATCCGCGTGAACTGCGTCTGCCCCGGCATCGTCGACACTCCGATGGTTCGCAGAGGACTCGAGCTGGCGGCGCAACACGGCATCAAGAGTTGGATGCCATCAAGGATAATCCGACCCGAAGAAATCGCGGACGCAGTAGCAAGCCTCGTCCGCGACGACTCCCTATTCGGATGCTCACTGGAGGTCCGCCCCACCGGCCGCCAGATCGTGGATCCGCGCCCAGCCCCCGGCGCGCGAAGATAAAAAAATGGGGCGGTCGATGACCGCCCCTGCTTCACGAGCATCTTCGCCGAGCTGGTTCAGCGCGCGCCGGCCGCTGCCGCAGATTCCGCCTGGAATGCCTTTGAGCTTTGGCTCAGCTTCGGCATCACGTGCTTGCCGATTAGGTCGATCGTTTGCAGCACCTTTTCGTGCGGGACTGCGCCTACCTGCACCAGCAGCAGGATCAAATCGACTCCTGCTGATTCGTAAATCTTTGCGACCTTCAGGCAGTCTTCCGGATCGCCGACCATCACGGCGCCCGCTTCGATTCGTTTGTCGAGATCCGCCATCGAGAGCCGGTAATCGCCGATCGCGACCACCTGCTCGGCCATCTTTTTGTAGTACTCGTAGCCCTTCACTTCCTGCTTGGCGAAGGGCGTGAACAACTCCGCCGCCTTGCGGGTGGTGAAATCGATCGCGTCCTTGGCGATCACCTTGGCTTCCTCGCGAGTCGGCGCGCATACGCAGACCGTCGCCGCAGCCGTGCGATCGTTCACGAATGCTCCCACCGGCTCGCAGGTGCTGATCGCTTTCTTGTAGATCGCAATTAGCTTGTCGAGCATTCCCGGCTCGGAAATTCCGAAACCGAGGGCGCCGATTCCTTTCTGCCCCGCGATTTCCCAGGTCGTTGGCTGCGTCGCCGCCACCCACATCGGCGGATGCGGTTTCTGGATCGGTTTCGGGATCACCTCGCGCTCCGGCATCTTGAAAAACTTGCCGTCGTGGCTGAACGTCTCACTCATCCACATTTTCGGGATCGCGGCGACTGCCTCTTCCCACATCGCACGCGAGTCCTCCGGATTGACCTGGAAGCCGCCCAGTTCCTGCTCGGTGATCGATCGTCCCGAGCCGAATTCCACGCGCCCGTTCGACATGATGTCGAGTACTGCGATTCGCTCCGCCACGCGCACGGGATGGTTGAACGGAATCGGCAGCAGGCAGATGCCGTGGCCAAGCCGAATCCGGCTCGTCACCTGGCTGAGCGCGCCGTACCAGACTTCGGGCGCCGACGAGTACGACCACTCGTTGAGAAAATGATGCTCGACCGTCCAGACCGAGTGGTAGCCGAGCCGGTCCGCAAGTTTCACCTGCTCGGTCGCCTGGTGGTAGATGTCGTACATGAAGCCGGGGTAATGCGGGCGGCTCAGCTGAATCTCGTACTGCAGCGCAAACTCCATTGACCGATCCTCCGTCAGTGTGTCAGGCGTGAGCCGCGTCCGGGCGCGCGGCGGGTTGCGCGGCCGTGATTCCGCCCGGCGTTTTCCACGAGTGAATCTCGTCGAGCGCGTGACGGCCAATAAGCTCGATCGACTTCATGATTTTCTCGTGCGGAATTCCGCCGTACTGCAGAAACAACAAAACCTGGTCCGCGCCGAGCTCGCGATAGCGGCGCGCGACGCGCACCGCCTCGTCCGCCGCACCGACCGCGATCAGGTCGCCGTCCTTCAGGAAGTCGTAGTAGTCGAGCGTGAACTTGGCGGGATCGAACTTCGACGCGGTCTTCAGATATTTGTACGAATCGTCGCCCTGGCTCGCCGCCGCGACACTCGATACCAGCTCGAAACCCTTGCGCACGTACCACAATACCGCTTCGCGCGCGATATGCTCCGCTTCGTACGGGTCGTCGCTGATTAGACCCATGATGTTCATCGAGACCTGGTTGTTAATCGTCTGCCCGACCGGCCGCGCGTTCTTGATCCCTTCGCGATAAATGTTGATTCGCTCCGCCACCTGCGCCAGCTCGACGCCGAGCGTGAAACAAAGCACGCCCAGCCCGCGCTCCGCCGCGAGCCCGAACGTGGTCGGATTGGTCGCAGCCACCCACATGGGGGGATGCGGTTTCTGAATCGGCTTCGGAATCACCGACACCGGTGGATCGACGGTCCAGTACTTGCCATGCATCGTGAACGGATCCTCGCGCCACATCCGCGGGATCGCTTCGACCGCCTCGGCCCATCGCGGCCGCGTCTCTTCGGGACGCACGCCGAAGCCGAGCAATTCGTCCATCGTGGTCGCGCGCCCGGTGCCGAATTCGACGCGTCCGTTCGACATGATGTCGAGCACCGCGATCCGTTCCGCCACGTGCACCGGATGATTGAACGGCAGCACCACGACGCCGTGTCCGACGCGTATCCGCTTGGTGCGCTGCGTAACGCAGGCGAGAAAAACCTCCGGCGCCGAGCAATAGGAAAATTCGTTCAGGAAGTGATGCTCGACGGTCCACACCGAATCGAAGCCGAGCCGATCGGCAAGCTCGATCTGCTCCATCGTTTCCCAGAACACTCGATATTCGTGATCGGCGGCGTGCGGCTTTACCGACTCGATTTCGTAGATGAGTCCCGCCTTCATTTCGCGATGCTCCATTGGCGCATGAACTCGCGGGCCTGTCGGCGCAGCGAGCGGCGCAAATCGAATCGCGGTCCGTGCAGATACCAGAGCATTGCGAGTCCCAGGTAGCTCGAAAAAATCTGTGTCGCCGCCCAACCTGGATCGAGTTCCGAGTCAAAAATACCCAGCCGCTGCCCGCGCTCGACCTGCTCGCGAAAGCTCGCGATGCCGTGCAGGTTCGCCTTGCGCATCGAGCGCAGCACGCGCGGCCCGATCTTGTGCGACTCGAGCGCGATGATCAGCAGCAGCCGGCTGACCCACGGATTCTTCTCGTTGAGCGCCGCCATCGTGTCGAACATCCGTTCGAACTCCGCGCGGAACTCGGCCGCGTTGCTCGCGCGCGCGGATTTCTCGAATATAAGTTCCCATTCGCCGAGCACCTTGGCGACGACCGCGATGAAGAATTCTTCCTTATCGGCGAAATGCCAGTAGAGCGCGCCCTTGGTGACCCCCGCCGCGCGCGCGATTCGCGCCAGCGAGGTGCCGCGGTATCCGTACGACGCGAACAGATCCATCGCCGCGTCGATCAACACCTGGTCGAGCGAGCCGCGCCGGCGCAACTGCTGCGGAGCCGGCGCCGCGTTCTTGCGGACTGGCGATATCATCTGAACGATCGGTATGGTGAGGCAGCGCGGGTGCTCAGGTCAAGGGCGAGGCGCCCGCGTAACCGTACACGAGGCGCGCCGCGATTGAAGCACGAGGTTCCTACGCCGTCGCGGACTACTCGTCCCGCTTACCGGCCGCGCCGATGCGATTCGATGATCGCGCGCGTCAGTTCTGGCTGGAGGTGCCGCCGTCTGGACCCTTCATGTTCCGCTCGAGGCACCATCGGTCGATCACCTCGGCGTTGAAACGCCAGTCGGTGCCGATCCGAAAGCCCGGCAACTCGCCGCGACGCAGCAGTTTGTAGATTGTTGATGGATGCACGCGTAAATAATCGGACAATTCCTTGACCGTCATGACGCGAGGCAAGCTATACTTTGTTTCACTAGCCATGGTATCTCCCGGTAACGTAACTCCCGTCTGCCGCCTATTGCCTGGATTTGATGCTTTTTTTCGCATCGCTCGAATGACTCATCCGCCCGTTACGCCCATCTTGAGCCTCTTTGAAAGTCTCAAATTCGTCGTTGACGGTCAAGAGCAGCCTAGGGGGATTTCTGATAATTTTCGCTCTTTTCTCTCGTTTCAATATTGGAAGTAACCGAGTTTCACAAGAATTTCAACACAAAATGCACATCCAAGCCTTAAAAAACGCGTGCAGGCCTTGAGATGATCATAAGCATGTCAAATGTCCGTAGAACTCTAATCGCGCTGACTTTCATTGTAGCCGCTTATGCCTGTCCAGTCCAAGCCCAGTTGACGCTCATCAGTCCCGCTATCGCTTCCGGAGCGGCAATTGCCCCAGACTACGCTTGTAGTGGCACCGACCGATCCCCCGCGCTTGCATGGTCCAACGCCCCGGAATCGACGAAATCGTTTGCTCTGATCGTCGAAGATCCCGACGCCCCCGGTGGCACATTTATTCATTGGGTGGCGTACAATATCCCGGCTCGCGTAACTTCAATGCCCGCAGGCGTGGCCGCAGGCTGCGGAAATCGTCGGCGGGGGAACCAATGGAATCAACGGCTTCGATCATATCGGCTACAATGGACCGTGTCCGCCGCCCGGGAAAATGCATCATTATCATTTTCGTCTCTTCGCGCTGGACGCGAACTTGACTCCCGGGGATAACGCCGGCGCGGACGCGCTTCGGTCCGCGATGAACGGTCACGTTCTCGCGACGGCGGATCTGGTCGGCACATTCGAACGATGAGGTGAAAACGATTCAACGATGAAGACGGTACTCAAAATCCTGGGTGGTGTGATTGTTCTCGCGGTCGTCGCGCTGGTCGGATGGCACTACTATCAACTGCGCCGCGCTCGCCAAGCCGGCCTGCTCACCGAGAACATCACGCATGACGGCGACCTCTGGAAGGCCGATTTCACCGCGCGCATCCCGGCTCCCGAGCAGACCGTGTTCAACGCGATTCGTAACGTCGAGAGCACTCACAGCGATCAGGTCAAGTCGGTGCGCGTGGTATCCCAGAGCGGAAATAAAAAGACCGTCGACATGGACATCGCGGGACCGGGCGGACAATCCGTCACCACCGAGCTCGCGTTCGAGTACCTGCCCGACGAGAAAAAGATCGTCTACAACACAGTCAACAATCCGATGTTCGACACGCAGGCCGTGTACCAGCTCAGCGATGAGGGCGCCAGCACGTTTATTGACTATCATCAGAATACCCATATGCTGCAGTCGCTTCCCGTCCCCGACGGCGTCATCAAGCAGGTCATTCGCGGCATCTTCGTCGCGCAGCTCGAGACTCTGAAGCGCCAGCTCAACATCAAGACCACCGATGATACCGACGACGACGAAGATCCTTGAGCCGCAGCCGCCGTTCGCACGCGAGTTATCACGATGAACGAAATCGACGCGCAGCTCGCCGTCGGCGTCGAGCTGTTCAATCGCGGCGAATTTTTCGAAGCGCATGAAGCGATGGAAGATGCGATGAGCCTGCTCGAGGACGACACCGGCGATTGGGATTTCTACCTCGGGCTGCTGCGCGCCTCGGTCGCTAATCACAAGCTCGGCGACGGCGAGCTCTCGAGCGCGCGATTGCATCTGCGCGCCGCGCTGAAATTCCTCGCGCCCTATCCCGACCGTCATCGCGGCATCAAACTGCGCGAGTTTCGCAGCGCCCTCACGGCAGAATTGGCCCGCCTCGATTCGCAGGCTACGGTAGTCACGCCGCCACGCATCGAGCTCGAAGGCTGATGATTCCCTTCACTGCGGAATTCGTAACGTCAGCGTTCGCACTCGACGGATGCCCGCGATGGAAGCGCGCCGAGGTTGCGCTCGCGGGCCGTTCCAACGTCGGCAAGAGCTCCCTGCTCAACGCGCTCGCTGGAGTCAAAGGCCTTGCGCGCACCAGCAAAACTCCCGGGCGCACGCGATGCCTCAACTTCTTCGCCGTTAACGACACGCTCGCGCTGTGCGACCTGCCCGGCTTCGGCTACGCGAAGATGAGTCACGAGGACGCCGCTAAAATCGCGTCCATGATGCACGAGTACATCCACGGCCGCGCCAATCTCGCCGCGATCGCGATTCTGATCGATTGCCGCCGCGGTCCGCAGCAGGACGAGCTCGATCTGGCTGCGATGTCCACAGAACGCGGCATCGAGGTGATCCCGGTCGCGACCAAGTGCGACAAGCTGCGCCGCTCGGAGCGCGCCGCCGCGCTCAAGCGCTTCGCCGCGATGCGCGTGCCGCCGATCCTCTGCTCGACAACTTCCGGCGAAGGAATCGACGACCTGCGCCGCCGAATCCTCGCCGTCGATCGCTCCGACAGCCTCAAGCACGCGGATTCACGATGATTCCCGAGGTGTCCGTAGTCATCCCAACCTACAACCGACGCGCGATGCTGCGCGAGGCGATCGATTCCGTGCTCGCGCAGTCGGCCACCGCGTTCGAATTGATCGTGATCGACGACGGCTCGACCGATGGAACTGCCGAACATCTGACGCGGCTCGCCGACAGGATCCGAATCGAGCCTATCAAACACAGTGGTCCGGCTGCGGCGCGAAACCGCGGCGTCGAGCTGGCGCGCGCACCGCTGATCGCATTCCTCGACTCCGACGATCTCTGGTCGCCGACCAAGCTCGAACGCCAGCTCGCCTTCATGTGCGCGAATCCCGGCTGCGCGATCTCGCAGACCAACGAAATATGGATCCGCAACGGGCGCCGTGTGAATCCGGGACTCCGCCATCGCAAACGCGCCGGCGATATTTTCACCGACTCGCTCCGCACCTGCCTCATCAGCATGTCTGCGACGATAGTGCGCACGGATCTCTTCCGCTCACTGGGCGGCTTCGACGAGATCATGGCCGCCGCCGAAGACTACGATCTGTGGCTGCGAATTCTGATCGACCACGAAGCCGGCCTGCTCGACGAATCGCTGGTGACGCGCCGCGGGGGCCATCCCGATCAAACCTCGGCGACGACTCCCGCCCTCGATCGCTTCCGCATCCTTGCGCTGACGAAATTGCTCGCGGACGACCGGCTATCTCCGGCGCGGCGAGCAGCAGTCGTCGAAGTGCTCGTCGAGAAATGTTGCATCTACGCCGGCGGTCTTCGGCGTCGCGACAAAATCGATGCGGCGCGAGTGTATGAGTGGGTCGCCGACCAGGCTCGATCCTGGCAAAGGAGCGCCGTTCCTGAAATTAGATGTGCGGTAAAATCGATGCGCTCCGCGCTTCGCGAAATTCCACATGAATGCTGACGAAATCGAGGCGCAGATTCGGATGCTCGCGGCCAAGCGACGCCTCCCGGATGGTCATCTCGCGCGATGGCTCGCGATGGACCTCGCGTCGCGCGCCGCGTTGCTCGACATCGCTCGCGAACTGCGTCTTCGCACCGGTCAATTGGTGACTGCGCTCGACACGCTAGAGGAGATCGCTGTGCGCGAGCATGTCAGTGTCGCCGCCGTTCTTGACCGACCTGAAATCCGCCGCATCGCGAGCGGCTCCGGTTCCGCGCCATCGCGCGCGAGCGCGCTCCTGGAAGCGCTCCGAACGCTTCGCTATCCCCTCTTAAGAAAAATGCAGGAGCGGTTGCGCTCCGATGTCTCGACATTGAAGCTCCCGCGCGGCATTTCGATAGACTTGCCCAAAGAGCTCGCCTCTGATGAGCTCACGGTTTCGCTTCGGGTGCGAAGCGCCGCCGAACTGGCGCATTTGCTCGACGCGCTCGATCGCTCGCGCCCGGGCCTGACGCGGATTATTGAAATGCTCGGCGGTGAGCGTGCAAAGAGTGAAAAATGAAATTTGATCTCGACGCCGTGTTTGTCGAGCACGGATGCGCCAGCTCCGCACTGGCGACCCGCATCCTCCGTGCGCTTCCGCGCGACGTGCCCGTTACACATGTAGGCGATGTGCGCGAGGCTGCGCGGCCCGTAGCCGGCGCACGCGATCCGTTCGGCGCCGGCAAGCGCCGGCTCGTGATCGCGCGCCGCAAGACTCCGTTCCTGATGCCGTGTCCCGCCGGCTCCTCGAAATTCGCGTGCTGCGGATACCTCGTGCTCACCCTGGCCTCGAACTGTCCGATGGATTGCTCGTACTGCTTTCTGCAAGAGTATCTTGCCGACAATCCTGCCTTCCAGGTGTATGCGAACTTCGCCGACTCGTTCGACGAGCTCGACCGGCTCGCTGAAAATGCTCGCGGGCGCAGCTTCCGCGTCGGCACGGGCGAGCTGGCGGATTCGCTGGCGTTCGACTCGCTCACAGGAATCAGCCGTGACCTGATCGAGTTTTTCGCGACGCGCGAGAATCTCACGCTCGAACTCAAGACCAAGACCGACGAAATCGAAAATCTGCTTGGCATCGATCCGCGCGGCCGCGTGCTCGTCTCGTGGACCTTGTCTCCCGATGCCGTCTATCGCAGCTCGGAGCATCTTACCGCCTCGCCCGCGGCGCGAATCGCAGCCGCGCGCGCCGTCCTCGACGCCGGCTACCGCGTCGCGTTTCATTTCGATCCGCTGATCGCTTATCCGAACGCCGAGCGCGACTACCTGTTGTTAATCGACGAGCTGCTCGACAGTGTGCCGCCCGAACAAATCTCATTCGTAAGCATGGGCGGCCTGCGGATGACGCCGCGATTGCGCGGCGCCGCGCGCAGCCGTTTTCCGAGCGATCCGATGCTGTGCGGCGAGGACGTGCTCGCGGCAGACGGACGGTTTCGGACATTCACTCCGCTGCGCTTAAGTCTTTACCGCGCGCTGGCCGAGCGTTTCCGAAAAGCGGGCGCGACCCTCCCTGCTTACCTGTGCATGGAACCGGCCAGCGTCCACGAACACGTCTTTGGCGCGGCGCCCTCGCGACCGGCTACAATCGGCGAGCGCCTCGCGCGCAGATAAGATGCCGACACGGAAAAAATCCACAGCACGTTCAAACTCGATCGCCGCTTCGAACGGAAATCTGCGCGGCTCGCGCGCGGCGATTGACCGGCCCATCGGGGTCTTCGATTCCGGCATCGGCGGACTCACCGTCCTGAAAGAACTGACCGCGACTCTGCCCACCGAGGATTTCATCTACCTCGGCGACACTGCGCGCCTCCCTTACGGCACGAAATCCAACGAGGTCATCGTCCGCTACTCGAAAGAGAACACCGGGTTCCTGCTCGCCAAGGGAATCAAAATGCTGGTGGTTGCGTGCAACACCTCAAGCGCGGTCGCGCTCGACGCGATCGCGTCGGACACGATGGTACCTGTTATCGGCGTGATCGAGCCAGGCGCGCGCGCGGCGGCCAAGGCCTCGCGCAACGGCAAAATAGGCGTGATCGGCACCGAGGCGACGATCGCGTCCGGCGCTTACACGCGCGCGATCCAGCGGCTCAGCCCACGCGCCGAAATCTACACGCGCGCATGCCCGCTGCTAGTGCCGCTGGCCGAGGAAGGATGGACCGACAATGCGGTCGCGGAATTGACCGTCGCGCACTATCTCGAGAGTCTCAAGCAGAGCGGCATCGACACGCTGCTGCTGGGATGCACGCACTACCCGCTGCTGCGCGAGATGTTCGCGCGGATTCTCGGGCCTCGCGTGAAGATCGTCGACTCCGCGACTGCGACCGCGGCCGACGTGCGCGAACGTCTACGAACGCTCAAGCTCGCCCGTCGCGGCGGCGACGGCAGCCAGAGTTTCTTCGTCACCGAGACGCCGGATCGTTTCGTCCGCGTCGGCCGCAGATTTCTGGGCCCGCAAGTGGAGTCCGCGGTCCGAATCGAACGCTAGCAAAGCCTCTCTCCAATCGCCCGATTTCACGATAAGATGATTTCCAGCTAAACTTGCGGATCGCGCCGGAACCTAACTTCAAACTTGCCCCATAAATCACGCATATAAGATGTCTTCAGGTATTTCCCTCGTAGCGCGCAAAATCTTCGGCTCGAAGAACGAACGCGAAATCAAACGCCTCCGTCCCGACGTCGACGAAATCAACCGACTCGAGCCCGAGATCTCGGCACTGAGCGACGACGAACTGCGCGCCAAAATCGCAGAATGGAAAGCGAAAATCGGCGCGATCGAAGAGCGCGAGCAGCGCGACGAGGCGATGCTCGAAATCCTGCCGCAAGTCTTCGCCGTCGTGCGCGAGGCCTCCAAGCGAACTATCGGCCAACGCCACTTCGACGTGCAGTTGATTGGCGGGATGATCCTGCACCAGGGGCGAATCGCCGAAATGAAAACCGGCGAGGGCAAGACTCTCGTCGCGACTCTGCCCGCGGTGCTCAACGCGCTGTCGGGACGCGGCGTGCACGTCGTCACCGTCAACGACTACCTGGCGCGGCGCGACTCCGAATGGATGGGGCGCATCTACAGCTTCCTGGGGCTGACCGTCGGCGTCGTGGTTCACGGCCTGACCGACCAGGAGCGCAAGATCTCCTACCGCGCCGATATCACCTACGGCCAGAACAACGAGTTCGGCTTCGACTACCTGCGCGACAACATGAAGTTCAATATCGAGGACTACGTTCAGCGCGAGCACAACTTCGCAATCGTGGACGAAGTGGACTCGATCTTGATCGACGAGGCGCGCACGCCGCTGATTATTTCGGGAGCGTCGGAAGAGTCCACCGACACCTATTACGTCGTCGACCGCGTCATCCCGCGCCTCAAAGCAGAAGAGCACTACACTATCGACGAGAAGATGCGCACCGTTGCGCTGACCGAGGACGGCGTGACGCGCGTCGAGCAACTGCTCGGCGTCGAGAACCTGTACGACCCGCGCAACATACTGCTGCTGCATCACGCCAACCAGGGACTTCGCGCGCACACGCTGTTCAAGCGCGACGTCGATTACGTCGTCAAAGACGGCGAGGTGATCATCGTCGACGAATTCACCGGGCGGCTGATGCCGGGCCGGCGATGGAGCGACGGGCTGCATCAGGCGGTCGAGGCAAAAGAGAACGTCAAGATCGAGTCGGAGAACCAGACGCTCGCGACCATCACGTTTCAGAACTATTTCCGCATGTACAAGAAGCTGTCGGGGATGACCGGCACGGCCGACACGGAATCGGTCGAGTTCAAGGAAATCTACGGACTCGACGTGGTGGTGATTCCCACCAACCAGCCAATGATCCGCATCGACAATCACGACGTCGTTTACAAAACCGAAGACGAGAAGTTCGACGCCGTGATCGAGGAAATCAGCGACTGCCACGAACGCGGTCAGCCGGTGCTGGTCGGCACGGTCTCAATCGAAAAGTCCGAGCGCGTCGCCGACAAGCTGAAAAAAACCAGCGTCAAGCATTACGTTCTGAACGCCAAGAACCATGAGCGCGAAGCGGAATTCGTCGCGCAGGCCGGCCGCTTCGGCGCGGTTACGATTTCGACCAACATGGCCGGCCGCGGCACCGATATCGTGCTCGGCGGCAATCCGGAGTTCATGGCGGCGGCTGAAGCCGGCACCAAGGACCCGGCCGATCCGAATTTCCAGGCTGCGCTCGCGAAGTACGTCGAGCAGTGCAAGGCCGAGCGCGAAAAAGTACTCGAGGCCGGCGGCCTGCATATCCTCGGCACCGAGCGGCACGAGTCGCGGCGCATCGACAATCAGCTCCGCGGCCGATCGGGACGCCAGGGCGATCCCGGCTCGTCGCGATTTTACATGTCGCTCGAGGACGACCTGCTCCGCATCTTCGGCGCCGACCGGCTCAAGGGCCTGATGAGCAAGATCGGGATGGAGGACAACGAGCCCATCGAGCATCGATGGATTTCGAAGGCGATCGAAAACGCACAAAAGAAGGTCGAAGCGCACAACTTCGACATCCGCAAGCATCTGCTCGAATACGACGACGTCATGAACAAGCAGCGCGAGGTGGTTTACCATCGCCGGCGCGAATTGCTCAGCGGCGCGTCGCTCAAGGATGACGTCCTGGACATGTGCGACGCGCTGATCGAGGAAATCGCGGGCGCCCACGCCAACAACGAAGTCGATCCCGCAGAATGGGACTGGAAGGCGATCGACGACGCTTTTTTCAAGCAGTTCAAGTTCCGCCCCGCCTTCAATGCGCAGACCGAAGTCGGCGGTAATCCGATTCACGGCGCCGACGATCTGATCGAGGTCGGTTCCGAGCGCGTGCATCAGCTTTACGACAAGCGGGAGACAGAATTCACCGAGCCGGTGATGCGCCAAATCGAAAAGATCGTGATGCTGCAGACGCTCGATTCACTCTGGAAGGACCATCTGCTCGCGATGGATCATCTGAAAGAGGGAATCGGGCTGCGCGGCTACGCCCAGGTGAATCCGCTGGTTGAATACCAGAAAGAAGGGTTCACGATGTTCGAGGCGCTGATGGCGGTGATGCAACAGGACGTGGTCGAGAAAGTTTTTTCCGTCCAGGTGCAGCGCCGGCAGGACGTCGAACAGATTCAGCAGCCCAAGCCGCAGAAGGTCGTGATGAGCCACGGCGGCGAGAGCGAGGCGGCGGCGGCGGCGCCCGCCAAACGAGAAGTCGACAAGGTCGGGCGCAACGATCCGTGCCCGTGCGGCTCGGGCAAGAAGTACAAACGCTGCCACGGCAAGTGACGCGGCGATTCGCATCCAGATGAAAGTCGATCTCGAGCCCGCCGTGGTGCGCGGATTTCGATTCGCCGGCGTCAGCGCGGGCCTGAAGACCAAGGCGGGCGCGCTTGACCTGGGCATCATCGCCGCCGATCGTCCGGCGGCCGCAGCCGCAGTGTTCAGCGCCAATCGCGTGAAGGCAGCGCCTGTTTATGTGACCGCGGATCGCGTCAAGTCGGGCCGTTTGCAGGCGGTCGTCGCCAACTCAGGATGCGCCAATAGCTTCACCGGCGAAGCCGGGATGCGACTCGCGCGCGACTCATGCGCGGAGGTTGCGCGGCTGCTCGGGTGCGCACCGGAACTCGTCGTGCCATCTTCGACCGGCGTCATCGGCCATCTCTACGACTTCGCGAAATTCAAAAACGGCGCCGCAGACGCTGTACGAGCGCTGCGCGAAGACGGACTCGCCGACTTCGCGCACGCGATCATGACCACCGACACGCGCCCCAAGACCGCCTCGACAACGTTCAAGGCCGGCGGCGCGACCATCACGCTCGCAGGCGCGGTGAAAGGCGTCGGCATGATCTCTCCGAGGATGGCGACGATGCTCGGCTATCTCGTGACCGACGCCGCGATCAGTCATGCAGCGCTCAAGCGATCGCTCAAAGCGGCGCTGCCGACCAGTTTCAACGCAATCACCGTAGACGGCGATATGTCGACCAACGACACAGTGATCATCATGGCGAGCGGCGCCGCGGAAAATCGCGCATTCGGCGCGCGCGATCAGGCGTCATTCGATCGCGCGGTTGAGGAAGTTTCTGCGGCGCTGGCGCGCGAACTCGTGCGCGACGGCGAGGGCGCCACCAAGCTCGTCACCGTCGAGGTGCGCGGCGCTCGCACTCCCGTCGACGCCGAGCGGGCGGCCCGGCAGATCGCGAACTCGCCGCTGGTCAAGACTGCATTCTTCGGATGCGATCCGAATGTGGGCCGGATCCTGATGGCGGCCGGCTCGTCGGGCGCGTACGTCGAATCCGACAAGCTGGTACTGTGGATCGGCGGCGTGAAGGTTGCCGCGAACGGCCGCTTGCTGACCGACGCGCTGGCCGATGCGGGCGTTGCGATGAAAGCGCGCGAATTCATCGTGCGACTCGATCTGCGGCTAGGAAAATCGAGCGCAAAAGTTCTGACTTGCGACTTGAGCTACGACTACGTGCGAATCAACGCCGAGTACACGACCTGAGCGGAGGCGAATCCCGGATGGCAAGCTTCATCAAAGTTGCGAAGGTGGCGGACGTGCCCGAGGGCAGCGGAAAACTCGTCGAGGCCGCGGGCAAACAGATCGCACTATTCAACGCGGGCGGGAAATTCTACGCGATCGACAACACCTGCAAGCATCGCGGCGGCCCCCTGGCTGAAGGCGAGCTCGACGGCACCACCATCACCTGTCCATGGCACGGGTGGGAGTACGACATCACAACGGGCGCGAACCTCGACGACGCGAGCGTCAAGCTGGGATGCTATGCGGTGAAGGCCGACGGCGACGACATACTCGTTGAAGCGTGACGCGCGTCGCGCGAAGATTCAGCGCGCGGCGAACAAGCGGCCCGCGACGTAAGTCGCGCCCGCGGCTGCCACTCCGACCAGCATGCTCTCGAGTCCGCTTCGCCACCACGAGCGGCTGGTGATGATCGTCTTCAGCGCGCCGACCGCGAACAGCACCACGACAGTCGAGATGGCCGACACTTGCAGCGCCCGGCCCGGCTCGAAAAACATGTACGCCCACACCGGCACCGCCGCGCCTGACAGATACGACAACCCGACTGCGAACGCCGAGCGCACGGGGCTGTCGAACGACTCCTCGTTGAAGCCCAGCTCCTCGCGCATCATCACGTTGCTCCAGCGCTCGGGGTCCGAGGTGATGTGTGTGACGATCTGTTCGAGCAGCGGGCCCGCGAATCCCTTGTTTCGATAGATGGTGCTGATCTCTTCGCGTTCGCGGTCGGGCCATCGGCGGATTTCGTCGCGCTCGCGCTCGACCTCGCTTTGATAAAATTCGATTTGCGAGCGCGCCGAGATGAACGCCGCGAGCCCCATCGCGACCGCGCCGCCAAGCATCTCGGACAGTCCCGCCATCATGGCCGCGTTGCCGGTGACGAAGGCGCCCGCGACGCCGGAGGTGACGGCGAACGACGCGACCAGTCCGTCATTCAGCCCGAGCATCACGTCGCGCACCCAGCTTCCGCCGGCGGCGTGGACCTGCTCGGTGTGATGGTCGTATTCGCGGCTGAGGATCGAAAACGCCACTACTCAGCTCCTCCGGCGAGCGGCGCCACGATACGCTCCGCAGCCGGCGCGCGGCGGCGCTTTTGTCGATCGATCGACTCGCGCGCCGCTCTGACTTCGGCGACGATCTTGCGCGCCGCCTCGCGGTCCGGCCGATGCCCCAGGTAGGAGTAGAGAAAATCGAGCCGCGCCGCGCGACAGAGAAATCGTCCGATACTGCGATCGAGATGCACCAGGTTCATGATCCTCCGATCCCAGGAGACGTTTGCCGCGCGGCGGAAGTCCTCGAGATCGATGAAATACACGTTGAAGCCGCCGGATTCGTTGTCCTCGACCATGATGTTGGTCTCTTGCAGGTCGCGCGTGTAAAGCCCCGACTCGTGCAGGCGCCGGATTTGCGCCGCGACCGTATCGGAGATCTGTTTGCGGCGACGCACATTGCGGCCCTTGATTTCCGCGGGGCCAAGCATGAAACGGCTCAGAGAATCGGCGTTGACGAGCGCGCGGCTGACGAGATACGACGCGCGAATCGCGCCCGCCTGGTACAAATCCATGGCAGCCAGCGGCTCCGGATGCGCGAGGCCGCGCGCGTCGAGCATCGCGGCGCCTGCGAGCGAGCGCGCGGCGCGAGATCCGCGCACTCGCGCGTAAACGCCGCGGCTCCACGAGGATACCTCGACGCGCTTGATGAACGCGGACCCGGCGCCGGGGACGTCGATGAATCCGGCCCGCGTCCGCGCTTCAGATTTGAGCACGCGAAAATCCGGCGACGCCATCAATTCGTCGGCGCGCTCGACGACCGCGCGCCAATCCGGCGAACGCGCGTAGAGGACTGCGGTGCGCATGCGCGATCAAGCCTAACCCTTTCGCGCGCCGATGGCATCGGGGGCACGCGCGCTGGCGCGAGCCTCCGCAATCGCTCGCGCCCTTGCCGACGCCGGCTACTTCTTGGGTTCGACGATTAACGAGCCGCCAATATGCGCGGCATGCAGTTGGCAGAAATACGGGAATACGCCGGGCTTGTCGGCGACGAACGTGACCGTCGTGGGCTCGGCGCCGCGCGTCACGACTTCCGCGATGTTGTACGCCGGAATCGTAAAGCCGTGCTTATTCTCCGCGCCCGGCACAAGATTCTTGAGCGTGAGCTTGACCTTGTCGCCCTGATCGACCGCGATGACGCTGGGCAGCCAGATCTTCGCACCATCCACTTCGACCGAAACCAGCGTGAAGCTCCTGGTTCCCGGCTCCTCCATCGCGGGCGCCGGCGCGGCTGCGGGTGCGGCCCCCTGCGCCATCGCGATCCGGCTCGCGCCCGGAAGCATAAGCGCCGCCACGGCCGCAATCGCGGCCATCGTTTTCAACATTGCCTTGCTCATCGAAGTTTTCTCCTTGTTAAGCAGGTTCATGAGAATGTATCACGACAACTACAACACCGAATCTCAGCCATTGAATCGTTTCGCGAGTTTTGTCCATTGCGCATCGTCAGTACCCGCGCGGTATGGAATGTAAAACGCAACCCGGTCGAGCAGCCCGTCGTAGCGCTCCATCACCTTGTCCGCGATCTCGTCGTAAGTGCCGGCGACGGTGTACACGTCGAGCATCTCGTCGGTGATCTCTTTTGCCATCGCGACCCATTCGCCCTTGGCCGCCTTCTCGTTCAGCCGCTGCGCGACGTCGCCCCATCCGTGCATGTCGAGCACGATCTTGTAAGTTCGCGTTGATGCGTAAAACGAGATCTGCTGGCGCACGGCTTCGCGAGCCTTTTTGATTTCGTCCTGGTTGTTGCCGACGATCACGAACGCTGTCGATTGGATTTCGAAGTCCTTGCGCGAGCGCCCCGCCTTGTTGAGTCCCTTCTCGACGTTCGGCAGCACGAACTCGCGCAGGTACTTGGGCGAGTTGAACGGATGCGCATGCAGGCCTTCGCACAGTTCGCCGGCGAGCCGGATGATATGTTCGTTCACACCCGCGATGTGAATCCGCACGTTCGGGAAGTTGTGGCGCGCCGGCGTGAAAAACGGCGTCATCAACGAGAAGTTGTAGTACTTGCCCTGGAAGGAAAGCTTCGCGCCACCTTCCGACCAGCATTTGAAAATCGCGCGCAGCGACAATAGGTACTCGCGCAGCCGCGGCACCGGCGCTTCCCATTTCGTGCTGTAGCGCCGCTCGATATGTCCCTTGACCTGCGTGCCGAGCCCGAGGATGAAGCGGCCTTCGGAAAGTCCGGCGAGATCCCACGCGGTCGCGGCCGTAATCATCGGGCTGCGCGGAAACGCAATCGCGACCGAGGTCCCCATCTTGATTCGCTTCGTATGCTCGGCGATCAGCGCGGCCGGGATGAAGCCGTCGTTGCCGGCCTCGGGAATCCAGATCGCATCGAATCCTGCCGCCTCAGCGGCGCGGGCCGCAGCCGGAACGTCGCGCAAGTTGCGAGTCGAGAGACCGGTGTCGAGCTTCATAAGTTTCGCTCCAGCGTAAGGATTCCGACGAGCGGGCGGAATCGTAACAAAGCTCGCGCTAAACTGGCAAAGCCTGCTGAGTAAGAAAAGCGCGCGCTCAGCGGCGCGCAACGCGCCTGCGGACCACGTCGAGCGCGCGGCCGGGGTAGTCGCTGATCAGTCCGTCGACGCCCATCTCGAGCAGCTCCGACATCTCGGCTTCCTCGTTCACCGTCCACACGTGCACTTCGAGTCCGAGCCGGTGCGCGAACTCGACGCTTTCGGGTGTGACCAGTTGCCACGACTCGTAGCTGCGCGGGATTTGGACGGCGTCGCCGGGCGGACGATAGTTGGCGCGGCTCACGATCGCCTGAAAGAATCCGCCCGCTTCGAGGTACGAGAAGTTGGTCGGAATTTCCGGCGCCAGCTTGCGGACCTCGTCGAGCGGTTGCTGATGCTCGCTGGCGACGAGCACCTTTCGGCGCATCCCGGCGCGCTCGATCACGTCGAGCATCGGCGCGACCACGCTCGGCGCGATCTGCTTGATCTCGACCAGCATCCTCAATTTCGGAAATGCCGCGAGCACTTCGGCTAGGCGCGGCACGCGCAGACCCTTGTCTCTGAATGGAAACGTTGCGCCCTCAAACGTAAACATCCGACCTGCGTCTGCGACCGCCAGCTCGGCGTAGGTCATCTCGCGGATGATGCCGGCGCGTCCGCAATTTCGCTCCAGGCGATCGTCGTGACTTACAACAACTTCGCCGTCGCGCGTCATATGAATGTCGAACTCGAGATACTGAACGCCGACCGCAACGGCGGCGCGAAATGATTCGAGCGTGTTTTCAGGATGCCTTCCGGCGGAGCCGCGATGCCCAAACACCCGAGGCACTGCGGGTTCAAAGAAATCGGTGTTGAGATGTTCGCGCATTTCAGATGCGGCACGATACGATCTCAGCTTTAACCGGGAAGCCGCGAACTGGCAATGGCGATTTGAGAGTTGAGAGAAACCGCGAAAGAGTGAAAAATTCAGATCAAAGCGCGCTGTCGGGTCCTGAACTTTCGAGCGTCTCGTGATTCCGGCTGCTCGATAGTCCCCGCAGATGCGTGCTCTTTGCCGGACTGTGATCGAGCGTAACGTGGTACATGTCGGCGAACTTCGAGATCGCGGGCTTGCGCTCGGCGGCCGCGATGAAGTGACTCCCAAGGTCGGGCAGCTCGGCCAGCGCGGTCTGGTACTGATCCTTGATGTCGTCGAATAGCGCCTTCATCCGGGGCGAGACCTGGTGATTTTCGCCAAGTTTCTCGGTCAGCGGATTAACCCATGCGCCGTCTTTTTCCATCGCGAAGTGAAGATGCGGTCCGGTCGAAAGTCCGGTCGAACCGACATTTCCAATGACCTGCCCCATATGAACGTAGCCGCCCGGCTTCACGTCGGCGCTAATCTTCGACAAGTGACCGTAGATGCTGACCATCGCGTGCTGATGCTGAATGCGGATGCAGTTGCCAAGCTCGCCCTGCCATCCTGCGCTTATGACCGTGCCATCGGCGACAGATTTGACCGGCTCGCCGTACTTGGCGACCAGATCAACGCCAACATGCGGTCGGTACTCGTGCAGGATCGGATGCCAGCGATGAAAGGTGAAGCCCGAGGATATGTACTGGAAATTGAGCGGGAACTTCAGCGACTGGGGACCGAGGGCGTGACCGTGTTCGTCATATAGATGAGGCTGGCCGTGTTCGTCCGCGAACGAGATAGCAGTCAGCGTGCGGCTCCCGAACCGGATTTGCGCCGCCTGCACGTCGCCGACCAGCGTGTACGAGCCGTCGCGGCTGACCTTCTCTTGGTAAATCAGCTTGACAGCTGACCCTGGCGCGAGCCGGTTGAGGTCGTGGCGATCGGAGAACGCGTCCTGCAGAGATTCGACGATTGGCTTGGGGATACCGTTCTCGGCGGCCGCCTGCTGGAAGCTGTCCTTGACCGCGAACGTCAGCTTGATCGGGCGAATATAGTACTCGATCGGGCGCAGCCCGGCCTTGAGCACGCCGGCGCCGAGGCTCGCCGTAACCATCGTGGTCTTCTCGTCGAGATCGTACTTGAGGCCGCGCATCTCGCCGGTCTCGGGATCCTTGTACAACGTCAGCGGATGCCCGCTGTGAAAATACCGGTTCGCGGTGATGCGCTCTATATACGACGCCCATTGACGCGCATCGCCCTCCTCCATCCCGGCGTCGCGCAGATAGCTCTCGATAGGCGCAGTGCGATCAAGCATCGTGCTGATAGTGATCGAGGGTGGAGCGGGCTCGGCTGATTCAGCCTGTTCGACTACGTCAGGGACGTCCTTGCCGGCATCGAGTTCCGAGCTGAGCGTATCGAGCGGCGAGCGGAAAGTCTGTGGATTTGCTCGGAAAAATAGAAACAGAGCTGCGCTGGTCGCAACCAGTGCGACGACCAATCCGCTCAACGCGCGCGGATATCCCAAAAACCGTCTCCCCCGAGCCAGCATCGATTGCGAAATTAAGTGATTCGGCAACCCAACGCAACCCCGGCATGTCCCCCGTTCGCAAATCCGGTTACTGTCGAGACACGATTCGAAGCGTTTCCGGTTACAATAGGCACATATAACCCAACCTGCGGATAACGTATAGGAATTGAAGAATACCGGAGCGTACGAACCAGGCGCCGTCGCCGAGGAGGCATCCCATGAACGACAGTGGCTACTACCACCACCCGGCGATCGGCGGCGACACCGTATACTTCGTAAGCGAGGACGACTTGTGGTCGGTCGCGAGTGCTGGCGGCATCGCGCGGCGGCTGACCAGCGGGCTCGGCGCGTCGTCATACCCGGCCGTGTCGCCGGACCGACGGTGGCTCGCGTTCAGCTCTAGCGAGGAAGGCGTGTCTGAGGTGTCCGTGATGCCCGAAGAGGGCGGCCCTGCGCGGCGGCTCACCTATGAGGGGAAGCTATGCCGTGTGATCGGATGGACGCCGGCTCAACACCGACTGCCGAACCATGTCATTTACACGAGCCTCGAGGGACAACCCTTCCTAGCGCTCAATCTGCGCGCCGTCTCCTTCGATCATGGCGATTCCGTCCCGCTGAATCTCGGCCCGGCTGAATATTTCTCGATCGCACCGGATGGACGCGGCGCCGTGCTCGCACGGCTGGCCGTCGAGGCGGCGTACTGGAAGCGGTATCGAGGCGGCACCGCGGGCGATCTCTGGATCGATCGCGACGGCGCGGGCAAGTGGCGTCGGCTGATCTCGCTCGACGGCAACCCGTCGCGGCCGCTGTGGATCGGCGAGCGAATCTACTTCATCTCGGATCACGAGGGCATCGGTAATATCTACTCGTGCACTCCCGATGGCGACGACCTGAAGCGTCACACCGACCATGCCGACTTCTACGCGCGTAATGCCGCTGCGGACGGACGCCGGATCGTTTACCAGGCGGGCGCGGAGCTGTTTCTCCTCGACCCGTCGTCCGGCAAGAGTGCCCGCAAGATCGAGGTTGAATATCGAAGTCCGCGCACCCAGCGAAACCGCAAGTTCATCGACGCGGCAAAGTATCTTGAGTCGTACACGCCCCATCCAGCCGAGCAATCGCTCGCGCTGACCGCTCGCGGCAAGATCGCCGTGCTCGGAAATTGGGAAGGACCCGTACGCCATATCGGCGAACCCGCGTCGGGACGTCATCGGCTCGCGAGGTGGCTGCACGACGGCAAGCGCCTGGTAAGTGTCTACGACGCCCAAGGCGACGAGGTGCTGGCCGTCGATAGCGCGGACTATCCAACTGCGACCGACTACCTTCGCGGCGCCGAGATCGCGCGCGTCGTTTCGATGAAGACCTCGCCGTGCTGCGATCAGGTTGCGCTTACCAACGTCCGCAACGAGCTGGTGCTGGTCGATCTGGAGACGCGCTCGATGCGAGTTCTCGACCGAAATCGCCACTCGGCTCTCGTTAGTTTCAACTTCTCTCCCGACGGCCGCTTCATCGCGTACAACTGGTCTCCCAGCCGGCGCAGCTCGCTCATCCGGATTTGCCGAATCGAAGACGGCGCGACCTTCAACGTCACGCGACCGGTGCGAGCCGACTTTGCGCCGGTCTTCGATCCAGACGGCAGGTACCTGTTTTTCATCGGGGCGCGCGAATTCAATCCCGTTTACGACAGGATGTATTTCAATCTCGGATTTCCGAAGGGAATGCGACCCTACGCGGTCACGTTGCGCAAAGACGTCACGACGCCATTCGGCCGAAAATTCGAGTCGGAGCCAAAAGACACTCAAACCGGCGGCAAACGCCCCGACTTGACCATCGATTTCAATGGCATCGAGGACCGCATCGAACCGTTCCCCGTGCCGGAGGGAATTTACGAGCAGATCGAGGCGCTCCGGGGCAAGGTGCTGCTCACATCGCTGCCCGTGGAAGGGAGCATCGAGCTTCCAATTCTGAGTCCGCGCGAGGCTCCTGAAGCGAAGGCGAAGCTCGAGGCGTTCGACTTCGAGACGAAGACCCTCGAGACCTGGGTCGATGGCATCACGAGCTTCGCGTTGAGCCTCGATCGCGAACGAATCGTATATCGCGCGGGTAACCGTCTGCGCGTGATCAAGACTTCGGAGAAGCCTGACCTGAAGGTGGCGCTCGAGCCGCCTGGCCTGAAGAGCGCGTGGGTAGATCTGGAGCGGGTCAGGATTTCGATCAATCCGCCGTCGGAATGGCGGCAGATGTATCGCGAGGCGTGGCGGCTGCAGCGCGAACAGTACTGGGTCGAGGACATGGCCGACGTCGACTGGAAGGCGGTCTATGAGCAATATCTGCCGCTGATCGAAAGGGTCGGCAGCCGCGCCGAATTCGAGGATTTGCTGTGGGAGATGCAGGGCGAACTCGGTTCGAGCCATGCATACGCAATGGGCGGAGACTTCCGAAAATCGCCGCGCTACTTGATCGGCTTTCTCGGCGCCGACATCTCATGGGAAGAGAGCACATCGGCATGGCGAATCACGCATGTCGTGCGCGGCGACCCATCGGACTCGCGCAACCCTCCGCCGCTGCTCCGGCCAGGAGTCAACGTCGGTGAGGGTGCAGTGATCGCCGCCGTGAACAATCAGCCCGTGACGCGTGAGGTCTCTCCAGCACGGCTGTTAGTGCATCAGGCCGGCGCCGAAGTTGTGCTCACGGTCGCGGATTCGCCGGGCGCGGCGACTCGTGACGTCGTGGTGAAGGCGACCGGCGACGATACGCTCATACGCTACCGCGAATGGGTCGAACGCAATCGCGCATGGGTTCACGAGCGGAGCGATGGCCGATGCGGCTACGTTCATATTCCGGACATGGGTCCGTGGGGATTTGCGGAGTTCCATCGGTTGTTCCTGGTGGAACTCGATCGCGACGGACTCGTGATCGATGTGCGCTACAATCGCGGCGGCCACGTGAGTGGGCTCCTGCTCGAGAAGCTCGCGCGCCGGCGCCGCGGTTACAATCAGAGCCGATGGTTCGGGGTCGAGCCGGTGCCCGACGACTCGGCGGCGGGGCCGATGGTCGCGATTACCAATCAGCACGCTGGCAGCGACGGCGACATTTTTTCGCACGGCTTCAAGCGCATGAAGCTCGGCCCACTGATCGGCAAGCGAACCTGGGGCGGAGTGATCGGAATCTGGCCGCGTCATCTGCTGGCCGACGGCGGCTTGACCACGCAGCCGGAGTTCGCATGGTGGTTCGACGACGCCGGCTGGAACATCGAGAATCGCGGCGCCGAGCCGGACATCGTGGTCGAATACCCTCCGTACGACTATGCGGCCGGCCGCGACCCCCAGCTCGAGCGCGCCGTCGCAGAGCTGGTGAAGTTGATTGGCGATCAACCGCAGACGCCGAAGTTGGAACCGCGCCCCAGCCGTTCCTGGCGCGTGCGGAAGACCTGACAGAAACGAAATGGTCGCTCACGTCTGATCGAACAGCGATCAGCTACCGCCTGCGGCGCTTTTCGGCGCTGACGAAGTGGTCTCGGTCGGCGTCGCCGGCGTTCGCACCGGCGCACTCTCCGCTTCCTCTCCACTCCACCACCGCGACATCCACCCAACAACTACAAAGAGTACCGGGACCAGGAAAATCGCGAAGGCGCTCGAGAAAATCATGCCGGTGATCGTTACGGTGCCGATCAATCGACGCGCGGCGGCGCCTGCCCCCAATGCGGTCCAGAGCGGAAACAGACCAAAGATGAATGCGAACGAAGTCATCAGGATCGGCCGCAGGCGCTGACGTGCTCCGTTGAGCGCGGCCGTAACGATCGACTCGCCCTTCTCCATCTCGGCCCTGGCGAATTCCACGATCAAGATCGCATTCTTGGCCGACAGGCCGATCAACATAATCAGTCCAATCTGCGCATAGATGTCGTTGTCGAGATGCCTCGCCCAAAGCCCGAAGAACGCGCCGCACGCAGCAACCGGCACGCTCAGCAAAACGCTGAACGGGAGCGACCAACTCTCGTACAAAGCGGCGAGGATCAGAAAGACCAACAGCAACGACAAGGCGAACACGGCAGTGCCGCTGCTCGCGATTGATTGCTGATACGAGATTCCGTTCCATGCCGTTCCCATGTCGCGCGGCAGGACCTCGTTGGCGACTTGGGTGACTGCGGTCATCGCCTGGCCGGTGCTGTAACCGGGCGCAGGCTGCGCGAAAATTTCGATGCCGCGATATTCGTTGAAGCGCGTCGTGTATTCGGGACCTGTTGTCCGCTGCATATTGACCAGCGTCGACAGCGGGACCATCCCACCGTTGTTATTGCGCACGTAGAATTGCCCGACATCCGACGCCTTCGTGCGGTACTGTGGCTCAGCCTCGACGAACACCTTCCACACGCGTCCGAAGCGGTTGAACTGATTTACGTAGTACCCGCCGAGCAGGGTTTGCAGCGCGCGATAAACGTCGCTTATCGAGATACCCAGCTTGAACACCTTGTCTTTGTCCACCCCGGCGAACATCTGTGGCACCGCCGGACTGAAGAGCAGATTCAATTGCGCAAGTTCCGGACGCTTGTGCGCCGCCGCGAGGAACTTCTGCGTGTTCTGCCACAGGTAGTCGACGTCTTTGCCCGCGCGATCCTGAACGAAGAAATCCACACCGCTGGCTTGTCCGATTCCCGGTATGGGAGGTGGCAGGATCGCGAACGCCAAAGCGTCCGGTATCGCGATCAGTTTTTGATTCAATCGAGCGACGATCGCCGGCGACTGCATCTCCGGCGTCATTCTCTCCGGATAGGGCTGCAATGAACAAAAGTAGGTCGCGCTTCGAGTGCTGGTCGTTTGAGTCAGAATGCTATATCCAGCAATACCGGTGTTGTAACGAATGGCGGGTTCGGTTTTCAGGATCTGATCGATCTTCTTCATCACGAGGGCAGTTCGCTGCAGCGAAGCCGCCTCGGGCAGCTGCATGTTGATGAAAAAATAACCCTGATCTTCGTCGGGGAGAAAAGACGTGGGCAGGACTCGTCCGATACCGACGGCGAACACCGCGAACCCGATCAAAACGAGTACCGCCAGTACGAATCGGCGAATCAGTAGATCCGAAATTGTAATGTAGCCTTTCTGCGCGCGTGCGAAGCCCGCATTGAACAGGCCGAAAAGATAAGCCAGCGGCCCGCGCGAGGGCTTCGTGCTGCGCGGTCGCAGGATCAGCGCACCAAGCGCCGGACTCAGCGTGAGCGCATTGAAGGCTGAGAGCAGCACAGAGAACGCGATCGTCAATGCGAATTGTCGATACAGCGAACCCGAGATGCCGAGGATGAACCCGGCAGGCAAAAACACCGCAGACAGCACCAGCGCGATCCCGACGAGCGCGCCGCCGACTTCTTCCATCGCCTCGACGGCCGCATCGCGCGGCGATCTTCCCTGCTCGATCTTCGCCTCGATCGCCTCGACTACGACGATCGCATCGTCCACCACCAACCCGACCGCCAGCACCAGGCCCAAGAGCGACAGCGTGTTCACCGAGAATCCGACGGCGGGAAAGAACATGAAAGCGCCGACCAGCGACACTGGGATCGTGAGGATCGGAATCAGTGTCGCGCGCCAGTTCTGCAGGAAGATGAAGATCACGAGCACCACGAGCGCAATTGCTTCGAGCAGCGTCTTGACTATTTCGTATGCGCCCTCCGTAACCGGCACGGTAGTGTCGAGCGTCACGGCCGCCTGCATATCAGCCGGGAATTTCTTGGCCAACTCGAACAGCTTGGCCTTGGCGCGATTCGCAGCTTCCAACGCGTTGGAACCAGGAACCTGATAAAGCAGCACGATCGAAGCAGGCGCGCCGTTAACGTACGATTGCTCCGTGTAGGTTTGGGCGCCGAGCTCGATGCGCGAAACGTCCTTGAGCCGCACCAGCGAACCGTCTGGATTCGCGCGCAGGATGATATTGCCGAACTGCTCAGCGTCGAGCAGACGCCCCTGCGCTCGCACCGTGTATGTCTGGGCCTGTCCGGGAGGAGCCGGCTCACCGCCGACCTGCCCAGCAGGATTCACCACGTTCTGGGCAGCGATCGCGTTTTCGATATCGGCCACTGTTAACTGGAGATTGGCCAGCGTGGAGGGTGAGACCCAAATGCGCATCGCATAGCTGGACGCTCCGGCTATCGATACTTGGCCGATGCCGGGAATCCGCGCAAGTTCATCCTGGACGTTGATTGCGACGTAGTTGGCCAGGAAAGTTTGATCCCACGTGTGATTTGGAGAACTGATCGCAAACACCAGCAGCGGAATGCCTACGGTCTGCTGAGTAGTAAGGCCATAATTCACCACATCGGACGGAAGGCTGGATTGTGCCTGCGCCAGCCGATTCTGAACCTGCACCTGATCGATATCCACGTCGGTCGCAACGTCGAAACTTACCTGCAGCGTCATCGTGCCGTCGCTCCCGTTGATCGACTGCATATAGATCATGTTCTTGGCGCCGTTGACCTGCTCCTCGATCGGGGTGGCGACCGACTGCTCGACGGTAAGGGCGTCAGCACCAGTGAAGGTCGCGACGGTCTGGATCTGAGGCGGCACGATCTCGGGGAACTGCGCCACGGGCAGACGGAGGATCATCACGGCGCCGGTAATCACGAAGAAAATCGCGACCACGATCGCGACGATGGGACGTCTGATGAAAAACTTCGACATCGCGCTAACTTTGCGATGCCGGTGCCGCTGACGAAGGCACGCCATCCGCGGCCGGCTGACTTGCGGGGGCAGTTTCCGGCAGCGTCTTCATAGTCGGCGCCACTTCCATACCGTCGGACACTTTTTGCAGTCCTTCGGTGATAACGCGTTCGCCCGGAGCGACGCCGGACTGAATGATCCGCAGGTTGCCCGATAGCTGGCCGAGCGTCACCTGCCGAATCGAAACCTTGTTTTCGGGGCCGACGACCGCGACCTGATATTGTCCCTGGGTTTCGAGCACGGCGTCGGGCGGCACGAGTAGCGCGCCCTTCAGAGTGTCGGCCGCCGTGCGAATTTTCGCGTAGAGGCCGGGCCGCAGGATCAAATCCGGATTGGGAAACAGTCCTTGAACCTGGATCGTCCCGGTCTGCTGGTTGACCTGACGATTCACGTCATAGAAGCGGCCCGGATACTTGTAGGTGCTCCCGTCGGCAAGAATCATCTGGAGTTCCGGCGCACCCTTGACGCCAAGGTATTGCCCGTTCTTGGTGTCCCCGTCTGGCTGGTGCTCCCGGATGCGATCGGCGAAGTGGAGATACTCGCGTTCGCTGATCGGGAACGTCACCTTCATCGGATTAATCTGCGAAACGGAGGTGAGCAGTGTGGTGGTGCTGACGAGGTCTCCCACCTGCGCTTTGGCGATACCCGCCATGCCGTCGATCAGCGACGTGACCTGCGTCCATCCGAGATTGAGCCTGGCGTTTTCAACCGCTGCTTGGTCCGACTTCACGGTAGCCGCGCTGGCCAGGGCCGTCTGGTAGACGTGATCGAAATCCTGCTGGCTTATCACCCGTTGTGCCAGCAAGGGCTTGTATCGCGCCAGATCCTGTTGATTTTTAGTATCAATTGCCTGATCCTGCGCGAGTTGTCCGAGCGACTGATCGAGAGACGCCTGGTACTGGCGCGGATCGATCTGGAAAAGCAATTGGCCGCTCTTCACCGGCGAACCATCGATATAGTTCTGCTTCAGCAGGTACCCCGACACCTTCGGATAGATGTCCGCATTGACGAACCCCACAGTCGTGCCGATCCATTCGAAATCCACCGGCACATCCTTCTGAATCACAGGGACGACGACGACGTTCGGCGGCGGCGGCGGCGTCGAGACCACCGCCCTTTTGCAGCTGACCCCGGCGACCGCCAGGGCTATCGCAAAACCTGCTGCAACGCTCCGCCTGAACGCTCGAATGATGCGGCGCTCTGGAAGTAGGCTGTTCCGACGCAAGATTCTGGTCCTCAATGCTCGTTTATCATCACCCACTCGCTGAGGAAAACGTAAAGGGGAAATCGCAAGAAGCACTCCGACGAGCGCTATAAGGGCGGTCTCGGGGCAATTCTTCAAGGACAATTTCGGGCCGCACGATACCCCTGTTGTTCCGCAGCCGCGCGGGTGGAAAACACGACTCGATTCTCGGGCGCCATCTTGTCGTAAGTGCCGCATCCCGGCCAAGCGTAAATCTTGCTTCGCCGGTTGCCAACGAAAACGATTTGATCTCCTGTATTCGATAAAGGAATTTGCGAGGCCGCGGAATTCGCGGCACTCGTCGCATCGCTCGGATCTGCTGGCTGAGTCCAGGTTTCATTCAGCAAACTCGCCAGCCTGAATCCAGCCTTCGCGAGCTGATGACCTGCGATCACGTCAGCGTCGTCCAGGTAAGAAGAGTCCAGCTCGACGATGCGTCCCGCGGGATTGATGCAGATATCGACCGTGGGCTGGCAGGGTTCCATGGGGATGTGCAGCGCTCCGTAGATGTCGGTACGCGCAACTTGATTCGATTCCCATGCGATATCGTCGGCGGGAATCCATGAATCGGCGTCCCTCTCAGCCGCATAGGTTCGTTCCAACTTGTGCGCAGTCGTCTCGGGCCTGCCCGTATCGACGCTGTATTCGAGACGGCGCACGACGGTGGTGTCCCAGACCTGGTGAAGATCTTTCTCTCGAGAATGCGAATCGACCATCACGCAATTGCCGCCGCGGTCCGCGTCGCTGGCCGCGTGCAGCGGTTGATGGATGTCGCCGACAAAGTGAATCAGGAACGCCAGATCGCCAGCCGCGCCCCAGCGGTCGTACTTTCCTTCTTTCAAGCGTTTCGAGTACTCGTCGATTTTCCGCGTGACGCAGTTTCCGCCGGGGCATCGCGCCGCAACGTCCGCACGCCGGTCTTGCAGACAGATGTCGATGAAATGCCATGGCGCCGTCGCACGATCTTCTTCGCGGAACTCGGTGTCGGGACGGATCGAAGCCGCCTCCATGGCCGTGGCAATTGCTCTTTTGTTCGCAGCCACGCCCAGGATACCTGCCACGTGGCTAGCAGCCGCCGGCGTGAGGTTGTCCGCTGCAACGACGGCAACGATTTTGTGCCCGTCAGGTCCCCAAGCCGACGCTGACACCGGGCAGAGCAGGACTCCAAACACCAACCAGAAAATCGCCTTTTGCCAGGTCATATCCAAATCGCCACGAATTAACCAGAAACTCCCCGCCACCACCACCTCTCAGCGTTCTGACCGGGCCCTCGACTTCGCTCAGGCTAAACTCCGCCCACATCTCGTCGTTACTGTAACAGGGGTTACCCCTGTCCAAGGAAGCGCGCGAAACCTGCGGTGGGTTTCGCTACAATCAAGTCATTCCGATGCACGCCGCCGACATGAAATTGCGATTATCAACCGCCCGCGACATAAGCGCACGGGTACGCCATGCTAGTTGCGGCGCTTGATCTCGGCAGCCGGCGAATTGGGGTTGCGGTTTCCGACGCCGCTTCGATGGGCGCCTATCCGCTGGGAATCGTTGAACGGAAGGCGCTCGAAAAAGACATCAAGGCGGTCGCCACGATGCTGGGCGACCGCCGTATCTCCATGTTCATCGTCGGTTTGCCGCTCAACATGGATGGCAGCGAAGGCCCGGCCGCCATCTCCGCTAGGAAGTTCGCCGTGCACCTGGCGGATGCGCTCGATATCAACGTCGAGATGTTCGACGAGCGCCTAACCAGCTTCGAAGCGCGCGATCGCCTGAGCGACATGCCGGCCAAAAAAGGCGCGCGCAAGAGAGGCATCGACGCACTCGCCGCGGTGGTAATCCTCGAAAGCTGGATGCAAGCGAATCCGGAAAAAATCCAGCACCCTCGCAGCTAGTGGATGACGAATCGGAGACTCAAAACGCAACTCCCGCCCAAAAGCTCCTTTGTCTCCGGTCCTGCCATTGTGGCGTATATCGGCGCTGTGGCGCTGATACTCCATCTGCCCAACCCGGGCGGTTACGGCTTGCTCATCGACGAACTCTACTTCCTGGCCTGCGGTGAGCATTTGAGCTGGGGCTACGTCGACATGCCTCCGCTCACGGCGCTGCAGGCGTGGACGGCGCGCGCACTGTTCGGCGATTCGATGCTGGCGATCCGGCTCTTCCCTGCTCTCGCGGGCGTTGGGCTTATTGTTCTCACCGGCGCAATCGTCCGGCAACTCGGCGGCCGACGATTTGCTCAGGCTCTCGCCGCCCTAGCCGTTCTGGTCGCGCCATTCTACCTGGCCTTCGACAGCTATCTCTCGATGAATTCAATCGAACCGCTCCTGTGGATGGGCTGTGTGGCAATACTGATCCGAATGATCAAGACCGGCGACACCAGACTTTGGCTCTGGTTCGGGGTGGTGGCCGGCGTAGGTCTTGAGAACAAGGATACGATGGCGTTATTCGGTTTCGCTCTCGTCGTCGGGCTCCTGATGTCGCCCGAGCGCCGCTTGATGGCCAGCCGATGGTTCTTCATCGGCGGGATGATTACGTTTCTAATCTTTCTGCCCAATCTGATCTGGATGATTCAACACCATTTTCCGCACCTCAAGATGCTCGCCAACATCAAGCGCAACGGGCGCAACGTTACTCTGAGCCCGATCGGGTTCTTCGGCCAGCAGGTTCTTGGGATGCAGCCGGTGGCGTTTCCAATCTGGATTTGCGGTTTGTGGGCCTTCCTGTTCAGCGAGCAATTCCGGCCGTTCAAGGCGCTTGGTTTCGCATACCTGGTAGCGCTCCTGACCTTGTTGGTTGTTGGCGGGAGGTTCTACTACCTGGCGGGTTCCTATCCGATGCTGCTGGCCGGTGGAGCGGTCGCGATCGAGCGCTGGCTCACGACGCCGCGATGGCGCTGGGTGCGCCCGGCGTATTTCAGCTTGCTCGCGGTGACCGGAGGCATAACCGCGCTGGTCACACTGCCGCTACTGCCGCCCGAAACGTACATCCGCTACACGCACTTCATTGGCATATCGCAGCCGAAGTTCGAAAATCGCCAGGCGAGCGAGCTGCCACAGTTATTGGCCGACCGTTGTGGCTGGCCCGAGATGGCCGCGGCCGTCGCGAAAGTCTACTACAGCCTGCCCGCCGACCAACGCGCGAAAACCGCGATTTTCGGACAGGACTACGGCGAGGCGGGAGCGATCGACTTCTACGGACCAAAGCTCGGCCTGCCCAAAGCGATCAGCGGCCATGTGAACTATTGGTATTGGGGTCCGCGCGACTATACGGGTGAGAGCGTGATCGTGCTCGGCACGCCGCGCGAGCGGCTTGAGCAGTACTTCGCTCGAGTCGAGGCAGTGGGCACCGTCGGTGATCGATATGCGATGGCCTCGGAGCACTTTACTATATATCTCTGCAGCGAACCCAAGGGGACACTGGTTCAAGGATGGCCAAAGTTGAAGACCTGGGACTAGCAACTGCCCTATCGCACCGCGTTAAGAGGCTCTTGCGACTATCAGCAGAGGCGCGGCTGGATCTCGCATCCAGCCGCAAAACGCTCTGTGGGTTAGGCTGCGCCTCACGCGACTTCGCGAGTCACGACAGTGGCCGGCGCAGCCGGCGCCGCTGGCACTATCTCCTTGGGCACCTTCGCAATCAACTCGCGGAGCGTCTCCTTGATTCGCGACTTCATGAAGCCCAGGTCCGGCATCAGATTCGGCTCCGCCATCAGCCCGATGTAGAGATTGCGGTTGTAGCTCAGGATCGCAACCCCGTAGCCGAGCGTCGCGGTGAGCGGAATCATGCCGATGGTATCGGCCATCTCATGGCCCGCAAGATAGACCGGCACCTGCGCACCCGGGACGTTGGTCGCAACGAAGTTGATGCCTGTGCCGAGCATCGGCGCACGACGCGCGAGCCTGGGCGCGAAGCCCGCAAGCCGTCCGCCGGCTTCGATTGCCGACGTCAGCACTCGCGAGGTGAGCCCCAGTATTGACGGCAGGACGTAGTCGAGCGCGGCCAACAGGTTCTCGAACGCGACCGCCTCTTTGGCGTCCTTGATCCGCGAGGTTTCCTCGATGACTGCTTTCAGTCGATCGACAGGATGCATGGTCTGTGAGTCGAATTCGGGGAACATCATCGAGACGCGGTTGCCGAGCTTCCCATATTCGTCCTTCGCGCGAACATTCACCGGACATCCGATTCGCAGCGGCCGCCCCTCGGTGGCGACGCCGTGATGCTCCAGGTAGCGCGCCGCGCCTTCGCTCAGAATGGCCAGCACTACGTCGTTGACGGTGCCGCCAAAGGTAGCGCGGATCCGCGCGACGTCGTGGAGCGGGCATCGCAGCCAGGTGATCGTGCGTGCGGCGGTAACCGTCGCCGCGTTCCACGGCGCTGCCACAATTGGCTGGGCCATGCGCCGGATAGTCTGTACCGCGGCCGCCGGCGCGGACACGTCCACATCAAAATCGTTCAGGTGCTGAATCGCTCTGGCTGCGCGACGAGCCAGTTCAATTCGCGAGCGCGCGAGATCGGTGACCGCCGAAGCGATGCGTTCCGCAGGTCCCGGGGTCGGCGCCGGCCTCCAGGGCTCAGCTGGAGGCGTCGGAGCGGGAGCGTCCGGCCGTGTGCTCGTTGTCGCGGCGAGCAGTTCCATTCCCGAAACTCCGTCCGCAAGGCAATGATGGACCTTGGTGAGGATCGCGCTGTGTCCGCCCCTCAGGCCGGTGAACAAGTGCAGTTCCCACAACGGCTTGCCGCGATCGAGCGGCTTTTCATAGATCTCTGCCACCGCCTTCATCAGCACCGCTTCTGCCGAATCGGGCGGCAGCTCGTGGCAGAAGAGATGGTTGCCAAGGTCGAAACCTGGGTCGTCCACGAGACTCGGGTGGGCGAGGTTGAACGGCGCGAAGACGAGGCGCTGAGGATAGCGCGGCAGCAGATGCATCCGCGCTGCCATGTGCACGCGCAGGCTCTTGAAGTCAATGTGGCTGCGGAACGTGGCCAGCATCCCCATCGTCAGCGGCCCGTTGGCCGCTTCGCCGTAGAGGAACGACGCGTCCTGAGTGCTGAGCCTGAAAGATTCTTTGGATGCCATTGTGGCCTTCCTTGGGCGGTGCGCTTTGTGCCCCCACGGTTTCCTGCGAGCGTGCGATTCATGTTTGTAGACGCAAGAGCCAAGCCAAGCGCGTCGCCGAGCGCGATGGAAATCAAAGGAAAAATGAATAGGTAGCAGTTGGATCTTTAGATAGTGCCGCGATGCGCGCTGCGCGGGACCGCGAGATCAGTGGTTCCGATGGTAACAGCCTGTAACCGATCGAGTCATCTGAGATCGGCAGCGGCTGACGCAAAATCAGGCTCGGACTATAATTTCGAATAGCTGAAACTTACTGTGACACTGCTCGCAATCGCGCGCTCGGAAACGGAGGCAAGCAATGAAAAGATTCGCGACACTTTCGATTCTCGTCGTCGCTACGGCCCTGACAATCCCAATTCTGACCGCCGGACCGGCGGCCTGCGCGGGGCTCTCCGATGCTGAGCTCAAGGCCCTCGACCAGGCTCAGACCGTTTATGTCGCGACCGTGCGCAAGGACGGCAACCAGAGCACGCCGGCACCCGTGTGGTTCACACTGAGCGCCGACCGCACGCAGCTTTACATCCAGGCGCACAAGGGCTCGTGGAAGGACAAGCGCATCAGGCGCGGCAGCCCGGCGATCGTGTGGATCGGCGGACTCAACGGTCCCGCCTTTATCGGCAAGGCGGAGATCACCAGCGATGCCACAGTGGTCGACAAGATCCTGACCGACTACCCGAAGAAATATGGCACGATGAACTCCCTGGTCGGGCCAGGCCGCTCGAGTTTCAATAGCGGAGACCGGATCGCGATTAGGATCACGCCGGAAAGAGACCTGCCTGCTGGCTTCGCGTCGGCGCCGGGGACCCCCGCGCCCAAGCTCTCACCGTCTTGAAGCGACTCAATACGATACGGGCAGGCGCGAGTCGGGTACGCATTGGGCGAGCGTCAATGGCGCGCCGGCGCGCTGCACACGCAGGTCACATCGCCAGCCTTCCGGGCACTCGAGGTCGCTCGTGCAGGATTGCACATCAGTCCGACCCGACGCTGGCATTACCGGGTTTGCACCCGGCCACTCGCAGGTCGCCGATCCGTTCCGCCATTGGATGCAGGTTTTGTGCAGATCGCAGTCAAAATCGGCCCGGCAGGGCGTGCCCTGACAAGCTGAACTTACAGACGCAACCAGGAGCATCGCCGCGATTACGGCTGACGTTGCGATTGCGACAATGCTTCGCATGATCGTGCTCCCTTGACGAGACAATCACGATCCTGCCACGACGCGCCTCAAGTCTCAACATGATAAAAGGCCCACCCCCGATGAAGTCGCGCGCGGCGACGGCTGACGCAAAATTTCAGCGCGGACTATAATTTCGAGTAGATGAAGCGTGCCGCATCCATTCTTGTAATCGCGATCATCTTGGGCGGAGCGTATGCCGCGTTCTCCTATTACTGGCTCAGTCCGACCGAGAAATTCGCGCCGCCGCACGAGGTCACAATTGAAAAAGGCGAGTCCTTTCGCCAAATCGCGCAAGCGCTCGCCGACGCCGGCGTCGTTCGGAGCGGGTTCGCGCTCCGATTGTACGGCCGGATGAGCCAGACTGCGGGCCAAATCAAGCCGGGCGACTATGCTTTCAAGGGCGGCGAGCGGATTCCCGACGTGATGCGCCATCTGGTCAAGGGCGATTTCATCGTCGTGACGATCACGATTCCCGAAGGCCTGACCGTCCATGAGATCGCGGAGCGCGTGGCCGCGACGGGCCTCGTCTGCGAGGACGAATTCGAGGATGCCGCACGCGACGGCCAAATTGTCCGAGCGCTTGGACTGATGCCGCTCGGTGCCGAGGGCTACCTGTTTCCCGCGACGTACAAATTTTCGCCGCACGCCAGGACCAACGACGTGCTCGCCGCGATGCTCGCGCGGTTCTTCCAGGTCCTGACGCCGGACGTGGAAGAGCGCATGTTCGCCGTCGGCCTCGACCCGCGCCGGCTGGTCACGATGGCCTCGATCGTGGAGAAGGAAGCGAAGGCATCCACCGAGCGCCCTCTAATCGCAGGCGTCTTCTACAATCGGTTGCGGCTTGGGATGCCGTTGCAATCCGACCCGACCGCCGAGTACGAGCTGGACGGCGCTAAGGAGTCGGCCGCAACCGCGGTTCACACCTCGTCCGCCTTCAATACCTACGACTTCACCGGCCTGCCTCCGGGGCCGATTGCAAATCCCGGGCTCAAATCAATCGAAGCCGCGCTATATCCGACGCCGACCGATTTTCTTTATTTCGTCGCGCGCGAAGGCGGCACTCACGTCTTTTCGAAATCGTTTGACGAGCATCGGCGCGCGATCGCGCTCGAACGGAAACCGATGGCGGGTAAAAAAGCCGCAACGCCCTGAATAGGACAATTTGATATGGTAATTGGGCCGCCGATTGGACGGTCGCATCTGCGTCGAGTACGCTATAATTTCATCCTGTGGACAATCCGGTCGAGACAATCGGCGCTGCCAGCAGGCGAATCGCGCGGCTAGCCGCAATCCGCGCGATGCTGTGCGCGATTGCGCCGGCGCTCACGGCGATTGCGCTAGGGATATTGCTCGAGCCGATCGGCGACCTGACTTGGGCGCCGTTCGGCTACACGCTGGACCCCGATCGCGCCACCGTGCTGAGCCTCGCACTGATCGGCGCGGGCCTCGTGGTGCTTGCCGCGGGATTGGTCATGGCATTTCGCGCGTACCGGCGCGCCAACGACTTTGTTGCGGCCGCCGCTGAGCTCGACGACCTGCTGGAATGCGATCAGGAGATTGTAACGTTCGCCAATCTCGCGAATCCTGCCGCGCCGGAGAGCAGCCGGGCGCGGCGCACGCCGCTGTTTCCGGTTCTGTGGCGGCGCGCGATTGCGTTTTTCGTCAACGTCGATGTTCGCCGGGAGTTCAAACTCAAGGCGGGCGAGCCCCTCAAGCGCTCCTCGATCTTCGCCGGCGCCGTCGCGCTGGCGATGGTGTTTGCAACGTTGGGATTGATGAGCCCGCCGACGCCAGAGAGTATCGAGGCCGCCAAGCTGCGTGCGATCGCCCAGGAGATCGCGAAAACCGCGACGAGCTCAGATGATAAGGCGCTGGCGGACAGTATTCGCCGCGCAGCCGAAGCGCTGCAAAATTCCAAGCTGCCGCCCGAAGAGAAAAAGCAGCGCATCGAGGAAGCGATGCGGCAGGCCGACCAGGCCGCGCAAAAGCGCAACAACAGCGAGTCCGGAAAAAATCAAGGCAACGGCAAATCCAACGCGCAGAATGGAAAGGGCAGTGGCAACAGCCAGGGCAATGGTACCTCTGCGGGCTCAGGCACTGGTGAAGGCAAGAGCGGGACGGGGGCCGGCCAGAACCTCGGCGGCAACAACGCGGGCGCCGGCAAGGGCGGCGGAAACAATTCGGGCAAGAACGAAGGCGGAAAAGGTTCGGCGAAGAACAACAACAATCAGAACAAGGGCGACAAGACGAATATCGAACTCCAGAACGAACTCGCCAAAGCTGAAGCGCAGGTCGAGACGGCCGACGCGAAAAATCCCGGCCCTGATAGCAAACCAGGTGACGACAAGAATCAGGGCGGCGCCAACAAGCCCGGCGATAAGCCCGATCAGAAGAGCGGCAGCCACCTCGATCCCAACCGGCCCGGCGACATCCCGAAGCCGGGCGCAAACGGCGATCGCAACACTCCCGCCGCCGGCGGAAATCCTAAAAATAACCGTGACATGGGATCGAATATGGGCGATACGCATCTCGGCGAGATGCCGACGTCCACCAATGCGCAGCGCTTCCTGAAGCCGGGCGAAAAGGGCTCGACGGTCGATATCAAGGATGCGCGCTATGTGATGTTCCGGCTGCCGGGAGCGCCTACTTCCAGCAGCGGCGGGAAATCTGTGCTTGACTCCGATCGGCCCAGGGCGACGACGGCTTACGTCAACGCGCCGCTGGCGCCGAGCCGAGACGACGCGCCGCCCGACGAACGACAACTGGTGCCGCCGCGCTATCGCGACATGATTCACTAGACTCAGCAAAGGAAGGACAACGGATGGGAGCGGCTCCTCAACAAATTTCACCCGACCAGCGGGTTGCGGATTTTCGCAAGATTTTCTCGCGCGCCGAGGGTGAAGTCGCGCGCGTGATCGTCGGCCATCGCGAGGTCGTACGAAAAATGCTGACCGCGCTGTTTTGCGGCGGCCATATTTTGATCGAAGGCGTGCCCGGACTGGGCAAGACGCTGATGGTCAAGGCGGCCAGCGAGACGCTCGGGCTCAGCTTCAAGCGAATCCAGTTCACGCCCGACCTGATGCCCTCGGATATCATCGGCACGCAGGTGCTGACCGAGTCCGACGGCCATCGCGAGTTCCAGTTCAAGCCGGGGCCGATCTTCGCGCACATGGTACTGGGCGACGAGATCAATCGCGCGACTCCCAAGACGCAATCGGCCGTGCTCGAGGCGATGGAGGAGCATCAGGTCACCGTCTTCGGCACCACCTACGTCCTCGATCCGCCGTACATCGTGCTCGCCACGCAAAATCCCATCGAGCTCGAAGGAACCTATCCGCTGCCCGAAGCGCAGATGGATCGGTTCATCTTCAAAGTCGTGATGGGATCGCCCAAGCCCGACGAATTGCGCGAAATCCTGAACCGCACCACCGGCACCGCGCAAAACAGGATTCAGCCGCTGTTCGAGCCCGCGCGCGCTCCGCAGGCCATCGAGAATCTAAAGGCTCTTGTGCGCGAAGTGATGGTGGCTGAGCCGCTCGAGCGCTACATCATCAGCGTGATCGGCGGATGCACGCCCGGCGGTCCCGGCGCGATTCCCGAGGTCTCGCAATATCTGCGCTTCGGGCCGAGTCCGCGCGGCGCGCAAGCGCTGATTCTGTGCGCCAAGGTTAACGCATTGCTCGCGGGCCGCGTCAGTGTGGCCTACGACGACATCGACGACGCCATCGTCCCGTGCCTGCGGCATCGCTTGCTGCTCAACTTCCAGGCCGAGGCCGAGAGCGTTTCCTCCGAATCGATCCTCGAGCAGGTGATAAAGCGGCTCAAGAAGCCGCGCACGTAGCCGATGTTCGGACTGCCGGATGAGTTTACGCCGGGATTTCTGGCCCGGCTCGAAAAGCTCAGGATTAGAACCCGCCAGCGCTATGCCGGGCTGGGCCGGGGCATGCACCTGTCGCCCAAGCGCGGCTCGTCGCTCGAGTTCAACGACTATCGCCACTACTCGCCCGGCGACGACTTCCGCTACATCGATTGGGGACTTTACGGCCGCAGCGACAAACTCTACATCAAGCTTTTCCAGGAAGAGGAAGACCTGCTCACGTACATCTTCGTCGATGCGAGCGCGTCGATGGGATATCCAGCGGCCGACCGCAAGTTCGAGTCCGCAATTCTGACCGCGCTCGCACTCGCCTACGTCGCGCTCGCCAGCGGCGATCGCGTGATGCTGCGAGTGCTCGGCGGCAAGGGTGGGAAGGTCGACCCGTCGTTCGTCAACGGGCGTCATCGAATCGTCGAGCTTGCGCGGCGCCTGCATGATCTTAAGCCGGGCGGGCAGTTCGATTTCGCGACCTCGCTGGCGACCGAGCTGGTCGCGATTCGGCGCACCGGCAAGGTGTTTATCGTTTCGGACTTCCTGATGCTGCTGAACTCGGTGACGCGCGGGCTTGGGATGTTCACTGCGGCCTCGATGGATCTCACCGCCGTGCAGATACTTGGCGGGCGCGAGCTCAACGGCCAGGGCCTCGACGGCGACGTCGAGGTAATCGATTCCGAAACGGGCGAGCGGCTGCGGGTCTCGATCGGCGAACGCGAACGCACGCAGTATCGCGACACGATGAACCGCCTCACGCGCGAAATAAAATCGTTCTGCCTCAAGCGCGGGCTGCATTATGCGCTCTACACGACCGACCACGACTTTCAGCAATTCTTCGTTCGCGCCGTGCGCGACCTCGGACTCGCGCACTGAAGAGTCAACCGATGGGCCTCCTCTATCCTGGCGCGCTCGCATTTTTCGCACTCATCCCGGTGCTCGTGCTGGCCTACCTCGCCAAGGAGCGGCCGTCGCGCGTGACGGTCTCGAGCGTGCTGGCGTTCCGCGCGTTGCGCGGTTTTCGGCGCGAGCGTTTCGGAGGATGGCCGCGGCTTGATTGGATGTTCTTCGCCGAGGTTTTGATCCTGAGTCTCGTGGTGCTGGCGCTGGCGGGTCCGTTCATCTGGAAACGAACCGCTCCGCTCGCGGTCGTGATCGACAATTCCGCCGCGATGCAGGCGTTGACGCCCTCCGGCCAGACCCGCTTCGACATAGCGCGCAAAAAGTTGGACGCCGAGTTGTCGGTCGAAGACGGCGGCGGCGAGATTTCGGTTTATGTCACTGCGCCACAGCCGCGCCGCGTTGCGCCGCCATTCACTACTCTGACCGAGGCGCGCCTGGCGCTGTCGCGAATCAAGCCAACCGATGCGCCCAACGATCAAACGACGCTCGAGAACTTTCTCAGCAACCTCGCCTCGGAAGCGCGCGTCGCGAAGGTGATTTTTGCTGGCGCCAACGCGCTAGCCGCGCCGGTTCCTGCGCGCATCCATCCGATCGCGGTTGGTGACGCCGTCGCGAACGCGGCGATCGGATCGTTTTCGCTGCGGCGCGAAGTCCTTGGCGCGGAAGCCCTTCATGCGAGTCTCACCATCGCCAACTTCAGCCCCGAAACGCGCGCGCTCCAACTCGTCGTGACGGGCGACGGCAAGGAAGTCGCCCACGCCAAAGAAGCTCTCGGCGCGAGACAGACTGCTTCGCTCGAATTCCCGGCGATTCCGCCCGCGCGCATCTACGAGGCGAAACTCGCGCCCGACGACGCGCTCGCACTCGACAACGTTGCCTACGCGACGGCCGGCTCCGTCAAAGGCCTGTCGATTCTCTTCATCAGCCCGACGCCCGCCGACGCCGCCGGACTGAATTCGATTCCCGGCGTCGCGGTGACCGCAAAGAACCCCGATTCATACTCGCCCGACGAACTCGGCAGCTACGATCTCGCCATCTTCGAATACGCCACGCCCAAGGAAATCCCCGGCGTAAACACGATGCTCGTGATGCCGCCGCCGGGAGATCCCGTTTTCGGATTGACGGTAACGCCGACCGCGAAGGTCAATATTGCCGGATGGCGCACCACCGACACGCTCACCGATTCGGTGAATTTCCGCCTGCTCAGCCTGCGCGGCGGCGAGTACTTCGGCACGCATCCGTGGATGAGCCAGGTGGTCGGCGGCGACGGCGGCGCGCTGATGTTGAAGGGCGAGCGCGGCGCGCATCGTTTCGTCGCGACCGGTTTCAATCCGTTTCCGTATCTCGGGCGGCGCAACCTTCCGATGTCGGTGCTGACGCTCAACGCCATCAGCTATCTCGCCGGACTCGGCGGCAGCAGCAACGGCTACCGGACGGGACAGCCGTGGCTGGTGCCGGCAGGTGTCGAGCGCGTGATTCTGCCGTCCGGAAAAAAGAAGACCGCTCATCCGGGGACCCTTTTCACCGATGTTTCTGAGCAGGGAGTGTATGAGCTCGTCGGTCCCGGCGACGCGAAAACGCCGCGCGCCGTGAACCTTGCCGACCTGACCGAGTCGGATCTCTCCAGCTCGCCGCTGCTCAAAGTCGAAGCCGCAAATTCGGGTTCCGCCGCCGAGCTGGTGCTGGAAAAATCCTCGCTCAGCGACTACCTGCTTCTGGCGATTATCGCACTGACGGCTCTGGAAGCGCTCATCGTGTATCGACGCCGGCACGTCGCCGAGGCCGCGCCATGATTCCCGCAGGCCTGCCGCACGATCTGACGTTCGCGCATCGCGAGGTGCTCTACCTGCTCGCGATTCCCGCGGTCGTCCTGCTTTGGGGTCTTCTCAACGCGCGAGAGCTTCGCCGCGTGTTTGCGCCGCTGATGCGCGCGATAGTGCTCGCGCTGTTCATCGTCGCGCTCGCGAATCCGCAGCAGGTGATGCATTCCGAGGGCGCGGCGCGGCCCGCGATCGTCGATGCGAGTGCGAGCATCACGCCCGCCATGCGAGCATGGACGCTCAAGCTGCTGCGTGACGACCTGAAGCTGCGCCCGGGAGATCCCGCGTACGTGTTCGCCGGCGACGCGGCTCCGCAATCGATCGGCGCAGTTGAATCGGCGTTCGCCAACGGCACCGGATGCGCCGAATGCGACCCGCGCGCGACCAATCTCGAAGGCGCGCTCTACCGAATCGCCGCGGATCCCGACGCGCACGGCGGCCCGGCCGTGATGGTGACCGACGGATGGCAGAATCGCGGCGACGCCGAGCGCGCGATAAGCGCGATCGTGAACGCCGAGATTCGCCTCGACATCTTCACGCCCCCCGGCGCGCGTTCGATTCCCAACGTTGCGATGACTGCGCTGTCGTTGCCGCCCGCGCTCGAGAAGGCCGCGCCGTTCGCGCTCGGCGTCACGATGGAAAATCTTAACGACGCGCCTGTGACCGGCACGATCGCGATCGAGCGCGACGGTGCGCTGATCGACGAGCGCAAAGTGACGCTGGCGCGCGGCTCGCAGCGCTTCGACTTTCCGGTCCGCACCGAAACCGTCGGCCTCGCTTCGTACTCCGCCACCTACAAGCCCGACAATCCTGCGTTCGACGCGTACCTCGAGGACGATTCTCTCAAAGGATGGGTGGGAGTGGGCGCGCGGCGCAAGGTTCTGATTCTCACCGACAGCGCGAAGGACGCGAACTACCTCGGCACCGTCGTCAACCGGATGGGACTCGAGCCCACCGTCGTGCCGATCACTGGCGGGACGTGGAACGGGACCGTCGCCGGCTACGACGCCGTGCTGATCAACAACGTGCCGGGCGAGCGTATCGCGCCGGCCGCGCAGAATGCGATGGCGGTGTACGTGAGTCGCGGGGGTTCGCTCGCGATGGTCGGCGGCGATT
>CAVRUK010000005.1:0-1072448 GCA_963724395.1 uncultured delta proteobacterium | reverse complement strand
GTCGATGCAAATTACGTCGACGCCCGCACGCCGCAGCGCCGCGAGGCGCGCCTCGCGCTCCGGACCGACCCCGACCGCGGCGCCGACCCGCAGCCGCCCCAGCTGGTCCTTGCTCGCATGCGGATGCCGAATCGCCTTGTCCATATCCTTAACTGTGATCAGCCCGCGCAGCCGGTGCTGATCGTCGACCAGCGGCAGCTTCTCTATCCGATGCGCCTGCAAGAGTTCCTTGGCGTGTTCGAGATCGATTCCCGGCCGCGCCGTGATCACTTTGCTCGTCATCACGTCGCGCACCTGCTTGTCGAGCCGCCGCTCGAAGCGCAGATCGCGATTGGTCAGAATTCCGACCAGGCGTCCGTCCGAGACGACCGGCAGCCCGGAAATCCGGAAGCGTTCCATCACCGCGAGCGCCTCGCCGATTTTCTGCTCGGGGCTGACGGTGATCGGATCGACGATCATCCCGGTTTCATATTTCTTGACGGTCTCGACCTCGGCCGCCTGCTCCTCGACCGAAAGATTCCGATGCACAAACCCAATGCCGCCCATCTGCGCGATCGCAATCGCGGTGCGCGACTCAGTCACAGTGTCCATCGGACTCGATACGAGCGGGATACGCAGCCGGATCTTCGGCGTCAGCGCCGTCGTGACATCGCAATTCGCCGGCAGCACGTCAGACGATTGAGGCAGCAGAAGAACGTCATCGAAGGTAAGTGCTTCGCGGAGCTCCTGATGCGCCATAAAATAACCTCCATAGGTAAAAAAAGAGCCCGCGGTTTTACGCGGGCTCAAGTCGGCCGTCAGTTGTGATACGCAGTCCGTTTAATCAGATGCGCCATGTGTCAATCTAACAAGGGCCGCGCAACCGATCAATACGCGAAGTCTTGGTCCCCAGTTTCCCGTCTTCTGTATCCCCTCTCCCAGCAGGGAGAGGATCGAAAAGCCTGCCCTGAGCCTGCGGAAGGGTGAGCGACCAAATTCAGCGCACGCCCTCCATCTTTTTCTTGACACTGGCTACCCGTGCCAACGGGCGCGCGCGATTCAAGATTCCGCATCTCTGATCAGCTCGAACAGCCGGCGCTTTCAATTTTCGCGCATCCAGGCCAGGGTTCAAAAGCTCGAATTCAACCGCGGAGGAGGAAACCGATGAGCGCGACAGACAAAGCTCGAAGAAAATTCAGGATCGAAGGTTCCGGCCAAATGCTGGAGGCCTTGGCCCAAGCAATCGAACTCGCGCTCCGAGCAGCACGCGCAACGCCGGATCGCAGGCGCTGGGAGCGTAAATCGCGGCTCCCTTACCATCGAAGTCGAGTCGACGAACTACGATCACGACGATCTTCGATATGCCATCGCAAGCATCGACGACGCAGTAAGTACCATGGCGGGATGGGCCGAGCCGAAACGCTGCGACGAATGCGAGGCGCCGGTGGCCTTGCTTTTCGACGATGCATACCTGGAAACTCGAAACGGCGAGGGCGTCATTTGCTGCGAATGCTATCGCCGAATCGAAGACGGTGTTGAAGAGCCTTAGTAAGCCGAAAAAGGAGGGCTGATGCATCCTGTATTTGCCTCGGAAAAGCTGAAGGTTGGCGAAATCTACAGCCGAAAATCGCTCGCTAAGATTTTCCACATCACGGACGCCACCTTGAACACTGGGGTTTTCAAACCGAAGAATCATTCCTCGGTGTGGCTTTTCGTCACACGCAAGAAAGCAGCGAATCAGCCCAAGTATGCCGACGACCTAATCGGGAACACACTTCATTGGCAGGGACAGGCTTCGGGTAATAGCGATCTCATGATCATTGAACACGAGGCTCGCGATCTGGAACTGCTCCTCTTCTACCGAGCGGAGCCCAAGCAATATCCAGACTCAGGATTTCGCTACGTCGGTCCGGTCGAGTATGTAACTCACAAAGCGGGAAATCACACGAGTTTCACTCTCCGGCTCAAGGCGTAACCTACCCGGAAGTTCCACCATCAAAATCTAGTTCCCGACTTCAGGGAGCTGAACTTTCCCTCCTGACGCGCTCGTCCTCGATCTGCTAACATCCTGTTATGGCCAACACCCCTGCTAGTCGCCAACCTCCCGCCGCCCACGTAACTGAATTCGCCCGTTCTTCGCTAATGGCCGACTCTCGGCGCGAAAAACCAATTTTGACGGAACGAAGCTACCGATGGTGGTGCATCAATATGAAAGCCACTACATATGGTAGAAATTGTCAATTTCTCTACTTTCGGATGAGTACGAAACCGCTCATTTTGCTCCATTTCACTTCCCACACCACACCGGTTTGCGCTTTTCCAGGAACGCTCCGATACCCTCCTGCGCGTCCATCGCCATTGCGTTTTGACTCATCACTTCTTTCGTGTGCTCGTATGCCTTCGCCGTATCCAGATCGATCTGCTCGTAGAATGCCCGCTTGCCGATTCCGATGATTAGCGGGCTGGCCTCGACGATTTGCATCGCGAGCTTGCGCGTCTCAGCGACGAGTTCCGCGTCGGCGATCACCCGGTTCACGAGTCCCCACTCGGCGGCCGTGCGTGCTTTGACCGGCTGGCCCGTCAGCAGCATTTCCATCGCGTGTTTTCGGCCGACCGCGCGGGTCAGCGCGACCATCGGGGTTGAGCAGAAGAGACCGATCCTCACGCCCGGCGTCGCGAAGCTCGCGCTCTCGCCCGCGACGACGAGATCGCACGTCGCCGCGAGCTGGCATCCCGCTGCCGTCGCAATCGCGTGCACACGCGCAATCACGGGCTGCGGAATTGCCTGAATCGTCAACATCAATTGCGCGCACAGGTCGAATTCATATCGGTAGAACCCGAGGTCGCGTCCCTTCAGCTCGCCGAGGTCGTGACCGGCCGAAAACGCCGGCCCGATGCCCGCGACTATCACCGCGCGCGCATCGGCGCGTTTGCCGATCGCGCGAAGCTCGTTGTTCAGTTCCGTCATCATCGCGGTCGAGAGCGCGTTGCGTTTCTCGGGACGGTTCATCGTGAGCGTGATGAGCCCGGCTTCTTCCTCGACTATCAGATTCTTTTGCAGATTCGTTTGCGCAGTTTCAGTTGCCATCGATTTTCACCTGCCTTCGATTCTTACTTTTTTCCGCATGCTAGTCGCCCGGATCGTTTTTCCATTCTTCGGGATAGAGCAGCAGCAAATCCTGGCCGAGCGCGCGCACCAGGAATCGCTGCGTCTCGTTGATCGCACGTTCGAGCGCGCGCCCGCCAATCAGCCAATGCCCACGGCCTGCGATCGTCGCCAGCTTCGCGCCGATCGACTCCGCAAATTTTGTCACCTGCGGAAGCGGCGCAAAGATGTCCGAGTCGCCCGCCACGACGAGTCGCGGCGCGGCTTTATCCGGCGCTGCAAACTCGATCGCACCAGTCATTACGTCGGTCGCCATTGCGGCCGAGTCGGGCACCATCGCCTTGATCAAGCCGTCGCGAGTGAACGGATCGGAATCGGCGATCAATTCGAAAAGTATTCTGCCGCGTGGCGGCTTGATCGATCCGCCGAAAATAGTCGCGAGGCGATTCGCGAATCCTCCCACCAGCGGCGTGCGAAAGCCCGGAACCAGCGGCGCGTATGCGACCGCGGCCTTCACTCGACGATGCTCGCTGAGCTTGAGCGCGACCAATCCGCCGACGCCGTGACCAAGCACGACCGCGTCGCGGCCAACACCGTCGAGTGCCTCGCCCGCAAGCGCCGCCAAATCGTTGAAGTGGAGCTTCTCGAGCGGCGGCGTCGAGCCGTTGCCGAACGCGGCCCGCAGATTCGGCACCAACACCTCCCATCCGATCGACGCGAGGTATCCGATCACGAGCGCGAGATGCCGCGGCGTGGTGAACAGTTCGGGGATCAGCATGATAGGCCACGCGAACTTGACCGGCTCTGGCAGCTCGCGTTGCGCGGGGAAGCGGCCGAGTTCGACGTCGTCCATCGGACTGCCGAATTATGCGGCGCGCGCCGCCGCCGCCATCAGTCGCGCAAATCTGAACGACGGAAACGCGGCGCGCGGCGTCAGCATCTGCGCGAATCTGATCACCTCGTCCGCCGCCCATTGTTCGCGGCTGGCTGCGCGATGCGCAAAGCGGCGGGTCTGGTCGAGTCCGAGCTGCTGCGATGCGCTCACGCTAGCTCTGTAGTACGGCATCAGCTCCGCGTCGCGCCGCCGCGTGAATTCAGACATCGGCACCGCCCCAGTCGAATTGCCGCGCCCGCTCGAGAACCACTCGGGCGCGAGCTCGCCGACAATCCATGCGCTCATCAGCGCCATCGAATGCCCTTGGCCGAAGAGCGGATCGACGTGCAGGCCCGAGTCGCCAAGCAGAAGAGCCCCGTCGGCGACCGGATCGCGATACGTGTTATTGAGCAGGCCCGAAGAAAACACTTTGCCCACTATCGTCGCGTCTTCGAGCATCTTGCTGACCTCGAAGGAGCGGCCAAGGTAGCGGCGCAGATTGAATGCGAGGTCAGTACGAAAGGTATGCATTTCGGCCGCGTCGAACGCGGTCGCCGCGACCGTGAGCCCGTTTTCGCATCGACAAACCAGGTTGTCCACGCCGGGTGCGGACTCGAATTCCGTGAACACTTCATCGCCGAGATGTTTGCGCGGGACGCCTTCGAAGTACGCGTAGTAGTAGGCGCGCGCGCATGGCACGTCGACGCGCTTGAACGCGTCGATACGCTCCGACGCGATCTCTGCGACCGAGCTGCGCATCCCGTCGGCGCCGATTGTCAACGGCGCGCGAACCTCGTGGACTCCCGACGCATCCTCGCCGCGAATTCCCGTCACGGCGCCATCTTCGATAAGCAGATCGGTGAGCCTGAAGCGCTCGCGAAACGTGACGCCGTCGAAACTCCGCGCCGCATCGATCATCGAGGCGTCCATCAACACGCGCCCGAGACAAAGTCCGCGATCGTCGCGCGCAAGCTCGCCGGCGTAGTCGAAACCCGGACCGATCGAGTGCATCCGCGCAAAGCGGACGCCGCCGAGGCGCTCGAGCGTTTCGAGCACGCCCATTCGCGCGAGAACTTTTGTTCCACCGCCAAGCACGATGTGCGTCGAAAGGCGGTCGGACGGGAATGAATCTTTGTCGACCAGCAAAACGCGCCGCCCACCGCGCGCGAGTAAAATCGCGGCTGCGCTGCCGGCGACGCGGGCGCCGACAATGATCGCATCGAAATGTTTTGGCGACTCGGACATCGGGTTTGCTCGATTGCGCGGCGATCGAAACCCTATCATGTTGCCCGCGCGCATCCGCAAGCCACCCGGAAAAGGAAAGAGCCCCCTCTTTCAAGGGGGCTCTCCCGTGTTGCGAGGCCTCTCAGCCTCGGCTTATTCCAGCAGCAATCCTGGCAGCCTTAGCCAGCCCTCGGGGTATCAGCCCGAAGGTAAACTCGTTAAGTGGTTACTTCTTTTTGGTCTTTTTGGCAGGCTTCTTTTTTGCCATTTTGCTCTTCCGCATCGGTTTGGACTTGGTGGCCTTTTTGGCCCTTTTCTTCATTCCTGGCATAGGTACCTCCTCTTCCTAGGCTGCTGCTGGACAAGCACCCTTTCTTATAGATGAGGGTTCATTCCCTCATCGAGTCGTGCCGATTATAGAAACATGTTATTCTCAAATCAAGGGCGACGAGGCTATTTATAAAGAAATTTTAAAGTCGGAAGAGTGCAACCGAACCGGTCTGTTTCGGGTCTTTAGAATGTCGTTCAAAATTAGATCTCTTGAACTGAGCCTGACTCTTGAATTACGATTGCTCGGATGACGCGGTTAAGCTTTCTACTACGTCGCGAGTGGCTCAGCCTAATCTTCGCCGCCGTTCTCACGACCCTGCTTTTGAGCGCGATGCTGGGCAACCTGGGGGCGCGCGACCTGGCCGCCCTCCAGAGCCATCGCGCCGCGTTGGAGGAGCGTCGCAATCAACTGGCAGCGAGCAACGCTGAGTTCAGAACGCGCGTTCAGAAGCTTCGTTCGGACGACCGCTACATCGAACGCCTGATTCGCCGCGAGCTTGGCTACGCCCGCCCCGACGAACTCGTGTACAAGTTCGCCGACGACGCTGATAAGGGCGACGACCCGCCGTCGCGCTGAACGTTTCGCGACAAGTTAGAACGCGGCGCGCGAGATCAGCCGGTACTCGCGAGCCTGGCGCTCCAGCTCTTCGCGAAAATCCGGGTGCGCGATCGAGATCAGCGCGCGCGCCCGCTCCGGCACTGATTTGCCTTTCAGATTGACCATCCCGTACTCGGTCACGACGTACATCACGTCGGTGCGCGGCGTCGTCACGATGTTGCAGTCGTCGATGCGCGCGACGATTCGGCTGGCGCGCCGCGCATCGCGCTCGTAAGTAGAGGCGAGGCATAGAAACGACTTGCCATCGCGCGAGGCGTATGCGCCGCGCACGAATTGCAGTTGCCCGCCGGCGCCGCTTATCTGCCGCACTCCCGCCGATTCGGAGCACGCCTGTCCGGTGAGATCGATTTGCGCCGAGTTGCAGATCGAGATGACGCGATCGTTCTGCATGATGTGATTTGGCAGGTTGGTGTAATCGACAGGTCCCGCGAAGCACGCCGTGTTGCGATCGAGAAAGTCGTACATCCGCTTCGAACCCGCCGCGAACGTGTACGTCATCTGGTAGCGATTGGTCACCTTGTGCGCGCCGGTCACCTTGCCGGCCTCGTAGAGCGACACCAGAGAGTCGACGAACATTTCGGTGTGAATGCCGAGGTCCTTGATCGGCGCCGCCGCGAGCAGCTCGCAGACCGCATTGGGCATCGCGCCAATCCCAATCTGGACGCACGCACCGCTGGGAATTTCCGGCGCGATCAGCTCCGCGACTTTCTGGTCGACCGCGCTCGCGGCGGGATTTTTCAGCTCGGGCATCCCCGACGCGCCCGCGTCCAGCACATACTCGACGTCGTCGATGTGCACGGCGTTTTCGATTCCGAAAACGTACGGCACGCTCGCGTCGGTTTCGACGATCATCGTCTTGGCCTTTTCGCTGATCGCCTTGTGATACGTGACTGACGGGCCGAAGTTGAAAAATCCGTGTTCGTCCATCGGCGCCGTCTTCAACACCGCGACGTCCACGTCGATGAAACGGCGATAGTTGTCGGGCGCCTCGCCGAAGTTCATCGGGATGTGATGCGCGAGGCCGCGATCGTGCATCTTTCTGTCCAGTCCCGAAAAGTACCACGACAAATACGTGAGATGACGTTCGTCGGGATCCGCCTCGACCGCCGCGCGCGGGCGCATCGCGAGGCATCCGCGGATCTTTACGCGCTCGAGCGCGTGCGCTCTGGCGGCCAGCGCGCGATCGAACAAGTCCGGCTGGCCGAGCCCGAATCCATACTCGACCCAGTCGCCGGATTTAACTTTCGCCGCCGCTTCATCCGCGCCGATTCTTTTGCGTTTGAGTTCTCCTTCGTAGGAAGCCGCCATCTTCACGCCCTCGTGTTGATTCCGATCGATTCGCTTGACTGCGCCGGTAGCGTAGGATTCTCTTCAACCGGCGTACTCCAATCAATGCCAAGTATCGAACCAGTCAGGCAAGCGCCCGCCAGCGCCGGCGCAATCGAGATGCGCGCAATCTGACGCAACCGGGGGATTACGATGTACTTTTTTCGCGGCTTCATACTCTCGCTTCACATTTTCGGCGTGATCTTCTGGATGGGCGGATTGCTGATGATCACCAGCCTGCTCGCGCGCGTGCCCGACGAAGTCGGGCTGCCCAAGGAACGCTTTCTCGGCGCAGCGCGCGGTTTGTTTGAGTCCACCATCAACCTTGGCGCGGCGATAAGCATCATCCTCGGAATCGTGCTGATCATGTTCGATCCGGCGGTGCTGCGGCAGGGCTGGATCGAAGCGAAGCTGCTGCTGGTCGCGATCCTGCTCTTTTATCACGTGCGGTTTTATCGCCGGATCAAGTTCCTCGAGGACAATCCAAGCGAGTCATCGCGCCACGAGTTCCGCGTCATCCACGGAATGGTGAGCGCGCTGTTGATCGCAATCCTGGTGCTGACGGTGTTGAAACCGTTCTAGGAGCCCGATCTCCTCTATGAGGAAGGACGCTCGCTAGAACCGGTCCTTGAGTTCGCGGGTTTTCGCGAAGATTGCGATCGGATCGTCGCCGATCGACGGATCGCGCTGTTTCAGATTCGCGCGCAGCTCGGCGCTGTCAGTGCGCAGAAACGGATTGGTCTGCTTCTCGTCGCCGATCGTCGACGGCACCGTGAACTTGTTCTCCGCGCGGGTCTTCAGGCTCCACTCGTGCTTCTTTTTCAGCGCCCGGTTCCCCGGCTCGAGCGTCAGCGCGAAGCGGAGATTCTTTTCGGTGTACTCGTGGCCGCAGTAAACCTGCGTCGAGTCGGGCAGCGCCGCGAGCTTCTTCAGCGACGCGACCATCGTCGCCGCCTTCCCCTCGAACACGCGGCCGCATCCGCCGACGAACATCGTGTCGCCGGTAAACACCGCGCCGAGCTTCGGAAAATAATACGCGACGTGCCCGTTGGTATGCGCCGGGATTCCGATCACGCGGCCCTCCAGCGCGCCGATTCGGACCTGGTCGCCGTCCGCGACCGGATTGTTCAGCGCCGGAATTTTCCCGCCTTCCGCGCTCGCGCCGTACACTTTTATTCCCGGTACCTTCGACGCGATGTCGCTGTTGCCGCCCGAATGATCGCCGTGCCAGTGCGTGGTCAGCACCGCGACGATTTTCGCGCCGTGCGCCTTCGCCGCCGCGATCACCTTGTCGGCCTCGGCGCAATCGACCACCGCGCATTCCTTGCTGCCCTCGTCGATCACCAGGTACGCGTAATTGTCCGCGAGCTGCGGAACGGTGACTATAGCCATCGCGATACTCCTTGCAGCTAGACGCCGACGATATTGTAGCCCACGTCCACGTAAAGCGTCTGGCCGGTGACGCCGCTCGAAAAATCGCTCAGCACGGCCGCCGCCATCTTGCCGACTTCCTCTATTTTCATCCCGCGCCGCAGCGGCGAGCGCGCCTCGACCTCATGCTGCATCGAATGGAAGTCGCGAATCGCCGACGACGAGAGCGTGCGCGCCGGCCCGGCGCTGAGCGCGTTGACCCGAATATTCTTTGCTCCCAAATCGACCGACAGATAACGCACGCAGGCTTCCAGAGCCGCCTTGGCGACACCCATCATATTGTAGTTGGGGATCGCACGGACCGCGCCGAGGTAACTGAGCGTCAGGATCGATCCGCCGCCGCGCGCTTCCATCAACGGTTCCGCCGCGCGCGCCAGCGCGACCAGCGAGTAGGCGCTGATTTCCATCGACTTGGCAAAATTGGCGCGAGTGACCGTCAGAAATCGATCGCGCAGATCTTCGCGCTCCGCAAATGCGACCGCATGCACCAGCAAGTCGAGCCCGTTCCATTTTTTCTTGAGCGCCGCGAACACCGACGCGATTTGCGCGTCGTCGTTCACGTCGAGTTCGCCGATTACGTCCGCCTCGATTTGCGCGGCCAGCGGACGCACGCGCTTCTCCAGGATCTCGCCCTGGTAGGTAAGCGCGATCTCGGCGCCTTCCGCCGCCAGCGTCTGCGCGATCGACCACGCCAGGCTCTTGTCGTTCGCGACGCCGACGATCAACGCCCGCTTGCCCTGTACTATGCCCATGGCGAGTATCCTTGTTTGCGACGGTGCGCGCGCGGCCTCAGACCTGGATCTTCATCCCGTCATAGCCCAATTCCAGCGCGACTTCATCCTCGCGGCTCAGCACTTCGTGCCCGAGATGGACCAGTATCATGCGGCCCACCTTGAACTTGTCGCGTTCGGCCGCCAGCAGCGGGTAGTTGAGATGAAACTTCAAATGAGCGCTCTCGAAGTAAGTACATTCGCACAGGAACAGGTCCGCGCCGGCGCTTAACTTCACCAGCTTATCATTCCATCCGCTGTCGCCCGAGAAAACTATCGACTTTCCGCCGCTCTCGATTCTCAGCGACAACGAGATGTCGGGCATGGTGTGCGGACTGCGAATCGCCTTCACCTTGAACTTGCCCAGTTGCCGCGAGTGCCCCGGCTCCAGCACTACGAACTTCAGCTTGTCCTTGACTCTCTCCACCTCGAAATGCGGGAACATCGTGTGCATCAGCCGCCACGTCCGCTCCTCGAGCTTGGCCGGGCCCGCGATAGTCAACCGCTTGGTGCGGCGCGTTTCGTACATGTAGTCGAGGATCAGAAACGGCAGGCCCGCGAAATGATCGCCGTGCAGATGACTAATAAGCAACAAATCGAAACTATCGGTCGCGACGCCGCTGCTCTTCAGCGCCTGCAGCAGACAGGGTCCCGCTTCCATCAGGATCCTGCCCCCGGGTGCGTCGATCAGATAACCGGCCTGCAAACGCCCGAAGCTCGCGAACGCGTCGCCGGTGCCCAACAGGGTCACTGCTACCGGCGCACCGTTCGAAGCCGCGGGATTCGGATTCATTGCGGCGGCCTATGCTAATATCATCGCTTGATGCGCGCAAACGAGGCGCCCGCAGTCTCTAAAGTCACGGGAGTATCCCAGTCACACGGGAGTCTAAAAAATGAAACAGGTGAAGATCGGAGTTGGCTTCGGACTTTGGCGGCTCGGGATGCCCACGGCGGAAACCATCGCGCGCGTCGCGGAACGCGCCGAGGATTGGGGCCTCGATTCCTTCTGGCTGTCCGATCATCTGCTCGCGCCCTCGCCGGAACTCGACGTCGTCGCGACGCTCTCGCTCCTCGCCTCGCGCACCTCGCGCATGAAACTCGGGCCGAGCGTGCTGCTGCTCAACCTGCGCCATCCCCTGATGGTCGCGAAATCGTTCGCCTCGCTTGACTACCTGTCGAACGGCCGCATGGTGATGGCGGTCGGCACCGGCGCGAATCTCGCCGACTACGCCGCATGCGGAATCCCGCTCGAAGGACGTGGCAAGCGCCTCGGCGAGGGCATCGAGGTGCTGCGCACCGTCTGGCGCGAGCGCGTCGCGAGCTATCACGGACGCTTCTTCAACTTCGACAACGTGAGCATCGAGCCACGACCCGCCGCGCGCACCAACAACGATTTCGGCACGATGGATATCTGGGTCGGCGGCCGCTCCGACGCTGCCCTCAAACGCGCGGCGCGCCTGGCCGACGGCTTCTTCGCCTCGTTCCAGACCCCCGACGAATTCGGCGCGAGCATGGCGAAGATTCGCGACTATGCCGCCGGCTACGGTCGCGCCAACGCGCACATCGAGTCGGGCCTCATCCTGCTGTGCCGCATCTCGTCGTCGCGCGAGCGCGCGCTCGAGGAAATGCGCCCGATGCTGTCCGCGATGGGCCGCGGCGCGGAAGCCTATCTCGAACGAACCGTTTACGGCTCCGCCGCCGACATCATCGCGCGCCTGGGCCAATACGTTGCGAAGGGTCTCGACAAGTTTGTACTGTGGCCAATCGCGGAACCGGATGCATGGCCGAAGCAAATCGAACTGGTCGGCCGCGAAATTGCCTCGCACTACAACGAAGCGGCCGCCTGAACATTTCGCGCGCACCGCGGCTGCTCTCGCATTCGCATTTTCTGCCGCGGTCGTCGCCGCGACTCTGGCCGGATGCGCCAAATCGCCGCCGGTCGTTCCGCTGCCGAGCATCTATGCGAGCGCCGAAGATGTCGAGCTCAATTTTCGCGACCGCACGTTCGTGCTCGGCGACAACAATCAAATCGCCGAAGTGCGCCCGCTCGATTGGCGCAAGGACAAGTTCCTCAAGCTGCCGTTCTGGTTCGGCGTCAATATCCTCGTGCCCGGCGTGATGGCGCCGAAAGAGGGCGAGTTCTACGTCATCAGCGAGGCGACTCTCGAAAAGCCGCTCGACACGCCCGGCGAATGGATGATCGAAGCGGGCAGCTCGCTGGTAAAGCAGGAGACGGTGTTCGTCACCACGCGCACGCAATACTTAGGCCCCGGAAAAATCCTGCCGACCGTCGTTCAGTACATGGGCAAGCGCGAATTCAAGCGCCCCGACGGCAAGCCCGTGCAAATCCCGGTGCTGCGCGAGGTCTCGCTGCCAATGAAATGGACGCTCGGCGGCAGAATCCCGGCCAGCTACGCGAGATATCGAACGTGAATCGCGTCGTCGTCATCGCAATCGCGCTAACGCTCATGTCGGTCGTCGCCGGATGCACTCCCGACAAGGCGCTCGACTTCGGCCCGACCGGCGAAATCACCACACCGCCCGAGGATCAGTTGAGCCGCGACATCATGCGCGATTTCGCCGGCCGCGACTTCATCCTCGCCAACAACGATCACGAGGCGCATATCAGCCTGACCGACTGGCCGCCCGGCCGCCGCATCATCGTGCCGTACTGGCTAGGCATAAATCCGCTCTACCCGGGATTCCTACGCCCAACCGTCGGACATCTATATGTGATAAGCCAATCAACCCTGGTCCGCCCGCTGGGCAACAACGAATACCTGATTCGCGCCGGCTCGAAACTCTTCAAGAGCGACACAGTCTTCGAAGCAACCCACACTCACTACAAAGACACCGGCGGCATGCTACCCACAGTAATCCGCTTCGTAGGCACAAGAGTAATAACGGTACCCAAGGACGCCCCAGCCACAGGCACAATCACAGAAAAAGTCCCAGTACTACGCGAAGTCTCAATGCCAATGCACACAACGTCGGATCAAGACCTAACAGGCTACGCCAAGTTCGAAAGGGTCAAGTGACTGCGCGCCTTTCGTCTACTTAGGTGGCTGGAACGTCCAAACTCGCAGCGGGCCGAGCGACTCGAAGCCCAAGGCGTGCGCGTTGCGAAGATCGGCAAGTAGCGAAAGCACGAAAATTCTCTCCCCGCTCCCATCGCCTCCTGTCCCGTTCCACGCGGACTCCCATTCTGCAAGTGCACGATCGCTCCTGACAACCTCCCATCGGTCCACCTTTACTGCAGTGGCGATGTCCCTAAGCGAGGAAACCGGCAAATGGATCCACTCCGCGGTGAACAACACCTGGAACCCACGCGACTCAAGGTCAAGCATGCAGAAACTATCCTTGACCGCCCATCCGGGCGGCAGGCGCGATGCAATCAGCTCATCGATCAGATCGAGCTGCCGCTGACTGGCCTCCGCAAGCGTCCCGGCATTTGGATAGAAGCGTGGCACCGAATGGCGACTTAGCCACAGGCCCTCATGGAACTCGCCGGGATTCCCGTGCGCGGCGCAGACCGCGTTGCACCATCGGGCATTGTTGTGCGCCGCGCGAAGGTTGTGATCGTTGATCATGTGCGGGAGCTCGTGAATCTGCGGTCGAACATGGGGGATGAACTTTTCAGCCTGACCACGGCGGACTTTCTGTGCTATCCATAAGGTATGGTCAACCAAACCCCTACCTCGCCAAGCTCGCCCGAAATTGTGCGACAACGAAACCGCTTCCGGCGAAAATTAGTTTTTTGACGGAACGAAGCTACCGATGGTAGTCGACGCCTCCCAGGACCACCACATATGGTATGAACTCTAGATCTGGTACACGAACAGCTTCTGCTCTTTGGGTCTCAGGAACACGTGCGCGCCCGTCTCCAAGTGCAGAGTCTGGTAGCGATCGTGGCTGATCTCGACTTGCACCATGTCGCCCCATTCGGCGACCAGCTCGACTTTGACCTGCGGCCCCGCCGGGTTGATCGACTTCACAGTTGCGGGGAACGTCTGCTTGCCGTTGGGCCTCAGCACGATTTCCAGCAGATGCGGCCGCACGTAGAGGACCGCTTTGCCGGTCTCGGGATGTGCGTGGGCGTGCGTACTGTCGAGCTCGACGGCGGTGTCGCCGAGAAACACGCGGCCGTTTTCGATTCGGCCGTGGAACAGGTTCACGTTGCCCAGGAAGTTGTACACGAACGCGTTGGCGGGATGGTGATAGACTTCCTCGGCCGAGCCGATCTGCTCGATACGTCCCTGGTTCATCACCACGATACGGTTGGCGAGTTCCAGCGCCTCTTCCTGGTCGTGCGTGACGAAGACGCTGGTGATCTTGATCTCGTCATGCAGCCGCCGCAGCCATCGGCGCAGTTCCTGCCGCACCTTCGCGTCGAGCGCGCCGAACGGCTCGTCGAGCAGCAGGACTTTCGGCTCGACGGCGAGCGTACGTGCAAGCGCCACGCGCTGGCGCTGCCCACCGGAGAGTTGCGAGGGGTAACGGTCGGCAAGAAAGTCGAGCTGCACGAGTTTCAGCAGCTCATGCACGCGCTGCGCGACTTCGGCCTCTGCCGGTCGCGCCCGCCGCGGCAGCACGCGCAGTCCGAACGCGACGTTCTCGAACACCGTCATGTGGCGAAACAGCGCGTAATGCTGGAATACGAAACCAACCTTGCGCTCGCGAACGCTGACGTCGCTCGCGTCCTCGCCGTGAAACAGCACCTCGCCGGTGTCGGGCGTTTCCAGCCCCGCGATTATCCTGAGCAGCGTGGTCTTGCCCGAGCCCGACAGCCCCAGCAGCGCGACCAGCTCGCCGGTTTCGATATGCAGATTGATATTGTCGACCGCAACGAAGTCGCCGAACTTCTTGCTGATATTTCTGAGTTCGATACTCATGACTCATGCCGCAACTTTGACTGCCATGTCGTCCTGCTCCTGCTTGACCGGCACCACGCGCCGCTCCAGGTAATACTTGGCGATGAGCGTCGCGATCGCGAGCAGGGTGAGCAGCGACGAGACCGCAAACGCGGCCGCGAACTGGTAGTCATTGTACAGAATCTCGACGTACAGCGGCATCGTGTTGGTATGCCCGCGGATATGCCCCGAGACCACCGACACCGCGCCGAACTCGCCCATCGCGCGCGCGTTGCACAGCACCATCCCGTACAGCAAGCCCCACTTGACGTTGGGAATCGTCACCCGGAAGAACATTTGCCATCCGCCGGCGCCCAGCACGATCGCGGCCTCCTCCTCCTCGCTGCCGACCGCCTGCATGATCGGGATGAGCTCGCGGGCGGCGAGCGGAAACGTGACGAAGATAGTCGCCAGCACGATTCCCGGCTCCGCAAAAATGATCCTGATGCCGTGATCCGCGAGCCATCCGCCGATCGGGGCGCGTACGCCGAGCAGCAGCACGAACAGCATCCCCGCGATGACCGGCGAGACCGAGAACGGTATGTCGATCAGCGTCAGCAGCAATTGCTTGCCGGGAAGATCGAAGCGCGCGATCGCCCACGACGCGGCGATTCCGAAAGTAACGTTCAGCGGCACCGCGATCGCGGCGGTCATCAGCGTCAAGCGAATCGCGGCGCGCGCCTCGGGATCGACAATCGCGGCAAAGTAAGCGCCGATACCGTTCTGCAGCGCCTCGACGAAGACCGCGATCACCGGGATGAAAATGAACAGCGCGACGAACGCCAGAGCCGTCGCGATCAGCGCGATTCTGACCGCCGGCGGATCGGCGGTCCCGGGTTTTCTCTGTTCGCCTTGCGACTGAGTGGCCATCGCGAAACGTCAGGCCGCCAGGCGGCGACTGCTCCACCTCTGCAGCACGTTGATGCCGAGCAGAATCGCGAACGACGCCGTCAGCATCACCACCGCGATCGCGGTCGCGCCGGCGTAATCGAACTGCTCGAGCTTGCTCATGATCAGCAGCGGCACCACCTCGGTATGCATCGGCATGTTGCCCGAGATGAATACGACCGAGCCATATTCACCGAGCGCGCGCGCGAACGCGAGCGCGAATCCTGTGAGCAGCGCGGGAATCAGCGCGGGCGCGATCACCAGCATGAACGTCTGCAAGCGGCTCGCGCCGAGCGTCGCCGCCGCCTCCTCATATTCCTGGTCGAGATCCTCGAGCACAGGCTGAATCGTGCGAACTACGAACGGCAGCCCGACGAACGTAAGCGCCACGACCACGCCGAGCGGCGCGTACGCGACCTTTATTCCAAGCGGCGCGAGGTACCGCCCAATCCATCCGTTGCCCGCGTAAATCGCGGTGAGAGTTATTCCCGCCACCGAAGTCGGCAGCGCGAACGGCAGATCGACCATCACGTCAATCAGCGTTTTGCCGGGAAATTCGTAGCGGACCAGGCTCCACGCCACGATGAATCCGAACACCGAGTTGATCGACGCTCCCGCAATCGAAGCGCCGAAGCTCAGCCGGTAGGCCGCTACCGTTCGCGGACTTGCGACGGCGGCCCAGAACTGAGGCCACGTCAGCGTGAAGGTCTTGAAGAAGATCGTCGAGATCGGAATCAACACAACGATTCCGAGATACGCGAGCGTGAAGCCCAGCGTCAGGCCGAATCCCGGCAGCACATTGGTCCGTTTCGTTTTCGCTCCAACTCCCATCGCGTGACGCTAACTTCCCGGCTGATAGATCTTGTCGAACACGCCGCCGTCGCCGAAAAACTTCGGCTGCGCCTTTTTCCATCCGCCAAAATCCGAATCGATCGTGAGCAGGGGCAAGCTTGGAAATTGGCTCGCATACTTTGCGGCGACCGCCTTGTCTTGCGGACGGAAGAAATTTTGCGCGATTATTTCCTGCCCCGCGGGCGTGTACAAAAATTCCAGGTATGCCTTCGAGATCGCGGCGGTGCCGTGACGCTGATCCACCTTGTCCACCCACGCGACCGGAGGTTCTGCGAGGATGCTTATCGACGGATACACGACCTCGAACTTGTCGGCGCCGAATTGCTTGATCGCGATGTGCGCGTCGTTTTCCCATGCGATCAGCACGTCGCCGATTTCGCGCTCGACAAACGTAGTCGTCGAGCCGCGCGCACCGGAGTCGAGCACCGGCACGTTTTTGTAGAGCGCGCCGACGAACGCCGCCGCCTTGGCCTCATCGCCGCCGTTCTTCTTCAGCGCGTAACCCCACGCTGCGAGGAAGTTCCATCGCGCACCGCCCGAGGTCTTCGGATTCGACGTGATTACCGAGATGCCCGGCTTCACCAGGTCATCCCAGTCGTGGATCTGCTTCGGATTTCCCTTGCGCACCAACAGCACGATGGTCGAAGTGTAGGGGCAGCTGTTGTCGGGCAGGCGCGATTGCCAGTCCGGCGGCAACAAGCCCGCCTTGTCGACGATCGCATCGATGTCGCCCGCGAGTCCGAGTGTCACCACGTCAGCCTCGAGACCATCGATAACAGCGCGCGCCTGCTTGCCCGAGCCGCCGTGCGACTGCTCGATCGCTACGTCGTCGCCCGTCTTCGCCTTCCAATCCTTCGCGAACTGGGCGTTGACAGCTTCGTAAAGTTCGCGGGTCGGATCGTACGACACGTTGAGCAGTGTGACCTGGGCCGCGCGCGCGGCGCCAATGCCGAAAGCAACGCTCGCAGCCAAAGTGATGGCGGCGAGCGTGTGTGTCAATTTCAATTTGCGGCCAAACATTCTCACCTCAGAACGAGATCTGCAGTTGCGACTCGATGACGCTTTCGTTCGGCCGGTCCTTAACGTCGGAGGTCGTGCCGGCGCCGCCGTCGAAGAACGTGTTCGCATAGTCGAACTGCCACTTGATGTTCGAGTTCAGGTACCAGTTGACGCCCACCGCCCACTCGGTCGCAGTTTCCGCGGACACGCTCGGATTGGCGAAACCGAGCTGGAATTGGCGCGTCTGCGCGGCGACGTTGCTGATTCTGGCCGCCAACTCCCATGCGCCAAAGAATCCATTGCGCGGGTCGAACGGATGATGCGGCTTAACCCAGCCGTAGGACGCATCTTCGCCGGTCAGCAGGTAGGAACCCTGCACGAAATAGCCGGTGTCGGTGAAGGTGTCGGTACGATTGATGAGCTTTGTAAACGGCGCCTTCCCGGTAGTGGTGAACAGGTTCAGCGAGTGCTGGTCCTGCGCGTACTCGGCCATCAATCCAAAGCTGCGCCAGTAGTAGTAGAGCTGCGGTTCGATTCGCGCGCGCAACCCCGACGCGGTCACGCCCTTGTTGTACTGGAACCAGGTACTCATGCCGTAGGTCTTGTAGGTCGAGGTCGTGGCGCCGCGTTCATCGCCATAAGAACCGGCGAAACCGAAACCCAGGCCCTTGAGCCATCTGTTCTCGCCGAGTTCGAACGGTGTGGTGAAGATGCGGCCGACGAAATCCTTGCCGTCATTGGTGTCGAGGTCGGTAGTGTCCGCGGCAGTGTTGTTAGGTACTCCATTCATTAACGCGGCGTCATAGAAGACGCGGCCGTCCATAAGTCTGCCGTGGAGGTCGGCGCCAGTGTCGCGGTTCGGGACCAGATTCTGGATCTCCGAGCGTTCGCTGAATTCCAGATCGCGGTCCGACTGTAGGCGCTCGAGATCCAGTGGCGCTTTGAACTTCCCGGCCCTCAGGCTTGCATAATCCCAATAGGTCATATTGATGTAGGCGTCTTGCAGCGTGACCTTGCCCTGGCCGAAGTCGGGCGTGATGTTGAAGTTGTAATACTGCGCAACCGAACCGGTGATAATCGGGCGCACTCGATTCAGGAAGAACGTGCTGCCGACGTTCTTGTCTGCGCCGCTGGTGAAGAAGCGGCCGTCACCCTGGATGATTCCGCCGAAATCGATATTGTAGTCGTGGTTGGGCGACGACAGCGAGAATCCTTCCTCGCCTACCTTAACGATCGGCATCTCGAGCGACCTCTGATGCTGGGTCTCTTCCTGAACTTCGAGTTTGCGGTCGATCACTTTCACTTTCTGGTCAAGTCCTTCCAAGGTATCGACCCTCTGCTTGAGTTGCTTGACCTCGGTCTTCAGCAATTCGATTTCCTGATCCTTCGGATCGGTCGACAGCCTCGACTGCGCATGCGCCGGCCGGGCGTGAACAAACACCCCGGCAATTATCGCCGCCAGCATAACCGGCAGGATCGGCAAAGTGCATTTTCTCATCTCGAAAGCCCCTCATGGTCTTGGGAACTTCCGGATGTCCGGTCAGCTCGCGATTATTTAATGGCTGTGTCATGGTGCGCCGGATCCTTCCCTGGTCCGTGCTCCTCCCTGTTTTTTTATGGTCGTGCGCGACTCGTCATTTGATGCAGCCGCCGGCCTGGTTGTTGGTCGCCGTCGAGTCATCGCCGAACCATTTGTTGCTGCCGCAACTCGAATTCGCGTCGAACAAATCGTCCTTCGAATTGTGAGTGCCTCCTCCCAGCGTCTGGTTGGTCACGATCGAGTTCCTGGCGCCGATATCGAGTGCGACGCCGTAGTTGGCGTTCGCCTGGATGTTTCCCGTGAAAATGTAGTTGCCCGGTGACCCGCCGACTCCTGTGCATCCGGCGCTGATCGGCCCGAGATCGGAGCATCCCACGTACAATCCAATGTTGCCGTTGGACTCGGTCTTGGAATTTGTGACATCGCTGGAGGACGTTGCCTTCAGCCAGATTCCGTAATTGAGATTGTTCTCAGCAGTGGTATTGGTGAGCTCGACAGAATCGGCCTTGTACAGCTCGACACCCGCCGTCCCATTGGTATTCGTGGTGACGTCGTCGGCGACGATTTGACTGCCCTGGATGAGCAAGCCGACGTCAAACCCGCTGATCACCGTGCCACGGAATCCGAGGAAGTCTGAACGCAAATTGCGATGAACCCAGACTCCAATCCCGGTTGGCTTCGTGCCACCAGGCCCGGTGATGGTTTTCTTCGCGCCGTCCAGGATCACGAAGCTCGAGGCGATCTCGATGCACGCGCCGCCGGGAGTGAGTCCCTGAGCCGAATCGATATTCAGCCCGAGCTTGTAGGAGCCGGGCGCATCGATTGTGCATCCGCACGCGTTGATGGTTGGGGCGCACGCCGTCTGCGCCGAGGCCGGAGCCGGCATCATCAAGCCTGCGACAATCATCAGTGTCGGCAGGATCCACTGAAAACGGAGCGTAGCTCGGTTTCTCATCTCAAAAGTCCCTCGTCGTCTTGGGAACTTCCGGATGACCGGTCAGCTCGCGGTTGATTTGTGTCGGCTCTATTCACGATGCACCGGATCCTTGCCCGGTCCGGGCTCCTCTCAAAATTTTTGATGGTCGCGGACAATTTGTTTCGATCGGCTACCCGCGACCGGTCTTGTCGAAGCGAAATTTCTCTTTGCGCTCGATTTGCACGACTCGCGAGTCCTGGATTACGACCTCGATCGAGCCGAAGCGCACGCCGCTGATGGCATTGGCAATGCGCCGCAGGATCTCGTCGCCCGAATCGGGCTCAGGTTGAGCATCGCGCCGGCTAGTCAGAGTTGAGTCCATTTTCATAAGCTATCCTATTAGATGACTAGACTAATCTCCCAAAAAAATTGCCGAAACTTTTCAGATCGCGAAACTCAGCGATTCTTTGCCGGTTACTACTGCCTCGACTTGCTTGAGCATGTCGGTCAGCGAAGTCGAGTCCATTATTTTCGCGGTCGCATCGCGGACTTCCTTCATCACGATCCTGATTCCACAACTGCGCTCGTCGCGGCACTCGCGGCATCGCATGTATGCCGTCTTGCTGACGCATGGCAGAGGTGCGATTGGCCCGTCCAGGACGCGTACAACGTGCCCTACGCTGATCAGGTGAGGATCGCGGCCGAGGAAGTAGCCGCCGCCCTTGCCCTTCTTGCTCTGCAGGAGCCCTTGGTTCTTGAGCTCAAGCAGGATAAGCTCCAAAAACTTGCGCGGGATACCTTCGCGCTGCGCCAGGTCAGAGATGAGCACGGGTCCCTGGCCGTATTCCTTGGCCAAAACCATCATCGCCTTGAGGGCATATTTCGACTTCTTCGAGAGCATGTTACCGTGTTTTTAGTCGATAGGGTGGCTAGACTAAAGATCGCGGCTAGTCCAGTCAAGAGCCACTTCAGGAAAAATCATGAGTCTCCTCAGCGCGCCTTGGCCTTCAGGTCGGCGTACTTGTCGAGCAACGGCAGCACGGTCTCGCGTGTCGCCGGCGGCAGCGCGAAAATCAGCCGGTCGAGTCCGAGGTCGAGGAACTTTTTGATATGTTCCTCATTCGGACCGACGCCAAACATCGAGACCGGAAGTTTCTTGCGGCCGGCCTTCTGGCCCGCATCGGCAAGCGCCTTCAGGCCGGCGGCGAGATCGTAACGCGGAAAATTGATCGGCATCCATCCGTCGCAATACTCCGCGACGCGCTCGAACGTCTTTGGCGATTGCGAGCCGAGCAGGATCGGCGGTCCGCCCGCCTGCACCGGTTTGGGAAACGACCAGATCGGATCGAAGTTCACGAACTCGCCGTGAAACTCCGCCGCCTCCTTGGTCCATATTTGCCGTATCGCGAGAATTTTTTCCTTGACGATTTTCCAGCGCCGCTTGAAGACCGCGCCATGATTCTCCATCTCCTCGACGTTCCAGCCCGCGCCGATGCCGAAAATCACGCGCCCGCCCGAAATCATGTCGAGCGACGCGACTTCCTTGGCGAGCGTGATCGGGTCGCGCTCGATCACCAGGCATACGCCCGTCGCGAGTTTAATTTTCTTGGTTACCGCCGCCGCCGCGCCGAGCGCGACGAACGGATCGTGGGTGTGCCAGTACTCCTTCGGCAATTCGCCGCCGCCGGGCCACGGCGTCTTGCGTGACGCGGGGATATGCGTGTGCTCGGGGAAGAACATCGACTCGAAGCCGCGTTCCTCAGCCGCGCGTGCGAGTTCGATCGGCTGGATTGCGTAGTCAGTCGGGAACATCGAGATTCCGAATTCGGCCATGGCGATTCCTCCTGGCGATTAGGCGGTCGGCGGCAACGCCTCGATGTCGGTGCGCCGCATAATTTTTCATATCACAACTGATCGACGAAGTGTTTGCGCGAGTCTACGGCGATGTCGGTTCGGCGACGCTCCCGACGACGCGGGCCTTCGCGGTCGAGCCGGGAATTCGATCGCCTTTCATCGGCTCGTAGCGCCCGCCCAGGTTATCGGCCAGGAACTTTTCCGCTCGGGCGATAAAGTCGAGCCGGTTCTCCGGCCGCACGAAGCCGTGGCCCTCGTCGGTATACAAAACGTAAACCGCGCTCCCGCGATGTTTCGCGATCGCATTGACGATCTGCTCGGCCTCGGCCTGCTCGACGCGCGGGTCGTTGGCGCCCTGGCCTATCAACATAGGTATTTTTATTTTGTCGGCGGAAAACAACGGCGACGCCGCCGTCAACAGCTCCTTGTCCCTGGGTTCGGCGGAATTCCCGACCCTGGTCGAGAAGATCGAGCGCGCAACTTCCCAATACGGCGGGATCGACGCCAACAGCGTGAACAGATTCGACGGCCCGCATTCGTCCACCGCGCATCGATAGAGGTCGGGCGTGAATGCCGCCCCGGCGAGCGCCGCGTAGCCGCCGTATGAGCCGCCGAAGATAGCGACTCGCTTTGGATCGGCGATGCCTTGATCGACGGCCCACTTGATGGCGTCGGTGAGGTCGTCCTGCATCTTGAGGCCCCATTGGCGGTCGCCGGCGTGCAGATACTTCTTGCCGAACCCGGTCGAGCCGCGAAAATTTATCTGCAGCACAGCGTAGCCACGGTTCGCCAGTAGTTGGGTATCGGGATCGAAGCCCCAGCTATCGCGCGCCCACGGTCCGCCGTGCACCACGAGCACCAACGGGAGATTTTTTGCGGGCACGCCGGTCGGCAGCGTGAGGTAGCCGTTGAGCTTCATTCCGTCGCCGGCGGTGAATTCAACCGGCTTCATCGCGGCGAGCGGGGCATCGTCGAGTTTGGGCTGAACACTGAACAGCAAGGTCGCTTTCTTCGATCCGCGATCCCACGAATAGTAGCGCGTCGGCGCGCGGTCGCTCGAGAACGCGACGATCCACGTCCGGTCGGCGAGGTCGCGGTCAACGACGGTGAAATCTCCATCGGCGATTTTCGCGATAGCGTCGAAGTCGGCCTGAACCGACGGATCGATCACGACCCAATGCTGGCGGCCGGGATCGAACGCCGCTGCCTGCACGACGTGACGCGTCGGCTGAATCATCGCGTCGCTCAGATCCGCATCGTTGCTGTGCGCGATATCGGTTTCCTTCCCTGACGCGATCTCACGGCGCACCAGGCGCGTGGTGTCCGTGCCGATCGAGGTGCCGAGAAAGATCGATTGTCCGTCCTTGCTGAAGTCCAGCGCCGCCAGTTGGTCCTCCTTTGCAGCCTTCATCAGAGTGCGCCACGGACCGGCAGCGCGGTCGCGAATCCGAAGTTCGGTGCCGCCGTCGGGCGTCGTGACCGTGGCCGCGCGCACGATCAGGTCGTCATCGGCCAGCCATCCTCCGATGTCGCCGGGGTTTTTAGTATCGAGTTCGACGGCGCCGTTGCGCAGATCGATTCGATAGACGTCCATCAGTTTGCGATCGCGCAGATTGAGCGCAACCAGCGCCCGTTCGGGAAATTTCGGACTCGCCGCGACGAATTCAGCGCGCACGCCATTCCACGGGTTCAGATCGCACACGTTGAGCGAGTCGAGATCGACCCCGAAGACGTGGAAGTTTTCGTCGCCGGCGGCGTCCTGCATGTAGAGGATCGTTTTCGAATCGAACGCCCACAGGTAGGAGTGAATTCCACGGCTCTTGTCGGCGGTGACGGCGCGCGCGTCGTGACTCCCGATGGTCTGCACCCACACCTGCAGAATTCCGTGCCCATCGGGCGCCAGCCATGCCAGGCGTTTGCCGTCGGGCGCGATATGCGGATTGTCGCGCTCGGGATTGCCAAGCAGAACGTCGCGCGGAATCAGCGGTGGCAATTGGGCGGAGGCGGGTGGCGGTGAAATTGCCGAAGTCAAAGTGAGGAACGCAATTATCAGCGAAAACTTGTAAACCAGTGCCCGAGAGTTGCGCAAATGGTTGTGCTGGATCATGCCCAAAGGAGTGACTTATACCATATGTTGTGGTTCTGGGACGGCCACACCACCATCGGTAGCTTCGTTCCGTCAAAATTAGTTTTCACCGGGAGGTGGCCTCGCCCAATCGCGGGCGCGTGGGGCGAGTATAGAGGAGGGCATCCTGACGTTTGACCATACTGTAGTGGTAGCACAGAAAATCCGCCGGGGTCAGGCTGAATAGTTCATCCCCCTCAGGGTGACGACCCGGCGACTCGGAACCGGTAGCCTCGGTCAGGATGACATCGCGGCGATGGCGCACACCTAGTTCGCGCCTGACTTCAGCACTTGGCCTGGCAGGTAGCCTGAATGATGGCCGTGCTCGTAGAGCACGTCGCCGTTAACGATGGTGTACTCGACGCCTTCGGCTGGCATCACGAGCCGGCGTCCGCCGCCGGGCAAATCGTTCTGCATCCGCGCGCGCTTGGCCGAGCCTATTTTGCGCTCGTCGAATATCGCGAGGTCGGCGGGCAGCCCGACCTTGAGCCTGCCGCGATCCTTGATTCCGAAGAAGTCCGCCGGCTCCGACGTGATTCGCTTGATTGCATGCTCGAGCGTCAGCGCTTGCCGCTCGCGCACCCACGTGCCGAGCAGGTACGTGCAGTAGCCGGCATCGCACAGCATGTTCACATGCGCGCCGCCGTCGGACAGCCCGATCATCGTGCGCGGATCGCCAATCAGCCGCTGAATTCCTTCCTCGTGGTACTGCTGCATCGTGTACTGGATATTCAGATCGTCCTCGAGCGCGAGGTCGAAGAACGTATCGAGCGGATCCTGATGGCGTTGGTCGGCGACTTCGGCGACAGTCTTGCGCTCATATTGTTTCAGCGCCGGGCTCGACACGTCGAGCACCTCGACCCGATTCCATCTGCCCTGGAACAGATGCGGCCGCTTCAGCTCTTCGCGAAACGCCGCGCGAAAAGCCGCGTCGCGGTAGAACTCCTTCTGCTTCTCGAGCGGCTGATTGAAGACCGGGCCCCACAGCTCCATGTCGGCGAATGAAAACGGATTGCGCAAATCCATCTGCACGACGAACGGCTTGCACAGCACTTGCGGCACGCCGCCGCGCTTGATCAGCGGCTCGAGACGCCGGAGCGTGTCGGCGCTCGCCTCGGGTTTGTCGGGACGGCTCGCCATCGCGAGCCAGGTGACCGGCCGGGTGCTCTCGTCGAGGAGAAATTCCAGCAATCCCTCCTCGTCCTCCGATACCCGACCGGCGCGGCGCGTGAGGGCGATTTCGATCGCGCCGCGGCCCGCGTCTCGCAGCACGTTCGCGTAGGCCTTCAGCTCGTCGTTTGACGCCAGCCGGCATGCGAGCGGGCGTCCCTGGTAGCCGATATGCTGCGGGAGGGTCGTCGTCGAAAATCCGAACGCACCCGCGTCGACTGCTTCGCGCAGCAGCGCCGCGACCTGCGTCGTCTCCTCCGGCGACGCCTCCCGCTCCATCGACTCGTCCCCCAGCACGTAGTGCCGAAATGGAGTCAGCGGAGCCAGAAACGCGAGATTGATTCCCGCGCCACGACGCTCCGCCGCAGCGAGAAACTCAGGAAAGCTCTCCCACTCCCAGGTAATCCCCTTCGACAGCGCGTCGAACGGAATCGCCTCGACGTTGACCAGGTCCCACGCCGCCACCTCGCGGGCCGCGGGCTTGCACGGCGCAATCCCCACTCCGCAATTTCCCATCACGACGGTGGTTACGCCGTGCCACGAGGTGCAACTGACTAGTGGGTCCCAACAGATCTGCGCATCGTAGTGAGTATGTGGATCGACGAAGCCCGGCGCGACGATCAGGTCCGACGCGTCGATTGTCTCCGCGCCGCCCTCGGTGATTTTTCCGATCTCCGCGACCTTGCCGTCCTTGACCGCGACATCAGCACGCCGCCGAAACGCGCCGGTGCCGTCGATAACAGTGCCGTTCTTGATAAGCAGATCGTAGGACACTACAGATCCTCCGCGAAGCGATTCGAGCGAATCGACATAACCCTCGGTATCGCAGGAAAGACTGTCACGGCGCAAGGCGTGCGGTTAAGACGCGTGTTCTTCAAAGCACCACGATTGCGCTAATTCGGGTCTTTGCTATCTACAAGTCATGTCTGGCCCACAAATTGATGCTTCGAGCCGACGAAAGCCTCGCGCAAATTCTTTCCGCCCAAGTGCCTCGAGCGAGTAGCCAAGGCGCGCACAAAATCTCCTGCTTCGCGCGGCTGGTCGCAAGTTCCATCCTCTTATATGATCGCTGCGTCGGCCGCAGTGCGTTTGCAAGGAGACTAGTCATATGAAGGTCGTTGTCGATCTGAAGCTGTGCGAGGGAAACATGAAATGCCAGGAGGCGGCGCCGGAAGTGTTTGAAGTGCGCGACGACGACAAGAGCCATCTGCTGATCGAAAATCCACCCGAGCGCATGCGCGACAAGCTCAAGCTCGCGGTGCGGCTATGCCCCCGCCAGGCAATTACGGTCAGCGACGAGTAGATGACTCGTCACGCGCGACCGGTCAGAATGCGGAATCGAGACGGAAATCCCGGCATCGCGGAGATATTCGCCAATGGAAACTAAACAGGCTCTGTCACTCGAATCGTTGAACATCATTGGTCCCGACCATTACATGAAAAACGGCTATCCGCATCGCGAATGGACGTACCTGCGCAAGCACAAACCGGTTTTCTGGTGCGAGCATCCAAAGACCGATCCCTTCTGGGCGATCACCAAGCACGCCGACATCATTCAGATCTCGAAGCAGCCGCGCCTGTTCCTCAACGGCCCCCGCTTGCTGGTGTTCGTCAACGAGGAGGGCTTCGAGGAGAGTCCGACGCCGCCGTTCCGCCATCTGCTCGACATGGATCCGCCCGACCACGGCGAATATCGCGTCGTCGTCAGCCGCCATTTCACGCCGCGTGGCGTGAGTCCGCTAGCGCCCGAAATCGAGAACATCACGCGCGGAGTGCTCGACGACGTGACCGGCCGCGACACCTGCGACTTCGTCACCGACGTATCGTCGAAGATTCCGCTCGCCGTCATCGCCGAGCTGCTCGGCGTTCCGCACAAGGACTGGGAACAGCTCTTTCGATGGACCAACGAGACGATCGGCGGCGGCGACCCCGAGTTCCAGGCTGGGACGACCGCGCAGGAGACGATGGATCGTTCGCGGCTCGGCCTGTTCCAGTATTTCACCGACATGGTGGCGGAGCGGATGAAGCATCCGACCAACGACATCACCAGCATCGTCGCCAACGGCAAGGTCAATGGCCAGCCGATACCGCAGTTCGAGATGCTCTCCTATTATTTCCTGCTGGTCGTGGCCGGCAACGAGACCACGCGCAACGCGACCACCGGCGGCCTGCAGGCTTTCATCGACAATCCGGGCGAGTGGCAGAAGCTCAAGCGCAATCCCGCGCTGATCGACTCGGCGGTCGAGGAGATCGTGCGCTGGACGACGCCGGTCATCCAGTTCGCGCGCACCGCGACCGAAGATACCGTCATTCGCGGCCAGAAGATCAAAGCCGGCGAATCGGTCTGCCTGTTCTATCCGTCGGCGAATCGCGACGAAGAAGTTTTCAAGGATCCTTTCAAGTTCGACATCAGCCGCAATCCGAATCCGCATATCGCATTCGGCATCGGCGAGCATTTCTGCCTCGGCGCGAACCTGGCGCGGCTCGAACTGAAAATTATTTTCAGCCAGCTGGCCCAGCGCCTCGATCACGTCGAGCACGCCGGTCCCATCGAGCGGCTGCGCTCGAGCTTCGTCGGCGGCATCAAGCACATGCCGATTCGCCTCAAGATGAAGCCGGCCGCCAAGGCGGCCTGAATCGAGGGACTTCGATGATCACTCCGCGCAAGTCCGCCGACCGCGGACGCACCAAAATCGACTGGCTCGACAGCCGCCACACTTTTTCGTTCGGCGACTACTACGATCCGGACCAGATGGGATTTCGCACGCTGCGCGTTATCAACGAGGATCGCGTCCGCCCCGGCGCGGGTTTCCCAACCCATCCGCATCGCGACATGGAGATCATCACCTACATTCTCGAAGGCGCGCTCGAGCACAAGGACAGCCTCGGCACCGGCTCGGTCATCCGTCCCGGCGAAGCGCAGCGGATGAGCGCGGGCACGGGAATCACGCACAGCGAATTCAATCATTCGAAAACCGACCCGGTTCATTTTCTGCAAATCTGGATCACGCCCGCCACGCGCGGCATCGCGCCGGGCTACGAGCAAAAAACCATCGACGATGCCAAAGCGCACGGCGGCTTCGCGCCGGTAGGCTCTCCCGACGGCGGCGATCAGTCAGTGAAAGATTCACCAGGACGCGATGCTGTCAGTCGCAAAGCTCGAGCGCGGACAGACGGTCGCGACCAATCTGAAAAAGGGCCGCCACGGATGGGTGCAAGTCGCGCGCGGCGACAGTCACAGTCAACGGCGTCGCGCTCGCGGAAGGCGACGGCGCCGCAATCAGCGACGAAGAGAAAGTGAGCGATCGTCGCGAACATCTCCCGCCGAGGTCCTGTTCTTCGATCTCGCGTGATAGCGTAGCGGCGCTCGACCACCTATCTCTTCGTCGCCGCACGCAGGCGCGCAAGATCGTAGTCGCGCAGCTGATCGATTCTGTCCACTGTGACGTCGGGCGTCATGTACTTGGCGACCTCCCTTGCGTCGGCCGCGTAATGCCCCTGGCGCGGGAACACCGTCGTCACGCGCGCGCCCCAGATCTTCTTCACCGCGTCGAGAATCCGCACCTTGTCATCGATCAGCACGTAATGGTCCGCCGGATAGCGCGTCTTCACGTCGTCGAGTTCCTGTTCCTTGTGGATGTAAATCATTACCTTTTCATCGACGGCTTCGCGCAGTCCCGACCGCTCGATCTTGAGCGGCTGAAAAATCATGTCGCCATCGGACAGGATCGCCGTCTCGCCGTATTGCTTGTATTGCTCGATCACGTCGAGCGCGCAGGGGAACAGCCGGTTTGCGAAATGGTAGTTCATCAGGAAGTACGAGACCGCGATTATTCCGAAGTCGCGCGGATGATTGACCCGGTAGCGCTGCAGCGCGCCGAGATAGTCCGCGTAGCCGAGCTCGGTGCGCAGCTCCTCGAAATATTCCCAGTAGCGCTGCTGCGAATCGCTGCCGATGTCGCGCTCGAGATTGCTCCTCATGTCGGCGACGATGCGATCGTTGTCGATCAGCGTGTTATCGACGTCAAACAAAAAAACAACATGTTCTTTGCTCATCGGTGAAGACCCTCCGCCGACAATGATCGCGATTCTATCTCGTTGTGGGAATCGGGGTGGCGCCGTGCGCGCTCGATTCGTAACACGCCTCGACCACCGCCATCGTGCCGATCGCGTCTTCGACGCCCGACACCAGTTTTGAATCTTCGCCGGCGGCGAATCGCTGCAGGTTCGACATCGGACCCTCGAACGCCTCGAGGAACCACGAACCGCGCAAAGCGATCGCGCTCCAGCCCTTCGAATCTTCACTCGCGATTTCGAGCGTGTCGGGCTCGCCCGCGGGATAGTCGAGATTCACGCCCATCTTCGCGATCGCGGCGCCGCGCGTCCCTTCGAGCTTGAGCTGGGACATCTCGTGCCGTTCGCCAAACGTATGCGCGTGATTCATCGTCAGGCTGCATCGAATCGTGTCGCCGTAATCGAGCACGATACTGGTGCGCGTGTCGGAATAGTCCGGCATCGCCGGATGCCGCACGCCCTTGCAATACACGCCGCGCGGTTCGCCAAGCAGCGACCGAATCAAATCGAGATAGTGAATCGAATGCATCAGCACCTCGAGGCGCGGCACGCCCTTGAGGAACGCCCAGTAGTTCCACGGCGTGTGCAAATTGATCCGCACCTCGACGTCGAGCACGTCGCCGAAGACGCCGCGCTCGAGCGCGTCCTTGATTGCCAGCATGTCGGGCGCGAAGCGAAGCTGAAAATTCACCGCGGCCGACAGGCGGCGCTCGCGGCAAATCGCAACGATGCGGCGCGCGTCGGCAAGGTCGCGGCCCATCGGCTTCTGAATCAGCACCGCGGCGCCGACCGGCAGCCGTTCGAGCACGCCCGCGATATTTTCAGGCGGGATCGCTACGTCGAAGACTACGTCGCGCATCGACGCGGCTTCATCCTGCGAGTCAAACACGCGCGGAATCGCAAACGCCGCCGCCCGTTCCCGGCTCGCCTTTGGGTTCACGTCGAAAATCCCCGCGACCGGAAAGCCGAGACGTTTGTAAACCGGCAGATGGGCGTCGCGAACGATACTTCCCGCACCGATCACGACGATCGGCTTCGGTGCCGACGGACGCGGCCATGACTGCCGCAGATCGCGGATCGCGAGTGGCGTTTGAGTCGTCATCGCCGGTCGCGCGATGCTACCATGCCGCGCAGAGGAAGCGATCATGGCGCGCACAATTTCCGGACTGTCGGTCCGCGACATCCGAACCCCGACCTCCAGAACGCTCGCCGGCTCCGACGCCGTGCACACGGATCCCGACTATTCCGCCACCTATGTAGTGCTGACCACCGACGCGCGCGACGGCATCGAAGGCCACGGCATGACGTTCACGATCGGGCGCGGCAACGAAGTCGTAGTGGCCGCCGTCCGCGCGCTGCAGCATCTGGTGGTCGGCTCGAAATACGAAGACTTAGTCGCTGACCTCGGCGGCTTCTGGGATCGCCTCACTTTTGAAAGCCAGCTCAGGTGGATCGGTCCCGAGAAAGGCGCGATTCATCTCGCGACCGCGGCAATCGTAAATGCGGTCTGGGATCTTTACGCCAAAATCGAGCGCAAGCCGGTGTGGAAACTCGTCGCCGACATGACGCCCGAGCAGTTCGTCTCGTGCATCGACTTCCGCTACCTCACCGACGCGCTCAGTCGCGACGATGCGCTCGAAATCCTGCGCGGCAAATTTGCAACGCGCGGCGAGCGCGAAGCGCAGATGCGAAAGGAGGGCTACCCCGCCTACATCACTTCGGCCGGATGGATGGGCTATCCCGACGACAAAGTGCGCCGGCTATGCCGCGAGGCGCTGGCCGCGGGATGGAGCCGGTTCAAGATAAAGGTGGGCCGCGACTCGGCCGCCAACGTTCATCGCGCCGCGCTCGTGCGTGAAGAAATCGGACCGCGCGCCGTCATGATGATGGACGCGAACCAGGCGTGGGACGTCGGCGAGGCGATCGAGTTCATGCGCCCGCTCGCGCGCTTCAATCCGCTGTGGATCGAAGAGCCCACCAGCCCCGACGACATCCTGGGCCACGCGACGATTCGCCGCGCGATCAAACCGGTCGGCGTCGCGACCGGAGAGCACGCCGCCAATCGCGTGATGTTCAAGCAGTTGATGCAGGCGGGCGCGATCGACTTCTGCCAGTTCGACAATTGCCGCCTTGGCGGACTCAGCGAAGCGCTCGCCGTCCTCCTGCTCGCCGCGAAGTTCGGCGTGCCGGTCTGTCCGCATGCGGGTGGACTGGGACTGTGCGAATACGGCCAGCATGTTTCGTTGATCGATTACATCTGCGTGAGCGGCAGCCTCGACAACCGGATGATCGAATTCGCCGACCACCTGCACGAGCACTTCAAGAATCCGGTGGTGGTGCGCGGCGACAGGTACATGGCGCCGACCGCGCCAGGCTTCAGCATCGAGATGCTCCCGGCGTCGCTCGCGGCGTTTGAATTCCCCGGCGGCTCGGAATGGAGAAGGAAATGAAGCACAGAATCAGATTACCCTTGTCAGTCCTGCTTACTGTGTCGATCGTTGCGATCTCATCGACGCGATTCGAGGCTGCCGCGGATGACACCAGCACGACCGCCTCGCTCCGGGCCGCGATCGCGGGACCGCAGCGTTCCGAGGCAAACAAGGCTCGCGACAAATATCGCCATCCGCTCAAGACGCTCACCTTCTTCGGGATTAAGCCCGAGATGACCGTGGTCGAAATCTCGCCGGGGACGGGTTGGTACACCGAGATCCTGGCGCCGTTTCTCAAAGACCACGGCAAGCTCTACGAAGCGGTGGGGGGAGGGACGGGCGCCAAGACCTTCGAGGAGAAGCTCAAGGCCGATCCCGCTGTTTATGGCCAGGTGATCGTAACTACGCTCCAGCCGCCGGCCGAAACCGAAATCGCGCCCGCGGGCTCGGCGGATATGGTCTTGACGTTTCGCAACGTGCACGACTGGATTCCGCGCGGCACCTCGGAAGACTACTTCAAGGCTTTTTACCGCGCGCTCAAACCCGGCGGAATCCTGGGCGTAACCGACCATCGCGCCGATCCGTCGCAGCCGCAGGATCCGAAAGCCAAGAATGGATACGTGCGCCAGGACTATATGGTCCAACTGGCGGAGCGGGCCGGCTTCAAGCTGGCGGGCACGTCGGAGATCAATGCGAATCCCAAGGACCAGCGCGATCATCCGGTGTGGAATCTGCCGCCAACCTTGCGCCAAGGTGATAAGGATCGCGCCAAGTATCTGGCAATCGGAGAGAGCGACCGAATGACGCTCAAGTTCGTCAAGCCGACGACCTCGAATTAGACCAAGCAGGTCGCGCCACTTAGAGCGTGAAGACCAGCTTCATTTCGGCCCACCATTCGCCAGGTTGCGCGCCCGGGACCGGCTCCTGCATCGAGGTCATCAGTTCCTGCCATTCGCGATTGCGCGGATTGCTTGCCTCGTAGCGCGCGAAGTCGCGCTCGGGATCGAATGCGTCCGTCGTCTCCATGAACATGAACAGTTGCCGGCCAAGCATGAAGATGAGCATCCGCTCGATGCCGATGGACTTGAGCCCGCGCTCGACCTCGGGCCAAATCGCGCGATGATGCTCGAGGTAGCGCTCGATGATCTTCGGGTCGTTCTTGAGGTTGATGGTGCGGCCGTACTGTTTCATCAGAATACGAGCACGCCGCCGTCGATCGGATATGCCTGTCCCGTGATGAACGAGGCCTCGTCCGAACATAGGTAGAGCGCGAGCGCGGCGACTTCCGCGGGCGTGCCCATTCTGCCCAGCGGCTGATACTCGGACAGTTGTTTGAACATCTCGGCTTCACGGCCGGGGTAAGTGGTGCGCAGATAGCCGTCGACGAATGGCGTGTGAACGCGGGCGGGACAGATGCAGTTGCATCGGATGCCGCGCTTCACGTAGTCGACCGCGATCGATCGCGTCATCGTCAGCACCGCGCCCTTGCTCATCGAGTAGGCGAAGCGGTCGGTGAGCCCGATCAGCGACGCAATCGACGCGAGATTGAGAATCACGCCGCCGCCGCTCGCGAGCATCCGGCGCACAGCGGCCCGCGAACAGAGAAAGATACCCTTCACGTTGACCGAATAGATCCGGTCGAGGTCGGCTTCTGAGGTGCTCTCGACCGTGCCGATGTGCGCGATTCCGGCGTTGTTCACCAGGATGTCGATGCGCGGCGCATTGCGGTCCGAATCGATGCGTGCGAAGGCGGCTTCGACCGAATCAGCGATCGCGACGTCGCATTCGACGGCAGATGCCGCGCCGCCGGCCGCGCGAATACTCTCGACGGCGGCGCCGGCCGCTGTGAGATCGCGATCGAGCACAAAGACGCGCGCGCCGTTTTGTGCGAACGTCGAGGCGATCGCCAGGCCTATCCCCGAACCGGCGCCGGTGGCGATCGCGGTCTTGCCGTCGAGTCGAAACACCCGGGAACAGTAAAACAGGCGAGCGTTACATGACAACCAGTCCGGTTAGTTGTCTTCACGTTCGCGCAAAACCCGGTTGATCCGAGCCATCAACTCGCCCGAGTTGAACGGCTTGGTGATGTAGTCGTCGGCGCCGAGCGAGAAACCCTTGACCACCTCGGCTTCATCATGATGCGCGCTGACCAGGATCACCCGCGTGTCCCTGGTGGCAGAGTCGCCGCGCAGAGCAGTCAGCGCTTCGAACCCATTCATATGCGGCATCGACACGTCCAGCAGCACCAGGTCGGGCTTCTTCTCGCGGGCAATCTCAATCGCCTGCGCACCGTCGTGCGCGACATCGCACTGAAAATTGAAGTGCTTCAGGATCGTCGAGATCATAACGACGGTCGTGGCGTCGTCATCGGCCAGCACAACATGCCGGGCGCCGTTTCGGAGCGGGCGCTGAATCTCAATCGCCGCCGACGCGCTCTCGACGAACCTGAGGATGCGGTGCGCCCTGAGCAAGAGTTCATCGGGCTGGCACGGGCGCATGATGAAATCGCGGCTGAGGCCGGCGAATGCGCCGACTCGCATCACCAACTCATCGAACGTGCCGACGATCACCGCCGGCTTGCGGCTGCGCGCGATCATTTCGATAGGCGCCGGCTGCTCGCCAACGCTCGCCGCCGAAGTGTTGACGAAGCAAGCGTCGAAGTGAGAAATGCCGTTGAGCCGGGGAATATTCAGTGTCGCTCCGACCACATGGCCAATTCCACGGACGGTCCCCAGCGCCGCGATGATCGAATCGGCCTCCGCCGTTTCGAATCCGAGCAAGGCGAACCTCCTGCCGGCTAAAGACTGTTGGATGATCGGGTCCATGGGAAGTGCGGTCCTCCTCGACTGCCGGTGATACGCAACGTCCATGCCTTGTCGTGCTGACAAGCTAAGCCTCAAAGTGCATTCAGGGGCGACTGAAGCGGAGACAGCCGTGTCGCACCTTGGGACATGATTGGGCATTCGACGCGTCGCTTTTCGATTCGGGGACGTGTAGAGCAATGGCTAACCGCCATTGGTGCACTATGACTCATGCCGAGCACGATCATGTGGCCGAAGAAGTTCGTTCGTGGTACCGGACTTCGTTTCCTGAGATGGACTATCACGTCGAGCGGCGACGCTTCGGCTTTTGCGGCCGCAACGACAGTTCTCCTGGTAGTGGCAGGATCGTGGTCGAGGCTCTGACGCCGCGCGAGGTACCCGGATTGCTGGAGGACGCGCGCCAGTACTTCGGCGCGCATCAGCAACTGACTGCGATCGACATCTGGCTTGATGACGGGCATCGCAGCTACCTGTTCGGGCCTGATCGCCAGAGCAATTCGCCTTGACACTGCCGGTCCGGGTGCGCGAAACGGATGAGTCATGAGCGCAAAGACCGGCATGCTCAGTCCACCCGCACTGTGGCGGCGGCTGGGGTTGGCGCATCACAATTGGCCGGGCAGATTCACCCTTCTGCTCGCGACGATCATAGTGTTGCTCGTCACTCAGCCGATATTCTCGGGCCATGCCTTGGCGCAGAATGTTGCGACCGCGACGATATCTCTCGTGCTGCTGACCGCTCTGTATGCGTTTCGTTCGAGCAGATTCTACTTTGTTACCGCTTTGGTTCTGTTTGTCCCTTCGGTCGGGAGCCGGGTGATTCTGCTTTTCACAGTGAGCCCCGCGATCGAAGGGGTCGGCGCGATCACTTCGTGTTTGTTCCTGGCCGTTACCGTCATCGCGCTGGTTTCCAGGCTGTTCATCGTGAAGAGCGTTACGCTCGACACCATCAGCGCGTCGATTTGCGCCTACCTGCTGATGGGAGTCGCGTTCGCGTACGCCTTCGCGGTCATCGAACTGCGCGATCCCGGTTCGTTCAGCGCCGCACTTTTTCAAAAGCCGGTTGGCCACGTCGCGCCGCTCATAGCGTCGCTTCACAGCTTCATCTACTACAGCTTCGTGTGCCTGACGACGACCGGATTCGGCGATATCTCGCCGGTTTCGGAGGGCGCCCGCAGCCTCTCGGTGATGGAGGCGGTGTTCGGCCAGTTGTACATGGCTATTCTGATCGCGCGGCTGGTCGGTCTCGAAGTCGCGCAATCGATGAGTGAGGAGCGGGAGTAAGACGTCGGGCTTTCGTAAATCCGTTAAGAGCTTCATTCCATCGGCAGTCCTACATAATTTTCCGCGAGCGTCTGCGATGCGGCGCGCGAGCTGGTTACGTAGTCTGAGTTCGGCGAGCTGGCGGCGTTGGTCGAAAGCGTTCTCGTCATTGAACCGATGCAGCATCGAGGTCATCCACCAGGAGAAGCGCTGCACCTTCCAGACCCGCCGCAAACAAGTCTCCGAATACTTAGTTAGTAGTTCGCGATTACTATTGGCGTAATAGTCAGTCAGCGCGCGGGCCAGCACGCGAACGTCCGCGACCGCCAGGTTGAGGCCCTTGGCGCCCGTCGGCGGCACGATATGCGCCGCGTCGCCGGCGAGGAACAGCGTGCCGGATTGCATCGGCTCGACGACAAAGCTTCGCATCTCGGTGATTCCCTTCTGGAGAACGGCGCCGCGGTTGAGTTTCCAGCCGGCGCCGGCGGCGAGTCGCAGCTGAAGTTCGTCCCAGATCTTTTCGTCGGGCCACTTGGCGAGGTCCTCGTCGGGCGCGCATTGCAGATAGAGCCGGGTGATCTCCGGCGAGCGCATGCTATGCAGCGCAAAGCCGCGCTCGTGGTATGCGTAGATCAATTCGTCCGACGACGGGCGCGCTTCGGCTAGAATCCCCAGCCACGCGAATGGATATACGCGATCGTAGATAGTCAGGACGCCGGCCGGGACGGCCGGACGGCATACGCCGTGGGAGCCGTCGCATCCCGCGATGAAATCGCACGACAACGCGTGGAGGTTGCCGTCCGTCCGGTAGCGAATCTTCGGCGTCGGTCCGTCGAAGTCGTGGATGGTGACCTGGTCCGCCTCGAAAACAATCTCGCCGCCGGCCGCCAGCCGCGCCGCGATCAGATCCTTGATGACTTCGTGCTGAGCGTAGATGGTGACCGTGCTGCCTCCGGTCAGCCCGCTCAGATCGATACGATGGCCACGGCCGCCGAAGCGCAGTTCGATGCCGTGATGCGTCAGCCCGAGACGCCTCATCCGCTCGCCGACGCCGGTTTCATTCATCAGGTTGACGGTGCCTTGCTCGAGCAGGCCGGCGCGAACCCGCTCCTCGACGTACTTGCGGCTGCGAGCCTCGAGCACGACGGATTCGATGCCGGCAAGATGCAGCAGGTGCGACAGCATCAGGCCCGCCGGCCCCGCGCCGACAATCCCGACTTGTGTGCGGTGGTTCATCTCAGTGCGCCTCTTTTTTTGAGGTCAAATGAGGAAGGAATGGCGCAATTCTGGACGATTGAAATGAGCCGAAAAAGCAAATTCATACCATTAGTTGTGGGTTTGGGAGGGGTCTACCACTATCGGTAGCTTCGTTCCGTCAAAAAATGATTCTGCGCGCAACCCGGTCGCCCGATGGTCGAGCAGGTCGGCGGGAGGGTCGAGGGGGGCGGACCGTGATGAGGTTTGTCCATGTTGTATGGGTAACACGGGAAGCGCGCGAGGGTAAGGCCGAAAAGTTCATCCCTCTTGGCGGGCGAGGAGTTCGTGGTCGATCAGGACGAAAGCTGCTTAGCGTCCACGGCGCTTTTGATTTTCAGCGATAATCATCTGCTCTGCTCGCCAGATCGCTTCGTGCATTCTCTCAGTGGTAATGTTGCTATCAATGCAGTCTGACAGAGCCGTCAACAACTCATTCGGATAAGGTCTGTCCTTGCGCTGAGCGTGAGCATAACGGATAGCTTGCACGGCGGGTATTGGAATGAATGCTTCAGTTGTCGGCGCGACTTTGCTTGTTGGCCTATTGCTAACGCCAGCAGCAGAGTCTTTCCCTACTTGATGGTCTTTTTCGGCTTCGATTTTCGCTTCACATACACGGCACAACATTTCGACCTGAGAATGAACGGGCAATAGTCCACTTGATAACAGAGATGCGCGTGCAAATTTGGAACCGCAGCCGATAACGGCCCAACCTTCCTGGTCAAGATCAATCGATTCGACAACCACCGGCTGTGTGGACGTTTCACATAGGGTCATCAAATGCGAATCATTCAGGTCGTCATAACCATAGACGATAAATTGCACTCCAATTCGCGATCTCTCAATACGTCGGTTAATCCTCGCGCATTCCTTCGGCCCAAACTTCAAGGCCTTTTGCTGGTAACTAGCTAAGTCGGTCTTATAGACACTGAGAATTCGGTCGTTCACTAGTTGTTCGCGATAATCTTGGAACGCCCTTATCCAAGCGCGCTCGATCTGTTCGTAACGATAGGGCGGTCGGCGCACGCCTAGATCTTTTCTGACCAATCTCACTAGTGGCATGACGCGCGCAACATCGCCAGCAAACATGCAGTGCCAGCGACGGTCATACGAGATGGGAAGTCTCTTAAGTGAAATACTGTCGTAGAGATATACTCCGCCATAAGAAAAGAGCCGGTCGCCAGCCACGACAAACGAACCGCCCTTCTCGGTTGAACGAGCTACTATGCAGATTGTCACCCAGTCCCTCCCCAACTCGTCAACGTCCGAAAGATGCGCTCAGTAGCCCGGGCCATCGGACGAATGGAGCGAGATTGGCAAATCGCTCTCTGGTGTCAAGTGAAAGATCCCCTTGTCGAGCGGAGGGGGAACTTTGCATAACCTCCGGATACGGGTTCGGAGAAGAGGCAGAATCTTGAATCGCGCGCAGAATAGCGCGCTGTAATCGGACCCTCACCTTCATCCTCTCCCTTGCAGGGAGAGGGGAAGAGCCCGCAATTGAAACTGAGAGATTGCCGCGCTCGCGGTGCTTGCTTCGTCGTGATGACTAAATGAGCGGCAGCGGTTTTGTCTGTAAACGACTATTTGCGGCGATACGTATCATATATTAAGTGTGATTTGGCGAAGTTTATTGGCTTGCGATGCGATTTACTTGCGATTAACTGGGGTGCGTCGATGACCAGAATCAAGGGTTTGCTGGCGGCGAGTACGGTTCTCCTTCTGCTGGCTACGCCCGCGTTCGCGCAGTACCGGCCTTGGCCTTCGCCCTTGCCGCCTGTTCCTGCTTGGGGGGATTACGACAACGGGCATACCTTTCGCGAAGCCGCCTGGTGGTGGGAGCATCAGCCCGACTGGGTCAAGGTGCATCACCCTGAATGGTGGGGCGATTTCGACGAGGATCACATCTGGCATCCCGCGTGGTGGTGGTGGGATTCGCAGCCCGCGTGGGTGCGACTACATCATCCCGAATGGTGGGGCGATTACTACCAGGGAGCGTGGTATCCCGCGAGTTGGTGGTATCAATATCAGCCGCAATGGGTTCAGCAGTACCATCCGGAATGGTGGGGCGCGCCTGACAATGGCGTCTGGTATCCGGCGGGATGGTGGTGGCATCGCCACCGCGACTGGGTATTGCAGAATCACCCGGAATGGTGGGGCGACGATTGGGACGATTTGTGGTATCCCGCGCCGTGGTGGTGGCAGCTCCAGCCCGAGTGGGTAATCGCGCATCATCCGGATTGGTGGGGCGACTACTACGAAGGCGTCTGGTACGCGGCGCCGTGGTGGTACCAGTATCATCCCGATTGGGTTCGCGAGCATCACCCGGATTGGTGGGGAGACTTCGACGATCACCACTACTGGCGCCCGGCGGGATGGTGGTGGCAGTTTCACCCCGACTGGTGCCGCCAGAATCATCCCGACTGGTGGGGCGACTTCGACGACGGGCACGTTTGGCGGCCCGCGGGATGGTGGTGGCAGAACCGGCCTGACTGGGTGCGCGAGAATCATCCCGATTGGTGGGGCGCGTTCGACGATCGCAGAATATGGCGTCCGGCAAGTTATTGGTGGGCGACCAAGCCTGACTGGGTGCGCGAGAATCATCCCAACTGGTGGGGTGACTTCGACGACAAACACGTCTGGCACAACGACACCTGGTGGCACAATCATGATGCGGCGTGGGCCGATCAGCATCATCCCGAATGGAAGGGCGACTACGACGACAAGCATGTCTGGCACGACGTCCACTGGTGGGCGCAAAAGAATCCCACCTGGGCGATGGAGCATCATCCCGATTGGACTGGCGCGATGCGCGAGTCGGTAGCGCGCGAACATGGCGTGCAAGAAGAGGCGCTCCAGCGCCAGCATAACGTCGAGATGCAGGAGCTCGAGCGCAATCGCGCGCAGCAGCAGCAGGAGTCCGAGCGCAATCGCGCGGAGCAATTACGGCAGCTTCAGCAAAAGCATGAAGCGGAGACCGAGAATTTCGAGCGGCAGCATCTGCAGGAGCATGTGCGGGAAGCGGAGCAGCCCAGGAAGGCCGCTCCAGAGGACAATGGGGCAAATTGGCGGCAAGTCGAGGATCGTCACGAGCAGCAGTCAGCGGAACTCCTGCGCCGCCAGCAGAATGAAACGCAGGCGCTCGCGCGTCAGCATGCGGCCGAGCAACAGGAGGCTCAACGCCAGCATTTCGCGCAGCAGCAGAACATGCAGCGTCAGCATGCGCAGCAAATGCAATCCTTTGAGCGCCAGCATGCTCAGCAGGAGCAGGCATTCGAGCATCGCGGCGGCGGCGGTGGTGGCGCGGGCGGTGGAGGCGGACATCCTGCTGCAGCACCGCATGGCGGTGGGGGCGGCGGGGGACATCCGGAAGCACCGCATGGAGGAGGCGGCCCGCATCACTAGAGGTAAACGGATGCGGCGACTCGGAACCGGTACCGGCTTCGCGCTGGCGCGAAGCTGTCCGGAGGCCAGAAGCCAGCTCCGCTCGCGGTGCTCGCTTCGGTCGGGAGGAGAGAGTGCGCGCGTCGCGCACGGAACCTAACCCCTAACCCCTTCCCATAGTGGGAAGGGGGACCGGATTGTTTAGGGTGCACTACCGGATTTCGTAGACTTTCGCTTCGTAGCCGGCGAAGGTGTCGTCGAAAGTCAGGCCATCCTTGAGCTCAACCTTTACCATCCCGCGGCGGACTGTCACCGATCGCGCGGGCGATTGGAGGACGAACCTCGCTGGCGCGAACGCGCTTCCATGATTGTACGCAATCACATAACGCGCGCCGTCCGCTCCGGTTTTCTCGCGTGTGACGATGTCCCTGGAAGGCTTGGCGTTCAGGACTTGCTCGTCGGGCCGCAGCAGTACCGGCTCTAGATCCTTGATCTCTTTGGTCACCCGGATTAGCGACCCCCAAAGCGCCGCGTGCTGCACCGGATCCCTCACCCACCCGAGGGCACGGATGCCGTGCGACCAGTAGAAGACTCCGTTGGCGCCCTCCGCGATCGCCATCCAGCTCATGTCGTGCAGTTGCTGTTCGGTCGGCCACTCCGACATCGCGTCCGCCTGGAAAAACTGGATGATCGTCCACACTGGTCTGGAATCATGGACCGCATTCACCGCCATCCTGGTCCAATCGCCCACTTCACCGATGTCGTTATCGACAGGCAGCCACACCGGATACGGGTCGACGCCCAGGACGTCCACCGAGTCCTTCCACATCGGCAGGTCGTGCGGCCGGTCGAGCACCGCCAGGTTGAAGCCCGCGGGATCGGCGGCCTTGATCAGCAAATTCTGGCGAAAAGTTTCCGGCTGCGCGGCGATCTCCGGCTCGTCCTGAACGTAGTATCCCACCACGCCGCGGTCGGACTTGAAGGTGGAGACGTAGTCGGTGATCAGCTCGTCGGGGTCGTCGGTTCCAAACTCGTCGGCGACACCTTTAGGGAAAGCACGGTTGCCCGTATGGAAGCCGCTCACGTCCGGCAAAAACGTTATTCCGAACTGCTTCATCGCAGTGGTGTATGCGGTAATCGCCGGGGTCGGCGCATTGGTGAGGAAATAGTTGATGATCATGTTGATTGGCGCCTGCGCGATCGCGGCCAGCTCCTTCTCGAAGGAAGCCGGGCTGTACGACCATCCGGTGGTGTCGTAGATTCCGAGCACGAAGTGAGGGTTGCCGTCGATGAAATGCGCGAGGTTGCGATCGTCGATCCACGCCTTCAAGAGCGTGCCGGGGTCTGCATCGACCTTCACGACCCGGTAGGGCGGCTGCTCGAAAAGAACCTTCCCGCTCCTGTCCAAGAGGATTCCGCGCACCTGGTAAACGCCCGCAGCGAGAGGGCCGAAATCGAGCGTCGCCGTGAAATCATAGGCAGGTGAGCTGTACGCGTGAGCGGTCTTTGCTCCCGAATCGACGCGCACCGCCTCGAGCTGAAAGACCAGGTCTTCGCGGCGCAGGCCGGCGTCGTGATTGAGTGTCACCGCCGCGCGCACTTCATGAGACTGGCCGGCGAACAGGTATCCGCGATAATTCGGATACAGCATGTAGATGCGGAACAGCGGGCCGAGTTCCCTTCGCACGTACATGTTCGCGAACCAGGCGGGGCTCGATGTCTTGCCATTGATTGCGAGCCGAAAGCGGGATTTCGTGCCGGGCGCGACGACGCAGTGCTTGCCGACGAGCTGTTGCCAATCGCCGGCGCCGTTCACCAATTCCGTCTCACAGCCGGTGAACAAATCCATTTGCGCTCCGGCGATCAGCTTTTTCGTCAGATCGGGAGTTTTGATTTCCCCGCCGATCGAATAAACGCCGGGCGGAGCCACGAACTCGTTGACCGCGGTCCTCGCTGACGGCCTGCACGAGTCGGGATTCTCTACCTTGAGGCTTGGGTGACCGTTTGGAGCGCGCGTCGACGGGTCGGGCAGGAAGCATCGCGCCGACGCATGCCAACCCTCCAACCCTTCGGTGAAGTCTCCATTGACCAGCAGGTTTCCGCCTAACGTTCCGCCGGTTTCAGGAGCTTCAAGGCCACCCGCCGGAATGTCTGCGTTCTTGTGCTGGCTTAGGTTCCCGGGATCAGGCGATGCTTCCTGCGCGTTTGTGCCCGACGGACATGCCGTCAACAGCAATGATAAAAGGATGCCGATTCCGGCAACCCGAAAGATGCCGCGCTTGCGCCAGTGCATCGGCGACTATTCCTCCGCGACCAAATGTTGGTCTCGGTTGTTTCACCGTTACTTTCTCACCGAAGGTCGACGGCAGAAGGTTCTACTACCGGGGGTTCCCTTAGGAAATCACTATTCGTGCTCGACGTAACTGACGCACTGGCCCTGGTTCTTGAAGCAACCGAATTGCCGCCAGCCGCCATTTTTGCACTGATCCTTTGAAGTAGGCGGGTTGGAGCACGTTGGGAAATGTCGTTTGTTGCTCTGCGGCGCTGCTCCGCCCGGTACCGTGCCTGTCGTTCCCTGCGCGACCTCAACGCCGCCGGCTGGAGCGGCAGCCTGCGCCAAATTGACCGCGCCCTCGATCACGGCCACCTCGGTGTAATGGGAGACGCCAGGAAGGTTGCCGGTTTGAGGTGAGCTTGGAGTGTAGGAGGTGTAGAAGGTCGTGCCGCGTGCAGTCACGATTGCGTTGGGCGTATGCACCTGGAAGTTGGCCGGAGCTGCGTCAGTCCCATTCACATCAGATTTCAGTATGCCGGAGGTCAGGCCGATCCGCGTCGGCGTGGCGCCACCATTTACATACTGGTCGAGCGTGATTGTGGTCGCAGGCCTGAGTTCGAGCTTGCTCCCGTCGGACAGCATGATGACGGCTTGCCCATCAGCGCCTGCAACGATCTGATCGCCCTGGATAACCGGCGTGCCCGGTGTGGCGGGCATGGTGGAGCCACCGCGCTGGATCTGAACTGGTCCGGTAGCGCCGAAAATCGTCCCTGCGGCGCTCTCCGCTCCGGCAGTGCGCGCGCCAGCCATCGCACAGACGGCTATTAGAAACAGACTCGCGAGAATTAACCCATCATGGCGGCGACGACTTGAGCGCATAGAATGACACTTAGCCCAAATTCGCCCCAATTCGCAAGCTTTTGGGGCTCTTTTGACCGTCTTTCGGCTGCTAGCGGCGCTCGAACTGCTTGGCGCCGTAGAGTATCGAGCGCGCTTCGTCGTCGAGCGGCTCGGGCGGCAGATCGGCCATCACCGCGACTCCCCGCTTGACGGCGGGACGCTCGCCGATCGCGTCGAGCCATCGCTTGAAATTCGGGCGGCTCTCCAACTGCTCGGGCTCGCGCCGGGTTCCGACCACCCACGGATAGGTCGCCATGTCGGCGATCGAGTATTCTCCCGCCAGGTACGCGCTCTCGGCGAGACGATTTTCGATCACGTTGAGCAGGCGTCGCGATTCGTTGGTGTAGCGTTCGATCGCGTACGGGATCTTCTCCGGCGCGGCGCGCATAAAATGTCCTCGCTGCCCGAACATCGGTCCGACGCCCCCCATCTGGAACATCAGCCACTGCACGACGTTGTAGCGCGCACGAGTCTCCGACGGCATGAACTTACCGGTCTTCTCGGCCAGGTAGAGCAGGATCGCGCCCGACTCGAACAGCGCCAACGGCTTCCCGCCCGGACCGTCGTGGTCGATGATCGCGGGCATGCGGTTGTTCGGGCTGATCTTGAGGAACTCGGGCTGGAACTGCTCACCCTTGCGGATATTCACGGGCACGATCTTGTAGTCGAGGCCGGTCTCCTGAAGAAAAATCGTTATCTTGTGCCCGTTAGGTGTCGGCCAATAGTACAAGTCGATCATCCACGTCTCCTTGGGAGGTCTTTATTGCGGAATCCAGGTAGCAACGCCACCGAACAGATGGTCAACGAAACCGATCTGATAAGCGAGGAACAGGCCGAAGCCGAAACTCAGCAGGCCCGAGCCGGTGACGAGTCCCTGATGAATCCACGACGCGCGCTTCGACACGGCTATGAACGGGGTGGCGATGGCGGTCGTGATGAGCGCCATACCGATGATCGTGCCGACGCAGAAAATCGCGAGATAGAGCGTCGCCCACAACGGATCCGTAATCGCGCTCAGCACCAGCAGCGCAATCGCGGCGCTACCCGCCAGTCCGTGCACGAGTCCCACTGCGAATGATCGCAGCAGCGGCCGCCGCGCGGCAAACGTCGGCAGTGCGTCAGCCGGGATGCGATGGTCGTGATGCATCGCGTCACCGGCATCTTCATGAGCAGCAACGTGAACGTGCGGGTGCAGATGCACGCCGCCGTCGTGAGCGTGCGCGTGCGTGTGGACGATCAATTCTTCGTGCTTCGACGAGCCGCGGCGCATTCGAGTTGCCGCGTTGCGGACCAGTCCCGCGGCCGCGCCCGCGCCGAGCAGAATCAGCACGATCGCGACCGCGAATTCCATCGAGAGTCCGAGCCTGGTCGGAATAGCAATTTTGAAAACTATAATCGCGGCGCCCACTATCAGCACGGTCAGCGTGTGGCCGAGTCCCCATACGACGCCGATGCGCGCGGCGACCGCCAGACGCCGCTCGCGGCTGAGAATCGTGGTGACGGCGATTACGTGATCGGGATCGGTGGCATGGCGCATTCCAAGGACCAGTCCCAGGAGTGCGATTGCAAGCGGCGCGGCATTGGCAGGAATCATCCGGCAGGCTCCTTCCGCCGATCAACTCAACCCGACAGTACACAGTTTGCGATTTTGAGCGAAGCGCGACAACCGCCGCCCAGGGTGTATCTCTCAATCCTGGCTGCTCTGTGATAGCAAGCTCTGCATGAGCAGCCGCCGCGAACGTCCACCCTTCATTGTTTCGACCGAGTCGGTTCAAGAACGAGAGTCGCGCTATCCGAACAGCGACGAAGGCACCGCGCTCAGCCGCAGAATCGGGAGAGCGGCAGGCTTGCTTCGCATCGGAATCAATGTGGTGCGCTTGTTGCCTGGGCGCCGCAGCTCGTGGCCTCATGCCGAGTCCAGGGAAGAGGAGTTCGTGTACGTGCTCGAGGGCGAGGTCGACGCGTGGATTGATGGCGCCATTTATTCGATGAAGCCGGGCGACCTTGCCGCGTTCCCGTCGGGCACCGGGATTTGCCACACCTTCATCAACAACAGCGAGCGCGAAGTGAAGCTGCTGGTCGGCGGCGAGGCCGAGAAGAGCGACAATCGGATCTACTATCCACTTCATCCGCAGCGTCGTGATGACATGCCATGGAGCAATTGGTGGGACGACGCCCCCAAGCGCCCGCGCGGCAAGCACGACGGAATGTCGGACGCACTGAGAGCCTCGCAGCAGCGGCGCAAAAAGAGCGCCGGGTAGAGATGGAGGGGGGAATTGCGAGAAATAGAATCTATTTGAGAACCAATCCATCAGGACGGAGGAGCAACTGTATCGTAAGGCGACGGTGGCGGCGCGTTGCCCACAGGGTCCACAGGCTGCGGGGTCCTTGGGAGGACCCCGCCTGTGGACTTGTGGACAACGGGCCGACTTTTTAGTTTTCTCATACGCTGAGGTCCGGGCATGGCGGCCTCCACAGGCTGTTGGTTTTGAGCATGGCGTTGAGGATCACGATGAGCTTGCGCATCACCGCCGCCAGCGCCAGCTTCTTGGGCTTGCCGCGCGCGACCAGCCGCTCATAGAACTGCTTGAGCACCGGGTTGGCCCGCGCCGCAACCATCGCACACATGTAGAGCTTGTTGCGCACCTCGAACCGGCCGCCGGCGATCATCCGCCGTCCATGGCGGCGGCCGCTGTCATCGGGCATCGGCGCCACTCCCACCAATGCGCCGATCTGCTTGCGGTTGAGCGTGCCCAGCTCCGGCATTTTCGCCAGCACCATCGCGCTGAAGCCTTTGCCGAAGCCCGGCACGCTGCGCACGATCTCGCTCTTGCGCCGCCACGCATCGGAGCGCCGCACGGTCTTGTCGATGTCCTCTTCGACCTCCTTGATGCGTCCCTCCAGATACGCGATGTGATGACGTAGTTCCTTGCGCATCGTGCCTGACGCGCGGCTCAGGCGCTGCTTCTCCGCCACCAGCATCTCGAGCAACTGCTCGCGCCGCATCACCAGTTCCTGCAACGCCTGAGTCTCGGCGTCGGCCGGTGGCCGTGGCTCGGGCCGTTCCCGTTCCGCATACAGCGCCAGCAGCTCGGCGTCCTTGCGATCGGTCTTGGCCTTAAGTCCGCGGCCCTTGGCAAAGTTGCGCACCCACGACGGATTAACCGCCGCCACCGCGATCCCCGCCAGCCACAATGCCGCCACCACCTGGCGCTGCAGCCCGCCGGTCGCTTCCACCACCACCAGCTTAGGCTTGAGTTCACCCAACCGCCCGACCAGCCGCTTGATTCCGGCGCGATCGTTGGAAAGCGTCATGCGCTCGCCTGAAGGCCGCACCGCCACCACCAACTCCGCCTTGCTCACATCGATCCCAACGTACGATTCTTCTGCCATCGCCCCTCTCCTTCCTGGGCGTCCCGCCCTTCCTTGTCCAATGCGGGCTCGTGCCTGCGGCGCGGCCCGGTCAACTGTTCGGGCTTTGGACGCGTTAGCTAGCGGACGCGGCGATCCATGCTCCCCCACGGCCTCTCGCGACCCAGGGTCATTCGGTCTGCCGCGCCCGCTGCTATCTTGGTACGCTCGTTCGCAGATACAAGGGTAAATCGCTCTAGCATCTGCTTTTCGCGCGACGCCAAGCCCCCGACCACGAGAGCGACTATCAGATAGTCTAAGTCAAGGAACCCGTGAAACAGATTTTCTCTGTTGAATGGGGCACCCAGCCCATAGCTAGCAAAAAAATCCAAGCCGGCGAGAAGCTGTACCTGAATCCACCTAAAGAAGGTCCACTCCTCACCGATTAGCTTGGCTGGAGGATTAAAACGCTGACGGTGCCTCTTATAAAATCCGCGCATATCATCATGGTCATCACGAATCTGAATCGATTTAGCGCGTATAATCGCTTGCATATCTTCTGATTTTGCACCATCGAATTCTGGTATCTGCTTAAAGTCGGTCCAAACATCGATCATGATGTCGAGCCGCTTCTGCAACTCAACCGTTCTGTCCGCTGCAATATTCTTCGTGTCCTCGTCTAATTCAAAAAAACGTCTGCCAGGAGTTACTTTATCAGTTAGCTCGAGTCGTTTTATCCGGAGCACCTGCGAAGCTGGTTTTCGCTTCTTTGATTCCGCTCTAAACATCTCCCCAATTCCCGGGAGCAGGACGATATGTTTTTCAATAGCTTTGAGCTTGACGAGATTCGCAAATCTCCATCTATCCCACTTCCGAAAATGCTCATACTGAAGAGTCTCTGTTACGCCGAATATCCACCCATGTTTTACGTTAGAAGCGAAGCTCTTGCGCCGTCACTCCTTGCAGAAAACTCTTATCCAAGACGACAAATGACCGGCCGAACATTCCCCGAACGTCAACACCGAACGCTCTCTTGAACCGCCTTTTCATCGGCACGCCTATGGCCTTGACAAGCTAGCTCGAAGCCAGCTATCCTGCTAGATATCTAGTTCCTAAAGGAGAATCGTATGTTAGCAGAGCCAGTCCGAATCACGATCACAATACAAATCCCCGTACCTGCGGGGGATCCGCAGCTCGATGCAAAGATTCGTCGCGCCACCAGCGCGATCACGGACATTGCCGCAGTCGCCTCATCGGGTCCAGCAGTTGTAGCGGCAGCCAACACAGCCCTGCAGTTCGACCCTATCCAAGCGGAGCGTCGTCTCCTTGAGGACTACGAGGCAATCGGTACAGCGGGCAAAGACTGGAAGCAAGCGCAGGAAGCGAACCGAGCAGCTTTTGGCGCACACAATTCCAAGGCGGCGGTGTTCTATCGACGCGATAAGCGTTGGATCGAGCTCCGTGGCGATCGGTATTTTCTCTCGACCAACGGGCTCGCGCGCTTGCACGAGCTTCGAGCCAACTAGCTTGATTGATGGCCGGATCGACAACAGCTTCGTCAGTCAGGCACTCGAAATTGGTGGAGGCGGGGGGAATTGAACCCCCGTCCGAAGGCCTTCCGGCGACGGCCACTACACGCTTAGTCTGCGAATTTTAGCTCGCGCCCGAAACGCCCACAGACGGGCTTTGCTGACGCCAGCCGGCTGAAATTTCGGGACGCCGCCCAGCCGGTGAACTGCGGTTCCCTAGCCCACTAAATGACGCCCCGACCCGCTGCCATGGGCGAGCAGCGGCGGGACGCTAGCGGCCCTTAGGCCGCCAGAGCGTAACCGTTATTGTCTGCGGGTAAATTTCGCAGTCTGCCAGTTTTACGGGTCGACAGCACCCGGCGTGCGACCATGGCCATGTTGTCTTCGTCGAATCCAGTTCGCCCCCACGATAGTGGGTCTTCAATCGAGGCCAGTTCGAAACGGTTACATCATCTAATCTAAGGTTCAGGGGGCGCGTTCGCAACCATGCCGATGAGGCGGATAGACTCGCATGCGATGGCACGCGACTCCCGCAACGGCAAAGCTTCCGGCGACGGATTCGATCTGGTCGTCGACAACCGCAAGGCGCGGCACGATTTCTTCATCGAGGAGACGCTCGAGGCCGGCCTCGCGCTCACTGGCACGGAAGTCAAGTCGCTGCGGGCGCATCGCGCGAATTTGCGCGACAGTTACGCGCGCATCAAAAACGGCGAAGCGTTCCTCGAGAGCGTTCATATCGGCGCCTACGCTCCCGCGGGGCAGTTCAGCCACAAGGAAACTCGCGCGCGAAAACTTTTGATGCATCGCCGCGAGATCGATCGCCTGTGGGGCCGCGTGCGCGAGAAGGGTTATTCGATCGTGCCGCTGAAGATCTATTTCAAAAACGGACGCGCCAAGGTTGAACTGGGGCTCGCCAAGGGCAAGCACACCTACGATAAGCGCGACGTGCTCGCGCGCAGGGCGTCAGATCGCGAAATCGAGCGCGCGCTGAAAGGACGCAACCGCTAGAGCGCGCCTTCGCTCGTTGCGAGCTGCCGCAATTCCGCAGCCAGGCTCTGGAAGCTGACGACGCTCGCCGACAGCTCCGCCGGCGTCGTACCGATGCGTCCCAACGCGCTTGCGACCGTATCGTGAAAGCGCGCCGGCTTGATCGCGAATCGCTGCGACTCTGCGAACGCGCCTTTCTCGTTGAGATAAAATCTGCGATTCAGTGCGTACAGCACGAGCGTCATGAAACCCGCCGCGCGAAACAGGCATCCCGACACGTACATCACGTCGGCGCGCTCGACCGGCTTCGCAGCGATCGAAAGTTCGAACTCCGCGTCAAACAGATGCTTGGTGACGGCGGCTGCTCGAAATTTTTCAGGATACTCGCGTACCAGGGCCTTGATCTTGGCAACCGCGCCGGTTGGATCGAAGAGCGGACGGCATACGTGAATCTCGCCCGCGTAGATCTGCATATGAAATCCGAGCGGATGACCGAGTTGATAGATGCTGCGCGGGCGACCGGCGATGCAGTCCTCGATCGCCTCGCGCACGGCGCCAATTTCGCGGTAGAGGAAATCCACGTGATGGCCCCGAATCTCGAGCCATCCGCCGCCGTTTACACCGGGCCCCCAGTCGCCGAATGAGGTCACCAAGCCGTCGCTATGACGATCGTCCAATTCTTGCGCAGCCGCTCCCAGAGCCACCGTCGAGAACGGGTGCGCGCCGTCGTAGTAGATTCCGAGATCGATATCCGATCGTTCGTCGGCGGTACCGCGCGCCCGCGATCCGCCGAGCACGATCGCTTGAACGCCGTCGATCTTCGAGACGCGGCTGACGACCTGACGGAGTATTTCTTCGATTCCGTGCTGATCAGACATCCGCCGAGCTTAAGTCGCACGACCCTTTTGAGCAACGTCGTGGAACCTAACCCCTAACCCCTTCCCGCCGCGGGAAGGGGAACCGGAAGTGCAGGAAGGGGAACCAGAAACGTTAGGTGTTAGGTTGGGTTGATGCGTCCAGAGCGATCGCGGTGGGCGCGCCGAGCAGCGCCTGTAATCTGGCTATCCGCTTGAGCAGCGGAGGGTGCGTTGAAAAGAGGTTGGCAAAGAATCCTTCGCTGTCGGAGCGGAGGCCCTCGCGCGGATTGACGATGAACAGATGGCCCGTGCCGGCGGTGCCGGCCTTCAGCGGCGACTCGATTTGCGCGATGTGCTCGAGCGCGCGCAGCAGCGCACGCGGGTTGCGCGTGAACTCGACCGACGACGCATCCGCAAGGTATTCGCGCTGCCTCGACACCGCCATCGCGAGCAATTGTGAAAAGATCGGCGCCAGCGCGGCCAGGACGAACACTGCGATCGTGATCAGCAGCGCCGCCTGGTTGTCGCGATCGTTACTGCTCCGGCCGCGCGCGCCGAATCCGCCGAAAAACATCCAGCGGTATACGAAATCCGAGAGCATCGCGATTCCGCCGACCATCACCGCGATCATCATCATCGTGCGGATGTCGTAGTCGACGACGTGCGACATCTCGTGGCCGATCACTCCCTGCAACTCTTCGCGGTCCATCTGATCGACCAGTCCCTGCGTGACACAAATCACGGAATGCTTCGGGTCGCGTCCGGTCGCGAACGCATTCGGCGACGGATCGTCCATGATGTACGGCTTGGGCACCGGCATCCGCGCCGCGGTCGCCATTTCGTTGATCACGTCGAGCACCATCTGATGCTTGGGCGTGTCGGGGGTGAGCTCGCGCGCGTGGACGGAGAGCAGCACCAGCGAGGCGCCGCTGTAATACGACACCATCGATTGCACGCCGGCGAAAACCAGCGCGGCAATAGTCAGTACCGGGAAGCCGACGAGCTGTCCGTTGACGATCGCAACGTCGTGCGCGGCAATATCAAGTCCGAGTCCCAGCGCTCCGAACAGCAGTATGAACGCGAGCACCAGCAGCACGGTCTCGCGGCGATTGGTCGCTTCGAGACTCCTGAAATTGCTTGCCATCGAGCCTGCCCCCTGCGGCGCGTATCTTCAGGCGCGCGGCGCGGTCGGCGTGGTCATCGAAAGATCGACTTTGGGGACGGCCTGGTCCTCCGGCGCGATTTTGAAATATTCCGCCGGCTTGAAACCGAAGTTGCTGGCGATGAGATTGGTCGGAAAGGTCTGGATGCGCGTGTTCAGGTCGAGCACGACGTCATTATACGCCTGTCGAGAGAAGGCGATTTGATTTTCCGTGGTCGTCAGCTCTTCCTGCAGTTTGAGCACATTCTCGTCGGCCTTTAGCTGCGGATAGTTCTCCATCACCGCCAGCAGTTTGCCGAGCCCGGTCGTGATCTGATTCTCCGCCGCCATGCGCGAGGCCTGGTCTGGCGCGCTGACCGCCTTGGCGCGCGCCTCGACGACCTGCGTCAGCGTGTCGCGCTCGAACTGCATGTAGCCTTTGACGGCTTCGATGAGATTGGGGATCAGGTCATGACGGCGCTTCAGTTGTACGTCGATCTGCTTCCAGGAATTGTCTACCTGGTTGCGCAAACTGACTAATCGATTGTAGGCAAGAACTACCCACGCGACGATAGCCACTATGATGATCAGAAATACCATCCGCGATTCCTCCGTTGAGAGGTCAGCCCCGGTGGCTTCGTCGGCTGCGCTCACGGCGCCGGCAGTTCATTCTACCGGCGCCTGAGCCAAAATTCTCCTAGCCGCGGCTCGAAGCGCCCAATGCGCTGGCTAGTTTTCGAACTCGACTTTGATCTTGAACGGTTTGCTCTCGGGCCGTTTTGGCACCGTCACTTCGAGCACGCCGTCCTTGTATCCCGCCTTGATTCCGTCGTGGCTCGCGTCTTCAGGCATCGTGAACGCGCGGCGCATCGTGCCGTACGCCCGCTCGGACAGATGGACCTCGGCGTCCTTCGACCACTCGGGCCGTTTGCGCTCGGCCTCGACGATCAGGTTTCCGTCCTCGACGCGAACATCGACCGACTCGCTCCTGATGCCGGCCATCTCGAAGTAGAAATGATAGGCGTCCGCATCTTCGACGACATCCGCCGCCGGTGCCGCCCTGCGCGCGGGCTCCAGCTCGTTCCACAGCACGTTCCAATTCCGCAGCAGCGAATTGTCGGGAGTCAGACCGTTTCTCATCAACACTTCCATTTTCGAAAGCCTCCTGCCGGTAGTTTTCTCCGGCGTGATTTCAGATTTCGGGGCGCCCGGCGCGAGGAAGTTTCTATCTGTCCTTCGCTCAAATCACCTTGCGTCCCACGATTTCAAGGTAAGTACGAACTTGAAGGCGTCAAGCGACGCTACGCGCGAAACGTCGAAATTCGAGGGAAAGGGCGGCTATTTCGCGGGTTCTGCGGTCTTGGTGACGTTCGCAATTTCTTGCGCAAATCGCGCGGCCATCTTGCTATCGCCGTTGCGTTCGGCGATTTTCATACCCTCATTCAGCTCTTTGAGCGCCCGCGGAATCTCCCCCTTGCCGAGAAACACACCAACCTTTCGAAAGATGCGGGCGTAGAGCTCTCCTTTCTCGGCGGCATTCATGACGGCGGCCTCGAGCAACGAAAACGAAACTCGCGATACGATCCTCGATGGATCTATCACGCTCGTCCAGCCAAGGCACGGCTATCGTTTCTCGGTCGAGGCGATATTGCTCGGACGCTTCGTGCGCGCGAGTTCGCGCGATCGGGTGCTCGAGCTGGGCGCCGGATGCGGTGTCGTATCGATCATGATCGCGGCCCTTTACCGGCCGCGCGCAGTCGTTGCGATCGAGATCCAGCCGCAACTCGCCGCGATGCTCGCCGGTAACGCCGGCATCAACGGGCTCGAGTCGGTGCACGGGGTTTGCGCCGACCTTCGGCGGAAAAAAATCGCAGGCGTCGAGCCCGCCAGTTTCGACCTGGTCGTCGCGAATCCTCCATATCGCGCGGCGGCCGCCGGCCGCGAGAATCCCGACCACGGCCGACGCGTGGCGCGCGGCGAGAGCACCGCGAAGCTCGGGGATTTCGTCGCCGCCGCCCGCCGCTACGCGCGCCGTAGCGCGCGCGTTGCGTTTGTCTTCGCTGCACGTCGCAGCGCCGAGCTGATTTCCGCGATGCGCTCGAATCAGCTCGAGCCCAAGCGCATCCGCTTCGTTCATCCGCGGATTGCGATGCCCGCGTCGGTGATGTTGATCGAAGCCCGCGCCGGCGGCGGAATCGAAGTAGCTATTGAGCCGCCGTTGATCCTCTACGAACGCCCGGGAATATACACCGCCGAAGCGCGTGCATTACTCAGTTCGCCCTGACTGACTGCTACCCAGACTTGAGGAAGTCGATCGCCTTGTCCGCTACGTAGTCGGGCTTTTCCATCGGCAGAAAGTGCCCCGCGTCGGCCACGTCGATCACGCGTCCGTTCTTGAGCCGCTGCGCGACCTTTCCTGATAGCGACGCGCCGAGCGAATCGCCGCGCGCGCCGAAGATTATCAACAGCGGCGCCGTGCAGCGAAGAATTCGCCCGAGCCCATCGAAATCGCGCGCCGTCTCGTAGAATTTTGCCTCGACCACAGGAGCGCACTTGAGTTCGCGCCTGCCATCGCTCGTCGGACGCGTGCCGAATTCGCAATAGTCGCGCAGAATGTCCTTTCGCCAGGCGTTGTACGGCGGCTTGCTCTCGAAGTTCGAGTACATCGCCTCGACGCTGTCGAAAGTCCGCCTGCGTTTCAGAGTTCGCTCGATGAACGGATTGCGCCAACCGAGTTCCGGTGCGGTCGGCGACTCGAAGATCACCGGCTCGGCCAGGACTGCGCGTGAGATCAGGTCCGGGCGCTCGCAGGCAAGCGAGCCGATAGCAGTCGCGCCGGCGGAGTGGCCGACCGCGATGACGCCCGACCAGCCCATCGCGGTAATAAACCCCTGAGGTCGCGCATCGTCGAGTCCCAGGTATATTCGCCGTCAGGCGCCGCCGAACTGTCGCCGTGGCCGCGCTGATCGTAGCTGTATACGTGACCGATCGCGCGCAGCCGCTCTGCCAGCGGCCGGTAGAGGCGCCCGAGAAATCCGGTCGCGTGCAGGATAACGATCGGCGCGCCGCTGCCGCCCCAGTCCAGCGCATGCAGCCGAATGCGATTGACGTCCACGAAGCTCGACGCCGGTCCTTTGAAGTTCGGGTTGATGTCGCGGTGTTGGTTTTTTTCCATGTCTCGAGGTTGCGAGCATTCGCGCTCGCGACGGACTAGTGGTCGGCTTTGTTCTCGATCGCTGCCGTTTCCTGATCGACAGCCTTTGCTTCCGGCGAGCGGATATCTTCGAGTGTGATCGTCTTGAGCAGATCGGTGCGCACGGCACTCAGTTTCGCCAGCACGCGGTCGATGCGCGGATCGCCGTCGCTGGCGCCTTGATCGAAGTCGACGGATTTGATCGCGTCTGCCAGCACGATCGTCGACGCCTGGCGCGCCAGGAACAGCCCCTGGTTCAGCGAACCGGTGCTCGAGTCAGCCTCGATCACAAAGCCACCGGCCTTGAGCCCGTCGAGAATCGGCTGAATTGCAGCTTCGGCGACGTAGAGTTCGCGGGCAAGTGTCCACGGCGTGACGTCGTCACCGGCGTGGTAAGCGCGATCGGCCAGGCGAACCAGGATGTGCATCGTCGCCGAATACAGAAAATCCGGCGACATTGGCCCCAGCGTCGGCGGCAGATCGCCGCGCTGCACCGCCGCGGTGAGTTCGGCGCCGAACAGAATCACCGCCCACGCGATGTAGATCCAGACCAGGAAAATCGGCAGCGTCGCCATCGCGCCGTAGATCGCACGATAGTTGGCGACACCCACCTGGAAGCGCACGTATCCCCACTGCGCGAGCTGGAAAAGCACCGCGGTCACGAACGAGCCGATCAGCGCGGGCACATATTTGACTTTGGTGTAAGGAAAAAAGACGAACAGAAAAAAGAATCCCGCCCACACGAACAAGTACGGCAATAGCTCCGTGACAAATGGAAATTGGGAAATCCGCACCGAGAAAATCGCCGTCACGCTCAGCGCCGCCACGATCAGAAGCGGCACCGTGAACAGCACGCTCAGGTAATCGGAGAACTTGCGAAGATAACTGCGGCTCTGCGGCACGTTGAAGATCGTGTTGAGCGCCTGCTCGACTGTGCCCATCGTGGAAATAACGGTGATCAGCAAAAACGCGCCGCCGGCCGAACCCAGCGCCGCCGCGTTGACGTTCTCGACGTAGCTCATTATTTGCGACGATGACGATCCGAGTCCCATGTATTGCTCGACCAGCGGACGCAATCGTTCCGAGCCGCCGAATCCTTTAACCGCGGAGAATGCGAGCGCGAGAATTGGCACGATCGACAGCGCGACCGTGAAAGTCAGCGCGGACGCGCGCAGCAGATCGTTGTTGTAGATGAAGCCTTCAACGGCGTGATTGAGGACGTGCCAGACGCGAAGCGCGGTTGCGTGCTTCGATGCCCTGGTTTCGAGATCCAGCGTCTTGCTTTCGAGCCAGCTGGGAGCGCGTCGCGTCACGTCAGACTACAGGATTGCGCCGCCGCCGTTTTGCCCTTCACGAATCGATTCTCAGGGCATGACTTGCGCGATGTCAAGCGTGAGGCCGCGCCGCGCGTTGCGCGCCCATCGGCTTTGCGATTAGCTCATCGTTCATGGCTCGGCTGGTATCGCACGGAAAATATCTCCTCGATGGAGCGCAAAAATTCTACATTCGCGGCGTTTCGTACGGCCCGTTTGCACCGAACTCCCGCGGTGAAAGATATCCCGAGCCCGAGCGCGCCGCCGCCGACTTCGCGCTGATGAGCAGGCTCGGCGCCAACGTGATTCGGCTCTACGTTCCTCCTCCGCCGTGGATGGTCGAGGAGGCACAGAAGGCCGGGCTCCGCATGATGCTCGGCATCCCGTGGCCGTTCCACATGGCGTTCCTTGATTCGCCCGACATGATGCGCGAGATCCGCGACGCCATCCGCAAGACGGTGCTCGAGACGCGTCAATTCGGCGAGACCGTCGCTGCCTACAGCATCGGCAACGAGATTCGCTCGGATATCGTGCGCTGGCACGGGCCGCGCGCGGTCAGCCGCTTTCTCGCCGAACTCCGCGACCTCGGAAAACAGATCGATCCCGACGCGCTCTTCACCTATTCGAACTATCCGTCCGCGGAATATCTCGATCTGAGTTTTCTCGATTTCATTTCCTTCAACGTGTATCTGCATCGCGAGGAAGACTTCCGCCGCTACCTGACGCATCTGATGGGACAAGCTGGCGAGTTGCCGCTGGTGCTCAGCGAAACCGGCATGGATACGATTCGCGAAGGCGAGCAGCACCAGGCCGAACTGCTTTCATGGCAATGCCGCGCGGCATTCGAACTCGGATTGTCCGGCTTCATCGTGTTCGCATTCACCGACGAATGGCACACCGGCGGCGCCGAGATTACCGACTGGGCGTTTGGACTGACTCGCCGCGATCGCTCGCCGAAACTTGCCTTCGACGCGGTCGCAAAAGTCTTCGGCGACAATCTGCCGCCTCCGCTGACGACCGCTCCCAAAGCGACCGTGGTGGTCGCCGCCTACAATGCGTCATCGACGCTTGGCGAATGTCTCTCCTCGATTCGCGAGCTCAACTATCCTGATTACGAAACAATCGTCGTCGATGACGGCTCGACCGATTCGACTTCGGAAATCGCCAAGCAGTCGGAAGTCCGCACGATTCGCGTCGAACACAATGGGCTCGCCGCCGCGCGCAACGCAGGTGTCGGCGCCGCATCCAACGAAAGCGAAATTATTGCGTTCATCGACGCCGACGCGCGCGCCGATCGCGACTGGCTGTATCATCTGGTCGAGATGATCGCGCGACGCGATGCGGCTGCGGCGTCCGGTCCGAACTTCGCCCCCGATCCTCAATCCGCTCGCGCTGCCGCGATGGCTGCCGCGCCCGGATTGCCGCGCGAGGTGCGGGCCGGCGACGATCGTCTCGCGCAACTGTGCGGCTGCAACATGGCAATCACGAAAGCCGCGCTGGTGAAGGCCGGTGGCTTCGATCCGATGTTCACCGCCGCAGGCGACGACGTCGATCTTTCCTGGCGCCTGGCGGCGTCAAGTGAAACGCTCGCGTATGCTCCTGGAGCCGTGGTGATTCACGAGCGGCGCGCGACGCTTTCTGCATATCTCCGCCAGCAACGCGGCTACGGCATCGGTGAAGGCTTGCTGTTCCGCAAGTATCCGCTCCGCACCGCGGATCAGGACGGCATCTACGCGGGGCCGTCGTGGATCGGCTCACTCTTCGGCGGCGCGCGCGTTTACTACGGCGCATTCGGCCGCGGCCTCTTCCAGACCGTCTACTCCGCGGGCAACTCGTACGCTGAGCTGCCTTTGACGATTCAATGGATCGGAGTTTCTCTGATTCTTCTGATCCTCGGCGGAGTCAATCGGTTGCTTGGAGTACTCGGCGCCGGTGGAATCGCGCTCTCAATACTTGCGGCCGGAGCGGGCGCAGCATCCGTCCCCTTGCCGCGCGCGCGATCCGGTCCGGCGGCGCGAATCTATTTGTGGATCCTCAATCTGCTCGGCCCCAGCATCCGCAGCCTCGCGCGCGAGCGTATGAAATGGCGATTCGTACCCGCGACTGCCGGCGGTGACAACGTAGGTGCGGCCAGACTAAGCGGCCAGGTCGAATTCGCTATGTCAGACGGCACCGCGCGCATCGACTCCGCGACGATTCTCGCCGCCATCCGCGACAGGCTGGTCCGCCGCGGCGTCGCCGTCGCGGAGACCGACGGTTTTCAATCGTTCGATCTCGAACTGATCGTTCCTCCGCTGATTCGCGTGCCAATAAACGCCCTGCGTACCGAAGCCGGCCTCGCGCTGCTCTGGCGAACTCGCACAGCTCCGCGACCTGCGTTGATCGGCGCTGCAGTCACCCTGCTCGTGCTGTTGGCCGCCGGCTTCTCACTAAGCGCAAGCATCATCGCAGTAGCATGCGCCGCAGTCGCCGTCGGATTATTCGCGATCACTCGCGCACGACGCATCCCCGCGATCATCAAAGCCTGCGCAGCCGAGGTGGCAACCTCGTTGGCAATATCACTGGCGACGCGCCCGGAAGATCAAACGTGATGGGCACGCTGGAACTCTACGGCCACGCGATTCGCCGGATGCGCCCGCATCTCGGCCGCCTTGCGATCGCGATCGCCGGGGTGCTGCTCGCCTCCGCGACCGAAGTGCTGAAGCCGTGGCCGCTCAAAATTGTAATCGACAACGTGCTGCGCGGCGCGCCGCTCGTCAGCAAGTGGATCCCCCCGATGCCGCGCGCCGAGCTTCTCATCGCCGCGTGCATCAGCCTCGTCATCCTGTACGCGATGCTCGGCCTGCTCAACGTGATGACGAACTACGTGACTATCTCGATCGGCCAGCGCATGGTCAACGAGTTGCGCGCGAGGCTGTTCGACCACCTGCAGCGCCTTTCGCTGTCATTCCACCGCCGCCGCGAAGTCGGCGACCTCATGGTGCGCATCACCTACGACACCTATTCGATTCAAACGATCGCGATGAACGGCTTCTTCCCGCTGCTGTCGTCGCTGATTCTGCTCGGCGGGATGTTCGTCGTGATGATCAAAATGGACGCGACGCTGACGCTCGTCGCGCTCGCCATTATCCCGCTGCTGATTCTGTTGATCATGTCGATCAGCGGCCGCATCGACGCGATTGCCGGCGGCGCGCGCATCAAGGAGAGCCGCCTGTACACCGTCGCGCAGAGCGCGCTCGCAGCAATTCACGTGGTGCAGGCTTTCACGCGTGAGGGCGAGTCGTACCGCGAGTTCGTCGAGTCGAGCAGCGCGAGCCTGGACGCAACGCTCCGCCTGTACACGCTGCAAACGCTGTACGCCGGCGCGGTCGGCGTGTTGATCGCGTGCGGCACGGCGCTCGTGATTTACCTCGGCGCGCAGCACGTCCTCGACGGCCGCCTCACCATCGGCGACCTGATCGTTTTCACCACTTACCTCGCCTCGCTCTACGCGCCGGTGAATCAGATCGCGCAAACCTACGGACAGATCGAAGGCGCGAAGGCCGGACTCCGGCGATGTCTCGAGCTGCTCGCAATCGATCCCGAAATCAAGGATCGCGCGGGCGCGCAGGCGCTTGGCCGCGCGCGCGGCGAGATAGAATTCGACAATGTCGTGTTCGCCTACGAACCCGGTCGCACCGTCCTCAACGGGATCAGCTTCAAGGCGTCGCCCGGCGAGACTATCGCGATCGTCGGTCCGAGCGGTTCGGGAAAAACCACGATGGCCAGCCTGCTCGCGCGCTTTTACGAACCGGACGGCGGCGCTATCAAGATTGACGGCAACGACACGCGCTACCTGACCCTCGATTCGATTCGCGGCAACATCGCGATGGTCCTGCAGCCGCCGCTGGTGCTGGGCGACACGATGCGCGTCAACGTCGCGTTCGGCAAGCCCGCCGTCGACGACGCGCACGTGCTCCGCGCGATCGAGATGGCGCGTCTCGGCCCCGTGCTCGCCAAGTTGCCCGCCGGACTCGACGAATTGCTGGGCCAGGGCGGTCATAGTCTTTCCGAGGGCGAGGCGCAGCGCGTGACGATCGCGCGCGCGCTGCTGAAGGACGCGCCGATTCTCATCATGGACGAGCCCACCAGCGCGCTAGACGCCGAGACTGAATCGATGGTGCTGGCCGCTGTGCGAGAGGCGATGCGCGGGCGGACCACGCTCGTCATCGCGCATCGGCTATCGACCGTGCAGAACGCCGATCGAATACTCGTGCTGCGCGACGGCGCGATCGTCGAGCACGGATCGTTCGACGAGTTGCTGGCTCGCGGCGGCTTCTTCAGCTACCTCTACAATATCCAGGCCTGGAGCCGCGAAGCCGCGGGCTAGGGATATCGGAATGCTTACAATTGGTCTCACCGGCGGAATTGGTTCGGGCAAAAGCACCGTCGCGCAGATTCTTGGCGAGTTCGGCGCGCCGATTCTCGACGCCGACAAAGTCGCGCACACCACTTATGCGCCCGGCGGTCCCGCCTACGACGCAGTCATCGCCGCGTTCGGCGTGCGGATCGTTGCTCCCGATCGCGCGATCGATCGCAAGCAGCTCGGCGCCATCGTGTTTGGCAATCCCGAGCAGCTGAACAAGCTGACGTCGATCGTGTGGCCCGCCACTTTCGAGAGCATCCGCCGCAACGTGGCTGATTTGCGCGCGCGCGGCGCGACCCTGCCGATCGTCGTCGAGGCCGCGATTCTGATCGAAGCGAACTGGCAGCCGCTGTTCGACGAAATCTGGCTGGTGCGCGCCCCTCGCGAACAGGTGATAGCCCGTATCGAGATCCAGCGCGGCCTCAAACCTGCCGAGACCGAGGCGCGAATCCGCGCGCAGTTGTCCGACGAGGAACGAGGCAAGCACGCGAGCCTCATGATCGAGAACAACGGATCGATTGAGGAGCTGCGCGAACTCCTCAAAGAGCTGTGGGCCGAAGCCCTCAAGCGCAACGTGTAGAACTCTGTCCTAACCTCTCCTTGTCCGAGGAGAGGTCGGCGAAAGCCGCTTGAAAAAGCGGTGTCGCCGGGTGAGGTGCAACGCCAGACACCGCACCGACGTTTACTCCTCGAACCACAATTTACAGACACTGACTCCGCTGCACGACAGCAGCACAACACGCACTACTACGACGGCGAGCGTTGCACCTCTCCCGTCGCTCACCTTCGGCTCGCGCCGACCTCTCCTCGGACAAGGAGAGGTTAGGATTTTGGACCGCTCGCTGCCATCGGTAGCTGCTAAACCCGAAGCGCTGCCAGCACCGCAAACGTGACGACCTCGGTAACCGCGCATCCGCCCGCCAGCATGTAGCCCGATGCGCCGCCCATCCGGCGGCTCAGCACCAGCCGCATCGCGAGAATAGTCAGCGCCAACGCGACGATCACCGCCAGCCCGACGTTCTGATACAGCCCCATCGTGAGTCCCAGCGCCACGACGCTCGAGACGGCGAACTCGCGAAACGAAATGCCGCCTTCGTACGGGATGCCGAGCCCCCAATGCTCCAGCGGTTTCAGCCCGTAGCCGATTGGAACGATCGCCCATCGCGACAGCGTCATCGCCATCACCAGCGCGCCCGCGCGTCCCGCGTCGTCGGTGATTCGCGACAGGCACCAGACCTCGAACGCGAACGCGGCCAGCGATGCGCCCGCTCCCACCGGTCCGATTCGCGCCAGTCCGGTCGAGGCCGGCCGCGTGCCCCGCCGCAGCACCTCGGCCGTGTCCGCCACTCCGCGATTCGCCAGCCCCAGCGAGAGCGCTCCTCCGATTGTCAGCACGACGAACGAGCTTGTGACTGGTCCCGCTACCAGGCCGGCGCTTCGATCGGCAACCGCGAGAATTACTCCGAGGACGAAACCAACAATCGGAAAATAGACCATCGCGCGCGCGCGCTGCGCGGCGGTGCCCTGCGATCTTTCGTCGAGGATCGGCCACAGCGTCAGCGTCGCCACCGCCAGCACGGCGTCGAACAACAGTTCGCGCGCACCTGGAAGACTCGTTTCGCTCGCCGATTCCATCGTGACCGAGGTTGATTACAACAGATCGCGGCGGCGCTACGATAGGCGCAGTGAAAAGTAAAAAAGTGAAAAAGTAAAAAAGTGAGAAAATGAAAATTCTCGTGATGGGTGCGGGCGCGGTCGGAGCTTACTTCGGCGCACGGATGCGGGCCGCCGGCGAGGACGTCGTCTTGTGCGCGCGCGGGGAAAATCTGCGCGCGATCCGCGAGCGTGGCCTCGACATCACCAGCATCCGGGGCGATCTGCGAATCGAGGTCACGGCTACCGATACGCCCCACGACTTCGCGCCGTATGATCTGATCCTGTTCTGCGTGAAGGCCTACGACACCGACGCCGCCGCGCAGGCTATCTCGGGATGCCTTCGGCCGGGCGGCGCGATTCTCACGCTTCAGAACGGCGTCGAGAACGAGTCTAAGCTCGCTGCGATATTCGGCCGCGACGCTGTGATGGGCGGCAACGCGCGCGTCGGAGTCGAGATGGTCGCGCCCGGCAAAATTGTTCATCTGAGCACCGGCCAAATCGACTTCGGCGAACTCGACGGCCGCGAGACGGAGCGAGTCAAGACAATCGCCGAAGTGTTTCGACGCGCCGGGATTCTCGGCCAGGTCTCAACCGACATCATGACCGCGCGATGGGACAAGCTCATCTGGAATGGCGCTCTCAACACCGTGACGACGCTGACGCGCCGGCGCGTCGGCGAGATTATCGACGACCCCGAAGGCCTGGAGCTCCTGCGCACGATGATGCGGGAGATTGTCACCGTCGCGCGCGCCGAGGGCGCGCACATCTCCGACGACCGCATCGACGCGTACATCGCGCACTCGCACAAAAACCTGCGCGCGCTGAAGACCTCGACCCAGCAGGACCTGGAACGCGGCAAATCGCTCGAATACGAAGCCCTCAGCGGCGCCGTAGTCCGCGCGGCCAGCCGCCACGGCCTGAAGGTGCCCACCGTCGAAATCGTGTACACGCTGCTGCGACTACTGGATGGTTCACAACGCTCGGCCTGACAAAGTTTCCAACTGGGACGAATTCTCTTACCGCTTCTCGAACTGCTTCTTCCCGAACAGTATCTCCCACGTCTTCGGATCGTGCGCCGGCTGATTCGCTTGCGCCGCCGTGCGCATCTTCTCGACGATCTCGCTCATCACTGCGAAGCCGCGCTGGGTCGCCGGCCGCGCGCGCAGTTCGTCGTACCATTTTTTCAGATTCGGAAAATCTTCGAGGTTCTGTCCTTGCATCGAATGCGGCACCAGCCACGGGTAAGTCGCGATATCGGCGATCGAATACTCTCCCGCCAGGTATTTCGCTTCGCCGAGGCGCTTGTCGATCACGCCGTAGATGCGCTTGGCCTCATTGGTATAGCGGTTGATCGCGTACTCGATCTTCTCGGGCGCGTAGCGGCGAAAGTGATGCGCCTGGCCGAGCATCGGGCCGACGCTCGACATCTGGAACATCAGCCACTGAATCACGTTGTACTTGCCGCGCGTGTCGGACGGCATCAGCTTGCCGGTCTTCTCGGCCAGGTACATCAGGATCGCGCCCGACTCGAAAATCGAGATCGGTTTTCCGCCGGGACCGTCGGGATCGGTCATCGCGGGCATGCGATTGTTCGGGCTGATTTTCAGAAACTCGGGCTTGAACTGATCGCCCGCGCCGATATTGACCGGGATCACGTTGTACTTGAGGCCGACCTCCTCGAGCATCCAGGTAATCTTGTAGCCGTTGGGCGTTGGCCAGAAATATAAGTCGATCATCCGCAACTCCTTGTGACAATTATTCGAAACGAGGCGTTCGTTTCATATTGCAACTTTGATCAGTCGTGCGTGCGAGGCAAGCTGAAAGACATAGCTAGCGCGGCTCCAGATCCAATTCAGCCTCGGCTGACGACTGCACGCGCGTGTAACTCGGATCGAGCGGGTGATACTCGCCGCGGCTCCAGGGGCCGATCATGTCGTCGTAGTGGCGTGACGCCGGATGGTCCGATTCGCCGCTGTGATTCATTCCGAGCGCGCCTTCGGGGTCGCCGAGGTCGGTGATGAAACGGTACGACGAAATCTGTGTGACTTTGAACTGCGCCGGTTCGTCGCCTAAATCAAACCAGGAATTGTTCACCGTATGCCGTCCGCCTTCGGTTGGGAACGGCCCGCGGTTGAAGTACCATCCGAGCAGGCCGCCGCCTGCGCCCAGCGGATGCGCAAATTCGATCGTCGTCAGCGAGCCCCATCGCCACTTGTCGCGATCGTTGCCGAGCCGAGTCGCGAGCAGCGCGAGCGAATCCTTCAAGCCCGCGCGCAACGTCGCACTCTCGGCGTCGGCGCCTCCCGGCCACAGCGTACTAGCGGGCCGCACGATCATATCTTCGCTCGCCGGATACGCGCCCCCGTCCTCGAGCAGCATGAACGATTTGTAGTCCTCGCCCAGCAGAGGCTTGAACACGCGGCGCGCCAGCGTCACTTCGGTTGCCGCGACAATCGCCGCCGGCCTGCTGTTCGCCGTCATCGCGCCGTCCCATCCGCGGAGTTCCCCGAGCGCCCATCGCAGATCGTCGTCGTCGCCGTCGCCGGCCTGCACGAGCGCGTCGCGCAGCTTCAGCGCGAAGATCGATACGCGATCGCGCTGAATCGATTTGAAATCATCGATCGTCATCTTGTCGCGCGCGCGCAGCAGGTTCGAGATACGATCGAAGCGCCACGGCGCCACCCAGCTTCCATTCCATGAAACGTCGGCCAGCCGATTGTTGGCAGTGACGATAAAATGCGCCGCTGGATTCTCGCTATGCGGCAGACTGTCGAACGGGATCATCCCGTTCCATTCGAAATTCCCGGTGAATCCCGCGGTCGGATACTTGCCGTCGAAGCCGATGCGATTCGGAATTGCGCCGACGATTTTCCAGCCGATATTTCCAGAGTCATCGCCCCAAACCAGATTGAGCGGCGTCGTCGTGAAGGTGCGATAGGCTTCGACCAACTCCTTTCCCGTGCGTGCAGTGGCCGAGCCGAATCCCGAGGCGGCGGACGGCCCGGGCGTCAGCCCGGCAAAGCGCATCGACAGGGCGTAATTCCCGCGTACCTTCACGCCGCTCAGCGGATTGTCCTCGCGCGCGAGCACGTCGCTGACGATCGGACCGTGCCGCGTCGACAGGATCGTTCGCGTCACGTCGGCCGCGTCCCTGACATGAATCGTCACGTCGCGCCGCTCCAGCGGGAGCCATTTTCCCTGGAACTCGTAACTTTTGCGTTCGCTGTCGGCCGACAGATGCTCGAGGCTGAGATCCATCACATCCGCGCATACGCTCGTCACGCCCCACGCCACATGCCCGTTGGTGCCGATCGCAACCGCAGGCGAACCGGCAGCCAGCGCGCCCGAGGTGAAGCCGTCCGGGGTCACGAGTACCGCCTCGTACCAAATCGACGGAATCGATTGCGGCAGATGCGGATCGCTCGCGAGCATCGGTTTGCCCGACATCGATTTGGTGCCGTCGATCACCCAGTTGTTGCTCGCGGGCATGCCGAGATGCCCGAGGCGCGCGAAGCCTGGCGCAAGGTGAAACGCCAGCGTCGTTCCGCCGAACGCCGCAGTCGTCGTGCGCGGCGGGGGCTCGAGCGGCAGCGTCGGATACACCGGCATCAGCGCGGCGATTTCGCTCGGCGCCATCTTCGGCGCGAGGTTCATGTACAACGACTCTTCGGTTGCGTTGTAGCCGAGCAGCACCGCAATCGTCAGCGCGCCCGCCTCGAGGTCTTCGGCCGTGAAATGCGCCGGCTTGATACCGACCAGCCGAAACGCCGGCTCGAGGCTATCCTGATGCGCATCGATATAAGCGTTGATCCCGCCGACGAACGCATCCACTTGCGCGCGCATCTCGGGCGGATAGGCCGCGACGCTGTCGTGCGCAAATTTTTCAGGATCGAACAGCCGGTAAACGTAGTCGCTCTCAACCAAGTCGGCGCCAAACACCTCGGCGAGGCGCCCCTCAGCCAACCGCCGGCGCATCTCGAGCTGGAACAATCGATCCTGCGCCTGCGTGTAGCCCAGCGCCCGCGCGAGGTCGAGCCGGTTCTGCGCGTAGATATGCGGTACGCCGACCGCGTCGCGAATCACCTTGACGGGAGCCGTCAGCCCCGCAAGTTTGACGACGCCCGACTCCGGCGCGAGCCCGCTTTGTGTCGCTTGATAGAACAGCCCCGTCATCACGACGACAAAGACGAACGCGACCACGAGCCCGACCACCGCGCGTCTGCGCGCGCGCGGCGAACGATAAAAACGTCGCCGGGAACCTTCGCCTGGATGCACCGCCATTGGTAGTCGCTCAGACTGGATCACGCAGATTATGGGCGCAAGGCTGGCGGGAATGATTCATTTTGCGACCGAAGTGGCGGCGAATTGCGAATGTTCAATTGGCCGAAAAGTGGCGATGTACACTACCTGTGGTGGTTCGGGACGGGTGACCCACTAGGCGTAGCTTCGTTCCGTCAAATTTGTAGTGTTTTCTCCTTGCGGGCGCACTGTGAATGAGGAGTAGTACCTGACTGATGTCCATACCTGATTGTTAGCACGTCAGGCGCGCGAGCGTCAGGCTGAAAAGTTCACCCCCCAGCGTGATCGCGCAAGCCTAGTTGGGCACTGCGTCGGCGTCGCCTTTGCGGACGCCCATCAGGTAGGCCTGGATGAAATCGTCGATCGCGCCGTCGAGTACCGCGCTGGTGTTGCCGACTTCGACGCCGGTGCGATGGTCCTTGACCATCTGGTACGGCTGCAGCACGTACGAGCGAATCTGACTGCCCCAGGCGATTTCTTTTTTGTCCTTGCTGAACTTCTCGAGCTCTTCTTTTTTCTTGCGCTGCTCGAGTTCGAACAGCCGCGCGCGCAATATTTTCATCGCCATCGCGCGGTTCTTATGCTGCGAGCGTTCGTTCTGGCAGGTCACGACGATATTGGTCGGGATATGCGTGAAGCGCACGGCAGAGTCTGTCTTGTTGACGTGCTGGCCGCCCGCACCCGATGCGCGAAACGTATCGATTCGCAAATCGGCGGGATTGATGACTATCTCGATCGTGTCGTCAACCTCTGGAAAAACAAAGACCGACGCGAACGAGGTATGGCGCCGCGCGTTCGAGTCGTACGGCGAAATCCGCACCAGCCGATGAATCCCGGCCTCGGCCTTCAGGTATCCGTACGCGAAATCGCCCTCGACGGTGACGGTTGCGCTCTTGATTCCCGCGCCGTCGCCCGGCTGCAAGTCCGCAATCTCGGTTTTGAAGCCGCGCCGCTCGGCCCATCGCAGATAAAGGCGCAGCAGCATCTCGGCCCAGTCCTGCGCCTCCATGCCGCCGGCGCCGGGATGTATCGAGACGATCGCGCCGAGGCGATCGTACTCGCCACTGAGCATCAGGCGCAGTTCCTGGCGCTCGAGCTCGGTGCGCGACGCGTCGAGCGCCGCTGCAGTCTCGCGCGCCGCCTCGGAATCCTCGCCGCCTTCCTCTTCGGCCATCTGCAGGAACACGCGCGCCTCGTCGAGCTTGTCGCGCAGCATCTTGTAGCCCGCGAGCTGAGCGCGAATCTGCTCCTGCTCCTTGAGGGCGGCTTGCGCGGTCTCCTGGCGATCCCAGAACCCGGGCTTGGCGGATTGTTCGACGAGTGTGTTCTGGCGGGCGGTCAGTGCGGGGACGTCAAAGACGCCTCCCGAGCTTTTCGGCGCGGTCGTCAAACTCGGAAAGCTGCTGTCTCATATCGCTGAGCATCGGAAATTACACCTCACGCCGGCATCGACCGGCAAGGCCGTTATTATGGCACGAATAGTTGCCGGGATTAATGGGGCTTGCCGTTGGCCGCAAGGCGGTGCGATCGAGTGACTTCAACTTCAAGCGGCGCCGGGCGCGGCCATTGCCACGCGACGATCAAACCAATCGCCGTGAGCGCGAAGCATGTTTCCGCGAACAAATCGCCGACCACCGTGTAGACTGTCCGCACCGGGCGCCACGAGACGTCGACGATCTCCGTGCCGCGCTTGAACAGGGGAGTGCGATTCGTGATTTGTCCCGACGGCTCAATCAATGCGCTGATTCCCGTGTTCGCCACGCGCACCATCGGGACCTTGGTCTCGACCGAGCGCATCGCCGCCATCGCGAGCACCTGGTAGGGAGCCGAACTCTCGCCGTACCACGCGTCGTTGGTGATGTTCACGAGGACGTCGGCGCCGTCGTTCACCTCGCGCCGCGTGAGATCGGGGAAAATACTTTCGTAACAGATCAAAATTCCGAGCTTGGCGCCTTTGAAATCGAACAACGTCTGCACTTTGCCGGGAATCATATCGCCCATGCCCTCGACGATCCGGTTGACGAAGAAGCCGAGAATCGCGCGCGCCGGAACGTACTCGCCGAATGGCACCAGCTCGATCTTGTCGTAATGCGCGGCCACGTCGCCCTTGTCCGACACCAAATACGCGCGGTTGTAGAATCCCAGGCGCCCATCTGTTCGCGCCAGTGCCGGTGCTCCGAACAACAGCGGCTCGTCGAGATTGCGCGCGAGCGTCAGCAGCGCGGTGCGGTATGCCTCGTCACCCGCAAGTCCGGCGGGATATCGATCGTCGGGCTGGAAAAGGAACGCCGCCGCCGCCTCGGGCCAGACGATCAGGTCGGCGCCGCGCTTGGCCGCGTTCGCGGTTTCGTCCTGATAAACTCCGTAACTCTGGGGCAGGAACTTCGGATCCCACTTGAGCGATTGCGGGATATTTCCCTGCACCATCGCGACCTTGAAGCTGCCCGCACTTGGCGCGTTCTTGAGATCGTTGATTCGCCACGCGCCGAACGCGACCATCGCGATCATCATCGCGGTCAGCGCGCTCAGGCTGACGGTCTGCAGGCGATAAACACCGCGGCGGAAAATCACGACGTAGACCACGGCGTTGAAGAACACGATCAGCGCCGAGACCCCGTAGACGCCGGTGAATTCGGCGAACTGGATCAATTCGAGGTTGCGGTAAGCCGCGTAGCCGAGCAGGTTCCACGGGAAACCGACCGGGATGTAGGTGCGGAACCATTCGAGCGCCGTCCAAGCCACCGGCATCGTGATCACCGCCGGGATTCGCGTCCGCCGCGCGACGAATTCACCCGACCAAATCGCGACCGCGGTGTTGATCGCGACGATTCCCGCCAGCGCCAGCATCGGAAAGATCGCAAAGGCCATGTGCACGTCGGCGAAGTCGTGCAGCGGAATCGGAATCCAGTAAAGCGATACGACGTTCGCGGCGAATCCCTGCAGGTATGCCCACCAGAAGACGCGCCGCATGGTTTCGCCTTCGATGACGTAGAAGAGCGGCACCAGCGCCACCCACGCCAGCAGTCCGTAGTCGAACTTCGGAAAGGCCAGCCCCAGCGCGAGACCGCTGGCCACGGCGAGCGCCGCGCGGGTTGCGTTGTTCGACGGCATCGTCAGGCGGGGGAGCCAAACATCTCGGCAAGAGGAATCACGCCGGCGCACGGCGGCCGGCCGTTGAAGCGCTCGAAAATCTCGTCCACGTCCCGCCAGCTTTCGACCAGCGCGGCCGCCAGCGGCGGCTCGAACGCGAGATTGCCGGTGACGCGCCACTCGCGCTCGAAGCTCCAGTCGATCGGAGGATCCTTGTCGATTTCAAGAGACACCACGCGCCAGCTTTCCTCCGGAGCGAGGATCTTTTCCGCCTCGCGCCACGGCAGGTAAATGACTGGACGCGCACCCATTGTGAAAGCATACCGCTTGTCGACCGCGATCCCGAATGGTTCATAGCGGCGACGATTGCGCCGGTCGAGGATCGTGCGCAATTCGGCGATTGGCACGTCGAACATGCAGACCGCAGGATGCGCGCCGCGAACCATCCGGCTGCCGCCGCGAATCACGCCATCCTTGAGAATCGCGACCAGGTTGTCGAGCGCGGTCGCGGAAGTCGAGGCGCGCGTGAAATGCGTCAGCATCGCGACCGCGGGAATCTTGGCGGGCTTGCGCTTCATCGCGAAAGTTCGCGGTCCTTTCGATTCATCTTCGCCGCCAGCGCTCGCTCGCGCGCGAACATCCGGCGCGCGTCGGCTGGCGAGCGTTCGTGATCGTAGCCGATCAGATGCAGAAATCCGTGAATCAGGAGCCGGCGAAGCCGCGACGACGGGGTCACGCGAAACTCGCGCGCCTGCCGGAGCGCAGTGTCGATAGAAATCACCACGTCGCCGACTGGAAGTCCGGGACTATTCTTCACGCTGCGGGGATTCGGCGGCGCGGCGCCGGCCTGTTCGATTTGCGAGAAGGAAAGGACGTCGGTGGCGGCGTCGATTCCGCGAAAATCGCGATTCAGCCGGCGGATCGCGAGGTCCGAGGTCAGCGTGAGCGACAACTCGCACTCCGCGAGGCCCGCGGCGCGCATCAGGCGGTCGGCGTCGTCGCGAATCCCGCGCGCGTAGCCGCGTCCGCGCGCCGTCGCGCACCGGAACTCGACCGCCACGCGCTCAATCCCGATGGTTGCCGTCAGTTGGGGTTGGCGGCGCCGAGGTCGGTCCCTCGACGTTGAACGATTCGTACGCCTTGATGATCGATTGCACCAGCCGATGCCGTACGACGTCGCGGTCGTTGAACCTCACGAACGAAATTCCGGGCGTGTTGCCCAGCACGATGCTCGCTTCCTTGAGGCCGGACAGTTTGCCGCTGGGCAGATCGATTTGCGTGACGTCGCCGGTGATGACGGCCTTGGAGTTGTAGCCGAGGCGCGTCAGGAACATTTTCATCTGCTCGGAGGTGGTATTCTGCGCCTCGTCGAGAATGATGAACGAGTCGTTGAGCGTGCGCCCGCGCATGAAGGCGAGCGGCGCGACTTCGATCGTCCCGCGCTCGAGCATCCGCCGCGCGCGATCGAAATCCACCATGTCGTGCAGCGCGTCGTAGAGCGGCCGCAAGTACGGATTTACTTTCTCCGCGAGGTCGCCAGGCAGGAAGCCGAGTTTCTCGCCCGCTTCGACCGCCGGGCGGCACAGCACCATCCGCGTCACTTGATTTTTCATCAACGCGGCCAGCGCCATCGCCATCGCAAGGTAGGTCTTGCCGGTGCCGGCGGGTCCGATTCCGAAAACGATATCGTGGTTGCGAATCGAGTCGATATAAATTTTCTGGTTGATGCTCTTGGGCGAGATGACGCGCTTGTTCGCTGAGACGTAAATCGTGTCGAGAAAAATATCCTTGAGCTCGGCGTTGCGGTCGCCGCGGATAATTCGAATCGCGTACTCGACGTCGCTCGGATAAATCGGGTAGCCGTGCTTCAGGAGATCGTAAATCTCGCCGATCACTTTGCCCGCGAGCGCCTGCTCGGCGTGCGCGCCGGAAATTCTGAGCGAGGTGCCGGTGACGCCGATTCGAACGCCGAGCGCAGCCTCCACGGTGCGGACGTGCGCGTCATGCTGGCCGAGCAAATCGGTGAACAGGCGCGGATCGTCGAAATGGAGTTCGAGCGAATCTTCGGTGGCTAACTGAGAAATTGCCGCGGCCTCTGAAGGTACTGATTTCGTCTCTATCGCCTGCCGGTCAGCGGTCGTTCAAGCACCGGCGAAGGTAATGGTAGTCATTTCGCGTGGTGTATGAAAGTGCTCGAAAAATCTACCGCACCAGCGTGGCGACTTTTGCGAGCGCCTCGTCGAGTTTTGACGCGTCGCGGCCGCCTGCTTGCGCGAGGTCGGGGCGGCCGCCGCCGGTGCCGCCGACTATTGGCGCGATATTTTTGATTATGTCGCCGGCTTTGATCTTCGATGTGAGGTCAGGGGTTACTGCTACCAGTATCGCGACCTTGCCGTCGCCGAGGTCGGAGCCGAGCGCGACTACTGCGGAGCCGTGCTTCTGACGCATCCGATCGGCCATCTCGCGCATCGTGCGCTGATCGACGCCGTCGAGCTTGCGCGTGACGATCTTTACGCCGCCGACCTCGCGAACTGTTTCTTCGGCCGCCGCGCCGCCGGCGCCCGAGGCGAGCTTCTGTTCCATCGCGCGGAGCTTTTTCTCGAGCTCTTTTTCGCGCGCCAGCAGTTTTTCGAGCCGCTCGACCACCGCGCCGTCGCGAGCGCCGAGCTGCGCGCCGATCTCTTCCAGAATTTTCTCGCGCTTGCGAATCGTTTCGAGCGCGCCCTGTCCCGTCACCGCCTCGATTCGACGTACTCCCGCGGCGACTCCCGATTCCGCTTCGAGCTTGAACATCCCGACGTCGCCGGTGCGCGAGATGTGCGTGCCGCCGCATAGCTCGACCGAAAAATCGCCCATCCTGACCACGCGGACGCGGTCGCCGTACTTTTCGCTGAAAAATGCGAGCGCGCCCGCCTTGATCGCGTCGTCGTACGCCATCTCCTCGACTGTCACCGCGGCGTTCTCGCGGATGCGCGCGTTGATTTCCTCTTCGATGGTCGCGAGCGCGTCGTCCTTGACGGGCCCGGTGTGGGCGAAATCAAAGCGCAGCTTGTCCGGATCGACGAGCGAGCCCTCCTGGTGCACCGAATTACCGAGCACGTCGCGTAGCGCATAGTGGAGGATGTGCGTCGCGGAGTGATTGAGCATCGCGGCGTCGCGCCGGAGCCGATCGACCTTGAGCGTGACGCGCGCACCGCGGGCGAAGTCGCCGGCATTGCCGCGCAGAATCCGTCCGACGTGAACGATCGAGCCTTCGGCCTTGCGCGTGTCCGTCACTTCGAGAATCGCGCCCGACGCGGTCTCGATCACGCCGCGGTCTCCGACCTGGCCGCCGCCTTCGGGATAGAAGGGCGTCTCCGCGACGACGACTGCGACGTGCTCGGCGTCCTTGCCGCCGCTCGCGAGCACTTCGGACTCGCCGTCGTAGCGGTGATAGCCGACGAATCGCGACGCGGTGCCCGCGCCAAGACTGACCTCGGGCGCGACTGCGTCGTCCTTGCGCGCGGCGCGTCCGCGTTCTTTCTGTTCGTCCATCAGGCGGCTGAAGCCGGCGACATCGACGTCGATTGAGTGATTGCGCAGCACGTCCTCGGTCAGATCGAGCGGGAAGCCGTAGGTGTCGTACAGCCTGAACGCGACGTCACCCGGCAGGGTGTGGCCGCCGCTCTTCTTGATGCGCGCGAGCTCGGTGTCGATCAACTCGAGACCGCGATCGAGCGTCTCGCCGAAGCGAGACTCCTCCTGGGTGATTACCTCGGCAGTCTTTCCGGCTGCCGTTTTGATCTCTGGGTACGCGTCGCCCATCGCCTCGACCACGCCCGCGTGGGCGGCCGCCAGGAATGGGCGATGGATTCCAAGGTAGCGCCCGTGACGCGCCGCGCGCCGGATGATCCGCCGCAGCACGTACTCGCGGTCGGTGTTGCCGGGAATGACGCCTTCCGCGATCAGGAACGTCATCGCGCGCGCGTGATCCGCGATCGCGCGATAAGACACGTCACTTTCCTCGCTCTTGCCGTAGGGCCGGCCGCTGCCGACTTCCTTTGCGACGATCTCAATTTTTTTGATGATCGTCTGGAACAGATCGATGTCGTAGTTGCCGAGAATCTTGCCGGTCTCGAGGCTCTGCAGCGCCGCGGCGATGCGCTCGAGTCCTGAGCCGGTATCGACGTGCTTTTTGGGCAGCGGAGTTAGCGCGCCCGACGCTTCGCGATTGTATTGAATGAAAACCAGGTTGCCGAGCTCGATGAAGCGCTCGCATCCGTCGACATTTACGAAACATTTCTGGCCGGGGTGATTCTTTTCAGCGTCACAAGCACCTTGACCGCGGTCGATGCTGATTTCCGAGTTCGGGCCGCTCGGCCCGGTCTCCGCCATCTCCCAGAAATTATCCTTGTCGCCGAATTGCAGAATGCGCTCGCGCGGCAGCACGTTCAGCTTGATCCAGATGTTCTCGGCTTCCTTGTCGTCCTTGTGGACCGTCGCGTAAAGCAGCTTCGGATCGACGCCCCAGACCTTCGTGATCAGCTCCCAATGCCATCGAATCGCTTCTTCCTTGTAGTAGTCGCCGAACGACCAGTTGCCGAGCATCTCGAAGAACGTGTGATGGTAAGTGTCGCGGCCGACCGCTTCGAGATCGTTGTGCTTGCCAGAAATTCGCAGGCATTTCTGACAGTCCGCAACCCGCAGATGCTGGGGAGTGCGCACACCGAGGAAATAATCCTTGAACTGCACCATCCCGGCGTTGGTGAAGAGCAGGGTGGGGTCGCCCTTGGGAATCAACGAGGCCGACGGCACGATCGTATGACCGCGCTCGGCGAAGAAATCGAGAAACGATTGGCGAATTTTTGCGGTTGTCCAGCGCATGGAGAGATGATTGTAGCCGGGGAAGGGTAAATCACTCAATTGAACGCGGAAGCAGGGGTGACCCCTGCACCCAGTATTTAAGCAAGAGAAGCAGGGTTTGGACTGCGGCTTGCGGTTGGCCAAACCCGACGCGTCGGACACACTGGATGCATGGACATCAGTATCGACGCGTCGAGTCGCAGCCGGGAGCATTTCTCCTTCACAAACTTTTTTCTCATGCACAAGGGCGATCTGACGCTGGCTTTTTCGGCGTTCGTCTACCTGGTGAGCCTGGCCGCCCTGATGTTCACGCATTGGCGGACCTCGTCAGAGATCGCGGTCTCGATGGCGGAGGCGGCGTTGATCGGCGGCCTGTGCGATTACATCGCGCTCAAGATGATCTTCGAGCGGCGATGGTACCTGCCTAACTCCGGCGTGCTGCCGCGCAATCGCGCCAAACTGATCGACGGAATCGCCGCCACGATCGAGAACGAATGGCTCACCCCGCAAATGATCGGGCGCAAGCTCAGCGACATGGATCTCGTCGGCCGCCTCGGCACGTATCTGCAGGAGCTGACGTTGAACGACATACTCGGGCAGGCCGGGCTCGAGCGACTGATCAGCAATGCGATCGACTACCTCGATTCGCCGGAGAAACGCGAGCGTCTCGAGAAAGTTCTCAAGCGGATGCTTCCCAAGACGGTCACGCGAATCTACGCGGTGATGAGCCGGTTCGGCGCCGAGTCGATCGGCGCGCGGATCGCGGCGAATCTGCGCAAACGGCTGCCCGAGCTGCAGAACGATCCCGAACTGCGCGACACGATTGAAAGCGCGATTCACGAGTTTGGGATTCAGCTTCACGATCCCGACAGCTACGCGAATCAATTTGCGCAGCGATTGATCGACAACCTCGTGCGCCGGACGGTCGAGTCGAGCCGCGGGCAGATAACGCTGATGGTGCGCGAAAACCTGGCGCGGCTTTCGGACGATCAGATCAGGATTCAAATCGAATCGAAAACCCGGACCCATCTGGACTGGATTCGCGTCAACGGCGGGCTATTCGGCGCGTTCTTCGGGCTGCTGTTCGCGCTATCGCGAATACTGTCGCACAACGGGCCGGCGATCCTCGCGCATTTCCACTTGGCGATGTGAGCAGGGGTGACCCCTGCACCCAGTACTAAGAAAAGGATGCGGCTCAGCCTTTCTTCTTTGGTGACGCGGGCACGGGTGCTGCTTCGGGTTCTTCGACGGCTGCTTCTGGCGGCAGTGCTACCGGCTTGGCGGCGAGCTTTTCGCGGACCTTGGCTTCGATCTCGTCGGCCAGCTTCGGGTTTGCCTTGAGCAGGTCGCGCGCGTTCTCGCGTCCCTGGCCGATTCGCTCGCCGTTGTAGGAATACCACGCGCCGAGCTTCTCGATGATGTTGTGCTCGCTGGCCATATCGACCAGTTCGCCTTCCTTCGAAATGCCGGTGCCGTAGAGGATATCGAATTCCGCCTCACGAAACGGTGGCGCGACCTTGTTCTTCACCACTTTGACCTTGGTGCGCGAGCCGATCACTTCAGTCGCATTCTTGATCGTGCCGATGCGCCGGATGTCGATTCGCACCGACGAGTAAAACTTCAGCGCGTTGCCGCCGGTGGTCGTTTCGGGGTTCCCGAACATTACGCCAATCTTCATCCGGATCTGGTTGATGAAAATAACGATAGTGCGCGAGCGCGAGATGATTGACGTGAGCTTGCGCAGCGCCTGCGACATCAGGCGCGCCTGCAGACCCATCTGCGGCTCGCCCATCTCGCCCTCGATTTCCGCGCGCGGCACGAGCGCCGCCACCGAGTCGATGACGAGTACGTCGATCGCACCGGACTGCACCAGCGTCTCAGTGATCTCAAGCGCCTGCTCGCCGTTGTCAGGCTGCGAGATGAGCAGGTCCTCGACCTTGACGCCGAGCTTGCGCGCGTAGGCCGCGTCGAGCGCGTGTTCCGCGTCGATAAACGCGCACGTACCGCCCATCTTCTGCGCTTCCGCGATACATTCCAGCGCGAGCGTCGTCTTGCCCGACGATTCCGGGCCGTAAATTTCGACCACGCGCCCGCGCGGCAATCCGCCGACGCCGAGTGCGACGTCGAGTCCGAGCGAGCCGGTGGGGACAACCGCGATATCGGCGGAAATCGCCTGCTCGCCGAGCTTCATGATCGAGCCCTTGCCGAACTGTTTCTCGATTTGGCTGAGCGCCAGATCGAGCGCTTTACTTTTGATTTCTATCGCCATCGCCTTTACCCATGCGGAATTTGCTAATTACTGGTCGCCGCTGCGAATCTTGCCACAAACCCGCGCCGATAGCTCTATGCGCTCCGCCGCTCGTGTCCACAGGGGTGTTGAGAAGATGACGCCGGTGTTACGAAGAGAACAAAACTTGACACTTTGTTAACGTGAGGCGCCCGCGGCTAGTGCGATTGGAATAGAAATGTCGCGAGCGCTTCGTAGCTGGCGCCGTCGGGACCGAGACGGCTGCGGTAGAGCGTGATCGATTCGATCTTCGAGACGCCGAACTCGCGGTCGTGCGCCGCGTGTAAGGCTTTGCGCGTCTCGTCCGCGATCGGCCGATCACCCACCCGGCCAATTGTCAGATGCCCGCTCCAGCGCCGCTTCTCGCGCTCGAATCCATACTCGGCCGCGACCGTCTCCAGGCGCGCGGCCAGAGCTGCGAGCGTCCCCGATTGCACGCCGCGCAAACCCACCCAAATCGCGCGCGGATGCTCGAGGCTGGGGAACGCGCCGAGTCCGGCCGCCACGACCACGAACGGCGCAGTCTTCGCCGCGAGCTGTCGGAGGCCGGCGGTGAGGCTTTGCAATCGATGCGAGTCCACGGCCGGTCCAAGGAACTTGAGCGTGATGTGCAGATTGCGGCGCGGTACCCATCGCACGCCGTCGTCCGGATGCGTTAGCTCGTCGATGGTCTTGGCGACGGCATTCTCGACTTGCTCGCTCATCCGCACCGCGACGAACGCGCGCACGCCTTTTTCATGCTGCCCGAGGTCGTCGCGCAGATTCGTTCGTGCCTGACCTTCAGCCCAATGTGTCATTCGATCCCGATAGAAATTAAGTTGAGCCGCCCGATCCTGCGTCCAGGGCGCCGCCGACTCCGACCGCCAGTTCGTGCTCGACCAATGGCAGCCGATCGTTGCCGAAGAACATCGATCCCTCGACGAACATCGTTGGCGAGCCGAAGCCGCCGCGCGCGATCAGCTCCTCGACATTGTCGCGCAGCCTCGCTTTGTACTCGTCGGACGCGATCTTGGTGAAGAACTCCTTCTCGTCGAGACCGACTTCGCGCACGATTTCGCGCAGCACGTCGTCCTTGCTGATGTCCTTGTCGTCGGTCCAGTAGCTCTCGAACACGCGTTTCGAGTAGCGCGAGATCACGCGATGCTCGTCGGCGACGAACGCACCGCGCATCGCCTTAACCGAATTGACCGGAAACACGGTGGGGTTGCCGATTTTGAGGCCGTAAAATTTCGCCCAATCGCGTAGATCCTTGACATAGTATTTCGCCTTGACCGGAACCGGCTTGGCGCGGCTCTCGTACACCGCCGGATTGACTGTGTTGAACAGTCCGCCGACCAGGATTGGCCGCCAGATCAGTTCCGCGTCATGGCGCAGCGCGACATCTTCGATCTTCGAGAACGCCAGGTATGTCCACGGGCTGGAGCAATCGTAGAAAAATTCGAGCTTCTTACGCATCGCAGGATTTCCAATCCACCTGAGAAAGAATCACTTTCCGCACCGCGAAACGCGCCCTCCATCTTGCGTCATTGCGCCTGCTCGACCGGGCGCCAGCGTCTAGTTCGCGACCTGCTCGCCGCCAAGCCAGCGCAGAGAGTGCGCCAGCGCGGCGCAGCCATTATCGCGTATCCACTCGCCGTGAGCGATGACCAGCCGCTGCGGGTTCCAGGCAAGCGCCTTGCGAAGCGCCGCGCGTGCGGCACGCCGGTTCCAGAATGAGAGCCGCCACTCGCGCGGAGTGCTGCCGTCGGGGCCGACGAGCCCGTCCAATCTCATGATCGCGCCGCGCCAGCCGTGCATGGTCGCCGGATCGAACTTCTGCACCAGATCGGTGACGATGACCGAGCGCGAGCTGCGGTGAAAGAAGACGACCTCGTCCAGGAAGAAGCTGCCGTGAAAGATCACCTGGTCGATGTCCGTCGTCCAGGCGGGATCAGGTGCGTCACCCAACTCGCGAGCGAACGTCAAATCTCGACGGCGACGCGCCAAGCCCGGCGAGGCGTAGAGCTCGGCGTCGGGCCACACGCGCGCCCACTGCCCCAGGAACAGGTGATGGAATTTGTTCGGCGACACAAGATGGCGGACGGGGCCGAGTGCGTTGATGGCGTCGGCCAGCGGCGGCTTCAATGCAATGGGTGAGCACACCCACAGGCTTTCGTCCGCGAGCCGTACGACGACCATCCGTGTCGGATAGGGGAACCCGAAGAACGGGACGCTTGACCCCTCTGCGACCCAGATGTCGCGATCGATCTCCTTCACCCCGCTCATGGTAGCTCAGTCAACCGCGCGGGGACCATCATTTTTGCGCACTTTCTACTCCGTCCTTGCCGTCGAGCTTGATCAAGTCGGCGCGCACGTATCCGAAGTAGACCTGAGCCTCGATTCGCAGCGGGAGGTGGCGCTGATCCGCCGAGATCCACAGCACGGTGCCGTGCGCCTCGCTGCGCAGCTCGCCATCGCTGACGTACCAGACGTCGGGCACGACGCGCCACGCGTCGAAGTCGCCGAGCGCGAGGTGAATCTTCTCGCGCTGCTCGACTTCGAATGCGAAAACGTAGCGCTGGCTGCCGCTGAACACGTCGAACGCGTAGGTCTTGCCCGGCTGGAAGTTCTGCGTGAGCGCCATCATCGCGCCCGATATGGGACCCCAGGGATCCGACGCGATGTACTCCTTGCTCTGCGTCCCTTTGTGATTCTTTTTGGTCATCGTTACCAGCTGCGCGGGCCTATCCATCGTCACTTCGTAATAGTTGAGGCGCGATTTTTCGTGCTGGACCAGGTAAACGCCGCTGCTGTGGAGCGTGTCGTCGGCCATGCTCTCGCGCATGTAGTCGCGCATCTTGTAGAACACATCCGCATACGGGCTGGTCTCGATCCAAGTCTCGCCGATCCATCGCGAAGGATCTTTCGGCGCTTTGTGGAACTCGATGCGCGCCTGCGCCGCCGGAATGCCGACCCAGCTCGCCTCGTAGATCAACTGCTCGCCGTCGTGAAACGGTATCGGCCCCGGTTTGTATGCCGGCACCCTGGCCTTGACCTCGGGCGGCAGCGCCATCGGGGTAGGCGCCGGAGTCGGCAAGTGGCGATGCTTGTGTTTGTGCGCCGGCGGAGCATCGGCGGCGGGATTCGCATCCGACGCGCCCGACGCGAGCATCGGCGCCGCGACCGCGGCCACAATAAACATGAACGCGGCGACCACAACGCTCGTGAACGCTTCGCGGGGCGGATTTCGGCGCCTCGCACGGCGGGGCAGGTTCCTTGCAATGCCTGTCATTATCGCCAATAATTCTGGCCGATTGGGGAGGTGCGGGAAATGACTATCACGCGAAATTTTTTTGCTGTGTTCGCGCTTGGCGTCGCGCTCGCCGTTCCGCACCTCGCCTTTGCGCAGTATGGCGGGCAGGGACTGGGCAGCGCGCTGAGTTCCAATCCGATGTCGCATCAGGGGCAAGTGAAACCCGGCGTTGACGATATTACCAGCAACGCGATGCAGGAGACGCCGTTCAAGATCATCAAAGACGTGAAACTCGGCCTCAAGGACGCCGATCCCACGGTGCGCGTCTCAGAACTGATCAAGCTCCGCAACCTGCAGGATCCCGAAGTCAACCTGATCCTGATCAACTCGCTTTCCGACCCCGACGTGCGGGTCAAGGTAAAGGCTATCGACATCCTCGGTGCGCGCGAAGCCAATGACGCGGTGCCGCCGATGTCCTCGATGCTCTTCCTGCGTTCCACCGAGCCGATCGTCAAGCTGCACCTGGTGGCGGCGCTGGGCAGGATCGGCGATACGCAGGGCGCGGTGCCGGTAATGCAGTATCTCGGCGAAGATCAGGATGAGCGCGGTCGCGGCACTGCGGTCTTCGCGCTTGGCGAAATTGGAAGCGACAAGGCAATCCCGCTGCTGAACATGGTAGTCGCGCAGGATCAGAGCCCGATGGTCCGACGGCTGGCGAAGGAAGCGCTGGAAAAGGTCAGCGGCGAGATGCCGACCGAGCGCGCCAAGACCGTCGCCGCGAATACAAACAAAGAGAACGAGCCGACCGATCAGAAGCTCGCCAAGCTGCGCGACATGGACAAGAAGATGCAGGACCTGGAGCGTTGACAAGGCAGGTCGTTAAATTCCCGGCAACCTAACCCCTACCCCTTCCCAATGTGGGAAGGTGGACCGGTCGCACGCTGCGCTGATAGTCTAGCTCCTACCGATCCATTCGCCAGCCATCACGTTGTCGCCGCACCACTTGCCGTTTGCGACTACCGCGCTGCCGTTGACCATCACGTGCTCGATTCCTACCGGTGCGACCGTTGGCGTTCTCGAATCCGCGGCGCATCCGATCGTTTCCGGATTGAATATCACCAGGTCCGCAGCGTAGCCCGGACGGACCAGGCCGCGCGCGCCCAGCCGCATCCGCTTCGCCGCCATCCCGGTCGCCTTGTGCACCGCGTCTTCGAGCGTCAGCAGGTTCATCTCGCGCACGTAATGCCCAAGGATTCGCGGGTAAGTGCCGAAGCTCGCGGGATTGTGATGACCGTGCGAAGTCAGAATCGTGTCCATCTCGAACAGGTTCAGCGGATGCTTCATCGCCTCCTGCAGCGCGTGCTCGTCGCCGAAGTCGTCGCCGCTGTATAGATGGTTCAAGACGCGCGCGCGCGTTCCACTCTCACGTGTAACAGTCAGGTACGCGTCGATCGGATCGAGCTTCAGCTCGTCGGCGATTTGCCCGAAGAACTTGCCTTCGAGATGACTGAGTTCGGGCTTGACGGCCCACATGAGCTGAACCGAGTCGGCGATAAACGTCCTGAGCGGCTGGAATCCGTCGCGCAGTTTCGCCCATCCGTCAGATGAATCGAGCAGACCCTCGAGTCCGGTCTGCGCCCACGCCGGAAAAATCACGCGAATCGTCGTGTTGCCGCAGGTGTAGGGGAAGGTGTCGAACGCGATATCGACGCCGTCGTTCTTGTGACGCTCGACCTCGGCGATCGTGTCGTCGACGGTCTTCCAGGTGCGGCGGCCGACGAAAATCAGATGCGAGACTTGCAGCGGCACGCCCGCCTCGCGCGCGACCTCCGCCATCTCGCGCACGGCCAGGATGTTGTGCGGGATGCGGCTGTCGAAGAACAGCGAGCGCTCCGAATATGCGCGCAGATGCGAGGTCAGCACTCCGCCCGCAGCAGCAGCGACGCGCGCCAGCGAACCCAGCTCGGCCGGCTTCGCGATCATCCCGGGAAAATAGCCAAGTCCGCACGAAAGCCCGACCGCACCGTCAGCCATCGCCCGCTCAACCATCGCATTCATCGCGCGCAACTGCTCCGCCGACGGATCGCTCGCGTCCGAACCCATCACACTGAGCCGAATACTGCCGTGTCCCGCCAGATGCGCCACGTTGAGCGCGAGTCCCTGGCGCTTGAGATGCGCGGCGAAGCCGGCGACATCGTCCCATTCCCAATCGAACTTGCGCTCGGCGCATAGGCGGCCCGACTCGTCGAGCATCCGCTGGCGCTCGCGCATAACAGGCGCCACCGAAAAGCCACAATTGCCGCCCACGAAGGTGGTCACGCCTTGCAGCAAAAACGGTTTCAGGATTTGGCCGTGATCGGCAATCGGCAGTACCCAGTCGGAATGCGAATGCAAATCGATGAAGCCCGGCGCGACTGCGAGGCCGGTCGCGTCGATTTCGCGAGCGCCGGAAGCGCTGGCGGCGTCGCCGGGATCGATGAGCGCCGCGATTTTGCGATCTTTGATCGCGATGTCGGCGCGAAAGCGCAGCGCACCGCTGCCATCGACGACGATGCCGTTGCGGACAACTACGTCATATTCCATGCACGCGATTATTCGCGACTCACCGCCGTCAGCGCAAACCGCTTTTTCTCTTGTTCTTTCTTTGCGACATTTTTTTCTCATGTCGTCCGGATCGGCCGCCGCGGCCTCCGATACCTTCCCGTTACTTCTTGGCGAGTATAACGAACTTGAAACCACGCGGCTGCGTGGCGAATAATCTCCTAGTTCAGTCCGTCTGGGGGATCAGAGCATGTCCGATGAGGCACTCAGCGTTCGATTGTTTTTGGGGCGTTTCCGCTTTTGCACTCGGAGTGAATCAAGCTGGCTGGCGGCATCGGCTTCTAATCGTCTCGCTTTTCAGCATTTCTGGCGTCTTCGCACTAGGTGCGATTTTCTATCCAAGCCTGAGTCTTTCGTGGCCAGACTTTACTGTCTCTCTCAACCAGATGGCATCCAACGCTTGGGTCTGGTTCGGCTTGGTAATATTTCTCGCGCTGTATCTACTCATCTGGCCGATACGCGTAAGCCCCAAGCCGCAGCAACATTCCACCACAAGCACTGTAAGCCCTGTCCTAATTCATCAACAGAGTGTCGGTGAAAAAATAAGGGTCGTTGCAGCTCCATGGCAAGACTTGGTGGCTCTGTGTGCAGATCGTACTGATGTAGAAGTACAACATATTATCAGAGAACACGCTGGAGAGTTGTTTGAATGTTCTGGTGTTGTTTTCGATGTTCGGACCACTAACGAAGTATCGGCTACTATCTCGATAGATCCCGATCCCATGAAAAGTGTACTGATTCACGCACGCATCAGTGGTAAGGATCGCGTAATGAGCGCTATCAGTCTTCGCAAAGGAGACAAACTCAAAGTCAGCGGGAAGATCGCGGAGATATCCAGGGTTTCGATTTCACTTACGGATTGTGAGTTTGTCCGTGTGTAGAGGTTTCTTTCTCTTCTTCCGAGTCGCCGCCGCGTGGCTCCGATACCTCGCCCGTTACACGGGAGAGGCGGCCGACCGCATCGCGGCCGGTAGGTGAGGGTTCTGCGGTTCGAGCTGGAAGAGTGCAATGCCGTCTTCGGAGCTACTCAGCTCCGCGCGGCCCAAAGTGAAGTCGAAGTGTTTTGTGTCGAGAAAGATCCGGGGTCCCTCGGCTTCGCTCGGGATGACACAAAAATAAGACGACACAAGAAAAAGATGAACGGAGATGGAAGGGCCGACGCGATTCGCGCGGCATCTACACTTTGATCAATCTCTCGACGTTGCCAGCGGAGCGGGGACGTCCCGGGAATACTCGATCGATCTGCGCGTCGGAAAACTGCATATGCGAATGGAGCACCGTCGCGATTGGTTCCCGGAAGTCGGTTGTCACCGCGAGATCGCGCTCCTGGTAAAGGCTCGCCGTCGACAGCCCCGGCCAATTTCCATAAACCTTGCCGCCCTTCACCGGCCCGCCCATCACCCACATCACGTTGCCGTGCCCGTGATCGGTGCCGCCGTTGCCGTTCTCGTGCATCGTGCGGCCGAACTCCGAAATCACCAGGATGACAGTGTCCTGGTAGTTCGGCCCCAGCGACTTGGCGAGGCTCGCCAGCCCCTCGCCGAGCGGCTTCAGATGTCCCGCGAGCTGGCCATTGGCGGCGCCCTCGCTGACGTGCGTGTCCCAGCCGCCGAGCGCCATGAACGCGACGCGAATCGTCGGGTCGCGGCCGATCAGGCGCGCGAGCCGGTCCGTGTCGTCGGAGAATCCCTGCGGCGACGGCGCGCCGGCGTTGGCTTCCGTCATGTCCTGCGTCAGTTCGCTGATCAGGCGCATGCGCGCCTGGCGTCCATCGCGATACGCGCGGCTGATCGAGTCGTCGCCGACGTACATTTTGTCGAACGCCGCTTCGATCACCGGCCGATCCATCGGCATCGGCCGCTCCGCCGCGCGTCCGAGCGCGATATTTGCCACCGGCACCTTGCCGCTCAGAATCCGCGGCACCGTCGGACCCAGGCTCAAGGCCTCGGTCGGTCCATGCGTCCCCGGAATCGCCGCGAGCGTGCGATTCAACCATCCATCCTGTGTCGACTTGACGCCCGGCGTGCCGCTCTCCATGAAATCCTGCGCGTCGAAATGCGATCGCGTCGGGTCCCGCGAGCCGCACGCATGGACGAACGCCAGCGTCCCGTCGCTCCATTGGCCCTGCATCGGCGCGAGCGCGGGATGCAGCCCGAAATGTCCGTCGAGATCGATCACGCCATCGTTCGCGCCCGTTCGTCCGATTGCGATCGTCGGGCGCGCGTCGTAGTACGCCGACTCGCCATGCGGCACCACCACGTTGAGGCCGTCGACGGCGCCACGCAGGAACACGACGATCAGCCGATGCTTGCTGGTGGAGTCGAGCGAGCGCGCCGCCCACGCATGCGGGCTCAGCAGCACGATTCCCGACGCCGACAGAACTGCCGCGCGCTGGAGAAACGCTCGCCGGCTAAGAGGCGACGCGGGCGCGGGACTGCACGCCATGCACGTTTCAATCTCTTGAAAATCTTTTTTCATAGTGAACTCTCAGCGCTTCATGAACTCGGGGCTGCCGAGTATCAGCGGCGCGCGAAGATTGCTCGGCGACGCCTCGACGGCGTTGGCGGTCGCCGGTGAAAAGTAATCGCCGAGCGTCGCCGCGAGCTGCGCGGGATCGGGCGGCGTCATCTTCGGTCCGTGCGGGCCGGGATCGAACTTGATATTCACTTTGCCGCCGCCATTGCGCGCCACTGCCGGCGGTTCGGGACGCATCTCGCGGCCACCGTCGGCGTCTTCCTCGAACGGCGGATTTTCCAGCGGCAGATTGCCCGAGCCGAGCGCCGTCGCAAAGCTGAGCCGCGTCATCATCGCGTCGGGATTCAGCCACGCGTCACGCGTGTTGGCGTAGCCGTTGGGCGTCTGACACGCGTACAGCGGCATGCCGAGTACCTGCATCGTGCCGTACAGCGGCCGGTAGTTGCGGACTGGCACGCCGGTCGCGCGCACGCATGAAACCACGTACTCGTAAGGCGTTTTGAACTTGGCGCCGTAGTTGCGCGGGTCCCAGAATTCCGCGCTGGTGAACATCGTCTCGAGCACCGCGCGCGTCTCGCCGTCGGTCGCGAGGTAGCGTTGCGCCATCCGGCTCACCAGCGCTTTGGGTGGATCGTCGGCGACGAAGTATTGCGCCAGCTTGAAGCTTAGATGCTTCGCAGTGGCGGGGCTGCGCGCCAGGATATCCAGCGCGTGCTCTCCCTCGTTGATTCCGCCCCCCTCGATTCGATGTCCTAAAAAGGTTTTTTCAGAAAAGTCGTGACGCGATTCGTCAAAATAAAATCCGCTCGGGTCGACCGCCGCCGGCATGAAGTTGCGCCGGCGTCGCATGAATGGGAACACTCCGCCCATCTCCGCGCCCGGCATCCGCTCGCCGCCGGGCCCGCGATTTGCACCGCCGCCGGGCTTGGGGATTCCCCATCCCGTCAGGATATGCGCGAGCGCGATTACGTCGGCCTGCGAGTATCCGCCGTCCACGCCCAACGTATGCAGCTCCATCAGCTCGCGCGCGTAGTTCTCGTTGATCCCTTCGAACTTGCCCTTCGAGCCCTCGCTGCCGGGCGCAGTGTTCTGCCAGTTGTCGAGGTAGAAAAGCATGGCAGGATGATGCGCGGTCGCACCGAGGAGGGTGCGGAACTTGCCGAACGTATGCGGCCGGATCGCAGTCTCCTCGAACGCGCCGGTCCAGATAAGGTCGAGACCTTTGCCCGCGAAAATATTGAAGTGGTTGAACCAGAATGCGGTCATCACTTCCTGCAACTGGCGTGGGCCTTCGATCGCACGCATCATCCGCGCCTCGACCGCCTCGCGCATCACGACTCGCTGCTTGATTCGCGCGTCCTTGGTCGCGTCCTTTATCGCATTCTTGTCGCCGCCGTTCTCGGCCTTGGCGTCCCGTCGCGCCATATTGATCGGCCGCTGATACTCGATGAACAGCGCGATCGGAGACATATGCAGGGTGTGAAGGTTGTTGACGCGTTCGGTCAGATCGCCGGGAATCGCTATCGACTCCGGACGCAATTGCTCTTGCACGTAACGTTCGGGCCCAATCGCGCTGACCCGCTCGAAGTCGCCGGGCCGCGGTCCGAATCCGAGCCGATTGAGCACGTGCAGAATCCTGTCCTGCTTAGATTCCTCGCCAACCACGACAGATCTCTTGTCTATCCAGTACGAACCCGCCCGCCAGCGGATTCACAGTATTATGACGTAATGAGGGCAGTTTCCGTTTACCGCGAGGCGCGGCCCCAGGCTTCGATCAGGCGCTCGAATGCTTTGCGCAGCTCGGGATCCTTCAACTCCGGCAGCTCTATCGATTTACGTGTCGCACGCGGCACCGTGTGCAGTTTCGGACGCTCGCGCCGGCTCATCCGGCCCTGCACGAATCGCAGGTCGCGCACAGCGTCATCGCCGATCCGCTCGGTCACGCGCGCGAGAATCTGCGACTTCATCAGATTCAGTTCTTGTATCCACATCGCACCCGAAACTTTTACGACCGCCGTGTGGAATTTCAGCGAGACGATTTCCGTGCGGCGCGCGATCTCCTCACCGACGATTTCCGGCCATGCTTTCGCAAGCCGCACGATGGCGAAGTGACCTTCGCGGTCGATGCGATCGAGGAGCGGCTGCATGGCGGTGCCGATCTGTTCGGGAGCCTTGTGGCGTCGATTTGGCAAGATGTGTCCACCATAGCGCCAAGCACCTCGCGGCGCATACCGACGGTATGGCGGCGACTTTATCAGGCTGCGACTTACATTAGCGTGGCTAATTTGAACTACCCGGTCAGCCAGAATTATTAATATGAGCGAAGATTTACCAAAAGTTATCAACAACCTAATATATGGTTTATGAACAGGTGCCAGTACACTACCTGTAGTGGGTCGGGGCTTGACAGCCTGCACGTGGGGCGCGCATATTGGCGCCCACAACACGCTTGGCGAGTCAGAATTGTTCGGGAGCCATCCGAACAGCAGTGACCACGCCAAGTATGACTGAATGCGAGCTTAATGCGCATGTAACTGAGGTGGGGAGGATGGGGCGATGGGCGGGGGAGCGGTAGATTTGGAGATGGATTCGAAGTCAAAAGCGACCGACCGAGCGCCAGCCGCGAACGCTGCTCCGGTCGATTCGGCCGCGGTCAGGCGGGGCGTCGTCCTCGAGCGGTTCTTCACGACTGCGGGGGTCGATCCATATTCCCAGGTCGATTGGGATCTGCGCAGTGCCGTCATCTCGGGCGAGGACGGCCGCGTGGTCTTCGAGCAGAAGGACGTCGAGGTGCCGCGTGCGTGGTCGCAGACGGCGACCAACGTAGTAGTCTCGAAATATTTCCGCGGGCCGCTCGGCACGCCGCGCCGCGAGACCAGCGTCCGCCAACTAATCTCGCGCGTCGTCGATACCATTGCGGGATGGGGCGACAAGCAGGGTTACTTCGCGGACGCCGACGCGCGTGAAACTTTTCACGCCGAACTCAAGTACCTGCTCCTCAACCAGAAAGCGTCGTTCAACAGCCCCGTCTACTTCAACGTCGGTATCGAGACCAAACCTCAGTGCTCGGCGTGTTTCATCCTCAAGGTCGAGGACAGCATGGACTCGATCCTGAGCTGGTACCGCAACGAGGGGATGATCTTTAAAGGCGGCTCCGGCGCCGGCGTGAACCTGTCGGCGCTGCGCTCATGCCGCGAGAAACTCTCGTCGGGCGGCACCGCGTCCGGACCGTTGTCGTTCATGAAGGCCGCCGACGCGAGCGCCGGCGTGATCAAGTCGGGCGGCAAGACGCGCCGCGCGGCCAAGATGGTCGTGCTCAACGCCGACCATCCAGACATCGTCGATTTCATCAAGTGCAAAGTGGAAGAGGAGCGCAAGGCGTGGGCGCTGATCGAGGCCGGCTACGACTCCTCGCTCGACGGCCCGGCTTACGGTTCCGTGTTCTTCCAGAACGCGAACAATTCCGTGCGCGCCACCGACGGCTTCATGCAGGCGGTCCTCGACGACGCCGAATGGCAGACGCACTTCGTCAAGTCGAGCGAAGTGGCGGAGACCCGTCCCGCGCGCCGGGTGCTCCACATGATTGCCGAGGCGGCGCACGCATGCGGCGACCCCGGCATGCAATTCGACACCACCATCAACCTCTGGCACACCTGCCCCGCCAGCGGCCGCATCAACGCGTCGAATCCGTGCAGCGAGTACATGCATCTGGACAATTCGGCATGCAATCTCGCGTCGCTCAACCTGATGAAGTTCATCGACGATCGCGGTGAGTTCGACGTGCGCGCATTCCGGCACGCAGTCGACGTGATGATCACGGCGCAGGATATCGTCGTCGATAATTCGTCGTATCCGACCGACGAGATTGCGAAGAACGCGAGCGCGTTCCGCGAGCTCGGTCTTGGCTACGCGAATCTTGGCGCGCTGCTGATGGCGCTCGGGATGCCGTATGACTCCGATCAGGGCCGCAGCTATGCCGCCGCGATAACAGCGTTGATGACGGGCGAGGCCTATCTCCAGTCGGCGCGCGTCGCGGAGCAGATGGGTCCGTTCGCCGGCTACGCGCCCAATCGCGAGCCGATGCTTAAAGTGATCGAGCGCCACAAGGCTGCTGCATACAAGCTCGATCCGTCTTACGTTCCGCTCGACCTGATCCGCGCCGCGCGCGACTCATGGGACGACGCGCTCAAGCTCGGCACCGCGGCCGGCTACCGCAACTCACAGGCCACGGTGATCGCGCCGACCGGCACGATCGCATTCATGATGGATTGCGACACCACCGGCATCGAGCCCGACATCGCGCTCATCAAGTACAAAAAGCTGGTCGGCGGCGGAATGCTGAAAATTGTCAACGGCACGGTCCCGCGCGCACTCAAGCGGCTCGGCTACGACTCGAAGGAAGTGCAGGAAATCGTCGAATACCTGGACGAGAACGAGACTATCGAAGGCGCGCCGCAGCTCGCTGACGCGCATCTCGCGGTTTTCGATTGCGCTTTCAAGCCGCGCGCCGGCTCGCGCACGATTCACTACAACGGCCATCTCAAGATGATGGGCGCGGTGCAGCCGTTCATCTCGGGCGCGATTTCCAAGACGATCAACATGCCCGCGGAGGCGACCGTCGACGAAGTGGCGGAGGCGTACGTCACCGCGTGGAAGCTCGGGCTGAAGGCGGTCGCGATTTACCGCGACGGATCGAAGCGCACGCAGCCGCTCAACACCGGGATGAAGGATGTCGAGAAGGCGGTCGAAGCGGTCGCGACGATCGCGGCGGCCGACGATCGGATGCAGCGGCGCAAGCTGCCCGACGAGCGCAAATCGATCACGCACAAATTCGATATCGCCGGCCACGAAGGGTACATCACGGTCGGCATGTACGAGGACGGCACGCCGGGCGAAATTTTCGTCACGATGTCGAAGCAGGGCTCGACCATCTCGGGCCTGATGGACTCGTTCGCGACGGCGATTTCGTTCGCGCTGCAATACGGCGTGCCGCTGCAGTTCCTGGTCGACAAATTCTCGCACATGCGCTTCGAGCCGTCGGGTTTCACCAAGAATCCGCAGATTCCGTACGCCAAGTCGATCGTGGATTACCTGTTCCGCTGGATGGCGTCGAAGTTCCTCGACGAAGAAGCGAAGCGCGAGGTCGGGATTATCGAGTCGGAAAAGACCCTGTCGGCAAAATCCGACGCAGTCCCGACTACGATCGCGCCGATCGCGAGTCTGCGCGACGGCAAAGACGGCGGCATCCGCCAGGCATTCATCAATCAGGCGGACGCGCCGCCATGCCCGGACTGCGGCAGCATAATGGTGCGCAACGGCGCCTGCTACAAATGCATGAACTGCGGCACTACGAGTGGGTGCAGTTGAGGGAGAATGTCAGATGTTTGAGGCAGTGTTGCAGTCAGTGAACCGTGAAGTGATGGCGACAGATATTGTTGCTCGGCTGCGCGCGCTCGGCCACCAGTTGCGATTCGACCCCGCTTATATTCATGGAGGCACGCAGTTAGGTGTGACCGGCCGGACGATTCCATGTTCGCGGTGCGGAAAGAAATTTGAATTCAAACGAATTTCCAGTGGAAGCTGGGAACTAGATAAATACTCAATGCGCCTATCGAGATTTTCTTGCGCCGATTTCAGAGCTCAGCACATAAAGATTCGGAATCGGTGGGCGCAGGTGATTGGTAGCTGGCCGAAGAACTATAGACTCGCTGGAGGGCGTCAATAAACAAGGAGTTTCAAGGGTCCCGGAGGAGTGGGGAGGGGGAAACTTTCGAGAGACTGGCGATTGGCGGGGAAGATGCGGGGGAAGTTAGCCACAGGGGGCGGCAAAGTTTCAGCCAGTCCTCTGAGAAAAGGCGGATGAGGAATTCTCCGGGACCCACCTAAAAGCAGGCGCGACCAAGCTCGCGCCCTTACGGATGTGGTGGGGTGGCGGATGTGGTGACGGCAGGGGGCTGGGAGCAATCCCAGCCCCCGAATTACTTCGCGGTCTGGATCCTTCCCTCCAAATACCTCGCCCGTTCGTTTTACGGGAGAGGTGTTGGAGGTGGCGGGCGGCCGGAGTGGAGCGGTGCGAGGTATCCAGAGCGGAGCGAGTATCGCGATGAAACGCCGATGGACTAGTTCGGAAACCTGTTCATGCGGTGGGAGATCTGGTCGGGGGTCGAGAAACCGATCGTACGCGTCGGTCTGTGGCCGAGGATGTGCTCGTTGCGATCCAGAAATTCCAGCAGCGCGCGCTTGATGTAGTGATTCCGCTTGTGCCCCGTTTCCAGCGCGAGGTTCTCAAGCCGCCGCATCGCTTCCTTCTTCGTCATTTGAGCGGCGATCATAGTGCGGAGTGGATCGAGCGTGAAGTTCTGAACGCGCCATTTTGTGGAAAAACCAACCGATCTGTGGATAAAAGGAATGCGCGGAGTTTTGGTGAACTGTCCAGGGAATCAGTGCAGACGCTTATTTTGATGATTCTTGCCCGATCGTGCTAGAGTCCGGCGATGGCCAAGTCGTTCAGCACTGCGCTTGCCGATATTTCGCTTCCTGATACCGACGGGCGCGAAGTTCGGCTTGGCTCTTTGTGGGAACGCGGCCCGGCCGTGGTCGTCTTCCTGCGCCACTACGGATGAATCTTCTGCCGCGAGCATGTTGCGCAGTTGCGCGACCATGTGCAGGAGTTCCGAACCAGGGGCGCCAATCTCGCGGCTATCGGCCTTGGCGACATGCGCTATGCCCGCCTCTTTCGCGAGGAGACTGGGATCACGTTTCCGCTGCTGGTGGACGAGCAACGTCTCGCGTATCGCGCCGCCGGCTTGAAGGCGGCGAACCTGCTGCATCTGCTTCGACGTGACAACGCCAAAGCCAGGACGCGCGCGCAGGCGGCCGGTCATCGGCAGCATAAGTTGGGCGCGAACCCTTTTCAGCTCGGCGGGAGTTTCGTTTTCGGTCCCGGCAACGTCGACCTCTACGCTCATGTGAGCGAGACCTTCGGCGACAGCGCATCGCCCAGCGCGCTGCTTGGCGCTTTGGCTTAGTCGAGCGAAGCTCCAGAATCATTTCGCTTGCAGCGCGTCCCAATCGCCACCGATAAAGCGAACGTCCGGAAGTGTTCCTCGCGTAACACGCTGACGGTGGCGTCAATCGCGCATGGCTATTAAATAGAGATCGTCGGCTCCATCTCCCGAGAGGGCCGAAGGCACGCTTGGCCACATGCCCTCATGGTGAAGCCACCGCGTGCCTTCTTTTTTTCATCGCGATTGCTTACGCCTCAACCGGCGGGGTATCCATGCGGGCGAACGCAACCGGAAGGAGCAAGCATCGCGATGAAATGGCCGGCGGGATTCGAACCTGACAACTCATCTGTTTACGCGCGCAACGAAATTGCGATTGCGGCGCCGCCCGAGCGCATCTGGCGATGGCTGATTCGCGCCGCCAAGTGGCCCGAATGGTACAACAACAGCGCCAACGTGAATTTCATTCGCGGCAATCCACCGGACCTCGCGCGCGACACTGAATTCAAATGGAAGACGTTCGGCGCGACCGTAACGAGCCGCGTGATCACTTTTGAACCGTCGCGCGAACTCGGATGGGACGCGCGCGGAGTACTGCGCGCCTATCACGGCTGGCTTATCGAACCGGATGGCCGCGACGGATGCCGCGTCGTCACCGAGGAATGCCAGAACGGACTCGTGCCGAAGCTCGCGTGGTGGTACCTGCGCCCGATGCTCGAGCGCGGGCATCAGAACTGGGTCGAGAGCCTCAAGCGCGTAGCCGAAGGCGGAGAGCCGTCGTAGGCGCAGCTAGTCGTCGGCCAGGACAACCTCGAAGGTGGCCGTGTTGTCGCGAATAATTCCCGCCGACATGAGAAATCGCGCCAGCGCAAGCATCGGAGCGAGGTACCAATACTTGCGATCAACCAGGCCGTTCACTTTTTCGCGCTCCTGCTTGTCGGTAATCACGCGCGCGTCGCCGTTGAAGACTTCGTTGCCAACCCGCAGCGAGATAGCAGGCCGCACCTTCAGGTTGCGCACCCAGTCTGCGATCCGCATTGGCGGAGACGAGATACAGCCGGCCGTTGTCGTTGTCGACCAGGTACCAGATAGTCACTTCGTAGGGGCGGCCGCTCTTGCGTCCATAGTGAGTGAGACGGAGGGTCTGACGGTCGCCGGCGCGCTGCAATCGGTCGAAAGATTTCGATGCCATAGTCTATGCACCTCGAGTTCGCTGGTAGTCCTCGCGCAACAGAGCCATCAGGTTAACGTCGCGATATTTTCCGTCGACGAAACTCTCCTGCCGTAGCAGTCCTTCGCGGACGAAGCCGCACTTCTCGTAGCATCGGATCGCGCGGGAATTGTCGGTCAGGACAGTGAGCCACAATCGATTGAGGTTCATTCTGTCGAACGCCAACCTAATTACGATTCGGAGCGCGTCGGTGCCCAAGCCCTTGCCCCAGAGCTGTTTCTCGCCGATCGTGAGGAAAAACTCAGCCTTGTGGCTCTTCCAGTCGATCTTTCTGAGTCCGCAATCGCCGACCAGTTTGCCGTCGAGCGTTTCGATCGCGAAGTACTTCGCATCGTCGGCGCTCGCCGACGCCATCTCGATGAATTTTTCCTGCTGCGCGCGCGAGAGCAGATTGGGCGGCCCCAGCCATCGCGTGACCTCCTCGTCCGAGAACCATCGGAACAGCGCGTCGGCATCGGCTTTTTCGTAAGCGCGCAGCCTGACCAGTTCGCCCTGCATTTGACTCCATCGCGCGACTGGCTATTCGCGCTATTAGCTACTGAGTAATGGTTTCCATCACGCGGCGCCAGGCGAAGTTAACCCGGATTTCTAATACCCCAAACTGGCACGGGGCGAAACCGTCGTACCTCTATCGCTCTTTTGAAGGTGCCGGGTCGAGTCTCGTTCGTGGTCACTCGCCTTAAAATGCAGCGATGGTAATCTTATGGAAAGCACCCGTCAGGTTACGACTATCGTTTGAAGAGGAACATTCTGATGCGAACGATCCATTACGGCGCTGCCGATGTTAACGGCCTGAAGATTTCGTATCGCGAAGCGGGTCCGACCGACGCTCCGACATTGCTGTTGATGCACGGGTTTCCGACCGCGGGGCATATGTTCCGCGATTTGATTCCACTTCTCGCGGACAGCTTTCATCTTGTAGCGCCCGACCTGCCAGGCTTTGGTCAGTCGGACCTGCCCTCACGCCAAAAGTTCAAATACACATTCGAAAACCTTGCCGATACGATCGATCGTTTCATTGACAATATTGGCCTGAAACGCTTTGCGATCTACATCTTTGATTACGGCGCACCCGTGGGCTTGAGGATTGCTCTAAAGCATCCGGAACGCATAGCTGCGATTGTCTCCCAGAATGGCAACGCCTACGAGGAAGGGTTGAGCGACGGCTGGAACCCGATCCGGAAATATTGGGAAGACCCATCGCAGGCGAACCGCGACGCGCTCCGCGCCTTCCTCAAGCCCGAGACCACGATCTGGCAATACACTCACGGCGTCTCCGACGCGACCGAGGTTTCGCCCGACGGCTACTCGCTCGATAATTTCTACCTGGCCCGGCCTGGTGCGGATGAGCTGCAGCTCGACCTGTTCGGCGACTACAAGAGCAACGTCGCGCTTTACCCGACCTTCCAGAAATATTTCCGTGACCACAAGCCGCGATTTCTGGCTGTGTGGGGAAAGAACGACCCGTTCTTTCTGCCGGCCGGCGCGGAGGCCTTCAAGCGGGATATTCCCGGCGCACTCGTGCGCTTCTTCGATACCGGACACTTCGCGCTGGAGACGCACGCCGGCGAGATCGCGGCGGCGATCCGCGATTTTCTTGGTGGCTGATTTCGCAACTCGTTCCGCCGACACCTCGCGCGAGCTGATGCGCCGGCAGTAATCCCAGGAGAGTCAGACCAATTGGAGTCTGATCATATGCCCGCTCTTCCTCTAATTGTCTTGGAGGTCAAATCAGTTGATCGCATAGTATCAGGAGAGAACCAATGTCGCGTGAGAAGGTGAGTGTGGTGTTGGTGCACGGCGCCTGGGCTGACGGATCGAGCTGGGCCAAAGTCGTCGCGCCGCTGGCTGCCGAAGGCGTCAGAGTGCTCGCAGCTCCGTTGCCCCTGACCTCGTTCGCTGAGGATACGGCGGCGGTCGAGCGCACGCTGGAGCGAGCTTCGGGAGCCGTCGTTCTGGCGGGTCACGCCTACGCTGGGGCCGTGATCGCGGCTACACGGAGTGAGAAGGTGAAGGCGCTGGTTTACGTCGCCGCGCTTGCTCCTGACGAGGGAGAAACTGTCGCCGATGTTTTCTATCGTAACAAGCCTCATACGCTGGCTCCAAAGTTGGCGCCGGACAATCATGGGCTGATCTATCTGCCGGACGAGTCATTCGCCGCGGCGTTCGCGCAGAACGCGTCCGCTGAGGAATTGGCGCTGCTCTCCGCGGTTCAGCGACCGATTTCGCCTGCGTGCATTTCCGTGCCTGTGAATCGTCCACTCTGGAAAGACCGCCCGACCTGGTTTCTCATCGCGGAGCAGGACCGCATGATCGCCCACGACACGCAGCGCTTTATGGCGGAGCGGATGCACGCTCGGGCGCGGTCGCATCCAGTAGACCACACAGCAATCGTTACTGCGCCGGGCCTCGTCGTCGACATCATACGCGAGGCTATTAGGGAAGCGATCCGCGGGTAGCTTTCTCAGACTGCATGATCGTCGTGATCATGACCATCCTCGCAGGCGTCGCGCGGTTGGCTACTGAGTAATGGTTTCCATCACGCGGCCGCTTGCGCCGTCGACGATATTGACCTCGACCGGCGATGAAATGTTGTTGTCTTTCTTGGCGCTGTCGATTCCCGCCTTCAAGTCGGTCAGGAACTTGGTTTTTGCAAACGGCGGCATTTCATCCATCGGAAAGTTGTCCATCAAGACGCGCGCCTTGAGCTTGTCGGGCCACTCGACGGAGCCGACTTTTGGTCCCGCGATCGGCAGCCCGCGCACCATCTGCTCGATAGCGCCGTGAAAATCTTTTGCTCCCGCCGTTGGCGAGGCCGCGGGCGATCCGGATGCTTGCGCAACGACCGCCGCTGACGCCGCGGGAGAGCCTGCCGCCGCTGGACTCTTCGCCGCCGCCGCCGGACTCTTCGCCGCTGCCAATCCGGCCGGAGTCGCCGCGGACGCCGCCTGAATCGACGCGGTAGGAGTAGGCGCACCGCTGAGCTTTGCGATCAGCTCCTTGACCCGGTCGCGTGCGGTATCGTCCGGCGCGAGCGCCATCGCCTGTTTCAGCGTCGCGTCGGCGTCATCAGGTTTGTTTTCCTGCGCGTACGCGATTCCCATGTTGTAGTACGCTTGGAAAAATCCGGGCTTGGCGGCGATCGCCTTCTTGTACTGCACCACCGCCTGATCAGCGTTGCCAGTGTAGAGGTACATCGTGCCGAGGTCGGTGCGAACTTCCGGATCGTCCGGCTTCTTCTTCAGATAGTGCTCGTAGGCCGCCACCGCTTCGTCGTAATGCTGCTTGTCGTAGTCGATATCGCCGATGCCGCGGAGCGCTTCGAGGTTGTCAGGCTCCAACTTCAGCACGTGTCCGTACGCGTCCTCGGCCTTGGCGTAGTAGGTCTGATCGAACATCGCGGCGCGCATCGAAACCGTGCCGAGCTTGTCCCAGGCACCGACGTCGCGAGGCTTTGCGAGCGCTTCTTTTTCGATCTTGTCGATAAACGTGCGAGCCTCCGTCGGCAGCTCGACGGTGGGATGTCCGGGTGGCAAACCGCCATTCTGACTTCCCTCCGCCGCGGCGTTCTGTTCCGGAGCAACCGCGGTCGGCGCGGCATTGGCTGGATTCGACGCGGGAGCTGAACTGGAAGCGACTGCGACTGGCGGCGCGACAGCGAGTTGCTCGCGCACCACTTCGGGCGTCCGCATCATTATCCATGCGGCTGCCCCCAGGCCCACCAGGGTGATTGCGGCGAACACGAACACGAAGGCCGTCGTAATCTTGTTACGTCCCAAGTTCGCGCCGCCCCTGAAGCCGCCCGATTCGCCTGCGCCCGACGCAGGAGTGGCCAGCGCGCAGCCGCAGTCCACGCAGAACTTGGCCCCCGCCATCAGCGGCGCGCCACATTGCGGACAAAATCGCATCTGCAAATTCCTACATGCGGCCTGATCGCAGCGCAACATGCCCCGAATTCGGGTTCCCGCTATCAACGCGCCGTTGTATAGTCCGGCAAAGTCTATTTTCGCGAGGCTACTGACTATGCAGCTCTACGACGGTTTTGGACCCAACCCGCGCGCGACGCGAATGTTCCTGGCCGAGAAGGGAATTACGATCCCCAGCAAGAACGTCGACATGATGGCGGCGGAAAATCGCAAGCAGCCCTACACCGACCGCAATCCCGGCGGACAAGTGCCGGCGCTCGAGCTCGACAACGGCAAGTGCATCGGCGAGACCGTCGCGATTTGGGAATACCTCGAGGAGAAGCATCCGACGCCCGCGCTGATCGGCACTACCGCCGAGGAACGCGCCGAAGCCCGCCAGTGGCAGCGCCGCGTCGAGCTGCTCATAACAGAGCATCTCTACAACGGCTTCCGCTATTCCGAGGGCGCGCAGATGTTCAAGGATCGGATGCGCATCCTGCCGGAGGCGGCGGCCGGCCTGAAGGCAATCGTCCAGGACAAGCTCAAGTGGCTCGACAAGCTGCTCGAGGGCAAGCAGTACATCGCCGGCGATCGCTTCACCGTCGCCGACATAATTCTATATTGTGCGCTCGACTTCGGCGGCAGCGTCAGGCAGCCGCTCGACCCGTCGTTGAAGAACGTGAACGCGTGGTTCAAGCGCGTCGATTCGCGTCCCAGCGCCAAATCGAGCCTGCATCAGTTGTCGGCGAAAATCGGGATGAAGGGTTAGCCGCGAGATCGTCTTGCGATGCCGGCAAATTTCGAACAGGTAACCGCGCAGCTGACCGCACTCGTGCGCGCGAAGACCGGTGACTCCGGCGCGCGCGCGCATTCGCTCGAATCGCTGCCGGGGCACGCCGGCTTCAGCTACAGCTTCATCCTCGAGCGCAGCGATCCGGGCGCGACGCCGGCTGGGAAGTTCGTCGTGCGTATCGCGCCTCCCGGCGTCAAAATCTCAGGCCCCGCCGACATCGTGCGGCAGGCGCGCGTGATGGCGTCGCTCGCCGGCACGCCGGTCGCCGTGCCGCCGATCATCTGGTACGGCGACGAGCCCGAGTTCTTCGATCGGCCGTACTTCGTCGGCGGCTTCGTCGAGGGATTCAAGCTCGGCGAATCGCCCCTGCCTCACGCGCACCTGAAACGCCTGGCGCGCAGCGGGATCGCGACGATGGCCGCGCTGCACAACGTCCCGTGGGAGCCGCGCCGCGAGGCGTGGGGCGAGCCGTTCGCGCTCAGCGAGGAGCTCAAGCGCCTCGACTACCTGCTCGATCGCCCGACGCTCGATCCCGCCGTGGTCGCGCGTGCACCCGAGCTGCGCGAGCGCCTGCGCTCGAGCCTGCCCACCGGCGCGCGCATCGGATGCGTCCACGGCGACTTCCAATGGTCGAACGTGCTGTTCAACGAGGAACGCGTCGTCGCGCTGATCGATTGGGAAATCTCGCTGGTCGGCGCAACGCTGCTCGACCTCGGCTGGATTTGCTTTTTTTCAGACCCCGGAAGCTGGGTCGGTGTGGATCCCGGCCGCGGCTCGCTGCTCAACGCCGACGAGATCGTCGATACGTACGCTGAAGCGGCCGGCTTTCCGGTTTCGATTCCCGAAGTGCGATGGTTCCGCGCATTCGCGGGCTACCGCTTCGGCGTGATCACCTGCTTCAACCTGATGCTGCACAGGCGCGGCAAGCGCCACGATCCGTTGTGGGAAGACACGGCGCTGTCGGCGCCGCGAATGTTCGAGCACGGCCTGGAACTGCTCGCCTGACCGGCGCACAAACGCCCATATATCTTTGGTTTGGCGTCCGCACCGCTTTGTGCTGGAATCCGTCCTGCCATTAGTGATCGGCGCCAGGAGGTGGCGAAATGGACAGTGCGGCCAAGCGGCAGCCTGAAATTCTGACCCCCGAGGAAAACCATCCCGCGCTCAACGCGCTGCTTGGCGCCAATCCGTTCGTCGGCCTCGATGCCACCCAGGTTGTCGGAACGTTGACGACCCTGCTGACGCATATCGCGTCGCAGCCCGCCACTGTCGCGTCGCGCGCATTCCAACTGTCGCTCGAACTTGGGCAGATTGCGGCGGGCGTCTCGTCGGTGGCTCCTGAAGCCGGCGACAAGCGCTTCACCGATCCCGCCTGGACGCAGCATCCGCTCTACCATCGCATGATGCAGGCGTACCTGGCGTGGCGCACCGCGATGCACGATCTCGTCAACGAGGACGAAAGCATCGAGTGGAAGAGTGTCGAGCAGCAGAAGTTCGCGGTTACGCTGATGACCGAGGCGCTCGCGCCCACCAACGCGTTCTGGCTCAATCCGACCGCGCTCAAGCGCGCCTTCGACACGGCGGGGATGAGCGTGATGTGGGGGCTGCGCAACTTCCTCGGCGACCTGTGGAACAACGGCGGGATGCCAGAGACGGTCGACAAGCGGCCGTTCGAAGTCGGCAAAAATCTCGCGCTGTCTAAAGGCGCCGTCGTCTTCCGCAGCCCGGTCTGCGAGGTGATCCAGTACGCGCCCGCGACGGACAAGGTCTACGAGCGCCCGCTGGTGTTCATCCCGCCGCAGATCAACAAGTTCTACATCATGGATCTCGCGCCGGGGCGCAGCTTCGTCGAGTACGCGGTCAAGCACGGCCTCCCGATGTTCACGATCAGCTGGCGCAACCCGACGCCGCGCGATCGCAACTGGGGACTCGACGAATACGTGACCGCGTGCAAGGACGCTATCGCGGCCGCCTGCGAGATCACCGGCAGTCCCGATTGCAACGTGCTCGGCGTATGCGCCGGCGGCATCACGACGTCGCTTATGCTCGGCCATCTCGCGGCGTCGGGCGACAAGCGCGTCAATGCGGTTACGCTGTTGGTGACGATGCTCGACACGAGCCTGCCCTCGATGACCGGGATGTTCGCGACCGAAGATGCGATCAAGGCCGCGCGCGATCGCTCGGCGGAAAAAGGCGTGCTCGACGGCGGCGACATGGCGCGCGTGTTCGCCTGGCTGCGTCCGAACGATCTGGTGTGGAACTATTGGGTCAACAACTACCTGCTCGGCAACGATCCCGCGCCGTTCGACATCCTTTATTGGAACGCCGACGCGACCAATCTTCCGGCCAAGCTGCACGCGGGCTTTCTCGATCTGTTCCTGAGAAATCCGCTCGCCAACGGCGGCGGCGAGGTCTCGGTGCTCGGCACGCCGATCGATTTGCACGCGGTCAAGAATGATATCTACCTGGTGGCCGGCATGACCGACCATATCTGCGCGTGGCGCGCATGCTATCGCGCGACGCGGATGTTCGGCGGACGAATCGAATTCGTGCTCGGCTCGAGCGGCCACATCCAGAGCCTCGTCAATCCGCCCGGCAACTTCAAAGCCCGCTACTACGTCGGCGCGCGCCTCCCCGAAGATCCCGACGAATGGGCCAAAGGCGCGGTCGAGTACAAAGGCACCTGGTGGGATCATTGGGTAAAGTGGGTAGCCGCCCGCTCAGGCAACGAACGCCCCGCGCCTAAGACTCTGGGCAGCGACCTATACAAAGCAGGAGAACCAGCCCCAGGCCTATACGTCCACGAACGCCACTAGTTCTGGATCACCTCGCCCGTTATAACGGGCGAGGTAATAATCGGACGGCTCCGCCCCAACCCTCCTAACAGGCCGTCAGGCCGCATCTTCTCTTGTTACCGGGTGCAGGGGTCACCCCTGCCCAAGGAAGTGTAAAACCCACGGTGGTTTCACATTTAATTAAGTTCTCTCATCTCTCACCGAGCCGCGAGCACCTCCGCCAGATGACGCACCTCGATTTTCTCTCCCGCGCGGCTCAAGCCTCCGCCAATCTGCATCAAGCATCCGCAATCGTTCGCGACGACCACTTCCGCGCCGCTCTCCTTGATGCGCGCCATCTTGTCGTCGAGCATGGACGCCGAGATATGCGGGAACTTTACCGAGAACATCCCGCCGAAGCCGCAGCACTCTTCGCGGTCGCGCAATTCGCAAATTTTGATTCCCGCCACCGCGCTCAGCAGCGTCATCGGCTCGGCGCGCACGCCCAGCTCGCGCATCAGATGACACGAAGGATGATATGCCACCGCCCGCTCGTAGCGCGCGCCCAGATATTTCACCTTCAGCACGTTGACGATGAACTGCGAGAGCTCGAACACCCACGGCCGAATCGCCATCGCCTTCGCCGCAAGCGCGGGATCGCCGGCGAGCAAGTCGCCGTAGAAAATTTTCAGCATGCTGGTGCATGAGCCCGACGGCACGACGATTGGAACGTCCGGTTCGACCGAGTCCAGAAATTTCCGCGCGAGATCGACGGCTTCTTCGCGCATACCTTCGTTGAACGCCACCTGCCCGCAGCAGAACGCACCACGAATCGGCGTCACCTTGAGCCGCAGCCGCTCGAGCACGGTCGCGGCGGCGTCGTTGACTTCGGGGAAAAATTCCTCGGCGAGGCAGGTCGAGAATAGTTGGACTTCAGTCATTTTGCGGCCACACCACGATCACGTGCAGCGATTTGGGGCCGTGCACGCCGAGCACGATTCGTTTCTCGATATCGGCGGTCCGGCTCGGGCCGGTGATCAACGTCAATCGATTCGCCGCGACGCCGCCCGGGGTCAACTGGGCGAGCACCGCCGCGAGATTTGTCATCACGCGATCGATCTGAACGATCACCAAGCTCGCCGGCGGCAGCAGCGTCAGCGAACTCGGCCGCTGAGCGGTTGAAACGACCGCCAGCGTGCCGGTCGATGCGATCGCGAAGTCCGCCTCCGCGATTCCCAAGTCGGCATCCGCGACCCGCGCGCGCATCGCGGCGCGCTCGCTGTCCGCTACCGGCACGGTGCGGACAATCCTGAAGTCCGCGCGCTCGAGCGCCTCGCCAATTGCGTCCATGTCGCTCACGACGCCTTGTCCAAGCGCGACTGTCTTCGCGCCGATCTCGGCGGCGAGAGTGACTATTCGATTAGTCGCTTCGGCCGGAGTGAGTATTCCGAGGAACTTGCCGCCGACCTCTTCGAGCTCGCGCGCGAACGTCGATGCGAGCTCCGCGCGATGCGCTGACGGTGACACTGGCATCGCAGCGCTCGCGTCCGCGTCGTGCGAGTTGCTCTTCGCGCCGGCACCGAGTGCGTCCTTTACGCTCGCGATTATTTTGTGCAGCTCGGCCACGTTCAGCTTTGCGGGCGCTCCACCCCGGACTCGGGCCGCTTATGCGGCCGCGGCCGTGGAAAGTCGCGATACTTTGTCCAGTTGCCGAACGGCCCCGGCATCCGCCGCAGATAGCCATTGTGCGCGAATGGTTTCAGCACCATCGCGGCGAATTTCCCCAGCGCACGAACTGTCCGCGGATAGCGCGCCGTCTTCGCGAACCGCCGCGCACCTCGCCGCGCCCGCTCGATTGCTCGCGGCCATTTGAGCGGATGCTTGCCAGTACTTTCCTTCCAGCGCAGATGGAGCAGGATTCGCGGGATGTCGATCTTGACCGGGCAGATATCCTTGCACGCGCCGCACAGCGTCGAGGCGAACGGCAGATATCCCGCCGCGCTGCCGAAAAGATTCGGGCTGACGATCGATCCGATCGGTCCGGGATACACCGAGCGATATGCGTGGCCGCCGATGCGCCGGTAAATCGGACACACGTTCAGGCACGCGCCGCATCGGATGCAATTCAACGCCTCGCGCAGCACCGGATCGGCGAGCATCGAGCTGCGTCCGTTGTCCAGAATCACGACGTGCATCTCGCCCGGCCCGTCGAGCTCGCCCTCGCGCCGCGGCCCGGTGATGAAGTTGGTATAGGTGGTCAGTTTCTGGCCGGTCGCAGTGCGCGCCAGGATTTCCAAAAAATGGCTCAGGTCCTCGAGCCGCGGGATGACCTTCTCGATTCCCATCACCGCGACGAAAGTTTCCGGCATCGTGCTCGACAGGCGGCCGTTGCCTTCGTTCTCGACGACGATCAGCGTGCCGGTTTCCGCGATCGCGAAATTGACGCCCGTAACGCCGAAATCCGCGGCGAGGAAAATCGCGCGCAGTCGCGATCGCGCCTCGGCGGTGAGTTTTTCGGGCTCTGCAGTGTATTCGATACGGAACTTGTCGGTGAAAAGCTGCCCGATGTCTTCCTTGGACAGATGAATCGCGGGCGTGATGATATGCGACGGGCGCTCGCCGCGAAGCTGCACGATATACTCGCCAAGGTCGGTCTCGACCGCGTCGATCCCCGCATGTGCGAGCGCGTCATTGAGATCGATCTCCTCGGTCGTCATCGACTTGCCCTTGACTACGCTCTTCGCGCCCTTGGCCTTGGCGAGTTCGACGATATAGTCGCGCGCCTGCGCCGCATCCTCGGCGAAGAAGACCCGGCATCCGCGCGCTTCGAGCTTCGACGTCAGCTCGATTAGCAATTCGTCGAGATGCGCAATCGCGTCGGTCTTGATTCGATGCGCCGCGTCGCGCTCGGCGTCATAATCCGGAAACTCGGCTTTGACTTGCGCGAAGTGATCGAGATGGCGCGCGCTGGCACTCTCGAGCTTGCGCCGCAGCTCATGGTCGCCGACGGCGGCGCGGCTAGACTCGAAGAAATCGCGGGCTTTCGGAAGTTCGGCCATCTGGGATGTCGCGCGTCAGTAGTCAGTCGGTCGGCGCAGCGGCGTCAGTTCATCAACGCGACTTTAGTTTATTAACGCAACCTGGCGAATCAGCCGCATCACCGCTTCGCGCGCCGCCTCCGCCGCCGGATGCTCGGGGGCCTGCGAAAGAAAACTCTGGTAGTCGTCGAGCGCGGCCTTGAAGCATTCCAGCCGCTCGAACAAAGCGCCGCGCTCCACCAACTCGTCGACCGCGCGCGGCTCCAGCATGATGATGCGGTCCAAGGCGGCCAACGCGCGCGTCCAGTCCGACGCCTCCATATAAATGATCTTCAGGTTGCGGAGCATCCGCGCCAGGATGTGGCGCGCGCCGCGCGGCTTCAGCATCGCGGGATTCAACTCCACCGGCTGCCCGTAAATCTGCGTCAGGCGCGCGCGAATCTCGTCGAGCGCGAGAATCTTTCCGCCCACGAACGGATCGATAATCAACTCGCCGCGTTCGTCCACCGCCTTGACCAGGAAATGCGTCGGGAACGAAACCCCGTAGAGGTTGATCCCGAGCCGGCGGCCCACTTCGAGATACACCACCGAAAGTGAGATCGGAATTCCGAGCCGGCGAGTGATCACGTCGTTCAGAAATGAGTTGCGCGGATCGTTGTAGTTCTCGGCGTTGCCCTCGAAGCCTTTCAGCTCGAACAGAAAATGCGACAGCAACTGCACGCGCTCGACGGTATCCTCACCCGCGCGCACGATTGGCTCGGCTTCGCGCGCCAGCGTCGCAATCTTGCCGAGGTACTCTTCGATGTCGAGGCCGGGATATTCTTCCTTCGCGATCAGCAGCGCGCCGCGCGCCAATGGCACCGGCTCCTTCGCCGCAAGCGTCGCAAATTCCCGTCGTGCATCGTTCATCGCATGGCCACCGTTCGTAACAGTCTTGCTTTGCGCGAATGCTTTGACAAGCGTCGGCGATCAGATTGTTTCCAGCGCTGCCGCGGCTTCGTCGCGCACCGCAGTGTCGCGGTCGCGGAGCGCGCGCTCCAGTGCGCGTCGCGCGGCGGTTCCCCCGATCTGTCCGAGCGCCCACGCCGCATGCGAGCGGATCAACGGCTCGTTCTCGGTCTGCGTCGCGCGACTAAGCGGCGCGACGGCGTCCGGATTTCGGGTGTTGCCCAGAGCGATCGCGACGTTGCGCAGCAGACCGCGACGCTTGGCGCGCTTCACGGCGCTCACCGTAAAGCGGCGGCCGAACTCGTCCTCGTTGAGCGCGAGCAGCTCAGGCAAATGCGGCAGGAGGTCGGTGGTGCCATCGTCATCCGTCGGCTCGCCATTCCACGGGCAAACGTCGTTGCAAATGTCGCAGCCGAAGATCCAGTTGCCGAGCATCGGTCGCAACTCGCGCGGAATCGGCCCGCGATTTTCGATCGTCTGATAGGAGATGCACAATTCCGAGCGCATCACGTAGCCGTCGGCGAGCGCGCCGGTCGGACACAGATCGAGGCATCGGCGGCACGTTCCGCAATGGTCGCGGTAAGGTTGGGTCGTTGCCTCGAACTCCGCGTCGGTGAAAATCTCGGCGAGAAAAAAATAAGAACCGTGATCGCGGTTCAGGATCATCGTGTTCTTGCCGAACCATCCGATGCGCGCGTCCGATGCCCATTCGCGCTCGAAGACCGGCCCGGTGTCGACGTACGAGCGCGTGATCGAGCCGGGTCGAAGTTGTCGGATCACGTTGCCAACAGCTCGCGCCTGCTGCCGCACGACCTCATGATAGTCGCGGCCGAGCGCGTACGCCGCTATTCTACCGCGCATCTCGCCGCGCCAGTCGACCTTGGGAGTCGCCCGCCCTGCATACGGATAGCCAAGGCTCATAACGGATTTGTAGCGCGCGTCGAGGCGGCGCGGGTCGAACCGGCGCTCGGGCTCGCGCCCCAGGTATGTCATCGAGGCCTGACCACCGCTCGCGAGCCATTGGCGATAAAAGGCCTCGCGCTCCTTTAGTTGACGGAGCCGCGCGAACCCAACCAGGACGAATCCCAGCTCGTTGGCGGCGCGGGTCACCGCTTCACGTGAAGCATCCATAGCGACACCAAAACGCTAGCATTTGCTTGGGCTTTTCGCGCGAATAATTGTGGATGCATTGACTCGACTATTGCGCTACTATTAATCTCTTGCTTAAGCGCGCGATCGACTTGTAAGCGCTACTTACCGGAGGTTTCCAGCAAAAAATGGCCGAAGGACTTCATATCGAGCATCACGGGCACGAGCATGAACATGAACACGAGCATGCCGAGCAGCAGGCGCTGGCACAGCAAATCGACACCGCGTCGCTGCCGGACGTGAAGTTGACTCCCACTGCGATCGAGATGGTCCGTAAGATGCGCGCGAAGGAAGGCCTTGGCGCTGAGCATGGCATGCGAATCGGCGTGGTCGGCGGAGGATGCTCGGGGTTTCAGTATTCGCTCAACTTCGACACGCAGAAAGAAGGCGACCGGGTGACGGATTTCGGCGGCGTGCTGGTGTTCGTCGACGAGATTTCGATCCCGTATATTGCAGGGACGACGCTCGACTACGTCGAAGGGCTGCACGGCGCGGGATTCCGCTTTGACAATCCGCGCGCGAGTCGCACTTGTGGATGCGGGTCGTCGTTCAGCGCATAGCAACACCTCTCCCCTAGTCCCTCTCCCTTCAGGAGAGGGGAACCGAGATCAGACGGACAGGCCGCCTTCACCGGGCGGCCTTTTCTTTTCAGGGAGAAGCCCCCGTGTTAGACGGATCGATGATGCTGGATGGATTGCTTTACTGGCTGTCTCCGGCGCGCCGGCGCTTCATGCGGCGGCTGGCGAAGCCGGGACTCGACGCGACGCGCGCACGGTTGTCCGAGGCAGGTTCGCCGCGCGCCGTTCAGTTCATCTCAACGATTCTCGACGCCAACGCCGACTTCCTTGCCTACGCGCTGTCGCCCAAGGGCCCACTTAGCATGTATTGCGATCGCGCGACGCCCGCGACGGTGGCGGCGTGTATCGCCACGATGCTGGTCTACGCGGTGAACCTGTTTGCGCGCGAGGAGATGACCAACAACGAGAGCGAAATGATCCCGCTGCTGGCGCATCTGGCGGGCGTCAAGCCGATCCAGGTGATGCTCCGGCGCGACGCGCTGCGCAAGGCGCCGCGCTCCGAGGAGTGGATGGTGCTGACGTGGCTCGCGAAGGACCTTGGCGCCGAGCCGCCGAAGTACGACGCCGAGCTTGAGCGCGCCTTCGGATACAATTATCTGTCGTACATCGCTCAGTACCGGCCGACGCTCGAGCGCGAGATGGCTGCGGCAGCGGACACGGCCTGAAGTGTTTTGCAGGAGCCAAAGATGAAAGATCTCGAAGGGCGGGGAGTTATCGTGACTGGCGCGACGCGCGGAATCGGCCGGGCGATCGCGATTGAAGTCGCGCGGCGCGGCGCCAACGTGTCGTTCAACTACCTCAAGAGCGACCAGCAGGCGGAGCAACTCAAGGCCGAAATCGAGAAACTCGGCGTGAAGGCGCTCGCCTACAAGGTCGATGTCGGCGATTTGAAGAGCGTGCGCGAGATGGTCAACGCGACCAAGAAAGAATTCGGGCAGATCGACGGGCTGGTCAACAACGCCGGCATGACGCGCGACAAGGTCTTCGTAATGATGTCGGAAGAGGACTGGAACGAGGTTATCCGCGTCAATCTGACCGGCGCGTTCAACTTCGCGCGCGCGGCGGCGTTCATGATGATGAAAGCCAGGCGCGGATCGATCCTCAACATAACATCAGTCAGCGGTCTTATAGGACTGCCGGGCCAGGCTAACTATTCTGCCGCTAAGGCGGGACTTATAGGACTTACAAAGTCGGTCGCAAAGGAAGTAGGACGGCTAGGCGTTCGGGTCAACGCGCTAGCACTGGGATTTATAGAAACCGACATGACAGCCTCACTGCCCGAAGAGAATCGAGCGCAAGCGCTCGCGATGATTCCGCTAGGCCGCTTCGGCAAAGTCGAAGACGTAGTACCGATGGCCGCATTCCTGCTGAGCGACGCCGCATCTTACATCACGGGCGCGGTAATCCAAGTGGACGGCGGCCTCGCGATGTGAGTGCGTCGCGCATTCAGGGGGAACGTCGGAACTTAATCGTAGTGAAACCCACCGTGGGTTTCATGCTTCCTTGGGCAGGGTTAAACCCTGCACCTTAGTATTAAGAAAAGATGCGGGCTTCGCCCTGTTAGAACGGGTTTGGGGGAGCGGGTTTGCCGCGTCCAGAACTACTTTTCGTGCCTCGACACTGGCGCGCCGCTTTGGTAGCTAGGCGGCTGGGTTTCGCTGGGCGCGCTTGTGGGTGACTTGAGACTTCCGGGCAGGCTGCTCCAGCTGGGGGAAAAGAGGGATGAAAAATAGGGGCGGAAGAGTCCGTATCGGTACAATTGCAGTCGCGTGCGTCGCTGTATCGGCGGTGGCCGCGATGGTGGCGATGCGCGCGCCACGGACGATCGCATCGTCGCAATCGCCGCGCGCGAGCGATCATGGCATGCCAGCGTCGTCGCGAGCAGTCGTTGCGGCCAATCATGCGCCGCGAATTTCCTTGTCGAAGATGCCGCTGAGCTTCGAGGCGAATCTGGGTCAGAGCGATCCGGCGGTGAAGTTTCTCACGCGTGGACAGGGCTACACGCTGTTTCTGACTGCGCGCGAGGCGGTTTTGTCGATGCGCGATACCGCGCCGCGCGATGCGGGCGGTTTGCACGGAGCGGTAGGAGGGCCTTCATCCGCATTTTCCATTCGCGGCAAGACTGTAAGCGACGGGTTGCGCGCGAAGCTTCAGCCGCGTTCGTTGTTGCCCGCTGGCGGTGCGAAAGAGGCATTGGGGAAGGTTGGCAAGCCGGCAGTGGTGCGAATCGGGCTTCAAGGGGCCGCGCGCGCGCCACAAGTTACCGGCGTCGATCGGATGGCGGCCCGCAGCAACTATTTTATCGGCAAGGACCCGAAGAAATGGCGGACCGATGTTCCCAACTACGCCAAGGTCGAGCTCAAGAATGTCTATCCGGGAATCGATCTGACCTACCACGGCAGCGCGCAAGGCCAGCTTGAGTATGATTTCCGCCTCGCGCCGGGCGCCGACCCGAATGCGATTCGGCTCAGCTTCCGCGGCGCGGGCAAGTTGGCCCTCGACAAGCAGGGCGATCTGATCGTCAGCGTCGGCAAGAGCAAGCTGATCGAGCATGCGCCCGCGATCTACCAGGAGAACGGCGGCGCGCGGCGGACGATAGGAGGCGGATGGCGGCTGAAGGGCGCGCACGAGGCGGGAATGCAGGTGGCGGCCTACGATCGGAGCAGGCCGCTCGTCATCGATCCGACCCTGACTGTCTCGACCTACTTGGGCGGTTCGGGGCCCGATGGGGCACTTGCGGTGGCCGCCGATGCGAGCAGCAATGCGTACGTGACGGGATTTGCATGCTCGCCTAATTTCCCGAAAACGGAAGGCAGCGAGAACACCGGCTGCGACGCGTTCATCACGAAGTTTGATTCTGCCGGAGCGCTGATTTATTCCACGTTCATTGGCGGTTCCGCATTCGACGAGGGGCGTGGGATCGCGGTCGATTCGACCGGCGCGGTCTATCTCGCGGGAGAGACTTTTTCGTCGGACTTCCCCGCGACTGTGGGACAGAGTTTTGCCGGCGCCTACGACGCCTTTGTTGCGAAACTCAGTCCTGGGGGTTCGTCAGTGGAGTATGCGCGCCTTTTTGGCGGTTCCACCGCGACGGACGCCGCGCTGGGACTGGGTGGCTCAGTAGCCGCCTCTGTCGCTATCCCGGCTGGATGCAAATCGAACTGCGATGCATTCGCGACGGGTCAAACAACTACCAGCGATTTTCCCGTGACAGTGGGCCCGGGGTCTGCGCCGAACATCTTTGATGCCATCGTGGTTGCCGTGAGCGCGGACGGCTCTCAGGTTCTCTACTCGACTTACTACTCCAGCGCCCCGGGACCCAACGATGACGGAGCCGGCACCTTTGGCGCCGCGATCGCGGTAGATGGTTCCGGCGACGCATTTGTCACGGGCATTGCCGACGTCGCGAACCTACCGACCACCGTTGGTGGTGCGTACCACGGGGGCGCTGATTGCTTTGTGGTCGAATTCAACAGTTCCGGAACCAGTCCGATCTTTGCGCGGTATCTCGGCGGCATCGGCTATGACCAGGGCAACGCAATCGCTTTGGAACCGAATTGCCAATCGAACTGCAACAGCTACGTCGCCGGCTTCACCTGGTCGACGGATTTCCCGACGACTCCCGGTGCTTTCCAGACCGTTTTTGGAGGCTACGACGATGCTTTCGTGACCAAGCTCAACCGCAGCGGCTCAATCGCGTACTCCACCTATCTTGGTGACGCCGGGGCTGACGCCGCGGAAGCGATATCGGTGGACTCGAGCGGAAGCGCCTACGTTACCGGGCTCACGACGTTCATAAACTTTCCGCAGGTGAATGCGCTGCAAGGTCCGTCGGCTCCCTTGTTCCAGTTTTTCAAAACCACAGACGGCACCAACTTCAATCTAACGGCGTCGGGCACGAAGGCGAGCGCGGTGCTGAACGTCGCAAAAGATCCCACTGACGCCAGCACGATTTACCTTGGAACCAACCGAAGCGGAATTCTGAAGAGTACGGACGCCGGCGCTTCGTTCAACCCAACCGGCCTCACCGGCCAACCCGCAGGCGCCCATGTTGATAAGAATGTTCATACGACAGTGTACGCCGGAACTCCGAATGGCTTGTTAAAAAGTACCGACAGCGGAGCTACTTTCAGCGCGACCGCGCTGACAGGCCAGGAGGTCACCGATGTAGCGCAGGACCCGAGCACATCGCCCACCACAATCTATGCGGGCACTTTGCTAAATGGCGTGATGAAGAGCACCGATGGGGGCGCCAGCTTCCAAACCGTTCCGGGTTTGCCGAATACCGAAGTGTTGTCTTTGCAGATCGATCCGCAATCGCCCGAGAACTTGTACGCGGGGACCGGTAACGGACTCTTTCGAACCAGCAACTTCCACGCGACCGGCAGCATGAACACTGCCCGCGAATTCTTTCCATTGGATCTTCTCTCCAACGGCACCGTGCTGGCCAGCGGCGGCTATACCGCGGCTAACTACACCGTTCCGACGGCCAGCGCGGAAATCTTCAGCCCCTCGACCGATACCTGGACATCCACCGGCAGCATGGTCACGGCGCGCGGATTTAACACCGGAACGACCCTAGGAAACGGCTCAGTTTTGGTCACTGGGGGAATCGACGCTGGCGGCGACACTCTTCACACCGCTGAGCTTTTCAGCGCGGGCACGTTCGCTTCGACGGGCAACATGACGACGGCGCGCGTAGAAGACACCGCCACTCTCCTCCAAGACGGAGATGTCCTGGTCGCCGGCGGCGACTTCTCCGTCGGCGGTACCGCTGAGCTCTACAATCCCATGAACGGAATGTTCAGCAAGACGACCGGCAACATGACGATGTTTCGTGCGCTGCACACCGCCACCCTTCTGTCGAACGGCAAGGTGTTGATCGCGGGTGGAATCACTTCGTCGAATATGGCTACCGCGACCGCGGAGCTATACGATCCCACCAGCGAGACCTTCTCAGCCACGGGGTCGATGGCCAACGCCCGCCACGCTCATACGGCGACGCTGCTTCCGGATGGCAACGTGTTGATCACCGGCGGCACCGCCAACACGTCCGATGACGGGATGGGCGACATGGCGAGCGCCGAGCTCTACAACTCATCGCTGGGTACATTTTCTTCGGTCGGAAACATGACGACGCCGAGAGCGGATCATGGGGCCGTTCTCCTCCCCAGCGGACTGGTGCTGGTGGCGGGAGGGGTTGCCAGTGACACATTAGGCCTCACCGCAGCTGAGTTGTACGACCCGGGCAGCTCCACATTCTCGCCCACGACCCTGATGAACGCCTTTCATATCGGCGGCGGAGGTTCGCCCCCGGCTCCAGCTATCCTGCTCAACAATGGAGAGGTCCTTTGGTCTGGCGGTCAAGTGGGGATGCCTAATCCGCCGACCTCCTTTTCCGAGGTCTACGATCCCAACAACAACACCTTCCTGCGGACCGAAGGATTTTCTCCAATTATCTCCATGGCGGCGGATTCAACCAGCTATCCGACGGTCATATACGGGAGCACCCAATTTCAGGGATTGATCGCGAGTAATGGTGGGTTCGTCAATTGCTTCGGCTGTCCGGGGTACCGTTTGCTCGAATTCGGAACGTATGGCGGGGGCGTTGCGGTCGATAAGAGCACCACTCCCGGAACCATTTATTTCGGCACCAATTCGGGTGGCAACAATTCAAGCACGATCCTGAAGAGCACGGATGCAGGCGCGACATTCGCCGTCATCAGCCCCAACGGTACTCACCCAGGATCCTTTAATGCACTCGACGTGACCCCGGATGTCACCGGAACCGTCTATGCCGGGGATTTCGAGGAAGTCGACAGTTTCGTAACCCAGCTCAATCCGGCCGGCTCGAATGCCGTGTTCTCGACCTACCTGGGTGGAAGCAAGGAAGATGTGGGTCTAGGTATTTCTGCGAACCCGGGTGGCGGTTCTGCGTATGTAGCGGGGTTCACCGATTCTCCGAACTTCAACGACGCATTCGACGGCGAGCAGCCGGCGCTCGGCGGCAGTCAGAACGCTTATGTTGCAAATATCGCCATCGCCGCAACGCCGACGGCATCGGCAACTGCCACGGCCACCGCGACTCCAACGGCAACTCCGACTGCCACTGCAACATCGACGCCGACCGCGACGGCCACGGCAACTGCGACCGCTACGGCGACAGTAACCTCAACTCCGACAGGCACTGCGACTCAAACCGCAACTCCAACAGCGACCGCTACGGTGACTGTGACGCCAACTGCCACCGCAACCGGCACGGCTACGCCCACAGCGACCGCGACCGCCACGCCGACCGTCACGCCGACGGCCACGCCAACGCCGGTACAAGGGGCGCTCGGGACCAATCCGGACGCGATTAACTTCGGCGACGTTCACCTTGGTTCGGTGAGCAAGCCTGCCGAGCTCACGCTCAGCGTTAAAATGAAAGAAGACGTACCCATCGTGATCAGCTCGATCCAGTCCAGCACGAGCGAGTTCTCCGCCTCGCAGAACTGCGTGGGTCAGCTCGCCGCGGGCGCCACGTGCGAGGTTGCGATCACCTTCGCTCCCGTCGACACGGGCATTCGCACCGCGACGCTCGTCATCGCGAACAATGGAACAGATCCGTCGCGTACGATTGCACTCAAGGGGACAGGCAAAGTCCGGAAGGCCAGAAAGACACCGACCCCCACTCCGACCGCGACCCCGGTTCCCGGAAACTTGGTTATCAATCCGCCGTCGGGTAATTTTGGCAGTGTAAAAGTAGGACAGGAGAAATCGGTGACATTCATACTGAGCAATTCGGCCCAGGAAGGGCAGCCGCCGATCACCTTTGCGGGCCCGTTTTCGGTCCCGGTGACCACGCCGCAGGTATTCGGGTTTGCCGGAGGGGCCACGAACTGCCCCCAGCAATTGTCCCCGCAGGCAACGTGCAACCTGACGGTGGAATTTATTCCGGCTGCGCCGGGCGTCGCATCCTCCACGGTAAGAATCTTTGACAACGCGGCAAATGCGAATCCGATTTCAGGTACGCCAGGAATTGGTCAGACGATCCCGCTAAGCGGGTCCGGTGAATAGCGGGATTCCCGCCGGAAGGTTCGGTGCCATAGTGGACAATCTCGAGGAGCAATCGATGACAGGCCCAAAACAACGCCCGCCTAAGTCGACTGTGCGACAATATGCCGAGTCGCTCGGTATCGCGCTGATACTTGCGATAGTCATGCGGTCGTCTTTCGTGCAGGCATACGTAATTCCGTCGGGGTCGATGGAGCCGACGATACTGGTGGGCGACCATATTTTCGTAAACAAGCTCGCGTACGGCCTGCGCATCCCGGATTCGATCGCGGGCTTGCCGGTGCCGGGGCTGTCGACCGGGAAGTACCTGATGCATCTGGCGCCGATACATCACGGCGACATCATCGTGTTCGAGTCACCGCGCGAGCGCGGGCTTGACCTCATCAAGCGCGTGATCGGCCTGCCGGGCGACAGGATCCAGGTGATCGACGGCGTCGTATGGCGTAACGGCGAGCGGGTTCCCGATCCGCACGCGTTTTTCGCGACGCGCGAGACGGCTCGCTCACCGTTCTCAGCGGCTGACAATTTTCCGCCGCGAGATCCGCGCCATCCGGAGCTCGATCCCGGGCCGGTGGTGGTGCCGCCCGGGCGGCTTTTCATGATGGGCGACAACCGCGACGACAGCTTCGACAGCCGCTTCTGGGGCTTCGCCGACGAGAACGACGTCGAAGGCCGCGCATCGGTGATCTACTTCTCATGGGATCACGACGCTCCAGGAGTTTTACCGTTGCGCTGGAACAGATTCGGCAAAGTATTGGACTAGGACTTAAGTCGTCCTACTCGACAGTTACTGACTTGGCGAAGTTGCGCGGCTGGTCTACGCGGTGTCGCGGTCCCGTGCACAACATTCTGGCGTGGACCAACTCCGATTCCAGTGACTTGACTTCGGCGGCGATTAAGCAAAGGGTCAGAGCGTCGGGATCGATATAAGGATTGAGTCCGACTTGAGCCTGGCCCGACTGCGCGCCTCTTCGACGCCGGTCCCGCTAAACCAACCCCATCGTCTATTCACATTGCTTCAAGCCACATGATGGCTTGAGGCGGGAGATTGCGCCATGTCGACAATTCTACAAGTGTTCGTTTACCGCCCGCGACCCGGAAAGCTTCAGAGTTTCATGAAAAACGTGATCAAGGGCACCAAGATCGTACACCGCGACGGCGGCAAGGTCCGACAATGGAACACCGCCACTGGCGGTGAGCCGGGGACGATCGCGATCGGGATCGAAACCGCGAACTACAAGAGCTTCGGAGAGTACGCGGCAAAACTCGGCGCCGATCCCGAGTGGCGCGCGTTTTTGGCGGAACTTGAGGGCGACCGCGAACCGGCCGCCGACCTGGTCAGTACCGCGATGTACGAGGAGCAGCCGATCGGCTAGTAAGGGACGCGTCTTACGCCGTATCGCCTAGCGGCAAATCGAGGGCGGACAGCGCCGGTGCGATTACCGGCGCTGTTGTCTGCGCCCACTAAAGGCGCGGAAGATAATTTCCGCGGCGACGCTTTTCAGCTCGGCGGTTGCGCAATTAGTCACCGCGATAATCCGGCCGCTGCGATTCGTGACTTAGGGCTGAACTGATACGCCTAGGGGATCGTCAAGGCCGGTTGCAGTCAGGTTCGGTGTCGATGAGGTCAAATCGGGTTGACCTATCGCGATGCTGGCGCTCATGCCGGTGGTAAATGGCGGCTTGTATTCCAGGACCCGGTTGTTTTGCGCGTCAGCCAGGAACATGTTCCCTTCGTCGTCGAATGCTACTTCGTCGGGGCTATGCTCACCGTCGGCTGCGGACGAAGGGCCATTGCTGTTCAGGTCTTGCTGACCCAGCACCACGCTGGCGCTCATTCCACTCGAGAAGGGTGGAACAAACTCCAGCGTCCGATTGTTGCCGCCGTCGGCTACCCATAGATTTCCGCCGGCGTCGAAGCTCACGCCGAAAGGTAGCGAAAGCGTGCTGGCCTTGGGATTGCCGGAATCGTTCTCGCCAAGAATCACGGAGGCGGATTGACCGTCGGAGAACGGCGGGACAAATTCGACCACCCGGTTGTTGTTATAATCAGCGACCCATAAGTCGCCGCTCCCGTCGAAGGTGATCTCCTGTAACCCGTTCAGTTGATTCGCACCGCTACCCTTGCCGCCCGAAGTGAGATTTGGTTGTCCCAGGACCAGGCTCGCGCTCATTCCAGTCGTCAGCGGCTTTACGAATTCGAGAACCCGATTGTTAAAACGATCTGCGGTCCACAGGTTGCACGCCTGATCGAACGCTATACCTACCGGTCCCCCGTCAAGGATCGACGCATTTACTCCCGTGCCGTAGGAAAAAGTCGTGAAGTTTGGTTCGCCAATCACCTTGCTCGCGTTCTGTTGCGTGATGAAAGGAGGCAGGAACTCGAGAACGCGTACGAACTGATAATCTGACGACCAAAGATTCCCTGCGTTATCGAACGCGACCATTTCCGGCCGATCCATTCCACTTGCGTTTTTTTCATGATTAGCAGTGGTGAAATTGGGCTGGCCCAGGACCAGGCTCGCGCTCATTCCGGTGGTGAACGGCGGTAGGTACTCAAGCACCCGCGAGTTAGTCGAGTCGCTGACCCATAGGGCACTGGTGGTCTTGACCGGTAGCGGACTGCACTGAGCCAGAGGAGAGGCCGTCGGAGTCGCGGTCGGCGTGGCGCCGGTGGCCGTGGCAGTTGGCGTAGGAGTCGTGGTCGCGGTTGGCGTCGCGGTGGGGCTCGGCACCGGCGTGCCAATTCCTTCGCCGCTCATTTTGACGCTGAGCGCTTTCGCGCTGGCGTTGTTGACGATCGTCAGTTTTGCCGATTTCTTGCCATCGGATGACGCGGTGAAGACGACCGACACCACACAACTGCCGCCCACTGCCAGGCTGCCGACACAGTTGACCGAAGGGACGAACTCGGGGTCTGACGATCCGATCGAACTGATATCGACGGCGATTGAATTCGGATTATGGATGGTTGCGGTCTCAGGCGCACTCGGCTTAAGCGGTGGCAAATCGCCAAAGCTAAGCTTCTTCGGTGAAACTTTAAGGGCTTTTGGTTTCTGAGTCTTTGCACCAGTTTGCGCGGACACGGCGGTCACGACGCCGCATGTTAATACCAGCAGCGCAAAGGCCGCCGCCACCGGCAGGGACAATGAACTCGCGGTGTCGGTCGTATGCTTGAACGACATGAAGCGCATCTTAGCCCGAAATTTCTAATCTAAATTCTGGGATTCCGATGCTACTAGCTCAAACTTCTCTCTATCGCAAGTACAACCTCTTTTCCCACGCATCCAGTTACTCGACAGTTACCGACTTTGCGAGGTTGCGTGGCTGGTCGACGTCGGTGCCTCGCTCCACTGCTATGTGGTAGGCAAGCAGTTGTAGCGGGACTGTCATGAGGACCGGGGTTAGCATCCGGTTGGTTTCCGGCACTTCTATAATTTCCGCGGCGACGCTTTTCAACTCGGCGGTTGCGTGATTGGTCATCGCGATGATGCGGCCGTTGCGCGATTCGACTTCCTTCAGATTCGACATCGACTTGTCGAACAGCTCGTCGTTGGGAATTATCACGACCACCGGCATCTTGTCGTCGATTAGCGCGATCGGCCCATGCTTCATCTCGCCCGCGGAGTAGCCCTCGGCGTGAATGTAGGAAATTTCCTTGAGCTTGAGCGCGCCCTCGAGTGCGATTGGGTAGTTGATGCCGCGGCCGAGGAACAGGAAGTCCCGCGCCTGCGCGTACCTGCGCGCGATCTGCTGAATGTTCGGCTCGCTCTCGAAGATACTTTTGATCTGCCCGGGAATCGCGAACGCCGGCTGCAACAATTTCCCGGAATCGGAGTCTGAAAGACGGCCCATCCGCGAAGCCAGGTGGATCGCGAACAGATAGTAAGCCTCGAGCTGCGTGAGAAAGCATTTGGTGGTCGTCACGCTCGTCTCGGGACCGCATCGCGTGTACAACTGTGCGTCGGCCTTGCGCGCGATCGACGAGTCCACGGTGTTGGTGATCGCCAGCAGATGCGCTCCGCGCGCGCGGCCCTCTTCCATCGCGGCGATCGTGTCGGCGGTCTCGCCCGACTGCGACACGGCGATGATCATCGTGCGGCGGTCGATCGGCGGGCGTCGATAACGGAACTCGGATGAGTAATCGACCTCGACCGGAATGCCAGCGAGCTCCTCGATCATGAACTTCGCGACCTGCGCGGTGATCCAAGACGCGCCCGCACCGAGCATCACGATTCGCCCGATCGACGCGGGACCGCCCGCCGGCAGCAGCTCGCCCTCGAAACGCACGATGGGTGAGCCGGCGTCGGCGCGGCCGGCCATCGTGTCGATCCACGCCTGCGGCTGGTCGTTGATTTCCTTGCGCAGGTAATGCCGAAAACCGCCCTTGGTGGCGGCGACGGCGTCCCATTCGACTTGACGCGGCGCGCGAGTGACCGCGGTGCCGTCGAACTTCATGATGCGCGCGGTGGCTGCGGTGACCTCGGCGAGCTCGCCGTCTTCGAGGACAATCGTGCGGCGCGTGTGCTCGAGAATCGCGGGAATATCCGACGCGATGAAGTTCTCGCCGTCACCCAGCCCCAGCACCAGCGGCGTCGCGGTCTTGGCGGCGACCAGCTTGTCGGGCTCGGTCTCCGACAGCACGACGATCGAGAACGAACCGCGCAGACGGAGGACGGCCTCGCGCACGGCCTCGGTGAGACCGCGGCCGCCTTTGAGTTTCTCCTCGATCAGATGCGAGATCAGTTCGGTATCGGTTTCCGAGCGGAGTTTGTGGCCGCGTGCGAGCAGCTCGGTGCGCAGATCGATGAAGTTCTCGACGATGCCATTGTGAATGACGGCGACCGGGCCGGCCTGGTGCGGATGGGCGTTTTCCTCGGACGGGCGGCCATGCGTCGCCCATCGCGTGTGCCCGATTCCAATGCGGCCTTTAAGGGGGGAGTCGGCCAGCAGGTGGCGTAAGTTCTCGAGCTTGCCCTTGGCGCGCCGAATTTCGAGCTTGTTGTCGGACAGAGTCGCGATGCCCGCCGAATCGTAGCCGCGATATTCGAGTCGGCTAAGGCCTTCGAGCAGGATCGGGTAGGCCTCGCTCGGCCCGACGTATCCAATTATTCCGCACATGAGCGTTCGCTCTTTTCCCCTGATTTGCAGGGAAGGTTACGGAGTTGTCCGAACCCACACGGACGGAGCGATAGCGAAATGATTTTTGGAGGAGAGTTTAGGAAATCACGTCAGAGCCGGATGCTCTGCCACTCGAGGCGCGTTTTGTCGCGCGGTCACCCGCGCGGTTTCAATCCTCGCCTCTATCGACCGTGGAGCCGGGAAGCCATCCGCCGAATCTTTCGATACTGCTTCCACCTCGTCAACTCAAGGCCAGATGCGGCCATGAGTCCTGGCGCTACTCTCGCACTGTGTTTTCTATCGCCTCGACCGTCACCTCGTTGTTATGATTATTCTCGCTCGGTTGAGCGAGTACAAGCGACGCCTCGTCGTTTGTCATCCTGACCGAAGCGAGCAACGCGAGCGCAGCGGAAGGATCCCGAACAGCGGCGCGTAAGCGCCGCCGGTTCTTTTCGTTGGTTTCGAGTTGCTGCATCCTATTGAGAATCCGGAGTCTTTGCGCGACGCGGCATAAGGACCGCTTCGCGATTTCAGAACCGGAACCGGCTTCGCTGGTGCGAAGCTGTCCGAGATCCTTCCTGCTGCTCGCGTTGCTCGCTTTGTCAGGATGACACAGTGTGCGCTCGCATTGCTTGCTTTGGTCAGGATGATAACGACGGGTTGCTCGCTTCGTCAGGATGACAACAGACTCAGCGATCCTTCTTGCGCAGTAGGCTGCCGTCGGTGGTGTCGTTGTGGCGTTTGCGCCAGGTTGCCATCCAGCCCGACTTTTCGCGTTGCGGATGATGCGACATCACTAGCGCGCCGTCGGGTACCTCGCGGACAATCGTCGTGCCTGACGCGACGTACACGTCGCTGCCGACCTTGATTGGCGCGACGAGCTGTGTGTCGCATCCGACCATGCAGCGGTCGCCTATTTCCGTGTGATGCTTGTCGTAGCCGTCGTAGTTCACGGTGATGACGCCGCATCCGATGTTGGTGTCGGCGCCGATTGTTGTGTCGCCGAGGTAGCTCAGGTGGCTGGCCTTGGTGCCGCGTCCGATGCGCGCCTTTTTGGTCTCGACGAAATTGCCGATGCGATTGTGGCCGGCGAGTTCGGTGCCGGCGCGCAGGTTGGCGAACGGGCCGATTTCGGATTCCTCACCGATCGAGCAATCTTCGGCGCGCACTCCCAACTTCAGATGGCAGCGCGGGCCAATCGTCACGTTGCTGAGCCACGCGGTGCCGTCGATTCGCACGCCCTCGCCGAGCTTGCAGGCGCCGAGAATCTGGACGTTGGGGCCGATCACGCAATCGGGCGCGATTTCGGCCTGCTCCGAGATGTAAGCGCTTGCGGGATCGACGAGCGTCACGCCGGACGCCATCAGCTTTCGGTTAACGTTGGCACGAATTTCCGCTTCCATATTTGCCAGCTCCTCGCGCGAGTTGATGCCGGCGAATTCCGCCGGGTCGGTAGCAACCCACGCTTCAGTTTTCTCGCGACGCGCACGCGCAATCGCGACGATATCGGTCAGGTAATACTCATCCTGCGCATTGGCCGGCTTCAGTTCCGCGAGCGCGGACCGAAGCAGGGCGCAATCGACGATGTAACAGCCGGTGTTGATTTCGTTGACGGCGCGCTCGGCGAGCGACGCGTCGCGGAACTCGACGATTTTATCGACGTTGCGGGACGCGTCGCGAATGACGCGGCCGTACGCGGCGGGATCGTCGAGAACGATGCTGATAAACGAGAGCTTGGCGCCGCGCTTTCGGTGTGCGTCGAGGAACGCGCGCAGCGTCGTCGACGTGATCGCGGGCATATCGCCGTAAGTGATCAGCACGTCGCCGGTGAAGTCTGCGGGAAGATGGGCGAGAGCGCATCGCGCGGCGTCGCCGGTGCCGCGCTGCGGCTCCTGAAGCGCGAATCGCGCTTTCGAGGAGTTTACGGCGGCTTCGACTTCGCGAGCCTGGTGGCCGACGACGATCACGATTGGATCGGGTTCGAGTGCGGCGACGGCGCGAACCGCGCGCGCGATCATCGGTTCGCCGCCAAGCTCGTGCAGGACCTTGGCGCGCTTCGAGCGCATCCGAGTTCCCCTGCCGGCGGCGAGGACGATCGCGGCGAGGCTATTCGTAGTCATCGAAGTTCGAGACTTTCCACGTGTCCGCGTCTTTGCGCGCCGTTATCAGCCAGTTGCGGTTGAAGGTGCCGCCCTCGGGCACGTCGATGGTAGCGCGAAACAGGAACTCGATATGGTCGGTGCCGTCGCGCTCGGCGGTGAGCTTGTAATGCACGACGGGCTTGCGGGTGTTGGCGTCGATTTTCTGATTGCCGATCAGCTTCATCTCCTGATGAAGCTTGTCGAGTGCGAGGCCGGTGCAGAATGGCTCGGCCGCCTTCAGATCGATCGCTACGTAGTATTGGTCGATGAAACGATCGACGACGCCGCGCGCGCTGTTGGCCGGATGGCATCCGGTGGCGACTATCGAAGCGAACGCCGCGATGAAAAGAAGCTCGGCGCATCGGTCACGAAGCTGGAGTCGGCGCGATGTCATGATTTTTTCTTGAAGAGAGCCTCCAGCTCTTTTTGGGCGCCAGTTGTTTTTGCTGGCGGCCTGGCAGCCGCGTCACTCGGGACAAGATATTCGCAGAAATTGAATCGTTCCTTGTCCACCACGCGCTCCGCCATCGGCTCGCGGCAACTGTTGTTGTAGGACGGATCGTAAAAGCCGCAATTGCGGCATGAGTGGAGCGCGCGGCCGCATCCGGGGCACTCGTCGCGAAAACCGACGCGTTCGCCGGTGACGACTTCGATCTTTCGGGCGCAATGCCAGCAGTTCATAGCGAAGGCGGGTGTTGTTCGTGCGGCATGGTGCTCCGCGGGACTGGAATGCGACTGGCTTGGAAATGCACGCTTTTTCGGGCGAATCGCCGCTGATAGCATAGCCGCTCAAGTGGGTGCGCGCGAGACGATGGAGGTGGAGGTCGAGGCGTTTGCGGCGGCGCTGCGCAAGGCGTCGCGCGCGGCCGACAACACGGTGACGAACTATCGCCGTGACCTGCTCGCGTTCCGAAGTTTCCTGCTCGAGCGGGCGGCGATAGTCGGCAGAAGAGTGGACGAGATCGACGTTGCGAGTATCACGGCGGATCATATCCGCAGCTACCTGGCCGAATTGATGAAAAACAAAGCCGCCCGCGCCACCGTCCAGCGCCGACTGAGCGCGATCAAGGCGTTTTTTCGCTACCGCGAGACGACGATTGGCGCGGCAAGTCCGGCGCGATCGATTCGCTCGCCGAAGAACGAGCGGCGCCTGCCGTCGATATTGCAGGAGGACGAAGTTCGCCGGCTGATCGAGTTCTCGCTGTCGCCTGCTGAGTCGACTCCGGCGTCGATACGCGATCGCGCGATATTCGAGACGTTGTACTCGTCGGGGCTGCGCGTCGGCGAGCTGGTCGGGCTTAACTGGCGTGATATCGACGAAGAGCTCGGGATGGTTATGGTCCGGGCGGGCAAGGGCAACAAGGACCGGCTAGTGCCGCTCGGCGAGCCCGCGCTGGATGCGCTGAAGAAGTGGAAGACCGCGATGCCGATTGCGTGGGAGCACGACGGTCCCGTGATTACGAATCTTCGCGGCGGCCGGCTGACCACGCGCAGCGTCGAGACGATCCTGCAGCGGCGGCTGGAGGCGGCCGGCGTGAGCGCGGGACTAACGCCGCACGGGCTGCGTCACTGTTTCGCAACGCATATGCTGGGTAATGGGGCCGACCTGAGGTCGATACAGGAGATGCTCGGTCATGCGAGCCTGGCGACGACGCAGCGCTATACTCATGTCAGCGTGAATCATTTGAAAGAGGTTTATCGACGTGCCTTCCCACGAGTCTGAGCGGGGTCTCGAGCCGGGCGCCGTAGTTCGCCATACGACGATTTTGAGCGTGCGCCACGAGGGGCACGTCGTTATCGCGGGTGACGGACAGGTGACCGTTGGACAAACGATCATGAAGAGCAAGGCGAAGAAAGTGCGCCGATTGCATCAGGATCGCGTGCTGGCGGGCTTCGCCGGCTCGACCGCGGACGCGCTGACGCTGTTCGACAAGTTCGAATCGAAGCTGCAGGAATATAATGGAGTGCTCCGGCGCGCGGCCGTCGAGCTGGCCAAGGACTGGCGCACGGATCGAATCCTGCGGCGGCTCGAGGCGATGCTGGTGGTCGCGGACAAGGAGAGCTCGCTGCTTATTTCGGGCGTCGGCGACGTGCTCGAGCCGGACGATGGAATCCTCGCGATCGGATCGGGCGGCAACTATGCGTTGTCGGCGGCGCGCGCGCTGATTCGTCACGGCTCGGGAATGACCGCGCGGCAGATCGCGGAAGGCGCGATGAAGATCGCGGCGGAAGTCTGCGTTTACACCAACGATCAATTTGTTTTCGAAGAATTGTAGCTGGTACCTTCAAGAAGTTATGGCAGTCCCACAGGTGATGACGCCGCGCGAGATCGTCTCGGAGCTCGACCGCTATATCGTCGGGCAGCATGACGCGAAGCGCGCAGTGGCGATCGCGCTGCGCAACCGATGGCGGCGGCAGAATGTCGCGCCGGAGCTGCGCGACGAAATTGCGCCGAAGAATATCCTCATGATCGGGCCGACCGGCGTCGGCAAGACCGAAATCGCGCGGCGCCTGGCGCGGCTGGCGCAGGCGCCGTTCGTCAAGGTGGAAGCGTCGCGCTACACCGAGGTCGGCTACGTCGGACGCGACGTCGAGTCGATGATTCGCGACCTGGCCGAGTGTGCGGTCAAGATGGTGCGCGACGAAGCGCGCGAGCGCGTCGCGCACAAGGCGCGCGAGAATGCCGAGGAGCGACTGCTCGATCTGCTGTTCCCGGCGCCGACCAAAGTTCGCCGTCCCGCAGGTATCACGCCCGAGGGGCACATGGAGGTAGTCGACAACAACTCGCACAAGGAGACGCGCGAGAAGTTGCGCAAGCTGCTGAACGGCGGCCATCTGGACGATCGCGAAGTCGAGCTCGAAGTCAGCGCGAACGCCGCGCCCAATATCGAAGTCTTCACGCCGCAGGGCATGGAAGAGATGGGCCTCAACATGAAGGAGCTGATGAATCAGCTCATGCCCAAGAAGACGCGCACGCGCAAAGTGAAGATTCCCGAGGCGCTCGAGCTACTGACCACGGAGGAAGCGGCGCGACTGGTGGATATGGAGGCGGTGGCGCACGAGGCGATCACGCGCGCGGAGCAGTCGGGAATAGTGTTCATCGACGAGATCGACAAAATCGCGGGGCGCGAGTCGCATGGGCCGGACGTCTCGCGCGAGGGCGTGCAGCGCGACCTGCTGCCGATCGTCGAAGGCTCGACGGTCAACACAAAATACGGGGCCGTCAAGACCGACCACATTTTGTTCGTTGCGTCGGGAGCGTTTCACACCTCGAAACCGTCGGACCTGATTCCCGAATTCCAGGGACGCTTTCCGATTCGCGTCGAGCTGAAGGCGCTCACGCGCGAGGACTTCATCCGCATCCTAACCGAGCCCGAGAACGCACTGACGCGGCAATACGTTGCGCTGATGGAGACCGAGGGCGTGCACATGCGCTTCACCGAGGACGGGGTGGCGGCGCTGGCGGAGATTGCGGCCAAGGTCAACGCGCGCTCGGAAAATATCGGCGCGCGCCGGCTGCATACCGTGCTCGAGCGGCTGCTCGAAGAACTGTCGTTCAACGCGCCGGAACTACCGGATCGCGAGCTGACTATCGACGCCGCCTATGTTCACGGCCGCCTCGACGAAATCGTCAAGGACGAAGACCTCTCCCGGTATATTCTGTAGCTGCCGCTCATCTTTGCTACGCGTTTAGCTCGTCGAGCAGCGCCTTGGCGTTCTTCAGGTCGGCGGTGCCGAAGCCCTCGGTGAACCAGTTGTAGATCTCAGTGAGCATCGCGCGCGCTTCGTCGCGACGATTGGTATGACGCAGCAGCCGTGCGAGCGACGTCGTCGCGCGCAGTTCCATTGTCTTCGCGCTCGTCTTTTGCGCGAGCGCGATCGCTTTGCGGAAGTCGGCCTCGGCCAGATCGCGTTTGCCGATCTTAAGCTGCAGCTCACCGCGTAACGTGAATGCATTAGGCCGAGTGAACGCCTCATCAGGATTCGCCTCGAGCGCGTTCTCTATTGTGCTCAGCGCATCGGTGAGCGCGCCGTTCATGGCTTGGGCCTCTGCCAGGTACGTGAGCTGCGCTATGATTCCTATTTTTGTCTGGAGTTCGAGCAGGCCGGTAACACCGCGGCGCAGCAGCGCGGCGCCTTCGCCCGCGCCGCCGAGTTGCGCGCGTGCCCAGCCCAAATGGACCCGTGCGACCTCGGCCATCTGAAGAAAGCCGCCTTCTTCACACAACGCTAAGCGGTGTGCGCGCCCGCTGCCAAGCCCGCAGAAACTGCCCGGTAAAGGCGCATCGGCTCATCGATGCCCTTCAATTGCTGTAGGCGGCGATCCTCCACGACGAATAGCCCCGAGCTAGCTCATGCACTGCGGTGGTCATCACGACGGTATCGGGCCCCGCCGCACCTTGCACGCGCGAGGCAATATTAGGTGCGTCACCGAATACGTCGGCTTCCCTGCCACCACCCTGTCCTACGACCACTGCGCCGGTGTGGATGCCAACGCGAACCGAAAGCTTTACAGCGCTCGGTTCGCTGGCGAGTCGATCATTCAGTGATACCTTGCATCAATGATCGCCAGTCCTGCCCGAACCGCCCGTTCCGCATCGTCCTCATGAGCCTGCGGATAGCCGAAGTACACCACCAGCCCATCGCCGAGAAATCTGGCTACATAGCCGCCGAGTCGTGTCACCGCCTCGGTAGCGGTGCGCTGATAGTCCGCGGCGATGTCGTGCCAATCTTCGGGATCGAGATGAGCCGAGATTCCAGTCGAGTTGACGAGATCGCAGAACAGCACGGTAAGATAACGGCGCTCGCCATCGGGGGTGTTACGAGGCGGCGTTTCTGTAGGAGGTGCAGCGCCCTTTGCCGAGAGCGGTGCGCCGTAATCTCCGCAGAATCGTTTGTCCCCGGATTATTGGCGCCGCATTTCGGACAGAGATTCGCGAGCGCCGCGCCGCAATCGCCGCAGAACTTCTTGCCGGCTGGATTTTCGGTTTTGCAATTCGAGCAGCGCATCGCCTTTGCCAGGAAAGATAGATGGCCAGCCCCGTATATCACCCAGCGCCGTGGAGGAACTAGGCTACAAAACGCCGGCGCGCTCCGCGATGGGCGCGCCGGGATTCGTAGCTTGATTCAGCGCGCGAATTGCGCGGCTACTTTTTCATCGCGCCTTCGAGGCGGCTGTGATTCTTCACGCACACTCCCAGGCTGGTGAACGGATCCGGCCAGTCGTGCTTGACGCAATAAGGCAGCGCGGCCATCTCGTTGTCACTGTAGCCGCGCGCCGAAAGATCCTTCTTCAGGCAGTCGCTATGCGGCTGGTTGGCGCCCGCGACACCGGCGGCATCGTCGGCGGCTTCGGTGATTAACGCGTTGCGCAGCGCGATCTTCACCTGCGGATCGGTACTCTTGCCGAGCGCGCCAGCGACGTTGCTCGACGGACCGCAGGCCCCGACCGAATCGATGAACGCCTCTTCGAGCCCGACCGTGCTGAGATCTTTTGCGAATCCCGCACTCACCGCGGTCAACAGAATGCTTGTCGCGATCAATGCCACAGCAAATCGTTTCATCGCACTGCTCCTCCAGGTTGAGGATGAGACCAGAAAAAAAACGGCCGCATCGTTGGCAATGCAACTATCTGTAGAATCGACAGCCAAAAAAGTCCAGCGACCGCCCGCACGCCCGTTACGCAGGAGCAACCGGCTTGACGAAAACTGTCGCTTGATGAAAGTGTCGCCTGAATTCTTACGAAGGAAATTCACAATGGCCAAAATCGCACTCGCCTGCACTATTCTTCCCGACAGTCCGCCCGCGCGCCTGATCGAATGGTCTCGAGTCGCCGAAGATGCGGGCTTTTCCGGCGTCTTCATGACCGAGGCGAACAACGATTCGCTCGCGTGCTCGCTCGCGCTTGGCCTTCATACCAAACGAATCAAACTTGGCACTGCGATCACGAACATCTATCTGCGGCATCCGAATCTGCTCGCCAATGAAGCCGCCGCAGTCCAGGAATTTACCGGCGGACGATTTATCCTCGGCCTCGGCACGGGGCATCGCGAGGGCAATTCGGCGCTCGGCATCGATATGGGAGTTCCGCTGACCAGGATGCGCGAGACGGTGAAAATTCTTCGCGCCGCGCTCGAAGGCGGCAAGACCGGTCCGCGTGTCAGCGCGAGGCTGCCGCTTTACCTGGCGGGCGTCTCGCGCCCGATGGTCAAGCTGGCCGGCGAAATCGGCGACGGCGTCATCTTCAACTTCTTTCCGCCGGCGCGCGTCAAGGAAGCGCTCGGCGAGTTGGCCGAGGGCGCAAAGGCCGCTGGCCGCGACCCCAAACAGATCGAGGCGACGCTGTTCGCGACCGCGTTTATTTCGGATGATCTCGAAGCCGCGCGCCGTCCCGCGCGCAAGCTGCTCTCGCGTTACGGCGCGCTAAAGTTTTACGGCAACATGATGGCGCATTCGGGATTCGAGCGGGAAATAGCGGCAATTCGCGCGGCCGGACGGGACGCCGACGCCGCCATCGCGGCCGTCAGCAACGAACTGATCGATGCGACCCTGCTGGTCGGCTCGGAAGCGCGCGTTCGCGAGCGGCTGCAGGAACTATGCGCACCGGGAATCGGCACCGCGATTGTGTTCACGAATCCCGTTAACGAAGATCGCAACGCCGCAGTGCTGCGGACGATTCGCGCGCTCAAGCAGTAACGACGCGGCTTACGGCTGGTCTACCTGATCGCCGGTGTTCTGATCGTTGGCGTCGCGGGCCATCGCGACCCGATCGAAGAAGCGCCGGATGCGCCGGGCGTTGACGCCAAAGTCGCCGATCCCATCGCGCGATTTTGATCGCATCTCGATCAGGCTGGCGCCGTCCGGAGTCGGCCGCACCTGGATCACGACATCATCGTTGAAGTGCCAGAGCTTTGAGGTCGCGACCACCTCGAGCGTGTTCGTGGCCGGATCCGAGTAAGTAATAGTCCACGTCGGTGAAGCCTTGGCGACCTCGGTCACGCGCGCGAACGCGTCGGCCGGTGAAAGGCGTTCCTTGATCGGGCCGATCGGGCCGTAACCGGCGAGCTGACGGTCGGCATACTTCGCCTTGTCATACTTCATGTCCCGATTCGGTTCATGCTGCCACTTCTGTGCGACGACAAATTCAGGCGGATTGTCGAAATCGGTCGTGATGTCGTTGATTGGAGGATACTTGTGGCTGGCGAACAAGGTGAAAATCACTGGCAGCGCAATCAGCGCGCATATCACTGTGCCCACCAATGCCCGATTGCGCCCGGCTCGAAGCTGAGGCTTGCGCGTCTGAAAAATGGCGACGAGGCCGACGAGTGAACCTATGATGCTCAGCAGGAACCCCAGCGCGAATAGCTGGAATCCCATGAACGGCGCAACCAGGTAGAAGTGCGCGCCGACGACTCCCACCGCGATCATCGTGATCGCCAGTAGGGCGTCAAAGAATGCCAGCCATGCAAATGTCATCCGTTTTTCTCCCGAAAGAGATTTGCCTTCACACTAAGACGCCTGGCTCCTGATTCCGCGTACCACAAACTGCGGCAATACGAACAGAAACGATCCGCTCGACACGGCGCGATCGATATCGGCGAACCAACCCTCGACCTCGGCCGCCGCGATCTTGCCCGAGTCGCGCGCATACCGGGCGAAACTGGCCTTCAGCATCGGCATCGAGCGTCCGGCGGTGTCCGCGCCAGAATGAATCTCAACTTTCACGTCGCCAAGACCCGCCTCGCGAAACAGCCGATAGAGCTGGCGGCCAATCTGCGGCTCCCTGATTGCAATCGTCTTCGACGCCGCGAGGATTCGGTCGCTCCGCTCGCGTGCCGCGGGCCCGATGTCGAGCGCCAGCATGTCCCAGTCGCTATCGACCGCGACGACCACGCCGCCCGGCGCGGTCACGCGCGCCATTTCCGCGACAGTATCGGCCGCTGAATCGACATATTCAAGAACATTTTTGCACCACACCCGGTCGAACGAGGCGTCTGGAAACGGGAGCGGCGGAAAAGCGCTTCGCACGAACTCTGCCGCCAGCTTTGCTTCGCGCGCGCGAGCGCCGGATCGCTCGACGAACTCGGCATTGATATCCACGCCCGTCACTTTTCCGCCGGGAGCGACCCGCCGCGCAAGTTCGAGACTGGTGTGACCGGGTCCGGAGCCTACATCGAGCACGCGCAGACCCGCTTTGAGATCGAGCGGACGCAGCAGCGGCTCCATCGCCGGATGAAATGCGAGAATCTTGTCGTACGCGCTGTGACGGTCTGAATCGATGTCGACCCAGTGCTGCTTGTAGTAGGGCTCAGCCATCAGACGAGGCGGAGTTCCTTCATCGCGATGCGCAATTTCTCCGCCGGACCTGCGGTCATCGGCACCAACGGCAGCCGCAACTCGTTGGCGCACTTGCCCATGAACGCAAGCGCCTGCTTGATGGGGATCGGATTCGTCTCTACGAACAGCGCGCGCATCAGCGGCAGCAGGCGGAAGTGTATCTCGCGCGCCTTGACGAAGTCGCCATGGAGTGCGGCCGTCGCGAGGTCGTGCATCTCACGCGGGACTACGTTGCTGCAGGTCGAGATCACACCCTTCGCGCCGAGCGCGATCAGCGGCAGCGTGAGGGAGTCATCGCCGGACAGAAGGATGAACCGGTCGCCGCACATCTTCACGATGTCGGACGACTGATCCATCGAGCCCGTCGCTTCCTTGATGCCGACGATGTTTTTAATCTCAGCGAGCCGCGCCACCGTTTCCGGCGCGATATTCGAGGCCGTGCGGCCGGGGATGTTGTACACGAATAGCGGCAGATCTACGCTCGCCGCGATCGTTTTGTAGTGGCGGTAGATGCCGTCCTGGGTGGGCTTGTTGTAATACGGCGATAGCAGCAGCGCGCCGTCGGCGCCCATTTCGCGCGCCGCCGCGGTCAGCCGAATCGCTTCGGCGGTCGAGTTCGAGCCGGTGCCCGCGATCACCGGAACGCGCTTTCGCACCTGCTCAATGGTGAGCTTGATTACGCTGTCGTGTTCGGCGTGCGAGAGGGTGGCGGATTCCCCGGTCGAGCCGCAAGGGACCAACCCGTCGATTCCGCTCTGAATCTGCCATTCGATCAAATCGCGCAACGCCGGCGCGTCCACCTCGCCGTCGCGAAACGGCGTTACCAGAGCAGTCAGTGCGCCATTAAACATCGTTCGCCGCCTCCCGCGTTATTCAACTCACCGGAACCATCTCGCCCGCGCCCAGCTCGACTTCGCCGCGAAAGACCTCGACGGCGTTGCCGGTCATGAATAGGTGATTCGCATCGGCACCCTCGGCGCGCCATTCGATTTCAAGATTGCCGCCGCGCAACTCCACCGTTGCGGTTCGCTCGGCATGATTGGTCAGCACGGCCGCGACCAGCGCCGCGCATGCTCCGGTGCCGCAGGCCCAGGTCTCGCCCGAACCGCGCTCCCATACGCGCATCCGCAGCTTGCGGCGCGAGGCAGCCAGAATGAACTCGGTGTTCACGCGGCGGGGAAAGAACGGATGATGCTCAAACTCGCGGCCCAGCGCGGCGAAATCGCGATCCTGGAGCTTGAAGACGCCGTCGTCGCCGACGAACACGACGCAATGCGGATTGCCCATCGAGACTGCCGTGATCGATTCGCGCCGGCCTGCGACCTCGAGCGGGTAGTCGATTATTCGGCCGTCGGCATTGACCGGGATGTCGCGGCCTTCGAGAATCGGCTCGCCCATATCGACCGTCGCGCCGATCACGCGGCGGCCTTCCAGCCGCAGCTCGACCGTCTTGAGGCCGGCATCGGTCTCGACGACCATTGGATTCGCGCGCACGAGGCCGCGCTCGAACGCTAACCGCGCGACGCATCGGATCCCGTTGCCGCACATGTCGCCACGACTGCCGTCCGCGTTGTACATCTCCATCCGTATGTCGGCGTTGTTCGACGGCGCGAGCATGATCAGGCCGTCGGCACCTATTCCGAAGTGGCGGTCAGATAGCTTGATCGATAGAGCGGACGGATCGGCAGGTCGCGCGCGCACCGCGACAATATAGATGTAGTCGTTGCCGGTTCCGTGCATCTTGGCGAATTCGAGCGTTGCCATCGTGCTTAAGGCTCTCACGCCGGCTTGAGCGTGACGATATGTTCGCCGCGAATCAGGTCTTCGAAACTATCGCGGTCGCGAATCACGTGAACGTCGGCGCCGTCCACCAGGATCTCGGGCGCGCGCGGCCGGCTGTTATAGTTCGACGACATGACGAAGCCGTAAGCGCCGGCGCTCATCACTGCCAGCAAGTCGCCCTCCGCGGGCTCGGCCATCTCACGCTCGCGCGCGAAGAAATCGCCGCTCTCGCATACCGGACCCACGATGTCCGCGGTGACGGTCTTGCCGGGCTTGCGCCGATCGACGGGAACGATCTCGTGATACGCCTCGTAGAGCACCGGGCGAATCAGGTCGTTCATCGCGCCGTCGATAACGATGAAGCGCTTCACGTCGGTCTCCTTGTTATAGAGGACTCGCGTCACCAGCACGCCCGCGTTGCCAACCATCACGCGTCCCGGCTCGGTGATTATCTTGAGACCGAGCCCTGCGATCGGTTTGAGCAGGGCGTGCGCGTACTCCGAGGGGGGAGGCGGCTGCTCCTGGTATGGGATCCCGAGACCGCCGCCGAGATCCAGGTACTTGAGCGCTATTCCCGCGCTGCGCAGCCGCCCGACGATCGCGGCAACCTTCTGTCCGGCTTCGGTAAACGGCGCTATCTCGGTTATCTGCGAGCCGATATGCGTGCTCAGACCGACGATTTCAAGCTGCGGCAGCGCGCTCGCTTCCGCGTAATATTCGTACACCTGAGAAAGCGGCACGCCGAACTTGCTGTCGCGATGGCCGGTGGAGATGTGCGGATGGGTGCCCGGATCGAGATCGGGATTCACGCGCAGACTGACGGGCGCGCGATGCTTCATCCGGCCCGCGACCTCGGCCACTCGATGCAGTTCCGGGCGCGACTCAACGTTGATCATCAGGATGCCGGCTTTCAGAGCGGCCGCTATCTCCTCGTCGGTCTTGCCGACGCCGGAGAACACAATCTTGCGGGGGTCGGCGCCGACTCGGAGGCATCGCATCAGCTCGCCGACGGAGACAATATCGAAGCCCGCGCCCATCGAGGCGAACAATTTCAGGATGCTCAGATTCGAGAGCGCCTTCATCGCATAGCAGATCAGATGATCGGTGCCGGCGAAGGCCTCGTCGAAGACCCGGAAATGCCGCCTGAGTGTGCGCGCGCTATAAACGAAAAAAGGCGTGTTGATGCGCAACGCCAGGTCGGCGATCGGCACATCTTCGGCGTAGAGTTGATCGTTGCGGTATTCGAAGTAGTTCATTGCGATGGACAGTGGAAAATCGTTTCTATCATAGCGCGGCTGGACGAATAAAACGGCCCCCGCGCGAGACTTGGGATTCCTATTCGTCCATGCGATTCTAGCTGCGTGCCCAGAGGACCGCGAGGCGAGGAACGTTCGGCAGACGCGAGCGGTATCGTCGCGCACATCGTGCGAATCGTGATCATGCTGGCGCTCGTGCTCGTACTTCCGGGGACGACGGTACGAGCGGGTGATACCGGCCACGATGATTCTTCGCGGGGCCACGTCTCCGCGCTAATCGCCGAGCTGCGCAGCACCGATCCGCAGACGCGGCGCAACGCCGCCAGCGCGCTGTCGAGGGTGAAGCCCCTTCCGCCCGATGCGATTCCGGCCGTCACGCAGGCGCTCAAGGATTCCGACGCGACCGTGCAAGCCTTCGCGGTACGGGCGCTGGCCAACGCCGGCGCCGCCGGAATTCCCGCCTTGAAGGCGCTGCTGGAAGACGAGGAACCTCTACGCTCGCCGCGAGGCGATCCGTGACCTGGGCCGCACGGCGCAGGAGGAGCCGGCGACCTGGCCCCTGCTCGTCGGTGCTTTCGACGATCCGAATCTTCAGCAGTGGCCGGTCCTTCTTGATGCTTTCTCCGATCCGGATCATTCCGGGCGGCCATCGATAGAAGTCGCGAAAATTGGCGCGCCAGTGGTACCGATGCTTCGCCGGGCCCTGCTCGACAAGAATCCGGCGGTGCGGCGCGGAGCAGTCGCAGCTCTCCAGATGGCTCCTGGAGCCGCCAAGGATGCGATTCCGGAGCTTATCGCCACCCTGAAGGATTCGGACCCGAGCGTGAGCGAGATGGCCGCAATGGATCTCGGGCGGATTGGGGCGCCGGCCCGCAGCGCGCTTCCGGCGCTTTCGGCGGCCTTGAGCGATCCGCGCGTCGGCTACGAGGCCGCGGTGGCGATGGCCAGGATCGACCCGACCGATAAGGCGCCGGTCCCGACTCTGATCGACGCGCTCGAGCGCGGGGGGCTCTCTGTGCAACAAATGGACGCGGTCCGCGCCTTGGCCATGATGGGCAGCAACGCGCGGGCCGCTGTTCCGGCTCTTGAACACCTGCTCGCCCCTGACCCGTACACCCGCCCTCGCGCCGAGTACGTCAAGGCGCTCGGATCGATCGAGGGCGTGGACGCGCTGCCGGTGCTAACTCAGGCGATGACCGAAGGCATGGACGCGGGGGTCAGTCTGGCGGCAATGAAAGCGATCGCGGCGATGGGACCAGGTGCGACGGTTGCGATTCCCGGATTGGTTCGCGCTCTGAGCAATCCCAATCAAGAGGTACGTGAGGCGGCCGCCGATACGCTCGCCGCATTCGGCGATCGCGCAAAACCGGCGCTGCTTACGGCGCTGCATAGTGCTGATCTCTATACGCGCGAAGCGGCGATTCGGGCGCTGGGCAAGGCAAAGCCGCTCCCCGACGATGTGGCGCATGCGCTGAGCGCGGCTGCGTATGGGGATAAGAGCGCCAGTGTCCGGAATGAGGCGGCGAACGTTCTTGATAAGGCGGGAGTCAAGGCGGAGCGCGCGCAATGGTCCCAGGTTGAGCAGAACAGCTCCGAGGAGATATCCGAGTCCGAGTCTCCGGAGCCAGATACCAAGCGAACGTACCGCAGGCAGGAGGTTCTCGCGGACATCCCGCCCGACAACAATTCCGAGTATCCGCTACAGCTGATCCATTTGCTGACATTGAACGGCGGGAAGATGCTGGCCGCGGTGTATCGCGGTCGGGACCACCAATCGGACCGGCTGATTTTCTGGAAGGAATGCGGAAACGACTGCTACCAGCAAATGGAGGTGGACGATGCGGGTGAGAACGTCGGCGGAGGCACCTTCGATCCTCTCAAGGAGATTTTCATCTCGGGTGCGCAGTACGTTGGCGTTGGTGAGAACGTGTGGCGTAACGGTTGGGTCGATTTCTTCAGAATCCATGGGGACGAGGTACAGCGGGCCGAAATCAAGCCGCCTGAGCAATGGGATCGCGATAAGCTGCGGCCGGGAGGGGGAAGTGCAAATCAGTCTGAGAGCGGGCTTTCCAGTCTCGACACGAAACGACTGTACAGCAGGCAGGAGATGTTCGCGGACATCGCGCCCGAAAACGACCAGGGGCATCCACTTCGGCTGGTCTATCTACTTTCATTCTACGGAGACCATATGCTCGCCGCAGTGTATCGCGGGCCAGGCCATGCAGACCGGCTGATTTTCTGGAAGCAATCCGGCAAGGATAGTTACACTCAGCTGCGAGTGATAGACGCGGGTCCCAATCAAGGGGGTGGCACGTTCGATCCTCCCAGAGAGATTAACAATCCGGGCGGGTGGTTAGTGGATGTTGGTGTGAAGGTGCAGCGTGCGCATTGGGACGACTTAATCCGGGAGGGCAATGAGCTGCGGCCGGTCGAAATCGAGTCGCCCGAGGAATGGTACAGCTACAGGCTGCAGCCGGGAGAAGAGATTGTAGGTCCATCCGAGAGCTGGTTCTCCAGTGGCGATGGCGAGGCGAGGTTCAGCTTCGATGTGCGCAGCGGAGGAAGTACGAAGTGCGTGGTCGGCGTTTACGTGGCGGAGGAGCAGCCTGGAATGCCGCGCGGCGGAGCAGCGCCACTGTTCCCACTTTCTCTCGGCATTCCAATAGACACCCCTGTCATCTCGTCGGGAAACATCGACGTGAAGCTCGTCCCGAACAGTGCGCGAATCGAGCCGCTCCAATCGCACTGACGCTACTTGAGCGGCACTGGCGTCGGCACTACGAAAGTGTCGGGGTTTGGCGGCGGCGCCGAGCCGGCCTTGCGCACGATCGTCACGTCGTTCGACGGCTCGCTGACGTAGTTGTCGGTCGTGTGGGAAGTCACCACGTAGTGATAGGTCTTGCCCAAGACGGTCGAGCCGTCGATGAACTCAAAAGTGTTTTGTACCTGGAAACGCCCTTCGTCATGCACCTCGATTTCGCCAACCTTCTCGGCAGGCTTGCCTTCCTGGGTGCGCGAGATTGCGAAGCCGCCCAGGTCGCGCATCTTTCCGCCACCAGCGTAGAGGGTGGGGCGATCCCAGTTCAGCCGGATTCCGTCTTTCGTATTGGTAGCCTCGAGGCTGAGGATTTTCGCGGGACGCGCCGCTTCGGGCGATATCGGCTGCGACTTCACACCGCAGCCGAGGAACGCCGCGTTTGCGAGCGCGACAATCATGAGCACAAACGTCAGCCACTTCGCATGGTTGGTTTCCGGATTCATCGACGTCCGAGCTCCTTGAGGCGGCGCTTGACTGTGGACGGGGCAGGACCGCCTTCGATCGTGCGCCGGGCGACGGAGTTCTCGGCGCGAAGAAGAGCGATCGCGTCGGCGCCAAACGCGCTGGAATACGCTCTCAAGTCCGCGATGCTCAAATCCTCCAGCGTCTTGCCCGCTTCGGCCGTCTCGCGGACGATCGCGCCGACGATTTCATGCGCCTGGCGAAACGCCGTGCCGCGACTGACCAGGTATTCCGCGAGATCCGTCGCCAGCGCAAATCCGCCCGCCGCCGCGCGCATGCGCTTCGCGTCGAACCGCAACGCCGGCCACAACTTCGCCAGCAGATCGAGCGCAGGCTTCAGCGCGTCGAGCGCGTCGAACAAGCGTTCCTTGTCTTCCTGCAAATCCGAGTTATAGGCCAGCGGCAGGCCCTTCAACACCGTCAGCATCGCGACCAAATCGCCAATCACGCGGCCGGTCTTGCCTCGAATCAGTTCGAGCAGATCGGGATTCTTCTTCTGCGGCATCATCGAGCTGCCGGTCGAAAATTCGTCGGGGATCGCCGCGAATGCGAACTCGGCGCTCGTCCAGAGAATTATTTCCTCGCTCATCCGCGACAGATGCACCTGCGTGAGCGCGGCGGCCGAAAGAAAGTCCACGACGAAATCGCGATCCGACACCGCGTCCATGCTGTTAGCCGCAATCGCCTTGAAGCCCAGCGACCGCGCGACCATCCGGCGGTCCAGCGGCAGCGTGGTTCCCGCCAACGCGCCCGCGCCGAGCGGCATGACCGCGGTGCGCGCCGCGGCCTGCTCGAAACGCTCGCGATCGCGGCCAAGCATCTCGACGTAGGCAAGCAAATGATGCGCGAGCGTCACGGGCTGTGCGCGCTGCAGATGCGTATAGCCGGGCATGATCGTGGCGACATGGCGCCTTGCGAGCCGAATCAGCACGGCGCGGAGGCCGCCGACCAGAGCGATCACGGTGGCCAACTCGTCGCGCAGATAGAGCCGCACGTCGAGCGCTACCTGATCGTTGCGCGAGCGACCGGTATGGAGCTTGCGCCCGGGCTCGCCAATCAGCGCGATTAGCCGGCGCTCGATCGCGAGGTGGATGTCTTCATCGGCGACATCGAAGTTGAAACGTCCGCGCGCGATTTCACCTTCGATCTGATCGAGTCCGACCACGATTGCCCGCAACTCGCCCGGCTTGAGCAGCCCGACCTTCGCGAGCATCTGCGCATGCGCGATCGAGCCGCGAATGTCGTGGCGAAAAAGCCGCCGGTCGAAAGGCAGCGACGCGGTGAAGGCTTCGACCTCGGGCATGCGGCCGTGCGCAAATCTTCCCCGGATGAGATTGCGCGGGGCGTTCTTGTTCTCGCGGCGCGCCTTCACTGTGAAACGCGCGGATTCTTATGCGGGCGAATCAATTGACGGGCCGCAATTGACAGGTGCATCCGCGCGCCGCACAACTCATCGAACCGTCAGGATGCGTGATGTGGACGTCCATCTTATGATGGCAGTGATCGCAATCTCCAGTGCGCGGACGGGGCACGAGCTTGGGCTGGGTGCGCGGCGGCTTGAACTGGATGACCTTGCCCAAATCGATCAGCCCTTTTTGCTCGCGCGAGCCAGCGCCCGAAGCCTCAGGCCCGCGAGCCTGATCAGTCCGTCGGCGTCGGCCTGGTTGTATCCGCCGGCTTCCTCGAAACTCGCAATCTTCGGGTCGTACAGGGAGTTCGGCGATTTGCGGCCGACGATCCATACGCCGCCCTTGAAGAGCTTCAGCCGCCCCACTCCGTTCACGTTTTTCTGCGTATCGTCCACCAGCGCCTGCAGCGCCTCACGCTCGGGCGCAAACCAATAACCGTAATACACCATTTCCGCGTAGCGTGGGATGAGCGAGTCGCGCAGATGCATCACCTCGCGATCGAGAGTGAGCTGCTCAACCGCGCGATGCCCATGGAAGAGGATCGTCACGCCGGGGGTCTCGTAAACACCGCGCGATTTTATTCCGACGTAGCGATTCTCCACCAGATCGACGCGGCCGATTCCATGGCGTCCCGCGATTTCGTTGGCGCGCTCGATAATCCGCACGGGCGCGAGGCTCTCGCCATTGATCGCGACCGGATTGCCGGCGGCGTATTCGATTTCGACGTACTCGGGCTTGTCCGGCGCATCTTCGGCGGAGACGGTCATGCGGAACATGTCGTTGTAAGGCTCGCGCCACGGGTCTTCGAGGATACCGCCCTCGTAGCTGACGTGAACGAGGTTGCGATCCATCGAGTACGGCTTCTCTTTGGTCACACCCACGGGAATTCTCTTCTCGTTCGCGTAAGCGATCATCTCGGCGCGGCCTTTGAACGTCCAATCGCTTCGGCGCCACGGCGCGATGACCTTGAGATCAGGCGCGAGCCGTGCGAACGTCAACTCGAACCGCACCTGGTCATTGCCCTTGCCGGTGCATCCGTGAGCGACCGCGTCGGCGCCTTCCTCGCGCGCAATCTCGACCTGCTTCTTCGCGATGACCGGCCGCGCGATCGACGTGCCGAGCAGGTAGTAGCCCTCGTAGACGGCGCTCGCGCGCAGCATCGGAAATACGAAGTCGCGCGCGAATTCCTCGCGGAGATCGACGATATGAAGTTTGCTCGCGCCGGTCTTCAGCGCCTTTTCTTCGAGGCCGTCAGTTTCGTCGCCCTGCCCGACGTCGGCGCAGTACGCGATCACTTCGCATCCGAACTGATCCTTGATCCAGCGCAGGATGACCGAGGTGTCGAGTCCGCCCGAGTACGCGAGCACCAGTTTTTTTATTTTCTCGGTTGCCACGATTTAAATCTCATCGTCACCCTGGCGGCGGCGCAGTCTGCAAAATTTCGGGACGTATCAGCCAGACCATCACGGCTTTCTGCGCATGGAGGCGGTTCTCGGCCTGGTCGAGCACGACCGAGCGCGGTCCGTCGATCACGTCGTCGGTGATTTCCTCGCCGCGATGCGCCGGCAGGCAATGCATCACGATTGCGCCCTTGCGCGCATTCTTCAGCAGCGCGTCGTTGACCTGGAAACCCTTGAAGTCGCGGCGGCGCTGCACGGCTTCCTTCTCGCGGCCCATCGAGGTCCACGTGTCGGTGTAAACCACGTCCGCGTCCTTGACCGCCTCGGCGGGATCGTCGGTGAGCGTGCCGATCTCTTCGTTGCGCAGCCTGCTCATGAACGGCTTCTCCGGCTCGTAGCCTTTCGGGCACGCCAGCCGCAACTCGAAACCTGCGAGCGAGGCGGCCTCGATCCAGCTCTGCGCGAGGTTGAATCCATCGCCCACAAACGCGACGCGCACTTTCCTGAGATCGCGCCCGAAACGCTCCTGCAATGTCATCAGATCGGCGAGCAGCTGGCACGGATGCAGCAAATCGGTGAGACCGTTGATGACGGGCACGGTGGCCTCGCGCGCGAGTTCGACGGCGGTCTCGTGCGAGAAAGTGCGAATCATGATCAAATCCACGGCCCGCGAGATGTTGCGCGCGACGTCCTTGACCGACTCGCGCTCGCCAATACCGATATCATTCGGCGCGAGATAAATCGCATGGCCGCCAAGCTGCGCCATGCCCGTCTCGAACGTGACTCGCGTCCGCAACGACGGCTTCTGAAACACCATCGCGAGCGTTCGTCCGCGCAAGTACGGATGCTCGAGCCCGATCTTGAGCTCGGCCTTCAGCCGCGCGCCGAGCGCGAGCAGTCCATTGAGTTCAGCGGTCGAGAGCGAACTGAGGTCGAGAAAGTCGCGTTTCATTTCGGAATCGGCACGCTGTTGAGCGCATTTTCAATAATCGCGAGACCGGCGTCGGCCTCTTCGCGCGTGAGGTTCAGCGGCGGCAGCAGGCGCAGCACGTTGCCCGCGGTGCCGTTGACGAGGAGCCGATTCTTGACGCACTCCTCGACGATCGGACGCGCGTCGTGCTTCAGCACCGCGCCGATTAGCATGCCGAGTCCGCGAACCTCGACGATTCGATCGCACGAGCGCGCAAATTTGCGGAGCCGCTCGAGCATATAGGTGCCGACGCTCGACGCGTTCTCGAGCACGCCGTCCTGCTCGAGCGCATCGATCACGCCGAGCGCTGCCGCACACGCCACCGGATTGCTGCCGAACGTGCTGCCGTGGCTGCCGGGCGTGAAGCTCGACGCTATCTCGGCGCGCGCAATCATCGCGCCGATCGGCAGCCCACCGCCGAGCGCCTTGGCCAGCGTCACGATGTCGGGTTTGATACCGACATGCTCGAAGGCGAAGAAGCGCCCGGTGCGCCCCATCCCGGTTTGTACTTCGTCGAGAATCAGCAGCAGCTTGTAGCGATCGCACCAGTCGCGCATTCGTTTCAGATAATCCGCATGCGGCACAACCACGCCGCCTTCGCCCTGGATCGGCTCGACCATCACGCCGACCGTTTCGTCACGCCGCGCGCGATCGAGCGCCGCGAGATCGTCGAAGGGCACCGTCCTGAAGCCGGGCATCAGCGGCTGAAACCCCTGGTGATACCGCTCCTGGCCGGTCGCGGTCACGGTGGCGAGCGTGCGGCCGTGGAACGATCCGAGCGTGGTCAAAATCTCGAAGCGTCCGCCACCAACGTTGCTGCCCCATCGCCGCGCTAGCTTGATCGCAGCCTCGTTCGCCTCAGCCCCGGAGTTTCCCAAAAAAACTTTCCCGTCGCCGAAATGATTCGCCAGCCGCTCGACCAGTCGCGCACTCGCCTCGGTGTGAAAGACGTTGGAAACGTGCGTGAGCCTTTCCGCCTGTTCCTTGATCGCGCGCACGACGCGGGGATTTCCGTGACCAAGGCTAGTTACAGCCAGCCCGCAGAAAAAATCGAGATAGCGATTGCCGTCGGCGTCGTACAGATACGCGCCATGCCCGCGCGCGAACGCGATCGGAAGGCATCCGTAAACATCGACCATGTGTCGATGCGTGAGTTCTACAATCTCGGCGTTGTTCATCGCGGCTTGCCGCCCTCTGCGCTGCGCGCCGCGCCGGTCAAGGCAGACACCTTGGCGCGGCGCTGCACCACTTCGGTGCCGATTCCCGAGCGGGTGAAGATTTCGAGCAGCACAGCATGTTTGTTGCGGCCATCTATTATATGGGTCTTCGCGACACCCTTGTTGAGCGCCTCGATGCAGCACTCGACTTTCGGAATCATGCCTTCGTGAATGACGCCGCGAGCGATCAGGCGCCGCGCTTCAGCCGCGTCGAGCGTCGAGAGCAATTTTCCGTCCTTGTCCTTCACGCCTTCGACGTCGCTCAGCAGGATCAATTTTTCCGCCTTGAGCGCGGCCGCGATCTCGCCCGCCGCGGTGTCGGCATTGATGTTGTAAGTCTGGCCGTCGCGGCCGAACCCGGTCGGCGCGATCACCGGGATAAAATTGTTGGCCTCGAGCGTACGCAACAATTCCGGATTCACGCGATCGACTTCGCCGACCAGCCCGATATCGACGCGCGAGCGCTTGCCGTTGTCGCCGGTCACCACCATCCGCATCTTGCGCGACCTGATCAGGTCGCCGTCCTTGCCCGACAGCCCAACCGCGCGGCCGCCCATGCGCGAAATCGTCGCGACCAGATCCTTGTTGATTCTCTGAAGCACCATTTCAGCCGCTTCCATCGTCGCCGGATCGGTCACGCGCATTCCGCGCACGAAGCGCGACTTGAGCCCGAGCTTGCCGATCAGTTCGGTAATCTGCGGGCCGCCGCCGTGCACGATAATCGGGTTGATGCCGACCAGGTCGAGCAGCACGACTTCCTGCGCAAAACTTTCGCGCAGCTCCTCGGTCTGCATCGCATGGCCGCCGTACTTGATGACGAAAGTTTTGCCGCGAAAGCGCCGAATGTACGGCAGCGCCTCGATGAGCACGTCGGCTCGATTGTGAGTGGCCTCTTTCACGCCTTAAGAACCTCGCCGAAACCCGAAAACCCGAAAAAGGAAATCAAAACAGTATTACACACGCGGTGCAATCTATCGCCGGTTAATTACATGCAACGCGACGCGCTGTGATCGTGTCTCTTCACGGCGACTGGTCTGTGGGCGACGTTGGGTGATACAAGAGTGGTCGGCCGCCTGGTTCGCGAGGGATGTGGTCTAGTCCAGGCCGTATCTTCGGCGTTTGCGCCATAGGGTTGCGACGTTGATTCCGAGCATTTCGGCGGCTTCTTCGAGCGTCATTGCCTGCTCGAGGACTACCTCGATATGGCGGCGTTCCATCTGCTCCAGCGTATGGCTGTGATCGAGCTTGTCGGGCGACGCGAGAATCTTGTCGGGCAGATCGCTTAGATTGATCGTCTCGCCGCGGCTTAGGATTACCGCGCGTTCCATCACGTTGCGAAGCTCGCGGATGTTGCCCGGCCACGAGTAGGATACCAGCGCCTCGCGCGCCTCAGCGGCGAGCGAGTGGGCCGGCTTGTGATGGGTATGCGCGGCTTGCGCGGCGAAGTGCTCCGCCAGCTTCAGGATTTCCCCCGGCCGGTCGCGGAGGGCAGGCACCTGCAGTTCGATGACGTTGAGCCGGTAATAAAGATCTTCGCGGAAGCGCTTTTCCTTGACCAGTTGCTCGAGATGCTGATTGGTCGCGGCGATTATGCGCGCATCCACTTTGATCGTCTGAGCGCCGCCGACGCGCTCGAAGGTCCGCTCCTGCAGAAAACGCAGCAGCTTCGATTGAACCACCGGCGTCAGGTCGCCTATTTCGTCGAGCAGAACAGTTCCACCCTCGGCGGCCTCTAGGCGTCCGGGCTTGTCCTTGATCGCCCCGGTGAACGAACCACGCACGTGCCCGAAAAGTTCGCTTTCCAGCAGATGCTCGCTGAGCGTCGTGCAGGCGACCTGCACGAACGGCCCATCTTTGCGCGGACTCAGGCGATGTATGTACGACGCCAGCATGCTCTTGCCGGTGCCGCTTTCGCCGGTGATCAAGGCGGTGGCGTCGCTGTCAGCCACCTGCACCGCGGTTTCCGCAAGCTTCCGCGAATGCGGACTGTAGGTGAGGAACGGCTCGGGCTCGGTAATGCTCTCGATCCGATCCCGCAGCTCTTTGTTCTCAGAGCGCAGTTCGTGCACCTCGAGCGCGCGCGCGATGACTTGCACGATGTGGTCGGCGGTGAACGGCTTGGTGACGTAGTCGTAGGCGCCCAGGCGCATCGCCTCGACCGCGTCGGGAATCGAGCCGAACGCGGTCATCATCACGACCGGCAGGGCAGGGTTTAGCCGTTTGATAGCCTCGAGCAGCTTCAGGCCGCCCATCCCTGCCATTCGGACGTCGGAGACGACAACGGCGGGCGTCGATGACCCGAAAAGTTCCAGTGCGTGTTCGGCACTCTCCGCAACAGTCACTTGATGACTTGCGGACTCGAGGCTCGCGGCCAAGGTCCGACGAATGTTGCGGTCGTCGTCGACGACAAGGATGTTAGCCAAGGGCTTCCCCGGGTAGCTGTTCAATTAGCATTCTAGGGCTCAATTGGTCGGGAGGCTTCAAGATCGTCCGCCCACCTGATTATTGCAGATTGCACGATACCGATCGCCCAAGGCATTGCCGTTCGCATATTCCAGTTCAGAAATCGCAATCAAATCATGCAAAATCATTGCGGTCTGCATCTTGCATATTGAAATGCTTGGCATCGCCCTGCTTCGGCGTTTGCTCGGGGAGATTTATTCTTGGCAGCCACTCCAAAAGTCCTTGGCGCCGAGCGGCCTCAGCCGCAGGCGACCTTTGGCAAACAAACCAAAGCAATCGTAGTTACCACCGGGATGCTCGCCTTCATCTCGTTCTGGCGAGCGTCCGCGATCGTGCTATGCGACCTCGCCTCGACAGCTTACTACATCGGCGGCATCGTCGAGCAGGCCTGCGGGCGCTCCGCGCCATACTTCATTCTAGCCGTAATGCTGTTCTCGTACGCGGTGCGCGCAGTGTACGTGGAATCGTGCTCGATGTTCACGCGCGGCGGCGTGTATCGCGTCGTCAAAGAAGCGATGGGCTCGACGCTGGCAAAAATCTCGGTGTCGGCCCTGATGTTCGACTACATCCTGACCGGGCCGATCAGCGGCGTCTCGGCTGGCCAGTACCTGGTCGGCTTGATCAACGAGCTGCTCAAGCTGGCGCATTCCAGCATTATACTGCCGCCGGATTTCACGGCTGCCTTCTTCGCGATAGCTGTAACCGCCTATTTCTGGCGTCAGAACATTCTCGGCATCGAGGAATCCAGCGGCAAGGCGATGCGAATCATGCAGGTCACGACGGTGATGGCCGTGCTCATGATCGTATGGTGCGGGCTGACGATTTATATGCGTGGGGCGCATCTGCCGCCGTTCGAGTTGAAGTTCACCGACGACTCGCTGGGATGGCTGAAGCATTTTCCGGGCGCGCGCACTATCGGCACCTTAGGAATCCTGATCGCGTTCGGGCATTCGATCCTCGCGATGTCGGGTGAAGAATCACTGGCGCAAATCAATCGCGAGATAGAGGCGCCCAAGCTCAAGAATCTGCTGCGCACCGGGTTGGTCATCTTCATCTACAGCCTGCTGCTCACTTCGTTGGTGTCTTTTTTCGCGGTCATGATCATCCCGGATAGCGTCCGGATGTCCAACTACGGCGACGATCTGATCGGCGGACTCGCGATGTTCATGGTCGGGCCGCTGTGGGCGCGGATTGCGCTGCGCGCGTTCGTAGTATTCGTCGGATTCCTGATTCTCGCCGGCGCGGTTAACACCGCAATCGTCGGTTCGACCGGCGTGCTGACTCGCGTCGCGGAAGACGGCGTGCTGCTCGACTGGTTCCGCCATCCGCACAAGCGCTACGGCACGAACTATCGCATCGTGAACATGGTCGCGATGCTGCAGATCGCCACGATCGTGCTCTCGCGCGGCGACATGTTCGTGCTGGGCGAGGCTTACGCATTCGGCGTCATCTGGAGCTTCGTTTTCAAAACCATGTCGGTGCTGATTCTGCGCTACAAGGACCAGTACCATCGCCTGTGGCGGATGCCGCTGAACCTGAAATGGTTCCGCCCCTGGGGTAAGGACTTTCCGCTCGGCCTTGCGCTGACGTTCACGGTTTTGTTCGCGACCGCGGTCATCAACCTGTTCACCAAGCAGGTCGCGACGATTTCAGGCGTAGGCTTCACGCTCGCGCTGTTCGTGATTTTCGAGATTTCGGAGAAGATCAACGGCCAGGCGCAGCATGCCTACGGCGAGGAGCCCGAGAAATTTAATCTGCAACTGATCGAGGAAAGCCAGGTGGATTCGATCGGGCTGGGCCTGTTCGCACCGCACAAGCGGCTGATCGCGATCCGCGATCCGAACAATCTCGCGCATCTGCATCGCTACCTGTCCGAGCGCGATGACGCCGAGCTGATCGCGCTGACCGTACGAACCGAGAAGGGACTCGCGTCGAGCGACGGTGGTCAAGTCTTCACCGTCGCCGAAGGAAAATTGTTCAGCAAGGTCGTCAAGGTTTGCGAGGATCACGGCCGCGCCGTAACGCCGCTGGTGGTCGTCTCGAACGATCAAGTTTATGCGATCGCACGCATGGCGTTCCTGCTTGGTGTCGACGAAGTGGTGATGGGCGTGTCGGAACGCTTCAACCCGGACGTCCAGCTCGAGAACTTCGCGATGCATTGGGGATCGCTCGGCGACTCGGACGAGCGTCACGTAAACGTGCGCGTGCTCTCCGACCAGCGGGACATCCGCGCCGAAATCTGATTCGCGATTTTCTTCACCAGCCTTGGGTGGCGATGCGACTCCAGCTATGATCGCTTTCTCGGGATCGAGCCATGATCGCAATCGTCGATTACAAAGCTGGCAACCTGACCAGCGTTCAGCGCGCGCTGGAGTTTCTCGGGCATAAATCCGAGATTACAGATCGCGCCGAGCGCATCGTCGCCGCCGATCGCGTGATCCTGCCGGGGGTCGGAGCGGCCGGCGCCACGATGGAAAATCTGCGCGCGCTCGGACTCGTCGAGGTACTGCGCAACGACGTCGCGCGCGCCGGCAAACCGTTTCTCGGCATCTGTATCGGTATCCAGGTGCTGCTCGATCGCAGCGAAGAGGACGGCGCCGATTGCCTCGGCATCATTGCGGGGCACGTCGCGCGCTATCCGCGCGCGATCGACGGTCGCCCGCTCAAGGTCCCGCAAATCGGATGGAATCGCGTGCGCCAGATTAGGCCGCATCGCGTCTTCGCCGGCGTGCCCGACAATACGCATTTCTATTTCGTCAATTCGTATTACCCGATTCCCGACGACCCTTCGATTGTGATTGGCATGTGCGACTACGGCGTGCAGTTCACCGCGGCAATAGCCCGCGACAACGTGATTGCGACTCAATTCCATCTCGAAAAGAGCGGCGCGGCGGGCCTCAAGCTGCTCGACAACTTCTGCCGGCTGAGCGGCTGACGATGCTCGCGAAACGAATCATCCCGTGCCTCGACGTCCGTGACGGCAAGGTCACCAAGGGCGTGCGGTTCCTTGAGAACGTCGATGTCGGCGATCCGGTCGCGATGGCGCGCTACTACTATAAGGAGGGCGCCGACGAGATCGTTTTCTACGACATCACCGCGTCCAACGAGCGCCGCGGCATCATGCTCGACGTGGTGCGCGCGGTGGCGCGCGAAATTTTCATTCCCTTCAGCGTCGGCGGCGGCCTCCGCACCCTCGAGGACATGCGCGCCGTCCTGCTCGCGGGGGCGGAGAAAGTCTCGATCGATTCCGGAGCCGTCCGCAATCCCGCACTCATCTCGGAGGGTGCGCGCGCGTTCGGCAGCCAGTGCATCGTGCTCTCGATGCAAGTGAAAAAAACCGGTGCCCGCCCCGCGGTACCGACCGGCTATGAAGTCGTGATCGACGGTGGACGCGAGCCGACCGGGCGTGACGCGCTGGCATGGTCGCTCAAGGGCGAGCGGCTTGGCGCGGGCGAGCTGTGCATCAACTCGATCGATCGAGACGGCACCAAGCTCGGCTACGATCTCGAAATCACGCGCCATATCAGCGAGTCCGTTTCGATTCCCGTGATCGCGTCCGGCGGCGCCGGCGAACCCGCTCATCTCCGCGACGCGTTCACGACAGGATTGGCGGACGCCGCCATCGTCGCGTCCATCGTTCACTACGGAGAGCATCCGATTCCCGCGCTGAAGTCCTATCTCAAAAGCAACGGCGTCGAGATTCGCGACGCTGTCTCGGTCGACCTGGGCGCACTGTGAAAAAGTGAAAAAGTGAAAAAGTGAAAAAATGAAAAAATGAAAATTGCTTTCGTAGTTTCGGAGTTCAATTCCGAGGTGACCGCGCCGATGGAACAGCGGGCGCGCCGCCATGCCGAGTCGCTTGGCGCCGAGGTCGCGCGCGTGGTCCGCGTCCCCGGCGTGTACGACATGGCGCCGGTGGTTAAGGCCCTGCTGCAGCGCAAGGAAATCGAGGGCGTCGTGATGATTGGCGCGGTGATCAAGGGCGAGACTAATCACGATGAACTGATCGCGCATGCGATCGCCCGCGCCGGCATCGAGTTGTCGCTCGAGTTTGACAAGCCCGTCGGCCTCTCGATCACCGGCCCCGGTATGACCGACGAGCAGGCCGTCGCGCGAATCGACAACGCCAAAAACGGCGTCGAGGCGGTGGTTCGCGTCGCGCTCGCACTCAAGGAAATTCGCGGCAGCCGCCAAGCGCTCCACAGGTGTTGAGAAACCGCGACGCGCCTCGTTGAGAGCAAGCGCGCGACTGCTATACTCTCGACGTTGGTGTTGAAGATGACGGCAGAGGCGGGCGGCGGAGGTGAGACTTTTTCCACGCGCACGGCTGCGAGAATTCTCGCGGTCACGCCCGATCGTATTCGTTACTGGGTCAAGCGCAATCTCGTGCGCCCGCTGAATGCGGGCGGCCGCAAGTATCGTTTCGCGTTCAACGATCTGCTCGAGATGCGCCTGGCCAAGGAACTGCTCGGCACCCGTCAGCATATCGATCCGATCCAGCGGACTCTCGAGCGGGTGCGTACGCTCGTCGATCCCGACCGCTCCGTCACCTCGCTGAAACTCGTCAATGACGAAGGGCGCATCGTAGTGCGCGACGGTCCATCGCTGATCGAGGCCGAGACGGGGCAACTGCTGTTCGACTTCAGCGGCAGCTATCAGCCTGGCAAGGTCGAAGACGGTTTCGGGCCCGCCCGCGTGCGCGAGCGCTTCGAGGAGGCGCGCCGTGTCGCTGACGAGGATCCCCTCAAGGCGCTCACCATCTACAGCGAGCTGGTCGGACGCGAGCCCGGCAACTTCGAGGCGCATATGCGTCTCGCAACGCTGCTCGAACGCGAGGGCGACCTCGCGGGCGCGATGCGCCATCTGCTCGGCGCGGCCGCGATCGTTCCCGCCAGCGCTGAGGTCCACCTCAAGCTCGGCTTGCTTTACCGCAAGAAGGAAGAGCATCAGAATGCGCTGCGCAGTTTTCTGCGCACGCTCGAATGCGACCCCGCCAGCGTCGAGGCGCATCGCAACGCCGCCGAGATGTACGAAGCGATGGGCCGCAAGCGCGACTCGCAGCGCCACCTGAGCGCCATCCATCGCCTGATCAAGGGCGACTGATTGAATCACGACAACTCGCGGCGATAAGCTCGCGAGTATGCCGCGCGATTCGCTGAAACCAATCGACATCCTGCGCCACGAATTGAAAGCGTTGCGCTTCATCCTGGACAACTTTCACTCGGGCAAACTCGGCGCCGGCGGACTGCCGCCGCGCGAGGATTTCCAGTCCGCGCAAGGCCGCGCGCTCTACGATTCGATCGTCAAATCTCCCGACCGCAAGGCTGCCGAACGCGCAATTGCGGAGCTCGAACTCGACGACGTCGACATCGATTCGTTCCTGCACCTGAGCGGCGAGCACTACTACACCTATCCGGCGCTGGTTCGCGAGCGCGCCGCGGCTATCCGCACCGGCAAGCTCACGGTCGAAGGCACGTGAGCGCGGCGCTGCCCAAAGAGCTGCATCTGCTTCTTGATTCCGCGGGCGCGCTGATCGTGTTTCAGGAAAAAGGCGCAACGTGGGCCGGCGTGGTCGCGTTCTCCAGCGAAGAACAGGCGCGCGAGTTCTGCCGCGTCAGCAATCTCGACGCCGCCGAGGTCGCCGCGATCTCGACTGGCGACGCGGAAGCCGTCGCCGGTCTGATCGCCTCGATCAAGCGCCGCGCGATTCGCAATCTCCTGCTCGATCTCGACTACAAGACCGGCGCCTGCATGCAAATCGACTTCGACGGTGACTCTTTCGGCAATGCGGTCCCGCGCCAGTTCACTCCGCCCACTCATCATTAGATCTCTCCGATGCCATCTATCCGCTCGCAGTTGCCGGAACAAATTGAACAGGCTCGCGGCCGTCTGGCGGGAATCATCAAGCCGACGCCGCTGATTCGCAGCGCCACGCTCGACCGAATCCTCAACGCGCAGGTGCGCATCAAGCCCGAAAATCTGCAGAAGACCGGATCGTTCAAAATTCGCGGCGCCTACAACCGTCTCATGACTCTCACTGACGAGCAAAAATCGCGCGGGGTCGTAGCAGCGTCCGCCGGCAATCACGGCCAGGCGCTCGCCTACGCCGCCACTCGCGCGGGAGTGACCGCGACCATCGTGATGCCGACGACGGCCGCGATTGCGAAAATCGACGCGACCCGCAGCTATCGCCAGTCGGTCGTGCTCGAAGGAGTCGACTACCAGGAGGCGCGAGCAGTGGCGGCGAAGATGTGCGCTGAACGCGGCGCGACCTTCATCGACGCGTACGACGATGCCGAGGTGATTGCGGGGCAGGGCACCATCGGAGTGGAGATCGCCGACGAAGTGACGCCCGAGGTGGTGATCGTCCCCGTTGGCGGCGGTGGATTGATCGCGGGAATCGCGGCCGCGCTCGCGGCGCGCGCGCCTAACGCCGAGGTGATCGGGGTCGAGGCCGCGGGCTCACCGCAACTGTCCGCGAGTCTGGCGGCCGACGCGCCCGCATCGATTGGCCGTCCTGTCGATACGATTGCCGACGGCCTCGCCACCGGCCACATCGGCGCGATTCCGTTCGAGGTGATGCGCGGTCGCGTCAGACGCGCCGTCACCGTCGACGATTTCGAGATCGGCGAGGCGGTCCTTCTGCTGCTCGAGCGCCTGAAGCTTCTTGCCGAAGGCGCCGGCGCCGCCGCGCTCGCGGGCGCACTCAAAATCAAGGACGAGCTCAAAGGAAAGAACGTGGTGCTGGTCGTGAGCGGCGGAAATATCGATATCAACCTGCTCGATCGGATTATCGGCCACGGACTGGTGAAGGTCGGGCGCCTGTTTCGAGTCGCCGTCGATTTGCGCGATCGCCCCGGCGAGCTCGGCAAGCTGGTCTCAGCGATCGCCGCGACCGGCGCCAACGTTCGCGCGATAGATCACGATCGCACCCGCCGCGATGTCGCAATCGGCGGTGCTCGCGTGATGCTGGAACTGGAAACCCGCGGCCCCGCGCATATCGACGAGATCCGCGAGCAATTGAAGCTCCACGGCTATATGTTCGAAGTGCCCGCTCTGGGCTGAAGACTAGGTGAACATCGAAGCGATGCCGGTCGGCTTCACCAGCTTGCCCGCCGGCTTCATCGAATGTGCCAGCGCCTCGAGCTTCTGCTTGAACGCTTCCATCTCAGCGGCCTGCTTCGCTTCGAACGCCGCCGCCTCGCGCGCGCGCTTGCGCTCGAACGCCTCGCGATCCGCCCGCCGCCGATTGTAGAAGCCCTCGAAGGTCTCCTTCACCGCGCGGTACATCGCGGTTTTCGGCACGAACGATCCCGAGCACGACGGGCAATGGAACACGACGCCCTTCTCGAACAGCCGATACGGAATCGTCCACGGCTCGTTGCAATCCTTGCAGATGACGGGGACTTCCCACGTTAGCGGATTGAATTCCGCGCTCGACGCTGAAGTCACCGCCATTGGCGCGGCCGCTGCCGGAGCCGCCGCGGGCTTCGGTGCCGCGGCCGGTGCCGGCTTTGTCGCCGCTACTGCTGCGCCATTGGCGACAGGTTCCGCGGACGGCGCTGTCGCCCCACCTTCTTTGCGAAAACGGGACGGTGCGTCGTCAGGGAACGTCGTCTCGGGATGCAGTTCGCGGGCGCGCGCGAGCAACACGCCCTCGCTCTCGAGATTGGCCGGGTCGGGGATGCAACAATCGACGGGACATACCGCGGCGCATGCCTCATGGTCGTGGAAGCCGACGCATTCCGTGCACTTCGAGGGCACGATGTAATAGATGTCCTGCGCGATCGCGGGACTGGTTGCGCCGTTAAGCTCCCACGGCACTCCGCCCGCGTAAATCGCCGTGTTCGGACACTCGGGCTCGCATGCTCCGCAGTTGATGCATTCGCTCGTGATCGTCGTCGCCATCTGGTGAACCCCGGTCTATCGCCGAATCTTGGTCCTGATCAACTTCAAACTCTAACAACGCTGATTTCAGCGGGCAATCGGCTTGCTTGCATGGTATTCGAACTCGATCAGATAGACATTTTCGCCCGGCCCATGTTTTGCGACCTTCAGCAGATCGATAAGACCCGTGAAGCCTGAACGTCTCGCCAGTTCGGGCGTGACCTCCGCGAGCGCGATCCGCCGGATCGAGGTCACGTCGATGAACCCTTCGCCCAATCGGTAGTGTCCGCCTACTTTGACATGCAGCCTGCGCCAAATCCTAACGCTGCACGTGACTTCGCCGCGCATGATCGGCTCGCGAAGTCGTTTCGTAAATACCATCGGCTATCCGTGGCAGGGCCACGGAGGTTTCGCAACCGCAGTCTCCGGCCGAGGTTGCCGTCTTAACGCGCTTGGCACAGTCAAGTACTATTGGTGCCCTTTATGCCACCCAGGATTTGCACCGGCGTTGCCTTCTCGCGATTCGCAAGCATGCTCCTGGTTCTGATTTCCTCTGCCTCTGTGATCGCCGCGCCGGGTGGCCATCGGCCGTTGCCGCCGCAGGTGCTTTCCAACGCTCCTGGAATACATCCGTTCGGGAAAGGCCGCCAATCGTGGTGGGGAGTCCGGGTGTACGATGCGACGTTGTGGATTGTAGGCCCGCAATGGTCTGCCGCCGCGCCTCATGCGCTCGATATCGAGCCGGGCCGGGCTGTTCCAGCCGACACTTTAGTGAGCAACGCGATCGCCGAGATGCGCGACCTCAAAATTGGCGACGAGAGCAAACTTAGAATCTGGCAGGCGGAAATGAGGAAGCTCCTCCCCAACGTTCGGCAAGGCGATCAGATCGTCATCTTCTGCCCGGACACCAACCGGACGCTTGCCTATTTCAACGATTCGAGCACCGGCGAGGTTGACGATCCGTCATTCTGCCCGGCGATTATGAGCGTATGGCTTCATCCGCAGACTAAACATCAGGCAATGCGAAAATCGCTGCTTCGACAGTAACAGATTGCCGGCGATGCGCGCTTTTCGCGGCGCCGCGGTTTTGACTATGCTGGGCTGAAGCCGCGGTACGCGCAAAATTCAATCACGACCGCAGGAGTGTCTCGCGCATGGATCTTCAATTCACGCCGGAAGAAGAAGCATTTCGCCTGAAGGTTCGCGGCTGGCTCGCTGAGAACATGCCGGCCAGCGGTCTTTCCGATAATCGCGAAGCCCGTGAGGACAAAACCTGGCTCGCGAAGGCCAAGGCATGGCAGCGCCGCCTGTACGAAGCCGGCTACGTCGCGCTCGCGTGGCCGAAAGAATACGGCGGGCAGGCGATGGACCCGGTGCGCCAGTCGATCGTTAACGACGAGATGGTGCGCGCGAAGGCGCCATACCTCGTCGGCGGGTCGGGGCTCGGGATGCTCGGGCCGACGCTGATCTCGTGGGGCAGCGAGGAACAGAAGCAGCGTTACCTGCCGAAAATTCTCAGCGCCGAAGAAATATGGTGCCAGGGCTACTCCGAGCCTGGCGCGGGCTCCGACCTTGCGTCGCTGAAGACGCGCGCGGAAATCGTCGGCGACGAGTTCGTCGTCAACGGTCAGAAGGTCTGGACCTCGGGCGCACAATACGCCGACATGATGTTCTGCCTGGTGCGCACCGACCCCGAGGCGCCCAAGCATCGCGGCATCTCGTACATCCTTATCGACATGCACACGCCCGGAATCACGGTGCGTCCGCTCGTGCAGATGACCGGCGATCGCGGCTTCAACGAAGTCTTCTTCGACAACGTCCGCGTGCCGCGTAAAAACCTGGTCGCCAAGCTCAACGAAGGATGGATCGTCGCCAACGCCACGCTCTTTCACGAGCGCAATATGCTCGGCTCGGCCAGCGGCAGCGAGCAGCGTTTCAACCGCCTGCTCGCGCTGGCCAAATCGATCACGCGCGGCGGACGTCCGCTCACCGAGGATCCCGTCTTCCGCCAGCGGCTCGTCGACCTGGAGATTCGCGTCGAGGCGATGCGCTTTCACGCGCTGCGCCAGCTCACCGATCATGTTCGCGGCAAGAACCCGGGCGTCGAGGCGATGATCAACAAGCTGGTCGGCACCGAGCTGAATCACGACCTCGCCACGGCCGCGATGGAAGCACTGGGCGACTACTCGATGCTCGCGCGCGACGACGAAGCCGCACTCGATCACGCCTACTGGCCGTACGAATGGATGTTCTCGCTCGGGCTAGTGATTGGCGGCGGCACCTCGCACATCCAGAAAAACATAATCGCAGAGCGCGGCCTGAAAATGCCGAAATCGCGGTGAACGCAAAACCCGATAATCCGGTTCCCCTTCCCACAATGGGAAGGGGTTAGGGGTTAGGTATGGATTTCGGACTAAGCGAAGAACAACAGCAACTCAAGGAAAGCGCGCGCGCATTTCTAAGCGGCGAATGCCCGACCACGTTTGTGCGCAAAGTCATGGCGACCGACGACGGCTATCCGCGCGAACTCTACGACCATGTCGCGAAGCTCGGATGGAGCGGCCTGATCGTGCCCGAGAAATTCGGCGGCGCGGGACTTGGGATGCTCGAGATGGCGATGATTCTGGAAGAGGGCGGCTACGCCGCGATGCCCGGGCCGTTCCTGTTCTCCTCCGTGCTCGCGGCCGGCGCGCTCAAGCTCAGCGGCTCCGAACAGCTCAAGGCAAAGTGGCTCACCGCGCTCGCCGAGGGCAAAGCAATCGGCACCGTCGCGGTCGTCGAGAGCGCCGGTAGTGTGGATTCGCGCGATATTAATGCGATGGCGATGAAGAGCGGCGCGGGATGGCATCTCAGCGGCGCCAAGATGTTCGTGCCGTATGCCGACGTCGCCGACTTCATCGTCGTCGCGGCCAAACATGACTCTGACATTTTTCTGTTCGTCGTCGATGCGAAAGCGCCGGGCGTCACGATTCGTTCGCTGAAAAACCTGGACCTCACGCGTCGCGTGTCGAGCGTCGAGCTGAAGGGCGCGCCCGCCGAGCGGCTTCACGGCGGCACCGGTCTTTTCGCAAAGCTGATCGACATCGCGGCTGTCGCCATCGCTGCCGACTCGCTCGGCGGCACCGAACGCGCGCTCGAGATGGCCGTCGATTACTCGAAAGTCCGCGAGCAGTTCGGCAAGCCGATCGGATCGTTCCAGGCGCTCAAGCACGCGGCCGCCGAAATCGTCGCGGACCTTGAACCCGCGCGCGCGATGCTCTGGTATGCCGCCTACGCACAGGACGTCGGGGCCGCCGACGCGTCGCGCACGGCGGCGATGGCGAAGGCGCGCCTGTGCGATATCTACAGCCGCGGCACCGACCGCGCCGTGCTGATGCATGGGGGAATCGGTTTCACCTGGGAGCACGATATGCATCTGTGGTTCAAGCGCGCGCGCTTCAACGAGTCCTACTTCGGCTCACCCGCATTCCATCGCGAGCGCGTCGCCGCCCTCGGCGCGTATTGAGAAAAGGGAGAGTTCGTTGAGCACCACGCGAAAAGTAGCAGTGTTCGTCGGGAGTCTTCGCAAAGGCTCATATAATCGCATGACCGCCAAGGCGCTTGCTGCGCTTGCGCCCGCAGGGCTCCAGCTCGAGATTGTCGAGATTGGACAGCTTCCTCTTTACAACCAGGACTACGACGATGCTCCCCCTGCGGCATGGGTCGCGTTCCGCGAGAAGGTCAGGGAGGCGGACGCGGTTTTGTTCGTGACTCCGGAATACAATCGATCCGTCCCGGCCGCGCTCAAAAACGCTATCGATGTGGCCTCACGTCCCTTTGGACAAAATGCATGGAATGGAAAGCCCGGCGCCGTGATCAGCGTGTCGGTGGGTGCTATCGGCGGTTTCGGCGCAAATCATCATCTGCGCCAATCTTGCGTATTCCTCAACGTGTTTCTCATCCAGCAGCCGGAGGTCTATCTCGGAGGCGTTGCAACACTCTTCGACAAAGAAGGAAATATCACGGATGAGAGGACACGAATGTTGCTGAAAAACTTCATCGAGTCTTTCGCGGCATGGATCGACGTTCTTAAGCCCGTTAAATAGCAATCGCGCCGCCTGGATATCCAGCTTAAGGCAGAGCCATTGAGAAAGTGAAGTTCGACATCTTCTATCAGCTTCTCGAAGCCGCCAATCAAATCACTACCGAGCGCTATCGTGAGTTAATCGCGGAAGCGGCCGAAGCGGACGGACTCGGTTTCAATACCGTGTGGCTCGCCGAGGTTCATTTCGCGCCGCGCTTCTCTGTGATGCCGACGCCGCTGATGCTTCTCGCCGCGATCGCAGAGCGCACCACCAACATCCGCCTCGGCATGGCGGTCAACCTTATGCCGCTGCATCATCCGATCCGGCTGGCCGAGGAGATCGCGACGCTCGACGTGCTGAGCGGCGGCCGGGTCGAGTTCGGCGCCGGCCGCGGAGCGTTCCCGCTGAACTATCGCGGCTATGGCGTCGAGATGGCGGACAGCCGCAAGCTGTTTGAGGACGGACTCGAAACGATCAAGGCGGCCTGGACGCAGCGGCGAGCGGACGGCGTCGAAGTCGTTCCCAAACCGATCCAGCGGCCTCATCCGCCGATTCGGCTCGCCGCCAACAGCGCCGACACGTTCACTTTCGCAGGCGCGAATCGTTATCCAATCTTCGCCGGCGGTCCGGTGAATCCGATTCCCGTGCTCGCCGAGCGGCTCAAGATCTACGAGAATGCGCTGAGACATGCGGGACACGAGCGTCCCGACGATTGGCTGGCCGCGGCGCTGATGGTGTTCGTCGGACGCGATCGCGCGCAGGTGCGGGCGATGATCGAGCCAAGCATCCGCAACTACTTCGATGCGGTCAGCGAAATTATCGAGCCTGAAAGTCTCGCCGCGGGCCATCAGGCGGAATTCCAGAAAGTCCGCGACCGCCTGCGCACGATCGATTACTCGACCGTCGATTCAATCATGGGAGTTTTCGGCGACCCCGAATATTGCATCGACCGAATCGCGCAACTTAAAGAGCAATTCGGTTTCACGCGCCTAGTCTGCTGGTTCGAAATAGGCGGTATCAGCGGCCATCAGAACGTGCTCGCCGCTATGCGCCTGTTCGCGGATCGCGTGACGCCGAAATTTCAATGATTCGGCGTTCCTGACGACATTCGTACTGCCCGCAGCACGTCGGTCTTGGTCACGATTCCTTGCAGAGCGCCAGCGTCGTCCGTCACCAACAGCATCTGGGCGCCGCGCTCGCGCACCAGCAGCCGTAATGCCTCGCTTAGGTCGCAGTCGTCCGTTACGCGAATCGCGTCGCGGTCTGATAGTTCGCCGACGGTGGTTTTGTCCCAATCCTCGGGTGCTACCTGGCTGATATCCGATACCGAGATGGTCCCGGCTACCTGATTGCCTTCATATACCGGAAAAATCGTGTGCCGGTGATGAGCCGCGACGCTCGCCACGAATTCGCGAATGGTTGAGCTGGCTTGCACAAAAATGACGTGGCGCTGCATCACGTCCCGCACCGTCATCCCGGACAGTTCCGCGAGTTTTGTGGTCTCATGAACATGCTGATCGCCGGAGACCGAGGCCTCGCCCGAGACTGCATACGCGACCGCCGCGCCGATAAGGCTCGGGATGATGTACGAATGGCCGCCCGTGGTCTCCGCGACGAACACCACCGCGGTGAGCGGAGCTTTGTAGCCGGCCGCGATGAACGCCGCCATCCCAACGGCAGCATAGAGATCGTGCGTCGGCGCGTGGACGACCGATTGAGCGTAGGCGTTGCCAAGTGCACCGCCCACCAACAGCAACGGCACGAACATCGCGCTGACGCCGCCCGAGCCGAGCGAGAAGATCGTTGCGAGCAGCTTCAACGCGACGAACGCCAGCAGCACTTCGGTGGGAATCGGATGCTTGAGCACGTAGCGCACGGCCTCGTAGTTTGGGCCAATCGGAATGAGCGGGCCGTCGTAAATCGTCACGAACGCCAGGCCGCATAGCGCCGTGCCGAGCCCGCCGATCGTGAGCTTCAGCGTGTGCGGTAGCCGGCTGGCGACAGAAAACCTGCGCACGCGGCGAAACGTGATGTCGAAGACGATTGCGATTAGCCCGATGCCCGCGCCGAGCAGCGCCGACCACCAGACGTCGCGTGCCCTGAAGCTGGTGCTGCCTGCGAAACCGAACAGGGGTTGCGCGCCGACGATCGACACCAGCGTCGCGTACGCGACCACCGACGCGATCAGCGAAGGCAGCAACGCTTCGTGCGCGAGGTCGTCTTTGTACGGCATCTCCAGCGCGAACACGATCCCGGTGAGCGGAGCGCGGAAGACCGCGGACATGCCGGCAGCCGCGCCGCTGATCAGCATGATGCGCCGGTCGCGCGACTCGAGACCGAAACGGCGCAGCTTGTTCCATAGCCACGATCCAATCGCGCCGCCGCTGTAGATGCTCGGTCCCTCGAGCGCCGCACTGCCGCCCGAGCCGACGGTGGTCACCGCGGCGAGCAGCTTCCACCAGAATGGACCAATGTCGATGTCGCCCTGGTGCTCATGGTAGGAACGAACGATTTCCTCGGTCGAGTGTTCGTCCGGATCGGGCGTGCGAAACTGCATTATCAGGCCCGTCACAAAGAAGCCGCCGACAAGGCCGACCACGATTGCCCAATGATGAGCAAGGTAGTAGGGAAGTAGTGCCGCCCAGATTACGTCGAGCACGAGCACGGCGATTCCGGTGATGATAAGGCCAGCCAGAATGCCGATGACAGGGGCGACGAGGAGCCATTTCTGGATGTCGCGCGAGTACGTCGCCGTCAGGTCTTCGTTGACCAGAGCGGTGTACTTTCGTAGTAAGGGATGTTTGGAGAATCTCGAATCCAGGAAGTTCGCGAAGATTCCCAAAGTGGCGATCCTTTCCCGGCTTGGAACCGGCGCTGCGGGTGAATTCTACAGATTAATGCTTAACACTATGTGTCGCTGTGGCACAGTCTCAGCAACGTGTGTAGCAGAATTGCCACAAGCAGGCCGTTGCGCGAGATTGATTGCGGGGGAGGTTCGCCGGGGATGGCAGGATGGAAGCGATGTTCAACGTCCAAATCGGGGATTTGCGGGTCATCGAGGGCTTCAAATAGATTCGCAACATCATACGGAGGCTAGGCACGTTGTCCCTCGTCATGTCACGACTCGAATCCAAGCTCAAGGAAATGGCACGGCAATTGGATCATAAGCCTTCCAGAGGTTTCACCCGGCTCGTCCAAAACGACTGTAGGGACCGTTATGAAATCCGTAGGGTCCGGATTTCGTGAGGTGATGGGGGATTATGAACGACCAAGATAAAGAGAAGGAACAAGACAAAGATGTGGGGACGTTGAGTCCCGCGGTCAGGATTTTTCTCGTCGAGGACAATCCGGACCACGTTTTTATCGCGCTCACTGTGGTCAGGCAGGTGCTCGGCGACGATATCGAACTCGTGCATGCGTCGAATGCCGACGAGGCGTTGCTCATGATCGCGCAATTCACCGAGCATGATCGCCCGGACCTGTTCCTCGTGGATCTGCGGCTGCCCGACAATGGCGGATTCTCCGTGTTGCAGGCGGCGCGCGCGAACGAGGCGCTGACTACCGTGCCGATGTTCGTGATCACAAGCTCGCTCTACGACCGCGACATTGCCGAGAGCTACCAGCTCGGCGCGTCGGCCGTGCTGTGCAAGCCGCTGTCGCGCGCCAAGCTGCGCGACGAGCTGGTGCGCGTAGGCGCACTGCCACTATCGCAACGGCCCGACGATCCGGCATATCGCCACTAATCAAACTCGATTGCATTTTGCGCGCGGGCTGTGAGTTGTACGACTCACGGCCCGTTCGATTTGCGGGCTTGACCCTCGCGCCGGCAAATAGGATTCTCGCTGACGGTCTGCTCGGCGGCAGACGAGACTGCATTTGGCGAAAATCGTCGTTCAGGAGTTGCCGTGAAACCCTACACATTCGAGAACAGCGACGCGCTGATGGAGCGCGCCAAGAAAGTTATTCCCGGCGGAATCTACGGCCATCAGACGCCGCTGGTCCTGACCAGGGGCGCTTACCCGTCTTTTTTCGCGCGCGGCGAGGGCTCGCATATTTGGGACGTCGATGGCAACGAGTACATCGACTTCATGTGCTCGTACGGTCCAATCGTGCTCGGTCACCGGCATCCCAAAGTCGAGGAAGCTGCGCGCCGGCAGATGGAGCTTGGCAATTGTTTCAACGCGCCGGGGCCGGTATGGGTCGAACTCGCGGAGCATCTGGTTTCGATTACACCGTTTGCCGACTGGGCGGTGTTCGCGAAAAACGGCTCCGACGTTTGCACGTGGGCGACCGAGGTCGCGCGTCAGGCGACCGGGCGGCCGAAAATTGCGATGTGCTCGGGCGCGTATCACGGCACTCATGCGTGGTGCACGCCGATGCCCGGCGGTGTGACGCCGGAGGATCGCGCGAACGTAGTTTATTTTCGATTCAACGATCTTGAAAGCGTTCGCCGCGCGGTCGAGGAAAACGGTGGCAAGATCGCGGGCGTGATCGTGTCGCCGTTCAAGCACGACGCCGGACATGACTCGGAATTGCCGGTCGAGGGATTTCTGTCGGGCGTGCGGAAGATCTGCGACGACAACGGGATCGTGCTCATTCTCGATGACGTTCGCGCCGGCTTCCGCCTGCACATGGGCGGCTCGGGCGAGCTGTTCGGAGTGCGTCCCGACCTCACGACCTACTGCAAGGCCATCGCCAATGGCTATCCGCTGGCCGCATGCCTTGGGCGCGACAGCCTGAAGCAGGCGGCGCAGGAAGTATTTTTCACGGGATCGTACTTCACCAGCGCGGTTCCGATGGCGGCGAGCCTGGCGAATCTCAAGGAGCTGCAGGCGAGTGGCGGAATCGAGCGGATGCGCGCGACTGGCGAGAAGTTGCGTACCGGGTTGCTCGCGCAGGCGCGCAGCGCCGGACTCGAGGTGACGTACTCAGGGCCGCCGGCGATTCCGTACATGACGTTCAAGGCCGACGCGGGGCATTTCGATCGCGCCAAGGTTTTCTGCGGCGTGTGCTCGCGCAGCGGAGTGTACTTCGCGCCGCGGCACAACTGGTTCATCTCGGTCGCGCACACCGAGCGCGACATCGAGCAGACTTTGAACGTCACCGAGCAAGCATTCGCTGCCGTGCGCAAGCAATTCGGCGCGTAACCGCGACGGCGCAGGCCCGTTTCCCGGATTGCGAGACGGCAGAAGTTCTGCTCCCTGAACGATGATCATCGACACGCACTGCCACCTCGCTGATGCGAAGTTTCGCGACGATGTCCAAGCCGTAATCGCGCGCGCTTCAGCGGCCGGCGTCGCCCAAATCATCTCGGTCGGCGCGATCGGCGCGATCGAGAACGATCGATTGACTGTCGAGATCGCCGAGCGCCACCCGGATGTCTTCGCGGTCGTCGGCGTGCATCCGCATGACGCCAGGGACTGCAGTCCCGAACGAATCGCGCAGTTGCGCGCCCTCGCCGAATCGAAAAAAGTCGTCGCGATCGGCGAAAGCGGACTCGATTTCCACTACATGCACTCGCCGCCCGCGGCGCAGGAAGCGTCCTTGCGCGCGCATCTCGCGCTTGCCGCCGAACTCGGCCTGCCAATCGTGATTCATTGCCGCGACGCCGAGCGCCGTCTCGTCGAGATCGTGCGCGAGACCGGCATTCCGCCGCGTGGCGGCGTGATCCACTGCTTCACCGGCGACGCCGATGCGGCGCGTGAGTTCCTCGCGCTCGGCTTCTGCATTTCGTTCTCGGGAATCATCACGTTCAAGAATTCCGCGCCGATTCGCGCCGCCGCGTCGATCGTTCCGGACGACCGCGTGATGGTCGAGACGGACTCACCCTATCTCGCGCCCGAGCCGTATCGCGGCAAGCGCAACGAGCCGGCCTATGTGACGCGCACGCTGGAAATGCTGGCGAATCTTCGACGCGTCGACGCGACAGCTCTAGGCGCGCAAGTAATCGCCAACGCCACCCGCGTATTCAAGCTTCCGCCGCCCTCTTAACCCCTTCGCTCCGGCCTCTGAGTAGCAATTAAACGGGGATTGTGCGGATAGGAAGGTTAATGTCATCGAAAGTGTACGCGAGCGTGTCGATGTATTCGCCCCCGTCTCCGCCAAGATCTTCGCAAGGTCGAGCGCTCGTCGAGCGTTTCGAATCGGACGCGCTTCATTTGGCGTTCGCCACACACTCGTCACGCCGCCGTCGTTCAGAGCGTCTGCAGGAACGCTACCAGGTCCGCCGTCTCCTGATTGGTGAGACCCATGTTGAAGCGCTGGTCGTAGAAATTCACAACATCCGTCAAGGTAGCGGCGGAGCCGTTCTGGAAGTACGGAGCCCGCGCCGCCATTCCGTGCAGAATCGGTCCCTTCACCTTTCCGACATCCTGGCATTTGCCGCTGATAGTCGCTTTGCCCAGATCGGTGACCTGGAACGTATACCCCGCGGGGAGCGAGCCGGTGCCGGTGCAGGTGACCGTGAAGAGCGGCAACCCGGAAATGTCGAGTGCGGGCGGATTCGCGTCCGGGACCCCAATATCGATCGCGAGCTTCAACGAATGGTTCCCGACGTTGGGCGAATCATGGCAGGTGCCGCAGGTGCCGACGATCGGTTTCGCGCCGAGTGGATCGCTCGCGAACAAATTGAGCCCGTTTACGCCGTTAATCGTGAATTGCTTGGTGTTGAACAATATTTCGCCCCGCGCGACCGACGCTTGTCCGGGGTACAGTTCGCCGGACGACAGCAGGTCCTCCCACGCAGCGTACTCTGTAAAAATTATCGGACTGAATCCCGGTGACAACACATCGTTGATTCCTTCGTAGAATTCCACCTCCGACAGATCCACTGGCCCGCCTGTTGCCCCCAACGCAGCCAGATAACCCGCCTGGAAATCGAAGACCTGCGCGTCGAAGATGTCGGTTTCAAAGGCCACTATAGCTGCGAGCTCGGCGGCAGTGGGAGGCGCGCTCGCTTGCGCGTGGCCGAGCGTTGCGTCGGTCGCCTGGCTCTGCAGCGACGGCTCTCTTCCGTCCCACATGATCGATAGCGGTGGACAATTAGGATTACTCGCCGGGCAATTGAGCAGGAAATCCAGACTGGTGGCCGGCAATGGCCGCCGATAGACCGAGACCACCGGCGGGTTAGTATTTAACGTGGTGCAACCGTAAGGATCGTCGAGCGCGGTGATATTAAAGTCCCTGTTCGCCGGCAACGGCAGGAAGATTCGGATCAGTCCCTTGGTCAGCAACAGGTTGTACGCCCTTTGCTTGGCCGCGAGCGTGCTTACATTGTCGCTCGGACAAGTGGCGCCATCGATCGGACGGAAAATCGGGTCGGTACCGCCGCTTAGCGCGAATCGTTGTTGAATTGAAGCCGTGCTGACTCCCCATGCACTGCGGGGTTCATGGCAGGTAGCGCAGGCCCGGCCGTTGGTCCCGAGACTCTCAAAAAACGGATGCGTTGCCGTGACGGTCGGCGCGTCAAGATTGTAGGTCTCGATTACACCGGTTGGATCGAAGCTTGGTACAAATTGCCCGATTACCGGTGGAAAGACTCCGGTCGGCTGCGGTGGATCCGATTGCGCCCGGGCGCTCCCGATTAACATCCCCAAACACACAATCACGCCATATCCGAGCAGTTTGCCAGCACGCATACGACTCCCTCCCGGTTGACTATGTGATTAGTTTCCCGCTCTACCTGCGGAAGCTGTACTAATACAAAAAGTAGTTAAATGCAAACACAATCAGTAGCCAGATTTCTCACTCGCTCCGAAGGCGATTGACGGGCGGGTTTCACATTCAATTGAGTTTATGCTGACGGAGTAAATTGGGTAACGTGATGTAAGTGCCGATAACCTCCGCGCCGGTACGCCGCCGAGGGTGGCACACGATGGGTGCCGGCTGACGGCGTTCGAGAGAGCGGTGCTAAGCGCTCGCCTCAAAATAGAAAACGTGTAGGCTCAAACTGGAGGTCTCCGGTCATTCACAAGGAGGCTAAACCATGAAGATCGTCCTTATCGGCGGCACCGGTCTGATTGGCTCGAAGACTGTTCCCATTCTGCGCCAACACGGTCAGGAGGTCATCGCCGCCTCACCCAAAAGCGGCGTCAACAGCATCAGCGGCGAGGGGCTCAAAGAGGCCATGGCCGGTGCGCGGGTGGTGATCGACCTCGCCAATTCGCCCTCATTTGAAGACAGGGCGGTGTTGGAATTCTTCGAGACCTCCGGCCGCAACCTTTTCCCGGCGGAGGCAGCAGCGGGCGTCCGACACCATGTCGCGCTATCCATCGTCGGAATCGACCGGACCGACAACGGCTATTTCCGCGCCAAGGTCGCCCAAGAAAAACTGATCGAGACCTCCGGCATCCCCTACACGATCATTCGCGCGACCCAGTTCATGGAATTCCTCGGCGGCATCGCCGCTTCATGTGCGGTCGGAAACACGGTCAGGCTTTCGCCTTGCCTGTTTCAGCCCATCGCGGCGGACGATGTTGCTGCCATCGTTGCCGATGTGGCGCGCGCAGCGCCGCGAAACGGTATCGTCGAGATCGCCGGCCCGGAACGAGCACCGTTCAACGAAATCGTCGCCCGCTATCTGAAGGCGGTCCGCGATCCGCGCGAGGTCGTGCGCGACCCCGAGGCCCGATACTGGGGCGGCAGGGTCGAGGAGCGCTCACTCGTGCCGTTGGGCGAGGCGTGCCTCGGTCGCATCGGTCTCGACGAATGGCTCCGCCGCTCACGGGCAAAAGCCTGATCGGCATCCGCCAACCGCGTGGCTCCCCATCCCCTCTGCGCTAACCTAGCGGGTTGCCGCCGAAGATGGTTGGATGCAGCGCTACGATCGCGGCTGTCAGGAATACGCCAGTGCAAATCGCCGCCCATGGCATGTCGGTGCTGGCCCATCGGATGCGCCCGGTGGTTAGCGCCGCGAACGGTACGAACGAGGTCTTCGCGAGGAACTCGCGATAGCGATCGCCCAGGTCGCGAATCTTGCGCGCGTCCTGATGCATCCCGCCGAGGATTCCGAGCGCGGGGAACATCCCGAAGAAAATCACGTCGCCCGCCCATCCGTTCATCAGCATGTGCGCGATTCCAAACAGGCTGAATGCTACGAAGCTCGGATGCCGCGTGATCTTCAGAATGCCGCGCGGCTCAGTGCCGCCGGACGGCGCGCCGAGGCCGCCCGGATTCGGAGTGATGAAGCTCCCGACGAACAAGATGAGCGCGGCCAGCATCAGAATCCACGCGAAGCATCGAATCGGCGCGACCGCCCGCAGATACCAGAGCAACGGGCCGGCATGCTTGTGGTGCCCGAACTCGTAGATGAGCGGTCCGAGAGTCGCGATCGCGACGAGCGAGTAGATGCCGCGGTATGGTTGCGCGCCGACCGCTTTGATCAACCCTGATCGAACGGCGGACGACGATATAACCAGGTGACTGGCCAGGAACAAGACTGCCCACAGCGCGATCCAGACAGTCGCATCCATAGAGACCTCCGCACGAGCACGATGATCGCAGGATCGCGGCGCGCGTCAATGCAGTGCGGCGATTGCAGCGCGACGGTTAATCTTAACCTCCCCTCGGACAAGGGGAGGTTAGGAGCGGGCGGACGGGCTCGATTCACAAATTGGCGCGAGCGGGGTTGTAGTCTTCAGGAGCATCAAAAAAATGATACCGACTATCCAGGTTAACGAGGGGCGGTTCACCGAAGTTGTCGAGCGCGGTGCCGAGCATGAGATCGGCGACGGCCTCAGGTTCGCGCAGGCATGCATCGTCGAGGAAGTTCTCGGCGCGGTTTTCGCATCGATCACGCTGTGGTACTTGGTGACATCGATTGCCGGACTGGCTTGACGCACGATGCCGACGTTCAATCTCAAGTTGCCGCCGCCGTTTGAAGAGGCGGTGAAAAGCATGGAGCGCGAGATCATGCGCTTCCTGGTGCGCTCGACCGGCGATCGCGACGATGCGATGGACCTGTTCCAGGAAACCTGGCTACGCGCCTATCGCGCCTATCCGACACTGCAATCGGAAGACGGACTGCGCCCGTGGGTCTTTCGAATCGCATCGAACTTATGCCGCAATCGCGCGCGCGACCGAATGCGCCGCGGTCGCGTGATCTCCGGCGAGAGTTCTTTTACGGACGATGCGGCGATCGCAGAAAGGGCGCCGCATCACCTCAACGGCGGACCCGAAGGCGCGCTTCATTTGAAGAGATCGATCGCGCGGCTGCCCGGCAAGCAGGGGCAGGCTTTGATGATGCGCAAGTTCGCTGGGCTCGAATATGCGGAGATCGCCACGGCGCTGAATTGCTCGGCCGAGAGCGCGCGGGCGAGCGTTTACCAGGCGCTGAAGAAACTGAGGCTCGAAGAGTAATCAAGATGAAGACCAATCGAATCGCCACGCGAATGATAGAGAGTCCACCGATCGACGACCGGATGCTCGACGCGCTGATCGGACAGACGCGGCCGCGCATCGAGCGCGCGATGAAGATCCTGCGGCGGCCGCAGGCGCGCGTCGGCGTGATTCCATCGCCGCTTGGACAACTACTGGTTGCGGAGAGCGACCGCGGCCTCGCGGCGATTCACTTCCTGTTCATCAGCGGCGGCGAGCGGACGCTCGAGATGTTGCGCAGGAAGTTCGATCTGATCGAGAACGAGGCGAGTGCGCGGCGGATCGAAGCGGAGATCGATCGCGTGTTCGAGGGCGGCTCCGACGCGACCGAGCATCCTGTGGATTTGAGCCTGGTCGAGAGTGATTTCCAGCGGCGCGCCTACACCTTGCTGCGCAAGGTTCCGGCCGGCGCGGTGATCACTTATCAGGGGTTGGCCGCGACCGCAGGACATCCCGACGCGCAGCGCGCAATCGGCACTACGATGGCGACCAATCCGATTCCGATCTTTGTACCGTGTCATCGCGTGATTCGCTCCGACGGAACGATCGGCAATTACGGCGGGGGCGTCGACAACAAAATCAAGCTGCTGCGCGCGGAGGGATTCGAAGTCGGGCGCGACCTGCGATTACCGTCGCGCGCCGTGATGGGGCATCGTCAAACCAGAATATTCTGCCGGCCCGACTGCTCGGCGGCGCGACGCGCGGATCCAACCAGGATGCTGATCTTCGCGGATTCAAAATGCGCCCGCCACGAGGGGCTGAGAGCATGCAAGCTGTGCAAGCCGGCATGAATCAGCCGCGCTGAGAAACAAAAAGAGCGACGCCTGACGCGGCGTCGCTCTCTGGTTGGTCAGATCGCGCGGACAGGTTACTCGGTTTCCGACTGCGACCTGAGCTGTTGGATCTGCTCGCGCTGATTCTCGATTTCCTGCTGCTGCGACTGAACCTGCGCCTGCGTCTGTGCGTTGGCGTTTTGCGTATTCTGCATCGAATTGCCGACTACGTAGCCGGTACCACCGCCCAAAGCACCGCCGATCAAGGCGCCGGCTAGAGGATGGCCTACGGCTGCCCCGACAATCGCACCGCCAGCTCCACCTAACGCCGTGCCGCCGAGAGTGCCTTCTTCACGAGTCGTGAGCGGCTGCCCCGAGCATCCTGCAAGAACGAGCGTTCCCGCCAGCGCCAGACTCATTAATATTCCTACAGATTTGCGCATATAGAGAACCTCCATCTTCCAAGTGACTATACGTCAGCCGAGCTATTCGGTTTCCTGTTGGCCCTTCAATTGTTGAATCTGCTGACGCTGCTCTTCCAATTGTTGTTGCTGCGACTGCACCTGCGCCTGGGTCTGGGCGTTGGCGTTCTGACTATTCTGCATGGCGTTGCCGACCGCGAAGCCGCCTACACCTCCTACCGCGGTGCCGATAGCAGCGCCTGCCAACGGTGCGCCGACCGCTGCGCCAATGATCGCGCCAGTAGCCGCACCGATACCCGCGCCGCCCAGAGTGCCTTCCTCGCGAGTGGAAAGCGGGTCCCCCGAGCATCCGGCAATCAGAAACATCGCGGCGAGGGCCAGCGCGGCCATCGCGATTGCATGTTTGCGCATCGTCCTTCTCCCTCCTCAGCTATTCCGTCTCGCTCTGACTCTTCAACTGTTGAATCTGCCGCTGTTGATTCTCGATTTGCCTCTGCTGGGAACTGATCTGCGCCTGAGTCTGAGCGTTGGCGTTTTCCTGATTCTGCATCTCGTTGCCGACCGCGTATCCGCCCAATGCGCCGATACCGCCGCCGATTGCCGCACCTGCTAGCGGGTTGCCGACCGCGGCGCCTATAATCGCGCCGGTTGCAGCGCCGACTCCGGTGCCGATGAACGTGCCCTTCTCACGGGTCGAGAGCGGCTCTCCCGAGCATCCCGCGACCACCACGATTGCAATCGCCACGAACAGACCTTTAATCAGCGACTTTGTCTGCACGAGCTCTCCTCCTTGCACGTTGAGCAGTTTTCATGCCCGCCAACGGCTGCAACATTTTCCCAGCCAACCACAGGTAAGTTCATTTATCTGCCGACAGTTTTCTACCTTGCGCGCGGGTAATCAACCATTTCAGGCATTGACTGCGGCATTGAAGATTTTACCGATTTCCCGACTTGGATACTCCGCCATAAACGAATATTCATCTTCGCGGGCTGCCGCAAGCCCGACGCGGCATTACGGCGAAAAGTGAAAATCCGGTCCGGCCGGCCGGTCCGCTTCGGACTTTAGTGGGGACTCCAGATAAGGATCGAGGCAGTCGCAGCGGTTGACGGCAGTTCGATTATTCGATAGTTATCAAAATATGAAAAAGGTCAGAGCGATTGCGGCGCTCGCGGCGTTGGCTCAGGAATCGAGACTCGACGTGTTCCGGCTGCTGGTGCAAAGCGGCCCGGATGGACTCGCGGCCGGCGCAATCGGCGCGCGGCGCGGCCTTCCATCGCCCACACTTTCGTTCCATCTGAACCATCTGAAATACGCGGGCCTGGTGACCAGCAGGCGCGATAGCCGCTCGATCATTTACAGCGCGGACTACAAGGCGATGAACGATTTGCTCGGCTACCTGACAGAAAACTGCTGTCGAGGCTCCGCGGAACTTTGCGCGCCGGCGGTTTGCCAGCCGGCGGAAGCGACCAACGTCAAACAACGGCTCCGCGTTATGGAGAAAGGAAAGGTGAACGCATGAAACGGATGCACATCCACGTCGCGGTCAAGGAAATACCCGAGTCGATCAGATTCTACTCGACGATGTTCGGCGTTGAGCCGTCGGTGGTGAAAAAAGATTACGCCAAGTGGATGCTCGACGATCCGCGCGTGAACTTCGCCGTGTCGACCTTCGGCCGGGCAACGAAAGGCCTCGATCACCTGGGGATCCAGGTTGAGAGTCCCGACGAATTGCGCGAGATTGCCGGCCGTCTGAAGGCAGCGGAAGAAGCCGTCGTGGAACAGCGCGACGCGGCCTGCTGCTACGCGCGGTCGGACAAGGCGTGGGCGACCGATCCGAACGGGCTGTCGTGGGAGACTTTTTTCACGATGGGCGAGACCACGGTCTACGGCGAGGACCTGCGGCCCTTCACCGACGCGAAGACGGTCGCGCTCGCGCCCGCAAGCGCGTGCTGTGCGAAAGCCGGCGGCTGAGAGCTGACGCCTATGGCCATCCGGGAGTTCAACGTCCTGTTTCTATGCACCGGAAACTCCGCGCGCAGCATCATGGCGGAATGCGCGATGAATCGATGGGGCAAAGGGAAGTTCAAGGCATTCAGCGCCGGCAGCCATCCGTCGGGCACGGTCCATCCGATGACGATCCAACTGCTCAAAGAGCTGAACTACGAAACGTCGGGATTGCGCAGCAAGAGCTGGGACGAATTCGCGCGGTCGGGCAGCGCACCGCTGGATTTCGTCTTCACGGTCTGCGACAAGGTCGCGGGCGAGATGTGCCCAGTGTGGCCGGGACAGCCAATCACGGCGCATTGGGGTGCAGAAGATCCCGCGGCTTTCGTCGGATCCGACGAGGCCAAACGCCGGTTCTTCCTGCGAATTTATACTGAGCTTGAAAATCGCATAAAAATCTTCGTCAGCCTTCCATTCGACTCGCTTGATCGCTTCGCACTCGAGCGCCGGGTCAGGGAGATTGGAACCGTCAAGCGGCCGGAAGACAAATGAGCACGAGCGCGGACCTCGCGCGCAGGGCGACTGCGGAAGGCGTCGGCACCGCGATCCTGCTGGCGGCCGTCGTAGGCTCGGGAATTATGGGCGAGCGGCTGGCGGGCGGCAACGTCGCGATCGCGCTGCTCGCCAATACCGTCGCGACCGGCGCGGCGCTGGTCGCGTTGATCCTGACTTTCGGGCCGGTCTCGGGGGCGCATCTCAACCCGGCCGTGACGATCGCCGACGCGACGCTGGGCGGGATCGCATGGCGCGAGGTTCCCGTTTACGTCGCGGCGCAGATTGTCGGAGCATTCGCGGGAGTCGCGGCGGCCGACCTGATGTTCGGGTTGCCGATCTATTTTGCATCGCGGCACGAACGCAGCGGACCGGCCCAACTGTTCAGCGAATTCGTCGCGACCTTTGGCCTGCTGGCCGTTATCTGGGGATGCTCGCGGCGGCGGTCGTCGGCAGTGCCGTTCGCAGTCGGCGCATATATCACGGCGGCGTACTGGTTCACCGCTTCCACTTCATTCGCGAATCCCGCCGTCACGATAGCGCGCGCCGCCAGCGACACCTTCGCCGGCATCCGCCCCGCCGACGTCCCCGGCTTCATCGTCGCTCAGATGATCGGTGCGATGGCAGCGACCTGGCTGTTCCACTGGCTGGTCCCCGCGATTTCAGATGTCGCGAGCGACGTACTCATGCAGCACGGCGAAAGTGAAACGGCGCGCGCTGCGGAATCAAGGCGAACTTCAGCCGGTCGTTGATCGATAAGAGTATCGCAGCTACCCGCCGTCCCCTGAGCCGTTCAATGCCGGCGAAGTGTCGCGAGACCCGCACCGGCTCCGACTAGGAACCCACCGCCCACCCGTTCGACCAGGTAGCGGAACCGAGGCGCAACCGTGAGACCCGCGCGATGAGACAGGGCAGAGTGTGCCGACAACACCGTGAATTCGATCGCGAACGAGCTGAAAGCAAGAATCGCCACCTGTGAACCCAGACGGGCTCGCGGGTCGATGAACTGCGGCAGGATCGCAGTGAAGTAGATCAGGAGATTAGGGTTGGCTCCCTGACGTGACAAGTCCCTGCCAGAAGGAGCGCCCTCGTGAAATGGAATCAGGCGCGATGACCTGCTCCCCGCGCGTTTGGAATGACCGCACGATCATTCGAAGACCAAGCCAGATCAGGTATGCCGCTCCCAGCCACTTGATGACCAGGAACGCCTCCGAGGAAACATGTTGAGCGGCAGCCAATCCCGTCGCCGACAGCGTGAAGTAGATTGCGTTGGCAGCGAGCACACCCAATGTCGCGAGCACGCCCGCAGCCTGTCCGCGCGTCAGACCCAGCGAAATGACCAGCAGCGCAGAGGGGCCCGGGCTCAGGCAGAGGAAAAACTCAGTCATGCAGAAGAACGCCCAGGTGGCCAATGTCATGCGGATGATCTCATTGCTACGCCGATTGATTCACCAGCCGATTACTTGTGCGGGCATGACCGGGGCGGCTTGGCCGCGGGGGTCGGCGCCGCCTGCCAGCACTCCGGTCTTGGTGTTGATTTGGACGGCGAGCACGTGGCCTTCAGACCATGGCGGGCGCACTTCTATATGGTGGCCGCGCGACGCGAGTGCGTCGCGGACGTTTGCTGGCACTCGATCCTCGACACGCAGGACGCCGGGGCGGCTGTTGTGAGGATAGAACGTCGAGGGGAAATGCTGCGTCGAGAACTTGGGCGCTTCGATGGCCGCCTGCAGGTCCATGCCGAAATCCACCACGTTCAGGAAAAATTGCAGCGTCCATTGATCCTGCTGATCGCCGCCGGTCGTGCCGAATCCCAGGTACGGCTCGCCACGCACCATCGCCAGCGATGGCGACAGCGTGGTGCGCGGGCGCTTGCCCGGCGCGAGCGCGTTGGGATGGCGCTCGTCGAGATAAAAAGTCTGCATCCGCGTGCCGAGCGGAAAGCCGAGCGCGTCAATCACCGGCGAGCTGGGAATCCATCCGCCGCTCGCAGTGACGGCGATAAGGTTGCCGTCGCGGTCGGCGGCCGTGACGTGAATCGTGCCCGCACCCCATGGGCGCGCGTCGTTTGTCGGACCGTCGCGCAACGCTCGCATCGCAATCGGATCGCCGGGCCGCTGCTCCATCGAGGCGCGCGTCGAGTCGATAAGCTCGCGGCGAAGCGCGGCGTAGCGATCGCTCAACAATCCGTCGAGAGGAACGTCAACGAATTCGGGATCTCCGTAATAAGCCTCGCGATCGGCGAACGAGAGCTTGGCGGCCTCGATGACAGTATGAATGTAGTCGGCGGAATTATGGCCCATCGCGGCGAGGTCGAAGCCTTCGAGCAATTTGAGCTGCTGAAGGAAGACCGGGCCTTGCGACCAGGGCCCGCACTTGAAGACCGTGACGCCGCGATAGTCCGCGCTCGCGGGCGATTCGATGCGCGTCGTGAAGCACGCGAGATCGGAGGCGCCGAGGATGCCGCCGTTGGTGTCGGACCACGCGACGATGTCGCGCGCGATGTCGCCGCGATAGAAGCGCTCGCGCGCGGCGTCGAGGCCGGCCTCGCGCCCGCGATTCTTTGCGGATGATTCGGCATCGAGCAGGCGCGCGAAAAAGTTCGCGAGCGCGGGATTCCTGAGCACGCTCCCGGGCATCGGGACTTTGCCGTCGGGCAGATAAACGCGCCCCGAAGACGGCCACTTGGTAAGGAAGCGCTTCGCGTTGCTGCGGATCGATGCGCCTGCGCCGGCAATGGCGTCGTCGGCGCCGGCGGGCTCGCCGGACAATCCCACGTGCATCGGGAAACCCTCGGCCGCGAGCTCAATCGCGGGCTCAAGTACGTCCGCCAGCGACCTGGTGCCGAAGTCGCGGAGCGCAGTCGCCAGCGCGTCGAAGGCGGCCGGGACGCCGGCGGCGAGCAGGCCGTAGGCTGGAATCAGCTCGAGGCCGAGCGCGCCGTAGTGCGCAATCGTCGCGCGCTCAGGCGCCATCATATTGCCGTTGATGGCAACCACGCGGCGTGCAGATGCCGAATAAATCAGCATGGGCGCCTCACCGCCGATGGTATGCTGGTGGGGATTAACGACGCCCTCGACGAATGTAGCAGCGATGGCAGCGTCGATAGCATTGCCGCCACAGGCGAACATTCGCGCGCCGGCCGAGGCGGAAAGATAGTGCTCCGTCGCGAGCATCGCGCGCCGGCCCATTATGAGCGGGTAAATTGTCGGCATATGGGTAATTTTTCCCGATCTGATGTGTGCTTATGAGAACTCTCGGAAGCGTGAATTTTTCGCGATTTGTTTTGGCGCTCTTCTTTTGAATATCACGACGCGAATTTGTCAAAAAGATGCCGTCTTTCAGGCACCTCACTTCCTCAAATCAGGCATGAATCGAAGGGCCTCGAAGCTCGGAGTTCGCCGCAAAACAGGAAAATCGTGGATTTCTGAGGTTCTCAACAGCTCTGGACAAATGAAACACAAAGGTTCCGCGGACGTCTAAATATTAGGCCCGAAGCTTGCTAGAATAGCGAGTGAGGGTGATGTGGCCGGCAACGACCGGGAAGGAGTGGAGGGGTAAAAATATGATGACGAGCTTAAACACAGAAGGACCAGTCGGAAAGCATTGCAAGCTGCAGAAACCGGTGCGCGACCACGAGGGGCGCAGTCGATTCAGCGAACAACCACGCATCCTGCGTGAGGTAAATAATTTGGACCGGCGCATGTTCCTTGTGCAATTCGAAGACGGCGCCACCACGTTTCTCTTTCCGGACGAAGTAGTAATCCAGTAGCCGTGAGCGGCGCCTCGCGCCGCTCCGCACGCTATGGATGCGGCGGGCGCGCGTCTTGGCGGGCGTCCCTCATGATTGCTGCTTCAAATCGTACCGCGGCCGCGGATCGTGGCCGTCGGTCTGCACCCTCTTCCAGTAACCCCAAGGATAGTGCACCAGCTCGAGCTTCATTCCGTCGGGATCGGCGAAGAAAACTGCATAGTAACCTTGGCCGTATTGCGGATACTCGGCGGGAGCGTCCAGCACCGCGATCTTTTCGCGCACCAGGAAGTTGTGGAATGCATCGATGTCGGCGCGCGAGCGGGCTCGCAACGCCAGATGATGAAGTCCGACGCGGTAGCGGTCGAATTGGGCGCGCTGATTGCTGTCGGACGCCGCGCGAATCGCAATCGTCATCTGCGCGTTGGACCAGTTGATATAGTTGTCGTCCTCGTGTTTTCGAAAGCCGAGTTCTCCAAGCACCTTGTCGTAAAATGCCCTCGACCGCGCGACGTCGTTCACGGTCAGATCGATATGCTCGACGCCAAATACTTCGATTGCCACCGATGACCTCCTCAGCCGCGCCGCTCGTGTTCGAGGAAGTCGCGAGCGCGATAGAGCGCGACGATCGTTTTCGCGTCGACGATCTCGCCGCGACCAATCATCGCGAATGTTTCGTCGAACGGCACGCGGCTGACCGAGATCACTTCGTCGTGATCGAGCGTGCCCGCTCCTTCGGACAACTCGCGCGCCAGATACAGCTCGATTCGTTCGTCGCAGACACTTGGAATCGTGATGATCGACCCAAGATGGTCCCATCGCGCGGCCGCGACGCTCGCCTCTTCGCCGAGTTCGCGCCGAGCGCATGCTAGCGAATCCTCACCGGCGTTGCGGCATCCCGCGGGAATCTCGCGCATCCAGCCGCCGATGGCGTGCCGATACTGACGCAGCATCGCTACGCTCAGGTCTGGGTAGAGCGCGACAATCGCGCTCGCGCCCGGATGTCGAATGACGGGCAGTTCGACCTGCACGCCTCCGGGCAGCGTCGCGCTCTCGACCCCGAAATCGACCACACCCAATTTGAGAATCTGACGACGATTTGAAGACATTGTGAATCAACAATGTGCGCGCCGCACGAGCCGCGCAAGCGCCAATTGCGGCAGGCGCTCGAACCGGCGATCATCGAGGTCAGCAATATGAGCCGCGTGCGGATTCCAATCTACTTCGACTACGCTTCGACGCTTTGCTACATCGCGTGGCGAATCGTTACCCCGCTCGAGGACGAACTCGGTTTCGAGGCGCTCTGGAAAGGCGTGCCGATCGCGATGCGCGATTTTCGCGCCAAGCCCGGCCGCGTGCTGGGCGAGCGCGAGCGGCAGAAAGTGCTGTTCGTCGCGGCGGAGACGGGCATTCGCGTCGCGCCGCCGCCGAGCTGGATCGATTCGACCGCCGCGCTGCAAGGATCGGAAGTTGCGCGCGACGCCGGCGTTTTCGCGGCGTATCACGACGCGGTTTTTCGCGCGGCGTTCGACGACGGCGCCGATATCTTGGATCGCGCCGTGCTGGAAGAGATTGCGGAGCGCGCGGGAATCGATCAATCGAAGTTTCGCGCGGCGCTCGACAGCGATGTGATGGTCGCGCGGCTGGCCGAGCACAAGCGCGAGGCCGACGAGTTTTCCGCGCTCGGCTACCCGACGTTTATCCTGGGCGACTTTCCGATGATCGGGATACAGCCGATCGAGTCGATGCGCCTGTTGCTCGGCCGCTTCATCCGCCAGCGCGCCGAAGAGCCGCAGGCGTAGCTACGCTCGCGCAGAGATCATCATAAACGTCGGGCGCCGGCTCTCCTCGCGAAGTTCGGGACGCTCGCGAATCGCAGCCGCGGTCGCCTCGGGCTCGAGCAGCCGCACAATCGCGAACCCATTGTCTATCAGCGTGTTCACGTACGTCTCGATGCTGCGATGGTACTTGATGACGTCGTCGATGAACCACTGCGTGTGGCGAATTCCTTCGAGCTTGTAATTGTCGATCGGCCAGTGTTCCTTTTCGCCTTTTCCCTTGAGATACGCGCCGACGGGAAACGCAGTCACCATGGGATGCTCGACGGAAAACACAAATGCGCCGCCGGCGACGAGCCACGACTTCACATTCGCGCAGATCGAATCGAAGCGCTCGACATAGTGAAAGGCGAGCGAGCTCACTACGACGTCAAAGCTCGCCGGTGCGAAACTTAAATCCTCGAGCGCGGACCGAACATAGGTGATTCGCTGATCTGGGGTATCCGAGCGGGCCTTCGCGAGCATCTTGGCAGAGATGTCGATGCCGACGACGGTCGCCGCACCGGAGTCGATCGCATATCGGCACATTTTGCCGAAGCCGCAGCCGAGATCGAGCACGCGTTTGGCGGCAAGCGGCGGCAACAACGAACGCATCGCGGGCTGGTCCACTGCCATGTTGAGTCCGCTCTCATGGCGGCGCAGTTTGCTGTAACCCTCGAAGAATCGCGGGTCATCGTAGATGTTCTGTTTCATCGCACGAAATCGAAACCGAAAAACTAGCGCGCCAGGAAAACCGGGCACGGCGAATTGCGCAGCACAAACTCGGTCGTCGAGCCGAGCACCATCTCGATGATCCTGCTGTGCCCGTAGGCGCCGATGAAGAGCAGGTCGGCATCGTGCTCTTTCAGGAACTTCACAATTTCCTCGTTGGCGTGGCCCTGCAGCAGCTTGAACTCGGCCTTCGGCGTGTAGTTTTCGAAGTAGGTGCGCGCCTCGGCCAGGGTCCGCTCGCCGAGCTTGGGATCGCGCGCGCAAGTGATGACGGTCATCGGTACGCCGAGCACGCTGGCGATTTCCGCCGCCGAGCGCATCGCGCGCGACGCCCGTTCGCTGCCGTCGTACGCCAGCACCGGGCGTTTGACCTCGCGAAATTGATTCGGCGAGATGAACAACTGACGTGGAGATTTGCGCGCCACGCTTTCCGCCGTCGAGCCCAGCAGCCCGGTCGAGAACTTTTCGTTGACGCCGCGATGGCCGATCATGACGAGGTCGGCGCTGCGCGCTCGGTCGCAAATCTGGTTGGCGACTATTCCCATGTCGAGCACAGTCTCGACCGCGAGATTCTCCCGCTTCGCGGCGGCGGCAAATTCGTCGAGCACGCCGCGGCCGCGGGCGGTCAGCACCTCGCGCATCTTGGACGAGAAATCCAGATATGGTTCCAGCCCGAGCGAACCTGATATATCATGGAAAAACGAGCCTTCGATCGACACGATATCGACGACATGCAATCCAATCAGCGACGCATTGAAGATTCGCGCAAAATAAAAGGCGTACGCCTGCGCGTTGTGGGAGTGTTCGGAGGTGTCGATGCCGACGAGGATTTTCTTGATCAAGCGCGTGACCTCCGCCTCAGTTACCGCGATAACATGCCGCGCGGTTATGCCTCAAGAGGCGGACTTATCGCAACCGAAATCAACTGTGCGGATGGGCGAGTGAAAAAGTGAAATGAGCGAACTCAGCGAGGCGCGGATGATGAGAATTGTGGACGAGCTCGCCGAGGCGGCGCAGCGCGTCGGGCTCGAGGTGCGTCGCGAAAAGATCATGCGCGAAATCGGCTACCGCACGCGTGGCGGCGCTTGCCGGCTGCGCGACAAGAATCTCGTGATAATAGATCGCGATCAGCCCGCCGCCGAGCAGCTCGAAGTGATTGCCGAAGCGCTGCGCTCGCGCGATCTCGAATCCTTGTACCTGTCCCCGGCGGCGCGGCGCGTCGTTCACCTGGGCGACGCTTCATCCTGAGTGTCGAGATGCCGCGTACCGGCGAAACCGCGTCGGCTGGCCACACCGTAATCGATCGCAAGCCCGCGATCAGTGCGGCGCAGCGGATGCTCACGTTCCACACTCGCCTCAAGGAGCGCGGGCTCAAGTCCACCGGCCAGCGCGACGATATCGCGCGCGTATTCTTCGATCATGGCCATCATATCAGCGCCGAGGAATTGTACGCCGAGGTCAAGAAGATCAACCCGCACGTCGGCTATGCGACGATTTACCGGACGCTGCGCCTGCTCAAGGAATGCGCGCTGTTGTACGAGCGTCATTTTGACGAGGGCCAGGCGCGTTACGAAGCCGTCGGCGAACGCCATCACGATCATTTCATCTGCGAGCGGTGCGGCCGGATCATCGAATTCGAGAACGCCGCGATCGAGCGCATGCAAAACATCGTCGCGCGCGATCTCGGCGTGACACTGACGCGGCACAAGATGGAACTGTACGGAATCTGCTCCGACTGTCACGCCCAGCAAGGCATGTAAATAGTCACTCGAATAGCCAGACCTGGATTCAGGAGCGCACGGCGATGATCAAAGCGCGCGGATTGCATCACATCAATCTCAACGTCAGGGACATCGGCCGCTCGCTCAAGTTCTACCAGGAAGCGTTCGGCCTCGAGGTGAAATTCTGGGAAGGAAAAACAATGGTATTTCTCCATTCACCGGGAGCGAACGATACGATCACCTTGTGCCGGGCCAAGGCGGACGATCCGGTTGCAGGCGGCGGAGTGTCGCATTTTGGCTTCTCGACCGGGAAAGGCAACCTCGACGAAGTGGTCCGCCAGGTCGTAGGCGCCGGCGGAGCGCTTCAGAGACGAGGCGAGCATGCACCCGGCGTCCCGTATGCATACTGCACGGATCCCGATGGCTACGTAATCGAGCTGGGAAATTCGTAGATAGCTACTTGCTATAGCCACTTGGCGCGGAGACTGTAGCCAATGAAGCACGCGGGACCGGAGGCTCTCGATCAACTCGAGCCAATCCTGGTTGAAATTCGACGGCTCGGCGGACTCAAGGAGAAAAAGCGCGGAGCCTTCTATTGCGGCTCAAGCGGGTTTCTGCATTTCCATGAAGACCCCGCGGGATTCTTCGCCGATCTCAAAATTGACGACGATTTCGTGCGCTTCCCGATCAACTCGAAGTCCCAAACGCAAACTTTTTTGCGACGCGCCGCGGCCGCCCTCAATGCCGTGAAGAGCGGTCGCTAGTCCGGCGTTTGCCCGGCCGCAGATCCGCCGCCGCCCGCGGAATCGCCTCCGGACCTGCGCGATGCCGATACTTCATGTCGTTGCCGCAATGCGGACAGTTGATGTCGTCATACTTGACGATGCGCCCGCAGTACGGGCATTTGTAGCGGCGCCGCGCGACCCAGTAGAAGAACGCGGCTGTCAGCGCGACCATCAACAGCCCGATGATTGTTTGCCGCACGCGACTTCCCGCACTCCGCCTAGAGGAGACCTTCTTTGAGCGCCTCTTCGAGAGCGCCGATATTGACCCGATGCCCCTGCGCCATCACGACCAGAAATGCCTTGAGCGGAGGATCGCCGACGGTCGCGACGTTTTCTTCGATCTTGCGAATCACCCATCGCTGACCGCGATTCAGCAGCTCGAGCTTGCCGCGAAAATCTCCGACCGCGCGCACCTTCTCGACAAAGTCCCCCGTCTTCGTCGACGGGATGCCGCCCAGCCGTCGCACGTGCGCGGCCAGCTCTCCCGCATAGTAGCCTTCGTCGTGGCCGACTTTCTTGAGCATCTCGCGTAGCTCGAGCGAATGGGCTAGCTCGGTGAGTTCGTGCAAGACGCGGCCGCCGGCGCGCTCGGCTTCACTCAACACGTTGAGAAATCCTTCGAGCTGTGAGTCCATTGGCATGCCTCCTTCGATCAAAGCATCGGCACAACCGGGCAATACGCGGCGCTGAAAATAGCGTGACCGCTGAGAGCTGCATGAATGAGCTCGATGACCGGCTCGACGATTCGCACCGCCGGGCGCTGCGTGAGCGCCGCGACCCGCTTGGCGCTGGTCAACGATTGCAGCAGTCCCGGCTGCTCGGGAAGTTCGATGATTCCGACCGGCTGATCGGGCGCGAGGCGCGCCAATCCCTTCGCCGCCGCCATCGCGTCATCGAGTCCGCCGAGCGAATCGACCAGCTTGAACTTGATCGCCTGCTCTCCAGTCCAGACCCGTCCCTGCGCGACCGCGTCGGCCTGCTCCACCGTGATATGGCGGCCGTCGGCGACCAGTTTCAGGAAGTGCTGGTAGTCACGCATTATTTCATCCTGGAACTGCTTCGATTGCGCGGGCGTGAAGTCGGTCCACATGTCGAACATTCCGACGTTTGCGCCGAGGCTCACCGCGTCGGTGTTCGCGTAGATCTTTTGCATGGCGGGCGAGACGTTGAACTTGCCGCCGAGCACGCCGATCGAGCCGGTGATCGTGCCCGGCTCGGCGACAATCTTCGCCGCTGGAATCGATACCAGGTATCCGCCCGACGCTGCGTATCCCGACATGCTGACCACGACCGGTTTTTTCTTTGCCGTGAGCTCGACCTCGCGGCCGATCAGCTCCGACGCGAGCATCGACCCACCGGGCGAATCGACGCGCAGGATCACGGCGCGAACGTCGTCGTCCTCGCGCGCGGATTTCAATGCTTCGGTCATGTCGTCTGACGTCATCGAAGTGCTGCCGGGAGTTGAGAACGGATCGAAGCCCTCGCCGCCGCGCTGGATCTCTCCCTCGCCGTAAATCACCGCGATTTGATCTCCTCCGCTCAAATTGGAGAACAAGCTCGCACGCGCGTAATTGGTATATTCGACTACCTTGTGAGATGAGCCGCCGTGATTTTTCACGCGCTCGCTGAATTCGTCCTCGTACTCGAGTCGATCCACCAGGCGCGCCTTCAGGCCGTCATCCGCGTTCAACGGCGCGCGATCGATCAATGCTTTGATCGCATCGGGACTCAGCTTGCGCTCGGCCGCAATCGCCGCGACGATCTGATCGTACAGGCTCCTGGCCAGTCCTTCGTCTTCTTCCTTTTGCGCCGCCGTGAAGTCCTTCTCGGTGAACATGTTGGCCGCGCTTTTGAACTTCCCGGCGGACGCGAAGTTCGGCGTGAGCCCCAGCCAGTCGAGCGTGCCGCGCGTGAACAGCTCGCGCAGCTGCACGCCCATCAGGTTGAGGTCGCCCTGCGGCATCAGCGAGACCTCGTCGCACGCGCTCGCGACGATATACGGCGTATTGCCCAGGCCCGATTCGCCGGCCGTCTCGAGATACGCCGCGGTCCATTTGCCGTGGCTCTTGAACGACTGGATCAGCGCGACTATTTCCTCCGCCTGCGCCAGCTCCATCGTGGGGTTGATCACCTTGATTTCCAGGCCGACGATTTTCGGATCCTTCGCACCCTGATCGATCGCATTGCGCAGCACGTTCAGCGCCGTCTGGGTTTTACTCAGCAGCCCGAGCACACCGCCGCCGCCGCGCTCGACCACCGGTCCGTCGAGCTCGACCGCGAGCACGGAGTTGGGTTGCACGCGATGCGAGATGTAATCCGAGATGGCAACGATCGCGAACAGCACCACGACGATGATCACCGTTCGAATAATCCAACGAAAAAACCTTCTGAACATTCAGTCCTCCGAAATGCGAAATCGCAACTGGCCAAAAATAGCCAACCACACCGCCATCCACGGAGCCAGCCGCAAAGTATGGCGGCCTGCGCAGCTCCCCTAACCTGTTCTAACAGGGACGAAGTCCCGCATCCTTCTTTTCCGAGTACTGGGTGCAGGGGTCACCCCTGCCCAAGGAAGCGTGAAACCCAGGAGGGGTTTCACTACGATTACGTTCCTTCCTTCTGCCCGCTCACGGCGAGCTGCCGAGCGGCTTGTGCTCGACCGTCGAGCTGTCAAGATACGGCTCGTCACCGATCCACGTGACGCGAAGAATCGTGACAGCCTCGACGCCTTGCAGCGTCAGGTTCGCCGTCATCGTTTGCGTATGCGATCCCTCGGCGCGGTGGCGGCCGTCGGTCAGCGCCTCGTCCATCGCGCGTCCGGCAGGCACCACGCCGCCGGGCCCGATATTCGGCAGCGTGCCGAGTATCTGCGTGATCGTCGGCGCGACGTCGATGTTCGCCGTGGGATTGAAATCGACGAACCCGCGCCGGAAGTCCGGGCCGCCCGCCGCGCAAAAATTATGAATCTCGCGCTCGCCGGCCGCGCCATGCATCCCCATGCCGGTGGTGAACGTCTGGCTGGTCCCGGTGTCGGCGTACACGACTCCCTTCACCGGATGCACCAGCGCGGCGGATTTGTTTGGCGTCGAGACCTGCCCGATCTGGCCTATCAGGAACGCCGGATTGCCCGGCCCGGTCAGGTGCTTGTTGTCGGCGTCGGGCTCCTCGCGAAATGAAATCACCAGGTCCGGAGACCGCTCGGAATTGTATAGCCCGACGACGCGCTGGCTGAAGGTGCCGTCGATCCATCCGAGATACGGCTTCTGCGCGCGCTGATGCCGGCCGCGACGGCTCGATTCATCGGGCGCGCTGGCGGAATCGCGCGAGAAGATCGGCCCGCACCATTCCTGCGCCTCGGCGAAGTTTACGATCTTCTGGAGCACCGCCCGTTTCGACTCCGGCGTCGCAAATTCCGTCGGCGACAAGTACACGAGGTCCGCCCCGCCGTTGGGCACGACGACAACGTCGGTGCTGTCCGGCGCCTTCTTGATTCCAGCCGACACCAGCATTTCCGACAGCACGATTCGGAACTTAATCGTCGCGAAGCCGTGGTCGGAGACCACGATCAGGTCGGTCTTGTCCGCGATTCCGAGCGCGTCGATCGCCGTGCGCACGCGCATCAGGTTGTTGTCGCACAGGCTGAGCGCCTCCATCGCGGGCATCGTGCCCAACCCGGCCACGTGTTGCGTGAGATCGGGATTATGCTGCCATAAGACGACCAGCGCTGGACGGCCCGCATCCGCAGCGGCCTTGGCGGCCGGCAACGCGTCCTCGACGGCTAGCCGCGCGAAGTACAAATCGCGCTGTTCGTCGGCCACCGTGGTTTTCGAATCGGGCGGAACCTCGATATTTACTTTCGGATTCGACGAGACCAGGTCTTCCGACGCGAACAGGTAATCCTTCTGCGGCTCGCCGACGATGTCCTTGCCGTCAACGATCGTCGCCACGCGATTGTCGAACACCGAGGTCGGTCCCTGCTTGCCCATCACGGCGACGTAGCCACCCTCGCGCGCAACTTCCTGCGCGATAGTGTCCAGCCCAATAAGCCGCCCCTTGAATCCATCCGCTCCGTTCAAATTCAGTATCGCCTTGGCGCTTTCGGCCCCGACCAACTGACCCTTCGGCGTTTCCGCCGACGGCGCACAGGTAAAAGTTGTTGCCCGTGAGTCCGTTGACGCCCGGCGGCGCCCCCGTTGCAAGCGCGGTAGCGTTGACCATCGTCAGCGTCGGGAAGATCGAGTGATGCTTGTCGAAGCGCACGCCCTTCGCGCGCCATCCGGAAGAGATTCGGCGTGTCGCGCTGCGTGACGAAGTCGGGCCGCAGCCCGTCCCACACCATCAGCACCACGATACGCCCGCGTCCGCGACGCGCCTCTGCCGCGCGCACCTGCGCGAGTGTCGGCATAGGCAGAGACACTAAAACAAGGATCGCGAGAATTTCAGACAACCGTCGAGTAGAGAACATTCGATCGGTCATCAAAGCGGCCCGCAACCGACCGTGTCAATCGTTTTTGTGATCGGTTCGGCTTTTCGTTGCCGGCGTCCGCGGATGCGCCTTGAAAAAATCCCAGATGACGTCGGTCGCGTTCAGATTGTCGCTCGGCTTGCCCACCCATTTTTCCGGCAGTCGACTCTTTCCGCCGGGCCAGATGTGCCCCAAGTCTTTGACCGTGTAATACTCGACCTCGCCGCCCTTCGCGCACTCGTTGTACGTGATTTCCATCACGCCCTTGCCGCGCGCTGTCTGTACTTCCGGGCCGCAACCCGAGCATCCGTTCCCATTCCTTGAGCGAATCCTCGACTGGCGGGCGATCCTGGATTTTCTCCAAGGGCAGTTTCACTTTGCCGCCGCCGAGCGGATTGAACGGATCGTCGGTGCCGACGATATAGAGCAGCGGAACCGGATACGCGAGCTGTTTTTCGCGCTCCCAAAGATGGCCGGCGACGGGTCGCGATCGCCGCGATTCGATTCGACAGATTGAGCCCCACGCTGAAGGTCATCGACGCTCCGTTGGAAAAGCCCGTGCAGTAGATTCGCGCGGGGTCGGCGGCGTAGCGCGCCTCGACGAAGATCGATCATCGCGAAATAAAGCCGAGGTCGTCGACGTTCTCGACGCCAATCGCGCCGCGCCCGGAGCCGTCGTTCCACAGCCGCGGATTGAGCACAAATCGGGCAGGCAACAGCGGATGCGGCGAGGTGCCGTCGGGGAAGACCGCGATAAAGCCCTCGTGATCCGACTTCGCGTCCCATCCTGTCTCCGGCATCGCGCCAGCCCCGCTGCCGCCCGCGCCATGGAGCATGAAAACCACCGGCACTTTCGATTTGCCGTCGAATCCCGGCGGCACGTGCACGATGAAGGTGCGCGTCATCTTGCCGGTGCCCGCGCCGATTTCGAGCGATTCGCTGTGATTCCCCGGCATCGGGCGCCGCCGCGCCCGCCATCGCGGAAGACACCGCAGTCGTCAATATCGCCGCGGCGACTACGCTGGAAATTTTGAAGCTGCGCATCGACGAGGCTGCCCATGAAAGCTCCAGTTGAGGTACGCCGCCGGCGGCGCGCCGTTTCAGGTGCAACTCCGATTTTTGATTTGGTAGCGTGACCGCAGAATTCTACAAGAGACCGGGAGGAACGCCACGTTGCGTATTGCACTGCTTGGCCAGGCGGCATTCGCGGAAAAAGCGCTCGCGGCGCTCGTCGATCACGGTGACGAGATCGTCCACGTCTTCGCTCCGCCTGATCCGCCCGCCGGCAAGCCCGACGCGCTGGCCGCCAGGGCTCGCGCGATGGGCCTGCCGCTCAGCCAGCCCAAGTCATTCAAGAACGACGCCGCCTTCGAGCATTTCAAAACCTTGAACGCCGACCTCGCCATCCTCGCCTTCGTTACGCTGATCGTTCCCGAGCGAATTCTCTACGCGCCGCGCTACAAGTCGATCTGCTTTCACCCGTCGCTCCTCCCGCGCCATCGCGGCGCCAGCGGCATCAACTGGGCAATCATCCAGGGCGACGCGGAAACGGGAGTCACATGGTTCTGGCCCGACAAGGGCATCGACACCGGCCCGATCCTCGTTCAGAAGCGCGTGCCGATTGCTGAGAACGACACGGTCGGCTCGATTTATTTCAACACGCTCTTCCCGATGGGCATTGACGCGATGGTCGAGGCGGTCGACCTGATCAAATCCGGCAACGCGCCCGCGATCGTCCAGGACGAAAGCGACGCGACCTACGAGCCGCCATGCCGCGACGAGCACGCTAAGGTCGATTTCGCAAAGCCAGCCCGCGACGTCTTCAACCTGATCCGCGGATGCGACCCGCAGCCCGGCGCCTACGCAAACGTCGGCGACAAGCGCCTGCGCCTCTACGAAGCGGGCTTTTCGAAGAGCAACTCGGACGCGGAGCCGGGAACGATAGTCGCCATCGATCCCGACGGGATGAAGATCGCGCTGGCCGGCGGGACGATTACGATCAAGCGAGCGCGCATCGATCCGAATCCCAAAAAGGTCGCCCCCGCCGAGCTAGCAACCGCCGGGGAACTCCGCGTCGGCACCAAGCTGACCTAGCTCTGCGCGCGGACCACCCTTACTTCGTTTTCGCCTTGAGACGAGGATCGTCGGCCGCCACGCATTGCGATTCCGCCGTCCGTTTTGTCATTTCCGCCCGGCTGATCGGATGCATCCGAGCCTTCAGCGTAGCCTTCGCCGCCGCTTGATACTCATCGGGTGTAGTCGGGTGCTCGATGACGTCCTTGAGCGACTCTTCGCATTGCTGCTCGGAATCGAACTTCACGCTTTTTCTCCACTCAAGCATCGGCGCACGCGCATCGACTTTGTAGTCGGCACCAATCGGCGGAATCATCAGGTACCAAGCAACAATCGCAAGCGCGGTGGCATGCCGGAACTTCATAACGATAACATCCTCCTCCTACCCGATAGTTCTAACAGGGACGAAGTCCCGCATCTTTGTTTTTCTTATCTTAGTACTGGGCGCAGGGGTCACCCCTGCCCAAGGAAGCCGTAAAAAATGAAACTCAGGAGGGGTTTCACTACAATCAGTTCTGCCTCCCTCCTCTCCTATTCCACCGCGCTCTGCGCTACGATTTGTAGCGTTCACGTGAGGTTTACCGCGATGCGTCTGTGTATCGGGACGTCCAAGGGCATTGTCATTCTCGACCCCTCGCGCGGTGCGACGCCGCTGATGGTGCTTGCGGATCCGTCGGCCGTATGGTGCATGGCGCAGGACGCCGCCGATCCCAACCTCATCTACGCCGGCTCGACCGAGCACACCCGCGGCAAGGGCACGCTCGCCCGCTCGATCGACGGCGGCCGCACCTGGACCGACGTCACTCCCGCGCTCGCACGCGAAGAAGAAGTCTGGTCGCTCGCCGCGTCGCCCGCCGTGAAGGATCGCGTGTTTCTCGGGACATCGCACGCGCGCCTGTTCCGCAGCGACGATCGCGGGCGCACCTTCAAGGAGTGCGACGGCTTCCTGAAAATCCCCGGCCGCGACCGCTGGACGTTTCCGCCGCCGCCGCATATCCCGCACGTTCGTTCCATCGCCTTCGATCCGCATGAGCCGTCCACGATGTACGTCGGCGTCGAGGAGGGCGGCATCTTCCGCTCGCGCAACGAGGGCGCGTCATTCGAGTCGCTCAACGACGGCCTGTACGTGGACATTCACACCGTCGCGGTAGATTCGCGCGACTCGCGCCGCCTCTATGCCACCACCGGCGCCGGCTTCTATCTGTCCCACAACGCCGGAAAATCCTGGGAGCATGTGACGCGCGGGATCAATCGCACTTACACCGTCCCGCTGCACATCAGCGCGCCGGACCGCGAAGACGTATTCACCGCGGCCGCGATGGGCCCGCCGCCCACCTGGCGCGTCGGACCGACGGGGGCGGACGCGATGCTGTTTCGGAGCGCCGATCGTGGCGAGAGTTTCGCGCCGATTTCCGCTGAACAGAATTTTGGACGCGGGATGCTGATGCGGATGAAGGCCGATCCCGACAACGGCGGCTTCTTCGCGGTCTGCAACGACGGCGCCGTCATTCGAGCATCAGCCGACGGCTCATCGCTCGCGACCATCGCGGACAAACTCCCGCCCGCCTACGACCTCGTCATCATTTCGTGAAGCAGCGAAGAATACCTCGCCCGTTCAGTTACGGGAGAGGCGGCTGGCCGCATAGCGGCCAGCGGTGAGGGTTCTGCGATTCGAGCGCCCTTTAGTACCTCTACCGCAGCTCGACTGGCGTAGTCCCTTCAACTACCTTCTTCGCGATTATCGCCGCCGTCGATCTTGGCACGAGCCGGATCGCATTCGCGCGCACCCAGTTGAACCATCCCGAGATGACGCTCGGATGCTTGCCGAGCGCGTCGAGCGCGACTCGCACCACGTTCTCCGCCGGCTCGCCATGGTCAGGCCCAACGCTCTCTCCCGCCACCGATTGGAACTCGGTCTGCGTGGGGCCCGGCTCGATCACGAGCGCGTCGATACCCGTCCCGCGCAACTCGCCCCATAGCCCCTCGCCGAACAGCAGATCGAATCCCTTGGTCGCGCTGTACACCGCATGCAACGGCAACGGCTGGCGTCCCGCCACCGATCCCACGATTATCAACGCGCCGCGCCCGCGCTTGACCATCATTGGAAGGATGCGGCTGGTAAGCACCACCGGCACGACGCAGTTAACGACCACCATGTCGCGCACCCTGTCGGTTGCCTGCTTGTCGAAACGGCCGGCGTAGCCGAAGCCGGCGTTGTTGACGAGAAATGCGATCGGCAAATCCGCGACCGCGTCGGCCAGCCGATCCGCGCCGTCCGCCGCCGCCAGATCGACCGCGACCACGCGCGTATCGACGTGAAACTTCTCCTTGAGCTCCGCGGCCAGCAGCTTCAGCCGATCTTCGCGCCGCGCCGTCAGCACTATCGACATACCCTCGCGCGCGAGCGCCCGCGCAAACTCAAGCCCGATCCCCGCCGACGCGCCCGTCACAAGTGCCCACTCGCCATACTTCTCACGATACCTGCGCCCATTGTCCGCCATCGCCATTGCCTCCGACATTTCGAATCCTTCCCACTCCACTCCCCTCGCCTGAAGGGAGAGGGGCCGGGGGAGAGGTTCCGACTGGTATCTAGCAGCTTAGTCCGTCACACTCCGCTTGGTAAAAGGCAAAAACCGGGAGCACAACAAAAACAGATGCCACAATCGATATCGAAGGCAGTCCTAATCACCGGATGCTCGACCGGAATCGGCCGCGCCACCGCCGAGCGGCTCGCGTCGCGCGGATGGAACGTGTACGCAACCGCGCGCAAGCCCGAGTCGATCGCCGACCTCGCTCAGCGCGGATGCAAAACACTAGCGCTCGACGTATGCGACGACGCCTCGATGCGCACGGCCGTGCAAACCGTCGAGCGCGCTGAGGGCGCCGTCGGCGTGCTCATCAACAACGCCGGCTACGGCCTCGAAGGCGCCTTCGAGGAAGTGCCGATGACCGATATTCGCCGCCAGTTCGAGACCAACGTCTTCGGTCTCATCGCGATGACCAAGCTGGTGCTGCCGGCGATGCGCCGCCAGCGATGGGGCCGCGTCGTCAACCTGAGCTCGATGGGCGGCAAGCTTACTTTCCCGGGCGGCAGCTACTATCACGCGACCAAGCACGCGGTCGAAGCGCTCAGCGACGCGCTGCGGTTCGAGGTGAAAGGCTTCGGCATCGACGTAATCGTCATCCAACCCGGGCCAATCAAAACCCGCTTCGGCGATACAGCCGTAGGCCTTATCGCGGCGCCAAAAGACTCTCCCTACGCCGCCTTCAACGTGGTGCTAGAAAAACAAATCCGCGAAGCCTACGAAGGCGGCCCGATGGCCCGCTTCGCAGCTCCGCCCGAAGCCGTAGCGGAAGTAATAGAAAAAGCAATCTCAGCGACAAGTCCCAAGACGCGCTACAAAGTAACTCTAGCCGCCCGCTTCCTGATGGGCCTGCGCCTCGCGCTCCCCGACCGAGCCTTCGACGCCTTCCTACGCACCCAGTTCCCCCCACCCACCCCTTGAACGCGATAGAACGCGAGCGCAGTCGTGGTCATCCTGACGACCCGAGCAACTGCGAGGGGAGGAGATGGCTGCTGGCCTCCGGACAGCTTCGCGTACGCGAAGCCGGTACCGGTTTTGAAATCGCGCAGCGGTCCTTTGGTGACGTAGTCGAATAAACTCACAAACCCTGAGCTTGCCGAAGGGTGAGGGACCGTGCTCAGCGCGCGATTCGTCTCGCGCGCGATTCAAGACGATGCGTCCTCTGTCATCCCGACGACCCGAGCAGTGCGAGCGCATCTGGCTTCTGGCCTCCGAACAGCTTCGCGCCACACGAAGCCGGCACCCGTCCCTGGTAAGCCGCAGCCCCTCAAGCCTGCGCATCCGTCTGTGTCCATTTCCCCCTTTCCGCACCGGAAAGGGGGTTAGGGGGATAGGACGGCGACGCACTCAGATGACTTCTCCGGTCCCCCATGCGCCGGTGGCGATTCCCACAATGGGAAGGGGATTATGTCGGGCTTGACACCCGCATACCCTTGCCTGCAAAATCAGAACAGCGTGACAGGCCAGACTCTACTGACAAGGGCTGCTCTAACAAACCAGATTCTTCTGGATCGTCGGAAGGGGGCGACGAACCGCCATTATGGAGTGGGCGCTGGACTCGGCTGCGGCGGCTCTGGGGTGGCACCTGGCGACGAAAACTGTCGGCATTGACCTGCGTAGTACTGTACGCGGCGATTATCGGGCCAGTCCTTGCACTGATCGTCGGTACAGTTGTGCCACGGACACGGAAAGAAAAGACTCGTTGGCAGTGTCCCCTGCGGATAATCCAGACCGCGTCCAACATATTGCCAGCAGAAGTTGGTTTTGTGCGAACTGCCGAACACGTCTTTGTACGTTATTCTGCCCCAGACCAACATTTTCAATTGGTTTCGAGCAATCAAATCCAAGCAACCCGGTTCCAACAAACTGATGGAACTGATGGTCGTTTCCTTAGGTCCAAGAGGACCTTGGCTGGGAATGTTTGGCTGTGGATCGGGAAAATCAAATGGCATTGGCTACTTTTCCAGTATCGGCTGAGTGAACATATTCGCGATAACTTTGAGATCCGTAGCGGCAGTGGTTCCCGCATTTTGAATTGGCACGACCACCATCTCAAGATGTTTTGGAAACGCGTCTGGATCAGGCTTGTACAATTTGACGCCCGTGGAAAATATGAAGGCCCGCTGAACCGACTCAGAATCAACCGTCTGACGAGTGGACACGGAATACAATTCAATCGTGAAGATGGCAATTACAATCGTCGAAGCAGCAGTCCAGAAATCCGAACTGGTCAGGACTCTGCTGATGGTTTTGCGCCAAGTCATTTCTTCGCTGTTTTACTTTGGATCGCTGCTTTTGTTTGCATGGTTAGCGCTCGGATTGCCAGTCGCGAATATCCCCTTCTCGCAATTGGTCTTTACCTCACAGCAGCCAGTCTCATTTGGTTCGGAACCAGTGTGGCGACAGGCCGGTGTTTTAATCAGTTACTCGAATCGTCGGTAGAGGTAGATCGCGGCTTCCTCGTCGCTAACCAGACTCGGATTCCCTTTCGCGTCGAGTCGAAAGGCGTATCCGATGATGATGCGACGATCAAAGACATCTCGATAACGTACGTATCCATAGACCTGAAGTCTGCTTTCCGTTTTGCGGACTGGTTCCATGTCATCTTCGGTCAAATAAGTTCCGAACAGAAAACTCCATTTGTGCGAAAGGTTTTCTTCTTTTTCGGCACCAATCACATACTCGCGCGGCTGCGGCGTACAGTTGTCGTAAATTGGGATGTCGGGCAACCGAAGACCGAAGAATTTCTGCCAGCACAGTTCAGTGACCATAGCGGGAGATTTCCCGTAGTTGGTGAGCTTCCAGTGTACCAATGGATCGACCACACCTACTCCGCTGTCCATTACGTCGCTTCCTTCCTCTTCGGTCTCCAGCCAGAAAGAAGTTATGTCGAGGTAAGCAGCGCTTGCGGCGAGTGCTGCGTCTGCATTCTTAACCGCAGCACCGGCGGCTTTTTCGGTAGCCGCGAGAGTCTTTTCAAGGTTGGTGACTTGAGCTTGCGCGGCTTCCGCTTGATCTTTGGCAGCGTTCGCGCTCGCTCTCGCGACGCCTATAGCGATACGATTTGCGGCGAGTGTCGCGCGACTGATCCTAGCCTGCTCATCAATCGCGGACCATTGCAGATACATAAGAATCAGATAGCAGATCCCGACAGTGGCCAGAATCTCATTGACCACCACCGCCGGCGAGCAAAAGGTTTGCTTGTTGGCTTCTGCCTCTTTCTGAGCAGCTATTGCTTGTTGTTTGTTATCGGCAATCGATTCACGCAGAGCCGATACGGTCGCCTGCCATACCGCAAGAGGTACTTCTGGCTCTTCGTTCTTGACGGGCTTGGTTTGTGGTGCGGGATCAGCTTGATGGTGCTGAGCGCGATGGTTTTTTGATTCGGCGGCGCGCGCGCTTTTTACGCCGTTTAGAAGTAATGCCGACGCTATCAGGATCAACGTGAACCAGGTGTTTGAGGGCTTCATGGAACGTCAGCGGATGGAGTGAGATGGGTTTTGCTTTCGGCATAGTACTACCCTTCGCGGGAACGGCAATCGGAATTGTCCGCCCCTGTCCACAATCAGATGACTGGCTCGATCTGGCTGAGGCTTCCGCCAGTGGGCTGACCTCAGCATCCTGCTATCACATCGAAGAAAATGTTTTTGTTGTCGCGATTGTTGAAGCGATACTGAAATTCCGCGAGATACAGCGGCAGATATTTTTTGCTCACGTTGTGATAGGTGCCGACCACGCCACGCTTGAGCAGCGACCAGAACGATTCGATGTTGTTGGTATGGACCTCACCGCGAACGTACTGATTCTCGCTGTGCTTGACCACTTCATGCGGCATCGCCCACTTGAGATAGCGATAACCGGAGTGTTCATCGGTCGCGACCAGATTCACTTTGTCGCTCACAGTGTCGCGGACGAATCGCGTCAGAGTTTCGGTATCGGTCTGTTCGATCATTTTGCAGACCACATTGCCCTTCCGACTGATCGCGCCGATGACGGGAATCTTGCCAGCGGTTCCGCGCCCGCCTTGCTTCTTATCCCAATGGCGATTCTTTTCTTTGCCGCCGACATAGGTTTCGTCGATCTCAACCGTGCCGAGCAGCTTCGCCAGTCCGTCATCTTTCATCGCGGCGCGAATGCGCATCACCATGTACCAAGCAGTGCGATAATCGCCCGAACCGATCTGCCGATGGATTTGAAGCGCGCTGATTCCCTTCTTGCTTTGAGTGATCAGGTAAATGACCTGAAACCAAGTCGAAAGCGGGTAATTCGTATTCTCAAAGATCGTCTTTGTGATCACGCTAAACCGATAGCCATTGCGCCCGCCGCAGACTTTGCAGACCCAATGGAACGGACGCGATTTGAGTGTGTAGACCTGCTTGTTCTTGCAGCGCGGGCATTCGACGCCAACCGGCCAGCGGAGATCGCGCAACAGCGTTTTGCACGCGGTCTCATCGCTGAACTGTTTCATCAGTTGGGCGAGGGTGATCGACGGTTGAGTGGTCAGCGGCTTGCCAGCTTCAACTTTCTTGTTCATGCCCTAGAATATAGACATTCTGAGGCTGGGTGTCAAGCCCGACATAATCCCCAATGGGAAGGGGTTAGGGGTTAGGTTCCCCGCATCGAGCTAAACGCCCGCCCGCTCCTTCTTTGCCTCGCCCCACGAGGGGAGAGGCCGACGCTCGTCTTCGAGCGTCGGGTGAGGGACAAAATTTCCCGTGATTCAGAATGAGCCGCATTCCGCTAGTGCCCCCGCGCCCGTTGTTTCACAGGCGCGGCAGAGGAGCCAATCCAAAATAATGAGATCGCGCGAGCGCGCAATAGTGCGCCGATTAATTCGGCGCTGAGAGGCAGCCGAGCGCCGAAGGCACCAGATTGCTAAGGTGGTCAGGGCTTCGAAGGGCATCGGCTCGCATCATATCGGATCGGGAAAAAGCGAGGGGTTTCCAAATCGGGGAGCCCTCGCTTCCGTTTGGGTTTGCTCGGCTCAGACACTCTGAAGACATCATTGTAGGAGCACGCCTTCGCTTCCGCTCAAGGACGTGGATTTTCAGAAAGCTCTTCTCTGCAATATCTGCGCGATCCGCGGATAGGTTCTTATTCCTGCTATTTCCCCGTGCCGCTCAGCGACACGGTCTGCGTGGTGCCGTGCGCGTTGTCGGTGATCGTCAGCGTTCCAGTCTGCGCCCCCGCCGCACTCGGCGTAAACGTCACCGAGATCGTACAAGATAAGCCGGCGTCAAGGCTTGCGGGACAGGTGTTGGTCTCGGTGAATACTGCGGGATCGGAAATCATCTCGATCAACACCGCAATCCCCGGATGCTTCTTGTTGCCCTTGGGATTGGACACCTTGACGTTTTTCGGTTTGCTCGGCGTTCCGACCGTGGTCTTCGAGAACTTTAGCGCCTTCGGAGTGATCTTGAGCGTCACCGGCACCGGCGTCGGCGTGGCAGTTGCGGTCGCAGTTGCTGTTGCGGTTGCGGTCGCAGTCGCAGTGGCCGTTGCTGTTGCCGTTGCCGTTGCGGTCGCGGTCGGTGTTGCGGTGGCGGTCGGCGTGGTAACTGGCTGGTCGTACTCGAGCACCCGGCTGTTCTCGCTATCCGCCACGTAGAGGTTGCCGGTCATGTCCACGGCGACCCCTTCTGGATTGCACAGACTGTCGGCACTGAGCCCGCCGCCGTCGCACCCGTTGGAGGTAAAGCTCCCACCCTGGCCAAAGACCGTGTCGGCGGTGGCATTGGTCAGCGGGGTGTTGTACTCGAGCACCCGGCTGTTGTCAGTATCCGCTACGAAGAGTTGGCCGGCCCCATCCACCGCGACTGTAAATGGACTGCACAGGCTGTTAGCGCTGAGCCCGCCGTGATTGCACTCTCCCGACGTGAAGCTACCACCCTTGCCAAGGACGCTGTCGGCGGTGGCGCTGGTCAACGGCGTGTTGTACTCGAGCACCCGGCTGTTGGATCCATCCGCCACGTAGAGGCGGCCGGCCCCGTCCACTGCGACCCCGAATGGAAAGCACAGGCTGTTGGCGCTGGTCCCGCCGTTATTGCATTTGGTCGACGTCAAGCTCCCACCCTGGCCAAAAACCGTGTCGGCGGTGGCATTGCTCAGCGGGGTGTTGTACTCGAGCACCCGGCTGTTATCTTCATCCGCCACGTAGAGGTGGCCGGCCCCGTCCACCGCGACTCCCCTTGGAAAGCACAGACTCTTGGCGGTGCTCCCGCCTTTATTGCAATCACTCGAAGCGAAGCTCCCGCCCTGGCCAAGGACCACATTGGCCGGACCACCCACACATGGAAATACTCCGGAGCAGGCCGCAAACGGATTAGAGTACTCCAGCACCCGGCTGTGCTCTTGATCCGCCACGTAGAGGTCGCCCGCCCCATCGATTGCGAGCCCACCTGGAGAGCACAGGGTGCTGGCGCTGACTGTACCGACGCCGTCTGCGCAAAAAGAGCCGGAGGTAAAATTGGGCTGTCCGATCACCAGATCGGCCGCAGCGCCGCTGGCGAACGAGGCGGCGTCTCTCCATCCCAGCACCCGGTTATTGTCTTCATCCGAAGCGTAAAGTCGATTTGGCGTGACGGTCGTATCGATCGCCACCGCTTCGGGGAAGTTCAGCCCTTGACCGTTGAGCGTTGGCATGTTGGCGGCGTCGGTCATGAAACCTGACTGCCCCAGCACCCGGTCGGCGGTAGTGTCGGTGGTCAATGGGGTGTTGTACTCCAGCGCTCGGTGGTTCTCGCTATCCGCCACGTAGAGGTTGCCCGACCCGTCCACCGCGACTCCAAGTGGAAAGCACAGGCTGTTATCGCTGATTCCGCCGAGGTTGCAATCACTCGACGTGAAGCTGCCGCTCTGGCCAAAGACCGTGTCGGCGGTGGTATCGGTCAGCGGCGTGTTGTACTCCAGTACCCGGTTGTTCTCTTCATCCGCCACGTAGAGGTGTCCCGGCCCGTCCACCACGATTCCACCTGGACCGCACAGGCTATCGGCGCTGACCCCGTCGAAATTGCAGTCAACCGACGTGAAGCTCCCGGCCTGGCCAAAGACGTTACTCGCGGTCTGGCTGGTCAGCGGCGTGTTGTACTCCAGTACCCGGTTGTTCTCTTCATCCGCCACGTAGAGGTGGCCCGCGCCGTCGACCGCGACTCCTAATGGAAAGCACAAGTCGATGGCGGTGGAACCCTTTTCGTCGGTGTCAAAATCGCACGCATCCGAGGTGAAGCTGCCGCCCTGGCCAAAGACCGTATCGGCGGTGGCATTGCTCAGCGGGGTGTTGTACTCCAGCACCCGGTCGTTTTCGCTGTCCGCGACGTAGAGTCTGCCCGACGCGTCCACCGCGACACCTATCGGATAGCATAAGTCGTTGGCGGTCGAGGTGTCTCCGCTGGCGTCGAAATTGCAATTATCCGAGGTGAAGCTGCCGCCCTGGCCAAGGACCACTTTCGCTGGACCGCCCACGCACGGGAATACTCCTGCGCAGGCGGTAAACGGATTCGTGTACTCCAGCACCCTGCTGTTCTCGCCATCGGCCACGTATAGGTTGCCCGACCCGTCCACCGCGACGCCAGTTGGATCACACAGGCTGCGGGCGCTGACTACGCCGCTGTTCCCGTTGCACAGAGAGGAGGAAGTAAAATCGGACTGTCCAATCACCAGGTCGGCCGGCGCGCCGTTGGCGAACGTGGCGGCGTCTCTCCAGCCGAGCACCCGGCTGTTGCCCTCATCAGCAACATAAAGTCGATTGGGCGATGCGCTTTTATCGATCGCCACCGCCAGAGGGAAGTTCAACCCCTGAGCGTTCATCATGTTGACTACGCTGGTCGTCAAACCCGGCTGTCCCAGCACCCGGTCGGCGGTGGTGTCGCCCGAAGCACCCAGCACCATCGCCGCATACAGCACGACGCTCAGCATCGTGAGGCGAAGACCGCGCGCACGTGGCAATCGCATAGCGCGCAAAACTGGGAACTTCATGGCTCGGTCCTCCCCCAAGTTGAACTGTCGGCTAAGAAGGCGCAAACCGCAGGCAAGCGGTCGAGTAGCAATCGCACACATCCGGGCATAGGACAAGCACACCCCGTCGTCTTCTCGCTCTCTATCTGCCCTGATCGCGCCGCGCCCGCTCCTTCTTTGACTCGTCCCACGAGGGGAGAGGCCGACGCTCGTCTTCGAGCGTCGGGTGAGGAACAAAATTACAAAATTTTCCGTGATTCAGAGTGACCCGCATTCCGCGCGCTAGTGCCCCCCGCGCCCGTTGTTTCACAGGCGCGGCAGAGGAGCCAATCCAAAATAATGAGATCGCGCGAGCGCGCAATAGTGCGCCGATTAATTCGGCGCTGAGAGGCAGCCGAGCGCCGAAGGCACCAGATTGCTAAGGTGGTCGGGGCCATCTAAGGCATCGGCTCGGATCGGCTCGTACTGGAAAAAGCGAGGGCTTCCGAAATCGGGGAGCCCTCGCATCAGGTCGGGTTTGCTCGGCTCAGACACTCTGGAGACACTTATTGTAGGAGCACGCCTTCGCTTCCGCTCAAGGACGTGGATCTCCAGAAAGCTCTTATCTGTAAGATATGTGATCCGCCGATAAGAGTCTTATTCCCGCTATTTCCCCGTGCCGCTCAGGGAGACCATCTGCGGACTGCCGTTCGCGTTGTCGGTGATTGTCAGCGTTCCCGTCTGCTTCATCGCCGCGCTCGGAGTAAACGTCACTGTGATCGTGCATGAAGAGTCGTCCGGCAAGGTTGGCTGACAGTTGTTGGTCTGCATGAAGACTCCCGGCGTGTCGGAAACCATCTCGATCAAGACCGTTGATCCCGGATGCTTCTTTTTGCTTTTGGGATTGGACACCTTAACTGTTTTCGGTTTGCTCGGCGTTCCGACCGCGGTCGTTGGGAACTTGAGCGCTTTCGGTTTGATCTTGAGCGTCACCGTTACTGCGGTTGGCGTGGCAGTTGGCGTCGCAGTCGCAGTTGCTGTTGCGGTCGCAGTTGCAGTTGCAGTTGCGGTGGCGGTGGCGGTTGCGGTTGCGGTTGCGGTCGTAGTCGCAGTTGAGGTCGCAGTCGCAGTTGCGGTCGCAGTCGGTGTGGGCACCGGCTGGTCGTACTCCAATACCCGGTTATTGTTTTCATCCGCCACGTAGAGGTTGCCTGTTCCGTTGACCGCGACTGCGATCGGTTCGTTCAGGCTGTTAGCGGTGAGTCCGCCATAATTAAGAATCTTCGTGGTGAAGCTGCCGCCCTGGCCGAAGACCAGGTTGGCGGTGGTGTTAGGAGTCAGCGGAGTGTTGTACTCGAGCACCCGGTTGTTGTCGGAATCCGCGACATAGAGGTTGCCAACCGAATCCAGTGCCACTCCTTGCGGATCGCAGAGGTCGTTCGCGGTTGGGTTGCCGCCGGTGTCGCTATTGCAGCTATCGGTCGCGAAGTTCCCAGCCTGACCGAAGACCAGATTGGCAGTCTGACTGGTCAGCGGGTTGTTGAACTCCAGTACCCGGTTGTTGACCTCGTCCGCCACGTAGAGGTGACCGGCCACGTCCACCGCGACTCCTACTGGCTCGCACAGGCTGTCGGCGCTGGTCACGGGGTTATCGCATTCCCTCGACGTGAAGATCCCGCCCTGGCCGAAGACCGTATCGGCGGTCTGGCTGGTCATCGGGGTGTTGTATTCCAGCACTCGGTCGTTGTCATTGTCCGCCACGAAGAGGTGGCCCGATCCGTCCACTGCGAGTCCTTCCGGATTGCATAGGCTGTCGGCGCTGGTCCCGCCGTTGTTGCAGGTGTTCGAGGTGAAACTGCCGTCCTGGCCGAAGACCAGATTGGCCGGAGGGCCTACACACGGGAACACTCCGCGGCAGGCCGCAAACGGAGTGTTGTACTCCAGCACCCGGTTGTTGTTCCAATCCGCCACGTAAAGGTTGCCCGCCCCGTCCGCCGCAACCCCCTTTGGAAAACACAAACTGTCGGCGGTGACGGTGCTTGTGCCAGGCCCGTTGCAAAAGGCGGAGAGGAAATCAGGCTGTCCAATCACGAGGTCGGCCGGCGCGCCGTTGGCGAACGAGCTTGCGTCGTTCCAGCCCAGCACCCGGTTGTTGTTCTGATCCGCTACGTAAAGCCGATTGGGGTTGGCGCAGGCATCGATCGCCACCGCGAAAGGAGTGTTGAGCCCTTGACCGTTCATCATGTTGACCGCGGCGTGCGCGAAGTCCAATTGCCCCAGCACCCGGTCGGCAGTGGTGTCGGTGATTAACGGGGTATTGTATTCCAGCGCCCGGTTGTTCCCTGCATCTGGTATGTAGACGTTTCCGTCACCGTCCACCGCGACTCCTTCCGGGTCGCACAGGCTGTTGGCGCTGACTCCGCCATTGTTGCACTCATTCGAGGTGAAGCTCCCGCCCTGGCCAAAGACCGCGGCGGCCGTCGCACTGAGCAGCGGGCTGGCGTACACCAACACCCGGTTGTTCTGGAGATCCGCCACGTAGAGGTGGCCCAAAACGGCCGCGACTCCCTGTGGATTGCAGAGGTCGGTGGAGGTGGCCCCGCCATCGGTATTGCAGATGTTAGAGCTGAAGCTCCCATCCTGGCCGAAGACTGTATTGGCGGTCTGGCTGGTCAGCGGTGTGCTGTACTCCAGCACCCGATTCTCGAAGTAATCCGCCACGTAGAGTCTTCCCATCCCATCCACTGCGACTGCCGCTGGACCGCACAGGCTGTCGGCGCTAGTCCCGCCGCAATTCTGGGCCGTGAAGCTCCCGCCGTGGCCGAAGACCGCATCGGCGGTCTGGCTGGTCAGCGGGGTGTTGTACTCCAGCACTCGGTTGTTGCGCCCGTCCGCCACGTAGAGGTGGCCAGATCCGTCCACCGCGACTCCCTCCGGGTTGCAAAGGTCGTTGGCGCTTGCGGGGAATCCGCCGTTATCGCTGTTGCAACTATTCGTCGAGAAGCTTCCGCCCTGGCCGAAGACCAGATTTGCCGGACCGCCTACACACGGGAACGCTCCACCACAGGCCGCAAACGGACTGGTGTATTCCAGCACGCGGCTGTTGTTGCTATCCGCCACGTAGAGATTGCCGGCGCCGTCCACCGCGACTCCAGTTGGATAACACAGACTGCCGGCGGTGACGGCGCTACCGCTGGCCCCGTCGCAAAAGGCGGAGAGGAAGTCGGGCTGTCCAATCACCAGGTCGGCCGGCGCGCCGCTGGTGAATGAGGACGCGTTTCTCCAGCCCAGCACCCGGTTGTTGCTTCCATCCGCAACGTAAACTCGATTTGGCGAGGAGCTGGAATCGATCGCCATCGCTTTCGGTTGGTTCAGCCCTTGAGCGTTCACGATGTTGACCCCGGCGTGCGCGAAGTCGTTCTGCCCCAGCACGCGATCGGCGGTGGTGTCGCCCGAAGCACCCAGCACCATCGCCGCATACAGCACGACGGTCAGCATCGTGACGGAAAGACCGCGCGTCCGTGGCAGTCGTATAGCGCGCAAAAGTGGGAACTGCATCGCTCGGTCCTCCCCCGAGTTGAACTGTCAGCTAAGAAAGCGCAAACCGCAGGCACGCCGTCGCGTAGCAATCGCACACATCCGGGGGACAAGTACACCTGTCGCCTTCTCACTCGCTATCTGCCCTGATCGCGCAGCAATCGTGTCCGGCACAGATCGCCAGACTGGCAGCCCCACATTAGCTGCGCCGCTTCATGAATCCCACGCTGTGCAATGTCCCTCTTCGAATCCTCTACCTGACCGGGCAAGGGGAAGACCCGCCGCCCGCCCTCCGCACGTCCTTTCCGCATTCGCCGCTCCTATCACCATCGCCTCGCGCGACAGCGGAACGCGAGAAATCACCGGGTGCAGGGGCTGTCCTGAGCGCAGTCGAAGGAGGTCACCCCTGCCTGCCAACCGTTGTCATCCGGCCATGCCATAATGCCTACGATGACTGCCTCTTACCCATTCTCGCCAACACACTCACCCCGATGCGCCCGACTCTCACGATATGCGCTCACGATTCGCAGACCAGCCGCGTTCCCGCCCAGCGTCAGATCATCTCGCTCTCCCGATCCATTCCTTCACCACGTGTCGCCCGCGAACGCGGAAACGGAAGAGAATGTCAACTTTGTCTCCAATCTTGACATATGGCGAAGAAAAAGCGAAAGTGCTCCCAGCCGTCAGATGAACACCGCCACCTCACTGCCCCTCTACTCGCCGCCGCCCGACGAACTCGACGCCACCCGCGGCGTCGAGTTCATCGAGATGCCGGTGCGCCAGATTCTCAATCGATGCGACAGCCCGCGCATGCCGTTTCGATGGACCATCAATCCGTATCGCGGCTGCGAGTTCGGATGCGTGTACTGCTACGCGCGCTACACGCACGACTTTCTTGAGTTGCGCGACCCGATGGACTTCGAGCGCAAGATTTTCGTCAAGCGGATGGCGGCCGGGGTGCTCGCGCGCACGCTCTCGCGCACGCCGATCGGCACCGACGCTATCGCGATCGGCACGGCGACCGATCCCTACCAGCCGGCCGAGCGGAAGTACGGGCTGACGCGCTCGATGCTCGAGGTCTTCGCGCAGCTCGGGGGATTGGACCTTTCGATCACGACCAAGTCGAGCCTGATCGTTCGCGACCTCGAACTGCTGCGAAAGATCAATCGGCGCTCGAAGCTGTCGGTGAACTTCTCGCTGATTACGCTCGACCGCAAGCTGCAGCGAATCCTCGAGCCGCGGGCGCCGCGTCCCGGCCTGCGGCTGCGCGCGCTGTTCGAGCTGGCGCGGGCGGGAATCCGATGCAACGTGCTGATGATGCCGATGATTCCCGGCCTCACCGACGATCCCGCCGCCATCGAGAACGTGATTCGTGCGGCGCGTCGCGCCGAAGCGTCGGGTATATGGTGGCGTTCGCTATTTCTGAAGCCCGCCGCCGCGCGCCGCTTCATTCCGTTCGTCAAGGAGCGCTTCCCGCACCTGGCCGAGCGAATCGACATGTTCTATGCGCGCGCCGAGTACGTGCCGCAAGCCTACGACGATCGCATCCGCAAGATTTTCGATCGAATCCGCGCCCGCTACGGCTTCCCCATCAGCAACGAACGCTACACGGTGCAACCCCCTGTTGTCCCGCAGGCGCCCCGACAGAGCTCATTGTTCTCCTAGCACTGGGTCCAGGGGTCACCCCTGGTGCGCGGAGCGGGACTTGAACCCGCACGGTATTGCTACCACCAGCCCCTCAAGCTGGCGTGTCTGCCATTCCACCACCCGCGCATCACGGAAAACTCGCCGCTTACTTCGTCGACGCCGGCGTTCCTGCGCCCGCGGGATTATGCCCTGCCGGTGCAGGCGCCGCGGGAGCCGCCGCGTTCTTGGGCGCCACCTTCGAGGCCGGTGGCATCACGCTCGACGCGGGCGCCGACGAAAACGGCCGGTCGAAGATACTGCCGGTCACACGACGCGCCGACGCCAGCGCCAGGAAGATCGAAGTCGCGAAAAATATAATCGCGAACGCCCACGTTGCCTTGGTCAACGCGTTGCCTGCGCCGCTCGCGCCGAACACGGTCTGGCTCGAGCCGCCGAACACGGCGCCGACCTCCGCGCCCTTGCCCTGCTGCAGCAGGATAATGATGCACATCGCAACGCAGACGATCACATGTATCGAAACGACGATTGATACCATTTTGTCTTCTTCAGAGAGTCCGCGCCCTGACGATGCGCGCGAACGAGTCAGCCTTTAAGCTTGCCCCGCCGACCAGAGCCCCGTCAATATCGGGCTTGGACACGAGCGAGTCAACATTCCCGTCGTTGACGCTGCCGCCGTAGATTATCCGGACCGCATCCGCCTCACGCCCGTAGCGTTCGAGCAACGCGCCGCGGATTGCGCCGTGGATTGCTTCGGCCTGCTCGGGTGTTGCGGTCCGGCCGGTGCCAATCGCCCAGATCGGCTCGTACGCAATCACGACCGCGGTCACATGAGCGTCGCCGACGTTCTCCAGACCGCGCTGGAGCTGACCCAGCACGATGTCGAGCGCGCGGCCGCTGTCGTGTTCGTCCTGGGTCTCGCCGACGCACAGAATCGGCGTCATCCGATGGTGGATCGCGGCGAGCACTTTGCGATTTATCAGCTTGTCCGTTTCATGAAAGATATGGCGGCGCTCCGAATGGCCGACGATCACGTGGCTGACGCCGTACGCGTGCAGCATCGGCGCCGACACTTCGCCGGTGAACGCGCCTTTGTCCTCGTAGTGCATGTTTTGCGCGCCCAGCATGATCGACGAGCCGGCGAGCGCCTGCGCTACGGCCGGGATGAGAATAGCGGGCGGCGCGACCATCACCTCACGATCTTTTGCCAGCGCCGCGGCGTCATGATCGATCTCGGCGCGGATTCTCTCGATGAGCGCGCGTGCGCCGACCGGCAAGAGATGCATCTTCCAGTTCCCGGCGATCAGTTTCTTGCGCACGCGCGTCCTCTAACGTCCGTACTGTTCAGACTTCGAGCGCTTTCACGCCCGGCAATTCGCGACCTTCCAGGAATTCCAGCGTGGCGCCGCCGCCGGTCGAGATATGCGTGAACTGGTTCGCCCACGGCGCGTGCGCCAGCGCCGCCGCCGTGTCGCCTCCGCCGATTATCGAAATGATGCCCGCCTGGTTGGCGAGCGCCTCGCCCACGCGCATCGTGCCGGCCGCGAACGCGGGAATTTCGAAGAATCCGAGCGGGCCGTTCCATATGACGGTTTTGGCGCGCGCGATTTCCGCGATAAACGCCGCCACCGTTTCCGGTCCGATGTCGAGACCCATCATCTCGGTCGGTATTTCAGTGACAGTACGAGGCGTCGCACTGGCTTCAGGAGCGGACGCGACGATATGATCGGATGGCAACACGATCTTGACGCCTTTGCGCGCGGCCTCGGCGAGCAATTCCTTCGCCAGTTCGAGCTTGTCGTCCTCGACGCGCGATCGGCCGACTGCGATACCTTGAGCCTTCAGAAACGTGTACGCCATCGCGCCGCCAATCAGGATCGAATCCACCTTGGTCAGCAGATTTTTGATGAGCCCGATTTTGTCCGAGACTTTTGCGCCGCCCATGATTGCGACCGAAGGCCGCTGCGGATTCTCCGTGACCTTCCGGAGCGCCTCCAGCTCGCGCATCATCAGGAAGCCCGCCGCTCGCTCAGCGAGAAAGCGCGTGACTCCCACCGTCGAGGCGTGCGCGCGATGCGCGGTGCCGAAACCGTCGTTCACGTAAACCTGCTTGTGGCGCGCGAGTTCATGCGAGAAGTCGCGATCGTTGGCTTCCTCTTCTTTGTGGAAGCGCAGGTTTTCCAGCAGGAGCGCTTCGCCCGGCTTGAGCGCTTCGATCATTTTGCCGGTGTGGTCGCCCACGCAGTCGGGAGCAAGTTTTATTTTCTGTCCGAGCGCCTTGCTCAGATACTCGGCGACGGGCTTGAGGCTGAGCTCGGGGGTGCGCTCCTTGGGACGCCCGAGATGCGAGCAGAGAACGGCCGTGCCGCCGTGCTCGAGGATATAGCGAATCGTGTCGAGGCTCGCGTCGATTCGCGCCGGGTCCTGGATCTTGCCGTCGGCGATCGGCACGTTGAAATCGCATCGCACCAGCACCTTCTTGTCCTGGAACTGAAGGCGCGTGATCGGTACGACGGGCATCGGCGCTCAACTCTCCCGTTCAGTTCGTTTGATGGCCCGCGGCTAGAGCTGGTCCGCGACGAACGCGGCTATGTCCGCGAGGCGGTTCGAGTAGCCCCATTCGTTGTCGTACCACGAAAATACTTTCACCAGCCGCTTGCCGACCACCTTGGTCAGCGGCGCGTCGAAAATCGACGAATGCGGATTGCCGTTAAGATCCACTGAGACCAGCGGCGCCTCGCTGTATTCGAGAATCCCCTTGAGCGCGCCGTCGGCCGCCGTCTTCATCGCGGCGTTGACGGATTTCACGTCGGCATCCTTGTCGACCGTCACCGTCAAGTCGACGAGCGAGACGTTCGCGGTCGGCACTCGAATCGCGATTCCGTCGAGCTTGCCGTTGAGCGCGGGCAGCACCAGGCCAATCGCTTTCGCGGCTCCGGTCGAAGTCGGAACCATCGAGACCGCGGCGGCGCGCGCGCGTCGCAGATCCCGGTGCGGGCCGTCCTGCAACATCTGATCCGACGTATAGCTGTGAACCGTGGTCATAAGGCCGTGGACGACGCCGAAACTGTCGTGCAGGACCTTGCCAATCGGCGCCAGGCAGTTGGTCGTGCACGACGCGTTGGAAATCACGTCGTGCTTTTTCGGGTCGTACACGTGATGGTTGACGCCGAGGCATAGCGTGACGTCGGCGCCGTCGGCGGGCGCGCTGATGACGACTTTTTTCGCGCCGGCCGCCAGATGCATCGCGGCCTTGTCGCGCGCCGTGAACAGTCCCGTAGATTCGATGACCACCTGCACGCCGAGTTTGCTCCACGGCAACTTGGCGGGGTCGCGTTCGGCGAGCACCTGCAGCGGCTTGCCGTCGAGAAAAATAGTCCCGCCCTCGGTCTTGACCTCGTGGCGGAGCGTGCCGTGGATGGAATCGTATTTGAGCAGATGCGCGAGGGTGGGCGCGTCGGTGATGTCGTTGACGGCGACGACTTCGAGGTCCTTCTTGGTCAGCGCCGCGCGCAGGAACATTCTGCCAATCCGGCCGAATCCGTTAATCCCGACTTTTATCGCCACCGCTCGACTCCTCCCGCTGCCAGTAAAAAAGTGAAATGCAGCGACCCGAACCTTAGATAAGTCCGGGTCCGATGTACAGATTCTACGCTGAGGAGGCTCGCGAATGCAGTGGGCAGGGCGAAGAAAGGGAAGTCACTTAATCGAATGTGAAACCCCTCCTGGGTTTCACGCTTCCCAGGGCAGGGGTGACCCCTGCACCCAGTGTCAAGAAAAAGATGCGGGACTGCGTCTCTGTTTGCCTTTCTTTTTGTGTCATTCTCGAGCGAAGCGAAGAATCCCGGTTCCTACTTTTTTTGTACCCGTCCGATCCTGACCTCTCCTTATCCGAGGAGAGGTCGGCGTAAGCCGCGCAGCGGTGTCGCCGGGTGAGGTGCAGCGCGAGCCATCGCAGCCGCGCTTATTCACTGCTGTAGGTCAGAAAGTGGACCGCCCTCGCGCGGTCGCGGATCACTCTGGCAGATAGATCGTGTAGCCGTGATGGGTATGGCGCATTCCGAATCTCTCGTAGAAGCGATGCGCCTTGGGGCGTTTGCGGTTTCAGGTTAGCGACAACTTGTAGCACTTGTGCCGGCGCGCCACCTTGAGCGCTGCCTCCATCAGCAGATCGCCGACTCCGGCGCCGCGATGGCGCGAATCGACCACCATGTTTTCTACAATGGCGGCCGGCCTAAGCGCGCGAGCCAGATGTTTGAAGATTAGAACGTGATTCGTCCCCACGATGCGGCCGTCCTCGACCGCGACCAGAAGGACCTGGTCGGCTCGGTCGAGCAACGCACGCAGCGCGCGGCGCATCCTGGCAGCGCCGGGACTCCTGTACTCGCCTTCGTGGAGCTGACGGTAGAGGTCCTCGATTCCGCCTTCGTCGCCCAGCCGCGCTCCACGAATTCGAACCTGCTTTTCTCTCATGTGGAAGAAGCGGCTCTTACCGACTGAAAATCAGAATTGACGGCACGCTCTTCCCATCTCCCTGCAAGGGAGAGGATGAAGGTGAGGGTCCTTATACAGCGCGCTATTCTGCGCGCGATTCAAGATTCTGCTTCTGCCCTGGAGGCAGACTGAGACACTACCGAATTGACCCATTACCCACATCAACGCTTCTTGCGCCTCGCGACCTTCTTCGCCGAGGGCTTTGTGCCGCCGTCGGGCAGCACGATGTCCAAACTGCGCCACAAATACCATGCTGCCGCCGTTCTGTATGGACGCCATCGCTCGGCGTGCTTTAGCAGGCGCTTGCGATTTGGCCGCTGGCGCATCCGGTAGTGCCGCTTGACCGCGTTCTGGACGCCGAGATCGTCCGCCGGCATCACATCGGGCCGTCCGAGGTTGAACATCAAAAACATCTGGGCGGTCCACTTGCCGATTCCTTTCACCTGCGTGAGATGCTCGACAATCTCGTCGTCGGTCATTCGATAGAACCGATGGAAGTTGAGCTTGCCATCCCGAATGTGCGCGGCCAGGTCCTTGATGTAGAGCGCTTTCTTTGCCGACAGCCCGACGCTGCGCAGTTCCGCGTCGGTCTTGGCCAACACTTGTTCCGGCGAGGGAAATTCCACGCCGGGGAACAAGCCAACAAAGCGGCCGTAGATTGTGTTGGCGGCCGCTCCCGCGAGCTGTTGGAAAATGATCGCACGCGCCAGCGCCTGGAAACGCTCGCGCCGCGGCTGGAGGGCTAGCGGACCGACCTCGGCGATAATCCGTGCGAGGACCGGGTCGGCCCTGCTAAGATGCGTCCTGGCGTTTCGTGCGTATGAGACTTTGTCGGTTGGCATAGGAACTAAAAGGGCGGTTCGCCGAATCTTGCACGCCTGATAATGTCGTTCAATCACTACGATGAGCGAAGACACCAGACTGCCGATGTGCCCCGAGAACCTCCACCAAGGGATGCGCCTGGGGCCGATTCACTATGTCGTCACGCCGGAGCGGGCGCGCACATTTTCGGACGCGGTCAAGGCCACCAGTCCCGAATACATCGTCGATGGAAACCACCCCGGCGCAATCGTGTCGCCTACGATGCGCCTGCCGGACTACGCGCTTCTCATCGCCACTCATTTCAAGGGCGGCAAGGGCGGAGTGCATGCCAAGCATTGGTGCGAGTTTCACGAGCCGATGCGCGTCGGGCAGGCGGTCAAGACCGAGGGCAGGATTACGGCGACGTATCGCAAGCGCGGCAAGTTTTATTTCACGCTCGAGTACGAGTCGCGCGACGCGGTGACGAATCAACTATTGTTGCGGCAGGCGATCACGTCGGTGCTGCTGAACGACAAGGGGGAGATGCAATGAGTGTTGCGCCCGTTGAAATTCGAATCGGCGCCGAGCTGGTTTCGCCGCCTTACGTCCTCGACGCGCCCGCGGCGAAGGCTTACCACGACGGCATCGAGCTGCCGCCGCGGCGCCGCCCGCCGCGCGGCATTCACGACGACCAGGACGCGGCGCGCAAGGCTGGGTTCGTCGCGCCGATCGCCGGCGGCGCGCAGACTATCGCGATAATCGCGCAATTCCTCGCCGACAACTTCGGTCTGCGCTTCATTCGCGGCGGACGCATCGACGTGTCGCTGACCAGGCCGGTGCTCTTCGGCGACACTTTGACCTCTCATGCAAAAATCGTTTCTGTTGGCACAGATCGCGCCGAGCTGCGGATTCACGTAGCCAATCAACGCGGCGAGCAGGTGCTGACAGGCACCGCGGCGATCAGGATCGGCGACGTATGAGCGCAGGGCCGATTCCCGATTCGAGCGCCGCGATCCGCGATGACGTCCCGGCGGCGCGCGCGACACCGCTCTGGCGCAAGGCGATTCCGTATCTCGGGACCGTCGCGATCTTTGCGCTGATTTTCTGGCGCATCCCGATTCGCAAAGTCGAGCAAGCGCTGTCGCAAGTGCCGGTGCTCGACTTCCTGGCGGTGTTCATGCCGTACTCGCTGTTCTACTGCGCGATCGATTCGGCGTGTCTCACCTGGGTCGTGCGGCGCTTCAACGCGCGGATGCGCTATCGGGACATCCTGCCGATTCGCGCAAGCATGTACGTGCTGGCGCTGATCAACACCAGCCTCGCGCAAGGCGGTGTCGCGTACTATCTGCATCGCAAATCGGGCGTCAGCTTCCTGAGCGCGCTCAGCTCGGTGCTTTTCATCGCGATGCTCGAGATTTACCAACTCTTTCTGTTCTCGACGCTGGGAGTGATCTTCTACACGCCGGTCGGCGACGCGCAGATAAGGATAGTTGCGATTCTTCGCGTCGTTTATATCGCGGCGTGGGCGCTGCTCGCGGGAATCATGACGTTCTTCGCGATCGCCCGCCGCAGCGCGCGGATTCGCAACTGGGTCGAGACCGGCAGGGCGGGCGCTTTGCTCGCGACCTTTATCCAGGCGCGCCCGCTCGACTACCTGGTGGTGCTGGCGATCAAAGCGCCGACCTTCCTCGCGTCGGTCGTCGCGCAATATTACGCGCTAGCCCTGTATGGAATCGCGATACCGTTCGTGAAGCTGATGCTGTTTCTGCCGCTGGTGTTCCTGGCCGCCGCGCTGCCGATCGCGGTGGCGCATCTCGGCACCAGCCAGGCGGCGTGGCTGCTGTTCTTCTCGAGCAACGCGTCGCCAGTGAAGATCGTCGCCTACAGTCTCGCGGCGCAACTAACATTCATGCTCTGCAACGCATTGATCGGCCTGGTCTTCCTGCCCCGCGCCAGCCGCGAACTAACAGAACTCCGCGCCGAGCCGGCAAGCAACCCGGCGAGCGCGTAAGACACTTCGCGAGGGTCGCTACTCCGGATGCGGCGACAGCCAGACGCGCTCGAAGCGCGTCGGACGCATCGGATTGATTTCGTAGTCGTGCACCCATGGCTGGCGGATTATGTAGGTCACCGGGTAGTAGAGGATGACCCACGGCGCGTCGGCTACGACGATTTTTTCGGCCTGGTCGTAGAGCGCGTAGCGCTTTTTCATGTCGGCTACCGGCTCGGCTTCGCGCAGCAGCGCCTCGACGTCGGGATTGGAATAGAAACTGTCGTTGTTGGAACCCCACTGAGCGCGCGACAGCAGCGCGCCGAGAAAATTTTCCGGGTCGGGAAAGTCGGCCTCCCATCCCTGCATGAACGCCTGCACCGTTTTCGGCTGGCGGATCGCTTCGAGAAACGGTCCCCACGCGACCGGCTTCAGCCTGGCGTGGATGCCGAGCGGCGCGAGGTCCTGCTGTATCGATTGCGCCAGCATAAGGAGGGTCTGATCGGCGCGCATCCAGATTTCAAAGTCGAAGCCTTGCGCGAGATGGGCTTCCTCGAGCAGCGCGCGCGCTTTCGCGGGGTCGTAGTCGTAGCCCTTGAGGTCGGGGTCGTAGCCAGGCAGGTTCGGCGGCATGACGCCGCGCGCGACGACGCCGCGTCCGTTCAATATGGCGATGAGCTTGCGGCGGTCGATCGCGTAACTAAGCGCGCGGCGCACGCGGACGTCGGTAAACGGCCACATCTGGCAGTTCATGCCGAGGTAGCGGGTCGTGACCGTGGTCTTCGCCAGTGTCAATTTTCGCAACGCGGGAGTTTTCATGACGTATGGGAACTCGGCCGGCGGAATATCGACCACCGCGTCGATTTGGCCCGCATCGAAGCGCAGCCATTGCAGTTCCTGGTTGACACCGACCGACTCGACGATCGCGTCGAGATGAGGCAGCGGTTCGTTGAAGTAGTATGGATTCCTCACCAGCACCAGGCGCTGTCCGCTGATCCAATCGCGCAGCATGAAAGCGCCGCTGCCGACGACGTGGCGCGAAAAATCGTCGCCCCATTTCTCGGCGACGTCGCGCGGGATAGCCGACGCAAACGGCATCGCTAGCTTATGTCCGAAGATCGGGTCGGGCGCGCTCAAATGGAAAATGATCGTGGTACTGTCGGGCGTGTCGATTCCGCTCACGTGCGCGGTGCGATGCGCGGCGAAGTCGGCGGCGCCCACGATGCCGCGGTAGTATTCCATCCCGCGCGAGCGCGTGGCGGGATCGAGCACCCGTTCGATTCCATAGCGGAAGTCGTTGCTGGTCACGATTCGGCCGTCGGAGAATCGGGCGTCCGCGCGCATATGAAATGTGAAAGTCGTCGCGTCCGGCGAGCTTTCCCAGGCGGTTGCGATATCGGGCTCGAGTTCGATGTTGTCGTCGCCGTAGCGCACGAGCGTGTCGAAAATTGCCTGCTCGAAAGTCCAGGAGACGGTGTCGTATCCGGCGGCCGGGTCGAGCGTCGGGATATCGTCGGCATCCGCAAGCCGCAGCACCATCGCGTGGGGCGGCAAGTTGAGCGGAGGCGGCCCGCCGCCGCACCCGGCAGCCAAAGTAATCGCGATAATTGCCGGCATGACTCTGCGGCGCCTCATTGCGAGCGCCTGCGCAAAAATCCGTAGCCGAGCAGATTGAAACTCAGCACCGCGTAGAAGATTGCGAGACCGGGGAAGGTCGCCAGCCACGGCGCGGTGCGGAAATAAATCGTCGCCTCTTCGATCATGCGCCCCCAACTCGGCGTTGGCGGCGGCACGCCGAGGCCAAGGAAGCTCAGCGCGGCGTCGAGCAGCAGGGTGTCGGAGGTGCGTAGCGCAGCCATCACGACGATTATCGGCAGGACGTTGGGCAGAATGTGCAAGGCGATCACGCGCCGAGACGGCGCGCCCAGCGCTTCCGCGCCGAGAACGAAATCCCGTTTCGACATCGTAAGAGTTTCAGCCCGGACGACGCGAGCAATCGACGTCCATGAAGCGAGACCGATGACGATGAAGATCGTGCGCAGACTTGGTCCCAGGACTGCTACCAGAGCCATCGCGAGCAGCAGCGGCGGGAGGGACAGCATCAGGTCCGTGAAACGCATCAGAAGAAAATCCACTGCGCCACCGAAGAATCCCGAGCACAAGCCGATGGCTATGCCGATGGTCATCGTAACGGCCATCGCGGCGACGCCGACGGTGAGCGAGATTCGGGCGCCGAAGATGATGCGCGAGAGCACGTCGCGGCCGAGCTCGTCGGTGCCCATCGGAAAGGCGCGCGAGGGCGCGCCCGGATCGCCAAAGGTCGGCGCGACGACGATCGTTGGATCGTGCGGCGCCAGCATGGGCGCGAAGACCGCGACGATCACGAGCACGGTGACCATCGCGGCGCCAACATTTTCGAGCGTGACGAGGCGGCGCAGATTCATCCGGTCTCCGCCAGCCGAATACGCGGATCGAGCCACGCATAAAGCAGGTCCACCAGCAGGTTGGCGACGACTATCAGGAATGCGGAGAACAACACGGTGCCCATGATCACCGGGATGTCGAGATTGAAGATCGCGTCGGCCGCCAGCCGCCCGATTCCCGGCCAATTGAAAACCGTCTCGGTCAGAACGACACCCGAAAGCAGTCCCGCGAGATCAAGGCCGGCCAGCGTGACGAGCGGCAACAGCGCATTTGCCATCGCGTGCTTGAGCATCACGCGAACGCGCGAGAGACCCTTGCCGCGCGCGGTGCGGACGTATTCCTGATCGAACGCCTCGCACAAGCTGGTATGCAGGACGCGCGAATAATAACCGGCCGAGCCGAGCGCGAGCGTCAGCGTGGGCAGAATCAAGCTGGTGGCGCCGCTGTAGCCGCCGAGCGGAAATGAGCGGATAGTGGCCGCGACCGCGATCAGCAGCATCGTGCCCAGCCAGAACACCGGAATCGAGACCAGCGCGAGCGAGATGACGAGCAGCAGGTTGTCGGCCGCGCGGCCGCGATACGCGGCAGCCAGAGCGCCCATCGCAATGCCGAGAATCAGCGACAACGCCATTGCCGCGCCGGCGAGCACCGCGGTCGCGGGAAAGCGATCAGCTATCAGCCGCGTCACGCTCTCGCGGCGGATATACGAGCGGCCGAGATCACCGTGAATCGCGCGGTCGAGGTAGCGTGCGTACTGGACGTAGAGCGGCTGATCGAGGCCCAGCTCGATCCGGATCGAGGCTAGAGTCTGCGGGTCCGCCTTCGCCCCGGCCATCGCGACCGCGGGATCGGCGGGAACGACGAAAGCGATCGCGAACGTGATGATCGATGTTCCTATAAGGACCGCCGCACCAAAAAAAATCCGTCGTACGAGATAAGCGAGCATCGTTCAGCCCGCGATGATCCCGCCGGCGGCAAGCACGCGGCGAAGCTGGAGTTCGGCGCGCTCGCGATGGCGTCTCGCGCTGGCAGAGTCTTCGCTGGAATGGAGCGCGGCGCGCGTCTCAGGCGCAAGTTTCGTGACTACCGCGGACATTTCGGCGAACAGCCGCTCGTCGTCAGGGTTGCGGGAAGCGTCCGATTTGAGTGCGTGATAGTGCGCCAGAAAAGCAGCCAGCGATGAGTACGCAGGGATTTTCACGCGAACAAGGTTAGCCTGCGGTTGCACCGAGTGGCGAGATCGCGAGTCCGATCAGGTAGCCGGCGGCGGCCGCGCACATCGCGATTGCCAGAAACCGCACGCCCGACCGCCAGCGATCGATCCGATGCGCGAGCCATCCCTCGAAGTATCCCACACCGAACAAGGTGAGCGCGGTTGCAACGAGCGCACCGCCGAGGTCGTAGCGCGGAACTGTGATCAGCACGTACGGCAGCAGCGGCACGAGTGCGCCAACCAGGAATGCGATTCCCATCACGACTCCATCTAGCGCCGGCCTGCCGAGCAGTGGGCCGCCGAGGCCGAACATCTTCGCCTCGGCGGTCGATGCGAGTGCCCGGGGGGAAGTGCTCAGCAACTGGACGATGCGATAGCCGGCCTCGCGGCTCAGGCCTTCCTTGCACAGCTCGTCGAGCAGCCCTTCCTGGACATTGTATGGTTTTTCGGCGGCGTCCGCGCGGACGAGCTGGAGCTCGGCACGCAGCACCTCAGTTTCCGCGCGTGCGCCCAGGTAGGCTCCTGCGGCCATCGAGAGTGCACCGGCCGCGGTGGAAGCCAGCGCCGCAAGGGCGACCTGCGAATGCTGCGAGACAGCGCCGCTCAGCCCGCACAGCACGCCGGCGGTAGTCAGCACTCCGTCCTGCGCGCCGAAAACAATTTCGCGGATGCTCGAGAGCCGCTCGAAGAGCTGCCTCTTTTCAGCGGGAGCGACTGAGGCCAAGCTCGCCCTAGAAGTCGCAGTCGGTTGGGCCGAACTCGACGCCCGGAGACCAATCGGCGGGGCAGAGTCGGCCGGTTCGCAGCGCGCGGACGATTCGAAGCGTCTCGCTGACGCTGCGCCCTACGTTCAACGGGCATGATTCCGCGAACGCCACCTTGCGTTTTCGATCGAGGATGAACGTGGCGCGCAACGCGACTTTCTTATCGTCGTCGAAAACGCCGTACGCGCGCGCGAGACTGCCGTCCGGGTCCGCGAGCATCGGGTAGCCGATTCCGCCGAGCTCGCGCGCCCATCGCAGATGGCTGTCCACGGTGTCGATACTGGCAGCCGCGATGGCTGTCGCTTCGGCGGTAAATTCCTTCAGCGCGTTATTGAAGCCGGTGACTTCGGTCGGACAGATGAACGAAAAGTCGCGCGGATAGAAAAAGATCAGGACCAGCTCGGACGAAATTTTCGCGAGACTCGAGCGTGCGATACGCCCGTCAAGGGCGCATTCAAGGTCGAACGGTGGTGCGGGATCGCCCGGCTTCAGCATCGCGGCCTCAAAACCTACTCAATCTCGAAGGTGAGAGAAACCGTCGCCGGCACCGTGACCTCGCCCGGCTCGACCGGCGTGGCGACGTTCGCCGACATCGCCATCGCCCTTTCCATCCGTATCGGAATCGGGCGCGCTTCCGACACCGTCGTCGCCTTGAGGACCTTGCCGAGTTTCACGTCCAGCGCCGCTGCGAGCGCGTCGGCCTTCGCGCGCGCGTCGCGCGTTGCAATCGCAATCGCCTCGGTGCGCGCCTTGGTGTCGTCCTTGACGCTGAAGTTGAGCGAGTTGACTCGATTCGCGCCCGCGGCAATCGCGGTATCGATCAGCGCGCCAACGAGGTCGAGCGCGCCAGTATGCACCATCACGGAGTTTTGCGCGTTGTAGCCGACGATCGTCGGGTTCTCGCTCGGACGCTGGCTGTAGTCAGGATTCAGCGAGTAGCCGCCGGTGGTAATCTTGCCTTTGTCGCCGAGCCTGGACTTCAGCGCGTCGATCACCTTGGTGGCCAGCGCTGCATTCAGGTTTGCGGCTTGCTCCGCCGTCTTGGCGTGCGTGTCGATCGCGAGATCGAGATCCGCGGTGTCGGGCGGGGTGCGCGTCTCGCCGCTGCCATCAACTTCAATGGTCCGAACGGTGGGCGCGTTCGCGTCGCTTTGCGCCGACGCCACGGGAGCGAATGCTAGCAGCATGATCGCGAGGGCGACGGCGACCGTGCGGAGTCTCAGCTTCATGCCTTTCACCTCGGACGCCCTCCGGACTGAGTTGATTCGAGCCGACTTTATCCGGAGACTGTACCAATTGACGATAATCAATGTCGTCACGCAAGACGAATGGCCGAAAAACCAACAAAGCAAAATGACAAGAAGGTGACCCCGCGCAGCGAGGACTTCGCCGCCTGGTACAACGACATCTGCCTGCGCGCGGAGCTGGCCGACTACTCGCCGGTACGCGGGTGTATCGTGTTTCGGCCCGACGGTTTTGCGATTTGGGAGGCGCTGCGCGACGAGCTCGACAAGCGCATCAAGAAGACCGGCGCGCGCACCGCGTACTTTCCGCTCTTCATCCCGCAGAGTTTTCTGCAAAAAGAAGCGCAACACGTCGAGGGGTTCGCGCCCGAGCTTGCGGTCGTCACGCACGGCGGCGGCAAGGAGCTCGAAGAGCCGCTCATCGTGCGCCCGACATCCGAGACGATCATCAACCATATGTTCGCGCAGTGGATCAGATCGCATCGCGACTTGCCGATGATGCTCAATCAATGGTGCAACGTCGTGCGATGGGAGATGCGCACGCGCATGTTCCTGCGCACGACGGAGTTCCTCTGGCAGGAGGGACACACGGCGCATGCCACCAGCGAGGAAGCCCAGGCCGAGACGCTCGGGATGCTCGAAGTGTACCGCCAGTTCGTCGAGGAGTTCCTCGCGATCCCGCTGATAGTAGGACGCAAGAGCGCGGCCGAGCGCTTCCCGGGCGCCGTCGAGACCTATGCGATCGAGGGTCTGATGGGCGATGGGCGCGCGTTGCAATGCGGCACTTCGCACTTTCTCGGGCAGAACTTCGCGAAGCCGTTCGAGATCCGCTACCTCGACGATCAGAATCAGATGCAGTTCGTGTGGCAGACCAGTTGGGGCGTATCGACGCGGCTGCTCGGCGCGATCGTGATGGCGCACGGCGACGACCAGGGACTGCGGCTGCCGCCGACGGTCGCCTCGACGCAGGCGGTCATCGTGCCGATATTCCGCAAACCTGAGGAGGGCGCGACGGTGCTCGCCGCGGCGCGTGGCGCACTCGAAGCGCTGACGCAGGCGGGAATCCGCGCGCGCGTCGACGAGCGCGAAGGAATGACGCCGGGTTTCAAGTTCAACGATTGGGAAATGCGCGGCGTGCCGGTGAGAATCGAGATCGGACCGCGCGACGTCGCCTCCGGTGAAGCAGTGCTCGCGCGGCGCGACAAGTCAGGGCCCGAATCGAAGAGCAAGGCGTCGCTCGCGACGATCGCTCAGACGGTCAGCGCGCTGCTCGGCGAGATTCAGAAAAGTCTCTACGCGCAGGCCAAGGCCGCGATGATCGCCAACACGCGGAGATTCGACGACTACGTTATCTTTCGCAAGCACATGGAAGGCGAGGGCGGCGGCGGATTCGCCGACGTGTATTGGTGCGAAAATCCCGTGTGCGAGACCCGAATTCGCGAGGAGACCAAGGCAACGTGCCGCGCGATTCCACTCAAGAATGACGGCGTCGTCGGCAAGTGTCTGGTGTGCGGCGAACCGGCAACCGAGCGCGCATACTTCGCGAAGTCGTACTGAGAAACGGGTCGAAGTCAGAACTTGTAGCTGATCTTCATCGCCGCACGCACTTCGGCCATCGTCTCCTGCGCGACGGCGCGCCCCTTGCGCGTACCCTCAACGATGATCTCGCGGACGTGCTCGGGCTTCGACGCGAACTGTGCGCGCCGCTCGCGAATCGGTTCCAGGAAAACACTCAGCGCCTTGAGCAGCTTCTCCTTGACCTCGACGTCGCCGACCGTGCCGTTGCGGTAGCGCTCCTTCAGCTCTTCGACTTCCGCCTTATCCGGATTGAACACGTCGTGATAGGTGAAGACGGGATTGCCTTCGACGTGGCCAGGATCCGTCGGATGGATTCGGGTGGGGTCGGTGTACATCGACATGACGCGTTTGCGCACGACCTCGGGCGAGTCGCCAAGGTAGATGCAATTGCCGAGCGACTTGCCCATCTTCGCGCCGCCATCCGTCCCCGGCAGCCGCGCCACTTCGCCGACAAGCGCCTTCGGCTCGATGAGCACCTTGTCGTACGTGCGATTGAAGCGCCGCACTATTTCGCGCGCCTGCTCGATCATCGGTAGCTGGTCCTCGCCGACCGGCACGAGATGCGCCTTGAAGATCGTGATGTCCGAGGCCTGCGAAATTGGATACGTGTAGAATCCGACCGGCAGGCCGGTGCTGAAATTCTTCTGCTTGATTTCCTCCTTGAGGGTCGGATTGCGCTCGAGCGTCGCTGTCGTGACAAGGTTCATGAAGTAAATCGTCAGCTCGGTCAGCTCGGGCACCATCGATTGCACGACGAACTTTGCCTTATTCGGGTCGATGCCGACGGCCAGGTAGTCCAGCGCGACCTCGAAGATATTCGCTTCGAGTTTTTCGGGATGCTCGAAATTGTCGGTCAGCGCCTGGATGTCGGCGATTAGTAAGTAAGTATCGTATTCTTCCTGAAGGCGTATCCTGTTTTGCAGCGATCCTACATAATGACCCAGATGCAATGGCCCCGTGGGACGGTCTCCAGTGAGTATTCGCTTAGTCATCGTACAATAGTCAGTTCAATAGTCAGTTTTTGAAAAGACCGCGCAGGGTCGCCAGGTTCTCGAGGTCCTCTTTCATCTCGGGTCCCTTGGGCGTCTCCAGACACATCGGCAGGCCGAAAAAGCGCTGATCGTTGAGGATGCGCCGGAATGCGTCGAGTCCGATGAATCCCTTGCCGATGTGCTGATGACGATCGACGCGCGAATGGAAATCCTTGATCGAGTCGTTGAGATGAAACGCGGCAAGTTTTTTAATTCCAATAACCTTGTCGAGTTCACTGAAGGTATTTTCGTATCCTTCGGGAGTACGCAGGTCGTAGCCGGCGGCAAACGCGTGCTCGGTATCGAAGCATAGCCGCAGGCGCTCGTTTTCAGCGACGGCGTCGAAGATCTGCGCCATCTGTTCAAAGGTGTGGCCGAGCGTGCTGCCCTGGCCGGCCGTGATTTCCAGCGCAATCTTCACCTTGAAGCCTTTACATGCGGCGTGCGCCTCGTCTATGGATTTTGCGATCGTCTTGATTCCATTCTCGACGCCCGAGCCGACATGAGCGCCCGGATGCGCGACGAGGGTGGGCACGCCGAGCGCTTCGCATCGATGGAGCTCGTCGATAAATCCCTTGACCGACTTGGCGCGCAACGCTTCATCGGGCGCGCCGAGATTCACTAGGTAGGAATCGTGCGCGATCACGGTCCCGATGCCGGTTTCGACTTGATTGCGTTTGAAGGTCTCGATTTCCTCTTTGCTGTACGGCTTCGACGCCCACTGTCGCGACGACTTGGTAAAAATCTGGATGCAATCGCAGCCGACCTGCTTGCCACGGATCAGCGCCTCGCCGACTTCTCCGGCAATCGACATGTGCGCGCCGAGTAGTGGACGGTTCGACTTGCCGGTGTGTGCCATCGTGAGACGCCGCCTTCAACGCGCCGGGCGCTGTGGACGCGAACGCATCGCGATTTTATATGAATGAACGCCCAAAGCGAGCGCCGGCGACTGGCGTCGCCAACGAACACTCTTGCCCGCGACGCGCGCCGGTGCATACTTCATTACCGTGCGAACCGCGATCATCATAGGACTGACGATTGCTGCCGCGGGATGCGCTCGGGTCGTCTCGCTTCCGCCGCAGGTAACGCTCTCGGAAGTGGAGCCTTCGGGTCGCGCCGCCAAGCCGCCCGATTGCAACATGCCGGTGTTGCGGCACGAGCCGCTGACAGATTTTCGCAAGGTCGCGATCGTCGAGGCACTGGGAAACCGCTTTGCGAACGAGTCCGACGTGCTGCCCGCGGTGCAGCGCAAGGCCTGCGAAACAGGTGCGGATGCGATCGTCATATTGACGAGCAAGGGGCAGACCACCGAAGACGCCACCGGCTACTACATCAATTCGGTCGCGATCGTGTACGGCAAGGAAAATTCACCCGCGCCCGGCACCGCGTACAAGATTCCTCCGATCACCCAGTGAGACCTGGAAGGCAGATAGAATGCTTTCGCGTTGGCGCAAATTTCAGGGCATGATGAGTGCCTGATGGCGTCGGCGAAGCGGTCCATAAAGACGGTCGGCCTGATCGTCAAGCGCGAGCGTCCCGAGGCGACCGCTATCGCGCGAACGCTCGCCCGCTTTCTCCGCATCCAGCACAAGGTTCCAATAGCTGACTCGGAGACCGCGGCGAAGATTGGCGCGGAGGCCGTCGAACGGCATCACCTCGCCAATCGTGCCGACCTGATTGTCGTGCTCGGCGGCGACGGCACGCTGCTCGGCGTCGCGCGGCTGGTCGCATCGCAAGGAATTCCGATCCTCGGCGTAAATCTTGGCGGACTCGGCTTCCTGACTGAAGTGACTATCAAGGAGGCGCGCGCCGCGCTGGAGCGCGTGCTCGGCGGCGACTACGAGGTCGATCGGCGCATCATGCTCGAGGCAATCGTCGAACGCGCGTCAGAGGAGTCGGCCGAGACGTTCCAGGCATTCAACGACGTGGTGGTCGGCAAAGGCCCGCTCGGCAGAATGCTCGAGCTCGATGTTTTCGCCGACCACAAACCCTTCTGCTCGTATCGCGCCGACGGATTGATCGTCGCAACTCCCACCGGCTCGACGGCATACGCGCTCTCCGCCGGCGGCCCGATCGTTTATCCCACGCTCGACGCGATCGTGCTCGCTCCCATCTGTCCGCATACTCTGAGCAACCGTCCCGTGGTGCTGCCGGATTCGTACGAAATCGAAATTCACGTGAAGGCTCCCGATCACGACACGACTATCACCGTCGACGGCCAGGAGTCGGCGCAACTGGGGCCGGCCGACATAATCAGAATTCATCGCGGACGCCACGTCGTCTCGCTGATCCGCTCCGCTCATCCATATTTCGAAATCTGGCGCGACAAACTCCACTGGGGATAGGCGGGCGCGCCCGGAGATGCTGCTCGAACTGCACATCCGCAACTTCGCGGTAATCGAGGAAGCTCATCTCGAGTTCGGCGCCGGCCTCAACGTGCTGTCCGGAGAGACCGGCGCCGGCAAAACGATCATCCTGAGCGCGCTCGGATTGCTGCTAGGCTCGCGCGCGTCGCCCGATATGATTCGCGCCGGCGAGAAAGAAGCAATCGTCGAGGGATTGTTCGAGCTCGAAGGCGAGGCCGCGCTGCCCGAGCTGGCCGCCCGTAAAAGCGACGGCGGCCGCCGCGAGTTGCTCGTGCGCAGGGTGATCGCCGAGGGCGGCGGACGCTCGCGCGTGACGATCGACGGCGAACTCGCCACCGTCCAGAGCCTCGGCAAAATCGGCGCGTCCCTGGTCCAGGTCTATGGACAGCACGAGCAGCATTCGTTGCTCCGCGCCGAGAGCCATCGCGAGATTCTCGATCGTTACGCGAACCTCGACGACGAACTCGCATCGTATCGCGAACGCTATGCGCACTCTGAAGATATCCAGTCCCGCCTCCAGGAACTGAACCGCCGCGAGCGTGAGCGAGCGGATTTGCTCGAACTCGCAAGGTTCCGCGCGACCGAACTCGAGCGCGCCGGCCTCGCCGCCGGCGAAGACGAAGAACTTTCGCGCGAGCGAACCGTGCTCTCCAACGCAAGCAAGCTCGCCGCCGCCGCGCTCGAGACCGAACAGGCGCTCTACGGCGCCGACGGCGCCGCCACCGACACGGTAGCGCGCGCCGAGGCGCGGTTGCTCGAGGCGGCTGCGCTCGATCCCAAGCTCGGCGATGCACTCGAGATGATCAAGTCGGCCCGCGCGAACCTCGAGGAGGCAGCGCGCACGCTAGGCGCGTATGCGTCCAAAATCGAGGCGGATCCTGCGCGCCTCGAGGAAATCGACAACCGCCTTCAGGAACTGACGCGGCTCAAACGCAAATACGGCGGTTCAATCGACACCGCTATCGAAACGTTGGAGCGATCGCGGGCCGAGATTAGCGAGCTCGAAGGAATCGGCGAGTCGAAAGCGCAAGTCGAAGCCGCGATGACGGCGGCGCTCGACGAACTCGCCGCGCACGCAAATAAACTGTCCTCGATTCGCCGGCGCGCCGCCGCCGAACTCGGCCGCAAGATGGAAGCCGAGTTGAAGACGCTCGGGATGCGCTCGCCGGGGTTCGAGCCGCGCCTCGGCGCGCTCGGCCCCGACGAAGCCGGCTTCGTTCACGGCGGCGCTGCGCTCGGCCCGTTCGGCATCGATACCGTCGAGTTTCATCTGTCGCCGAATGTCGGCCAGCCCGCGATGCCGCTGCTGAGAATCGCCTCGGGCGGCGAGCTTTCGCGCGTGATGCTCGCGCTCAAGCGTCTCGAGGCGCAGCGTCGCGGCGTCGCCACGATGATTTTCGACGAAGTGGACGCGGGAATCGGCGGCGCAGTCGCCCAGGTCGTCGGCCGCAAGCTGAAACAGCTCTCGCGCTTTCATCAGATTTTGTGCGTCACGCACCTGGCGCAGATCGCGGCGTTCGCGGACCGCCATCTCACGGTCGAAAAAGAAGAGCGGCGCGGTTCGACTCGCAGCCGCGTCGCGGTTCTGGAACCCGGCGATCGCACCGAGGAGATCGCGCGCATGCTCGGCGGTGAAGTGTCCGATAAGTTCCGCCGCGCCGCCCGCGAACTGCTCGATCGCGCCCGGGAATGACGCCGCGCTTGACGCCGATTCGCCGCCGGCGCTAAACGGCGATCAGGTCTCCGACGAATCACAAGGAGGACCCCGCGATGGACGCGCAGAAAATCTTGTCCGCGGATTCGCACGTGATCGAACCCGCCGACGTCTGGATCTCGCGAATCGACAAGCGCTTTCTCGACCGCGCGCCGCGCGTCATCAAGCGCGCCGGCAGCCGCGAAGGCGACTTCTTCGTCGCCGAAGGACTCCGCCCGTTCCCAGTCGCTGGTTTCGCCGTCGCCGGCGTCGATCCGAAAGATTTTGCCGAAAAGATGGCGGGCGGCTACCCCGGCGTCCGTCCCAGCGCGTGGGATCCCGAGCTCCGAATCAAGGACCAGGAACGCGACGGCGTCTCGGGCGAGGTGCTGTATCCCAGCCTCGGCATGCGCCTGTTTCAAATGGAAGACGGTGAACTGCGCGCGGCGTGCTTTCCGCGCATACAACGATTGGCTGGCCGACTATTGTGCGCATAGCCCGCGGCGTCTGGCGGGAGTCGCGATGGTTTCGCTCGACGATCCGCTCGAAGGAGTCGAGGAGCTGCGTCGCGCGGCGAACAAGGGTCTGCGCGGCGCGATGATATGGGGCGCGGCGCCGGCCGAGCGTCCCTACAGCGACCCGTCATACGATCCGTTCTGGGCGGTGGCGCACGATCTCGGAACGCCGCTCAGCCTGCATATCCTGACCGAGCGGCGCGGCGGCAGCGATTTTCAAAGCGTGATGAAAGGCTACCCGGCGCTGCATCATTCGGTCGAGCGATCGCTCACCGAAATTATTTTTGCCGGCGTGCTCGAACGCTTTCCGAAGCTCCGGCTGGTATCGGTCGAAAACGATATCGGATGGATCCCGCATTTTCTCCAGCGCCTCGACCACTCGTTCGAGAAGTATCGCTATCTCGAAAAAGAGACGATCGCGAATCCGCCCAGCTACTATTTTCGGCGGCAGGTCGCGGCAACGTTTCAGGACGATCGCGTCGGCGTGGTGACGCGGCATTTTATCGGCGTCAAGAGCCTGATGTGGGGATCGGACTTCCCGCATTCGGACTCGACCTGGCCGAATTCGCTCGAGGTAATCGCGCGCGACTTCGAAGGTGTGCCCGACGACGAGCGCCGCATGATGACGTCGGACAACGTGGCGGCGCTCTACGGCTTCAACTGAATACGGCGCGGCGACAGAGCCTCAAGCTCACGCGCGGAGCCAGTCGGTTGACACCATCGACGCTATCCGATTAGCTGAAAAATCTCGCCTGCGGTGGGGCTGTAGCTCAGTTTGGGAGAGCGCCTGAATGGCATTCAGGAGGTCGCGCGTTCGATCCGCGTCAGCTCCACCAGTTAAATCAAGTACTTAAGTCGCTTTGACAATTTCACTCCGAATCACGATGTAGGCGAGATGTAGGCATCTCTTGAGATTTTGCCCTCGTTGATGTCGGCACGGCAGTTTAGCGCGCGCAGCTTCTCTCCAGAAGAACGCCAGATCGGCAGGCTCGGCGGCAAGAGATAGCAAAGGTAAGCGCAAGCGTCGCCATCCCGCCGGGTTGTGAAGCGATTAGCCGGCTAATGGCTAAAGTAGGGTTCGAACATCACGGCCAGAGGACTTCGGAAACCGCCCGCAAAATGCTTTCATCCCGTTGCGGTCGCGCGCTAGCGCTCGTATCTATAATGCCTGGAAGCATCAGAAACGTATTGCCCAAAGTCGCGATCAAATGAAAGTAGACCCCTTCACTCATCAGGCGATTAGGTTCATAAGCGCGGTGCACGTGGCGACGTACCGGCTGTTCGAAGGGATGGGTCCGTTCAACCGCAATACCCTGATCCTCACCACGCGCGGGCGCAAGTCGGGGCGCGTGATCGACAAGCCGCTGCTGTACTACCGGGAAGACGGCAAGGCCTACCTGGTCGCTTCCTACGGCGGCAGCGATGCTGCGCCGGCGTGGTACCTGAACCTGAGCGCGAATCCCGAGGTCGAGGCGCAGATTGGAAGCGCGCGCAGAAAGTATCGCGCGCGTACGCTGTCTGCGGAGGAGAAGCGCGAGGTGTGGCCGAAGCTGCTGGCGATCTATCCGAGTTACGCCGGCTATCAGAAGAAGACGACGCGCGAAATACCGGTGGTCGAGCTCGAGCCAATCTGATTGCACTGCGGGATTGGCAGCCAAGCGGCGGCGGCGCTAGTTTGCTGACTATGCCAAAGCAGCGGGTCGGCGATATCGACATCTACTATGAAGTCCACGGTGACGGGCCGCAGACGCTGGTGATGGTCCGCGGCCTCGGCTCGAATCTATGCGCGTGGTACGAGCAGACCCCGGTCCTCGCGCGACATTTTCGCACCGTGGTCTTCGACAATCGCGGAGCGGGACGCACCGACAAGCCTGATGCGCCGTATTCGATGCGGCAGATGGCGGCGGATACGGTTGGGCTGATGGACGCGCTCGCAATCGATCGTGCGGCGCTGCTGGGAATCTCGATGGGCGGGATGATCGCGCAGGAGTTCGCGCTGAACTATCCGGAGCGGCTGCGCGCGCTGATCCTCGGCTGCACGAACTTCGGCGGATCCGGCGTGGTGCAGACCGATCCGGAAATCATTTCGGCGGTGATGGCCGGGACTAAAGCGACCGCTGCGCAGAAGCGTATGCAACTCCGCGCATCGTTCTCGGGCGCTACGATCGACGGCAGACCCGACTTCCTCGCCCGGGACGAAGAGATGCGCGCGCTCTATCCGATTCCGCCATTCGCATTCATGCGCCAGGTGCAAGCTATCAGCGGACACGACACCGGCACGCGCCTGGGCGCGATTAAGATCCCCACCGTGGTGATGGCGGGACGCGATGACCTGCTGGTGCCCCCTGCGAATGCGAAAATGCTGACGGCGCGGATTCCCGGAGCGATTCTCGAGGAACTGCCAGGCGGGCATTTGTTCTTCACCGAGTTTCCGAAGCTCTTCAATCCGCGCGTGATCGACTTTGTGCGATCGCATCCCTGACGCGAGGGCGATCAGGATGACGATGCTAGAACGATTTCGCCGGATGCCGGCTGCGCCCGCCATTTTGGCAATCGGTAATTTCTGGCGGCCAAGTCGTGACTGATGGAAGTCTAAGAAATGGCCCGAACGAGCGGTTTGGCGTGCAGCTTCTATCCAGAACAACGGCCGGAGAACGCACCGAAGCGCAGCAAGACTTGGTAAAGGTAAGCAGAAGCCGCGTAAAACCTAATGCTGCATGAGACAGGATGTCGCCCATGGGCCAAGTTTTCGAACATCACGGCCAGTGGACTTCCGAGACCGCGGTACTGTTCTTTAGTTCGGAGCTAGCTGTGTGAATTTGAAAGCGCGAGTGTCTTTGACACCGGAAGGCGGGCTGTTCTAAAGGGAAGAGCAGTCACACGTTGCAGGCTTCAATTTCCAATCATCGGGAGAAGGCGACACCCCATGTTGCCAGTATGAAGAAAAGCAGATTCTACATTCCCCGTTGAAGTGGAGAAGGCCGTTCGGTTCGTGAATTGCTTGCTCCGAGCGAATATTGATGATTTCGAGGTCGTGAGCTGCTCGCCATGTTCTTGTATTGAGGCAACGCATCGCCCCGTATATAGACGGTCGGGCGGTAGTTTCAAATGTTATTTGAGGGCATTGACCGCGGCATTTCGGCAGGGCATCTTTCGGCCATGAAAAAACCAAAAAAGAAGCGCCTAGCTATCCGGCGCATGTAATCTGAAATGGGCAGACAGGCAGCTGTCGTGCTTTACGTGGTGGCGATGGCCGCCGTCATAGTCGGTGTAGATTTCGTGTTCTTCAGAAACCGATTCTGGGAACGGCTGACAGTGAATATTGGCATCGTCTTGGTGTTCGCAGCTCTCTACTTGAGATTCCTCAGGCGTTCGTAATCAGGGCGCGATTGCGCAATGTCCTCTATCGCTGGCCCGTTTCTTTGGATCAGCCCTTCGCTTCTTGGTCGGCGATCCACTTGTTGATTTCGGCTGTGTCGAAGAAGTATCCCGAGCCGAATTTGACAAACGGAATTTCACCGTGGTGAAGCATCTTGTAAATGTGAGCGGACGAAAACCGCAAACACTCGGCGAGTTCTTCGACCGTAATTAGCCGAGGAGCCGCGCTGTCGTCGTTAGCCATTTGGCGCACCTTTCTATCAGGGTGCGCGAGTGGACCAAAAGTACATTTGAGCGCAAACAGCGGTTTCAGTAACGTAGACACCGCTTGGAACGGAGGCACTAAATGGAAGGATTCGCGACACTTTCGATTCGCGCCCTAGTCACGGAGCTGACAATCTCGATTTCTCGACGTCGAAACCAGAAGAAGATGGAAATCATGCGATCCGCCTTTTTAACAGCAATCGTGATGACGATTGCGTTCGGCTCGCTACCTGCCACGGCGGACAGCTATTCGGCGAAGGACGCCGAGAAATACATCAGGGACAGCGAGGCGGCTTGGAGTGCGTCCGTGGTCACGGGCGACCCTTCTGTCGCGCAGCGCATTCTCTCGGAAGACTATGTCGGGGTCGATCACGATGGCACCGTCTTGAACAAAGCGGACGCCGTCGCCCAATTTAAAGCCACTGGGGAGTTCACGAGCGATCACCTCGACTACGTGCATATTCGCTTCTTCGGGACCACAGCGATCGCACAGGGGCAGGAGACCTGGGCAAGGCGAAGCGGCGATCCGAACGCCGGCCGTTTCATCTGGACAGACACCTGGGTCCTACGAAAAGGGGAATGGCAGATTGTGAACTCTGAGGACCAGTTCCAGCCCGCGCTCAAGTAGCGAACGTTGGATAGCCTTCGCCGCCGGCGTCGACATTTGAGCAGAACCACTTGGAGCCGTTCAGGAGCCAGCGATCGCCGTAGCGGCGCGGTGGTGTTGAGCGTGGCGAGGTCAGAGCCGCAGCTTTTCTCGGATTATCACTCACACTGGACGCGTGACGGTGCGCCGCTCCTAGACGAACTCGGCGCGGTGATCGATCACATCGAGGCTTTCTCAATTTAGAGATTTATAGGCAGCACTAATGGACCAAAGTCGACCGGATAATTTTCCTTTTCCGGTACCAATCGTTTCGGCGATTGTTGCGCGCAAGCGCGGAAAGACCACGGAACTGCTGATGCAGGTTCGTTGGAAACCGAACAGCGATCCAGTTTATTCCGGCGCCTTCGAGATACCGGCTGGGACCATAGAGCTGGGAGAGAGTGTCTACGAGGCGCTCAAACGAGAGGTATTCGAGGAGACAGGACTCCGCGTGACGGGATTCAGGCCGGAGGTGAGGACCAAGACGCATTCCCAAAAGGGCGATGAGGTCTTCGCGTTCGTTCCCTTCTGTTGTCAGCAACAGATTACCGGCCCGGCTCGTGTTGGTTTTGTCTTCGTCTGTTCCGTCGAGGACGTTGCCCCTGTCCCAGCACTTGACGAAGTGAGAGACATCACGTGGATGACAACGTCCGCGGTAAGAAAGCTGATTGAGGAATCGCCCGAGCGAATATTCACTTTCCAGATACCGGTGCTAGAGTTCTATCTGGGTCAATTGAAGAGTGCCCAGGCTGTTGTTGGCGCGGCCGGCAAGAACAAGAAGCAGCCACGCAAACACAATTGACAAGTATGGACTGCAGGCGTTCAATTCCTTCATGGCTCGTAATCTTGAGCTCAGACCGATTGACGAGACCCGCGGCCCGCACGGCCAATTCACTTCTGAGACCGCGATGCGTCTTTTGCGCAAGAAGGGCGGCTTGGCCCGTGCACGCCAGCAAAAGGCCGATGGATACAAGATGCTCAATGAGATGAGGGAAAAATCCATCCTCGTCCGCAGGCTCAAAGCTGCCATGAGGCGAGAGTGCCACCAATGCGCGGTATTCGCCGAGTCAGTCCTGAAGTCGCTTGAGTCAGTCCTGAAGTCGCAAGCTAGAGTGAATCCACCGGTCCATGAGCCGCTCAGTGCGGAAGACCAGCGGCTACTCGATGGAGTTGGTCCCAGTCGACCTCGCGGGCCGCTGATTTACTGAGCCAGCGAGCAGCCCGGGCAAAATAAATCGCGCTGCACTGAGATTCGATCCCTGACAGGCCAGCTTGCGTACAGCTACGGGTAGCCTCCGCCACCCCGCGGAGAAAGTGCCTGGTTTGGGTGCGGGTCTTATGGCAATCCGCCCCCTCGCGTTTTCACCACCCTCAAGATCCGCGTCTATGAATTAGACTGCCCAGCCGCGATACTTGGGCATTCGCTGCAAGCTCGGTCCGCTCAGATAAGCGAAAGCTCGATAGAGAGGGCCGCGTGGTGGAGCATGAAAAGCGCTGCCGTGTTAACCAGCAAAGGGCGAGGGCATCACGCTCTGGATGCTGTAGGCGCGATGCTGCTCGTTCTGTTCGCGAGCGCGCCGGCGGCTGCGCAGTCGAGCGCCGAAACGGCGGCGCCTGAGACGTGGAAAGCCGCTGCCGCATCTGCCGCCACGTCGGCGCCAATCGCGCGATCCGGCGGTGATGCACCGATCGTGGAAGCCCCCGCACCTTCGCCCCCGCTCACGCCCAGCGAGCCATCTGGCGATCGCGCGACGACCGCCGGTGCTGCGACACCGCCCGATCTGAATGGCGCGCAGCCCGGCACCGTGGAGATTCCGCCCGCGAATACTGTCGACGGGTCGCAGCAGCAGCCACCGAGTCCCGCTCTCGAATCGCAGCCACTCGATGAGAGCAACGACGTCGCGCGGTATCGTGAGGACGAGCACGAGCAGCTCGAGAGCGAAGGCGAGCTTTCGACTCCATTCGGAATGCAATTGCGCGAAGCGCGGCGCACGCTCAACTCCGGCGAGAAAGCTGACGGCTTGCTGATTACGGCGGTCGAAAAAAACAGTCCGGCCGCGGCGGTCGGCTTGCACGCCTACAGTCATGGCGTCCATGACGCGCTTACCGGTGTGGCGACGGCAGGCGCGGTGTTTCTTTTGCTGGTTCCGGGAGGACAATTCGCCTTTCTGCTGATACCGGTACTCGATTCCATGCAAGTTGGCGAAAGCTACGACATGATCATCGGCGTCGACGGCACGCGGGTGATGAACTTTCTCGACTTCCAGGATCAGATCCGCGACCTTCAGCCCGGCGAGGTCATCTACCTAAGCGTCGTGCGCAACGGCAAACGCGTCCAGGTGACGATGCCGGTGCCGACCAACGCTGCGCAAGCGAATAACTGATCAAACTTCTGACCGCCGCACTACCCTGGCGCGCTGAAGCGAGTCGTCTCCCGAAGCGAGCGAAATCGGTACGGGCGCCAGCGATCAGGAACGACTATGAATTCGCCCGCCCAGTCGCGATACTCGGCCATCTTGGTAAGGTAGTCGCAATGCGTTGCACGAAGTGCGAGTTCGAGAATCCAGCCGGCATGAAGTTCTGCGGTCAATGCACCGCGCCGTTGCTGCTGATCTGTCCAAAGTGCAAGTTCCAAAATCCGCCGGGATTCAAGTTCTGTGGCCAATGCACCGCCGCGCTTCAGGACGACGCCGGCATTGCAATGGCCAAATCGGTTCCGGTGAACCCTGCCGCGGCAGTCCGTGTAGCGGCGGAGCAAGCCGACGCGTCGACGCTCGACGGCGAGCGCAAGACGGTCACGGCGCTGTTCGCCGACATCAAGGGATCGACGGAGCTCGAGCAGGATCTCGATCCCGAAGAGGCGAGGGCGATTGTCGATCCGACGCTGAAGCTCATGATCGACGCGGTGCATCGCTACGACGGATACATCGTGCAATCGACCGGCGACGGCATCTTCGCAATCTTCGGCGCACCCGTCGCGCACGAGGACCATCCGCAGAGAGCTTTGTACGCAGCAATACGGATGCAGGAGGATCTGCGCCAGTACGCGACCAAGCTGCGCGCGGAGGGCAAGGCGCCGATCGCGGTGCGGGTGGGCGTCAATACGGGCGAGGTGGTCGTTCGCTCGATCCGAACCGGCGACGCGCATACCGAATACACGCCGATCGGCCACACGACCAACCTGGCGTCGCGCATGCAAACGCTGGCCATGCCTGGTTCGGTGGTCGTCAGCGAGAACACGCGCAAGCTGGTCGAGGGGTACTTCCAACTGAAGGCGTTGGGCCCCAGCCGCGTAAAGGGCGTGTCGGAGCCGGTCGAGGTTTACGAAGTCCTCGGACTGGGACCCCTGCGCACGCGTCTGCAGCGGTCGGCGGGCCGCGGGCTGTCGAAATTCGTCGGACGCGAGCGCGAGATGGACGCGCTCAAGCGCGCCGCTGAGGCGGCGAACTCGAGCCACGGGCAGATCGTCGCCGCGATGGCTGAGGCGGGAGTCGGGAAGTCGCGACTGTACTACGAGTTCAAGGCGGTGGCACAGTCGCGCTTCATGGTGCTCGAGACCTTTTCCGTCTCCCACGGCAAGGCGACTGCGTTTCTGCCGGTGATCGAGTTGTTGTGGAACTACTTCCGGATCGGCCCTGCGGACGACGCGCGCGTCCGCCGCGAGAAAGTCACTGGACGTGTCCTCGCGCTCGATCGCACGCTCGAAGACACGCTGCCGTTTCTATTCGGGTTGCTTGGGCTAACGGGCGCAGACGATCCGCTGGCGCGCATGGACGACCAAATCAAGCGGCGCAGGATGCTCGAAGCGATCAAGAGGCTCGTATTGCGCGAAAGCCTGAATCAGCCGCTGATGATGATCGTCGAGGATCTGCACTGGGTCGACTCGGAAAGCGAGGCACTCCTCAACTTACTCGCCGATTCGATCGGGACCGCGAAGATACTGATGCTGGTAAATTACCGCCCCGAATATTCGCATCACTGGAGCAACAAGACTTACTACACACATTTGCGGCTCGACCCGCTGGGCAAAGAAAGTGCCGACGAGATGCTCTCCGCGCTCCTCGGCGACGCGACAGACCTAGCGCCCCTTAAGCAGCTGATCGTCGAGAGGACTGATGGCAATCCATTCTTCATGGAAGAGACCGTGCAGGTGCTGCTGGACGACGGCGGGTTGGTGCGCGACGGCTCAGCGCTCAAGCTTACCCGTCCGCTGGCCGAGCTGAAGATTCCGCCCACCGTTCAGGCGATCCTCGCCGCCCGAATCGATCGGCTGCCCGCAGCGGAAAGGGAGCTGCTGCACACCCTGGCGATCGTCGGAAAGGAGTTTCAGCTGGGCCTGGTCCGGGAGGTGCTGCGTCTGAATTTGCCTCATGCGACCGATGGCGGAGACGACGATAAGCTCAACCGGATGCTGGCCGAACTGCAGCTGGCCGAGTTCATCTACGAGCAGCCGTCGGCGGGCGACGTCGAATACACGTTCAAGCACGCACTTACTCAGGAGGTCGCGTACAACTCGGTACTGGCCGAAAGGCGCAAGCCGATGCACGAACAGATCGCGCAGGCGATCGAGCGGACGTGCGCCGCGCAGCTCGACGATCATCTCGCGGAGCTGGCCCATCACTACCGCCGCAGCGGCAATGCGGCGAAAGCCATCGACTATCTTGTGCTTGCGGCTCAGCAGGCCCTATCACGCGGCGCACTCACCGAAGGAAGGGACGGTCTCAAGGCTTCGTTGGAGTTGCTTGAGGCCCTTCCTACCGGAGTCGAGCGCATGAGGCGCGAGGCGGCGATCGAGGTCACCTTGGGTAGGATTTTAGCCAGTCCGGCATCGCCGGAAGTGGAAGAGACTTACCTGCGCGCGCGCGAACTCTCTCTCGCGACGGGAGATCGCGAACTCCTGTTTCAGGCGCTGTCGGGATTGCGGCTGTGTTACCACTTCCGGGCGGAATTCAAACGAGCGCTCGCAGCGGGACAAGAATTGCTTGCCGAAGCGGAGCGGACGGGCGACGCGGCCCAGCTGGTCACGGCCCACTCGGGCGTTGGACAGACCCAATTCTCACGCGGCGAGTTTATCGAGGCGCTGGAGCACTATCGGCAAGCGGCTGACTTCGCGACAGCGATGCCGACCCCAAGGAGATCGGTATTCTTGGTTCCCGAATGGCAGTTGCGGCCGCCGGCAGTCAAATGGGTACTAGGCTATCCGGACCAGGCGCGCCGGCTGCAGCGCGAGGTGCTTGAATCCTTACGAAACAGCAGAGACCCGCTGACGTGTATGCTGGCCGAATTATCCGTGGCGACACTTTCCCAGTTTCTGCGCAAAGCCGATGAGGCCGCGCAGCATGCAGCGGCTGGTCTGCGCATGGCCGTTGAATACGGAAGTCTGCAAGTTTCGGGTTTTGCCAGACTGGCGGAAGCTTGGGCGACAGCGGAATCAGGCGACCCAGCCCGGGGGATGGAGGAAATCGGCCGCGCGCTCGAGGAACTGGACCGGGCAGGAACCAGGGTGCGCGCCGCGTCGACCGTAATACGGGCGGAATGCCATCTGCGCCTCGGACAAATCGAGGAAGGGCTGGAAGTTGTGTCGAAGGCGCTGGTTCAGTCTGAGCAGAGCGAGGAACGAGTCTTGTCCGCGGAAGTCAACCGGCTTAAAGGCGAGCTGCTGGCACAGCGAGGACCGCGCGAAAGTCAGGACGCGGAAACCGCCTTCCGCACCGCGATCGCCATCGCGCGCCGCCAGAAGGCGAAGTCATGGGAACTGCGCGCCACCATGAGCCTCGCGCGATTGCTGGACAAGCAAGGTAAGCGCGCTGAGGCGCGGGCGATGCTCGCCGAAATCTACAACTGGTTCACCGAGGGCTTCGACACCGCCGACCTGAAAGACGCCAAGGCCCTGCTCGATGAGTTGAACGACTAAATGTCTTAGGCACACCGTCGGCGCAGCCCGGCTGTTGGTTGCATTAGCTCGGACTGTTGGTAGTTTGAGCGGGTAGTAAACGCCGGCGGCGAAACGCGAGCCGCCCGCTTCTGATCTGTAATGACTCAGGCCGGCACCGCAACCCTGCTTTTCACCGATCTGGTGAATTCGACCGAGCTTCTCAGCCGGGCTGGTGACGAGCGCGCCCAGCAGATTTTCAGGGTCCATCACAAGCTGCTGAGCGATGCGGTCGTGGCGCACGGTGGCCACGAGGTTAAGTGGCTCGGCGACGGATTGATGGTTGCCTTCCCGTCGGCGGCCGACGCGGTGCGCTGTGCCATCGCGATGCAACAGAGCGGGCGCCGTCCGGTGGCGGGCGCGCGCTTGGGCTTGCGCGCCGGACTGCACGTCGGAGAGGCGCTGCGCGATGAAGCCGACTACTTCGGGACCGCGGTAGTGGTGGCGCGGCGGCTGTGTGAGCGCGCCGCCGCGGGGCAAATCATCGCGAGCTCGTTGGTGTCGGGGTTGCTTGCAGGACGTCAGAACTTCAGCTTCCGCGACCTAGGCGCCCTTGAGCTGAAAGGATTCGCGGCACCTGTCCCTGCGTGCGAGGTGCTCTACGAGCGTGACGAGCCAACCGCGATCCTGCGCCAGATGCCGTTCGTCGGACGCGCAGGCCAGATGGCCCGGCTGGAACACAAGCTTGCAGATGTGCGCGCCGGACGCGGCGCTCTGGTGATGGTCGTTGGCGAGCCGGGTATCGGCAAGACCCGCACACTCGAGGAATTCGCCGCAAACTCTCGCGCATACGGCGCGCTGGTGCTGTGGGGACGCTGTTACGAGGGCGAATGGGCGCCGCCTTACGGCCCTTTTGCGGAGGCGATAACTGAGTACGCGCGCGCATCCGACGCGGAGCATCTGCGCCGCGAGCTCGCTTATGGAGGACCGCCGCTGTCTCGGCTCGTTCCGATTATCCGCGAGCGCATCGTAGACCTCGACGAACCAGCGCCGCTCCAGCCAGAGGAGGAGCGCTTCCGACTGCTCGATGCGGTCTCGCAACTCCTGATTGCCGCATCGGCGCGCACGCCGCTGGTTCTCGTGTTGGACGATTTGCACTGGGCGGATCGCGGGACGATCGCCATGCTGCGTCATGTCGCGCGCTTCATTGCCCGCAATCGTATTTTGGTGATTGGCGCGTACCGTGACGTCGAGCTCGACCGCCAGCATCCCCTCTCCGACGCGCTCGCCGCGCTCAGGCGCGAGGCCGAATACGAACGTATCAACCTCAAAGGACTCGACAGTCGGGAGGTCGGAGAACTGCTCCAGATGGTCGCCGACCAGGAAGTGCCCGAGGCGTTGGTCAAAGCGATCGACGCCGAAACCGAGGGCAACCCGTTCTTCATCCGCGAAGTGCTGCTGCATCTGATCGAGGAAGGGAAGATCTCCCGCCAAGATGGGCGCTGGAGGTCGAACCTGGCGATCGAGGAGTTGGGCATTCCCGAGGGCGTGCGGCAGGTGATCGGACGGCGATTGTCGCGGCTCTCCGACGAGGCGAATCGCGTACTGGCGGCGGCCTCTGCTTTCAACGGCACCTTCCACTTCGGAATCGCCGCTAAAGTAGCGGGCCTTGACGAGGGCGCGGCCTTGAAGGCGGTGGACGCCGCGCTAGATGCGCAACTGATCCGCCCCGGCGCCGAGTCCGACAATTACGATTTCACCCACGCGCTCATCCGCCACACCCTGTACGGCGAAATGAACCCATCCAGGCAGGTCCGGACGCATCGGCAGATAGCGGAGGCTATGGAGGAGTTCTGGGGCGCGCGAGTTGCTGAGCATTCGGCCGAGGTAGCCTATCAGTTTTCGCGCAGTGCCGCGCTCCCGGGCGCCGAGCGCGGCGCGGTTCACGCGATCGCGGCGGCGGATCGGGCGGAGGCTGCCTATGCCCATGATGACGTCGCTTCCTTCTTCAAAATCGCGCTCGAGCTGTTGCCGCAAACCGACTCGCGGCGGCCGCGCGTGCTCGGTCGCCTCGGACTTACGCTGGCATGGATGCTGGAATTCGAGGAGGCTCTGAAGAGCGCCGCTCAGGCGGGAGATCTAATCGCAGCTTCGGAAGGAAACGCGGCAGCGGCCGACTATCTTGCGGAGGCTACGGAAGCGATGGGTCAAGCAGGTTTCTTCCGTGAAGCCGGCGCTCTAGCGGGTCAAGGCCTTCGATACACGGGTGATCGCCGGGACAACACCTGGGCAATATTGACGGCGCGGGACCTGACACGCGAGGAGTCCGAGAACCCCAACTATCTGGGACTCCCATTGGACTCACCTCGCCGGCAGGAGTTGTACGAGTTTGTCCGCAACCGAAGAGGGGAGGCCATGCACGCTTACGGCCTTATGGCGTTCCGATCTCGCGACGAAGTTCTGGCCGGTGCCACCGCCGATACCATTGATTCCACCAGCCTCCCTTGGGCGCTAGGATTCACGGCCGGCGAATACCGTCGCGCCTTGCCGCTTTGGCAAGAGCAAGGCGCTCGCAGCGAGAGGCAGGGACGAATTGCCGCGGCCGTCGAAGGCTGGGCGCAGGCCGCGCGCTGCCACAATGCGCTCGGCGATCTCGCGGCCGCGCGGGCAGTCTACCAGAAGGGGAGAACCGCGGGCTCACGGCTGACCACCACATCTACACAGGTTCTGCAACTCCTGACTGCAAGGGATGAGATGTGGCTGGCGCTGGACGAGAACTGGGAGAAAGCTATCGCGCCATATGAATCGGGCGCTGAAGAGGGCGTCGAGGTCACTTGGTTCTTGGCGGCATTCCGAGCCGCTCGCGCCCGCATCTACGCGCATCTGGGAAGGGAGCAGCAAGCGCTCGAGTTGTTGAACATGGTCATCGCGCCGCTCGAGCGAGCGCCGGGTTGGGCCCCGAATTACACCCGGACGGCTTGCGACGCGGCCTCGACGCTCTGGATGCTCGGGCGCACCGACCATATCGAGGCAATTGAACGCAACTTGCGTGAGAAGACGATCGCGCCCGACTTCCGCTATCCGATGCAGGATGCGCGCTTGTCGCTGGCGCGGCTGTGCGCGCTCCAAGGGCGCTATGAGGAAGCAGTCGAATGGTTCGCCAAGGCGCGCACGGTGCTGGAGGAACAAGGCGCACGGCCGTTGCGCGCTATCGCGGAGTTCGACGAGGCATGGATGTATCTCCGGCGCAGTGCGCCCGGCGACCTGGAGCGCGCGCGCCCGCTGCTCGATGCGGCGATTACGCGGTTCAAATCGATTGGAATGACCGGATGGCTCCGCCGCGCGGAAGGTCTCGCGCTTGGTGCGAGTTGATCCCGGAAAGCGGCGTCTCAAAAGCGTACTGCATTTGGAATGAATCCGCGAGGTCGCTCCTGCAGCGATCTAGTCAAAATCTGATGGGTCAGTCCTTCCAGAAATCTTTGAAGCGGTCCGCCGCTAGTTCTGTATAGCGCACGGTGTGCTGAATGCTCTTGTGGCCGAGGTAAAGCTGAATCGCGCGCGTGTCCTGGCCGGCGTTCGCGAGATAGAAGCCGGTGGCGTGGCGCAGCATGTGGGGATGGGCAGGGAAGTCAATGCTGGCCGCCTTGGCGGCTTGCGCCACGACGTGATGCACCGTGCGCCGCGTCATAGGGCCACCGCGCAGCGACGTGAACACGTAGGGTGTTGCGTCACCCTGCGCCCGCTTCCAAGCGCGCAACGCACGTAGTTCGGGTCCTCGCAACGGATGGGTGGAAGGCGAGCCGTGTTTCAGCCGGACGACGTGGAGCAAGCCAGCCTTCAAGTCTATCTGCTCCCATCGCAAGGCGATTAGTTCCGACGCTCGCAGACCGTGCCGGTAAGCCATCATGATCGACAACGCGTCGCGTTCGGCCAGGCGCCCGCCGGCGTGGCGCGCGGCGACGATCATTCGTTCAACCTCGCTCGGAGTCAGATACTCGCGCGTTCGGCTCGCCTGATTGCGTCGGCGGATGGGCGGCAGGTTGTCCTGCTTTGCCCATTTCGATGTTTGGGGAAGCGAAACTACAGTTGCCATTTTGTTGATTCCATCGGTGGTTTGGCTCGGTCGCTTTGCCCGAAATGCTCCTTTTGGGCAATGCGGACCGAGCCTGTTTTGAAAGCGAGGTCACGCGGCCAAAGCGCATGCAGTTTCCTGGGCGGTTTCGGTTTGCCGGTTCAGGATGTAATCGGTGGCCTTTTGCGCGGCCGCGGCAGCTACGATGACGAGCTTCGCATCGCCCTTGAGAGCCCTGATCCAGCTATCCAGATATGCCGCGCTATTGCCCAGGGTTACTTGCTCGATTCCGGTATGGCCGGCCAGAAAGGACGCACCCATCTCGGCGACCAATTCTTCTTTCGAGTAGTTGGTGTCGCCGAATTTCAATGCCTGATTCAGCGTCGGCCGGTTTAGTCGATGCGCGGCGCCGGTGGAATGCGTCAATTCGTGGAACAGCACCGAGTAGTAAAATTCAGGGCTGTCGAAAGCTTCGCGCCTCGGCATCACGACCGTATCGGTGCCGGCTGTGTAGTAAGCCTCGAACCGATGGCCGCGAGTAATGGCCATCGTGGCGCCATGCTCAAGGCTCGGCCGGTTCGGCATGTTCGCGTAAACCGCTTCGCAGGCTTCGATGGGAGCAAAGCTTGGTTCAGGCATCGCGCCGTCTTTGGCAGCGGCCGGAAGTCGGCAACCTTCGGTCTGCTCGGCATTGAAGACCGTGTAGTAGCGGAGCATCGGAAAATGCTTCTCATCAATCGAGCCATCGCGCTTTTCAATCGGGCGGTTGAGCCATTTCCAGAAGACGATCGGCGTGCCGTGTTCGCCGGCCTTGACGTGGCCGCCAAGCGCCAGCGCTTCCCGGTACGTCAACCAACAGGGCGAGCCGTAGGACTGGCTCGCGAGAATGAAGACGTTGATCCCGCGATAGTGGCGCTTGGTGACGGCATTGCGCGGAAAGCCATCGTTCCCGCGATTCGCCCAAGGCTTATGCCAAGGCACGGTGCCAACTTCGAGCAACTTGACGATGCGCTCAGTGATGATCTCTTCTACTTTCATTTTGATGGCCTCCAAGTATTGATGTACCTACTGTGCGCTCAATAGGTGAATAGGTCAAGGCGGAATTGCGGGGCATTAGTCGATTTCATCTGAGCGCTCAGTAGGTGCGAACCTAGCTTATAGCCTTGCGAGCGCTCAGAAGGACTGGTAGTGATGGTCAGCTATGGACTCTACGGAAATGGCGAAAAAGCGTTGGTCTGGGTTTTCGGAAGCCGAGCGCAAAGCGGAGATGGAAAAAGTTCGAGCGAAGATTCATCTGACCAAGAAACAGCGTGTCGAAAGGGCGAGAAAGGCTTCCGCCGCAGCGGCTCTAGCGCGACAGGAACGGGCTCGCGCGGCGAAAGGCGCCGGCAAGGGCCAGGATAAAAAGGAACCGCAGCGCAAGGGCGGAACCGAGTCGAGGCCCCGGCCACCCCGGGGGTAACACCCCGCCGCCCATCGAGAGCATGGCTGATTGGGCGCGATCAACTAAAAAAATTTCGCGAAGCGGAACGTTCGCGCTCGATCACGATATTGCAGTAGCGCGCGCACAACTAAATCTGCCGAACGTGACGGCCAGCGGTATCGACCTTTCCGCGCGATCAGTGTTGCGCGCTCACGGTATCGGGGCTTTTCGCCACCCTGCATCACGTTCGATCTCAGGCAACTTCCAGCTCTTGGCGAAGATGGCCTTTTCTGGGCCGTACGTACGAAACCAAAGGAAAACATGCCTGCCCGCCGGGGTGTAAATCCAGTTCGATTGCGACAGTCGGCCCTCATAGTACATCTAGACCATCGTATATGATAAAAAGCTATAAAGGAATGAACAAGACATGTTTGGCATAAACTAGACATACTTTTAGCGGTAAATTTTCATCTCAGCTGTATTTTTGGTTCCATGCGTCTTTGTGCGAAGCCTCATGTTGTCTAATTATTCCGTTGGTCCTATCTCTTGCAGAGAGATATGAACTGATGTACAGTTGACGAGTGGACGACTTCAAAGACACCATTCCGCGGCTTCAGCAGATTCTGCCGCATATGCGCGAACAGCTCATAGGGCTGCGAGAAGGCGCGACCTTTGAAGAGGTACGCCAGCGATACAGTGCAACCGTCGAGCGGCTCGCACTTCAGGGCACGGGGCGGCGCACGGCAAGCAGAGTTGGCGACAGGGACGCCTATTGGGCTCCGGCCGCGGAAGTGTTGCTCGAAGCGATTCGCCTGGGATTCGTTGAGCACCAGCAAGTACCTTCGGCGCGGCGCTATGTCGAAGCTCACCGTGATCGCGAATACGCGTTGACCCCGCTTGGGCGAGCAGTCGCAAGTCTTGCGCAGAAAGATATTGCCTCGTTCTGCGACCGGCTAGCGGCCGCCATTTATGAAGCTCATCCATATTTTCGTGTCTTAATTGGCAAGCTTCAGGCCGCGCCCATTGCCTGTCCCGAAGTTAGCGAGAGTGAAGTCGACGCCGCCGGACGCGAAGGTCACGGAACGCAATATTGGAGCGAATATGTCGCCGAAAAGCTGAGGCGGGACGCAACAGCGGTCCAAAACGTCGACACCGGCGCCATCAAGCAGACGCTCGTTTCGATCGTGCGCCGCAGGTTTGGGACCAGTCCACAGGCGAAACCGACCGGTAAGGCGCTGACGCAAACAATCAACGATGCATTCGCGGTCGCTACTTTTGCCGCGAACGGATTGGCTATAGGCGCCACGGACATCGACATACTCAAAAGTTGGGGATCCCAGCTGCGCGTTCTGGACCAATCGAGATACGTTCCGGGCTTTGAGGGTTTCAACCTGATCTGGCTCGCTGCCGACATCGAGAAAGGCAGCTCCGTCTCGATTGGCCGGCGTGACCTTCAACGATTTGAGCTTAAGATCGCGAGAGCGATTGTCGAAGCGTATCGAAGACAGGCTACGACGGCCGACACAAGTCTATCGGCACCGTACATCCCGATTTTCAAGGTGCGGGCTGATGCGGCATTCAGTTCGCGCGTTACTCGCGCCTTGGTCGATCTTGTCATCGAACGACTTTCCGACGGCGCGATCGCGGAAATTCCCTTCCGGGTGCTCTTGCATCTTGGGACAACACGCCAGCCCGTGTCGGAACCTCTATATAGGCGCGGCGGCAATCGACGTTACGAAATGACGATTCAGCAACAGTCTAACTAAAGGAGAATCGAAATGCCGAGTAATGTTTTTGACCACATGGAAGAAGCCTGGAAACTAGATCGCAATCCGTTTCCGGCGGAAGCTATTCGCATTCAGAATGCGGAGCAGCCATACAGCGAATCTGTGTTTCCCGAGGAAACGAAGGAGTTCCGGAGAAAGCTCATTCGCGGCGGCGTCCGCGGCGGACAAGCGATCGGATTTCTCTGGTCTCAGGGCGTGCGTGCCGACACCGGTTTCGGCAAAACTACGCTGATGCAAGAGGTTCTAGAGAGATCAACCAAGACCTCGGTGCGGGAACCCTTGAGAAGGCAGGTGCGAAGAGAGCGGCACAGCCCCTGATCGCTGCCGCATTTTCCAACCTGAACAACCTGAACGCCACCGGCTTATATCCTGTGCTGTTCAACGCTGTTGTCGATCTTGCGACGGCGCCTCACGCCGATGCCGTGTCCGTTTTCGATAAGGCCCGGACCCGCATCGTCGATGAACTGGGGAGCGACGATGTGGATGCGATCGCCGACCGCGTGCGCGACACATGGACCACAATTGGCGGGACCAGCGGACCCCTTCGGCCCGAACTTGTTGATGCGTTCGCAGATGGCGGCAGCAAGCAGCTCAAGTCGGAGCTGGCGGGAGTCTCTCCTACCGCGCGCCTGCGAAACGGGCTTCAATATCTGGATTTTGCACTTGCAGTGTTGGCTGCGGCCGGGATCGACCATTTGTTTCTCATGATTGACCAGCTCGAAGATCTGGCGACAAACAGATCGGTGACGGCGCCAAAGCGGTCGCGCGAGATCGGACGTATAAGGGATCTGCTTGAGAGCACCCCTTATGCCACGCGGCTGCATATGATCTTCACATTCCACAACCGTGCAGCCCAGGTGCTCGACAGGTACTGGGAAGAGAACCGGCTTCCGCCCTTTGAAGTGTCCTCCAGCAACACGTCTGCCGTGGTCGTGCTTGGCGGTCTCAAGGATGGGGAACAGGCAAAGGAACTGCTTCGCGTTTATCTCGAGGATGCTCGCATTGATCACCATGAAGACGATCTCCTGCCGTTCGAGCCTGGTGCGGTTGACGTTCTGCTCGATGTGTCGGATGGGCGGCCTGGCGTTTTGCTGAGCCGCGCCCGCGAACTGTTAAACGCAGCGGCAGAGCAGGAACTACCGAAAATTTCGGGAAAGTTTGCCCGCCAGTATTTCGAAAATCAGGTGCCTTCCGCAGACAGTGACGACCGGACTGAACTCACAAACTCCGCTGACGATATCGACGACCTGCTTCTCGGGCGGTAGGAGCGATCGCCTTGCCTCAGTCGCTTGACCTCTTGGCGGAATTCACGCTTGACGTTTGGTTGCTGGCGAAATTTTCGCTGCAGCTTGGCGGCGAAATGCTTGAGGGTAGGACTTGGGAGCGCACAGTGGCCGGGTTGTTATACCGCCCCGGCTTTACACGGCGGCAAGGACCGGGAAATCTATCGCTTTTCGGGTCACGATCGGCGTCGGGCGTGAGTCACGAAATCGATAGCGCAGCCGATAGTTGGCGTGGTTCGTTCATCCTCGAATGCAAAGCGACGGCGGGTGGCATAAGCAAGGCCGACGCAGCACTCTTTCATTTCAAGGTGATGGACTTCTACCAGAAGAAGATAGTGGCCGTCGCTGGCGAGAGGTGGTGGCCAATTCTTTGTGGGACTATGCCCACACCGTCCACAGCGCGGGCGGCGGCTATAAGCCTCGGTATCTTGGTTTGTGACCCCGGCCGCTTTCCTTTGCCGGTACTCGTTCGGGCAGCAAGCCGGCCTGCAGCGGACATGTACCTGCCAGAAGCGCTGCTACAGGAAGTCGTGCGACTGGGTGAGCGGGCGCTTTGTCCGGTACAAGAGCGATGGCCGTATCGCGCGTATACCGGAGAGATACGTTTCAACCCCAACCACTGGAAAGATAGCGAAATAAGCGATCTCCTTTGGCTAGAGGACGAGTTGAGCGGATGCCTCCTCGACTTGTACGAGAAATACCGCCCCGGCGCCCTTGCGCGCCGGGCGCTGGACCTAATCTGGCGCGCGAGGAAGGTGGCATAAATTAAGAACGCCGGACCGAGCAGTAGAGGAAAGGCCTCGAAATCGAGCGTCTTTCCCGTATGTCGAGGCGGGTTGTCGAATTGTTAGCGGCTGATGGCGCCAAGTGCATATCAGTTTTCCCGAAACTATTTCGCTGTCCGCTCGGATCACCGACGCGTGGTGAGAATCAAACGCGGAAGCCGTCGGACGGACCGGTCCCACTTCGCAGTCAGGGCGATGTTTCCGAAGAGCCCCGGAATTGACTAGTAACTCTTCGCGGCAGGCGGTGGACGGTGGGATTAAGTCAGCCTCGTTTAGCGGAACGCGCTGGACTGGATTTCTCGTGCTTAAGCAAGGTCGAGAACGTCGGATCCCTTCGTCTCCGACCCCGTGGTGGAACCGCAGCGCGGATCATCAACGAGACTAGCCTCGCAGCTTTCTGTAAGCTTCAGAAGCCATCCAGGAGGTTACGATCCTCCGGAACGGCAGGTCATTCATGAACCGTACGAATATCTCTTCATTCTGGTCCATGCGCTCCACAAAGAGAGTTTGTAGGATGCCCTTGAACACCAACTCGAATTTGTCGCTCGGGTTCACCGCTGCGGCTTGCTTCAGGCCATCGTCGATCAAAGCGGCTTCTACGATTTGATCGAAAAATAGTTGATCAGCTTGATTGAAGTCAGTTCCAAACTGATCGTTGATGGTGTCAATCAGTTCTGAAAGCGGCACGGCTTTTTCACGAAGCACGCCAGTCCCGACCTCGGCGGGACCGCCAAGAGGTCGAGCACGTCCATCGCCTAGACTGATCGATCCTTCGCTGATCTTTTGTAACCTGTAGTACTCGAGCTTGACATCGTCGTCGAACTGGTAAGCAGAAACGTTACGCCGTCGTGGCAGCTTTGCGGATAGATGCCGGAGATAAACATACAAGCGCTCAAGGTCCGAATCCTGGTAAGGAATCACTTGGCTGAGGAAACCGTATAGGTTGCAAAAGGCCTGATCCTTTCCACGCCAGAGCTCAGCCTTCTCCTCGTTTTCCTTTTGAAGGACGGTGAAGCGAGAAACTGCAGGGTCTAGTGCTGCGTTCATAGTTTGATGATCTAGGGTGCTCTGCTTATGCTTAGGTGTGAAATACAGCGCGCAAAATCGCTCAAGCTCTTCAGCCAAGTACACGGACGACGCATCCAATTCGCCCTTGAGCTTGTACATGCCAGCTGGATCTACCTGGTCACCCATCTCCGCTCCTTCGTAGTACACCTTGAATGCGTTGCGGATCTCTTCTCGATTATTCACGAAGTCAAGAACAAACGTGTCTTCCTTCAGCGGATGAGTGCGATTTAAGCGCGAAAGCGTTTGAACGGCTTGAATGCCTGCTAGCCGCTTATCCACATACATAGTATGCAGCAGAGGTTGATCGAAACCAGTTTGGTATTTCTCTGCAACCAGTAGAACCTGGTACTCCTTCGTGGCAAATTTTTCGGGCACTTCCTTCTCGCGGACACCTTCGTTCATGCTGACTTCTGTGTAGCCAACATCCGATAACTTGTCGTCCTTAACTGTGCCAGAAAATGCCACTAAAGTTCGAATCGGATAACCCTTCTCTCGAATGTACCTGTCGAAACTCTGCTTGTAGCGCACCGCTTCCAACCGAGACCCCGTTACTACCAGAGCCTTCGCACGGCCCCCAATTTTGTAACGCGTGAATGAGTTGAAGTGTTCTACCATCACCTCGGTTTTCTGTGCGATGTTGTGAGGGTGTAATTTCATGAAACGCGCGAGCGCCTGAGCGGCCTTCTTGCGCTCGACATTGGGATCTTCCTCGCAGGCCTTAAGGAGTTTGAAGTACGTGGCATATGTTACGTAGTTTTTGAGTACATCGAGGATGAACTCTTCCTCGATGGCCTGTCGCATCGTGTAGCGATGTGTCGGCTGACCGTTGCGGCCGAAGACTGCAAAAGTTTTGTGTTTCGGCGTGGCTGTGAACGCGAAGAAGCTGATATTCGCCTGTTGCCCTCGTTTTGCCATACTGCGGAATAGCTCTTCCATGCTATCCAAGCCCTCTTCGGCAGCATGTTGCTTGGCCTTCTCGCGTAGAGCCTCCCCTCCCAACACTTCCTTGAGATCTGTCGCAGCTTCGCCTCCTTGAGAGCTGTGCGCCTCGTCAATGATCACGGCACAATGCCGTGTCGGGAGAGTACCGGTACCCATCACTCCGCGCTCTTCGGCCATCTTGAGAAGTTGTCGAGATACAAACGGAAATTTCTGCAGCGTTGTAATAATGATTGGCACCGCGTTTTCCAACGCTTCGGCCAACTGTCGAGAGCTCTCATCGATCTTCTGCACCACGCCACGCTTGTGCTCGAACTGGTAAATCGTGTCCTGAAGCTGTTGATCAAGAACAACCCGATCGGTAACGACGATCACGCTATCGAATATCCGCTGATTGTTGACGCTGTGGAGTGAAGACAGGCGGTGCGCCAGCCATCCGATGGTATTGCTTTTCCCACTTCCGGCCGAATGTTCGACTAGATAGTTGTGGCCGGCTCCTTCGCGCCGCGCTGAGTCCACCAACATGCGTACGGTCTGCAGCTGATGGTAACGTGGAAAAATCATAGCTTCGGTTTTAACCTTGTTACCTTGGTCGTCGTGCTTCTCCTCCACCTGCAAATGCACAAACCGCCCTAGGAGATCGAGGAGGCTGTCCCGTTGCAGTACTTCTTCCCACAGATATGCCGTGCGATATGCGCGGCCGGTTGGATCATGCGGGTTGCCCGCGCCACCGTCGAATCCCTTGTTGAAGGGCAGGAAGCGGGTTGCCGTGCCAGCGAGGCGCGTGGCCATAAGCACGGCCTCAGTGTCTACGGCGAAATGAACCAGTGTCCGCCTCTTGAACTCAAATATGGGCTCACGTGGATCCCTGTCCTCTCTGTACTGGCGGCGCGCGTCGTCTAGGGTCTGGCCGGTAAGAGGATTCTTGAGCTCCAATGTGGCTATCGGGATACCGTTAAGGCTTAGAGTGACATCAATTGATTCTTCCGATTGCGGAGAGAAATGAAGTTGGCGGGTGATCCCCACTCGGTTCGCTGCGTACCGCGCTTCGAGCTCTTCATTCAATTCATGAGCAGCCTTGAAAAATGCTATGTGAAGCGTACGTCCGTAACACTTGAAACCGTGGCGGAGCGTGGCCAGCGAGCCATTGGCGTCTATCCATTTGCACAAATCCGCGAGAATTTGCTCGCCAGTGCTTTCACCATGGAGGGCTTCCAATTTGCTCCATTCCTTGGGCTGCGTTTCGTGAATAAAGCCGAGCACCACCTCGGGAAAGAGCGCGCGGTCCCGGTCGAATCCCCTCCGATCGACGGTGACGTATCCGTTGGCCAGCAGATAAGTCTCGATGACGGTTTCGAAAGCGCCCTCAGTATGTCTCGAGATATTCACGTCTATACTCGGCCCCCTGCACGTGGAACCAGATTCTCGCTTGCATCGAAGCACCCACTGTGAGTGCCAAGAAATGCCAGGCGCAGCCTTTGTCGCATATCGATGTCACCCTCGAACACCGTCCACCAGATCGAGAACAGGCCATGTCCTAGTGCGTTTTCCACGATTAACTCTCTGACTATCGGAGTATCTTCAGCGACAAGACGTTCCCGGTCTCTTTGAGCGAGTTGCCACAATTCTTGCCGCCTAAACCATCGGTGGTCCGAGGAAGTTGGCTCTCGCCCTGGATTGCCAGGGTATTTGTCAAGACCAATTAGCATAATCGTTTTTCTGGCGAGGTTCTGTATAGACGTCGGAAGGGTCTCTCTAGGCTGCAATAACCCTCCCCGAAGGTATTGGATTGCGCGCAACGTATTGTCGCTATCCGGCCAGAAGTAATCCTCGAGATTCACTGGGGAGGACCCTTTGCTCGAATTACAATTAACGCAAGCGAGCAGAAAGTTCGACCATTCATTCCGCAACTCTGGAACGTCTGTCTTGGGCTGGATATGCTCGACAGCTAGATTCGTCTCGATTCGTCGTTCGCAATAGCTGCAGTAAGCTCCGAGGCGTCCCTCAAGGTCGTTTCCGGCATCTTGATATCTCGTGTACGTGCTGGGTGGGTCTCCTCGCTCAACCGGTCGCATCACCCGGACTCCCGCCGCGGCTCTCGCGCTCCACCTTCAGTAGTGCTTGAAATGCTGGATCATCACTGAACGGTACAGAAAGCTCATTCAGGCGCCGCTGGGCGGTTTCGATCGCGGCGGCGTCTTGTTGGGGCGCTCGGAGAAGCAGGAAGTATTCCTCGGCGGCCTTCATCATTTGCTGATAGCGTTCGCTCTTTTGTGGCAATACAACCCCCATGACGTTTTCTGTGATATCCTCAATGCTCTTGTCGGCATACTCTCCGAACTCGTCAGGATCTAGATTAATCAATTCACCCGGCCTGAGCGATTGGATCACGAAGGGCGAGTGAGTAGTCGTTATAAACTGAATATTGGGAAAGGTATTCCTCAACTTCTGTTTAACTTCTCGCTGCCACTTCGGATGCAGATGCAGCTCCAGTTCGTCGATAAGGACAACTCCAGCACCTTTAAGTGGACTGTCCAGTCTTGGATTGGCTAATGCGAGTCGGCGACCTAAGTCACAAACCAGCGCGAGAAAAGATCGTTCGCCATCCGAGAGTTGCGAGAGGTCCAATGAGGCACCATTTTTGTCCACGAGCAGCCGCAGCGGCTCCGCCTCGACTCGCAGATTGCTAAACTCCCCTAGGAAGGTTGTCATCGCCGCAGAAATTGCCGTAACCGCACCATCGCCGAGAAAGTTCGGATCGACCCGGCGCGCCTCCGAGTCCAGCACGGCTGCAGCACGGTATCTCGACATGAAATCGCGAAAGTTGACAGTTCTGTTAAACAGCGCACCGACGTAAGCTGCTGCTTGGCCTCGAGGCACTTCAGTGGCTAACCGTTTCGGCAGCCTATATCCAGCGCGATCCGTCGTATAATAGACCGCAAGGGGTGCGGCGTCGTCAGCTCGATTCGGATCTCCATATGCGTTGCGGACCTGGCGCTTCAGGGCTGCAGACAACTTCGTAGTCGCGATCTTTCGGTTCTCGCGCGTGTAGGTAGCCTTGTATTCGATTGGTATCCCGACACAGTTAACTTTCATTGACAACTCTGCCGCGGGGGCATCGAGGTGAAGCTCGGAGAAACGGATGGCACGGTAACCGCCGCGTGCTGGAGACACTAGCGGAAGAAACCGTGAGGAAAGAAGCGCGATGCCATCAAGGAGAGCTGTTTTGCCTCTGCCGTTAATCCCGGCGATAACGGTGAAACTGTCCGAAAAGGTGAACGGCGGTGGATCGGCAAAAGCGCGGAAGTTGCGAATCGTGACTTCGCGGATTCTCATTGGCTCACACGGTTTCCTAGTTGACCATTGACAGCAGCGTCAATGAGGGCCGCGCGTCGCTCTTTGAGAAGACTGATACTGCGATCTGTCGCAGAGCGCAACGCATCGAGTTGTACCAATTGTGCGCCTATATGGCTTACGATGTCACGCTGTTCGCGAATCGAGGGTACGGGTAGCATGACTTGGAAGAATCCTTCGGGATAAAGCCTGAGTCGCGAAGACCAAACTCCTTTCGAATAACGCCTAACCTCCTGAGCAAAGGCGGGTATGCGAACCAAAGCGTCAACGAAGCTTGGATCAAGACGGGGACCGGGCGTGTAGACATTATACGCGGGGCTTACGATTCCAGCGATTGACGACACCCCCATAGCTCCCATCCACGCCCAAAGGGTGTTTATAACTAGGTCTCCAGCACGGCAGATCTTATAGCCTTCCGTGCTCTCCGCTTCGAACATGGTCACGTCCTTCTCCGAGCGACGTGTAACGCCCGTGAGGTGCGAAACACTAAGAAGCTCTTCCGTGCCAGTTTCGGAGCGTTCGTCGCGCTCCACAAAAAGCCATCTCGCTCGGTCGGTCTCCCAGTGACTAGGGATGCGACCTAGCCAAGAACTGCCAGAGTCTCGATAAGTGCATGTGGGATCAAGACCGCGAGAGACAGCATGACTGATGATTGCGCGCCGTTTCTCACGCAAGAGATCGAGCTCTCGAGTTTTCGCAGACAACAAAGCGTCAATGCGTGTGGTCACCCGATCCAGAGCGTTAGCAGCCGCTGCCTGTTGCCGCCGGTCTGGCCTGGGAATTCGTAGGTTGCCTATGAAATCCCATTCCGCTCGGGGCATCTTAGTACCAAATGTTGAGGCATCAACGGCATCAACAAAGGTTCGAGAGAGACAGATGTAGCGAAGGAATCTTGGATCGATCGCTATCGGCTTCATGACCAGCAATTCAGTGGTACAACGCCCAGAAAACTCTGCTAGCCAAGCCTTCGCGAGATAAGGACGTAGTTTCCCGAAAAGAACATCGCCAGGTTCAAAAGTATTGCTGAGCGATTCACCCATTGTTCTCGTTGCACCGGAGCCGTTAGATGTGTTGGCTTCGTCAGTTAGTCGTCCAGTGCCGGATTCGATTTGTTCCAACCCGATATATGGACGGGTTGCATTGTTCTCCTCGTCAAGACGTTCGCGGCGAAGAGAGACGACATACTTTAACTTTGACTTGGGCCAGAGTTCCAAGGCAATGCTCACTCGGTGACTTCACGTAATAGATCCATGATGTCCTGTTCCACTTTCTTTAGGTCTGCATCGATCTGCTGCAGAGGACGCGACGGCGTGAAACGGTAGAAGTGGCGATTGAAATTGATCTCGTAGCCGACCTTGTCTTTCGTTCTATCCATCCAGGCGTCAAGCAGGTGCGGCTTTACCTCGCGTAGGAAATAGAGCTCAACATCCTCACCCATAGGTACATTCTCAAAATCGCGAAGACCTGGATCAGGCTCGTATCCGTCGTTGCGGCCAGAAGTGCAAACGGGTTTCGCTTCAGGATCTTTGTGTCCGAACACGGTTCGAAAGAGCCTTTGTTCAGATGCCTTCCAACGGGAGGAACGTCTATTAAGCACGTCGAGAATCCGCACCCAAGCTGCGTTCCAGTCCCGTTGTGGCGCTCGGCCAATGGATTGGTCGATCGCCTGCACGTCATCAAGCAAATGGGGGCACTCGGCGAGGAACCGGGCTTTGTCTTCAGCAGTCATTTCATAGCGCAAGCGCAGCGGTCGCTCGATAGTCACTCGGATGTAACCGAACGCGGAGTTGGCCAACATTTTTGAAATAACGCGCGTCTCTACTTTCTGCCCTTCGGGAGGTTTAGGGTCAGGGTCGGAGGGTGCCAGAAGGCGCAGATCGAGCCGGTTCGCTCTTAGATCTAGCCATTCGGCGAGACGCCAATCAGCTCCTGTACCATAGGCTCTAACGATGTCTGCTACTTGGTCGGGCTCGTCAGTGCGATCTTCGCCTTCGTGTGCCAAACCCTCTCCGAGTTTGCGCCGCTTGTCACCAAGATTTCGGTGCATGGAGATGTAGATCTGGCGGGCGTCAAAAAGCTGAATCTTACCCTTTCGAACCTTGTCTTTCCGGTTGGTGACGATCCAGATGTAGGTGCCAATTCCGGTGTTGTAAAACATCTGCTCGGGTAGCGCTATGATAGCTTCGAGCCAGTCGTTCTCGATGACCCACTTCCGTATGTCGCTCTCGCCTGAGCCAGCACCGCCCGTGAAGAGTGTTGAACCGCTGAACACGATTGCGAGTCGTGAACCGTGCTTGTGTTGTACGGGCGCTACCAGCTCGAATTTGCGGATCATGTGCTGCAGGAATAGCAGCGAGCCGTCGTTCACGCGCGGCAACCCCGCTCCGAACCGACCGTCGAACCCGCGCTGCTCATGCTCACGCTCGATCTCCTTCTGCTCCCTCTTCCAATCGACGCCGAAAGGTGGGTTTGAAAGGAAGTAGTCGAACGTCTCCCGGTCGAATCGATCTTCGGTGAAGCTGTCACCAAACCGAATGTTGTCCCCGCTACCGTTGTGGTCTACGTCCTTCATCAGCATGTCAGACGCAGCTGTTGCGTATGCGCGTTTGTTGTAATCTTGCCCGTATACGAAGAGCCGTGCGGCGGAGTGGTGTTCTCGAAGATAGTTCTGTGCCTCCGCAAGCATGCCGCCGGTACCACACGCAGGGTCGAGAAGTTTACGTACAGTGCCAGGGTTGGCGAGTAAGTGGTCGTCATCGACGAATAGAAGGTTGACCATCAGCCTGATGACTTCGCGAGGAGTGAAGTGATCGCCTGCAGTCTCATTGGCCAATTCATTGAAACGACGAATAAGGTTCTCGAAAATAAGACCCATCTGTAAGTTGGGCACCGATTTAGGGTGAAGATCCACGTCGCAAAACTTAGAGACAACGAGATACAGAATGTTAGCCTCGCGCATCTTTTCAATCTCGTTTTCAAACTCAAAGAAATCGAAGATCGTGCGCGCGTTGGCCGAAAAGTCTTTGATGTAACGGACGAGGTGCTTCTCGATGTGGTCGGGGTCGCCTTTGAGCTTCTCAAAATCAAGAGGCGAGTGGTTGTGAAAGCGTTGCCCGGCCGCTGTGTTCAGCAATGTATCGACAGCTTCGTCATTCAGTTTTCCTCCTTTGCGCCTTTCGTACTCGGCGAGAACCTTGGCTTTAGTCGGAGCCAGAACGCAGTCGAAACGGCGTAGAACCGTCATCGGCAACATGACGCGTTCGTACTGTGGCGGACGGTATGGACCGCGCAGTAGTTCTGCTATTTGCCAGATGAGGTTCGCGAAGTAGTTGTGATCGGGCATAGGTTCTCTCTTCGACGGACTCGAGCGAGCATCCGAAACTACGATAGGTTCATTTCATACAGAGGCGGTGATTAAAGCGAGAAACCGCTCTCCACCTCCGCTATCAGATTCCTAACCTTTACGAACTTTCCGCCGAGAATGAGATCACGCGGCGACGCCCACTCCAGAGCGGGGATCGGTGTTCGGAACCATGCGATCGTCGCGGGTAGATCTTCATTCATGAGAGTAAACACTTTCTGCAGCAGAGCCGCGAGAGCGGCGAGCCGATCTTGGTGCGCCTGAGCGGAGCCGGAGCGTGATATAGTGGAAGGATCTCGCTTCAAATATCGACCGAGATCTGCCAGCGACCAGCCGAGAAGCCTTCCCAGGCGCGCAGCATCATACCGGCCTCTTTCATCAATCGTTTTCCGTATGATCAGTGGCTGTCGAAGAGCGGTGTCGTGATTGGAAGCCCGTCGGGCGCTACGTGTCGAAAGAGGCGGCACGCGCCAGACTACATCAAAACCGCAATGGAAACGCAAATCCGACGCTCCCAATGGTGCGGAACATTCTGGCGCGCGTCTTCTTTGGTCGGCGCGGTTCATTCGAAATGCTGTGTACGGCACTATGTCTTGCTAGTGCCGATGCGTTCGCGCAAAGGGCAGAGTCTTCGGCGCCAGGGGAAGCCTCGCTTGACCGTTCACGACGGCTTCGGTCAATTCCGGATCAAGCGTGCCGACCAAGGCGACATCTTGCTCGAAATCGCCGAGCGCGCCCAGAATCGCCGCTGGGTTCCGTGGCATCGGGGAAGGCTCAGTACTGGTTGAATTAAGCCTTGAAATTAGAACGCTGCATGTCTTACGATGCGCAAGCGGTGGGGTGGAGGAACTCGCGGGGTGCCTGCGAATGCAGACAAGATCTTAGAATTGGTCTTTTCGGGCGGAACCGCTCTCGCAGGTTTGCTTTTGGTTTTTCTGGGCGCGAGCTTAGCGTCCTTCGACACATATGCGCCAACCGAAAAGAGTGCCGTTCGACCGAAATACAGAAAGCGGGCTTATACCAGTTTAGCCGGATTTTTTGCTGCTCTTCTGGCGGCTATTCTTTCGCTGGTAGCAGTCGATTGTCCATGCGCAGCTCTCTATTATGGGGCTCTTATAGCGCTTGCCGTTTCATTTCTAATGGCCTCCTGGGCAGCGACCGTGGCCGTTTTGGACATAGGCTAAAAAGTATGGCGCTTACCCTTGAGATTGAACAGCAATTAATCGAGGTGGGGCTTGTCGAATTTTTTGAGAAGGACAAGACGACTATCTGGGTGGTATTGGCAAGAGACGCGTATGAGTACACCCGGAAAACCTATCCCGACGGCACGACCATTCGCCGCGATGATGTCGCGAAGGCCCTCAATCCCGTTTTAGCCGTGCATCCAAGACTAGGAACTTTTTTGAAGACGGAGAAAATACGAGGGCGTCACTGGATCAGCGACTTTGGTGATTATGTTCTTGAGAAGACATGGGACGAGATACAGCCAAAAAAGTGAGGTCAAAAATCCGAAAATGGAACACCGTGGTTTGAAAATTGAGACTGAAAAATTTGTCCGAAGTGCACTAGCAGGACAGAAGCCGTCAGAGCAGAAGATCAAAAAAGCTGTCAAAGAAATCGTGCGAGCATTTAAGCCAATCGTATCGCGGCTCGAAAAGACCGATAAATCAAGGGTTGCGGGGCTTCACTGAAAACGACGGCGATGCATTGACGCTTCCTAGCGGCGTTTGCTCACTTTTCCGCCCGGAGTCGCTCTCAGCTTGAACGGTGTGTATCCGAGTTTGCCGTCCTGAAGGTCCGTCGCGACCTGCTTCAATTCCGGCGCCTCATAGAATTTACGCCCCCGCAGCAACGGATTTGGTTGCAAAAATTCGGATTGGTTGCTTGGCGAAGGTTTGGTTGCAAAATCCGTTGACTTTTCCGCAGCAATCAGATAATCGTAAGTTCCATGCAGGAAAAACTGAAGCCATGGGTGATAGATCCGGCTCTCACAGAGGACCGTCTTGCTTACTTAGGCGAACTTTTGCTCGATGTGCGCAAGGGAGCGATCGCCTCTCAGGAGCCAGATAAAGGCGATGGGAAGTGGGGACTCGGCTGCCGCTTTTACGAGAGGATTTGCGCGAAATTGATAAGAGCTTCTGCCAGCAAAGACGCCCCATGGTTGACTGCGCTTCGACCGAACGGAAATCCTCTGGAACTTTACCTCGCAATTGACGGTTGTCCAATTCACTATTTTCGAGGAGACCCGGACAGTCCTGCTCAACATCATGTAATTCGCGCACAGGAGCAGATTCAGTTCTGGCCCGATCCCCCTAATGACTCGGGTTGGTTTTGGCTGATGGTGGTGGAGTCCGCGAGCGACCAAGATGGAACTAGGGTGCTGTTCGAACAGGTGAACGACTCTGGTGAAGTCCGAAATCAGTACGTAGCAGCGAGAGCGAAAGCTGAAATTCCTTCCATCGTCAAACAAGGCAAGGAAATACCCAAACCCGAAATCGGCGGACCGCCGAGCAAGAAGAAGAAAGGATCGGATGGCGGCGGAGCAGCATCGCGAACAGTTTTCAGGGTCTAGACTGCGGATCGCGCGGGCTTTCAATGGCTTAACTCAAACTAAGCTCGCGTCGAAGGTCGAAGTCACCCACCAGTTCATCGCTGGCTTGGAGAATAATCGCAAAGAGCCGAGCGGCACACTCGCGCGGGCCTTGGGCGATGTGCTCGGGTTCGAGGCTTTGTTTTTCTATGGACCGCCCTTGGACGAATTTAAGGAGACAGAGTGTAATTTCCGCAGCTGGCAAACGACGCCAGTATCCGCGCGAAGTCAGGCGATGGCCTGTGGCACTCTGCTCGGACAATTTTTGTCTTACGCGAACGAACAGGTAACACTTCCAATTCAACAGATACCGATCGTGAAGGTTGGAAATCGCGAGGAAATCGAACGCGCTGCAGAGCGCTGTCGGATGCAATGGGGACTCGGGCTGGACGTGCCGATTACCAGCATGGTCCGGCTTACCGAAAGCATCGCTGGCGTAGCGGTCGCACAATTCGATGAGATTACACACAAGGTCGATGCCTTTTCCCGCGAAGGAAATCCGAGCGTTGTAATTTTGAATCAAAAGTCGCCGTCCCGATGCAGATTCGACCTTGCACACGAGTGCGGCCATCTCGTGCTTCATCGGGGAAAACCGACGGGGACTCATGAAACGGAAGCACAAGCTGATATGTTCGCGTCGGCATTGCTCCTTCCGCGCGCGGGGTTTGTCCACGAATTTCCACGTACCCTCTATGCGATTTGGGACGCGCTTTTCAGACTGAAGGCGCGATGGCGTGTTAGCCTTGCGGCGTTGATTCATCGCGCGTCGGATCTTTCTCTGATCGACGCGGTCCAGTACCGCCGACTCTATAAGCAGTTGAGCGCACGCAATTGGCTAAGGCATGAGCCGCAGGAATTTGACGCGGAGGAACCTGAGATCATTCCTTTAGTGTTTAAGGCGCTAAGTGATCATCACGGATTGGGTCCGGCCGAGTTGGCCAATGAGTTGGGTTGGAAACTTCGAACGCTTCAGAAGATTACCGGTGTGCTCATCGAAGCGCCGGAAGCAAAGTCACACAAAACTAACGTCCTGATGTTTCCATCGCACCCTGCAAAGGATAAATGGTCAGGAGTTTGAGTCGCGGCCCAGCAGTCGGCGTCGCGCCGACGCTCCCTGGGATCGTGCTCGCCGAGGCCAGCGTCATAAAACGCCGGCGTGAAGGCGACGACGAACATTCTTTGGCTATGGCGCGATAAGGAACGCCGCGATTGCCTCGGTAGATGAAGGCCTCGATCATTGCAGCTTCCTGACCTCGACCAGGCGCGCGCCGTGGAAGGTTCGCTTGACCATCGCGACTGCTTCGGTCAATTCCTGGTCAGGCGCGCCGCCCAAGGCGACAAGCTCTCGTTCGGAGCCGCGGAGCGTGCCCGGTCGTTGGGGTCAGGTAGTGGCATGTCGCGGGAATTCGGTCCTCAGAGTCCAGCCTGCCTCCACCAGAATCGCCACGTCCTCGACTATTGACTCAGGGTGCGCACGTGAAGCACCGCCAGAATCTCGCCGGGAAATTCGGCCCGTCTGGTTCGCGGCTTTGGACGGTAAGTATCCCCTTGGTACGTGCTTTTGCCACATATTCATGTATGAGCAAAGGTAATCGTAACAACCCCATTAGATCCGGCTCGTCCGATGGCACATTCCCGATCATGGAGTTCGATCGCGAATTTCCAGACGATGCGGCTTGCCTCGAATGGCTCAATGAACCCGCTCTACCCGAACGCCATCTTCTGTCCGAAGTGTCAGAAGGTCACAAAGCATTATCGCGTCGCAACGCGGCCTTCATATTCATGCCAATTCTGCGGTCATCACGAACACCCGATGAAAGGGACAATCTTTGAGAACTCAGCTACGTCCCTGAAATTGTGGTTTCATGGAATTTTCCTGATGGCTTCGACGGGATGTGGAATCAGCGCCAAGCAGCTAGAGCGCGAGTTGGGTGTTACCTATAAATGCGCGTGGCGCATGTTCAACCGGATTCGCTCGATGCTCGATGAAAGCGAAGACGGACTGTCCGGTCGGCAAAAACAGCAGTCTGGGGCGCTGTCGAACGGGAAGGCCGCGTCGTACCACGCGTTGTGGCCGATACAGCAGCGCGTACCGTTCGAGAACGCATCATCCCGCGCACGACTCTTCTCACCGATGAGGCTCGCATCTATCGGACTCTTCCGCGCTCAGCTACGACCATCGACGCGTTTACCATACCGCTGGCATCTGTGTTGACGGCGATGCGCATGTGAACACGACGGAAGGGTTCTGGAGTCTGACAAAGAACGGAATTCGACGGAATTCGCGGCGTCTATCACAGCGTCAGCGCGAAATACTTGCAGATGTATTTGAACGAATACCCTTTCGATTCAATCGCAGAAAGAGTCTCGGCAAGCGCGATATGTTCAATGCGTTCGTAAAACAGAATCAGGAAGAAGGCTCCTTCCGTCGCGTAGCCTTTTTGAGGGCGCCGAAAAAGTGGCCCCGACTGGTCGGCTGAATAGCCACGTCGCGTATCTTTCGCGCTTTCCTTTTCGCGGATACAAAATCAGCGGTAGCGACAGGTTCGCTCCGTTTCATTTCCTCTAGTCGATTCCGACGATCGTCTTTCATTTCATCACTCATAAGTAACTCGCGAATATTTTCAGCGGGCGTTATGGCCGCGATTCCAGCATTGATGGCAGTTATTACATCGTCAAACTTTTTTGCCTTTGCCTCAATATCGAAGTGCGCTGATATTAGACCAAGGAATCCAATGACCCACCCCGTCGCGACCTTCACTTCCACCTTCTGCGGCGGAGGTGATGGAGTAAGAACTATCTGTGATTGCTCCTGCCACAGTTCAGCTTTGATGAGTGCGCTAAAGTTGTACTCGTGAAGCCAGAATACAGGGGAACCGCTATGACCGCCCCACGACAGAGATTCGGCTAAATATGCTCGAATCTGTTTTGAACTATGTGATGATTCGATGCGGACTAGTTCGTCGCCAGGCATTCGAGATATAGAACCGAAACGCACTATCGGAAGGTTTCGATTTTTGCCCGCTGATTGAACAAAAAGACCGGGAAAGAATAGTTCGTCTCCTACGTCAACGGGGATGCCATTTTTGTATGTGGCCTTTAAAGCTTTCCCCAAGAGAGTGTTTCCTTTCTTCTCAAACGCATCCAAGTCCATGCGGTAGTCCGCCCGAACGCACAGTTCAATCGGAATTCTCTGACATGAGAAACTCGTTAAATCCTGCGTCATCAAGATGGCTGCAACGTCAGCGCTCCAATGCGGAACCCAATCATCTTTTCGAGTAAGTAAATCTTTAAAGCCGACGCGGGAATTCACAACCGGCAGGGTGTTTACCCTTACGTAAACGTCACGTCCTCGAATCTCATCAAGCGAATGGAGCGTGGTGACAAGGTAGGTCCACTTTTGGGAAGGATCAGACTCATCCTCCACTTCCATAAAAAAGGCGGTCCCGCCCGGACTGTTTTTGTCAGTACTACCGCGCGCACAAATAAACGCAACGCAATCGATAAACTGCGGCATGATCTTCATCTTCCACCTATCTCCAAGAGCACGTCTCGGTAGTCTGTAAGGTGGGATTAGCGTAGCATGAAATTCCGTCATTTTACCTACCTCTAAGGGTCATTTCGCTTTGGACCCACGCTTCGAGAAGGCTCGCGTTGGGAGGGCCTGGTTAGAACGTGTCATCGAGTTTGCCATTGGTGTCAAGAATCTGCACGCTCATGTTGTACGCTGCGGAAGAGGAACTCTCGCTGCAACCGGCTACTTGGTGCTCGCTATTGCAGACTCGAACGGTGAAATTGGGGGACGCCGGAGTCGAGTCTGTCCGAAGAGCCGGAGCAGATTTGTCCCGCATTATCCACGATCTGAATCGTGTAGTTCTGAGGGACGCTGGCGGAACTGGCGCTGCCGGTGAAGCTGTTGACGATCTTGCCGGAGGTATCCGTCGCCCACGCCGCCCAGTTCGCGCCGGGACCCGTGGTCGCGGAAGCACCGCCGTTCATGATCTTCTTGCTTGAGTTGAGCAGGTAGATAGTCGCGTTCGGCGTACAGGAACCGGCGGGAGTCGGCGCTGAGGTTGCCGTTGCGGTAGCCGTAGCTGTCGCTGTGGCGGTCGCCGTACCGGTGGCTGTGGCGGTCGCCGTAGCTGTGGCGGTCGCCGTCGGCGTTGCTGGCGCGCCTTCTATTCCAAGAAGTACACTAGCTCTAGCAGCTGAACCACCACCCGTCGTTAGGTTAAATGAGATATTGCCAGTTGCGCCGGAGGCCACGCCGCTTTCGTAAGATGCTGCAGCGGCACCGGCAGTGGGGTCACTCACAAAGTTCTGTAGGGTTACAAATGGCGATGAGGGTGGAGTGATTGTGGCGGGTCCAGCACCCGAAAATATGGCAGCGCTGCCTAACCACATCAAAAGAGTGCATCCACTTGGCATCGTAATGCCATCCGTGGTGACGTTGGCGCTGCCGACGCCTGTAACACAAATTGGGCTGCTCTGATTCTCCCCGGTTATATCAATAAGAATTCCAGTCGCATATTGGGGGGTCGTCTGTCCCGAGTTATATGGAAATGTGAAAACCTGCCCACCGGTATCACCCGAAGTTGCGAGGCGCTGGTAGACGCAGGAAAAGTCTCTGTTGGCCCCAGCACCAAAAGCGGCCACTTGTTCGGTCCACGCACCATTAGAACCACCGGTGGGGAAGCCAGCGGTCGAAGTGCAGGAATTGCCCGGACCAGCACCGCTAGTGAATGCGATTAGTAAATCTCCAGTCTGAATTTGATTACCGGCGTCTGTTACTGTGCATCCGCTCGTCTGGCTCGTGAACTGGCACCCAAAAGAGGTCGTGACCGTCTGCGCTAGTGCAGCATCAGAACTGAGCAGCACCGCTGCCATGAGTAATAGCCCGACCCTCACACACACCCCTGCCGTCGCCTTATCGCTCGTCTGCGCATCCGTGCCCTCGATCAGCACTTGCCCCGTACCTCTGCTAGCGATCAGCTTTTTCTTCATTGCGGCCGGCTCGTGATGCGAAGCAGGGATAGAATTTCGCCAGGGGATGCGGCCGTCAGGCTCGCGAGCCAAGACCCAAGCTTCGGCCAGCGTCAGGTCAGCGGGAGCAGCGCACGCCACGCACTTGATGGCTCGGTAAGGGCTGAGCCAGAACCATCGCGAACCGCACGGATCTAACCGAGGCAAGGCGCAGCCCGTGCGATCCGGGGATGGGCTGTGCGAGCCACATGTCCGGCAGACCAGCGCGCCACAACGCCGCTTAGGCATCGGGGCCTGCCAGTCGCGCGGGTAGCGTTCGAGAGGGGACGTTCGGGCCGCCGGCTTGTCAAAACATGGCCGACATTTAGGCGGAGGCGCTTGTAGCGGGCCTCCAAAATGCGGGAAGGCGGTTTCCCATATCAGCATGTGGGCAACCCGTTTCGCGGCAACATCGATGCGTTAGGGGCGACCCTTTTGCAATCCGGCCAAGCGAGCCGGTCTCGCCCGAAGACAGGAGAGCCACAGCGGCACAAGCAGAGGCGAACCTCACCTTCGGCTCGCAACTCGACCACTGCTCTCAGGTACTTCGCGATCACTGACCGGAATGGGATGACGACGGACCAGTCCGGATCGCCGCGAAGCACGCGCGAGAAGTAACTCGAAGCAGGTTCTTTTTCGGCGATGCCTCTGAATTCCGACGCCAGCTCGTCAGCCTTCCACCGCATGCGCTTCGCGACCGCAGCGAAATTTTGGAAGCTTACGCCCTCAACTTGTTCCCGCACGATTTTTGTCCTCGAGTCTCATGCTGCATGAGCGGCACGTCCCCTGGATTTGAAACGTCGCTCGTATTCTTCCCATTCGGCTTCGATCTCCTGCTTTGTCTGCGGTACCGAGCACACGTAAGCGTTCCGCAAAGCTTCCTCGCTGGCGATCTGCGCGGGTCCCGGCTTTACGGCGTCAAGCGTGTCACGCATAGCCCGGTCAAAGCTTGCTTGAAATTCTGGGTCGCAGTCGCACCGGTCTCCGTAGCGCCCGCAATCCGGACAGGTTAGAAATCCGTTCTCCCTAGCCTTCTCTGCGAATGCATCCGACGAGTCGCTCAATGGCTGATTCTTGATCCTAGCTTTAGGAGAAGAATACTGAGTTTCCCTAAATACAGATCCTCCCTTGTCCGAACTGTGTTCGGGGGTGAACGGAGTTCGGGGGTGGTCGCGTTTCTTGGTCGAAGCCCGCTTGGCCTTCCCTCTCAAACTATCGATTCTGACTTCGTACCGATTCACTCCGTGAGGACCCAGATTGTGAAGCCGCTTGAGTTCTCCGGCATTGACCGCTCGCTTGATTGCCTTCTGAACGCCTCGGTCGGTTGAACCGGTGTCGCGCGCAAGAGTGGGAACGCTCGGATAGGCTCCCGTCCCGTCGTCTCTGGAGTAATGAGCAATCTCCAGGAGAACTGCTCTAGCCAAACCCGTCAGACTGGAGCGTTCGCGCACAAGCTGTTCCAATGCGGCGCTCACGAATGCATGCTCAACGAGAAATGACCGCGTCAGTTATTCGGGTGACAGCACAGTACGCCGTGCATGGGTGCCCGGTCGCCCGCGATCGCCGACTATAAACTCTGCGGCGCCTATAGTCGCGGCGTTCATCGTCGACTCCTAGGTTCCGCGTCTTCCTGAGTCGCGACGGTCTGTCTATCGAGCCATTCGCAGAGATCGCTGATGCGATACCGAACGGCGCGACGGCTGAGCCTCACGAATTTTGGGCCCCGAAGAGATAGGCGCATCGACTCGAGAGTCTTTGGCCGAAGACCGCAAAACGCTGCTGCGGCGACGGTGTCTACCATCTGTCGCGTGTCGCTTCGACGCTGAGAGATTGCCGGACTAGCAGTTTCCATCTGATTTCCCGTAGGGACATATCGCCCTGTACGGGAAACCGTAGCGTGACGAAGGGTCTGAATCTAAGAAGGGAAAGTGGCCGACATTAATGCACTTATGTTTCGTTCAGGTGATGCGCTTCTTCTTTTCGAGGCGCCTTCGACGGACGCGATAAGCATCAAATCCATTTTCATTACCTGGCGAAACTAGATCGCATATGTCGAAGGTGACTTGGAATAGCTTAAAGCAGACCTCGTCCATTGGTTTGCCCGTAGCTTTCTTGCAAAGCGCGGCAGCGCTCAGAATAAATGAATTTTGGGCTTTCTCTTGCGGACGGTGTTTCGGTTTACGAAGCACGTGCTTCGCAAGAAAAGACAGACGTAAAGCCGCTTCGTCAAATTGTTCTGGCCATTCAGGGCGAAACAGCCGCAGTTGTACTAGTAGGGGTCTTGCCGATCCGTGGCGTTTTCGAGTTCGAGGGTTCTGCGCTTTTATCGCAGATCCCGCTAACCAGTCCGCATTCACAGGATAGTATTCGATTTCCTTTCCATTCGGCATTTTCAATGTCACGGGATCATCCAGGCTGCGTCTGAAGGGTTGGTCTTCCACATCGAGGATTTGTTGAAGAGCTTCTCTCAGGTCGTACGTCGAAATTGCTGTTGCGTCTCCGAGTTTTCTGATCGCTGCCGCAGCGCTTTTCAAAGTCTCGGCGCATTGGAGTAGCAGATCCCCTTCGCCTTCAAATTTCCTAATCGAAGTATTCTCTTTGTATGGGGTGTGAGCTGCGCAAATCTTGAAAAGCTGCAATACATCGACTCCGGCTTCCGCCAGCTTTCGGAGCTGCGAGTCCGCCAAATCCAAGAAGTTCTTGAGGAAATTTGGATTCTGAATCAACGGGGAACAAAAGAGTGGGAGTTCCTTCATCCCAAGATGCAATGTCCCGCGACAATTATCCGGTAGGTTCCAGCTCTCCCACTCATACCCCTCAGGCAATTTGCCCAGCTTTCCGCGATAGAGGATCGGATTTGTCACGAAGCCACGTTTGGCGAGGCGAGCATCAGTTTTGCATTTCGTTCGAGCGCTTCGCGAACCGGGTCGAGGTCAAGACGGGCGTAAACCTGCGTCGTATTTACGTTTGAATGATTCAAGGCGCGACCTATTAGCGGCAGGCTGTATCCTTGCGCTGCCAGCCAACTACCGAGCGTTCGCCGTAGATCGTGAACGCGCGCATCCGGCACTTTCGCGGCTTTTCGTATACGACCCCAAGCGGATTTCACTTCGACCAGATGACCCGTGGCGCCATAGCCGGGGAATACCCACTCGCTCTTACTGCGACTTGGAAGCGCGCGAAGCATTTCGAGAGCGGGAGTGGGTAGCGGGAGCAGATGCGCGCGTCCAGACTTCGTCGTTGGCAAGCGCAGCGTGCGCTGTTCTAGATCGACATCTGCCCACCGCGCCGATAGGAGTTCGTTCTTCCTCGTTCCAAGCATGAGGCTCAAAGGAAAATATGCCCGCCAATATTCGTTCGGCTCTTTCGTCAACGCCTCATTAACCCGGAGCAACTCGATTGGCGACAAAAACCGCTCTCGTTTTTCTTCGCGAAAGAGTTTGATGCGCCCGGCTGGATTCTCGCCGGTATACAGCCTGAGGTCGCGGGCGATGTTGAACATGGTGCGCATCAAGACTGCAACCCGGTTGCTTTCGTACAGGCCGCGTTCGCGCTTGATGGCCTGCTGCATTGCTACTATTTCATCGGGCTGAATATCGCTCATCCTGCGCGTCCCGAAGCGCGGCAGTAAGTGCGCCTTAATGCGACGGTCGTCTTCGCGCCAACTCTTCTTGCGCGGTTTTGCGTGCTCGTCGAGGTAGCGGCTTGCCAATGTAGCGAAGGTCGATTCTGCGTTCAGGCTTTTCCGTTCGGCAGTCGGATCTCTACCTTCGGCGACGGCGGCCTTCGCCGCGAGCGCCTTTTGTCGCGCGACGAGAACACTAACGAACGGGTATTGCCCGACGGTGAGTCTTCGCATTCGGCCCTTTACGCGGCCTTCCCAAACGAAGCTCTTCACTCCGCTTGCGGTGATCCGCAGAGCAAAACCGGTCAGTTCTTCATCGCGTATGAACGCCTGCCCGGATTCTGGTGCTTTTGCGCTTTTGACTACGGCCTTTGTGATTTTCCTGGGTTTCATTTGCGGGAACCTCGTCTGTGTAGGCACAGTGTAGGCGATGTAGGCGGTAAACGCCAGTAGGTTCGGGTGCCTGACAGGTTGGGATATATCGAAATAGGTAGAGAAACTGGGCGTTATCGTGGATGATAGGGATTGGTGGTAGAACCCACCTTATGAATGGCATTCAGGAGGTCGCGCGTTCGATCCGCGTCAGCTCCACCAACAAAATCGCACTTAGGGGGCACGACTTCCCGGAATTTACGTCCTAGGTAGCGCATAGGTAGCAGCGGCGTGCCGACTCCTTGTCACAGAGCCACGCAAAATCCACTTGGCGTCGGTTTGGAGGCGAGATTAGCTCGGGACGATTCCGATAGCCATTTTTCTCGCCGCGGCGCTTCGGATGATTCCTACTTCGCTTTAGTGCGGCGGCCGATGGCGGCCCCGAGTTGAGAAGGGTGCGACGAAACTGAGCCCGCCATGACATCAGGGAGCACTTGCATTTGTACGGACAGGTTTTGAAGGTCATGTGAAGTGCAGATTGAGACTGCATGAGCTTGCTGTTGACATTGCAGGTGTGAATCTCTGCCACGAGGGCCAAGATCTCAATTATCGTGCGAATCAGGCTGGCCTTCTTTTTTCGTTGCTAGACGGAGGCTCCTGCTTTGAAAAACCAGGGTCCGGAAGGCACGGACCCTAAACCTGCGGCTCTTGCCTCGGCGGGAGTAATACGCGTAGAAGCCGCCAGTTGGCACTTGTGACGGCCAAAGTCTTGTTCGCGAGCGCGGCACTCGCCCGCATGCTGTTCTGAGCGCGCAGGATAGCCGCGGTTAGCTCGTTATCGAGAGCGAAACTGCTCTGAAACACTTTCTGCAAACGGCGATCGCACGGACATCGATGGAGAGGCCCCTCAAGGCCCAAGCCTCCTGCTACTCGCGGTCGTGAAGCAGGTCGATATTGACATCGCCACCGCAGGCCATGTGATGTGGACACATCAGGTGTTGCGAAGTTTCGACAAGTGAGACCAAGGCGAGGTTCCTGTGTCGCGATTAGTAGCTAAAACCGCTTCGGTTCTATCTCTCGTCGGTGGATTCGCAGCGTTGACTATCTTCGCCTGTCTACTCCGAAAGTTGATTGGACCGCTGGTGACGGCGCGGTTTGACGCTCCCATCATTGAATACGCGGCCGCCTATCGGGTCGCTGGTCTGACCGACGTGATGAAAGCTCTGACCACGGCAGGTAACCCGCTATATCTTTCGATCACTGCACTCATTGGGGGCGCGATCCTGGCGTGGCTGACCCGAAGTTGGAGACCGCTACTGGTTCTCGCTCTCGTCATGTTTGGCGCCGTGTCGCTCGACCATATAATCAAGCTGGCGGTAGCCCGAACTCGACCAGCTTCGATGTATTGGGCGGTCTCGGCAACCGGTTCGTCTTTTCCTTCCGGTCACGCTACGGAGTCCGCGGCGGTTTATCTGACTCTCGCACGTATGTTTGCCGGTACTGAGAGGAGATCGGTCGTCAAAGTCTTGAGCTACGCGATAGGAATCGTGACGCCGCTCCTGATTGGTATGTCGCGAGCGTATCTCGGAGTGCACTGGCCGACGGATGTCATCAGCGGCTGGGCGCTCGGTTGTGCGTGGTCGGCGATTGTCATCGCGTCGAGCGCTACCGTTTAATCGCCCCGCCTCAAGTCAGCGCGGTCCCGACGATCCGGCCGATCACGAAAGTTACCGCGGCGGCTCCGAGGCCGAGCGCGAGTTGCCGGCTACCGGAACGCCATACGCTTGCCCCGGTAAAGATCGTTATCGCGGCGCCAATTGCGAACAAGGCGAGTCCGCTCAGTCCGACGCTCGCGATAACCGCGACGCGACCCGAGGTGACCAAAAACGGCAGGATCGGGACGATTGCTCCCAGCGCGAAGAGCATGAACGACGCCAGGGCGGCCTCGTTGGCGGAGCCGCCCAACTCATTGGGATTAATTCCCAGTTCTTCGCGTGCCAGCGCGTCGAGCGTCGCTGTCTTGTCCGACAGCATTTGCTCGACGACGCGCTGCGCTTCAGTGCTGCTCAGTCCTTTCGATTCGTAGATCAGCTGCAGCTCCTCGCCTTCGCCTTTGGGATCTTCCTGCAGCTCGCTCGATTCGATCCGGATCTCCCGCTCGGCCAGCTCGCGCGCGCTGGTCACTGAAACCCACTCTCCTAGCGCCATCGAGCAGGCGCCCGCGATGAGGCCTGCGAGGCCGGTGATTAGTATGCCGTGACGATTGATCGATGCGCCCGCCACGCCCATCACCAGGCTAAGGTTCGAGCAGAGGCCGTCATTCGCGCCCAGCACTGCGGCGCGCAGGGCATTGCCGCCGACCGCGCGATGCCTGCCCTCGAGCCGGCCCAGAAAGCTTCCGCTCAACCCTTGCGGCTGCGTGCGCAGCAGCTGCCCGAGAACGCGGGTATGCCATTGCTCCTGCGAGCTCATCCGGGTGCCGCTGGTCTCGGGCTGTTTCACATATACGTTGCGGTCCGCTGCTTCCTTCGCGGCGATCGTCGAGAGGACAGCATCGGGGCCGAGCCGCCGGGCGATCCAAGCGACGACGCGGCTGCGCCACGACGGCCGGCGTTCGCCGACACTGGCTCCAGCGGAGCGCAACCGCTCTTCCCAAAACGCAATGTGAGCTTCCTCCATCCGCGCGAGGTTGGAGTAGACCTTGGCGATTTTGGGATCGAGCTCGCTCCCGGCCATCGCTCTGTATTCGGCAGCGCTGTCGACCTCGTCCTGCCAGTTTTCTCGATAGCGTTCGACATCTGTTGGTTGCGCCATGGATTCATTTTCTCAAACAGGAGCGCCGGGTACAGTCTGAATTTAGACACTCGGGCGTTGTTCGGGTCTTTTGCTTTCTGCTAAAGGGCGTACGTGAATCTCCGCCACACGGCCGCGCTCGCACTTGTGGGCTGGTATCTGATGGTTCCAGCACCAGCACCAGAAACGTTCATGACAGTGATGCCGCCGATTGGCCGTTGGGCTCATCGCGGCAGTATGACATCGAAAAAGACTGCGATCGGGCTTTAGACGAGATGTCCCGAAAGAGCGAGCGAGCGGGATTTGAAATGAAAGGGTTCAGCCCAGAAGACGTAAGACGCTCTTGGGCTTTGGCTCAATGTATCTCGACCGACGATCCGCGCCTCAAGCAAAAATAGGCTATCCGTTCTAGTCCGGACTGGTCCGCTCTGGTCCGGCAAATCAGGACACTTCGTTCCTGAAATCCGGACACTCGCTCAATTCTCAGTGCGAGTGAACTGGGACAGTATTCGAAGCCGACGCTGGTTCATTCTCTCAAACCGGGGTGCCACCGTCAGCGGCTGGTTTTGGGTTGGTTGATACCCTTATAATGAATCGATTCTTGGGTCTCATGGCGGTGATATGCTCCATCAGGTGAGCGGTGCAGGCGGGTTGGGGGTGGTGGAACTGGTGCTGGGCACCGGTCCAGTGGTCGCGGTCGTGTTGTGGCTGCTGGTGGCATTTTCGGTCGGCAGTTGGGGGATAATTCTTTACAAACTGATCCAGATTTCGCGGGCGCGCCGACAGTCCGAAAAGTTTATCGCGATCTTCTGGGAGTCGAAAAACCTGGCCGCGATTCATACCGCCAGCGTCGGCCTCAAGAACAGCCCGGTCTCGCAGGTTTTCCGCGCCGGCTACCAGGAATTGCTGCAGCTCACGCGCGCCAAGCGTCAGGCGGTCGGCTCGGACAGCGGCTTCTCGACCGACCTCGGCGGAATCGCCAACGTGATGCGCGCGATGAAGCGCCAGGAAAACGTCGAGCTGACCAAGCTCGAATCGGGAATTACGTTCCTCGCGACGACCGGGTCGTCGGCCCCGTTTATCGGACTGTTCGGCACGGTGTGGGGAATAATGACGGCGTTCCTTGGGCTGTCCGCGTCGCATACGTCGAGTATCCAGGCAGTCGCGCCGGGAATTGCCGAGGCGCTGATCACGACCGCGGTCGGCCTGGTCGCTGCGATACCCTCGCAGATGTTCTACAACTATTTCACCGCGCGGATACGAGTGCTGGCGACCGAGATGGATAACTTCACTGCCGAATTTTTGAATATCGCCGAGCGTCATTTCCTTTCGTAAGGGCGGCATTATCCCCATGGCAATGGATTCAGGACAGGGGCGCGGGCAGATGGTCTCGCAGATAAACGTCACGCCGCTGGTGGACGTGATGCTGGTGTTGCTCGTCATCTTCATGGTGACGGCGCCGATTATTCAGCAGGGGGTCGAGGTCACGCTGCCGAGCGTCAAGGCCGAGGCGCTGCCCGGCAAGGATGAGCAGTTCGTCGTGTCGATCACGCGCGACAAGGAGATATATCTCAACGACACGAAACTCTCGGCCGATGATTTGGCGAGCAAGCTGAAGGCGATTGGCCAAGAGCGTCCCGACCGCGAGGTTTTCATCCGCGCCGACGATCAGGTGCCGTACGGCGAGGTGATCCGCACGATGGCGGCGATCAAGGCGGCGGGAATCGTGAACGTCGGGATGGTGACGGAGATGCCGGCTGGTTCCGACGCGAAGTGAGCGTTGAGCGTGGCATCGCGAGACCATAACGGTGACGAGCAGGCGTCGCGACTGGGATATTTCGCGGCGATTTTCGTCTCCGCGCTGGGGCATGCGGCGATTTTCGCGCTGGTGTTTTTCATCGCGCCGAGATTTTTGCATCCCGCCGAAGCCGCGCCGCCCGCATACACAGTAAAGATCGTGGATAACATTCCAGCCGGCGATTTGGGGACGCATCTGCCGCGGATCAATCGGGGTCAGGCGGAAAAATCGAAGGAGACGGTGGCCAAGCCCGAGGAAGCGAAAGTCAAGACCGAGCCGCCGAAAACAGAACTCGCGCTCAATGACACCGATAAGAACGCGCTCAAAATAAATGTGAAGCCGACCGAAGCGCCGGTCGCGACCCCGACCCCGACGCCGACTGCCACGCCCACGCTTACTATCGAGGCGACGCCCGAGCCGTCGCCCGAGCCGACTGCCGAGCCGGCACCTGCCCTCGAGCCGAATATCGAAGGGACGGAGGAGCCGACCGCCGAGCCAACGCCGGAGCCTACTCATCAGCCGACCAAACATCCGACGCCGAAGCCCACGCCCGAAAAGGCGCGCAATCGACCCAAGGCCGGATCGACGGTGGCGAAGGTCGCGTCGACGCCGAGCGTGGCAGAGCGAATGGCGAAGCTGAAGCGCGAATTGCTCGCGGAGCGTGTCAAGGAACTCGCGAAGAATCCGCCGCCTGAAGATGAAGGTGACGACGATACGGACATGCCCGACGAAAATCCCAAAGGCCCGGCCGGCGGAGGGCCGGTGATCGCGAGCAAGCCCAGTGAAGGCGCCGGCTACGGCGTCGGTCCGGGCGAGGGCAGCGCGGGGATTCTACAGGACCCGGAATTTCTGCTGTACTATAAGACTGTGCAGGATCAAATAAAGAAGGCGTGGACGTTTACCGGCGGATCGAACGATTTGACGGCGACGGTGGATTTCGCAATCGGCCCCGACGGTACGCTAACCGGGTTGAAGATTGGCACGAGTTCGAATGACGGGGCCTTCGATGACTCGGTGATTCGCGCGATTCGGCGGGCCGCGCCGTTTCCCGCGCCGCCGGAAAAGTTTCGCGACCAGTTTTCCGCCGGAATCAAAGCTGTGTTTCAGCTCGGCGAACTCAAGTCCTGAGGGTGGGCAGGTTGCAGGAGGTGCGGATGAACCGGGCAGATGAAGTTTTCTTCAGTGATCGCAGTCTCGACGAGATGGCGGCGCGGAAAGTATGAAGCGGGCGATGTACGCTTGCGCGATCGCGTGTGCGATCGCTTTCGCGCTGTCATCGGGCCGGGCCGCCGCGCAAGGCGCCGGTGCGGGACCGATTACGATGAGGATCGAGGGGCCGGGCGGCCAGCTCTCGACTATTGCTGTGTCGGGGCTGAAGAATCTCGGCGGCGACGACGACCATCATGTCGGCAGCGCCTTCGTCAGCACGCTCAAGCGCGACCTCGAGCTGTCGGGCTACTTCAGGATTATCGATCCGCACGCCTATATCGAGGATCCGCAGACGTCGGGATTCGAGCTGGGGCAATTCAACTTTGCCGACTGGCGATCGATCAACGCGGACTTTGTCGTCAAGGGTTCGGTCTCTGCAAATGGGCCTGGAGTGAAGCTGACGGCGTATCTCTACGACGTTGCGTCGCAGCGGCGGATGATGGGTAAGAATTACACCGGCGACGCGGGCGACGTGCGGCGGATGGCGCGCCGATTCGCCGACGCAATCCTGGATGCGGCGACCGGGCAGAAGGGGCCTTTCGATTCCAAGCTCGCGTTCGTGTCGACGCAGGGCGGACGCTTCAAGGAAATCTATACGCAGACGATTGACGGGCAGGACCTGTTCAAGCTGACAGACAATCCGACCATCAACCTGTTCCCGAGCTTCGACCTAAGTACGCGCTACGTGCTGTACCTGTCGTACAAGAGCATGGCGCCGGCGCTTTACCTGGCGGACCTGAATGGACGGAGCGAAGTCAGGATCGACAGCCCGCACGGCCGCGTGATCGGAGGAACCATCTCGCCAGACGCCGAGCAAATCGTGGCCGCGATCGAGCGTAACGGCGTCACCAATCTGTACCTGCTCACGCGCGATGGCGCCGAAATTCGCCAGCTCACCGACACCTCGGGAATCAACGTGAGTCCCGCGATTTCGCCCGACGGCGCGACACTCGCATTCACCTCGGACCGCTCGGGCACGCCGCAAGTCTACGTGGTGAGCCTGGCGGGCGGCTCGCCCAAACGCATCACGTACAGCGGCGACTACAACACCACGCCGGCCTTCTCGCCCAAGGGGGACAAGCTTGCGTACCAGAGCCGCGACAATGGACGCTTCGATATCTGGACGATTCCAGTGCGCGGCGGCGACCCGGTGCAAGTCACGGATGGCAACGGCTCCAACGAATATCCGAGCTGGTCGCCGGACGGACGCTATCTCGCGTTCAGCTCGACGCGCAGCCACAACTCGCGAATCTATATAATGATGGTCAGCAACCGGAAGATTATTTCCGCATTGACGGAGGGTAATGGCAATGATTCCTGTCCAGTATGGTCGGGGTGGTTGGGTGAATAGTGGTTCGACATTGGCCAAGGCGATGGCGATTGTCAGTGTTGGGTTGATGCTGGCGATCGCAGGATGCTCGTCGAAGAAACCCGCGCCGGTCGGCGATACAAATCCTAACGCGAATCAACTTGGTGAAAATGGCACCAACGGGAGCAGCGCGAACACGCTCGAAGGATTGGGAGAAGGGCACAGTCGGGAGAGGTGGTCCGCTCAGCGACATTCATTTCGGCTACAACGATTCGACGATCCAGGAGCAGGACGGCTCCGTGCTGAGGTCCAACGCGAGCTGGCTGCAAGCGCATCCGCAGACCAAGGTCCAGGTCGAGGGTTATTGCGATGAGCGCGGCTCCGAGGAATACAATATCGCGCTGGGCGCCAAGCGCGCGCAGGCCGGCAAGGACTACCTGGCAACGCTCGGAATCAGCGACAGCAGAATGTCGACAATCAGCTACGGCAAGGAGCTTCCACTTTGCACCGATCACGACGAAAGCTGCTGGTCGCAGAACCGGCGCGATCACTTTTCGGTGAGCAAATTACAGTGAGCAAATAAGGATTAGACGCGTGCGAAAAATGAACTGGGCGATCGGCGCCGTCGGCGCGCTCGCGGCGGCAATAATGCTCGCGGGATGCGCCGATCAGAACGACATGGAGCAGCTCAACAAGAACGAGTTCACGCTGCGCGGGATGATCGCGAGCGATCGTCAGCAAATTGACGCGTTGAAGGCGCAAGTCGCACGGCAGAACGATCAGATCGAGGAAATCCAGCACAGCGCAACGCCGGCGGGCGGGCAAGCTTCGGGGGTGAACGATCGCGTCGCTAGCCTCGAGGCCGAAGTGAAGGCGCTGCAGGCCGGCATGGCAGCGACGCCCGGCGCAGTGCCTCCGCCCGGCGCGCCGGCGGACAGCGTCGGACCCGGCACTGGTCTGGCGTCGATGGAAGCGGCGCCGCCAGGAGGTCCCGCTCCGCCCGCGACGCCTGCCGAGATCGCGCCGACCTGGCCCGCCGAGCTCGATCAGGAGATTGCTGACGCCGCGACGTCGGACGAACCGGGCATCAAGATGTATCGCGAGGGCCTCGACGCGATGAAGGCCGGCAAGTATCCGCTGGCGGTCGCCAGGTTCACCAAGCTGCAGCACGCGTACCCAAAATCGCCGTTGAGCGAGCCGGCCGAATACTTCGCCGCCAACGCGTTGTTCGAAACCGGCAGCTACGACCAGGCGATTCTGCAGTTCAACGATCTCGTGATGCGCTTTCCCAAGGGCAAGTATGCGAGCGCCGCACTGCTGCGCGAGGCGCAGGCGTTTGTGAAGCTCAACGATCGAATCGACGCGCGCCTGACACTGCAGAAGCTGACGGCCGATCACGCCGGGACTCCGCAAGCGGCGGCCGCCGACACGATGATGAAAGATCTCGCGAGCGATTAAGCGGCGCCCTCGCGCACGATTGAATGGAAATAATCCGCGACCTCGAAGCGCTCCCAAGCCATCCCTACCCGGTCACCGCGATCGGAAATTTCGATGGCGTCCATCTTGGCCATCGAGCGATTCTAAAGGCCGCGATCGATCGCGCCCGCGCGGCCGGCGGAACCGCGTTCGCGCTGACCTTCGATCCGCTGCCCGCCAAGCTGCTGGTCCCGGCGCGCGCGCCACGCTTGATCCTGACGGCGGACGACAAACTAGAACTGTTGCGCCTGTCGGGCATCGACGGCGTGATAGTGATCAAGTTCACACTCGACCTGAGCATGCTCTCGCCGCACGATTTCGTGCGCGACTATATGAGCGCAAAAATCGGCGTGCGCGAGGTGGTTGTCGGGCAAAACTTTCGCTTCGGGCACAATCGCGCGGGGACCCGGCCGTGATGGTCGAGCTTGGGCGCCAACTGGGCTTCGATACAGACGTGGTCGGCCCGGTCAAAGTCGGCGGCATCGAAATCAGTTCGACCAAGGTGCGCGAGGCGATCGCGGCCGCCGACCTGCGCGGCGCCGCCAGGCTGTTGGGCCGTTACCATTTCCTGCATGGGCCGGTCGTGCGCGGACGCGAGCGCGGACGAACGATCGGATTTCCGACCGCGAATCTCGCCAGCGAAACGGAATGCATCCCGCCCGACGGCGTTTACGCAACACGCGTCACCCTCGACGACGGAGTGTATCCGTCGATTACGAACATCGGCATGCGTCCGACGTTCGCGGAGAGCGCGCGTTCGATCGAGGCGCATATATTCGACTTCACGCGCGACATTTACGGCACCCGGGTCAAGCTCGAGCTGATCGAACGAATCCGCCCGGAGCGCAAGTTCGACAACCCCGACGCGCTCAAGGCGCAAATCGCGCTCGACCTCGCCAAAGCGCGCGAAATTCTCGCCGCCGCGTAGTCAGCGGATTTTCGCGGCGGGTTCGACCCAGTCGCGCGCGAGCCGCTCGATCCATCCGGCAATCTGCGACTCATCTTCAGGCGGAGTAGTGAGTATCACGAGTTCGTCGACTCCCGCCGCTCCGTACGTCTTCAAATCGTCTGAATCGATCTTTTTGGTGTACGGACACGCGATGATCTCGACTTCGCGCGCGCCGCGGCCGTTGGCTTTCAGCATCGCACGCAGCTTGCCGACGAGCGGCGCGGCGTCGTCGGGTCCAACGTTGAAGCCGAACCATCCATCGCCGATGTTCGCTGAGCGTTTCAACGCGGGTGCGCTCTCGCCGCCGAAAATAATCGGCAGCTTTGCTCCGCGCACTGGTTTCGGAAAGCTTTTGGCCGCGTCGAAATTCACGAACTCGCCGTGAAAGGTCGTCGCGTCGTCGGACCAAAGCCGGCGCATCACGTCGATATACTCGCGCGTCCGCTGCGCACGCCGCTCGAACGGAATTCCAAGCGCCGCAAATTCCTCAGCCGACCATCCGATACCCACGCCCAGCGCAAATCGCCCGTTGCACAGGCGGTCGAGACTCGCGACTTCCTTGGCCAGCACGACCGGGTTGTGCTCCGGCACCAGGCAGATTCCAGTTGCGAGCCGAATCGTTTTGGTAACGGCGGCCGCGAACGTGAGCGTGATAAATGGATCAAGCCAGTCCGCATCACCCGGCACCGGGAACTCGCCGCTCGCCGCGTAGGGGTACCTCGAATCCTGACTATCGAAGAGCACGACGTGCTCTCCGACCCACAGCGTCGAGACTCCGCGACGCTCGGCCTCCTCTGCCGTCTTCAAAATCGCGCCGGGACGCGCGCCCGTGCCGATTCCCAGCGCGAACAGCCCGACCTTCATTGGCCCGATCCTGAACCGCTCGCGGCGGCGGCGACGGCTGGCGCCTTGGTGAACTTGAGCATGAAACGATCGGTCTGACCGCGATGTTTAAACACCAGCCACGTGCGATCGTCTTCAGGATGCCGCAGCGCGCTCGACGCGCCGGACAATTTGAAACCGGCCTTCTCGACGTCCTGGATTAAAAAATCCTCGTCGATTCGATGCAGCGTGGCGGTCTCCGAGTCGCCCGTGCCCGCCGCGGCACTGTGATCGACGATCCCGTAAACGCCGCCCGGCTTGAGCGCTTTGAAGACGGCGGCGTTCACGTTCTCGCGATTGAGTTTGAAGCCGACCAGGTCGTGGTAGTTGAGATGGATGATGACGGCGTCGAGCGAATCGGGCGGCACCGGCAGCAGGTCGGGCGCGTCGAAGGGTTTGCTGACCTTGACCACATTTTTGAGCGCCGGCTCCTTGAGCCGTTGTTCCCATGTCTCTCCGATTTTTTTGAACTTCTCGGGAAACGGGCCGTTCTGCGAGTAAACGGTTCCGGACGGTCCGACGATCCGCGCATAGAGCTCGGTCATGTATCCGCCGCCCGCGAAAATATCCGCGATTTTCATGCCGGGCTTGATGCCGTAGAAGGCCAGGATCTGGTCGGGCCTGCGTCCTGCATCGAGCGCCTTGTCGGCCGCTGGCCGCTCGGGCGAGTTGATCGCGGCGGTGATATCGGCGGGAATCTGCGCCTCTGGAATGGGCGCGGTTTCAGTCGTGCTCGCAGCGACCGGCTGAATCTGCGCGCGCGTCGGCGACGAGATCCACGAGAATCCGATGCATGCGACTAAGGTTGAGAACAATATGCCGCGTATTCCAGTACGCATCCCGATAGTCATTTCGATTCTCCGCGTTGCGTTTGATTCGTTCACCATGATCGACAGCTAACACACCAATCCCAAATCGGGCAACGCGCTTTCTTTCTCCTGTCCCGCAAGGAAGAGGATGAAGGTGAGGTCCGTGGAAACCCAGCCTGTGTTTCAGATTAAAAATACCGTCGCGCAGCTTACCGCGCGGCCGCCGTCGTTTTCTCCGGCGCGACCACGCTGGCAGCGTGACATCCGCATGCGCCCACGCTTTCTTGAATCGAGCATCGACGCTCGCCGCCTCGTCCGATGCGTTGCGGGCGCGAAGACACATAGCGAGTCCATTCAGCGACCATCCATTTTCAGGATTCTGCTTCAGGTCCTCGCGAAAGACTTGCTCCGCGTCTGCTGTCTTACCGTTCGCGAGCAGTTCCATCCCAAGCGTTTCGCGCACGGGATAATACCACGGCGGCGGCTCTTCATAGTTGAGAGCGTCCTGGATAGCGACGGCGTCCTTCAGATGCTTGATCGCGTCGTCATGGTGGCCTTGTGCAGAATCGATCTCGCCGGCCAGCGTCGCCGAGCCCATCGCGAGCAATCTATTTGCCGAATTGAATCCCACGATCCGATCGGGCGGCGTCGCCGCAACGATCTCGTCGAGTTTCGTCTTCTCATTGAGAGCGTCGTCTGGACGATTCTTCGCCGCGAACGCGAGACCGCGCGCGTAGTGCCAGACGCCGGTCGTGAACGACAGATCCGCCGGCGGCGGGGGCTCTTTGAGGATCCCGTCCCACTTGCCGAAGCGCGCTTCGGTGAAATATCGCGTCGGTGACATGACTTCCGCCATCGGCATTTGCCGTAGCATGTCGAGCGGCACCGCGTCGTCGAGTTCGCGCGACGCTTTAAACGCGCCGCGGCTGTTGCCCTCCATCATGTACGAGATCCACAGGAACTGGATGTTGTGCGGCACGTACATCATCGGATAGATGCCCTTGGGATTGCGCTCGCGAAGGTAAATCTTGTCGACCTTGATCGCTGCAACATTGGCGGCCGCTGACGCGTCATAGTCGCCGGTGCGAAAGTAGATATGCGAGGGCATGTGCACGATATGGCCGGCAGCGGGCGCGAGCCTTGGGAGCCGTTCGGCGCTCGCGAGCGCGCGGCCCGGGTCGGGCGACGCTTCAACGGCGTGGATGTAATAGTGATTGGCGCCAAGGTGCTCCGGGTACTTCGCGATGACCCCTTCGAGCGTCGCGACAATCTCGTCGGTGCCGGCGACGGGCTTGCCGTCGGGCGTCCAGAGCGCCCACGGATGCAAATCCATCATCGATTCGGCGAACAGCGTGCCCGCGTCGGGATCATCGGGATTCTTGTGCGCGACCTCGCGCATCGCGTTCGCATACGCGAGCTGAAGGGCATCGTTCATCTTGCCGTCGGGCGTGTAGCGCTTGGCGAGCGCGTCGATATACTTGCGCTCGGGCTGGCTTACGTTCGCTTCGAGCGACTGGGCCTTGACGATCGCCGCATAAGCCATTTTGCCGCGATCGGTGTCCTCGGGCTGATTTATATTCGGCCCGAGCGAAAGCGCGATTCCCCAGTACGCCATCGCCATGCCGGGATCGTACTGAGCGGCCTGTTTGAACGAGTCGGCCGCCTCGTCGTGATTGAAGGCGTAAACGAACGTCAGTCCCTGGTCGAAGAATTGTTGCGCGAGTGTGGAATTGGTTTTGGTAGTGACCGGATGATGCAGATTGCCAAGGCCGTCGAAAATAGGCTCATGCGCCGCGTCAATCGACGCCTGCAAATCGCTCGTGTCGGCGCCCCCGCGAACGACCAGCGCGAGGCCGAACAGCACGGTCGCGGCCGCGAAGAGGACTCGTCGATTCATCTCGCCTCCAATCGTAAAGATGGGCAAGTTACCAAATCAATGGAAGCAGCCGATATTTCACTTTGCTTTCATACTCGGAATAGCCCGCGAGATTCCTGGCCAGGAATTTTTCCTCGTTGAGAATTCTCCACACGAGGACCAGCGTCATCGGAATGATCGCGAGCAATCCCCACAATGAGCCGAGCGCGAGCGGCACTCCAGCCAGCATGACAAGCGCGCCGATATACATAGGATGACGTACCAGCGTGTACGGCCCGGTCGCGATGACGCGCTGGTCGGCGCCGACTTCGATAGTTCCCGAGGCAAAGGTGTTCTCCTTGAACACGAGAAACACGAAATAGAATCCGAGCACGACCAGAACGTCCCCGAGTAACGATAAATAGGGAGGCACCGTCGACCATGCGAACCGATGGTCCAGTGCGGAAACAACGAAAATCGCGACATATGCCAACGCGGCGAGCGTCTGTATGACGTTCTGGCTCTGCTCATGCTCCGCACCCGGGCCGGCGTTGAGGCGTCGCTCGAGGAGTTTCGGATCGTTCTTCATCAGATAGAGGGTGATCGCCAACGTGCACGCAAAAAAAACGGCCAGCAGAATCCACGCCTGCCAGTAGTCGAACGTGCGGGCGGGGATGAACGTCATCGCGCCCATAATGACGATGAGCGCGGCGAGTCCCAGCGACGATTTTCTGTTCAGTTCGGTCATCTCGCGGCTGCCGCGTGGATCCTTCTCGGGCGTGCCGTGCGGGAGTTGGCTGCTTGGCTCCGGCGAAGTGTAACTTACGAAATCCGTCATGCAAGTTCGAGGGAGTGGACGGGCTGGCGTGCGCGCGGCAAGATTGACGATGCGGCCGCGGCCGCTCGCTGATGAACCCAGAAACAGAATCCAATTCGCAAGACCTAACCCCCGGCTTCGGCGGGCTGCGCGTTGTCGCTTTCGAGAGCCGGATGGCCGCCGAAGTCGCGGCGATGATCGAGCGGCGCGGCGGTGTGGCGATTATCGCTCCCGCGATGCGCGAGGTGCCGCTCGAGGACAATCGTGCGGCGCTGGATTTCGCCGAGCGCCTGCTCGGCGGCGAGTTCGATGTGGTCATCTTCATGACGGGTGTCGGCACGCGCGCCCTTTTCGCGGCGATGGAGACGCGCCATCAGCGGGTCGCGCTGGTGTCTGCGCTGGCCGCTATCACGACCGTGGCGCGCGGGCCGAAACCGATTCGCGCGATGCGCGAGCTCGGCATCGAGCCGTCGATCGTCGTGCCGGAGCCGAACACCTGGCGCGAAGTGCTCAGAGCGCTCGCGTCGCGGGTCGAGCTCAACGGCAAGCGCGTCGCGGTGCAGGAATACGGAGTTTCCAACCACGAGCTGACCGCCGGGCTCGAGGCGCGTGGCGCGCGAGTCACGATTGTTCCTGTCTATCAGATGGACACTGCCTGCCGATCGCGCGCCGCTCCGCGCGGCGTTGAATGCGATCGCTGCGAACGCGGCGGACGTCGCCATTTTCACGAGCTCGAACCAGGTCACCAACGTCATGCAGCTTGCTGAGGCCGAGGGAATCGGCGACGCCGTCAAGCGTGGATTCGCGCGGATGGCGGTTGGCTCGATCGGGCCGGTTTGCTCGGAGCAGATTCGCTCGTATGGTTTGAGCGTGGACTTCGAGCCGGAGCATTCCAAACTCGGGCACCTCGTTAAGGAGGCGGCGGCGCAAGCGACTCTCATTCTGATCGCGAAGCGCGCGACCGCTGATCGGATTGAAGCGGGCCCACCGCCTAATCCGCCTCGCGCGGCGATTTCGAACGCGCCGCAATCACCGCTCGCCGACCATCCGATGATGAAGGCGTGCCGGCGCGAGCCGACGCCCTACACTCCGATTTGGCTGATGCGCCAGGCGGGGCGATACATGCCGGAATATCGGCGCGTTCGCGAGCGTCACGACTTTCTTGAGATGTGCAAGCGGCCCGAGCTGTCCGCCGAGGTCACCGTTACGGCGGTCGAGCGGCTCAAAGTCGATGCGGCGATCATTTTCGCCGACATCCTGCTGCCTCTGATCCCTATGGAGGTCGGTTTGCATTACGAGAAGGGCGACGGGCCGGTGATCGATCGCCCGATTCGCACCGAGACCGACCTCGAGCGAATTCCCGCCATCGACGTGGCGGCGCTCGGCTTCGTTGGCGACGCGATCAAGCTGGTGCATCGCGCGATCGGCGCTACGACACCGCTGATCGGATTTGCGGGCGCGCCGTTCACGCTCGCCTCGTATCTGATTGAGGGCGGCTCGTCGCGCCAATACCAGGCGACCAAGACTTTCATGTACACGCAGCCCGAAACGTGGCATCGCCTGATGGAGCTTCTCGCGCGCATCACTGCGGATTACCTGAAAATGCAAATCGCGGCGGGCGCCGACATCGTGCAAATTTTCGACAGTTGGGTCGGCAGCCTCGGCCCGGACGACTATCGCCGCTTCGTGCTGCCGCACACCGCGTCGGTGATCGCGGCGATTCCCGCCGACGTTCCTGTCATCCACTTTGGAACCGTGACGGGGAACCTGCTCGAGCTGATGCGCGAGGCGGGTGGCGATGTGATCGGCCTCGATTGGCGCGTCGATCTCGCCGACGCGTGGGCGAGGCTGAATTACAGCGTCGCGGTGCAGGGCAATCTCGATCCAATCGCGCTGTTCGCGGGCGTTTCCGAAATCCGCACACGCGCGCGCGCGATTCTCGATCAGGCGGCGGGACGGCCCGGACACATTTTCAATCTCGGACACGGAATACTACCCGAAACGCCGGTCGATCACGCAATCGCGCTCGTCAATGCGGTCCACGAGATGAGCGCGCGCTGACGCGATGGCCGCGAAGACAAAGTGCGACGCAGTGTTGATGATCGGATTCGGCGGACCGACCCGCCCCGGCGAGGTGCGGCCGTTTCTCGATAACGTTCTGCGTGGGCGGCCGATCCCGCGCGAGCGCTACGAGGAAGTCGTGCATCACTACGATCTTCTCGGCGGGCGCTCGCCGTACAACGATCTCACGATGCGGCAGGCTGCCGCTCTGCGCATCGAACTCGAGAAGAAGGGCGCGCGCGTGCCGGTCGCGGTCGGAATGCGCAACTGGAAACCGTATATTGTCGACGCGATGCGGGCGCTCGCCGACAGTGGTGCGCGGCGCGTGCTCGGGTTCATCATGGCGGCGCATCGCAGCGAAGCGAGCTTCGAGCGCTACCAGGCGACCGTCAACGACGCGCGCGCTCAGTTGGGCGAAGCGGCGCCCGAGGTCGTGTATCCCCAGCCGTGGCATGACCATCCGCTGTTCATCGCGGCGGTGGCCTCGCGTGCACGCGAGGCGCTGAGCCGGTTCGAGTTCCCGGATCGAAACCGCGCGCGGCTGATCTTCACGGCCCACAGTATCCCGCTCGCGATGGCGCAGGCGGGTCCGTACGTCGAGCAGCTCACCCAGTCGGCGCGGATGGTCGCGGCCGAGCTTGGAATCGACACCTGGCAGTTCGCGTATCAGAGCCGGAGCGGCAGTCCCCGCGACGCGTGGCTCGAACCCGATATAAAGGAGACGATGCGCAGCCTCGACGCGAAGGCCGCGATCATAGTGCCGATCGGTTTTTTGTGCGATCACGTCGAGGTGCTGTACGATCTCGATGTCGAAGCGGCGCAAATCGCGCGCGACGCGGGAATCAGGATGGAACGCGCGCCTACCGTCGGCGACCATCCGCTGTTTATCGAGATGATGGCGTCGATTGTGGCGGCGCACTTGCGCTGATCGACAGCGCGAGGGAGAACCTCAAACGAGCACCGACCCACAAATCAAGCGGGTTGTGGTAATTGGCGGCGGAATCACCGGACTCGCCGCGGCGTATCGGCTTCGCGAACTGGCGGCGGCGCGGGAATTTCCGCTCGAGGTGAACCTGCTCGAGCGCGGCGCGCGATGCGGCGGAGCGCTCAAGACGATTCGGCGCGACGGATTTGTTATCGAGACCGGCGCGGATTCGTTCCTGTCGGAAAAAGTCGCGGCCGCCGAACTGGCGCGGCGGCTTGGCCTCGGCGCGGAACTGATCCCGACTCGCGAGATTTACCGCAAGACGTTCGTGGTGCGTGCGGGACGGCTGGTCGAGATTCCAGCGGGATTTTCGCTGCTCGCGCCGGCGCATCTCGGGCCGGTGTTTCGGAGCTCGCTTTTTTCATCGATCGGAAAATTGCGGATCGCGATGGAATCGTTCATCGCGGCACGAAAGAGCGACGACGACGAGAGTCTTGATTCATTCGTGACGCGACGGCTCGGGCGCGAGGTGCTCGACCGCGTTGCGCAGGCCCTCGCGGGCGGTATCTATACCGCGGACCCGAAGCGGCTCAGCATGGCGGCGACGATGCCGCGTTTTGTCGAGATGGAACGGCGCCACGGCAGCGTCGTCAAGGGGATGCGCGCGGCGGAGAACGCGCGGGCGGCGAAAAGTGCGGAGGTGAGTGGCGCGCGTTGGAGCCTGTTCCAGAGTTTCAGAAATGGAATGGCGACGCTGCCCGAGGCGCTCGCGGCGCGGCTGGGCGGGTCGATTCGCAAGGACGCCGAAGTCGTCGCGATGTCGCGAAACGGGGACGCGTGGCGGCTTGCGCTAACGAGCGGCGACTCGATCGATGCCGACGCGGTCCTTTGCGCGGCGCCGGCGTACGCGGCGGCGCGTATCATGGCAGCGCTCGCGCCGGCGGCTGCGAAGATGCTCGGCGAGATCAGCTATGCGTCGGCGGCGACGGTCAACCTGACGTTTCGCGAGAGCGACTTCGATGGTCCGCCGCGGGCGTTCGGCTTCGTGGTTCCGTCAATCGAGCATCGGCGCATAATCGCGGGCAGCTTTTCGAGCTTCAAGTTCGAAGGACGCGCGCCGGCGGGCGCGATCCTGGCGCGCGCGTTCGTCGGCGGTGAGATGAGCCGCGAAATGATGCGCCTCAGCGATGATGGGATGATCGCCGCCACGCGCGACGAGTTCCGCGCGCTGCTGGGAGTGAGCGCGGCGCCTGGATTCGCGGAAGTCAGGCGATGGCCCGACTCGATGCCGCAGTACGAAGTCGGGCACCTGGCGCGGGTCGCGGAGATCGAGCGCGTCGTCGCGGAGATTCCAGCGTTTGCAATCGCGGGCGCGGCATATCGCGGCGTCGGAATTCCCGACTGCATCCGCAGCGGCGAAGATGCGGCGGATGCGATCATGGCGAGGCTCACGACGACGAAATGAGCATCACCGGCGGCAGCGCGGCGCATTGGCCGCGAGTGATCGCGCACGCGGACATGGACGCGTTTTATGCGTCGGTCGAAGTGCTCGACAATCCCGCGCTGCGCGGCCTGCCGGTGATCGTCGGCGGACGCAGCGCGCGCGGCGTCGTCACCTCCGCGTCGTACGAGGCGCGCAAATTCGGCGTGCGCTCTGCGATGCCGACCGGGCAGGCTCGCAAGCTGTGTCCGCAGGCGATTTTCGTGCCGGGCAGAATGGATCGCTATGTGGAAATCTCGCGCGTGGTGCGGCGCGTGTTCGAGAGCTTCAGCCCGATCGTCGAACCGCTCTCACTCGACGAGGCGTTTATCGATTTGACGGGCACCGAACGCCTGCTCGGACCGCCGCTTGACGCGGCGCGCGATCTCAAGCGCCGGGTGCTCGAGGAAACCGGGCTGGTTGCGTCGGTGGGCATTGCGCCGACCAAAATAGCGGCGAAGATTTTGAGCGACATGTCGAAGCCCGACGGATTGCTCGCGGTGGAACCCGAAAAACTGCGCGAATTTCTGACGCCGCTGCCGGTCGAAAGGCTGTGGGGCGTCGGGCGCGTGACCCTTGCGCGGATGCATGAATGCCGAATCAAGACGGTCGGCGACCTCGCGCGGCGCGACCCGGCGGAATTGAAGAGCCTGTTCGGCTCGATGGGACCGCATCTGCATGAACTGGCGTCCGGCAACGACACGCGACCAGTGATCGCCGACTGGCAGCGCAAATCATACGGCGAGGAAAATACTTTTGCGCACGACCTGGCGCTCGACTCGGACGAACTGCGCCGCACTTTGATCGTGCATAGCGACGCGCTCGCGCACCGGCTCCGCGCGGACGGGGTGCGTGCGCGCACCGTGACGCTCAAGTTGAAGCTGGCGCGTCCACTCGGCGGCGGGCGCTATCCGCTGATCACGCGCAGCTTCTCTTTGGACGGCACGACCAATGACGGGCCGGAAATATCGCGCGTCGCGACGCAGTTGCTGTCGAAAGTGGGCGGCAAGGAGAAGATTCGGCTCGCGGGCGTGCAGGTGCATCAGCTGGAGCGCGCCGACAATTCGCAGCTCGGGCTGTTCGAGTCGGCGCCGGTGGAGGATCGCAAGCGCGACAGGCTCAATCGAGCGTTGGATTCGGTGGCGAAGAAATTCGGCGACGAGGCCGTCACGCGCGGCCTGGCGCGCGCCGAGCGTGCCGCCCCGACGCGGCGGATCAAATGACGCGTCGCTTGCAAAGATTGATTAACTATGGTTAATATCTAGCCTGATGCAAGCAGTTGGGCGTCATCACCCAATCTTCCGCGCTATCGAGGCGATGACCGCGCTGGCGGAAATCTTCGGGCGCCGGCGCGAGGCGCTCGCGCGCGACGCGGGTATCACCATCGAGCAGTGGCGCGTGCTCGAGGAAATCTCGACCGAGCATTTCATTCCGTCGATGTTCGCGCGCAGCCGCGACAGCTCGGCGGCTGCGGTCTCGAAAATATTGCGCCAACTGCTCGACACCGGGCTGGTCTCGGCCGCTATCGGGCGGGCCGATCGCAGGAACCGGAGTTACAAGCTGACCGCGAAGGGAACCCGGACGCTGGCGGAGCTTCGCGCGTCGCGCCAGGCGGCAATCGAAGCGATTTGGACGGGATTTTCGCGCGACGAACTGGCCGCGTTCAGCGCGTTCGCGATCAAGCTATCCGATCGGATCGAAAGTTATTCACGAGGCAAGAACGGGCGGCGGGCGGCGGCGGTTTGATGAATTGAAGTTTCGCAGTAAAAAATAAAATCGTTACGCCGCCGATGCGACGGGAGCTAAGAACGCAATGGCCGCAAAAACCTTGTTCGAAAAAATCTGGGAAGAGCACGTCGTTCGCGAAAAGCCGCACGAGCCTTCCCTGCTCTACATAGACCTGCACTTGGTGCACGAAGTTACGTCGCCGCAGGCGTTCGAGGGACTGCGCCGCTCCGGGCGTAAAGTTCGAGCGCCGCATCGGACGTACGCGACGCAGGATCACAACGTGCCCACGACGGATCGCAGCAAGCCCATTACCGACCCCGATTCGAAACTGCAGATCGAGACGCTGCGGCGCAACTGCGCGGAGTTTGGGCTGCGGCTGTTCGATATCGGCTCGCGTGAGCAGGGGATCGTGCATGTCATCGGACCGGAGCTCGGGCTTACACAGCCGGGCATGACGATCGTTTGCGGCGACAGCCATACTGCTACGCATGGCGCGTTCGGCGCGCTGGCATTCGGGATCGGCACGAGCGAAGTCGAGCACGTGCTGGCGACTCAATGCCTGTGGGAAGAGCGGCCGCAGACGTTTGAGATTAGCGTCGACGGCCAGCTCGGCACGGGAGTCGGCGCGAAGGATTTGATCCTTGGCATCATCGGCAGGATCAAGACCAATGGCGCGACCGGCCACGTGATCGAATACCGCGGCGCGGCCGTCGAGGCGCTGTCGATGGAAGAGCGGATGACGGTGTGTAACATGTCGATCGAAGGCGGCGCACGAGCCGGGATGGTCGCGGCGGACAAAACCACCGTCGAGTATCTGCGCGGGCGCCGATACCTCCCGAGCGGCAAGGAGTTCGACGAGCTGGCCGCGCGATGGCTGGAATGCCGCAGCGACGACGGCGCGAAGTTCGATCGCAGCGTGGTGTTCGACGCGGCGACGTTCGCGCCGCAGGTGACGTGGGGCACGAATCCCGGCATGGTCACCGACGTGCGGGGAAGCGTGCCGAATCCCGCGGAGATTGGCGACAAGGAGCAGCGCGAGACGGTCGAGCGGGCGCTCACTTATATGGCGCTGCGGCCGGGCACGAAGATCGAGGATATCGCGATCGATCGCGTCTTCATCGGATCGTGCACGAACTCGCGGCTGAGCGATCTCAAATCCGCGGCCGGTATCGTCAAGGGACGCAAAGTTGCGCCGACGGTTCATGCGATGGTGGTGCCGGGATCGCAGGAGGTCAAAGCGGAGGCGGAGAGTCTCGGCCTCGACAGAATTTTCAGAGAGGCCGGCTTCGAGTGGCGCGAATCGGGATGCAGCATGTGCCTGGCGATGAATCCCGACGTGCTGCAGCCGGGCGAGCGATGCGCCAGCACGTCGAATCGCAACTTCGAGGGGCGGCAAGGCAAGGGCGGGCGCACGCACCTGGTGAGTCCCGCGATGGCGGCGGCGGCGGCGATAGCAGGGCACTTCGTCGACGTGCGCGAGTGGGCTGGTCGATAGGGAGACACAGATGCAGGCATTCAAAAATTTCACCGGGCTGGTCGCGCCGCTTGATCGCGCCAACGTCGATACCGACCAGATCATTCCCAAGCAGTTTCTCAAGGCCGTGGTCCGGACGGGGCTCAAGGCGGGACTGTTTATCGACTGGCGGCGCAATCCGGACGGCAGCGAGAACAAGGATTTCGCGCTGAACAAGCCGCGCTACCAGGACGCGTCGATACTGGTCGCGCGCAACAATTTCGGCTGCGGCAGCTCGCGCGAGCATGCGGTGTGGGCGCTCGATGACGCGGGCTTCCGCGCGGCGATCGCGCCGGAGTTCGCCGACATCTTTCACAACAACTGTCTGAAGAACGGATTTCTTCCGGTGACGCTGCCGGCCGACGAGGTCGAACATATTTTTCGCGCGACCGCCGACTACGAAGCGTACCGGCTCACGATCGATCTCAAGAAACAGACGGTTTCGGACGATTTCGGATGGTCGGCGCATTTCGAGATCGAGCCGCACCAGAAAAAGTGCCTTCTCGAAGGTCTAGACGACATCGCGCTGACGCTCGCGCACGAGGATCGGATCATCGTGTATGAGAAAGCGCATCCGCTACCGCATCGCTTCGAGTAGACTCGGACTCCACGGAGGCAGAAGTCGCATGAGAGCAATCTTTTCGATGACCATCGTCGCGCTTTTCTCTACGGCGCTGGCTGGATGCTGGTTTTATTCGAGGCCCGACTCGACGTCGCCGAACTGTAACAAGACGACCTACGGCCTCGCGCTCGCCACTACGAGTTCCGAGGACTGCCCTCCCGCGGACGCCGGCACTCCGCCGCCGCCGAACGCGCCGCCACCGCTGCCGCCGCCCTCGACGCCGTGATGTGCGCGCCAAAGCGGTAAGTCGCGCTCGTGATTTTGCCAACGACGATCACCGCCGGCGCGAAGCACGATCGCATGCGGCTGGACGTGTTCGTATCGATGCGGCTTGCACCGGAGTATTCGCGCTCGCAAGTGGCGCGAATGATCAAGGCGGGACTCGTGACCGTCAACGGCAATCCCGCGCGCGCGTCGAGCGCGGTGCGTGCGGGAGACCGTATCGACGTCGCCGCGGCGCCCACCGGTGCGTTGTACGATCCGTCGCATTATAAGGAAGGCGACGCGCCGGATATTTCCGTGATTTTTGCCGACGAGCAAATAATCGTCGTGAACAAGCCCGCCGGCATGACGGTGCATCCTGCGCCCGGGCATCCGGCCGGCACGCTGGTCGACGCGATGCTCGCGCGCTTTCCTGAACTGGCCGCGATGGCCGAGCCCGACGGCGTGCTTCGTCCCGGCATCGTCCATCGCCTGGACAAGGACACCTCGGGTGTGATGGTGGTGGCGCGTACGCCATTTTCGCGCACCGCGCTTTCGCGCCAATTCAAGGATCGCAGCGTTGCGAAAACCTATCTCGCGATCGTCAAGGGCAAAGTCGCGCGCGATCGGCTGACAGTCGAGCGGCCCGTCGGGCGGCATCCGATCGAGCGCAAGCGAATGTCGGTGCAATCGAATGCGCCGCGCGACGCAGTCAGCCATCTCATGGTACTGGCGCGCTTCGATCCCACGAGCGCCGATGAAGCGGGAACGTCGTTGGTGCGGGTGAAACCCGACACCGGCAGGATGCATCAGATTCGCGTGCATCTCGCGTCAATCGGTCATCCGTGTCTCGGCGATCCTTTATATGGCGGCAAGGCGGCTGGCGGCGGACTTTTTCACAGGCAGGCGCTGCATGCGCTCGCGCTCTCGATTGCGCATCCGCGATCGGGCAAGCGGCTCGAATTCGTAGCGCCGCTGCCGATGGATTTTGTCGAGTTTCTAACGTTGAAGTTATTCACCACGGATGCGCGCGAGCTGCGTCGATGGATCGAACAGTCGTGAACACCGTTGACATCGTGGCATCGCGCGGGTACCGTTTTAGTTGAGCTTCCGCACTGAGGACGCTGAGACGGGTTGGGTGGTTAGATAAATCCCGTTTCCCTGCGGTCCGTAATTCCGAACTCGAAGTCAGGCGCGCCAGTTGTTCCGAATCCCGACCGCTTGAGTACTCAATCTATAGTGGTACCTCCCGTTGGGGAGCCCATTGGAACAAACGTTCATAACCTGCGATGCGCGCGCCTAAAGCGGCGGCGATTTGCAGCACCGAAATGATGGAGTCCAGGTTGCGGGGAAGGCATATGAGCAAGGGCAGACACGTTGCGAAGAACGAGGAAGGTCGTTTTGACGACCCGCGTTCGACCAACGGAACACCGCGGCAGGTAAATCTCGACAGCAATCCGAATCTTCCGCCGCCGGCGCCGGTGATCAGCGATGAAGGGGTGCTCAACCTCAAGTCGCTCAAGCGCGCGAAAATTACCGAGCTGGCGCAGATGGCCCGCGACTTCAACGTCGACGGCGCCACCAACATGCGCAAGCAGGAGATGATCTTCGCGGTCCTGCAGGCGCAGGCCGCCAAGAACGGCTCGATCCTCGGCGAGGGCGTGCTGGAAATCCTGCCCGACGGCTTCGGCTTCCTGCGCGCGCCGGACTACAACTACCTGCCCGGTCCCGACGACATTTATATTTCGCCGAGCCAGATTCGCAAGTTCAATCTGCGCACCGGCGACGTGGTCTCCGGTCTGATTCGACCGCCCAAGGAAGGCGAGCGCTACTTCGCGCTGCTCAAGGTCGAATCGATCAACTACGAGGACCCCGAGAAGGCGCGCGACAAGATCCTGTTCGACAACCTGACGCCGCTCTATCCCGAAGAGCGCATCAAGCTCGAATACAATCACGAGGATTTGACCACCCGCATCATCGATCTGGTCGCGCCTATCGGCAAGGGCCAGCGCGGGCTGATCGTCGCGGCGCCGTTCACCGGCAAGACGATGATGCTGCAGGCGATCGCCAAGGCAATCGCCCACAACCATCCTGAGATCGTGCTGATCGTGCTGCTGGTCGACGAGCGACCCGAGGAAGTCACCGACATGCTGCGCTCGGTGCAGGGCGAGGTCGTCAGCTCGACCTTCGACGAGCCCGCGACGCGTCACGTGCAGGTGGCCGAGATGGTAATCGAGAAAGCGCGGCGGCTGGTCGAGCATGGGCGCGACGTGGTAATCCTGCTCGACTCGATCACGAGGCTGGCGCGCGCGTACAACACCGTGGTGCCGCCGTCGGGCAAAATACTGTCGGGCGGCGTCGATTCCAACGCGCTGCACAAGCCCAAGAAGTTCTTCGGCGCCGCGCGCAACACCGAAGACGGCGGCAGCTTGACGATTATCGCGACGGCGCTGGTCGATACGGGCAGCCGCATGGACGAAGTTATTTTCGAAGAGTTCAAGGGCACCGGCAATCAGCAAATCGCGCTCGACCGGCGCCTGCTCGAGAAGCGCATCTTCCCGACGATCGATATCCAGCGCTCCTCGACCCGCAAGGAAGAGCTGTTGCTGCCGCGCGCCACGCTCAACCGCGTGTGGATACTGCGCAAGCTGCTGACGCAGCTGAACGCGGTCGAAGCGATGGAATTCCTCATCGACAAGATGGACAAGACCAAGACCAACGAGGAATTTCTCGAGTCGATGAACGCGTAAGCTGCTTTTCCCCTCTCCTCAAAGGAGAGGGGTTAGGGTTGAGGTTCTCGCGCGTCGGTGATTTTTGCCGGCAACAGGCGTATAACTTCCCACGTGCGCAAACTGGATAGCCGCCACTTCGCGGCGCTCGTGTTCGTTGGCTGGTATCTCGTGATGCCACCCAATTCCGCCAGGATCCCTCACGAGGTTGATTCCGAGGTTCCACTTTCGCATTGGATTGTCGTCACCAGCTTCGACACCGAGGACAATTGCGAGAAGGCGCTCACGGACCTTCAGAACAAGGAAGAAGACCCGATCGATCTCGACAAAACCGGCAAACTTGCGAGGTTCAGCAAGAAGCCGCCCGACGCCGCATTGGGGAAAGCCCGCGCCCTCAACGCCGCCTGCGTCGCCAGTGACGATGTCCGGCTGAAAGCGTCGAGAAACAAGTGACCCGCTAGCCGCTTTATTAGAGCGGCGCGGCCTGATAATACTTCAAGATTGCCCCGCGCATGGGGCAAGAGGCAGGGACAAAATTCTATGACTGAAATCAGTATGAAGCAGCTTCTGGAGGCCGGCGTTCACTTCGGCCATCAGACCAGCCGCTGGAACCCGAAGATGAAGCAGTACATTTTCGGCGCCCGCAACGGTATTTACATTATCGATCTTCAGCAGACGGTAAAGATGTTTCGCGCGACCTTCGACTTCGCGCGCGATCTCGCCGCCGCGGGCGGCACGATGCTGTTCGTCGGCACTAAGAAGCAGGCCCAGGACATCGTCAAGGAAGAGGCCGAGCGGTGCGGGATGTTCTACGTCAACAACCGTTGGCTCGGCGGGATGCTGACCAATTTCCAGACTATTCGCGCGTCGATCGACCGGCTCAAGAAGCTCGAAGAAACGTTGGCCGATCCGGAAATGATTCGTGCGCTCACCAAGAAAGAGATGAGCGACAACGGGCGCGAGCATGAAAAGCTGATGGCGACGCTGGCCGGGATCAAGAATATGCGCAAGCTCCCGGACGCGTTGTGGGTAATCGATACCAAGAAGGAAGATATCGCGGTTGCGGAGGCGAATCGCCTCGGGATTCCGGTCGCGGCGGTAGTCGATACCAACTGCGACCCCGACCTGATCGCGTATCGAATTCCCGGCAACGACGACGCGATCCGCGCGATCAAGTTGTTCACGGCCGCGGTCGCCGACGCGATTATCGAAGGCAAGCAAATAGCCGAGGAGCGCGCCAAGGGACAGTCGGATATCCGCTCGGACGCCGGCGGGGCGCCGAACCCGGAAACATCGGCGCCCGACTCTCCAAGCGCGGTCTAGTCGATAGATTCGATCTGCGGATCCGCAAACAGGGTCAGTCAGCCCTGGCCGTCGCTTGCAGTAGCGCGACCGGCCAAGAATACTAGCTCAACTCAGGAATTGTGATGGAACTAAACGCAAACCAGGTTAAGGAACTGCGCGAGAAAACCGGCGCCGGCATCATGGATTGCAAGCGCGCGTTGTCGGAGGTGGCCGGCGACCTCGAAAAGGCCGTCGTATGGCTGCGCGAAAAGGGGATCGCCGCGGCCGCGGGACGCGCCGGCCGGGTCGCATCGGAAGGATCGGTCGGCTCGTATATTCATGCGGGCGGCAAGATTGGCGTGTTGATCGAAGTCAATTGCGAAACCGATTTCTGCGCCAAGTCGGAAGCGTTCCAGGCGCTGGTGAAGAACCTCGCGATGCAAGTGGTGGCGTCCAATCCGCGCGTCGTGCGGCGCGAGGAGCTGTCGCCGGCCGTCATCGAGCAGGAGCGGCAGATCTACGCGACCCAGGCCGAGGGCAAGCCGGCGGCGGTCGTGGCGAAGATCGTCGATGGCAAGATCGAGAAATTTTACAAGGAAGCCTGCCTGCTCGAGCAGCCTTACGTCAAAGATCCCAACAAGACTGTCAACGATCTGATTGGCGAGGCCACGATCCAGATGCGCGAAAAGATCGAAGTGCGCCGCTTCGCGCGCTATCAGTTGGGTGAGGCGCTCGACGGCAATGCTGGTCCGGCATAGGCGTATCAACCGCGCGATTGTTCCCCTTCCCTCAAGGGAAGGGGTTAGGGGTTAGGTGGCGTTCTCGGGAGCGGTTTCGGATGTATCACGGGAGCATCCAGAAAGATGGCTGAGGTTCAGAGTGCGACGGACGGCAAGCCGCGCTTCAGCCGTATCCTGCTGAAATTATCCGGCGAGGCGCTCGCGCCCGCGCAAGGGTCGGGACTCGATCTCGACGCGCTGGCCGAAATTGCACTCGAAATCAAGGAAGTTGCCGCGCTCGGCGTGCAACTCGCGCTGGTAATCGGCGCCGGCAATTATATCCGCGGCAGCGACTACGAAGATCGCGGGATGGATCGCTCGACCGCCGACCAGATGGGGATGCTGGCGACCGTGATCAACTCGCTCGCGCTTCAGAACGCCCTCGAGCATGTTGGCGTCGTCACGCGAGTGCTGTCCGCCATCGAGATGCAGGCGCTGTGCGAGCCCTATATCCGCCGCCGCGCCGTGCGCCATCTGGAAAAGGGCCGCGTCATCATATTCGCGGCCGGCACCGGCAATCCCTATTTCACCACCGACACGGCGGCGAGCCTGCGCGCGATGGAAATCGGCGCCGAAGTGATTCTCAAGGCGAGCCATACGGTGGACGGGGTCTACGATCGCGATCCGATGCGCGAACCGGGCGCCAAGCGCTTCGACCGGCTCACTTATATCGAAGTGCTGCAGAAAAACCTGAAGGTGATGGACTCGACGGCCATCTCGATGTGCATGGATAATCACCTGCCGATCATCGTGTTCAATTTGCGCAAAGCGGGTAATATAAGAAGGGCCGTTATGGGCGAGCAAATCGGCACCCGGGTGGAGAGCGCACCGTGAGCATGCTTACGGACACAATCGAGGACGCGCGCAAGGAGATGGACAAGACCGTCGAGGCCTTTCGCCACGAACTCGCCCGCGTCCGCACCGGCCGCGCGTCAACCGCGCTGGTCGAAAATCTGCAGGTGAACTACTACGGCTCCAAGACTCCGCTCCGGCAACTGGCCGGGTTGTCGGCGCCGGAGCCGCGCCTGATTGTGATCACGCCATACGACAAGGGCGCGATGCACGATATCGAAAAAGCGATCCAGACTTCCGATCTTGGCTTGTCGCCGATGAACGACGGCAAGATCATCCGCATTCCGATTCCCGAGCTGACCGAAGAGCGCCGCAAGGACCTGGTGAAGCACGTCCGCAAAATCGGCGAGGAATTCCGCGTCGGCATCCGCAACCATCGCCGCGACGCCAACGACATGCTCAAGGAAATGCACAAGGAAAAGCAGGCCACCGAGGATGAGATGCGCGCGGGCGAGGCCAAGGTGCAGCAATACACCACCGAGTTCATCGAAAAAATCGACAAAGTGCTGACCGCCAAAGAAGCGGAAATTATGGAGGTCTGAGCTCGCCCGTCATCATATCCAATCGGCGCGCGACCTTCGGTAAAGACTGAACCTCAAGTGGCCATCTCACTACCTTTGAGCGATTTCCCAACCCTGTCTTTGGATCCGTCGCGGATGCCGCGTCACGTGGCGATCGTGATGGACGGCAACGGCCGCTGGGCCAATCGGCGCGGGCTCTCGCGCCACGAGGGCCATCGGCGCGGCAAGGATTCGGTGCGCGCGGTGGTCGATGCGGCCCGCGAACTCGGCATCCCCTACCTCACGTTGTACGCATTTTCGAGCGAAAACTGGGGCCGGCCGACCACCGAAGTCAGCTTCCTGATGCAGTTGTTCCATCGCTATCTCATCACCGAGACCAGGCGCCTGATGAAACGTGACATCCGCGTGGTGGCTCTGGGAGACACCGAGCGGCTGCCCCCGCGCGTGCGCGACGCGCTGGCCGAGACCGTCGCGGCGACCCGGGAAAATCGCTCGATGACGGTGGCGCTGGCGTTGTCGTACGGTGGACGCCAGGACATCGTCAACGCGGCGCGGTCGATCGCGCGTGCGGTGGCGGACGGCGCGATTTCACCGGATCAAATCGACGAGCAGCTGGTGGCGCGCGAATTGTCCACCTCCGGACTTCCCGATCCCGACCTGCTGATTCGAACCTCGGGAGAACTGCGCGTCTCCAATTTTTTTCTATTTCAGCTCGCCTACACCGAACTCTATTTTACCGACACGCTGTGGCCCGATTTCCGCGAGCGCGAGTTCCTGAGCGCGATCGCCGCCTACCAGCTTCGCGAGCGCCGCTTCGGCGCAGTCACCAACGGCTCCGACACCCGTCTGCGTGCTCAGAACTAGGCTTCTGACAGCGGCGGTCCTGCTGCCCGCAGTGGCCGCGCTGGTGCTTTTCTCGCCGGCCTGGTTCTTCACGATTTTCAACGCGATCGCCGGCCTGTGGGGACTCTACGAAGTTGCCGCGATGACCGGCGCTCTCCACTGGGTCGCGCTACCGCTGTTCGCCGTCGTCGGTGGCCTGCCGTTGTTCGCGCTCCTGTACGGCGGCGACCTGGGATTGGTCGGGTGGCTGGTACCGGCGCTCGTAATCCTCATGATGCTTGGGCTGGTGGTGCGAGTCGAAATCGCGGGCGGTGGCGAAAGATTCCGCGGCCCGCGCCTGGTCTTCATGGGCGCGGCTTACGTAGGATTCCTGTTCCCTTTTTTCGCGTTGCTGCGCAACAGTCCCGGTGGCATCGACACGCTCCTGCTGGTCATCCTGTTGGCTGTAGTGAGCGACAGCGGCGCTTACTTCGTCGGGCGGTACCTGGGACGCACGAAGCTCGCGCCGAGCGTCAGCCCGAATAAAACTGTCGAAGGCGCGGTGGGCGGCCTGCTCGCAACGATAGTGGCAGGCTGGCTGCTGTTTAAGATGATCGGCGGAACCTGGGATATGGGCTCCGTGATGTTATTTTCGGCTATAACCTCCATCCTCGCGCAGCTTGGCGATCTGGCCGGTTCGGCATTGAAGCGAGCCGCGGGAGTCAAGGACTCTGGATGGATTTTTCCGGGGCATGGTGGCCTGCTCGATCGAACTTGTTCACTGGTCTTCGCGGTGTTTTTCGCCTACTATTGGTTTCGATGATGCGGCTTTGGGAGCCGCATTTTCACGCTTGAAAACATCGCGAACAGGACTTCCGGCTGGGAACTAAATGATAGCTTCGATTCTGTACGCTGCTCTGGTCTTCGCCGTGTTGGTGGTCGTGCATGAGGCGGGACACTTCGCGATGGCGAAGAAAGTCGGGGTTCGCGTGCTGCGCTTTTCGGTCGGCTACCCGCCAAAATTATTCGGATTCCGGCGCGGCGAGACTGAGTATTCAGTTGGCGCGACTCCCTTTGGCGGCTATGTCCGAATGCTGGGCGACGAAGTCGGCGAGAAGCCCACGGCCGAAGAATTGACCATGTATCTTCACGAGATCGGGCTCGATCTGATTGGCGAGGCGCGCGAGCGCAGCGTGATTCAAGCCGGCGCCGGATTCGACGACAATTTGCGCGTGATTGCGGATCGCCTGGGCGAGTCGGGCGCCGGCGTCGCGCACAGCATAATCGGGCGCGAACTGAAACCCGACGAAGCGCTGCTGCTCGATGAAGTGCGCCGTCATCCCAAGGTTGACGACGCGATCAAATCGCTGGCGGCACAACCTTCCGCCATCCTCGTCAACGCGTTCTGCGAGCGTGCGTTCCCGACTCAGCCGCTCGGCAAGCGCGTTCTGATAGTGCTGGCGGGACCGTTGTCGAATATTATCTTCGCGCCGCTGCTGCTCACGTTGGTTTTCATGACCGGCGTGCCGGAGTTGTTGCCGGTGGTCGGCAAGACCACGCAAGATCTACCGGCGGCAAAGGCGGGACTTCTCGCTGGTGACCGGATAGTCGCGGTTGACGGCCAGCCGATGGAAACGTGGTCCGATTTCTCGAAAACGGTAAAGGCGGGCGACGGCTCTCAAATCAAGCTGGAAATCGATCGGACCCAGAACGGAAAGTCCGCGCGCAGCACGATTGTTATCAAGCCGACACGGCTCGACCAGAAAACCATTTACGGCACCAACGCAACCTCCTGGGTAATAGGCGTGCAGCCGCGTGGCGACGAGATCACGAAACACTTCGGTCCGTTCGGCGCGGTGAAAGAGGCTTGCGAGACTTCGGTCGATATGACGGTCCAGATGGTGGTCGGAATCGCCAGTATCTTCGCCGGCAGCACGCCGGTGCGCGACGCGCTCGGCGGGCCGATCATGATCGCGCAGATGGCGGGTCAGGAGGCGCATCGCGGATTTGCGAACCTCGCGATGTTTACCGTGATGCTGAGCCTCGAGCTCGGCATCATCAATCTGCTGCCGGTGCCGCTGCTCGACGGCGGGCATCTGCTGTTCTTCGTCTTCGAGGGCGCGCGCGGCAAGCCGCTCGAACTTCGCTACCGGGAGGCGATGCTCCAGGTCGGACTGTTTTTGCTTGTAGCACTGATGGCGTTCGTAATCTTCAATGACATCTCGCGTATTGTGCAGGGTTAATCGGCTGCTCGAAGAGGCTGCCGCAACGCGCCCGGTCCTGGGACTCGATACTTCCACATCGATTGCAAGCTTGGCTTTGATTGCGGGCGGCAGAGTTGCCGCGTCGATCGAGCGGCCAGTCAGCTCGCATGGCGCCGCATTGCCGGGCGCTATCGACGAGTTGCTGAACGCGGCGGGGATGCAGATTGCCGGGCTCGGCGCGATCGCGGTCGGCACCGGGCCGGGATCGTTCACCGGACTGCGCATCGGGCTCAGCTACGCTAAGGGAATCGCGACGGCGTCGGGAAGCGCGCTGGTCGGCGTGCCCGGCTTCGACGCGATGGCATTAGCAGCGTTGGAGCGCAACAATACCGAATCAGGCCGGCTGGTGGCCGTGGTTGTCGATGCTCGAAAAGGGGAAGTTTACGCGGCCCTTTACCGGGTCGTGGCCAATGGGCTAGAGAAGTTGTCACAGGAGTTGGTAATCGCGCTGGAACACCTGGCATCGCGCATCACCGAGGACGTCATGTTCATCGGTGACCAACGAGCGAAGGATGCGGCGGCCCTTGTGGAATCGCGGGGCCATAGGGTGGCGGTTTTCGAAACAGGGATGCTCGATTTGCGCGGAGTCTGCGTCGCGGCGCTGGGCGGGGCGCGGTTTGCCCGCGGAGAAACGGATCGAGCGGCTTCGCTGGAGCCGCTATACATCAGGACGCCGGAGGCTACGTTCAAGCCCACTTCGAAAAATCCGGCAGGCATAGGCACGGAGGGCGTATGGAGCATCGAGAGGAAGAACTCATTCGGCAGCATCTGACCCACGACGAGGAGCTGAGGGCCCTCTACACGGAGCATCAAGCGCTCAAGCAAAAACTCGAAGTCTTTAGAAGCAAACTCTACCTGACCAACGAAGAGGAAATCGAAGAAAAGCGGATCCAGAAGCTTAAGCTCGCCTCGAAAGACCGCATGATGGCGATTCTCGGCCGCTATCAGCAAGAGGCTCGCTGACGCCACCGGTCCCGGCCATGAGCGCGCGCACACCACCGCATGACAAGTCATACGATATCGGTACTGGTTGAAAACGAATTCGGCGTGCTCGCGCGCGTGGCCGGACTGTTCTCGGGCCGCGGCTTTAACATCGAATCCCTGACCGTCAACGAGGACCCCCTCGATCCGACGGTGTCCAGGATCGTGCTGGTGACCACCGGCGACGATCAGATCGTCGAGCAGATCAACAAGCAGCTCAACAAGCTGGTCTCGGTGATCAAGATTACCGACTTCAAGGACGTCGAAACGATCGATCGCGAGATGGTGATCGTCAAAGTTTCGGTGGATGAGCGGACCCGCTCCGAGCTCGACTCGATCGTCGCCGCGTTTCGGGCCCACGTGATCGATATCGGCCCGCGTGCAATCACCGTCGAGCTGACGGGCGACTCGGAAAAGATCAAGGCGTTCATCGCGATCGTGCGCCCGCTCGGAATCAAGGAAGTCGTGCGGTCGGGCAAAGTCGCGATGGCGCGCGCAGTGCAGCTGAACCACGACAATCATCAAAGCCGCCGGTCGCGCGAAGCTGAATAGTCTGACGGCGAGAAAATTCGGGAGAACATTCAAATGAAGGTTTATTACGACCGCGACGCGGACCTGTCCGCACTCAAGGGCAAGAAGATCGCGGTCATTGGCTTTGGAAGCCAGGGACATGCGCATGCGCTCAACCTGCGCGACAGCGGGATGGACGTATGCGTCGGGCTCAGCGCAAAATCGGCGTCGCGCGAAAAGGCCACCAGGCAGGGCATCCCGGTGTTCGACACCGCCGACGCCGCAAAGCAGGCCGACGTAATCATGATGCTGGTGCCCGACGAGATGGGCGCCGAGATTTACGAGGCCGAGATTGCGCCGCATCTCACCAAGGGCAAGTACCTGGCTTTCGGCCACGGCTTCAACATCCATTTCAAATTCATCAAGCCGCCCGCCGACGTCAATGTGTTCATGATCGCGCCCAAGGGTCCCGGTCATCTCGTGCGCTCGGAATACACGAAGGGCCGCGGCGTGCCGTGCCTGCTCGCGGTGCAACAGGATCCGTCGGGCGACACGACCAGGGTCGGGCTCGCGTACGGCAGCGCGATCGGCGGCGGCCGCGCGGCGATAATCGAAACCACGTTCAAGGAAGAAACCGAAACCGACCTGTTCGGCGAGCAATCCGTCCTGTGTGGCGGGCTCACCGAGCTTATCCGCGCCGGCTACGAGACGCTGGTCGAGGCCGGCTACGCGCCCGAGATGGCGTACTTCGAGTGCCTGCACGAAGTGAAGCTGATCGTGGACCTGATCTATGAGGGCGGAATCTCGAACATGCGCTACTCGATCAGCAACACGGCCGAGTACGGCGACATGACGCGCGGCAAGAAGGTGATCGGCACGCAGTCGCGCGAAGCGATGAAGCAGATCCTCGCCGACATCCAGTCCGGCAAGTTCGCCAACGAGTGGATTGGCGACTACAAGGCGGGCCTGCCGAGATTCCGCGAGTTGCGCAAGGAAGCCGAGAAACATCCGGTCGAAGATGTGGGGCGCAAGCTGCGCGCGTTCATGCCGTGGCTCGCGAGCGACCGGCTGGTCGACAAGTCGAAGAACTAAAGCGTCGTGGCGGGCGAAACCGACAGCGGGCGCCCGGCGCCGGGCGCCGTGGTCTCTCGAATCGCACGCGTGATCGGAATAGCGACCGAGGGCGCGGTGCTGTCGCTCGGATTGGCGCTGGTCGGAGTCACCCTGATTGCGCTCGGCCTCAAGTCAGTGGGCGCGATCCTGGTAATAATTGCAATTCCGATTGCGCTTTTCTTTCGTGATCCGGACCGCTATCCGAATCGCACCGAAAACGTCGTAATCTCCGGCGCCGATGGCAAAATCACCGACATTTCCGAAGTGCCATTTCCCGGCACGAGCGGCCGTCTCTGTCATCGGGTGTCGGTATTCATGTCGCCCCTCAACGTGCATGTGAATCGCGCGCCGGTCGGCGGCGAAGTCGTGACGGTCGAGCACACTGCGGGCGAGTTCCGCGCCGCGTTTCGCGACGATGCCAGCGAGCACAACGAACGCAACCTGATCGCGATGACCGACGCGTCGGGACGCACGTTCGGCATGCTGCAGGTGGCCGGATATCTCGCGCGGCGGATAGTTTGCCGGCTCCGCGCGCATGATAAGATACAACCAGGTCAGCGTATCGGCCTGATTATGTTCGGAAGCCGCGTCGATCATTTTTTTCCGTCCGACTACCGGGTCACGGTGTCACTCGGGCAACGCGTTCGCGCCGGAGAATCCATCATCGGAGCAATCGAGCCATGAGCCGCAATTCCCGCCGCTCGCGCGAAGAGCGCGCCCGCATGGCGCTCTACTCGACTCAGGTCGGCGACGGCAACGCCGGACCTGAAAGCCCGCTCCGCCGCGGAGTGTTTTTATTGCCTGCGACGATCACGTCGATAGGCCTGCTGTCAGGCTTCTACTCAATGGTTTCCGCGGTAACCGGGCATTTCGAAGTCGCCGCCGTGATGATCATAATCGCGTTTTTCTGCGACGGCCTCGACGGACGTATCGCGCGCGCGTCGCGCACCTCGAGCCAGTTCGGCGTGGAGTACGACAGCCTCTCCGACGTGGTGGCGTTCGGCGTCGCTCCGGCGATGCTGGCGTTTTCGTGGGCGCTGCGCCCGATCAACTCGATCGGAATCGCAGTCGGCGGATTGTACGTGCTGTGCGGCGCACTGCGTCTGGCGCGCTTCAACGTGCAGACCGCGACCGCTGACAAGAGCCGCTTCGTCGGCCTGCCGATTCCCGGGGCCGCCCTGATGATAGCCACAACCGCGCTGGCCTATAGCTACTTCGAGTTCGAATCGCCGCGGATGCTTTGCACTCTGATGGTGCCGGTCACGCTTGTGCTCGGCGGCCTCATGATCTCGCGCGTGCCTTACCCCAGCTTCAAGGCGATGAAGCTCGAAAAACGCGCACAGGTCGAACTCGTGATCACCATGATGGTCTGCGCAGCGATGCTGTTCGCGATGCCGCAGCTCACCGCCTTCATGCTCTCGGCCGCGTACGTGCTGTCAGGTCCGTGGCTGATGATTCGCGGCGAACGCCTGAGCGCCAAGGTACCAGTGCTGCGCCCGGTCGCAGCCGCCAAATCCCACGACGCCAACGGCGCCGCGCCACAACCCGAAGTCGCCAAACGCACCCGCAGCCTGCGCGACCATCAACCCGTGCAACACTGAACGCCTTGACTGGTAACTCGGTCGCCGTTTAGAATCCGTACACGATGTATTGCAACCTGCTACCGGAGCTGCTGCTGAGCCTGGCCCTTACAGGGGCCCACGCCAGGCGCGCGTCCGGACAGGTCTAACGGCCTGATTAAACTGAGACACACGCCCCGGGCAGTGGGCCGATCGAAGCCGCCCGGGGCGTTTTCTTTTTTCAGGTTCCGCTCATGGCGAACGATCGGCCCGCTGATCCCGCGGCGACGATGCGGGAGGAATGACGATGGCACACGCGACCACACCCTCGAAGGACAGCGAAAAGGACTACGTCCGGATCTTCGACACGACGCTGCGCGACGGCGAGCAATCGCCGGGATGCACGATGAACGTCGAGGAGAAGATCGCGCTCGCGCGCCAACTCGAACGGCTGAACGTGGATATCATAGAAGCCGGTTTTGCCGTTTCTTCGCCCGGTGACTTCGAGTCGATTACTCGCGTCGCGCAGGCAGTCACCGATCCTGTGGTGATCAGCCTGTCGCGTACGGGCGAACAGGATGTGGATTCGGCGCTGCGCGCAGTCGACAAGGCCGCGCATCCGGGGATTCACATCTTCATCGCGACCTCCGACATCCATCTCAAGTACAAACTCAACATGAATCGCGAGGACGTGCTCGACGCCGCGACCTGGGCCGTCACGCGCGCGAAAAAGCATCTCGACTACATCGAGTTCTCGTGCGAGGACGCGTCGCGCTCCGACTGGGACTACATGGTCGACGTCTGCAGCGAGGTGATTCGCGCGGGCGCCACCGTGATCAATCTGCCGGACACGACCGGGCACGCCATCCCCGAGGAATTCGGCCGGATGTTCGCGTACATGCGCGAGAAAGTTCCCGGCGCCGACAAGGTCATCTGGAGCGCGCATTGCCACAACGATCTCGGGCTGGCGGTCGCGAATTCGCTGGCGGCGGTTCGCAACGGCGCGCGTCAGATCGAATGCACGATCAACGGAATCGGCGAGCGCGCGGGCAACTGCTCGATGGAAGAAGTCGTGATGGCGATGAAGACGCGCCACGACTTGATGGGCGTGCAGTCACGCGTCAACACGCGCCAGATCTACCCGGCCTCGCGCCTGCTGTCGCAGGTGATCGGCCAGTCTGTGCCGGCCAACAAGCCGATCGTCGGCGACAATGCGTTCGCGCACGAAGCCGGAATCCATCAGGACGGCGTGCTGAAGTACAAGCTCACCTACGAGATCATGAAGCCCGAGGATATCGGCATCCCCTCGAACAAGCTGGTGCTGGGCAAGCATTCCGGGCGTCACGCGTTCATCAACCGGCTCGGGGAGCTTGGCGTCGATATCGACGACGTCGACGTGAACAAGGCGTTCGCCGAATTCAAGGCGCTCTGCGACAAAAAGAAAATCGTGTACGACGACGACATCCTGGCGCTCGTCACTGAGGGCGCGCGCCGGACCGTCGATCACTACGAGCTGGTCGACCTGAAAGTCGGCTCATCCAGCAAGAGCACGCCGCACGCGGAAGTCACGCTGCGTGTGGAGGGAAAAGAGTGCTCGGCCGAGGGCCAAGGCGACGGGATGGTGGATGCGTGCTACAAGGCGATCTACAAAATCGCCGCGATCAATCCCGCGCTCGAGCGCTATGCGGTCAAGGCGATTACCGGCGGCACCGACGCGCTCGGCGAAGTGAGCTGCATGATTCGCGAAAACGGCGTGACCGTCGCCGGCCAGGGCGCGCATAGCGACATCGTGATGGCCAGCGCGCTCGCGCTGGTAAACGCGCTCAACCGGCTGAAGGCGCGCAAGCACGCGCCGCTGAAGCCGACCACCGACGTCCGATGAGCCGCGATGGGGCTTGCCGCAACTTCCTACTTGGGCTAAGTGCTTGGGGAGCTTGAGTTTGAAGTTGAATTCGCCCTTCACCCTGCGCGACGTACGACTTCTGGCGCCCGCCATTGTGGCGAGGTTTGCTACAGCGCACTCGCGCCAATCTGCGCTCCTAATTTTCGAGGCTATACACTGACGGGTCGAGACGGTCTGAGGCTCTTCCCGATCATTCACGTCCAGGCGTTCAGCGCTTTCGCATGGCCTATAAAATTCTAGTTCTCAAAGGTGACGGCATCGGCCCGGAGGTCGTTGGAGAGGCTCTGCAGGTTCTCAAGATCATCGCGCGCCGATCGGCCGTCGATCTCGAGTTCAAGGAGGGCATGATTGGCGGTCACGCACTCGACACCGCCGGCACTCCGCTGCCCGACGCAGTGCTCAAGCTCGCGCAGGACAGCGACGCGATTCTGCTCGGCGCCGTCGGCGGGCCGAAATGGGACAAGCCCAACGCGGAGAAGCGCCCCGAACAGGCATTGCTTGGACTGCGAAAGGCCTTGGGACTGTTCGCCAACATCCGCCCTGTCAAAACCCTCAAGGAGCTGATGGCGGCGTCGCCGCTGAAGGCTGAAGTGGTAAACGGCGTCGACGTCGTCATCATTCGCGAGCTGACCGGCGGCATCTACTACGGCAAGCCGAGCGAAAAACGCACGGCGAAGGACGGCCGCGAGGCGGTCGATACCTGCTTCTACACCGAAGCCGAAATTGCGCGCGTGCTTAAGTTTGGTTTCGAGCTGGCCCGCGATCGCCGCAAAAAACTGACCTCGGTCGACAAGGCCAACGTGCTCGCCACGTCGCGGCTGTGGCGCGAGATCGCAACCGAGCTGAGCGCGCAGTTCAAGGACGTCGCGTTCGAGAATCAGCTGGTCGATTCGATGGCGATGCATCTGATACGCCGCCCCAAGGACTTCGACGTGGTCGTCACGGAGAATATGTTCGGCGACATCCTGACCGACGAGGCCTCGGTGCTCGCCGGCTCGATGGGCCTGTTGCCGTCGGCGTCGCTCGGCGAGGAGCTCAACAGCGCGGGTTTCCGCGTCGGGCTTTACGAGCCGATTCACGGCAGCGCGCCGGACATCGCGGGCCGCGACGAGGCCAATCCGCTGGCCGCGATTCTGTCGGCGGCGATGTTGCTCGAGCATTCGCTCGGGATGCGCTCCGAAGCCGAGCTGATTTCGCAGGCGGTCGATTCTGTCGTGCGCGACGGTTATCGCACTCGCGACCTTCACGGCGGCGCCGGCACGCAGACCGTCGGATGCAAGGCGATGGGTCGGCTGGTCCGCGAAAAACTCGAGAGCTCCGAAAGCGAAGGCGAATGAGCATTTCCCGCGAGCCGAGAGTGGCGGTTGTCGGCGCCACCGGCGCGGTCGGCAACCAGCTTATCGAACTGATCGCCGCGCGCGGCTTCCAGCTCAGCGAACTGAAACTGTTCGCTACCGAAGCGGGCGCGATGCAGACCGTTGACGCCGCCGGCGAAGAGCGCCTCGTCGACGCACTCGAGAGTCCGGCCGATCTTCGCGACTTCGATCTCGCTTTCCTCGCGATTCCCGCGCCGCGCGCCGCGGAAATTGTCGCCGCACTCCCGGGCCCGATTCTCATCGATCTGAGCGCGGCGAATCGCTCGCCGTCGAACGTGCCGATGGTCGCGCCTGGACTCACTCCGCGCGAGGCGATCGCGAAGTTGCGCAATTCGAAGCTCTTCGCAATTCCTCATCCGGTCGCCCACGTGCTTGGCACCTGTCTAAAGGCCCTTGGCACCCGCGATGGATTCGTCGCCGCTACCGCGATGCTTGGCGCGAGCGTCGGCGGCAGGGACGTGCTGACCGCCACCGTCGATCAGACCACCGATCTTCTGAGCGCGCGCCTTGCGCTCGACGACGAGGAAGTCCAACGCGGCTTCAATGCCTTCATGCGCGAGCACGAACGCTCGGTCGCGGCTGCGATCGCCGCGCAGGTCGCGACGCTCCTCGACAAAGCGCCTTCGCTCTCCGTGCAGGCCGCCGCAATTCCCGTCCTTCATGGTTCTGCGTTGACCGTCGATATCCAGCGGCCGCGCGACAGCCGCGGCAAAGGCGAGGACGCGGTCGAACTGTTGCGCGTCGCGCCCGGCATTCTGATCGCCGAAGAAGGCGAACCGCTCGGCGTGATCGACGCGGTCGGCCAGGAGGCGATCGTCGTCAGCGTCGAGACGCGCCCCGACTCGCTATCGTTGTGGTGCGTGTTCGACAATACGCGCATGGCCGCTCTGGGAGCCCTCTGGATTGCCGAGACGCTGGCGCTCAGCTCGCCGGCTCTCGCCTGACCTGTCCGCGCGATGGTTCTCAAGCTCACGCTCGAGTACGACGGCAGCAACTATTCCGGATGGCAGCTTCAGCCGCGTCACGATTCGATTCAGGGAAGGATCGAAGCGGCGCTCGAGCGGATTTTCGCCGTCCCGGTGCGCGTTTTCGGTTCCGGCCGCACCGACGCCGGCGTGCATGCGCGCGGGCAGGTCGCCTCGATTTCGATTCCGCGCTCCTTCGACACCGCCGAATTGCAGCGCGCTCTCAACGCGATGCTGCCCGCCGACATCGTGGTGCTCGACATCGCGCCCGCGCCCGACGACTTTGACCCGCGCCGCGCCGCCCGCTCCCGCGTGTACGAATATCGCGTGTTGAATCGCAAGGTCGCGTCCGCTTTCGAGTATCGCTATAGCTGGCTGGTCCGCGACCATCTCGATCTCGCGGCGATGAACTGCGCGGCGCGCATCTTCGTCGGCGAGCACGACTTCGCCGCCTTCCGCTCGCTCGGCACCGACGTGACGACCACGGTCCGCCGCGTGATTTCGAGCGAGTGGACGCGCGCCGGCGACGTTGTTCTCTATCGCGTCGAGGCGACGAGTTTTCTGCGTCACATGGTGCGCGCGATGGTCGCGGCCATGATCGACGTGGGACGCGGCAAGCTGACGCCAGAGAAAATCGCCGCGATTCTCGCCGGACGTGATCGCCACGCGGCTCCCGCCAACGCGCCGCCCGGCGGTCTCTACCTCGTCGAAGTCCGCTACTGACGGCGCGATCGTGCGGGTCGCGCGATTTGCTCGCGCAAAACCCTTGGGGCTCAAGGCATACACGATGGGCCTGTGCAAAAACCATCACGATCCCTAGAAAAAATCGCCATTTTCGTGCTCTCCACCCTTGAAATTCCCGCGCTACTCGTTCACCCTCACTGAAAGCCCGCAACCCGGGACGCAAGGAGGAGGATGATGACTCAGTCGCAGGTAGCAGCCCACATGGCTGAAAAGCTCGGACTCACCAAGAAGCAGGGGAAGACCGTGCTCGAGGAACTCAACGCATTGGTCGTCCGCGAGCTCAAGAAGGAAGGATCGCTGCGGCTGGCCGGCCTCGGTATCTTCCGCAAGCGCAAGACCAAGGCGCGCATGGGCCGCAATCCGGCCACCGGTCAGGAGATCAAGATTCCGGCGCGCACCCGGCTTCGCTTCACCGCTGCCAAAGCGTTGAAGGACGCGGTTCTCGGCACGAAATAATCTCGGCCCGATTTTTGTGGACCGCGGGAAACGGATACGCTCCGGCTCCCGCGGTTCGCTTTTGAGGAGCGCTGCGCGATTTCGGAACCGGTACCGGCTTCGCTCGGCGCGAAGCTGTCCGAGTTCCTTCCTGCCGTTCGCGTTGCTCGCTTCGTCAGGATGACAGCGGTCAGTCTTTCCCGCCGGGCTTGCGCTGCGACGCGGTGTTGCGCGCCTCGCGCGCGCGGGTGAGAAACTCGCGAATCCTGCTTTCGTAGCCGCGCTCGGACGGCTCGTAGTAGATCTTGTCGCCGATTTCGTCGGGCAGGTAGTTCTGCGCGACTAGCGCACCTTCGAAATCGTGCGGATACCGATAGTCCTTGCCGTAGCCGAGTCCTTTCATCATCGGCGTCGGCGCGTTGCGCAAATGCAGCGGCACCGCCAGCGCGCCAAGCGTTTTCGCATCTTCGCCCGCCGCGCGCATCGCGAGATACGACGCGTTGGACTTCGGCGCACTGGCCAGGTACGTCACGCCCTGGGCGAGCGGGATCACACCCTCCGGCATCCCGACGAAGTCCACTGCTTCCTTGACCGCGATCGCTACCTGCAACGCGCGCGGGTCGGCGTTGCCGACGTCTTCCGACGCGAAGACTACCATCCGCCGCGCGATGAACAGCGGGTCCTCGCCCGCCTCGACCATTCGCATCATCCAGTAAACCGCCGCGTCGGGATCGCTGCCGCGCATGCTCTTGATGAAGGCCGAGATTACGTTGTAGTGCTCCTCGCCCGCGCGATCGTAGAGCAGCGCCTTCTGCTGCGCCGACTCGCGAATATGTTCGGGCGTGATTATTGTCGCGCCCGCGTTTTGCGCGAACTCCGCTGCAATTTCGAGCGTGCCGAGCGCTCGTCGCGCGTCGCCGCCCGCGTATCGAACTATCTCGTCGATCGCGCCGACTCCCAGCTTGAGTCCACGGTTGCCGAGTCCGCGCTCTTTGTCGGCGAGCGCGCGATGCACAAGAGTCGCGACGTTTTCCTCCGACAGTGGATGCAGCACGAGCAGCCGCATCCGTGAGAGCAGCGCCGAGATTACCTCGAACGACGGATTCTCCGTGGTCGCGCCGATCAGCGTGATCAGCCCGCTCTCGACGTGCGGCAGAAACGCGTCCTGCTGCGCGCGGTTCCATCGATGAATCTCGTCGATGAAGACCACGGTGCGCTTGCCAGCCTCGAGGTCTTGGCGCGCCGCCTCGACCGCCTCGCGGAGATCGGCGACGCCCGACGTCACCGCCGCAAGTTTGCGGAATACGGCGCCAGAGTGTTCCGCCAGCACGAGCGCAAGCGTCGTTTTGCCCGTGCCTGGCGGGCCCCACAGGATCATCGAATGCAGCACGTGCGCCGCGACCATCTGGCTCAGGAACTTTCCCGGGCCCAGCAGATGCTCCTGGCCGACAATCTCGTCGAGCGTGCGCGGACGCATCCGGTCCGCCAGCGGCTGGCTGAGGGGCGTGCGCGGTGGAAACAGACTTTGGGACGAATCGGCCTTGCGCCGTGCCATTTTTGAAAAGTATCACAGTGCCCCAGTCCGGCTAAGTCGCTTGCTGCGGCGTCGTTGCGCAGGTGCCCGCGCTGATCTAGCTTCATGACGGGCTGGACAGGAGCCGGCACCACCTATGATCGTTGGCATCGATATCGGCGGTTCGACCACCGACGCCGTCATCCTCGAAAATGGCGGCCTGCATGTCGTAACGATCGAGGCCAACGATCCCGTCGCCGCCGCCGCGGGCGCGCTCGGCAAGCTTGTAGCGGACTTCGGAATCAAACTCGAAGATGTTGAGTGTGTCGCCGCGACCGGCGCGGGCTCGCGCGTGCTCACCAAGTCCTTGCTCGGCCGGCCGGTTGTCAAGGTCAACGAGTTCACCGCGATCGGAATCGGCGGTACGTCGCTCGCCGGCAAGGAGAGCGCGCTGGTGGTCTCGCTCGGCACCGGCACCGCAATCGTGTCGGTCACGCGCGACAAAATAGCGCACTTCAGCGGCACGGGGGTCGGCGGCGGCACGCTGCTCGGACTCGCCAAGCACATGCTCGGAGTCTCGACGATCGAACGGCTCGAAAAACTGGCGCGCAAGGGCGATCTACGGCGCATCGATCTCAGCGTTCGCGACATCGCCGGCGGCGCGATCGGCGACCTGCCACCGAACACCACGGCCGCGAATTTCGGCAAAATAAGCGCCGACGCGACGCCCGAGGACAAGGCGCTCGCCATCATGAACATGATCACCGAATCCATCGGCGTGCTCGCGCTCGCGAGCGCGCGCGCCTGCGGCCAGGAAAATATAGTGCTGACAGGCAAGCTGTCGCGACTGTTCCGATTCATGCAGGAGATGAAGCGCCTCGACTTCCCGTTCGGCCGCCGCTTCGTCATTCCCGAGCACGCCGACTTCGCCACCGCGATCGGCGCCGCGCGCCACGCCCGCCAGCCGGAGTAGCTCGGTCGGCGGAAGGCCCGACGAGAACATGGGAGTAAAATGCCGTGAACCAGCAGGAACGGATGGAGTTCGTACGGTCGCATCGCACCGCAATCTTCGGCTACAACCGCAGACACGACGGGCCTTCGATGTCGATCGTTTACTACGTGATGGACGGCGACGAGATCCTGGTCTCGACGATGGCCCAGCGGGGCAAGGCCGGTGCGATCCGGCGCAATCCGAAAGTTTCGCTCTGCGTGCTCGACGAAAAATGGCCGCCGACCTATCTGCAAGTCTACTGCGACGCGACAATCGAGACCGAGGTTGAGGCCGCGACCGACCTCATGATGCGTATCGCGGGCCTGATGGCCGGGCAAACGATGCCCGACTCGGTCAGGCCGAATGTCAGGCAAGGCGCGATCAGCGAGCAGCGGGTCGTGCTGCGCCTGCGACCCTACCAGACCTTCGAGACTCCGCCGCGCCACGTTTACACGCCCAAGGACACCGAGAAGTTGACTCACAGCCTGGGCGTGGCGCTCCCCTGGAAGTGAACATCCACCGGCGCCCGCTTTGGCGCTCGCGACGTCGAACGGGTTCCGAGAACAGCCCCAAAACAGCTTATACCACCTGTTGTGGTATCGAGACGGTTCGACCACCATCGGTAGCTTCGTTCCGTCAAAAAATGTTTTTGTGTTTTTGTGGGGATGGGGCGTGGCCCGATGCAGGGTAAGTAGTAGGGCGAGCGCGGGGCATCCTGACGGATCGTCCATTACCACTAGTAGTATCAGAGAAAATCGGCTGGCATCAGGCTGAACAGTTCATCCCTGAACTTTCGTGGACGTGGCGCCGTTCAGCTCGTCGCAGAGTTACATCTTTGGCGCGGTAGGATATAAAATTCCGAGTTCTGCGAGGTCTATTCATGCCATCAGAGTTGCTCAAGGGTTTTCGGCTGCTCGATTTGACAGACGAGAGAGGCGCGTTGTGCGGCAAGATGTTTGCCGATCTTGGCGCGGAAGTTATCAAGGTCGAGCCGCCCGGCGGATGCTCGACGCGGCGTATCCCGCCTTATCTGGAAGACAAAGCCGATCCCGACCACTGCCTCTATTCGATCGCGTATCACGCGGGAAAAAAATCCGTGACCGCCAATCTCGCCAGCGACGACGGGCGCGCGCTTGTCGCCGATCTTGCCGCACACTCCGACTTTCTCGTCGAGTCGCACCCGCTCGGCTATCTCGATTCGATCGGTCTCGGCTACGACGCGCTCGCGAGGAAAAATCCGCGGCTCATCTATGCGTCGATCACGCCGTTCGGCGACACTGGTCCCGGCAAAGATTACAACTGGGCCGACATCATCACGTGGGCGGCCGGCGGCATGATGTACCTGATGGGCGAGGAGGGGAAGCCGCCGCTGCAGATGAGTCTGCCGCAAGCCGGGTTGCATGCGGGCGGCGAGGCGGCGGTCGCGATGATGCTCGCGCACTACCCGCGCCAGATCGATGGGCTCGGCCAGCGCATCGTCGTCAACATGCAGGCCTGCATCGTGTGGACGCTGATGAACGAGCAGGCGATGCCGTTCCTGCACGGCAACTATCTCTCGCGCACCGGAATTTTCGTCGGCTCGGCCGACGCGCGGCGCAAGATGGTGTACGAGTGCAAGGACGGCAACATTTCAATTCTGATCGCCGGCGGAACGACCTTCGGCAATTCGACTAAAGCGCTGCTCGAGTGGATGCGTGAGAAGGGCTTCGGCTCAGACTGGATGCGCACCAAAGATTGGGTTTCGTGGGTGCCCGGCGTTTTCATGAAGATGACCGAGCAGGACCACAAGGAGATCGAGGACCTCGAGACCACCATCCAGCGCTTTCTGATGACGATGACCAAGCACGAGATTTACGCGCAGGGACTGAAGCGCCGCATCTTTCTCGCGCCCGTCGCGACGGCAGCCGACATAGCGGCCGACGAGCAGCTCAAGGCGCGCGACTTCTGGACGGCGGTGCCGCATGACACGCTCGGCCGCACGCTCACGTTTCCGGGACCGTTCGCGAAAATGTCCGCGACGCCGATCGGATCGACGACGCGCGCGCCGCGAATCGGCGAGCATAGCGACGAGATTTACCGCGGCCTGCTGGGCCTCACGCCCGAACGGTTGGACAAGCTGCGAGCCGGGGGCTCGATTTAGCGAGGAGGGTTCGACAGCTTTGGATGGCCCTTACCGGAGTTGCTGAATGGAGGAGCAGAATCTTGAATCGCGCGCAAAAGACGCGCGCTGTATAAGGACCCTCACCTTCGATCCTCTCCCTTTCAGGGAGAGGGGAAAAGGCGGAGCGAGGATGCGGAAGGCCTGGCAGGTTATGCAAAGCTCTCAGGAGAATCAGAGATGAGCCGTTTCGCACTTGAAGGAGTTCACATTCTCGACTTCGCGTGGGTGGGAGTCGGTCCGATCACGACCAAGTATTTCGCCGACAACGGCGCCGAGGTGATTCGCGTCGAGTCCGCCGCGCGCCCCGACGTGCTGCGCATCGGCCCGCCGTGGAAAGACGCGATGCCGGGCTTCAACCGCAGCCAGTTCTTCGCCAGCTACAACACTTCGAAAAAGGGAATCACGCTCGACTTGAGCAAGCCCAAAGCGCGCGAGCTCGCCAAACGGCTGGTGCCGTGGGCCGATATCGTCGTCGAGAGTTTCACGCCCAAGGCGATGCGCAACTGGGGCCTCGACTACGAAAATCTTCGTGAGCTGCGCCCCGACCTCATCATGCTCTCGACCTGTATGCAGGGGCAGACGGGACCCAACGCGCTCTATCCCGGCTTCGGCCAACTGATGGCCGCGTTGTCGGGCTTTTACTACATCTCGGGTTACGGGCCGGGCTCATGCACGCCGCCGTACGGCGCCTACACGGATTTCATCGCGCCGCGATTTTCCGCGTTCGCGCTTCTGGCCGCGCTCGATTATCGGCGCCGCACCGGCAAGGGCCAGTATATCGACATGTCGCAGTACGAGGCTGCGATGCAGAATCTCGCGCCCGCGTTGATCGATTACCACGCGACCGGCCGCGTGCTTGGCCCGCGTGGCAACGCAAGCGAGCGTTATGCTCCGCACGGCGCGTACCGATGCGCCGACGAGGACGGCAACGAGCGATGGATCGCGATAGCAGTCGCGGGCGACGATCAGTGGCGCGCGATGCTCACTGTTTTCGGCGCCAATTCCACCGAGTCGCGCTTCGCGACCGCGGCCGCGCGCATCGAGAACGCCGCGGCGATCGATCAGTTCGTCGGCTCGCTGACGCGCGCGCACAACGCGCACGAGCTTACTGTGAAGTTGCAAGCCGCCGGGGTCGCTGCGTACCCGGTCGAGAACTGCGTCGACATCCACCAGGACGACAACCTCGAGGCGTTCGGCTTTTGGCATTGGCTCGAGCACAAGGAAATGGGCGCGTCGCCGTACGAGGGACTCGAGCATCGCATGAGCCGCACGCCGGGCACGCTGCGCTCGGCGGCGCCGATTCTCGGCCAGCACAACGACGAGGTCTTTCGCGAGATGCTCTTGCTCAGCGGCGACGAGATCGAGCAGTTAAAGAAAGAGAACGTGATATTCTGAGTTCCTCTCGCTGCTGACCGTGCGATACGAACTCAAAATTGCGTTGCGCTATCTGCGCGCCCGCCGCAGAGACGCCTTCATCTCGATCACGACGATTTTTACCGCGGTCGGCGTGATGATCGGCGTCGCCGCGCTCACCATGACGCTTTCGGTGATGGGCGGCTTCGAGCAGAGCCTCAAGGAGCGCGTGCTCAGCCTCAGTCCGCAGGTCCAGATACTCAATTCGCAAGGCTCGATCGACAACTACGCCGACATCGAGAAAAGGCTTACCGGCGTGCCCGGCGTCAACGGCTCGGACGCGTATATCGTGGGCCAGGCGATGCTGAGCTCGGGCCGCGGAATCGGCGGTGTGGTAGTGCGCGGCGTCGAGCCCAATAACCCGACCGTGCGCCAGCAATGGGGCAAATACATGACCGCCGGCGGTCTCGACGATCTCTCGCGAAGCTACGCGATTCCCGCCAACGCCGCGGGGCCCGCGGTTACGACGGGCGGCCTTGCCATCGGAGTGAGCCTCGCGAAAAAACTCAAGGCGAAACCCGGCGACATGGTTCGGATGGTCGCGCCAATTATTGCGCCCGACGGGTCGCTCTCAACCAAGAGCGGTCAATTCGCGATCGGGGCGATTTTCGACTCCGGGATGAACTTCATCGACGCCAACATGGTGTTCATCGATCTCTCTCGCGCGCAGGATTTCTTCGGACGGCCCGCAAAAGTGGACGGCGTCGATATTCATTTGACCAATCTCGACGAGACCGACGCGGTGACCGATGCGCTGCGCAAACTGTTTCCCGACCCGTACCGCGTGCGCAACTGGATCGAGTTCAACGAGTCGGGGGCGGCAGGCTTCGAACTGCTCAAGCGCGTCTATGCGATCGTGCTCGTGCTGTTGATCGGGGTCGCCGCGTTTAACCTGGTCGCGACGCTGATCATGGTGGTAATGGAGAAGCGCAAGGACATCGCGGTGCTGATCGCGATGGGTGCGAAGCGGAGCGACGTACGCCTCATTTTCGTGCTGAAGGGACTAATCGTCGGCGCGGCTGGAACCGTGGCGGGACTGATTCTGGGCGCCACCGGATGCTTCGCGCTGGCGCGCTACCATTTCATTCACATCCCGCGCGAGATTTACGGCATGTCGACGCTGCCGATCGCAGTCGCGCCGTCGAACTTCGCCGCCGTCGCTGTGGCCTCGATGCTACTGTGCCTGCTGGCGACCCTGTATCCGGCCCGCCAGGCATCGCGCGAGATGCCCGTCGAAATTTTCCGCTCCTAGCCCCTCAACCCGCCCAACCCCACATCCACGGAAACGTGAAAGACTGACTACTGATTATTTGGTGTGTGATTCGTATTGGTGGGGGGCTTGGCGAGCTTTGGTTTGCGAACTACCAAAGTCTCATGACCGCGAACCTTGATCGTGCGGGCCGGCTCTGACGAGAAGTTCTGGCTGGGTCCGTCAGAATGCCGAGGCCGCGACGAGGTGCGCTTGCGCCGCCAGTTGCTGAGCTCCTTCGACAGTTTTGAGGCCAGCGAATCGTTGTCCTGGCCGTTCCCGTTCGATTCTCCGCTTTCCTTGTTGAGGTCGCCCTCAAACTCCGCGGAACTCATTTGCGTTCTCTCTTCCTGTGACGTGGATTTGTCCTCCTTGCTTGGGACTGTTTTGGGAAACAGAATTTTAGTTTCCGAAATTGATGTACTGACAGTAATTGGCGCTCGCGCTTGCGGCAGCCTGGAATCGTTAATCAGTGGATAAGATTGTATATCGACTGCGTACCGACGCTAGTTTTTATCGGCGCGTTTGAGCTTGGGACGATTTTGTGTGGGATACTTTGCAGGCGGATTTTCCGCCGGCCGGGCTTGTGGAGCCTCCGGCCGGCGTTCAATTCATTGGTGCATGAAGTTCAAGTTTAGGAAAACAGACTCTGCATGCGCAGCGCGAGGCCCATGTCGCCCGCGATTCGCAGTTTGCCGCTCATGAACGCGACCTGCCCGTTGAGTTTGCCGGTCGTCATATCGACGTAGTCCTGCGCGGTCATCGAGATCGTGATGCTCGGTGACGCGGCCGGTCCGTCTTTGACCGTGCAGGTCTCATTGTTGATCACTACATGCCACTTGCCGCCGTTGTCGCCCGAGAGGTCGAACTGGTAAGTCGCATTCAAACCTTTCGCCGCGTCCTTGTTGAAGCGACTCGGCATCGCCGCGAAGATTTCTTTGGGTGTCGTCGGTGCTGCATCAGCCATGGAAATTAGATTCCTCCTGGGGTGGGAGCGCGCTGTGGCTCGCTCTTTAGGCCATATAAGCGTTCGGCTCGAACCGTGTCAATAGAGAGCGGGCTATTCGGAGCCGTCAATATCGTTTCAATCCTGCAACTAGAATCCGAACATGTTGCCGGGCACGACTCTGATTAGATTGCCTGCCACGTGGACCGGCGACGCGCTCTCGGTGATTGTCACGGCCTGCTGTTTCTGCGCGTCGCTCTTGACCGTGCCGTCAAGGTACGCGTCATGGCCGATCACCTTCACCGTTACGGTATTCAGACCCGCGGCATAGAGCTGCGACGCAATCGCAGCCTGGCGCGCCGCCCAATCGGACGTGTCCGTCGACAGCGAATCGATCACGTTGCCGACTCCCGGCACTTGGCGCACGAGTTTTTCCGCGTACTGCTTGGCGTCGGCATCGAACACCTTGCCGAAAATCGTCACCGTGTTGCCGTTGGTGTAGCAGTTCACCCGGCGCGTCCTGGGATTGGACGACAGCACCTGCAGGACTTGCTGCTGCAAGGTGAGGGGCGGCGGCTTGGGCGCAGTTGCGACGTGACGATGCCGGCGAGGCGGCGCGGGCGCGAGCGGCGGTGCAGGCGCAACAGCCTCGGCCGGCGGAGTCTCGACGGCGGCCGGCGACGGCAGGCTGGCCGCTTCCGACGCGGCGGCAGACGCCTCAGGTGAGGGCGGCGCGCTGGCAAATTCCGGCGCCTCGGTCGGACTCAGTCCCGCCACTTTCGAGCTGAGTTGCGACTCGAGAGCGTCCTTGGTCGCCGGATCGTTGGTGAAAATCATCGGATAGTCGATCTCGACCTCGCTGCCGCTGAACGTCGCGAAATTCCACGCCGAAACGTCCTTGACCACTTCCGCGTCGAAGGCCGGATTCGGATTAGTCGAGGTCCGCACCGACGCCTCGTCGACGTTGCCGTTGGGCAGCACCCTCACTCGCACCACCATCGCGTCGCGCAGCGTGCTGTCACCGGCTAGCGCGCGCGAATAGCTATCCAGCAATCCGTCTTTGTGATCGTCGAAAAACTTGCGCGCCGTTTGCTGGTTGCGCTCGGGCGCCGCCGCCGATTCTCCGGTGACCTGCACTCCCATCGCAGTCGCCAACGCCACCAGCGGCCCCGTCGGCGCTGGCGCGGGGGCCACCGACGGAGCAGCGGCCGGCGACGCGATCGCGACCGGGGCTTCGGCGCCCTTGGAGCTTAGATGAAGCGCGAGCCACGCGCCGCCGCCCAGCGCCACGATAGCCGCGATCAAATAGCCGACCACGCCGAACATACTGCGGCCTTCTCTTTCGCCGTCGTCGCCCGGCATCTTGCCGGTGATTCGCATCGACGGCGACGGATTGCGGCCCAGCGTCGTCGCACCTCGCGAGGGCGGAGGCGGCTGTGTATAAGGCTCGGCGGCTTCCGCGCCGAGTCGCGCGCCGCAGAAATTGCACATCAGTTCGCCAGGCTGCGCCTTGCCGCCGCAGACCGGACATTCGATTTGCGCGCTGGCATCGGCGCCCGACGGATGGCTTGCGCCTTCGGTAAAAGCAGGGCCCGCCTGCACCAGCGCGGTGCCGTCAGCTTCGCAAAACGTTTCCTGGTCGGGGTAGGTCTTTTCGCAGCGCGGGCACCTTTTCATGTTGGTAAGGAATCCTCCGGGGCAAGTTTCGATGATATCGGGGCGAAATACGACACGCCAATCAATTCCTCGCGATTACCTCCGCGCCAAACTTCTCCATCGCCGCGAGATGGTCCCGCGTCGTCGCGGCCGGCCCGATAATTATTCGCGACACGCCCATCGCAGAGAATTTTTCGATATCGCCGGGCTTCAACTGCTCGCGCAGCCGGCTCACAGTAATTTCCAGCGGCGTAGTCCGCCCGACCGCACGCTCATGCTCCCGCAGGCGCTTGATTGTCGCCGCGATCTCGTCGTTACCCTCCGCGATTCCGTACCAGCCGTCGCCGAGCTTGGCCGCGCGCTTGAGCGACGGCTCGGTGTTGCCGCCGAATACGATCGGTGGATGCGGTTTTTGCGCGGGCTTGGGCATGAACTTGAAGCCTTCGACGCTAACAGTCTTGCCGTGATACTCCGGCGAGTCCTTGGTCCACAGCTCCTTCATCAACGCGAGATATTCGCGCGTGCGGATCGCGCGGTCCTTGAAATTCATCCCGACGCCGTCGAACTCCTCCTCGAGCCACCCGATCCCGACGCCGAAAATAAACCGCCCGCCTGAAAGCACGTCCAGGCTCGCGACCGCCTTGGCGGTGGTAAACGCGTTGCGAATCGGCAACACGAAAACTCCCGTCGCCAGCCGAATCTTGGTCGTCACTCCGGCGACGAACGCCAACGCCAGCAAGGGATCGTGCAGGGGCGTCTCCGGCGGCGCGCCCATCCTTCCACTAGATGAATACGGATACGGCGAGCGATACGTTACCGGCAACATAATGTGTTCCGGAATCCACAGCGACTCGAAACCGCTCTCCTCGGCCTTGCGCGCAACCGCCGCGATACTGTTGGGCGAGGTCTGGTACAAGAATGTCCCGAATTTCATGCGGCTCAACGCTCCCGCGATGGAAATTTTTACAATCCTAGTCAGTTTCCAGCTTCACCGCGAAGACCGCCGGATCCTCGATCGAGCGCAAATCGAGATGGAACGAATCGTCGGCCACGCGCCCGATTATTCGCGCGCGCCGGAACATCGCGGCAATCGCGTTGGCGGATTTCTCCGGATGACTCACGCGCAGCGCCACCGACTTCAGCTCCTCGACCGGCATCGCGCCCGAGCCGACCTGCGAAGCCGCCTCGACGATGTCGACCAGGTAGCCCGCACCCAGCCGCTCGGCGACGATCTCCCGCGCGCGCGGTGCGATCGCGCCAATCTCACTCGCACGCCGCGACAACATTCGAAGCGTCGGCAGCTCGGCGGTCAGGTCGGCGGAGCGAAGATACAGCCGCATCGTCGCCGCGAGCGCCGCGAGCGTCAGCTTGTCGCATCTGAGCGCGCGCTTCAGCGGATTTCGCTTGATTCGCTCGATTGCGGCGCGCCGTCCGACAATCACGCCCGCCTGCGGACCGCCGAGCAGCTTGTCGCCCGAGAACGTGACGACAGCCGCGCCCGCAGCGATTCGCTCGCGCACCAGCGGCTCGCGCGGAATTCCATATTCGGTCAAATCGACGAGCGCGCCCGCGCCGAGATCCTCCATCACGTCGATTCCGCGCTCGCGCCCGATCGCCACGAGATCTTCGAGCGTCACCTCGCTGGTAAATCCCACCACGCGATAGTTCGACGGATGCACCTTCAGCAGCAGGGCGGTCTGCGGCCCGATCGCTTCCACATAGTCACCCGGATGAGTCCGGTTGGTGGTCCCGACCTCGCGCAAAATCGCGCCGCTCTTCGCCATCACGTCGGGTAATCGAAACGATCCGCCAATCTCGATCATCTCGCCGCGCGATACGATTACTTCGCGTCCCTCGGCGAGCGAGTTAAGCGAGAGCACTACCGCAGCGGCGTTGTTGTTGACGACGGTCGCAGCCTCGGCGCCGGTCAGCGCGCAAATCTCGTCCTCGACGATCGTGTCGCGGTCGCCGCGCAGGCCGGTGGCGAGATCGTATTCCAGGTTGACGGCGGATCGCGCCGCCATCTCGACCGCCTCGATTGCCGACTCCGCCAGAATCGCGCGCCCAAGATTCGTATGCAGGACGACGCCGGTCGCATTGACGACCGGCCCAAGCACGGGATCGTCCGCCGCGACGGCACGCACGGCCGCGCGCACGACAGCGTCGATCATCGCGGCTCGATCCTTCGGATGCGTCCCGCGGCCGCTAAGAATCGCGGCGCGCAACTCAGCCTGCGCCCGCTGCACCATCACCTTGAGGTAAGCGCGCCCGAATCCCGCCAGCGCGGGGTCAGCCTCGGCCGCGCGAAGGCATTCGTCGACGGGCGGCAGAGCGCGAACAGCCTCGGTGCGCGCGTCGATATTTACGTCGGAACGTTTTCGCGATTGCTTGGCCACGGCGGCTTGATTATCAAAGACCACGCCGCCCGCACGCAACCGCAACCTAACCCCTAACCCCTTCCCTCGAGGGAAGGGGAACCGGTCACGGGAAAAACTGGGTGCAGGGGTCACCCCTGCCGAAGGAAGCGTGAAACCCACCGCGGGTTTCACATTCAATAAAGTGATTTACCCTTCCTCAATCTCCTCTTGCGCGCGCGCGATCAACTTCAGCTTCGTCAGCAAAATAAATCCGCACAGCAGCGAGAACGCCGCGCAGAACAAGACCGCTGTGCGCGGACTGAAATGATCCCCGATGTAGCCGACCGCCAGACTGCCCAGCGGCGCGGTGCCGATGAACGACAACGTGTAGATACTCATTACGCGCCCGCGCAGCTCGTCGGTGACGAACATCTGCAGGAGAGTGTTGGTCGTCACCATGTGATTCATCAGGCCGACGCCGATGAACAGCTGCGTGAGCAGCGAAATCGACATCCGGGTCGACACGCCGAAGCCCGCGGTCGCAATCGCCATGCAGAAAACTCCGAACACCAGGTTCTGCCGCAGCGCTTTGGGAGCCGTCGAGCGCGAATTCATCACGATCGCGCTGATCACGGCGCCCAACCCCTGCGCCGCCATCAGGAAACCGTAACCATGCGCGCCGACGTGCAGCAGGTCGCGCGCGAACACGGGAATCAGCACGGAATACTGCATCCCGATTCCCATGTTGATCGCGACCAGCACCAGCAGCCACAGGGTCGGGCGATGCCGCCAGACGTACGCCAGCCCGAGGCGCACCTGGCGCATCATGGTGGCGCCGAATTCGCGCCGCTCGCGCCGCGGCAGTTCCATCTCGAACAGGCTCCAGATGACGGCCAAGTAACTGACGCCGTTGAGCATGAAGCAGCCCGTCAAACCGATCACCGCGATCGACAGGCCGGCAATCGCCGGCCCGATCATCCGCGCGCCGTTGAAGATCATCGAGTTCATCGCGATCGCGTTGGGCAGGTCTTCGCGACCGACCATCTCGACGACGAACGCCTGCCGCCCCGGCATGTCGAACGAGCTCACCAGCCCGTTGAGCGCGGCCAGCGCGATCACGTATTCGACACGCACCGCGCCGCTCCACGTCAGTCCCCCGAGCACGAACGCGCTCAGCATCAACAGGGTTTGCGCGCCGATTATCAGGCGCCGCCGATCGACGTGATCGACCACCACGCCGGCAAACAACGCGACCAGCACGATCGGCATGTAGCTGGCGAACGCGACCACCCCCAGCATCAGCGATGAGTTCGTGAGCTTGAGCACCAGCCACGCCTGCGCGACCGATTGCATCCAGGTGCCGATCAGCGAGATCAGCTGTCCGACGAAAAAGAGCCTGAAGTTGCGATGCCGCAAGGCGCGGAACGCCGTCAGTCTGCCGCTCCAGGTATCCTGCGAGGGGACGTCGCCGCCCGCCTCGTCAGCCTCCGCAGCCTCTATCTCCGGCACCGTATCGATGATGCTCTCTCCTTGGTCATTACCGACAACCTAAGTTCTTGCCGCGGTCTCGGCGCTTTGCAACCCTCATCCACGTGACTAACGCACTTCCGTCGCGAATCGAGCTGCGCTACCTCGACGCCGCGGGCAACTCGCGTACGATCGATCTCGATTTGCGCGAATCCGCTGCGGTCCGCGACGGCCTCGCGCTCTCCGTCCGTCTGGAACACGCGCTCGGCGGCACGATCGTGCGCGCAACGATCGCGAATCGCGGCACCGACGATATTCGCCTCACGGCCGCTATCTTCGAAGTCGCGACCGGCTTCGCGCCGTCCGCACCCGCGCGATTTTTCAAGCACGGCTACCAGTCATGGAGCGCCTCGGGCGGCCGCGACGTAGGCGCGTCGCAAACCCATCCGCGCGACGCCGCACATTTCATCACGCGCGTCATGCATCGGAGCGAAACGACTCGGCCACCTGAATTCCCCGAAGCCCAGACCTCCGAGCTTTTCACGATCGTCGAAAGCAGCAACGCAAACGAGCGCGTGCTCGCGGGATTCATCGGCGCCGCGACGTCGCTTTCCACTCTCACGGTATCGAGCCCTGAAAAAATAATCGCGCGCGCAATCCTCGACGACGTGACCCTCGCGGCAGGCGCGCAACGCGAACTCGATCCCCTGTTCATCGCGGCCGCCGATGAATCCGCGGCGCGCCTCGCCGCGCGATGGGCCGACGCGGCCGGCCGATGGATGAACGCGCGCGTGAGCGCTCCGTTTCAGCGCGGATGGTGCTCCTGGTACCACTACTTTCACGCGATCACCGAGGACGCGCTCCGCGCCAACATCAAATCGCTCGAGGCGATGCGCTCCGAGTTTCCACTCGACGTAATCCAGCTCGACGACGGTTTTCAATCCGCGCTCGGCGACTGGGATACCACCAACTCCAAATTTCCGGGCGGCCTCAGGAAAATCGCAGGCGAAATTCGCGCCGCAGGCTTCAAAGCCGGCATCTGGACCGCGCCGTTTCTGGCCGCGCGCGACTCGCAACTGATGATTGATCATCCCGACTGGTTCATCATGCACGCGGAGACCGGCGAACCCGTTCGCGCAGGTCACAACGCGAACTGGACCGCGAGCGACGACAAGTTCGCGTACGCGCTCGACGCGAGCAACCCGGCATTTCGTGCGCATCTGCGCCACCTGTTCGCGAAACTCACGCGTGATTTCGGCTTCTCCTATCTGAAGCTCGATTTTCTCTACGCCGCCGCCGCGCCCGGCCGGCGTCACGATCCAAATCTCACGCGCGGCGAGACGCTGCGCCACGGCCTCGAGGCGATTCGCGCCGGCGCCGGCGACGACGCGTTCATCCTCGGATGCGGCTGCCCGATTGGGCAGGCGATCGGCGTCGTGGACGGGATGCGCATCGGCCCGGACGTTTCGCCGTTCTGGGGCTCGACCGCTTCCGGAGCCGGCGACCCGTCGACGGTCTATGCGCTCGACGCGATCATCGCGCGCAGCTTCATGCATCGGCGGTTGTGGCTCAACGACCCCGACTGCCTGATGCTGCGCGCGCGCGAAACCCGCCTCAGCGGCGACGAGCGCGCAGCGCTAGCCGCGACGATAGTCGCCAGCGGCGGGATGCTCCTGATCTCCGACGACATGAGCCTGCTCGATGCTGAAGCGGGAAAATTGTTTCGCGCAGTCGCGCAAATCGCCGAGGAGATCGATTCCAACGCGGCGCGCGAGCCAGTCCTCGCGCTCGATCTGATGACCACCGGCGATGTGCGCGGCATGATCACTGAAACCGCCGATGGCGGCGCGATCGCGATGATTCTGAATCGCGGCGATTCGGCCGCCCGAATCCAAACATCGGACCTTAAACTAGGCGCCGGAGAAATTGCGGCGTTCGATCTCGCGCACGACGAGAAAACTGAAATCTTCGATACGATCGAGCTTCCGGCGCACTCGGCGCGCATCCTCCGCGTCAAACGGTAGAAGCCAAATCGATCACGCTCGCGCCTGCGCCCGCGTGCAATACGGCTCTCGAGTCTTCAACTGGCTCCCTGGGATCGAGCTTCGCGTAGTATCCGCGATCGATCGATTCGATCACCGCGTCCGCGCTCGCCACCTCGCATAGCGCCACGATCGAGCCGCCGAAGCCCGCGCCCGTCAGCCGCGCGCCGAGCGCGCCGCCGCGCCGAGCACATTCCACGATTGCGTCGAGCCGCGCCGTGCTGCATTCGAAGTCATCGGCGAGACTCTGATGCGACGCATTCATCAGCGTCCCCATTTCATCGAGGCGCCCCGCTTCGAGCACGTCGGTCGCGCGAATCACGCGCTCGTTCTCGCTCAAGACGTGTCGCGCGCGTTTCAGAATTTCGAGCGGGCGGTTCGAATCGAGCTCGATTCGAGTAGGTCCATGGCCAAGCAACTCCGCGTCGAGCGCCGCGTGCGACACATCAAAGATGCTCGCCGCCTCTTTCAGATCCGCGCTGAGCCGCGCCGGCGAGACGGCCGCGAGTTTCTCGACTAGGTCCGCCGCGTTCCATTCGGGCAGTGCGCGAACCACGTCGCCGAGGATCTTCACGCCGTCGAGCTTCAGCGCGCGCCCAAGGATTCGCGCCGCCAGCGCGCACTCTACGACCCGCCGATTGTATTCCGCGCGCACCTTTCCCGACTTGTCCGCGACTTCCCGGCTGTCCGCCACGACGAGCGCCGCATTCGCCGGCATCTTCACCATGCGCACGCGTATCGGATCGAATTCGATGAACAGCGCGTGGTCACGACGGCCGAGAATCGACGCCGACTGGTCCATCGCACCCCCGCGTGTCCCGACGTACCATTCGCTGCGCGCAACCATCGTCGCGGCGTCGATCGGCTCGAGTTTGAGTTCGTTGATCGCCATGAATGCCGTCGCGGTCGAAACTGTCAGCGCTGACGATGACGACAAGCCCGCGGCGGACGGCACGCGGCTGCCGACGACCATCGATGCGCCACGCCATTTGTCGCGGGCATCGAAGCGATCGAGCACGCCCTGGATCGCCGCCTTCACGTAGTTCGCCCAGTCGCCGGTTGCGTACGGCGGAATCCGCCGTTCGATCGCGAAGCGTCGCGAGGGCCACGCGGCGTCGGCGTTCGTCAGTTCGATTTCGCCAGTCGCGTTGGCGGCCGCGACGACGATTGTCGATCGATCGATCGCGACCGGCAGCACGGGCAGGCCGCTGTAGTCGGTGTGCTCGCCGATCAGATTGACGCGGCCGGGCGCGCGAGCCGCAAAGATTCGGGCATCGGCGGCGACGCGAAGGTTAGTTGCGAGCCGTTCAGCACGCTCCAACTCTGCGGCGTCCCATCCGTCCGGCAGATTCATCGCCGCTTTCCTTTGGGCTTGAACCACGCGCGCCGCCTCAACGTCTTCCGGCGTGCCGACGTCGCTCCAGAATCCACGCATGTCAACCGCGCGCACGACGCGGCCGTCGGCGATCATTCGCGCAATCGCGCCGGGGATTTCGAGCTCGCCCCGCGCCGACGGCTCGAGCCGCGCGAGGTACTCGAAAATCAACTGGCTGCTCGCGAATAGTCCCGCGTTGTTCCATTCGGTCTTCGCGGTTCCACGCGCCGGTTTTTCTTCGAGCCGTTCGACCATCATGTGTGCGTCCACGTAAACCGCCGCGCCGCGAAACGGATCCTTGACGCGATTGACGGCGAGCATCAAATCGTACTGGTCGTTACACGCGTGATGGACAAAGCGGGGATAGTTCGCGCGGTCCATCAAAATGTCGGCCCATCCGAAGATGAAGCGCGGCTGACCCGCAAGATGCTCCTTCGCCGCGAGCATCGCGCCGCCGGTCCCGTTCAGCTCGGGCTGCCTGACGGTTGTAATATTGATTCCCGGATTTTCGCGTTGGTAAGTTTTCGCCCATCCTTCGATTTGCTCCGACAGATATCCCGTCACGACGACGAAACTCGTCAGCCCGGCGCCCGCGAGCACTTCAACGATGTGCGAAATCAGCGGCGAGCCCGCGATATCGAGGATCGGTTTCGGCGTGTCCGCCGTCAGCGCCCCCAAGCGTTTGCCGCGCCCCGCCGCGAGCAGGACCGCCGTCGTAATTTCCGCCGCCACGCTGACAGGATAGCACCTGCGGAGGCGTTCGAGGGTGCTTGGCTGGCGGTATATAGTTGAGTAAGAGTTTAGCGAGAGCCGGAAATGTTTGGTGAGATAAGTCCCCGCAAGAAAGCGCGCGCGCCGTTTATTTCCATCGAGGAAGCACTCGAGGAAACGCGCCGCGGCCACATGATCATCCTGATGGATGACGAGCAGCGCGAGAACGAGGGCGACCTGTGCATGGCGGCCGAAAAGGCGACGCCCGAAGCGGTCAACTTCATGGCCAGGTTCGGGCGCGGGCTGATTTGCCTGCCGATGTCGGCGGAGCGGATCGACCGGCTCGGGCTCAGCATGATGATTGGCGACAACCAGGCGCCGCTCGGGACCGCGTTCACGACGGCGATTACCGCGCGGCGGGCGTCGGGGTCGGGAATCTCGGCACAGGATCGCTCGACGACGATTCTGCAAGCGGTGCGCGAGGACGCCAGCGGCGCCGAGTTCATCACGCCCGGCTACGTCTATCCGCTGCGTGCGCGCGACGGCGGCGTGCTGGTGCGGACGGGGCAGACTGAAGGCGCGGTCGACCTCGCGCGGCTGGCGGGGCTGAAGCCGGCGGGCGTCATCTGCGAGATTTTGAAAGAGGACGGCACGATGGCGCGGCGCGACGACCTGGTCGAGTTCGCCAAAGTGCACGGGCTCAAGATCGTCACGGTCGCGGACATTATCGAGTATCGGCTGCGCAACGAGACGATGGTTCAGCGGATCGCGGAGGCGAAGCTGCCGACCGCTTACGGCGAGTTCAGCGCGATCGTTTATCGCAACCTGGTCGATTACACGGAGCACCTGGTGCTGGTGATGGGCAAGGTTGATCCGAAAAAGCCGATCCTCGTGCGCGCGCATCGCGAGTACCTGCCGGGCGACGTGTTCGGCTACTCGGTTCGCAACACGCGCAACCTGCTGCGCTCCGCGATGGAACGAATTTCGGCGGCGGGCGAGGGCGTGCTGCTGTATCTAAAGCGCGAATCGAACGCGCTGGCCTCGGATTTCGACGGCGGGCGTCCAGCGCGTCGCGCGACCACGCGAGCTAACACGCCGGAGGCTGATTTCCGCGACTACGGAATCGGCGCGCAGATTCTGCGCGACGTGGGTGTGCGCAAAATGATAATCATGTCGGACGCGACGCCGCGGCTGGCCAATCTGCCAGGGTATGGACTGGAAATCGTGGGCTCGGTTCCGCTTTCGACCAACGGCAAGCACAGCGCCGCCGCCAAATAGATGCACACTGCTCAGGAACCGTGGCAACGCTCGCGTCGTTCCTTTTACGGGAAACTCATGACAGGCAATTTCCGATCGTTTTTACGTGGCACGGTACTGGCCGGAGTTTTCCTCGCCGCATCTTTGCTTGCGGCGTCGCCGGCGCACGCCGTCAAGGCGAACGAGCTCGTTAAAATCAATTCCGCGACCATCGATCCGCCGCTGAAGGCCGGCAGCACCACCACGCTCAAAGTCGCCGCCACGGTGATTCCGGACTGGCATATCAATTCGAACAAGCCGTTCAGCGAGGATTACATCCCGACCAAGCTCGAGGTCAGCGGCCCGGTCGGTGTAACGCCGGGCGCAATCAAGTACCCGCCTGCGGAAACGATGGCGCTCGACCCTGCGGCCGGCGGCGACAAAATCTCGGTGTTCGGCGGCGATATCAAGTTCGAGGTGCCGCTCAAGGCGGCTGCCGACTTCGCGCCGAAGCCGGGTGACGCGCTGACGGTCACCATCGACTACCAGGGATGCAACAACAACGAATGCTTGCGGCCGGCGTCCGTCAGCACCACGGTCGCGCTCGCGGCTCCAGGAGCGGCAGCGGGCGTAGTCGAAGGGATTGGAAGCGGCATCGCGACTCGCGGCGGCCTCGGCAGCGGTGGCGATGACGATTCCGGCAGCGCGATCGCGCATATCTTTGACAATCACGGATGGTGGGTCGGCTTCCTCGCGGTATTTCTAGGCGGCCTCGCGCTGAACCTGACGCCCTGCGTCTATCCACTCATCGGCGTGACGATCGCGTACTTCGGCAACCAGGGCGGCGGCCATCGCCGCGTGATGTACCTGGCAATTCTTTTCGTGCTCGGAATCGCGCTGATGTTCTCGTCGGTGGGAGTTGCCGTTGCGATGTCAGGCGGTCTGTTCGGCGGCGCGATGCGCAATCCGTTCGTGCTGGTCGCGCTGTCGATCATACTGCTGACGCTCGCGGCGTCGAGCTTCGGTCTGTTCGTCCTGCAACCGCCGAATTGGATGATTCAGCGCGCGGGCGCTGCCCACCCCGGATACGCGGGCGCCTTGCTGATGGGCCTCGGGATGGGCGTGGTTGCCGCACCGTGCATCGGGCCGATCGTGCTGGGCTTGCTGCTGATGGTGGAGCGAAGCGGCAGCGCGCTTTTCGGGTTTGCGCTGTTCTTCACGCTGGCGCTGGGACTTGGCGTTCCGTACATCGGCTTGGCGATGGCGGCCGGGCATATCCGCCGCCTGCCGCGGTCGGGCGAATGGCTGGCATGGGTCGAGCATCTTTTCGGCTTCGTGCTCGTTGGACTCGCGCTCTATTTTCTCGATCCCGTCGTGCCGAACAATCTGATGACGCGAATCCTGCCGTATTACGCGGCAGCCGTCGGGATTTATCTCGGCTTCATTTCACCCGAGGGCCGAAGCTGGCGTCCGTTCCTCGTGATCAGATCGGCAATCGGAATAGTCGCGGTGGCGGCCCTCGCATTCATGCTCTATCCGCGACAGGCGCCGGAGAAGGTTCGCTTCGAGCCATTCGACTTGGGCCTGCTCGCGTCTGCGGCTGAAGCTCGCAAGCCCGTGCTGATCGATTTCAGCGCCGATTGGTGCATCCCATGCCGCGAAATGGAGCATTCGACGTTCATCGATCCGACCGTGGTCAGCGAAGCCAAACGCTTCGTCCGAATGAAGGCAAACCTGACGGCGCAGGACAAAAAGACGGAAGAGCTGACAAGCAAATTCGAAATCCAGGGCGTGCCGACGATGATGCTGATCGATTCGACGGGCAAGGTCGCGCAACGCAAAGTCGGCTACATCGGCCCGCAGGAAATGCTCGCGGAGCTGCGGCAGGTCGATTGAATGCGGGGCGCGCAGCCCCGCTTCACATTACGTCGGCGCTCTCGTACATTCGCGAGTATGAGGTTCAGCCATGGCTGCCAATGACGGCTTCGTGCGCGAGATTTTCGCGATGGTCAAAGAGCGGCGCTCTTTCGGACGACATCCGATCTGGCATCGAATCGCCGACGGCAAAGTCTCGCAGACTGGACTGTGCAACTTCGCGACGCAGTTCTTTCTGCAGGTGCGCGAATTTCCGCGTGCGCTGAGCGCATTGCATTCGCGATGCGTCAACGCCGAGGAGCGCATCAAACTCGCGGAGAGCCTGTACGAAGAGGAGACCGGCAAGATTTCCGGCAGCGCGCCCCATCCCGAATTGTTCATCCGGCTCGGACTCGGCGTTGGGCTGAGCCGCGACGACATGATCCACGGCAAGGCGCTGCCTTCGACGGCGGCGCTGATCGACTGGTTCGAGCTCTCGACCAAGGACCGCTCGTTCGCGGAGGGGATCGGCGCGATCAACCTCGCGGCGGAGGGCCAGGTGCCGGGCAACTTCGCGCCGTTTGCGCGCGCGCTCGAAAAGCACTACGGACTTTCGCGGGAGCAGGTCGCGTTTTTCGACGTGCATGAAATCGCCGATCGCGATCACAGCGACGTCGGCGACAACATTCTCAGTCACACGCCGATGAGCGAAATTGAGCGCGCGAAAGTATGGGCCGCAGTCGAGCGCTCGCTCGATATGTGGTGGCAATTCTTCGACGGAATTCAGCGCGCGTGCGAGTGAAAATTTCCTGGCCGCCAGCAGGGTAATTTCGGTCGTTTTCGCGAAGGATCTGTGCGCACTTATTCTCGCAAAATGATGTTCTGTTATCGCCACCATTTGGTTTTTATAAAAGGCTGTAGAGGCGTGGCGTCGATTAGGCAGAAAATGCCCACCGAGTGGTTGCTTTCCTATCCACAGGGATCGAATTCAAATAACGTTTGATTAGCTGTTCGTGCGGTAAGTTTTTCCTTTACTTTAATGCCATAGACAAATACAATTGTGAGTGGCGGTGGGGATGCGGAAAGGCAGTTCATCGCTCGTCCTTTTCTATGGCAAATAAACAATCGTCCGACGGCTATGGCGCCGAGTCCATCAAGGTCCTCGAAGGACTCGAAGCGGTTCGCAAACGTCCCGGCATGTACATCGGCGACACCGCCGAGCGTGGCTTGCATCATCTCGTCAACGAGATCGTGGACAACTCGGTTGACGAGGCGCTGGCCGGGTTCTGCAACGAGATCAACGTCGTAATTCTGAGCGACGATCGGATTTCGGTTGAGGACAACGGCCGCGGAATCCCGGTCGACATGCATCCGACCGAAAAGCGCTCGGCGCTGGAAGTCGTGCACACGGTGCTTCACGCCGGCGGCAAGTTCGAGAAGAGCGCGTACAAGGTTTCAGGCGGACTGCATGGTGTGGGCGCCTCGGTCGTCAACGCGCTGAGCGACGAGTTCGAAGTTGAAGTCCACAAGAACGGCAAAATTTATTTTCAGCGTTACGAACGCGGGCTGCCGAAGACCAAGGTCGAAGAGCGCGGCAAGACCAACAGCAAGGGCACCAAGACCACCTTCACGCCCGACTCGAAGATCTTTCCCGAGATTAAGTTCAAGTACGAAATTATCGCGCGCTACCTGCGCGAGATGGCGTACCTCAACGCAGGGCTGCGGATCAGGCTGCGTGACGAGCGAATCAACAAGGCTGAAGAGTTTCACTACGAGGGCGGAATCGCAGAGTACGTCGCGACGCTCAGCAAGAGCAACGAAGCGCTCCACGACGTGATTTTCTTCAAGGGCGTGCGCGAGGGCGTCGACGTCGAGGTCGCACTGCAATGGACCGACGCGATCCACGAGGTGATTTTCACCTACGCCAACAACATTCATACCGCCGAGGGCGGTACGCATCTGTCGGGACTCAAGTCGGCGCTGACGCGCACGATCAACAACTACGCGACCAAGAACAGTCTCTTCAAAAATAAGGACATGCGGCTGGAGGGCGACGACACGCGCGAGGGCCTCGCCGCGATCGTCAGCATAAAAATTGCCGAGCCGCAGTTCGAAGGCCAGACCAAGACCAAGCTCGGCAACTCCGAGGTCGAGGGCATCGTCTCGGGGCTGGTGAACGAGAAGCTCGGCGAGTTCCTGGAGGAGAAGCCGAGCGTCGCGAAGAAGATCGTCGCCCGCGCGACCGAAGCTGCCACCGCGCGCGAGGCCGCGCGCAAAGCCAAGGAGCTCGTGCGGCGCAAGGGCGCGCTCGATTCGGGCTCGCTGCCCGGCAAGCTCGCGGACTGCCAGGAGCGCGACCCGGCGCTCAGCGAGTTGTACCTGGTCGAGGGCGCGTCGGCAGGCGGGACTGCGAAAGAAGGACGCGATCGCAAGACCCAGGCGATTTTGCCGCTGCGTGGAAAAATATTGAACGTCGAGCGCGCGCGCATCGACAAGATGCTTTCGTCGCAGGAGTTGCGCATCCTGATCACCGCGCTCGGGATGGGAATCGGCAACGACAAGGATTTGAGCAAGCTGCGCTATCACACGATCGTCATCATGACCGACGCGGACGTCGACGGCTCGCATATCCGCACGCTGCTGCTGACGTTCTTTTTTCGTCAATTCATCGAGATTATCGAGAACGGCCATCTCTACGTGGCGCAGCCTCCCCTGTTCCGCGCGAAGAAGGGCAAGACCGAGCGCTATCTCAAGGACGAGACGGCGCTCGAAGACTATCTGACCGATCTCGGCGCGGAGGCGGTGACGTTCGAGGCGGGCAAGGGCAAGGACGCGCGCGAGTTCAAGGGCGCGGCCTTGAAGACGATCGTGCGCAAGGCGCTGTACTTCGAAAAGATGTTCGAGGCGCTCGAGCGCCGTTCCAAGGAGCGTTCGATCATGGCGTCGATCGCGAAGCTGGCGGCCGACAAAACGATCGGCGACGAGAATTTTGAATCCGAGAAAGCGGCGAAGCAGATGGCTGAGGCGATTCGCAAGGATTCGAAGAACGACAACCTCGTTTACAAGCTCGAGGCCGACGGCGAGGCGAATTGGCGCGCCGTGTTCAGCCATTCGCAAAACGGGGCGACGCCGCCGACGGTGGTCGATTTGACGCTGTTGCATAGCGGAGAGCTGCGCGAGATTCGCAAGCTCGGCCCGGAACTCGACGCAATCAAGGCGCCGTTCACGCTGAAAATTGGCGAGGGCGAATCTACCGTCGACACTCTCAAGGCGATGGCGGAAGCTGTGCTCGCCGCGGGGCAGAAGGGCGTCGATATCCAGCGCTACAAGGGGCTGGGTGAGATGAATCCGGGGCAGCTGTGGGCGACCACGATGAACCCGGAGACGCGCGCGATGCTGCGAGTGCAGATTTCGTCGCGCGAGGACGCCGAGGAAATCTTCGGCACGTTGATGGGCGACGTGGTCGAACCGCGGCGCCAGTTTATCGAAGAGAACGCGCTCAACGTCCGCAACCTCGACATCTGACGAGCCGGCGCACAACGTTGATGCGCGAGCGTGATGCGTCGCATGTCATCGAGGGAGTCTTTGCACGAAGAAATCCGCGTCATGGCGACGAATTGCGCCGTGTGCGAGCGTGACGCGCGTGACGCGGAGCAAAACCTGGGCGTGTCGCTTGAGCTCGAAGGTATCGCGCACCCTGAAGATTCATTCGCGTACGATCTGTTGCCCCATCGGCGCGAATTCCATCGCGACAAGCTGCTCCGGAAAATTCAGGAGTGGGCGTCGCTTCAACGGCAATGCGGCTAGTCGAAATTTCAAATGAACGATTGCTCGGAACTCGCGGGAGCCCCCAAATAAATGGCTGAAACCAACGGCAACGAACCGCATCGCAACGAACCCGCGCTGCTGAATATCGAAGACGACATGCGCCAGTCCTACCTGGACTACGCGATGTCGGTGAATATCGGACGCGCGCTGCCGCAGATTCGCGACGGCCTCAAGCCCGTGCATCGCCGCATCCTGTACGCGATGTTCCGCACCGGCCTGCTCTCCAACCGCCGCTACACCAAGTGCGCCGCCGTCGTGGGCGAAGTGCTCGCGCGTTACCATCCGCACGGCGACATGGCCGTGTACGATTCTCTCGTCCGTATGGCGCAGCCGTTCAGCCTGCGCTACCTGCTCATCGACGGTCAGGGAAATTTCGGCTCCGTCGACGGCGACCCGCCCGCCGCGTATCGATACACCGAATGTAAGTTGACGCGGCTGGCCGAGCGGATGCTCGCCGACATCGACAAGGACACCGTCGATTTCGTGCCGAACTTCGACGGCTCGCACATGGAGCCCGACATCCTGCCGGCGCAATTTCCGAACTTGCTCGTCAACGGCTCCGACGGTATCGCGGTTGGCATGGCGACCAACATTCCGCCGCACAATCTCGGCGAGGTTTGCGACGCGCTGCAGGCGTTGATCAACAAGCCTGACCTCACGCACGAGGAAATCCTCGACATCATTCCCGGCCCCGACTTTCCCACCGGCGGTCAGTTGCTCGGCCGTCAGGCGATTCGCCAGGCCTACCTCACCGGCCGCGGCACGCTCACCATGCGCGCTCTGGCAGCCATCGAGACCGACAAGCGCAGCTCGCGAGCGTCGATCATCATTCGCGAAATTCCCTACCAGGTGAACAAGGCGCGCATGATCGAGCGGATGGCCGAGCTGGTCAACGACAAGCGCATCGAAGGCATCAGCGACATCCGCGACGAGTCCGATCGCGACGGCATGCGCGTCGTCATCGAGCTCAAGCGCGACGCCGAGCCGCGCATCGTCCTCAACCAGCTCTACAAGCTCACCCAGATGCAGCAGGGCTACGGCATCATCCTGCTCGGCATTCACGAGGGCCGTCCCAAGGAGATGACCCTGCTGCAGATGCTCGTCGCGTTCCTCGAGCATCGCAAAATTGTCCTCACGCGGCGCACGCGTTTCGAGTTGAAGGAAGCCGAGGCGCGCCTCCACATCCTCGACGGCTTGCTGACCGCGCTGAAAAACCTCGACGCGGTGATCAACCTTATCCGCAAGTCGAAGGACGCCGAGACCGCGCGCAGCGGCCTGATGAAGCAATTCGGCCTCTCGCAGTTGCAGGCGCAGGCGATCCTCGATCTCACGCTGCGCCGTCTCACTTCGCTCGAGCGCGAGAAAATCGAGACCGAGCACAAGGAAACAGTCGCTCTCATCGCGCGCTACAAGAAAATTCTCGCCGACGAAAAAGAATTGTTGAAGCTGATCGCCGGCGAGCTCGACGAAATCAAAAAAGAATTTGCCGACCCGCGCCGCACCCAGATCATCGAAGCCGAAGGCGAGTTCTCGGTCGAGGATCTGATCGTCGAAGAGGATCAACTCGTCACCGTCACGCACGGCGGCTACATCAAGCGCACCCCGCTCTCGCTCTACCGCACGCAAAAACGCGGCGGCCGCGGCAAGATCGGCGCGACCACCGCGGAAGAAGACTTCGTTGAACATCTCGAGCGCGTCTCTACCCACGACCGCCTGATGTTCTTCACCAGCGCCGGCAAGGTTTACGAGCTCAAGGCCTACGAACTGCCCGAGGGCGGCCGCGCCGCCAAGGGACGCTCGATCGCCAACCTGCTGAGCCTCGCTAATGACGAGACGCTGTCCGCGTTTATTCCCGTGCCACGCGAGACCGCGAACAAGTTTGTCTTTTTCTCGACCCGCCGCGGCCGCGTGAAGAAGACCGCACTCGACGAGTACGAAAATATTCGCTCGACCGGAATTATCGCGATCAATCTCGAAGACGGCGACACTCTGGTCGACGTGCGAATCACCGACGGCAATCAGCAAATCGTGCTCTCGACCCGCGAGGGACAGGCGATTCGCTTCAAGGAAGAAGAAGCGCGCCCGATGGGCCGCGCCACCGGCGGCGTCGTCGGCATGGAACTTGACTCCCAGCCCGTCAAGGACGGCAAGACCGTCACTCTCGTCGAGGACGAAGTGGTTTCGATGTGCACGGTGCGCGACGACGAAACCCTCCTCACGGTCTCGGAGCTCGGCTACGGCAAACGCACGCCCGCTTCGGACTACCGCCTCACGCATCGCGGCGGCAAGGGCGTCATCACGATGAATGTGACCGAAAAGACTGGCAAGGTGATCAGCGTCCGCCAGGTCGGCATCGACGACCAGGTGATGCTGATAACCGACGGCGGCAAGGTGATTCGCCTGGCCGTCAAGGGCGTGCGGATCACCGGCCGCAACGCGCAAGGTGTGCACATGGTGCGGCTCGAAGGCGACGAACGAGTCCGCGCGGTGGCAGGAATGGCGGAGCGCGATGAAGATGACGCCAACGGCAACGGCTCCAACGGCAGCGGTGATGCGGAGGATTCGGAAGAGTAGCTAATGCAGTGGCTATTGCAGTGACTATTCGATAATAGCCACTGTCTACGCCTTCGCGCTCGGCCGCGAAGAGATCTTACTATGCCATCGCGCCAGGTTCGTCTGTTTCGGCTGAATCCGGATATCGACCGTGCGCGCGAAATCGATCATGCACAGTGTCGTGATGTCCGCGATTGAGTATCTGTCGCCCGCGATGAATTCCCGATTCTCAAGCTCCGTCTCGAGCCACGCGATGCGCTCGATTGCCACGCGCTTCTGAATCTCGCCGAACTCCGGAATCCGGCGCCCGCGTCCCTTCGCGGCCTCGCTCAGATGCGACCACACGTGACCCACCGGCGCAAAGATTTCCAGCTCGATTCTGCGATTCCACATCTCGACCAACGCCTTCTCGTGCGCGCCGACTCCGAACAGCGGTGGCTCCGGCTGGATTTCCTCGAAATAACGGCAAATCGCGACGCTCTCCGAAAGACAACTCCCGTCGTCGAGTTCGAGAATCGGCAGCGAGCCGAGCGGGTTTTTCTTGTAGAACTCCGGCGTGCGATTCGCGTTGCGCATGATATCGACTTGCACCAGCTCGAGATCGATTCCCTTCTCCGCGAGGAAGATCCTCACGCGCCGCGGACTCGGCGCGAGCGTGAAATCGTACATCTTCATCGCGTGATTCCGCTCCCGTCTCTAGTCGCCAACCGGCGGCTCGCCCGCTCCCGTCCCTTCAACGCTGTAAGAATTGTCGGCCGCCGTCAGCCCCGTGCCCCGCGCGATCTCGAATCCCATCGAGCCGAGAATTTCTTCGAGCGCGTTCAGCGCCAGCATCACGTTTTCGCGCCGCGAGCCTTCGCCCATCAGACCCACGCGCCAGATTTTGCCTTTGAGCGGTCCGAGCCCGGCCGCGATTTCGATATTGAACAGTCGCAGCAATTCGGCGCGCACCTTCACGTCGTCGATTCCCGCCGGCACCGCTATCGTCGTGAGCTGCGGCAATCTGTATCCCTCCTGCGCGGCGAGCTCGAGCCCCATCGCCCGCACTCCGGCCTGGAACGCAGCCGCGTTGATGCGATGCCGCCTCCAGCGCGCCTCCAGCCCCTCCTCAACCACGATCCGCAGCGCCTCGTAAAGCGCGTAGTTCATCGTGATCGGCGCCGTATGATGGTACAGCCGGTCCGGTCCCCAGTACTGTTCGATCAAACCGACGTCGAAGTACCACGAGCGGCACGTCGTTTTGCGCTGGCGAATCGACTCCATCGCGCGCTCGCTGAACGTCACCGGCGACAGCCCGGGAGGCGCGCCGAGTCCCTTCTGCGTGCAGCTGTAACACGCGTCGATTTCCCACTCGTCGATCTCAACCGGCACGCACGCCAGCGATGTCACCGCGTCGATTGCGATCATCGCGCCGTGTTGATGCGCCAGCTCGGCGACCTCCTCGATCGGCTGATGGATCCCCGTCGACGTCTCGGCATGAACGACGGCGACCAACTTCGGATTCTTCGCCGCCTTCAGCGCCGCCGCGACTTGCGCCGGCTCGACGATCCTTCCCCATTGCGCCTCCACCTTGTGAACCTTCGCGCCCAGTCGCGACGCAACTTCCGCCATCCGCGTGCCGAACGCGCCGTTGACGCCGACCACGACCTCGTCACCGTCTTCGATCAGATTCGCCATCACGGTTTCCATCCCCGCCGAACCGGTGCCCGAGACCGGAAACGTGATCTCGTTTTTGGTGCGAAACACGATGCGCAGCAGCCGCTTGATATTCTCCATCACCTTCAGGAAATCCGGATCGAGATGCCCGACGACCGGCGACACCATCGCTTTCATCACGCGCGGATTGACGTTGGACGGCCCCGGACCGAGCAGAATCCTCGCCGCCGGCCTGAGTTCAGGAAATGTATCCGCCACCTTCTTCTCTCCTTCAGTTGCGCCAGAAACAGCAATCCGACTTCGTATCGCTCGCCTGAAAACAAATCGAACCTTGCTATTATGACCGCCAGGGATCAACCGCAAAAGCACCGGTCGTGATAGATTCGCACTGGCTATGAGCGCCATCGATCGCAAACTTCTCGACGAGCTTCGCGAAATTCTCGGCGAAAGCGGGATCGTCTCGCGCGCCACCGAGCTCAAGGTTTACGAGTGCGACGGATGGACCGTCGAAAAGAGCGCCCCCGACGTGTTGCTGCTGCCGCGCACGACTACGCAGGTGAGCGTCGTCCTCGCCGCGCTCCATCGCCGCGGGGTTGCTTTCGTCCCGCGCGGTGCGGGCACCGGCCTTTCCGGCGGATGCCTCCCGCTGAACGCGCCCGCGATGATCTGCACTTCGAAGATGAATCGCATCGCCGAAATCGATCTCGACAACCGGCGCGTGGTGGCCGAGAGCGGCGTCGTCAACTTGCACGTCACCAACACGGTCAAGTCGAGCGGATATTTTTACGCGCCCGATCCGTCGTCGCAGGTCGCATGCACGATCGGCGGCAACATCGCCGAGAATTCCGGCGGTCCGCATACTTTGAAATACGGCGTGACCACCAATCACGTGCTCGCGCTCGAGCTGGTTCTGCCCGACGGCCAGGTCGTCGAGCTCGGTGGACCGGCGGAAGAGCGATGCGGCTACGATTTGGTGGGCACCGTCGTCGGCGCGGAGGGAACGACGGGAATCGTCACGCGCGCCACGCTTAAACTGATGCGCGAGCCCGAAAATCATCGCACGCTCCTCGCCACCTTTCCCGACGCCGACACCGCGACCCATGCGGTGTCGAAGATAATCGCGTCGGGAATTGTGCCGGCCGCGCTTGAAATGATGGACCAGCTCATCATTCGCGCCGTCGAGGAGGCGTTCCACGTCGGTCTTCCTCTCGACGCTGGCGCGGTGCTCATCATCGAGCTCGAAGGCCTCGAGGCCGGGCTCACAACTTACGCCGACGAGGTCGTGAAGATTGCGACTCACGCCGGCGCCTCGAGCGTCAGGCTCGCGCGCGACGAAGCGGAGCGCGCACTGTTGTGGAAGGCCCGCAAACGCGCTTTCGGAGCCGTCGGCCGCCTCGCGCCGAACTACGCGACTCAGGACGGCGTCGTTCCGCGAACTTGCCTGCCGCGGATTCTGCGCGTGATCGCCGACGTGAGCCGCCGCTACGACTTGCGCATCGGCAACGTCTTTCACGCCGGCGACGGCAACTTGCATCCGATCGTTCTTTACGACGAGCGCCAGCCCGATCAGGTCCGCCGCGCAATCGACGCCGGGCGCGAAATTCTCCGGGCTTGCATCGAGATGGGCGGCAGCCTGACCGGCGAGCACGGAATCGGCGTCGAGAAAATCGCCGAGATGCCGCTGATGTTTTCGCCCGCCGATCTTCGCGTCATGACCGAGCTGCGCCACGTGTTCGATCCCCTGGAACGCTCGAATCCCGGCAAAGTGATCCCGCAGCCCGGCGCCTGCGTCGAGGTCGCCACCCCCCGCCGCCAGGTACCGATCTAAAGCTTAAACGCTATTCGCGCGTTGTTTTTTGGCGTGCGTTGGCCTCCGGAACTTCGATCCGCCTTTGACATAGGAGTGCGCATTTGCGAAAAACGCCACCGTGGAGTTTCCTCTTAACACTTCCAGAGTCCGTTATTCGTTTGGCCTCCCCCGTGGTCGATCGCAATGGCGTCGACGCGCCCTCAGAAGGCGCGTCAGGGATGGGTTACGAGTATGCGCGCATCGGCGAATTTCGCTTCGCGTCTCTTAATTACTAACCTGATTGCATTGTTGACCTTGTCGATCAGCGGCATCTCAATGGCTGCTGATCTTAGCCCCGACAAGGACAAGAAGAACAAGTGCGAAAAGCTTATGTTCATGCCCGATCCTCTCGACTTCGGCGACGTCGAGATCGGACAGAGTAAAACGCTAACTTTGACCGTCACAAATCCGTCTACCAACACCAGCCCCATCGACATATCCGCGATCGACGCGACGCCCACGTCGTTCACCATCAATACGATGGACACCACCTGTGCCGGACCTCTCGCACCGGGTGCCAGTTGTTCCGTGGTGGTTAAGTTCACGCCGGCCAAGACGGGCAAAAAAAAGGGTAAGCTGAAGTTCATCATCGACGGATGCCCGGACCAAACGGCGGGCATCGAGGGCACCGGTACCAAGAAAACTGCGACCGCGACGCCGACCGCGACCGCGACACCGACTGCGACGGCCACCGCAACCGCGACAGCTACCGCAACCGCCACGGCGACAAAGGCGACCGCCACCGCGACGCCGACCGCGACCCCGACTGCGGCGCCCCATTTGATAGGCAGTTTCAATCCGCCTCAGATTATCGATGACTCGGGTAACGCCGCGTTCCCGTTTGCATGCACGAGCGACGATGTTGACACCGTGATCTATGAATTCAACTTCGACTCGACCATGGCCAGCTTTGCGACGCCGCCCAGCGCCGGCACCGCGCGCGCCTCGACGAGAGCGAGCACGCCTCCCGGCGTCCACGGGGCTTTCTCCACTCCGGTTACCGTCTACAGCGGGAACGGGGACAGCATCTTTATCAACGGCCTGACCTGCGACCTTTCGACCGGCAAGAGCTACGCACTCTTCAACAACCAGGTGACGAACACCGAGTTGGTTTTACCCATCTTCCCCAACGGCACCACCGGCACGGTGGTTTCGCCAGGCACTGGCACCACTGGCGCCGAAGCGTTTGATTCGTCCACAAACACGCTGCTCGTCGCCACGCAGAGCGGCGTCAGTACGCCACTGTTGTTTATCTCGACCAACGGCGGGACCAGTTTCAGTCCGGGCCCGACAGGTTTCCCCTCTGGCACCATCTTCCTGGGCGCTGTGGCGGCGAATAACGGCGTGGGCGCGGTATCCTACAGTTCAGGGAATACGCAATATGTATCCACATTTTTGCTCGGTGCTGACGTTTTCGACGCGACGATTCCGATGCACACGCAGACCAGCGGCGGCAGTTCGCTGGACGGACTCGCGATGAACCCAAGCGGGGAGCTCGTCGCGTGTGGTTTCGGATCCCTCCCGACCGCTTCCAGCCTGTTCGTTGACGTGCTGATGCCCGGTGCAACGGCACCTACCGAAATTACCCTGATCTCGGGGTCGCTCGTCGACACTTTCCCGGCCGCGAGCTGCAACCTGAATGTCCTCGGCGACGTGTATAGCGCTGTCATTAATAACAGCACCGGAGTGCTCACGGGCGTGGAGTTGCCGGCCGGCAGTTCTTTGCCCGTCACGCTGCTCACCAACACTACGGAGGTTGTCCAGGGCACTATAAACTGGGCCGATGCCAGCGCAACGTATGTCGCCGGTCCGCAGTCAATGACAATCACGCCCCCGAAAAATATCCAGGCGGGCACAGGCCAGTAATGCCGATTAGATCGCTTCGAAGCTCTCGCAGTCCCGGTCATCCTGACCGAAACGAGCAAGCATGAAGACTCCAGGAATCGCGGAACTGCAAACAATCCGGTTCCCCTTCCCGCTGCGGGAAGGCGTCACTGGTTAGCTTCCGTGCGCGCCTGGCGCACTCTGACCGGAGCGAGCGCCCCACGAAGGTTCTGTAGATCGAGCAAGCTCAAACAATCCGGTTCCCCTTCCCGCAACGGGAAGGGGTTAGGGGTTAGGTTCCGCGCGCGCGTCGCGCGCCCTAGGTCAACCTGACGACCCGAGCAACGTGAGGGGAGCTGGCTTCTGGCCTCCGGCCAGCTTCGCGCGAGCGAAGCCAGTACCCGTTCCGAGTCGCCGCGTCCAATATGGGGGATGAACTTTTCAGCCTCACGCCGGCGTAGCTGGCATGCTATTCATAGGGTATGCCACAGGATGCCTCACAGACTCGCCTGGCTCACCGCAAATCACGCGACCACGAAACCCGCTTACGACGAAAACTAATTTTGACGGAACGAAGCTACCGATGGTGGTGCGACCGTCCGAGAACAACCACATATGGTATGAATGCCCGTTTTTCGGTCAGAATCGGCTTGTGAAACTGAACCACTTTCCAGTGAACGCGACGCCTCCCAACGCGTATTGTGGCTGATATTACACCCTCAAACCTGGCGAACCGGCTCGACTCGATCGTCGGCGCCGGCCGCGTTCGCGCGCCCGTAGATCGTGAGGCGCGCGCCGCGGCTATGATCGTCGAGCCCGCGTCAGTCCAGGAAATCTGCGAGATCGTCCGCATGTGCGAAGCGGATCGTATCGCGCTTGCCCCCTTCGGCGCGGCGCGCTCGCTCGCGGGGATCCGGCGCACGCCCGTCGCGCTCGGTATCTCGATGACGCGCCTCGCGCGAGTCGTCGCCTACGAACCCGACGACATGACAATTGTTGCGGAGTCTGGAATCACCGTCGGCAGCCTGAATGCCGCCATGGAATATGCCCGCCAGCGGCTCCCCGTCGATCCATGCAACCCGTCGATGACCACTCTCGGCTCACTAATCGGCGCCGCGCATTCCGGACCGCTTCGCCTCTCCGAGGGTACCTCACGCGACCTGCTGATCGGAGTTCGCTTCGTCGGTCACGGCGGCAACCTCGCTCACGGCGGCGGCCGCGTGGTCAAAAACGTCGCCGGCTATGATTTGATGAAGCTGATGGGCGGTTCGTTCGGTACTCTTGGAATAGTAACTGAGGCGACTTTCAAAGTGCGTCCCATTCCAACTGACTACTGCCTCGCGATAGTACCTTATCCGCGAGCGGCCGACGCGTTCGCCGCCGCGCTTATACTCAATGAGGCTCTGCCACTGAGTAATCTCGATATACTAAGTCCCGCCCTCGCAATTCGTTTCGAGTCCGCCCATCACTTTCTTCTTCTGGCCGGTTTCTCCGGAAGTCCGCTGGAGATCGGTTACCAGGCCGAGCGCATTCGCGATTCGGTCGTCGCGCGCGGTGAAATTCTCGACGGCGACGCCGCTCTAAGCAGCTACGAACTACTTCGCGATATCGATTTCTATTCGACTCCGCTGGCGGCGCAAATCGCGGTACCTCCAGCGCAGCTCGCATCAGTGCTGGAGACCTGCGGTGTTGAATTTCGCGCCCATGCCGGCTCCGGCGTCGCGCAGATCTTTCCATCCCGTGAGCACAGCTCGGGCTTCCCCGCTGAAACTGTCGCGCGATGGCGTGAAGCTGCACGCGGCGTCCGCGGTAATCTTCGACTGCTCGCCGCCGCGCCCGCTATTCGCGATTCGCTGGAATTCTTCGACACTCCCAACGACGGCGCGCTCGCGCTCATGCGCCGGCTCAAGGCGGCCTTCGATCCGGCGGGAATCTTCAACCCCGGATGCTTCGTCGGGGGAATCTGATGGCCGCGCCGGGCGTCACCTCCTCGAAGTCAGTGCGTGACGTTTGCGACTACGACCTGCTCTTCGATTGCGTCCATTGCGGGCTCTGCGCCGAGGCTTGTCCGACTTACATTGTAACGCGTCGCGAAATGGATTCGCCGCGCGGCCGAATCTATCTGATGAAATCGCTCGCCGAAGGCCGCATCGATCTCGACGACGACGCCGCCCGCCATCTCGATCTGTGCCTCGGATGCCGCGGTTGCGAGACCGCCTGCCCATCCGGCGTTCACTATGGCCGCCTGATTGAGGGCGCGCGCTCGTTTGTCGAGTTCAATCATCGTCGCGGCTTTGTCGATCGATTCAAACGGCGCGCAGTCAGCGCGATTTTCCCGTACCCAAATCGCCTCCGGATGCTGCTCGCGTCGCTAAAACTCGCCGATCGCCTCGGCCTGAGGCCCGCTCTCAGAGCCGTCATGCCGCCCATGGTTCGCGACTGGCTGGATCTTCTGCCACAGCTTGAACCCGGCGCGCGTCCACTCGCCGCTGAAGCAACCGTCGCACCGGCCGCGAACGCACCGGCGGTCGTCGTGCATCACGGATGCGTCGCGCAAGTGCTTGCGAATTCGGAAAACGTCAACAGTGAGCGCCTCCTCGCCGCCGCCGGCTACCGCGTCGTCCAACTCGAACCGGCGCAATGCTGCGGAGCGCTCGATCTGCACTCGGGCAACGCCGCGCGCGCTCGCGACTTTGCCCGCGCGAACGTTCGTGCGCTGAAGGACTCGGGCGCCGATGCAATCGTCTCGGCCGCGTCGGGATGCTCCGTGGCAATCGCCGAATACGGCGACTTGCTCAAGGACGAACCGGACTTCGCCGAAGATGCGCGCGCGGTCTCCGCGAAAGTCCGCGACTTGAGTTCCTTGCTGCTCGACATGCGGACCAATCCGAAGCGTGAATTCCGATGCCGCATCACCTATCACGACGCCTGTCATCTCGCGCACGGCCTCGGCGTTCGCGAAGCGCCGCGCAGATTGCTCGCTTCGATTCCGGGCGTGACGATCGTCGAGCTGAATGAGTCCGATCTCTGCTGCGGCTCGGCCGGTTCCTACAATTTGACCGAGCCCGCGATGGCGCGCGAACTGGTGCGACGCAAAGCCGACAACATCGTTGCGACCGGCACGGACTATGTCGTGCTGGCGAATCCCGGCTGCGAGTTTCAGATTGCCGCCGAACTTCGCCGTCGCGGTTCGAAAATCAAGGTCGTCCACCTCGCCGACTTCCTCGCGCTGGCGTCCCGGTGACCCTTCACGAAATCAAGCTCTACTTCGCATACACGAGTCCGTACTCGTACCTCGCGATGCGGCCCGCGTACGATCTCGAGCTGTCTCATCGCGTCCGCGTTCGCTTCATCCCATACGGAGTGAACATCCGAAAAGTCTACGGCCCGCTCGATCGCGAGGATGCCGACCGTCGCAAGGTTCGGTACCTGTATATCGACGCGCGCCGAATCGCCAAGGAACGCGGGCTCGTCATCTATCCGCCGAAAAGGATTTTCAGCGCGCGCCTGGCGTTCTACGGCGGCCTCTACGCCGCGACCAAACGACAGTTCCGGCCATACTCGGATCGCGTCTTCGACCGATTCTGGAAACAGGAACTCGATGTCGAAAGTCGCCCAGAGATTTCAGCGATCGTTGCCGAAGTCGGTCTCGATCCCGCCGAATTTCTCCGTTATGTCGACACCGACGCGCGCGCCGACCTCGACGCATGCTTTGCCGAAGCCGACCGCGACAACGTCTTCGGCGTGCCGACGTTCATTGTGGACAACGAACCGTTCTGGGGCGAGGACCGGCTCGATTGGGTGATTCGCAAGCTCGACGCGATGGGCCTTCGTCGCTGAAATTCAACTGTGTGTGATCTGAATATGCCGAGGATACGATTTCACGCGCTCGAGCCACGCGCGAATCGCCGGATAACCCGCCAGGTCGAAACCGCCTTCGCCGGCAACATGCGTGTAGGCGTAGAGCGCGATGTCAGCAACCGAATAACGCTCGCCGACGAACCATTCGCGCGATTTCAGATGCCCCTCCATCACGCCGAGTGCGTCATCTCCGCGCTGGCGCATCATATCAATGATGGTGCGGCGCGGATCAGGCACATCGGGGTGAATCAGCAGGTACCGAACGCTCGCGATGTACGGTTCGTGGCTGTACTGTTCGAAAAACAGCCACTGAAGAACCTGCGCGCGCTGAAAGCGATCGGACGGCATGAACGGCGTGCCTTCCGCAAAATACAAAATGATCGCGTTCGACTCGAACAGCAGTTTGCCGTCGTCCAGTTCGATCGCCGGTATCCGGCCGTTCGGAAACTTGCGGAGAAATTCCGGCGTGCGAGTCTCGCCGTTGATGATGTTGAGTTCGATGCGCTCGAAAGGGACGCCAAGCTGCGTCAGCAGCAGGCGAACCTTGTAGCCGTTGCCCGACGGCAGGTAGTCGTAAAGGCGAATCATCGTCGCCTCCTCATGGTCGTGCAACGATCAGAGTTCAGGACTCGACGGCAGGAAAGTCTCGCCCATCAGGTAGGCGTCGACGGCGCGCGCGGCCTCGCGCCCTTCCCATATCGCCCACACCACCAGCGATTGTCCGCGCCGCGTGTCTCCGGCCGCGAACACTCCCGGCACGCTCGACATGTAATTCTCGCACTGCACGTTGCTGCGCGGATCGAGCTTGAGACCGAGTTCCGAGATTATGCCGTCGGGTTCGGGGCCGAGAAATCCCAGCGCGAGCAGCACGAGGTCGCACTCGATCTCGAAGTCGGTGCCCGGAATTTGCTCCATCACCATCCGCCCGTTGTCACGCTTCCAGTTGAGCCGAACGCCGTGAAGCTTTTTCACCGCGCCGTCCTCGCCGGAAAACTTGCTGGTGTTCACGCTCCAGTCGCGCTGCACACCCTCTTCGTGCGAGCTCGAGGTGCGCATGATCATCGGCCAGTCGGGCCACGGCATTTCGTCGGTGCGCTTTTCCGGCGGCATCGGCAGCAGCTCGAACTGATGCACGACGATCGCGCCCTGGCGATTCGAGGTGCCGAGACAATCGGAGCCCGTATCGCCACCGCCGAGGATGACCACGCGCTTTCCGTTGGCAGTGATCTCGCCTGCCGGATCGAGTGCGTCGCCGAAGTTGCGTTTGTTCTGTTGCGGCAGGAAATCCATCGCGAAATGGACTCCCTTAAGTTCGCGTCCCGGGATTGGCAGGTCACGCGGCTTGGTCGCGCCCATCGTGAGCACGATTGCGTCGTACTTCGAGCGCATCTCATCCGCGTGAATGTCCAATCCCACGCGGCAGTTGGTGACAATCTCGAGGCCCTCGGCCCTCATCTGCTCGACGCGCCGATTGACGATCCACTTTTCCAGCTTGAAGTCCGGAATCCCGTAAGTGAGCAGCCCGCCGACGCGATCGGATCGCTCATAGAGTGTCACCGAATGTCCCGCGCGCGTGAGTTGCTGCGCGCATGCCAGTCCCGCCGGTCCCGAGCCTACGACGGCCACGCGCTTGCCCGATTTGCGCACGGGCGGCATTGGCGCGATCCACTTTTCCGCCCACGCGTGATCGATGATGTTCTTCTCGATCAGTTTGATCGTGACGGGATCGTTGTTGATGTTGAGGACGCAGGCTTCTTCGCATGGCGCGGGGCAGATTCTGCCGGTGAACTCCGGAAAATTGTTGGTCGCGTGCAACCGGTCGATCGCCTCGCGCCACCTGCCCCGATAAATGAGATCGCTCCAGTCGGGGATGATGTTCCCGAGCGGGCAGCCCTTGTGGCAGAAGGGAATTCCGCAATCCATGCAGCGGGCGCCCTGCGCGCGCAGCTTGTCTTCGGGCATCTTGAGATCGAATTCGCGCCAGTCCTTCAGGCGTTCCCCGACCGGACGCCGCGAAGGTGTCTCGCGTTTGATCTCCATGAAGCCCGTGATCTTTCCCATCGAAGCCGCGATCTCCTCTCAGCTAGGTCAATTCTGATTAGTCAGTCGATTACTCACTCGGCTAAACTGCCGCCAGCCGCGCGAGATCGGAATTCATGTTGAGATGCTGCCGTTCGAGCACCATCCGATACTCAGTCGGCAATACTTTGACAAACTTCTTTGTATACTCGTCCCACTTATCGAGGACTCGCCGCGCGACCGCGCTCTGTGTGTACTGCTGATGCCGCACTATGAGCGCGTGCAATTGCTTGAGTTCGTCCTGGTTGCCGATGGGACCCAACTCGACCATTCCGGGATTGCAGCGCGACGCAAACGAGCCGTCTTCGTCCAGCACGTACGCGACTCCTCCGCTCATACCGGCTGCGAAGTTGCGGCCGGTCTTGCCCAGCACCACGACCAGCCCACGCGTCATGTACTCGCATCCATGGTCGCCGACGCCCTCGACGACGGCGTGCGCGCCGCTGTTGCGCACCGCGAATCGTTCGCCGGCTACGCCGCGGAAGAACGCTTCGCCGCCGGTCGCGCCGTAGAGCGCGACGTTACCGATGATGATGTTCTCTTCGGCCTTGAAGGTTGCTTCCTTTGGTGGACGCACCGAGATAAATCCGCCCGACAGTCCTTTGGCGCAGTAGTCGTTCGCATCGCCTTCGAGGTAGAGCGCGACTCCCGGCGCGAGCCACGCGCCAAAGCTCTGGCCGGCCGAACCTTTCAGATGAATCTGAACCGTGTAGGGCGGCAGTCCCTCCGCGCCGTAGCGCCGCGACACCTCCGCCGACAGCATCGTGCTGACGGTGCGGTTCACATTGCGAATCGGAAGATGAATTTCGACGGGCTTGCGATGCTCGAGCGCATCTTTCGCGAGCTCGATGATCTGATTGTCGAGCGCCTTGTCGAGGCCATGATCCTGCAGCTCGACACAATGCAGTGGCTCGTCCGGCCCGACATCGGGACGACGGAGGATGTTCGCGAGATCGACGTTGCGCGCCTTCCAGTGCGCGATCGCCTCGTTGGCGTCCAGGCATTCGACGTGGCCAACCATTTCGGCAAGCGTGCGGAAGCCCAACTGCGCCATGTACTCGCGCAGTTCGTCCGCTACGAACATCATGAAGTTCACGACGTGCTCGGGCTTGCCCGCGAACTTCTCGCGCAGCACCGGATCCTGCGTCGCGATGCCGACCGGGCAGGTGTTGAGATGGCAGACGCGCATCATGATGCATCCCGAGGCGACCAGCGCGGCGCTCGCGAAGCCGAATTCTTCGGCGCCGAGGAGCGCGGCAACGGCGACGTCGCGGCCGGTCTTGAGCTGGCCGTCGGTCTCGACGTGAATACGTCCGCGCAGGCCGTTCATCACGAGGGTTTGCTGCGTCTCGGCGAGTCCCAGCTCCCACGGAATTCCCGCGTGCTTGATCGATTGCAGCGGAGACGCTCCCGTGCCGCCGTCGTAACCGCTAATCAGCACGACGTCGGCCTTGGCCTTGGCGACTCCGGCCGCGACAGTGCCGACGCCGACCTCGGCCACCAGCTTGACGCTGATTCGTGCGCGGTTGTTCGAATTCTTGAGATCGTGGATCAGCTGCGCGAGATCCTCGATCGAATAAATGTCGTGATGCGGCGGCGGAGAGATCAATCCCACGCCGGGCGTCGAGTAGCGAATCTTCGCGATGAAGTCGTCAACCTTGTGACCGGGAAGCTGGCCGCCCTCACCGGGCTTGGCGCCCTGCGCCATCTTGATCTGGAGTTCGTCGGCGTTGACGAGGTAGTGGCTGGTGACACCGAAGCGCGCCGACGCGACCTGCTTGATCGCGCTGCGGCGCCAATCGCCGTTAGCATCGGGCACGAAGCGCGCGGGATCCTCGCCGCCCTCGCCGGTGTTGCTCTTGCCGCCAATCCGGTTCATCGCGATGGCGAGGTTTTCGTGCGCCTCTTTGCCGATCGATCCGAACGACATCGCGCCGGTCTTGAAGCGCTTGACGATTTCGGTGGCCGGCTCTACTTCTTCGAGCGGCACCGGCGGCCGACTGGAATTGAACTTGAGCAGCGAGCGAAGCGTGGCGAGCGAGCGGCTCTGCTCGTCAACCGCCTTCGTGTATTCCTTGAACAGCCGGAAATTTCCCGAGCGCACGGAATGCTGCAGCCGCGCGATCGTGTTCGGGTTGTACATGTGGAATTCGCCGGCGCGTCGCCATTGGTACTGGCCGCCGACGTCGAGATCGCCGTCGAGGTTTGCCGCCACCTTGAACGCGTAGTTGTGACGCTCCGCGGTCTCGCGCGCGATCGCGTCGAGGCCAACGCCCGCGACGCGCGACGGCGTCCAGGTGAAGTACTTGTCGATCACGTCCGCCGACAATCCGATCGCCTCGAAAATCTGCGCACCGCGATAACTCTGCGTCGTCGAGATCCCCATCTTGGACGCGACTTTCGTAATGCTCTTGCCGACCGCCTTGACGAAATTGTGGACCGCGGTGTCTTCGTCGATGTCGCGAAGCTGACCGTCGCGAATCATCCCGGCCATCGTCGCGTACGCCAGGTACGGATTGACGGCGCCCGCGCCGTAACCGACCAGCAGGCAGAAATGCATCGCCTCGCGCGGCTCTCCCGACTCGACGACGAGCCCGGCCCGGGTGCGCGTCCCTTCGCGAATCAGATGATGATGCACGGCGCCCGTCGCGAGCAGTGCCGGGATAGCAGCGTAGTCGGCATTCACGCCGCGATCCGAAAGCACGATTATCGTGTAGCCGGATTCGATCGCGTCAGAAGCGCCTTTGCAAAGCGCATCGAGCGCGGCGCGAAGCCCGGCTTCACCGTCATCAACGCGATACAGCGTGGAAAGCGTGATCGTGCGCAGACCCTCGACGTTCAGTCGCTTGATCCTTTCGAGTTCTTCGTTGGTGAGAATCGGCTGCTTCAGTTGAAGCTGGCGGCAATGCCGCGGCGATTCCTCGAACAGATTATCCTCGGCGCCAATCGTCGTCTCGGTCGAGGTCACCAGCTCCTCGCGAATCGGATCGATCGGCGGATTCGTCACCTGCGCGAACAGTTGCTTGAAGTAGTTGTAAAGCAGCTGCGGTTTGTTCGACAGCACCGCCAGCGGAGTATCGGTCCCCATCGAGCCGACCGGCTCCTGCCCGTTGGTCGCCATCGGCGCGAGGATCATTTTGAGATCCTCGATCGTATAGCCGAACGATTGCTGCTGCTTGAGCAACTCGCCGTCTTCGAAACCGTCAACCGCTGGGGCGCCGTCCGCTTCGGGAAGCGACTCGAGCGTGACGAGGCTGCCGTCGAGCCATTTACGATAGGGCTGGCGCGCCGCCATCGACTGTTTGATCTCTTCGTCCTGCACGATTCTTCCGAGCGCGGTGTCGACCAGGAACATTCGGCCCGGCTGCAAGCGTCCTTTGAGAGCGACGTTCTCCGGTGCGATGTCGAGGACGCCCGTCTCGGACGCCATCACGACCAGCCCGTCCTTGGTCACCGTGTAGCGCGATGGACGAAGGCCGTTGCGATCGAGCACTGCGCCGATCCGGATGCCGTCGGTAAACGCGATCGACGCGGGACCGTCCCACGGCTCCATCATGCACGAATGAAAATGGTAGAAGGCGCGCTTGCTGTCGCTCATCTGCGGGTCGTTCTGCCACGCTTCCGGGATCATCATCATAACTGCGTGCGGCAGCGAACGACCGGTGCGAATCAGCAGCTCGAGACAGTTGTCGAAGGTCGCGGAGTCGCTGCCGTTGGGCTCGACGATGGGCAACAGCTTCTTGATGTCGTCGCCGAACAGCGGCGAAGAAAAAAGTTTCTCGCGCGCATGCATCCAGTTGATGTTGCCGCGCAGCGTGTTGATCTCGCCGTTATGCGACATGAAGCGATACGGATGCGCACGGTCCCAGCTCGGAAACGTGTTGGTCGAGAAGCGCTGATGCACCATCGCGAGCGCGGTCTTGACGGCGCCATTGAGCAAGTCGGGGAAGAACTGCGGGATCTGCGTCGAGATCAGCTGCCCCTTGTAAACGACGGTCAGCGCCGAGAGGCTGCAGAAATAAAAGAGCTCCGGATCGAACAGCCCGAGTTTTTCCGCCTCGGACGTAGCGCGCTTGCGAATCACGTACAGCTTGCGCTCGAGCGCCTCGGCATCTTTCACGTCGGCACTCCGCGCGATGAAGACCTGGCGGATTGCGGGCATCCCGCGCCGCGCGATATCGCCGCACGCCGACTCGACCACCGGCACGTCGCGCCATCCGAGCAGCCGCTGCCCTTCCTCGTTGACGATCCGCTCGAACGCCTCCTCGCATTCCCTGCGCTTGACCGCGTCGAGCGGCAGGAAAACCTGGCCGACTCCGTATTCGCCGGGCGCCGGCAGTTTGAAACCGAGCCGAGCCGCTTCGCTCGCGAAAAACTCGTGCGGAATCTGCATCAGGATTCCAGCGCCGTCGCCCGTGCGCGGATCGCATCCGCAGGCGCCGCGATGCGTCAGGTTGTCGAGCACCTGCAAGCCTTTGGCGACAATGTCATGCGAGCGCTCGCCCTTGATGTTGACGACGAAACCGACGCCGCACGCGTCGTGCTCGTGGGCGGGATCGTAGAGCCCCTGTTTTTTCGGAATGCTTCGGTAGTTGTGCATCATGACACCCGTCTCGAATCCGGCGGCGCGGATTTCGCGGCGGCGTGGCGATGCCGCCTGCCATTGGCCGGCTCGTTCGAGTCGCCGTTGGAATGCGGCGAAATCAAACCGCGCTCGGTATGCGTTGACAGCACGACCATGGTCTCCGTCCGCGCCACTCCCTCGATCGAGCGGATCGCACTGATGAGCCGCTCGAGCGACGAAGTGTTCTCGGTTTTGACTTTCATCATGAGCGTGTGCTGGCCGGTGACGTGATGGCATTCGAGAACGTCGTCGAGCAGTGCGACCGACTCCTCGAACAGCGAGATTGTTTTCGGATGCGCGATCGACACGCCAATGAACGCGGTGACATCCTTGCCGAGGCGCGTCGCGTCGACGGCCGCGTGGTAGCCGGTGATCACTCCGCCGTCTTCGAGTTTCTTAACGCGCTCGTTGACCGACGGCGCCGAGAGGCCAACCTGCTCACCGAGTTTGACAAGCGGAATCCTGCCATGTTCCTGCAGGAGACCGATAATCTGCAGGTCAATAGCATCGAGTTCGGGGGAATCTCCGCCGAATTTCATAAGGTTATCCTCGTCGAGTGACGATGAACATAGAAGGAAAACAAAATTGTGTCAAGTGTTTATAAGGCTTCCCACAGTAAAACATAGGTTTGTTTAGGTGCAACTGGAGAGATCCGACGAAATGTAGGCCGAAACCAGCGTCTGCCCGCAAATCTACGTTGCGATTGTCGTATGCGAGCGCGATCGCTCAGGCGTCACGCCATTTGCGCCGAACCTCGCGCTGGCAATGAGGGTAGGTTCGTTCCGTTCCTCCCCAAAAACAACTTCCTAAAACACAGACGAAGTCCCGCATCTTTTTCTTATCACCGGGTGCAGAGCCTGTCCTGAGCGGAGCCGAAGGAGGTCACCCCTGCCGAAGGAAGCGAAACCCACCGCGGGTTTCACATTAAATTAAGTTCCCGAGCCCATCGACGCGCGCGCTACTCGCCCTTGAAATTCGCTGGACGCTTTTCGACAAACGACCTCGCGCCCTCGAGATGATCCTTCGACGTGAGCATCAGGTGCTGGCCGTGGCGCTGGTAGTCGAAAAAGTATGGCAGATTGAGATTCAGACCGACCCGCAAAGCTTCTTTCGCCAACCGTTGCGCGAGCGGAGCCTGCGCCGCAATTTTTTTCGCGAACGCGGCGGTCGCTTCTACGAGCTGCGCGTGCGGCACGACTTTGTTCACCATCCCAATTCGTTCGGCCTCGGCGGCATCGATGATGTCGCCGCTCAGGATGAGTTCGTACGCGCGCGCGAGCCCAACGAGTCGCGGCAGCACGAGCAAGCCGCCCGCCTCGGGAATCAATCCGCGACGAATGAAAACCTCGCCGAAGCGCGCCTGGTCGGAACACACGCGCATGTCGCACATGAGCGCGATGTCGCATCCGTAGCCGACTGCCGCGCCATTGACGGACGCGATGGTCGGCTTCGGATAGGTGACGAGCAAATCGAGCGCGACCGGGCGATGCTCGCGCCATTCCTCGACCAAGGTGCGCTGGGCGGGTTTGGCGTCGCGAAATTCCGGGTTGAGAAAAATTTCCTTGACGTCGTCACCCGCGCAGAAAGCGCGCCCAGCGCCCGTCAGCACGACGACACGCACGCTGTCGTCGGTCTCGGCGTCGTGCAACGCGTCGAGCATCTCGTCGTAAGTTTTGATCGTGGCAGCATTCATCGCGTGCGGCCGATTGATCGTGATGGTCGCGATGGCGTCGCGCTTGTCGTAGAGAATGTCGTTGTAGGGCATGGCGATAACTCCTCATGCGGATACGGATATGTGAGCTATTTCAAATCGCGGAAATTTTGGCAATGCGGGCCAGACAGGGGCGGCCAGCTATGAATAAAGTGGGCTGAATATGCGTCAGTCGTTGGACAGCGCGATCGACGGCTGGGCTATTCATGGTTTCCGCCAAAAAGATCAACGCGGACTTGGCGACAATTTATGACGAGTGAAGGGAGCGGAGTTGGGAGTAGTGGCGCCGCTAAGTACGACTCGTTGATGGAACACGGAGGGCGTTCGATGCGCAAAGGCCGAGAAAAAACCGAACCCCGTCGCGTGATCGCAAGCCGGGTGCTCAATGAAGTCGGTGGCTCACTTCGCGAGATTGAGGTCTCCTTGGAAAAGCCTCAACGAAAACCACGCGGAAACTGGGAATGCCGCCTTTTGATTAAAGGTCTGAGCAAGCCACAGATGCATTCAATAGGGGGAGCAGACTCGTTACAAGCGCTGCTGCTTGCTGTGGAAATGGCAAGAGTGACTCTCGACAAAACCGGAAGCCGTTTCACGTGGCTTGAGACAGATCCGGACAAAGCCGGTACGGGAATTCCTCGATACATTCCCACGCACCAAGGTCCGCGGTTCGAAGCTCGCGTGAACCTGGCGATCGAGCGCGAAAGCAAGCGTTATTTTCAAAGGATTCTCAAGACCCGGAAGGCGAATATTGCGGCATTCGAAACTGAAATTAGAGAGCGCCGAGAAGTCCTCGCCATGTTGGAAGCCGCACTGGAAAGACGAAAGGCAGGAGCCGCCGCTTGGGAAGGCGATCTAAAAAAGTGGAAGCCTGAGAAGACTCGCAGAATTCCCTCTTGATCTCGGAGAAGCAAATCTCCGAGCCCCCGCCGGCGTTTCGAACCGGCGACCTGCTGATTTACGAATGCGGATAAGCGTCGCTTCCCATCTCGAGCGCGTCGAGTCCCGACCATTCCACTTCCACCAGCACCCGGTTGCCGATCATGCGCTCGACGATCTTGAAGAACAGGATCGCCAGACCGAAAACCACAATCACGTTGACCGTCACACCGATCAACTGCGCGAAAAATTGACCCACGTCGCCATAAAGCAAGCCAGTCACTGGCCCCGCCACGCCGTTCCATCCGTCGCCGTAGGTGCCGTCGGCAAACAGGCCGAGCGCTAGCGCGCCCCATATCCCGCATGCGCCGTGAACGGCGATCGCGCCGACCGGATCGTCGATTCGAAAGCGGCGTTCGAGTTCAAGCACCGCCCACACGACCAGCAGACCCGCGACGGTGCCAATCAAAACCGCCGCCGCGGGCGTTACGAATGCGCACGGAGCGGTGATTGCGACCAGTCCGCCCAGCAGCCCGTTGCAGGCAATCGCGATGTCGGGTTTGTTGTACCGATGCCACAGAAAGAGCATCGCCGCGAGTGCGCCGGCCGCGGAAGACAGCACCGTATTCACCGCGATGATCGCGATTCGAGGATCCGATGCGGCCAGCGTTGAGCCGCAGTTGAAGCCGAACCATCCGAACGCGAGAATCAACGTTCCGCTGACGGCCATCGGCAGGTTATGTCCCGGCAACGCGCCGATGGCGCCGTCGCGCCGGAACTTTCCGATGCGCGGGCCCACCATGTAAGCGCCGGCGAGCGCGGTCACTCCACCGGTCATGTGCACAACCGACGATCCGGCGAAATCCAGATGGCCGTGCCCGAGTCCCAGGTTCGCGCCGAGCTGCGAGAGCCATCCTCCTCCCCATACCCAGTTGCCGTAGAGCGGGTACAGGAACATCGACATGAACAGTCCGTAAATGAAGAACGCTTTGAACTTCCATCGCTCCGCCATCGCGCCGGTCGGAATGGTCGCGGCGGTGTCCATGAACACCAGCGAGAACAGAAACATGCCGAGGCTGGCGGGATCGCGGCTGACGTTGAGCAGCGCGAACTTGCTGAAACCGAGGATCCCGTACGAATGTGCGCCGATCGTGATCGACAGCTCGTGATGGCCGATCGCGCCCATGCCGAGCGAAGGCCAATGCGCGACGCCGCCCATCATGAAGCCGTAACCGGTGAGCCAGAAGCCGATGATGCCGATCGGATAGATGATCAGGTTCATCGCCATGGTGTTGACCGCGTTCTTCGAGCGAGTGAACCCCGTCTCCACCATCGCGAAACCGAGCTGCATGAACATCACGAGGAACCCGGCGATCAGCAGCCACGCGAGATTCAGCGAATTGTCCAGTGGCGGCGATGATGGGGCAGTCTGCGCGGCCGCGACGGATGCAAATAACGTCAGCGCGGCGAAAATGGCGGCGGCCAATCCGAGTTGCGATCGTCTCGGCATCATCTCACCTGCCCTCGATATGACCGGCGCGCGGGAGTCGGCGCCGCCGGGTAACGGTTTGCCAGCCAAATCAAAACTAAAAAAGCCCCGATGAGCGACGTGAAAAACAACACATACCCAAGCCTGCGGCGCATATTCTGCATCGCGAGGCTGCGTGGATGGAGGCGCTCGGCGCGGTTCTGCGGTACGACGCGCGACGGATCGCGCAGGTCCTCGAGCAACTCCGCCGCGCTCGCATAGCGGTCGCGCGGATTGCGCTCGATCGCGTGCAGGATGATCTCCTCGAGATGCGGATCGAGATCGGGTTTGAACGCACTGGGAGGCTGCGGATCTTCGGCGGTCTTCGCGCGCATCACGTTGTAAACGTTGGGACCCGAGTACGGCAGGTGACCGGTCAGCATCTCGTAGAGGATCGTGCCCAGCGAATAGATATCGGTGCGAACGTCGCCGCGCCGGCCGCTGACCTGTTCGGGCGCCATGTAGTCGGGCGTGCCGATCGTCGATGACAGCCCGGACCAGGTCAGTCGCCTCGCGGATTCGTCGAGTGCGATTCCAAAGTCCATGATCTTGGTCTGGCCCTCGGCCGTCACCAGCACGTTTTCCGGCTTCAAATCGCGATGCACCACGCCTTCACCGTGCATGTACACCAGCGTCTCGGCCAACTGCCGCGCTAGCCTCAGCGCCTTTTCCACCGGCAGCCCTCCAGCTTCGTGCATGATCGCGCGCAGCGACGGGCCCTCGATGTACTCCATCGCGATGTACATCCGGCTTTTCTTTCTGGGCGTGAGCACCTTGACGATGCCGGGATGGTCGAGGCGGCGGCCGACTTCCTCTTCGCGCTGAAAGCGGCCGTAGAAGACCACGTCGCTCTCGAACTGCATGTAGGGGACTTTGATCGCGACGGTCTTGCCGTCAATTTGATCGATTGCTTTGAAGATCGACGCCATCCCGCTGCGCGCGATCACCTCGGTCAATTTGTATTGATCGAGGTTTTCACCGACACCGACCTCGCGCATTGTTCAGACCGTCTTGAGGGAAAAGGCGGTCAGCGGACGTTAACACTCGTCACGCAGGCAATGGAAGGGGACGGCGACGCGCCGAGCAGCTTCATCGCCCGAACAATCCGCGGAGTCGATCACGCCATCCGCCAGTGCTCGCCGTATGCCCCGTGTGCGACGTCATTCTGAACACCGCGCAGGTCAGGTTGTCTGCCGTGCCGCGATTGTTGGCCGTGTCGATCAGGTGGCGGCACGCCGTCTCGGCGTCGACGTCGCGCGTCAGCGACTCGAGTTCCTTGTCTTCCAGCACATTATAAAGTCCGTCGCTGCACAGTATCAGGCGATCGCGCTCCATTAGCGGCAGCGTGATCCGATCGATCGACGCGATTAGCTCGCGTCCGAGGCTGCGCAGAAGCATTCCGCGCTCAGGATGAGTTTTCGCTCGCGCCGCGCTCATCATACCCATCCTGACCTGGCCGGCGACCATCGTGTGATCCTTGGTGACCACCGAGATATGGCTGTGACGAATCAGATGCAGCCGGCAATCGCCGATGTGCACCGCAGAAAGTATCCCCTTCTCCACCACGACCGCGGTCATCGTGGTCGCCATGCGGGACAATTCCGGCACCGTCAGCGCCTTGTCATGGATCTCGATATTGGCGCGCGTGATCGCGCGATAGAGCCGCTTCGCGGCGCCCCACGCCGGCGGGCTTTCGCGGTAAGCCTCGAGCGTTATGTCGATCGCCATCCGGCTCGCGATTTCACCGCCTTCGTAGCCGCCTACCCCATCGGCAACCGCGAACACCACGCTGTCGGGACTCTCGATGAAATGCCCGCACGAGTCTTCATTGTCGGGCCGTTTCGTACCGACATCGGACAGCAGCGCCAGCTCGAAAGCCTGCTCCACGGAAGGAGGAGCGGAGGGCGTCGAATCCATTTGCAGTGCGTTACCCAGCTAATTTGGCCCTGAATTGAAAGTTGTTTCAACGGCCAAAGGGCGAACCGCGATCGCTCGCGGCTCGCCCCAGGGATTATTCGCCAGACCAGCTTGCTCGGGATCAGGCCGGCTTGGTTACGAGAATAGTCTCTTTGCCCTGCTTCTTGGAATTCCGTACAAAGTAAATCCCGCCGTAAACTCCCCAAATCACCGCGATTCCTACCGCCATCAGCGGTTCCTTCACGCTGCCAAGTCCTTCCATGGGGCCGATGATGTAGAACGCCATGCAGGCAAAGTTTGCAAGTGCGCCGAAGATTGGAATCGCCATGTGTTTCACGCCGTGGAACATATGATGTTCGCGGTATGCAACTATGCAGCAGACGTTCGTCAACCCGTAAACGATAAACGTCCCGAAATTTGAGATGAGGGTGACCAACGCCAAGCCGTTCGGCAGAGCCGACAGAGACGCGTTGTTGCTCATTCCGATCGCGTACCACAAGTTATGTGGCAGCGTGGCGATCGTCTTGTCGTCCGGTGCTGAGCTGCCGGCGAAGAAATAAAGCGCCGCGTATGCGCCGAGCACCGCCGAAATTGCCGCGAGCGTCCAAATCGTGCGATGCGGCGTCAGGTTCTCGCCATGCAGCAGACCGAAATGCTCCGGCACCTCCGAGTCACGGCCCATCGCGTAGGTCACGCGGGCACCGGTATTTATACAGCTAAGCGTGGTGCCGATCAGCGCGAGGAACACGGTCAGCGCTTCGAGCATCATGAACGCCTGGCCATGGCCGCCGAGCAGCGCGTTGCCGATGATCGTCATCATGTCGCCAATCGGTGCCGCTGAGCCTTTTGCGTCGGCCAGGCTGTAGGCACTGCTCATGAAATAGTTGGCCGCGAAGTATTCGATCATGTAGCAGAACAGACCCTGGATCGTCAGCGAGAGCAGGACGCCGCGAGGGATGTCGCGGGTCGGGTTCTTCGCTTCCTCGCCAAGTGCCGTCACCGATTCGAAGCCGACCAGCAGGAAGATCGCGATCGTCGCTTGCAACATGACATAGCTGAAGTTGTGCGGCGCTATTACCGACCACGCGCTAGGATGCGCCGGTGTGTCGCCGGTGAAAGCGTAGTGCAGCACCTTCTTGGTCCCGTCGAGCGCAAGACCCATCGACCCTTCCGGGTGTCCTAGTCGATAAGCGATCGCCAATGCCGCGAAGAACAGCAGCGCGGCGATTTGGATCGCATTGATCGCGATATTGACCATCGTCGAGCCGTTCACGCCGCGAAACGCGATGTATGCAATTGCAAAAGAAGAGACAATCGCGACCAGCGCCATGAAAACAGGGCCCGGCGTGCCCGCATTGATGGTGTCAGGTGCGAAGTTGCCGACAATATATCCGATCATGATCCCGATCGTGGCGACCATCGCACCCGGATAGACCCAGTAGTACAGGTGCGACGCCCATCCAATCGTGAATTTGGCGATGCGCGCGAACCGGTACGCATGCGTCTTGCTGAGGAATGCTTGCTCGGCAAAGAAATAGGAACTGCCTGCGCCCGGATAGAGCTTGGCCAGTTCCGAGTACGAGATCGCGGTGGCGTACGCGAGCATCAGGGCGGCGAAGATACCGGCCCACATCGCCATGCCGGACGGATACGCGTAGCCGGCTTGGACAACAAACGTTATCCACAAAAAGGCTCCCGGGGCGATGAGCGCCATCGCATTGACCGTGACTCCGGTCAAGCCGAGGGTCGGCACCATCTTTTTCTGTTCTTCAGCCATTCTTGCCTCCTTCGATTCACGGCGGAGGTGGTTGTCCGCCGCGCGCACGCATTGGCTCCCGTTACGGGCGGGAGCATGGAGGCACAAAGCATGAAAAGTGCCATTTCAAAATCGAATAAATCTTGATGAATAATGCAATGCGCCTGCTCAAACGGCAGGCATACGCCTGTCGGGGAGTCATCAGCAGCACTTTCGGGCTTGATTACAATTTCATTCGCGAGCGCGGAATTCCCAACGCCACCATCAGCAGAGGACTCTTCCCTGACGCGTGCGGCTCGAAAAATTTGGTGGTGTCGTCGTCATAGAAAGTGAGTCCCGTCGCACCGCGGCCAAGCGAGTACGCGGCGAGGTAGGCGCGGCCGCCAAGAATTCCCGCTTCGAGGTGCGAGTCACCGTAGCCGCGATTTCCCAACGCCTGTAGCACACGCTCGAGATCAGCCATGTAAACGACCAGCGCGGAACAATCCATGCCGAGCGGCTGCTCGAGGCATAGGTATCCCGCCTCGCCGCGGAAGTTGCCCGCCTTCAGCAGCTCGAACGCGCGCGCGCGCCGGTCGTAGTAGTACGCGCCGGGTTCCATCCCGTCGGCCGCGTTGACGATCAGGTAAGTGTCGGTCAACGGCGGAAAGTCGGCCTGCGGATGCTCGCTGGAAGCGGCCATGATCGTCGCGAGTTCTTCGGCGGTAATCGCTTCCTGCGCAAACGCTCGCGACGATCCGCGGCGCAAAATCGTTTCGCCAAGTCCGGCAGACTCCTCCGACGCCACTGTTTCGAAGCGAAGCTCGTTCGTATTCCACGGCGGTGGAGCTGAATCCAGCTTCGCAGCGGAAACCGCGCCGACCTCATCGGCCGTGACCAGCCGCGACTCGCGATGCATCTTGACGAGGTCTGGGTACACGACCTCTTTCGACGATAGCGGTATCGTCTCGAGCGCCAACGGCTCGGCCTCAGGCGACGGCGCAGCTGCCTCGTCGGCGCGCCCGAGCGCGACCATCGCGATCATGCCCTCGCGACCGCCGTCGATTCCGAGCAACGCTTCGAGCGCCGGATCCTCGAACGCAGTGATCACCTCCGCGGAAATTTCCTCGGCCGCCGCCGCCGCCAGCAGGTTCGCGAGGATAGTTCCAGCGTCCCAATAGCAATACCGATACGCCCGCGCGCGATACTTCCACTCGCTGCGCCAATAAATTGCCGACATAGCGATTACCGCACGCGCGCGCAGAATCGAAGGACGCTTTGCCGCTGCGTCCGCGATATAACCGCGCCAATCGCCGCGTCTAAGCCCCGCCATCCGCAAATCCGCCGGCGAAAAATGGTAGAGACCCGTCTCGATGCCGTCCACCTCTCCGGCCGCCACATAAATTTCGATCGGATACAGCGCGCCCGCAGACGCCGCGGCGCGGAAATGATAGTCGTCGGCGCCCATCCGCTTGTGCCGCGTCAGGCCGTCGGCACAAAACAGGATTCTCGTCAGCGCGGCCGTATCGATCGACGCTGAAAAATCCGCCGGCACGTACGACGAAAGCGCCGCCAGCGTTGGCGTCGGGGAAAGATTCAGATCGCGCGGCAACGCGACGGACGCGGCGCCGGGATAAATCTTGTATGGAAGCGGCTTGATGTCCCAGTCCAGGAAATGCGGCGACGAACGCACGCTGGTGTACGAATGCTTGGTGATCTCGTGAAAAACGCGCGCCGCTTCGATGTATTCGTTGCCCAACTCGTCACTCCGAATCGCCACGCCGTTAATCCATACCGATCGTTCAATTGACAGGCCTGCCGCCGGGCGTGCTATACGGGTTTTTTCGACGCAGCCTGTCCTTCGGGAGAGATTATCATGACGCAAAAGCTTTCGCCTTCGGACGTTAAAGGGATGTTCGAGAAGCTCAGCAACTGGGGCCGCTGGGGCAAGGACGACCAGCGCGGCGCGCTGAATTTCATCACCAATCAGAAACGCGCCGCCGCCGCGCGTCTCGTGCAAACCGGCGAGAGTGTCTCGATGGCGCTGCCGCTCGCGACGATTCCCGCCGCCGACAATCCCACTCCGGTTACTCATTTGATGGTGCAGGCCGGCGCCGACTCGCATGAGCAGGCCCTTCCTTATTCCGGTGACTATTTCGCAATCGCGCCACACGGAATGGCGAATACTCATATCGACGCGCTCTGTCACGTCTTCTGGCAAAACAAAATGTACAACGGCTTCGACGCCACCGAAGTCGGATCGCATGGCGCAAAAAAATGCGCGATCGACGTGACGCGCGCCGGTATCGTCAGCCGCGGCGTCCTGCTGGACATTCCACGGCTCAAGAAAATCGAATGGATGGAGCCGGGCGAGCGAATCCTCCCCGAAGATCTTGACGCCGCCGAGAAAGCGCAGAACGTTCGCGTCGAAGAAGGCGACGTCCTGATGGTCCGCACCGGCCGCGCCGCGATGCGCAAGGTAAAAGGCGGATGGGATCCCATGAGGGTCGGCCTCCCCGGCCTCGACGCCGCCTGCCTGCCATGGCTCCACGAGCGGCGCGTCGCGGTTCTCGGCTGCGACGCGGTCAGCGACGTCGTGCCCAGCGGTTACGACGGCGTCCCGCTGCCGGTTCACGTCGGCACGCTGGTCGCGATGGGCATCCATCTGATCGACAACGCCGACCTCGACGCGGTGTCGTCCGCCTGCGCCGGCTTGGGCCGCAACGAGTTCCTGTTCTCGATGGCCCCGCTGATCCTCGAGCGCGGCACCGCCTCGCCGGTCAATCCACTCGCGATCTTTTGAACTGCTCAGTCCGGATTTTATGACCGCTGAGTAATGCGGAGCAGATGCTATGAAGACTGAAGAACTCGTCATTGATTGCGACGGACATATCCTCGAACCGCCGGATCTCTGGGAGAAATACATCGACCCCAGGTACCGCGACCGCGCGATGCGCATTCGCGTCGGCGACGATGGCTTCGAGTATCTCGAGATAGATCGCAAGCGCGCCCAAATGACTCGGCCCGGCCTGCTCGGCTCGCTCGGCGGCATGGGCAAGAAGGTCGAGGACGCCAGGAAACTGCGCGAGGCCTCGACCCGCGGCGAGGTCAAGCCCGAACAGGTGCGGATGCTTGCGCCCAAACCCGAGGACACCTACCTCAAGGGCGCGGCCTTCGGAACCATGGTGATGAAAGAGCGGCTTGAGCTGCTCAATCGGGAAGGGATGGCGAAATCGATTCTCTACCCGACCATCGGGCTGCTCTGGGAAGCCGAACTTTTCGACGCCGAGCTGTCGGCCGCATACTGTCGCGCGTACAACCGCTGGATCGCGGACTTCTGCCGCGACTCCGGCGGACGCTTGATCCCGATTGCGCACCTGTCGCTCGGCGATCCCGCCGAAGCGGCGCGCGAGCTCGAGCGCGCCGCGAAAGACGGATGCAAGGGCGCCTTCGTCTGCCCGTTCACCATCACCCGCGTTCCGCACGGCGACCCGCGCCACGACGCCGTCTTCGCCGCGGCGCAGGACCTCGGCGTCCCGCTCGCAATTCATCCGACCTTCGAGCCCGCCAGCTTCGGCATCCATCATCGCTACGACAACTTCAGCTGGGCGGCGTGGTATTTCGATCTGTTCGCGGGCCAGGGCGTGCAACACGCCTTCGGCACGTTCTTCCAGTTGGGCGTATTCGACCGCTTTCCGAAGCTGCGCGTGGTAGTGCTCGAATCGCAGGCCGGATGGATCGGCTATTTCCTCGATCGCGGCGACGCCATCTTCAACGGCACCACTCTCGGCGCGACGGTCCGCCTCAAGGAGCAGCCGTCATACTACTTCAAGCGCCAGTGTTACATCTCGGCCGATCCCGACGAACGCACGATTGCCGCCATGATGCAGATTGTTGGCGAGGACAAGTTCTTCTGGGCGACTGACTATCCTCATCCCGATCATCCGGGAAACTACCTCGAGGAGCTGAAGGGGATGATCGCGCCGATGAAGGAGTCGGGACGCCGCGGCATCCTCGGCGAAAACGTCGCGCGCGCATACCAACTCATGTAGCCAGTGCCGGATCGGGGCGCGGTACTGCCTATTTCGCCCGCCGCTCGTAATCCTACTCAAAGTGCGGCAATCTGCTGTGCTGCGCCGATGCTCAGTCTATACTCGACCATCCGTCCGCTGGAGGAATCTATGCCGCGTCCGAGGATCCGCCACCGCTCACGAACTTCGACCACCACCGCCGTCACCTCGCTGGCTATCCTGTTCGCATGCGCGGCTTCCTCCTGCAGTTCGCAATCGTTCCAATACGCAGCGTCTGAATCGACGCCGGTAGAGATGCCTTATGCCCCGCAGCCGCCCCCGCCGCCGATGAACGTCGCGCGGTTGCTCAACGGAAACTGGATGGCCACCTATCCGGGCGGCCCGCTGCGAGTGGTCATCGGTCTCGACAAGATGCTACGCGGCCGCAATTACGTCGCGACCCTGGTTGACGGCAACAAAAATATCCCGCCCGGCCAGGTCGTGTGGAAGGGAACGCTCGATCCAAACGTGCCGGGCATCGTGCAGGCTGATCAGATCTGCGCGGAACATGGATTCCAGCAGGCGCGATGGGTGAAGGCGCGCATCGTCGTTAGCGACGCGAGCAATTTCCGCGAAGAGCTCGTCGATCCAACCTCCTGCCACGGCTTCCCGGTGAAATTCACTCGCGTAGGACCCGCACCGACCGCTCCCATCAAAGATTGACGACACGAAAATGAAAAGGCCGCCCCCCTCGGGACGGCCCCATTTTTTGTTCACTCTGAGAGTCTGTGAGTTTTGTGTATCTCTGAGAACTCGAAACGCCTCTCCGCGACCGGTCCCCCTTCCCACTATGGGAAGGGGTAGGGGTTAAGTTCCGATGCGCGCCGCGCACACTCCGTCATCCCGACGAAGCGAGCAACGCGAGCGCGGCTGGCTTCTGGCCTCCGGACAGCTTCGCGCCACGCGAAGCCCGTTCCGGTCTCTTGAAATCGCGCGCTGCGCGCGCTCCCTATACCAGCATCCCGGCCTGCACGACGGTGGGTCCGTCGCTCTTCGGAATCTGCGGCTCGCGCTTGCGCTTCATCGCCTTTTCAAGGATCGGCGCCATGCGCTCGGCCTTCTGGTGCGCGCGCTTTTGTTCGCGCTCCTTGAACTCCGGTAAAACCTTCTCTGCGAACAGGTTGAGCGACGAGCAGATATCCTCGTGCTTGTTGTTGCCCGCCTGCGAGATGAACACCACCTGGTCGACGCCGACTTCCTCGTATTCGCGCAGCCGCGTCCGAATCTGATCGGGCGATCCGACGCACGAATTCGTCCCGTCCATGCCCGGCAAAGTGATCGGGCTGGTTTTGAAATTGTTCCAGATATTCGTCTTGCCCGGCTCATGCCGCCCGAACGCGTAATGATGGCCGAGCGCGTACGAAAAAAACTTCAGCCCTTCTTCGCCCATCTTGTGCGCCGTCTCGGCGTTGTTGTCGCACATGAAGCCGGTGACGATCGCGATATTCGCGTTGATCGCGTATCCGATCGGCTCGCACTCATTCTCCAGCGTCGTGTAATAGTCGGTGACCCACTGTCGCGCCTCTTCCGGCGACACGAACGCGAACGTCAGCGCGCCGATTCCGAGCTTGGCCGCCAGGTGAATCGTCTCGCGCCGCGAGCATGCGACCCACAACGGCGGATGCGGTTTCTGCACCGGCTTCGGCACCACGTTGCGCACCGGCATCTTGAAGTACTTGCCCTCATGGCCCAGAAACGGATCCTCGACGAACATACGCGCGATCGCGCCGAGCGACTCCTGCCACATCTCGCGCTTGTCCGCGCGCGCAATGTTGAATCCGCCCAGCTCCAGCTCCGCCGACGATTCGCCGGTGCCGAATTCGACGCGTCCGCCGCTCACCAAATCGAGCGTCGCGATCCGCTCCGCCACGCGCGCCGGATGATTGTACCCCGGCGGCAGCAGCACGATTCCGTGACCGAGCCGAATCTGCTTGGTGCGCTGACTTGCAGCTGCCAAAAAAATCTCCGGCGCCGACGAATGCGCGTATTCCTCGAGGAAGTGATGCTCCACTTCCCACATGTGGTCGATACCGAGCCGGTCCGCGAGCTCGACCTGGTCGAGCGCGTCCTTGAACAGCTTCAGCTCCGAGCCCTCTTTCCACGGCCGCGGCAGCTGATGCTCATAAAATGTTCCCAACTTCATAAGCGCGATTTCTCCTTCGGATTTTCGGTCTCTCTATTCCCCGTCTTCAGCGCTGAGCGATAGGTCGCTGCAAAATCAGGCCCAAACAAGTTCCCTTCCGTTCCCCCTTTCCACCCGGGGGATAAGGTCATGCAGAATCAACTTCAAATTCGCTATCTCCTGTCTGTTCCCCCTTTCCACCCTGGAAAGGGGGTTAGGGGGATAGGACGGCATGATCCTCAATTCTGTTTCCCCTTCCCCATTCCTTCTGGGGAAGGGGCCAGGGGTTAGGGTTCTGTCTTCAACACCTTTGCGGAACATCACACATCACTGACCCGTCGTCCGCACATCAGTCGTGAACAGCGTGCGCTCGACCATGTCGATCACTTCGCGCTTGCGCCGCTCGATCATCGCCGGCTCGAGCAGGTTCATGCTCCACAGCCGCCGGATCATCGCCGCCGTCGTAAAGTAGCCGATCGTGATCGAGTTGAGGCTCCACATGAAATGCAGCGGATCGACTTCGGTGCGGAACTCGCCGTCGCGCTGCCCGCGAAAAATAAAATTCACCGCGATCGAAAACAGCGGCGGCAGCCGCCGTTTGAGCACTTGCCGCCCGACGCCGCTTTCGTCGGCCATCTCCTTCCACATGATTCGCACGAAATCCGGATGGCTCGCGATAAAATCGATCGCGCCCGCGACCGCCTGGCGCATCCGCTCCTGCCGGCTCTCGCGCCCCCACGCAATCGCGTTGGCCGCGTCCTCGAGACTCTCGAACATCTTGTCGAGCACCGCGAGGTAGAGCTGCTGCTTCGACGGAAAATGGTGCAACAACGACGGCGCCTTGATCCCGATTCGCTTTGCGATGTCCCGCAAGCTAGTGCCTCGATACCCGCGCTCAGCAAACAACGCCTGCGCCACCTGCAACACCCGGTCGCGAGTATCGCCAGGCCGCCGCAACTCGACCACTTTGGCATTCGCACGCGCCGCAGAATTTTTAGAAACGCTTCGCACTGTCTTTCGCGAAAAGCGTATCTAACGCTCGTTAGGGAGTCAAATCTATGCCGGGTTCGTCGAAGCCAGACTCTCCTCAACGCGATCACACCACCTTTGACGGTGGTACCCATGGCTTGTTCAGCACCCGATGCACCATTGGGACGAACGTCGCGACCGGCTCGTTCGGATACGACGGGTCGAACGACACCTCGTCGTACTTCGCGCAGAAATCCACCGTCATCTGAAACCACGGCTCGTTCCTGAACTGCTCGCGCGCGTTCGGATCAAGCCCCAGGTGGCGCGCATAGAAGTAAGTCTGAAACAGCCCGTGATACTTGAGCATGTTGTAGCGATTGTCCGAGATGAACGGCCGCAGGACCGACGCCGCCACTTCGCCGTGATTCATCGGCCCCAGCGTCTCGCCGATATCGTGCAGCAACGCGCAGACGATCAGCTCCTCGTCGGCCCCGTCGCGCAGCGCACGCGTCGCGGCCTGAAGGCTATGGCCGCGCCGGTTGAGGTTGTAGGCCTGGTCGGCGGACAAGTCGTTGACCATCGCGATCAGCCGGTCCGGCAGCTCGGCGAGATTCGTCTCGTGCACACGCTTGAGGATCTGAAAATCCTCGTCGCTGCCCTGATCCATCCGCGTAAAATGCATCTTCTCCATGTGACCTGCCACTCCCTTCGTGAGGGTTGAGATTTGCATAATTTTGCCCGGGAGCGGAGCGGAACAAGAACGTAGAGGAGGCCGCAGCGGGCGATCGAGAACCAGAACCCGCTTCGCGTGACGCGAAGCTGTCCGAGGTAGAATTCCCCTCTCCTGAAGGGAGAGGGGCCAGGGGAGAGGTTCTGACGGGATAACGACCTGCCCGCGTCGTCCACAATCTGCTATCATAGTGTGCATGCACTACACTCCTTGTGAACGTTCGACTCGGCCGCAAACAACGCCCGCGCCCCAGTCGCCGCAGCCGTGAGCCCTGCGGCAGCCCGTCGCCGATTCCGAAATTCAAAATTTGACGGAACGAAGCTACCGATAGTGGTGTCCCCTCCTCGGACCACAATAGGTAGTATGAAATGCCTCCTGCGGACATCGTTCTGCTTCCACAAACCACCTTCAGCTCGGGCGAATGCCACACGAATCCCCTGCCGCCGGACGGTTCGCTTCAGCGGAATCCGCGGCGCAACAGACAATCGCGCCGCGAAAACGTCCCCCACCCTAACCCTTGTATCTGCGAACGAGCGTACCAAGATAGCAGCGGGCGCGGCAGACCGAATGACCCTGGGTCGCGAGAGGCCGTGGGGGAGCATGGATCGCCGCGTCCGCTAGCTAACGCGTCCAAAGCCCGAACAGTTGACCGGGCCGCGCCGCAGGCACGAGCCCGCATTGGACAAGGAAGGGCGGGACGCCCAGGAAGGAGAGGGGCGATGGCAGAAGAATCGTACGTTGGGATCGATGTGAGCAAGGCGGAGTTGGTGGTGGCGGTGCGGCCTTCAGGCGAGCGCATGACGCTTTCCAACGATCGCGCCGGAATCAAGCGGCTGGTCGGGCGGTTGGGTGAACTCAAGCCTAAGCTGGTGGTGGTGGAAGCGACCGGCGGGCTGCAGCGCCAGGTGGTGGCGGCATTGTGGCTGGCGGGGATCGCGGTGGCGGCGGTTAATCCGTCGTGGGTGCGCAACTTTGCCAAGGGCCGCGGACTTAAGGCCAAGACCGATCGCAAGGACGCCGAGCTGCTGGCGCTGTATGCGGAACGGGAACGGCCCGAGCCACGGCCACCGGCCGACGCCGAGACTCAGGCGTTGCAGGAACTGGTGATGCGGCGCGAGCAGTTGCTCGAGATGCTGGTGGCGGAGAAGCAGCGCCTGAGCCGCGCGTCAGGCACGATGCGCAAGGAACTACGTCATCACATCGCGTATCTGGAGGGACGCATCAAGGAGGTCGAAGAGGACATCGACAAGACCGTGCGGCGCTCCGATGCGTGGCGGCGCAAGAGCGAGATCGTGCGCAGCGTGCCGGGCTTCGGCAAAGGCTTCAGCGCGATGGTGCTGGCGAAAATGCCGGAGCTGGGCACGCTCAACCGCAAGCAGATCGGCGCATTGGTGGGAGTGGCGCCGATGCCCGATGACAGCGGCCGCCGCCATGGACGGCGGATGATCGCCGGCGGCCGGTTCGAGGTGCGCAACAAGCTCTACATGTGTGCGATGGTTGCGGCGCGGGCCAACCCGGTGCTCAAGCAGTTCTATGAGCGGCTGGTCGCGCGCGGCAAGCCCAAGAAGCTGGCGCTGGCGGCGGTGATGCGCAAGCTCATCGTGATCCTCAACGCCATGCTCAAAACCAACAGCCTGTGGAGGCCGCCATGCCCGGACCTCAGCGTATGAGAAAATTAAAAAGTCGGCCCGTTGTCCACAAGTCCACAGGCGGGGTCCTCCCAAGGACCCCGCAGCCTGTGGACCCTGTGGGCAACGCGCCGCCACCGTCGCCTTACGATACAGTTGCTCCCCCCACAAACGGGGGAGGGAATCAGAGAACTGGTCGCGCGCGTTCCTCACATAAAACTTTCGCGAAAGCCGCGCTGCGCGGCTTTCGCGTCTTCTCACTGGGTGCAGGGGTCACTCCTGCCGCCCACCGCGCAGGTGATTTGATTTGCTCCCGGGCCATTCGTCGCTTCCTAACTTCGGGCGCATCGTAGTAAGTTCGCGGCAGCGCTACGGGGAGGTACCCGATCATGACCGAACTATATTTGAAGCCGGCGCACGAACTCGCCGCTATGATTCGCAGGCGTGAGCTCAAGCCCAGCGAGTTGATGGACCTGACGATCAGGCGAATCGAGCAGACCAATCCCAAGATCAATGCGTTCGTTGCGCTGCGCGCCGACGACGCGATGCGCGAGGCACGCGCCCTCGACGAGAAGATCGCGCGTGGCGAACAGGTCGGCACGCTTGCCGGGTTGCCGCTCGGCGTGAAGGACCTCGAGGACACGATCGGTTTGGTCAATAGCCATGGATCAAAGCCGTTCAAGGACAACATGTCCAAGACCGACTCAATCCAGGTCGCGCGGCTGAAGGCGGCCGGAGCAATTGTGATCGGCAAGACCAACGCGCCCGAGTTCGGCTACACCGCTTTCACCAAGAACCTGCTCTTCGGCGTCACCCGCAATCCGTGGAATCTCGAGCGCACGCCCGGCGGTTCGTCGGGCGGTACTTCGGCCGCGATCGCGGGCGGCGTAGTGCCTATCTCGACCGGCTCGGACGGCGGAGGCTCGGTCCGAATCCCCGCATGCTACACCGGATGCTACGGGCTGAAGCCGAACTACGGCAGGATTCCGAACGACCCTACCCTCGGGATGCAACAGTGGAACGACACCTCGGTGCACGGCCCCATCACGCGCACCGTGCGCGACGCCGCGATCTTCATGGACGCGGTCGTCGGCTATCACCCGGCCGATCCCGATTCCATCCCGCATCCGGGGATTTCCTACGCGGCGATTCTCGAGGGCCTGCCCAAAAAACTTCGCATCGCGTTTCATCCTGACTTCGGCCATCTCGTCCAGCACGACGTGGCGCGCGAAGTCGCAAAAGCTGCCGCGGTGTTCAAGGATCTCGGCCACAGCGTGACGACGATCGACGACCCCGTCCCCGACACGGGCCGCGCGTGGATGCAAGTTGGCGCGGGACAAGGCTACGCGATGCTGCACGAATGGCTCGACAAGCATCGCGGCGACTTCGGCCGCGCGTTCGCCGAGGGCACCGAGGCCGCCGTTCGCGTCACCTGGAAGCACATGGGCGCTGCGTATCGGCGCCGCACCGAGTTCAACGATTGGTGCCAACGCGTGTTCGAGCGCTCCGACCTGCTGCTATGCCCGGTGTTGCCGACCGAGGCGTTTCCCGCCAAGGGTCCGATGCCGACGGAGATCAACGGCCAGCCGCTGAAGAATCCGCTCGACGCGATCGTGTTCACTTACCCCTTCAACATGAGCGGTCATCCGGCCGCGTCGGTGCCCGCGGGATTCACCGACTCCGGCCTGCCATGCGGATTGCAAATCGTCGCGGAGCGCTACCGCGAAGACCTCGTACTGCAAGCGTCGTACGCCTATGAACAAGCGCGCCCATGGAACAACAAATGGCCCGAGATTTAGATCGGTTGCTTTTGTACTGGTCCCCCTTCCCACTATGGGAAGGGGTTAGGGGTTAGGTCGCCGGCATCATCAACGAAGCTACAGGAGTCACACCATGCCCGAATTCAACGAGAAAGCGATGCAACAATTCAACCAGAACCTGATCAAAGAGTTTCGCGCCAACGGCGGCAAGGTTCTGAGCGGCCCGTTCGTCAACGCGCCGCTGCTGCTGCTGACTACCACCGGCGCGAAGAGCGGCAAGCCGTTTACCACTCCGCTGGTGTACACGAAGGACGGCGATCGAATCGTGATAATCGCGTCGAAGGGCGGCTTCCCGACAAATCCCGCGTGGTACCATAATCTCAAGGCTCACCCGACGACGACGATCGAGGTTGGCACCCAAAAATTTCAGGCCAAGGCTACTATAACCAGGGATCCCGAACGCCAGCGCCTGTTCGACGCCCAAGCCAAGCTGATGCCCGCATTCAACGAGTACCAGAAAGCCACCAAGCGTCAGATTCCGGTGATCGTGCTGGAACGGATTTAGCCGCTCTTGAGGATGATGCGATCGGTCCCGCGCAAAGGCAGCTAGATGAAAACCCGCCGGGTCCACATCATGGGTGCGTCCGGCGCGGGCGTCAGTAGTCTCGGGCGCGCGCTGTCGGACGCCCTAGGCAATTCGCATCACGATACCGACGACTACTTCTGGCGGCCCACAAATCCGCCCTATATCGAGCAGCGCGAACCCGCGGACCGCCTCCGGCTGATGGGCGAGGTGTTCCTCGATCGCTCCGATTGGGTGTTGAGCGGCTCGCTCGACGGCTGGGGCGATTCCATCATTCCGTATCTCGACCTCGTCGCGTTCGTGTACACGCCGACGGCGATTCGCCTCGAACGCTTGCGCGCCCGCGAGTTCAAGCGCTTCGGCGCAGAGGCTGCCCCGGGGGGATCGATACACAAAGAAGTGATGGAATTCATCGAGTGGGCGTCGCACTACGATGACGGCACTCGCGAGGGCCGCAATCTCGCACGCCATCAGGCATGGCTTGCGGCACTACCGTGCCGCGTCCTGCGCCTCGATGGAACTCGGTCATTGCCGGACCTGGTCAATGAGGTCTGTCGAGCAATTCAGGAGTAAGATTCTGGTACTGAGTGAGCAAATGAGTACGGCATCGAATGGATACGCCGACCCGGCGATTGCGAGTGCGCTCGAGCGCGGCGACACGCTGCCCGCGCGATGGTACGTCGATCCCGGCGTGTTTCAAGCCGAGAAGGAGCGCATCTTTCATCGCACCTGGCAGTACGTCGGACATACCGGGCAAGTGGCGGGTGCCGGCGATTTTTTCACGACGCATCTGGGCGACCTGCCCGTCGTGATCGTGCGAGACGCGAGCCGTACGCTTCGCGCGTTCGCCAACGTATGCCGTCATCGCGGCAGCGAGGTCGTCCTCGAATGCGCCGGCAATCGCAAGACGCTCCAGTGCCATTATCACGGATGGACCTACAACCTTGACGGCACGCTCCGCGCCGCGCCGCGTGAAAATGAGCAGCGCACGTTCGCGAAGGAGACGCTCTCGCTGGCGCCGTTCGCGGTCGAGACGTGGGGGCCGCTGATTTTCGTCAACCCCGCTCCGGCCGCGAGTACATTGCGCGGCGTGCTCGGAGAACTGCCGGCCATCTTCGAACGCGCGGGGATCGATTTCGCGCGAATGCGGATGCTGCGGCGCGACGTTTACGAAATTGCTTCGAACTGGAAAGTCGTCGTCGAGAATTTCAACGAATGCTACCACTGCCCGATCGCGCACCCGAAGTTTTCCGAGGTGATCGACACCAACGCATACCGGTCCGAGACCGACCACGAATATTTCTCGACCTACTATGGTCCGATCCTCGGATCGCCCGGCAATGGCGTGAACTACGCGACGCTATGGCCGAACGTATTGTTCTCACTCTATGGCAATCCGCCGAATCTCCAGGCGATATCCGTCGTGCCGGTCGATGAGGGACACGCCCGGCAGATCGTCGACTACTTTTTCGCCGCCGATGCGACCGAAGCGCAGATTCGTAACGACGTGGAATTCAGCGATCTCGTAACACGCGAGGACGTCGTCCTGTGCGAATCGGTGCAGCGCGGACTCCGCTCGGGCGTAATCCAACACGGACATCTGATGCTGTCGCGCGAACGCGGCATCCGGCACTTCCAGAAACTCGTGTACCGATTCCTGAGTGCTTGAGTTCCCGATCTTTTCAGGTGCTCGCTTTCTTGTCGATGCGCGGGAACAGCGGCGTCGTCGGATTCACGCGATGCCCCGGCTTGATGCCGTCGCCATAGGGCGCGCGCGCGATCGTCTCGTCGACGTTCAGCAGGCTGAGAATCTTTTTCGACGTGATCGGCATGAACGGCTCGAGCGTGTCGGCGACGACGCGCAGTCCCTCGACCAGGTTGGCGAGGATTTGCGCGACGCGCGGCAGCTTTGCGGGATCTTTGGCGAGCGTGAACGGCGAGGTCGCGACGATATACTTGTTGGCGGCGTCGAGTGCTTGCCAGATGGCTTCCAGAGCGCGATTGAACGCGAGTTCCTCGACGAAAGGGGCCACCCGTGACGGTATCGAGGCAAACGTCTCGGCCAGTGCGACGTCCAACGCGTCGTCGCCCGCGCCCAAGGCGGTGCCGACGGGTGCCGCTGTGATCGCGCCCTGGAAGTATCGCGCCGCCATCGAGAGCACGCGGCTGGTCAGATTGCCGAGGTCGTTGGCCAGGTCCGAGTTGTAGCGATCGATCACACGCTGTTCGGTGAAGTCGCCGTCGAGGCCGTAGGTGAATTCGCGCAGGATGAAGAACCGCAAGGCGTCGGGGCCAAGCGTTTGCTGATAGGCGACGGGATCCTGGATGTTGCCTGAACTCTTCGACATCTTCGCGCCGCCGAAATTGAGGTATCCGTGGACGTTGAGATGACGATAGAGCGGCAAGCCTACCGACAGCAGCATCGCGGGCCAGTAGACGGCGTGCGTTTTGAGGATGTCCTTGCCGATGAAGTGTTCGGTGACCGGCAGAATCGCGGTGAGCGACGCGTCGCTGGTGTCAGCCAGTTCGCTCACATAGGCCCAGAAGGCGTCGTACCATACCCAGGTCACGTACTGGTCGTTGAACGGCATCGTGATGCCCCAATCGAGACGCGCCTTGGGACGCGAGATGCAAAGGTCCTCGAGCGGCTCGTCGAGCATGCGGAGCGCCTCGTTGCGATAGCGTTCGGGGCGGATGAAGTCGGGATTTTTCTTGAGGTTGCGGCGGATAGTCTCGCGATGCTTCTCGAGCTTCAGGAAATAGTTGCCCTCCTTGATACGCTCGACTGGAGTGTTGTGCACCGGACAGATGTTGCCAGGCAGCAATTCCTTTTCGGTGTAGAAGCGCTCGCATCCCACGCAATAGAGGCCTTCATAGTCCTTGAAGTAGATGTCGCCGCACGCGTAACTGCGCGCGAGCATCTTCTGCACGAACGCCTGATGGACGGGGTCGGTGGTGCGGACAAAGAAATCGTAGCTGATGTCCAGCCCGACCCACGCATCGCGAAAGTGCGTACTGATCTTGTCCGCGAATGCTTTGGGCTTGAGTCCGAGAGCTTCGGCGGCGCGCTTGTTCTTGTCGCCGTGCTCGTCGGTGCCGGTGACGAAAGTGACGTTGGCCCGACCCAGCTTGCGGCGCTGGAAACGCGCGAACGCGTCGGTCGCGAGGATTTCGTAGGCATGACCGACGTGGGGCGGGCCGTTGCTGTAAATGATCGCGGTCGTGATGTGGATGCGATTCGCCATCAGGAGATCGAGGATAGCGGGAGACTCAATGCCGTGCGACCACATTCTGAGTTGGCGATTGTCCAATTATCTCAAATGGCCGGGTACCGGCCGGTGGTTCCTTGACGCAGCCGGTAATTTGCTATTGAATGCGCATCGCTTGTCGGCAGCGATTTCACCTGGATAGTCCCGCCGGCTTGCTTGTACCCGTCGTTCGAGGCGGTTAGCCCGGCGTGTGCGGGCTTGGGGGCTTGGTTAGATGGTCCGGGGTCCTGGCGTTGCGACGTTGACAATTCTGGCCGCAGTGCTGGCGCTGTTTAGCGCCGGATGCGATCCCTGCCCCAGTTGTGCTTCTTCGAAGCCGCATCCGACGCGGACTGCAACCCCGACCGCCACCGCCACGGAGACCGCTACAGCGACCGCCACCCAGACCGCGACCGCCACACAAACCGCGACCGCCACACAAACCGCGACCGCGACGGCAACTCCAACAGCTACCGCCACTGCGACGCTGACTCCGACCGCTTCGGCCACTGCGACCGCGACCTCAACGGCCACCGCGACCGCGACCACTTCGGCAACCGCGACTGCAACAGCAACGTCCACTGCGACCGCGACAGCAACGTCCACTACCACGGCGACGCCGACTGCCACCCCGACGGCGAATATTCTGGTTCCCACGGCCTCGAGCATAGACTCGGTCGACTCTGCCACCGGACGGGCGTTCGTCGCGTTGAACACCTTGGCCGGCGACGGAAATGGGCAAGTCGCGGCCGTCAACGTGAGTGTCGATCCCGATACGACTGATCCGCGCCTCGGACTGATCGACTTGGGTCATCCTGACCTGCCGGGCGGCGTCGCGATCAATCCGGCCACCAAGCAGGTGCTGGTAAGCAGCGGCCTTGAAGGCCACGGCGGCTTCCTCGACATCATCAATGAAACCTCGCTGACAATAGTCAGCGGCTCACCGTTCGCCTTTCCGGCGGGAGCTGATTCTGAAGTGACGCCGCAAGGCTCGGCGGCCGGCCAGGTTCTTTTCGATTCGGTGAAGGGCGCCGCGGTCGTATCGACCGGAGACGATGCCAGCTGTCCGATGGCGGGCGCGTGCACCGGCTTCGCGGAGTTCGACCTTGCCACCCATACCTTCGGTTCCGTCATCCAGGCGGCGCTTGCCGATCAGTTTGCCTTGAACGCGACTTCCCAGGTGGTAATCGCGCCCGCCGACTCAATCGATCCGGGCATAGGCTCTGGCGCCGGAATGGACGCGATCGATTTGATCAATTCCGCGGGCTGCATCATTTCCGATCTGAGTGTCAGCATGCTGGCGGCGGACGCGGACGGCTCCGGGTTCGATCCCGCTACCGACATCGTGGTGATTGGCAACTTCGATTCCCCGATTGCCACGGTCATAAATTTGAACGGTTCGTCCTTCAACGAAGCCGTCTCGCCGTGCATGCTCAACGAGGCCGGCACGCCGCCCAACTCGGTCAACATCGATACTCTGACAGGGGTGGCAATGCCGGGGGTTGCGGTCAATCCGATCACTCACCAGGCATTTTTGACTCAGATTGACGGATCGGCGATTGCGCTGCTCGGGTTGCCGTCATCGCCGGTGGCTCAGCTGAGCAGCGGTATGGTCACCGCGATCGCCAAATCGACGATTCCCAATGACCCGAACGGCAATTCGTTTATCGCCCAGGGGTTTCCGTTTGCGACCGTGGTTGACGTGACCAACAACCTGGGCTACGCACTCAGCGCGAACTTCGACTTCCTGGTCCAAATCGATCTCTCCGTCATGCAGAGCAATCCGGCGTCGATTTCGACTCCATTGCCCGCCGGAACGTGCGCGGGACTCGCAACGACGTTCGCCTGCGACAACGGCCACGGCGTGAAGTTCTACCCAACCGGATTCGAATCAGGGGGTTGACGCTTACTACTGCGGGCGCGAGGCGACCAGGTCTTCGAGCGTGACTTCGACGACGCCGCCGTCTTCTTCGCGCTGAATCAGAACAGTCTGTTTGAGGATATTCTGGCGGACCACCTTGCCGTCGCCCTTGACGCATTGCACGCGCTTGCCGAGGTTCGGCAGCGCGCGCTTGAGTTCGACGTAAGTGGCGTATTCGTAGCGCAGGCAGCATTTCAGGCGTCCGCACATCCCGGCCAGCCGCGAAGGATTGAGCGCCAGGCCCTGCTCGCGCGCCATCTTGACGGTGACCGCCTCGAAGTCGCGCAGCCAGCTGGAGCAGCATAGCTCGCGGCCGCACGGACCCAGTCCTCCCGTGACTTTGGTCTCGTCGCGAGCGCCAATCTGTTTCATCTCGACGCGGACGCGCAGCGTGTTGGCAAGGTCGCGGACCAGCTCGCGGAAATCGACGCGGCCCTCGGCGACGAAATAGAAAGTGACCTTGCGCCCGTCGAAGGTGTAGTCGGCGCTCACCAGCTTCATCTGGATGCGGCGCTCGCGGATGCGCTCGACGCACAGATGGCGCGCGTGCGCCTCGCGCGAGAGATTATCCTGTTCGAGGCGGAAGTCGCTGTCAGACGCGATGCGGATGATCGGACGCAGCGCGGAGAGATCGATCGTTTGCGCGGGCTCGTGCGGCTCGATCTCGACGGTGCCAACGCGCGCGCCGGCCTCGCTCTCGACCAGCACCCGTTCGCCGCGGCGCAGCGTCCGGTCGCCCGCCAGGAAATTGTACAAGTGGCCGGTCTGCTGGAGACTGACCGCGACAATTTTCGGCAGCGTCGGCGCGCCTTCAAACGGATCGATGTCTGCCACTATCTTCTACTCACCCCGCATCGCATGACCGGCTATCGTCCACCAATTCTCCGCCTGCATGCGCGGATTGGCGTTCGCCGCAACCGCTTCGATGGCTCGCACTGCCGCGTCGATACACTTCACGAGCCCCTCGACCCCGAGACTATCCGCCAGGCTCGCCAATTTCGAGCGCGACTCGGGCGGAAACTCCCCGAAGTCGGTCTCACTAGTAAGCAGTTTGTAGCATAGTACTTCCTCGAGCAGTCTTGCGAGCAGCTCGAAATTGCCGGCCGCCGCGTCGCGATTGGCGAAAAACTCCTGCGCGAGCGACTGCGCGCGGGCGAAATCGATCGACTTTGCACGGCTAAGCGCGTCGAGCATCTCCTTCATCGGCGGTTCATCGCCGTCAGCCAGCGCGATCGCATTCGCGGCGCTGCCTCGCGCCAGCATCGTAAGCGCACGGGCGCGAGCTTTATCGGCGACGCCATGAGCGGCAAGGATCGCCTCGATGTCGGCGGGCTGGAGCGCGGGAAATCTCACCGTGCGCGTGCGCGAGCGAACGGTGTCGAGCAGTGCGCGCTCGCTGGCGGACACCATGATGATGATGGCGTGGCCGGGCGGCTCTTCGAGCGTCTTCAGCAGCGCGTTCTGCGCGGGGTCGCCGAGCGCCTCGGCGTCGTCGATAATCGCCATACGAATGGAAGAGCGCGACGGCCGGATTCCAAGCCGCGCGATCAGCTCGCGCACCTGGTCGATCAGAACCTCTGTGCGGCCGGCGGGCCGCGACACGTGGGTGAAATCCGGATGCACGCCCGTCGCGATTTGCACGCACGCCGAACAGCAATCGCATCGCGGTGCGTCGCTGTCTCCGGCGCGCGCGCGCGTGCGCTCGGTCTGCGGCGCGAGGCGGACGGGGCATCGCGCGGTAGTGCAGCAGAAATTCTCGCCGGGCGATCGCTCGCACATCAGCGCGTGCACGAGACTGGTCGCGACCACCGCCTTGCCGACGCCGCGCGGACCCGCGAACAGGTAGGCGTGCGAGGGCCGGCTGCGGATTTCGGCGAGCAGCCGCGCCGCGATTTCGCGATGGCCAAGGATCGAGGTTATCGGCATGGCGACTATGTCATCGGCGGGCAATTCAGATTGCAACGTTGATGTAGCCTAGCGCGAATAGCGCGAAAATGACTGGCACGTAAAGCGCAATCGGCATCCCGATCAAGAGCCATAACCCGCGTTTACCATAAGATCTCAGTGCGAGCACTACCAACAATATCCAAATGCCAGATCCGCAGAAGCTAAAATAGAAAAGCAAATCACCTATAGTATTGCGATAATCGATCAGCCCTAAAGAATCTGAAAAAAACGCTAACGCATCTGAAAAAAACACTAATGCGACGTTGGCAGCGGCGATAGAAACGGAGATAAAAAACAATCGGAGCAGACCTTTATTCTTCATGCTGGCCGGTTCCGAGGCGACACGATTTCAGTTATCGGCGCGCGAGCAACTCGTCCACGGCGCGTCTGATGTCGGCAGTGACCGCTGCCACCGGGCGGTCGGCATCGATCACGACGACGCGCGCGGGCTCGGCCTTCGCGATCGCGAGAAAACCGTCGCGCACCCTGCGATGGAACTCGGCGCGCTCGCCCTCGAAGCGGTCGGAGCCGCGCCCGGTACCCTTGGCGCGCGCGCGAGTCCGCTCGAGGCCGGTCTCGACCGGCAGGTCGAGGACGATAGTCAGATCGGGCGTTACGCTGTCGCTGGCGAGCCGGTTCAACTCGCCGAGCAGCTTGAGATCGAAGCCGCGGCCATAGCCCTGGTAGGCGGTTGTCGAATCGGAATAGCGATCGGAAATCACGATCTCGCCGGCGGCGAGTGCCGGCCGGAGTTTTTCGCGCACGTGCTGCGCGCGATCGGCGAGCACCAGCAGCAGTTCCGCGGCGACGTCGAGCGACACGGCCGGATCGAGAAAAATTGCGCGAATCGTCTCGCCGGCGCGCGTGCCGCCCGGCTCGTGCGTAACCGTTACGCGCCGTCCGCTTTTGCGGATCGCATCGCCGAGAATTCCGGCTTGCGTCGTCTTGCCGCTCCCTTCGACGCCTTCGAGCGTGATGAACACTCCGGCTGCCATCGTCACCTGCCAAGATACCAGTGCACGATTTCCGGCTGAAAGAGAGCGAACACCCCGGCGGCCAGCGCGAGATACGGACCGAACGGAACCTCAGTCTTGAGAATCGAAACGTCCGCTTCCTCCGGATCGGTCGCAGGTTCGCCGAGCGGGGCGGGCGCGGTCGAACCGCCGCCGGTCAGCGCGAATGCGATTCCGCCCATCGAGCCGATCACCGAACCGAAAAACATGGTGAAGAGAACGCCCTGCCAACCAAGAAATCCGCCGATCATCCCGAGCAGCCACACGTCGCCGAGGCCAACGCCCTCGCGGCCGCGCACGAGCTGGTAAAAATAGCCGGTGCCGAACAGCACTCCGGCGCCCACGAGAATTCCGATCAGCGAGCTCTTCCAGCCGACCTCCGGCATCATCAGCGACGCGGCGATGAATCCGACCAGCGTACCGGGCCAGGTGACGATGTTCGGAATCAGCCGCCAGTCGTAATCAATGATCGCGACGACCCACAGCGCTGCGCACAGCACGAAGCGCGCGATCGCGTCGGGCATTGGGAAGGCGACGTAGAGATCGAGGGCGATGACTGCCAGTCCGACTTCAGCGAGGAAATGACGGAACGGAATCGGCGCGCCGCACATCACGCATCGTCCACGCAGTCCAAGGTAGGCGAGAATCGGGATGTTCGCCCACCACGGAATCGCGCGCTCGCAACTCTCGCAATACGAACGCGGCGAGACGATCGAAAGATCGCGCGGCAGCCGGTAGGCAACCATGCAGACAAAGCTGGCGACGCACGCGCCGAAAACGAAGGCAATCGCGGCGCCGATTCCGGTGGGCAGGTCGAGTGTCATCGCGTTACCATAACATACGCAGCGTCAATGCTGCGCGGCGCACAGATCGATCGTCAAATCGTAAGTGGCCTTGATTCCGCGATTGAGATTCTCGACCGACAGGCGCTCGTCGTCGCCGTGGACCCGCGCGATTTCGCCGCTATCGAGAATCACGGGGACGAAGCCGTATGACGGCACGCCCTTGGCGCGCAGCACGCGTGAGTCGGTGCCGCCGGTGGTCATCCACGGCACGACGATGGCGCCTTTGAAATCGCTCGCCACGACTCGTTTGATCGCGTCCCACGCTTCTCCGGACGTCGGCGACGGCGGAGCGTCATCGGGCCGCTGGATATAGTCGATCTTGAAGTCGCCGGCGCCGAGCCGTTCGCGAAGATTCTTCAGAAACGCGTCGGCGTCGGTGCCCGGCAGCAGCCGGCAGTCCAGTCCGGCCTCGGCCACTGTCGGCACGACGTTCACCTTGATTCCCGCGTTGAGCATCGTCAGCGAAATCGTATCGCGCATGAGAGCCTGGATATTGTACGGGCTGAGCACGCCGCCCACGGCAAGCTGCGCCATCCCGGGCCAATCGAGATGCGCGAGTTCGATCGACGCGGGGAACGGCTCGAGCGGCGCGACCGAGGCCATCGCGTCGGCGAAGATTTGCGTGATTCGAATCGGCGGCTGACTTTCCAGCAGTCGATGCAGCGCGTTGATCAGGATCAGGTTCGGGTTGTCGGGCTTCGGCACCGAGCCGTGTCCGCCCTTGCCGCGCACGCTCACGTGCAGCCAGTTGACGCGCTTCTCGGACACGGCAACCAGGAACGTGGTGCCCGCAACTCCAAGCCAGTCGGGCGCGCCTTCACCGCCCTCGTTGAACGCGAACGCAGGATCGATCGCGTCCCAGTGATTGTTTACCATCCAGGTCGCGCCGTTGTCGCCGCCGGCTTCTTCGTCGGGATTCACCATCATCTCGACGCCGCGCCGTAGCGCCACGCCGTTGCGCTTCAGCACGAGCATCGTCATCAGCGCCATAATCCCGTGCGCCTTGTTGTCGATCGCGCCGCGCGCCCACACGTAGCCTTCTTTCAGATCGGCGTCGAACGGATGATGCGTCCAGTTGGCGGCGACCGTCGGCACCACGTCGGCGTGCGACATCAGCAGCAGTGGTTTCACGCTGGCGGGTCCGGGGATTCGCGCGACGAGAGTCACCATCCCGGGCTTGCTCTCGAACGTTTCGGTCGCGATTCCCTCTTTGTCGAGAATTGTCTTCAGATACGCGATCGCGGCGGCGGTGTTGCCCGGCGGATTGGTGGTATCGAAGCGCAGATAACTGCGGAAGTAGTCGAGAGCCTCGGAATCGACCTTGTTCCAATCAATTTGCGGCGCGGTCTGCGCGAACGACGGGCGCGCGGTCGCTGACAACCCGATCATCGCGGCCGCGAGCACGATCGCAGCGCGGCGATATCGAACTGCGGAATTGTGTCGATGCATCATGAATCGCAAAAAATACACCTTCGACTGGTTCAGCGCTGGCATTTCGGACAGTAGAAGCTCGCGCGCTGGCCCACGACCACGTTTTTGATCGGCGTCGAGCATGTGTAGCACGGTTCTCCCTCGCGACCGTACACGCGCAGCCGCGCGGCGAAGCGCCCGGGCTGTCCGCGCGAATCGCGGTAGCTGCGAAAGGTCGTGCCGTTGCTGCCGATCGCGGCGCGCAGGATCACCGGCACGGCAGCCGCGATTTTTTCGATCTCGCTTCGCGTCACGCGGCCCGCACGCCGTGCCGGGCGCACGCCTGCCCGAAATAGGATCTCGGACGCGTAGATATTGCCGATACCGGCGACGATTCGTTGATCCATAATCAGGTTCTTGATCGCGGCCTGGCGGCCACGGGCCTTCTCGGCGAGGTAATCAGCGTTGAAATCTCGCGACAGCGGCTCGGGGCCGAGACCCTTCAGCTCCGCTGTGGAAGCCAGCGCGGCGCGCGGGACGAGACGGACCATGCCGAAGCGCCGCGGATCGTTGTAGACCAGGCGCGACCCGTCGTCGAGCGAGAATTCCAGATGGTCGTGGCGCGGATCGAAGTCGCCGGCGTCAAAACCGTCGTGGCGATGGGTCAAGCTGCCGGACATCCCGAGATGCACCAGGATCACGTCGTCGCCGTCGAGCTCGACGATCAGATATTTCGCGCGCCGCGACAGTTTCACGATTCGCCGGCCCGCAATCGCTCCGGCAAGATTCGCGGTGACGCGCCGGCGCAACCGCTTCTCGCCGATTCGTACGCTGACAATCGTTCTGCCGACTGCGGTGCGAACCAGTATCCGGCGCAGCGATTCGACTTCCGGCAGTTCAGGCATCGCGCGTGACGACCATTCCGGCCAGTTCGATGCGCAGCGCGTGCGCGAGCCTCAGTAAGTCGGGTACGCCGAGCTTCTCGGCGCGCGTGCCCGGATCGATTGCGGCGCGTTCGAGCGCCCGCACGATCCGCGAGCTGTCAATTCCGAGCGAATGGCTGAGTGCGTTGCGAATCGTCTTGCGCGGCGCGGAAAACGAAGCGCGCACGGTTTCGAGCACGTCGTGTTCGTCGGCGGGCGCAAACAACAACGGCGTCGCGACGGGAGTGAAAGCCAAAACCTCGGCGTCAACCTTGGGGCGCGGATGGAAGCTGCCTGCCGCGACGGTGAAATGCAGATCGATTTGCCAGTAGAGCGCGGTGAACACACTGAGCGCGCCGTATGCGTCGTCGCCGGGAATTGCGCGAATCCGCGCCGCGACTTCGCGCTGGAACATCAGCACCATTCTCGAAATCATGCGCGAGTTGTCGCACAGCCGGCGCAAGATAGCCGCCGCCACGTTGAATGGCAGATTGCCGATTACCTTGACGGGCCGATCGGCGACCAGTGCCGCGAAATCGATCTCAAGAAAGTCGGCATTGACGATGCGAACGTCTGCGAAGCGCTCCTGGAGCCGTGCCGCGAGTCGCGCGTCGAGTTCCACCAGCGTCAGCGAGCGTCGCGGTCGCGCCGCGATCTTTTCTGTCAGGATGCCGAGGCCGGGTCCGACCTCGATTACTGAATCTGACTCCCGAAGTTCCGCTGCCGCGACGATCCGATCGGCGACGCCGGCGCTAGTTAGAAAATTCTGGCCGCGCGATTTGACCGGCCGCACGCCCGCTCTGGCGAGTGCCGATGCAGGACGCACCGGCGGTTCATCGAGGCCGCGCGATTTTCGTGCAGTCGTCATCTGCTCCGGGTTCACAGCGCGAGATTCGCTTCCGCGTCGATATCCAATGAGTCGCGCTCGCCGCGCATCAGGCGGTAGCTCCCCGCGAGCGCGATCATCGCCGCATTGTCGGTGCAGTATTTCAGCGCCGGTGCGACCAGCCTGCGTCCATCGGCGGCCGCCGCCTCGGCCAGCCGGTCGCGCAATCTCGAATTTGCCGCGACTCCGCCGGTCAGCGCGATCGTGTCCGCGCCGAGTTCGCGCGCCGCCGCGATCGTCGGCGTCACCAGCATCTCGACGACCGCTTCCTGAAAGCTCGCCGCAAGATCCTCGGGGAGTTCCGCGCGCCCGTCCTCACTGGCAAGGATCGTCGCGACCGCCGTCTTGACGCCGCTGAAACTGAAATCCATCGGCGCGCCTTTGACGCGAGCGCGCGGGATTCGCACGCGCTTTCGATTGCCGCGGCGCGATATCTCGTCGATCGCGCGACCGCCCGGATAGCCTAGCCCCATCAGCTTCGCGACCTTGTCGAACGCCTCGCCGGCCGCGTCGTCGCGCGTGCGCCCAATCCGCCGGTAACGCCCGAAATCCTCGACCGCGAACAGCGCGGTGTGACCGCCCGACACGACCAGCGCGAGGTACGGCATCGCGATTCGGTTTTCGAGCAGGGGCGCCAGCAGATGCCCTTCGATATGATTCACACCGACCATCGGGACGCCGCTAGCCTGCGCGAGACCCTTCGCGAACATCAGGCCGACCAGCAACGAGCCGACCAACCCAGGGCCGCGCGTGACTGCGATTCCCTCGATGTCCGCTAGTGCGCATCCGGCAGCGCCCAGCGCGCGCTCGATGACCGGCGCGATCGTGACGATATGATTGCGCGACGCGAGTTCCGGCACGATTCCGCCGTAGGCGCGATGGATATCGTCCTGGTTGGCGACCGCGCTGGAGCGAATTTCCGCGACGCCCGGCGCGCTCGTCTCGAGCACCGCGGCGGCCGCGTCGTCGCAAGAGGATTCAATTCCAAGTATCAACATCGCGAGTACGCATCTTATCTGAATATTGGGTGCAGGGCTCACCCTTGCCCAAGGAAGTGCGAAACCCAGGTGGGTTTCACATTAAATCAATTTGGTTCAATCCGATGGCGGCGGTGCCGATGCGGGCGGGGGCGGCGCTTCTTGTGGCGGCGGTGGAGCGCCGGGCTCCGCGGGCGCGGGTTGATCGAGATCCGTTGGCGGTGCCGGCGCGCTCGCGGCCGCGGGCACGAATGCGCCGACGCGCGTGATGCCGACGCGCGCCGTCAGGTTGCCCGGACTCGCGGCCAGCGCTTTCTGATAGGCGGCGGCTGCGTCGGCCGATTTGCCCGACTGCTCGAGGCTGAGCCCTTCGAACGCGTAGCATTCGCCGAGCCACGCGGAATTCGCGGCGAGCCCGATTTCCGCGCGCTTGAAAAACGTCTGCGCCTGGCCGTAGTCCCTGCGCGCGACATATGCGCGGCCCAGGTAGAAGTACGCGTACGAGTTGCTTGGATCGATTGAAATCGCATGCGCCAGCTCGCGAATCGCGTCGTCAACGTGGCCGCGGTCGAGTTCGACGCGTTCCTGTTCGGTGATTCTCAAGGACGCGGCCCGCGCCGGAGTTGGCGCGGTGTCGATCAGCGGCGTCAGCGACGAGTCGCTGATTTGCGGCGTCGTTGCGATCGAGCCGACGTCGATCGCGGGCGCGATTTCTGCCGGCGACGATGCTGCCGCTGGCGCAGCTGGCGTCGAGTTGGACATCGGCTCTTCGCGCTCGGCGGGGGCAGCTTGCCCGGCGGGCAAGGCCTCCCAATCTTCGGAATCGGAATTCGTGTCGGGATTTGTGTCGTCGTTGTCGGCAGGCGATGGCGCCGCGGCGGGACTTGCCGGCGCCGCGAGATCCTGCGCTGGAATCGATTCCTCCTGCAGCTTGGCCAGGACGATTGGACTGCTACCAGCGAGCGATACGGTCGCCGCACTCAGCAACGTCGACAGAAATATTGCGAGAGCGAATGGGCCGAACCGCATCATCGCGCACTAATCATTGGGATCGGCGACGGGATTCGGCTCCTCAGGTATCTTGTGGTCCACAGCCGTCAACGCCGCCCCGGAAGTATGATACGGGCAGTACTTAGTTGGCGCCATCCCCTCCGGATACACACCCTCCATCGTCACCGGACAATAGGGCGTCGCGAGGTAGCCGGTGGTCGGATCGACTTTCACCTCGACAACTCCCGGCGGAGCGATGAAATCGAGCGGTGGACGCGACGCAGTCGCCGCTTTCATAAAAGCGGTCCAGGCCGGCAGCGAAGCTTGCGCGCCGGTCAGGCCGAGCTCTTCCTTTTGATCGAAACCCGTCCAAACCACTGTCAGCAGGTTGGGCGTAAAGCCCGCGAACCACGCGTCCTTGGCGTCGTTGGTGGTGCCGGTCTTGCCCGCCGCAGGCCGCGTGAATCCCATCGTGCGCGCGCCGGCGCCGGTGCCGTGATTGATCACGTTTTCCAGCATGAACTGCATCATGTACGCGAGCTGCGGCGAGATAACCTGTTCGGCAGTCAGCTCGTGACCCTCGATCACTTTGTTGTTTTCATCGACCACCGCGGTAACCGCATACGGCTGGATTTCCATCCCGTCGTTGGCAATCACGGCGTACGCGCGCGCGACCTGCATCGGCGAGACTTCGATTCCGCCCAGCACGATCGACGGATACGCCGGCAAATCGCCAAAGCCGAGCTTCGACGCCATCGCGCGGATTCGATCCAGGCCAACGCTGTTGGCCAGCCGCGCCGTTGCCGAGTTGAGCGACTCGCCGAGCGCGAATTCGAGCGTGACGTGACCGAAGAAGCGGTCGCGATAGTTATTCGGCGTCCAGCTCATATCGCCGTACTGCCAGGTGAAGGGCGCGTCCTCGATATAGGTAGTCGGCAGAAACTTCTCCGCGCCTCCCGACAACGTCTCGTCGAAGGCCGCCAGGTATGTCACTGGCTTGAAGACCGAACCCGGCTGACGTTTGGACTGAGTAACGCGATTGAACTGGCTCGAACGGTAATCGCGTCCGCCGGTCATCGCGCGAATCTTCCCGCTCTGCGGCTCGAGCGCGACCAGGCACGACTCGAGGCGTTCCTTGGCCTCGCGGCGCGCCAGCTTCGGACGCTTGGCTTCCAGGTCGCTGAGATTGTGCTCGATTGACGCCTCGGCGAGCTTTTCCATGTGCACGTCGAGCGAGGTGAAGATGCGCAAACCCTCGCCGCTCAGCACTTGCGGCGGATAACGCTCGGCCAGCTCCTTCTTGACGTAGTCGACGAAGTAGGGCGCGTCGTTGCCCTCGGCATAGACTTCCCGCGCGCGCAGCGGCTCGCTGACGGCCGCGTCGTAAGCGCTTTTGTCGATGTATCCATCCTCGAGCATCGCGGCCAGCACTTCGTCGCGTCGCGGACGCGCGGCGTCGGGATGGTGCAGCGGGTTGAGCCGATTGGGCGAACTAATCAGGCCGGCGATAGTAGCCATTTCGCCAATAGTCAGATCGCGCGGTTCCTTCGAGAAGTAATACTCACTCGCTTCCCACACGCCGTATATGCCTTCCTGCCCGCGCTGGCCCAAGTAGATATCGTTAATATAGTTCTCTAGTATTTCATCTTTCGAGTAATCGCGCTCCGCGATGTACGCCATCATCGCTTCCTTGAGCTTGCGCTTGTAGCTTCGCTCGCGCGTCAGGAAGAAGTTCTTCATCAACTGCTGCGTGAGCGTCGAGCCGCCCTGGCGCACGTGCCCCGAATGGAAATCGATCCAGGCGGCCTTGATGGTGCGGACGATGTCGACGCCGTGATGCTCGTAGAAGCGATGGTCTTCGGCGGCCAGGATCGCGTTGATCATCGTCGGTGGAATCTGGCTCAGCCGCACCAGCCGGCGCTGCTCCCATTCGCCCTCGAAGATGCCGCTGATGAGTTCGGGTTCGAGCTCGATCGAGAAGATCGGTTTGTGCGTTACCGGATCGTCCATCGAGTCGATCGCGTCACCCTTCAGATTGAGCTCGACGAGTTCGCCGCCGAAGTTGCCGTACGGATACGCGAAGCTGTGCAAGAAAATGTCGAGCTTGCCGCGCTTGCGGTCGAAGCTGTACTCGCCCCGAGTGGCGACCTTGCCCGCATCGACCGGATGGTAGTTCAGGCGCGCGAGACGCTCGAAGAAACCGAGGTCCTTCAGATCCTGGCCGGGATAGATGAGCACCGAGTCCGAATAAATGCGCGACGGGATGTTCCATCGCTTGCCCGAAAACCGCGCGACGACTTCGTTCTCGAGCTGATTGTAATAGCTGGAGAACAACCACAGCGCCGGCGGCACTGCGAACAAGATGAGCGCGCCGACGCCGATCAGCGCGAATTTCAGAATTCGTTTCGGGGACATCGGGAATCCGTCCCCGGTTCAGGCCTCCGGTTTGACGGTCACGTAGATCGTATTGTCGCCGCGCTTGACCAGCAGCAGGACGATTTTGCCCTTGGGGCTCGCCTTGAGCGCGGTTTGATACGAGTCCACGTTCTTGACCGCCGCGCGATTCACTTCCAGGATCACGTCGCGAGCGCGCAGGCCGGCATCGTCGGCGCGGCTGCCGGGCTGCACCGACGCAATCACGACGCCGCCGGGCGAATCGAGGCCGAGTTCCTTGGCCAGGCCGGGACTCAGGTCCTTGACGTGGAGGCCGAACGGCGACACCGCGCCGAGGTCGGGCTTTTCCGTCTTTTCCTCAGCCGCGACCATTTCGGGCTCCCGCGACTGCGTGATCGTGACCGGCAGATCGATCGTCTGCTTGTCGCGAATCACCCTGAGGATGCCTTTGTGGCCGAGATCGCTGCGCCCCACCATCAGCGGCAGCTCGCGCGAGTCGTCGACCGGTTGATTGTCGAAGGCGATTATCACGTCGCCGCGCTTGACACCCGCCGCCTGCGCCGGTCCGTTGTCGAGCACCTTTGCAACCAGCGCGCCGTGCGAATCCGCCAGCCCCAGCGACTCGGCCAGCTCCGGCGTCACCTTCTGGATGTAAACGCCGAGCCATCCGCGCACGACTTTGCCCGAGCTCTTGAGTTGCGTCAGCTCTTCCTTGACCAGGTCGATCGGAACCGCAAAGCCGATTCCCATGCTGGCGCCGGTGTGCGTGTAGATAGCGCAATTGACGCCGATTACATTGCCGCGCAAATCGATCAGCGGGCCGCCCGAGTTGCCGGGATTTATCGACGCGTCGGTCTGGATGAAATCTTCGTAGTTGCCCGGGATGAAGCGGCCCTTGGCGCTGACGATTCCCGCCGTCACCGAATGATCGAAGCCGAACGGGTTGCCGATCGCCATCACCCATTCGCCCACCTTCAGGTCGCTCGAGTCGCCAAGCGGCGCGACCGCCAGGTCCTGCTTCACGTTGATCTTCAGCAGCGCGATGTCGCTCTTGTCGTCATGACCGACAATTTTCGCGGTGTAGTTGTGCCCGTTCTGCAAAGTCACCGTGACCGTGCCCGGATTCTCGACGACGTGCTCGTTGGTCAGGATGTAGCCGTCCTTGGTGATGATGAAGCCGGAGCCGAGCGCCTTGGAATGCTGCTGCGGGCCGCCGAACTCCTCGAAAGGACTGTGCGAGTGGGGATCGAGCGGAGAGTCCTCCGGCGACGGAGCGGCGCCTTCCGCGGGTTCCTCGGGCTCGTCGGTCGAGATGTTCACGACGGCGGGGCTGAGCTTGGCGGCCAGATCCACGAAGTCCGGCATCGTCTGCGCCTTGGGAGCGTGCTCGGGGTCGGCCACCTCGGTCCAGAAGTGCGCGGGCGTGGGCGGCGTGGAATCGGCCGCGCTCGCAATCAAAGCGAATGTCACGATAAAAATCGCGACGCCAAACGGGGCGAACGATCGAAACAACTTATGCGTCATGTCTGAATAATACGAAGACAGCTGCTCAACGGTTCGACTGTCTCGCCATTTCAACGTACTTCATTTGCAGACTGGAAAGAATCTCTTTGAGCAACGCTTGTTCGTGCGGATCGAGGTTCCCGCGCGTCTTCTCCCGCAACATTATGATGATATCGATCATCTGCTGCGCCAGGATCAGGTCGTGCGTCACCTTGCCGCTCATCGGATCCGGTATCTCGCCCAGCGCCGCCAGCGCCTGCTCCGACAGGCTCCATAGAAACGCCGCGAACGTCAGCTCGGGGGGCGGTTCGCTCGATTGGCGGCTCGCCGCGGGCTGCGCGGCGGCGGCTTGCGGCCTGGATGCCGGCTCGGGCCCGGACGCGGCAGGTTTGGATTTTATGTCGATCGCCTCAGTGCGCTCGGACGAAGCGTCGTCGCCGCCGGGCTTGGCCTCGCCTTCAGCGGAGAACCGCCGGCGGTCCTGGACCTTGAATCCGCGCTTGTCGTCTTGCTCTTCCATCGAAGGCACTGTCACCCTTGTCCGATCTGCCCCGACGACGTCATCTGCTCGAGCCGATGGATTCGCTCCTCGATCGGCGGATGCGTCGAGAACAGCCGCGAAATTCCCGCCGCGCTCAGCGGATTCACGATGAACATATGCGCCGTCGCGGGGCTGGCGTCCATCGGCATCCGCTCGTTGGCGGCCTCGAGCTTGCGCAGCGCGCTGGCCAGGTACAGCGGATTATGCGTGAGCTTGGCGCCGCTCGCGTCGGCCTGGTACTCGCGCGTGTGCGAAATCGCAAGTTGAATGAGCGTCGCGGCGATCGGCGCGAGGATGCCCGCGATCAGCAGTCCCGCGATGCCGCCTTCTTCGTCGTCGCGACTGCCAAGTCCGAAGATCGCGCCCCATCGAATCATCGAGCCGATCATCATCACGGCGCCCGCCAGCGTCGCCGCGATCGAGCTCGTCAGGATGTCGTGATTAGTCACGTGCGAGAGTTCATGGCCGATGACGCCCTTCAACTCTTCGCGCGTGCAGATTCGCATGATCCCGCGCGTCACGGCGACGGCGGCATGATGCACGTTGCGGCCGGTCGCAAACGCGTTGGGCGTGTCGGAATCGATCAGGTACAGGCGCGGCATCGGGATTCCCGCCGAATGCGCCAGCTCGTTGACGATCGAGTAGAGCTCGGGCGCCGACGCGGCGTCGAGTTCCTGCGCCCCGTACGCTTTCAGCACGATCTTGTCGGAGAACCAGTAGCTGAAAAAGTTCATCACCGCCGCGATCACGAAAAAGATCACGACCCCGTGCCTGCCTCCGATAAGGCCGCCGATAGCCATCAGCAGCCCGGTCATCAGACCCAGCAGGATCGTCGTCTTGATGAAGCTCATGGCCCCTTTTTCACTCTCTCGCGCGACTTACAGAGGTTGTCCGATGATACATGGCCTTTCAGTCTATTATTTTTGGCGACTCTCCACAAATTTCGACAGAGTCTCAGTTTCAATTTGCCAGCCTCTTCCCCTCTCCAGAACGGAGAGGGCCAGGGGTGAGGTTGCACGCGATTCAAGGATTCTGCCTCCGCTCTGGACGCAGACTAAAGACACTACCCAAATTTCGATAAAGCGCCGGCCACCTCCCGCACCTCGATCGAATCGATCGGCTCGCGCCTGAATACCTCGATTCGTCCGCGAGCAGAAAGCGGACGCCATCGCGCCGGATCGGTCGGTCCAAATATAACCACGCCGGACGCGCCAACCGCCGCCGCGAGATGCGACACGCCCGAATCGTTGCCAACAAATGCCGACGCAAGCCGCGCGACAGCCGCAACGGTCGCCAAATCAAGGTCCGTCAGGACCGGCACGCCCGAATCGCGAAAGATCGTCTCGAGCCCCGCCTCAGCAGGCCCCAGGACAACCGCGACCGAACTTAGTTTGTCATCCTGACGACCCGAGCAACGCGACGGGAGCTGGCTTCTGGCCTCCGGACAGCTTCGCGCCAGCGAAGCCGGTACCGGTTTTGAGTCGCCGCATCCACCGTATTCCGGCGCGACGCTGGCGCGTCCAGCCACCATCGATGCAAGCGCCGCAAACTTCTCCACCGGCCAGTTCTTGCCAGGACTTCCGCTGCCAGGAAAAATCACAATCAGATTGGCGCCGCCACATTTCGCTTCCGCAATCACGTGCGCCGCCGCCGCAAGGTCATCCGCCGTCGGTTCGATCCGCGGCTCGATCGGCGAATCCGCCTCGCCAATCGCCCGCAAGTAGCCCGCCGCCACATGCCCGTCGCCGCCAGGCCGAAACGGATGAAACGAGACGACGCCACCGCTAGCCGCAACCAGTCGCGCGCGAAACCGCGAGTCATCCGAAGCAAAGAACGAGTAGATATGCTCGAACCCTCCAAAAAAACCAAAAAACCCGCGCGCCAAGACTGCCCCTTGATCAGTGAACAACGCCCCAACCTCGCGACCATCAATCGAATGAGCCCGCGCAACGACAGTCCTCCCCGCAACCAGCCTCGCCAGCTCAAACCGCGCCATCAACTCAACCGAAGCCCCGGGATGCCGCCGCGAGATGGCCGCAATCGCCGGCATCAAGCAAATAAGGTCGCCAAGCGCCCCAGGAAAAATAACCAGCACGCGCCGGATCGCACGCACGCTCTTCTCAGCTGGCGTCATAGGGGAAATTCTATCAATTAAAAGTGAAACCCACCGTGGGTTTCACACTTCCCTGGGCAGGGGTGACCCCTGCACCCAGCGTGAAGGCGCGAGCTCAGCAGATCGTAACCAACGACTACGACGCTTCCTCGCGTGGAGCGGGGCGACGATGTAGATCTACAATCGATTGCGCATTACCTGCCTGTCGAAACTATTCCGATGAGCAAACTGGGGAGAAACGATCCTTGTCACTGCGGTTCAGGCAAGAAGTACAAGCGATGTCATGGTCTCAATTCAGCTCCAGCAGCAGTCGCCCCGCCAGAGGGCCCCTATCGGGCAGCAAAAGTGCATAAAGCTGGCCTAGCTGATCCGTCAGTTAATCTCGGTCATATGGGGTTCCCGGGTCTCGCACAAGCGATCGTGATGGAACCCGTCTTTGTTGACCGTAACGACCCTCGAAATCGAAGCGGTCCGATAGGTCAGCCAGGCAAGTATGAGGTCACCTTCGTATTGCAGCGCCCCGGATACCCGCTGACGCCTGAAACCAGAGCCAGTTTCGCCCAAGGCCTGACGGGCGATTCTCATTTGGCTATCAGCAAACCCGCAATTGCCGACCCGGCTTGGACCGGGACAAAGATGCGAATCGATTCTCGCTTCGAAGGTGATGACTATGTGTTCGAGGGAACACCCAATGACAGGGGGTTTCTGGCGAAGTTGGTGACGATTTGTGACGCGGCCACGTTTTTGGATGCACACCGCAAGGCAAGTCGCGCACTACACCCTGCGATGAGTAACTGGTCTCTGACGCTGGATATACCAGTGGCTGTATACCAAATCGACGTGAAGGAAATATCCACAGGTGGCACTCGAATGACGTTCACGCCACCCTACCCGGTCGCGTCACTGGCACTGGTTCCAAGCGGGGCACTTCCACCCGAACTGATGGGGTACGCAAGTGTTTACCGCGAAGCTTTGCTGAGCAACAGCCCCCTCTACCAGTTCCTGTGTTATTTCAAAATCATAGAGAGCATTAGGAGTCGACGAGCTCGGTTGGCGCCTGAACGACGAGCGGCCGGACTTTCCCTAACGCAGCCCTTTGAGAGAATACCCGTAGATGAGGCAACTCTTACACCCTGGCTGGATGCAATCTTCCCGGTGCGTCCCGCCGCTTGGGACAAGATGGCTGTTGACTCGATTTTGCTCCCAGAAGCAAAAGGAAGAACCTTCACTCAGCTCTCAGACAGCGTTCTGACGGAGCTACGCCACAACATCGCGCATGCGCTGTTCGAAGGCGGCGAGTTGGCTATTTCGATCGACGATCAGGCGAAGATGGAAGCTATTCACAGATGGCTTCCGATCGCCAAGTGTATGACTCGGAGAATGTTGAAGAACGAATTCCGAAACCTAGTACTGGCTGGCCCGCCTGATCCGCAATAGGGATGACGGAAAGAGAAAAGCAGCGGTCAGAGATGCGGAGGCAGAACCCCGAATCGCGCGCGAAAAAATCGCGCGCTGTAATCGGACCCTCACCTTCGTCCTCTCCCTTGCAGGGAGAGGAAACAGAAATCAGGCACTCTTCAGTTTCGGATTTCACTCCACGCCAGGGGATGAACTTTTCAGCCTTACGCCGACGGATCAGGCGTGCTACTCATACGCTATGCGACAAGATGTCACACACTCGCCCGGCTCGCATCAAATCGGGCGACCCCCGTTTGCGTGGAAAACAATTTTTGACGGAACGAAGCTACCCCTAGTGTATGGCCGTCCCAGAACCACCACAGGTGGTATGAAATCCTCTTTTCTGCTCTTTTCGGTCAGCCAGAATCGCGCCCCTCGCAATGCGAACAGGCCGCACGTCGCCCGCTCGCTCCCCCATTTCCAATATTCGCAACGGGCCATATTTTCTGGATAGAATCGCTCCTATGCCTATTAGCGTTGCTCAATCGCCTCTCGAACTTATCGGCAACACGCCTGTCGTGCGGCTTAATCGGATTCCTGGGAAGGACGACGCCGAAATTTGGGCGAAGCTTGAGAACTTCAATCCCGGCGGCAGTGTCAAAGATCGGATCTGCCTCGCTATGGTCGAGGCGGCTGAGAAGTCCGGGCGGCTCAAGCCTGGCGATACCATTGTCGAGCCTACTTCCGGGAATACAGGAATCGGACTCGCGCTGGTTGCTGCCGTCAAGGGCTATCGGCTGATCCTCACTATGCCTGACACGATGAGCGAGGAGCGGCGCTCGCTGCTGGTCGCTTATGGCGCGAAGCTGGTGCTGACCCCCGACACGCGTGGGATGCATGGCGCGATCGCGAAGGCCGAGGAGCTGTGCCGCGAGAATCCCGGCTACTTCATGCCGCAGCAATTCAGCAACTCCGCCAATCCCGATATCCACTATCGATGCACCGGGCCCGAGTTGCTCGAACAGTTCAAGCGTATCGACGCGTTCGTCGCGGGCGTCGGCACCGGCGGGACGATCACGGGCGCGGGCCATTACCTGCGCGAGCATCTCAACAAGAAAGTGCTGATCGTCGCCGTCGAGCCGAAAAACTCGCCGGTGTTGTCGGGCGGTGAGCCGGGCTTTCACAAGATCCAGGGAATCGGCGCCGGCTTCGTGCCGACCAATCTCGACACCAAGGTTTACGATGAGGTAATCGCCGTCAGCGACGAGGATGCGACACTGTTCTCGCGCCGCCTCGCGCGCGAAGAGGGCCTGCTGGTCGGTATCTCAAGCGGCGCGCACTGCTGCGCGGCTCTGCAGATCGCGCGCCGGCTCGGCAAGGGCAACGTGGTGGTCGTGGTGTTCTGCGACACTGGCGAGCGCTACCTGACCACCGATCTTTTCCAGGCCGAGGGAATCTAACGGATTCGATGGACACAACGAACACGAAGGCGCTGGATGCGAAACTCGATCGGATGCGTGCGATATTTGCGCCGATGCGCAGTCTTATTGTCGCGTTTTCCGGCGGCGTCGATTCGACTTTCGTGCTGAAAGTCGCGCACGACGCGGTCGGCGACGCGGTGCTCGCACTGACGACGACTTCGCCGACGATGCCGGACGAGGATCGCGAATCGGCGCTGGCGATGGCCCACTTGATTGGCGTCCGACATATTGTAATAAAATCTAACGAATTGGAGATACCGGGCTACGCGGCGAATCCGCTCAACCGATGCTACCTGTGCAAGCACAACCTGTTCACGGTTTGCGAGGCCAAGGCCGCCGAGCTTGGTATCGAGGAGATAGTGGACGGCCTTAACCTTGACGACCTGCATGATTACCGCCCCGGGATGCAGGCGGCCAGCGAGAAACGCGTGCGCCATCCGCTGGTCGAAGCCGAGATGACCAAGGCCGACGTGCGCGCACTGTCGCGCGCGATGGGATTGCCGACCTGGGACCGTCCGGCGTCGCCGTGCCTGTCGTCGCGCTTTCCGTACGGCACCGAGATTACACCCGAGGGCCTGGCGAAGGTCGCGGCGGGTGAGAAGCTGCTCCATTCGATGGGCTTCGCGGTCGCGCGCGTGCGGTACCATGGCGAGGTCGCGCGCCTCGAGCTCGAGCAGGACCAGATCGCGCGCATCTTCGAGGGGCCGCTTCGCGAAACGATCGACCGCGAGTTCAGGAAAATCGGGTTTCGATTCGTGGCGATCGATCTGAAAGGTTTTCGCTCCGGCTCACTCAACGAAGGACTGATTGCAAACGCGGCAGAGCCGGCGAGTGCGCGCCGTTCCCAGCGCGATCAAGTCTGAGCGTATGGCTAGTCTCGCAAACTTCGATTTGGCGCGTCTGTGGCCTTCTGCTCGCCGGTCCATTGTGCGCAATGCGGCCGCGCCCAACGAGCTTAAGAGCGGCTTCGCGATGCCCGCCCTGGCCGCGGTGGCGACGGCGGTGCTGTTCGAACTCGCGGGCTCGGCGCCGGGTTGGTATCCGTGCGCGATTCTGGCGCCGTTGCCGATTCTCGCGGTCGCACCTGAAATTCGCACCGAAATCGCCGCGGAGTTCGCGTTCGTGGCCTATTTCTTCGGCAATCTCACGGCCTGGGGCGGGGAAAGCTTCGCGGTGCCGTTGATCACGATGCTCGCGTCGCACGTAGCGGGCGCAATCGTCTTCGCGACCTTCGTGGCGTGCGCCGCCGAGGCGACGCGGCGCTGGTCGGGCGTGCTGGCCGCGCTGGTCTTCCCGACTTTCGAGACCGCCTTTTATTTCGCGCTCGCCGGACAGTCTCCCCACGGCACCTGGGGCAGCCCCGCCTACTCGCAAGTCGATTTCATCCCGTTGCTGCAGTCCGCGTCATGGTTCGGCATCGGCGGCGTGATGTTCATCATGTCGCTGTTGCCGTCGGGATTGGCGGTCGCGTGGTATCGGCGTCGATGGCACATGGCCTGGACGCGTCCCGCGCTCATGGCGGTCGGCGTTTTCGCGATCGCAGCGTTGCTGGGATGGATTCGCATCATTCGGACTCCGTCTACTCCGGCGGTGCGGGTCGCGATAGTCGCCAGCGATCGCCTGATACCGCAATCCGAGTCAACTGACGTGAGCGACGCCGCGGATATCGTCGCGCTGTACGCGAATCTGGTGCATCAAGCCGCGACCGGCGGCACGCAGGTCGTGGTCCTGCCCGAAAAGGCGGTGGGCGTCGCGCCGGGCTACGAATGGGATGTCGTGCAGGGATTCCAGCGAATCGCGAGCATCTCGCACATGTGGCTGGTGGTCGGCATCAACCAGATCGGGCGCACGCCGAAAAGAAATATCGCGGTCGTGTTCGATGCCGACGGCAAAATCGTCGCCGCCTACGCCAAGCATCATCTGATCCCGAGTCTCGAATGGGACTACAAGGCGGGCTCGAAGCCGGCGATCTTCGACGCGCCATGGGGACGGACCGCGATCCTGATTTCGCAGGACCTGGATTTTCCCGACACGGCGCGCGAACTGGCGGCCAATGGTGTGCGCGTGGTGATGGCGCCGGCGTCGGATTGGCCGGGCTCGGAAGTGATTCACCAGCGGATGTCGGTCTTGCGCGGCGTCGAATCGGGATTCTCGCTCGCGCGCGCGTCACGCGGCGGGATGGTCTCGGCGAACGATTCTCGCGGCCGGAAAATCGCGTCGGGCGCGGCCATACATGGCCAGGATGCGGTGGTGCTCGCCCAACTGCCGCTCGGCACCGGGACAACGCTCTATACGCGCGGCGGCGACTGGTTCGGCCGCGCGTGCGTGATATTGACGATCCTGCTGATGCTGCGGCTGGCCGTGAGTATCGCGGCCGCTGAGCGAAGGCGCCGCCTCGGAGCGGCGAAGCGGATAAAGCCGGCGGGGGTGCTATCGGTTGACGTCGGCAACCCGGCGCATCCGGTCGAGGAGGCGAACGAGGAGGAGCAACGAATCTACCGCCCCCCCGCCCGCCGCCCCGAACATTCTTAACGTCCTCATTGAACCCTCACCTAACCTCTCCCGCAAAAACAAGGGCGAGGCATCAGACAGAGACAAGCTGCTTGATCCCGATGCGGAAAACTTCTAAATGTGCGGCGCGCCTTATTTTTCTATCGACAAGGAATCGGTGATGTTGAAGTTTGAGGAAATCGATCTCGATCGGATGGTCGAAGAAGTTCTGGCCGGAAAAGAAATCGCGCGCGAGACCGCCGCGGCAATCCTGAACTGCCCCGACGAGCGGCTCGCCGATTTGCTCGCCGCGACGCGCCGCGTGCGCGAGGCCGCCTTCGGCCGCCGCGTCAAGATTTGCATGCTGCGCAACGCGCAAAGCGGCATCTGCCCCGAGGATTGCTCGTACTGCTCGCAATCGCGCATCTCGAAAGCCGAAATCCCGGTTTACAAGATGCAGAGCGTGCCCCAGTTGATCGAGGGCGCGCGAATCGCGGTCGAGAGCGGGGCGCGCCGCTACTGCATGGTCTGCAGCATGCGCGGCCCGGCGCGCCACGACGTCGAGCATCTCGGCGAGGCGTGCGATCGAATCCGCGCGGAGCTGCCGGGGCTCGAACTGTGCCTGTCGATCGGCCTGATGAATCGCGAGGATGCGGGCGAGCTCAAGCGCGCGGGCGCGGGATGGATAAATCACAACCTCAACACCAGCCGGCGCTTCTATCCGGAAATCTGCACGACGCATACGTATGACGATCGGATCGAGACGATCGAGAACGTGCGCGCGGCGGGATTGTCCACGTGCTCGGGCGGGATCATCGGGATGGGCGAGACCGACGATGACATTATCGAGCTCGCGTACTCGACGCGGCGGCTCGCGATCGATTCGGTGCCGCTGAATTTCCTGCATCCGATCAAGGGCACCCCGCTCGAATCGAAGCGCGCGCTCACGCCCGAGAAATGTCTGAAGGCGGCGTGCCTGTTCCGTCTCCTGAATCCGCGCAGCGAGGTTCGCGCGGCGGGCGGCCGCGAACTAAACGTCGGCGCGCGGCAGGCGGATTTGTTCAACGCGGTGAATTCGATTTTCGTTAACGGCTACCTGACGACCGCGGGATGGGACTGGTCGCGAACGCGCGAGCTGATCGAGCGCGCAGGCTACGAGCCGGAGCCGGCGTAGGAGGTTGGGAAGAATCTCTAAACGCGATGGTTCCCCTTCCCACATCGGGAAGGGTTTACGGGTTAGTTTGCCGGACAGAGCGAAGCGCGGAACCAGGAATAAGGACCCTCACCCGACGCTCAAATCGTCGGCCTCTCTCTGATAGAGAGAGGCGAGGATCAGTCAGCCGGTCGTTCGTGCGGCGATGATTGCTTCGACGATCGCCAGATCGGATGGCGTTGTGATCTTGATGTTGGCAGTCGAGGCTTCGACTACCTCGACGCGGGCGCCGGTGCGTTCCACCAGGTCCGCGTCGTCGGTCGCGACGATTCCTTCGGTGACGGCGCGTCGATGCGCCACGATCAGCAGATCGCGGCGAAATGCCTGCGGCGTCTGCGCTTGCCATAGGCCGGCGCGTGCGACGGTCGCGGCGATCGCGCTGTCCGCTACACGCTTCAAGGTGTCGGCCACCGGTATCGCCGCGATCGCGCCGCCGGCGCGCGCCGCGGCGGTTAGACACGCCTCGAAAATCGCGGGCGTCGCCAGCGGGCGCGCCGCGTCATGCACGATCACCAGTTCACTCTCGGCACTCGTGAGTCCGAGCGCGATTCGTACCGAATCCTGACGCTCGCGACCGCCCGGCGTGATCTTTAGCGGCACGCCAAGTCCGAGCGCTGCGGCCTCGGCGCGCGCCGCCCCTTCAAATCCCTCGGGCACCGTTATCACGACGTCGCCAATCGAACTGACTTGCCGGATGGAATCGAGGGAATACGAGAGCATCGTGCGGCCGCCGATGTTCGCGAACGCCTTAGGCGCGCTCGACCCAAGCCGCACGCCAGTGCCGGCGGCAACGATGATCGCCGACGCCGTCAATTCGCCGCCGCTTGATGCGCCGGCGCTCCGGCTTGGTTGATGAAGCTTACGATCGTTCCGATAACCGCCGCGTCAACGTGCCCGGGAGCGTAGTACTCGGCCGGCGTGGGTTTGCCCTGTCCCGCCATGAACAGATGATTGAGCGAGGGAAAGGTATCGACCTGGACCTTGGCGTTACCCTTGAGCCCGTTTTGCCAGTCGCGGATGTCCTCGTCGATTACCTGGTAGTCGCGCGAGCCGTGCAGAATCAGGATCGGCAGGTCGAGACCGCGGGCGATTGCGACTTCGTCGCGTGCGTCGAGGTCGTAGTAGTACGACGCGGGCGCGTTGAGAAAAGTCTGCGTCGCGGGCATCTTGTGCGCGGAGATTTGAGCCGCCTCGCGCTCGATCTCTGACAGTTGATCAGGTGACGCTTGCCCAAGAAATCGCGTCTGCTCGACTATCAGCTGCGGCAGCTTGCGGCCCGACGGCGCCAGCATCACGAGTCCCGCAACTGGCCCTGCCTTCTTGGCAATCTCCGGCGCCAGCATCGCGCCCAGGCTGTGCCCGATGACGAAGATTCGGTCATGCGCCACGTCGCGCCGCGCGCGCAGCAGAGCCACTGCGGCGACACCGTCCTGGATGACCTCTTCGTCGACGGTTATCTTTTGCAGATCGATATTCCAGATTGCGTAAGTGCGCTTGTCGTATCGGAGCACGATGATTCCGCGCGAGCTCGAGTCCCTCGGCGATGTCGGCGAAAGGATGATTGGCACCGACGGTCTCGTCGCGATCGTTCGGACCGGATCCTTGGATCAGGACCACCGCTGGAAATCGGCCTTTGCCGTTTGGAATAGTCAGCGTGCCGGGCAGCTTGTATGACCCCACGGTCACGTCCTGGGAGCGAAACTTTGCGGGCTCGGCATATGGGGGCTCACTCACTGGCAGCTTGAACAATAGCGATCTTATCTCGCCGGTCTGCGCGGCCACCACGACAACCGAATTCGCCGTCGAGTGGCGGAACCTGAGTTGCACCCTGAGCTCGAGACTGCCTTTGAGAAGAGTCTGCCGCTCGAAAATCTTCCAGCTGAGCAGCGGACCCTCGGCAGCGTAAACCTGGTTCCACGAACCCTTCAGTCCAGCAGGCGACAATGCTTTCATCCGGGCGCTGAAGTGGTCTGTCGCCGCGTTGAAGTCGCCGCGGCGAATCGAAGAGAAAACGTGATCGACAGCGGCGTCGTCGACGGTCGCTTTGGCGGCAGACCGAGTAACGGGGAAAATCGCGAGCGCCAGAAAGGCAGCCCCCAGCGCAAACATTCGCTTCGACATCAACGCAGCAGATTCGCAGAATCGATGCGCCTGTTCAACAAAATCGCGGGGCTGTCAGACGAAAATGAAAAGGCCGGGGAGAAAATCCCGGCCTTATCAACAATTGTGGATAGATCGCGGCGGCTAATTCGCGAAGATCATCTTCAGCTCTTCCATGATTTTTTCTTCAGGATGAGCCTTGGCGATCGACAATTCCTTGACGAGCAAGGATCGCGCCGTGTCGAGCATCTTGCGCTCGCCGAACGACAATTCCTTGTCGCTCTTGAGCACCAGCAAGTCGCGCAGCACCTTGGCGATTTCCAGTGGAGAGCCAGTCTTGATCTTTTCGGTGTATTCCCGGTAGCGGCGGTTCCACGTCTGCGTATCGACCTCAACCTTGCGTTGACGCAGGATACGGTAGATTTTTTCCACCATATCTTTCCCGATTACGCGCCGCAGCCCGACCGACTCGACGTTCTCGGTCGGGATCATTATGGTCATCTTTTCGGTGCCGAGAATTCGGAGCATGTAAAAACGTCGCTCCGTTCCGGAGATAACCCGCATCTGGATGTCTTCGATGACGGCTACCCCATGGGCGGGGTAAACCACCTTTTCACCCTTCTTGAACGGCAAATTCATCGTGATATTGGCACTCGATATCAGGCCCTGAATTTCGGACATGGTTGCCGACCGCGTATTTCACGGGTTCGTCACCGATCCGATCAGCCTAGAATGTGAATTCAGTATGGCACAAAATTACTTGATTTGTAACCCCAGTCTCAAAAAGAAACTGAAGTTGGCTTGCGTTTAGAACAACGTTCGGAATTAGCGGCCGAATGAGGTCAGCCGAAGCGCAGTTCCATGATGATCGCGTCTTCGCCGGGGCCGTAGTAGTGCCGTCTCAAACGCCGTTCTTCGAACTCGAATTTACGATAAAGCTGCCTGGCGGGCAGATTCGAGCGGCGAACTTCCAGCGTAACCACGTTTGCGCCGGCCGATTTTGCCTCCGTAATAGCCTCTCTCAGCATCACGGTGCCGATTCCGAGCCGGCGCGAGTCCGGATCGACGGCGATATTCAGCACGTGGCATTCGTCGGCAATCAGCCATCGGCAGAGAAAGCCGACAATCAGGTTGCTGTCGGCAAGCATCGCGACCATGATTCGCGAGAACGGCAAGGTCAGTTCGCGCTGAAAAGAGGCCAGGGTCCATGGGGCAGGGAAGGCGAGCCGCTCGATCTCGATGATACGGGGCAGGTCGCGAACCGTGGCGTCCCGAATATGGATCGCCATCTCAACTAAACTCAGCCGCATTATGGGGGCGCCAATTTCGTCGGTCTAATTAGTCCGCCGATTCAAGCCCGCGGTAAATTTTTCAGGCGGCGTGCTGAAGCTGGGCCGCCTCTGCCTTGAGAACGATCACCTCGAGCACCTTATCGCGCATCCGATGCTTGAACGCGCCGACCGGCTTGCCGAACTCGATTCGGGACGTGAAGTCGGCCGGGAACGACGACGACACATACGACAGTCGGCGAATCGTCTCGCCACGAACGCTTGCGCTTATCGCAATCACGTTGTCGCCGAGCATGATGTTGTAATCGTAGTCGGGCATCTCGTCGGGCAAGTTCCACAGGCGCTTGAGGGACGACGGCGGCAGCTTGCGCGGCATCTCGAGCCGCACCAGGTACGCGTTGGCATACTCGGCGACGGTGTAAACGGTGCCATAGCGACGATCGCGTTCGGTTTTGTCTTCATGCATGGTGCCCTCGAAACCGTCGAAGGCGACTTTGCGCTCCGTGGGACGACCCGCTCCTCCAGCACGCACCAGCATCGAGCCGAGCGGCGCTAGTGCGAGCCCGTACCAGCATCCGCGATACGTCAGCTCGCTGGCAGGCTTGGCGTGAATCACTCCCTCGCGCAGGCGCCACGCGGCCTCGCCCGCGGCAATCAAGACGCCGAGCATGATCCATCCGCCGGTGTGTTGTGAAAACAGCCCGTCGCCGACCACTTCAACCGAAAAGGCCGTCAGCAGAGCGGGATAAAGAATCAGATTCAGAATCATGTTGAGCGCGGTCGAGCGGACTCTGGAAAATCCGGCCGTGGTGCCGACCGCATGCTCGAGTTGCGCTTTTACGCCGTCGGGCATCGCGCCGAGAACCGGCTCCGCAAATCGAAACGCGATTTGCACCGGCACGGGGGCCGTCTGAACCGGCGACGCGTCGACCGAAGCCAGCACGGTATCGAAATCAGCGTCGAGCTCGCCGGGGAAATGTTTCTCGCCGACCGGACCGGGCAGTGCACCGATATCTTTCGGCAGATGCATCATCGCGAGACCGGCCGCCGCCACTGGCGCCGCAGGTGCTGCAGGCGCCGCCGCGACGGGCTTGGGCGCCGCGGGCGGCGCAGGCTTAGGCGCCACGACGGCAGCGCCATTGGTCGCAGCTTCTTTGCTTGCGCCGTCGGCAGCGGGGGCCGGCGCTCCGCCCTCTTTGCGGAAGCGCGACGGCGCGTCGTCGGGGAAAGTCGTTTCAGGGTGCAATTCGCGGGCGCGCGCGAGCAGTACGCCTTCAGTCTCGAGGTTCGCGGGGTCGGGGATGCAGCAATCGACGGGACATACGGCGGCGCAGGCCTCATGGTCGTGGAAGCCGACGCATTCGGTGCACTTCGACGGCACTATGTAATAGATATCCTGCGCGATCGCGGCACTGGTCGCGCCGTTTAGTTCCCACGGCACCCCGCCCGCGTAAATCGCGGTGTTCGGACACTCGGGCTCGCACGCTCCGCAGTTGATACATTCGCTCGTGATCGTCGTCGCCATCTCGTAAACCGAACCTCAGTTAAATGGTTTAGGAAAACCTGAGCCTGGAAAGCCCGCGCCAGTGCTGGCTCGCCGATTGGGACGATAACCGCTGAAAGTTTTGTCTGTCAATCATGCTCAATTTAATTCAGCTAATAGTGTAGCGCGTCAGATGTTCCGAACAGAACCTGCTTGCGGTTCTTGCCTTGCGTTCGCAAACGGGTTTTGCGACTATTTATCCCGATTACTCGTCCAGCCCTGACCATCTGATCTGTACTAACTAGTGTACCGGGACTGGCTGTTAACTTGAACCACTGGAGGAAAGCTCGGATGAAGACAATCGTAAAAGTGCTTGGTGTCGCGGCCGTGACGGCGCTCGTGAGTGCATGCGGTCCTAACATGCAGGTTATCAATAACGCGACCGATCGCGCTCAGGCGGACGCGACCAAAGCGGAAGCATCGGCGAACGCAGCGGAAGCATCGGCCAATCAGGCGGCGACTGCGGCTCAGCAGTCCGATCAGGCGGCCAGCGACGCCGAGGATGCGGTCCGTCGTGCTAACGACGCGGTATCGCGCCTGGAAGCGGCGTTCTCGACGTCGGTTACGAAGTAATCGGTCAGTCCGGCTACAGAATCAGCCATTTAGAAGCGGTGGCGAAGGGAGAAGGCTCCAATCGCCACCGCTTAGTCTTGTCTGGATGTGCGGCGCAACAGACAATCGCGCCGCACAGTTGTCCCTCACCCTAACCCTCTCCCCATAGCGGGCGAGGGAACCTAGGAGGGCTCGATTGGTTCGCCGTCGCGCGTTGATGTCAGCCGGGCCGGGACCGACGGCAGCACAGGAACTATCAGCGCGGTTGCCAGCGTCGTGATGATCACGGCCCATGCGAACCCGCCCCTGGAATATATCCAGCTTCCCAGCAAATTCCCGGAATTGCCGGCAATGGCGAAGGCCGAGGTGTTGGCTACCATCATCGCGGTTCCTTCCAGGCCCTTGGGACATGAGCGCATGATCAGATCGATATACGCCGCGGTGGCGAATCCGCCGAACAAACCGTACAGGATAGCGACGACGATCGTGCTCGCGGGTCCCTGCGCGAGGAACATGATCGGTCCTTGAAGGATCGCGACTATCGTTCCCCACCACAGCAGGCGAGACAGTGGCGCGCGCACGCACAGAAACCCGTACAGCAAAGTAGCAGGCAGGAAGAACAACGACTGCAGCGCGGTGAAGGTCCCGAACAGCTCACTCGAAATGCGCACTCTCTCCGTCAGATGGTAGAACATCGGCGTGCCCCATCCCGGACTGAAGTTCCACAGGAAGTAGATAACAGTCGCCGGCCACAATGGGCGATGGCCCAGCAGGCGACGGATCGCCGCGAAGCCTCTTTCACTTCGTCCCAGCACCCGCTCGAAATCGCTGGCGGCCCCGAGTCGCCAGAAGGACTGTAAGACGACCACCAGGGTCACGCCGCCCGCGATAAGGAAGGTGCCGCGCACAGATACGTGCGCGACCAGCCATCCGCCGGCCAACGCCGATAGGACTGCAGGAACGAAATAGCCGAAACTGAACACCACGCTCAGCCGTCCGGTCATCCCGTGCGCTTGCGCCACGCCGGTCATCAGGGCTTGTGCGGACGCAAAAATCATCACGTATACAATGACCACGATGAACACGAGCGAGAGCAGCTTGAAGTAGTCAATTGCCGATGCGGCTAGCCATACGTATGCGGCAGCGGCGGCCAATCCGCAGACGAGCAGGTACTGAGGGTCGCCCCATCGCGCACTTCTCCATCGGTCCCTGATGAAGCCGAAAGCGAATCCGGCGCAGACGGGTATCGAGGCAATCGCCTGGAAAACCGCGAGGCGCAGCGGAGAGAGATGAAGCGTGTCTTTCAGAAAATAACTGATCGGAATCGCGGCGATACCCAGCGGTGAACCCAATCCGATCGCGATATTCAGGATTGCGAAATAGGCAAGGACCTCCCGTTGCATCGTAGAGGCATAGGGCGCGCCGAGCGCGTCGGGAACGCTCGCACTTGCGTTTTCGTCGCGCGACGAGGGTTGCTTGAGTTTCATCCGATTCAGTTTACGTAGAGCGGCTCGTCGCTTTGTCTTTCGCTCTTCCTAAGGAAGTTGGAGCGGAGGCACGAGGCGGCCTCGTCAACCTAACCCCTAACCCCTTCCCAATGTGGGAAGGGGAACAATCGCGAAGAAGTCACGCAAAAGGCATTTCGGAATTCGGACCCTCTCACCCGCGCCGGAGGCGCGGCCTCTCCCTGACAGGGAGAGGCTAGACGGCGACTAGTCGTCTGACGAGTCGGTCTCCTTGGGATTTGCCGCGTGTCTTAGGGCCTTGCGAACGCGCTCGCGCAGAGTGTCGTCGCCCTCGATCTTGTTCTCCAACGCGCGGAATTGCGCGACCGTGAGACCTTGCCTGGATGCGGCCTGCTCGACTGTCAGGCTGTGATCTTTCTGCATCGCTTCGTAGACGTTTATGTATTTGTCGACCTGGCTGGTCGGAACGTCCTTGTCGTCCTCGCCGGTGCCGTCCTGGGCTACTGGAGGCGCGGATTCCGCCGCGAGTTGAAGAGCTTGATCCTGAAATAGAGAGTGAACCTCGCGAGAGCTGCCAGCCGTCCACGCGTACGTAGCCGGCAACATCGCGATTGCTCCACAAATTATTCCTATCGCCGAGAGCGCGGCGCCGACGCGCTTGCCGGGGTAAGGCTTGATGAATTGGTGCATGATGAACAGCCTCCGCCAGAAATTCAGCCGACCTGGAATGTTTATCCTTGCATGCCACGCGAACTTCATAAAGATACGCGATTGGGCTTGCATCGCGCGACGCGATGTTTAAATTCAAAACGGTCGTGCAACCGCCGATGTGGCGATCTGCGCGGGCTTAATCAATGCTTTACAACAAGATGGAGATTTAATTTCATGCCAGCCAAAACGGTTGAGCTGCACGAGAGGGCGAGAGTTGGAATTGTCAGGGGCGCGACACTGGTGGCGGAAGCCGCGCGGGTAACTTTGGGTCCCAAGGGCCGCAACGTGATGATCCAGCGGAGCTTCGGCTCGCCGACCGTGACCAAGGACGGCGTGACCGTGGTCAAGGAAATCGAACTCGAGAACCGCTTCGAGAACATGGGCGCGAAACTGATTCGCGAGGTCGCGAAGAAGACCTCCGACGTCGCCGGCGACGGCACGACCACGGCGACAGTGCTGGCTGGCGCAATCGTGCGCGAGGGGATCAAGCTGCTGGCGGCGGGGTTCCCAGCGATGGAACTGCGGCGCGGAATCGACGCCGCGGTGGTCAAGGCGGTCGCGACTATCAAGGAGATGTCGCGGCCGGTGAAGGAGCGCGAGCGCCTCGAGCAGGTCGCGACGGTCTCGGCCAACGGCGACAAGGCCATTGGCAAAATCGTTGCCGACGCGATGGACAAGGTCGGCAAGGAAGGCGTGATAACGGTCGAAGAGGCGCGCGGGCTGGAGACGGTGCTCGACCTGGTCGAAGGGATGCGGTTCGATCGCGGGTACCTGTCGCCGTACTTCGTGACCAATCCCGACAAGTTGACGGTCGAGCTCGACGAGCCGCTGATCCTGTTCCACGAAAAGAAACTTTCGAACCTGCGCGAGATCCTGCCGCTGCTCGAGAGCGTCGTGCAGACCGGCCGCCAGCTCCTGATAATCGCGGAGGACGTCGAGAGCGAGGCGCTGGCCGCGCTGGTGGTCAACAAACTGCGCGGAACGATCAAAGTCGCGGCGGTCAAGGCGCCGGGCTTTGGCGATCGACGCAAGGAAATGCTGCAGGACATGGCGATTCTGACCGGCGGCACTCTGATTGCCGAGGAGCTCGGCACCAAGATCGAGAAGGTCGAGATCGCCGCGCTCGGCAAGTGCAAGAAAGTTCTGATCGACAAGGACAATACGACCATCATCGGCGGCGCGGGCAAGAAGGCCGAGATCCAGGGACGAATCGAATTGATCCGCCGCCAGATCGAGGAGACCACTTCCGACTACGACCGCGAGAAGCTGCAAGAGCGGCTGGCCAAGCTCACCGGCGGCGTCGCCGTGATCAAGGTCGGCGCGGCGACCGAAGTCGAGCTGAAAGAAAAAAAGGCGCGCGTCGACGACGCCGTTCATGCGCTTCGCGCCGCCGTGGAGGAAGGAATCGTGGCGGGCGGCGGCGTCGCGCTGGTGCGAGCAATCGCGGCGGTGAACTCGCTCCGGCTCGATGAAGACAAAAAAGCCGGCGCGGGAATCGTCGCGGCTGCGATGGCGGAACCGCTCAAGCAGATCGCGCGTAACGCGGGTCACGAGCCGGAAATCGTTCTCAACGCCGTGCTGGAAGGCAAAGCTGATTTCGGTTTTAATGCCGCCAGCGAAGTTTACGAGGATCTCGTCAAAGCGGGCGTGATCGATCCGGCCAAGGTGGTGCGTACCGCGCTAGAGAACGCGGCCAGCGCCGCATCGATGATGCTGACGACCGAGGCCGCCGTGGCCGAAGCACCGAAGAAGCCGGCGCCGTCGGCGGGGATGCCTGGCGGCGGCGGAATGGGCGGGATGGGAGGAGGCGGAATGGGTGGAATGGGTGGCATGGGTGGCGGAATGGGTGGAATGGACGATTACGGCGACGATTTCTAGTCGCTCGGCGGAAGATTATGCTGTCACGGAACATCTGGAATGGTTCTGGCGGAGACTAAAAGAGTGATTATGCGGGAACCAGACGCCAGATGATTCAAATAGCCGCTTTCGCGCATTTGCTATAGCTACATTGTAAACTGTTATGAGTAACTATTTATAAGTCCGCCGAGCGCAAAAAAATCAGCTATGAGGCCAAATACCCTTCTGTGAGTGGGCGTAAATGGATTCGACATCACTGATTCAATTGTGACTTTCTATCGCATCATCGCAATACGTCCCACGACGGCCTAACCTGCGGATAGCTAATTCATGAGTCGCATTGTCGCGAGCAATTCACACGGTCGTCGCTTGCATAGGGCTGGGAGTTTGTGAGACAAATTTATTGTCTTACTTGCAGGAGCCCGATAACTACTTAGCAACGCTCCTGTACATTCCTTAGGAGGAAGAAATGGAAGGGTTAATGAGAAAATCTTCAAAACTGGTCGGTCTTGCCGGGGCTGTGTTGGCCCTTTCGTTGCTCGCGGGATGTTCGTCGAACGAGCCGAGTCCGGAAACTCGCGCCGTCAACGCGGCGAACCAGGCTGATCAAGCTGCGGCTCGCGCCGATGCGGCGGCCCAGAAATCAGCGGCGGCGGCGGCGCAGGCTCAGGCGGCAGCGAGCCGCGTAGAGCAGGCGGCCAGCGATGCGAAGGCGGCTGCGGACCGTGCAGAAGCGATCGCGTCGAAGACGATGGTGGAGCATCACGTGCACCACCATGTCCATCACCACCATGCGGCGGCGGAGGCGGCTCCGGCAGAAGCGGCACCGGCGGCAGGTGGCGACAGCGGCGCGGCTCCGGCACCCGCTCCGGCTCCAGCTACTCCGTAATTTTGCTCAGGCTTGATAGTCACGAGGGCGGTTGCTTCGGCAGCCGCCCTCGTTTGCCTTTGTCTCTTCCTGCGGCGGGCTGACTAACTGTCGGTACCCTAAAGGTTTGCTGACTCGCAGTTGCCCGCATGCGCGAGTCGGCTCAACCCGGGAATGTGACGATCACTTTCAGTGACTCGGGTTTTTGCGCCGTCGCAAATGCCTCGCTGATCTGCGCCAGCGGAAACGAATGTGTCACCAGTTCGGCGGCGTTGATGACGCCGCGCTCGACCAGCGACAGCGCTTCACGCGTTTCGTCTGGTCCGCATGAATAGCTCGGGACGAGCCGTGTTTCGTTGAAGTAGAGGTCGTGGGGCTTGACGAGCAGTTCGTCGTCGGGCGGCGTCGCGGTGAATTGCACTACGGTCGCGCCCTTGCCGGCGGCGGCAATGCCCGCGGCGATCGCCTTCGAGGTGCCGGGGCCGACGATCACGACGTCGGCCATCGCGCCGTTGGTGATTTCGCGCACCTGCTCGATCAGATTGTCGCCTTCGACGACAATTCCGCGGTCAGCGCCGAGCTCGATCGCACGCTTGGCGCGCGTATGAAACAGGTCCGCGCCGATAATCGTGCCTGCGCCGAGATTCCGCGCCAGCTTCACGTGCATCATGCCCATGATGCCGAGACCGATGATAAGAATTGACTCGCCCGCCTTAAGCCCCGAGCGCTTGAGCGACTTGACGACGCAGGCCGCCGGCTCGATGAGCACGCCGTCGGCGTCGGCAATCGAGTCGGGGAGCGGCAGCGTGTCGCGCTGATTGGCGGCGCTCACGAGAAAGTACTCGGCCATCCCGCCCGGCACGATGTTGGTCGCGCGCCAGGTCGCGCACTGGACGTATTCGCCACGCCGGCACGCCGCGCATTGGAAGCAGGGCGCATGATGGTGAACGAAGACGCGGTCGCCGGTCTTGAAGCCGCGTACCGCCGCGCCGGTCTGTTCGACGACGCCGACCGGTTCGTGGCCGAGCACGAGCGGCGCCTTGCGCTTGATGTACCAGGGCATGATGTCGCCCGAGCAGATGCCGCACGCGCTCGCGCGGATCAGAACGTCGTCGGCGCCGACCACAGGCCGGGCGCTTTCCTCGACGCGGATGTCGCCGAAATCGTAAAGCCTGGCTACCTGCATAGAGTTACCGCCATGTTAGAATCGCATCATGCCACGGCCGAAATGTCCTCCGATAGCCGCCGACATAATTACCGAGATTGTCGACAAAATCGTTTTGATCGAGCGCCGGAATTTTCCGCTCGGATGGGCGATTCCCGGCGGCTTCGTCGATTTTGGCGAGACCGTCGAAGAGGCGGCGGTACGCGAGGCGCGCGAGGAGATCTCGCTCGATGTCGAGATTCGCGCGCTGCTCGGCGTGTATTCGCGGCCCGATCGCGATCCACGCGGGCAGACGATCACGGTGGTATATGTCGCGCGCGCATCGGGGATGCCGCGCGGCGCCGACGACGCCAAAAATGCCACGCTGTGCGATCCGCGCAATCCGCCGGCGCCGCTCGCTTTCGATCACTCGGAGATACTCGCCGACTACGTGCATTGGCTAGAGACTTCTGAATTTCCCGCTCCCTGGCGCAAGCACTAACGAATTAACCCCAAGGCTCCTCGCGCGGCGGATCCGCTTGTATCCGCGCCCGGAAGATTAACGCGGAGCTGAGGTACGCAGCGATCAGCACCGGAAATCCCGGGTGCGGCACCGCTTTGATCAGTGCAGTCGCGATACAGGCGCTGAGTATCGCAGCACCTGCAATCAACGGAATCTGACGAAAGGCCTCGCGTCGCTGGAAGCCGCTCCACGCGGCGAGAATCCCGAACAAATAGGCTGGCAGCAGCAGCAGCGTCTCGGGGATCCACGCCAGCGGCGACATCAGCAGTGCAAGTGCGACCCACAGTCCGAACAGGAGACCGTCGAGATCGGCGCGATTGCGGCTGGCGATCGTCGCGGTCGCGGCGATTGCGAGCAGGACAAGGTCGAAGAGCGCGGTAATTCCGACGACTGCGACGAACGGCTCCGCGGCGATGGTCGTACCAGCCAGGTGCGCAACTATTTTCCGCACGAAGGCGAGCACTGTGAGTTCGGCGTGCCCCACGATGCTGTACGAAGCCGACATCTGAAGCGTCGCGAGCTCGAACCAGTGGATGGGATTTGTCAGCGCTTCTCCGATGAGAAAACAGCCGATGGCGGCGAGGAGCGAATGCCAGCGGCGGCCGAACAAAAAGTATCCGCCGACCGTCACTGGATAAAGCCTCAGCAACGCCGCCAGCGCCAAACATAGTCCCGCTGCCGCCGGACGCTCTCGCCGCGCGCAGAACCATGACGCGGACAACAGCGCCAGCAGCATCGGCGTCGGCGCGGCACCGACCAGCGCGCCGGTGAACTGACGCGACATCAGCGCAAGTGAAAGCACAATGATCGTAGGCGCTGCTCCCAGCGGCGGATCGTTCCCGCGCGCCAGCATCAGCACGGCGGCCACCAGGCATAGGACATGTAGCGCCTGCCAGATCCAGAATGCGGTTTGTTGGTCGAGCCGCGCGAGCGGAGAAAATACTTCGATGAAGAACGGCGTGTTGTTGCACTCGCGCGGAAGCGTAAGTCCGGGCCGCAACTCGATGCTTTTACCCTGCACTAGCCACGGGTCGCTGCCGGCGGAGTAGTCGGTCCACCAGGCGTAGAACATCGCGAAATCGACCTCATCGTAGCGATGCCGGGCTGCGTGCAGGCGTTGGGCGAGCGTGAATGCCGCGAGGAGTGCGAGAATCGCAGCGACCGCCGTGGTGATCGGAAGCCGGCGGATAAAGCTGCGCGAACCTGTCCGCTCGGCCATCGATGCTAGTGCTTGAGCTTCGCGACGGCGCGCTCGATGCGATCGAATGCCTCGTTCAGATTCTCGGTCGAGGTGGCGTACGAAAGCCTGACGTGATCGGGCGCCCCGAAATCGTTGCCGCCGACCAGCGAGACGTGCGCCTCGTCGAGCAGAAACGCCGCGAGTCCGTCGCCATCGGTAATTTTCTTGTCGCCAAACCGGGTGCCGAGCAGCTCCGACACGTTCGGGAAAGCGTAAAACGCGCCCTGCGGGACGTTGGGCAGCCTGAAGCCCGGGATACGCCGCACGCGCTCGACGACCAGCGCGTTGCGCTCGCGGAATGCCTCGAGCATCGGCTTGAGCTCGTCCTGCGGACCGGTCAACGCCTCGATGGCGGCGGCTTGCGTGATGGAATTGGGATTGCCGCTGTTCTGGCTCTGCAAGCGGCCGGCAGCCGCGATCGCTTCCTTCGGCCCGGCCGCAAATCCGATTCGCCATCCGGTCATCGCATAGGTTTTCGAGAGCGAGTTGAACACGATGCCGTGGGACTTGAGCCGCGGCTCGAGATGGAAAATGTGCGGCGCGAGCCCGTTGTAAACGATGTGCTCGTAAACGTCGTCGGACATCACCCAGAGGTCGGTGTCGACCAGCACCCTGGCGATCGCCGTGAGAGATTCAGGCCCGTACACGGTGCCGGTCGGATTCGACGGCGAGTTGAGAATGATGCCGCGGGTGCGCGGCGTAATTGCGCGGCGCAAAGCCTCAGGCTCGAGGATGAAGCCAGACTCTTCCGAGCACGACACGAATTTCGGCTCGGCGCCGGCCAGCGAGACCATCGCGGCGAAACTCACCCACGCCGGCGTCGGTATGATCACCTCGTCGCCTTCGTCGAACAGCGCGGCGATCACATTGGCCTCGGCCTGCTTGCATCCTGCGGAGGCGATTATCTCGCCCGGCTCGTAGTCGAGGTTGTTGTCGCGCTTGAGCTTGAGCTTGATCGCATTTTTCAGCGCCGCCGTTCCGCCTACGGCAGTGTATTTAGTCTGGCCCGCGGCGAGCGCTTTGTCGGCGGCCCGTTTGATGCGCTCGGGCGTGTCGAAGTCGGGCTCACCGGCGGCCAGCGAGATGACGTCGATTCCCGCGAGCTTCATTTCGGTGGCGCGGGCGTCGGCAGCCAGCGTCGCGGACGGTTTGATAGCGGCGATTCTGCGATTGAGCTTCAGCATTGGTTAAATCCGGATTTCAGATGATCGCTGCGCGGCCTTCGAGGCGCCGCGAACGAGAACAGATTGTATCTTTCGAGCCGTTTTGAAAGAACCGCCTAACCGACCTTGAGCTTTGCGCGCAGCCGCTCGATCACGAGTTCCGGTACCAATTCCGGCAAGCGCTTGCCGTATCCCGCGACTTCCTTGATCAGGTGCGAGGAACTGAAAAACAGCCGCGGATTCGAGAACATGAAAATCGTCTCGACATTCGGGCTCATCGTCTTGTTCATCTGCGCCATCTGCAGCTCGTAGTCGAAATCGGTGACGGCGCGCAGCGAGCGAATCAAAACCTTGGCGCCGATTCGTTCCGCGTAATCGACCGACAGGCCGCTGAACTTGTCGACGCGGGCGCGCGGCTCGAGGTCGCGGATAACCTCGCGGATTATTTCGACGCGCTCGTCGCCGGAAAACAGCGCCGCATCCTTGTGCGGATTGTAGGTCACCGCGACGATCACCTCGTCGAAAATCGCGACGCTGCGCCGGATCACGTCGACGTGCCCGTTGTGGATTGGGTCGAAGCTGCCGGGGTAAACCGCGATCAGCGGAGAGCGCTCTTTGCCTTTTGTCATGTTCCTCAGACCATCAAGCCGCATTCGGCGCCGGATCCGGTCGCCGGTAAAAGGCGATCCGGTGATCGCCGATGGTTGCAACGAACGCGCGCTCATGGGCTTGGGGAGCGAGCGGCGCCGCGGGTGCCCGTTTCGATTGTTCCACTACCACCCATCCGCCGGGGGCGACCAGCTGGAACTCGGCGAGCAGCGTCAAGACTTCCGCGCTCATGTCGTCCTTGTACGGCGCGTCGACGAAGACGAGGTCGAAAGACTCGTGCGCGCGACCGAGTTCGCCGAGTGCGCGACGCACGTCGGCCACGACCATGCGCGCGCGATCGGTAAGTTCGAGCTGCGCAAGATTGGCGCGAATCGCCGCGGCCGCGTCGCGCGAGGAATCCACAAACGTCACCTGCGCGGCGCCGCGCGAGAGCGATTCGATTCCCAGCGAGCCGCTGCCGGCAAAAATGTCGAGCACACGCACCCCGTCGAGATCCATTCGTACCGCGAGCCGCGAAAAAATCGACTCGCGCGCCCGCGCCGACGTGGGCCGCGTATGCAAACCGCGCGGCGCCTTGAGCCGTCTGCCGTGCGCTTGTCCCGCAATAATTCGCATCGCGTCAGTTTGTTCGAGGCGTCGTTCGGTCGAATCCGCACGCGCCTCTTGCCTCGAAGTCGCGGACGATAGATAACCCGTTCTGCCCGGAGCCCGCAAGTTCGCGGCTGGATTACGCCGCGACGCTTGCGCCTCTGGCGGAGTGACGAAATTTTAGCTAGCAATCATTAGATTGGCGAACTCACAGAACTTCGAAGTTAAAGGCCCAGTAATACTTCCGCCATGCCTGGAAACGATCAGCCCAAATTTTCCAACGCCGCCCTTGACGAGTATCGGCAATTGCTCGGCCGCTATCCGACGCGGCAGGCCGCGCTGCTGCCGACATTGTGGATCGCGCAGCGCGAGTTCGGATGGCTCAGCGACGCCACGCAGGACTACGTCGCGCATCTGATGGAAATCCCGCCCGCGCACGTGCGCGCGGTGGTCTCGTTCTACACGATGTTCCATCGCAAGCCGGTCGGCCGCTACTTGCTGGACGTCTGTACGAACCTCTCGTGCCGGCTGCGCGGCGCGGACAAAATCGTGGACTGCATACGGCGCCGCCTGAAAATCGAGATCGGCGAGACGACACCCGACGGCAAGTTCACCCTGGACGCGGTCGAATGCCTGGCGTCGTGCGGGACAGCGCCGATGCTCCAGCTCAATCAGGATAAGTACGTCGAAAATCTCACCGAAGAAAGCACCCTCAAACTTATCGACGAGCTTGCCGCCCGTGACAATTGAGTTAATCGCCGGCGCGATCAAAGCGATCCTGATGATCGTGCTCGGATTGAATCTGTCGCTGTTCCTGCTCTATTTCGAGCGCAAGGGCAGCGCGCTCATCCAGGATCGAATCGGCTCGAATCGCGCCTCGATCACCGGGCTGGGCAAGCGGATGGGGATGCCCAACCTCGGCATCATCAACACCACCATCGCCGACCCGGTGAAAATGTTCACCAAGGAAGACTTCATCCCGGACGGCGCGGACAAGTTCCTGCATACGCTGGCGCCGTTCCTGGCGTTGTTCCCGGTGATGATCACGTTCGTCGTGATTCCATTTGGCGACACGATTTTGATCGCCGGCCATCGCATCGGACTCGAGGCCGCCAACCTCAACGCCGGCGCGCTCTATCTGCTCGCGACGATCGGCCTCGGCGTCTACGGCGTCGCGCTCGCGGGATGGTCCTCGAACAATCGATGGGCGCTGCTCGGCGGGATTCGCGCGACGGCGCAGATGATTTCGTACGAGCTGGCGATGGGACTCGCGATCGTGTCGGTCATCATGACCTTCGGCACGTTGAACCTGCAGGAAATCGTGCGAGGGCAGGGCGGCGTGTGGTTCGGATTTCTACCGCGCTGGGGAATTTTCATGCAGCCGCTCGCCTTCATTCTGCTGCTGGTGGCGGGCGCGGCCGAATCCAAGCGCATCCCGTTCGACCTGCCGGAGAGCGACTCGGAACTTATCCAGGGATATTTCACCGAATACTCCGGCGGCAAGCAGGCGGTCTTCATGCTGACCGACTTTGCCGAGCAGTCACTGCTCGCGATGTTGCTGACGACGTTTTTCCTCGGTGGCTGGCAGGTTCCGTGGCTCATGCGCGACGGATTTCATCTACCCGGCGGCGCGTTTCTCGCCGTCCCCGCACTTGCAGTCTCGTTGTTGGGCGTAGTCGCGTTCCTGGTCAAGGTCGTCGCGCTGTGCATCTTCCTCGGCTTGGTACGATGGACGCTGCCGCGCTTCCGTTACGATCAGTTGATGCGTCTTGGGTGGAAAGGACTGGTGCCGCTCGGACTGTTGAACGTGCTCCTGACCGCATTCGTCGTAGTCGCGACCGGGAGCGTCCACTGATGCCGCCGTTCCTCTACATATTTCTCGGCGCGTTGGCGATCGTCTCGGCGCTCGGCGTCATCGTGCAACGCAATCCGATTCATTCGCTGCTCGCGCTGATCTCAACCCTGATGACCATCGCGATTCTGTTCATTGGCGAGGACGCCGTCGTCGTCGGCTTCCTGCAAATCATCGTCTATGCCGGCGCGATCATGGTGCTCTTCCTGTTCGTTATTTGGCTGTTGAATCTTCAAGTCGAAACCGGGTCGACTGGTCATCTCGCACTGAAGTTTTTCGGCTCGATCGCTGCGGCGCTGCTGGTGACTGAGCTGTTCTTCATCCTCACGCCCCCCCACATGCAGGTGAAGTTCACTCACGAGCCCGTCGGCTACGGTTCGCTTGCGAGTCTCGCCGGCAAGCTGTTCACCGACTACCTGGTCGCCTTCGAGGTGACCTCCGTGCTGCTGCTGGCCGCTGTGGTCGGTTCGATCGCGCTGGCGCGCAAGCTGCCGGGCACCGACGACCCCCGCGCCGCAAGGGACATCGTATCATGATTCCGCTCACCTACATGATGTCGCTGAGCGCGATGATCTTCGCCATCGGCGTCGCGGGCGTAATCATCCGCCGCAACATCCTGGTGATGTTCATGTCGATCGAGCTGATGCTCAACGCGGTAAATCTCGCCTTCATCGCGATCGGCAGCCGGCTCGGCTCGATGGACGGCCAGGTGATCGTGTTCTTCGTAATGACGGTCGCGGCCGCCGAATCCGCAATTGGCCTCGGCATCATCATCTCGACTTTCCGCAATCGCGAAACCGTCCACGCGGACGACTTAACCCTGATGAGATGGTGACCGACACCAATGACGGTTGAGTTTCCAGCACTCGCGCTAATTCTGCTGTTCCCGGCGCTCGGCGTTGTGTTCAACCTGTTTTTCGGCTCCAGGTCGGGACGCGGCGCGGTCAACGTCGTCGGACCGGGGGTGATGTTCGTCGCGTTGGGCGTTGCGACGTGGGCATTCTTGAAGTTACTCGCGATGCCCCCGGGCGGCGCGCTCGCCGTGCATTTGTGGGGATGGATCGAGGCCGGCCACTTCCACGCCGAGCTTGGCCTGCGCCTCGACGCGCTTTCCGGCGTGATGGTGATGATAGTCACTGGGGTCGGCGCACTAATCCATCTTTACTCAGTTGGGTACATGGCGCACGACGACGACTTCGCGCGCTTCTTTACCTACATGAACCTGTTCGCACTATCGATGTTGATACTCATTCTGGCGGACAACTTGCTAATGATGTTCGTGGGATGGGAGGGCGTCGGACTATGTTCCTACTTGCTAATCGCATTTTGGTACACGAACCCTGAGTTTGCCTATAACGGCCGCAAGGCATTCGTCGTAAATCGAATCGGTGACGCGGGTTTTCTGCTCGGGATGTTCACCATCGTCAGCACGCTCGGCGCGCACGGCGTCTGGACGCTGGACTTCATCGAGCTTCGCAGCAATGCCGCACTGTTCAGCGGCGCCGCCGCGACCACGGCCGCGTTACTGCTCTTCATCGGTGCGACCGGCAAGTCGGCGCAGATTCCGCTCTACGTATGGCTGCCTGACGCGATGGTCGGCCCGACTCCCGTCAGCGCGCTGATCCACGCGGCCACGATGGTTACCGCCGGCGTGTACATGATCGCGCGGCTCGGGTTCCTCTTCACGATGGCGCCCGCCACGCTCGATCTAGTCGCGACGATCGGCGCACTGACCGCGCTCTTTGCCGCGACCATCGCGCTCGTCCAGCCCGACATCAAGAAAGTGCTCGCCTACTCGACCATCAGTCAGCTCGGCTATATGTTTCTCGGCGTGGGCTCGGGCGCGTATGCGTCGGGAATTTTTCACGTCATGACCCACGCCTTCTTCAAGGGCCTGCTGTTCCTGTGCGCCGGCTCTGTTATGCACGCGCTCGGCGGCGAGCAGGACATGAACAAGATGGGGGGACTGCGCCGCAAGATCCCGATCACGTTCTGGACGATGTTCATCGCGACGCTTGCCATCGCCGCGATATTTCCGTTCTCCGGTTACTTCTCGAAGGACCTGATTCTCGATTCCGCGTACGAGTCGGGGCATTTTTGGCTCTGGCTCGTCGGTGTGATCACCGCGGGGCTCACGTCGTTCTATATGTTCCGGCTGATCTTCATGACGTTCTTCGGTGAGTCGCGTGTCGATCCTGAAAAAGAGCATCACATCCACGAATCGCCGGCCGTAATGACTATTCCCCTGATCGTACTGGCTATTCTCGCTACGGTTGGCGGATGGGTGAACATTCCCGACCAATTGCTATGGGGAGACACGTTCGTTAGATTCCTCGCGCCGGCGGTCGGTAACTTCAAACCAGTAATTGAGGCGAGCTCATTTGACTTGTCTCTCCTGGCATTGGGCGCCTCGATCGTCGGAGGTGTGCTTGCCTGGGTGTTGTATATCCAGTTGCCGGGGATCCCTTTCCTCCTCGCGTGGCGGCTGAAGCCTGCCTACGACTTGCTACTGAACAAGTACTACATCGACGAAATATATAATTTCCTCGTCACGCGTCCGCTGTTCTGGGCATCGGACAATGTCCTCAACCGCGCGATCGACAGCTACATGATCGATGGCGCCGCTGAAGGCGCCGGACTCGCCGTCCAGACCTCGGGCGAGATGGCGCGCCGCGCCGAAACCGGCAACGTCCAGCACTATGCATTCGTTTACCTGCTCGGCGCGTTGGGAATCGTGGGCTACTACCTTTTCCTGGTGACCGGTCGATGAACGGCGGCTTGCTCACAGCCTTGATTTTCCTGCCGCTGATCGGCGCGCTCTTCATCCTCATGCAGAGCGAAGAACGCGCGATCTGGAATTCAGCCTTCATTTTTTCGCTGCTTCCGCTCGCGCTGAGTTTCTACGTCCTTTGGCAATTCAATCCGCAGCTCGCGGACTACCAGTTTGCCGAACAATATGAATGGATTCCCGCATTCGGCATTACATACCATATTGGTATCGACGGGATTAGCCTGTTCCTGGTTCTTCTGACTACTATTTTGATTACTCTGTCGATTCTCTACTCAGGCGGCGGCGATATCGAGGAGCGCCCGCGCGAATTTTGTTTCTTCATGCTCGTACTTGAGACCGGGCTGCTAGGAACGCTGCTTTCGATCGATCTCTTCCTCTTCTACATATTCTGGGAAGTGATGCTGATTCCGATGTACTTCCTCATTGGCATCTGGGGACACGGCCGCAGGATTTACGCCGCTATCAAGTTCGTACTGTTCACGATGGTCGGGTCGCTGCTGATGCTGGTCGCGATCTTGTACCTGGTGTACCAGGCGCATGTGCATTTCAACCGCACCAGCTTCGATTTGCCGCTGCTCTACCAGGTGCCGCTCACTTCTACCCAGGGCCGCTGGCTGTTCGCCGCGTTCGCGCTGGCTTTCGCGATCAAGGTTCCGATGTGGCCGGTACATACCTGGCTGCCCGACGCTCACACCAACGCGCCCACCGCCGGCTCGGTCATCCTGGCCGGCGTGATGCTCAAGATGGGCACCTACGGATTCCTGCGCTTCGCGATTCCGCTGTTCCCGACCGTCGCCATCGAGGCGATCCCGCTGTTCATGGCGCTCGCCGTGATCGGAATCATCTACGGCGCGTTGGTCGCGATGATGCAGCCCGACCTCAAACGTCTGATCGCCTACTCGTCCGTTAGTCACCTGGGTTTCGTGATGCTCGGAATTTTCGCGCTCAACCCCGAGGGTGTCGATGGCGCGATTTACCAGATGCTCAATCACGGCGTTTCGACTGGCGGATTATTTTTGCTGGTCGGGATGCTCTACATGCGGCGCCACACGCGCGAGATTTCCGAGTTCGGCGGTCTGTGGAAGCGCGTGCCCGTTTACGCCGCAGTCTTCATGGTCGTGATGCTCTCGTCGATCGGCCTGCCAGGGCTCAACGGTTTCGTCGGCGAGTTTCTGATCATGCTCGGCGCGTTCCTGCGCATCAGATTGGCTACCGTTTTCGCAGTCGTGGGCGTGATCCTGGGTGCTCTCTACATGCTCTGGACTTACGAGCGCGTGATGTTCGGGCCGATCACCAAGGCAGTGAACGAGACGATTCACGATCTGACCAGCCGCGAAATTGCCGTGATGGTGCCGGTGATCGCGTTGATGTTTTTCATGGGACTTTTCCCGCGTCCGCTGATCAGTCGGATCGAGCCGTCGGTGACTGCGATGCTCGCCAGGGCAAATGTGGCTGAAGCACGTCTTGAGCTTGAACGACAGCATAATCGAATAGCTACTCTGCCAATACTAACTCGCGAACCTATGGTAGCGGCGGCCGCACGATGAGTCCCTTTAATCTGGCCGCGATCAATTTCGTCTGGCTGCCTATCCTGCCAATGGTAATTATCGCCGTGGCCGCGATGGTGGTGCTGCTGGTCGGGGTCAGCGTCGACGACGGTGAAAGCGAAGGGCTGGGCCTGCTGACGATGGCGTCGCTGGCCGTTGCGTTCGTGTTCACGCTCGGAATCGTCGGACAGAACGGCGTCGCTTTTGCCGGCGCGATCTCGATTGACAGCTTTTCGGCGTTCTTCCAGCTGGTGATCCTGATCGCCGCGATGTTCACCGTGATGATGTCGCTCGACTACGTGGCCGAGAACCGTATTTCCGGCGCCGAATACTATTCGCTGCTGCTGTTTTCCGTGCTCGGCATGATGCTGATGGCGACGGCCGGCGACTTGATAGTCATCTTCCTCGGTCTCGAGACGATGTCGATTACGGTTTACGTGCTGGCGGGAATCATGCGCCGCAACGCCAAATCCAACGAAGCCGCAATCAAATATTTTCTGCTGGGCGCCTTCTCTACCGGTTTCCTGCTCTATGGGATCGCGCTCGTATATGGTGCGACGGGCAGTATCAAGCTCGGCCCGATTCACGAGGCGCTTGCTGCGGGCGCGATGGCGTCGAATCCGCTGCTGTTGCTCGGAATTGGCATGATGGTTGTCGGTTTCGGGTTCAAGGTCGCCGCCGTGCCATTTCATATGTGGACGCCCGACGTTTACGAAGGCGCGCCAACGCCGGTGACTGCGTTCATGGCGGTGGGAGTGAAGCTCGCCGCCTTCTCCGCCTTTGTCCGAGTCTTCCTGGTCGATTTCGCGTCCGTCGGCGCGCACTGGCAGACGGTGCTATGGGCAGTCGCGGCGCTGACGATGACCGGCGGAAACGTGATCGCCGCCGTGCAGACCAATATCAAGCGGATGCTTGCCTACTCCGCGATCGCGCACGCGGGTTACCTGTTGCTGGGCATGGCGGCGGGAGTGCGCTCGGGCCCCGCGATTCTTTACTACCTGCTCGGCTATGCGTTCACGAACCTGGGCGCATTCGCAGTAGTCATTGCGCTCGAACGGCGCGGCGATGCAGGCAATCAGATCAGCGACTTTCGCGGCCTCGCGGAGCGCCAGCCGTTGCTCGCCGGCGCAATGGCTATCTTCCTGCTATCGTTGGCCGGGGTTCCACCGTTGGCCGGCTTCGTTGGCAAGTTCTACATCTTCAGCGAAGCGCTGCATGAGGGATATGTCTGGCTGGTAATAATCGCAGTATTCAATAGTGTAGTGTCTACCTATTACTACTTCTATGTAATAGTCGCGATGTATATGCAGGAGGGCGGCGTCGAAGTCGAGCGACTGAGTACACGTCCCGCGCTGGTGGCGGCAATCGGACTGACAGCGCTCGCCACAGTCTTGATCGGAGCGTATCCCGAGCCGTATATCGCGTCGGCCGCCAACGCGTTTCATTCCGCCGGCGGCGCCGAGGGAATCCACGCCCCCGAGCTCGTCGATCAGTAGCGCGAGCTTTTCGACCGCTGCTATTTGCGGCGCGACGGTTTCTTCAGCGCCGGCTTCTTCACGGATTTCGCCGCAGGCTTGACCGCCGCCTTCGCCTTGACCGCTGCGTTCGGCTTATGTGCGGATGCCTGGCTGCTCGCGGCGTCTGCGTATGCGTCGGCTTCGATCTCGATCATCATGTCGGGATTAGCCAGTCGCCGCACTTCGACGATCGTCGATGCGGGCGGCGAGTCGGCAAAGAATTCCTTATGTGCGCGCGCCACTTCCGCAAACCGTCCCATGTCGGTGACGAACATCCGCGTGCGAATCACGTGATGCATCCCGAGCCCCGCGCGCTCGAGCGCGGTGCGAATGTTGACGAGCGCCTGGCGCGCCTGCACGTACATCTGTCCCGCGCCGACGATCATCCCACGCTCGTCGGTGGCCGTGGTGCCTGAGACCGCGACGACGTCGCCGGCTCTGACCAGCCGCGAATAGCCGACGATCGGTTCCCACGGCGTGTTAGTCGAGATTCGCGAGATCCCGCTCATCGCAATCTTCCCTCCGCGAGTCGCGCGCTCAAATATCGCGGCTGGGGTAAGCCTCTTCGAGTTCACGGGCCACCGAGCGCATCGGCGGACCCACTAACCGTGCCGACGGCATCAGCCAGTTGAGAATTCGCTTGAACGTCGGCCTGCCCGCGACCGGACGCTCCGCGCTTCGCACCATGTCGAGCTCGTGCTCGACGATTCTGGAATTGTGCCGATTTGCGAGCCCGAGGCCCGCGAAAATGACGCGCCGCTCTTCCACCCCGATCACCTCCACCACATCCGCCCATCAGGCGCTGGACAAAAATCGCCAAAATACGGATCAAATCATACAGATGCGCGCGGAATAGTCAAAAAATTTCTTCGCGAGGCGCACCACAGACCGGTGCCAGCGCCCCGTCCTGCGCGATGGGAAAATGCGCGCTTGAAGTTAATCCGCACCTATCGTATTCTTGCCCCGTTTCAAGTTTCCGCCGCTCAACTGAGCACCGACCAACCAAGGAGAAAGCGATGCGCAAGGTCCTGCTTCTGGCACTAGTTACGATGTTCTTCGCGACGGCTTGCAGTAAATCCGAAGAGACGGCTCCCGCGCCTGACGCTGCTGCGTCCGCGGCCGCGCCCGCTGCGCCTGCCGAGGCCGCCAGCGCCGCCGCGCCTGCTGCGCCTGCGGAGGCCGCAAGTCCGGCTGGAGCGGCCAGCCCGGCCGCGCCGTGATTCACTTCGTTTCCTGAGCGGGTTCCCGCGCGCCGTTCAAGAGCCGTCGGCGCGCGGGAGACTCGCTGACCGCGCGAACCTCGGGAGGAACCCGCCAGGCCTCCTGACCTGCAGGGGCCTGGCCCCTGCGTACTACTGCTCCTCGTCCGGCTCCTTCTCATACCTGGGCTCTCTTTCAAATCTGCTGCCTGCGCTTTCCTGTGGCGAGGACTGCTCGGCCGCCGGTTGAGGCTCTTCGCCGCGAACTATCTCGACTGCGCGATGCGCCGCCTCTCCCGCCAGCTTTTTCAGTTCCTCGGATTTGCGCGACAGCTCCGAGGTTGCGCGCGACAACTCTGACCTCAGCTCCGCGGACTTCTTGGCGTACTCCGCCTTGAGCTCCGCAATTTTAGCAACCGCCTGCTGACGGGCCGCGTCGCGCCTGCCCGCGTCTCCCAACGCCGATTTCAGATCGGAGGCGAGTTTGCGTCCCTGCTCGCGCAACGCCGCAATCTGCGACGCGAGCTGCGCGCGGGCCTTTTGCGCCTCGCTCTTGATGCGCGCTTCGATCTTGCGCGCCTTGGTCTCGCGCGCGAGCTTGACCTTCATCATTTTGACGGTCTTGCGCAGCTGCTCGAGTTGCCTGGTTGCGGGATTTTTAGTGGCAGCCTTCTTTCGTTTCACGGTCTTTTTCTTTGTCGGCATCCGTCGCCTCCGGTTGCAGAGAGTTTCAACTCCACCTCCAGCTAATTCCGGTTCGCAGAAAAATTCAACGTCGATTCAGTCCCGCCCGCTTCCTTTCCGGGATGCAGGCGGTGGCTCCTGCTGCTAGGATGCGACCGCAATGGCGAGCGTCCCCAAACCTTCCGTTTCTGCCGAGCGTCTGAAACCGGGTCTTTCACTGTTCGACTCCGTGACTTTGGTTGCCGGCTCGATGATTGGCTCGGGCATCTTCATCGTCTCCGCCGACATCACACGCCAGGTCGGCACTCCGTTCGCGCTGTTGATGGTCTGGCTGGTCGCCGGCGTCATGACGATTGCGGGGGCACTCGCATACGGCGAACTCGCCGCGATGATGCCGGCGGCGGGCGGCCAGTACGTCTATCTGCGCGAGGCTTACGGCGGGATGTGGGCGTTCATGTTCGGCTGGACGCTCCTGCTCGTCATCCAGACCGGCACCATCGCGGCCGTCGCCGTTGCGTTTGCGCGTTTCGCCGGCGTCATGTGGCCGGTGCTCGGCTCGGGCCTCTGGTTCGGCGTAGGCGGCGCCGGACTTTCGGGCGAGCGGGCCGGCGCGATCCTTGTGATCGCGGTCCTCACCGCGGCCAATCTGCGCGGCCTCAACATGGGCAAGTGGCTGCAGAACTCGTTCACCACCGCCAAAATTCTCTCGCTATGCCTGATCGTCGCCGTCGGATGCATTCTGGCGCCGAATCCGGCCGCGATTCATTTAAACTTCGGCAGCTCGACGGCGTTCTTCGGCACCCCTTCCTTGTCGATTGGAGCGGGCGTATTCGGCGCCGCGATGGTCGGTGCGCTGTTCTCAGCCGACGCGTGGGCGAGCGTCACCTTCGCCGCCGCCGAGGTCCGCAATCCCAAACGCGATCTTCCGCTCGCACTCGCGTTTGGAACCGGCGTCGTCATCGCACTCTACATCCTCACCAACGTCGCCTACCTGTGCGAGCTGCCGGCGTCGGGAGCGGCGGACGCTGCGAGCGTAGTGGGGCGCGGAATCGCGCACGCATCCAGCGATCGCGTCGCAGCCGCCGCGATGCAGGTAGTGTGGGGCGGCGCGGGCGCAAAGATAACCGCGGTCCTCGTGATGATCTCCGGCTTCGGATGCGCCAACGGACTGATCCTCACCGGCGCGCGCGTTATCTACGCGATGTCGCAGGACCGCGTCTTCTTCGCCGCCGCCGGCCGCCTCAATCGCGCCAGCGTGCCCGCGGTCGCGCTCGTGATGCAGGGAATCTGGGCCGCCGTTCTTACGCTGTCGGGCACTTATTCCGAATTGCTCGACTACGTGATCTTCGCGCAGTTGATGTTTTACGTGCTGACGGTCTCCGCCGTCTTCGTGCTGCGCCGCCGCATCCCCAGCGCGCCGCGTCCATACCGCGCCTGGGGCTATCCAATCGTGCCCGCGCTCTACGTCATCGCGGCCTCGGCGCTGATGGTCGATCTGTTAATCTTGAAGCCGCGCTTCACCTGGCCCGGTTTGCTGATCGCATTGAGCGGCGTGCCGATCTACTACTGGACAACGTCTCGCTCCCGTTCCGCGCGGGAATAGCTACTGGCCGTTATCGCTGGATGTCGGGAGTCGAATTGTCGGGGTTTGCTGCGTTGGTGGGGAGGGGCGCGCCCGCTTCCTCGCAGTCGGATGGACCCAGCTTGCCGCCGCGGAACTCTCCGACAATCGAGGTCAGAATGTAATCGCTACGCTCGGCCGGTTGATTGCCGGCGAGTTTGAACAATTGACCGGCGTTGCGCGCCGCTTCGGTCGCGTCGTGATCGTTCTTCGGCAGTCCGTAGATCTGAAATACCTTGCACAGCGATTCGATTCCGTCCTTGCGGTCGCTGTCGGTAATCGGAGCGTTCGAACTCTGCGCCGCCGGCACGCTTGCGCTGGTTCCGCTCCCGCCCATGCCACGTATGATTGTGCGGAGGAAAAGAAAGACCAAGAGTAGCCCGATCACTGCGAAGATCGATCGTCCTATCCTCTGATTGGCTGAAAGTTCGCTCCACGGGATCAACTCGAAGCCGCCGCGGCCCTTACCCTTGCCTCCATCGCTCGGCGACGGCGCGCGGGAAGACGTGCGAATTTCAGGCCTAAACGGCTTGGGCTGCGGCGGCGATCCGCGTGCGGGCGCCGAAGAGGCCGGATTGCCAGCTGGCTTCGGCGGCGGTGGCGGTGGCGAAGTGGGATCGCCAGTCGGCCTCGCCAGTGGAGTCGCGCAGTAACCGCAGAATACCGTCCCCTCCGGGTTCTCTTTGCCGCATTGCCTGCATGCAGGCATCAGATCACCTTGGCCTCATTACCAAAACTTTCGCGAAACCAATGAAGCAGCCCCCTGCGATTATTTCCCAGCCCCATCACTCCCCTTTCTGTAAGTTTCTGTCCGCGCGACGAGGTACGAGCCGAAATCGACAAGTCTGCACCTATGGAAGCTACAGCCGCGGAGCACAAAGTCAATATGGCTGCCGAAAAAGTCACTACAGGTGAGACTCGCCGCTCCAGGCTACTTCATCGCGCCCACTCTCTGATTAGCGGGACGCTCGAGGCACTTCTGCATCCACTTCTGTGCCGTCGGAATCGACGAGAGATCCAGTTGAATGAATCGAGCGATACCCAACACCGACGCGACGTTGAGATCCGCAATGGTGAATTCGTGACCAAGCAGATACTCGGATTTGTGCAGATGCTCGTCGAGCACCCGCAGCGGCGCTTTCAGCGTCTCGATTGCCTTGAGCGCGACTTTCTCGTCGCGCTGATCGGCCGGCAACAGCATTCGATGCTGAAAAATGTCGATCATTGGGGTTTCCACCTCGGTCATGCCCCAGATGCTCCACTGGTAGCACGCGCCATGACCCTCGATCGTCGGCGGCCACAGCGGCGCCTTTCCGTATTTTTCCGCGAGGTAAAGGTTTATCGCCATCGACTCCCAGATGATCGTCCCGTTGTCGTCGAGCGCCGGAACGTGGCCATTAGGATTTATTTTCAGGTATTCCGGTACCCGCGTCTGGGCCAACACCACCTGCTCGTACTTCACTCCCGTTTCTTCCGCCGCCCATAAGCTGCGGCCCGCGCGCGACATCGCCGATCCATACAACTTGATCATGTTGGCTCCCTATATATTCCTGTCGCGATCGCTCCGAGCAGCGCCGCGCGACCGCGGATGCATTCCAATTTCACTCGTGCAACAATCGATCGCGATGTCATTACGACACGCCCCACGTGCGTTCGCAATTGCCGCGATGCTCCTGTTTGCGTTCGGCCTCGCGCGGGCACAAGAGGGCGCCGTGCCGGTTCCCGATTCCTCTTATGGCGACAGTGCCACCAGTTATCAATCCCCGACCGACTTGCCGATGCCAGCGCCGGACGATCCCACCAATCCCGATATCGTGACGATTCCAATTCCCGGCGGCGGCGAAATTACGGTTGACGGTCCCGACGCCCCGAGCGATACGCCTCTGCCCAACCTGCCCGGCTCACAATGGGGCATCACGCAGCAAACCCCGTATTCCCACGACGTCGGCCCGACGCTCCCGTAACGCGACGCATCAATACGCTGCGTCGAGGATCCTAACCAACTGATCGAGCGTCACGTCGACGCCCACCGTGTTCGCCCGCTTCACTTCTTCGAGCACCGTGCCTGCGATTCGCGAGATTTCCTCGCGCGGCACGCCTACATCGCGAAGCCTGGTCGGCACTTCGAATTTGGCGATGAACCTGGCCGTGCGATCGGCGCATTCCATCGCCGACGAGCGCGGACTTCGCGCGTCGAAGCGCACACCGAATCCTTCCGCAATCGGCGCGAAGCGATCCGCGGCGACGTCCGCCATGAAGCGCATCACGTGGGGGAGCGTGATGCATGAAGTGACGCCGTGCGGGACGTTCCACATCGGTCCGATCTGATGCCCCAGCGCGTGCGAGATTCCGCCGCGCGTATTCGACATGCCGAAAATCGAGAGCCAGGCGGAGACCTGGCATTGTACGCGATGCTCGAGTTCGTCTTCGCCATGCGTTTGCAGCGATGGCAGCAGGTGCTCGGTCAGCAGCGCAATCGCGCGCGTCGCCAGAACGTCGGTAACGAGCTGATGACGGGTCGAGTACGAACCCTCGACTGCGTGATCGAGCGCGCGCATCCCGGTCGAGGCCCACAGCCACGCCGGCGTCTCAACCGTCATCGTCGGATCGAGGATCACCACCCTGGCCTGCAGCCGCGGGTCGGCAACTCCTCCCTTCACCTTCGTCGATTCGTCCGTGACGCCGCCAGCCGGCGTGAACTCGCCCGCCGACAACGTGGTTGGTATCGCGATATGCAGAATCTCGCCGCCGGCTTGGCCGGCTGTCGTGGCGCTGAAATCGATAGTGCGCGAGCCTGCGCGGCCGCCCATCAACTGCCATGCCGCGTTCTTCACCGTGTCGATCGGGCTGCCGCCGCCGAAACTCACCATCGCATCCGCGCCGACGCGACGCGCCTCCGCGACCAGTTCTGTCACTGTCTGCGACGGCACGTGCTGCGCTGCGCCGGTGAACACTCCGGCCACCGCGGGTCCGGCGGCATTCTTGACCTTGTCGAGCAGTTTCGAGCGCCCGAGCGTCTTACCCGTCACGATCAGCGCGCGTTTCGCACCGCGGCGCGCGAGCTCGCGTCCGAGCGCTTCGACCTTGCCGGCGCCAAAGACAACAGTCTCGAGGCGCGTGAAATGGTATTCGCCAGCGGTCTTGTCCAATTTCTTTCTCCCGCTTCAGCGCGCGAAGGCCGGCATTACTTCTTTTGCGAACATCTCGATTGCGTCGGGCATCATGAAGTTCAGGAAGAAGTACGTCATGCCGAACTTCTCGACTCGGGCGGCGAGCTCGCGCTTGACGTCGTCGGGCGTGCCGATTATCACCTGCAGCGAGGTACGCACGCTCTCGTTATTCTCGATTCCAAGCGACTGCGCAGTCGCGGCCGCCATCGCATCGGCGGTGGCGCGATCCTTGGCCATCAGCACGAATCCTCCGCCTGACAGCTCGAGGGCGTCGGGGGCGCGGCCGGCAGCTTTCAGGAAGCCGCGAATCATTTCGATCCGCTTCAGCACTTTGCCGCGATCGAACTTGAGGGCCTCGGCGATATCGACGTAGCCTTTGGTGATCGGTGGGTTCAGATTCAGGACGTCAGCCTCCTGGGCCGCGATTTCCAGCACGCGCTTGCCGCCGCCGCCGATCAGGATGGGCGGATGCGGCCGCTGCACGGGCTTGGGATCGCAATAGGCTTTCTCGATCTTGAAGTAGCGCCCGCGATAGGTCGGCTCGTCCTGCGTCCACATCGCCTTGAGCACCTTGATTCCGTCGCCCATCTGCTCGATGCGCTCGGCGTTCGACGGGTAAGGAAAGCCGTAGGCGTCGTATTCCTCCCTGAACCAGCCGGCGCCGAGACCCGCGATAAAGCGGCCGCCGCTCAGGTTGTCGATCGACGCCATCGTCTTGGCCAGCAGCGCCGGGTTGCGATAGGACATCGAGGTGACCAGCGGCAGCATCCTCACGCTTTTGGTGACCGTCGCGACCGCACTCAGCATCGTGAAGCATTCATAGTGCGGCGCGCGCACATCGGCCATCAGCCCGCGCATGAAGAAGTGATCGTCGATCGAAACCGAGTAGTAGCCCAAGTCCTCCGCGCGCCGCGCAGTCGCCAACGCCGCGGCCGGATCGTTATCGGGAATTCCAACATTAAATTTGATTGGTCGCATAACCGATGCTCCTTGAGTTCAAGAAATTAACGCCGCCACTGTAGCTCCCATCTCGAAATTCAGGCTGACACGTCGCAGTTCCGACTGATCGACGAAAGCCAAAAGAACCAATTTATACCATATGTAGTGGTATCGGGATGTCTCCACCACCATCGGTAGTTTCGTTCCGTCAAAATTAGTTTTTGTCGCAGGCGGGCACCTCCGTGAGCTTGTGCGCTGTATTGGGGATTGTTCGTTTGTTCATACCGTTATGGGTAGCACAGAAAGTCGGCGGGCGTCAGGCGCAATAGTTCATCCCCAGTGCCTACGAACTCACAGTAAGGACGACACAAAAAGTGAGCAGGCATGCAAGAGAGACGGAGTCCCGCATGCTTTTATTACTGGGTGCAGAGCCTGTCCTGAGCGAAGCCGAAGGAGGTCACCCCTGCCCAGGGGGAGCGTGAAACCCACGGCGGGTTTCACATTTAATCAAGTGATCTACCCTTCCCCCTTCCCCAGCTCAGGGGTTGATTATCACTATCGTGCCCTTGGGGAGCATCCGCGTCAGTTCTTCGATATCTTCGTCATCCACCGAGATGCATCCGGTGGTCCAGTTGATGTCGCCGCGGTTCAGTTCGGGTTCGTCGGTGCCGTGGATTCCGATTCGGCCGCCGACGCCGACCGGATGGCCGTCTTCCTTGGGCACCTCGCCGCTGTCGCGCAGTTGCTCGTAGCGATGGCGGTCCATCTCGTTGGGATAGTTGAGCGTAAGGAACCAATCCCATCGCCGGCTCGGGTGCTTACCGATGATCGCGTAGACGCCCTCGGGTGTGCGGCGGTCTCCCTCCCACAGTTTCGTACCAGGCTCGAAGCTGCGCCCGAACACGGCGTGATAGTCCTTAAACAGCCGGCTCTTGTAGTAGACGACGAGGCGGTGGCGCTTCTTGAAAATCGTCACCGACCAATTGAGCGGATCGTCGAAGGCGATGGCGCGGGTCTTGTCGAACAGGAGCTGACCCGGGGTCGGCACGCGATCGGTGCGAACGCCTTCGATCTTCACCTGCGGCATGGGAGTCGGCGTCGAAGTCGGCGTGGCGGTCGCAGTCGGAGTGATCACAAAATCAGGCGGCGGTGGCGGCGGTATCCCGGATACCTTGTACTTCTGGTCTGGAGGGTAGTAGGGAGCCGGCGGCTGTAGGCCAGCTTTTTCCGCGTCGCCGGCAGTGATCGGTGTGGTCGTCTGCGCGAACATCGCGGCGGGTCCGGCGGGCGCGGGCGCGGCGGAACAAATCAATGCTATGGTCGCGGCAATTAATGCGGCGGCGATCGATCCGGCAATCCTGCCCATCAGCTCCAGCCAAGCTCCAGCATCGCGGTCACGATCACCATTTTGGGAAGCCTTGGAGTCAAGGTCAATTCTAAAGTAGCGTCAATCTGCGATTTGTCGCCAGGTAATCCCGGGAGCATTCCTTCGATGGACAACAATCTTGCGCGCGCGATGGCCGGCCTCACCACCGGAATTTACGTTTTGACCACCCAGGAGAATGAGCGATGCCATGGGATGTCGTCGTCGTGGGTCGCGCAGGTCTCGGGCGAGCCGGTGATGTTCATGGCGGCGGTCGATAACGCACATTTCAGCAACAGCGTGATCGCGCGGACCGGCGCATTCGGACTGAACATCGTGGGACGCCGCGGCCGCGAACTCGAGGATTACTTTTATTCGTCGCGCGCGCGGCGCGACAACAATCTCGACGCGATCGAGTTTGAACTGTCGCCTGCGCTTGCGATGCCGTGGCTGAAGCTCGCCATGATCGCTCTGGAAGCGCGCGTGATCGACAGTCATGTCGCGGGCGATCACACGATTTTCATCGCGTCGCCGGTCGGTGTGCGGGTGAGCGCGAACGATCGGCCGTTGACGTCGCTCGATCTCGACTACGTTTATCTCGGCGGAAAGCAGGTGGTTGCGCGGGATCGGGCGGGATGGGACTGACGCGGCCCCGCGCCTGGCGGGGGCGGCCTAGCGAGGACCTAACCCCTAACCCCTTCCCGTCGTGGGAAGGGGAACCAGAAGAAGGCATCCCAGCGCGATGCTGTCCTATCCCCCTCACCCCCTTTCCGGGGCGGAAAGGGGGAACAGCCACTATTCCCAATGTGGGAATCGCCACCGGCGCATGGGGAACCAGAAGAAGTTATCCGAGCGCGACGCTGTCCTGCGTTCCGCTTTTACGCGGGGAAATCGTTTGATAGCATCCGCGCGCGGAGAGATCTGGATGCCAATCGAGAAGAACGAACTGCGGCGCGTGATGGGTCATTTTGCAACCGGCGTTACCGTTATCACGTCGATTCGCAGATCGGGTGAGCTGCACGGCCTGACTGCTAACGCGTTCACGTCCGTGTCGCTGGTTCCGCCGCTGGCGCTGGTGTGCGTGGACAAGAAGGCCGAGAGCTATCCGTGCTTCGAGGAGAGCAAAATCTTTACCGTCAACGTGCTGGCCTCCAACCAGGAAGCCTTGTCGCGCAGGTTTGCGGTCAGCGGCGGCGAAAAGTTCGCAGGGGTCAGCTACAAAATCGGCGCGAACGGAGCACCGATCCTCGACGGCACGCTCGCATATCTAGAATGCAAAGTGACGACCGCGATCGATGGCGGCGACCATACGATTTACATCGGTGAGATCGAGCAGGCCGAGACTTCCGCCGAGGGCAAGCCGCTGCTGTTCTTCCGCGGCGGATACCGTGAGATTGGCGACTAGATCGCGCATCAGATCGTGAGTGCCCCGGTCCGAATCCCCGGAATCAGCGTTTTCCTGCCGTCGCACAACGAGGAAGGCAATGCCGAGCGCGTCGTGCGCTCGTGGGTGGCCGAACTGCCGCGCGTCGCGGACAACTTCGAGGTCATCGTGGTTGACGACGGCAGCCGCGATCGCACCGGCGAAATTGCCGAGCGCCTGGCGGCCGAGGACTCGCACGTCAAGGTCGTGCGGCATCCGGTGAACCGCGGCTACGGCGGCGCGGTGATCTCCGGGATTCGCGCCGCGACTCTGCAGTACGTGCTGCTATGCGACGGCGATGGGCAGTTCGACCCGTCAGATCTTCGAGCGGTTGACGCCATTTGTCCCCGAGTATGACGTGGTATGCGGGCACCGGGTGCGTCGCGCCGACCATCTGATTCGGAGGATCAACGGCAGGGCGTGGACGATTCTGGTCCGCGTGCTACTCGGCATCACGATCAGCGATATCGACTGCGGCTTCAAGTTGTTCAAGCGCGAGAAGCTCGACGGGATGGAGTTGCGCGCGCATGGCGCGATGATCTCGACCGAGCTGATGGCGCGGCTGGCCGGCCGTCACGCAAAGGTAAAAGAGGTGGACGTCCAGCATCTGCCGCGGCTGACCGGTGAGCAGTCGGGCGCCAATCTCAAGGTGGTCGCACGGGCGTTTAAGGAACTGATAGCACTCTATCGCGAGTTAAGAGCAGAGCGCAGGGGGCAAGCTTAGCGGGCCGGGTATCCGATCGTGAAAGCAGCGGCGGCGACGCAAAGCGGATAGACGATAGACCGATTGGGTCATCCAGGACCGGCCGCCTCGAAGAAATCGCCGCATCGTTACACAGGGATCTTGCCGCGTACCGATGGCACAGGTATAGCAATACCCTTAATAGTCAGGTTGCGGTCCATTAAGGGCCGCCGAGATCAAGGAGATCCACGAGTATGAAGCGCACCCTTTCAGTTCTTTCCGCAGCTTTCTTCGCCACCGCATTGGCGATGCCCGCTTTCGCACAGGCGCCAGCGGCGGCACCCGCAGCTGAGGCAAGCGCGGCGGCGCCTGCGGCTGAGGCGAGCATGGCAGCACCGGAAGCGGCAGCATCGCCGGCGACCACCAAGCATCATCGCCGTCATCATCACAAGAAGGCGAGCACCGAGAGTGGCGCGATGGCGTCTCCGGCGGCGGAAGAATCGCCGGCTACGACTCCTCCAGCCAATCCGTAATCGTTTGACGGATGTTCAACAGGGCGGCCGTGCAAAGCGGCCGCTCTGTTTCGAATCGCTCTGAGGTAATCCGGCCCCGCGACCGGACACTGCCGCTATTTTTTGCGCGCCACGTGAAAATACGCGGCGCGTTTTTTTGCGGCTAAAATTCCTGCTAGCATAACATTTCTTCCTGCGGGTATTGTGGGCGCAGGGATAATACATTGTTGAGCTTTCGGCGTTCGGGCATTTGTCTGTTGGCACTGATCGCGCTGGTACTCCAGTTGCCGATCGGCGCGTGGGCCAGCGCCCAAAGCCGTTCCAGCGACGAGCAGGTTTGCGATCCGCTGGCCGACTACTTCCTGGGCATGGAAGATTACCCCGAGGCCATCCGCCGTCATCGCATCGTTATCGACAACGATCCGACCAACGCGCTCGCGCACTATCACTTGGGTTTCGCGTACGGCGTCGTCGGACAGCATCGCGAGGAACTGGCCGAGTATCAGAAGGCGATCGGCCTTGGCCTCGACGACTGGCAACTGTTCCTGAACCTGGGCCTGCTCTATCTCGAGAGCGGGCAGACGCGCGACGCGACTGAAGTGCTCAGGCTGGCGGCGCTGCTCGGACCGGAACGGCCGGAGACGCATTTCAATCTCGCGCTTGCTTACGAGAAGCGCGGAGCGCTCGCACAAGCCGAGCAGGAAGCGCTACTGTCGCTACGAATCGATCCGAGTCAACCGGACGCGCGCAACACGCTCGGCGCGATTTACGCCGAGGAAGGCAACTACGTCAGAGCGAGCCAGGAATGGAACGAGCTGGTTGGTGAGATTCCCGATTACACGCCGGCGCGGACCAACCTCGCCATTCTGCAACACGTCCAAAGCAGCGGCTCGAAGGCGCCCGACTCAAGCGGGTTCATACGCTTTCCCTGAGCTTGGCGGGTCGGATCACGGCAAAGGACGAAAGGACAAACCGGTGGTGGAATTGGGCAGGCGGAGGTGGGTTATCGTTAAACTAAAATCTGTAGTCTGGCTGGGCTCGGCTGCGATGCTGAGCGTGGCCGTGGTGTTCGCTGCGTCGCCAGCGGACGCGAGCGCGCAATGGCGCCGGGTGCATAAGACGGTACATTCGAGGCGGACGGCGGCCGTCGGCCCGCTCTACAAGGGCGCACTGCTCGAGGACGCGGACAGCGGCCGCGTGCTGATGGCATACAACGCCGACATGGAATGGCCGCCGGCCTCGATGGCCAAGATGATGAACCTGCTGGTCGCGCAGGAGCAAATCAATGCGGGCCGTTTCAGCGGCAACGATCTGGTCAGAATTTCAGAACGCGCCGCGCATACCGGCGGCTCGCGGGTCGGCCTGAAGGAGGGCGACGTCTATCCGCTGCGCGAGTTGATGAAGGCGGCGCTGGTCAAGTCGGCCAACGACGCCGCGGTCGCGGTCGCCGAAAAGATCGGCGGCTCGGTAGAGGCGATGGTCCGCATGATGAACCAGCGCGCGCAACAACTCGGCATGACGCATACGTTGTATCAGACCGTTGATGGACTGCCGCCGCGTCCGACCCATGATGCCGATCGCACGACCGCCTACGACCTCGCCACGGTGGGCCGCGCGATAATCCGCGAGACCAATCTGCTGATGTGGTCCGGTCAGGAGCATATGGATTTCGACAACGGAGTCTGCATCCTGAACAACACCAATCATCTGGTCGGGCATTTCGAAGGATGCGACGGGCTCAAGACCGGCTTCACGTTCCAGGCCGGGTTCAATGTCACGACCACCGCCAAGCGCGGCGACATGCGGCTGATCGCGGTGATTCTCGGCGCTCCGTCGAACGCGCAGCGGTTTGCGCAGGCGGCGAAACTGATGGAGTGGGGCTTCGATGAGTTCACCGCGGTGTCGCTGCTCAAGTCGGGGCAGCCGATTCCGGTCCACGTACAGGTTCATGAGGGCCCGCTTATTCAACCGGTCGCGGCGAACGATCTCAAACTTGTGGTGCGGAAGACCGATGCGGCCGGGGTGAGGCTGGTGTACGATGTAGCGCCGGCGATCGACGGGCCGGTGACCACGGGAGAACCGCTCGGGCGAGTGATCGCGCAGGACGAGGGACAAGCGGCAACGGAAGTGGTGGCGATAAGCCCGATCGCGTTCACCGCGCCGCATACGCTGTCGATCGACACGTACAACGCGTCCGCGCCGCCGTCCGACAATCCGAATCCGAGCCAGGAGAACCAATGAAGGTAGCATCGAAGCAGCGCAACCGGCGCAATCGCAAACTCGCGCGCAAGAAAAAGAGCGATCCGCATCAGGCAAAGTCGCGGCTCCGCAAAATGCGGCGCACCCGAATCCGCGGCAAGTAGTTCGCGCGTTCGCGAGGCTTTTGAGACGGGCGGCCCTCAGCGGGCCGCCTGTTCATTTGTGACGACGGAAAACCCGCGATGAATTCCGAAATGTTGGCAATCGAGCTGGGTGAAATTGACAACGGCCGCTGCGGACGGTTACCTTTGTATGTGCCCCTTCGGTCTACAATCTCGCACTGCGGAGAAATTCTCTGGCCGACGTCTCAGTGATCGCCATCGTACCGGCGCGGTACGGTTCTTCCCGCCTGCCCGCAAAGGCGCTGGCGGAGATCGCGGGAGTGCCGATGGTCGTTCGAGTGTGGCGGCAGGCCTCGAAGGCAAAATCGATCGCGCGCGTGATCGTTGCGACCGACGACGAGCGAATCGCGGCGCCCGTGCGCACAGCGGGCGGCGAGGCGATGATGACTTCGCCGGCGCATGCGAGCGGCACGGACAGAATCGCCGAGGTGGCCTCGAAGATCGACGGCGATGTCTTTGTCGGCGTGCAGGGCGATCAACCGTTCATCGCGCCGGCCGATCTCGACGCACTGGCGGCTGCGATGCGCTCCGACGCATCGATTCAAATGGCGACGCTCGCGACGCCGATCGAAGACGTGCTCGAATGGATGGATCCGAACAAGGTGAAGGTCGTGTGCGGGGCCGACGGGAACGCGCTATACTTCTCGCGTAGCCCGATTCCATACGCGCGTGACGGCGGAATGCCCAAAGAGGCGCTCCGCCATATTGGTGTTTATGCATACCGGCGCGACTTCCTTATGAAATTCGCCGCCCTGCCGATGGGTGTGTTGGAGAAAATTGAAAAGCTCGAGCAGTTGCGCGCGCTCGAGCATGGTTACGCGATCAAAGTGGTCAGGTCGGTGGCGCCAACGCTGGAAGTAGACACCGTGGACGACCTTGCGCGCGCCCGCGAGGCGGCGGATTCAACTCGTTGAGGATGGGGAGGGATTCAACGTGGAGCGGGGAAAGACAAAATTTATTTTCGTAACCGGCGGCGTCGTCTCGTCGCTCGGCAAGGGCCTGGCCGCCGCGTCACTGGGCGCGCTGCTCGAGGCGCGCGGGCTCAAGGTCACGCTGCTGAAGATGGATCCCTACATCAACGTGGATCCCGGCACGATGAGTCCCACTCAGCACGGCGAAGTGTTCGTGACCGACGACGGCACCGAGAGCGATCTCGACCTTGGCCATTACGAACGCTTCGTGCAGACGCCGATGGGGCGGCGCAACAACTGCACCACCGGCCAGATCTACGACACCGTCATTCAGAAGGAGCGGCGCGGCGACTACCTGGGCGCGACAGTGCAGGTGATTCCGCATATCACCGACGAGATCAAACGTCGCATCCTAAGCGCCGCCGAGGGCTCGGACCTGATCATCGTCGAGATCGGCGGGACGGTCGGCGATATCGAAAGCCTGCCGTTCCTGGAAGCGGCGCGCGAATTCCGCTGGGACCTCGGCCGCGAAAATGTTTTGTACATGCATCTGACGCTGGTGCCGTTTATCCCCACCGCCGGCGAGCTCAAGACCAAGCCCACGCAGCACAGCGTGAAAGAGCTGACCGGGCTCGGGATTCAACCCGACATCCTGCTCTGCCGATGCGACCGGCAACTCGACAAGAAACTTAAGGAGAAGATCGCGCACTTCTGCAACGTCGAGGAAAATTGCGTCATCTCGGCGCCCGACGTCCCGACAATCTACGAGGCGCCGCTGCGCTATCACGATGACGGACTCGATCAGCGAGTGTGCGAGAAGCTCAATATCTGGACCGGCGAGCCGAATCTCTCCAAGTGGCGGCGAATCGTCAAGACCGCGCAGAATCCGAAGGTCACCGTCAACGTCGCGGTGGTCGGCAAGTACGTCAACCTGAAGGACGCGTACAAGAGCCTGCACGAGGCGATCGCGCACGGCGCGATCAGCAATGAGGCGCGGGTCAATATCGACTACGTCGATTCCGAAGAGCTGGAAAAGCAAAACGTCGAGGAACGGCTCGCGCAAGCGCACGCGATAATCGTTCCCGGCGGGTTCGGCGAGCGCGGCACCGAGGGCATGATTCGCGCCGTTCGCTATGCGCGCGAAAACGGCGTGCCGATTCTCGGCATCTGCTACGGCTTGCACATGATGGTGATCGAGGCGTCGCGCGACCTGCTCGGCCTCAGGCGCGCCAACACCTCGGAGAACGCACCCGACTCGCCCGACCCCGTCATCGATATAATGGAGTCGCAGCGGGACGTCTCGAAAAAAGGCGGCACGATGCGCCTCGGTGCGTATCCGGCGGTGCTCCAGCCGGGCTCGCTGGCGGCATCGCTATACCGGAAGGCGCGCATTTCGGAGCGCCATCGCCATCGCTGGGAAGTAAACAACGCTTATCGCGACAAGCTCGAGAAAGTGGGACTCGTCGCCACCGGCATCTCGCCCGACAACAGCCTGGTCGAGATAATGGAGTTGAAGGGGCATCCGTGGTTTCTCGGCTGCCAGTTCCATCCCGAGTTGAAATCGCGGCCGCTTGATTGTCATCCGCTGTTTCGCGGCTTGATTCGCGCGGCCGTGCAGCGACGGGCGGAGCTTGGAGTGAAGCGCCCGAAGGTGCGGGAGCTGAGATCGGTTTCGTGAACGTCGCCCAGGTGAAAGCCGGCGACGCCGTCTTTGGCGGGCCGGAGCTCGTGCTGATCGCCGGCCCGTGCGTCATCGAGAGCTACGATTCATGCATCCGGCACGCGACGCGGCTGGCGGACATCGCGCGCCGGGCCAAGCTGCCGTTGGTTTTCAAATCTTCATTCGACAAGGCTAATCGCACCAGTCACAGCTCGTTTCGCGGACCGGGTTTGACCGCGGGACTCGAGATCCTAACGCGCGTTAAGCGCGAGGCTGGCGTTGCCGTGCTGACCGACATCCACGAACCGTCGCAAGCGGCGGCCGCGGCGCAGGTCGTCGACGTGATTCAGATTCCCGCGCTGCTTTCCCGCCAGACCGATCTTATCGACGCGGCCGCGAAGACCGGATGCGCTGTTAACATCAAGAAGGGGCAGTTCATGGCGCCGTGGGACATGAAGGCGGCGGTCGCGAAGGCCGAGGCTGCTGGGACCCGGCGAATCATTCTCACCGAGCGCGGATTTTCGTTCGGCTACAACAATCTCGTCTCCGACATGCGCTCGCTCGTGATAATGCGCGGCTTCGGGTACCCCGTCGTCTTCGACGCGACCCACTCCGCGCAGCTTCCGGGCGCGGGCGCAGGCGGCGAACGCTCGGGCGGTCAGCGCGAGTTCGTGGCGCCGCTCGCGCGCGCGGCGGCTGCGACCGGGATCGACGGAATTTTCATGGAAGTGCACGAGGACCCGGACCGCGCACTCAGCGACGGTCCTAATTCCTATCGGCTCGACGAGCTGCCGGCGCTGCTCGAAACGCTCAAGCAAATCCATCACGTTTCTCGCGAGGCCGGCTGATTCCGCCAGCTTCTTTCGGTGAGTTACCCGCCGGGGCGGCCCAATAGTGAGCGCAAGTTCGCGTCGTTTTGCAAGTATGGTGCCGAACTCCGGTTCGGTTTACTCTAAAAAAAGCACTTGATACCGTGCATGATTGGAGAGGTTGTACTTGAGTCCCAGGCAAATCGCTAAAACACTGGCCGGCGTCGGCACGCTCGCCTTGGTTATCCTGCTGGCCGCGACCGTCTGGGTTGTGCGCCATCGCTCGGAGACTCAAGTGCTCCAGACGGCGGCCGGATTGGTCCCCGGAACTCTCCTTCGTGCGCATAATTTTCACTGGACTCAAATGAAAGCCGGTGAGCGGCAATGGGTGCTGACCGCGGGTGAGGCGGACTACTCGGCCGACAAGACGTCGCTGAAGCTGACCGATGCGGTCGTCACGATGGTCTCGTCGGACGGCAAGCCGGTGGTCGTCAACTCGCCGCATGCGGATTTGACCATGAACGGGAATCATGTGACGCGCGCGTATTTGACCGGCGGCACCGTCATCCACTTCGGCGACTACGTTCTCAGCACCGACTCGGCGACCTTCATGCCCGATGACGACCAGGTCGATGCGCCGGGTCTCGTGACGGTAATTGGCGACGGATTAAAGGTGACCGGGGTGGGACTGAGCGGGCATCCCAAGACGCGGGTCTTCGAGCTGCATACGCAGGTCCAGACTGAAGTCATGCCGAAGAAAGATAGTGAAAAACCCAAGCAAAGTTAGTCGGGCGTCGAGAATCGTCGCGACTGCGATAGTCGCACTCGCGCTCGCATCGCCGGCGTGGACTCAGGATGGTGTCAACGCACCGTTGTCGTCGCCGGACGCCGCGCCTGCAACGGGCACTGGCACGGGAACGGGTACGGTGGGCGATTCGATTCGCAACGTACCCGCGAATTCGACGCCGCCGGCAGCGTCCGCTCCGCAAGCGGCTAACAGCGACAATTCAGGCGAGGATTCGATCAGCGTGACCGGCGGAGTGCCGGGTGCGCCGCCTTCCGCGTCCGCGTCGGATACGCAAGCGCAGCCGGCCGTCGCGACGGCTCCGGCACCGGCACTAGAGGCGCCGCCCTCGGCGCCAGCGGTCGCAATCGCGCCTGCTCCGGCACCGCCATCGGCTCCTGACGTGCCAGTGACCGCTTCGGACGTCGCGCCTGCCGCGGCGCCGTCTACGGCAGTCGCGCCGATAGCGCCGCTGCCCTCGGCGCCCGCAGTCGCGAGTGCTCCTGCTCCTGTGCCGCCTTCTGCGCGCGCAGTCGCAGCGGCGCCTGCGCCCGCACCGCCTTCGGCGCCGGCCGTCGCAGTCGCGCCTGCTCCGGCGCCTGCCACGGCTCCCGACGTACCGGTAACGACCGCCGCAACAGCGCCACCGGCCGGCGCGATCGCGCCGCCTATGACGCTGGCGCCAGTGCCCGCTGACAGCGCCAATCCCGAACCGCCGAGTCCTCCCGCATCCGCGGCGCCGCCGTCGAATGCCAGCGCGCCAGCCGAGGCTGTCGCGATGCACAAGGCGCCCAAGACGCCGTCCGGCGGAGACACCAAGCTCGCGTCGAATCCGCCTCAGCAAGGCGGGGCGTTCGGCGGGATGCAATTCGGGAACAGCAAGGCCCCTATCTACATAAAGTCCGAGTCGATGTCGCTCGACTACCAGAATCACTCCGTGCTGTGGACCGGAAGCGTGCACGCGACCCAGGCGGACGCGCAACTTACCAGCGACCAGTTGCGTGTGAATTATTTCGACAAAGATTTCAAACAGATGAAGGACATGGTCGCGGACGGCAACGTCCGGCTGAGCCAGGGTACGCGCTGGGCGACCGGCAAGCACGGTGTCATGGACCAGACCAAGCGCACGGTTGTCCTCACCGGCAGTCCGGTTGCGCACGACGGCAACGATCAGATCACCGGCTGCAAGATCACAGTGTTTCTAAATACCAGCCAGAGCGTGGTCGATTGCGCTCACGCGGTGCTGTTCCCTCATTCGGACGAATCTCCGGGCGCGAGCGCGACCACCGGCGCGGCGACGGACTAGCAAGCAATTCTTCGATGGCGCTGGAAGTAAAACTCGGACAGGATTTGCGGCTTCGCCAGCAGTTGGTGATGACGCCGCAGCTGCAGCAGGCGATCAAAATACTGCAGCTTTCGCTCCCCGAACTCGAAGCGATCGTTCAGTCGGAGCTCGAACAGAATCCGATGCTCGAGCCGCTCGATCAAAGTCCCGCCGAAGCCGCTTCCGAATCCGAAATGTCGGAGCCCGAAGCCGCCGCCCAGGCTGACGGCGAACCGCTGCCGCCCGAGGGCGACGCCGCCAACGGCACGAATCCCGATGACGACTGGGAGACAGGGTCGCGCGAGGAGAAGCCCGCGCCCGCCGCCGAGATCGAAGCGCGCGACGCCGCGCTGGAAATCAAGGAACTGAACAGCCTCGAAAAGCTCGACTGGCGCGAGTATCTCGAGACCTATTCGAACAACTGGCAGGAGAGCACGCCTTCCGATTCCGACGACGACCATCGCAGCGCGCTCGAAAACACTCCGCTGCGCCGAAGCTCGCTCGAAGACCACCTGATGTGGCAGCTGAGGATGTCGAACCTCACCGAGGACGATCAGAAGATCGGCGCGACCATCATCTACAATCTCAACGAAGACGGATACCTCGAGACGCCCATCGACGAGCTCGCCGCGCAGCTCGAAATCGCACCCGCGGAGGTCGAGCGCGTGCTCGCGCGCGTGCAGCGCTTCGATCCGCCCGGCGTCGCCGCGCGCGATCTTCGTGAATGTCTGCTCGCGCAGCTGCAGAACCTCGGGATGGAAGAATCGCTGGCGGCGCGAATCGTCAGCAGTCACTTGGATTTGCTCGAGAAGCATCGCTACGCGGAAATCGCCAAGGTTCTCAGCGTGCCGGTCGATACGGTAGGGCAGGCGGCCAAAATAATCTCGCTGCTCGAACCCAAGCCCGGACGCGACTACGGCGGCGAGGAGCCGACTTACGTAGTTCCCGACGTTTATATTCACAAGGTTGGCGAGGATTACGTCGTCACGCTCAATCGCGACGCGGTGCCGCGCCTGCGCCTGGCCGGCTATTACCAGCGCGTGCTCAACGACGTGGACGTTGCGCCCGAGACGCGCGAGTATCTTCAGGAGCGGTTGCGCTCGGCGCGCTGGCTGGTCAAATCGATCTACCAGCGCCAGCAGACGATCTTCAAAGTCGCCACCTCGATCGTGAAATTCCAGCGCGCGTTTTTCGATCACGGCATCAGCCTGCTGAGACCGCTGGTGCTCAAGGACGTCGCCGAAGATATCGGGATGCATGAATCCACGATCAGCCGCGCGACCGCCAACAAGTACGCGCACACTCCGCAGGGAATATACGAGCTGAAGTTTTTCTTCACCTCGGGGGTCAAGGGCGCCGGCGGCGAAGATGTGAGCGCCGAGACCGTCAAGGAACAGATCCGCGGGATGGTGACGGGTGAGACTCCGCAGAATCCGCTGTCGGATCAGGCGATCGCCGAGATGCTGCGGGCCAAGCAGATCAATATCGCGCGGCGCACGGTCGCCAAGTATCGGCAGGCAATGGGAATCCCGCCATCGGCAAATCGCAAACAGATCGGATGACCAAAAAAACTCGGGGCGCAGAGGCAAGATGAGCAGAATCGACAAGCAGGGCAAGCGCGGCCGGGCGACAATCCGAAAAGTGCGGCGTGCGGAGCGAATCGCCAACGCCCCGCTGACTGAAGTGACGGTGACCTTTCGACACGTCGAGCCAACCGACGCGATCCGCCTGTATGCGGAACGAAAATTCGCGCACGTCGGCAAGTTGATCAAGCGGACCTGCCAGGCTCACCTGATTCTCACGGTTGACAAGTATCGGCAGCACGGCGAAGTTACTGTCAAATCCGGGCGCCTGTCAGTAAGCGCGCAGGAAGAAACCAAGGACCTCTATTCGGTGATCGATCTGCTCACGGACAAGGTCGGCCGCCAACTGAAGAAGCATCTGGAAAAATTCAAGGCGAAGAAAGTCAGATCGCTTTCGACCGGCGAGGTCTTGAGCGCCAGCGAGGAAATCTGATTCGCGCCGGTCTGCAAGCGGTGAGTCCCGAGACGACTAAATGAAAATTACCGATATTCTCAGCCCCGACATGGTCATTGCCGACTTGAAGGGCACCACCAAGCCCGATGTCCTAAATGAATTGGCGAAAGCGCTAACCGCCAAATACACGGAGATCAAGCTCGCCGACCTGAACGCGGTGCTCGCGGAGCGCGAGCGGCTGGGCTCGACGGCGATTGGCGACGGAATCGCAATCCCGCACGGCAAGTTGCGCGGCGTGACGAAGATAATCGGCGCCTTCGGCCGCCATGCCCAGGGAGTCGATTTCGATTCGCTCGACGGCGGCCCCTCGCAATTGTTCTTCGTGCTGGTCGCGCCGGAGGACTCCGCGAGCCTGCATCTGAAGGCTCTCGCGCGCGTCTCGCGATTGCTCAAAGAAGGATCGTTTCGAAGTCATCTGCTCGAGGCCAAGGACAGCGCCGAGCTGTTTTCCCTCATCAAGGAAGAAGACAACAAGTACTGAGGGCCGATGAGCGCGCCTCAGCCACCTCGCCTGATAATCGTCACCGGTGTCTCAGGCTCGGGGCGCGCGTCCGCGATGCGCGTGCTGGAGGATCTCGGCTTCTACTGCGTCGACAATCTCCCAGTTGCGCTGGCGCCCAACGTCGCGATGCTCGCCGCGGGGCGCGATCCCGCTCTCCAGGGCGTCGCGCTTGGAGTCGATCCGCGCGAACGGCTGTTCTTCCCGCAGTGGCCCCGTATTTTCGCCGAGCTCGACGCCTCCGGAATCAATCCGGAAGTGATTTTTCTCGACGCCTCCGACGACGTGCTCGCGCGCCGCTACTCTGAGAGCCGCCGTCCGCATCCGATGGCTGCAAGCGGGATGACGGTCGCCGAGAGCATCAGGATCGAGCGCCTCGCGCTGGCCGAGATGCGCGAGCGGGCCAATCGCGTGATCGACACGACCACGCTCACCGTCCACGAGCTGCGCGAGGTGGTCACGGCGGCCGTGCTGGGCGCGGGCGCGGGGTCGCGGATGTCGGTCTCGATAGTTTCCTTTGGCTACAAGTACGGCTTGCCGGTCGGGATGGACGTCGTGCTCGACGTGCGCTTTATTCCGAATCCGTTCTTCGTCCCCGAGCTGCGCCCGCTCACCGGCACTGACCCGCGCGTGCGTGAGTACGTGATGACGCAGCCGGAGTCGCGGCGCTTTATCGACGAGATCGGCCGCCTTCTCGATTTCCTGATTCCGCTCTATCAGCGCGAGGGCAAGAGCTACCTGACGGTCGGTCTCGGATGCACCGGCGGACGCCATCGCTCGCCGGTACTAGCGCGCGAGCTGATGAAGCGCCTCGAAAGCAGCGGATTCGCCAGCAGCGTCCGCGACAACGACATCGCGCGTTGAACGCCGCAGAGGCTAATTCATGATGCTGCCGCAATCGACGTTCATTGTCTGACCGGTGACTCCCGCCGACGCGTCGAGCGCGAGGAATAGCGCGACGCGCGCGACTTCCTCTTCCGTCGCCATTCTATTCATCGCGGCCTGCGACAGGAACTGACCGCGAATCTGCTCGTACGGCTGCTTGAGCGCCTCGGCCCGCGCGCGCATCACGCGTTCGATTCGTTCGCCCTCGATAGCGCCGGGGCAAATGCAGTTGCATCGGATGCCGCGCTGACCCCATTCGCCGGCGATCGTCTGCGTGAGCCCTATCATCGCCCACTTCGCCGCCGCGTACGGCGAGCGCATCGGATAGCCGCGCCGTCCCGCGCCCGACGAGATATTGATGACGTTGCCGGAGCGCTGCTTGTCCATTGCGGGCAGCACGGCGCGAGTCGCCAGCCACGTTCCGGTCAAGTCGATATCGATCGTCTCCTGCCATTCGGCGAGCGACATGTCGGTGATTCGCTTGGTCGGGCCTGAGATGCCGGCGTTGTTGACGAGAATGTCGATGCGGCCGAAGGCTTTCATCGTCTCGGCGGCCATCTTTGCGCAGTCGGCTTCTTTGGAGACGTCGGTGGCCACGTGAAGCGCACGCGCTCCGAGCCGTTCGAGTTCGGCGCAGGTCTGTTTCATCGGCTCGATCGAACGCGCCGCGATTACAATCTTTGCGCCGGCCGCGCCGTACTTCAGCGCGATCTGTTTGCCGATTCCGTAGCCGCCGCCAGTTATGATTGCAACTTTATCCGAGAGTTCATTCATCGAGATGTTTTCCTTAACGATTTCCGGAGATGATCACTGCGCCGACTTTAGTAGCATCGCGACTCGCCCACAACGCGCGCGCGAAGCCTTGTCTCACTGCACTCCCGCCCAATATCATTGAGGGCTAATGTCCGCCGTCAATCCTATCGGAACGCAACCAGGCCAGCCGAGCGCAAACGGCTCGTGGCTGATGAACTTCCTGAAGCTCGCGATCATCGCGATCCTGGTTGGCGGCTCAGTCTGGCTTCTGATCGAGCATTCCCAATGGTTCACCGATCCCGCGTTAGTCAAAGCCCAGGTGATCCAGTGGGGCGCGTGGGGCCCCGTTGTCTACATGCTGCTGTACGCGGTGGGGCCGTCGTTCCTGGTTCCCGGCGCCGTGATGACAATCGCGGGCGGACTGGCGTTTGGCACCAAGTGGGGCTCGGTATACTCGCTCATCGGCGGCGACATCGGCGCGATCGTCGCGTTTGCGGCGGGAAGATTTCTCGGCAAATCGTTCGTCGAGCGGATTGTCGGCGAGCGATTCCATGCGATGCTGAACCGAATCGCGAAGCACGGCTTCCAGATAATCCTCTACCTGCGGATGGTGCCCGTCATTCCGTACAACGCTCTGAATCTGCTGGCGGGCGCGTCACCGATCACGTTTCACGACTACTTCTGGGCGACGATGATCGGGATGATTCCTGGCACGATCCTGTTCGCCTTTCTGGGCGACGCGCTGTGGCATCCGCTGTCGCCGAGATTCTTCCTCGCGCTGTTGCTGATAGGCGCGTCGGTCGGATGCGGTGAGATCTACCGGCGCTGGTCGCGCGTGAAAATCGACGAGTAGCGGCGCCCGGCGAGCTTCCGCGCTCTCCGCTCGTGCTCAAATCGCATCAATGGAATCCAAGCATCACCACGACGCCCGGCCCGTAACGCTCGAAAACGCGAGCGCGGCGGAAATGTCGACCGTCGAGCGCCTCAAGCATGCCAGCGAGGGGCTGTTTTACGTCCACTCGACGCACGAGAGCCGGCATACGATGCGCTCGGAGATCGACGCGCTGAGCGCGCGCGAGGCCGAGACGATCAGCGAGCACGCCAAGGAAATCGCCAAGCATTTCGGTATCTACAAACAGCGCGAGCGCAATGAAAGCGGCAAGAAGGATGGCGACTTCATTTTCATGGTGCGCGTCAAGAATCCCGCAGGCGGGGAGCTGACGCCGGCGCAATGGCTCGCGCTCGACGCGGCCGCTGACCGCTACGCCGACGGCAGCCTTCGCCTGACCGCGCGCCAGGGCATCCAATTTCACTACGTGCGCGGGCGCAATCTGCATTCAATCATTCGCGATATCAACACGAGCCACATCGACAACGGCTACCAGCTCACGACGCTCGGCGCGTGCGGCGACGTGAATCGCAATACGGTCGCGAGCCCGATTGACGACCTCGACACGGAGCTGCCGCTCGATTCACGTCAACTCGCGCACGCGGTGGCGCGCGAGATGGCGCCGCGCAGTTCCGCTTACTACCAGGTGTTCCTTGCCGATCAGAACGGGCAACAAATCGCGCCGCTGAACCCGGAAGAGCCGATCTACGGTGCGCAATACCTGCCGCGCAAGTTCAAGGTCGGCTTTGCGCATCCGCACGATAACAGTATCGATCTGCTGACGCAGGACGTGGGCTTCTTCCCGCGCGTCAACGGTCGCGAAGTCGTTGGCTATGACCTCTACAGCGGCGGCGGGATGGGCGCGACGCACAACCAGGCCGCAACGATGCCGCTGCTGGCGCTTTACCTAGGCGTGGTGCAACGCGTGCAAGTGCTCGAGGCGGTGCGCGCGATCGCGACGATCCAGCGCGAGCATGGCGAACGCCGAGACCGGCGCGCGGCGCGATGGAAATACACGATTCGCCGCATCGGAGTGGCCGCGGTCAAGCAGACCTTGCGCGAACGCTTTGGAATCAAGCTCGAAGACTCCGAACCCGTTCCGCTACCGCCGGTGCGCGATCACCTGGGATGGCACAAGGAAGCCGGCGACGGCGATTGTCTCTACGCAGGAATCATGATTCCCAACGGGCGAGTGCGCGACGAGGCGAAGACTCGATATCGCAGCGCTATCCGTCGCATCGTCGCCGAGGTGAAGGGAGTTGGCGTGCGCATAACGCCCAATCAGCACCTGTTGTTGGCGCACATCCCAGCCGCGCGCCGCGACTGGATCGAGCGGACGCTCGCCGATCACGGCGTCCTCTTCAATGGCGCAGTGCCGCCGATCAGACGGCTCGCGATGGCCTGCCCCGCCAAGCCGACCTGCGGACTCGCGATGACGCATGCGGAGCTCGTGCTCCCGCGCTATCTCGCGGAGCTGGAACATGACGGCCTCGGCAACGTTGACGTGATCATCCGGATGGCGGGCTGCCCCAACAGTTGCTCGCGTCCGCCGACGGCCGAAATTGGAATCATAGGTTACGGCAAGAATGACTACGTCCTGATGGTAGGCGGTGCCCGCGACGGCAGCCGCCTCGCACGGGTGCTCTATCCGCGGCTCAGCGAGCGGGAATTGATCGAAGCGCTGAAGAACCTGGTTAAGGCGATCCGCGACCACAATCCAAACGGCCTGCCAGCAGGCGACTATCTCGATCAGACGCCTGACGAAGAACTCATAGCTCGTTAATCGAGATCAAGCAGCTTTCAGTTTTTTCACGCGGCGAAGGGCTGGGTTCTTTCGCGCGTGGTAGAGGTCGTACTGCTGCTGCATGTTGAGCCAACTCTCGGGCGTTGTGTCGAATGCGATAGCGAGCCGCAGCGCCATCGAGGGGCTCACTCCCGACCTGCCATTGAGCAGTTCCGACAGCGCCTTGCGCGTCACGCCAAGACTCCTGGCCGCGTCAGTCACGGAAACGCCAAGCGGTTGGAGGCACAGCTCGCGGATCACTTCGCCGGGATGCGGCGGATTGTGCATAGTCATTTGTGTGACTCCTTCAGTGATAGTCGACGTAGTCAACGTCGCGTACTTCGCCGTCCTCGAATCGAAAAATGACTCGCCAATTTCCGCTTACCGACACCGACCAGAATCCCGAAAGCTTGCCGGTCAGCCGATGTAGGCCAAGGCCCGGCAGTCCGACATCCTGAATTCTTGCGGCGGCGCTCAGGACGCCGAGTATTAGGCGAAGCCTCTTGTTGTGCTCCGGCCTGATGCCGGCATTGCTCCCGGTTTCAAGAATTTGCGCAGTCCTTTGTGGGCAAAACTGCGAATCACGAAACCCAACTGTAACCCATAACGTTATAGGTTACAACCCGCGTCGAGCATCGAGCACAAGGCTGCGGCGTTCGACCGCCGCGCCGTGATTGATAGCATGTAGCGAGCAGTCACTCAGCAAGCTTCGGCAAGACGGGAATTAGATTCACCACGGGTTTGGGCTGGCGTCTCTCGTCGTATAGTCCCCAGTGTCCTTCTTCCTGACCAGGGCGGATCGCAGGAACGGCGTTGTCGTTGACCCGCCACGGAGCGTCAAACGCGCAGAAATATGCAAACGCTCGGGCCCAAGTCGGCGGGAACTTGCGATAGAGGGCGTCATAAAATAAGGCCTGTCGCCTTGGTGAGTAGCCAGCTTGCTCAGGTGCCGTCGGCTCACCAGTTTCCTTAACTAGAATCGGTCCGCAATACACCTCGGCCAGCTTGTCCGCGGCGTGCACGACTAAGTCGGCGGCATTTTCATCGGGAGCGGATCGAAACCAAGACTCATAGATCGGATGAATGTTGACCAGCATGAAGTCGAGTTGCGACAGCAGCGGCTCGGCCGCTGGCTGAAGAAAGATGTGGAATGGTTCAGTCGCAGTTAGCGCGAGGTGCGGCGCTCTGCGCCTGACTTCCATGACCAAGCTCGCGATCTGATCGAACGTAGCTCGCTTGCTGAATACGATCTCGTTGCCAATTGACAGTCCCACAACCAGATCGGGATGCCGCTTCGCTGCCGCGAGGGCATCGTCGAGTTCTTCGCGGCTTCCCACGTCGTATATGCCCATTATCACCGCCCGGTAGCCAAGCTTCGCGGCCACATCGGGGATCTTGTCCGCGCCGTTCGCCGAGGTGTAGGTGATCAAACCGTCGAAGCGAGGCCGGAGCACCTTCAAATCTTCGAGCATGCTGGCTTCATCGGCGCGCGTCGCTCGTCCATTTACAACTTGGAGAGAGGTGGGATCGTACGCGACAAAGCGCCCCGTCATCATCACGTCCCCGAGACGACGCAAAGCAGGCATCGCCTCGGCGCGCTTCTGGCAAACTGCTCCGGCAAAGGCGGAGACGCGAGCGAGAACCAGAGCGGGAACAAGTAGCAGCGCCAGTCGGAATGATTCCGTCAAGCTCACGTCGAAGGTGATAGCAGCCTTGATTTCGAGCCCTTGATAGACGCGCGCCGCTAGGACAGATCTACCGGTAGCTCGAGGTAGTTCTTGAAGATGAAATCGCGATGCTCGATCAAGATCGGCTTGAGCGCCGCGATGACTGTCGGATCGGTGCTCGTGAACGCCTCGCGAATCGTCGGATGCATTGGGCATAGCTCGGGCGCCAGCGGTTTTATCGCATTCGAGAAAGTCGCCCAGTAAACGTCCATCGCTGAAAGTGAGTTGCCGATGAAGAATCGGCTTCCGCGGGACTTCTGCTCCTGGAGCCGATGTGCGAGCGCCGTCAGGCCCTCTGCGACTCGACCCGCCGCGCGTTGGCCGTTTTCCGGCGTGTAGCCGTATTTCTTTGCCAGGTATGCCGAGACGCCCGCCGGATCGCCGCCGGGTTTTGTGAGTTGCTCATGCACGCCGCGCAGCCGTTCGGTCCATCCGATGCCGTTCTCGCCGCACACCTCGTTGCAGTAGCCAAACATCAAGACTCGATCCTCGAAACGTTCCGGAATCAGGCGCGGCGTCGGCGCCAGCCGCTCGGCCAGGTAAAGCTGCTCGATCCACGTGCTGAGCGGACGCTCGTCGTTCCACGCCATGACCGGAAAGCTGTCCTGCGCGGTCCATTCGTGAAGCGCCTGGGTGGACGAGCCAAATGCCTGGCTCACCCGCGCGTGCTGGAGTTGCTTGATATGCAGGATGCCCTTGAGCGCCTCTCCCCACGGGCTGGGAACATGGGTAAGCGTGACGATCCGGAGTCCACTGGCTCGGCGAGCCTGTTCAAGATCGATTTTTTCCGGCTTCATCGTTGGAAGCCGTCTAGGTGCCAGATTCCCAGCTTGCCAGGTATTTGCGCTGCTCGGCTGTGAGCGTGTCGATCTTGATACTCATCGCGGCCAGCTTCACGGCGGCTATTTCTTCTTCGATCTCGACCGGCACTTCGTGGACCTTTACCGCCAGCTGCGCGCCTTTGGCCGCCCACTCCGACGCCATCGCCTGGGTGGCGAAGCTCATGTCCATCACCTGCGCGGGATGGCCTTCGGCGCATGCGAGGTTTACCAGGCGGCCCTCGCCGAGCAGATAGACGATGCGGCCGTTGGAGAGATGATAAGCGTTGATGTGGCGGGTTACGTCGCGATCTACTTTTTTGGCGGCGTCGTTCAGGTACGCGACGTCGATCTCGATATCGAAATGACCCGAGTTGCTTAGAAACGCGCCGTCTTTCATCAACGCGAAGTGCGCGGAAGTCAGAACGTGCTTGTCGCCGGTCGCGGTGATGAAAATGTCGCCGACCTTCGCCGCCTCGACCATCTTCATCACGCGGAACCCGTCCATCGCGGCTTCCAGCGCGCGAATCGGATCGACTTCCGTCACGATCACGTCGGCGCCCAGCCCGCGCGCGCGTGACGCGATCCCGCGGCCGCAGTAGCCGTAGCCCGCCACGACAATCACCGAGCCCGCGATCAGAACGCCAGTCGCGCGGATGATACCATCGAGCGTTGACTGTCCGGTGCCGTAGCGGTTGTCGAACAGATGCTTGGTCTGCGCGTCGTTGACGGCGACGACCGGAATCTTGAGCGCGCCATCTTTGGCCATAGCGCGGAGCCGGATTACGCCCGTCGTCGTCTCTTCCATGCTGGCCTTCACGTCGTCGGCCTGGCTGGCGAACTCGGTATGAAGCAGGCTGACGAGGTCGGCGCCGTCGTCCATCGTGATCGTCGGACGGCGTTCGAGCACGGCGCGCAGATGGCTGTAGTAGGTGTCGCGATCTTCGCCGTGGATGGCGAAGGTTGGGATGCCGTATTGATCGACGAGAGCCGCCGCAACGTCATCCTGCGTCGAGAGCGGATTCGACGCGCACGCGAGCACTTCCGCGCCGCCAGCTTTCAGAGTGCGGAGCAGGTTGGCGGTCTCGCACGTGATATGCAGGCACGCGCCGAGGCGCTGGCCCTTGAGCGGCAGTTCCTTGGTGAATCGCTCGCGCAGGCGCCGCAGCACGGGCATCTGCTTGTCGGCCCATTCGATTCGTTTGCGTCCAGCCTCGGCGAGACCGAGGTCATGCACGTCGAAGTCGCGACCGTTGCCGTTGGCGCGGGATTTAGGAATCGCTTTGAGCTTTCTTGCCGTCGTGGCCATCGTGTTTCAAACTCCGATTTTTTAGTGTCGTCAGTCTGGTCTGGTGAAGGAGCCAGCTATCAGCCGCGGCCGTTGAGGCCGAAGGCGTTGCGCAGAGTCTCCGCCATGTCGGTCCTCTCCCACGGGAACAGTCCGTCGTGCGGGTGGCGGCCGAAATGCCCGTAGGCGGCGGTCGGCTGATAGATCGGGCGCTTCAAGTTGAGGGTCTTGATGATTCCGGCGGGCCGGAAATCGAACAACTCGCGCAGGGTTGCGGAGAGCTTGTTCTCGGGCACGATGCCGGTGTCGAAAGTATCGACGAGCAGCGAAACCGGCTCCGCGACGCCGATTGCGTACGCAACCTGGATTTCGCACTTGGTGGCGAGTCCCGCCGCGACGACATTCTTCGCCACGTGACGCGCCATGTAGCACGCCGAGCGATCGACCTTGCTCGGGTCCTTGCCCGAGAACGCGCCGCCGCCATGACGGCCATAGCCGCCGTAGGTATCGACGATGATCTTGCGGCCGGTCAGTCCGCAATCGCCATGCGGTCCGCCGATGATAAAGCTGCCGGTGGGATTGACGTGATAGATCGTCGAGCGGGTGAGGTACTTTTCGGGAATGGTCTTCCTGATCAGCTCCTCGATGATCGACTCGCGGATTTTTTCGTATTTGACGTCGGGCGAATGCTGCGTCGAGACGACCACCGCAGTCACTTCGACCGGCCGGCCGTCGACGTAGCGCACCGTCACCTGGCTCTTGGCATCGGGCCGCAGAAAATCGAGCTGACGGGTTTTGCGGAGCTTGGTGAGATTTTCCATCAGCCGATGCGCCATCGCGATCGGCAGTGGCATCGTTTCGGGCGTTTCGTCGCACGCGAAGCCGAACATCAGGCCCTGGTCGCCGGCGCCCTGCTCCTTGTGGAGGCCTTCGCCCTCGGTGACGCCCTGCGAGATGTCGGCAGACTGCGGTTCGATTGCGGTCAGCACGGCGCAACTGTTGCCGTCGAAGCCGACCTCGGTGCTGTCGTAGCCGATTTCGAGTGCGGTCTGCCGCGCGATTTTTACGTAATCCGGTTTCGCGCGGCTGGTGATCTCGCCGGCGAGGACTATCAGGCCCGTCTTGGCGAGCGTCTCGAGTGCGACTCGCGAGTTGGGGTCCTCGGCCAGGAGCGCGTCGAGGACGGCGTCCGAAATCTGGTCGCACATTTTATCCGGATGGCCTTCCGACACGGACTCGGAGGTGAACAGGAAATCCTTAAGCGGCATTATTCGCGATTGCTCCTTGCAAGGCGCTCATTCGGGTTTTCGGGTGCCCGTCGCAGACCGGAATTCAACTGACGAGGGTGGCGCGCGGGATTGAGAAGCTCAATTTTGTTCTGTTCCAGAGGGTCAGCATAGCGCCTGCCAGAAACGTGAAAAACGGCAGTACGCCGCGAGATTTTTCAGGTAGAGAAGGTATAACTGACCAATCGGACAGAATCAAGGCAGCAAACGTCGACGAAACGAGTCCCGGGGCGAATATCGGTCTGCAAGCGGCGCTATATGGACTGACCGAATGGAGCCGAAAAGCGTGATTCATACCATATGTAGCGGTCTTGAGATTCCCGAGTACTACCGGTAGCTTCGTTCCGTCAAAATTAATTTTCGTCGGAAGCGGGCGTCGGGCGATTTCGGGCGGAGTATTGGCAAGCAGTAGGCATCTTGACAGATAGTCCATAGCGTATGGGTAGCACAGAAAGTTCGCGAGCGTCAGGCTGAAAAGTTCACCCCTGGAACTCGGTCTGCCAGTTTAAATCGGGCGGTCATTCCTCGCCGAAGCGCTCGTCGAAGAGGGTCTGGACGGCCTTCAGAGCCTCGCGCGCGTCTGCCCCTTCGGTGCGCACCTTGAGCTTTGAGCCTTGCGCCGCGCCGAGCATCATAAGGTTGGTCATGCTCTTGGCGTTGACCAGTTCATCCTGGCTGGGACCAATCATGACCTTCGAGGTGAATTTCGCGGCCGTCTGCGCGAGCGCGGATGCGGCTCGCAGATGAAGTCCGAGCCGGTTCTTAACCTCCACAATCGCCTCCGCCACGTTCACGAGCACTACGATAAAGGTATCTGCCGCTTCGGTAAACGACTGCGCGCGATCAATCGGCTTCCGGAACTGTCTGCGCCGTGTGGGAAAGCTCGACGCCGGCCCGGCGCCCGCTCACTTCGTCGCCAGCGTGATACTCGAGCGGGATGAAAAGCAGCGACGACGCCATCGCGAGAACTCCCATCACCACGAAGGCCGGCGTGAAATCATGCGTCGACAGCTGCGAGGAGCCGCTCGCGCGCAGGCTCATGTGCAGCAGCATTGCGCCGAGCGCAACGCCGAGGCTCAGGAACAGTTGCTGCGCCATGCTCGACAGAGTGCTCGCGTTGCTCATCAACCTGTCAGGCACGTCGGCATAGGCCAGCGTTCCCAGCGCGGTGAATTGCAGCGAACGGAAGAATCCCCCGATCAGCAGAGCCAGGATGATGACGTAATGAGGCGTCGTGGGACCGAACAGCGCGTAGCTCATCATGATGAAGGCGCTCAGCACCCCGTTGCCGATCAACACCGAGCGGAAACCCAAGCGGCGGATGATGGGCGGGGCGGTGGCTTTCATTAACAAGGCGCCGGCGGCGCTGGCGAACGTCAGCATTCCCGAAGCGAACGCGGAGAGGCCGAAAACCACCTGCAGCAGCATCGCCAACAGAAACGGCAACGCGCCGATGCCCATGCGAAAGAGTCCGCCGCCCAGCGTAGCCACGGAGAAGGTCGGGATTTTCATCAGGTTCAAGTCGATGATCGGATACTCGATGCGCCGGGCGTGAAGGATGTAAGCGCCCATGCACATGCCGCCGGCGGCCATCACGCACATGATGATGCTGGCGGGGACTACGCCGCGGCCGATCGACTCGAAGCCGGAGACGAGGCCCGCCAGCCCCAGCCCGGTGAGGAGAAAGCCGCGCCAGTCGAGCGGGAAGACCTTATTCTCGCGGACGTTGGGGATGTACCAGGTGACCAGCGTGATACCGAGCGCGCCGATCGGCACGTTGATGAAGAAAATCCAGCGCCACGAGTAATACGTCACGATGAACCCGCCGACCGGCGGGCCGACCACCGGACCCAACACCGCAGGCACGGTCAAGTACGACATCGCGGTGACCAGATCGGACTTGGCGACGGTTTTGAGAACGATCAGACGGCCGACCGGGACCATCATGGCCCCGCCGAAGCCCTGCAAAATTCGCGCAGCGACCAGCTCCGGCAGCGAGTTCGACAGTCCGCAAAACACCGAGCCGGTCGTGAAGATCACGATCGCTGTGCGAAACACCGTGCGCGCGCCGAATCGATCCGCCATCCAGCCGCTGATCGGAATGAAAACGGCGAGGCTCAACAAGTAGGAGGTGATTGCGAGATTGAGCTTGATCGGATCCTCGCCGAGCGCCTTGGCCATCACGGGCAGCGCGGTCGAGATGACCGTCGCATCGAGCATCTCCATGAACAGCGCGCAGCCGACGATCACCGGCGCCAGGAACTCGAAGGTGGGGATTTTGGAAGAACTCGGACTCATCGCGACTGATAAAGCACGGACGCCAACTACGATATGGAAATCGGCGAAACGGGTAAACGTCCGACTGGCCGCATGCGCCTCGCGAGTCAGTTGCCATTGCGGCCGGGCGCGCCGCGAGCACCCGCCGCTTCGGCAGCCTGGGCCTTGACCCGCGCGCTGAACAGCTCGCGCAGGCGCGATTCGATTTGCGAGTCGCGGGTGGTGCCCTCGCGCTGCCGCCACGCTCGCAAGGGAATTACCGCTTTGGACATGTTGCGATGGCCGCCGGCGCTGCCGATATCGGCGAACAGACTCTTCACCGCCTCGCCCGCGTTGTTGCCGCTCATGCCATGGTTGCGCACGCTGATCACGAGCTTGCCCTCGAGCTTGCCCGCGACTGCGACCCACGACACGCCCTCGAACTGGAGGCAGAAGTCCGCCATCTGTACGATCAGGTCGTCGCGCTTGACTCTGCCGAGATTGAGCACGACCAGGTGATCCTTGACGACCATACGTTTCATCGCGCGCGCCAAAATTTGCGCGAAACTAAGCGGCAGCTCGGGGCGATCGATCTGCCGGAGCATGCTGTAGTTGGCGAGCGGAGTGAGATGCGCGAAAGCTTGCAGGTCGTCATCGGTAACGCGTCGCGATAACGCCAAAGTGTCGCTGCGAATTCCGTAAAGCAGCGCAGTCGCAAGGCGCTCGCTGATTTTCTCGTCAGCCGTGACCAGGTACTCAGTCATGATGGTCGCGGTAGCACCGTATTTCGTGCGTACGTCCTCGAACGGAGCGGCGCCGCCGGGGTAGCCGGGATGATGATCGATCGCGATATCGGCGCGTGGAATTTTTTCGCCAAAGTACGGCGGCTGCACGTCGACCATCGCAATCTTGTCGAACGAACGCAGGTCCTCGGTCGTGGCCGGCTGAATTTCGATTTCCAGCAGATGCACCATGGTGAGGTTTTCCGGCCGCGTGACGGGCTTGAACGCGAACAAGGGTGTGGTCTGCTTGTTGCGCCCGAGCAGAGCACGCAGGGCTATTCCGCTCGACATCGCGTCGGGATCGGGGTCGTCCTGCAGCACGATCGCCACCCGATCGCCGTCGCCGACCATCGCACGCAATTCCTTGATTTTCTGCTTGGTGAGCGCCTGATCCATAAGATGCGATACTCCCGCGTCGCGTCGAGTGGCGACGGGGAGAATCAATCAACGGTTTAGTCGCGGATAGCTCGGGCGCCGGCGCCCGGGGCGCGAGTGGTCCGAATAACGGGACCAGCGGTCCGAAAATGTGTGCGGAGAACGGGAACGGAATTCTGGCGAGTCGTCGTGAAATTCATCGGATGAAGGGGAATACCACAGCGCAAAGAGTTGAAGCAATGATATAGAATAACACGTTGTATGGATTCTATAAATTCCCATCCCGGCAAGTTTCACTGCGCGATCTGCCGCCGCGAGTTCGCCGAGTGGCTGCTGCGCATTTCCGTCGAAGACACCGCCGGCTTTCGCCAGCAGGCCTTTATCTGCGGCAACTGCGCGGTTAAACTCCGGCTCGCGTCGGAGAAAAATCGCGACCTGCAAATCGATCCATGGATTCACGAGGCGGTCGCGAGCGTGCTCCGCGGCAAAAATCCCGACAAGCCCGAGAATTAAGGTAGAGACCCAATCGATGGCAGGTGCATCGAGACCCGATTCGCAATCCGGCAGCGCCGGCGCTGAGCTATGGCCGCGCGAAGAAGCTCGGCGGCTTGCAGAGCGCGTCGCAGCGTACGAGCCCGCTCGCCCCATAATTTTCGAGAGCGGCTTCGGGCCGTCGGGATTGCCGCATCTGGGCACGATGGCGGAAATTCTTCGCCCATCTTTCGTGCGCAAGGCGTTTGATCTGCTCGAGCCGTCACGGCCGTCGCGGCTGATCGTTTTCATCGACGACCTCGACGGACTCCGCAAAGTGCCGGAGAACGTGCCGAATCGCAAGGACGTCGAGCAGTACCTGGGCATTCCGGTCTCGAAGATTCCCGACCCGTTCGGATGCCACGCCAGTTTCGCCGACCACATGATCGGACTGCTCGGCGGATTCCTGGCGCCGGTCGAAGTCGAGTACGAACTGGTGCGCGCGGCCGAGATGTATTCGTCGGGGCGCTTCGACGAGGGACTGAAGTTGATCCTCGACAGGCACGCGGAGATCATCGCGATCATCGCGCCGACGCTGCGCGAGGAAAATCGCGCGGGATGGTCGCCGTTCATGCCGATTTGTCCCAAGTGCGGGCAAGTCGTCGAGCGCGCGGTGACGGCCTATCACCCCGAGCGCGCATCGATCGAGTTCACCTGCGAAAAGAGCGCGGGCGGCGCCTCCGGATGCGGTTTCAGCGGCGAGCAGTCTGTCCTCGGCGGCAAAGCCAAGGTGCAATGGAAGGTCGATTGGGCGCTGCACTGGTACGTGCTCAAGGTCGATTACGAACTTTACGGCAAGGATCTCACCGACTCGGCGCGGCTGTCGGGGCAGATTCTCCGCGTGATGGGCGCGAAGCCGCCGCTCGGATTTCCGTTCGAGATGTTTCTCGACGAGGAAGGCCACAAGGTCTCGAAGTCAGTCGGCCGTGGCGTAACGGTCGATCAGTGGACGCGATACGCGCCGATCGAAGTGCTCAAATTTTTCCTGCTGCTCAACCCGCGCCGAGCGCGCAAGTTGTTCCTCGAGGCGATACCGCAATACGTCGACGAATACCTTGACGCGGTGCGCGAATACGCGGCAGCGTCGGAAGAACAGCGGCGCGAATCGGTCCTCGAATTCGTGATCCAGAGCACGACGCCGAAGCGATTCAGCTCCGCGCTCAGCTTCGGCATGATGATGAACCTGGTCGCCGCGCTGGGCAGCTCGGATCGCGATTTCATCTGGAACTACATCGTCCGCTACGACGCCTCGATCGCGGGTGATCCGGAAACGGAAGCGATGGGTCGGCTGCTGATGGAATGCGCGCTCAATTTCTACCGCGATTTCATCGAGCCGACCAAGCAGCTCTACAAGCCGTCAGACGCCGAGCGCACGCAGCTGCAAAATCTCGCGGCGTACCTGCGCGAAAATCAGAACGCGAGCGCTGAAGAAATCGAGAAGAAGATTTACGATCTTGGCCGCGAAAATTACGACAAGCCAGGCAAGATTTTTCCGCTGCTGTACCGGTCGATTCTAGGCCAGGAGCGCGGCCCGCGCCTGGGCGCGTTCATCAAGCTAGCCACGCCAGCAAGAATCCTCGAACTGCTCGACGCCACGATCGCACGCTCCTGATTGGCCCTTTCTGTCCCCTCTCCCTGCGAGGGAGAGGATGAAGGTGAGGGTCCTTATACAGCGCGCAAGTTTTTCGCGCGCGATTCAGGATTCTGCTTCGATAATCGTCGTCGCACCTTGCTAAACGAATTCCGCAAACACCGAGTCGGCCATCTCAAGGCCGCGATCAGTCAGCTTGATCCTGCCGCCATCGAGCATCAGCAGGCCGTTGTTGAAGAGCGGGGTCGCGACGCCGCCGAAGATGCATTCGAAGTTGCGGCCGAAGCGCTCGTGAAAATCTGCCAGCGCGAAGCCTTCGCGCAGCCGCAGATTCAGGAACACGAATTCACTTTGGGCCGTGGCCTCATCGATCGTTTCGGCGCCGGCCTCGGCGTTCGCGCGTTCCTCGATCGCGGAAACGTAGCGCGCCGGGAGTTTTTCATTCCACCAGCGCTTTCTTTCGCCGCCGTGCTCATCGCCCGCATAGCTGTGAGCGCCGGCGCCGATTCCGAGGTACGTCTGACCGCGCCAGTAGGTCAGGTTGTGCCGCGCCTCGTGGCCGGGCGCCGCGTAGTTGGAGATTTCATACATCGCGTAGCCGCGCCGCGGGATTTCTTCGCGCACCGTTTGATACATCGCGGCCTGCTCGTCGGTCGCGAGCTGCTTGATTCGGCCACGCTTCAAGTCGGTGAAAAATGCGGTGCCTTCTTCGAAGGTCAGGTTGTAAGCCGAGATATGATCGGGCTCGAGCGCCGCGCCCGATTCGATATCGAACAGAATATCGGCCACCGTCTGCCCCGGCACCGCGAAGATCAAATCAAGATTGAGCCGATCAAAGCCCGCCCGATGCGCCATCTTCGCCGCCGCGCGGGTTTCGTCGGCGCTGTGGATGCGGCCGAGAAACTTGAGCGTCGCGGCGTTGAACGATTGAGCGCCGAAACTGATTCGATTCACACCCGCCGCGCGCATCCCGACGAGTTTCGCCAGGTCCACGGTGCCGGGATTCGCTTCGAGCGTGATCTCCGCGTCCGGTTCGATCCCGCACACGCGATTGGCGGCGTTTATAATCTCGCCGATGGATTTCGGATCGAACAGCGACGGCGTTCCGCCTCCAAAAAAGATTGTCCGGATGCGCTCGCCTGAATACGGCGCACTGCTCGCCCTGAATTCAAGCTCCGAAATCAGCGCGCGCTTGTAATCCGTCTCCGGCCACGACGACGCCGCATGCGAATTGAAGTCGCAGTATGGGCATTTCGATTGGCACCACGGAATATGCACGTACAGCGAGAAGCTCACGCGACGATTGTAGCGCGCCCCGGGGGCCAGCTACTACGCGCTTGAGGCGGTCGCTATACTTCCTGCGTCAGAGGCAAAACTTGTCCGAAATCGCACCCAAACAGGAGCGCGACGAACCGCGCGTCAAGCCGCGCCCCGGCGCGAGCGGATCGGGCGCGAGCCAGGCCGGCACGATTGCCGCCGGCGTGCTGCTCAGCCGGATTGCCGGCCTCGTCCGCGACAGCATCTTCGCGCATTTTCTGGGCGACTCGGCCACGGCAGACGCGTTCAAGGCGGGCTTCCGCATCCCGAACATTCTGCAGAACCTGTTCGGCGAGGGCGTGCTCTCCGCGTCGTTCATCCCGGTTTACGGAAAATTGCTGGGCGAGGGCGACGAGGAAACCGCCGACATGGTCGCATGGGGCGTCGGCGCGATCCTGACGCTCGGCGTGTCGATCCTGGTCGCGATCGGCGTGATGGTCACACCGTACCTGATCGACGTAATCGCACCCGGCTTCGAGGGCGACAAGCGCGACCTGACGATTCAGATCGTGCGCATCCTGTTTCCCGGCTCCGGATTGCTGGTGCTGTCGGCGTGGTTTCTCGGCGTCCTGAACAGTCATCACAAATTTTTCGTCTCGTACACCGCGCCGGTTGCGTGGAACATCGCAATGATCGCGGCTCTTCTCTATTACGGTCCCCGCCGCTCGCAGGACGGGCTCGCGATCGCGATCTCGTGGGCATCTGTGGTCGGGTCCGCTCTGCAAATCGCGGTACAGGTCCCGCAAACGCTCGCGCTGTTAAGAAAGCATCGCATCGACTTCGCGCGCGTCGCCGCTCCGCTCCGCTCCGTGTTCCACAATCTGACGCCGGTGGTCATCAGCCGCGGCGTCGTCAACCTCAGCTCTTACATTGACAACGTGTTGGCCAGCCTCTTGCCGACCGGCGCCGTCGCCGCGCTCAACTACGGCCAGTTGCTCTACATGGTGCCGATCAGCCTGTTCGGATATTCGGTGGCCGCCTCGGAATTGCCCGCGATGTCGCGCGCCGCGGGTGCAATGCCCGAGCAGATGAGCGCGATTTTGCGCACGCGCCTCAACCGCGGATTGCGGCAGATTGCGTTCCTGGTCGTTCCGTCGTCCGCGGCCTTCCTGATTCTTGGCGACGTGATCGTCGCGATGATTTATCAATCCGGCGCGTTCACGCGCGCCGATGCCGTCTACGTATGGGCCGTGCTCGCCGGCTCTGGGGTCGGGTTGCTCGCGGCCACGATGGGCCGGTTGTACAACTCGGCGTTTTACGCGTTGTTCGACACCCGCACTCCGCTTCGATTCGCGCTGATCCGCGTCACGCTGACGCTGGTGCTCGGCTATCTATGCGCGATTCCACTGCCGCCGATGCTCGGAATCGCGCAGAAGTGGGGCGTCGCCGGACTGACGGTGTCGGCGGGCGTCTCCGGATGGGTCGAGTTCGCGCTGCTGCGATGGGCGTTGAACGGCCGCATCGGATGGACCGGGCTTGAGCGTTCGTATCTCGCGAAGTTGTGGGCGCTGGCTCTAGGAGCGGCCGCACTCGGATTCGCCCTGAAACTTCGCATGGCCGGATTCGGCCCCCGGATCCAGGGTCTGACGATTCTCTCGACTTACGGTGGACTCTACCTATTCGGCGCCTGGATGCTCGCGATGCCGGAGCTCAAACAATTCACCGACCAAATCACCCGCCGTCTTTCCCCGCGCCCGCCTTCGAACCCATCCGCTCAATAGTCGCGCTGGTGGAGCGGCCGCCAAGCAGCGGCGCCAGCGCTACTCTTCCGCCGCGTGATTCGACGAACGCCTGGCCATCTACCGGCTTGCCGCGCCAATCCTCTCCCTTGATCAAAACGTCGGGCTTGACCGTGCGGATGATTTTCTCGGCGCGAGTTTCGTCGAACACGACGACGTAGTCGACCGCTTCCAGAGCCGCCAGGATCCTCGCGCGCTCGGCCACGGGATAGATTGGGCGCGCGTCGCCCTTGAGGCGCCGGACGCTGCGATCGCTGTTGAGTCCGACCACCAGCAGGTCAGCCTGCGCGCGCGCAAACGCGAGAGCCTGGATATGCCCGGCGTGGAGCAGATCGAAGCATCCGTTGGTGAATGCGATCCGCCGGCCGGCGCGCCGCTCGCGCTCGAGCGCGGCCTTGAGCTCGTCCGCCGAATGGATTTTGCGCTCGTAGCTCGCGTGAGCGGGACTCAGTGCGCGAGCGAGATCTTCGCGCGTGATCACTTCGGTGCCGATGCGCGTCACCTCGATGCTCGCGGCCAGATTCGCGATCGTCGCCGCCGACGAGAAGCCGAGTCCCGCGATCGAAAACATGCCGAACACGCTCAGCACGACGTCGCCCGCGCCCGTGACGTCGTAAACCTCGCGCGGCATCGTCGATACGTAGGTGTCCTTGCCGCCGCGCTCCGCCAGATACATCCCGTCGCGATCGAGAGTGATGAGGCACGCTTCGAGGCCCAGCTTGCGCACGAGAGTTTCGGACGCTTTTCGCCAAACTCCGCGGTCGGTCAGGCGCATCCCGGTCGCGACTTCGGTTTCGTGACGATTGGGCGTGAGCGCGGTGGCGCCGCGGTAAATCGAAAAGTCCTCGGTCCGGCGCGGATCGACTATCACCGGGATACCGCGCGCGCGGCCTCCGTCGATGAGCGCGCGCAACACCGCCGGCGTCAGCATCCCCTTGTCGATGTCAGAAATCAGCACGCCGTCGCAGTTGCGAAGTTCCGACTTGAGGCGCGCGATCAGCTCGCGCTCGCGCGGGAGCTTGAGCGGGGTGGGATCTTCCTCATCGATGCGCAGCAGTTGCTGGGTCGCACGATGGGCCGCCTGCACGGAACCGAGCATTCGATCCTTGACGATGGTGGGCCGGTCGGGATCGATCAGAATCGAGCGCGTATCGATTCCGAGATCGGCAAAAATCTCGCGCAACAGGCTGCCGTTACGATCCGCGCCGACCACGCTCAGCGCACTCACGTCCGCGCCGAGCGCGCGTAGGTTCGCCATCACGAAGCCCGCGTTGCCCGGCTTCTCCTCGCGGCGCTGCACGCGCAGAATCGGAATCGGCGCCTCCGGCGAAATCCGCGCGACGTCGCCCCAAATGTAGCGATCGAGGATTACCTCCCCCGCCACGAGCACGCGCAGCGGCTTGAGCGCCGGCAGCCCGTGCTCATGACGCGCGGATTCAGGATGCGTGGAAGCGGGCGGTTTGCGTCGAGCCATGATGCGGCATCTTACACGCCTGCGCGCGCCTTCTCACCTGATCGCATAACCGCCGTCCACGTATACGATCGAGCCCGTCACGAAGTCCGACGCGTGCGAGGCAAGGAAGACCGCCGCACCCGCCATCTCCTCGGGCTTGCCAAAGCGGCCGGCCGGCGTGCGCATGATTATTTCCTGGAACACCGGTCCGCTCTGCGCGCCGACCGTCATGTCGGTTTCGATCCATCCAGGCACGATCGCGTTGACCTGGATATTGTACGGCGCCAGCTCGATCGCCATCGTCTTGGTCGTCTGCACGAGCGCGCCCTTCGCCGCCGCGTACGGAATTCCGGCCTGCGCGCCGAAATGCGAATACTCGCTCGCGATATTGATTATCTTGCCGTGCTTGCGCGTGACCATCGACTGCGCCGCGATCTGCGAAAGAAAAAAGCACGAGTTCAGGTTCGTTTCGATCACTCGATCCCAATCCTCGGCCCTGAACTTCAGCGTGCTGCGCATGATCGCGATAGCGGCGTTGTTGACGAGAATCGAGATCGGTCCCAGCTTGCGCTCGACTTCTTCCATTGCCGGACGCAGATCGTCGCGCCGCGTCACGTCGAGATGGACGGCTATCGCCGACACGCCGGCCTTCGCGAGTTCGTCCACGACGGCGCGATTCTTGTCTTCGTTGCGCGCGAGAATTGCGACCGATGCGCCGGCCTCGGCAAATCCGAGCGCGATCCCGCGCCCGATTCCGCCGTTGCCTCCCGTGACAACTGCGACCTCTCCGCTTAAATCGAACATCTTCGGACTCGCCATTGCGCTTCTCCTAAGCACGCAGTTGGACAGCGAACGCTCACCGCTTCTATATTGGCGTTTCGCACCGGTCGCAACCGAGCGTCTTAGGCGGCGCGCCTGCGATTGCGACAATCTCCGATGAGGAAAAATCACGACGATGGGACTACGAACGGCTGAACAGTACAAAAGCTCGCTGCGCGACGGCCGCGCGGTTTTCTTCAGGGGCGAGAAGGTCGTGGACGTCACCGCGCATCCCGTTATCGGAATCGCGGTCGAGCACGCCGCGCTCGACTACCGGATGGCGCACGATCCGAAGTATCGCGAGCTTGCGGTGGTGAAGGAGGGCGCCGACGAGTACAGCCGCTACTACCATGTTCCGCAAAATGGCGACGACCTGCTGAAGCGTAGCGCGCTGATCGCGGCCTCGACGCGCGAGGGTGCGACGCTGGTCGTGCTGATCAAAGAAATCGGCACCGACGCGCTGCTCGCGCTGCACATTATCGGCGAGCGGCTCGCGGCGGCCGGCAAGCCCGAGTATGGCGAGCGCATCCACAAGTACTACCGCAATTGTCGCGACAACGATCTCGCCGTCGCCGTTGCGCAGACCGATGTCAAAGGAGATCGTGCGCTCGGGCCCACGCAGCAGGATCATCCGGATTACTACGTCAGAATCGTCGAGGAGCGTCCCGACGGTATCGTCGTGCGCGGTGCGAAGGTCCACACCAGCGTCTCGACGAATACTAATGAAGTGATCGTCCTGCCGACGCGTGCGATGCGCGCCGAGGACAAGGCTTACGCGGTCGCGTTCGCGCTGCCTGTGAACACGCCGGGGCTGAAGCTGCTCGCGTCGCCGCACGGCAGCTCGCACAAAAACGATTTCGAGCATCCGATCAGCGCGCGGCACAAGATGATGGAAACGCTGACGGTCTTCGACGACGTGTTCGTGCCCAAGGAGCGCGTGTTCCTGCAAGGCGAGATCGATTTCGCCGGCTTGCTCGCGCTGACGTTCGTGAGATTTCATCGCTTCACGGCGGTGTCGTACAAACTGCCGCTGCTCGAATTGATGGCGGGCGCGGGACATGCGGTGGCGGAGGCCAACGGAATCTCGCGCGCCGGTCACGTGCGCGACAAGCTCACGCATCTGGCGGCGTATCACACCACGGTGCGCGGACTTATCGAGCATGCCGCGCGCACCTGCACGCTCGAGGACGGCGTCGCGGTGCCGAATACGCTGCTCACCAACGTCGCCAAGTATCACTTCGCGCACAATTACCATCAGGCTGTGCAGATCGTGCAGGACCTCGCGGGCGGTCTGCTGGTGACGGGGCCGGCCGCCGAAGATCTGACGAGCGAGGCGACCCGCGCCTACGTGCTCAAGTACATGGGCGGTGCGAAGGGCTTCGACGCCGAGAAGCGGCTCAGGCTGCTGAACCTGATCGGCGATCTGACGTCGTCGGATTTCGGCGGTTACCAGGAAGTGCTCGCCGTGCACGCCGAAGGCGGTTTCGAAGCCGAAAAGCTGCAAGCCTACCGCGAGTACGACTTCAAGACAGTAGCCGCCTACGCCCGCAAGCTCGCGGGAATCTGAGCGGGCTTACTTTTCCGTCCTCAATTCGACGGTGTTGCCGTCGGGATCGAGGATCCATAGTTGGCGGCCCGCGCCCATGTTCGGGCCTTCGAGGAACTCGATTCCCATTTCCTTGAGCGTGCGCTTGGTCTCGTCGAAGTCCTCGACATCGAAGGCGACGTGCGCGCCGAGCGGGTCGGGTTTCTGGCCACGGTTCTCGCTCAAGATGATATGCAGCGCATTGTTGCCGATCCCGTACCACGCGCCGCCGAAGCCGAAGTTCGGACGCGGCAATCGCTTCAGGCCGATCACGTTTTCGTAAAAGTTGGTCGCCTTCTCGACATCGCTGACGCGGAACGCCGCATGATTGAACGCCTTTGCCTTGATCATGATGAGTTCTCCCTGATTCGAAGTTCTAGCACGACGGCCCGCGACGGCGGTAAGCAACGAACACGCCGCTTACTCGAACGCGTTCTCGCCGGTGATATCGCGCCCGAGGATCAACGTATGCACGTCGAACGTTCCCTCGTAAGTATTCACCGTCTCCAGGTTCAGCATGTGACGAATCACCGGATACTCGTTGACGATTCCGTTGGCGCCCAGCATGTCGCGGGCGTCGCGCGCGATTTTCAGCGCCTCGTTGACGTTGTTTCGCTTCGCGAACGACACGTGCTCCGGGCGCATCTTGCCCTGGTCCTTCAGATGCGCGAGGCGCAGGCAAACCATCTGCGCCTTGGTGATCTCGGTCAGCATCTTGACCAGTTTCGCCTGGACGAGTTGATAGCCCGCCAGCGGACGGGAGAATTGCTTGCGCGATTTCGTGTAATCCAGCGCACAATGGAAGCACGATCGCGCCGCGCCAATCGCGCCCCACGCGATTCCGTAGCGCGCCTGCGTCAGGCATCCGAGCGGACCCTTAAGCCCGCGCGCTTTTTCTAGATGCGCCGTCCGGGGAATCCGCACGTCTTCTAAAATCAGCTCGGAAGTGATCGACGCGCGCATCGAAAATTTCCCATGGATGTCGCGCGTGGAGAATCCCGGCGTCCCTTTCTCGACGAGGAACCCGGTTATGCCCTCGTCGACCTTCGCCCACACGATCGCGACATCCGCGATCGATCCGTTCGTGATCCAGCGCTTGGTCCCGTTGAGGATCCACCCGTCACCGTCGCGCCGCGCCCGCGTTTCCATCCCGCCCGGGTCGGACCCGTGGTCCGGCTCGGTCAACCCGAAGCATCCGATCAATTTTCCCTTGGCCATTTCGGGCAAGTAGCGCTGCTTCTGTTCCTCGCTGCCGTTTGCATAAATCGCGTACATCGAAAGCGCGCTTTGCACCGACGCGAACGACCGTAGCCCCGAGTCGCCCGCCTCGAGCTCTTGCATAATCAGGCCATAAGCGACGTTGTTCATGCCCGCGCATCCATAGCCCTTCAGATTAGCTCCAAACATCCCAAGCTCGGCCATTTGCGGTACGAGATGCATTGGGAAGGTTTCGCTCGCAAAATTGCGCTCGATCAGCGGCAAGATTTCGCGATCGACGAAGCGTTTGGCGGTGTCGCGGGCCATCCGCTCTTCATCGGTCAGCAGGTCGTCGAGGTGAAAAAAGTCGAGGTCTCTCAATAAATCCGACATGTTATGCTCCATCCGACCTTTGGAGGCGATTATACGGCAAGATGCCGGCTTCCAGACGCCAGAAATCCGTCCGCGTTGATTGTTCTTTGGATGACCGAAAGCATAACGCCAGTATTGCACGCTCTTGACCCGCGTGCGTTCGTTCCGCAGGCTGATCTGAGCCGAAAATTCTCTTATCTCGGCTACTGTTTGCTTCCGATTTGGGTATCACGTAGCCTTATACGTCAAGCCAGCAATATGCACATCGAAACGCTAAAGGTCTTCTGCGACATAATCGAAAGCGGAAGCTTTTCTTATGCCGCGTCGCAAAACTTCGTCACTCAATCGGCGGTCAGCCAGCAGGTCCGAAGCCTGGAGGAAAAGTACGACTGCCGATTGATAGAACGCGGACGCGCGGGAGTCAAACCCACGCCGGCCGGACAGATTCTGTATACCGCGAGCAAGGAAATCGTGCGCCGTTTCCTGGAATTGGAAAATCGGCTGCGCGAGATAGGCTCGGTGGTCGCGGGCTCGATTCGAGTCGGCACCGTTTACAGCGTCGGCTTGCACGAATTGCCGCCGTACCTGACCGAGTTTCTGCGCAACTATCCCGCAGTCAACGTACATCTCGAGTATCTGCGCTCGAACAAAATTTACGAGGACCTTATCGAAGGCAAGGTCGATCTTGGCGTCGTTGCCTATCCGGCCAAGCGCAGCCAGATCGTTTCGGTGCCGTTTCGCCACGACGAACTGGTGCTGGCCGTACCGCCCGACAATCCGCTCGCCAAGCACACGAAGGTAAATGTCGGGCAATTGCAGGGTCAGAAGTTCGTCGGCTACGAACGCGATATTCCGACGCGCAAGGCCTCCGATCGAATCCTGCGCGAGCACGGCGTCAAGCCGACCTACGTGCTCGAATTCGACAATATCGAGACCATCAAGCGCGCCGTCGAAATTGGGCTCGGATGCGCGATTGTGCCGCGCATGACGGTCGAGAACGAGGTCACGCGCGGCACCTTGCGGATGCTCGAGTTCCAGGAAGGGACCTTTCTCCGGCCGCTCGCAATCATCTACAAGCGCGGTCGCGAGCTCTCGCCCGCGGTGCGCAAGTTTATCGAAGTGCTGACTACCAGCAACATCGTGCCCCGCGCGCGCGGCGATAAGACGGGTGACAAGACCGAGCGGCCGCCACGGGGAGAGCGCGCTGAGCGCAACAACGACGCGGGCGTCGAGAAGGCCGAGAAGACGGCGTAGCCGGATCACATCAATCGAAGACAAACGGCCGGGTCACGACGACTCGGCCGTTTTTTTGTGCGTGTGCTGGCGCTTGGCAACCTCGTCGGCTACATAAGGGAACGCCATGACCCCGGAAGCGAAGACCTTGCTCGATTCGATTCGCGATCTCGCGCCGTCGATCAGCGCACGCAGCGCCGAGATCGATGCGGGTCGCCGGCTCCCTCTCGATCTGCTCGCGCAACTCACTGCCGCTGGATGCTTCCGGATGTTCGTGCCGAAAAGTCACGGCGGCCTCGATATCGACGTGCCCGCCAGCATGGAAATCATCGAGACGCTGGCCGCCGCCGACGGTTCCACCGGGTGGGTCGTGATGATTGGATCCGAAACGCCGATGCTGCTGGCGCTCCTCTCCCGCAATCATTTCGACCGCCTCTACGCCGGCGGCCCCGACGTGATTATCGCTGGAGCGTTCGCACCGCGCGGTCAGGCCGAAATGACCGACGGCGGCTATCGCGTCAGCGGGCGATGGGGATTCGCCAGCGGATGCCAGCATAGCCAATACTTGTTCGGCAATTGCGTCGTCACGGAAAATGGAAGTCCGCGTCCCGGCGCGATTCCCGGTGCTCCCGAAGCGCGCGCGATGATGTTCGCGCCCGCCAAAGTCCAAATCCTCGACACCTGGTCGGTCAACGGCCTGCGCGGAACCGGCAGCCACGACATCGCTGTCGAGAATCTGATGGTGCCAGCCGACGACAGCTTCGATATTTTTCTTGGCCGCCCGTCGATCGCGAGTCCATCGTTCGCCGAACCGCTCCTCAATGCCGCCCTGCATATCGGCGCAGTCGCGATCGGGATTGCGCAGCGCGCGATCACCGAGATCGTCGCACTCGCCAACACCAACAAGCGCCGCCTCTACGCGAGCGCGTCGCTGGCCGAGTCTCCGCTGTTTCAGTATCAAGTTGGACATGCGGACGCGAGTCTGCGCGCCGCCCGCAACCTGCTCAGGAATCAGGCCGACGCGGTATGGAATTCCGCCGTCGCGGGCAATCAAGTTTCGGTTGACGGCCGCGCGCCCGTGATGGGTGCGATCACGTGGGCCGTCCACACTTGCGCGGCCGTCGTCGACGCCTGCTACAAAGCCGGCGGCGGCACGTCGCCGTACGACGGCTCCCCGCTCCAGCGTTGCATGCGCGACATTCAGACGCTGACCCAACACGCCGCAGTCGCAGAGTCATGGCTAACGACCGCGGGCGCAACAATACTGGGCCGCGCGAGCGGGTTCAGCGTATAGCTTCTTGGTACTGGGTGCAGGGGTCACCCCTGCCCAAGGAAGCGTGAAACCCACGGGGGTTTCACATTAGATTAGTTCCTTCCCCCGTCGCCGCTCACATCGGCGGTTTCTGATACCCGCCCAGTGCCGATTCCGCCGCCTTCGCGACTGCGAGCACGGTTTCCTCACCGAATGCGCGTCCGACAATCTGCAGTCCGATCGGCAGCCCCTCGCGATCTTTTCCGCACGGCACCACCGCGCCCGGCAGTCCTGCGCAATTGCCCCACGCTACCGGCCAACTCGCGAGGATGTACGGAAATTTCTGGCCGTCGATATCGACCTCGGTCGCGCCGTGCTTGAACGCGGTGACGCAGAAGGTCGGGCCGAGGATGATCGGGTAGCGCTCCATGAACTCGGCGAGCTGCACGCGCCATGCGTCGCGTTGCATCGCGATTAGAAAGAACTCGGCCGCCGATTTTCCCTCGCCCGCGACCAGGAAGTTTCGCAGCTTGTCACGCGAGAGTTTCAGGCCCTCGCCGAACGCCGCGGCCATCAGTTGATTGCCGTCGGCGCCGTTGTATTCCCACCACAGGCGCTCGCCGTCATCGACCGGCGGCTTCACGGCTTCGACCACGACTCCCATCTTCTGCAGCTCGCGCCCCGCGCGCTCGATGGCAGCGCGGATGTCGGATGTGACGGGAACGTTGCACGCCTCGGTGAAGATCGCGCATCGAACTTTCTTGAGATCGATTTTTTCAGGATGAGCATCCGGCGATGGTACGGTGTAGGGGGAGCTGGTATGCGGCCCTTTCACGATATTGTACGCGAGGGTCAAGTCGTCGACATATCGAGCCATCGGACCGATCGTCGCCATATGCGCGATCGGTGGCGGCGCCGCGACGCTCGGCGCCATATGCCCGCTGCCGGGAATCGTTCCCCACGTCGGCTTGAGCCCGACGATACCGCAGAAATGGGCCGGCACGCGGATCGAGCCGCGATAGTCGGAGCCCATCCCCAGCGGCGACATTCCCACTGCAAGCGCGGCTGCCTCACCGCCACTCGATCCGCCCGGCACGCGCTCGCGATTCCACGGATTGTTGGTCTGCCCGAAAACGGGGTTGTCGCAGTCGTAGTCAAGGGTCATCTCGGGCGTGTTGGTTTTTCCGATGATGATCGCGCCCGCCGCGCGCAGCCGTGCGACCGTCGGCGCATCCTGCTTGGCCACATGACGCTCGAACATCTTCATGCCCCAGGTCGAGCGCACGCCCTCGGTGATGATCGAATCCTTGATAGTGATCGGCAGCCCTTCGAGCGGGCGAACTTCGCCCTTGCCGCCGAGACGCCGGTCGGAGTCCTCAGCCTCGCGACTCGCGCGCTCCTCGACCAGGGTGACGACTGCGTTGAGGCCGTGATTCACCGACTCGATCCGCTCGATAAACGCGTCGACCATTTCAACCGAAGACACGTCGCGCGCCCGCAGCATCGCGGCCAGCCGATGAGCCGGAGCGAAAAAGAGATCGTCAGAAAATGCCATGAAAAGACACCTCGCCTAGCTCAGGAAATAGCATCGCGCCCGCACTATTGCACGCGCACAGACGGCACCTGCACTCTCCCAGCTTCTACTCTAGCGCTGCGCGCAGCCGCTCGCGGTCGAAGCCCGCGATTATTTCTTTGCCCGCTACGACGATCGGCCGCTTGATCAGATTCGGCTCCTTCCCCATCAGCGCTAAAGCCTGCTCGGGCGTTAGCGATTTGCCCGCCAGGCCCATTGCCTTGAACGCGGGGCTGCGCGGGTTCAGAAAATCGCGCGGGTCGCGGCCCGCGAACAGATCCTTCAGCTCCGTCGCACTGAGCGGGGTCTTCGCGTAGTCGCGCTCGTCGAGTTCGGCGCCGAGATCCTTGCGCAAGAAACTTCTTGCGTTGCGGCAAGTCGTTCAGGTCGATTTCCAGATGAAGCGAATCTTCTTCATGCGCGACTCTCCATTCTCCGACGCCTTGCGCCGCTACTCGACATTCGGGGCCGCAGCCGATCCGGCCGCGGGACCGCTGCCGTGATCGAGCGGCTGCCCACCTGCCGACGACGACGCGCTCGCGGACGAGGCTGACGGCGGGATCGGCGTTATTGGCGCGACGCCGCCTGAGCTGGCGGTCGTGGTCGTCATGCTCGACGAGGAACTCGTCGACGGCGCCACGACCGGCGGAGTGTCCGTCGGCCCGCTGAAATTGATCGGCTGCTGCCCCGCGAGCATTTGCGGCGTCACGACGTAGTCGCCACCGAGCGAGCTGCGCCACACCGTGTTGGCCGCCTGCGAATTGCCCGCGGTCACCAGGTAAGTACCGCCGCCAACGATTCCGCCGAGGATCGCGTACACCAGCTTGGCCGGAATATAGAGAAGGTTGCAGAACAACGCGCCCGCGCCGTAACCGGCGCCCGACCAGTTGACGCTGTTGTCCTGCGGCTGCGGGACCTGCGTCTGCGTCGCGGCGCCGGCCGGCTGCGTCTGCGCCGCGGCGTACTCAGCGAGCGGACCAGCCGCATCGCGAGCATCACCGACAATCGCGACCGCGACGACAGCGAATCTGAAACTCTTTTTCCTCATGATTTCCTCCACCACCACCTCGGGCGTAAAAAATTGCTACTCGGTTTTGACTACCGCCTCGGCCGGCAGCAGCCCCATCAAATGACGAAACGCGCGCTCGAGATAGTCGGCGTCCTTTGACTCGAGCGTTAACTTCACGCGGTAGTCGGGATCTCCGATCCGCGGATACGAACCCAGCATCAGGTCCGGAAAATTGCGCATGCAGTCATTCAGGTGCCCGGCGATCGTGCCTTCGCCCGCGGTCAGGTAAATCGCGCGCATGAAAAACGGATCGGTCGCGAAGCGGCTGCTCAGCGCCCGTAGCTTGGCCTCGAACAGTTGCGGAATTCCGGGCAGCACGTACACATTTTCGATCTGCACGGTCGGAAACCGGATGTCACCGGCTTCGTTGAGCACCGCGCCCTCCGGGCACTTCGGCCATCTTGAGGACCGCCTCGACCGAGCGCTCGCGAGAATGTTCGCGGATGAGCCGCTCGAGATCGGGATTCATCACCAGGCGCCGGTTGAACGCGCGCGCGACGCCTTCCATCGTGAGATCGTCATGAGTGGGGCCGACGCCGCCCGAAGTGATCACGAAATCGAAGTTGCGCGAGCAATACGCGACTTCGCCGGCGATCAGCGCGAGTTCGTCGGGGATAGTTGCGATCCGGGCCAGCGCGACGCCAATCTTGCGCAGCTCGCGAGCCGCGAAATAAGCGTTCGAGTCCTGGACCTTGCCGGAAAGGATTTCGTTACCCACCACCACCAGCGCGCAACTGCGTTCTCGCATTCGACTGCAGGGCTCCTTGCGCGATCCGCCTCAGCCGGCATTATCGCAAGCGGCGGCTATCGGCGGCAATGGGGTAAACCGGTAAAAAAGTGAAATGGCGGAATTTACGACGGGCCGGAGTCCTCGACGTCGGGCGCCGACGCCTCGATAAACTCCTTCAGCCGCCGCTTGAGCCGCGTTTCTATCTGCCGCACGCGCTCGCGGCTGATTCCGAAGCGCGCGCCGATCTCCTGCAGCGTCTCGGGATCCTCGGCCAGCAGCCGCGCCTTGAAAATCTCCAGCTCCTTGCCCGCGAGCGTCGCCGCGAACTGCTCGACCTTGTCGTGGGCGAAGTCGCGCCACTCACGGTCGGCGGTTTCGGTTTCCGGGTTGTGCCCCGCGTCGGGGATCACGTCGAGCAGCCGCGTATCGTTGTCATCGCCGGCGCCCGTCGGCTGATCGAGCGACACCTCGCTTTGCCCCATCCGCTCCTGCATCTCGCGCACGTCGCTTTCGCGCACGCCCATCCGATGTGCGAGTAACAACGGCTGCGGCTTGAATCCTTCGCGCTCGAGCCGCTCGGTCTCCTTGCGCAGATTGAAGAACAGCTTGCGCTGCGCCTGCGTCGTGCCGATCTTCACCAGCCGCCAGTTGTTGATCAGGTAGCGGTAGATATACGCGCGCACCCACCACACCGCGTACGACGGGAAGCGGATTCCATGCTCGGGGTCGAAATTCTTGACCGCTTCCATCAGGCCGACGTTGCCCTCCTGGATAAGGTCGAGCACGTTTTTGGTCGCGCGCGCGAACTCGTACGCGAGTTTCACGACCAGGCGCAGATTGGCGGTCACCAGCCGGTAAGCGTCCTCGGGATCCTTGTCCCTGACGTAGCGCCGCGCGATGACGGCCTCCTCCTCGCGCGACAGCAGCGGGAAGCGGCGAATCTCGGTGAGGTAGCGGCCGAGAGGATCGGTGGCGACGAGCGCGCCGCTTTCCTTTTCCTTGCCGGCGTCGGCTTCCGCATCCACGGCATCCGGCCCGGATTCCGCCGTCGCGTCGTCGTCGGTGCTTGCTATCGGACGAAACTCGGAGACTTCGATCGGCGCATCTGTCATCGCGAGCAGCTTCGGTGTCGAGCTCCAATTCAGACTCGGCGGACTCGATCGCCTCGGGATTTACGCCTCCCCGACGAGCTTCGGCGCCGGCCTGGCCGAGGCCTTTTGCCTTGGTCGTGCGCTTGCGACGGATTGGTTTGCCGGGTTTGCGCGCCACAGTATGGCTCCAGCTTCGTCACTTGCTGGCACGAGATGCGGACTCCAATTCTCGAGCCGTCGGCGGCGACGAGCGTCAGTCGGCTGTTGTCGGATCGATCGTGCCCGGTCAGGCGTCGGGTTCTTCGATCGTAACCTTGCCGGCGGCGATTTCGCGCAACGCCGTCACTACTTCCTTGTTGTCCGATTCCACCAGCGGCCGCGCGCCCTTGAGCAGTTGTTTGGCGCGGCGCGCCGCACCGAGCACGAGCTCGAAGCGGTTGGGGATGTTTTCGAGGCAATCTTCAACGGTAATTCGTGCCATTAGGCGTCAATTCTCCGGCCTACCGCGCTCCGTGTCAACGCGGCAGGTGGGAAGGGCAAATCATTTAATTGAATGTGAAACCCGCCGCGGGTTTCACGCTTCCTTGGGCAGGGGTAACCCCTGCACCTTAGTGAAAAAACGAAAGCGGCTCTCCATTTTTGGAGAGCCGTTTTTTTAATTCTTAATACTGGGTGCAGGGGTCACCCCTGCCTGCTACTTGCTTGGATCGGGCGTGATGCGCAGGTACGGCTTCACCACCTTGTAGCCCTTGGGGAATTTTTCTTTGAGAACTTTCTCGTCCTGGAGCGACGGCACGATGATGCAATCCTCGCCCTTCTTCCAATCGGCGGGCGTCGCGACCTGGTACTTGTCGGTCAGCTGCAGCGAGTCGATCGCGCGCAGGATTTCCTGGAAATTGCGGCCGGTGCTGGCCGGGTAGGTGAGCGTCAGGCGGATCTTCTTGTTGTTGTCGATCACGAAGACCGAGCGAACCGTCAGCGTGTCGTTCCACTCCGGATGAATCATGTCGTAGAGCTTCGAGACTTTCTTGTCGGCGTCGCCGAGGATGGGGAAGTTGAGCTTGGTGTGCTGCGTCTCCTCGATGTCGCTGGTCCATTTTTTGTGCGACGGGATGTCGTCGACGCTCACGCCGATCGCCTTGATGTTGCGTTTGTCGAACTCGCTCTTGAGCTTGGCGACGGTGCCAAGCTCAGTGGTGCATACTGGCGTGAAGTCCTTGGGATGCGAGAAGAGAATCGCCCACTTGTCGCCAATCCATTGATGAAAATGAATCGGTCCCTCGGTCGATTCCTGGGTAAAATCCGGTGCCACGCTTCCGATATGAAGTGCCATATTCGTTACCTGCCCTCTTGACGTTTTTTTCGATGACTTCCGCCAAACAAGAACTCAACGGCGGAGCCCGTTTCGATTAAGATGATAAATAAGACTCACTAAGTTATCTACTTGAAACCTACCGTCAAGCGTCGCGCTGGTCAAGACCGCGGGTGACGCCATTCGCGCAGTTCCGATCGAACCATAACATTTCGACGCGCTTGGAGGTTCTGCTAATCAGGATACTTGCGTAACCTCGATCGCGCGACCTCGGAGGAGGCCCCCATGAACCCCGCCAACAAGCATATTCAACCCGGCTACACGACAATCACGCCGTATCTGTATGCGAAGCTCGATCTTGTCGATTTCCTCAAGAATGCTTTCGGTGCCGAGGTGACGCATACACCGACGCCCGACGCCGAGGGACAGTTCCACGCCGAGGCCAGAATCGGCGACGCGCAACTGCTATTTGGCAACGGCTTTTTCTCCGACCCGTCGATGGCGGCGGCGATCTATCTTTACGTTCCCGATGTCGATGCGACCTACAAACGCGCGGTTAGCCTTGGCGCCAAGGCAATCAGGGAGCCCGCGGACATGACCTGGGGCGATCGCGTCGGCGGCGTGAAAGATACCTCTGGTAACACTTGGTGGATTGCAACGAATAAGAAGTGAGCGCGTGCTGCGATGGCACATCCTCGAATGTATGACGACTCGAATCCCGCGATAGCGAAGCTGCGCGAGATCTGTCTCGCGCTACCCGCGGTCTTCGAGAAGGAGGCGTGGGGCGAGTGTACGTTTCGCGTCACCGGCGGCAGCATGTTCGCCATGACCGACAACAATCACCACGACAGCGGCCACCTGGCGGTGTGGGTCAAGGCGCCCGCGATGGTTCAGGAAATCCTTGTCAACTCGGATCCCAGGCGTTTTTTCGTTCCGCCGTACATGGGCAAGAAAGGATGGGTCGGCGTTCGTCTCGATTACAAGGTCAAATGGGACCAGACCGCGGCGATTCTGAAGGACGGTTACCTGATGTCGGCGCCGCCGCGCAAGGCTCGGGGACAAGACTCGCCGATAGCGCGCGCGTGGCGATGGAGATTGGCCGTCGCTCAGATATCGAACGTGATCCGGGTGCGCCACTTGCCGTCCTTGTTTTCCACCACCAACTGACGCTCGACGACCACTTTGATCTCGGTAAGCAGCTGATGGCGATCCGGGTCGTATCGCTCGCCCGAGAGCCACACGACGATCGGGCCGCCGCGCTCCTCGAGCTCGGCATCGCGCCAGATGAAACCGCTGCGGAACACGTTCAGCGCGGCGCCCAATATGTCGTGCATCATCTCGGCGTCGGTGTCGTCGACGATTTCGATCTCCTGCCGCTCCTGGGCCTTGACGCCGTCCGGCTGGACCATGATTCGCGACATCGCGGCGGTGGCGCGGGCCAATAGCTCGTTGCGGCTGTCAGCTTCGACCTCGATCGCGAGTACTTTGCCGCGCTCGAGCTCCTTGTACAGTCCTTCTTGATCGGCCACTTGAACCTCCTCTGATTTTTTCAGAAGTGCCCTGGCTTACGTCCGCGCCGGCTATCGCGCTCGCGGTGCACGGTCAGGTGGCGGATCTTGAACTTGTGCCCGAGTACGTGCAACGCCGGCCCGCGATCGCGTTCGGCGTCTATCTCTTATCACCGCATGCGCCGCAAACGCGAATTGGGCGAGGGGCCCGGCACCGGACCAATAGGACGAAAGCGATCGGCTGACGGACGGTCCTAAGACTTCGCCTTCTTGAAGTTTGGCTTGCGCTTCTCCATGAACGCCGCGACGTATTCCTTGTGCTCGGGGCTTACGTAGCACTTCTCGAGCGCGAAGCCCTCGAACGCCATCGCGGTCTCGAGCGTGCCGTCCAGGCCCTGGTACAGCGCCTTGCGCGTGAAGGCTAGCGACGTCGGCGAGCATTGCAGCATCTCGCCGGCGAGTTCGCGCGCGGCCGCGGGCAGCTCGGCGAAGGGGACGACGCGGCTCACGAGGCCCATCGCAAGGCATTCGGCTGCCGGGTACTGGCGGCCCGTCAGCATCATCTCGGCCGTGCGCGAGAGGCCAATCAGCCGCGGCATCAGGTAGCTCGAGCCCAGCTCGCTCATCAGGCCGACGCGCGGAAAGATGACGCCCATCTTTGCGTTGTCGGAGGCGATTCGCACGTCGAACAGCAGCGGAATCGTGCATCCCACGCCCAGCGCGTAGCCGTTGATAGCGGCAATCGTGGGCTTGGACAGATTGCGCATGACTTGCGGCAGCGAGACCACGGCGCGCGCGCGACGTTCGGTCGGCGCGGGCTTGTCTTCGCGTTTCTCTTCGCGCGTCTTGATATCGGACGCGAACATCGCCATGTCGGCGCCGGCGCAGAACGCGCGATCGCCGGCGCCCGTCATGACGATGACGCGCACGCTGTCGTCAGCGTCGGCCCGAAGCATCGCATCAGTGATCTCCGCGCCCATCGTGGTGGTGTACGCGTTCATCCTGGCGGGACGATTGAGCGTAACAGTCGCGATCTCGTCCGCCACATCATAAAGGAGCGTCTCGTATACCATCGCCGACTCCATTTCGAAATTTTCAAACCGGCCCGATTGTTCCCCTTCCCACTGCGAAGGGGCGCCCCACGCGACCGGTTCCCCTTCCCACAGTGGGAAGGGGTTAGGGGTTAGGTTCCTATCTCTTCTTCCGCGCCTTCTTCCTCGACTCCCGAGTCTTCGCCTGCAACCTGGATTTTTTCCGTTTGCGCCGCCGCTTGATTTCCTTTTGCCGCTCGCTTGCCATCCAACAAAACCTCCCTACCTTTATTGCTTAGTCCAGCGGGACCGTCCGCTCCACCTTGGCGCCGGAATTGAGATGAATTCCAGCCGAGGTGACATACGGCTTGCCCTTGCCGGATCGATTTTCCACATAAGCGTCGTAGTCGCCGGGGTCAAGTTTGAAGCGATGCTCCACGCCCGGGTCGCTCTCGGCGACTTTGGTCTGCGTGCCCGCGCGCAGGATTACCACGCGCGTCGAGCTGTCGAACGGAATCTTCGACATCACGGTCTGCACCACCAGCTCGGCCTTCACAACTTCGTCCAGCGTCAGCAGCGCGCGACGGCCGGGCGCGAGCTGCAACGCGTGCCAGTCGTAGCCCTGCGGGGGCGCGTCGATATGAACGTCCACTTCGGTGGGCGCGAACAGATACTTGTCGCCCGAAATAAAGTTGGCGACCTTTGCGTGCGGCGAGTCCGTGGTCGTCACGGTCACGCCGAAGCCGGGATCGACGCCGGTCTTGTCTTTGGCGCTGACCTGCAGCACCGCGACATTTGTTATGAGCACGGTGTGAGTGCGGCCGGCCTCGATCTGGACGCCGTCCTTGACGATTTGCCCGCCGACAATCGGCAGCACGAGTTTGTACTCGCCCGGCGGCAGCGCGATCGTCGAGCCGGCCGTAACTTGGCCGGCCTCCTTGCCGTTCGCAGCGATCAGGTGCGCAGGATTTCTAGCACCTGCCCCGTCCTCGCCAAGCACATCGAGCTTCAGGTTCCCGGTCTGCGCCGCGAGCGCAATCGTCGCAGAAATCGAGACAGCCGCAAGCCAAGCAGTACCGGCAAACAGTCGGATCAGTCTCATAGGCGTATCGGCGCGGCGCGTTAGAGGTCCGTCAGATCGACGAAGCCCTCTTTTTTCCCGCGCGCGATCGCGTCGTCGATCAGTTTCCAGAAGCGCTTGTTCTGGGACAGCGCCAGGGCCTCGAGGTCAGTGTCCTCGGTGACCGGTACCAGCGCTGCGCATGGTCGGCCGTTCTTGGTGATGAGGACAGAGCCGCTTCTGGGTAGATCCTTAACGTAGTGGCTGAACCGCGTTTTGACCTCGCGAATGTTCTCGATTTTCATAGAATCACCTTTTTGCCGCCGATTAAAAGCTGATTGCCGCGCTTGCGTCCGATCGCGTCGACAAGCACCTGGCCACCTTCGACGCGATAGAAGACGCGCAGATCGCCGCCTCGAAACTCGAACTCTGACTGCCCGGAGGGCCGCCGCAAGCGGAAGCGATTTTTGTTCTCCACGCCGGCATCATCTTCGCCGAGCGCGGCCAGCATTGCCGCCCTGAGCCGTGAGCGTTCGGCCGCGCTGAGCGCCTTGAACTGCCATACCGCGTCAGCGCCGAGCTTGACGGCTCGTTTAGGCATCAAAGGAAGTGTAGTTCAAATTGTGACTACAGGCAAATCCATCAACTTATACTCATTGCGCCGAACCCCGCACCGGAATCCAGCTCTCAGGCCGGAATGAGGGGGCTGAACTATTCAGCCTGACCCTCGCGGACTTGGCGTGATAACCTACTAACATGGTCAACAGTCAGAATGCCCATCCTCGCCGAGACTCGACGGCAATCGGCTGACGCCGACTGCCAGCGAATACTAGTTTTGACGGAACGAAACTACCGGTAGTGGTAAGGCCGAATCCACCCACTATATATGGTATGAATTGCGGGTTTTGATGCAATTCGGTCAGGCAGAAACCACGGCTTTTGCCCACGATAATGCGTCCCCGCGCTCCGTTTCCACTTATCCTTGCGTCGCGTTAGGTTGTCTCCATGCCCACCTCGAGCGCCCGCGTTGAAGCCTGGAAGTCCGCGTGGGAAAGCCGCGACCCGGCCCGCGTCGTGGCGCTCTACACCCGCGACGCGACTCATCAGAGCGCGCTCATTGCGAGAATCTATCCCGAGCTGGGCAGGCTCGCACTGAATGGGCATCATGAAATCGGCGTGTATGCGCGCCGCGGCCTCGAGCGTTACACCGATTTGAGGTTTGAAATCCTCACCATTACCGAATCCGGCGATCGCGCCGCGGTCGAATATCGGCGTCATTCGAATCTCGACGGCGCTAAGCCCGCGCACGTCCTCGAGCTGATCGAATGGCGCGACGCGCTCATCAGCAGCGTTCGCGTTTTTCATTTTGCCGCGTAAGCCAGGATGAAACTCTCGACGCGATTGCTCGGCAAGTCCTATCGGTTCCGCTCTGTCAAGGAAGTGCTCGCGCGCGCCAACGAAGAGCGCTCGGGCGACGAGCTGGCGGGAATCGCGGCGCGCTCCGACCAGGAACGAATCGCGGCCAAGACCGTGCTCGCCGATCTCACGCTGAACGACCTGCGCGAGCACCCGGTCGTCGCCTACGATCGCGACGAGGTGACGCGTGTCATTGACGACGCGATCGACCGCGACGCATTTGCCGCCGTGCGCAACCGGACTGTCGGCGAGTTTCGCGAATGGCTGCTCGATGACGCGACGACCGGCGACGCGATCCTCGCGACCGGCCGTGGACTCACCGCGGAGATTGCCGCCGCGGTCGTCAAGCTATGCACCAATCTCGATCTCATCGCGATCGCGTCGAAGATTCGCGTCGTTACCAAAGCGCGCACCACGCTTGGCCTTGCGGGACGGCTCTCGACGCGCCTGCAGCCCAACCATCCGCGCGACGATCTGACTGGAATCGCGGCCGCGATCTACGAAGGCCTCGCGTATGCGACCGGCGACGCGCTCATCGGAATCAACCCGTGCATCGATGAGCCCGACAACATCCGCCGCTTGCTCGAACTCACCGCCGGCATCATCGAGCGCACCGGCGTGCCGACGCAGAACTGCGTGCTAGGCCATATCACGACCCAAATGCGCGCGCTCGAGGCCGGCGCGCCGATGGACATCATGTTCCAGAGCCTGGCGGGCACCGAGAAGGGCAACGCTGGCTTCGGCATCACGGTTGCGATGCTCGACGAGGGCTATGCGATGATTCGCGAGACGAGCGGGCTGCGCTCAACGAAAGCGAACCTGATGTACTTCGAAACGGGGCAGGGCTCGGAGCTGTCCGCTGGCGCGCACGAAGGCGCCGACCAGGTCACGCTCGAGGCGCGATGCTACGGCCTGGCGCGCCGCTATTCGCCGCTGCTCGTCAACACCGTGGTCGGATTCATCGGCCCGGAATATCTCTACGACGCGAGACAAATCACACGCGCCGGCCTCGAGGATCACCTGATGGGCAAGCTGCTCGGCGTCCCGCACGGCGCGGACGCATGCTACACCAATCACGCGCGCGCCGATCAGAACGACTGCGAGAATCTCGCTGTGCTGCTCGCGGCGGCCGGATGCAACTACTTCATGGCGGTGCCGATGGGCGACGACGTGATGCTCTCGTATCAATCGACGAGCTATCACGACGCGGCCGCGCTGCGCGCGGTGCTCAAGCTGCGTCCCGCGCCGGAATTCGAGGAATGGTGCGAGCGGACCGGAATTCTGCACGAAGGCCGTCTAACCGCGCGCGCCGGCGATGCTCGAATCGTGATGGGCGAGCATTGAAAAAGAACGAACTCAACCCGAACTCCAGTTTCGACGAGATGCGGAAATCGACGCCCGCGCGCCTGGGCCTTGGACGCGCAGGTCCGCGCTACACCACGGCCGCAATGCTCTCGCTGCGCGCCGATCACGCGCGCGCCGTGGACGCCGTCATGACGATGGTCGCGCGCGACTGGCCGCGGCGCAACGGCCTGCTCGAAGTCCACTCGCAGGCCGTCACGCGCGAGGACTACCTCCGCTACCCCGAGCGCGGCCGCCGTCTCAGCGATGCCGATGCGAAGCGCGTCGCGAGTCTCAAACCTTCCCTGTACCGGTCCCCCTTTCTCGCGAGGGCTCGAAAAAAGGGGTTAGGGGTTAGGTTCCCGCGCGGCCGCAGCACTTCGAAGATGCCCCTCGTGCTGTTATGCATCGGCGACGGACTTTCATCCGCCGCCGTCGAGAAAAACGCAGGACCGTTGCTGCGTGCGCTCATGCGGATGCTCGCGCCGCGCTATCGGCTCCTGAAGCCAATCTTCATTCGAAACGCTCGCGTCAGAATCGAGGACCATCTCGGCGAAATCTTGCGCCCCGACGTAGTCTGCATGATCGTCGGCGAGCGTCCCGGCCTCGTCACTGCCGAAAGCCTGAGCGCGTACGTGATTTTTCGTCCAACGCTGAAATCGATCGAGCCGGACCGCACCGTGATCTCCAACATTCATCGCGGCGGGATTCCAATCGCGGAGGCCGCCCGCAAAATCGCCGCACTAATCGACGAAGCAATTAAATTCCAGGCGTCGGGCGCCGCGCTCGCCGAGAAAACAATGCCGACAAATGAGTGGTGATAACCTCCAACTTGAACTTTCCGAGTACTGGGTGCAGGGGTCACCCCTGCCTGCCGACTGGCGCCTGCTCAGACGAAAAACTACGCTGGAAAACAGCCATGTCAGATCGCGAGTCAGTGCTTGCCGCCAACCGCGCCTTCTACGACGCGTTCGAAAGTCTCGACGCCGAAAAGATGGAAACGGTGTGGCTGAAGGATCCGCGAATCATCTGTATCCATCCCGGATGGCGCAAACTTTCCGGATGGGGCCCGATCATGTCGAGCTGGGAGCGCATCCTCGACAACGTTTTCGAAATGAAGTTCGAGCTCGGCGAGATCGAAGTGATGATCAGCGGCGACCTGGCGATCGTCGTCGTCGAGGAAAACCTGACCCAGCGCGGCTACGACGGCACGCAGCGCTCGAGCGTGCTCGCCACCAATGTTTTCGAGCGGGTCGGCAATGCATGGTTCATGGTGATGCATCATGGGTCGCCGGTGATCGCGCCGCCCGACGACGAGCCGCCGCTTCAATAGCGCTTAGGAGAAGCCGACGATGCTGAAACGCGTTGACAGAGTTCAGATTGCGGTCGCGAGCAGCAACCCGGCCGAGCGGATCGTCGCGGAAGTCTTCGGCGCCGAGCTCGTTCGTCGCGACAAAGCGGCGCCGCTCGCCGCCAAGCGCAGCACGATGCAGGCGGGCGCGAGCCTGATCGAAATTCTCGAACCCGATGGCGCCGGCGCGGTGCAGGACTTCGTCGCCAAATGGGGCGGCGGACTGTTCGGTGCGGGATTTTCGGTGGACGACCCCGGCGCGGCTGCGCATCATCTGGCGAAATGCGGCGTCAGCTTCGAGCAGTCCGCGGGACAACTCTACCTCGACCACGCCGCGACGTTCGGGATGCGCACGGTCATCTCGCAGCATCACGAACGCGCGCCCGTCGGCGCGATCAAGTGGGCGTACGAGGTCACCAACGTCGTTGGCGATTGGAAGGCGGCGTCGGACCGCTACGCGCGCATCTTCGGTCTCGACGCGGCGAAGTTCAGCCCGATCGAGAGCAAGGAATTCGGCTATATCGGCACGCTCACGCTGTTCGATCCGCCGGCGCGTCTCGATCGTATCGAGATTTCACAGATCACCGACGCGACCCTCGCGATGGGCCGCTTTCACAAACGCCGCGGCGACTCGCTGTACATGTTTTACGTCGAGACCGACGATGTCGGGGCGCTCGAACAGCGCCTGCAGGCGCGCGGTGCCCGTTTCGCGGCGAATCGCCGCGACGAAGCGGGGCTGGCCGGACTGTTCATTCACCCGTCGGCATTCCTGGGGGTCCTGGTCGGAGTCAGCCGCACCGAGCACGCATGGACGTGGTCCGGCGACCCCGCCCGCGCCCGCCGCGCCGCGCAGGCGAGAGCAGCGCAGCTCTGAAAGACTGGTATTTCCGCGGTTTGCTGTGATATCCTTACTGCAAAGTAAGGAATCTACCTCGGTGTAAGGATTATGAGTATTTCGACGCTCACCAGAAAAGGCCAGACCACGATCCCTTTGAAGGTGCGAAACCATCTCAAGCTCCGGCCGGGTGACAAAATTGAGTTCGTTATCGAGCGGGACGGTAGAGTCGTGCTCACCCCGAAAAATATAGATGTGCGTCAACTTAGAGGAATGCTCGGTCCTGCTCCACGCCACCTGACCATTGAGCAGATGGATGAAGCGATTAGAAGCAGATTCGGGCGATTCGGGCGGCGGTGAAGGGGATCGATACAAACATATTGGTCCGCTACCTGATCCGGGATGATCTCGCGCAGCTTCGCGCGGCATCCCGGTTCATCGAGGGTGATTGCTCAGAGCAGGAGCCGGGATTCGTCAACCAGATTGTGCTGGCGGAGTTGGTGTGGGTGCTCGAACGCGGATATAGGCTCGATCGTTCGGCGGTGGTCGCAGCGCTCGACGCACTCCTGCTCGCGAGGCAGCTGTTGATCGAGCATCCGGACGACGTACGCGCGGCGATCTACGATTATCTCAACGGTGAAGATTTCGCCGACGGCCTTATCGCGGCGTGGAATACCCGACTGGGCTGCGACGACACCGCGACTTTTGACCGCCGCGCCAGCGGGCGTAGCGGATTCCGTCTCATTAAATGAAAAGCCGGCGGTCACAAGACCGTCGGCTTCGTTTGATGCGATTACTTGGCGTCGTGCATTGCTTTCACCAGAATCGCGGCCAGCTCGGGGCGCGTGAATTCAGGCGGCGGCGGTTCGCCGGCGCGCAGCATCTCGCGGACTTTCGTTCCCGACAGTATCACCCGATCCGCATCCGAGTGCGGGCAGGTTTTGTACGACGCCATCGAGTTGCATCGCTTGCAGTAAAACGTGTTTTCGAACATCAGCGGCGTGATTCCGAGCTCGGCCGGCGCGAAGCGCTCGAAGATCTTCTGCGCGTCGTAGCTGCCATAGTAATTGCCGACGCCGGCGTGATCGCGCCCCACGATGAAATGCGTGCATCCGTAGTTGCGGCGCGCGATCGCGTGCAGGATCGCCTCGCGCGGTCCGCCGTAACGCATGTGCGCCGGGAACACGCCGATCATCGCGCGATCCTTCGGATAGTACGCGTCGAGCAGCACCTTGTAGGTCTCCATCCTGACCGCGGCGGGCACGTCGTCGCCCTTGGTCTCGCCGACCAGCGGATGGATCATCAGACCGTCGCAGATTTCGAGCGCTGCTTTCTGGATGTACTCGTGCGCGCGATGAGTTGGGTTGCGGGTCTGGAAGGCGACGATCTTTTTCCATCCACGCTCGCGAAACGCCGCGCGCGTCTGCCGCGGCTCGCGTGGAAATTCAAGGAACGTGCGCCCCGGTATCTCCTCGACCAGCGTGACCTTGCCCGCGAGGCAGTACGGCGGCATCGAGGTGACGTTCTTTGCGCCCGGATGTGCGTCCTCGGCGGTGCCGAAAACGTTTTGCGCTTCGTTTTTGCGATCGACCTTGTAAATTTCCGCGAGCTTGAGAATCGCGAGCCGCTTGCCGTCCTCGGTCGTAAGCGCGATCTCAGTCCCGGCCTTCAGCGATTTCGCGGTCGCCTCGCTGACGCCCAGCGTTATTGGAATCGACCACGGCACTCCCGACGCAAGCCGCATCTCGTCGCGCGAGCGAGTGTAGTCCCCCTCGCCCATGAAGCCGGTCAGCGGAGAGAACGCACCCGTCGCCAGCATCTCGAGATCCGCGACATCGCGCGCGTTGAGCGTAACGCTCGCGAGCTTCGCGGCGTGCGCCGCCAGGGCAGAGCGCTCGGAAGCCGGCGCTTTCAGATCGACCAGCTCGCCGCCGCCATGCGCCGAGATTGCATCGTCGCGCACGCTCATCGCCGGGCTCCCTTGCTGACGTAATTCAGCTCCTCGAGCCGCCCGAGCAGCTTGCCCAGGCTCTGCTCGACGGTTTCCACGCTGCTGTCGACAATCAGTTCGGGCTTCAGCGGTTCTTCGTACGGGTCGGACACTCCGGTGAACGATTTGATCTCGCCGGCGAGAGCCTTCTTGTAGAGACCTTTCACGTCGCGTTCGACGAGTTTGTCGATCGTGCAGCGCACGTACACCTCGAAGAAGCGCTCGTGATTGCGTCGCACCTCGTCGCGAATCTCGCGGTAAGGCGAAATCGCCGCCGAGATCGCGATCACGCCGTTGCGCGCCAGCAGATGGCAGACGTAGCCGATCCGCCGGATGTTGATATCGCGATCCTCTTTGGAAAAACCGAGTCCCTTGGAGAGATTGGTGCGGACTTCGTCGCCGTCGAGGATTTCGACGCGATGCGCGCGCTTGCGCAGTTCCTCGGCGGCCAGATTCGCAAGCGTTGATTTTCCCGCCCCGGACAGGCCCGTAAACCACAGGGTAAACCCTTGATCCATCGGCTAAAACTGATGCTCCTTAGAATAGATTACTTTGTGAACTATGTAAGTTACTTAATTTAATTGGGCGAAACAAGGCTTGCAACCAAGGGCAGGCTTGGAGACCTAGGGGCGGGCGGCCGGCAGGTTCAGGTGAATCGCAAGCGCTGCTGGTGAGCCGAAGATTTCTGTCGCGCCCGCCGCGAGCAACTGATCGCGCGCGCCGTCGGTTGGCGCGATTCCGTAGAATCGCACGCCGCAACTCTGCGCGGCTCGGACATCGGCGTCGCTGTCGCCGACGAACACGGCGTCGGGCCGATCGACGGAAAACAATTCGAGCGCGCGAACCAGCATGTCGGGCGCCGGCTTGAGTCCGAGCAGTGTGTCGCGCCCGACGATTGCGTCGACGACTGATGCGAGGCCGTTCTTCTCGAACCAGCGCTTAACCGTTTTCGACGAGTTCGACGTTACGATCGCGATTCGCGCGCCGCTCACCTTGAGCGCCGCGAGCGTTTCAATCGCTCCTTCGAGCGGTTGCGCGCGATCGACGCCCGCCAGCTCAATTTTCTCGATTATGTCCGAAGCGCGCTGGAGCGTTTCGATGAGGCGAGGCTGGTTGGATTCCGCGAGCATGAGCATGCGGTACGCGTCGTACAGCGGAAGATTGCCGCGCGGGATGCGCGCGAACAGTTCGTCGGGAGCGCCGATCGAACGCAGATAAGGTTCGAGAATGAGGCGGCCGCCGGCCCAATCGACCTCGGGCTCGAGCCGCGCGATCGTATTGTCGAAATCGAACATCCACAGTTTGTACATTGCGATGGTCAGACCGGAACGCCGACTTTGGTCTCGTAACCGTCGAACTCGATGATTGAGCGTGACGGATTTTCTGAGCAGCCGGCGATGAGCTTGAATGCCTCCGCCGTGGCGAGCATCGCGATGAAATCCGCCGCTTCAGAGCGCGGGCCGAACGCGGCCAGCATCGACGCATCGGCGGTTCGCGGGCTGTGTGTGTCGGGGATGATGGCGATTTTTCCCGGCGCATCGAGGCGCGCGATCACCAATGCTCGCGCGGCGCGATCGTGCGTGATCTCTTCTACAACTTTCCGCGCTGCTTCACTTCCGACGATCACGAGCGCTAAATCGCCGCGGCCTTTCGATTCATCAGCGATGGCGATGGATACGTCGGGATTCAGTTTGCGGATGTCGGCGATCTTTCCAGAGAATCCAGCTTGGTCGCGAGACACTCGAACGCCGATCGTTCCGACGCCGGCGCCGACCAGGTAGGCGAGCGGCGCTTCGATGTCGCGCGCGTCGCCTGCAATCTGCATCCGCGCGGCGAGCAAGCGCTCCTGGCCGCGGCCGCCGATGTGCGGCACGATTATCTGGCGGCTGTAGCGATCGATTTGCGCATCAGTCAGGGTCATCGCGCACTCGCGCGGCAGCTAAAACCTACTCGATCACGTTCTTTTCGATTGGCTCGACGGTGACGCCGGTGCTGCGCAGCCACGTCAGCGCGCGCTCGATTTGATCAGAGCTGCCTTCGAACTCGACGGCGACCAGTCCCATTTCTTCGGACACGCTCGCGCCCCGAATATTGAAAATGAGGTCGAACTTCTTCACCAGCTGGTAAAGGATCGGCTCCTTGATCAGGGTGCGCGGATAGCTCAGGTAGTAGCGTTCGTGGATACGTTCCATTTGCGGGTTACTTCTTTTGCCACTTGGCGATAACTTGTTGCAGACGCTCGCGACGCCACTCCTGCCATCCGATCCACAAATTCGTCGACAGGTACTTGTCGCCGAAGTCAGCGAACATCGTGACTATCGTGCCTTCGCGAATCGAGCGGGCCACTTTGAGCGCGGCGATTATCGCGGCCCCCGACGATTGGCCGACCAGGATGCCCTCGGTCTGCCCGAGCGCGTAGACCATCTCGTACGCCTCCTCGGTGCCGACCTGGATTTTGTCGTCGAGCTCTTTTTCGTGATAGATGCCCGGCACGATCGAGCTCGCCATGTGCTTGAGGCCCTCGAGCCCATGCATCGCGTCGTCAGGCTCGACCGCGATTACCTTGAGCGAGCTGTTCTTCGACTTCAGAAACCTGCCGGTGCCCATCACGGTGCCGCCCGTGCCGATCGCCGCGATGAAATGCGTCACCTGGCCGCGCGTCTGACGCCAGATTTCCGGGCCGGTGGTCTCGAAATGCGCCAGCGCGTTGGCCTCGTTGTTGTACTGATCGGGCTTGAAGTAGCGCGCGGGGTCATCTGCGATCAGCTTGCGGCACATCCGAATCGCGCCGTCCGAGCCTTCCATCGGATCGGAGAAATGAATCTTCGCGCCGTAAGCCTCGACGATTTTCTTGCGCTCGCGGCTGACGTTCGACGGCATCACGAGCTCGACCGGATAGCCGAGCGTCGCACCGAGCATCGCGAGCGCGATTCCGGTGTTGCCCGACGTCGAGTCGAGGATCACTTTGCCGGGTTTCAGCTTGCCTTCGGCGATTCCGACCTCGAGCATTTTCTTCGCCGGCCGATCCTTGACCGAGCCGCCGGGGTTGAAGCCCTCGAGCTTGGCGAAAATCCGCACGCCCGCGGGAATCAATCCCGCGGTCAGCCGCGTGATCTCGAGTAGCGGAGTGTTGCCGACCAGGTCGAGCACGCTGTTCGCGCGCCCGACCGGGACGATCTCACTCAGCGGCGCGACGCGTTCGCTCGTGCCGTTCGCGAGCGCGCCGGTGTCAGCGTCCGCCGGCAATCGCGGGAACGATTGAGATGTCGTCGCCATCCTTTACCTTGGAATTGATCGCATCGAGGAAGCGAACGTCGTCGCCATTGAGATAGATGTTGACGAAGCGGCGGATCTCGCCTTTTTCATCGAGCAGCCGCTCGCGCATCCCCGGATGGCGCCGTTCGAGATCTTCGATCACCGCCTTGATCGACGCGCCGTCGGCCGGGACTTCGTCGACACCGGCGGTGAACCTGCGAAGTGGAGTTGGAACTCTGACACGTACTGCCATGATTGGGGACTAACCTCCTGCTTGAATTCCTACACTTATGCTGGCCGCATAGCGCAAACAAGCTTGCGTCCTCATGCGGCGCTGTCGGCGGCGAGTTTGCCGTTCGTGAGACGATCGAATAACGCGTCGAAATCTTTCAGCCGCGCGTCGATTATCGACGGCTGATCGATCGCACTCGCGACCGCTTCGAGCGTCTTGTAACCGTTGCCCGTAATCGACACGACCACCGTTTCGTCGGGCTTGATAAGCCCCTGCTTGACGAGCTTGAGTGTGACCGCGAGCGTGGTGCCGCCCGCCGGCTCGGCGAAAATTCCCTCGGTGCGCGCGAGCAGCTTGATCGCGTCGATGATCTCCGGGTCGGTGGCGACGTCGCCCCATCCGCCCGAATCGCGCACCGCCTTGAGCACGTAAAAGCCGTCGGCGGGATTTCCGATCGCGATCGACTTCGCGATCGTGTCGGGCTTCACCGGCGTTATCAGGTCGGTATGCTTGTGCAGCGCGTGGATGACGGGCGCGGAGCCGGCGGCCTGCGCGGAGTGAATCTTGAACTCGCCACTCTTGATGAGCCCGACTTCCTTCAGCTCCTTAAATGCCTTCGCGACCTTCGGCAGAATCGTGCCGCCCGCGGTCGGCACCACGATATGGTCCGGGATGCGCCAGCCGAGCTGCTCGGCGACCTCGAAGCCGAAGGTTTTCGCGCCCTCGGTATAGAACGGGCGCAGGTTGATATTGACGAATGCCCACCCGTACTTGTCCGCGATTTCGCTGCACAGCCGGTTGACGTCGTCGTAGTTGCCGCGAATCGTGATCACGCGCGCGCCGTAAATCGTCGAGCCGACGATTTTCCCGGCCTCCACGCCTTCGGGCATGAAGATGTAGCATTGCAGTCCCGCGCGCGCCGCGTGCGCCGCGACCGCAGTCGCCAGGTTGCCGGTCGACGCGCACGACACGGTGGTGAAGCCGAACTCGCGCGCCTTGGTGATAGCTACCGACACGACGCGGTCCTTGTACGACAGCGTCGGATGGTTGACGGTGTCGTCCTTTATATAGAGATGCTTGAGGCCGAGTTCCGCGCCGAGCCGCTTGCAATGCAACAGCGGAGTAAAGCCGGAGTTGGGGCCGACGATGTCGTCGTCGTCGTTCACGAAATCGACCGGCAACAGTTCGCGATAGCGCCACAAATTGTGCGGCCGCTTCTCGATGATCGAGCGCGAGATCGCCGCGCGAATTCGCGCGTAGTCGTAGGTGACCTCGAGCGGGCCGAAGCACGTCTCGCAGACGTGGAGCGGGCTTATCGGATACTCCTGGCCGCACTCGCGACATTTCAAATTGGTTATGTAGCTCATCGTTGCCTCGATTCTGTTACTGGCCCTGCCCCTGCGACTCGCGCCGCTCTGTTCTCTTCGTCCATGCGCCGCAGCCGCATCCCGGGCGCGGACTGACCGCCGTAATACGCACCCGGGCTGGGCCGGACGCGTCGTATGTGAGAATTTTTCCCGAGAGCAAGAACGTCTGCGCGCGCGAGGCGCGCATCGCCTCGGCCGCCTGCATCTCGCCGATAGCGCCCGCGACGGGACCGACGATTCCCGCCTCGCGACAACTCTGGATTTCGTTTTCGTCGGGCGGAGTCTCGAACACGCATCGGACACACGCCGTCTCGCCCGGAATTACCGTCATCACATTCCCGGTCATCCCGACTACGCCGCCATAAACAAACGGCGTCCGCGCGGCGACACACGTGTCATTGATCAAAAATTTCGCGGCCGGACTGTCAGTCGCGTCGATTACAAAGTTGTGTGCGTCGATAAGACGCGCCGCATTGGACGCATCGAGTGCGATCGCGTGCCGCTCAACATTGACGTCGGGGAATCGCTCGGCCAGCCATCGCGCCGCCGCTTCAACCTTGGGCGTGCCGATATCCGAGGGACGATAGATCACCTGGCGAGCGAGATTCGACAGCTCGACCGGGTCGGGATCGACGAGCGTCAGCCGCCGCGCGCCCGCGCGAGCAAGCGCCCACGATGCGGGCACGCCGAGTCCGCCCATTCCGACGATCAGTATTTGCTCCGTTGCCACTTCAGTCGCGCTTCTCCCGCCTGTCGAGAGCCGCAACTTCGGCGTTTGTGCGAAGGGTGATAAATCCTGCGGAGACGATGAGACGAGGGCTTAATTCACTCGCCTTATCTTCCAGGAGACTCTCACGCGGAGAACCCCTGCAGGAGTTAGCACCAGCACCCATCACGGGCCGGTTGCTGCGGCATCAGCGGGCCAGTCCCTCCGCCGCTCTCGATAAGGCTGCAATCGATGCAGTCGAGCTAACGGTATTATGCGACCGCGTGCGTTGTCAATCGACGGACCAATCGGTCAGGCGGCCGATTTTGTGGGCCTACAATTAGCCGCCGATGAGCAGTTCCGCGATCTGAATCCCGTTGAGCGCCGCGCCCTTGCGCAACTGGTCGCCCACCACCCAGAAGTTCAGCGCCTTCGGACAGCTCAAGTCCTCGCGAATCCGCCCGACGAAGCACTCGTCCTGTCCCTCGACGAGGATCGGCATCGGGTAGCGATTCTGCGCAGGATCGTCGTACAGCCTGATCCCCGGGAAATGCGCGAACGCTTCGCGCGCGTCGCTCACCGCAATTTTCGTCTCGGTCTCGGCGTTGACGGAAATCGAATGCGTCGTGAAGACGGGCACCCGCACCGTGGTCGCCGATATTGGCAGCTCGGGCTGGTCGAGGATCTTCCTGGTCTCGTTGACCAGCTTGATTTCTTCGTCGGTGTAACCGCCCTCGACAAATTTGCCGGCTGGAATCAGGTTGAATGCGATCTGATGTTGAAAATACTTCGCCTTGATTGGCTCGCCTTTCGACCACGCCATCGTCTGCTCGCGCAGTTCCGCGACGCCGTTGACGCCCGCGCCGGACACCGCCTGGAAACTCGTCGCGACCACGCGCCGCAAACGCCCCAGGTCATGCAGCGGCTTCAGCGGCATTACGGTGACGATCGTCGTGCAGTTCGGGACCGCCACGATTCCCTTGTGACGGAGCGCGGCGGCGCCGTTGATCTCCGGCACCACCAGCGGCACGTCGGGGTCCATTCGAAACGCGCTCGACTTGTCCACGACGATCGCGCCCGCCTTGACGGCTAGCGGCGCGAACTCGCGCGATTGCTCAGATCCCGCCGAGAACAGCGCGATATCGATTCCCTTGAACGAACCGGCGTCGAGCCGTTCCACTGTTATCGACTCGCCGGCGAACGTGACGGTCTTGCCTGCGGATCGCGCCGACGCGTATGCGCGCAGCTCGCGAATCGGGAACTTGCGCTGTTCGAGGATTTTCAGCGTCGTCTGGCCGACAGCGCCCGTAGCACCCACCACCGCAATTCGTTGTCCACTAGCCATTTCGCGATTCTACAGTGATGCGGCCATCGGAGTGAATAGCCGCTTCAATTTCAAACTTTTTGCATCAGCCAGTCGGTGACGAGATCGAATACTTCGTCGCGCGCTTCCGCCAATCCGTGTCCGACGCCGGGTAAAATCCTGATCGTCTTGGGCTCGCCTGCGCGATCGTAAAGTGCTTGTGAACTTTCGTGCGGAAGAATCGTGTCCGCGCCGCCATGAATCAGCAGAATCGGCTTGGGCGCCAGCTCGCCCGCCACGTGCGCGCCCGCGAGCTGGCTCGACAGCGCGATCACAGTCGTCACGATTGGGCTGAGTGTGCCCGCGTTGATCGCGACCGCGCCGCCGAACGAATGTCCGATCAACGCGACGCGTTCGTTGCCGATTCCGCCCAGGAACGTCAGCGCCGCCATCGCATCGACCAGGCATTCGCCGAACTCGTTGGGCGCGCGATAGTCCAGCCGCGCAACCGTGAGTCCGCGCCGCGGCATCTCCAGCCCGAGGCGCGGATACAGCATCGAGGGTCCGTCGAATCCGCCCATCGCGCCGCTGACGCACAGCACGCCGCGCCCCTTCTCCGGCGCCGAATGCAGCATCAGCGGAATCGCGCCGCGCGTCGTCGCGATTGTCACCTTGCGCGCGCCCGCGATCTCGTCGCCCGGCTCGACGCCGGTAATTCTGAGCGTCAGTCCCTCGTCCACATTCAACCGCCCGCGTTCCGGCGAGCGTCGGACGGCTCACCGAGCATTCGCATTCCGTAGCGAATCATCGCCGCGAGCCGTTCGACGCGCGTCAGCAATTCCGCCTGCTGATCGCGCGGCGCGTCGGCCAGCCGGGCGGCGACGGCGGCCAGGTTCTCGCGCATCAGCTGCACCGCGCGCTCCAGGGTCTCGCGCTCGGGGATGCGCGCGCGAGCCTTGCGCCGCGCCTCCTGGATTTCCGCAAAATCGATTATCTCGGCCATTTGTGTTTCATGCTTCGCGCGAGCCAATACAATTATCACTGATCGCGGCGATGCGGGGAAACAGCGGCAAATTTATCTCAACTTCCTGCCCGCGCGACGTTTCTCCGCCAGCGTCCGATGCCCGCCCTCGGCGACCCATCGCATTTGCCGCGCCATCCCGTTGAGAATCTCGACTTCGCGCGCCGTCAATCCGCTCCGCCCGAAAATCTCGCGGATCGCGAGCATGATATGCTCCGGGTTGTCGTCAGGAATAAAGCCGATCGAGACCAGTGCCTCCGCCATCCGCTCGAGCATCGGATCGCTCGCCCCCGCGGCTACGAATTTTGGCGCGCGATTCGCTTCGATCGCCGCCGCCGACTCGTTCGCCGCCATCATCAGCTCATACGCGACGACCATCACCGCCTGCGCAAGGTTCAGCGACGGATACTCGGGAGCCGTCGGGATTGTCACCAACCGATGACACAGTTTGAGCTCGCGATTAGTAAGTCCGTGATCTTCGCGGCCAAAGACGATTGCTATTTTGTTCGAGCCTGCGAGCGCGTCGAGTTCCGCCGCAGCCGCGCGCAAAGGCTTCGCGCGGCTGCGATAGCCGCCGCGACGGCTGGTGGTGCCGATCGCGAGCGAACAGTCGGCGAGCGCGCCCGCAAGATCGCGATAGACCGTCGCGCTCGCGAGGAGGTCGTCGGCATGCACCGCCATTTTTACTGCTTCGCGATCGTTCAAGGGCCCGCGTCCGACCAGGCGAAGATCATCGAAGCCCATGTTCTTGAGCGCGCGCGCCGCCGCGCCGATATTGCCCGCCGACTGCGGCCGATACAGCACGAACGCGAATTTTTCTAGCGACGCCATGTTCTGGTTATGCTGTTACCGCCGCCGCAAAGGAAGGGGGGCGTCCTTCTTTTGCCTCGCCCGTTGTGGGGAGAGGCCGACGTGCGTCCGCGCGCGTCGGGTGAGGGACCAAATTTGCCCGAAGATCAGAATGTGCGGCGCATCGGACAATCGCGCCGCACTGTTGTCCCTCACCCTAACCCTCTCCCCATAACGGGCGAGGGAATCAGAAAGGAAGGCGGCGCGCCCACTACAATCAGCTGCCAAAGATCGCTAACTTGACAATTCGGACACCACTCTTGCCATGAAAATAATTTCCTTCGGCGACGTGCACATGGCGACTCGCAATCTTGACCGGATGGGCGAGGTGATGCGCGATTGCGACCTGGTAATCCTGTCCGGCGATCTCACCAACTTCGGCGGCGTCGACGATGCGCGCAAAGTCCTGACCGACGTGCGCCGCGCGTGTCCCGCGGTGCTCGCGCTGCCCGGCAATCTCGACCGGCGCGAGGTTATCCCGTTTCTCGAAGAGGACGGAATCGCGTTGCACGGCAAGGGTCGCGTCACCGGCGGCGTCGGGATCTTCGGATGCGGCGGCTCGAACATCACGCCCTTCGGCACTCCCACCGAGCTCAGCGAGGACGAAATCTACGCGACGTTGCGCGCCGGCTACGACGCCGTCCGCGACGCACGACCGCTCCTGATGATCTGTCACACGCCGCCGTTCGACACCAAGTGCGATCGAATCCTTAGCGGCAAGCCGGTCGGCAGCACCGCCGCGCGCCGCTTCATCGAAGAGGTGAAGCCCGACGTTTGCATCTCGGGGCACATCCACGAATCCGCCGGCGTCGATCGGATCGGTCCGACGCAGATTTTCAACGCGGGCCCGTTCAAGGGCGGCGGCTATATAGTTGTACGCACGATTGACGGGGGTGACGGTCGGCTGGACGCGAGGCTCGAATTTCTTTGACGTCCCCGCATTGTCGCGCGCCGATCAATCGCTTCGGATGTACGCCGGAAAAATCGCCAACGGATGGCCGCTGGTGCTGCGCAACTCCTTCCGGCTACTGTGGCGTTTCCGGCCCGGACGCGCCGCGAAATAGGCACACATTCCTCTCGAAGGGAGATTCGTTTCAGCATGGATGCGACTGACAATGTTCGCTTGAGGTTCGATCACGTTTCGATCGCGGTGAAGTCCATCGACCGCGCCTACGAGTTCTTCTCGAAATATTTTCCAATCAAGCTGCGCGGCGCCAAGTCGCTCGACGAGCAGGTCAGCGGCTCCTTCTACTGGCAGGATTTCCATCTCGGCGGCTTCGTCGTCGAGCTTATCGAGGACCCGCCCGGCAAGCCCGGCTTCGTCACGAAGTTCATCGAGCGGCATGGCGAGGGGATGCATCATTTGTCGATCGAGACGGACGGTCTCGACGCACTCGTGGCCAGGCTGAAGGCGGGCGGAGTGCGCGTCGTCGACGAGCAGAAGTACGATTCGGGTTCCGCGACCGCGTTCATCTCGCCGCGTTCGGCCTTCGGCGTGCTGATCCAGTTCTGGCACACCCCGAATTGGGAACAGACTCATCCCAAGCCCGCGCCCGACGGGCTGGCGTACTTCGATCACGTCTCACTCGCCGTCAAGGACATCGGCGCGGCCTACGACTTCTTCACGCGCTACTTTCCCGGCACCAAAATCAGCCACGAGATTCACACCAGCAATTCCGAGGGCAACTTCTCACTCGGTCATCTCGAGGTCGCCGGCTTCAAGCTCGAATTCATCCAGAGCCCGCCGCATAAGACCGACAACGACTTCGTCGGCAAGTTCATCGCGCGCTACGGCGAGGGGATGCATCATATTTCGATCGACCTGAAGGATTTCGACGAGACCCGCGAGCGGCTCAAGCGCGACGGCGTCCGGGTCGTGGACGAAAAACGCAACTGGCGCGGCGAGCGTCAATACTTCATCTCGCCGCAGTCGGCCTTCGGCGTGCTGATCCAGGTCTGGGATGGGTTGCAGTGATCCGCTAGCATCTCGCGAGCGATGATCGACGACGAAAAAACCGCCGCTGCCGGCGCCTCCGCGCCTACCTCGACGCACGCCGAGCCGCCCAAAATTTATCTCCCGGCATGCGGCGTGCTGTGCGACGTCTTCTGGTGGGCTCGCCGCGATCCTCCCGCACGAGAGCCCGCGCCGCGGCCAGTGAAAAGCGAAAAACGAAACTCCGTGAGGTTTCGCCGTTCTTGATCCGCGCCGCATTCTTCGACGCTGCCGGCACGCTGTTCGAGGCGCGCGAGCCGATCGGACGCACCTACGCCCGCCTGGCGCGGGATTTCGGCCTCGACGCTTCCGAAGAGGCCGTCGCCGCCAGTTTTCGCCGCGCTTTCGGTGACGCGCCGGGGCTGGCTTTTGGACTCGGTCTTCGGCACGACGAGTTGCGGCGCCTCGAGCGTCGATGGTGGCGCGAGCGCGTCGCCGAGACCTTCGCTCCGCTGGGCAAATTTCCCGACTTCGACGCCTACTTCGACGCTCTTTTTGCCCACTTTGCCGACCCGGGTCACTGGATTGCCGATCTTGAAGCAGCGGCGACTCTTCAACGTCTAAAAAGTGATGGACTTAAACTGGGCGTGATCTCCAACTTCGACTATCGCCTGTATCGAATTCTCGACGGCCTCGACCTGACCCGTTATTTCGATTCGATCACGATCTCCTCCGAAGCCGGCTATGCCAAGCCGCGGCGCGAGGTGTACGACGCTGCGCTCGCTCGAGCGGGTGTCGCGGCAAACGACGCGATGCATATCGGCGACTCGGAGCATCTCGATTTCGCGCCGGCTGCCGCGCTCGGGATGGCCGCGGTGCTGGTCGATCGCGAGGACAGGCGGGCCGCGCCGTCGATAGCGGGGCGCACCGCACGAATTTGCTCGCTTGCCAGTGTCCCTCAGGTTGCGCGAGTATTTGAACTAGCTTGACGTTATCGCACCATTGTCCTTAGTTAGGACCACAATTTCCCGGGGAACAGCATTTTGGGGATTAGACATATGAACCGTCCGCTTTTGTCGCATCGCCTGCCGGTGATGCTAGCCGCGTTTTTTGCGCTCGCTTTCACCGCCAGCATCGCCGCCGCGCAGAGTTCCGGCCAGCTCGAGAGCGAGCTTTCCAGCCTATCCGGCCAGATGTCCTCGGCCGAGTCCAACGAATCCACGGCCGACCAGGTGATAAGCCGCCTCGACGGCGCCGAGGCGAGCTTCGCCAAGCTCACGTCGAGCGGCAAGGTGGACAAGGGCGCGCTGATACCTCTCTACCATCAGCTCGAATCGATGCTGGATCGGATGGAAACGGTCTATTCGAAGAAGAAGGACGATTGCATCGCGCAGATCGACAACGGCGGGCAATGCGACTACGACAAACCCGAGCAGTTCGCCTTGCGCGCCGCGTATCCACTTGCATGGCTGCGGTTCACTGCCGCGACCACTCTGTTCGACGATAACGCCGAACAATCCAAAAAACTGCTGAACGAGGCGATCGACGGCTTCACCGCCAGCATGCTCGCGATGCCCGATCCCAACCTGATTCGCGAGAACACTCTCGGCCGCGCCTACTGCGAGCGCGAGCTGGGCAAGTTCGATAAGGCCGAATACGACCACGCGATCGCCGACTTCAAGAAAATCATGGATGACGGCACCGGCACCCAGCAATACGCCGCCGCGCGTCAAGGTCTGGCCACTACGTACTCCAAGATGGGTAATGCCGCGGCAGCTGCCCCGTTAATGCAAGGTGGCGGCGCGAAGGAAGGCGGCGGCCAGTTCATGCTTCAATTGCAGACCCTCTTTCAGGCCGAAAAAGCCGTCAGCGACCCGACCAAGAAGGCCGCCTATCACAAGCAGATCATCGATCTGATGGAGGCCAAGCAGAACGACAAGGAAGGATGGGCCCTCGACGTGTCGGCCGCCTCCAAGTTCCCCAACAACGCGGTCGAGGAATTCGGCAACTCGAGCGACCCGTTCGAAAAATGGCTGCTGGCCGCGGTGCTGCTCTCGCGCAAGGACGAAGCCGGCGCCGCCAAGTACTATTCCGAGGCGTGCGACAGCGGAAAATATCCCAAGGCCTGCAGGTTCGCCGCTGATATCTATCAGCGCGAGAAGCGCTTCGACATGGTCCAGGAGATGCTCGTCAAGATTGCACATCAAGGCGGCGGCGACGCGGCCCAGGCCTTCTTTTTGGAGTACAGCCTCGATCACGACCGATGGGAGAAGAGCGGCCGGAAGGATACAGCGCTCGAAGCGAAGTGGGTGAAGGACGCGAACGATTACCTGGAGAAAGCTCCCGCCGGTCCTAATGCCGCCGAACTGCAAGTGGCGCTGGCCGAGCGCCTTCAGCGGCAGGGCGATCTCCTCGGAGCCGCCGAGATGTATTCGAAGGTCAAGGGCGACCCCGAGTTTACCTTCACCGCCAAGTTCAAGGCCGCGGAATGCTACTACAAGATCATCGTCGGCGCGGGTGCTGCTGCCAAGGACAACAAAACGGCACCCAAGATCGATACCGATCAGCTCAGAAAGCTGGCGCTCGCGGACCTGAACGAATCAATCAAGATGGGACACGAAGCCGAGGCCGCGGCTAAAACTCCCGCCGCCAAGAACGCGGTGCGCGAGATTCGCGGCGAGGCGACCTACATGCTCGCCTCGATCCTCGAGGAAGACCCGGACCACGTCGATTACGCGCAGGTCGCGCCGTTGCTGGTCGGCTACGAATCGAATTACCCGATGATGAGCGCGAAATTCCAGGACGTGATCGATTGGCGCATCACGGCGCTCGATCACCTGGGCCGGTACGACGAAGTTAATACCGACGTTGCCGCTCTCGTCGAACGCAGCAAGAGCGACACCGCCAAGCAGGACTTCGTCAAGGGACTTGGAATCGAGTTCTGGAAGACCGCGCAGGCCGCCAAGGACAACAACGACCAGAAGACATACCTCGCCAACGCGAAGTTGACCGCGACCGCCTACAAGGGCTTCGCCGAGTTGGCCGCGTCCGGCAAGATCCCGGTCAAGAATCTGACCGGTACGCTGTCCATCTATGCGCAGGCGCTTCAGGCCACCGGCAATGACGAGGAGGCGGACAAGGTCTTCGAAGAGGTCGTGAAGGCCGACCCGGCGTCCCCCGATGCGAACGCGGGTCTTGCTCGCAGAGCGGAAGCCAAGAGCGACTGGAAAGACGCGAACGAACGGTGGACCGCGGTCGAGAACACCGCCGCCGAATCCGACCCTCTCTGGTACGAAGCGAAGTTCCATCTTGCGGTAATTTACTCGAAGCAGGGCAATGTACAGGCCGCATGCAGCAAGCTGGCGCAGACGCGCGCCGAGCATCCGACCCTCGGCTCACCCGACATGAAGGTCAGGTGGGACAAGGAGCAACGCTCGCTGTGCCTCGATCACCATCAATAGGCGATGCTCAAGAAGATTCATCATGTCGGCGTCGTCGTGCCGAATCTCGACGCCGGCTTGAGATTCTGGCGCGACACGCTCGGCCTGCATTTTACGAAGAGCGCCACGATTGAAGAGCAGGGCGTCCGCGCCGCGCTGCTCAAGGCGGGAGAGAGCGAGATCGAACTGCTCGAGCCGCTCGACGCATCGAATGCGGTCGGCAAGTTCCTCGCGCGGCGCGGCGGCGGTCTGCATCATGTATGCTTCGAGACTGACGACGTCGCACGCGAGCTCGAAGCGGCGCGCGCCAAGGGTCTCCAGCTGATCGATCAGAAGCCGCGCCACGGCCTGGCGGGCATGATCTGCTTTCTGCATCCCAAGGCCACGCGCGGCGTGCTGGTCGAATACGCCCAGCCGCCGGGCGAGTAGAGAGAATGCCAATCTACGAATACCGATGCGCCGACTGCGACCGCTCGTTCGAGGCTTTCGTGCGCCCCGGCGACAGCGGCGCGCGATGCCCGCATTGCGACGGCAAGAAGCTGACGCGCGAGATGTCCACATTCGCGGCACGCGCCAACAACGGCGACGGCGCCGCCGCCGTCGCAACCGCGATCGCAAATTCCGGCGCGTCAAACGGCGGCGGATTCACGCGCGGCGGATGCTGTGGCGGCACCTGCGGCTGCCACTAAGACGCGAGCAAGCGAGCGGAAGGAACGATGACCAACCATCGCCGAGTTCAGGGATGAACTATTCAGCCTGATAGCCGCGGTCTCGCCGTGCTACAAATACTGTATGGGACAGGATGCCTCACCCTCTCTTGGCTCGCCCAAAATCGGACGACGCCCAAGCTTCCCGCGCAACGCTAAATTTGACGGAACGAAGCTACCGATGGTGGTACATCGGTCACCGAACCACAACTAATGGTATATATTGCCTCTTTTCGACCAATTGAACATTCGGAATTTGCGCCAAATTCGAGACATTCGAGAACAAAAAGGCCTGCCCGACTCAGCTTTCTTTGCGTGCTTCGAACTCCTTCTTCGCCGCCGCCAGAAGGTCCGGCTCTGCGAGCAAATCGTAGGCCGTCATTGCCATCGCTTTTGCCACCCGAATCATCGCATCGTAGCCGCGCTGCGAGTCAGCATGCGCGACGAACGCGTCTTCGTGGCAGTTGCCGTCGCCGTGGCGAGAGATCGCGAACGACGGATGTATCGCGGGCATCACGTGACTGACGTCGCCCATGTCGGTGCTGCCGGTGGGCGTGTTGGCCGGCGCTTCGGGCGATTTTGTGCCGAGCGCCTCGCTATGCGCGGCGTAACGACGCGCCATGCTCAGATTGTTGATCAGGTTCTTGTATGCCCCTTCGACTACGTGCTGGACGCGCGTCCCGGTCGCCATCGCGGCGGCCTCGGCGCATCTAATGACGCGCGCGCCGATCTCTTTCGCGTACTTGCTGGTCTTCGCACGCGCCAGGAACAGGCACTCTGCCCGCTCCGGGATAATATTCACCGCTTGTCCGCCGTCGGTGATGATGCCGTGGATGCGCGAGCCGTCGCGCAGATGCAGCCGCATCCCATCGACGCTCTGGAATGTCTGGATGACCGCGGTCAGCGCGCTCGCGCCGTCCCACGGCGCCAGCGACGCGTGCGCGCCGTGACCGTGAAACGTCAGCTTGAGATGCTGCGTGGCGAGCGCCGGCATCGTGCAGAATTCCTGGTCGGTCGGATGCGCCATCATTGCCGCATCGACGCCGCGCAGCGCGCCCTTGTCGATCAGGATTATCTTTCCGCCACCGCCTTCCTCAGCCGGCGTGCCGAGAAACACGACTCGTCCCGGGATTTGGCTCGCGATGCTTTTCAAACCCGCCACAGCGCTCAGCGCGGCGCCGGCGATCAGGTTATGCCCGCACGAATGCCCGTTGGGCAGCGCGTCGTATTCCGCGAGAATCGCGACCGCGGGACCGCGCCCGCCGAACTCGGCGCGAAACGCGGTCTTGAGGCCGCCGACTTCGCGCTCGACCTCGAGCCCCAATTCCGTGGCCGCCTTGGTCAGGATGCCGGCCGCGAAATGCTCCTGGAACTTGAGCTCGGGATGCTCATGAATCTCGTGGCTGAGCGCGACCACCTTGTCGCGGTAGTTATCAATCGCGCGGGCTATCTCGGCATGAGCGTCCATCGTCGTGCTCCTCTCGATGCGGTTAGCATTGTGAGTAGCACCGAAGACTCGAACTCTCCAACTCTTCCCCTCTCCCCGTTAGGGAGAGGATCGAAGGCGAGGGTCCTGATACAGCGCGGAGTTAGGATGTCGCGTTCCGCGCCACCGATTACCCGCCTCGCCCGCTTAGTTGCGGGAGAGGCCGCGCCGAAGGAGCGGGTGAGGGTGATTTTCCGCGCGATTCAGGATTCTGTTCTGCGTGTGGTTACACGCGAGGGTTCGCGTACAGCTCTCGATCCGCGACATTCACATCGGCCACTCGCGCCTGTAGAACTCAACCATCTCACTTTCAACCCCCGCCGGAAACTTCAGGCCGTACCTCTCAAACGCAGCGCCGGCGAGATCGCAGATCTTTTGGAAGATCTCGATGTGCACATCGCGCATCGCGGCGCGATCGTCAGTCCGCACCGACGTTTCGATTCGATCGACCAGGCGCGCGCATTCGCCGCGCTGCGCGGACGGCAGCAACTTCGCTCGCGTGAACATGTTGCGATGGAACGCGCGGCGATCAGTTTCCAGCAGCATCAGTGGAACGATCGCCGTCTCGACCAGCAGGATTTCGTTGAACAGAAACGTGTTGATCTGCCCGCGCGCGAGAATTCTGACCGGCCAGGTCGCCCCCTGCATAAATCCCCGCACGCTGAATTCGAGCGCGTGCTTGATTGCGGGATCTCCAAGGTCGTCGCCGATTTTGAAGCGCTGGTAGATTTCCGGCGCGCCCCAAAGCCGCTTCACCGCGATGCGCGGCCTCGACGAAAGACCGCCTTCCCGCTCAAAAAAAACATCGAGCTTTACTGGTCCTTCGATCAAACAGCCGACGCCGAAGACGCCCATGATATCGAGCGATGCCAGGATTGGCGCGACTCGTTCGATCACTCCGAGCCGGGAGGTCCACACTTCGTCCCAGGCATTTTCGACGACGCAAAGGTGCAAATCGATGTCCGAGTAAGAGTCGCCGGTTCCATCCGCGAGGCTGCCTTCGAGCCAGCCCGCTGGAAAGCGCGCATCAGTCGAGAGAATCGCGACAGCGCGATCGAGCAGCTCGCCACGACGAACCGCAAACGGGACGTCGTCGCTCATGCTCGGCTATGGCCGGACGCGGGTTACCGGCTGCAGCGTCATCTCCGGGACTGGCTCGCCCTTCTCGACTTTGTGCTGCGCGTAGTCCTGCATCGCGGTTACGATTCCCGCGACCGCCTTGCCGAACATCAGGTCGCGATTCTCGCGCGCCCAGTCATTCGAGTACTTGACCCCTTCCGCCACCTGCCCCTGGAACTGCGGCGCGACGTAGCGCGCGAACAGCTCGTACGAGCGCAGCGTCTTTTCGCGCGTGGTCCATTCGTGCGCGAGCCCGAGGATTCCCCCGAAACCGCCGGTCGCCTGCTGCAGCTCCTTGATCCGCGCGATCGCATCGTCGGGCGTTCCAACGAAAATGCCGCCGCGCCCGTTCATCCTGTCGATATTCATCTCTTCGATCGGCTGATTCGGATATTCCTCGAACTGGAGCCGCGCGCCGAGCGTGTCGATAAAATATTCTCGAATCCACGCGTTGGCGCCGTCGCGAATATCGTCCATCGCCTGCTGGCGCGACTCCGCCAGATGGATCGGAAAGACCATCCGCCAGTCCTTGCGGTCGACCGTCTTGCCGTTCTCGGCCGCCGACTCTTCCGCCATCGCCCATCGCTTCATCAGATCGTCCAAACCGCCCGGCGCGTACGAGGCGACCGACAGCACGCCGCATCCGAGCTGTCCCGCCGCGACCATACCCGACGGCGATATCGTGCTCGCGACGAAAATCGGCATGTGCGGCTGCTGGAACGGCTTCACCTGCAGATGCGCATCGACCAGCTTGAAGTACGAGCCGTCGATCGAAATCTTGCCCTGCTCGTTGAACAGCCGCAGGATTGCCTGGACGCCCTCGATCATCCGCTTGCGCTGCGTGGTCGATTCTATTCCCTGCATGTGCGCGTCGGCCGCCAGCGCACCCGGACCGCATCCGAGCATCACGCGTCCGTGGGTCAGGTGATCGAGCAGGGCGAAGCGGTTGGCGACGTGAAACGGGTGATGATACGGGATGCTGACGACGCCCGAGCCGAGCATGATTCGTTTGGTGCGCGTCGCCGCCACCGCCATGAAAATTTCGGGCGACGAGATTATTTCCCATCCCGACGAATGATGTTCGCCGATAAACGCCTCTTCGTAGCCGAGCTCGTCGAGCCATTGGATCAGCTGCAGGTCGCGCTCAAAGCAGAGCGTCGGATTTTCACCGACGCGATGGAACGGGGCCATGAAAATTCCGAACTTCATCGTCTCTCCTTGGTCGGGCAGGGTCTAAAGCGGCCGCTTGGCCGCGGCAGTTTCATCAGGTTACGACGAAATCAGAACGGGAAACAAGAAACCGGTGTTGCAGGCTTAAACGATCGTTCAGGAAAGACTTTGTGCCTGGTCGGGCGGGATTCGCCAGCCGGGCCAACGCCTCTGAAACCTTAACGACGCGAATTCGTCAGAATGTATAGGATCCGGACTCGGCCTGCCTTGAAAAAATGACTGGCTTGCCCAACGCTGGAGCAAATAGGATCATTACACACGGACAAGCGTCGATTCGGCGCAGGGCACGCATGGCGATGGCGATAATACGGGGAATAGAGCGCAGCTTGATTTTCATGTTCGCGGTCGCGCTGGCGATCGTGATTGGCGCAGTCGCGCCCGCCGCGGCGCAGCAAGGCACTTCGGTCGTTCCTCCGCTAATTCCGATACCGCATAGTCAGGGCAAGGAAACCTCGACGCTCGAGCTGCCATCGATGCCGGCGCCACAAGGTGCCGAGCCGATGAACCTCCCGCCGCAGGTTCCGCAAGGCGGCCAGGAGCTGGTGCTGCCGACCCGCGAGTTGCGCAACCAGCCCGGTTACGAGCAGGTCACGGTTACAGTGACCGAACCGAGCGGCACCTACGTCACCGGCCTGCAGAAGGACGACTTCAAACTCTTCATGGACGGGCAGCAGCGCCCGATCGAGTTTTTTCGCCAGGACCTGAACACGCCCGTCTCGGTCGGCATCCTCGTGGACACTTCGGGCAGCATGACGCCCAAAATTCCGCAAGCGCGCGCCGCGATCGCGGAGTTCCTGCACGATTTGAATGACAAGGACGACGTCTTTCTGTTCGCGTTTTCCAGCCATCCGTTCCTGCTGCAGCCGTTCACGATGAATCACGATCTCGTGATGCGCCGGCTCGCCTTGCTGCACGCCTACGGGCAGACCGCTCTATTCGACGTGATCATGGAAGGGCTGCAGATGGTGCAGCGCGGGCGCTACGACAAAAAAGCGCTGCTGGTTGTCACCGACGGAATGGACAACACCAGCGCGTCGACGGTAAATGACGTCGTCGCACAGGCGCGGCGAATGGGCGTGCTGGTGTACTCGATCGGAATCGGCGACCCCAACGGGAGCAGCGGCGGAATTGCCGTCTCGATCGGACCGTTCGTGCTGGGCGGCGACGATAGCGAACACGTTGACGCCGAGACACTGCACACTCTCTCGAGCGAAACCGGCGCCAAGACCTACATCATCCGCGAGGCCGGCGACGGTGAGGCGCTGCGTCGCGCGTGCGAGAACATCAGTCTCGAGTTGCGCGAGCAATACACGATAGGATTTCTCGCGCCCGACCCCAGCGCGGGCGGATATCGCAGCCTGAAAGTGGACGTTCCCGGCAAATCAGGCGCGGACGTTCGCGTGCGCAAGGGAGTCGAGGTCGGCGCGGCGTCGGCGCCAGGCGGCCTCGCCGGCGGACCGTGATCGATCCAGTTTGAGGGTCAACGCGCCCCGCTAACTACGACTCACGACTACTTTTTCGATTCAAACGGCGCGGCAAACGCGCGATCCGGATCGGGCAACAGGTTCAGGAATTTCATTTCAGCGAAGTCGCCGATTAACTGGAAACCCGAGAAGGCCGCGTTGTCCACGCGGATACGGCGGAAGTGCCCGAGTTCGAGCCGCATGAAGTGGCACAGAACGGTGCGGATGATGTCGCCGTGCGAGACGAACAGGATGCGCCGGCCGCTGTTGTCGCCTATCGCGCGACGCACCGCCTCGACGCCTCGCGATTGCACCTGCGCGATCGTCTCGCCGCCGGGCGTCGGTGTGTCCAGCGGATGCTCGCGATAGTTCAGATAGTCGGCCTCCTGGACCAGGTCGTCGTACACCATCCCTTCCCATCGGCCGTACAGGACTTCGGATAGTTGCGGGTCCTCGGCAACCGGGACGCCGCCGACGCCGGCCGCAATTATCTCCGCCGACTGCCGCGCGCGCGCCAGCGGACTCGTCACGATCAAGTCGAGCTTCATCAGGCTGGCGAAGGGAATCGAGGCTTGCACCTGCGCGCGTCCGCCTTCGTCGAGTTCGATCGGATTGCGGCCCATCACGCGGCCTTCACGGTTCCACGCGGTCTCGCCATGGCGCATGAACAGCGCGATTCCTCTCATGCCGTTGCCCCTTTTAAGCTTTTCCGCAACGTAAAACGGTCCCAGCGCCATCGCAATCGCCTCGATGATGAAAATGTCGCCAAAAAAACCGCGGCGGGCCATCGCCGATCGAGGCCCGCCGCAATCAAACCAGATTTTCGACTATGCTGACAGTCGCGTGAGCGTTACCGCGCCGACGCCGCCACGTTCGCAGGTGCTGGCTGTTCCGTATGCGCGGTTCCGTTGGCGGGCGCGCCCACGCCGCAGAACGCTTCGTAATCGATCAGCGTGGTTTGAGTGGGATGCTCGCTGCAGACGGGGCATTTCGGATCTTTGCGGATCTTCAAGATGCGCACGTAGTCCTTGTCCGATAGCGTGTCGAAGTAAACCATCTTTCCGATGAGCGGAGTGCCCGCGCCAATTATCAGCTTGATCGCTTCGAGAGCTTCGACCGATCCGATGAGCCCCGGAATCGCGCCGAGCACTCCCGCCTCCGCGCACGACGGCGCCATGTCCGGCGGCGCCGGCTCCGGATACAGGCATCGGTAGCACGGCCCGCCCTTCGCCGGGTAGAAAACTGTGGTGTTGCCTTCGAAGCGAAAAATCGCGCCGTCAACCAGCGGCTTCTTCGAGAACACACACGCGTCGTTGATCAGGTATCGCGTCGGGAAGTTATCGCCGCAGTTCACCACGACGTCGTAATCCTTGACGATGTCCATCACGTTCTCGGACGTGAGCCGCACGTCGTGGCGAATCACCTTGACGCCGGGATTCAGCGCGTTGATTGCTTTTTGCGCGGACTCGGTCTTCGGCGTCCCGACCCGATCGGTCGTATGGATTATCTGCCGCTGAAGATTCGACATATCGACCACGTCGAAATCCACCAGCCCGATCGTGCCGACGCCCGCGGCAGCGAGATACAGCGCCGACGGCGAGCCGAGCGCGCCGGCGCCAAGCAGCAGCACCTTGGCGTCGAGCAGTTTTGCCTGTCCCTTCTCGCCGACTTCTGGAATTACGAAATGGCGCGAATAGCGGGTGAGCTCGTCGGCCGTGAACGCTCGATCCGCAATCCACTTCAGGCCGCGATCCTTCCACGCGCTGAAGCCGCCCGTCATGTTGTACACGTTTTCGTAGCCGAGCTCGCGCAGCGTGCGCGCCGCCAGCAGCGAGCGCGTGCCCGACGCGCATTGCAGAATCACGGGAGTCTTGTGGTCGGGGACCTTCTCCTCGATTCTGAGTTCCAGGAACCCGCGCGGAATCGCGACCGCCTGCGGGATATGCCCCTGCCGCCACTCGTCGCTCTCGCGCACGTCGACCAGCACGGTGCCGGGCTTTTCGATCATCCGGCGCGCTTCGTCGATGTCGATCTGTTTAATCGTCGAGCGTGCTTCGTCGAGAATGTTCTTCGAAGTTTTCGCCATAAATTTATCCGTTCGGTCCGTCGGCGGAGTCGGTTTCAATATACAACTATAATCACGCGCGCGAGTCACGCCACGCGGCGCGGCGGCCCGCTATCCGCCAATCATTCGATGCGATTCGACCAGCGTCCGCATGAAGTTGAGCACTTGCGCCGCATGCCCGCGCGGCATCACGTCGTGAAAGGCGCGGCGCACGCGAAGATCGGTATCGAGCACGAAGGTCGAGCGCGCCGCATGCTTGCCGTTGAGCACGCCGAACGCGGCCGCCAGCTTCCCATCTTCGTCGGCCAGCAAGATGAACGGTAAAGCGTGCTTTTCCGCGAACGCGCGATGACGCTCGGCCGAGTCCGTGCTTACGCCGACGACGATGCAATCCAACGCCTGGAACTGCTCGAAACTGTCGCGGAATTCTTTCCCCTCGACCGTGCAGCCGGGCGTGTCGTCCTTCGGATAGAAATAAACGACGAGGTTGTGGCCGCGGAAATCCTTGAGACGCCGCAACTCGCCGCGCGCGTCCGGGACCGCCAGTTCGAGCGCTGCCGCGAGATCCGGAATGCTGTTCGCGTCAACCGGCGGCATGCGATTCCGCCTCGGCAAGCGAGCGCCGCTTGGTGAATTTGATTGCCGCGTTGTCGATATTGATCGAGCACAGCGACCCGCACATCGTGCAGACGTTGGAACCCGCGGCCTCGCTCTCTTCCTTGTAACGGCGCGCCTTGTCGGGGTCCATCGCCATCGCGTACATGCCTTCCCAGTTGAGCGCCTTGCGATACCGCGACATCTGATCGTTCCAGACTTTCGCCGCGCGCACGCCTTTGACCAGGTCGCCCGAGTGCGCGGCGATTCGAGTCGCGATGACTCCTTCGCGCACGTCGTCGATATCGGGCAACCGCAAATGCTCGGCCGGCGTCACGTAGCAGAGAAAATCGGTGCCGGCAGCCGACGCGATCGCGCCGCCAATCGCGCCCGTGATGTGATCGTAGCCCGGCGCGACATCACAGGTGAGCGGCCCGAGCACGTAGAACGGCGCGCCGCCGCAGACCCGCTTCTCGAGCTTCACGTTGGCCTCGATTTGATCGAGCGGCACATGCCCCGGGCCCTCGATCATCACTTGCACGCCCATCGCGCGCGCGCGATCGGTAAGCTCACCCATCAGCAGCAGCTCCGCGATTTGCCCGCGATCGGTCGCGTCGCCGGTGGCGCCCGGCCGCAGCCCGTCGCCTATCGAAATCGTCACGTCATGCTCGCGCAGCACCGCACAGACCTCGTCGAAATGCTCGTAGAGCGGATTCTCGTTGCCAGTGCGCTCGATCCACGCCGCCAGCATCGAGCCGCCGCGCGACACGATGCCCTCGATGCGCTGATGCCCGCGCAGCCGCTTCACGCTCTCGCGCGTGACGCCGCAATGGAGCGTCATGTAATCGACGCCCTGGCGCGCCTGCCGCTCGATCACGTCGAGGAAGTACTCGGCCTCCATCTCCATGATCGAGCGCTCCGAGCCGAGCTGGTAAATCGGCACGGTGCCGAGGATCACCGTGCATCGCGACAGGATCTCCGCGCGGATCTTGTCGAGGTCGGTGCCGGTCGAAAGGTCCATCACCGAGTCGGCGCCGTAGCGGACCGCGGTGTAAAGTTTTTCGACTTCCTCGTCGATAAGCTGATGGAAGTTCGACGCGCCGATGTTGGCGTTGACCTTGGTGCGCAGGCCCTTGCCGATGCCAATCGCCCGGAAATCGTGATGGATATTGTGCGGGATGACGACCTCGCCGGTCGCGACCAGCGCGCGAATTTCTTCGGCGGCGAAACCCTCGTCCTCGGCGACTTCGGTCATCTGCCGGGTGATAATATTTTTGCGGGCGGCTTCAATCTGCGTCATCGCGTCACCTCCGCGGCCGTGCTAAGCGCCCGGCCTTGGCTTCCCAAGTATAGCTCAATCCTCGCCGTACTCGATGCCGTTCTTTTCGCACAGCGCGCGCAGTTGCTGGATCATCCGCTCCGCGCGCGCCAGGTGCGCCACCGCGATAAAGTTGGCCAGCGCCACCAGAGTCAGCGCCGCGGTCGCCCAATACATGTGGCTCAGCACGTCGCCGCCGTGTATCACGCCGACGCCTTTCGCGTAGGCGATGAACAAAACGATCAGGCCCGCAAGCGTCAGGCCGATGGTCACTCGCGTCATCGGGCTATTTGCCGGTGCGGGTGGCGTGCCGGTCGATCGCCGTGAGATCGTCGATACGGTCCGGCGCTTCCGCGTAGTGCTTGGGCGCTTCGCGATTGGTGTAGGTCTTCATCTCGGGCCGCTGCGGGTCGTAAACCGCCGCGTCCTGCTCGCGGTACCATGCGAGCATCTCGTTCATGTTGCCGTCGCGGCCCTTCTCGGCCAGCACGCGCGAGCGATGCATCAGCAGTTCCTTGGGCTCGACGAAGTCCTTGCGGTCGAAACCCCAGATGCGCGGATGAACGTAGGTGTCCATCCGAATCGCGTCGCACGGGCACGCCTCGACGCACAGCCCGCAGTAGATGCATCGCAGCGTGTCGATTTCGTAGCGCACCGGGAACTTCTCGACATGCGGATCAGGCGACTCTCCTGCCTCAATATATATGCATTGCGCCGGGCACGCGGTCGCGCACAGAAAGCACGCGGTGCATCGCACGGAAGAGTCCTCGCGCAGCGTCAGGCGATGGCTGCCGCGAAAGTTGTCGGGATAGTGCTTGCGCTCTTCGGGATATTGAGTCGTCGAAGTCGCGTTGACGTCCTTCTTCATGCCGAACAGATGCGCGGTATGCAGCGCGAGGTTGCGCACGAAATGGTAGTTGGTGATCGCAAGACCTCGCAGGATTTCGGGGATATAAATCCGCTCCCAGAAGGTCATTTGTTCGCTTCTCTGCATCGCTAAACCAGCGCTGAATCCATTGTCTGAACGGGGTTTTCTGCGTCTGCCGCAGACTCGCCGGACTTTGAAATTAAACTATAAGGAGTGCCGCGAATTGCAGTCAAGTTACTTCAATCTCGTATACAGCCGCGTCGGATTCTCGTGCAGTATCTTCTTCGCCACACCCGGGCTGAACTCCTTGCGCCCCGCGGTTAGGCTCACGGTATGCGGGAAGCGGCCGTCGAAGTGCGGATAGTCCGAGGCATACAGGATGTGCTCCGCGCCAACAGTTTCGACCACAAACGGCAGCGTCTCCTCGTCGGGATCGCACGAGATGAAAAAATTCTCGCTGCGAATGACCTCGGACGGCTTGCGATGCAGAAACGGCACGTACTCCGGCATCAGCTCGTAGTGCTCGTCGAGGCGCTCCATCCAGAACGGCAGCCAGCCCACGCCCGCTTCAAGAAACGCGACGCGCAGTTTCGGAAAAATATCCAGCACGCCGCCTCCCACCAGCGACGCGATCCCGCGCATCACCTCGAACGGATTGGTCGCCGAATGCTGGATGAACAGGTTGTTGCCCATCTCGAACGTGCCCATTCCATAGGGCGGGCGCGCCGTGCCGCCATGAAAGCACGCCGGCAGGTCGGTCTCGACGCAGGCATTCCAAATCGGATGGAACGCGGGATGGTCGAGCAGCTTGTCCTCCATGTGCGCCGACAGGTAGATGCCGACGCACCACGGCTCGTTGGCGACGCGGCGGATTTCCTCGGCGGCGCGCTCGGGCGCGCGCATCGGCACAATCGCAACGCCCTTCAAGCGATTGGGGTGTGCCGCGCAGTAGCCGGCGAGCCATCGATGGTACGCGCGAATCATCGCGACTTCGAAATCGACGCTCTGGAGCGCGCAGAAGCTCGAGACCACGGTCGCGAACAGCACTGCAGTGTCGATGCCCTCGCGATCCATGTCCTTGACGCGCACGTGCGGATCGAATCCGCCGCGAATGTCGGGCCGCTCGCCATGCGGCTTGCGTCCGGTGCGCGTCAACGGCCGGTCGGGCGCCGCGATACCGAGAGGCCGCCCGGTGTTCAACTGATGGAAGTAACCGAAAAAATATCTCGACGCGCGCGTTGACGCGACCTTCTTCAGTTCGTCGAGCTGAGGTTTGAACTTGCCCTCGAGGTACTCGTCGTAGAGCTCGTTGGGCTCCATCACATGCCCGTCAGCGTCAATCACTTTATTGCCGTTGAACATACAATCCACTTATCGCGCATCGCACCCAACAAACTCAACCGACCGATCCTAACCTCTCCTTGTCCGAGGAGAGGTCGGCGAAAGCCGCGCAGCGGTGTCGCCGGGAGAGGTGCAACGCCAGACACCGCACCCCGCCCACACGCTGGCGTACTTCGCTGGACACTGAGTCCGCCGCGCAACAGCAGCACAACAACGCGCAGCTACGACCGGCCAGCGCTGTACCTCACCCGTCGCTCACCTTCGGCTCCCGCCGACCTCTCCTCGGACAAGGAGAGGTTAGGATCCCTTGGATTCCTTCGCTGCGCATCCAATGACAAATCGCGCCGGTTCGATTAATCATCACACGCCATGGAATCTCGCGCCGCTGCCCTCGAGCCCGTCCGCTCGATCACTCCTGCCGAGGCCGCGCACACCCTGCTCGCGAGCTTTCTCGGCTGGGCGCTCGACGCTTTCGATTTTTTCATCCTGATTTTCGTGATGCCCGCGGTGGCGCGTGAGTTCCATCGCCCCATCTCGCACATCGCGTTCACGGTCACCGCGACGCTCGCGCTGCGTCCGGTCGGCGCGCTGGTATTCGGCTGGGTAGCAGACCGTTACGGCCGCCGCATCCCGCTGATGGTCGACGTCATCTTCTATTCCGTCGTCGAAGTGCTGAGCGGCCTCGCGCCGAGCTACGGCCGGTTCCTGGCGATGCGCGCGCTGTACGGAATCGCGATGGGCGGCGAGTGGGGCGTGGGCGCGTCGCTCGCGATGGAAGCGGTAGCGCCGCGCTGGCGCGGATTTTTCTCCGGCCTGCTCCAGGAAGGCTACGCGGTCGGCTACTTGCTCGCGGCGGCCGCGTTCTTCTTCGTCTTTCCGCACTACGGATGGCGGGCGATGTTCTTTCTTGGCGGCGCGCCCGCACTGCTGACGATATACATCCGCACCAAGGTTCCGGAGTCTGAGGCATGGCAACGCACGCGCCCCGACATGTCGAAGATTCGCCGCGCGATTCGCGCCAACTGGAAATTGTTCGTCTACCTTTGCCTGCTGATGACGATGATGAATTTCGTCTCGCACGGCACGCAGGACATGTACCCGACCTTTCTCGAAAAGACGCGCGGCTTCGATACGCGCACGGTCGCGACGATCGCACTTATCTATAATGTGGGCGCGCTGCTCGGGGGCCTGACCTTCGGTTACTTCTCGGACCGATGGGGACGGCGCCGCACGATGGCGACCGCGGTGATCTGCGCCGGCCTCGTCATACCGCTATGGATTTATCCGAGCACGCTCGCAGTCCTGACGCTGGGCGCGTTCGTGATGCAGTTCATGGTGCAGGGCGCATGGGGCGTAATCCCGGCGCATCTGACCGAGCTATCGCCCCCGGAAGTTCGCGGCCTGTTCTCGGGTCTCGCGTACCAGATCGGCGTCTTGATGGCTTCAGGAGCAGCCGTCAGCCAAGCAGTCCTCGCCGAACAATTTGGCTACGCCGCCACACTCGCAGGCGTAGCCGCAATCGTGATGCTCTCCGCGACCGTCGTAATCCTGCTCGGTCGCGAACGTATGGGGCGTGACCTGCATTCCGGCGCGTCCTGAATCACGGCGGTTGCAGGGGCAACCTAACCGCTAACCCCTTCCAAATGTGAGAAGGGGAACAATCGCGTTGAGATAGTGCGTGTCGCGGCGGCTACACCGCAAGACGCTCGCTTGCGCTGCCCTCGAACAGGCGCGGCAGATGCCGACGCACCTGAGTCTCCATCTCCTGATCCGATATCGATGTAGTTCGGCCGTCGTCGTATTGCGCGTCGACCCACTTTGCGATCTCCAGCACCTCGGGCGAGCGCTTTTCTACCTGCGCGCCGCGCGCGAGAGCGAAGTACGAATTGATCCACCACGCAATCCCCGCCACGCCCGAGGTCTTATCCACCGCCACGCGCGGCGGCCGTCCCAGAATCTTCGCGGTGTCGAAGACGTTGTAGATTTCTTCGTCCTTGAGCAGCCCGTCGGCATGAATCCCCGCGCGCGTCACATTGAAGTCGCGCCCCACGAACGGATAGTTGGCGGGAATCCGGTAGCCCGCTTCGCGCTCGAAGTACTCCGCGATTTCGGTGATCACCGACAAGTCCATCCCGTTCGCGTCGCCCTTGAGCGACACGTAATCCATCACCAGCCCTTCCAGGGGAGGATTGCCGGTGCGCTCGCCGTAGCCGAGAATCGTGCCGTTGGCGTACATGCATCCGTAGAGCCATGCGGCAGTCGCGTTGGCGAGCACCTTGTGAAAATCATTGTGCCCGTGCCATTCCAGTTGCTCCGGCTTGACGCCGCATTCGCGACGCAGGCCTAAAATGAGCTTCGGCACGCTGCGCGGAAGCGCGACGCCGGGGTAGGGCACGCCGAAGCCGAGCGTGTCGCAGACGCGAATCTTGACTGGAATCCCGCTTGCCGCGCCCAGTTCCATCAGCTTCGACACGAACGGCACGACGAAGCCGTAAAAGTCGGCGCGCGTCGCGTCCTCGAGATGGCATCGGATTCTGAGGCCCGCATCGAGCGCCCCGTTCACGATCTCCAGGTAGTCGTCCATCGCCGCGCGCCGCGTTTTCTTGAGCTTGTTGAAGATGTGGTAGTCGGACGCCGAGGTCAGAATCCCGGTCTCGCGCAGGCCCATCTCTTTGACGATTTTGAAGTCCGATTTCACCGCGCGGATCCATCCGGTCACCTCAGGAAACTCGTAGCCGCGCGCGAGGCATCGATTCACTGCCTCGCGATCGACCTTCGAGTACAGGAAAAACTCGGTCTGCCGGATGATGCCGTTGGGACCGCCGAGGCGATGCAGCATGTCGAACATCGCGACGATTTGCCCGGCCGTGTACGGCGGACGCGCCTGCTGTCCGTCGCGAAAGGTCGTGTCGGTAATGAAAAAATCGGGCGCCGGATCGGGTTTCTCGAACTCGCCGTCGAAGATGATTCGCGGCACCGCGTCGTAGGGAAATTGCCCGCGTAAGAGATTCGGCTCGGCCACGTCGATGAGTTCGTGTTTCATGGATTGGTCCTCGACCTCGATCTAAAACTTAAAATCAACATATGTCAAGCAATATACAAGGTCACTTATGATGAGGAACCTAACCCCTAACCCCTTCCCACGGTGGGAAGGAGGACCGGATTTTTTTAGTACTGGGTGCAGGGGTTACCCCTGCCGAAGGAAGCGTGAAACCCACCGCGGGTTTCACATTCAATAAAGTGATTTACCCTTCCCCTCACCTCGGGACTTTCGATCTCGCCGGGATTGCGCTAAACGAACGGTATGGAGGTGATGCGATGAAATTTGGCCTCTTCTATGAAATCTCGGTACCGCGACCGTGGGGGCGCGAAACCGAAAAAACCGTCTACGACAACTGCCTCGAGCAGGTCGCGCTGGCCGATTCGCTCGGCTTCGACTCGGTGTGGGCCGTCGAGCATCACTTCCTCGAGGAGTATTCGCATTGCCCCGCGCCCGAGTTGTTCCTCACCGCATGCGCGATGAAGACCAAGAAAATGCGCGTCGGCCACGGCATCATCGTGTGCGTGCCCGAGTTCAACCATCCAATCAAAATCGCCGAGCGCACCGCCGTCCTCGACATTCTTTCCGGCGGACGCCTCGATGTCGGCACCGGCCGCTCGGCAACCTGGACCGAACTGGCGGGCTTTCGCGCCAGTCCCGACGAGACCAAGAAAACCTGGGACGAGTTCGTCCATTGCCTGCCGAAAATGTGGACGCAGGAGCGCTTCTCCTACCAGGGCCGGTCGTGGTCGATGCCCCAGCGCACGATCGTTCCCAAGCCCTACCAGAAACCGCATCCGCCGCTGTGGGTCGCAGTCACCAGTCCAGGCACCGAGATCGACGCCGCCGAGCGCGGCATGGGCAGCCTGGGGCTGACCTTCGGTGGATTCGCCGAGCAGGACGAGAAGGTCAAGCGCTATCGCAAGATCATCCGGAACTGCACGCCGATCGGCGAGGTCGTCAACGAAGCCGTATCGACGGTGAACTTTCTCTATTGTCATGAGGACGATGCCGAAGGCGTCAAGGTTGGACGCCGACTCACTGGCACGTTCAACTATCTCGCCGCGCAATTGCTTGCGGCGCGCGAGGCGTATCCGAGCAAATCGTATCCGTCGCTTGGGCTGCTGCCGTCGCTGCGCCAGGACGCGGCCGGGCCTGGCGATGCGTCCGGTGCGCCGGAGGGCATTGCGATCGGAAATCCGGCGCGCATTACGCGCGAGATGAAGAAATGGGAAGCGGTCGGCGTCGATCGCGTCAACTTCCTCCTGAACGCGCTCGAGACCGTGCCGCAGCAAAAGGTGCTCGACTCCATCCGCCTGTTCGCCAAGGAAGTGATGCCTCATTTTCAGGGCGCGAGCGATTCCGCTTCCGCCGCCGCAGGAGGTCGTTGATGCCTCCGCGTTTTGGAAAGCTCGATCTGGCCGCATGGGGCAAGTCGGTGCCCACGATCAACGGCTACAAAACCGAGCCGTGGATTCTGAAGGGCGCGAAAATTCTCACCATCAACATGGAGATCGACGACGACCTCGCCGACAACCTGATCCCGGCCACGATGCATCCGTCGATTCCCGAGTACGCAATTTTCTGCGTGACGAACTATCCCGACACCCCGGTCGGCCCGTTCTCGATTGCCGAGGTTCGCGTCTCGGGCCGCACCGGCGTTCGTCCGCGCGGTTTCGTGCTCCGCAGTTTCTGCGACAATGAAGACGCGCGCCTCCAGTTGGCCGCGCGATGGGGTTATCCGACTGTTGCCGGCGACGTGAAGATCGACATTCGCCACGACCGCGTGGCCGCCCGCGTCAGCGCCGGCGGCAAGCCGGTGCTCGAATGCGAGCTGCTCGACCGCGACATGATCTCCGGCGGCGACATCCAGTACATCGCGAGCATGCACCTGGCGCGCAACAAGGACGACGGCAAGCTGGTGCTGGTGCAAGTCGATCCCGAGTTTGTTTTCTCAAAAGCAGAGCGGGGCAAGCCGCAGGTCGTGCTGCTCGACAACGACGCGTTCGGCGCCGGCGCCAACCTCCGCCTTGACAATCCGATTTCCGCCACGTTCACGACGGCAGACGTAACGCTCCCGAAGATTCGCTATATCTGCAACCCCGAATTGCCCGCGATGCAAGGCACAACCAAAGTAGCCGCGTAACTTTCGGGCTAAACGCAGGTGCGGATGCGGGCTGACCTAACCCCTAACCCCTTCCCATAGTGGGAAGGGGGACAATCGCGGAACGGGAATGCCCGGACCCTGGCACTTCGAAAAGATCACTCTCAAGAGCGGAATCACTCTGCGCGTCGCACGCGCGGGCACCGGCCAGCCGATCCTCATGCTGCACGGCTTTCCGGAATGCTGGTATTCGTGGCGCCATCAGATGCGCGCGTTGTCGGACCGCTTCGATTGCGTCGCACCCGAGATGCGCGGTTACGGCGAGTCCGACGCGCCGGTGGGAGTCGCCAACTATACGCTCGACAAGCTGGTCGGCGACGTCGCCGAACTGATCGAGGCGCTCGGGCACAAGCGCGCCACCGTGGTCGGACACGATTGGGGCGGCGCCGTGGCATGGGCGACCGCCATGATGCGTCCCGACGTCGTCGATCGGCTGATTGTCATGAACTGTCCTCATCTCGAGCGGATGAGTCACGCGTTGCGGAGTAATCCGCGCCAGATGCTCCGCAGTTGGTACATGCTTTTCTTTCAGATTCCGCGTCTTCCCGAGTTGCTGTTCCGCCGGAACAACTACCAGGCGCTGGTCGACGCGCTGCGCAACGGCACGATTCAAAAAAACGTCTTCACCGAAAACGATCTCGATTACTTCCGCGCCGCGTTTCGCAATCCCTACTCGATAAGCGCCGCGATTAACTACTATCGCGCAAACTTCCGGACCGGCTTCATGGCCCGGCCCGGCTCCAACCCCTGGATCGATCGCAAGATCTCGGCGCCGACGCTTTTAATCTGGGGCGAGCAGGATTTCGCGCTCGGTAAGGAGCTTACCTACGGCATGGAGGGCCTGTTCACCGGTCCGTTCGAGATCAAGTACATCCCGGATTCCGGTCATTGGGTGCAACAGGAAAAACCCGAGCTGGTGAATCAGTACGTCCGCGAGTTCCTCGATTGCCATCCGCCCGCGTAGCTCCGCGACCGCATTTCGAACCCGACTTTACACCGGTTTGCGTCGCGCCTATCTTAATTTCAGGATCTAAACGCCTCGGACGCGGCCTTTCTCTCGGATCCCGGTCACCCCGCAGGGTCGTCTGTATAGGAGCTTCCCGGCAAATTCAGAAGGAGGGGCTTTTTATGCCCACTAAGTTGTATGTAGGCAACCTCGCCTACGCAGTTACGCAGGAGGACCTGGCGGAGCTCTTTGCACAGGCAGGGAAGGTTGAGAGCGCGGTAGTTGTGAGCGACAAATTCTCGGGGCAATCGCGCGGCTTCGGCTTCGTCGAGATGGCGGATGCGGCCGAGGCGGCCAACGCAATCTCGACCCTTAATGACACCGACCTGAAGGGGCGGCGGATTAAGATCGACGAGGCCCGCGCCAGCACGGGCGGCCCGCGCGGTGGCGGAGGTGGCGGCGGTGGAGATCGCCGGCGTGGCGGCGGTGGTGGTGGTGGCGGCCGCGAGGGCGGTGGCGGCGGTGGAAACCGCAACCGCTGGTAGCGCGCAAATCAGATAGAGACAGTTGAATTGACGGCGCGGCTGGAGCGAGTAGATCCTGCCGCGCCGCACTGTTTCCCATTCACGGGTCGGGCAAGGCCGCGAACCCCTTCCACGTGCGCGCTCTTCTGCTATCGTTATCCGCCGAAACGGGACCGAACCAATCTCCAAAAACTCTGGATGAATCTGACCGAATGAGAAAAGCAACACTCTCGATTGTGGCGGCGGTCGCGCTCGCGTGCATCCTGGCTATCGCGCCGGCCATTTCATTCGCCGACGACGCCGAGACCGTTCCGTCCGGGACTCTGCGCAACGTCGCCGGCATAGTGGTCCATCGCGGCGGCCGCGTCGAGCAGGTCGGCACCGCATTTTTCGTCGCCGTGCCCAGCGTGGTGTTTCCCGGCCGCTCCTTCGTGTACCTGGTGACTGCTCATCACAATCTGCTCGACGATCATGGCAATCCACGCGCCGGCCTGCTGCTCACTCTCGAGGATTCCAAGACCGGCGCGATGCGCGAGGAGCCGCTGCCGCCCGAAAACCATTGGGTGCTCGATCCGAATGAAGAAAAAGCCGACGTCGCCGCGACTCCGCTGACCCCCAAGGGCGCCAGCATCGCGCCCATCGCGCTTGGCTCGCTGCTGGGCAACGACGATCCGCTCGCCCGCCCCGAAACGGGAGCGCAGGTGTACTACCTGACCGCCGCGACCGTGGGCGTCAACCAGCATCGCTTCGAGGCGCTCGCGCGATTCGGCCACGTCTCGGTTCCGGTGCCCGCCGACACCGAGGTCATCGGCGCGGGCCTGCAGACGCTCAGCTATCTCGACGGCGGCGGCGCGCCGGGATTTTCCAGCGGCGCCCCAGTGTTCGTCAGCGCCGGGCTGCGTTTTGCGCTATGGGGAATTCTCGAGGCCAGCACTTCGCTCAACACCGATCCGGTCTTTTCGGGCCTGGCTGGCGTGCTTCCAGCGAAGTTCGTCGCCGAGACGGTGAAGGCGATGGGCTCGGTGCAGGACAAAACGCTGCAAGGCACCAAAGTTCCACAGTGAGCTCGAGTCGCGCGTGACGCGGATTCGATTTGATTCGTACGGCGTATCTACGGCTATAATGTCGGGCGCCATCAGATGAACGCTTGATTTCGCATCGATGCGCGTATATCGAAAGTAGTTCCGGCTCCGCGCAGACCAACCGAAACACTCCCCGGTAGCTCAGTCGGTAGAGCGGACGGCTGTTAACCGTCATGTCGCTGGTTCGAATCCGGCCCGGGGAGCCATTCCTAATTCTTCGCCTACCAAAAGACGGAACGATAAAGTGACCGCGTCTTTTGTTTATTGAAATCATGTGGCGTCGTAAGGTAAAAACCTAACCCAAGCCTAGTCTCTGCGCTCTTTCTTCTGCGTTTGTCGCCATAGCGAGGGAGACGACGATGAAATGTTCGCTTGGTTCTGGTCGAGCCAGGTTTGCCGCAGTAGTTATCGCGTTAGCGGCGACGGGCGCACTGGCGGTCGGAGTGCGACTGCCCGCGCTGGCGGGCAACGGTGCCGCTCAACTGGTCCTCGGACAGAATGATTTCGTCCACGCGATGCCGAACCTGGGCGGCCCTTCGGGACTGTACGGACCTGAAGGCGTGGCGGTTGACAACTCGGTGTCTCCCAACCGCGTGTACGTCGCCGACTCGTTCAACAACCGGGTGCTGGGATGGAGGAGCGTATCCGAGCTGGCCGGCGGTGCGCCCGCCGACCTCGTCCTGGGGCAACCGGATTTCAATTCCAGCCAAGCCGACGGCGGCACGATGGCTGGTGATGTCGGTGGAATCGGTCCCGACTCGCTTTCCTTTCCAGTAGCAGCCGCAGTTGACGGTCAGGGCAATCTCTACGTGGCGGATGAGGACAATGCCCGGGTGCTGCTCTATCCGGATCCGTTTTCAAAGTGCGCGTCATTCCCCTGCATCGGCGATCGGGCTGGTGCGCTTCCCACGGTCGTGTTCGGACAGCTGAACGATTTTACGACCGGCACTCCCAACAATCTCGGCGCAACTGCTGACGCGCTTGACGGACCTTCTTCGGTCGCGGTGGATAGCAAAGGCAATCTGTACATCTCCGACTCGCTCAACAGCCGTGTGTTGGAGTATCTGGCGAATTCTCCGAGCGCTCCGTTCAGCAATACCACCGGTGCCGGACCAGGTACCCCCGGCGACACCACCGCCGACGTCGTGTTCGGCTGGTGCGGGACCTCCTTCACGACCAACCTGTGCAGCAGCACCAATGGGAGCAGCTTGAGCTTTCCTCGCGGGATAACCCTCGACTCCAGTGACAATCTGTTTGTGGCGGACAACGGCTCTCGCGTGCTGGAATTTTTCCCCGCGTCGAGCGGGCAGCCCTTCGCCAACGCGGCGCCCGCAAGTCCCGGGACGCCCGGCGACACTAGCGCGGACGTCGTGTTCGGCACCTGCAATGATTTCAGCGGCGTCAACTGCTCGACCGGGAACATTGCAGCGGAAGAACTGCCCGACCCAGTGGACGTTGCGGTCGATTCGCACGGAAACCTGTTTGTCGCGAATGCCGAACCCGAGTTCAATTTCACGACCAGCGTGGTCAACAACGTTGTGGAATATGACCAACCGTTCACCGGTGGCACCCACAGCGGCACTCCCGGGTTTTCCGGTGATACCACGGCGGACTTCGTCATCGGCCAGGGAAATTCGGGCTCTGACTTTACCACGCAAGTCTGTCACGACGGCGCAAACGGTCATCCGCCGCCGAATGCGACCGGACTATGCGCTCCGTTCGGAGTAGCGATTGACTCGAGCGATGATCTGCTGGTTGCCGACTCCTTCAACAACCGCGTGTTAGTCTTTCCGGAGACCAGCAATCCTCCCGACAACCTGACCGCGAGCCTCGCGCTCGGCCAAGAGGACCTCGTTCACAACTTCGTCAACTTCGAAACCAACTGGAACGGCCGCGCATCCATAAACTTTGTGGACGACGTCGCCGTCGACACCACAGTCTCGCCCAACCGGATCTATGTCGCCGACGAGGCCAACAATCGTGTTCTCGGTTGGAAGAGCGTCGCGGCGCTGCAGAACGGATCTCCCGCCGATATGGTCATCGGTCAGCCGGATTTTCTGACCGGCCACGCGAACAGTGGCTCCGCAGTTGGAGATGTTTCCGGAGTGGGCGCCGACTCGATGTATGGCCCAAATGGAGTTGCGGTCGACAGCTTCGGTAACCTGTACGTTGCTGACAGCTTCAACAATCGCGTGCTCGAGTACACTAATCCATTCGGTACTTGTGCCTCTTTTCCGTGCGTGGGGCCTTTGGCCTCAATCGTATTCGGGCAGAACAATATTTTTACGAGCAATAAACCCGACCTGGGGGGAGTCAGCGCAAACGCGTACTTGGGTCCTTCCGCCCTGCGCTTCGACTCGCGAAACAATCTTTACGTGAGCGACACATCCAACAATCGGGTACTCATCTACCTTGCCGCCGCCACGAATCCTCCGTTCTCGAATAGTCAGGGTGCGGGTCACGGCGTTGCAGGAGACACGACGGCCGACTACGCCATCGGCCAGGGTGCTGCCGGCAACAACTTCACAGCGAGAACCTGCGCGGCCGGGAACATCGACGAACCTGCGCCGAGTTCAACCGGTCTCTGCACTCCACGCGGTGTCGCGCTCGACTCGGCCGACAATCTGTACGTCGCGGACTTGGGGAATAATCGCGTGCTTGAGTACAACGATCCGCTTGCAAATCTCGCTTCACCCAACGTGACGGCGAATGTGGCGTTCGGTCAAGGAGCAGCCAACAATTTCACCGCCAATACGTGCGCTGACGGTCGGAATTCCAATCCGGCTCCCAGTCCCACCGGCATGTGCGCACCCTATTCTGTGATGATCGACGCCAGCGGCAATCTATACGTCAGTGACAGCAGCAACAACCGCGTGCTGGAGTTCAACCAGCCACTTGCTAATCCTGGTAACCCGAACGTGACGGCGGACCTGGTGCTCGGCCAGGGAGCCGACGTCGCCGATTTCACCGCGAATACCTGTTACAGCGGCAATCTTGGCTTACCGTCTCCGAGCGCGACCGGTATGTGCGGTCCCGAGGGGATCGCACACGATGTCAATGGCGTGATCTACATCGCCGACGAAAACAGCCGCGTGCTTGCGTTCGCCAATCCGTTGGTGTCATCCCCACCCACACCGACCCCGACACCCACCGTGACGCCGACTCCGACCGCAACTGCGACCCCAACGCCCACTGCTACCGCGACCGCGACGGCAACTCCAACCGCCACAGCAACCGCGACGGCAACTCCCACTGCGACCGCAACCGCGACAGCAACTCCGACGACGACCGAAACTCCGACTGCGACGCCGACTCCGATCTCCGAGCAGTTGACCATCAAACCCAGTTCACTGGCATTCGGAGCAGTGACAGTTGAAACTACCAGCAAGCGCAAGACAGTCACGATCAAGAATGCGGGCAGCAAGAAGACAGGCTTGGCGGTGAACATCGAGATGGAGAGCGCCTCACCGTCAGTTTTCAATGTGGCCTCGGAATGCAAAGAAACCCTCTTGCCGGGCAAGAGTTGCAAGGTATCAGTCACCTTCAACCCGACGGACACGACCCCGCAGACTGGGAGCCTGACGATTTCTGACAACGTGACTGGCGCCCCACAGACCGTGGCGTTGTCGGGAACCGGCAAGGCCGCCAAGAAGAAATAGGAGGCTAGCTCCTACATGCAGCGACCGGTTCCAGGGTCCCGATCGCGTCGCGTTCCCGCCTGAGACCTCTACTTGGCGGTTTTTCCGGTTCCAGACAGCTGGACTGTTTGCGGTGCTCCGGCGGCGTCGTCGGAGATGGTCAACTGTCCGGTTTGCTCCGAGGTATCGGTTGGATCGAAGGTCACCGAAACCTTACAGCTCTTCCCCGGCGCCAACGATGTGACGCATTGGCCTGCGACCGCGAATGGTGGGGAGGCAGTCTCACCGGCGATCGTTACGGTTAACCCGGAACTCTTCGAGCTCTGGTTCTTGATCGTCACCTCCTTGCTCTTGCTGACCGAATTGACCGCAGTAGCTTTGAACTTCACGGAGGTAGGTGAAATCTTCAGCTTGGCATCGACCGGGGTTGGCGTCGAAGTTGGCGTGGGGGTTGCGGTAGGCGTACCCCCGGGTGACGGTGTCGCAGTAGGGGTCGCGCTTCCAGTCGAAGTCGGCGTGGCAGTTGGCGATGCCGGGCCGCCGGCCAGGCATACGGCCTGCGGCGGCGTTTGTGTAAGGCAGGCAACCAGCGGCGTCAGTACCGGGCGCGCGGCGCCGACGATCTCCGACACGCTGTTGCCCAGTCCATTCGCCACCCAGACGTTGCCGGCGGCATCGATCGCGATACCGGTCGGGTCGTCGAAGCCGGCGCCGCTCGGAGCGAAGTTGCCCCTTAGGTCGCCACCGGAGTCCAACTCGGTCACGCTTCCCGAACCGTTTGTCACCCATATGTTGTCGGCGGCGTCGATCGCCACCTCTGCCGGGGAGTTGAAGTTGGCGCCTTTGGGCGCGAAGCTGTGGCCCGTGCACGTTGAGGGGGAGCAGCCTGCCAACAACTCACTCACGCTGTTACCGAAGTTGTTCGTGGCCCAGACATCGCCGACCGCATCGATTGCAACGTCTACCGGCAGTTGGAAGTTGGCGCTATTGGTAGTGAATCTTTTGACTAGCTTGCCGCTTGAGTTCAGTTCGACCACGCTGTCGTCGTTCGTGTTCCCTACCCAGACGTTGCTATCGGCGTCGATTGCCACTCCCTCGAGAAGGTTGAAGTTGGCGCCGGAGGGGGCGAAATGGCCGACTAGGTCACCCTTGGAGTTCAACTCCGTCACGCTGTTGCCGCTGCGGTTACCTACCCATACGTTGCCGATGGCGTCGATTGCCAGATTGAACGGGTGGTTGAACTTGGCGCCGCTGGGGGCGAAGTCGTTGACCAGTTGTCCGTGGGAGTTGAGCTCGGTCACGCTGTTGCCAAGCTGATTCGTCACCCACACGTTGCCGCCGGCGTCGATCGCCACGCCGTCCGCGCCATCGAAGCCGGCGCCGTTGGGATAGAAGGTGGCAGTGAGGCTACCGCTGGGGTTCAATTCGGTCACGCTATTGCCCTTGAAGTTCGTCACCCAGACGTTGCCGCCGGCGTCGATTGCCAGGAAGAAGGTTCCGTTAAAGCCAGCGTTGCCGGGCGCGATATTGAGCGCGATCTCCCAGCCATCGGGCTTAGCTGTCAGATAGGGAGTGAAAGGCGGAGAAGCGCTTTGAATCTTGTACAGTGCGGCGACATTCATGACGGGATTGGTCGCCATCGAGTGCGCCGCCGCAAGTGTTGTGCCGCCGACGCTGCCCGTGTCGTTCAGCAGCGTGCTGCACGCGCTCGATGACGGTCCATCGCTCTCCACGCACGCCGCCAGGATATTGGCGATAGTGTCGAGCCGCTCCAGGCCGTCGCAGTTAACGGGCGGGGAACCGCCGGTGCAGTTCGCCGGCCAGAAGCTCGCCGGCAAGCCGGTCGAGCTGTTAACCAGATTTTCTTGCGCCTGCTTGACCGCATTGTCAAAGCCGGTGGCGTTGCCTGATGGCGTACCGATGACCGCGCCCGTGGAGTCGGTGAACTGCGCCAGCGCGGTCTCGGCCGCCACGGTCGTCAGTTCATTGATCATGACCGGCGCTTGCGCGGCGGGTGTATCTCCTGAAGAAAAGTTGTCGCGCTCTTTTGGCATTGGTGTTGGTGTCAGGCTGGGAACCACGTCCAGCCCCATCAACCCGATAGCCGAGTTGCTCCCGGATCCGGCATCGCCGCCTAGCGCCACCAAATAGACAACAAAAGTGCCGGGACCGAGCCGAGTGTATTGCACCGTGAAATTGCCGCTGGAATCGGTGGTCGCGCTCCCCAGCGGTGTAGGATTCGAGCCGTAATTCGTTCCTACCGCATAGAGCGTTACCGATGCACCCGAGACCGCGACTGGGCTCAGCCCACCGGTTTGCACCGTCCCTGAAAGAGTTGCTTGCTGAGCTCGTGCCGGTGCAGCAGCGAACAACAGCGTCAGAATGATCAGCAGAGGACACGCAAGCCAGAGCTTTGTCGAGGGACTTCTTGTCCCGCAGTTCGCACAACGCATTAACCACCTTCCCGAAAAACAGATTGCCAAGTATCTCGACTAAACGGGCTAATTCATAGACGCGGAGAGGAGCGATGCGAAAGCGCCCACATCCTCCTTCGGCTCGCAGTTTTTTTGATGAGACCCGCCAACTGCCAACCGATTGCCGCACTGCTGTTAAACACAATAGAAAGGCAACAAGGCGGACAGTCAATTTACGTCCAGACCTTAAAAAAAGGACTTTTTCGCAGAATCACACGTGCTATTGTTTTGAGCGATGGAGTTTCGCAGCGATTGCCTGCAGCTGGTAGCTACATCCATTTTGCTCGCTCTTGTCGCGTTCGCACCCCCAGTCTTCGCGATCGGCGTCGTGGCGGACCTGGAACTGGGTCAGGTGGATCTTACGCACGGCACGGAAAACTTTGGCGGGGCCTCTGCACTGTTCTCTCCCGCATTCGCTGCGGTTGACCTGAGCGTTGCCCCCCATCGCTTCTATGTCAGTGATACCCGGAATCACCGTGTGTTGGCTTGGAAAGACATTACTTCGTTAGTGAATGGAAGTCCGGCGGATCTGGTGCTGGGTCAACCGGATTTCTTTTCCGGCAGTTGCAACAATGGGATCCTGGCGGGGGACAATGACGGCTTGGGACCCGATAGCCTTTGTTTTCCTCAACCGATCGCAGTCGACGCGATGGGCAATGTTTACGTCTCGGACGGCAACAACAATCGGGTGCTTGAATACAATCAACCTTTCGCGCCCTGTCAGGGCTTTCCGTGCGTGGGACCCGCGGCAAACCTGGTTTTTGGGCAGGGCGCAACGGGCAAGAGTTTCACAACGAATGCCTGTGCCGATGGCGCAGGGAGTAATCCTCCACTCAGCGCCACCGGAATCTGCACCCCTGGCGGCGTCGCTATCGATTCCGCCGGCAACGTCTTTATCGGCGATTTCGGCAATAATCGGGTGCTCGAATACAACACGCCGCTGGCGAATCCCAATGCCCCCAATGTGACCGCCAACCTGGTCTTCGGCCAGGGCGCCACTGGCACCAACTTTACCGCCGATGCCTGTGCCGACGGATTCGGCAGCGACCCACTCCCAAGCGCGACCGGACTATGCCTGCCTTTCGGCCTCGCATTCGACAGCAAGAGCGACCTTTACGTAGCCGACCTCTTCAACAACCGGGTACTGGAATACAACCAACCGCTGGCCGATCCCGGCAGTCCGAACGTAACCGCTAACCTGGTCTTCGGCCAGGGCGATACCGGTAACAACCTGAGCGCCCGTGCTTGCGCGAACGGTATTGGCGGCAATCCGGCACCGAGCGCCGTCGGACTCTGCTCGCCGAACGACGTTAAGTTAGATTCGGCGGACGATGTCTATGTTGTCGACGCGGACAACAACAGGGTGCTGAAATACGATCAGCCGCTCGCCGATCCTGGATTACCAAACGTGACTGCCAATCTCGTATACGGCCAGGGTGCAGGGGGCAGTAGTTTTACTACCAATCTCTGCGCAAATGGTGATTCGATGGCCGGCAATCCATTGCCCTCGGCTACCGGCCTGTGTTTTTCCAGTGCGGGCGTTGCCGGCGGCGAAGCTCTCGACACCAACGGCGACCTCTACGTGACCGACACAGGGAACAATCGAGTGCTGAAATACGCCTCCGGCACTTTGGCGGCAGACGTGGCACTTGGCCAAATCGACCTAAGCCACAACATAATCAATTTCGGCGGGGCCAAGTCCCTCGATATCGCCACTTCGTCGGCCTTGGATCAAAGTGTCGTCCCCAACCGCTTCTATGTGGCCGATGAGGAAAACAGCAGAGTGCTTGGATGGAGCAACGTGACGAGCTTTACCAACGGCGCGTCGGCTGACCTGGTGCTGGGCCAGCCTGATTTCTCAACTGGGCGGTGCTTCAGTGGGACCAGTGCGGGCGACGTCAAAGGCGTGGGGCCTGACAGCCTGTGTTTTCCTGAAGGCGTTGCTGTCGACAAAAATGGAAACTTATATGTCGCGGATAGCCTGGGAAATCGCGTGCTCGAGTTCAATCAGCCTTTCGCCGCCTGCCAGACTCCGCCATGCGTGGGACCGGCCGCCAACTTGGTCTTTGGCCAAGGTGCGGCGGGTAACAACTTCTCGGCCGTGACCTGTGCCGACGGTTTCCAAGGGGCACCATCTCCAAGCGCGACTGCAATGTGCAGCCCGAATGCCGTGGCGCTGGACGCGGCCGGGAATCTCTACGTATCCGACAGCGGCAACAACCGGGTCCTGGAGTTCAATACTCCACTGGCGAATCCGCTAGCCCCCAATGTCACCGCCAGTGTCGTCTTTGGCCAAGGTACACCGGGCAACAACTTCAGCGCCAATGCCTGCGCCGACGGCTTCGACGGCGCGCCGCCTACGAGCGCTACCGGATTGTGTGTCTCTGCAGGAGTTGCACTCGACAGCAAGGGCAACTTGTTTATAAGCGATGAGGCCAATAGCCGCGTGCTGGAGTTCAATGCGCCGCTAGCCAACCCAAGCGCCCCTAATGTGACTGCCAATCTTGTCTTCGGCCAGGGAGCCAGCGGAACCAATTTTAGTGGCAATAGTTGCAATGGTTCGAGCAGCAGCGCGCCACCCAGCGCAGTATTGCTGTGCGAGCCGAAGCAAGTGGCGCTCGACTCACAGGACAACCTATTCGTTGCCGACAGCCTCAACAATCGGGTGCTTAAATATAATGTTCCCCTGGCGAATCCCGGCGCACCAAACGTCACGGCCAACCTCGTTTACGGCCAGGGCAGTGCGGGCAACGACTTCACCGACAACATTTGCTATGGGCATCCCTTCCTCGTCGCCTGGTCAGCTCCAATCAGCGGAAGCGGTTTGTGCGCGCCTGACGATGCAATCGTCGATCAGGCCGGCAACGTGTATATCGCCGACACCGGCAACAGCCGGATAGCGATCGTGCTGGCCAGCGTCCCACCGACGCCGACCCCAACTGCCACACCAACTGCAACGGCTACCGCGACCGCGACAGCCACGCCGACTGCAACACCGACGGCAACCGCTACTGCATCGCCGACATCAACTCCAACCGCTAGTTCAACGGCGACGGCAACTACCACTACAACTCCCACGACTACTCAAACCCCGACTGCGACGCCGACTCCGATCTCCGAGAAGTTGACCATCAAACCCAGTTCACTGGCATTCGGCGCAGTGACAGTTGAAACTACCAGCAAGCCCAAGACGGTCACGATCAAGAATGCGGGCAGCAAGAAGACAGGTTTGGCGGTGAACATCGAAATGGAGAGCGCGTCGCCGTCAATTTTCGCGGTGACCTCGGAATGCAAAGAAACCCTCTTGCCGGGCAAGAGTTGCAAGGTATCAGTGACCTTCAAGCCGACGGACACGACGCCACAGACTGGAGGCCTGACGATTTCTGACAACGTGACCGGGGCGCCGCAGGAGGTGTCGCTGTCGGGAACCGGCAAGGCCGGCAAGAAGAAATAGAAGCGCAGTTGAAACAGCTACACGATTGCAGCGAGCGCTCCGCCGCCCGAGGAGCCATCTCATTCTTGCGGCTCTCGGCGTGATCCTCAACTTGGCCTTTGTCTTTGACGGTCGGATCGCCGCCAAACGGATCTCGCGGCGACCTCGCCATTGTAGTTGCGCGCGAACGCGATCGGCACGCCGCGCAGCAGCGTTCGCCGAGCTCATGAACAACCCCCGTAAAACAACGGGCGAGTTAAGATTCGCTGCGCTCAGGATGGCACAAAAAAAGTTCTAACAGGGACTCCGTCCCGCATATTTCCTATCCTGGTATTGGGTGCAGGGGTCACCCCTGCTGAAACCCACGGCGGGTTTCACATTCAATCAAGTTCCTGCGCCACTCGAACTACTACCGTTGTCCCCACCGGTGCTGACGCTGGACAGTTGTGCTGTGCCGCCTCGACGTTGCGGGCGCGATGCTTGGCGGCGTCTGTGCGTTCGCGGGGCGAGAGACTTCGCTTACTGCGGCTTCAATCGCTCCACCACGCAGCAAAATGTATTTGCGATCGCGCCGCCCGATTTCTCCATCTTCGATCAGATCTGACAGAACGCGGCCGACCACCGGTCGCGAGCTGCCGATCATCTCCGCCAGGTCGGAATGCGTAGGTTCAAAGGTGATCACGACGCCGTCGCGATCGGCGATGCCGAACTTGCGGCCCAGCTCCGCCATCACCATTTCGATCCGCTCGCGATACGAGAGTCCCAGAAACGTCGCGTAGTAGTGGACCCATTCCGAAGATGCCGAATTCATCCGCTCCGAGAGCGCCAGCAGCTCCTCGGGGTTCATGTTAGTCAGCAAATTGCGCACGTGCTGGCGCGTCACAATCGCGAGCACGCACTTGCTGGCCGTCCACGCCTCAAAGCGCCGGACCCACTGACCCTTGTCGTTGAGCTTGTCGGCGAGACCCAAAATGTCGCCGGCGGTTGCGAGCCGCACCAGCGTCTGCGTGCCGTTCGCATTCGGGCAGATTTCCCGTACCACGCCTTTGACAACCCAGAGCACGATATCGGCGGGCGAACCCTGGCTGAAAATCAACTTTCCAGGCGCATAGTCGAGTTCGGTATGTTGCCTGGTCAGTTCTTTCGCGGTCTGCTCGGGAATTCCCCACGAAAAAAGACCGGCCTCGAACACGTTTGCTCTGTCGAGCAACGAGATCTGATTCATCTTCGACTCCGCAAAGGCGGTCAGCGCTTGTTTGGTTTTCATCGACTGATGGTTCGCCTCGGTTGTGGAAAATACGGCGGCCCGGGGTCCCTACTTCCAACAGGCCGCCCCAATCCCCAGAAATCGCAGGCCAGATCGGCAGGCGGGCCGCCGCCAGAAACACTTCAGCAAGTGACGTGCCCGGATGATCGCGTCTGCGCGCCAGGTTTTCCTGAAAAGCGCGAACCCCGCATTTCGATGGGCAAAATCTTGCTCAAGCGATGTGGGGGCTGGCCTCACTTGCCAGGGACACGGGCCATTTGTGTGGATTGTGCGCGAAAGGATGCGTCAAAATTCCCGCTCGCTAAGCGGCATTGTTCCCGATCTTTCGCGCTGCGGCGGTTTAGGCGGAACGCCGTGCGATGGCATATAACTGGCGATGAACTTTGGTGGGGCTTTCGCGGACAACAGGACTGACGCGACGAGGTATCTAGTGGCGCTCTTGCGAATGGAGTACTGACCGTGCGAATCGGCACTCGGCTGACGCTGGTCCTGCTGCTCTGCGTATTGCCAGTACTGGCCGCGTATACGTACTGGAGTGTCGAGCAGTCCAACGTCTACATAAATGAGCTGAAGCAATCGGCCCGCGCCGCCAGTTCCGGCCTGGCTCCTTCGGTTGACGAAGAAGTCGTCGCGCAAGAATGGAACAAGGTCGGCGACGCGTTCAGGAAGATCGATGCCGAAGGAACGCGAAGCGCAATCCTCCGAAAGGACGGCACGCTTTGGTACTCGCTGCCGGATTTTCCCGCTGAACTCGTGGACACGGCCCGCCTGCAGCTCGCGCGTCGCAACTCCGCGGAGTTCGGACCGACCGCAGGCGTCAAGAGCTGGTTCTGCGAATTGGTTCCGCTGACCGGCCCGGGCGGAGACGTGATCGGATACCTGCTCGAAGTCCAGGACTGGACGAAGGTAGCCAGAGACAGCCGCGCGCAATACGCAGCGTCGTTAATCGTGGCAATAGTGTTGATGGGCGTGATTGCCATCGTCATACCGCTGAGCGTGCGCCGCTACGTATCGCGGCCGCTCGACGAATTGTCGGCGAACGTGATGAAATTTTCGTCGGACGATTCCGATCGCGGCGGGGGAAGCGAGCTGGAACTGCTTGGCGAAGAATTCCTCAAGCTCGATCAGCAACTCAACCGCGCGCGCTCAGATCTCGAGCAACGGCATCGCCGCGAATTGGAACTCGAGCGCGAGCTTCAGCGCGCGGACCGGCTTGCCACGATCGGGACGCTGGCCGCCGGACTCGCGCATGAAATCGGCACCCCGATGGGCGTGATACGCGTGCGCGCGGAGGCCCTGCAGCAGGACGAAACGATTTCGGCGGACGGCCGCGTCAAGCTCGGCGTCATCGTCCGTCAAATCGATCGGATTGCGCGAATCGTCAGGATGCTCCTGGATTACGCGCGCAAGAGCGAATCGCACAAGACGATCTGCGACTTGAGAACGATCGCCGAACGCGCGCTAACGCTCTTGGAGCCGGAAGCGACGCATCGCAACGTGAAGACCTTCGCTCAACTTGGGGCAACTCCGCTGCTGGTAAATTGCGACGCCGACCAAATCGAACAGGTGTTCGTCAACATGATTATGAACGCGCTCGACGCGATGCAGCGCGGCGGCGGAACATTGCGCGTGACCGCGGACACCGAGCACAACCACCAAGGCTCGCGCGCGATGCTTGCGTTCGAGGATACCGGCGCGGGCGTCGCTCCTGAGCACGAGGATCGCGTCTTCTCGCCGTTCTTCACCACCAAGGAGCCGGGCAAGGGAACCGGCATGGGTCTGGCGGTCAGCCAGTCTATAGTACGGGAGCACGATGGCGAGATAACGTTCAGCTCAGGGCCGTCGGGGTCGCGGTTCGTCGTCGCGATTCCGATGGCATCCAGCGAGATGGTCGAACATGAGTCCGGCTCCCGGCAACAGCGGCGCGCATAGCGAGCAGGCGACCATACTGGTGGTCGACGATGACCACGATATGGTCAGCGCCTTGTCCGATATTCTGCGCCAGGCAGGATATCATCCGCTGAGCGCGAACTCGGGCCATGATGCGCTGGCGATTGTCGAGCGGGATGCGCCCGACGTGCTGATTTCCGATCTCCGGATGGCCGGAATGAGCGGGCACGGCTTGCAAGCCGAGCTGAAGCGAATTGCTCCCGACCTGCCGGTAATCATCATCACGGCGTTCGGATCGATTCAGACCGCCGTCGAGTCGATGAAGCTCGGCGCCTTCGACTACATCACCAAGCCGTTCAGCAACGGCGAATTGCTTCTGATCGTCTCGCGCGCGCTGGAAAATCGCGACCTTCGCGATGAGGTCAAGCGGCTGCGAATTGAACTGGCCCGCAATCACGGCCTCGAGAACATTATCGCCGCCAGTCCGAACATGACCGCGCTGCTGAGCAAGCTCGCGCAGGTGGCCGACAGTTCCGTCAGCGTGCTGATCACCGGCGAGAGCGGGACCGGCAAGGATTTGTTGGCGCGCGCGCTTCATTTCCTGAGCCCGCGTCATAGCGGTCCGTTCGTGCCGGTGAACTGCGCGGCGATTCCCGAGAGTCTGATCGAGAGCGAGTTGTTCGGACACACTCGCGGCGCGTTCACCGACGCGAAACAGAGCAAGCTCGGCCTTTTTGCGGCGGCCAGCCACGGCACGCTGTTCCTCGATGAAATCGGCGAGATGCCGCCGACGGTTCAGGCCAAGCTGCTCAGGGTGATCGAGGACAAGCGCGTGCGGCCGCTCGGCGCGACGGGAGAGACCACGGTCGACGTCCGGGTTATCGCCGCGACCAATGCCGATTTGGAAAAAGCCGTCGCCGACGGCCGCTTCCGGTCCGATCTCTTTTATCGCATCGCGACCGTGACGATGGCGGTGCCACCGCTGCGCGATCGGCCCGAAGACATTCCGCTGTTGATTAAGCACTTCCTGGTGCGCGCCAGCGCCGAGGCTGGGAAGGCCCCGCCTGAGCTGGACGCCGAGACGACAGAGTATCTCACACGCTATCGATGGCCGGGTAATATTCGCGAGCTGCAGAATGCGATCCAGCAGGCCGTCATCCTATGCTCCGGTGGTCGGATTACGCGAGGCGACCTGCCGAACAGAATCACCGGTGACCAGCAGTCGCCTGCCCGTCTCGAGGAGCTTGCGTCACGGCGCGTGCCGCTCGCGGAAGTCGAGCGCGAGTACTCGCGGGCGGTGCTCTCGTCGGTCAACGGTCATCGTGGCGAGGCGGCCGCGATTCTCGGCGTCGATCGCAAGACCTTGGCTCGCAAGCTCGAAGACCCGGATGAGCGGTGACCGCGCAAGCGAAATGGCGCCGGAGTCGTATCGACCCAATCAAATAATCTGCTACGGTTATCTGCGGAACCATGATTGATAGCACCATCAGGCGGCTCCTGGCGGTCGCGATACTGGCGACGGCCGCCAGCCTTTACGGATGCGCGTCTTCCACTGATATCACCTCATGCCAGGGACAGGACCAGCAAAACTGCGAAGCGCGAGACAATGCCCGCCAGGCGCGCGACGCTGCCGATTACCAGGACGAGCCTGCCTTGGGCTACCTGGCCTCGCCGCCGGGATTGCTGCCTGTACCGCTAACGTCGCGAAACTCTTCCTCGAACTAGCTTCTCCCCCTCACAGATCTGTTTCAGGCTGAGGCGAAACCGCACAGCCCGGTTGAATATCTTTGCGGCAGATCAGTTGAAGGCGCTGCGAATCCGCGCCGCGTTCACCTTTACAACGTGGTTTTCTGGAAAAAATCCAGTCAAACCGGGCTCTTTTAGCCTATATTGACACCTCTACCGGTGAGGGCAAGAATGCTACACTAAGGCGCGTTTGCCCCTCAAGGAAAACGCGGACGTGAGACGAGGGTGCGAGGTCGCAACGAACAGAGTAGGGCGCGTGTCCTGATCGTGGACGACGAGTTCCACGTTGCGCGCGGTGCAGCGATGGTCCTTTCACAGGCCGGTTACGAATGCGAAACCTGTCCCACAGTCGAGGCCGCACTAAAGGTGCTCGAGTGCGAGGGTGCAGACGTAATCGTCGCAGACATGAGGATGCAGGGGATGGATGGGATGGACTTATTGAAAAAAGTGCAGAGCAAGCAGCCTGACTTGGCGGTGGTGCTGAGCGTACCGCTGCCTGCCGCAGAGTCGGCAAAAGAGGCATTGCGCGGCGGCGCCTTCGGCTGCGTGACGAAGCCGTTTGACACCGATGAGCTGAACGCGGTCGTCACGCGCGCGGTCGAGATGAGCACGCTGCAGCGCGAGAATCGGAAGTTGCGCGAGCAGCTCGACGTCGCCAGCATCGCCGCCGGCTTCGTGGCCGAAGCTCCCAAGAGCCGCCAGCTGGTCGCCATGATTCGGCGCGTCGCTCCGTCGCGCACGACCGCGCTGGTCGAAGGTGAGACGGGTACTGGCAAGGAGTTGGTGGCCCGCATGCTTCATTACTGGAGCAATCGCGCCGATGGCCCGTTCCTCGCGATCAATTGCAAGGCGCTTGCCGACGGCGTGGTTGAGAGCGAGCTCTTCGGCCATGAGAAGGGATCGTTCACCGGGGCTATCCGCGAGCGCGCGGGATGCTTCGAGCGCGCCTCGGGCGGCACGCTTTTTCTCGACGAGATCGGCGAGGCGGGGCCGGACTTCCAGGCCAAGCTCCTGCGCGTGCTTGAAGACGGCGAGGTGCTGCGCGTCGGCGGGTCGAAACCGCGCAAGGTGGACGTCAGAATCATCGCGGCGACCAATCGCAAGCTGCGACGTGAAGTCGCCGCCGGCCGCTTTCGCGCTGACTTGTATTTCCGTCTCAGCGTAATTCCGCTCAGGATTGCCCCGCTGCGCGAGCGTCGCGAAGACATCCTCCCGCTGGCGCATCATTTTCTCGCCTTTCATTCGACCGACGCGGGCCGGCCGCTCATGCTTTCGCCGGAGGCTGAGGAGGCGCTGCTTGGCTACTCGTGGCCGGGCAATGTGCGCGAGCTGGAAAACGTGATCGAGCGCGCGGTCGTGATGAGTGGGCAAGAGACGTTGATGCCCGAGGCGTTTGCCTTCGACGACGACGCATTCGATGACGACCTCGCTCACGGTGCCGGCGTTTCCCAGCCGGCCGCCGTCGAGTCCGCCTCAAGCGCGAGCGCCGCGCCGGGATCGGCGCAAGGTTCGAACCACACGCAAGCGGCCGCGCAGGCCTCAGAGAGTCCGGACGAGGGCACGCTGCAAACGACACTTGATCGCGCGGCGACCGTGCGGATAAAGGCGGCGCTCGCGGCCGCCGGCGGTAACAGGGTCGACGCGGCGACGGCGCTGGGCGTCGATCGGACCACGCTATATCGCTTGATGAAGCGTCTCAGTCTGTAGCCTCGGATTCTCGCGGCGGTCCAAGACGCCGCCGAAACCGATTGGGCATTGATCGAGCGGCCGCGGAGCCAATCCGCGGCCGCTTTTTCGTCCGCGAGCGAAGAGAGACTCCCGTGGCGCCACATCTCGGTTGAAGAGCGCACGTACAAAACAAACAGGCCCCGAACCCACTCGTTGCTGCTGAGATGGGTTCGAGGCCTCCTGGGAGAGGTTATTGGATTGCCTTCTGGCCGGATGAAATCAGCCGGCCTGGAATCATCCGCCGCTGCCGGAGAGGGTACGGAGAACCGAGATCATTGCCGGTCCGATGATGACCGCGATCATCGCGGGCAATACGAAGATGACCAGCGGGAATAGAATTTTAATCGAGGCCTTCTGCGCGTCTTCCTCTGCCTTCAGCCGGCGACGCGTGCGCAATGCGTCCGAACTGGCACGCAACGCCGGTCCGATCTGCGCGCCAAGTTGCTCGCTCTGAATCAAGGTTGCGGCCAGTGGCTTGATATCCTCAACCGCAGTCCGGTCCGCCAACCCGCGCAACGCCTGTCCAAGGGACGCGCCCGCCGAGATATCAGTGGCGACCAGGTTCAATTCGGTGCCGATTTCCTGCCCATGTCGATCGCATTCCGTGCCGACGATCCGAATTGCTTCGAACAGTCCCATACCTGCTTCGACGCACACCACCAGCAGATCGAGCACATCCGACAGCTGGCGCGAGATGTTCGTCTGACGTGTTCGCGCGCGCCGTCCCAGGACGTAGCTCGGTACGAAAATTCCAACCGAAACGCCACCGAGTCCGAAAACTAGTGGTGTAGCGAGCGAGGCGTGAAAAATGGCTCCGAACAACAGACCGACCACGCCGCATCCGATCGCCAACAGCACGCGGACCGCCTGATATGTCTGCGGCGCGCTGGACTTCAGAAATCCTGCCTGCGCCAGAGTCTGCTGGAGCTTCTCCCCAGTGGGGCTGTCCAGATTCGGAGGCGGGACGCGCTTGGCGGCCCATCTCACCAGCATGCGGAGCACGCCTTCATCCTGTGAATCACCCTCGAGTGCGCCCTGCGAGGCCCGCATCCTGACCGCCAAATCCGCGAACCGCTCGTCGACCGCCCGATTCTGCGGAGACATAGCCATATACAAGGCCAGGCACGCCCCGCCGGCCAGCAGGAAGACCAATACGCCAATTCCAAATGGGCCCATATTAGTAATTCACTCTTAGTAGTCGCCTGATGGTCAAAATGGCGAGCACGTCAGATCCGACCGCGAATTTCAGAATCTTTTGACCGGTCGGGTCACCAAACAACTGATTGGTGTAGCCCGGTTGAATCAAGCTGAATATGCACAGCACGACGATCGGCAAGCAGCCGACGATAAGTCCGCCGAGGCGCGCTTGCGCGGTCAGCGCCCTGATTTGCATCCGCAAGCGCTGGCGGATTCTAACGATTTCGGACAGCCGTCCGACAATCTGCGCCAGGCTCGAGCCGACTTCGGTTTGCACACGCACCGCGACGATCAGCAGTCGCAGGTCGTCTTCCGGCACTCGTTTGAGCATGTCTTCGAGCGCACGCGGCAGCGGCAATCCGATCCGGTTCTGTTCGAGCACGGTGCGGAATTCGCTGCCCAGCGGATCGGCGAATTCGCTGACCAGAACTTGCAGCGCGCGCTGCAGCGAATGGCCCGCCTCCAGCGACGATTTGATCAGGTCAAGCGCAAATGGCAGCTGCGCCGCAAAGGCCTTTATGCGCCGCGTCCGGCGAAACTGGATGTACATCAGCGGTAAGCTGCCAACGATCAACGCGGTGCCGAAGGCGAACCACATGTCGTGAAACATGAGATTTCCGCCGACCAGTCCCGCGCCGAACATCAGCACGATGATCAGCAGGATGTCGGCCACCGTCATGTACAAGCCCGCCTGCCACATCATCTCTTCGAGTTTGCGCAGCAGGTTCACTCCGGACAACGCGCTTAGCAGCGCTCCCTCCTCGGGCCGGCGCTTGCGCATGACACTTATGTCGATGTCTTCGGGGGGGCGCGTCAGCCGCCGTGCTACCTCGCGCTGTTGCTCGACTTCATTGCCTCGGCTGCTGAAGAACACCAGCACGCCCATGAAGACGAGCGCGAATATGCCGCTTGCCATTAAAAAGTCCATGGTGTTTATCCAATCGTGCTGCGGAATATCTTGGCGTCGAGCTTGTAACCCGCAGCCTCGAGCCGCTGCGAGTAGGTTGACCGAATGCCGGTCGCGACGAACTGGCCGAGCACCTCGCCGCCCGGTCCAATTCCGGTGCGCTTGAAGTCGAACAGGTCCTGCATCATCACCATCTCGCCTTCCATACCGCTGATCTCGGAAATGCGCATCACTTTGCGCGAGCCGTCGGAGAGGCGCGAGACGTGAACGATGATGTTGAGCGCTGACGCGATTTGCTGGCGCATCGCGCGCTGCGGAATCGACACGCCCGACAGCAGCATCATCATCTCGAGACGTCCCAGGCTGTCGCGCGGAGTGTTGGCGTGGATGGTGGCGATGGAGCCGTCATGGCCGGTCGACATCGCCTGCAACATGTCGAACACTTCGCCGCCGCGCACCTCGCCGACGATGATGCGGTCGGGCCGCATACGCAGCGTGTTCCTCACCAGGTCGCGCTGGCTGACTTCACCCTTGCCTTCGACGTTGGCCGGCCTCGTCTCGAGCCGGACCACGTGCGGCTGCTGGAGCATCAATTCCGCCGAGTCTTCGATCGTTACGATTCGCTCATCGGCCGGCACGAACAGTGACATGCAGTTAAGCATGGTCGTCTTGCCTGAGCCGGTGCCGCCGCAGACCAGGATGTTGAGCCGCGCGCGCACGATGGTGCGCAGGAAGTCGACGATCTCGGGCACCAGGGTCTTCTTCTCGACCAGGTCGTCGATGTTGTAGCGCTTGCGCCCGAATCGCCGGATCGACAGTGCCGGGCCGTCGAGCGCCAGCGGTGGGATGATCGCGTTGATACGCGAACCGTCAGGCAAGCGCGCGTCGACCATCGGCGACGATTCGTCAACCCGGCGCCCAACCTGCGACACGATTCGATCGATGATCAGCATCAAGTGCTGATCGTCCTGGAACTTCACCTCGGTGGCGTGAAGCTTGCCCCGTTTCTCGACGTAAACCTGATTGTGTCCGTTGACCAGGATATCGGTGATTTCATCGTCCCACAAAAGCGGCTCCAGCGGCCCGAGTCCCAGCAGCTCGTTCTTGATCTCTTCGATCAGATGAGCCTTGTCGGTATCGGTGAGCAGGCGCCCCTCGTCGTCCAGGATGGCGGTGATCGCCTCGGTAACTTTATGCGCGGCGAGCACCGGCTCGAGGCTTTCAAGCCGCGTGACGTCCAGCATCTCGAACAGCCGGTTGTGGACCGCCAGCTTGAGCTGCTGAAAACCCTCGGCTTGAACGTCTTTGACCGGGCGCTTTTGATTGCCGCCTATCAGTGAGCGCTGAAATGGAATCGGGGTTGCGCTGTTCTGTTGTGAAATTCTCTCAACCAGTTTCATTCGGACACCTCAACTGCGCGCGCCAATAACATTCAACAGGCGCGATACTAACGAATTGGAAGAATCGGACTCAGTGGAGTCTTCGCCCACCTCGAGCCGCCGCGCCAAGTCCTCGATGCTTTTGGCCAGCGGCGAGTTCGGCGCCACCTGCCACAAATCCTGCGCGCTCAGTTGCACCCGCTCGAGAACTTTTTCGTCGCGCGGAATTCGCGTGTGGATCGGTTTCGCCAGCGTGTGGCTCAGCTGGTCTTCGCTTATCGGATGATTTGCCACGAAACGGCTCAGAATGAAGTTGGGCTCGAGTCCCGTCAGCCCCAGCCGTCCCACCAGATCGACGAATCGCCACGCGCATCGAGCCGCGCCAATCGACTGGTCGAGGACGTAGAACAGATGACTCGATCGTTCCCAGGCTGCGACCGTGTTCGCGTCGATATGCGTGCCGCAATCAACGATCACGAAGTCGAACAGCTGGCGCATCAGGTCGAGAATCGCGCCGACTATCGTGTCGCTGACCAATTCGCTGTCTTCGATTCGCTTGGGCGCGGCCAGCAGGTAAATGCCCGACGCATGCTTGCTCAGCGCCGATTCGAGTTGAATCGAATCGAGCTTTCGCGTCCCCTCGGCCAGCGCCATGATCGTGCGCTCGGGTTCGAGGTTAAGGAACACCGACAGGCCACCGGTCTGCAGATCGAGATCCACCACCGCAACCCGCTTGTCGAACGTGTAGCGCAGCGCCAGCGCCAGGTTGGCCGACAGACTCGTCACACCGGTGCCGCCAATCAGGCTCACCAGCGAAACGATCATGCCGCCGCCAACGTGAACTTCTTCGCGCCGGCGGCTCTCGCTGATCTTGAGCAGCGCGCGGGTCGCGTCGCCGGGATCCAGCGGCAGAAACAGCAACTCATCGGCGCCGGCTCTCAGTACCCGCTTCATCAAGTCGGGAGAACGATCCTGCAGCAGCGCGAAGAGGACCGGGCGGGGCTCGCGCCCCGCCTGCGTATTCAGATAACTGAGAGAGAGTTCGTCGTTGCCGTTGAACACCACCATCGTGACGTCGAAGGAGGCGTCGCTAGTCGCGTCCGGATCCGGCTCGACTTCCTGGATATTTAGGACCGGGTCTCCCAAGGCGGAGAGCGCATCTCGGACGTCTGCGCGATGATCTCCGCCTTCGCCAACTAATTGAACCTTCAGGCCGTTACGAGCCCCGTCACTTTTTTTACCGAGCGATGACACTACACATTCCCCTTGGTCTACCTATGTTGTGTCACATCATGCACTAATTTCTCGGCTATGTCTCGTCCTTCGCCGATTAAAATCTCGGCCTTGTTGCGTCGGGCTGCGCCAGACGACGGGTTTCGATCTGCTCAGGCGTCAATTCCGGCACCGAAGTCGGATTGTAAACTTGGGCGCCCGCAGGCAGCGGCTGCACGATTTGCGGCGTTACGCTCATCACGAGGTCCGTTTCGGTGTTCGAATAACTCGTGTTGCGGAACAGTCCGCCGAGGTACGGAACGTCACCAATGTACGGAACTTTTTGAATCTGGGTCTTCTTTTCGTGCAGGATGAGGCCCGCGAGGATCAGCGTCTGATTGTCCTTGAGCTGCACCATGGTCTCCGCGCGTCTGGTCACGAATGCCGGCACGGTGAAGCCGAACAACTGCACGCCATGGGCGTAATCAGGTTCCGACACTTCAGGCTTCACCAGCAACTCGACTTGATCGCGGCCCACCACGGTCGGAACGAATTCAACCGAGGTGCCGAACTGCTTGAACACGATAGAGGTGTTCAGTGCCTGCGCGATGACGATTGGAATTTCGCCGCCCGACAGGAACTTTGCTTCTTCGCCAGAATTGGCCAGCAATTGCGGCTGCGCGAGAATCTTCGCGAGTTGGTGGTTCTCGAGGTACTGGAAGAATCCCTGCACGGCGTAGTCCTTGTTCCCCACCGCCAAACCATAAGTCAGACCCTGCGACAGGATGAGGCCGGTAAGCTCTCCGGCGGGCGCCAGTGATTCATTAACCGAACTGACCACTCCGGAGGGGGATGTGACGCTCACCGATGGGGAATACGGCGTCGCTACCGCGCCTGGCAGTCCGACCAGCGATACTCCTGCGTGGGCAAGTGCTGCCGACAGGTTGGTGCCCTGGTTCTCGATAGCGGAGCGGTCAAGTTCTGCCACCATCGTGGACAGCAACACTTGCTGCTTGCCGTTGGGATCGATGCGTACCGGGCGCTCGTTGTATTGGCCCTGCTGGTCCCAGATGGCCAGAGTCGTGAAGCCCGGCTTGTGGCCGATTAGGTTGACCTGGTACGGATTGATCACCTGGATATCGGCGATGGTGGTATCGGCTATCGATACGCGGCGCAGGCGGTTTGGAAAGTCGATAATTTTCGACGCGCCCGTCTGCAGCTGAACTCCATCGTCGGGCAGATAGTGTCGTCCCCCAGTAACAGCACCCGAGCGCAATTCGCCGCCGCTTAGACTGACCGACGGATCCATCCGATAACGCTCATTCGAAACCGCCGCCGCAGCTGTCTGGCTCGAGGGCGCCGGAGGTGGTGGAACGTAGGACGCTGCCGGTGTCGACGGAGCAAAATCGAAGGTCGTGGTAGCGGGAGGCGGCGGGCTTACCGCCGCCGGCGCTTCCGGCGCCGATGCGGGTGCGTTCACCGATGCGGCCGCGACCGTTTCACGGCTGACCGCGGTCGTGGCGGCCCCGCCAGATGACGACGAAGATGTGGAAGCAGACGAAGATGATTCCACCGGACCTGCGCCCGCGTCGAGCTTCGCGACTACTGGAGCCGCTGTGCCCGAGGAGGCCCCGGTGCCTGAAATCGCTGCCGGACTGGTGCCTGGATGATTGATGTCGTAAGGGTTGGAAACCGATTTGACTGTTACGTCATACTTGACCGTGTCGCCGGCCGCGGTCTTGACCGCAACGGTCCATTCGCCGCTTTCTGCGCCCATCAGCACGACTTTGCCCGGCTCTTCGTTGTGAACCACCAGCGCGTGCGGATTTGTGATCACGTTTACGGCTGGCGTCTCGCCGGGGCTGACGTTGTTGATTACGTAACTCTCACCCGCATTCAGGGCGAGAGACATTTCCGTGACCCCGCTATCGGCCGCGTACAACATGCCGGGAAGCATGAGCATGCTGACAGCCGCAACTAGCCACGGAAGCACTCCACATCCACGTTTAGCTTTCATCTTCTTCACCTTGCCTTCTTCGCGGCTTACGGTACTTCGATAGTCCTGGGCGTTGGCACGTGATCCGGCGCAAGATTGGGTGCACTGGCCGGAGCGACGTAGCTGTTCGCGGGAGCGGTCGGAGCGGTCTCGAGGTCGTGATGATCGGGTTCAGGCGCGCTCGCCACAGTTGTCGAGTCTGACGCGGCGCTGCTGGTGTTGTCCTCTTCGGAGAAATCCGCCGCCTCGCTGGACTCATGCCGCGACTTCTTCGCACCCTCGCTGTCGCTGGCCGCTTCGTTCACGAACGAGACTGACTCGGATGACTTGCCGTTGCGCAGAATTTCGATCTCGACCGGCTTGCGCCGATGCGGTGTCGCAGCCACGCGGGTAGGCGCCGGCTGCACGGCCATCACCGGAACGTCGGGCGTCAGGCTGTACGCGCGCAGCATCTGGGCAACGTCGGTGCCGCTGGTCAGCACGATCTTGTTGTCATTGTAGTTGCGCATCGCCAGGCGCAGCGAGCCCGCGTGACTCGCCAGCGCGAGGCGCTCGGCCTCTTGCGGCGTAACCAACAGCGTGACGACTTTCACGATGGTCGGTTCGTCCTTCTTCTCCTCGACTTCCTGCGCGACCGCGAGCACCTCGACGTTCTGCAGAACTACTTTCGAGAAGTCCTTGCCGCCTTCGCCGCTCGTGGTTGCGACCAGCACGTCGACCCGCGTATGCGGCAGCACGAAGCCGGCGACATCGCTGACTTCATCGACCGGAACTGACACGGCGCGCATCCCGAACGGAATCAGCAGCGGCATCACGCCCGCCGTCTTGTCCCCGGTGAAAAGCTTGGATTGCACCACCGGTTCGTTGGCTACCAACGAGTTCTTGACGTAGCTGCCGATTACCTGCTTCGGATCGGTGTATGCCCCATCCGGCATGCTGTCGGCCGACCAGCGCGTCATCTTGACTTCGCCCAGGTCGATCTTGGTGCCGAGCGGAAGATCGTACGCGGCGACCACGACCTGAACGTTACGCGCCATCGCGTTTTGCACTTCGGCTTCTCTCCGCTTCAGAGCGGAGTACACCATCACCGAAGCCAGCATAGCCGCCAACCCCGCCAGTAAGACGAATACCATCGGTCGTCTCATATCGCCCCTCCCCCCGGCTGCTCATATGGCAGACCGGCTATCTTCGAATACTTAAAGCAAACTACCCGTATCTATTTGCCTCTTTACCACGCGAAACGCAACATTAGCTAGACTGGCCGGTGGGGAAAATAAATTGAATACGAGCCGGGTAAATAGAACCAAGATCGAGACAGGTAGTCAGAATAACGCTCCTTCGGCGCGTAATTGAATCTGCCGGCATAACAATCTCCCCAAAAAAACGTGGATGGCTACCTAAAACAGCGCATACACGTTATTAACCAAACAGGTTAACCACGGTATGGACGAGTGTCGTGAGAATAGTGCCCGCACTTTGCACTAGAGCAACACTTACCAAGGCAATTGTCGCGAGTATCAGTGCATACTCCGCCATCGTCTGACCGCGCGAGTTTGCGATCAACCGGTAAACGCTCGTTAGCTGTTTCATAGACTCCCCCTCCCAGGGTTGTCGTCTTCTTTCCGGAGTCATCACTCTTAGCGAGGGTCTCAATTCGGAACCCCCGCTAAGAAACCACGGCTCCTGACGACCGGCGGGCCATTCGACAGCTACCAGGTTTTCCACATCTCGCTAACTTCTGGTTGGGGGGTGGCGGTGGGTTAGTCCGCCACCCCCGGATTTCACCCTTCGAGCTTTACAGCTGGCCGTCAACGGTGCTGAGCAGCTTGGTGATGGTCGTGCCCATGGTCTGGTAGCCGACGAACACCACAACTGCGACCGCAGCCATGATCAGCGCGTATTCCGCCATCGTCTGACCGCGCTGATACTCGCGCACCTTTACAAACAGCCTCGTGATCTTGTCCATGTTCCCGTGTCCTCCTTCGTTCCGTTTTGTTGGCCGAAATTGGCCGTTGTCCCCGTTAGAACTTTACAGCTGGCCGTCTACCGTGCTGAGCAGCTTGGTGATGGTCGTGCCCATGGTCTGATAGCCCACGAACACCACGACCGCGACCGCTGCCATGATCAACGCGTATTCCGCCATCGTCTGACCGCGCTGATACTCGCGCACTTTTACAAACAACCTCGTGATCTTGTCCATTTCCGTGTCCTCCTTCGATCTGTTTTTTTGGCCAAAATCGGCCATTGTCCCCGTTAGTCAATATGTCTCAAGCTGACACCTGAGCCCGTCTCTCTGCGAAGATAAGTCTCTTTTTCGCTTGTGATCAGTTTTACTGTGCCAAAATGAGACTTGTAATGCTATACAGCTGGAATTCTTCCGTCAACCGCGTCCGTTGCATTCACGCTATCTCTCGCGTTAGAGAAGCCTCGACTCTCAGCTGTCCCAACCTGCGACTTGGGGAGAGCATCTCTTGTGCCACTTTGATCTATTCAACAATTCGTTCAACTTTTCAGGGTTAAGGCCGACTATGGTAGCCGCAGTGATGCAACTGATGGTTGCGAAGCCGCAACATACATGGGCTCAAGGTGCGTGTTGTTTGAAATCTAAGATGGTTAAAGAGGATTTAGGCTAGATTTGGGCTTACTAGGCTCTTCTGTTGAAAGTAATGCTTCAGCCGACAGGTTCAAAACGAATCCGATCGCCCACCTGCGTCGAACTCTCGTCCGCCGCGCCAGCCGGCAATTCGAGCGCCTTTCGCGCCCCAAAGACTATCGACGAGACCCGCCACGGCAGCAGCCGTCGGTTTATCTTCACCACCGTATCGCCGCGCCCGATGAAAACGATGTCGATCGCAAACCGCATGAAGAACATGTGCATCCACATGAATGGCGTGAAGCGGCCGTTCTCGAACAGCATCCCGGTGCCGGGCTCGAGGCCGTCGCGACCCAGCAGACCGCGACCCTGGCCGGCCAGACCGCCCGCGTCCTCGAGCCGAGCGCACAGCACAGTCCCGCGGGTTTGATTGACTGCTCGAAGCGAAGATTGCGCGGTGGATGTCGGCGACGCGTCGGGCGTTCGGGACTGTCTCATTCCCTCATCATGTAATAAAATCGCGTGAGTTTCATGCGCTACATTCCAATATTTCTCGACGTGGCCGGCCGCGAATGCGCGGTCGTCGGTGGCGGCGAGGTCGCCGCGCGCAAAGTCGAGTCGCTGCTCGAGGCCGGCGCCCACATAACCGTCGTGAGCCCGCGCCTGTCGCCGCCGATGGAGGCAATCGTTGCGCGCGGGCTGGTGATTCATATCGCTCGCGACTATGCGCGCGGCGATATCCGCGGATGCGTGCTGGTGTATGCCGCGACTGACGATCCGAAACTGCATCGCGAGCTTGCGGCCGAGGCGCGCGCGCTCGGAATCCCTATCAACATCGTCGACGTGCCCGAGCTGTGCACCTTTATCGCGCCCGCGGTCGTGAAGCGCGGCGCGCTCCAAATCGCAATCTCGACTTCGGGCGCGTCTCCGGCCTTTGCGGCGCGGCTGAGACATGTGCTGGAGGCTCAATTCGGGACCGAATACGCGCTCACGCTTGAAGTGCTGCGCGCGGCGCGTCGGCGGTTGCATAGCGATGAAATCGATCCCGCCGATCGCATGCGCCGGTTGAAAGACCTCGCCAACTCCGCGCTGCCCGAAGCGATTGCGGTTGGCGACGTGGCCGCGGTCGAGCGGATACTTGCCGCCCATCTTGGTGACGGTATCGGACTCGCCGGGCTCGGAATCGATCCGGCTGCCTTCAACCTTCCGCGTGCTGAATTCTCCCAGTGAAAAAGTGAAAAAGTGAAAAAGTGAAAAAATGGACACGCTATGGCTAATGCCCGCGCTCGCGTGTTACGCGCTCTCGGCCGCGTTGTTTGTTTTCGATCGTTCGTCGGGCCGCACGCGCGCGACCGGCTATGCTGTTGCGATCCTCGGCGCCGGTGCCGTATTTCACGCGCTTGATCTGACCGCGCGCGGTTTGCAGGCCGGCAATATCCCGGTCGCCAATTTTGCGCAGGCGCTGTCGTTTCTTGCGTGGCTCACCGCGCTGGCGGGGCTGCTGATGATCGTGCGGCTCAGGCTGGGGGTGATCGGCGCGTTCGTGGCTCCTGCCGTCACCATCGCTCTGGCCGCCGCTTCGCTCACGACCAGCAGCGGACGCCTGGTATTGCCGGAGACGCTACGCAGCGTATGGCTGCCGATTCACGTCACGCTCGCAATCCTCGGCTACGCGATGTTCGTGCTGGCGGCGAGCGTGAGCGTCGTCTATCTCGCCTACGAGTCGCGGCTCAAATCCAAGCGCGCGCTCGGTCCGGCCAACGAAGGCGCGCCGAGTCTCGAAAAGCTCGACCGAATCAACTATCACCTGCTGGGATGGGGCTTCATCATGCTGAGCCTGGCGATCGTGAGCGGCGCGATTTGGGCCGACGCGACGTGGGGACATTTCTGGTCGTGGGAGCCCAAGGAATCCTGGTCGCTGGTCATTTGGATACTCTACGCGGGCCTGCTCGAATCGCGCTTGACCGTAGGATGGCGCGGGCGGCGCGCCGCGGCCCTCACGATCGTGCTGGCGAGCGTGTTGGTTGGTTCGTTCGTGGGCGTTAACCTGATCTTTCCCGGCAAGCACGGCGGCAGCTTCGGCTGAAAATGGATCAGAACTCTATTCATCGTGGGCATAAACCATCGCAGCGCCGCCGTCGGGTTGCGCGAGCGCCTGGCATTTGCCGACGACGAGATTGTTGCGTCGCTGGACCGGCTGCGCGAGTCGTGCCCCGCGGTTGCCGAGGCGGCGCTTATCTCGACCTGCAATCGCGTCGAGGTGGTAGGAGTCGCCGCGGACGCGGCGCGCGCCGCCGATGAGACGCTCAAATTTCTGTCCGCGAATCGAAGCGTCGCGCAAACCGAGTTCGCCGAGTCGATTTACAGTTTTGCCGGACGCGACGCCGCGCGTCATCTGTTCCGCGTCGGTGCGAGCCTCGATTCGATGGTCGTCGGCGAGCCGCAGATACTCGGTCAGCTCAAGCTCGCCTACGCGCAGGCGTCCGAGGCGCGCAGCGTCGGTTTGATATTGCATCGCGCGTTCCACAAGGCGTTCACAGTTGCCAAGCGCGTGCGCAAGGGCACGCTCATCGGTCACGGGTCGGTGTCAGTCAGCTCGGCGGCGGTCGCGCTCGCGGGCCAGATTTTCGACACGCTCAAAGACAAGACCGTGATGCTGATGGGTGCCGGCAAGATGGCGGAGTTGACCGCGCGGCAGTTGGCCGCGCTCGGAGTCGAGTCGATCCTGATCACGTCGCGCACTTTCGATCGCGCGGTCGCGCTCGCGCGCGAACTCGGCGGCACCGCGGTGCCGTACGACAACTACAAACCGTACCTCAAGATGGTCGATGTGCTGATCGGATCGGTCGCGTCGACCAAGCCAATCCTGGGTCCCGACGAATTCGAGTCGATTGTGCGCGAGCGCCGTTACCGGCCGATGTTTCTGATCGACATGGGGGTGCCGCGCAACTTCGACGAGCGCCTGAACTCGCTGCAGAACGTTTACCTTTACGATATCGACGATCTCGGCGCGCTCGTTCAACGCTCGCTCGGCGACCGCGAGCGCGAAGCCGAAAAGGCCGAACAGATCGTCGAGCTCGAACTGGAATCGTTCCTCAAGTGGCTCGCGGGCCTCGATCTCACGCCGACGATCAAGGACATCCGCTACAGCGTCGAGCGGCTGCGCGACGACGAGATGGGCCGCGCGCGCGGATGGCTGGCGCAACTCGAGCCGGCCGAGCGCGAGCGCGTCGAGTTGCTGACGCGCGGGCTGACCAACAAATTGCTGCATCGTATTTTGTCGGGACTCAAGCAGCGCGATGACAAGACGCTCGACGCGGCGTTCGCGGCCGAGGTCGCGCGCCGCTTGCTGGGCGCCGAGCTCGACGCGCAAGACGACGACCTCGACGACGCCGACGAAGATGACGACGCGGATATCGAGTAACCGCCCCCTCCCGCTTGTCCCCCTTCCCACAATGGGAAGGGGCCAGGGGAATGAGACACAACGCGGCAGAATCGCAACCTCAAAGCCGACTCTCTGCCTTCTGTTCCCCCTTTCCATTCTGGAAAGGGGGCGAGGGGGATAGGACAGCAAGGCCCCTACGACCGGCAATTCCCCTTCCCACAATGGGAAGGGAAGTATAACGGACTTGACACCGGCTTCCCTCGCATTAGCTCGGCTGATTCCAGTAGGTCGGTCAGTCATCATTATTAATATGAGCGAAGATTTGCCAAAAGTTGTCAACAACCTAACATATAGTTTATGAAGAGGTCGCAGTACACTACCTGTAGGGGGTCGGGGCTTTACAGCGGATTTTGGAGGTTGTAGAGTCCAGACTCAGAAACCAGAAACGCCCAAAGAAGCTGGCTACTTCAATGGGCGCTGGCAGGAAGACTAACGGCTGTCAGTGAAACTGCCGAAAGTCGGTATGTACAAACTTCGTCCTCCCTGAAACATACCGATTTTCTCTAAAGCTGGCAAGCCCCGAAGCGGTGAAAAACACGCGCGGAGTAGTTTGCCATGCGCAAACCAATAATCCCGCCGGGAACACCGGCACCAGAGTCCGGAATCTATCAGGACACGTCCTCAAGGCGCGGCGAGCGTTCTACGCTGCGCGAGGGACACCCAGCCCCACCCACAGCCCGGCCCGGTGGGAAATGGGAATTGGAAGTCAGGACGAATCCGCCTAGGAAATAAGGCCCTAACCCCCCAAGGCGCGATTAGCCGACGCGCCTCGGGGCTCAAAATAGGCTGGGAAAATCCCAATGAACTGGAATGAGATCGTCGAGAAAATTACGCCATTCATCGTAAAGATTGAAACGCAACAGGGGACCGGCACCGGCTTCTTGTACGTCTATAACGAGACGCGCGGCCTATGCGGATTCGCGACGGCTAACCACGTTATCGAGGAAGCTGACCGATGGAGACAGCCGATCAGGATTCATCATCCTTCCGTAGAACAGGCCGTTTTCTTGGAAGAATCCGATCGCGTTATCTACACCGATCCTCAAACCGATTCAGCCGTGGTTCTTTTGCCAGTGGGTGAGCTTAAACTCCCAGAGCAACTTATACCACTCCTGCCAAGAGAAACTCGGTTGCCCATTGGTGTCGAGGTTGCTTGGCTGGGATATCCCTCGGTGGCGCGAACTACGCTCTGTTTCTTTGCTGGAAACGTCAGCGCATGGCAGGGGTATCGGCATGCGTACCTGATTGACGGCGTGACTATCAACGGAATCAGCGGCGGTCCCGTCCTCTACTCCACTGCGTCTGACGGGGTGCAAATCGTCGGAGTTATCACCGCTTACATGGTCAATCGAGCCACTGGCGAGGCCCTTCCTGGTCTTTCGTTCGCTCAAGACGTTTCTCATTTTCATGGCGTTGCCACCCACGTCAAGAATATCGATGAAGCTAATCGGATCAAAGCTGAACAACAAGCGAAGAAACAGGCAGAAGCCGATGCCAGCACCGTGGTTACTCCCGAATCGACGCCTGCTAAACCAGATGTGAGAATCGCGAAGTAGTGTTTAGGAAGTCTCTTTGACGGACTTGACACCGACTGTCAATATGGTGTAAAGTCCGTTCATGATTAGCCTTCAACAGATTCATAAGCTGTTCGATACCCAAGACAAGTGCATGGCGCTGTTGGTCAATCTTCGTTGGCCCGATGGCGTGCGCTGCCCGCGATGCGGAACCGACAAGGTATTCAAAATCAAGCATCGTGCGTGGAATTGGGTCTGCAAAAGCGGCGCGGAAACCGTCGATAAACAGACTGGCGAAGTGAAAATCTGCAAGAAGCAGGGCTACCGTTTTTCCCCACTGGTCGGCACTGTGTTCGAAAACACGAACTACCCGCTGCCAGTCTGGTTCGAGGTTGTCTATCTGATCTGCCAGAGCAAGAAGGGAATGAGCGCCTTGCAGATTCAGCGGATGCTCAAAGAGAACGGACGCGCAACGGCCTACAAGACCGCTTTCTATATCTGCCATCGCGTGCGGGCGATGCTCGACAATCCAGACTTCGGGCCGCTAATGGGCAAAGTTGAAGTGGACGAAACCTATATCGGCGGGAAAAATAAAAACCGTCATTGGGATAAGAGGCAGAGCGGAAGCGGCACTGCGGGCAAGATTCCTGTAGTCGGCGCGATTGCGCGTAAGGGCAACGTGGTCTGCAAGATGATCGAGAATGCCGACATTGAAACGCTCACCAAATTCGTCCGCAAGACCGTCAGCGATAAAGTTGAATTGGTCGCGACCGATGAGCACTCCGGTTATCGACTCCTGAAATGGGCACCATATCCGCACGAAGTAGTTACACACTCAAATGATGAGTACGTGCGCGGCGAGGTTCACACCCAGAATATCGATTCGTTCTGGGCGCTCCTAAAGCGCGGAATCATCGGTACATATCACAACGTGAGCAAGAAATATCTGCCGCTGTACCTGAACGAATTTCAGTGGCGCTTCAATCATCGCAAAGACGAAGATATTTTCTTTACCGCGCTAAGAGGATGCTGAGGCGTCCGAACTGGCGAACGCTTCTGCATCATGGTTCCAGTCCGAAGCAATTGGAGTTTGGATTTATGCGGCGGGTGAGGTGGCTGAATGCCCAAAAAAGAAGATGACAAACCGGTTGTCACGCATCCTCTGAGTTTCGAGGAAGTTCTGACGCGGATGCTGAAAACACCGCCAGTTAATCCGGCGAAGCGGAAGAAGAAACGCAAACGCAGGAAGTCTAGTTGACCAATTCACAGGACCACAACTGGACTTCGGTACTGTCAATAGATTCTATCCGTCCTAACACAGCTATGTGATCACCCTTCTTCAACACTTCAATGTGAGGAGTCCAAGGTGCATCAAAATGCATAAAGACTAACATCGCAGTTGTCGTCGTAGGCGAAAAATCGAAGCTAACCATCGTGAGGCCGGGTCTAAGAACTCTGATATTGTATATAGTGCCAGCCCATTTCACCCATTTGCCAATATATGGAGCAGCTTGTCTCGCACCTTGTGCGCTCGTCTTTTCTTCCGTATACAGGCCCATCAGATATTGGGGAGTAACGTCAATTGTTATTTTTTCTTCGGGGTCTGGCCGCTGAATCGGTGGTCGAACAAGCGTAAGCGCAATACTCACGATAGCAATGAACACAGAAGCGACTAGCGCGCCAGTTGCGCCATCTTCCCATCGCGGATTTAATCCGCCGAAATGATGGTAAACGAGGAGTGCGCCAGCTAGTAGACCAGCCAAGATCGCACCCCAAAACATCTGCAACGCGGTATCAATTGCAGAGCTTGCAAGTCGTTCGGTAATCTTTGACACGCGGGCATTATGACAGCCTGCACACCCTTGGTGTCAAGTTCGTTATACTTCCCAATGGGAAGGGGTTAGGGGTTAGGTTCCCGATGCCACCGAAGATAAGGATCGGTTCGCCGCCTTCAGCCTGGGGATGAACTTTTAAGCCTGACGCTCGCAGATTTGGCGTGCTAACTTCGATGGTATGGACACCCGCCAGGAAACCCCATTCTCGCCGAGCTCGCCCGAAATCGAGCCCCAACGGGCCCCGCTTGCAGGAAATTCCATTTCTGACGGAACGAAGCTACCGATGGTAGCACAGTCGTCCCAGGACCACTATATATGGTATGAATTGCTTTTTCGGCCCGATTCGATCAATCTGACTCGGGCCGATTTCTGTCAAAATAAGGCCGGTGTTGGTCCGATCTTCGCGCCTTCTGTTGACCTCCGCCCACCCACGCGCACCGCGTTGACGTCTCCCTCCGCGATTGTCCCCCTTACCCTCTATGTCCGGCTTGCAGTACCAAATTACCCTCGCCCGCTTTGCGGGAGAGGGAACGGCGTCCGCGCCTGGGGTGAGGGCCCAAAAAAGGGGTTAGGAGTTAGGTTCTTCGATGCCGCTCAAGATTAGAATCGGTTCGCGGCCGAGCAAGCTGGCGCTTGCGCAGGCGTCGATCGTGCGCGCGCGGCTGGCGGCGCAACTTTTCGGCGCCGAGATCGAGATTGTCGAGATTCGCACCAGCGGCGACAAGATGACGTCGGCATCGCTCGCTGAGGTGGGCGGCAAGGGACTCTTTATAAAGGAGCTCGAGCAGGCGCTCGCCAATCGCACCATCGACGCGGCTGTCCATTCGATGAAAGATCTCCCCGCCCTGCTGCCATCGCAATTTCGCATAGCTGCCGTGCCCGGGCGCGAGAATACGTCCGATATTTTGGTGACCCGCGACGGCTCGACGCTGTCTGTCCTGCCAGCGGGCGCGCGACTTGGGACGTCGTCGTCGCGCCGCCGATTCCAGGCACTCAGAAAGAATCGCGGACTCGAGATCCTGTCGCTCCGCGGCAACGTCGATACGCGTTTGGCGCGCGTGGCCGACGGCGGCTTCGACGCGATTATAATCGCGATGGCGGGATTGAAGCGCCTGGGCCGGGTCAAAGATGTGAAATTCGTCGAGCTCGACGCGCGTGATTTTATTCCGGCAGGCGGGCAGGGCGCACTCGCGATCGAAACGCTTGCCAACGGCGGCGAATCTTCCAAAGAACTTGATCGCGCGCTCTCCGCAATCAACGACCCGCACGCATTTTATGAAACGGCGGCCGAACGCGCGTTCCTCGCGGCGATCGACGCGTCATGCACGACTCCCGTCGGAGTGCGGGCGAGGATCGAGGGCGACACGCTCGCGCTGGCGGCGATGCTGTTCAGCCCCGACGGCGCGCGTGAGTTGTCGGAATCGATCGAAGAGCCGGTCGCGCACGACCTTGCGGCAGGCGCCGCCGAAAACTCGGGGAAGCGCCTCGCCGAAAAAATGCTCGCGCGCGGCGCAGCCACTATGCTTGGGCATGAATGAGCAGGCGCGCGAAGAAACAGAAGCGCGGTCGAGTTTTCCTGGTGGGCGCGGGGCCTGGCGCCCCCGACTTGATCACGATTCGCGGCGCCGACGCTCTCGGCCGCGCCGACGTCGTTATCTACGACAGCCTCGTGAGTCCCGAGTTGATGCGGCTGGCGCCGCCCACGGCCGAGCTGATTCACGCGGGCAAGCGGGGCGGCTCCGAAAAGAGTATCGAGCAATCGAAATTGAACGCGATGCTGATCGAGCAGGCGCGGAAGGGACGCGTCGTCGTGCGGCTCAAGGGCGGCGACCCGTTTATTTTCGGGCGCGGCGGCGAGGAGGCCGAGGCGCTGGCGCACGCGCGTGTCGATTTCGAGGTGGTGCCTGGTGTCACGTCGGCGATTGCGGGGCCGGCGTTCGCGGGCGTGCCGCTGACGTATCGCGGGCACGGCTCGTTCGTCGCGTTCGTCACCGGCCACGAAGACGAAAGCAAAACGGCGAGCTCGACGGTGCCGTGGGACGAACTGGTCGCCGCCGCTCGTCGCGGCGGGACGATCGTGATCCTGATGGCGACGGCGCGGATGCGCGCGACGCTCGATCGAATCCGCGCGGCGGGATTGCCGGCGGAAACTCCGGCGGTCGCCGTGCAGTGGGCGACGACGGCCGCGCAGAAAACGGTTAGCGCGACGCTGGCGACGCTCGCGGACGCGTCGTCGCGCGAGGGAATCGGCGCGCCGGCCGTAATCGTGGTCGGAGAACTGGCGGGCCTGCGCGAACATCTGAAATGGGCCGAGCGGATGCCGCTGTTCGGCCGCACTATCGTGGTAACGCGTGCGCGCGCGGCCGCGCCCGAGTTCGCGATGGCACTGAGACGGCTGGGCGCAGAGGTCGTGGAGTTCCCGACGATCGAAACTGCGCCCCCGTCGAGTTACGCGGCGCTGGACCGCGCGATCAAACGTATCGATTCGTTCGAGTGGATAATCTTCACGAGCGCGACCGGCGTCGAGAGTTTTATCGAACGGCTGAAATCGCGCGGCATCGATATTCGCGGCCTCGGAAGCGCCTCGATCGCGGCGATCGGACCGGCCACCGCGGCGCGGCTGGCCGACTATGCGCTACGCGTGACGGCGATGCCCGACGAGTATCGCGCCGAGCAGATCGTTACCGCGATTGGAATCAAGCGGATTCGCGGCGAACGCTTCCTGATTCCGCGCGCCGAGGTCGCGCGCGAGGCGCTGCCCGAAATTTTGCGCGACAAGGGCGCAAAGGAAGTCGTCGTCGCGCCCGCGTATCGGACCGTCAAGCCCAAGGGCGCGCAGATCGAGCGGATGCGCGAGCTGATCGCGTCGGGGGCAATCGATCTCGTGACTTTCACCAGTTCGAGCACGGTCACGAATTTCTGCGAACTAATCGGCGCGTCGGCGAAGGGAGTCAAAGCGGCGGCCATCGGGCCGATCACGGCGGCTACTGCGCGGGAGAAAGGATTCGAGGTGGTGGTTAGGCCGGGCGAGTATACGATCGGTGGGTTGGTAGAGGGGATTGCTAAGTACTATGGGCGGTGATTCACGGACGGAGTTTGCGGGCTACATCCTTCGCGAAGTAGGTCAGGATAAGGTCGGCGCCGGCTCGCTTGATCGACGTCAGGACTTCCAGCGTGGCGCGTTCTTCGTCGATCCATCCGTTGATGCCTGCTGCGCGGATCATCGAGTACTCGCCCGACACGTTGTAGGCGGCTACCGGCGCGTTGAATTCGTGCTTCACGCGCCAGATCAGATCGAGATAGGCAAGCGCCGGCTTGACCATCACGATGTCCGCGCCTTCTTCGAGATCGAGCGCAACCTCGCGCATCGCTTCGTTGCCATTTGGCGGGTCCATCTGGTACGAGCGGCGATCGCCGAATTTCGGCGCCGACTCGGCAGCTTCGCGAAACGGACCATAGAATGCCGAGGCGAACTTGGCCGAATACGCCATGATCGCGACGTGGCTGAAGCCGTTGCCATCGAGCGCGGAGCGGATTGCGCCAACGCGCCCGTCCATCATGTCCGACGGCGCGACGATATCGGCGCCCGCGCGTGCGTGCGAGAGCGCGGAGCGCGTCAGCAGCTCGAGCGTCGTGTCGTTATCCACGTCGTTGTCAGAGAGCGCGCCGCAATGGCCGTGGTCGGTGTACTCGCACATGCAGACGTCGGTGATTACCGCCATCCCGGGCACGCGCTCCTTGATTTCGCGGATCGCGCGCTGCACTTCGCCGTCGTCGTTCCATGCCTCGCTGCCTTGCGCGTCCTTGAGTTCGGGAATTCCGAACAAGATGACTGCGGGAACGCCGGCGCCCCAGGTCTCGCGCGCCTCGGCGACGACGTTGTCGACGGACATTTGCGCCACACCCGGCATCGATGCGACCGGCTTCTTCACGCCCCGGCCCGGGCACACGAACATCGGGAGAATCAGGTCGTCGGGAGACAGGCGCGTTTCGCGAATCATGCGGCGGATGGTTTCGGTGCGACGCATGCGGCGCGGGCGATTTATTGGAAACGGCATCGATAGTAACGCGTCGATTATATAGGAGGCAGGAACCTAACCCCTAGCCCCTTCTCGCGACCGGAATTAGCGCTTCGGTTTGATGTGTGCTTCGTAGTATGGGCGCATCGAGCGTAGCGCGCGCATCTGGTGATAGGCCAGTTCGTCGTCCGGGTAGCGATGCTCGGGGCCGAGCACGCATCCGGCGCGCGCGTGGCATCGCGGGGCGCAGTCGAGCTCGACTTCAACTCGATGGGTCAGGCATTTCGGGATGTCCCACCCGGAGTTGATACTTACTGCGTTGGCCGGGCACGCGGGGATGCAGGTGCGCGCGGTGCATCGAGGACACGGGTCGAAGCCCAGCGCGTCGCCAGGTGAATCGAGCTCCTCGTCGAGCAACAGCGCCGCGCGAAACGCGATCCACGGCCCATATACAGGATGCACCGTGACGCCGAGGATGCTCGGGCCGGCGACGCCCGCAACTTTGCCGAGCTCGATGAAGCTGAGCGTCCGGCCGTCGCTCATGAACGGGTAGACGGTGGTGCATCGCGCGCCCGACGCGCGAATTGGGGCGGCGATGTCGCGCTCGACGACTTCGCGGGTGAAGTCGTCCAGAGGGTTGTCGCGATTCCACCATCCGGGGTGGCGCGCTGCGTGCGATTTGAGCGCGTCCCAGAGCGCTCCGCCGCCGTTGCCGATGACGACGATCGATCGCGAATCAGAATCGATCGCCGAGGCGCGCGAAACTTCCTTGACCGTCGAGTCGTAGCGCCCGACGGGGGTCGCCGCGACCAGGTTGAGCCCGTGCGGCGCGGCGGCGCGGCGAATCTTGTCGAGCGTCGATGACACGCGAAGATCTCAGGGCAACGCAATCGCGAAGATAGCGCCGTCGCCGCATTGGCCGCCCTTTTCTGTCGTCCCGTAGAGCGTGTTGTTCAGCAGGATGACATTGTCGATCGGGTTCTTCGCGTCGGAACCGTTCTGGAAGTCGTAGATTCGCGCGTAGTTGTCGCCGGTCGTATCAATTTGAAAGACCGTGCCGTTGCCCTGGCTGCCGCCCAACTGGGTGGTGCCGTAGAGCGTGGTGCCGTTGAGCAGCAGCGAGCCGTAGGGATTGACGCCGTCGTTGGTCGAGGGATTGCCGAAGTTCCTCATGATGGTGAATTGATTGCCGTTGGTGTCCATCGAAAAAAGCGTGCCGTTGCCGTACGTGCCGCCGTAGGTGGTCAGCCCGAACAGCGTCGAGCCGGATTGGACGAGCGTCCCGTGGTCGGGAGTCGCGCCGTTGACGCTGTCGATGCATTGAGGCGTGCTGTTACCGGGGCAACGGAAGTTCTGGAGCACTTTGTATTTGTTCTTGGTCGTGTCGAAGGAGAAGACGACGCCGACGTCGGCTTTACCGCCGGTGCGCGTCATGCCGTAAAACGTGGTGCCGTTGGGATCGAGGATGAGCTGGCCGTGCGGGTCGGAGCCGTCCTTGCCGTTGAAGGAGTACAGCCGTTTGTAGGTGCCGCTGGATGTATCGAAGGAGAAGATAGTGCCGTCTCCTGTCACGCCGCCGTGCTTGCCGCCCTCGGAGGTCATTCCATACAGCACGCTGCCCACTGCGACGAAGCAACTATACGGCTGCTCGCCCTTGCTGCCGCTGGCACTCTTGGGAAAATTGAACAGCGGCGGTGACGAGTAGCCGGTGCCATCGTCGTTGATGCTGAAGATGGTGCCGTTGTTGTTTTTACCGCCGGTGAGCGTCGTGCCATAGAGGGTGGTGCCGACCAGGGTCATCGCGTTGTTGCGCGGATCGTTGCCGTCGGTCTTCGCGCCGGCGAAGAAATTATCGACCGCGTATCCGGTCCCGTCCGGATTGATTTGAAAGATCGTGCCGTCGCCGTTGCCCTTCGCGGTGGTCGTCGAAGTGGTGCCGAAGAGCAGGCCGGTGGCGGGGACGTAGGTCAGCGAGCCCTTGGGGTCGGCACCGTCGTTGATTTTCGAGCCGCAGCTTGTGCCGCCGCCGACGCCGAAGGAGTAGAGCACGGTCTCGCTTCCGGTCGGCGCCGGGTCGGGAATGGCGTTGCCGGCGCAGGCTGCGGAAGCCAGCGTCAGCGATAGCACCGCAGTGAGCGTCGCGAAGATACTGTTACGATTGAATCGAATGCGGGAAAACATAACCCCATCTCCTCCACGTCCCAATGAATATCGGCCACATCTATTGTAAGCGAGCCGAATGAACTAATCGATGCGGCGGGCTCAGGCGATTTTGTAGGTTACCAGCGCGTCGGCGATGAGGGTGTCGGAGGCGTCGGCGATTTCGACCGCGAGGCTCGCGATGCGCTTGCCGGTGCGCTTCACGCGCGCGCGGGCGATCAAGTCGGAGTTCACGGCGAAGCCGGTGTAGTTCACGGTGATCGAGATGGTCGCGGTGCGCGTCGTCGCGGCGAGGCTCCATACCGCGGCGCATGCCGCCACGTCGGCGAGCGCGGCAATCGCGCCGCCGTGGACGGGAGCGGTCGGGCCGCCGTCGTTGAGAAGGCGCACGTCGAACGGCATCCGCACGATGGCGGCGCCGTTGGCGGCGGATTCGATCTTGAGGCCGAGCGTTGCGGAGAACGGCGCTCGTTCGAGCAGCTTGATGAAATGGCTTCGATCCTGGGCGGCCATTCAACTTCTCCTTCGCGAATTTGAGGCGGCGAGCTTGAGCGCCAGCGCGACCGCGCCTTTGGGAGTGTCGGCGCGGCGCAGGCCGTCGATTTCGGGCCAGGAATCGAGCGCGACGATTGGCTTGCCGAATTTCTTGGCGAAGCCGATCTCGGCCAGCGTGCCGCCCTCGCCGGCCAGCGCGATTACCGCGTCGGCGCTCGCGACGATCACGGCGTTGCGAGCCTCGCCGATGCCGGTGGCGATCGCGAATTCGATGTGCCGGTTTGCCTCGCGGCGATCGTGACCCGGCAGGATCCCGATCGTATGACCGCCTTCGCTGCGCGCGCCGGCCGCCGCGGATTCCATCACGCCCGTGCGCCCGCCGTTCAGCAGCACGGCGCCGCGTCGCGCGATCTCGCGGCCGAGCGCGAACGCGAGCTTGCAAACGGCGCGCGGCGCGTCACCCGCGCCGATGACCGCTACAACCTGCCGCCGTTTCATTTTTCAGTGAAACCGCCTTGGGCGGAGTTAGTCTTGCAAACCTAGAACGGCGGGGAGTTCCGCGAGATCCGAGATAATGATATCGGGCGCCGGGATGCCCGGTGGGAGTTCTGCGAGGCGCGTTGATGAGCGGTGCGATCCGGTACTCCCTGGCGCCGATCCGAGTTGCCGCGACCAATTTCGCTCGGGCAGCTCGCGGCCGCGCCTGCGAATCCACGCCGCATGCATCCCGACGCCCTTGCTGCCGAGCACGTCGTCGAGCGGAGTGTCGCCGACGAACAGGATATCGGCCGGCTCCAGGCGCATCGCGTCGAGAATCTTTTTGAAGATGAGCGGGTTGGGTTTTCGATAGCCGGTGTCGGCCGAGATGATCACGGCGTCGAAGATTTCGCGGATGCCGGTGTCGTGCATGATGAGATGACCGGTCTCGGAATCGTCGAAGTTGGAGATCAAGCCGACGCGATGGTGTTTGGCGATTAGTTTCATCGCGTCGATACGCGCGGCGGGCGCCTTGGTGACCTCGCGCACGCGTGCCATGTGGATTCGGCGCAGATTTTCGGCCAGCGGCGCGGCTTGATCTTCATCGAAGTCGAGGCGTTTCAGCGTGCGCGAGAAGCGTTCGAGGCAGGTAATCTCAATTGCATCGTGCTTTGCCCGCTCGGCGAATATTTCGGCGTAAACCGACGCGTGCGTCTCCGAGAATTTTTCCCGGTCGAAGCGCTCACCCATCGCGGCTTCCAGCGCCGGATAGAGCAGCGGCGTCGTGCTCCGGATTTCGCGCCCGCGAAATAGCATCAGCGGCAGCGCGTCGGGATTCCAGGTGACGAGCGTGTCGAACAGATCGATCACGACCGCCTTGTAACGATGCTCAGCCACGCGAGGTCAATGCTCCCGCGGTGCCGACGATGGCGGCGAGATTCAGCAGCAGCACCGTGCCATTGAGAATCACCGAGGTGCGGTGCAGCTTGTCGAACTCAGCCTTGCGGGCGGCGTCGGGATTCGGGTCTTCGGTGACGGTGCGAAGTGCGTCGGCGCGCGGCAGAATGACCGTGCCGGCATAGAAGGTGATTCCCAGCGCGATTGCCAGCGCGACCGTGGTGCCGCCCCACCATACTCGCGGTCCGCGCACTGCCGTGAAGTAGATCGCGAGCACGAGGCTGATTGTTCCCACGATGTAGCCGAGCAGGTAGTAGCGCGGGAAGATTGCGCTGATCAGCTGGCCGGCCTCGTGGCGCGGCAGGACCGTGAAAACGGCGGGCGCAGTGAAGAACGAGAAGAAGACAATTCCGCCGAGCCAGCATCCGAGTGCGGCCAGGTAAATCGACAAAACTATGATCATTTTTCAGTGACCGGAGCGAGCGTCGCGATCAGTTGAGCCATCGGTTGGGCGCGCCCGGCAGTGGCTGCCGCTCGGAGAAGCCGGTGTCGACGCTGTGCCATGCGACGACCCGCGATTCGCCGAACTGCCAGCACAGGAAAACGATTTCATCGCCGGCGTCGTAAGGGAAATCGATCAGGCCGAGCTCGATGTCCTTGAGGATGCATCCGAAGGATTCGATTTGCGCGGCGGCGTCGGCCATGTTGGTCGCGAACGAACGTAGCTCCGGGTAACGACCGACGATTTCGCTCATCCCGGAATGCACGACCGAAGGATCGGTAACCGACAATTCGTCGATGCGCGCGCGCAACGATGTCGCCTGCATCTGGAGCTGGCGCATCAAAATTTCCAGGCGCGGAATCAGCTCGTTGGCTTCTTCCTCGCTGAATAACTTATCAAATCCAATATTAGGCAACGTTTCCTCGTCAGTAGCGCGACCCGCTCACCGTGATTAGCTTCTTTTCTAAGAGGTAACCTTGTCCGCGCCACCACCATATATTACGGTGAAATTTGGGTTGCGTGGAAGCTGCGGCTCGGGTTGCCCCCACGAGGTTCGATTATCCTATGGCAGATAAACCCAAAGGGGAAAAACGCTTCGAGATCGAAGAGGACCTAAGTAAGGCCGAGATACCCGATATCCTGCCGGTGCTGCCCTTGCGCGGCATCGTGATTTTCCCGAGTCAGATACATCCGTTCCTGGTTTCGCGGCCGTCGTCGTTGAAGCTGATCGACGACTGCGGACAGACGTCCAAGGTGATTGCGCTCGCGGCCCAGAAGAATCCGGAAGACGAGCAGCCCGCGCCCGAGGGATTGTTCAAGAGCGGCACCGCGGTGCGCATCGTCAAGATGCTGCGCTATCCGGATCAGAGCGTCCGGGTGCTGGTGCAGGGACTGGCGCGAATCGAGCTGGGGCAGTTCACCCAGCGCGAGCCGTACTTCATCGCGCACGTGACGCGGCTCGTCGAGCCGGCGTCATCCGACAAGGAAATCGACGCGCTGCATGCGCATCTGGTTAGCCAGTTCTCCAAGTTCGTGTCGCTCGTGCCGTACCTGCCCGACGAGTTGCAGGTGATGGCGATGCAGGTGAAGGAGGCCAGCCGGCTGGCCGACATGGTCGCCTCTTACCTCAAAATACCGATCGAAGAGGGGCAGGACCTGCTGGCGACGCTCGACGTTCGCGGGCGGCTGGAAAAGCTGATCGCGATTTTAGGCCGTGAGATCGAAATGCTCGAACTCGGGCACAAGATCCAGTCGCAGGTTCAGACCGAGCTCAACAAAAATCAACGCGAGTACTACCTGCGCCAGCAGCTCAAGGCCATTCAGAAGGAGCTGGGCGAGGGCGACCCGCGCAGTTCCGAAGTCGAGGAGATCGAGAAGAAGATCGAAGAGGCGAAGATGTCGCCCGAGGCGCGCAAAGTCGCCGACAAGGAACTCGAACGCCTCAAGATGATACCGCCGGAGTCCGCCGAGCACACCGTCGTGCGCACCTACCTCGACTGGCTGGTCAGCCTGCCGTGGAGCGTCTCCACCGAGGACAACCTGGACATCCGGCACGCGCGCCAGGTGCTCGACGAAGATCATTACGACCTCGAGAAAATCAAGGAACGCATCCTCGAGTTTCTCGCGGTGCGCAAACTCAAGAACGACACCAAGGGACCGATCTTGTGCTTCGTCGGGCCTCCGGGCACCGGCAAGACGTCGCTTGGCAAGTCGATCGCGCGCGCGCTCGGCCGAAAATTCGTGCGGCTGTCGCTCGGCGGCATTCGCGACGAGGCCGAGATTCGCGGGCATCGCCGCACTTACATCGGATCGTTGCCGGGCCGCATCATCCAGGGGCTGCGCAACGCCGGCTCGAACAACCCGCTGTTCATCCTCGACGAGGTCGACAAGCTCGGCATGGACTTCCGCGGCGATCCGGCGTCGGCGCTGCTCGAGGTGCTCGATCCGGAGCAGAACAACACGTTCTCGGATCACTATCTGGACGTGCCGTTCGATCTTTCGAAAGTACTGTTCCTGACCACCGCCAACATGCTCGATCCGGTTCCGCATGCGCTGCGGGACAGGATGGAAGTGCTCGAGCTGCCGGGTTACACCGAGGAAGAGAAGCTGCAAATCGTGCAGCGTCACCTGATTCCGAAGCAACTGGGCGAGAATGGACTCGGCGATCAGAAGATCGAATTCTCCGAGGAGGCGCTGCGCGAGATAATCCACAGTTACACGCGCGAGGCCGGCCTTAGAAATCTCGAGCGGGAGATCGCGCGGGTCTGCCGCAAGATCGCGCGTTCGATAACCGAAGGCGAAACGGCGCCGGCCGTCGTCAGCGGAGACGACGTGCAAAAGTATCTCGGCGCGCCGCGCTTCTTTTCCGAGGTCGCCGAACGCACGCAGGAACCGGGCGTCGCGACCGGGCTGGCATGGACGCCGAACGGCGGCGAGATAATGTTCATCGAGAGCACCCGCATGACGGGGCAGAAAGGTCTCAACCTCACCGGCTCGCTCGGCGACGTGATGAAGGAATCGGCGCAGGCCGCGCTCTCTTACGTGCGCACGCACGCGGTGGCGCTCGGGATCGCGCCGGATTTCTACGAAAAATCCGACATCCACGTCCACGTTCCCGCCGGAGCGATTCCCAAAGATGGGCCGTCGGGCGGCGTGACGATCGCGGCGTCGCTGGCGTCGTTGCTCAGCGGCCGGCCGGTGCGATCGGACATCGCGATGACCGGTGAGATAACGCTGCGGGGCAAAGTGCTGCCGGTCGGCGGAATCAAGGAGAAAGTGCTCGCGGCGAGGCGTGCCGGAATCAAGACGATCATTCTGCCGCGGCGCAACGAGCGCGACCTCGAGGACATCCAGCCCGAGGTTCGCAAAGAGCTCGAGATGATTTTCGTCGATACCGTCGACGAGGTCATCCGTCACGCCCTGCGCGACGGCGACGCCGTGAAGCCGGGCGCGGAGGCGGTTGCACCTACGCCGGCGACAGCGCGGACCGAGCGGACGGTGCTGAACTAACCGCGGGTTCGCCACAATCGAGAAATTCATGCGCGCTGCGGCGCTGGAACAGTCCAGCCGTGGCGCGTATGTTTTTTGACGGCCAACAGGTCTCTGGAATCTTGAACCCGTGAAGATAGCGATCGTTGCGGTGGAAGCCGCCCCCCACGCTAAGGCCGGCGGTCTCGCCGACGTGATCGGCTCATTGCCGGGCGCATTGAAGGCGGCCGGCGAGGAGCCGTCGCTGATCGTGCCCGGCTACGCTTCGATTGTTGATAACGTCGAGACCGCGCCGGTGATGCGCGACGTCCCGATGCGCTTCGGCGCCGGCGTCGAACGTTTCTCGGTGTTGCGCGCGACCGATCCGCGCGGCGTGCCGATGTACCTGATCGACCATCGCGGATTTTTCGGGCGCCCCGGAATCTACGGCGAGAATGGCAACGACTATCACGACAACATGCGGCGCTTCGTGTTCTTCGGCCGCGCGGCCGCGATCGCGTCCGCGGAGATAATCGCGCCGGACATTATCCATGCGCACGATTGGCATTCTGCCGCCGCGACAATTGTGATGCGCGCTGACAACGCGCTCCGTCGCCGCTTCAAAAAGGCGCTGTCGGTCTTTACGATTCACAATCTCGCGTTCCAGGGTATCGGCAAGCGCGAGGACTTCGCTCTGCTCAATCTCGACGCTCCATATTTTTCAGTCGACTACCTGGAATTTTACGGCCACCTCAACCTCATGAAGGGCGCGATCGTTCTATCCGACGGCGCGTCGACCGTGAGCCCAACCTACGCGCATGAAGTGATTACCGATCCGGAACTCGGCTTCGGACTCGAGGGCGTCCTGCGCGACAAGGGCGAAAATTTCGTGGGAATCCTGAACGGCGCCGACTATCACGAGTGGGATCCCGCGAACGATCGCGAAATCGCCGCGACTTACTCGGCGCTGAAGCCCGACGGTAAGCATGCGTGCACGCGCGCGCTGCGCGATTTGCTCAAGCTGCCCAATCGTGAAGACTGGCCTGTCGTCGGGATGGTGACGCGCATGACCGGGCAGAAGGGCGTCGACCTGCTCCGCGACGCGCTCGACGCCATGATGCGCCTGGATTTGCAACTCGTCATGCTGGCGAGCGGCGATGCGGCGCTCGAGAAATTTTTCAGGGACGCAGAGCTGCGCTACCCCGAAAAACTTCGGGTGATCGTCGAGTTCAACAACACGATGGCGCATCGAATCCAGGCCGGCAGCGACGCCTTCCTGATGCCGTCGCGATTCGAGCCGTGCGGGCTAACCCAGATGTACGCACTGCGCTACGGCGCGGCGCCGGTGGTGCGAGCCACCGGCGGACTGCGCGACACCCTCAGCGAGTTCGATCCTGAGCGCGGCATCGGCAACGGCTTCGTATTCGAGAAGTTCGACGCGGCTGAAATGGTCGCGGCGCTCGGCAGGATGGTCGCGACGTTCCGGGATCGCGCGACGTGGCGGCGGCTGATGCAAAATTGTTTTGCGGCGGATTTCTCGTGGGAGCGGGCGGCGCGCCAGTACGTCGACTGGTTCGCGCGGCTGCGAAAAGATCGCGGCCTCAGCTAGAATCGGGACGTGGCATCCGCGCCTCGCGAATATCTCGTTTACGCCGACGGTTCTTGCATCGGCAACCCGGGGCCGGGGGGATGGGGCGTGGTGGTGCGCGATCCGCACGGCAACGTGACCGAATTCAACGGCCACGACGACTCGACCACCAACAACCGCATGGAATTGATGGCCGCGATAGAAGGACTGCGCGCGACCGAACCCGCCGCGCACGTGGTTCTGAAGAGTGACAGCAGATACGTCGTGGATTCGATGACGCTGCACTATAAGCGCAACAAGAATCACGATTTGTGGGAACTGCTCGATGCCGAAGTTTCCGCACGGCGCGTGCGGTTCGAATGGGTCCGCGGACACGGCACCGATCCGATAAACAATCGCGCCGACGAACTCGCGTTGATGGGCGCGAACGGCCGGCTCGTCGCCGACGGAGCGACGCCGGAGAAGCGAAAGCCGCGCCGCACGGCCCAAGGATCGAAGAGCGACGACTCATCGGCGGCGTCAGAGCTTGAGCCACGGCTTCGGCCGGGTGAATCGATTCGCGAATGTGCGGGATGCGGCGCGAAGTTTGTCAGCATCGGCGGCGGCGAGGACTTCTGCTCGCACGCTCGATGCCAACTCGACGCGCGCAACCGCTGAACTTACCAGATAGCGGGAACCAGCGCGTCGGTCTCTCGTATGTAGTTGTCGTACTCGTCGCCGAAGCGCGCGCGCATCGCGGCCTCTTCGGACTTTATCCGCCGGCGCGCGAAAATCGCTCCGATGATCACCGTCAGAATCGCGGTCACTGGCGCGCCGTAGATGAGCGTCCACGCGAACGTTACCAAAAATGTGCCCGCGTAAATCGGATGCCTTATGAAGCGATAGAAGCCGCGCTTGACGAGGACCGGATGCTCTGCTGTTCGGCCCGCCGTGAAAAATCCGAGCTGCACGCGCGCGCCCAGCGCCATCCACATCCCCAGCAGTTCAAGTAACAGTCCGAGCGCGCTGACGAACGCCGGCGCCGTGCCGCCGTAAACGTAGGTGCGCTCGAACGGGGCGGCCGCGAACGTCACCAGCAGCGGGAGCTGTCCTGCGATTCGCCGGCTGAGCTCGACGTGTGCGGGCCGGTCCGCGGCGTCCTCGCGCACAATCAAATCCGAAAAGCAAAAGCCCGCGTAGGCCGCAAGGTACGCCAGCACGTAGCGATGCTCGGCGAAGTACGCGGTGATGCCGAGTCCCATCGCGATCGCGCCGACGACCGCGAGCAGGAAGATTGCGGTCTCCGCGAAGTGCAATGCCAGGCTGCGGATGAAATGCGGACGCTCGGCGGACGCGGGGGCCTCGGCCGCAGGGAGCATCGCGGTCGCTGGCTTCAATCCTCCCGTCGCTTTGCCGTCGGATTGCGGCGCGTCCTGATTCGTTTCACTCGCCATCACGCCACTTTTGCAGATGCTTTGAGGTTATCAAAGAGGTCCGCGCGCGAGGCGATGCGCAGCAAAATGACTGCGGGCCAGCGCTTGCACTGATTCGCGAAAAAAGAAATTAACCGCGAAAGAAGAAGGTCGAGCTTTTTCGTCTCGCATTCTGCAATTATCGCTAAAGTATTGATTTTAATGATGTTCCTTGCGATCAGTGCCATCCGGTGCCTTACGGGTTGCTAGAGAATCCTTGCCAAATCGAGAGTTTTTTCGATGGCACCTGACTTGCTCTACCACTGTCAGCAACTGAATACGGGAGGACCTGAAAATGAACGCAACAACCAACGAAGCCAGAATCGCAGTGCTCGCCAACATCAACGAAGCGACGGAGTCGACCGTCGGAACGCGCCTCGCGCAGAACAGCCTGCTGAGCGAACTGCCCGGCGTAGTGTTCGGCTTGATCACGCTCGGATACATCGTCAGCTCGCTGCTGGCATTGGCCTGAAATCGTCCGAAGAAGATACGGGAGAAATAAAATGAACGCATCAACCACAGAAGCAAGGTTCGCGGGAATCGGGTCGGTCGTCGAAGCTCCGGTCAGCGAAGAGATTCGGTTCGCGCAGTACAGCATGTTGAATGAACTGCCGGGCGCGATTTTCGGCATCATCACCGTCGCGTACATCGTCGGCTCGCTGCTCGCGCTCGCGCACTAAGTCATGTCGAATCGCGCGGCCAAAAAAACATCGCAAACGTCGTCGGATGCGTCAGTGTCCGAACCGATGTGGCCCGCGCGGAAATGCGCGACGCGGCTGACGGCTCGTCCACCGCTCGCGAGACCATCGTGAGTGACACCCAGATGACCGCGGCCGCCAGCACGATCGTGCACCACGACATGGCGCGGATTCGCCGCAGCATCGAGTTGAGCTGTTCGACCGTGAACGGCTCGCCGTCGCCGTGCGCGGCCACTTCTTCCTGGCGCCCGATTCTGAACGCCAGTCCGAACGTGATGTAGGTCTGGATGAAGATGAGCACGAAAGCCAGCCCCAGTTTCAGTTCCAGCGCGGAGCCGATCCGCGCGAAGTAATCGAACTTCATCGACGCTTTCAGGTCCGTCAGGCGCATCGCGCCGCTAATCACAATAATTCCCAGCACGCCGATCGTGAACGGGTTGTAGAACTTGAAGCCCGCGATCAGGCTCGCACGCCGCGCGGCCTCGTTGGGCGCGGTCTCGGCGGCCGGAATCAGCATATAGATGACCGCGAACTGCGCGCCGACGTACGACGCCATCGCGCACAGATGCAGCCACATCAGGAATTCGCCGCCGCTCATCGCGGCACCGGTTCAATCACTTTTTTTACTTTTTTACCGACTCACACGACCGGGTCGAAATCGAGAGCGCCAGTGCGTGCCAGCCGCGCGTACCAGTGTCCGCTTTCCTTGACGATTCGCTGCTGCGTCTGGAAGTCGCAGTACACGATTCCGAAGCGCTGCTGGAATCCCTCGGCCCACTCGAAGTTGTCGGTGAACGTCCACAGAAAATAACCGCGCACGTCCGCGCCCGCCTTCATCGCATGCCCGACCTCGCTGATATACCGGCGGAGGAAGCTGATGCGGCGCTGGTCGTTGACCTTGCCGTCGGCGCCCGGCCGGTCGCCGTATGAACATCCGTTCTCGGTCACGTAGATCGGGATGCCGGGGTAGTCCTTCGTGACGCGCAGGATCATTTCCGAGAGCGCCTGCGGATAGACTTCCCATCCGAAGTCGGTGACTTCGCCGCCGCGGGCCCTGACCTGCTTCACGCCCATATTGTGATCGTTCGAATCGTGTGCGACCACGGCGCGCGAGTACAGGTTGATCCCGATGAAGTCGAGCGGAGCTTTGACTATGTCCATGTCGCCCGCGCGAATCTCGACGCGATCCTCGACCGACCCCTGCAAGTAGGCTTGCGGATACTTGCCGTGCATCACGGGCTCGAGGAACCACATGTTGTGGAATCGATGCCACCGCTCGGCCGCCGTGCGATCCTTGAGCGAACCGGTTGCCGGATGCACTGGGGACATGCTGAAGGCGGTGCCGACCGCCTCGGGCTTGTTGGTGGATTCGCGGATCGCCTTGATCGCCATCCCCTGCGCGAGATTGACCGTATGCGTCGCCTTGATCGCCAGGTCGGGTTCGCGCCGGCCGGGCGCGTGTATTCCCGTATGGTAGCCGAGGATTGTAAAGATCCACGGCTCGTTGAATGCCATCCAATGCTTCACGCGATCGCCGAGCGAGTTGGCCACCACGGCGGCGTAATCGCGGAAGTATTCCGCCAGGTCGCGATTGGGCCATCCGCCGGCGTCCTCGAGCGTCTGCGGCAAGTCCCAATGATAGAGCGTCACCCATGGCTGGAGGTTGCGCTTGAGCAGCTCATCGACGACCTTGCGGTAGAAGTCGAGGCCTTTTTGATTCACCGGACCCTTGCCGGTGGGCATGATGCGCGGCCATGAAAGTGAAATGCGCGCGGCGTTCAGGCCAAGCGTTTCCATCAGCGCGATGTCGTCGGCGTATTTGTGATAGAAATCGCACGCCACGTCGCCGGTATCGCCTTGCTTAATCTTGCCGCTCGTGTGCGAGAAGCGATCCCAGATAGATTCGCCCTTGCCGTCTTCCTTGCAACCGCCCTCGATTTGGTAAGAAGCGCTGGCAGTGCCCCACAGAAATCCCTTTGGAAATGAAGTTGGCATAGGCGGTTTTGTTATCACAGCGATAACAACATGGCGACCCCATCGCTTCTGACAGCTGAGCTTCCTGTTGTCTCACGCGGCCAGCAACTTCCTGACCGCTGCTGCCTCCGCTCGTCGTATGGCCTAGATGTCGCCGTAAGCCTTCTCGTCGTTGCCCGAGTTCCACTCCGACAGCGTCTTCTCGATAGCGGAGAGAAATTTGAGGTCCAGAGGCTCAGCCTTGCGGATGCCGACCTCCTTCCTATTGTTCAATTCAGCGGCAATTCGTTCCGGGCGATGTTTTCTCATATCTGGTTTCGGGTCGAAAGGTTTAGTAAAGCCGCATTCGCCTACTCACCCTTGGCTTCGAGCCAGCGTTCGGCGTCTATTGCTGCCATGCATCCGGTGCCTGCGGCCGTGACTGCCTGGCGATATACGCTGTCCACTACGTCGCCGGCGGCGAAGACCCCCTCGACGTTGGTGTAGGTCGAGCCTGGTTTCACCTTCAGATAGCCTATTTCGTCCATCTCGAGCTGGCCCTTGAAGAGGGCGCTGTTGGGATTGTGACCGATCGCGACGAACACGGCGTCGGTCTTCATGTCGGTGAGTTTGCCGGTCTTGAGATTTTTCAACTTGACGCCGCTCACACCCTGTTTCTGCTCGCCGATGATTTCTTCGATCGTCGAATCCCAGATGAACGAGATCTTCGGATTCCTGCGCGCCCGATCCTGCATGATCTTCGACGCGCGCAGCGTGTCGCGGCGATGCACGACGCTCAGCCTGGTGACGAAGCGGGTCAGGAAGTTCGCTTCCTCCATCGCGGTGTCTCCCCCGCCGACCACGATCGCTTCCTTGTCTTTAAAGAATGCGCCGTCGCAGGTGGCGCATGCGCTGACGCCGTATCCCATCAGGCGCTTTTCAGACTCAATTCCCAGGAGTTTAGCGGTTGCGCCAGTCGCGATGATCACGGCCTTGGCCTTAATGACTTTGCCGTCCGCGACCAGCTCGAAGGGCCGCTTGCCGAAGCGCACCTCGGTCACCGCGCCACTCATGAAGCGCGTGCCGAAGCGCGTCACCTGTCGCCGGAACACGTCCATCATCTCGGGGCCCTGGATGCCGTGCTCGAAGCCGGGATAATTTTCGACGTCGGTGGTGATAGTGAGCTGGCCGCCGGGTTCGTATCCTTCGATGAGGAGCGGATTGAGATTGGCGCGCGCCGTGTAGAGCGCCGCGGTCAGTCCGGCGGGGCCGGAGCCGAGAATTACGACCTTATTGATTTCGTCAGCCATATGAACCGTCTGCGCAGTGGTTTGAGTTTTTTGGGTCGAACCGCGAATCAAGAGTTTATTGTATATGCGCGGGCGGTCAACGTAAGCTCTAACCACTCCTTCGATGGCGGGCAAGAAACAATCTCCAGTAAGGCGTGGCGATTCCGCGCGCCTGACGCATCTTGATGAACGCGGGCGAATCCGGATGGTCGACATCGGCGAGAAACCGATCACGCGGCGCGAGGCAATCGCGCGCAGCGAGATCAGGATGGCGCCGGCTACTCTGCAAGCGATAGTCGGCGGGAAGCTCAAAAAAGGCGAGGCGCTGGCGGCGGCGCGTATCGCGGGAATCATGGCGGCGAAAAGAACGCATGAGATGATTCCACTCTGCCATCAGATCCCGCTCGAAGTCGTCGAAGTCGATTTCACGTCCGACTCCGCGAGTTCCTCGATCCAGATACAGGCTCGCGCGGTGACCGACGCGCGCACCGGTGTCGAGATGGAGGCGCTCGTCGCGGTGAGCGCGGCGGCACTGACGATTTACGACATGGCGAAGGCGATAGATCGCGCGATGGAGATCGGCGCGATTCGGCTGGTCGCCAAGCGCGGCGGCCGCAGCGGGGATTTCGCGCGCGAAGGCGAGCCGCCGTGGCCGGTGACGAGATCTTGAAAGCACCCTAACCCCTGACCCCTTCCCCAGGAGAAATTGGGGAAGGGGAAGCAGAAGCAATCGTATGGCGTCCGTCCTATCCCCCTAACCCCCTTTCCAGGGTGGAAAGGGGGGACAGACGAGAGGATCAGTGAACTGTTTTCCGCGGTTGTGACCCCCTTTAGGGTGGAAAGAGAGAGGGATGAGAAAATTCATGAACGTGTTTCCACCGCGGAACCCTGGCGGGGCGTTTTAGTGAATTCATCGTCGCGACATTCTCAGGACGCTGCCAGAGCGCGGGTAATCCTCAAGCGCGGCCGGGAAGGGCCGGTCCGCGGCGGCAATCCGTGGATCTTCTCGCAAGCAATCGATCGAATCGAACCTCCGTCGCCTGAAGCCGGGGCGCTTGTTACGGTCCATGACGCGTCGGGCGCGATGCTTGGCATGGGTTACTGCAACCTGGCGACGACGATCGCAATCCGGATGATTGCGTGGGGAGAGGCTCCCGCAATTGAAGAGCTGGTGGCGCGCCGGCTGAAGGGCGCGCTCGAAATTCGGCGGCGGTTTATCCGCGACGATACGAATTCGTACCGCCTCGTCAACGGCGACGGCGACGGGCTGTCGGGCGTGGTCGTCGATCGATTCGGCGATGTGCTGGTCGTGCAAATCCTGACGGCGGGCGCGGACGGGATGCACGCGACGATCGTAGCCGCGCTGAACGACCTGCTTCATCCGCGCTCGATCATCGAACGAAGCCACGGCGCGGTGCGAAAGCAGGAAGGCCTTGAGGATCACATCGCGGTGCTCAGCGGCGAACCGGTGACCGAGACGATCGCGGCCGAGAACGGAATCAAGCTCAAGATTGATTTCGAGCACGGACAGAAGACCGGCTATTTCCTCGATCAACGCGACAACCGCGCGATGGCCGGCAGGATGGCGTCAGGCGCGCGGGTGCTCGACGCTTTCTGCTACCAGGCCGGATTCTCGCTGGCGGCGATCGCGGGCGGCGCGAGCAAGGTCGTCGCCGTTGATACGTCGGCGCGGGCGCTCGAGGTTGCGCGGCAGAATCTTCGAGCTGAACGAGTATCCTGCGAGCGCCGTCGAGTTCGTTCATGGCGAAGCCGGCAAGTTCATGGCTGAAACGGCGAGCCGGTTCGATCTGATCGTCCTCGATCCGCCGCCGCTGGCGCGCAGCCGGGGCGACGCGGAGCGCGCGGGCCGTCTCTACGTCGAACTCAACGCGGTCGCGATGCGGGCGCTGGCGCCGGGCGGGCGTCTGATGACGTTTTCATGCTCGACGCACGTCAGCGGCGACGATTTTGTCCGCGCCGTGCGATTCGCCGCGTCCAACGCGAGCCGCAATTTTCGCGTGATTGCGCATCTCGGCCCCGGCCCGGATCATCCCGTGCTACTCGGCCACAGCGAGGGCGAGTACCTGACCGGCCTGCTGCTGGCGGATCTGTAGTTCAGAGAATTCCGAATTGTCGTAGTCAGACTGTACGTATCCTGAGGACGGGGCATGGTGCATACCGCAGGACGTTTTCAGCAGTGCCGCCGATCAGAAGATCAAGCAGGTGAGTTTGTCCGCGCATGGACATGACTATAAGGTCAACCTTGAGCTTGCTCACGAGTTCCCCGATGACTTCGTGAACCACGCCAAAGTGGAGTTCGGAACGGCACTTTGGGTAGAGCTGCGTTGCTTCACTCTCGAAACGCTTGAGCTCTTCAGATGCGGTCTCACCGTAACGCTCGAGCAATTTTGTTGGCTCATACCAACGCGCTACCCCGTAAGGCAACGGCTCAACGACGTGAACGAGCACCACTTCGGATTCGTGCTCCCGCGCTAATTCGATCGCGTATTTTAATGCCGCGAGCGAGTGTTCGGAAAAGTCGGTAGGAACCAGAATCCGTTCTATTTTCATTGTTCTTCCTCAGACAAAGAAAAATGAAGATTTATTGGAAAAAAGCCATCGTCCGCAAAATCGCGAAACAGATAACCAGGAACACGACCCCGGTGCCAAGGCCAATTCTCGCCCATTCTCGGCTCGTGATTCCAAGCCGGCTCGCGGCGACGATATTGGGTATGTTGCCAGTGACGAGCACCCCACCGCTGATTAGTAAACCGAGGAACGCCGCGCGCTGCTGATTCGTAGTCAGAGAGGGTGACATCTCCACGGCTGCCAGGGTCGAATTGTTGACGACTGCGGAAATGGTGTTTATCCAAAACAGCAATCCTTCTGGAAGGCGATGGATGTACGCATCGACGACCGGCCTGAGGCCGTCGGAAAGTGCCACAAGTCCGGCGATAAAAACGTACACTTTGCCGGGACGAATCAACAGGACAGTCCTCCACGAATCCTTCACTTCAGTTGCATCCAGCGGGTCGCTGGAACCGAGCGGCAAAAACAAGATAGGAACGGCGGCGAGAATGACGCCGACACCAACGAACGGGCCGAGAAGATGGGTGAGGTACCAGAAGTCGGCGTGCAGAGAGCGGAGAACCACCGCGATACCGGGCATTCCCAAAGGTGTGAGGCCCGCACCAAAGCCGATTGCGAAACACGCGAATACCGTCGCGGCAATTTCGCTCCATCGGTCACAGCGAAGCAAGGCGATCGCCTCCACGAACAGAAGCGCAGATACGACTGGAGTTATGAAGGCTGAAAGAAAGCCAAGTATGATCGTCAGGCCGAAGCAGAGAATCCGCGGGTCAATCAATCGGATTGCTCGCCGAAACAGTTGGTCGAGCTGATCTCTGAGGAGACGAAAAGTGGCGCCAAAGATCAGAACGGCCACCGTGAATGACAGAGGTTCGCTCAAGGCTGCCCGGACCAGCGCCGCGTCGAATTGCCCCATGATGCAGGCGGCAAGCACTCCGATTAGCAGGAAAAAAATTTCGACGTTGCGTTCGATCGCTTCGACAAAAACGGGTCCGAGTAGAACTACAACGATGACCAGCGCCGCAAGAGCCAATGTCATCATCTTTGAGACCAATTGTCCGAGACTTTCATTTTGACCCCTGAGGCAGACTTGCCCCGACGCGAGGCGTTTGCAATTGCTGAGTTCGAGCCGGGTTTGAGTTCAAACCACTAAAGCCCGCGATTTGGAAGCAGCGCAGCCCGATTTTTGCCTGCAAAATATGGTTGCTAAGCTTGCGGGTTTGCTTGAGTATAGGGGAAATTTTTCGATGGGATTGGCCGAATGGAGCGAAACCTCCGCGCATACAGCTTAGTCAAGACGCTATTTATTGTGATCGCGCTCGCGACTGCCGGGTGTCATCGTGAAGTCGCGGTGCCGCCGCTGCCGCTGCGCAATATCACGCTCACTGACAAGTTTTTCGATGTATGGCCGACCAGCCCGACGCGTGCGTTCGTGGTCGGCGATCGCGGCAAGGTGCTGCTGACCGAAGACGGCGGCCGCAGCTGGAAGCGAATCGACATCGGCACCCAGCTCGGCGTGTTCGGCATCCAGATGGCCGACGATCAGAATGGCTACCTGTGCGGGCAGGACGGCCTCGTGATGCGGACACGCGACGGCGGCAAGACCTGGCAGCGCCTCAACTCGCGGACGCATCTGTTTATTTTCGGGCTGTCGTTTCCCGACGTGAATCACGGCTTCTTTGTTGGCGACCGCGCGCTGGTGATGAGCACCACCAACGGCGGCGAAACTTTCACCAAGCGCCAGTTGCAGCGGCTGTTTCCGCCGGAACTGGCCGACTATGCGCTGCCATATGAGGAACCGGTTCTATACAGCGCGAGTTTTCTTGACGACGATCACGGCTGGGTGGTCGGCGAGCTCGGGCGAATCTGGGCGACCGAAAACGGCGGCAAGAACTGGCAGGAGCAGCAGCAATCGCTGGTGGCGCAGTGGAAACGTCCGCTCGGGCCCAACGACGATCCGCGGTTCGCCGATTTTTTGCTGCCGACTTTTTTCAGCGTCTCGTTCCGCGATCAAAAGCATGGCGCGGCGTGCGGACTTGAAGGATGGGTGATTCAGACCGACGACGGCGGCAAGACCTGGCACTTCGCTCATCAGGCAGACAAGCCGGGCGATCCACCCGACACGCTGGTGCCAGGAGCGCCGCAGATTCCGGCGCGCGATCCGCTCTTTTCGGTCGACCTGTATGCCGGCGACCAGGGAATTACCACCGGACTGACGGGCACCGTGCTGCGCCTGCAGCCCAACGGCGCATGGGCGCACGACCCGTCTGTGCCGGCGATACCGTTCCCGCTCAGCCAGGCGCGGTTTTTCGACGCCCAGCATGGATGGATCGTCGGCTACGGGACCATCCTTTACACCGAGGACGGGGGCAAGACCTGGCGCTTCTGCCAGGGTTGAGCGCGAACGCGCGAGCATTGGGAATTCGGAGAATGCAATGACCTGGTACCGTTTTGGTGAATGGATTCTGCGCTGGCGCTTCCTGGTGCTGGGCGTGGTCGGCGCACTCACGGCCTTCTTCGGCTACTACGCGGCGCAAACCCAGCTGGTCACGAGCTTCAGCGACCTGCTCCCGCAGAACCATCCGTTCATCCAGATCGCGCACAAGTACGACCAGTACTTTGGCAGCGTCAATAACGTGACGATCATGATCGAGGCCAAGGAAGGGACGATCTACACTCCTGAGATCATCCAGAAGATCGTCCGCATGACGAACGACATGGATCTCGTCTACGGCATCCAGCACGGCTCGGTGCGCTCGATCGCGACCGCCAGCTATTTTCGGCCGCTGGCCGGCGGCGTGATTCTCAACACGCCGGTGTTGCCGAGCGGGGAGATTCCCAAGACCCAGGCCGATCTCAACGAACTGGAGAGCAACGTTCACAAAAATCCCGGCGTGATCTTCGGGCGCTTCGTATCGCTCGACGACAAGGCGGCGGTTATAGAGGGCAGCTTCCTGGAAACGCGGCTCGACTACACGCGCATCTTCAACGAGATTCGGAAGATCGTGGTCACGCCTGAGCGCGACGCGACGGTGCACATTTACTACGGCGGGCAGCCGATCCTCTATGGATGGGTGTATCACTACACGCCGGAATTTCTCTGGATCTTTGTCGTCACGGTGCTCGCGGTGTGGATCCTGCTCTATCTTTATTTCCGCGACTGGCGCGGCGCGCTGCGGCCGACGATCTCCGGCGTGATTTGCGCCATCTGGGGCCTGGGCTTCATCCGGCTGCTCGGCTTCGGACTCGACCCGCTGGTGCTCGTCATCCCGTTTTTGATAACCGCGCGCGCCGTCAGCCATTCGGTGCAGATGCACGACCGCTACTACGAAGAGTTCTACCGGCTACGCGACAAGGAAAAGGCCATCCTGTCGTCGTTCGCCGAGCTGTTCGTGCCGTCGTTGTCGGGAATTCTGGCGGATGCGTTCGGCGTGTTCATCATCCTGCTGGTGCCGGTTCTGTTTCTGCAGAAACTCGCGATCACCGCGAGCTTCTGGATAGCGGCTATTGTCGTAAGTGAGTTGATACTCAATCCGATCGTGTACTACTACCTCGAGCCGCCGCGCATCGAGGTGATCGAGCGCCGCGAGCACGGTTTCTTCAAGCGAATGCTGGTGGCGATCGCCAGGCCGATGCTGGAACGGCCGGGGCGCATCGCCACCTTCGTCGCCACCGGCGCGGTGATCGCGCTGTGCGCGTTTTTCTGGACCGGTCTCAAGGTGGGAGACCCGTCGTCTGAATCGCCTATCCTGTGGCCCAATTCGGCGTACAACAAGTCGATGGCGGCGATCCAGGAGGAGTTCGGCGCGATCGAGCAGTTCGTCGTCGTCGCGGAGCTCGCCAAGCGCGATTCGCTCAACGATCCGAAGCTGTACCACGTCATGGACGAGTACGAGCGTTACATGGAGCGCGATCCCGCGGTCGGGCGCACATTTTCGGTTGCCGACTTGCTCTCGAACGGCGGCTCGGCGCTGAGAGAATTCCAGCCCAAGTGGAATGTGCTGCCGACCACCGCGCGCGGGACAGGACAGCTGCTCGGCGGATTGCTGGCGGGAGCGTCGCCGCTGTCGACCGCCTACATCATCACGCCGCGCCGCGACGCCACCCAAATGACGGTGTACACCAAGGATCGCGAGGGTGAAAACGTGCAGCGAGTCGTGCTGCGCACGGAGCGATTCTTCGCCGAACCCCAGCATCAGGTGCCGGGCGTGACCTTCTCACTCGCCGCCGGAATAATCGGTGAGCTGGCCGCGGCCAACCAGGAGATCATCGACAATGATCTTTTGCTGAATGTGCTGGCGTTCGCGACTATCTACATCATAATACTCATTACCTATCGCTCATTCATGGCGGGACTCTATTTGCTATTCCCGCTGGCGCTCGCCAATGCGGCGATCAACGCCTACATGGGCGCCCACGATATTGGTATTAACATTAATACTTTGCCGGTAGTCACTGTCGGCGTCGGATTCGGAATTGACTATTCCATTTACATAGTAAGCCGGATCATCGAGGAACTTGCGGAGGGCTACGATCTCAAGGAAAGTACCTATACGGCTTTGATCACGTCGGGGAAAGCCGTCGCCTTCACGGCGCTGACGCTGGTCGCGTCGGTCCTGTTCTGGTACTGGTCGAGCATCCGCTTCGACGCCGAGATGGGTCTGTTGCTGGCGGTCTGGATGTTCGTTTCGATGCTAGGCGCGATGACCATTCTGCCCGTCCTGATCGTGACTTTCGATCCCGCCTTCATTCGCAGCGAGAAGGAACGCGTAGTCGCATCCAAGCTGCTCGAGGTCGAGGGTCATACGGTGGCCGCATCTTCCTAATCATCGATGCTCGTGGATAATCTGATCCGGTGCCCGCGATGAAACTCGAGCGGCTGGATCATTTCGGTATCGAGGTGACGGATCTTGCGCGCGCCGAGCATTTCTATACCGGTGTTCTCGGCCTTGAAGTGGTCAACCGTTTCCGCGATCAGATTTTGCTCGATTGCGGTGGTCAGAACCTCGCCCTGTTCAAAGTGCCACGGCCGCCGCTTGATGACGCCGCTCGCCAATCGATCATCGGCCACCCGCTAGGCCGCGGGCATCATGCGTTCAAGGTGGCAGCGAGCGATTTTGCCGGCGCGCGCGAGCGGCTGGCGGCGGCAGGAGCCGAGAGCGCCGCGCCGATCGACTGGGGCGACCACGACTGCATCTACTTCCTCGATCCCGACGGCAACCTGCTCGAGATGGTGAGTTACCGCTGAATGCCGACCTGAAATCCCGCGCGTCTGCGGTTCATCGCCGATGAACTCTGGTCCCATGATCCGGGCGGAGGACCTTCGCAAGAACTACGGCGACCGCGTGGCGCTTGACGGCGTATCGTTTGCGGTGAATGCCGGCGAGATCGTCGGCCTGCTCGGTCCCAACGGCGCCGGCAAGACCACGACGCTCTCGATTCTGTCGGGCGTGATCGAGCCGGATTCGGGCCATGCCTCGATCGCCACTCACGATCTCGCAACCGAGCCGCGCCTGGCGCGCCGAAGCGTCGGCCTCGTGCCGCAATCGCTCGCGCTCTACCCGACGCTGACCGCACTCGAGAATCTGATGTTCTGGGGACGCATCCAGGGAATGCCCGCGCGCGATGCGCTCAACCGTGCGCACGGCCTGCTCGAGGAAGTGGGTCTGAGCGATCGGGCCGACGAGGTGGTGGAGGAATTTTCGGGCGGCATGATGCGCCGATTGAACATCGCGTGCGGGATGATTCACTTTCCGGCGGCGATCATGCTCGACGAGCCTACCGTTGGAGTCGATCCGCAATCGCGCGGACGTATCTTCGCGGTGGTCGAGGCGGCGGCGCAGGCCGGCGGGGCGATCCTCTACAGCACGCACTACATGGAAGAGGCGGAACGGTTGTGCAACCGAATCGTGCTGATCGATCACGGCAAAATAGTTGCGCAAGGCACCGACCGCGAACTGATCGCGCTGGCGGGAACGGAACCGCGAATCGAAATCATGACAAAAAAAGCGCTGCCGCCGGGATGGTCCAACGGAATCGCGGGCGTCAACGAGCTGCCGTGGGTAGTGCTGGATGGCTTCGCGGTTGCGGCCACGCTGCGCACGCTCGATCAAGTGCCCGACGTGATGCGCCGCGCTGCCGAGGTTGGCGACGAGGTCGTCGAATTTCACGTTCATCGCCCCAATCTCCAGGACGCGTTCCTTAAACTTACCGGCCACGCGCTTCGCGACACGCCATGAACGTGGCGCGTTTCACGACCGGCGAACGGTCTTCCTCGAGGCGATGATGCTGCTCGCGGTGTGGCTGACGATCGGCAAGGAGTTCCTGCTCATCCGGCGCGATCGGGTAGGCTTGTTCATGCTGCTGATCGCGCCGATCGCCGTCATCGCAGCGGCCGGTTTTTCGCTGGCGAAAATTTATGGCGGTAGCAGGGCGCCGCGTGGCGAATATTCGGTGGCAGTTCTCGACGAGGACCACGGCGCCGTCGCGCGAGCGGTCCTCGACGCCATCGCCCATCAGCCCGACCTGTCCGTCATTCATGCTTCGAGCCGCGTTGCCGCGCAGCGGATCGTCCGCGAGGAAAAATTGGCGGTGGTTGGAATCGTGATTCCGGCCGGAACCACCGATGCGATCGAACATGGCGCCGCCGCGCGGCTCATTCTGTACACCGATCCGGTCAAGTATCTGCAGACCATAAAGATCGAGCTGACCCTTTCGGAGCTGTGCCGGAAAATCACGGCCGCCGCCGCCACCGAGGCGCGCAGTCAAACCGCCGAACGAACCCGCGACTTTACCAATCAGCTCGATCACGCGCGCCAGGCCGCCGCGCAAGCCCGCGCCGATGCTACCCGCCTGGCAGCTTCAGCCGATGCGGCGCGCGCGGCGGTCGCGCCTCGGATTCGCGCGCGCATCGAGACCGCGCTGACCAACGCGCGCGAACGAACCAGGCTGGCGCTCGATACCGAGATGGATCGCATTCAGCGCAAGCTGGACGCCGACACCGCCAGCCATCAGGCGAAACTCGACGAACTCAAGGACTATCTGAGCCGCCTCGACATCGCGCACGGCCAGTTCGAAAGCTGGTTCGAGCGACTCAAGGAGCAGGCCGGCAGCCATGCCGCCGATATCCCGCCCCCTCCCGCCATTCCAGCTGCGCCGGCCGATTTGGATCTCGGCGGAATCAAGCTCGCGCCGGTCGAGGATATCAGGGACGCCAGGAGCAGGCTCGAAGGCGCGCTCACCATTCCACCGATCGATCTCGATCTGCCCGAGCTGCCGCCGGCGCCGAAAATTCCGCTACTCAAAATTCCGGAAATGCCCGTAGTCGATCCGAACCTCGCGATTCCGGGCACGCTGGGACTTACCGAGGTCGATCTGACCGGCAAGGAAATCGGCGAGTTCGCGGGCTTCAACGCCTTCGATCTGCAGGTGCCGGGGTTCGCGGTGACCTTTCTTTTGATCGGGATGTTGATGGGCGTGTCGCTGGCGCTGATCGACGAGCATGATTGGGGCACGCTCGAGCGGCTGCGTTCCGCGGCGGCGCCGTTGTGGACGACGCTCACCGGAAAGTTGCTCGCGCGATTCGTGGTCGGATTCATCCAGATGGCGGTGCTGTTCGCGGCCGGATACGTGCTGTTTGGAATCTCGCTTGGCCACACGCCGGCCGCACTGATTCTGCCCGCGGCAGCGATCGCATTCGCGGGCGCGGCTTTCGGCCTGATCGTCGCCGGAGTCGGGCGCACGCGCGACGCCGTGCTGCCCGTGGGAGCAATTGTGATCATGACGATGGCGGCAATCGGCGGTTGCTGGTGGCCGATCGACTTCGAGCCGCATTGGATGCAGCAGGTTGCGCTCGCGCTGCCGACCACGTGGGCAATGCGCGCTTTCAATGATTTGATGATTCGCAACCTGGCCGCCTCGAGCGCGCTGGTCCCGGCCGCCGTGAATTTCGGATTCGGAATCATCTACACTGTCATCGGCGTCTTAATCGCGCGCCGCCGTTTCGGCTGATCGCATGACGATGGAGCACCTGCCAATTGAGTAAATCCGCAAATAAAATTCGCTACGCACTGATTGCGCTGGCCGGCGCAGTCGCGGTGGTCGTTTTCCAGCCACGCGCCGCCGGCGCCGCGATCATGCGATTCAAGGTCGACGCCGATCAGAGCACGGTCAGCGTAACGGTCGCGGAGCCTGCCGCCTTCATTCGCGGCAGCGCTACCGGCACGTTCCGCATAATCGACGGCGCGGTGAGCGGCGACCCGGCCAACATCTCGGGCACGGCGAAAGTGCGGATCCTGATCGACGCGACCAGCTATCGCAGCGACAATGCGTCGCGCGATCGCTCGGTCAGCGAAAAAACTCTCGAGGCGGACAAATTTCCGACCATCGGATTTGAGAGCAACAGCGTCGTCGGCGTCGTGAAGACCAGTCCTCGCGAAGGCACCGCCATCGTGACCGGCTTCCTTACACTCCACGGCGAAGCGCACGCCATGACCATGTCGGTCCACGCGACGCTCGGCGCGGACGGCAGCTTCACGGGTGACGGCGAAGTGAAGTTCAACTACGAAGAGTTCGGCATCAAGGTGCCCGGTGTTATGTTCGGCGCGATTCTGGCCGGCGACGAAGCGACGGTTCGGTTCCATATCGTCGCCGTCAACGCCGCCGCGCCTTCGGATTAATCTCCGTTTGTCCGCGAGGCGGTCCATCAACTACAAGCTTGGAGCATGATGGAACTAGCGACTTTTCCGCGCGGCGCAAAAGTCCCCGCCGCGGTAACTGACCTGGCAACAACGATCGAAGCCGACGGCGGTGCGGCGCTCGCCGCCTACCAGGAGCCGATAGGCGATCACTGGCATCTGTTTGCGATGCTCCCGCTTGCGAAAGTGGACGCGACGCCATATCAGCGCGACCTTTCGCCGGCGCATCTGAAGCGGATGATCGAAGTGATGAAGAAGCTCGATCGTTTTACCGAGCCGATCGTCGCCGTTTACTCCGCCGGGGTCTACTGGACTCCCAACGGCAACCATCGCCGCGCTGCCGCGGTGAAGTCCGGCGCCAGGATGATTCCCGCGATCGTGATGCCGGATCCCGAGGTCGCCTTTCAGATCCTCGCGCTGAATACCGAGAAAGCACACAACCTGGGCGACAAGGCGCTCGAGGTCATCCGGATGTATCGCGCGCGTCTGGCAGAGCGGCCCAAATCCGCCGAGAAGGACTTCGCGTTCGAGTTCGAGCGCGCGCATTTCATCACGCTCGGCCTGCTTTACGAAAAGAAGCCCCGGTTTTCGGGTGGCGTTTACGCGCCGCTGCTGAGCCGGGTAGACGGATTCCTGACCAAGCCACTCAAGGAGGCGATCGAAGACCGCGAGGAACGCGCGGCCCAGGTCGAGCGCGCCGACGATTTAGCGGTCGAGCTGGTGGCCGCGGGCAAGAAGCGCGGTCTGATGCATCCTTACTTGAAGAATTTTATCGTCGCGCGATCCAATCCGCTCACGCGTGCGCGAAAAAATCTTCCAACCTGCAAGGCGGCGCTGGCGAGCATGATCAAAGCGCTCGAGGAATTCGATCTTGGCAAAATCCACTTCGGACAGATTCGCGACGCTGCCCAAATCGCCGCCGCCACCTCAGTCGCCGACCCAACCTGAAGACGATACCCGCCCGCGACAGTCACGCTCCACTGGACCATCCGGCAGCGGCAGCTCATTCACGGTTCTTTGGTTGCCTTTCGCCGAGCCCATACACCATCGCGGTCTTGGTGGTGCCGAGTTTGATCCACTCCGCGCAATCGAGCTGCACTTTTTTGTAGAACTCTTCCGATAGCTCAAGCGACTCTTTGCTCACCTCTTCGAGCTGCTCGAACTTGCACTGAAATGCGAACTCACCCGACAGGGACTTTTCCAGTGCCCGGCTCCGCCATATTGCGATGGTGGTCTTACCCTTGAAGTGGTGCCCGAAGTGTATAACGCCCATCGTATTCTGCACTTCCTCGACCGCTACGTTATTAACCAGCATCATTTTGGTTCTAGGTCGTATGTCTATTTTCTTGAGGGTCGGGAAAGCTTTGGCGATGTCCTCGATACCGCGATCGAGCTCGATGTTGGGCGACGTCAGCACGCATCCATGGGAATAAACGCTGCGCATGCCCCCCAGGCGATCGCGCTCGAGCAATAGCTCTTCTTTGAACTTTACCTCGTCGTGTCCACCCAGTTGCGGACGCACGTCAACGGCCGCGGCGCTCTCGAGCTCCGGGGCGCGAAATTTGAAGGTCAGTTCGTGGCCGGGACGCGGCCATCCCTGGTCGTAGAACGTGCGCTTTCGCAGGATGAAATGGTTGTTGTAGAGATCGAACTGCGGAGTGTCATAGAACAGCACTTCCCGAACCTGGCTGTCGAATGCGTGTTTGTCGACATCTACCTTAAGGCCCAGTTTCTTAAGAGTCTTGGACGCGCTGTCCCAAAATTCGAGAAAACCATTTTTGCTGGTAAACCTGTCGGGCTGCAGCAGGATCTTGTACTCGCGGTAATGAACGACGTCGCTCGCCAGATGCTCCGTTTCGGGATGCTTGCTGATGTGCTTGTCCATTGACGGCGCAATCCTCCAAATAACTTGGCGGAAACGAACTCCTCTGCTGGAGAACAAATTCGCTTCCCGCAATTGCCGCAATTGTACTTAAAAATCCAGATTTTCCAAATGACGTTGAGCGCGACGAAGTTCAGAAGGGACCGTGGCCTGAGATGCGGCAACGCCGTTCCCCGCGATGGGGAACGGCGCTGCCGGTTACGGTCAATCAGCTTGGATGTGCCCCGCTTATGGCAGCACCGCCGAGGCTGCGCCGTTGGTCGGCGAGAAGCCGGCGGCGAAGCTCGGGCCCACCGTCCAGGTCCCGCTCGACTGGCTGTACAGCTCCGAGTAGTCATTCGTTGCGTTGGCGGTGCCGCAGGTGGTCGTCGCCTGTGTGCTGCCTATGACCACCGACTGCAGGCTCGGCGACGGAGTCGTGCATGCGCCGCCGATTACGATTACATCGGTCTCATCGGTCCCCGTTCCGATTACGCCGATGCCATTTCCTTCACGCGCCTGATTTAGGTTTCCGGTCGCGAGCGAGCTGCTCGAGGTGAAGGAGTTGGTGCTCGGATTGTACAGATCGGTCTCGGCCTCGGCTGCCTGCTTGATTCCGGTCGTGGCCGCGCAAGTCGAAGGCGACGTACCTGCCTCGACGTCCACGCCGCCGGGCAGGATAACCTGGCCGGCCAGAGTGCCAGCCATGATCAGTGTAGGCGTGGCCGCGCGCTTCACGCCCATGTTGTTGCTCGTCGCACTCCAGGTCTGCGTGCTCGGGTTGAACACCTCGGCTTCGTTAAGCGTCGTCGCTATCACCGGGGTCGCCGGGGTCGTGAGGCAAGCGAGCGAGGTGGCCTGGATGCCGCCGTACGCCACTACGTTGCCTTCCGACGGGATCCCCACCAGTGGGAACAATTCGCGCGCGTTCGTCATTGACCCAGTGGTCCGTGTCCACGTCGCACCGCTCGGGTTGAAGATGAACGAGGTGTTCGACGACTCGCCCAGGAATTCCAGGATATCGCCGCCCGCCACCAGCACCTGGCCGTCCAATGCGGTGCCGCTGCCCTCTATCAGCGCCGCGCCCTGGTCCACCATGCCGCACTCGAACGTGTCGGACGCCGCCGTGCCACCCGTTCCAGCGCCCAAGCCACCGGCGGCGGTGTAGGTGAAGGTAAGGCCGCTGATGCCGGTTACCGTGAAACTGCCGTTGTAGCCCGCCACGCTTACATTGGCGATGGTTACACCGTCACCCATGGTCAGCCCGATCGGAAGCGCCGTCGCCATCGTGATCATTACAGTCGTTCCGCTTTCAGAGGCGGATGAGATCGCGCTGGAGGCGCCGGCGCAAACCGAAGCAATGCCGTTGGTGCAGGTCGGAGGCGCCGTGCCCGCGGCGCATCCCGGGATCGACGTTGTCGCCGTGAACGTGTCGGTGGCCGGGTTGTACAACTCTGCCGAGTTCAACGCTACTTGTCCGGTCGGTTGGCCCGAACCCGGTGAAGGCGCCGTGATGCTCAGGAACGAGCTGCCGCTTCGAGCCGCCCACGATCAGCACCTGGCCGTCCAATGAGGTGCCGCTGCCGGTAATCAGCGTCGCGCTCGGGCCGCTGCGCTGCGTGGTCATCACGCCGCCACTGCCGCTGCCGGCAACCGTGAACGACTGGGTGCTCTCGTTGTACAGCTCCGCCGTGTTCAGCGCATTGCACTGGAAGCCGCTTTGCCCGCCGTAGGCCGCTGCCGCGCAGGTCTCGCCGCCCACGATCAGGGTCAGCCCGTTGGGCAGCACCACTGACGCAGCCGACTCGCGCGCGGTGTTGAGCGAGCCCACCAGTTGGAAGCAGTTACCGGTTGTGTTGAAAATCTCGGCGGACGCGCTGGACACCGTCGAGGTCGCCAGGTTGATGATCCCGCCCAGCTTGCCGCCTACGTCGCCGCCGGCGACCAGGATGCCTCCAGACTCGGAGGCTGCCGGAGAGCAGGTCGGAGTTGCCGTTGGGGTGGCGGTTGCGGTTGCCGTCGCTGTCGCCGTCGCAGTTTTGGTCGCGGTCTTGGTGGCAGTCGCGGTCTTGGTCGCGGTCGCAGTCTTAGTCGGAGTCCCGCTGGTAGTAGACGTCGCGGTTGCCGTTGCAGTCGGTGTCGCCGTCAACGTGGCCGTAGCAGTCGACGTCGGCGTCGCCGTTGCCGTGGCGGTCACGGTAGCCGTTGCGGTGTTCGTTGCGGTGGCGGTTGCCGTTGCTGTGTTCGTGGCGGTCGCCGTGGCAGTGTTGGTGGCAGTCGCTGTGGCCGTTGCGGTGTTGGTCGCGGTAGCCGTCGCCGTCTGCGTGTCGGTCGCAGTCGCCGTCGGCGTGGCGGTCGCTGTTTGCGTGTCGGTCGCGGTCGCGGTGGCCGTCGCAGTCGGTGTGGCCGTCGCCGTTTGCGTGTCGGTTGCCGTCGCAGTCGCGGTCGCGGTGTTGGTGGCGGTCGCGGTCGCAGTCGGCGTCGCGGTGGCCGTTGCAGTCGCAGTGTTGCTAGCAGTCGCTGTTGCGGTGTTCGTCGCGGTGGCGGTCGCCGTTGCGGTGTTGGTGGCGGTGGCAGTCGCGGTGTTCGTGGCAGTCGGCGTCGCAGTGGCTGTTGCGGTGTTGGTGGCGGTCGCGGTTGCAGTGTTGGTCGCGGTTGCGGTGTTCGTTGCGGTCGCTGTCGCCGTTGCTGTGTTGGTGGAGGTAGCAGTCGCAGTGGCTGTTGCCGTCGGCGTTGCGGTTGCGGTGGTGGCGGTTGCGGTCGGAGTTGCCGTCGCTGCCGTACCGAATGCGACTCCGACGAGGGCTACCGTTTTGGTGCTTACTTGCGCATCGTCGACAAAGGTCAGCTTTCCAGTTTCGGCGGTCCCGTTCGCATCGGTATCAGTGGTCGGATTGAATGTCACCGAGACCTGGCAGCTCGAACTCGCCGGCACCGAGCCGTCGCAGCTATTCGCTGTTATGACGAACGGGCCGCTGGTGCTGATCGAACTGAAGGTGACTGGCACTACGTTGGAATTGGACAGCGTAACGGTCTGCGGCGCTGAAATATTGCCGACCATGATTCTCCCGAACGACAGCGAGGTCGGTGACACGGTGGGAGTCACGATGTAGCCGACGCCGACCGCCGTGATCGATTGCGTAGGTATGTACGCGTCGTCGGTGACCATGATCATGCTTTCTCTCACCCCGGTTTGAGAAGGAGTGAAAATCACGCCGAAGGTGCACGTGCCGGAGGCGGCGACCTGCGTTCCGCTGCAGTTGTCATTGCTCAGAGTAAAGTCGCCCGACGGAACGACGCTGGTCACGCTGAGTGGAACCAGGTTGGGATTGGTCAAGGTGACGGTTTTCGCGGCGCTAGGTACTTCGAGCGGCTGTTCGCCAAAGCTCAGATGAGTGGGCGAGAAAGTCGGCCTCAAGAGGATGCCTTTGCCCGAAAGGCTCACCGTTTGCGGGCTGTTGAAGGCGGCGTCGGTGATCGTCAAGGTTCCAGTGCGGGTACCGGCCTGACTCGGAGTGAACACGACACTAACGACGCAGTTGGCGGAAGGCGCCAGGTCAGTGCCGCTGCATCCATCGCTCGAAGAGCGTGAAATCGCCGGAGGGGACCACGCTGTCAATCTGCAGCGAAGAGGCGTTCGGATTGGTAAGGGTTACGTTTTTCGCGGCGGAGGTTGTCTCGACTTCCTGGTCCGGAAACGCGAGCGCAAGCGGGCTGATGGTCAACCTTATTTCCGTGGCGCGCGCGGGCGCGGCGCCGAATGCGGTTAGGATCAAAATGACAGTCAGCGCGAGCGCGGTGAGTCTTGCGGCGCGCATTACCCTCGCGAGAGCTGGATGCGACGGCTCGAGACTCAGTGAGGGTCGGTTGGACAGGTTAGCGCGTTCGGTCATGGCGCATTCCTCTTTCGAGTCGAGAGAGTTGAGCTTGTAGGTAGCGGGTTAGCAAATTGTTTTCATGTGGGCAAGGCAAATCGAGCAGGACGAGTCAGAGAGATCTCGAGTAGCTAGAAATTCACCGATGGGCCGGGTGTGGATGGCTTTATCTGACCGTCCGGCAATCAGTTGACGCGCCGCAAGTCGAGGTTGGAGGCGAGAATTAGCGGTTCAGCGTGCGAATTTGGGTATCGGCTTTTTGGTAGTAAATTTCTGTGGCGTTGCACAGAAGGATCGGGACTCTTCGAGTATTTCACTGGACGGGCCACGCGCACCTGCTTGGGTTTGCTGACCAAATCAACCCTGGTCGATTTGCCGAAGTGCAGCCCGGACGTGGGTGTAATCTTCAGCTCGCCGACGCCAGGTGTTGGCGTCGCAGTTGGTGTGGCGGTGGCCGTCGCTGTCGCGGTTGCAGTCGCCGTCGGTGTCGACGATCCGGTTGATGTCGCAGTTGCTGTCGCCGTTGCAGTCTGAGTCGCGGTGGCGGTCGTCGTTGCGGTGTTGGTGGCGGTGGCAGTCGCGGTGTTGGTGGCAGTCGCTGTGGCCGTTGCGGTGTTGGTCGCGGTCGCCGTTGCAGTGTTGGTCGCGGTAGCCGTTGCAGTCGCTGTCTGAGTGGCGGTTGCTGTTGCAGTGTTGGTGGCGGTCGCGGTCGCAGTCGGCGTCGCGCTCGATGTAGAAGTAGAAGTTACGGTTGCGGTCGGCGTGGGACCCCCGATCGGCGCCGAGTACTCCAACGCCCGATTGTTCCCCTTATCCGTCACGTAGAGGTTGTTCGACGCGTCCACTGCGACTCCGTCTGGAGCGCTCAAGCTCGTGGAGCTAATCCCGGTGCATGCATTCGTCGTGAAACTGCCGCACGTCCCAAAGACCGAGTCGGCGGTCGTGTCGGTGGTCAGCGGAGTGTTGTACTCCAGCACCCGCTGTTTGTTTATAAGAGGTTGCCCAATCCGTCCACCGCAACGCCCGTCGGATAGCACAGGCCGACCGCACTGGGCGGATTGAAAGGACCGCCAGCGTCGAACTTGCACGCCTGCTCCCGCCCTGGCCAAAGACAACGCTGGCGGCCGCGCCGGTGCTGAGCGGAAAGTTATACTCAACCACTCGCCTGTTGCTGCTGTCGGCGATGTACAGGTTTCCCCCGCCGTCCACCGCCACTCCGGTTGGATAGCAAAGATCGATAGCACTGGCTGGATCGAAGAAGCCGCCGCCGGTGTCGAAGTCGCACGCATTTGAAGTGAAGCTATTGCCCTGGCCCAGCACCAGCTTGGCCGCGCCGCCGACATTCGGAAAGGTGTTGCCGCAAGCTGCGAACGGATTCGCGTACTCAAGCACGCACTGGTTGTCGGTGTCAGCTATGTAGAGATTGCCGCTGCCGTCGACCGCAATTCCTTCGGGAGAGCAAAGAGTGCTTGCGCTGGCCGTGCCGCCTAATCCGTTGATTTGCCCGTTCGTCGGCGTAACGATCACTTCGACGGCGAATATCCCCAGACCGGAAGTGCTGTAGGCACCCAAATCCACCGAGTCGGGATTGTTGGAGATCGAAGTCGAGGGGTTTCCGATTGTTAGCTGCCCGCCGGTGGTTTCGCTATGCGAGCAAACCAACGTATCGCCGTCCGGGGGCGTGAAATCAATCGGACACAGGTTGAACTCCGAAGGATCCCCCGTGACGCTGGCGCGCGCTAAATGAGGCAATGCCAACATCATCGAGACGAACACTACGAACGAAACGAAACTGATGCGCGAGGTCCGGTTGGACCACTGCGGCCATCGGCTCTTCATGGCCAAAATTCCTCCCAACGCGCGAATCAGTCCCCGCTCACATCGCGAATTGCTGAATTTTGTGAAAAATGTTCGCCCACACGGCTGAGCCTGCCGCCGGGATTAAGTAAAAGATGCCGACTTCGTCTGAGGTGCGTCAGTGGTTGGCTTCGTTAACGAACTTAACAAGATCGCGCTGCGCTAGCTGATGGGCGAGGGCCACGACGTCGCGCTCGACCTCGCGGCCCGGGGCGCCATATTCGTCGCGACGGTCGCCGATACGGAGCGTATTGATCGGCCTTGGGCCAATAACTTCCAGATTCGGCCGCCGGTCTCATTCAAAGCCGTAACAGGTACCGGTACCGATGTTGGCCACGAAGGTCTCATCGCCGGTTGTTTGAGATACCACGGCGCTTGAGATTTTCACGGCGTCACGCGGCGACAGGGGTGCGCCACGCTCCCGCTTGCGGTTGGCCCGAGGAGCTATCGCAGATTCGGACCGCGCAACCAGATGGCGATGAACCGAAGTATACTTTGGACGCGAGCAGAACCATCCGGAGTAAGCAGTCTTCGAAACCTTTCCAACTACCGGCGTGACGCGATGCACCAGATTTTCGACGACTGGAAAAATTATCGCGTCGCCAAAGCCAAGGTTCGGAATTACCTCACGTGCGCCGCGAGACCGATCGCGAATCTCAAGCGTACCGCCGCGATACGGCGCGTCGCTCAAGTTTATGGGAATGGCGACCTTCCGATCATCCTGCAGGTCATTGTGCCAGGTAAAGGCTTGTCCGCGGCGCGCCGCCATCCGGTAGACCCTGCCCGTGAAACTTCCGATAGGACCACATCCGGTCACGCGCCGAATCAGACGGAACAGGACAGGATCGTTCATCAAGACAAGCAAGACGCCGGCCACTGGATTATCCGCGAGTCTTAACTCGCTCCCGACGCTATGTTCTCTTGCCTGGAACCCGGCGCGGACCATGTAACGTTGAATGACGCGAAGCAGAGGGGGTTCGATGAAACCCGGCAATCGCAGGTAGTTGCGTTACGCGAAATCCTCACGGGCCGAGCGTAATTGCGCGGGCGAGGCACGGCTGAAATCCCAAGTCGCGTCAGCTGGACAAGCATCGCGGCGGTCTGTGTAAATTCCGGCCCGATCCTAGCGGGACACCGTATTCACGCCGAGCCGCGGGAGCCGCGACAAATCCGCCTGCTTGAGGCCCAATCGTTCAGGATCGCGCGGGTCCTGTTGGGGGACAGGACCTCGCGCGCAAAATCTCCCGCGGAAAGCGCCCTCAGTGCTTCTTGCCCTTGTCTAGGTGCTTCACAAACTTCACGCATTGACCCTGGTTGTGGAACTGGGGGAAATCCCGCCAGCCGCCCTGCTTGCACTGAGCGACCGACGTCGGGAAAGCAGTGGGCGTCGGTGTCGCAGTCGGCGTGGCCGTAGTAGTCGCGGTCGACGTCGAAGTTGCGGTTGCGGTGGCCGTGGCAGTCGGAGTCGCCGTGCTGGTCGCGGTAGCTGTTGGCGTTGCAGTTGCGGTCGACGTTGCCGTGCTAGTCGCTGTAGCCGTAGCTGTCGGCGTTGCAGTTGCAGTCGCAGTTGCCGTGCTAGTCGCGCTAGTTGTAGCAGTGGCCGTCGGCGTTGCAGTCTTCGATGATGTCGACGTGGCCGTAGTTGTCGACGTTGCCGTGCCAGTCGCGGTAGCCGTAGCTGTCGGCGTTGCAGTTGCGGTCGCCGTTGCTGTGCTAGTCGTGCTAGTTGTAGCAGTGGCCGTCGGCGTTGCAGTCTTCGATGATGTCGACGTGGCCGTAGTTGTCGGCGTTGCAGTTGCGGTCGCCGTTGCTGTGCTAGTCGTGCTAGTTGTAGCAGTGGCCGTCGGCGTTGCAGTCTTCGATGCTGTCGACGTGGCCGTAGTTGTCGGCGTTGCCGTGCTAGTCGCTGTAGCCGTAGCAGTTGGCGTGGACGTCGCAGTTTTTGATGCTGTCGCCGTCGCTGTAGCCGTAGCGCTCGGCGTGCCGCTAGTCGCGGTCGCCGTTACAGTCGGCGTTGCTGTGCTAGTCGCGGTAGCTGTAGCTGTTGCCGTCGGCGTCGCAGTTTTCGACGCTGTCGCCGTCGCTGTAGCCGTGGCTGTCGCCGTAGCTGTCGGCGTACTGCTAGTCCCAGTCGCAGTCGGCGTTGCCGTGCGAGTTGCGGTTGCCGTCGCCGTTGCTGTGCTAGTCGCCGTTGCAGTCGCAGTTGCGGTCGCCGTGGCAGTCGGCGTCGCGCCCGATGTAGAAGTTACGGTTGCGGTCGGCGTGGGACCCCCGATTGGCGCCGAGTACTCCAACGCCCGATTGTTCCCCTTATCCGTCACGTAGAGGTTACCCGACGCGTCCACTGCGACTCCGGCTGGAGCGCTCAGGCTCGTGGAGCTGATCCCGGTGCATGCATCCGTCGTGAAACTGCCGCACGTCCCAAAGACCGAGTCGGCGGTCGTGTTGGTGGTCAGCGGAGTGTTGTACTCCAGCACCCGCTTGTTGGTGCCATCATTCACGTATACGTTGCCCAGGCTATCCACAGCGACTGCTGTCGGAAGGTCCAGGCTATTGGCGCTTTCTCCGCCATTATTGGCTTTTCTCGTGGTGAAACTCCCGGCCTGGCCAAAGACCGTATCTGCCGTGTCGTTGGTCAGCGGGCTGTTGTACTCCAGCACGCGGTTGTTGTCGCTATCTGCCACGTATAGATTGCCCGACCCGTCAACCCCGACTCCTGTTGGATCGCACAGGTCGTTGGCGGTCGGTGGTCTGAGAACTGGGAGGAGGCTGCTTTCGTAATTGCACGCGTCGTTGGCCGAGTTCGAACGGGTGAAGCTCCCACCCTGGCCAAAGACCAGGGTGGCGGCGGCGCCGGTGCTCAGAGGGGCGTTGTACTCCAGCACTCGGCTGTTGCTGCTATCCGCCACATAGAGGTTGCCCGACCCGTCCACCGCGACTCCGGATGGATCGCACAGGTCGGAGGCGGTGGGAGTGGCGGTTCCCGTGTCGCTGTTACATCCCGTCAACGTAAAGCTACTGCCTTGGCCGAGGACCAGGTTGGCGGCACCGCCCACGCACGGGAATACTCCCCCGCAGGCGGTATATGGATTCGTGTACTCCAGCACTCTGCTGTTACCAAAATCCGCCACGTAGAGGTTGCCCGACTTGTCTACCGAGACGCCCTCTGGATCGCAGAGGGTGTTCGCGCCGGCCGTATCGCTGGTTCCGTTGCACAGGTATGAGAGGAAATCGGGCTGTCCAATCACCAGGTCCGCCGCTTCGCCGTTAGTGAACGAGGCGGCGTTGTTCCAGCCCAGCACCCGGTTGTTGCTGTAATCCGCGACGTAAACTCGATTCGGCGTAGCGCTCGTATCGATCGCCACGCCCTGAGGGCCGTCCAGCCCCTGAGCGTCCACCAGGTTGGCAGCGTTATGCGTTAAATTGTCCTGCCCAAGCGAGCTGTCGGCGGTGGTGCCGGTGGTCAGAGGGGTGATGTAACCCAACGCCCGGTTGTTGGAAGTATCCGCCACGTAGACGTTATTCGATACGTCCACCGCCACGCCCTGCGGCTTGCACAAATCGTCGGCGGTGCTGATACCGTTGATGGAGACGTCGGAATTGCAAACATTCGAGGTGAAGTCCCCGCCCTGGCCAAAGACCGTATTCGCCGTGGTGTTGGTCAGCGGGGTGTTGTACTCCAGCACGCGGTTGTTGCCTTCATCCGCCACGTAGAGGTTTCCCGAGCCATCTGCCGCGACCCCAACCGGATCGCACAGGTCGACGTCGGTGGAGGTGCCGTCGGTGGTGTCGGAGTTGCACGCACTCACGGTGAATTTCCCGCCCTGCCCAAAGACCTTATCCGCCGTGGCGTTGGTCAGTGGGGTGTTGTACTCCAGTACGCGGTTGTTGTCGGTATCCGCCACGTATAGATCGCCCGAGTCCACCAGGACTCCTTTTGGATCGCACAGGTCGACGTCGGTGGGAGCGCTTGCGTCTCCGGTGTCGCTGTTGCATCCAGATGACGTGAAGCTGCCGCCCTGGCCAAAGACGTGGGTCGCCGTGACGCCGCTGGTCAGCGGGGTGGTGTACTCCAGCACCCGGTCGTTTCCAGCATCCGCTACGTAGAGGTCGCCCGACCCGTCGAGCGCGACTCCTACCGGGCTGCACAGATCGACGGCGCTGGGAGTGGCGCTCCCGGTGTCGCTGTTGCATGCCTTCGACGTGAAGCTACCGCCCTGCCCAAAGACCAGGCTGGCGGCACCACCCACACACGGGAATGTTCCCGCGCAGGCCGTATATGGATTCGAGTACTCCAGCACCCGGCTGTTACCCATATCCGAAACGTAGAGGTTGCCCGACCCGTCCACCGCGACTCCAGCTGGAGTGCAAAGGCTGCTTGCGCTGGCGGTACCGCTGGTCCCGTTGCACAGGTAGGAGATGAAATCGGGCTGTCCTATCACCAGGTCCGCCGCTTCACCGTCGGTGAAAGAAGCGGCGTTGTTCCAGCCCAGCACCCGGTTGTTGCTGAAATCCGCGAGGTAAATTCGATTCGGCGAAGTGCTGGTATCGATCGCCACGGCCTGAGGGGCGAACAACCCCTTGGCATCCACCAGATTGGCCGCGTTATGCACGAAATCGAACTGCCCCAGCACGCGGTCTGCGGTAGTGCCGCTCGCCAGCACAAGCACCGCACACAGCGCGACGGGGATCATCGCTGCCGTAATCCCCAGCCGCCGATGCCACTTTCCGCGTCTAACTAGTGATTGCATTGAATCATCCCCCTGTTGGGAGCAATTTGCCCTCGGTCCGCGTAGCCGCCACAGAAAGTAGCAAGACCGGGATTGCCGGTTTGCCTTTCGGAGTACCTTGTCCATAGCCGCTTTATGAATCCAGCGTCAAGTCAAATTTAGCGGCCAAGACAGATTGATAATTTGAATCGCCACGCGCACCGGCGCTGGGAGGAGGCGACTTTGGAACGGCTGATCGAGTGTTGGGGACTGGATGTGCACAAGGCGACCGTGAGGGCGTGTGTGCGGGTGAGGCCACGGCACGGTGGTGATGTTCCGCGAAGCGTAAGCTTCCTCGACGAATCCAACGGTGAACGGCCGTATTTGAGTGGAACGGCCGTTTTGGCAGGACTCAGTACATGTCTGTTAGTCGCGGTATGAAACTAACTCGGCGGAGTTTAACGATATGTCGGATCAGACGAGCCTGAACAAATCGCTCGGCAGGCCCAATGCCCGTTGCAAAGATGGGCGCGCAATTCGGGTTGTCGTCGGTCGCCAAAATTTCTGGAAGTCCGCTTGACGCCGTCGCGGTCGCACCCCGGATATTCGCAGTTAGCCAATACAGTGTAGAACGGAATTTGGCACTGGGCCGCGATTGCGTCAACGTTTAGATGGACGCTCGCGTGGCATTTTAGTACAAGATCGGCCGCTGACGGTGATACCCCCAAGCATTCGCGTCGGCAGGCGGGCTGGCGAAAGCATCCTTCGCTGGCCCGTCCTTTATAACACGCATGAAACCGGCGCCGATCAATTGACGGCCAATCAGGCCAGACGCATCATTCTGTCATCGTTAAGCCCCGCCGCCCAGCCGCACTCGGGTACCAGGCCCGCCAAGCGCGTCCAGCTATCGACCGACGGCCATCTCCGAGAAGGTGACGGTCAACAATCTGTCAGGCTCTCCGCTGGCCTCGAGTGAAATTATCAACGAGACTAAATGCGAGCGACTTCGCGGTGACGGGTGGGACGTGCACAGCTACAGCATCACCTGACTCGAGCTGCACGATCGCCGTGACGTTCGCACCGACGGGCGGAGGATCGGCCGAAAGTGCAAGCATGGCAGTAACGGTCGGCAGCGATCCGACCAGCCCGCACAATGTGAGCCTTAACGGAACCGGACCTTGAGCGAGTGCATGCCGTAAGAGATGCGGCGCCGAAGTTTGCCGAAACGCTCGATTGTTGCTAAGTATCCGTCGGTCACAACTCGCTCTCTGCGAAATGATTGGACTGAAAGGCAAGTAAAGGAATGACTCTCAGCGTCTCGGCGCGCGGATTTCCCGACTGGCGCGCGATCCCGGCGCGATAGCGCGGTGAGGCATCGTCGCTACTGGCTTATGCTTCGCCGGCAATTCGCGCCGAAAATACCTTCCGAAGAGGGTACGGAGCCAAGTGCTCCTCCAGCAGCACGCACCGACTTGGTGAGGATACTGAGCGCCGTGATAATCGTGGTTGCTCTCCTCGCGGGGACCGGTCTGCGGGTCGTGCGGCTGGATAAGATGCCTCCGGCACTTGCCCAGGACGAAGCCTGCGACGGCTACGACGCCTACTGCATTCTCCATACAGGGCGTGACCATCACGGACATTTCATGCCCATCGTGATGGAGGGCTTTAAAGACTATCGAATGCCCCTGTTCCAATACTCATTGGTGCCGCTGGTCGGCCTGTTCGGGCTCAAGCCTGTTGTTGTACGCCTAGGCGCCGCAATCTGGGGTGTCATCGATTTGATTGCGATCACGACTGCGGCTGCCTTGTTGCTGGGATGGCCTGCCGCGGCTGCAGCAGCGGTACTCGGTGCGCTAATGCCCTGGCACCTTGAGCTTAGTCGCTATGGGATCGAAGCGACCACCGCCTCTGCCACCATCAGTATGGCTATGGTGTTTTTCTTCTTGTGGCTGCGCCGGCGCAAGGGGTTTTGGCTACTGCTGAGCGGACTATTACTCGGACTTTCGCTGTACAGCTACGCCATCACAAAGCCGATGCTCCCGTTGCTGATTGCGCTTATTGCAATACTCTACTGGCGAGAGTTGAAACAATCGAAGGTCAAGGCCTTGGCTGCCCTGGCAATCGTATTTGCCTTGGCCGTCCCGCAGGCCGCCATGATTATTCACAATCCTACCCAGATGCAGGCGAGATTTACTCGTCTCTCCCTGTTCAGCGCGGAAGCGATCTGCCCCGGCTGCAACAAAGCAGACGTGAAGTCGGCATTGGATTCGATTCCCTACTTGATTCCAGCCAACCTGGTGAGCAGTTTCACGGCCTCGTTTCTATTCTTCAATGGTGACCGCGGCGATCACTGGACTATGATTCATCCGCCGAATTTTGGTGAGCTCTTGCCGGAGCAGGCTGTCTTGATAGCACTTGCGTTCGTCGCACTGTTCAGCTCGCGGCGCCGAAGGGTTGCGCTCCTTCTCCTGGGATGGTTGATAGCCGCAGCTGCGCCGGGCGCCCTGATAATACCTCTGGGTGCAAGTTCTGCCGAGCCAGGCAAGATGCCGACACCGCACGTACTGTACGACTACCATTTCCCTACCACACCGGTCACACCATCGCTGCTGCTCGATCATCCCGACTCGCGACACGTCGCCCTCGAGATTGCACCATGGATCCTGCTGTCGGCGTTGGGATTCGTAGTTCTACTCGATTTGACCTCTGCTAGACCTGCGCTGCAGGCCGCGGCTGTCGCTGTAATCCTGGCTGGCATCATTTTCAACAGTGCGCGGTTCGTGCGCTCGTACTTCGAGGATTTCCCAACCATCGCGGCTCCTTATTTCCAGTACGGGAATAAAGAGTTTCTTCAAGCGATCGACCAGCGGTATAGCAAAGATCTTCCGGTGATCATCACACCTAGAATAAATCAACCCTACATGTACGTGTTGTTCTTCGAAAAGTATCCTCCGGCCGAGTATCAGCGCGGCCCGGTTGTCCAGTTGCCGGGTTCTGAAGGCCCAGTCGTCTCCTTTGGACGCTACCGGTTTATGAACCCAAGCTGGGCTTTTCTGCGGATCCCGCACGGCGTATTCGTGTTCCGTGGTAACGACGAAACGCCCGTACTTCCGGACGTTTCGATTCGTTATCCGGACGGCAGCGTCGCCTACCAGATAATTGTTAGATAGTCGGTTTCTATGCCTGAGGCGGATCGTCCCAAATTTTCGTCCTATTCGTTTTCGAGTGCACTAAACGCGACGACACTTGCAGCTGCGGTCCTGGTCGGTGGATGGTTACGCTTTCGCGGCCTGGGCGCTCTGGATATGTCCGCCGACGAGGGCACGTCATGGATGCCCGCCTCAGCTCCGACTGTCGGCCAGACGCTTCATCTGGGGCTGGAACTCAATCCAGGTAGGCTGGCGGTTCATGACTTAGCGTTGCACTTCTGGATGCTGGCCTTCGGCGATGACGTCGCTTCGATAAGGGCGCTCTCCGCCTTCCTCGGTACGCTGGCAATAGTTCTGGTGTTTGGCCTTACCCGCGAGCTCTTTGCGACCAGAGACGAGACCACGGCTCCGCTGTTCGCGAAGGACAGCGACGCAATAGCCGCGCTGAGCGCTTTGGTCTTCGCGCTTAACGTCGTAGCTATCAGGTACTCGCAAGAGGGCCGGATGTACGCGTTGATGCTGGACACGATCGTTGTCCAGTTCTGGTTATTCGTGCGAGCCGTTCGCCGCGGTGGCTTCTCTAACTATGCCGGGACTGCCCTCTTTACGGTGCTAGCGATGGCAACCAGTTTCGTCGCGGCCCTTGCGTTTCTGGCGGAAGGGTTATGCCTCCTCTACGCCCTACGACCCGGTGTTAGCCGATGGCCCTACGCCTGGAACGTGGCGGTCACGCTTGTATTCGCTGGCGCTATCGTGGCCGGTCTGGCCCCATGGCATCTCTGGGTCCAGAAAGCCAATTTCATCAGTTGGATAGAGCCGGGTGCCTTGACCGAATACATGCGCAGCTTTTTCGGCGCGGCCATTGAAAGCCCGGTGCTCATTGTGACCTTGGCGCTCTCGGTATGGGGGCTGATTCGCGGCTGGTTGCGCTACGCGGAGGGTATAGGCCTTACCCTGGTTTGGATGTTCGTGCCTCTGCTCGTACTCGCAGCGTGGCTTGGACCGATCATGCTACAGGTCGCAACGATTTACTCATGGACTCCTCTTTTCGCTGATCGATGGGCGCTTACGTTCATCGTGCCCATGTGCATCTTCGTCGGGCTTGGGATCTGGGAACTAAAGCCATCGTCGATGCGAATGGCTGCCCTAACGCTGGTAGTCGTGCTCGCCGGATTGCGGGTCCACTCCTATGATCCTGGCTCCGGCGATGTGGAGTGGGGAGTCCAATGGCATGCGGCGACGGAAGCGGCTCTACCTGAGCTCAAGGCTGGAAGGCCTGTAAATGTTGTCCCCGGTTATGGGATGTATGTAGTACAGTACTATTCGCGCAAAGACCATGTGGATCCTGCGCTGCTGGCGCAGGACAATCGAAGGGCGCAGGTGGTAATTCTGGAAGACACCGCCAATACCCTGCTACCCCAGGCCATCCCAGCGTTACATCGCTGGTACTTCGTGCAACGGGCGCCGTTGCGTGGTGTATCGGTGCTGACGACACCTATGGCGGTAAGCCAACCGACTGACGTTGTGCCTCCCGCGAAGTAGTCAGCTCGATTACTTATTCTCCACTCCGTTTCGAATCACGGCGCAAGCAAACTGCGCCTCCATGTTGCGCGGCTCCAACGCCAACGCCAGCCGACATTGACCTAGCGCCTCGTGGTCGCGGCCCATACCGTGGAGGGCCTTTGCCTGCGCTAGGTGCAGATGCGAATCTCCGAGCGCGCCCACGCTCGCGCGCCGTAAGGAAACCAGTGCGTCCTCATTCTGCTTCAGGTCCGTTTGCACATCTGCCAGTTTGATTAAGACCTCGGGACTGCTCGAGTAGCGGTGAGAGAGGTCGCGCAGAATCCGTTCCGCCCCTTCCTTGTCGGAGTGTTGCAATCGGATCGTTGCTTCAGCGAGACCCTCTGCCAGTTCTCCTCCCGACATGGAATCGATTTCCTTCAGCACTGCTTCGGCCTGCTGCGGCTTTCCGTCCGAATCGTAGAGTACCGCTAGCTTGGCGTAGCGCATGGCCAGAAGCCCGAATCTCGGCGTGGGATGCGCCTTCATGATCTCCAATGCCCTGATATACTCCTCGATTCCTTGGTCGACGTGTCCGAACTGCACGTCGTGAAGACCCCGACCGTACAATCCGACTCCATCGCGCTCATATTCAAACTGGGCTTCAGAAATAGGCATTCCTTTCTCATCCGAGGGATCGTTCACGGCCTTGTTGAATTCCAACTCTGCGCCGTCGATATCGCCGCGCCTGGCCAGAAGCTCGCCGAGATAGAGATGCAACGCTTTAGGATACGGGTAAATTAGCCCGGTCCGGTCGGGCTCCAAACGCAAGGCCAGCCGGGCCTCCTGCTCGGCCCGGTCCATGTCGCCGGCTTTGTCAAGATAGGTCGCCAGAGTAAGGTGCCATCCGACCGATTCGGGGAAGCTATCGACATAAGCCGTGGCTGCCGCGACGTCATCATGCCAGTACCACTCCACCTTCCACAAAGCGACGGCATAGACTACTAGCAATGCCGTTGCTCCGCCGAAAGCGAGCTGCTTGGCAAGCGCGTTTCGCTGGGCAACAACGACAATCAAGTCGCCCACCAACAGGTACCATCCAACCGAAGGCAGGTAGAGATAGTAGTCCTGAATCAGATGAGGCATCGAATGCAGCAGCATCATCGGCGCGAGTGTGATGCCGATCCACCCACCGCAGAAGAGGTACAGCCGGTGTCTGCGACTACGCATCGCGAACGAAAGAAACGCTGCTGTCACCAGCGCAACAACTGCCAAGGGCAGCCAGAAGGCGGCTGAAAGGGGACTCGAAACCGGCATCGCTCGATGGTTAGGCAGTGTTAGCCACGGCATTGCCAAGTCGATTAGATACTTGGCTAGCACCTTCGGTATCGTGAACACGTTCTGTGCTGGAGTCAGAAAGTTAACATTGTAATAGGGATTGCTGACGAAAAATCCCAGCACGAGCCGCCTCGTAACCATGTAGAGAAGCAACACTACTGCGAATGGCGCCTGCCAGATGACGGCCCGGCGCGCGCGCATCCACAACGAAACTCTATTCGACTCGACCGTCTTGCCGGCTTCCGGCTCGTCGCCATAGTAGAAAAACGCATAGCAGGCCACTAACCCCGGTAACGCGACCGCGCTCTCGTGAGACAGCAGCGCGCACGCGTACAGGACGATCGCTCCCGCCCAGTTGCGCGCTGTTCCCGCCCCGCGCGACATGATGAGGTAGAATGACGAGAGCAAAAATGCGCTGGCAAGCACGTATCCGGAACCGGCCATCCACACCACCGCCGCAACGTGCAGTGGAGTAAGAGCAAACATGGATGCTGCCAGAATGGCCGTCGCAGAATCACCTGCGAGGCGGCGAGAAATCTTGAACACCATCCAGACCACGAGCAATTGAATGGCTAAGACTGAAGCGTGCCACGGCAAAGGATTGAGACCAAACAAATGGTAGTCAATCCAATAGAACACTAATAGCAGAGGCCTATAGTTTCGAAACTGATAACTCTGAAGGAACGCCGCGTCGGTATACCAGAACTCATTCCTCGTAAACCCCTTCCATAGAAACGACCAGCTATGAATGTCGGGATTTTGGACAATCATGGCCACGTCGTCGAGGATGAAGCCGTTATCAAGACTGAGATACACCGCCGAAGTGACCGCCAAGACGCACCATAGGATCACTGTCTCGCGCGTGAACCAGCGCGACCTCACTGTAGTCAAAGGTATGTTTGATTCCGCGTCGGAAGGGGTCGACAAGAGTTCGCGCGGGTTTGTCGAGGATTCTCGCAAAGACCTATCCTAATCTCTCAATTGCGCACAAGATAACCTTAGTCGAAAATTACGAGGATCCAACGCCTCCGCTAGCCGGCATTGATCGGACGCCTCCTGCTCGCGGCCCAAACCGTAGAGCGATTGTGCCATCGAAAGATGCAATTGTGCATCGGCGAACCACCCTCCACCGGCTCGCTGGTAGCTGTCCAACGCTTCCTTGTAGTGTTTCAGTTTGAATTCCAGGTCACCTAAAAGGATCAAAACTTTGTCGTCGGTGGGATAACGAACGGCGAGATCGCGCAGAATACGTTCGGCCCCGCCCTGGTCAGAATGATTCAAACGTATCCGCGCGCGCGCCAGTCCTGCTGCCAGCTCGCCTTCAGGCATAGAATCGACTTCCTTCAGCACTGCCTCGACTTGCGCCTGATTTCCCTTCGAATCGTAAAGTTCCGCAAGCTTGATATAGCGCAGGGCCACAGGGCCGTTCTCCGGAACCGGAACCTTCTCCATCATATCTAGAGCCTTGGTGATTTCCCCGATAGCTTGTTCCGTGCGCCCGGCCGCAGCGTCGCCGACCCCGCGATTGTACAGAGCCAAGCCATCGTCGTCATGCACGACAGGTAGCCGCGATGGATGTACTTGGTCTTCATCGGGTGGCGCTTTCGCGCTCGCCTCGAGCTCCAACACTGCCCCGTCCATATCGCCGCGTCTGGCCAGTAGCTCGCCGAGAAAGTGATGCAACTCGTTGGAATGCGGATGCTCAAGCCCGGTCATGTCGGGTTCCAGACTCAACGCGGTCCTGATTTCATTCTCGGCGTGCGCCGAGTCGCCCTGTTGATCGAGATGAGTCGCCAGAGCCCATCGCCACCGCACCGACTCCGGGAACCCTACGACGTAACCGCTCGCGGCCGACACGTCATCATGCCAGAACCACTGCGCTCTCCAAAGAGCCACCGCATAAATCACAAACAAGGCGATTGCTCCTCCGAAAGCGATCCGCTGGGCGACGGTATTCATTCGGGCAACACTAGCCAACCAATCGCCAATCAGAATGCACCATCCGATCGACGGCAGGTAAAGACAGAAGTCCTGAACCAGGTGGGGGACCGAGTGTAGCGACAGCATTGGCACCAGCGTGATTCCTATCCATGCTGCGCAGAAAAGGTAGAGTGGACCTCGGCGACTGCGCATCGCGATAACGAGAAATGCTGCCAGCATCAATGCGATAGCCGCGAGCGGCACCCAGAACGCGGGCGATAGGGCGCTAGATACCGGGAACACTCGATGATTCGGCAGTGTCAGCCACGGCATTGCCAACATAGTTAGATACGTAGCTAGAACCCAAGGTACCGTCAGTATGGCTTGCGCGTCGCTCAGCAGGTTCTGCCAGTAGTAAGGGTTGCTGACAACGAACCCCAGCACCAGTTTCCTCGTTGCCATGTATGGCAACAGCTCAAGTGCGAACGGCGCCTGCCAGATGATTGCTCGCCGCGCGCGCACCCATAACTGGGTTACTTGCAATTGAAAAGGATCCCCCCCCTCGGAACCTTCGGGGTCGAACAGAAAAGCGTAAAAGGCGACCAGCGCTGGAAACACCGTCATACTCTCGTGGCACAAGAGCGCGCCCGCGTAGAGCACGATAGCAAACGTCCAATTCCTCGCCGACCCTTTTTCGCGTGAGATGATGAGATAGAATGCGGCCAGGATGAAAGCGGTGCCAAGCACCATCCCGCAAGCTGCCATCCATACTACCGTCCCAGCGTGGATAGGCGTGAGTGCAAACCCAGCCGCTGCCAATAGCGCCGTCGTCGATTCGTCCGCGAGCCGTCGGGAAACCTTGAACACCAACCAGACCGCGACCAGATGCACCACCACGATAGACGCATGCCACAGCGCCGGATGCAGACCGAACAAGTGGTAGTCCATCCAGTACCAGACGAGTATCAGCGGTCGATAATTCCGAAACTGTTGAACCTGAACGAAACCCGCATCGCTGTACCAGAACTCGCCCCTCGTAAACCCTTTCCATAGGAACGACCAGCCGCCAATGTCGGGATTTCTGATGATCTGCACTAGATCGTCGAGAACGAACCCGTTCTCAAGGGACCTGAGATACACCACAGCAGTGACCGCGAGGATGCACCACAGGATCGCCCTCTCGCGGGTGAACGCGCGCGACCACGTCGCCCGCGCTTGCAAGTACCTTCCGACCTTCAACATACGATTCGAACTCTGCATTTCGGCACAGCCCGGCATAGTTGTCAACTTACCCGTACTATGGCAGGGTCTCTCCTGATTGCTGCCAATGAAATCCGAAGTCGGCCCGAAGCCATCTGAGTCGATCCTGCGTGCCTTCGCGGTGCGGCTGAGTCAGCTGGTCGTGGTACTTTCACTTACGGCAGGAATCATTCTTCGCACCGTAGCTCTCGACGCCGTACCTCCCGGACTGCACCATGATGAAGCCTGCAACGGATATGACGCCTACAGCATCCTGCTCACCGGCCGCGACCATCACGGCAACTTTCTGCCAATCGCGATCGAAGCTTTCGGCGATTACCGTCCGCCGATTTTTGACTATTCACTCGTACCTCTCATAGGGGCCTTCGGGCTCAAGCCGGCCGTCGTGCGGCTAGGAGCTGCTTTGTGGGGTAGCGTGGACCTCGCAGCGACAATTGGTCTTGCGGGTCTTATGCTCGGATGGCCCGGAGCGGCCGCCGCCGCCGCCCTGGGTGCGCTCTCGCCGTGGCATCTAGCCTTTAGCCGCTTCGGTCAGGAAGCGATGACAGGATCCGCCACTGCCACCTTGGCTTTGTTGTGCTTTTTCGCTTGGCTCAGCAAGCGCAAATTCGGTTACCTGATACTTAGCGCAGTGTTGATGGGAGTCTCGCTGTATTCCTACTCGGTTGTTAAGTTGTTCACGCCGCTTATGCTGGGTCTGCTGACGGTTTTGTACTGGCGCGAACTGAAGCAGGCTTGGCCAAAGCCTTTGATCGCATTGGGTGTGATAGCGATCATAGCTATTCCTCAGATAGGTCTCACTCTGCGCCATCCGGCCGAGATGCAGGCGCGTTACAACCAGATGTCGCTGTTCGGTTATATGGCTAACTGCCCAGCCTGTACTCCTGCGGTATCCAACGATTCGACTCTCGCTCAAGTCGAAAATTTCACGGCCAACTGGGCTGGTTACTTCTCGCCTTCCTATCTGTTCTTGACCGGCGACCGTGGCGATCATTGGGCGATGCTGCATCCGCAAGGCTTCGGGCAGTTGCTTCCGGAGCAGGCGCCGCTTATCGCGCTGTCATTGATAGGACTTCTTGGCGCGCGGCGTAGAAGAATCGTAATTCTGCTTTTGGGATGGTTGGCGATCGCCGCGATTCCCGCCGCACTGACGGTTCCATCGGGCGCCTGGCAGCCAGAGTCAGGTTTGCCCACTCCGTTCGTGTTTATTGATCGGCCCATCCCCAACGTGCCGCTTACTCCCGGTCTCCTGTATTCTCATCCCGACTCGCGCCGCGATGCTTTAGCGATGACTCCCTGGATTCTACTCTCCGCAGTGGGATTCGTGGTCCTGTTGGAGTTGACTGCTTCGGCGGCCGTGCTCACGACGGTCGTAGCAGTTGTGTTTGCTGCAGGCACGATATTTCACGGAGCGCGATTCTTGCGCTCATACTTTCACGATTACCCCAACCAGGCCGCGCCGTATTTCCAGTACGGATTGGAACAGGCGATTGCCCAGACACAGAAGTTTGGCGCCGGCCGTAGACCAGTGGTCGTTACAGATCGGGTCCAGATGCCTTATATCTATGTCTTGTTCTTCGAACGCTATCCACCAGATCTCTTTCAACGCGAGCAGGTGCAATACGTGCCTCACACTCCTGGCTCCAGCCTCTACGATTCGGTGACCCTTTTCGATGGCTTCGTTTTTGGCAATCCCCAGGTGGGATACTTGCGCTTCCCCCAAGGAGTATTCGTTTTCCCGGGACGTCAGACTCCGCCGGAGCCGCCCGTCGCGTCGATTCAATACCCGGACGGAAGTACCGCATACAACATCCTTATCAAATGAGGAGTGCTCGAAAGGAAAATGTTCAGGCGGCGGTCGGGGAGCGTGTGAGCCAGGCGGTACATAGGGCTGCGGGGACGCGGCCGGAGCGGGCGGAGCGGTTTTACCTGCCGGAGCTGGACGTTCTGCGATTTTTTGCTTTCTTCGGCGTTTTTGTTTTTCACTTGCCGCCGTCCGGCATGTGGTTCTTCTGGAGCTACGGCATCTTTGGAGACCTGGGAATTGCCGGTGTCTTTGGAGTGGATTTGTTCTTCACGCTCAGCGGCTTTCTGATAACCAGCCTGCTGCTGAGAGAGCGGGACGAGACCGGAGACATCAACCTGAAGGCGTTTTACGCGCGGCGGACGCTGAGAATCTGGCCGCTCTACTACTTCGCGATAGGACTGACGTTTCTGCTCACGCAGCTTCCGCCGTCGCTACTGTCGGCGCCGTTCTGGGACAACATGTTTCCGCCGATGCAGGCGAGCATCTACTTTTTCCTTGCGATCTTCCTGTTCAACTTCGACTTCGGCAACCTCGGTTCCAGCGGGCATTTTCCGGTCATGTATCCGCTTTGGAGCATCTCGGTCGAGGAGCAGTTCTACCTGTTCTGGCCGTGGTTCGCGCGCTACCTCCCGCGCAAGCGGATTGTGCTGGCGCCCTTGCTCATGCTGGCGATTGCGGCGGTTGCGCACATGGTTTCATTGCCGCTCAAGCTCACCTGGAATAACACCTTCAGCCGGCTCGACTCGATCGCGATAGGCATTTTGATAGCGCTTCTTCCCAGGTTCGAGCTGCGGCCGCTTATGCGGCTGGCGCTGATCGTGGTTGGCATTGCGAGTTGGGTGGTCGTGGTGCGCTATTGCGGGTTGCCGATCCAGACTACCACTGCCGGCAACGTGATTGGTTATCCGCTGGTGGGACTTGGCAGCGGCGCGATCGTCCTGGCGTTCCTGGGGATGCAGGTTTTCAGGACAGGTTCCGCTCTGGCGCGAGTCCTGATTTACCTGGGCAAGATCTCGTACGGGCTGTACGTTTACAATCCGATTGCAAAGACCGCCGGCTACCTGCTGATGTACAAAGTAGGACTGAAGGCCTTTGCCGCTGTGGGATTGCCGGAGTGGATGGCCTGGGCGGCTTTCGTGGTGTTTAATTTTGGCTTCAGTCTGATGCTGGCGGCGGCGTCTTATCGATGGCTGGAGGCGCCGTTCCTGCGGCTGAAGGAGCAATTCACGCGGGTGCCGTCCCGCGCCGTGTGAGACCGTGCCCGATAGTAGCCGCCGAGAAGGTTGAAGGCTTGACCGCGGTAGTGCCCTCAGGGCATCGACTGTATTGGTTTTGGGTGAAATTTTGCGCTCAAGGCCTGAAGGGCGGTGCGAGCGGCGTCCACTCTCTTTCCCATCCCCGGGCTGGCGATGACGCCAGACAGATGTACGTGCGTCGAGCCTGTTCTCGCGTAGTAGGCGTCAAGCTTGTAGTAGTCGTGCAGATAGGGCTGCGCTGATGCTTCATCCCAAGCCACCAGGTCGAGAATCAAGTCCGGCTTCATTTGGCCAATCGAGTAGGCGTAGTCCCATTTGAAATGACCCGGAAAGAACGATTCCCACACTGGGCCGGGCGTCATCCGCTTCCAACTCTCGTGCGCGATGACACGGTCGGTCTTTCCGAGAAGTTCGATTGAAAACCGATTCGAGAAATAAGGCACGACCCCAGCGCCACCGACCATGATCCGCGCATCGGGGTCCGTCATTTGATCAACCCGAATCGCCTGTGCCACACCGAAATTGTTCATGCCCATTGCATATGGTGGGTTCAGCAACATAAGCGATGCGCAGGGAAGGCTGGTAACATCGTTGAATGCAAAGCCGAGAGTCTCATTAACAACGGGCAAGTCGGCGGAAATCAGGGCTAACAGTGTGAGAATCGCCAGTACGCCGCCCGCGCCAAGTTTGGCTACCAAATCAAAATTCTGGAAGGCATGCATAAAGGAGCCGGCGCAAGCGTCCAATGCGCACGCAAGGAGGACGAAAAAGAGCGGCATGACGACCGCTATAAACCTGTTGCTTCCACCAGCCGTCTCAGTAAAGTCCGCACCGATCCAGACATTGTAGATGAGAAGTGTCGCGACCATCGACGCGAGGAACGTCAAACGCCAATCACGCCGGATCAGCAGCAATACGATCACGAGCGCGGGCAGTAGTGGATTCATCTCCATCAGGAATCGGTAGGTGGCGATCGCGCCGCGGGTTATGCGCGGGATGAGCGGAAATCCGGTGAGCTTGAGGTAGTAGGTGTTCGGGAACGGGTAGCCATAGTAGTAGAAGTTGAAACCGGTCTGCGCTCCTACGAACAGTGCGAGTACGATTCCGCCGACAACGACGTGCTGGAAGCGCCTGGGCTCGTCCATCATCGCGAGCATCCCGAGTACGGCGGCGGCCGGCACGACCGCATCCATGCGCACCAGAGTCGCGATGCCCATCAGCAGATAGAGCGGGATGGCGGAAGACTTCTTCTGAACGCAGAGGATAGCCATCAGGGCCATCGTGCTTATCAGCAGCGTCAGCGGCGCGACTTCCGAGCCCTGAAGGCCCCAGTTGTTGATCGCAACGTAGAACGCGGACAGGAACGCGGCGGCCAATCCTATGCGGCGTGAGCCATTGGATACCAACTCGCCGAGGCGTGCGATCACGATCAGATTGGCGGCCAGAAGAGCAAGGCCGCTGAGCTGAACGAGCAGGCTGATCTTCGGCGCCGAGACGGGAAGCAGATGAATGAGCGCCATGTAAAGGACCCACAGCGGGCAGGTAAACCCCTCGACGCGCTCTCCGCCCGGATTGAAGACCAGTCCGTAGCCATGGACGAAATTGCGCGCATAGCGCATTGAGATCATTTCGTCGTCGAGCAGGCAGAAGTAGCGGACGCCATCCACAACGAAGCTCGAACGATAGATGAAGGCGCATCCCCAGAGGACATACCCCGCAACGATTGCAGTCAGCGCGAGATTGGAGCTGGCGGGCTTTGGCGCGGAACCTGGCGTATCAGCAGGCGCTGTTGGCCCGTGAGATAGCGTTGGACCGGCAACCATTTTGAAAATCGAGATCCCCTTTCACCGAGAATCGCGAATCTACGCCGTGCTGGAGGCTCGGCGCAAGCTGAATGCGCTACGTGGGATTCTCCAGAACGAGACGAGAGGGAGAGGAGACAGGGACTTACGCTGCCGTGGAGGCTGATTCGGGGACGGCGCTGTGGGCATCCTGGCGCAGCTCCAGCTTGCGGCATCGCATGAAGAGGTCGCAGCGGCCGACGTAGGCGACTTCCTCGATGGCGAAGCCGTGGCGAGTGAGAATCTCGGTCAACTTGTCGCGCGTGTAGTGCGTGATGTGCTCGTCCTTGTAGCCGCCCGGCATCAGGAAGCCGTAGATGGGCTCGATGGTGCGCCAGACCCAGGTGTCGTAATCGGGGGTACCGATATTCAGCCTGCCGCCCGGCTTCAGCACGCGGCGCATCTCGTCGAACAGGACCTCGTCATACGGAAGGTGCTCGATGACCTCCTGCGAGACCACGCAATCGAAGGTGGAATCGCCAAAGGGCAGCGCGAACGCTGAACCCTGCACCAGCGGCATTCCGTAGCGGCGCAGAAAACGCAGCTTGCCGAAATTGAAGTCCATTCCGATAACGTGGTTGAGACTCTGCACGGTGAGGCTGGAGCCGCAGCCCGCGTCGAGGATGCGTCCGGCGCCGCGCGCCCAGGTGACGAAGATGTGATGGCGTCGACGATGCCAAAAGCGCTGAATCGGGATGATGCTGTAGAAGCCGCGCTCGTCGTAGTCGGCAGACTCGAGCGAGTTGCGCAGCTTCCAGAGCGGGAAGGCGGAGCGCAGGATGTCGAGGCCGAAGCGCACGATCCGGGCATGCGAACGACCGGTGGCGCGCGGAAAGTACACGAAGGGGACTTCGACGATGCTGTAGCCGCGGGCGTAGGCGCGGACGAGCACCTCCTGCTGCACCTCGAAGTTGGTCGAGGTGAGCTTCAGTCCGTCGAGCGCTTCGCGGCGGTAGAGACGATAGCCGCTGGAGACGTCGCGCACCGGCATCGACAGCATCCGGCTCAGCAGGATGTTCAGAAGGAAGCTGATCCAACTGCGAATGAATGAAGAATAGGTAACCCCGCCGCGAGTGTAGCGCGAGCCGATCACGATGTCGGCGCGCTGGCGCGCCACCCACATCTTGCTGATGAAGTCGGGATCGTCGGAGTTGTCGGCGTCGAGAGTCAGAATGTAGTCGCCGACGGCTTCGGCGAACCCGGTTTCCATCGCGCCCGCGAAGCCGTGGCGGCGCTCGGCAATGACGCGCGCGCCGAGCGATTCAGCGGTGTCACGGGTGCCGTCGATCGAGCCGCCGTCGATCACGATGATTTCATATGAAAGCTTCTCGCGCTCGAGGCTGGCCTGGATGCGCGGGAGCAGGATGCGCAGGTTGTCGCTTTCGTTGAGGACGGGAATGACTACGGAAATGTCCATGAATCGCTTCGCGGGCGCGCCGCCCACGACATTTACTATGAACCGCGCAGCAGGGGAATAGAGTAGGGCGGGCGGGTAGTGGCCTGTGGATCGACGATCTTTTCCACTTTCACATGAACAGGATCGGCGTGTATCTTTGCGACCGATGTTACAGGGCGCTCATGCAGGCCGATGCGCCCGCTTAGAACTGGTTTCGGAAATATCGCGACCGATTGAGTCTTTTCGATGTATCGGTAATTTCGACTGGTTTCCGGAAGGTTAGACGCAGAAAGTTGTAGCTGATAGGTGATGACGTGCAGCTTCATAGTACGCAAACTCTCTTCGATTTGCGTTAAAACTTTCGCACAATCTGGCTCTCTATCCGCCATCCCGTAGGTTTTAAGCAACAGACAGACCAGTCCGCTTGACGTTTGCCCTGTTACGCATTAAAAAAAGCTTCTCTGCAATAGGTCTAATCCATCGCTTTGTTTTTTTTTGCGGAGGCGAAAGATGAAGACTATCCGGACACTCTTGAAGCGGCTCGACAATTACTTCAAAGACCGAAGAAACCGACAATACGCGAAAAGGTGGAGGCGAGGAAAGGTAGGCGCGAGCAGGATCGCGACCCTGCCTCGCCGCGCGCTTAAGGAACGATGAAGGGCAACCGAAGCCAGTTACCTACCTCGCCTTTGTAGGTCAATGGTCGAATGAAGGTGGAATCTAATTCAGGAGTAATCGAAAATGATACCTGCTTTTAAAGGCCATCGTTTCGTAGAAGATTCGAAGCTTGGTGAACCGCCATCAGGGCATCACTGCGACCGATGCGGATTAAAAGCTTCGCTCAGGCCAGATGGCTCAGTATTCTTCGAGATTAAGCGACACGGTGTATTTCTCAGGACAAGCAACACCGCGCCCTTTAACCCGTCGCGCGTACCGCCCTGCAAAGGGTGGACTGTGGTCCATTCTCGTCCGGTCTAGTCCGCACTAGTCCGCGATCCCACCTCATCCTGTTTGGTTCCGGTTTCCGGTTCATCCCAGCAAATTAAGCCACTGCATTTCTCAAATTCAGCCACTCAATCCCGAATTAAGACAGTACCAGGGGGCGCCGAGTCAGGTCCCGGTCCGCCTAGCCGCGGCTTCAACGCGTCGGGTGAGCGAGCGTGCAAAATAAATTGCGACGCCAGCGACGACGCTCAACAGGGAATACAAGTAGTATAGCTGCTGTAGCAGGAATCCCTTGACAGCGAACCAGAGCCCTCTTTTTCTAAAAAATAGACGGTATAGGTCTCGATTCAGCCAGAAGGCGGCTGTGAGTAGTAGCACGACAACCAACCAGGCCTGGTATCTGAAGATCGCCACGAGAATGGCTATCACGAGTGCGAGCGCGACCAGCGCGGCGGCTCGCTGATCCGCGGCAAAATTCAGATCGCTCGGCAGCCGGCCGTGCTTCAACCAAAGCAGCGTCCATGGGATCGCTCGGACGACGACGTCAGTTCTAACCAGAGATATCAAAGTCCATTTCTTCAAGTGCTTTACTTGCAGGCCGGGATCCAGAACGATTCGCACCCCCAGATTGGCAAGTCGGTAGCCAAGTTCCACATCTCCGATGAAGCGCTGGTCATCGTCAAAGCCTCCTGCCGCGACCAACAGATCACGTCGAACAAAACCGCACGCGCCCCAGAACGTGGTCGCTTCCTCGCGCGAACGCTGATGGAAATGATGATGGGCGAGATTCTTGAAGCGGCTTACCGTGGTCGGCGCTGCTGGATCGTCGTCGTAGGAACCAATCAGCGCGCCGACTTCCGGACGCGACATGATAGCCTTCGCACGCGCGAGCGCCCCGGGTGCGAGAACCACGTCGGCGTCATAGAAGAACAACAACGGCGCCCGGGTCAGTTCCACACCGCGATTGCGCGCCGCCGAGGCTCCCATGTGGCGCAGCAACTTGAGCAGCTTCACCTTGAATCGGGCTGCGATCTCGCACGTATGGTCCGTGGAATAGTCGTCCACGACAATCACTTCATCATCGGCCGAGAGCTGCGCGAACAAGGCGTCCAGGCTTTGTGCAAGCGTTGCCGCGGCGTTTCGAGCGGGAATGATCACCGCCAGTTTTGAGGTCGGCGGCTGGGAGCTGGAGGCCATGCTGTTAGCCAAGGGCCATTGCGAGATACCGGCGGTCTCAGCGAGCGGACGCGGTCAAATCAAGCGTTGAAGGATCGCGAACCTCGCGGGTCGAGTCGATAGTGCCGGGCTGCATGCGACCGCTCGAATCCTCCTGTCCCTCTTCTTCCTGGTACTCGGCGTCCGAGTTTACCCGCCATGGATCGAAGCAACCACCCATTATATTTCGCGCCGCCATCAGCCCGGTCAGCATCGCGTGGTCCTGGTTGTTATACTTGTGCATCCCGTTTCGTCCCACGACCTGCAGGTTGGCGGCTGCTGACTTCAGAAACGCGCGTATCTGGGCCACGTTGTCGCGATACTCGTGATCGTACATCGGATATGCCTTGCCCTGGCGAACCACAGTCCCATCGATCACCGTGGAACTCTGTGCCAGCCCCAGCTTCGCGACTTCATCTTTCGCGATCGCGACTAGCTGTTCGTCTGAGGACGACCACAGCTCATCGTGATCCGAACAGAAATACTCGAGGCCGAGCATCGTCAAGCGCTGATCAGGGACCATCTCCGCGCTCCAATTCTTGAAGTTCTGGATACGCGCGACCTTCACATCGGGATCGTGAATGTATATCCAGTTATCGGCGAAGACTTCCGCCTGGTCGAGGATCAACGCGACCGTGATAAAGGACCGGTACCGGAGGCGCGCCGCGCTTGCGATAATACCGTCAGGCGGAGCGGGATCGAGCGCCGATACTAATTGCGCGAGCGGCATCGTGGAGATCAAATTATCGGCAAGGTAGGTACGACGGCGGTCGATGCTCTCGGTCGTGAGCGAAGTTGCATGGCCCTCTTTGCACTTGATAGCGATAACCCGCTCGCCCATCCGTACCTCGCCGCCCTTGCTCTTGATGATCCCGGCGACCCTTTCCCATACTTCCCCGGGGCCGTGGGGCGGATAACGAAAATGATCGGTGAGGGTCTTCGCCACCGGTCGGCCGCGTGCCTGGCCCGAGATGAAACTTCGTAACAGCGAGAGGAGCGATAACCCTCTTATCCGCTGAGCAGCCCAGTCGGCGCTGATTTCGGCACAGGGAATCCCCCAAACCTTTTCTGTGTAACTGCGGAAGAAGGTTTCGTAGAGCCGCCGCCCGAATGCGCGAACCACCCAGTCTTCGAAGCTTCGCACCTGCCCCAGCGCTATACGACTGGCCCGCAGGTAGCTGAGCAGGCATAAGATCGCTTCGAACGGACCAAGCTTTCGAAATGCATCGAGCGGCTCCAGCGGATATTTGAAGAATTGGCCCCGGTAGTGGATACGCGAAAGGCGTGAGCGAACCGGCATCCGCTCGCCCATCCACTCGGTCCACAAGGATTCGATCTCGTGATTCTTGGAAAAGAAACGATGACCGCCGATATCGAATCGAAAGCCTTTATATTGGATCGTGCGCGCGAGTCCGCCGACGTACTGAGGGTCCTGTTCCAATACAACTACCTGTCGCCCGTTCCTTGCGAGTTCGTAGCCGGCAGTGAGACCAGCCGGTCCGGCCCCGACGATGACGACGTCGCATTGGAACTTTGACTCCAAAATCCTTCGCGGCCCCCTCATCGATCCTGCAAACACTGATAAGAGTGAAGTAAGATGATCTCACCAAATAACGTCACATCGAAGCTGACCAATTGAATCGCTGATGGATTCTGAAGTTGAACGAATAGCGCCGTTGAAGCCGATATTGCAACCTCCGAACCTCTGCTCAAGAAAAAAGCTACCAGTAGCTTGATTTTTCTTCTTTCGGGTTTGCGCTATTTTCGCGCTAGTCAAATATCGCCGCGATTCAGCCCGTCGAGGTGAGGCAGTGATCGAGTCCAATTCGTTCGGAATATCTACGGCTCAACGAGTCTGAGTATGGCGTCACGACCTTCAACAGGTGCTCTGATCTGGCTCAATCGAGGATTTATTCTTTTGAACCGCAACGCTGCGGTGGCCTCCATTTTTGTTGGCGTGACCACGTTAAGTTTGCGTCTTCTATTGTTGTTGGTCATTCCGAGACCGGAACCGTTTCTTTCCGACGAATTCAGCTATCTCCTGGCAGCAGACACCTTTTCGCACGGACGCCTAACGAATCCCGCTCATCCGATGTGGATACACTTCGAAACGTTCCATGAACTGATGCGTCCGACCTATGCCTCCCAGTATCCCCCCGGCATGGGTCTAATGTTGGCCCTCGGGCAAGTGGTCTTCCATGATCCTTGGGCGGCGGTCGTGATCAGCATGGCGGTTCTCTGTGGACTGATCACTTGGGCACTCTGGCTCTGGTTGCCGCATCAGTGGGCGATCGCCGGCGGACTCTTCGCCGCTCTTCAACTCACCGGGAGCTATTGGACCGAGAGCTATTGGGGAGGAACACTAGCGGCCATCGGAGGAGCACTCGTGGTAGGGGCGCTTGCCAGGCTGATGCGGCGACCTGCTGCCGCTCACTCATTGGCCTTCGGTTTGGGACTGGCAATTCTGGCTAACTCGCGGCCTTACGAAGGTCTCGTTTTGAGCGCCCTTTGTGCTGCTGTTCTGCTGGTCCGTCTGAGATTGTTGGTCCAGCAAGGGTTTCAAAGCTATTCGGGACTGCTTCATTCCGTCGGTTTTCCGATTACATTCGTACTACTCCCAACTCTCATCTGGATGGGTTACTACAACTATCGGGTGACTGGCGGTCCATTGCTCATGCCATATGAGTTATACGCGCAACAATACACTTCCTGGTCATCGTTTCTATGGTCGAACAAGCCTCGGCCGGAACCAACGTACAACCACGACATATTTCACGGCGCCTGGGCGCTGATGGCAATGGGGCAACAATTCTACCGCCAGCACATCCTGTACAATCACCTGAAGAATATCCTGGAGTTGATATTTTTTTTCTTGTCGCTCCCTGCCTTCTTTTGTGTACTGCTGAGCTGGAAGAGCTTGATGCGGAATCGCCGCTTACGAATTCCGCTGGAGCTTCTCTTGCTCTTCTACCTAGGATTAGCGGTTGAACCCAACCTCTTTCCGCACTACTTTGCCCCGGCGACGGTCTTGGTGTTTCTGATCGTCACTGCAGCGGTACGAGATTTCGTTTCGCGATTCGCCCCGGGGAAGTCGCGCGGGGTTGCGCTCGGCGTCCTATGTTGCTGCATGGTTTTTCTACCACACGATCTCTTTTTCCAGAGTCCCCCGCCGCAATTGCTCCTCCATCGAAGTGAATTCATTGCGAACCGCGGCTCCGTACTCAAGAAACTAGAAAAGGAGTCCGGACAGATCCTTGTCTTCGTTCGGTACGAGAAGCCCTATGTTCAACCCGAGTGGGTGTACAACCATGCTGACATTGATCGTTCCCGGATTGTGTGGGCGCGCGCGATGCCCGGCGGAATTCCCCGGAACAGGTGGGCGCGCGCGATGCCCAGTGCCAAGGACGCAGAGTTGTTGCGGTATTACCCCGGCCGGCGAGCCTGGGTACTCGAAATCTATTATGATGGAAAGCTTACACTGGAGCCCATGATTGTCTATTAGAGGCGTTTGCATCGAGGAAGACCGAGTTTTGCGGTCGGCGTGAGCCGCCGCAGGCAGCGTCACCCTGCTAAGAGCACAAGAGTCTCCTGCGGAAGGGGCTTGGCGATATTTGAAACCCCGGAAAAGATCTTCAGTTATCTTCAGTGGTGACAGTCACGAGCAATCGCCTTCGAGTCGCTGGACGTTTCTCATATTTCCCGAGGAAAACGGGTCAAAACTCGCCAGAAATCGCCTATTTGAAACTCGCCGCCTACAAGGGCTAGTGACGGTCACTGAAGATGACTGAAGATCTTTTCCGAAACTCGGAAGCAGAGACCAAGGATACTACGCTTCTGCCCCGAATATTGGCGCGGCTGAACTGGATATCAATTCCGGCGGCACGTAGGTTGCTGGCCATGCGGCGCAGAGCGTTGCTCAGCGCATTGGGCGCCTTGGGCCAGCGTACCGAGCGCCGCATGCTCTCGTCCATCATGCCGGCCAGCCGCGCATGGAGTTCGGTGACCGTCCCACTAAAGCCCTGCTGGGCCAGTTCGGAAACGGGTTCGTATCGTCGCGAATCCGAGAGTATCGAAAGGCATTCTCCCTGTTGGGGTCTCCGCACTCGCGTACGCGGAGATTCATTTACAAAAAATTTACATGGTCAGACCGAACGCTTTCTTTCGTCGCGCTCGCCCTCGTGATACAGAGGACGAACGCGAGCGACCTCCGCACATCACCCGGATCGTTCGACCGCATCAGCGGGAGCGGCCACGGACGACCGGCGAAAATCATGCCATCATCAGCCCGCACAATCGCCGCAGTGAGCCTACTTGCCGGTCCCTCGAGGGCGCGGCGCGGCTTCCTCGACTTACTAGACCGACATGGGAGCACCAGCGCCGAGCTTTCCATAGCGCCTTCCGGCGAGACCCGATTTGCGGCGCGATCCGGGGATGACGGCAAGCGAGGAGACGGCTGCGCCTCGGCGACCTCGCGGTGGGCGCAGAGTCCTCGCAGATACCATCCTGAAAAAGCCCTTATGCGCGGCTAATGTGGGCTAGTTCCGGCAATCGGTGGCGGAGCCGATTGCCGCGCGATTGGGCGTGGATATGGCGCGCAAGCAGGCGGCGGCGGTTGCCCCGCTGAAATTTTGAGTAAAAACAGCGGGAAGCATGGGGCCTGTGGCCCCACGCCTTCCCTTTCCTCCCGCTAGTTCACGGACACTTGGTCGAGCCGAATAGCCGGCTCAGGGCGCCGCTACTTCTCGCAAAAGTCCCGAATGGCAACCTGCAGGTCCCTCACACTCGGGAATCCGAGGTCCGAAGCCGCCTGATCAATGCCTCCAAATTTTTTGGCCAAGAAGGAGACACACTTGCCGTGACAATTCGGCTTCCCGGGCACCGCGCCGGGGTCACCTAAACAAGCGAACGGAGCCGGGGTTGCGGTAGCCGTGGGGGTCGCCGTCGATGTCGCGGTAGCGGTCTGAGTCGCCGTCGCCGTATTAGTCGCGGTCGCCGTTGCGGTTGCAGTTGCCGTTGCAGTTGCCGTTGCCGTTGCGGTTGCAGTTGCCGTTGCGGTTGCGGTTGCGGTGGCCGTGTTCGTCGCCGTCGCAGTTGCAGTGGCCGTGTTAGTCGCGGTCGCCGTTGCGGTTGCGGTCCGCGTCGCCGTTGCGGTTGCTGTGTTCGTCGCCGTCGCGGTTGTGGTGGCCGTGTTCGTCGCCGTCGCAGTTGCAGTGGCCGTGTTAGTCGCGGTCGCCGTTGCGGTTGCAGTCCGCGTCGCTGTCGCGGTTGCGGTGGCCGTGTTCGTCGCAGTTGCAGTCGCCGTGTTCGTCGCCGTCGCAGTTGCAGTGGCCGTGTTAGTCGCGGTCGCCGTTGCAGTTGCAGTCCGCGTTGCAGTTGCGGTCGGCGTCGCAGTACTGGTTGCGGTCGGCGTCGGAAGGGCAGCCGTGATCTGACCCTTGACGCTAAGACCGAAAACCGTGCCTGGTGAGCCTGATGTCGTTCCGGTGGAGAAGGAACCCAGGACCGTGCCGGTCGCTTCATCGACGTGGAACACGGTCGAAGTAACGGTGTCAGCAGTCCAGTAGGTCTTTCCATCAGGATCGAGGTTGAGGGCGAACACCTTCCCGCCGTTGCCGGGAATACTGTCGTGCCGGATTTGAGTCCCCGAGGAGTCGAGCAACGTGACCTCGCTGCTGTCGGCCACCAGAACGTCACCGGCGGGCAGGGCGCTGCCGGCGGGAATGATCCTGAACTCGAAGGCGATAGTACCCGGCAGCCCGCTGGCGAAGTCCGCGTTCTGGGTGTTCGTGCAGACGTTGAAGCTTTTAACGAGGTGGCCTTCGGACGTGTACAGCATCGTGCACTGGTCGGTCGACAGGTCGATCCAGTCGGTGCCCCTGTCTTCAACTGTGGGCGCGAATGTTGCTAGCGGGGCGCCAGCCGAGCTGAATTTCAGGACCTGATGACTCCCGTCAGCCTGGCCTACGTATGCGTGGCCAGCGGCGTCAAACAGGATCGACTCGTCGTCGCTGTTGTAGCCGCTTCCGAAACTGCCGAGTAACGTCGTGCCTGTGGGGTCGAACTCGGAGACATCGTTGCCGTTGAAGTCGGTGACGTAGAAGTTGCCGGTCGAATCAAAGGTTGATCCCGTCGTAAAGACGCCTGCGCCCTTGGTGGTATCAAGAGTCTGGACGAGAACTCCGCCTGGAGTGAACTCGTCAACCAGCCCATCCGAAACCGAAACCATAATGTCGCCGATCGGGATTACCGGAACCGCCGACACCCGGCTCGAATAGACAACCGACCAACCCACCACCGCCAACACCGCTACAAGAACCGATGTCTTCAGAGTGATTTTGTTCATGATGCTGCGACTCCTGTAGTGGATGAGCGGTGGATGAAATGAGCCGGGTTTCGTCGACGTAACGTTAGATCTTCACAAGCTTTGCTCCGCTATAGCCCGCCTCCACCCCTTAACGCAAGCGGTCGGGACTATTCCTTCGTCTTGGCTGGACCTGGCCAACGAAAGCAGCCGCCGCCTGCTCGCTCGCCATCGGCCTATGGAATTCCGGACCGTGTCGAACTCGGAGATGAAAACGCAAAATCGGATCCTCGAGTCGAAGCTTGCGCTCATCGTGCAACTGCATGATCGCCGTCGCGGTGAAGGGCTACCAGTCAGGCGATATGGTGACTGAGCGATTGGGGATGGGCGAGCATGAAAGCGACTGCGTGGTGTCGCGCGCTGCTCGGCGCTCTTCAGCCCGCGGACAAGTTAGTTCTAGGGACACCAAAGTCTATCGCCAAAATTGGAATCGGACGGGGATCCACGAACGACCGCGGAATCTCTACACTGAGCGTTTCTCCGGTGGCCTTTGAGCTCACCAAGCACCGCACGTGCGCGGATTTTGCGGACTTCTCCAAAAATTGCTCGGCATTTCCGCACACCATCGCGACGCGCGTAGTAACCCGTCATGGCTACATGGTTCAGTGGTGCTATTAAACTATTTTAGCGCGTGCATACTGACGGGGGTGTTCTTGTCAGAACGCCCGGATCTATGCGATTGCTTACGCTTCCTTAACTGCTCCCCCAACTCTGGGAGGAGCGAATGAATGAGGACGGAGGGATGAAGTTCCTGGGTGTGCGCTCCACGGGGCTGGCACGACGGAGGCGCGGCCTTGCGGCCGGGATGCTGACCGTCACGCTGTATGCGGCGATGGTGATGGGGGCTGCGGGCGACACCACTGCCGACCGGGTGCTGGGACAGTCGGGTTTCATGACCAGCACGGTCATGAGTAACGCTGAAGGGCTGAACTTGCCTGCAGCGGTGGCGATTGACGCCAGCGCTATGCCCAATCGACTTTACGTTGCGGATGACGCCAACAGCCGGGTGCTCGGCTGGAGAGACGCCGCCTCATTCACCAACGGCGCTGCGGCCGACTTGGTGATTGGACAGCCCGATTTTACCTCCTCTATGTGCAACGGGGACAGCAGTGCAGTCAGTGCCAACACCCTCTGCTTTCCAGAAGGAGTTGCGGTGGACGGGGCGGGCAACCTCTACGTGGCTGATGAAGGTAACAGCAGAGTACTGGAGTACGCGAATCCGTTTGCGGCCTGTGCGGGAGTATTCCCGTGTGTGGGCGGTCCGGCGAATCTGGTCTTTGGCCAGGGCGGGAGTTTCGTTTCCTTCAAGTGCAACAACGGCGGAGTCAGCGCCAACAGCCTGTGCTCTCCATCTGGAGTCGCGACGGACGGGGCAGGCAACCTCTACGTGGTGGACCGTAGCAATAACCGGGTGCTGGAGTATACGGCGCCACTGACTCCCAACACCACCGCCAATGAGGTTTTTGGGCAGGGCGGGAGCTTCACGTCGCATGGATGCAATTCCGACACAGGCGGAACCAACCCCACCGCCGAGGACCTCTGCTTCCCCTTCGGAGCCGCAGTGGACGGGGCGGGCAACCTCTACGTGGCGGACGCACAGAACAGCCGGGTACTGGAGTACAACAGCGCGCTGACCAATGTCACCGCCGATACAGTCTTCGGCCAGCTCGGGAGTTTCACGGTTGCTGGCACTGGCGACTCCGGTGCTTGCAATAGCGACTCCATGGCGGACCCCCCTCCCGCCAGCGCCGTGGACCTCTGCTTTCCAGAGGGAGTGGCGGTGGACCAGCTGGGCCACCTCTACGTGGCGGATGATAACAACGACCGGGTGCTGGAGTACGACACCCCGCTGACCAATGCCACCGCCCAAAGGGTCTTTGGCCAGGGCGGGAGCTTCGTTTCTTTCGACTGCAATGACGGCGGGATCAGCGCCAACAGCCTGTGCTCTCCAGAAGGAGTCGCGGTGGACGGGGCGGGCAACCTCTACGTAGCGGACACAGCCAACAGCCGGGTGCTTGAGTACGACCGGCCGGTGCCAGTTCCCACGCCAACTGCGACGACTACGCCAACCGTGACAGCAACGGCGACCGCAACAGCTACGGCGACCGCAACGGTGACCGCAACCGCAACTGCTACCGCGACCGCCACGGCAACTGCGACCGCGACGCCAACTGCGACGACTACGCCGACCGTGACGCCAACGGCGACCGCAACTGCTACCGCGACCGCATCGGCAACTGCGACAGCAACGGCGACCGCAACAGCAACGGCGACCGCAACAGCTACGGCGACGGCGACTGCAACGGCAACAGCAACAGCGACGCCGACACCCGTGCCGGTGACGCTCAAGATCAAGCCGAAAGCGCTCAAGTTCCCGAAGACCACCGTCGGAACGCCGAGCAAACCGAAAACGGTGAAGGTGTCCAATCCCAAGGGCAACAAGAAGCATCCGGGGCTGCCAGTGTTGATCGAGATGATTTCCGATCCGGGAGTGTTCGCGGAGACCAATACCTGTCCGACGAGCCTGGCGGCCGGCTCTTCTTGCACGATTGCGGTGACGTTCACTCCGAGCGCGGCGACCAAGCAGACCGGAACTATGACGATTACCGACAACGCGAACCGTAGTGCGCAGACGGTACGGCTGAGCGGCACGGGGAAATAGCGGGGATAAAGGTGACGTTCACGCTGACTCCCGAGACGGCGGAGAGCGCGAGCAGACAGTGAGCGTCGGAGAGCGGTCCGAGCAGCCTGTATAACATCAGCCGCATAGGACCGGGACCTTAAGTGCTGGCAAGGATCGGCGCGCCAACGCTGGCTGCTTCCGCTGCGCAGTGATGACAGACTATCGATGAAGTCCGAGTACTTTCGATCACCGCCCGCGTCATTTACGGCCGGAGTATATCATCCATGTATCCATATGGCCTACGGCTCGAATGGAAACACAATGAACGGCCAATGCAGCGATTGTCGCTATCGCGGTCCCGTCGCTCCTTAACACAACTCTAGGACTTAGGTTAGCGTAGGGTAGCTAAAAGCGCGGGTACAACTATTGCGCGACTTCGGGCACCGGAATTATTAGCCATTTCTATGTCGTACTTATACTTCGTGTTTTTCTCTGGTAAACATCGCTGAGAAGTCAAGTAAACAAGTACCCAGAAAAAGGGCGAATCGTCGTGATCGCGTTCCTGAGCGTGGCCGTAGTCGCGATTTTGGCGCTCACCGCCGCGCGCGGGACAGCCACTCCACAGAGCGTATCGTTCACCTCCTCACGCAACGCGCCTCCAGCGTCGAAGATCCAATCGCATCAACCGGTGCCGCGCGTATCCTTATGGAAGCTGCCGATGAGCTTCGAGCCTAACCTCGGCCAGAGCGACGAGCGGGTCAAGTTTCTTTCGCGCGGCAATGGCTACGCATTGTTTCTGACCCCAGCCGAGGCGGTGCTTGCGATGCGCACCTCGCCCCTAATACCCCTCCCTATAGGGAGAGGGGCCAAAGGAGAGCTCGCGAGTTCGCGAGCGCCGGATGCGGTGGTGCGGATCGCACTCAAGGGCGCGGCGCTATCGCCGCGAATCGAGGGTGTCGATCGGATGGTTGGCGAATCCAACTATTTCATCGGCAGTGATCCCAGGAAGTGGCATACCAATATCCCCAATTACGCTAGAGTCGAACTAAAGAATGTCTATCCCGGAATCGATCTGATCTATCACGGCAGTTCACAAGGTCAGCTCGAATATGACTTCCGGCTTGCGCCAAGCACCGATCCGAATGCGATCAGGTTGAGCTTTAAAGGTGAAAAAAAGCTGACGCTGAGCGCGCGCGGCGATCTGATCGTGAAAGTGGGCAAGACCGAACTCGTCGAGCATGCGCCCGTGATTTATCAGGAGACCGGCGCCAAGCGGCAGACAGTCGCGGGCGGATGGAAACTGCGGGGCGCGCATGTGGCAAGTTTCCGGCTGGCGAACTATGACCGGAGTCGGCCGATTGTGATCGATCCGGTACTCGTCTACTCGACCTACTTGGGCGGCAGCGGAGGCGACTCTGGCAACGGCATCGCAGTCGATTCCGCAGGCTTCGCCTATATCACGGGACAGGCGTCCTCGACCGACTTCCCCACCAAGAACGCCTACCAGAGCACTTGCCCCTCTGCGGCGGGCGGCTGCGTCGCCGCCTTTGTTACCAAGCTCAATCCGGCGGCGTCGGGACCGGCGTCGCTGATCGATTCGACCTACCTCGGCGGCAGCGGCGCCGATTTTGGTGATGGCATCGCGGTCGATCGTTCCGGCAACGCCTATGTCACGGGAACGACGTTCTCGACCGACTTCCCCATCAAGAACGCCTTCCAGAGCAAGTGCCCCTCCGCAAGGGGCGGCTTCGGCTGCGGTGCCGCTTTCGTGGCCAAGCTCAATCCGGCGGCGTCGGGAGCGGCGTCGCTGCTCTATTCGACCTACCTCGGAGGCAGCGACTCCAACGACTTCGGTAACGGCATCACCGTCGATTCTTCCGGCAACGCCTATGTCACGGGACAGGCTTTCTCGACCGACTTCCCCACCTTGAACGGCTTCCAGAGTACTTGCCCCTCCGCAGCGGGCGGCTTGGGCTGCGGGGCCGCCTTCGTTACCAAGCTAAATCCGACGGCGTCGGGAGCGGCATCGCTAATCTATTCGACCTACCTCGGCGGCAGCGACTCCAACGACTTCGGCAACGGCATCGCCGTCGATTCTTCCGGCAACGCCTATGTCACGGGACAGGCGTCCTCGACCGACTTCCCCACCTTGAACGCCTACCAGAGCACTTGCCCCTCCGCGGCGGGCGGCTTGGGGTGCGGGGCCGCCTTCGTTACCAAGCTCAACCCAGCGGCGTCGGGAGCGGCGTCCCTAGTCTATTCGACCTACCTCGGCGGCAGCGACGCCAACGACTTGGGCCGAGGCATCGCCGTCGATTCTTCCGGCAACGCCTATGCCACGGGACAGGCGTCCTCGACCGACTTCCCCACCAAGAATGCCTACCAGGGCACGCTGGGAAGCTCCAATTCGAATGCCTTTGTGGCCAAGCTCAATCCGGCGGCGTCGGGGGCGGCGTCGCTAACCTATTCGACCTATCTCGGCGGCACCGGCAATGGCACCGGTGTCTTCAGCGGCGATTTTGGTGATTCCATCGCGGTCGATTCTTCCGGCAACGCCTATGTTACGGGAACGGCGGTCTCGACCGACTTCCCCACCTTGAGCGCCTTCCAGAGCACTTGCCCCTCCGCGGCGAGCGTCTGCCACGCCGCCTTCGTGGCCAAGCTCAATCCGGCGGCGTCGGGAGCGGCGTCTCTGCTCTTTTCGACCTATCTGGGCGGCACCGGCGATGGCAAGTTGAGCGACGGCGATTCAGGCACAGGCATCGCGGTAGATTCTTCCGGCAACGCCTATGTCTCGGGGACGACGTCCTCGACCGACTTCCCCACCTTGAACGCCTTCCAGAGCACCTGCCCCTCGGCACCCAATTGCGCGGCCGCCTTTGTGTCCGCGCTCAGACCGCCGGCACCCACCGCGACCGCGACGCCGACAGCGACCACGACAGCCACCGCAACTCCGACTGCCACCGCCACCACAACCACAACCAGTACTGCAACCGCCACTGCCTCGAGTACTTCGACCGCGACTGGGACTGCCACCGGCGGCACCTCAACCGCGACCGGGACGGCAACAGCAACCAGTACTCCAACGGCAACAGCCGGCGGAAGTCCGACTGCCACCGCCACCGCGACTGGCGGAACTCCGACAGCGACCGCGACCAGTAAAGCAACCGCAACTACGTCGGATACCCTGACGCCGACTGCGACGGCCACCGCCGATACTCCAACCGCAACGGCAACCGATGCAACTTCGACTGTGACCCCGACTGCCACCGCCACCGCGACTGGCGGGACTCCGACTGCTACCGCAACGGCAACCAGTACTGCTGCCGCGACTCCATCGAATACCGCAACGCCGACTACGACGGCTACCGGCGGCACTCCAACCGCGACCGCCACCGGCACAGCTCCAACCGCGACTGGTTCGCCAACGACAACGGCGACCAGTTCTCCAACGGCGACGGGAACCGGCACGACTCCGACCGCGACCGCTACGCCGACCGCGACTGGTCCGACTCCGACTACTACCGCCAGCGCAACCAGTACGGGAGCCGCGACTCCGTCGAATACCGCAACGCCGACTACGACGGCTACCGGCGGCACTCCAACCGCGACCGCCACCGGCACAACTCCAACTGCGACTGGTTCGCCAACGACAACGGCGACCAGTTCTCCAACGGCGACGGGAACCGGCACGACTCCGACCGCGACCGCTACACCGACCGCGACTGGCGGGACTCCGACCGCTACTGCCACCGCAACCGGTACTGCAACCGCTAATGCGTCGAATACCCCGACGCCGACTATCACGGCCACCGGCGGCACTCCAACCGCGACCAGGACCGCAACGGCGACGCACCTGGCAACTCCTACAGCGACCGCGACGGCGACACCGACCCCGGTGCCTGTGACGCTGAAGATCAAGCCGAAAGCGCTCAAGTTCCCGAAGACCACGGTCGGAACGCCGAGCAAACCGAAAATGGTTAAGGTGTCCAATCCCAAGGGCAACAAGAAGCATCTGGGGCTGCCAGTGTCGATCGAGATGATTTCCGATCCGGGAGTGTTCGCGGAGACCAACACCTGTCTCGCGAGTCTGGCGGCGGGCGCTTCTTGCACGATCGCGGTGACATTTAGTCCAAGTGCAGCCACGAGGCAGACCGGAACGCTGACAATTACTGATAACGCGAACGGTAGCACGCAGACGGTGTCGCTGAGCGGCACGGGGAAATAGCGGCAGAAGACTTGGGATCGCTCAGATTTCGCAGATCAGGGTTTTTGGAAATCCACGTCCTTGAGCGGAAGCGAGGGCGTCATTCAAAATAGTGTCTATGGAGTGTTTGATCCGACGACAAACCCGAACTGAAGCGAGGGCTCCCCGATTTGGGAAACCGCCGCTCCCCCGTCCCTACTCAAAATCTGATCCACAGGGAGTCTTGGTCGACTGCCTTGTTCGTGGCCGGCATGCTTACATACCGCGTAGAGGCGCTCGATCACGCGAGACCCGATGCTCGGCCCTCTGCGTCATTTCGAGTTTTTGCAGATGCGATCGAAGCTCCGGCTCCAGGATTTTCAGGAACTCGCGCGGACAGCGATCCGATTGGCCACGCGAAGCCTTCGGCCAGTCTCTCGCGGACTATTGGGCATCTGGGCACCCCGACGCTCTTTTTTCAGCTCCGCGATCTTTCTAGTGAACTCGGCTTCTGCCGGTACTGGCGTCATTTGAGCGATTTTTTAGCCGAGTGGCGCTTTTGCGAAATGAAATGGCTGAATTCGCGGTGAGTTAATGCAAGGATCACGGATCGTTCTTCTCGTAACATAACGCCGGTGGCGTTAAACAAGTACAAGGAGAAAGGTAGTTTTTACTCTTACTTACCCGCCGCGCGCGTTGACTTCAAAATTTGAGGGCATGAGCCCGAGGAGGAAGAAAGACCAGCGAGCACCAGCAATATCGTCCCAGCAACCCGCATCGTCCGGAGTTGAGCAGCGGTCCGGGAGGAGAGCGTGAAATGAGAAAATTAATGGCGAGCTTCTTGGTACTTGGCATGATCGCAATTGGGGCATCGACCGCTCGCGCGCAGCTTGATGAGTTCTGTTCAGCCAATACCCCTGTTTCTCTTAACGGGGTCTTTAATGTCACTGCTCAATGCACCGATGGCGGCGTCGTAGTCACCGGAGGCTACTCGTGTAGTTGCAATTCTGGCGCTAACTTGTTGCCAGTCATTGTCGAGGTGAATACGTTTGACTTCGGCTTTGTAGGAGGCCCGTTTCCGATCGGCTGGCAAACCATCGGACAAACCTTATCGAGCGCTGTTGGCCATACGTTCGCCTGCGTAAATAACAGCTCAGGCGAAGTGAAGATTGTCCCGAGTTGCAGCGTCGGGACAAATGCGAGCCCATGCCACAATAACGATACCTGCACTGACCTAAGCGGCCAAAGCGGCCAGTCAGTCTGTTCCGCCGCAAATTCAACCTGTCAGGTGTGTATCAGCTGTCTTCCGCCGCTGACCCCTTGATCCGTTCTAGTGGCGAGAGGTTGAGTCCCACGCCTCTCGCCTAGCTCGATCACCTTGCCCGCGCGCCGAGACTGCGAGGTAGCTTTCTCCGGTTCGCATTGAGCCCAAAAGCCTCGCGTCACGTGCGGATGAACCGCCATCTCCAGATTGTAGGTAAATAGTACGGATTATGTGGCGGAGGGGGATGGATTCGAACGCGGTACCGCGAGGGGTTCTTTGGGCAGAATTTGGCCCGAGCTCGGTGCACTATTCGGCTCAAAAGAACATCCGCGCTGAAGGAAACTTGTTTCGCTGGGATTCGAGCTCAGTGGTACCTTAGGATCGGTCTGAAGAAGTGTATTCAAAGAGGGAAATCATCGTCAGCATCGTCAGCATGCGAACGCTGGTCCTGAATAGGATTTTCGGCACCCTCCTTTGGTCAAAAAGCTCTATTTGGGCCAGACACTCTGGCCGTTTAGGGCGCTGACGGTGCTGACGATGCTGACGATCTTTCTGCAGCCAGTGAAGCCGCTTTCACTGATATTACGCGTCTACCCTGGTGGTCTTCGCGATTGAAATAGATCTCGATCCCACTGGAGCGTAAGCTGCCCGCCATCCGTCGGAGAACGTTGCTAAGCGCGTTCGGAGCTTTAGGCCACCGCGGCGAGCGCCGAGTGCTGTCACTCGCCAGCTTGCTCAAAAGAAATAGAAGCTCGCTCGAGGTACCGCTGAATCCGGCCCGAGCCACCTCCCGAAGGTGTTCATAGACCGGTGATGCTTCGAGTGCGAGATTGCGCATCTCGGCGCAGTTGGCCCGGTAGGCTTCCAACGCTTCCCCTCTTTCCAGTCCCAAAGCCCTCTCGCACGCACTTACCCAGATCGCGAAGTCGGCCATCCGCGGCGGCTGAGCGAGCCTGACATTAGGCAGGTTCCTAAGTCCCGCACTGACGGCATCGAGCAGTGCACCCAGGATTCGCGGCTGGACCTCTTCGAATTCGCGCCAGAACTGCGCCTCGTCGCGGCGCATGTCGGGCTTCATGTCGAGGAACTCAACGATAACCGCACGGTCGAGAAAGTCCGGCCTCGCCGCACCCAGGTCGGGAATCGCATTGAACACCATGGGGCGGGTAGCGTCGAAGATCGCTTCGTCATGATCGCTGTAGAGTTCCCGGCCGCCGAAACCGCCGCCGGTGGCCAGCCGGCAAGCTGCGTCGGCCAAGTCCTCCGGCAGGTGGCTCAAGTTATCGAAACATACGATCCAGGAATTCCTCGCCGCAGCTATGAGATCGCGGACTTCACGGGGCACGCCGCGCAGTGCCCCCGTGCGCGGGTCGATCAGCGCGCTGACTATTCTGCACGCGGTCGTCTTGCCCGCTCCCTGCTCGCCATTGGCAACAAGGATCGGGCACGGCACGCTGGGACGCAGCGCGGCGACCAGGAAGGCTTTGATTAGAGTCCAGCCCTGGTGGTCGACGTTCAGGAAGCGGCGCAGTTCGTCGAGACTGCCGCCGCGTTCGGGTGCGGGCAGCGGCCGCGAGCCGCGGGTGCGATGAAATCTCGGTGGCGGTCGATCTACTATTCGCCACCCTTCGGTATCTATCTCGACCGCCCGCCAGGCACGGTCGCACAGGTCGAGGTAGAGTTTTCCCCGATGGTTTGCGACCCGAAGATTGATGGTAGATTCATCACCGTCAAACAGGGCCTTCGCTTCCAACAGGTCCAGAGTGGCGCGGATGGCTTGCGCGCCCGGACTCTTGCCGGTCTCCTGGTAGTAGGTCCGTAGCAGGAACAGCTGGAACGGGCGGGAGCGGATGGGCCGATTCTCAAAGTGCCCGTCGACCCGAAAGGAAGCCCAGCCGTGCTGGTCGGGATCGTGAAAGAGTTCGATTCCACTGTCGAGCACAAGCCCGATTAGCCTGTCCGCAGCTGACTCGCTGTCGCCGGAATCCATGGGCACCGGCGCGCCGAGCATATGCTCGATCAGATCGGCTTTTTCGTACTTCTCCAGAATCCTGTGCCAGTGTTGCCACGTGCCAGGATCCGCGCGCCTGACCGCGGCAAAGGAGAGTACCGCCTCGGTCGAGACCAGCCGCTCCGGATCTTCTGCAACCGTGGGCTCAAGTTCGCGCAGGAACAGCAGGGCCAGTTCGACCGCGATACTGCGCGATGATTCGCCTGCCGCACCCATCTTTCAGAACCTGGGAGTAAGCTTCCTGGACTTGGCCCGGTTGCAGCGTCGGCACAGGGTCTGAAGGTTCGATTCTTCGGTCTTGCCTCCCTTGCTGACCGGAACGATGTGATCCATCTCCAGCTTGATCGCCCTCCTGCATCTTCGACACCGTCCTCCGTCGCGTACCAGCACTGCCGCGCGCATGCTGTCCGGCACGCGCCGGTTAGCAACGCGGTCCTGCCAGCTTGGCTTTTCCACTACGTCGAAGTCGACGAAGTCCGCGAACGCGCTTAAGTCTAAAGGCTCGGTCGCCCCTATAAGCCGCTCCAACTTGATGGGGCTATTGGGCAGCAGATTGTTCATTCGGGCCGAGAGCAGCAGCAGGCAGATCAGGTGGGCCTTGCGGGCGTCGGGAAGCTGACGGAACCGGATGTCGTTCAAGAGATCATAGGGCAGCTTGATCTCCCTGCGGCTGCGCTCGAACTGGCGGAAGTTGCGGAAGCCGAAACATTCCTGCATGGCGGTCTACTGCTGGTTGGGCTCAATAAAGTTGATCTTCACAACCGCGACCGGAGGCTTACGGTACGGTTCGAGGTCGACTCCCCGGAGCTGCGGAACCGCAGAATAATCAACCGCGCCCTTGCGCGAGCTCTTCAGGACTTCGACGCCGCAGCCGTACGTCCGCCTCGCTGTCGCCATACACCTGAGCATTGAGCGCAGCTCGAGCTCCTGTGCAGCAGCGTTTTCAAGCCGGAGCCTGACTTCACGGTAACGCAGCGCGGCGTGACGCCATTTTGGATCGGCGCTCAGATCCAGTTCTTCGTTGGCCAGTTCGGGCCATCGGTTTTCTTTCACCAGCTGCCAGAACACGGCTTCTGCCTCTACCAGACGCTTCGCGTATTCCCGGTCGGGTCGTATTTCGACCAGGACTCCGTCGTTCCCGTGGAAGGACCAGTAGTGCGCCTGTTGCGCTCCGGAAACCTCCAGTTGATGCTGTAGTTGCGCATGGTATTGGGAAGGGATACGACCTTCCTGGGCCGATGCGCGATCGCGGATGCTCAGCGGACATTTGATTTCCACCAGCGTTGAGCCGTCGAAGCTCAACCCGTCCAGCGACGCCCGCATCCACTCGAACTCTTGGTGGACCAGACACAGTGGCTCCACCTGGATTCCTGTTCGTCGCTCGTACGCGCGACGGGCGAAACGCTCCAGTTGGCGACCGCGTCGCGCGGCCGGACCTGCCGAAGCTTCCTGCATACGCCCGGTCTTTATCGACCAGAGCGCTCTCGGGGTCTTGAATGGTGTCTCGCCCATGATCACCGGAGCGTCGCTGGCCCCGATCCCTTGGGCGCGCCAGCGGTGCCACTCGGGAGTGTTCTGATGCAGCCGCTCAATCCTCGGCATGAACGGTCTCCTGATTACCCCGTTTGGCCAGTTTGCGATTGAGCACTTCGACGGCGCGCCGGTAGGCAGTTTCAGTCAGCTCCCCGAGTGATGCGACTTTGTAGTACGCGAGCACCCGTTCCAGATCAGTCCCGGTCTCATCGATGAGGCTCTGCAGTTCGCGAACTTCGTCGCCGCTGATCAGCCGTTCGGAATTCGTTGCCGTGACGCGAGCGACTGCCCGTTCGTCTTCCGGATCATCGCCGGTGGCCAGCAAAAACGATTGGAGCAGGGCGTACTTCAACGCCCCGGTCATCGCCTTGTAGGGCGCCTTGTCGCCGGGATCGAGCCCCTGACCCGCGACCTTCGCGATGATCTCTTCGCCACTGTCGACATCAGCGAAGGTGTAGGCCATTACCACCCGAGCCATCCGGGTCGCCTCTCCGCGGCCCACTGCTGATTCGTAGGTGATGTCTTCGAGTCTTGGGATAACCACGACCCCCAATTCGGCGAGTATGTCCCCGATTGAGCCGGTGATATCGGCGGCCGTAACGTACGAGTAGTTGGAGCGCTCGTTGTGGCCGCGCTTCTGGATGTAGCCGATGCGGCGGCGAACCTCGGCCAGTTTTTGTCGGAGATTCAACCGCACAGGAATTTCGGGAGCCGCGCCATTGAACCTCGAGGCGCTCGTATCGACGGGCGCAGGTGACGCGGTCGGGCGCACCTCGAGATTTGCGGTCCCGACCTGCGACGCTTGCTGCTTACGACCGCTGCTTCGATTCCTTTTCAAGAGCTGCTTGGCGCCGCCGTTTCTTCCGTTCACTTGCCCTCGCTTCAGCGAAGCCCCCAGCAGCAGCTCGAGCTCGGTCTTCTCCGTTCCAGGGAGATGCTCGACTTCGATCGGTTTCGTCTCGCCCTTGTCCTGCAGCTGATAGACGTTCCCTTCCTCATCCACGTAAATTCCCTCCCGCTGATCGACACTCGTGACCGGTCGGCCAACCAGGATAGCCACTTCAGCCTCGGCCGCTTTGCGAACCGCGTACCATTCACACATGGTTCCGGACGCGTTCCCAGGGCTGCTCGCGCCTGGCTCGGATTCATTCAGAATACACAGGTGACCGCTAAGATAATCCAAGGTCGATTTCATTTGCGCCTTTCTCCTTCGTGCTCAGAGAGACACGTCGAGCGCCGCGCGTCGAGTGCCTTCTGCACTTTTACTTGTCGAAGACTCGATCCGTTCGTCTACTTCTCCAAACTATCGCTCTTAACGATAGTTGTCAATCATCGATATTACCGTTTGAGCAATAAACTGGTTCTCAATGCATTCTTTGAAGGGCGGACTCGTTCCGGCTAGTCTACTTTCTGACCGGATCGACAGGCGGCGGTTTCGGAGGTGGCACGGGATGAAGCGCGGTACGAAGAGGAAAAAAAATAGCGCGGTCGAGCGAGCAGTTTCGGCGGTAGGAGGTCCTACCAAGGCGGCAGGAATCTGCCGGGTGTCGAACACCGCCATCCATAAATGGATTCGCCGAGGTAGCGTAACCCTCCTCAAGCACGCTCTTCGTCTATCGCGCGCTTCCGGTATTCCAATTGAAGAGTTCGTGGGCGACGAAGAGGAGGAAAACTAGGCAGAAATGCCGTCGGTTTCTAGCCCTGGTTAATGATAACGAAGTTCGCGCGCTTCAATCTCAACAGCAGTTCGCATATTGCCCTCGAGCGATCATCGACCAGCTCCGCCCCGAGGTGGTTACATCGCTCCCCTTCGCGACTTCCTACGATCGGATAGACGCGTTATATCTAACGACTTACCAATGAGCCGCTATAGCAATCGTTTCGAAGGAATCGGAGAGTTCCAATTTCCTGGCCACTATACGCTCGAGCATGGACGACGATTGTTTTTCGACGCCTTGGCTAAGGTAGAGCCAGAAGTGCCTCGATCGCTGGTCGCCGGCCCCTACAAGGTCGCGCTCAGTTCTGGCATGGACTTGAGCGGGGAGACTCCAAGCTCGCGCGATCGGCTAAGAGCCGCACTCCGCGGAGTCCGAAAGGCGGCGAGAGCCTGGTGCGCCCGATGGGGACTCGTCGACCCTTGGTGCGTCGACCTCGCACACGACACTGTGCTGCGCTGGGTACGAGAGCCCGAATTCAAAGACCGCTGGGCGGAGGAAGTATGGGAATGGATCCATGAGGATTCATTCCCGCGCTTCCATGATCTCAAGTTTGAGTTCCGCGGTTGGAGCATCGTGCTCCAGACATGGAATGATTTCGAGGCCACTGCACAAGCTTCCTACGAGAAATATCTAGATGAGTACCGCTCTGAAGTTGAACTTCGCGCCGTGACTCGGCTGGGGCTTGTACGTACCAAGACGAAGCGCCGACCGGACCACTTCTACTGGCTTGCTCGGCACGTATTGCGACGCGAACGCCCGTCCGAAATCGCCCGCTTCAGCGTGGACGCTAGCGCCGGCTCGGTCGGAAAGGCAATACGGCGTCTCGCCCGCGATATCGGCCTAACTCTGCCAACACTAAACCGTTAGAGCCTAAGTCCGCGATTCTGCGGCGGACATAGATTGGGCCTCGCCACAAGTCCGCTCAAATTAGCGCGGTTTTCGGGCCAATGCTCGCAATCAGTATAGTTATGAGATCGGAAGGTCTTTGAGAGAGTAGCGAGGCTCGCCCCAACGGGAGCGCACGACAACGGCAGCGAATCAAACGAGGCACGACAAATGGTAGTACGTGAACCACCAACGCCGGAAACGCAATCCCAGCTAACCCAGGACACCGATACCTCTGTATCCCGGCGCACCTCGGCCAAGCAAATTGAAGCGAATCGGAAAAACGCGCTTAACTCGACGGGGCCGACGACGCCCGAGGGTAAGCGGGCATCGCGACTCAACGCGCTGAAGCACGGCTTGCGAGCGACGCAGGTGATAATTCCTGGCCAAGAAGACCCCGCGGAGTTTGAAGCGATCTTACGCGAGCTCTGTGAGGATTGGGAGCCCGAGGGTCACACGGAGACTCATCTGGTCGAGCAAATTGGACTGGCTGAATTCCGGCTGCGGCGTGCCCACCGCGCCGAACTCGGCGAAATTAGGAAGCAAATGGCAAAGCCAACGGAGAGCGAATCCAAAACAGAAGCAGAGATCGACCAGGCGTTTAAGGTCCCCGAGCGCTTGCCGGAAGTATTAGCAAAGAGCACCGCCGGGATTGCCTATCTAAGGGAGGCGGTCGAGGACGCCCTCGATGAACTCGAAAGCGAGGGCATAGTTTGGGAAGATGCCTGCGACAATCTCGATTTGGTTTTCGGAACGGAAACGGACAGTCCCGGCATGGTGTTAAAGGATTGGTTTCGAGAAGATTGGTCGGAGGCCGATGCACAGGCAGTGGCGGAGGAGGAAGGAGAGAACGAGGAGTCGGAAGAAGAGGACAGTGACGGCGAGCCGACGCCCACAGCGGATAACAGCGAACCCGACAAGAAAGCGGCTGCGCGCAAAAAAGCAGCTGTGCGCAAATTCTTGAAGGACACGCTCAAGGATCTGAATCGCCAAGAGCGAAAGCTTCATAAGAAGGAAAAAACCGATCTCGAGATCGCCAGGCAACGACTGAGCATTCCAGCAGACAGCGAACTCGAACGAATCCAGCGGTACGAGACCACAATCAAACGCGAAATGTATAGGGACATCGATCAACTCGGGCGTTTGCAGCGCCGGCGCAGAGGTGAGCCGCCCGCCCCGACTGTGAACGTGAACGTCTCGAACGACGACTGAGGCGCGCGCTCGGAGAATCCGCTGCTGCCATAGAATAGCTCTGTGGATGACGGCGATGAAATTTCGGTAAAATTCATTTTCCGTTTTTTGCCGAACGAACCCATTTCTGATCTAAATTACCGTTTAGGACTCGCGCCTTTGCTTGAATTCGGATAGGCAGAACAGCGTGGGAGCTCGCTGCCACCCGCGGCTTTGCCAAGTCTGCGCTGCTTCCCCCCAGACTACTTCTTCATCCTGGCGGCGTTTCCGGTTCCCGACAGCCCCCATTTCTGTGACGCGATGTTCGCGCTCGAGCTCAGCTTGAATGCGTGGCAGCAGAATGCGCAGGTTGTCGCATTCGTTGACGACGGGAATGACTACGGAAATGTCCATGATAGCGTCGTGTACGCGCCGTTCAATTCGGATCTGAGCGGCAAGACTATAGGTGCGAACAACCGATCACGCGCTAACAGAACTGAAAATTCCTCGGGACGCGCCGCAGTGTTCCCTGGAAGGGGACGGGGCAGTACCGAGCCGATTTTTCCTTACTCAGGTTGCAGGGGAGCTGTCGGTGCCTGCGGTTTCGCCAAGTCTGTGCGTGGTTTCTCCCTGCCTATTTGTTCGTCTTGGCGGCCTCGCTCGGGGTCGGTCCATATCAGGGACAGGGGCGATATGGGACAATGGGTGCAATATCGTGCAGGACCGGGTCGTGGGGTCAGAGTCATTCCCTGCGGGCGATTCCCGGGGACTGTTACGATGCCGTCAGGCGGGAGAATCAGATGAGACAGTTTTTGGGAAAGAAGCGTTCCGGCGCGATCGCGATTCTGGGCGTGTCCGTTTGTGCGATGCTTGCCCTGGCAGCTTCGGCCGCCCCGCACGCAGCTACTTCGGCGCAAGCGCCATCCGCCGAGCAAACGCGGCAGAACCCGCCGCACATCTCATTCGCGAAGATTCCGATGAGCTTCGAGCCGAACCTCGGCCAGAGCGATTCGCGGGTGAAGTTTCTCTCGCGCGGGCCTGGCTACATGCTGTTCCTAACCGGCGAAGAGGCGGTACTAGCAATGCGCGCGTCGGCGCCGGTGCTCTCTAAACGTGGTGGAGCCACCAGCGACGGGTTGCGCGCGAAACTCCAGTCTCGTTCATCGCTACCCTCTCCCAAAGCGAACGAAAGGAAAGCTGATGAGGCCGCCGTCGTGCGGATCGCGCTCAAGGGGACGACGCAGGCGCCGCAAATCGGTGGCGTCGATCGGATGGCCAGCAAGTCCAACTATTTCATCGGCAATGACCCGAAAAAGTGGCATACCGATGTGCCGAACTACGCAGGCGTCGAACTAAAGAACGTCTATCCCGGAATCGATCTGATCTACCACGGCAGCGAACAGGCCAAGCTCGAATATGACTTCAGGCTTGCGCCGGGCGCCGACCCAAACGCGATCCGGCTCGGCTTCAAAGGCATACACAAACTCTCGCTCGACCAGCGCGGCAATTTGCTGGTGCGCGTCGGCGATCGCGAGCTGATCGAACCAGCGCCGGTGATCTACCAGGAGACCGAGGGCAAGCGGCGGACGATTGCGGGAGGATGGAAACTGCGAGGCGCGCGTGAGGCCAGCTTCAAGGTGGCGGCCTACGACCGGAGCCGGCCGGTGGTGATCGATCCGCTGATCTTTTCGACCTATCTCGGCGGCAGCGGAAGTTGCAACACCATCGACACCTTTGCCATCTGTAACGGCGACATGGGCGGCGTCCATTATGTCGATTCCTCCGGCAACGCCTACTTGTCGGGTACCACCTACTCACCCGACTTCCCCACCACCACTGGCGCGTTCCAGACCGTCAACCATGCCGCCGGGAATAAGACCGAAAACGTTTTTGTGACGAAGTTAAATTCCACCGGCACAGCGCTGATCTACTCTACCTATTTGGGCGGCAGTGGCGGCGGTTGCTTCTCCGGCTTCTGTCTGGGCGACAGCGGCAACATCGATCACGTCGATTCCTCCGGCGACGTTTTCATAACGGGTACCGCCTACTCGACCAACTTTCCCACCACCACTGGCGCGTTCCAGACCGTCAACCATGCCGCCGGCAATAATGCTTCCAACGTCTTCGTGACGAAGCTGAATTCCACCGGCTCAGGGCTAGTCTATTCCACCTACTTGGGCGGCAGCGGCGTTTGCATCATGCCCGGTGAATGTTTCGGCGACATTGCCTTCATCGCTTTCGTCGACGGCAACGGCAACGCTTACGTATCGGGAGAGGCCTTCTCGACCGACTTCCCCACCACCGCTGGCGCGTTCCAGACCGTCAACCATGGCGCCACAAATCAGACTTCCAACGTCTTCGTCACGAAGCTGAATTCCACCGGCACGGCGCTGACTTACTCGACCTATCTGGGCGGCAGCGGCAGTTGCGTGTCCGGCACCTGCAGCGGCGACGGTGGTTTCAGCTCTTACGTCGATGGCTCCGGCAACGCGTACGTATCGGGAGATGCCTACTCGCCCGACTTCCCCACCACCACCGGCGCGTTCCAGACCGTCAACCATGCCGCCGGAAATAAGACCTCCAACGTCTTCGCGACCAAGCTGAATTCCACCGGCACGGCGCTGATTTACTCGACCTATCTGGGCGGCAGTGGCAGTTGCAACAGCTTTGGCGGCTGCGACGGCGACACCGGCGGCATCGATTACGTCGATCCAATGGGCAACGCCTACTTATCGGGAGAGGCCTACTCGACCGACTTCCCCACCACCAGCGGCGCGTTCCAGACCACCAACCATGCCGCCGGCAACACCGGACCCACCTCCAACGTCTTCGCGACGAAGCTGAATTCCATGGGCACGGGGCTGATTTACTCGACCTATCTGGGCGGCAGCGGGGTTTGTATCACCACCGACGTCTGCTTCGGCGATCTTGGCGGCATCGATTACGTCGATTCCTCCGGTAATGCCTTTCTATCGGGAGGCACCTACTCGGCCGATTTCCCCATCACCGCGGGCGCGTTCCAAACCGTCAACCATGGCGCCGGCAATGAAACCGACAATGTCTTCGCGACCAAGCTGAATTCCACCGGCACGGAACTGATTTACTCGACCTATCTGGGCGGCAGCGGCGCTTGCAGCAGTCCCGGCGTCTGTTTCGGCGACAATGGCGGGATCAACTTCGTCGATTCCGGCGGCAACGCATACATATCGGGTACCGCCTACTCGACCGACTTCCCGACCACCGCTGGCGCGTTCCAGACCGTCAACCATGGCGCCGGAAACCACACCTCTAATGTGTTCGTGACGAAGCTGAACTCGGGCGGCACGGCGCTGACTTACTCGACCTATCTGGGCGGCAGCGGCGTCTGCCGCATGCCCGGCGAGTGTTCCGGCGACATGGGCGGAATCGATTTCGTCGATGGCAACGGCAACGCATACATATCGGGAGAGGCCTTCTCGACCGACTTCCCGACCACCGCTGGCGCGTTCCAGACCACCAACAAAGGCGCCGGTAATTTCACCTCCGACGTTTTTGTGACGAAGCTCGCGTTGGGCGCCGGCGGCGGCCCTACCCCGACCCCGACCGCAACGCCGACCGGTTCCACGCGGACGGCCACTCCGACGGCGACAGCGACGCGCACGGCGACGCCGACGGGAACGGCGGCAACTCCGACCCCGACTGCTACAACGACCGTAACTGTTACGCCGACACCCACATCGACGCCAAGCGCGGTTCCCGGGCCACTCGATGTCAAACCGTCGTCCAAGAATTTTGGCACCGTGAAAGAGGGCAAGACCAAAAAGGCAACGTTCACCCTGAGCAATCCAGCCAAGACCGGACCGCCGATCACGTTCGGGAACCCGCTGGCAACGGTGACCAACTCCCCGACATTCGAGACGGGCTCCAACAATTGCCCTGCGCAGCTCTTACCGAAGAAAAAGTGCAAGCTGATGGTGCTATTCGGTCCGGTTTCGCCGGGTTCGACGTCCAGCTCGATAACCATCTTTGATAACGCCTCAAATGCGAACCAGACGATCCCATTGCAGGGTGTCGGAAAATGAGCTGGAGGTGCGCATGAGCCGGGAAATCCGGCGCGGGGGAATTCAGGAGAACAATCTCCGAGCGCTGGAAGCAATTCCGACACCAGCGGTGAGGGCAACAGCCCTCACCGCAAACGACTGGTGTTTTGCAACTGGAGTCGCGGTTGAAAGAGCTGCAAGGCATCGGTTGTCTCTACCAAAAATGCCATCTTCATCTGAACCGGAATTTGCGGGGCTGCGAGAATCGGTATCGAATTGATACGCCTAAGTGAGACGAGACGCGATCTTAACACAAGCGGCGGACCCATGCTCTTATCGGAGGAACAAGTATTGCCATGGTGGCGGAGGTCGTTTTGTCGGTGATGGGTAACCGGTCGGACCCGCTTTCCTAACCTCTCTTGTTCCTTGGCTCTCGAGGCCGTTTAGTTGCGGACGGCGTTTCCGCCGCATGTTCCGGCGACGAGGGCAACGTCAATTACCACATTTCTTATTTCTTCTTGACGGCCTTTCCAGTTCCCAAGAGCTCCATTTTCTGTGGCGCCCCGGTCACGTTGTCAAAAATCATCAGGCGACCACTTCGCGGCGTCGTGTCGACCGGGTGAAAGGTCACCGATGCTTTACAGCTCTTCCCAGGCATGAGCGTTTTTTCGCATTCCGACTTCACCGCAAACACCGACGATGACGCGCTCTCGCTTTCGATGCTCACCGCCAGACCGGTTCTTTTACGGCCCGCATTCTTGATGGTGACAGTCCTGGGCTTGCTGGTAGTTCCTACGGTCACCTTAGTTCCGAATGACAGCCGATAGGGGCTCACGGTCAGCTTCTCCGAAATTGGAGTCGGAGTGAAAGTCGGGGTTTGAGTCGCCGTAGGAGTTGGCGTGTGAGTCGCTGTTGGCGTCGCAGTTAGCGTTGGCGTCCTGGTCGCGGTTGGAGTGCCGCCGGTGGCCGTCATCGCCGGGGTATTCGACATAGTTGCGGTTATAGTCGGAATACTGCCGGTTGCGGTCGCGGTTGGAGCGCCGGTAGCTGTCATAGTCGGTGCCGGAGTATTCGACATAGTTGCGGTTGCAGTTGGAATACCGCCGGTTGCGGTCGGGGTCGGGGTGCGAGCCACGAACGGCGGACAGGTTCTCGTTGCAAGCGGCGGCGCCGGATTCGGCGCCTGGGACAGGTTGAATGCGTCGAGCAGGTCGTTGCTGCTGGCATCTCTCGCCGGCGCTCCAATCGGTGGCAGGCCGTAGTAGTGCTCGACCGTCGTCAAGAACGATGAAAACTCCGTCACCCTATGTGAGACATAACCGTTCCTAGCGTAGGGCGAGATAACGATCAACGGTGTGCGAAAACCGAGGCCAGTCAGATCAACCTGCGGCGGGACAACATGATCGTAGAAGCCGCCCCAGTCATCCCATGTGATGAAAATGGCGCTGCTGTTCCATTCGGGGCCGTTCATTACCGCGTTGACAAGCTCGACGACGGTGTTCTCGTTGAAGCAAATAGACGCGACCGGATGGCCGGACTCATCGACGGGCTCGACCAGCCATGAGACGTTAGCCAGCTTGCCATTGGCTGCGTCGGTTGCAAACTGGGCGGTTTCCTTGACATTCGTAGCCCACTGGCTGCCGTAACGAATATGGGCAATCGCGTCGAGTCCGTTCCACTCGAAGCCGTCCGTGTCTTCGTCCGGAGAATAGTAGGTCCACGTAAGGCCCGCGCCGTTGAGTAGGTCTGGGAGGGCCGGAAAGTCCATGCAGGGCGATATCGGCTGGGAGTAGGCGTAGTACGGCGAACCTACTGGAAAGAGGCCGGTCACCTGCATCACCAAGGACGAGGCGGGATCGTCGCAGCCCCAGTCGTAACCGTACTCGTCGGGAATGAGAACCGGGTTGTTGCCCACGTTGTTGGCCCATGCGGCAATCCCGAAGAGATGGTTGGGGAACGACGGCCCAAGGACTGAGGTGTGAAACTCGTCATACAGAGTATAGTTGGTCGCGTAAGCCCAGAAGTTCGGGATGTCCTTCTGATAGTACTGGCAGAGAGCCGGATAGCCGTCAGCGGCCGTGTTGCCGGTCGCTAAGTCAAAACCATTCATGGCGCCCCAATTCCACGCAACATGGGTATTCACCCAGTCATGGTAAGGATCTGCGTACATACGATCCGGGCATTCAGTAAGCGGATAGATTGCGCCGGTTGAGAGTGTCGCCTGCGTCGCCCCGTCCGTTCCCGGCATGGTGCCGAACATGTTGTCGAAGGTATGGTTCTCCATCACGATGAACACGAAGTGCTGGATAGGCTGCGGGGAAACCTGCGCTCTTGCCGTTAACGCCAGGCACACCAGCGCCCCGGTAAGAGTCAAGAGAAACGGTGATTTTTTCAGGTTGCCCCTCCGGTCCTGCACCTGAATATCGGTGCGGGGATGGCCTTGAACCAGAGCTAAGGTTGGCGAATCTTGCTCCGAATGTCTATGGCGAATCGCTCACTTCTTTGGTGGCTTTGCCTGGGCGTTCAGGTTGACGGTCGCTTGATGGGCGGTCTCCGAGTTGTCGGTTATCGTAAAGGTCCCGGTCTGTTTGCCCGGCGCGTTCGGAGTGTAAGTCAGGAAGAAGAAGCAGTCGCTCTCGGGCGCCAGCTCCATCCCGAGTTTACTGGTGCTGACCGCCGTATCGATGCTGAAGGGCTTGATCGGCGACGTAAACTCGATTCGGCGTGGTGCTGGAATCGATCGCCACCGCATCGGGAGTGAACAGCCCTTTGCCATCCACAAGGTTGGCCGCATTATGCGTGAAATCGAACTGCCCCAGCACGCGGTCGGCTGTCGTGCCGCTGGCAATCACGATCGGCGCATACAGAGCGACGGCAATCATCCCGGCTGCATCCTGAACCACCGCTTGCCTACTCCTCCGACTTCGATTCCCATCCTTAGAACTCCGATTCAGGCTCGAGCATGCACAATAATAATCCTGGATGCGGCAACGCCGTTCCCCGCGATGGGGAACGGCGTTGCCGGTTAAGTCCGTCAGTTTTGGATGCGCCCTGCTATGGCAGCACCACCGAGGCCGCTCCGTTGGTCGGCGCGAAGCCGCTGGCGAAGGTCGGCCCCTTCGACCACGTAGCGCCTGACTGGCTGTACAGCTCCGAGTAATAACCGGTCGGACCCGCATTCGCGCTGCTGCAGGTGGTCGCCGCCTGCGAGGTGCCGATGACCACTGACTGCAAGCTCGGCGACGGAGTCGTGCATGCGCCGCCGATTACGATTACATCGGTCTCATCGGTCCCCGTTCCGATTACGCCGATGCCATCCCCTTCACGCGCCTGATTGAGACTTCCGGTCGCGCTGAACGAGGTGGTGGACGGATTGTACAGATCGACCTCGGACTCGGCTGCCTGCTTGATTCCGGTCGTGGCCGCGCAAGTCGAAGGCGCCGTACCTGCCTCGACGTCCACGCCGCCGGGAATGATAACCTGGCCGGCCAGAGTGCCAGCCATGATCAGTGCAGGCGTGGCCGCGCGCTTCGCGCCCATGTTGTTGCTGGTCGGACTCCAGGTCCCCGAGTTGAACACCTCGGCTTGGGCAAGCGTCGTCGCTATCACCGGGCTCGCCGGGGTGGTGAGGCAGTTTTGCGAAGTGGCCTGGATGCCGCCAAAGGCCACTACGGTCCCATCCGACGTCCCCACCAGTGGGAACAGTTCGCGCGCGTTCGTCATTGACCCGGTCCGCGACCACGTCGCCGTCGAAGGGTCGAAGATGAACGAGGTGTTCGACGACTCGCCCAGGAACTCATAGATATCGCCGCCCGCCACCAGCACCTTGCCGCCGTCGCTCGGAATGAGCGCCGCGCCCTGGTCCACCATGCCGCACTCGGACGTGTCGGACGCCGCCGTGCCACCCGTTCCAGCGCCCAAGCCACCGGCGGCGGTGTAGGTGAACGTGAGGCCGCTGATGCCGGTTACCGTGAAACTGCCGTTGTAGCCCGCCACGCTTACATTGGCGATGGTTACACCGTCACCCATGGTCAGCCCGGTCGGAAGCGCCGTCGCCATCGTGATCGTTACAGTCGTTCCGCTTTCAGCGGCGGATGAGATCGCGCTGGAGGCGCCGGCGCAAATCGAAGCAATGCCGTTGGTGCAGGTCGGAGGCGCCGTGCCCGCGGCGCATCCCGGAATCGACGTTGTTGCCGTGAAGCTGTCGGCCGCCGGGTCGTAGATCTCGGCCGAGTTCAACGCTACTTGTCCGGGCGGTGCGCCCGAACCCGGCGCCGGCGTCGAGATGCTCAGGAACGAGCTGCCGCTCGAGCCGCCCACGATCAGCACCTTTCCGTCCAATGAGGTGCCGCTGCCGGTAATCAGCGTCGCGCTCGGGCCGCTGCGCTGCGTGGTCATCACGCCGCCACTGCCGCTGCCGGCAGGCGTGAACGATTGGGTGCTCTCGTTGTACAGCTCAGCCGTGTTCAGCGCATTGCACTGGAAACCGCTGACCGAGCCGTAGGTCTGCGCCGAGCAGGTCTCGCCGCCCACGATCAGGGTCATCCCGTTGGGCAGCACCACTGACGCGGCCGACTCGCGCCGGGTGTTGAGCGAGCCCACCAGCGCGAAAGCCGGTGGAGTGGCGTTGCCGTTGAAGATCTGGGCGCTCGAGCTCGACACCGTCGAGGTCGCCAGGTTGATGACCCCGCCCAGTTTGCCGCCCATGTCGCCGCCCGCCACCAGCACATCGCCCGTCTCTCCCATTGCCATTGTTGCTGTGGCGGTCGGTGTCGGTGTCAAGGTTGCCGTGGCCGTCGCCGTTGACGTCGCGGTCGCGGTGGCCGTTGCAGTTGCCGTTGCGGTCGCCGTCGCGGTTGCCGTGTTGGTTGCCGTGTTGGTTGCGGTGGCCGTATTGGTCGGAGTTGCCGTCGCCGTCGCGCCGGTTATCGTCGCGGTCGGAGTTGCGGTCGCCGTCGCCGAGTTGGTCGCCGTCGCGGTTGCCGTGTTGGTCGCCGTCGCGGTGTTGGTCGCGGTGGCGGTCGCAGTTGCGTTGGTCGACGTCGCCGTCGGAGTCGCGGTCGCGGTTGCGACGGTCGCGGTCGGAGTTGCCGTCGCCGTCGCCGAGTTGGTCGCCGTCGCGGTGTTGGTCGCGGTGGCGGTCGCAGTTGCGTTGGTCGACGTCGCCGTCGGAGTCGCGGTCGCGGTTGCGACGGTCGCGGTCGGAGTTGCCGTCGCCGTCTCAGTCGCAGTTGATGTCGCAGTATTGGTCGCTGTCGCGGTCGCCGTGTTGGTCGCGGTCGCCGTGTTAGTCGCGGTCGCCGTATTAGTCGCCGTCGCCGTATTAGTCGCCGTCGCAGTCGAGGTCGGCGACGCGGTTGCAGTCGGCGAGGCCGTCGGCGTCGCGGTCGCAGTCGGGGTCGGCTTCTTCTGCGTCGCTTTCCCCTTCAGCGTGACAGTCAACGAGTTGACGGCGATCGTTCCGTCGATTTTGTTCCCCGGTCCTGCGGGCTTGAACTCAACCGCAACGGGGATGACGTTGGTCTTGCTCTTCGTCTTGCCCGGAACCAAGATCGTGCCGCCCGCCGGACTAAGCGAGGCTGGGGACGTGATGAAGTAGTCGGAATTGCTGGGCGCGCCGACGGTTACGGATACCGAAGCCTGTCCGTCGTTTGTGATCTTGAAACTCTTACTTTCGGAGGTGGCCTTGTCGAGATTGACGCTGAAGCTCAACGACTTCGGCGAGAGCTTAATGCTCGATGAACTCTTGTCAGGCGCAAAAAACGATTGCGCCAATGCAGGGCGCGCAAACGCGGCCAGCAGAAGCAACAGTGAGAAACAAATGCCAGCGAGTGGCCGCGTGAACGACTTGTTGAAACGCATCAATCATTTCCTCCCGAACAGTTCTAAACCGCACGCGAACGTAGTCCGCGCACCGTAAATTTGTCAAGCGAAAGACCTCTGGCGATGTGCTCTACAGTACCCAAACCAAACCTCCAGACCCCCAAATCGGCACCTCGAGTGTCAGAATGTTCCAAAATAAGTGTCAAAGAATTGTTATTTCACAAAATTCGTCGCTTTCCGGTGCAATAAAGATGGGCGAATGCCTTCCGATGCGACTAGAGTGTGCCTCCGATAGCACTCCCGGATTGCGATCCAGGCGTGCTCGCGTATAGGCGCAATGCGATCGGGAAGGCTATTTCGGTGTCGCGCGGGTTTCCCGCAAAAACCCGCGGGCGTCGTTAGAGAGGAGGTTTGACAAGCGCTGCATAAGCTCTTATTGATGAGCGGCGCAAGTTCGGGGAAATGGGATTCAATGGGATTCAAAAGGTTTCTAACTTTCTTAATGTCTCGGGAGGATATATGAAAAGGATACTTCTAGGTTTGATGGTGGCAGGCGGACTCGCCCTCATGGGCGCCGCTCCAGCCTTAGCGGCATTTCCCGCAGAGTGCGGCCATAGTTATGCGATACTAATGAACGGAGCTGATCCCAGCACCGTTTCGGCGGACGGCACCGCGACGCTGCCCGGAGCAGTCACTCAGGCGGTCGGCGTTGGCTCGATCACCTTCGGTGCCGGGAGCGGCACGAGTTGCTCAGTAACCGGCGGCGAATTGATCTACAACGCCGGTGACATTCAGACCAATCCGGCCGGAATATACGCCTCGCCGGCATACTGCTACGCGCCTATCTCGGCGCTCGGTAGCGGAATCCCGTGCTTCGATGGCGGCAACCACATCACGGGAACGCTGTCAGCCGGCGGCCCTGGTGGGTCAGCCATTCTGAGCATCACCGCGGCGTACAACTGGTTGGACGCGAGCGTAGTGACCGGCACCATTCCATTCGCGTTCTGGGTAACCGACGGTCTGGGCAGCTCGACTGCGGTCGGCACCAGCATCCCGGGCACGGCCTCACCTACTGACAGTGGGCCGCCGGTATTGACCCTCACGCTGTCGAAGCAGGCTGCGACCAACGGCACCACCTTTGGCACCGCGCCGTACATCGGAGCGCAAGCCGTGAGCTGTTCGGGATACGGCGCCAATGCTACCGACTTTGTCGCGTCGAGTCAGGATTCCACTGCTCCGGCTGTGCCTAGCGGCGGTTACGGTTCAACCTTGGGTGAGTACGACATTTTCGGTGCATCGTGGCCGGGTGGCGGACAACTGAGCTTCAATACGAATGACAACTACACGCTGTCGGCAACTTCGGTACCGCCGAACAACGAGGACTGCGCATTCTCTCTGCTGCCAGGAAACTCCGTTGGCAACACTGACTACGACAATTCGCCCAGCGCCACCACGGCGGCATTGTTTGCTGACGGCGCGGCCAACTTCATCGCGAGCGTCGGAAGCAGCGGCACGGCCTGCACCGATGCCAATACTGCTGGTGCCGGATACGGAGACAGCTCAGTGCTATGGGGCGCCACGGACGGCAGCTCGTATGTGGTCGTGACCGGCCTGGTCAGCACGGCGACCGGGTTCGTACCTCCGGGCGACATGGCCACCTGCGTCGGGACGGAAGTGTCTCCGGCGGTGCCGAGCGTGTTGACCCTGGTCTCGTCGACCCTTGTCTCGGTCAACCACAGCTCACCGGCTGGCTATGTGAAGTTCTACAACTTCCCCGACGCTGACTGCGACATCGAGCTCAGCATGGCGTCGGCGAGCGTCCGAGGTGCTGCTCACTCGCTCTTACCGGCAACCCGGTGACCGCGGATTATCTGGGACCGCAACACTGGTTTCGTGAATTCTCAGGTGGCACTCTCACTTGCAACTGCGGCGGGACCTCGGGCGAGCTCGGTTACGTCAACACTGACGGTATCGTCGGTGGGTTGCAAACTGACCGATCAGATCGACAGCCCCTACACGATCACCTGCAAGAACTAGGGACGAGTCGAAACTGATAACGTCGTAATCGGACGGCGGGCCAGCAAATGGCCCGCCGTCCGCATTTGTGCGCCGGGCAATAGCGGGGCAGCCTCGAGAAGGTAGTGTGTTAGTTTGAATACGATTCTGTCGTTCTCGCGCGTGGCTGTCGCGCGAAGAATCCCGGGATTCCGTTTGCGCCAGCGGCTACGCTGGCACTTTTGCGGTCGATGTTTAAACTGATGTGCCGTCGCCGGACTTGGGATATCGAAAATTCAAAGATTGGAATTCAGCGATTGGAAGGAGTGCAACAGGTATGAAATTCACAGTAGCCGCCGCCGCCGTGATTGCTCTCGCGCTGGCTGCCACTACCGCGTCGGCTGGTGTCGTAATCTCCGAGAAGGTGGACCTCGATCGCCAGGGGGTCAAGAGCAAGACCAAGCAGACCGTGATGATCCAGGGTCACAAAAAGAAAGTCATCACTGACGAGGACGAGACGGTTACCGATCTCGACGCCGGCACGATGTACATTATCAAGCCGAAGTACAAGGAGTTCTTCAAGATTGCTCTTCCGCCTACCGGAGTGTACGCGATGAAAATGGTGTGGGAGGGAGCATCGGTCGGACTAAACAAGGCGGCGGCAGCCTCGCATAAAGTGGCGGGATACACTTGTCAGGATTACACGGGATCGAAGCATATCACTCGCTTCGACCTCAGTGTCATCAAATGCGTGGCGAGCGACGCGCCGGGGGCCAAGGAGTTCGTCGAGTTTCAAAAGGCGCAGGCCGCAAAGTTCAAGGGCACCATCCTTGCGCCCAAGGACGGCGAAATTCCTGACGGGATCCCGGTGGCATCGATCACTAAACAGGTGGCGACTCCCTGGAATCCTCCGCCCAACGTTCCGCCACAGGTGGTGGCCAACATAAAGGCGTCGATAGCGTCGTTCAAACCGATCGTCCGCGGTACCTCGGTCACGAAGATTGAGGTGAAAGACCTCCCGGCAGACACATTTGCCGTGCCCTCCGGCTACAGCAAAGGTGTAGTGGAGGCGCAACTGCCGCAGGTGCAAATCAAGCAGAAAGAAAAGATGAGCGCTGGCGGTGTGCCGACAGCGCCAGCCGCGCCGGCCGCGGCGGCTTCAGCAGCGCCCGCGACGCACTGATCTCTCATTCGCGCGGCTGTGCGGCGGTGCGCCGCACGGCCGCCGGCCCATAGGATTGTGAAGTCGAAACCAGCGCTCGCGACCTCCGGCGATGAAGCGTCACCGGCGACGCTGGTTTGGGATCTCAGCTCGGGCCAGGCGGGGATTCTCGGCGGGATTTTGCTGGCGACGCTCGCGATGTATCTGCCGAGCCTGCGCAACGGCTGGGTGTTCGACGATTTTTCAGAGGTCGTCAACAACAAGTTGATCGGCAGCTTGAGTTTTTTCTGGAAATCATTGATCTACGACGGTTGGTGGTTTCGGAATCCGAAGCAGCTGCCGCAAAGCGCTTATTATCGCCCGCTGCAGAACGTGTGGTTCTGGTTGAATTACCAGCTGCTGGGCCTGAACCCGGTTGGATGGCATCTCGAAAAGATCGTGCTGCACCTGGTCGCGGTCGTTCTGTGCTTTCGAGTCGCGCAAATGCTCACCCGCAGCAACGCGGTTGCGCTGCTGACCGCAGCTATCTTCGGGCTGATGCCGGCGCACGTCGAAGGCGTGGTGTGGATGAGCGCGATTCCGGAGCCGCTGTCGACGGTGTTCGAGCTGGCTGCGATCCTTTGCCTGATTGGCCGCAAGCCGGGATGGTCGCGCGGGATGCTGTCGTCGCTGGGGTTCTATGCGTGCGCGCTGCTCACGCATGAGACGTCGATCCTGTTTCCGCTGATCGTCGCCTCATACGTTTTTCTCATCGAGCGTGGATCGGATCGGCAAGCGCCGGATCGCAACGCCGAAACATTCGCGCAGCGCAGCATCGCCGCGGCGCGGGTTGCGGTGCCGTTCGGGTTGCTCGTGATCGCATACCTGGTGGCGCGGCTGCAGGTGCTGGGATGGAATTTGGCATTCCGGATTCCGCATCCGTTGACGATGGGCGTGATCCAGGGATGGCAATTTGAGGTTCCGACTCACCGCGTGATTGATTTCATAATGACCTGGCCGGTCGTGATGCTGAGCTATCTTGCGGTGTTGGCGGTTCCGGGAATCGCGGGTCCGGCGCATGACGTGAATTGGATCGAGCACGTATCGCCGAGCACGTTCGCGTCGGCAGGCGTGCTCGCGATTCTTGCGGGGATCGCATGGCTGCTCATCCGGCGCAGTCCGGACCGGCGCCTCTATCTGTTCTGCGCCGCATGGAGCGCGCTGACGCTGGCGCCAACGATGCAGCTGAATTCACTTTGGGCGCTGGTCCAGGACCGCTACCTATATGCGCCGTCATTCGGATGGAGCCTCGCGCTGGCGGTCGTTGTCACGCGACGGGCCGCATCAAGTCCGCGCGCGCGCGCCACGGTCGCGGCGGCGACGGCAGCGCTGCTGGCGGCATACATGGTGACGGCGATTCGAATCGAGCCTTATTGGCACGACGACGTGACCTTCTTCGGACAATGCGTGGCTGACGATCCGGCCCATCCGGGCAATCGCCTCCTCCTGGTTGGTGCGTTGAACAAGACCGGCGACTACGCGGGAGCGGTGGGGGTGCTTCAGAGGGCGCTGGCGCTCGACCCCGACGACGCGCATCTGCACCTGAGGCTTGCGCAACAGTACCAGATGATGGGGCGACAACTGGATTTCGTGCTGGAGTTTCAGAAATTCAATGAACTCTCGGCGGCAAGACTCGAACGAGAGCGCGCCGCACAAAGTTCCGGCGCATCGCAACCAACAGGCGCGCCCTGAGCGTGCCGCGCAGCGCGGCGATTGATTTACAGCAATGGCAGAACTATCGTCATCGAAAGCAATGAAAGCAGGGTGAGTAGCGATGAGTCTGGATAAAAGCATCACGCGAGACTTCCGCTTCGGGCTGGTGGCGATCGCGGCGCTGGCCTTGTCGATAGGGATTGCCATGGGGAACATGTCGCCGGCCCGGGCGCAGAGCGATGACGCGGCGGGGGATGCGGTCAGCGCACCAGCGCCATCAGATCAATCGGATTCGAGCGCCGCCGCCAGCGCGGCCGCCGATGCCCTCAATCAGGCGCACGAGGCTGCGGATACGGCGCAGGAAGCGCTCGACTCCGCGACGCAGGCGCGCGATCAGCTTGAAAGCGAGAACGCGCCGCAAGATCAGATTGACGCCGCCAATGCGGCAGTCGCCCAGGCGCGCGCCGAAAAGGAAGCCGCCGACGACGCCGCGCAAAAGGCGGACGAAGCTGCAGGAGAAGCAAACCAGTAAGGATTAGGTAGTTCGATCCGGCGCAGGCGCGCCGCCGACGACGCGTACGGACTCAGTAGTGCCAGTCGTAGCGTGTCGCAACAGCGGCTAATTGACCCAATATATCGACAAAGCGCCAAGGATTTTGTAAATCTGGACGGATGCAGAGGCCAGAAACGGTCAAGATTGCCGCCTCCGGAGCCCACATGAAGACGGTGCCGCAGGGGTCGTATTAGCTGATTTGATTGCCTTTTCGCTGGACCGGCATCCCTCAATGAGCTATTTCTTCGCTCTATGTTTCTCTGAATGACGCATCTCGGACGGTGGATGTCGTAGCTACCATAGATGTTATAGACGGCGTAGACGGCTTGATTCGAGCGTCAGGATTTACCAAGGTCGTCGGTCGGTATGGCGAGCAAAGGGCTGAAAGATAGAGAGCGGTCCAATTCGCGGCCGCGTCGCGCGGTGATGCATCTGCTCACAAGCAGTGTATTCGGCGGCGCCGAGGAGCATGCGCTGTCAATTCTGACCGCGATGAGCGCGCATGGATTCGAGCCACGTCTGGCGGCGCCGAGCGAGCTGATTGCATCGATGGAGCCTGCACTATCGGCGGCGGGCGTAAAATGCCTCGCGCTTAGGTTTTCGTCGCGGCTCGACGTGGCTGCCGGAGCGCGCCTGCTGCGATTCATTCGCCGCGAAAATATCGCGCTTCTGCATTGCCATTTGTTCACTGCCAGTCTATACGGCGCCGGAATCGCCCGGATGGCGGGGGTCGGCGCGGTGCTCGAGACCTGTCACGGTCCCGAGGCCTGGCGGATGGGAAAAGGCCTGCGCGCGCGATTCTGGGTGGATCGGCAGGTCGGACGGCTGGTGGACATGTATATCGCGGTGTCGCACGCAGCGGCCCGTCATCTGATCGTAACCAAAGAAGTGCCGAAGGACAAAATCCGCGTGATTCACAACGGGCGCGATCTGGACCGGTTCGCACCAATGGATGCGCAGCGGCGCACGGCGACTCGCGCTGCGCTGGGGTTGCGCGATGAGCCGACAATTCTAACGATGGCGCGGCTGGACGATCAGAAGGGGCATCGGCATCTGATCGATGCTCTCGCGATCCTCGCTCTGCGCCGGCCGAACCTGGTCACGCTGCTGGCGGGCGAGGGTCCGCTCGAGCAGAGCTTGCGCGCGCAATGCGCGGCCTTGGGACTCGCGGACCGCGTGCGATTCCTCGGCTACCGGCGCGACGTGCCGGAGTTGCTCGAAGCGGCAGACATCGTGGTGCTGCCGTCGCTGTACGAGGGTTTGCCACTGGTGGCGATCGAGGCGCTCGCGGCGGGACGGCCGATGGTCGCCACGGAAGTCGATGGCACTCCCGAAGTGGTGATCCACGAAAAAACCGGGCTGCTGGTGCCGCCGGCGAATCCGGCCGCGCTGGCGGCGGCGATTGAGCGACTGCTCTATAATCCGGCGTTGGCATCGCGTCTCGCGTCGGAGGGACGCAAGTTCGTTGGGGAAAATTTCGCGGTGCAGCGGCAAATCGAACAGACCGTTGCGCTTTATTCCGAACTAACCGGGCTTGGCCGGGAAGGAGAGGCAGCTTAGCGGGGACTAGCGTCGGGGGACGCAAAAATTGACGAGCCTGTTTTACATTTCAGTATTTCTGCTGTTGTACGCGTATGTGCTGTATCCGCTGGTGCTGGTCGCACTGTCGGCATTGCGGCCCCGGCGCGGCGACTCCGCCGATAGCATCGCGACGCCATCGTTGTCGGTGATCGTCGCGGCCTACAACGAAGAGCGGTGCATCGCTCAGAAAATCGAAAATTTTCTCGCGTGCCGGTACTCGGGCAAGGCCGAGATGATCGTGGTGTCGGACGGGTCGAGCGACCGGACCGCGGAAATCGCCACGTCGATGGCGTCCAAGCGCGTGCGCGTCATCGGGCAGGCTGAGCGGCGCGGCAAGGGAGTCGCAGTGAACGCCGGCGCGGAGGCCGCGTGCGGCGAGGTGCTGGTGTTCACCGACGCGAACTCGATGTTTGCGCCGGAAGCCTTGGAAAAGATCGCGCGTCCGTTCGGCGACAAATCGGTTGGCCTGGTGACGGGCGTGTCGCGCTATCCGGACCAGACGATCGGGTCCGCGTATCAACGCTACGAGCAGATGCTGAAGGCGCTGGAATCGCGGCTAGGAGTAGTCGCGACGGCAGATGGCGCAATCTACGCGATGCGCAAGAGTCTGTTCAAAGAAATGGATCCGGCACTGATCAACGACTTCATGCATCCGATCCTGGTATCGTTGCAAAACGCGCAATCGGTGATGTCACGCGATGCGGTGTGCTTCGAGGAATTCACCGCGGCGAGCGAATTCGCTCGCCAGGTGCGGATGGTTTCGCAGGCGGCGCTGGTGTATTTCCGCATGCTGCCGGAGCTTGTCTCAAATAAACGATGGCGCTCGATAGCCGTCTTAACCTCGCATAAACTGCTTCGTTGGCTGACGGCTCCGCTGCTCGCGATTGGAGTAATCGCGACAGTACCGCTGGCACGCGAAGGCGGATTTTTCCGAATCGTGCTGGGGCTGGAGATGCTGTTTGCGCTGATCGCAGCCTTGGGGTGGGTTGCGACGCGGCGCGGCACCGACGGCAAAGCGACTTTCGCTTACCAGTTCGTTGCGCTCAACTGCGCGCAAGCGATCGGTCTGTGGCGATGTTTTGCCGGCGAGGTGCCGGTGCTTTGGGAGCCGAGGAAATTATGACTGGGGGTTTTGGGGATTGAGCGTTGTAGTTTGCAGTGAAAGTCGGCGTGAGGATTGGGAGCAACTGATTGCGGGGTGCCCCGATGCCACCAGCGGTCACCTCTGGGAGTGGAGCGAGGTGGTCGGCGCGGCCTACGGCTTCGATTCTTTTTACCTGATGGCGCAGGACGGCCAAGGCCGTCCGATCGCGGCGGCTCCGTTTGTTTTCGTGTCCAGCCTGCTTTACGGCAGCGAACTTACGTCGATGCCTTATATCGACTACGGTGGCGTGTGCCACGCGGAATGGCTGGATCCCTCGGATCGCAAATCCGCGCACGCCGAACTGATCGCTCATGCGCGTCGCCTGGCAGAGAAACTGCGCGCCAAGCGGCTGCACATCCGGAGTTTGCACCAGTTGCCGGCGCCGTTTGAGGAGAGCACAGAGAAAGTCACGCAGCATCTGGCGTTGTCGAAGACGGTCGACGAGCAGATGAGACGGATGCCGTCGGAGCGCCGCAATCGTATCAGGCGGGTCGAAAAGCTGGGGCTCGGTGTGGAAGTAAGCGACCCGACCGATCCGGCGGGGCTCGCTGACTTGTGCGCAATTTATTCCGAGAATATGCGCGATCTTGGTTCGCCGACGCACGGCAGCCGGTTCTTCAGCGAACTCGTCAGCAGACTACGCGACCGGCTGTCGCTGATTCGCGTTCGCCACAGCGGCCGCGCGATCGCCGTCGGGCTCGCAATGAATTTCCGCGGCTCGATGACACTGCCTTGGACAGGCGCCACCCTCGCATCGCGTCCGGTGTACGGTACCAACGCGCTGTACTGGGCCGGGATAAAGCTTGGCATCGAGTCCGGCTGCCACACTTTCGATTTCGGACGCTCGACCTTCGGCTCGGGAATTTTCGAATTCAAGCGACAATGGGGGCCGACTCCGGTGCAGCCGTATTGGAGCACGTTGTACCTTTCGCCGCGTCACGTTACGGCGCCTCGCCAGCGGAAGAGCCTGCAGACAATCAGCCGTCTATGGCGCTACCTCCCGCTGGGAATATCACGCACCCTGGGACCGGTACTGCGACGGGGGATCTCGAATTGAGTTCGATGGCGGCATCGCGCTTCGGAATCGAGAAAGCTGCAGGGGAGCCTTCGCGCATGCGCCGCAATGCTTACCGCTATATCGGCGAAATTCACATTCCAGGACGGATTCGGCTGAACCACGTATTCCGTGAGATCAATGGTCTGGGCCTGCCGGAGAATGGCTTGCGGATGCTCGATGCGGGCGCGGGGCGCGGCGATATCGCGCTGCATTGCGCGCGACTGCATTCGGATTGGCAGGTGCACGGGATCGATCTGCTCGATGACAGAGTCGAACGGTGTCGAACCGCCGCAAGGAACCTGGCGCTGCGCAACGTCAGCTTCAGCCGGGACAATCTGCTCAACCTGTCGGCGACGGAACAGTATGACCTGATCACTAATACCGACGTGCTCGAACATATCGAGGACGATCGGGGCGCGATGGCCAACCTGGCGCGGGCGCTGGCGCCCGGCGGTTACCTGCTATTGACGTTTCCGTCGGTGCCGCAGCGGCGGCATCTGCGGCTGGTCGCATGGCGCGAGCGGCGAATTGGATTCAAGCCGGAGGACATCGGGCATGTGCGGCCGGGCTACTCGCCCGAGATGATAAACGGGCTGGCGCGCGAGGTGGGACTCGAGCCGGTCAAGACGGTGTGGACGTACGGTCCGTTCGGCAACCTCGCGCATGACATTTTCTTCGTTCTGGGCGACAGCAAGCCGAACCCTCTGGTGTTCGCAGCCTCGCTGCCGTTCCTGCTGGCGCTGAGCTTTCTCGAGAATCACACCCCGACCCGGCACGGCTCCGGGCTGCTCGCGATCGTGAGGAAACCCGCGAGGCAATGAAGGCAAGCATCTTCATATTGGTGGATGCGCTGGGCTGGGAATGGATCAAGGAGAATCCGTTCCTGAAGCAGGTTGCGCCCTATCGGCGGCCGCTCGAGTCGGTGCTTGGATTCAGCACCGCCGCGATTCCGTCGATTCTGACCGGGCGATTTCCCGAGGAGCATGGACGGCTCTCGCTGTTCCATCGCGCGAACGGGCACTCGCCCTTTTCGAAGCTTAAATTGATTTGCGCGATGCCGCCGTGGATGGTCGAGAACCGTTACGCGCGCTTCGGAGTCAAAACGCTGGCGCGCCGGATGAACAATTTCACCGGATATTTTCAGCTGTACGGCGTGCCGCTGAGCTATCTGCCGAAGCTCGATGTCTGCGAGAAGCGCAACATCTACGCACCCGGCGGAATTCCGGGTTCAGACTCGATTTTCGACCTGTTGCGCGAAGGCGGTAAATCCTACAAAACGTATTGTTACCATGACGGGACGGATGACCAGCTGCTCGCATCGATCGAAGCGGATATGCGCGCCGGGGCGGCGAAATTCTATTTCCTGTACCTGGCGGGACTCGACCATTTTTTGCATTTGCACGCCGACGATCGCGAGGCCTCGGCGGGGATGCTCGAAAAATACTCGACGCGCCATCGCGCGCATTCACGGGATCGCGGTGAAGATCTACGGCGCCGCGGATATTCACGTCTTCGGCGATCACGGGATGGCGCCGACCGTGGCCACGATCGATATCCAGGCAATTCTGGCGAAGCTGCCGATCAGGGCGTCGCGCGATTACATGTGCCTGCTGGACTCAACCATGGCGCGTTTCTGGTTTTACTCGGCGCACGCACGCGAGTTGGTGACTGAGGCTTTGAAGCAAGTCGATGGCGGAAGATGGCTCGACTCCGACGACCTTATGAACCTTCACGCATTTTTTCCGGACGGGAAGTACGGCGAGCGGATTTTCCTGACGGAATCGGGAACCGTGATCGCGCCATGTCACATGGGTGTGCGCGCCCCGGCTGGAATGCATGGCTTCCTTCCATCCTCGCCGCACTCGCGGTCGGCATTCGTGTCGAGCGTCGATTACGGCGACAGCATCAACCAGATAACCGACATCTTCGGCGTCATGAAGGCGCACGTATGATACGGAGGAACAGGTAATGGCAAGCGGCGTCGGATGCGATGAAGGTTACGCGAAGCTGCGGGGAAATTTCAGCCGCTGGCGCGTGCCGAGCGCCGTTGCGGACGAGCTCGTCGATCAGCGCAGCATGGTAAGCTACCCGCGCGGGGCGATGGTGTTCCTGGAAGGATCGCCGGGCGATCTGTTCGGCTGCGTGCTGGCGGGCTACGTCAAGGTCTACTGCAACGCGGCCAATGGCACGAGGGTGCTGGCGCGGCTGTCGGGTCCGGGCGACATAATTGGTTACGCGGATGCCGAAGACTGCAAGGGGCGGCGGTCGAAAGTATTTGAGACGCAGGCGCTGACCAAATGCTCGATCGCGCTGTTCACGCGCGAGCGGGCGATACGGGTGCTTCGCTCGCTTGATCCCGAGCAGGCGATAGAACTCTACCAGACGTTAAATTCGTTTTGGTCGTCCAGTCTGCATTGGTGGACCAGTTTTCTTGGCTTGCCTTTCCAGGAGCGACTCGAAGTTGTCCTTAGCGACCTCAGTCGTCGGGTCGGCGTGCATGACAACCGCGGCACGGTGATCATTCCGGAGCTGTCACAGGCGGATCTTGCCGAGATGATCGCGAGTTCGCGGCCGCTGGTAAGCCGGCTTTTGAACGAAATGGAGGAGCGAGGTCTGGTTCAGCGGCGCGGTAAACAGTATCTTCTATTGAAGGCTTGGGACTCCCCGGAACACAAATTCACCCGGATGCAAAATCCGCTCGGAGATGAGACGCGCTCCACCGAGCCGGCGGTCCAGCAACACTATGGCCGGCTTTCGGTCGTCGCCGAGCGGAGGGGCAAGACGACGCTGAAGGGTGCGGTTGGAAAATAATTGATGAAGAATGGCAGAACCGAGTTCGTGCACGACTTTACGGGTGCGGCTCGCATCGGAATAATTTTGCTGGCGGTGACAATTTCCATGTCGATGGCGGCGTGCAGCCTGTTCGATTCAACGCCGGTGCGGGAAAAAGTAGTGCGGCACCCTGCGCCGCAGAGCGCCGATCCCTACCAGATCGGTAGTGACGACGAGCTCGAAATAGTTGTCTGGAACGAGCCGCAACTCAGCGGCAAGGTAATCGTCGCATCGGACGGAACCATCGCGATGCCGCTGATCGGGCGGATACCGGCGGCCGGGCAGACGCCGGACGCGCTCAAGGCGGACCTCGAGAAGCGCTACGCGCGTTACGTTCACACTGCGAATGTCACGGTGCGGGTGAGCGATCCGGCCAGCCATGTTTTCTATGTGATCGGCGAAGTAAATAAACCGGGAGCATATCGCCTGCACTCCGGTGAAGTTTTGTCGCAAGCGCTGGCCGAGGCCGGGGGTTTTGGGGAGTTCGCCGATCCGAGCAAGATTCGGATTCTGCGTCATAAGGAAACTGAAACGGTGATGTTGACGGTCAACTACAACGTGGTACGTTCCGGTGGCGATTTGTCAGCGGACGTCCTGGTAGAACCTGGGGACACGGTGTCTGTGCCATGAGAGTGGGGAGGGGCAGAATGAGAAATCAACTGGGAGCTCTACTTGTCGCGGCGATTTTCATTGTTGCCGTTCCATCGAACGTACGCGCGGATAGTTTGGTTCGTCTTTTTCCTGAGACCCAAATGAACGGATTCTACGCCACCAACATTCCGCTCATGGTACACAACGGTACCGGTGATTTCGGGAGCACGATGGTTTTCGGCTTTTATCTCGATTACACCTCTGAGGCCAGATACGCGTCGCTGCACTACGACACTTTCGTCCAGTTGTTCACACATCAGACCAGGTTTGACCGCGCGGGGGAAGGACAATTCGTCAATCTCACCGACGATGAGAATATTTCGCCTACGACCAAGCTGCACGTCGATGAACTCTTCTTCCGGGACGCCACGGCCGTGACGACCATCACGACCAGCGATCAGTCACCGCAGTTCAATTCGGTGCTGGCCCTGCTGATACTTGCGAACGATCAAGCATCGATCAATCAGTTCACCGCCGACCTTCAGCACTATTGGAAAAACCAATGGTCCAGCGAACTCAGCGTCCATCAGACCACGTTTTTTGCAACCTCCAACAACAGCAGTACAAGCAGTGACAGCTTTGCCCAGGACGTTACCACCACCACCGACTACCATTTCACCAGCCGCTTTTCGCTGGGGGCTGGCTATCGATTCTATGACTGGCGATTTACGTTTCCGGGACAACCCGGCCAGGAGGCGCACTGGCCCTTCGCGCGTTTTACCTGGGAAGCGGCGAGGGGGCTTAGCCTATCTGGCATGGCGGGCATCGTAATTTCCCATACCCAGGGACAAGGCGATCAGGTCAATCCCGCAGGGACGGGATTGGTTGCATACCAGTTCCGGCACGGGCTCTTCAGCCTCGCCGGCGGGCAGGAACCGTCACTGACCTCAGCTTTCGGCACTGTCGGTCTGGTTCGAGGGTTCAGGGGCAACGTACTCTACTACTTCACGCACCGGCTGACTGGCACTGCCGGCGGTTCCTTTTACGACTTGAGCGGGAGCGGGTTCAACGGCGATTTCGCTTCCTGGGGCCTCGGTCTGAGCGATCGGGTTAACAAATGGCTCAGCCTCAACGCCCGCTTCATCGAGATTAGGAGAAATGAGAGCGGGCAGAACCAATTTCTGACCACGGGTGCAGGGGGCGCAGAACAGGGTAAATGGGCCACGGGTGACTATTTTATCGTGGGATTGGCAATTTCGTTCGAGGCGTTTCGCTGGAGTTGGCGATGAGTAATCAGACTTTCATTAATGTCGGACCCTACTGGGATGTTATTCACCGTCATCGGACGAGTTTCTTCTCCACCTTGGTGGCCGGACTGGCTATTACCGCGTTAGCGATCGTTGCCATCCACAAGGAATACACCTCATCGGTGGTGCTGGAAGTCTGGCATGCCGATGTTCAGCAAAACCTGATCGGAGCCGAACCAGAAACGGGCCCCGCCATCAATCACTTGGAATCGCGCCTGGAGGCTCTTAGCGAAGAAACGATCACGCACGACCATCTTGCGGAACTTATAACGAAGCATGGACTGTATCTCCAAGATGGCAAGCCGGCCGTGGGCGGGGTTGGACGAATGGCCGAAGCTGTATCGATTACAATCCCGGAGACGGTGCTGCAGTCAAAGACTCCGAATCACTGGCAGAAATTGCTTCCTCCGGACGCGGTCGCGATTTCGTTCCAATACCGCGATCCAGCCAAGGCGCAAGCAGTGGCGAATGACTTGGCCAACATTATGATCGAAGAGTACCGCAAGGAACTCCAGCGCCACAACGCGGAAACAATCAAGCTGCTTTCGAGCGAGCTGGACGAGACCAGGGGCAAGCTCGCAGAGACTCAGAGTAAGATCAAGGTCCTAAAGGAGAAATACCGCGGGAGTCTGCCGCAGGACCTGAGTGATAACGTCAAGGCTTTGGAAGCACTCCAGTTGCAGCTCGAACGGTCCATGCAGACCGCCGACAACAAGACTGACGTGTCGGGGGGGGCAGCTTCGCCGGACTCGCCCAAGTCAAACACGCCCGAGGGGTCACTGGCGGCGCTGAAGACCAAGCTGACGGCGCTGCAGGCCCAGTACAGCGACGAGTATCCGGAAGTGATCGAAACCAAGTCGCAGATCGCGATCCTGGAAAAGCAGGTCTCGAAGGCCAGCACGCAAGTCCCCGTCGCGACAGCTCCTCACGATTCAGCGACCGGCATGCTCCGGCAGCAAATAGCGAACTACCAGCGCGACATCGCCGAGACTCCAGCGCATGAGGAAGCTGTTGCCGCCGTCAACCGCGATTACGCGATCTTGTCCAGCCGCTATAACGATCTCAGCAATCTCTTCTTCGAGGCTCGCGCCGATGAAGCAGTGCTCGAAAGCGGGCAAGGAGAACGCTTACAGGTTCTGCAGGCTGCTTCGCTCCCTACCAATCCATCTTACCCGAATCGGATTCTGTTCATCGGCGGCGGTATCGCCGTCTCGCTGGCTCTCGCGCTGGCAGCCCCCTTTCTGCTGTTCTACACGGATACTTCGTTCAAGGATTCCGATGACATAAAAGCCGAGTTCGCCGATGTCGACGTGATTGCAATCTCGCGGGTGCCGGAAGTAGAGCATCGTAACCAGAATGGAAACCTGAAGATCGCGGAGCCTCCGGTTGCTCTGCCGGAAAATGGAGCCGCGGGCGATTCCAACGGCGACGCATCCGAGCATTCCGTCAACGGCAGTCAAACTGCGGCCGACGGCGAATCGGCAAGCCAAAATGGAGCCGATGGTGAAGCCGCAAATCACAATGGCACTAACGGAAATTTGGTACCGCTCACAGGCCGCGCCGCAAGGTTTGCGCAGCGTTATCCGGCGCCGCCGCTGGTCGCGGCCGGAGAGCAGATGGTCAGCACGGCGGCTGACGAATTCCAGTTGCTCGCCTTCAAGGTGCGATCGTGGGCCGCGCAGCACGAGAACGCGAAGGTATTCGTCGTTGCGAGCGCTGTCGGCGGCGAGGGTAAGAGTTTTATCGCTCTGAACCTGGCGGCCGCACTGGCAGTATCGGGCAGCGGCACGCTACTGATCGACGCGGATATCCGCGCCCCATTCCAGCACTACGCCTTCCGGGTGCCGAAAGCTGACGGACTGCTCGGCTATCTGCAGGGAACCGCGGAAATGAGTTCCAGCTATACAGCCGACGCCCGTGCCAGGCTTGAGCCTGATGCCCTCGGGCGGGACCAGTAATCGCGCGCCGGAGTATCTCGCTTCCACCAGAATGGACCTGCTGATGGAAACCGTGAAGCACACTAGCGGCTACCAGTACATTATAATCGACACCCCGCCGGCACTGCTGGTTCCTGATGCCCAGATTCTCTCAAGGGCGGCAGACGGCACACTTATCGTTACGGCAGCCGATAGCACCGCACGCGCCGCGACCACCAAGACCTTTCTCATGTTCGATTCTGCGACGTCTGTTCGGCGTGGTGCTGAACCGGTTCAAGCCCTCATACTCCACCGTGCGCAGCGAGCGTTACGGCCGCTACGGACGCTACGGCCGATACGGGCGCTACGGAAAGTACTCGAAGTACTCCAAATACTCGAAATACACGGATCCTGATGTGAGAGAATGACCGTCGGCGCGTTCAGCCTGAGCCCGCCAGGATCGTTTCCCTTAAGCGCCGATCCCGCGTTTCAAGATGAGGTGCGCCGCGAGCTGGACGAACTGCTGACGCGTGTCCGCAACTGCGCCGCCGCTCCAAGCGTCGCCGGCGTCCTTCTGACCGGGAGCTTCGCGCGCGGGGAAGGCACGGTAATCCCCGATCCTCGAAGCAAAAGCCGATGGTTGAGCGATGTCGAGTGCCTGGTGGTAGTTCGAGGCGGCGTCGTCTCGAAGCAGGAGATTCAGAGGTCGATGCGGCAGGTCGAGCGGGACAGCAACTCCGACAGCGCCAACGCCGAGCGCGGAATCAAGGTTGAGTTGCGCGCGATTCTAACGGAGGGAATGTTGCGGCTGCCGCCGGCGATCTTCACTCGGGAGCTGTGCGAGCATGCAAAGCTACTCTCGGGCGATCCAGCCGCCATACCGGTTCCGCCAGCACCATCGAACGGAGAATCAATTTCGAGGCATGATGCGTTTCGTTTGCTGAACAACCGGATAATCGAACAAATTGCGGTACGCAGTGAGTATGCAGACCATACCAGCGATAGTACGGCGACCGCCTACTCGCTCGCCAAATTCTGGATTGATTTGGGAACGTCGCTGTCGGTCTTTTTGGGATGCTACCGGCCGGGATATCGGAGCAGGCAAAAGCCGGTCGAGGAGGCGCTGCGCGCGAACCAGGAAATCCTGGGAGCAGAGATGTGCAGCCGGCTTATCTCCCGTTTCCGCAATGCGATGGCTCAGAAGCTCGGCCAAGCCGGATTTCCGCAGGGAGACCTGGCCGGTGAATTCGGCGAGGCGGTCGAGGTCGCGCGCGCAACCTGGAACTGGGAAAGCGGGCAATTGCTCGGGACGAGCGCGGCCGCGGGCGATTGGCGCGGAATCTTCGTGCGGCTGAGCAGTCTGGAGACGGCGGCGCAGCGCATGCGCGATTGGGCTCGGGCGTTGCGGCAACCATCCGGATTGCGCCAATTGGGTCCGCGCGCGATGTTCGCGGCGGCGCGGGTCGGTTCGCTGGCCACGCTTATTTATGGAACCGGATGCGCGATCGATTTTTTCTGGGACGAGATCGGATCGGATACAAATCGAGGGACCGGGATGGTAGCTGAGCTTTGCCGCGCGCTCGGCGTTGAAGGGCGGGACCCGTCGGAACGTCGTCGGCTGCTCACGCGTGCCACGCTCGGAGCATGGGAGAGGCATTTGAGGTTTGCTGCCGCATGAGTCGCGCGGTCACCATCTCGATTCTCACTTACAAGCGCCATCAACATCTCAGGCGCGCGCTGGCATCAGCGCTTCGGTATGCGGACCAGGTGGCGGAGATCATCGTCGTCGACAACGCCGCGGAACCCGAGCTGAAGAGCATTCTGGCGGCCGAATTTCCCAATGTCCGCTACATCGCAGCGCCGTCCAACCGAGGATGCGAAGGCCGCAACATCGCGCTACGCGCGGCTCGCACTCCGATCGTAATCACACTCGACGACGACGTCGAATTGTCGAGCTCCAATTGCATCGCGGAAGTGGAAAGCGCATTTTCGCGCGACCCATATCTCGCGTGCCTGAACTTCACGGTCACCGGCGTCGACGGCAAGGTCCTGGAGCGCGACTGGTGCCATCCGCGTCCGATCTCGCACGCCTCCCGGGAGTTTGAAACCCACTTCATTCTGGAAGGAGCGTCCGCGCTCGACCGCGAAAAGGTTTTGTCGGTGGGCGGCTACCCGGCCGAATTTTTCCTCGGGCATGAGGGTGTGGACCTTGGCTATCGACTGATCGGTGACGGCTGGCGCGTCGTGCATACCCCGCGCGTATCGACCACCCATCACGCGGCGATCGAGCATCGTCCCGATTGGCGCGTCTATTACTACTACACTCGAAACGGAATCTGGGTTGCGTACCGATCGTTCCCTCCGGCGATGGCGATTTTGCGGGTGCTCGCGTACCTCGCAAGGATGGGTTTTTTTTCGGTGCGCGCGATGCAGGTGCGGGCGTATCTGCATGGATGCGTCGACGGACTGCGCGGGTTGTCGCGGATGGAGCGTCGCAATCTCGACGCCGGCTCACTAAGGCATGTGCGCGAGATCAGGTCCGAACGGGTGCCGTGGTTTGGAAGAATCCAGCGTCACCTACGGGAGAGAATTCTGTAACATTTGCAGAGTCTGGAGCGCCTACATTTCAAAATGTCAGAGTTTTGCAAACGTGAATGATCGCCAATTGATGCAGGGGGCCGACTTAGCGCGGTGATTCTCTACTTCCTATTTCTGTTTCTCGTTCCGTTTCAGGAGCATCCAGTTCTAGGGGCTCAGCTTTTCCAGGTGGGCGCGCTCCCCATTACGCCGATTAAACTGGTAGGCATCCCACTGGTAGCCGCTGCGCTGCTGCTTCCGCGGCCGCGCGAGTCCGCAGAGCGGCCAGGCACCGGAGTTCTTCTGCTGTTTGCCACGTTTGCGATTTTCCAGCTGGCCGGGACCACCTTGTCTTCCTTGAGCTTCCCGACCAACGACACGTCGACCCTGGTTTCCTTCGCGATCCTGATGTTCGCGACAAACCTCCTCATCACCACCAAAAACAGATTACAAATGACTATTCGCGTGATCGTGCTGGCCGAAGCATTTGCGAGCACGTGGATGTACAGAGCAGTACTATATCTATCACTGGCCGCGGCCGATTGGCCCGTCGTCGGATCCGAACTATGAGGCGCTCTCGCTGGTGATGACGGTGCCGCTCGCAATCTGGATGGCGCGCAGTGAAGGTCGCAATTTGTGGAAAATGGTAGGGCGGATTTGCACCCCAATACTCGCGTTTGCCGTGTTCCTTTCGCAGTCACGAGGCGGGTTGCTTGCGCTGACAGTAATGGCGACGCTGGCGTGGCTGAGTTCGCGCCACAAAATGAAATTGCTGGCGGGGTTTCTAGCGGCCACGTTGCTCCTCTTTGCGATTGCTCCGAGTCAAGTGCTCGACCGAATGGCCCAAATTCGAGTTCTAGGAGAGGCGGAGACTGGGGCCGAGCTTTCGACGCGGGCGCGAGTCGAGCTGGCAAGAGCGGGCATTGGGATGATGGAAGCACACCCCCTTTTCGGCGTCGGGCTGGGCCAGTTTAAACCGGTCGAATTTCACTACAATCCGATGCTGGAGGACCTCATTCCATTCCCTAAAATCGCGCACGACACCTACATACAGCTGGGTGCGGAAGGAGGGATACCCACGCTGGCGTTTTATGTGGCGATTCTACTACTGACCCTGGCTACTTGCCGGGCCTCCCGGAAGTTGCCTGGCGTGCCCGAAGAGATCGCGGCGCTAGCGGTATCATTTGAGCTCGGACTGATCGGCACGATGGTCGCGCAGGTTTTTATCAGCGCGGAGTACATCAAGGAAGTTTGGGTATTTATCTCGCTCGCGCCCAATTTGTACGCGATTTCGCTACACCTCGCGCAGGAGGTGAGCGCGAAGGCCGTACCTGCTGAGCCCCGGCCTGCGACGACATTAGTTCTGAAGCCACTCCGGCGCGCAGGATGAGGATTCTGTTCGTTTCAGAGATGGTTCCATGGCTGCCGTGTCACGACGGCTTCCGCGTATCGCCCGCAAACCTCGTTCGCAATCTCGCGGTTCGTAATAACGAAGTCCATCTGATTGCGCTGGCAAACGGCGGCGAGAGTAAAGAGCAGTTGGAGTGGGCGCGCCCGTACTGCCGGTCCATCTCGATATTTCCGTCAAACAACGGAATGCGCGCCAGGATGCGGGTGATAACCAGCTCACCCGATCCACCGCTGACGCGCTTTGTCGGCGATGCGGTAGCTCGCATCGAGCCGGACGTAATGCATCTCGAAGGCGGCGGACTGGCCCCGATTCTTCGCTTTTCTTCGCGCGGTGTGCCTGCCGTTCTGAGCGTGCACGATTCGAAAGCCCTGCGCTACCTGGACTTCGCCGCCTTTACTACCGATGCGCGAAAGCGGATTTCTCTCAGGCTGCTAGCAATTGTTGCGCGCCGTCACGAGCGCCGATGGTTTCGATACGCTGACCGTGTCGTCGCCGCATCTCCATTCGACGCAGACGCGTTGTCGGCCACGGTCAGCCGCGATCGAATCGATTCGATACCCTACGGCGTTGACCTCGACTATTACGCGCGCCAAACGCCACCCGAGCCCGGGCGAATCGTTTTCACCGGCAGCATGAACTGGCCGCCCAACGAGGACGCGGGCGAACGTTTCGCCCGCAACATCATGCCTGCTATCCGCAGCCGGATTCCTGAAGCGTCGTTCTGGATCGTCGGCGCCGACCCGTCCGCGCGAGTGCGAAACCTGGCGAGCGTTCCCGGCGTTCACGTAACCGGCACGGTCGCCGACATCCGGCCGTGGATCTGGAGCGCCGCCGTTTACGCGAGCCCGTTGCGATTTGGGTTGGGTGTCAAGAACAAGATTCTCGAGGCGATGGCTTCCGGAGCGGCTATCGTTGCAACGACCCGCAGCCTCTCCGGTACACCGCTGGTCCACGGGCGAGACGCGTTGATCGCCGATCACGACGCCGAGTTTGCCGAGGCGGTTGTCCGCCTGTTGTCCGACGGCGAGCTCCGCAGCTCGATCTCGCGCGAGGCGCGACGGAAAGCCGAGGCGGAGTACTCCTGGGGATCGATCACCGCAAAGTTTGAAGAGCTGTATCGCGAGATCGCGACGCGCCGTCGGGCCGCCGCCTAGGTCGCCGCGCGGATCCTATTTGATCGGGCGATCCGCTTCGCCAAGGGCTGCCGCGCTGGGCAGCTCCTCGCCAATGATCGGCGACGTTAAGGACTTGGAAGGAGGCTTGCGCCGGGTCGGAATTAGTCCAAGGCGGATAATTTTGGCCGCTGTGGTTTGCGGCAGAAATGCGGCGAGCGGAAACCAGACCGTGTGAAAAACCCTGCTGCGAAAGTTGTAGCCGGGATTGCGCCAGGCTGACCTGAGTCCCATCAGCATCAGGCGTAGGGCGCGATCATTCGCGATCGGGTGATGGGTTGGATCCACCCGCAACGAAGCCAGTCGATACTTCAAATGCGCCGGGTCACGCGTCGCCCAATTGATCGGGATGGTGAACCCCGAGCGGCCGGCGAACTCTGACAAAGCCGATTCGCGCTGAAGATCGATGACGATCTTGACGCGAAGCTTACGCGGATCCAGCTCGCTACCCAGCATACCGTGATTGGACTCGTGAATCCTGTAGCAGCCGAGAGTTTTTCTGATTGAAACGATGTCGCCCAGAAACGGCGCGATGATCTCGAGCGAAGTGTCCGCCGCTTGACGCCAATTCGATTCGGGCAGCGGCAGAAGACGTTCAAGCACATCTCGCGCGAACGCATTGCCGCTGGTAGGGACGCCGATGTAGCCGCCGGCTTCGAGGATCGACGCGCGAATATCGCCCTCGGGCATCTGCGAAGGCAAATAGGGAACGGTACCACCGAGCGCGCGTCCGCCGGCGTCGATATGAGCCAAGACGAATTGCGCCTTTGCCACCCCAGGCCGCCACGCGTGTACGACCTCCTCGACGGCGTTCGGCAGCAGCACGTCGTCGGCGTCGAGGAACAGAACGATACTGCCATGGCAGGCGCGAAATCCGGCATTGAACGCCGACGCATGCCCGCCGTTGGCCTTGAAGACCGCTGCTACTCGTTCGCCATAACTGGAGATTACCTCGCGAGAGCTGTCGGTCGACCCATCGTCGACTACTACCACTTCGACCTTTGCGTAGGTCTGCGTGAGCGCGCTATCGACTGCCGCCCGGAGGAATCGAGCGTAGTTGAAGTTATCTATAATGATGCTGACCAGCGGTTGCACGGCGCGTAGCCTGCTAGGCTAAACTCGCGTGCGTATCATACCAGCTTACGTCGGGACGGATGAAATTGGTCACCTTGTTGCCGAACGGAAGCCGCCGAATCCATCCCTTGTCGCCGAACAGGCGCTGGACGCGCACGATTTTGCGATAGGCCTCGATCGCCCGGTCGCCGCTGAGCCACTCGCCGGGCGCTTCTTCGCCGAACATCCCGCTTGAGCCGTACGGGAACTTGTATTCGACGTATTGTCCTTCGCGCGCGGGACGAGGGCAGGACTGAAGCGGCACATGACCCTGTCGGACGATCTTGAATTTCCTGTAGCCCAGCCCGCTTAGCACTCCTATTTCGCCGCGGATGCCCGAGAGAACGTCCACCTCAGCTTCAATCGAAACGTACCTGGGCCGGTCGTCGAACTCGGCGAGCGCCTTGAGACAGAGCAAGTCGGCGCCCTCGATGTCGACCTTCATGTAGTAGGGCAAGCCATACTGTCGGAGAATCTCGCCAAAGCGCATGCCTTCGACTTTGATTTCGCGAAATCCCGCGCCTAGCCGTTCGTTCCGTTTGGCCGCGTCGCGCCGGATGCTTCCCCAGACGTCATTATCACTCTCAAAGAAGCTGATCGGTCCGGAATTTTCGGCGACGGCTAGGTTCAACAATGTCAGACGTCCCGATTCGATATGGTGAGAGAATTTCTCGCGACCTCTTTGATAGAGAGCCGGATGAGCTTCGATCGCCACGACCTTGAATCCCTTGGTCAAATAAAATTCGGTATCTTCCCCGTGATGGAAACCGACGTCGTAGATCAGATCGCTTTTCATCGTACTAAGGCCGGACTGAGAGAATATAGTGTATATGAACGACGCCCTTGTCGGGCGGCCATATGGAAAAGCCAAACGTTTTACTTTACCCCCGGCAAGCTCGCGGAGTTTTGCGCGTGCGAGCGAATATCATCGAGGACCATCGGAGAAACCAGGTCGGCGATAAGCTGATAGCCCAGCGGTGTCGGATGCGCATCATATTTCGTATAAAACAGCGGCTGTTGTGCGGTGGCGGCAGCGGTTCTCATTTCGGAAGTCAGGTCGTGAAACGGGATGCTGTTCTTCGCGCAAACGCCGGAAAGGGTTTCGACCATCGCTAAAGACTCGCGCACAACCCGATTCGTCGTGGGCGTCTGCCCATACACGCTTTCCCTGAACGGAACGAATACGACAATCAGCCTGGCTCCTGACGAACGAACCTTTTTGTCGAGCCACTCTACTTCTCCGGCAAGCAAGCGAAGACCAATTGTATCAAAGGCCGATGCGCCCGCCTTGGCGCTGGTCTCTTTCATATGATGACGCCTGATGAGGACCGACACGGTACGCCGAAAAAGGTTCAACAGCTCTGAATGCTCGGTCAAGTAGTCATAGAGAGGTAACCGCGTAATGATTTGACGCGCTGCCAAAGTTTGCGACTGAAATTGCTCGACTTGCACGGCAGACTTGGGGCTAACGTTACCGTACGAATCGATCGAAAACAGCGGCCGCGCAAGGTCGTCATCGGTGTCATTTGGTACTACTGTTAGAATCACCAGGTTCGGATGGAAGTGACTAACCCATACGTCATACCATAGAGCTTCGTTTCCGGTGCCTGTCCCGCAAATCCCGGCATTTAGCACCTCGGTCGGTCCGTATTGCGTATTCAGCAACTGCTGTAGCCGGCTGGGATAGGACTGATCGTCATTGGCGCCCCAGCCAAAGGTGAAGCTGTCTCCTACTACGGCAACCCTTGGGACATGAGGATCAGGATACGGCGCGAAGTTCTTCAAGGAACGAAAACGTTGTGAGCTTGTCCTATAACTCACGTCAAAGGTGTACGGTACGACGTGAACCCCGCTGATGTCCGCCCTCAGAGCGGTGATTCCCCCGATCACCTCGTTTAGCGGCACCAATCGCTCAGTGGGTGCCAACACACGTACCAAACCTTCACCGAACAGCAAGGTCAGTACGCTTGCTACTATAACAATGGTCAACGACAGGAGCGCCCGCGCAAACACCGACGTTGGACGGGTCTTCGGGGACTGCGCTAAAACCATGGCGTTTCGTCAAGACGCGTGCTGCCTTGAAGCCCCGCCGGAGCCCAGCATCGCTGAGGCGATTCGTTGTCGCATTGCTTAGCCGCAGTCGTATTGGCGGTGAAGACTCGCGTCTCGACGCTCGAGCCTTCTCGCGTCGGTATGGTCGCCGTCGATTCGTAGCCAAGGACGCCCGCGGGAAGGCCAGGCACCGCATGCTTCTTAGTGCTGACGATGAAGGGGTTGTACTTAGCCAGCTCCTGGAAGAGCGGAATCACCACCGTTGCCTTGTGCTGCGCCTGGCATGCGAGCGCGTTGGCGCCGAAGTCGGGACACGAGCGAATGAAGTACTCGCCGCGCATGCCCGCCGACCAGAACATCAACGAATTGGTGCCGCTGAAGATTGCCAGCCACGCCATATTCCGTGCTTGCTCGAACGTCGGCCACCGCGCGAGCGTGCCCGCGCCCCAGTCCTGCTCGACAAAAGCGATCGGCCGCGTTCCCGGCGTAATCGGTGAGGTAGTCGGATCGCCGTTGACGGATAGGAGCAGCTTCCATACCGATTGCTGCACACCCTCGCTGGCCGGGAAAGCCGCCGACGGAGTCAGCGTTGGATAGGACGTCGGCGAGGCACCGCCGATAGGAAAGTTCGCGGCGATTGGATAGTTGTCGATCATCGGCAGATCATTGACGTCGCGCCACATGGAAAGTTGGTTCGGCGTCTGCAGCCATCCATAGGCAAACGCGCCGACAATCTCCGTCGAGCGGGAATAGGTGCGGATGTACTGAGCGAGGCTTTGCACCTTGGGCAGAAATTCCATCCTGGGTTCGTCGTGAACGTACATTCCGAAGAAGCTCGGATCTCCCGTGTGCGCGTCGATCGAAGCGCTGCCGAGTCCGGGCGGATTGTTGCCTTCACCGCCCAGCCGGTGGTCGAGGTCGTCGTACAAGAACGGCGCGCAGAAGTCGCCGGTGTAGTAGGACGGACGACTCATCGTCGAATTGCTGGGTCCGCAGTAGCCGGCGACGTCCCAGGTTGAGTTGTGCAATGGATTGGTCTTGCCGACGCATGCCGGCCTGGCCTGCGGCAGGCACGTGCAATAACAGCCGGTGTTCGCCTTGTCGGCCGAAAGCACGTTGCCGGTCACCTCGGGGTCGTCGCCTTTCCACGGAAAAAACGCCGCATTGACAGGGTCGATTCTCAAGATGCCGCCGGCCGGCTCCTCCTGCAGAGCATCGCCAAGTTGAACGATCGCTTCCGGCGGCGCCACTGCAAGAAAATAATTGAGGTAGAGGTCGAGACGCGAGTTGCGGGCGACGTCGCCGATGAAGCCCTGGCCGCCCGCGCAGAACTTGCCCACGACGCCGTCGTTGGTATCGCTCGGCAGTCCGCTGGCCGATGCAGTGAACGTGAAATCCGTGGGATCGGTGACCGTGATGGTCCCGATTTTCGAGTTGTCGTACGCGGCTGCCGCCAGCGGCGAATGTAACTGCGCGATCGCAGCCTTGCCGCCGCTACTCAGGCCGTGCGGCGCCGTTGTCGCGACGGTGACCGTCGTTCCGCTCTCAGAAATCGAACTGATGCCGATCGGCGTCCCCGCCACGCCGTTGAGGACGCACTCGTTGCCGGCCAGGTCGAGGTGCGCCGCCTGGGTATCGTAGAAGCCGAGCGCCAGCAACGGTCCGGAAAAGTCCTGGGCGTCGCTGGCGGAGTTCGTGTGTGAGAAAGATCCGGGGATACGCTTGTGGAGCCAGTTATTGGCGTCGAAGTAACCATTCCACGCGACTGGAATATTTGCGAGCTTCGAGATTTTCGCCGAAGGCGTCAGCGACCGGATTCCGGCAAGACGCACCGTGTAGTCGCCGTCCGCCTGGCGCGGAAAATCAAAGCCGGACACGGTCTGCCACGTCGTGCGCGGCGTGACGCATTGATGCGCGACGATCGAGTCGCCTTTCAGCAACTCCATCTCACACTGGCCCGACGAACAATCCGGAGTGCCCGAACATTGCGCGCCGGTGATCGAGCGATAATCCACCCGCATGTCGGCGCCGCCGGCGAGAGTGTCGACATAGCTGTGCAGAAAATTCGGAAAGCGCACCATGAGGTTCGCATCGGGGTCCTTGAGTCGGAACAGCCCCGTGCCTTTGCCCATTCCCCAGTAGCTGGTCCCGGACGGCCGCCCGTAAACCAGCAGCCGGTAGATCAGGTTTGATGCGCCCGGCGGGACTTCGCCCAGGTTCCAGTGGGAAGCGGGCTTCATCCAGTCGGGGCGGTTACCGAACAACAGGTTGGTGCGAAATGCAGTGTTACGGCCGCCGACACTACAACCAAATCCGCCAAATTGATTTCCGCCGCCGACGCTATAGGGCCGACTCATGATCTCCTGGCCGCTCTGCGACGGATCGAGGCTGGTGGCCGGGGCATTGACGAAATTGCCGAGCGCGGCTGCATGATAGTTCGGGTTGGCGTTGATCGCCTTTACCAGCAGACCCATCGTCGGCGCCCAAACGTTGGAGTGGCAGTCATTCGGATTCGATACCGCGGTCGCCAGCGGATTCACAAGGTTGATGCACAAGGAATCGCCCGCACTGCCGCCGGTTGGAACCGCGCTCAGGCTGGACGATGTGTGTCCGCTCGGATCGTTTGGATTGGTCCCAAACTCGAGCTTGACGCTGGTCGGCGCGGCGCCGCTTCCCGCATGGGTATATTGAATCGACAGTTGCGCGGAATTGTTGCCACTCGAGGCGACATTGCATCGCATCGAATAAAAGCCAGGCGCCAAATCAATCGGACGGCTGGCCGGCTGCGCTATCGGCAACGATGACGGGTTGGTCAGCTGCGCGACGCAGTTGCCGCTCTCGACCCCGCCGATCGGATCGGGCACCGCGCTCCAGGTCCCGTCTTTCGGATTCAGAAACTTCCAGCTCGCCAGGCTGCATCCGCTGCTGACCGAGCCGAAGGGATCGCTGCCCAGCAGGTTGTCGCCGGTGGTCTGCGTATACGGCCACATCGTCGCGACGCTCGGGCCGAGCTGCGGCGCGGGTTGTGCGTGCGCGACGCGGGCCAGAATAGCAATCGCGACGATTTGAAAAAGGAGGCGTCTGTTCAAGGTGTATATCCAGTCTGCGATCGAAGCGGCGAGCTGCAGTGGTCCGATTTTCGGTGGGTGCGGGATTTCCAGCTCGATAGGTCTCTTCCGGTTAGCCGTTCGAGCTCCTCGGTTTCCGGGAGCATCATTGCGCGGATCTCTTCGGCCGATTGTTCGTTCAACGGCGGAAAGTCCTCGACGAATTTCCGCCGCATCAGCTTCCACAGCGCGGTGCGCCGGCCCAGTTCAATCAGCGGACGCGCGCCGTGGACTGACGCCCACGTGACAGCCTCAAACGTGCGCCGGCCCATCGCGTTGGAGTGCGCGGCCTTGGGAGCCGAATAGACTTTCGCGACGCCGGCGGAGGCGCGATCCAGTACGACCCGGCGCGCCCCGATAAAATCGCAGACCGTGTCAAGGTATCCTTGCGGATTCGAGCTTAGATCTTCATAGAACCTTACCAGCACCTGCGATTTTCCAAAGGTCGCCTGCCAGCGCTTGAGCTGAGTCGCATAGCTGCACAGGTCCGCGCCGCAATCGACCTGGAAGCGCCAGTAGCCGTCGAAGGTACCCTCCGCCGGATGGCTCCCAGAGCGGATCAGCTTGTACATCGAGTATAGCCGGGCGGCCGGCTCGCGAAACGTTACGATTATCTTGCAGTCGGGGATGTGACGTTTGATTCGTTCGCGTGCTATCGCATTCGAGAAGTAAGTCGGGCCCATTTCGCCTGCCGGCACGCCAGCCAGGCAGTCGCCGAACAGTTCGCAGTACCACTCGACCCCGCGATCGTAGCGAGCGTCGAAGAATCGCGTTTCCTTTTCTCTCGGCAGCGCGACGTGCCCCTTCAACACCTCGTGCAGCCACGTTGTTCCCGTTCGGGGCGGACCCACATGAATGAAGGTGGGCATTCGCAGTGGTTTTCCGTTACTCATCGTGTCCCGGCGATCGTGATCAATCGGCGCCGATTTAGTTTGCCAGAGCAGGCGCCAATTTTCGAGGCTGACAGGCCTTCGAACGGATTCGGGAGCCGGCAATTCAATCTATCTTGTAGACGTGAGCCTGAAATGGCGCGTAGATATCTTTGAAGCGGGACCCGGATTGATCCAGCGCGATTGAACGATTCTCGCCGTACACCGCCAATGCGTGGGCCGGCCGCTGCAGCGTGAAGCTCGCGTCAACGCTGGCGCCGCTATGATTGTACGAAATCAGGTAGCGGCTTCCGCCCCGCAAATCCTTCTCCCTTGTGACTACCGTGCCGAGGGCCGAATTTGCTGAAAGCACAGGGCTGTCGGGCGCGAGCAGCACCGGCTCGAGCGCGCTGATTCCGCGCGTCACCTTGACCAACTCGTCGTAACGACTCTGGCGGAGCACCGGATCCTTCGTGCCCCACTCCAGTCCGCGCAACCCGTATGACCAATAGAAGATCCCCCGCGCTCCCTCTGCGATCGCCATCCAGCTCATGTCATGAAGCTCCTGCTCGGTGGGGAAGTGCGACAGTGGCGAAAGGCGGAAGAACTGGATCACTGTCCACACCGGTCGGGCGCCGTGAACGGCGGCTACCGCCGTGCGCGTCATATCGCCGACGTAGCTTTCGGGATGGCGCGTGCCAAAGACGTACGGATCGACGCCAAGCACATCGACGGTATCGCGCCAGAGCTGAAATTCGTCCGGATGATTCTCGACCGCGAAGGTTACGCTGGCCGGATCGTTCTGTTTGATCAGGTCATATTGGTGGAATGTTCGCGGCTGCACTTCGCTCGCACACTCGTCGCACGTGTAATAGCCGACAACGCGCGAATCGCCGGCCAACGCCTTACTGTATTGAGCGATAAGCGCGTCTGCGTCGAGGGGTTCCGTTCTGGTCTGCGGCGGATACTTTCGGATCTTGGTGAACAACGCGTTCACCGTCGCAAGGTAAAATATCCCGAACGGCTTCATCGCTTCGGTGTAGGGGTCGATTACATCCGCGCGGCCGTCCGAGAGGAGATAGTTTATCATCAGGTTGATTGGCGCCCTGGCGATCTCCTTCAGTCGCGGAGCGTAGTAATCGGGGCGCAGCCCATATCCGGTCGTGTCGTAGAGACCGATTACAAATCGCGGCCGCCCGCCCATGTGGATGACGTTGTCCGAGTCGATCCATACCTTCATCGAGGCGCGTGCCCCGCTGCTGAGTTTGACGATCGTATAGGACGACGGCGTGAAGATTCGCTTGTCGCCCGACCCTTCGAGATATCCCAGCAGACGATATCGTCCGGGCGGAAGGCTGCTCAAGTCCAGAGTCGCGACGACGGATCCGCCCTCTGCCGGCGGCGATATGCGATTGCTCAAGAGCGCCTTTTCATCCGCACCAGTCAGTTCGAGTATGACGTGGAGTTGCGCGACACTCGTGTTCGCGGGCGGATGAACCTCGACAGCGATCCGCGCGATTTGGCTCTCGTCGCTGAAAATCATTCCTCGATAGTTCGGATACAGAAGGAAGATTTGCAGCGGCTGCGAATGCTTTTGTTCGGTCCGGCTGATCATCGAGCCGACGATCAACACCGAAGAGACGACACCAACCGCTGCAAGCGAGACTTTGTACGAGCCGAATCTCAGAGGCTAACCTGAATCAGGATGCTGCCCGGATTGCGATCAAAAAGAATCGCGTGGCGACCAGCGACGAATCGCTGGCGTACGGAACAAACGTGTCGCCCGCCGGGCCACTCATCCACAGATCGTAGCCGAGGCCGCGGAGCGAATCGGCTATCGATTTTACCGAGCCGCCGAACTTTTCGAGGCCGCATCCGACGTGCATTTCGATGAAGCAATCCGGACGATGGCGCGAGAGCGTATCTGCCGCGCCTAGCAGGACTTTCGACTCGAATCCCTCGACGTCGACGAACAGCACGTCGGGAGCACCGTGCCGGCGGGTTAGCTCATCGACGGTGATGCTCGGCACTGCGATTTTGCCCCACGCACCCGTACCGTCGTCGACCTGTCCATTGCCGCGGACGTTAAATTCGATAGGGTCCAGATTGTCGGACACGGCTGCGTGGATGACCGTGACGTTGCCGGCGTCGTTCAGGCGAATGTTGCGGAGCGCGGTTTCGTAGTTATGCGAACTCGCTTCGACCGCGATCACTTTGCCGGTCGCGCCGATGAACTTTGCCAGGACCATCGCGATGACGCATTGATGCGCGCCGCAATCGAAGACCGTTGCGCCCGTACGCAGGCGATGTTTCGCGAGAAATGAAAATTCCGGTGCAACCTCCGGCACGTCGCGGCCGTACCAGCTCTCCGAGGTCGGATCAGAGATCCACAAGTTGAACTGATACCCAGCCCAAGTCCGTCGCACCTGGTAGGGGCGGAAGCGACGGAGCGTCCAACGATACGCCGCCACCCGGATTCGGTTCGCGACCGATGGTGGAAGCACCGATTTGGCAGCGCCCCTTAGACTCATACGTGCTAGTCACTGTCGCATTCACCGAAAATCTCTGCAACCGTACTACGGCCGCATCAGATTGATGGGAAGCGCGACCGACGCCCGTCTAGGAGCCAGCCTTCATCTTTGCGACCGAGAATTTCGGCCCGTGTATCGCGCGCCGCCGGATGACGCCGATCTCGTGGAATCCTACCTGGTCAACCGCCTTCATCGGGGTGGGATTGTTGCTGGCGACAACCGTGAAGAGGCGAGGGCGCTCGCGCAATTGCCATTCGGTGGCGAAATACAGCAACGCCCGATAAAGTCCGCGGCCGCGAAATTTTTCGAGCGTGTAAGACGTCGATAGCTCCGCTTCCCCAGGCTCCAAAACGATTATCGGGCGCTCGGCCGGGTAGTCGTACGCCCAAACGACGCCGCCCAGTTCCCCGTTGAGCTCCAGCGTCGCGCAATGCGATGCGCCGCTCACCTGGTCGCGCCAGAATTCGTTGGCCAGGTCGGTCGCATTCTGGCGAGCGGTCTTGAGGCGATCCAGAGCGTCGGCATACATGGTGACGCCCTCGGGAACCGGAAGGGGCGCGCGCAGGTCTCCGCGATTGATTACGAAAATATGAAAGTCGAGAGGACGGAGTGCGTTGAGGGCAGCCCGTGGGAGGCCCGGCAGGCCTTCATCATGAATGAGCCGGCGAACTGCAGAAACGATCGTCATGCACCAATCGTTACCATCCTCCGCCCTTGAGAATCCTTGGGATAGTTCTTACGAGGATCTTCAGGTCGAGCCACACCGACCAGTATTCGATGTACCGGCAGTCGAGCTTGACGATATCTTCGAAGTCATTGACCTCATTTCCATAAAGTTGCCACAGCCCGGTCAGCCCTGGCTTAACGCGCAAGCGCGCGAGGTGGTGCGCCGAGTAACGTTCGACCTCGGCAGGCGTCGGAGGGCGCGGTCCCACCAGGCTCATTTCGCCAATGAGCACGTTCCAGAATTGGGGCAACTCGTCCACATGATAGCGTCGCAGCCATCTTCCGATTGGGATGATCCTGGGGTCAAGGCGGATCTTGAAAACCGGGCCATTCATCTCGTTGTGCGCGTGGAGCTTTTCCAACGCAAGTTCTGCATCGGTCTTCATGGTTCGGAATTTCAACATGGTGAACACCCGGCCACGTTCTCCGACGCGTATCTGCCGAAAGATGACGGAGCCGCCCGATTCGCGGCGAATTCGCCGACTGTACAGCAGGTATGCGGCCGCGCCGACCACCAAGCCAGCCAGCGCTCCCACAATATCGATGAGCCGTTTGACCGCGAGCGCAATCCGACTTCGGCGCGGGGCAACTAGTTCGCCCGGCAGCGAGACTGGCTCGAGGTATTCTCGCTCAACAGAGATGCTGGGCGTTGTCACTGAATCAGCTCTCTTCCCTCGAGGCTGGAGGTACCGCTCATTGAAGCGGCGCCTCTATGCTCAAGTAAGCGAAACCAAGCATAACGGTACAGGGAGAAGATTCTGGTCATGATTACCGGCACCGGGTTCGATTTCTGTGTAACATTGATGACGAGAGTTAATAGCGTGGTAATATGCTCGAAATCAATCCAATTAACAGCATTCCGCTCAATTCAGGACGAATGCGATGGCAGTTCTGAACTTCTGAGGGGTTTAACAGGGCAAGGCCAAGTTGAGAATAGGGGCGGGACGCTTGTCGTTTTCGTGGACTTTTTCTTCGGGTGGCCCCTATGGTACCAGTTCTGATCAAGAGGTTGCGCAATCATGTTCAGACGATCGCTATCCCGCCCACAGGTGCTCACCCGCCTCGCAATCGCGATTATTGCGGGACTTTTTCTCGCCGAACCCTCCTCACTGTTCGCCGCGCGCTCGCCGCAGTCGGTGGTCGTGTACGTCAACTGGAATGACAGTGGCCAAACCGTATCGCTTGGGGTCGGCCAGGAACTGTTCGTCAAGCTCCCGATACGTGGCTACCGTGACGACACCTGGCACGTGACCAAGGTCTCCCCGAGCCTGAAGCTGGTGGCGGGTCCGGATGAACTACGCCCGGCTCATTGGAGTCCTTGGAAATTCAGTTTCCAGGTTTTCTACTTCCGACGCATGTCCCCGGGAACCGCAGACCTGGTTATGGAACCGAATTACTTTCTGAAGCCGCTGATTCTCAAGGTAGCCGATCGCTAGCCTGCGCGAGCGGGCGCAACAAGTTCTCGCGAAAGAACGGACCGTTAGAGACTCGGCGCGAAGCGATTCAGGCCTTCGTACGCAATGCTTCTCTGGCGCGTCGAATCACTCTGCCGGTAAGCCGGCGCACGCTGCTGCCGGCCTGCGCATCGGCCACCCACCGGTAAACCCACTCGGACTCGAGTCCGGGAGGTACCTCCCATTTAGCGAGCGCCGGATTCGCGGTGATCGCGTCAGGCGATGCGAACATCACCATGTTCTGTCGATACCACCACGCCACGCTCCGGTCGTCACGAATTCTCGGCCGGAACGGATCGAGCGTCCTGAATCCGAACTCCTCAAAAATTCTCCGCCAATAGGACAGCGGCTTGCAGTTGATGTGCCCTCCGCCCCACTGGCCGGGAGGCGCCGCGGAAAAGAGGACTTGCGGCGCCGCGGAAGTGAGCTTCCCGACCAGGTACTTCGAATGGCGCTCGGGCAGATGCTCGGCAACTTCGAGGCAAGTAGCCAGGTCGAATCGCTCAGGCGGAATTTCGAACTTGGAGCCGAGGTCGGTTGAACGAAAACGATCGGCGGGAATCAGCAGCGTCGACGGCTTGATGTAGTCGCCGTCGAGGCCAACGACTTTCTCGATTCCGTTGGCGATGAACGCGCTCAGCCACGCGCCGCGGCCGCAGCCCACGTCCAGCACGCTCGACGGATGAATCAGTTCGATCACCATCGGCACGACCACCCGAGCCGACGGGCTCGACGTGTCTTCCGCGTACATCTCCTCCGCGTAGAAGGATGAGAGCCGTTTGCGCATCGTTATTCTTCCGTCCCCTGTCTATCAATTCCGGATCGAGCGGTACAACCGCGAAACGGCGTGATCGTTGAACTAGTTTCGGGCGTCGGATAGCGTCGCTCTCTGATGAGTCTCTCCGATCTGCTCCCGCCCCCGTCGGCGTTCCTGACGATTCTCGAGAATCGCCGCCTCCGCAAGGGCTTTCGAGCCATCTACCGCAAGTACCGCGCCTACACGATGATACACGAAGCTTCTTACCTGAATAACCTCGAGCTCTGTGCGAAGTTCAGCTCGATTTCCGGCTGCGTAGCCGAGTGCGGCGTATGGCGCGGCGGAATGATCGCCGGCATGGCGGAAGTGCTCGGCGCTGATCGTCAATACTTCCTGTTCGACAGCTTCGAGGGATTGCCGCCAGCGCGCGAAGAACTGGACGGCGCGTCGGCGGTGGCGTGGCAGAAAAATTCCAGATCGCCGGCTCACTACAACAACTGCACCGCCGCGCAGGAGGAAGCCGCCGCAGCGATGAAGCTGTCCGGCGCAACCTCATTCTCGCTGGTCAAGGGATGGTTCAATCAAACACTGCCGCGGTTCACGCCGCCTTGCGAAATCGCGGTGCTGCGCCTGGACGGAGACTGGTACGAGTCCACCCGCGTCTGCCTGGAAAGTCTCTATCCGCACGTCGCGCCGGGCGGAATCGTGATAGTCGATGACTACTACATCTGGGACGGATGCGCGCGCGCGGTCAATGAATTCATTTCCGGGTTCGCGCCGCCCGATCCGATTCCAAGGCTAAGCCAGTTTCACGATCGCGTCGCCTATCTGGTCAAGCCGGGTCGCGCTCAGCCCGCGATGAACGGCATGCGCACGTTGTGAGCCCGAGCCGCTGAGGCCTACGTTGTGTGGCTGGCCGCGTCGCCGACCGCGCTGACTTTAATCGCCGCGCTCTCGGCTCCGACCACTGACGGCGTGAACGTGACCTTACTTGGTCAAAGGATCGGGCAGTCCACGTCTATGGCGATATAGGGTTGTTTCCCTCCAGAATGACGTTGTGCGGGCTGTTCGGGTCGTTGCTGATTGTTACGGCCAGCGTGGCACTCCCGGAACCTCCATTGTGCGGAACGTATGTCACCGCGATGTCGCATGATGTATGGGCGGCGACCGTGGTGCAGCCGCTTGCAACGAAATCATGCGCGTCAATTGAGGTATCGACCGAAAGCGTCAGCGGGGACTTGTTGATCACGGCGACATACTTGATCTGGATTTGAAGTGAATTCGCCACATAAAAGATCAGATACGATGGTGTCACGGTCACAACAACTGGAATCGTCGCCCCAGTACCGCTAATACTGACGTTGTGCGGGCTAGCCGCGTCGCCAACTGCGCTGACTCCGATGGTCGCGCTCTCGGCTCCAAGGATCGACGGCGTGAACGTGACCTTGTAGTTGCAGTTCGAGCCGCCCGCCAGCGTCGCGCCACAGGTCCCGCCGGTTACGGTGAAATCGGCAGCGTTGGGTCCGCTGATGCTCTCGCTCAGCGCAACCGCTGCAGCGCCGTAGTTCACGACCGTCACGAACCGGGACAACGATAAACCGACTCCAACCGAGCCGTATGCCTGACCAGCAAGCGGAAACGCATTGATTGGCGAAGTGCCTGTACCCGTCATAGAAATCAAGTGGGGACCGGTAGGGTCTTCAGCGACAGCGACTGAAAGGGTCGCGTTCTCCGCGGTCTCCGTCGTCGGTGTGAATGTCACGACATAAGTGCAGTTGGAGTTGCCGGCGAGCGTCGCTCCACAACTCCCCCCGCTCACCGCGAAATCGCCTTGGTTCGGTCCGCTGACCGTTGTGCCAAGTGTAATCGGAGCGCTGGCGTTGTTGGTTACAGTGACGGTGCGCGTCCGCGATGCGCTCTGCCAAAGGCTACCGAAGAGCAAATTCGTCGGCAGCAGCGTTTCGGGTATCGTGCTCGCCGCGCTGAATGAGACCATGTAGGGACCGAGCGTGTCGGGGCTGTCGATCACCGTCATCGAGGCCGACTCTGTGCCCACTCCGGTCGGAGCGAAAGTCACGATCAGCGAACAAGCTGAAGTCTTCGCCAGCGTGGAGGTGCAGGTGCCCCCCGTGATGCTGAAATCGCTGGCGTTGGGTCCGCTGAAGCCTTCGCTCAGCGAGACCGGGGTAGTCTGATAATTGTGCACGAGGATCGCCTTGACCGCCTTGGAGCCGTCCTTTACGCTGCCGAATCCGTAGCTCGTTGGCGAGACGCTCATCGTGATCGTGCCGGTGCCGATGAGCGCGACGTTTTGCGTACCCGTTCCCGCATTGTCGTTGAGCGTCAGCGTCGCACCGTGTGCGCCGAGCGCGCTGGGCGTAAACCCAATCGCGATCGTGCAGGTGGCCAGCGGCGCAAGTCCGCCCGCTGGGCAGGTGTTTCCCGAAACCGCGAATTCAGCCGGGTCGGACGAACTCACGCCGTCGATGAACAGATAAGCGTGGCCGATGTTCTTGACCGCCAGGCTCCTGGTAGACGTGTCCCCAACGGGACTGTTGGGAAAAGCAAGCGAAGCCGGCACGTAAATGGATGTCGTTGGCGTGGGCGTCGCCGTCTGTGTGGACGTCGCGGTCTGAGTGCTCGCAGCGGTTGCGGTCGCGGTGGGCGTCGCAGTCGCGGTCTGAGTAACCGTTGCTGTTACCGTCGCAGTAGGCGTCCCGGTCGCAGTGGCCGTCGCAGTCGCGGTCCGTGTTGCCGTCGCGGTCTGAGTGGCTGTCGCAGTTGGCGTTGCTGTTGCGGTCGCCGTTGAAGTAGCCACGGTAGGAGTCGCGGTTGCCGTGGCGGTTTGCGTCGGAGTCGCCGTCCGGGTTGCAGTCGGAGTTGCGCAAGGGCAGGCGCCGACGGCGTAGAGGTGGCCATCATCGGAGCCGACATAAACGGTCCCGTCGCTGCCAATCGTCGGCGAGGAGTACACTCTATCGCCGGTTCCGAACGCCCACTTTTGCGTGCCGTCAGGGTTTACCGCGTAGAGGTTGTGGTCCCAAGAGCCGACGTAAATGGTTCCATCGTCGCCAATCGCTGGCGAGGACCACACAACATCGCCAGTTGCGAACGCCCACTTCAGTGTGCCGTCGGGCTTTACCGCATAGAGGTTGTGGTCCGAAGAGCCGACGTAGATGGTTCCATCGGCACTGATCGCCGGAGTGGATTCCACTCCAGAGCCGGCTGCGAACGTCCACTTGAGCGTCCCGTCTGGGTTTATCGCGTAGAGCTGGCCGCCATAGGACGCGACGTAGATGATGCCGTCGGCACCAATTGCCGGTGAAGAGAATTGAAAATCTCCACCTGCGAACGCCCACTTTTGCGTGCCGTCAGGGTTTAACGCGTAGAGGTTATCATCGTCGGATCCGAAGTAGATGGTGCCGTCGGCGCCGATCGCCGGCGAAGATTCCACCTGTTTGCCGGTTGCGAACGCCCATTTCTGCGTGCCGTCGGGGTTTACCGCATACAAATGGCTTGCGTACGAGCGGGTGGTGGGGTCGTACTCCTTGTCCCCGACGTAGATGGTGCCATCGCCGCCGATCGCCGGCGAGGACTCCACAGCACCGCCTGTTGCGAACGCCCACTTCTGCGTGCCATCGGGGTTCACTGCGTAGAGGTGGTTTGCAGGGGAACTCGTACTGTTCTCGTCGGCCCCGACGTAGATCGTCCCGTCGACACTGATCGCCGGCGACGAGGAACCAAAGTGATCGTTACCGGTAGGGTAGAACGCCCATTTCTTCGTGCCGTCGGGGTTCAGTGCAATGAGCACGATCGTGGCCATGTAGATGGTGCCGTCCGCGCCAATAGTCGGCGAGGAGAACACCGGATAGCCCCCGGTTGAAAAGGCCCACTTCTGCAAGCCGAGGTTGGCGCTGGTGTCATACTGGCTCTGCCCCGTGTGCCAGAGGTCGTGATGGAACATCGGCCAGGGGGCCAGTCCAGTGCCGGTCAGGACCACATACCCCAGAGGAATCATCCCCTCGCACGTCTGGCCCTCGCAGCCATAAGCCGGTCCAAGGTTGAGCTCCAGGTCAGCTAATCGGTTACCGGCCGCGGTCGGAGTGAAGACCGCCCCGATATCGCACGTACTATCCCCGATGAGCTGCGGGAAACAACCGTTGCTAACGATCTGGAAGTCGCTTGCGTTCCCCGCGAGCGTTGGGTAGACAGCCGCGTCCTCCCAACATGCGTGATCCGCGTCGCATGGGTACGTGTATATCGATACGTACTGCACAGCACTCGAGACGCCAACTGCCTCGTTGGGGAACGTGAGGTCATTGGGGGCTGGTGAAGTGATGATCGGAAGATCCTGAAGCTGCGCGTGACAGACCCCAACCGCCAGAAATAGTCCTGCGCTCAGAATGACGAGCGCCAGAACACGCGATTTTGACCGTGCCATGATTGCTCCTCTCAGAAACACCAAGCGCGGCAATTCGCGCGCCAAACGGATTCACGTCTCCGCGATATGAAATAACCGCCAGTTCCGAGCTTCCACATGCGTGCGCCGTCGGGGTCCACCCTTGATTGGCGTTTGCAATTTGAAACGCCCACTGGAAATTGCCGGGGTTGGCGCTGGTGTCGCACTGGCTCAGCCCCGTGTGCGCGAGATCGTGTTGGAACTCGGCCACGGTGCCGAGGCCAACTGGCCGTGCGCATGACGCTCGGTGAGTAAGACACCCGCCGCTATCACCGCTGCGAATGCCAGCGCAATCACTATCTTGTGCGTAACCGCCATTCGGTTCCGGTCCAATTCCGACGCTGCGCGCATCATTGTTGAACCCTCCCATCGCCAACCAGCAGGACTCATGCCAAAAGTCGGCATTGTCAACTAACAGCTTGTTTATTGATGCGGACTATCGCATCTCCGGCGGTGGCTTTGGGCAAATGCGTCCGATCGCGCCAGATCGCCCCGACAGAGCATCAGATCGCACCAGAAGTGCCCAGTGGGCGGTTCAGAAAAAAGCGGTGAGATAGATCGGCGCCTATCGCGCGGGTGCGACCAGGCGGTTGACGATTGCCATCGGGCTGACAGCAATCAACACGAACCACAGAATTTGTTTTGTGCGCACGCTGAGGCTGATATCGGGCTCGCGCAGCGACGCTCCAATACCCTGGATGAGCAACTTGATCCGCCCGTCGCTGGCGATCGGATGAGTCTTCGGATCGAGACGCAGAGAAGCCATCCTGATTTTCAATTCTCGCGACGTCGAGCCCAACACGCGTGGATCGAGCGCGATCCCTTTTGAAGCCGCGACCTGGCAAATCGTTTCGGGAATAAAATAGACCGCGCTCAGTCGCCGGTGAAGTTTTTCGAGATGGCGCCCCTTAAAGCCGGAGTCGTTGTCAGGGTGAATGCGGTAACGGCCAAGCGGCGCGCGGATTGAGATCACGTCGCCAAAAAAAGGCGATAGAAAAACCAGCGATTTTTCAGAACCGGCGGACCACAGGATTTCATCCATCGGCATCAGCCGCTCGAGCGCTGCACGCGAATATGCATTGCCGCTGCACGGCGACGACGGGTACTCGCCGTAGCGCACGATTCGCTCGCGAATATCGCCGCTGGGAAGGTAGCGATCGAACGGAGGCACGCGCTCGCCGAGCGGCTGACCGCGCTCGTCGACCATTTCGAGCTGAAACTGCGCCTTGGCAACGCCCGGGCGCCAGGCCTTCACAACCTGCTCGACGGCTTCGGGCGCCAATTCGTCGTCGGCATCGAGGAAAATCACAATCTCGCCGTGGCTCGCCGCATACCCGGCGTTGAGTGCGGAGCCGTGTCCGCCGTTGGCCTTGAGGATCGCGACGATGCGTTCCCCGTACGATTCGATGACTGCTCGTGAATTGTCGGCCGAGCCGTCATCGACCACGATTACCTCGACCGGCAAATAGGTCTGCGTGAGCGCACTGTCGATTGCGCTGCGCAGATACCGGCCGTAGTTGAAGTTGGGGATAACGATGCTGACGAGCGCCCGTCCCGACCGCGTGGACGGTGCTGTCGCTGTCGCCGTGCTCGACGAGCTCATATTATTCCTGGTCCATTTGCCTCAGCAGGTAGCCCATCACCGGCAGCGCCACCACAATTGAGATCACGCCGGCGGCTGCGGCGCCCGTTGGCCCGTGCAAGACCGTCAAGGGATAGATCGCAATCGCCAAGACTACGGCACGGACCGCAGCGGGAATAACGTACCGGTCTGGTCGTCCAAGCCCGCTCAAAAAGCTCCGCCCGACTACGAGGAAGCCCTGAAGTAATCCGTAAATACAGAGCACTTTCAGCGGGTTCACCGCGTGAACCCACGCCGGCCCAAATAGCTTCAGAACGATCTTGTCGCCGAACGCGAAAATGAACGCGGCGTACGCGACTCCGACCGCAGCCACTACTCCCGTCACTGACCAGAACAGGCGCGATCTCGCGCGACGGTCGTCGCGCAATCGCGCCACCATCGGGAACGTCACCACGAATGCCGATGTGGTAAATTCCACCACCGGCATCTCGCCTGCGCGAAACGCCATCTGGTAGTTGCCCAGCGCTCCGGGTCCCATCAGGTGGCCTATCACCAGGTTGTCCAACTGCTTTGCAACGAAATCGCACAGTGTGCCAAAGCTGAACCATAATCCGAACGAGAGCATGGTTTTCGCGTGCTTCAGGCTGAACCGCAATCGCGGCCAATGCGGAAACAGCCAGTAGGTCAGAATATCGCGTACGCCGGCGCCGGCCAGCACGGAGAACACCAAGCCGCGCCAATCGCGCCAGTACAGGACAGCAGCGAGCCCAAGCACAAGGCTCGCCACGACCTCTCCGACGTTCAGAATCGCGACGAAGTGGAAATCGAGTCGCCGATAGAGTGAAACCAGGCGCGGGCTCTGAAGCGACCGCAAAATTGGGAGTGGAACCATCGCCCAGAAGACGGTGTACGCGGGCCCCAGGTGGAAGAACGCGCCCAGCGGACGCGCGAAGGCAATCAGAACCAGACCGATGATCAAGCTGCGCACGAAATAGGTCGTCAGCAGGGTGTCGAGGTAGGGATCGATCTCGTCCTTCTGCTGGATCAGCGCTTGTGCCATGACCGGATCCGTCGCCGCGAGCAGCGCCGAGCAAACCAATGTCGCACTGGCGAAAACGCCGAAGTCAAAAGGCCTGAGCAGCCGCACGAAGACGACGTAGCGCGCAGCGGTGCCGACGGAGGTCATTACACGCGCCGCTGCAGTCCATGAAAGACCTCTCAAGAATGTCTTGAGCAGAGTCTCTCCGAGTCTGAAGTGAGGTTGATCCGCGGCGGCGCTCGCGTCCGCTGCGTCCGGCTTCGGCGCAGCTTGATCTAACGCTTCAGGAGACATGCTGAATTTTTCAGAGCTTTCTTCGCGTCGCGACGGTGACCGATGCAGCTCAGGCTCCCGGCGGAATGCATTCAGATCGCTCGGCGCGCCAACAGTAAAGATTGAGAATGAGCTGAGCCTCTTCGCGCGTGGTGAGACCCTTGTACCGATCCTTCAATTCCGCTGCGGAAGTCTCGCGCATCGCGTCAACGTCGAAGATCCTGGTGAAGCCCGCGTCGGCCAAATTGCGGAGATAAGCCCACGGATCGCCACCGGTCCTGCGCAGGCCTGGTGTGAGAAACTCGGTAATCAGCGAGTTGCACGACTTAAGGGTCCGCTGCATTCCCTTCAGGGCCCTCCACTCGGAGCCCTCGATGTCCATCTTGAAGAACGAGACCTTCGTGTCGGGCGGGATAACGCTGTCCACCGAGGCACACTCGACGGTGATTCCGTCCCGGTTGCCGAAGCGATGGTACCCGAGGGCGCCGCGCATTCCGTCTGGATAGAACGTCGCGGTACCCGGCTGATCGCTGACCGCCTTTCCTACAACCGTGATGTTGGTGAAACGATTGAGCGCGACCGACTTGTTGATTCGAGCGACGCTGACCGGATCTGCCTCGAACGCGTACACGTGCCCTGAGCTGCCCACCAGTTGCGACATCAGCAGCGCGAAGTATCCGCTCTCCGCCCCGAGATCCATCACGGTCCAGCCAGGCTTCACGACTTTACTGAGGAACTCGACCATTTCCGGTTCCCAGACCGGCTTTCCTGTGCCGACCATCGTGGGGTCGAACGCAGACAGGTCGCGGTCGACAACCATCTTGAAGCCGTTGGTCTCAACGACCTCGTCTTCCACCAGCTTGCGGCGCAGGAGGGCCCTGATCCCTTTGTACGTGCTGGTGCCATACAGGCGGCCGTTCGCGACCCGCCTGCCCACGCGATATAGAAACCGATAAGCGCCCTTCGGCACGACTATCCTCCCGCTCCTCGCATTAATCTTCCGGCGGTTATGCTCTCATTGGGCAAACCAAGAATGCAAACGCCACATTCGAGCGCTTGGCGCTGCGATGAGCGGCTGGAAACTCAAGTCTGAACGACCAGGGCGTTGACCCCCGGCGCTCTGGTGATTGCCGGAGATCCGGGGGGCGCACCGGCAACCTGACGCTCATGGACAACGCCGCCAAGAGTCCGCAAGTGGTGAGCTTGAGCGGGAAGGCAACCGTCACGGGCGGCACGGCTGAACCTGGGCAGTGGCGAAGGTTGGGCGCGTCGCTACTCCAGTAAGCGCTGGTCCTTAAGGTAGCTGAGTACGTGCGCCGCGATGACGGCGCTGAACTCGCCGTTGTAGTGGTTGACGTCAACATAGCAATTGCGGTTTTGATCCTGGCCGACGTCCGTCATCGATACGAAGCCATCACCGAACGAACGATTCGCCGCTAGACGATCGACTTCTTGGTAAATGCCGACCGCTTGCGCGGCTCCGGGCATCTTCTGGAAATAGCCGTATTTCTTATCTCCGGCCATGAAGTGATGGCTGAGGTCGTACTTATAGATGGCGATCGGCTGCCATACGAAGACCGGCTTTGTTCCGTAGAGGCTGCAAATGCTGCGGATGATGCGCTGATTCTTCTGATAGTTCGCGATCACGAAACTGGCGATGTCTTGCGGCGACATCTGGCTCGGCTTCTGACCCGTCGCCCCGGCCCTGGCCATCGCCCACTTCACCAGCGGCAGATCGGCGGCCAGGCTGAGCGCGTTGCCCCAGTCGCTCTGGTCTATCCGGCCGGCGAGCATTTCGCCATAGAACCATCCGTCTTCACGCCAGGTGCTGCTGCAGTCGTTGATCCCGTCAATGAAGATCGCGACCTTGGGTATGTAGCCGTTGCGCACCAACGACAGAAATAGAAGCATCTCCTGCGTCGAGGTGTAGGCCGCGCGCCCGAAGTTATATATGTGGACCGGGGGCTTGTCCGAATTTGCGAGATCCTGAAGATGCGACGCGATCGTCTCCGAATCCGGCACGCCGTAACCGAAGGTCGTTGATCCTCCGAACATGAAGATGTTCTGAGCTGACGCATCCGGCGGCCATGGACCCTGGTCGCGCACTTTGCGGAACCCCGCAGGGTCAACGTTTACGAAGCGCCCGCTGGTCGGACGCTCTCGAACTTGGGCGATCAGGTCGTATTTCGGCCGCGCGTCGTAGTAGGTCTCGCGCAGCAGTTCCTCGACGTCTTTTTCGGTCCATCCCGGATACGCCTTCATCGTGAGGCTGAGTGGATAGACCGAGAGCGGCCCGAAACGAGGACGTCCCCAACCCAGGTAGACGGAGCAGGCGAGATTTGCAACTAAAAAGAAAATCAGGAAGTTGAGAAAAACAATCGCAACAGATTTATACCCTCTGGCGAACATCGCCCTCCTCAGCTCACTCGATCACTCTGATGGAAACTGTTCAACGGCGGTTCGCAGCATAAACTGACAAGAGAACGTCTTCAAGCAAGCGCACTTTCAGCTCCGTGTTCGACAGGTTCGTTGCAGACAGGCCCGAGTGATTTCCTCGTCAAACCTTGCGCAGGGAGGCCCGCGCGGTCTATAGGGAACAGTTCGCGCGTATGCGACCGGCCAAGAGAAGATTGGTTGAGCCGGTCGGGCGTCCGCGCGAAACAAGCGTTGTTGCCAGATACAGCCGCAAGCGAAATATCAAAGCACGGGAGCTCTTTAATCACTTCGAGCGCGGGTGGCCGAAGCCCGCTCGGAAGTCGTATGATGCGAGGTCGATCCGATTTTGGCGCAGTAAGTACACGAACACGGGAGTTCGGAATTAAATATGGTATCTAGCGGAGTCGAGTCAGCAGCCACCGAAGCGACCGAATTACCTGGTGGCGGTGTCTCCGTCGGCGCATCGTCCAGGCTCGCAATCGTGGAGGAGCAAGAGTCCGACACGGAGGGAGGCCCGCTCTGGCGCAGGTTGTGGGAAGGGTGGAAGCGATTCGGCAAAAAGCTTGGAAACTTTCAGGCCCGGCTGTTGCTCGGCATTTTCTACGCGATTTTCCTGGCTCCCTTTGCCATGATGTTGCGATGGTTGAGTGATCCGCTGGCAATCAAGCCAGGTTCGAAACGCGGATGGCTGCCGCGAAACGACCAAGAGACGAGCCCTGAGGAATTGGCCAAGCGGCAGTTCTGAGTACCTTTCGATCGTTAAGAGGCGATGATGCATATTCTGGGCATTTCCTGCTACTTCCACGACGCAGCAGCGGCATTGCTGCGCGACGGACAGCTGGTTGCGGCTGCTGAGGAAGAGCGCTTTACGCGCAAGAAGCACGATTACGAATTTCCTCAGAACGCGATCGACTTCTGCCTCCGGACCGCGGGCATACATGGTGAAGACCTCGACTACGTCGTGTTTTTCGAGAAGCCGTTTCTGAAATTCGAGCGGCTGCTGCTGACCAGTATGCAAACCTTCCCGCGCTCGTCGCGGGTTTTTCGCGACGCGATGGTCACCTGGCTCGGCGACAAGATCTGGATTAAGAACCTGATTCAGAAAAAGCTGGGCGTGACCGCGGAAAAGATACTCTTCAGCGAGCATCATCTGTCGCACGCAGCCAGCGCTTTTTTCAGTTCGCCATTTTCGGAGGCCGCTGTCCTCACGGTGGACGGCGTCGGCGAATGGACGACGGCCAGCTTCGGAAGCGGCAAGGGAACCGAGATCCATTTGAAGAACGAGATCCGATTTCCGCACTCGATCGGGCTGCTCTATAGCGCGTTCACCGCGTTCCTGGGTTTCGAGGTCAACGAGGGCGAGTACAAGGTGATGGGGATGGCGCCGTTCGGCAAACCCCGTTACGTGGACAAAGTCTATAAGCTGATCAAGCTCAACGACGACGGCAGTTTCGAGCTCGACATGGATTACTTCAGCTTCCACTACTCGCCGGAACATACCTTCAACTCAAAATTCATCGAGCTATTCGGCGAGCCGCGCGACCCGAAAGCACTCTTCTTTACCTCGACGACGGACTATCCATCATATTTCGGCGCGAAGCCCGGCAATTTCTCGGAACTCTGCCGGCAGAACGAGTACTACGCCGACGTCGCTGCTAGCATCCAGGCTGTGGTCGAGGAAGTGATGCTGAAGATGGCCAGGAATGCGCACCGTGAGACCGGATCGAAACGGCTATGTCTGGCAGGTGGCGTGGCACTCAACAGCGTTGCGAATGGGCGAATTCTCAGAGAGACGCCCTTCGAGGAGCTTTTCATCCAACCGGCAGCCGGCGATGCCGGTGGCGCATTGGGCGCAGCGCTGTTTGGATATCACTCCGTGCTTGGTAATCAGCGATCGTTTACGATGCGTCATGCATATTGGGGAGAGGAACACAGTTCCGAAGCGGTGGAGAGCTTTCTGGCGAAGAACAATATTCCCTGCCGCCGCTTCGACTCCGAGGAAAGTCTGATCGATGAGACAGTCTGCCGATTGGAGCAGGGGAAAGTAATCGGCTGGATGCAGGGAAGGTTCGAGTGGGGGCCACGGGCGTTGGGCAATCGAAGCATCCTGGCCGATCCGCGCCGCGCCGACATGAAAGACCTGGTGAACGTGAAGATAAAGTTTCGCGAGCCGTTTCGGCCTTTTGCACCGTCAGTGTTGGCCGATCGCGCTCCCGACTACTTCGAGTGCTCCGAGCCCGCGGGTCAGTATCTGAATCGATTTATGCTGAATGTCGTTCCAGTGCGCGCGGAGAGACAAAAGGATGTGCCCGCGATCACGCACGTCGACGGCACCGGCCGCCTGCAAACCGTCAACGAAGAATCGAACCCGCGTTATTTCCATCTGATCAAAGCATTTGGCGATGCGACCGGGGTCCCGATCGTACTGAATACCTCGTTCAATCTGAGAGGTGAGCCGATCGTGAATACTCCTCAGCAAGCCTTTAATACCTTCACCCGCAGTGGAATGGACGCGCTGGTGCTTGGAGAATACCTGGTCGAAAAGTGAAATTCGTCAAGTGGAGCTGTGAGTAAACGACGATGAATTGGCTCAGGAGCATTGGCAGGCGATTCGCGACCGTCGGCGAATTGCTGTCGTTCTTTTCGAAAAACAAGTGGTGGTGGCTCACGCCGATGATCCTCCTGCTCTTCCTAGTGGGATTCCTCGTCGTCCTGGCGCAGACCTCGGCTGTAGCGCCGTTCATCTACACCCTCTTCTAAGATGGAGGAGTTGAAGCATTTGGCGGAACCCGCGATCCCCGGCGGCTCGCGAACCCTGCAGCATGCGCCTTTGCCCAAAGCGTTTGCCGACAATGTAGATTTGCTCTGGTGTCCTGGCTGCAACGGAGATCTCGCAGTCGCCGGTAACGCGTTGAAGTGTCTAGGGTGCGGACACCAATTCGAGTTGGACGGGCGAATCCCTCTGTTGTTCTGGCCCAATGAAGGGCGCCCGGATGAGGATGTCACCGAGATGGTGAAATCGTTCTACGAGGAGAATCCATTCCCGAACTACGATGACCACGAGTCTGCCGACACGCTCCGCGAGAAGGCGAGAAGGGGCGTCTACGCCCAATTGCTCGATGACCAGATTCTGCCCTATGCAAAAGTGCTCGAGGTCGGCTGCGGTACGGGCCAGTTAACCAACTTTCTCGCCTGCTGCTCGACGAGGACCATGTTCGGCGCCGACATGTGCCTCAACTCGCTACGGCTGGGCGACAACTTCAGACACGCAAACGCACTGAACAATCTCGGCTTCTGCCAGATGAATCTGTTCAAACCCGTCTTCAGGAGCGGCGCGTTTGACGTGGTTATATGCAACGGCGTTCTCCATCATACGAGCGACCCATTCGGCGGTTTTAAGTCGATTTCGAGACTGGTCAAGCCCGGCGGCGTCATCATGATCGGGCTCTACAACACGTACGGGAGACTGCTTACTGACGTTAGGCGATTCCTGTTCAATACGTTCGGCGAAGGGCTGACTTTTTTCGACAGTCGCCTGAGAGACAAAAGCCTGGATGAGACTAGGCGCCGGACCTGGTTCATGGATCAGTACAAGCATCCGCACGAATCAAAGCACACCTACGGCGAGGTACTGACGTGGTTCGATAGTACTGGGTTTCGGTTCCTCAGCAGTGTACCGAAGAGCCGTGGCGGGCAACTGACAGTGAAGGACCGCTTGTTCGAGGCGCACTCCCGTGGCAGCCGCCTCGATCGTTTTCTGGTGCAGTCGGGAATGATCATCAAGGGCGCTCGAGAAGGGGGGCTGTTCGTCATGATTGGTCGCCGGCAGTCGTAAGGTCCAAGGGAATAGCCCGAAGTAAGTGGTGGGCGCGTGTCTACCAGGCCTTACCAGCGCGACTCGAAGAATACCCATTAAACATGACCCCAAGAAGATTGGACACGTCGCTGTTACGAATGGCAGCGCAACTTTGTCAGCCTGGACCGTCAGCGCTGAACGGCCGCTGCGTTGTCGCGCGTCGACCACCATCGAAAATGAAAGATCAGCCGACGACTTCGGCATGCTAGTTCAATCGACGAATCCCCGAGCGAAACGCTTCGTTTCCGCACCCTACGTCGAGTATGTCAAGTGGGGTCGCGCGCTCCAACGCAATCGCTTTGATCGCCGCGGCCCGATGGCGTTGCAAGGAAGCAGCGGCAAGTCACCTCGTAAGGGCTAAGCAACCACCGCTGGGAGTCTTGTTCTGGTCCTGTGAAAATCCGGAGACGTGACACTTCGAAGCGAGGTATGTCGCGTTCTCGACCGCGTCGTGGCGGAAGGCGAAGAAATTATGATCGAGCGCAACCATGAGCAAATCGCGCGGCTTGTCGCCCGGCCGGGTCGGCAGAATGCACTCGAAGCGATGGCGGATCTTCACTACACCCTCCCGATGACGTCGCGGCAACTTGGGAGACTGATGCAAGAGGAACCCGCTGGAAGGGGAGCAAAATCGCCAAGGGCGTGCGCGATCCACGGGCTTCCTAGTCGACAGGTGCGTATGGATCGACGTGGAACGCGGACTCCTGGCCACAGCTGACGTCGCCACTCTGACCAGCAACGAGCCCATTTATTTGTCTCCAATCACCTTCGCCGAACTCCGGTTCGGAGCTGAGGTCGCGCAGGAACCGCGAATTCGCCAGCGGCGCCTAGCGGCGCCGTATCGGATTCGACGCAAACCGTTTTTCGTCGTAGATGCAGTGACGGGCGATATATTCGAAAGTCTCGCGGCCCAAATCAGCGCCGCCGGCAGGCAACAGCGTTACCGTATTCAAGATCTCTGGCTTGCAAGCCAAGCGGTGCAGCATTTGTGCAGCATTCTCATCGTTTTCTGACCCGGAATCGGCGTGACTTCGAGGCACGTCGCTATACACCCAGCAGCGGCCGGAGCTTGGCGGTCACTTCCGCGAGCACGTCCGCGGAAACCTTCGCCACGAACTCTGCGCGTCGAGCCGCCCAGTCCGCGCTCTTGAGATGGTCCGCCAAGACAACGCCCGACAGCGGCAATCCCGCTGGAAGCGCAACCTCAAAGGGGTAGCCCTTCGCCCGGCTTGTAATCGGACACACTAGCGACAAGTTCGCGCGACGATTGTATGCTGCGGGAGATAGCACGAGCGCGTGGCGGCGTCCGGCCTGTTCGTGGCCGGCTTGCGGATCGAACGTCAGCCACAGAAGATCGCCGCGTTCAGGTACGTAGCGCGCGGCGCTCACCAGTTCTCATTACTGACAGGCGCGCCCCAGTCAGTTTCCCCGTGACGATTCTTCGGCGTGATTCCCGCGACCAGTTCGTTCAGGCTGTACTGGCGACGAGCTGGAGCAAGGACGAGATTTCGGCCAGAGACCTTGACTTCCACGCTCGCCCCTTCATCGAGCCCGACTTGGTTGGCGACGGCTTTAGGGATACGAACACCCAGGCTGTTTCCCCATTTTGCAATCCGAGCGCGCAAAGCCCACCTCTCTTTCGGGTTCTAAAGATACACAACGGATATACGCCTGAAATCGCCTTCTTGCAAGCCGTTTCGAGGTACCGGCACCCATCACGATCCCCGCCTTCGTCGTATCAAACCGAGGTGCGCAAATTGCGGTCCCTCTAGGGGATTCTCAGTAGTTGTGCAGAGAGGGCGCCCGCGACCCAAAGCCAACTTTGCCCGGCATAAAAGCGGAACGACCTCCGGCAAAATTGGGTCGGGCGATGTGTTGAACCCCGGAAAGGATCGTCAGTTGCTGTCAGTGGGCAATCGTTCCTAACCACCATTGCCGATTCGCAGAACCTGTGTGTGGCGAATTGCTGACTCTGGGGAAATCGGTAATTCGCCACACGCACCCCTGGGAACAACAAACTTACCTGTCCCTGTGTATGTTTCCGTTTGAGCCGATAGTTCAATCCGATACGCTACTAAAAGTAATGTTTTGGTACTATTTATCCCAGCGAAACCTACCGTGTGTAGCTAAGTGCTACAATATGCTTAGTCTATAAGGCTTTTTCACGTCTCTTATGGGTGCTATAAGGCTCTATACATCTCATGTCGTGTTTAGTCTTGCTTAGAGCCGTATTCTGCGTCAAAATACGCTTCCATGAAAACCGATTCTGACCGCCGATTACTGCCGGCGCCACCGCAAGAGGGTTCCTTGCTGGACCAGATTCGCAACGACCGCGAACTCGTCGCGCGCCTCAGGATAACTCCGCAGGAGCTCCAAGCACTCTCCAAATGCTCTTTGCTCGGAACGCTGACTTGCAAAGAGGATATGCTTTTCATCCTCCGCCAGATTCGCGAAGCAACCAACCCCTCGTCGAGCGGGCGGATACCCGTCTTTCCTCAGCCTGCCACTTACCCCGGTGATGAAGATCAAGAAGAACCGCTACCGGACTTTCGACGAAGTCGTTTTGTCGCTGACTTCATACCCGAACCTGGTTCTCTCGACGGCCCCGTGCGCCGACGCTTGCCAGTGCAATTCGGGATTCTTTTCCTGGCGGCGATCACGGCCGTGGCGCTCTTCTGGAACGGTACCATCGCTATATCGCGCTGGCGCGACACCTTCATAACCAGAGTTGGAGCGGCCGGCGCTTCAGGAGACTGGTTCAACCATCTGGATCGGTTCAGCGTTCTGCTCTCGTGGGAGGTTCTATTCGTGGTGGGTATCATAGGAGCGATCTACCTCCGATCTTTAAAAGGCTCCAGCCGCTTCAAAGTCAGACCGGGCCGGCGCTACTGATCAGGGCATATCAATGGGGACAACGGCCAAATTTTCGGCCGAGAAACAGAGAACAAGGAGGACACGGGACAATGGACAAGATCACGAGGTTGTCTGCAAAGCTGCGCGAGTATCAGCGCGGCCAGACGATGGCTGAATATGCGCTGATTCTCACGGCGGTCGCGGTCGTTGTCTTTGTGGGATACCAGACGATGGGTACCACGATAACGTCGCTGTTGGCGGCCGTGGACCCTCTTCTCTAGTCGACGGCCGACAGGATGAGCTGACTAACGGGGACAAGGGCCAATTTCGGCCAAAAAACGATACGAAGGAGGACACGGGACATGGATAAAATCACGAGGCTGTTGGTAAAGGTGCGCGAGGCTCAGCGCGGCCAGACAATGGCGGAATACGCATTAATCATGGCAGCGGTCGCGGTCGTGGTGTTCATAGGTTATCAGACCATGGGCACGACCATCACCAAGCTGCTCAGCACCGTCGACGGCCAGCTCTAAGGGAGAGCGGGCGAACCCCTGGGGGTGGCGGATTGATCACGCCGCCACCCCTATCCATTCCAGTTTCGCAAACCCTAAGGGGGGAGTGTTTCGATGACGGTCGAAGACGCGCAGCGAAAGATCGCACTGTTGCGCAAGATCAGCGCCGACAAGGGAGCCCTGCCGGCGGAGAGAGAAACTGCGCACCGCCTGCAGAAGCTGCTGATGGAGCGCTACGCGATCAAGGCTTGAAGAGATGCCCGACCCCTCGCCGCCGCCCGCCTTTCGCTTGAGCTGGAGTTACTGGCAGGAACTGCTTGAAGAGTTCGGCCTGCGTTTGGAACGATTGGGGAATCGCGGCAGCGCTGCAGTCGGGTACAACAGCAAGGTTTACGTCAGGCTGGACAAAAGCCAATGGTGGGTCGATGAGAGGTCTGCGAGCGGTTGGCAAACCAAGGTTCGCGACTGCAGTATAGAATCGCTGCGTACCTACCTTAAAGAGCACGCGCCCAGGAGCTACTCGCTTTTAAGACGCTGACCGCATTGTCAGGCTCCGGCGTTATGGTTTCCATTTCCTTGTGTAAGCGTCATCGCCGTTTGGGGTCGAACTAAATCCGCGATGAAGCGCCTGTGTGTGGCGAATTGCTGATTTGTTTCCGAAACCAGCTGTAGCCTGAGCGCATGGCGTTCCTTATCGCGCCATAGGCAAAGAATGCTAGCCTTGCTTCCTGGAGGACCACACCTTCAGTCCGATGCCTCGACTTATTGCTGTTCGAGTTCCTCGATTAGCATATATTTTGTTCGAGTACGGAATTTCGATCGCCGCGACATGCGAAAAATGCCCGACGCTGGTTTCTTCCGCAAACTCGGACTCTTCGTTGACTCTGAATTTCTGGACGCCGCCACATGCGCTCGTGTCGTTGCGGAGACTCGCGCAGCCCGCGCCGAAAAGGGCATCGTCGTCGGCGGGCGCGAGGTGCGCGAAACGGGCGGCGCGGTCGACGAATCCGGGCGCAAGGTATGGCACGCACAAATCAGCGAATCGACAGAGTCGGAGATTTCGGATCGGATGGAAAGTTTGCGGCCAAAACTTGAGCGGCATTTCAATATTCGCTTGAGTGATCGCGAAGGCCCTAACTTTCTGAGGTACGACCAAGGTGGCTTTCACAAGCCGCACCGCGATTCCCGCCCCAGCTCGCCGCTCGAAATCCGAAAGCGCGCCGTCTCGGTCGTAGTCTTTCTGAATCCCTCGGTCAACAGTCCGGCGACCGTCGATGGATACGGCGGCGGCGAACTCATCTTATACGGCTTGATCGACGATCCGAAATGGAAAAGGTACGGATTCACACTCGATGCGACGCCTGGCCTGTTGATCGCGTATCGCTCTTACGAAGCGCACGAGATCAAGCCAGTAAAGTTCGGACAGCGATTCTCCATCGTCACTTGGTTCTTGCAGGATTCGTCCCTGCCGAAGCCCGCGACCGCGAAATGACCCGCACGGTACAGCTCTAATTCAATCTCACAGCATATCCGCGCGCGCGAGCGAACCGACATCGATGTTTTGCAGCAAATGCGGATTGAGAATTCTTCAAGACGCTCGCGAGTGTGCTAGGTGTGGCAGTCCTCTAGTTCGCAAACAGTCAGGCCCACCATCTTCGCTCCGCTTCAACGACATTATTGGACAGGAAGAAACGGTGAAGAGGATTCGGGAGTTTGCCGATTTTAATCATCGGAGTCGCAAGCCCATTGGACATATTCTCATCTTATCGGATGACAGCTCAGCGAAGAGTACCATCGGACGAGCACTGTCTGGAGAATATCAGCTTCCCATTGCTGAAGTTGATGCTGAGCACATCCGCCAGCCCGCAGACTTGGCTACTATCTTGTTCCACGAGTCTCCCGTGGACCTTTGCTAACCTCTCCCAAACAGTGGCTCTCTGAAAATTCTTGATCGCTCGATAATGAGCATGCAGATAGTCCCTTACCGGCTGAATATGATCACTCGAAGGAGGGCGTTCTCTCCTATCAAAATAGTTAGACCAAATAATGAGAGGGACCCGGTGCTGTTCCAGATCAAACCGGTCTGGTTCACGAAGCAAAAGAGTTTGCCATGCGCGTTTTCGTCGCCGGTGCCACAGCCTTTATCGGTTCGTGGGTAGTCTGGCGTTCCGGCCCGCAGGCGAATCTAAGGCGATGATCCGCGGACCTAGCAAAAGCACAGTTCGCGATCACGCCACTCATACCCTCGACTGTTACGTAGTCCCGGACGGCCCGCGTATTTTTACAGGCTATCAGAAATGCGTGTGAACTATGCAGCTCAGAGCTATCTGACTCTTCCGGCGACATTCTGGCGGCTCAACCGCTCCCTCATACTCTGTCGAGCGCTGAACCATCCCGCAAATGCCGTTTTTGGTTCGCCAGGTTGGACGTCGGTCACGCGATGTTGAAGGTCCCTGGAAATGCGGAAGAGGATCGCATCGCCCAGTCCGGTATTGGCAAACTCCGCCAGTATCCGCTGCGATTTCTGTTCCCGCATTTGGAAAATACCGCCTTGGTATCCCCGGGGACTCAGATTAAGGCTCATAGCGATCAGCCGCCCATGGCAGAAGTCATTGTGCCACGCGTCAGTATGGCCGACATTGGCTTCCATCCTGTACACCCTTCCCTGGAACCAGGTCAGTGAGCTACAGCCAGTGATCTCACGGATTGTTTCCAGGAACCTCGGCACATTGCTGACGAAGTGCAGGAGATTAACGGCCGCACCGGGCTCAAGGATGTATTCGGAGTAGGAGACAGACCCCGATACCACGCTGTCCCGCCAATGACCTTGCTCAATGTAGGTAAGAGCGAGAGATAGAAGCTGCGAATCGAGCATCTCTGGGATCCGAACCCAGTGCATCTTTTCAAACTGGCGGCGGAGCCTTTCTGTGTCTTCTCTGTCTGCTACCAGCCCTGCCCTTCCTAACTGGATCATGAGAAATGCCATCCGGTCAGAAACTCGAAGTTATCCCTCCGTCCACTCCAAGCGTACTACACCGCTGTAGCAGGTTCCTCCGGAAAAGTATATCGGCTCCAACTGGGCTTCGTTCATCTTCGGAAGGATCTGTTCACTGTACCCAAGGCTCGAAGGATCCGATAAAGCCGACGCCGAACAGCAGCCGGAATCAGCAGGAGTCCGGCGAAGGCATGCTGACGTGCGTCTCGCCACTGCTGCTGGCTCACGTAAAGACGGGCGACGCGCAATCTGATCCTGACGCTATCGTGCCCGCCGACGATTCCGATCAGGTACTCTGCCACCGCGCGCTTCCTGTCGCCGGTGCTGTCGTATATTCGCGCCAGCGATACATGGACCCGCGCCTGGTCCGAAACGAGTAGCGGCCCCGCGGCAGGATCGGTGGCGATCATCTCATTCAATGGTCGACGCCCGCGCAATGCGAGCTTGAGAAATTCCTGGTACGGTTCGATCGCCTCTTGTGAGCGGCCCTGCGCCTCCAATGCTTCGGCCAAGCCTCGATGTGCGTCGATTAGATCCGGCTGAAGCACGAGGGCGGCTCGAAACTCGCTCTCCGCCTCCGCCCAACGCTTGCGTCGAGCAGCGACCCAGCCCAGCCCCAGGTGAGGATATGCGTCGGCAGGGTCCAGCAGCAGAGCGCGACAAAACGCGGCATTCGCAGCATCATCGTTCTTCGCCCGGAACAGCGGTATCCCTGGACTGGCGTAGGCAGTGCGATAAGAAGGGTCCATCGCCAGAGCCTGCTCATGGCAGCGACGGCCCTCTTCGGGACGCCCGGCCTCAGCCATCAGATGCGCCAGGTGAAAATACGGCGCGGCTCCGAGTCTGTCCCCTACCGCACGGAAACTGTTTTCAGCTTGCGCCGCGTCGCCCCGGAGACTTGCCTCGATCCCTTGTCGCATCCGCAAGTAAGCGTCCGCCATATCTTTCTGATTCGGATCGCGCAACCGCAGTGCCAGTTCGTCGCCAAGATATTTCCATCCGAGCGGCGTGTACCCACCTTCGACCGAGTACGCGATTGTAACGAAATCGGTGCGGAGCGCGTTCGAGCGGAGAATCCCGGTCAATTCTTCCGGCGAGCGCCACGGAACCGGGTCCAGCACATCCTCCGCGCGGTAGGAAACCCTGGGGATGGTCAGATAGTCGGTATCAATGTCCAGGAGCACATCCTCGGAAAACGGCGGCAATGTATCCAGCGAACAGATAACCAGCGGGCACCCCATCACCGATGTGCGCACGCAATGATGTTCCCATCGCGGGCTCGCCGAATCGCCGGGGTAATTCGTGAGGATCTCCTTAAGATGATCGCCGAGCGCCTTGAGGCCGTCCGGATTTTCCCAGGTGGCGTCAGGCACGACCCAGTAGACTTCCCGGACAATTCGTTCTCGCAACGCCAGGCACACGAAGTTTGCGATTGTGAGGGAGCGGTTGTCGTCAAACCACCACATGTCGTGATGGGCGTCGATGTGCACCAGAATGCGATCCTTGAGAGCCGCGTCGCGCCAGAGGTGATAGGACTGGTCATGGTTCTCGATCAGGTGCACGAACGGAATCGGATCGACTCCCACCCGAGCGGAGGTGAAGTGCGAGCCACTACTAGTCGTCGTTGGCAAGGCTCTTGTCATAGCGATGGCAATTGTAAGGCGTCACGAGCCGAGTTTTTGATTCTATTGACGCCCCTGCTACTATGTAAAGGTTGCGCCATGAAAACGGTTTATCTCGACGCATTATCCGGCCTCAGCGGCGACATGTTCAAGGACTTACTGTTCTCGAGTAGATTGCTTCCGCGGAACCTTTCCGCATCTTCGGTTAAAAGCACTTGGTCCGCTATATGCACAACAACGCAATTTAGCACCGCTTCCCGGGATCGCCAGCCTCATAGCACGCTTGCGCCGCACCGGTGAATCGCACACCTACATAATGAGAGCGAAAAGGCATTTGCTTCCGATCTCGGTGTTTGTCGGAGCATTTTTGTATCTATATCTGATTCTCTTTGTCCCGCCGCGTACACCGATACTCCTCGGGGTTGATGATAAACTCTTTCTTTCTGAGGCGACAAGGATCCTGCAGGGGCAGGTTATCTACCGGGACTTTTTCCAGTTCAATTTTCCAGCTATCGATCTGTTTTACGTTGTATTGATTCGGTGGTTTGGTCCTCGCGTATGGATCCCGAACTTGTGTTTGCTCGGCCTGGGAATGGGGTTTTTGGCGGCGAGTATCGTCATCTCCCGACGATTGATTAGCGGCCCGAGCGTGTTCCTCCCCGGTCTTTTGTTCTTATGCCTGGGGTTTCGAAATTATCTCGACGCTTCCCATCACTGGTATAGCAGTCTCTTGATTATGAGTGCGACCGCGATTTTGGTTATAAGCCGGGACTCGGCATATCTACTAGTTGCCGGAGCTTTGACCGGGTTATCGGCATGTTTTTCGCAGAATCACGGCGTCGCAGCGGTTGTCGGGTTTGCCGTCTTTCTCTGGTGGTGCAAAGCCCGGGACACAGATGAGAGGCACGCAGTTTTGCACTCCGAGGCTTATTTTCTGATCCCTTTCGTTTTGATCTCTGGAGGATGCTTTGCCTATTTCGCCTTTGAAGTCGGACTATACAACTTTACCTATTCGACGATTTGGTTTCCGATCAGGTACTGGAGCAGCTTCGGCGCCAATTCATGGTACGACTACGGTGTATTGCGAGATGCGGAGGCACTCATAGATCATCATTTTCACCGAGCATTGATGGGGCTTTTCATTGGCTTGCTGGTGCCGTGGATCTATCTAGCTGCGCTCGGCGATTTTTTGCTTTATGGCGATTCGCACCCGGGCCATCAGCGGGATGTCATCGTACTGGTTGTAATCGTCGGTTTAAGTTCATTTTTAGCGATTTCGAATTCGCCCTCAAGTTGGAGATTGAGCACGGTTTCCATGCCGGCGTTCATCGTTTTGGTTTGGTTGGCGAGCCGAAAGGGTTGGAAGCGAAAAGCGACGGTGCTGTTATGGATGGTCGTAGTGCTCATGATGCTTAGAGACATTTCTGTGGCACGAACAAAATGGACAACTTATGTCGATCTGCCATCGGGCCGTGTTGCGCCGTTTGACGCGGAACTGCAGTGGCTTGCAGACCACACTCATCCGGGCGAATACGTTTTTTGCAGCAATTGGTCGGTATACTTCCTGTTGGAGCTCAAGAACCCCACCAAGCTGATGACGATAACAACCGCCGATTTTACCAGACCAGAACAAGTGCAGAGCGCTCTCCATGATCTGGAAGAGCACCAGGTCCCGCTGATTATCTGGTCCAACGATTTAGATGGGAAAGAACGTCCTCTTCCGGGCGATCATATTCAGCCGGTAAGGGACTATCTGCACGCTCACTATCGAGCGATCGAGAATTTTGAGGAAGCCACTGTTTGGGAGAGGTTAGCGAAGGTCCACGCGAGACCCTAGACGGGTTTCGTTCGCCTAGTGCTCACTCACCACTGGGCTGTGGCGATGCCATATCAGCAAGGATCGCTGCTCGAACTGCCCCGAGAGAAGAAAATCCTGGGTGCACTTGGAGGCGACGAACCGTAACACGCGCGGCGACCTGCTCAAAGAAGCGGAACTGTCGCTGCAGCATCACGCGATCTGTAACATCGAGCCGGAAGGCAAACTTAATCAGCTCCATCAGGGATCCGCCAAGACTTAACGACTCGATTTTCGAATCGACAGCATTCGCGCCCTCGCCAGCGACCGGCGCGGTCAGCGAATAAACTCTTGTCAAAGGCTGCGGGTCGGCCGGTAACGCACGCACACGCACGTCGGGCAAAACGCGCCTTTTCGAGGTGTAGTGAGCAACGCTGGGCCCCTCGATCGCATCACCGAACAGGGCTAGTCTGGTATCGTCCCAAATGCGCACCCCTGGATACGAAGGGGTAACACGTATCTCGTGGCCGCATCGCTCAAGGCCCAAGCAATCGTCACTTAGAACGGGAAAGCCCGCCCGCATGAATTCCGCTGCCAAGGTGGACTTGCCCGCTCCGGCACGACCCGCAAACGCGCAAATGCCGAACGGAGTCAGCACCGAAGTGGCATGCAACGCTTCCCTGCCGCGCAAATTGAGGATTAAGGGCAGGACCTGGTCGAGTAGAAGATGGCGTAACGTGTCCCCTGGAGTATCGGATCCGGGAAGGCAGACAACTTCCCGACCGTTTGCGTCCACACGGAAGTCGGCCAAGCCGGGAAAGCTAAGGAGATAGCCTCCTTCCACCTTCCCGCATGAGAGCCATAATTCTCCGTCAGGAAATTTCCAGGTAATAAACCAGTCTGCGTGAGAATCCGATCGCGGCCGGGAACGTGAAAAACGCACAAAGAGGTTCGGCCTCGCTTGACCGCCAGCAACGACTAGTTCCGGAAGCTCGAATTCACTCGCTATTGTAAGCCCGCAAACCGTGTAGTTCAAAAGCGTACGCTGCATTGGCGAAGGCCGAACTGCTTCTTCAGGCGGGCCAGAAGGGTTTGACCATTTATCTGCGAGAGATTAAGGCTCTCGTACGATAAGGCCCCTTTGACTCGAATCTTTGCTGACGGTGACGGACCCCCCCTACGCTCCGCGCAGCCGACTTGCCAACACGATGTGCGAGTTTTCAATACAATCTGCTAATAAGCGACAGAGTCCAAGTCCAGGATCGGACTTTACCACCAGAGAGACGGCGCGACTCGAGGTCGTCCCGCAGAGTGCGCCGCCTAAGTTCCCCTCTTGTTGTAGTTCTTCTTTGTGCCCGGGTCAAAATGAGTCCCGTTTTCACCCGCAGTAATGTCGGTCACATTCCCGTATTCCACCAGTCGGGGCGTTTCGTATGCAAGCTTAGACGGATGTTGTACGGACAACTTGGCCTCCGAGGCCTGCTTTCTTTTAGAACCTTTCGACATGTCGCTTGATCCCTCCGGCTGAACGCATAACTTAGACGCTCTTCGCCCCTAATGCAATGGCTTGGGCGTCGTCACGTAGGCCAAATAAAGCCATGAAAGGCGAACAATGGCTAATCTAAGTCGGACTTGACTGTGTTTCTCGATTGAGATCCATGGAAATCCGGCACCACAACTCAAGGGCCAGAAGGTCCTGAACGTCGTAAGGATAGCGTTCGCCTCTGCTTCGTTTCAAGCGCCGCTCGAGCCACTCACCGTCCAGCAATCCCAAAGACACCAGCACTGATTTGTGAAACAGCCGATCAATCTCGGCCTGATGATGTGTCAATAGCACATCAATCGGTCCAGAGATATCCGCCTTGCCGCGCCGCGTCCGAATTTGCTCCGGAAGGATGTTCTTCATGGCTCCCCGAAGTATAAACTTCGACTGTCCGTGGTGCCATCGCTGTTCCTCAGGGATTGCGAGAACGAACTCGACTATTCGTCGGTCGAGGAACGGACACCTCAACTCCAAGCCAAACCGCGCGTAGAACTGACCCAGCGCGTCACTTTGTGTAGCCGCGTGGCGTCCCAGGAAAAGGGTGTTGTAGATGGCTTGCTGCGCAGACGAAGGGAAGTGCGGAATCGGAGTCTGCAGCGAGTCGGCCTGCCTCAGCCCCTTCAGGATTTTCGAGTTCAAGCCGGGACGACCCAGCCCATCCCGAAATGGCCGCGCCAAAGCAGCGAGCGCGGCCTTCGAGCGCGCGGGAACCAGAGGCTTCAGGCAGAAGTTCGCAAAGAGAAATAAAGGCGACTTTCCATAAACGGCGGCATCGTGCCGCAGGGCCGATACCAGCGTCGTAAGGTCTCCACGCGAAAAAAGGTCCCACAGGTGTTCGAAACCGTTCGCAAGCAGCTCATCACCACCGAAGCCGGTCAGGAGGACCTTTATACCGCGTTGCTGGATAGCGCCGAGTCCGGGAGCGTAGATCAGATTCGCCACATCGTAAAGGACGTCAGGAAATCGCTTGGCGCGATCGAGATCAAACCATGATGGATCTTCTTGAAAGCTGACGAAATTGGCTGTGGTGTTCGGTCCGGTAGCCATTTTTGCGATGAAATCTCGCTCGTCGGCCGCAGGAAACCCTTCAAAGGTAATCGAAAAGGTTTCCAGTGCTACTGCGTCACTCAAACCTTCTCGCAGCAGCTGCTGGGCTGTGCAGACTACAGCACCTGAGTCCAAGCCCCCGCTCAAGAGGGCGGCTGCTGCGCCGGTGGTTCTTAGCCGGCAACGCACCGCGCGCTGAAAGAGATCCAGAAAATGTTCGGAATAGTCCGCATCCGTGCGGTAGCGAACCTCGTTAGCAGGATCTATATCCCAGTATCTACTGACACTTAGACCCTTCCGGTTTACCACCATCGAGTGACCCGCGGGCAGACGATACACACCTTCGTATAGTGTGTCCCGTGGCGCCGTAGCCAGGTCCATAAGATGGGCTCCGAGCGAAATGAGGTTTGGCTGACGAACCAGAGTGCGATCTTCGAACAGCGCCTGTATCTCGGAGGCGAAGATAACTCTGGATCCGTCACCGTGATAATAGAACGGCCGCAAGCCAAGCTGGTCGCGAGCGCAAAAGAGTTGCTGCCTTCGTTCGTCCGAGATTGCGAAGGCAAAGTCCCCCAGGAATCTTTTAGGACATTGCTCGCCCCATTTCTGGTATGACCGAAGCACTAATTCTGCGTCGGTGTGGTCACGAAGCCCTCCAGTCGCGAGCATCGCGACAAGTTCGTCGCGGTTGTCAAGGCGGCCGTCAAATGTGAGGGAGAAGGCTCCCGCCTCGTCCCTCAGGGGTAGTGTCTCTTCGCGAGATTCGGGCGTCGCACGGAGCATCCGATGGCCGAGAGCTACGGCTCCCCCGTTCCAACGGCCGGCGCCGTCAGGCCCGCGCGCCGACATCAGATCGGTCATCCGTTCCAACACATTCAGATCGATCGGGCGACCGTCCAGGCTATAGATGCCAGCGATGCCGCTCATTTTATCGCTTTACCGGCGCTTCCTGACGGTTGAAGCATGAGCACGAGCGCGGTGCCGGTTAAATCAGAACGGATTGTGCTGGAAAATCGCCTTCCGCGGAATTCCGTTCCTTAAAGGCCGCATTGAACCATAGTTCCAGGTTGAAAGTACGCCATAGAGGCCAAGGATCCATCCGTCCGGAGGAGCTAAGGCAGTTCGCCAGAATCTTCCGCAACGCTTCCGCGTTGACCCATCCGAGAGATGCCACCGTCATGGAATCGAAGAACTTCGCCTGGGCCATGAACTCCAACGTGCTCGCAACCTCTGCGGAGAAATCGCTTTTATCGAGGCGCATTGCGACTGTCCGCGGAATGAGTTCTCGCGCCGCTTGTCGCAGAACAAATTTTGTTTGACCGTTGCGGGATCGTTGCTCCTCGGGAATGGCGAAAGCGAACTCGATTAGCCGCCGATCATGAAACGGACTTCGCAGTTCGATTCCCATCCACGCGGCGCCTCGGTCTTCGAGCTCTAACATGTGAGTCGCCCAGCCGTCGTGGAACGAATCGTATATCTCTCGTCGCGCAAAACTCAGTGACTTATTGGTTTTGCGGCGCGCAAGCCGCTCGACCAGTCCCGACCGCCTGATAAATCCGGAATCGATCCAATTTGGTGAATCACCATTTGCTTCAAGTTTGCGAACTGTTCGGCGTAACGCTTCCGGCATCAACGGCCATACTCCAAACTTAAGGAAGTTCCGCAATTGACCTCCGGACGCGCCTGCGTTCTGCGAGTTGGCCCTGAGTTCGCGTATAAGCTCGCCGAATCTATACTCTCGCAGAAGATCGGCATAATAGAGACGACTTCCACTCAACCAGTCGTCGCCGCCGGCCCCGGTGAGCAGGACCTGAAAACCACACTGTGAGACCATCTTCCTCAATCCTTCGTATCGGACACTGTCGGGGTAGCCGGCCAGGTCTTTGTACCTATCCGATTTGTCTGCAAAGATCGACAAGCCAGGTGCGAGAGCGTCGACCCGGCGCTCCTTCAGGTTCCACATGCGAACAACGTCGTCGATATACGAGCGTTCGTCGCATCGTGGATCGGAATAGATTGTGGAATAGGTTTCGAAGCGCGAGGTGGGAACTGTTCCAGCCCGCAGCAATGATTGTGACATGCCGACAACTGAGGAGGAATCGAGGCCACCGCTCAATTCGGCCGCGATTCCAGTGAGGCTGCGCATTCGAGAGCGGACGGCCTGCTCAAGGATGTCGAAAAAATGCTCTGCGTATTCGCGATCGTTCGCGTAGGTGATCTGACTTTCAGGATTAAGATCATAATACTGGCGAATAGTGAGTCCATCGCGGTCGACTATCAAGTAGTGTGATGGTTCGAGTCGAAAGATCCGCTTGTAGAGTGTTTCGCGCCGGTCAGCTAACCCTCCCCAAAGATACTCAGCGATGAAAGACTCATTAGGTTCCCGCGGCCCTTGAAGATAGGCAAGAATCGCTTGCAACTCTGAACTGCATACAAATGTGCGATGGTCAACATAGTAGTAAAAGGGTTTTATCCCAAGAGAGTCACGGACGCAGAAAAGCCGCTGCCTTTTTTCGTCCCATAACGCATAGGCGAAGTCCCCGATAATTCTTCGAGGAGACTCCTCTTGCCAACACTCATAGGCCCGCAGCACCAACTCGGCACCAGTCTCACACCTAAGCTGCGCACCCTTCGCCCTGATTGCAGCGGCCAGCTCTTCGAAGTTGTCGACTCGGCCATCCAATGTCAGGCAAAGACTCCCGCTCTCATCGCACAGCGGTTGCGTCTCCTTGACGGACTCCGGAGTGGTGCGCAGCATCGCATGACCCAACACCACAGGGCGCTTGCACCATCGCTTGAGCCCGTCAGGGCCGCGATGGTTTAGCGCGGCCATCATGCCGTCCAATTGGTCCGGATGGGCGGGAGAACCGTCGGGGTGATAGATAACCGCAATTCCACTCATACTTCTGTTACGTCATTTCGGCAGACGCCGAAGGATCGCTCCGAAGTCCTTCGTTCATCCAGACTTCGATGTTGAGAATCTTCCACAGAGCCCACAAGGCGGAACCACTAAGGACGGACAGGTCATCGGACCACATCGCACGGATTGCCTTGCCGTCAACCCAACCGCAGGAGGCGACTGTCAGGGATTTGAATAGCTGTTCACCGCCAAGTTTCTGGAGCATCGTGAGGGCCATTCTGGTGAAGTCTGTTTTGTCGAGCCGCTCGGAAACTTTCTCTGGAAGAAGGCCCTTCATCGCCTGGCGCATTATGAACTTGGTCTCTCGGCCGCGGAACCGCTGCGATTCGGGTATGGAGAACGCGAACTCCAGTAGCCGGCGGTCGTCAAGCGGGTGACGCTGCTCGATGCCATAGCGGGCGCTATCGCGATCCTCGAGTTCATAGAGATAGGTATCCCAGCCACTCTGAAATGTTTCATACATCGTCCGCTGGGCGAAGGTGAGGCCGGCTGGAATCTCTGCGTGGTGCCGCAATCGTTCGGCCAGGTTCACTCGGCGAGCGAACTCCGAAGATAGCCAAGGAGGAAACTCCGGATTTCCACGCAATCGCTTTATCACGCGCCGCGCTGGATCGGGCACGAGCGGCCAAGCACCATACCGCAGGAGATTTTCTAACCGGCCGCTGCTTGGCGGCCCGAAACGCCAGTTAATTCTAAGGTCGCGCCAAAGTTCACCGAATTTCAACTCACGCAGGAGGTCAGCGTAATAAAACGCGCTACCCGTGAACCATTGATCTCCCCCCGCGCCGGTGAGCGAGACGCGGAAGCCCCTTTGGGCAATCAGGTGCCTGAGATCTTCGAATACCACGCCGTTGGGGAACCCCGGCAGGTCCTTGTGAAGGCGAGCCAATCCGGCAAAGGACGAACTCTTATCCAGCCCCGGTTCTATAAGGTTGGAGGTAAGGCCCCAATGTTGCACAACCGCATCAACGTACTCTCGCTCATCGCACTCTGGATCCGAATAGACCAGTGAAAAGGTCTCCATGCGACAATCACATGCGCGGTCACGAAGCAGTGAGTGGGCTACGCTTGCTACCGTCGAGGAATCCAATCCTCCACTCAATTCCACCGCAACGCCCCCGATGCTACGCATTGAAGAGCGCACAACCTCCCGAAGAAGCTGCCGGAGATGGCTCGCGTACTGATCGTCTGTCTGGTAGCGAATCTCGCGGTTCGGGTCGAGGCTGTAATAGCTCCTCTTGCTTAAGCCTTCGCTTGAAACCGTCAGTGAATTTCCGGCCGCCAGGCGCGACACGCTTTTGTATAGAGTTTCCTCGCGGCCAATGAGCCTTCCGCAAAGATATTCGCCGACGAAAGCTTCGTTTGGCTCACGAGGCACCATCGGCATTTCCACAATCTGGCGCAGCTCGGAACCGCAGATAAAGGTGCGACCATCGAAATAGTAGAAAAACGGCTTTATCCCCTCGAGATCGCGGGCACAGAATAGGCGACGCCGGCGTTCGTCCCAGAGCGCGAAGGCGAAATCGCCGATGATTTGTCGTGGCGATTCTTCTCCCCAACATTCATACGCGCGCAATACGATCTCTGCGTCAGTGTTGGCACGAAGTTGGAAGCCTTTCGCGTTCAGTGCTTCGGTGAGTTCGTCGCGATTGTCGACCCTGCCATCCAGGGTCAAGCAAAGGCCTGCATTCTCGTCACGTAACGGTTGGAACTCTTGCAGAGACTCCGGCGTGGTCCGCAGCATCGCATGGCCGAGAGCGATTGGACCTTCGATGCAACGACCGATCCCATCGGGTCCTCGATGCCCGATCGCGCTGAGTAACCGCTCGAACAGCATCCGGTCCACTGGCCGGCCGTCGAGATTGTAGAATACAGCTATACCGCTCATCCAGGCCTCAGCGAGGCGATTCACTATCAGGATACGAATGAAGAACAGTATTACAGATTTATCGAGTGCCTGCTCGGCTATCAAGCGCGAAGGGCCGTTGCCCGAAAACAGCTCGGCGCCTCCTCGTTGCTTCCGCGTCGAAGGCGCCGCTATGCTGTTGGCGTCAGTTTTTTCTGTGAATAGGCCGTCGGAATTCTCATGGCTCCGTATAAACAACTATCGCCGAAAGTTACCCTGACAAGCCTTGGGCAGCAAATGTTCTTAATGCATCCGCCGTCTTCGCTCGACGGTTGAAGAACCCATCCGCTGCAGAAACCATCGTCATGCGACCGGAATCGGAAATTCTGCTGCGATGCGCTTCTGCGGTGCTCTATCCAGGGACCAGGAACGACACCTCCGTACGTGATTTACTGGCCGCAAACCTCGATTGGGAACTCGTGCTACGGATGGCTCGTCAGCACCGCCTGATCCCCCTTATAAATCAAGTACTGTCCAACCTGTGTCCGGATCGGGTCCCATCAAGCGTGCTCGAAGCCGTTCGCGTGGAATCGCTAGGTATTTCACTCAACAATCTGTCATTTGCTCGCGAGACTCTCAGAGTCACGGGAATCCTGGAAGCTGCCGGCGTGCCTGTCATCGTGTTAAAAGGTCCAGCCCTGGCCGTCGTAGCTTACGGTGAGATTGGGCTACGCCAATTCTCGGATGTCGATATCCTAGTACGTACGGCCGAACTGCCGGAAGCGGCAGCGCTGCTTTCCCAGGATGGCTACAGACCTATGTTTTTTGGAAAGCCTGGCGCTGAGAGGATAAGCGCGCGCGCGTACGAAGACGAGTTCGCAAAACCGGGCCAATTCTACTCGCTGGACCTTCACTGGCACCTGACGCCAGAGTACTTTCCTTGCGTCAGCGAGGATGCAGCGTGGGAGCGAGCCATGCGGCTCTCACTCGACAAGGGAAGCATTTTGACATTAAGCCACCAGGACCTGGTCCTGTTTCTATGCGTTCACGCAGCGAAGCACGGATGGCCGGAATTGCAGGCGGTATGCGATGTAGCGGCTGTGATTCAAACTGGCAGAGTTGACTGGAGCGCCATCGTCGCCGAAGCGTCCGAATCCCACAGCTTGCGCATGTTGCAGCTGGGCTTCTGCCTCGCACACGATTTGCTCGGGACCGAACTGCCCGAGGACGTCCTCGCGGCCGCGTCCGCGAGCAAACCGGTTTCTACCGTTGCACGTCGGATAGCTCGCAAGCTCGTTTCACCGGAGTCGCGTTCGTCGATTGTCGATGACGCCATGGTCCAGCTTTGGATGACGGATGGCTTTCAGAGGCGATTTCGATTGGTGATTGAACGTGGACTGCAACCTACCGTGGTCGATTGGCAGCTTGTGAAACTGCCTCGTAGTCTGTTTTTTCTCTATTACGTTCTGCGACCCGCACGCATAGCCGCTCAAGCGCTCGGGCAAGCCTTCAGAAACCTCGTCAAGGGATGGGCTTAAGCCGAAGGCAAAGATGGCTGGTCCGTGCGTGAATAGAATTAAGGCGCGGACTTTTCTCTGATCTCTATCAGGCCACGACGATCGAGCTCGGCAAGTAGCGCCAGGAGATCGTTTTGACAGAGCTCCCGGTCAACCTCGTAACGCTCTAGTAGCGTTTCGAGAATCTCGTTCACGAGTTTCGGTTCGGCAATGAGATCCCACACCGTTGCGCCAACCCCGTCGAGCCCGAAATAGACTCCGCTCTTCAAATTGAGAATCGCAGCTTCAGCACCCAGGAGGCAAGAAATCTGGTCGGTGCTTGCCGCGATAGTGGAGTCAAGAGAAATCGTTTTTCCCATGAACTTGTTCCGCGCCCGAACCAGTCTGATCCATAACGTCAACGCTTGACAGTTTCGGGGACGCTCAAAGAAGAATATTGGACCGTCCGAACCCTTACAATACACTCACTTGGGCGCTATTAAAACGTCGATCCGCGCTAGCCTAGCGGCTATTCTCCGACTCCAAGCCCACCAGGCCAAGGCGCGCCAGCTCACAGACCGCGTCGCGAATTCCTTTCTCATCCGCGTACGCATCGAGCGCAATGACGATCGAGCCAAACGGCTGGGTGTCGGCCGTTGCAAGAAAATGGAGCACGCGGCGAGCAATCGCGGACAGGCTGAGTTGTTTTCCGCCAATCGCTACGGCCTTCACGGTCGGCGAATTCAAGTCCAGCGCGACCCGGCGCCGAAGCGCAGGCGCGATCAGGGTGCCATTCGCAACGCGATCCACGACGCCCAGACTCACCCAACGACGCGGACGCACCTGGGTGTCATCATTGTCGAGGAACGCGCCGAGACTCGCGGAATCAATCAGTGCATGCATGCGCGCCTTCAGTCGAGCCTCATGCTCGTGCATCGCCGCGTCACCCTGATGCCGCGTGAGATCGGTGCTGAATATCGATTCAGAATCTGCCTGCTCGCCCAGCCACGCCCAAAAGTCAACCCCGCGGCGCGGCTTGATGCCGATGGTCAGATGGGAAGAATCCGCGGTCTCAAGCTCGGCCTCATGAACTTCGCCGCGGGGGAGATACAGGACATCGCCCGGGCGCATCGTGCCTTCCCACACAATGTCCGTCGGAACGGGATCGCCGTCGCGATGCTTGCGTTTCGGAGGCGGATCGGGAACGCCGAAGCTGCGCCATCGCTTGCTTCCATGAACCTGCAAGACGATCACGTCGTGGTTATCCCAATGCGGCTTGAATGCCTTGCCGCGCCCGAAACTGACGTAAGAATTGATCCACACGTGATGCGCGAGGCGTCGCTCGATCGAATCCGACAGGCGGCCGAGCTGGGGAACGTACTCGTCGATGCCGTCGATGACAATGCTGACTCCCTGCGGTAGCAGCGAATGGAGGGCGCGCGGATCTATTCGATTCGCTTCATCACGCCCGCGATACATCATCGGCGGGATCACCATGTTCGCCCGCACCAACATGAGCTTGTTCGGAGGAAGCACGTCGGATTCCAAAAGGCGATTGATGGTATCCCACGGGAGAATCGATTCCGCGCGCTTGCGATCGCCGGATTTCACGTGCATTCGCGACTTTGACGCGAAGTGCTCGAAGAACGACTTCTCCCGGGCCGGTGAGAGCAGCGATGCAAGGCTTGAGATCACAAAGAACTACCGACGCGGCTATAGAGATGCCGCTCAATCCGGGACTTCCTCTGGGTGCAGGCCAAATGTCTGCGCCGCCTTGAGCTGGCGGCCAAGCATGGATTTCATCCTACCTACGCGTGCGTGCGCGATCAGGCAGTGGGAATATCCGCCATGGTTTCGGGCCTGGCGTTGTCGCGAATCTTTTCGCCAATCGGCATCTCGGCATACGCCTGGTGTACGTCTCCGCCGGTGATTATCTTTTCTCCGCAATCCAGCCACGCGTGCCCTTCGAGCTTCTCCAGATCGTTCTTCCGTACCCCGAGCCTAATCTGGCTCGAGAAACCGTAGCGCGCGAGCATCGCTCGCCCCGCGATTGCTCGTACCAGACAGTTGCTTCCAGTGGGTACTATGCGGGCGGCCGTTTCGACAGCCCAGCCGATTTGTTCCGGCGACATGTCTCGGGATGAGGTTGTAGCTTGAGGCGAGACCGGTCGGAGAATCTGCCGGATTGGGACGAACGTTACGCAGATTCGACTTCTTATGAGCGCGATCGTCGCTGTGGCAAGCAAGAACCATTGGCTCGCTGACAGACTGGTAAATTTGCGGAGCCGTGCTCTCACCGCGAATACTCCCGAATTCGGAGATCAGATTAGACACTTTTTGGTGCACCAGTCGCAAGATCACGGTCATTCTTCACCAAAGCGGCAGTGAAAAGAACGGGCGCCCAAATAGTCTAGGCGAATGACCGATTTTCCCAGAATCAGCAATTCGCCACACTCAGGTCTTGGTGAACCGCAGAAGCGACGGGAGGAGAATCAGCTGCCGCATAAGGGGAGGATTTTAAGGACAGACAGGTCAAAAGAAACAAACGAACACATCTTTCGGCCGGTCATGGTTGTGCTTCGCAATCAGGAATGACAAGGGGCGCGAAGATCGACAAATCGAGCTGGCGTCACATTTCAAATGCTTCACACATTTTCGATTGCATCCCGGGTCGATCGGGATGCTGGAAGCGCTTAGCAATTATCCGGAATCGCAGAGCCGCCTGGTCGCAGACCTGCGCCAGTCGGGTACGGATCCCCCGCTGCAGATAGTGAAGCTGGTGCGCAAGGCTGCCGACATTGCTCAGCGCCAGATGGCCGCTCGTCTCACGAATTGCATTCCGACTTATAACGTTTCAAAAAGAGAAGGCACGCGTTGGCTTCACCGTGAGGGGCTTTGGCCAAGCGTGCCTTCTGCTCGGGGGAGAAGAGCTACACTTATCTTCCGACGGCGTGACGAACCGTGTTCAGAATAAAGACCAGATCGCGCGGTGACTGAACTTCACCTAGAAGTGCTACCTGCGACAACATATTCATCTCGTCGTTCGAGACGTTGTGGATGCGTCGAAGATGGTCGTTCTGTCGGAACTGGTCCCAAGCCGAAACCGAACCTTCTGCTGTGTCCGGTTGAACAGAGATTAAGGCCTCAGTGTGCGGGTTGGCGAGAAAGAACAGTTCACGCCTATCAAGGCCGAGAACTTCGGCCAGACGCGTTAAAATCTTGTTCGAAGGATGGCGCTTGCCTGATTCGAGGTGGCCGACGTATGGCGTGGAAGTCTTGACCCGCGCGGCGACTTGTTCCTGCGTGAGGTCCAGTTCTCTACGCCTCCTGCGTATCACGTCACCGAAATTAGGTTCCTTCGCACGGGCTTTTGACATCACCATTTACCTTTCGTTGAAGTCGCCTTGGCACTCGATTTTTTCCGACGCGGCATGAATTAATACTACAAAACTAAGTAGAAATAAATAGGAATTGATTAACGACTAAGAAGCTTGTTGCTGGAAGCTGATCGCGGATCGTATCCATCACTCTATAATGTGTTGAGATTTCGCGACTTTACCGTCTTTTGAGATTAGCCATTCTTAAATGGTTGCTTTCGCGAATTCCCCGAATTCATTGACAAACATCTCTCCGGCGAGAGAGCAATCCAAATGGAGTAAGGGGGCAAACACCAGCAAGAGCCCCCTCTACTAGACCGCCGCGCGAGCGTCCATTGTAACCAAAATTTCGCTCAGCTTGGCATTGCAATAACCCGCCAATGATCGCCGCACGCGTGGCGGGCCACTATGATCAATCGCGGAGTTGCTTAGATGGACCCCAGCAAAATCCTGTCTGTTGGTGCGATCTTCAACAGCGATCCACCAAGCGTGCATGTTGACGTACTGTGTTCGCTCTGTGGTGAAGCGGATTTTCTGGTAGTGAACTTGAGCCAACCAGGCAACCTGTCATGGCTGTGGCGACACGACTTCTATTTCGTCTGTGGTCGTCACCGCCAATTGGCCGGAAATTAGATCAGGCCGCTCGGCAAGCCCAGTCATGCTTCAGCCGAACCTCGACCCCGCACCGAGAACTGTTCGCATCCACCGCTGCAAACACGTGTGTGTGGCGAATTGCTGATTCTGGGGAAATCAGCAATTCGCCACACACACCATCAAGGAAGTCAGCGCACGACCTGAGTACGATAAGGCATTAGCTGCGGGCCTTTGTGCATCGAGCGACGATCCGCGTCTCAAGAGAAAATTAGGCCATTCACGATTTCAAATTCAGACACCAGCCCCGAACTAGGACGAACCTCCTGACCGCGCCCATTTGTCGATCGCGCTGCGGTCTGCTAACTCAACGTCGATGAATCCCCGCCACGCCGCTGCGCTCGCGCTTGTGGGCTGGTACCTGATGATTGCCCCGCCACGAGCTCAGGAAGGCTCCATTGTAGGAGCTGATTTGCACGCACCCTTATCTCAATGGGCAAACGCCCGCGCTTTTGAAACCGCAAATCAGTGTGAAGCGGGCAAGGAAGTTTACCGCAATCAGGTGAATGCCAGCACAAGCATGGATACGAGTTACAAAGCGGCGATCGTCACGTCTGGTCTGAGCCTTCAATGCGTCGCGAGTGACGATCCGCGCTTGGCGAAATGACACCACTTCGATTTTCAAAAGACGCCACTCCGCATCAGCGGGGCTGAAATGACGTCTGTGTGTGGCGAATTGCTATTCTGGGGAAATCAGTAATTCGCCGCACACAGGTTATGGACTGGACGCCTCCCTCCGCGATCCGTTTTCTCTTTGACGCGCCGCATGGAGCGCCGGACCGTCTGACTGCGCGGTGGAGCATCGTGTCGAACCTTCCGCGCGCCGAGACGACGCGCGTCGTGTCGCTGTAGGAGCTATCGGCTACGCGACGTTGCCGATCGGCGTAGCAGTGTGCGGACCGGGTGTCGAGGTGAGTGTTGCCATAGCGCAACAAGTTCCCGCAAAGCCCGTACCAGCGGTGTGAAGGAGAGTCCCGCCGGGGAACGGGGCAAGTAGAACTCGCCTGTCACCGCAAGATCGAGGGTGCGGATCAGGTTTTGAGAGCCACAGGACACTTAGCCGCCTTCGAGCAGCCCGAAGCATTCGTGCGCGAAGTCCGCAGCTGTTTCCGCTTGATGCGCCGATCGTCGAGATTTGACACTCGGGCCCGGCGCGTAGTCGTCTTGCGACCTCTGCAAGCGCCGCTTGCCTCATCGCACAGTTCGTATAACAATCCTACGATCGGTAAGAGAACTGTCGGTAGTTTAATGCCTGAATTTGTTAAAGTGCGTCTCGAACACGGCCATTCGGTTATCACCGGAGTTGAGCGGCGTGGCGCCGGGACGCCGATCGTGCTGCTTCACGGCGTCGGCGGCAATGCGCTTTGGTTCACGTCGCTGATGACCGCGCTCAGCGGACGGCGCGTGATCGCGCTCGACATGCCCGGCCACGGCGCCAGCAACGAGGCGCCGAGCTGGGAAATGGAACCCCTTGCCGAGCTGATGTTTGCGATGAGTCGTCAGCTGGTAAAGGGCCGGGTGATATGGGGCGGTCACTCTTGGGGCGGAAAGTTGGCCGCAATCATCGCTGCGCTTCATCCTCAGGCGACAGAAGCTCTGCTGCTGCTCGATCCCTCACCCGCATCCGGAATGCTCGTGCCAGCGGAGACGTTCGTCGATATGACATTCGGTGGTGAGCTGGGGCCATGGCGGTCGCTCGAGGAAGCCAGGAACTCGGTGCGCAACTTGCCTCAATACACCAATTGGAATTTGGACCTGGAGCGAGCATTCGAACGAGGCCTCGCTTGCGGCACCGACGCAACGCTGCGCGCGCGAATTTCACGCGAGACGCTGATCGCAATCTGTTCGGCGGTCCTCAAAGACCACTCGGCCACAATCCGCAAAGTTTCCTGTCCTGCGCTCCTCGCAGTCGCCGACGAGAGTCTTTTCTGGCAGGAGCAGACCAACTTCCCGCTGCTACCGCACGCAGCACGCGCAGTCATCAGATCGAATCACTGGCTGATGACGGGCAATCCCGCCGAACTGAATCTGGCTGTGGCAGGCTGGCTGTCGGCTCTCGGCGAGCAAGGTCTTCGCGAAGTTAGATGAGTCTCGGGCGGTAGTATCGAGCTATAATCCGGCCTTTGGTCATTCGACCCGTTTCGTGATACTCCCTTTGGTCCGGTTGTTCACCGGCCCTTGCACGGCAAGAGGGAGCCGAAATGGAACCGATCGGCACATCGCACGTTTCCCCGGGCGAGGCCAGCGCCACTCGCATCGAGGATCTATCCGGTGTTTCGGCGACGATGCTTGTCACACTCGCGGCCAAAGCGCTCGCCGCGACTGACGCCCCGGAGCTCGACTACATCGATCGCCGGTCGGAGCAAATTCTTCGCGAGCTTGAAGTCGAGCCGCGCCGTTTCGGTCTGAACCCCAACGAAGTGCGGGCAATCGTGCTTCGCTCGCTGTGGTTCGGGCGAACGGTAGGCAGCTTTTTCGAGCGCCACCCGAACGGGCTATGCGTCAACCTCGGCTGCGGGCTCGACGCCAGCTTCGAAGAATCGGCGGCGTCGGAAGATGGCCGGTTCATGCGGGTCGATGTCGATCTGCCGGACGTGATCGATCTTCGCCGGCGGTTCTTCGCAGAGAGCCCGTGCCTTCAACTCCTCGCCGCTGACATCACCGACCCGCATCTGTTTGACGTGCTGCCATGGGACCTCGGCCGGCCTGCAATCGTAGTCGCGGAAGGTCTTTTGTACTTTCTGAGGCGCGAGCAGGTCGAGTCGATGTTCCGCGCGCTGGCGCAGGCGGCAGACGCTCGCCACGCCAACGTCGAAATTGCTTTCGACTATGCTAGTCCGTTCGGCGCGTGGATCGTCGCTCGGCGCCCCGCTCACAGGCAGCTCGGAACGACCTTCTACTGGACGTTGCACAATCCCGGTGATTTGCGACGCGTCGATCCCAGGCTCGAGGTCGCCGAGCACACCAACGTATTCCTGCACGCGATGGGCTCGGGCGCGAAACAAGTGGATGCGTTCTATCGTCTTATGACCGGCAGCGGACTCGGAGGGTGCGTGTGTCTCCGCCGGACCGCCGCCGACAGGATCTAGCTAAGCACTCAGCAGGCCCAAAACACTCAAGATGGCGGAGGGCCGCTGGTGACCTTCACATCGGCAGAAGTCTCCAATCACGACCGGGATGTCGCCGCCGGGTTTTGCACGCATCGTCGGACTCGATCGATTCCAACTTAAAAGGCAACCAGTGGTCAAGTGGAACCTGTGTGTGGCGAATTCCTGATTTCCCCAGAATCAGCAATTCGCCACACACAGGCTCTGAACTGAGAAGGCTGCGGCTCAGCGCACGCGTTTTGAGCTTCGAAGATACGGCCTCGATGGCATCGGCGGCCTTGACGAACTGAGCTTCGACCTCGTGTGTGGCGAATTGCTGATTTCCCCAAGAATCAGCAATTCGCCACACACAGCTTCCTGCTAGAACCACTTTTTTGCGAGACCGACGCGGGAGGGACGCGCTATGGTTTCGACAAATCGAACTGTGTGATCGCCACGCCGAGGCAGGTGTTGTTTGCGAACGCAAATGCGGCTTCGAGAAGCTCGACCGCCGCGATCGGCTTTTAGGGGGCGTCGTCAGCCCTGGGAACAACAAGAACATTCCAGTTCCCGTGCATGTTTCCGTTTGAGCCGATAGTTCAATCCGATACGCTACTAAAAGTAATGTTTTGGTACTATTTATCCCAGCGAAACCTACCGTGTGTAGCTAAGTGCTACAATATGCTTAGTCTATAAGGCTTTTTCACGTCTCTTATGGGTGCTATAAGGCTCTATACATCTCATGTCGTGTTTAGTCTTGCTTAGAGCCGTATTCTGCGTCAAAATACGCTTCCATGAAAACCGATTCTGACCGCCGATTACTGCCGGCGCCACCGCAAGAGGGTTCCTTGCTGGACCAGATTCGCAACGACCGCGAACTCGTCGCGCGCCTCAGGATAACTCCGCAGGAGCTCCAAGCACTCTCCAAATGCTCTTTGCTCGGAACGCTGACTTGCAAAGAGGATATGCTTTTCATCCTCCGCCAGATTCGCGAAGCAACCAACCCCTCGTCGAGCGGGCGGATACCCGTCTTTCCTCAGCCTGCCACTTACCCCGGTGATGAAGATCAAGAAGAACCGCTACCGGACTTTCGACGAAGTCGTTTTGTCGCTGACTTCATACCCGAACCTGGTTCTCTCGACGGCCCCGTGCGCCGACGCTTGCCAGTGCAATTCGGGATTCTTTTCCTGGCGGCGATCACGGCCGTGGCGCTCTTCTGGAACGGTACCATCGCTATATCGCGCTGGCGCGACACCTTCATAACCAGAGTTGGAGCGGCCGGCGCTTCAGGAGACTGGTTCAACCATCTGGATCGGTTCAGCGTTCTGCTCTCGTGGGAGGTTCTATTCGTGGTGGGTATCATAGGAGCGATCTACCTCCGATCTTTAAAAGGCTCCAGCCGCTTCAAAGTCAGACCGGGCCGGCGCTACTGATCAGGGCATATCAATGGGGACAACGGCCAAATTTTCGGCCGAGAAACAGAGAACAAGGAGGACACGGGACAATGGACAAGATCACGAGGTTGTCTGCAAAGCTGCGCGAGTATCAGCGCGGCCAGACGATGGCTGAATATGCGCTGATTCTCACGGCGGTCGCGGTCGTTGTCTTTGTGGGATACCAGACTATGGGTACCACGATCACGTCGCTGTTGGCGGCCGTGGACCCTCTTCTCTAGTCGACGGCCGACAGGATGAGCTGACTAACGGGGACAAGGGCCAATTTCGGCCAAAAAACGATACGAAGGAGGACACGGGACATGGATAAAATCACGAGGCTGTTGGTAAAGGTGCGCGAGGCTCAGCGCGGCCAGACAATGGCGGAATACGCATTAATCATGGCAGCGGTCGCGGTCGTGGTGTTCATAGGTTATCAGACCATGGGCACGACCATCACCAAGCTGCTCAGCACCGTCGACGGCCAGCTCTAAGGGAGAGCGGGCGAACCCCTGGGGGTGGCGGATTGATCACGCCGCCACCCCTATCCATTCCAGTTTCGCAAACCCTAAGGGGGGAGTGTTTCGATGACGGTCGAAGACGCGCAGCGAAAGATCGCACTGTTGCGCAAGATCAGCGCCGACAAGGGAGCCCTGCCGGCGGAGAGAGAAACTGCGCACCGCCTGCAGAAGCTGCTGATGGAGCGCTACGCGATCAAGGCTCGAAGAGATGCCCGACCCCTCGCCGCCGCCCGCCTTTCGCTTGAGCTGGAGTTACTGGCAGGAACTGCTTGAAGAGTTCGGCCTGCGTTTGGAACGATTGGGGAATCGCGGCAGCGCTGCAGTCGGGTACAACAGCAAGGTTTACGTCAGGCTGGACAAAAGCCAATGGTGGGTCGATGAGAGGTCTGCGAGCGGTTGGCAAACCAAGGTTCGCGACTGCAGTATAGAATCGCTGCGTACCTACCTTAAAGAGCACGCGCCCAGGAGCTACTCGCTTTTAAGACGCTGACCGCATTGTCAGCGGCACACGGAATGCGTGTACCGCGCTCTCCTGGGTCCGCAGGACAGGGTGACTTCCTCCATTTTGCAATCCGAGCGCACCTACGGCGGAATAGTCTTGGCGATGTGTTGAAAACCCGGAAAAGATCTTCAGTTATCTTCAGTGGTGATAGTTCTGAACTATCAACGCCGAATCAGAGGACATTTCCGATATTTTCCGAGGAAAACTTGTCGAAACGAGCTCATCAGTTCGCTTTCCGAGCTTGGTGTTGATAAGGCTAATGATGGTCACTGAAGATGACTGAAGATCTTTTCCGGGGATCGGAAGCCGAGACCAAGGATACTACGCTTCTGCCCCGGAGGTTGGCGCGGCTGAACTGGATCTCTATTCCGGCGGCACGAAGATTCGCTGCCATGCGGCGCAGAGCGTTGCTCAGCGCATTGGGCGCCTTGGGCCAGCGTACCGAGCGGCGCATGCTCTCGTTCGTCATGCCGGTGAGCCGCGCGTGCAGTTCTGTGACCGTCCCGCTAAAGCCCTCCCGGGCGAGTTCGGCAACAGGTTCGTACAACGGCGAGGACTCGAGCGCCAGGTTACGGGTTTCGGCGCGGTTGGACTGGTAGGCTTCCAACGCTTCCCCTCTTTCCAGTCCCAAAGCCCTCTCGCACGCACTTACCCAGATCGCGAAGTCGGCCATTCGCGGCGGCTGATCGAGCCTGACGTTGGGCAGGTTCCTAAGTCCCGCAGTGGCGGCATCGAGCAGCGCACCGAGGATTCGCGGTCGTAGCTCCTCGAACTCGCGCCAGAACTGCGCCTCATCGCGGCGTATCCCGGGCTTCATGTCGAGGAACTCAACGATAACCGCACGGTCGAGAAAGTCCGGCCTCGCCGCCCCCAGGTCGGGGATCGCGTTGAACACCATGGGACGCGTGGCGTCGAATATAGCTTCGTCATGATCGCTATAGAGTTCCCGGCCACCGAACCCGCCACCGGTGGCCAGCCGGCAAGCTGCGTCGGCAAGATCCTCCGGCAGGTGGCTCAAGTTATCAAAACATACGATCCAGGAATTCCTGGCCGCAGCTGTCAAATCGCGAACTTCACGGGGCCCCGCAGGGCTCCAGTGCGCGGGTCGATGAGCGCGCTTATGACTCTGCACGCGGTCGTCTTTCCCGCTCCCTGCTCACCCTTGGCGACCAGGATGGGACAGGGCACGCTGGGACGCAGCGCGGCGGCCAGGAAGGCCTTTATGAGAGTCCAGCCCTGGTGGTCGACGTTCAGGAAGCGGCGTAGTTCGTCGAGACTACCGCCGCGTTCGGGTGCGGGCAGCGGCCGCGAGCCGCGGGTGCGATGAAATCTCGGTGGCGGTCGATCTACTATTCGCCACCCTTCGCTATCTATCTCGACGGCGCGCCAGGGACGGTCGCACAGGTCGAGATAAAGTTTCCCTCGGTGATTTGCGACCCGAAGATTGATGGTAGATTCATCACCGTCAAAGAGGGCCTTCGCTTCCAACAGGTCCAGCGTGGCGCGGATGGCTTGCGCGCCAGGACTCTTGCCGGTCTCCTGGTAGTAGGTCCGCAGCAGGAAGAGCTGGAACGGGCGGGAGCGGACCGGCCGATTCTCGAAGTGCCCGTCGACCCGAAAGGAAGCCCAGCCGTGCTGGTCGGGATCGTGAAAGAGTTCGATTCCACTGTCGAGCACCAGCCCGATCAGCCTGTCCGCAGCTGACTCGCCGTCGCCGGAATCCATGGGCACCGGCGCGCCGAGCATATGCTCGATCAGGTCCGCCTTTTCGTACTTTTCTAGAATCCTGCGCCAGTGTTGCCAGGTGATGGGCTCACCGCGCCTGACCGCCGCAAAGGAGAGCACCGCCTCGGTCGAGACCAGCCGCTCCGGATCTTCTGCGACCGTGGACTCAAGTTCACGCAGGAACAGCAGGGCCAGCTCGACTGCGATGCTGCGCGATGATTCGCCTGCCGCACCCATCTTTCAGAACCTGGGAGTAAGCTTCCTGGCCTTGGCCCGGTTGCAGCGCCGGCAGAGCGTCTGAAGGTTCGATTCTTCGGTCTTGCCTCCCTTGCTGACCGGAACGATGTGATCCATTTCCAGCTTGATCGACCTCCTGCATCTTCGACATCGTCCGCCGTCGCGCACCAGCACCGCCGCGCGCATGCTGTCCGGCACCCGCCGATCGGCAACCCGGTCCTGCCAGCTCGGCTTTTCCACCACGTCGAAGTCGACGAAGTCCGCGAACGCGCTCAGGTCCAAAGGCTCGGTCGCCCCGATCATCCGTTCCAGCTTGACCGGACTGTTGGGCAGGAGATTGTTCATTCGGGCCGAGAGCAGCAGCAGGCAGATCAGGTGGGCCTTGCGGGCATCGGGAAGCTGACGGAAACGTATGTCATTCAACAGATCGTACGGCAGCTTGATCTCCCTGCGGGTGCGCTCGAACTGGCGGAAGTTGCGGAAGCCGAAACACTCCTGCATGGTGTTCTATTGCCGATTGGACTCGATGAAGTTGATCTTCACGACCGCGATGGGAGGTTTACGGTAGGGTTCGAGGTTGACTCCGCGTAGCTCCGGAACCGCAGCGTAGTCGACCGCGCCTCTGCGCGAACTCTTCAGGACTTCGACGCCAGCACCCCACGTCCGTCTCGCGGTCGCCATGCACGCAAGCGTTGCGCGCAGCTGATGTTCTTCGGATGTCGCGTTCTCCAGCAGGAGCCTGGCTTGACGGTAACGGAGTGCCGCGTGGCGCCACTTTGGATCTGTGCTCAGATCCAGTTCCTCGTCGGCCAATTCGGGCCAGCGGTTTTCCTTCACCAGCTGCCAGAACGCAGCCTCCGCCTCTACCAGCCTTTTCGCGTATTCCCGGTCGGGGCGCATTTCGACCAGGATTCCGTTGGCCCCGTGGAACGACCAGTAGTGCGCCAGTTCAGCTCCGGAGACCTCCAGTTGATGCTGTAGTTGCGCGTAATACTGGGAAGGGATCCGACCTTCCTGGGCCGATGCGCGATCGCGGATGCTCAGCGGACATTTGATTTCCACCAGCGTTGAGCCGTCGAAGCTCAACCCGTCCAGCGACGCCCGCATCCACTCGAACTCTTGGTGGACCAGACACAGTGGCTCCACCTGGATTCCTGTTCGTCGCTCGTACGCGCGACGGGCGAAACGCTCCAGTTGGCGACCGCGTCGCGCGGCCGGACCTGCCGAAGCTTCCTGCATACGCCCGGTCTTTATCGACCAGAGCGCTCTCGGGGTCTTGAATGGTGTCTCGCCCATGATCACCGGAGCGTCGCTGGCCCCGATCCCTTGGGCGCGCCAGCGGTGCCACTCGGGAGTGTTCTGATGCAGCCGCTCAATCCTCGGCATGAACGGTCTCCTGATTACCCCGTTTGGCCAGTTTGCGATTGAGCACTTCGACGGCGCGCCGGTAGGCAGTTTCAGTCAGCTCCCCGAGTGATGCGACTTTGTAGTACGCGAGCACCCGTTCCAGATCAGTCCCGGTCTCATCGATGAGGCTCTGCAGTTCGCGAACTTCGTCGCCGCTGATCAGCCGTTCGGAATTCGTTGCCGTGACGCGAGCGACTGCCCGTTCGTCTTCCGGATCATCGCCGGTGGCCAGCAAAAACGATTGGAGCAGGGCGTACTTCAACGCCCCGGTCATCGCCTTGTAGGGCGCCTTGTCGCCGGGATCGAGCCCCTGACCCGCGACCTTCGCGATGATCTCTTCGCCACTGTCGACATCAGCGAAGGTGTAGGCCATTACCACCCGAGCCATCCGGGTCGCCTCTCCGCGGCCCACTGCTGATTCGTAGGTGATGTCTTCGAGTCTTGGGATAACCACGACCCCCAATTCGGCGAGTATGTCCCCGATTGAGCCGGTGATATCGGCGGCCGTAACGTACGAGTAGTTGGAGCGCTCGTTGTGGCCGCGCTTCTGGATGTAGCCGATGCGGCGGCGAACCTCGGCCAGCTTCTGTCGAAGATTCAACTGCACCGGAGCTTCGGAAGCCGCACCGTTCGCCGCGTCAGCGCTCGGCGGAGCACTTACTGTCGTATCAGGGTTGAGTGATTGCGGCGCCGAGCCGTTTATTTGCAGGGCGTGCGCTTTCCGGCCGTTGTTTCGATTTTTTCGCTGCATCCTTTTCGAATCTCCGTTTCGTTCGTCGGTCTTCTTTTCTTTCAACGAAGCCTCCAGTAGTACCTCGAGTTCACTCTTCTCCATCCCGGGAATATGCTCGACCTCGATTGGTTTCGTCTCGCCTTTGTCTAACAGCTGAAACACGTTTCCTTCTTCGTCTACATAGGTTCCCTTTCCTGGGTCGATTTGCTTCACCGGACGACCCAGGTAGATGTGGACCTCTGAATACTCAGCTTTCATGACTGGGAACCAGCATTTCTGATGGATACCGTCATTCGTCAGAACGCAGAGGAAACTATTTCGATAGTCCAGACTTATGTTCATGTTGTTCTCCTTCCGTATGGTTGCTCTCCAAGTTCTCGCCGACCATCGCGCTCGCGGAGTGCGCTCGACGATGGTTCATCGCTAAGTTTACTTCAGGCCAATGAATTAACTATAATTGAATAATAAATCTCTGAACGTGTCAAGCCACAGATCGGGTTCCGCTTCGGCTACACAATCTAATCTATGTTGTAATTACATTCTCACAATTTGAAGCCATCTTTTTTCTTCTCGCACCCAACTGCAATTTAACAAATTATAATTGAATTCAGATCGTCGGTTTGACGTGATGAATTCGGTTGAAATATCCTCTGGACGTGGGCAGACGGCTTCACGACGTGAACATGGTGGCAGCTGCCGTACGGGTTGCGGGTTCGAGGCTTGGCGCGAAGGGCAAAAGCCAACACGTCAAACTAGTCTCCGCGCATCTCAAAGTGACATCAGCCGCCGTGTACAAGTGGATCGAACAAAAACACATGCGGCGCGCCGCCCTTGAGACCGCGCTCGCGCTTTCAGATTTGTCAGGAGTGTCGGTCAGAGATCTGGCAGGCGTTCAAGGTCGGATTATCGGGGACATCGACGACGGACAGAGATAGAGTGGGGGCGCGCACTTCGACCATAACAAGCTTCCGAGAAACTTCCACCTAGATAGAACAACGGCGTTGTCGAGACTGCGCTAGTTGGTTCGCGTGAACCATCTCTGCAGGTGTGCAGTCTGGGCTCAGCACAGGTGTTACAATCAGTGAAGAGAGTTTCTGTCCTCGATACAGAAGCGGGAGCACCGGAATTTGCGGAGGATGGACAGGGATTCCGGACTAGTACCGGATAGAGGTTAACCAGTGAAACATGCCGACCAATTGAACGCTATCATGGCGCCGGGGCTTGCGTGGGGAAATGGGGATTTTTACGTGCCGGAATTCGCGTCTCATGGACGTACCGGTTTGGTGCCAGGAGCGCCGGACGTCCAACGGCGACGCTTTCTGGAACGTGCGGCAATACTCGAACCCCAGCTGCTCACGACGTTGCGGAACGTGACGCCTGATGACGCGGATGAATTATCGGCTTGGGCAAAGCACTGGCATCTGACCGACCGCTGGTGCCTGTCGCTGGCGGGTGATACCGCGCGCTGGTATGCCAATGATCCGGATGCCCGAGGTTGGGAATTTCAAGGGCAAGGCATCTTCGTTGGAACCTTTCCCTTCAAGATTAAGCCGCTGCGACCGGGGCATTTTTACTTCGATCCAACGTGGCGGAGTCGTCGCGATTTCAAAGCGTATATCCTGAAGGAGGTTAAGCGGGTTACTGATGATTACTGCGACCGGATCGAAGCCGCCGCCTTGGCCGCGGGTTTAAAGCGCGCTCCGCGTAAGCGAGAACTCGAGCATTTCGACTGGCTGGCGCGGTACCAGGTCAAACGTGAGTCGTTCGCACACATCGCAAAAACCGCGTCATACAAAATAGGGGGCCGCCAAACAGTCCACAAAGCAATAGTTGAATTGGCGAAATATCTCGAAGTATCCCTTCGGCCGTCAACTTAAGGAAGCACCGGCAGAAGTTGACGGCGACCAAATTTCCCTTTCGGACAGAAGCGCGGATGATTCCATCATGGACGAAGCATGGCAGCGCGGTCGGAAAACACCTGCGCTCAAGAGTGGCGCCGGGCGAGAGGAGACAGATCGGCTCGGCGTCGGAGCAATCACCAGCGATCTTGCCGATCTACAGAAAGAAGTGAGAGCGGAACTCCGGGCGCTCGTTAAGGATGCGATCGATACGCTGCATGCTAGTCTCTTCGATACTTCTTCCCCAACAAGGACTAAAGCCGCTTTGGCGATCGTGAGCCTCTGGTCAAATTTCGAGGTAATCGCCGATCTCGAGAAGTGTGCCAGTGTGCTGAGCGGCGTAAATGAAAATAGGCCGATTACCGCATCGTGAGACAGTTTCTGAAAACTCGGTTACTCCGCTGCTGGAGCACCGTTCAAGGAGACTCTGATGGGATCGCTGACGAGACTCAGGTCGCGATTTGACCGCCTGGAGCGCCGAGCTAAAGGTGGCGAATGCGACGGCTGTACCAGGACCGCGATGGCGAACGTGGAGGCGAGGTACGCGGCACGCGAGGAACTGCCTGACGGTCGCATTATCCGGGGCTCCTTCCAGCCGGCCCCTTGCCCGGACTGCGGCACTCCCAATCCCGCTGTTCCTATGCGCATCATGGATGCGTTCATGTCGAACACAGAGGCAATGGAAAGGGTCGACAAGATTCTCAGAGCGCGCAAGGAAAAGGAAATCGAGAACTCTTTGAAGGGTTAAAGATCAAGTTGGCAAGTGACCGGCAAATCTTGGCGAATAGGCTCAACGCTCAGCGGAGCACTGGTCCATGCACGCCTGCAGGAAAAACAAAAGTTTCCACGAATGCCGTGACACATGGACTTACCGCACGCGACTTGGTGTTGCCAAACGAGAACCCCGACGTCTTTGACAGATTTCGCGCAGATCTATTGATCACCTTGGATCCCCAGGGCGGGCTTGAAGGGATGTTGGCCGAGAAAATAATAGCCGACGGCTGGCGGTTCCGCAGGGTCGTAACCTTTGAAACGGCTCTCTACCAGCACGGTTGTAAGGAATTGCTCGTCAAGCAAGCGGAGGAATCGGTTAGGCGGTACGAGTCGACGGAAAGGGACCGAGTACTGGCGTCGCTGGAAAAGAAAAAAGTGGCAGCTTGCGACCGCCAGGCTCATCAGGTTGCCGAGCAGAGGCTCGAGGGCGAGCGGGCTCGACTCAACGATCCTTCGTTCAACGTCGTGCGCGTGTTGGAAACCTCTCCCGAGCCATTCTTAAATCTCTGGCGTCACGAAGCTCAGCTTTCTCGATCCTTGCTAAGAAACATGCACGAACTCGAACGATTGCAGGCGAGGCGCGCCGGAGAGCATGTCCCGACCCCTGAGATCGTGGACGTGGACGTGAGCGTATCTGAGCCCGCTGCGGTCGATGTCATAATGACCGGGCCGAACGGCGAAACCAACGGAAATCCGCGATAGCAGAATCAAAAAATTGCAAAACAAACCCAATTTGGAGGCGGATTCGGACCCCAACCCTTCACTATCGAGGCTCAAGCGAAAGTGGCGCCCGTCTCGCTCGATGGCACCATCAGCCTTGGTGGTTCATGCGCTTGACGTTGACAAACAAATACCATCGGGGCGGCAAGGTTACATCTTTGTCGCCTCCACCGGAGCGCAGATTCTCGCGCTCCAACCCATCGTCAAGCTCGCCGCCTCATAGTCGGATTTTCCGTCTGACTGTTTTGTTCCAGCGAGTCAGCATAGGCCGTCTATTCTTCTTCGCTTTCAGAACATTCTATTAGCGTATCTTGTGTGGTGTTTGCTTATAGTAGGCGTTTTGTGGTAATAACCACGCACTCACAAAGCCTATATTTGGCTTTTAGCAGAGGGGACAAAGGGACATAATCGCCGGGCTGCTTCGGCCATGGTGAGAGCCCGCGCTCTAGGACTGAGCGAAAACGGGAAGGAAAACAAATGAATTCTGCCCATCTGGGTCCTCGCGGATCCGCTGGCCGCGTTGGCGCAATCGTACTTAAGGCGCTGTTCGTCGTCCTGGTGCTTGCGCTGCCGATTTCGGCGGAAGCTCCGGGTGCGTGGACGCTTTCCGGCAATCTCAACACCGCGCGGGCCAATCATGCGGCCGCGACGCTGCCGAACGGCCAGGCGCTGATCGTCGGCGGTACCAACGGCTCCGGCACCGCTCTCACCAGTGCTGAAATTTTCAGCCTGTCCAGCAACTCGTTCACGACCCTGCCGACCGGCCTCACGACCGGCGTCTACGGTCTGACTGCAACCGTTCTCAATGACGACACTGTCCTGCTCGCGGGCGGCATCGACAGTTTCGGATGGCCGGTCGCGGACGCGGAACTCTACAATCCGACGACCAGCGCATTCACCACGCTGCCGTCGATGGGCATCCCGCGCAGCCATCACACCGCTACGCTGCTGAACAACGGCACTGTCCTGATCGCGGGCGGACGCGGCGTAGAAGGGCCGCTGGCCAGTCTTGAGATCTACAATCCGTCCTCGAAGACATTTTCGACGGCGGCCAGTCTGGAGCACGTGCGACAGGATCATACCGCCACGCTGCTCGACGATGGCACCGTGCTGATTGCGGGCGGCTCGAATTCGTCGGGACCGCTGGCCAGCGCCGAGCTTTACAATCCCACGACCGGCAAAGTGACCGAGGTTGGAAGCCTCAACACGGCGCGCACGCTGGCGACCGCGTCGCTGCTCTACACGTTCTATGGCGACGTGCTGATCGAAGGCGGTCAGAATGCCGCCGGAACCGACCTGGATACCGCCGAGCTTTACGATCCGACCGCGCAGACCTTTACGACGCTGGCGGCGCAGATGATCACGCCGCGCCACGGCCACCAGGGCCTGACGCTGCCGTATAACGGCAAGGTGTTGATCGCGGGCGGCACGAGCGCGGGACAGCCGGTGGCGGCCAACGAACTTTACGATCCGGTGTCGGGAGCGTTTGTCGCCAACGAGCCGATGAGCGTGGCGCGCGACGAGTTCGCGGCCAATTTCTTTGCGCTGCCCGCGGTCGGGCAGGTGCTGATGAGCGGCGGGCAGAACGCGTCGGGCGAACCGCTGGCGCTGAGCGAGATGTACACCTACCAGACTATCCGCACCGACAAGGCCGACTATCCGCCGGGCTCGCCGGTCACGATTTACGGAGCCGGATGGGCGCCGGGCGAGACGGTCACGATCCAGATCCAGGAGACCGACACCGACGATACGTGGCTGACCGACACGGCGGATTCGTCGGGTTCATTTACCGACAACAGTTTCATGATTCAGGACAACGACGGCGGCGTGAAGTTCCTGATGACGGCGACGGGGGCGACTTCGGGACTGACAGCGCAATACAGGTTCACGGACACCGCGCATGTCGATAGCGTGACGGTTACGCCCTCGACGGTCACAGTTGGCGGCGGAAGCACTGCAATGTATTCGGTCGCGTGCTCAGAACATGGCAGCGGTAACGTTACCTACAGCCTCAGCTCGTCGACCACGTTGCCGAGCGGAGCGGGTTCGTCGTTCAGTACGAATCCCACTAGTGGTTGCCCCGGCGTTACGCTGAGCATAACCACAACCTGCGCCTCCACTACAGCCGGGACTAGCATCACTGTCCAAGCGGAGGGCGATGGTGACTCTAGCCCAACAGCCGCCACGCCCGTGACGTTGAAAGTTACTGCGTGCATGGCGACGCCGACGGCAACCGCGACGAAGACAGCGACGCCAACCCCAACGGCGACGAATACGGCAACGGCGACGGCTACGAACACGGCGACCGCAACGAGGACGGCGACACCAGCAACGGCGACCGCAACTCCGACGGCGACAGCGACAGCAACCGCGACTCCGACCAATACGGCCACCGCGACAGCGACCAATACGGCGACGGCGACGAACACCGCGACGGCCACGCTGACGGCGACTGCGACCAATACGGCCACCGCGACAGCGACCAATACTGCGACGGCGACGAATACGGCGACCGCGACGAACAGTGCGACGGCGACGAACACCGCCACCGCAACGAATACGGCGACCGCAACGAATACGGCCACCGCCACGAACACGGCTACGGCGACAGCAACCGCAACCGCCACGGCGACGAATACCGCGACCGCGACCAACACTGCGACGGCGACGAACACCGCGACCGCAACGACTACTGCGACCGCAACGAACACGGCGACCGCAACCAATACGGCCACCGCGACGAACACGGCGACGGCAACGAATACGGCGACCGCGACTAACACGGCGACGGCCACTGAGACCGCGACCGCCACCGAGACCGCAACGGCGACTGCGACTGCAACTGCGACCGCGACGAATACGGCGACGGCCACTGAGACCGCGACCGCCACCGAAACCGCAACGGCGACCGAGACTGCAACTGCGACCGCGACGAATACGGCGACGGCCACTGAGACCGCGACCGCCACCGAAACCGCAACGGCGACTGAGACCGCAACGGCCACCGCGACGAATACGGCGACGGCCACTGAGACCGCGACCGCCACCGAAACCGCAACGGCGACTGAGACCGCAACGGCCACCGCGACGAATACGGCGACGGCTACTGAGACCGCGACCGCCACCGAAACGGCAACGGCGACTGAGACTGCAACGGCGACCGCGACGAATACGGCGACGGCTACCGCCACTGCGACGGCGACGAATACGGCAACCGCAACCGCGACGGCGACCAATACCGCGACTCCGACCGCAACGCCGACGCCAATGAGCATGACTTCGCTGATCTCGAGTGCGCCGACGTCACTATACGGTCAATCGGTGACCTTCACCGCGACCGTGACGGACACGAGCTCAAATCCGATCACCTGCGGGACGGTCACGTTCGATAACGGAGCCTCGCCGATCTCCGGTTGCTCGGGCGTGGCGCTGGGCAGCCCAAGCTCCGACCAGGCGCAATGCACCACCTCGACGTTGCCGGTGGGTAATAACTCGATCACGGCGACCTACGTTCCGGGCGCGTGCTTCTACACTGGCAGCACGTCGACCCCGGTCAACCAGGCCGTGATGGCGCCGCTGAAGGTCACGCCGTACGGAGCAATCTTCGGTGGCTCGGTGTACGGCGGGGTTAGCGGTACCACCGTCATGTTCAACGGATTCGCGACCGCGCTGAATCAATCCGCGAGCCCGGTCACGATCGGCACCGTTACGGCGACTACGAACTCAGGCCCCGGACCCGGTCCGAATTTCGCGATCGTGTCGGATATGTGCTCGGGCGTAACGCTGGCGCCCAGCGGAATGGCGGGCGATAGCTGCACGTTCAGCATGACATTCACTGCCAGCGCGCTCGGAACCTTCATGGGCACGGCAAGCGTCCCCTATACGGGCGCGCCGCTCAGCCCGCAAGTTGTGAACCTGACAGGGACGGGAGTCAAAGCAGTGTTCGCGCAGAGCTCCGCCGTCGCATTCCCCAACACCCAGGTGGGGACGACCAGTTCAACTACCGGAACGGAGACGGTGACGAATACCAGCTCGGTGCCCGTGGTGATTGACGCGATTCCGGCGCCGACGGGAGACTTTGGTGTTCTGGCCAGCTTCGGGGCGAATCCTTGCAACACTTCGGGTACCACCACGCTGGCACCCAAAGGCATGGCGGGTGCGAGCTGCACCGCGGGCGTGACCTTTACTCCGATCGCCCAAGGCACTCGTACGGGGAGCCTAAACGTCGCGAGCGCCTACGCCAATGGCAGCGCTGCGACAACGCTGAAGGGAACGGGTACACTTGCCGCGCTTTCGGTTGCGCCGGCGCTCCAGTTCGGGATTGTGATGCATGGGACGACCAGCGCGGACAAATTCGATACGGTGACCAACAACAACCCCAGCGTGGTCGGCTCCAACACCACCGTGGTCGTCAGCGGCATCGCAACCAGCAGCGGCACCTTCGGCATCGATCCCACTGGCACGACCTGCGGCACCTCGCCGACCTTCAGCACTTCATTGGCGCCGGGAGCGTCGTGCACGGTGGCAGTCAACTTCTCGCCGCCGACGACCGGCTCGTTTTCCGGGACGCTGAACGTCACTGACAATGCGGGCAACGGCGTGCAGAAGAGCACCCTGTACGGGACTGGTAATTAACTGATTCGGCGGTCGCGCTTCCTGTTGGGAGCGCGGCCGCTAAACCCTGAGCGCGGCGACCTCCAAACCCGCGGGCGGAATCTCGCGAGTCGGGGCCGTCTCATCGCAATCGGGGAAATACGTGTAACCGAATGGCGCGAGGAATTCGGCAATCGCGCGCCGCATTTCGATCCGCTTGGGGAGGTCGAGAAACATGACGAGCTGAGGATTGGCTCGCAGCGCCTGCACCGCGCCTCGCAGTACCTCGAGCTCAAGTTCCTGCACGTCGATCTTCACCATATCGACGCGTTCCAACTGATTCTCTGCGACAACGGAATCGAGCGTCCTGATCGGCACCGTGATCTTGGGCAGGTCTTTGTATTGAGGCTTGAGCGGAGCGAGTGTGTGCTCTGTGCTGCGCCCTAAAATCTGGAGATTGGCAGTTCCGTCTCGATCGCCCAGGGCGATGGGTAAAGCGCGAGCGTGAGCAAAGCCGTTCAACTCGATGCTGCGTTTCAGGTACGAATAGTTTTCGGGCGCGGGCTCGATCGAGATGACCCGGCCGGAGCTTCCGACCAGTCTTGCTGCCTGGAGCGTGAAGTCGCCCCTGTTCGCGCCGGCATCGATGAAGGTCATGCCGGGGCGAAGGTGGCGCCGAATCATCGCGTGCTTGGCGGGCTCGTAGGTGCCCATCGCGACCTGGACCATCATGGGATGTTCGTGGAGGTTGAGGTAAATGAGGCCGCCCTCGGTCCGGTAAACCTCGTAGCGATTCGGAGCGAGGCGCGAAATCAGGCGGTAAACCCGATAGCGCCGCGGCGCAAATCTGCACAGCATCTGCATCAACATCGATCACCACCGTTTGCAATTGCCGCAGAGAGATCGAATGCGAATACGCTGCCGACCTCGGGCGCCATCGCGCGCGTGAGGCGTCCTACGCCGCCGCCGATTTCGACGACCGTATCGGTAAACTTGGGTTCGTAGTCGGATGACGACTTCAGATCGTTCCAAATCCTCGGGCCCGATGCCCAGAATTCGGTAAGGTTGCGCCCGTCATAAGGACCGGCTGACGATACGTACCAGATTCTCGCGGGCTTTTTCATCCCAGAATTGACGGCTTGCCTCCAGTCCACTCATCGATTCGATGCACCTTCGTCTGACATTGGTGGAAGCTATATTGGCACAACGAACTGAATCGGCGGCAACCCGTTGGGGGTGGCGCGGCCGCCGAACTGTTGCCAGCGCCAGCTTCGGACTCGCGACGACTGGAGATTGACAGATGACGTTTGCATGGACTTCACGGCATAGTGCCACTCGCTAACGACGGGGAAAAGCCTTGAACCGTTGCGATGACTTTCCCAACTCGCACGGTTTGTTACAGGATTCGGTCCGATTAATCACCTAGGTTGGCGGGGGCTAGCCGGTTCCCGCGATGGAAGCGAACCGAACCCATCGAATTTGCATCGAGTCTATCGCGAGCGATTCGACGTTAACGCGCCAATTTGCTAGTTAAACGGCTCGTCTGTACAGGGTGGCGTGATTATATGCTGCATGTTACAGATTGGCGTGTTTAATTGACGGCGACCGGATTTATGAGCAAGCAAATTCTGGTCATAGTACTTGCGCTGGCGATCAGCGGGATGACGGTGAGCGTCCTGCCGAATTCCGCGCGGGCGCTTGGCGCTGCGACGACGGCGCCGGCTCAAATCACGGAGCCGGTTGACGACAACGACCTCTTTGCGGTGCCGGGAAACGTCCGTCCCGAGGCGACGGCCGCCAATGATCGCGGGCGGGTGGCCGACGATTTTCCGCTCGACCATCTGCTGCTGCTACTGCGGCGCTCGCCGCAGCAGGAGCGCCAACTGGAGCAACTGATCGGCGAGCTCGAAGATCCAAACTCGCCGAACTACCACCAATGGCTGACGGCGGACGAGTTCGGACGGCGTTTCGGTGCAAGCCCGCGCGATATAGACACGATTACCGCATGGCTCGGAGTGCACGGGTTCAAGGTGAACTACGTTTATCCGAGTGCGATGCTGATCGATTTTTCGGGGACCGCAGGATCGATACGCGACGCTTTCCACACCGAGATTCATTCGCTCTCGGTGAACGGCAAGCGCCATTTCGCCAACATGAGCGATCCCGAGATACCGGCCGCGCTCGCACCGGCTCTGGCGGGAGTGGTGTCGCTCAATGATTTCCGGCCGCATCCTATGTATCGGCAGCGCACCGACTACACGACCAGCAGCGGTTACCAGCTGGTGGTGCCGGCCGATCTTGCGACCATCTACAACTTCAATCCGGCCTTCGCTGCGGGGTATTCGGGCCAGGGACAGACGATTGTAACGGTCGAGGACACCAACCTTTACACGACCGCTGACTGGACCATGTTCCGAAGCGTCTTCGGCCTTAAGAGCGCGTATCCGTCCGGCACCTTGACGCAGATTCATCCGCACCGGCACCGGTGGTACCTGCACTAATCCAGGCGTCAACGGTGACGATGGGGAAGCGGCAATCGACGTCGAATGGGCCAGTGCGGCGGCGCCCAACGCTGCGATCGAGTTGGCCTCGTGCGCGGACACGAGCACCAACTTCGGCGGATTCATCGCGTTGCAAAATCTGCTCAGCGAATCCAACAAGCCGCCAGCGATCGTGAGCATCAGCTACGGAGAAGCAGAGGCGGAGCTGGGCGCAACCGCCAACGCCTATATCAACGGGCTGTATCAGCAGGCGGTGACGGAGGGCGTGTCGGTGTTCGTGTCGTCGGGCGACGAGGGCGCGGCCAGCGCCGACGCGAACGAGGCGATGGCGACGCACGGCATCGCAGTGAGCGGGTTCACCTCGACGCCGTACAACGTGTCGGTGGGCGGCACCGATTATGGCGACGCCTACGCGGGCACGACCAGTACGTATTGGGGATCGACGAACGGTTCGACGTATGGCTCGGCGCTGTCCTACGTTCCGGAAATTCCCTGGAATGACTCGTGCGCCGGTGAACTACTCTCGACGTATGAGGGCGCCTCCTCACCGTTCGGGAGCAACGGGTATTGCAATAGCATTATCGCAGAGTTCTATTTCCTGACCACTGCGGCGGGAAGCGGAGGACCGAGCGGATGCGCAACGGGGGCAACCGCACCCCCCATGAGCGGCATCGTAAGCGGAACCTGCGCCGGGTACAACAAACCCACCTGGCAATCGGTCCTTGGTAATCCGCCGGATGGAGTCAGGGACATTCCTGACGTCTCACTGTTCGCAGCGAACGGATTGTGGGGGCACTACTACGTAGTCTGTTATTCGGACGCAGCAAACGGTGGCGCGTCGTGCTCGGGAACTCCGGATACCTGGGCCGGATACGGAGGAACTTCAGTTTCGTCGCCGATAATGGCGGGAATCCAGGCGCTCATCAATCAGCGCACCGGCAGCCGGCAGGGAAACCCTAATCCAACTTACTATGCGCTCGCCGCGTCGGAGTACGGCGCCAGCGGCAACGCGGGCTGCAATTCGAGCCTCGGCAACGCCGTCAATCCGTCGTGCATTTTTTATGACGTCACGCTCGGCGATATGGACGTCGACTGCACGGGCAGCTACGACTGCTACTTGCCCTCCGGCACTTACGGGGGGCTGTCAACCTCCGATGCCGTGCTTCAGACGGCATTCGGCGCCGGGGTCGGATGGGACTTTGCGACCGGGATCGGGACCGTCAATGCTAACAACCTCGTGATGGCGTTCGGAGCGCCAGTCGCCACCGCCACGCCGACCGCGACCGCCACGGCGACGCCGACGCACACTGCGACGGCGACGCGTACGGCGACTGCGACCTCGACATCTACGGCGACGGCCACTCGGACTGTCACGGCAACCGCAACTCAGACATCGACTGCAACCCAGACCGCCACTTCGACGACTACTGCAACCGCGACGCTCACGGCAACGCCCACCGCCACTTCAACGGCAACAGCGAGCCCGACTCAGACAGCAACCTCGACTGCCACAGCGACTGCGACGGCAACTCAGACTGCCACTTCGACGTCTACTGCGACCGCAACGCTCACGGCGACGGCTACCGCCACTCAAACGGCAACCGCGAGCCCGACTCAGACGGCAACCTCGACTGCCACAGCGACTGCGACAGCAACGGCCACCGCGACTGCAACTTCGACATCGACAGCGACGGCGACCCAGACTGCCACCGCGACGACTACTGCGACGGCGACCTCGACTCAGACTGCAACCTCGACTGCTACAGCGACCCCAACCCAGACAACAACCTCGACTGCAACGGCAACGCAAACCGCTGCAGCTACTCCGACGGTGTCCGCAACTGCGACGGCGACGATAACGTCGACAGCGACCACAACTTCAACCGCGACTGCGACCTCGACCGCAACAGCTACGCCGACAGCGACACCGACGACGTCGGTGTCCGTGACGGCTTCGGTGGTGTTCGGCAACGTCGCGGTGGGCCAATCAGGTGCGAAGACTCTGACCGTCGAGAACACCGGGGCGGCCAACGCGCTGATCATCTCAAGCGCGGTCTCGACCGATCCCGCTGAATTTGCGGTCACCAGCGCAGGAACATGCGGCGCGATTCCCGTGACGCTCGCGCCCAAGACGTCGTGCACGCTGGGCGTAGGATTCACACCCGACGCGGTCGGCGCGCCCAGCGCGTCGCTGACGCTGACCGATAACGGTGGCACCGGGTCACAGAATGTGTCGCTCAGCGGCACCGGCATCGCGGGTCTGACAACTTCGGTGAGCAGCCTAGTCTTCGGGAACGTGAAGATCGGATCCGGCGCTGTGAAGGTCTTCAGCGTGACCAATCATCAAACACAGGCGGTGACGTTAAGCGAAAACTTCAGCGGGACGAACGTCCCCGACTTCTCGATTAGCGGCGGCACCTGCACCACGACTCTCGCAGCCGGCACCGCGTGCACACTCGACGTTACCTTCACCGCGAGCGCTTTGGGAACCGAATCGGCGACGCTATCTATCGCTGACAGTCCCGACCCGCTGAGCCCGTATACAGTCGCGCTCAGCACCGGGCCGACGATTCCGGCTACCGTCACGCCGGTCACGCTTGCGTATGGCACGCTGACGTCTAAGACGACGTCCAAGACCGAGAACGTGACGGTCACCAACCTGTCGAACACGGCGTTGTCGGTGAGCGAGAGTTTCAGCGGCGCGAACGTGGGCGACTTCGCGGTGACCGGAGGTACGTGCGGCGCTACGGCGGCGCCTGACTCGAGCTGCACGATAGCGGTGACGTTCACGCCCACTGGCGGCGGATCGGCGGAGAGCGCGAGCATGGCGGTGAACGTCGGCAACGATCCTAGCAGTCCATATGGCATCAGCCTCACGGGAACCGGTGCGAGCGCAACGGCAACTGCGACCGCTACGGCAACTTCAACCGGGACTCCTACTGCCACGGCGACCCCAACCCAGACAACAACCTCGACTGCAACGGCAACGCAAACCGCTGCAGCTACTCCGACGGTGTCCGCAACTGCGACGGCGACGATAACGTCGACAGCGACCACAACTTCAACCGCGACTGCGACCTCGACCGCAACAGCTACGCCGACAGCGACACCGACGACGTCGGTGTCCGTGACGGCTTCGGTGGTGTTCGGCAACGTCGCGGTGGGCCAATCAGGTGCGAAGACTCTGACCGTCGAGAACACCGGGGCGGCCAACGCGCTGATCATCTCAAGCGCGGTCTCGACCGATCCCGCTGAATTTGCGGTCACCAGTGCAGGAACATGCGGAGCGATCCCAGTGACGCTCGCGCCCAAGACGTCGTGCACGCTGGGCGTAGGATTCACACCCGACGCGGTCGGCGCGCCCAGCGCATCGCTGACGCTGACCGACAATGCTACCACCAGCCCGCAGCAGGTCGCGCTCAGCGGCACCGGCATCGCAGGCCTGACGACCACGAAGAGCAGCCTGGTATACGGGAACGTGAGATTCGGCCTTACCGGGGTCGCGGCCTTCAGCGTGGTCAATTACCAGACCCAGCCGGTGAGCCTCAGCGAAAGCTTCAGCGGGACGAACGCGGCCGACTTCTCGATCACCGGAGGCACCTGCACTTCGACACTGGCGGCAAGTACCTCGTGCACGATCGATGTGACATTCACGCCGGGTGTGTTGGGAACCGAATCGGCGACGCTGACCGTCTCTGATAGTCCCGACCCGCTGAGCCCAGTTACGGTGGCGCTCAGCACCGGGCCGACGATCCCCGAAACCGTGCTTCCGCTGACGCTGTCCTACGGTACGGTATCTCAGTCGTCTTCCAAAACGCTCAAGACGACCGTCACCAACTACTCCCCGTTTGCGATTTCAATTGGCAGCTCCGTCAGTGGCGCCAACGCGGCGGACTTCACGATCATGGGCGGCACTTGCGGGACATCTGTGGCCGGTAATTCGTCGTGCACGATCGGGGTGACCTTCAAACCCACGACAGCGGCATCGGAGACCGCTTCGCTCGCAGTCAGCGTCGCGCAGGATCCCACTAGCCCGCACGCGGTGAGTCTGACTGGCAGCGGTATGTAAGCCGGAACACACCGCCCGCCTATACCCGCAACCTCCGCCCAGCGCGGACACCGCATCCTCGCCTGCTGGCTCTATACACAACTGAGAGACAGCGAGGCCGTCACTTGCCAATCGCAACCACCCTAGCCGGCTGGTGTAAAGTACGGGTGAGGGCACCTCAGGAAAATCTCACCATTCGTTTTCCAAGTCGCAGCGCGTCGTAAACTCGTTCCTGCCGAATTGCCGCGTCCCAAGCGCGGCGAAATTTTGGTCGAGACGATCGTCTCACTAGTTCAGCACCGGTACCGAACTCACTATTCTCTCCGGTGAGTTCTCCGGCAGTTCGGCCGGGGCAGCCTACGGGAAACTTCCATCTATTGCCGGCTACAGCAACATCGGCCGCGTTACCCGGGTCGGCGACGATGTCGATCGCGCCTGGATCGGTCGGGCGAGTTGCGACGCGCTCCTCACATGCCGTATGGGTGTCGTCGACGTGCCGCCGCGTCGTCGTCCCGATCCCGATGAAATGCCGGATCAACAGGTCGCCCTCTCCTCAATCGCCTGCATAGTGAAAGGCAATTTAGGACGCTGCTATTCTATAGGGCGATCGCGGCATCACCGCAAGAAATCCCGGCGGATAAGAGGCGGCGGCTTGTCCGTTTGGGGATTGGGAACTGCCACTGGGAGGCGAATTCAATAATTGAGAGGACTGGCGCCGACAAAAATGTCAATGATTCCAGGCAGGAATCAAATTTCGGGCTCACGCTGGTATTGTATTTATGGTTAGCTTTACCGACCGAAACGCCCGAAGCTCAGAACAAGCGAATTTGCCATGGTCCCGGCATCACATGCGCGGCGAGGAATGGGCGAATAACACCCGAATTGCGATGGAAAAAAGGTGAAGTTGTTAAGTTCTTGCTCAACATTTTCTTTAATGGCTGATGTTTGCAGCGTAGGGGTCAACATGAATGGCTCCATTACAGATACGAAGAAAAAGCGAATTGTTATATTTTCGCTCAACCACTTCTAATAGAGGCGATCACCCAGATTCCTTATGAAAACTTCAAGCGAGAACTTGAACCAGAATCAGATTCAGGCCAATGACGCGTTGGTCGCTATCACCACGCCCGGCACCGCAACCTTAATAGATACAAGCAAAGGAACACTCTGGCGGGGTGCGGAACTCTTGCCGGACGCAAACACATCGATCAAGGAGGCTTACTTTATGGACACGAATCTCGCATATGATGCGCATCCTGCGGCGGATGCGCTACCGAACATGTCGGACGCCGAGTACCACCAGCTGAAGGACGACATCCGCGCGAACGGTCTTCGTGAGCCGATCGTTCTTTATGAAGGACTTATCCTAGACGGACGCCACCGCTGCCAGGCTTGCCTCGAGCTGGGGATCGAGCCGCGTTTTCGGCACCACGACGGCAGCGACCCGGTCGCGTTCGTCGTCAGCATGAATCTTTGCCGCCGGCATCTCGGTACCGCCCAGCGGGCGCTTATCGCTGCCAGCCTGGCGAACATCAAACACGGAGGCGATCGGACCAGGCCGCCGCAAATTCGCGGCTTGACCCACGCGCAGGCCGCCGAGTTGCTCAACGTCGGTGAACGCTCGGTCGATGCTGCGTCGGCACTCAAGAACGGTGTGGACGCGGGTAGCGTCGACCCGGAAGTGCTGGCGCTCGTCGGCACGGGCGAGTTGAGCATCGCCAAAGCAGCGAAGGTCGCGCGCTTGCCCAAGAATGAACAGCTAATGGCCACCGCACAAAGGGGCCGTCAGAAATCGGTCGCTGGAGCTCCGCGTAAGAAACCATTGGCGCGGCTGGCGGACGCCGCAGAGCGCCAGTCTCAAGAGTGTGGTGACACAATGGAACAGGTCGCCTGGCGCGCCAACCACAGCACGGCCAAGCTTGCCCCCAAACGGTACGAGCAGTTAATCGGAGTATGGAACCGCCTTAAAGAACGCATCGAAACGCAAATCGGCTGGCTCAAGGAAGCGCGCGACCGCTCATCAATGGCGTTGGGTACCGACTCGTCCGCCGCGTGAGTTATTCCGATAGTTGCGAGATATGCAGGGAGGGTTTTTCCATGGAATCGAAAATTGACTCAGAGCGGCTACCGTCGGCGCCGAATGCCGCGCCGGCGGTCGCGCGCAGTGACGTTGGCGAACATCAAAACGACGCCGGACAGTGCAGCGCCGTCAAGGCCGACGGTCAATGCTGCCACGCCCGTGCCCAGGTTGGTACTCAATGGTGCTACTTCCACGATCCCGAATCCACCGAAGAACGGATCGCGGCAAGCAGGCGGGGCGGTGAGAAGAACCGTTCTGCCACTTTGCCACTCGGCACGCCAGACTTTCCGTTGACGAGTGCCGCCGACGCCAGCGCGCTCATCGGCCGGACCATCAACCAGCTGCTGCGTGGTGAAATCGATCCCAGGATCGCCAACACGGTCGGCTACCTGGTCACAGTAAAAATAAAGGCTACAGATCAAGGGGCGCTTGAGCGGCGCGTCGCCGCGCTGGAAGCGACTTTGCTCAACACTCATGCAGGTACAAAAAATGGAGGCTCGCTATGAAGACGAACACTGAGAAACGGACAGACAAAATCCTGGAATCTCTGAGTCCAAGGGAATTGATGCTGGTTCGCATTGCGCAAGCGCTTGCCTTTGATTCGGATACAGAATGGTTCGCTGCAGCCGACGAGCACGGCGACGGTAAGTTGGCTGAGACAGAAAGAGTGCACTCGGCTTTCAAGAGGAAAATCAACAGACGGTACCAGACCGTTGTCGCGGAGCAGAAAATTCGTGATGCTCTCTTTGAGAGTCAATTCTTGTGGCGACTCTGGTTCGATTGCAACTTGTACGTCGCCGACCTAGACGAAAAGATACTGCCGCGATTGGCACTATTGGCCGAAAAGCAAGCAGCGTTCGTGCTCAACAAGTCAGGATCCCTGGACTACGGCAGCGATGTGACGGACCTGCTCGAGAACGTCCTTCGGACGCAGCAGGCTATCGCGACTTTGCGTGATCGGTACTTCGAAGGCCGGCCGATTCTCTTCAAGAAAGACCAGGCGAAGCTCGGCGTTTTGATCGCCGAGGGGGAAGAGATGGCGCACCTGTTCAACAAAATGCTCGACGGCATTGAACGCGCGGGTGGTCAGCAGCGTCTATCTAAGACTGGTCAAGGCCTTCCATCCAAGCTTGATGTCGGCGAGGTCAAACTTGCTGCAGCTAAAAGCAGTGGCGCCTTGGTCGATTCATTGGTACGCACGGCAAAGTTAAGAGCGCGCGCCGATCGCGCGATAGAGACCCTGATTTCTTAACTCAGAGGAAGTCGGCTCCGACGCTGTCCGAGTCATTACTTCAGTAAGGGGGGAGGGGGCGGCGGCGCCTTCGTCTATGCTGTTTCCAAAAATGTCCGGAAGCTTCCTTGGCCCTTTAAACAATTGAAGCGAGAAGGCGTCGCTTTCCCTAAGTTGACGTCATGGCCGCGCACCGACGGACGGCATTGAACAGCTTCGATTGCCGGCGTTCTGGTCAACGGCCGAACTTCGCGGCCCGGTTGATGGTCGATGAGAATCACGGGCGGACCATCTTTTGCCCCACAGCCAATCGCTGCCCCATCGCCACATCGCGGCGAGGAGGTAGCAGAGGGCGCGACCCTTTTTCAGTCAGGCGTTAGTAACGAGGCGGGAACTCTTCGTACGACACTTTCTTCACCAGACCTTTGTCGACGCGAAACGATCGGCTCAACGACCGTGTCGCTCGGCTTGGGCTGGTAGCCGGACAACGACTTTAGATCGTTCCAAATCTTGGGCCCGAGGCCCAGAATTCGGCGAGGTTGCGCCCGTCGTATGACCGGCCGCCGAGATATACCAGTAGGGATTTTCGCGGGCTTTTTCATCCCAGAATTGACGGCTAGCCTCCAGTCCACTCATCGATTCGATGCACCTTCATCCAACATTAGAGGGATCTATATTGGCACAACGAACCGGACCGTCGGCAACCCGTGGAGGGGCATCGGAGCCGAACTGCGGTCAGGCAAAGAACCGGTCCTGCCGCGGAACCTCATTTGAGCCGTCGCCATTCCGCAGGTCGCCGGCGTGCATAACCAAAACGAATCGCAATGGACGATCAATTGACGTCTGACGATGCGAAGTGAAATGTGGAGTCCAAGCTAGGGTCTTCCACGCGCGTGAGTGGCCAGTGAACTCAGCATGTGCTCGATTCTCTTCTGTCGAGAACTGGCGTCGTTGCTCTTTATGCGCTTCAAATTCGCTTTGCAAACCGCTTAGTGCCGGTGTTAGTCCGAATCAGGGTTCAAAATGGAAATTCCGGATAATCTGCCTACTGGCAATTTCCGCGATCCTTCCGATAGGAAGACAGGAAATAATGAGATTCGTTCATTCTTCTCTGACCGACCCGACCGTCGTTCTCTGAGTCCATTCTCATGGCGTGAGGTCACATTCGTTGCAGGGGGGGCACTCGGCTTCGCGCTCCTGTTTTGCTACCCGATGCTCTGTCAGATCCAGTACTACGGTCCCGGCGTCTGGAATTGGCTCAAATTAGCCCCGGATTTCACTCACCTGACGCGCTTTCCGACACAGTTGAATGACTGGGACATCTATGACGAACTTCGCTGGGTTTCATGGTACACGGTGACGCACTTCCACCAGCTTCCGCTGTGGAATCCGTATCGATGTGGTGGAATGGCTCAGTTTGGAGATCCGAACGCGTCAATTCTGACGCCGTTCTTCTTGCTGTCGTTACTCCTCGGACCCGCGGCAGGACTCAACGCCGAGCTCGTCCTTCATGTGGCGGTTGGGTTTGGCGGCGGATACGTATTGGGGCGTGTGCTGAAGCTTTCAACGCTCGCGGCGATTGTCTGCGCCGCAGTCTTTCCGGCGAGTTCATGGTATTACCTGAGACTTGCTGCCGGACACTTCAACTTCATATGCGCGGTATACCTGCCGTGGATTGCTGCGTTTCTGTACCTATCTGTCGAGCACAAACGTATCTCGTTCGCAGCGCTCGCCGGTGTGTTCTTCGCACTCTGCATCACGGAGGGCGATTATTTCGTGTTGGAAGTGATTCTATTGGTCGCAACGCTCTCGGTGACTTTGGCGATAGTTAAACACAGCGTCTTCCCGATCGTCGCCGGAATCCTGACTGGCATCTTCGGCGCTGCTTTCGCGGCGCCCCGTTTACTAAGCGTACTACAATTCATGCGGATCTATCCTAGAAACGGATTCGGTCCGGATCGGAATCCGGTCGCGCAGCTCCTCATGAGTGCATTTTCGCGCAATCAAGACCTGAATCGGGTCTTCGCGGTTTTCGGTTTTCATGAATACGGCTCCTATATTTCGCTTGCTTTCGGGATTCTGGCAATCGCGGCATTCTTAGGGCCCAGATTGACCGTCGTTCCATGGCTCGTTTCTGCACTGGTCTTCTTTGCTGTGGCCACCGGAGATCAGCCATATTCGTCGTTACCGATTCTCTCGCATCTGCCTCTAGGCAACGATATTCGAGTGCCAGCACGCTTCATGATCGGGTTCGTGTTCTGCGCTGGCGTGATCATCGCGTACGGCGCTGACGTTCTTGCGGGGCTGAAGCCCAAGGGTCCGCCCATTGTGGCCGCTCTGCTGGTAATCGGCTTAGTGGACTCGTGGGCAGTTGGTCCGCCCAATCTTCGCTACTTGTACTACCCGCAGCAGCGCAGTCCCGAGCCCATCTCTCGTGAATTCCGCCAGGTCCGGTCTGATAGCCTTTCCGACATGGTAATGACCAGGTTGAATCTTGCGAACGAGGGATCAATTCGTTGTGGTGGCTACGGGATGTTCGAAGTAAAGACCCATGTACTGGGCTACAATCAGAGTGGCTATCGCGGCGAATATCATTTGAACGGCAGTGGTGTCGCCGCACAGACCTATTGGTCACCCAATCGATTGAAATACCATATAGACTCGCTAGGTGCAGCGACGTTGGTGGTGAACCAGAACTTCTATCCGGGATGGCGACTGACAACCGGAGGGGGTGAGCTGTACTCGGAGGACGGCCTGCTGGCAGTCCGTGTTCCGCCGGGACAACAAGAAGTCGAGCTTCGCTTCCAGCCAACGTTTCTGTTTCCGTCGTTGATTCTCAGTTTTCTCTTCGCTGCTGCGACTCTGCTGCTGTGGTGGAAGCGGCTCTAGTCGCAGACCGCGTCGGATGGCGAAAGGAAAGGTACCTGCCCGCATGGTAGTCCGGCGAGGCCCGCTCGACCTCAGAGTCGAACACTCAACATAAGGGGTTTCAGTTCTATCGAACCGCGTCGGCCTCCTGTCCAAACTGAGTAATCTTGTGAGATAGTCAGTCCACCCAACTGCATATGGCCGCCGAAAATGTAGTTCCTTGGTTCCTAAACTGGCTGTCAGGTTCGACTCGCCAAAGCCGCGTGCAAGGAATCGTGCAAGGAATAAGGAAGCGGATGCTTCATCGCGTCAACACGTAGAGCACCGCTGCCAGGTACGCCAGCCAGATCGTAAGGTACAAGAACTTTCTCAACACGGTCGTGGGATAACCTCCGTTTTGAGCGAAGCAGGACCCGTGCCTCTCAGTCGCCTCCTGCGCGACGCTCTGAGCAGCGTACAATCGATCGTGTCGCGCCCATCGGCTTTCCCACTTCTTCGCCAGCCCGACGCCGAGTGGGAAAGGGGGTGGAAATCCCAGCTAGCGATCCATAAGTTACTAAGTTGCCTCGCGGGCGTCTATTACCGAAATGACGCCACTTCGCTCTTCAAAAGACGCCACTTCACATCAGCGGGGCTGAAGTGACGCCAGTACCGGGTTTCGCCACGACTTGAACCAGAACCGCAAGGCGATTAAGTCTCCTTGGCTAAAGCATAAGCGTAATGCGAATGGATGTTTCCGTAATCTTGCCGGTTGTGAACGAGGCGGAAAACCTCAGGATATTGATCCCCAGGCTTATCGCTTTGCTCGACCACGAACGGCTTACGCATGAGATAGTCGTAGTCGACGGCGGATCGAGCGACGGCACCTGTGAAACGGCGGAAGCGCTCGGCGCGCGAGTCGTTGCCGAACGCCGGCGCGGGTTCGCGGGCGCGATGGAAACGGGTATCGCCGAGGCTCGCGGCGACTACGTGCTGACGCTCGACGCCGACCAGTCGCACGATCCCGATTTCATCGTCAAGATGTGGCGCGCGCGAACGCGCGGTGACATCGTGGTAGCGTCGCGCTATGCACTCGGCGGCGTCGCCTATTCCGACTTTATCCGCAACTCGACGAGCTGGCTGTTGAACGCGGTACTGCGCCGCATTCTGTCGATGCCGGTGCGCGACATGTCCAGCGGATATCGCCTGTACCGGCGCGAGACATTGGCAAACCTCGAACTCAAATCGACGCATTTCGAGGTGCAGGAGGAAATCCTCGTCAAAGCTTACGCCAGCGGGTTCAGCGTCGTCGAAGTTCCGTTCACATATTTTCCGCGCGGCTCGGGCCGCTCGCACGCGAAGCTCTTCAGCTTCGGATGGAAGATACTGCGTTCTTCGCTGACGCTGTGGAAAACCCGCAACTCTCTCGCGTCCGCCGACTACGACGAACGCGCCTTCTACAGCCTGATTCCACCGCAGCGCTACTGGCAACGCCGCCGCCATCGTATCACCGTGTTATGGGCGCGCGGCGCGGGCCGTGTCCTCGACGCCGGATGCGGTTCCAGTCTGATCGTGCAGAGCCTCAACAACGCGATCGGCATGGACTTCAGCTACGCGAAACTACGTTTTCTGCGCCGCTACGAAATTCCGCTGGTCAACGCTTCCGCCTTCGCGCTGCCGTTCAAGGACGGCTCGTTCGACTGCGTCATCAGTTCGCAGGTCATCGAACACATTCAGTACGACGAGTCGCTTTTCAGCGAGATGCGTCGGGTGCTCCGGACCGGTGGCCTGTTGATCCTCGGTACGCCCGACTATGCGACGATTGGCTGGCGGATTATCGAACCGGTTTACGGCTTCCTAATCCCGGGTGGATATAAGGACGAGCACATAACGCACTACACGCACGAAAAGCTGAGAGAGATTCTCGAACGCCACGGTTTTGGAGTCGACGAAGCCGCCTACATTGCGCGCAGCGAGCTGATCCTTCGATGTCGCAAGCTCGATTTCAAGGATCCCTCTCCAGCCGCAGTTCGCTCATCCGCGTCGAACGCGACCTGAAAATCGGGGGAAATTATGGCGACCGCCAGGACTCCGGACACGGAACGAACTGTCGCGAGCCCAGATCGCGTTGTGCCCCCGCCGCTCCAATCTAGCAGCCTCTTTTCCAGAGAATGACTGTTGCGACAAGCCCGACCAGGGCAAAAGTTACCGCAACGGCAAGATGCTCGGGCACGAACCTCAGCGTAACGTCCTGGTTACCGGCAGGTAGACGGACAGCCAGCAAACCGCCTCGCGACGTGAGGTCGCCAGTTCCGCGTACGACGCGCCACCCCGGAAAATAATTTTGATCTACTACCATTTCGGTCGGCGCCGTCACAGATACATGGTACCTAAGCTGGTTAGGCGTCCATTCGATCTGAGTAACCTGGCCCGGCCCGACAAGATAATACTCGCCCGAATAGTTTGCCTGATTGTATCCCACGACAGTCGTCGGCGTGTAGGTCCCATAGCCCCAACAATGGACGGCACCAAGGTTTGCTTGATTATATTCTGTCATCACTTGCGTATCATCGGACCAAAACTGACGAAACTGAGCAGGACCCTGCACGGTCGGAGTATCATTGTGAAATAGGTATCTGAGGTTGGGCGGGCCAACCAACCATGCGTCGACAAGCCCGATAACAAGCAGCGCACCGACTGCACGGGGACCCCATCGTCCTGCGCTGCCAGAGACGAAATCCGCGCCGTAGGCCGCAATCGCGCCAACCGCGAATACGAACCCGCAGATGAAGCGCGTGGGAAATGCGATATTGCCGCAAAGTGGAAGCCGGCGCAGCAGCATCAGCGCGCAGTAAGGACCGGAATTCCCGCGCGCCAGCAACAGAAAGACTATCGCCGCGACGAGCCACGGCAGGGTCTTGAGCCTCCCGGTCAGCAAGCCAAACACAGCCAGCAGTGCGAATATCGGCGAGACATACGCACCGTAGCAAGCGAACACCGCCAGGCCGGGAATTTCGCGATATAAGTCCTGGTTCCTCGAGAACAGGAACGTCGGAATCACGAACAACGTATCAGCTTCCGGTCCAGTCCATCCGCCGCGCGGATAAAGTGCCAGCGTGTCTGCGACCGGCAACAACTTGATTGCTCCCATGGCCACCCCGAAAACTACCACTACGATTGCAGCGAAGACTGGCCAGAGGTTTCGTTGCGTCAATGCCGTCATGAGCGAAATCACACCGATCAATATGACCGCATACACGAATGTGTAATTCCCTTCCGTCGCAGTGAGGGCAAGCATGATCCCGCCTACAGCGAGTGGTGCAATCTTTCGCCGATCGATTCCGACAAAAAATAGCGCGAGCATCCACGGCCAGTACGCGATCGGCAGCGACAACGTGAGATTACCCAACGCGAGCTGAAGGTATAGCCACGAAGTCGAAAGAAATACTGATCCCAGAACCAGCCCTGCAAACGCGCTGAGTCCCATGACGCGTGCGAGCACGTAGCCGCCGGCGAACCCAAGCGCAATGTGCAAGATGATTTGAAGGTAAAGTCCCGCAATCGGCCCAGTTGCCATATCGAGCAGAAGAAACGGCGTCGCAACGACCGCCTCAGGATTACCCAGCATTGGCATCCCGCCGCATTTGTATGGATTCCAGAACGGCAACTGAAGGAAGTGAGTAGTCGTTTGATACGCCACCCACCGCAGGTCCGTAAACATATCCCAGTCGCCATTGGCGGGAAGACGGGTCAGGTGACGAAATACCGGTCCGGCAGTTATCCATCTGGAGACGCCGGGGCCGAGATACACCAGATCGCCTAGTATCGGATACGAGAACACCAGCGCAAACGAGAGCGAGCCGACAACGAGCCACACAGCCTCGCGCCGCGTGATCGGTTGAAACCAATGGGCGGTCGCGGTCCGCAAGCGCGCCCCTATTGCTCTTTAGACTGTTGGGTGCTTGCGAACGGCCCAGGTTCAGAAAACGAAACCCCGTCACTATACGTGCCAGTATTCGAGTTTCCGCTCCTATCGGTTGCACTCTTGTCAGTCGTCGGATCATAAACCAGTTCGTAGAAGGCGACGGGTTTGTCGGCGAGTACGGCAGCATCGTAGGCAGCGTCGCTAGTCGCAGTAGCATGTGCGGTTATCCTCGCCGCACTGAGAGCAGTGTTGTAGACCGCCACTTTCGCGAGCGTGGCGTTGGTCCATCTGTCGGCTGCAGCGTCTTGGCCAATGGCCGCAGTGTCGAGCGGGGCGTGAGGCGTAGCCGGAGCAGTCGCGGCGTAAGCGGTCCCATCGATGTAAAAAGTGGGGGCGCTCGCGGCCGCGCCGATCACAAGCGCGACGTGCTGCCAGACACCGGGTGTAAGGGTTGGGTTGCCGGCCGGATATATCCACGAGACACGTTCATAAAGTCCGATCAACGCATTGCCGGGATTGGCATCATCAAAAATACCGCCCGCCGCGCCGACCCCGAGTCCGTATCCGGTGCTGGCGTTTCCAATCTTGATGAAGCAACCTTTTGCGCCGGCTGGAAGTTTGACCCACGACTCCAGAGTTACATTTTCTGTCGCCGCGGCTACGACCGGGATGGACACCTCTCCTGACGATCCATCGAATGAAGCCGCCATCCCCGCCGCTGGCTGATGAGTACATCCTGTCGTCAGAACCACGGTGCCGAGAGTTCCGACGACGATTGCGAAACCGATTCTGAACGGAAGAAGGCGACGCGAAAGGTACATTTTCTCTCCTAGCCGCCCCAGGGCGGCAACCTTGATCAAGTCGGATCTGGTAATCGGTGGAGGTTCAGTCTGCTGACCCACTACCTGCTCATTACTCCACCTTGCAGCCATCGAACAATCTGGTCTTCAGTATCGTCCCGTTTCGGGCTCCTCGACTGTCGGGCCGTTCACGCCCGGGAGATAGCAAACTGCCGCGCGACCGACAACTTCGCTTTACGACAAAAGCGACCCATCGTTGAGCTCCTTTTTCCGGGGGACCTTCGCGTCAGGCAACGCTCTGAGCCAACCGAGCGTCCCTCGAACGGTACCTGGCGGCGAAGCTGCTGAGCTGACTCAAAACTCGGTATCTTTCAGAGGATTCAACTACCAAAACGCCGAGCTCAACGAGCCATCATCGATTTCTATGAAGCATCTTTCGCAATCGATCCAGATGCCGCCAGAGCCACATGACGTTGAGCAATCCTCCATAAGCGATGCGCGCGTGTTGCCGCTGCAGCGGTGGCACGGCTTGCGCCAGGGCTATCCCGAGTCCCACAGCAGAAACGACGGGTCAGCCCCGCTGAACGCGACCGGGCCAACTGCCTCGGCAAGCACTCCGAATCCAGCCGTCCATTCACCAATCGCATCAGAAGCAGCTGGCCGATACGCTTGGTCGGACCCAGAAGATTACCTGCCGAAGGAACCCGGCTCCGGCTCGGCAATGTGAGGTTTAACTTTGGACTGCTGGAGAGATAAAGTCGGTTTTGCATGGAATCATTGTGCCGTTTTTGTTGCCAGAACAGTTTCCTGCGTGGTACAAAACATTCTCCAAATTGTTGGGCTTTCTGGGCCGGATTGCGCTATAAGATATCATGAGCGTTCATGCTCTTCTTTTGATCGGGGCCCAGACAATCCATTTCCCCCGTTCAAAATGCCAAAATCGCGCGATGCTGAATGGTTGAAAGGAGAGGGACAACGATGAGAGCCACGTTGATAGCGGTTGCTGCTGTTTTTCTGGTCACATTCAATTCTTCGCTGTTATCTGCAGGAGCTGAAAACACGGTCGGAGGGGTCACAGTAGTCGTTTCTGCGCAAGCGCCGCTAACGAGGGGGACGACGAGTCTTTCGCTGGACGTGAGCCTAAATGCGCAAATCGGCCAGGTCGCGATTGCCGACGTATTAACCTACGGCGGCCCAAGACCGACAATCACCGCGCCGGATGGATGGGAGTTGATCCGCGATGATTTTACGCCAGCGACCCGGCAGTCGCTCTATTGGCACGCAATCCAGGGCAACGACTCCAGCACGGCGGAATGGACATTCAGCGAGCCGGTTGATGCGCAAGGCGCGGTCGTGTTGCTGGACAATGTTGCGTCAGACGACCCGGTGGATGCGAGCAGCGGCAACGCCGGCGGCTTGAACGGAACGATCACGGCCAAATCCGTTACGACCACCAGCGCCGGGGATCTTATCCTTGCTTTCAACGCGACTGATTTCGGAGTCTCTCCTGTTGCTAGCTGCGGAGTATGTGGCGGACTGAATCCAACGCTGCCGGAAAACGAGAGCGTAGTCCTAAATCAGGAGTCCACGGCGCGCGAATATTGGATCCTGGCGAGCTCTCAGAATCAGATGGGTGAAACCGAACCTCAAGTCAGCGTCGCTGCCCAGTTTTACAAATGGGTCGCTGCGCAAGTGGCGATAAGGAATAGCGGGGACTGACGCGCACGCCGTTGCGATGCGCTCTCCTGGTCGTAATAGCCGACGGGGAGCCTGTGTTCCTCAAAATCCAATCCGCACGCTCGATCTCGCGGCGACGGCTCGTTTCGGGGTTGCTGAGTTCGAGACGGCCGCCCTCGCATAGATCGGCGTGAGGAATTCTGGTGCTACTCCGCACTAGCGCAACGTTTTCAGTCTGCCAGCCGCCACGGTAATCGCGACGCAATGCGTTCTGCGGTGGACTTCGAACTTCCGCGGTGGCAATCGCGCGTGGGATCGAGAAGGGAAAGCTGGCAAAGGAACTTGGCGCCATCTCCTTATGACGTAATAGCGGCGCTGGCAAACGACCTACTACCGCAGCTCTAAATTGGCCGATGCACGTCCAGTCTCTTTTTTTGGAAAGGGTCAGTTGGGAGCTTAAGGCGCCCGCGTTCTTACTTCGTTCCGAAGAAGAGCCACTTGTCGCCATGGAGAGCCAAATTTTTGGTTTCGATCGGACAGAGAGACAGTTGAAAGAGAAATGGCGAAGCGGGACGGAGCATCGTATTGCGTCTCTTACGATCGGTCTCCGGGCGCGTCGCGCCCTTGTCCAAGTTGGGTCCAAACAAGATGCTCGGCTATCTGTCTGCGGAACGGTAGCCACAATGCGCACGCTTCAATGGCGGGTCCGCGGATCCCAATCGGGGAGCGGGCGCGGCTCAGGCATCATGAGGTCTTTTGCCGTAACGATGCCGACGACTTTGCCCCCGTGAATGACGGGAAGGGCACCGACGTTGTGCCGGCGCATCAGGCTGGCCGCATATTCCGGAGTTTCCGATGGCATCACGGTGATAGGATCGCGCGTCATCACGCTTTCGATTCGATTCGAGTCAAGCGCGTCCGCATAACGCTTCAAGTCGAACTCGCTTACGATTCCGACGAGCTTGCCTGAGTCGACAACCGGCAGCCGACGAAATTTGCCGACCGTCATTTTGGTAGCCGCGACAGCAAGCGTCTCGGCGGAGTTTGCGGTCACTACTTTCCGCGTCATCCGGTCTCCGACTAGTAACATCGTCTCACTACCTCCAATATGCGGCAGGGGAAACTAACAGCGATGGTATCGCCGACTGCGCAAAGGTTGATTGAAAAAGAGAAGCGGCCGCGCGCACTGAAGCAGTGCGCATCTCTGTTGCTCTCATTTCTTCCATACGCTTCAGGGCCGGGGCGTCACTTCTTGCCGCCGGCATGCTCAGCCGGAATCTCCTCTCGAATCGTCAACACCGGGCAGGTCGCCTTGCGCACCACCGCTTCGGTAACGCTGCCGAGGAACATGCGTGCGAGTCCTCTCCGACCATGCGTTGCCATCACGAGCAGGTCGGGTTGATGCTTGGCCTGCGCTGCCAGGATCGAGGCAATCACGTCGCCAGTGTATACATGCGCTTCGTGCTTCAACCCGCCGAGTCTCTGCCTGGTAATGTCGGCCAGCTTTGCTTGAGCGTCTTTTTCCTGATCCTCGTAGAGCGCCGCCGGCGGCGGGACTTCGCCGAGTGCAACAATCAGTGGCAGCACATGCACCAGTACGATGCTGCTCCCGAGGTGCCGGGCCATCTCCACTGCCTTGTCGAGAGCGTCCAGGGAGTTCGCGTCGAAGTCGACCGGACAGAGAATCGTTTTGGATGGGAATGCCACAGTTGAACTACCTCCCTTCAGGCAGACAGTATCTTAAAAATGAGGATCGCTCCTACGGCGCAGCCACAACGGGTTCGAGTCGAATGGGGGACCGTCTTGCACCGGCTCTCTCCGCCCAACTGATGCTCAGAATCGAATTTTAGCAAGTAGGTGCAAATCCGCACCAAACCACGCGGGGCGGCGGTCTAGCTGAGCGAGAGTGTCACCGGGGCCCATTTGCAGTGTGTCAGGTTCAGAGTACTAATCTTCGATAGTAATGGCTATAATTAGCATCCAAAAGATAAATCCAGGATGCTGTTGTGCTGAGCGTGATCGCTCGCGCCATCAGGATTTTTCAGCGGCGCCGCGGCGAGGAATCCCAAGCATAGAGTGCGGCGTCTTCGGCCGCTTGGCATTTGGACTTCGGGACCGCCAACAACCGGCCCCGCGGCCCGCGCGCCGCGCGCCGACGGTCCTTCTCGCACCTGCTAGAAACTGCGGCCCAGCTTGGCGAAAAACAGACCTGCACCAAAAATAACTCGCGTGGCGGGGCCGAGCTGGTGCTACGGTCTCACCACGGTGTGCCGAGCGTGTTGCGGAGGACTCCGCCACCGTTTCGGGCGTGGATCACTGACCCGTAGCCGGACGACGACTTCAGATCGTTCCAAATCTTCGGACCCGACGCCCAGAATTCGGCGAGATTTCGGCCGTCGTAGGGACCGACTGAACGATACGTACCAGTAGGAATTTTCGCGGGCTTTTTCATCCCAGAATTGACGGCTAGCCTCCAGTCCACTCATCGATTCGACGCACCTTTCGTCTGACAGTTGTAGTCGAACTTCACCCGTCCCTTCGACGCTGACCCCGACACTGAGCCCGCGGCACCGATACTGCACGATCCTTCTCCTCTCTGGCGTGCATCCCGAGAATTAAGGATCAAGGCTTTAGAAAAAATGCCAGCTCTTCCTGAGCAGCTTCGTGATCAGTGAAAGGCGCCCTCGAAGCAATCGCGAGCGCGAAGAAACTAGCAGAGTAGCGGCGGCGTCTGCGGGGTTCATCTGTTTTTGCGCGAAATCAATCGGTCGCGGTATTCGCGAAAACACGTCCACGTTTTTGTTTCCGCGTGCTTCCCGACCATAGCCGCGCCACCAGATTACCAGCCCACACGCACGAGCTGGAATCGCGTGGCGAAGAGTCACGAATAGTGAACTACCAAACTGCCAGATGCAGATGATCGGCCAATGGCGGACAGAGAAACGTTGTCGTGGTTCGGGCTCGAGTGGGAAGGCACGGCAGGGCGGTGCGTGTGGCGAATTGCTGATTTCCCGAGAATCAGCAATTCGCCACGCACACCATCGAACGACTACCAGGGAACGAAAGCGTCGAATCGGCAGGGCCAAATAAGATGTGACGTCCTGCGGCTGAGAGATGACCCGGCTCGTCAGCCCGATTCAGCACTCTAGCGGCCTTTCGATCGAAGTCCACATTTTGCCCGTGGATTAACTCCCTTGTGCAGCTCGCAGGAACAACGGAAAGTGCTTTCGTAATGATCCGCGCTTGGCATTTTCTATTCGGCGATATGCTCTCCGACGAGGACATGATTGCTGGCGATGCGCGTCCTTGGCGCATCGGCGAGAAGCGTCGTTATCGAGAGGTACAAATTGACGCAGGCCAGGACACGTTGACGCAGCAGGGGTATTATTCCTCGCCTACACTTTGGAACGCACTGTTTCACGCGGATGGACCGGTGGCTTGCCTGGTCGAGGTCTCCAAACCGCTAATCAGCAAGCGCACCAGATTCGGAGTGTTGCAAATTAGTCGCGAGCGTCGTTTGCTCAATGCTTATGACGCAAGTGCCGAGCTGCGACTCTTCGCTTGCGACTGCGCAAGCCGCGTTCTGCCGCTGTACGAGCGCGGGAATCGAAGCGCCGCTCCAAGAACGGCGATTGACACAGCCCGTCACTTCGCACGTAGAGAGTGTTCGCTGAGCGAACTGGAAGTGGCGCTGGGTTCGGCTCGCGATGCGGCCGAAGCAGCTACCGGCCAAGCTCGTATTGCCGCTTGCGCGGCAATGGCCACCGCGTTTGACGCGAGCGAGGCAGCGATTGCTGCCTCGTGCGGGGCTGCCTGGGCGGCAGGAAGAGTCGAGCGCGCCCGCCAGCGCCGACGTTTTACTAACCTAAATCGGGCGCTCTTTTCAGCTGTAGAAGTATAAGCGCGGGTCGCTATTCCTGCGTCGCTGGCTCAATTCTCGCGGTTGCCGTTTGTCAGCGCGCGCGAATAGCTGCACGGCGACTATGTCGAGGCGGCCCTGCTGAACGAAGGATCACGTGGCTCAAAATATTTGCACCGCGTCGAGGTCAGCAAAAATCTGGACGAACGAGGACTCAGGCGTGGGTTAAGTGATCTTCAACAACCGCTGCCAGAATTTCGGAACCATGAACGTCGCCACGATGGTTGCGATTCTTCGTGGCCGCGAAAAACAGACATGAGGTGCAAGGCAGCTGTCGCTAAGCAGGCGGAATGCAATAGTCAGGGGCGGTGCTCCGCTTGGTGAGCGGGCGTCGATATCTTTACGCAACGGGCGCAGACGCTCATCGCGATACCGCCGGCATCAGCCCGTATCGCGTTTATTGGTTATCTATGTTGACTGACCTAGGTTAGTAGTAGACACTGTCAAGTGGCTCTCCAATTCCGGGCACCCTTTAGATTATTTTCCTCCGATTTTTCACCCTAGGATTCCGCAGAAGCGGGCTCTCTTAACATCGGTGTCAGATCAAGAGGAAAATACATGAAAGAAGAACCCGGAACGCCTCCACGCAATTGTGAGCACCAAACGAAGGCGGGCGCCCGCTGCCGTGCTAATCCGGTGACTGGGTCGACCATGTGCTTCGCCCATGACCCAGGGCTCGAAAAGAAACGAACAGCCGCGAGACGACGCGGGGGCGAGCGGAAGCGCCGCGCCGTACTCGGCGCGGACTCGCCGGAGATCTCATTGCGCAGCGGCTCCGACTCGCTCGATCTCGCTAGCCGACTACTTGAGTCTGTGCTTCGCGGCGAGGTCGACCCAAAGATAATCAATGCCGCGGTCGGGTTGCTGAACTTTTGGCACCGAGCGCATTCAACCGAAGTTCTCGAGCGACGCATTATCGCGCTCGAGGCCGCGTTGGACACCGGACCACAGCGATCGCCCGACCGTATCGAGGGCGCCGAGCACTTCGGCACTCGCGGAGAGCAGTCATGACTCTCGACAGACGGCTCGACAAACTTGAAGCCTCACTTTCCCCCGATCAGATTTTCCTGCGCTGGCTGGACACCACGACATCGAAGTTCGACTCTCACCTACAATTCATGAAGTGGGCCGGTCAGGATCCGGGAACCCGTCTGCCGTTCCCGACCTTCGATCGCGAGCTCACGCCGTCCGCGACATCAAAAACCCGGGAGAAGGGGTACGAACCCACAAAGAGGTTGTTGAGCGCCCGAGGAACTCTCCGCTTCTACTATTGCCTATTTAGAGAAGTTGACGAAACGGTTAACCGACACTCGTCGCCTTTGACGGCATTCTTTTGGGAAAGTGCGGTTCGCCGCCTTGTCGACGATTTGATCGCGGACTCGCACCCGTTCGAATCGGTGCCTGTTCCGATGCAACGAGAAGAGGCCGCGACGGTGCGCACCGCACTCAAAAATTACGTGATGCCCGAGCGTGATTTCTGCGATAACCTCAGCCTTTGGATCAGTTACTGTGGCGACGCGACCCCCCAGGGGATAGACACGGGTCCGGAACAGCGGCTAGCCAAGTGGGAGGAGATCCGGCGCGCGCTGTTTCAAATCGATGCGATAAAATTCGGGTATTACGTACGACTCGAGCCATTTCCAATTCGCTCGCTGGGTGCCGCCTCCCTGGTTGACGGCCGATGGATCGACCGGCGTCTCCTGGACCTAGCAGAGTTCGCTGCTCTTCTCGCGTCTCGCGGCTATCGGCTGCGGGACGGGCCCGATAGGCATCCGCTCGGACCGCTGCTGTTACTTGACAGTGCCGGCCTGCCGCCGAGCAAGCAGGAGCTGCTTACGGTTGGCAACGAACTGGAACGCAGGCTGCGCAGGTTCAAGGGAACAGAACGGAGTATACGAAGACGAATATATGTAGACATCGATGATTATCGTAGTTGGGCTGGCAGAACCGTCACGGGCAAATTGAAGCCGATGCGTGGCATTGCCGTCGCGAACTGGAACCGATGTCTCGATTCGCTTGGCGGAGAAGGGCGTGCCGAGATCGCCGGAGTGAAACTACGTCGTCTGCGAACCCCGTTTAGGTCCAGCGATTTCATAGCGTGTGAGGATGACATTGAATTCGCACGTAAAAGCGAGACGCGCTCGGTGCTGATAGAGAAAATCCATGGCAAGGGAATCAGTGCTATCGGCGGTCCCATAAGTCGGAGTCTGTTGCGCGAAGAACTCAATGGCGCGCTAATCGATCTGCTCGCGTCACGTGAGTTAGTCAAATTTTTGCAGCAGCAATTCGAGGGACACCAATTCGTATTCAACGAGACGAAGAAGCAGCTCGCTCGGCAGATCACTCATATGCAAAACGTCGTAACAGGATTCAACTTGATGTCGATTCTCCCCGAGGCGCAACGTTTCAATGAATCAGGTTCCGCGGCGTCGCAGATCGACCTCGATTCAGCGGCTATCAGCGCGGAAAAGCGATCCGAGGTCATGTTCAAAACCATCAAGTTGAGAGCCGAGGCCTTTGCGCTTGAGAGTCTCGGGCGCCATGCGGCCGCGATCAAGATTGTTTCCAAATTGATGGCCGAATCAAATCCCGCGAGCACGGATGGCGCGCAAGCCCCGTCGGAACGGAAGGCTCCCGAGCCACCAGGTCCGCCACTTTGGGAACAGATGCTTGCGTACGGGGCCAAATTGGACCGCGAAACGAAAGCCAAGGAGGAGAGCGAGACAAAATTAAAGACAAGTTAAGTTGAGGGGAGGGGGGGTGGTTGTGTTCTGGGAGTTGGTCGGCAGTGTGCCTTACCAAACGCACTTGGAGCAGCGCTTGTCGGGATATTGTCGCGACGTCAAAAGGACGTAGCACCCGGAGGGCGCGACCAGTGCCGTCGACGTATCGCAGCACCGTTGACTTTCCGAGTGCGGCGGCTTGTGACAGGATTCGTCCGATTTAATCCGTCGGGGGATTTCTGATGCGCATTGCCGCTGTTGCTTTGGTCTGCTTACTGTCGATTGCCGCGTTACCTCAGTCGCTGACTTCCGCCGCGGACGGGAATCCGTGCACCAGCGCGATCAGCGGTCCCAACGACCCCGACTATGCGCCGGCCGAGCGCAATCCGCTCAGCGGACTGACCTTCAACGCCGAGCAATGGCATCTCTACGACTGCATTCCGCAGAGCGCGCCGGTTGCAACCGATCCCGAGGGCGCGTCGGGCATGAGCGTGAACAAGGCGTGGGCGTCATTCGGAATGGGCCGCAGCGACGTCATCGTCGCGTACATCGAGGGCGGCGTGAACTGGCGCCTGAACTCGAGCACCGATATTCGCCGCCAGGCCTATCTCAATTGCGGTGAGCTGCCCGCGCCCGAAAATGCCGACGGCTCGACGATGCACGGCCATTCGCCCGGTTGTCTGCAACCGAACGACAGCTACGACCTGGACGGAGACGGCGTGCTCACCGTCGATGACTATGCGAACGATCCTCGCATCGCGCGCCCGTTGCTCCATCCCGATGCGGGCGGAATCACCGCGGAGGATTTGATCGTCGCGTTCAGTGACGGCAAGGACAACGACCATAACGGCTTCGTTGACGATATCTCAGGATGGAATTTTCATCGCGATACCAACGATCCGCAGACCGACAATAGTGCCTACGGACATTCCGACGGCGAATCGGCGCAGGCGATCGCGGAAGCCAACAATGATTTCGCCGGCGCCGGGATTTGCCCGAACTGCCGCCTGCTCATGGTGAAGGCGGGCGACGAAGCGATTGATCGCCCCGACCGCGTTGCCGAGGCGATCGCATTCGCGGTGGACTCGGGCGCAAGAGTAATCGACGTCACCGTTTCCGCCACGGGGCAAGCGCCGGCGCTCGCGGGCGCCGTTGAATATGCGTACCAGCACGGCGTCGTGGTGGTGTGGGCGAGCAACGATTTCGAATCGGCCGACCACACCGAGGGGATGGGGCTGGCGCACGTATGGCCCGGCAATTCGCTGGTGTCGGATCAGACCAATCGCTCGGGAACCTCATCGCCCGGCGACCAGGCCGCGACTACTTTCCGCTCGCGCTCATCGCTGACCTCGTACGGTCCTCATTCGCTGTTCAGCGCGCCCAACGAGGACGGTTCGACCTCGACCGGCACGCCCTCGATGGCGGGCGTCGCGGCAATGGTGGCGAGTGCGGGACTCGATGCCGCGGATTCGCATGAGATAGAGGGAGCGCTCAATGCCAACGAAGTCGAGCAGGTCGTGCACTCGACCGCGTCGCCGATCAACTTCACGCCGTGCAGCGGATGTTTCCCCGGCCTGCCGGGCGCGGAGTTCAACATCCAGTACGGATACGGCCGGCCCAATGTGTTCCTCGCGATGCAGGCGGTGCGCAACGGAAAGATTCCTCCGACTGCGGACATCAACTCGCCAAATTGGTATGACGAGGTCGATCCGACGGTCGCCAAGTCGCTTCCGGTGGAAATCACCGTCGGCGCGCAGCGCGCACGCTCATTCACGTGGCAACTGCAATTCGGACTGGGACCGCAGCCGCTCGATAACGCGTTCACCACGATCGCCAGCGGCAGCGCGAACGGAGCAAAGCTGCGGACGATCAGCGAATCTTTTGACCTCACGCAGATTCCCGCGTCGTTCTCGACCGGTGCTTACACCGCGCCGACGCCCGACCGTCTTTCGATCGAGCAGTATGACGTGACGCTGAGGGTGGTCGTCACCGACAACCAGGGATTGATTGGCGAAGACCGGCGGGTCTTTCATTTGCGCCACAACGATGCGGAACTGGCCGGCTTTCCACTGAGCTTCGGAACTTCGCTCGAAGCAGGCGCGTCGATGGCGGACATCGAAGGGCGGGGCGTGCTCGACACGATTGTCGCGGGCTCCGACGGCAGCGTGCATGCGATTCGTCCCGACGGCAGCGAGGCGCCGGGCTTTCCCGTGATGACCAATCTTGCCCGCGGCGTCGATCCTTCTTATCAGTTCAACTATCTGAAGTCCCCCGCGTGGAGGTCGAAACAGATCCCGTTTCCCCACCAGCCGATCGAGAGCCCGCTCGCGATCGGAGACCTCGACCATGACGGCGCTCTCGACATTGTCGCCACCACGGACGATGGCTTCGCGTATGTTTGGGACGGTGCCGGAAACCTGCGGCCCGGATTTCCGGTCTTCACCGACCGCAGCGTCGAACGGCAGTCGGTGCCTCCGCCGAACACGCCGAATTCGTACAACCCAATGACGGGATCGTTTGGGGGCGCCGCACTCGGCGACCTTGAGGGCACCGGCCAGCTCGATATCGTGATGCCCGGATGGGACGCGAAGATCTACGCGTGGCGTCCCGACGGATCGCCGGTACCGGGCTGGCCCGTCGATGCGGCCGATCTGCCGCCCTCGTCGATCCCGCCCTTTGGAACTGCCACTCACGATCCGAAGATCGTGACTACGCCGACTCTCGTGGATATCGACGGCGACGGGCATCCCGATGTGCTGGTGGGCCTGCAGGACACCGTGCAGGGCTCGACGGTGGTGAACTATGTAACCGCATTTTCGTCGACCGGCAATTTGATTGCGAATTATCCGCTGCAGCTCGACGCGCTCGCGCAGAGTTACGGCACCGCGACTGATTTCGTAACGATCGGGGTGCAAACGCCGGCCGCATTGACACTGCCGAGCGGTCCGACCGCAATAGCCAGTCCGGAATTCTTTCTCAACTATATAATTCCACTTGCCAATCCCAGCCTTGCGTTTACGGAAAACCCGGCAGCTTTCCCCGAAGACGGATCGCCGATGATTCGGTTTACCGGTTCGCCGTCTATCGGGAACCTGTTGGGCACCGCAACCCCGCAGGTCGTCGAAGCCGGTGTGTCGGTGTTCGACATACTCGACGGCCTTGAATCAATGCCCGGGCAGGGAACGCGGCTGCGCTCGGCGGTTTCAGTGACCGATCCGGTGAGCGGCAATAACCTCTTTCAATACACCCAGGAAATCCAGGGGCTGTCGTTTTTCAGCGCGCCCGCGATTGCGGACATCACCGGCGATGGGACTCCCGATATCCTGGTGAGCGGCGACTCGGCTGCTCTGCACGGCTTCGACGGCGTGACGGGCGCCGCCGCGCCAGGATGGCCGCAATGGACGGGAGGGTGGTCGCTCGCCACACCGGCAGTGGGCGATTTGACGGGCGGGGGCACAGTCGACGTGGCGGTAACGACCCGCGAGGGGTTTCTCCACATCTACTCGACGCTGGGGCTGACCTCCGCGAATCACGAGGCGTGGCACTGGCATCAGAACGATCGCAACACGGGGCACTACGGCGACGATACGCGGCCGCCGTCGGCAATTAACGATTTGGCGGTTTCATTCGGCGGCGCGACCGATTCTCTCAGTTTCACCGCCGTGGGTGACGATTGGAAATCGGGCACGGCAGCCTCGTACCAGGTGTTCGCGTCATCCAAGCCGATTACTCAGTCGAATTTCAGCTCCGCGCAGGAAATCACTGTCAACGCGACGCCGCAGGCATCCAGCTCGCCTGAACTACTATCGGTTCCACACATGAAAGGTGTGAAGCACTACGCAGTTCGCGCGATCGATCACGCGGGCAATATAGGCCCGCTTCCGTTGCTCGAGACGAGGAACGGTGGTCACTTCGGAGGTGGTCACGGAGGAGGCCATAGGGGCGGAGACTGAGACTGATGCGCTTTCGCTGTAGGTATATCAGCTGCTCAGGTCAGTCTGAGTGCCGCATTAAGACCGGGTATGATTTCATTCCTGAAGAGTATGACCTTTGACGAACTTGACTGACCGCCTTCCGATCATCGACGTCACATCGCTTCGCCGCGACGCTGGAGACATCGCGGGCGTGGGCGCGGCTCTCGATCACGCATGCTGCGAGTTCGGCTTTTTCTACGTGACGGGCCATGGAATCGATCCTGCGTTGTCCGCGCGGCTGATGACGTTTGCCCGCAAGTTCTTCGACTTACCGCTGGAACAGAAGCTCGCGATCGAAATGGCGCGCGGCGGGCGGGCGTGGCGCGGCTACTTCCCCGTGGACGGCGAGCTAACCTCGGGCCGGCCCGATCGCAAGGAAGGTATTTACTTCGGCACCGAGTTGGGGCCAGATGACGCGCGAGTTCGGGACGGCGTGCCGCTGCACGGCATGAATCTTTATCCCGCGTTGCCCGGATTCCGCGAGGCCCTGCTGACCTACATCGATGAAGTCACTGCCGTCGGTCAACTACTGCTGAGAGGAATTGCCGCCGGTCTTGGGCTGGGGCAGGATTACTTCCTCGAGCGATACACACGCGACCCGACCGTGCTGTTCCGCATCTTCAACTATCCGCCTTCCACAGGAGGCGCGCACGAAGATGAACTTGGTGTGGGTGAGCACACCGACTACGGACTGCTGACGCTGCTGCGACAGGACGAGATCGGCGGACTCGAAGTTTGGCATCGGGACGGGTGGATGCCGGCGCCGCCGGTGCCCGACTCGTTTGTCTGCAATGTCGGCGACATGCTCGAGCGGTTGACGGGAGGGCGATACGTGTCGGCACTGCATCGCGTCCGCAACGTCTCGATGCAGGATCGCATCTCGATGCCGCTGTTCTTGGACCCGAGCTTCGACGCGGTGCTTGCGCCAATTGCAGCGCTCACGCCAGATCCGTCGGCCACCAGTAGGCGGCGAAACGCGCGCCGCTGGGATGGCACTGACCTGGCAACGATCCGTGGGACGTACGGCGACTACCTGCTAAACAAGGTATCGAAAGTGTTCCCGGAACTGAGAAAGGAAGTGCTTTAATTGAGGCGCCGGGTGACGGCGACTGATCGGTCAAGGCGCGCTGCCTTCACCTTATCGAGCAAATATTCGACTGCGGCTTGCAGTTCCTCGAGCGACGCGGCGCTGTCGGGTCCGACCAGCACCTGCACTCCGTCATAGGCCTGCGCGACCGATTCGAGAATCTGTGGTTCAAAGATACGCCTGGCAATCATTATGACGTTCTCTCCTATCGTCGACGATCGATTGATTGGACGAACCTGACCACCGAAATATTTTGAAGCAATCTTCACGCCAACCGACGAGCTCCGAGCGAATCGGCGCTGCCGCCAAGGAAGTCAACGCAATTGTGTTCGGCATCCGGCTGGATGATGCCGCATTTTTGGCAATCTACCACCGAACGGGCAGCAGGAGAGCACCGGATTTGTGTCTGGAAGTGGGCGATTGCCGCGCGAAACTTTATGCCGCCGCCTTGCGGCCGCGTCGCGACCCGGCGCGGATCCGCTCGTGATGTTCCGCGAGCGGCGTCGCCATGGCAGCGGCGTTGCGGCTTGCCTCGCCTGCGATCGTACCGCCATTTAACAAAATGTAGAGTCGCCCCCGCCGTGCGACTTCGCCCTGCTTGATCAGGTCCGCCATCAGCCGGCTCACCATCGGCCGCGAGCTGCCGATCATCTCGGCCAAGTCCCCGTGCGCCGGCTCGAACGTCAGCGCGATGCCGTCGTCGTCGGGCGCTCCAAATTTCCGCCCCAGCTCGGCCAGCACCAACTCCAGCCGCTCACGGAATGACATCCCCAGCAGCGACGCGTAATAGTGAACTCGCCCCGACCATGCCGAGTTGAATCGTTCGGAAACCTCGAGCAGCGATGCGGGATCCAGCGACTTCAGCAAGTCGCGGAGGCGCTGACGAGTAATCATCGCGACGACGCAATTGCTTATCGCCTGCGCTTCGAAGCGGCGGATCCAATTTCCCTTTTCATCGATTTCGTCCGCGCCGCCAATCACATCGCCGGCCGTCGCGAGCCTGACCAGAATTCGGTTTCCGTTTGGACTCGGGCAACTCTCCTTGACCATGCCTTTGACGATCCAGAAAATTATGTCGGCGGGTGCGCCTTGGCAGAAGATCATCGCGCCGGGCGCATAAGAAAGGTTGCTGTGATATTCCAGAATTTCGCGCACCAGTCGATGCGGGATCTTCCACGACAACAGCTGCGCCTCGAATTGATTTGCCCCTTCAGGTGGCGTCGGAATATTCATTGGAACCCCTCCATCCCGTGCGATGTGTGCGACGCTGCTGATTGTCGCGACGGCCAGCAGCCATCGTGATGATCACGCCGGTTGGTCGTCAGATTTGGCAAACTTCCCAAATTCACAACGAAATGTGTCAGATTTTTCCGAGCAAGCCGGACGTGATCTATAGGCCCCCGTCATCTTATATACAAGAGCGTTAGAGCAGCTTTTGTGGGTCGTTACTTCTCGCCCAGCGCCCATGCCTTGATCAGGTGATGCGCGATCGCGATCGGTGGCGGCACGAGGACGCCATCGACTCGCTGACCTTGGACCAGCTCGCGTGCGACGCTGCGCTCTATCCACCGCACTTCGACGAGCTCGTTCTCGTCGGCCTTCACGGCGCGGCTCTCGGCCCGGGCGAAGCATCCGATCATCAGCGATGAAGGAAACGGCCACGGCTGGGTAGCGTAGTAAGTCACCGCGCCGACCTTCACCGACGCTTCCTCCATCAGTTCGCGCCGTACTGCTTCCTCGATTGTTTCGCCGGGCTCGACGAAGCCCGCCAGCGCGGAGAACATCCCGGGCGGAAATTGCTTGCCACGTCCGACCAGGCAAGCCTCGCCCTCGGTCGCGAGCATGATGACGACCGGATCGACGCGCGGAAAGTGCTCGGCGTTGCATTTGCCGCACAGGCGCCGGTAACCGGCGTCCATTATTTTCGTCGGCGCGCCGCATCCCGGGCAGAAGCCGTGGCGCCGATGCCAATCGATCATCGCCTTCGCTTGCCCGATGATTGCCGCGTGCTTGATCGACACGAACGACGCGGCCATGCGGGCGTCGCGGAAGTATCCGCGTCCTGCCAGCGGTCCGGTCTTCGCGGGATCGTCGGCTTGCGAGACGTCGAGCGCGAAGATCGCGCGGTCGCGGTCGAGGCCAAGAAAGATGTACGCGGCTCCGTCGCCCGCGAGCGGCTCCGCAATTTCCGGCGCCAGCAGCCCAAGCTCGAGCGGAGGTCCCGAATTTTCCTGCCCGAGCAGAAACGGCTGCAGTTGCCACATCGGCAGCACCAGCGAAGTGGGATCGCGTCGTTTGGATTCGATCCAGGCTGAATCGGTGCGCTTTTCGCTCGCGCGATTGAGGGAACTGCCGGCAAAAGGAATCATTCAGAGCCTCCAGCATCTCCTTTATAGCGCGTCGAGCGGAGCTTGTGCGCGAGATTGCCGCGGCGCGTCACTTCGATTCGTTCAAGGCCCAGCCACGACGCCATTGTTGCGAGCTCGAGCATCAGCGTCTCGGCTATCGCGCCCGGTCCAACGGCCGGTTCCGAATGCGCTCCATTCACGAGCAGCGTGCGGGTGGCGCGGTCGGCTTTCAAATCGACGCGGGCGACCAGCCGGTCTCCCAACAGGAACGGCAGGACATAGTATCCGTACTTGCGCGCGGCTGACGGCGTGTAAATCTCGATCCGGTAGCGGAAGCCAAAGATTCTTTCGGTTCGCGCGCGTTCCCAGACCAGCGAGTCGAACGGCGAGAGCAGGGCGCGCGCATCGAGCTTGCGCGGCGACCTGGCGTCGCACTCGACGTAGGCCGGCGCCGGCCATCCTTCGACGCTGACCGGGATCAGTTCGCCTGTCTCGACGAGTTCCCTGATGCGATGCCGACCGGGGCCGATGCGGATACGAAAGTAGTCGCAAAGATCTTTTTCAGTGGCTACGCCAAGCGCCTGCGCCGCGATTCGCATGAGTGCTCGCTGCGCGTCCTCGGGTTCGGGTGTCGGCATGGCCAGGACTCGCGCCGGGATGACTCTCTCCGGCAGGTCGTAGAGTCGCTCGAAGCCGCGACGGCCCGCGGCCGCGAGTCGGCCCGCGGCGAACAACGTCTCGAGCGCGCGCTTGCCGTCGCTCCATCCCCACCATCCGCCCTTGCTGGCACCCGCGCCGCTGATTTCGCGAGCGCTCAACGCACCGCGCTCGCGGATCTCATCGAGGGCAGCCTGCATGAAGCCCGGACGCCGCCGATTGAGACTACCAAGCCTGGTGTCGCTGTCCCTAAAATTGTAGGTCTCGGCCGCATCCGCCATTCGCCAGCGGAGCAACGGATGCAATTCGTACGGCATCAGCGACGCCATGTGGCCCCAGTATTCGAACAGCTCGCGATTGGCTGGCGATCCGATCCACGACGAGTCGAGAATTTCCGGCGCGTAAGATCCGAGGCGGGAAAAAAGCGGCAGGTAGTGCGATCGCACCAGCACGTTGACCGAGTCGATCTGCAGCAGCCCGATTTGCGCAAGGACGCGGCGCAGATGCCGGCGGTCAGGCCGCGACGGCCGCGGATTCGCAAACCCCTGCGCCGCCAGCGCGATCCGGCGCGCCTCATCCGCCGAGATTTTTGCTTTCACGTTCTCACTGACATCCGGTCCGCGATACGCTCACGCGGATTTTCGCACGGACGTTGCCGCTGCTCTACTGGTGGGTATTGATGGGTGCGACTATATTTGGTTTCGACCTTTGATAAACGAGGAGGGCTATACCGCACGCAAGGTCGCCGACAAAAACGCGACCTAAGTTTGTAGCTAACTCTTCGCGAAAAGATTACTTCTAATATTCAGGAGGGACGTTGCGTGGGTTCATCCTTAGCCGCCTCGGCTCCACTGCTTGGCATAGCGTTCGTCGCGGGAATCGTCGTTGGATGGATGCTCGCGAACGTGACGCGCACCAAGGAGACGCTCCAGGTTTCCGCCCTGCCATCGGGGACAGACCTGAGCAGCGGCGCCCGGCGGGTCGCGATGACAAAGGTTCGCACCATGGAGCTGAAATGCAAATGCGGCTCGGTGTTGAAGTTTCGCGATCCGGTGGAACCCGGCTACCAGCCGTACCCGAGCGGCGACTCCTTTAGCTGCTCAGACTGCGGAAAGGTTTATGACCTTAAAGAGATCCGCAAACTGGAAAAGGGTGCTTAGTTGCGGCGGCTAGCCGCCCTCGGCCTGACCTCAACGCTAAGAAGGGGCAAGTCTTCCGGCAGAGAACGGTCCCGTATAAAAACGGAAACCCAAACTAATTCCCAATGGTTTCTTTAGACAAAGTCGCAAGCGATCGTGCGGCCGCGGAACTGGTTGCGCCTGATTGTCGCGGGTTGAATTTCTACCGCATCGACCGCGGGTTGCGCGACCTGCTCGATCTGCATATGGAACCGCGGTTGCGCGCGGCGATGGAGCTGTATCTCGACCGCCTCGGGCAGCTTGCGGGCGGGCGGCTCGACGAGCTTGCCGAAATTGCCGACAAGCATCCACCGGTGCTGCACTCGCGCGATCGCTTCGGCCGCGACGAGGACTGGGTCGAGTTTCATCCCGCCTATCGCGAGATGGAACGGATTGCTTTCGGCGAATTCGGCCTGCATGCGATGGCGCATCGGCCGGGCGTGCTCGGATGGCCCGAGCCGATTCCCTACATCGCGAAGTACGCGTTCCAGTACCTGTTCGTGCAGGCCGAGTTTGGTTTGATGTGTCCGATAAGCGTGACCGATACCGGCGCGGTGCTGGTCGAAAATTACGGCAGCGACGACCTCAAGGCGCGTTACCTCGGCCGCATGCTGTCGCAAAACATGGACGAGATTTTCAAGGGCGCTCAGTACATGACCGAGCGCGCGGGTGGCTCCGACCTTGGCAACAGCGCGGTGGTTGCGAAGCGCGAGGGCGACTTCTGGCGGCTCTACGGCGACAAATGGTTCTGCTCCGCAGTTGACGGCGACGTGGTGTTGTTACTGGCGCGTCCCGACGGGGCGAGCGCAGGCTCGAAAGGACTCGGGCTGTTCCTGATGCCGCGGCGATTGGAAAACGGCGAACGCAACAACTATCGAATCGCGCGGCTCAAAGACAAATTCGGCACGCGCTCGATGGCGAGCGGCGAAGTGGTGCTCGAGGGCGCAATCGCATACCAGCTCGGCGCGCTCGATCGCGGATTGCGGCAGATGATGGACATGGTGAATCTCAGCCGCATGTCGCACGGCGCGCGCGCGGCCGGCATGATGCGCCGATGCCTGAACGAGTCGCTCCAAGTTGCGCGTCATCGCGCCGCATTCGGCCGCCCGATCATCGAGCATCCGCTGCTGCGGCGTCAGTTGATGAAACTGATGGTGCCGACCGAGCAGGCGCTGTCGGTCTTCGCGTACGACGCGACCATGATGGACCGGGCGCGCGCCGGAGACGCCGAAGCCGAGCGCGTGATGCGCATCCTGACGGCGGTGCTGAAGTTCCGCGCGTGCCGCGACAATATCCGCGTCGCGACCGGCGCGATGGAAGTGCGCGGCGGCAACGGCTACATCGAGGATTGGGTCAACTCACGGCTAATCCGCGACGCGCACATCGGCGTGTTGTGGGAGGGCACCAGTAACATCAACGCGCTCGACGTGATCAATCGCGCGGTCGCGAAATCTGGCGGTCACGAAACGCTCGCTCGCGCTCTGAAAGCCAAACTCGAGGCAGCGACGGCGGCGCCTGCCGCCTTTCGCGCGGAAATCGCGCGGCTGATCGATCGCGCGGTCGCATTTGCCGGCGATGTCGCAGCCAAGCCCAGGCATGAACCATTGGCTCGTCTGGCGACCGACGGGCTCTATAATGTAGCGAGCGCCGCGCTCATGACATGGGAGGGCGCGACGGCAGGCGCGAGCGGCGGCGACGCGCGGCGGATGATCCTCGCGCGCATGGTCGTCGAGCATCGCCTGCGCCCCGAAGATCCGCTGTCGCTTCCAACTTCAGACTGGGAAGAAGACGCGACTGCGGCGCTGCTCGACCCGGGCGCGGTTTCAATCGAACGAGCGGCCCAGCTCGTCAGCGCATGAGCATTTGGGTGCCGACCTGACGCATCCTGCTACTTCCCGGCGCCGCTCAGCGACACCGTCTGCATCCCGCCGTTTGCGTTGTCGGTGATGACCAGCGTTCCGAACTGCTCCGCGGCCGTGGTCGGAGTAAACGTCACTGTGATCGAGCAAATAGCGCCAGTCACCAGAGCCGGTGGGCAGTCGTTGGTCTCGCTGAACACAGCCGGATCGGAAATCATCTCGATCAACACCGGCAGCCCGGGATGCTTCTTGTTGCTCTTGGGATTGGACACCTTCACTGTTTTCGGTTTACTCGGCGTTCCGACCGTGGTCTTCGAGAACTTGAGCGCTTTCGGCGCGATCTTGAGCGTCACCGGCACGGCGGTCGGCGTGGCAGTCGGGGTCGCAGTGGCGGTTGCCGTTGCGGTAGCAGTCGCGGTTGCGGTCGCTGTCCGAGTCGCCGTGGCGGTTGCGGTGACGGTCGCAATTGCCGTTGGTGTTGCGGTCGCAGTGGCTGTTGGCGTTGAGGTTGCGATGCCGCTTGGAGTCGCAGTGGCAGTTGCTGTTTGCGTCGCGGTGGCGGTCGGGGTCGCGGTTGCCGTCGGCTCCTGGAGCTCGAACGCCCCGATATCGCAAGGTCCGCCGGCTCCGTCTTCGGGGTCGGGCCGAGGCTCGCCGCGCTGGTCGCAGGTGAGCTGCGTGGACGACGAGGTTGTGCAGGGGTTCAGCGAGCCGGCCGGATAGGTGCAGGAGGCGGAGGGGATCGCATCGAACGCCGGGCTGTCAGCGAGTAGCGCGATGGTCTGCGTCGGTCCGCCATTGTTGGCCGGTGCGCTGGCGAGCTGAGGATTGACGTTGTCGCCGTTGTCCGCCGAACCGGTCTTGCTGAATCCGCACGAGTTGTCATTGGAGATGTTGTAGCCGTCGTCGATGATGCTCGTGCCGCCGCAATTGCCGGTGCTGCTGTCCGCCAAAATGCTACCTTTGAAACTGGCGGTGCCACTAGCGTTGTCGATGGCGTCGCCGGCACCGCCGTTGGCTTGATTGCCCGCGAAGGTGCAGTTGGTGACGGTCAGCACGGCGGCGGAAGAGTACTGGTTGAGAATGGCGCCGCCGAAGCCGCTGCCGCCGGGTTTGGCCTGGTTGGCCGAAAACGTGCTGTTGGTGACGGTCGCTGTGCCATTGTTGCCGATGGCGCCGCCGTTGCCGCTCCCGGCGGCGCCGCCGAAGCCGCCGAAGCTGCCGCCGGTTGCCAGGTTGGCTGAAAATGCGCTGTCGGTGACGGTCAGCGTGCCGCTATTAAAAATTCCGCCGCCGACGCCGTCGCCGCCGCGAGCGCCGGAGCCCGTGCTGCGGCCGCCGGTGGCCTGATTGCCCGACAACGTGCTGTTGGTGATGGTCAGCGTGCCGCTGTTAAAAATTCCACCGCCTTCGCCCACGAGGCCGAGGGAGCCGCTGGCGCCGGTCACGCTGCCGTTCTCGAGGGTCAGAAGTTGCAGGTTGAGCGTGGCGCCTGAGTTCACTTGCATCAGTTGCACGGTGCCGCCGCCGTCGATGGTGATTCCTGGCGGCGTCGTCGGGCCGGTGATGGTCAGCGTCTCGCCGCTGACGATGGCGGGCAGAGTGCTGCCCAGCGCGATCGTCCCGGTCACGTTGAACTCGATGGTGTCAGTGCCGGTCCCGGCGGTGCAGTTCGTCGAGCCTGACTGGTTTTGGCCGTTGGCGTTGGTGATCGCCTGCCGCAGGCTGCAGGTGCCCGACGCGAGCGGATCCGCCAGCGTAGTGACCGTAATCGTCGCCGCGCGCGCCCATCGCGGCATCGCCACGAACATAAACGTCAGCGCAGTCGCCGCGAGCGCAAAGCGCCGATTTCGGTTTGCCACGGATCCCCTCCCCCACGGCGCATTCGGCCGCGTCGGCAAATTTCACCGGCCGACTCACTCAAGCAGGTCCGTCGAAGTGTCCTACCACGTCAACCTACTGTCAAATCACAGAGTAGAGGCGGGTACTTAGAGACATGAGGCGCGTCAGCGCAGTTGCGCCGCAATTGGTCCCCCACCCTTTCCCTCCCCGACGAACGGGGGAGGGAACATATCTTCTCCCCTGGCCTTGGCCTAGCCGCGAGTTGGGGGGCGCTCCTGCGAGCGTACTGAGGCGGGCAGAAGGAGGCGTGGATGTCGCAGGCGGTGATAGCTGCCCGCGGCGAGCCGATAGGGCAGCGAATCTTCCTGCAGCCGGTAGCGCACGAAATCGATCGAGCGGCGCTCGAGGCGATGACGCAGGTAGGCGAGGGGCGCGCGCATCCGGTATTCAGAAAGATAATCGCGGACCTGTCTCCTGGTCTTCGCGCGGCCGTTATCAGCGAACTTGGTGAGGTATTCACCGATTTGCGGGTACAGCGGCCGGCCTCGGAACTCGCCATGGAGGATGGTCCTCATGAAGTTTCCGATCAGCATGTCGTCGAAGACCTCGTTCTCGATCGAGGTCATCAGGGAGTTGCGCGGCGCTTCAAAGGTAATTCCCCGCTTGAAGCCTCGCGAAGAGAGGTTGACCACGTGATCTTTTTTCCGACCCTAACCGCGACGAAGTCCAGATACCCGGAAAGCGCCTCGACGGTCTTAAAGTAGTTGGTGACCTTATGCTTGTCGTCGCTGCTCAGCTCCTCGGACCAGTCGTCTCCGAATTCGGCTGGACAGCGCGGCTCTACCCGCCGGGCAAGAGGATTCAAAGGCTCCCACGTTCCACGCTCGACATCGAAGCGGATGAAGGCAGGCAGCAGTTCGGATGTGTCCGACGCGAATCCGAGCGCATAGTCGGCGAGATCGGTGCTGTATTTGCGCGCCCACACGCTGTCAGCCCGCTCGTAGATATGCATCGAGCTGAACGGAATGAAGTATTTCACGCCCCATTGGCGCGTATTGCGTGCAATGGTGCGGCCGACGGGGCGACGCCGCGCCGCTCTCGGCTCGACAAAGGTTCCATCTTCTTTCCAGATGTTTATCATGTCGGTGTCGCCATAACCCATCAGGCGAAGCAGGAAGGAGGTGGGATGTTGCTTGATTATTTTCCTTACGAAGGCACCCCATCCATGATCTTCAGCGTCATTCATGTTCAATATGAGCGCGCCGCCGACGTCAGCGAGGAGAATTGCGTCCTGATCGTAGTCGGCGATGCAGAGTACCCTTAACCCGGGCGACAGTTGGTACCACTTGCGATCCTGCAAGACGGAGACGTTGAAGCCACGTTCGCGCAATCCGGCGGCAATTAGTCCTCCGACGTGATCGGGTAGAAGGATCTTCTTCCCCGCCAGCCGGTCCAGAGAGCTAAAGCTGAGATGATCGGGATGGCCGTGCGAGATCCACACATACTCGGCGCGCGTTATCCCATCCATGACTTGAGGGGGAATCTGGTGGGAAAGGCCCCAGGAGCCGAAGTACGCCCCTCCAGTGATCCATGGATCGGTAACGAGAATCGGAGCGCCGTCGTAGCAAACGAGTATCGCGTTGCCAATCGTCTCGAAACCAAGATTCATGATGGATTCTCCCGTCAAAGAAACGACTCGGAAGCCGCAGTCACGACACCGCTCCTCGCTGCTCATGTCAGCACCACGAGGCGAGTCACGCACATGCAACGATCGTACATCCAACTGACAAAGTGAGAAAAGTTTTTGGCGGTCAGGGTTTGGCGGAATCGATCAGGTCGAGCAGATTCAACGTGATGCGGAGCGTCAGGCCCCATATGGTCTGGCCGCCGTAGAGGATTGCCGGGAATTTCGAGGTGCGGCTGGCGGGGCCGTCGCTGGTCCATTGGTAGTCGCCGCGAAACTTCGGATCGCGCAGCGAGGTCAGAGGCACGTCGAAGATTTGCGCGACCTCGGAGAGTTGCGGGCGGAGCGGTGCGTCGGACGGAATGACGCCGACGAATGGCGCGACCACAATTTCGCTGGTCGTCGTTTGCATCGTCGGGAAGGCGCCGACCACGTCGACGATCGAAGGATGGATGCCGACTTCTTCATGCGCCTCGCGCAGAGCGGCGTCGAGCAGGGTCGCGTCCGCGGGATCGACGCGTCCGCCGGGGAACGCGACCTGCCCGCGATGGCTCGCGACATGGTCAGAGCGGCGGATATAGACGATGTGAAGCTCGCGGCGGCGCTCGAAGATCGGTATCAGGACCGCGGCCGCGTTCGATTTGTTGGCCAGCGCCTCGCGCGGGGCGGGAGTGACAGTCGAGAGGCGGCTCCTGATGAGCTCGATCTGATTGGCGAAGGTAGCGGGCGCGGCGGTCATCGCTACAGATAATCGTGTGCGAGGCCCCGGTTGCAAGCGAGCGGGAGGTTTTCAATGCGGCCGGTGGGAAATTGAGTGTTGCACCGCAACAGATCTCGCGTCCCGCCAAATTTGGTAATTTGGTCCGGTCAGTGAGTGGTGGGGTATGGGCCGATTGCGATTCCTATGGCCCCGGACAGTCCTGTGTTATCTCCGCTGATCACGGCGATGGGTTTGACGTTGCCGTTGCTGCCGGCCTTGAAGACCGTGATGCTACTTTCTGTTGAGTCGTGCCCATCACTTGTGACGTAGATATTTTCCTCGGAGTCGAGCGCGATGCCGCGCAAGGCACGTCCATCAAGACCCGAATTGGACCCGCTGATTGTGACGATAGGGGGCACGTTGCCGTTGCTGCCGGCTGAATAGATTCTGATGGCAGGGGGAAAACCGGCCCGACCAGGATTCGCGAGATAGACATTTCCACTTGCATCCAAAGCAACGCCGACGGGCCAGTCGATACCTGTTTCAGCTCCGTTGATGATGGCGCTGGGTCTAACGTCACCGTCGCTGCCAGCCGGAAAGAAAAGGATGCTGCTGCCGCCAGACAAACCCGATCCATCCGCTAGAACGATCTCGCCTTTTCGATCGACCGCGACGCCGTCAGGGTTTTCGATTCCAGGGAATTGGATTGCGGTGTGGTGCCCGACGATCGCAGCGCGTGCTTTTACGTCGCCATTACTGCCAGCAGCAAAACTCTCAACCGCAACAGGTCCGTCGTTCCCGATAGCCGTCCCGACGTAGATATTGCCGCTTGGATCGACGGCGAGCGAAAACGCGGTGCGCAAACCGGTGTGCGGACCGGCAATAGCCGCGATCGGGGTGGCATTGCCTCTGCTGCCGGCCGAAAATACTAATATGCTGCTTCCAAGATAGGTGACCGAGTTCGCCCAATTTTTGCAAGTCACGTAGCTGTTGCCTCTTGCATCAACCGCGATGGCTTCCGGTTCGGACAGCCGAGTGGCGGCGCCGTCGATAGTAGAAACAGGAGCTACGTCACCATTGCTGCCGAGTGGATACACCGTCACATAGCCGCGAAGGTTAGCGACGTAGATTGCGGAGGGCGGAGTCGAACTCGAACCAGCCGCGATAGCGACACCGATGGCGCTCACTAATGCCGCGGTCACGGCTAGGCTTCTTCCGATGGTCATTGGATGGTGGCTCTCAAATGATCATCTCGAAGCCGAACAGCCAAATTGAATTCATAATTTCGCCTTCGCTCTGTTCTCCCGTCAGGCTGAAGGTTTTTTCCAAAGTCCCGGCGTCGGTCGCTTTGAATTCGAACCTAGCAGTGGCTGGTTGCCTCATGCGCAAGCGGCTCAGCACCTGCCGTTGTTGCACGTCCCTCTTTTTCATCATCTTGACAACTTCGTTTGCGTGAACACCTAGTACCGAGACGGTCGCGGTCTTCATTTTGATGTCGGCAAACATGATCACGGTCTCAGCGCCGGGCATCGTGAACTCCAGCCAAGGGTCCTTTTTGACCACTTCGTCATGGCGCACGCGCCGATAGCCCCAATATTCATGTTGACTCAAGATTGCCCAGTCGCGAATAGCGCTCAGCGTCGTGGAAGAGTCATTCGAAGAGGTCAATTTTTTTGCGATTGCTTGCAGTTCACCGAGGTCATTCGAAACCAGGAGATACGAATCGCCGACCTGAGTCACAGAGTAGGAGATGTCCTGTCCACCGGGTTCCGGCGAGTTAACCTGCCAACTCCACACCGATTCTCCCGCAATCGATGCCTTTTGCGCTTTCGCGGCGTATTTTCCAAAATCGGGCCGGCTTCGTGTTCCGAAATTAACGATGTAACAGAAGCGTGACACTTGCGCCGCGCCCTCGCCCTCAGGTGGGATAAAGCCCTTGCCGCCCATCAGAACGGCTTCGCTCTTCGCAAGCATGTCGGCTGCGACGTGAGGGTCCAGCGAGTCGAGGCCGTAGATCAAATCTCCGAAGGGAATGCTCAACGCTCCTGCGGTCTGCCGCGACAGTCCCTTAAAAGAGCTGAATTTCGAGGACAGATCCGTATCTGTATAGAATACGGTCTCGTATTGGCTGAACATTGCGGCGGCGGCGCGCGAGTCGCTGCCAGGGCTCGCAGCCGCCTGAGCGCGCGTTGACACGGTCACCGCCGCTAAGGTCATAGCCATCGCCAAAAATCCGACGCCGCTCCCTCGATCTGTTCGGCGGAAGGTCGCAGCCGCGTCATTCATCGCTGCAGATAATCGCGCGCGATGGTCTGCTTGCAAGCGCGCGGGTCGATTTCAATGCGGTCCGTGCATCGGCTAACCTCAAGTCCGGCGCTGTACGCGAGCGGCTTTATCACATGCGATATTTGATTGGCAGGTACCATGAGATTGCGCTCAAGGGGCGTAATCAGTGGCGATTTTCGACCTCCGCCAGTCCTTAACGCAAGGACGTGTCCCTCGTGTGGAAGCTTCATCCACTTCTTCTCTTTTAATTCCTGCGGGTGGGTTCCCAATTCATTTGTTATAGCCCTTGAAGTCCTCGCCGACCTTGATATTGGGGTATTTCTTAATTCTCTGTTGATATTCTCCGATGAGCTTGAAATCCGGCCCAAATATCCAACCATTAGTCAGATCGGTGTAGGTAAGGTTGTTGTCCTCGTGCGGATCGCTGCTCAGGTCGTAGACCATGGGCAACTGTGGCTGGATGTAGCCACTCTGGATGGCGGGAGACAGAGTATTATCCGCGTAGCGGAAGATCGTCTTGTAGATCTTCCACTTAATCGACATCAGCTGGCCGTCGATGCCGAAGAACATGTAGCTGTCGCGACCGGTCGTATCGCTCTTGCCCAGCATGAAGGCTGAGGCATCAACGCCGTCGATGGGTCGATCCGTGGGCACCAATTTCGACGCACCCGCCATTCCGGCGAGCGTGGGCAGCCAATCCACCGCAGCAAGCATCTCGTTGGTAACGACGCCCGCAGGGACCTTGCCCGGCCAACGGATCATCGCAGGCGCGCGCATGCTTCCCTCGAACGGCGTGTTCATGAAATCACCGCGCCACGGCCCATTGGTGCTTCCCCCGAGCTGTGGAATAGCGCCGCCGCTCGCGTTGTCGCTGCTCAGAATCACGATGGTGTTGTCCTCGATACCCGCGTCCTTGATGGCGTCCACGATCTGACCGACGCGGTAGTCCATCTCGCCGATGACATCAGCGTACAGGCCGCCGCGCTGGGTGGACTTCCCGACGAAGTCCGGGTTGCCGATGACCGGCGGATGCATCTCGGAGTAACCGACGTAGACGAAGAAGGGCTTTTTCGCCGCTGCGTTGCGTTTGATGTACTCGACGGTCTTCGGGATGATGTACTGCCCGTCCACGATTGGCAGCACCTTCAGGTCAAGCGGCATCACTGGCTTGGACGGCTTGCCCTTCTTTCCTTCCCAGATCATTGGCACCGGCAGACCGCTTTCCTTAAACAGCGGCCATGCCGTATAGCCTGCCTCGTCCCAGCTGTTCTGGACGCCCCACCACTCGTCGTAGCCTGGATCATTCGGCAGCCGGCCCTGGACATCGCCCAGGTGCCACTTGCCGTACAATGCGGTGGCGTAGCCGGCGTCCGAGAGGAGTTTGGCGATGGTGTATTCCCAAGGCGCCAAACCGGCTTCCCCCTGCCCAGGCCAAGGGACGGAGGTCGTCCCTGATCGAACCGGATGACGCCCGGTCATGATGGCCGAGCGCGTCGGCGTGCATTGGACCTCGACGTTATAGTTGTTGAAGCGGATGCCCTCGCTAGCCAACTTGTCGATCCGTGGAGTGGGCACCGTTCCGCCATACACTCCGAAAGCCCCCCAGCCCACATTGTCCACCAGGATGAAAACAATATTGGGCTTTTGTTCCGCTGCCGCAGGCAGCGCACCGAGCATCGCCGTTGCAACAAGGACGCGGCCAACTATCTGTAGTACGGTTTTTCGTCTAATGGGTCCTTGCACTGTACGATTCTCCTGAGATGCTTTGAGCCGAGAACTTATTCGTTCGGGCATAAATGTTCTATCGCTGGCGCGCCGCGGATGCGCTGTCATCCAAGCCGAAGTACGCTCTAGAATTTCTTGCGGCCAACGCGGAGGGGACAAAAGTGAAACTGTACGCGATGGCTTTTCTGATTATTACATCGGCTGCAATGTTCTGCGGATTTGCGTGCACGGAAGAAGGCGGCAGCGGTCACTATCAGCCCGGCACGACCGCATCATTCATCGACATGCTGCCCGACCGCGGGACATCCACATTTGTGTACGCAAACGCGTTCCTCTACTACCATGGGTCGGCGGGCGCGTCGCGCGACCTCGAACTGGGAGGACAGGTCGCGGCCAACGTCAAAAGCACGGTCTACGCCGATACTTCCATTTTCCTTTACCAGGCTCCGTGGACGTTGTTGGGCGGTCAGTATGGAGCCGCGGTTGCAGTCCCGTATGTATGGCTCGACGTGAAGGCAAGCGTGCTTCTTAGTAGTAAGCGGTTCACTTTTGGTCGTCAGGTGCGTGGTACGGACAACGGGTTCGGAGACGTTGAACTTCTGCCCTTGATGTTCGGTTGGATCAAAGGCGACCTGAAGTGGCAGGGGACATTCGGGATTTACGCGCCGACAGGCAACTTCACAAAGGACGCCCTCGCCAACGTCGGCAAGAACTACTGGACCTTCGAGCCCGGCGCGGCGGCCAGCTACCTCAGCAGCAAGTACGGCTTCGAACTGACAGCATTCACCGGCTTCGACTTCAACACCGAAAACGGCACGACCAACTATCAGACCGGTGATCAGTTTTACCTCGACGGCACCGTAGCGCAGCATCTGCCGCTGTTCGGCGGATTCATCGGCGCCGGCGCGAACGGATTTTTCTATCAGCAAATCACCGGCGATGGTGGCAGCGGCGCGCGTCTCGGTGGCTTCGAGGGCATGACTGCCGGCATCGGCCCCGAAATATCTTATGCCTACTCCATTTGGGGGCGTGGATTTGGCGGCGGAAGCTAAGTGGCTGCCAGAAATCGGGGTAACGAATCGGCTCAGCGGCAACACCGTGTGGTTCAAGCTGGTAGTCAGCTTAGGCGCGAACAAGGAAAACCCGCTTGACGCGATGTGACTGTCTCGCGGGCCACCGGAGTGTTCAATCGATGAGTCTATCTATTTGATTGGCGAAGGTGGCGGGCGCGGCGGTCATCGCTACAGATAATCGTGCGCGGTAGCCTGCTTGCAAGCTCGCGGCCGGTTTTCAATGCTGCCGGTGCATCGGATAACCTCAAGTCCGGCGTTGCACCGAAGCGACTTCATCACATGCGATATTTGATTGGCAGATACCACGAGATCGCGCTCAAGGGACGCAATCAGTGGCGATTCGTCGACCAGGTCAAGCAGAATCTGCGCGATATATTCGGCGACTACCGGCTGGGCAATATGCGCAGTGTCGGGCCGCGGCTGATTGTGAAAATCCCCGACGAGCTTAGCGATGAGACAGCGGCCGAGCGCGCGGCGCTGATTTTTGGCTTGCAGAATTTCTCGATCAGCTATTCGACGCCGCGCGATATCGAATCGATCGCGCGCGAAGCTATCAAGCGCGCGACGGGAAGCAAGGCGCGGACTTTTGCGGTGCGGACCAGGCGCGAGGACAAGCGGTTCGCGATGAACTCGGTCGAGATCGATCGCGCGGTTGGCGGCGAAGTGCAGGAGGCGCTCGGCTTCGCAGTCGACCTCAGCGCGCCCGAGCTGACGATATCGATCGAGATCATGAACGACGCCGCGTACGTGTCGGCCGGCAAGATGCCGGGTGCGGGTGGACTGCCGGTAGGAGTCACGGGGCGCGGGATGGCGCTGCTGTCGGGCGGGATCGACTCGCCGGTCGCGGCGTATCGCATGATGCGGCGCGGGCTCCGGCTGGACTTCGTGCATTTTCACGCGCATCCGATCGTTTCGGCGGCGAGCAAGGAGAAGGCGGCCGAGCTCGCGGCTCATCTGACGCGATGGCAGGCGCGATCGACGCTGATGCTGGTGCCGTTTGGAAATTTGCAGCGCGAGATCGTGGCGAACACTCTGCGTCCGCTGCGGGTGGTGCTGTATCGGCGCTTCATGCTGCGGATCGCGAGCGCACTCGCGGAGCGTTCGGAGGCGACGGTGCTGGTAACGGGTGAGAGCCTGGGGCAGGTCGCGTCGCAGACGCTGGAGAACATGGCGGTCATCGAGAAGGCGGCGTCGTTCCCGGTCATGCGGCCGCTGGTCGGGATGGACAAGAACGAGATTATCGAGCAGGCGCGGCGGCTGTCCACGTTCGAGACGTCGATAATCCCCGACCAGGATTGCTGCACGCTGTTTGTGCCGGCGCATCCGGAGACGCGCGCGCGAATCGAGGAAGTCGAGGCGGCGGAATCGCGATTCGATATCCCGCGAATGATTGACGAGGCGGTGCGCGCCACCGAAGTCGTGCGTTTCTGGTTCCCGCCGCGGGTGACGCAACCTGCTACCGCCAGAGCACCAGTAACGCAGTATTGATTGCCAGCGTGACGAGCGTGATTGGCACGCCTACGCGCAGGTAGTCGACGAAGGTTAAGTTTATTTTTCGGAGGCGTGCTTGCTCGATCACGATCAGGTTGGCGATCGAGCCGACCACGGTGAGATTTCCCGCGTAGGTGCTCGCGCTCGCGATCAACATCGCAATTGCGCGGCTGCCGCCGAGCATCGGATAGAGCGGGCGGAACAGCAGCACGGCGGGGACGTTGCTGACCAGGTTGGAAAGGGCCGCGACGACGACGGTCAGCGTCACAGGATGCGTCAACCGCTGAACGCCGACCAGGCTGACCACGTCGGTCTGGAAGCCGGTGGTTTCGAAGCCGGCCACCACGATGAACAGACCGGTGAACATCGCGAGCATCGTCCAGTCGATCAAGCGGTACACGCGGGCCGGCTTGATTCGCCGAGTGAACAGCAGGATCACACCGGCGCTCATCGCGACCAGGTGGGTTGGGTAGCCCGCGACAAACATCGCCAGCGCGCCGAGCGCGACGATCGACGATTTGATCATCAAGGGCCGGTTGATACGAATCGGGCGCTGGGCGGCGATGTCATCCGGCGGATGCGATATGCCAAGCGAACTTTGATAGACCGTGGCAATGACGATGAAATCGACGGCGAGCCCGATGATGGCGGCGGGCGCGAGGTGAATCGCGAAGCTGGAGTAGCCGAGATGCGCGAAGCCCGCGACGATCATGTTTTGCGGATTGCCGGTGATGGTCGCGGCGCTGCCGATGTTGCTGGCGGTCGCGAGCCCCAGCAGAAGCGGGATCGGATCGATGCCCGCAAGTTCGGCCGCATCGATTACTAGGGGCGTCAGCGCGAGGCATACGACGTCGTTTATGAAAAACGCAGCGAGCAGGCCGGATGCGGCGATGGTCATCGCGAGCATGCCGAAGCCCGACCGCGCACGGCTGAGGAGAGCGCGCGCGAAATACGAAAACGCTCCCGAGAGGCGCAGGTTCGCGACGACGATCATCATGCCGAGCAGCAGCGCAATGGTGTGGAAGTCGATGGCGCGCGCGGCCGCCGCTTCGCTGAGCGAGCCCGTCACGACCATCGCGACCGCGCCCGCCATCGCGGCGCCGGTGCGATCGATGCGCGCCCACGGAATCTCGCCGAGCGCGATCACCGCGTAGGTCGATGCGAATATGATGAGTGTCAGAGTGTGGCTGGGGAGCATCGCAGGCTCAGCAATGATTGTAGGCGCAGCATCGGCATCAGAGGTATAGTCCGGGAGAATCGATATGGAAATTCCACTCAAGGTTGTCGAGATCGATCACGTTGTGCTGCGATGCCGCGATCAAGATCGCGCGCTCGACTTCTACACGCGCATCCTGGGCCTTAGCGAGGAGCGGCGAATCGCGCAGATTGGACTAATCCAGTTGCGCGCGGGTCGCAGCATGATCGATTTGGTGCCGGCCGTCGGTCCGCGCGTCGAGACGAGTCTTAACGTCGATCACGTATGCATCGGAGTGGAAGCTCGCGACTTGAACGAGGTCGTGGCCTATCTTCGCGGACAGTCGGTAGAGGTGATGGGCGAGCCCGCGATGCGATACGGGGCGCGTGGTGCGGGTCTTTCTATCTACGTGAAGGATCCCGAGGGCAATGTCGTTGAACTCAAGCAGATGCCGGCCGCGTGAGCGTCGGGGCGGCGGCAGGTCGCGTAGCGCGCCTTTTTTCTGATAAGCAGGACTGTCGCCTTTCGGCATGCCAGCAAAGCTCGTTGCCCTGAGCCGACTTGTTTTTGGTGGAGGCGACACTAAAATCTATCCGTTTGCGGCTCATGCGAAGAGGGATTTCGACGATGACTATAAAGAGAATTCAAGCCAAGGTCGCGATGCTCGCGGCTGTGGCGGTTTGCGTGTTTATCGCGGCGGGATGCCAAGGCCATACGCCCCAAGCCGCGGCAGATAACTATCTGAGCAATCTGAAACTTTACAATTATCCGGCAGCCTACCAGGCGCTGTCGCATCAGGACCAGGTCGATCGGACGATGGATCAGTTCCTGACGGAAATTCCGATGGCGCCCGACGTGAGCAAGGACTGGTTCAAGGGTATACTGCGCGCCTACGACTACAAGGTCGGCGATGTAAAGATGGACGGCGACAAGGCAATCGTCACCGTCAGCGTGACGCAACCCGATCTCGCGCTTTGGGAGCGGACGGTCGATGCCGGACTCACCGGCGATGAGACGCCGGACTCGACCGCGCAAAAGAACTTGCAAGAAAAGACGTACCCGAAGGTCACCTACGACGACAACATCGTGATGGTGCAACAGGGCGGCGAATGGCGGCTGGTCGTCGATTTTCCGTCGCGGGAAAATATCATCAAGGAACACAAGGACGCGGTCGATCTCTACCATCAGCACGAGTACGACAAGGCAATCGCCGCGTATCAGAAAATAATCGACGAACTGGACAAGCAGCAGACGACCGGCAGCGCGGGCCTCAAGTTCCAATACGGGCGCGAGTTGGCGGATATCCAGAACGCGCAGAAGCAGCAGCCCGACGCGCAGGCGTACATTCCGAAAATCGTGCTGAGCGACGTGGACATGAAGATGTCGGCGTCGAGGGTGCCGGGAATTTTCGGCAAGATGACGAACAGTGGCGATAAGGCAATCGACGAGGTGCAATTCACGGTTGCCTATTACGAGGGCAAGGGCAAAGCCAAGAAGCAAGTTTTTACCGAGGTGCATACGCCGATCGCGACGCCGCTGCAGTTCACCAATTTCGGGCGTGCGGTGAAGCCGTTCGTGCCGGGCGAGACGCGCGACTTCGGCTTCCGGCTGACGGCGGCGCCGGAAGTGCAGCAAAAGGCGACGCCGGATCTGACGGTGACGTCGATCGTGTTCACGCAATCGAGCGCGCCGCTGCCGAAGGCAGCGGCGCCGTCGCCGTCGCCGGGGGCGTCGCCCGCGGCGGCGGCGTCCGCAGCAGCCGCGCCCGCAGCAGCCGCGGGCGCGGCGAAGCCCTGACGCGGCGATTCGCCGCGTCAGGCAGACTGCGCCTCGCACCGGTTATCCGGTGCGAGGCGCAGTTCGGTATTATGATGATGCGCGGCGGCATGGCGCTGCGCGCGACCGCATTGACAACCAAGCTCACAATCGCGATTCCCACGCACAATCGCGCGGCTTCGCTGCTCGAGACGCTGGCGAGCGTCGCGTCGCTCGCTATATCGAGCGACGTCGAGGCAGACTGCCTCGTTATCGACAATGCTTCGACTGACGACACTGCGGCGGTAATCGACGATTTTGCGCGCGGCGCGGCGCTCCCGACGCGCCGCGTGTTCGAGCCGCGGCAGGGATCGAGCTTCGCGCGAAATCGTGCGGTAGACGAAAGCGCGGCGGACTTTATTTTCTTTATCGACGACGACGCTGTGGCCGAGCGCGATTGGGCCGCCGAGCTGCTCGACGACATGCGGCGGCGCGACCTGGACGCGGCGTGCGGGATGGTTCTCCCGCGATGGTCGTCGCCACCGCCCAAGTGGCTCGGCCCGAGCCTGTGGGTCAAGCTCGCGGTTCACGACCGTCGCGCGATCGAGTCGGCGCCGGCGTCGTCAGCCGAGCGGCTGGATAATTATTTCAGCGCGAACGTCGGATTCAAGCGCTCCGCCTTCGCGCGGTTTGGAAAATTTCGCGAGGACCTGGGCGTGGTCGGCGGCAATCCCATCTCAGGTGAGGACACCGAACTGTTCGCGCGGATATTGGCGCGCGGCGGCGCGATGGGGCTTGCGCCGCGCGCCATCGTGCACCATATGATCCCACCCGAGCGGATGACGCTCGCATATTTGCAGCGCAAAAGTTTCGCCTTCGGCATGGGTACTGCGTTCGCGGGACTCCAAAATCACAATCGCCTCGACAAGCTGGTCCGCAACGGCGTCCGGATGGCGGCCGCCGCGATGCGCGGCGATCCGGAGCGCGCGATCTATCACGAACTCGAATGCGCCAACTTTTTCGGCTATTGGCGCGGACGCTTGATCGCGCGATAGCGCATCGTCGTCGCGATCACTTCACGTAACTCAGCATTCCGCGCTTCACAATCGCGGCGAGATACGGAATCAGCTCGAGGCTCGCGAGCTCGGCCGGCGTGACCCATCGATGCTCGACGTGTTCGTCGGGCCGCAGCTTTAGATTCTGAAAAACCGTCAGCCGGCATGCGTAGATCGCCTGCAGATAGGGCTCCGAGAGCATGCTGTGCAATCCGGCCGAGTAGTCGATCGCGACGTCCAGCCCGGTTTCCTCCTTGACCTCGCGCAACAGGCAGTCCTCGAAACTTTCGCCGAGCGTAAGATGGCCGCCCGGCAAGTCCCAGCTACCGGGCCGATAGGTCATCATGGGCGCGCGTTTCAGAATGAGCATTCGCCCGCGGCTGGCGATCACGCCGTGGACGCCCACATAGAATTGCTGCTCGGCCATCGTGCTCAAGCTAGCGGGCCGCTCGCCGGCGCGCCACTTCCGCGTTTGTCGCAACCGACTCGCGCGCAGTACGATGCGTCCGGTTGGGAGGAATGGCGCATGCAAAAATCTGAGTTCTACCGCGATGCGCGTCGCGATTTGAAAGGCCCGCTCGATGGCGTCCGCGTGATCGACGCCACCACGAGTTGGGCGGGACCGATGTGCGCGTGCATCCTGGCCGATCTGGGCGCCGACGTTATCAAGGTCGAGGCTCGCGAGGGTGAAGTGGCGCGGCGCATACCGCCGGCGCTGCCTGGGCACGAGAAACAAATCGGATTCGCGCAAGCAACGGTCAATCGCAACAAGCGCAGCCTGACGCTCGATCTTCGCCGCGACGAGGGCCGCGGTATTTTTCTGAAGCTCGCGGCGCGCTCCGATATCATCGTGCAAAACTTTCGTCCCGGGACTTTCGACAGGTGGGGCGTTGGATACGGTCACGTTCGCGTCGTGAAACCGGACATAATCTACGTGTCGATCAGCGGCTACGGGCAATTTGGGCCGATTCACGATCGCGTCGCGTACGATCCGCTCGCGCAAGCGATGAGCGGTTTCGTTTCGCTAAACGGCAGTCCCGACGGGCCGCCGACCAAGGCGCCCACCTGGCTCTGCGACGATCTGGGCGGATTGCACGGCGCGATCGGTGCGCTTGCGGCGCTACGTCATCGCGACCGCACGGGCGAAGGGCAGCATATCGATGTCGCGATGCTCGACGCGATGCTGTTTCAGTCCAACGGGAACCTCACGCTCGGCGCGATGGACGTCGAGCTCAAGCGATGGGGCAACGAAATTCCCTTCTCGGTTCCAACCAACACGTACAAATGCCGCGACGGCCTGGTGATGGCGGGCGTGCTGCTCGATACGCACTGGAAGGTGATGGCGCGGATGGCGGGGCGCCACGATCTCGCCGACGATAACAACTTCGCGACGATTCCGGGGCGGATGGACAATCGCAGAGAATGTGACGCGATGTTCGCGAAATGGTGCGAGACGCGCACCGTCGATGAAGCGGTCGAGGAATGCGCCAAAGAAGGCATCCCATGCGCCAAGGTGCGAACTTACGCGGAGGCCGCGCGCTGCCCGCACACTCTCGAGCGTGACATGCTCCAGCAGGTGCCGCAGGAAGACGGCAAGCTCGCGCCGATCACTGGTCCGGCGGCGAAGTTCTCGCGAACTCCCACCCGGATACGAAGCGGCGCGCCGGCTCTGGGAGCGCATACGGACGAAATCCTCGAGGAACTTGGCATCGACGCCGACGCGCGCAAGCGCCTGCGCGAGGATGGCGTCGTCTAGCGACGGCCCCAGCCGCCGCCGCCGGGTGTTTCGATTCGAATGCGCTCGCCGGCTTTGAGATCGATATTCGCTTTGCCGGGTAACTTGCTGCGTCGCGTGCCGTGCACCAGGATGTTCATCCCCGTCGCGCCCTGTCCCCCGCCGGCGAGTCCGTACGGCGCGATCGTCCGGCGCTCGGTGAGCACGCTCGCGTTCGAATCGACAAGGCATTCGAGCTCGCGAATCAGTCCGTCGCCACCGCGCGCGCTACCGCGTCCACCCGACCCGCGCCGAATTCGATACTCGGTGATCCGCATCGGGTAGTAGGCCTTGAGCGCCTCGATCGGAGTGTTGAGCGTGTTGGTCATGTGAGTGTGGATGCCGGACGCGCCGGGACGGCCCTTCGCGGCGCCCGCGCCGCCGGCGATCGTTTCGTAGTAGGAAAAGTGACGATCGCGAAATCGATCGAAGCCGCCGACCGTGAGGTTCGACATCGAGCCCGAACTCGCCGCAGGGACGCGATCCGGGGCCGCCTTGGCGAGCGCGCGAAACAGCACGTCGACAATCCGCTGCGAAGTCTCGACGTTTCCGCCCGCGACCGCGGCAGGAGCCAACGCGTTGACGATCGAGCCGGGCGGCGCGATGAGTTTGATCGGGCGCATCAGGCCCTCGTTGGCGGGCACGGCCTCCGCCGCCAGGCACTTCATCACATAGAAAGTCGCCGACAGCGTGATCGCGAAGTTGGCGTTGACCGAGCCGCGCACCTGTGGCGCGGAGCCGGTGAAATCGACGAGCGCCATCCCGCCGCCTATCTTGATTGCGACGCGAATTGGAATTGGACCCGTACCGAATCCGTCGTCGTCGAGGAAATCCTCCGCGCGATACGTTCCCGGCCGAAGCTCGCGAAGCGCCGCGACCATCAGGCGGGTGGCGTAGCCCTTCAGCCCATCCATCGCGGCTTCGACGGTTTTCCGCCCTGACGTTTTTACGATCGCGAGCAACCGCTCGGTGCCGACCGACAACGCGGCAATCTGCGCGCGCAGGTCGCCCTCGCGTTCCTCGCGAACTCGGGTGTTAGCGAGAAACAGCGTCATCACGTCGCGCGCGATCTCGCCGCCACTGACAATCTTCACCGGCGGCAACCGAAATCCTTCCTGGTAAATTTCAGTCGCTAGCGCCATCGAGCCCGGCGCGATTCCGCCGATATCCGCGTGATGCGCCCGGTTGGCGGCGTACGCAAACGGGCGGCGCTCGTTCCCGATAAACACGGGCGCGACCAGCGTCAAGTCCGGTAGATGCGTCCCGCCGGCGAATGGATCGTTCAGGGCGGCAACGTCGCCGCGCTCGAGATCGAGATTCGCGATCGCCGCGCGCACCGAAAGCGGCGTCGAGCCGAGATGCACCGGGATATGCGCGGCCTGCGCGACCAGCTCGCCAAGCGCGTCGAAAATCGCGCACGAGAAATCGTGCCGCTCCTTGATGTTGGGCGAGAACGCCGTCTGCCCGAGCACCACGCCCATCTCGTCGGCAATCGCCGCAAGACGATTGTTCATCACGGCCAGCGTGATCGCATCGAGCTTCATCGCGTCGCCTCCAGTTGCAGATTGCCGAGGTCGTCGACGCGCAAAGTGAATTCCGGCGCGACGTATGCGGTGGAACTCAGCTCGACGACGACGATCGGCCCGCGCAAGTGCACGCCCGCGCCAAATGAGCTTCGATCGTAGATGGGCACCGCGCGTTCCCGGCCTCCAACTAGAACGCGTCCCGTCGAAACCGGTCTTGGCTTTCCGATTTGGCGTGCGATTCGTTTTGGTTTCGCGGCCGACTCTCCGCCCATCGCGCGGACGCGGAGGTTGACGACTTCGACGGCGGCGCTCGCCGACGAATGTCCGAACGTTTTGCGATGCGTCGAATGAAAGTCGGCGATGAATCGCGGCGTCAGCGCGATTTCGAGTTCATAGGACTGCCTGCGATAGCGCATGTCGAGCCACAACTCGTGACGAATCGCGCGCGCTCCTTCGGCCTTGAGTTCGGCCAGCGCGCGGCGGACCAGGCCCGAGGCGCGCGCGACCAGGCCTCGATAGTTCGGATTGGTCTCGCGCACCGTGAGCGAATATTCGCGGCCGAACGGCGCGCTCGACGCGCCCCACGCGCACAGCAGGCCGGGATTTTGCGGCATCACGATTCGCCGGATGCCCAAGTCGAGCGCCAGCTCGCAGGCATGCATCGGGCCGGCGCCACCAAACGCCAGCAACGCGAAGTCGCGCGGATCGTAGCCGCGCTCGACGGTAATCACGCGGATCGCCCGCTCCATGTTAGCGTTGACGACGCGAATGATCCCGCGCGCGGCCTCGAGCGGAGTTGTTTTCATCTCGCGCGAGAGCCTCGCCACCGCGCGCGCGGCGCGTTCCGGATAAAGTTTCATCTGGCCGCCCAGGAAATTTCCGGAGACCAGTCTGCCCGCCACCAGGTCGGCGTCGGTTACGGTGCATGACTCGCCGCGTCCGTAGCATGCGGGTCCGGGATCGGCGCCGGCGCTATCCGGGCCGACTCGAAGCGAACCGCCGGCGTCAATCCGTGCGATCGAGCCGCCGCCCGCGCCGACGGTGTGAATGTCGATCACGGGAGTGCGCACCGCGTATCCGTCGGGATGACTCAGCGTGCGGATCCGTGCGCGGCGATCAAACAGCGAGACGTCGGTCGAGGTCCCGCCCATGTCGAAGGTGATGAACCGATCGGTGCCGAATGCACGCGCGAGGCTTGCCGCGCCAATCACGCCGGCAGCGGGGCCGGAGAGGATCGTTCGCACCGGCTCTGCCCGTGCTAGTTCGGCGCCGATCGCGCTGCCATTGGATTGCATGACTCGTAGCCGCGCCCCTCCGAGCCGGGTCTCGAGATTTTTCAGATGCGACGACATCCGCGGCGCGACGTATGCGTTCACGACCGCCGTCGAGAAGCGCTCGTATTCGCGATACTCGGCGAGAATCCGATGCGAGACCGAGAGCGGCCGTCGAAGCGGCGCGAGCGCTCGCGCGATTGACTCCTCGCTTTTCGGATTCGCGTACGAATGAAGCAGGCAAATGGCGAACGCGTCGGCGTTGCTGCGCGCTGCGAGCCGTCGAATCCGCGCCAACTCGCTGCTGCTGAGCGATCTGATGATGCTGCCGTCGAACAGCGTGCGCTCGGCGACGCCAAAGCGCATCGCGCGCGCGACGAGAGGCTCGGGCCGCGACGGCGCCAGCGCGTACAATTCGGCGCGGTTCTGGCGGCCGATCTCGATAAGGTCTTCGAAGCCGGCGTTGGTGAACAGCGCGATGCGCGCGCCTTTCTTTTCGAGCAGCGCGTTGGTCGCGACCGTGGAACTGTAGGTGACGGAGTCCGGCGCCGCGGCGTTGCCCGCAAGCATCTCGCGCAGGCCGCGGATGACGGCGTCGGCAGGGTCGGCCGGCGTCGAGGGCACTTTGTGGACGCGAATCTGATCGCCGATGAGCGCGACGAGGTCGGTGAATGTGCCGCCGGTATCGATTCCGACCAGTATCGGGCCGCCGCGCCGCTTTTTCACTCTTTCACGGCGCTCTCAGTAGAATTTTGAAGTTGAGCGGATTCTTTGCGGCTGCGAAGGCGGCCAGGCCATCGTCCAGCGCGAAGGTACCGTCGATCAACGGGCGCGGATCGATTTTGCCCGCTGCGAGCGCGTCGAGGGCGGGCTGAAAACGGCCGCATCGCGAGCCGATGACGCTGATTTCATTCACGACGATCGGTGCGAGGTTGATTTCAGCCGCGGCGGCGGCGGTGCTCTTCAGTATGATCTTTCCGCGCGGCCGGACCAACTCGACTGCGCGCCGAAAGCCGGATTCGCTTCCGCTGCAATCGATCGCGACGTCGAATTTTTTCCGCACCGAAGCTTCGTCGGCGGTCTCGAGCCCAAGTTCAGACAGGCGGTCGAGTTTCTCGCGATGATGGCCGGCGACCATTGGCACGTACTTCTCGCCCTTCAGCGTCATCGCGACCAGCGCGCCCAGCCTGCCGTCGCCGATCACAACTATAGCTTCATTTCGCGCCAGATGAACTTGTTCGAAGATTTCGTAGGCTGCGGCGATTGGCTCGACGAATACCGCGACATCGTCCGGCATCGAATCGGGAATCGGAATCAGGTTGACATCAGGGAGACGGAGGAATTCCGCAAAGGCGCCGTCGCGGCCCAGGATTCCGAGCACCGTGCGACTGGAACAATGGCGCGCGAGACCGGCGAAGCACACCTCGCATCGGCCGCATCCGGCGTTGATCTCGCCGACGACGCGTTTGCCGCGCAGCGAGGGGTTTGGCGATTCGACTACGCGGCCGGCGAATTCATGGCCTGGCACTCCTCGATATTGCATGTAGCCGCGCGCGATTTCGAGGTCGGTTCCGCAGACGCCGGCGACTGAGACGCGGACGATACTCTCGCCCGGCGCGGCGACAGGATCGGGATAGTCACCGCGAAATTCAAGATTGCGATCGAAGACCAGCGCGCGCATCGTGCACGATTGAAACAAAAAAGCCGCGGACTCGGCTACCCCATGGCAGGGGAAGGGTAAATCACTTTATTTAATGTGAAACCCGCCGTGGGTTTCAGCAGGGGTGACCGCTGCACCAAGTACTAGGAAAAGGCGCGGGCGGAGTTTGCCCTGATTACTCTTGAGCGGAGTCGATGAGGAAGATTAGTCGGCGGATTTTGCTGATACTGACTTTTCGGACGAGGATTTGGATCGGGAGGACGGTTTGGATTCAGAGGATGACGCCGATTTGGATTCGGTGGCCGGCTTTGATTCGGTCGCTGGCTTTGAGGACGAATCGTTCGACGATGATGTGTTGCCGTTGGTTGCGGGGGTTGTCGTGGCAGTGCTCGAATCCGCGTCCGTGCTGGTGGGGGTGCTTTTTTTGGCGTAGTCGGTCGCGTACCATCCGCTGCCCTTCAGGATGAACGAGCCGCGCGACATCTGGCGCTCGACCTTGCTTTTGCAGGTCGGGCACTTCTTGAGAGGCGCTTCCTTGATCCCCTGCATCGCCTCGAAGACGCCGCATTTGTTGCACTTGTATTCGTAAATTGGCATCGCAGTAGCGAGGCTGCTAATCAAAAACCAGCGCCTCGCTACACATTAGGTAACCACCAAACGCAACGCAGTCAACCGAAACGGCGATTTTTCGCCTTCGATTCGCCCATTTCGGACTGGCACTCGCTACTTTGGTCTGCTGATTTGACGTAGGCGCGATGCGACTTTGGCGGGCTCGTGGGTCACGATTCGGATCGTTTTACGGCGGGAGGTCTCGCCGCGAACTATCAGCAGGGCTGAGCGTGGGACGCGCAGTTCGCGGGCCAGGTACTCGATCAGATCGTCGTTGGCTTTGCCTTTTTCGGGCCTCGAATGAACGCCTACTACGAGGCGATCTCCGGTTGCGCCGATCACGCCGCGGCGGGATGCGCCGGGGCGGGCGGTGACTTCGATTATCACTTCGTCGACCGATACTCGCATCCACGGGAGCGAGTCTGGCGCGGGCGGATTTCCACCCGGACTCACGCGTAGGCGGGAATCAGCGCGTGCACGGCGCTCGGAATCACGACGGTCTGGATGAACTGGATGCCGATGATCACGACCAGCGGCGAAAAATCTATTCCGCCGAAGACCACCGGGAGATGCTGGCGCAACCAATCGAAGACCGGCTCCGTGATTGAGTAGATGAAGCGGACGATCGGATTGTAAGGATTCGGCTCGATCCAGGTCATCACGGCAGAAACGATCACGACCCAGAAATAGATCCCCAACAAGGTGTTGAGGGTCTGCGCGATGAAGATGATCAGATTGGTCCAGGCGTACACGCGATGGCGCTCCCGCTAGTTGATTCCGCGGCCAAGTTCGCGCGAGCGATCGCTGGCGGCGTGCAATGCGGCGGCCACGATATCAGAAAAGCCATGCTCAGCGAATCGGCGCAGCGCGGCCTCGGTGGTGCCGCCGGGCGAAGCGACGGCGCGGATCAGGTCGGCGACCTCGCGCTTCGATTCGCGCATCAGGTGCTCGGCGCCGCGAATCGTCTTCAGCGCCATCCGGATTGCGAGCTCGCGCGGGATTCCCTCGCTGACTGCGGCGTCGGCCATCGCCTTGGCAAACAGGTATACGTACGCCGGGCCGCTGCCTGACAGCGCGGTGACGACGTCGAGCAGTTTTTCGTCCTTGAGCGCGACGGCGTCGCCGACCGCGCGGAAAATTCGCAGTGCGAAGGCTTCATCGGCGGGCGTCGCACCTCGCGCACGCACCATCGCAGCCATGCCGTGCCCCACCATCGCGGGCGCATTCGGCATCACGCGGATCACTCGCGCGCGCTGGCCGAGGCCGCGGGTCAGCCGCTCGACGGTTATGCCAGCGGCGATCGAAATGAACAGTTTGCTTTTGCCCGCCGTTTTTTTGGATTTTTTGGAGGCTTTCGCGAGTTCGGCCGCGAGTTCCGCCATCACGGCGTCGATAGTCTGCGGCTTGACGGCGAGCAGTACGGCGCCAGCCTCGCGGATGACTTCGACGTTGTCGTCGGTGGTCGCGACCTTGAGCGCGCGGGCGAGTTTGCGGCGGCGTTCGGGGGCGACGTCAGAGACAACAATTTCGGACGGCTTGAAGACCTTGTGCTGGATAAGACCGTGAGCGAGCGCCTCGGCCATGTTGCCGCCGCCGATGAATCCGAGTTTCTTTTTCACGTTTTCGTTTTCACGTTTTCACTGGTCACGTTTCACGTGATGCGTTCGCCGAAGACCGCGCGTCCGATTCGCACGATCGTTGCGCCTTCCTCGATTGCGACTTCGAAGTCGTCGGTCATCCCCATCGAGAGTTCGCTTAGCGCATAGCCGGATTGTGTCGCAAGGCGATCACGCAACTCGCGCAGGCGCGCGAACCAGGGACGGGCGGCTTCGGCGCTCGCGGCGGGGGGCGGAATCGTCATCAGGCCGTCGATTTCCAGCTTGCCGCGAGCGGCATCGAGGATGGCGGAGACCGCGTCCGGCGCGACTCCCGTCTTGCCCGCCTCGGCGCCGAGATTCACTTCGATGAGCGCGTGGACGCGCGGAGAAGTTTGCGCGCGCGCCAGAGCGTTGGCGAGGCGGACAGAATCGACGCTGTGGATGAGAGCGAACGCGCTCGCGGCGGTCCTGGCCTTGTTGGTCTGCAGATGGCCGATCAGATGCCATCGGATTTCGGTCAAGTCTGCCAGCTCGGCGCGCTTCGCGATTGCCTCCTGGACGTAGTTCTCGCCGAAATCGCGCGCGCCCGCTCTGGCAGCGGCCCGGATCGCTTCGCTCGGCTGGGTCTTGCTGGCGAGCACGAGGCGAATCGCGGCGGGATCGCGGCGGGCGCGATAGGCGGCGGCGCCGATTCGGGCGCGCACGATCTCCAGGCGCTCTTCGATTTCATATCGTGTCGACACTTTCGTTAGGCGGGCTTCACGCCGTATCGCGCAAGGGCGGCGACGACGCGTTCCGCCGGCAGGCCCATCACGTTGTCGCGCGATCCTTCGACGTGCGCGATGAAGCCGCCGCCGACGCCCTGGATTCCGTAGGCGCCGGCCTTGTCGAAGGGCTCGTCGGTGGCGATGTAGGCGTCGATTTCCGCGTCGGCGAGTTTGCGAAACGTGACGCGGCTTTCGACCGGCGAGCTCTCGAGGATTTTTCCGGCGCGCGCCAGCGCAAAGGCGGTCACGACCGTGTGGGTGCGCGCGGAGAGCATCGCGAGCATCCGGTGCGCGTCGGCGGCGTCGGCGGGCTTTTCGAGAATTTTGGTCTCGCAGACGACGATGGTGTCGGCGCCGATCACGATCGCGTCGGGGAATCGCGATGAAACCGCGATTGCCTTGTCGCCCGCCATCCGGAGTGCGTAGTCGCGGGGCGGTTCGCCGGGCTCGTGGCGCTCGGGCAGGCGGCTTTCGATCGCGTGGAAGGAAATTCCCGCCGCAGTCAAAAGTTGACGGCGGCGCGGCGACGCCGAAGCAAGAATCACTTTGATAGAGTCGGCCATTTTCTCAGACGATGCCCAATTGAAGATACCCCGACCATGCTGTAACCAAGATCAGATGATAACGAAATGGTGGCGCGAGGGCGCGCTGATGATTTTATGCGCGGCGCTGGCTGGATGCGCGTCGGCGCCGGCGCGGGCGGATTCGGCCGTATCCTCGCCGCCGGCCCAGACCGTCTCGTCGTCGCCGGCCGCTCCTGTAGCCATCGCCAACGAGCCTCCCTCCGATGGGCGGACGGCGTTTCTCGACGGTTATCGAGCATACCAGAACCACGACAATGCGCGCGCGATAGTCAGTCTCAAGTTCGCGGCGGACAATTTTCCCGCGCTCGCCGACTATGCGCTCTTTTATCTCGCGCTTGCGCAGAAGGATCAGGGCGATCTGCAGGGCTCGGCGGACACGCTCGAGCGCCTCGTCAAGACTTATCCACAGTGCGTGATGATCGACAGCGCCGAGCTGATGCTGGCGGAGAATCTGCTGAAGCTCGGCCGTAGCCTTGACGCGTCAGCGGTCGCAGCGCGGCTGATCGCGCGAGGGCCGGACGCGTCGATAGAGCAGGGCGCGCGCATTACAGAAGGGCGCGCGCTGATCGCGCTCGGAAATCCAAAGGCGGCTTACGCGCAACTGATGGAGCTTCGCGACAGGTATCCACATTCCGACTCGGATGCCGAAGCGCGCGTTCTCGTTCGTGAGATCCTCGCGTCGAATCCCGAAGTCGCCGACACGAATTCGCTCACTTACCATCTGCATGAATCCGAGTTGCTGTTGCGAGAGGGCGCGCTCTCTGAAGCCGACGAGCAGGCAAACGCGGGACTCGCGATGGCGCCGGAGGCGTCGATTCGCGCGGAGCTGGTTTGGGTGACGGCGCGAGCGCTCAAGCCCGAGCCGGAGCGCGCCAAGCGCGCGATCCTCGAGTATTTGCAAATCGCGCCGCGGGGGCCGGACGCGCCGGCGGCGCTGGAAGCGCTCGCGCTCATCTACTGGCATGACGATCAGTACGAGCTGGCGCGTGCGACGCTGAACAGGCTGGTCGCGAATTTCCCGGGCAGCGAGCTTGCGCCCGGTGCGATGCTGCGCGTCGGCAGGATCTTCGAAGACGAGCACCAGCTCGATTCCGCTCGTGCGCAATATCGGCGGCTGGCCGCGCGCTATCCCGGCAGCGACGCCGCCGAGGACGCGCGGTTCCGCATCCCGTGGTCGCTGTACCTGGCGCGCAGTTACCGAATCGCGGCTGATGGCTTCCAGAGCGCGGGCGCTCGCGCGAAAGATCCAATCAATCGCGATATGTGCGAGTACTGGCGCGGGCGAGCGCTGGAAAAGGCGGGCGATGCCAGTGGCGCTCGCGCGATTTTCGAAAAGCTCGCGGACAGCACTGACAGCAATTACTATCCCGAGCTGGCCAGCCGGCGCGTCGCGGCGAGCAGCCCGGATCTGCCGGCGGCGTCGGCGCCGGATCCGGAATACGGCGCGGCACCGGCGGTTGCGGGAGTTGCCGAGTATCACATGGCGCGGTTGCAAACACTGCGCGCGTTGGGGCTCAAGGACCTCGAGCCGGGAGAGCTGAAGGCGCTCGAGGAACACGCGGGCGGCACCGTCGAGATGCGGCGTTTCGTGCTCGCCGGATTCGCGAACGCCGATGCGTGGTATGACGCGATCGTCGCGGCGACGCACATGGAAAAAAACGGGCAGCTCAGCCACGACGTCGCGGAGCGGGTCCGCTATCCGCGCGCGTACTGGGACCTTTTTCAGCCGGCATCGACGCGGCTCGCGCTCGATCCATACCTGGTGCTCGCGCTGGCGCGGCAGGAGAGCCTGTTCAACCCGAGGGCCACCTCGAGTTCAAACGCGCGCGGCCTGATGCAGTTGATTCCTTCGACGGCGAAGAAGATGGCGACCGAGCATGGTATGGATACTGAAAAACTCCGGCTCTACGATCCGTCGGTCAACGTCGAGCTGGGGACGTCGTATCTGAAGAATCTGTTCGAGATGTTCAGCGGCAACGCGTTCCATGCGGTCGCCGCGTACAACGCCGGCGAGAATGCGGTGTCGAGATGGATCGCGAAATTTCACGGCGCCGACGACGAGTGGGTCGAGAATATCGAATACAAAGAGACCCGTGACTACGTGAAGAAGGTTATCGGCGGGCGGCGCGAGTACATGCTGCTGTATCGTCGGAGTTCGTAACGCGCGCTTGACAGTTCGGTCCGCATCTCTACAGACTCCGGTTGGGAAGCTCGAGGAATTTTGGGTTTGGCGTCACGCGAATTCAAGGCGGTTTTTTTCGATCTCGACGGTACGCTGGTCGATATCCACGGCCCGTTGTATATCGCCGCGAAGAACGCGCTCGACGAGCTCGGGCACGATCCACCGCTGACGCATGAGCGGTTTCGCGAGGCGCTTTCCGCCGATGACGTGTGGCTGGGAGTGCCGGAGCATCTGCGGCCCGAATACGCGAAGCTGGCGTACGCGTACTTCCTGGCCGAAATCGACAAGACCGAGCGGCTCGAGGTGCTGCCGCACGTGCAGGACACGCTGGCGGAACTGAAACGGCGCGGCTATGCGACCGGAGTGATCACGAGCCGGCCGGGCGATTCGCAGCGGCTGGTCGAGAAGCTCGCGATGGTCGGGCTCGCGTCGTACCTGGACCAGGTCGTGACGCAGACGACGACGTCGCTGCGCGCGCTCGACAAGACCGAGAGCCTCAAGCAGACTGCGCTTAAGGCCGCAGTGCTACCGCATGCGTGCATGTACGTCGGCGACGAGCCGCGCGACATCATGGCGGCTCTGGGAGCGGGCTACGGCGCTTCGGTCGCGGTCGCCACGGGCGCGGCGACGTTCAAGTACCTGCAGACTCATCCGCATTTCAAACCCGATTACGTGATTCGCTCGATGGCGGAGCTGATCGATCTGCTCGACAACATGAAGGCGGCGCAGGTCGAGTAGCGATGGCGCGTTTCGAGGATTACGAGGAGCCGCCGCGCGCGCTCGAAGGCCTGAAGGTCGTCGAGCTGCCGTGCCTCGACACGATGCCGTTCATGGCGGCGTCGATGGCGGCGAAGTCGTTCGCGGATTTCGGGGCCGAGGTCGTCAAGGTCGAGCCGCCGCGCACGGGATCGCAGGAACGCGCGCTGGGACCGTTTCGCGACGAGATGCCGGACCCCGAAACGGGAGGGCTGCATCTTTATCTCAATACCAACAAGCTGGGCGTGACGATTGATTTGGAGAGTCCGCGCGGGCGCGAGTTGTTGTTCGATCTGCTCGCGTCGGCGGACATTGTTTTCAATCCGAATCGTCCCGAAGTGAACGAGAAGCTCGGCATCGACTGGCGCACGCTCACCGAAAGATTTCCGAAACTGATCGTCGTGTCGATAACTTTCTTCGGCGCCGAGTCAGCGTACCGTAATCTGCGCGGCGGCGACCTGGTCGCAACGCACATGAGCGGAGTCGGCTACGAAACGCCGTGGCATCAGGTGACAGATCCCGAGAAACAGCCGCCGCTGAAGCTCGGCGGCCGGCAATCTGACTATTTGACCGGCTATACTGCGGCGGCCGCCGCGATGTGCGCACTGCATAGTCGAATGACTAATGGCGCGGGGCAGCATGTCGATGTCGGGCAGTGGCCTTCGATGATCAGCATGATTCGTCCGAACATCGGATTTTACTCTCACGAGGTGCCCGATTCTGCCTCGTTCCAGCGGCTCTCGATCCGTGTGAAAACGGCCGCGCAGTGGGTTTATCCGTGCAAGGACGGATGGGTGAGCTTCAGCGGGGGCACCGATCGCTTCTGGCGCGGCGCGAAGAAGGCGATGGGTAATCCCGAGTGGATGGATTCGGAGTTATTCGATACGTTTTTGGGCCGGGTCGCGAATATCGACGCGATCGAGGCCGGAGTAGTCGACTGGCTATCTACGCAGACGCGAACCGAGGCGTTTGAGAAGGCGCAGGCGCAGCACGTGCCGTGCTTCCCGGTGCATTCGCCGGCCGAGGTCGCGGGCAACGAGCAATACAAGGCGCGGAAGTTTTTCGTCGACCTTGACCATCCCGCGGCCCGCGAAGTGCGGATGCCCGGTGCGCCGTGCAAGTTCACGCGCACGCCGTGGCGAGTCGTGCGCGGGGCGCCGCGGCTGGGCGAGCACAATCAGAAAATACTTGGCAAGAGAATCGGGCGGTCGCAGGATGAGTCGCGGATCGACGGCCGCGGCGCAAATAGTCTGACTGGAACCCGGCCGCTGAACGGAATTCGGGTCGCGGATTTTGGCTGGATCTACGCCGTGCCGCATGCGACGGCGTGGCTGGGCGCTCTGGGAGCCGACGTAATCAGGATCGAGACGTCGGCCGCGCCGGACCTGGTGCGATTTCTGACCGGCACCGACGGATCGATTGGCGCCAACCGCAGCGGGGTATTCCACGCGATCAATTCGTCGCGCCGCAGCCTCGCGCTGAATCTTGCGATGCCCGAGGCGCAGGAAATCGCGCGCAGGATAGTCCGGCAGAGCGACTTCGTCACCGAAAATTTTACCGTCGGCAATATGGCGAAATACAATCTCGCCTACGACGACCTGGTGAAAATCAAACCCGACATAATCATGCTGAGCGGTACTCCGCTTGGGCAGGACGGGCCGTTCGCGAAGACCGTGGGCTTCGGGCCGACGACGCAGGCCTTTGCCGGGCTGTGCCATATCACGGGTTATGCCGATTCGTTTCCATGCGGGATCGGCGGAACGTGGCCGGACTTCGCGGTGGGAACGGGCATGGTGTTCTTCCTGCTCGCGGCGCTGCATTATCGCGACCGGACCGGCGAGGGTCAGTACCTCGACCTGTCGATGGCCGAGATGGTGACGACGATGATGCCCGAGGCGATGATGGATTTTCTGATGAACGGGCGCGACCAGGCCACGATGGGGAATCGCGACGAGTCAATGGCGCCGCATGGCGTGTTTCCGGCGGCGGGCGACGACAAGTGGATCGCGATCGCGATTGCCGGCGACGAGGAGTTCGCGCAGCTGTGCGAGGTGCTCGGCGCGTCGTCGATGGCGTCAGCGCCGAAGTTCGCGCGACTGACTGGGCGCCTTGCGAACGTCGAGGAGCTCGAGCGGGAGATCGCGGCGCGCACGGGTCTCCACCCGCGCGACGAACTGGTGACGAAACTTCGCGCGTGCGGTCTCGCTGCGGGGCCCGTCTATAGCACTCCGGAGTTGATGAAGGATCCCGTGTTCTCAGAGTCGAGCATGCTCGTGAAACTAAAGCACGGCGAAGTCGGCGAGCGGGTCGTGCCGGGAATTCCAGTGCGGTTCGGCGCGATAGATCTGGAGTATCGCGGCGCGCCGATGATCGGCGAGCATACCGATGAAATCATGACGGAGCTGCTCGGCTACAGCGCAGGCGAAGTCGAGCGCCTTAAGGAAGCCAAGGTGCTGGTTTAGTCGGGTGCGGACGGCAGCCTCCACACCCGAGTAGAGAAAAATTCACCGCTGACGAACCGGGGGTGGTCCAGCTCCCCCGCTAGTCAGCTCATCATGCCGGCGCTCGACTAGAGCTGACCGTCCACGGTGCCTAACAGGGCGGTGATCGTCGTACCCATCGTCTGGTACCCGACAAAGACCACGACCGCGACCGCTGCCATGATGAGCGCATATTCAGCCATCGTCTGGCCGCGCGCGAACCCGTCAGCCTTCACATAGAGTTTCCTGAGCATGTCCATTTCGGTGTCCCTCCGTCCGTGTATTTCGTTTCGAACAATCATCTGTCGGCGATCAGCATTGATTTGTCCGATTGGCCCGCCAATCACTTTTTTAGTACGTTATCTGCCGCCACCCGATTCATTGGCACCCGCAGAAAGTGCGCACAACGCCAAAAAGTAGGTAATATATACAACGCGTTATCTATCGCTATTCGCTACTGATTGCGGATATTTGGTTGGGACTGGTACTTCGATATCTCCGCCCGGTCGCCGTATTTTCCACGTGCGTCATGGTTATGTCAAGTGTGCTACGCCCTCTTAATTCTACTGTAACCATCAAATTTTAAGCATTGGCCTCCGTAAAGCGTCAACACGAATGCGCCGATTGCCACTGAGTTGAACGCGGAGGTGCTGACTACGCAAGTGACTAGGGAGTCAAAAGGAATAGTTAAGTTGCTTAGGAAGAGCGTAGAGTAATTACAGCGAAGCAGGCTTGACGATCTGAACGAACGGAGTCAGGAGCGAGAATTCATGGATGAAGCCATTTCTCACCGCGGTGGAGCGCGGCCCGGCGCGTTGGCCGTCTGGATTCAGGCGATTCGCGCGCCGTCGCTCAGTGCGGCGGCGATTCCGGTGCTGCTGGGAGTCGCGGTCGCGGCGCGCGCGGGATTTTTTTCTCTGGGCCGTATGTTACTCGCGCTAGTCGGAGCGATGGCGATACAGGCGGGCACCAATCTTATCAACGACTACTACGATTTCCGCAGCGGCGCGGACAGCGAGCAATCGCTCGGACCGAGCATGGTGATTCAGCGCGGGCTGTTGAGCGCCGATGAAGTCTGGCGAGGCGGAATCGCGGCGTTTGCGGTCGGCGCGCTGATGGGCCTGGTGCTGGTTTACCTGTGCGGATGGCCGATACTCGCGATCGGAATCCCGAGCGTTGCCGCGGGCTACTTCTACACCGCGAGTCCGGTGTCACTGGCCTACGTGGCGCTCGGCGAGTTGACGGTGTTCATTTTCATGGGGCCGGCGATCGTGATGGGCGCGTACTTCGTTATGGCGATGCATTTTTCGTGGGCGGCTTGGTGGGCGTCGATGCCGCTGGGATTCCTGGTTGCCGGAATCCTGCACGCCAACAATATTCGCGACATCGAGAGCGACACGCGTCACGGCAAGCGGACGCTCGCGACGATGCTGGGGCGCGCGGGCGCAAACTATGAATTGATCGCGCTGGACGTTGCGGCTTACGTCGTGACGATTGCGGCGATTGTCTTGCATGCGATTCCGTGGATTGCGCTGGTGGTTTTAGTCACGGTGCCGCGCGCGCTCGAACAGGTCCGAATCATGAGGCACGAGAATGAGCCGAAGAAGTTGAATCTTGGGTTGTTTCGATCGATACAGCTCCATATGGAGTTTGGGTTGTTGATGATTGCTGCGTTCCTGGTGGCTGGCTTCGCGGGTTGGTAAGGGCGCGCAGACCTAACCTCCGGGAAGCGAAGAAGCGAGCTCGACTTTCAGCGCGTCATAGCTCTTGAGATCGTCCATCGTGCGGAAGTAGCCGCGATGGACATAGCCGAACACCGGCAAGCCCTTGGCGACCATTGGGGCGAACAGGCCGGCCATGATGCTCCACGGCGGCGCCGGTGGCATCAGGTCGAGCACCGCGGAATCCGCGACGATCACGCCGCAATACATGAACTGAGAGAGCGTGGCGGCGACCGCGTCGTCGAGGGCGGCCGGGTAGTCGTCGTATTGCAGCGGATCGCGACGCGCCAGCAGGCGCATCCGGCGGAGCCTCTGGCCAGAGTCGATTTCGAGACGGCTGTAGTAATCCAGATTGGCGGGATGGAACAGCGCAATGGTGGCGAGGGCGGCGCGCTCGCGATGGAACGCGAGCATCGCGCCGAGGTCGAGATCGAGGATCGTGTCGCTGTTGGCTATTACGAAAGTATTTTCGCTGCCGTCGCCACCCAGGAACTCGCGCAGGCCGTTGAGCGGACCGCCGGTGCCGAGCAGGACGGCTTCGGGCGCGTAAGTGATGCGGAGCCCGAGCTGAGATCCATCGCCGAGTCCGCGCTGAATGACGGAGGCCAGGTGATGCACGTTGATCGCGACATCGGTGATGCCGGTGCGGCGCAGCATCGCGAGCGGATAATGGATAAGCGGCCGGCCGCCGAGTTCGAGCATCGGCTTGGGCGTCACGTCAGTCAGCGGCCGAAGCCGCTGTCCTATCCCGGCTGCGAGTACGAGCGCCTTCATTGCATCAACGCAGCGCACAGTTTTGGAAAATCGGAGCGCATCTCAGCGAGCATCCGACGCGCCTGTGCCAGCACGTGCGGAATGAAGCGACGGTATCCGGTCTTGCCGTTGCGTTCGAACATTTCGAAGCGTCCGATCATCTTGAGCGCGTGCTGCAAAACGCACAGGCGATAGCTGCTCATGAATTCTGCCGCGTCGAGCGATGCAGCGCCACGCCGCACCAGTCCGGCGCAGTAGAAGTCGAGGATGCGGCGCTCGATGGCCGGCGTTACGACTTCTCCCGTGTCGCGCGTCGTCAGCAGGACGGCGAGGTCCTGCGCGGCTGGCCCCATCAGCGCGTCCTGAAAATCTATGATGCGAATTCGCGGGCCGTCCTGGATGAACAGGTTTTCGCGGTGGTAGTCGCGATGCGAGAACACGCGCGGGAAGCGATCGAGTCGCCCGGCGAGCATCGCGAGCTCGGGCGCGATCGACACGGCGTCGGCTCCAGGAGCTACGGCGGCGAGGCCTACCTCGTTAAACTCCTTGAGCTCCCATTCGAACAGCCGGCCGCTGTAGGCAATCTCCCGCGCGACGCATCGATGGTCGATTCGAGCGGTGCCTTCAACATGGATTCGCAGCAGTTCGGCGACGGCAAGGCGAAACAAGTCGGCGGCGTCGGCGCCGGGACGGCGGACGGCATCGAGCAGTGAGAGTTCGCCGACGTCCTCGACCAGCATCGCGCGGCGGCCGGGATCGGCGTCGTAGAGCGCGGGAACGGGCGAGCCGATCGACTCGAGAAAGCGATGCACGTTGATCCACGGCGGCTCGGTTATGGGCGAAGACAGCAGGTTCAGTACACGAACGTAGCGGGGGAGGTCGTCGGGGCCGAGATCGACGAGTATGGCGGTCGCTGGGGCGGTGGATTCGCCTTGGTGGCGCGGCGCGATAGCGACGCGCCAGAAACGGCGCGCCGAGAGATCGCCGCGGAGCGCGGCGATGGCGTCGAGGCGCGCGCGCGGCCATCGCCGCGCGATGGCCGCCGCCGCCCATGCCTGGAACGCGCCGCTGTCATCCATCGGAGATGGATTCTAGCGGCGCGGGTATGCTTGCGCGAGTATCACTCGCGCAACAGAAAGCCGGCGCGGCCATCGATGGCCGCGCCAGCTTTATTCCTCAGCCGAGTCGCGCAGGTTGCGCGACTCTTTTCACGCGATCATGCCCCCATCAGTCGCCGCCGACCGCGTGTCCTCCCTCAGCTGCTCGCGCCATCTGCTGGAAAGTGAACCAGTCGCGATCGACCGAGCCCATGTTGATGAACCACGAGTCGCGCGACGGCGCATTCTGCGAGGGGTGATAGCAAACGGTGGAGAAGCCGCTCTGCACGTTGACGGTCGAGGAACCGACCTGGAACTCGCGCTTGAACGGATAGATCGCGATTTTGGCATCGGGCTCCGCGCGGTCGGCATAGTGCATCCACGACGTGTAGTTGTTGAATAGCTGGCCGCTGCGGTCGTACATGTCGTTCGACATCACGAAGTCCGCTTCCGAGTCGATGTACATGACTTCGCGATCGTACAGCGAGTTGAAACGGCCGGGACGCGGACGACCCTCGATAATGAAATCATGGCGCAGTTGCCAGTTGTCGGGGCAGTGGCTCGCACCGCCATCGGTCGGGCATCGAATGTCGGGCACGCTGGTGACGTTGATTGCGCCGAGCATCGTCTTCTCGCCGAGCAATTTCCAGTTGTAGTTCTCGTTTTTGCCGCTGAAGCCTTCGTAGTGATTCGGGTCGTATGCCTGCGGGCCGCTGGCCGTGTCGAGAATGGAGTAGTTCAGGCGGCGGACGCGGCGCGCGCCGGGCGTCCAGGTCCAGGCAGCATCGTCAACATTCGGATCGGCGTAGCGGAACTTGATCAAACCCGTTCCGCGGTCAGACTGCGGCGCGAGCACGGGGTACAAAAGACCGAGAAAATATCGGCCGGTCGCCTTGAAGTCGGGATCGATCGGCATCGGATCGACTTCGGTGCGTCCCACTTCGTTGTAGCCGGCATAGTGCCCGACTTCGATGTCGGTGATTTCATGGAAGGTCGCGCCCTTGCCCCAGTACACGCTGTCGCAGTCGAACCAGCGCAGATCGTACTCGTCGCTGGAAATAGGCCGGAACGCCACATTCCACATCACCTTGGTTCCGGCGTCGGGATCGTTCACGTCGACAATTGGGAACGGCTCGCCGGCAACATAGCCAATCAGGCTGCGATGGTCCGGCGTCAGCCTGGTCTGGCTCGAGTATTTTTCGGTCGCATCTTTGTACGGCGGCGGCCAATCGATCCGCTCCGTCGGCGTGACCTTGATCGTCATGCCATGCAGCACCCGCAGGTACTGTCCCGGCGAGACGAGGTCCTTTACCTTGGACGCGTTGTCAGGGGTGATGAAATCACCCGGTTGAACCTGGGCAGATGCGGGTGCGTTGGAAATCCCGATGACGAGCAGCAACGCAGTGAGAGATACGATTGCGCGATTCATGTTGACTCCTTCCTTCGGCGAAAATGTTTGCCGGCGTCTGGAATTTAGTCCGCAACAATCTGTTCACATTCTACGCTTGCTCATTAGCCGGGTGGCTCGAAATGGTCAATAGCGATAATGATCGAAAACCTGCTGAGGATAAAAATTGCACTATTGACCTGATGAATTTCGCCATTTTGCGCCTGTAATGACTGAACTTAAACGACCGGTCAAGGCTCTTCGCCGCCAATGATTCTGTTTCGTGGAGATGCCGCAGCTAATACCTCAGCGCGCTTAATCGGCAGGCATTTGCATTGGGGCCGGACACGAGTTCAGCGGTGGGCGACGGCAGTCGGCGCGGCAAAAGGATCAAAGATCGTTCCAAAAGACTCGCTCATCGGCTATGCATATCAAGATAAGAAGCGCTTGTGGCGGATCGAGAATGACAACCTGGTATCCAGTGGCGGTGACCCTGCTCGTGGCCGGCGTGATCGTCGGCCTCATGTGCACGATCAATATGTTGATCGGGCCCAAGCGTCCCAGTCAGATCAAGGGCGAGGCTTTCGAATGCGGCAACCCGCCGAGCGGTTCCGCGTGGGGGCGGTTCTCGGTGCGCTTCTACCTGACGGCGATCCTGTTTCTGCTGTTCGACGTCGAGGTGATTTTTCTATATCCGTGGGCAGTCGAGTTGCGCCATCTGGGGATGTTCGGCTTCGTCGAGGCGCTCATCTTCATCGTCATTCTGTTCGTGGGCCTGCTCTACGCATGGCAGCGAGGCGCGCTCGATTGGGACTAGCCAGGTTCTGCTGACTATGTTGATCGAAAAATTGAAAGAACGCTTTGGCGCCGCAATTCTGAGCGCACAAAGTGAGCGCGACGAAGAAACCTTTACCATCGATCGCGAGCACGCGTATGATTTTTTCCGCGCGCTCCGCGACGAACCCGATTTCCAATTCAATTTCCTGACCGATTTGACCGCCGTCGATTGGCTCGAGCGCAAACCGCGCTACGACGTGGTCTATCAACTGAACTCTCTCACTCTCGCCCATCGCATTCGCGTCAAGATTGGCGTGGACGGACCCGAGCCGTGGGTCAACAGCGTGGTCGGAGTGTGGGGCGCGGCGGACTGGCTCGAGCGCGAATGCTTCGACATGTTCGGAGTCGACTTCAAGGGTCATCCCGATTTGCGGCGCATCCTGATGTACGATTCGTTCGAGGGGCATCCGCTGCGCAAGGACTACCTCTACAACAAACGCCAACCGATCGTCCCGGAGATCGACCCGGTCGTGAATCCGATCCGCTCCTCGCGCTGAAGACACGACTCGACACAAGCCATGGCACTACCCGCGCGCTGGAAGGACAAAATCGTGCCGTCGGATCCGTCCGACGAGATCATGGAACTCCAAATGGGGCCGTCGCATCCTGCGTCCCACGGCACCATCAAGTTCAACCTCAAGCTCGACGGCGAGCGCATCGTCGATTGCGACGTCGAAGTCGGCTTCCTGCATCGCGGGTTCGAAAAGATGTGCGAGCAGGGCACCTGGACGCAATGCTTCCCCTACACCGACCGGCTGAACTACGCGTCGCCATGCATCAACAACGTCGGCTTCGCGCTGGCCGTCGAACGCCTGCTCGCCCTCGACACGACCGAGCGATGCAAGTACGTGCGCATGATCATGAGCGAAGTCGCGCGCATCGCCGACCACCTGACGTGCCTCGGGATGGCGTCGAGCGAAGTCGGCGCGACGACCGTGGCCTTCTACATGCTGGAGGCGCGCGAATTTCTCTACGACCTGATCGAAGCGGTCACAGGCGCGCGGCTCACCGTAACATGGTGCCGCGTCGGCGGCATGACGCATGACCTGCCCGCGGACTTTCCGGATCGGATGAAGGCGTCGTTCGCGCGGCTCGACCAGGTTCTCAGCGACTGCGACAAGCTGCTCTCGCGCAATCGCGTATTCATCGACAGGATGGCCGGAGTCGGGAAGTTTTCGCGGCAGGAGGCAATCTCGTACGGGCTAAGCGGTCCTCTGCTGCGCGCGACCGGCGTGTCGTACGACGTGCGCAAGGCGCATCCGTACCTGGTGTACGACCGGATGGAGTTCGAGGTGCCGGTGGGCGACCGCGGCGACAACTACGATCGCTTCAACGTCCGCTTCCAGGAGATGTATCAGTCGAAGCGAATCATCGAGCAGGCGCTCAAGGCGCTGCCCCAAGGGCCGGTCACGATCACCGATCCAAAAGTCGTGCTGCCGGAAAAAGAGAAAGTTTACAACTCGATCGAAGGCCTGATGAACCACTTCAAGCTGATCATGGAGGGCATCCACGTGCCCGCCGGCGAGGTTTACCAGGCGGTCGAGGGCGCCAACGGCGAGTTGGGATTTTACGTCGTAAGCGACGGCAGCGGCCGTCCCTACCGCGTCCGCGTGCGCCCGCCATGTTTCCTGGGCATGGGAGCACTAAACAAGATGCTGATAGGCCGCATGATCCCGGACATCATCACGACCTTCGGAATGATCAACATGATCGGCGGCGAATGCGACCGCTAACCGTCAGCGGCGGGCCACCCGCTCGCCGCCAATCGCAAACGTCTTTCTGACCAGCGTTGTCGAATCGAAAAACAGGAACGGCGTCGGCATCGTAACGGCCGGCCGCGGCTTGAATGAGAAGTCCGGCGTCACAGGCAACCCGTCGGTCTGATCGATCACAGTGACGAAGAACGGCGCGGGCGCCGCGAGTTTGAGTTCGAGGTCGAAGCCGCTCAGCGGCGCGTGCCGGTACCATCCCGACCAGCCGTCGGTGATCTGATCGCCCGGCGACTTGCCGTCGATCGAGCTGCCGATCACCGTCACGCCTACCGGCACCGACATCCACACGATCGATGCGCCGCGCGCCGACCCGATATGCATCTTCACGGTGCGGACGCCGGCTATCGTCGAGTCGTCGAGAACCTTGAGCTCCGGCGGCGACGCGTTGATTAGAGGCGCGTCGCCCTCGGTCGTTCGGCCGCGATTCAGATGCGCGAAGTCGCGATATTTGGTCGAGATGCTCGCGAGGCTCGGCGTCGGCGTGTCGTCGGTCGCGAGACCAGTGAGCCGCGGCAGCCACCCGCCGCGCACGTGATGCTGGAAAAACTGCGACGTGAAGCTGTCGGGCCGTGAATCAAGACTGACCCATCGCGCGCGTCCGCGGTCGGCGTCGAGAAAATAAAAGATACTGTCGGGATGCGGCCGAGATGCGTCGAAGTTGCTGAATACGTTGCCCTGCACGAACATCGCGATCGCGAGCATTCCGAGCACGGCAGGCACGATCCATTGCCGTCCGTCGGTGAGAAACTCGATGTAAGGGATGAACAAGCCGAAGAGCAGGGTGGCCGTCAACCCGCAAAGTACGAGAAACAGCATGGTGCCGTCGGCGCTTGCGGCGAACGACGGCGCGAGCATCACGGTTCCCGGCGCCAACGCCACCAACGCGAGAATCGCGGCGCGCCGGTCGGTCGCGACCGGGCGATAGAACATCGCGAGCGTCGCGAACAGCAGCGGCCACGTCAGGATGTAACTGCCGCCGGGCATCGCGATGCTCGTGGCGAGCATCATGAGCGTCCACACCGCGAGCGCGCCCGCGCCAAGGTTTTGCAAACGAATCGAGCGGCTGATCAGCGCATACGCGGCCCACAACGTGCCGAATATCAGCGCGTCCGCCCCGACCGAATAGTAGAAGCCGCCGTAGGTTGTGTGGACCGGCAACATTCGCCAGCCCGCGAACGTCGCCATCATCCACCACACACCGCGCGCCTCGGCGAGCGCGACTGCGATTGCAATCGCATAGATCGCAACGCCGGCCGCAATGGCGCCGATGCTGAAACGTCCGTCGCGAATTCCAAGCCAGATGACAACGATAAACAGGATCGTCACCAGGATCGCGAGAGGAAGCGCGAGTCGTGACGTGTAGTGAATCAACGTTTCGGCGACGGAGAAGAAAACCGCATCGTCCGTGCGCGGATCGTTCAGATCAATCGAGCCGAACCGCTGCGCCATCGAGAGCGCGTACGTCCCCTGATGTTGCAGTGTGCGCTGATTGAGCAAGTCGGCGTTGTCGAGTGCGGTGTGATAGCGCGTGATTCCCCCGGCCGCCGCGAAGTTCATCCCAGCCATGCCGGCGTCGAGAAAAACCGTCAAGTCCGTGTCATTCGGCAAGCGCTTGTACACGGCCGCGGCGGCCGAGGTGGCGTAAGGAAATGGCGCCGCGGCCGCTAGTTGATCGATCAGCCACGAATCGTGGGCGCTGGCCTGGAACATCATCGATGGACCGTAGTCGCCGCGCATCTCGAAGTTCAGCACGACCTTGATGTTGCGGAGCCCCGGGTACGTTTCGACAAAACCCTTCGCGCCGAGCAGCCCGAGTTCCTCGCCATCGGTGAACAGAACCATCAGATCGTTGCGCAGCGGGGTCGCGCCAGCCTTAAGCGCGCGAATCGTTTCGAGGATTGCCGCGACCGACGCGGCGTCGTCGCCTGCGCCGGGACCGCTCGGCACCGAGTCGTAGTGCGCGACGATCATCACTGCGCCGGTCGGGTGCGTACCGGGAATCTTCGCTATGAGATTGTTCGCCACGGCCCACGTATCCGGCCCAAATGGAATGTGGCGCGCGACGGTCACGGTCTGGACCTCGGGATTCGCGCCGAGCTCGCGGAAGCGCCCGACGAGGTACTCGCGCACCCGATCATTTTCGGCGGAGCCGAGCGGATGGGGCCTTTTGGCGATCTCTCGCACCTCGCGCATCGCGCGCGCCGCTGAGAACTCCGTGGCGGGCGCATTCGCGTCAACGGCAGGTGGAGGCTCGATGCTGCGGATCGCCAGCAATCCGAGCAGGATCAGAATCGCGAGCGTGATTGGCCCGATGAGACTGCCCGGGCGGCGCAGTTCGTCCGTCAAATCAGGATTGCCTCCGCCATCTCAGCGCCTCTTATACGTGGATGGGGTCGCGGCGAACAGACGGCGCAAGTGCTCTTTGCGGCGCCGGTCCGCGTCGTTATCATCGAGCGTTGGAGTTGAACCGGCCTCGACCAGTCTCAAGATGTCCTCCGCTGAAGCCATCGCACCGCAAATCGCGCCGCCGCCTGGCCGCGTGTTGATCGTGCTGCTTGGTGCCATTGGCGACGTGGTTCGTGCGCTGCCATTGCTCGGGCGCATCCGCAACGCGTGGCCCAATGCGCACATCGCGTGGGCGGTGGAACCCAAGTCGAAGGCGGTGCTTGAACACCATCGCTGGCTCGACGAAATCATCGAGTACGATCGCGCGCACGCGCCGTGGACGTTCATTCCGTTTCTGTGGCGGGTTCGCAAAGGGCATTTCGACCTGGTCATAGATCTGCAGCGGCATCTGAAAAGCGGATTCACGTCGTGGATCTCCGGCGCCCGCGAACGGTTTGGTTTCTCCGCGCCGAATACCAAGGAGTTTAACTATCTTTTTTCGAATCATCGGATCGCGGCGCAGCCGAATATGCGGCTGAAGCTCCTGCAATACCAGGCTTTCGGCGACGCGCTCGACATTGCGCCGTCGCCGATAGAGTTTGGACTCGCTGCGACCGACGCCGAACGCGCCCGCGCGCTCGAAATGCTGCGCGATGCGCCGCGACCTCTGCTGGCGGTGATTCTTGGCTCGTCGTGGGTGAGCCGCATCTACTTTCCCGAATCGACCGCGGCGGTGATTCGCAGGGTCGCGAGCCCTGACGGCGAGAGCCCGGGGCTTTTTCCGGTGTTGCTCGGCGGTCCCGACGAGACGACGCTCGCCGGCGAAGTCATGCGCAATCTTGACGGTGTGCCGGCGCTCAACCTGGCCGGACGCACCTCGCTGCGCGATCTGATCGCGATCTTTCCCGAATGCGCGGTCGCGTTCGGGCCTGACTCCGGCCCGATGCATATCGCGGCCGCCGTTGGATGCCCGGTCGTGTCGCTGTGGGGTGCGACGGCGGCGGAGCGGTCCGCGCCTTGGGGCTTCGCGGAGCTGGCAATCAGCGGCGCGATCCCCTGTCATCCTTGCTATCTTCGTCAGTGCCCGATTGGGCGCGAATGCATGCGGCGAATATCACCCGACGAAGTAAGCCTGACCGTCAGACGCGCGCTCGCGATGCGCGGAGTGGCGCAATGACGCGGTGGATGACGGACGGGGTGCCGTTGACGCGCGGCGGATGGACCTTTTTATTCCCGGGCTACGACGCGCGATTTTCCGCGGAGTTGCGCGAGAGCCTGATCGATTCCGCATTTGCCGCGATCGACGGCACGCTGGCTACGCGAGTGCGACGCTCGCGTCACGCCGAGACATGGTCCGCGCATTTTCAGCATGTCGGAGGTCCGGACGCCTATTTCAAAGTGCTCGACCCGATTCGCGGGCTGAATCGAATCAGGTGGATTTTCAGGCGTAGCCGGGCGGCGCACGTTGCGTCGATATCGAAGCATCTGCGAGCCGACGCGATGGGAGTCCCGGAAATTCTACTGCTCGGCACCGAGCGCCGTGGCGGCCGCGAGATCATAGTCACCGAGCGGGTCAACGGAACCAATGTTGCGCGTCATTTGAAGCGTGCGAAGCTCGCGTCCAGGCGCGTCGTGTTGCGAGCGCTGGGCGCGGAGGTCGCGCGGCTGCATCGCGCCGGATATATCCACGGCGACCTGACGCCTTACAATGTCTTTGTTACGGGACACGAGCCGCCGCAATTCGTATTCATCGATCACGAACGGACGCGGCGGACGATTCTGAGCCGTTTCGAGCGGCCGCGGATGCGCAACCTGGTTCAACTGGGGCATCTGGACGTCGGCGGCGTGACGAATACAGATCGTATGCGCGTGTGGTGCGGATACTCCGCGGTGTTTTCCGCGCGGCGTCCGCGGGTACAACGGCGGCGGGTTACAGCAATGCTGGAGGCGAGAATGGTGCTCGAACGCAAAGACGCAGCGGTGGCATCCCGCTCGTCGTCGTCTGTCGGGCAACACAGAGAGGCGAGGGGAAGCTGATGACGGAGCGGATCAAGATTTCGGTGGTGATTCCTGTGTATAACGAGGCGGCCACGATTGGCCGCGTGATCGAGCGCGTGCTGGATTGCGGGTTTGATCCTGAGATCATCGTGGTCGACGACGCTTCGACCGACGGCACGGCGAAATATCTGCGCCAGCTCGAGCATCCACAAGTTCGATGTTTTTTTCACGAGGTCAACCGCGGCAAAGGCGCCGCGCTGCGGCTGGGCTTCGCGGCGGCGAAACATCCTTATCTGTTCGTGCAGGACGCCGACCTCGAATACGATCCGCGCGACTACGCCGCGATGATCGAGCCGATGCTCGACGGCCGCGCCGACATGGTTTTCGGCTCGCGCTTCCTGTCGGGGCCGCATCGCGTCATGTTCTTCTGGCATTACGTAGCGAACCGCTCGATAACGCTGCTCTCCGACATGGTCAACGATCTCAACCTGACCGACATGGAGACCGGTATGAAGGCATTCGTGCGCGAGAAGCTGATGTTGCTGAAGCTCAACGCCAATCGCTTCACCTTCGAGCCCGAGATTACGGCGAAGGCGGCGCGTGCGCGATGGCGAATCTATGAAGTGCCGGTGTCGTACGCGGGACGGACCTACGAAGAAGGCAAGAAAATAGGCATTCGCGACGCGCTGACGGCGGTCTGCGCAATTTTGTATTACAGATTTTTCAATTGATGCGGTCCAAACTGTGATATGACGCAGACGGCTCAACTTGATGAGGCCATTCAAGTGCCTGACGACAGCGACACGGCCGACGCGTCGGCGTTGAGCATCGTCGGCGTCGATCCCGAACTCGGCTTCGCCGGCGGCGAGACGCAGGTGTTGGGATTGACGCTCGCGCTGGCCGCCGAGGGGCATCGCGCGGAGCTGATTTGCGATCCCGCGGGATGGCTCTGGGAGCGGGCCGCCGCGGCGGGGATAAGATGTCATCCGATCCGAATCCACAACGCGATCGACCTGGTGGCCGGTATCCGGCTGCGCGCGATACTTAAACGCGAGCACTATGACGTAGTGCATTTCCACACCTCGCGTGCGCATTCGATGGCGCCGTTTGCGCGCGGTTTCGCGCGAGCGCTGGTCGTTACGCGGCGGATGGACGACAGGCCCAATCGCGTGTTTGCGCCGTACCTGTACAATCGGGCGGTCGATGCGGTGGTCGCCATCTCAGGGGGCGTGGCTGATTCGCTGGCGGCGGCGGGCGTCGATCGACGACGCGTCACGGTGGTTCATAGTGGCGTGGATTGCGAACGCTTCCGCCGGCCAACTCCGCAGGAACGTGCGGATGCGCGAGCCGCGCTTGGAATTTCGGATGATGAAATCGTGATATCAGCGGTCGGTGCGCTCGAGCAGCGCAAGGGTCACCGCTTTCTGATCGAAGCGATCGGAGCGCTCGCGGCAACCGGGAAGTTCAAGTGTCTTATCGCTGGTCAGGGATCGATTCGCGTAGTACTGCAACGAGAAATTGCGGTAGTCCGATGCACTCAGCGAATCGAGCTGCTGGGCAGAGTCGATGACCCGCGCGAAATTCTCTGGGCGTCGGACATTTTCGTAATGCCGTCACTGAAAGAAGGGCTCGGCGTGGCCGCTCTGGAAGCCATGGCGAGCGGTCTTCCATTGATTGCGAGCGACGTCGGCGGCCTTCGCGAAGTGGCGGACGATCGCACGGGAGACCTCGTGCCGCCGGCGCATCCTGAAAAAATTGCGTCGGCGATTCATCGGCTGGCGGAATCGGCCGGGTTGCGGGCGCAGATGGGCGCGGCGGCGCGCGCGCGCGTCATGGAAAATTACTCGATGGAAAAGATGGCGGGGCGGACGCTGGCACTCTATCGCGCGTGCGTGAGAAAAACGCGGGGAGAAAGGGACGAAGTTGCATGAAAAGCATGACTGGATTCGGCCGGGCTATCGCCGAACACGACGGCACTCGAGTGACTGCGGAAGTGCGGGCACTCAACCAAAGATTTTTTGAACTCAAGCTGGCGGTGCCGCGTGGATGGGGCGAGCATGAAGCGGAGATTCGCAAGACGGTGCAGAGCGTGGTGGCGCGCGGGCGGGTCGAAATTTTTATCAAGGCGGTTGCGCTGAAGCCGCCGCCGGTGCGGCTGGAAGTGAACGACCGGCTGGCGAATCTGTACGTCGCTGAACTGCGGCGTCTCGGCAAGCAGCTTCATCTCAACGGCAATCCGGAAATCGGATCGATCCTGAACCGGCCCGAGATTTTTCACGTGGTCGAGGAGGAGCACGAGTCGCGCGGGGCGTTCACGCTCGGCCACAAGGCGCTGGTTCGCGCGTTGAAGGCGCTGGAAGCGGAGCGCGTGCGCGAAGGCCGCAGCCTGCATGACGATTTCGAGGCGCGGATACGCAAGATAGAAGCGGCGGTGCCGAGGATTGAACGGCTGGCGGAACAGTCGCGCGCGGAGATCATGGAGAATTTCCACAAGCGCATTCGCGAGCTGCTCGAGGACCTGCCGGTGAACGAGAAACGCCTCTACGAGGAGGCGTCGTCGGCGTCGCAGCACGGCGATATCAGCGAAGAGATCACGCGGCTGCGGACGCATCTCGAGGGGCTGAAGGCGCTGCTCAAGCGCAAGGGGCAGGTGGGGAAGTCGATTGAATTTCTGCTGCAGGAAATAAATCGCGAAGTGAATACGATGGGCTCGAAGTCGCAGAACGCGGCGTTATCTCAAGTAACGGTTGAAGTTAAGGCAGAAGCGGAAAAGATGCGCGAGCAGGTCCAGAACGTCGAATAGTATATACTGCAAGGGCCTTTGCAGCCGGTTGATGGTTCTATACGCTTGAAATCAGACGATCCGTTGCCGCCGAGACGTGGTATAATCTTCATCCTTTCGGCGCCGTCGGGCGCGGGCAAGACGACGATCTATCGCGCGGCGCTGAAGGCGATAGCGGGGTTGGAGTTTTCCATATCCCTGACCACGCGCGCGCCGCGGGAAGGCGAGGCGGACGGAATCGATTACAGCTTCGTGAGTGAGGAAGAGTTCAAGCGCAGACAATCGTCGGGCGAGCTCGCCGAATGGGCGCGGGTGTTCGAGTCATCTTATGGCACGCCGCGGGCGCCGCTGGACAACGCGGTCGCGACGGGCCGCGACATCCTGCTCGATATCGACATCCAGGGCGCGCGGCAGATTCGCGCAAAGTATCCGCACGACGCGGTCGGGATATTTGTGCTGCCGCCGACTTTCGCCGAACTCGAGGGGCGCCTGCGCGGGCGCGCCACCGAGGAAGAATCGAAAATCCAGCATCGTCTTCACAAGGCGCGCGAAGAAGCCGAGGCCTATCCTGAATACGACTACCTGATCGTCAACGCCGAGATAGGCAAGTCGGTCGCGCGGCTCGAAACGATCGTAAACGCGGAGCGGCTGAAGGTCGGCCGACTGCGCGGCGAATTCGCGCCGTGGAAGAGTTAGCGCAAAGCAGTGTTCCCGACCAACTCGCCGGCCTGATCGGGCGGGTGCAGAGCTACAATCCGCAGGCCGACGTCGAGCTGATCCGGCGCGCGTACGACTACTCGGCGCGGATGCATCTCGATCAGAAGCGCGAGTCGGGCGAGCCCTACGTCACGCATCCGCTCAACGTCGCGATGATCATCGCGCAACTCAAACTCGACGTGCCCTCTATAGTCACCGGCCTCTTGCACGACGTCGTCGAGGACACCGAGACGTCGCTCGCCGAGGTGCAGACGGATTTCGGCCCCGAGGTCGCGCAACTGGTTGACGGGGTGACCAAGGTCTCGAAGATCACGTTCCAGAGCCGCGAGGAAAAGCAGGCGGAGAATTTCCGCAAGATGATCATCGCGATGGCGAAGGACATTCGCGTCGTGCTGATCAAGCTCGCCGACCGTCTGCACAACATGCGCACGCTCGACCATCTGGCCGCCGACCGGCAGCAGGAAATCGCGCGCGAAACGATGGAGATCTACGCGCCGATTGCGCATCGGCTGGGAATCTACTGGCTCAAGTCGGAGCTCGAAGACCTGTCGTTTCGCTATCTGAATCCCAGCGCGTACCAGACGCTCAAGGCCTTCGTCGCGGCGAAGCGCAAGGAGCGCGAGGAGTATATCGCCAACGTCATCGAGATCCTGTCGCGGCGCATGTCTGACAGCGGGGTGACGGCGGAGGTCACCGGCCGGCCGAAACATTTTTTTTCGATTCACTCCAAAATGCAGGAGCTTGGGCTGAGCTTCGAAGAGATCTACGACCTGGTCGCGTTCCGCATCATAGTGGACACGGTGCGCGAATGTTACGAGGCGCTCGGGGTCGTGCACGCCAACTGGAAGCCGGTACCCGGCCGTTTCAAGGATTACATCGCGCTGCCCAAGGCCAACATGTATCAATCGCTGCATACCACAGTGATCGGTCCGCGCGGGCAGCGGATGGAAGTGCAGATTCGCACGCGCGAGATGCACAAGGTAGCCGAGGAAGGAATCGCGGCGCACTGGAGCTACAAGGACGGCAACTCGAAAGAGGTCAAGGACACGGAGCGGTTCGCGTGGCTGCGGCGGCTGATTGAATGGCAGCAGAATCTCAAGGACCCGCAGGAATTTCTGTCGACTGTCAAGGACGATTTGTTTCCCGAGGAAGTTTTCGTGTTCACGCCCAAGGGCGACGTCTTCGATTTTCCGCTCGGCTCGACGGTGATCGACTTTGCGTACCGAATCCATTCGCAAGTCGGCAACCATCTCGCCGGCGCGCGCGTCAACGGGCGGATGGTCCCGCTGCGCTACCGGCTGCGATCGGGCGATACGGTCGAGGTGCTGACGTCGGAAAAGCAGGTGCCGGGCAAGGATTGGACGAACTATGCGGCCACCGCGCGCGCGAAATCGCGCATCCGCCAATGGCTGCGCAATCAACAAGCGGAACGCTCGCGCGACCTGGGAATATCGCTGCTCGATCGCGAGCTCGAACCCGTCAAGCTGAGCGTCACGCAGCTCAGATCGGGCAAGCGTCTGGAGGGCGTGCTCGGGGACTTCTCCCAGCGCGACGTCGACGGGCTGCTCGCGGCGGTCGGCTACGGAATAATCACGCCGGCGCAGTTGCTGGCGAAACTTCTCACGGCCGACGAACTGAAAATCTATCGTCCCGAAAAAGCGCCCACTCCGCTGGGGCCGGCGCAACGGGAACGCGCGGCCAAGGAAGCGCGCAAGTCCGCCAGCGGCGCAGTCGTGGTATCGGGCGTCGGCGACATGCTGGTGCGATTCGCGCGATGCTGTAATCCGCTCCCGGGCGAGGCGATCACCGGGTTCATCACGCGCGGCCGCGGGGTTACGGTGCACGTCGCGGGATGCCCGCATGCGCTCAACACCGATCCGCAGCGGCGGGTGCCGGTGGTGTGGAAGGACGGCGAGGAAGCGCCGCGCCCGATTCGGCTGGAAGTGCTATGCGCCGATCAGCCGGGCCTGCTCGCCGCGATGACCAAGGCGATCGCGTCGGCGGGGGTTAATATTTCGACGGCGGAAGTGAAGACTCACGGCGCCGACGGACGCGCGCTGGCGGTGTTCGAGGTCAGCGTCAGCAGCGCGCGTCAATTGAACAACCTGATGAACTCGATCGGCGCGATCGACGGCGTCATGCGGGTCTCGCGCCTCGGCCAGCACAACGGTAATCGTTACGGATGAAAACCTCGATTCACAGCAGGCAGGCGCCGGCCGCAATTGGTCCGTATTCGCAGGCGGTCGAGCAAAACGGCATCGTCTTCTGCTCGGGACAGATCGCGCTCGACCCGGCGTCGGGCGTGCTCGTGGAGGGCGGGATCGAATTTGAGACTCGGCGGGTGCTGCAGAACCTCGGCGAAGTGCTGGCTGCCGCGGGCCTGGATTTTGTCGATGTCGTGAGGACGACAATCTTCATGATCGATCTGGCTGAGTTTGAAATCGTCAACCGCATCTACGGAGAGCACTTCGATCCTCCGTATCCCGCACGCTCGACCGTGCAGGTCGCGGCGCTGCCGCGCAACGCTCGAATCGAGATCGACGCGATCGCGCTGAAACGTGACTAGATTCACAAGTCATTCCAGATTCAGAATCGCTAGCGCGGCTGCGTCGAGAAATTGGCCGGACGGATCGAGCTTGCGCGCCGACCGGATCAAGCGCGCTACGTTCGCCCGGCGCATCGACGGCGACAGTGGCGCGTCGAAAAGCCGTGCCTTGTCGAGGTCGAGAACAATTACGGTGAAACTCTCGCGCGCTCGCGTCACCAGCAAGTTGTGAAGATTGAGATCCGCGTGAAAGAGCCCCTTGTCGTGCATCGTCTCGATTGCCGTGCGCGCCCGCGCGAGAACGTGATTACGAACGGTCGGATCGTCGTCAGTCTTCACGAATTCCCACAATGTCATTCCGCTCACCGCGCGGGTCAGGAAAAATCCGCGATAAAGAGCGGGACCGATCCATTCGACCATCGCGCCCATCGGCTCAGCCACGGGAATTCCGCGGCGCATAGCTTCAATAGTCACATTGAGTTCAGTCAGCGGGCGCGGCGTCAGGCCGAGATAAACGTCGCTGAGAATCGATCCGATCATTCCTCCCCGACGACCTCGGCGAGCATACAATTCGACGCCGCCGAGGTTCATCCGAAATGCGCTCTGGCGATTTCCCGCGCCCGCTTCCGGCGACGATGTAAGCTCGTCGAGCTTCAGTATGATTTGCGCGGCGTGTGCGGCGATGTCGCGATGAATCACTAGTTCGCCGCGTCCGACCCTGAACGTCGAGAAGTTCGGATCGGGGCGCCACTTCATTTGCGCTGGCGGTCTCACGTTTGAACTGCCTCGCTCGTGCGCCACAATGCGAACAACGCGGTGAGCGCGAGCAACGATGAAAGGAAGTGCGCCGAGTAGAAGAGGGCGAGGCGGTTTAAATAGTTTCCCGTCGCGAGATTGAGCACAACCGAGATCGCAAAAAGTGTCTTCACGGAAATCGGTGCGCTTTTGCCGGTGCCGCGATCGGTCCAGAGCGCCGAGGTCAGAGCCATATATGGAACGAGCATCGCCGCGTAGTAACTCTTCCACGAAATCGGCGCGAACGAGGGCATCAGGCAGAACAAACCGCACAGCGCGAGGCTGCTCGCGAAGTTTCTCCGCACGCCGCTCATCCAGTCCCAGAGCGACACTGCCGCGATGAGCACTATTTCGAGAGCCATTCCAACAAGCGTGGCAGTTGGCGACGTTTCCGCGGCATCTCCGACTCGAAGACTCATCAGGCGCGCGACCGCGGAGACGGCCGACTGGTTCGTGAGCATCGTGCGATAGCGATTCGTCATCGAAACGATCGCGTTCGCGTACGCGCCGGTTTGATCGATCCATCTGTGCGGGCCGAAGACCACGATTGGCGCGACCAGGAGCGCGATTCCGGCCGCGACTGCCCATCCGAGCGAGGCGAAGTTTCGGCGAATCGCCAGGTGAAGCGCGGCCAGTACTGCGAACGGCTTGATCAGTATGGCAGCCGCAATCATCAGGCCCGCCCACGCGTTGCGGGATTCGTCGGCGTAAACGATCGTCCACACGATTAGCGCGAGAGTCGGGAGGTTTATCTGGCCGTGATCGAAGTTGTTGTCGATAAATCTGAACGACAGCAACACCGGGACGACGACCAGCATGGCCGGCAAGCGCCGCTCGCGGCCGAACAGCATCACGCCGGCGCCGAGGATCAATTCGATCAGAGAGAATGCGTTGATTGCGAAGAAAACGAACTGCGCGAGATGGCGTGGCAGCGCGGCGAAGGGTGCGAATCCGATCGCAAAGATGGGCGCGTAGAGAAAACGATCGGAGTCGTCCGGCGGATAGATCGCGAGGCCGTGAAGCACGCGATGTCCCGTGCGATAATAGACGTTGAAGTCGCCCTGCGAGCGGAACGTCGCCGAGATGCCGAGCGCGACGAGGTAAGCAGCCAACGCGAGCCATGCGAACTGGCGGGCGCGCGTCGCGTCGATGGTTTTCATCGCGGGCAGGCTGGCCGCGCGCCGCGGCGAGGTCACGCGATCGGCTTGGCTTCCTCGATCAGCATGATTGGAATGTCATCGCGCACCGGATATTCGAGTTTGCACGAGCTGCAGACCAGGCCGTCCTGCTTGTCGTTGAGATGCAGATCGCCCTTGCATTTCGGGCACGCGAGGATGTCGAGCAATTCCTGACTCAGCGCCATTTTTTTACCTCTTACCCGTCCACGGCGGCCGCCGGCACCGTTATGCGTCCGAGTATCAATTCGTCCAGAGCGCGCGCATCATCCGCGTCCATCGTCACTTCGAGCCTGAGAGCGTATAGCGAATCGCGCGGGAACGGAAACCGCTCGAGCTTGACCAGGTCCTTCTCAGTGGTGACGAGCAGGTCGGTGTCGCGCATCGCATTCACCATAGCCTGCCAGTCAGCGTTCGTGTAGGCGTGATGGTCGGGATATTCGAAAACGCCGACCAGGTCCGCGTCGAGCTCGCGCAGCATAGCGTAGAACCCGCCCGAATCCGCGAGACCGCTGACCGCCAGCACGCGTCGTCCTCCAAGTCCCAGTGGGGTTTCGCGCCACATCCCGTTCTCGGTGATCAGCAACGCGCGCGGCCGCACCGACGCGTGAAGCAGCTTGCGCGCGGTCAGTTGCTTCATCTGCGACGGTTGAATTGACGACGGGCCGCTCCCGGAGTTCATCACTATGATCGCATCGGCACGATTGACGGCGCGGATCGGTTCGCGCATCGGCCCGGCCGGGATCATCCAGCCATTGCCGAAGCCGCGCTGGTTGTTCACCAGCACGAGATCGATGTCGCGATTCAAGCGCACGTGCTGAAAGCCGTCGTCCAGGATCACTGCGTCGAGCGGACCAAGCTTGCGCAGCAGCTCGATGGCGTCGATGCGCCGCCGCGCAACCGCAATCGGTCCGGTGAACGACCGCGCCATCATCGCCGGTTCGTCGCCCGCGTCTTCCGCGGCGATTTTCAATTGGCCGCCGTCGGCGACCAACTCGGCCCGCGCTTTCGACTGCTTGCGCCGATAGCCCCGGCTCACGATTCCAACGCGCAGGCCGTGGCTCTGCAAGCGGTTGGCGAGGAACAACGTGAATGGAGTCTTGCCGGTTCCGCCGACGGTCAGGTTGCCGACGCTGATCGTCAGCACGGGAGCGCGCCGTTTCATCGTCCGCCAGTAAAGGTGACGGGCGCCGACGCCGATTCGGTAGAGACCGGCGGCAGCCGCGAGGCCGACCCACGCCGGGAAGAGGCGCGCGCGAAGATCGCGCTGCCAAAATCGCTCGATTGGCGGGCGATTCGGACTCGGCTGGCTGGGGGGCATCGGTCAGCCGAGATTAATGAGCGCTTCGAGATGCTTCAAGGCGAGCTGCGCGCCGCCGGCCCCTCGGTTCACCGTCGCGCGCGCGCTCCGGCCCGCTTGTTGTCGGGCGGCCTCGTCGCCGAGCCATTTCGAAGTTTCGATGACGATGTCGCGCGCCTCTTTGACGATTCTCGCGCCGCCTGAGCTGACAATCGACGACACTATTTGCCGCTGGTTCTCGTGATACGGACCGATCAGCACCGGGACCTCGACCAACGCGGGCTCGGCGGGATTTTGCCCACCGCGGCCCGGCGCGAGACTGCCGCCGACGAACGCAATCGCGCCGCGACGATAGAAGCTGCGCAGCTCGCCCATCGTGTCGAGGATCAGAACGCTGGCGTCGCGCACCGCAGGCGGAGAACTGAGTTGCGACGCCTTGACGTAATCCAGCGAGGCCGCGCGCAGCGCGTTTTCGACGTCAGGCGTGCGCTCGAGATGGCGTGGTGCAATCGCCAGCGCGAGCTCGGGAAAGTCCTTGCGCAGTTGACGGTAAGCATCCGCGATCACGGCGGCTTCGCCCGGCGCGGTCGATCCCGCGATGAAAATCTTGCGCCCCGGCGCAAACGCCAGCAGCTCGGGACGAATCGGTTCTTCACTCGCCCGCGCCGTTTCGATCTTGGTGTTGCCGGTGACGACCACCTTCGCCGGAATCTCGAACTCCGCATAGCGATGCGCGTTGTCGACGCTCTGCGTCAGAATCAGGGTTGCGTGGCCGAGCGCGTCTTCAAACAGGCTGCGCGCGCGCAGGTAGCGGCGCAGCGATCGTTCCGAAATCCGGCCGTTGACCACCGCAATCGTCGCGCCGCTCCGCGCAGACTCGATGAAGTAGTTCGGCCAGATTTCAGTCTCGGTGATCAGCACGATGTTCGGCCGAACGTGCTGAAGAAAGGATCGCACCGCGCGGCGATTGTCGAGCGGCGCAAGCATCCACGCCGCCGCGCTCGGGATTCGGCGCATGGCAGCCTCGCGTCCCGTCGCCGTCATCGTGGTGATCGCCATGACCGCGTCGGGATAACGCTCCAGCAGGCCGATGGCGACCGGCCGAATCGCTTCGATCTCGCCGACCGACGCCGCATGAATCCAGATTCGCAGCGCGCCGGCGGCGTCCGGGAAATCGCCGTGCCCCATCCGCTCGCGATAGTCGCGCAGGTTGCCCGGATGCGCCGCGAGCAGCGCAAACGGCAGCGCCGGATACCACAATATGTTGTACAGTGCGCTTAGCATCCGAGCGTCGTCGATTACACCTCAGTCTCCAGGGATTCGGCCACGCGGGAGAATCGATCGAAATCCGGGCGTGCGCAAACGCGATTTGCGATCGCCCGCGGACCCGGAGAATCTCTCCTGTCGCGCAAATTCCGCAATTCTGGCAAAACCTATCCGGGTGCGGTTTGCCTAGGTCCGCGGATCACCGCTATTGATTTGCTGCTGGGCATTGGCCGGATAGAGTAAGCCTCAGGTCAGGACACTACCTGAAATTGCATGCCGTTGTCGCGTTGAAGGCTTTTCCGGTAAACGACCGGCCTGAGAGGGCCTGTGCCTACTGAAAACTCCGAAAGCGGCGAAAAAGTCTAGAGTTTTGAGAGTCACCGCCCTAATGTGCCGGCAGGCCGTGCGCGCGCCTTTCATAGATGCGTTCGCGCTTGGATAATGATCCGCAAGTGTGTCTGCTGACTCAGGTTCACGGAGTTATTGCCGAGTATGAGCGTGCCAAAATCGTTGAAAGCTATTGGCGGGGCATGTTGTGGCGCTCGCGTCGCGGCGAAGTGATCTTTTAGAAAGTGCCCTATGGCCACCGCCGAATAGCTCGCACTCGCACCGCGATCGCGCGCCTGGACTTTTCCCAAAAAATATATGCCCATCCACCCGCCCAAGGTCACGGTCATCATTCCCACCTATAACCGCGCCCGCTACCTGGGCGAGGCGATCAAGAGCGTTCTGGATCAGGAATTATCGGACCTCGAGCTGATCGTGGTTGATGACGGATCGACCGATGCAACGCCCGCACTGCTCCGTGCGATCACCGATCCGCGGATGCGTTGCGTTCGGCAGCTTAATCGCGGCATCAGCGCTGCGATGAACGCGGGGATGCGGGCTGCAAGTGGCGACTTCGTCGCGCGGTTGGATTCGGATGACCTCTGGATGCCGGACATGCTTCTAACGCTGGTAGGAGTTCTTGAGGCGCGCCCTGAAATCGGTGTTGCCTCCGCCAAGGGCCAGGCGATCGACAGCAACGGGCATTTACTGCCGGAAGTATTCGGAATGCGGGAGCGCTTTCCGGGCGACACTTTGCGCACTCTGGTCTACGACGACTGCATTTGTAATATCGCGCTCTTGGCGCGACGCTCCTGCTTCGACCGCACCGGTCTTTATGACGAGTCGCTGATTGCCAACGAAGATTGGGACATGCGCTTGCGTTTGGCGCGCCACTGTCGTTTCTGCTTCGTGGACCGGGTTCTCGCCCATGTTCGATGGCACGATGACAATCTCACCGGGGCGCACTCGGCTCGGTTCGCAGATGTTCTCGATACGCGGACAGTGCCCCTGGATCGGCTATTCAGCGACCCGGATCTGCCACCCGCGGTCCGCGCAATGAAATCTATCGCATACACAAACGTGTATCTGTTTCGCGGGCAGCGATGGCTGCTGGCTGGCGATGTCAACAAGGCCTGGCACGAGTTCAGACTTGCCATCCACGTCAGCGACCAACGTTTGCTGACCGCAACCCGCGCGATGTGGTTTGCGTTGATCGTGCCGCGTCTGAAGCGGACCACTTTGGGCCGGCGCGCTGTCAGGGGGCAAGCGGCATGGCGGCGCCGGCGCCGCGAGTCTAAGCAAGGCCATGGATAAGGCGCTTGCCGCCCGTGCCGGACCGCCATCAGGTTAGGTCCGAGGCGACTTCAGATCTGCGAGAAACGCAGCCGTGGCCGCCCGGCTTCCGAGTTCGTCGGCCACACCGCGGAGCTACCAGTAATCGGTGGCGCAATCTATAAGACGATTCCAGCGCCTTTGCATCCGCAGCCACGCCAAACCGTAGCTGCCGGCCAAGCTAACGCCAGAGGCCGATAGTTCGACCAGCCGCAGCGCGAAAGGCGTGGCGAGCGCGCGCACTGTCTCCCCATATCGGCGTGGCAGCCATTTGCGATTATTAGCGTCTCGAAATGATCGGTTGGGAAAGTCTGTGTGGCCAACGCGCACAGCGTTCGGCGCAGACTGCGGGCGCGGTTGTGAGTGGGTATGACCACCGAAACCGCAGGATTGTGAGTTGTCCCATCGCTCATGCGATCATCATCCAGCACATCGACGAGTCGAATTTACGATCGGCAAATCTCAGTTGACGAGACCGGCGTTGCCGGCCAGATCTTCGGGCGACATGAATTGCAGGTCGTAGAGCTTTCGGTACTCCTGACCGCGCGCGAACAATTCGTCGTGGGTGCCGTCTTCGACGATGCGGCCGTGAACGACCACGACGATACGGTCCGCGCGACGGACCGTGGACAGCCGATGCGCTATGACCAGCGTCGTGCGGTTCGCCATCAGATGCTCGAGCGCCTCCTGCACTGAGCGCTCGGCGGCCGAATCGAGCGACGAGGTTGCCTCGTCGAGGATCAGAATCGGCGCGTCCTTGAGCAGCGCGCGCGCGATCGCGATTCGCTGGCGCTCCCCGCCCGAGATGCGCACGCCCAGCTCGCCGACCATCGTCTCGTAACCGTTGGGCAGCCGCGAGATGAATTCGTGAGCGTTGGCGAGCTTGGCGGCGGCGATCACGCGCTTGAGTTTCTTGTCGCTGCTGCCGTACGCGATATTGGCGCGAATCGTGTCGTCGAACAGAAACGTGTTCTGGGTGACCAGGCCGATTTCGGAGCGCAGCGAAGCGATCCGCAGCTTGCGCACGTCGATACCGTCAACCGTGACGCGGCCTTGCTGCACGTCATAAAAGCGCGGAATCAAATCCGCCATCGTGGATTTGCCGCCGCCGCTCATCCCGACCAGCGCCACGACCTGGCCAACGCCGATCTCGAGGTTGATATCGTGCAGCACCCATTCGTCGCCGTAGCGGAAGCTGACATTTTCGAACGCGACCCGGTGCGGGCCGGGCCGCAGCTCGATTCCGTTGGGATCGTCGGGAACCTCGCTCGGCTGGTCCATCATCTCAAAGACGCGCTCGGCCGCGGCCAGCCCCTGCTGAATGCTGTTGTTGGTCTTGCCGAGCGCTTTGAACGGCCGGTAGACGAGAATCATGGTGGTGAAGAATGCGGCGAATTGTCCGAGCGTGCGCGTGCCGGCCTGCAGCGAACCCACCGCCCACCAGACGACGGCGACGACGGCAATCGCTCCCATCGCCTCGATCACCGGTCCGGTGAACGCCTTGATCCGCGCGACGCGCATGAAAATTCGAAACAGCCGCTTGAGCTCGCGATTGAAGCGTGCGCGCTCGTAGTCTTCCATGCCGAAAGCCTTGACGACGCGATTGCCCTGGAAAGTTTCATGCAGCAGCGACTGCAACCCGCTCAACTGCTTTTGCTGATTCTTGGTTTCGCGGCGAACTTTCTTGGAAAGGCTGGCGATCGGCAGGACGATGATCGGAAAACCGATGAAGGCGACGATCGCGAGCTGCCAGTCGAGCGCGAAGGCCGTCACCAGCAGCGCGATCAGCGACATGCCGTCGCCGAAGATCGAGAACACGCCGCCGCTGAGGCTCGTCACAACCACGCCGACGTCGTTGATGATTCGCGAGACCATCACGCCGGTGGGAGTGCGATTGAAAAACCCGAGCGATTGACGTTGCAGGCTTTCGTTGAGGTCGGCGCGGATATCCAGCGTCAGCTTCTGAGCGATGTAGGCGCTCAAGTAATCGTCGGAAAAATTCGCGAGCGCGCGGAGCAGAAATAATCCCGCGAGCAACAGCGAGTATTCGCGCAGCTTCAGGGCGCTGTGCGCGTCGAGCTGATGACCGACTTTCAGATTGGTCACGAGATCGACGACGAACTTCATGATGAAAGGGATTCCGGCGCTGGCTGCCGACAACACGGCCATCGCGATGCCCAGCAACAGCACATACGGAAACATGTACCGGCGCAGGTAGCCGTATAGGCGCCATTGCAATGGGGTCAGCAGCTTCACGCCGGCGGCCTCGATGCGATCATCTCGAGCGCGATCGTCGCGACGCGGCCCGCTGCGCCCGGCGTCCCGAGCTTCGCGCGCAACGCTTTCAGCGCTGTCACAGTGTCCGCGCGGATCGTGTCGCTCAGCAGAGGTTCGGCGGCTCGCACAAGCTTCGCGACGGTCACGTCGCGCTGGATCAGTTCCGGCACGATCTGGCGGCCCGCCAGAATATTCGGCATCCCGATGAAATCCACTCCCGTTACGAGCATCCGCCCTAGAATATAGGTAAGGGGAGACACTTTGTAAGCGATTACCTCGGGGCATCCGAGCAGCGCGGTCTCCAGCGTGGCGGTGCCCGACGCGACCAGCGCGAGTTCGCTCGCCGCGACGATGTTATAGGTGTCGCCCTCGACAATTTTGATTCCCGCGAGGTCCGCGCGTCCAACCTCGATTAGCTCGGGGCGCGTCAGCGTCGGCGCAAGCGCGAGCGCTATTTCAAGATTGTGATCGCGCGCGACAATCCGCGCAGCCTTGACCATCGGATCGAGCAGGTAGCGAACTTCGGCGCGGCGGCTGCCGGGCAGGATCGAGATGATTCGGGCGCGCGGCGGGAATCCATGGCGCCTCAGCGTTTCGTCCCGGCTCTGCAGCGTGGCGATCCGATCGAGCAGCGGATGACCGACGAATGAAACGCGCTCGCCCGCGCGGTGGAACAGTTCGGCCTCGAAGGGCAGCACTACAGCGAGGCGATCGGCGCGATCGACGAGCTTGTCGATGCGGCCGCGCCGCCATGCCCACACTTGCGGCGTGATGTAGTAGAGCACCGGCACGCCCGCGCGCCGGGCGGTGCCGGAGAGAATCAGGTTGAACTCGGCGTAGTCAATCAGGATCACAAGGTCCGGCTTCTCGCGACGGATGATCCGGCGCAGCGCGCGAAACGCGCCAAGCGTGCGGCCAATGGTCGAAGCCAGCTCCGAAAGTCCGAGCCCGTGGATGTCCTCGGTGTTGACGAGCGCGCGCACTCCGGCCGCGCGCATTTTCTCGCCAGCAATTCCGAACAGGTCGCACGATGGATCGCGCGCGAGAATCTCCCGCGCCAAGTCGCCGCCATGAAGATCGCCCGACGCCTCACCGGCGACGATCATGATGCGGCCCTTGTGGGCGGTCTCTTTCAGGCGTTTAGCAACGGGAGGCGGCGCTTCGGCATTCAACGGCATCGACGCCGATTGTGATTGAAAAACCCGACGCCGCAAATAGCCCCGCCCGTGCGATTCAATTGTCCTGCGCGAAATTCCTGCGGATCGCGTCGCGGATCTGATCGACCGGCGAGCCTTGCTCTGCCATTCGCTTCGCCATCAGCACCTCGCCGGTGCAGATTTCGCACGACGACGCGTGCATACCGCGATAACAGTCGAGGAGGTTCTGATGACCTTCGGCCCTGTCGCATCCGCAATAGCAATGCAGTTGCGCCAGCAGCGCGGGATTTTTCTCCGCGTATTTGTAGGCTTCCTTAACTGGGCCGACGAACTGATTTGGGTCGAGCGTCAAGCGCCCCTGCGTCCTTTCGTTGTTTGCCGCGACGGTCTCGGCCTCCGCGCGTCCCGAGCAGCAGCAATGGCCCGCGATGCACATCGCTCCGCGCGCACTGCCATTTTCGAATGCGGAACCGCCGATCAGTGGCCACAGATATGCCAGCGCCAGGATTGTCGCAAGCGACGAGCCGAAAATTATTGCCCGTTTCATGCCGCACCGCCCTTGTTCAAAGTCTTCTTGACGTCATCGACGATGTCCTGCGCTTTGACAATTTCGCCGTTGTATTCGCGCACCAAGCGCCCGTCCGGTCCGATCAACATCATATTCACGAGGTGCCCGACTGAACCATCCGGCTCGATTTGCCGGCTGAGCTTGAAGCCCGCCAGCGCCCGATCGATATCTCCAGGACCGCCGGTCAGAAAATACCATCCCTTCTCGTCCGCTCCCTGCTGACGCGAGTAGTCGAGCAACTGCTTGGGGCCGTCATGCTCGGGATCGACGCTGATCGAAACGATCGTCACTTTCGAACCGAGGTCGTTGCCCAGTCGCAGCGCGACGTTCGCCAACTTCGCCGTCTCCATCAGACACGGCCCCGGACACGACGTATAGATGAAGTCGACCACCAGCGGTTTGCCCTTGAGCGAGGTGAGCGCGACGGTGTTGCCATTCTGATCGACCAGCTTGGTGTCAGTGAGAACACTCGCGGAGGCCGCGGCGCCGTCGGAGTCGCGATGGCATCCAGCAGCCGCAAACAAACTCGACATTGCGACTAGCACAATCGCGAAAGATCTGAGGTTGCGATGAATAGTCATACGTGCATCTCTTGCTAATTGTACATTCGTTACATGGTAAACGCACGTTACTCAATGCGGCGGCGGCGTATTGGCCAGCACTACCGACCATCCAAGCACGACAGCCAGCAGAGCGCATTCCACGGCCACATTGCGAATAAGAGCCGCGCGCGCTGACGACTCTCCGACCGACCCTACCAGCCGATAGCGGTTGTAGCCGCCAATTAAAATCACCGTGGCGGCAGTGCCGACTTTCCACAGTAATGTCCGCCCGTAGATCGAGTTCACCAGCAGATCGAGTCGCAGTCCCAGCGCGTCCCATGCTCTGATCACGCCGGTCACTATCAGCGCCGCGACGGACCATCCCGCAATCCTTGATACTCGCGAGGTCGCCGACCGCAGCCAGTTCGCGCCGGCATGTCCGTAGGTCGCGCCTATCAGCAGTGAGACTAACGCCCCGATCCACAAGCCGGCGGCTGCCTGATGCGTAAAGTGAACGGCGATCGCGAACGCGCCCTTGTCCACCGCATGACTCGTGACGCTTTGCAATGCGAGCAGAGCCGCCGAGATGACGAGCATCAGCGTCGTCGCGAGGCGTCCGGGCGCGGGAATCCACGCGACCCCGGCCAACAACAGCGCGGTCGCGAGCCGCCACGTCCATACCCGGCCAGCAAAGGTCTCGCGCATTATCTGCGGCATCATCGGAAGCACTTCTCTGAAGGTCGAGTCCGCCATTCCGGCCGCGACCGACAAAAGTCTCAGCGGCGACACCACCAGAACGATCAGCGCGAGCATCCTCCATAGCTTCGCCAGGCTTTGACTCGAACGATCGGCCGCGGCGACGTCGCGCGGCGCCGCCATCAGCGCAAAAGCTGTCGTTCCGAATATCAGCACTTGCGACCCTACCAACGGCCACGCGAATATTGGCTGCGGAATCACGATCCGCCGTTCGCGACCGAGAAGGTATACGAACCTTCCGTGTGATGCGTATCGATACACACGACCGCCCACTTGACCGTGTAATCGCCGGGTTTGAGCGTGCCGAGCTTGACCGACAGCTGAATCCCGTCGTCGCTGACCTGGGGCGCGCCGACTGCCTGATTCGTACCGTCGGCGCCTGTCACTTCCAGCTTGGCGAACAGCTTCTCTATCGGTGCGTCAAACTTGATCACAACTTCGGGAGGAGGCGAAGCGACTTTCTGTCCCGCCGATGGAGTTTCCTGTTCCGGGAACGAATGCGCTGCCGTAATCGCCGGCGTACTCACTTCAATAGCCAGTAGCCCGAGGGCCAACAGCGAGACTTTTCGAACGATCATGGTTGTCATTCTCCGAACAGTTTCCAATTGCCCTGCGGAATTATCGAGTCGTAGAAAATGTCCAATAGCCCGAGAATTGCAGCATGATTGCCGGGCACGCTCGCCTGGTTGAGAGCGAACTGGGTACCGACGCTGACTTCGAAACGATAGCTGATGTATGCGATTCCGGGCGTCGCCAGGATTGTGGGGAAGGTCTGATGCGGCGGCCCGGAGATCAACTGGTCATAGTTGAATTCGTTGAACAGAAACATATTGCGCAGCGGCCACTTCAGTCCGATGTCCTGCACGTTGTTGCTCAGGTAGGGGAGCGAGTACTCGATCATACCGTCGGCAAACATGTGATGACTGGTATGGCCTCCCAACGCGGGAAGGTAGCCGTAGTCAAACTGGAATCCGACCGGCCGCAGCCACTTCAGCAGCGTTGTGTTGGGCAGGTCGCCAAGCGCCTTCGCTCCGATCAATTCCGGGCCAAGGCTCGTATGCTGCTGGGACGTAACGGACGGATTGCCCGTGGGTAAATCCAGCACCGCCTTGGCCGACAATATAAATTCATGTTCCGGAACGATTAGAAACGCATACTTGGCGAACAGTCCCAAGACGTCGAACCCGCTGACATCAGGTCCCTGCTTTGGCGATTGAGAGATCCACGTCGAGCCGCCGCCGATGCTGAATCGCGGCAAGTTATCGCTATCGGTGCCAAGCAGCTTTTCGATTGACGAACCGATCGAGAAAGTCCGGCCGCCGGAGTTCCGGTTCCAGTTCGGCTCCACGATATCCATTTCGTTGGCCGGGGTCGCGTCGTCGGTCACCAGCGGCTCCAGGAATATGTAATCGCCAACAACGCCGTGTGCATGCACCGCGCTCGCGCGCATCGCGAACAGCACCATCAGCGCGAAAATTATTTTCTTCCGCATAAACATCCATACCGGCCGTATCGGGCCGATCGATAAGACCATTTCCGATAGGCAATTATTCCGGCGACATCTGGGTAGTCGAGCGTAGATAGACGAAGACCGCAGCTGAGAACAACACCGCGTCCAGTCCAAGCTCCAGCCACATTCTTGGTCGTGACGGGGCGCCGGTCCCGAAGCAGCCGCAGTCGAGCGTGAGACCTCGAAGCAGCGCCGACGCCAATGCCGTGAAAAATATTATCGAGAGTACAGCGACCGCGAGCGCTCCGACCCGCCTGGTCCACGGCCCGAGCAACATGAGGCCGCTCGCGATCTCAAATGGCGGCAGACCTATCGCGAGCAGGTTGATCAGCACGGCTGGCAGGATCGCGAATCCGGCGACGCTATCGGCGAACGACAGCGGGTCGCGGATCTTGTCGATGCCTGCGTAAGTGAATATGGCGGCCATGGCTACGCTGGCTGCGAGCACCACATAGCGACGCGAATTGTTGCGGGGCATCATGGTTCGCGCCCCTTCGATGCCGGCAATCCAGCTGCCGACCATGCTTCCCATCCACCAGTGAAGACGCTGACATTGCCGAAGCCGAGACTCAGCAGTGCGTTCGCGACGAGCTTGCTGTCGTGGCATTCGCCGCCGGAGCAATACACGATGATCGGCTTGTCACGGTTGGCTTCGAGCACGCCGGTCAGGCGCCGATAATCCTGCGCGAAGTTGTCCCGCGCGAGGTTGCTTGCGCCGGGGACGTGCCCATTTTCGAAGAACACCGACGGGCGCGCATCAAGGATGAGTACACGCTTGCTGTCGACGGCTGTGCGGAATTTATCGAGTCCGATGGTTGCCGCGGGCGCGATCTTGAACGGCGGCGCGGCGACCAGAGTCGTCAACTCGGCATCGAACCGCTGCTCCGGCGTTTGATAGAGGATGGGCTGCGGAGCGAGTGAAAAATGGTTGATCGTGAGTCCAGCCATGAGCGATGCGATTGCGAGCAGGACAACGACTCCGAGATCGCGCAGAATCCGCGATGCGAGACGCCTCGCTTGAGGCACGTACGCCGGATCCTGGGTGACTACCGATGACTCTGCTGAAGACTGCATCGCAATTTTTCTGGATAGGTTTCAGTGCAACGGGGGACTCGTAATAACCGCCATGAACAAGGCGCGACTGCGCTCTTGCTGTGCTTGAAGCTCATATTCGTTGCGCTCCTGTTCGGCGATATTCGCGTTTTCCTGATCCGCCCAGGCCCGGCATTGCGAAATTTCCCGATCGCGCTCGTCATCTGCCCCCTGCGGCTGCGATTCCACGGGAGCGTCGGGACCTGATGCCATGCCTGCCATCTTATCACGGCTACGGACCTGCGCTTCATCGATGCAGCGCTTCTCGCTCGCGTCGAGGGACAGTCTCTGTTTTTCCAACTGCGCGAGCTTCGGATCCGAATCGACGTCCCAGCTGTTCGAAGCAGCGCATCCAGCCATCAGGATAACTGCGACTAGCGCGAGCTTCTTCACTTGACGCGGTTGCAACGAGGACTGCTCCTGGGGTCAAGGCTTGGCGTCAGCGCTACCTGGATTCGCTGATGCATGCGCCGCAGAACTCTGCGGCAGCAGTGGCAGCACGGCGTCCGATAGGCTCTTCTCCGTGACCTTGGCCTGATCGGGCGTAAACTCCGCACGCACCACCCCATTACTGTCCACGACAACAGTCATTGGCAAGCTGTTGGGTGGGCCGAAATCGTTGACGTTGGCGTCATCGAGCATGGCCGCGGGATAGCTGAACGACTGCATGACTTTGACCACATCGGAGCGGTCGTGCGGGCGGTCGGCGCTCACGCCGATCAGCTCGAAGACCTTGACCATGATAGCGCCGGTAGAAAGCGTCCAGCGCCGGCATTTCCTCGCGGCAAGGCGGACACCAGGTCGCCCAGAAGTTGACGATCACGACTTTCCCACGTTGTGCACTTAGATTGAATGTCTGACCGTCCAGTTCGGGCACCTCCAGCGCCGGCGCAGCGTTACCGACAGTCGCGGAGGCGAACGCCAGCGCAGCCATGCAAATGATCGCGGCAACTCCCGCGCCAGCAGCCCACAATGTCGTTCGCCTCACGCTCGGGTTCCCTCGCTTCATGCTGCGTCTCTCAGCCCTCGTTGAGCGTTTTCTTGACATCCTGGACGATGTCCTGGGCCCTCACGGCTTCGCCGTTGTATTCTCTAACTATCCGCCCATCCGGGCCGATCAGCATCATAGCAATCATGTGGCCAACCGAACCGTCGGGCTCGATTTGCCGGCTGAGCTTGAAACCCGCCAGCGCCTTATCGACGTCCGCGGGCCCTCCAGTCAGGAAATACCAGCCCTTCTCATCCGCGCCCTGCTGATGCGAGTAGTCGAGCAACTGTTTAGGGCCGTCATGCTCGGGATCGACAGTGATCGAAACGAGAATCACCTTCGAACCGAGATCGTTGCCCAGCCGTAGCGCGACGTTCGCAAACTTTGCCGTCTCCATCAGGCAGGGACCCGGGCACGTCGTATAGATGAAATCCACCACCATCGGCTTGCCCTTGAGCGACTCGAGCGTGAGCGTATTGCCATTCTGATCGACGAGCTTGGTGTCCGTGAGGACACTAGCGCCCTCCGCGGTTGAGTCGCTGTGGCATCCAGCAGCCGCGAACAAGCTTGACACTACGACTAACGCTATTCCGAGAGATCTGAGATTACGATGAATACTCATATCTGTATCCTATGGTAGTTATGGTTTCTGAGTTGCAGGTTAAAAGCCGATAGCTCAAGGTTGTCCCTCCCTTCGCTTCAGAAGCTGTAGCTCAGGATCAGCTTGGTCGCGTAGGCCGCAGTCAGCTGATAGCCCCTCACGTTTTGAAAAACCGGGACCTCAATGTCTGCGTAGGCCCTGATGACCCCGATTTTGATTTCGCCTCCCGGAGCCAGGAGCAAACGCGTGTAGCCGCTGGCGCCGGGGTTTGCGTTATTTCCAGTATCCCGCGTACGGTCAGAGGCGAGGAAGGTCAGCATCGGTGCGAGTTCCTTGAGAAAACCAACTTTGCCGAAATCGTAGTAGGCTCCTACTGCGCCGTCGACTTCCCTACCAGGCGTGTACTGGTCCTGTTCCCACAGCGGCAGATCGTAGTTGACCTGCACGAAGTAATTGAAGGGGCGCTCCTTGAAGGTCAACGGCAAGGTCCCCAACTTCGTCGGTAATGATCCGATGTGGTAAGCGCCCAGGAGAAGATCGGTGCTTCCAGTGCCGATCTGCGTGTCCCGATCGTAGGGTGGATAGGTCCACTGGCCGCTCGGGACCTTGACTCCCGCCATCAGTCCGGTCGACATGTCCTCCGAGAGACCCGTATACATCCCCTGGATTCGGATATCGCCGATCGAGTCGTCCTGGAACGAATGAATGTCGGCGTTGTTGCCGACATAGGCACCCTTGTAGTAGCGCGACCAATAGGGCACCTCGAGCATCACTCCCCAACTCCGATTGAACATGTACTGTCCGCCGACTTCCATGAAATTGGTTCGGATGTACTTGTCGTTATTCTGGAATTCAGAGGCTGGCTGAGTTGCTTTAAAGTTTATGTACTGATCCATGTATTCATATTGAAACCACACTTGGCCTCCCGTTCCCTGGGGAATTAGAGCTTCGGTATCCACCTCGAAAACTCCGCATCCGCATGCACACGCCCAAACCAGACCGGGCGTTAGACCGATCGCGAAAATTGTCGCCACCAACACGCGTCTGGCCGACTTAGAGAAAGCCAGGCGCCACGACATATGATTGCTCCGCATAGAACACCCATCCCCGGCCAACTAAGGCCGCACCCATGTGCTCGCGAACCGTCGAGGCTCGCGCGCAATCATCTCTTGATGAAAATTTGAAAGTGCCCTGCTAGCAGAACAGCTTGGGCGGTGGCGGGTCGGGAGCGTCGGCTAATTTACTCTTCAGAATGGGAACGAATTGAGCGAGTCTCTCGTGCGAAAGAATCCTCGCGCCGATGCCGGGCTGCGCAGGGCGTGCGATTGGCACGGCGCTGGGCGCGCTGTCGAGCGATTGCAGCGGATGGCAGATGTCCATCGAGATACTCGGCCCGGAACGATCCGAAATGACGATCACGCCGATCGACGGCAGACTCGCCATCATCATGACGAACGCCATCGCCGCGGCAATTTGCCGCATCGAAGTACGGTCGATCGTCAGCGAGGTTGCCATCGTCTGTGCTCTTAGCCTTTGCTGCGGGCGCGATCAACGTCGGCGGCGACTGCGTCCGGGCTCACGTCGAGTGCGTTGTACTGCCGAATCTGATGGCCGTCGGGACCGAGCAGGAATGCTTCTATCGAATGCGTGATCGATCCATCGCTCTCGCGCGTCCGGCGCAACTTGAACAATGCGAGCACCTGGTCGATTTGCGCGGGCGTCCCGGTCAGAAAAATCCAGCCGTTGCCGCCGGCGTCGTGGCTCTTCGCGTACTTTGCGAGTTCCGCGGGGCTGTCGTGCTCGGGATCGAGCGTGATCGACACTATCGTAACGTCGGCTCCCAGAGCGGGACCAAGCTGATGCGCGATCGCCGCCATCTTTGCCGTCAGCATCGGGCAAGTCGATGCGCACGAGGTGTAGATAAAATCGATCAGGACCGGCTTACCTTTCAGCGACGCGAGTGAGATGGTGGCACCGTGCTGATCGATCAGACTCACTTCCGGCAGGCAATTGTTCCCGTTAGCCGCCGGATAGTCGCCCATGGCTTCACGATCGCCGCAGGCCGACAGAGTAAGAAGCGCGGCGAGACTGACTATTCCCAGAACGCGGCTATAGTTCCTTATGGTGTTGAAAATCATGAACTTGCTATAGCTACTCGGATAGTCAGAAGAGCGCGCCCCCGGCCTTGAGATCCGCGGTCTTGATGTGCACGATTCCGGAATCGTCTTCATGCCGCAGGCTGACGGGCACGCACGACGCTTTACCTTCCGTCATCCGATCGATCGGGTAGTGATTCCCGCACACCCGGCAAATCAGTTCGCCGCCAGCTATCCGGTAGCCGCGATGGAACGCGAAGCATTGGCGGCACGCGTCGAACACCGAGCTCACCCTGCCGTCGTTGCCGCGTGCGAGGACGAACCGCAGACGTTCGCCTGCGTTGTCGGTGTAACAGAAAAGCCGCGCGCTGCCGGGACGCAGCGCGGACACGTTGATGGCGACGTCGTCGCTGCCGGTTACCGGCGTGCAATCTGTGGTCGCGGTGAAGATGAGAAACGCTGCGCCGGCCGCGAGTATGACAGCGCCGAGAATTCTTAGCCTGGTCAGACGCATCGCAGACCAATGCTGTCGCAGCGGACCGCAGGCGTCAAGGCACCGAATCCGTCAGCATCACTTCCTTGATTCTCTCGGTCAGCTCCATCACGCGGAGTCCGTCGTCGGCGCTGACCGCCGGCGTGGACCTGCTGCGAACGGCAGCGACGAACGCATTGACTTCGTCGGCGAGCGGATCGCCTTCGCCGAAATCGATTTGCTCGGCCGAAATTGTCGGAAATTGCGCGCCCCGCGCCGGCGGAGTTTTGCGATACACCTGGATGCTGCGCGCTTCGTAATCGACCGAGATGTACGCGTCGGGCTGGAAGAAGCGAATCTTGCGCTCGCGCCGCGCCGACACGCGGCTGGTGACCAGGTTTGCGATGAGGCCGCTCTGGAAGCGGATGCGCGCGTTCGCGAGGTCGATTCGATCGGTAAGAATTGCGACGCCAACGGCCTCGAGCGACGCGACTTCCGAGGGCGCCAGCGACAGGATCACGTCGAGATCGTGCACCATCAGATCGAGCAGCACGTCCACGTCGGTGCCGCGCTCGGTGAACGGCGCCAGCCGATGGCATTCCACGAAGCGCGGATTTTTCACGATCGAATGCAGATGCACGACCGCCGGATTGAAACGCTCGAGGTGGCCGATCTGAAGAATGCGTCCACATCCCGACGCCAGCGCGGCCAGGTCGCGCGCCTGCGCCAGCGTCTCGGCCATCGGCTTTTCCAGCAGGACGTCGATGCCCGCTTTCAGCATCGCGGATGCGATCTCATGATGCGTCACGCCCGGCGACGCGACCGTCACTAGGTCAACCTTGCCCGCGAGCATCTTGTAATCGGTAGTCGGCGTCGCGCCAACTTCCGACGCCAGCGCTCCGGCCCGCTCGCGATCGATATCGACGATGTGCGCGAGCCTGATTCCGGCAATCGCGGCGTACTTGCGCGCGTGGAGAGTGCCCAGCCGGCCCGCGCCGATCACCGCGGCGCGCAGCTCAGCCACTGGTTTCGGCATAGCCGTATATCGTCACGTTTTTCGCGCGCGCTAGTTCGAGCGTGCGATCGCGTTCGAGAATCAGCGCGACTCCTGCTTCGACGCCCAGCACCGCCGCGCCGACCTCGGCGAGCAATTGAACGGTGTCCGGGCCAATCGCGGGCCGATCGAAGCGCAGGTCCTGTCCCGGTTTCGCCGCCTTGGCCACCACGAGTCCCGCGCCTACCAGCGCGGCCGCGCGGCGGATTGCGGCGTCGGTTCCTTCCAGCGCTTCCACCGCGGCGACCATTCCGTCGCGAACCGCGACCGTCTGGCCGATGTCGTAGCTGCCGAGCCGGCGCGCGACCGCGAACGCGAGGTCGAGATCGCGGCGCTGCGCGGGAGTTGGCTCTGGACCGGCGCCGACGCCGGCCCGCGCGAGCCAATGCTCGATCATCGGCACCGGATCGATCATTTTGATTCCATCAGTCTCGACTTCGTGCGCGATACCTCGCAGCACTGCGTCGTCGCTGAAGCGCGCGATTCCCGCGAGCATCTTGAGCGCCCGCGCGTCGGGCGCGAAGGAATCTTTCAGCCGCGCGCGTGAGATGCCGCCGGCCATCGCGGCTTCCAACACTCCGGCGCTTTTGAACACGTCGATTATTTTCTGCAGCTCGCCGACTTTGATCCAGGTGACTTCGCCGGCAACCGAGTCGAGCGCGCGCTCGCTTTCATTCACGTGCGCGACGGCGACGATCTCGATTCCGCGCTCGCGTGCGGCGCGCGCTACTTCGAGCGGGAAGATGCCGTTGCCCGCGATGAGCCCGAGCTTATTCACGCTCGCGGCCAACGACTCCGCGCTTCGAGTTGTTTATGAAATCGACCAGGCGGCGCACTTCCGCAAGCTCACCGTGTTCTTCGAGAGTTTTCGCGATCGCTTCCTCGCGCAGCATCTTCGAGAAAAACAGCGTGCGAATCGCCGACTTCAGCGCCGCAACCGTTTCGGGCTTGAAGCCGCGCCTATTCAGACCGACTTCGTTGACGCCCGCCAGCCGTGCGCGCTCCGTGCCCGCCACCATCGAGTACGGCGGCACGTCCTGCGCGACCTTGGCGCCGGCCGCCACGATCGCATGAGTGCCGATGCGAGTGAACTGATGCACCCCGACCTGGCCCTCGCAAATCGCGTACTCGTCGATCACGCAATGGCCCGCGAGGCCCGTCGACGCAGCAAGGATCACGTGATCGCCGATGATGCAGTCGTGCGCAACGTGCGCGTATGTCATCACCAGCGTGTGACTCCCGACCTTTGTGATCATCCCGCCGCCTTCGGTGCCGCGGTGAATGGTCGCGAACTCGCGAATCATGTTGTCGTCGCCGATTTCGACGACCGACGGCTCACCCTTGAATTTGAGATCCTGCGGTTCCGCGCCGATCGCCGCGAACTGCCAGATGCGATTGCGCGCGCCAATCGTGGTGTTGCGCTCGATCATCGCGCACGGACCGATCAGCGTGCCCGCGCCGATCCTGACGTTGGGCCCGATCACCGCGCCCGCGCCGACGTCGACGCTCGTGTCGAGTTCGGCGCGATTGTCGATGACCGCGGAAGGATGGATTCGGCCCGCTATCGAACTTGCTCCTCGACTTCCATCGCCGACAATTCCGCTTCGGCCGCCAACTCGTCGCCGACGCGCGCCGTCGCCTGCATCCGCCACAGCGGACGATGGAATTTCAGAATTTTCACTTCTATCCGCAGCTGATCGCCCGGAATTACGCGGCGTCGAAAGCGCACTTTGTCCAGCCCGGTCAGCATGAACAAGCGCGTCGGATCTCCGCCGACTTCGTTGAGCGCGAGGATCGCCCCCGATTGCGCCAGCGCCTCGACGATCAGCACACCCGGCATCACGGGATGACCCGGAAAATGCCCCGCGAAGTACGGTTCGTTGAAGGTTACGTTCTTGATCGTTACGACGCGGCCCTTGCCCAGCTCAACGATGCGATCGACCAGCAGAAAAGGGTAGCGATGGGGCAGCAGCCCCATCACGCGCTCGAGCTCTCCGACTTTGGCGTCGTCAGGCACCGGGAATTACTTCGCGCACCTTACCTCGAGCGCTACTTCACCTCGAGCGCTACTTCGAGATCGTCGACTTCTTGGCCGCATCCGCGCCGAAATCCGACGGCTCCGACGCGCCCGCGCCCGCATCCTGGGCCCGCATGCTGGTGCGCGCAACTCCGCCGCTGGTGCCTTCACCGAGCGAACCTATCGCCACGTGTGTCGCGTTGTAACTACGGATCACCTGGTCGGTGATATCGATGGCGGGCGTGCCCCACAGGATCGATCCTTTTTCGAAGACCATCGTGTAGTTGTCGCGCTCGCCAAGCGTGCGAATGACCTGCGCGAGGTCATGCACGATTTTCGCGGTGACCTCCTGGTCCTTCGCCTGCAATTCGTCCTTCGAGTCTTTGTAGTCGCGCTCGAAGTTTTTGAGCTTATCCATGTACTGGTCCTGGAGACTCTGGCGCTGATCCGGGTTCATCAGCATGCCCTTTTTCTCCATCTCGTCCTTGAGTGCCTGGACTTCGTTCTGCTGCCGCTGCAGGCGCGCTTCGAGCGACGTGACACGGCCCTGGAATTCGGCCTTGGCCTTCTTGCCGGCGTCGCACTCGTTGAGCGCTCGCTGCACGTCCACATACGCGAACTTGAGGTCGGCATGCGCTGGCACCGCCGCGGACATCACCGCAAGGAACACACCGAACATCGCACCGATGAACAACCGTTGCCTCATAGAGCCCGGAAAGCCTCCTGCTGACCCGCTACGTCGGACGCGTCGCCGCGGCGCATCACTCGTGAACGGGAAATATACACAATAATACTTCACAGGGTATTAAATCCAGTTGCTACGCCGCCAGAGGCGCTGCATCTCATAATATTGCACGCTTGGTAGAAGCTACAGCGGCGAGCCTGCCCCGACTTCGAAGACCGTGCTCTGGTCGGCCGGCCGCGGGTTGATCGGGAAGGCGATATCCACCGCCAGCGGTCCGAATGGCGACTTCCAGCGCACGCCGAATCCAACCGACGCCTGCAGATTGGTGATGCTCAATGAACCTGGTACAGCACCTGGTGGTGGATGGAGCAGGAAAGACTGCCCGGCGTCGCTGAATACGACCCCGCGGATTCCCAATCCCGACAGGATCGGGAACGTGATTTCGTTGCTCAGCAACAATTCCTCGCTGCCGCCGTAATCCTGAACGCTGAGCGGAGTGCCGTTTTGACTGTAGATCGTCGTTTGCGGTCCCAATGAATAGAGCTGATAGCCGCGCACGTCGCCCGGACCGCCGACTCCTCCCGGGAAGAATCGCTCGTACAGCGGCAACTCGCCGCCGGTCCCGCTTTGCAGGTTGGTGCCGATGCCGAAGGTGATTCCCTGCGACACCACGAAGGTCCCGAGCGTCTGGCTCTTCAGGAACGGGTAGAAATATCGAAAATGCACGACGCCCTTGACGAACTCCTGGCTGCCGCCGAATCCGCCGAACTGCAGGCTGAGACTCTCGACGGTGCCGGTGCGCGGATCGACCGGATTGTCCACCGTGAAGCGCCGTAATGTCGGCGTAAATTGCGAGATCTGCGTGTAGCCCTTGTAGCGCGCGATTGGGAAGGTCGTGAACTGGTTCAGCCCCGTGATTCCAATGCTCTCATAGGAGTAACCCAGTCCCAGCGTGATGTCTTTGAGAGAGAACGGCCCGAGCTTCTTGAAGCCGAGCTCGGTCAACGGATACGTGGTCGTCAAGGTGAAGCCCGCCGACGACTGGTTGAAGCTGATCAGGTAAGTCTTGTTGTCGAACAGTTGCATGCCCACGCTGAGCGGGATGTCCAGGAACCACGGCTCGGTGTAACTTATGCTGTAATTCTGGAACAGGAAGCCGACCTGCGCATTGGCGATGAGCGATTCGCCGCCGCCGAACAGGTTGGTGTTGCCCAGCGTGAAGTTACCGAACAGGGATTGGTAGCTGTCGAATCCGCCCGCCACCTGGAACGACGCGGTGTTGGCCTCGGTCACGTTCACGTCCAGGTTTATCTTGTCGGGCTGCGCGGCCGGCGAGGTGGTGATGCGCGAATCGGTGAAGAATCCCAGCCGTTGCAGGCGGGTCTGCGAATCGCGGATCTCCTCGGCGCTGTACGGCTCCTGCTCCTGCACCTGGATCTCGCGGCGGATAACCTTGTCCGAGGTCTTGGTGTTGCCGCTGATATTGATGCGGTCGACGATCACTTCGTGACCCGGGTTGATGACGAACACCACGTTGACGCGCTTGGTGGTGTGGACCAACTGCGTGCGTGGGTCAACGTTGACGTACGCGTAGCCGCGGTTCGAGTAGAAGTCCGACAGCGCCAGCACCTGGCGCTGCAGCGTCGAACCGCGGAACAGCTGCCCAGATTTCATCGTGAGCTGCTTGCGCAGCTCGCGGCGCGGAAACTTCAGGTTACCCTCGATATTGATGCGGCCGACCCGGTACGGGGTGCCCTCGTCGATATTTATTACGATGGTAATATTGCTGCCGCTGCGCACGATCTGCGGCTGCGCGACCGCCACGTTCAGGTAGCCGTTGTCGTAGTAGAAGGCCGTGATCCGATCGACGTCTTCCTGGATTTTCTTCTGATCGAGCGCGCCCCATCCGGTGACCCAGCTCAGCAGCCGGCTGTAGGTTTTCGTTTCCATCTGGCCGGCTAGAACCGACGACGAAAACGCATGATTGCCAACGAACTGGATTTTGGTGATCTCAACCTTGGGCCCTTCGACCACGTCGAATTCGCCGAACGCCGTGTTGTCGGGCTGCGGAATCGGCCTGAAGGTGACCTTGGCGTCGGAGTAACCCTTGTCCGCGTAGACCTGCTCGACGGCGTTGATAGTGTCCTTGACCGCGACCGGATCGAGGATCGCGCCCGGATGCAACCTGGTCGCCGCGACGATCTTGTCGTCGTTCGACCGGATCGCCTTCATCCCGTAGAACTTGACGTCGGTAATCTGCGGGCGCTCCTTGACCCGATACACCAGCACGTCGCGGCCGCCCTGCTGCTCGACGTGCGCCGTGACCGATTCGAAAAAACCCATCCGGTAGATCGACTTGATGTCGGCATCGACAGCCGCCTGATCGAGCGGCTGGTTGGGCTGCTGCGTGATGTGGATTCGAATCGCGTCGTCTTCGACGCGCTGGTTTCCGGCGATCTGAATTCTAGAAATTACTGGCGCCGGACCCTGCGCTCGCGCGATTGCCGCCGCGAGCATCGAGAAGACCGCCAGCAGCGCAATCGTCAACGCGCCGTGTGGCGGCAATAGTCCACGCTCCGGACGATGAAGCCCCCAGGATGACGGCGCGCGCGTCGTGCGCACGTTGAATTTCCCCGATGTCACTCAGACACACCAAAAACGCGACCAAACTAGCCAATCGGTCCCGCCATGTAAACCGAGCCCGCAGAATCGGCTAATCTCGATTGTTCCCCTTCCCACAATCGGAAGGGGGAAGGGTTAGGTTTCTGTTCCCCCTCACCGGCGTTCGTCTACCAGCTTGCCTTCAGTCAGGCGCAGCGCGCGGCCTACGCTGCGCGTCAACTGCTCGTTATGCGTCGCGATCACCAGCGTGATTCCCAGCTCGCGATTGAGCTTGTGAAACAGCTCGTGCACCCCGTCCGCCGTATGCGGATCGAGATTGCCGGTCGGCTCGTCCGCCAGCAGCAGCTTGGGCCGCAGGACCACGGCGCGCGCCACCGCGACGCGCTGCTGCTCGCCGCCGGACAGCTCGGCCGGCCGGCGCTTGAGCTTGTCGCCCAGTCCCACGATTTCGAGCATCTCGGTCGCGCGGCGGCTCGCTTCGGCGTCGTCGATTCTGCCGATCAGTGCGGGCATCATCACGTTTTCCAGCGCCGTAAAGTCGGCGAGCAGGTAATGGAACTGGAACACGAAGCCCAGCTCCAGGTTGCGGAACTCCGCCAGCGATTTCTGGTCGAGCGCAAACAAATCCTCGCCCTCGAAAAAAACTTTGCCCGCGGTCGGCTCCTCGAGGCTCCCGATGATGTGTAGCAGGGTGGACTTGCCGGTTCCCGATTGTCCGACCACGGCGATTTCCTCGCCCGCCTCGACGTTCAGATCGAGTTTGCGCAGCACGCGAACCTCGCGATCGGCGTCGTAGAATGTCTTGTCGAGGCCGCGCACCTCGATAAGACGCCCCTTCGCGGGTTTCGGTTTCGCTGTCGATGGCGCCGCGCGTCGAGCTTCACTCATAGCGAATCACCTCGACCGGCGAGAGCCTGGCCGCCTGCAATGCCGGGTAAATCGATGCCAGCAGGCACAGCACGATGGTCGCCGCCGCGATCACGACGAAGTTCAGTGGTTTCAGCTCGACCGGCACGTTGCTCAACATGAACATGTCGGGCGGCAGATGAATCAAGTGATACTTGCCGATAAGGTACGCCGTGACGAAACCTGCCCCATCCCCTAGCACCGTGCCGAGCACGCCCAGCACCGCGCCCTGGCTCAAAAAGATCGAGGCCACGGAAGCCGCCCGCGCACCCATCGTGCGCACGATCGCGATTTCCTTGCGCCGCTCCATCACCACCATCACCTGGGTCGCGACGATATTGAAAGCCGCCACCAGCACGATCAGCAGCAGCACCAGGAAGTAGGTGAGCTTCTCCAGGGCCAGCGCCGAGAACAACGGCGCGTTGGCCGTGGTCCAATCGGTCACCTCGAATTCAGGCCCCGCAAGCGCCGATATTTTGGCGCGCATCGCCGGCGCGTCGAGCATGTTGACCAGCCGCAGTTCGAGCCCGCTTTCCAGCGACGCGTCGTCGGCCAGCAACGCGCGTCCGTCTTTCAAGGCGACGAAGACCAGCGTCGAGTCGAAGTCGTACATGCCCGAGTGGAAAAATCCCGCCACCACGAATCGCTTCAGGCGCGGCGGCCCGATACCCGCTCCGAGGCTGGTCGGGGAAATGAGCACGACCGGGTCGCCAGGCTTCACGCCCAGCTCGAAGGCCAAATCCTTGCCGAGGATGGCGCCGGGCAAATCGACGTCGCGCTTGACGCCCTTGTCGACCACTGTCACTGGATGCAGCGTCTCCAAGTCGGAGAGCGAGCCGTTCTCCAAAGTGTCGCTTAATTCCTTGAGCACCGGATTGTCGTGCGGTTCGACCCCGCGCAGAGTTCCGCCCGCGAAGAAGCCGGGCGCGCCCGACTCCGTGCTCGAGACTGCCATCACCAGCGAGGTGACGAACGGGGCGACCGCGACCACACCCGGCATCGCCGAGAGTTTCTTCTCGAGCGCGGCCGGATTCCACACTCCGCCGTCGGCTCGCTCGACGGTTACCTGCGGGGTAAACGCGAGCAGGCGCGCGCGCAAGTCTTTCTCGAAGCCGCTCATGACGGACAACGCGACCGCCAGCGTGAAGGTCCCGATGGTGATGCCGGCCAGCGAGATGATCGCGATCAGCGACACGAATCGCTCGCGCCGGCGCGCACGCAGGTATCGGAGCCCAATCAGGAATTCGAAGCGCAACTCGTAATCCTCATGCGCGAGCCAACCTAACCTCTAACCCCTTCGAGAGAAGGGGAACAAATCGGTGTAAAGCACCCTGTTTTTGTCTTCGATTGAATCAAATCGGGCCGGTGATCGTCATAGTCGCGAAGCCTTGTGACATTTGCAACGATTCCAGGTTGCGCTGTGCGGCAGTCGTGAAATATGCTCACGACGTTTTGATCCGAGCGACGGAGGGAGATCGCATGAACCGTGTTTTCGCTGCGGCGTTTTTTACCGCGCTGCTGCTGGTTGGTTGTACGCTTCCGTCCTCTGCCTTCGCTACCGATTCCGCCGATCTTCCTCCCCAGAATACCATCACGATGAACTTCCAGAACGTGGATATTCCCGTTCTCGCCAAATTCATCAGTGAGATCACTGGCCGCAACTTCATCATCGACGAGTCGGTGCGCGGCAAGGTGACAATCATCTCGCCGAGCAAGGTCACGCCCGAACAAGCCTACTCGATCTTTCAATCTGTCCTCCAGGTAAAAGGTTTCACTACCGTCCAGGCCGGCAAGATCATCAAGATTGTGCCCGCGCGCAACGTGCGCTCCTCTGCCGCGCTGACGGAATCGCAGGTGCCTACCGAGACCAAGGGCGACGAGTATGTCACGCGGATGGTGCGGCTCAAGAATATCGACGCGGCTTCCATCATCGGCGTTATCCAGCCGATGATTTCGCACGACGGCCTGGTGGCTGCGTTTCCCAGCGACAACACCGTCATCGTCACCGACGACGCGTACAACGTCGAGCGCCTGCTCCAAATAATCGGCGCGCTCGACGTGCGCGGCGAGCAGCAGTCGATCGTGGTCATCCCGCTCAGGCTCGCATTTGCCACCGAGCTCGCGCCCGAGATCGACGCGCTCATGACCGCCAAGATGGGCGGCACGCCCGGCAGCAGCTCGCAGATGGGAATACGGCCGCCGCAGATGGGTGGAGTCGCGCCATCAGCCACCGGGCCTGGGATGGGTTACAAAGTAATCCCCGACGAGCGCACCAATTGCCTGATCGTGCTGGCGCCGCCGCTCCAGATGCGCGAGATCCAGGAAATAGTACAAAAGCTTGACGTCAATCCGCCGCTGGCGACGTCGCGAATCCACGTCTATCGGCTCAAGAACGCGCAGGCGCTCGAGATGGTCCAGGTGCTCAACAACCTGCTCAACGGCGGCAGCGGCCCGAGCACGCTCACTCCCACCACCGGCAAAGGTTCGCTGGGCAGGTCCAGCTTCAATAGCGCTGCCAATGGCGGCAGTTCGGGCTTCGGCGGAATGGGGGGAGGATTCGGCGGTAGCAGCGGGTTGAGCAGTAGCGCCAGCTTCGGCGGTTCCTCCGGCGGCGCTTTCGGCGGCACCAACGGCTCCGGCGGTTTCGGCGGCGGCAGCGGCGGCGGCGGGATGCTCAGCCGCGGCGGCGGCTCCGGCACCGGTCCGGCGTCCGCCAGCTCCGCCGGCAAGAACATAGATTTCTCCTACCCGGTAAATATCACCGCCGATCCCGCCACCAACGCGATGGTTATCAGCGCGTCGCCGCAGGATTGGCAGACGCTGCGGCAGATTATCGACGACCTCGACACGCCGCGCGTGCAGATTTTCGTGCAGGCGGTCATCGTCGAGGTGTCGGCCGAGCGCCAGCGCCAGTTGGGCATCAATTTCTACTCGCAGGGCATCGGGGGAGGACAAGCGTTCGGCTTCGGCTCGCTTAATTTCGGACAGCTTCAGAACACGCTCGCCGACCCGCTCGGTTTGACTGGGCTTGGCCTGGGCCTCGCGTCGAACAGCGTGTGCCCGGTTTCTGCCGCGGCGCTGGCGATGGCTGCCACCGTCACCGGGACGACGACCACCACCACCCCCACCGGCAACATAAATCTCCCCTGCGATGCTGTGCTGCTGATGGCGCTTGAGACCGACACTCACGCTGACGTGCTCTCCGCGCCGACCCTGCTCACGGCAGACAACGAAGAAGCGATGATCGTCGTCGGTCAGAACCTGCCCTTCGTCGGTTCGGCCTCAGCCAACGCCGGGCTGCCCGGGCAGATCTTCAACTCCGTCCAGCGCCAGAACGTCGGCATCACGCTCGATATCGTGCCGCAGGTCTCCGAGGGCGACTACGTCAAACTCGACCTTTATGAAGAGGTCTCCAACGTCGTTAACGGCACGGCGAACAACACGCTCGGTCCGACCACCACTATCCGGTCCGCCTCGACCAGCGTGCTGATCCAGAACCATCGCACAGCGGTAGTCGGCGGCCTGCTCGCCAGCCAGGATACGCTTGATAATCAGGGCGTTCCGTTCATCTCCGACATCCCGGTAATCGGCAACCTGTTCAGCAGCAAGTCGACAGACAAGCAGAAGGACAACCTTATCGTCTTCCTGACGCCGCACATCATTCGCAATCGGAGCGAGCTGCGCGAGCTGGCCCTCGACGAGCGCCAGAAGTTCGTAAATTCGCTGGGCCGCAAGGAAATCCACGACATGCCCGCCTCGCAGATTCAGCAAATCTACAAGCCGAGCTTCTCGATTCCCGTTTCTCCAGCGGCCGACTTGAACGCGCCGTATGGCGGTCCCGCGGCGCCTCCGGGACCCGAAAATCCGGGCGCAGCATACGAATCCGCGCCGAACAGCAGCGGCGAAACTCCCTTCAACACCACTGAGATCGGTCCGACCTCGATGAACTCCTCCGCGCCATCAGCGCCAACTACCATCAGTGTGCCCGCATCGTCGACGATTTCGGCGACAGCGGCCAGCGCGGCGCCGTACTCGGCGTCGGCCGGGCGGTATGCCACCAGCGGCGGCGCGACAGTCACGCCGTTCGATGCGGGCGCGGGTCGAGTCGGCGCCGACAGCCCCGATACCGGCGGCGGAATCGCGGCCTCGTCGACCACGCTCGACGCAACCAGGTCAGGAGTCGCGGCGGGAGTAACCCCCGGCATCTCGCCGTAACTAACCGCATGCGCGATTATTCCCTTTCCCACTATGGGAAGGGGTTAGGGGTTAGGTTACCAGCCATCCACCGCGCTGCACTAAAATAAGGGTCGCTCCCTTCCTCCTGGCGCGACGCTTGCGCGCCGTCGCTCTCTCGGACCATCCTCGATCCCTCATGGCCAGGCAAATCGGTCCCGTTCAGGCCCGCATCGAATACACGGGCATCACCGCCGTCACCGCAGCTCTGCGCGCGATGCCATTGGAACGCGCGGTCCGCGCGGGCGCACGCCTGGGCGGATGGGCGATGAATTTCGATCGTCCCAACCGGCCGATCGCGCTCAAAAATCTCGAAATCGCTTTCCCCGAGATGACTCCTGCCGGCCGCCTTGATGTTCTGCGCAAGATGTATCGCAGTTGGGGCCGCGTGCTGGCCGAATGGACCCACTTGCCCGAGCTCAGCCGCGCTAATATCGAGCAGGTCGCCACCTACGAGGGCAAAGAGAATTGGGACGAAGCCGAGCGGCGCTCCAACGGTCGCGGCATTTTGGTGCTGACGGCGCACTTCGGAAATTTCGAGCTGCTCCCGATAGCGCACTCGATATACGGCTACCATCTCGCGATCGTGCACCGCCCGCTGCGCAATCCGCTCATCGACGCTGCCATCCGCGCCGAGCGCGTCAAATACGGCAACCGGATCATCGAGCGCAAGGCGGGCGGTCGCGAGGTGATGAGGATGCTGCGGCAGAACTGGATGATCGCGATAGCGCTCGACCTCGACGTGCGCAAGGGCGTGTTCGTCGATTTCTTCGGGATGCCGGCGTCGACCAGCGACGGCGTCGCGCGCATCGCATTGGCGAGCGGTGCTCCGGTGATGCCGGCGTTCATGGTGCGCGAGGGCGACACGGTTCATCACAAGATCAAAATTTTGCCCGCTTTCTTTCCCGAGAAGACCCGCAACCGCGAGGCGCTGGTGCGCCAGTACACGCAGCTCTACTCCGACACGGTAGAGCAGATGATCCGCGAGCATCCCGATCACTGGAACTGGATCCACCGCCGCTGGAAAACCCGCCCCCAAGGCGAACCGCGCTTCTACTAGGCCATCCTAAGCTCTCCTCAGACAAGGAGAGGTTAGGATCCGGAGAAGGTCCTCTCATTACAACCGCCCGGTCTGGTAGTTTGCCCATAGCGCGTTCGCGATTCTCGCTGCGTCCGCGCGGATTCCGTATTTCGTGAAATAGCCGCAAACGCTTTCCAGATCGCGGCGCAGCAACTCCTTCGCGCTCGGGTTGATCCGCGGGTCGACCGCTTGCGGAAAATCGATCGCGACGATTCTTCCCTCCCAGTAGAGGAGGTTGTATGGCGACAGGTCTCCGTGCACGAGATGGTTCGTCAGCCATAGCGTGACGTTGTCGATAATTCGCCGCAGAACCAGGTCCGCTCCCTCGCGCGGCAGCGTGACGCGACTGAGCATCGGCGCGGCGCCCTCCTCATCGCCGAAGTATTCCATCAGGATCGCGCCATTCGATCGCGAAAATACTTCGGGCACGTCGGCCCCGGCCGCATAGAGCATCCGCATGGTCTGAAACTCGGCGTTGATCCAGGCGCCATACTGCACGTCGCGCCCGTGACGGGTTTTATTCGCCAGCGCGCGCCGGGTGCGGGTTTCCATCGCGGCGTCACGGCCGGTCTGGTAGATCGCATCGTTGCGGAAATTGCGGCGTTCGAGCGGCCGGTAGACTTTCGCCGCGACCAGCCCGCCTCCGAACGCGGCCGCGCCGCGACAGCAATAGACAGTAGCCTCTTTCCCGCTGCGGACCACGTACAGGACGTCGGTTATCGACCCGTCGCCGATAAACGCGTCGAGCAATCCTTCATCGATCTCTAAAGCAGTAGTCATCTCGAGCCTCAATAGTTAAAAGTTGTTTCGCTGTTCGCGCATCCTTAATTTTCTGTCGCGCATTTTCCCTCATGGCTCCGTCCTCCATTGGCGATTTTTCGAAACGTAAAAATTGAATCGTCGAAATCGCACGCGCGCACCGCGCGATGCAGACGCAAAAAAGCCACGGGAGCTTTCGCCTCCGTGGCATTGGTGTTGGAAAATTTCCGGTAAGTTACCGGAAAATAGTCAGCGGAGGCGCACTCTCGTGCAATTCGACAAGATCATTAAGGTGGCTATTCATTGCGTGTGTACCTCCCGTCAGGGAGTTCATGAAAATATCCACGCGTCTACGCCCCAAGTCAAGTTTCTTCCAAAGTAAACAAAGATGTCCTAGCACCTTTGACGAGGCCCAATCTGCATGCAGATAAAAATTTTGACCGCGCTCGCGCTGGCATGCTCCTTCGCGCTGATCGCCATCACCGGATGCTTCGGTCCTGTGTCAGTTGACTACTATTCAGACCCAGGCCATCCCCTGGTTGGATGGAAATGCCCGCCGGCGGATCAGATGAGTCACTTGGTCGTGCATAGGACTCCGCCGTGCGCGTGGATACCTGGTGGGATCTACTTCTGGTCCTGTTCGGACGCGGACTTCGCCGCTGCTGCCGAGGCGCGCGGATGCGTCCGTGAGCCGAGTCCGACGCCGACATCTACTGCGACACCGACATCTACGCCGACGCCAAGTCAGGGGTAATCGAACCATGAGTCGCCGATAGAGCTTAAGTGACTAGCGCGTGATTCGCACCGTAGAGAACAGATCCTTCCAGTGGCCCGTGGCTTGCGTTGATTTTTGTAATGCCCGATCCAGAACCGGATATCGCGCACGTTTTGAAACAGTTAAAGGAGAGCATGCGGACTCTGAAGCTGCATATTATTACCTATCGTACGCGAGTCATGGGGCTGGCACTGCGGAAACCTGCCGGAATTACCGACCTGCCCGACATCCACGAAGAGAAAAAAGAGAAAGGTAATTGAGCGCGGGGGACGGGGAACAGTCCTCACATTTGTAAAATGTGCAGGCCTCACCGACTCCCGGCACAATCTACAAATTCGCGATCATCGCGCTCGTAAACTCCGAGGTCCTGGCGGTGCCGCCCTGGTCAGGCGTTAGCACGCGGCCGTCGGCGTAGACTTTGCGCACGGCGGCGTCGAGGCGCGACGCGTCGGCGCCGAAGCCCAGGTAGTCGAGCATCAACGCCGCCGACAGCATCGTCGCCGACGGATTTATTATTCCCATCCCCACGATGTCGGGCGCCGTGCCGTGCACCGACTCGAAGTAGGCGTAGTCCGCGCCGTAGCATCCGCTGGGCGCAAGTCCCAGCCCTCCGATAGTTCCCGCGGCGGCGTCGGACAGGATGTCGCCGTACAGATTCGGTGCGACCACCACATCGAGGTCGTGCGGCGACTGCACGAGGCGGCGCGCGAAGTCATCGACGATGAACTGTTCGTACTTTATTTCGGGATACTTGGCTGCGGTTTCCTCGACGAGTTTGCGGAACAGGCCGTCGGACTCGCGCAGCATGTTGTATTTCGACGTGCAGGTGAGCTTGCCCATCCCACCGGCGCGCTTGCGTTTCATCGCGAGCTGGCACGCGAACTCGGCGACGCGGCGCGTCGCGCGCTCGGTGATCACTTTGATCGCGTAGACGCCGCGCTCCGACGTGTCGAGCGGCGCGCGCAGGATTTTGCTCATCAGCCTCAGCGGAGCGAGCGCTGCGAGCGGACCCTCGAGGCCGAGATACAGGTCCTCGAGATTTTCGCGCACGATCACGAAGTCGATTCCCTCGGGGCTCTTGAGCGGGCTCGAAAAACCCTTCGAGTAGCGCACCGGCCGGACGTTGGCGAACGTCTGCTTCCCCCATCTGAGATAGGTGATGGCGGTGGTCTTGCCCGACGTCGAGCCGAACAGCGTGGCGTCGGACGCGTCGATTGCCTTGCGCGCGGCCGCGTCGGTCTCGCCGCGCACCCATTTCTCGCCAGGTGGGAATTCGACGTACTCGATCGGAAGTTTCAGGGCGCGCAGCGCGTCCATCGTCGCGCTCATCGCCTCCGGCGCAGCGTCGTCGCCGGGGATCACTACGACTTTTTTGTTGGTCATCTGACTGTCTCAATTGCCTCGCTAAGCGCCATCATGCACACGCCGGTCGCGAACGGCGCTGTCCCGATTTCGATCGAATTGTAAAAGGCAAAGTCGCCCGGCGGCGTTTGCTGCGAGACCCCGGCGAACGCACCGTGCGCGTCGATCTTCGAGCAAATCGCGCCGAGCGCGCGCGTGTACGCGTCGCGGGCGCGCGCCGAGTCGAGACCGGGCAGCCGGGTGCGAAGCGCGCGGCCGAGCGCGAGCGCGAATCCCGCCGCCGCCGACGCTTCGAGGTACGAATCGTCGCGATCGATCACCGTGTGCCACAAGCCTGAACTGTCCTGCAACGTCGCGACTCTATTAAGTTGTCGAGCCAGTGCGCCGCGGATCATTTCAACCTTCACAGCTGGCGGTTGAAGCCCGCCGGCCGCTTCGATCTCGGCTATTACTTGCGGCGCGGCGATCGAAAACCAGCTATTGCCGCGCGCCCACAAACACGGCGAATGCGATTTCCGGTCAACGTAGGCGACGTGCCAGAAAAGTCCGCTGGCCGGATCGATCAGATGATCACGATGAACGATCATCTGATCAGCCGCGCACTCCAGCATCGCCGAGTCGCCCGAGATTCGTGCGAGCAAAGCCATCGCGGGCGCGGTGAAGTAGCAGACGTCGATCCACACTTCGAGCGCAGGCGGATGCGGCACGAACGCGCCATTGGAAGTTCGCGCGGCGGAATTTTCCATGAAGCCGACGACCGCTCGCGCGTATTCCAGGTAGCGCGGGTCGTTCGTCTTCAAGTGCAAATCAAGCGCGGGCAGCGCCTCGGCCGCCCAGAACCAGAACCATCCCTTGGTGCGCGGACCGGACGCGAGCTTCGGCGCGAACCACCGCTGCGCCGCCTCGACCGGCGCGTCAGTTTTCAACACGCGCGCGGCGTACAGAAGCCCGTCGCACAGGATCGCGTCGCCCCAATGCGGCTGCTTGACGAGCAACTCGCGGCTGGCATGGGCCGTCAGCCGCTCGAGCGCCCCGCGCACTTCATCGAGGGTAAACTCCGCCCGCATCATTTCTCAGTACTGGGTGCAGGGGTCACCCCTGCCCCTGCCTAGCCGCCGTAATTCCATCCGGTCTCTTTCATCGTCAGCGCTTCGGCGTCGCGCTTGACGTGCGCCTCGGTGACCTTGCCGACGACGACGCTGTGATCGCCGAGTTCGTAGAAGCCGACGACTTCGCACTCGACCGACGCGGGCGCGTCGCTGATGATTGGCGCGCCGTTGGCGCCGCTCTCGAACGCGAACTCACCGAACTTGCCGTCTTTAGGCTCGACGTGGCGAAAGAACGCGCCCGCGATTCCCTTTTGCCCGGCAGCGAGCATCGAGAGCGCAAACTTCTTCGATTCTTTCACCATCGCGTGCGAGCCCGAGTCCTTCTTGATTCCGACCACCACCAGCGGCGGGCTGAAACTGGCTTGCGTGACCCAGTTGACGGTCGCCGCGGTGGCCTTGCCGCCGTGTCCGGCGCCGAGGACGAACAGCCCGTAGGGAATCATCAAGAGGGCCTGTTTTTTTGCTTTTTCATCCATGGTTCGAGGTCTCCTTCTTCAAGAATAAAGTTTCCACGCGCGGGTGCATGGGAGATATACTCAAGCTGCAACGATGGCGCTTATAAAGTCAAAGACTCCGAAGATAAAAGGCCTGCACGAAGTGGGGCGTTACGCCGTCGGCGTGCAATGGGTCGACGGTCACGACAGTATTTTTCCGCTCGAAAATCTGCGCCGAGGATGTCAGTGCGACGCGTGCAAGGGTGGCGTGGACGGCGAGGTGCCGCCCGCCAGCGTTCGCATGCGTCAGCTTTCGCGGCTGGGCGAGGCGGCGGTATTCATCGGATGGGCCGACGGTCACGAGACTATCTACACGATGCCGCAACTCAGGAGTCTCTGCCGATGCGCATACTGCGTCGCGGAGCCCGAGCGTCCAATCACGGGCGGCTAGAATTCTCAGTCGCGCCTTGCTAGGGCGGCGTGGGTGACTGCTGTTGCGTCCGATGCTTGCTGATACTGCCCCGGCCCGTTGAGCCGCCGTTGAGTGCGTCGAGATTTACCTGCGCGACTCGCAGATTGGGATTGAGCTGCAGCGCCTTCTCCCACGCTTCTTCAGCTTCGGCGAAGCGCTGCAAGTCGTTCAGCGCCATGCCCTTGGCATTGTACAGCCGCGCGTTGTAGGGGTCCTTGACTATTCCGGCGTTGGCCGCCAGCAACGCATCTTCCGAGTCGCCGACGCGCAGATACACGTCGGCCAGTTCAATGAAATTGCTGCCCGACGGATTCAACTCGGTCGCCGTGCGGTACATATCGATCGCGCTTGGCCCGTCGCGCAACACGCCGTAGCAGAAGCCGAGGTCCACGTACGCTGAATCGTTGCGAGGATCGATGCGCATCGCTTCTTTCAGCTTGTCCATCGCCTGATGAATCATCCTGGTATCGACGGGATCGGCCTTGCCAGCCTGCATGATAAGCGCTTCCGCCTCTGTAACGACGGCGTCGGAGGCAGCGCGATTAGCCTCGGCCGCATAGCTGGAAGTGGCGAGCGCCAGGACTCCCAACGCGGCGATCGCGACGGCGAGTATCGAGTGCAGCTTCAATCGCGACTTCCCGCGCAATCGACCAACCATGTTCAAGCCACCGTTCATCCCGATACCAAACGATAGTACGGAAAAATTTCTATTTCCGCTATTTACCCACGCCGCTCATCGGCACCATCTGGGGATTACGCTGCGCGTTGTCGGTGATTACCAGCGTGCCGGTCTGCCGGGTGGCGGCGTTCGGAGTGAACGTCACTGAGATCGTGCATGACGCGCCGGCCGCCAGACTCGAGGTACAGTCGTTGGTCTGCGCGAACACTCCCGGATCGGAAATCATCTCGATCTGCACCGGCAAGCCCGGATGCTTCGAGCTGCCCTTGGGATTGGACACCTTAACCGTCTTTGGTTTGCTCGCCGTTCCGATCGCGGTCTTAGAAAACTTGAGCGCTTTCGGCTCTATCTTGAGCGTCACCGGCACCGACGTTGGCGTCGCAGTGGGCGTGGCGGTACCAGTCGCGGTCGGCGTGGTCGTAGAAGTTGCGGTAGCTGTCGCGGTCGGCGTTTGGGTTGGCGTGCCGGCTGTCGAGGTCGGAGTCGCAGTTCCCGTCGGAGTCGCTGTCCTGGTCGAGGTTGCGGTCGAGGTCGGGGTCGGGGAAGCGGCGGTGCCGCCCAGCGCGTAGACGTAACCGTCCCCGGAACCGACGTAAACAGTCCCGTCCTTGCCGATTGCCGGCGACGTGATCACGGGGCCACCGGTCTGGAACGCCCACTTCTTCGTGCCGCTCGTACCGTTGTCGGTTATCGCGTAGATCTCGTCATCGGGCAGAGAAACGCCCACGTAAATGGTCCCGTCGGCGCCGATTGCCGCCGCGGACTCGAACGCATATTCGATTGAGTCAACGGTGAACACCCACTTTTGTGTGCCGCCCGGGTTGATCGCGTAAAAGCTGGCGCTATTGGGCAATACGTAGATGGTGCCGTCGGCGCCAATCGCCGGCGTCGTGTCCACCTCGGAGCCGGTCTGGAACGCCCACTTCTCCGTGGCACTGGTACCGTTGTCAGTCAGCGCGTAGAGGTTGCCGTCGTCGGAGCCAATGTAGACGGTTCCGTCGGCGCCCATCGCCGGCGCCGCATCGTCAATCGCAGCGCCGGCCTTAAACGCCCACTTCTTTGTGACGGTGCCTTGCCCGCCGTCGGTCAACGCGTAGAGGTTGTGGTCATTGGAGCCAACGTAAATGGTGCCGTCGGCGCCGATCGCCGCCGCCGAGTTTATAGTGCTGCCGGTCGTGAACGCCCACTTCTGGCTGCCGGAGGGATTTACCGCGTAGAAGTTGTTGTCGTCGGAGCCGATGTAGATGGTCCCGTCGGCGCCGACCGCCGGCGCGGTGCTGATCAAAGACCCGGTCGGGAACATCCACTTCAGCGTGCCGCTGGTGCCGCTATCGGTCACCGCGTAGAGGTTATCGTCATAGGATCCAAAGTAGATGGTGCCGTCCGGGCCAATCGCCGGCGAGGAAATCACGGCGCCACCGGTCGTAAACGCCCACTTCTGCGAGCCGTCGGGGTTAAGCGCGAAGAACGTATCATTCTGTGACCCGAAGTAAATGGTGCCGTCGGCGCCGATCGCCGGCGAGGAGTATAGAGCGTAGCCGACGTTAAACTTCCACTTCTGAGTGCCGGAGTTGGCGCTGGTGTTGACCGGGCTCAAGCCGGTGCGTTGGAGATCGTGATGGAACGTCGGCCAGGGGCCGGGCGTGGGCGTCGGGGGCGGCGTCGCGGGTGGCATCGCGCTCGACGCAGCCGCGCTCGCCGATTGCGCGCGCGGCGCGGTCAGGGCCGTGATGGCCACCATCGCAAACGCGGCCGCGCTCAGGATTACGATCGCGCCGAGCTTCATTCTCCCCGAATGTTCCATCGATTCCCCTCAGGCAGTTGCCGGATACCACTTGCGAAACAGCGGACCGAGCGTGCCGCGAAATTGAGCGTCATATAATGGGCGGCGCGCAAATCCGCAAGATCGAAACTCGCATCGGCGCCAAGTTGTTTCCCGCGGGTTGCTGGAATAACTATTGGTTCGTGCCCCGCGACTCCTTCAATCGTGAAATAGATTATCTGCGGTTGTCAGTTATCGATAACTGCAACCTGCGATGCGTTTACTGCATGCCGCTTGAGGGCTTGCGCTTTCTTCCGAAAGACGAATTGCTGACCCCGGCGGAGTTTGAAACCGTCGCGCGCGCCGCTGTGAGCGTGGGCTTCCGAAAATTCCGGCTGACGGGGGGAGAGCCTACGCTGCGGCTCGATCTCGTCGAAATTGTCGAGCGGCTCGCGCGCGTGCCCGGCGTGGACGGCCTGGCGCTGACCACCAACGCGCTCCTGCTCACGGATCTTGCGCCGGCGCTGAAACGTGCGGGGCTGAATCGAATCAACGTGCATCTCGACAGCCTGGACCGCGCGACCGTCGAGCGGCAGATGCGATGGGGCAGCTTCGAGAAAATCTGGCGCGGAATAGTCGCCGCCGAAGAGGCGGGACTCACGCCGATTAAGCTCAACTCGGTGGTGACGGCCGGCTACAACGAGTCGGACGTCATTGAATTGGCGCGCCTCACGCTCGAGCGCGACTGGCACGTGCGATTTATCGAGCTGATGCCGCTGGGCGGCGGCGAATGCGCGCGGCTCTCGATGAAGCGCTACGTTTCGAACATCGAGACGCGGCGCAGAGTCGAGGCGGCGCTGGGCACGCTAACCGAAATGCCGTCGGAAAACCTGGCCGATGAATCGCGCAACTACCGGCTTCGGGGCGCGCGCGGCGTAGTCGGCTTCATCAGCCCGGTCAGCGAGCCCTACTGCGGCACCTGCAACCGGATGCGCCTGACGGCCGACGGAAAATTCCACCTATGCCTGCTGAACGACGACGAACTCGACGTGCGCAAAGCACTACGCTCGAATTCCGGCAATGTGATCGCGGATGTCGCGCGAATCCTCAAGCGCGCAGTCGAGCTAAAACCAACCGGCCATCACTTGCTAGAAGGCCGCTCAACGCAGGACCGCTCGATGTACCAAATCGGCGGCTGAAACCGCCGACGCACGTGGCTACCGAAGAACAGATGCGGGCGGCGCATGTCGGCGGCGTTATGCGAGTGCATAACGCACCGATTGAGTTGATCGAGTACAACGCCGAGTGGCCTGCGCTGTTCGAGCGAGAGGCGAAGCGGGTTCGCGCGACGCTCGGCGAGCGCGTCCTGATGCTCGAGCACGCCGGATCGACATCGGTGCCGGGACTCGCCGCCAAGCCCATCATCGACATGCTGCTCGCGGTCGCGGATTCCGCTGACGAGCCGGCGTACGTGCCCGCGATGGCCTCGGCAGGATACGTGCTCCGCATCCGCGAGCCGCAATGGCATCAGCATCGGCTGTTCAAAGGCCCCGACACGGACATCAATCTTCACGTGTACACGTTCGGATGTCCCGAGATGGACAAGATGCTCATGTTCCGCGACTGGCTGCGCAGCAACGATGCGGACCGCGAACTTTACGAGCGCACCAAGCGGGAGCTCGCAAAACAGACCTGGAAGTACGTGCAGGACTACGCCGACGCCAAGACGTCAGTCGTAGAGGAAATCGTCGCGCGCGCCCGCGCCGCCCTCAACCGCGCTTGATTGCACGGTCAGCGTTCTTCCCCAAACAAAAATATCGAGATCGCGATCATCGCGAACATGAAATTTGGAATCCATGCGGCTACTGGCGGGGGCAGCAGGCCCGAACGGCCCAGCGCTGACGTTATTCCGAGGGAGGTCCAGTAGGCGAAGCCGATGACGATTGCCAGCCCGAAACTGCGCCCGAGGCTCAGGTTGCGCGGCAGCGGATCGAGGCTGAGCGCCATCCCGAGCGCGGTCATTATCAGGCACGCCAGCGGCATCGCGTACTTAAGGTCGCGATCGACCACGTAGCCACCCGGGTCGAGTCCCTTGCTGCGCAGATCCGCGATGTAGCGGTCGAGCTCCCACAGGCTGAACTCCTCGGGGTCGAAGCGCAGCAGGCCGAAATCGGCGGGCGTCAGTCCGAGGTCCAAGCGCGCGGCATCAGTCATTGTCACCGCGCCGCCCTCGGCGACCTGGAACGAATTCAAGCCGCTCGCAACCCAGGCGTGACCGTTCCATTTCGCGCCCGTCGCATGCACGAGATCCTTGAGGCCGAAATCGTCGTCGAGTTGGTAGTGGGTGATGCCGGAGAGTTGCGAGTCTTTCTTGTCGAAGCTGTCGACCGAGACGAATCCGTCGCGCACCCGCACCCAGATGCGCCGGTTGGCGAAGACCGCCCTCAGCTGATGCTTCTTGAGTTCCACCGCGTAGATATATTTCGATTCGCGGGTCGCGGCAGGAACCACCGTTTCGCTGATGAGAAAATCAAAACCCGAAATCAATATTGCGACCAGCAGTACCGGCACCGCCATCTCGAGCCGGCTGATGCCGAGTTGCTGGCAGGCGAGCACCTCTCCCGATCGATTGAGCAGCGCGAAGCCGAGCAGCACGCCGGCCAGGCACGCCACCGGCAGGACCTGCGAGACGATCAGGGGAAGTTTGAGCGCGAAGTACTCGAGGCCCAATAGTCCCAGCCCGCCGTAACGGATCAAATCGTCGAATCGATCGAACATGTCGCCGAGCAGATAGGCCGCCGTGAAGGCCGCCAGGCAGACCATGAACGGGCCGAAGAACTGGCCCGCGATAAAGCGGTCCATCACCGGCGACAGGCGCGGCCGAAGTCTCATGCGGCCTGCCTGCTGCGTTCGTAGCGCTCGACGAGATCCCAGATGATGTCGCCGGGGCCGCGGCCCTGGTCGCCCTTGTCGGACGCGGCGCGATAGAAGAACCAGAACGCCAGCGCCATGAACACGACGTCCGGGATGCTCATCGCGACCCACGAGTCGAGCTTGCCGCGCTGCGCCAGTGTCTCGCCCACGCGCATCAGCGAGTAGTAGAGAAAGAACAGCGCGACGCTGACGCCGAAGCGCTCCGAATGGCCGCCGCGCGCCGGCTTGAGTCCGAGCGAGATGCCGAGCAGCGCGAACAGCATCGTGGCGAACGGGACGGTGAACTTGCTCGCCATCTCGGTCTCGGCGTCGTAGTCGGGTTTGCCCTTGGCGCGCGCCGCCTTGATATCGGCGCGCAGTGCCGTGTAAGTCATCTCGCCCGGATCCTCGTCGCTGACGCCGAGCGCCTCCTCGGGATTGACGCTGAGATCGTAGGTCTTGAAGCTGGTCACGTGAGTCGCGTTGTCTGGCCGGCTCGACGCCGAAGATCGAACCGTCGAACAGCCGCAGCGTGATCGACTTGTTCTTCGGGTCGGGCAGCATCGTCGCCACGCTTGGCGATTATCGTGTTCTGGTTATGCGGATCGCGCGCGTCCGAGATCATGACGCCCTTCAAACTGGAATCGGTATCGGACATCTCGTCGACATAAACGACCAGCCCGGGGAAATTGCTGTTGAAGATTTTTTCCTTCATCCCGGCGCTGGTCCGGGTCTGGCTGAGTTCGTAGAGCTTGTTGCGCAGATTGGAATTCGCCCACGGCCGCAGCGAGAACGCGAAGTAGCTCGAAAGCGCGTACACGCCCAGCGCCACCATCATCACCGGCACCGCCAGCCGATACAGGCTGACGCCGCACGCGCGCGCCGCGGTCATCTCCTGGTCGCTCGACATCCGCCCGAATCCCATCAGCACGCCGAGCAGCACCGCCATCGGAAACGTGAGTTCCAGGAAGGCCGGCATGATGTACCCGATGATCCCGACCACTTCGCCGAGGCTGACGCCGTGATTGACGACCATGTCCATCAGCTTGAGCAACTTGCCGGTGACCAGCGCGAAGGTCAGCAGGCCGACGTCGACGGCGAACGGCGCCAGCACTTCGCGCGCGACGTAGCGGTCGATAATGGCAAAGCCTGGGATTGCGAGTCTCATTGTTTGATCGCGCCGGCCAAGTGTCGCGTTCAAGTTTAGACATCCCGGCCGCGCGATTGAAACTTGCCTTTCGATTTTCTTACGATCGCGGACTGCGACGCTACTTGCGCGACGCTCTGATACTATCGCCCACGATGAGAGACTTTCGCGACAAGGACCGCAATCCGCGCTTCAACCGCAACGCACCGCGTCCGCCGCGCCGCAATTCGCCCGCGTCACCTGCCAAACCGGCGGCCGCGCCGCCCCCTGCGCGCGACTATCGGCGTGCGGATGCGGGTGAGCGCGAGACTCGGCGCGCGAGCGGCAACGATCGCGAAATAGTTTACGGCGTCGAGCCGATCCGCGAGCTGGTCGCGGCGGCGCCCGCCTCGATTCGAGTACTCTACGTGAAATCCGGCGACGAGCGGCGCTTCGCCGCCGAGATCGATCTCGTCAGAACCGGCGGCGGCCGCGTCGAGTTCGCCGATGACGCCGGCCTGGAGCGGCTGGCGGGCCCCACCGCGCGCCACCAGGGGATTGCGGCCCTGATGCGCGAGTACGAGTACACGCCGCTCGAGCAGATTCTCGCCGCGCAGCCCGACCCCATCGTGCTGGTGGACGGCGTCACCGATCCGCGCAACCTGGGCGCCCTGATGCGCTCGGCGGAAGGCGCCGGCGTCGGCGCGATCGTTATCGCGAAGGACCGCACCGCGGCCATTACGCCCGCGGCGGTCAAGTCGTCGGCCGGTGCGTGGATACATCTGAAGATCGCGCGATGCGGCAACGTCGCGCGCACTATCGAGCAGCTCAAGGAGGCGGGCTACTGGACGGCGGCGCTCGCACCCGGCGGCGACACGTCGATCTACGCGCTCGACACCTCGCGCAAGCTCGCGATCATCGTCGGTTCCGAGGGGCGCGGCGTTCGCGACATCGTGAAGAAGGGCGCGGACTTCGTCGTGGACATCCCGATGCGCGGCAAAGTCGGCTCGCTCAACGTGTCGGTCGCCGCCGCCGTCGCGCTGTTCGAAATCGCCCGCCGCCGCGCTACTGCGAAGAATTCAGGCTAGTGGCGAGGGCCGTCGTGCTGGCCGCGATTTCTTCTTCGCGGATTTTTTGGCCGCCGGCTTGGCGCGCGCCGGTTTGCCCTCGTTGAAGCCAGGATACTTCCGCTCGAGCGCCTTCTTGATCGTGCTCATCCAGTTGGATTCGTACTGGCTCGCGATTTTTCTCATCCCGCCGACCTGCTGACTGGCTTCCTTCATCTGCGCTTTCAGCAGCACCGCGCCCTTGACGAGATGCGGATGCATCGCATGGGCGTTGAGGTCCGACAGTGTCTTGGCGATCAGCTTTAGCTCATCTTTGATACGGTCCGCGTAAACTCTGGCCCATTCGAGGTCCATCAGAGTGCTACTGGATGGTTTGGCTTTTGGCATGAGGATCACTTTCACGGATTCCCCCCCACGCCCGCAAGATTTGGTTTGTTACCTGCGTTACCTCGATGCGCAGTTTTCCAAACGCGATTGTAGAATCTACAGGCTGCGCTGGCACTGCTCTCGCTCTGCCGCGAGGGCGCGCATTGCGTGGCGAATCAGGCCCGCGGAATGCAAGAAGCAGACCCCCCAGACCCCGTTTAGCTTGACAGTCGCTACCGCGGCGAATAGCTTTTCTTTCTTAACGTCGTTTGCCGATGTAGCTCAACGGTAGAGCACCTGATTTGTAATCAGGTGGTTGCGAGTTCGATTCTCGCCATCGGCTTGGTCGGCACGATAGCCTTGGGAGGAGAGGTTCCCGAGTGGCCAAAGGGAGCAGACTGTAAATCTGCCGGCTTATGCCTTCGGAGGTTCGAATCCTCCCCTCTCCACCAGTATAATAATGAGTTCGACGGAGAGAGCGGGAATAGCTCAGTTGGTAGAGCGCGAGCCTTCCAAGCTCGGGGTCGCGGGTTCGAGTCCCGTTTCCCGCTCCAGACGATCCGTGACGGGAAGAGGCGGCGAGTTTTTTGGTGGATGTCGATTGGTCCGGTTGAGCAGTTTGCCGATGCCCATGTAGCTCAGTCGGTAGAGCACTTCCTTGGTAAGGAAGAGGTCACGGGTTCGAATCCCGTCGTGGGCTTTCCAAATTTGAGCGGACCGGATGGCGAGATTTTTCGAGGCGAAGTACTTTTTTCGAGGCGATATATAATGAGAGATCTGATTTCGCTTTCGTGCGACACCTGCAAGTCGCGCAACTACACGACCACCAAGAACAAGAAGACGCAGACCGACAAATTTTCGATCAAGAAATTCTGTCCGCGATGCCGCTCGCATACCGTGCACAAAGAAGGCAAAATTACTTAATCAGTAGAGTGCCGGCACATGCTGGATGCTCTGCAGTACTGAAAAGAACGGGTCAGTAGCTCCAATTGGCAGAGCATCGGACTCCAAATCCGAGGGTTCCAGGTTCGACCCCTGGCTGGCCCGCCAAACATTAGACGGATTAATCACGTGGTTCTTGATTTAGGCACGAAAAATGAATAGTCTGAAAAGTTACTTCAATCAGGGCGTAAGTTTCGTCTCGGAAGCATGGACGGAGCTTGCCAAGGTCCATTACCCCTCGCCCAAGGAAACCATGCAGGCCACGATTGTGGTTGTCGGTCTGGCGTTTGTGATGGCTTTGTGGCTCGGAGTGATCGATTTTTTCGCGGTGCGCGGCGTGCAGATGCTGCTCCGCTAGACATTAACGAACGGATCCATGACCGCCGATAGCCAAATGACTGAACCGACCACCGAAACCGCCAAGCCCGCGATGAAGTGGTATATCGTCCATACCTACTCGGGCTACGAGCACAAGGCCAAGGCCGCGCTCGAGGAGCGGGTGCGCTCGCTGCACAAGGAAGAGAAAATCGGCAAGGTGCTGGTGCCGATCGAGCGCGTGCAGGAACTCGGCAAGGGCGGCGCGCGCAAGGTTTCGAGCCGCAAATTTTTCCCCGGCTACATTTTCGTGCAGATGGTGCTCGACGACGAGACCTGGCACGTGATCAAGGACACGCCGAAAATCACCGGCTTCGTCGGGCATTCGACCAATCCGCCCGAAGTGCCGATTTCCGAAGTTGCGGAAATCGAGCAGCAGATGGAAGAGGGCGCGCTGCGGCCCAAGCCCAAAGTGCTGTTCGAAGTCGGCGAGGCGATCAAAGTCGTCGACGGCCCGTTCCAGGACTTCAACGGCACCGTCGAGGAAGTCAAGCCGGAGAAGGGCAAGGTGCGTGTTCTCATTTCGATCTTCGGCCGCGCAACTCCGGTCGAGCTGGACTTTGTGCAGGTAGAGAAGGCCTGAAACGAAACAATCGATTCGCCGTCAAGCATGCATCCGATGCGCGCGGGCGGCGTTCGCGACTTGAGCAACCAGGAACGGATTTAAAGTGGCTAAGAAAGTAGTCGGATCGATCAAGCTGCAGATTCCAGCCGGCGCGGCCAATCCGTCGCCGCCGGTGGGACCCGCGCTCGGCCAGCGCGGCGTCAATATCATGGAGTTCTGCAAGGCCTTCAACGCGCAGACCCAGAACATGCAGGGCCTCGTCATCCCGGTGATCGTCACCGTCTATGCCGACCGCTCGTTCACCTTCGTCACCAAGAGTCCGCCCGCATCGATCCTGCTGCTGCGCGCGGCGGGAATCGAAAAAGGCTCGCCGATGCCCAACAAGAACAAGGTCGGCAAGGTCACGCGCGCGCAGGTCGAGGAAATCGCCAAGACCAAGCTCAAGGACCTGACTGCGGCCGACCTCGCCGCCGCCGTAAACACGGTGTCGGGGACCGCCCGCAGCATGGGAATCGAAGTCACCGACTGATGGTCAAAAAAAGGATCTAAAAAGAATGGCAGGCAAGAAATATAAGGAAGCGCTCAAAAAAATCGATCGCGAAAAGCGCTACTCGCTCGAAGAAGCCGTCAAGCTGGTGGTCGACAACAAGGTCGCCAAGTTCGACGAGACGGTCGAGATTGCCGTGCGGCTCGGCGTCGATCCGCGCCAGGCCGATCAGAACGTCCGCGGCACGATCGTGCTGCCGCACGGCACCGGTTCGACCGCGCGCGTGCTGGTAGTCGCCAAGGGCGAGAAAGAGCGCGAGGCGCGCGAAGCGGGCGCAGACTTCGTCGGCGGCGACGACATCATTAAGAAAATACAGGAAGAGAACTGGCTCGACTTCGACCGCGTCATTGCCACGCCCGACATGATGGGCCAGGTCGGACGTATCGGCAAAATTCTCGGACCGCGCGGCCTGATGCCCAATCCGAAAGTCGGCACCGTTACCTTCGACGTCGCCAAAGCCGTCGCCGAAATCAAGGCCGGTAAGGTCGATTACCGCGTCGACAAGGCGGGCGTCGTGCACGCGCGCGTCGGCAAGCTGAGTTTCGGCGAGTCAGAAGCTGCTCGACAACGTGCGCGCGCTGCTCGGTGCGATCGTTCGCTCCAAGCCGGCCAGCGCCAAGGGCAATTACGTTCGCAGCGTCGCGCTGTCCTCGACCATGGGCCCGGGAGTCCGCGTCGATACGGCGGTGGCGGCGCCCAAGGCGCTCGCGGCGGCAGCATAAGTATGATGATGGGTTTTTCGTTCGTCGGAGCTGGATCGGTATATTAGATGAAGAAATCAGAAAAAACCGCGCTGGTCGAAAATCTGTCGAGTAGTTTCGGCCGCGCCAGTATCGCGCTCGTGTCCGAATACCGCGGGATGACCGCGGCCGAATCGACCGAGATGCGCAAGCGCCTGCGCGCCGTGCGCGGCGAGATGCGTATCGCGAAGAACACGCTGGTCCGCCACGCTATCAAGGGCACCAGGTTCGAAGCGCTCGACACCAACCTCGGCGGGCAGGTCGGGCTGATTCTGAGCTACGAGGATCCGGTCGTCCTGGCGAAGACCTTCACGTCGTTCGGGCCGTTGGGCGAGAAGCTCAAGCTGCGCGGCGCCGTGCTCGACGGCAAGGCGCTCACGCCCGCCGAAGTGCAGGCGTTGGCGACGTTGCCGTCGCGCGAGGTGATTTTCAGCCAGTTGCTCGGCTTGCTCAATGCGCCGGCGACCCAATTGGTCCGCCTGCTCAACGAGCCCGGCTCGTACCTGGCGCGCGTGATCGACGCGATTGGAAAGAAGAACGGCGCCGGCGCGGCGCCTGCCGAAGTTCCGCCTGCGGCGGCGCCAACTGAACCGGCGCCTCCGACTGAGGCTCCGCCGACGGCAGCGGCGCCCGAGGGCTGACGAGTTGAATTTGAGGGTCGCGTGCATGGGGCACGCGCGATGATTACGTTAAACGATCCCCTTGGACCGAATACTGAAAAAAGATTCTGGGGCGCTCCCACATCTCCCCGGATGCGTGAACAAGGAGAGAAGGTAAAATGTCAGAAGCACAACTCAGCCGCGATCAGGTGAAGGATTATCTGAAGAACCTCAGCCTGATGGAAGCAGCGGCTCTGGTTAAGGAACTCGAGACCGAGCTCGGCGTATCGGCTGCGGCTCCGGTGGCGGCTGCGGCTGCTCCGGCGGCCGGCGGTGGTGCGGCAGCGGCGGCGCCCGAGAAGGAAGAGTTCAACGTCGTGCTGACGGGCTCCGGCGACAAGAAGATCCAGGTGATCAAGGTCGTGCGCGAATTGACCGGACTCGGCCTGAAAGAGGCCAAGGACCTGGTCGACGGCGCGCCGAAGGCGGTCAAGGAAGGCGTCAACAAAGCCGAAGCCGAAGATATCAAGAAGAAGCTCGAGGCAGCGGGCGGCACGGTGGAGCTGAAGTAGGAAGGATTTAGTCTTTTTGACTTACAACAAGGGATCGGGAAATTCACGCAGCGCGGCCTTGGCCGGCGTGCAGGAATTTCCAACGGTCTTTATCGATGAAGCCGTGGGCACGGGGGAGACCCCTGCGCCCGCGTCCTCTATTGCTTCACGGCGCGCCGAAGTTTGTGGCGCACGCACAGTGAGGTAGCTGATGGCCCAGGTTCATGTAACTAGCAATCTTCGCATTCGCCGCTCGTTCGGCAAGATCAAGAAGATCATCGAGATTCCGAATCTGATCGAGATTCAGAAGCGCTCGTACGACGATTTTCTGCAGGTCGGCGTCTCGACCGAGGACCGCGCCGACGTAGGTCTGCAGGCGGTCTTCAAGTCGGTCTTTCCGATCAAGGATTTCAACGAGACTGCGTCGCTCGAGTTCGTCTCGTACGAGCTCGGCACGCCCAAGTACGACGTCGAGGAATGCCATCAGCGCGGCATGACCTACGCGGCGCCGCTCAAGGTCAAGATTCAGCTCGTCATCTGGGACGTCGAGAACGGCCGCCGCTCGATCAAGAACGTCAAGGAGCAGGAAGTTTATTTCGGCGAGATTCCGCTGATGACCGGCAACGGCACCTTCATGGTGAACGGCACCGAGCGCGTCATCGTGTCGCAGTTGCATCGTTCGCCCGGCGTATTTTTCGAGCACGACAAGGGCCGCACCCATTCGACCGGCAAGCTGTTGTACTCGGCGCGAATCATCCCGTATCGCGGCAGCTGGATCGATTTCGAATTCGACCCGCGCGACGTGCTCTACGTGCGCATCGATCGGCGCCGCAAGTTTCCGGCGACCGTGCTGCTGCGCGCGCTCGGCATGACGACTGAAGACCTGCTCAACTATTACTACCGCAAGGACGTAATCAACCTCGATCCGCAAGCAGTACACCAAGCAGTTCGTCGCCGACCATCTGATGGGCTCGCGCGTCAGCCGCGACGTCAAGGATCCCAAGTCGGGCGAGGTTATCGCGCGCGAAGGCCGCAAGTTCAACAAGGCGATCGTCCGCGCGATGGAACAGGCGAAGATAAGCGAAGTGCCGATTGCGCTCGACGAGATCGTCGGCCGCGTCTCGGCGCACGACATCGTCGATTCCACCACCGGCGAGGTGCTGATCGGCACCAACGAGGAGTTGACTGAAGATACCCTCGAGAAGCTGAAAGCGCACGGCGTCAAGAAGATCGAAACGCTCTTCACCGAAGACGCGCCCGGCGGCGGTCCGCTCCGCCTCACGCTCGCGCAGGACAAGCTCGGCACGCCCGAAGAGGCGGTCATCGAGATTTACCGGCGCCTGCGGCCCGGCGATCCGCCGACGCAGGAAACGGCGACCACCTTCTTCAACAACCTGTTCTTCAACGCCGAGCGCTACGATCTCTCGAAAGTCGGCCGGCTCAAGCTGAATCACAAGCTCAAGATTGACGTGCCGCTCGAGCAGGGCACGCTGCGCCGCGAGGACATCCTCGAAGTCGTCCGCTACCTGATGGAGCTCAAGAACGGCAACGGCCAGGTCGACGATATCGACCATCTCGGCAATCGCCGCGTGCGCGCGGTCGGAGAGCTGGTCGAGAACCAGTTCCGCATCGGGCTGGTCCGGATGGAGCGCGCGATCAAAGAGCGGATGAGCCTGCAGGACATCGAAACGCTGATGCCGCAGGAGCTGGTGAACTACAAGCCGGCTTCCGCAGTTATCAAGGAGTTCTTCGGCTCGTCGCAATTGTCGCAGTTCATGGATCAGACCAATCCGCTGAGCGAAATCGCGCACAAGCGCCGTCTGTCGGCGCTGGGACCCGGCGGCCTGACCCGCGAGCGCGCCGGTTTCGAAGTGCGCGACGTTCATCCGACGCATTACGGCCGCGTATGCCCGATTGAAACGCCCGAGGGTCCGAATATCGGACTTATCGCGGCGCTCTCGACCTACGCGCGCGTCAACGAATACGGCTTTATCGAGACGCCGTACCGCGAAGTCGAAAACAATCGCGTCACCGAGCGAATCCTCTACCTGTCCGCGCTCGACGAGGAAGACAAGGTAATCGCGCAGGCCAACGCCAAGCTCGACGAGCACGGCCGCTTCACCGACGAGATCGTGTCGGCGCGTATCGGCGGCGAGTCCACCATGGTCCGCGCCGAAGACGTTCAGTACATGGACGTGTCGCCCAACCAGCTGGTGTCGGTCGCCGCGTCCTTGATTCCGTTCCTCGAGAACGACGACGCCAACCGCGCGCTGATGGGATCGAACATGCAGCGCCAGGCCGTTCCCCTGCTGAAGCCCGACGCTCCTCTCGTCGGCACCGGCCTCGAAGGCACGGTGGGCCGCGACTCGGGCGTTACCGTGGTCGGCAAGCGCGACGGAATCGTCGAGAGCGTCGATGCGGAGCGAATCGTCGTGCGCGCCGACAAGCAGACCAAAGATCTGCGCGACGCCGGCGTCGATATCTACAATCTCATCAAGTATCAGCGCTCGAATCAGAACACCTGCATCAACCAGCGCCCGATCGTCGTCAAAGGCGAGCGGGTCAAGTCCGGCGACGTGCTGGCCGACGGCCCCTCGACCGACATGGGCGAGCTCGCGCTCGGCCGCAACGTGCTGGTCGCGTTCATGCCGTGGGGCGGCTACAACTTCGAGGATTCGATCCTGATTTCCGAGCGCGTGGTCAAGGAAGACCTGTTCACGTCGGTGCATATCGAAGAGTTCGAATGTATCGCGCGCGACACCAAGCTCGGACCCGAGGAAATCACCCGCGACATTCCGAACGTCGGCGAAGAGGCGCTGAAGGATCTCGACGCAGAGCGGCATCATCCGCATCGGCGCCGAAGTCCGTCCGGGCGACATCCTGGTCGGCAAGATCACGCCGAAGGGCGAGACCCAGCTTTCGCCCGAAGAGAAACTGCTGCGCGCGATTTTCGGCGAAAAAGCCGGCGAGGTCCGCGACACCAGCCTGCGCGTGCCGCCGGGCGTCGAAGGCACCGTGATCGACGGGCGCGTGTTCTCGCGCCGCGGAGTGTCGAAGGACGAGCGCACCCAGGAAATCGAAGTGCTCGAGGCCGAGCGTCTCAAGCAGGACGAAGCCGAAGAAGTGCGAATCATCCGGCAGGAAACTCTGCGCAAGCTCAAGAAGTCGCTGGCCGGCAAGAAGCTGGCGGGACGCGTGATGTCCGACGAGCGCAAGGAGCTGCTCAAGAAGGGCGACACCATCAGCGCCGAGGAGCTCGAAGAGCTGCCGCCGACGCTATGGGGCCAGGTCCGGGTCGAGAACGAATCGTCGCAGGAAGAAGCCGAGACGGCGATCGCCGCGATGAACGCGAACGTCGAGGCGGTGCAGAATCATTACGGCGCCAAGCTCGAACGCCTGAAGGCGGGTGACGAGCTCGCGCCGGGCGTGATCAAGATGATCAAGGTGTTCGTCGCGATCAAGCGCCGCCTCCAGGTCGGCGACAAGATGGCGGGACGCCACGGCAACAAGGGCGTGCTCTCGCGGATTCTGCCCGAGGAAGATATGCCGTGCCTGGCCGACGGCACCCCGGTCGATATCGTGCTGAATCCGCTCGGCGTGCCGTCGCGCATGAACGTCGGCCAGATTCTCGAGACGCATCTCGGATGGGCCGCGCGCGAGCTCGGGCACAAAATCGAAGAAGACCTGCGCAACGGCGTCAGCGCCGCGCAGCTCAAGAAGCGGCTCAAGGAAATCTACCCCGAGAAGGAGAGCCACGAGTTTATCGACGAGCTGGCCGAGCCCGATATCTACAAGCTCGCGGCCAAGGCGCTCGCTGGAGTGCACGTGGCGTCGCCGGTGTTCGACGGCGCGCGCGAAGAGGAAATCTTCCAGCTGCTGAAGCGCGCCGACCTGCCCGAGACCGGACAGGCGACGCTGCACGACGGACGCACCGGCTTGCCGTTCGAGCAGCCGGTCACGGTCGGCGTCATGTACATGATGAAGCTGCATCACCTGGTCGAAGACAAGATTCACGCGCGGTCGACCGGACCCTACAGCCTGGTTACGCAGCAGCCGCTCGGCGGCAAGGCCCAGTTCGGCGGCCAGCGGCTCGGAGAGATGGAAGTGTGGGCGCTCGAGGCTTACGGCGCGGCCTACACGCTGCAGGAGATGCTCACGGTTAAATCCGACGACGTGGCGGGACGAACGCGGATGTATGAAGCGATCGTCAAGGGCGAGAACACGCTCGAGCCCGGACTGCCCGAGTCGTTCAACGTTATGGTCAAGGAGCTCCAATCGCTCTGCCTGAACATGGAGCTGCTCGAGCAGCCGCAAAGGGCTTAAGGGCCAGGGAGTTATAACGAGATGGAAGATCTCTTCGGCATTTTCGAAAAGCCCAAGAATCCACTGGCGTTCAACGCGATCCGCATTTCGATCGCGTCGCCGGAAATGATCCGCTCGTGGTCGCACGGCGAGGTCAAGAAGCCCGAAACGATCAACTACCGGACCTTCAAGCCGGAGCGTGACGGGCTGTTCTGCGCCAAGATTTTCGGGCCGACCAAGGACTACGAATGCAACTGCGGCAAGTACAAGCGCATGCGGCATCGCGGCGTCGTCTGCGAGAAGTGCGGCGTCGAAGTAATCCAGTCCAAAGTCCGGCGCGAGCGGATGGGTCATATCGACCTCGCCGCTCCGGTCGCGCACATCTGGTTCCTGCGCTCGCTGCCGTCGCGAATCGGCACGCTGCTCGACATGACGCTGAAGGAACTCGAGAAGGTCCTCTACTTCGAGTGCTACATCGTCACCGACGCGGGCGAGACTCCGCTGCAGTACAAAGAACTGCTCACCGAGCGCAAATATCGCGAGGCGCGCGAGCAATACGGCGACGCCTTCAAGGCCGAGATGGGCGCCGAGGCGGTCCGCTCGCTGCTCGGACAGCTCACGCTCGACAAGCTCGCGGAAGAACTGCGCGCCGAGATGAAGGCGACGGCGAGCGAGGCGCGCCGCAAGAAAGTTGCCAAGCGCCTGAAGGTCGTCAACGCGTTTCGCGACTCGGGCAACAAGCCTGAGTGGATGATCCTGACGATCCTGCCGGTGATTCCGCCCGACCTGCGTCCGCTGGTTCCGCTGGACGGCGGCCGCTTCGCCACCTCCGATCTCGAACGATCTCTATCGGCGCGTGATCAACCGCAACAACCGCTTGAAGCGGCTGATCGAGCTCAACGCCCCCGACATCATTATTCGCAACGAAAAGCGGATGCTGCAGGAAGCCGTCGATGCGCTGTTCGACAACGGCCGCCGCGGCCGCGCGATCACCGGGCCGTCCAAGCGTCCGCTGAAGTCGCTGTCCGACATGCTCAAGGGCAAGTCGGGACGCTTCCGGCAGAACCTGCTCGGCAAGCGCGTCGACTACTCGGGCCGCTCGGTCATCGTGGTCGGCCCCGAGCTGCGGCTGCATCAATGCGGCCTGCCCAAGAAGATGGCGCTCGAGCTGTTCAAGCCGTTCATCTACAACAAGCTCGAAGAAAAGGGCTACGTCACGACTATCAAGAGCGCGAAGAAGATGGTCGAGAAAGAGGGCAAGGACGTTTGGGATATCCTCGACGAGGTTATCCGCGAGCATCCGGTGCTGCTCAATCGCGCGCCGACGCTGCATCGACTGGGAATCCAGGCGTTCGAGCCGGTGCTGATCGAAGGCAAGGCGATTCAGCTGCATCCTCTGGTATGCGTCGCGTACAACGCGGACTTCGACGGCGATCAGATGGCGGTGCACGTGCCGCTCTCCATCGAAGCGCAGGTCGAGTCGCGCGCGCTCATGATGTCGACCAACAACATCCTGTCGCCCGCGTCCGGCAAGCCGGTAATCGTGCCGACGCAGGACATGGTGCTGGGCCTTTACTACATGACGCGCGAGAAGCCGCTGGCGCGCGGCGAGGGCAAGAACTTCGCCAACGTCGAGGAAGTGCGAATCGCGTACGATCACGAAGAAATCGATCTGCACGCGAAAATCACGGTGCGGATGTCGCCGCATGCTCGCGACCGGAATCGCGCCGGCGGAGCCCGAGACCAACGGCAAGCCGCGCACCAAGAAGGAGCGCGCCGCAGCTGCTGCCGCTGCTGCCGCGGCGATGCCGCGTTACGAGCGCGTCACCACCACGGTCGGCCGCGTGCTGTTCTACGAGATCGTGCCGCCCGAGATTCCGTTCACCGAGCTCAACAAGACGATGAAGAAAAAGGAGCTCGGCAACCTTATCGACATCGTCTATCGCCGCGCGGGCGACAAGGCGACGGTTATCTTCGCCGACCGGCTGAAGGACATCGGCTTCGAATTCGCCACCAAGGCGGGAATCTCGATCTCGATCAAGGACATGACGATTCCGCCGCAAAAGGCGCATCTGCTCGAAGGCGCGCAGAAGCAGGTCAGCGAGATTCAGCAGCAGTACAACAACGGCGTCATCACCGACGGCGAGCGCTACAACAAGGTCGTCGACATCTGGGCCGAAGTTCAGGACCAAATCGGCAGCGCCGTTATCAAGGGGCTGTCGACCCAGGTCTTCGGCAAGAACGACAAGGGCGAGACCATCACCGGACCGTCGTTCAACCCGATCTTCATCATGGCCGACTCGGGCGCCCGCGGTTCCGAGCAGCAGATTCGCCAGCTGGCGGGACTGCGCGGCCTGATGGCGAAGCCGTCGGGCGAAATTATCGAGACTCCGATCACCGCGAACTTCCGCGAGGGTCTCACGGTGTTGCAGTACTTCATCTCGACTCACGGCGCGCGCAAGGGTCTCGCCGACACCGCGCTCAAGACGGCGAACTCCGGCTACCTGACGCGCCGCCTGGTCGACGTGGCGCAGGACTCGATCATCATCGAGGACGATTGCGGCACGCTCGACGGAATCGAGATGACGCCGCTGGTCGAAGGCGGTGAGATTATCGAAGGACTCGGCGATCGCGTGCTCGGACGCGTCGCGCTCGAAGACATCCGCGACGCGTTCACCAACGAAGTGCTGGTGAAGGCCAACGAGATGATCGACGAGGACAAGGTCAAGAAAATCGAAGACGCAGGCGTCGAGCGAATCAAGATTCGCTCGGTGCTCACCTGCCAGTCGCGCCAGGGGGTCTGCGTCAAGTGCTACGGACGCGACCTCGGCCGCGGCCATCTCGTCAATCTCGGCGAGTCGATCGGAATCATCGCCGCGCAGTCGATTGGCGAGCCGGGCACGCAGCTCACGATGCGTACCTTCCATATCGGCGGCACCGCCAGCCGGCGCGCCGAGCAGACCACGCTCGAAGTCCGCAACGAAGGCGTGATGCGCCTGCATGGCGTCAATACCGTCAAGAGCCGCGACGGCAACCTGGTCGTGATGACGCGGCATGGCGAGGTCGTCATCGCGGCGCAGGTCACTGACGAAGGCGGCCGCGTGCGCGAGCGCGAACGCGAGCGTTATCCGCTCGTGTACGGCGCCAAGCTGCGCAAGGCCGAAGGCGACAAGGTCAAGCCGGGCGAGCTTATCGCGGAATGGGATCCGTACACGACGCCGATCATCACCGAAGTCGGCGGCACGGTTAAGTACGGCGACATTCTCGAAGGCAAGACGATGGAGGAGCGGGTCGATGAACGAACCGGCGCGCGCTCCAACGTTATCGTCGAGTTCAAGGATCTCGACGTGCGCCCGCGTATCTCGATCAAGGACGCGCAGGGCAAGACCGCCAAGCTGCCGAGCTCGAACAACGTCGCGCGCTACTTCCTGCCGGTCGGCGCGTATATCAACGTGCCCGAAGGCACGGCGGTCGAGCCGGGCGACGTCATCGCGAAAATTCCGCGCGAGACCACCAAGACCAAGGACATCACCGGCGGTCTGCCGCGTGTCGCGGAGCTGTTCGAAGCGCGCAAGCCCAAGGAGTTCGCCGTCATCTCGGAAATCGACGGGCAGGTTTCGTTCGGCAAGGACACCAAGGGCAAGCGCAAGGTCGAAGTCACCCCGGAAATCGGCGAGAAGCGCGAGTACCTGATTCCCAAGGGCAAGCATATCGCCGTGCACGAGGGCGATATCGTCAAAGCGGGCGAGCCGCTTATGGAGGGCTCGTCGAATCCGCATGACATCCTGACCATTCTCGGCGAGAAGGCGCTGGCGAAATACCTGGTCGACGAAATCCAGGAAATCTACCGGCTGCAGGGCGTGCGCATCAACGACAAGCACATCGAAGTGATCGTGCGCCAGATGCTGCGCCGCGTGCGAATCAAGGAAGTCGGCGACACGCCGTTCCTGGTCGGCGACCAGGTCGAGAAGTGGCGCTTCGACGAGGAGAACGGGCGCGTGCTGACGCGCGGCGGAGAGCCGGCCATCGCGGAACCGCTCCTGCTCGGAATCACCAAGGCGTCGTTGTCGACTGAAAGTTTCATTTCGGCGGCGTCGTTCCAGGAAACCACGCGCGTGCTCACCGAGTCTGCCATCAACGGCAAGGTGGACCGGCTGGTCGGGCTGAAAGAAAACGTCATCATGGGACGCTTGATTCCGGCCGGCACCGGCATGAACTCGTACAACGCGATGGTCGTCAAGGTGGAAGGCGCCGCGGCCGAAGAAGAAGCGGAAAAACCGGAGTTGGCCGCCGCGCCCGCGCCGGGCGGAGATTGACACGGCGGGCTGGGTCCCGTACATAATGATGTTTCCCCCAAGGGCATAAGTGTCCTTGGGGGGTTTGTTTGAACACCGCGCCCCACCGGGGGCAATCCGGCGAAAAACCGGGCCGGCCGCAAGCCGGCGCCGAGCGGTCTTTGAGTAATCGGCGAGGGTCGAACAGGTGCGCCTCGCCAAGCGAAAGTGAACGAGAGTAGTTAGATTGAGAATATTAAAGTGCCGACGATAAACCAGTTGATCCGACGAGCGCGCGTGAAGAAGAGCTTCAAGACCAAGGCGCGTGCGCTCGAAGGCTCGCCGCAAAAGCGCGGCGTATGCACGCAGGTGAAGACCACGACGCCCAAGAAGCCCAACTCTGCGCTGCGCAAGGTCGCGCGCGTGCGGCTGTCCAACGGGATCGAGGTGAATACCTACATCCCCGGCGTCGGGCACAACCTGCAGGAGCATTCGGTCGTGCTGATTCGCGGCGGCCGCGTGCGTGACCTGCCGGGTGTCCGCTATCACGTCATTCGCGGCACCCTCGATTCCATCGGCGTGCAGGAGCGGCGCAAGGGCCGCTCGAAGTACGGGTCGAAGAAACCCAAGTATAAGAGTTATATGTCGCGCAAAGGACAAATTCGCGTCCGCGAAATTCCGGCGGACCCCAAGTATCACGACCGTACCGTCGCGAAGTTCATGAACATCGTGATGGAACGCGGCAAGAAGTCGCTCGCCGAGCAGATTTTTTATCACGCGCTCGATCTCGTTGCCGAACGCTCGAAGGAAGACGGCCTGGTCGTCTTCAAGCGCGCGCTCGACAACGTCCGCCCCGCAGTCGAGGTTCGCTCGCGCCGGGTCGGCGGCGCCAACTACCAGGTGCCGAGCGAGGTGCGTCCAGTGCGGCGCAATTCGCTGGCGATGCGATGGCTGGTCGCTGCGGCGCGCGCGCGTGGCGAGAAGTCGATGGAAGAGCGGCTCGCCGCCGAAATCCTCGACGCAGCCGCCAATCGCGGCGGCGGGGTCAAGAAGCGCGAAGACACACATCGAATGGCTGACGCCAACAAGGCGTTCGCCCACTACCGCTGGTAATACCGAGTTTTTTTAGATGGCTCGTCAGACACCAATAGAACGGGTGCGCAATATCGGCATCATGGCGCATATCGATGCCGGCAAGACCACCACCACCGAGCGCGTGCTCTTCTACACCGGCATCAACTACAAGATTGGCGAGGTGCACGAAGGCACCGCGACGATGGACTGGATGGTGCAGGAGCAGGAGCGCGGCATTACCATCACGTCGGCGGCGACCACCTGCTTCTGGCGCGACCACCGCATCAATATTATCGACACGCCGGGACACGTCGATTTCACGATTGAAGTCGAGCGCAGTCTCCGCGTCCTCGACGGCGCGGTCGCAGTGTTCTGCGCGGTCGGCGGCGTCGAGCCGCAATCGGAGACCGTCTGGCGCCAGGCCGACAAGTATCGCGTCCCGCGCGTCGCGTTCATCAACAAGATGGATCGCGTCGGTGCGGAGTTCGAGCGCGTCGTGCAGGAGATGCGCGACAAGCTCAAGGCGACGCCGCTGCTGTTGCATCTGCCGATCGGCGCCGAGGAAAAGTTTAGCGGGCTGGTCGATCTGATCGATCAGAAGGCGCTGATTTGGGACGAGGATCGTCTCGGCGCCGAGTATCGCGTCACCGACATCCCGGACGACCTGAAAGAGCAGGCGGCCGGATATCGCGACAAGATGATCGAGACGCTCGCCGATCACGACGAGCACATCATGGAGATGTATCTCGAGGGCAAGGCGCCCTCGTCCGAGCAGATTCGCGCCGCGATTCGCGCCGCCACGCTCAAGATGGCGGTAACGCCGGTGATTATCGGCTCCGCGTTCCGCAACAAGGGCGTGCAGCCGATGCTCGACGCGGTGGTCGAATACCTGCCGTCGCCGCTGGACCTGCCGCCGGTCGTCGGCAAGGTCGGCGACAAGATCGAAGAGCGATGGCCGCGCGACGACGCGCCGTTCTCTGCGCTCGCGTTCAAGATAATGAACGACCAGCACATGGGCACGCTCACCTTCATCCGGGTTTATTCGGGCAAGCTCGAAAGCGGATCGTCGCTGCTCAATTCGACGCGCGGCAAGCGCGAACGAATCGGCCGGATGCTCAAGATGCACGCGAACAAGCGCGAGGACATCACCGAGGTTTACGCCGGCGACATCTGCGCGGTCGGCCTGCGCGATACCACCACCGGCGACACGCTGTGCGATCCGGCCGCGCCGATTGTGCTCGAGTCGATCGAGTTTCCCGAGCCTGTCATCCAGATCGCGATCGAGCCCAAGACCAAGGCCGACCAGGAGAAGCTCGGCGAGGCGCTGCAGAAGCTCGCCAAGGAAGACCCGTCGTTCCGCGTCAGCGTCAACAAGGAAACTTCGCAGACGCTGATCGCCGGGATGGGCGAGTTGCATCTCGAGATCATCGTCGATCGGATGCTGCGCGAGTTCAAAGTCGACGCCAACATCGGCAAGCCGCAGGTCGCCTACCGCGAGACCATCAAGCGCGTGTCGGAGGCCGAGGGCAAGCTGGTCCGCCAGAGCGGCGGTCACGGACAATTCGCAGTGGTCGAGCTCCGCATCGAGCCGCTCCCCAAGGGCGGAGGCTTCGAGTTCGAGGACGGCACCAAGGGCGGCTCCATTTCGCGCAATTTCATTCCGGCCATCGAAGCCGGAGTGAAAGAGGCGATGGAGAACGGCGTCGTGCTGGGCTATCCGATGGTCGACGTCAAGGCCATCGTGATTGACGGCAAGGAACACGACGTGGACTCGTCGGAACTCGCGTTCAAAATCGCCGGCTCGATGGCCTTCAAGGAAGCTTGCGAGAAGGCCGAGCCGATTCTGCTCGAGCCCGTCATGGAGGTCGAGGCCGTCACGCCGCAGGAGTTCATGGGCGAGGTGATCGGCGATCTCAGCGGGCGGCGCGGCAAGATTCTCGACATGGAAAATCGCGCCGGCGCGCAGGTCATCGAGGCCCGCGTCCCGCTCGCTACGATGTTCGGTTACGCCACGCGGCTGCGCTCGATGACGCAGGGCCGCGCGACTTACACGATGCAGTTCGGCGCGTATGAACCCGTGCCAAAAAATATTCTTGATGAGTTGACGGCGCTCAACGGCGACGGAAAGGAAAAGAAGCGCGCTTAACGACTCATGAGCAACGCGCTCAATCGGAGGTTACGTCAATGGGAAAGGCTAAATTTGAACGCACCAAGCCGCACGCGAACGTCGGCACGATCGGACATATCGATCACGGCAAGACAACTTTAACCGCCGCGATTACCAAGGTCCTCGCGTCGAAGAAGCTCGCCACCTTCACCGCCTTCGATCAGATCGACAAGGCGCCCGAAGAGAAAGAGCGCGGCATCACGATTTCGATCGCGCATGTCGAATACGAGACGACCAAGCGCCACTACGCGCACGTCGATTGCCCGGGACACGCCGACTACATCAAGAACATGATCACCGGCGCCGCGCAGATGGACGGCGCGATCCTGGTGGTCGGCGCCAACGACGGCCCGATGCCGCAGACGCGCGAGCATATCCTGCTCGCCTACCAGTCGGGCGTGCCGTCGATCGTCGTCTTCATGAACAAGGTCGACATGGTCGACGACCCCGAGCTGCTCGACTTGGTCGAGCTCGAAGTCCGCGACCTGCTGACCAAGTACAAGTTCAAGGGCGACGAAGTGCCCGTCATTCGCGGCAGCGCGCTCAACGCGCTCAACTGCGGATGCGGCAAGGCCGACTGCCCCAACTGCAAGCCGATTCTCGATCTCATGGATGCGGTCGACAGCTACATCCCGCAGCCCGAGCGCGAGACCGAAAAGCCGTTCCTGATGCCGGTCGAAGACGTGTTCTCGATCTCCGGCCGCGGCACCGTCGTCACCGGCCGCGTCGACAAGGGCAAAGTGAAAGTCGGCGAGGAAGTCGAAATCGTCGGCTTCAAGGACACCCAGAAGACCGTCGTCACCGGCGTCGAGATGTTCCGCAAGCTGCTCGATGAGGGCCAGGCCGGCGACAATATCGGCGTGCTGCTGCGCGGACTCAAGCGCGAAGACGTCGAGCGCGGACAGGTGCTCGCGAAGCCCGGCTCGATTACGCCGCACACCAACTTCGAGGCGTCTGCGTACATCCTGACCAAGGACGAAGGCGGCCGCCATACTCCGTTCTTCACCGGCTATCGCCCGCAGTTCTACTTCCGCACCACCGACGTGACGGGAGTGCTGACGCTGCCCGAGGGCACCGAAATGGTCATGCCGGGCGACAACATCAAGATCCTTGGCGAGCTGATCACGCCGGTCGCGATGGACGAAGGCCTGCGCTTCACCATCCGCGAAGGTGGCCGGACGGTCGGCGCCGGCGTCGTTTCGAAAATTTTGAAGTAACTGACACCGAACAATGGTGCGTAATCGAGCGGAGATGGGAGCGGAGCGCTGAACGAATCGGGCGCGGTATTTTCTAGATGAACGACAAGATACGCATACGCCTCAAGGCGTACGACTACCGCCTGCTCGATCAGTCGGTTCGCGAAATCGTGGATACCATCCGGCGCACCGGCGGCCGCGTGGCCGGTCCGATTCCGCTGCCGACCCGCATAGAGCGCTTCACCGTCAACCGCTCGCCGCACGTCGACAAGAAGTCGCGCGAGCATTTTGAAATACGGACTCATAAACGTCTGCTCGACGTCCTCGAGCCGACCCAGCAGACCATCGACGCGCTGGGCAAGCTCGACTTGGCCGCGGGCGTGGACGTCGAAATCAAGCTCGAGTAGGGCCGATGCTGACCGGATTGATTGGAAAAAAAATCGGGATGACCCAGATGACCGACGCCGATGGCCGCGTGCGCGCAGCCACCGTGTTGACGCTCGGGCCATGCACCGTCTCGCAGGTGAAGACCGCGGCGACTGACGGCTACGAAGCCGTGCAGGTAACGTTCGGCAAAAAGAAACTCACCCGCGTGACCAGCGGCGAGCGTGGCCATTTTGCCAAGGCCAAAATCGCGGCCGGAGTCAAGTCGGGCGAGTTCGAGCGCCGCGGCGAAGGCGAGCTGACCCTGGGACAGCCAATCGCGGCTGCGGACGTGTTCAAGGTCGGCGACCAGGTCGACGTAACCGGAGTTTCGAAGGGCCACGGCTACGCCGGCGTTATCAAGCGCCATCATTTCTCCGGCTTCCCCGGCTCTCACGGCACCCACGAATATTTCCGCCACGGCGGATCGATCGGCAACCGCTCCTATCCGGGCCGCGTGCGCAAGGGCATGCGGATGGCGGGACAGATGGGCAATGCGACCGCCTCGATTCTCAATCTCGAAGTGCTCGAGATTCTTGCCGACGACAACGCAGTCGTCGTGTCGGGCGCCGTGCCCGGACCCGACGGCGCTTTGCTCGTCGTCCATCATGCGGCCCGTCCGCGCCGCCGCTCGAACGTAAAGGTGACCGCCAGTGCCTGACCGCAAAGAAAAACCATCGGCCTCGCCGGTCAAGCTGCCGCTGTACTCGGCGTCGCACGAAAAAGTCGGCGAGCTCGAAGTGGCGGGCGCGGTCTTCGGCCGTGACGGCGACCTGTCGCTGCTGCACGAAGCGGTCCGCATGCAGCTTGCCAATCGTCGCTCGGGAACGGCGTCCACCAAGACCAAGGGTCTCATCTCCGGCGGCGGCCGCAAGCCGTGGCGGCAGAAGGGCACCGGCCGCGCGCGCGCCGGCTCGACACGCTCGCCGCTATGGCGTCACGGCGGAACGATCTTCGGTCCGCAGCCGCGCGACTATTCGTACAAGATGCCGAAGAAGGCGTGGCGCGCCGCTTTGTGCCTGGCTATTTCCGATCGCGCTCGAAACGGCAAGCTGTTCGTCGTCGAGTCGCTCGATCTGCCCGAGCCGAAGACCAAGGCCGCCAAGGCCGCGCTCGGCAAGCTCGGCGTCGAGCATGCACTGATAGTGACGGGCGAGGCCGACGGCAAGTTTCTGCTCGCCGCGCGCAACCTGGCTGCGCACAAAGTGCTCGCGATTGAAGGCCTCAACGTTTACGACGTGCTCAACTACCGGGAACTCGTGATGACCACCCAGACCGCCAAGGCGATCGAAGCCCGGTTTGCGGGAGAAGCGACGGCCCGCTCTGCGGGGGAATCAAATGAGTAGTCCCGAGAGCCTGATTCTCGCGCCCATCATCACCGAGAAGGGCACCATGGCCAACGAAAAGGCCGGCCAGGTGCTGTTCCGCGTCCGTCCCGGCACGAGCAAGGACCAGATTCGCGAGGCCGTCGAGCATCTGTTCCATGTCACCGTCCTCAAGGTCCGCACCTCGAACTTCATGGGCAAGGAACGGAAAAAAGGCGCGATCAAGGGCCGCCAGAGCGACTGGAAAAAGGCTTACGTAACCCTGAAGGAAGGCGACAAGATCGAATTCTTCGAAGGCCTCTAAAGAAATGGCAGTCATACAACTTAATCCGCGCACGCCCGGGCAGCGCTTCATGCAGATAGCGGATTTTTCCGAGCTCACGAAGAAAGAGCCCGAGAAAAGTTTGCTGGTCCCCGTCAAACGCACCGGAGGACGCAATAATCGCGGACGCATGACCTCGCGTCATCGCGGCGGCGGGCATAAGCGCCGTCTTCGCCTGATCGATTTCAAGCGCAACCGCGACGGGATTCCCGCCGTAGTCGCCGCGCTCGAGTACGATCCCAATCGCTCCGCCAATATCGCGCTGCTGCATTATGCCGACGGCGTCAAGACCTACATCCTCGCGCCCGATGGCCTCAAGGTCGGCGCCAAGGTCGAGTCGGGCGAGAGCGCCGACATCAAGCCCGGCAACGCCCTGATGCTCAAGAACATCCCGCTCGGCACCGTCGTTCATGCAATCGAGATGAAGCCCGGGGCCGGCGCCAAGCTCGCGCGAGGCGCGGGCGTGCAGGCGCAGTTGATGGCGAAAGAGGGCAAGATGGCCCTGCTCAAGCTGCCCTCGGGCGAGCAGCGGATGGTGCAGGCGGATTGCCGCGCCACTATCGGCCAGGTCGGCAATCTCGACCACGAAAATATTTCTATCGGCAAGGCCGGGCGCTCGCGATGGCTCGGCAAGCGCGGTCATGTGCGTGGAGTCGCGATGAACCCCGTTGATCATCCGCACGGCGGTGGCGAGGGCAAGTCGAAAGGAAACCATCCCCAGTCGCCGTGGGGCCAGCCCGCCAAGGGATACAAGACGCGCAAGAAGCAGCCGTCGGACAATCTGATCGTCAGCCGGCGGCCGCGCGGGAAGCATTAATCGTTATGGCCAGGTCACTGAAAAAAGGTCCGTTCGTCGACGGGCATCTGCTGAAGAAAGTCACCAACGCCTCGGCCTCGGGCGACAAGCGCATTATCAAGACCTGGTCGCGGCGCTCGATGATCACGCCCGACATGATCGCGCTGACCTTCGCCGTCCACAACGGCCACAAGTTCATCCCGGTCTACTGCACCGAGAACATGGTCGGCCACAAGCTCGGCGAATTCGCGCCGACGCGGACTTTTCACGGCCATGCCGGCGATCGCAAGGGCGAAGTGAAGGCTGCCGCCATTCCTTCCGCGCCCGCCGCGCCGGCCGCACCGGCCGGGGCCAAGGCGTAAGCGGGGAAATTGTAAGAGTCATGGAATCCGTATCACGCACCCGCTTCATCAGGATCTCGCCGCGCAAGCTCAAGCTTGTGTGCGAGTTGATCGCGGGCAAGAAAGTCGATCAGGCGCTGTCGATCCTCGAGTTCACGCCCAAGAAGGCGGCCCGCTTCGTCTCGAAAACGTTGCTCGCCGCGATCGCCAACGCCCGCGATCAGCAGAACGTCGACGAGGACAAGTTGTTCGTAAAACGCGCGACCGCTGACACCGGGTCGACCTGGAAGCGATCGCTCACGCGCGCGCATATGCATGCGACGCCGATCCATAAACGCACCAGCCATCTCACGGTAATCGTGGACGAGCGGGCGTCCTGAGGTCTCAGATGGGACAGAAAGTACATCCGCGCGGTTTTCGCCTCGGCATCATCGAGAGCTGGGACTCACGATGGTACGCGAGCCACGACTACGCCAAGTTGCTGCACGAGGATTTGAAGCTGCGCGACTTCATCAAGAAGCGGCTCTACCACGCCGGCATCTCGCGGATTGAAATCGAGCGGATGGCCAACAAGGCCAAGATAAACATTTACACGGCGCGTCCCGGTATCGTCATCGGCAAGAAGGGCGCGGAAATCGACAAGCTGAAAGTCGACATCCAGAAACTGATGAAAGGGCGCGACTCCTTCATCAATATCCACGAGGTCCGCCGCCCCGACCTCGACCCGCAGCTCGTCGCCGAGAATATCGCGCTGCAGCTCGAGCGCCGCGTCGCGTTCCGCCGCGCGATGAAGGAAGCCGTCACGCGCGCGATGCGGATGGGTGCGCAGGGCGTCAAGGTCCATGTCGCGGGACGCCTCGGCGGCGCGGAAATCGCGCGCCAGGAATGGTATCGCGAGGGTCGCGTGCCGCTGCAGACTCTCCGTGCTGACGTCGCGTACGGATTTGCCGAAGCGCGCACGACCTACGGTCAAATCGGCGTGAAGGTCTGGATTTTCCGCGGCGAAGTTTTAACGCGCAAGGATGCGGACGCGAAACGCGCAGGAACGCCTGTGCAGGCGAATTGACGAACCAAGATGCTCGCACCAAAAAAAGTTAAATGGCGCAAGATGATGAAGGGCCGCGTCCGCGGCGCCGAATCGCGCGGGCTCACGCTTGCGTTCGGCGACTACGGACTCAAGTCGCTCGAGACTTGCCGCATCGACACGCGCGCGCTCGAGGCCGCCCGTATCGCGCTCACCCGCCATATCAAGCGCGGCGGCCGCGTCTGGATTCGCGTCTTCCCCGACAAGCCCTTCACCAAGAAGCCGGCCGAAACCCGGATGGGCAAGGGCAAGGGCTCGCCCGAAGGATGGGTTGCGTGCGTGCGGCCCGGCAGGATTCTGTTCGAGATGGAAGGCGTCGACTACGCAACGGCAAAAGAGGCGATGCGTCTGGCGTCGCATAAGCTGCCGATCAAAACAATTATGATCCAGCGCGAGGAGGGCGGCCTTGGAGCTTGACGAACTGCGGCAGATGACCGCCCCCGATTTGCGGGTCAAGGAGCACGAGGCGCGCGAGGAAATTTTCCGCCTGCGCCTCAAGCTGCGCACCAATCAGCTCGACAATCACGCCGGCTATCGGCGCGCCCGCCGCGAGCTGGCGCTCATCATGACTCTGCTCGGCGAGAAGGCGCGTCGCGAAACGGCAACGGAGAAAAAGGCAGGTTAATGCGGGAGCGAATTAAACGGCGCGAGGGCACGGTGGTCTCCGCCAAGATGACCAAAACCGTGCTGGTCAAAGTGGATCGCATGGTCGAGCATGCCCTTTACGGCAAGCGCGTGCGCCGCAGCACCAAGTTCATGGCGCATGACGAGCGCGGCGAGTGCAAGGAAGGCGACCGCGTGCAGATTATCGAATCGCGGCCGCTCTCGAAAAACAAGCGCTGGCGCGTCAGCCGCGTACTCAAAAAGGCCGCGGGGTAAGGGCGCGATAAGATGGTACAGGTGCAAACAGTTCTGGATGTCGCCGATAACTCGGGCGCCCGCAAAGTGATGTGCATCAAGGTGCTCGGCGGCTCCAAGCGCCGGTACGCGTCAGTCGGAGATGTGATCGTGGTCGCAGTCAAAGAGGCGATTCCCAACGCCAAGGTCAAAAAAGGCGACGTGTCGCGCGCGGTGATTGTGCGCACCGCCAAGGAAATCAGCCGCGACGACGGCAGTTACATCCGCTTCGACGGCAACTCCGCCGTGCTGCTCGACAAGGATCACGAACCGGTCGGCACCCGCATCTTCGGCCCCGTCGCCAGGGAATTGCGCGCGAAAAAGTTTTTGAAAATAATCTCGCTCGCGCCGGAGGTGCTGTGATGGCGTCGGCGAAGTACAAAATCAAGAAGAATGACACCGTGATGGTCGTCGCCGGCCGCGACCGCGGCAAGACCGGCAAGGTGATGCGCGTGCTGCCCGAGCGCGGACGCGTCGTGATCGAGCGGCTCAATATCGTCAAGCGTCACAGCAAGCCGCGCGGCGCGCAGAGCCCGGGCGGTATCGTCGAGAAGGAAGCGCCGCTCGACATCTCGAACGTCATGATTTTTTGCGATCGCTGCAACGCTCCGGTCAGGGTCGGGGTCAAGATCGCTGACGATGGCTCCAAGAGCCGCGTCTGCCGCCGCTGCGGCGAACATATAGGTAACGACTGATGGCCGATAAAGATAAAAAAGAAAAGCCCGACAAGGCCGAGCAGGCCGCGAAAGCGGAACAGACTGCCAAGTCCGACGCTGCGGCCAAGGCCAAGCGCGAGGGCAAGGCCCGCCAGGCTCAGCAGAAGCAGGCAGCCGAGGAAGCCAAGGCCGCGGCTGCGGCGCCGCTGCCGCCCGAGCCCAAGCTGCCCGCGCGCCTGCGCGTTCGCTTCGAGAATGAAATCGCGCCGGCCCTGATGCGCGAGCTGAAAATCGACAACAAGATGCGCGTGCCGCGGCTTGAGAAGATCACGATTAACATGGCGCTGCAGGAAGCGCGCGACAACGTCAAGATTCTCGACTCCGCGCTCGAAGAACTCAAGGTGATCGCCGGGCAGAAACCGGTGCTGACCCGCGCGCGCAAGGCCATCTCGAACTTCAAGCTGCGCCAGGGGATGCCGATTGGCGTGATGGTCACGCTGCGGCGCGAAAAGATGTGGGAGTTTTTCGATCGGCTGGTGAATATCTCGCTGCCGCGCGTGCGCGATTTCCGCGGCGTCAGCGACAAGGCCTTCGACGGCCGCGGCAACTACTCGCTCGGGCTGAAGGAACACACGATTTTTCCTGAACTCAACCTCGACAAGGTCGAGAAGGTGAAGGGCTTGACGATTTCGATCACGACCACGGCCCGCAGCGACTTCGAGGGGCTGACGCTGCTCCGCGCGCTCGGGATGCCGATGCGCGGTGCGGCCGAGCGCGAGGCGGACGCCGCCAAGGCGGCCGCGGTCGCGCAGGCCCACGCCGCCGCCAGGGCTGCGGTCGCCGCCGCTGCAACGCCGCCGCCCACGCCGGAGCCGGGAGCATAAGGATAAGCTGAATGGCGAAAACGTGCCTGCGGGTCAAAGCCACCCGCAAACAAAAATTCAAAGTGCGCCAGTACAACCGCTGTCCGCTATGCGGTCGCGCGCGCGCCTACTATCGCCGTTTCAAGATGTGCCGGCTATGCCTGCGCAAACTGGCTCTCGACGGCAAGTTGCCGGGCGTGATCAAGGCGAGCTGGTAAGAGAGACTAATAATGTCGCAGACCGATCCGATCGCAGAACTGCTCACGCGAATCCGCAACGCGATGCGCGCGCGGTACAACGAACTCACGCTGCCGCATTCACGCCTGCGCGAGGCGATTTGCCGCGTGCTGATGGCCGAGGGTTTCCTCGCGGGCGTCGAAGTCGGCGGCGAGGCGCCCAAGAAGATGCTCGCGCTCAAACTTCGCTACTCGCCCACCCGCGAGTCGGTAATTCGCGGCATCGACCGCATCAGCAAGCCCAGCAATCGCCGTTATGCCGGCGCCGCCGAAATCGGCAAGGTGCGCGGCGCGATGGGCGTGCAGATCGTATCGACGCCGCTCGGCGTGATGACCGGTCGCGAGGCGCGGCGCCGCAAAGTCGGCGGCGAAATCCTCTGCAGGGTCTGGTAATCAACCATGTCGCGGATAGGAAGACTGCCAATTCATCTCGACAAGAGCGTCAAGGCGACCGTCGCCGGCGGCAAACTCAAAGTCGAAGGCCCCAAGGGCAAGCTCGAGCTCACGCTTCATCCCGGCTTCACCGCCGAGATCAAGGACTCGGAAATCGTCGTGAAACGTCCCGGCGACACCAGTGAAGAGCGCTCGATCCACGGCCTCATGCGCAAGCTGGTCGCCAATATGGTCGAGGGTGTCGGCAAGGGCTTCACTCGCGTGCTCGAGATAAACGGCGTCGGCTACCGCGCGGAAGCCAAGGGCCAGCAGGTGAATCTCACCCTCGGCTATTCGCATCCGATCGTCTATCAACTGCCGCCCGGCGTCACCGCGAAAGTCGAAAAGCAGGTGACCGTCACCCTCGAGAGTGCCGACCGCCAACTCCTCGGCACGGTCGCGGCGCAGATTCGCGAGCTCAGGCCGCCTGAACCGTACAAGGGCAAGGGAATCAAGTACGCGACCGAGACGATTCGCCGCAAAGCGGGCAAAGCCGCGGCGGGTTCGACTTCGGCGTAAGAAGGTTAGTTGCAATTATGGCGGTAGAACGATCAGAAAAACGCAAGCTGCGACAAAGCCGGGTGCGGCGCAAGGCGGTCGGCAACGACAATCGCCCGCGGCTGTCCGTATTCCGCTCGCTGCATCATATTTACGTCCAGGTTATCTCCGACGAGAGCGGACGCACGCTCGCCGCCGCCTCGACTGAGACCGCCGGCCTGCGCGACGAACTCAAGAGCAAGCGCAACCTCGCCGCCGCCAAAGCGGTCGGCAAGGCGATCGCCGAGCGATGCCTCCAGAGCGGCATTTCCAGCGTCGTGTTCGATCGAAACGGATTTCTCTATCACGGCCGCGTCAAGGCGCTGGCTGACGCGGCGCGCGAAGCGGGGTTAAAATTTTGAACGGCAGGCAACGAACACTAAAAGAAGGCACGGTCACGCAGCGCATCGATCCGCAGGGCCTCGAGATCAAAGAGAAGGTCGTGCATATCAACCGCGTCGCGAAAGTCGTCAAGGGCGGACGCCGCTTCAGCTTCAGCGCGTTGGTGGTCGCCGGCGATCACAACGGGCTGGTCGGATTCGGCCTGGGCAAGGCCAACGAAGTGCCCGAGGCGATTCGCAAGGGCGTCGACCGCGCCAAGAAAAGCCTGGTGCGCGTGCCGATTCAGGACGGTACGATCCCGCACGAAGTGGTCGGACGTTTCGGCGCTGGACGCGTAGTGCTGCGTCCTGCCGCCGAGGGCACCGGCGTCATCGCGGCGGGCGGCGTGCGCGCGGTCGTCGAGCTCGCCGGCATCCGTAACATTCTGACCAAGCGCCTGGGCTCGTCGAATCCTCACAACCTCGTCAAAGCGACCCTCGAGGCCCTGGCCGAGCTGCGCAGCACCCAGGATATCAATCGTCTCCGCGGCCGCACCCCGAATCATCCCGAAGCCGCCGCGTAGGTTTAGCGTGATCGAGAGATCTTTCCGCAATCCGCTCCTTCTGCCCCCTCTCCCTGTAAGGGAGAGGATGAAGGTGAGGGTCCTTGTTCAGCGCGCATTTTCCGCGCGCGATTCAGGATTCTGCCTCCGTTCCGGTCCGTGTGCGATAGTTGAGGAACGAAATGTCCGATAAAATTCGCGTCAAGCTCGTCGGCAGTCCGATCAGCACCAAGCGCCGCGTCCGCGAGACGGTCAAGGGCCTCGGCCTGGGCAAAGTCGGCAGCGTGCGCGAGCTCAAACGCAGCGCCGCGGTCGAAGGGATGGTCAAGCGGTTGAAACATCTCGTCGTCGAGCTCAAGGATTAGGCTCCGTCATGGATTTGAAGGATTTGAAACCATCGCCCGGCTCGACCCATCGCAAACGCCGCGTCGGCCGCGGCATCGGCTCGGGCCACGGCAAGACCGCGGGCCGCGGGCATAAGGGACTCGGCGCGCGCTCGCACGGCAACACTCCGCCGAGTTACGAAGGCGGCCAGATGCCCCTGCAGCGGCGCTTGCCCAAGCAGGGTTTTCGTCGCACGCTAAAGAACCAGGCGCGCCGCGACGAGTTCGCGATTGTGAACCTGTCGCGCCTCGGCGACTTCGCTGACGGCGTCACCATCGACGCCGCCGCGCTCGTCGCGCGCGGGCTGATTCCGGCCGGGCGCAAGGTCAAGGTTTTAGGTGACGGCGACTTGAAGAGTAAGATTAACGTGCGCGCCGACGCGTTCTCGAAATCGGCGCTCGATAAAATCGCCGCCGCGGGCGGCGTCGCGGAGTTGGTAACGCCCACCCAAAGCTAAAAAATGCTCGACGGGTTTTCAAACGCCTCGCGCATCCCCGAATTGCGCCGACGCCTGGTCTTCACGGCCATGATGCTCGCCGTGTATCGCATCGGCGTCGCCGTGCCGACTCCCGGCATCGACGGCCAGGCCCTCGCCTCGTTCTTCGACGCCGCCAGCGGCACCCTGTTCGGCTGGGTCAATCTGTTTTCCGGCGGCGCGCTCGAGCGCTTCTCCGTCCTCGCGCTCGGCATCATGCCGTACATCTCGGTCGCCATTGTCCTCGACCTGCTCAAAATCGCATCGCCCTATCTCGACGAGCTATATAAGGAAGGCGAGGCGGGCCGCCGCAAAATAACCCAGTACACCCGCTACGGCACCGTGCTGCTGGCGCTGTTCCAGGGCACCATGATCGCGTTCTCGCTCGAAAAGATTCAGGCGCCCGGCGGCGGCAGCATCGTTTACAACCCCGGCCCCGGCTTCATCGTAATGACGGTGCTGACTGTGACCGCGGGCACGATGTTCCTCATGTGGATTGGCGAGCAGATTACCGAGCGCGGCATCGGCAACGGCATCTCGCTGATCATTATGGCGGGAATCGTGGCGCGCCTCCCGAGCGCAATCGGCACCACCGCGCAATTCGTGCGCGAGGGCGAAATGAGCATCTTCCTGCTCATCTTCATCCTTGCGGTCGCCGCCGCGGTCATCGCCGGCATCGTCTATATCGAGACCGCGCAGCGCCGCATCCCGATTCAGTACGCGCGCCGCGTGGTCGGACGCCGCGTGTACGGCGGTCAGAGCTCGCATCTGCCGTTGAAGATCAACACCTCCGGCGTTATTCCGCCGATTTTCGCGTCGGCGCTGCTGGTCTTCCCCGCGACGCTGGCGACCTTCGTCCCGTTCCTGAAACCGTACTCGAGCTATCTCACGCCGGGCGGCTTCTATTACGACCTGGTTTACGTCGGCCTGATCGTCTTCTTCTGCTACTTCTACACGTCCGTCACCTTCAATCCGGTCGACGTCGCCGACAATCTGAAAAAATACGGTGGCTTCATCCCGGGAATCCGGCCGGGCCGTTTCACCGCCGACTACATCGATCGCGTGCTGTCGCGTATCACGCTCGGCGGTGCGATTTACGTCAGCGCCGTATGCGTGCTGCCCACCATTTTGATCGCGCGCTTCAACGTGCCGTTTTTCTTCGGCGGCACCGCGCTGCTCATAGTCGTGGGCGTCGCGCTCGACACGGTCGCGCAAATCGAAACCCATCTGCTGACCCGCAACTACGAAGGCTTCATGCGCCGTGGACGGGTCAAGACCAAGAGGGGTGCCTAGCTGGTGCGGCTCGTGCTGCTAGGCCCGCCGGGTGCGGGCAAGGGTACGCAGGCGCGGGCGCTGGGCGCGCTGTGGGGTATCCCGCAAGTGTCCAGCGGCAATCTGCTGCGAGGCGTAGTGCGCGAAGAGTCGGAACTCGGCCGCGAGGCCGCCAGTTACATGGATCGCGGGCAATTGGTCCCCGATGACCTGGTCCTCAAGCTGGTCGATCAGCGGTTGCGCAAAAAGGACGCCCGCAACGGATTCATCCTCGACGGATTCCCGCGCAACGTGATGCAGGCTGAGGCGCTCGCCAAGGGACTCGAGCACGCGGGCCTGAAGCTCGACAAGGCGGTCGCAGTGATCGTGCCGGACGAAGAGATCGTGAAGCGAATTTCAGGACGGCGCACCTGCAGGAATTGCGACGCGATGTATCACGTGGTCTTCGAGCCGCCTGCCAAACCCGGTATCTGCGACAAGTGCGGCGGCGAACTATATCAGCGCGAAGACGACGCCGAGGAAACCGTCCGCGAACGCCTGAAAGTCTACGCCGAAACCACCCGCCCGCTGCTGGATCACTACGCACGCCTCGGACTGCTGGCGCAAGTCGACGGAGTAGGCCGCACCGAAGAAGTAGAAAAGCGAATCCTCGCAGCAGTTAACGGAGCCGGGGTGCCCCCCAAGTGAGAACCTTTCGCAACAACCCCGCTCGGATTTCTTCCCCTCTCCAGAAAGGAGAGGGGTCAGGGGTGAGGTTCCTAAACAGCACAACCGCTCAATCATGATTACTATTAAAACCCCGGCCGAAATTGCCGTGATGCGCCAAGCGAGCCAAATCGTCGCCGAAATCCTCGAGGCGCTCGCCGCCGCCGTACGCCCCGGCATCACCACCGAGGAGCTCGACAAGCTGGCCGAAGACCTGACCTACAAAAAAGGCGCGAAGCCTGCCTTCAAAGGCTACAAGCCCGGCGACGTCGTCTACCCGAAATGCCTGTGCGTGTCGATTAACAACGAGATCGTCCACGGCATCCCGTCGAGCCGCAAATTGAAGGCCGGCGATATCGTCGGCCTCGATTTCGGCGTCGTCTACGAAGGCTTCTACGGCGACTCGGCCCGCACCGTCGCCGTCGGTCCCGTGCCGGAGCGCGTCACGAAACTGCTCCAGGTGACTCGCGACTCGCTCTACGCCGGAATCGCGCAGGCTCGCGCCGGCAATCGCATAAGCGATATCGCGCGCGCCGTGCAGGATACCGTCGAGCGCGCGGGCTTTTCCGTGGTCACCGACTTCGCGGGACACGGTATCGGCCGCAAGCTCCACGAGGATCCCCAGGTGCCGAACTACTTCCGCCCCGGGATGCCTAATCCGCGCCTGCGCGAGGGGATGGCGCTGGCGATCGAGCCGATGGTTAACGAGGGTAGCCCCGATTTGGAGATACTTTCCGATGGCTGGACTGCGGTGACGGCGGACGGTAAACTATCTGCCCACTTCGAGCATTCCATCGCGATTACCTCCAACGGGCCGGAAATCCTGAGCGAATTAGCTGATGTCTAAGGGCGACGCGATAGAAGTACAGGGAACGGTTCAGGAAGCGCTCCCCAATGCGGTGTTCAGGGTGACGCTCGACAATGGGCACAAAGTGTTGGCGCATATTTCGGGCAAAATGAGGATGCATTACATAAAAATTCTGGCCGGCGACAAAGTCACCGTCGAACTCTCGCCCTACGACCTGACCCGCGGCCGAATCACTTACCGGATGCGCTGAAACAGGCCGAATTATGTTGATAGAGAGAGCCCCCCGCGCGACCGGTTCCCCTTCCCACTATGGGAAGGGGTTGGGCGTTAGGTTTGTACGAATCGAGCGCGCTCTCTGTTCCCCTCTCCAGAAGGGAGAGGGGCCAGGGGTGAGGTTGTAAGAACTGCAAGTGAAAACAACCGGCGATTTGATGCGTGAACTTGCCGACCGCGAAGCCATCCGCGATCTCGTCATCAGGTATATCGACTGCCTATGGCGCGAAGATGTGGAGGGCTTCGTGAGTCTCTTCACCGCCGACGGCACTTTCACGGCAAGAGTAGCCGAAGACGCCGAGAATGAAGTCGTGTCGCGCGGCCGCGTCGAACTCAAGACGATGTTCGAAGCTGAGTTCAAGCAGGTGCACCCCCGGCACTTCGTCCACACCCATGTCCTCGAATTGCGTGGCGTGAATCGAGCGACCGGCCGATGCTACATCGAACTGCGCAGCGCAGCGGATGGCATCAAGTGGCTCGGCTCGGGCTACTACGAAGACGACTACGCAAAAGTGGGCGAGGAATGGAAATTCGCCTCGCGACGCTTCGTCGAATTGGACATGGCGATACCGTTGAGAGCTTTCATGGGCAGACACAGGAGCAGCAAGGCGTCATGAAAATACAGAAACCGGCCGCTCCTTTGTCAATGCTGAGCGCAGCGAAAAAACTCTTCCCCTCTCCAGAAGGGAGAGGGGCCAGGGGTGAGGTTCCGATAGTTTGAGGTTTTATGAAAGTCCGAGCATCTGTAAAAAAAATCTGTAAGAACTGCAAGGTCGTGCGCCGCGAAGGCGTCGTGCGCGTCCTATGCTCCAACCCGCGCCACAAGCAGCGCCAGGGATAGTTTCGAATGGCACGCATAGCTGGAGTCGAACTGCCGAAAAACAAGCGGATGGATATCGCGCTCACCTATATCTACGGAATAGGCCGGCCGAGCGCGCTCAAAATCCTCGCCGCCGCCAAGGTCGATCCTGCGATCAAGACCGACGATCTGTCCGCCGACCAGCAGGTCCATATCCGCCAGGTAATCGACACCGACTACGAAGTCGAAGGCGACCTGCGCCGCGACTTCCAGCAGTCGATCAAGCGCCTGATGGATCTCGGATGCTACCGCGGCATCCGGCATCGTCGCGGACTTCCGGTGCGCGGCCAGCGGACCCACACCAACGCGCGCACGCGCAAAGGTCCGCGCAAAGTAGTAGCCGGCAAAAAACAGGCGCCGCCAAAGGGCTAACGTATAAAACGCGGGCGGCTAAGGAAATTATCACCTGACAAACAGCACAATGCGGATTCACTAAAAAAAGAAAAAAATGGCTGAAGAAATAAAAGAGAAAGCTGCGCCCGAAAAAAAGGCTGCTGCGACTGCACCTGCCGCAGCCGCGGCCGGCGCCGCTGGAGCTCCTGTCCCTGCGCCGCGCCGCAAGAAGGTGCGCCGCAACGTGCCCGAGGGCGTCGCGCATGTACATGCGACCTTCAACAACACAATAGTGACGATTACCGATCAGCAGGGCACCGTGATCGCATGGTCGAGCGCCGGCTCCGTCGGCTTCAAGGGCTCGCGCAAGGGCACCCCGTTCGCCGCGCAGATGGCGGCCGAAGCGTGCGCGCGCAAATGCTCGGAAGTCGGGATGCGCGCGGTGGTCGTTCACGTCAAGGGCCCGGGCGGCGGCCGCGAGTCCGCGGTGCGCGCGCTGCAAGCGGCCGGCCTCGGCGTCATCTCGATCAAGGACGTCACCCCGATTCCGCACAACGGATGCCGTCCGCCAAAGCGGCGTCGAGTCTGACCCGGATCAACAACAAGGCAAACAACTAAGAGAAACAAAAACGTGGACAGCTAAGGAAATTTTGTGCAAATTGTCCCCAACCAAGTGGATTCACTAAAAAGAGATGGCTAGGAACTTGGGTCCGGTATGCCGGCTATGCCGGCGCGAAGGACTGAAACTCTTCCTCAAGGGAGAGCGATGCTACAGCGACAAGTGCGCGATCGAGCGGCGCAATTATCCGCCCGGCGCGCACGGCCAGGCGCGCACGCGTTTCTCTGAATTCGCGATTCGGCTGCGCGAGAAGCAGAAGGTCAAGCGCATTTACGGCCTGATGGAGCGGCAGTTCTCCGAATACTTCAACATGGCCGAACGGATGGACGGAATCACCGGCGAGAACCTGCTCGTGTTGCTCGAGCGGCGCCTCGACAACGTGGTTTATCGCCTTGGCTTCGCCAGTTCGCTCGCGCAGGCGCGCCAGGTGGTTCGTCACGGGCATATTCAGGTCAACGGCAAGAAAGTCACGATTCCCTCGACGCTGGTCGAGGTTGGCAGTGTGATCAGCGTGGCCGAGGCGAGCCGCACCAAGAAGGTGATCGTCGAGGCAATCGAGATGGCGCAGCGCCGCGGCGTACCGCCGTGGATGGCACTCGAGCGCGAACAATTCCGCGGCTCGCTCCGGTCGCTGCCGGCGCGCGCTGAACTGACGATGCCGATCAGCGAGAAGCTGATCGTCGAGCATTACTCTAGATAGGGCGGAGGCACACCGATTCGGCGTCCCGGTCCGTGGTGGACCTGTGTGGGCGCGGGAAATCCATCGGAAAAAAGAGCACAGACTATGCAAAATGACTGGCGAGACCTGATCAAACCCAAGGCTGTCGAATTCGACGAGAAGGAAGTCACTCCTTCCTACGGCAAATTTTCCGCGGAACCGCTCGAACGCGGCTACGGAATCACCGTTGGCAACGCGCTGCGGCGCATCCTGCTGTCCACCCTGCCCGGCTACGCGATTACGGCAGTCAGGATCAAAAACGTCCTGCACGAGTTCTCCACTCTGGCCGGCGTCAAGGAGGACGTAACCGACATCGTCCTCAACTTGAAGGAAATCCGCCTGCGCTTGCATGAGGGCGAGCAGATTACCGCGACCCTCAAGGTCAAGGGCGAGGCGCAGGTCACCGCGCGCGATATCACCGGCGGACCCAGCCTGGAGATTCTCACCCCCGACAAGCATATCGCGTCGCTCGACAAGGGCGCCGACCTCGACATGGAACTCGTTATCAAGCGCGGCCGCGGCTACGTCCCCGGCGAGCGCACCGAAGACGAGGAAGCCATCGGCACCATTCGCCTCGACGCGATCTTCTCGCCGATTCGCAAAGTCAACTTCACCGTGACCAACGCGCGCGTCGGCCAGCGCACCGACTACGATCGGCTCGCGCTCGAAATTTGGACTGACGGCTCGATCAACCCGCGCGAGGCTCTGACCTACGCGGCGCGCGTGATGCGCGATCAGATGACGATCTTCGCGGGCGTCGAGGAAGAAGCCGAAGCTCCCGCCGGCGCCGCGGAAGGCGGCGAGGCGCGTCCCTCGATGAGCGAGCTGCTCTACCGGCCCGTCGAAGGGCTGCCGATCTCGGTGCGCGCCTTCAACGGCCTTCAGAACGCCGACATCAAGTATATCGGCGAGCTGGTGCAGCGCACCGAGCAGGACATGCTCAAGATTAAAAACTTCGGACGCAAGTCCCTCAACGAGATCAAGGAAGTCCTCGCCGACATGGGCCTCTCGCTCGGGATGCGCCTGGAGAACCTCCCGCCGCGCGGCGAGCTCGACCGCATGTGGGAAGAGCAGGAACGCCGCGAGTCGGCGTAATGGTTTTGGAGTAGCTGATGCGTCATCTCAACTCGGGCCGCAAGCTCAATCGCACCTCGGCGCATCGCAAGGCGCTGTTCAAGAACATGGTGCTCGCGCTGATTCGTCACGAGCGAATCCAGACCACCGATCCCAAGGCCAAGGAACTGCGGCGCATTGCGGACCGGATGGTCACGCTCGGCAAGCAGAACGATCTCGCGGCGCGGCGGCGCGCGTTCGCGGCGTTGCAGTCGCATGACGCGGTCAAGAAGCTGTTCGACGAGATCGCGCCGCGCTTCAAGGATCGCAACGGCGGCTACACGCGCGTGATCAAGTTCGGTCATCGCCGCGGCGACGCCGCGATGCTGTCGGTGATCGAGTTCACCGGCGCCGAGGAGCAGACCAAGGCCAAGAAGCCGCGCCGCCGCTCCGCAAAGAAAGAACAGGCGACGGAACAGCCGCGCAAAAAAGCCGCCGCCGGCTGATCCAGTTTCGCATCGCGACTGCCAAGCCTGCCCCTTTTGCCTGCTTCCCCCTTTCCATTCTGGAAAGGGGGCTAGAGCGATAGGACGCGCGATTTTCCACCACCAGTATCCCCTTTCCCCATTTCTTTTGGGGAAGGGGCTAGGGGTTAGGGCTCCGCCTACGCAGCGCCTCTCTGATCGCGACAATCACTGCGCCCAATCATTTCGCGCGCTACGGCCCCATGTCGGCCATCGTGCCAATTCGCTAACAAACTGTTACACCGGAGCGCACACTCTGCTAATCTGATCCCAATAAGCAACGTTCACCACGTTGCCCGTTCTGTCATTCCCTCGAAATTTCTCGCCCAGTCTCGCCATTTGTTCTCCGGATAACAATCCTCCCCGCTTGAAAAGTAATTTTGACGGAACGAAGCTACCAGCAGTGGTATCCACTCTCATGGCCCACTACATATGGTATTTTTCGCCCCAAAAGCGAAAACTTACTGACACTGATTTTCGCAACAAAATCAGTCAAAAGGACGCTGCTATCGCATAACTTCGAGCATCTTCGCGCGCAGCGCCATGTGCGCGCTCTTCAGCCCCGCGAGGAGTCCGTCCTCGAAGTTCCACTCGCCGCTCGCCATCAGGTCGGCGAAATCGTTCGGATTGCGGATGTCCTCCGCCGGGAGCCCCGGATGAATCGCGCGCGCCATCGCGAGCACCTTGCTCTCCTGCTGCGCGATCATCTCGAGCATCAGGCGATCGATCAGCGCCAGTGTCTCGCGCGTGGCCATTCGCAGAGCGTAACGGATCGAGCGCCTTTTTGGCGAGCACGCGCTTTGATAATGTTGATTCACAGGCGGCAAATATAATGTCCAACGAACTCGTTGCTCCCGATAAATTTTTCCTGAACCGTTTCGGCATGAACCACGGCGCGCTCGAGCAATCCTCGGCAGCGCGCTCGAGCGCAAGGCCGACTACGCCGATCTCTACTTCGAGTACCGCAGCGCCGAGGGTCTCGGACTCGAAGAGTCGATGGTGAATCACACCAGCAAGAGCGTCAGCCACGGCGTCGGCGTGCGCGTCTGCGCCGAGGATCGCACCGGCTACGCCTATTCCGACGAAGTCACGATCGACAGGATGCGCCTTGCGGCCGAGGCCGCGCGCGCGATTGCCGACCAGCGCGGCACCACGCCCGCCGCGGTGCAGGTCGGCGCGCCGGTCGCGAGTCATGCGCTGTACGATCTCGACAGCACGCCGCTCGAGGTTCCCGTGAATGAGCGCGCCAAGTTGCTGAGTGAGATCGATCGCGTCGTGCGCGCCTCCGATCCGCGCGTGAAGAACGTGATGGCGTCGTTCGCGTGCGAGCGGAAGATTGTGATGGTCGTGAACAGCGACGGGCAGGTCGCCGCCGACGTGCAGCCGCTGTGCCGGCTCAACGTGACCGTGATCGCCGACGACGGCAAGGGCCGCCAGATGGGTTCGTACGGCGGCGGCGGACGCGTCGAGTGGAGCTACTTCATCGAAAACGATCGCTGGCGCGAGTACGCGCTGGAAGCGGCGCGGCAGGCGATCGTCAATCTCGACGCCGTCGACGCTCCCGCGGGCGAGATGGTCGTCGTGCTCGGCCCCGGATGGCCCGGAATTCTGCTTCACGAGGCGATTGGCCACGGTCTTGAAGGCGATTTCAACCGCAAAGGGGTCTCGGCGTTCGCGAATCGAATCGGCCAGAAAGTCGCGAGCGAGCTTTGCACCGTGATCGACGACGGCACTATCCCGAATCGCCGCGGCAGCCTCAACGTTGACGACGAAGGCACGCCCACTTCGCGCACCGTGCTGATCGAAAAGGGAATCCTGCGCGGCTACCTGCAGGATCGGATGAACGCGCGTCTGATGAAGATGGCGCCGACCGGCAACGGCCGTCGCGAGAGCTTCGCGCATTCGCCGATGCCCCGGATGACCAACACCTTCATGCTCAACGGCGAATCGACGCCCGAGGAGATAATGAAGTCGGTCAAGAACGGCCTTTATGCGGTCAGCTTCGGCGGCGGCCAGGTCGACATCACCAACGGCAAATTTGTCTTTTCAGCGAGTGAGGCTTACCTGATCGAGGACGGCCAGGTGACGCGGCCCGTCAAGGGCGCGACGCTTATCGGCAACGGTCCCGACGTGCTGACTCGTGTCTCCATGGTCGGCAACGACCTCGCGCTCGACGCGGGTGTCGGCACCTGCGGCAAGGACGGACAATCGGTGCCGGTGGGCGTGGGTCTGCCGACGATTCGAATCGACGGGATAACGGTCGGCGGCACGCGCGCAAACTGAACCGCAAGGGAGGCCCTTTTGAATAGCTTGCATTGCGACGCGTTAAGCAGCCTCCCCTTGTGCGAGCCGCCGAAAAATGGGGATCGGAGCCACAGCGGCGGGAGCGGTCTTTTGTTTGTTCCCCCTTTCCGCACCGGAAAGGGGGCTAGGGGGATAGGACGGCGACGCGACAGTTTAGGCAGCCTGCCCTTGTGCGAGCCGCCGAAAAATGGAGATCGGAGCCACAGCGGCGGAAGCGGTCTTTTGTTTGTTCCCTCTTTCCGCACCGGAAAGGGGGCTAGGGGGATAGGACGGCGATGCCCTCCGATGACCTTGCTTCCCCTTCCCCTTTTCTGGGGAAGGGGCCAGGGGTTAGGGCGCTTTCGTTTGTCGTACGCTGCTCTCGGCACGCCGAAGGATCACCGCGAGAGAGCGTCCACTAACAAGATAGGGACAATCTGATGGCGACGGTTGATATTGAACTCGCCAATTGGGCGCTCGACGAGGCTAAACGCAAAGGCGCCAGCGCGGCCGAAGTTCTGTGCGTGACGGCGGAGTCGCTTGCCGCCGGCGTCCGCCTTGGTGAAGTCGAAAAGCTCAAGAGCTCGCGCGAGCGCCGGCTGGGTCTGCGCGTGTTTTGCGGACAGTCGTCCGCGACTTCATCGACGGCCGAACTGGAGCGCGACTCGCTCGGCGAATTCGTCGCCAACACCGTCGAGCTGGCACGCCTGTCGGCCGCCGATCCGTGGGCGGGCCTGCCCGACCCTGCGATGCATCCGAAGTCATTGCCCGAGCTTTCGCTCGCGGATCCCGACGGCGGAATAGTGACCGCGGATCGCGCGCTCGCGATCGCGCGCACCGCCGAGAACGCGGCCCTGAAATTCGATCCGCGCATGAAGAACTCCGAGGGCGCCGAATTCAGCTCCGGCCGCTACCAGGTCCTGTTCGCCAACAGCCAGGGTTTTTCCGGCGAATATTCCGGCACCTCGTACACTCTCGTCGTGCAGCCGATCGCGCAGGATGGCGACGCGATGCAGCAGGGATTCTGGTACACCTCGAACCGCCGCTTCGGAAAACTCGAAGATGCGGAGTCGGTCGGAATAACCGCCGCCAGGCGCGCGATCCGCCGCCTCGGCGCGCGCAAAATCAAGACGACGCGCGCGCCGATCGTCTTCGATCCCGACATGGCAGCCGGCTTGATTCGATCGATCGTCGGCGCCGCCTCGGGCCCCTCACTATATAAGGGCGCGTCTTTCCTGATCGGGCAGTTGGGCAAATCGATCGCGGCGCCCGGCGTCACTATCGTCGACGACGCGCTGATTCCCGGCGGTCTCGGCTCCAAGCCCTTCGACGGCGAGGGTCTGCCGACCTCCCGCAAGAACGTGGTGGACAAGGGCGTTCTCGCGACCTACCTGCTCGACTGCTACTCGGCGCGCAAGCTCGGTCTCGCTCCGACTGGCAACGCCGCGCGCTCGGTTGGCGAGGCGCCCAGCGTTTCGACCACCAATCTGTACCTCGAGCCCGGCAGCTACACGCCAGCGCAGATAATCGGCTCGGTGAAGCATGGACTGTACCTGACCGAGACCATCGGCTTCGGCGTGAACATGGTGACCGGGGACTATTCGCGTGGCGCGGGCGGAATCTGGATCGAGAACGGCGAACTCGCGTACCCGGTGAACGAAATCACCATAGCCGGCAACCTGAAAGATATGATGGCCGGCGTCGAGATGATCGGCAACGACCTCAACTGGCGCTCGTCGACCGCCGCGCCGACCATCAAGATAGCCGAGATGACGATCGCTGGCGCCTGAGCGCTCGCGATAATTTTTTACCGGTATTTCCCTCCCGCTTGACGTAGCCGCGCATCTGAGATAACTTTTTGTAGAGTTTAGTTACAAACACCGGCCGTCATATGGTGCAGCCGCTGGGGAGATGCGTATGAATCTTCAAGTCTCGGCACAAGCGCAGGAAAGGCTGTTATCCAGGCTCTCATCGATGGGACTGCCGCGCCCGGCGGCGACCGCGCTCCTCGAGCGCCATATGCTGGTGCGCTATCCCAAGGGCGCCGAGCTGTTCTCGATGGGCTCGCCCGCCGATGTGGTCTTCTCAGTTCTGACCGGCCTCGTCAAAGTTCATAGCTCGCGCGCCGACAGCGACCCGGTTTTGGTCGAGCTCGCAGGGCCGGGCGACCTGGTTGGGTATGCCGATTTCAGCGACGGCGACGGCGAGCGTTCGCAGCTGTTCGCGGCAACCGCACTGACCAACTGCTGCGTCGCGTTGTTCACGCGCCATCAGATAGCCGAAGTGCTCAGGGGTCTCGAGCCGGAAGCGCTGCTCAGGATTACCGAGTCGATCAATTCGATGTGGTCGTCGGTCGTTTACCGCTACGCGACGTTTTTAGGAATGTCGCTGCGCAAACGGCTGGAGATTGTTCTGGGCGAACTGGCGGAGCGATTCGGCGTGCCCGATTCGCGCGGAACGATGCTGCTGCCCGAACTCGCGCAGGAGGAACTTGCCGAGATGATCGGCAGTTCACGCCCGATGGTCAGCAAGCTGCTCACTGAAATGACCGAGCGCGGCTTGCTGATTCGCGAGGGCCGGCGCCATATCGTTATCGCCCCGCAGAAGCCGGCCATTGCCGACGCCGCTCCGCGTGAGCCGGGGCTGCATCCCGCGTTCGAGCCGGTGCGCGCGGCGACGCGCCGGGTGCGCGCGAACAACCGTACGGTACGCACCACCGTGACGCCGATCGTGAATATCTAGGCCCGTCGCTTCCACGAAAAGCCACGCAAATGCGCCCGACTGTGATTCCTGCAGTCGGGCGCAGTTCTATCGCCCGACGCCTAAGGGTAAATTCCGCTTTGCCAAAAACCGGAAAGTGGTTAGCTTAAATAGGCAGCCGCATCGACGGTCACATGAACGCCAACCGATTCACGGAAAAACTTCAAGAGGCGCTCGGGCGCGCGCAGAACGCCGCGCTCAACGCTCATAACCAGGCCGTTGACGTCGAGCATTTGCTGGCGTCGCTGCTGGAAGACAACGAAGGCCTGGCGTCGTCGATCCTGAAGCTGACGGGCGTCGATCGCGACGCGGTGAGCCGCAAGCTCGGCGCCGAACTCGCGAAAATTCCGCATGTGACGGGCGGCGGCGCCGACAGCGGGCAGGTTTACGCGACGCAGCGCCTCGGTCGCGTGCTCGCGCGCGCGGAGCAGGAAGCGGGCAAGCTCAAGGACGAGTACGTTTCGGTCGAGCACGTGCTGATCGCGATGCTCGATGAGCCGGGCGCCGCCTCGAAAATTCTGCGCGAAGCAGGTTTGACCCACGACAAGCTGATGGCGGTGCTCAAGAAGGTTCGCGGCAGCCAGCGCGTGACCTCGTCGAATCCCGAGGCGACCTACCAGTCGCTGGAAAAGTACGGCCGCGACCTCACCAAGCTCGCCGCGGCCGGCAAAATCGATCCGGTCATAGGACGCGACGAGGAAATTCGGCGCGTGATCCAGGTCCTCTCGCGCCGCACCAAGAACAACCCGGTGCTGATCGGCGAGCCGGGTGTCGGCAAGACCGCGATCGTCGAGGGTCTCGCGCGCCGTATCGTGCAAGGCGACGTGCCGGAGGGCCTCAAGAATCGCAAGCTGGTCGCGCTCGATATGGGAGCGCTGATCGCGGGCGCCAAATTTCGCGGCGAGTTCGAGGAACGGCTCAAGGCGGTCCTGAAGGAAGTGCAGGAGGCCGCGGGAGAAATAATTCTGTTTATCGACGAGTTGCACACTGTCGTCGGCGCGGGCGCGGCTGAAGGCGCGATGGATGCATCGAACCTGCTCAAGCCGATGCTGGCGCGCGGCGAGCTGCATTGTATCGGTGCGACCACGCTCGACGAGTACCGCAAATATATCGAGAAGGACGCCGCGCTGGAGCGCCGCTTCCAGCCCGTGATGGTCGAGGAGCCGAGCGTCGAGGACACTATCTCGATTCTGCGCGGGCTCAAGGAACGCTACGAGGTCCATCACGGAATTCGAATCAAAGATGCCGCGCTGGTGACGGCCGCGGTGCTCTCGAAACGCTACATCACCGATCGATTCCTGCCCGACAAGGCGATCGACCTGGTCGATGAGGCGGCGGCCAAGCTGCGCACAGAGAAGGAATCGATGCCGGTCGAGATCGACGAGGTCAATCGGCGCGTGATGCAGCTGGAGATCGAGCGCGAGGCGCTCAAGCGCGAGACCGATCAGTCGTCGCGCGACCGGCTGCAGAAACTCGAGAAGGAGCTCGCCGAGATCAAGGACAAGCGCGCGACCCTTCAGGCGCAGTGGGAAACCGAAACCGGCGGACTTGAGAAACTCGCAAAAATCAAAGCCGAGATCGAGCAAACCAAGCTCGCAATCGAAAAAGCCAAGCGCGAGTACGACCTCAACAAGGTCGCCGAGCTGCAATATGGAAAGCTCGCGTCGCTGGAGAAGGAACTCGCCGCCGAAGAGCAGAAGCTGATCGAGAAGCATTCTGGCGGCAAGCGCTTGATCAAGGAAGAAGTGGACGAGGACGATATCGCCGAAGTGGTCGCGCGATGGACCGGGATTCCCGTCTCACGCCTGCTGGAAGGAGAAGTGCAGAAGCTCGCGCATCTCGAGGAGCATCTGCACAAACGCGTCATCGGCCAGGACGAAGCGGTGATAGCCGTTTCCGACGCGGTGATTCGCGCCCGCTCCGGACTCAAGGATCCCAACCGCCCGATCGGGTCGTTCATTTTTCTCGGACCCACCGGCGTCGGCAAGACCGAACTTGCGCGCGCGCTGGCCGAGTTCCTGTTCGACAGCGAAGCCGCGATGATCCGAATCGACATGTCAGAGTACATGGAGAAACACACTGTCTCGCGACTGGTCGGCGCGCCGCCGGGCTACGTCGGCTTCGACGAGGGCGGGCAACTGACCGAAGCCGTGCGGCGCCGCCCGTACTCGGTCATCCTGTTTGACGAGATCGAAAAGGCGCACGCCGACGTGTTCAACGTCCTGCTGCAATTGCTCGACGACGGCCGGCTCACCGACGGTCATGGACGCACCGTCGATTTCCGCAACACCGTCGTGATCATGACGTCGAATATCGCCAGCCAGATTATTCTCGGGTTCAAGGGACAGGACTACGAGAAGATGAAGGCGCAGGCGCTTGAGGTCTTGCGCCAGAGTTTCAGGCCCGAGTTTCTCAACCGCGTCGACGAGGTCGTCGTGTTCCATCCGCTGACTCGCGACGAACTGCGCCAGATTGTCGATGTCCAACTGGTGCGTCTGCGCCAGCGGCTCGAGGAGCGCAAGATCGAGCTCGAATTGACCGACAAGGCGCGCGACTACCTGGCCGAGCATGGCTACGATCCGTCGTACGGGGCGCGTCCGTTGAAGCGGCTAATCCAGCGCGAGCTGGAGACGGCGCTGGGGCGAAAATTGCTCTCGGCCGAGATTCGCGACAGCTCACGGGTCACCGTCGACGCCGGCACCCGAGGCTTGGAGTTCTCCAGCAAGCCGCTAGCTACGGCTGCCTAAGTAGCTGTTTTCACTCCAGATTTCACGATTATCGCCGACCTGCGCCGGCACTATTGCATCGCGCAAAATAAGCATTACACTTTAGGCATAGTGATGTTCGTCTGGGGATATAATCAGCTTGGCTAATGCTCAAGCCGCGCCCCGGTAGATGTTTACGGCGTCACAAAAGGATGAGTAATGGCTAGTTCGACAATCGATCTCCGCATCGCGGCCGCCGCTTCGCGCAGGCCGCGGTCTCGCTTTATCATTCGCGTCGCAATCGTTGCCGCGGCCGCGGCAATCGCTGCTGCGCTCGCATTGCTGCCGGATCCCGCCCGGGCGGCAGGCAATCCAATCGTAATCAAGATGGCCGACAAGCAACCGTTCTACACGCCAGAAAAAGTCGCGATCAAAGTCGGTGACACCGTGCAATGGGTGAACGACGGTACGACGGTGCATTCTGTCTCGACCAACGCCGCCAACGCTCAGAACCGCAAGGACACTTCGATGCCCAAGGGCGCGGTCGCGTTTGACTCCGGCTTCATCCCGCCCGGCGGCGACTACAGCTACACTTTCACCGTGCCGGGCACCTATCGTTACTTTTGCCTTCCGCATGAAAAGGCGGGTATGGTCGGGGTGATTGTCGTAAAGAAGTAGCAGCCGGGAGATTTTCAGAAACGTGATTGGTCCGCTTGCCAGGACGATTCGCGTCGGGGGATTGATGCTGGCCGTCGCGACTGCGATCGCGGCGTGGCCGGCGCCCGCTACTTGTTTCCCGTGGAGTATCGACATGTACCGCGGGCCGGAGGTCCAACCCTACGCCGAGGCGCCGCGCGTGACTCCGGCCGACACGATTCCGGTGCACGGCGGAGAACCGCCGATGAGCCTCGAGCAGGCTACCGTTAAGATGCACAACCCTTGGCAGCCGACGCCCGAGAATCTCGCCAAGGGCCAGGAGCAGTTCGGCACCTATTGCGCGCCGTGTCACGGAGAATCGGGGCAGGGTAACGGCCCCGTCGCGCATCTTCTGGCAAAGCCGCCGAAGAATCTGGTCAGTGGTACGAGCAAGGATCTTCCCGACGGCTATATCTACGGCGCGATTCGCGACGGCGTCCTGTCGATGCCCTCATACGCTGAAGAAATGCCGGCCGAGCAGCGCTGGCAGGTCGTGATGTACATCCGATCGATGCAGAGCGCGGCCGCAAAAGCCAAAGTCGCGGGCAACTGAGCTCGCCGACCGTTCGTTACGTCAAATAGGTCTTGATCACATCGATCAGATCCTGCGCGGCCTTGGCCTGGGCCGAGGTCGGATGATCGTCGGGGTCGACAAGATGAAGTTTGATGTGCCCCTCCATCACTTCCGCCATGAGGCTGTCGAGAGCGCCTCTGCTGGCGGCGAGCGTGTGCATGATGATGGTGCAATCGAGTTCTTCTTCGAGCGCATTTTCTGCGGCATCGAGCTGGCCGCGGATGCGTCGGACGCGATTGATGAGTTTTTGTTTGTCCCTGATGGTATGAGCCATTGACGTAGCGCCTCGGTTTCGTTATAGCATGCCCCGGTAGGTATAGTACAATACCCCAGTAGGTATTTGTGCGGGATGGCAAGTCCTCTGCGATTTGCAACGCGGTCATCGAGCGGGACGCTTTCGGCGGTCGATTCAAAGCGGTTTAATTGATTGTCGATTGCAGATCTTGCGCGGCTTATGTAAGCGATTCGAGTGATGGCGATGGAACCTTTCCGAGCCGGCGACGTAATTGGAATGGGCGACCTGGACGAGGAGTTCCGATGCCAGAGAGTTCGCGCCTGAACCCCGCGCGGCCGAAGGCGGCGAAATGCCTCGGCTGGGCCAATCTGATTTGCCGAGCAGCGAACCGTTTCCCGAACAGCGTGGAGGCTTTGATGCTGTCTGGAGAGAAATTGCGGGTGGATTTCATAGCTGTCGCGTTGCTGGCCGCGGTCGTCTTCCCGGCCCGTGCCGAGGCCAGGTTTAACGTCACTGATCTGGTGGAAATCGCGATCGAATCGAATCCTCAAATCCGTGCGGTCCATGCGCAGTGGCAGGCCGCACAACATCAGATTCTGCAGAACTATGCGCCGGCGGATCCGATATTCTCCTACGCGAATATCGACAGCAGCAAAGATTTCAACGCGGCGACCCACGCCCACGGAGTCAGCGAAAATTTCCAGTTCCCCGGAGAAGCGTTTCTCCAGGCGGACCAAGCAAAGCGGACCGCCGAGATTGCGCGTTTGACGTATGAGGCGGCGGTGCGCGACCTGCGAGCCGGCGTTGAGACCGCATATTACCAGATACTGCTGGATGAGGGGCTGATTGCAATCAACGCCGAGAATATCGACAACCTGAAACAAGTCGTTAATGTCGTCCAGGTCCAATACACGGGGAGTCAGGCTTCCCAATCCGATCTCATCGCTGCCGAGTTAGCGCTGGAGCAGGCTCAGTTGCTGCAGCGGCAGTATCAAACCAACCGCTTGAACGATCGCGCGGGCCTGAATCAACTGCTTTATCGAAAACCCGCCGCACCGCTGGAGCTTGACCAGAAGATCGTATTGAAACCGCTGGAAATCCGGCTGGACCAGGCGGTCGACGTGGCAACGCACGCGCGCCAGGAGATCCTCGAAGCGGCGCTGACGGAGAAAAGTTCGAACACGGCGCTGACACTCGCGGAGATGGAATATCTGCCGAACTATACGCTCGGCTACGAGTTCGACTACTTCCTACAGCCGGGCGCTCAGCCACTGCCTGGTGTTACGCAGGCGCATACCTTCTCGATCGGGTTCAACCTACCGGTTTTCTTCTGGATCCATCAGCGTGAGGACGTGCACGCGGCGCAACATTCGTTGGAAGCCGCTCGTTACAGCATGCATTCCGTGTTGAGCCAGACCGAAGCGACCGTCACGCAAATCTACCAATCCGCGCAATTCGCGTACGAGTCGGCGCAAGTGTACAGCGGACGGCTGATCCCCCTGGCCAACCAGGACTTCAAGGTGTCATTGGTCGCGTATCAGTCGAGCAAAGTCGACTTCCTTACCCTGTCCACGGCCTTGCAGAGCTACTATGCGTCGCGCCTCACTTACCTTCAGAACGCCAATCAGTTCTACGCTGGAGAAGTGGCGTTGGAGCAGGCGATGGGGGTCGCGTTTCAAAAATGAAGCACACTAAAACAGCTGCTACGTCTGCAACCGGGAGCGGGCATCAAAAGTCACTATCGGGTCTGATCATGGCCTGCTTACTCGCAGTGATTGCGAGCGTGACGATTGGTTGCGGCGGTTCTCCAAGCGTGACGGCAAACGACCAGCCGGGTCTGGCGTTGCCCAAATTTATTCACCAAGGAGACAGTCCTGAGCTGATGGAACTGGCTCCGGCGGATTTGGCGGGCATGACTCTGACGACGGTCAAACCGGTCGATTTACCCGGCACTCTGGAAACATCGGGGCAGGTTACCTTCGACGATCGTCGAGTCTCCACTATTGTTTCGCGGGTGGCAGGCCGTATCGAGGGCGTGCGGGTCTCGCAATGGGACTACGTTCAGCGCGGCCAGGTGATCGCCACGCTCTACAGCCCGGACATCATGACTGCCGAAGCGGAGTATCTTCAAGCCAAGGAGTCGGTTTCCAAGCTGGCGGGCATCAATAACGGCGAGTTCGCACGCGCGATGCTGGAAGCGTCCAGACGAAAGCTCGACCTGCTGGGCATCGAACCCGAGCAGATAGCCAAGATCACGGCACCGGCTCCATACTTCGTGATGCACGCGCCGATAAGCGGAAATATAGTACAGAATCAGGCCCTGCGTGGCTCGGCGGTTAATCCCGGCGACGTGTTGTATTCACTCGGCACGCTCGAGGACGTCTGGATTACCGCCGATATCTACGAAGACGAGCTCGCTCGCGTGAAAGAGGGGCAGGAACTTTCCGCGGTCACCACCGCATACCCCGACGAAACTTTCCATGGAACGATTGCGCGGATCAGCCCCAACGTCGATCCAACCACGCATACGGTCCAGATTCGCTGCGAAGTCAAGAATCCTGGTTTCAAGTTGAAACCGCAAATGCTCGCGCGCGTCACGATCGTGGTGCGGCCCGGGCAGGCACTGCTAGTGCCGCTGGACGCGCTCGTGTTCGAGACCGATAAGTACTTCGCATACGTCGATGCCGGTAACCACCTGCTCGAACGGCGCGTGGTCAGCATAGGAGCGTGGGATCAGGAAGGCTATGCACGCGTGATCTCAGGACTAAGCGCGGGCGATCGCGTCGTCACGGGTGAAACGCTGCAGGTCAACGCGCTCTGGCATCAGGCACGCGGAGAGAGCTCATAGCCGGGCAGTTTTTTCGCCTTCAAGGGTTATAGCCATGATTCAAGCATTGATGGCGCTGGCGCTTCGCGAGCGCGCGGTCGTGATAGGCGCCGCCGCGTTGCTGCTGCTGGCGGGATTGTATTCATTTACGCAGCTCGACATCGAAGCTTATCCCGATCCTGTGCAACCGATGACCGAGGTCCTCACGCTGCCGACCGGACTCAGCGCCGAGGAGGTCGAGAAACTCGTCACAGTCCCAACTGAGTATGGGATGAGCGGTATGCTTCATCTGACCTCGATGGAATCCATATCGCTGTATGGGCTATCTGACCTCCGCCTCTACTTCGATTGGGAAAGTGACTACGAATTTGACCGCACTCAGACGATAAACCAGTTGCAATTCGTTACTCTTCCCCAGGGTATCCAGGCCGGTCTGTCGCCGGAAAACCCCATCGGTGAGATCTACCGATACACAGTTGAGGGACCCGACCATGACCTCGTCAAAGAGAAGGAGGTCGAGGACTGGATTTGTCAGAAACAGTATAAGACAGTGCCCGGCGTGCTCGACGTCTCCGGCTTTGGCGGTCTCACCAAAGAGTACCACGTCGAAGTTGACCCGGAGATACTCAATCACTACTCGATTCCGCTTTCCCAGGTAGTCAGTTCGATTCAGAACTCGAACACCAATTCGGGAGGAAGCTATCTCAACGTAGGCGAACAGGCCTTCGATATTCGGGGACTGGGCTTGATCCGCGGGGTGGGTGACATCGGCAATATCGTGCTCACGTCGAACAAGTCGACACCGATCCGAATAAAGGATGTGGCCGACGTGTCAGTGGGATGGGCGCCGCGGCTGGGTATCGTTGGGATGAATTACCAGGACGAGGTCGTCGAAGGAATCGTCCTGATGCGCAAGTACGGCGACACACTTAAGACGTTGACCGGCGTCGAGGCGAAGACCGAACAGCTCAATACCTCCGGTATCCTCCCCAAAGGCTACAAGGTCGTGCCGTATTACGATCGAAGGGGTCTTGTGTATACCACGCTCGGAACCGTTCTCGAGAATCTGGCACTCGGGATGGTGCTCGTGTTCCTGGTGCTGATTTTTTTCCTGGGAAATTTGCGGACTGCAATTATCGCGGCAATCAACATACCGCTGGCCATGCTCGGGGCCTTCATCCTTCTATACCTTAGTGGCACACCAGCCAACTTGCTTTCTCTCGGCGCGGTGGACTTTGGAATCATTATCGATTCGACCATCATCGTCGTCGAAAATATCTATCGGCATCTCACGACCGATACCTCCCGGGGCGAGGACACCTATCATTCGATCCTGAATGCTTCCAGGGAAGTGGGCGGACCGATGTTCTACTCGACCCTGATCTTTCTGATCGCGTTCCTTCCGCTGTTCACGATGCGCGGGGTCGAGGGTGCGATCTTCTCCCCGATGTCTCACACCTACGCCTATGCGCTAACGATCGCGATTCTGCTGGCCGTGATGCTGTCGCCCGTTCTGAGTTCCATGCTGCTCCACAAAGGTATGAAGGAAACGCACAATGTTGTCTGGGAAGCATTTCACAACTTCTACCACAACCTGTTCGTGCGAATTTTGCGCTGGCCGCGGCTGACGCTGATCCTCATCTCTATAGTCATGGCCGCCGGCCTGTCGCTCTTCCCGCGTTTGGGAGGTGAGTTTCTGCCCAAACTGGAAGAGGGCAATATCTGGGCACACGCCATAATGCCGACGACGATCAGTCTGCCGCAAGGCGCCAAGCTGGTGAGTCAGATGCGCGCGGTATTCTTGTCGTTTCCGGAGGTGGCGAGCGCGGTATCGCAGCTTGGCAGGCCTGACGACGGCACGGAGACTACGAGTTTTTTCAGCGTCGAGTTCGCTGTGGACCTGAAGCCCGCGGCGACGTGGCCGCAAGGCATGACCAAAGAGCGCCTGGTTTCGGAGATCGACGACAAATTGCGCAGGCGATTCCGTGGGGTCAGTTTCTCGTACTCGCAAAATATCGAGGACAACATTGACGAGGCGCTTTCCGGCGTCAAAGCGGGCGAGAACGCGGTCAAGGTCTTCGGCTATGACTTGGATACCGATCAGTCAATAGCTACACGGCTCGAAGACATACTCAAGCAGGTACCCGGCGTAACCGACGTTTTTGTGTTCAATTCTCTTGGGCAGCCGAATATCGTCATCGAGCCCGACCGTGACGCCGCCGCGCGCTACGGGCTGAACTCCGGTGACGTCTCGACTATCGTGCAGGCGGCGATTGGTGGGTTGCCTGCCACCCAGGTACTCGAAGGCGATATGAGCTTTCCATTGGTCGTGCGATGGAAGCCCCAGTATCGGCAGACTATCGAGGCAATGCGCAACATTCGCGTCAACGTTCCTACCGGCGGCTTTGTCCCGCTTGGACAAATCGCGCGTGTCGAGGCATCGGAGGGTGCTTCATTCATTTATCGTGGAGATCTCCAGCGCTACGTTCCGGTTCGCTTTTCGATAAGAGGACGTGACCTTCAGAGCGCGGTCGCCGATGCCAAGGCGCGGGTCGCTCGCGAAGTCCAGATGCCCGAGGGCACGCATCTCGAATGGGTGGGAGAATATGGAGAGTTACACGCCGCCAACCAGCGCCTCGCAGTCGTAGTTCCGCTTGCACTGTTGCTGATTATGGGCGTCCTCTATGCCGCCACGCTCTCGGTGGTCAATACTCTTATATTGATGGCCCAGATACCGCTTGCCTGTATGGGAGGAGTCCTGGCTCTGGTAGTAACCGGCACGCCATTCAGTGTTTCTGCCGCGGTCGGATTCATTTCGATCTTTGCGATCGCGATCATGGACGGAATTCTGCTGAACTTCTACATACACCAGTTGTGGGAAGAGGGTAATTCGCTGATCGACTCGATCGTAAAGGGAGCCGACCGCCGCTTCCGTGCACTTATGATGACGGCGCTGGTCGACGGACTGGGTTTGTTGCCGGCGGCGCTTTCAACTCGAATCGGCGCTCAGACGCAGCGTCCGCTCGCAATAGTGGTGATTGGCGGGGCGATTTCGATTGCGCTACTGACGCGAGTGTTTCAGCCGACGCTGGTATACGTACTGCACAATTATATTGGCCTGAGGGAAGAACGCAGAACGACACCGCTGGAACCAATTCCGCCCCATTTCTAGCCTCGCCGCGCGTCGCGAACCGTGGTAAACGGGCGTGAGGAGGATCGCAGCGATGGAATTCGAGATGCTCGCGAGCGGCTACGGCTTGCTCGAAGCGCCGCGTGTCGACGATCTCAGCCGCCTTTATTTCAGCGACATTCCCAACGGCGGAATTTACCGGCGCAATCCGGGCGGCAATGTCGAAACGCTGATCCCCAAGCGCAAGGGCGTCGGCGGAATGATCTTCAACCAACGCGGCGGGCTCGTGCTCACCGGCCGCGCCCTGATTCATTGGGATGAGAAGACCGGCAAGAGCCGCGACCTGTTCGCCACCTGGGAAGGCAAGCCGGTCAGCATGAACGATCTCACGACCGACGATCACGGCAGCGTTTACACCGGCACCATCAACTTCGATCCGTTGAGCAACGACAAGCCGATTCCGGGCAGCCTGTTCCGCATCGATCCACCCGGCCGTGCGGTGAAGTTGTGGGACGGAATCGAGGTCAGCAACGGGCTCGGATTCAGCCCCGACCGAAAACATCTCTATCACTCGGATTCCTCGACAGGCGCGGTGTGGGTCTACGACGTCACGCACGAGCGGGGCGTCAAGGACCGGCGAATTTTTGCGAAAATGCCTGCCGGACTGCCTGACGGGCTGGCGGTAGATGCGCAAGGCGGCGTATGGGTTGCAGCGGTGCGCGTCGGCGAGGTCGTGCATTTCTCGAAGGACGGCACGGTAGCTGAGCGAATCAAGTTGCCAGCCACGATGGTAACCAGCCTGGTGTTCGGCGGACGCGACTTGCGCGATCTCTACGTCGTAACCGCCGACAATACCGACGATCCGAATCGCAAGGGAACGATTTTCCGCGCGCGTGCCGACCTCCCCGGCCTGCCGGTGCCAAAAGCGAACTTCTAGGGTTTCACTTTTTGACGTTAGAGCGCGGCCCGAACCACCACGGGATCCGCTGGCAACTGCTCGCGCGATCCGGCCAGCAGCGCGCCGGCTGCGATCGTCAATATGAACGCGCCGACTCGCATCGTGGCCGGCATCGATCCGGCGGGCAGTCGCTCGCCGAACACGATCATCCCGCCGACGATCGGCACGATGTTCGACAGCGCTCCCGACAACGGCATTGCGATTATCGCGCGCGCCGAATGAAACGAATTTTGCAGCATTACGATCCCCGCGATGTTGGCGACGACCATGCCATATGTGTAGGGATTGGATGCGATTCGCAGCGCGAATGAAGCGGCGGCGTTGGCGGTGAACTGTTCGGTCATCGCTTTGGTGAACAACGCGCCCAGGCCGAACGCGACGCCGGAAAAAATAGCCGCCGCCGCGCCGCTGGCGTTCAGCCGCGCGACGGCCATGGGAGCCAACGCGGTGAGCATCAGCAGCGCGGTGAAGATCAGCAGCGTACCAGGTTCGAACGCGCCTTCGGTCTCGCCGGTTTGAATCGACAGCGCGAGCATCAGCATCGCGACCACGATCGCGCCGATTCCGATCCATTCGCGACTGCTCGCCCGCTCGCCAAGAATTACCACCGAGGCAATTACGAACAGCCCGATTCCGCACTGCATCGTAACCGCCACGATCGAGACCGGCGCCTGCGACACCGCGATCAAGTAGCAGGCCCAGCCCACGGTCTGCACGCCGAGTCCACCGATCCACATGGGATCGCGAAGCCATGCGACGATCGCGCCGATCGTATTCGCACCGGCCGCCATCGGCAGCAGCGCCGAGCGGCTCTTCATCATCAGCAGGCCGAGCGCCATCAGCACGCTCGCTACCATCGCGATGAACAAATAGAGGATCACACGTTCAGCCCTACACTTCGCGCATCGCGCCGCCCCGGATCACCTTGAACCGGCGTCCGGCCCACATCACCTTGTTGCTGAGCAGGCTGGCGAACCAGACCCCGGTCATTATCAGGTCTTTGATGGGAACCATCCAGAGCTCAGTCAGCATCTCGGGCATCTTGAGCACGCGCCCGACGATTGCCGCCGACATCGCGAGCCGCGCCGAGACCACCAGCACCAATGTCGCAAAAGCCGCGGCGCTGCCGCGCGTGACGGCGAGCAGCATCAGCGCCCAGAACGGCCCGTGCATCAGGATGGTCGCGATGCTGATCGGGCGTACGGTACGGTAGGTGCGCGCCCAGCGAAGCTGATGATGCCAAAATTCGGAGAGACTCTGTTCCTCGCACGTCAACGTAACCAGTGAATCGGACAGTTTGATCTCGTAGCCTTGAGCATTGGTGAAGTTGCCCAGGTAGAAATCGTCGGCGAGCATGTCTTTGACAGCGCGGAAGCCGCCGGCGGCCTCGAGCACCTTGCGTTTGATGGCGATCGTCGCGCCGAGCGCGTAGTGCATCGGCTCGATCATATCGGCGAGCAGAATCTGTGGCAGAAAATCGGTATTGACGTAGAGCGCCTCCAGCCGCGACGCGAGCGAGCCGCCCGGTCGCGCCCGATACGCGCACGTTACGATGCCGACTTTGTCATCCGAGAGTAGTTCGCCGACAATCCGCTTCAGGTAGTCGCGCTCGACCGATACATCGGCGTCGCTCAGCACGAATATTTCGGCCTTCTCGGCCCGATCGGCCATCTTCACCAGCTTCGCTATCTTGTGATTGCTGCAGTTGGGCTCTTCGCCGACCATCAGCGTGATGTTTGCATACTGGTAGCGTTGGCGCAGTGCGACCGGAATTTCGGCGGCCGCGTCTTCATAGTTCTCGACGCCAAAATAAAACTCGACTCGCGGGTACGCGATTTCCAGAAAGCTGACCAGGTTGGCCGCCAGCGAATTGCTGGTCCCATGCAGCGGCTTCAGCACTGCCACGCGCGGCGGAACCTTGGGCAGCGGTGGCAGGGGAGAGGCCGTGCGCTTGGCAAATCTGATCGCGGCGACGGTAGCCGCGGCGTAGTAGAAAATGGACACGCACACGGCCGCAGCCGGTAAAACCATCCAGATCGTCATCGCCAGATCGTCATCGAATGACTGGCGCGGCAATCTTACCCGGCGCGACCGCTGGCGCCACAGGCATCTTGCCGCGGACCTCGTGCCGGGACGGTTACCCGCCTCCGGAAATTCGCCGTCAGGCCGACGCCTGCTGCGCTGTCTGATGCCGTCGCTGGCGCATCGTCGAAAGAAATTGCCGCCCTTCGTTCAGCATCCGCTTGGTCTCTTCCATCGACGTCATCATCTTCTTCACCGACTTGAAGATGTACTTCGGGCGGAAGTAGAAGCTGCGATAGAAACGCTCGACCGCGCCGTAAATCTCTTCGTTGGTCAGCCCAGGATACGTGATGGTGCACTTCTGGTAGCCGGATTCGTCGAGCAGCGGATCGACTGCCAGGAACCCGTTCTTGGTCACGTAGTCGAACAGCTCCGTGCCCGGGTACGGCGACGCGAGCGACACCTGGATCGTCTCGCAGTCCATCTCGCGCGCGAAGCGGATCGATTCCTCGATCGTCTCCTTGTTCTCGCCCGGCAGTCCCAGGATGAAAGTTCCGTGGATCAGGATCCCCAGCTCGTGGCAATCCTTGGTGAAGCGCCGCGCGCGATCGATGCCGACGCCCTTCTTGATGTTCTTCAGGATCTGCGCGTTGCCGGACTCGTAGCCGACCACGAACAGCCTGAGCCCGCCGTCCTTCATGATCTTCAGCGTTTCATAGTCGACGTTGGCGCGTGAATTGGTGGACCATGTGATTCCCAGCGGCTTCAGCAGTTGCGCGATTTTGCGCGCGCGCGCCGGATCCGCGGTGAAGGTATCGTCGTCGAAGAACAGTTCCTTCATCTTCGGGAACTTCGACTTCATCGCCGCCACTTCTTCGTACACGTTCTCCGGGCTGCGCACGCGATAGCGATGCCCCTGCGTGACCTGAGGCCACAGGCAGAACGTGCATCGCGCCGGACATCCCCGCCCGGTGTACATCGACACGTACGGATACTGGCAGTAGGGACTGTTGTACTTCAGGTAGTCGAGGTTCTTTTCATACACCTCGGTCACGAACGGCAGCTTGTCGAGTTCTTCGTCGGTGAGCGCCGGACGATCGGGATTGTGATGCAGTCCGCCATCCTTCTGATAGCTGATTCCGCCGATCGTGCTCCAATCGCGGCCTTCCGCCACCTCGAGCATCGAGTAGTCGAATTCCTTGCGCGCCGCGATGTCGATTGCCGGCGACAGTTTCAGCGTTTCGTCGGGCCGCGCCGTCGGATGCCCCCCGACCATCGCGATGATCGCATTCGGATTCGCCGCCTTGATTGCTTCCGCTGTGCGCGCATCCATCCGCAGCGACGGCGTCGAGGTGTGGATCACGACCAGGTCGTAGTTCTTCGCCTCGTTGACCGTCATCTCGACCGTGTAGTTGTGCGGCGGAGCGTCGAGCAGGCGTGCGCCCGGAATCATCCCGGCCGGATACGCCAGCCACGTCGGGTACCAGAAAGACCAGACCTCGCGCGTCGCCTGGTAACGTGAACCAGCACCCCCGTCAAAGTCATCATACGAGGGTGGATTCAAAAAAAGTGTTTTCATCACATCCATAGTTTACAGCATACCCCAGCCCTGTCCGATTGGTTAGTCCGCGACTATACAAACCGCGCCGACCGAAGGCAAGAATGCGCGAAGAGTACCCGCCTTGCGCTGGTGCCTCGACCGTTCGCTACGCGCAAGAATCTCGCATTTCCAAGGCTTTTTGCCTGCGCCTACCAAGTTTAACAGGGACGAAGTCCCGCATCTTCTTCTGGTACTGGGTGCAGGGGTCACCCCTGCCGGGGGTGCGGGGCGCGCAGTCCCGCATTAGATTCCTTCCGCCCGACGATGATCATTCGCCGCGTGCCTATTGCGTATGCCTCGCCGTCGAATCCCCCGAACACCGCTGTCACTCGCACGCCGATGCGCTCCAGCAGTCGCGTCATCTCCGTCAGCGTGTAGAGCCGAATGATATGCCCGATCGACTCGCGGCGGCCGCCCTTCGGGTCGATCACGATAAAATGCACATGCATGCGGCTCGTCGCGAGATCCAGGTCGCGCCGCTCGACGTACAGCGTCCCGTCCGCGCCCGTATGCCAGTCGTTCTGGATATAGTTGTCGATCGCCCACTCGCGGTTCAGCATGTCGAGCAGCAGCCGCCCGCCCGCTTTCAGAGCCTTGCCCGCGGATTCGAGCACTTTCAAATCCTCGGCTTCGGATTCCAGGTAGCCGAACGAGGAGTACATGTTGACGATTGCGTCGAACTTGTTTTCGAACGGGATCTTGCGCATATCGGCGGCAATCGTCTCGATAGTGACCTTGGCCGCCGTGGCTGCCTGCTTCGCGAGCTCGAGGTAATCCGCATTCAGATCGAGACCTGTCACACGCAATCCACGTTTCGCCAACTGGATCGAATGCCGCCCCTGCCCACAGCACAAGTCGAGCACCGACGCGCCCGGCTTCAGCTCGAGCGCGCTTGCAACGAATGCGCTTTCTTTCTCGGCCCGCTCCTCGGTGAACATGTGGCCATAGACGTTCAGATAGTCGCTGCGAAAAAAATCCACGTACCAGGCAGAGCCTTGCGATGCCATCTGGTCTCCTCTCAAGCCGTACGAATCAATTGACAGTTCAAGTTAATCTCATAACCCATCCACAAGATCGAGTCGCCGTCATCCTGTGGCTCCATTGCTTTCAATGGTGCTACGGTCCCTTTCTGTCCCCTCTCCCTGTAAGGGAGAGGATGGTGAGGGTCCTTATAAAGCGCGCTATTCCGCGCGCGATTCAGGATTCTGCTTCTGCGCGAACGTCGGCGTGGAGATTGTGCGAAGATCCGCAAGAGAGAGTCAGCGTGGAAAAGATTTCAGTACTGGCCAGTGGTGGCCTCGACAGCTCGGTCCTGATCGCGAAATTGGCGGTCGGCGCAGAAGTGCATCCGATCTACGTGCGATGCGGTTTCGCGTGGGAAGAAGTCGAGATCCAGTTCCTCCAGTCGTTCCTCGACGCGCTCCTCAATCCGAATGTGAGGTCTATAACCATCCTTTCCGCCCCGACCGACGTTCTCTACGGCGACCACTGGAGCGTGACGGGCGCGCGTGTTCCCGCCGCCGACGAGCCCGACGAGCATACCTACCTGCCGGGACGAAACATCCTTCTCATTTCGTTGGCGGCTATCTGGGGCAGCACGCACGGCGTTTCGCGCATCGCGATCGGCTCGCTCGGCGGCAATCCCTTTCCCGATGCGACCCCGGAGTTCTTCGAGAGCTTCGCCCGCGCCCTGAGCATGGGACTGGGACATAACGTGCTAATTGAGGCGCCGCTCAGGGGCTTCCACAAGGACGACCTCATCAGGACATTCAAGGACTTCCCGCTCGAGCTGACCTTGACCTGCATGGCTCCTCAGGGCTCTAAGCACTGCGGGCAATGCAACAAATGCTTCGAGCGTCAGCAGGCCTTTCAGAAGGCTGGCGTCGCGGATCGCACCATCTACGCCGGATAGCTTGATGAGATCATGAGCAGCCTGCGGCCTTGTTTCCCCTCTCCCTGTAAGGGAGAGGACGAATGTGAGGGTCCTTATTCAGCGCGCATCTTTCGCGCGCGATTCAAGATTCCGGCTCTGCTCCTCTCAATCCTCTTCATAGCCGCATGCACCTCTCATCCTGATAACACCGCAAAGCCGCCCTCCACTGCACTTAGAGTCGCGCTGCTCACACCCGGACCGGTAAGCGACGCGGGATGGAACGCGGCTGCCTACGAAGGCCTCGAGTTAATCAAGGCCAAGCTCGGCGCCGACACCGCGCTGGTGCAAACCAAGTCTCCCGCCGATTTCGAGGACGCCTTCCGCGATTTCGCCTCGCGCGGCTTCGACCTTATCTTCGCTCACGGCTTCGAGTACACCGATTCCGCCCTCGAAGTGGCGCGCAGCTTCCCTAACACTTACTTTGTGGTCAGTTCGGGCAGTGAGTCGTCCACGAATGTCGCGTCTATCACCTTCAACGTCGATCAGGCGACCTATGTGGAAGGCGTGCTGGCGGCGGGAGTCTCGAAAACCGGAGTGGTAGGCGCCGTCGGCGGCATAGAACTGCCGTCGATTAAATTGTTCTTCGAAGGCTTCAAGCGCGGTTTTCTTTCAGCGCAGCCTAAAGGCCGTATTCTGATCAGCTACACCGGCAATTTCGACGACGTTGGCGCGGCCAAGGAGGCGGCGCTCGCGCAAATCAGCCAGGGTGCCGACGTGTTGATCCACAACGCTGACGCAGCCGGCCTCGGCGTCTTCCTCGCAGCCGAACAAGGTCACGCCTATGCGTTCGGCGTGTTCACCAATCAGAACAACGTCGCTCCGGACGTCGTCCTGGCCAGCGCCGTGACTTCCACGCCGCTCGCGTTCCTCAAGATCGCGACCGAGGTCAAAGAGAAGCACTTTCACCCTGGGATGCTGGAATTCGGAATGCAGGATGGGATGGTGAGTGTGGTGTTCAACCCCAAGCTCGAGTCGCGCATTCCGCCGGCCGCATTGGAACATGCGCGCAAAGTCGAGCATGACCTCGCTACCGGCCAGTTAATCCTGCCGCCGTCCAAATAAATCGGCCGCAGGGGTAAATCAAGTGATTTGCCCCTTCCCCGTAAGGAGGCCAGCGTGCGGCTACTTTCCAATGCCTTGTAGGTCGATTACCTGGTTCGCATTGGTTGCGTTGTCGTAGATGGTTACCGATGACGACTGCGGTCCCTCCGACGCCGGACTGAATTGGACGAAGAGCTCGCACTTTTTCCTGGGGAGCAGTTGCGTCGGGCAGTTGGTCGAGAAGCCGAATTGCTGCGGGCTGGCGCTGGGAAGCGCCGCCATCGGATTTCCGAAGGTGATCGGCAGTCCGTCCTTGGCTGGATTGCTGAGCTTCACCGTTACGCTCTTCAGATGTCCTACTTTTACCGCGTGGAAATTCACAATCGACGAGCTCACCTTGAGCAACACTGGAACCGGGGTGGATGTCGAGGTAGGTGTCGCCGTGGGTGTTGCAACCGTCGACGTAGCCGTCGGAGTCGCGGTCGGAGTTGCCGACGTCGCCGTCGCCGTCGGAGTGGGTGTCGGCCCGTTCGATCCGAATGCCATCACAAGGTTGTAGGCATTGACGGTCCCGATGCCGGTCGCGAAATTCCATCCGCTGCCCGCCTTATACGCGGGTCGAAACGAGGAGTTCGAGGTTGACAGGACACCATACTTGCTAGATGGCGTGTAACAGTTAGGCCCGCCTTTGCAAGGCACGTCTATGTCGCCTTCGGTCACATCGTAAAAGATGCAGTCGCCGGCCACCCCGTTGCCCAGCGACGACGTGCATGAGGCGCTACCGGTGGCGCCGTACTCGGTGTTGGCGAGCGAGTAGTAAGCAGGATTCGGATTACCTTGCCGGCTGCCCGTCTTCTGGTTTATCAGCGACTGAATCGCGGCCATGATCGGCGCGCCGAACGACGTGCCGCCGAATCCGGCCCAATTAGCCGGCGCACCCGAACATGATGCTCCGCCGCCTGCGAGGTCGGAGTAGCAGGCCAGATAGAAGTGGTTCCACACTCCGTCGGCGGCGAACAACGACACGTCGGGGGTGTCGCGCACACCGTCGGCTGGGTTGCCAAGCACGGATTGCCAGTCCGGCTTGAGGTATCCGGCGCAGCTACCGCTGACGACGCCATTGGTAGACGGCGTGCCCTTGGCGCATCCGCTCGGGCCGCCGCTGCCGGCAACTACGAACAGGCCCTGACCGCTGTTGCAAAGACTCGACGAGCCGTAAGTTGCCGGATAGCGGAGATACTCTGCGATCAGTGCACTCGCGCACGAATCGTTCCAGGGAATTTCGGGAATATAGGAAAGCGCTGAGCCGTAGTCGGCCCCGTTCGATCCGCTCCAGTAGGTGCTGTTGTCGCCCGCATAGCTATCGCCGAAATCGGTGCCGCCGATCGAGACGTTGTACGGCGTGGAAGTGAATCCGCTGACTGTTATGCCGTGGTTCGCGTAGTTGGCGCCGGCGTCGGAGCTGGCCGCGCCCTCATCGCCGGACGATACGAAGACCGACACGCCCGCGGCGACCGCCTGCTGATACAACGAATTGATGTACGCGTTTTGCGTCGCGCCGAGTTGCGCCTCGGACTCGCCATAGCTGATGCTCATAATCGCTGGCGGCATTCCGGGTCCGTTGAGCAGGTTTTCCATTCCGATAAAGCCGCCAAACGTGGTGTTGGTGTCGGCGCACGAGACCACTTCGATCGCGGCATTGGGCGCGGCGGCGGTCGACCATTCCGCATCGATAGCCGCCTCACCGTCGGCGCCAACTTGGACGCCCGGGTCGGCGCAGTTCCCGGGATGAACCTGGCTGAGCGAGCCTTCCGGGTAGGCGCTCGCGAGTCCGAGCACGCTGCGGAACGTGCTCCAATCCGAAGTGCGGTAAAGGTCGGTGTCCTCGATCACGGCGATCGTTTGTCCCTGTCCGGAATATCCCGCCGCAAAGACAGGGTTCAGGTTGTAAATAGTGGCGAGGTCGGCGGGAACCACCGAGAAGCAATCGGGGATGCCGGTGAGATCTCCGCATCCGGAAAACGTATATGCGGCCCGCGGCTTGTTCATCGCGCGCGGTCTGAAGTCGTTCAGCGAGACCACGCCCACAACAGCCGGGGCAAGAGCCGCCGGAATTTGCGGGTCGCTCATGTTGGCGGTATGCGCCTTGCCGTTCACCTCGAGACGGTGAATGGGGGTGTGGAAGGCCGCGCTCACCTGGCCGGCGGTGCCCGAGAAATCAATCACGATGCCGTTGGGATAGACGCGGTTTACGATGAAGCCGTGCGACGTGAGCCAATTTGAAATCGCGGACAGGTCCTGAGCCGCCAATCCGTATCGCGCGCCGAATTCATCCGCGGTCAACCAGCGATGGTAGTTTGGCGACTTGGGGTCCTCGACTTCTTCGAGGTATTTTTCGAGCGCATCCTCCTGCTCGGGAGCGCGCCGCATCTGGAGCAGCATGTGGTCCATCGGGAAGTCGGCGGCAACCGCGCCGCGATCGTTCGCGGCAGTCGCTTCCGGACGCGTATTACCAGCGAGCGTGACCAGGTTGGTCTCGCTGATCATCCCTGTGATCAGAGGCCGCCGCGATACTGATACTGCCCCCGCGATCCGCAGGTATCCCGCGAGCGCTGCCAGGAAGATCGCAAAGCACAACAAAGTTTTCTTCACGGGTTTCTTCCGACGAGGCGGTCGTGTGCACGCAGCGGATTTCGGCGATCCGAAGGGCATCTCAACAATAATACGCCTTGCGCCGCAAAACGGTACGCGCGACTTCGATCCTTAAGGAACGTTCAGGCGTCAGGGCAGTTGCGCTGCCCGCGATGGCTCATCTCCTACTCATTTTCCGTTGCCCTGCAATGGGATCATCTGGTTCCCATTTGACGCGTTCTCAAAGATGGTTATCGTGCCGGACGCCGAACCCGGCGAAGTCGGAGCGAATCCCGCAATCAGCTTGCACTTTTGCTTCGGGAAAAGCTCCGCAGGACAGGTGTTGGAAATCAACCCGAATGTCGGGAAGTTGGTCACCGACGCAAACGGATTCCCAAAGCTGATAGGCGGTCCGGTCTTGGCAGTATTGCTGATAGTAAACGTTTGCTTTTTGGACTTGCCCTCTTGGATGGTGTTGAAGTTCTTAAACGGCGGCGTGACCTTCAGAAAATCGGGAACCGGGGTCGGTGTCGACGTGGCGGTCGGAGTAACAGTTGCGGTCGCCGTGTTAGTTGCAGTCGCGGTGGCCGTGGCAGTCGCTGTAGCAGTGGTAGTCGCGGTTGCAGTCGGAGTCGCTGCCCGAGTCGGCGTCGCAGTGGAAGTTGCGGACGTCAGTGTTGCGGTGGGAGTTGCCGTCGGAGTCGCGCCGCCTGTGGCGGTTGCGGTCGGAGTTGCGGTGGCAGTCGGCGTCGCGGTGGCGGTGCTAGTCGCGGTCGGAGTGGGGGTTGGCGATGCCGCCAGGTAGGCATTGACGAACTGCGCGATATCGACGGTGCCCCATCCGGTGCACAGGTCATATCCAGGACCTGCCGAATACCCCGGTACCGTCAGCGGCTCCCCGTTGTTGTTATCGATAAAGTTGTTGTTGCCTTGGGTTACATCGTGAAATCCGTTCGCTGCCTGCGACGCCGACGCCATCTGGTATATCCGGGGATTCAGGCTCCCCAGCCGCTTGCCGCCGTTTTTCTGTTGCAGCAGTCGCGAGATGCCAGCCCAGACCGGCGCGGCAAGACTGGTACCACCGGTGATCGCAACTGATTCCGCTGGTGTCGCGACAACATCATTCCCGCTGCCCTGATCCGTATCCTCGGTGATGAGAACCCCCGGATTCTCCCCGTCCGCGATCATTGCGATATCGGGGACATCACGGTTGCCAGTACCGTTCGGATCCGGCAGACCGGTTTGCCAACTGGGCCGTGAGTAGACCGCGCTCTCTCCGCCCGCGCCGGTTTCATTTTGGCTCCACGTATTGGGGTCACCCAGGCTCTGATCATTCCAAACGAACTCGGGGCCGTTGTAGCCGGTTGTATAACCGTTGTTTCCGTAATTGGCGTCGAAGCCGGTGCCGCCAACCGATGTAGTCAAAGGATTGGCTGACAACTCGTTGATATTGGGCACCCCTTCTCCACAGGAATCCGAACCGCGATCGCCGGAGGAAACGAACACTGATTGTCCGTTCAATTGCGCCTTGTTGAACAAGGGCGACAGTGTATTGATGTAAAAACTGCTTGGCTCGCCGCAATCGGAATAGCTGAAATTCAACGCGCCGCATTTGTTGTCAGAGGTCATCTGCGTCAGCGCGTCGCTGAGGTTTTGCGCCTCGTTAAAGCTTCCGCCGGTCGAGTCGTTTCCATTGGTGACGTACAGGATTGTCGCCGCACCAGGTGCGACCACATGCGACCATTCGATGTCCAGATATGCCTCACCGTCGGCATCGGCAACGACGCCCGGATCGGTCTCGGGTGAGACGATCTCGTGAGTCAGGGAAGGCACCGTCGAGAACGACGCGAACCCCGTCGGATTGTTGGTGGGGTTCTGGAAGAAGCTGAAATAGTCGAAGATGATGCAGGGGGGGTTGGCAGTTGATCCCTCCTGTTGCGAGCAACTTGAGAAACCTTGCGCGGGCTCTTGATACACGTTGGTCCTGCCGTAGATCCCGATGCAGTCGTTGGAGTTCTGACCGGTAATGCCGGCGTTCAACAGCGGCCCCTCGTCGTAGTTGGCGTAGAAGTCCGGCGAGGCGAAGGTGAATCCGCTACCGCTGATCGTGCCGAGGTTGAATTGCGGACCGCCCCCCTTGGAAGGTTTTGATTGCGGACCTTCCTTCTGCAGCGACCGCAGATGCTGAAGCTGGCGCGGCGGCACTTTGTAGGCCGGCACCAACCGTCCAAGGTTGTGAAGCCCAAGGATGTCCCCGACCGTGTCGGCGAATTGCGCCGGTATCTCGGGCTCGGTGACGTTGCCGAACTTGCCGTTGCCGAAATCCTCGAGCTGCGTGTTGAAGGCCTGCTCCGCCTGCGCAACCGTGCCGCTGAATCGGATATAGCTGTCGCTCGCCGAACCTCCGATTATCGTGAACCCCTTGCTGGTGAGCCATTTGCTCACCTTGTCGAAATCCCCCTGGGTGGGGGCGAATCGCTTCGCATAGATTTCGGGATTGATCCACTGGTGATATTCGGGCGAACTAGGATTCATCTGATCGGCAATGAGCTTGTTGAGCGCCGCCTGATCGCGCGGCTTGAACCGGATGTCCAGGGTCAGGATTTTGTTCGGATCAAGGTGACGCACGACGGCCATCCGCTTGGCATCGGGCGGGACCGTGTTCTTGAGTTTGATCGTCTGCGCAAAGCTCGGCGCGGCGATTAGTGCGCCCGCAAAAGCGATTGCCACCCATATGCCAATCCGTAGGACTCTGAAAGTGGAGTCATGGCTCGTTTCCCCGGAACGATTCGTAAAACCGACTTTCGATGATTTCATTCAGCTCCCCCGAAACCCGCAAGCGAGGGATTCGCGCCTCGCACACGGTCGTAAAACGTAAAAAGAACATCGGCGATAATACACTTAAGCCCCGCTTAATAAAACATCAAAAGACGCCTTCCCAAACCCCTAAGCGCCCTTAAACCGCCTGTCGTCTCCTCTAAGAGATGTCACCAAAAGCACAAATCCGCCTTCCAAGCCGATGAAGGCGGCCGCCCATCGCGATTTGGCCACGACGGTTCCGACTTTCTTTTAGTACTGGGTGCAGGGGTCACCCCTGCTCACCCCTGCCGCCTTAGCGAGTACATCCGCATCGTGCCGTAATGCTTGGCTGCCGGAACTTGGCCCACGTATTCGCAGACGAACTGCGTCAGCCCGCTGGCCGCCAGCACCGCGGCGAAAGCCTCGGTCACGTACACCGCGCCCTCCGGAGTGACCGGCTCGATTCGGGCCGCGCGGCTCACGTGTGCGCCGATAAAATTGCTGCGCTTGAGCACTGGATCGCGCATATGAAAGACCGGCCCCAGATGACCGCCGAGCCTCAGCGCCATGTATTCCGGCAACCCATGCTCGGCCGGCACGAAGGTCGCCATTTCATCCTGCAACTCAGTGGCGCACTTCGCCGCGGTCTCGACATCCTTCGTCACCACGTACAAACCGTCGCCCCAGGTATTGCGAAACAGAATCCCGCGCCGGTTGCGGTCGAGCACGCGCGCGAAGCGGCCGAGCATCTCGCGCACGAAGATCGGCAGTTGCGCTTCGCGCAGCGTGCTGAATCCCTTCACGTCGCCAAACAGCATCGCACGTATCGCGCGCCCGCCCTTCGCCAGTGGCTTCGCTTTGACGCGATGGCGTGGCAATCGCTTGCTGACCTGCGATGACGCAGCATCCTCGCGCGGATCGACGATATCGCAAGGAATACCGCGTGCGCGCCAGAAAGAAACGTCGGCCGCCACCCCCGCCGTAGGCTCAGCGCCGCCGACCGGACCGCCATCCCAAACTGCCACCTGCCGCAGCGACGCGTCGAGAAATCGCGACCTGAGTATCGCGAGCCCCATCGCAATCCGGCTCGCATAGCCAAACAGGCTGTCATCGCCCAGGTACTCGTCGGTCGTGGCATAGGTGATTGCCTTGGCCGCGCGCACGCATGCATCGAAGCGCGCGAGCCATCGCTCGCCGCACGGCGCCACCGAGACTCGCTTGAACTCGTCGATATCAAATGGCATCGCGACGTTCAGTTCGGCGCCGCGGCTGAGCAGTTCCTCCGCGAACACGATGTCTCCGCCGGCCGCGAGCGATCCGTAGCCGAAGCCGATTCCATTTCGATCCAGTATCGCGGCGATCCGATTGCGCACGGCCGCTTCGGCCGACTCGGGAAAGCGGGGCCCACTCATATGTCCCGAGAAATGAATCACACCGGGCGGGTTGAGCGGCTCCAGAATCGACTGTGAGATTCCGCGCGCGTCACACACCAGGCGCAGTTGATGGCGCGTGGTCGCAATCGCTGAGAAGTCGCGGCCGCTGGCGAGCGACGCAGCGCGCAACGCGGCCTTCGCGGCCTCGAGGTCGCCGATTATCAGCGATGCTTCCGCTTCGGTGGCGCGGGCAAAGTATTCTTCCGGGCTTCCGCCCGCATGGCCGCCGGCGAAGATGTTCAGCACTTCGCGTGCGAGCAATTCCGCCCCGGCCAAATCACCGGCTAAGAGTGTCAAGGTGGCAGCGTTGATTCCGGGATAGTATTCGCCGCTGCGTCGGAAGATCGCCTCGTAGCGGCTGGCGGCGACAGCGAGCAGCTTGTCCCGCTGAGATCCGGTTTCCCGCAGGGCTTCGTCCTTGGCAATTCGCGCGTCGAGCGCGGCGACATCGGTAAGGAAAGCGTCGGCCGGCTGATCGGCGATCAGATCTCCGAGCTTGAACCGATCGTAGCGGGCGCGCGCCTGCCGCGTCGCCCCGGCCCTCGCGAGAGCGAGCACGGCGCTCCATCGCAGGACAGGGTCGTCGGGAAAGTCTTCAAGCGCCCGCTCGGCCAGGTCAAAGGCCTGCAGGAGTTCGCCGCGCGCATTGGCGTCATGGATTTCAGATATCCATGCGCCAACAGGTTTCGCAGGGACGGTCGATTTCGAATTGCTTTCTTCTGGCACGTAGGACTTACGGTCCAATTTTATAGCCGGCAACCTTGCCACGAGGGCCTATGAAAATTTCAATGTGGCGTTCGCCTGCGGCAAAGGTTCCTAGATAGGTGTATTTCGTCCCTCCATTCTCCGGGCTGCTTCCCTGTAAGACGAGCGCCCCAAGATCTCCTAGCGCGCCGTATCTATTCATCACCGTCGGCATCTGGGAGCGGAACACTTCGTTCATGTCTTTCGTGAACAAAAGCTTTTCAACCTTGCCCTGTCGAACCTGGCTGAAGATCTTCCTGACCAACGCGGATACCGACGGGTCCTCAGCCGGGGGGAAGAAGGCTTCAAAGGCCTGGCGAACGATCTGTGCCGGTTGCCCCTCAAAGTCTTTCCCGTTGCTCAGTACGACGATCGCGAGTCGATCGTCGGGGAAGATGGCGTTCATGCAGAATCCGCCCGCCAGCGGTACATAGCCGTTGTGCCATACTTCACGATGGCCATCGAGGGTCATTGGAACGAACCCCATTGCATAGTGAATGGGCTCGCCGTTTGCGAGGGTCCCCGCGGTCCAGAGGCTATGCATGGAGGCCGGGCCGAGAATCGAGCCTGAAAGTAGCGCTCGATCCCACTTCGCGAGGTCGACGACAGTAGAGACGATGCTGCCTGCGCCATAGTAGAGGTCCAGACTCACACCGTCTTCGCGCGAGAAGCTGCCGACGCCTCTGTAAGGCGCCGCTATTCCGGCCTTTTGGGCTTCGTAACCATTCCCACTATCGGACATTTGTAGCGGCGCGAAGATGTTGGTCCTTAGGAATTCGGAATAGGACTCTCCGCTGATTCGGGACACGACTTCGGCTAGCGCCGCATAGCCGGTATTACTGTTGGCCAATTGGGAGCCGGGCTCGAAATCGGGCTTGTCGGTGGCGAGAACGCCGAAGATCTTATCGGGAGCAACGGGGCCTCGACGTGGCCATTCGTGCTCATGGACAAACGGAAAATTGTGCAGGCCCGAGGTATCGTAGAGCAACATCGCAAGCGTAATTCTGTTGGCGTTCGGAAGTTGCGGCAACCAGGTCGAGAGTTTGTCGTCGAGCGAAAGCCTCCCTCGCTGATGCAGGAGCAAAATTGACGCGGCAGTGAATTGCTTGCTGACGGCGCCGATGGCAAAGCGTGTGTTTGGCGTGACGGCCAGCTTTTGCTGGATATCGGCGAGTCCGTATCCGCGCGAAAAGAGAACCCTGCCTTGATATAGGACCAAAAAGGCGAAGCCCGGGGCCTGGCTCCGGGCGGCCGCGCGCTCGGCAATTTGGTTGAAGACTTCTGCCGATGGCGCCGAGATAGCCTCCGCGGTCTGGGCGATCGCAGCACTTTCTGGTGTCTGGGCGTTCGCAGCAGGTTCAGGCGTCTGGACGGCGGTCGCCGCATGTTCCGGCTCGTTCCTCAGCGCCGGTTCCGGCTTAGGGAGGAAGTATCGCGTCCCGAAGAAAGCGGCAGTGCCGACGAGCGCAATCACTAAAGCGGCAATCGACGGAACGATCCACTTGGGGCGGGATCGCGGGGCGACCGCTGCTGGCGCCGGCGCGGCGGCCGGCACTTCACGAGCGGGCTCGGGCGGTCGCGGAGCCTCGGAACCTCCGCGTTCGCTCTCGATACGATCGAGCCAGAACTTGGCGGAGTCTGCGATATGGTCCAGATGCCGCTCGAACGGCGGGGTGATCGCGTCGAGCCAATGCGGCGTGCCCAGGAAGTATTCGAGATTTCCGGTGGGCTTGACGTCCTCGACCCGGACCGGCACGACCACCAGCCCCTTGCTCACGGCGCGTTCCACTTCACGGCTGATCTGCGGGGACCCGTTGGCGTGTGACGAGAACACCAGCAGCATCACGCGCGCGCCGTCGATCGCTTCGAGGAGCGCGGCGCCCCATTCCATGCCCGGCCGGATGTCGCGCGGCGCAATCCAGCAGCGGATGCCGTGCGACTCCAGTTTCGCGCAAACCGCATCGGCCACCGGCTTGTCGCGCGCCGAATGGCTTATGAAAACGTCGTGCGCCATGTCTCCAGAATCAAGTTCCTTAAACCAAAACGCCGCCAGAAACCATAGCGCTCGCGAGCAATGTCTCAGTTTCGATTTGCGAGGCTCTTCCCCTCTCCCCGAGAGGGAGAGGATGAAGGTGAGGGTCCTTATACAGCGCGCTATTTTGCGCGCGATTCAAGATTCTGCCTCTACCCTGAACGCAGACTGAGACACTACCCGGGCGCGAGGAACAACAATTCCTGGAACGCGGACATCGAGGCGCGGATAGACGCTTCCGGCGGCGAGAACCAGGAACGTAATTAAAATGTGAAACCCACCGTGGGTTTCACGCTTCCTTGGGCAGGGGTGACCCCTGCACCCAGTACTAAGAGAAGATGCGGGCGGAGTTCACCCTGAGTACTCGTAGGGTCCCGTTAGAACTGGTTAGTGGGCGGCGGGGGAATTACCTCGCCCGTTCGTTTACAGGAGAGGCGGCCGGCCGCGAAGCGACCGGCAGGTGAGGGTTCTGCTGTTGATTCCGGGGTGGTATCCGCCGGTGCGCCGGAAGATCGCTTCGTAGCGGCTCGCGGCGACAGCGAGTAGGCAACGGGCAGGATGAATGACCGCAACCGCGAAGAAATCCCTTCCGAATCTGGACCGAGGGCTACGACCCTTGGAACGCCCAAGAGGCATAGGAGAGCAGCACTCAAGAGCTTATAAGGTTCTGGCAACACGGAAGCCATTGAGGTAGTCGCGAACGCCGGGGATGGCCCCGTAGCGACTTGCGGAGCGAAGGAAGCTCGCGAAGAAGCCCCACGAGCCGCCGCGCAGAGCCCGCTGGCCACAAGTTCCCGCCGTCCAAGCCGTCCCGTCCTCCGGCGCTCCTGTGTAGGTCTCGTTCCAGCAATCCTCAGTCCATTCCCATACATTCCCCGCCATATCGTACAGCCCAAAGGCGTTTGCCGGATAACTTCCAACTGGCACAGTGCCGTGGTGAATGCACGGACCACCGTTGGCGTATCTACAAAGGTCGGCGTCGCCATCGCCCCACCAGTATGCGGTGCTTGTGCCTGCCCGTTCCGCATATTCATATTCCGACTCGGACAGCAATCGGTACTTGTGCCCGGTCCTATTGCTCAGCCACGCCACATACGCTTTCGCATCATCCCAGCTTACATTCACCACGGGATCTCTGCCCGTCTGTGCAAAACCTGGGTTTTGCCATTCAGAGTTGGCGCTGGTCTCTGACGCGAACCGTGCATACTCGTCGCGCGTGACCGGGTACTTGCCGACCGCGAACGAGTACCCGATCGCTACCCGGTGCTGCGGACTTTCGGCATCGTCGCCTCCCTGCGACCCCATGGTGAAAGTCCCGGCCGGCACCACGATCATCTCCGGCTCTCGAAATGTCTCGGCAGTCGGGAGCTCGCGTCCGGCTGGCTGCGCGTACAATCGAGCCGTGAGCACCTTCAATTGAGCGAAGTAGTATCGCGCACCGACGTAGGCTGCGGTTCCGAGAAGCGCAGCCGCTAAAACGAGAATCGAACGGACGATCCACTTAGAGCGGGCTCGCGCAGGGGCGACCACCGTAGGCGCTGCCGCGGCTCTCGGCTCTTCGTGAGCGGGCGGGGTCGGCTGCGGAGCCTCTGAAGTCGCACCTTCTACGATACGCTCGAGCCAGAACTTTGCGGAATCCGCGATGCGGTCCAGATGCTGATCGAACGGTGGCGTGATCGCGTCGAGCCAGTGAGGTGTACTAAGGAAGTATGCGAAATCACCTGTCGGCCTCACGTCCTCGACCCGGACCGGGACGATGACGATTTCCTTTTGCACGGCGCGTTCGACTTCCCGCTTGATCTGCGGAGAGCCGTTGGCGTGCGAGGAGAACAGGAGCAGCATCACGCGCGCGCCGTCGATCGCCTCGACGATCGCGCCTCCCCAGCTCATCCCCGGCCGGATGTCGCGCGGCGCGGTCCAGCACCGGATTCCTCGCGACTCCAGCTTCACGCAAACCGCATCGGCTGCCGGCTTGTCGTGAGCGGAGTAGCTGATAAATACGTCGTGAGCCATTTCCCCCTAATCAGTTCCTTAAACCAAAACAGCGCCGAAAAACATAGGGTGCCCCAACGGGTTAAGCAAAAGAGTCAAAGCGATTCTGCACTTTTTGCAGGCGTCGAGACCGCGCCCGGCGAAGGCGAGGATACTGCATCCGCCGTTGGCGAAGATTCCGCGCTCGCTACCGGCAAAGATGAACAATCGGCGCCCATACTTTGCACTTGGAGGCGCGCCGCGAGGTTGCCCAGTCCCGCAGCCTTGCAGTACCACCTCGCTGCCTCGGTCGAATTCTGAGGCACTCCGACTCCCTTCTTATACAATTCCGCGAGATGGATTTGCGATGTCGCATAGCCCTGCTCCGCCGCAGTCTTATAGCACTGGAATGCCTGCGCGGGATCCGCAACTACGCCCTGACCGGACTCGTACATATATCCCAAAGTGTCCTGCGCGAATGCGTTTCCTTGCTTCGCCGATTTGAGGTTCCAGTCTTTTGCGGCGCCCAGGTCCTTATTCACCCCCCACCCATGCAAGTACATGAGTCCTAGATTGCTCTGTCCTACAGCATCATCGTGGTCGGCGGCCTTCTTATACCATTTGAATGCTTCCTCGGGGTTGCGTTCAACACCGTAGCCATGAAGGTACAGGTCTCCCAGATCGTTCTCGGCGAGAGCGCAATCTTGCGCCGCCGCTTTCGCGAAGAGGCCTTGCGCCTGCTGGTAGTCCGGGGGTTCGCCGCCCTCGCCGAGATAGAGTTTGCCCATCGTGTCCTGGCCGAGAGCATTGCCCTTTGCGGCAGCGATCAAAGACCAATTCCTGGCCAGCGTGTAATCGCGCTCCACGCCGAGACCATTCATATACACATATCCAAGCTGGGCCGCGGCTTCGGCGTCCAGTTGTTGAGCGCTGTTGCGGCACGTGTCCAGGTCTCTCGCGCATTCGGCCACGTCCGAGTCGCATGGCTCGGTCAGCACCGGAAGGCCAGTGACCTGCTGGGTGCCAAGCTTGGGTGCAACCACGCTGCAAAATCCAGCCGGTGGCGCACCCTCTCCAGAGATTGCCGGCATCGCGCCCTGCGAAGCTTCAGCGGCTGGCGACGCCGATAGGCTCGCGGCTGGGCCAGCCATGCGCGTGTTCCCGGCGGCCGCGACCTGCTCAGGGGTGCGCGCTGGGGCTAAATCCTGCTGAGCAAGGTAGTGTCGCGTGCCGAAGAAGCTGGCGATACCGACTAGCGCGATCGCTAAGGCGGCAATCGAGGGAACGATCCACTTCGGCCGGGATCGCATGCGGGCGATCACGGTATCCGCGATGTTCGACCTGTCGCTGGGGGGTAAGGTCGGCAGCGGATCCTCGGCAGTCACGCCAAGGTTTCCGATACGTTCGATCCAGAACTTTATAGAGTCCGCGATACCCTCAAGGTGCTGTTCGAACGGGGGCGTGATCGCGTCGAGCCAGTGCGGGGTACCTAGGAAATATTCGAGGTCGCCAGTCGGCTTCACGTCCTCGACCCGGACCGGGACGACGACCAGGTTCTTGCTCACGGCGCGTTCCACTTCACGGCTGATCTGCGGAGACCGGTTGGCGCGCGAGGAGAAAACCAGCAGCATCACGCGCGCGCCGTCGATCGCTTCGAGAATCGCGCCGCCCCAGCTCATGCCGGGACGGATGTCGCGCGGCGCAATCCAGCAGCGGATGCCTCGCGACTCCAACTTCGCGCAAACCGCGTCAGCGGACGCCTTGTCGCGCGCTGAATGACTTATGAATACGTCGTGGGCCATTGATCCTGAATCGTGTTCCTTAAACCAGAACGGCGCAGGAAAACATAGGGCGCGCGATGCAGTCGCGGAACCTTCACCTACCGGCCGCGATGCGGCCCGCCGCCTCTTCCGTAAAAATAACGGGCGAGGTAATTCCCCGCGGCCTACAATAAAAGGAACTCGACACCACTCGCCTAACCTCTCCTCGGACAAGGAGAGGTTAGGAAGTGTCTCTAGCGGTGCAATGGGAGTGTTCTCATAACGTTGCCCAGGTTCTGCATCGTTTGCATCCCATTTTGCAATTCTTGCTGTTGTTGTGCGGCTTGCTGCGCTGCTGCCGCCGATGCCGCTGCTGCTGCCTCTTGCTCTTGCACCAGTTGCGGCTGCGCCAGTTGCTGTTCTCGCGTACGTTCCGCCGCAGCTGCGTCCTGCCGCGCTCTTTCCTCAGCGGCTTCGTGTTTGGTCTTTGCCCTTTCGGCCGCCGCCTCCTCCTCCGCCTCTCTGGCGGCGAGGTCGATGCTAATCAGGAAAGTCCGACTTGCAATCTCGCGATCGCCTGAGTAAAACGCGAACTTATACACTCCGGCCTTGCGCGCTGACCGCTTCGGAATTGTAATGACGCCCGTAGCTGACACCTCACCGCTTGCGGACTTTGTGACCTGAGGAACCGGTCCCCGAGCGACCCGGCGTCCTGCGTCGTCATATATACGTGCTTCGGTCGGCGCGTCGCCCAACGCGCTTGCAGACCATTCCAAATCTGAGTCTTCGAGCAATTGAGTATCAAGAAATTTTCCGTTGTCTTGTGTTAGCGTTACACCGCCGGCCATCAATTGGAGATTGGTTGTCATTGGGGCAACTGGGTTCTGGGCATTGACTAGAACTACATGCTGATTCTCAGTAGGGGAAGTTACCTTGGCCCTGACCCAGTAGAAATATATACGCTTGCGTATCCAACAATGCCCAGGACGCTTACGACGCCGGCGTACATGAACATTCGCGCGATTTTACCCCGCCAGCTTTCGTCCCTATCAGACTGCGCACGACAAGCAGACGTGCTGTCTCATGGCGTAAATCTGCTCCTTTAGCGACGTTGAAAGCAACAGTTACAGGGATCAGGAAGGTGATCGCGCCCCGCCTCTCCCCTGAAGTAACGGGCTAGGTAGGAGTAGGAGCCGGGATTCTTCGCTGCGCTCAAGAATGACGCAAGACACTGGGTGCAGAGCCTGTCCTGAGCGAAGCCGAAGGAGGTCACCCCTGCCCACGGAGGTGCGGAACCCACGGTGGGTTCCGCATTCAATCAAGTGATTTACCCTTCCCTTCAATAGGCGCCGGCGTTGTCATAAATGCGATCGCGCCGGCCAGACCGCCGGCCATCGTTGCTGCAAACCACAACAGTCCTAGCGCGATTGCGTCTTCTTTTCGCATCCCAGCCATCCCGAACAGCACCAGGTAGGCCGATTCGCGAAGCCCCAACCCGTTCAGCGTCAGCGGCAGGCTCGCGAACACGTTCGCAATCGGCACGCAAAGTATAAACAGCGAGAGCGGCACTGCTAGTCCAAGGCCGGCTGCCAGCAGGTACTGGCATACTGCCAGCCCGATTTGCAGCGCGATTGACAACGCGATCGGCGCAATCAGCGCTGCCGGATTGTGCAGGTATGGAGCGACCATTCCACCCGCGCGGCGGATAGGCCGTGGCATCAGATGAATCAACCGCGCGACGAGTGGCGATAGCAGAAATCCCGCCAGCGCGATCGCACCGACCGCGATTGTCGGCATGATGACCGACGGTGGAATCGACGCGAAGTTCAGAAATATCGCCGCGAACGCCGCTAGCCAGAATAAACCGATCAATCCCACGCCGCGATCCGCCACCACCGACGCGATCGCCTCGCCCAAGCGGCTGTGCCGCCGTCCGAGATAGACGGATCGCGCCGCATCGCCGCCGAGCAATCCCGGCACGAACAGATTCGTGAACATGCCGATGAATGTGTAACTGAGAAACTCACTGTACCGGCCGTGCACTTTCGAGATCGCGGCCAGCAACTGCCATCGATACGCGCACATCGCCTGCCCCGCCAGGAAAAGTACGATGACCGCGACAAAATAAGCGGGCCGCTCGCGGCTGAGGATTCGAAAAATCGGCCGCGCGTCGTAATGCGCCAGCAAAACGGCGACCACCACCAGTCCCAACCCCGCGCGCATCGCAAAGGCGCGATACCGATGCGCCGGCGGCGCGGCCGATGCCGGCGTCACAGTCGATGCGGCCGGTTCAGTTGACGATTGCTGGTTCACGGCGCGAGATTCGTTCCCGTCGGACAATTGCGCGTTTCTTCCCTTCGCTTGCGATCACGTCAAACTCGCCGAACCGCTCCTTCATTCGCGCGAGGTCGCCGGCGTCGAGCACGACTACGACGCGCCCCGGCTGGTCCCAGCGCCGGAACATCTGCTCGTCGTTGTTCAGGAACCATTCGCGCGCATCCGGGTCGAGTTGCGAGCCGAAGTCGAGCTCGGTGCGGCCGCCAAGCAGAATCACGCGCCGTTGATTGTAGAACGGGAGCGACTGAACGTAGCGATGGTAACAGATTATCTCCGCGTCGGGCGCCGTCCTGGCGATCGCGCGGCTGAGTCCCGCGTACGAACGCATCGGCTCGGTCTCCAACCGCGCCCATCCGCCGGCAATCAACGCGAACGCGAGCGTGACGACGATCGCCCCGAGTCCCGCGGCCGTGCGGCGCGTTGCGAACATCGACGTCGTGACTGCGCCGCCGGCCAGCAGGATCGCGCCGATCGCATACATCGCCGGCCGCGCCGCCATCACGTACGGTGTGCGGAATTGCGCCGCCGCGATCGCCGCGGCGATCACGCCCGCGCCCAACAGCGCGAGCATCGGCCCGCTCTCGATGAGTATCCGCGAGTCGGGCGGCCGCAACGCGGCGCGCGAGTCCGCGGCCGGCCACGCGCATGACACGAGTCCGTCCGCAATCAACACGGCGAGCGGTGGGACGGCCGGGAGGATGTAGGGAATCAGTTTCGCGCTCGCGCACGAAAACGCGACCACGGTGACGCCCGCCGCGACGACGCAGAAGCTCCGCGCGGGGTTGCGCGGCGCCTCGCGCCAGGTGAGGAACGGCACGAGCAGCGACCACGGCAGCAGCCCGATCGCCAGCACCGGAAGGTAAAAGTAGAACGCTTCGCTGTGGCTGTAGTCGGTCTCGAACACGCGCCTGAGATGCTCGCCAATGAAGTAGAAGTCAGCGAAGCCGGGCTCACGTATTATCATCGCCACAAACCACGGCACCGCGATGAGTATTGTGAGCAGCAGACCCGGCAGCGCGCGGAATTTCGCGATCGCCCCGCGCAGTTCACGATTCATTGTCAACCAAAGCAGCGCCGAAAAAATTGGCAGTGCCGCACCGACCGGCCCCTTGGTCATCACGGCCAGACCCATCGCGACGTACGCGACCCAGCACCAGCGACCGCCTTCCTGCCAGTGCAGATAGAGTGAGAACGTCGCGATCGTCACCAACGCTGTGAGCGTCATGTCGGTCGTGAGCACCTGCGCCATCAATGCGTACAGCGGAGTCGTGGTGAGGATGGCGGCGGCGAGAATTGCGTGGCGGCGGCTGAACGCGCGCAGCGCGAACAAATACGTCGCGAGTATTCCTACGATTGCCGATAGCGCCACCGGCAGCCGCGCGGCAAATTCCGAAACGCCGAAGGTCCAGAACGAGAGCGTCGTCAGCCAGTAGAGCAGCGGCGGCTTCTCGACGTAGGCGACGTAATTGAGATGCGGCACGAGGAGGTTGCCGCTTTGCAGCATCTCGCGCGCAATCTCCGCGTAGCGCGCCTCGTCGGGCTCCCACAGCCCGAATGAACCGAGATGAAACATGCAGACTGCCAGCGACAGCGCGACGATTGCGGCGACGTCGTAGGCGATCGGCATCGCAGGCGCCGAAGATGCGGCGAAGGCCGGCGCGGAGATTTCGTTGCGAGCGATCCCGGACACGAGGGTCGAGTCTAACGTGCCGGAGCGATCGCTAATAGCCGACAGCGCCGCCGCCTTTGCGCGGATCGGCCGCGCCGCGCAGGTTCGCGGGCTCGATCGTGATTGCGCCGACTGCGCCCAGTTGAGGCACGACCTTGAGCTTGTAACCCATCTCTTCGAGCGCGCTGCGCGTTGCGGCGGGCATCGCTTGTTCGACGATCACGACGTCCGGCGCGGCTTGTTCATGGATTCGCGGCTCCGCGACTGCGCTGGCGGCGTCAAGATGGAACGTGAGGATATTGAGCGCGACCTGCAACACGCCGCTGACGATAGTTGGGCCGCCGGAACCGCCGGTCGTCATGACGGGCACGCCGTTTTTGGTGACGATGATCGGCGTCATCGACGAGAGCGGGCGCTTGCCGCCCCGCACTTCGTTGGCGCGCTCGCCTTCGAGGCGATACGCGTTGGGCACCCCTGGCGCGACGGCGAAATCGTCCATCTCGTCGTTGAGGATGATGCCCAGGGCGGGCACGCTCATCTTGGCGCCGAACACGGTGTTGATCGTGGTCGTGAGCGCGACGACGTTGCCGTCCTTGTCCGCGACGAGCAGGCTCGAGGTGCCGTGATCGTGCGCTGCAGCCGGCGGTGGTGACGGTGACTTTCTGTGCAAAGCGCGTTCGCGCAATTCCTGGACGTGAGTGTCGGTCAGCAGATTCGGGATCTCGACGCCTACGAAAGATGGATCGGCGTATTGCTCGCGATCGATAAAACCCTGACGCAACACCTCGATCAGGCGCGCAAGGTACGGCGGCGAGTCGATGCCGAGGCCGGCGAGGTGGCCCGAATCGAGCGCGCCAAGCATCTCGAGGACCACGCCGCCCGACGACGGCGGCGGCATCGCATACACTTCGTACCTGTCGTAGCGGTGGCTGATCGGGTTGCGCCAGTCGGGACGATAGTTGGCGAGATCGATCGCGCTGACGAGTCCGCCATGCGCCTTGATGAACGCGACGAGCGCGGCAGCGATTTCGCCGTGATAGAAATTCCGGACCGGATCGTTGCCGAGGATTTTCAGTGTCGCGGCGAGATTCTTCGCGACGATCATCTCGCCGGCCTTGGGCGCGGAGCCGTCGGGCTTCAGGAAAACCTGGCTCAACCCGGGATCGTTTTTGAGCTTCGGAGCGAGCTGTGCGATTTCGCCCGCCAAATGCGGACTCGCGGCGTAACCCTCGCCGGCGAGCTTCTCCGCAGGCGCCGCAATCTGCTGAAACTTCATGGTGCCGAAGCGCCTGAGTGCGGCGTCGATGCCCGCGATCTCGCCCGGCACTCCCACCGCCAGCACGCCGTCGCGCGCGAGGTCCTCGTCGGGCTTGCCGTTGCGCATGTACATGTCGGGGCGGGCCTGCAGCGGCGCGGTTTCGCGATAGTCGAGCGCGTAGAAGGCGTGGGCCTTCGCCATATAGATGAGCATGAAGCCGCCGCCGCCGATTCCGCACGAGGCAGGATTGGTGACGCCCACGGCCAGCGCAGTAGCGACGGCAGCGTCGACGGCGTTGCCGCCCTGCTTGAGGATCTCGACGCCGGCGCGCGCAGCGTCGTCGCTCTCCGACACGACCATCCCGTGGACGCCGACGGCTGAGGTAACGGGAGCCGCGTCGGCGGCATAGCAGGGCGCTGTTGCTGTTGCGAATAGCGCGATCGCGAGTGCAACCGAGCAAAGCTGGATTCGGCGGCGCATCAACATCACGGCTTTACTAACAGCCATCGCCGACGGATGAAAGTGCGTCCGGGCAGAATCGCACGGCGTTAGATTTCGCGATCGGGAAGTGCTTTGATCGCACCTAACCCCTAACCCCTTCCCACTGTGGGAAGGGGAACCAGCGTGGAGAGAAAAAAATGGATTTTGCTGAAATCATTTACGAGAAGAAGGATCGCGTGGCCACCGTTACTATGAACCGGCCCGAGAAGATGAACGCGTGGACGCCGAAGATGGGCGCGGAGATGCGCACGGCGATGCTGGATGCCGAGCGCGACCCTGCAGTCGGCGCGATTATCGTCACGGGCGCGGGACGCGCATACTGCGCGGGCGCCGACATGGGCGGGCTGTCGAATATCGCGGCGGGAACTGGGTCGGCGCGCACAGTCGCGGCGCCCGACGAATGGCTGGCTGCGCAACGCGTCGACTACCGTACCGCGTACTCGTGGCCGCTGGCGCTCAGCACGCCAGTGATTGGGGCGATCAACGGCGCGTGCGTGGGGCTGGGTTTCACCACCTGTCTCTACCAGGACATCAGGATCGCGTCGGAGAACGCGCGGATGGGACTGATCTTCACGCAGCGCGGGCTCGCTATAGAGCACGGCAGCAGTTGGATGCTGCCGCGAATCATCGGCCTGGCGCGGGCGACGGAGTTGGCGATTACGGGCCGGCTGGTCGATGCGAACGAGGCTCTTGAGATGGGCCTGGTCACTCGGTGTTGTGCCGCAGGACAAGCTGATGGCGACGGCGCGCGAGATCGCGTCCGGGATCGCGAGCAAGTGCTCACCGCTCGGAGTCGCGCAGGCGAAGAAGATGATCTACCAGCATCTGTTCACCGACCTCGCCACGGCGGTGCGCGACGACGACGCGTCGATGGAGATGATGACGCATTCGGAAGACTTCAAAGAGGGCGTGAAGGCGTTCGTGGAAAAGCGCGCGCCAAAGTTCACCGGCAAGTAGCCGTCTGTCCTATCCAAATCCTAACCTCTCCTTGGACAAGGAGAGGTTAGGACCTGAAGCGAACAAGCGCGTGGAAGCTACTTGTCGAGCGGGTGCTTGAACTTGCGGTCGGGATGACGAATCGTCAGCACCGCGCACGGCGCTTTTTGCACGACACGCTCGGCGACGCTGCCCATCAGGACGTGCGCCAGACCGGTGCGGCCGTGGGTGCCGAGCACGATCAGGTCGGCATTCTCGCTCTGAGCGGTGTGCAGAATTTCCAGGAACGGAGAGCCCACCTTGAGCAGCACTTTGACCTTGAGTCCCGCGCCGCGCAGCGTGCCGGCCATCTTGTCGAGTTCCTTCTGCGCGAGCATCCGCTGTTCTTCGGCGATGCGGCCCATCGCGCCCACGTCCATCGCGGGGCCCAGCTCCGGCGTCATCATCACCGGCGCAAGCGGCTGATCGACATGCAGGAGCACGACCTCGGCCGCAAATTTCAGCGCAAGCTCGTTTGCGTAGGTCAGCGCGAGGTTCGAGTCTTCGGAGAAGTCCGTGGCGGCGACAATTTTTGAAAAGGTTGGCACCCGAAAACCATAACGCCGCGAGTGCGACCGTGGCAAGGGACGATTGAGGCTGCGCGGACTCGACCGGCACGGTTGCGCTGCATTACAATTGGCGCGAAATCGTGGGAAACTGAAACTCTATGGCTTCCAGTCGCGGATTGATTGCAGACTTCGAGCGCGCCTTCGACGAGTTCTTCGACGAAATGTTGATCGATCGATGGAAGAGCACAACGCCCGGCCCTGAATTCGATCGTGCGCAGGTAGTCGACCGCGGCGATCGTTACGAAGTGCGAATCGCGGCGGTCGGCGTCGATCCCGCGAAGATCCAGGCCGAAGTCTCGGGCCAGCGCCTCGCGGTGCACATACCCGACAAACTCGGCGGGACGCTGGAGAGCTCGTTCGCGTTTTCCGATTCGATTGACGGCGAAGCGTCGACCGCGAAATGGTCCGACGGCACGCTGGTAATCACTCTGCCGAAAATGAAAGCCCGGCGAATAGCACTCAAGGCCTCCTAATCCACGCGCAGCAAATTCCAACAGCAATATGGCTGACAAGAGCGACCTCATCGCTACCGACGCCAGCGCCGCGCTGATTCACGTGCCGCCGCCGGCGGAGCTCGCCGCATCGGAACTCAAAGCGCCGGCGCCGCTCGATGCGGCGTCATTGGAGCGCGCGGCGGCCAGCGATGGCGACGCCGAGTTGTTCGGGCAGAGTCGCGCGCTCGACGCGATTAAGCTCGCGATCGGAATCGACGCGCCCGGGTACAACGTTTTCGTAAGCGGCTTGCGCTCGCGGCACGAGCGCGAATCGGTGCTGCGCATCCTCAGAGAGAAAGCCGCGACGATGCCGACGCCCGGGGACTGGGTGTACGTAAATAATTTTCGCAATTCCGAATCTCCCGTCGCGATTTACCTGCGGCCGGGCCAGGGCGTCGAGCTGCGCGCAAAAATGACGGAGTTGGTCGGCTTCGTGCTCGAGCAGTTGCCGAAGGCGTTTCGGCGCGAGGACTTCGATCAGGAGCGCGCCGCGCTGCGCGACAAATACAACAAACGCGCGCAGGAGCTGTTCGGCAACCTCGAGACGCGGGCGCGCGAGCGCGGTTTTGCAATCCAGAGCACGCCGACCGGCCAGGTGATTTTCATCCCGTTAATCGACGGCAAGATGCCCGAGTCGCCCGAGGTGCTCAACAAGGCGATGGCGGCGAAGACCGACGCCGAGCGCGAGCAACTGGCGAAGGCGCAGGGCGAGCTGCAAGACGAGCTGGCGACGCTGACGCTCCGGCAGCAGGAGATGATGCGCGAGCTGATCGACGACATCCGGGCAATCGAGCGGGCGTTCGCGGCGCGGCTGATTACCCCATCGACCGAAGACTTAAAGCATCACTTTAATAATCCCGCGGTCGATAAGTACCTCGACGAGGTGGCGCAGCACATGCTCGGCAATCTCGATCGCTTCCGCGAGCAGCCGCCGGCCGAGCAGGGTCCGCGGCCGCCGGCAATCGAGGACGGGGGGCGCTGGTTCGACTACCAGGTCAACGTGATGGTCGACAACTCGGCCACGCGCGGGGCGCCGGTGGTGCTCGAGGACGCGCCGACGTATCGCAACCTGTTCGGCACGATCGAGCGGTGGATCGATCCGCTGGGGCGGTCGGGGACGAACTTCACGCGCATCATCGGCGGATCGTTTCTGAAATCGCACGGCGGTTTCCTGGTCTTCGATCTCGAGGACGCGGTGATCGAGCCGGGCGTCTGGAAAACGCTCAAGCGCAGCCTCAAGTCAGGGCGCATGACGCTGGAGACTTTCGAGCCGATCCCGTTTTTCTCGATGAGCGGACTTAAGCCTGAACCGATCGAGATTCACAACAAGGTCGTGACGCTCGGCGGCGCCTACCTTTACAACGTGTTGTACTTTTACGATCCGGATTTTTCCGATCTCTTCAAGGTGAAGGCCGAGATGCGGCCCTCGGTGGCGGCCGACGGCGCGGCCGCCGCGCATTATGCCGCGCGCGTGGGAGCGCTGGCGCGCACGGAGAATCTGCCGCCGTTCGAGGCGGGCGCGCTGGCGAAGATCGTGGAATTCGGCATGCGGATGGCGGGCGACCGATCGCGAGTGCTCGCGATGCTGGAGCCGATCGACGACCTCGCGCGCGAGTCGGCGTACTTCGCGCGCAACGAAGCGGCGCAGCGGGTCAGCGCCGCGCACGTCGAGCGGGCGCTCGGCGAGCGGATGCTGCGGCTCAATTTTATTGAGGAAGAAATCCGCAGGCTCATCGCGGAAGGCACGCTCATCGTCAATATTCGTGGCACCAGCGTCGGACAGATCAACGGCCTGGCCGTTCTGGACGTCGGCGGTTACAGCTTCGGGCGGCCGTCGCGCGTGACCGCGACGGTGGCGCTCGGCCAGGCGGGCGTAATCAATATCGAGCGCGAGGCGCGGATGTCCGGCTCGACGCACGACAAGGGCATCATGATCCTGAGCGGATTTATTCGCGCTCGATTCGGCCAGCAGCATCCGATCGCGATGACGGCGAGCATCTGCTTCGAGCAATCCTATTCGGGAATCGACGGCGACAGCGCCAGCTCGACCGAGCTGTACGCGCTCATGTCGGCGCTGTCCGGCGTGCCGATCCGGCAGGACCTCGCGGTGACAGGCTCGGTCGATCAATACGGGACCGTGCAGGCGATTGGCGGCGTCAATCAGAAGATCGAGGGCTTCTACCGCGTGTGCAAGGCGATCGGCCTGACGGGCACGCAGGGCGTGCTGGTGCCGCGCACCAACGTCTCCAACCTGATGCTCGATCCGGAGACGACCGGCGCGATCGAGCGCGGCGAATTTCACATTTATCCGATCGATACGATCGATCGCGGCATCGAGGCTCTGACCGGTGTGCGCGCGGGAACGGTCGACCAGCCCGGCACCATCAACCATCTCGTCGATCAGCGGCTCAAGCGCATGGCCGACATCCTGCGCGATCGCCCGCTCGGCGAGACTCGCGTCGTGCAGGAGCCCGCGCCCAACACACCGGCGCCGAAACCGCCCGCGCCACCGGAGCCTCCCGCCAGAGGCAGGTAGCATTCCTTGCCGATGATAGGGAGAGATCGCGGATGCCGATAGATCTGCGGCTCGACCCGGCCGAGATGGCGCTGCTCACCGATCTCTACGAGCTTACCGTCAGCGCGGCGTTCTTCGAGCACGGCTTCAATGACATCGCGTCGTTCGAAGTCGCGATGCGCCGGATGCCGCCGGGCCGCGGCTTCATGGTCGCCGCCGGCATCGAGCGGCTGATCGAGGCGCTCGAGGAATATCGTTTCGAGGGCGCGGCGATCGAGCATCTCGAGTCGCTGCAACTCTTCAAGCCGGCATTTCTCGAATTTCTTTCGAAGCTCCGCTTCACCGGTTCGATCCGCGCACTCCCCGAAGGCACCATCTATTTCCCCGGCGAACCGATTGTCGAGATCCGCGCACCGCTGATTGAAGCCCAGCTGATCGAAACGCTCGCGCTGAACCAGCTCGGATTCGCGTCGATCGTCGCGACCAAAGCCGCGCGATGCTTCGCGGTCGCGGGCGGCAGGCGGCTGGTGGACTTCGGTCCGCGGCGCGCGCAGGGTGCGGACGCGTCGCTGATCGCGGCGCGCTCGAGCTATCTCGCGGGCTTTCACGGCACCGCCAACGTGCTCGCCGGCAAGCGCTACGGGATTCCGGTCTTCGGCACGATGAGCCACAGCTTCGTCATGGCGCACGAGCGCGAGCGCGACGCATTCGGCGATTTCGTCGCGAGCTTCCCGACGCTCAGCACGCTGCTCGTCGACACTTACGACACTGTGCGTGGCGTCGAAAACGCGGCCGCGATCGCCGCAAAGGTTCGCGAGGTGGGCGTGAAAATCCAGGGTGTGCGGCTCGACAGCGGCGACCTCCATGAGCTCAGCCGCAAGGCGCGCCGGATTCTCGATCAGGCCGGCTGCGGCGATATCGCGATCGTCGCGAGCGGCAACCTAGACGAATACCGGATCGCGGAACTCGTCGACGCCGGCGCGCCGATCGACGCGTTCGGGGTCGGCACTGCGCTCGCGGTCAGCGACGACGCGCCGGCGGCTGACTTCGTGTACAAGCTCGTCGACTACAAGGATCACGCCCGGCTCAAGACCTCGGCGGGAAAAATCTCAACGCCAGGCCGCAAGCAGCTGTTCCGCGCTTATGCGCCGAGCGGATCCTTCTTCGCGGACCTGATCGGAATCTTCGACGAGGGCGCGACCACGGTAGCGCGCGAGTTCAGGCCGATCGCGGCGAAAACCGTTCAGTTGATGGAGACGGTTTTCGACAATGGCCGCCGAATTACTCCGCGCCCGACACTCGCGGAGGCGCGCGAGCGCGTGATGAACGGACTCACCGCCCTCGATGCCCGCTACAAGGCAATCCGGCGCCCCGCGGAGTTTCCGGTGCGACAGACTGCAGCCCTTGGCGCGTTGGTTATCAGCGAAAAATTGCGCGCGCAGAAGCGCCAGGATTAGATAGTTACAAGCCGGCGGTAACGCCCGCCACAAACGGCGTCGTTCTTTCTGGCGGCGGCGAGTCGCGCAGGCGCTTCGCGGCGGAGGCGAGATGAGCCGCGTCGAACGTCACGAGCAACGGCATAACGACATCGAGGCGTGGACGCGAGTCGGGCGTCCATCGCTTCGGCGCGGGATAGGCGATCTCGGACGCGGTCGCGCGATAGCGCTCTATCAGCGGCCGCACGCCTTCGTACGAGCCAACGATGATGATGCCGGCGCCGCCGCCAGCTGTCGGTCCGACTTGCCAATCGAAATAGGCGTGAGGATCGGTATCTACCAGCCAGTCGTGAGGAATGAGGTCGAGTCGTTTGAGTTCGAGCGCGGAAAGCTTCGAGAGATCGTGTCCGCCGGCGAGATACTTTCCTGCCGCCTCGAGGATCGCATCGAAGCGCAGTGCGTCGGCGCGCGCTTCGACCTGCGCGGCCGGGAGTTTAGCGTACGCCGCGAATGAATCGCGCGGGATTTTGTAAATCCACACGCCTTTTTCGTTCAGGCCCGCGACTCCTAGTGAATCGAGAGTCTGCTTGAAGCTTTCAAAATTTGTTTCCTTAGGGTCGGCGACGATCGCTTGCACACCGAAGCGGGCGACGTAGGCCTTCAACTGGTCGGCGGCCTCGGGCAGATCGATCCCGCCGTAAAAGTAATTGGCGACCGGCATTCGATCGAATTCGAAAGGTGGTTTTCCTGTGTATCCGCCGGCCATTCGGAAGTACATGTCGCTCTTCATTTGCCAGTACATGCTGTTGCCGCGCTGCGCCCAAGGCAATGGCAAAATGATCTCGCGCGGTTCGAGTTCGCTTGCATAGGTTCGGTCGGTGAAGAATGCGGGCGTGTCGAGGCTGCTTACCCAGAACGATGGATGCGGATTCGGCGCGATTGATATCAGAATCAGGGCGGCCGCGATCCATTTAGTCAGCGGTCGTGCTGGCGACGCCGAGAACCACATCGCCGCCATGATCGCCACTACCAGAAACGCGTACATCATGAAGCGCACCGGCAGCGCGATAGAAATAAATGGCAACCGCCAGGCAATCGCCCACGGCATCGAGACTCCCTGCATGCCTGCGATATGGAGCGTCGGACCTATCGCCGCGATCACGATGGCTATAAGCAGGATCGTCAGGAATTTCCCGACGGGCTCGCGCCAATACCGCCGCCGAAAAACTTCGACAAACAAGATGATCGCGATGCCAAGGTAGGCGCCGTTCTCATAGATGTTGCCTTGAAAGTTGCGCGTGATTTCGGTCGCGGCGCGCGCCATGCCGAGCATGAGCGTCTCGGCGGGTACCAGGAATGCCAACAGGTCGGCCGAATACCTGCCCGGCCCCCACACAGGAGCGGGAGAAGATCCCCGCGCCAGCATGTAGAACAGATACGGCGACAGCACTGCACCTGCCATCGCGTATCCGGCTATCGCAGGTGCGATGAGGCCCGCAAGGCGCGCGCGCAGCTCGCTGCCGAAGAGGGCAAGCGCAAGCAAAAAGGCGAAACCGCCGACCATGGTTACGGTCATGAAGAGTTCCGGGAAACAAAGAAACTGAACTGTCAGCAGCACGCCGAGTAGAATCGCGAACCGTCGCGCCGAAATCTCACCATCGAGTTTTTTCAGCGTCGATAGCACGATAAGCGGCACCGGGAAGACCGCGACCAAATTAAGATGGCCGAGAACCTGACCAAGCATGTAGGGTGAAAAACCGAAGATGTATCCGCCGAGAACTGACGGCCAGAATGATCCCGTTACGCGGCGGCACAGCAGAAATGCGGAAAATGCCGCGAGCGGGAGCGCGAACGTAACGATCACGTTGTAGGCGGCAGGCTCGCCCATCGTGATTTGCAGCGGGATTGAGACCCAAGCGAGGATCGGGACGATGGCGGTCCACGCGAGGTTGACTCCCGACGGCGCCCAAACCCAATCAGTGAAGAACGGGTTGAGTCCGTGCGCGAGCGAGAACCGCCACCAGTTGAAGAACCACATCGTCTGCGGCGGATCGGTGTCGCGCCCGATATAGAATTCACCCGGATGGCCGGGCAGCGCGCGCGCGAAATATATCAGCGAAACAGCGAGGTAGAGGCCAAGAGCCGAAAGGCCGCCGAAAGCATCCCGAGTCCGCGTAGTCACGATACCGCAGCCGACTGGCTGGCAGGCGCCGTCAAGCCGGTTGAGCGTGCGGCGGTTAACCTTGCAGATGTTCCCGCGAACAGCGCTATTCCGACCCAGGCGGCTGCGGCGCTCATGAAGCCCATCTCGGTCGTCAGAATCGAGTGCGAATGTACGAACCGACTTGCCGTGAAAATCCAGAAGCCGAGCTCCGCCAGGATATAACTGACGACGCACATGATCACAGCGGGACGCCCGACTCTACCGGCCATCGCGGCCGAGGTAATCTCAATGAAAGGGAGCAGAAGCAGAACCAGGTAGTGATCCCATGAGGTCGGCGAAATCAGAATCATCGTCGCGATCCACAACGAATAGGCGCGACGATCGATGTCGGGTTCGTCGCCGGTGTTGTCACGTGGCCAGGTGCGCGCTATCGCGAAGGCTAAGACGGCAATACTCGCGGCAAGCGAGATTGCCTTACGCAGTGACTCGTGCGAACCGATCAGACCGGAATCAGACAGGCGCCAGAACGTCCGCGCGATAAACGATCCGAGTGCGATCTGGCTGGGGTTCTGAAGAAAATAGCGCTGGGTGATCCACGCGGGCACAGACCTAAAGTCCAGACAGGTCTGAAGTCCAACCGCCGCGACTGTAATCGCCGCTCCAACCGCCAATCCGGCCACCATCCAGGCGAGCGCTTTCCATTGCCGCCGCACGACCAGGTAGCCGGCCATTACGAGCGGGTATGCGCGCAGAAGGGCCGCCGCGGCGAGAATCAGTCCAGCTTCGGCGTCGCGCGAACGCTCGAGCGCGCGAATCACGAGCACCAGCATCAGGAATACCATGAATTGGCTCTGGCTGAACGCTATATGTAGTTGCACGGGTGCGAAGAACACCACACCGAGCGTCAGCCAAGCGGCCGCGCGGCGCGAAACCGTTTCGCGCATGAGCAGTACGAGTCCTGCGGCCAGACACGCGATGCTTAACGCTTGCCATACCCAGAATGCCAAGCGCACGGGCAGTCGCGTGAGCGGCGAGAAACACCAGATAAAGGTCGGCGGATAACCGCCGTGGTTGATCTCGTCAATCTGAAGGCCGAGTCTTGTGCCAAGTGGCTGCAGATCGGTCGTGTATGGGTCGCCCCCATCCCGAAGGACCAGCGCACTCGTATAGTAATGACTGAAGTCCCACTTGGTCGCTCGCGCCGGGAGCGTTGCTATAATGACCGCGGCGTATACAAGTGCCAGTGCCGCCAAGACTGCAAACGCGAGCCGCTCGAAGAGGGACGTCTTACGAGATTCAGCTGTAGCTAGCAATTCGAGTCGCAGCTACGCCGCCGGCGCGCGCGGGTTCAGCGTTGCGGCGGCGTCGAGGATGCATCGCTCGGTCGTTGGCCAGTCGATGCACGGGTCGGTGACTGACACGCCGTATTTGAGCTTGGCGCGATTCGAGCTGACCGGCTGGCTGCCCGCCTCGATATTGCTCTCGAGCATCGCGCCCATGATCGCGCGACTGCCGGCGCATACCTGGTCAACCAGCGCGCGCAGCACCGCGGGCTGCTTGGTGAAGTCCTTGCTGGTCTGCGCGTGCGAGCAATCGACTATCACGCGCGGCTCGAGCGCGGCGTCAGCGAGCATCCGGCGGCATTCCTCGATACTGCCGGCGTCGTAGTTGGGCTTGCGGCCACCACGCAGCACGACGTGCGTATCGGGATTTCCCGAGGTGCGAATCACAGCCGAGATTCCGTCCTGGGTGATGCCGAGAAAAGAATGCGGCCGGCGCGCCGACTGGACAGCGTTGATCGCGACTTCCAGATTCCCCTCAGTGGTGTTCTTGAATCCGACCGGCATCGACAATCCGCTGGCCATCTCGCGATGGGTCTGCGACTCGGTGGTGCGCGCGCCGATTGCGGCCCATGCGACCAGGTCTGCGATATATTGCGGCGTGATCGGATCGAGCAGTTCGGTCCCCGCCGCGAGGCCCAGCCGATTTATTTCGATCAACAATCTGCGCGCGATGCGCAATCCTTCACGCATGTCGCAGCTGTCGTCCATGTGCGGATCGTTGATGAGCCCCTTCCATCCGACGGTGGTACGCGGCTTTTCGAAGTACACGCGCATGATTATGTAGAGACGATCCGAAGTGGCCTCCTTCAGCTTCGCCAGCCGCCGCGCGTAGTCCATCGCGGCGTCGGGGTCGTGTATGGAACAAGGACCGACGATACACAGCATCCTGCGGTCGCGACCCGCCAGGATTTCGCGGATGGTCTCTCGCGCCTCGACCACGGTGCGCGCAATTCCCTCGTCCACTGGCATCTCGGTCTTGAGCAGATTCGGCGCGATGAGTGGTTCGGCGGCGAGAACGTGGACGTCCTGAATTCGACGCATAGGTGATTCCTATTTCTATCCGAAAGAGAGCAGCTAACAAAGCCGCCACCTATTGGGCATAATTACCGTCTATCGAATCGTCAGGACCTGACGCTGGATGTCGTGATGAATCAAGGCGAACCGGAACCGAGTCCGGACGGAACTAAAAGCGGCGAGTTGTCGGCCGTCGAGCGGCCGCCGCGGCTGATGCGCGTCAGGCTCTGGCAGGCGATCGCGGGGATGTCGGTCGCAATCGCACTCGCGTCACTGATTGTGATGTCGGAACTCGCCGGCTCGCTCGCGCGACGCACCATCTATGTCAATCGCCGCGTGGCGGCTCTGAATGCGACCGTGCGAAGTTTGCGGCATCAGACGGCGGTCGAGCAGCGCAAGCTAGGCTCGGAGCGCGAGCGCGCGACCGTCGGCGAGGTGTTCGAGAAAATCCTGTTCGCGCCGGACCTTCGCACCATGAAGCTCGCGGCGCCGGTCGAGAAAGAGAAGGACAAATCGATCGTCAGCGGGGAACTTCCGACCGGGAGGTTCGCGATGAGCGAGTCGGCCAGCGCTGCGATGCTGGAAGCGAACGGACTCAAGCCGACCGGCACCTTCGAGGTCTACCGAATCTGGTGGACGCCGAAACACCGTGCGCCGATTTGGGCCGCGGATTTTCTGGTCGGTGACGATGGCGCCGCGACGGTGCCGCTGGACCTGCCGCCGGGTCGCGAAAAGAAACTCTCACTCACTGTCACGCTGGAAAATGAATCGTACAGCGAGTCGCCAGCCGGCCCAGTCGCGCTGAAGGGGGAGGGGGAACCTTCGGCGGTATCCGGAATTGGGCAGAGCCAGCGCAAGGCGCGTCGATAATTTTAAGCTAGGAACTCCCTCTGTGTCATGCTGAGCGCTCAATGTCAGGGCGGGTCAGATCAGTCGCCGCCGAGGAACTCGAGCAGGACCGCGGCGCCCATCGCGCCGAGCGCAACGAACTCGGTAGTCGGATCGTTGTTATACCAGAGGTAATAGAAACCAAAGCCGAAGGCCGCTAAACTCACAAATCGTCGCATTTTAATGTCCCCACGAGCAGTCTTCCCCCAGTCGGTCGCGCGACGTGCCAAGCTTGGCAGAGTAAACGGCCAGATCGCACGGCAAAGTTATTAAGAAGTATAGTACAAATGCGTTGCCTGATGAAAGCCAACGTGAGTGCCTCGGCGGGCGACAATATTTTCTCCGGGGGGCTTTACTTCGATGGTCGATGTGCGTAGATTGTTGGTCGGTGGCGCTTTGCGGCGCGGCCTGTGGAAATTTCGCCTCAGAAATCCCCAGATGCCGTTGACACGGTCCGGATCAAGAGAGTACTGTTTCCGTTCGCCCTGAAAAGGGATGGTCTTTGAAAACTGAATAGTAGTGCATGCCTAATCGGCGGCGGGGGTCCGGAAGTGGACCCGATGCCCGACCGATTTCTTTGATTTAATTGCGGTCAGTCCTGCCGTTCCATGACGCGTTAGCCGCGTCTCGAACGGTGGATATACTGAGCTATAATGGAGAGTTTGATCCTGGCTCAGAACGAACGCTGGCGGCGTGCCTGAGACATGCAAGTCGTGGGAGAAAGTCGTAGCAATACGGCTAGTACACCGGCGCACGGGTGAGTAACACGTGGACAACCTGCCTTAGAGCCTGGGATAACCCGTCGAAAGACGAGCTAATACCGGATAAGACCACGGGAAGTTCGCTTCCTGAGGTAAAAGATGGCCTCTGCTCCTGCAAGCTATCACTTTGAGAGGGGTCCGCGACCTATCAGCTAGTTGGCGAGGTAACGGCTCACCAAGGCTAAGACGGGTAGCTGGTCTGAGAGGATGGTCAGCCACACTGGGACTGAGACACGGCCCAGAGTCCTACGGGATGCAGCAGTCAGGAATATTGCGCAATGGAGGAAACTCTGACGCAGCGACGCCGCGTGGGTGATGAAGGCCTTCGGGTCGTAAAGCCCTGTCGGAGGGGAAGAAAAGTCTGTTGGCTAATATCCAGCGGACCTTTGACGGTACCCTCAAAGGAAGCACCGGCTAACTCCGTGCCAGCAGCCGCGGTAAGACGGAGGGTGCAAGCGTTGTTCGGATTGACTGGGCGTAAAGGGCGTGTAGGCGGTTGGTCAAGTCGGGTGTGAAAGCCTGGGGCTCAGCCCCAGAAGTGCATCCGATACTAGCCAGCTAGAGCGCGATAGAGGAGGGTGGAATTCCTGGTGTAGCGGTGAAATGCGTAGATATCAGGAGGAACACCGGCGGCGAAGGCGGCCCTCTGGATCGTTGCTGACGCTGAGACGCGAAAGCGTGGGGAGCAAACAGGATTAGATACCCTGGTAGTCCACGCCTTAAACGATGGGTACTAGGTGTTCGGGGTGTTGACCCCCTGAGTGCCGCAGTTAACGCATTAAGTACCCCGCCTGGGGACTACGGCCGCAAGGCTAAAACTCAAAGGAATTGACGGGGGCCCGCACAAGCGGTGGAGCATGCTGTTCAATTCGACGCAACGCGAAGAACCTTACCTGGGCTAGACAACGGCGGACCGCCTGAGAAATCAGGCTTTCCCTTCGGGGACTGCCGGTTCAGGTGTTGCATGGCTGTCGTCAGCTCGTGTCGTGAGATGTTGGGTTAAGTCCCGCAACGAGCGCAACCCCTGCCCCTAGTTGCCACCGGGTAATGCCGGGCACTCTATGGGGACTGCACGGGTCAACCGTGAGGAAGGTGGGGATGATGTCAAGTCATCATGGCCCTTATGTCCAGGGCAACAAGCGTGCTACAATGGATTACACAAAGGGTTGCAAACTCGCGAGAGCAAGCTAATCCCAAAAAGTAGTCCTCAGTTCGGATCGGAGTCTGCAACTCGACTCCGTGAAGTTGGAATCGCTAGTAATCGCGGATCAGAACGCCGCGGTGAATACGTTCTCGGGCCTTGTACACACCGCCCGTCACGCCATGGAAGCCTGCTGTACCGGAAGTCGGTGCACCAACCCGCAAGGGAGGTAGCCGCCTATGGTATGGCCGGTGACTGGGGCGAAGTCGTAACAAGGTAGCCGTAGGGGAACCTGCGGCTGGATCACCTCCTTTCTAACGAGTACGCCGATTCTCTTCGGAGACTCGGCCATTCGAGGTCAACCGCCGGCTAACACCGGTCGGTTTCGGCCGTGGCAGAAAAGTCTGTTTCCACCCCCGCTCGCACTACTATTCGGTTTTGAAGGGCCGCCCTTTCTCAGGGTTGAATTTGCTCTTTGACAAGATTTTTGGATCGATACTGGTTTCGAGCCTGCGCAAGGCCGGCCGATACGCACCGAATCAGCTGGGCCCATAGCTCAGCTGGCTAGAGCGCGCCCCTGATAAGGGCGAGGTCGGAAGTTCGACTCTTCCTGGGCCCACCAATTTCTTCTCGATAGTTAGAATAGTCAGAGATGATACGTAAGGGGCGGCGCGTCTCGAGAATTAGCGGATCAGTTAGAGGGTTTGGGGCGGTAGCTCAACTGGGAGAGCATCGGCTTTGCAAGCCGGGGGTTGCCGGTTCAATCCCGGTCCGCTCCACCAGTATATTAACCGCCGGACGCGATAAGCGTCCGATGCGAGTTTTTCGCTCCCGCTGGACCTTAAGAGGTAGCGGGATGCCGATCCGGTCTTTGACAACTGAATAGTAGGGTATCTAAAAGTGTAGTTAGTAGAGCCTTGTATGTGACTTAAGACCTTAAGTGGTCAAGCTACTAAGGGCACACGGTGGATGCCTTGGCGCAAGCAAGCGATGAAGGACGTGGCTGGCTGCGAAAAGCTCCGGGGAGCCGCCTAGCAGGCTTTGATCCGGAGATCTCCGAATGGGGCAACCCGGCATTCTTAATCGGATGTCATCGCGCGCTGAATTCATAGGCGCGTGGAAGCGAACGCAGGGAAGTGAAACATCTCAGTACCTGCAGGAAGAGAAATCAAAACAGAGATTCCCTCAGTAGCGGCGAGCGAACGGGGAACAGCCCAAACCTCACCTAGTGATAGGTGTGGGGTTGTGGGGCTGCTTCAGGGTTTACCCGGGAAGTTATCAAGATTGTCGATAGTCAAAGGCCCCTGGAAAGGGCAACCATAGAGGGTGATAGTCCCGTAGGCGAAATCGACAGTCCTTCCTGGAAGCAGTTCCCGAGTACCGCGGAACACGTGCAATTCCGTGGGAAGCCGGCAGGACCATCTGCCAAGGCTAAATATGAGCTTGCGACCGATAGCGTACCAGTACCGTGAGGGAAAGGCGAAAAGAACCCCGGTGAGGGGAGTGAAATAGAACCTGAAACCGTGTGCCTACAAGCAGTGGAAGCCAGGTGAGACTAGGAGCAATCCCGGTCTCCGGGTGACCGCGTGCCTTTTGCTTAATGAGTCTGCGACTTACTAGGCGTGGCAAGGTTAAGCCGTAAAGAGGTGAAGCCGTAGCGAAAGCGAGTTCGAATAGAGCGTCAAGTCGCGTTTAGTAGACCCGAAGCGGGATGATCTACCCATGGTCAGGGTAAAGCGGCAGTAAAATGCCGTGGCGGCCCGAACCGGTGAAGATTGAAAACTTCTCGGATGAACTGTGGGTAGGGGTGAAAGGCTAATCAAATTCCGTGATAGCTGGTTCTCCTCGAAATATATTGAGGTATAGCCTCAGATGATGCCTGGTGGAGGTAGAGCACTGGATGGGCTAGGGTCCTTACCAGGATACCAAACCTAACCAAACTCCGAATGCCACCAAGGTTAATCTGGGAGTCAGACTACGGGCGATAAGGTCCGTGGTCGAAAGGGAAACAGCCCAGACCGCCGGCTAAGGCCCCAAAGTCGATGCTAAGTGGGAAAGGATGTGGGAGCGCACAGACAACCAGGAGGTTGGCTTAGAAGCAGCCATCCTTTAAAGAAAGCGTAACAGCTCACTGGTCAAGCGAACCTGCGCCGAAAATGTAACGGGGCTTAAGCATCGCGCCGAAGCCGCGGGCTTCCAGCAATGGAAGCGGTAGAGGAGCATTCTGGTTGCCAGCGAAGTACGACCGGCAAGGACGTATGGAGGCCCCAGAAGTGATTATGCAGACACGAGTAGCGATAAAGAAGGTTAGAAACCTTCTCGCCGTGAGTCCAAGGTTTCCTGGGTAAAGTTAATCTTCTCAGGGTTAGTCGGTACCTAAGCCGAGGCTGAAAAGCGTAGGCGATGGAAAGCAGGTTAATATTCCTGCACCACCAGTTGATCGTTTGAGCGATGGGGTGACGGAGAAGGGTAGGTCGTCCGGGTGTTGGATGTCCCGGTACAAACCCGTAGGCGGAAGCGGTAGGTAAATCCGCTGCTTCATTAACGCCGAGAGGCGATGTCGAGCGATTCCGTCAGGTCTCGCGAAGTGACTCAGCCCATGCTCCCAAGAAAAACCTCTAAGCGAGAGCATCTGGTGACCGTACCACAAACCGACTCAGGTGGACGGGTAGAGCATACCAAGGCGCTTGTGAGAATTGTGGTTAAGGAACTCAGCAAATTGACACCGTAACTTCGGAAGAAGGTGTGCCTGCTGATGTCATGGACTTCGCGTCCTGAAGCATCGGCGGGTCGCAGAGAGCAGTGGGTAGCGACTGTTTAGCAAAAACACAGGACTATGCTAAGCCGCAAGGCGATGTATATGGTCTGACGCCTGCCCGGTGCCGGAAGGTTAAGGGGACCCGTTAGTCCGTAAGGGCGAGGCGGGGAACCGAAGCCCCGGTAAACGGCGGCCGTAACTATAACGGTCCTAAGGTAGCGAAATTCCTTGTCGGGTAAGTTCCGACCTGCACGAATGGCGTAACGACTTCCCAGCTGTCTCGACCACAAACACAGCGAAACTGCACTCTCGGTGAAGATACCGGGTACCCGCGGCAGGACGGAAAGACCCTGTGCACCTTTACTATAACTTTGCAGTGAATCTAGGGATTTCATGTGTAGGATAGGTGGGAGGCTTTGAAGTGTGGGCGCTAGCTCGCATGGAGCCAACCTTGAAATACCACCCTTGTGATTCTTGGCTTCTAACCATCACTCTTACCGGGTGTGGGACACTGCATGGTGGGTAGTTTGACTGGGGCGGTCGCCTCCCAAAAGATAACGGAGGCGCGCGAAGGTTCTCTCAGGCTGAGTGGAAACCAGCCGTTGAGTGTAATGGCATAAGAGAGCTTAACTGCGAGAGCGACGGCTCGAGCAGGTGCGAAAGCAGGTCATAGTGATCCGGTGGTCCCGTATGGAAGGGCCATCGCTAATCGGACAAAAGGTACGCCGGGGATAACAGGCTTATCTCCCCCAATAGTTCACATAGACGGGGAGGTTTGGCACCTCGATGTCGGCTCGTCACATCCTGGGGGTGGAGTAGCTCCCAAGGGTTCGGCTGTTCGCCGATTAAAGTGGCACGCGAGCTGGGTTCAGAACGTCGTGAGACAGTTCGGTCCCTATCCGCCGTGGGCGAAGGATACTTGAGGGGAGCTGTCCTTAGTACGAGAGGACCGGGACGGACGTACCTCTGGTGTACCGGTTGTGGCGCCAGCCGCATCGCCGGGTAGCCATGTACGGACGGGATAACCGCTGAAAGCATATAAGCGGGAAGCCCACCCCAAGATTAGGTATCCCGATCGTAAGATCCTAAAGGCCCCTTCTAGACCAGGAGGTTGATAGGCCAGAGGTGGAAGCGCCGTAAGGCGTGGAGCTGACTGGTACTAATTGGCCGTGAGGCTTGACCACTACCTATTTCAATTCGAGCTAACCACTCGCGTTGCTATAGTCGCCGCATACTTGTCCGGGTTTCAATCGCTAACCGGACGGGACGGCAAAGGTCAAGTCACAGATAAGGTTCGAACGACTGCACTTGCAGACCCTACTATTCAGATTTGTCGGAGCTTGAGCGCTCACTTTGCGGTGAGCCCGACAGGTTTCCGGTCGCCATGGCGAAGGTGAAACACCCGTTCCCATCCCGAACACGGCAGTTAAGCCCTTCAGCGCCGATGGTACTGTGACCGAAGGCGTCACGGGAGAGTAGGACGCGGCCGGGGAATCTCATAAGGGCGGAGTCGAAAGACTCCGTCCTTTCTTTTTTGAGTTGATCGGTCGGATCAGTCTGCCTTTTCGGGGTCGGCACTGGCGTCGTCTTGGTCTCGACGCGGATATCCGTTCCAATACTCTGCATATGGCGTCGATTCTCTAACGTGAAAAACTAGTTCAGAGTTCGGATACCCTAGAGTGTTTCCCGGCGCAATAATGACGGGAGACATGAAATCTACTGTGGGAATATCTAGGACGTGCGAGGGCCCATACAAGACGACCTTGGAGCCGGCGTAGTCTCGAAGTTCGTATTCCATTCCGTCAAAGCGATCTCCTCGCGCCGCGTGGAGCCAATGCCACTTTGGAAGGTAACGCTTTTCAGAGGCCAGACGAAATGATTCGCCAAAACGAGCAACGAATGCGAACATCTTATCCATGGCTGGGAAACCGCGCCCATCGCGCCAGTGATCAATAGCATTACGAATAGTCGCTGGATCACTTTGAGCGATCAGGCGCACGATTTCAGTATAGGCCTGCGTTAGGCGTCCGAGTTCAGATCGGTCTGCATCGGCCCAGAGTTCAACGTGTTTAAAGGCAAACTTGCTGGCGTATGCTTCAGCATAGTGAGGATAATCATCTCTAGGCCTTTCGTACGGTTTGGGATCCTTGTCTAATAGTCCGCGCATCCAGTCTGACGTCAGGTTCAGATAACGTAAAAGTGTGCCGAGGGTGTTTTCTCCGCCCGTATCCCATCGGAAGGTTGCACCACCGGTACTCGCAGTTTGGCCAAGTACATCGGAGACTTGCTTCCTGGCGGTAGCTAGATCGAAAGTAAAGCGGGAAGTCACGAAGTGATCAGATGATAGGAGCCAAACGGGATAACTCACAAGCTCGTCGAGCAAAGACTCTATAGATACAAATAAGTTTACGCCGGACTCACGAATCATCGCCCGCTGATCTTCCGTTTGTACCTCGCCAACCCTGAGCAACGTGGAATTGAATGTATCTAACCGTTCTGACAGACGCTGATATGAATTAAGACGTGGAAGGTTGAATCCGATTTTCCAAAGTATTCTTCTGATTGCTTCGTCGCTTCCAGCAAAGTCGGGAGTCGGAAGCAACAATCGATCGCAGATGGCTTTAGTCACTGGCTGACTGCAAAGAACTAGGTCCTTCACAGCCTTTTCGGGTCCATTATCCCTAAGGTACAAAGCTAACGCGTAGGTTCGAGAGACGTCGCGGTCTTTGCGAACACGCTAATCTAACTCGTCGCCATATTTCAAATCTGAATAGACCTCGCTAATTGTACTTGCGAGATAGATCAGGGGAGATTCTATAGTCGAACGAACGCCAAGACTTGACATTTCGACCGGCATATCTTGTCGGCGGACTTTGTACTGCTCGAGCTTAGCGGTGCGCACTTCGCTTTGTGCCACCATGATTTTATCCGCCCAAATTGCATGGTCCAGCGTTCGGACCAAGTCAGAGTCAGAAAGCACCAAAAGAAGCTGTATCTTCTCGGCGATAGAAAGACGATCTGCTATTTCCTTAGGAGTAGCAGAGGCAAGATCCTTGTAGCCGCGTAGACGAAGCGTATCGCGAAGGCGTGGCGACGTGAATTGCGAGAGCGCCAGTACTACGAGTGAATCTAGCTCGCCTGCTACTACGCATTCGGCAACGACCGTCGGCAGATTGTAGTACTTCCGCGGTTCGAGATTTAGCGTCGGGACCGCTCCTAAGGCAATCTCCTCGAAGATCATCGGCCAATGCTGTTGCTTTCCTAGTCGGTCGTTCGCGACACTCCTCATTTCAGACCTGGCAGTAATGAATGGAAGTCTCGTCTGCAACAGTCTGACGTTATGCGCCGCATGACAGCCGGTATCCGAGCAGTGCCAAAGACATATTTCTCCCTCATAAGGCAGAATCCGGCGTTCATCGCTCTCAAGAATTCCGAGCGTGCCGATCAGCACCTTTCCGATCTGGTAAGCACCTTGAGGTGTATTTTCGAGGAGCGACTGAATTCGGGCTGGTGCGAGCTCCTCTACGCCGGCTGAGTCATCAGCATCATTGTACTTGTCATAAAGCAGTCTACCCCATTGATACGGCCATCTAATCTGCATCTTCATCAGATCAGGCTCGATTAACGCTCGAATTGCGACCGGATCGGTTCGTGTTTCATCAACCAGAATCTCGTGATGATGGAACATCAGGAACAGAGAGAGGTAGAGATCAGCAGTACGGTACTTCGCCGAAGGAGCGAAAGCTAACATTTGTTCGCCAGCGGCGCTGGGAATGACGACGTCGCTCCACGCGTCACTCGTGTGATAATCTGCGGCGAAGATGCCGCTACTTAGGAGAGCGCTAAGTGAATATAACTGCGAGGCAAGCTCACGGGTTTCCAACTTGCTGTAGTACTCCGTCAACTCCGTGAGAGAAGGCCTGTGGTCAAACCGTATATCCATTGGGCGGTTATATCACAGAGAGTCAACAGAGTAATGATCTGAGCGAACAGGGTCGTTACAGCGGATTCATTGTTGCGGCAATGCGATAGTGAGGAGCGGCCCCCGGAGTCAGATTCTCGGGCATGTAATGCCCGCGAATCACAGCAGCATCGCTCGCGTCGCGCTACGCGCGTCGCTCGCGATGCTCACGGCAGTCGCGACGGCATGCGCCGTCGCGACCACCATCGCGCGTTCGCGCTCGGGCGCCTCGCCCAAATCTCTGCACCAGGTAGGCTTCCCGGTCGCGCTCTACGCACGCTCGATTCCGCCTGACAATCCGCAGACTCCCGCCAAGATTGCGCTCGGACAGGCGCTGTTCGTCGAGCAGCGGCTCTCCGCCGACAACCTCCAGCACTGCGAGGGATGCCACAACTACGCGCTCGGCTTCACCGACCAGAAGCGCACCTCGGTCGGTATCGACAACCAGACGGGACGCCGCAACGCCCCGACCATCCTCAATGCCATGTTCAATACGAGTCTGTTCTGGGACGGCCGCGCGGCGACGCTCGAGGAGCAGGCCAAATCTCCAATCCTGAATCCGATCGAGATGGGTATGAAGAGTCCCGACGAGGTCGTCGCCAAGATCAAGGCGATGCCCAGGTATCGCGAGGCGTTCGAGCGGGTCTTTGGCCGCGAGGTGAACTTCGACGACATAGCGCGCGCGCTCGCGTCGTACGAACGCACGCAGATCTCCTTCGACTCGCCCTTCGATCACTATATTGCGGGCGAGCACGATGCGATTAGCGAATCAGCGCAGCGCGGATGGAAGATTTTCAGCGGCAACGGACGATGTATCGAATGCCACGCTTTTAGTCCCGAGCGTCCGCTGTTCACCGACGGGCGTTTTCACAATGTGGGCGTGTCGGCGGGCGCGCTCGCGCGCAACGCGACTGCGATGCGCGCCGATCGCGACGACTCGACGCAACTCGACAAACTCGCGACTGACAGCGGGATGAGCGAACTGGGACGTTACCTTGTTACGCACAGGCAGGCTGATATCGGCGCATTCCGCACGCCCGACCTGCGCAACCTGCTCGTGACGCAGCCGTATTTTCACGACGGCTCGGCCGCGACGCTGTGGCAGGTCGTCGCGCACTTCAACCGGGGCGGCGTGCGCAGCCCTTACCTCGATTCGACGATCGTTCCGCTCGATCTTTCCAAAACTGATGAGGACGACCTGGTCGCCTTTCTCGCCACTCTAACCAGTCCCGAGTACGCGGACGCGGCGAAAACGGAATACGAGCGCCAGTACCGAGTGTCGCGCGGCGCAGTTAGTGGACGATGAGCATAATCTTGAAGACCTTGGCCGGCGGCGTGTCCTTCTCCCACGGACGAACGTAACGCATCTCGAGCGCGCCGGTCCCGCTCGCTTGCACTGCGAAGAGAAAAATCTGATGTCCCGGCGCGCCCGGCATCGCGCTGTCGAGCTTGAACCTCGGCTCACCGACAGGATTGACGAACCCTCCCGCCACTGGCTGGGGTTGCCACGTGTAGCCGGTCCCCGAAGTAGCAGGCAGCGATATCTTCGAGCGCGTCGCCGCGGTCGAGCGCAAATTGACGGCCATTATCGTCCAGGGAAATAAAGACGACGCTGGCGCTCGCGCGCTCCGCGAAAAGCAATGGTAGAAGGAACAACAGCAAATGCGATCGGCGAATTATCATCAGCTCACCAAATGGTACGCACGGGATACTGTCTGATCCGCTGGTCCGGAGTGAGGATCGCCATACCCTCTGCAATCGCCTGGCATATCAGCAAACGATCGAAGGGATCGCGATGGATCGGGGGCAGGCGAACCATCTGCAACACCATCTCTTCGCTGAGTGGCAGGGGTTCGATCAACTCTTTTTTTCGAAAAGTGGGTACATAGCTATCCGCCGGTTCAGGCAGCGGCATGTTTCCGAGTGCGTTCTTCACTGCGATTTCCCAAGCAGAGACGACACTCAAAAACGCTTCATTCGACGGATCACGGAACATCGCGCGTGCGGTCGCTGAGAGGAGTGGATCGTCGGCGACAATCCAGAGGAAGGTACAAGAGTCGAGCAAGAGCTTCACTTCGACTCTTTCCCTTTCCCCTCAAACGCGTCAAGTAGCCAATCCGGAAGTGGGTCGTTGAAGTTCTCAGGAATAATCAAGCGCCCCTTATCCAGTCCGATTGGCCGAGGGCCGCGATTTTCCGGCTTGATCGGCCGGATCTCGGCGATAGGCACGTTGCGCTCGCAGAGTATGATGGTTTCCCCTTTCTTGACTCGGCGAAGATGCTTCGAAAGATGGGTCTTGGCCTCGTGAATATTGAGCCGGATCATAGTCCGATAATAGGCTCATTAGTGAACTAACTGCAGTCGACAAAAAGTGATAGGCAACGGCGAGTCTGCTCAACTAACTGGCTCGATCGGGCGGCGGTGCCCCGACGAAGTTTTTCTTACGATACGGCGCGTGACGCCGAATCGCGGCTGCTAGAACATCGCGAACTGCGCGTTCTTGTCGACGTTCACCTTCATTGCGCTGGCGCTTGAGCTGGCGACTCGGCACGCGATAGCGTCGCCGCTCTTGCACGCGTTGCTGGCGAGATCGATCTGCGCTTTCGGCCATACCGAGAGCGAAATCGAATCGCAATCGCGCGCGTTGCCCGCCTCGCACCACGAGTAAAGTTTCGCGTACTGCTCGCCCAAGCGAGCGCATACTGCGGAATCGCCGCTGTCGCAAGCTACGGCGTCGAGCGCTTGGCAGGACGCGTCGTCATTCGCCTGGCATCGTCGCGCGAGTTGTTGGCTGGCCTGCGTCTGAAATTTGGGGACGTAGTCCGTGCAAACGCTCGCGGCAGCCTCGCAACTGGACTGGAGCATCGCGACGCACGCATCAGTTTCGTTTTGAGCGCATCGGTCGGCGTTGGTTTGATAGAGCTGATAGACGACGGTCTCGCCGTACGACATGCATCCGGACAGCGAGCAGGCGGCAGCCGAGATGAACGCGAGCCTCAGCGACCCGCGGCAATTTGGAAACCAATTGCCCACGATCAACAGACGACGAAGCATGCCCGAAGTTTCAAATGGGCTAACAGACGACAAAAAAAGGCAGCCCGCGCGGACTGCCTTCTAGCTCGCCGTTTGGACACTAATCAGTGTTTGGTCTCGATTCGCCTGCCGTATGTCACTTCGCCCTTGTCTACACGCAGGCTGAAACCGCAATCGGGATTTGTACAAACCCAAGCCTTGAACATAACCGACGCGCCCTCCTGCCCGTAATCGGACAGGGGGATCAATGCGCCATTGTTACATTTCTGGCACTTCGGCCACTCCATCATCCGCGCCTCCTTGCAGCCGACCCGAACCGCATCGTCCGTGCCTGAAATTATAAGACCATCAAATCTAAAGCAACGTGTCTAAAAACCCGTCCGGAAGCCTACCCGAGCGGTTGGGCGACGAAGGTGACGAGGAGACCGGAGAGCCTATTTTAGCGCGCGGACGGAAAAGCCGCGATCGTTGCTGCATAGCAGCGAGCGCTTGCCGTCGAGCACGGTTTCGAGCACGACTTCGCGGCCCCACAACCGCTGCAGGTAGTTGAGGCTCTTCTCGGCGTACTCGATGTGCAGGTCGCGGCCGTCGTGGTCGTGCTTGACGTAAAGCGTGCGATTCCCGCCGAAGTCGGCGTCCTCGACTTTGAGGACCGGAATCGAGTTGGTGCCGACATTCTTGATGAGCGTCGCCTTGACATCCTTCCAGCCCTCGTCGTCAGCCACCTTGCTGACGACCAGCTCCTCGCCGCGCGCCTCATACTCGAAGATGTCCATCTCGCGCATGAGCTCTTCAGTCAGGTAACGGCGGATGAACGACGCGTCACGCTCGACTTCGCGCACCTCGAAGATTTTTTCGTCGCCGGACTTCGCAGGCGGACCGTCGCGCTTGATTTCCTCCGCAGTCGGATTCGTATAGCGGCGGTGGATGTCCTCCCAAATCTTGAGCCCGAGGTGATACGGGTTGATCTGGCCCGGAATCGGCCGGGTGACCTGGTTGTGGTTGACGATGAATTCGAGATGGAGTCCCTGCTCCAGGCCGAGCGACTCCAGTAGTTTCTTGTGCCAGTAGCTCGCCCATCCCTCGTTCATGATCTTGGTCTCCATCATCGAGATGAAGTACTTGGCTTCTTCATCGACGATGGTGAGTAGATCTTTTTCATAGTCGGCGAGGAACGGGTTGTGATCGCGGATGAAGAGCAGCAGGTCTTCGTCGGGTTCGAGCGGTACCTTGTGGAAGTCGGGGACCTCGACCTGCTTGCGCGCGTGGATTTTCTGAAACGGATCGGGCTGTCCCTGCGCGGTGTCTTCGGCGCGAGCCATCTGCTCGAGCGGCGAGAGCTTCTTGATCGCAAAATTGCGCCGGCATTGCCATGACAGGGCGTGCGCCGCGTCGAGAATCCTCTCGACCTTCTCGACGCCGATCGACGGATCCTCGACGTAGCGCCGCACGCGCATCGCAGCCGACTTGAAGGCCTCGATCGTAAGCTCGGCGCGCGTCGCGGACTTGAACGTGAAATTATTCTTGAAGAAATCGTTGTGCCCGTACACGTGCGCGATCGTCAGCACCTGCAGCAGCAGCGAGTTGTCGCGCATCAGGTACGCAATCGCGGGATTCGAGTTGATCACCATCTCGTACGGCAGGCCGCTGACGCCGTGATCGTAAAGCGTCTTGAGCTTCTCGTACGATTTGCCGTACGACCAATGCGGGTAATGCGACGGCATCCCGGAGTACGCCATGTAGCCGAGCATCCCGGTGTGATCGCAAAGCTCGAACTCCTGCGGATAGCAATCGAGCCCGAACTCGGCCGCCTTGTCGCGGATGCGCCGGTCCCACTCGACCAGGTCGTCGAGAGTCCACACCGTGATATTGCGGGCCGCGCCCGCATTCGGAGTGGCGCTCATGCTTCCTTCACCCTGTCCTTGGCCAGGAACGCTTTGAACGACGGCCAGATGTCTTCCTTGCGCTCGATCAGCACGGTGTGAAAGTTCGGCGCCTGGATTCGGCGGAACACGTTGAGCATCGAGGATTCGTAGTAGCGCGATCCGAGCGGCTTGATCTCGCCGTAACCGAACAGGTTGCAAATCCCGGCGAGTTCCTCGGCGTCCTTCAGTGCAGCGGGATTATCGGAGTCGAAATTGTCGCCGTCCGAGCAATGGAACGCGTACAGGTTCCACAGCGACGGATGGTATCGCGCGGCGATTATTTCCAGCGCCTTGGCGTAGCCCGACGAGATGAACGTGCCGCCCGACTCGCCCTTGTGAAAGAATTCTTCCTCGGTGACCTCGCTCGCCTCCGTGTGATGCGCGATGAAAACGATTTCGACGTTGCGATAGCGGGTCGAGATAAACTGGTAGAGCAGGAAAAAGAAGCTGCGCGCCAGGTACTTCTTCATCGTGTCCATCGAGCCCGAGGTATCCATGATGCAGATGACCGCGGCGTTCGACTCTTCCTTGGTGTCCACCTCGACATGCTTGTAGCGCAGGTCGTCCTGATGGAACGGGAAACGGCGATGGACCCGCTGAAATGTGGCGCCGGTCGAAGGCGAGAGCCCTTCTTCGTCGAGCGTCGCCTGGTCCAGCGTGCCTTCCTCGAGTGCGATTTCGTCGAGCGCGCCTTCAACGTCGGCATCGGCGCCGTCTTCGCGGTCGGCCTTCGATTGTCCCAGCGCGTTCGCGATCGCGTCGTGTCGCTTGTCGGACGCGAGCATGCGCATCACGCGCTGCTTGGCGGTGCGCCGCTTGTCGAGCCTGATCCGGATGCCGACCTTGCGGTAGCCTTTTCTCCGCGACGAGTAATCGGACTGGATTTCGCGCAGCGCGCGCCGCTCGAGATTGGGCAGCTCGAGATCCTCGAACATGATCTCGATCAATTCCTCGAGGGTGACGTCGGTCTCGTAGTAATCGACGCCTGGGCGGTCGCCGGCTTGTTCGTCACCTTTGCCGGGGCCGTCCTTGCCGGTCTTGCCGACGACCTGTCCAGGCCGCGACTCGCCGTCGCCCTGCGATGCGCCGGGCGAGTTGTCGCCGAATACGAAGCGGTATTCCTTGATTCCGCGCAGCGGAACCTTGATTACGCGATCCTTGTCTTTGCCGATGATCGATTCTTCGGCGATGATGTCGGCAATATTTTCGCGGATCGATTCGCGAACTTTCTGCCGATGACGCAGCCGATCGCCCGCCGAACGATCAGAGCGTTCAGCATCAGAGATCCGGTACTCGCGGAAAATAGTGTCGCCGCTCATCTCTTCAGTTCGGCCATCTTCGTTTGGTGCAGTGGGTCAGTCTTTCATACCATATGTGGTGGTCTTGATACACCATACTACCATCGGTAGTTTCGTTCCGTCAGAAAGTGTTTTTTCTTCGCACACAGGTTCCGGAGCCGGGATTCTTCGCTTCGCGGACTCCGCTCTGAATGACACAAAGAAAGACTCCGCTCTGAATGACACAAAAAAAGGTCGCTCTGTTGGGTCTGCCTTTCATTCCGAGTTTTTGTCTTTGTGTCATTCAGAGCCGCTGCGGCGAAGAATCCCGGGCCTTTCGCCTGGTTCCACGCCCGCCTCCGACTCAGCAATCAAGTCCTGCCACCCCGGATTCTCTTCTTCGATCAGCGCAAACTTTTTCGATCGCGACACGCCCTTGAGGCGTTTTTCAGCCGCAATCGCCGCGTTTATATCGTTCGTCTCTTGAAAATAGACCAGTCGATTGACTCGGTAGCGTTTCGTGAAGCCATCAAATGTTCCACGCTTGTGCTCATTGACGCGCCGCTCGAGGTCATTGGTCACGCCTACATAGAGCGTCTGCGATGGGCTGCTCATTATGTAGACGTAATAGCTCTTGCTGGTCGATGTTCTTCGCATCTTCGAATCCGGGATTTTTCGCTCCGCGGACTCCGCTCTGAATGACACAAAGAGCCGGGATTCTTCGCTCCGCGGACTCCGCTCTGAATGACACAAAGAATCGCTTGACCGTCTGTCTCCTCTGTGTAGTTCTTCTCCGTACCACTCTTCTCCGTGTCATTCAGAGCGAAGCGAAGAATCCCGGTCTTTTCTCCGTTGCCGTGAGAATGACAAAGCGCGCTCAATCCTTCCACAGATTGTTCGCTGCGTACTTGAGCACGACGTCCACGCACGATTCGCAGTAGCCGTTCTCGAGCAGGTTCTTCACCATCGAGCCGTACTTCTCGCCTTGCTCCTCGTCGCGGGTGCGCGCCTTGGTGATGATGCGCGAAATGTCGCGCACCGACGTCATCAGCTTCTTCTCGATCGCTTCCTTGAGCGGCTCGTAGCTCTTGTAGCTGATCTTTTCGCCGCGCCGCGAGGTTGCCCACAGGTAGGCGATCACTTCCTGGCGGAATCCGTCGGCCGCCGATCCGATTATCGCGATCTGCTCCTCGATCGACTTCAGGAAGCCCTCGTCAGGCGACAGCTCCTCGTTGGTATTGCGGTCGCGCACGCGAGTCTTGTTGACGTACGCCTCCGCATGATCGAGGTAGTTCTGGAACAGCGACTCCGCCTGCTCCTGGTACGAGTACACGAACGCGCGCGTGATCTCCTTTTCCAGCAGGTCGAGATATTCCTTGTGCAGCGTGTCCTGCAGGAACTCGAGATACTGCTTGCGCGTGTCGTCGGGCAGGTCGCCCTCCTTGGTCATCGAGATCAGCGCCTCGCGCACGTTGATCGGATTGATGCAGTTGCCGGTGACGTTGTCTGACAGCGCGTTGTCGAGCGCCTTCATGATGAAGCGGGTCGAGATGCCTGACATGCCCTCGCGCTTGGTGTCTTCCTTCAGCTCCTGCACGTCGATTTTCTTGGTGCGTCCCTTCTCGACGACTTCCTCGCCGTTGTAGAGCCGCAGCTTGGTCATCAGATCGCACTTCGAAGTCGGCTCCAGCCGCGACAGGATCGCGTACATCGAGGCGAGCTCGAGCGTGTGCGGCGCCACGTGCGCGCGGAAGTCGGAGTTCTTGATGATCTTCTGGTAGATCTTCACCTCTTCCGACAGGCGCAGGTTGTACGGCACTTTGACGACGACGATACGATCGAGGATCGCCTCGTTGGTGTGATCGGCCTTGAACTTCTGCCACTCGGCCTCGTTCGAATGCGCGACGATGCAGGTATCGACGTAGACCATGCCGTGCCGGCCCGGCGCCGGAATCACTTTCTCCTGCGTCGCCGTGATCATCGCGTGCAGGTATTCGGTCTCGTTCTTGAAAACTTCGATGAACTCGACGATTCCGCGGTTGCCGACGTTGAGCGCACCGTTCAGTTCGAGCACTCGCGGGTCGCCTTCGGAATATTGATCGAGCTTCGAGATGTCTTCCGACCCGATCAGCACCGACGTGTCCTGGTTATTCGGATCGACCGGCGGCACCACGCCGACGCCGACGCGGTTGCGCTTGGAGAAGTTGCGCGCGATTACCGGAAACTCTTCATAGCGGTTGTTGAACTCGGACTTGAGCCGATAGCGGCAGACCGGGCACAGGTCGCCCTCGATATGCACGCCGAGCATCTTCTCGAACTCGCGCCGCAGATGGCGCGGCACCAGATGCAGCGGCTCCTCGTTCATCGGGCATCCTTCGATCGCATAGATGAGTCCGACCTGCTCGAGTCCGCGCTGGATTCTCTCCACCAGCGAGCTCTTGCCCGAACCTACCGGGCCCATCAGGTACAGCACCTGCCGGCTCTCTTCGCCCTTGAGCGAGGCCGAATGGAAATAGCGGACGATCTGCGCGATGGTGCGCTCGATCCCGAAGAACTCATCGGCGAAGAAATCGAACACCTTCAGCGGCTCATCCTTGAAGAGCCGCTTGGTGCGAGGATCGTCGGTGTCGGCCAACGGATGAAGCCCGGCCGAAATGATCAAGTCGTAGATTCGCGCGTGCGCCAGCTTGGTCATGATCGGGTCGGATTTCACGACCTCGAGATATTCGAGCAAGTTGCCACGCCACTGCTTCGACTCGCGTGCAGCGCGGTCTTCTTTGATCACTCGCTCGAAGTTATTGAGATCCGCCATCGGCTATCTCCTTCGGGTTCGGGTTATAGAGTGTTGTGCAGGAATACTGCCTGGGGAATGCGGGATACGGTCGGGCCGTAATATTTCTGAGCCCATCTGACATCGAGTATATCGGAGCCATTTGCCTGCAACAAGTAAGTTAGATGAACGCAACACACTCAGGCGCGTTCCGTGTCAACACACGTTCAGGATGTTGATTTGCGCTCTACTGAAACAGCCGCTCGGAGACCGGCACGGTGTCGCCGAGCACGATTCGCCCGCGATCGTTTCGCACCGTCGCCGCGAACACGGTGTCGTCGTGCGCGAACGACAGCCACCATTGCTGCTCGGCGGCGAGCCCGAGATAGTGCGCCTTCTGCTCCATGGTGCGGAGCGCGTCGAGATCGTACGCCTGGTTCCAAGGACCGCGGATATGCGAGCGCGTCGGCACGATATCGGCGAGATGCATGAAGCATTCGCCGCCGTCGCTCACCAGCGCCGCCTGATGGTCCCGCGTATGACCGCCGGTCACGACGGCGCGGACGCCCGCGATGACGTCGGTGTCGCCGTCGATTGCTTCGAGTCTGGATCGCACCGGCGCGAGAATCTCCTCGACGTGCCGATACGCCGCACGCAGGCGCTCATTGCGCGGATTTTCCGCAAGCTCGAGCTCGCCGCGTTGCACGAAGATTCGCGCGCGCGGAAACGCGGCTTCGAACGCGCCGGAATCCCGCCGCCGCACGATTCCACCGCAATGATCGAAATGCAGATGCGACACGATCAGATGCGTCACGTTGCCGGCCTCCATCCCGAGCGCGCTGAGATGCTGCGGGAGCCATCCGTCGCCATGATCGAAGATCTGACGCTCGACGGCGCTCAGCCGGTTCCCGATTCCGGTATCGACGAGGACGGCGTCGGATCCCTTCATGATGAGCGGACACGTCAGGTTCAGGCGGATACGGTTGCGCTCGTCCGGCGGATGGTTGCCCTTCCACAGTTCGCGCGGCACCACGCCGAACATGCATCCGCCGTCATTGCGCCACAGGCCGTCGGCCAGGAACGCCACCTCGAAGGCGCCGACGTTGATCTTCGGTGGTGTCTCAGCCATCTCGCGTCTTCAACTCCCGATCAACCACGTTCCGAGGATCAGCGCGAGACCGCCCATCGCGACGATCGCGACGTGCGCCTTCACCATCCGGGTCATCGCACCCGGCACCGCGTCGCTACGCCCGCGCGCAACGACCGCCCGGATAACAGCACCGACTCGCATCGACCAGGTCATCACAACGATCATAACGATAAACAACGCAATCTTGATCGCAAGCACGGTCATGAATGCGGTCGAGAACGCAAACCGTCGCGCAACTCCCGCCGTAGTCAGGTTGATAAACCCCGTCACAAGCAGCACCGCCGCAGCAACAAGTCCAAGCAGATCGATCTTGGGCGCCGCGCTCGCAACAAAATTGCGCTGCTCGTCGCTGCCCGCCGCCAGCGCGAGTCCGGCGATCACAAAGCAGGCGCAAGCGCCAACCCAAACAGCGCCAGCGGCAGCATGCACCCAAAGAATCGCCGAACCAAACAATCGCAAGGGTCTCCGTTCTGATAAATCGCAAAGAGACTAACCCGCAACAACGCGGATTGCACCCTTCATAGTACTGGGTGCAGGGGTCACCGCTGCCGAAGGAAGTGTGAAACCCACCGCGGGTTTCACAACAAATAAAGTGATTTCATCTATCGACTGGATGCCCGCGTTGGCGGGTGGCCTCATTTTGAGCTAACTAGAGTTTTTGACGGCGAAGGTGAATGCAATGCTCAATCCCTACATCGAGGCGCACGAGCTGCGCGAGCTGGTGCTCAAAAAGGAAGTTCGGCCGCGCGAGGTTGCCGAGTTTTTTCTCGCACGCGTCGAGAAGCTAAATCCAAAGCTGGGCGCATTCATGACCGTCACCGCCGAGCGCGCGCTGGCGGACGCATCGATGCTCGAAAAGATGAACGCTGCGGACGCCGCCAAACTTCCACTCTTCGGAGTTCCGTACTCGCTCAAGGATTTGCTGTGGACGAAAGACATTCGCACCACCTTCGGCTCGAAGAACTACGAGAACTGGCACGCGCCCGCGGACGCGGAACTCGCGGTGCGGCTGGCCAACAGCGGCGGAATCCTGCTCGGCAAAACCACCACCCCGGAGTTCGGCCTGCGCCCAACCACCGAAGGTGGTCTATGTCCGCCTGCGCGCAATCCGTGGAACCTCGAACACACCGCGGGCGGCTCCAGCGGCGGTTCGGCCTCTGCGGTCGCCGCCGGATTGCATCCCCTCGCGCAGGGCAGCGACGGCGGCGGCTCGGTGCGAATCCCGGCGGCATGCTGCGGGCTGGTCGGAATCAAACCGTCGCGCGGAAGAATCACGCGGGCGCCGTCGGAGGGCGAATCATGGGGCGGTCTTTCGACGACCGGCCCGATCGCGCGCACCGTCCGCGACGCGGCGCTGATGCTTGATGCGATGGCCGGGATGATGCCCGGCGATCCGTACGCGGCGCGTCCGCCTGCACGTCCGTTCGTCGAGGAAGTCTCGGCGCATCCGAAAAAACTCCGGCTCGCCGTTATCAACCACAGCGCGCTCGGCACGCCGGACGCTGAAACTCTCGCCGCGCTCGAGTCAGCATGCGGTGTATTCCGCGAGATGGGGCATCGCGTCGAGCCGCTCACGCTCGATCCCGCCGCGATGCTCGGGAAATTTGCGCGAGTGATCGTCGGCGCGTCGGTCTCGGCGCTGAACATTCCAAATCCCGACTTGCTCGAACCGGTAGTGCGTAGCAGCTACGAATGGGGCGCGAAAATTTCCGCCGCCGACTACATCCGAGCGGTCACCGGGATGCACAACACGTCGCGCGAGATCATCCACGCGCTCATGCCTTACGACGCGCTGCTCGCCCCGACGCTCACGCGTCCGGCAGTGCGGCTCGGCACGTTGCCGTCAAATCCGACGACCGGCGCCGACGAAATCTACAGATGGATCGCATTCACTTTCCCGTTTAACTCGACCGGCCAGCCGGCTATCTCGATCCCCAACGGATTCAGTGCGGCGGGATTGCCGCTCGCTCTTCAAATTGTCGGCCGCCCGGGCGATGAAGCCGGCATAATCGCATTGGCAGCCGAGTTCGAACGCGCGCGCCCCTGGAAGGACAAGCATCCGGAAATCTAAATGTTCACTCGCACCAAGATGTCCCGTTGATTCCCACGCGCCGGTTACGCATGATAGCGGCCCATCGGGCGTTCGGCCTTAGAGATTTTCGCCGACGATGCGGGAGGCTCACAAATGCCGCGTGATGTAGTCGCTGCTCTTGATTCGATGATCACCGAGCGGTCGCTGCGCTGTAGTCGCTGCTCGACGCGTGTTAACCGCGCTTATCGTGCATCAGCGCGTTTCCAGGAGTAGGCTGTTGCTACTCAACGTAAAGTATAGTTACGTAATGTAGACACGTGAAAATTTCGGTTTGAAATAGGGGAGACCGCTACGAGATATCAAACAGCAGGCGCCACGTTGGCCCTTTGTATTTTGGCGATCGGCGCCGGCTCGATGCGGGCCGCTGCGCTCGACTGCAGTCAAGATTCCACGTTGATTCGCCCGATCCCACTTGGCGTTTCGGGCGGAAATATCAACGACTCCATCAAGATCCCTCATGGAATAGAATGCTTCAGCGGAACGCTGGGTTCGATGGTGCAGGATTCCAGCAGTAATCAATACATCCTCAGCAACAATCACGTGCTCGCAGAAGTGAACAAGGCCAAGCCAGGCCAGCAAATCATTCAACCAGGCCTCATCGACATCGGGTGCGAAAAGATCAAATCGAATGCTGTTGCGACGTTCAGTCGTACCGTCAAAGTCGAGTTTGGAAAAGCTACCAATACCATCGATGCGGCCATCGCGGCCGTCGATCCGGCCGACGTGAGCGCCGACATCCTCAATATCGGACCGATAGCAAGCTCGGTGGTTACGCCAACGCTCGGATTGCCGGTACAGAAAATGGGCCGTTCGACTTGCCTTACGACTGGAACGATTGCGGCGGTCGCCGTCAACGCGATTGTAAACTATAGCGACACTGGCGGGAGAAAACTCGCCAAATTTGTCAACCAGATTCAAATTGACGGGGACTTCGCAGCCGCCGGCGATTCCGGATCGCTCATTGTAACTCAGGACACTTGCCCTCAGGCGGTTGGCTTGCTGTTCGCGGGCGGGACTTTGTCGAACGGAACGCCTGCAACGATCGCCAATCCGATTTCCGCAGTGCTGAGCGGGCTGAACGTTTCGATGGTGGGCGGATGCACCCCGTTGGCTGCATCGAACACCGCGCAGGCTGATGTAGAAGCCGGGAACGTCGGGATGTCCAAGGAAGCCGTCGCGTCGGCCATCGCTGTTCGAGACCGGCACGAGGACGACCTGATGCGCATTCCGGGTGCGGTCGGAACTGGAGTCGGAATTGGCGACGAGCCCGGGCAGCCCGCGATCATGATCTACGTCAAGAAGATGACCCCCGAGGCACAAGCCGCCGCACCGAAAGACGTCGAAGGTGTGCCGGTGAAGCTGATCCAAAACGGCGGATTCGTCGCGTACTGAAGTCGATCCAAGCCGGCTCGTTTCCAAAATGCAGTTCAAAGCATCTTTGCCGATGCCGCGCGGCATTTCATGCGGAAATATCCGCTCGGTCATCTCGCCGTAAGGTGACTGCTGGCTTCGTACTACTAATTTACGCTATTTAATTACTCTTAGCAGGATTTCCGCGTTAGAGATCGCGGAAGAGGTGCATGGGGGAGTTATGCTCGCAAAAATTAGCCTAGTGATGGTAGGTAGCGCTTTGGCTATGTTCGTGATGGGGCGGGTTGAGAGTCTCGCGGCGCATCGCGGCTTCGGCGGTTCCATCGCGTGCGCGCAAGATTGGGACGATCCGACCGGCGATGCTTCATCGCAGGACGACTTCGATACCGACGCCTCGGTCAGGGCCACCGGGGTTTATTCGGGGACCATCGTAGATGACGATTTGGGTCACGGCATGATTTCAGCGTCGCTTAGTCAGATCCACTCGAAGCTGATCGGGACGTTTGTCGCCACCTTCCAAAGCTCCGACTTCGGCCCCGGTTTCGTGAAGGGAAAGATCGCCCCAAACGGCGCGATCAATGCGCGGCTGAAGTTCTCGCTCAAGGGCAAATGCGGCGTCAACTTCCACGGCACTTTTCAGAACGGCGACGAAATCTCGGGCGACTACACGATGACCGGTTGCGGTATGTCCGACGCCGGCAGTTTCGACATGTTTCAAAAGTAGGGTGGTATAGCAGCCGGATCGCCCGATCGCGCTCACAACAGCCACGGCACGCCAGGATTGTTCGCTCGGCAGTAAACTTAGCTGAAGCGGATTGATCTTGGTCTGGCATTTTATTAATTAAAGCCATCCGCTGAAATTTGTCTTGCTTTTCAGCCGAAGGGGAGGTCGGATGGCAGAACGCACGGACGGGAGGGCTGCATTTCTATGTGTGGCCGTTGTGGCGTTGATGGTGTCGTTTGCCCCGTCGATAGCGCGCGCGCAGCAAGTCGTCGGAACAGTCACTCAGCTGGTTGGTTCCGCGCAGATCCAGCGCGGCACCGCGAATCTCCCGGTGGCACAGGGAACCGCAGTCGAACTTCACGACCGGGTCGCGACTGCGGCGCGGTCGACGGCGACGGTGACGCTGACGAGCGGCAGCACGCTGACGCTTTACTACAATACCAGCATGGTCTTCGACCAGGCCGCAGTCGGTCCCGCCAGGAGCGGGAGTACCGGACTGCGCCTGCTGGAAGGCGCGATCCGCTCGGTAGTGCCGGCCCTGGTGCAGACGCAGAGCTTCGAAATTCATACGCCCAACGCGACCGCCGCGGTGCGAGGCACTGACTTCGATACCAGCTATTTCGAGGGCACCGTCCGTCCGGGCTACGAGGGCTGCCAGCGTTACACCGACGTCAACGTGCGGGAAGGAGTGGTTGCGGTCAGCAATCTTTCGAACCCGACTGAAGTAGTCGAAGTGGATGCGGGATTCGAGACCACCGTGCCATGCCTGTTGCCGCCGCTCAACGCGGGACCGCTGGGAATCGCGGGCGCGGCTGGACCGGGCGCGGCAGGCGGCAGGGGCGGCGGTGGCGGTGGCAGTGCAGTGACCGCCGGCGTCGGCTTCTCGGCGCCGCCACCCGGGGGCGGCAGCACGGGTGCCCCTCCTCCTCCACCGCCTCCCTCTATGCCGCCTCTCGGCACGACGACAGGACCCTAGCATGACGAGCCAAAATAAGACGCTACGGACGTTGCGGATTGCCGGACTGCTGATGCTGGCCTGCATGCTCGGATGGACGGGCAACGCCCGCGCACAGTTGGAGAATCTGTATCCGGGCTTTTTTGGACCGGCCAACCCGCAGGTGCTCGACGCGATACTTTTCGGCGGCGGGTTCGGCAGCCAGGACTACGGGGCGATACAGGAAGGCTTTCAACTCGAGCAGACCGTGACGCCTTACATCGGAGTGGTCGGACGGGTGACGGGCTATCAACTGTGGATCGGCGATCACTTCAACAACCCGCTGGCGCCATCGACGTTCACGCATCAGGCTCGGCTGAATTTCGCGCGACTGCAGGGCGGCGTCGAGTTGAAGCTCTATCCGGGCACGTCGCTGTTTCTGCTCGGCGGCGGCGACGTGGGCGACAGCAGTGCCGCGGTAATCGAGGGCGATTACTCGAGCTGGCTGTTCACCCATACGCATCATCCGCTGAACTTTTCGTTCAGCGCGAGCCACGACTATGAGAACCACGTGACCAGCTCGGAGATCGATTTGCGGATGGTGGCATTCTCGACCGCCAACTATCTGGGCACGCTCGGCGGTGGCGGGGCGATCTACCAGGGCGGACAGATCACCAGCGCGGGCGGACAGGGCGGCCCGGACCTGGGGATTTACTTTCGCAAGTGGGCGTTCGGCGTCGACCTTCAGGCCGGCTACGGAACCGCGGGCGGCTTCGGCCAGCTCAGCTTCATCAAGCAGTTCGATTTTGTCGAATCAGGAGGGTTCTAGAGTTCCAGTAGGGTAGGGAACCGATGAAACCAATTTTTGGGAAGGCACGGATCGGCGCGGTCGTATTTTTTGGTGCTATTGCGTTGGCGCTCCTAGCTTTCGCAAGTCGGAGGACGCCGTCCGCCCAGGCCATGGCCCAACTCTCGGGGACGGTGCAAGGCGGGGTCAGCCCAGTCTCAAGCGCGGCGGTGACGCTCTATGCGGCGGGAACGGCTTACGGCTCGAATGCTACCAGTCTGGGAAGCACAACCACTAACGCCAGTGGCAATTTCACGGTGGGATATACTCCGCCCGCCACGCCCACAGTTCTTTACCTGGCCGTGCTTGGAGGGAATGCCGGATCCGGGAGCAACTCAGCGATTGGGTTGATGGGAGTGGCAGGGATGTCCAACTCCCTGCCGGCGTCGGTCACGATCAACGAGCTGACGACCGTGGCGGCCGAGTCGGGGCTGGCGCAGTTCACCGATTCGACGGGGCAGATCATCGGTGCGCCGTCGGGCAACGCGACCGGCTTTACCAATGAGGTTAACCAGGCGCAGGCCAATCTCGCGGACATCGTGAGCGGCGGGCCGGCGAGTTTCTGGAGCAATGAAGGCGTGACCGAGGCGAGCTGCACTGCTGGTTCACCGCCGGTCAACTGCGACGGCCTGGAGCGACTGGATACGATCGCGAACATCCTGGCGGCGTGCGTGGAAAGTTCGGGACCGTCGTCGACCGCGTGCAGCACGCTGCTGAGCAACACCGGCAACGGCACCACCACGCTTGCGGCGGCGCACGTTATGGCGACCAATCCTGTCGCGAATGTAGCGACGCTGTTTGCCCTGCAGAGCGGTTCTTCGCCGTTCGCTCCCGATCTGAACGCTGCACCCGATGGATGGGAGATCGCGCTCAATTTCGGTGCCGGAATCAACGAACCGGTTCTCCTGGCAATCGACGCCTCCGGCAACGTCTGGGTGACGAACGCCGGCGGCGGCAGCGTGACCGAGTTGACCCCCAGTGGCGGCGTGGCGGGCACCTTTACGCCCACCGGCGCCAACTTCAACGAGCCGCATGGCGTGGCAATCGACGCCTCCGGCGACGTCTGGGTGACGAACTTTGGAGGAAACACCGTGACCGAGTTGCTGGCCGGCTGCTCCACCTCGAGTTGCACAGCCCTCAACTTCGATCCCGCCGGCGCCAACTTCGACGTTCCGTTCGACCTGGAATTCGATGCCATGGGCAACGTCTGGGTGACGAACCGTGGCGGCAACAGCGTGACCGAGTTGAACTCCAACGGCGGCTTGGCCGGCAACTTCGATCCCAGCGACGTCTTCAACTCCCCGGAGGGGGTAACTATCGACACCGCCGGCAACGTCTTGGTGGGTAACCCCGGCGGCAATAGCGTGGTCCAGTTGAACTCCAGCGGCGGCCTGGCTGGCAACTTCAATCCGAGCGGCGCTAACTTCAATGGCCCGGGAGACGTGGCAATTGACGCCGTCGGCAACATCTGGGTGCCGAACGTCAATAACGACAGCATGAGCGAGTTGCTGGCCGGCTGCTCCGACGCAACTTGCACGGGCCTCAACTTCCTTGCCGACGGCGACCTCGTAAAACCACAGCAGGTTAGAATCGACGCCTCGGGCAACGTCTGGGTGGCGAATTTTGGAGGAGACACCGTGACCGAGTTGAACTCCAGCGGCGGCTTGGCCGGCAACTTCACTCCTCCCGGCGCCAACTTCGACACGCCGGTAGGCTTGGCAATTGACGCCTCCGGCAACGTTTGGGTGGCGAACCTGGGAGGCAGCACCGTGTCCGAGATCGTCGGTGCGGCGCGCCCCGTCCTGACGCCGCTCGTCGCCTGCCTCAAGCAAAAGCCGGCGCACGCCGTCTGTCTGCCGGGGGGCTCAGCTCCCACTGCAACCGCGACGGCGACGTCGACCGCAACGGCCACTGCAACTCAAACTGCTACTGCCACATCGACACCGACTCCCACACCGACTGCCACTGCTACGGCCACTGCGACCGTTACCGCGACCGCGACTGGAACAGCAACTCCAACGGCGACCGCCACAGCCACCATAACTGCCACGCCGACAATGACAGGAACGCCGGTCCTGACTGCTACGCCGACGGCGACGGCAACATCGACCGCGACAGCCACAAAGACGCCAAAGCCCACAAAGACACCAAAGCCCAAAAAGACACCGACCCCGACTCCGACCGCGACCCCAGTTCCCGCAAACTTGATCATCAATCCGCCGTCGAACAATTTTGGGAATGCAAAAGTAGGACAGGTAAAATCGGTGACATTCACACTGAGCAATTCGGCCGAGGAAGGGCCGCCGATCACGTTTGCGAGCCCGGCGGGATTTAGGGTCCCGAGGACCAACCCGCAGGTATTCGGGTTTAGAGGATCGGCCACGAACTGCCCCTTGCAATTGCTCCCGCAGCAACAGTGCGCGCTGACGGTGAAATTTATTCCGGCTGCGCCGGGCTTCAGATCGTCCGCGGTAACTATCTTTGACAACGCGGCAAATGCGAACCAGACGATCCCGCTAAGCGGGTCCGGTCAATAGTGCTGGCCAGTCCTTCAGTGGCCAGCACGACGACCGGAAACCCAATCGTGGTCGCCTTCCCGACTAGTGGTATTGTCCTTTCGACGATTGCGGTGGGGTAGCCGACACCTCGCGGAACGGTGCCGGCTCTAGAAGATGATGCCCAGAGTGTCGCCGACGATCTCAAATGGCGCAGCGACTATCGCGCCTGCAGTATCCGCCGTAGCTCCGACGACGCTGTCGGGCTCATTGCGCGTGGTGGTCGTCGTGGTGGTGGTTTCCGCCGGCGAGTAATCATAACCCGGTTCGCTGGTGGTTGTGTAGGTGGTTTGGCTACTCGTATCTGCGCAGGACTGGATCATTGGGAATGCGCAAAAGACCGCGCTCAGTGCTATCGCGTAAATCGTCGACTTTTTCATGATGGGTTCATCCTTCGCACGCTAAGTGCCCGATTTCTCGACGCCACGTGCAAACGTCGTCTTGCTATTTGGTTCGGTGAGTCTCAGTTTCGGTCTCGACGGCCTACAGGAATGTCGGACCGCGGCCACATTGGCGCCACCGGTTCGTCAAACTACGCCGAGGAGGTAAAGCACGAGAACGATCACGAGGATGCCTCCGAGAGAAATAGGCAGGTACATACCGGCCTCCTAAGGCCTTGCTGGTTGAAACAAAGGTTGGTCGAGCGGAACGCGGTCAAAGGCGAGTGGAAGGACCGCCGTTTGGGCTGGATCAATTCGGACTCGATTCCTATTTCGATCCCGACTCCCTCACACTACGTTGGGCGCGATGGGATAGCCACCTCAGGGCTCGTCCATTTGGCAATGCGGAGCACCAAAAGCATCGGTTCGAGAACTTTTCTGGATGGATCCCGTTCGAACAGGCTAGGAAGGATTCGGCGCGAGGCCGAAGGCGGCGGCTAGCAGCTCGTAGGAGCGCATCCGCGCCTGATGGCTGTGAACGACAGTCACGAGCATCACTTCTTCGATATGCAACACGCTCGCGATGTCCACCAGCGTGTCGCGGACATAAGCGGGCGTTCCGATGATCGCGCGAGGCCATTCTCCCGTCTCGCGCAGCATCACGTCCTCGGGCGCGGGCCCAAGCTCCGCGAGCGCATCCTCAGGCGTGGGGATCGGTCCGCGATCGCCCTGGCGCGCGTGGCGCACGAACAGCCTCACGCTCGACGCCATCCGCTCGGCTTCATCGTCAGTCGGCGCACAGATCGCGCCTATGCCCAGGATGGCGACCGGCGCGGATAGTTCGTTCGAGCGGATGAAGTGGGAGCGGTAGTACTCGATGGCGGCGCGCGTGTGCGTGGGATCGATGAAGTGCGCGAAGGCGTACGGCAATCCCAACTGCGCCGCGGCCGCCGCGCTCCACATGCTCGAGCCGAGCAGCCAGACCTCGGGTGCACCAGGCATCGCGGGCGACAGCTGGATGCGGCTGAATGCGTGATCGGGGCGGAAGCCGCCGTGAAGGAAGGCGATCAGCTGGAGTAGTTGCTTGGGGAAGTCGTCGTCGGGCGGTTGTGCGCTGCGATCGCGGCGCAGCGCGAATGAATCGAGCGGGCTGCCGCCGGGCGCGCGGCCGATGCCGAGATCGATGCGGCCGGGATAGAGCGCATGCAGCACGCGGAAGGTCTCGGCGACTTTCATCGGGCTGTAATGGGGGAGCATCACGCCTCCCGAGCCGACGCGGATGTGCGAGGTCTCGGCGGCCACGCGCGCGATCATGATCTCGGGCGCCGGGCTGGCGAATGCGCCGGTCGCATGATGCTCGGCGATCCAGTAGCGCTCGTAGCCGAGGCGATCGGCAAGGCGCGCAAGCTCGATAGTGTTGTTGAGCGCGTCGGCGGTGGTGAAGCCGGCGGGCACGGGACACTGGTCGATGATCGAGAGTTTCACGGCGATGCTTACAGGGTAATCTTGCGTGTGTGCAGAGAACGATTCCAGAGGCGGGGCTACAACCGCGCTCTGGTAAAAGCGACTCGCATTGGCGAGAATCCGGGCGCGAGTCTCAGCCGAAGCTATCGGCGGGACAACACTCTCCATGGAGGAAGAATCACCATGTGTTGGGATTTTGAAACCGAGCCGGAGTTCCAGAAGGAGCTCGACTGGATCGAAAAATTCGTGCGCGAAGAGGTCGAGCCGCTCGAGTTTGTGCTCGACTGCCATCCCTATGACGTGCGCAATCCGAAACGCAACGCTCTCGTGCGGCCGCTGCAAGCCGAAGTCAAAAGGCGCAAGCTGTGGGCCTGCCACCTTGGGCCGGAGCTGGGCGGCCAGGGCTACGGGCAGGTCAAGCTCGGGCTGATGAACGAAATCCTGGGACGCGCGACCTACGCGCCGATAGTCTTCGGATGCCAGGCGCCCGATTCCGGCAACGCCGAGATCCTTGCGCATTACGGGACGCCCGAGCAGAAGAAAAAATACCTCCGGCCTCTGCTCGACAACGAAATCGTGTCGGCATTCTCGATGACCGAGCCGCAGGGCGGCGCCGACCCCAAGGTCTTCAAGACTCACGCCGAGCTCAAGGGCGATAGCTGGGTGATCAACGGCGAGAAGTGGTTCTCGTCTAATGCGCACCTGGCGTCGTTCCTCATCGTGATGGTGGTGACGGACCCCGAAGCGAAGGAATACAACCGCATGTCGATGTTTATCGTGCCCAAGGAAACTCCGGGCGTGAACATCCTGAAGAATCTCGGCGTGGGGACGCATGAGCGCGGCGGCAGTCACGCATACATCCGCTACGAAGACGTCCACGTGCCGAAGGATCACATGCTCGGCCCGCGCGGTGGCGCGTTCGTCGTCGCGCAAACGCGCCTTGGCGGCGGCAGAATCCATCATGCGATGCGTACCATCGGGCAGGTGCGCAAGGCGTTCGACATGATGTGCGAGCGGGTGCTGTCGCGCACCACGCAAGGCTCGCGGCTGGCGGACAAGCAGATGGTGCAGGAAAAAATTGCCGACTCGTGGATGGAGATCGAGCAGTTCAGGCTGCTGGTGCTGCGCACCGCGTGGAAGATCGATCGCTACAAGGACTATCTCAAGGTGCGCAAGGATATCGCTGCCGTCAAGGCGCTGATGCCAAAGGTCTTCCACGATGTGGCGGCGCGCGCGCTACATCTGCACGGCTCGCTCGGCGCGACCGGCGAGATGCCATTCGTCGAGCAGGTGATCCAGAGCTTCCACATGGGACTGGCCGACGGGCCGACCGAGGTCCACAAGATAACGCTCGCGCGCCAGGTGTTGCGCGACTACAAGGCTACCGAGGGCTTGTTCCCGACTCAGCACATCCCCAGGCTGCGCGAGGCGGCGATCAAGAAATACGCGGACCGGATCGAGTTGGAGGTCGCGAACCAGTAAGAAAAAACGTGCTGGTTTAGGCAGACTGTAAATTCTACTGGTCTCGCGCCGCAGGCCATCTCGAATTCTCCTGCGTTTCCTTCGGGCATGGAAAATGCTCACTCGATTCCGCAGAGGGAGACCGCGATGGCCAAGATGTTTTTTTCCCTGGGGTTCTGGATGACGATCGTGCTCTTCATCGCGCTTGGGTACGCGTTGGGTGCAGAGTGTTCGGGATCGATCGACTGCGGCTATCGACACTCGACGTTCACGTCATCGGCGTCGTCGGACGAAAGTCTAAGGCATAGCGACCCGCCGGCCACCGACGTTTTTTCGCGTCGTCGATGCGCGCCTGACGCGGCCCTACGCGGCAATCTTTCCGACTTCCAGCAGATGGCCAATTTGCAGGCCGGTGGCCCAACCTACGCTCCCGGTTTTTCGCTCAGGATAACGAGTCGCCCTCCCGAGGCGAACTTGTGTCCAGGCGCGATCCAGATTCCGCGCCATTGAATCTCGCGCGCTGCTGGAAATTCGTTCCGAGTTAGAAAGATCGCGCGGATTCAGCTCTAAGCTAAGTTCCCTTGAGATCGGCGGCCGCGACGCATCGTTGCTGCATCGAAGGTGGACCCGGGAATACAGGATTATCTCCCTGCACAAGGTTTTTGGCGCGCTGAGCTTCACACTGCTCGGAGGTATCGAAAGTGCCGATTGCAGACCATTGTGAAAACTGCGTGTCGAAGTCAGCGATCTTGCCCCACCTGGAGCAATTATCCATGCGCTTATTGGATCCAATCCATGCGTCAAATATCCGGCCCTCGAAGCCTCCAGCGCAGCTACAAGAGGTCTTCGCAAGGTTTGGCGGTATCATCAGATACCAGACAACAAGCGCGAGGGCGGCAGTATGGCGGAGATTCATGCCCATATGAATTAGGAAGATACGCTCGGGTTCACGATAAGGGCAACTAAGTTTGCTTCAGTTGCATTATGAAACCCGACTCGGCTAGAACCGAGGAAGCTTTCAGAGTGTGCGTTGCAACCGAAATATAGGAGAGGCACGACGATGCAGACGATCAAGTTTGACGATATACCGGCGCTCACCGCGAAGATCGGCAAGGAATTCGGGCCGTGGAGCGAGCCGATTCACGTCACACAGGAAAAAATCAACCAGTTCGCCGACGTGACCGGCGACCATCAGTGGATTCATGTCGATATCGAGCGATGCAAGAAGGAAAGTCCGTTCGGCGGACCGGTGGCGCACGGTTTCCTGACGCTCAGCCTGCTGCCGGCGTTCAAGAACACCGATGAATACGCGATCACCGGATTTCGCAACGTGGTGAACTACGGCGCGAACAAGCTGCGCTTCGTGTCTCCCGTGCCCGCCGGCGCCAGCGTCCATGCGCGCTCGCGGCTGATCGCGGTCGAGCCGCGGCCGATGGGCACGATGCTCACGCGTGAGACGGAAATCCAAGTGGTGGGTTCGCAAAAGCCGGCGGTCGTTTACGAAGCGCTGATGCTGTTCGTGAAGTAGGCGAGCCGCGCGAAGACGGAGATTGGTAGATGGCGTACGAACAGATTATTTACGAGGTCGCGGACAATATCGCGACGATCACGCTCAACCGGCCGGAGAAGCTCAACGCGTTCACCACCATCATGTTGAACGAGATGATCGACGCGTTCGACAAAGCCGACGCGGATGACAACGTTCGCGCGGTTATCGTGACGGGCGCGGGGCGCGCGTTCTGCGCGGGCGCGGACCTCTCGGCGGGGCCGCGGACGTTCGACTCGACGCGCGAGGATCGCGCCGATCGGCGCGCGGCCATCAGGCCCGATGGCAGTGTGGATTGGAGCAACGAGGCGATTCGCGACGGCGGCGGACGGCTGACGCTGCGCATCTTCGAGTGTCTGAAACCGGTGATCGCGGCGGTCAACGGCGCGGCGGTCGGCGTGGGTGTGACGATGCAACTCGCGATGGACGTGCGGCTCGCGTCGGAGAACGCGCGATTCGGTTTCGTGTTCGCGCGGCGCGGGATCGTGCCTGAAGCGTGCTCGAGCTGGTTCCTGCCGAAGATTGTCGGCATCTCGCAGGCGCTGGAATGGACATTCACGGGGCGGGTGTTCCCGGCCGAAGAAGCGCTCGAAGGCGGGCTGGTCAAGAAGATCTACAAGCCAGATCAACTTATTCCTGCGGCGCGCGCGCTCGCTCGCGAGATAGCCGACAACACCTCGCAAGTGTCGGTCGCGCTGATTCGCCAGATGCTGTGGAAGATGGCGGGCGCGGACCATCCGATGGAAGCGCACAAAATCGACAGTCGCGGAATTTTCGCGCGCGGCTCTTCGGCGGACGTAAAGGAAGGCGTCGCGTCGTTCCTGGGGAAACGTCCGGCAAAATTCCCCGACAAGGTTTCAAAAGACATGCCCACCTACTTCCCGTGGTGGCAGGAACGGAAATATAGCTAGCGCATCACCGCTCGCGCCGGACTACAACACGGACTTCGCCGGGGCGGTTGACCTTGACGGCGGCGCGCTGGTTTTCCAGGTCAAGCTCACCGTCGCCGCCCGACACTTCGAGCACGCATCCGCGCGGGTATTGAAGGCGCGGCACGAAAATTTCGGTCGAGGCGGCTGCGGAAGGATCGCATTCGAACACGAACTCAAAATCTCCGCCGACGCGATCGAATTTCATCGTGCGCGGTGTTCCCTGGGTAGCCATTGCGTATGGTCGGACGAAGGCGGCGAGCGCGCGACCGCCGCTGTTGATATTGGCAGGATTAGTCTGTTGGTCGCGCGAGAAGATACTCAGATCTTCCTGATTCCATCCGTCCCCAATAGCCAGATCGTTGCGATTCGACGCAGTATAGTTCCATTGCGTACTATTGATGAGCAGAGTATCGAGTGCGTTATACATTAGATCGAGCGCGATGATGTGCGGAGTCCACGGCGTATCGCTGCGATCGCCGGCCTCTAAGGCGCGGTACGCTTCGGCGCCGTTCAAATCGAATGGGATTCCACACTCGCCGATGAGTGTGGGCGCGCCGCCGTTTACCGTCTCTGACATCCTGGCAATCTTGCCGAGCTGGCGTTCGTAACGCGCCTGGATCTGTTCGGCGGCGGTCGCAACCTCTCCCGTAAGCACGTCGAGGCTGAAACTCGGATTGAAAGTCTTGGTCGCAAGGGTCACCACGTCGTACCAATGGCCGGCGTTGACGCTGTTGGGCGGAGTATCGGCGGGAAATCCCGGTCCGAAGAAGCCCGCGTGCGGATCGAGTTCAGCGAACAGGATCCAGTCGGGATTAATCTCGCGAATATTTGCGGCGACGCTCGTGAAAAACGGTCCCATGTAGTCTTCAACGAAGTTGACCTGGCGATCGCCGACGCGCTGGAAAAAATCTTCGCGCAAAACGTCGAAAGTGCCGTCCTTGTTGAGCTTCCACGCCCCCGCTTGCTCGAACGGATCGGTCCGACCAGCGGCCCAGATCGAAATCCGGTCGGGATTGATAGTCTGATCCCGTTTGTGGACGGCCGCCTTCGCCGCCGGATCGAAGTCGAGCACTGGGATCGAGCGCGTGACTCCATGCGACACGAGCAGGCCGTCGAGCGGCGACCACGCGAGACCCGGCATCGCGCGGTTGGGATTGCTGTCGCTCGGGCCGAGATGACGATAGGTGAGCGACTGCCCGATCCATCCGGGAGCGGGTTCGTTGAGCGAGTCGAAGCCCATCACGTTGGGCAAGTCGCGGATGCGGCGCGCGATCTCGCTCATCGCGCCGAGGTAATGCTCAAGCATGTAGTCCTGCACGTTTACGCCATCGATATTCAGGCCGGGAGCGAAGTCGCGGCCGGCGAAGAACAAAGTCCACATGATGCCGTTGGCGGGACGGCGCGCATTAGCCGACCAGCTCATGGTCGGGTAGCGATCCTCCTGGCGGCCGCCGCGCGCATAGTCATATAGATGTTGCATTACATGTGCGGAGCCCGATTCGGCGATACGCCGATAGTCAATTCCAACTAACTCGAATAGCCAGCAGGGCGCGCCGTCGCCGCCGGTCATTCGACTCCAGACGTCCTGGTGAAAATCCACGAATACATAGAAGCCATAGTCACCGGCCAGCCGGCACAACTCGGCGAAGTCGTCCAAATACTCAGTGTCGTAGTCATTCGGGCCGCGATGCTCGACCGCTTCCCAGGTCGTCAGCAGGCGCAGGCAATTGAAGCCCCACGCGCGCAGCCGCGAGAAATGCTCATCGGCTTCGGCAATCGGAAATGGACGTCCGATGAACGAGACCTCGCGATGGTTGGAAAAGTCCGAAGGAAAATTGGTGCCGCCGTCGGGGTAGGGAACCTTGCAATCGCCGCCCAGGTTGACGCCGCGCAAAATAACCCGGCGCCCATGTTCGTCGACGAACCATCGTCCTTCGATGTGTATTCGTGGCAGTTTCATGGCGGGAGGTTGACGCAATGTCCGTTCGCCCGTCAAGCTGCACAAATCGTATGGCGGCGAGTTGGCAAGAGAGCGAGATAATTCAGGGACTGTTCGTCGGCGATTTGCAGGACGCGCAGAAGTTCGACGGCACGATTGTCAGCGTGCTGCCTGACGTGCCGGAAAACGAACCGCCGCAGGCGATTCACATGCCGTTCCTGGCCGAGGGCGTCGCGTCGCTGGACCGCACGGCGGCGCTGATCGACGACGAGCTCGCGCTGGGGCATCGCGTGCTTGTCCATTGCGAGGAAGGATGCGAGCGCGCGCCGCTGGTGGTGGCGTGGTTTCTGAAGACCAGGCGCGGCATGACGATTGACGAAGCGTACGCTTTGTTGAAGAGGCGGCGGCCGATCGTCGCGGATCGGCGGCGATGGCTGGGTATCCACAATCGATAGCTGCATCTAAGGTATTTGCGGTGAATTGACTATTGGCCCGCGACGGCTCACGCTGGCGGCGGCAGGCGGACTCAAGGTTGATGGCCAACTTTCTCAATCGCGCGCTCGGGTATGTGAGGTCGGCGTTCCATCCGAGCAAACCCTGGGTCGCGCGCGCGCAGGAGTTGGGCCGCTCGCGCAGGGTGCGCAAAATCGGCGTGATCGTCGTCGCGGTCGTCCTGTTTCTGGGCCCGGCGGCTTACATCGCGGTTCCGCCCGTTCTGCGGCACGTGCTGACCGGTTCCGTCGCCGGCAGCATCCATCGGCAGGTGAGCGTCGGCAAAATCCGCTTCAATCTTTATCGGCTGAAGCTCGACATCGACAACTTGCACGTTGCCGAGCGCGACAGTCCGGACAAACCCTTCGTCGATCTCGGACATCTGACGGTGAAAGTTTCGTGGACCTCGATTTTCAGATTTGCGCCGGTCGTCGGCGAAGTTGTTCTCGCGCAGCCCAAAATCCACGTCGTTCGGGAGTCGCAGCAGAAATTCAACTTTTCCGATCTGCTCGAAAGCGCGCCTGCTCCGGAAAAACCGAAACCGGTGGCGCCGAGCGCGCCGATGCGATTCGCGGTTTCCAATATTCAACTGCGCGACGGCGAAGTGACGATCGACGACCAACTGCTCGGCAAGCAGCACAAGATCGAGAAGATCCAGATTAACGTGCCGTTTATAGCGAACCTGCCCGCGGACCTGGACGTGTTCGTGCAACCGCTGGTGCAGATGGTGATCGATGGCAGTCCGCTCCGGATTGCCGGCGTGGCCAAGCCGTTCCAGGCGACGCGCGACTCGGTGGTCGATCTGAAACTGCATCGGCTCGACCTGCCGCGCTACGTCAGCTACGTACCGACGAAGCTGCCGGTGAAAATTCCGAGCGGGACGTTGTCGACTGATCTGTATCTGCACTTTGTCCAGGAGCAGTCACAGCCGCTGATTCGCCTGAACGGGACGGTGGCGCTCGATCAGCTCGACGTTCGCGACCTCGCCGACGCGCCGCTCGTCGCGCTCAAGCATGCTGAGGTGAAGCTGACCGACGTCGAGCCGCTCGGCGCGGTGTTCTATCTGAAATCGATCTGGATCGATGGACTGCTCGCGAACGTGAAGCTCAATCCCGACGGCACCAACAATCTCTCGTCGCTGGCGAGTGGCAATGCGCCAGCGCCGGCGAGTGCTCCAACGCCAGCCTCGCCTGCGGGCACCATAACGCAGCCGGCTACGCCGGTGGCGGGGCCATCAACCTCAAAACCGCCGATGGATCTTCAGCTGGAGTCGTTCGTTCTCACGAAAAGCGGAGTTGACCTGCAGGACAACACCAGCGCGACTCCCGCGGCGGCGGCTCTGGAAGCGCTCGAGGTCGGAGTAAAGAACCTTCGCACGCTGGGGAAATCGCCGGCGACGTTTTACGTCAACGGGAACATTCACACCGGCGGCGCGCTCGCGGTGAATGGCGCGCTGGATCTCTCCCAATCGCAGGTTACTTCCGACGTGTCGATCGACAAGATCGATCTGCCGGCGCTGCAGCCGTTCGCGCAGTCGATGCTGGCGGCGACGATAGCTTCCGGCAAGTTCAGCGCGAAGGCCGTCGTGCAGACCCATTTCGCCAGCGGCCACTTCAACGTTCACGCGGAGCCGGCGAGCGCCGCGATCGAGAATTTCGAAGTGGACGCGCCGCACGAAAAAGAAAAGCCAGTGGCATGGAAAAATTTCAGCGTCGCGGTTGGACAGTTCGATTTGGCGGCGCGCCAGGCGACGGTTACCGAGGTCAAAGGCGAGGGGATGCATCTGTATGTTCGGCGCGAGCGCGATGGGAAGTTGAGCCTCGAGTCGCTGATGCGCGGCGCGTCGCCACCGGCGGGGGCGGCAAGCGAACGCGGCAAGCGTGCAACCGCGCGCGAGGGGCGCGAGAGGCGAATGCCGCGCGAGCGTCGTCGAGCCGCGCGCAAACCGGCTCAGCCCGCGGCGCCGGCTGCGCCATCGAAGCCGGGTTTTCAATTCCAGGTCGCCTCGGTCGCGATGGATCAGACCGACGCTACTTTCGTCGACGAGAGTGCGCCGAAACCGGTTACAGTCGCGGTCGCGCCGCTGAATCTGCATCTCAAGGATGTATCGAGCGACTTCGCCAAACCTTTTTCAGTCGATGTTGACGGCACGCTGAATCGCAAGGGCACGTTCAATGTCACCGGGAAGGCCGCGATTGCCCCGCTCAAGGCCGATCTGCGCGTCGCGACGAAACGCCTGGACCTGACCTTCGCCGATCCGTACGTGAGCAGCCGGTTGAACGCGATTATCACGAGCGCAAACCTGACGATGGACGGCGCGGTCGGCCTGGAGCAGGCGCGCAAGGATTTTCTCGTCAGCTACAAGGGCGACGCGTCGCTCGGCAGCGTGCGGATGCTCGACAAGCTGACCAACGATCTGTTTTTCAGGATGGCCGCGCTCAACGTGAACAAAATCGACTTCGCGCTCGGCAAAGGCGCGCCGAAAGTACACGTTGGCGCGGTTGCGCTGAACGATTTTTATTCGCGGATCATTCTCAACAGCACCGGCAAGCTGAACCTGAAGGACATCACGGCCAGCCCGCAGGAAGCGCCGACGTCGCTGACGCGAGCGGCGGGAGAGCCGGGCTCGAAGGGTGCGGTTCCGGTCGCGCCGACCTCGACGCCGACTCCTGCTGCGGCGCCGAGCCCGGTAGCCGCGACGGCTCCTGGAGCGAGTCCGGCGGCATCGGCGAGTCCCGCGGCGCCTTACGCGGGGCAGCCGATGAACGCCGACGTCGAGCTGGGAAAGATCACGCTCAAGGGTGGCAAAGTCGATTACACCGACAACTTCATCAAGCCCAACTACACGGCGAACCTGACTGATATGGAGGGCAAGATCGGCGCGTTCGGAACGAAGTCGACTGAGCCCGCGCCGGTTTCGCTCGACGGAAAAATCAACGGCAGCTCGCCGATCAACATCGACGGGTCGATAAATCCGCTGGCGCCGACGGCGTACGTCGATATCAAGGCGAAGGCGGACGCGATCGAACTGACCGGCCTCTCGCCGTACACGACGAAATATACCGGCTATCCGATCGTCAAGGGCACGCTCACGGTCGATGTTCACTACCTGCTCGACACCGGCAAGCTGACCGCGGACAACCATATTTTTATCGATCAACTGACCTTCGGCGATCACGTCGAAAGCCCGGACGCGACCAACCTGCCGATTCGGCTCGCGGTTTCGCTGCTCAAGAATTCGAAAGGACAAATCGACGTGCGAGTGCCGATATCGGGCTCGCTGTCTGATCCGCAATTCAGCATTGGCAGCGTCATCCTGGGCGCGTTCATGAACCTGATCGTGAAGGCGGCAACGGCGCCCTTCTCGCTGATCGCCTCGGCATTTGGCAGCGTCACCGGGGGCGGGGCGCCACAGGATCTCGCGTACATCGAATTCGCGCCGGGCTACTCGACGCTGACGCTGGAGAGTCAGCAAAAACTTGACACGGTAGCGAAGGCGTTGGCCGATCGAACGGCGTTAAAACTTAACATTGAGGGCCGCGTCGATCCGAAGTTCGACACGGAAGGCTTCAAGGAAGCGTCGCTCGATCACAGTATCCAGAAGCTCAGTCACGAGTCCGCGGGAGACAGCGCCGACGCGAAGCCGAGCGCGAAGCTATCGCAAGAGGACTACAACAAATATCTGAAGAAGGTTTATGGCGCCGGGGACTTCAAAAAACCGCGCGACGCGATTGGGTTCGCGAAGACGCTGCCGCCCGATCAGATGAAGAAGCTCATCCTCGAGAACACTCCGGTGACCGATCAGGATTTGCACCATCTGGCTGACGCGCGCGCCAACGCGGTCCGCGCGTACTTGACCACGAAGCAGGTGGATGCCGCGCGAATGTTCATAATCGCACCGAAGCTCGACGCCAGCGGAATCAAGGATCAGGGCAAGACCACGCGCGTCGACCTGTCGCTGGAGTGATACGGTCGGACAAACCTAACCCATAACCCCTTCCCATTGTGGCAAGGGAAACAGTCGCGTTGCGAACCTACAGCGAGCCCAGGATGCGATCCGGGGTCGCGTCCCAGGCGCGACGCTCTTCGTCGCGCGGCGCGTCCGCGAGCTTGGTGCTTGCGCCGAAGACCATCGTTGGCCTGCGCGCCTCGTCGTAAGCCTTCCACTCGCCGGTACTCTCGTTGCTCGGGTCGCCTGATCGTGCGAATGCCAGCCACGCGTCCTGCATCTGCGTTGCGAGCTTTTCCGCGGCCGGGCCGGTCCCTGCGAATGCGCTCATCCCCGGCATGTGATTGGTGCCGAAGACGAAGCCGAGCTCGAGCGCGTGACATGAGCCGAGCACGCCGCCCATCGCGGGCGACGGCCACGTGAAGAGATAGCTGTAAACGCGCGCATCGTGGCGGCGCTGGACTTGCGCGAGGCGCACGCCAGGAATCCGGAAAATGCGGTCGGTCTCGATTGCGGTAAACAGATCGGCGGGCGTGACCGACTCGCCGCGTGCGGCTCGCGCCTTTTCATAGCTATCGACGAGCGCGTCGGCTGCCGGAGCATCCAGGCGCCTGCTGATACGCGCGCCGAGGCCCGCGCGGTCGAGCTTGTACAGCCCAGGATCCATCAAGGAGAACAATTTCCACTCTTCGAGCGTCGAACCGACCATCACGGCCACGCCCGCCGCCGAGCCCTGTGCCACCATCTCGATCGCAGTTCGCGGCAGGTGCGTACCGTCGGAGCACGGCTGATACGCCATCCCGAGTTCGGGGTCGGGCGTCCGGCCGTCGTCGAGCAGCGTGCCTGTCAGCAATTGCGCCGGCGTCAACGCGCGGATAGCGGCGGCATTGCTGGGATTAACGCGGAGCTTCGACAACACTCGTTCCGCCGTGCGATTCGCGCGCGTGATGGGAGCGCCGGTGTGGCATGCGCCGCTTTGCGGTATCGCTTTGTGGAACAGGCCGCGCGCCGCGGGCATCGCGAGCAGCGTCCCAACGCTCATGCCGCCCGCTGATTCACCGAAGATAGTGACGTTGCCGGGGTCGCCGCCGAACTCAGCGATATTGTCTCGGACCCATTCGAGCGCCGCGATTTGATCGAGCATCCCTTCGCTGCCGCTCGCCGGAATCTTGCCGTCGGTCACGTCCGCCAAGCGGATGAATCCCAGTGGACCGAGTCGATAGTTGACCGTGACGAGTACCACGTCGCCGCGCCGTGCGAGAACCGAACCATCGTAGAGCGACTGCGAGCTGGAGCCGATCGTAAACGCGCCGCCATGAATCCAGACCATAACGGGGCGGCGCTGGCCGTCGAGCGAGGGCGTCCACACATTGAGTGACAGGCAGTCCTCGGATTGTTCGCCCTCAACTAACATCGCGGATAGCGCGGTGAGCATCAGCTTGTTCTGAGGAGCCACTGCCCCAAAACGCCGCGCGTCGCGGACTCCCGTCCAGGGCGCGGGCTTCTCGGGCGCCAGCCATCGTCGCCCACCAACCGGCGGAGCCGCAAACGGGATTCCCTTGAAGACGAACAGTCCGCCCTGCTCGTCACCTTCGAGCTTGCCTTGATGGATGGAAACAGTCGCGCTCATGTGAATGAACCTCGATGCAAAAGAATTGCGGAGGATTCTCTCAGAAGTCACGTGCAGTTCACAATCGCCGTCGACGCCATGCGCCCGACCAAATCCCAAAACGGCACACGTCGCGTCTAATCGGACCGCACGCTGGGCACATTGAAGAGTGATCGCTGTCTAATTTGCAGATATGGGACAGATTTTCGGGCATTGGACTTGCTGTGATCCAGGTGGATTCCTGCGCCGGGCAGGGACGGGAAGGAAATCGAATGGGCGCCTCGCCCGAGCAGAACCATTTGGCTTCGCATGATTTGGCCTCGCACGAGAGGAACTCCCAGCATCATCAGTCGAACGCCGAAGCTTTGACCCCGGATGAGCTGGCGCGCGCGCGCAATACTCTGTCTGATTTGCAGATCGCCGACGACAACGTCGTGGGTTTATGGCGCGCCGGCGCGGTGCTGGTGATCTTCTTCCAGCTGATCTATGCAGCCGAGCACCGGTATGCATCTGCGGCGACCTTCGATGCGACGCGGAGCCTTCATTTGGCCAACATCGCGATCGGAGTGATATTTCTTCTGTCCAGCTTTACCGCCGCGATGCCGCGCTATTGGCGCCTGCTCGCCCTCATGGTCTGCACCGCGTTGCTCATATCGACGGCGTCGATCTGCGCCGAGACGATGCGCGTCGAGGCGCTTTTCGTGTCAGTGCTTGTCATCGTCGTCGGCGCGGGGACGCTGGCGCCGTGGGACGGGAGTTGGCAGGCCGCGATTAGCATTGTTGGGTTGACCTGCTTTTACGGCCTTACACGGGTGCACGGGGTCGTTAATTCCGATCCCTCGATGCATTGGCTGGGACTGCTGACAGCGGTGGGGCTAGGGCAGTCAAACGTTTATCTGCAGATGAAAAATCGGCGCGAAATCGCGCAAAACCTCGGACATCTGCGCAGCAGCGATCTCAAACTCAAGGAGAGCGAAGAGAAGTTCCGGCAGATTTTCCAGCAGAGCGGCGACATGGTTATGGTCACCAACCTCGACACTAGCGCGATCCTCGAGGTCAACAATCAATTCGTCCTTCGCAGCCGTGTGCTGCGGGAGTTGGTCCTGGGCCGCCGTGAGGTCGACTTCAATTTCTTCGCGGATCCGAGCGTCCGCGAGCAATTCATGAAGGAACTGCGGGAAACCGGCGTGGTGAAAAACCTCGAAGTCCAGCTCAACGGCGTCGGCTATGCCCGGCCGATGACAGCATTGTTGTCCGCGGTCGTGGTCCGCCTGAGCAATCAACCCTGCGCGATTATCGTGGCCCGTGAGATCTCGGACGTCAAAGAAGCGGAGCGCAAACTGCGCAACAGCGAGGCCACGCTGCGCAAAATCTTCGACGCGAATCTCGATTCGGTGACGACCAGCGATCCGATCACGCGGCGTTTCACCGACGTCAATCACGAATTCTGCCGCGCCACCGGCTTCAGCAAAGAAGAGGTGCTGGGCAAGACTTACTGGGAGGTCGGCGTATGGCCGAGCCGCGAGGAATCGGACAACTTTGCGGCGTCTCTGACCCGATCCGGAGAAGTTCGCAACATGCGGGCCAATTTCTACGCCAAAGATGGAAGCCTGATCCCCTCCCTGATGTCGGGCGTGATTCTTGAGTTGGACGGCAAGCTGAGTTGCCTGACGATCACACGCAACATCGGCGACCTCGTGGCGGCGGAACAGAAACTCATCGACAGCGAGGCCAGCCTGCGCAAAATCTTCGACTCCATCCTTGACCCGCTGTCGATCACCGACGTTGACGGCCGCTTTGTCGATGTCAACGACGAATTCATGCGGCTCACTGAATATTCGCGCGCAGAGATCATCGGAATGCTCTCGCCGGGACTCGCCGACAACGGTTATGCAGGGGCTAACAGCAAATACGTCGAGTCGCTGCGGGTTACCGGCCAGGTGCGCAATTTCGAAGTGACGATTCGCAGCAAGAGCGGCCTTGAGATTCCCCTGCTGCTCTCGTCGGTGGTAGTCGAGCTGGCCGGCGCGCCGCGCGTAGTTACGATTGCCCGGGACATTAGCCGGCTCAAGGAACAGGAGCGCAAGCTGCAAAGCAGCGAAGCGATGTTGCGCGAGATATTCGACTCGAGCGTCGACAATATCGCGCTGACCGATCTGGGCGACGGCGTCATCATTGACGTGAACAACGAGCTGGTGCGATCGCTCGGGATGGCAAAAACAGAATTGATTGGCAAACGCTTCGCTCAACTCAATGTCTGGGAAAGCACCGAGCGGCTCGACCTCTTCGTCGCGACCCTGCTCGAGCGGCGCGAGGTCCGCAACTTCGAAACCACGTTCCGCAAGCGCCGCGGCGGCACTTTTCCGGCTCTTATCTCGGCCGTGGTGCTCGAGCTCGGCGGACGCAAGTGCGCGCTGTCGATCGCGCGCGATATCACCGACCTGGAGGCTGAACGCCAGAAGGCGCTGGCGGCCTCGCGGGCGAAGACCGAATTCCTATCGAGCATGTCGCACGAGATTCGCACGCCGATGAACGCGATCCTCGGGATGGCCGACCTCATCGGCGAGAGCGATCTTGCCACGGAACAGCGGCGCTACCTCGATACCATCATCAGCAACGGCAACGCATTGCTCGAGCTCATCAACAGCATCCTCGATCTCGCGCGAGTCGAGAGCGGGCGCCTGCATCTGGAGGCGGTTGCTTTCGACGTGGTCGAGCTGACGGAAAAGGTCGCCGACTCTCTCGCGGTGCGCGCCCAGGAAAAGGGAATCGAGCTTGCGCTGCGGTTCGGAGCAGGTCTGCCGCCGATGCTGGTGGGCGATTCGCTGCGGCTGCGCCAGGTGCTGACCAACCTGATCGGCAACGCGATCAAGTTTACCGCGCGCGGTGAGATAGTCATCGACGTCGCGCTCAACCCCGGCGCGTCCAACCCCGGCAGCCTGCTGTTTTCGGTGCGCGATACGGGCATCGGAATACCGCCAGACGCCCTGCAAAACATTTTCTCCGCCTTCACCCAGGCCGACTCGTCGACCACGCGAAAATTCGGCGGCAGCGGACTCGGTCTGACAATCGTCGAGCGGCTCGTGGCCCTGATGGGCGGCAGAGTCTGGGTCGAAAGCGAATTCGGCGCGGGCAGCACGTTTCATTTCACCGCGGAACTCGGCTTGCCGCCCGCCGTCGCCGGCGAAAGTGAGACGCCGGCGCCTCTCGGACTCGAGCTTACCGGAGTGCGCACGCTGGTGGTGGGCGACAACGCGACCATTCGGTCGATCGTCCGCCAGATGCTTGGCGCCAAGGGAGCCGCAATCAGTGAGGCCACGTCCGGGGCCGAAGCCCTGCTCGCGCTCGACGCCGCGAATCGCAAGGCCGAGGCCTTCGGCCTGCTGCTCGTCGATGCGCAGATGCCGGCGGTGGACGGTTTCGAGATGGACGCTATCGACATGATCGAGAGGATGCGGCGTGGCCCGAATGGAAATGTGCCGATCGTTATGCTCGTGAATTCCAACGGTCTGACCAGCCGTTTGAATGAGATAAGACGGCTGGGCGTGAATCACTACGTAGTGAAGCCGGTGAAAAGCCATGAATTGTACGCCGCAGTTTCAGGCGCTTTTGGGGAAGCTTCCCCGCTCTTGCCGGCCGCCAAGCCTCGCCATGAAAGTCAGACGAACGGTCACGCGGCTAGTGCGCTCGATCGCCCGCTCAGCATCCTGCTGGCGGATGACTCGTCGGACAATCGTCTGTTGATCGAGGCGTATCTGAAAAAGAGCCGCTACGTGCTCGACGAAGTCGAGGATGGGCAGGCGGCGCTGGACCGCTTCATGACGCGCGCCTACGACCTGGTTCTGATGGACATCCAGATGCCGGTGCTCGACGGCTACGGAGCCATCCGCAAGATTCGTCAGTGGGAGACGGCGAACAAACGCCGGCGGACGCCGATCATCGCGCTGACGGCATCCGCGCTCGAAAATGATGTGCGGCGCACGCGCGAGGCTGGCTGCGACTTGCACGTCAGCAAGCCGGTCAAGAAATCGACACTGCTCGAAGCGATCGCGAAGGTCGTCGAAAACGCCGAGCACCACGAGCCGAATGACGGGCGCACGCGCTGACCCTTGTCCCAAATCGCGAGCGTTAGCGGTAGATAATCACCTAAGGCTTGGCAAGGCTTGCAATATCTAGACATAATTGCTAGATATATGACTCGGTTATTGACGTTTTGTACGTCTAAGAGTGGGAAGTCAGTGATGAAATTGGCGAAGACGCTTGCGATCGCGGCCTGTGCGGGCTTGCTGTCGGCAGGCGTGATCGGCTCGGGACACCATGCGTATGCGCAGGACGCCGATGAAATCGATCAGAACGCCGGTGCCTGGAGTGGACCCGATGCCGGCACTCCGGACCAATCGGACCAAACCAAAGTGCGTCCGCTCGATATCAAGGGGTGCTGGTCAGGCGAGGTGATCGACACGGCAGACGGCACGGGAACTGCCACTTTCCAGTTCGATCAGAATTCGGATCTCAAGAAACTTAAGGTAGGGAGCATCATTCACTTCGAGTGGACCGATGGGGCGTACGCGCGCGTTCCGCTCAAGGGCACGGTGAGTTCGACGGGGTTCATATTCAACGGCAACGCGGGTGCGGGATGTCTGGTCAGCGGAATCGGCATGGGTAGCGATTCGGCGTTGACCGGAACCGTCGTGTTCGACGGGGACTGCGCGACGCTTTTCCAGGACGTGACCTTTTCAATCGCACCGGGTTGCTCATAGTCGCCCAGCGCGATTTTTCTATTCCGAGCGCAGACCATTCCCGCCATTTTCGTGATATATCCGTCGCTGTAACAGGCGCACGGAGATTGAGAGAAAATGGCGAGCGAACAACTGAACAAGGTAATCGAGCGAATCAAGTCGCAGCCGCAAAATCCTAACGCGTCGATGGAACAACGGCGCGCGGGGATGGAGCGAATCAGCGAGCGCGTCCCCGCCGACATTATTTGCGAGAAGGTCAGCGCAGGCGGCGTCAACGCGGAATGGATCGCGGCGCCCGGCGCGACGGCGGATCGGGTCATCCTGTATCTGCACGGCGGCGGATACGTGCTCGGCTCGGTAAATACGCATCGCGCGATGATCTCGAGAATCGCGCGCGCGTCGAATGCGCGAGCGCTGGCGATTGACTACCGGCTCGCGCCCGAGCATCCATTTCCCGCCGCAGTCGAGGATACGATTGCGGCATACCGCTGGCTGCTGGCGGAAGGATACCAGCCGCGCAAGATCGTCATCGCCGGCGATTCTGCAGGCGGCGGTCTTACGATTGCCGCATTGCTCGCGATTCGCGACGCAGGGCTGTCGATGCCCGCCGGCGTCGTGCCTATTTCGCCGTGGACGGACCTCGAAGGCACCGGAGAATCCGTGCGTACGAGGGCTGCGAAGGACGTGATGGTGACGCAGGACAATCTTGCATCGTCGGCGAAGCAGTATTACGGCACCCATGACCCCAAGGATCCGCTGGTGTCGCCCCTGCACGCGAATTTTCGCGGTCTGCCGCAGATGCTGATCCAGGTTGGCGATGCGGAAATTCTGCTCGACGACGCGACGCGAGTCGCCGCGCGCGCAAAGGCCGCCGGCGTGCAGGTCGAGCTTGAGGTCTGGGACGAGATGCCCCACGTCTGGCACGTGTTTGCCAAGCTGCTGCCGGAAGGGCAGCAGGCGATCGACAAGATCGGCAGATTCGTGATCGCGCGGACGTCCTAAAAAATCAGCGCGAGGTCATAGCTGGTAGTGCACGTTGGTGAGCTGCTCGGATATCTCCCACAGCCGCGAGGCCGCCACAGTGTCCTGCGCAGCCGCACTACGGCCGACGCGTACCGGATGCCCCCACATCTCGCCCATCCCGTCAGGGCCGATGTAGTCGCCGCCGTGGACGTCTGGCGCGGCGGCTGCGTACTCGGTCGGCAGCGCGCCCATCGCAGCGCTCTGCGCCAGCAGCCGGTTGCCCGCCTCCGAGAGATATTCCATCACCGACGATCCCGACATTTTCGGTCCGACGGCTTGCAGATTGGTCGCCGCGTATCCGGGATGACATGCGACGCATAACAATTTCTTGCCGGCCGCATCCAGCTTACGCTGCAACTCCAGCGTGAACAGCAGGTTGGCGAGCTTGCTCTGCCCGTATGCGCGCCACTTGCGGTAGCCGTTCTTCCACTGGAGATCGTCGAAACGAATCGAGCCCATACGATGCGCCCCGCTGGCGACGTTGACGACTCGCGCACCCTCGGTGGCGAGCAGGCGATCCAGCAGCAGTCCCGTCAGCGCGAAGTGCCCGAGATGATTGGTGCCGAATTGCATCTCGAAGCCGTCCGCCGTTTGACGATAAGGAATCGCCATGACCCCGGCGTTGTTGCACAGCACATGCAGCGCGGGATGTTCCAAATGAAACGCGTCGGAGAAACCGCGCACCGACGCGAGGTTCGAGAGGTCAAGCTCCATCACGCTGACCTTGGCGCCGGGCGACGACTTGGTAATCTGCGCGGCCGCCGTTCGAGCCTTGCCGAGGTCGCGGCAGGCCAGGATGACGTCGGCATGCTTGCGCGCAAACTCCAGCGCGGCTTCGTAGCCGATCCCGCTGTTGCCGCCGGTAACGACGATAGTCTTCCCCGAAAGATCCGGCATGTCTTGGGCGGTCCACGATTTTTTGTCGGGCATAAGGCGCGTTCCTCCTCGTCGGCTACACGAAAGCTATCACACGCCTACGCGGCGGGCGCCAAGGGGTGACCCTTGGAACCCAGCGATTTATTCTGTCAAACCAAGTTCGCGAAAGCCCGTCCGCGGGATTTCGCGTCTTCGCATTCGAGTGGATACTGGGTGCAGGGGTCACCCCTGCCGCCCACCGCGCAGGTAATTGTGTTCGGCGCCGGGCATCGGCTGGCTGTTCGTTGGCCGCGTCATCTCGGGCATCACGTCGGCGAGCACCTCTACCGCATACGCCTACATCGCGGACGTGACGCCGCCGGAAAAGCGGGCTGCGGGTTTTGGGATGCTGAGCGCCGCGTTCGGTCTCGGCTTCGTCGTGGGACCGGCGATCGGCGGCGTGCTGGGCAATATCGATCCGCGCCTGCCGTTCTGGGTGGCGGCGGGATTCAGCTTTCTGAATTTCGCTTACGGCTCGCTGGTGCTGCCGGAGTCGCTGTCGATTGAGCGCCGCGTGTGCGATGCTGCCGACGAGACCTCCTATGCAGGGCATGATGACCGGGCACGTCGATTCGTCCGAATAGGGACAACTTCAGGGCGCGCTCAGCAGTCTGCGCGGAATCGCATTCATGATCGGTCCCCTCGTTTTCACAACTGTCTTCGCGAGCTTCATCGGCGCGAATCGCGATTGGCATCTGCCCGGCGCGCCGTATCTGCTGGCAGCGCTGATGATCGCCGGCTCGACGGCGATGGCATGGCAAGTCACGCGCCAGCGCTCCACCCTGCCGGAAACGACGCTAGTGGCTGCGGCAGAGGAATTTGAATAATTCCTAACTACTCGATCTCTTCTTCCTCCCCGATGCGAGTTACTCGCACACAGGCGCCGTCACCGGAGCGTAGTGCGGAAAGTTCGGGTCCGAGATAGGATTGCGCACCACCGGCGTGGTCGTCATGTTCGAAACCGTCGCAAGATGATAGAGTGGCGTTGGTTCGGGAGCCCCGAAGTTCGTAGTCGAAGAGTAAGGATCGGGACAGGTCGAAACGCCAGGCATATAGTTGGGATCGGTGACGGTGATTACATAGTCCCTGCAACCCTCCGCCGGACACACGTAATAGGTCTCGCCGTTCGCGTTGTTCGGACACGATGGATCCGGAGTCGCCTGGTCTTTGCAATTGGCGAGCGGCGACGGACCCACCGCGTTACTATCCTGCTGCGCCACGTAGAGGAACAACCAGCCCGTGGCCGAATCGTAGTAGTACTTGTCCAGATTTTTGTAGGTCCCGTCTGTGTTGGTGATCTCGCTCAAGCTTGCGGCCGGGGTCAGAGTATCGGTTGGATAGACACAAGCCATTTGGCCGCGATTGTCTTTCGCCATCGTCGTACCCGCGGGGCATCCTTGCGAGGCTAGCGTGATGCCGTTGGCCGGGCATCCGCTGTAGCTGAAGTTCGTCTTTCCCATATCCGGGGAAAATTTGTAAGGACATCCGGGCTGCACGGGGTTCGACGGGCATTGAAGGTTGATTGGCACATTGACCGGCACCAGGTTGTTGCCGACGAGATTGTCGCAATTCTGGTTATTGTTGTTGGAGTCGATGAAAAGATTATTCAGCTTGTTGTAGTAGGCTCGTAATTCGAGGTCGTCCGGGCCCGCCCCAATCGTGCCGCCACCGTAGGAATGGTATCCGCGCGCGACCGTGAACGACGATGCGCTCGCGGGTTTGCCCTTCGCAGTGCCGTAGCAGACACCAATTCGAACATAGAATGGATTGGTCGGGCTGATCGCAGGCTTATACGCATCCACGATGCCCAATTCGAGAATCTTGTTGATTCCCGCCGCGGTGCCCATGTCAGCTGTGTCAATCGCCGCCGTTACCGTATAGCTGAGGCCGCTGGTTACTTTGGGCTCCCACACTCCCAGGGCGTTGCGGCTGGTAAGCGTCATCGAGCCATGCCCGCCGAAATCGACCGCATCCTTGGTGAAGGTGATCGCCTGCTTCTGCAGGCCAGGCGGCGGCGGGTTCGTTAAGGTACTGGGCGGGTAGAGCATCTGGAGTTCCAGCGTCGCCATGCTCGACGGCGACATCAGCGCGGTCGGCCGGTTTTCGAGCGCCGCGTCCTGTGCGCCCTCCGCCAGGCACTCATCCACCGAGTTGCTCGACGTGTTAATAGTCAGCCCGTTGAGCGAGATTGGATGGGCGCCGTCGAAGCGCGGACTCACGTTGTTGCTCGCGTCGGCCGCCGCGAACCCGGCCAGCGTACCGTCGAGATCGACCACCGTGGTGTTCTGGTCGCCGTCGCCAAAACCCGACGTCGGATTGGCGGGGTCTTTGCCGAGGTTGACAAATTGAGTGTAGACCTGATGGCGCAAATCGGTATTGACGAAGCTCAACTGCGAGGTGTTCGCCACCGTGGGGTAGCTGCTCTGGTTTGACTGGAACCAGCCGAACGCCGCGTCGCCCTCGTACACCCAGTCTACTTGGTCGCCGTCTACATTGGTCAGTTTATTTGCCTTCGTCCACGCTGCGAGCGCATCGGCGTCGGTTTTAGTAAGCGCGGGACTTTTCTTGAAATTGACAAAACGATCGTGGATCAGACGGGCCGGGCCGTCGTAGATCATGTAGCCAAACGTGTTCCAGTTAGGATCCGGATAGCCTTTGCCGATCTCCTCCCCGCTGTGCGGCGTTCCGTCCTTGATTTGAGTCCTGTCGATGCAGCCCAGCATCGGCGTCTGAGTGGCGAAAGTGGTGGCCGGGATAGGACACGGACCAAAGCGATCGACGTTGTTCTGGCTCATCCCTTCCAATACTGAATTCTCGACCAGCATCCAGTCGCCCGGCGTCGCGCCGTCGATGCCGCCTGCGGTCAGCAGCGAGGCGCTGTCGCGGCTGGTCGCGAAGCGGCCGTTGTTGACCACGAACCACTGGTCTCTCATCCAGACCCCGCGATCACGGATGCGGGAGGCGGTCAGGCCGTCGAACTCGGCAAGCAGATTGCGTGTTGCCGACGTGCCGTCTTTGGTCGGATGGAGCAGCTCAGAACTTGATTGGCTGTAGGCCCCCTCGCCGAACAGCCCGTCGAAGCAGCCGCTGACGCGGTTGTCCCTGAAGGTTCCGACCGGGATGAATTGGTTGAACCTGACCGGGCTGCCAACAATGTTCGGGGGCGGAACGAACCAGTAGCCGACACCCACGCCCTGGCATCCGTCGATTATATTGCCGGTCAACTGCGTTCCCGGATTGGTGATCCAGAAGCCGCTTGCCGGTTCGATGTAAACTGGCGATGTGGTCGGGCATCCTCCGCCCGCGAGCGGTGGCACATAGCCGCCAAAGGCCCCATTAGTCAGAAATGATGTACAACTGCCGTGAACCGGATTGGTGGTCGCGTCCATGTCGGGGATGTTGAAGCCGTCGTAATCTATGTTGGCAGCGGGAAGCGTGCCATTAGTCAGATAGTCCCCGGTCCACCAATAATTCTTGATCAGGTCGTCCCGCGAGGACTTATCGGTCTTATTGATGTCGAATGAATTACTCATCGCGCCCATGCCAAGGTTGTTCTGGAACGCGATACCCTTTTCGTCGCCAATCTCTTCGTAAAAGAGATGGCCCACAGCGCGGACGCATACGGTGTTCGAAATCGTCAGATTCTGCGTCGAGTGCACCGTCACACACTTATTGTAGCTATGATCGATGCTGTTGGAGTCGACGAGCGTCGTCTTACCGCTCAGGTCCTGAGCCATGTGGAAATGGATCGGATAGCTGCCGAGCTGATCCTTCCCGAACTTCTGTATCTCCACGCCCTGAATCGAGACTTCGTTGAGGCCCATCATGGCCATGGTCTCGCCGCCCCAATGGAGATTGGCCGCATCCTTGTCCTCGATCTTCGCGGTCAGCTCGATATTGCGGCTGAGCAGCGCAACCGGGGCGCGCTCGTCAACCCCGTAGTTCTGCGTGTCGGGGTCATTGTAATTGAGCGGACTCGGTTGCGAGGTGCATGCGCTCGTGCATTCCGCGGGAGCCGTACCGCACTTAAAGAAGGTCGGCACGTTGTTGACCATGCAGAGCTGGCTCGGTGTTGGCGGCGTGCTGCCGAAGTGGTAGTGAAGCAGCGGCGTGCCAAGGAAAATATCGCTGCCTGTCGGATTGTCATTCGGCTTGCTCTTGATGCTCGCGATTTTCACTACCTCGGTGTCGTAGGGACTGAAGCTGGTGCTGCCCACCGCAATCCAGTCACCCTCGCGCCAGCGGCCTGTCCCCTGGGTTACGTCGTCGGCTACCCGCAGTGTGCCCGCGCCGTCGCTCTCAACCGGGACTGTCACATTCGAGCGCTTACCGTATTGACTAGGTGGCCCTGCTGGCTTCGAAAGATAGGTCCAGTTGAGGCCGTTCGGCGGGACCCCCTTTAACCCGTACATCTGGAGCGAGCCGCCGCTTTGAACCTGGATTCCCTTACTGAAGCTCGCGCAGGTCGTCCCCGCCGCGCACGGACGCTTGCCAACGAAGTCGAGCGTAACGAGCGTCATCGGATCCGTCATTCCTATCGGATGAGTCTTCTGGCCTACCTGGAGCAGGCCTTTGACCAGGATCGTGCCCACATCCATCATCGCCGTCTGATCGGGAAAGCAGAGCGCGGCCCCGGAATCGATCGTAATCGTGTTAAACCCTCTGGCGCCCAAGAAACTCCTATCGACATAAACGCTCGGGCCGCATCCCTTGGCGCCGATCTCAATGTTGTTGTTGCTGTCCTTGCTACAGCTCGTGCCGGATAGGGGCACCGCCTTGCCGCAAATGCCGGGACCCGGCGGACTGCCGACGACGCTCGGGGGTGTTTGTGCGCCGCCGCCTCCGCTGTACGCGATGGCTGCGAGCACCGCGCCTGATATCAAAGCCAGATGGACAATCGCGAGACTGTGCCGCCTGCGTCCCGAAGCCAACGGATTACCTGCGGATTGCGGAAGGTTGTTCTCAAGCATCAACGCGCTCCCCCGAAACAAAAAGTGAATACATATATGAGTCCAATAACGGCGTCAGCGTCTAAGCCGCACCTCTAACCACATCAAACGCCGAAGTTGGCGATAATTTGCGCTCAAACCATAGCAAGACGAAACGGCGCGAGCAATTGACCCACACAAGCAATGCAAGAATAAGGGCGGCAAGTCAATAGACCGCGACCAGATGTAAAAACTACCGTAGTGGAACACCCGCGAGCGCCGCGATTCGCGACATATCGAGGCACGCCTCCAGCGCGTCGGCGATTCGGTCGAACGCCGTCCGGCGATTCGCGCTGTCATGTTGTCCCGCAGATTCGAGCGGCGCGACCCCCTTCGACGTCCGCACTTCGTCGAGAAAGTTCCGACGAAAGCCGGCGGTGTCGAAAATTCCGTGAATCGAAGTGCCGATCACTCGACCGTCGTCCGATCGGACACCCTCTAATTCGTTCACCGCACTGGAGTCTCTGTGAGTCAATCTGAACAACGCCCGCGAGGCCGCGATTCCCGCAATGCGCCCGGAGTGTATCTCGTAGCCGGCGACGGGCAGGTTTGTGGCCAGATGAATCGCGCGGATTTGGTCGGTGATCTTTTCGGCTTGAAAGGCGGTTTCCATTTCGAGCAATCCCAGCCCGACTGTCTCACGCGTAGCGCTCTCGATCCCATCGGCGTCCACGATGCGCCGTCCCAGCATCTGGTACCCTCCGCAGATTCCTAACACCCATCCACTCGCGCGACGGTGCCGCGCAAGTAAGTCCTCCCAACCAGCCGCGCGCAGCCACTTCAGATCCGCGACCGTGCTCTTCGTCCCGGGCAGGATCAGAACGTCAAGGTGTGGCGCCATGCCCGGATCGCTCAGGTAGTGCACTGCCACATCCGGTTCGCCTTCGAGCGGTTCGAAATCCGTATAGTTCGAGATGCAAGGCAGGTGTACCACTCCTATAGTCAGCGGCTTGGCGGCGGCGGCATGCCTCGCGATACCGACCAGGCTGGCGGCATCTTCTTGCGGCAGTCCCAAACTCTCCTGCCATGGCAGCACTCCTACTATCGGGACACCGGTGCGCTGCTCGAGAAAGCGCAGGCCGGGCTCCAGCAGTTTGAGATCGCCGCGGAACTTGTTGATCAGCACTCCCTTGACGCGACGCCGCTCCTCCGGCGCCAGCAACTCGATCGTGCCGACGATCGAGGCGAAGACTCCGCCCTTGTCGATATCCGCAACTAGCAGCACGGGTGCGTCGGCTAGTTTGGCGATTTCCCAGTTGACGATGTCGCGATGGCGCAGATTAATCTCCGCCGCGCCGCCCGCGCCTTCGATAACTATCAGCTCAAACTCCCGCGCAAGATTGCTGTAGCTTCTGACGATCTCAGGCCATGCCTCACTGTGATATCGCTCGTAGTCATTCACGCCCATTTGAAACCGCGCGCGGCCTCGAATGACTACCTGGCAAACCATGTCGGACTGCGTTTTCAGCAGCACTGGATTCATGTCGAGTCGCGGTTCGAGTCCGCACGCCTCAGCCTGCACGGCCTGCGCACGTCCGATCTCGCCGCCACCGCGGCAAACCGCGGCGTTGTTCGACATATTTTGCGATTTGAATGGCGCGACGCGCACGCCGGCGCGCGCGAACGCCCGGCACAGCGCGGTCACGACCACGCTCTTGCCGACGTCCGACGCCGTGCCCATCACCATCAAGCTCCTCGCATTCAAAAACCCGCTCCTTTTGACAGTACCCTGCACAGAAGTCATAAGATCGAGGATGCGCTAGAGTCTTTCAACCCGAGTTCCGTTCAACAAGGAGCTGAATCAAATGCAAATGGGAATGCTCGGCCTCGGCCGAATGGGTGCGAATATGGTGCGGCGCCTGCTGCGCGGCGGTCACGAATGCGTCGTGTTCGACGTGAGCGCCGATGCGGTCAAGGAATTGGCCAAGGAGGGCGCCATCGGGGCGTCGTCGCTCGACGACTTCGCCGCCAAGCTCAAACTGCCGCGCGTGGCGTGGATGATGGTGCCGGCTGCCGTCGTCGAGCAGACCGTCGCGGACTTGTCGAGCCGATTCCAGCGCGACGACATCATCGTTGACGGCGGCAATTCGTATTACATCGACGACATCCGCCGCGCCGAAGCTCTGAAAGCGAAGGGGATTCACTATGTCGATTCGGGCACCAGCGGCGGCGTCTTTGGACTCGAGCGCGGCTTCTGCCAGATGATCGGCGGCGAGCCGCAAGTCGTGAAGCATCTCGATCCGATTTTTTCGACGCTCGCGCCGCCGATGGATTCCGCGCCACGCACCCCGGGCCGCGAAAAGGTCCAGGGCAGCACGGCCGAGCACGGTTATCTGCATTGCGGGCCGAACGGCGGCGGTCACTTCGTGAAAATGGTTCACAACGGAATCGAGTACGGGATCATGGCGGCGTATGCGGAGGGGATGAACATCCTGAAAAACGCCAACGTCGGGATGCGGAAGCAGGTGGACGATGCGGAGACGACCCCGCTGCGCAATCCCAAGCTCTACCAGTACGATTTCAATCTCACCGACATCGCCGAGGTGTGGCGGCGCGGCAGCGTGATCGCGTCATGGCTGCTGGACTTGACGGCCGACGCGCTGCTCGGCGATCCGCAACTGAAGAAATTCGCCGGGCGCGTATCAGATTCGGGTGAGGGTCGCTGGACGATCGACGCGGCGATTGACGAAGGCGTTCCCGCCCATGTGCTCACCGCCGCGCTCTACGAACGCTTCGGCTCGCGAGGCGCGGCCGACTTCGCCGACAAGCTGCTGTCCGCGATGCGCTACGAATTTGGCGGTCACGTCGAGAAGAAAGCCTGAAGGCGCCGGCAATGGCGAATCCAGAACCACAGAAAGCATCGGCGCAGGGAGGGCGTCCCGGCGATCCATGCGTGTTCGTTATCTTCGGAGCGACCGGCGATTTGACCAAGCGGCTGTTGATGCCGGCGCTGTACAATCTGCTTGCCAACAAACTACTCCCTGACAAGTTCGCCATCGTGGGCGTCAGCAACGTAGATATGACTTCCGCGGATTTCCGCAAGCAACTCGGCGAAGAGGTCCCGCAATTCGCCACGACCAAGGTCAGCCCCGAGCTCTGGAAATGGTTCGACCAGCGCATCTCCTACATTTCGGGCGACTTCAAGGATCCTGCGACGTACCAGACTCTCAAGTCGGAGCTCGAGAAAACCGACAAGCAGCAGGGCACGCCGGGAAGCTATCTATTTTATACCGCGGTCTCGCCGAGTTTTTTCGGCGAGATCGTCAAGCAACTGGCCGGCGCTGGACTCACAACGGAAACCGGCGGTCACTGGCGAAGAGTGATCATCGAGAAGCCGTTCGGCCACGATTTGGAATCGGCAAACGCGCTCAATCGCGAGATTGGCGCATGCATCCACGAGAATCAGGCCTTCCGAATCGATCACTATCTCGGCAAAGAGACCGTTCAGAACATCCTGGCGTTTCGCTTCGGCAACGGCTTCTTCGAACCGCTGTGGAACAACAACTATATCGACCATGTGCAAATCACGGTGGCGGAAACCGTCGGCGTCGAGCATCGCGGCGGATTCTATGAAGTAACCGGCGCGCTGCGCGACATGGTGCCGAATCATATCATGGCGCTGGTCTCACTGACCGCGATGGAGCCGCCCATTTCGTTCGACTCCGAGCCGCTGCGCGACGAGAAGACCAAAGTGCTGCGCGCAATCCGTCCGCTCAAGCCCGGTGACGTCGCCAATTGGGCGGTACGCGGCCAGTACGGACCGGGAACCCTCGAAGGCAAGCCGGTGCCGGGCTATCGCGCGGAGCCGCAAGTTGATCCCAAGTCCGGCATTGAGACTTACGTCGCGATGAAGCTCGCGATCGACAATTGGCGATGGTCAGGCGTGCCATTCTATCTCCGCACCGGAAAGCGGATGGCGAAACGCCTTACCGAAATCGCAATCAAGTTCAAGGCGCCGCCGCTCCTGCTGTTCCGGCAGACTGGTGTCAAGCAACTCGAGCAGAACGAGCTGGTTCTGCATATCCAGCCCAACGAGGGCATCTCGCTCAACTTCAGCGCCAAGATTCCCGGGCCGGTAGTCAAGCTGGGCGCCGTCGACATGAGCTTCAAGTACGCCGACCACTTCGGCTCGGCGCCGAGCACGGGCTACGAGACACTGCTGCTGGATTGCATGATCGGCGATCCCGCGCTGTTCCAGCGCGCCGACACTGTCGACGCCGGATGGCGCGTCGTCGATCCGATTCTGGAAGCGTGGAAAGCGAGCCCGGCGACCGACTTCCCCAACTACGCAGCCGGTTCGTGGGGACCGCCCGCGGCAGACGAGTTGCTCAAACACAACGGCCGCAAATGGAGAGAAAGCTGAATATGACATCGCTGCGTGACGTGTTGAAGCGGGCCGAAGCGGACAAGGTCGCCGTCGGTCATTTCAATTTTTCGGACTTGGTCGCGTTCAACGCGATCGTCGCCGCCGCGCGCGACCGCAAGTTGCCCGTGATGGTGGGCGTGTCCGAGGGTGAGCGCGAGTTCACCGGCGTCCGTCAGGCTGCCGCGCTGGTGAAGGCGGTTCGCGACGAGTACGACTATCCAATTTTCCTGAATGCCGATCACACGCACTCGATCGCCAAAGCTGAAGCGGCGGCCAAGGCGGGCTTTGACGAAATAATCTTCGACGGCTCGGCGCTCAGCTTCGAGGAAAACATCAAGCAGACGAAGAAGGCGATCGAGGCGATCAAATCGATCAACCCCGCGATTCTCGTCGAGGGCGAGATCGGCTGGATCGGCGCGTCGTCGGCCGTGATCGATAAGATTCCAGCAGGCGTCGGAGTTTTGACGACTCCTGACGAGGCGAAACAATTCGTCGATGCGACCAAAGTTGACGTGTTGGCGCCCGCCGTCGGCAACATGCACGGAATGCTCGAGAGCATGGTTCACGGCAACGTTCAGAAGCGGCTGAATATCGAGAGGATCGGGGAGATCAAGGCGGCGGCGAAGATCTTCATGACGCTGCACGGCGGGTCAGGTACCAACGACGACGACTTCAAGCGTGCGATCAAGGCCGGCATGACCATCGTTCACGTGAACACCGAACTGCGGCTAGCGTGGCGGCGCGGAGTCGAAGCGGGGCTGGCGGCGGAGCCGAACGAGGTCGCGCCCTACAAAATCCTGGAGCGCGCCGTCGAGGCGGTGAAAGAGGTGGTTAATTCGCGGCTCGAGCTGTTCAATTCGAGATAGCGGCTACTTGGCCCAGCCTTTTTCGTACGGCGCCGACATCCGGCCGATTGCGCGCAGATGCATGAACTTCCACTCGCCGTTGAGCTTGACGTAATCGTCTTCGTAGCGCGCGCCGAGCCACATCGCGCGATTTCCGCTGCGCATCGTGAACGGGCCGATGAAGTACCAGATGCCGGTCGCGCGGTCGCCGGTGACGTCGATGATCGGATTCATGACGTTGTGTTGCGAGAAGCTGATCCGTTCCTGGAAGCCCTGGAAAAGTTTGCGAATCGCGTCGTGCCCCTGATGCCGCCCGACGCCGGCGCCTTCCCAGATGCCGTCGGGGGCGAACAGGGCGGTGATTTTCGCCGGATTGTGATCCTCGTCGCAGATCGCGCAGTAGCGCGCCTTGAGTTTCTTGATTGCCTCGATGTCTTCGAGGGCCGCGATCCGCTTTTCGAGATCGCTAAGGTTCATCCGGGCTGCTTGTCCGTCGTCGGTAGATTTACAAATACCGCGGCGGTCACGACCGTGGTCCACAGGCCGTCGCGATCGCCGATTGCGGATTGCGTGATGTTGCGCGTCTGCACGATTTTATCCGACAGCTTCCACACGTCCTTGCGTTCGTCGTAGCTGACGTTGGGATCGAAGTCCACGCCGAGCGCCGTCGCGAGCATCGTAGCCGCGAGATCCTCGGCGTAGTCGCCCGCCTTCTCGTCAGTCTGCCCGAAACTCTTGTGCTCGGACAGGTAGCCGTATTGATCCTTGTCGGCGGGAATCGCCAGGCCGACCGACGACGCCATCAGCCGATGCGGCTCGTCGGTCGAGTTGTCGTACATGACGGTGTAAACGATCTGGCCGGGAGTCAGGGTCTTCAACCCGTCCTGGATCGAAACGACTTTGCAGCCGGGCGGGAAAATCGAGCTGACGCGAACCAGGTTGAACTCGGCGATCCGCGCGTCGCGAAGCGCGAGTTCGAACGAAGTGAGTTTCTCGCGATGCCTGCCGACGCCCTTGGTCAGAAAAATAGCTTTGCCTGTTGGCCCCATCGATTTTTGATCCTCAATTCGATTTCGTCATGTACATCGAGCAAGCGCAAGAGTTTTGCGAGGTTACGCGTCGATGATCGGTTCGTGAACGATGCGTTCAATCGAGCCCGTTGCGGGCGACAAAGATTGCCCATCCTGAATAACGGCGGTCGAGTTCCAGGTTGCGGCGCAGCATCGCGGGATCGTTCAGCCTTGCCGCGTCGGGATGGCCGGGATTCTCGAGCGTCCAATCGAGCGCTGCCTGCATATGCAGCGAGTGGTAGCGATCCCAATCGTCGATCGAGGCTTCGATGAGCCCGCGCAAACGCATTCCGTGCGCGCGAATCGTCTCGACCGTCGTCCACAGCGATCGGCCGGGGTAGTCGAAGTCGAATTGGCCTCCGCGCGGCACGTCCGCGGGATACGGCAGCTCTTTGGCGAACACCTCGCCGAGCGCGATAGCGCCACCGCGTTTCGCCGCACGGCTCATCCAATCGAGTGCGGGCTCGAAGCCGCCGAGCGCGAAAGACGCGCCGATACACATCACGACGTCGAAGCTCGCGGGCTTTGCGCGAAAGTCGAGCGCCGGCCCTTCCATAATATGGATTCGAGCGGCGAGATTTTCGGCGGCCGCGAGCCGGCGCGCCTCGGCCGCGAAGGTGGGATTGATCTCAAGTCCCGTAGCCTGAATGTCGAACTGTTTCGCGAGCCGGCGCAGCAACCATCCCTTGCCGCATCCGACGTCGAGGATGCGCATGCCGTCGCGAACCGCGCAGTAACTCGTGGCCAAGTCCAGCTTCTCCTCGGAAGTTGGGTTCTGGATCGTGTGGTATCGCTCGATCGTTGCGTAGAATTCGAAAAGGTTCATTTTCGTTTTTCACTGCTCCCGTTCGTCGCGGAGTTGATCTCCGCCGCAGAGGAACGTCGCGCAGGTGCGCGGCTTTCGTGCGGCGCACAAAGGCGCCCAACAAAACGCTCTGCCGAATGTGGAATGACGCGAACTAGTTAGCGATAGCGAGACGGCAGGTGCGTTTCGCGGCCTTCGGGCGCAAGTGGCTTACTCGTGATCATGGAACGCACCTCCTTTGGGAAGATGAGGCGAACCTATCTGAGATTCATCGGGGTTGCAATCGTAAGACTGCGCGGCGTCGCTACGATTTGCGGTTCGCGGTAAGATGGTGGCTCAAATGAAATTCGGCGAGGTGGCATCGTGATCGAGACGAGTCCTTTCGGGAAGACCGGGCATCAGAGTACGCGGGTTCTTTTCGGCGCGGCCGCGTTTGGTGGCATGAAGCAGGACAAGGCCGACAGCGTGCTCGAGGTGCTGCTCGAATACGGGATCAATCATATCGATACCGCTGCTTCTTACGGCGAGTCGGAATTGCGGATCGGTCCGTGGATGCGAGAGCATCGCAAGCGCTTCTTTCTTGCCACCAAGACCGGAGACCGCACGTATCAAGGCGCGCGCGACAGTCTCCATCGATCGTTGGAGCGGCTGCGCGTCGAACAGATCGACCTGATCCAGATGCACAACCTGGTCGCGGAGAATGAATGGACGACGGCTCTCGGAGCGGGTGGGGCGCTAGAGGCACTCGTCGAAGCGCGCACGCAAGGGTTGGTGCGGTTTATCGGAGTCACGGGTCACGGCTCGCAGGTCGCCGCGATGCATCACCGGAGCCTCGAGCGGTTCGCGTTCGACTCGGTGCTGTTTCCATACAATTTCACGATGCTGAATATCGGGCAGTACGCGGCCGACGTCGAAGCGCTGCTGAAAGTCTGCCGCGAGCGCGGAGTAGCGACGCAGACGATCAAGTCGGTCGCGCGACGACGATGGCAAAATGGCGACGGCCGGAAATTCAGCTGGTATGAGCCGCTCCGCGATCGCGACGCGATCCGCCGTGGCGTGCATTTTGTGCTGAGCAGGCCCGGGCTGTTCCTGAACACCTCGAGCGACGCGACCCTGCTGCGCGAAATCCTGGATGCGGCGAGCGTGAAGGCGACGGCGCCGGCGCGCGCGGATATGGAAGCCGACGTCGTGCGCTACGCAATGGAGCCGCTGTTCATCCCGGGCGTCTCGGACACCATCTAAGCTAACAGTTCGTCGCTCGCAGGTTGAGGTTCGCATTGGTCGTGCCTCGAGAGGGGACACGCTGACAGTGTATCGTCGAAGCAGGTAAATTCACCGTGAGTGAGGAAAGAAGGATTTTGCGGGCTCAAACCTTCGACGAAGTCGCGGAACTTTACGACCGGGCGCGTCGCGGCTATCCCGAGCAGCTCTTCGACGATCTTTTTGCGCTCGCCGAGATGTCGCCCCACAGGTCGCGAATATTGGAGATCGGCTGCGGGACCGGGCAGGCGACGCGCCCCTTGGCGCGGCGCGGATGCCGCGTCATGTGCGTCGAGCCGGGGCCGAACCTCGCCCGAATCGCGCGTCGAAACATGGCGGAGTTTCCGCGCGTCACGGTCACCAACCAGCGCTTCGAGGATTTCGATCCGGCCGGTGGGACATTCGACATGGTCTTCGCCGCGACTGCGTGGCACTGGATCGACCCGCAGGTGCGATATTCAAAGGCCGCGAGCGTGCTGAAGCCCGGCGGAGTCCTTGCCTTCACATTGGGGGGCTCACGCCTTTCCACCCGGCTTCGATCCGTTCTTCACCGAGATCCAGAAAGCTTACGACGCAATCGGCCAAAGCTGGGATGGTGCATGGCCGCCGCCACCGCCTGAGCAGGTGCCGGACTTGAGCGAAGAGATCGAGCGCAGCGGCTACTTCGAGGACGTTCGAGTCGCACGCCACGTGTGGACCACCGATTTCACTGCCGAGGAGCATGTCGCGCTGATGAGTACCGCCTCCGACCATCGGCTGATGGAGCCGACGAAGCGCGAATGGTTGTTTTCGGAGATGCGCCGCCTGCACAACGCCCGTCCTGACGGCATAGTCCGCAAGCACGAACTGATGATCCTGCACGTGTCCCGCCGAAAGCCCTGAAGATCGAAAGAGATTTTAGTCCGCTAAGAGCGGAGCGGGAAATCTCTCCGCGATTGTTCCCCTTGCCTCAAGGAAAGAGAGTAGGGATTAGGTTAGTCCGCATCCGCTGCCATTCTAGTAAAGGCCCGGAATCAGCCGCGACGTGCGCGCGTAGTACGCATCGAATTCGGCGCCGAACTGCGATCGCAACATGGCCTCCTCCGCTCGAATCCGAGCTGCCAGCGGTGGTATGAGGCATGCCGTGATCGCAACCCCGACCAGCGAACGGAACGCCAGCACAAATCCCAGCGTCATGACCAGCAATCCCAGGTAGCTGGGATTGCGGATGACGCCATAGATTCCGCCGGTCACAAGCGTGTGACCCTTTTGTATCGCGACTAGGCCGCTGAACCTGCGCCCAAGCACGAACACTGGCCACAACCGCAACACACCGCCGACAGCGAAGAGCACGACCCCAACCCAACGAGTGGTCTCGCCATCGATCGTCAAAAGACCCATCCGGTCCGTGTAAGGAGGGAGGTATGAGACCATCAGCGTAAGCACGCCGAAGGCGAGCAGAACCCAACGATTGCCGCGATCCTCGCGCTCACCAGAACTCAGATTTCCCTCAGTGAACAGCGACGCGACCAGCATCACGCCCCCCGCGACCGCGAGCGCTTCAAGCGCCCTGTGATCGAAGAAGAACGCAAGCCCGCCCATTCCCAGGATGGTCAACCCGACCTGCACGCCGACTACCGCGAATATGAGTAGGTTTTGCGCGGTCTGCGTCATCTGACTTGCCGAGCCGTTCTTATACGACTTTGCGGAAGGCCAGGGCTGGGGGGAGTCTTACTGCTTCTGCTATTGGGACTATGCCGCTTAGTAAGCTTACCGTCAGTGCTGCTACTAGTGCGTTTAAGGTTTGGGCGGGAGTTACCCATAAAGCGCCGTTGCCTCCTAGCGCAGCGCCTAGCGTTATGCCCCCGGAGAACATCCAGAGGGCGGGGACGGCACCTATGATCCCGCCTAAGAGTCCTATCGCGCCGCATTCGCCGAATAGCAGGAACGCGACCGAGCCGCGGCTGAAGCCCAGCGCGCGCATGACGGCTACGTCGCTGATCTGTTCGCGAACCATCATCACCGTCGAGTTGGCGGCTATGAGCAGGACGGTCAGCAGAACTACGAGGCATAGAGCGAAAACGATCGCGCGGATGTTGCCGATGGCGGAGAGGCCGGAGGAGAGCGCGTCGCTCTCGGTCATGGTGCGGGTCTCGGCATCGGAGTTGGCGAAGTGTTCGTCGATCTGTTTGGCGAGCGTGGCCATCGCGTCGTTGCTGGTGGCGCGCACTATTATGTTCCAGGCGATGTCTTCGTCGGGGAGGCCGTGCGCCTTACGCGCCGCCATCAGGTAGTCGCGCCGCATGAGAAAAGTGTTGGGATAGCGCTTCGACCTCATCGTGCCCGTGATGATGAAGCTCATCTCCATGTGGTCTGAATCGGTGGAGCGTAGCGTGACGGTATCGCCAATCTTCCAGCCGTACTTGTGCATGAGAATTTCGCCGACGATGGCGGAACGTTTTTCCCGGAGCGTCCCGCGGCGCTCCTGTTGGGTCAACGCGTAATCGGGGAACACGTCGCCGATCTCCGGTCCGGCGCCGACGCCGAACACGGGCTCGCTGACGTCGCGCCACGTCGCGGGCCATCCCGTGATCGCGACGCATGCTGCGACGCCGGGCATTTTGTTGATATCGTCGCAATAGCGCGCGGGCAGATCCTCCCAGGGCGCGGTCTTGTTGTTGATGATGAGGCGAAGCGTGCCGGACGCGTCCTTCACCACGCGATCCATCGAGGCCGGCACGGACACCAGCACGGTGTAGATAAAGGTCGCGAGCGCGATGGTGAGGATCGTGAGAATCGTGCGGCGCAAATTCCGGCGCATGTTGCGCTCGATCAATTTGATCCAGTTGAACATGATGCCTCCCGTTCAGACGGAGCGCAGCGACTCGACCAGGCCGATGCGCGAGGCGCGCCACGCCGGCAGCAATCCGCCGAGCGCGCCGATCACGACTGCGGCGATCATCCCGGACACGAACGCGCCGAGCGTCAAGCGAAATCTGAAGATGAATTCGCCGACGTTCATGAGCTGGCTGCTGAGGCCGGTCGAATACGCGACCAGCACGCCGAGGACCTCCCCAATGACGCCGCCGGCAATTGCGAGCACGATGCTCTCGATGACGAAGCTCGTGAGCACGTTGAAGCGGCTGAAGCCCAGCACGCGCAGTACGCCGATTTCGCTGGTGCGCCGTGCGACCGCGGAGTACATCGTGTTCATCGCGCCGAATACGGAGCCGACGGCGAGAATAAGCGCGACGACGAGGCCGAGCGCGCGCAACTGATCGACGAACTGGGTCTGCTTCGCGTAAAAATCCTGCTCCGACATGGTATCGACTCGGACGCGCGAATCAGTCGTGAGCGATTTGGCGAAGTCGTCGTGCGTGCCGGGCTTGAGCACGACGTGCAGCACCTCGAAGCCGTTGTTGACGTGGACCTCCTGGGTCAGGACGTTGAGATCGGTCAGCATTTCGGATTCGCGCGCGCTGTCCTGATCGGAAAAGATGCCGACGATTTTGAAGGTGCGCGGTCCGAATTTGAAATCGCTGCCGACCGACAGATTAGGATAACGCGCGGCGAGCTTGCGGCCGACGACCATCTCCGCCGCGCCGCCATTTGGCCAGCGCCCGCTCTCCAGGCGCATCCCGCCATGAACCTGGTAGGCGATCGGATCGACTCCGCGAAGGAGCGTGAACATCACGCCTGAAGTTACCGGCGCCGCGGGGTCGGGATTGAAACCGGTGATCACCTCGGGCGAGACGAGCGCCTTGCCGCCGGGGGTGGTCGCGATTTGCGGGCGGCTTTTGATGATCTCGTACTGCTCGTGCGAGATGAAGCTGCCGCCCTCGTCGGTGGTGCCGCGGCTAAGCACGATCCAGTTGTCGGGGAGCGCGTTTTGCATCACGGTCGCACGCAGCCCGGCGACGAAGCCGGATAAGATGAAGAGCAGCATCACGACCAGCGCGACGACCGACGCCGTCATCGCGGCGGTGGCGCGGCGGACCATCAGGCTGCGCAAGTTGTAGCGAATCGGGATCAATTCACCCTCCTGGGAAAAGCATTCCGGGTGAGACGGGCATCTACGCGAGCTGGAAAGGGATGAATTGTAGACGTTCGGCGCGTGCGATCCTAGAGCTTCCGGCGCAGTATCCCAGCTGCGGCGCTGCTCACGCGCAAAACGCGCGTTTAGTTGCGGACCGCGCGGGGCGCAATCGACGCGCTGGGTTCGGTCCGATCGCCGAAGCGGCGAATCAGATAGAGCAGCGGGCCGACACTGCCGAGCGCAAGAGTGAGCACAATATACGGGAGCGCGGTGACGTTGCGTTGCCGGGCGTCGTCGCCCATCCAGATAATGACGAGAACCAGCGCTATCGCGAGATCGAGGAAGGCGGCGAAGCCGGCGAAATTCGCCAGGACCATGCGGAAGAAGCCGATATAGCCGTAGAGGTAAACCGCGTACGCGTCCACCGCGAGCAAGACGATCAGCGCGGCTGAGAGTGTGAGCTGCTTGCGATTCATCGCGACCTCCCGGGATTCAGGCCTTTGAAGTTTGCGAACGCGCGCCTGGCGGCGGCGATGAATGCACGCACGCGAGCCGGATCTTTTTTGCCGCGATTCCCGGGAACATCGGTGTGCGTGAAGGAATCGACGCCCCAGGGCCTGACGGCGGCGATCGCGTCGGCGACGTTATCGGCGGAAAGTCCGCCGGCGAGGATCACCGGGATGCGCGAGCGCTCGACCACGGTGCGGCTAATCGACCAATCGTGAGTCTCGCCGGTGGCGCCGGCGAAGGGACGGCCCTTGGCGCCTGAATCCAGCATCAGGTAGTCGACACAATCCTGATGCGCGTCGGCTTCGGTGAGGGTTTCGCCGGCGCGGACGGCAATTGCGCGCAGGAGCTTGACGGGCGCGATGCGTTTGCGAATCCATGCGCAGTCGTCGGGCTCGATCTCGCGAGCGACTACATGCAGGACGTCGGGGCGCACTGCATCGACCATCGCGCAAATCTCGTCGCGATCGTCGGACAGGGACAGCGCAACGCCGCGCGAGCGCGGGCGAATCGCGGCGAGAATTTCGCGCGCGAGATCGGCGCCGATCGCTTCGGCGACGACGCCGGGCTCGGCAACGACCAGGCCAATGAGATCGGCGTCGGCGTCGGCCGTCGCGACGGCGTCGGCCACCGACGTCATGCTGTAAATCTGGACGGCCATCGCCGCAGCTATCCGCGGCCGCCGCGCAACAGCCGGCCGGGCGTCGCGCCGGTGCATCGGCCGTCGTCCCACGTCATCGCGCCGTTGACGATGATCGCGCGGTAGCCGCGCGCGTGCTGGACGCGACGCCATTCTCCACCGGGAAAGTCGTGCGCGACATCGCCGATCCAGTCCGGCTCGACGCCGAGCCGATCGAGGTCGTAAACGACGACGTCCGCCGCCATTCCTTCGCGCAGCGTGCCGCGGTCGCGGAAGCCGGCCGCATGCGCAGGCAGGGCGGAGAGCCGGTAGTGCGCCTCCTCGAGCGTGACACGCTGTTCGTCGCGAACCAGCCAGCCCAGAAAATCGGTGGTGTATGCGCCGCCGGTGAAAAACTTGGTATGCGCGCCGCCGTCCGACACGCCGGGAATCGTGTAGGGCGAGTCGTTGATCATCTCGGCGTAGTACTCCGGGTTGAAGCCGCGATTGGGGCCGAGGAACTCGACCTTGAGATCGCCGGCGATCGACAAGTCGAGCATCACGTCAATCTCATGCTTGTTTTCGTCGATCGCGATTTGGCCGAGTGATTTGCCGACATACTTCTCGAGCTCAGGCTTGTCTCCCGCCCACGTTACGATCAGATGACGGATCGGGCCGCCGACTCCGGCCTGGATCGCCTCGAGCTTGCGATTGGCTTCGTCGTGTTCGCGTTTGATCGCCTCTCGCAGTGAGGGATCCTTCATCTTGGAAATTTTCTCGGCGTTGGTACCGGTCGTGACGGTGCGCCACGCGGGACTCGCGTCGTAGAGATTCCAATGCTCGAGCGTGAACGCGAAGCCGGTGCGGAGCGTGAACGCCTGGCCGAAAATCGGCAGGCCTTTCTCGCGGCATCGCTTGAGCCACGCCATGCTGCGCTGATGGACCTTGGGATCGCGGCGGGCGGGAGCGATCACGTTGTGCAGGATTGGTCGATTTGCCTCGGCGGCGAGGCGTTCGAGGAACGCGAGGTCGTCCTTGATATGGCCCGTGGCTTGGGTGATCTCGACAAAGCCCTCGTCGCGCTCGCGCAGCACGCGCGCCAGATTCAGGATGTCCTCGTCGCACATCGTGTCGGTGACCATCGGCGAGCCATCAAAGTCAGCCTGCGTGGAATTTGGCCCCAGCCGCTGCACTGAGAAGCCGCCGAGGCCCGCCTCCATTCCCTCGGCGAAGATGCGCCGCATCTTGGCGCGTTCATCTTCCGTCGCCGGCCGGGTCTTGGCGGCCTCGAGTCCCATCACGTAGGTCATTATCGACGAGGTCGGCAGGTACTGGATCACGTTGACGCCCTTGGGCGTGCGATCGAGCGAGTCGAGGTACTGCGGAATCGTTTCCCAGTCCCACTTCATCCCGGCCTTCATCGACTCGTAGGGGATGGCCTCAGTGCGCGTCATCGTGAGCATCGAGCGCTCGCGAAATTCGGGCTTGACCGGGACGAAGCCGAAGCCGCAGTTGCCGAGTACGAGCGAGGTGACGCCGTGCCATCCCGAGATGGTGCAGTAGGGGTCCCATCTAATCTGCGCGTCGTAGTGAGTGTGCAAATCGACGAAGCCGGGGGCGACGATCATGCCATCGGCGTCGATAGTCTTTTTCGCGAAGCCGGGGCCGCGGCCGCCGATCTGCGCGATCTTGCCGTCCTTGATCCAGAGGTCGGCGCGGTATCGCGGGACGCGGGTTCCGTCGACGACGGTTCCACCTTTGATGTGAAGATCGAAATCGGCCATCGAAAGATCCCTCCTTCGAGGACAGGGGTTGGCGAGCCGAGGCGCTACTGTTCCGTTCTTACAGCATCGCAGGCCGTTTGAGCAACCGAGACTAAACCTGCTCAGAAGTTGCGGCGGTAGGTTATGTAGTTCGCGCAGACTTTGGCGCCGAGTTTTTCCGCGGTGCGGCGCGACGGCCAGTTGTCGTCGAGGACCAGCGTGTAGCTCAGATACTTCGAGCCTTGTCGGATCAGGTGCAGGTACGAATACGAGGCCATCGCGAGGTTCACGCCGCGGCCGCGCGCCTGTTCGAGTACGCCAATACCGAGAAAGTTGAGCTTCTCGTTGTCGGCGAGCTTGCGCCCGGGCTTGAGAATCGCGCCGTCGGGATTCGCCGGCGTGACCATCAGGGCTCCCACCGGCTGGCCATCGCGATAAGCGAGCACCGAGGCGTCGAGCGCGCCGGACATCGCGAAAAAATCGAACAGGAATACGAGTTCGTCGGTGGTGAACGGCGTCGCGCCCCAATGACGCGCGAAGGCGGTGTTCCAGGTGTACTCGAAATCGCGGACGCGGCGCGCGGGAGGCAGATCCTTCAACGCGACGATTTGGAAACCCGCGCGGCGGCTCGCTTCGAGTGCGCTTTCGTAGCGCGCGACCAGCTCCGGCGTCACCTCGATTTTGTAGTCAACCCATCCGCGCTCGGTTTCGAATCCGGCGTCCTTGAGCAGCGCGTGGTAGTACGACGGATTCTGGCGCGCGATGTCGGGTGGTAGGGTTTCGTAGTCGTCGATGACGAACGGAAATTCGAGCAGGCCGTAGCCGGCTCGCGCCGCCGTTGCGCCGTTGGCCTTCATCCAGTCTGACGCCGCGTCGATCATCCCCTTGACGGCGTCATGCGTGCCCGGCATCGCCTCGAACATCACGATATGCCCGAGCGGTTCGTTCCAATGACGTTGATAGTGGGCGTCGATTATCGCGACGGCGCGCGCGACGATGCTGCCGTCGACGCGGGCCATGAACGGCCGGATCTTGCGCCCTTCGGCGAACGGTCCCTCGCCCATCAAGATCGGCAATTGCACCGCGACCATCGCGGCCCATCGCGCGCTGCGATATTCGTAGACCCGATGCTGAAAAAGAACGAACTCGGTGAGCGCTTCTTCGCCCGCGGGCGACTCGATTTTTACTGGCAACTACTCACTCTCCGGACGGGCTGACCAATCGCGCGGACCCATTCAGCGCGGCGGATAGCACGTTGCGCGATGTCACCTTGTTTCGGATCTCGCCGTGCGCTAACCACTGTGCAGGGGCGAGCGTAGCGCCGCGCGAGTGCGAGCGTCAAACCATCGCGCGCGAATTACCTCCCCGGGAGCGGCTGAGCGTCATGGTTGAAAAAACGATCGACCTCACGGGCATCTCGGCCAACTCGGTCGAAGACGCCGTGCAATTGGCAATCTCGCGGGCCGGCGTCACGATCAAGGGCATCCACTCAGCTCATGTAGAGGACATCACAGCACTGGTCGAGTCCAACAAAGTGGTGCGATGGAAGGTGAGAGTCAAAGTGACTTTCCAGGTGAAAGACGAGCTGCACGAGTGATCGTTGAGTTGCGGCCACGAAGCAAGCGGCGGAGCGCAAGGACTGCCCAGTCATGCGAAACCAGCCGCTGAGAGTAATCGATGGCGAAAATAGTTGAGGTTCATCCGGGTATCTACGAGATCTTTCTGCCGCTGCCGATGCGGCCGACTATCATCAACGTTTATTTGATCGACTGTCACGGCGCGTGGACGCTCGTGGACACCGGGATGAACTCGCCCGAGAGCATCGCGGCCCTCGAGGAAGCGCTGGCCGAAGTCGGAATCAAGATCGAGGATCTCGACGCGATCGTCGCGACCCATCATCACATCGATCACTTCGGCGCGTCGGGCGAGATTCGCCGGCGCAGTCACGCGACGACGCATATTCATCGCCTCGAAGCAGAGCGCGCCGGCAGAATGGTCGAGTTCGGGAGGATGAGTCCTCACGACCGGCCCGAGTCGCGCGCGTTCTTCGCGAAGCACGGATTTCCGATCGAACAATTTTCGCCGACCGGGATGCGCCCGACGTGGATGGGAACGTCGATGTATGGGCCCGTCACGCAACCCGACAAGTTCATCGACGATCACGATGTAGTCAAAATCGGCGACCGCGAGCTCGAAGTGATCTGGACGCCGGGCCATTCGCCAGGTCACAACGTGATTTACCTGCGCAAAGAGAAGGTGATGATAGTCGGCGATCACCTGCTGCCCAAAATTACGCCACACGTGGGAATTTATCCCGACGCTGCGGGAACCAACCCGCTCGGCGACTTCATCAACTCGCAGCTAAAGGTCCAAAAATTCGACGTTGAACTGGTTTTGCCGGCGCATGGCGGCGTGTATCACGACCATCGGCATCGCGCCAATCAATTGATAGAGCATCATCGGTACCGGGAGGCCGAAATGCTCGATTTGACGCGCAAGGCGCCGCAGACGGCGTTCGAAATCGCGCAACAAGTATTTGGCGGCGAAGAACGGCCGATCTTCCATGTGATGGCCGCGACTTTCGAAACGCTCGCGCACCTGGAACTTGCCTGTTTTGAAGGCCGCGCGCGCCGTTCCGAGCGCGGTGAACGAATCGTGTTCCAGGCGTTATGATTGGATTACGGGGGGTTTGCTAATTAATCCGAACGGTGTATTTTGGCCCTGCTTAAACGAACGGCCGACAAGCATGTTAGAACTCGGTTAGTGGAGGGGTCCCTAGATTGAAGGAGGATGCCATGAAACGGAAGATCGGATTAGCGCTGGCTACAGGGCTGGCATTGTTGGTCGCCGGTTGCGCGAGTCAAAGTAGCAGCGGCGGGACAGGCGGTGCCGCCGCCGCGCCGGCTCAAACACCTGCCGTAGCGGAGACAGCGAGAAATTTCAATTTGGCCGTCAAGTGCCCCGGCGTGCACTGGGAAAAGAAGCACGGCTGGTCGGATGCGCAAATTATGCAGCAGGAATCGGTCGAGGAACAGGACATTCCGGCGTGCGAGCAGTGGGTTGCGGCGCAGCCGAAAGGTTACGTGCCACCTCCTCCGGGCGGAACGATGGCAGCAAAGGGCCCTTCTAGCCCTTCAGGGGGCACACCGCCTCCGGCCCCGCACTGATACGCTTTGATCGCGCAGGCGCGGCACGCGTAGATGGCGCGAGACTGAGCACGTCTGCCTGAACAAAAATCGAAGCGGCGCGGCATCTCATCAGAGATACCGCGCCGCCTTTTTATTGTGCAGAATTTAACTTCGGCGCGATTCGCGCCGAAGCGACACTTCTAGTTTGCGGTCGCCGCCCGTTTCGCATCGCGACGAGCGGGAGCGCTGATGCGGCCGCTGCGGACCACCGGCGAACGCCTTGCCAGCCGCCGCGTGGAGACCCCAGCTAACTGCTGGTTGCGCCAGTCGCGCAGACCCCTGCGCAGAAACTGCGGTTCGATTCCCAGCGTTTCGCACACCGTCTCAAACGAGAATGGTCCCTCTCCACCTTCGCCGATTAGCCACTGCTCCGCTTCGCTGAACAGACGCTTACGCGGTCCGCCCTTGGCGTCGGAGTTATTCTGGAAGCATCGCAGCGCGTCCTCCAGGATAGCCATCATCAGCTTCTTGACGGGCCGTATAGTGCTGTCGTCGCGGCGGCTGTCGTAGAACTGCTCAGGCGTCAAAACGTCAGGCACGAAGAGATTTCCAAGAGCGCTATTTTCCCATTCCATCGTACTTTTGTCCTCACCCGACCGTGCCTGCACCGGACTTAAGCGGGGTCAGGCGGTTGGGGGTCGGGAAATTCCGACTTTGTTTGTTCGACAGATAGGGAAGCAACGATCATGCCGAATTTATCAGCAACTGCCCTAATACAAATTAGCCAGCTTGTTAAGGGCTCATGAATGGCAACTCGGTCGCCATTATATTGACTAATTCACAAAATCGCCCAACTTTTCGCAAAAACATTCCGCATTATGCGAATTATGGCGCTTGTGCGCATGCTGACTCATTTGCGACAGGCGTTACGATTTGGCCACAAACCGTCAGCAAAGTGTCGCGTCTATGCCATTCACAGACTGCGCCCAGCGCGATCTGCAAGGATCTGAAGGCATCACATTGCCAACGGCTACTGCACCGTGTCGGGACCGCCGCTGGTGCCTGCGGGGCCGCGCTTGCGCTCCTCGAGCTTGAAGGTAAGCACATCGAGCAGGCAATCGACGCGATCTGCCAACGCCTCGAGCAACGTCTGCTTTTCGAGCGGCGTGATGTCGAGGTGAAAGCACAGGAAGTTGATTAGCGCGGCGCCGCGCAGTCCCCGCTGCTCGACGATCGTGCGCCAGGCCTCATGCGCGGCCTCGCCCAGGTAGCTGAAGAGCATCTCGCGCAGTGCGTCCATCGTCTCGGCGTCGCAATCGAGCGCGTCAGGTCGAACCGGGCACCAATTCACTTGCGCCTGGCGATACGACCGATCGCGAATTTCGCGCACGATGCGAAACTCGCCGAGGCCCTCGAGCGCCAGGTTGTAGCGTCCGTCGGCAAGCTTGACGAGGCCGCCGATTTTGCCCGCGCACCCGACCTCGAAGATATCCGGATAGGCGTGGTAGTCGGCCTGCCAGTCGCCCTTGAGCAGCGTCATCCCGATTATGCCGTGCGCGTTGGCGACGTCGGCTATCATCTCGCGATAGCGCGGCTCGAAAATATGCAGCGGTACGCTCAACCCCGGGAACAACACGAGGTTGGGCAACGGAAAGATCGGAATGATATCGGGTAATGCCACGATTTGAGTCGGCGCCTGAGGTCAGGTTAGGGCCGTTATGATCAACGGTCAAGCAAAGCGCCGCAAGCAGAAGTTCGAAACGCGACTCTTCGAGTACGCTGGGAAAACTCCACCCGCATCCTTGTCTTAATACTGGGTGCAGGGGTCACCCCTGCCTTTTGCTATGTTTCAGCGAATCGGCGAGACTTCATCTTACGAGCGAAATGGAAACGAGATTGTTCATCGCCGGACGCTATGTCGATGCGGCCAAGTCGGCGCGTTTCGCCGACGTCGAGCCTGCCACCGAACGCGAACTTGCTGAGGTCGCAAGCGCGAGCGCCGACGACGTGAATCGCGCGGTCGAGGCGGCGCGCGAGGCCGCGGATCGTGGACCGTGGCCGCGGATGAATGCCGACGCGCGCGCGACTATCCTGGGCAAGCTGGCGGACGGTATCGAAAAGCGCGCGCGAGAGCTCGGGATGCTCGAGGCGCGCGACGTCGGCAAGCCGGTCTCGGAGTGCGTCAATCATGACGTCGCGCGCGCCGCGCGCAACATCAGATTCTTTGCCGCCGCCGCGCAGACCTGGACTCACGAGGCCGCCGTTAGCGATGCGAAATTCCTCGGCCGCGATCTGAAGCTGATGAGCGTCACGGATCGGCCTCCCGTCGGCGTCGGCGCGATCGTCATTCCATGGAACTCGCCCCTGATGCTCGCGACGTGGAACCTCGGGCCATGCCTTGCCGCCGGAAATACCTGCGTGCTCAAGCCGTCGGAGCTGGCGCCGTTGACTTCGATCGCGCTCGGCGAGATCGCGAACGAGGCTGGTCTTCCGCCGGGCGTGCTGAATATCGTGCCGGGCCTCGGTGACGCGGGCGCGGCGCTCGTCGCGCATCGGGACGTTGATGCGATCGCGTTCACAGGCGGCGTCGCGACCGGGCGGCGCGTGATGGCGTCCGCGGCGGAGTCGCTCAAGCGCGTCACGCTCGAGCTCGGCGGCAAGTCGCCAAATCTGGTTTTCGCCGACGCGAATCTCAAGCGGACCGCGGCCGGCGTCGCGCGATCCATCTACCGCAGCCAAGGACAATCGTGCGTGGCGGGCTCGCGATTGTTGGTTGACCGGCGAGTCGCCGCCGACTTTCTCGAACTGCTCGCCGCCGAGATTCCGCTGCTCAAGATTGGCGACCCGCTCGCCGACGGCACCGACTACGGTCCTCTTATTTCCGCGGCGCATCGCGAGCGCGTGCATTCCTTCGTCGCCGAAGCGGTGGCGAACGGCGCGAGGGTCCTGGCCGGCGGAAAGGCTCCCGCCGAGCCCGCGCGCGGATTCTATTATTTGCCCACGATCCTCGACAGCGTCGATGCGACCTCGCGCGCCGTGTCCGAGGAAATCTTCGGGCCGGTGCTGACCGTCGAACGATTCGACGACGAGGAGCATGCTGTCGCGATCGCCAACGCGACTCGCTTCGGTCTCGCAGCTTACATCTGGACGACAAGCATGGATCGCGCTCTCCGAGTCACTGAAAAGATCAAAACCGGGATGGTTTGGGTCAACAGTTTTTTTCTGCGCGATCTGCGCGTCCCGTTTGGAGGTGCAAAGATGAGCGGGCTCGGCAGGCAGGGCGGCCGCTTCAGTATGGAGTTCTGGACGGAGCCGAAACTGGTGTGCGTCGCATACGGCGAGGAGGACCACGATGGGTAAGGTTGTCGCGACCGTCTTCTCCACGCACGTACCGCGCCTGATGATCACCGATCCAGTCGCGCGCCGCGCCTACATGGGCCGCAACGTGACGACTTTTTACGACGCGATGCCGAAGCTCGAGCGCGAACGCATCCGTCATCTCGACTTCGATACCTTCTTACTAATCGATACTCACTGGTTCTCTACTTTGGAGTATGTACTCAATGCCCACGAGCGGCTGTCGGGTGTGTATACATCGGAAGAGCTGCCCGCGATGCTGCATAACCTCGACTATGATTATCGGGGCGACCCCGAGCTCGCGCGCGGAGTCGAGCTGGAGGCGCGTGAGCGCGGGATTCGTGCGATCGCGTCGGCGCATACTAACTTGCCAATTCACTATCCAACTCTCAACGTGATGTACTATTTCAATCATGAGGCGCGCCGGCGCGTGCTCTCGGTCAGCGTGTGTCAGACGGCGTCGGTGAAAAACGATTTGGCTTACGGCGCCGCGATCGGACAGGCTATCTGGAAATCGAATCGGCGGGTCGTGATCGTGGCGTCTGGCGGGATGTCGCACAAGTTCTGGGACTACGACCGGGTTCTCGACCGCGCGTCGGCGTCGCCCGACGACATCTCTTCAACCGCCAACCGCCTCTACGACGAACGAATCATGGAATGGTTCAAAGCGGGGCGGCATGACGCTGTCCTCGCCGCCGCCGACGACTACCGCGCGCATTGCTCGCCCGAGGGCCGCTTCTCGCACTACATCACGATGGCAGGTGCGATGGGCGGGGACGCGTGGACCTGGCGCGGCGAGCAGTTCGGAAAATACGAGGCCGCAATCGGAACCGGACAGGCGATCTTCTTCTTTCAACCGTCTTTCAGCGGCGCCGAGCGCGAGGCCGCCTGATAACGCCGGAGGTGCGCGTTTGAAACTTGCACACGGAATACTGGCGATGCTGGTGACGCCGTTTCATGACGACTACCGGCTCAATGAGGACGCGCTGCGGCGCGAAGTTCAGTGGGCGATTGCTGCGGGCGCGGATGGCGTCGTCGCAGCGCCGAGTATCGGTGAATTTCTGCATATGGATGAAGCAGAGCGCACGCGAATCTTCGAAATCGTGATCGACGAGGCGCGCAAGCGAGCCGGACTCGCCGCCGTCGCGATGACCTCGGGCGCGACCACGCTGGAGACTCTCCGCTATGCCAAAATCGCCGCGCGCCTCGGCTACGACGCCCAGCAGGTGATCCCGCCGTACTACTGGCGATGCGGCGAGGCCGAAGTCGAGCGCCATTACCGCATGATTGACGAGGCCGGCGACCTGCCGCTCGTCATCTACCACAATCCCGCGCTCAGCAAGTTCAACATTACGCCAAAGTTCGCCGGCAGGCTGGCGACGATTCCCGGCGTCGTCGCATTCAAGGAAGTGCTCACCGACTTGCAGCATCTCGAAGCGCTGTACGACGAAGTGGACGGCCGCGCGGACATCTATAATACGTTTCGCGCGATGCTGGCGGGGCTGATGCTCGGCGCGGCCGGCGGCTTCATCAATATTTTCGCGGTGCCCGCCGCAGTCGCGCTGCTCAAAGCGTACAAGGCGGGCGACTACAAGCGCGCCGAAGAGATTCAGCGCCGCCTCAACCGATGCTTCCCACGCGGCGGCGAGGAAACTCTCGGCCATCTTGGCACGACCAAGGTTACCGCGTCGGTCGCGACCGGAATCGAGATGGGTCCGGCGCGGCCGCCGTACATGGCGCCGGCAGACGCCGCCGAACGAATCCGCAAGCGGCTGCCGCTGCTCAACGAGGTCATCTGAGATGGGCGCGCGCTCCGGCAACAATTACCTGTCGTCGCTGAAAAAGCTCGGCGCCGAAGTCTGGATCGCGGGCGCGCGCGCCGCTGACGTCACCGCGCATCCCGCGTTTGCCAATTGCGCGCGCTCGGTCGCGTCGCTCTACGACATGCAGATGGAGCATCCCGAGACGATGACGTTTCGCACCGACGACGGCGGCCGCGCCGGTATGTCGTTCATCATCCCGAAAAACGCCGACGACCTCCGCAAGCGCTCGCGCATGATGAAGACGTGGGCCGACTTCGGCTGCGGGATGCTCGGGCGCACGCCGGACTACCTCAACGTGAGTCTCGCCGCGATGGCCGCGGCGCGTGAGTTTTTTGCCGGGAGCGATCCGCGGCACGGCGACAATATCTGGAACTACTATATGGAGGCTCGCCATCACGATTGGTGCGCGACGCATACACTCGTCAACCCGCGCGCGAGTCGCGCCGCAGGATGGGCGGGACATACCGACGCCGACCTCGCGCTCAAGCTCGTCGAGAAGACCAAGGACGGCATCGTCGTGAGTGGATGCCGGATGCTCGCGACGCTCGCACCGCTCTCCGAGGAACTGCTCGTGTTTCCTTCGACCGTGTTGAAGACCGAGCCGGCGGCGGAGCCGTTCGCGCTGTCGTTTGCAATCCAGTGCAACGCCAAGGGCCTCAAGTTCCTATGCCGCGACACTTACGTCCTGGGCCGTTCGCGCTTCGACAACCCGCTCGCGTCGCGCTTCGACGAAATGGACGCGGTGGTCGTGTTCGACAACGTGCTCGTCCCGTGGCAGCGCGTGTTCCTGTGCGGCGACGTCGCGCGATGCAACGCGCTGTACGCGGGAACCGGCGCCGTCGTCCACATGATGCACCAGGTCGCGGTGAAAAATGTCGCGAAGAGCGAATTCATCTTGGGACTGGCGGCGCGAATCGCCGAGGCCAGCGACGCGATGAGCCTGCCGCACGTTCGTGAGCGCATCGCCGAGATGATCATGACCACCGAGACGATGCGCGCGTGCCTGCGAGCCGCTGAAGCCGACGCCGCGCCGGACAGGTGGGGCGTGTTCACGCCGGCGCGAGCGCCGCTCGACACCGCGCGCAATCTTTTCCCGCGGCTGTATCCGCGCCTGGTCGAGATTATCCAGCTCAACAGTTCGAGCTCGCTGATGGCGACACCCTCGTCAAGCGACTTCGCAAATCCCGCCGAGCTTCCCGATATCGAGCGCTACTTCGGGGCCGTGGACGCGGGCGCGAAGGAGCGCGTCGCGCTCTATCGACTGGCGTGGGAGGTCGCGTGCAGCGCATTCGGCGGCCGTCAGGTTCTCTACGAGCGTTTTTTCTTCGGCGATCCGGTCAGGATGGCAAGTGCCCTGGTCGACAACACCGACCTGAAGCCGCTATCCGACCGCGTCCGCGCCTTCCTGAAGCGCCCCGACTGAGTTAGGTCTGCTTCTTACTCTTGTTCCCCTTCCACCGCGGGAAGGGTTAGGGGGTAGTTCCCGTTGCAGCGCGGATGGCGGCGGACGGCCTCTAGCGGTATCGTCATGCTCATTCATGGCGAGACTTCGAAAGGCGGCGCGCATCTGGGGCAATCCCAAGGCGCGCGAAATTGGCGAGCGCGTGCTGTTCAAGCCCGACGACCGCGTTTTCGCGATCGATCCGCCGGCGATGTTCGGCCGCCGCGCGCCCGTCGAAATCGAGATCGGCGCGGGCAAGGGCGAGTTCATCATCGAGCGCGCCGCCGAATTTCCCGAGCGCGACTTTATCGCGGTCGAACTATCCGCGACGATCACGCGCGTGCTGGCCGTGCGATGCGGCCGCGCGGGACTCGACAATTTGCGCGTCGTGCGGATGGACGCGCGCACTCTGGTCAACCTGATGCTCGCGGACGCGAGCGTGAGCGCGTATCACATTTACTACCCCGACCCATGGCCCAAGGAGCGGCACATCAAGCATCGGCTGTTCACGCCGACGCTCGCCGCGAGCCTGTTTCGCACCGTTGAGCCGGGCGCGATCGCCTACGTCGCGACTGACGTGCGCAACTACGCGGCCGAGATTTTCCCGATGATGCTCGCCGCGGGATTTATCCGGGCCGTCGAAGCCGCGCCCGGCGCGGCGCGGACCGGGTTCGCGCGCAAGTACGTCGCGGCGGGAAAGCCTGTATTTTCGGCCTCATTCCGCAAGCCCCGCGAGTCCAAAAATACCTGAATCGGCCCGGCGACCGCCGCGATGCCCCGAATCGGGAAGCCGGCGCGGATTGCAATGCCGTCGAGCCTTGTTTAACCTTTGCGCGTCACCTGATGAAACGATTGCTGTTGATATTGGTGGCTTTTGCCGTGCTGCCTGCCGCCGCCTGCAGTCTGCGCCAGAAGCCGACTGGCGAGAACTACTACGCGCAGGCTCAACTTGATTTTGCGACAAAAGAGTACAAGGCCGCTATCGAAAATTATCAGGAAGTGATCGACAAGTTCCCGTTCAGCCCGTACGCCGAGGATGCCGAGATGAAAATCGGCCTCGCGTACTACCAGCAGAAGGATTACGCCGAGGCGATCGGCGCGCTCGACGACTTCGAGCGGATGCATCCGACCAGCAAGAACCTCGAGCTCGTCAGCTACTACATCGGGCTGAGTTATTACGATCAGATCGGGCGCGAGGACCAGGATCAAGGCAAGACGGTGGCGGCGCTCAAGCGCTTCCAGGAATTGGAGCAGCGCTTTCCGGAAGGCGACTTCGCCGAGTTGGCGCATGACAAAGTGCTGGTATGCCGCGAGATGCTCGCGCGCAACCAGATGATCGTCGGCAACTATTATTACAAGCGCGCGAACTTCCGCGCCGCGGAATCGCGATTTGCCGAGCTGCTGCAGAAATATCCCGAGACTCCGGTCGCCCCGGACGCGCTATTCGAGCTGGGGATTTCTCTGGAGAAGGAAGGCAAGCGATACTCGGCCGCGCAGGCTTTCGCCGCCGTCGAGAAGCATTTTCCGACCACCAACTACGCGAAAAAAGCCCGCGTCGAGCTGGCCAAGCTCCACCAACCGATCGACACCGAAGAAGACCCGCTGCCGCTGGTGCTGGCCGAGACCGGCTACGGCGGAAATCCCGATGATTCCAACGCCGACAAAGTAGTCGTGCGCCAGCGCTCCGACCTGCGCGGCACCGACGTTGCGTCGAACACCGGCGCGTCCGCGTACGGCGCCGACGGCCTGCCGATTCTCGACGCGCCGCCGTCGCATCCCGCGCCCGATCCGTCGCAGCCCGATCTCCCCAGCCGCAAGCCCGGCGCGCCTGACATGATGCGGGCGCCCGCTCCTATCTTGCCGGCGCCCACCGGCAGCATTGCCGGTGCAGCAAACGCCCAGGCGCGCGCGATGACCGGGCTGGCCGCCTCGGCGCCGCCGGAGCCGCCGATGAATCAGATGACTGCTAGCGCGGAAGCGCCGGCACCGGCGCTCGAGCCGTCGATGCATCAGATGACCGCGACTGACAACGCGCCGCCGCCGCCGCCGGATTCGACGTTGCATCAAATGCTCGCGCACGAGAACCCGCCTGCCCCCGCGCCGGAGCCGTCGCTGCATCAGATGACGGCGCCCGGGGACGCAGCCGCGTCCGCCGCACCGTTGTCGCTGAGCGAGCCCCCGACCGCGGGTCCCGCGACTCTCAAAACCATCAGGCTGTCATCGAACGATCCGCCGTTGTCGGTGATTCTTGAGCTGAGCGGACCTGTCAGCTTTGACAAGACCCTCGAGAGCAACACCGACGGTTCGACCGCGACGCTTGTGCTCAAGGACGTGACACCGGACCCGGCCTTGCAGACTCATCTCGTGTTCGACAAGTCGATCTTCAAGGATTGCAAGGTATCGCGCAGCTCGGCGGGCACCACTATCACCTTGAGCACGCAGCCGGTAGCACACTTTGCGGTCGTGCCGCTGGAAGGCCCGCCGCGCCTCCTGATGACCTTCACCCCCCAAGCCGGAACCCTCAAGACAAGCTCCGCAAAGTGAGCACCGGGATGCCCGCCTCTCCCGCCTAACAAGTTCTAACAGGGACGAAGTCTCGCATCTTTTCTTTCTTGATACTGGGTGCAGGGGTCACCCCTGCCCAGGGAAGCGTGAAACCCAGGAGGGGTTTCACATTAAATAAAGTGATTTCGCTTCCCCCGATCACCCGAAAACATCGTCGAACTTGATACCCAGGAACTTCAGCACTACTTCGGCGTACACCTTCAGTCCCCAGTAAAACCCCTCGACGGGCAACCGCTCGTCGTTGCCGTGATACAGCGAGCCGAACGGCATATGCGGATCGAGCTTGACCGGAGAGAATCCGTAACACGCGGCCCCGAGCTTCGAGTAGAACTTGCTGTCGGTCGCGCCGGGGATCATCCACGGAATCGCGCGCGAGCCGGGGTCGGCCGCCTCGACAGTCGTCTTGATCAGCTCGAACAGCGGAGTGTCGATACTCGTCTCGGCCGGCGGCGCGGTCTTCAGCAACTCGAAGGTCGGCTCGGGCCCGACAATCTGGCGCAGCTCCGCCATGAAGCTCTCGGGATCTTCACCGGGCAGCGTGCGGCCATCGAGCACAATCGTCGCCTCGCCGGGAATCACGTTGTCCTTGTATCCCGCGCGCAGAATCGTCGGCGAGACCGTGTTGGCCAGCATCGGCGCGAACAGCGGGCCCGGCGATTCGACCGGCACGCCCAGCTCCTCGAGCGTCTGACGCATGAACGGCGACACGTTCTTGCGCATCGGCGTCCGCACAATCCTCGTGATCAACTCCGAGATTCGCGAGATCGCGGTGTCCGTGCGCGGCATTGATCCGTGGCCGGGCATCGCGGTGACCTTCATCTTGATCGTGACGAAGCCCTTCTCCGCCACCTGGATCGGGTAGAAGCGGCGATTCCTGAGATGCACGGTGAAGCCGCCGACTTCGTTCAGCACATAACCGGCGCGCACCAGCTCGGGATGCCGCTCGACCAGGAATTTCGCGCCGAAATCCGAGCCCGCTTCCTCGTCCGCGACCGCCGCCAGTATCACGTCACGATTCGGCTTCGCCCCGGCGCGCTTCATCGCGGTCATCATCACGAGGTCCATCGCGCACTTCGACTTCATGTCGATCGAGCCGCGGCCCCACAGGCAGCCGTCTGCGATATCGCCGCTGAACGGCTCGCGGGTCCATCCCGACCGCTCGACCGGCACCACATCAGTATGCGACGAGAGCAGCAGCGCGCCCGCCGACGAATCCGTCCCCGCAAGCCGCGCCACCAGGTTGGCCCGGGTCGGAGCGCTTTCGCGAATCACCGATTCCACGCCATGCGCGCCCAGCGCGTCGGCCATGTAGTCGGCCACTATTCGTTCGTTGCCGGGCGGATTGGTGGTATCGAGCCGCACCAGCGCGCGCAAGCAGTCGAGCGCCTCCTGCTGAAACGGCTGCCAGGAGATTGTCATCTAGTTACCCCTTTCCATTGATAACATTACCGCCATAGAAAGCTACAACTTGTTACAACACGAGTATAGACGCGTGAACGTCGCTTATCTCTACTAAAAATGACTCGAATAAAGAACCTTGCGGAGCCCGCCGCGGGACAATTATTCACGGTTGGCATCCGGCCCGAGTGACGATACCCTCGGCCGGGGAGTACGGACTGTGGGCATCATTTGCGTTGAAAGAGTCATCGTCGCCGTGCGCGACCTGGCGGCCTCGTGCGAAAAATGGCGGCGGGCCGGGTTCGGCGTCGCGTCCGAAGAGTTCGACGGCGACGGCTTCCGCATCGCTCGGCTATGCGCCGGCGCGGTGGAAATCGATCTCTGCGCGATACTCTCCGCCAAATCCAGGTCGCCCCTGGTTGGACATTTGCGCGAAGCAACCGGGGATGGCAACGGCGGCGGCATGATCGGATGGGTCTGGGGCATGAAGGGAGAGTCGGCCGCCGGCGCGCGAGAATCCTTCGAGCTGCCAGGCCTGTCAGAGCGTGCCACCAGAGCCGCGATGCTTTCGTCGGGGCTGCCGGGCGTTGCTACAGCTTCGGCTCCGATCAATCTCGACATCGAGTCGCGCCGCCAGGCGCTCAACAAACTTTGCGGGAGCAATCCGAACAGCGTCGAATATCTCGAGCATATCGTCGTGATGACTCCTGTGCTGGAAGACGCGATCGCCGCCAACGAGGCGATCGGCGTCCCATGCAAGCGAATCCGCGAAGTCGGCAACGGAGCGCGCCAGGCGTTCTTCAAGCTCGAACAGACCGTGCTCGAAATCGTGGGGCCGGCGCGTGGACGTCCCGGATGCTGGGGCGTGGCGCTGATGTGTTCCGACATAGCGGGGGCGGTCGCGACGGCCCGCGCCGGAGGCCTGCAAGCAACCGAGCCCAAGCTCGCGATTCAAGGCGGTCAAATCGCGCGCATCGTCGAGCCGCTCGACGGCGTCGCGATAGCCTTCATGCAACCCGGCCCCCGCCGCGACGACTGAAAACTCGCCGCCGCACTCCCGCGCCCGGTCCCCCTTCCCACAATGGGAAGGGGTTAGGGGTTAGGTTGCACGCAGCGTCCGATTTCTGGAACGCGCGCTCCTCTCCCGTCATCCTGACGGAGCGAGCAACGCGAGCGGCTGGAACTGGCTTATGGCCTCCGGACAGCTTCGCGCAAGCGAAGCCGGTACCGGTTCCGAGTCTCTGCGTCCACCGATTTCACGAACGATGCAATACTGTGTCATCGTTGTTAGAATTCTAGCGCGGAGCCCGCGCGCGACAACGGAGCGCGGCCTTAATACTAAAAAATGAGCATCAAACATCTACCGGCGTCGGCTTCGGCCGATGAGATCTGTGCAATCCTCGCTGACGACGGATGCGTCGTCGTCGATCGCGTCGTCCGTCCTGAAATCATGGACGAAATCGCACAAGAACTGCGTCCCTTCACCGACGCGACCCCGTTCGGTCCTGACGATTTCAGCGGACGCCGCACACGCAGGACCGGCGGATTGATCGCACGCTCGCCGAAATCGCGCGAGCTCGTGACGCATCCGACGGTGCTCGGCGCCGTCGCCAAATTGCTCGGTCATGCGACCAGCTTTCAGCTCCATCTAACGCAGATCATCTCGATCGGCCCCGGCGAGCCTGCTCAGACCATACATCGCGACCAGTGGGCGTTCGATTTCTTCCCGTTCCCCCGCGGCTACGAAGTCCAGTGCAACACAATCTGGGCGATGACGGATTTCACCGCGGAAAACGGCGCCACCCGCGTCATTCCCGGCAGCAATCGCTTCGACGACAAGCTGCGATTCACCGAGAGCGACACCGAGCCCGCCGAGATGACCAAAGGATCGGTGCTGTTTTACACCGGCAGCATCTACCACGGCGGCGGCGCGAATCGATCGAAAGACATCCGCACCGGGATCAACATCACCTACAACGTCTCGTGGCTCCGCCAGGAAGAAAATCAGTACTTATCGGTCCCGCTCGACATCGCCCGCACCCTGCCAGTCGACCTGCTAAGACTGATGGGCTACAGGCTCGGCGCGTACGCGCTCGGCTATGTAGACGACACCCGCGACCCAATCGAGGTAGTCCGCCCCGATCTAGCCCGCAACGGCTTCCGCCCAGTACTGGAAACCCAGGAATCAGCCAGCTTTCTGACTACTCCGTCGCAAGGATCTACCCAAAAGACTGAGTAGTCAGTCGCCGCCGTCGCCTACCGACCCGCGATCACCACGACGTAGCCGTCGGGGTCGTGCAGCCACATTTCCCGATGCCCGGCATTCGGGTTGACGTGCGGCTCCTCGACGACTTGGGCACGCAATGAACGAGCTCTGCCGACCGCCTCATCGAAGTCGTCCACCTCGAACCAGAGCAGGACGCCATGCCCACATGGCGCCGCGTCCGCGTTGACGAGATTCGGGTGATGCTCTTCGTCCCACGCATGCAGTTGCAGGATCAGCCGCCCGTCGCAAAGGATCCGGTCGTAGCTATCGCGATGCTCATGTTCCGGGAGCGCGTCAGCTCCCAGCAGATGTTGGTACCAGCGGCTGCTCGCCCTCACGTCACGCACGGCAATCAGAGGCTGAGACTGAACGCCCGGTTTTCTCGGCTCGGTGTCCTTCATCTCTCTCCCGCCATGCTACTGGAAACCGCCCAGCTCTCGTGGAAGTTACGGCGACCTATGATTTAAGTTCCCTGATACCGCCGCTCAGCGTGCTGTGAAAGTCTCAAGGCCCATGCCACGAAAGTTCAGGGCTGAACTGTTCAGCCTTACGCAGATCATCCGACCTTGGTACTGATAAGGAATGAGCGAAAACTCACAGCGCCACGGCCTTGTCCATGGCCCGAAGCATCGCAACGTAAGTCACCGCTCCGCGAAAACATTTTTTGACGGAACGAAGCTACCGATGGTATGCCACCTACCAGCGACCACTATATGTTGTGTATTTCTCCCTTTCCGGCCTAAATCGGTCAGCCGATTACTCACCATTCGCGAAGCAAACCGCCTCAATATTGTGGCCGTCCGGGTCCAGCACGAACGCGCCGTAGTAGGTCGGGCTGTACTGCGGTCGCGGGCCGGGCGCGCCGTTGTCGCGTCCGCCCGCCTTCATCGCCGCCTCGTAGAAGCGGCGCACAGTCGCACGGTCTCGGCTCGAAATCGCGATATGAGCATAGCCGCGAGGCCCGTCGTTGCGGCCGATCCAGATCCGCTCGCGATCGGGCCCGGCGAAGCCCGCGTATTGCTCCTTGTCGTTGGCGAAGACGAGCGTGTAGCCGAGCGGAGCAAGCGCCAGCTCGTAGAAAGCGCGGCTCCGCTGGAAATCCGAAACTCTGAGGCTGATGTGATCAATCATGATACCAGTCCGCTATTGCGGATCGGCCACTTTCAGCAACTGCTTGCCGAAGTTGGCGCCGGTGAACAGCCGGATGATCGTCTTCGGCGCGTTCTCGAGTCCTTGCTGCAAATCTATTTGGTTCTTGATTTTGCCCTCCGCGTGCCACTTCGACATTTCGGCGATTGCCTCGGGATAGCGCGGTAAGAAATGAAATACCAGGAAGCCCTCCATTCGCGCGCCTTGGATTATCAGGTTGAAATAGTTCTCCGGCCCGACCGGATTTCTCTCGCCCAGATTGTTGTATTGCGAAATCGCCCCGCACAGCACAACGCGCGCGCCGTGCGCCAGTCGCGCGAGTGCGTGGTCGAGGATCTCGCCGCCGACGTTGTCGAAATACACGTCGACGCCCTTTGGGCAATACTTAGTCAGCGCCTCACCTACATTCTCATTCTTATAGTCAATCGCGGCGTCGAAGCCCGCCTCTTTCAAGAGCCAATCGCACTTCTGGCGTCCGCCCGCGATACCAACTACGCGGCATCCCTTGATCTTGGCTATCATTCCCGACACGGAACCGGTCGCGCCCGCCGCGCCCGAGACCACGAACGTGTCTCCCGCCTTCACCGCACCGACGGAGAGCGTGCCGAAGTAGGCAGTGAGTCCGGTTGTGCCAAGCAGCGAGAGCGCCAGTATCGGATCGGTGCCGCTCGGCAGCTTCTGCAAGCCCATCAGGCCTTCGCCGCCGCTGACCGTATAGTCCTCCCATCCGAACAGCCCCTGCACGAGGTCGCCCTTGGCAAATCCCGGTCGCTTCGAATCGATCACCTGTCCTACCGTGCCCGCCTTCATCGTCTGGCCGATCGGAATCGCCGGAATGTAGGTGTCCATCGACATCCATCCGCGCTGCGTGGGATCGAAAGAGAACGCGAGATTGCGCACCAGCACCTGGCCGTCTTTCAGCGCGGGCACGGCCGTTTCATTCCAGCGGAAATCGCTTTCCTTGATAATTCCCTGCGGGCGTGCCGCCAGCAGCCATTGCCGATTTTTCAGTTCTGCCATTTTAATTTCCCTCACTGCGAGTGTGATTTGGACTTAGCCGATCAGCGCGCCCCAAACAAGAAACGAGCGGAACATGATGCCGCGAGTGACATTGGCACGAACTGTACAAAATCCTACAATCGGGCGACGGAGGAACGGACATGTCGATGATGGGGCGTTTTGTTCAGGTGTCGCCGGATCGCTTGAAGGATATTCTCGACGATCCTTCTGGCGTCGAGGAGTTGTTCGCTAGCGAGCAGGCTACCCAGGCCATGCCGAAACTCATGGGCGCGCTGCAGGGACAACTTCAGCGCCAAACGCCGCAGATGCTTGCTGCGTCGATGGCGGCGATGCCTCCGGAGTTGCGCGAGAGACTCGCACAGTCGCTGAAAAACCTCGGCATCGATCCCGACGCGCTCGCGCGCGGCGAAGGCGGCGATGCCCTCGCGAAGCTGATGGCTCAACGCCTGCAAGAGCTCAGGTCGCGTTTGCCCGGTCAGCCACCCGCGTCAGGCGGTAGCGCGCAGCCGTCGAGGAAAGGCGGCGGCGCGAGCATCTCGATCGAAAAGGCGTGGCACGGAGTGCACTACCTGCTGTGCGGCAAGGTCGAACCCGGCTCCGACCTGGCCAGCCAGGCGGTGATGGGCGGGACGGAGGTCGGTGAGGATCTCGGCTACGGACCCGCTCGATACTTCGACCCCGCCACAGTTGCCGCAATAGCCCGCGAACTGAGCCGGCCAAATCTCGAAGCCGAGATGGATGCGCGATTCGATCCGGATCAGATGGCGAGCCTCGGCATCTATCCCGGACAATTCGTCAGTTCCGAGGATAAGCAGTGGCTGATGGACGCGTTTCGAACGTTGCGACAATTCTACGTCGACGCGAGCGCCGCCAACCTCGCCGTCGTCACGTGCCTCGAGTGAGTCTTCAGAACGGACGGGGGCCGAAGAAGACCGCGTTGATATCGCGCTTCGACGCGGCCAGTGCGTCGCGCGATTTTGCTGACAGCGCTTTTGCCAGCTCGCGGGCAGACGGCATCAGCGCGTCGGGTTTGACGACCTGGTTGAGCGCGCCCATCGCGAGCAACTCCTCCGCCTTGTAATGGCGGCACATCAGGATCGCTTCCTTCGCGCGCCACGGTCCGAGCCGCGCGGCGAGCACGCTGGCCGGAGCGCCGCGATACGGCACGTCGAGATCCACTTCGGGCACCCAGAACTCCGCGCCCTCGACGGCGATCGCGAAATCGAATGCGAGCGCGAACGACCATCCGCCGCCAACCGCGTAGCCGTTGATCGCACCGATCGTGATCTGATCGAGATGCGCCAGCACGTCGAACGTCCGGCCTATGAGCCGCGGCCATCGTTTGCCGACCTCGCCCATACGCCGGCGGCGCTCGGCAGGATCGATGGCGGCGCCGGCCGGAGCCTTGAACATCGCATGGTCCGCCCCGGCGCAGAACGCGGCGCCCTTGCCGGTCACGATGAGAACGCGGCAATCGCGATCGTCGCGGACGGCTTGCAGACGACGCTCGAAGTCGAGGATGACTGCCTCATCGAGGCAATTGCGGCGCTCGGGCCGATTGAAGGTGATCGTCGTGATCGGACCGTCATTCTCGACGACGAAGTTTTCCGTCATATGGCTCGGTTCCATTGCTGTTGCTTTACTTCGGCGCGGCGCTAGGGCGCAACTGTTCGAACTGGCTTGCACGCTGGCGATCGATGTTGAACAATCGACGTTCTCTCGCGCGGAGAGGTGGCCGAGTGGTCGAAGGCACCAGATTGCTAATCTGGCGTACTGGGTAACCGGTACCGAGGGTTCGAATCCCTCCCTCTCCGCCAATTTTATTGGGTTTTTCCCGATCTGAATCATTGTTTTACGAGCCCGCTTCGGTGACGGTTTCGGTCCGGGTGGGCATAGGGTGGGCATGATTTGAGGCCAACGGCGCCGCTGTGCTCTCCAGCGAAGACATTTCTTCCGGAGAAAGATCGTCGGTCGGTATCCAGCGCCAGTAATGTTTCAACAACATTTGGAGCGTGCGATGACCCATTTGCCGCTGAATCCAGTTGAGCGGCTTGTGCTGCTTCAGCGCCAGGACCGCGAAGCTGTGACGGCACTGCCCGATTGGTCTGTGCGGAACTTCAGCTCGCGTGAGAATCCGGCGCCACACCACGTCAGTCGCCCAGCGCACATTGGGCGCAGCGCCGCTCTCATTGGGGAAGACGTACTTGCTGCGTAGCTGCACTCTTTCCCGTTGCTTCGACAGCTCCGCGCGAACCCTTGGACCGTACTGGATCATGCGCCGGCTGCTCTTTGTCTTCGGCGTCGTGATGCCATATCGGACGCTGAGGCTCCGGTTGATCAATGCCCGGTCACGATCGAGGTAGACCCGGTCCCAAGTCAGAGCAAGCCCTTCGCCGCGCCGAATTCCTGTGAAGAAATAGAGCGTGACAAGAGCGCGTTCCCAGCCCTCGGCCGCCGCGATGATCGCTTCAATCTGATCCGCGTTATACGGCATCACTTCGGCATCTTCGGGCTCGTCCGAGAGCTCGGAATCGTCGTCGTTTGCTTGGCCGGAATCTTTAAATGGCTTCATCCCGAGCAGGAGGTCTTCGTTGAGCAGTTTCCTGACGCGAGCGAACTCCAGGATTTGATTCAGGACATCCCACGCCATGTTCTTTCGTCGCGTGCTCAGCGGTTCGTTGGCTTTGGTTTGCTTCTCGTCAACCTTTACTCGCCAGCGGTCAATGTCTTCCTGACGTAATTCCGAAACCTTTTTCGTCCCGATTGCATCCCGCTGAATGAAGATCCCCGCGACCTCTTTGTAGTAGCCGTGGGTCGATTTCTTGACCTCGCCTTGTTTGCTGAGCAGCCAACTATCGGCCAGCTCGGTGACACTGATCGGTTCGATTTTCTCTGGCGTCTCGATCCCGCGCTGCCTTATCCGGTCGCTGTCCGGAAATCGCTTGGCATAGTCGAAAGTCCTCGCCTTGAGTTCGAGCTGTATCGTGGCGCAGAGCCTTCTGGCCTCGGCGATGGTCTGCTTGTTTGCCGACACCCCGAGCGGCTCGCGACATTTGAGGCCGTCGTAGTACTTAAAGCCGATTCTCAGGCGGCCGTGTCTGTCCGTTTCCAGCCATGCCATTTTGCGATTCCTCCGAGTATTCCGACAGTTGACCTCGTAGCTTCATACGGGGTTTGAACTGCCTTGTTCGGAACGTCGGCCAATGGATCAAGTAACGTCCTTGCACGACGAAAAGACCGTCCACTTCGCCGATACCACCGGATTCGATCCAGCCATAGACGGTCTTTCGGTTGCGTCGAAGAATTTTCGCGATCTCAGGGACAGTCAGATATTCGCTCTCTGGCGGTCCAACTTCTGCTGCTTGCCTGCTCATGATCGCCCTGCTTGGTCGTTCGGCTTTATATTTTACCGGCGAAGAGTTTTTTGAACGGAGCGAAGAGCATTACCGCAAGCTGGATGCCAGACAGAAAACCCACCGAACTGTAGGTTTCTCGTATATCCCTGATCCTCGAAAAGTGTGCAATGTGCGGATTTGGCACGCACACTTTATTAACGGAGTGTTACAATGGCGTTGTTCGGTCCAGCTACGCGGGATCTCCGGCGCGGCAACTTGGCGAACGTCGAAGTGGCTCGCTTTGCTCGCTATTCCAGCGGCCGAGGATCCTCGCCAGTAAAATAAAACCTGACCTAACGCGCTTCTGATCCGCGCGTGCTCGCATGTGTGCAGATTTTGCACATGTGCAGATTTGGCACACATTTGACCAACATCTGCTTCGACGAGCCAAGATCTTTCAATCATCGCTTCGACTCCGAGCGTAAAACTTGGTCACCTTTCCGCACTCGGCACCTGGCGCTCAGCCTGCGAATTGAAGTTTCTAAACCTCTATCTCAATCATTGAAATTAACCCGTTTCAAAATCCCCTTATTTTTCTGCGCCCATTCGCAGAGGAGCGCTACGGCCTCCGCGAACTTCGTGCCCACTGGTGTCAGAGTGTAGTCGACGTGTGGAGGCACCACCGGGTGAACAAGGCGATCAAGAAGTCCGCGGCGTTCCAGTTTTCGCAGGGTTTGGGTCAGCATCTTCCTGGAAATGTCCGGGATGGAGCGTTGGAGTTCGTTGAAACGTCGCGTCCCCCGCTTGAGACAGAACAAAACAATTGGCGTCCAGCTATCGGCAATGACTCGTAATACCTGTCGCGCTGGGTACTGCGGGTCGTAAAGGGGTTCGGCATCGATCGATTCGGGCGCCTTTTTCACCGCCCTATGGTAACCAAATGGTACCTACTAGTCAAGCGGTTACCTAGTCGCTAGATTGACCCATGAAGATTGGAGCTTCAGATATGATTGAGAATGTTGCAAACAGAATTGCGCAGCCCGCGAACGGCTTGGTCGTCGACGTGACGTCGGATTTGATTTGTCCATGGTGCTTCGCGGCCAAGCGTCGATTGGAGAAAGCGTCGTCGATCTTGCGGAAAAAAATCGAGGTCCGTTGGCATCCGTTCCAACTCAATCCCGAGATGCCCGTCGAAGGCCTCGATCGGCGATTGTACCGCTCCGCAAAGTTCGGGAGTTGGGAACAGTCGCAACAGCTCGATGCACAGGTGTCCGCCGCGGGAACGGAGGTCGGAATCAGATTTCGCCATGACCTGATGAAGCGTACACCGAACACCTTCAGAGGGCATGTGTTGCTCGCTGCGGCCTTGAAAGAGGATTTGCACACCCAAAATCTCGTTGCGGAACGGCTTTTCCAGGCCTACTTCCTCAACGGCGAAGACGTGGGTGATCCGGCCACTCTGCTCGGCATAGCCCGTGAGTTCAGTGTCACAGCGATCTCGCACCTGGAAGACTTGGATAGTCCCGCCCTCGTCAGCGAAGTGAAAACAGAGGAGCGCAAGGCCGCGTCTGCCGGCATTCGAGGGGTTCCTCAAATCTCGCTTCAAGGGACAATCGTTGCCAACGGTGCCCAGAGAGAAGAACTGCTCGCGGACTCGATACTGCGGATTCTGGGAACGACGGGCCGATGCGAGAACGGCGTCTGCGCGGTTTGACGGAGAGAATAGAATGAAGCGCGCGACAGTTATTGGCGGCTCACTCACGGGTCTGGCTGCCGGGATACTGCTCCGTCAAATCGGTTGGGAGGTGAACATCTTCGAACGCAGTTCGCAGACACTCTCCGATCGCGGCGCCGGTATAGTGATGCAACGGGAGACCCGTGAAATGCTGGGTCTCTGCGGGGCGAAGTCCGACAGCGAGGTTGGTGTCAGACTGGCGACTAGGCAGTATCTGGCGGCAGACGGCGCTGTCGTCTCATCTCAGCGAATGCCTCAACTCATGACGTCGTGGGGACTCCTCTACTCGTGGTTTAAAAAGAGTTTCCCGGAGCAGAATTATCACCTCGGCCATGAGTTTCAGAATCTTGAGCAAAGTGAATCCTCAGTCACCTCGCATTTCAAAGGTGGGACTCACGGCTCAGCCGATCTCTTGATTGGCGCGGACGGCTTCAGGTCCGGCGTTCGTGCGTTGCTCTTGCCAAAGATTCAGCCCAGGTATGCCGGCTATGTTGCGTGGCGCGGAGTTGTTCCTGAAGCTGACCTTCCGGAAGACATTGCGAAGGTGTTCGCCAATCATTTCACCTTCTTTCAAATGCCGGACAGCCACATCCTCTGCTACCTGATTCCGAGTGAATCGGGGAACACCGAAGCAGGGCAGCGGCGGCTCAATTGGGTGTGGTACTGGAACACGTCGGAAAAAGAATTAGTACCTTTGCTGACTGACGACGAAGGGATCCGGCGCGCATATGCCATTCCACCCGGGTCACTGGATCCCGAGCAGGAACACAAGCAGCGCACCATCGCAGAATCGGTTCTGCCGCCCGCTTTCAAGGCGCTGCTGCGGGCAACAAAGGAGCCTTTTGTGCAGGCGATCATGGACCTCGCGTGTCCACGGTTGGTGTTTGACCGGACGATCCTGACTGGCGATGCCTCCTTCGTCATCCGTCCCCACACCGCATCGAGCACCTCGAAAGGGATCGCGAATGCCTTTGCGTTGAGTAGAGAACTCGTGAAGAGGCAAACGCTGTCAGAGTCTTTGGCGAACTGGCAAATATCCGAACTGGATCGGGGCCATGGTTTGATGAGTTACGGTCAGGGACTCGGCGGTCGCTCACAAGGCCGTTGAGCCTCAGTCGAGCTAGTCGAAGACCGTCTGGCGGCTCATCGTGCCCTGCTTGTTTGGTTGGCCTTTATCGAACATCCCATCGGCGCCGAGGGTAAAACGCGACCCCTGAGCGCGTCACCGAGAGAGGCGTCGCGGCCGGGGGAAACCAGTACCTCAGCCACCTTCAATCGTCGCCTTCCTCGATCTCTTGGGGCCACCAGGTTGAGCGGACCAATCCTTTGTCGGTCGGTATGTACATCCCCGCAGGGAAGCGGACTTCGGTTTCCCAAAACTCTGACGTCGCGCAGTAGGCGTCCGGCCAAGCCGTTCGAATGGTGTTGCCGATATCGACGAATGCATCGTCGATGAAGGCCGACACTTCTTCGACATGCTCCGTGGTGCTTCGATCTAAAGGCCAAGGAACGCTGACAGAAAACATTGCGAAAACCTTCTTGGTCTTCGGCCCATTCTTACAATCGACGTAAATCTCGCAGCCGTTCCGAAGTCGGAAGGACATCCGATCCAGTTCCTCACGCGCGGTCGCGAGGTCGGCCGGTACACTCCAAAACTCAACAAATGAACATGAGCGTCCCTTGAAGTAATGCGGCGATGGAAGATCGGTATAGTCGTGGACGAGCTGTGCTGGATAGTAGGTTTCGCCTGCGGGGGACGGTACCAGCGGAGCGTCCGACCGTGACGTAAGGTGAATTGCATCTTCTAGGTCGAGAGTCTCTACCGAGGGCTGTCTCCCGATTGCTGCAATGACTGCGGCGCGAGGCGGGTCGCGCTCCTCCTCGTTTTTGAAGAACCAGCCGAGCAACTCCCCGCCTGGCCCGTTCGGAGATTGCAAGTCCGGAGCGACTGCACAATCTCGAAGAAGACGTTCGCAGTCTTCGAGTGGTGCGGTCACGAAGACAGCGCGCGCGTCCCGGAGCTCGCGGCGTCTTGATTCTCCGATCATCCGGCAGACCTCCGACTGGTTCGAATTGGGAAAAGATGGGCCGTCCACTTTGACGTGACACCAGCGCTGATTGTCAGCCGTTTGCCAATTTCCCCAGTCAGCTTCAGCTACCGAAAGGTCGGCAGGAAAACGCCACTTCGCGGACTTCAGAAGAAGGAAATCGTGCTCTGGCACTGCCTGTTGTCCTGGGCGCACCACGTACGAGCGAGGCAAGAAACCCGGTACGCGGATTCCCTTCTCAAACTCCGGATTCTTCGTAGGGACAAAGTGTGGAATACCGAATCGAATGATCAGCACCTCAGTCGAAACTCCAAAGAGCTTCTCCAGCACCTCAGAGTGAAGCCATTCCAACGCATGCAGGTCAGGAGGCGACGTGCTCAACACTGCAGCACACGAGACTCTAGGTCCGAAAGCTTCGGCCCAACCCACCGATTCCGGCGGACGATAGCGTTCCAGCGATCCAAGTTCGATCGACTCCCCGCCCTCGACCGTGAGACAGTCACTGATAGCCACGTCTTGCACGCCTGCCGCAGCGTCATCACGTGTGCGACGGACGATGAAAGGAATCTTTACATAAACGGTTTCGCGAGCGATCGCGTCTTTCGTAACCCAAGCTTTGTACAGCAACGGATTCGAGAAAACTTCATCGACGATGTCGGAACCGTCAAGCCAATCCAAATGTAGGTCCGGAAAATTATCCGTAAACTCGCGTTTCAGCTGAGGTGTGAACCGTCCTGTCGTCGCCATGAAGCCGCGCTTCCTGCCGAACTTTGTGAGCGCCACAACAAGCTCGTTCGCATCCGGCGAGCCGACTGACTTATTTGGATCCTCGAAGCACTTGCACTGAGTGAGTACAGCGATCTCGTCCCTGTCAGCAGATTGTATGTCGCGACAGCCGTCGCCTGGCCCGTCCATGATCCTTACCTGACGATGGCCCTTCGAGAAGTAGAGAATGTCGGCGACTAGTGATGGGAAATCTCCTGGACTCAAAGAGGCGAGCAACTGTCGTTTCAGCCCGTCTGGGCCAGGCGTTCGTGATCGCGTGCCTCGTGGCATCTGAAAGAGAGTAGTTCAGAAAGGTGTTCGATGCACGCCCACTTGCAATCTCATGTTTGACCCAAGGCGGTCATTGTGAGGGGAGGTTTTGAGCGGCCCTGAGAATGGCGGATAGCGACCGTTCGATATCTTCGTCGGTTGTCGCCCACGAACTTATGCTGATCCGCATCGCGACCCGGCCGTGCCACTCCGTTCCTCCGCACCAGCACTCGCCCTCGTCCTGTGAGTACACGCCTAGTACCTGTGTACAGATGTGGCGCATGTGGAGATTTTGCACGAGTCTCATAACGGCCGGTTCGACGAGCCACAAATCTTTTCAATCGTCGCTTCGGCTCCGAGCGTAAAATGCGGCTACCCTCATCCGGTTTCCGCATTCAGTCCCGCTGCACCATCGGCGCATACCGTTCTTACTCGTGTCGTAGAAAAATGCAGCGCATTTTGAATTGTCGCAACGTTTCAGACGCGAAAAATCTCCCCGGCAAAGCAAGTCGGCGGCAGACTCAGCGAGCGGAACCAGAAGTTGTCTCGGTTGATTCAGTTCAGATTCGAATCGCCGTTCGAACTTCCGCGGTGTCTTGACTACCTTCGTGACGCCCGAAGTCTCACCGATCAAGGCATTGATCGCATCAATGCTGGCGCGCGGAATCGGCCGGCCTGCGACAATCGCCTCGACCATTCGGCGCATTAACATACGTAGCGCAAGCGCATCCTTCCAAACGCGCACGCCAGTTTTCTGTTGTCGCCATTGTTTTAATGCTACTTTCAGTTTATTCCGCTCAAACAACTTGGCTAAAACGAGCCACGCCACAAAATCCTGATCGTCAGTCATCAGATCTGCGCGACCATCGGCTTCGCTCGCTTCGGTATTTATGAAATCGAGAAAGGAATAGCGGCCCACAAACCTGAACGGTTTATCGGGATTGGTGAAGACTGACCCCAAGATCGTGCGAGCCATTTTCTTAATGATCTAAAAACTCTTGACGCATTATGGCGCGATGAACTATTTGTCAAGGGCTGCGGGGGTGGAGGAGGTGTCAAGAATCCACAGATCTGTTGGGGTTCGTCATGATTGGCCAGTCGGTTCCGATGCGCCGAATCATGGAAGTGATCGAGCGCGTCGCTCCCGCAAGAGTTTCCGTTTTCATCACTGGTGAAACCGGCACCGGCAAAGAAGAAGCAGCCAAGGCCATCCACGAGCGATCCGGTCGAACGGGTCCTTTCGTGCCGGTCAATTGCGCCGCCATCATCGAGACCCTGATCGAGAGCGAGCTGTTCGGGCATCAGAAGGGCTCTTTCACCGGAGCCGACCGGCGACACCCAGGACTCGTCGAGCGAGCGAACGGCGGAACCCTTTTCCTCGATGAAATCAGCGAGATGCGTAGCGAGGCGCAGGCCAAGCTCCTCCGCGTCATCGAGGAGCGCAGAGTGCTGCCCGTAGGTGGAACGCAGGAAATCCCGATTGATGTTCGATTTCTCGCGGCGTCGAATCGAGCGCCGAAGCAGGCGATCGGCGAGGAGCGACTGCGCGAGGACCTATACTATCGTTTATGCGCGGCCACCATTCACCTTCCCCCTCTTCGGGAGCGGCTGGAGGATTTGCCGGCGCTCATTGATCACTTCCTCACGCAAGCGAACCACGATTATCAGAGGCAAGTCGACAGCATCGATCCAGAATGCCTGTGTGCCCTCAAAACTTATCGATGGCCGGGAAACGTTCGCGAGCTACGTAATGTATTCGATACTGCTGTGCTGATGACGGATTCGACGCGACTCTCGGTGGAGGACCTTCCCGAGGAAATCAGAATCTCCACGAACCGGGAAACTTCTTTCACGGTTTCTTTGGGATCGCCACTCCACGAGATCGAGCAGGAATACATCCGCCGCACAATCGAATTCGCGGATGGAAACAAGGCCCGAGCATCGGAAATGCTGGGCGTCCCTCGCCGGACTCTATACGGGAAACTCGAGCGCTACGACGCTCGGCACAAATCCAACGGCCAATCCAATGGGAACAGACACCGCGCGCCGCGCAACGGTCGGAACGGCCTAACGTGAAGGAGGGCTCAAGCCACGCGTCGCGCGGCGTAGACCTGAGGTCTCGAAGATCGACTGAACAGTTCGACGCCGAGAGCCCGGCGAAGTTAGAGACAATGATCGATTCCGAAGACTATCCGCTCATGACCGTCGGTGAACTGGCGCGCGCGCTCCGGGTGCCGCGCGAATTCATCTTCGCGCATGCTCACGAACTCGGCGCCATTTGCTTGCGTCTGCGGGATGCCAACGGGCGCGCTTCCGCGAAGTTCGAACGCGGCGGGCCGCTCCGCTTCCCACGGAGCGCACGATTCGCCTTACAGTGACCGGGCGGTTGCGTTTTCGCGTCTCATGGTGGAATCCGATGTCGTCTTGGTTTCGGGAGTCCAGGCGGTCGGACAGCAATCTTGAGCGCGTCCATCGGATTCATTGATGGAAATGACGCCCCCGAAATATCGAAAGTTCCGTGACGGACGGCCAGCGAAACCTGAGCGCTAGAACAGCCGGCACGAATCGAGTGTTCGAGCTGATGGGCACGGATACCGAGGCTCCCGGAACAGATTCCTGTCACCCGCTGGTGCGACGCCCGTCGCGATGAAGCTTCGCTTCGGGATCCAATTGTCACCCTGCGTTTCTCTCCTCGAAGCGCATACAGCCGACGGCTGACCTTTAATACGCGTGGTGGCGCACGAGAGGAATCCTTGTCTAAACTGTTCGCCTAAACTTCAGTACCTGAACTATGCGGTTATATGCTCAGCCGATATGCGATAACCTGAGCCTCGCAGCATGATCGGGATCTCAGTTTCGTGCTATGTTCGCCCGCGAAGACCAAGCAAACGTGATCTGGAAACGTGGCGTTCAGGGGTGACCGATTCTCTGAGTATCGATATATACGCGGAGGCCTACCTCAACTTAGAGAATCTTTGTTATCGGCAGCGGCTAACACAGACAACGCCGGAGTTTTCACGAGGATGGACAAGGAAACAGCGGGCAGCATTTCGGCAGCCCTCCTAGGCAACGCAGTTGGAGGCTGGCGTATCGCAAAGTACATAAATCACGGAAAGTCCGCCGTCGTCTTCCTCGCAGAGCGGTCAGGGCGAGAATCGGCACTTAAGATCTTTGATCCGGAGATTGTGAAGCGGTACGGTCGCGACGCTCAGATGAAGCGGATCACCCGGGAGCTTTCACTCGTAGGGAAGTCTCATCCGAACTTGGTAGATATCTATGACGGGGGTGAGGACGGCGACTTTCTCTTCGTGGCGATGGAGTACTTCCCGGGACGCAACCTAGGTGAAGCGCTATTGGACATCCCAATTTCTGAAGTACGCTCGCTCATTTCTCAAATCGCTTCTGCGGCAAAGTTCCTCGAGGGATCGTCTTTCGCCCATCGAGACATTAAGCCCGAGAACATCGGTCTGTCACCGGATATGACGCGTACAAAACTGCTGGATCTTGGAGTGATCAGACCTCTCGATCTGAGCAACGTGACAGACGAGGGCGAACAGCGATATTTTATAGGCACCCTGCAGTACAGCCCGCCTGAACTTCTCTTTCGCGAAGAGGAGCAATCCATCGAAGGATGGCGCGCGATTACCTTCTATCAGCTTGGTGGAGTCCTCCACGATTTGCTCATGCGGAAGCCGCTGTTCGAAGATTTCAAGAACCCGTATGCGCGGCTTGTTCGTGCAGTTGAGCGTGAGATTCCTCGAGTGGATTCACCACAGGCTGACGCCGACCTTCGCCTGCTCGCGCAGAACTGTCTCGCGAAAGTTCCTAGCCAGCGACTTGACACGGTAAAGTGGGACGATTTCAGTCGGCCCACCGTGGCCGATCCCTTAGACGCGGCCCGTCGAAGAATTGCCCAGCACCGAGCTGCCTCCGTCCCGCTGCAAAAGCCCCCAATCTCGTCGGCGGACTCGCTCGCACGACAGTGCTTTGCGTTGCGCACTTCGATTCATTCCTCTGTCGTGAACGCCATTAATACGGAGGGGTTGCCAAAGTATTCGCTTCAGGTGATTAGAGAGCCGAACCCATACCTTCTTCGAGCTCTCTTTGAACCGTCTGAGAAAGACGGGCTCGAACACTACTTCTCTTTCTATTGTCAGGGCACAGCAATTGATCCCGCCGCAGAGTTGCGGGAGCTCCGATTATGGGGATGCGTCAGTCCGGCGCGGGAAATCGTTCCCGCGGAACCGGACCCCAAGGTCGAACACTTCACGGTAGTCGGTGCTCTCATTGAGCAGGACATTCGAGCCCATGTTCAGCATGGGCTTCTGCTCGCCTATGCGCAGGCGCTCGACTCGACTGCTGGGTCCTCTCCGGTGCTGTGGCTGAAACTGGGGAGCACCATATGAGTTGGTGGTTCGACATCAGCGATCTTGACGAAGATCAGAAGGACGTCATCGCACTACCACCAGACGGTAACTACCTGATCCTTGGACCGCCAGGCTCCGGCAAGACGAACCTATTGTTAATTCGCGCTGAATACCTCATCAGAACTGACCGACCTGACATATACATTCTAATGTTTAATGATCCCCTTCATGACTTTGTCGTGAGAGGTGGTGTTCACTACGACGTCCCATCGGCCAAAATCCGCAAACTGCTTTCCTGGGAAATCGTCCTACTCCGTGAGAACGACGTACCCTTCGACGATATCCCCGACGAAGATCTACAAGAGAGACGCAAGATGCTCGCTGAGCGCGTCCTGGAACTGCTTGACTCAAATCCCAAGCTGGAAGGACATGTCCAATGCCTCCTGGTTGATGAGGTACAGGACTGCCTGCCAGAAGAGATCGAGGTTATCTTCCGTTGCGCGAAAAATGTATGCCTTGCCGGTGACAATCGGCAGCGAATTTTCAGCCCTCACAATGTCATCGCGGATCTTCAAAAACGCATGAAAGTCATTGAGCTCAAGACGCACTACCGAATTGGCCACGAGATTTGCCAAGTGGCAGACGTTGTCGGCAGTGCTGCCGGGCTGTCCTCGATTGAAGACAACTGCAACTACAAAGACGCCGAGGCAAAAGTTCACTTTGTAAAGTGCTCAGACGATGAAGAACAGGTGAATCGAATCATCGCCACGCTTAAGATTCAACTAACTGCATACCCAGACGAGCTGTTGGCCGTGGCGGCTCCGCGAATAGCTGACCGCGACTTTTTGCGCGCGCGGTTGGAGAGTTCTGAACTATCACATCTCATTCTGCCTCACCGCAAGTCAGCCAGTGACGACCCGAACCAACGGATCTATATAGCACACCTTCGAGAAATCAAAGGATTGGAGTTCCGTGTGATTCATCTCGGGCTAATGCAGCATCTACGCAAACTCGGCGTGAATCAAAAGCGGATCGCGTACACGGCGATAACTCGCGCCAAGACCACGGTCTCAATTTATTTCACAGGAAAGGTTCCCGGGTACCTCGAACAGGCGCAAGTGGCGATCGAACCTCCAAAGCCGAAGCCTGCGTTAGAAGACCTGTTTCCTAAAAAGTCGAGGAGGAAGGGATGAATACTGTGTATTTCTGTCCAGTGGAGCGACGAAACTTCGGCGACCTTCTATCTCTCGAAGGTGTGTCCCATCTGAGCTTGCGCTCCGCTCGCGATCTTGAATCTCTTTTTCCGCAGCCTTCGCTCGAAGATTCGTTGCTTGCCGTTTGGACCCTAGATCCAAAGTCAGGGGCTGAACTTCCTGACCTACTCGTCTGTAGGGACGGTACGGCGAGTGATTGGGCTGCGTGGATTACAACGTTCAGCGCGAAAATTCGTCCGTTTAGTGCTTTCACGCGACTGATCGAACGGTCAGTGGTTGAGAATCTTGCGAGGGCCGCGCGCACACCAGCGCTGGATCGTCTTACATGGGCTGTTTCCGGTCTAGTACTCGGCGAGGTGCTAGCGGCATCAGGCTTGCCTGATAAATCTCTCGAAACAATGGCTGCGAACGCCTGCGAGAGCACGTTGTCATTCGCAATGTTCCGTGCAGCGGCCGCTTATTCCAACTTTCAGTGGTGGGCTCAATTGGTAGAAGCGTGGGAGTTCGTTCGACAGGCGACACGACAACACTCGCGGCTGGTAGAGAGCTCCGCAGTCGCTCGCGTGTGCGCAACAATTATCCAAGCGGCTAACTTAGGTGATGCTAACGCGCTCCTAGGGCCTGGTGACAGAAGTGTGGTCCATGCATGCCGCGAAATCATCGCATCACCAGAATCAGCTCCTTCGACGTTATCAGCTCTTCCCGAGTTTGCTGCTATTTCAGAGAGAATGTACGGGCCGCGCGAAGACCGTGTCGTCGCCTTTTCTGACCTCATTCGCGGTCTCGACAGGCCATCTTCGGTCGATGGAGAACTGACGTCACTCCTGCTTGGGTATGTCGCGAGTAGAATCGCTCCGGGGACGATACAACATTCGGCCGTCTTGGGACCGATAGTCCGTCGCTACCCTGCAGCACTTCTTTGGTATGGATTCTGCGCTGGCCTTGGCGGCTTGGAGAGCAACCCGAAAAATACGGTCGGTGCAAGACGTTCAACTTTAGATCTTCCCGCATCCGCAAGACGAGTCGCTCGCGATCTACTGAGGCTAGACCCTATTTTAGCTCCACCGAATTGCGACATTGCTTTCTTCGAATTGCTCGCGCTTTCACGGACTGGAGCTGATCCATTAGCTGGCTTGATCAGAACGACGCAAGGTACGGCAACTATCGAACTGGCTCCCGCCGTCTATACCGTCGTCAATGTATCTTCGAAACTCGGACTTGAGGTGCAGTCGCGCACTGCTAAGGAAAGAGACCTGATCGCCGCAATGGGTGGGCACATCGATCGTCTCAGGGAGCTCCACAGCGATCTCGTCAAGAGTGATTCTGGGGAAGCGGGACAACGAACGCTATTTCCGCCGAAGCGAAGAAAGCGTTAAACACAATATCATTGGCGCAGGCTCGCAAAGAACGTGCGGTGTCCTTGAAGCAGTGGTCATTTCCAGTAGAACTGTTTCACAAATGGATCGTCTTCGAACCATTCAATAAAACCGCCTGCTCGATGGAATTGCGCGATAGCCAGGAAGCTGTAGGTTGAATCGTTTGCGGAGTGCTGAATTGAGTACGTTTGCTTACACAGTCGCTTCAAAGCTTCGGGAATAGGAGTTGCCGTGATCAGAAAACCGTATCGAGCTCCGAATATCTCCTTGTACATTTTAGCCTGATAGATGTCTTCGATAGTAAGGCTTTTTTCTTTCACTTCAACCGTTATGAGGTCTTTCGAGTATTCTCTATTTACGTATCCGATAATATCTGGTCTTCGATGCAGGAAAGAGAAAACGATTTCTCGACCTGCTGGAATAGCCGCCTTGACTACTTCGCTAAAGCCTTTTGTGGCGCCCGTTTCCAAGTAGAAGTCGCCAGCCACGCCCGACAATTGTTCTCCAAGCTTAGCCTGCACAGGGTCATACCAGTCCGCTTCCGCCATAGAAAAACTCCTTTTGGCAAACGAGTTAACCCAGATTAGCGGTCCTTTATCCCAAGGACGGGAAGAGGACCGTGTCTCGCAAGAATGCCTATGCGACCGCACCACGGGCACAAGGTCTCTGCGCCAATGATGCCTGCGCTGCAGGCGAGTTTGCCGCAGGAACACTTCACGAAGGAGCTCCCCTGCGAACTCCTTGCGCGGGTCAGATCCACAGTGAGGGCAGCCGGGATAGCTCGGTGATAGCGAGGCGGACGAAGTTACTTCGTCACTCGAGAACGCCTTATTGGAGAGCTGTCGTTCGGAGATCGCGAAGGCGGCGCAAGCTTGCCAAACTCCGTTCGCACCTTGCTCAAAGCGAATCGCGAAAGGCATCCTTGTTGCTGTGCATCGCGCCCCCGCAACTAAAATTGCCTCGCGAAAAGTGCCGACTCTATGAGATGAGGAGGAGTCTGACGCCGATTCAGTAGGAGAGCCGCATTTTGTGCATAACCTCGCGTCGCTAAATAGAGTGGCGCCGCAACGTTTGCAAGCAAGTGATCTTTCTGGCGGATCCACGTCTCGCTCGTATTTGACAGAATCGTACCTGCTTCAGTTCCGGTCGGCTGCTAACTATTGGATTTCTCAGGACGCGGCGAGTCCAGGTAAGTGGGCTCAGCAAGTATCCGGGTAAGGAACTCGTAAATTGTCACGCACCGACCCGACATGTTGTGTGGATAGACGTTGGGCGCCGCGTCGGCGGATGCATCGCGCACGGAGAGTGCTGGAACCCCTTGCCCGAATGCAGATCCCGGTCGTCGATTGCTTCCGAAGACGTTGCGCACTCGATATTTGCCGTAAACCGCAGCGACGGCCGCTTCGCTAATGTATGCGGTCATTAATTCCTCCGGGTTCATCTCCGCGGTGTTCCTGATTTGCACGATCTCGCCACGTCGGCGGAGTTCGTCGAGGAGTGAGTGAACCATTTCAATTCCGTTGTTACATGGAACTTCGCGGTAAGTTGCCGCTGGATTCGAGAGGTTGATGTAAAGGGTGTATTTCATAGGGCTAAATAGATAATCACTGCTACTACCTCTACACCATCAGCATCTACACAGTCAAGCCAAAATGAACAGCGTCCACGATGGCGAAGAAAACACGAAAATAATAGGATGACCGCGTGAGCCTTCGAACTTGCAAAGTATCCTGTCACGACGCGAAGGGCGTGGAACACTTGATCGAAATCACTGCTCGGAGCCTCTACGAGGCTGTGGGCCGAGGCTTGCACGCTCTTCGCGCGAACGATTGGGTCGATGAGATCGGACAAAATCCGACGATTACCATCGCCGTCAAGGAGCCCGAGGTCGAGCACAAGGTCCGGATCAGGGACTTCGAAAACTGGCTCACGTCAAATGCAAAGTCTCCTGCTGAACAAGCGCTTAAGACCGACCTGCGAGCGCTCTTCAATGGAATGGAGACGAAACGGGATCGACGAGGGTGAGGGCTTACTTGGTGGTCGGTGATTCGATCCCCAAGTCACGCGCATCGTTGCGGTCATGAATCGCGACGAACTTCGAATGCCGCAAGTGATTGCCATCGGTCCAATCCGCGTATTCGATTTGCGCGATTAACCGAGGCTTGAGCCATCGGCACTCGATCATTTTCTCAGCAGTTAGTCCCTCGCCCCAGCGGCCTTTATCCCGCTGTGGCAAATTTACGAAAGGACAATTCGGGATCTCGAGCCCGCGGAATTTCTTGAACACCGCATCTCTTACCGAAGGCGTAAATCCATTGCGTACGCGAGCGACATAAACGAGATCATCGCCTTCGTAAAAGCCGACAACGATCGAATCGAAGTTTTTGCCATTCGCCACGTAGCCGCCCACTACCAGCTCTCGGCTCTTGTTCACGCGCATCTTTACCCAGGCGCCGGACCTGCGGCCGGGTTCGTAGAAGCTATCGCGACGCTTTGCAATCACTCCTTCGAGGCCTTGCGCTTTCACCGCCTCTGTTACATCCGAAGCTGTTGCCTCTAAAGTTTCTGAGAAGAGAACCGACTCGGGCATTCGGGGCATGACTTTGGTTCGGAGCACTTTCCGCCTTTCCTCCAATGGATGATCCTGAAGGCTTCTTCCTGCAAGGGTTAGGACGTCGAAGGCGTAAAACTGAAGCGGCGTGCCGGTGCGGCGGTAGTTCTGGAGTACATTGAATGATGGTCGACCGGTTCCGTCGAGCGCTACAACTTCGCCATCTATGATGGTCTCGTCCGGAAGCTCTGCAAGCGCCTGTACCAGAATTGGAAATCGAGCTGCGAGATCATTCTGGTTCCGAGACATCAGCCTCACGCGGCCCCCGCTCTTGATTCCGAGCGCCCGGTAGCCATCGAATTTGACTTCGTATTGCCAATTCGTACCCTCCGGCAACTTCGCGACTGGAAGGCACTGCATAGGTTCGACGAATCGAGCCGTCTCTTTTGCACCGCGCTTTGAGGATAGTCCAGGCACTTTCGCCAGCTAGCGCTATCGCTGCTGGCCACGAAGAATCGCGGCCATCGTAGTTGCGTTCATGATTCCATAATTCTGATAACAGTTGTTGAAGATCGCATACGCGCGCTTGACGCCTTGTTGCTCAAGATTGCCGAACCCTTTGGCGAGCGATTGCAGCTCTCGTTCCGAATATAAATATTTGAATCGCTCGGCCGCCGTGATGTTGCGTTTGAACCAGTTCTCGCGGTTCTTGCCATGAAAGCGGACATAGACCTGGTCGCCTGTAGCTTCGATGAACGACGGCACGATCGAGTTGTCTTCGGGCGCGTCAATCGAAGTGTAAAACAAGCCATGCGATCGCAGAAAATTCATAGTTTCGGCACGCCGAGTTTCATCGCGAACCCAGCTCGGATGCCGGAACTCGATTGCGATCGAGGCCCCCGGTAACCGTTCGCGAAGACTCGCGAGATAATCGAAATTGGCAGGCTTCGGAACGAAATACGGCGGAAACTGGAAAGCTATCATCCCGAGCTTGCCTGCTTCCCGGAGGGGCGCCATCGCGCTCCAGAACATCTGGAACGCCATATCGACGATCTCCTTCGATGGTCGCGTAAGCTGGCGATTGCTCCGCTCCTCCATCGGCAACATTTCACGCAGGTGCTTTGGAAGCCGCGAGATCTCGGCCGGATGCTGCGTCATCAGCGCGAATGGTTTGATATTGAAAATGAAGCTGTCCGGGGTTCGCTCCGCCCACAGTTTCGCGTTCCTCTCCGCGGGCAAGGCGTAGAAGGTCGAATCGACTTCGACCGTGCTGAATTGCTCAGCGTAAAAGCGCAACCGCTCTTCAGCGCTCCGCACCGAAGGCGGGTAAAATAGGTACGAATTTACGAGTGTCGGATCGGTCCACGAGGCCGTGCCGATCCGCAATTCAACTGAGCCGCTCACCGTTGGTATTCTAGCAATTACACTTGGCGGCAGCTGGCGATTTGCCAGAGTGCTTTCAGAGGAGTCGCCAGCCGAGCGATAATTGCTTTACCGCGATGGCAGTGGCGGAACTGGGGTCGCCGTACGATTCCGGAAGCCCGAGGGAAATCTTCCCCCTGCGGTGCTTGTTTTGCCCCCTCAGATGAGGTAGAAAAAAGTGCACCGCATGACGATGGAGGCGAGGAGGTGGGCGGATGAGCAGAGCGGTAGTGTTATTTTCAAGGCCAACGGAAGTGACGGACGCACTCGCGGAGATTGGACTCTCATTTGACGTTCTTCGAGATGCCATGCTAGCCGGCGAAATTGCTCGAGATAGCTGTACCGCGAATGATCCTTCGAATGCAGCAGGCTTCGATGCCTGGGCACGGACCGTGCGCGCCCTACGGGAACGGCTGACACTGGCCGGTTGGGGGCGTGACGACAGCGATGGGTTACCCACGGCCATCTCGCCATCGCGCGATATAGCGATAGTAGTAGCCACGGGCGATGAGGCCACGGGCGACCGCGAAAAGACGCCAAAAACGAAATACCCGAAAGGACCCGCGACCGTCGCCGTGGTCGAGCGGAATTCCAGCCAAGGTGATTTATTCCGGCCAGCGGTAGACAGGGTAAGCATTCCGAATCCCAATCTGAAGACATATTTTCTTCTTCGTCGGCGTGTCGATGATTTCGTGTTCTCTGAGCTTTCAGTGCCAGATGCGATAGGTGATGATGGTCGAGTCGAAGATTGGGCTCGGCGTATAATACTCGACCCGATTTCCTTAAATCCTCAGACCGGAGGTGGCCTGCCCGATCGCGGTGAAGAGATCACCGTGAACGTCCGGCGCCGCCAGAATTAGAAGCCTGTTCGGGGAGAACGCCATGTTCTATCCTGCGCGGCTTGCCCTAGCCAGAAAGCGGCGGGGGATGACGAAGATTGCCTTGGCTGAAGCCACCAGTCTGAGCTTGCGGATTCTTAACGCCTATGAGCAGGGAGACAAGAATCCTTCAGATGGCGCGTTGAAAATCCTTGCCAATGTACTTCACTTTCCTGTTGGCTTTTTTAGCGGCCGGGAGGTTGAAGCGCCGCACCCTGATCAAGCGAGCTTTCGTGCGCTCAAGTCTCTAAAAGCGTCCGAGCGGGATGCAGTCTAGCCGCGGGTGCGCTCGCCGTCGAGCTCAGCAAGTGGATCGAGTGTCGCTTTGAATTGCCTGAACCCAACGTTCCAAGTCTGCGTGGCTATGCGCCAGAAGAGGCCGCTGACGCTCTGCGCGCAGAGTGGGGCCTAGGACAACGGCCAATTAATAACATGGTTCACTTGCTAGAAGCGCACGGTGTAAGGGTTTTATCACTGCCGGCAGATAGTTCCTCAGTAGATGCGTTTTCGCTCCGAGACGGAAAAACTCCGTTTGTGTTCCTGACGACACAAAAGTCTGGCGAACGAGGTCGGATGGATGCGGCGCACGAACTCGGACATTTGACCCTTCACCAACATATGCCACCCGCCGGCCGGGAGGCAGAGCTAGAAGCTGACCGTTTTGCATCGGCCTTCTTAATGCCGCGTGGAAGCGTCATCGCAAACGCCCCACGAACGCCGACACTCTCCCATTTGATTCGTCTGAAACAGAATTGGATGGTCTCAGTCGCGGCACTAGTTCACCGTTTACATTCGTTGCAACTAATTAGCGACTGGCATTATCGAACGCTTTGCATCGAGTTATCCACTCAGGGGTTTCGAAGAAACGAGCCCAACGGCATACCTCGCGAGACCTCTCAGGTTCTGAATAAGGTATTTGCGACTCTTCGCACGGAAGGGATTCCCCGGGTTGCCATAGCGCGAGAACTGAACATTGAGACAGAAGAGTTGGAAGCTCTAGTTTTTGGCCTTGTAATGTCATCTGTCCCGGGCGGCCGCACCACGAAATCAGGTCAGTCGATATCTAGAGCATCGTTGCGGATTGTTAAAGAGCGAGCGGCGCCAGTGACTGGGGACCTTCCTTGTAGTTGACAAAAACCTAGACGATTGGGCAACTACCGAGCCGCCGGGTTAAGAGACAAGACTGAGAGAAATGACGCTGGCGATTGGCAAGGTTTAAATGATTATGGAGGAAGAACTACTTCGACAAATCGCCAACAGCTTTCTTCTTCCCCTGTTCTCGGGCGGCGAGATATTGCCGCAGGCTCATAGTCCCGCGAAAGGGAAGTGCGTCGCATTCGCCAACAATCTTTGTACCATCGAGTTCAAGGTCGGTAAGAGGGATTCCTACCGTTTGAGACTGCATCGTAGCCAACCATTTTCACAGCAAAGCGGGCGAGTAATAGAAAAAACTGTCGTCGAGGCATTTGTCGAGGTCTTGCGGGAAATTGAGCCAGCTCTTGAGAAAGATTACGGGGACGACGTGCTGGCCAGCTTTCAGCGAAGGGTAGTGGCCAAAGCAGCGGTGGGACCGTCCGCTGAGAAGATGCTTTTGCGAGTGATCGATCAGCTGAGCCTTTGGGCCACTCGGCTTTACGAGGGCCATCCTATCGTAGCGGCGATAGGATTGGTTCCGAATTCAGATCCTAACACTGTTGAATTCGATCAACTGTGTGGAAATGACTTCAGCGCAGTGCTCAGTAACGGGTTTGACACATTGCTCTCGTTCGACTTCAACGGTTACTTCGCTGGGCACTATGTGTTGGAGCAGCCTATGAGTGGCCCCGGCTACGCGCCCTACCGGCAGTTGCCGGCAGCAAATTGGGCAAAGGACGGAAGGATCGTCCTTGTTCTGAATCGTCTCGGAGAAATTCTTGTCTTGAAAGATCAAGAGCTTCTGTTCGCCCGGCGCTCGGGAGTATGGCATCTGCTCACCCACACAGCGATCCTTTCTCGAATGGCTTCGTACAATCCGGTAGTTAGTCGTGCCGTCTATGAAAGTTGTCTTGATGCGTCGTTTGCCCGAACAGGAGCGTGCATAGGTATCATAAAGGGGGAGCACCAATCAAAATGGATGCAGCTCGCAACCGCCGAAGACGATCATCTGGGCGCACAGACCTCGGTAAAAGCGAAGGCGCTCGCTACGATGGTAGGGAACAGGAAGTTCCAAGATTTAGACCGGAGGTTACGACAGGAACTACTAGCGATTGACGGAGCGACGTTGCTAAACCACAAGGGAGAAATATTGGCGGTGGGCGCTATCTTAAAGATTCCGGGAGGTAGCACAGGCGGGGGGCGACTTGCAGCTGCCAAGGCGATCAGTAAGTACGGACTAGGGATTAAAGTATCTCAGGACGGCGGCATAAGAGGATTTCGGAACGGCCAAGACGAGCCGAAGTTCTTTGTCATGTGATCGCCCTCAAAAGCGTGGAGCGCTGGGTGTTAACCCGGCGCCCCACGCACGGCGTAACGCCAGCACGTTTATTCGGCATGTTGCACGTTCAATATGTAGTCGGCCGCTCTTTGCGCTTGTGCGGCGGCGTGAATCAGAAGCTTGCGATCATCGCGCAACTTCTTGAGCCAGCCGGCGACATAGCCGGCCTGATTACAAATGACCGCGTTTGAGATTCCCGCTTCGGCGCAGAGGTAAGCTGCTCCAAATTCCGCAACAAGCTCCTCCTTGGAATAGACGGGCGAACCAAACGGAGCGGCTTCGCAAATCCCTTCCCGCGCAAGGCGTTTCTCACTGCCTGAACTATGGACTGTCTCATGCAGTGCCGTCGCGTAAAATTCCTCGGCGCTAGTGAACAGTTCGCGCGGCGGCAGCGTAATGCGATCGGTGAGCGAACTATAGAAGGCCTTTGAGCCTGTGTAGTGAATCTCAGGCCGGTTCGGCATGTCGGCGATGATCCGCTCCGCCGCTTCGATCGGGTCATGCTCGTGCGTCTCGATCTTCGGTAGCTTGTTTAGCACGCCTTGCGGAAGCTCGCATTGTTCGACGTTCCAAACCCGGTAAAAGCGAAGTAAGAATCGACGACGCGTTTTCCCGCGGGTCTCCTCATTGTCGAGGCCTTCCGTGCTCTGCTTCACGTTATCGATCTTCCAAAATACCACGGCGGTGGATTCCTCGCCCTTGCGAATGTGTCCGCCGAGTTCATTAGCCTGGCGCATCGTCAGCCAGAACGGTGAAACGTATTTCGAAGCCGAGAGCAGAAAAAAGTTTACGCCTCGATATGGCTTCTTGCTGACAAGGTTGCGCGGCAGTCCGGTTGAGGTCCACGGCCTACGCCACGGTACGACGCCGCTTTCAAGCAGATTGATGATCTTCTCAGTAACTATCGAGTATATGTCCATTTCCGTAATCTCCAATTGCGATTTGATGGTTGAAGGGAGAACCGCTTTCGCGGTTTCCCCTCGGGTTGGTGTCTAGAATGGGATGTCGTCGGAAGATTCAGCCTTGGGTTGTGTGTTGCCGTTCGCGCGGTTGCCGAGCAGGCGGAGTTGCCGCGCTACGATTTCACTCCGGTAGCGTTTGCCGCTTCCGTCCTTCGCCTCGTACTGGCGGGTAGTAAGCCGTCCTTCGACGTAAACCTGACGCCCTTTGCTCAGGAACCGCTCGCACGTTTCGGCTAACCGTCCGAATGCGACGATCCGATGCCAATCGGTGCGCTCCTGTTTCGCGCCATTGCGGTCCGTAAACCGCTCCGTAGTAGCCAACGAGAAATTCGCCACGTTCTGCCCTGAAGGCAGCGCACGAATGTCGGGGTTAGCTCCCAGATTGCCGATCACGATCACCTTGTTAACTGACATGACTACGAACCTCCTTGTTCGTTTGCGTGCCCGCTTCCCGTCATCGGGCAGGGCGTGCTGCGCTTTGCTTTCATTCCCGCGCCAATTTTTTCCGCGCGGCCCTTACACCTCGAACAGGAGGGCCGTGCGCAGATTTCTAGATGCGCGAGCGGAGCGGGCGGCAGGACGTGCCAGAGCGGAGCGGCCCGAAGGGATTGGCGCGGCGTGCTAGCGCAGCGAACGCCACCAATTAGAGCGGCGGCGGAGCGGAGCCGACGGTTGGGAGCGGGTTGAGCGGCGGGGCCGCGGCGCGTAGTTTACGGAGCGTTAGCGGGGCGGCTCACAGCGGAGCGCCGCGAGCTGCTGCTGGACGCGTCGGTTGGAAATTAGCGTTGCGTGGCGTATGATGCCACGTAGAGGGGTGGAGGGGTGGCACGGGCCAAACTAATCAGGCGGCGGAAGTGGACGTACGAACGAGGGAATCTCTACGAACTCGTCCTTTGGAAGGTTGAGCGGGATGCTCGCCATCCCGAAGGGGTTCGGTATCGGCTTGTGTTCATTCGTTCAGGCGAGGAAGCGCCCGCGATTCTGTATGACAATCATCACCCCAAGGGCCACCACCGGCATGTTGGCGAGCGCGAAGAGCCGTACGCATTTGTGACAGCAAGGCGGTTGGTGGCCGATTTCCTCGCTCAGACGCGTTCATTGGCAGGAGATGTGAAATGAAGACCCTGACATTTTCGATCAAGCGGCTAAGCGAAGTCGTAGATGATGTTTCTGAAACCTTCGACGCCGTTCGGACCGGGCGACGCATTCCAAAGAAACCGCGCGACGAGGTCGGTTTCACGAGTATCGAGGCTGCCCGCAACTTCCTGACGCGAGAAAGGCTGGCTCTTATGAGCACGATTCGAACGCGCCATCCCGGCTCGCTGTATGAGCTGGCGAAAATGGTCAATCGCGATTTCAAGAACGTCCAAGAGGATATTAGGATTTTGGAGCGACATGGCCTTGTGCGGATCTCCAAAGAGTCGCGTGGTAAGCGCGAGGTCAAAGTCCCAAAGGTACTTTTTGAAGAGATCGCGTTGAAAATCGCTATTTGAACGATTGATGGAGCGCATCGGAGGGTACGGAGACGAACAACTTTCAACAGTGGCTAGCAGGTAACAATATCGCAAAATGAAAGCCGAGGCCCAGTCGCTAAAGCGCATTTTCCAAGGAGCAATGCGTTACGCTATCCCGCTGTATCAGCGCCCATACGTTTGGCGGCATGTCGAGGATAATCCAGAGAACGATCGCCTGGGACCGTTCTGGGAGGACGTGAAACAGACCGTCGATCGGCTAGTTGAGCATGAGCGTCTGCTCAAGGCGGCCGGTGATCCCGAGAAGCTTGCGCCGATGACGCCGCACTTCTTCGGCGCGGTGGTCATCGATCAGCCCGAGAGAGTGCATGGCGGCATTGTGGCACATGAGGTTATCGACGGGCAGCAGCGACTCACGACCGCGCAGCTTCTCATCGCTGCCGCCGTGCGAGCATGTCAGACGGCAAAACAACCTGTGCACGCGTCGCGTTTGTCGCGCCTATGGCTGCAGGATGACGACATCGGGGTCTCGGGTGACGAACGCTTCAAATTGCGCCCGACTCTCTACGACCGCAAAGCGTTCTCCAAGGTGATGGATCCCAAACCGTCACAATATCCTGATCACAACCGTATTTCGGATGCGTATCACTACTTCGCTGACCAACTCGCTGCATGGGTCAAAGAACTTCCCGCGGGTCAGGAAAATGACCACTTTGACGCGCTGCGCGATACGATCTACGAGAATTTGCTGTTTGTCCTCATCGAGCTCCAACCTGGGGATAATCCGCAGGGCATCTTCGAGTCCCTCAACGCCCAAGGCGAACGCTTACTTGCTATAGACCTCGTGAAGAATCAGGTCTTTCGCCGCGCTCGACAGGCGAACCTTGACCTTGATCAGCTTGATACCGATGTGTGGTCAGCCCGCTTTGCCGATGCGTGGTGGCGGGTTGACGTCAAGCAGGGACGATACCATCGTCCGCGCGCTGAACTGTTTCTGATGCATTGGCTGACCGAGCAGGCAGAGACAGAGGTATCCGCGACCGGCCTGTTCGTCGAATTCTCGCGGCTTTTCGGAAGTGATAGGGTTGACCTCGCGCACGTAAAATCGTTCGTTGATGGATTTGTGGCGGATGCTGCACTCTACCGGCAGTTCGAGTCGCTGGAACAGGGCTCACGACAACGCTTGTTTTTCGATCGTCGTGAGATACTCGATATAGGCGTTGTGTACTCGGTAGCGCTGCGGCTCTGGCGTTACTTCAGCCAAAGCACCATTGATCGCGATCGGCTCGTCATTGGCCTGCGGGCAATCGAGTCGTGGCTCGTGAGACGCATGACCATGCGCCTCACAGCCCAGAACTACAACCGGTTGATGCTCGAACTGCTCAGAGCGATGAGCAAATCGAAGGCGGACCCGGTGGCTGGCCTGATAGCCCATCTATGCTCTTTTAGTGAGGACACTCCGACGGGCTGGTGGCCGACTGATGCGAAGTTTCGGTCGCATCTCACCAATACGTCGCTGTATGGGACAATCAGCCAAGCGCGAGTGCGCTTGCTACTCGAAGCCGCCGAGATAGGGCTCCGCACGCCCAAGACCGAGAATTTTCAACTACCTTCGAAACTTTCGATAGAGCATTTGATTCCGCAGTCGTGGGTGGAAAATTGGCCGCTTGATCCTCCGGGGGACGACAAGGCTCGCAATCGCCGTCAGGAAGCGATTCATCGTTTGGGTAACCTGACCTTGGTTACAAGGAGTCTGAACCCTGCCTTGAGCAATGCCCCATGGGCGGACAAGCGTGCCGGGCTGGCGGAACACAGCGCGCTGCGCTTGAATGCCCGCCTCGTGCATGACTATCTCGACCGGTTTGATGAGGACTGCGTCGACGCACGAAGTGCGACACTTGCCGACCTCTTGATCGGCGAGTGGCCTGGCCCTGACGCGGTCGAATGGCGCTAGACACGAGGCCTGAGAGGAACCGAAGGAGCTATGAAAACAGTCCGAGATGCGTGCACGCTTCAGCCGAACGCGCTTTCCATCAAGCTCAGCGATCAGATCGAACAACTCGACGAGATCATCACCGCCGAAGGAGACGGCGCCGCATTCTTCGAGAAAACCTCAATTACGCAAGGCATGCGTGATCTGATTACCGAAGGTGTAGCTAGACTGGCCGGCGTTTCTTCTCAGGCCGTCTTTCATCTGAAGCAAGCGATGGGGGGTGGCAAGACCCATCTACTCGTAGGTTTCGGGCTGCTAGCCAAATACCCAGAACTTCGAAAAAAATACTGCGGGGGCGATCTTCATGGCGCGATGTTCAAGAGCGCAAGGATTGCCGCATTCAACGGCCGGAATAACCCCGAGCAATTCTTTTGGGGAGAAATCGCGAATCAGCTCGGGAAAGGGGAACAGTTTAAGGCCTTCTGGAGTAGTGGCCCCAAGGCCCCTGACGAGGGGGACTGGATTAAGTTGTTCGAGGGCGGTGAACCGGTTCTTATCTTGCTCGATGAGATGCCACCGTACTTCCATTACCTTGACACGCAGAGAGTCGGCGGCGGTACCGTTGCCGACATAGCCACGCGCGCCTTTGCGAACCTTCTCACGGCCGCCGGCAAGAAGAGCAACGTATGCGTCGTCGTTTCGGATCTTGCTGCTACTTACGAAACAGGGATGAAGCTGATCAACCGCGCCCTCGACGATGCTCGCCAGGAGTTGGGGCGCCAAGAGCGCAACATCACGCCTGTGGACCTCGCCTCCAATGAGATCTACGACATACTTCGTAAACGTCTTTTCAAATCCCTTCCGGACAAGGCCGAAGTCCAGGACATAGCCGCTTTGTATGGGAAGAAACTCGAAGAAGCCAGCAAATCTAAGGTCGCCACTCGAGGTGCGGAAGCCATCGCCGACGAAATCGCCGCTACCTACCCATTCCATCCACGGCTCAAGAACGTCGTCGCTCTCTTCAAAGAGAACGAGCAGTTCAAGCAGACGCGCGGCCTCATAGAACTTGTTTCTCGCCTTCTCCGGTCGGTCTGGGATCGGAAAGACAACGACGTGTTCCTCATCGGGCCGCAGCACTTCGACCTCTCCGTCCAAGAAGTGCGCGACAAGCTGACCGAGATTTCCGGCATGCGCGATGTCATCGCGAAGGACCTCTGGGACGGCAATCAGTCAGCGCACGCACAAGTCATCGATCTAAAAACGGGCAAGGAAGCTGCTACTCAAGTCGGTTCATTGCTCCTGACCGCGAGCCTTTCTACCGCAGTCAACGCAGTGAAAGGGCTGACTCGCGAGGAAATGGTTGAGTGCCTGGTTTCACCATTGCGCGAGGCATCGGATTTCCTTGCCGCCTTCGAGGAACTCGAAAAATCCGCGTGGTACATTCACCACACGCCGGAGGGCCGCTACTACTTCGATCGTCAGGAAAATTTAACAAAACTCCTGCAAAGCATGGCGCACGATGCACCAGAAAACCAAGTGGACGACCTCATCCGGCATCGCCTAGCCGCGATGTTCAAGCCTATGCGGAGAACCGTCTACGAAGAGGTGTTGCCGCTTCCGAAGCTTGAAGAGGTAGCAGATCGGGTCCGAAAAGGTCGAGTGCTTCTTATCGTAAGCCCCGACTCAAAGATTCCGCCGGAGGAGGTGCAGAGGTTCTTCGATGGCTTGAGCCAGAAAAACAATCTCTGCGTGTTGACCGGCGACAAAACCGCGATGGGTAGCGTCGAAAAGGCGGCGCGCCAAGTGTTTGCCGCGCAAAAGGCGGATGGGCGTATCCCTAAGGCCCATCCGCAGCGCGACGACCTGGAACGTAAGCAGCAAGCCTATGAGCAAGACTTCAACTCTACTGTCTTGAATCTCTTTGATAAGGTTCTTTTTCCCATACAGCGCAGCGGCAGACCAGCACAGCTAGCGTCCAAGGGGTTGGACGTGACGCGCGACGCTCAAAAGCCCTTTAGCGGGGAAGAGCAGATTGAAAAGACGCTCACTTCAGACCCGCTGAAGCTTTACCTTGACCCTGAGAAAGATTTCGATCCAATACGCGACAAAGCCCAGGATCTGCTGTGGCCGGAGAACATGACCTGATGCCCGGTGGTCCGATATTGTCGACCGCTATAGCGAACAGGCCGGCATGCCGTGGTTGCCACCCAAAGGTCTCGAGACCCTGAAATCGATCGCGTGCAACCGCGGTCTTTGGGAAGATCTCGGGAACGGTTACGTTACCAAGAAGCCTCAGAGAAAGAAGACCTCAGTCCAGGCGATCCCAGAATCTGAGCCCAACGACCAAGGCGAGGTCCGTCTGCGCGTTAATCCGCAGAACGCCGGTCCTGCGCCCCGCCTCCACTACGCGGAGGACGCACCGGTCAGCGAATCCAGCCCGCAGCTCAATGATCAGACGCTTGCTACTAAGGCTCTCAGAGTGAACTTTCTGGCAGTGGACCCCTCTGGCCAATTCGAAACTGGCGATGTCGTTACCTGGTCCAATAAGCTCGTCCTGCGTAATCTGCTGTCGGAGAAGGGCGGCAAGCGGACCGTTGAACTCTTCGTCGCGCCTCAGGGCAACATTCGATACACATTAGACGGTAGCGAACCCCGTGAGGGCATCGTCTACGAAAAGCCAATTGCGATCGGCGACGGCGACGTTCTCCTCCGGGTCTTCGGTGAGGCCTCTGGGATCGAAGCGAAGGCCGATTTCAAGTACGCCGCCAAGGGCAAGAAAGGTGTCCAGATCGACGACATTAAACCGGGCCGAATCGTTTCTCGCACAGGGCGTAAGCTCGATTCCCGCGCCAAAACCTTCGAGAGCCTGAAGCAAGCCAGCGAAAAATCCGTCAACTTCGAATACGTCACCCTCACCATCGGGCAGGGAGCGCAAGCGGTGCAAGTTACAGTCGGCGAGATTCAAGTGAACGCCGCCTTTATCGAAGCCATTCTGAAGACGGTGCTGGAAAAGTTCTTGCCCACGACGCCTATTTCTATGACTTTTCGTAAGGCGCACTTCAATTCCGGCCACGACCTGAAGGACTTTGCGGATAAGCTGGGCATTGAGCTCGATTCAGGCGACATTGAGCAATGACCGAATCTGCAAAGACTGTGGACTTCGGCGCGCCGGAAAAATTCGGCGCGCATCTATTCCGCGTCGAAGTTCCACCCGCAAAGACGGACCCGGTACGCATTATCGAGGATTTCGGTTACCGCGGTCTGGAAGGCGGTATTCCCCGAGACGAGGAGAGGGTGATCTTGCCTCGTGCTGTCTGGTCCGCCATTGCAGACATTGCTCGGCGTGAATTCAATGACCGCCTCAAGGCTGCCAAGCTCGCCGTCAGCCGTTGGCATTCGGGAAGCAACCTCGTCGATCGGCTCCTCGGCAAGGAACTCTGTGTGCTGGCATGGGCCGCCGAAACGGCGAATTCCGACCAGCTTCCTGTCATTTGCAGCAAGTGGGCTGCGCTCCGTCCAGAGGAGCGTTGGTGGCTTTTCTCGGTGACGGTCGCGGAGTGTGGTTTGCCCGAGGATACGCAACGAGGTTGGCGTCGCGCTCTTTTCTTTGCTCTGTCCGATGGAGAAAAACCGCCGGCGGGCCGAAAGCGCCGACGCCCTATCGAGACCGAACTCTTCAGCCTTCCGTTGTTTGAAAACAGAAAATGATTGCACCCATCACGCCCTTTTCTCTCAAGAACGCTCGCGCCTTAATTGAGAAGCTACTGCCAGTCCAGAAGCTCTCCGCCGAAGCATACAAAGAGCAGATGGCGGGCACGGGGAAAACACTCACCGCACTGGGCAGCTATTGGAAGGGACGCAAACCCCTCATCTTGAGCAAGGCGTGCGTACTAGGGTGCCTGCTCCCAGCAACCACCGACCCTAGACGCGACCTCGAAATCTTCGAGAGACTCATGGCGATGGATGACGAGTCATTCGTTGCCCGCTTGCCGCGCCGACCTCATCCCAAAGAAATCCTCGCCGCGTTGAGTGTTTCCTGCATCAGCGACTACTTCACCGTCTTTCCATCCGGTATCTTACCGGACTTCGGACCAATCGACTGGTCGAACCCTGCGTATGCGGAAGTCGAAGTGACTTGGCGTAAGGACCTCACTGAACTTGACCGCCGCCGGTTGGAGGCGCAGATACTGCCAAAAGTTTCGTATCGCGACCGCGTCGAGGCCGCGAAGCGACCGGAAGAGGTGATAGGAACCGTCCACGATCACATATGGGATGCCGTTAACGACCACCTCGGCACCAACGCGCGCTCGTTCCCCGACTTGGTTGAACAGCTCGGCATAATGCGCTTCGGTCATCGCCCAAATATCGCTGACACGTTTTGCGGTTCTGGACAGATTCCGTTTGAGGCCGCTCGCCTTGGGTGCAATGTCTACGCCTCAGATCTTAATCCCGTTGCGTGCATGCTTACTTGGGGAGCATTCAACATAGTAGGCGGGTCAAAGGGAGCACGGGGCCTCTTGGCTCAGGCACAAGAGGAGATGGTCGTAAACGCGGAAGCTGAGATTGCGCGCCTCGGCATCGAACAAGATGGCCAAGGTTGGCGCGGCAAGATTTACCTCTATTGCAACGAAGTCCGGTGCCCCGAAACCGGATGGCTTGTGCCGATGCTGCCGAACCGCATTCTAAACAGGGTCCGTTCTATCATTTTGGAGCTAGTGCCTAACGCGACAAACGAGCGGTATGAGATAGCCATTCGCACGGGCGTCTCCGCAACCGAGATGAATGCTGCTCATGAGGGCACAGTGCGTAGTGATGGGCGCGGACAAGACCCATATCTTGTGCACAAAGTTAAAGGCACCGAATACCGGACGAAGCTTTCCACATTGCGAGGCGACTATCGGCTTGCGAGTGGCGCCGTCGGCAATAAGCTTCGCATGTGGGAGAAAAGCGATTTCAAGCCAGAGTCAAGCGACATATATCAAGAGCGGCTTTACGCGATCCAATGGATGCGTCCGACGAAGCGGGGACGTGGTGAGGAATACGAGGTTCGAGCTGTCTCTGAGAGCGATTTGATCCGTGAGAAAATTGTTGAAGCTCACGTGTCGAAGCACTTGGCTGGGTGGCAGGAAGCAGGTTGGGTACCAGACATGCGAATTGAGCCAGGCGCAAAGACGGATGAGCCGATTCGCACTCGCGGTTGGACTCACTGGCATCACCTGTTCAATCCAAGACAATTGCTTGTCGGAAGCTTACTGAACCAGCTTTCCGACGCACAATTGAAGTTGGGATTCGCGCGAGCTCTCAACTGCAATTCACGCCTTAGCCGATTCACTATCGGTGGAAGCGGCGCGGGAATGGTGACTGGCGCTTTCGACAATCAAGCGCTCAACCCGTTGATTAACTATGGTTGTCGAGGGATGCGCTACGCCCTCGATATTGCGGACGCAGACTACAAATCCTTTGAATTCATTCCTTCGATAGCTCACCACATCGGCTGCCATCCCGCGCAGCAACTTGAAGCGATCAACGATGTCTATGTGACGGATCCTCCCTATGGGGACGCAGTTAGCTTCGATGAAATTCTCGAGTTCTTTATAGCTTGGCTCCGTAAGAACCCACATGGAGAGTTTTCCGACTGGGTCTGGGACAGCCGCCGATCCCTCGCCATCAAGGGCGAGGATGAAGAATTCCGCCGTAGGATGGTGGCTGCATATAAACAAATGACCGACTGCATGCCAGAGAACGGCATCCAAGTCATCATGTTTACCCATCAGTCTGGCACCATTTGGGGCGATATGGCGAACATTGTGTGGGCCTCCGGTTTGCAAGTGACCGCCGCTTGGTACGTGGTTACCGAGACCGATAGCGCGTTACGCGAAGGAAGCTACGTGAAGGGCACAGTGCTCCTTGTGGTCCGTAAACGAAGTGGCACGCACAAGACCACCCGCGACGACCTGGCGTGGGAAATCCAAGAGGAAGTCGAAGCGCAGGTGCACGCACTCACTGGCCTCAACCAACAGGCAAAAGGGCTCTACCGCGATGAAAACGTGTTCGAGGATGCTGACATTCAAATGGCCGGCTACGCTGCCGCGCTGCGTGTTCTCACGAGATACGCGGTGATCGACGGTCGAGATATGACCGCCGAGGCCATCCGACCGCGGGTCAAGAGTGAGACCACCTTCGTCGATGGACTCATTGCGTTCGCTGTAGACACTGCTAACCAATGCCTCGTCCCAAAGGGCATCGGCAAAGCGCATTGGGACGGGCTCACCGGCGCCGAGCGCTTTTATCTCAAGTTGGTCGATCTAGAAGGCAAAGGCCTCCAGTCTTTGGATAACTATCAGAACTTCGCGAAGGCCTTCAAAGTACGCGATTTTCGTCCGCTCATGGCCAGCCAGAAGGCCAACAAGGCGCGGCTCAAGAACGCAGTAGAGTTTGGGAAAACAGAGATGTCCGAGGGCTCGGAGCTGCATCGATCGGTACTACGCGCCGTCCTCTACGGCATGATGGAGCTCGAAAAGAACGTGGACGGAGCGGAGGTTCTCACCCACCTCACCCTGAATGTACAGGACTACTACGCAAACGGGACACGGCGACAACTGGTCGTTGAACTGGCCGATTATTTGTCGCAGAAACTGGAAACACTGCGTCCCGAGGAAGCCAGCGCCGCGCGCGTCTTACGCGACCTAGTGAGGAATCAGCGCCTTGGCTGAAATAAAGGAAACGCGTGCGTCGCAGGTCAACCGTTTCTCGTCTCGTCGGCAGCGGCTCGATCATGCGTTCCTCGCGGCTAAGCTCAAGGAAGCAAAATCCTATAAGCGCATTGCCGGTTATTTTCGCAGTTCGATCTTCGAGTTGGTCGGAGAGGAGATCGCCGGGATCCCGAAAGTCCAGATCGTCTGTAACAGCGAGCTAGATGCCGCAGACGTGGCCGTCTCGAAACACGTCCGCGAGACCGCTTTGAAAGGGAAGTGGAATGAAGCGCCAGCGGAAGTCGAAGCGCTGTTACATCGAGACCGCTATCGTAAGCTCTACGAGCTCCTCACCTGCGGTCGCATCGAGATTCGTGTTGTTCCCAAAGATCGCGTCTTCGTCCATGGAAAAGCTGGCATTATTGAAACAGCGATTGGCAGCAAGACCTGCTTTTTGGGATCAATCAACGAAACAAAAAGTGCCTTCGCTCAGAACTACGAAATCCTATGGGAAGACACTTCGACTGAAGGCGTAGCGTGGGTCGAGGAAGAATTTGAGGCTCTCTGGAAGGACTCCTTTCCCCTCCCCGACGCTATCATCGAAGAGATAAAGCGCGTCGCGGACCGCGTCGAGATTCACTTCGGTGATCTCAAACCAGACGAACTCCCGGCAGCTGCGCTTGTCGAGAGTCCGATCTATCGCGGCGGTGAACAGCTTCAGCCTTGGCAGCGATCCTTCGTGACCATATTCCTCAAGCATCGCGAGACTTACGGAAAAGCCCGGTTGCTTCTCGCTGACGAAGTCGGCGTGGGCAAAACACTTTCCCTTGCTGCCAGTGGTGTGGTGTCGGTTCTGCTCGAAGACGGGCCGGTCCTCATCCTATGCCCGTCCACGCTGACGTTTCAGTGGCAGGTGGAATTGAAGGACATGCTGGGGATACCCAGTGCCGTGTGGCTTTCCGGCAAAAAGGTTTGGCTGGATCAAAACGGCCACATAGTTAAGACCCGTGGCGCCGAAGACATCACCCGATGCCCATATCGCATCGCGATAGTCTCGACAGGATTGATCGTTCAGGATTCCACAGAGAGGCGGCTCTTGCTGGAACGAAAATTCGGTACGGTAATACTTGACGAAGCCCACAAGGCTCGACGGCGCGGCGGCCTTGGAGAAAAGAAGGACGAGCCCAACAACCTCCTCGAATTCATGCTTCGCATCGGTTCCCGCACAAAGAATCTCCTTCTCGGTACTGCGACTCCTATCCAAACCGATGTTTCCGAGCTTTGGGACCTAATGCGAATCCTTAACGCGGGCGCTGATTTCGTTCTCGGCCGCGAAGCACTTAGTAATTGGGCCAATTGGCAGAAAGCTCTTCCTGTCGTCAAAGGGGACGCGATTCCGCAGGACGAACGCGACGCGTGGGAGTGGCTTCGCAATCCTCTGCCGCCTAGTGATGAAGAGTCAACGTTTTCTAGTCTGCGGTTGCAACTAGGAATTCCTAGCAACGTGTTTTTTACCGACAAAGGATTTGGGTCTCTTGGCTTTTTTGAACAGCAGGCTATCGTGCCGACGCTCGCGCCGGGTTTTTTCCGGGAACACAATCCAATCGTCCGCCACACCGTTCTACGCCGACGTGAGACTCTTGAAAATGCAGGGCTCCTTGAGAAGGTCGCAGTGGAGATTCACCCTGACCCTAAGAAATCCGCCGCCGACTACGCAGAAACTCACTTTGAAGGACTTGGTTTGCTGACGAACTACCCGTTCAACCTGGCCTACCAAGCGGCTGAACAATTTACGGAGGCTCTTCAGCAACGCACGAAGGCGGCTGGTTTCATGAAGACGATGCTCCTTCAGCGAATCTGCTCAAGTTTTGCATCCGGAATAGCAACGGCGAAAAAGTTACTGCAGGGCGAGGGACCTGAGGACGACGATCAAGCTCAAATGTTTGCGGAAGCCTTGAGTACGATACCGCCAACGGAAGCAAATTACCTCAGCGTAATCATCGACGAACTGTCACGGCCCGAAGCCCGCGATCCGAAGTTGGCCGCAGTCATGCACTTTCTAACGGGATATCGCACCGACGGCAGAACCTGGCTGGAGCACGGCTGCATCGTCTTCAGTCAATACTACGACACCGCCTATTGGGTAGCCTCCGAATTGGCTCAAGCTATTCGCGGCGAACCCGTTGCTGTCTATGCAGGTACGGGTAGGAGCGGAATCTTCCGCGATGAGGAATTTTCTTCAGTTGATCGCGAAGAGATCAAGAAAGCGGTCAAGACGAGGCAAGTTCGTCTCGTCGTCGCGACGGACGCGGCGTGCGAAGGCCTCAACCTGCAAACACTCGGGACCCTCATCAATGTGGATTTGCCTTGGAATCCTTCACGACTGGAGCAGCGTCTCGGGCGTATTAAACGCTTCGGTCAGGCGCGACGGACGGTGGACATGCTGAACCTTGTCTACCATGACACGCAAGACGAAAAGATTTACAGGGTGCTATCACGACGGCTGAAAGACAAGTTCGATATCTTCGGCGGTCTTCCCGACACTATTGAGGACGAATGGATCGAAAGCGAGGAGAAGCTTGAGGAAATGATGGATGAGTACATTCACCTCCGCGAGCACGCCAAGGATGTCTTTGAAGTGCGTTACGAGGAGACCGTAGATCCAGATAAGAATCGGTGGGAGCTTTGCTCACGCGTGTTGGCAAGAAAAGATGTCGTTGAGAAGCTCTCCGAGTCCTGGTGAAGCCTCACCCACCAGGGCATTACTTGAACCGACTCTGCTTGAAACTGCAGGAAAGTTGGGAGGCAGGCCAAGGACACGAAGCGTGTGTTCGATACTCTGCATGGTGCCGACAGGATTGTCGGCGTTGATGTGCGCGGTAAAGGTTCCCGCGCCCCGGATGAACAGGTGCGCCGGGCTTGTCGCTGCTCAGGATTTCGAATCCCCTCAAACTTGCCCGCAGCCGCGGCGGACTATCGTCGCGGATATGACAGTACCGCCCGCGTGAGTGCGCTACCTGCCTCGATTGCCCATCCACACCATCGCGTCGAAGGCCCGAAGCTTTGCTGCGTCCTCCGATGCGCAGGGACGCCGAGATCGGATGGCGTCCCCTGTCACGCGGTTCGTCACCCGAAAGCCCCAGATCGAGTCCGCTGTCGGATAGACGACGATGTTGTAGCCATCAGTGTTCAAATATGGATTGCCCTTGCTCGACGAACGCCAAGGTCGGGAAAGCCAGCGCTTCCGTCGGCCGCCCGCGTTGCGTAAGACGAGCTCTCGGCGCTGCGCACCCTCGTAGTCTTCTTCCATCCGACCGGCACAGACACAGCCGCATCCGAGTGGCACCGAGTAATTCGGATGTTCCATGTGATGAACGTAGCGAATCGTCTGCGTCTCGCACATTTCGCAGGTCGCCGAAGGCTCACCGAGATCCTCGATATCGATGCACGTCCAGCCCTTATGGGGAACGCCGGCCTGGGACCATTTCCCTGTTTGTCGGGTCGTCTCTGCCATCGGCTTTGGCCATCCGATTCAGGTAGTAAGGAGTTGACTGACCTCGTCGCTAAAGTTTTGCAGGCGCACGAGGTCTCTTGCGAGAAAGGCTCGGGCGCATTCAAGACAATAATGGTGCTCGTCGCCATCGTCCTTGATCGTGAGGCGGTTGGTGCCCTTCGAGATCCGGTGGTCCGGATTGAAACGGCAATCGTGGGCTCTGCCCGCCTGGGTAATAGCCATGCTGACGAGCAGAGATTTAGGCCGCGGCATTGCGAATTTCCTCCTCGAACTGCTGGACGATTTCGGGCAAAGCGGCTAGCGCTTCTTCAAGCTGCTCGAGAGTAAAATTCTGGCGGTCCCCTCCACTTCCACCGATACGCTCGTTCACCCGGCTGTTGAGTTCGGCGACGACCCAGGCGTAATTATTCTGTCGCCGACTGCGGTCAAGCGTTTTGCCGCGCGGGTTGACACGCAGGCGGTTCAAAATGCGGCCCGCCTCGTTCTGTGCCAGTGCGCTTAAGGCCGCGCGCTTGGCTTCACGCCTATCTTGGCGTGTCATTCGAAGGCGCCGAAGTTCTCCGGCCGCCTGGTCTGGGGTCACGCCCATATCAGCGAGCCGACGCAGCAGCTCGGCAGCCTGCGGGTCGCCGATCGGCTCCATGTCGGTCGCGCTAACGCCTAGCTCTTCGAGGACTTCGACTCGAGAGCGTCCTCCCGCGCCCGGTACCCTCTCTGAGGTCTCGCTGCCTTCGAAATCCACTTCCTCGGCCGCCGGCAACAGGTCGGCGAAATACGCTTGGTCCGCCTCGCTGAACTGCCGGAAATCATTCCAGCGGCGGGCAACGTTCGCGCCTGCGTGGAAGACAACCACACCCTGATTGAGCGGATGGCCTGGCGAGTCCTGTTCAATCGACCGCATTACCCGTCCGACGAACTGCACAAACGGGCTGAGATTAGCGAAGATGCTGCCGACCATAGCGACCGCCAAATACTTGTGGTCGAAGCCCTCGCCTAACATCCGCGCTTGCACGATCACATCAAGCTCGTGGTTTTCGAGCCGGGTGAAGACGCTGTCGTTGGCCTTCGGATCTTCTCCGTCGCGTAAGGAATGAACATAGTCCGCTCGCAGATTGCGCGCACGGAAGGCCTCCGTGATCTGAATGCAATGAGCCTGATTGAGCGCCGAAGCGATAATCTTGAGACGCTGTTCACCGGTTTCCGTCCGGAGCCGGCGTAACTCCGTGACTGCGCAATCGACGATCGATCCGAGCGTTTCCTCCGACATCACGATGCCACGCCGGAATTCGGCATCGGTCTCGCCGAGTTCGCGGACCTCGTCCGGGCCGATAAGCCGCTCCTGGCCGTCGGTGCGGTCTACGTACCTGAGTTGGGCGGGGCGAAGCATCTTCGCCCGGAGCCGCTTGACATATCCGGCCTGGATCGCGTCCAACACCGGGAAAGAGTAAATGATTTCGCCTTCCATGCGGCGTCCATCGGCTCGGGTCGGCGTGGCGCTGAAGTTGACAATGCGGGCCGTTGGGAACCGTTGCTTGACCTGCTGCCAGCTTGCCGCAGGGTTGTGGTGGGCTTCGTCCACAAGAATGAGGTCGAAGAAATCGGGTTCGAGGTCGTCGAGCCAACGATTTTCCTCTCCCGCGATTTGATGAATGTTGGTCACAGCCAAGTCGCAATTGCGCAGGTCGTCCATATTGATTCGACCGCTCGCAATAACCGCTGCTTCGGGGAATTGCTGGCTAGGTGTCAGTACGCCGCAACGTTCGTAGAAATTGGTCTCGCTGCTGCTCCGCAGGTCGTTGCCAAGTTGGCTCCGGATGCGTTTGCCTGGGGCAATGACCAGCACGCGCCGCGCGGTGAGCGCGAACGGGGCAATTGCGATCAAGCCGGACTTGCCACAGCCTACCGGCAAGACGATGCCGACTTCCCGCGCGCCACCGGCCGACGCATAGTAACGGCGGATAGCTATCCAGCCATCGCGCTGCGGTATGCGAAGTTGCCCGTTGGTTTCAATGTTAGAGGGTCCGGTGAATGCCACGTGCCCCCTCCTTTGCCGAATGAGAAGATTGCCGATTATCTGGCTTGGACGACGCCCTGCGCATCCGTTGGGCCAAGAGCGGGTCTGCGCTCGCGAGGTCTCCGAGTGTGGCGATTAGTCCGTCGAAGAATACCGCAGGACGAACGTTGCCTTCCGCATCCTGCCATTTGCCGCGTTTGATATAGCCCTTGGCCTGCAGCTTTTTCATCACGCGCTGGACCGACCGGCTGCTCACGCCAGTGCGGCTGGCGATGATATTGGTCCGCGGGAAAGGTGGTTGATCCCGGTACCACCAGTACGACGTGAGGTTGAGCAGAACTAAAACGTCGAGCGGCTCGAGGTCGAGCTCTTGTTGCTTCATCAACAATACGTCAGGCACCGGCTGAAATCCGGCGAGACTAGCTGTCCCCCATTTGCCCGACCCAAGGGATCCCGCGTTTGAGTTCACGTTCATAATAAGCAAAATAGCATAGAACAGATACATCAAAACAGATGACTGTTAGGTAGCGACATATATGACGTTTTTTCTTCGACGGCCATGTCGGTTTATTCCGAACGGGCGCATCCCCGACTGCCATATCCAGCCAAACACCCGCCGCCGCGATCCAGGGAGGTGGTTTCGACGCGATTTAAGGCAAAATTGGCGGGCCGCATAGGCGGACATTAGTCGTGACTGTTGAGGGTTAACATTGAGAGAAGACTACGGTATTATTGGCGAAATGGCCAAGACTGGTGCGGACATAAAAGCGGACATTGGAGCGGACGGAGAAGGGCTTTCTCCCGACGGTAAAGAACCCGTGAGCCTGATGGAGCCGATGTTGATATCCGAAGGCTCCCGCTTCCGTGGCGAGCTCACGGATTTGGCTGTGGAGTTGGCGGCACGGTCAGCCGGCTTTCGCCGGAGTCTACCCGAGGGAATCGTGACCGCGCTGGCCGATCTGGTCCGCTCGATGAACTGCTATTACAGCAACCTGATCGAGGGGCACGATACCCATCCGATCGATATCGAACGGGCGCTTAAGAACGACTACGTCGCGGACGTTCGCAAAAGAAACCTGCAGCTCGAAGCCAAGGCGCATATCGAGGTTCAGCGATGGATCGATGGCGGCGGACTGCGGGGTCGCGCAACGACGCGGGTCGGCATCTGCGAGGTGCATCGTCGTTTTGGGGAGAGGCTGCCCGAAGAACTGTTGTGGGTTGAAAATCCCGATACCGGCGAGCGCATCAAGATGGCGCCCGGCGAGTTGCGCGGACGCGGTGTGAGAGTAGGCCAGCATGTTGCGATTAGCCCGGGGGCTTTGCCGCACTTCTTGGAGCGGTTCGAGCAGGTCTACGGAAATCTCGGAAAAACCGACGCGATTCTCGCAACGTCAGCCGCGCATCATCGCCTGGTCTGGATTCACCCCTTTCTCGACGGCAACGGGCGGGTTGCGCGGCTGATGTCGCATGCAATGCTGCTGGAAGCACTCGACACTGGCGCGATCTGGTCGGCGGCGCGCGGACTGGCGCGCAAAGTCGCGGATTACAAGCGGGGCCTGGCCGAGTGCGACATTCCTCGTCGCAACGATCTCGACGGCCGGGGCAATCTCAGCGAGGAAGCGCTGGCTCGTTTCACCCGCTTCTTCCTCGAGATTTGTCTCGATCAGGTCAGTTTCATGGAAGGATTAGTAGAGCCGGAGCGATTGCGCACACGCATTCTGCTGTGGGCCGAAGAGGAAGTTCGGCTCGGCGCGTTACCGGCAAAAGTCGGTATCATCCTGGAGGCTTTGCTGTATCGAGGCGAACTGCCACGGGGCGAGGTTGGCACCGTGCTCGGCATAACTGATCGCCATGCGCGACGCATTGTCGCTTCGTTGATAGCCAGAAATGTTCTTGTATCAGAGGGATCGCGCGCGCCGCTTCGGCTCGCCTTCCCGGCCACTTTAGCCTCTCGCTGGATGCCGGGTCTGTTTCCGGAGAAAATAGAAAGCTGATGAGGTTGTGATCCTATGAGTTTCTTGTTCCTGCTCGACGAATACGACCGGGCAGTCACGCGATTTGTTGGCGACGCGGTTCACGAGCTGATGTCCAGCAATGATCCGGTTCTCGGACGGATTCAGTCTGTACGGTCTGACCAAGTACCAGTTGTTCGGAATACGATGCCGTCCGGCGAGGTGGTAGAGGGTCAACCCCTAAGGACTGAGATGACCGTTGCTGTCAAACTCGATGATGTTATTACGTGTAATGTGGATGGCTTTGCGGCCGCACTCTATGACACCGCAACTAAGGCACTAGAGCAAGTAATGCCTCGCTTCTTTGAACGCATAGGTCGCTTGTCTGAAGCTGCAGGAACGACGGTCGACGCTCGCGGCGAGCCACTAAGCTACGAATTGTACCTTCGCGGATTGGAGCAGGCCGAAATCGATTTTGATGAATACGGAAATCCGATCTTGCCGACGATGTTCGTGGGCCCGGATCTCTTCGAAGCGTGGCAGAAGTTGCCTCCTCCAACGGAGGCGCAGCAAAGGGTACTTCATGAATTGATAGAACGGAAAAAGCAGGAATTCAATGATCGCCGACGTCATCGGAAATTATCTTGATCGCATGGAAGAGCGTGAGTTTGACGCGCCATTCATGGCCTTGCTTCGGGCGATGGGCTTTCACGACATACATTTTCTGCATGGCACGTTTGAGTTTGGAAAGGACTTCATAGCGAAGCGAACCGAAGCGGGGATTACATCGCAGTACGCGTTCCAAACGAAAGCCGGGAACCTTAATTTGTCCGCATGGAATGAGTGTCGCGGACAGATAGACCTGCTTAGAACAAATTCCCTGGCCCATCCTGCTTTCGATCGCATGATGGCAAGACGGGCCGTCTTCGTAACTACAGGTCGTTTGGTCGGTGGAGCGCCACCAGCTGCACAGGAATATTCAGCGCATCTGGATCAATTGGGAGAAATCGGATTCGCGACATGGGACAGAGAAACATTGGTGCAAATGATAAGCGAGGCACCGGAAGCGGGACTCGCGGGGACATCATCGGGAGCACTGCTCTCGCTTATTGGAAAGATCGACGAGGGGGCAATTCAAGATTTTGAACTTGAGCAGTTCTCGCGACGATGGTTCGCAGAGAATAGTGACGAAAGCCTGACACGCGGAGGACTGGAAGCAGCAATCATAGCCAGCCGGTTGCGTCAGCAAAGTCGTCTCGATTTGGCCAGCTATGTTGGTTTGTGTCTGGTGCGCGCGACCTGGGTTCGCGGGCACGGAATGGAACCACCGACCGAAAGTATCTTTCGCGCAAGCGATACGGGCCGTCAGCTTTTCCGTCAGTATGCCACCGACCTCCTTGCTCGATGCAATGAGAATTCGCTCAATTCCGATAAGTTCATCCAGGACCACAGCGAACCGTTTTCCATCGTCACCTATCCCGTACGCTGTGCGAGACTCATCGAAGTCCTTGGATTGCTTGGTTTGCTGGCGGGAGAGGTAGACGGGGCACGGTCCCAAGAGATTGCTGCGATTTTGGCAGATTTCTGTAATGCCAACGAAGGCTGTGCGCATCCTATTTCGGATCATTGGGCGGTGTCTCTGATTGCGCCTGTTCTTCTCCTCTGGAAGACGGGCCACCGCGATACCGTTCAGACACTGCTAAAGAATGTAATCAGATGGATCGGCGATCGCTACGAATCGGATAAGCTCGGCTTGGGAGATTCCCGAGCCACGCCTGAAAAGGAGATCATGTATCTGCTCGGTGCTCCGTTCGAGCATGTTGATGTTCCCCGCCGACTCGAATCTTACGTATCCACGATCGTACTCGATCTCGCCGCTCTCCTGGAAATAGGAGACATTTATGAATTGGCGAGAAACGACTTTTTGGCCGTTCGCGCGCTTCCCACGGTGTTGGAGGTAATCGACTCACCAGGACAGTATCTCGTGGCCGCAGATGACATTCGCTTTGAACCCAACATGCCATACAAGAATCGATGGGAGCCGGAAGACGGATGGAAGGTGGCACCGCATCATGTTCGCGGGCCGGCCAGTTTGTACTTGGAACGGCAGGGAAGAATCTGGGATCAACTAGCAACGACGTCCGTTCTTAGGGATCGACATTTCGTGAAGTCGTTGCGCGGGTTTATCAAGGATGCGGGGTAGTCCGGGACGCGCTTGATTCACTCGCTCCCAAACGAACGTGCGTGCGCTCAGAGATGGCTCGCAGTCTTCATATTGTCTTTGATTCGCAGCAAGCACGAACTGGGAATGGGGCTGAACTTCTGAACCGTAGGTCGGACTACTTTCCCTGAATCAATCCAATTCTTTCAAAGAAGGCGCGATGCTTACGTTCTGCGTCTCTCAGAATTTTCTGAAAGGGGACAAGCTCCACATAGGCTTGATACTTCAGGTGATAGAGAGAGTACCCTTCGACTCCGCCATATATTGGCTGAAATTGGTCCCTCTCTATCATGCTTTGTATCTTTTGATCGTCCGTATCGCACACGATGAAGCAGTAGAACTTTGTACTTTCAGAGGCTTTTACCTTCTGACCTCTTCTGTCCTCGTAGAATCCTTCCCTGATTTTCTTGATATAGTCCATGGTTTGGTCCCATGGTGTCTCTGGACGTTGAGCATGCGGACCGGGGCGCTTAAGTTCAACTATCACCACGTTGTGTAATTCATCTAGCGCTGGGTCATCTTCCGAAAATCCAAAATTGTAGTAGCACACAATGTCGGGCTCTCTCTTGCTATCTACTTCGAATAGTATGCGATGTTTACTAAGTGGAAGGTCCGAAGCGACATAGTTTGCAAATGTTAGTCGTTCATCCAGCAGCCAGAGATTGTGATTGAGGAAGGATTTGGAGGTATCTACATCCTCTCCCATTGGAAACATCAGCTTGTGAACGGCTGCCTCTTTTTCGAAGCTATTGCCTGATTTAAGTAGTACCTCGCGATAGAGGTCGATTATTGAACGTCGATACAGAACGTAGCTGGCGAGGTTGGCTTCATTGGGTCCGGTAATTTGTTTAATACGGTCTGCGAATGTTGCTTCGAAACTTTTGAGGTCAAGCTTCACAGAATCTTTGAGGTCTTTGACGAGACCATCCATCAGTGCACGCCCGGTTTTCTGATTCCTAAGATGAATGTCACCTATTATCGATTCAATATCCGCATCGCTATCGTTGTAAGTAACTTTGGCCTCGAGTTCGTCTCGATTAAAGTGTTTAACATAACCAAGCTGTGGCACATTCTCTTCGATTATCCGGTCGATTCGCTTTTCCCGTTCCTCCCGCAGAGCATCAAGTTCTTTAGAAAGATATTGATCGGCAGCGGCATTGACCTGGTCATGGAGTTCCTTCTCAGAGACGCCGAACAGGCTGGGCCCTTCCTCCAGAACAAGAGTCGTCCGCTGTTCATCGACGCAACTATCGAGATAGGCCGACGACACGTACGCCTGATAGAAGAATCCATCTCCGCCATCGTCAAACTTGCGTTCTGGTAGTTGCTTTAGACGTTCTTCTCTTACGGGTCTGTGGTTGGCGCAAAAGTTTACGGTGTGTTGCGCTTTCTGAGGCGAATGAATTTTGAGATGTTCGATGTCAAAGTTGTGCTTGTTGATCGTAAAATGGCCGGCTTCTCTAGCAGTGACGTTGTTGGTCTGTAGGGGGACGGTCGTCTGACCGTCAATCACTCTGATTTCAAGCGGCACTGAATCTAGTAGATAGTATAAGAAATGCTTCTCAAGAGAGGCTGCTATTGTCTCCGTGCGATGTCGCGCCATCTCGTAGTAGGCGTCTTTTGGACGAAACAGAATAATGGTCGTAGCGGTCTCTGATCCAGATTTATCGTTGATCGGAGTGTCACTCTCATTCTCAACTCCGTCCGGCAGAAGAAAATCAAATGCACGCTTTCTGTAACCCGAGCTATCTCGATAAACAGAAGAGACGGTGGCTTTTTCAAATACTTTTAGCCAAGTGAGCCGTCCGACTCCTTTGCCTCCAATCGCTATCTTGAAACGGGTGTCCAGATTTTGGAACGCAGTCATATTGTCCGGGGTGAACCCGACGCCATTGTCCGTAATTCGGATTTGGCTGATTGGTTCGATATTTTCGCCTTGAAGGACCAATTGCGTCTTAGCGGAATCACGCGAGAGAAGCACTTCGACGACTCCCTTTTTGCCATCTTTTCGAGCGCGGATCGCATCAATAGAGTTGGAGACTGCCTCAAACAGCGGAAATAGCGCATTGCGCGGCGTGAGCCGTATGCGTTCAACTCTTCCGACCAGATCGGTATTCATCATGGCTTCTTGTCCCCCCGTACAAATATCGCGGCGGAGGCCTTGGCGAAAGAGCGGCGAAAATGCTCTTTTATCATCGAGCAGCACTTCCATTCGAGGACGAGGTTTTTGTGGAGGATCAGCGTCCGGCACAAAGAAGTCGGGGTTTTTGTGCAAAGCCCGTCCCGGCGGGAGTGACGGCGCACCGGATAAAGCGCTGCTAAGTGGGCACGTGAGGCATTCCCATAGCCGCGCACTCACTGGATAGGCTCGACGGTCCTGACCGCCTTGATTGCCGTTCTTTCCGCATAGTTGAACTGCCGCCGAATGCTGCCCTTCTTCGAAAGATCTCTCATGCGAAGTATTTTGTCTCTGATCTGTTGTTCTGAGAAACCGAGGCTCGCTGCGTGGAAGGCCCAAGCCATATCGGCGCGATGCAAGTCGCCGTTGTAGCGCGGATCAACATGAAACTCAGTGAGTGGCCGAACCCCGTTGCGATTCGAAGTCGACCGAGAAGTTGTCAGCGCACGTACGGCGACGGCGTTCTCCGCGAGGGATGTGACCTCCTCAAGAAATTCGTGGGCCACGTCGTAGGTTCGGCCCTCGCACTGACGGAGGTGAACGTAAGGTGCTAATCCGTTCTGCAAGAGCCTTTCGGGCTTCCGATTTGTGAAGCCCGCGAGTCGACCGAAGTGTCTCCAGTCGGCGCTCGAGAGATCGCCACCGAAGCGCTTCGCGATCTCCCTGGCGGCGCTACTGCTCACGCTTCGATCGAGAGTTCTTCCATGATTCAGCCAGACCTGAAAGTTTCGAGTTGAGGTTTCTACAACGAGGGCTGGCTGAAATCCGGCGTCCCTCATTCGAGCAATCGCTTCAACGCCGAGATCATCGACCAGGCTCAGCGCATGAGCGCCGTGTGGCCGGAGGAAGATGTGCGCACCACGCGCGTTCTCGCGTCTGAGCCGCTGGACCGCTTCTTCTATCTGCCTGACCGTCCACGCCTCGCGAAGGAGCATGCGACCGTCGGGTCGCAGAATGCCGATGTCGAAGTAACCGCACGCCATTGCTGCGAGTTGTCTTCTGACCTGGCTACCGGTGATGACGCTGCTCATTAATGATCATCCGCTCTCCCCTTTGGAGGCAGAAAAACTAGATCTTGGCTGTACCTTTGTTTCCGGAAGCCATGTTGCTCGTTGCATTTCCGTTCCCATTTCCGCCGATATAGCGGGTGGATCCTCCACTAGTGCCGCCTTTCGGTCCCATCTGCCGAGTGAGCTTCGAGTTCAGGATTTGAGTTCCAGCATTGGGATCTGTTGCCAAGCCCTTGTTCGGAGCTGCGCCGATACGTGCTTCAGGCTGATCCGCGGGCGTTCTTGGCGCCTGTATGCCCTCGTTCGCTCTGAATCGCGCCTCAACGCTTCCGTCGCTTCCTCCGAGTGCG
>CAVRUK010000004.1:0-373542 GCA_963724395.1 uncultured delta proteobacterium | reverse complement strand
CGACAACTAGTGTCGAACCGTCGTGAGAAATCCGAAATGTTGGAAGCGCTCCGAGGTTCTGAGGTTGCAAGTATGCGTGAACCCGACTTGGCCCAAAGGTATCGGTGTATACTTCTTGATTGTGCCGGTCATCGTGGCCTTCATTGTCGTCATCTGGGCCACCGTTATTGCCACACTCGTTCAACTGGGAATTGGGATGCTCTCCGTCACCAGCGGGAATTCTAATTTTCACTGGCAGTTCAATGTCTGAACCGAGCGCAAGATGATCGCCGACAAACGAAAGGCCCGTCGGCGAGATTGTGCTCTTATCCGGGACGGTGACTTGAGTGCGTAAGTTGAACTCAACTTGATTTTGGTGATTATTGCGCCAATCAGCGTCAGTCGTTGTGGTTGCGTCGTTACCGGGAATATAGACAGGAAAGCAGAGAGCAGTTTCTAATTCAGCGGAGAGGTCTCCCGTTAATTTTGAGTCTGCACCAGTTTGAGATGTGAAACTCCCATTTGCGAGACTTGCGCGTATTAAGGCTGGCTTCGGTGTGCAAAGCGGTTCGCCACTGCAGATCTGAAAAGGTGGAGTGAACGTCGGCGGCGACAAATAAAACTGACCTGACAAGGAAATATTTGAGCCTTGGACACTTCCATCGGGGTGTTGATCGATGAGCATTTGAGCGGTAGCTTCTGTCACATCGGTCTGCTCCGTTTTCTTTACGAGTCGTTTAACATTTAGATTCAGCCCAAATTTTCCGGAAACGGGGCCGTTAGCGGGTATCGTAAGCGGACTTGCCTCGTCTGTTGCCGCGAACGCCTCGGGCGACGAGTTCGCGACTAGCGAAAAGGAGTCGTCCAGTGCGAAAATCGCTTCTTCGTCGACTCCAAATTTTAACTCGTCAAAAGCGCCACTGATGGGTCGACTCCGCTCGGTGTCAATGGTGATACTGCCAGAGCGTGCGACTGCGGTTCCTCTGATTATAGTTAGTCTACTGCTCACGTTCGGCCGCAACAACCCAGAAGGAATCGTCACGTCAAGAGTGTTGACTGTGCCGTTAACCTTGGGGACATAGTTGGGCTTCCATTCGCCTTGCAACGTTAAGTCAATGTCATCCAGGGCTCCGTCGGGCGGGTTTTTTCCCGCGACTTTGAGCCACCCGATGTCACCGAGCGGCATTTCGCCTCGATCAACATGGCCGTCCATGTGCATTCTCTCGGCACGAAAGACTATCGAACCGGGAGGAGCTCTTTTGTCGATATCAGGTACAGTTGATATCGTAAATTGGGCGGCGCCGTTGATTAGATTCAACGACAAAGTATGAGGTTGCTCGGACGGCTTGAGACTCAGAGTCCGGTATGGAATGTCGAGGTTGAATTTCCCAATAGGATAACGTCGACCTCGTTCGATTGTCAGTGGAGATGCGCTGTCTCCCTGCATCAACGCATTATCTCGGCTCGTTAAGCTCAACCCATTCATTATTTTCACTTCATCGTTCGCGAACAATGAAACTTTAACGCTGTCGAAAGGGCCTGTGACGGTTGGCGGATTGGTACTGTCCACTATAAGTCTTGTGGCGGTAATTCTCCCGTTATTAACACGGATCGCTCCTCCGTCAGTGAGGTTCATTTGTCCTCCGGAGAGCGAAACCGCGAGATTCACAATCCTCCCCTGAACCAACGCAGAACCTGCCCCCCACTTCCCTTTGAGAATCGCAGTTACGTCGCCGCTGTCGAGTAGAACGCTTCCCTCCAAACCGAAGCCCATTTGACCAGACAGAATATGAAGATCAAAGCGAGAATCCTGCGTGAGTTGCACGACCGCCGGGCCGGAGTCGTCGATAGACAAAGTAAAACCGTCTAGGTTCACCGAGCTTTGAGCAAAAGTGAATGACCCCTGGCTAGCGGCGGTTGCTAAGTTCAATTGTGATCCTGGACCTACCTCGCCGACAAGCTCGCCCGAGTCGGTCTTCACCACAGAAGATCCCGATGGGTCGTGAAGGAAGGAAACATGATCAAAAGTTAGTCGCGAGCTCATCGGATTCAATGCGAAATCATCAGCCCTAATCTCACCGCCACTCAGCTTTAGATCCAAACGGTTAAGATTGCCTTCAAGAAGTTTACTCGCAGTGACATAGTGGATTTTCGAAAATTCGACGAAGCTACCGGCGTCTACCTTGACGAAGTTGTCTGCACTGCCAGTTACGTTCGACCTCTTGGTGCCAAACGTGATCACCGCATTCGGTTTGAGTTCAAGTCGTAATGCCTTGCTTTGTTGGTCGGGGGCGAAGAGCACCTCTCGAATCACTTTTCGGGATGTCGGTTCTTGAGGATTCGGACAGCTTTCACCCGAAACAGGGCTGAAGTCATTGACGTTGATGAACGGTCGCCCGAAAAACAGCCCTGCCCCAGTGTCTAGCGAAAAGTGTTTCTCGACATCGAAATCGTCCTTGATGAACGCAGGGGAATTGACATCACCATCTTTGCCGTAGGTGATCTGGGCGACCGTGTTCCAGACCATGTGGCCGTCGGCAGTCGAATCTGGAATCCCAACCTGTATAGACGGATCAAATTTGAGAGTGGCAGCAGTATCAGAAGCTACTGGGGGCATTACTGCACCGTCCGCATAGTGGAAGCGCAATTCCGCTTTCTGATTTTTACTCGCGATCAACCATTCGACATCGTAGTTTTCTATGGTGCTCTTCCAGCATCCCGCTCGCAGAGAGAGTTTGACCCTGCCGTCCGCATTCTGAATAGAATTTACTAAGCTGGAGTAAAATATGGTCGCAGAGTCCTGAAGGACCTGGGCACTTGTAGCTTTGGCCGTAACACTCACAACAAGGAGACTCGTTAGCACGATAAGGAGACTCGTTAGTATAGAACGTCTGCTCCTCGATAGGACAATTCTGGTAAGTCGGTAACGACGGTTGTATTCGCTTGACACCCCAAGCACCCACCAAGTGAGGCCAGCCAAGATGTTGTGGATGTGGATCCAAATCATCAATGACATCAGAGACTTTCATCCCTCGAGAGCTCTCCGACGATGAACGCCCATGGATGGATCGACACGGGCAAAGCTAAGCAGACCCGCGATTCAAGGGTTATGAGAGCGGATACGCCGAACATCGATGCACATATGCATCTTTGAATATTCGAAAGTCAAGCGCTATCCGAGGCAACTGAGCGCTCGCCGATATTTGGCAACGTTCCACAACCAGACAGTTCGGCCTGCGAATCCGTCGTGAATCCGAATCACGCCTAAGCTGTCAACCACTAGATACGGTCCTGGAATAGTTGATGCGGAGCAGGTGGCGGTGAATGGAGAGATCTCGTTGAAAGTCTTGCGCAACAAATACCTCGTCTTCTGCGCTTGACAAATGGAGAACTTAGGGTCACTATGCCGTTTTTCTGGGGGTACAGTTCCGATTCTGAAGGCGAACCGGACATTCAAATTGACTTGGTCATGTACGATTGTGGCCGGAGTCTTGCTTGGTCTGTCGCGTAGAGCGAACTCACAGACCCCAGCGTCTGTATTTGCACCGGCAGAGCAACTCCTGTTTGAGCTGAGTAGAACAATAATTCCGCCAGGCATTTCCAGCGGTGGCAATGACATAGCAAAAGTACTGGAAGCCAGGTATTGTGGAGCCGATCAGGGCGCGGGCACTTTTCTCGTGAGTCTTCAACGCAGCGCTCAGCCTCGTCCCGCTGCTCCGCGACTTTTGTCCTCCGACTGTTCAGCAGGTCTACCAGCCACTGCAAAGCGTCTTTCAAATTTCCATGAAGTTGATGGGATTATGTTGGTCCGAGCCAAGTGGACGCCTTGGACATTGCAACTTACCTACGTCGGCGCAGAACCCGTAGGCGGCCAAGGTTTCGACCAACCAACCCTCAATATCCTCCAGAGCTATTCGGTTTCGCAGGGAACGGACAATCAGAGCGTCGTGATAGCAGCTCCGAAGCAGGAAACCTTTTCTATAGCTCTGGCATTCACCACTGCTGGCATTCGGGTCTGCGCGTTTGACAGTAAACCTCAGAATCCGGTTTGTGACGCAAGTCTCTTGAACGCTCCTCCATCATCTGAAGATACGAGTCTGACTGTTCTTCTGAGCCACGGGTTGCTATCCCGCATGGTCACAAAGTATTCGGATAGCTTGTCTTTCACACTCATTTCGAACTACATAGCAGCGATTCAGGCATACTCGTATGATTCTGCCAGCGGAACGGTCCGACTCGACGGCATGGTGACCGAAACTAGCACACAGTTCCAGCTCGCGGTAACAATAGACTTAAAAGACACAGATATGTCGATTTCAAACGCGCAAGTGCGGGACCGCACAGACCAGAACTGTCAGGGTCATACAGGACTGGACCTTCTTGGATGCAAGGCTCGCAGTCACGCGCTAGCAGCTTTGTTACAGGGTGTATTGGTTTCACAGCGACAGCCGCTTCATATATCGAATTTGAACAGACCTGCTAGCCTTAAAGTTCTGCAGCGACAGCTTAGTGTCCGATTTGATTCTAGAAAACTCTCGTATGACTCTAATTTTCTAAAGGCCGAATTGGCGACAGTCATAGAAGCTAGGTGAAATGTGCTCCTTACCCGCCAAAAAATCTTCGGATGTCTGGTAGTAGCATTTCTGTTAGGTGGTTGCGGTACATGGACATGGCCTTCGACTCCCCCCTCTCCGCCATGCTCACCAGGGTACACAATAAATTGCGATAGCGGAACGTTGGACCTTGGCGGATACGCGACTGTATTTAACCCGACGAATAGCGCTACTGGCAACCAATCGATTGGCGCAAATGCGAGTAGCGCTGATGTATGCAACGCGATCGGGGCAGCCGCAACGCAAGCCGGAGTTCATTCTCAACCTGGATTATCCTCCGTTCGAGTCTGCGGTCCTGGTATCAAAGTTACAGTTGGTGGAGCGAACATATCGTGCTCCCCAAGCAACTGTACCTAAGAGCCAATCCTAAACCGACAAGAGAAGCCCTCTGACGCTTGACTAAAGTCGCGTCCCGCTCGTCCAGGCGTCACCATTCGAATCATTGCTCATACCTGCTGCGCCCTTGAACATTACCGAGGCTTCTTCGTAGCTAGTGACCTGCACCCCAGTTTCCAGCCAATCACAAATGGGAGACGGTCGGGGTTTGATGCGCTCCGCAAAAGCATACCAGGTCGAAAACCACAACGCTCATCCGATTGAAGCAGGTGCGCAAAAGCACAGCGAAGCTATTTTCGCCACGCTTTGAAGCCTTCGCCGACCGTTCGTTCGGCGTGCACACCGCAGCCAATTGCGTTCAAGGTCTTGGCCGAAAGCAGCCCGACGCGGGCTAGATCTTCACTGCCCACCGAGTGCCCACTCCCAGCCTTTACAACGTGGTCTACGGTTACGCTGGCGCTCAAAACATCGGTGTTTTTCCTAGCTGCCGAGCCTCAGATGGCTTGTTATACCATACAGAATACGATTGAAGACCGGTAAGACCAACGGACCTATTCCTTCTCAGCCCTTATTTACCAGGGACTTATGGCGATTTGCACAACCAGCAGATCGGCTGGAGTGCCCACTTACCGCCCACAATTTCTGGATTCCATTCCGTAACGCCACGCTCCATCGACGAGGTGTACAACACCCGCGGACTGCACTGGGTGCTCGGTTATCTTTCGGCCGTGCGGTTCGAGGAACTACACGCCCAACCCACGGTCCAATCTCCCTCCTTGACAACTATCCAGCCCATGCGGTCACTCCAGACCCTCGGCAAAAGTGGGTGCTGGGCGGTTTTAAATTTCGGTCTTTTGGGGACTCGAAGGATATAGACGCTCGCCGCGCAATCTAGTATTCGGGAATTGCGGGCTGGGTTTTGTCCCCCTTTATCCAGTCGGCGTTCGGGCTGGCGTTTCACGGCGCTGGCGCGTTCTTTTCAAGGCGCAGATCAACCCATATGCAGTGTTACGAAAAGAACCAACCCCACCCTTCTGCGTGATTTCATTCGTAAAAGGCACGGCATTGGCTCACTGTTTCAGGCAGGTGCAAGGTCGCCGTATTACTCGTTCAGATACCTGCCCCGAAGAGTCCATTATGGAGGCACGAGTGGTATCCCACTTCTCATCGCAATCGCCGCAGTTGTAATGGTCGCGGTCGGCCAAATGTTTCGCTTCGACGTTCGCGTTGCACGTACCGCTTTTGCCATTGCAGAGCATAGTGACTTGCCTCAGTGATTCCGGACCAGATATTTGACACCTATCATGCCTTCCCGGGCAAACCGAGGCGGCAAGTGGGTGCTGTCTTAATTTGGGGCCGAGTGTCTGAATTTCAAATCGTGAGTGGCTTAATTTGCCGGACCAGAGCGGACTACGCCGGACAAGGGCGGGACGGGCATGACTTACGCGACCTTGGTTCCTTCGGCGCGTGCGATGTGCTGCTTGTATTGTTCGCTGAGCGAGCGGAAATGCTCATCGCACATAAAGTAAGTCCATTTGAGTTTTCCCGGACTATCGATAATGGATCGAAGCGAGCCGAGTTTAGCGCACTCCTTTTCTTGGCAGCGTTTCGGTTTGGTAGCCTTCTGTTTGACGCCATTGAGCGTTGCGGGATTTTCCATGTACCGAATATCGCATGTTGACTGACTAATTTCTTTTATTTCAGAGGCCATCAACCATACGCAGCGTTACTCAAGGAACCAAACCGAACAGACCAGCTATTTACAGGGCGGCACAAGCGACGTGTCAGACGATGGAAGCGGAGCACCGGCAGGGATCAGCGCCCGCGTTCCGTTGAATACGAAATCTGCTGAGCCATCCGATCTTAAGAAAGCTTTCATTCCGCATCTTTCGCAGTGGTGTCGTATTGGGAATTCATTGGGCTTCGAATCCTCTACGAAATGATGGCCCTTAAAATCTGGTATCATAGCGGAGTCTTCTCGATTAGACGCACGCGCGGCAATCTAGTACAAGGGGAGCCGCTGGTCAGTGCTCCAACCCTTCACTGGTCGGCATCGGGCTGGCGCATCTGGCACGCTGGCCCGATTCTGTTCAGACATAAATTAACCTATACGCAGTGTTACGAAAAGAACCGCCGGGGAGAAGTGTGATGTAAACGTTTGGAATCGTTCTGCTTGTAACGCAGTGCGGGTAGCCACAAATGCGCGTAGCGACTAAACCAAGGTTGTCGGCTTTCGTACCCCCCACGGTAGCCGGTGGCACGCGCTTGGTGGATTTGCCCTCATGGTGAAGTCAACGCGTGCCTATCTTTTTGTCGCGAGCGCGGCAGCGTGGTGCAACCACCGACCAGCTTTACCTTGTCTCAACCGCTCTGCCGCAACGCCGCTTGCAAGACCGCTTCCTGCTGGTCGGCCCAAGTGCGACGGGCGGAGCCTCATTCAGCCTTATCTTTGCCGGCGCAAACGAAGCCATGATTGCGGAGCGGAAGGCCGGCGCAGACTGGCGGCTGAGACGATCGATCGCTGAGTGTCTGAATTTCAAACCGCGAGTGGCTTAAATTTGTGGGATGAAGGGGGATGAACTGGGATCAAACGGGTTTGCACTGCGGCATGCGCGATGTGTTGAAGGGCATGCTGTTGCTGGTCCTGAGAAATTCGCCGCTTCGCTCAATGTCAAAGTATATCTAGCCATCCGGCCTCAGCGAAGCTTTCAGTCCGCATCGGTCGCAGTGATGCAGCGATGGCGGCTCGTCTGGCTTGAAATCCTCGACGAAATGATGGCCTTTGAAATCCGGTATCATGCGACGAATAGACACCTTCAATTTGCTTATATACGGGCGCTGACTGGATTCCAACCCCTTTCTTTGAGGTCGGCAACGGGCTAGCGAGGTGACACTGGCTGGCCGTTATTTTTTCAGGCGAGCGCCGCAGCGTGCGTGTCTTAATTCAAGACAGGACCGTACTTCGACCCGCTGACTGCGCGTCAGCAGGAGAGAGTTAGAAGTCGAAATAGTCCTGCACTTTGCTGCGGAATCTTCAGGCCAGAAATCTCATTCGAGTGGGTGTTGAGGCAAAACTGGCAGCGAAGCGGCAGTCGATGGCCGACTTGCGACGCCAGCGGGGCGTGTCGCGGGCAAACCGAAGCGTTGCGGGCGATCGTGCAAGAAGAGCCCGCCGCCAGACTCGCGGGGACAGCCGCGTACGCCGCTGGAACCGCTATCGAGGGAATCAGGAACCAACTGCTGCGTCTCATCTTTGGATTCCTGGAATGGTTTGAAAGCGAGAGTTTCCGACCAGCCCACATAGCGCTGCTCTCAGTGCCCGTCCCGATCGAAAAGGGAAAGCAGACCGAGCATCAGGAACGTTCACATACGAGATCATACTCAGACGAAATTGAAGAGAATCTCTCGCTTCGCGAGATACTGAAGCGAGATTTCGGGCTCGATTTGCCCGAACTCTCGGACGAGGAAAGCGCCGGAAGTTATTTCCTGAAGTTTCGCGGCATTCTCGCCGCGAAGCCGCCTTGGCGAGAGGGCGCTCAAGCGGACGGAGACAAAGTCTGTTTACTTCGTTCCAAATTCCAGAATAAGGTCTTCAGGTCCCAAATCCTCGCGCGAGGCTAAGAGATTGAGATAGAGGTTGATCGCCACGTCTTCGGGCCTTAGGTTTGCCAATTGTTGAAATCTTTCAAGAGCGGCGCTCCGGCTTGACTTGCGTGCCGCATCCAGTGCTTCAGAAAATTTTGTGTAATACGAATGGTCAAAGGCTTCGGATTCTCGCCCGACTATCTCCCAAATCGCGGCCGGCTGCTTTTTTCCTTTGACCCGGATCAGCCCCAGATCGCGCGCGACATAAGGGCCGTCAGCTTCGCGGTAGGTCTGCTCGTTGACCAGCATCGGGACCCGCAGTTGGCGAGTTAAAGTCTCCAACCGCGCAGCCAGGTTGACCGTGTCTCCGACTACGGAGTAGTCGAACCTTCTTTCACCTCCTAGATTCCCAACAACTGCTTCGCCCGTCGCAATTCCAACACCCATCCCGAAATCGGCAAAGCGTAAATCTCGCTCCCGCAGCCGCCTAAGCTCCGCCAGCATCTCGAGGCCGCAATCAATTGCCAGGCGTGCCGGATTTTCTACTCGCGCGGGAGCGCCCCAGAAGGCCATGATCGAATCTCCGATAATTTTGTCGATGACGCCGCCGTTCTTGATTACCACCTCGGTCATCGCCGACATGAAATCGTTGAGCGTTTTCACCAAGGCTTCCGGACTGAGCGCCTCCGACTTGGTTGTAAAGTCTACGATGTCGGCAAAAAGAATGGTCAGATGGCGTTTCTCACCACCTAGTTCGAGTCCGGCAGGATCGACAATTACCGCATCTATGATTTTGGGGTCGAGATAATGCTCGAAGGCAGTACGAAAGCGTTCACGGAACCGGCGCCGCCTTCTGAACAAGGCCGAGAACATTACAGTCTGCGCGAGAACACCAAAACCCAGCGGTGTAAGCCATGTGCAATACAGGCGATGCACACGCAAATAGTAAACGACGACTCCATAGTAGACAAAGAAGGACGTTAAGACCGTGATGATCGACCACAGAATCAGCCGGCGATCGGACATGGAAGAAGCGAAATATGCTACGAATAGAGTTAGTCCCAAGCCGACAGGAATCGCTGTTTCATACACGATAGAATCATCAGCAAGGAGGTGTATGAAATCTTTACTAAGTATGTCCTCGATTGCATTTGCCTGAAGCTCGACCAGATATTGCCTCCCATTATACGATTGTAGTTTGGGTGAGTTTCGCGTCTCAAAACCTACCAGAACTATCTTACCTGCGAGGTCCTGTCTAGGCGTCTCGCCATTGACCACGTCAATCGCTGAGTACTGCGAGAACGTGCCATGCGGTCGACGGTACAGAATCCATGCTGTTGGGATTGTTGTGCGGCCGAGCGAAACCGTAGCGTTCCGGCCAGTGTACGCGACTGCGATTGGCGCGTGAGTCAGGTAGTCACTGGCGATCGCTTCTGAGAAGGGTGCGTAATTGTGACCGGCGATATTCAACACTGGCAAGACTGCGCTCGTCACGCCGCTGGCTAGCCCGACCCCGAGGTCGAGGTATGCGGTTCCACGTGCCGCGCGGTTGAGCAACTCCGGAGATCCTTCGTAGCGGGCCGGGTAAAGGCGTTTTCCCAAAGCACCGCCAGCACTTCCGATGAGCGAATCGACTGAGTCTACAATATCGTCACCGCGTCCAAGCTCGTAATGGAACGGATTACCTTCAACTTCTTTGGGGCTGATGGGCCCGTAATGAGGTGACGAACCTGCTTCGTGTCGATCCTGTCTGAATGCGAGTGCGAGAGGCGTCGAATAGTCCGGTGGGGCGAGAGCCGATCCCTCGATCGTCCAACCCAAATAAGTAGATCCTTGCTCTTCAATGGCCTGAGCCAAGTCTCGTTGAAGCTCCGCCAGATGGCCATCGTTGACATCTAATGCAGCGGGTTGGGAACGGCCAAGCAGTTTGGAAAGCACTGGATCAGTTAAGCCCAGGTCCCTCGGCAGGACTGCAGCAAGACCCACTACTGCCGCTTCATCATCCTTCAACTTCCGGAATAACGCGGGGTACAGAGCGCTGGGCGGTGCGGTTCCCCGTGTGTAGGAATTTACAGTTTTATCGTCGATTGCCACGATCACGACTGCGCCGGACACCTTCGACCGGTTGAGCCACGTCGACATCTGGAATGGCATAACGCTGTAGTCGACTCGCATAAAGAAATCAGGAGAAAGCCAGTACAGAGCTCCGCACACCAGCGTGAAAGCAATGCCAGCCAAGGCCGTGCGAACGGCGTCTCCGACGGGTTGTCTCAACGAATCTGGTTTTTGTACGGTTTTGAGCAACTTATCGCGGTACCCGCTAGCGTAAATTAGAGAACTCTTGAGGCATCGCTCTGGCCGCTGCGTTGTTACGCCGGGTGCCTATGGCGCTCGGCTATGTGGAGGAGGTAACTCACGACTACTATCCCCACGGCACTACCACGCTCTTCGCGGCACTTGACGTCGTCGACGGCGGGTGATCTCAAAGTGAAAACCGCGCCGTCGCCGCCAGGAATTCCCCAATCTTTTGGACCATCTCGATGCTAACACCCGACCGACCTTGAACTGCACTTGGTCGGCGATAGCACGCGACTCAAAAAGGTCAAAGCCTAGCTCGCTAGCCTTTAGCGCTTTGAGCTTCACTTCATGCTCACCCATTCAAGCTGGCTCAACCAGGTTGCATAACGCTTTATTTCTTCATCTTGAGGACCTTGCCGGTTCCCGACAGCCCAACGCTCTGCGGCGCGCCGGTCACGTTGTCAAAAATCATCAGGCTTCCAGTTTGCGGCGTCGTGTCCATCGGCTCGAAGGTCACCGACACCTTGCAGCTCATGCCAGGAGCGAGTGTCGTCTCGCACTCCGACTTGACCGCGAACACCGACGGCGACGCGTTCTCCATCTCGATGCTCGCTGCTAAACCCGTTTTTTTGCTGCCGTCATTCTTGATTGTGACCGTCTTTGCCTTGCTGGTTTTTCCGACTGTGGTCTTATCTCCGAATGCCAGCGAATTGGGACTAATAGTCAGCTTCTCGGCAATTGGTGTCGGACTAGCAGTCGCTGTTTGAGTCGCCGTGGGGGTCGCCGTGCGAGTTGCCGTCGCCGTGGTGTTCGGCGTGGGAGTTGGCGCCGTCGATGTAGGCGACGCGGTTGCGGTAGGAGCCGCCATCACCAAATTGTAGGCGTTTACGCTGCCGATCCCGGTCGCAAAGTCCCAGCCTGGGCCCGCTGAATACGCTGGCTGATAAGCTGAGTCGGAGGTGGACAGCACGCCATATGTGCCCGATGGCGAATAGCAGTTGTTGCCACCCGTGCAGGGAATGACAGTGTCGCCGCGGACTATGTCGTAGAAAATACACGAACTGGACGGGTTGCTGCCGAGCGGATCGGACTCGCAATCGAGGTCACCCGTCGAACCATACTCAGCCGCAGCCAGTGAATAGTAAAGTGGATTGGGGTTTCCTTGGCGAGCCCCGGTCCTCTGGTTCATAAGCGTCTGAATCGCGGCCATGATCGGCGCGGCGAACGACGTTCCGCCAAAGAAAGACCAGGTATCGGGAGCGCCGGAGCAGGATGTTCCTCCGTTGGCGATGTTGGAATAGCAAATCACATAGGAATGTCTCCAAGTGCCGGCCGACGCGAAGAGTGACACGTCGGGAAGGTCGCGTACGCCGTCGTCTGGATTGCCAAAGATCGATTGCCATGAGGGTTTCGGGTATCCCGTGCAGGTCCCACTTTTCACGCCAGGCGTGGACGGCGCCCCGGTCGCACAGCCGCTCGGCCCCCCGCCCCCAGCAACGATATCCAGTAGAGAAGAATCGCTTGCCGTTAGATTGTTGCACAGGCTGCTCGAGCCGTAGGTGGTGCTGAAACCCAGGAAATTGGCTATCAGCGTGCTTGCGCACGTGCTGTTCCATGGGATTTCGGGAACGGAAGAGAGTGCGGAACCGTAGTTGGGCCCGTTCGTCGCACTCCAGTAAGCGCTGTTGGTGCCGGCGTACGTGTCGCCGAAATCGGTGCCCCCGACAGCCACCCCATAGGGCGTAGACGCGTATCCATTGACGTTGATCCCATCTTTCGCGTCTTTCGTAAGCCCTGGCGCGAAGAGCCCATCACTCGACGCCGCGCCAAAGTCTCCCGCCGCAACGAAAACCGAGACCCCCGCCGCCACCGCCTGCTGACCCAGCGAATTGATGTACGCATTTAGCGTCGCCCCGAGGTCCTCTTCGGACACGGCAAAGCTGATACTGACCACCGCAGGCACCGGGCCGCCGTTGCTCAGCAGGTTTTGCAGCGCGATAAAACCTCCAAGGTTCGTGGCAGTATTCGCGCAGGAGGCCAGTTCGATTTCCGCGTTAGGCGCCGCCGCGCTGGCCCATTCGGCATCCAATATCGCTTCTGAATCGTAGGGGCTGACGACACCCGGATCGGCACAGTTACAACTGCCGCCATTACAGGTGGTAGAGGTCTCGCTGCCGCCGGGGGCCGGGTGAGCCTGCGTCAAAGAGCCCATGGGGTAGGCGCTGTTGAGGCCGAAAGTGTTGCGGAATGTGCTCCAGTCGTTGGTGGTGTATAAGTCGGTTTCTTCGATCGCCACGATCGTCTGGCCCTGGCCCGAATAACCCGCCGCAAACAGCGGGTTGAAATTATAAATGGTGGCCAAGTCTGCGGGCACTACATAGTTGCAATCGGAGCCGCAGCCGGAAAAGGTGTATGCTGGGCGCGGCTTGAGCATCGTCCGCGGTCTGAAGTCGTTGAGAGAAACGACGCCAACCACCGCAGGCGCAAGCGCGGCGGGAATCCGCGGTTCGCTCATGTTGGCGATGTGCTTCTCGCCGTTCACTTCGAGATTGTGAAGCTCGGTATGGAAGGCCTCGCGCACCTGGCCCGCAGTCCCGGAGAAGTCTAACAGTACGCGGTTGGGATAGGCAAAATTGACCGTAAAGCCATGCGATCGGAGCCATCCAGCGATCTTGTCGAGGTCTTGCTGCGCCAATCCGTACTTCTGTCCGAATTCATTCGCATTGATCCAGTGGTGGTAGTTCGGCGACTTGGGATTGGTCAATTGGTCGATGAATTCTTCGAGTGCCTGTTCCTGTTCGGGTGACCTCCGCAATTGGAGCCACAAGTGCTCCAAGGGAAAGTCTTCCGCGACCGGGCCGCGATCATTATGCGCGTTTGCTTCGGGCCGCATATTGCCCGCGAGAGTGACCAACTTAGTATCGCTTACCGTCTCGGTGATCAGAACGCGGGGTGATACAGCCCCAACAATCTGCTGGTAACCTGCGATCGCTGTTAGGAGAATCGCGCAGCACAAGAACCAACGAATGCGATTCATGGAACGGACTTCTGATGATTTCATTCAGCTTCCCCCCAAAGCGCGATGCTCCTTCGCGCCGTCGCGGGATCATTTGCCTTTCCTTGCAGTCGGACGAGTTGGTTCGCGTTTGCGGCGCTGGTATTGATTCTTGATCGCGGCAGACTCTGGACCGGGCGTCACGGGATCAAATTCCACAGAGAGCTTGCACTTTTTCTTCAGGAACAACTGCGCAGGGCAGTTCGCAGCACCCGCGGGAATCCCGAATTCCTGCGGGCCGACCGACGGCCCGTTGTGAGCGGGGTCCCGAAGCTGATCGGAGGTCCCGTCTTGGCCAGATTGCCGAACGTCAACGTTTTGACCTTACCTTTACCGACGCGTCCGCTTGTGCCCCCCGGTGGCGCCGGAATAAAGACACGCAAGGCGCTGTGTTTCCTCACATTTTTGTCGTCTTTAAGTCAAGTACATTTGACCCTCGATACTGGCGTCATTTCAGCCCGGCTGATCGGGAGTGGCGGCTTTTGAAAGGTGAAGTGGCTTAATTTGGTTTGAGGCGTGGGTCGTCTTTCGACACACACTGACCCAGTGACCAGTCCTGATAGGCGGTGGGTGGACCGCCTTCGCGTCTAATAAATTCCCGCCTCTGATCTAGCGCCACCTCGCAGTCTTCCTTTGACAGGTAGGTTCGGAACCCTGTTCCGGTCCAGCGATAGAGCGGAGCCGTTGGGTCGATATGTGGGGTAGTTGGCGGCACCATCATGTACCACTCCACAGATTCTTTCTGCTCAGGCGTCGATGACGAGCACGACGAGGTCGTCAAAACGACGGTCACTGTAAGCGCGAGCGCGGCTGCGCGGTGGGACTTCATTCGCGTCGGTGTAGCAGAGCGCGCTACAAAAGCAAAAGGCCGGAACGACGCCCAGCCTCTTACCCTCTGATCACCTCTGGTGCGGGGGGAGCGAATCACTTTACTCGGCGGTGAGCGAGTGTTCTCGTATTACCGAGACTATGCACCGACAGAGAATGGTATCGAGCATCGGTGAAAATCGCTGCCAAACGACTGCCGATCACGACCGAACGGGAACGATCACCACCGACCTCGATTCTAACAAAATCCCCATTTCTCAAGGGTTTTGTTGCGTCGTGATCGACGGTGATCGCCCCTGGGAATCATTCGTAATCAGCAGGTCGCCGGTTCGAATCCGGCGGGTGGCTCCAATGAAATCAAGTACTTTTCCCGCTTCACCCCTCCCACCACCTTTCGATTGTGCCCACCCCTGCGAAATTTCGACGGAGTGATCGCGATTTTCGAGTCCCGCGATGGCAGCTTCTTTCGACTTCTGCCGGATGTGACTGCAGTGCTCGATCATTTTGCGGCTTACATAGCCGGCAAGTGCGCGAACCATGTGGCGCAGATCGTGCCATTCAAGATTTGCCTTAACACGCCAATCTCACGAGGTAAGACATCCAGGGCATTCGCGGTCGAGATCGAACTATGAATTTTGGAGCCAATCCCAAAGTCGGATTTCGGTGGTGTGGAGTCCCGATGGCACTGGCAAGCGCGGGCGCCATATCGCTCGTGGCCTTGCTTTCCTTCGGAAGCTACGGCGCGGTCATGATTCTCGGGAGGGTTCGTCCGTTACGCAACGCGTATCAATTTCTCTCCAGGGCTTACGACCGGTTACTCGATCAGCTCGGCCGGGAAGTCCTTCAGGACTCCAGAGACACGCCTGCGTTACGACTCATGGTTTCCCTTAGCCTCAGCGCCATACCAATTTTCCTGATCCAACTCGTTTTAGGAAAACCTCGACTGCTCCTCGCGATCGCTTTCTACATTTCCCTTTATGGTCTCAAGTTCCAGCGGTTTGTGAGAATGTTCAGCGCCAAACACCTGGAAGCGCACCGACGCCAGGGCTACTTCTCGGAGCAATGCGATAGGATCTTCGGCCGCTACGTCGAGTTCTTTCTAGGATATTTGTATGGAAACATTCCGGAACTGGATCGGACGGTCCACGTCCGTCTCCACCATAGAGAGAATGGCGGATTCGATGACACAGCAGAGTCCAGGGGCTACGATCGAACGAGTCGACTAGATTTCCTGTGGTATCTCTCGACCAACATTTGGACGGTTTTGGGGATTGCCCCATACGCCTACTTTAAGGCTAGAGGCGATGAAGAGAACCGGAAACGCCTGTTATGGGGTATGCTGCGGTACTATGCCTACTTCGGAGCTGTCGTTATCTACAACTGGAGAATCGGGATCATGTTCGTGTTGGTTCCTCTTCTCTGCATGAACTTCATCACGGCGATAGTCGCATGGGTCCAGCACGCTTTTTACAACTCAGAACAGCCCGAGGACTACTTTGCGCATACCGTAACCGTTCTTGATGAGGTCAACTTCATGAACGAAGGATACCACCTTTGTCATCACCACCGAGCTGGCCTACATTGGACTGAGATGCCGGTCCATCTCGAGCGGATTCGTGACAGGATGAGAGAGTCCGGCTCCTTAGTGTTCCGCGATTTGAATTTTATGGGACTTTTCCTCGAGTTGACCCTCCTTCGAAGAATGGATGTGCTTGCCGAGAAACTTGTCCCCTGGGAGCCAATGAATCACGAGCAGAGATTGGCTTTGCTGGCTAAGAGAACTGCGGTCGGAACTTATTCATTGAGATAGAGGCGACGGCGGCGGTTGTCGCTTCTCAGAACCTTGTGCCTCCTCAAAACTCCATCCACGCCAAAAAACACAGAAGTTTCGCGCCGTGCCCAATTGCGTGAATCCCCCCGCGAGCCTGAAGACTTCGTCGCTCACGCCTCTCCAGGTCTCATAGTTGAAACCTCGCTAAGCGATGCTTTAGGCGCTAACTTGTGTAGCACCGCTACCATGAAGCGACCAAGGGAGACTGCACTATCGCGGACAACACGATGACGGCACGAGCCATGTTGATGTGGAGCGCAGTCTTCATCAGCGTGCTCAACACTTCGATTTCCTGTCGTGCAGCCACTCGCAACGAGGCCGATGCCCCGAGTCGCCTCGTCGCGCTGGCCACCGCGCAGTTCCCGAATTTGACCAAGGCTGAGCGCGCTATGCTCGTCTTCGTCGACGTCAAGAATCGCACGCAAGGCGATTTCGCGTTTGGCGGCTCGACCGGGCTCCTCAATGATCCGACTAACGATCCTGCGAATGCCGATAGTTGGACCCCCGATCGAGATGTTCGCGCCGAGTTGATTCGATGGCTGTGCGCCGACCCCGATGCGTCGCAGCTGGTCGATCCGGGTGGCATCCGCCTGCTCGGAGCGCGCATCACGAGTCAACTCAATCTGTCACGGATTCACGTCCCCTTTCCGATCGTTCTGCGCAACTGTGCGATACCCGAGCGCATGACTCTCGCGGCGACCCATATTCCTTCCCTCGATTTAGGCGGCAGCCATATCAGCGAATTGGACGCTCCCGGAATCGACGTTGAGAACGACCTCAAGCTCGACTCTGGTTTCAAAGCTGATGGCGAGGTCAACCTCTTCGAAGGCCGAATCGGCGGTTCATTGTCAACCTCGGGCCACTTCAAGAGCTCAGCGCTCGATCTCGAGCTGTTCGATCCGAAAAATGTCGACCGGCGTGCATTCTACGCTCTGCAGATGCGGGTCGGAGGCGGCGTGATCTTCCGCGATGTTCATATGGACGGTGGCGTCGAACTTAGCGGCACCACAATTGGCGCTGACCTCATCCTTGACGGCAGCTTTGTTAGTCCCGGAAAGACCGCGATCGATGCTTCCAGCACCGATATAGCCGGCAACGTCATTGTTGGATACGGGGTGCCTTTCTTATCCGATGGGTTAGTGAATTTTGTCACGTCGAGAATCGGCACCGACTTCTTTGTAGCGCAGGCAACCTTTTCCGGCGCAGTCCGCGAGCCCCACGGACTCGATGCATCCGGAATGTCCGTGAAGAACGCGCTCGTGTTGACCAACGTGTCTTTCCCCAACGGCGGCTTTCTGAATCTGACCGGGGTCAACGCAACGGCATTGATCGATGACGAACCAAGCTGGCCCGCGCCGGGCAATCTTCTGATCGACGGTTTCACCTACACCGAATTTTCCCAAACCGGCCCAACCAACGCGCCTGGCGACGCCGACACCCGGCTGCGCTGGTTGCGGCTTGAGCCAGGGTTTCATCCGCAGCCCTACCATCAACTGGCCAAGGTCTTGCGCGAAAGCGGCGACCAGCCGGGTGCGATTCAGGTGATGATCGCCAGCAATGACGCGAGCTACAGCCGCTTCGGTTTGCCGGGCCGGATCTGGGGTGCCTTTCTAAACACGACCATCGGCTACGGCTATCAGCCGCTGCGGGCAATCGTGTGGTCGTTCGCAGTCGTAATGTTCGGATCGCTCGTCGTGGCGATTGGCAAAGGTGCCGGTGTCATGCGTTTCAAGTGGCCGGATCGCACACCTCCACCGTCCGGAGATCCGGTAGTGGGACTTCATCCGATGCTCTACTCGCTCGACGTATTTGTGCCGTTCGTAAATCTTCGTCAGGAGCAGCACCGGTGGCCTGATGAAACCGCGTCCGGCGAGTACACCATCTTCAGCCTGAGGATTCCGGTTCGCGGCTCCGTGTTGCGTTATTACCTGTGGCTGCAAGTCATCGCGGGCTGGCTGCTCAGCGTGATCTTCATCGCAGGCGTCACCGGCTTGATTCACAACGACTGATAATCACGCTATCTGGATGGGCCGGCGTGCCGAGGCATCGGCTGCGACCTTGGTCAACAGCCGACGCGTGGACTTCGGCCTACCCAGCGTCTTTTTCCTGAATCCGGTACGCAAGCGCGTGGATCAGCAGATCGGGCTGATGCGCTGCGGCGGTTCGGAGCGGTAGTGCGCCCGCCAGCGCTCCTTGAGATTGGCGGAGGTGGCTTCTGGCCGATCTTCAATTTCACGGACAAGCACCGAAGGAGATCTGCATGCCGAGGATTATCGTTGGCGTTCTGATACACTGAGCGATGCACTAACGCGATCGTTCGCCGTATCGACAGCGCTCTTCACTTCACTCTTCGCAGTTCGCGTTTAATTCGTCCGGTGCCGGTCGTCCGATCGAGAGGCAAGTCTTGAATCTGTTATTCCTTCGCGCGCCTAAAGCACCGGCCCCCGCCTTTGCGCATACCGAAGAGCCAATCCGCTCCGAACTATTCAGCGTCGAGCGCCTTGAGCAGCACGGCGAGACGCTGGCGGTTGCGCAGCGCGTCACGGCCCATCCCGGTCGCGGGAGGCCGATTGCGTCGCGCGTGAGCGAGAATGGGCGAGTATTGTTGGAGGCATATCGCAGCATCGCGGGCGCAATCCGCGAGGAGCGCGCGATCACGCCGGCGGCGGAGTGGCTGGTCGACAATTTTCACGTCGTCGAAGAGCAGATTCGCGAGATTCGCGACGACCTGCCGCGGGGATTCTACCGGCAGCTACCCAAGCTCGCCGAGGGTCCGCTGGAAGGGTATCCGCGAGTGTTCGGGATCGCGTGGGCCTATGTCGCGCATACCGACAGCTACTTCGATACGCAGACGCTGACCAGGTTCGTGCAGGCCTACCAGCGCGTGCAGCCGCTGACGATCGGCGAGCTGTGGGCGGTGGCGATCACGCTTCGGATCGTGCTGGTCGAAAACCTGCGGCGCGCGGCTGAACAGATCGGTCACGGCCGTGCGGAACGCCAGCGAGCCGACTTGCTGGCGGACAGGCTGCTCGGAGCCAACGGCCGAGACGCGGAACCGGCGGAGATCGTGTTCAAGGATTTCGATCAATCGCCGGTCCCGGCGGCCTTCGCGGTGGAGATGGTTCAGCGCCTGCGCGATCAGGATACCAAGGTGACGCCGGCGCTGGATTGGCTGGACCGGCGGCTGGCGGCGCAGGGAACTACAGCCGACGAGATTGTCCGCCAGGTGCATCAGGGGCAGGGCGCGATGAATGTGACCGTCCGCAACGTGATCACGAGCATGCGACTGATGTCGGCGGTCGATTGGGCGGTTTTCTTCGAGGGCGTGAGCGCGGTCGATGCTGTACTGCGAGCCAACAGCGACTTCGCGGAGATGGATTTCGCCACGCGCGATCGCTATCGGCATGCGATCGAAAAACTTGCGCGAGGTTCGGGGCACACCGAAGTCGAGGTCGCACAAAGCGCGATTGATTCGGCGAAAAATGCGGAGGCCGAAAAGCCAAACGACGGCGTGAGGGCGCGTCGCGAGCATCATCCGGGCTACTACCTGATTTCAGAGGGACGTCACGCGCTTGAAGGGAAACTGGGATTTCACGCGCCGGTCCGCGACTGGATAGCTCGGGCCAACGCTGCCGCTGGAATCAAGGGTTACCTAGGCACGATCGCGGTAGTCACCGCAGTCCTCGTCGCGGGCGGCCTGCTTACGATTGCGGGCGCCCGGGTCGGTGGATGGACCCAGTTCATTCTCGCCATGCTCGCGATAATACCGGCGATGGATGCAGCGGTCGCGATCGTAAATCGCGCGGTCACGACAGTCATTGGTCCGGCCACGATTCCCGCGCTCGAACTTCATGATGGCGTGCCGCCGAGTCTGCGCACGATAGTCGTGATGCCGACGCTGTTGACTACGCGGGCCGAGATCGATGAGCAGATCGAGCGGCTCGAAGTTCATTACCTGGCGAGTCCGGATGGCGAGCTGTATTTCGCACTCCTGTCGGACTGGATCGATTCGGCAACAGAAACCGCACCTGGCGACGACGACTTGCTGGCGGCAGCGACTGCGGGAATCGCGCGCCTGAACCAACGTCACGGACCGGGGCCGGCTGGCGCGAGATTTTCGTTACTCCATCGCAGGCGCGTCTGGGACGAAGCCGAAGGCGTGTGGATGGGGTGGGAGCGGAAGCGCGGCAAGCTGCACGAGCTGAATCGGCTGCTGCGCGGCGGGACAGACATCACGTTCGTCGCGTCGGACGGACACCCTCCGACTGTCCCCGACGGCGTGTGTTACGTGATCACGCTCGATGCCGATACGCGTCTGCCGCGCGGCGCGGCGAAGCGGATGGTCGGCAAAATGGCGCATCCGCTGAACGCGCCCCGATTCGACCAGCAACTCGGCCGCGTAGTCGAAGGTCACGGCGTTCTGCAGCCGCGAATTACGGCTTCATTGCCGACTGGACGCGACGGATCGGTTTTCCAGCGCGTGTTCTCGAGCGCGGCCGGAATCGATCCTTACGCGTTCGCCGTTTCAGACGTTTACGAAGATCTTCTCGATGAAGGCTCTTACAGCGGCAAAGGGATTTACGATGTGGACGTGTTCGAGGCCGCGCTCGCGAACCGCGTTCCCGACGACACGCTCCTGAGCCACGATCTTTTCGAAGGAACCTTCGCACGCTCGGGATTGGTTTCTGACATCGAACTGGTCGAGGAGTTTCCATCGCGGTACGACGTTGCCGCCGCCCGAGAGCATCGATGGGCTCGCGGTGACTGGCAACTGCTACCGTGGATTCTCGGCCGCGCGCACGGTGCCAACGCTGCCGGCGCTACATCGCAGCCGCGCGACGGACGATCGTCGATACCGCCGCTCGGGCGCTGGAAAATGATCGACAACCTGCGCCGCACGCTGTCGGCACCTTTCGTGTTGTTGTCGTTGGCAGCAGGATGGACGCTGCCACTGGCGGCCGCTGCGATCTGGACCGCGTTCATCGTCGCGACGATCGCGACCGCGCCGATGCTTCCGTTCGTGACCGGAATCATCCCGCGGCGCCGCGATATCTCCAAGCGAAGTCATATTCGCGCGGTTGGCATCGACCTGGTCGTCGGCCTCTCTCAGCTCGCCATGATGCTGACTCTGCTGGCGCATCAGGCGTGGCTGGTGACTGACGCAATTTCGCGAACGCTCTACCGCTTGTACGTGAGTCATCGACTGTTGCTTGAGTGGACGACGGCGGCGCAGGCGAAGCGCACGACGCGGCTCGACGTTCGCGGCTTTTACGCGACGATGGGCGGAGGGCTGGCGCTCGGCATCGCGGTTGCCGGATTCGTCGTATGGGCAGGCCGCGGCGACGGACTAATCGCGGCTCCGTTCGTCATTTTGTGGATGCTATCGCCGGCGATCGCAAGATGGGCAAGTCTTCCGCCGGCAATCGAGGGCACCAAGGCGCTCTCGCTCGTCGACACGACGGCGCTGCGGCTGACGGCACGTCACACGTGGCGTTTTTTCGAGAGGTTCGTGAAGGCGGAAGACAACATGCTGCCGCCCGACAATTTTCAGGAAGACCCGAAGCCGGTGCTGGCGCATCGGACGTCGCCAACCAACCTGGGGCTGTACCTGCTGTCCGTAATCGCGGCTCACGATTTCGGCTGGATCGGAACGCACGAGACCGTCGAGCGGCTGGGCGCGACGCTCGACACCATGAAGCGGATGGAGCAGTTCCGCGGGCATTTCTACAATTGGTACGGCACGCGCGACCTGAGGCCGCTGGATCCCAAATACGTGTCGTCGGTGGACAGCGGCAACCTGGCCGGGCATCTGATCGCACTGGGCAACGCATGCCGCGAGATGATCGCGCGGCCGGTGGTGGACCGGCAATGGCTTAGGGGCATCGAAGACTCGATCGCGCTCGTTCGCGAGTCGCTTGGCGCGCTCGGCGCCGACCGGCGCAGCCACACCGTCACGCCAAAGCAGCTCGAGGAAGTGCTCGATACGATGACGCCGCTGATTCAGTTGGAACCGCGGACTGCGGCGGAACTGACGGTGCGGCTGGCGGAACTCGCGGCTCACAGCGATTCCGTCAACGACATCGCGCGCACGTTGACTCTCGAGCGCGCCGACCCTGGTGCCGCCGACCTGCTCGCATGGGCGGAGGCGCTGCGAGCGTGCATCCGCAGTCATCAACGAGATATCGAGTTGCTGAAGCCGTTGACGCTCGACTCGATGCCGGCATTGGGCGATCTACCGGATCTATATAGTGACGCGTCGGCAAGCCGGGACTCCACGCTAGACCATGTCGCGGTTGCGTGTGCGGGCGGCGCGGCCAAGTCGCTCGAACGGCGGCTGACGGAACTCGCCGCGAGTGCGGGCAGGATGTTCGACGCGATGAAGTTCGACTTCCTGCTTGATCCCGCGCGCCAACTGCTTTCGATTGGTTACCGCGTAAGTGACGGGAGCCTCGATTCCAACTGCTACGACCTGCTTGCTTCCGAGGCGCGGCTGGCGAGTTTCGTCGCCATCGCGAAGGGGGAAGTTCCGGCACGGCACTGGTTCCGGCTGGGACGCGCGATGACGCCGGTCGACCGCGGCTCGGCGCTGATCTCGTGGTCGGGATCGATGTTCGAGTACCTGATGCCGTCGCTGGTGATGCGCGCGCCTGTCGGCAGCCTGCTCGAGGAGACCAATCGGCTGGTGGTGCGCCGACAGATGAAGTACGGAACCGAGCTTGGCGTTCCGTGGGGCATCTCGGAGTCTGCGTACAACGCGCGCGATCTCGAACTCACCTATCAGTACTCGAATTTCGGTGTGCCGGGACTCGGACTGAAGCGCGGGCTGAGCGAGAACGCGGTGATCGCTCCCTACGCCACGGCGCTGGCAGCGATGGTCGATCCGGAGGCCGCGGCGCAAAATTTCCTACGGCTGTTGGATGCAGGCGGCCTCGGCCACTTCGGCTGGTATGAGGCGCTCGACTACACGCCGGCGCGCGTGCCCGAAGGCGAAAACGTCGCAATCGTGCGCGCATACATGGCGCATCACCAGGGGATGACGCTGGTCGCTCTTGCCGACGCGCTGAACGACGGCGCTATGCGCGCGAGGTTTCACGCAGAGCCCATAATCCAGGCGACCGAGCTGCTGCTCCAGGAGCGAACGCCGCGCGACGTCGCGGTGGCGCGTCCGCGGGCAGAAGAGGTCAAGGCGGAAGCAAATGTTCGCGAGATCGCTCAGCCGACGATTCGCCGGTTCCATTCGCCGCACGATTTGATTCCGCGCACGCATCTGTTGTCCAACGGCAGGTACACCGTGATGATCACTGCGGCCGGCTCCGGCTTCAGCCGCTGGCGCGACTTGGCGGTAACGCGATGGGATGAGGACGTGACCTGCGATTCGTGGGGAACGTACCTTTTCGTTCGCGACGTGCAGAGCGGCAAAGTCTGGTCGGCCGGGTTTCAGCCGTCGGGCGTCGAGGCGGACAGTTACGAAGTCGAGTTCTCCGAAGACCGTGCGGAAATAGTGCGGCGCGACGGCACCATGACGACGACGCTCGAAGTCGCAGTGTCGCCCGAGGACGACGCCGAAGTGCGGCGCGTGTCGATCACGAATCTCGGCAACCGAGTACGCGAGGTCGAGCTGACCTCGTACGCTGAGATCGTGCTGGCGACAGAGGCGGCCGACACTGCGCATCCAGCGTTCTCCAAGATGTTCGTGCAGACGGAGTTCGACGCCGAAGTCGGCGCGCTGCTGGCGACGCGGCGACTGCGGTCGCCAACCGACGCGCCAGTCTGGGCGGCGCATCTGGCGGTGGCCGAGGGAGAATCGGTCGGCGAGATACAGTTCGAGACCGATCGCACGCGATTTCTCGGGCGTGGTCGCGATGTCCGCGACGCCGTGTCGGTGATCGACGGGCGACCGCTCTCGGATACGGTGGGCACCGTACTCGATCCGATCTTCAGCATTCGCCGGCGGCTGCGAATCCCGGCAGGAGCGACGGCACGCGTCGCGTTCTGGACTGTCGTCGCGCCGTCACGGACAGAAGTGCTTGACCTGGTGGACAAGCATCACGACTCGAACGCATTCGAGCGCGCGGTAACGCTGGCGTGGACGCAGGCGCAAGTGCAATTGCATCACCTGCGCGTTGACGCCGATGAAGCGCATCTTTTTCAGCGGATCGCCAATCGCGTGCTCTACTCGGACCCGACGCTGCGGCCTTCTTCCGACTTGCTGCGGCGCGGCGAGGGCGGGCAATCGAAGTTGTGGCCCGCCGGAATTTCCGGCGACCTGCCCATAGTCCTGGTTCGGATCGACGAGATAGAGGATGTGGAGATCGTGCGCGAATTGGTGCGCGCCCATGAGTACTGGAGGATGAAGCGGCTCTGTGTCGATCTGGTGGTCCTGAACGAGCGTCCGCCGTCATACCATCAGGAACTGCAGGCTGCGCTCGAGGGCATGGTTCGGAGCGTCCCGACACGATCGTCGGACGGCGAAGGTGCGTGCGGAAATGTGTTCGTGTTGCGCTCTGACCTGGTTTCGGCCGAGCTGCGAAGCGTTCTGCAAACCGCGGCGCGGGCGGTGCTGCTGAGCCGGCGCGGGACCTTGTCCGAGCAGGTCAAACGGCTGGAGGTGTTCGAGCCGGCGGCAGGCCCTCCACCGCGACGAACCCCGGCGATACAGCGCGTGGCAGCCCCGACATCGCGGCGGGAACAGGAGTTTTTCAACGGGCTTGGCGGGTTTGCCCAGGGCGGCCGCGAGTACGTAACGATTCTCGGCGAGGGGCAATGGACGCCGGCGCCATGGATTAACGTGATCGCAAATTCATCGTTTGGCTTCCAGGTCTCGGTCGAAGGCGCCGGCTACACGTGGGCAATCAACAGCCAGCAGCATCAGATAACGCAATGGTCGAACGATCCGGTCAGTGACCGTCCCGGAGAGGTGCTCTACGTTCACGACCTTGATACCGGCGAGCTGTGGGGACCGACCGCGCTCCCGATTCGCGAAGACCTCGCGCCGTACGTCGTTCGGCACGGCCACGGCTACAGCGTCTTCGAGCACACCTCGCACGGAATTTCGCTCGAGCTGACTCAGTATGTGCCGCTGGACGACACTATCAAGATTTCGCGGTTGAAGATTCGAAATCTCACGGCGCGCCTGCGACGTTTGTCGGTTACCGCTTATGTGGAGTGGGTGCTCGGCACTTCGCGCAGCGCATCGTCGCCGTATATCGTGACTGAGATCGAGCCCGAAACTCGCGCGATCCTCGCGCGCAACTCATTCAGCATCGAGTACGGGAGTCGAATCGCGTTCGCAGACCTGAGCGGCCGGCAAACCTCGTGGACCGCTGACAGGACCGAGTTTCTCGGACGCAACGGCACGCTCGACAATCCCGCGGCGCTCGGAGACAGGCCGCTGTACGCCAAAGTAGGAGCCGCGCTCGATCCGTGCGCAGCACTGCAAACGACGATCTCCATCAAGCCCAACGCGGAGACCGAGGTCGTTTTCTTCCTCGGCGAGGCGGCGAGCAGGACCGATGCGATCGCCACGATCAAAAAATATCGCGACGCTAACCTCGATCCGATTTTAGCCGCAGTCACGCACTACTGGGACGACTTGCTTGGCACGGTTCAGGTGAAGACCCCCGACCGTTCGATGGACGTCATGCTCAACCGATGGCTGCTGTATCAGACACTGGCCTGCCGCGTGTGGGCACGGTCCGCCTTCTACCAGGCCGGAGGCGCGTACGGCTTTCGCGATCAGCTCCAGGACGTGATGGCGTTGACGGTGGCGCAGCCTGCTCTCACGCGGGAGCATCTGATTCGCGCCGCCTCGCGTCAGTTTCTCGCCGGCGACGTGCAACATTGGTGGCTGCCGCCCGCAGGACAGGGAGTCCGCACACGTATCGCCGACGACCGCATCTGGCTGGCGTACGCCGTCGCTCACTATGTAGAGGTGACGGGTGACGCCGGCATCCTCGACGAAACGGTCCCTTTCCTTGACGGGCCGGAACTCCACGCGGGCGAGGTTGAATCGTTTTTTCAGCCTACGGTCTCCGGGCAGCGCGGCACAATCTTCGAGCACTGCGCTCTTGGACTCGACCAAAGCCTCGCGGTCGGCGAACACGGAATTCCACTGTTCGGCTCGGGCGACTGGAACGACGGCATGAACCGCGTCGGCGAGGCGGGCAAGGGCGAGAGCATCTGGCTCGGATGGTTCCTGTACACAACGCTCATGGCGTTTGCGCCACTGGCTGATATTCGCGGCGAAGGCGCGCGCGCTTCGACGTGGCGGAGTCACACAACGGCGCTGGCGGAATCGCTCGAGCGCGACGGATGGGACGGTAACTGGTATCGACGCGGCTACTTCGATGACGGCACGCCGCTCGGCTCGGCCGGCAACATCGAATGCCGCATCGATTCGATCGCGCAGTCGTGGAGCGTCATCTCCGGCGCCGCGAGCCCCGACCGTGCCGCCGCCGCGATGACTGCCGTTGAGGAGTACCTGGTCAAACGCGAGGACGGCCTGGTGCTGCTATTCACGCCACCGTTCGACCACACTCCGCTGGACCCCGGCTATATCAAGGGCTATCCGCCCGGCATCAGGGAGAACGGCGGACAATATACTCACGGCGCGCTGTGGTCCGTCATCGCGTTTGCGATGCTTGGCGATGGCGACAAAGCCGGTGAGTTGTTCTCGCTGCTTAACCCGATAAATCATGCGAACACGCGCGAGGGAATCCATCGCTACAAGGTCGAGCCGTACGTCGCGTGCGCTGACGTGTACTCGATGCCGCCGCATGTCGGTCGTGGTGGATGGACCTGGTATACGGGCTCCGCGGGTTGGATGTATCGCGCAGGTATCGAGTGGATCTTGGGCTTTCGTCTCCGCGGCAAAACGCTGTTGATCGACCCGTGCATCCCGCGCAAGTGGCCGGGATTCGAGATTGTCTATCGATACGGCGCGACACGTTACGAAATCGCGGTCGAAAACCCGCGCGGGGTAAGTCGCGGCGTGACCAGCGTGGAACTCGACGGCAAGGCGCTCGCGCAGCGCCCGGCGCAAATCGCACTCGCCGACGACAGCGCCACGCATCGAGTGCGGATTATACTTGGGTGATCCGCGCAAACGTTGTGGATAGTAAAATGAGTAATCAACATATATTCAACTAATTAGTTCTCCTGAGCACCTCATTCATGTTACCTTTGACTCTTCATTTTGACATTCCGAATTACTAAATGTAGTATTGACAAGTCGGAATCGGTATAGGATTCGAGTTCCGACTCTGATCGAGCCCGACAGTGGCCTTTTCGCTCGCCTTCGACCACGTTTCGCTAGACCGCCGCAAATAATCAGAAAATCAAGGCTCGAGGAGGTCCGTCATGGAGTGCTCGGCTGAAAGCCTGTCCGACTCGATCCGTTCGGATTCCAGTGTGAATTTAACGTCAAGAAACCGGGTGTCGCGATTTAGCATTCTGTGCGGATTCGCGATGCTCGATGTCTACTGGCTCTACCTCACTTTCCTGTCACACGTGACGAACCCGGTGAGCGTATTTGTAGTGAACTCGCAAACCGGCCGGCACTTGCAATCTGGACAGATCGGAAGTCTCGCGGTTACTGTGGCCTGGAGCGAAGTGCAGTTGGCAGTTCTGCTGTCTTTGTTTGTGTTCGCGTTGGCCACCTTGGTTGCGGATGCGGCCCGAAAAATGTTGGCAACCTCACGACGGGCAGGTTCAGGCCGTCTCGCGCTGGCAACCAGGGCTGCAGCATGAACGGGCGCGCACGAATGCACTGCGAGACCCCGACAACTTTGATCATTCGGTGACAAAATTAGAGGCGGAGACAAAATGAAACCCATGGTAATGGTTGGTGCAATTCTCGCGTTGCTTGGCCTACTCGCGATTGCGTCGCCGGTGTTCACCACCAATCAGACGAAGAACGTTGTTACGCTTGGCGATCTCAAGATTCAAGCCAACGAGCCAACTTCACACGCGATACCGCCCATTCTCAGCGGGGCGGTTCTAATCGTGGGGTTGGTTCTAATAGCAGGCGGTCTCTATCAGAAGAGGTAGGCCTGCAGGCTGGTCAATCCGTCGGCCTTTGTTACTAACCGCAACACAACTGTGGAAGAACTCTCGACGACTCCGCTCATTGTCGAGCATGAGCATGACGAAGGCCTGGACCATGGCAATCCCGCGGGACCGGTGGTCGCGGTAATCCGACCGTTCTTCTCTATTTCGCGAAAGACATTTTGATGCCGTTGACGATGGCACTGTTGGCCGTCATATTCAGTCCGATTACCAGCCGGCTTGATCGTTTTGCAGGTAGCTTTGTCAGTGCAGCGCTGGTCGTGGTAGCAGCGGTACAACGGTTGTGGGATTGGCTGTTAGGTAACGGTCGAGCTTGCCTCTGTCGCCGTTCAAGTTAGCGACTACTCATCGGAAGCAATAGAGTTGAAAGTGAGTATATATTTCGTTCTTATGAGCACATCATTAGTGTTTCTTCGATTACCAATTAACAATTATTAGTATACTATGTACTTGTCGGAATCGATATAGGATTCGAGTCCGGCTCTGATCCAGCCCAACAGTGGCCTTTCCGCTCGCCTTCGACCACGTTTCGCTAGACCATGTCAAATCGATATCTCTAAGGCTCGAGGAGGTCCGCGCGGGACGACCCCAGTCTCACGGTATTACCCTTTATGTCATCGAAATTGAAAAACAGACTGAGAAACACGATTGCGTTGTCAGGCACAATCCTGGCGCTCGCGATCGCAGCGCCGTCGTTTGCGCAGTACGGCCCCGGCCCCGGCTACGACGGGCCAGGCTACTACGGCGGACCCGGAGAAGCAGGATGGGGCGCCTACGACAATAGTCACCAGTGGCACGGCGCAAGATGGTGGCATCAGCACGACATCATGTGGTTCTACCAGAATCATCCGGAATGGGCCGTCATGGATGCCCTATGGCTAAGCCAGGATGGCGACTACGAGAGCAACGGCACCTGGCAAGACGCCTACTGGTGGCATCAGAACGATCCTGACTTCTTCTACGCCAATCATCCTAACTGGATTTCATGGTACCCCGAATGGCGTAACACCGACGGCGCCTACGACGCGCAGCACAACTGGCACTACGGCCAATGGTGGTACAACCAGAATCCGAGCTGGGTTTCCGCCAACCATCCCAACTGGATCAGCCAACACAGCAACTGGGCGAATCATACGGAGCCAAACGATCACCGGGCCGTGATGCGGACCGAAAACGAGGGAAGTGCGCGGAGTCGCGAGCAAGCTTCGAATCAGCAGAACCGGGTGAATGAGCAAGCGGCAACCAATCAGCGCAACGACACGAATCGGCAGCAGCAGGCGTCGCGCGATCAGCAGACGCGGGTGAACGAGTGGTCGGCCACCAACCAGCGCAATGAGGCGAGTCGCCAGCAGCAGGCGTCGCGTCAGCAGCAGACGCGGGTGAATGAGCGGGCAGCAACCAATCAGCGCAATGAGGCGAGCCGCCAACAGCAGGCGTCTCGCGAGCAACAGGCTACTCGCAACGAGCAGCGGGCTACTCACAACCAGCAGCAAGCGACTCACAATCAGCAACGGGTTACTCAGAACCAGCAGCGCGCTACGCGCAACGAGCAGCAGGCGACTCATCAGCAGCAGGCCAGCCGCCATCAGCAAGCCACGCATCAGCAGCAGGAGCGTCCGCAGCAGGCTCAGCATCAGCAGGCGAACCACGAGCAGCACTCGTCTCGCCAGCAACCCCAACAGAACAGGCAGGCGAGCGCCGGTCGTGAGAGCGGCGGTCACCAGGGTGGTGGTCATGAGGGCGCGGTGCGCGAAGCTAAGAAATAATGGCGGGACGATACGCCCTAAACAGGCGTATCGCGCATCAATCACAAAACTTACAACCTAACGTCCGAGGGAGAATTAAAGAAATGAATTCAATCCAGCGAATTGCTATCAGCGTGGTAGGTGTTGCGGCCTTGGCTTGCGTTGCCGGATGCGGGAGCAGCACTAAGGAAGTCGACTCCACCACTTATGTCCCCGCCGCCGCGCCGGCCCAGGTCGTCGTGCAGGCCCCGCCGGTACAGGTCATTCCTCCCACTACAACCACCAGCACGTCGGTGGACAAGTCGCGCGATTCGAGTGAGTCGAGCGCTGACGGAACGGTAGATAGCTCGAGTTCTCACCACAGCGAATCCACTACGGTGATTCCCAGCAACTGACCGCGGCCTTGGGAGAATTACGCAGTGCAAAATAGACGCGATCGAAAAAGAACAGCCGTGGCTACACTCGCGAGCGCACTCTTGATTGGCGGCGGATTGCTTGCCGGCAATGCACACTCCGATCCTGGCTTTACCGATTCCTCGAATTCTGCGTCCCGCGAGAACGACAGTGTAAACGTCAAGGCGGAGCATCATTACAACTCCCCGGCTGAACGCGCGAACGACGCTCTGCTGATTACCGAGGTCAAGAGCGCGCTTGCCCATGACGGTGTCGCCGACGGTTATCCCGTCGCCGTCGATTGCGATCACGGCAAGATCCTGTTGAGCGGGGTGGTTAAGTCGGCTAGGGACGCGAAGCATGCCGGCGATATTGCGGCTGCCGCACCAGGCGTAACCGGGGTAACTGATCAACTGACATGGCATTAGCAGTTGTCGACTGAATTAGAGAGGTAAATCACGATGTTATTGATTCTCATCATCTTGCTGATTCTATTCGGAGGCGCCGGCGGATACCGAACCTATCATCACGGCGCCCGAGATCCGGGCGGCTTGTTGATGCTGGTGCTCATGATCGTGTTGGTCGTCTGGCTCGTCAACGGCGGTCTTAGCATCTGAAGTCCCTTCACGCGGAGCCGCAAGCTGGCTCAAGATGCCGGCGGGCATCCGGGAAACTCCCCCCTCTCGCGGTGCCCGCCAAATCTTCGGCGTTTAACTGGAATAGACAAACAACCATACAAGGCAACCCGAGAGCTCAGAGGCAACAGAATGACATTCGAAGACACAGCAAATTCTACCGTCCGAAGCGCAATCGATCAGGGCCGTCAAGCAGCCGACAAAGCGAGCGAGGCTATCAAGGACGGCTACGACGCGGCGCAGCAGTTCGTCAAGGACAAGGGAATTGATTTGGACCTGCGCGAGTTCGTGGGCCGTGAACCGTGGCTCGCAATCGCAGTCGCGTTTGCGGTGGGCTACGTCGCCGCGCAGATCGTCCGGCGCGTTTCCTGAACGGGAGCGCAAGGACAGTGAAAAAGTGAATAGTTCAGCAAAGACCATCTCCGATGCGGCTGAGAAGCGGCATCGGCGCGATCGGGACATCGCCGACTATATAAGAGAAGAACCGCTGACTTCGCTGGCCATCGCCGGTAGCGTCGGATTCATCTTCGGCGGAGGAGCCCGCAGCCGCATCGGACTGGCGCTTCTGACGACAGTGGGACGAATCGCGCTGAGTGGGGCAGTCACCAGTTTCGTCGTCGGCCTAGTCACCGGAGATCGCGACAACCAAAACGCGGACCGCGCAAAAGGTCGCAGGGAAAGCCATCGCAATGGAAACTATGACAACCGACCAACAGATTTCGGCGATTCAGATTGAACGCGATGACGCGCGACAAAACCTGCGCGACACGTTGACCGAGGTTAACGACAAGGTTGGACGCACCGAAGACGAGATGCGTCCCGACCATTTAATCGCGAGCCATCCGGTCGGAGCATCGTTGATAGCCGGCGCCTTGGGCTTTCTGTTCGGCTCGATCGTCAACAGCCGCGGCGCGGGTCCGGTCGTGATTGCGGCGATGCTCGGATTCGCAGTCTCAAAACACGGTTCAAACGACGAGCGTTAAAATCCCGCGAACACGAGAGCCATGGCTGATCCTATTACAGAAAAACAGTCGCATACCGCTAACGGCGCGCCGGAGACTCTGCAGGATTGGCCAACCTTGGTGGGCAGGGCAGTAGACGACATAACGCGCATCCTGCAGTCCGAGGCCCACATGTTGGAAACCAGCATGGGCGCGGCACTGGAGACACGACTAGCTAGTGCAATAGCTACTTTAACTCTAGTTGCAGTGATGATCTGCGGCGGGGTATGCATGCTGTGCGCAGGGATACTGCTGCTCCATGAATGGCTGCCGCTGTGGCAGGCGTTCGGAATTGCGGGCGTCGGCATCCTGCTGGTCGGAATCGCGAACTACCTCAGCGGTAGGCGTTCCTGACGACTTTCCCGCGATTTTATGCGCGCGGTGGCGGTGCATAGGCAGGATTATATCAAGTGACTGTCGCTCTCAAAGCCGCGCGAATCTTCGATGGCAAGTCGGATCGGATTGAAAAAGGTGGCGTGGTCCTGATCGAGGGCGAAAAGATCGCCGCATCCGGACCCGACCTGAGAATCCCGGCTGGCGTCGATCGGATCGATCTCGGCGATGTGACACTGTGCCCAGGGTTCATCGACGCGCACACTCATCTGACAGTAGGGGTGAAATCCTACAACGAGTTCTTTATCGATCGCTTCCGGCATCACGTCGCGGAGAAAGCTTACCAGGCCGCGGTCCACGCCCGCGTCACGCTGGAGGGCGGGTTCACGACAGTGCGCGATGTCGGATGCATGTATCCGGACAGCTTTATCGATGTGAGTCTGCGCAATGCGATCGCCAAGGGACTGCTGCCGGGTCCCAGAATGCTGGTGGCAATCAATCTGATCGGTGCGACGGGAGGCCATTCCGATCGCAATGCGGGCCTGCACTTCCGCGCCACTGGCAGAGAGTCCGACTACACGGACGGTATTGCGGACAGCCCTGCCGACCTTCGCAAAGCGGTCCGCTTCAACGTCAAGTATGGCGCCGATGTTATCAAGTTCTGCGCCTCGGGCGGCGTGATGTCACTGGCCGACGAGGTCGACACGCCGCAGCTCACGCTCGACGAAATGACCGCGCTGGTGGACGAGGGGCATCGCCTGCGCAAACGGGTCGCGGTCCATTGTCATGGCGATTCCGCGGCCCGCGATGCAATCCGGGCGGGCGTAGATTCGATCGAGCACGGCACTTTTCTGCGCGATGAAACGCTCGAAGCGATGAAAGCGGGCGGGGTTTACCTGGTGCCCACGCTGCTCGTCCAGCATCAACTCGGGCGAGGGTTGGACAGGATACCGCCAGAGCTGGCCGTCAAGGCTCGCCAGGCAATCGAGGTGGCGCCCGGGATGGTCAAGCGCGCGCTGGAGATCGGAGTGACCATCGCGCTTGGCACCGATTCCGGCGTCTGCCGCCATGGAATAAACGCCCGCGAGATGGGCCTCCTGGTGAAGGCTGGGATGAGCCCGATTGCTGCGCTCAAGAGCGCCACCTCGGTGAATGCGGAACTGCTAGGTCTCGCCGGCAAAATCGGAACCCTGGAAGCAGGCAAACGCGCTGACGTCATCGCGGTGCCAGGTAACCCCATGGAAGATATCAGGGTCACCGAAAGAGTGTCGTTCGTAATGAAGAACGGGAAAGTCATCAGGAACGCCGACGGCGCAGGCGGTTAAAAGTGCGGGTTGATATCGGCGGTTGCAGGTTGTTCTTCGATGTTGAAGGCGCCAAGTTCCGGCCCGATGGACCGCGGATGCGCGAGGTACCGACGGTGCTGTTGTTGCACGGCGGTCCGGGCGCCGATCATTCGATCTTCAAGCCTGCCTACTCGCAGCTCGCTGACATCGTGCAGGTCGTCTATTTCGACCATCGCGGCGACGGCCGCAGCGACGGGCGCGAAGATTCCGAGCGATGGAAACTCTCGCAATGGGGAGATGACGTAAAGGCTCTGTGCGACGCGCTGGAGATAGAACGTCCAATCGTCATGGGAGTGTCGTTCGGCGGCTACGTCGCGATGTCCTACGCGTTGCGCCATCTCGATCATCCCGCAAAGCTGATTCTTTGCAGTACGACGGCGTCGGCCAGTAAGAAGGATATTCAGGTCAAAATCTTCGAAAGGCTGGGTGGAGCGGAGGCCGGTGCGGCAGCGAGGGCTTTTCTTGAGGATCCCACCGCAGATGCAACGCGCGACGTTCCGCCGTTTATGCGGCCCGCTCTATCGCCGCAGCCCTCACGACCGGGACATCGATGCGCGCACGATATGGAATCCGCGCTTGATGGCTGAGTTCCGGCGCGGCGAGAGAGAGACGATGAATTTTCTTTCCGAACTTCATCGGATCAAATGTCCGACTCTGGTGATGGTAGGCGAGGATGATCCGATGACACCGGTGCCGTGCTCCGAGGAAATCGTCGCGGCGTTGCCACCGGACCTGGTGCGGTTCGAGCGATTTGTCGGCGCGGGCCACGGTATCGTCGCCGACCAACCGGATCGATTTTTCGAAGTGCTCCGCGCGTTCATCGCCACGTAGGCGGATGCTGCTCTTTCATAGAGCGCCGAGAATTCCGCTCGGAACGCAGTCCCAGGCGCGACGCTCCTCGTCGAAGGGCGCATCGGCGACTCGGCTGGCCTCGTCGAAAAGCATCGTTGCGCGGTGCGCCTCGGTGTAGATGGGCCAGGCGCCCAGGCTCGCGCAACTCGGATCGCCGTTGCGCGCGAATGCGAGCCACGCGTCCTGCATCTCGCCTGCCAGCTTTTCAGCCGCCGGACCGTCGCCGGCAAAGCGACGCATCCCGGCCAGATGGTTAGTGCCAAAAACGAAGCCTAGCTCCAAGGCGTGGCACGACCCCAGCGCCCCGCGCATCGCAGGCGAGCGCCAAGTGAAAAGATAGTTGTAGACGCGGCGTTCGCTCCGTCCATGGATCTCCGCGAGTCGCACACCCGGCATGCGGAAGACGCGATCGGTCTCGATCGCCGAATATAGCTCCGGCGGCGTGATCGACACGCCCGCGGAGGCCCGCGCGCGCTCGTAAGTTGCGATCACAGAGCTCGCGAAGTCCGGATTCAGCCGCTTTCTCATCCGCGCAACCAGCCCGGCCTTGTCGAGTTTCTGGGCCGATGGATCCATCGCGGAGAACAATTTCCATTCCTCGAGATTGGACCCAACCATCACCGCGACCCCAGCTGCCGAGCCTTGCGCCACCATCTCGATCAACTCGCGCGGTACGACGGTGCCATCCACCACTGGCTGGTATGCCATCCCCAGCTCGCGATCCGGAGTTTTGCCGTCAGCGCCGAACACTCCGGTGAGCAGCTGAGCTACCGGCAACGCACGTATCGCTTCAGCGTCGTCAGTAGAGATGCCCAGCTTCGATAGCACTCTCTCGGCCGTCCGGTTCGCTCGCGCTATGGACGATATGGTGTCGCAAGATCCGCTCTGAGGGATCGCTTTGTGGAACAGGCCCCGCGCCGACGGCATCGCCAGCAGCGCTCCCACGCTCATACCTCCGGCAGATTCACCGAAGATCGTGACGTTGTCCGGATCGCCTCCGAATTCGGCGATATTTTCGCGGACCCATTGCAGTGCTGCGATCTGGTCGAGCAAACCCTCATTGCCCCTCGACGGGATTCGTCCGTCGGTTACATCGTTCAGACGGAGAAAACCGAGTGGTCCGAGGCGGTAATTGATCGTGACGATAACCGCGCCGCCACGCCGCGCCAGAACCGCTCCGTTATAAATCTCCTGCGAGCCGGCGCCGATCGTGAATCCGCCGCCATGAATCCAGACCATCACCGGTCGCCGCGCGCCATCGAGTCCCGGCGTCCACAAATTGAGATTGAGGCAGTCCTCCGACTGCGCTTGCTCGATCTTCATCGCCGCGAGCGCCTGGTTGGTGACCGGGTTCTGAGGAGCAACCGCGCCAAACCGCCGAGCATCGCGAACTCCTGTCCACGGCGCCGGTTTCTCGGGAGCAAGCCATCGCCGAGAGCCGACGGGAGCGTCCGCGAAAGGCACTCCCTTGAAGACGATCAACCCGTCCTGTTCATCACCTTCGAGTCTTCCATAGCGAGTCGATACGATCGCGCTCATTAGTCATGTACTCGTGCGTCCCCGGGACTCGCCTTCATGATCATGTAGTCACGAGGTCAAAGTCCACAGCGGGTCGCTCATTTTGACGACGAGGTCCGGCGTCCGTTGCAATGTACCATGGCGCGCTGGCGTGGAAGAGATCAGTGCTCGGCCCATGAACAACTATGACGCTGGTGTGCACGGCGTGCGCCGACTGGAACGCCAGCGACACGCCCACGATCAATCCGGCTAAGATCGCCACCCGCATCTTTTATTCTCGACTAGCTCTGAGGAACTGAAGGATCCACTTGCAGTTCGTTGGTAACACTTCGTACGCCGCTCGCATCCTTCGCGATCGCTACAGCATGCGATGCGACGTTCGAATCGTGTACGCGGCCTTCCAGCGTCACGACGCCGCCGGTTGTGGTGACGTGAATCTGGCCGGATCGCATGTCCTTGGCGGCAGCCAGGTTTGTTTTCACCGCCGCTGTGATTGTAGTGTCATCCACCGCGGTAACCGCGCCTTGATACGCGTTTTGCGCCGCGCTTTCTGTGTCTTCGCCTGCCTGATGCATCGAAGTGCTGGCGGGAACGCCAGAGCCGGCGCTAGTGTCCTGTGCGATAGCCGGAATTGCCAGTCCAAATCCAAGAACCATCGCCGGTACCATAGCCAGAACCTTGTTCTTTCTAATCATAGCCCTAATCTCCTCGTTAAGTTTCAGTGGCTCGAAATTCCAGACGATTGCTCCACGGGGTCTTCGTCAAACCACGCCAAGCAGCATGAGCACGATAACGACCACAACAATGCCGCCTAGTGAAATAGGTAGATACATTTCCAACTCCTCAGGCCTTGCTTGTAGGAATTATGGATGGTCTAGCGGAACGCGGTCAAAGGCGAGTGGAAGAACCGCTGTTTGGGCTGGATCACGTCGGACTAGATACTTATGTCGATCCCGACTCCTAGCAGCTTACATAGCCGCTGATGCAAAAGCCATCAAAAGGCCGTAGTGTTCGTTCTACAGAGAACTCCCATTCGCTATTTCCGTGAAGTCGCCTGGTTCGCAAAGAGTCACTTCGGACTCGAAGTCGAAGATGAACCTGTGGGCAAGGCGGGAGATTCGCTCTTGGCCGGTCTAGAATCGACCCGCTTGACTTTAACTCGCCCGACGCCCTTCTCTGTCATGCCGAGCTCTTCTGCCGCATGCCTCGACAGATCGAGACTCCGCCCGTGACCTTTGGGTTCACGATCGTTAATTCGCACTTTCACCGAATGGCCCGTCGCGGGATTAGTCACCATCACTGAGGTACCGATCGGCAAAGTGGTGGACGCTGCCGTCAAAGCATTGGGATCGTACCGCTCGCCGCTGGCGGTCCGATGCCCGGCGTACGCATCTCCCTGGTATGAAGCCCTGGCGGTATTCGCCGGCCTCGCGCTGGCTCGCGGAACTGCGCGCGCGGGCACCGTCACAACAGGCGCCGCCAGCGTCGGTTGCGGTGATTCGCGTTGAGTAGTGCATGAGACTGCGAGTAGCAAGCTCATCAGCGCCAGCACCGCGCGCACGTCGATACTCGAATTGAAAATACTCACTGGCTATCCCGCTCTTCGAGACTACCTTCGGTACGAGCCGAATGACCATCGGTAGACGCTCTGTTTGGTTACCTGAATAACGAAGACACCGACTTGAACCTGCATATCCGGCGGCCAACTGATATCGTCAGTCACCTACGACAGTGTAGTAACCGACAATTTCACCGGTATGAAATAAGTGACTTCGGAAATCGTACAGCTCGATCTTGAAGAACCACGCAAAGGTCGCATCGTATCCAAGGTCGTCGACCTGCTGTACTTCTACAAAATCGGAGTGGGCAGGCCACGAGACATCGCCACCAAAATGCGATCCGTGGTCGAGACCTACTGCACCTTCGCAAATTCTGGCCGCTTCGACTCGGAGGACTCGTTATCGAGCATTGTTGAGAAATTCCGCGATATCGGCGAGCAACATCCCGCTTGCGCACTTCTCGATGAACTCGACGAGATCCACGGTTACTCGGCGGATCAATGCCGCGAAGATGACCCCGCCGGCGACGACACCGACGCGCTCAATGTTGTCGAGCTGACCGGCTTCGTTCGGCGCACCTTGAAGATCGTCAGTGCGATACCGAACCTGCCGTGAGCCGAGTCGCAATAGGCAAACGCCAATGTAACCCCGCTCTCGTTTATTCGGTTCTCTAGAGAACGTAACGCTTGGACCTTGCCTTGATCTTGAGGGGGGACGCGCCCAGACTGAAATGGTCTGGACCGACATATGAATCGGGTCCGACCTGATCTGGTCTGATTGTGGTTCCTTCGCTCGCCTTCGACCACTCTCCGCCAGACCAATTAAAGCGCCGCTAAGGAAGGCCCGTAGGGGCTTTGTATGAGTTCGCCGCATTTTCGCCGCAAGCGGAACTTGGTCAGCGCTATCGCGAGAACTGAGGGTCACGATCGAGCAATTCCACGAAATGCGTGGTGTCGATCCAGTTCGCAAGTGTCAGCACAGGTGAATCGAACTACTGCCAAAGTTTCCAGCCTGGTCGAACTCCTTCGCTGGCGTGCGCTACAGCAGCCGGAGCAACGGATCTACAGCTATCTGACCGACGGCGAAACCGAAGGACCGCATCTCACCTATGAGGCGTTGGACCTGCGGGCCCGCGCTATTGGCGCGCTGCTCCAGAGCTACCAAGCAAGCGGGGAGCGGGCACTGTTGCTCTATCCGGCCGGGCTCGAGTTCATCTCCGCCTTTTTCGGATGCTTATACGCCGGAGTTATTGCAGTCCCTCTGCCACCCCCGAATATGGCCCAGCCGCAGCGAACTCTGCCGCGGTTTCGCAACGTCGTAAACGATGCTCAACCGACTCTGGTACTGACTACATCGTCGATCCTGGCCAAGGTTGAGAGTCTGTTCACGCAAGCGCCGGGGCTGCGAAACCTGCGATGGTTGGCCACCGACAAGCCTGGCGACGGCGCGGCAGAAGAATGGCGTGACCCGGCCGCAACCGTCAAAACTCTGGCTTTGCTCCAATACACATCGGGCTCGACCGCGAATCCCAAGGGCGTAGTGGTCAGTCACGAGAATTTGCTCGAAAACTCCGCCCACATCAGCCGGGCATTCGAGATCGCATCGGACGCCGTCTCGGTCACGTGGTTGCCAGTCTTCCATGACATGGGGCTCACCAATGGGATTATCCAACCTCTATATGGAGGACGTCAGTGCGTTCTCATGCCCCCGCAGTCCTTTCTTCAGCGGCCGGCGCGGTGGCTCCAGGCTATCTCGAAGTATCAGGCCACTATCAGTGGCGGCCCCAATTTCGCCTATGAAATGTGCGCTCGCAAGGTTACCCCGGAGCAGCGCGAGGGTCTCGACCTCAGCAGTTGGAAGTTGGCCTACAATGGTGCCGAACCCGTCCGTGCGGACACCCTGAAACGATTTGCTACGGCCTTCGCCTCCTGTGGTTTCCGCTCAAGCTCTTTCTATCCCTGCTATGGACTCGCCGAAGCCACTCTCCTTGTCTCAGGTGGACTCGTCAAAGATGAATCCATCCTGCGCACAATGCAGGTGTCAACGCTCGAACACAACCACAACGGAGTCGCACAGGCCTCCGACCGGCGCGTGAACGTCCGCACTCTGGTGGGATGCGGTCATGCAGTGGCGGACACCAGAATCGTTATTGTTAATCCTGAGTCGTTGACGGCTTGTGCCTCCGATGAGGTCGGCGAAATCTGGGTCTCTGCTCCGAGCGTGGCCGAGGGCTACTGGAACCGGCCCGAGGAAACGGCGCTCACCTTCCACGCCTACCTCGCAGATACTAAGGAGGGACCGTTTCTGCGCACCGGAGATTTGGGATTCCTCGGAGATGGAGAGCTGTTTGTCACCGGACGCTTGAAGGATCTGATTATCATCGGTGGCCGCAACCTCTATCCACAGGAAATTGAACTGACTGTGCAGCAGAGCCATCCTGCTGTGCGGCCGGCTTGTTGCGCCGCGTTCTCGGTCGAGGTCGCGGATGAGGAACGCCTTGTTGTCGCAGCCGAAGTAGAACCTCGCTACGCATCGAAACGGCATTCGGCCAACGGCAACGGAAATGGGAATGGAAACGGGAACGGAAACGGGAATGGAAATTCGCATCCGCATACCAACAGACATCTGCCGCTCGATGTCGATGCGATGGTTCGCGCTATTCGACGAGCGGTTGCCGAAGAACATGACGTGAGAGTGCACGCCGTTCTGTTGCTGCGAGCCGGCAGCCTCCCTATGACTTCCAGCGGCAAGCTTCAGCGCAGTGCATGTCAGGCCGGCTTTCTGGACGGGACGCTCGCCAGCCTATGAGGTACCAGCGATGGCCGGAAATCTCATCAGCAGTGGCGATTTAGCAAAGCCGTCAGTGGCAGCCGGAAATTCTCAACTGGAAACTTACAGCGCAGAGGCCATCGAAAAATGGCTGGTCGAGAAGCTCTCGAACCTACTTGGAGTCGATCCTCAAGAGATAGACGTCCGGGAACCATTCGCCAGCTACGGAATGGGTTCGACCGAGGCGGTCAGCCTGTCGGGAGAGCTCGCAGACTGGCTTGGGCGAAAAGTCCCCGCTGATTTGGCCTATGAGTATCCCACTATCGAGACCCTCTCTCGATATTTGAGCGGCTCGACCGATGAATCGCCGTCAGAACTTGACGCTGATCGTGAGATGGAGGCCGAGCCGATCGCGATCATCGGAATCGGCTGCCGCTTTCCCGGTAGCAGCGGTCCGCAAGCATTCTGGCAGTCCATTCGCGACGGCGTTGACGCAATCACCGAAGTCCCGGCGGATCGTTTCGATCTCAGCCGGGTTTACGATCCGGATCCAACCATCGCAGGAAAAATAAATACGCGATGGGGCGGCTTTGTCGAGCAGGTGGACCAGTTCGATCCCCAGTTCTTCGGCATCTCGCCGCGCGAGGCGGCGCGCATGGATCCGCAGCAACGTCTTTTGCTCGAGGTAACCTGGGAAGCATTGGAAGATGCGGGGCAGGTGCCCGAGAAGATTACCGGCAGCCAGACCGGCGTATTCGTGGGAATCTCGAACAACGACTACGGCCGAACTCAGTTCAGCGATCTGAGCCGTATCGACGCCTACGCCGGCACCGGCAACGCGCTCAGCATTGCCGCCAACCGGATTTCGTACCTGTTTGACTTTCGCGGACCGAGCATCGCGATCGACACTGCCTGTTCGTCGTCGCTGGTCGCAGTCCATCTTGCCTGCACCAGTTTGCGCAACGGGGAATCGACCCTCGCCCTGGCCGGCGGCGTGAATCTGATCCTGTCGCCCGCCATCACGATGAATTTCACCAAAGCCGGCGTGATGGCGCCCGACGGGCGCTGCAAGACCTTCGACGCCGGCGCTAACGGCTACGTTCGCAGCGAAGGCGCGGGACTTGTCGTGCTGAAGCCGCTAAGCCGCGCGCTGGCCGACGGCGATGCCATTTATGCCGTCATCCGTGGCAGCGCGGTGAATCAGGACGGTCGCAGCAACGGGCTGATGGCGCCGAACCCTCTCGCGCAGGAAGCGGTCTTGCGGGAAGCGTATCGAAGGGCAGGGGTTTCGCCCGGCGACGTTCAATACGTCGAGGCGCATGGCACGGGCACTCTGCTCGGCGACCCGATCGAGGCAAGAGCGCTGGGCAGGGTGCTGGCCGACGGTCGTCCGCCGGGGCGGCTTTGTGCGATCGGCTCGGTCAAGACGAATATCGGACATTGCGAAGCGGCAGCAGGTGTCGCGGGGCTGATAAAGGTAGCGCTCGCGCTCAGGCACGCGGAGATTCCGGCGAACCTGCACTTCCAGGAGCCCAACCCTCATATACCGTTCGACGAACTCCCGATTCGGGTGCAGACGAAGCCGGGTCCGTGGTCTGTGGAGGACGGTCCAGCATTGGCGGGAGTCAGTTCGTTCGGATTCGGCGGCACCAATGCTCACGTAGTTCTGCAGCAGGCGCCGCAATCGCAACCTAAGATTCACGACGACTCTGGCCCCAAGTCCTGTTACCTTCTGCCGCTCTCGGCGCGCAGTCCGGAGGCCCTGCAAGCCGTCGCGCGAACCTATGAGCAATTTTTGGCGACCTCCGAATTGCCGCTGCACGACGTTTGTTACAGCGCGAGCGCGCGGAGCAGTCATAACGACTATCGGCTGGCCGTTGCCGGCAATTCATCGCAACAACTTATCGAAGGTCTGGCGGCTTTCCTGAAGGGTGAGACTCGGGCCGGTGTCTCGTCCGGTCACAAAGCTCTCGCCATTCGCAGCAAGCTGGCTTTTGTTTTTTCCGGGCAGGGCTCCCAATGGTTCGGTATGGGAAGGACGCTTCTGCTCCATGAACCGGTCTTCCGCGAGGTCATCGAACGGTGCGCGCTGGCGCTTAGGCCGCATACCGACTGGTCGCTGATCGCAGAGCTCGCCGGTACCGACGCGGATAAATCGCGGTTGAGCGAAGTCGATGTAATCCAGCCCGCACTATTCGCAGTTCAGGTCGCGCTCGCAGCCCTGTGGCGTTCATGGGGCGTCGAACCCGATGCGGTGGTGGGCCACAGCATGGGTGAGGTCGCGGCCGCGTACGTCGCAGGGGCGCTCAGCCTCGAAGATGCGGCGCTGATCATTTGCAAGCGCAGCAGCCTGGTCAAGCGCACCGTCGGGCAAGGCGCGATGGCGTCGGTGGAGCTTTCCATCGAAGACGCTCGGCACGCAATCGCCGGTTACGAAGATCGCGTTTCCATCGCGGTCAGCACCAGCCCCACATCGACTGTGCTGTCGGGAGATCCCGCGGCGCTGACGGAGATACTCGAACAGCTTCAAGGCCGTGAAGTGTTCTGCCGGATGGTGAAGGTGGATTTCGCCTCGCACAGTCCGCAGATGGATCCTTTGCGCGGCGAGCTTTTACAGGCGCTGGAAGAAGTGCGGCCTCAGCTCGGATCGATGCCGATTTACTCGACCGTGCTGGACTCGGTCGCCGACGGCTCGCAGTTGGACGGGCTCTACTGGGCGCGCAATCTCAGGGAACCCGTGCTCTTTTCAAGCTCGGTCCAGCGCCTGCTGCAAGATGGCCATGACACTTTCCTCGAGATAAGCGCGCATCCCATCCTCTTGAGCGGGATTCAACAAGGAATTCATCACGCGGGTAAAGAAGGCACAGTGCTCGCCTCCATTCGCCGTGAGGAAGACGAGCACACTGTAATGCTCCGCTCGCTAGGTGTCCTTTATAGCTTCGGATATGCCGTGGACTGGAGCCGGATCTATCCCGAGCGCGGCGAGTGCGTCACCTTGCCCTCGTACCCGTGGCAACGACAACGCTGCTGGCTGGAGCCAGGAGCGGATCGCGACCAGCCGATTCACACGGCCACAAGAAATTCTCTACTAGGCCGCCATTTCAAATCGGCTGAGTCTGCTGGAGCCGACTATTGGGAAATCCGCTTGGACAAGGAGGCGCTGCCTTTTCTCGATGACCATCGAATCGAGGGTGTCGCGGCGTTGCCCGCGTCGGTCTATGTCGAGATAGCATCCGCCGCCGCACGGGAGGCGCTCGGCTCGCAATCGATCGCGATAGCTGATGTGGAATTTCACCGGGCGCTTTTTCTGCCCGATGGCGCGAGCACCACGATTCAGGCGATCGTTGCGCCCGGCGCGGACGGATCGGCGTCGTTTCAAATCTACAGCTCTTCCGCCGGAGCCGGGTCACCCGCTGAGTCATGGACTCTGCACGCGTCGGGGAAAGTTTCAGTTCAAAAGGATTCCAGCTTATTTCCTATCGTAGAAGAAGAGTCGTTCGCGGAGCTTCAGCTTCGATGCTCCGAGAAAGTCTTAGGCCGCGACTACTATCGACAGCTCAGCGAAAACGCGATCCAGTACGGTCCTTTTATCCAGAGCGTCACTCAGTTGTGGTTGGACGATAAGAGTGTCCTGGGCGAGTTGCGGATTTCAAGCGATCCGGATGGTGGCTTCAATAGCTATCAGCTTCATCCGGCGGTTCTCGATGGTGCGTTGCAGGTTCTTGGAGCAGCAGTAGCTACTGAAGCAAAAAGAAAAGCAAAACAAGGCATCTATATACCAACTAGGATTGGCAAGATTCGCGTCCTTAGCCGTCCCGGCGCACACCTATGGTGTCGCGCGCGTGTGCTCGACGAGGACGCTAGTGGGTTTGAAGGAGAACTAAGACTCTTAGATGAAGCCGGACAGCCGGTCGTCGAGATCCGGGGAGTACATTTCGAATCGCTGGGCGATGATACCAGCCATGGTCTCGCGGAAAGTCTCGACGACTGGCTCTATGAACTCAAGTGGCAGCCCAAAGAGCGCGTCTCAGAACACGTTTCAGCATCGAGTCCAGGGAACTGGCTCATCTTTGCCGATAGCACCGGCGTCGGAGAGTCGTTGCAACAAATCCTGGAAGGACACGGAGAAAAGGGAATCCTTGTCTCGCCCGGTAGTACGTACAGGCGCACGGACAGCAGGCACTTTTGCATTCGCCCTGACCAGCCCGAAGACATAAGGCGGCTTTTCGAAAGCGCGTTCGAGACCGATCAACCAGTCTGCCGTGGAATTGTCCATCTCTGGAGTCTCGATGCTTCCCTTCCCAAAGACGCCACGGCGGGCTCGATGGAAGCGGCTCAGACTCTCGGTTGCATCAATGCTTTGCAGGTGGTGCAGGAGCTGGCGCGCGTACAATGGCGCGAGACGCCTCGTCTATGGCTGGTCACTCGAGGAGCGCAGGACGCGGACGGAGATCTCGAGCCCGGTCGAAGTGGTTCAAGCGCCTATGTGGGGACTGGGTCGAGTCATCGCTCAGGAGCATCCCACATTTTGGGGAGGGCTGCTGGACCTGGAACCTACGGTCTTTCCGACCGACGGCGCTGCTCTTGAGTTGTGGGAGGAAATCTCCACTACCGACGGCGAAAATCAAATTACATTCCGCAACGGACAACGGCTGGTGGCGCGATTGGTTCGAAGGCGCCAAGCCAGCGTCCGCGCAACTCCGCTGCGATGGCGCACTGACGCCAGTTATCTGATAAGCGGAGGTCTCGGAGACCTCGGCCTGATGGTCGCGCGCTGGATGGTAGCGAATGGGGCTCGGCGGCTGATCCTGCTGGGGCGTACGAAGCTCCCGCCACGCTCAAGCTGGAGTTCGCTCGAGACCGCCAGCAACGTGGCTCGACAAATTGCCGCCATTCGGGAACTCGAAGAATCCGGCGCCAGCGTGCATCTGGTGTCCGCCGATGTGGCCGACGAAAAACAGATGCGCGCGTTTCTGGACGAGTTTCACGCTGAAGGATGGCCCCCGATTCGCGGAGTCGTGCACGCGGCGGGAGTGCTTCAGGACGGATTGCTGTTGCAACTCGATGCGGCCGCGATGAGCACGGTTTTGCGGCCCAAGATGGCCGGCGGCTGGATGCTTCATCGTCTGCTTCGAGAAGCCCCACTAGATTTTTTTGTAGTCTTCTCTTCCGCGGGTTCACTGATTGGCCAGCCCGGGCAGGGCAACTATGCCGCCGCGAACGCATTCCTCGACGGTCTCGCGCATCATCGAAGAGCGCAAGGCCTTCCAGCTCTGAGCATCAACTGGGGAGCATGGGCAAAGTTGGGATTTGCGGAGACTGAAGGCGGCAGGAGCCTGACCAGGCGCCTCGCGCTGCTCGGAATCAGGAGCATGCCGCCGAAACGAGCGCTCGAGGTGATGGATCGGCTGTTGCGCGAAGACGCAACCCAAGTAGTAGCGCTTTCGGTGGACTGGCGTCAGTACCACGAGTTTTATCCTGTCGGCACTGAGCCGCCGCTGCTCTCTGACCTTGCCAATGAAGAAGCCGCGGGCCGATCGCAGGTGGCGCATCCGGAGGAAAAGCGCAGCGCGATTCTTGATGCGGCTCTCGCGGATCGAGCTCAGTTGCTGCAGTCCTACGTGAACGAGCAAGTGGCTCGTGTGCTCGGCCTTTCTCCTTCGCAACTGGATATACAGCAGCCACTGACCAACCTGGGACTCGATTCCCTGATGGCGGTCGAACTGAAGAACCGCATCGCGGCGGATTTGGGCGTGAACGTGCCGATGGTGAAATTTCTCCAGGGCTTCAGCGTCGCTGAAGCAGCAACGCTGCTCCTTGATCAACTGACGACGGAAGCTGACAACCCATCGGCCATTCGTTCCGTGGCCCGCACGCGAGAAAGCAGTGCTGCCGATGAAGATTTGTTGGCCAACATCGACGGACTCTCGGACGAGCAAGTCAATTCGAGGCTTGCCGAGATGCTGACAAAAGACGCGGTTACCTAGTGCCTGATGTATCTCATCGAATTGCCGATCTTTCATCTGCGGAAAGGCGTGCGCTGCTCGCCGATCTCCTTCGCAAGAAACTAAGTGGGCGGGAGTCGTTCTATCCACTTTCCTACAATCAGCAGGGGATATGGTTTCTCTCTCAGTTAGCGCCTGAGAGCATGGTCTACAATGTCAGCTTTGCCGCGCGAATCGCGTCTGAGCTCGATATCCCCGCCTTGCGGCGATCGTTTCAGGCGCTGGTCGATCGCCATCCCTGTCTGAGGACCAGCCTCTCCGTGCGCGGCGGGAAGCCGGCGCAGGTGATACACCAGGGTGCGAAAGTTCACTTCGAAGAGATCGATGCTTCAGCCTGCTCGCGCAACCAGCTGGAGACTCGGTTGACCGACGAGGCGCATCGACCTTTTGACCTCGAGCAGGGCCCCTTGCTGCGCGTGAATGTCTTCAGGCGTTCCGCGGACGAACACTACCTCTTGCTGGTCGTGCATCACATCGTGATCGATTTCTGGTCGCTCGCAATACTTCTAAATGAACTCGGCACGCTTTACCCGGCGGAAGCAGCCGGCCGGCCGGCGACGTTACCGCCGCTCGACTTGCAGTACAGCGACTACGTTCGATGGCAATCTGAAATGCTCGCTGGCGCGGAAGGTGAGCGCCTATGGAGCTACTGGCAGAAACAGCTGGCCGGACAGTTGCCAGTGCTGGATCTGCCCACGGATCGTCCGCGGCTGCCGATACAAACGCATCGGGGCGGCTCGCATGACTTTGTGTTGAGCAATGAATTGAGCGGGCGGCTGAAGGCGCTCGCCAAGGCTCAAGGCGCGACGCTCTATGTAGTCATGCTTGCGGCGTTCCAGGCGATGCTCCACTACCTGTCAGGGCAGGACGACCTGATAGTGGGCTCTCCGGTAGTAGGCAGGAGTCGCGCCGAGTTTGAAGAGATCGTCGGGCTCTTTACCAATCCGGTTTTCTTGCGAGTAAATCTCTCCGGGAATCCGACTTTCCAGGAGTTCGTAAGCCATGTGCGCCAGACGGTGCTGGCCGCGCTCGAGCATCAGGACTATCCCACGCTGCTGTTGGTCGAACGATTGAAGCCTGCTCGCGATCTCAGCCGCCCGCCTATCTGCCAGGTAATGTTCGTGCTGGACAAACCTCATGGGCTAGCGGAGCAAGGCGCGCCAACATTCGTGCATGGGGAAGCAGGGCCCACGATGAACTCCGGTGGGCTGGTCCTCGAGTCATTCCCGCTGGAACATCGGTCCGCATCGCTGGACCTGGTGCTGCTGGTAGTCGAATCGACACAGTCGCTCTCAATTTCCATGAGATACAACGCCGAACTGTTCGATCACTCTACCATCGTCCGGTTTGGAAAATACTTTGAAACTCTTCTCGGGCATGTAGTCACGCAACCGGATGTGCGGCTAAGCGGCCTCGCGGACCGCCTTGCCGCCACCGACCGTGAGCACCAGGTGGCGGCCCGCAACAAATTGGAAATTCTCGATGACGGCGAGCGTGAACAGGTGTTGTTGGAGTTCAACCAGACCGCCTCTCCTTATCCTGATGATGTGTGTATCCAACAGTTGTTCGAAGACCAGGTGGAACGCACTCCAGACCGGATCGCACTCGCCTTCGGCAGTCAGCATCTGACGTACGCGCAACTCAACGCACGCGCAAATCAAGTTGCAAACTACCTGCGCGCACGCGGAGTGGGGCCGGAAGTGCCGGTGGCGATTTGCATGGAGCGGTGTCTCGAGATGGTCGTCGCGCTGCTTGGCATCCTGAAGGCGGGCGCCGCTTACGTGCCGATAGATCCCGCCTACCCGGAGGAACGACTAGCTTTCATACTGGAAGATGCTCGGGCGCGAGTACTGTTGACGACGGCGGCGCTGCGCGAGCGCATGCCGGAGCCGGGAGTGCGCCTGATATGTCTCGACGCCGATTGGGAATTAATCATCGGCGAGAGTCGTAACAATCCACCCATCATTGCTGCGGCTGGCAACCTGGCCTACGTGATCTACACCTCCGGCTCGACCGGGCAACCCAAGGGCGTGATGGTCGAGCATCGCGGTCTTAGCAATACCATTCAGTGGCTATCGCAAACTTTGGCGATCACCCCGGGCGATAGCACTCTTCTTAAGACACCGATCACCTTCGATGCCGCGGGGCGTGAGCTCCTTCCAACCTTATTGGCAGGAGCGCGTCTGATAATCGCGGAGCCTAATGCTCACCGTGATTGCCGCTACATCGCAGAAAAGATTCGCGACGAAGGCGTTACCATTCTTCATAGCGTTCCATCGTTTCTGCGCCTTCTGGTGAAGGAGCCGGCTTTCGCGGACGCTGTCGCCTTGCGCGTGGTCATGTGCGGCGGCGAAGCGCTTGCGCCCGATCTAGTCGCGGAGTTCGGCCGGCGTTCCAGCGCCAAGCTGTACAATGTCTATGGACCCACCGAGACGATTATCGATTCAGCCTATTGGCTGTGTCATGGAAGCTGCGGTTCTTCGACCGTACCTATAGGACGACCCATACAAAACGCTCGCATCTATATTCTGGACGCTAATCTTTGCCCTGTGCCCATCGGGGTTGCCGGAGAGCTATACATAGGTGGTGCGAGTCTGGCGCGCGGTTATGTGAACCTTCCCGGTCTGACGGCCGAAAAGTTCATCCCTGATCCTTTCAGCAAGGAACCTGGTAAGCGGTTGTACAAGACTGGCGACCGTGCGCGCTATCTGCCTGATGGAAATATCCAGTATCTCGGTCGCGGAGACTATCAGGTCAAGATCCGCGGCTTCAGGATTGAACTCGGCGAGATCGAAGCAGCACTGGCGAGGCATCCGTCGGTGAGTCAGGCGATTGCTACAGTGCATGAAGGATCGGGAGGAGAAAGACGATTAGTCTCGTACGTTGTCGCTCGGCCGCAATGTGCTCCCACGGCCATCGAGCTGCGCAATTTTCTGAATGACAAGCTCCCCGAGCACATGGTGCCCGCGGTTGTTATGATGCTCGACAGCTTGCCGCTGACCTCCAACGGAAAGGTCGATCGGCGCGCACTGCCTTCGCCCAGCGACACGCGGCCCGAACTCGCAAAAGCATTCGTGGAGTTCCGTACCCCCACCGAAGAGCTGCTCGCGGATATTTGGGCGCAAGTCCTCGGCGTCGAGCGCGTGGGCATCTACGATGATTTCTTCGAGTTGGGAGGCCACTCGCTGCTAGCCACTCAAGTGGTGTCTCGAATCCGCGAAACCTTTCAAGTAGAGATGCCCTTGCGCCGCCTGTTCGAAACTTCGACAGTGGCAGGCCTCGCCGAGAGCCTCGAGCTATCGCACCGCGGCGAACAAAATCTTCAACAACCACCAATCCAACCTGTTTCTCGAGATGGCGCCCTACCACTTTCGTTTGCGCAACAACGGCTATGGTTTATCGACCAACTTGACCCAGGAAATTCAGTCTACAATTTCCCTGTAGCAGTTCGCCTTAAAGGATCGCTCAATCTGGCCGCTCTCAAGAAAAGTCTTGACGAAATCGTGAGGCGCCACGAAGCCCTTCGAACCACATTTTCGATGGTCGAGGGACAACCATCTCAGGCGATCGCGTCGAGACTCAATATCACGTTGCCGATCGTAGATCTGACAAAACTGCCCGAGATTGAGCGAGAGAACGAAGTTCAGAGGCTGGTCGTTGAAGAGGCCCGGCGGCCGTTCGACTTGGCTCAGGGTCCGCTCCTGCGGGCGAGAGTACTGCAGCTTGCCGAAGACGAGCAGGTTGGTCTTCTCACCATGCATCACATAGTGTCCGACGGCTGGTCGGCCGGCATCCTGATTAGAGAATTGGCGGCACTCTACCAGGCGTACTGCGCTGGGAGCCCGTCACCGCTGCCTGACCTGCCCATCCAATACGCCGACTTTGCCTACTGGCAACGAGAGTGGCTGCAGGGCGAGGTGCTTCAGCGGCAGCTCGACTATTGGAAGCAGCAGCTCGACGGCGCTCCGCCGTTGCTGGAATTGCCCGAGGATCATCCCAGGCCAGCTGTGCAGACTTTTTGCGGTGGGCACCAATCATTACTGTTGCCGAAAGCAGTCGGCAGCCCACTGAAAGCACTGAGCCGAGATGAAGCGGCCACCCTCTTCATGACGCTGTTGGCGGCGTTCAAAGTCCTGCTGAACTGCTACACCAGGCAAGACGATCTGGTCGTGGGCACCCCGGTCGCCAACCGCAACCGACTCGAGATCGAAGGACTAATCGGATTTTTCGTAAATGCGCTGGTGTTGCGCACCGACCTTTCTGGCGATCCTAGCTTTCGAGAGCTCGTGCGGCGTGTGCGCAAGGTATGTGTGGACGCGTACGCCCATCAGGATCTGCCGTTTGAAAGGCTAGTGGAAGAATTGCACATCGAACGTGATCTCAGCCGCAATCCGCTATTCCAGGTGATGTTCGTTCTCCAGAATGCGTCGGTGCATGCGGTGGAACTGCCCGGCCTTACCCTGACTCCTGTGATTGCAGACGGTGGCACCACTCACTTCGATTTGACGCTTCATATTGTCGATACCGATCAAGGCCTGTTGGCAACCGCGGCCTACAACACCGACCTGTTCGACGCCGACACGATAACTCGCATGTTGGCTCACTTCCGGACTTTGCTCGAAGCGATAGCCAAAGACCCTGATCGTCGCCTTTCCGCTTTATCTCTTTTAACCGATGCTCAGCGTCAACAAGTCCTGTTGGGTTCGAACGACATCAATTGCGGCTACACTTCAGGTCTAGGTATCCATCAACTTTTTGAAGCTCAGGTGGAGAGAACGCCCGACGCGACTGCAATCGTGTCCGAAGACCAGCGGCTAACCTATCGCGAGCTGAACGCCCGAGCCAATCGACTTGCTCATAGCCTGCGTAGGTTGAAGGTGGGGCCGGAAGTCCCGGTCGGAGTTTACCTCGAGCGCTCGATGGAAGTGGTAATCAGCTTGCTGGGCATCCTGAAGGCCGGGGGCGTTTACCTGCCGTTGGATCCGGCCTACCCAAAGCCACGCATTGGCTTCATGTTGGAAGACTCGAAGGCCCCGGTGATACTGACGCAAAAGCGCGTGATTCAAGAATTGCCGGAACATCGCGCGCGAGTAATCTGTTTGGATTCAGACGAGGAAGCGATCGCCAGGGAAAGTGCGGAAAATCCGACCAGCTCGAGCCAGCCTGAAAACCTCGCCTATATAATCTACACCTCGGGATCTACCGGTCAGCCGAAAGGAGTTCTCGTTTCGCATGGCTCGATCGCGGAACATTGTCGCGATGCCGAAAGGTACTACCAACTACAACCCACCGATCGGGTACTGCAGTTCGCGTCTATGAGTTTCGACTTGTCGCTGGAACAGATACTGCCGACCCTCATCGTCGGCGCGCGGCTGGTTGTGATGGGAACAGAAGTATGGCGTCCGGAAGAATTTCATAGCAAAGCGGCCGAATTTGGATTGACTGTCGTGGACCTTCCTACCGGGTACTGGCAGGAACTTGTTCGGGAGTGGGCGGCCGGACCGGAACCAGTCTCGAACACGCAGTACCGGCTTTTCCTGGTAGGCGGAGACACTATGTTGCCTGAAGTTCTCAATCTCTGGCAGCAAACGTCACTGAGATCCGTCCGTCTGATTAATGCCTACGGACCCACCGAAGCGACAATTACCGCAACCGCGTTCGAGACCAACTCGCGACTCGGCAACACCGCGCGGCTTCATCGAGTTCCCATAGGTCGTCCGCTGGCTAATCGAGAGATCTACATACTGGACAGGCACTGCAATCCGGTTCCTATTGGAGTTCCGGGTGAACTTCATATCGGCGGCAGGAGCCTGGCGCGAGGATATTTAAACCAGCCAGATCTGACCGCTGACAAGTTTATTCCGGATCCGTTTAGCAACGCCGCAGGCGCACGAATGTACAAAACGGGCGACCTCGCGCGCCTTTTGCCTGACGGTAACATCGATTATATCGGCCGTACCGACCATCAGGTTAAGATCCGCGGATTCAGAATCGAGCTCGGAGAAATCGAGGCTGCCCTGGCGCAACATCCTGCCGTGCGTCAAGCGATCGTATCGACTCATCTGGACGTCCACGGAGAGAAGCGGCTGGTGGCCTGCGTGGTCGGTGATCAAGAGCATGCGCCGACGGGCAATGACCTGCGCCGCTTTCTGAAGGACAAGGTGCCCGAGTATATGGTGCCCTCGGCCTTCATGCTGCTCGACTCCCTGCCGACTCTGCCGAACGGAAAAGTAGACCGCGGCGCGCTGCCAAAGCCGGACCAAGCGCGACCCGAAATGGGAAAGGCATTTGTGGCGCCGCGCGATGATCTGGAACTCCAGCTAGCCGGTCTCTGGGAAGAGGTTCTAAACATCAGACCGATCGGAGTGACCGACAATTTCTTTGAGCTCGGAGGGCACTCTCTGCTGGCGGTGCGATTGTTTGCCTTGATCGACAAGCGTCTGGGTAGGAGACTTCCGTTGGCGGCTCTTTTTCGAGGAGCAACCGTCGAAGGTCTGGCCAGTATCGTCCGCCAGAACGCCTCGGCTGAGACAACATCATCGTTGGTACCTATCCAACCTAACGGCAACAAACGACCGCTCTTCCTGGTGCATCCAGCTGGAGGACACGTCTTCCCATTTATCGGCCTGGCGCAATGTCTAGGTCCCGATCAACCTTGCTATGGGTTGCAGGCCAGAGGCGTGGAACAAGCGCAAGATCCACACACCCGAATCGAGGATATGGCCGCTTATTACGTTGAAGCTATTCAATCCGTGCAGAAGGAAGGTCCCTATCTGTTAGGCGGCTGGTCGATGGGTGGCGAGATAGCTTTTGAGATGGCTCAGCAGCTTCAAGCGCGCGGACAGAAAGTGGCGTTGCTAGCTCTACTCGATACTCGCATTCCGTCGAGCTCTGAAATTGTTACAGACGAGGATTTCGAAGCGACGTTGATGGCCGATGTTGTTCGCTATTTCGGTCTTTCGGCGGATTTCAGCGAGTCGCTTAAGCTTCTACCGCATGACGAACTGCTGGCGTGTGTGCTGGAGCAGGGGAAGCGAACCGGCTTGATACCCGTTGATATTGAAGCTTCTCAGGCTCGTCGCTTGATCGAGCTTTGCAAATCGGATTTTCGAGCCAGTCGGAATTACGTGCTGCATCGCTATCCCGGTCGAGTGACTCTGTTCAAAGCTAGCGAGGACCTATCGGCAAACCTTCTCGATGCGACCCTTGGGTGGAGTGATTGGGCTGAAGGAGGAGTGGACGTTCAGATCGTTCCCGGCAATCACGCGACCATGGTTTATAAACCGAATGTCGAGACACTAGCGGAAAAGCTGGCGGCATCCATCGACCGAGTGCGGCCGGACCTCCAATACCGGGCCGATAGAATCGAGCCATCGAACGAATTGATAAAGGACTCTCAATGAACGAGCATACAGACGACATAAAATATAGAGTCGTGGTGAATGACGAAGAGCAGTATTCCCTCTGCGCTGCCGACCGCCCCACTCCTGCCGGCTGGCGCGACGCAGCGAAGAGTGGCTCCAAGTCGGAATGCCTCGCTTACATCAAAGAAGTGTGGATCGACATGCGGCCGCTTAGTCTCCGGATTAAAATGGAGAAGCTTGCCAGCGTGCCCGAGCATTCGGATGTCCATTTAAACGGGAATCATAGGAAAGCGAGCGGTACTTAAGAGTGATGCCAACTTCCACCTCAGTGGACTCGTGGATTGCGGGCCGCAAGCCGAACCCGCAGGCGCGCTTGCGCCTGTTCTGTTTTCCCTATGCGGGCGGTGCAGCGTCGGTGTTCCGCACCTGGTCTGACGGCCTACCCGCCGACGTCGAGGTATGTCCGGTTCAGTTCCCCGGTCGCGGAACTCGGTTGATGGAACCGCCGTTCAGCCAGCTTTCGCTTTTGGTCGATGCCCTCGCCGAAGCGCTACGTCCGCTTCTCGACAAACCCTTCGCCTTATTCGGTCATAGCCTTGGATCATTAGTAAGCTTTGAACTTGCGCGTCAGCTTCGAGCAAATCATCAAGTGCGTCCCGTCCGCTTGTTTGCATCGGCTGGACCTGCGCCCCAGATCCCCCATCGAGGGCTGCCGATCCATGGTCTGCCGGAGAGGGAATTCGCGGCGGAATTGCGTCGCTTAGACGGAACCCCGGGCGAGCTGCTGAATCACAAGGAACTGATGGATATCGTGGTTCCATCGCTGCGCGCGGACTTTGCACTATACGAAAGCTACGAATATTCGTCGGGCCCTCCACTGAATTGCCCGATTTCCACTTTCGGCGGTCTTAGCGACCAGCGAGTCAATCATGCCGATCTCGAAGCATGGCGCGACCAGACCACAGCTTCCTTCTCAATCCGGATGTTTCCCGGTGACCATTTCTTCTTGAAGTCGACTCAGCCTTTGCTGCTTCGAGCTCTCTCCCAGGAACTGCGATGAAGAGCGTAGAGATAACCGCCGCTTGTTTTGATGCTGCTTGGTTTTCGCCGCCCGTACGTCTTAGCTTAGCTGGCAACGCGGTGCATGTCTGGCGAGCGAGTTTGGATCAGAGCCCTTCGCAGGCAGATGGCTTTCTAAACACTCTGGACGACGACGAACGATCGAAAGCAGACCGACTCTATTTCAAGCGCGACCGCGAGCGCTTTATCGTAGCTCGCGGAGTGCTCAGAGCGCTCCTCGGCCACTACCTAAACAGAGCACCTGAAAGCCTCGCCTTCAGTTATGGCAGCCACGGAAAGCCCGCCTTGGACTCGGAATCTGGCGCCGATGCGATCCGCTTCAACCTTTCCCACTCTCACGGAACGGCCCTTTATGCGGTTACTCGTGGCCGCGAGATCGGCGTGGATCTCGAATTCATCCGCAGCGATTTGGAGGCGCAACAAATCGCCGAACGATTTTTCTCGCACCGCGAGATCGTGACGCTCCGGACGCTTCCGCTCAGCCTTCGGAAATATGCATTTTTTCTCTGTTGGACCCGTAAAGAAGCCTACATCAAGGCCAGAGGTGAAGGACTCTCGATGCCCCTTGACCAGTTCGACGTGTCAATGATTCCCGGAGAACCTGCGGCGCTGTTGAGCACGCAACCAGATACAGACGAAGCCCTTCGCTGGTCTCTGCGGAACCTGACCCCTGACTCCGGCTACGCCGCTGCTCTTGCCACCAAAGGACGCGACTGGACGCTGTCCTGTTGGCAATGGCCGCTATTCGGGATTGAGCATTAATCGCGCTCCGGCACGTTAATCGGAACAGTTTGCTTCCCCGCCTCGGAAGGGCATACGCTAATTTTACCTCCTGAGAGTTTGCCTAGATTTACAACCTCTGCCTGAGGAAGAGTTGCTGTTTTCACGCGGTATGCGTGTCGAGCGTCTGCGCCTGAGCAGGGCCCGGTATGCTAGAACCAGTGCGCCGGCGCGCATCGTCGTTTTGGTTTAGGAGCGACAGATTTTTGAAACAAGCACTTCGGTCCGATTCTGGATTCTGATTACTTCGCTGACGGTGCTCGCGGCTGTTTTAACTGAACGGCCTGCAATAGGCCGCGAGGACGTGGTTCTGGCGCCGAGCACAGAGTCGAGTGCAGGTGGCGCGATGGATTCGTGGCTCGTGACGCGCGGTCTGATCGGTAATGCGATGATAGGCGAAGAATCCGGCAGTGACATAATGACGCCGCCGCCAGGCACCGAGGTAGACGAAACCCGGCAAACAGCGAACCTTACGGGCGAGGTCCTGAACCAAGTCAAGTCGTGGAACGAAATAAAGGACGACAACACGATCCATATCGAAGTGACCACCCTATCCACTTACCAGTTCGAAGTCGCCTTCTGGCTGTTTCCGAATCATAGGAAGGGCTGCACCATGTATAAGTGGACTTTGTACGATCATGGCCGCGCACTCCAGAGCGCGTTCTGGCGTAACGATGCAGCGGTGATGCGGTTGGCCGGGGCCGCCGACCTGCCGCATGACTTGTATCCGGACTCGGTCCCGTGGATGGCGTTTTTACGCGTCCTCGACGTACCGCGCGACGGCGGTGAAGGTATGATTCATCAGCAGATCACGCCGTACAGCTATGTAGGTCAGGAGGTTTGGGCCACAGGCTCCGAACAGATCAGCGTGCCGGCCGGCACCTTCTCCGCGATAAAGATATCCGCGAAAGTCGACATCACGACGGTAATGCCGAACTGGCCGCGTTTCGTCCTGCAAGTCATCAAGCCCGTAATTCCGAAAAACACGCTCTACTTCGAGGCGACGCCGCCCTATAGGCTGCTCAAGCAGGAAGGCACCACCTTTGTCGGCGGCCCTGAGGTCACGACGGAACTTGTCCGTTTCTACACTGCCGGAGCGCAGCCGCTCTCCCCGTTGGCTTCCGCGCCAGCAGACCCACTGATCGTGAAGCCTTAGCGATCATCATTCCGGCAGGGTCAGCAGTAAACGCAACCCATGGACATTGCATTTGGTTGTTATTTCTGTCAATAAGGTAAGAAGTAATTAACGCCTATTAGCACGAATAACGATAACTAATATTCCCTAGAGCACGCAAATGGCCTCAGCCTTCTGCCCACGTCGTGGAATCAGGCTGGCGGTGAATAAACGATGAATTTGCAACCTCCGAAAGAGAAATCCTGGAGAAGTTGATGCCAGAAGAGTTTGTTGTTCCTGAAGAGGAGCGCGCTGCGAAAGCGGTCCACCCCGACGCCTACTTCGATCTGATTCGCAGGCTCAGCCACCAATCGGTGGTGAAACATTTCGATGCGTACACGGACATTGACTGGGACGATCCTGCGTTCCGCATCGATCATGATGACTCGCGATGGGAACTCGAACCGGACGACGTGCTCGGCGCGACCGAATGGTACCGCTCGCAGCCGGCGGGAATCCGGTCGCGGATCGGTCTTCGCATGTTGGCCAACTTCATGAAGATTGGTGTGGTCTTCGAGTACGTGCTCAAGCGCGGCCTGCTTGATTTCGCGAGCCGGCTGCCAAGTGGGGCGCCGGAATTCCGCTATTGCTACCACGAGACCATAGAAGAGGCGCAGCACTCGCTGATGTTCCAGGAGTTCATCAACCGGACCGGCTTCAGCCTCCCCGGATTGAGTGGGCTCGAACGCAGGTATGCGGATTTCGTGGTCAAGTACGCGCGCAAGTTCCCGGAACTGTTCTTCGTCTTCGTGCTGGCTGGCGAAGATCCGATCGATTACGTACAGCGCCAGAGTTTACGCAAGCACCGGGAGGACATTCATCCTCTGTTTCGACGAATCATGCAGATTCACGTCACTGAAGAGGCGCGCCATATGAGCTTCGCGCGTCACGCGTTACGCAAGCGCGTTCCGGAGCTCAGCAGAACCCGGAGGGCGCGGCTCGGACTTTGCGTGCCCCTAATCCTTGGTTTCATGGGCAAGATGATGATGGAGGCGTCGCCACGGATAGCACGCGAGTATAACATCCCGCGCGAGGTCTTGGACGCCGCATATCGCAAGAATCCGATTCACCGCACGCGCATGCACGAAGCTTCAACCAAGCTGTTTGGGTTATGCCAGGAATTGGGCCTGGTGAACCGATGGTCAGTTCGTTTGTGGAGAGCGATGCGAATCTTGCCGGGAGCCGGTGCCTTCATCCCCGCTGCTGCGTAAACCACGCGTCTCGTCGCTTACCACTTGCCCATCGCGCAGACGGATTAAACGATGAGCCCGGTCCATGACCTGCGGATCATGGGTGGAAAAGAGAAAAGTCGTACCCGTCGTACGGTTGAGGTGCTCCATCACGTCGAGGAGCGCGATAGCAGAGGCAGAGTCCAGATTCGCCGTGGGCTCGTCGGCCAAAATCAGGGCAGGTTCCGTAACCATCGCGCGAGCCACTGCGACTCGCTGTTGCTGACCGCCCGACAACTCGGCGGGCCGTCGAGCTTCAAGACCGGCGAGTCCTATTTCTGAAAATAGTTTTTCGACCTTTTCTCTACGCTGGCGTGCAGGCATCCCCTGGAGAAGCAAGGTAAATTCCGCGTTTTCCAAGGCGGTAAGGACGGGCAGCAGGTTGTAGGTTTGGAAGACAAAGCCTATGCGCTGCAAGCGCAGATGCGCCAACTCGCCTGCGGACAACAGCTGAAGGTTCTGCCCCGCCACCCAGATCTCGCCAGTGTCCGCCCGATCGAGTCCGCCGATGAGGTTGAGCAGGGTGGTTTTGCCTGAACCCGACGGACCCGCAGTAGCCGCGAACTCGCCAGCAGCGATCCGCAGAGAAACTCCACGCAGAGCATGAACCTCGATTGGTCCGGTGCGATAGGTCCTGCGCACGTCCTTCAGCTCCACTGCCCATTCGGTCATATCGCCCTCTCCTAGAGCACCTTTAGGGCATCGGGCAGGTCGGTTCGCGCGGCCTTGAGGGCGGGATAGAAGGAAATGATTGTAGCCATCGCAAATACAATGCTGACGGACCAAACGATCCGGTCCACGCTTAGCCGCGAGTACAGAATAGGATCGAAAACAAGAGCGGGCGGAAGTCCCGCCTTGAATACCCAGCGCAGATCCAATCCTGCCGTCGCGAAATAGTGCTGAACGCTCAAGCCTAACGCCAGTCCCAGTGCCAGACTAATCGCTGTGAGCGCCAACGACTCGCCGACGACCATAAGCGCGATCTGACGAGGCATAAGACCGAGAGCTTTGCTGATGCCAAATTCATAGCGGCGCTCCAGTACTCGCATAAGGATCGTGTTGAGGATTCCCAACCCAACCATCGCGAGAATTACACCGTTCATGACGTAGTTGAAGGCGTGGTCTAAGCCTAGAATCTGAGCAAGCATTGGAAGCGACTCCCGCCACGTCAGGACTTCAACCGGCGCTCCGACCAACTGCTTCCGCAAAGCTGTTGCTGCCAGCGGCGAATCGTCTTCCTGTACGAGCAGAAGTGCTACTTGAGTTACCTGGCCGTCGGTGATTCCGAGCAAGGCCTGGGCCGCGGACAAGGGAACGAAAATCATGTTGGCGTCGATAGCCTGGAGCCCCGTGCGAAAGATACCGCTCACTCGCAAAAGCGTGCTTTGCATCTCATCGCCGCTGTCAGTCCCGGTTTTGGCGCCCCGCGGTCGCAGCGCCTGAGTCATCAGCACTGCTTTGGAACCTATCTTCAGCTCGAGCTTGCGAGCCAGTTCGTCGCCGATGACGACGGCAGAGAGCTTGTCATCACCTGTCAGCCAGGTTCCTTCAACCATCCGCTGCGGGATCAATGATACCGCGCGATCGTCCTTCGGCATTACCCCCACGAGTCTGACGCGAGCGGAACTGGCGGATGAACTCATAAGGCCGGTGGCCAGGAGCCTGGGACTTACTCCCCGCACAACTGTTTTGATGTTTCCGGTTTGGAGAAACTTTTCGACGTTGGACACGACCTGTGCCGGGAGCAGGAGTTCGTCAGAGCTGGAGTCTTGATAGCCCTTAGCCTGGACGACTACATGCCCCGGCCCGAAGCGCACACCATCGGCGATCGTTTGTTCGTGGCCGCCGTCGAGCAGGCCCAACGAGATCAACAGCAACGCCAGCCCGAGACCGAGCGCCAGTGCGGTCAAGAGCGTACCTCGGGGATTGCGCCAAAGGTTGCGCCAGCTGATCTTCGCGAGAAGGTACAGGTTTGTCACTGTCAGACCTTACGCATCGCTTCCGTCGGCCGGAGCTGAGCAGCTCGCCATGCGGGATAGAGCGCAGAAACCAGGGCGGTTGCGGCGAGCCCGACTGCTGCCTCGCTGTAGGCGGGAAAATCCTGTCGGCCGTACCATAGATGTCCCACCACCACTCCCGCGACGGAGACCACCTCGCCGGTAGCGCCACCCAAATCCAGACCGTGTACCTGCAAATACCAGAGCAGTGGCACACCAAGCGCTGCTCCCACGACCAGACTGGCGACGCCCAAGCCCGCAGCTTCCGTCAGGATCAACCTAATTACCTGGGAAGGGCGCATACCGACGGCCATGAGCATGCCAAATTCGCGGGTGCGTTCGAACACCGCCATGAGCATCGTGTTCATGACGCCGATGACCGCCACGAGGAAAAAAATAAAAAAGAGAACGACCGTGACGCCTTTGTTGAACTGAACGTAGTTGGCCAATTCCGGCGCGAGCTCAGGCCATGCCATCACCCGCACGGGGAGCGTCTTACCCAGTTGGACCTCAAGTGCGGCAGCCACGTCGGTAGCCGCGTTTATGTGATTGAGCTTGATGCCGACTTCATGGATCCTGGCGGGCGCAAGGTGCAGAAGGTCTTGTAGCGAAGAGAGAGACATCAAAACCAAACCCCGGTCGACAGAATCAAGACCCGTGTGAAGAATCCCCACGACGATGTAAACGTCATTGCCCATCGATCCGTCGGCCGCCTGCGTCAGCAGGACGATTTCAGAGTTCAACTCGATACCAATCGTACTGGCCAACTTGTCTCCGATCACCACTCCTTTCGGCAGCCGTGCGGTAAGATAAGTACCTTTCGCTATCTGAGTGTTGAGAGTGGTGATCTTAGGTTCCAGATCGGGGACGACTCCCATTAGTTCGACACCAGCGGAGCGATGGGCCGCACTCAGCAAGGCATAGCCGTACACTCGCGGAGCTACGGCAGAAACACGACGATCGGCAGAGATCGAGGCGAGCAGTGCGCTGACATCCGTCCCTTTCCTTCCGCCCAAGGTCTTCTGAAGCGAGCGATTCGGGTAATACGCGGGAGCATGTATCTGGATCTGAGACATGACAAGACAGGTGCCGTTCTGGATCATCTGCCATCGCAGGCCCGCCATAAGGCACGCGACGAACAGCAGCATCGCGTAGCCGAACGCGATGGCCGCCATCGTGATAAAAGTGCGCCGACGATTGCGCCAAAGATTGCGCCACGCTAGCTGAAGAAGCCCTCCGCTCATTGTTTCTCGTTGGGCAGTGAAAACGTCCCTGCGCCGATCGGTACATCGAAAGCGATATCTTCGTAATCAATTGTGGTGTGCGAGCCAGCCTTGTCTGCGGATTGCATGACCAGGCGGGTCGGGATGACCCTGCCGCTTTTTGTCTTGTATTCTGAGAAGGTAAGCTCCCGAACCAGCTTCCCGTCCTCGTCATAGTAACCCTGCCATGTGGGGACCCCGTCGGCCTGGCGAAACTGTAGAACGATCTTCCCCCATACGACCGCCGCCTCCGCCTTTGGGGTCAAGGTGTATTCATCGACCGCAACGCCGCCGCGCTTTCCTTCGAATGAGGTGTCAATAGTGTAATCGCGTGTGAGGAAGGGCTCCTTGACGAGATCATCGATGGTGAAGTCGCTGCCCATCCACGAAGTCATCGCCATCGAAGCCGGGATATTGACCGTTCGATTCGATTTCGGCAGGTAGTACCTGATGTCGCTGCCTTCTTTCAGAATGGCGGTGCCTGCTTCATCCTGAGGGCTGGTGATACGTACAAGGACCTTGTCGCCCAGCGACCAGATCTTCATCGACAAATCGCGCTGTCCGTCTTCGTTGGAAATCTGCATCTTCACGGTAGCGATGCTGGACTTGCTGCTGAAAAGACTGGCTACCCGATCCACTGTAGCTTGCGCCTGTTGATCGCTCGCAGCACGAGATTGTGCGACGCTTAACCATACCAAACATAAAACCATGGCTACGCTTATATTTCGGCGATACATGTAAGTCATAGCTACTACCCAACTCTATACTCAGTTGCAAATTCGCTTTCGATCTCGACCGCTTCTAGCGCGAGCGGCGCTCGCATAGCCAGTCCCATAGGTATCCGAACCAAGAAATTAAAAGCGGTCACTGCCATAGACAGTGCGAACAGAATGTCTTTGGAAGCAAATCGCGCAAAGGCCAAAGTGAAGACCAGCTGAGTCGTTCCGATCCCACCGGGTGAGAGGGCGGAATTTCCGATCGCCACAATGAACGGCGTCATCGCTAGTGTCTGCGCGAGCGATACCCTGATATGAAAGCTGAGAAACTGGCCATAAAGTGCGAAGCCAGCTCCAAGGACGATTAGACTCCGGATGCCGAGAAGCTTGAGGTAATGCGCAGGTCGCGCGATCCGAAAACTCGCCATCGAGGGTCGGTCGTAGATCCATCGAAGCCAATGGCTGGCCGATAGCCGCTTTCCCCATAAAAGAAAGAACGAAGCGATAAGACATCCGGCACCCAGTACGCCCGCCGCGTAGTTGAGACCCAGCCGAATCGGCGAGGCTGGCACAAGAGCGATTGCTAAGAGTGCCAATGCGGCCAGCAGCGTAGCGTCGAGGTAGGCCTGAAACAGCAAGGTGCATCCTGCCATTAGCCACGGCGCGCGCTTGCGGACATGTAAAAAAAGCACGAACGCGCCGCTGGCTAGATAGGAGTTCACAATCTGAAGAAAGTAGACTGCAGCCATGGTGGGTAGCAGTTCGATCGCACCAGTCGATCCATGAAAATAACTGAACAAGCGCGAATACAAAACTGTCTCGCCGAGAAACCAACAAAGGAAGCCGGCGAGACTGGCAACAATGAAAAGCCAGAGCGTGGCGTGGCTGGTAGCATCGACCACCTGCCTCAGGGAAACGCCGCGTGCCGCATAGCATACGATGGCAGCTGCTATCGCATAGGCTATCAGATTCTGCACTAGCGGTTTGCGCGCTGCAAGACGAACATTCAGATAGATGCGGCGCGCCCAGCTCTGAATCCCGGCTCGTCGCTCCGCAGTCGCCACAATCAGGGGCAAGGCTGGGTCATTTTTTTTAGGTACTTGCAAGACGAATTTCAGAAGGTGACAAGAGTCGTCGGAGCGTGATGAGCGCACGAAAGCGGCAGCCCTACTCGACGCAAATTGCATCGAACGGGACTACCGCTCTCCACGCAGCAACTTTCTAGTAGTTGCTGGTGCTGCTGTGCGAGGTGTGCTCACTCGACGAGTCGCCACCTGGCGCGCTGTTGCTAGACGAGGACGAATGATCGCTGGTTGTGGTCGCCGGCGCCACCGCAGGCTCAGTAACTACTATCGGGGGAGGCGCAACCACTACAGGGACGGGGGCCGCGTATACCACCGCCGGTGCCGGTGCCGTAGTTGTAGTCTGGCTCGACGAGCTTGAGGTGTCAGTACTCTGAGCGAATCCGACGCCTACCGTTCCGAATAGCGCTGCGATGCCGAGCGACATTGCTGCGATTTTCAATGGGTGTTTCAATGTGATTTCTCCTTGATTTTCGAGATGATAGCTTCTATCCGAGATTAAGGTTGTATACATCTTGGCCGCAAGGACATTTGCGGCGCCGATTACGGTTTGTGTGCTCTGGAGCACTCCAGCGGCTTATCAGTCTCATCGGTTTCGACGCGTTCAGCGCTCACGATAATGCGATAGTTCCTGTGAGCCAGTTTCTCTCGACAGCGGGACGCCGATTCCATTTCCGATCTTGTCCGCCCGTACAATCAGTTGCCGGCCCTGACGAATAACCAGATGTTCGCGTTCCAACTGAGCCAAGTGCTCGGTGACTCTGGGCCTCGAGGCGCCCACGAGATTGGCGATATCCTGATGGCTGAAAGACACTCTAAGGAGCGTGCCGCGCGACTCGACGACCCCAAAGTCGGAACATAGTTCAAGCAGCGTCATTCCGAGGCGCTCACGAAGGCCGAGTCCCAGGAAACTGGAACCGCGCATCAGTAGCCGGTACCAAAGCTTTAAGTTGTTCTGATGAAACTCCCTGAACGTGGCCTGTGGAGCGTTCTCGGTAATGGCGTTGAAACGGTCCCAGCTCACGCTGCCGAGCCTGCAATCGCTATAGGCCTCGCATCGAAAGCCCCATGGTCTGACAGACTGAGAGGGAAACTCCGGGATCGGGCCGGGTGCCAGCAGCGCCACGGTTACCCGCTCACCGCGTGCATTCAGACAGCTGATCTTCGCGACTCCGCTCAGAAGAATATTGGCTCCGGTCGAGCGATCGCCCTCGTCAAGGACAACCTGATTCCTTTTGAAACTGGCCACGCTGAGTGCGCTGGCGAGACTGGTCAACTGCCCGAAGGAGAGCCATGAGAAGGCCTTTAGACGACTCAGTAGCTCACCTGGCGTCGTAACATACTTATGTTCATAGAATTCTTTCACATGCATCCTGTTCCATCGCGCCAACGCCGACTCTTCTGCCATTTGGCCCTGTTTCTGTGCGGTTACCATTCTCAGTTTTCCAGTCGCGCGTTCAGCGACACGTTCGTATTCAACAGCCGGCTGATCGAACAGCCGGTCTTCGCGCCCACCGCCGCGTCGATGAAGTCGGACAGCTTCGCCGCAGGCACTTTCGCCACGACCTCGAGCAGAATGCCGGTGATGGTCCAATCTTCCATACTGAGGTCTTCCGAAGTCACCGTCGCGGTCGTGACTATCCGTTCTGCCTTGAATCCCGCGCGATTCAGCGCATCGGATAAAGCTATCGAGAAGGATGCGGCATGCGCGGCGGCGATTAGTTCCGCGCTGTTGGTCGTTCTTCCGCCTCCTACATTCGTTGCCTGTGCCGCGTAATGAGTCCTCTGCAGGGCACCGTTCTGTGTGGTGACGGCACCCTTGCCCTTGGTTGGATTTCCATCCCAGACTGCGGAAGCTCTGCATTCCATCAGGTCACGCTTACTGCGCGGCGCGCCCCAGTTGATCAACCGGGAGAACAGGTGACGACCGCAGCCGCAGAACCTTCGATTGGTTCGCGAGCCATGAAAGCCGCTGACGCAAGCAATCGGGATCGATGCCGAGGCTTTCGCAAACCTCCTCATAGGCAAACGCGCCGGCCGCCGTGGATTTCTCGCTCATCCAGACGCCAACCTCGACGGACAGCCTGTGTCCCTCTCGCGTCTGCGAGTCGGAGCCTTGCAAGTAGTCACAGATTGCGGTCTTCAATACCGCGAGCATCAGTCGGTGTTCGCCGTCGGAGCTCATTTCAGCGCTCCCCCCGATTCTGCTGATTGTCTGGAGCGTTCCAGGCTGATGCAGTCGTCGGCTCGACGAAGTTGCCGGGGTGCGCCTTGATATCTTTAGGCGCGCCTGGGTACTCGGCCAGGAACTGCGCCAGGGCCGGATGCGAGGCGACAAAGGTCGCGTTATCCACCAGCGCCGGGTTTCTCGAGAGAGCGCGCGCGACGTTCGGATCCGCGCTAGTTACCCGCGAGAACTCCCGGAACTCCTTCCGGTTCAGGTTCGACTCGCCTCGATTCGTCACTATCGTGACTGGTTCGTCGCGGGAATTGGTTGAATGGTAGATGCTGCTTTCCTCTGCCAGCGCGGGGACCGCGAGCCCGCCGGCGACCAGAACCGCAAGCAGTGTGAATTTGATCGACTTCATTTGGCTGTCTCCTGAGTTATAGGTTCGACCGGCCGCGCCGGTCCGAGTCTCATGATCGCGCTTGTATTCTTGGCTGTGCAAATACTTAGTTCCTATGGACCGTATAGGTGATAACTATGGGTTCGGTTTGGTTGAGTTGATCGGAGCCCGATTGGGCTCCGCTTCTGATGAGCGGAAGGCGAAGCGATGCGACAGATCGAATGCGTCGAGGACGGCAGTTTACAGCGAACTGCGCTTAGGGAGATGCGCCTGCGATAGCGTCGTCTCGGTCAAAGCACTTTCATTTGGCGGACTGCTTGAGCATCTCAACATAGCGGTCGAGTGGCTTGGAAGTGTTGTCAGACCTCCAGGCGATGCACGACTCGACCTTGACGACTGGCTGCAGAGGGCGGAAGGCAACGCCGGGATGCGCGAGCAATTTGACTTGCTCCGGTAGCAGCGCGGCTCCCAGGCCCGCCGCGACGAACGCGAGCACCGCGAGCGGTCCGTCGGCCTCTTGCAAAGTTCGAGGCGTAAAGCCCGCCTCGGAGACCACGCGGCGCATCCATTCCCCCCAGCCGGGATAGTTTCGCTCGGACATGCCGACAAAGAAGTGCGATTCCAGTTCTTTTAGATTGATCTTGGGTTTTTTCGAGAGCGGATGTCCCTTGGGCAGAGCCACCAGGATCTCATAGAAGGCGACGGTTTCCGCCTGGAGGTCGGTTCCGGCCAGCGATTCACGCAGACCGATAAATCCGAGATCGATCTTGTCGGAGTCAAGCGCTTCGAGTTGTTGTGCGCAGGTCATATCAAACAGGTTGAGCGCGACTTCGGGATAGGCCCGTTGAAACGCGGCCAAGGTTGCGGGCAGCAGGTGATAGTGAAGACTGGCGACGTATCCGATTTTCAGTTGCTTGGTCTCGCTCCGATTGAAATGCTGCACCGCCCGCACGCTATCCTCGCTGAGGGCGATCACGCGGCGGGAATCCGCCAGAAAAACTTTGCCCGCTTCGGTTAGAGAGACGCGACCCTTGATGCGATTCAGCAGCCGCACCCCAAGTTCCTGCTCCAGCAGTTTGATTTGCTGAGTGAGCGAGGGCTGCGCGACGTGCAGTTTCTTTGCAGCGCGTGTGAAACTCAACTCGTCGGCCACGGCCACGAAATCACGCAAATGCCGAAGTTCCACGGTTATCCCTCTCGCCCCGGTCTCCTCAGTTTCGGGGGATAGTGCAAATTTGGCTGCGTGCGCGCGGAGAAAAATCTATACAAAACAGGAATTCAACAGTCAAGCGAGAAGCCTGCTCGTTTTTCGATTCTACTTCGAGAAGAGAGGTCGAGGCGAGGGTAGTGTCCCGATCTCAAATCAGGACACTACCGTCGAGAGGGGGCCCGCTGTCAAAGGCCAAAGAAGAGGCTGATACCTTGGGGCGGCGGAGCGTCGTACTCAGGCGCATCGCCATAGTAGTATGGCTCAGGTGCCGCGTAGTAATCCGGCTGAGGCGCGTAATAGTTGTCCACCACGGTTGGCGCATAGCCGCCGCCACGGTAAGCGCCGCGATTGCCGTTATCGTGATGCTGAGCCGCGCCGCGATTGTTACCGCCGTGGTTGTCGGCAGCGCGAGCCGGCCCGACCCCGAAGCTGCCGATCACGAGGACGAACCCAACAGCCGCCGCAATCCTGACGATTTTGGAGTGCAATTCAATTCTTGGTTTGACCGATACTTGCATAATGACACTACCTCGCGGGATAGACGCCCGCTTCACTTTGCTGCGGTCTGTTTTGCGGCCGAGGTTTTTTCACGGCTGCGGAACAGGGAGTCGGCGGTCTTCTTCTGCGCGTCCGACATGGTGTTGTAGAGGGCCTCGAACGGCGGAATGAATTTCTTCATTCCATCTTCATGCGCTTCGATGACCGACTGATAAGACTTTACGACATCGACGGCGCTCATCGAGTTCGCGTCCGCGGCCCGCTGTTTCTCCAGATCCACCATCGCCTGAGCGTTTGACCGCATCACCTGCGTAAGGTTGTCCCATTGCGGCTTCTGAGCGGCGGTGATGTGGAGCCTCTTGTGCAGATCTCTGATACGCGCCTCGACCGCCACGATTCCGGCAGGTTCCGACGCGGACGACGACGCCATAGCCTGCTGCGAAGAAGGCTGCGCGAGAATCTCGCCTGAGGCCGCAAACACTGGGCTGGCGAGAACGATGGCTCCGAGTAAAGTTGCCGCGGCGCCAGCTGCGCGTGCGATTCGATGTGTGAAAGTGATCATGAGTGACACTCCTTGTCGATTGCGATTGCTAAAACGTTGAGACGAGGACCTTCGCTAGTCTCTCCCTAGCATCGACGTACATTCCATCCGCATTCGCCCACGGACGTGCCCTACGGCACGTTCATGTGTGTAAATCCGTCACATGATTCCTCTTGCGGTTCTTCGTGTAACGAAGTTCGAGACGGTCGGACTACATTCGAATGTATTTCAGCAAGCAATGGAGTAAAAGATCGAGTAGGAGACAAAGCAATGAAATACACTTTGAATTACTCAGTGGCTATTTGTGTTGGTATCGCGATGGTGTGGTTGGTCGGCTGCGCGCCTACTACTCATGTCACCGAAACCACGACCACTCGGCAGTACGATACTACCAATCCGCCGGTCGTGATGGCGCCGGTTGCGGATACAAATACAACTACGACTACCCAGTACGACAACGGTACTGTGCAGCGAACCTACACGCAGCCAGCGCCATATTCGTATCAGGATCCGAGCACGACCACGGTAACGACCGATGCAAACGACGGAACCGTGCAGAAGCGGACCACAACCACATATGAGACGCCGTACTAGTACTTGTAGTGTTTCGCAACGATTCGGAAGTAGACAAAGGAGAATTTCATGTTGCTATTAATCATTATATTGGTCCTGCTGTTCGGAGGCGGTGGTGGCTACTACGGCTACACTAACTACGGTGCCACCGGCGGTTTGGTGCCGCTGGTCCTCGTCGTTGTCGTAGTCTGGCTGCTGCTCGGCCGCGGCGGTCTCTGACGGTTTAATACGTTCGTCGGGTTCCGTTACTAATGTAACCAAAGGGAACGGTGCTCCATAGACGTATTTTTCTCGCCGGCGTAACTTGAAAGCTCGCACAGATAGCATCGCGATAGTCCTTAAAACAGTGAATCCGAGCAAGGAGTGCCCGGGTGACTTTAGTCAATATAGTAGTGATCCTGGTCGTAGTCGGTTTGGTAATGTGGCTAATCAATACGTACATACCGATGGCCGGGGCTATCAAGAGTTTACTCAATATCGTGGTGTTCGTGGTCGTGTTGATTTGGATTTTGCAAACGTTCGGGCTGATCGGAGCGATACCCGGACTCAAGGTGCCGGCGCTGAAATGATCGGCCAGGATCGAATCAATGAGGCCCAAAAGGAATCGTTCTTCCAGCAGCCGAGCGGCGTTCCACCACGGCCGTCGCGAGGTGATGGCCAAGACGGCGGGTATCCGGGGAACTCCCCCTTCCTGGGTGCCCGCCACATAATTCGATTCGCGATTCGATTCGCGGCGAACTCGAAAATGAAGTTAGAAGCAAGATCCAAAGATCAAATCAACCAACCCAACAGCGATTGTCCTTCCAGCAGCCAAGCGGCGTTCCATGATAGCCGTCGCGAGGTGATGGGCAAGACGGCGGGTATCCGGGAAACTCCCCCTTCCTGGGTACCCGCCAAGTATTTCGATGTCCGAACTGAGAATACTCACTGTATACTCATTGACTAATTAGTTTAGCTTATTTGACATACTCGTTGTAAGGGAGATAGACTTGCTTTGTCGGAATCGTAAATCGAGCCCGACTTTGATCCAGCCCGATCAGTGGCCCTTCTGCTCGCCTTTGACCACGCTCCGCTAGACCAACACAAATTGTCAGACAGGAAGGCTTGAGGGAGGCCCCATGGGACGACCTCGTTTCCATCCGATCCGCAACCGTCTGGCCGCGATCGCAATCGCCGGAGCGATGATCATGACGGTTGCCGCTCCAACCGCGGCCACCCCCTGGCAGAAAGCGTGGGGCGACTACGACAATCATCAGCAATGGCATGACGCCAATTGGTGGATGCAGAATCGGCACGACTGGGTCATCGGACATCACCCGGAATGGACTGAAAACTACGCCGGAACTCTAGGCCAGATCGGCGATTCTGACCGATTGCACGTGTGGCACTACGGAGACGGAGGACTTGATCGTTCCAACGCTGCAGCGCTTAACGCTGCGAGGAACGACGGACGAAAGTCATGAGGCGTATCAGCAACTAAACCCGGCGCATCTGCCAAACGCGCTCGCGAATCTGAGGTGAATATATGAAGGTGATTAACTCTCGAAAGGTAGTAATGGCATTTAGCGGGATCCTTGCCGCGACTCTGGCCGCAGGTTGTTTCGGCGGCGGCCCAGGATATTCGAACGGCTCCTACGGCTACAATAGCAACTACAGCAGCTACGGAAGCTCCTATCCCTACAGTGGCTACAACAGTGGGTATTCGTATCCGCGTAGTTCCGGGAATTCATACAATGCCGGCTATCAGAACGGACTGCGAGCTGACGACAATCGCGACAACAACCAGCATGCCGTAGTTGCCCGCGATCGCGATGAATCGCGCACTGAAGCTCAGCACTCCAGCGTCGATCGCGACAAGTATTCCCGCAACGATTCTGATAAGGCGCCCAGCACTGGGAAAAACTGACCGTCGTCGTACCTGAGATGGGCGGCCATGAGCCTGCGAGACGAGCAGTAAAGCGGTCCGCAGACTGGAGCGGTCAGCTCTCCCGGAAGGTGAAATCAGCCTGCCCAATTTTTGTGCCCCGCTGTGGCCCAAAATTGTGCCCTTACCGCTTACCGCCGCTGATCACCTGATGTCGGTCGGTACCATCAATCAACGTGCCGGAAGTCCCTGTGCCCCAATGGTCTTGTTGGTTCAGGATATTATGGAATGATACCGATTATTTTGGACGTTTTGGAGCTGGTATACCCTTCTTATTCAGCAGGTCGCCGGTTCGAATCCGGCGGGTGGCTCCAGAAATCCAACATTTTTACGGCGGCAACTGTAGGCGATCCAACAGGCTGGCTCACCCTCGCCCGGAGTCGGCTTTGAGGCGAAGAAAGCTGCTCGATGGATTGAGATCTGCTTTGCCTAGGCCGATTTACTCTAGTTTGGCCGGATGGTACCTTCGCAAGACCCGGTGTATCAGGAACGATCACGACAAGGTCTCGCGGCTCCGAGTTGCAGCCCGCCACAGCGCCTCGGCCGGATTCACGAGCGCAAGATTTACGGAGAAAGATCGCAGTCAGCTAGAAGTCGTCAAGCCCAATAGAGAATCCCGGCTAAATTCCCAGTCATGGCGCGTACCGAAACCGTCACGGTCGCATTCACAGACCTGGTCGGCTCGACCGAGTTGGCAACCCGCCTCGGCCACGACGCCTACGAAGTGCTTCGTCATTCGCATTTCGACGGGCTTCGCCTGGCAGTTTCCAACCACAATGGCAGCGAGATCAAGACCACCGGCGACGGGCTCATGCTGCGCTTCTCGAGCGCAGCCGATGCGGTTGCATGCGCGATCGCGATGCAGCAGTCGGCGGCCATACCGTCGCGCCAGGAAGGCGCAGCGCCGCTCGAGATCCGTATCGGCGTATCGTCGGGTGAAGCGACGCAGGAGGGCAATGATCTCTTCGGTCCGCCGGTAGTGGAAGCTTCGCGGCTGTGCGCGGCCGCATCGGCGCGACAGATTCTCGTTTCGGACGTGGTGCGCAGTCTGACCCGCGGCAAGGGCCATCGCTTCACCATCGGTCGGCGACCTGAGTCTCAAGGGCCTGCCCGAACCCGTGCCAGCGTTTGAGGTTGTATGGGAGCCGCTCTCGAAACCAAGCAGCGAGATTAGAGCGCTACTCGCCCGGACCGGCGAATATTGGACGATCAGATACGGCGACGCGAGCTTCTCGCTCAAGGACGTCAAAGGGCTCAGCTATATTCAGCGCCTCTTGCAACATCCCGGCGAGGAGTTTCATGCACTTGATCTGCTGGATCGACCCGGAGCAGGTTCGGGCGCGGAAAGCTCGAGAGCCGACGAGGCGACATTGTTGAACGACGCCGGCGTCAGTATCGGCGGACTCGGCGACGCGGGAGAGATGCTCGATGGCCAGAGCGAAGCAGGAATACAAACGCAGACTACTCGAGCTCAGGGAAAAACTCACCGATCTGCGCGAACGGGGCGATAGCGACCGCGCCGCGGAAGTTGAATCCGAAATCGACTTCCTCGCCCGGGAGATGGCTCGTGGCGGTGGGTCTTGGCGGGCGCGACCGTCGTGCAGGTTCCGCTGCCGAGCGCGCGCGGATCAACGTTACTCGCGCAATCAAGGGTGCGCTCCAGAAGATCGCCGAGCGAAATGCCGATCTCGAGAAGCTGCTCGATAGCGCAATAAAGACCGGACTGTTCTGCTCCTACATCGCCGATCCGCGGCTTTCGATAAGCTGGCAATTTTCTCTCGAGGGCCCGAATCCTTCCGTCGATGTGGAGTCAACGGCGCCGCTCTTGCTCAAGGGCAACACAAGTTTCCTACGAGGCCTCGCCGATCAGAACAACATTCGTCGGCCGAACAGAGGAGCATGCCGCACTTCGGCGCTTTCTTGATCAGGCAGTGGCCGGCGAGGGCAAGGTCGTGATGCTCGGTGGACCGCCCGGTGTAGGCAAGACCCGGATGGCGACGGAAATTGGCGCCGAGGCCTCCGAAAAGGGATACCTGACACTTGCCGGAAATTGCTACGACCGCGACGACGCCGTCCCGTTCATCCCTATTGTTGAAATCCTGGAGGACGCGCTTGCACGCTCGGCAACTCCAGAGGCGTTCCGTAGCGCGCTCGGTGACGACGCCGCCGAAGTGGCGAGGCTGATGCCCCAGCTACGGCGCATGTTTCCCGACATTCCGCCCCCGTCGCAAACAACTCCCGAGCAGTCGCGGCGTGTTCTATTCGGTGCAATCGCGAAGTTTCTGGCTCGCGCGGCCGCAAATACCCCCGTGCTTTTGATACTCGAAGACCTTCACTGGGCCGACGAAGGAACCCTGTCGCTGCTTCACCCACCTCGCGCGCTCGATTCGCGAGCTTCCGGTGATGATCATAGGAACCTTTCGCGATTACGAACTTGATTCGTGCCGGCCCGCTGGCGCAAATGCTGGACGATTGCACACGTCTCCATCTCCTTGAGCGGGTAGACCTGCAAGGTCTTTCCCCGGCCTCAGTTTCCGAAATGATTCGTACTTTGAGCGGCCAGCAGCCACCATCCTCGCTGGTGGACGCGATCTATTCGCGCACGGAAGGTAATCCGTTTTTCGTTGAGGAATTGTACAAGCACTTGAACGAGCGGGGCCGCCTTTTGGACTCAAGCGGAAAATTCCGTTCTGCCTTCAAGCCGGAGCGATCTGGACGTACCACAGAGTGTGCGACTGGTGATCGAAAGACGCCTGGCTCGCCTTGACGACGAGACTCGAAAGATGCTGGACACGGCCGCGGTGATCGGCAGGTCGTTTACGTTCGCGCTTCTGGAAGCGTCGACCAAAATTGATGCCGATCCGCTGCTGGACTCGCTCGAAGAATCGGAGGCGGCGGGTCTCGGTTTCATCAAGCCTGGAAAACCTCGAGGCCCTTTTCCGGTTTTCCCATGAGTTGATCCGTCAAGTCGTGTTGGACGAGCTTTCGGCCGCCTCGCCGCCAGCGTTTTCACCTGAAGGATCGCTGACGCGATCGAGCGCACTCCACGACGGCTCACTGGAAGACAAGGTAAATGATCTTGCCCACCATCTGTGGCATGCCGGCGCTGCCGCCGATCCGGCCAGAACTATTGAATGCCTGAAGCGGTGCCGCCAAACGGGCTCAGGCGCAGAGTGCCTATGAGACAGCGCTTTCACATTTGAGCAATGCCTTCGAGCGCTTGCGTGAGCTCGCGCCCAGCGCAGCGCGCGACGAGCAGGAGCTCGCTCTCTATCTCGAATATTTAAGGGTAGTCAGGCTGACCAACCGATGGACCACGTCTGAATCGGGCGTCATCTATACGCGCGCGCGCGAGCTTTGCGAGAGATCGGGACAGTCTTCAAAGATGGTTGGCGATCCTTCAGGGATCGGCAAACTTTCACCTGGGCCGCGGTGAATTGGAGCTGGCGCAAGACTACGCGCAGCGCATACTCGAGCTCTCCCGCAGTTCATCGCGAGCAGATTCAGCCAGCTCCGGCAACTATATACTGGGTCACGTGCTGTGTTGTCGAGGGCGATCTTGTTTCAGCGCACAGACCACCTTGAAGCCGCACGATCTCGAGACAACATGGCGGTGCCGGTTGTGAGGCGGAAGGGCGAAGATCTTTTCTCTTGGGATCGACGCGATGGTGCTGTGGATGCTGGGCTATCCCGACCGAGGCCGTAGCGGCGGCGGAGCAAGGCGTGCGCGAGGCGGAGGAGTCGAAGAATCGTTTCGCCATTTCTTTCGCACGAACTCAGCTTCATATAGTCGTCATGTTTCGCGGCGAATTCAGCAAGGCCCTTGAAATCGGCGAGCACGCCCTGCGCGAAGCAACAGCTAAAAACTTCGACTGGCTGCGGAGCGTCGATGGGTTGGTCAATGGAGGCGTGCAGAATCCTGGGGCACGCTTCAGAGGGAAGCATCGATCGAACACAGCAGGCCTTTGACGCCCAGTACGCGTCGGAGGCAAAGCTCTACAAGCCGCAAATTGCACCGTGCTCGCTGAATGCTGCGGCGTGTCGGGACGGGTCGAAGCCGGTCTCGCAATGATCCAGGCGGCTTTCGCAGCTATGCAGGAAACGAATGAAAGGATGTCCGAGCCGGAGACCTGGCGCGTGAAGGCTAGGTTGCTGCTGCAGCTGGCCGCGTCTCGACTGGCATCCCGGAGAGACGTACCAAGGAGCTTCGGGAAGAAGGGGAAATGTGCCTGAGAACCGCGATCACCAAGGCGCAACTCCAGGCGTCGAAGAGCTGGGAACTGCGTGCCACCGTTGACTTGGGCCGTTTGCTGAAGAGTTCGCGGCCGCGAGGCCGAAGCGGCCAGCATAGTGCGGACGGCCTACGACTGGTTCACGGAGGGATTCGATGCACCTGACCTTGTACAGGCCCGGGCTCTGCTTGCAGAATTGGCGACGTAGATGAAATCCGATGAACGTGGTGATTATTGTTTGTACGCCCTGTATTGAGGTTGAGGCTTCACGATTAGGTCTCACGATGAATGCCTTTCGCAATTCCGTAGTACAGGGATGTTTGCCGGACGCAACGCAATTGTTACCGGCGCGTCGAGCGGGATTGGCCGGGACCTCGCGACCATGCTCGCCAGCCAGGGCGCGAACGTCGCGCTGGTCGCGCGCCGGGCTCAACTTTTGCGCGATCTCGCCGACGAGTTGACGGAGTTCGGCGTCGAGGCGCTCCCGCTTGTCTGCGACGTGACCGACCAGGCGCAGGTCAACCGAGCAGTTGCCGAGGCTTGCGATGAGTTTGGTACCGTCGACATCGTAGTGAACAATGCCGGCGTCTTGATACCGTCTTTGTTCAGCGAAGCCAGGGTCGAGGACTTGCGCCGGATGATGGACGTGAACTTTTTTCGGCGCCGTTCACATGACGCGTGCGGTTCTGCCGATCATGCAGAACGCCGGGTGCGGCAACATCGTCAATATCGCATCGATTGCCGGAAGGCGCGGCGGCGCCAACGCTTTCCGGGATACTCCGCGAGCAAGTTCGCGTTGATCGGCTTTACCGAAAGCCTGCGAGTCGAGCTGTTTGGTTCCGGTGTGATGGCATCGCTCGTGGTGCCGGCTTCGGTCGATACCGAGATGCTCGACAATCCCGAATGGAACGCACGCGCATGGGCGCTTGGGGATTTGAAGATCCCGCCGGAGTGGGTGAGCTGGGGAGTCATCGCCGCGATCGTGCTGGGGCTGGCCGAGGTTGACGTTCCGCTTGGCTTCTCGACTACTCAAAAAGTCGCGGCGCTTTTCCCCGACCTGACGGGACTATGGCTCGGAATGGGCTCCCGGTTCATCGACCTGGTGAACGATTGGATGGCTGGTCCTCGTCGCTAACACTACGCAGAACGTGGAAATTATCCGTCGTCGGGACCAGCGCGCGGCGTGCCACGGTAAGATCACGATGAAGGCACTGGTCCTTGGCGCGACTGGACATATCGGCAATGCCGTTGTCCGGGAATTGCTGGCACGCCGCTATGAAGTAACCGCAGCGTATCGCCGTCACGGGCCGAGGCCGAATCTCGAAGGCCTGGCGGTTCGATCCCGCCCCGGCGACCAATTCGTTCCTGGCCAACTTGAGGAATGGGTCGAGGGGCACGAAATTGTGATCGATGCGGCCGCTCCCTATCCGGCGAATTTGTTCGACCGCGCGCAATATTACGCCGAAGCCAGAATGTGTGAGTTGCTGGATGCGGTGCTCCGGCGGAATTGCATATTCGGTTACGTGAGCGCGTTCACCACGCTCAAGCGGCCGAGTGAAAAAATCGAAGATTGGGGCGCCGGCCTCGCGATGCGGATGCATCCTTACTTTGCGCTCAAGCAACGCACCGAAGATCTCGTCATGGACGCGGCAGGTGCAGGCCTGCGAGCCGTGATCGTCAATCCTACGATGTGCCTGGGGCCGTGGGACATCCACGACAGGGAGCTTTGCCTGATCCCGCGGCTACTCTGCGGCGAAGTGCCGGGTGCGGTGCGCCAAATTCTCAACGTCCTGGATGTCCGCGAAGTAGCGCGAGGTTTGATTGGTGCGCTCGAAGCGGAGCTCTACGGCCGACCGATGTTGCTGAGCGGCCACAATATCTCGGCGCAGAATCTATTCAGTTGGATCTGCGAGCTGGCGGGAGTGGAGATGCGGCCACTTACCGCGCCAATCTCGGTCACTGCCTTTGCCAGCCTCGCGCTGGAAGCCGTGATGGGAGTCACAAATAGCAACACGCCAATCAAATCCCTGGCGCCGATTCTGATGTACCAGCACGAGTGGATGCCGCCCTGCGCCGCGTTTCGCGAGCTTGGAGTCAGTCTTCGCCCTCTTCTGGAGACTCTTCAGGATTCGATTGAATGGTACCGCAGCATCAAGTACTGCTGAATACGGCGGCACTTTTCAGAAAATTGACGAAAGTCGTCATTGGCAGCTCCTGCCCGGATTGCTTTGTCGCCGGAGCAATCTTTTCGAGTTCCGCCAAGGGATCGACGTACGATATCCATGGAGAGTTACCGAGCCGCCACGTGAGGTTGAGCGCTCCCAACTCTTCTATGCTTGATGGCAGCGCATAAACACTTAGTGGATAGATTACCTCGTCTGTGGTGTAATCACCCGCCGTCCTACTGCCAACTTTCAGACCCGTTTTGCGGACCAAAGGCACGGAATCGTAGCGGGAGATCGTCACCGACCATTGCGTTGGGTCGAGGACCGTCGGGGATGGTTGAGCGATAGCTGTCAGGGATGCCAGGTGGATACCTGCCGTCAGTTGTCGGACGTAGCTCACTTGCGCGGGTGGCGGGGAGATCTGTTGCTTGAGTGTCGCGACCTCTGCCTTGAGCGTCGCGAGCTGTGCCTTGAGCTGCGCGATCTCTTTCTTGTTGCGCTCCTCGATTTTCTTGAGCGCCTCTAACTCTTCATTGTCGAGCGCCTCGAATCTCAGTACACGAAAGACTATCGCCTGAAAATCCGCCCGATCGGGTAGGCGACAGTCCTCGATCTGCTTCAGAGCTACGCTTGGAAAAGGCAAAGGTCCTTCAGCATTTTTGAAAGATGTTGGAAGCCCCGAGAAGCCGGGAAAGTTGACTTTCACTTTGACGATGCTCCGGTTATCTGGCGCACCCCCGGTATAGAGTTCAGGCAAAAGAAGCGTTTTCACGTTCATCGCCGAACCCGGAGGTGTGGCAGTCCAACTACCCTCAAAATCGATATCCGCGCGGACGGTCGGCCAGCCGTAGACTTCGCTCTCTGTGAATACCGCTGTCTGATTGTCGGTGAGAACATAAAGAGGCATTAACGCGGACCCGAGCGAGCCCCCGGCGCTGCCGTTCCTCTTGTCAAACCATTTGACTATTACCGCGAACTCGACTTCCTGCTCGACGTCGGGTCCCTGTCCTTCGCCGGTGTTATCCATGTTTCTGATAAACATCCAAATGCAAGGTGGGTCCTGGTCCTTGTCGAATTGGAACTCATAGCAGTCGTTTTTCAGATGCTCCGAACATAGGCGATCCAATAGCTCGGGGCCGTTGTCATCCAAAGGCAGCTGAAGCACCCAGATGAGGCTATCCGGCGATACCACGGGTGATGCCTCTTCCTGCATGGCGCCACTGCCGAAAGTAAGATAGCGATTGCGTCCACCTGGCGGTCCTGGATCGTCGGTGCTGGACCACTGCGTGTTGCGGCCGCGCCAGTACAAGGTCGTGCCGAGACCATAAGCGAGATCCACATTCAGCCAATAAGGGAGAACCGGCTTCAACGTCGATACCATCTGTTCAGACTGCGGCGAATCATCTTTTCGCCCGCCGGCTCCAACCGATCGCCCCGCTCCACCTCCTGGTGAAATATCCTCGGTAACCAAGCCCAACGATTCTACCAGCGGTTGGCCGCTGAGATTGTGAATCTTGATAGTTACATCGCTGCTCGGATCGCTCGCCAGTGGGCCGAATAAAAGTCCTACATCGTTGAGCCGGTCGAGATACATTGTCGATCTGATCAGAGATTGATAGCTGACGAGTTCGGGGTACTCCGCGTCGCGAGCCTGCTTCAGACTAATGATGTCGGAAAACAGCGGGCCGAGTTGCTCGTCCGCAGAGCTTTGAGCGAACGCCGGCGCCTGCCGCATGAACGGGAAAATGGGTAAGCCCGCCGAGAGCAGGTCAGCGTTGGCGCGCAGCATTCCAAGCATTGATTGCAAGTCGCGCTGGTTGTCGTAACCTCGAATCGGAGGCCGTGCGAGTACCTCCCAAGCATCGGCGGCAAAAGCGGTGTAGCCGCGGATTGCGTCGGGCAGAGCGTTAATCAGATTCGCGGGAGTCTGGCGGGCCGAAATGTAGCGCGGTGGATCGCGATACACTTCGACGAACGGCGCATAGACGTCGCCCGCTGGTCCCGGGACGCGAAGCGTTAAACGGGCGATTTGGGTGGGCGCGTTGGGCAAGACTTGGTCGATTAGATTTTCGAACTTCAGGGCGACTTTCGGAAGCCCGAACAAATCGCGGCCGCTGACAACTGATAGCTCCTCGTCGACATACAAAAACGGCACGCAAACCGCGTATTGCTTGAACACCAATACGCCGTCTTCAATTGCGTAACATTCGATCGGAATCTCAAAGCTCATCTCCCGCTGGGGGTATGAGATGAGATTGCGCGATGCGACCGTCAGATATGGGTAGTATAGCAACTCGAACATGACGAACGGGGCCGCGGGCTGAAAGTAGAACGGCGGCGGCATGTCGTCGTCGACAAAATTGAGGTACGAGTCGATGAAGCGCCGCAGCCGAGCCATGTCCGCCCGCAGTGTAAAAACATGCCGCGTGACGCCCGCCATGATCGAGCGGTTCTGACTGCAAAGGGACTGCTCCACGATCAATGAGCGAAAGGGGGGCAGCGTCCTACGCATTTGCTTTTCCTCGGATGCGATGAGCGTTAAGGTGTCGGCAGAAGCGGGATTCGCGGAGCCCGGCCTCCGGGCCACGCGATTTCGAGCGTCATGCTACTTCCCGCTCGATGACCCAAGGCACTATTTCCTCGAGAAACTGCTTGTCGGGCGAGTCCTCGAGATGCGCGAAGAGCAGCGTATACTCGTGGAGTGCAGCGCCCGCGAGGCCATTTGCGATCTGCCGCGCATGCCGGATACTGCCACGCTCGACCATCAGTCGGTGCAGCCAGCATACCTGCGACGCGGTGCGTTCCTCGCGCCGGCAGTTCAACAGCGCACACAGGCGCTCGCGTTCCTCGTCGGTTGAATGCTGCAGTAGATGGATCAGCATCAGGGTCCGCTTGCCTTCCCAAAGGTCGCCGTCACGCTCCTTGCCGTAGCGCCCGTCGTCCTGTGCGAGGTTCAGCAAATCGTCCTGAATCTGAAAACTAGCGCCGAGAAAAAATCCGAAGCGAAAAAAAGCGTCGAGGTCGGCCTGGCCGCGCGTACCGATCAGCGCGCCGACCCGGATCGGATGGATGGTTGTGAGCCAGCAGGTTTTCTTCAGCACCATCTGAAGGTAGTCGTCAGTGCACAGCGAGGTCGTGTTTTCGAGCCGCCAGCCGAGATCCATCGCCTGACCCTCGGCCGTCTCCCGCGCCATCATGTCCGTCTCTTCGATTATTCGCAGGGCGAGCTCGGGACCGAGAAAATCGATACTGTCCATCAGCGGCCGGAGGCTCATCAGGCTCATCAGGTCGCCGGCGTTAATCGCCAGTGGAACTCCATGTAGTCGATGCAGGGTGGGACGGCCGCGACGCTCCTCGCTTTCATCCTCGATATCGTCATGGACCAACGACGCGTTGTGCATCAATTCGATCCCGATCGCGGATCCGAGCGCTTCGTCGAGACTCGCACCAAACGCGCGCGCGGTGGAAATGCACAGTGACGGACGCATCATCTTGCCGCCGCGCTGCGGATAATCGGCTACTAGGTCGTAAAGAAAGCGGCGCGGCTCGCGCTGCGGCAGGTAGCGCTGGAGCTCGTCGCGAACTATCGAACCGTACTCGCGCAGCTTCTCCGCCACGATTCCCGACGAACGTCTGACACCAGGGTCCATTCGCGCTCGATACGAGGGTGGTCTAGAAAATGTGCAAGGTCAGGTTAGCGATGATCACTGGCACCGTTTGATTGCGGTCAAAAATCCTTGCCGAATAGGTGTCGGGATCAATCTTACCTCTCGCATCCAGCGCCACGATTATTTTAACCGTGTCCGGGACAGCGTGAACAACCGGTGCTGCGATGACATGGGCCGAATCCTTGGCACCAACCAGATCCGTCACTTGAGGCAATACATTCGAACTGATGCATTGCTTGTCGATGCTGATCGCATAGTCGATTTTGTTGCCGCCGACATTCACAATCAACTCGATTGCTCTGAGCCGCCCGTGTCCCCCGCACCGGCACTCTCGTTGACCACATCGTTCACAACGGCGTTCGCATCGGCAGTTATACTCGCCGCATCGTTCGCAGCATCGCCGCTCGCATCTACACTCATACTCACCGCATCGTTCGCAACATCCACATCGATACATTTCGTGCCTCCGAGGTGAATAGTCTTCATAGCTTGATCGCATTCCGCCCCATGGTCCAAAGGACGGTAACATCGGGATCGGTAATGGTATCGGCCAGAACATCGGGAAGCCTGAGAACGAAGGACGCTGAGGCCAGGAGATCGGAGGTGGGCAGCAACGCTCTGACGACTCACAGCAGTCGTCGTGCCGATGTGAGTGGTGATGCATAGATGGACTCCTCCCTTCGTCTCTCGATTTGCGGGTGCGCCTAACCTAGCGTTTCTGCAGGCTTGCGCCTAGCCGGAATAGCAGGCCTTCAAACTTGCGGTTTCGCAGCAGGGTCCTTGGTTTGTTCCGCCTGGTTTCCCACCTGGATCGCCAATGTGCCGCAGGGTTCCCCGCTGCGCGCATCAACCACGGCCCCCGTATAGAGCCCGGGCTCCTGCGCATCCGGAATGTGGACCCGAAGCACGCAGCGATCGTTTGCGGTGTCGAGTTCGACATCGCGCAACTCAGATCGGTTGTTGTTCAATGCTCGCAGCGGAGGAACGGCGAGCAAAACCCCGAGGCGGAGTGGTTTCAAATCGAGAGCTATGTGGTTCGGTCGATTCGAATCTACCTCGACTCGCAGCGGTGCCGGGCGCGCTCGCGGCGGTGGGCCGGGCGCATAGCGGTATTCCGGCTCGCGGCGGTCTTCATACGGCCGCTGATATGGCGGGTATTGCGGATAAGGCGGGCGCGTGAGCCCGCCCATCACGCTGCCAACCAAACCCATCATGTCGAGGTAAACCCGCATCACCTGTTCCAGCAGCCCGTCGGGGTAACGGCCGCCGTATCCGCCCGCGAAAGGCGAGCCGTATCCTGGCGGTCGCCAGCCATAGCCGCGCTGGTTTCGCGAACTCGGCCCGCCACTGCCCTTCGCGCATATGCTCATCGGCCACCCGATATGCGTCGTCGACGCCATCGTTGACTGCGTCTTCGCGCGAGTCACCGAACTGCCCGGGTCTGCCCGGCCCCGGACGCACGCCCCAAGGATCGTCGCTGCGCAATCCTTCCGACATATTGCGCCGCGGATAGCTCCGGTCCGGGTCGTCTCTATGAAACCGATCGTTGTCGTTCACGAGCGCATGTCCCCTCGCTTCGGTTTTGGGCTACCGCTACGGATGATCGTAACCGACAATCTCATCAAGCTGCGGCAAGCCCGAGATCGCATGTGCTCCGAGCCGGCCCGACATCACTGCCGCCTCGACGCATCCCTGATTGAATCCACAATCAGTCCAGTCCCCAACCACGGTAAAGTTATCGTAATTGTTGTCTAGTGGCGAGATCCGGTATTTCACGCTTCCTGGCACTGTCAGGCAGTACCTGTCAGATGGGTTAACATTTGCGCTCCAATACTGGGTATCGAATGCGGACTCATCGGCTTCCGCACTCGGTTCGTCTGGATGCGCACAGTCCATCAGCAAATCGAATCGGAACCCGCCGCGACGGACCGCGCGCGGCCAAAGATGTCCAATGCTGCGGTTCAGGAACTGCACCGCGTCCCGCCTCACTTTGTCCCGGCATTGTGCCGGATAGTCACGGTTCGACGATTCCGACGGAAGCTCGCCATCCGGCAGAGCCGCGCAAAAATATGCGATCGCTCGCGGCCTGGTACTCCATGCTTCCTCGGTTATCAGATGGCGCATATCGGCCCACGTGTCGAACGGCCGTTCGAACGCCGTGACGGTGCACTGGTTATGCTTCCAACCCAGTTGCTCGACATCTTCTCGCATCCAGATCTGGAACGCCGCGGTGGCAACCGTCTTGCAATGTTTGACCAGGTCTTGCCACCGGCGATCGCGGTCGATGATCTCCCGGCAGACATAAGGTATCGCGCCCAACCCTACACCGAGTACGACCGCGTCGAAGTCGGCGCCTACCCGGATCGTTCTGGTCGCCACCTTCCTCCTGTCCCAGTGCGATTCGAAGTCCCAGCGCTCGTCGGCCATCCGTTGCCCCTCAACCAGCTGGTCGAAGTCGGGTTTCGATGGCCAACAAGCTAGGCCGTTGAGATCGACAAGCGGTTCATATTCCTTACCGGACTTGATCCTCGCCTGAACATCGAATTCCAGCGCCTCGACATAGCACCGTTCGCCCGCCTTCAGGCGATCCGGTGGCGCAAGCCTGACGTTTTCCAGCCTGTGAAAGAATTCAAACCTGACATTGCGTTTTCGCAGCAATTCGTAAAAAGGCGCGAACACCACGTCCCCCATGCCCGCGCGCATCTTCCAGAAAATCGAGCCGCGATAGGTGAAGAACATCCTTAGCGCCCCGCGAACGCCCTGGCCTGCCGCTATCGCCGGACGCGCTTCGTCGCCATCCTCGTATGCGAACCCCAAGTCATAGCATCCTCGCAACAACGCCGAATCCAGCGTGCCTTCCGAGGCGCCGTTCAAGGCCAGCCAGTGTCTCAGCTCATAGTCGTTGATCGCGTCGAATCCGCGCGGATCGCTGAGCAGGCCAAAGCGCAGGATCCCGAGAATCACTGCCATCACCAGGTCGGTGACTTCCCAGATCCAGCGTATCTCGTCATCCCGCTCGACCAGCGGCTGAAGAACGGCGCGTGCCGTTGACGAGAGCGCTTCGCAAAAGCGCGACAGCAGTCCTTCGCTCAGTCCCGGCACGGCGTCAAGACCTATCTGCAGAATTCCCACCGCCTCGATCAAGCCGGTGAAGCTCGCGACGATCCCGTACTTCAGCAAACGCGAAATGCTCTCGGCGAGCAGGTCTACTGTCTTGCCACCCGGCAAAGCGAAATCACTCGCATCGAATCCCTGAATGGACCCTCGGGTCGATTCAAGCTGGGCCGCGCTCAACAGCACTCGCAACATTGCGATACCGCCGAGCAGATAACCCCTGATGCTGAAGGGATTGTGCGCGGATAGCGGATCGCCAGGCAAACCGTCGGTCGGCGGAAAGTTTGTTAGCCGCGGATGCCAGGCGCCGCTTCCCAGCCGATCCAGGACCCCATTTATAGGCTCCGGAGTAAACGCGTCGCGCCAGTCGGCGAGTCGGCACTTTCGAGGATCGCGATTCAGCTCGCTGTAGCATTCGCGCAAGAGCCGAAAGGCGTTCTCATAAAATCCCATCCAGACGTGGAGCCCATGCTCTTCGATGCGATCGGCAGGTCCGCGTCCCGAAGCACCCTTTCCACCTAGCCGCCAACCCACCTGGTAAATCGTGATGGCATATTTCCCATGATGCTCCGGCCGGCTCAATTCGAACGCCGCCGCGATTGAGGCGCATCCTCCCCCTACAATCGCGATCTTGATCGGCTTATGTGTGGACTTGGCAGTCACCCGTCTCTATGAAACTCCACTCTCACAAGACGGACGAAAGATCCGATATACCCCGCCCAAGGTCAAGCTCGATTGCCTCATGACAAACCTTGGACCAACGCTACCATCCGTCTACACTAGTGTACGGCCAGCGGCGCACTCCTATGTCGATTGAATACCGTCGAGAGACACTATGGATCCCAAGGGAAGAGTAGCGTTAATTACTGGTGGCGCGCGGATCGGACAAGTCGTCGCGAGCGCATTGGCAAGTCGCGGATGCTCGCTGGCGTTGACCTACCGCGGGTCGCGCGATGCAGCCGAAGCGACCGCGGCAGCGGCGAGATCTGTGGGCGTCAAGGCCACGGTGCTTCGCGCGGACGCGACCAACGAGGCGGAAATCGTCGCGGCAGTCAGCGAAACGGTGAAGTCGCTGGGACGTCTCGACATTCTGATCAACATGGCATCGATATATCAGAAGACGCCCAATCCGGACGGCGCGCTTTGGTCCGCTATCCAGGATGCGAACGCGAAGAGTGCTTTCCTGTATTCGACTCACGCAGCGCCAATCATGAAGCAGGGCGGTGCCGGCAGAATAGTAAACTTTTCCGACTGGCTGCCGGTGACTGGACGTCCTCACTACAAGGACTACATTCCGTACTATGTATCGAAAGCCTCGGTTGCCGCGCTGACCGAGGCATTGGCGCTGGAGCTCGCGCCCGAGATTCTCGTCAACGCGATCGCGCCGGGCCCAATTCTAGCGCCGCCCAACCTGACACCCGAAGAAAATACGCAGGTGCTCGAGGCTACGCCGCTGGCGCGATGGGGCGGCGCGGAGGAGATCGCGAAAACGGTGCTATTTTTTGTCGAGACGGATTTCGTCACTGGCGAATTTATACGGGTTGACGGCGGCCGGCATCTCTTCTGAAAAATCCGCAAGGCTAGCCCCAAACTTCCTTTGCGACTTCAACTACCAGCTCGAGCTTGGCGCGCTGGTCCGATGCCGAGATGCGATTGCCGGGCGCAGTGCTCGCAAATCCGCATTGCGGGCTGATCGAGAGCTGATCAAGCGCGATGTACCTCGAGGCCTCTTCGATCCGCCGCTTGAGTGAGTCCTTCGATTCGAGTTCCGGAAATTTACTCGAGATGAGTCCGAGCACCACGGTTTTGTTTCTTGGCACGAGGCGCAGCGGCTCGAAAGTTCCCGCGCGCGGCGAGTCGTATTCCAGAAAATACGAGTCAACGTCGATCTTGTTGAACAGCGTATCCGCCACCAGGTCGTAGCCGCCTTCTGCGCTCCAATGACTCTGATTGTTGCCGCGGCAAATATGCATCGCGAGATGCAACGTCGCCGGGCGTCCCGCAAACGCGCGATTCATCACCTTCGGATAGGTCTCGAGCAGCAGCCTCCGCGCATCATCGCCACGCTTTCGCATGGGCTCCCAGATTCGCTGGTCGCTAAGTGACGCGAGCGTGGTTTCATCGATCTGCACGTACTTGCAACCGGCGTCCGCGAGCACCTTCAATTCCTTGTGGAACGCATCGACGATGTCGTCCCAGAAAAGGTCAATGTCGGGATACGCATCCTTGCTGATATTCTCGCGGCCGGCGCGGAAATGGATGATGGTCGGCGATGGTATCGTTATCTTCGGCGTTCGCGAAGTAGCGGCGCGAAGAAATTCGAAGTCGTCCACATGGATTGGAGCATGCCAGCGCATCCGCGCCTCCACGTGCGGAACCAGGAGCGGAAGCTTATGGCCTTCGCGGTCGATGAAATAGACTTCGTCAATCGACGATGGATCGTAGGCAACCGTGCCACCGCCGAGGCCGCGGAAATAAAAGTCGGAATAGAAAATTTCGCGGCGGTATTCGCCGTCGGTGATCGACTGAAGCCCTACGTCTTCCAGGAACTTGACTACCGCTCGAATCGATCTGTCTTCAATAGCGCGCAGCTCTTTGGCGGAAATTTTCCCGGCGGCGCGATCACCTCGAGCTTTCAGCAACTCGGGCGGCCGCAAGAGGCTGCCAACGTGGTCCGCGCGAAAGGGAGGATTGTGCGGTGAAGCGGTTGCCATTGAAGCCTCCTGATTGAGCGAGAGCCGCTAGCTGAGCGCGGCAACACGAGCGACGACTCGGTCGACGAAAGCACCCGCCGATCCAAGGTACAAGGACGGGTTGGTGAGTCGATCGACGTCGGCGTCTGTCAGGTGCGGCTGCAACTCGGAGTCGATTCGAAGAATTGTTGCGAGCGGTACGCCCTCGGCCGTCGCCCGGTCGCAGGCGCGCGCGACCGCGGCCTCGGCGCCAGCACGACCGATCGAGGGGATGAGCGCGGTTGCGATCGCTTCAGCCATGATCAGTCCGCCGGTAAGTTCGAGGTTGCGCCGCATCCGCTCTGTGTCAACCGTCATCTCTTCCGCAAGCGAACGAGCGTGGGCCAACGCGCCCGCGGTGAGAGCAACGCATTGCGGCAATGCAAGCGATTCGCTTTGCCACGGTCCGGTTGCACGCTCGTGATCCGCACTCATCGACCCAAGCATCACCGGCACCAACGCATGCACCGCGCGAGTAGCCGCGAGGATGTACTCACTCGCGATTGGATTGCGCTTTTGCGGCATCGTGGACGACCCTCCACGGCCCGCGTCGTGCGGCTCGGCTACCTCGCCGACTTCGGTTTGCATCATCAAGGTTATGTCGAGCGCGAATTTCGACAGGCTGCCACAAATCATTGCGAGCAGCGCGGCGGTCTCGGCGAAGCGGTCGCGTTGAGCGTGCCACGGCACGTCAGGTACACCCAACCCGAGCTCGCGCGCGAGTGCTTCGACGACGGCGGGACCGTTGCCGCCGAGAGCAGCCAGCGTTCCCGCTGCGCCACCGAGTTGGACGACCAGAATTCGCGGCGCGGCCTGGTCCAATCGCTCGAGGTGAGCGACTAGAGGCGACGCCCATACTGCGCATTTAAGACCAAAGGTAATGGGGACGGCGTGCTGGAGATGCGTGCGGCCCGCGATCGGCGTGTCACGAAAGAACGCAGCTCGATCGGCAAGCGCGCGCGCGATCGCGATCAGGTCGCGACGTATTGTGGCAAACGCGCGCTGCAGTTGCAGGACCAGCGCGGTGTCCAGAATGTCCTGGGTGGTCGCGCCAAGATGGATGTAGCGCGCGGCCTCCTCGCCGGCGACTCGGCCCAGTTCCTGAACGAGCGCGACGACAGGATAGCCGACGCGCCGGGTGCGGTCCGCGATGTAGTCGAGCCGCAAGTTTTCGACTCTGGCGGCGCGTCCGATCGCGTCGGCAACAGGCGCTGGAATCAACCCAAGCTTCGATTCGGCGCGGGCGAGGGCGGCTTCGACATCGAGCATGAACTGCAAGTGAACATGGTCAGAGAACAGCGCGCGGATTTCGTCGGTGCCGTAGAGCGCGCCAAAAATTTGAGAGTCGGCGGGATTGATGCTCATACGTCGAAGAACACCGTCTCGTGTTCTCCCTGCAGTACGATGTCGAATCGCAACACGTCGCGCCGCTCTACATTTTCGATTCGCGCGACAAGTGTCGAGCGCCGCTCGGGCGCGACGGCTTTCAGCGCTGCGTCGACGGCGTTCAACGGCTCGTCGGGAAAGTAGATCCTCGTGACGAGTCGCTTCAGCAGTCCTCGCGCAAATATCGATACATTGATGTGCGGTGCTTGAAGAGCGCTGCCACAACCTGGAACCGATCCCGGCTTGATCGTATAGAAGCGAAAGCGCCCGCGCTCGTCGGTCGCGGCGCGGCCGAATCCGTGAAAGTCGGGATCGAGCAGTTTTTCCTGTGAGTCATCCGGATGGTCGTAACGGCCATCGGCGTTGGCCTGCCACAGCTCGATCATCGCGTCGCCGACAGGCTTCGCGTCGCCGTCGAGAACGCGACCCTCGATCCTGATGCGCTCTCCGCGGGATTTGGTCGTGATCAGCGATTCCTGTCCGGAAGCGATCAGCGCGGGCTTGAAGAAAGGCCCGACCGTCTGCGATGGCGTTTGCAACGGGCTCATTTCAGTTCAGTGTCGGGGTGGCGTCACGGCCGCGCAGTACAAAGTCAAAGCGATAACCGAGTGCATACTCGGGAATAGTTACTTCCATATCAAATGTTGCTACCAGCCGCTCGCGCGCGGCGCGGTCGGGGACGCTTTTGAAGATTGGATCAAGATCCAGAAGTGGATCCCCCGGAAAATACATCTGAGTAATGAGGCGAGCGGCGAAGCTCGGACCGAACAGACTGAAGTGAATGTGATTTGGCCGCCATGCATTGTGGTGATTGCGCCAGGGATACGCACCCGGCTTGACGGTCATGAAACGATACCCTCCTTGCTCGTCCGTAATCACCTTACCGATGCCGGCGAAGTGCTGATCGAGCGGCGCATCGTGCTGGTCGTCGGCGTGGGCATAGCGGCCGGCGGCATTCGCCTGCCAAATCTCGATCAAGGTGCGAGGGATAGCGCGTCCGTCTTCGTCGAGCACGTGGCCTGTCACGATGATTCGTTCTCCAAGAGCCGTGCCGCCGTTGAAGTGCGTCAGATCGTCGTGGCTGGGAGCGAGGGTCTCACGCGAAAAGCGAGGTCCCGTGATCTCCGACAGCGTGTGTTCGACCCGAACCAGCGCATGTCGCGGCGCCCGCTTGTGGGTGCTCGTATAAGCTGGATGATCGTACGACGGATGAGCGCCCGGCGTTTCGCGCCGATAGCCGGCGGGAGGATTCATCACGCGTCCTCTTTCGCCATTTCCTCGAACGTGGATTTTGCGACGCGGAACGCGGAGTTGGCCGCGGGCAGGCCGGCGTAGACTGCGACCTGCAACAGGACTTCCTTTACCTCATCGGGAGTCGCGCCGGTTTGGCGCGTGGCGCGGACATGCAAGCTGAGTTCTTCATGCCGGCCACCGGCGGCCAGCAATGCGATCGTGACCAGGCTGCGAGTGCGATGGTCGAGGCCGGGGCGCGTCCAAATGTCGCCCCATGCGTGGCGCGTGACGAGTTCCTGAAACTCCTCGTCGAAACTCGTGGCGTTTTCCAGCGAGCGCTTCACATGCGCGTCGCCCAGGATACGGCGCCGAACGGCCAGACCTGCCTCGTATGCCGGATCTTTCATGACGTCACTCCCGGAATCTGATCGAGTCCATCTAACTGAAAGCTACCGCGCTGTAGCCGGTAACGTCAAAAGGGAATCGACGGGGCCATTCAATTTGTAGTAGCTGTTTGACGAATCGCGGAGGTGCGGACTTATGCGGCGCGAAGATTTTTCTTTCAACAGCGAGGATGGACTCGAGATAGCATATTATCGATGGCGGGCTCCCGGCCGCGCGGCGCGAATTGTGCAGATCGCTCACGGCATGGGAGAGCACACGCTGCGTTATGCGCACGTGGCGGAGTTTCTCAACCAGGCCGGATTTCACGTTTATGCCAACGACCACCGAGGGCATGGGCAAAGTGTTAAGGGGCGAGAGTCGCTCGGCGATTTTGGAGTCGGCGGGTGGAACGGGCTGGTTGCGGACATGCTGACGTTGACCCGGCTGGCGCGCACGCGCGAAGGTGGACTGCCGGTGATCCTGCTCGGTCACAGCATGGGTTCTTTCGCGGCGCAGCAGTACGTGCTCGACAACAGCGCGGCTATCGCAGGCCTGGTGCTCTCGGGATCGGCGGCGGTGGACAAGCTTAAAATCGATCCGTCGCAGGACGCGGATCTTACTGCGTTCAATCGCTCGTTCGAGCCGGCGCGGACGCAACACGATTGGTTGAGCCGCGATCCGGCGGCGGTGGATGCGTACGAAGCCGATCCGCTTTGCGGCTTTGGAATAAACAAGCGCGCGATGGAGACGATGGCGGCGTCCGCGAGCCGGCTGGTCGATCCGGAGGCACTCGCGGGAATTCGCAAGGATCTTCCGATTTACATTTTCGCCGGCGATAAGGACCCAATTAATCACGACCTCGAATGGCTGAAGCCGCTGGCCGAGCGATATCGCGCGGCGGGAATCACGAACGTCAGCGAGAAGTATTATCCGGACGGGCGGCACGAGATGCTGAACGAAACCAATCGCGGTGAGGTGCTGCGCGACCTCTCGAGCTGGATCCAGAAGACGATCGCGTAGCGGACGCAGCGAGTCAAAACCGGCGCCGTCTTCGCTGGCGCGAAGCTGTCCGAGGTCCCTCCACTGCGCTCGCGTTGCTCGCTTTGGTCAGGAAGATGACGCGGCGATGTGACGCTTGATCATGTCGTCGATCGCGACGTCACTGTAGCCGAGAGCGCGCAGGACTTCGCGAGTATTGGCGCCGACTTTCGGGGCGGGCGTGGGCCTTCGCTTGTCCGTGCCCTCGACAAATAAAGGGCTGTCGATCGTTTCGATAATGCCATGCTGCGGGTAGTCGAATTTTACAAAAGCCCCGGCCGCGCGCATCTGCGCGTCGCTGACGACGTCATCGAGCGCCGGCAGGGGCGACCACTTGATGTCGTATTGCCTGAACGACTTGCGCCAATCGGACAGATCCTTCGATTCGAACTGCGATTGCAGAATCGCGAACAGCTCCGCGGCGTGTTCGGTCCGGCCCGCGTCGCTCGCAAACATCGGATCGGTCGCCAGTTCGGGCGCGCCCAACATCCGGCAGAGGCGGGGGAATTCATGCTCGGGATCGAGTTGCACGAGCAGGAACACTTTTCCATCGCGGGTGAGGTACCCCGTCGTGAGCGGATTTATCGGATGTGCGCCCGGAACCGGTTGCGGGAACGTGGCGCCCAGCATGCGCGCCTGCAAATCGCAGCTATGAGCCCAGGCGCCGCTCGCCATCAGCGAAGTGCCAACTTTCGATCCGCGTCCGGTACGTTCGCGGCGGTACAGCCCGAGCATGATCGCGCCGAACAGCGCCATCGCGGTCGGGTGGTCGCCGATACCCGGCCGCGGACCCGACGGAGTTCCGTCGCGTCCCGTAACGCTGGTCATCAGGCCCGAGCGCGCCCAGTAGGCCAACGCGTCGAACGCGGGCAAATCTGCATCGTCGCCTTTTTCTCCGTAGCCCGTGATATGGGCGAAGATCAGCCGTTCGTTGACAGCGCGCAACTCGTCCCAGGTCAGACGGAACTTCGCGAGCAGGTGGGCCTGATAGTTGGTCACGAAGACATCGGCAGTTTTGACAAGCCGGAGAAGGGCCTCGTGACCTTCAGGAGTCGCCAGATCGAGTGCGACGCTTTTTTTGTTGCGTCCGGTGAGGATCCAGGCCCAATTCAGTTCCGATTTCGCAGTGCCGGGCAGATGCGGGAAGAGGCGCCACAGATCTCCTCCATCGGGGCGCTCGATCTTGAAGACCTCAGCGCCAAAATCCGACATGACCGTGGCCGAGGCCGGCCCTGCGATATAGGTACCGCAATCGACGACCCTGATTCCCGACAAGATTCCATTTTGTTGCATCGCCAAACCCCTGCGAACGAGACTTGCAGACACGTCGTTAATACAGCGGTTCGAGTTCGGCAATCCCCTGGAGTTTTGACAGCACAAAGAAAAGTGCTCCGGTACTTGCCGGAGCACTGAAGGTCGCGTGGTTGGAGCCGCCATCAAGCGGGACGCCGGAGCCCCGCTTGATAGCGCGTTTCAGAGCGAGTTCGTGATCACTGACATCTCGGCAATGACGCGCCATTGGCGCCTGCGGTGACGGCCCCGTTCAGTGCCAGTGCTCTGCCATTCAGAGTTGCTCCGCCGTTCGTCGTGACTGAGGTTAGAGCCAATATGTTTCCTTGCATGACGGCGCCAACGTCGATCGTCGCTGAACTACCTACCTCCCAGAAGACATCGGATGCCTGAGCGCCGTTGGCCAGGATGACCTGCGTCGTGACGTCAAGAGCCGTTCCAATCTGGAAGATCCAGACCGCGTTGGGGTCTCCCTGGGCGTCGAGGGTCAGGTTGCCCGACGTTACGGCCAGCGTCGACGCTGCGGTGTAGACGCCAGGTGGGAGCGTTGTTCCACCTATATTTCCGGCCACAGTGGCTCCCGGCGGGACTGTGTTCATCAAGTAATCAAACGCGGTCAGCAAGTCAGCTTGAGCTGCCGCTGCGGCAGGGTTGTCGATATTTGTGGTCCCGTTCACGGTTGCCGGCGGAAAGCCCGTTACCGAGGTGCCCGGCCATAAGCCAAGATCTCCATTCACTACGATCGCACCCGGGGCGGTAACCGTGGTGGCAGCCAGGACCGCGTAAGCGGAAGCCGAGCCGAGATCAACCGGTGACTGACTCGTAGCGGTCATACCGGTGGTGAAAGTCCATGAGCTATTTGCCAGCGCATTGCCTGACAGATCCAGGACGCTGCTTGTAAGCGTGGCAGTGAACGTGGTGTTCGCAGCGAGAGGGCTGGTCGGAGTAAACGTCACTATCTGGTCGGGGACATCATAGGAGACTTTGCCGGCCACGACCGTAGCTCCCGGCCCTGTCACAGTGAAGGTTGCGGAGTTGAGGGTCGAAGAGTCCATAGCCTCACTAAATGTGGCGCTGACTGAAGCGTCGGTACCCACACTAGAGGCAAGGGCAAGCGGGTTGGTAGAGGTAACCGTCGGAGCGGTGGTGTCGGTGGTAGTCCCGGTCATAAAAGTCCATGTAAAGTTGTTTGCCAGAGAGTTACCCGACAGGTCCTTGACCCCGGTTGTGATGGTCGCGGTGAAAGTTGCGCTGGGGTCGAGAACACTGCTGGGCGTGAAGGTTGCGGTGTTGCCAATCGTCGAGTAGGTCACCACGCCTGGAACGGCTACCTGAAGAATCCCTTCTGTCTCAAACACAGTAAACGTCGTTCCAGTGAGGGTTGTGGAGTCCATCCCTTTGTCGAAGGTCGCGACGATTTTCTGGTTGGTGCCGACGTTGGTTGCGCCAGCAGCGGGATTGGTGGAGCTCACCAGTGGCGGGGTCGTGTCTGGGCCCGCGCCGGTCGTAAAAGTCCACACGTAGTTACTCGCCAGCGGCAACAGGCTGACGCTCTCAGCCGCAGTTGTGATGGTGGCGGTAAACTGAAGGCCGGCCGGGTAGGTCCCTGTTACCGCAAAGATCGCGGTGTTGTTGACCGCGTCGTAGCTGACGGTTCCAGCTATCGGAGTGTCCATAGGCCCGGTCACGGTGAAGGTTCCTGGTGCGAGGATGGTGCCCGAGATCATCGGCTCACTGAAGGTTGCGGTAATTTCCTGACTCGTGCCCATTCCTTGTCCCCCGCAGCCCACGATCGCAGGCGCCGACGAAATCACGGTGGGAGCAACGGCGGTTGGAGTCGCGGTCGGAGTTGCGGTCGCCGTGGCGGTCGCGGTTGCCGATGAGGTCGCCGTCGCCGTATCCGTTGCGGTCGCGGTACTGGTGGCGGTTTGGGTATCAGTTGCCGTCGGCGTATCCGTTGCGGTGGCGGTAGCAGTGCTGGTCTGAGTATCGGTCGCCGTAGCTGTGTCGGTGGCCGTAGCCGTTGCAGTGGCAGTCGAGCTGACCGTGGCGGTCGAAGTGTCCGTTGCGGTCGCGGTCGCTGTCGCGCTGCCGGTCGGCGTCGAAGTGGTGGTAGCCGTGTCCGTCGCAGTAGTCGTCGCCGTTGCTGTTGAGGTGGCGGTCGGAGTACCGGTCGCAGTCGCCATACCAGTTGCTGTTGAGGTCGCGGTCGGAGTATCGGTCGCGGTCGCCGTGGCGGTCGGAGTACCGGTCGCAGTCGCCGTGCCAGTTGCTGTTGAGGTCGCGGTTGCGGTGGCAGTAGAAGTGGCGGTGCTGGTGGCGGTTGGCGTTGGCGTTGCAGTGGCCGGAGGCCGGGTGCCCGGACCGGTGGTGAAACGGAAAGTATTGCCGTTGTTCCACAGCGTCGCGCCGCTGGTGGCAACGATCCTGTTGTGGAACACGATCTGGTACCTGGTGTTGATAGAAAGATCGCTCAACGGTGTAAGGGTAGCGCTGGCACCACTGCAACTGACGCTTTCCGCCGGGATTTTGCCGTGTTTGACCACCTTGAGCCGGAATGTGTTTCTGTTGATCGAATTGCAGTCCATCGGCAGGCTGAAGGTCACAGTGACGCTGGCATTGACGGGCACGTCGATGGCGTCGTCAGCCGGATTTGAAAAAATCACCATGGGCCGCGGTCCTTTTGATGCCGCCGCCGCCGATCCGGCCATACCTACGATCACTACTAACGCCGCAACTGAGATTCTACTTACTAAGCACTTGAGCATCATCGTGCCCTTTTTTGTTGACGACATGAAATTCATTTCCTTGTTTACTTGCATTTGATGAAGCTCGAAGTATTTCGCGGCATAGAGGATTGACTAGTCGGAATGAGCGTTTTCACGTTCTATCCATTGGATGCCTGGGACTGCTCGCGGCGCGGCTGCTCGAATCGGTCAGGTCGCGCATCGGAGGCCGCGGCTCGAAAGACGCATAGTGGAGCACGGGCCACGCTTCGGTGGCTGGGCAGAATTTGCGCTCCGATGAATTGGAGACGTTTGTATGCGCGCCGCACTCCGGCGATGCGCCAGTGGCTTTGACCCGAGATGGATTCGTCGCGACTACGAGTGAAAGCAATCCGATCAGACCGAGCGCAACGCCGCCGTTCGTTACGAGCCTATCCGGATCAGCTTCGCGATTGCCGTCCGCGGCGGGTGGCGCGCTCGCAGCTGCGGTGGCAGTCCGGAAAATCCCGCGGATGCCCGCATATCCGGCGGCGCCAACGACGAGAACGACCATGAGCATCCGGCTGGTCGCCGCCGCCATATAGCGGTCGAATTCCAGGCCATCGCGTAAACTTCGAGTCGACGCCAGCGCTCGCAACTGACGCAAATTTCCGGACACCGCTGAGTCAGTCTTGGCTTGAGTATCTCGCTCCCTTCGCATCTTCACTTGGTTCCCCTTTGGACGGACGTCGCGCCGCACAAGGAAAACCTTCCGCGCAGCGCGAGTCCGCCAACCGTCGGTAAACGCAAGTTCCGTACCTCTGATGTTTTTGAGGAATACGGTCGATCGATTGACTCGGAGAAAGCAGCGTCGGCTGATCAAAAGCTCAGGATTGGCTTCAAAGCAAAGCCCAGGCGATAGTCGGTCGGCCCGATAGCACGGAAAGAGATGTCAGGGTATTGCCACTCAAGGACCGCGATGACAAAAAAGTGGCTATTGAAATTGGTGCCGCGCGGATCAGGTCATCGAGGGACTTCCAGGCCCGCATCGCGCAATCGATTGTAGGTGCGGCTGCCGGTCACGCATATCGCCAGCCAGCATCCGCCCAGTGCGAAGCCCCCGATGATCGCGCTCAGCGCCAAGCCCGAATAAATGCCCGCCAGCGCGATCAGCGCGATGATATAGAACGCGCCTACCACGCTTAAGGTTTGCAGACGCCAGCTCCCGGTCCCGGCCACCAGCATGTAGCTGACGATCCCATAGGCGGCCGTGGACGCAGTCAGCGCGGCGCTGGGGAATCCCGCGAAACCGTTGACCAACACCAACGCGGGTTGATGAGCGGAGTGCTTCGCAAACATCGCCTGCAGGCCGTATGCGAGCGCATAGGCGGCGCCGAGAAACAGCAGAGACGCGATTGACAGGCTCGCCGCGCGGCGGCGCGCATAGATGAGCGCTCCGACCGCGACGATGAACACCAGCCACAGCGGATTGGCGAGCGTCGCGACCACGCTCACTGCGGAGTCGAGTCCCGGCGTGCGCTGACCGGCGACCATCAGCGTCACCGTCCGGTCCAGTCCGCCGAGCGGATCCTGGTCCGAGATTACATCGACGATTCCGCCGAACAGCCACGCCAGGGCGGTCAGCGCGACCAATCCAACCGTCAAATGAAGGCCCAGGTAACTGCGCGGCGAGAAGCGGGCTTGGACGAAATTGACGAACGGCGTCAGGTCGAAGCCGTAGCGACCGGTCATATGCTTATGCCACGCCGCGACGATCTCGGTCTGGCGGCGGGCAATCGATCGCCACAGCCCGGCCATCAGGCCGGTCAGGATCGCCAGCACGACGATTCCGGCGCTGAGCGACTTGAGCCACTTCTCGACGAGTCTCCAGTTGGAGCCCAGGGCGTAGCCGAGGCCTACCACGAGCGCGGCCCACGCCAGTCCGCCGGCGATCGCGATCGGCACAAAGTTGCGCGCGCGCATCCCTGACACGCCGGCCGTGAAAGGAACGAACGCCCGACCGACCGCGACGAAGCGGCCGACAAATACCGTCTCGCCGCCGAAGCGCTCGAAATAGTATTCGAGGCGCTCGCGATGCTTTTCGTATTGGCGGCGCGCGAACGCCCATCGCGTCAGCACGGCCTGTCCTTTGAGGTGGCCGATCGTAAAGCCGGTCAGGTCGCCAATCATCGCGGCGAGGGCGACGACGGCGAATGCTATCCACGGCGAGAAGAAATCGGCGGCGGCCATCGCGCCGGCAATCACCGCCAGCGTCTCGCCCGGGAAGATCAAGCCCAGGCCGGCTGACGACTCCAGCACGATTGCGATGAAGACTATGACCAGCGACCAGGGCCCGGACTGACCCAGGAAGCTTTCAACCGCGACGATCATCGATAGTAGTTAAACATGAAGCGGCCCCGCCGTCATAAGGACCGGCGAGGCCATTAGATTTTAGTGTAGATCGATACGCCGGCTCAGGCGGTATCGCGCGCGTGATTAGTTCCTCCAGTGGCCAGCTTGTCAGCCCGCAATCCCATCCCCGCCTTTTACTCGTCGGCGAGGGAGGCGAGTTTCATCACGGTGTTCCAGTTGCGCGCTGTCCCGCGGCAGATCTCGCAGGTCCGACATCGCAACCGGCTAGTGGCCGCCAACATTGACGCCGCGAAGAAGCGCAATGTGGATGGTCATCGCAGTATCAACTGCTCTTTCCATGTATCACGGACGGGCTACTCATCTTGCCGCTTCATCGATCGTAGGTGACCATATTACCGCAATGGCTACGCGTGACCATCAGTTTAGCGTCTCGGCGCGATGCGAACTGTTGCCGTATCTGATCGGCCTTCCGCTTGGACTGTCGCGCAAACAGGCCAAGGACCTGCTGCGCTTCCGCGCCGTGACCGTGAAGCGGATTGCCACCGTCAGGCACGATACGCAGTTGGAGCCGGGCGACGTTGTGACTATCGCCGCCGGCAGGCAAATTCCCACAGCGTCGATCGAACGTCACGGCCTGAAAATTGTTTATCTCGACGATGCGCTCGTCGTAATCGACAAGCGCGCGGGGCTCCTTTCGATGGGCTCCGAAGGCGAGCACGAAAAAACCGCGCATCGAATTCTCAACGAACATCTGAAGGCGCTCGCCAACTCGCCGATGCAACAGGCCTTCATCGTGCATCGGCTCGATCGCGAGACCTCGGGCCTGATGATGTTCGCGAGAAGTCGCGCGATCCAGGAAGCCCTTCAGCGCGACTGGAAAAACGTCACGAAGAAATACCTCGCCGTCGTCGAGGGTGCGCCGCCGCGGGCCGAGGGAACGCTCCGCGACAATCTGGTCGAGAGCAAGTCACTCAAGATGCGTCGCGTTGAGCGCGGCGGCGAGCTGGCAATCACGCACTATCGCGTTCTTCGCACGCATCGAGACAAGTCGCTAATCGAGTTTACGCTCGAGACCGGCCGCAAAAACCAGATTCGCGTGCAGATTGCCGGCCTGGGGCATCCTATCGTCGGCGATCGCAAATATGGCGCGGTCAGCGATCCCGCGCGGCGGCTCGCACTCCACTCAAGCGAGCTGAACTTTTCTCATCCAGTGTCAGGCGCCGCGATGGATTTCCGCAGCGCGATGCCAAGCCGGCTGATGGCGCTGATCGAACCGTGCGGACGGGATTGAGACGAGCCCGGCGCGGGCTCAGTATAAAGTCATGGCGGCAAGGTCGCTGGAACAGTTCCTCGAAGATTACCGCGACACAATTGATCGCCTGTATTCCATGAGCAACGCGGCGGCGTGGCAAGTATCGCAGCCGTCTTTCGCGGGCGCGTTGTGGCGAAGCTTCGAGCGCCGCTTCGGCGCGGATCCGAGCGCCGTCACGCGCGCGGAAGCCGTAAGCTTTCTCGACTCGATTCATGCCGCCGACCTTGCGCTCGCGGTCGGATGCAGCGACGGCAACGCCGAGGCCTGGCGTCATCTCGTCCAGACGTATCGCGCGCGCGTTGACGCCTTTGCGCACGCAGTACTCGGCAACTCTTCGCGCGCGAGCGAGATCGCGGATTCGCTGTGGGCGGATCTTTACGGTCTGCGAGTCTCCGGCGGCGATCGCTGCTCGCCCCTCGCGCACTACGGCGGGCGCAGCTCGCTGATGTCATGGCTGCGGGTCGTCGTCACCAGGCTCGAAGCGGATCAATGGCGCGCGACGCGACGCATGGAGGCGCTGGACGAGACCAGCAACGGCAACTCCAGCGCCCTCGCCGATGCGACCGAATCGCCGGATCCAGATCGCGCAAAGTTGCTCGCTGCCCTGGAGCAATCGATTCGCGAAGCACTGAACGCGCTGTCGCCGGGCGACCGGCTGCGGCTTTCATACTACTATGTGCAGAATCTTACGCTCGCGCAGACCGCGGCTTTGATCGGCGAGCATGAATCGAGCGCGTCGCGCAATCTCGCGCGCGCCAGGACCGAGATCCGCGATCGCGTCGTCCGCACGCTCCGCCGCGAGCATCATTTCAGTGACGATCAAATTGGCCAATGCTTCGAGTATGCGACCGGCGATTGGCCGTTCGACCTCGGCCGCATGCTGGCGCTGGGAAAGTGATGGGAGACGAAAAAAATCCGGATACCCGCCTTGACGAGATGATTCGCACGAGTCTCGCCTCCGGCCTCGACACGTCGGGCACGGGATGTCCCGACGCGGATCTGCTTGCGGCATATGCAGAAGGCACGCTCGCGCCGGATGAGCGCGCCAAGTGGAATACGCACGTCGCGCGATGCGCCGTTTGTCAGCGCCAGCTTGCGGCGCTCGCGCGAGCCGGCGCGATCGGGGATGCCGAGGAAGTCGAAACGGTCGATGCCGTCGAAGCGCGCGAGGAAGCCGGCGGATTCTGGCCGTCCGTCCGCAGCGCGCTACGATTCCTGATCGGTCCGTTCCCGCTGTCGGTCGCGCTTCATGTCGCGCTGCTGCTCTTTCTGATCATCACCATCCACGAACAGCGCGGGCGCGAGTTGATCATGGTGAACCTGGAAGCGGGCGGCGGCGGCGGTGGCGGCAACGAGATGCAGGATCTCGACATGCCCGAAGTGCCGATGCCCGACACTGCTCCGCAGCAGATGGAGCAGCCGACCGCGGTCGATACGTCACAGGCGGTCGGCCTGGCCAATGACTACGTGCGCGCAGCCGGCGGCGGCGGTATCGGAATCGGCCGTGGTGGCGGCATGGGCTCAGGCTACGGTCATGGCATCGGCTCGGGCTTCGGCGGCTTCATCGGCGAATTGCGCCGCAAGGGCCTCGACGTGGTGCTGGTCATCGACGGCACCGGCTCGATGCGACTGATAATCGACGACGTCAAAGCCAAGATGCAGCAACTGGTGCAGTCGATTCACCGCCTCGTGCCTATAGCGCGAATCGGCATAATCGTGTTCGGCGGCAAGGGCGAGAAGATGAATATCCAGCCGCTGACACTGTCGCCGCAAAAGCTGAGCGACTTTTTGAACGGCATCCAGGCGATGGGTGGCGGCGAATGGGAAGAGGACACGCTGGGCGCCGTCGAGACCGGAATCAACAAGATGGACTGGAAGCCGTACGCCAAGAAGGTGGTGGTGCTGGTCGGCGATTCGCCGCCGCGCACCGAGGACTTCGCCCCGTTGCTGGCGCTGATTCGGCAGTTCAAATCCAACAACGGCACCTTCAACACGGTGGACGTGGCGGCCGAAGAGCATGAGCGCTTCGAGCGCGAGTTCTGGCTCAAGGTGCATCGCGAGGAGCCGCCGAAGATTTCGCCGTTGCCGGCCTTCTACCGGCAGACCCAGGCGGCCTACAAAGTGCTCGCCAGCGCCGGTGGCGGCTCGATGAAATCGCTGAGCAAGGACGCGCACATCAATCAGCAGGTGTTGATCCTCGCCTTCGGCGACCAGTGGCAGTCGCAGGTGTCGGCGTTCGGCCGCGGGCTTAATAGCTCGAATCCCAGTCCCTAGATCGTCTTCGAGTTCAGGGATGAACTGTTCAGCCTTATTCAATCGCGCCAGTCGTGCTAACCGTATGACATGGTAAGCGCGCTTCTCCAGACGGGACATCGCAAACCCGAAAAACAATTTTTGACGGAACGAAACTACCCTTGGTATATCACCCGCGAGCGCACCACAACATATGGTAGGTTCCAGGCAGATTGACAAATAAATCGCAAGAAAATCGTACATCCTCCGATCTCAGTTTCAGGAGACGCCAACGCTCGGGGCAGCGTTGGCGCGAGGGAGGATGCGATGATTGCGATCCTGATTGCCTGCTTGGTCGTGTCTGGCTCGATAGTGATCGTAGCCTTCGCATGGAGCCGGTTTCGCGGCCTTCCCACCGGCGCATCGATGCCGCCGGGGCTTCGCAGCGCGGCCCACTTTGCCGGTGGCCCATTTTCGATTTCGATCGCGATCCATCTCGCGATCCTTTTCGCCCTCATCCTCGCCGTGCACGAGAGCCGCGCGCGCGATCACATAATCATCGAGTGGGAGCCGGGCGCCGTTCATCCGTTAGAGGTCGCCGAGCCACTTGAGATTCCCGACATACCTATGCCGGAGTTCAACACCAAGTCGCCGGATGATTCGCCGCAGCGAGTGAACGTGGACAAGGTGTTCAAGGATACCATGGGAAATAACACTCTCTCTGCCACGCCCTCCGCAAATGGAATGGATATCGGTCCCCACTCGTGGGGCTCCCTGAACATTCACCCCGGACCTGGCGGCGGCGAGAGCTTTCCTTGGTTTATCGATACGCTGCGCCACAAGGGTCTCGACATTGTGTTGGTGATCGACGGCACCAAGTCGATGGACTTCGTGATGGCTGATGTGAAGGCGCGGATGACGCAGCTCGCGATTAGGGTTCGTCAACTGGTTCCGATCGCGCGCGTCGGCGTCGTGGTGTTCGGCGGCAAGGGCGAACCGCTCGACATGCAGCCGCTGACGCTCTCGACCCCCAAGCTGCAAAAGTTTCTCGGCTCGATCCAGGCCAAAGGCGGCGGCGAATGGCAGGAGAACACGCTCGGCGCGGTGCAGGCGGCGGTCACGAAGATGGATTGGAAGCCATACGCACGTAAGGTGATCGTGCTGATCGGCGACTCGCCGCCCGAAAAAGATGATTTCGCGCCTCTGGTCGCGCTCTTAAGGGACTTCAGGCGCAACAACGGCACGCTGAGCGGCGTTGATGTCCAGCAAGAGGAACATGAGCGCTACATGCGTGCGTTCTGGATCAAGGTACATCGCCAGGAGCCAACGCCGGCCGAGATCGGGCCGCTACCTGAATTCGCAAAGCAGGCTCAGGCCGCGTACAAGGTCCTGGCGGTCGAGGGCGGTGGCTCGATCCGCAGCCTAAGCCACGACGCAGATATCAATCATCAAGTGATGATCCTGGTATTTGGCGACAAGTGGCAGGAAGAGGTCAGCCGATTCGCGTCGAGGTAGCAGGCGGGCGCGTGATGGGAATCGAAAGGCGACCAACAAATGACACAGTCGGTGCGATTCTGACGACGCGGATCTCGGACGATATCGAAGTTCAAGACTCGGCGCTGCCAATGAGGCTCGCAACTGCACGCCGAAGCCAACTATTGGCGGCGCTGGTTGTGCGTCGTGGTGGCCTGCGCGGTCGCGGCACGCAACTTGGATCGATCCATCGAGTGAGCATTGAAACCGCGAGCGTTCCAGCGATCGACATGCGCGCGATTAGCCAACTCGCTGCAGGCGACGAGCATGGCGAGCAATTTGTCACCGAAATCATCGGCGTGTTTCTTTCCGACCTGAGCGAGCGCGTGCGCACAATCGGTTTGCAGATGACGCAGGGCGACCACGCCGGGATTGCGGCGACGGCCCATGCGATCAAGGGCAGTTGCGGTCACTTTGGCGCGGCGAGCCTGCTGGAGTTATCGAGTCAGGTCGAAGCCCGCGCCAGGCGCGAACCAACCGACGGTCTTCAAACGTCGATCGATTCGATGATCTCGGAAACAGAACGAGTCCGTGCCGCGCTGGAAGCCTATGGGGCAGATCACGCGGTCGCGGACTGAGCGGGTGCGGCTCCTCCTCCGCTGCCACTGCTCAATGCAAGCATCACTTCAGTCCAGCCGTCGAAAATCATGTCGATGCCGATGAACAGTCCGATCACCCACAGGCCCGAGACCGGCCAGGAGCTCATGATGCAAAATCCGAGAAACAGGGAAATCGCGCCGTTCAGGATCAGCCATCCCCGATGATGGATAGGAGTCGAAAACGCCACAAAAATTCTGAAGGTACCCGCGACGATCAGCAGCATCGCGATCATCAAGGTCAGCGTCACCGCCGCGACTCCCGGATGCGAGACCATCAGCAGTCCCGTCACGGCGTAGAGCAGGCCGCCCATGAGATTGACGAAGAAGCCGCCCCATGCGCGCCGCGCAAAGCCGTGAACCACTTCGAAGAGGCCGGCGAAGATCAACAGCCATCCGAGGAACATCACGGAAACCATCGTCATCAGCTCAGCGCTTCCGATTGCGATGGTGCCCAGGATTATCAGCGCCACTCCCATGAACAGAAACCAGCCGCGATGCGCTCTTACCTCTTCGATTCCCAACACCGGCATGACTATCGCCATCTTGGTTTCCCCTTACTGCTGCGTAGGTGCGGCGGCGGCCGCCGACTCACCGGTGAAATGGACCGCGGTTCCGGCGCATTCGAAGTATCCGCTTTGGGTATAGGGTTCGTAAGCGCCGTAGTTGTCGTCCTCGACGAACCAGACCGAGGTGTTCACGATCGCATCGACCTGGTCGCCATACTTGCGATACGCGGCTGTCTTGAGTCCGTCGCCGTGGACCAGCTCGCCGCCTGTCGAGTTCGGCCGATTGAAGCAGTAGCCCTCGGCGCGTCCGAGCGCGGTATACTGCGGGTGACCTTTGACGTTAGCGCCAGGGACCACCTTTATCCTCTTGGTCGCGGCGCTGATCGCATCCTGCTGCTCTTGGAGCTGAGACACATCCTGCTCAACGCTGGAGCATCCCGCGAGTGCGACGAACGCCACTGCCAGAAAAACCAGCCGCATCGGAATCGTCTCCTGCCGATTGGCGTAACCGACCCGCGCGCGCAGCGCAAGCGATTTTTTCCCCGCGCGCTATTTCGCGGTTGCTACGAGCCCTGCTTCCTGCGCTCTGCCCAGCGCTTTTTCATTGCAATTGACAGCCGCCTTCTGCCCTCAGGAGTCAGGCCTCCGCGCTTGCGCTTCTTCGAGGTGCTCCCCTTGGGCCTGCCAATCTTCTTGCCACCGCCCGACATGGCCGATCCCAATAGCGCCGTGATAGCTTTGCCGAGCCGGTCTCGTTCCTTCTTCAAGTCCGCCACTAATTTATCCAGATCCAAGGTTCGCTCCTTTGACGCGCTTGCTGTATGCAGCCCGCGCCCTTCTTTAACAGTTCGTTATGATTCACGTCCTATAGAATAGGTGTGCACGCTTACTAGCGTCAGCGCAATACCTACCCCGCGGTCAACTTGATCTAATCACGCGAAATAACAAAAAACTCGAGCGCACTCCGGAGTCATCGCGGCGGTAGCCAACAACTTCGATTACCACTAGAGTGGAGCCATGTTCGCCGGAAAGGTTTGTGAACGAAGCGCATCGCACTAGATTTCTCGTCGAGCTCATCAAACCCTCGCACTACGACGACGACGGCTACCTGATCCAATGGTGGCGCGGCTTCGTACCGTCGAGTTCGCTGTCGAGCATCTACGGCCTCACGCTGGACGCGCAGTCGCGGCACATCCTGGGCGAGAACGTCGATCTCGATATCGAGGCGCACGACGAGACCAATGCGAAAGTGCCGGTGCGTGCGATCATCCGGCGCTTCAAGCGCAACGCGAACCGCGGCATCGCGCTGCTGATCGGCGTGCAAACCAACCAGTTTGCCCGCGCCGTCGACATCGCGCGTGAACTGCGCGCCGCCGGAATCCAGGTCGCGATAGGAGGATTCCACGTCAGCGGATGCCTCGCGATGCTTCACGAGATGCCGCCTGAGATGAAGGACGCGCTCGCGCTCGGTATCACGCTGTTCGCCGGCGAGGCCGAGCAGCGGCTCGACGAATTGCTGGCCGCGGCGTTCGATAATCGTCTGCCACCGGTTTACAACTTCATGGCCGATTTACCCGGCATGGAGGGCGAGCCGCTGCCGTTCCTGCCGATGAAATACGTCAAGCGCTACGCGGGGGCGCTCGGATGCTTCGATGCGGGGCGCGGATGCCCATTCAGTTGCAGCTTCTGCACGATCATAAATGTGCAGGGACGCAAGTCACGCTATCGCAGCGCCGACGACATCGAGCAATTGATTCGCGCGCACGCGGCGCAGGGCGTGAAGAGCTTCTTCATCACCGACGACAATTTCGCGCGCAATAAAAATTGGGAAGCGATCCTCGACCGCATCATCGAACTCAAGCGTCGCGACCGGCTGAAGATAAACATCATCATGCAGGTCGACACCATGTGCCACAAAATCCCGAACTTCGTCGAGAAGTCGGTGCGCGCAGGGTGCAAGAAAGTTTTTATCGGGCTCGAGAACATTAATCCGGACAGCCTCAAGGGCGCCTCGAAGGGTCAGAATCGCATCACCGAATATCGCAAGATGCTCCAGGCGTGGAAGCGCGCCAAGGTGCTAACCTACGCCGGCTACATCCTGGGCTTCCCGTCCGACACGCCAGCCAGCATCGAGCGCGACATCGCGATCATTCAGCGCGAACTCCCGATCGACATCATGGAGTTCTTCATGCTCACGCCGCTGCCAGGTTCCAAGGATCACCAGGAGATGTACCGGCGCGGCGAGCGAATGGAAGCCGATACCAACAAGTATGACGCCGAGCATGCGACCGCCGACCATCCGCGGATGAGCGCCGCCGAGTGGCAGGACATCTACCAGCGCGCGTGGCACCTGTACTATTCGCCGGCGCACATCGAGACACTGATCAAGCGAGCGGTGGCCAGCGGGATGCGCTCTCGGCGGATGACCTCGATGATATTTTATTTCTACGGCAGTCACGCCTTCGAGCGGGTGCATCCGTTGCAGGGCGGGATCTTTCGCCGCAAGCCGCGCACTCAGCGCCGTCCGGGATTTCCGCGCGAGAACGCGTTCAGCTTTTTTATGCGGCGCGCGAGAGAGATGTCAGCGACCTATCTGCCCGGGCTGTGGTTCTTCTGGCGGCTCGAACGGCTGCGAAAAAAAATCGAGAACGATCCAGCGTCGAAGCTCTACACGGATGTCGCGCTCAGCCCGGTCGTCGATGGCGAGTTCGATGGCGATCTCGAGCTCTATCACTCATCGGGCTCGGCGGTACGCGCCGCGGACCAGGCTCGCTCGCACGCCGCGGAGATGCGGAAGATCGAGCTACGCCGCGCGGCAGCCGGATGATCTAGTTTGCGGGCTGCGGCTGATAGAGCGCGGGTAAGTCCTTCTGAAACCGTTCCAGTTTCGGCAAATCGTTGTAGACGATGTAGGGTTGATCCGGATGCAGCTCCAGGTAGTTCTGATGATAGTCCTCGGCTGGATAGAAACCGCTGAGCGGAACTACCTTGGTCACGATTGGCTCGGAGAATGCGTGTTTCTGATCGAGTTGGGCGATGTAGTCATCGGCCATCTTCTTCTGAGCGTCGTCCTTATAGAAGATCGAAGACCTGTATTGAGTTCCTGAATCCGGCCCCTGCCGATTCAGCTCGGTGGGATCGTGCGCGACGAAAAAAAATACTTTCAACAGATCGTCGTAAGAGACCTTCGTCGGATCGTAGGTAACCTGCACCGACTCGGCATGCCCCGTCGTCCCGGTGCTGACCGTCTCGTAGTGCGCCGTGTCCGCCGCACCTCCTGCGTATCCGGAAACCACCTTGGACACGCCCTTGACATGCTTGAAGACGGCGTCCACGCCCCAGAAGCAGCCGCCCGAGAAAACCGCGGTATCTTTATCGTTGCCTGCGGCCTGCGTGGGAACGTCGATTGGCATCAGACCGAATAAAACGCCCGCGACCAGCAAGAACTTAAGCATCCACTTCGTTCGCGACACCATAGTTGTGATTTTCTCCGGGTCCGGGGCACGCATGTTGCCCCGTGTTCATTCATTATAACAACGCTGGAGGCTCGCGTCTGGTTCCCCGGTGGTCGCTGGCTTTTTGACCGTCGGTATTGAACTCTTGGCATTCCACCCATGCGATTCGCGCCAATACTTCTCGCCTTGGTCACGCTCCTCTCCACAGGCTTGGGCGGCACGGCGGCAATCCGGTTGCGCGACCGGCTTCATTTATTGCTCGGCTTCAGCTCCGGCGCTGTGTTGGCGGTTGCGCTGTTCGACCTACTGCCCGAAGTCTTCGCATTCGATCACGGCGCATCGTACATGCCGATCACCGCGCTCGGATTCCTCGCCTTCTTCGGACTTGAGCGGTATACGGCCATGCACCGTGCCCGCGAACACCCGCATCTGGTGGGTGCTCACGAGCCGGAGTTGGGCGCGATGTCAGCGGCGGGCCTCGCCTTTCACAGTTTCCTGGACGGCGTCGCAATCGGTGTCGGCTTCCAGGCCAGCGTCGCGATGGGGCTTCTGATTGCCTTCGGCATAATCGCGCACGATTTCAGCGATGGACTCAACACGGTGACCGTAGTTCTTGCGCATGGAAACACGAAGAACCGCGCAATTTTCTGGCTTTTGATCGACATGTCGACGCCGGTACTCGGAGCGGCGTCGACGCTGATGTTCAATCTGCGGGCCGGACTGCTGCCGCCGATGCTCGCATTTTTCGCCGGCTCTTTTCTCTACATCGGAGCGTCGGATCTGCTGCCCGAAGCGCGCGAGCATGACTCGCCGCTGGTCGGCGTCGCTACCTGCATGGGGATGCTCACAATCTATCTGATCACCCGCTTCCTGCGCGGATAGTCGATACAGTTTTCGGCAGGCCACCTGAGCTTGGCGAAAGAGTGCGGGCATATATATTGTCTGCGAGTACCAAGAAAACGCCGGCGCGGCAGCGCCGTGAAAGATTGATCGCGAAATCATGAAACCCTTTTTTGAAGACGTTGATGCGTGGGCGGTAGCGTTGACGGTCGCATTCGCGATGGTCGCAGGCTGGCTCGCCGGGCGCTGGCGAGGACGCCGTTTGCGCGCCAAATTGGACGGCAAACCTGCGATATCTAAATTCGTTGACGCGAGCCTCGCACTCCTCGGATTGCTGCTTGCGTTTACGTTTTCGACGGCCATAAGCAAGCACGACCAGCGACGCATCATGGTCGTGACGGACAGCAACGCGATCGGCGACTTCTACACCTGCGCCAGCCTGCTCAAAGAACCGGAACGAACCAAATTGCGGCACGTCATCCGCGACTACACGGCTCTGCGGGTGGATCTAGCCGAGCGTGGTTACGACGCGGCTGCGCTCGAAAGCGCACTTGGCCAATTCCAGAAAATGCACAGCCAGATGGTCGAGCTGGTGTCTCAGGCGCTGGCCGACGGCACACCGATCGCAGTCTCGCTGACCAATACGCTCAACGCTGCAACCAGCAGTCACGCTGAGCGACTGGCGGCTGTCAGAGATAGGCTTCCAACGAGCATTGTGCTGTTGCTGCTGCTCTCCGCAGTAGCTTCGGCCATGCTGGTCGGGAGAGAACAAGGGGCGGCAGAGGAAGCAGACATCGCCGGGACCGTTTGCTTCATCGTGCTCGTCAGCTTCGCCATTTTTGTTACCTTGGACCTGAATCAGCCTAACCGCGGCTTCATAACGGTTGACCAGGAGCCGATCCAGCGCCTGCTGTCATCGATGTCAGAGTGAGATTGCCGGCTTGCGGGGGAAACGGCCTACTCATCGGAGGTCATTGAGCTATGTCGCCGAAGGATCAATCCAAAGAACCACCGCCGCAGGCTGCCGCGCCTTCACCCACCGCGGGCCAGACGGCAAGCCCTGACGCCGAGTGGCCTCGACTACTTGCGCGCGTGGTCGAGGGAATAGTCACCGCCGAACTGCATGAATTCGAAGACACGGTGCTGGCATTCCTCGATTCCGCCGCTGCCGACGCCTATGCGACCATAGTCTGGCTGGGTGCACGGGTGATAGGCGCGGCCCTTCTGCTAACCGGTTTGGTCCTGTTCCTTGGAACCTTCCTTCAATGGTGGGAGGCCTTTGGGCTGGCCGGTATAGTAGTGATTGCGGTTGGCGCCCTTGGGAGCGTCGGTCGTCGATCACGCCGTCGCCGGTCACGTCGATAGCATCCAACTACACGAGGTGGGCTTTGCGGCGATTGAGAAGTATCGCCGTTCCCCAACTAAACACGAGGGCTAGAATCGAATAGACGATGCCGAAGATCGCCTCGCTCCGCGAAGCGGGCGGCGGATTCGTCGCGGTGTAAAGGGCCAGGTTGATCGTGACGTAGATAGCGTATGCGAGGCCCAGGTACAGTGCGTAGCGCCGCATCCGCCAAATCCCGGCCGCATAGGTTAGAAGAATGAGTCCCAGAATCGGGCCAAGTATCGCGTCGGGCACGCCGCTCAGCCGCTGGCCGAAAAAGACCAGGCCCGTGGTCGGACCCTCGAGATGAAACGGCTTCAGAATGTCGGTCGCCGCAAGAATCGCGAACAGGATCGCCAGGGTTGTGAGTCCTCCGCCACGCCGCGAATTTGCCATCGGCATAAGCCTCGTCGTATCTATAGTACTCGCGGGTGTTTGGCTCCAACCATTACTTATCCAATTTAACAGGTGATATAGATCGACGACTTCCGAAGCTGGAGGCAGCCGATGCCGCATTGGTATGAAGACAACTCAAGATCTATAGGACATACGCCGCTGGTGCGGCTCAACCGCGTAACCGACGGCGCGTCGGCGGTCGTTCTCGGCAAGGTTGAGGGACGCAATCCTGCCTATTCCGTCAAATGCCGAATCGGCGCTGCGATGGTCTGGGACGCCGAGAAGCGCGGCCTGCTCGGTCCGGGCAAGGAAATCGTTGAACCGACCAGCGGCAACACCGGGATCGCGCTGGCGTTCGTCGCGGCGGCCCGCAATATCCCGCTGACCTTGACGATGCCGGATACGATGAGCCTCGAGCGCCGCAAATTGCTGATCGCGTACGGCGCAAAACTGGTGCTGACCGAGGGCGCGCGCGGCATGAGCGGAGCAATCGCCAAGGCCGAAGAAATCGTGTCATCGGCGCCTAATCGCTACGTCTTGCTGCAGCAGTTCAAGAATCCCGCCAATCCTGCAATTCACGAAACGACCACCGGGCCGGAAATATGGAATGACACGGAAGGCGCGATCGATATTTTCGTGTCGGGCGTGGGTACCGGCGGCACTATCACCGGAGTCTCGCGCTACATCAAGAAAACGAAGAGCAAAGCGATCGTTTCGGTCGCCGTCGAGCCGAGTGCCAGTCCCGTCATCACTCAGCAGCGGAGCGGCCAAGCGTTAAAGCCGGGCGCGCACAAAATCCAGGGCATCGGCGCGGGGTTCGTGCCTGAAAATCTGGACCTCTCGCTCGTCGATGTCGTCGAGCAGGTCACCAACGAAGAAGCGATCGAGTACGCGCGGCGGCTGACGCGCGAAGAAGGAATACTATCGGGAATTTCATGCGGCGCCGCCGTCGCCGTGGCCGCGCGCATAGCCAAGCGCCCGGAGAACACGGGCAAGACCATCGTCGTCGTGCTGCCCGATTCCGGGGAACGATACCTGAGCACTGCTCTCTTCGAAGACGTTGCGCAAACCAAAGGTCCGGCCGCGTGAGTATGAGGTCAGACGAAATTCCTGACTCGCCGTCCGCGCTGAACGGTTCGCATTGGGGTGCGTTCGAGCCGATCGTCGTCGATGGACGCGTGACAGAAGCGCGGCCCTTCGCGAGAGATCCCGATCCGTCGCCGCTACTGTGCTCGATTCCCGACGCGCTGCATCATCGCAGTCGCATCGCGCAGCCCGCGGTCCGAGTTGGATGGCTCGAAGAATGGACCGGGCAGCTCGCGCGATCGGCGCGGAGCCGATCGTTACGTTCCCCTACGCTGGGAGCGAGCGCTCGATTTGATCGCCGACGAGATCAAGCGCGTGATTCGCGAGCGCGGCAACCAGGCAATTTACGCCGGTTCATACGGATGGGGCAGCGCGGGTCGCTTTCATCATGCGCGAACGCAGCTCCAGCGCTTCCTCGGCGGGATAGGCGGATTCACGGGCGCGCGCGACACCTACAGCAACGCCGCGGGCGCGGTACTCGTCAAGAACGTTCTCGGCAGCCTGCAAGCGATGAACGGTCCCGGCACCAGCTGGAAGAGCATCGCCGATCACGCGGACCTGGTCGTGATGTTCGGCGGAATGCCGACGCGTAACACGCAGGTCACGCCCGGCGGGGTCGGCGAGCATACGACGCGCGGCTGGCTCGAGCAGGTTCGCGCAGCGGGCGTCGAGTTCTGCAACATCAGTCCGATGCGCGACGACGCGGCCGGCTTCCTCGACGCCGAGTGGATCGCGCCGCGGCCGCACAGCGACACCGCGCTGATGCTCGCGCTCACGCACACGCTGATTGTCGAGGGCCTGCAGGACGCGGACTTCCTCGCGCGCTACTGCGCCGGATTCAATCGTTTCCGCGACTATCTGCTTGGAGCCGAAGACGGCGTGGCGAAATCAGCCGAGTGGGCGTCCGGCTTGAGTGAAATATCAGCCGACAAGATTCGCACTCTGGCGCGAAAAATGGCGGCGTCGCGGACTTTCATCAACGTCAACTGGTCTCTGCAGCGCAGCGATCACGGCGAGCAGCCGATTTGGGCCGCGATCGCGCTGGCTGCCGTGCTCGGCCAAATCGGGCTGCCCGGTGGAGGTTTCGGCTTCGGCTACGGAAGCATGGAGGGCCTTGCGAGCCTGTTGCCGGATATGCCGATTCCGACGCTGTCGCTCAGCCACAACCCGATTCGCACCTTTATTCCGGTGGCTAGAATCGCGGACCTGCTTCTCAACCCCGGCCAGCCGTTCCAATACAACGGACAGGACCTCGTCTATCCCGACATCGATCTCGTCTACTGGTGCGGCGGCAATCCGTTTCATCATCACCAGGACATCAACCGCCTGATTCGCGCGTGGCGGCAGCCTGCGACGATCGTCATGCACGATCCCTGGTGGACCGCAACCGCGCGCCATGCGGACATCGTGCTGCCAACGACCACCACGCTCGAGCGCGACGATATCGGCGCAAGCGCGCGGGATAGATTCATTGTCGCGATGAAGCAGGCGATCGCGCCGGTCGGCGAAGCGCGCGACGACTTCGAAATCTTCTGCGATCTCGCGGATCGGTTCGGAACTCGCGAATCGTTCGCCGAAGGGCGCAGCACAATCCAATGGTTGCGTCATATCTACGACGCGGCGCGCGAGCACGCCAATCGCCACGTTGCCGAGTGGCCCGCTTTCGACGAGTTCTGGAAGCGCGGCTACCTCGAAATTCCCGAAGCGTCGACGCCGCACGTGCTCTTCGAGGAATTCAGAATGAATCCGGACAGCAATCCGCTGCCGACGCCGTCGGGACGAATCGAAATCTTTTCGGAAAAGATTGCGAGCTATAACTATGCCGACTGCCCCGGACATCCCACCTGGCTCGAGCCGGCCGAATGGCTGGGCAGCGCGGCCGCGCGCGAATACCCGCTGCATCTCCTGACCACGCAGCCGCAAACGCGGTTGCACGGCCAGATGGACATGGCGCGCGTCAGCCAGCGGAGCAAAGTCGCGGGGCGCGAGCCGATGCGGATCAATCGCGATGACGCCGGCGCGCGCGGGATTCGCGACGGCGACATCGTGCGGGTTTTCAACGAGCGCGGCGCGATCCTGGCCGGCGCGGTTCTGACCGACGACATTCGGCCCGGCGTGATCCAGATCTCGACAGGCGCGTGGTACGACCCGGTCGAACCGGGTATTATTGGCAGTCTCGACAAACACGGAAACCCGAACGTGCTCACGCTCGACAAGGGAACATCGCGTCTTGCACAAGGCCCGAGCGCTCAAACGACGCTGGTGCAGGTCGAGAAATACATCGGCGAGCCGCCGCCTGTCAGTGCTTTTGAATCACCGCTCACCTGAGTCCGCCGCCTTGCCCGTCAGCGCGGTTGTTTCAAACTCAATTATGCGCGACTACTGAATCGGGAGTTCATCCATGGAACATACTCACAAAAACGTTGACGTCGAACTTTCCGACCTGCGAACCAAGCTAGGTCAAATGGGAGACCTGGTCGTCGCGCAGATCGAGAGCGTGCTCAGGTGCTTGAGTGAACATGATGTTGCCGGCACCCGAGTGATCATCGAGCAGGACAGCAACCTGAACCGAATGGATATTGACCTGGAAGAAATGTGTCTGCAGTTCCTGGCCCTTCATCAGCCAGTCGCTCGAGACCTTCGCCTCATAGCCGCGGTGATGAAGATTACCACCGAACTGGAGCGAATCGGTGACCGCGTGGTCAACATTTGCGAGGCGGTTCACGATTGCGACGAGCGCGATCCGATAACGTCCCATGCTGAAGTCCTGCAAATGGGGGCGCTTGCGCTCGCGATGGTCCGCGACAGCCTGGCGGCCTTTTCCCGAGCGGACAGTATCGCCGCGAAACAAGTGTTTGAGGAGGACAAGGAGTTCGATGTGCTCTATGGCGAGGTGTTTGGCAAGCTCACGGCCCCGATGCCAAAAGATCCCGATCGAGTTGCGCACGACACCAAGCTGGCCTTCCTGTCAAAGGACCTGAATGAAATCTCCGAACACGCAACCAATATCGCCGAAGTGGTGATGTTTATGGTTGATGGCAAGGAGATTACGCATATGGATATGCACGAGCGGCGCACGAACCGGTAAGAATTTCGGGGCATGCATGTCTGCCCCGCTTCGGTTCAGCTTGCGCTCGCGTCCTTGTACAGCGGCGACGACGCCTTCATGAAGCGCAGCAGCATCCGCATCTCGGCGACGCGCTTGTCCGCTTCGTTCAGCGCAGTTTCGAACCACATGTATTCGGTCTTGGGGCTCTGGCCGAGCGCCACGATGCTCCCGCTCACGCGGTAGGGACGTTCGACCATAACCGGCCCGTTGATATTGCGCAATTCGATCGCGCCGAACAGTCCCACCGCCCGGCCCAGTGTGCCGCGCAGAGTCGCGATCGATTGCGAGTAGAGCAGTTGCACCATCGTGGCCGGAGTGGCGATCGCACCGCCCCACGGCGAGGGCTTGGTATACCATTCCAGCGGCTCGGTGATGACTTTCATCCGCTCGGCCATCGCGTTCTTCGTAAGAAACGCGTCGCATTCGTCGAATCGATCGCCGGCTTTGAGCCCGCCCAGGATTCGCAGCTGGCCCGCATCGAATCGATCGAGCGGACGGCGCAGCAACGCGGTTGGCTCGTCGGGCTTGCCGACTGATGCAGTGCCTTCAGCCACGCGCATGCCGTCTTCGCGCTCAATCCAGATATCGACCTGCGCGTCGGTCGCGTCGAGTGGCGGCTCTTTCACGAACGCGCGCACCGCTTCGCGATCGGTCGTCGCGTTGAGGAAGTACATCGAGATAGTCCCGCGCTCAAACCATCGCTTGCCGAACGCTTTCAGCAGGATCGGCGGAAACAACTCCAGGTGGATCGATCCCGCAACCGTGCCCCCGCGAAATCCAAGCTTGGTCGCTGTCGCATCGTCGTGGATGCTCCCCGCAACATTGCGGGCGTTATTGACGGATCGGCGCAGCGGGCCGACAAACACCTGGTCGCGCAATTCGATTTCAGAATTCATGCTACCGTCCTCGAAACGGATTCAAGCAGGTCTCGCATCGATCGGCAAACTTATCGAGTAAGAAGACCCTGCCATCTGAGTCGAGCCGACTTCATTTTCGCGACCGGACCCACTGGACAAAGGTCAAGCTTCGCGGGCTGCGGATTCTTTCCGCACGCGATTAACGACAACGCAACGGCGCCGCGCAGCGTCCCGGTCTCGTCCGCAGAACGAAACACAGGCTGCGGCTCGCGAAGCGCCGCAAGTGCCGACGCGAACGCCTCGTTGGACGCGAGCCGCCCCTCGAGAATTATATCGCCGCGCCCCTCGAGCATCGTGATGCAGTAGTCCGTCATCAGTGCGCAATACAGCGCCGCCAATGCGGCGCGACCGCGCGGCGCGTCGGGAGCGATGCCCGCGAATCGGCCGGCTTGATTGCGAAATGGCCCGCCCTGGTCTGCGAACGAAGGAATCGGCAACGGTCCAGATGCGAGAACAGTCTCAAGATCGACAACTGAAGGCCGCATCAGGCCGACGTCGGCGCCGCAAATCGCCGCATACTCGCGACCTCCCATGAAACGCGCGGTCGGTACAGGGTTGCCGAACGCATCGACATTCGCCAGCGTGTCGAGTTCCTCGCGCAACACGTCGAGCGGGCTGCTGTGCGCCATCACGACTATCCACGTCCCCGTCGAAACGACGCAGAATGGCTGATCGCGAGTGGAGCGATGCGCCAGGTACGACGCGTTGCTGTCATGGATTCCAGCGAGGATCTTGCACTCGTTGGAAAGGCCGGTGGCCGTAACGACCTCTGGCAGTGGAGGTCCCAGCGGCGTCCACGCGCTCGCGCGCCGGCCGAATCGCGCGTCCCATCCCATCGTCTTCGCAAAGGTTGAAAAGTCTCCGCGTCGAGGCTCCCAAAGATCGGTATGGCAGCCGAGCGAGGTTGGCTCCCACGCACGCACGCCGGATAGGCGCGCCGCCCAGTATTGTGGATACGGGAGAATGGTCGCGCGACTGAATTCGCGCGGAAATTGCCGCTGCTGCCAGAAGAGCTGCCGTCCGAGGTTGAGACCCGCCGGAAGTTTTGGCGACGCAGTGTGCGCAAAGTCGCGCGCAATCGCGTCGTACTCGGGATCGACGTCGCATACCCCGCGATACTCGTAGTCCATGATCGGGATCACGAGTCCGCCGTCATCGACCAGCGCCGCGCACGCGCCATGAGTGATCGGCACGACAGAATGAACCTCGAAGTCACGCGCGAGCGTCGCAAGCCCGTCGATCAGCCACGCGTACAGCTCGTCCGCGTCGAAATGCGGATATGGCGGCGAGCCATCGACGCGGTTCTGGCGCTCGAGAATGGCGATCGTGACGCCGGAATCGTCGACCGCCGATAGCCGCACATTGCTTTTGCCCACGTCGAACACGGCGACAACTGCGGGACGCGACCTGTTCACCTAAGCACCACTACTCAATCAGCGCGCTTTCCTCAATTGAATTACCATGCCGTCGTGTTACGATCCGCGCGTGACAATCGATCGATGGAACGACGGCGACGCGAAGGCGCTTTCAGAGCCCGAGCTGCTTCTGTACCGCTCCCATTTGCTGGGCGCCGACCTGGGGGTGACCAATTTCGGCGGTGGCAACACCTCGGCAAAAATCGCGGACGTAGATCCGCTGAGCAATGAGCGCGTAACGATTCTGTGGGTGAAAGGCTCCGGCGACGACCTTGGCTCGATGGATCTGTCGGGCTTCGCGAAACTATATCAGGACAAACTCGTCGCGCTGGAAAGCCGCTTCCGTGGGCGCGAGCACGAAGATGAGCTGGTCCCATACTTCGACTATTGCGCATTCGCTTTCGCTGGCAGCAGGCGCGCCGCCAGCATCGACACTCCCCTCCACGCGCTTTTGCCGTTCGCGCATGTCGATCATGTTCATCCCGACTCAGTAATCGCGATTGCGGCGTCGCGCCACAGCGAATCGATCACGCGTGAAGTTTTCGGCGGCGAGTTTGGATGGCTGCCGTGGCAAAGACCGGGCTTCGACCTCGGCCTGCGGCTGCGCGACGCGGTTCGCGCCCATCCTAATATTCGTGGAGTGATACTCGCGGGCCACGGCCTCGTTACCTGGGGCGACACATCCAAAGCCTGCTATCGCAATACGATCGATAAGATTCGCCGCGCTGAAGCCTGGCTCTCAGAGCGCCTCCGAAACGTGCCGGCATTTGGCGGCGAGCGTGTCGCCTCGCGCCGCGCGGATGAGCGCAGCGCCATAGCATCGCAATTGATGCCGGTCCTTCGCGGCCATCTTTCTTCCGCGCAACGAAAAGTCGGCCACTTCACCGACGACGCGGAAATCCTCGAGTTCGTCGGTGCGCGCCGATTTGAGGAGCTCGCCGGCGTCGGAACTTCGTGCCCCGATCATTTTCTTCGCACCAAGATTCGACCGCTAGTGCTGCCTGCGGATCCTTCCGCTGCAAAAGCAAGTGCGGCCGAAGCGATCTCTCGCTATCGCAGTGACTACCAGGCCTACTACGAACGATGCCGCCGACCGGTGGCTCCTCCCATGCGCGATGCGAGCCCGGTTGTGCTCCTGATGCCGACGGTCGGCATGTTCACCTTCGCAAAGGACAAGACGAGCGCGCGCATCGCGGCCGAGTTCTATGCCAATGCTATAGGCGTCATGCGCGGCGCGTCCGCCGTCGACGAATATCTCGGATTGCCGGAACAGGAAGCATTCGACATCGAGTATTGGGCGCTCGAGGAAGCCAAGCTGCGCCGACAACCCGCACCGAAGCCGCTCGCTGGACGAGTCGCGCTCATAACCGGCGGCGCCGGCGGCATCGGCCGCGCGATTGCTGAGCGCCTGTTGGCCGACGAGGCGTGCGTGGTGTTGTTGGACAATGATGAGGACGCGCTTGCGCGAACCCGCGATGAGTTTGCGCTGAAGTTCGGCAAGGATCGAGCTCGCGTGACGCGATGCGACGTTACCGACGAATCGAACGTGGCTCGTGCCTTCGCCTTCGCGGCACGGGAATATGGCGGCATCGACATCGTGGTCTCGAACGCGGGAATCGCGTCCGCGTCACCATTTGAGCAAACCACGATTGAAACGTGGCGCCGCAACATGGATGTGCTAGGAGCCGGCTATTTCATCGTCGGACGTGAAGCGGCGCGCCTGCTGAAAGCGCAAGGCACCGGCGGATCGATAGTGTTCATCGCCAGCAAAAATGCGCTGGTCGCGTCGTCGGGCGCCGCGGCCTACAGCACCGCCAAAGCCGCCGAGCTTCACCTCGCGCGATGCATGGCGCTCGAGCTCGCGCCTGACGGAATTCGCGTGAACGCCGTAAATCCTGACGCCGTGCTGCAAGGCTCGCGGATATGGTCGAGCAGTTGGCGTGCCGAACGCGCGCGTGCCTACGGGATCGATCCGTCGGAGCTGGAGAAATTTTACCGCGAACGCAGCCTGCTGAAACAAAATGTCACGCCCGAGGACGTCGCCGAGGCCGTACATTTTTTTGCGTCCGATCGATCCGCCAAGTCCACCGGCAACATCCTAAACGTCGACGCCGGCAACGCCACCGCATTCACGCGGTAAGGCTCGCAAGAGGTTTCTATGACGCCACGCACTCCAATCGATCCCGAGTTGATCGCGAAACACAACGCACGCCTAGAGAAGGACCTTGCCACCGACTACGAGCATCTGGGCGCTGTGCTGGCGCGGCGCGGCGTAGACCTCGAAGCGATCACCGCGCGCATCCAGCGGTTCGCAGTGGCGATTCCGAGCTGGGGCGTCGGCTCGGGCGGAACGCGATTCGCGCGCTTTCCAATCGCCGGCGAGCCGCGCAACGTTTTCGAGAAGCTCGAGGACTGCGCCGTAATCCAGCAACTGGGGCGCGCGACGCCGACGGTGTCGCCACATTTTCCATGGGATCGCGTCAAGGATTTCGTGGAGCTGCGCGAGTTCGCGCGCTCGTACGGAATAAAGTTCGACGCCGTCAATTCGAACACCTTCGAAGACCTTCCCGGCCAGTTGTCCTACAAGTTCGGCAGCCTGGCCCACACCGACAAGGCCGTTCGCGAGCAGGCGATTGCGCATAACCTGGAGTGCATCGAGATCGGCAAACAACTAGGCTCGCGAGCGCTCACTGTCTGGATCGGCGACGGCTCTAATTTTCCAGGGCAACTCAACATGACCAAAGCGCTCGAGCGTTACCTCGAAAGCATGCGTGTGATCGTCGCGGCGATTCCTGACGGCTGGCGCACCTTCATCGAGCATAAACTCTACGAGCCGGCGCTCTACTCGACGGTGGTCGCGGACTGGGGCACCAGTTTCATTTGCGCGACGCAGCTCGGCCCGAACGTGCAATGCCTCGTGGATCTCGGTCATCACGCGCCCACCACCAACATCGAGCAGATCGTTTCACGTCTGATTCAGTTTCAGCGACTGGGTGGCTTCCACTTCAACGATTCCAAGTATGGCGACGACGATTTGGACACCGGCTCGGTCAACCCGTTCCAGATTTTCCTGGTGTTCAACGAGCTCGTGGATGCAGAGTTACGCGGCGCGCCCGGCTTCGCGCCGGCTTACATGCTCGATCAGAGCCACAACGTGACTGACCCCGTCGAGAGCCTTCTCGAGAGCGCCGTCGCACTGCAGCGCGCCTATGCGCAGGCATCGATCGTCGATCGCGACGCGCTGAATTCGGCGCAGGAGTCGAACGACGCGCTGATGGCCAACCGCACGCTGCAGAACGCGGTGCGGATTGATGTCGAGCCGGCGATCAAAATGGCGCGCAAGCGAAACGGCGGCGCGATCGACCCAGTCGCGGTATTCAGAGACAGCCGCTACCGTCAGTGCAAGGCGTCCGCGCGGCCGCAGGATCTGACCGGCAAGTCGGGAATCGTTTAGTAGCCCCAATGCGCGACCAGGCTACCTGATGTGATGTCGGACCTTCTTCCACAAACACGTCATCTCGAAAGGATTCCTATCCTAGATGCGGAAGTGTACTGGCTGAATAGCCTGGAACTCGGGCGCAGTCACAACGCAGTGTTCCATCAACTGATCGCCGAGGTGCGATGGCGACAGGAAAATGTCTTCGTTTGGGGCAAAGTGTATCAGCAGCCGCGTCTGATCGCCTGGTATGGAGATCGAGGCAGCGACTATACCTATTCAGGCCTAAGACTCATCCCACTAGCCTGGACCGATCTTTTGCTTGAGATAAAGAGAAGGGTCGAGAACGTGGCTGCCACAGCTTTCAACAGCGTGCTGCTCAACTACTACCGTGACAATCGAGATAGCATGGGGTTTCATAGCGACGACGAACCAGAGCTAGGCGATAGACCCGCGATCGCGTCGCTGAGCCTTGGCGAAGAGAGAACGTTTGTTCTTAAGCACAAGGTCGGTGAGCTTACAAAGATTGTCCGGCTAAGGCTTCCGTCGGGAAGTTTGTTGCTGATGAAAGGTGAAACGCAGCGCTACTGGAAGCATGGAATCGCGAAGGAGACACGCCCATGCGGGCCGCGAGTGAACTTGACCTTTCGCCGCATCTATACTGCCAGCCCGCCGCCAAAGTGATCGAGGGCAAGTTCGCATGGCGGCTAAGGTCTGGATAGGTGTCGATATCGGCGGCACTAAGACTGCGATCGCCCTATCAGAACGGCTGCCGAATATTAGCGAGCGTGTCCAGTTCGCGACCTGGCCCTTAAAGGGTCCCGACCGCGCGCTCGACCTTATCGTCAAGGGGGTTAGGGTTGTCCTGAGGAGGCGCAGGCTTTCCACTTCTGCTATTCGCGGTGTAGGTATTAGCTGCGGTGGCCCGCTCGATCGAGTGCGCGGGATAATCCAGTCGCCGCTCAACCTTGCGACGTGGGCGGACGTTCCCGTCAAGGCAATCCTGGAAGGGAAATTCGGCGCGCGCTGCAACGTCGAGAACGACGCAAATGCCGGAGCCGTCGCTGAGCATCGCTACGGCGCTGGCCTTGGATGCAACAACATGGTCTTCCTGACGATGGGCACCGGGCTTGGCGCGGGCATCATCGTCGATGGCAAGCTCTACCATGGCACCGACGATCTCGCGGGAGAGATCGGGCATCTACGTCTCACCCGCGGCGGCCCGATCGGACATAACAAACGCGGTTCCGCCGAGGGATGGGCAAGCGGCGGCGGGATGGCGCAAGTCGCGACGCGAGCGGTGGCGGATGCGCGCAAGCGCGGTCGCCGCACGACGCTAATGGCGCATCGTGGGACGCTCACAGCTCGCGACGTCTGCGCGGCAGCCGCGCGCGGCGACGCGGTCGCGATGCGAATAGTTCGTACCACGGCCGAGCGGCTCGGCCAGGTCCTGACGATCGTGGTGGACATTCTGAATCCCCAGCGGATTGTGATCGGCGGGCTGGCGATGCGCACTGGCGACATGATTCTCGGACCGGCGCGCGAGATGCTGGCGAGCGAGGCTTTACCCGCGTCGGCGCGATCATGCCAGGTGATGCCTGCCGCTTTGGGCGAGCGTATCGGTGACGTTGCGGCGCTATGCGTCGCGATGGGACTCTAGCGGCGAGGCGCGTTTCATGGACCATCTTTATTTCGTCGTTCACACCCACTGGGATCGCGAGTGGTATCAGCCGTTTCAGCGGATGCGCGCGCGGCTGCTCACGATGATGGACAAGATGCTCGCGCTGCTCGAGAGCGGCGCGCTGCCATGCTTTCACTTCGACGGCCAGACAATCGTGCTCGAGGACTATCTCGAAGTACGCCCCGCCAGCGCGCGCCGAATCGAGAAGCTGGTGAAGGCTGGCAAGCTCCAGATAGGTCCGTGGTACCTGCTTGCGGACAGCTTTCTTGCCAGCGGCGAGGCGCTGATTCGCAATCTCGAGATCGGCACGCGTATCGCGCGACGATTCGGAAAGCCGGCGCGGACTGGCTATCTGCCCGATCAATTCGGTCACGCCGGGCAGCTTCCACAGATTCTCGCGGGTTTCGGGCTCGACGCCGCGGTCGTTTTCCGCGGCGTGGGACGCGAAGTGAAGCGCAATCGATTCATCTGGGAAGCGCTCGACGGCAGCTCTGTGTTCACGGTCTTTCTTCCCTTCGGTTATTCCAACGGCGCCAGCCTGCCGACGGATTCGGGTGACGCATTGATCGCGCGGGCGAAAGAGATCGCGACGCGGGAACGCGAGTTCTCCGACGACGCTCCGATCCTGGTGATGAACGGCAACGATCACGCGGAGCCAGATCCGCAGTTCTTCGAACGGTTGAAGGAGGCCGCAGGACGCGCTCCGTTCACCGCTGAAGTCGGCACGCTCGACGAATACGCGAAACGACTCCGCGAACTTCCGCGCAACGGCACGCCGCACGTGCGCGGAGAATTGCGATCGCCGGCGCGCTCGAATCTCACGCCCGGCGTCAGCTCGTCGCGAGCGTGGATAAAGCAGCGCGACTTCCACAACTCATACCTGCTCGAAAGGATTGCCGATCCGCTTGTCGCGCTCGCTTCGCTGTCGAGTCATGCCGACGGTCTGACCGCACTGCTCGAAGTCGCCTGGCGCACGCAGATTCAGAACCATCCGCACGACTCGATATGCGGATGCTCAGTCGACCAGGTCCATCAGGACATGCGTTACCGCTTCGACCAGGCCGGGATGATCGGCGAGATCGTGGCGCGCCGCGCCTCGAACGCGGTGCTCTCGACGAATGGCGGCGGGGCAGCGATCGCGGTGTTCAATCCGACGTTCGCGCGCCGCGCACTCGTCACGGGTGAGACCGAAGTCGAAGATCCGCACGCGAGCTATGCCGCGACGGCCGGCGACGGCCGGCCGATTCCCGTCGCGATCGATGTCGCGCGGCCCGCGCGGCCGTTCGATATCGAGCTGAAGGCGGCGGACTTCAAAGGCATGATCACCGGCGCACAGGTGATGGGCCAATATGTAAATCGCTTCGAGCTCGAACGCGACGGTGAGAACCGATTCGATTTGCGCATGTTCGTCAGCCGCAGTCCGTCCGGCGAGCTCGATCCGCACAGCTTCCGCCGGCGAATTCTCGAGGTGCCCGACGACGCGGTCATTCGCATCCGGGCGACTGCCGCCGCGCGGGCGCAAATCACTTTCGTCGCCGACTCGCTCACGCAGGCTGGCGTCAGCCTTTATCGGCTGGTTCGCTCGGACCAACCCGCTACCGGCGCGCCGTCAGGTGCTGATGGCGTTGAATCTATCGAGAGCGAGTACTTCAGGCTCAGCCCGTCGGCGCGTGGCCTGAAAATCGACGATCTGAAAAACAACCAGAGCCTTGAAATTTATTTCGAAGATGACGGCGATCGCGGCGACGAATATAACTTCGATCCGGTGGCCGATTCGGCGCCGATCTCGACGCCGGTGTCCATCGCCGCTGCCGTGATCGAGCGCGGACGGGTGAGAAGCCGCATGGCTCTCTCTTTGATTTTCAGTCTCCCGCGCGCGCTCACGAAAGACCGCAAGGCGCGTGCGTCTGAGACCGTCGAAGTTCCGATACAACTGACAGCCACCGTCTACGCGGGGCTCGAGCGGGTCGACTTTGACGCAGTGATAGACAATCCCGCGCGCGATCATCGGCTCCGCGCCGCGCTGTCCACGCCGATCGCGGCGATGGAATCGCTCTCCGACACGAATTTTGGAATCGTCCACCGCGCGCTCGATCCAGCCGAGCCGGCCGGCGTCACGGAAGACATCTATCCTACCGCGCCGCATCGGACGTTCACCGCGGTGCAATCCGCGGAGTTTTCGGCGGCCATGATGAGCCGTGGAATCTACGAGACCGAGGCCAGGCGCGACGGACGCGGTGCGACTATCCTGTTGACGTTGCTGCGATGCGTAGGATGGCTCTCACGCGGGGACCTGAAGATGCGCCGCGGCGATGCAGGCCCGGAGTTCGAAACGCCCGACGCGCAGGAAATCGGACAGCATCGTTTTCAATTTGCCGTCACGACCTGGCGCGGCCCGTATGCGGACGCCGGCGTCGTCCAGTTGAGCCAGGCGTATGCGTACCCGCCGCGCATGTTCCAGACGCGCTCCGCGATCGATGTGTCTGAGAATCGACTCTGCGCCTGCGACAATTCGCGCGTGGTGTTTTCCACCGCCCGCGCGACGGAACGCGCAGCCGCCTACATCGTGCGCGCATATAGCGCGTCGGAGTCCCCGGAGGTAGCACGATTCGACTTCGGCCACGGCCGCAACGCTCGGTTGATCGATCTCGCGCGCCGGCCCTTGAAAGGTGTCAAGCTCAAACGGCGGCGTGACGGTTCCATCGAGCTGGAACTGCGTCCGTTTCAGATCGTAACGTTTGAAGTTCGCGCGCGCGATGCGAGCTTGAGCGTGCAGAAGAGCCCGCTGTGATCGGAATAGGGTACATCGGCGCGCTGGTTTTCGACCAGCTCGAGGTTGGCGGAAACCGTCCACTCGCGTGAGTTGGCTGCGACGATGTAGTCAATCCATTCGAGGCGTTCGTCGCGAGGGTCCGCGGTCGTTCCGCAGTTGCACAGCGCGCGCGCCTCGACCGTAAGATCGGTTCCAAGTGCAGCGACGCGTGAATAGAGCGGCTCGCGCGCGTCAGTGTTAAAATCTCCCGAAACAATCGCGGGTATCGATGCATCCAGATGAGAGACGACCTCGCGAAGCTCGATTAGCTGCGCCTCTCGAACCTCGGCATAGTCGATCCTCGAATACTGCGACTGTAGATGAGTATTGACGGCGCAGATGCGCTGTTCGCCGCGCTCAAGTGCGAAAGTCAGAACGCCTTTCACGCCGAGTCCATCGCCCTCCCAGATTTTCCATACCGGCGCGCTCGCGGCGAAGGGGTGAAACTCCGGCGCGGAGCACACGCGCCATCCCGCGGCGGCGCTGATAAATGCGAGCAGTCCGCCGCTTGGACCGCGGCCACGGCGCTTGACGCAGACCGGGATCCAATCGGGTTGCAGCGACGCGGTGAGGCGATCGACTTGCGAGCCCAGCCAGACTTCCTGCAACAACGCAAGCTGCGGCGACAGTTCGCGCAATTTCGCACTTACGCGATCCATCCGGCCGCCGGGATCTTTCGACAACGGCCAAGCCAGCCCGTGCAGGTTCCATGATAAGACCTTAAGATTGATGTCGCACATCTAATGAGAAAGTTCGCCGGTGTCCGGATCGAGAAACAGCGGCCGCGTGCGATGATGGCCGGTGAAGTCGAATAGGTTGCTCAGTGGGCCGGCAATTGCGTCATAGGAGCCACCACCTATCCGGCCCAGCGACCAGTTGTCTTCGACAAAGCGCGTGATCGAGGTCAGGTCGGTGATCGTATGGTCAACGAAATTAGGCCTCGCGTAGGGCGAAATGACCAGCAACGGCAATCGCGGCCCATAACCGCATCGCAGCTCCGCGTCGCCAAGCGAAGGATCGCCTGACCCGCAGATCCCCGTCCCGTTTAGCGCGTCGATGGGCGACGTCGAGCCGTTAAAGATAGGGCTCATCTGATGATCGTAGTCACCGTCGCTATCGTCGAAGGCGATTATGATCGCCATGCTTTTCCACTGCCGCGTCTTCTTCGAGTGCGTTGATCGTGTCGACCAGGAACACCTGCTCGTCGATCGGATCCGAAATTCCACCCGCATGCCCAGTCTGATAGCGCACCGCCTTGACGTAGCTTACCGCGGGAAGGTTGTCGGCCTTCGCGGCGGCGAGAAGGTCGTCGAAGTCATACTCGTGATTGGCTTGACCAGAATGCCCTATCTCGGAGGTATCGGCGGGCCGAGTGTGCGCGAGGTTACTGGTATCGGGATAGTACTGAAACGGCGTGTATTGGCCGTTGTAATCTTTAACGATCAGGTTAGTGACCGGATTGGTATGGCTGCGGTCGCATCCGGTGGTGCCGTTGGGATTGACCGTCCGCAGATTGAAGCCGCCCTCGAATGAACCCCAGCTTACCCCTTTCGCGTTCAGTAGATCGCCAAGGTTAATTCCCGACATTTGAACTGTCTGACTGGCGCTCGCGAAGCAAACGTCGCCGGTTGGCTGCGCATTGGCGATCAGCGTGCCGTCAAGGACGAGCTTCGGGTTCGGCGGAGTAGGTATCGCACCGTTGGTTTGTCCCGAGACCAGGTTGATATGCCCCAGCAGGGTACTGCCGAAGGTGGTGCCGTAGGAATTGTCGCTCATCGCAAAGTGCTGCGCGTAGTTCCACAACGCGGTCACGGTGTTGCCGTCGAAATAGCCCATCACGAACCCGCTGCCATGATCGTAATCGGGGCAATCGGGGGGAAGCTTGGTAAAGGTGGGAAACTGGTCCATCAGGCCCATGTTGAACTGCTGCTGCTCGGCCATGTAACCGTTGTCGCCGTCGCAGGTAAAGGCTTGCGAGCGATCGTAGCGAAACGGATTGACGCCATTGGGATTGAAGTTCAGCAGGGTAGGGGTCAGTCCGTTGACCGACGGCGTGTCCGGAGCGGGAACGAACTCGGGCTCGCCCGGAGGATTGGCGGCGTTGGGATAAGTGCCAAAGTAATGATCGAAGGTCTCGTTTTCCTGGAAGATAATCACAAGATGCTTGATCGGCGTGGCGGTCGGAAAGCGATCCGCTTCGTCGGCGACAGCTCGCGTCACCAAAAGGCTCGCGACCAGGCCGATCGCCGGCGCAATCGCGCACAGCAACCTGAGAATCGATCGATGCATTTGCAATCCCCTCCCAGCACCCGACGGCTCGACGCAGTGCCGCAGTTTTATCAGAGCATTCAAACCGGGACACTACCCATGCTTGCGACGATCTTTGCGCTGCGCTCTTATGCTGCTGGTGGGGGAGCCTCCGAGTCAGGATCGGGTTCGCTGAAATGCAAATCGACAAGGCGGACTCCGCGAAGATCACAACACACCGAGGAATTGACGGATTGCTCAGCACCGTGATGATCGCCGAGCTGATGGCCGACAGGATTCGCGGCCGTATAAAGTGAGAATCGAGCATGCCTGACGAATCACCCAACGAGCGCCCGGGAATCGCTCAGTACTTTGGCCGTCTCGCGAAGACTTATGGCGAGGGCGCGTTCTACGGGAAGCGGCGAGCTGCCGTGATTGCCGCACTGCGCGGCGAAATCCAGGGCGCGCCGCGCCTGCTGGACCTTGGCTGCGGCAACGGGGCGAATCTGTTCGCGTTGCGCGACGCGATCGGCTGCGAAGTGATCGTGGGCGCGGATCTATCGCGCCAGATGCTCGCCGAGGCCGACCGCCGCCAGCGCGCCGGCGCACGCATCCCGCTGGTATGTGCCGACGCGATGGCGCTGCCGTTCCGCACCGGCGTGTGGGACGTAGTGTTTTGCAGCCATGTCCTGCAGATGGTGCCCGACCTGGGCGGCTGCATCCGCGGGATCGGCGTGGTTCTCAAGCCCGGCGGAATTCTGGCGGTCGCGGGCGGCGGCGACCCCACAGGCGGTCAATTGCTCGCGAGCCTCACCGATGAGCAGCGCGCCCTGCTGCGCACGGGGCGGCGTGGCGGCGAAGATACCCGCGGCGTTCGCGCGCTGGTTCAAGACACGTGCGAGGCGGCAGGCTTCGCTGTTGAGCGGAAGCGGTTTCCGTTCACGGTCACTGGCGCCGAGCTGGTCGAATGGTTCCGGATCAGGTGGATTCCCGTGATCGAGGACTCGATCCGTGCCGCAGCCGAGCAAGTCCTTGAGCAGGTCAAGATCGAGCGCGGCGCAGAGTCGTTCGAGGCCGCGGAGACGCTGTTGCTCGCGTACAAGCCGCGCTGATCGTGGCGGCCACCCGCGTCGGCGCTCGAGGCGAAAAGCGCAAGCAGTTCCGTTAGCCGGTATTGACACATGGGGGGTGGCAGGTTAACCGGTGGCCCTGTGGAACTTGCCGGAGCAGTGAGAATACCCGCCAACGAATTATGGTCCCAGCTCTCCGGGTGTGACCTCTTCGCCAACTTCTCCCAGGAACAACGTGAAGCGTTCGCCAGGGCCTACGATCGCGAAGCCGCCATGCGCGTCCAGCAGTTTGATCGTGATGCGCTGGTGTGCGCCAAGGGCGAATTCGAACTCGATCTCTGTATAGTCCTGAAAGGCGCCGTAAACCTGCTCGAGGTCAGCGCCAGCCAGGTCAGGACCAAGGTCGGAGACCGCGGCGTGGGTGGCTTCTACGGCGAATTGGGAGCGTTGGGCGGACTGCCCCGAACGGTAGATGTCGTCGCGGCGGAGGATGGAACTCAGATCTTCTACGTCCCCCGACACTGCCTCAAATTCGTCGAGACCAATGATGAGGCCCGCGCGATACTCGCCAAGCGATATCGCGAACGCGCGATTCGGGTGATGGTCGAAGACCTCGAGCTGTTCAAGGGCGTCCAAACCGAGTTTATCGATCGCCTGCTTGCGGATTGCGAGATCCACCACTACGACCAGCGCGGAGTCTTGCTGATCAAGCAGGGCGAGGCCGACGAAAGCCTCTACGTTATTCGGGACGGCTATGTGCAGGTCGTCCGGGATCGCGAAGATGGCACGAAACGCGTGCTCGCGTACCTGCGCGCGGGCGAGTATTTCGGCGAGGAGTCCCTGCTGGGCGGCGGCGGAATCCGCAACGCCAACGTTTTGACGGCCGGCAAGTGCGAGGTGATCAAGATTCGCGGCGAAGACCTCGCGATGCTCGTCAAGCAGTTTCCCGATTCGCAAGCGCAGATTTTCGCGACCATCGAACGCCGCCACGAGAACCAGAAACACCTCACCCCCGAACTTTCCGCCGTCCTGAATGAAAGCGGCCAGCTTGGAGTGATCCAGGCCGACGCGCTGTTGGTGATGGATCTGGATTTGTGCGTCAAATGCGACAACTGCGTGAAGGCGTGCGAGTCGCTGCACGGCGCCAGCCGCCTCATTAGAACCGGAATCCAGCTCGGAAAATACCTGGTCCCGGCCGCCTGCCGTCATTGCGACGATCCCAAGTGCATGAACGCCTGTCCCACGGGTGCAGTCAAGCGCCGACCCGAAGGCGAAATCTACTTTCAGTATGACATGTGCATCGGTTGCCAAACGTGCGCGATCGCTTGTCCCTACGACAACATTGCGATGATCGAGACCAAGCAGTTCGATGCGGCGCAGGAGCGAAAGGCGAAAGTTGTCGGTCGGGAATTCTTCCGGCCGTACCCGGTTCCATCTCACGCCGTCGAGCAGAGTCTATGGAGCCGGATCTTCGCCAGTAGCGAGCAGGGCGAAAACGAGCGGCTCGCGCCCAGCGTCTGGCAACGCATCCTTGGCCGCAATCAAGCACTGGAGAAGCAGGCCGGAGCGCCCGCCGAACCGGGACAGAAGGCCGAAACGCACATTCCCACCGTCTATCCCATCAAGTGCGATCTCTGTGACGGGCTCCCGTTCATGGGATGCGTCCATGCGTGCCCGACGGGCTCCGCAATGAGAATCAATCCCTCCGATCTCTTTAAAGAGACGACAGGCGCGGTGACCCAGGGACCCGATCGCCTTAGAAAGGTCGTCGGCTCGAACGATTAATCAATGGCTACCCGGGAGGCTCCAGCCCACGCGGCCAGCGGACCACCCCTGGGCATTAGCGATCGCCGGGATCGCGTCATACCGGTTCGGATGTGGCTCTGGCTGACGATCTGCCTGATCGCGGTGGCTGGTGCGCACGCGGCGACGTCGACGTTCGGGACTGAGATTGGAGAATATTGGTCGGGCTCGATTGCGCTCGCCGGCTTTGTCGCGATCGCCTGGTATAGCGTCCGCAAGCGCAACATCTGGTTCTCTCTCCGTATGCTGCAGTTCACGGGAAAGATTCTTCCCGCCGCGATTCAGCGACAACTGATCATACTTGATCGCCTCGAAACATGGCGGGGGTTTCACGTGACACTGGGCATGCTCGCCTTGCTTCCGCTGTCGTGGCACGTAACCACCGTCGCGATGAGTCCGCTTGAGGCGATGCTCGCAACCTTGGTGATGCTGCTCTTCATCAGCGGGATCTTTGGCGCGATCCTGCAGGACAAGCTTCCGCACTTAATGATGGGGCGGGCCGAACACCAGGTGCGGCTCGAGGACGTCGACTCGAAGGTCTATGCGGTCTACCGCCAGGCGGAAGAGAAAATCCTCGGCCACGACGAACAACTGATCAAGACTTACATCAGCGATATCAAGCCTATCCTGCTGAGCGATCGATCCTTGTCGCGATGGACGCTGCTGATGGCGACAGTCAGGGGAGTCGATCCCGGCGAGCTTGCCTGCGCGGCCGCGGCAGAAAAAATTGCCGACTCCGGCGATGAGAAAACCTATCGGGAGCTACTGGCTCTGGCGGCCCGCAAGGTGAACCTTGATCACAACACTTTCAATCTTCATCTGAGCACGGGCTGGCTGAATGTTCACATCGCCTTGTCCGTGCTGACGTTTGCGTTTCTTATTTTTCACGTGGCAGGAGTTCTGTATTTCGGCGGAATATGAATCGCCGCAACCGACTCATCGTCGCCGGTATATTCACCCTGGCGGTTCTGGCCGCGGTGCTGTCGCTGCATCGCAGTTATTCGCCGGGGCCTCTCATTGAAGGTCACCAGTCGTTCAGCGCCAACTGCGCTGCATGCCATCAACCGTGGAGCGGCGTCGAGTTGGCCAGCACCGCCTGTGTCGATTGTCACGGTAACCTCGATCGCAACGAAGACCACGTGCAGGTCAAGCTCGACGACAAGGATTCCGGGCTCGATCCAGGCCATCACCTGCGCGGATTCAACGATCAACTGGCGTGCCTTTCGTGTCATTCGGATCACGAGGGACGCAAGGTCGATTTGGCCGCCACTTCCGGAACAAGTTGCGCCTCGTGTCACGCACACGACTCGATCGCAAACGTCAGCGCACACGGCCACACCTTGCGGGTGCGATGGAAGCCGCTCCAGAACTTCGTCAAGGAGTTCAATCACAAGCAGCATCTCGCGGACACGATCAAACACCTACAGGAGGCGAGGGCGAACGCGCAAAAGATGCGATCCCCCGCGCGCAAGCAAGAAGAGGAGAGGGCTGCCGCGGAACTTGCAGGCGTGCTCGATCGCTCTGGACAACATCTCAATTGCCGCTCCTGTCATCTGGTAAGCGCGGCATCAGATGAGGCGCCGGAAAATTTTGCGATCGTAACCGGGGGTTGCACCGTCAGCACCTGCCATTCGAGCTGGCAGGACGAAGATATGAAGCTTACGGTTGCGGCGCCGATGCCGGCGCCCGGCCCGTCGGGCAGCCCACCGCCCGAGCCGGCCACCATCCCGTTTGTTCAGTCGGTGATTTTCCGCCCCGTCAACGCGATTTTCGTGCCTCATTCCGTGGGCCATCTCCGCGCCGACTGTACCGGATGCCATCTGCATATCGAGGAAAGCGTGAAGCCGCGCGATTCGCAGACCACTGAGATCGGAAAGTGTTTCAACTGCCATGCGCACGTGGCGGGCGCGCCCGCGGGGCAGATCGCGACGCTGACTGACCGCATCGGTCCACTGATCTCGAGTCGCGCCGAGGCGGCTGAGGTTGAGGTGCTGGAGTTACCGAAAGAGAAGACCCTTAATGCATGTGCCGACTGCCACGCGTTCCATTCGTTCTATCGTGGCGGACGCCTGATCAAAGACTTCCCGTCCAAAGCGCCGGCGATTCGACCTCATCAGCCTCCCGGACTGGAACTGGCCGCCTACACCATCGCGGTGCATGGCTTGAGCAACGGATCTCCGAGCTTCGCGCTGCAAAGAACCACATTGCGTCCGTGGTGGATCGCAATTCTCGCACTCCTGACGATGACCATGATCGGAGTGGATTTTCTCCGGTATCTGCCGGCGGAGAAGCATCGCGAGGTGGCCTCGAATGCGGGTCCGCAGCGAACTCCCGAGATTCCCGCGCTCGACGATACCTACCAGAGCAGCGTTCCTGGTGTTTATGTCGTCGGCGAAGCAGGGCAAACAGCCGGAATCAACAATGCGATGCGTTCGGGGCGCCAGGCGATCGAGGCGATTGCGAGTGCGATTCAGCACGAGAAGAGACCGGTCGAGCCGGAGGTTTACGACGTCGCGATAGTCGGATGCGGTCCATCGGGAATCGGTGCCGCGAGCTCAGCAAAGTCAAACGGGCTCAATTACCTGGCGCTTGAGAAGACCACCGCGGCCAGCACCATTCGTACCTATCCACGCGGCAAGTTTGTTCAGGCGACGCCGATCGAGCTGGACGAATACGGCTCATTTTACATGCAGGGCGACCGCACGAAGGAAGAGTTGGTCGCAAAGTGGGAAGAGATGCTCCATACGATGCAGCTCCAGATCGTCGAGCACGAGGAGGTCACTTCCATAAGCCGGACCGGCGAGGCGTTTGAGATCGCGACTGGGCCGGGCAAACGTTTCAAAGCCCGTTATGTAATGCTGGCGATCGGACTGCGTGGCACTCCACGCAAGCTGGACGTTGCCGGTGAAACGGCCGATCGCGTTTTCTATGGTCTGGCCGATCCCGAAGAATTCAAAGACAAGCGGATTCTCGTCGTCGGAGGAGGAAACGCAGGCACCGAAGTGACACAGGCGCTGGCGAATCCTGCGTTGCGCAACATCGTCTCCTACTCCTTCCGTGACGTGACACTCGATCCCCTGGTAACTCCCGAGAACGCCGGGAAGATCAGCGACCTGCAGCAGCGGGCGCAAATTACCGTGTATCCATGGAGTAAGGTCAAGGAGATCAAACCCGGCAAAGTCGTGCTCGTGCCGATGGCGGAGCCGTCACGCAGGCCAGTGCCGCAAGAGACCGGGGAGCCGACGCAAAAATCGGCACCGCCCGGCCTCTTCGCCCGGCTGGCAGCATTGTTCGGCGCTCGCAAGGAGCAAGAACACGCGGCCGAGACACCGTCTGCGGCCCAGCCGGCCCCCGACCCGAGTGTAGTGAAGTTGACCGGGCCAATCGAAATTGAAAATGACTTCGTGTTCGCGATGTGTGGTGCGGAGTTGCCGACCAGGTTTATGAAATCGGTGGGGATTCGCATGACTCGGAAAGGCTTCTGATCGCGACGGCGAACACGAAACAAAAAAGGGCCGACTATTCAGCCGGCCCCTGTCGTTGATCAGATTGACGAATCAGATCGCCGGGACGTTGTCTCTCCAATGCTTGAACTTCTTATCGTTGTGCACATCGAACGGCTTCTCGGTAGGGCGATAGCAGGGGCGCTTGGAGGTATCCACCACGTGACAGTTGCGGCAATTCTGTTCGCGAACATCTATCTTGCGAACGTCGATCAGACCTAGCGCTACCGCCGCTGCCATCTTCGCCGCGTCATCGCCAATCTCGCCATGTTTGTCTCTCGGCACGTAATCGGCTGCGGCCCCGTGACACGCTTCGCACGACACCCCCTCGCTCGGATCGGGAGGATTGTTGCCGCCGGTGCCGGTCGCGTGACAAGTGAGGCACATCGAGCCGTCAGCCTGCGGATCGGAGACGCTCGCCTTTTTTGCGGCTTGCTGTCCCCAATCGTTGGTCAGCGAATCGAACGCCTTGTGATGAGGATCTTTCATCCAGACGCTGACCGGGTCGGATTTCGTGCCGTCGGGGCCGATGATGTTGAGTTTTTCGTGCTGCGAGTCGTGGCAGTCTTCGCATTTGCTTTCGCCCACGTATGCGTGCCCGTCAGCCATCGCGACCGCGGGCATCGACACGAAAGCGCCGGCCGTTATCGCCATGAGAAGGAAAGCGGCGAGGTTGTTGGTTGGTCTTTTCATGCGGACCTCCCTTCCAAGCATCATTGTTGGTGTTGCTCCCGATATCATAAACCCGGATGTCGCGGAAACTTGAAGAACGGAAGCGTCGTGCCTCTGAACTGAATCTGATCTGCCCTGATGGACGGGTCCGGAAGATAACCCGCCGCGCCCGCATTGGTCACGTAGTCGTCCTGATCGACGCCGTCGCCGCTGATACCGAGACCGCCAACCAGCATCCCGGATTTATAAAGCGGAGTGGCGCCCGGAAACGCGGTGATGCCATCGCCATTGTCGCCGATCGCGGGCGCGCACGGTGGCAGCGGGGGCTGAATAGGCTGCGAGAGAAGCAGATCTTGCTGGATCATAAATAGCGGTCCGGGCGAAGTCCCATTGATGCCGGGCGGGTAGAAGGGCTGGGCAAGGAACCCAATCGTTCGTGGCGAGACAGCGAGCTCGCGATCAGCCGCAAGTCCCAGCATTTGTCGCAGCTGCTGGCCCAGAGGCTGATTTGGATCGCTGAACGCGGTTACCGTGCGGCCCTTCTGTATGACGATATCAAAGCTGAACATCGTTGCGTCGTTGGTTCTAAATTCACCGAGGATGTTGCCGTCGAGATCGGTCACCCCGACCTGCATTCGCGCAGGCACTCCGATTGGCTGGCGAATGGCGGCGCGGGTGGCCTTGGCCATCTCGATAGATTGCGTGATCAGTGTCGTCACGTCCGCGGCGGTAAGCGTACCCGGAATCGGGCTATCGATGATTGGAATGCGAATTTCACCCGGGACCCCGGCAAACACCGCCGCCGGGAAGCTGGTCATCGGAGTGGGAGTGATATTCGGGAAATTCGGGCTCGGGTTTCCGGGCAGACTGGCGAATGGAATCAGCGGGAGCGGCTTGGGCGGCGGCTGGGTAGTCCATGGCAATTGAAATCCGCCAAGGTAAATCTGGTTGGCGGTGATTGCGGTGCTCGGGCTGTATTTCGAATCGCCCGCCAGCGCGATCTTTTCGTCTTCGGATTGGCTCGCGCCGTTGCCGTCGCCGTCGACGCCGATTCCACCGGCGATTTCGTGTTTTTTGTACAGCGGAATGCCGCCCAGCGCTCCGGTTGTCCCGTTCCCGTTACTAGCGCCTAAGGGTTCCGTCAGCGCATCAACGGCACAAGGCAACTGAGAAAACTGCAGCCCGAACAATGGCGCTTGAGCAGCGTTGGTGATGCCCAAAGGAAAATGCTCTGCAACCAGTGTCTTGGCGGTGAGCGTCGAAAATGCATCCTGGTCGCTGCTCAGAAAGGCCGCGGTTCGCGCCTTTTCCAGCGCAGTTCGTTCGGCCAGGGTCGGATTGCAGGGCGTTCCGAAACAGAGCAGCGTGGCATTTTTGTTGATGACGTCAACGTCGTCGCTGCCTGCTGGAACGCCAGTCATGTCGTACACCGCCAGAGGGGTACCCTCACGGTCGCTTACCGCAACAACCACGAGCACCTTATCGCGCACCGCGCGAGTGACGGCCGCCGAGATGATGGTCTGAATGTCGCTGACCTCCAGGGGCGCCGTGTTAAGCACTTCGAACGCATTCGCGCGGCCGGCAATCGGCGGCATCGCGCAAAATCCCAAGAGCAGGACGACGGCCGCCATTCGGCACCCGCCTCCGATCCACTTCCTACCTTGGTACTTATCGACCATTCGTTGCTCCGACCCCTCAGCAACTGATCGCAGACCCGTTGGCGGCAAACAGAGACAGATGCCCGAATGACGCAGGCACAATACACAAGAGGACCTGCCTAGAGTCAAGCCGGGTAGGCGGCGGTTGTCATCAGGATGAAACACATGCCGCGGCGGCGCATTGTTGACACTAAGCAGGCGCTCGACTAGGTTCCACGTGTTTTGATTAACAGTCGGGCTCCTGCGGCGGCGGTCGCAACCTGGCGATTCGCTACCGATTCTCAAATTCTGCGCCGCCTGTGCGTAGTGGGTCTGCTCGTATCTGTCACCCTATCCATTCCACGAATCGTTGCGGCGAACGACGAGCAGCCCACCGAGGCTAACTCCAATTCGAATCAGAATTCCGCCGAGTCCAGCAAAAAACCGGATCCGTCGAATCAAAACAAGGCGAGTTCCACTGACGAGAAGATGAAGGCGCAGGCCGCTGAGTGGAGCGGTGCGACCAAGCCTATGGCGCCGCTTGGTTTTGCTCCGCGAGTATTCCAGCCTGCTGTGAAGTCAGCTCCGAATCAGGATTTCATTCCTATACCGGATCGATGGCGGATAGGATTTCCAGAATGGGACCGTTATACGCTTAACACTCCCGGCGAATACCCCTATCAACTAGGTAACTGGTGGAATCCTTACGATCAGAACGTCCTGAAAGGCGACTATCCAATCATCGGTGACCATACATTTCTGGATATAACTGGTATCAACGACATCGACTGGGCGTTCAAACGGCTCCCGGTCGCCAGCGGTGTGAGTACCGAGAGCCCTAACAGTCCAAACTTTTTTGGCAGCGGCGACGAAAACACAGTTCAAGAGAATTTGATACTTTCGTACGACCTGTTTCATGGCGACGCGGGCTTTAAGCCGGTTGACTGGGAACTGAAGGTTACACCCGTATTCAACCTTAACTACCTGGGCACTAACGAAAGAGGGATAGTTAATATCGATCCTGCCGATGGCACTAATCGAACCAACGGCCATATTGCGCTGCAGGAGGCCTTTGTAGACTACAAGATCGCCGATCTCAGCCCGTACTATGACTTCCTTTCGATAACTGGCGGGATTCAAGGGTTCACCAGCGACTTTCGCGGCTTCATCTTCTCGGACAACGACCCAGGCGTTCGATTGTTCGGCAATTTCGAGGCAAACCGCGATCAATGGAACATCGCTTACTTCAGGCCTCTCGAGAAGGATACCAATAGCGGGCTGAACACGATGATGGTCGGGCGTGACCAGAACATTGGAATTTTTAATTTCACGCGTCAGGACTTTCTCTTCGACGGCTATAACTTTCAACTCGACTTCGCCTATAACAACGACAACGGACATATCCTATATAATGATAACGGCTTCCGCGTGCGTCCGTCGTTGATCGGCACTGTCCGGCCCCATTCTGTCGATACGTCCTACTTCGGATGTACCAGCGACGGCCACATAGGACGTATCAACGTTTCGCACGCTTTTTACGAGGCCTTCGGGCATGACGGCTTCAACGACATCGCCGGGCACAAGGTCAATATCAACGCGCAGATGGCTGCGCTGGAACTTTCGTACGATCACGATTGGCTGCGATTCAGGGGCTCGTTCTTTTATGCGTCTGGCAGCGGTAATCCGCACGGACATGAAGCGACCGGTTTTGACACCATACAGGATAATCCAAATTTCTCCGGAGTCCCGTTCTCCTACTTCGACCGAGTGGGTATCGGCTTGTCTGGGACACAGGTTCCCCTGATCAATCCGCTAAGCCTGGTTCCGGATTTGCGTGACAAACTGCAAGGACAGGCCAACTTTGTGAATCCCGGCGTGTTTCAGTACAACACCGGACTGGACGCCAAGTTAACTCCTAAACTGATGGCGATTCTGAACGTAAACTACATCCAGTTTGACAAGGTTGCCGTACTGGAATCGATACTCCATCAAAATAATCTGAGCCACGACGTTGGCTTTGACTATAGCATCGCGCTCCGCTACCGGCCGCTGCTAATTGACAATATTATTTTTACTGGTGGGTTCTCGGTCCTAACCCCCGGCCATGGGTTCCGGGACATATACCAGGCGAACACGCTCTTCTCGAGCTTCATGAATCTCACTCTGACCTACTAAGTGCCGGGAGCGACTCAGAGGGTGACACCCAGGCTGCAGCATAGGACGCGGATGTCACTGACCAGGCTGCGTGGCATAGGTCTGCTGGCATCTGTCGTCTTGGTCACAACTCTCCTCTACCTGGGATGCAATCGCGCCTATGACCCCGCTAATCCAGGCGCGATGCTTCCAGAGCATTCGTTGCCGGCTCGGGCGACCGACGCCAAACCGATAATTCCTCCAGACATTTCCGATCAGACGCAGGATGTGGCGGATGCAAAGAGCGTCGGATGCAGGGCGGCGGGTTGTCACGCGGGAATCGAGGAAATGCATCCCGACAAGCTCCCGATAGGATGCGTCGATTGCCACGGCGGAGATCCCAAGGCCACGACCAAGGAAACCGCTCACGTACATCCGCTTTACCCCGAGGATTGGCCCAAGACCGGTCAAAACCCGGTGCGTTCGTATGCGATGTTGAACAACGAGTCGCCTGAATTTGTGCGATTCGTAAATCCAGGCGATCTGCGTGCGGCACGGATGAGCTGCGGTAGCAAAGGATGCCACATCGACGAAGTCGAGAACGTCCGCAAGAGCATGATGGCGACCGGCCCAATGCTGTGGGAGGCGGCGCTATACAACAATGGAGTATATCCCGAGAAAATCGGGCGATACGGCGAGTCCTACTCCGAGAACGGCAATCCTACGCGCGTGCAGACGCTTCCTCCTCCTACTGAAGAGGAAACGCTGAAACATGGTGTCGTGCCTTACCTGGATCCGCTGGCCCGCTTCGAGATCTCACAGGCCGGCAACGTCCTGCGCGTCTTCGAGCGTGGCGAAAATCGGTTGAGCATCCGAGGTCTCGGCACCAAGGTACGAACCGATCCGGTGTTTCTCAGCCTGCATAAGACGCGCTTGCTCGATCCTACGCTGTGGTTCCTCGGCACCAACGATCACCCCGGCGACTATCGGTCAAGCGGATGCACCTCGTGCCATGTCGTATATGCGAACGATCGCGACAAGGAGCATTCCGCGCAGTACGCGGAGTTCGGAAATACCGGTCACAGCGCGTCGGCGGACAAGTCAATTCCCAAAGACGTATCGGGCTATCCTATCAAGCATCAACTAACCAATTCGATTCCCTCGTCCCAGTGCGTTGTATGCCACGTACATCCGGGTACCACCGTCACTAACAGTTACTTTGGCACCATCTGGTGGGACAATGAAAGCGACGGCGAGTTCTTCTATCCAAAGAAAGCCCGGAATCCAAGCGCTGACGAAGAAGCCGTCGATATGATGGCGAATCCCGAGGGCGCCAACCCCAAAGGCCTATGGTCAGATCCTAAGTTCCTGCAAGCGAGCTCTGAGCTGAATCCTAAGCTTAGCCGGGTGCAACTCGCTGACTTTCATGGTCATGGCTGGCTTTTCAGATATGTCTGGAAGCACGATAGCCATGGCAACCTGCTCGACAAGCATGACCATGTGATCGCCGACAACAAGTATAAGTGGCGGCGTGCGGTTAAGCTGCAAGACATCCATAATGAATACGGTATGCAATGCGCGGACTGTCACTTCGTCGGCGACTCGCACGGAAATGGCAAGCTATATGATGAGGTGCGCGGGCCGATCCAGATCCGTTGCGAGGACTGTCACGGTACCTATTCCAAATATACGACCTTTGCGGCCACCGGAAACGGAGCGGCCGGTGAGCGAATCAATTTCTTCAGGGATTCGAACGCAAAGAAGACACCTTTCGGTCAGCGCTTTCGCACTCGACATAAGGCGGGCGGCGTGATCGAGGTCGAGCAACAGTCAACCATGAGGCGCGACAAGTGGCCATTACCTCAACTCGCGCTGATCGACAATCCCGCCTCAAAGGCATGGCGTAGTGCTTGGGAAGAAGCGGCCTATGCGCACACGATCCAGAAGGACGGCAAGACCTGGGGTAAGATCGACGTGTCCGACGACAACCTGGCGCATCCTTTGGACGCTATGGCTTGTCAGACCTGTCACTCGTCGTGGGTGCCCAGTTGCTTCGGCTGTCATCTGCCGATGAAAGCGAATATGCGGCGGCCGATTCTTCACTACAACGGCGACATGACGCGCAATTGGACCAGCTATGACTATCAGACACTGCGCGATGACGTCTTCATGATCGCCAAGGACGGTGCGATCACCGGCAATCGCATTTCGCCAGCGCGCTCGTCATGCGCCGTGCAGGTCTCGTCCTACAACCCCGAGCGCGAAGTTATCTACACGCAACAGATTCCAGTTTCCGCCGAAGGCTTTGCCGCGCAAGCATTCAGCACGACTGTGCCACACACCGTCAGGTTGACCGAGACCAAGCGATGCACCGACTGTCACATCTCGGCGGACAATGACAACAACGCAAAGATGGCGCAGTTGCTGATGCAGGGAACTAACTTTGTCAACTTCATCGGAAGGTTCTGCTGGGTCGCCGAAGGGACTGACGGGATGCAAGCGGTGATCGTTACGGAGCGCGACGAGCCGCAGGCCGTCATCGGGAGCCACCTGCACGAATTGGCCTATCCCGATGAATTCAAATCCTTTGTTACCGGCGGACGCCTCCTGCACGATTCTTTCGAGCATTCCGCGGTCATCGCGCCCGGGTTGAATGGCTCCACGCCGGAACTCCACGGCGAATGTATGACTATCCAGAATCGCGGCGAGTATCTCTTTACCGCGCAGGGCAAGGGCGGCTTCGTTGTCTATGACATCGCGAATCTTGACAACAAGGGATTCTCCGAGCGATTCACTTCGGCGCCGGTGTCGTCACTGGGACAGCGAACCTATGTCTCGACGAAGTACGCTACTGCCGTTCTGCTGCCGACGACGATGCTTATCGATCCTCAGCGGACGCAGCGCGCGGAGAATCTCGAGCAGAAGCCGCCGCTCGCCGCCGAGTATGCGTTCGTCACCGACAAGTACGAAGGTCTCGTAGCTGTCGATGTAATCACTCTGGGAAATGGCAATCCCGAGGACAACTTCTTCAAACGCGGTCCGGGATTCAATCCCGGCGGAATCCTGAACGGCGCGGTCGGCGGCACGATCGCAGGTAACTACGCATACGTGCTGTGCGATCGGGGGATCGTCGTCGTTGATATCTCCAACCCCGCGCAGATGAAGGTCGTCGGCGAAGTGGACTCGCCGCACGTCGTCAAGCCGCGCGCAATCACGGTGCAATTCCGCTATGCGTTCGTAGTCGACTCGCAAGGATTGAAGGTTATCGACGTGACCGAGCCAGCGAGTCCGCGTGCCGTCGATTCCGCGGGGCTTGCGCTGTCCGATGCGCGTAACATTTATGTCGCTCGCACATACGCATACGTGTCCGCCGGCGCACAAGGGTTGGTGATCGTCGATTTGGAACGTCCTGAGCATCCGCGAGTCGATCAGACTTACAATGCCGAGGGCAAGATCAACGACCTGAACGACACGAAGATAGGAATGACCGACGCGACCGTTTTTGCATACCTCGCCGACGGGAAGAACGGACTGCGCGTGCTCGAACTGATTTCGCCGAGTGACTCCCCCACCTATCAGGGGTTTTCACCGCGTCCATCTCCCAGGCTGATCGCGACCTTCGCGACGCACGGGCCCGCGCTGGCGATTCCCAAGGGCCTCGACCGCGACCGCGCCGTCGACGAGAGCGGTAACCAGTTGGCGGTGTTCGGACGCCGCGGCGCCCGTCCATTCACGCTCGAAGAAGCCCGAAAGCTCTACATGCGCGCCGGCCAGGTCTACACCGTGAGCGACAAGCCAACCGCGCGCGCAAACCGATAGCCGATTTAATTGGTGGACGCACCTGGACTCGAACCAGGGACCTCTTGCATGTGAGTTGTGGAACAGGCGCTTTTGACGGTATCGCTCGGTATCACTCAATATGCGTCAAACCCTTGGGAGACGGGCTTTTCTGGACGATCAACCAGCGAGCGATCCGATACTGAATAATACCAATACTGTTCCAGAGGGGGCACAAAATTGGGCACAATTTATCGACCTTCTTTGGGCATCCTCGTCGCCGTTTTTGCGACCAGTTTTTGGCATTTCGATGGAAGTCAAAGAAGTGGCCAGCCGGTGTCTCTCGCGCCGCGAAGCTGTCAGGAGACCTGCCCCAAGGCATGGCTCGCAAGGGCGGCCCGCGCCAGCAGGCCAAGTCCAGGGATAACGCCGGCGTTATGAAAGATTTGCCGACGCAAGTGCGTACGCGAATCATTCGATCATCACACGCGGCCGGTTGCTTCAAGAATCACTGTTCAACCGAAGCCGGGCGAACGCACCGGGGCGGAATGTAAGGACGGGACAGAACAGAGCAGGGCTGGAGTATGATCTCCGTCAGCCATCTGTTGCGCAGGAGGATCATTGTCAAATGAAAGTAGACCCATTCACTCATCAGGTGATTAGGTTCGTAAGCGCGGTGCACGTAGCGACGTACCGGCTGTTCGAAGGGATGGGCCCGTTCAACCGCAACACCCTGATCCTCACCACGCGCGGGCGCAAGTCGGGCCGCGTGATCGACAAGCCGCTGCTGTACTACCGGGAAGACGGCAAGGCCTACCTGGTCGCTTCCTACGGCGGCAGCGATGCTGCGCCGGCGTGGTACCTTAACCTCACCGCGAATCCAGAGGTCGAGGCGCAGATTGGGAGCGCGCGCAGAAAGTATCGCGCGCGTACGCTGTCTGCGGAGGAGAAGCGCGCGGTGTGGCCGAAGCTGCTGGCGATCTATCCGAGTTACGCCGGCTATCAGAAGAAGACGACGCGCGAAATACCGGTGGTCGAGCTCGAGCCAATCTGATCGCGCGGCGGCATTGGCAGCTCGCGGCGGCGGCGCTAGTTTGCTGACTATGCCAAAGCGGCGGGTCGGCGATATCGACATCTATTTTGAAGTCCACGGTGACGGGCCGCAGACGCTGGTGATGGTCCGCGGCCTCGGCTCGAATCTGTGCGCATGGTACGAGCAGACCCCGGTCCTCGCGCGGCATTTTCGCACCGTGGTCTTCGACAATCGCGGAGCGGGACGAACCGACAAGCCCGATGCGCCGTACTCGATGCGGCAGATGGCGGCGGATACGGCTGGGCTGATGGACGCGCTCGCAATCGATCGCGCAGCGCTGCTGGGAATCTCAATGGGCGGGATGATCGCGCAGGAGTTCGCGCTGAACTATCCGGAGCGGCTGAGCGCGCTGATTCTGGCCTGCACGAACTTCGGCGGACCCGGCGTGGTGCAGGCTGACCCGGAAATCATTTCGGCGGTGATGGCGGGCACTAAAGCGACTCCTGAGCAGAAACAGATGCAACTCCGCGCATCGTTCTCAGAAGCTACGATCGACGGCAGACCCGAGTTCCTTGCCCGGGACGAAGAGATGCGCGCGCTCTATCCGATTCCGCCATTCGCATTCATGCGCCAGGTGCAAGCCATCAGCGGACACGACACCGGCACGCGCCTGAGCGCGATTAAGACCCCCACCATGGTGATGGCGGGACTCGATGACCTGCTGGTGCCCCCTGCGAACGCGAAAATGCTGGCGGAGCGGATTCCCGGAGCGATCCTCGAAGAACTGCCAGGCGGGCATTTGTTCTTCACCGAGTTTCCCGAGCTGTTCAATACGCGCGTGATCGATTTTGTGCGATCGCATCCCTGACGCGAGGGCGATCAGGATGACGATGCTAAAACGATTTCGCCGGATGCCGGCTGCGCCCGCCATTTTGGCAATCGGTAATTTCTGGCGGCCAAGTCGTGACTGATGGAAGTCTAAGAAATGGCCCGAACGAGCGGTTTGGCGTGCAGCTTCTATCCAGAACAACGGCCGGAGAACGCACCGAAGCGCAGCAAGACTTGGTAAAGGTAAGCAGAAGCCGCGTAAAACCTAATGCTGCATGAGAGAGGATGTCGCCCATGGGCCAAGTTTTCGAACATCACGGCCAGTGGACTTCCGAATCCACGGTACTGTCTGAATTTGAAAACGCGAGTTCTTGGTTTGACAGACCGGAAGGCGGACTGTTCTAAAGCGAACCGCAGTCACAAGTCGCAGGCTTCAATTTCCAATCATCGGGAGAAGGCAACACCCCATGTTGCCAGTATGAAGAAAAGCAGATTCTACATTCCCCGTTGAAGTGGAGAAGGCCGTTCGGTTCGTGAATTGCTTGCTCCGAGCGAATATTGATGATTTCGAGGTCGTGGGCTGCTCGCCGGGTTCTTGTATTGAGGCAACGCATCGCCCCGTATATAGACGGTCGGGCGGTAGTTTCAAATGTTATTTGAGGGCATTGACCGCGGCATTTCGGCAGGGCATCTTTCGGCCATGAAAAAACCAAAAAAAGAAGCGCCTAGCTATCCGGCGCATGTAATCTGAAATGGGCAGACAGGCAGCTGTCGTGCTTTACATGGTGGCGATGGCCGCCGTCATAGTCGGTGTAGATTTCGTGTTCTTCAGAAACCGATTCTGGGAACGGCTGACAGTGAATATTGGCATCGTCTTGGTGTTCGCAGCTCTCTACTTGAGATTCCTCAGGCGTTCGTAATCAGGGCGCGATTGCGCAATGTCCTCTATCGCTGGCCCGTTTCTTTGGATCAGCCCTTCGCTTCTTGGTCGGCGATCCACTTGTTGATTTCGGCTGTGTCGAAGAAGTATCCCGAGCCGAATTTGACAAACGGAATTTCGCCGTGGTGAAGCATCTTGTAAATGTGAGCGGACGAAAACCGCAAACACTCGGCGAGTTCTTCGACCGTGATTAGCCGAGGAGCCGCGCTGTCTTGGTTAGCCATTGGCGCACGTTTTTATCAGGGTGCGCGAGTAGACCAAAAGTACATTTGAGCGCAAACAGCGGTTTTAGAGATTTATAGAACATGACGCGATTGGGGCGAGGCTGTGTGGCGAACCACTGGATGCACCTGGTGAGTGAGCAGGAAGCCGCTTTCGGTGTCAGGCTTCTCTAAATCGAATGAGGCAGCACTAATGGACCAAAATCGACCGGATAATTTCCCTTTTCCGGTACCGATCGTCTCGGCGATTGTTGAGCGCAAGCGCGGAAAGACCACTGAACTGCTGATGCAGGTTCGTTGGAAACCGAAGAGCGATCCAGTTTATTCCGGCGCCTTCGAGATACCGGCTGGTACCATAGAGCTGGGAGAGAGTGTCTACGAGGCGCTCAAGCGAGAAGTATTCGAGGAGACAGGACTCCGCGTGACGGGATTCAGGCCGGAGGTGAGGACCAAGATGCATTCCCAAAAGGGCGATGAGGTCTTCGCGTTCGTTCCCTTCTGTTGTCAGCAACAGATTACCGGTCGGGCCCGTGTTGGTTTTGTCTTCGTCTGTTCCGTCGAGGACGCTGCCCCTGTCCCTGCACCTGACGAAGTGAGAGACATCACGTGGATGACAACATCTGCAGTGAGAAAGCTGATTGAGGAATCGCCCGAGCGAATGTTCACTTTCCAGTTGCCGGTGCTCGAGTACTATCTGAGTCAATTGAAGAGTGCCTAGCAGGCCGTTGTTCGCCGACTGCAGGTGCCATATCCGCGCCGCTGAGGTCCACGACCCTGACTCCGGAACAGGGGCGGATAGTCTACGGGAGCGGCCCGGCTCGTCCTCGCGGGTCCCGATTTAATAACTGACAAGGGGCGCGGCACGCCGGCAATGACAAGAAGGAGCCTTGCAAGAATTGACAAGTGTGGCCCGCAGGCATGAAAACCCGCCGCCCGACGGCATTCTGCCCAGCGAAACCGCCTATCGGCCTGCTCAAGTGCAGAGGGGCGGTCTTGCGACCGGGTTTTACATTTCGCGAGACAGTGGCGCGGGCACACCGTATTTTGCAATCGGTCCAAGTCCAAGGATAACGCCGGCGTTAGCGGTACCGTCTTTAATTCGCGGCTGACTGTCTGAATTAGAAACCGAAAGAGTCTTAATTTGCGGGACGAGCCGGAATGAACCGGTATCAAGTGGGAGCGAGGACCAGAGCGGACTACTCTTGGACTAGAGGGCGACGCTCAAGCGAACCGTTAGTTGGAAGGGCTAGACGTTCAGGGCAGACTCCATTGTCAAGTGCACCGGGATTGCCGATGCCGAACTCCCTTTCGAGCATCTTCCGCACCCGCTCGCTGAGCGGGAACTGATCCATCTTCGCTTCGATAGGCGACGTCTGGCCACAAAGCAAGCATCTCATGAGCCAACCGTAGCCTTTACATGATGCGTACGGCGAGCGTTGAGTGGTACTCGCCGTTACCAAGCAGGACGAAAGTGAGAGGACGTTTTCAACCGCGCTCAGCAGTGTCCCAGGTCAATCGCTACTAGCGACGATTCCGGCCCTTTTTAATATAGCGAGCGCTTGATCTATATCTGACGGAGCGACCAGCACGACGGCTCGGTCCTTAACGATGCCGCCGACTCGCGCCGACAGGATAGGGAGAGGTGCAGGACTTCACAGGCTCTGATAGCGAGCGCGTCGAGGGGAGCGCCATTGGCGGGCACCAAGAAGATTCTCAAGAGTGCCTTTTGGGGCTTTTCCGTATCTAGGAAAATTGTACAAAGCCCGCAAATTTAGGACAAACGCGGGCGCGGCTGCGTGGCGTAGGTACATGCGCTCCGTTTATCAGAACCCAAAAGCGTGGAAGAGCGATTACCGGTCCGACTCAAGGACAAGCGCAAGGCCGGCATCCTCGCGAAGGCAGCGAACGGCGTAGATCCTGACGTATCCTTAAAACATTGAGTTGGTGTTCACAGGATTCTCGGGAACCGGCTGAATGACGTCCCAGTGTTCCACGATCTTGGCCTTCTGGACGCGAAAGATCTCAACGATTGCAACGCTACGCTCGCCCGGAGCGGGAGTCACGTTAACGTGGAGAAAAACGAGATCACCTTCTGCTGCGGAGCGAACGATTTGCCACTTTGGCGCGGGGAACCTCTGGATGAGACCCTCGAGAAAGGCGATTGCTGCTTGCCGGGTTCCACCCGCGATATCGGCGCTGTGTTCAACAAACTCCGGAGTTGCGTACGTTTCAAATGCAGTCTTCGGATCGAACTTCTCAAGCGCCAGCTTATAGAACTCCAACACAATCTCCTTCGGGCTCTGTGCGTGCGCCATGGGGGCTCCTTAGCGAGACACTCTGGGCTGATTGCCACGATGAGCGCAAGGCAGCCTCTAAAGAACGGCGAGGGGAATGTCTCCCTCGCACTCCCCCCAGTCAGACTGCAGCCAGGTGGCCATTTTTTACTTCGGCGACTTCCCACCGAAGCGGATAAACATTCAACCGGCATTGACAAGACTGTGTGCCGAACCACTCTGGATGCACTTACGATGAGCAGAAAGTCCAATCGACAAGCAACGCCAGAAAATACCTCGCAAGGAGTAGGCGGCACGAACAAGGGGCGAGAAGGAGCCCTCCGGTAGGCACAATTGACAAGTGTTGACGGCGGGCGTTCAATTCCTTCATGGCTCGCAATCGAAAGCTCAGACCGATTGACGAGACTCGCGGTCCGCACGGTCAATTTACCTCAGAAACCGCGGCCCGCATCTTCCGTATCCGAGGCGGCCGCGCTTCCGCCAAGAAAGCTAAACTACTCGGCTACCCTAATATCCTCAGTCCTAAGAGCCTTAATAAATCCCTCCTCACCCGCAGGCTTAATGCTCGTTCTCACACATCCTGCGGTCAGTGTGCGGCATTCCGTGAGGCCGTCCTGAGGCTTCTAGCCTCTGAGCATCCGAAGGTCTATGGAGCGCTCACAGCGGAAGACCAGCGGCTGCTCGATGGAGTCTGTCCCACTCGACCTCGCGGGCCGCTGATTTACTGAGCCAGCGAGCAGCCCGGGCAGGGCAAATCGCGCTGCGAGAATATCCCTGACCTAACAGGCCAGTTTTGCGCACCCCAGGGTAGCCTCTGCCACCCCGCGCGGAGAAAGGGCGCCCGTTTGGTGCGCGCCTCTGTAGTGAGCCGCTCTCTGGGCCGCTTCACCACCTTTCGAGGTTCGCGTCTATGAATTCGCCGGCCCAGCCGCGATACTTGGGCGTTCGCCTACGAAACGTGTCTACTATGCGTTGCTCAAAATGCGGCTTCGAAAATCCTGAGGGAATGAGATTCTGCGGCCAATGCACGGAGCCTCTCGCCCTGGTCTGTCCGAAGTGTCAATTCCAAAATCCGCCGGGATTCAAGTTCTGTGGCCAATGCACTGCCGCGTTACAGGGCGACGCCGGAACGACAAAGGCCAAGTCGGCCCCGGCGAAGCCTGCCGCGGCAGTCCGTGTAGCCGCGGAGCAAGCCGACGCATCCAAGCTCGAAGGCGAGCGCAAGACAGTCACCGCGCTGTTTGCGGACATCAAGGGCTCGACTGAGCTGGAGCAGGATCTCGATCCTGAAGAAGCGCGGGCGATTATCGACCCGGCCCTCAAGCTGATGATTGACGCGGTCCGCCGCTACGACGGCTACGTCGTGCAGAGCACCGGCGACGGGATCTTCGCGATGTTCGGTGCGCCGCTCGCGCACGAGGACCACGCTCAGCGCGCACTGTATGCCGCCCTTCGAATGCTGGAAGAGTTGCGGCGCTATGCGGCGACGCTTCGCGAACGTGGCTACGCGCCGATCGAGATCCGCGTCGGCGTGAACACAGGCGAGGTCGTGGTGCGAGCAATCCAGACCGCAGAGGGGCATGCCGAGTACACGCCGATCGGACACGCCGCCAATCTCGCGTCGCGGATGCAGACCGTGGCGGCGACCGGGACCATCGCCGCGACCGAGAATACGCGCAAGCTCTGCGAGGGCTACTTCACCTTTCGCGCGCTGGGACCGACCAAGGTCAAGGGTGTGAGCGACGCTGTCGACGTACACGAGGTCACGGGGCTAGGCCCGCTGCGCACCCGTCTGCAGGCGTCGGCGCGGCGCGGGCTGTCGAAGTTCGTCGGCCGTGAAGCCGAACTCACGCAGATGAAGCAGGCGCTGGCCTCAGCGAAGTCGGGTCGCGGCCAAATCGTCGCGGCGGTCGCAGAGGCGGGAGTCGGGAAGTCGCGGCTGTTCTTCGAGTTCCAGGCGATCGGGCATTCAGAAGCCCTGGTGCTCGAGACCCTCTCCGTATCGCACGGCAAGGCATCGCCGTACCTGCCGCTGATTGATTTGCTCAAGAACTATTTCGGCATCACCAAGGAGGACGACGTGCGTAGGCGCCGGGAGAAAATCGGTGGAAAGATCCTCATCCTCGATCGCTCGCTGGAAGACACGCTGCCCTATATCTTCGCGCTGCTCGAGGTGTCGGAGAGCGACGATTCCCTCGCGCAGATGGATCCTGAAGTCAGGCGGCGGCGGACGCTCGAAGCCATCAAGCGGTTGTTGCTGCGCGAAAGCCTCAAGCAGCCGCTCATCCTTGTATTCGAGGATTTGCACTGGGTTGACGAAGGCTCGCGGACGCTGCTGAACCTGCTCGCGGATTCAATCGGCACGGCGCGCATCCTGATGCTGGTTAATTACCGCCCCGAGTTCACTCACAACTGGGGCAACAAGACCTACTACACGCAGCTCCGTCTCGACCCGCTCGGCCCCGAGAGCGCCGAGGAGATGCTCAACGCCCTGCTTAGCGAGGGCCGCGAACTGGCGCCGCTCAAGCGCCTGATAGTCGAGAAAACCGAAGGCAATCCTTTTTTCATGGAAGAGATCGTGCAGTCGCTGTTCGAGCAGGAGGCTCTGCAGCGCAACGGCACTGGCAAGCTCGCCAAATCGCTGAACTCCATTCAGATTCCGCCCACCGTGCAAGCCGTGCTCGCCTCGCGTATCGACCGCCTACCGCCGGGGGAAAAGGACCTGCTGAACACGCTCGCTGTGATCGGCAAGGAATTTCCGCTCGGGCTCGTCAGGCAGATAGCCGGCAAATCCGACGACGAGTTGCTGCGGATGCTCACAGCTCTGCAGGCTGCCGAGTTTATCTACGAGCAACCCGCCTTCCCCGATGTCGCGTACGTCTTCAAGCACGCCCTCTCGCAGCAAGTGGCCTACGGCTCCGCGCTGCAGGAACGGCGCAAAGTTCTGCACGAAAGAATTGCCCGCGTGCTCGAAGCGCAATTCCCCGAGACAGTCGAGACTCAACCGGAGCTGCTCGCCCATCATTACACCGAGGCGGGCTTGGGAGCGCGAGCAATTCCGTACTGGCAGCAGTCGGGCAAGCGCGCCCTGCAACGATGGGCGAACCGGGAAGCTGTCGACCACCTTAAGAAGGGGCTCGAACTGCTCGCGTCCGTCGTCGGCACTCCCAATCGCGATCTTCCCGCGAACGAAGCCGAACGTTGCTCGCTCCTGTTGTTTCTTGGCGTCGCTCAATTCCAGGCCGGCGACTTTCTTGAGTGTCGCGACTCGCTCTTGCGCGCCGCCGAGCTGGCCCGATCGCTTGGCTCAACCGAGAACTTGGTCCGCGCCGCGCTCGAACTCGTGCACATGACGCAGATCGTCGGTCTGCCGGCGCCGGAAACCGTTGGCCTGCTCGAGGAAGCGCTGCAGACGCTCGGGCCCGAAGACAGTCCTCTCAAAGCAAGGACTCTCGGTGGCCTGGCGCGATACCTTGGCGTCACCGGCGGGCGGCAACAACTGATGCTGTACGCCCCGCAAGCGCTGGCGATGGCCCGGCGCCTGGGCGACCCGGACCTGATCGCCTTCGCACTCCTGGGAGTGTTTTACACCATGATGGGTTCGGAGCACGCCGAGCAGCGGCTGGCTGTCGCAACAGAAATGCTTGCGCTGGCCACGGCGGCGAACAATACATTAGTGCTGTTCGAGGGACGCTGGTGGCGCTCCTACTGCCTGCTCGAGTTGGGAGATGCGGCAGCGGTGGACGCGGAATTCGCTGAGTTCGAGCGCTGGGTCGAAGAGACGAAACAGCCTTTCTATCTCTCCATTGTCGCAATGTTTCGGGCCATGCGAGCGTTGATGACGGGCCGCTTCGAAGACAGCGAGCAACTGGCTCAGCAGGCCTTCGCGATTGGTCAGCAGATTCAATCGGAAACCGCCGCCGGCCTTTTCGGGCTCCAGATGTTTGCGGTGCGCCGCGAGCAGGGCCGTCTAAAAGAAGTCGAGCCCATCTTCCGGGTCTTTCTCCAGCAACGTTCTGCGGCTGCCGCATGGCGCCCCGGCCTGGCGGTTATCTACTCCGAACTCGGCCTGAGAACGGACGCCGCAAGGGAATTCGAAATCCTGGCCCAGCACGACTTCGCCGACCTGCCCCGCGACGCGGTGTGGATGGGAACGATGACTTATCTCGTGGATGTCTGCACCTTTCTGCGCGACCGCACGCGCGCCGACACGTTGTACCGAATCCTGCTGACGTTTGCTGGCCGCAACGTAGTCGTTGGCAATAGCGCGGCTTGCTACGGCGCCCTCTCCCGCTACCTTGGTGCGTTAGCTACCACCCTCGAGCGATGGGACGACGCGGTGCGCCATTTCGAAGACGCATTGGAGATGAACTCCCGCATGGACGCGCGGCCCTGGCTGGCCCACACGCAAGAGCAGTACGCCGCGATGCTTCTCGCGCGCCGCGATCCCGGTGACCGCGACAAGGCCGCCGCGCTGCTCGACGCTGCGCTTGGCGCGACTCGCGAACTGGGGATGCGCGCGCTCGAGGAGCGCGTCACCGCCGCGATAGCGCAGATGAAGACCGAAGCAAACTAGCGCGATCGATCACGTACCTCGGGTCGGAGTCATGAGCCCCGGAGCTGTTGGCGTAATCCGCGATTCGCCCAACTCGACGATCACGTCGGCCGGCAGGTTCAGCTTCTTCGCCGCTTCGCGGATCGCTTCCGGGTTGGGCGCCTCGTACAAGCAGTAGGTCTTCTTCTTGTCTGCGCTCAGGAAGGAGTATAGCCAATGGCATCCGGCGTCTGCGTTAACCTGGGTGATCGCAGGTAGATCACCGGGTTTCACGTTAAGTTGCTCGGCGAAATTACGTTCGATCAGGTACAGAGGCATATGTTTTATCCTTGTCTTGTTTCTTCCCGTTCGTTCCGTTTCTCGCTCGACTCAAGACTTGGGGGTCCAGCGTGCGCTCTCCAAAGGATGCACAGTTCTCCGTACCCCATTTGACCTTGCGGGGCAAACAGCTCTTGAAGGAGTGAAACTGTGAAAATTGAAATCGTCCCATACAATCCGGCATGGCCGGCCGAGTTCCATGAAATTGCAAAACAGATCAGAGATGTGGTTGGCGACGCCGCGTTGACGATTCATCATATCGGCTCGACTGCGGTCCCAGGCTTGATTGCCAAGGACATCATCGACGTACAGATGGGTGTCGCCGATTTTTCTCTGGCATGGAAGGAGCGTCTTCGAGGCCACCGGATTTGAGTATCGAGAATATCTTCGCGATCACTCTCCACCCGGAACAGAGCTCCCACCGGAACAGTTGGAGAAGCGTTTATTTAGAATGAAGAGTCGTGCGGCCAACTTGCACATCCGGGTGCCGGGACGCTTCAATTACGGATACGCATTATTGTTCCGCGACTACTTGCGCGCACATTCGACGGCCGCGAATGCCTATGGCGAAGTGAAGAAAAATCTGGCGCGCTACTTCTCTGGCGATATCGATGCTTACTACGCGATTAAAGACCCGGTCTGCGATTGCATCATGTGTGGTGCCTTCGATTGGGCTCGCTCTACCGATTGGAAGCCTGGACCGTCCGACGCTTAGCAATCGTACTTTCTCGCTGCGGAGCCATAGAATGAACTCTCCCACGTAGGAGGCCGACGGCCATGAATGCGCAGGACGCTTTTCGGAGGTTATGCGAGGTCATTTCGGACTCAATGCAAAAAGTGGGAATTCCTGGTGTGGCGGTCGGCGTGATCAGCGATGACCAGGAATTTTCCGCGGGCTTCGGTGTGACCAATGTCGATCATCCGCTGCCGGTCGATGCCGACACCCTCTTTCAAATCGGCTCGACGACCAAGACCTTCACTGGCACGGCCGTAATGCGCCTGGTCGAAATGGGCAAGCTCGCTCTCGATGAACCGGTCCGCATCTATCTTCCAGACTTCGCGGTGCGCGACGCGGACGCATCGGCGCGTGTGACGATCCGCCATCTGCTGATACACACGGCTGGATGGGTCGGCGACTATTTTGACGACACCGGCAACGGCGATGATGCGCTTAAGGAGTACACCGCGCGGATGGCGACCCTGCCACAGCTCACGCCGCTCGGCACCGTGTGGTCGTACAACAACGCCGCGTTTTCGCTCGCCGGCCGCGTCATCGAGGTGGCAACCGGACAAACCTACGAACGCGCGATGCTCGAGCTGGTGCTAAAGCCGCTCGGCCTCAAGCGCTCGTACTTCATGCCTGCCGACGTGATGACGCATCGCTTCGCGGTGGGCCATATTTCGCTGCCCGGCGAGAGAGCGCGCGTTCTGCGGCCGTGGCCTGTCCCGCGGTCCGCCGCTCCGGCGGGAGCGATTGCGGCTTCAACCAACGACGTTTTGCGCTACGCTCGCTTCCACCTCGGTGACGGAACCGCAGTGGACGGCACGCGACTGCTACCGCCCCAATCGATGACAGAGATGCAGACGCCACAGGTGGCCGCCGCGCTCGGAGCGAAGATGGGGCTGTCCTGGATGCTCGACGATCGGGACGGAGTCAAGATCGTTTCTCACGGGGGCGCGACGCTCGGCCAGATGTCCACGTTTATTCTCGTGCCTGAGCGTCGATTTGCGCTCACCATGGCGACTAACTCGACGGCTGGCAGTCAGTTGGGGCGCCAAATCAGTGGGTGGATGAACCCCAATTTTCTCGGCTTTGAACGCCCGATTCCGACAGCGTTGAAGGTGCTTCCGGGCCAGCTCGCGGAATACACGGGGCGCTACACGGCCGCGCTCCAGGATATCGAGATGAAGGCGGAAAACGGCGAGCTTACTATGTACGTGTCTCCGAAAGGCGGATTCCCGGCGAAAGATTCCCCCGCACCACCGGTGCCACCGCCTTCACGAGCGGAGTTCGTCGGCCTCGATCGCATCCGCATGGTGGAGACACCCTGGACGGACGTTATGGGCGAGTTCCTGCGCAACCCCGATGGCGCAATCGCATGGTTTCGCTTCGGTTCTAGAATTCACGCGCGCTCCCCTGGTTGATTCACTTAATCTTTTGGTTCTGTTCACGCATGCGTGAAGCGCGTCGAACCGGCAATCCGGTTCAACCCCGATCGTCAGTCCTTCCAGAAATCCTTGAAGCGGTCGGCCGCAAGTTCGGTATAGCGCACGGTATGCTGAATGCTTTTGTGGCCGAGGTAGAGCTGAATCGCTCGTGTGTCCTGGCCGGCGTTCGCGAGATAAAAGCCGGTGGCGTGCCGCAGCATGTGGGGGTGGGCAGGGAAGTCAATGCCGGCCGCCTGAGCGGCTTGGGCGACTACGTGATGCACCGTACGCCGCGTCATTGGGCCGCCGCGCAGCGACGTGAACACATAGGGCGTTGCATCGGCTTGGGCACGCTTCCACGCGCGCAATGCGCGTAGTTCCGGGCCGCGGAGCGGATGAGTGGACGGCGAGCCGTGCTTGAGCCTCACAACGTGGAGCAAGCCGGCCTTCAAGTCGATCTGTTCCCATCGCAAGGCGATTAGTTCCGACGCTCGCAGACCGTGCCGGTAAGCCATCATGATCGACAACGCGTCGCGTTCGGCAAGGCGCCCGCCGGTCTGGCGCGCGGCGATGATCATGCGTTCAACCTCACTTGGGGTCAGATACTCTCGCGTTCGGCTCGCCTGATTACGCAGGCGGATGGGCGGGAGGTTGTCCTGCTTTGCCCATTTCGATGCTTGGGGAAGGGAAATTACAGTCGCCATTTTGTTGATTCCTTCGATGGTTTGGCCCGGTTGGATTGCCCGAAATGTACCTTTTGGGCAATTCGACCCGAGCCGGTTGAAAGCGTGCTCACGCGGCCAAAGCGCATGCGGTTTCCTGCGCAGTCTCGGTTTGCCGGTTCAGGATGTAATCGGTGGCCTTTTGCGCGGCCGCGGCAGCTACGATGACCAGCTTCGCGTCGCCTTTGAGAGCCCTGATCCAGCTGTTCAGATATGCCGCGCTATTGCCCAGGGTGACTTGCTCGATGCCGGTATGGCCGGAAAGAAAGGACGAGCCCATCTCCGCGACCAATTCTTCTTTCGAGTAATTGGTATCACCGAATTTCAATGCCTGATTCAGCGTCGGCCGGTTCAGCCGATGCGCGGCGCCGGTGCTGTGCGTCAATTCGTGGAAGAGCACCGAGTAGTAAAACTCGGGAGCGTCGAAGGCCTCACCACGCGGCATCACGACGGTATCGGTGCCGGCCGTGTAGTAAGCCTCGAACCGATGGCCGCGAGTAATGGCCATCGTGGCGCCATGCTCAAGGCTCGGCCGGTTGGGCATGTTCGCGTAAACCGCTTCGCAGGCTTCGATAGGATTGAAGCTTGGTTCGGGCATCGCGCCGTCTTTGGAATCCGCCGGAAGTCTGCAACCTTCGGTCTGCTCAGCATTGAAAACCGTGTAGTAGCGGAGCATCGGAAAATTCATCTCATCAATCGAGCCATCGGGCTTTTCGATCGCGCGGTTGAGCCATTTCCAGAAGACGATCGGTGTGCCGTGCTCGCCGGCCTTGACGTGGCCGCCATGCGATAGCGCTTCCCTGTACGTCAACCAGCAGGGGGAGCCGTAGGACTGGCTGGCCAGGATGAAGACGTTGATCCCGCGATAGTGGCGCTTGGTGATCGCGTTGCGCGGAAAGCCATCGTTCCCGCGATTCGCCCAAGGCTTGTGCCAAGGGACGGTTCCAGTTTCGAGCAGTTTGACGATGCGCTCTGTGATGATCTCTTCTACTTTCATTGTCGCGTCCCTCCATGTACTAGTTAGCGTTAAGGTGTATATTACTTAGCGCTAAGACGTATGAGGGTCAAGCGATTTCCGCCTCGCATTAGTCTTTTTCACGTTAACGCTAACAGGTATAAGAAGCAGCTATACTTGTAACCGCTAACTTGTAGCTGCTAGGTTGGCGCCATGGATAAGGAATTACAGGAACGTGACCCAGCTACGTCTGAGGCCGCGCGCGCCATGGGCAAGAAGCGATGGCAAGGTACGAGCGAAGCCGAGCGGCAGGAGTTTATGGCGAAGGCTCGCGCCAGAATCAAATTGACCAAGGCGGAACGATCGGAGATTGGCCGCAAAGCCGTCAACGCGCGATGGGCAAAGGCTAAAGCTGCGAAAGAAGCCGGCAAGAGCCAGACCGAAAGGGGAAAGAGGGGCAAGAGTGGTACCGAGTCGGGACCCCGGCCACCCCGGGGGTAACACCCCGCGACCCTTGGAGAGCATGGCTGATTGGGCGCGATCAACTATAAAAATTTTTCGCAGGTTGGCGAACGCTTCGAGGTGCGGAAGGCTGTGAGGGTTTCACGCCCCGGCCGTTAACGCAGGCACGAGCGAGGTCACCTTCACGGCTATGTGAAGGCGTCGCAGGCTTCGCGACTAGATTCGAGAGAGAGGTCGAAGCACCTGATTGCTAAGGTGGTAAGGGACACCAAACGGCATCGACTCGCATCATATCAGATCGGAAATAGTGGGGATTTCTCAAATCAGGGAGCCCTCGCATCAGCTCGGGTTTGCCCGGATCAGACACTCTGGAGACAATTTATTGTAGGAGCACGCCTTCGCTTCCGCTCAAGAACGTGGATCTTCAGAAAGCTCTTATCTGTAAGATTTGCGATCCGCTTATAGAGCCTTATTTCCGTTATTTCCCCTCGCCGCTCAGCGGCACTGTCTGCATACTGCTGTTCGCGTTGTCGGTTATTGTCAGCGTTCCGGTTTGCGCCCCCGCCTCGCTCGGAGTGAAGGTCACTGAGATCGTGCACGAAGAGCCGGCTGCGAGGCTCGCCGGACAGGTGTTGGTCTCGGTGAAGACGGCGGGATCGGAAATCATTTCGATCAGGACCGGCAGCCCCGGATGTTTCTTGTTGCCTTTGGGATTAGAGACCTTCACGTTTTTCGGTTTGCTCGACGATCCGACCGTGGTCTTCGAGAACTTGAGCGCCTTCGGCGTGATCTTGAGCGTCACCGGCACCGAGGTCGGCGTCGCGGTTGGAGTTGCCGTCGCGGTCGCAGTTGCGGTTGCTGTCGCTGTTGGTGTTGCGGTCGCAGTTGCCGTAGCAGTCGCGGTCGCGGCTACTGCCTGCGCGTACACGCCCTGGAAGATGCTGCCGTCGGGCCAAGTGTCCTCGGTCATGCCGTCGAATGACAGCACAAAACTGCTGGCGACGGGATTGAATTCCAGAACGTCTGTCGCTGTGAAATCAACCCCGCCAACTGAGCCGGACAAGTCGAACGCCAGCAACAGGTTGCCATTGGACAGCATCGTAGCGCCGTCGAGGTTAGTTCCGTTGGGGACTTCGTTCATCGTGCTGTTGAACACCAGCGAGTAAAGCCCGCCACTGAACGAGACCAAATCAGCGGGTCTGAAGGTCATCATCATGCCTCCAGACGTGGGCAGGCTCACGGTCACGTCGAAGGAGAGAAGCAGGTCTCCCGAGCTGTCCATTCCGAGCGCGTCGATTTTGGTCCCGGGGAGAAGTCCGTTGACCTCGCCCGTGAAGTAGAGCGTTGACGAGAAAAAGTCCGTGGACGGGTTGTACGACGCGACGTCGCGCGGGGTTACGATTACAGTCCCTCCGGTGCCGTTGATCGGCAGCGCGGCCGTGGTGTCGATCGTCAGCAGGGTCTGGGTCGAACTCAGCGGGAAATAGCCGGTCACGTTCACGCCCGCTGGTAGTCCGGTGAAGCTTTTGGTGACGATCGGGCCGGAAGAAAGAGAGTAGCACTGCACCTGCTGGGAAGAGACGGTCCCGCTGCTCAGAGCGACGGTAATGTCGGGCGAGACGCACAGCATGCTCAATGCGGTCTGCGCCGCGGCAGGCGCGACGCTTGTTCCGATCGCCGCCGCCAGCATCACGAGGATGCTTGCGGCAAACTGGCGAAGCATCCGGCGCCCCGATGCCGCCCGAGCTTTCCCCTCAGAGTTCACTGCGCCACGGCCTCAACAGGCGGTTCCATTGCAGAGATTGCCGCCCAGCGAGTGGCCGCCGGAGACGGAAGTGCCGTTGCCGTTCAGTACATTCCCTCCGTAACCAGTGGTTGCATCGTTCGCAAAGATGCCCTGTGTTGTGTTGCCCCCAATTGTATTGCCGGAGATCAGGCATCCGGAGGTGCAATTTATGCCTACACCGTTGCTCCCTACTGTATTGCCGGAGATCACACACCCGGCGGTGGCAGTGATGCCATTGGTTTCAAAGCCATTTACCGTATTCTCGGAGATCGCACACGCCGAGCCGCAAGAAATGGCGTCGACACCTGCAGACGGGGCGTTGTTGATTGTGCAGCCATGGATTCTGGAGTTATTGCCGGCGAGGATGCCGTTGATCGCGTTGTTCGCTGTGCAGCCTTCAACCAAGCTGGCCTGCCCGACATTGATGCCACTTCCGTTCCCATCGGCGTGCAGGTTTCTGACGATGCCGAAAACTCCCGTCATAACGCCGGTACCAAATCCATCGACGCTCCCGTTTGCGACCGTAACGGTGAATTGGTTTGTCGCATTAATTCCTAGCGGTATGCTGCTCGAACTGCCGGGACCGGTAATCGAGAATCCGTTCAAATCGATGGTGACCTGGCTCACGTTCACATCAATTCCGTCTTTACTCGCCGGAACTGTAAGATTGCCGGTGAGGCGGTAGCTTCCGCTCGAGTTTATGACGCAGGGAAAGCCTGCAGTGGAGCCGCATGGAGAGGAGCTTCCCCCCTCATTCACCACCGCCATGTTGATGTCGATGGTGCCGTCCACGGCGCCTGCGGAAGCGGCCAACCCAAGCATCGCCGCCGCAAACATTGCCAAACCAACTGTCTTCCGTTTCATTCCAAGTTTCCTCCTACGATCGCGGGGTCGGCGCTTTCCTGGACAATCAACCGCGTGACTCCCTGGCGCTCAGGTATGGAATCGGCCGCTTCGAGAGGCCGACTGTCGGACTAGCTACTGTTGGGCCAGCCGTAAGTCAACGCGCTCTCTGAAAGAAAACATCACTTGCAGGATTAAGTCTTGGCGGAAAGTAATTTTCTGGAAATTCTAAAGGACGGGTATGAGCGCCAAAACTGCGAAACATCCAATCAGCAGCAGCACCCCGGTGCGCAGTCCAAGCGCGGCCCATTCGCGGCTGGTGATTCCGGCCGGCTCGCCGCCACGAGATTGAGGATGTTGCCGGGACTCAGCATTCTGCCACCGATCAGCGGGCCAAGCATCGCGAAGCGTTGCTGACCACGGCTCAGCGTGGGACCGATCTCCACTGCGGCATTGTCGACTGATTAGGCGCGATCAACTAGAAAATTTTTTCGCGCGGAACGTTGCGGAGATGCGGGAAGCTGTGGGGGATTCGCGCGCCGGGTAGCCAGGGGCGAGCTTAGGGTTCGAGACTGCGTCCGGGGGAGGGATGGCCGAGCGGTCGAAGGCACCAGATTGCCAAGGTGGTTAAGGGCTTCGGACTGTGGGGCGCTGTCTGAATCGGTGCCGTCTTAATTTGCCGGACGGGTATTCTGCAACTGAACACAAGCACCATGCTTGAGTTTGTAGTCGTTGCTAGTTTGCTTTGCTTCAAGAATCTCGGCGTCTGGCAATAGTTTTGTGAGCGCGGCGCGCGCGCTCTGTTCGGCATGATACGCCGCGTGCCACCATTGGTGGCCGAGCGGAACTTTCACTTTGAACGCCCAGATCATGTCCATCGCTAAATTTCTCCTATCGCGAGCGCGGCGGATACCAGCGTCATTTCAGCCATGTTGATCGAGATCGGCGTCTTTTGAAGTAGCGAGTGGCTCATTTTCCCGCTGGACATAGAAGTGATATTTGTCGTACAAAATACCTACCTACAGTAGCCTGACTCGTCCCCCAGACTTGTCAGGTGCGGGCCGATGCACTCTCCCCCCGAGCATCGGCCCGTTTTTTGGTAGACGCTCGCGCGGCAGTTTAGTATCAGGAAAATACATCGGCTGGTTTGCAGGCCCCTTGCCAATCGGTGTCGGGCTGGCGAATTAAATTTGGAATCGATCCCTCCCGCTTTCGCTCGGCCGTTCTTTATCTACTGTTCACTTGACTTGACCATCGGCCATCCACTTCTCTGTTTCGTCCCGGTAAAAACGGTAACCGCCGCCGATCTTGAAGGCCGGAATGTGATGGCGACGTAGCAATCTGTACACTGTGGCCCTTCATGCGCTCCGTTTACCAGAAAGCAAAAGGCCGGAACAGCGTCCGGCCCCTCGCATCTGTTCGGGCTCGTCCGGCTCAGACGCTCTACTTTATTCCACTAAACTCAGGATGCGGGCCCTATGATTATTTCATGACTGTGTCAGCGATGTGTCCCGCTCCAGAGACCGCAATTTCTTGACCTTCAGTGGGTTTGACTTCCCCCTGTTGCACTTGGTGATCCTGCGCTAAGGGAAAGATTCAGAATGGTTCCTCTCGGAACACGGTGCCGGTGGTCTCTAACTGGAGTCGGTGTCAGTTTCGGAGGGAGTTCGAGCGGAGGACTAATGAGCATGAAGCCAGTGATGATGTTTGTCGTTGCGCTCGCAATCGTTGCGTTTGCCAGCCAGGCACGTGCGCAGGGAGATCTCGGCACCGCCGCCACAGATGCCGCCAAGCAACAGGCTCAGCAGGCGGGACAGAATGCCGTAAATGGCGCGATGGGTTCGATGGGCATGGCGCCCGCCGCTTCGGCCGCCGCCGCAGCTTCACCTGCAAGCGGCGACGCGAACGCGGCTGCAGCAGCCGCTCCAGCGGCAGCTGCGCCTGCAGCCCCCGCAGATGCGAGCGCTCCTGCCGGCGGCACGGCGGCTGCACCCGCTCCTGCCGACGCGGGCGCGGCGCCTTCTCCTGCCGCTGCCAACTGACTCTCTAGATTTGCGGGAAATCGGTCAGCTAATTCGCACTGACAGAGTCATCGTATCGGCTGCGACTGCAGGCCTAAGCGCGAGCAACTCTGAATCAGCTTGCCTCGGGTGCTGATGCGCAATGCTCCTGTGCCGACTCTAACCGAACCACCGCACGAGCGACGTTCTTTGGCGGGTCTCACTCGTTACCAGTTTTGCCAGTTGTCGATAGACGTTCTCGCGACAATTTATTAGACGTGGCACTGATTGGATTAAGGCTGGCCGTCTCTCCCGAGTCGACATTCGGCGAGTTCGGATTTCCTCCCCTCGCTGGCCTGTTCTTTTCCCGATTGTGGCAAGTATCCATACAGGGGCTTGCGTGTTAATCGATGGAGGCCTGACGATCACGAAAGCGTGACCGAGCGGACGAAGTCGATATGCTCCACCTGGTTTTGGTGAACCTGTCGCGTAATCCGCGCCGCGCGATTCTGACTACGCTCGCGATCGCGGTTTCGATCTTTGTAATGTCGGTTCTGTTGAGCCTGCCCGCGATCGCAGATCGGATCCGCGAAGCCGTGCCCCTGAAGTGTCTGGTAACCGATAAGATCGCGCAGCTCCTTTGGCAGAGTCCGCGCGAGTTCGGGAGGAAGTCGAGGATTTGCCCCTCCAGTGCGGAGGGCTGGCGCGGAAGGGCGCAGGCCGTTCTATACTCAAACGTCAACATCGTTCCGCCCGTAACGCGCCGCCCATGGCGGTAGCCGCGCGCAAGTAATAAACAGAAGATTGTCGGCCTCCCGCTCCCCCCGAGAAGCCGAAGGCACGCGTGGCTGATATGCCCTTATGGTGAAGCCAATGCGTGCCTCGTCTTACCAGCCCACAACGCGAGCGCAGTGGCTTCATTTTTCTCGGCTCGAAATCAATCGGTTGCGATATTCGCGGAACCACTTCCACGTTTTGGCGTCCGCGTATTTCAGCAAGTGGAGACACTGAGCACAGAGCGCAACGGCGGGCTCATTCCTATCAACCCGCAGAAGTTCGTTTAGCTGGCGCGGCTTACCAACATTCCCGCAACAGGCGCAAGCGACAATGCGGCGGGGCTTCACTCTAGTTTTCCTTGAGGCGGGCATCGTCGCTGGGATCACTTCATCGAGATCATCGTCGCTGCCCCACTGATTGGATTTGCCTTCAACCCCAAGGAGTGTCCGTAGGACAAGTCACCTGGATTCCCCAGTCATCGACGATCTTTCCATCGACGAAGCGGTAGATAGCTACCCCGCCCATCACGAATCGCTCACCTTTCTTTGGGAAGCCGGGTAGGTCTTCGCCGATATAAGTACCCCGGATAGTCATTCGTATCACTACTTTGTCATCGGCGGCGAAGATGTCATCGAGCTTCGTTTGAGCGTCGGAGAACATCGAGCGTCCTGCCACGGACAGTGTCCTTGCTCCCTCCAGGCCGCGCGGCCAATCGGGAAAGTTAGGGGAGTGGAAGGCAAACTCGGGGGAGCATACTTCGTCGATGATGGCGAGATTGCCTTTGCCGAGTCTCTTTCATGAACCGAATAAAGATCCCTTTGTTTTCTTCCGCAGACATCGTATCCTCCGTTTTGTCGACGGTACCAGCCAACGAGAGCAAGCGCGCCGGCGTGGCGGTGTCGTTCATACTGGCTACCATTCTCTCGATCTAGGCGAAGAGTCTTAAGCTTGCGTGTCTGACATATCCGTCCTCGGGGATCTCCAATTTCCGTCTATTTGAGTTTCAGCGGTTCGTTCAGTTTGTTGGATTCTGGATCGCGATCGTATTCCGGTAGCGTGCCGATCTCGCGGAGATTCAGCCAGTTCGCCTTTTTGCTCACCCAGATGTGGTCTAATGCGCGAGCCGGTATGTCTCCATCGACGAGTCCGGTGGGGATATTTGCTACCGGGTTCCCAGCAAATAACGTCGGCACCTGCGAGCCGCAGGTTTTGCAGAAGGACCTCCGATACGCAGGAGGATCGCGAAGTATCGGTGCGTCACAGAATGAGATTAGATCCTCGCCCCGGAGCCAGCGAAACTTCTCCGCACGCACCTTGAATTCTGCAGAGAACGGGGAGCCGGTGGCGCGTTGACATCGTGAGCAATGGCAGAACTCGATGTTTGTGGTCGGACCGTCAAACTCGAAAGCTACGCTTCCACAGAAACACTGTCCGGTCATGCGATTCCCTCCGAACATACCCGAAATTCTGGGCCTTCGAGGCCATCAGATGCCAACCCACAAGCGCGAGCAGCGGATTCGGTCACGCGAAGAGTCTCAAGCTTGCGCGTCTGAGGTATCCGCCCTCGGTGACTTCCATGAATTGGACGGGGACGCGTAGCGTCGGCTCGCAGAACCGCACGTCAGTGTCGGATATCGGATCAAAGAATGGCGATGCCTTCCGACGAGAGATCTTGCGGGTGATGGACTCGAGCTTGCGGCTGTCGAATCGGGAAGGGACTTTCCCCAAATACCGCAGCTTGCCATCCACATGCTCACCGATCAGCACTGCGCTGAAATCCTTCTCCCATCCGCCGACTACGAAGTGGTGCAGCCTCACACATTTGACCTTGCGCCAATCGTCAGTCAGGCGGCCGTGGTAGAGCGATTGTCGGCGCTTGGCAACCATCCCCTCCAGCCCGGCTTCCTTGACGGTTTCGAAAAATGCCTTTCCATGGCCGATGATATGATCGCAGAGGCGCACTCGGTCGCCACTCTTGGCTTTTGCGCGGAGCAAATTCCTGAGCGCGATTTTACGCCCTTCCAGCGGCAAGGCTCTGAAATCCTTCCGACCCAGCCAGAGCAAGTCGAACACGTAAAAGTGAGTCCCGGTGCGGCCATTCATCAGTCGCGAGAAATTGGAGCGGCCGTCATCATCGAGCACAACCAGCTCGCCATCCAGGACGAAGCGCTTTTCCCTGAGAGACTCCAACTCTTCGACCAGGTGCCGATGGCCTCGCGTGATGTCTCGGCCATTGCGCGTGTACAGGCGGGTGGAAGCGCCATCGCGAATCGCGAGGACTCGGAACCAGTCGTGCTTGATTTCGAAAAGCCAATCGTCGCCGTCAAACGGCTTGGGCACCAACTTGACGATCTGAAGCGGGAATTGAGAATGGGCGAGCATGTCAATTCATGTTTTTTATCACGGTGCTGGACGATGTCGTTAGCGCCAATCGCGGCGATCGAATATCTCGTTGCCGCGCTTGCGTTCGCGAGCAGTCACGGCCTCGGCATTGTGATCGGACAGCTCGATTTGGCGAACTGGACGACCCGCCGCGTCGATCTTCCGCAGAACTATATTGTCGCGTGGCGCGGCGCGTCGCGGTGCTCGGCTCGGCATCACACAGCCGCATAGGCGCCCCCTTATCATTTGACCCGGTTTCATAGTATAAGGGGGTAGAAGGCAGGGTACGCCCTCACCGGGCTCCCAAAATCGGGGCTCACGGCAAAGGTCAAACAACCCACGCCACGCGGCAAGAACCTCCCTTCGGCCGTCGGATGTCCGGCGGCCAACAACAAACCTCCTCGCCTGAGGAGAATTTTGGGAGGTTCGCTATGCAGCAACCTGAAGTCGCGTCACCCGATTTGTGTAACCATTTCTCTTCGTTGCTCGCTGCGTCGCCAGGGTCTGACTTGGCATTCGAAGCGGTTTTGGAGCCGTTCGCGAGGGAGATTCGCGCTGTCGCCTACCGTCGTCGTCGGCCTGGTGTCGATGTAGCCGACCTGGAACAGTCCGCGAGACTAGCCCTGTGGCGTAGTACGTTCTCGTACAACGCGCATCGTGGCCCGTTCCACCATTACGCGCGGCGAGCGATCAAGAATGCTGTCCGCACAGAAGTCGCATTTTGGCACCCCCTAATGGGCAAGACCGAGGCCGTCACCGAAACTCCCTGCGACGCCACGGACTACATGTCCGACGACACCGTCGCCGAGCCCGACGACACCGTTGCCGAGCCCACAGACCCCTTCGTGGTGACTCGAATCCGGGCGTGGGTGAAGTCTCTTCGCGAACCGTTGCAACGGATTTACGACCTGATCTATCACCAGGAATTTTCGCAACGCGAGGCGGCCCACATTCTTGGTGTCAGCCAGCCCCGCGTTGCCCAGCTGCATGCAGAATTGCTTGACCGCGGACGCGCCGCATTGTCGGTCCTAATGGCTTGAAGATTACCGTCGGCGGGCGGCCAACGAACTCCGGTTGCCCGTCGACAAAGCTCAAGGAGTTCAATATCGCCGGCTTCAAAGAACGGGGCCGGCCAACGAGAAGGAGTCCCGAAATGGCAGAGCGAACGATCGATATCTCGATGGATACGAATGAACGGCAGCGACGGTATGTCGAAAGCCAGAAAGAGAAAGGCGGTGGCGTCGGAATTGTCTTCGCGGACGCGTTTCTTCGAGGAATGCGCGACATCGGGTACAAGAGCCCGGCTTGGGCCTTGTCGGAGTTGGTTGACAACGCGATACAGGCTGCCGCGACCAAGGTTTCGATAGTGTTCGGTTACGCGTCAGGCAATTCAAGCAGAACGAAGCCGGACCACATCGCCATCGTGGACAATGGCGCCGGCATGATTCCCGAAATGATCAGCTATGCGGTTCGCTGGGGCGGCACCGACCGAGAAGGCGATCGGCACGGATTTGGGCGCTATGGCTACGGTCTGCCGAGCTCGACCGTCAGTCTCGCGCGGAAGTACTCAGTCTACTCAAAATCGCGCGCGGGGGAGTGGCACCGGGTCACCGTCGACATCGATGCGCTGGCGGCGGCTGCGAACGACCCGAGCAAGACAGAAGAACTGTTGACCGCCAAACCGGCCACCCCACCCAAGTGGATCGTGAAGGATTGCGAGTCGATTGATATCAGCATTCTGGAGTCGGGCACGATCGTAGTGCTCGAAGATCTCGACCGCTTGAAGACGCTTCCCGGCTGGATCACGACAAAGGTGCTTGACCAGAAGCTGTTGCAACACTTCGGAGTGGCGTACCGTCATTGGTTGCCAAACCCTCAAATCAGTGTAAACGGGATCGAGGTTGAACCGGTTGATCCGCTGTTTCTCATGGAACACGCCCGGTATTTCGATGAGACCAGCGTACGGGCAATTCGCGTGGATACACGCGTCTTTGAGGCCAAGACATCGCATGGAAGCAAGGGAGTCGTAAAGATTCGTGCCTCAGTCCTGCCACCGACCTTCCAGCTTGCCGATCCTTCGGGTGGCGTTGGAAGCGGAAAAACCAACAAGAGATTCGACATCATGAAGGGATACAACGGCCTGCTAATTTGCCGCGAGGGCCGGCAGATCGACTGTATCTCGCCCCGTAAGACGACTTTTCAGAACTACGACCGGAACGTCAAAATCGAGATCGACTTTGATCCCGAATTGGACGAGTACTTCGGCATCACGACCGCAAAGCAGCAAATCGTCATCGCCGATGAGATGTGGGACCAGCTCGAGCAGAACGGGAGGAATGGTGGCGCTCTGCGCGACCTTCTGAGAGATCTGCGGGCGCGTTTCAGAGAGATGCTAACGGAAGCAGAGGCCGAGGAGCAGAATCGCAGCGGTGAGGAAACGCCGAGGCCAAGCGAAACGGCGATGGCCGAGTCCGAGAAGTTTCAGGCGGCGACTCCGCATCCCTCGCCTGCCAAGGTGAAGGAAGCGCGGCGAAACCTGGAGGAGGCGGCGGCGAACATCGCCAAAGGGACCGGGCAACCTGAAGAGAAAGTTGTCGAAGAGCTTGCCTCAAAGGTCGCCAAGAAAAAGTTTGAAGTGGAGTTCAAGGCGATCGACGAGGGTCCTTTCTATCAGCCGAAGCGAATTGGTGAACAAAAGCGGCTTGTGATCAACACTAATCATCCCTTTTACACGAAGATCTACAATGCTGCACCCGAGGTCAGAGCTGCGCTTGAGGTACTTCTATTCGTCCTGGCGGAGGCTGAGATCGATGCAGAGGGCGAACGCGAGACGTTCTACAAGTCGGAGCGCCAGAGGTGGTCGGAACGTCTCCGCCAAGCACTGGACAAGCTCGTCGCCGACGACAGTCTCGCCGACAAGGCTTCTGCCGTGGCCGAACAATTGCACATGACGGTGGCTGCAGCCGCAGAGGCAGAGTGATCCCAGGGAATCGGAGTTAAGGACGTGCGCTGGGCGATTCGGCGGTTTGGTTGGATCTGAATCGCCCGGCGCTGAAAAACTTTCAGACTGGATCACAAGCGGCCAGGTCCAACCGATCTCAGCGGGGAGCGAATTTGTGACTAAGACTGACCAACACTCGATAATTGCGCTTGAAAAGTTCGTGTTGGCGACGCGAGATTCGGGTTACCGGGGAACGTCAAGCGCGATCGCGGAACTCGTAGACAACGCCTTGCAAGCGCACGCTCGTAAGATTGACATTGGGGTGAAGGCCGATGAGAAAGTTTCGGATGCCCCGATAACCGTTGCGGTTCAAGATGACGGCGAAGGAATGGATGCCGCGACACTCCGTCAAGCACTGCGCTTCGGCGGCAGTTCCCGTTTCAACGACCGACTGGGTACGGGTCGATATGGAATGGGACTCCCAAATAGCTCGCTCAGTCAGGCTCGGAGGGTTGAAGTCTATACCTGGCAGCGGCCGCGAGAGGTCCTGAAATCTTACCTCGACCTCGATGAGATTACCGGCGGAGCGATGCGCGAAGTACCGAGACCGGTGCGAGCAAATTACCCTGCCGTTTGTCCGCCAATTTCAAGTCCAACAGGTACAGCGATAGTTTGGAGTCGATGCGACCGCTTGGAAAATCGCCGCCCGTCAACGATTGCTCGAAAGCTTGTTTCATTCCTCGGACGGATATTTCGCTATCACCTGTGGCGCGGGGTTAAGATCACGGTCAACGGTGAGGCGCTCCGCGGTGTCGATCCGCTGTTTCTCCACCCTAAGTCGGTTCTCGCTGGAGCTCGCAGTTTCGGTGAACCGATGTCCTACGAGATGGAGGGCGTTCGATTTAATGGCGGTCCCCCTCCTGTTGGGAAGATAAGCGTGCGCTTTGCTGAATTGCCAGTCGAAGATTGGCAGGCGCTGCCGAATGACCAGAAACGGCGTATGGGGATCACAGATCAGCCGATAGTCTCGATCGTCCGAGGGGATAGAGAAATCGATCGAGGCTGGTTCTTTGCAGGAACGAAGCGGAGAGAGAACTACGACGATTGGTGGAGATGTGAAATAAGGTTTGACCCGGTGCTCGATGAGCGGTTCGGCATCACTCACACAAAACAAGAAATTCATCCGACGCCGGAACTACTCGAAGTTCTGGTCAAAGACATCGAGATGAATGCGCGAGCGCTGAACGCGCGCGTGCGGCAGGCTCACCTCAGTATCAAGTCGCGGGCGCAGGTTGCCGTGTCCGAGGAGCGAGCGGCCGCTGAAGAGCGAACGCTCGCGCCAATGGCTCCTCCTACGTCCGCCCAGAAACGCCAGTTCGCAAAAACAGTTGCTCGCATTCCTGTTCTGAAGAAATGGGCCAACGACAGCTCAGAGGTTCGACCGTTCGCTATCACGCAAGATTTGATCGAAAGTCCACAATTCTTCGAGGCCGTGCGAGACAACGGTCGCCTGGCAGTTCTCGTCAACAGGTCACATCCTTTTTACAAGAAGCTGTACGGTCCTCTATCTGAATCTGAAGATCCCGCTGCAGTGGCGTTACGCGTTAAGATAGAGCTGATCCTGCTTGCCGCAGCCCGAAGCGCGGAACTGTCGGGAAACACGGCGGCACGAAGAGCAATTGACCGCTACCAGGCCGACTGGAGCAATACACTTGCGAGCTATCTAAGGATCTGAATGTGCCGACGGGTGAGTGGCTGAAATATGACCCAGCTTTGGGGACGCCCGACCGTAAGCGGTTTGTTCGACGCGCGGCGCGGGCCCTTGAGGCTGGAGATCAGGCAACGGCCGGGCATTTGGCCGATGATGCGAGACAACAGAACGACGTAGTCACTGAGGCTGCCATCAGGGTCCTTTCAGACTTGGTAGGGCATGGTTGGCAGATCCGAGTCGCGCCGAGAGAGATCGGTATATCGAGACCCTCTTCAATAGCGCCGACGGATGACAAACAGCGGGAGGCCGTCCGGTTCCAGCATCTTCGCGCACGCGATGAGCGGCTAGGGACCGAGCCGGTGCGTGCGTTTGCAAGGGAGATGGAAACGAGGCGGCTATTTGAGGGCCGTTTTGTCTCGGTATTCTCGCTCATGCGAGACGGTCGGGAACTGGCGTCATCGCTTCGAAGAGTCAGGGCACTGGATGGTATCGATCGGGTCCAAGCACTTAACCAGACGATCAAACCGTATCTCCAATTCGTAGATGAGCGCGAGAAATGCGAGTTCACTGGCCTCAAGCTGGCCGAGATTTGGAAGTACTTTCGATACACCTGGGCAAACCATTACGTAAGCGTGCCTGGCCGTTCCATGATGATTCTTGTTCGAGACGCAGCCGCCTCGAACCATCCAGTCATAGGCATTGCCGCGCTGGGAAGCGCGGTAGTTCAAAACTCCGTTCGCGACCGCTGGATCGGCTGGGAACCGGACGTATTCAGCAAACGGATGGCTGAACATCCCGCAAGCGACAAGGTCGCCAGGTGGCTTGTGCAAACGCTCGACCGATCATTGGACGGAATTTACGTCAACGATTTCCTCGCCCAACCTATAATCAGTCTAGTCGATCTCAAGAACCCCACCGCCGACGTAGTCGCCCGTCTGGAAGAGTTTTCGCGCATCGCGATGCAGCAGCATCTGCGAAACGCCCCACGCGACCATAAGCGTAAGCGCACCGAGGAGTTCACTGAGGATCAGTATTGGAAAGGAGAAGCCGAGTCGGAACTCTTCAAGAGCAAGCGCGCTGGTCTTCTTGCCATCCTTTTGCGCGCGCGCCGAGTCTTCAATGAAGCATTTGGCGAATCAATCTCTGCCCAGGGCTTGCGCCACCTATTGGAAACTAACGAGGGTAGGCAGACCGTGGCGAGTATCTTGCGAAAGGCCAAGGGCGAGACGGTTGGAATTTCAATTGCCGACATCACGGTGTGTGGAGCCGTCGCGCCCTATAGTCATCTAGTGGGGGGGAAGCTTGTTGCGATGCTCTTGGCGAGCCCCGAGGTAATCCTCAATTACCGCAGGCGCTACTCGAACCACACGAGCATCATCGCCTCTTCAATCGCGGGTCGCGCAATCAAGAAACCACCACTTCTAGCTTTCTTGTGCACTACTTCACTCTACGGTGTACCTTTGAACCAATATACGCGGATCTCTATTCCGTGTGCGGTGGCCGACGGTTGTGCGAGCGAAACGATCCGGTATCAGGAGCTTGGGTACACATTGGGTTTCGGTTCGTTTCACTTTTCGACTGCGACTTGCAAAGCTCTAATGGAGGTAAGCTCTCAATCCAACAACGGGACGACGGTGAACTGGATCTTTGGAGAAGGCGTGAGCCCGCGCTTTCGCGCCATTCGTGATGGCCTCGACGAACTAGGGTTGCCCTCCGATGAGTTCCTTAATCATGGCAGTCCCAAGATCACTTACGGTGTTGCCTTGGCGCGAAACGGGCTCGAATTCCTCCTGGGAATGGAACCGGAGCCCGATTTTTATTTGCCGCTCGACGATCCAGAGATCCGGACTTCCCGTATTGCTCGATGGTGGAGTGAACGCTGGTTGAGCAAGCGGATCGATCGCGATGATGTGCTCGAAAAAGTCGAACGCGAGACGCTGGTGCACCCGATCAAGCATGGAGCTCGACTCCGCCTGCCTTCGGTCAATACAGACCAATTGCAACTATTTGAATATTAACTGGTGCCACGGGTGCCCGGGCAAGAATAGCGAGAGGGAAATTGCGCGGCATCACCGAGTTGTGTGTCGGGCGACGTTACGACGGAACCGAGCAATCCACGGAGGCCCTAATAGTAATAGCGTTCAGGCAACAGCCGCTCCACGCACTGTACGAGACTCGATACCCCGGTATCCCCGGACTCGTTTTTGATTTCTTGCTTGAGTTCTCAGGACAGTCGATCTCGACGGCAGGCAGATTCCAGAGTTTAGGGGGGTCTACGAAGTCGCGATGCCTGAGTGCGATGGAGGCCAACAAGCAGAAAGGCGCCAACTATTCCTTGGGGAAGGGGTAAGTGAGCGTTAATCTTCGCTGGATTCGAATTCCTCCAAAATGGACCGCTCCAGTTGCCCTATATCGGTGCCAACGCGCCTGATGTATGTGAGCCAGTCAGGAACTGTCCACACCTCAAGGATTTCGCCTACGACAAAAACTATGGCCTTCCCGCCGCTATCGGGCACAAGACCCAAATCGCGCGCTTCCTTGGGCAGATCAAACGACCACCTGCTACGCTCTGATAGCATGGTCACTTGCCAGCTTGCCGCCGCGTGGCGCGCGTAATCCAGCGTCGCCGACCCTGCAGCGGATCGCCGGAAATCCTGGGCAGAAAGTGCGGATGCCATTTTTGACCGGGCGTCTAGCAATTTGAGCGGGTAAAGCATCATCCCGCCTTTTGTTCCCACGGTCGCCAAACAAGAGATGTTCTCTTGGGACGAGGTCAGCCACGAAACTGCATCTGCCAATCCTTTGGGTAACCGAAGCCGAGGTCTGTCAAGCTCAATCTTCAAAACCAGCGAACGCCACGGTTCCTTGAGAAAAAACTTGTCAGGTTTATCCACAGGATTGGGTATTATAGGCCCAGTATTTTACCGAATCTATGGGAAAGGCTAGATTCTCAAGAGTGTTCTGGGTATAATCGGCCCAGCTCTTGGATGTCGTGGGGTCAGGACGTGGCGGTGGTCGAAGCGTCGGGCAGTCGAACTGGCTACAAGCGCGTGGGCCTTTTGATTTGCAAAAGCGCTTGGAGAGCGTTAGCAGAAATAGTTCCATCGTGTTATCGACGTGCCTTCCGCCCTGGAGCGCCGAAAAACTCGCCATTCGACCTGACGGGTATCAGTTGCGCCGAACGCGGTTGATCGCCGTGCTCGGCCGGAAGGGAGGAAGCGCCGTTGGAGCATTACGGAAAAGAGACTGCCCAAGTAGTACGGATATACGACAAGATGAAAGCAAAAGCTGTGGGTAATCCAATCCGGATTTTGGGATTAGACAAATCGGGGCGCCTGGATTGCGCACTTGATGCATTTTCAAGGAGTCCTCGACCTAAGGAGATATACGTCCTCTCTGAGGTCAGCAATCCGGGATTGACGTCAAAAGCCTCTGCCGAAGTCCGGATAGGGAAGACCGATGATCTCAATGACGTGCTGGCGTATGCGAAAGAAGTTCGGCCCGATTTCGTTTTCATTGGTCCTGAAGAGCCCCTCGCTGCAGGCATCGTGGACGCGCTGCGAACGATAGGAATTCCGGCGATCGGGCCAACACGAAATCTAGCTAGGATCGAAACGAGCAAATCGTTTGCTCGCGAATTGCTCAGTGACTATGGCATTCCAGGGAACCCGAAGTATCGCACATTTCATAGTATGGAGGGGTTGCGCTCGTATATTGAGACGCATAGGCCATTTGTCGTCAAACCCGACGGGCTGACGGGCGGCAAGGGAGTCAAGGTTTTCGGAGAACACCTTCAAAGCATTGATGAGGCTGTACAGTACTGCGAGGAGGTGTTTGCCGCTCACCAAAAGGCCATTGTGATCGAAGAACGGCTAGAAGGAGAGGAGTTTTCGTTTCAATCATTTTGCGATGGGCGTCACGTCGTCGATACAATACCCGTTCAAGATCACAAACGTGCCTGGGATGGAGACCTTGGTCCTAACACAGGTGGAATGGGTTCATATTCCTGTGAAGACCACCAACTGCCATTTTTGAAGCGCGAGCACCTTCAAGAGGCAAGTCGCATCAATGAGGCCGTTGCTCACGCACTCCTAAAGAAGACAGGTGAAGAGTACAAGGGCGTACTCTACGGGAGCTTCATGCTTACGAAAGCGGGATTGCGAGTAATTGAATACAATGCGCGCTTTGGTGATCCAGAGATCATGAATGTCCTTCCGTTGTTGGAAACCGACTTCATTGATGTTTGTGAGGGAATCATTGCGGGAACTTTGGACAAGGTAGAGATCACCTTTGAGCGACAAGCGACGGTCTGCAAATATATTGTCCCGAAGGGGTACCCTACTGAGCCGGTCAAGGGTGCGGAAATTGATTTGACCAACGTCTCTCTGGCAAATAGGCGCCTTCGTTTATACTATGCCGCCGTGAACAGTAAGGAGGGCAAACTATATCTCACTGGGTCTCGCGCAGTTGCCCTAGTAGGAATCGGGCGCAATTTAGCTGAAGCCGAGAAGATTGCCGAAGACTCTGCACGCAAAGTTCAGGGTCCTGTGTTTCATCGTTCCGATATAGGAACTGAGGAGCTGATAGCGCGCCGCGTTGCGCACATAGCTAGCCTTTGTGGCAATACACGGCCCGTTTTGGGGCAAGCGACCTTCGACAGTCATAGGTAGGTGAGTCCGGGAAGCGTTTGCAAGTGCTCTGAGCTGCCTAAGCGTCTCGCCTGCGGAAGGTCGAATCGTATCGCGCGACCGTGCTTCCCGACGACCAAAACTGTACCGTAAGCTACGACAGTCACCATCCGAGTCGACGAGCGGATGACCATCCTCTTGGTGCGTTATCTGCATCGAGGCTCATATTCTACAAAGAGGTTGAACTAGACACGCCTCGTGCGGTAAGGTTTCTAGGCGCACATCGAAGTGGAGAAGTGGGCTAGTGTCTTCGGACAAACAGTATCGCAGCGTTATCCATTTTCTTTCGTCAGAAGCATTGAACAGCCTCTATTTGGATCGTGTGGAAAAGTACCTGCAACCCGAGTCCGTGGCGGGATGGAGTTTTTGCGCGAATACTGAAAACGATTTTGAAGAGATCACGCGAGACTCTGCCCGTGAGTGGAATCTTCTCATCACGGACACGACTTGTGCAGCGATCTCAGCGGCCGCCATTCGAAGGTTTAAGATCACTAACCCCGAGTGTGTGATCGCAGTGCTCGGCAGAGCCAATGAAGGTCTGGAGCTTCCCGACGGCGCCGTTGTAATGGATGAACCTTCGGACCTGGACGATTGGCTTGCCATGATGCATGCCTTGCTGGGAGAAAAGTAGTGCTCTGGGGCGCTCGCCGGGTGTGGAGTTACGATGCCGCTTCCTTAGGAAATGCGCGTTCTTGAGCGTCCAGCCTGCCTCCACCAGAAGCGCCACGTCCTCGACTATCGGTTCAAGGCGCGCACAGTGAAGCACCGCCAGAATCTGCCGGAAATTCGGCCCGTCCGGTTCGCGGCTTTGGACACACCTTCGACAAGGCTCGCGTTTGGAAGAGCATGGTTAGAACGTATCGTCCAGGAATCCATTCGCATCCTGAATCTGGACGGTGAGGCTGGGCTTGGCGCTCGTCGCGCTTTCAGTGCATCCAGCAATTGTGTTCTCGGTATTGCAGACCTGAACCGTCAGGTTGGCTAACGCGGGCGTTATGCTGACGCTCGTGCCCGTGCAGACCAATCCGTGACCGTCCACGATCCGAATCGTTTGGTTGATGAGCGTTGAGGTCGAGCTTGCCGTACCCGTAAACGCGTTCACGATGTCTCCGCTCGTATCGACCGCCCAAGCCGACCACTGCGCACCCTTGCCGGTCACGGCGGACGCGCCACCGTTAATGATCTTCTTGCTGCTGTTGGCGAGGTAGATAGTGGCGTTGGGACTGCAGGCCCCGAAGGGAGTCGGCAGCGGCGTCGCTGTAGCCGGGCGGTAGCTGTCGCAGTTGCCGTTGCGGTAGCCGTCGCTGTCGCCGTAGCTGTGGCGGTCGCAGTCGGCGTTGCTGGCGCGCCTTCTATTCCAAGAAGTACACTAGCTCTAGCAGCTGAACCACCACCCGTCGTTAGGTTAAATGAGATATTGCCAGTTGCGCCGGAGGCCACGCCGCTTTCGTAAGATGCTGCGGCGGCACCGGCAGTGGGGTCACTCACAAAGTTCTGTAGGGTTACAAATGGCGATGAGGGTGGAGTGATTGTGGCGGGTCCAGCACCCGAAAATATGGCAGCGCTGCCTAACCACATCAAAAGAGTGCATCCACTTGGCATCGTAACGCCATCCGTGGTGACGTTTGCGCTGCCGACGCCTGTAACACAAATTGGGCTGCTCTGATTCTCCCCGGTTACATCGATAAGAATTCCAGTTGCATATTGGGGGGTCGTCTGTCCCGAGGTATATGGAAATGTGAAAACCTGCCCACCGGTATCACCCGAAGCCGCTAGACGCTGATAGACACAGGAAACGTCCCGATTACCGCCGCCAGCACCAAAGGCAGCCACTTGCTCAGCCCATGAACCACCAGAACCGCCAGTTGGGAAGCCTGCAGTTGAAGTACAAGCACTCCCTGTAGCGGCACTGGTGAGCGCAATCAGGAGGTCTCCAGTCTGAATCTTGTCGCCAGTGTCTGTGACCGTACAACCGCTCGTCTGGCTCGTGAACTGGCACCCAAAAGAGGTCGCGACCGTCTGCGCTAGTGCAGCATCAGAAATGAGCAGCACCGCTGCCATGAGTAATAGCCCGACCCTCAAACCCACCCCTGCCGTCGGCTTATCGCTCGTCTGCGCATCTGTGCTCTCGATCTGCACTTGCCCGTACCTCTGACACCGAGGTTGCCGCTGAGCACCGTCTCACCCACATCCGCCGTCCCGAGCAACCTCCGCGCGGGAGATTCAGGAAACGACCGAACGCAGATCGCTTTATCCCCTGAAAGAGCACGCTCATCAGGGATGGCGGACAGGCGCTGCACTTGACCGCGGCGCTCGGGCGGCGTCGTTCCATGCTCTGCTCAGTCGCGTGGTGCCCAACCATCTGCGCGCGCAAGGCGGTCGATCTCCGCTTCTTCATCTTCCTCATCTTGATCGCGGTTTTCGGCTTCACTCGAATCGTCGAACACCTCAACATCAGACCCTTGTGCGCCAAGCGGATCAGAGGTGTTCGAATCAGTGTTCGAATGGGGTTCAAGCCTTCGGCGGACCTCATCGACCTCGGGCAAGGCCGACTTTTCCTCGGGCAATGGCTCGCCGCGCGACAGACAGGCTTGATAGCCCCGCCGGCTTTCGGAATTCTTGAGCCAGCCGCCTCGGATTGCCCCGCTCACGCGATAGCTGATTGTGGATCTCGCCAGACCAAGTCGGCGAGCAAGCTCGGTGTTCGACACTTCCTCGCCTTCCTTTACGAGTGCGACTGTTTCCCGGATGGCGGGCGTGATTCCATCTGCCGCTACCGAATCGAAAAGCGGCGCCATGATGCGTCGTGCTCGGCTGTAGTCATCAAGCATCGCCACAATTGACCCATCTTCGGCTAGCGGCCGATTGTGTTGCGCCATCAACGCGAGGGTCCGAACCACGGTGAGAAGTTGAGGGAAGTCTCGCCGCTCGCGCACCGCTTTCGCGGGAAGCATCTCTGCAAGGATTTGAGCGAATGGAATCAACACGCGGCTGTTCTTGGCCGCCAGCCAGCGCTGATAGGAGTGAAACTTCTCGATCTCGGCCTGAGGCAAAATCGCAGTCTGTCCCTGCGCAGCCTTAGCTTGCGCTCGCAACACCTCGCGTGTTTGGCCGGGGCTGTCCGGAAGCGAACAGCTCAGCAGACGGGTCGCCATCTGCACGTCGAGCGCCCGCACCCCGGTCGTGATCATCCCGGTCGGTCCGTCTTTAGTGATTTTGCGCGTTTGGAATTCGCCGGTCTCTGGGTACTTTTCGACCGTCTCGTAACTCATCACCGCGTCGTTGACCAAGGATCGAATCGCGGATGCGGCCGACCCCTCCGCCGGAATCGAATCGCATTCCTCGAGCACGACTGTCCGATGGCGAAAGTCCTCCCTTGTGTAAATGAGCGCACGGGGAGAACTGGCAGTCAGCTTGTAATATGCTTCGGGCGGGAAGAGCCGGAGGGCAGTGTCCACGGTGAAATTCTTGCCGCTGGCGCTTTGGGCCAGAAACTGGACGTTTAGCGGGCGATCGAGAAGACGGGAAGTCAGCGCGATATATGCCAGCGCGCTTGGGGTCGGATCGCCGGCGTATCCCGACTCGATGATAGCCCCTTCCACCAGGGCCATCGGATCCGGGTGTTCGATTATTTCCTTCGCGGCCTCGCAAAGAGCGTTCGAATCGAGCGCGTTTTGACCCCCATTCGAACACCCATTCGAACGGCTCTCAAGTCCTTCTTCCCCAAAGGTTTTCGCGCTATCCGTTCGAGTGTTCGAGCTGTTACGAAGAGTTCTGCGAGCGCGCTTGACCTCCCGATCTAGGGTGGTCTTGCCGATGCCAAGCCGCTTGGCTTCGTCCGTGCGGCACAGGTCGTACGCGAGCGGCGACATCACCGCGAGGCGTTGAACTTCGGCGAGTATTTCCAGTTCCGTCATCGCCACCGCCACTTGCGGAGGGCCTGGCGGCTCGGGAAAGGAGGCTGGCAACGGGCCGCAGCGTCCAGAAGCACGGGTTCCGCCTGCACGCCGCTGTAGCCTAGGCGGCGCAGGTAACACGCCAAGCGAAAGAGCTGATTGTCGCGATTGCCTTCCGGAACACCAGCCTTCAATCGCTCCACGTCCGGTACGGCGCCCCCGGCCCTTTTGGTGTCGCTATAGGGATAGCTCCGCAGTTCGCTGCTGGCAGTCAGTTTCAAAAGCCAGTCCGGCAGCGCCGCAAGAGGTATCTGATCGATCCGGGACCAGACCTCCCACAGATAGCGATTGCCTGATTCGTGGATAGACTGCGGCGCGATCACATAGCCGCCATCGCCGCGCACATCGATCCCCTTTCCAATCATGCCAGAGCTATTCGGTACGAGGCCGCCCGGATGGCGAAAATAGAAATGCAAACCGCGACCGCCGGTCAGAACGGTTGGCGTCTCGGGCAGTTTGCCGTACTGCGCTTGTAGCGCTTCGAGCGTTTCGTCGCCGCCGTGGCGCGGATCAATATCCAAAACCACGATTCTCGAAATCGCGCCGGTGGCTATGGCGACGTTCGCGCCGGTCCAGCGCTCCCACCATTCTCTAATTTGCACTGGATCTTTGCTGGCGTCCTTGTATCCATGGTCAGTGAAGGGTGTCTTCCCGCGCGGCCGGCAGGGAAAAACAGGCAAGCCGAAGCGTCCGGCATAGGCCAGCGCCGCGCGGAGCATGTTGTCGCCAGCGCTCATCGCTCGATCTTGGCCGGCACAGTGCCGGCCAAAATTAGCCGCTCGATCTCAGCAACAGGAATTCGGACCGCCCTTCCCAGCCTCACGAAACCGATCTTTCGTCTCGCCATCCACGCCCTGACGGTCGGAGGCTTGAGACCCAAAGCCTCAGCGCTCTTTTCGATCGTGTACAACTGCGTATGCGCGAGTTCGATCATTGACTATCACCTCCAAAATCAGCTAGAACATGATAAATTAAAGATTCTAGTAGAACTAGTAGAACTCAGTTTATCGACGTTCAATCACTGGTCAAGCTTGGCAGCGAAAGGCTCAAAAGGGAGTCGGCAGGAACTTTCTAGCAACTGGTCGTGGCCGCGTGCTGCGATCGGCGAAGATCAAATGCGCTGGTGGCGTCGCCATCCGGAAATACCGCCGGCGCCCAAAGATGTAAATCGTGACGGTTCTGCAATTTTTCTAGGCGACCCTGAAAGCGGACTTGTATGGGTTCGCCGCGGCGAATTCAGGCTATTTCCGTGCATCCGATGGGTACGAGGTGAACCCTACAAGCCACAAGAGGCGTACATTCGTGCGGTACAGAAGAGAGATCCATGTATATCGCCCCACGCCACGTTCCGCGGAATCAGAAACGCGTATCAAGCGATTCAATTTCTTCGTGACTTTGGCCTGCTTACGAAGGATTCCATCATCTTCGTCGTCAATGGGTCGAAAGCCAACGATGGAGATTGGTTCGTCGATCTTGAAAAGTTCTTTCAGTACCAACGAGAATTCCGAGCGATTGTTGAGCTGTGGGACGCTCTGCCTGATAACGACCGTCTCAAGTCGATCTGGCGCAGCTTCAGCGATCACTCCGACTCCCCATTCCAACTTGAGTGGCAGTGGCAATTTGATCGTTGGATGGTGGTTGAGGGATCGCCTCTTTACTCAGAACCCTGGCGAGAGTCTGACGAATTAAGTCCTGCTGAATGGTTGAAGAAGGCATCGTCTGCACACGAACTGCGCGATATGACGTTTGGGCTGATCGCGCGCACAGTTGAACGACACGCGTCGGGAAAGGTGCAATGGCAAATCAGGACAGATAAAAGCGGTCGGCCATCATTCACCCCCGGTGTCGAAATAGAGTCGCTGTGGTCAGCGATGTGGGAGTTCTTTGCGCTCGATACCATGGGCGGAATTACTTGGCGCATCTGCCCGCATTGTGGAAAAGTCTTTTTTCTTCCGCGAAAGGACCGCCTTTTCTGCACAGCTCGCTTGCAGCAACTGCACTCCAAACGCGAATGGTGGCGTAAGCACAAATCTAAATCGTTGGCAAAGAAACCGACCAAGGCCACGAGCTGAGAGGAGATTCCTATGCTCTACAAACGAGGAGAGGTTTGGTGGTTCAAGTTTCGATTCGAGGGTCAGGTTATCCGAGACAGCGCGAAGACCGCCTCGAAGACGGTTGCGCGGGACGCGGAGCGAGCACGGCGGCGCGATCTAGAATTGGCGGTCAACCGGATTCATAAGCGCGAGCGGATGCCGCTGTTCTCCTTTGCAGCAAAGCAGTGGCTAGACAGTCGAGTGGATCTCGCGGCAAACACGCTAGAAGCCTACGAGCATTTCGTTCAGACGCTCGCTGAACAATTCGGAAAGCGGCTTGTTTGCGATATTGATGACGAAGACATAGCCGCTCTCCAGCGCAAGAGACTAGCGGAAAAGAAATCGGCACGGACGGTGAATTTCGAAATCAACGTATTGCGCCAGATCCTCAAGACTCACGGACTCTGGGGGGCGATCTCGGACAAAGTAAAGAACCTTCGAGAGCGGCGCGACATCGGGCGTGCGATTAGTTCTGTGGATGAGAAGAAGCTCATCGATGCAGCCACGAAGAGCCGCTCGCCGGCCCTTCTCCCTTTGTTGATCGTCAGTTTGGACAGCGGGCTGCGCGCTTCCGAAGTGCGATCACTGCGCCGAAAGGATTTAAGGCTGGAGTGGCGCAACGGCGTCATCGAGAAGGGCGAACTCACGGTTCCCAAGTCCAAGACGGAAGCTGGTACCGGACGCACGGTACCGTTCACTTCGAGAGTTTGCGCAGTCCTGACGCTGTGGCTCTCGCGGTTCTCGGAGGCGGGTCCTGATACCTATGTTTTCCCTCGTTTCTCAGTCGGAGTTGAGGGCAACGCGCGCAAGCCTCACTTCCACAGCATCGCGCTGGACGAGCCCATCGGAGAATGGAAGAAAGCGTGGAAAATCGCTTTGGACAAAGCGGGAAAGGTCGGCTGCAAAACCCCCGAACAGCTTAAGGCGGCGAAACCTCTTAAGTATCGGTGGCACGATTGCCGACACACGTTTGTCACTCGACTGGCTGAGAATTCGAAAGTCAGCGAGGAGACGATCCGAGCGCTTGCCGGTCACGTATCGAAAAAGATGCTGGAACGCTACAGCCACATCCGCATTGCCGCGAAGCAGGCGGCTATAGGGGCTCTGGAGAAGGCGGCCGTTGCGATGGATGAGGCAGACTCTACTGTCGAGGGGGCACAAAATTGGGCACAGTCCTCAGCCCCGGATGAACTCAATTGATGAAAAGGCTTTGATTTATTTGGTGGACGCACCTGGACTCGAACCAGGGACCTCTTGCATGTGAGGCAAGCGCTCTAACCGGGCTGAGCTATGCGTCCACCGCGAAGATGCATTATCGCTTCCCGCGCACGCGGCGGCAAGTCCCGCGTCGTTCTTGAAAGTGCCGCAGTTCCTAACCCATCGACAGCTTGCGTACGCGGATGTGTTCGGCCGAGATCGAAATGATTCCGCCGTCGTCAGATTCCTCTTTTGTGTCGTTGGCGGGCAAGGCTCCCGCCGTGGTAGCCCCAAAGCTTTAATCGAGGAAAATGGAAGGGCTACGTGCCAGGAGCCTTTATGAACATGAAACTTTTGAGCGTCGCCATCATCGTGGTCACCGGCTTCTTCGGCTGCGCTCGGGCGGCTCTCGCTGTCGGCCCCGATCCAACCGCCAACGCAACCTCGACGGCGGCACCAGGTGCGGCCGCATCTCCGGCGGCGCAACCGACATTAAGTGCCCCAGAGGAGCGGGCAAATGAGCCAGACCAGATTTGGAACTGGCACGCTCAGAACACCGCCATCGAGCAAGGCGACTGGGGTTTTCCAGCCAAGTACTCCGGCCAAAACAGCCTGGACCGCAAGGGCGAACAAGATGAAACAGTCACACTGGACTTGTTTGCCGGCGTGCGGTTATGGCGCGGCGCCGAGTTCCACGTGGACGGACTGATCTGGCAGGGCTTCGGCCTGAGCAAAACGTTTGGCATAGAGGCCTTTCCCAACGGTGACGCCTTTAAAATCGGCACCTGGACTCCCTTCCTAACGTTTGCGCGTGTGTTTATTCGTCAATCCATCGGCTTGGGCGGCGCACAGGAGGATGTGCCCGACGACCAACTCACGCTTGCGGGCAAACAGGACATTTCGCGGCTCACCTTCACCATCGGCAGGTTCACCCCGGTGGACGTCTTCGACCACAACACCTACGCGGAGGACCCGCACACCCAGTTTATGAATTGGGCGATGGCGAGCAACCTCGCATGGGATTACTCGGCGGATCCCGTCGGATTCACCACCGGAATTGCCGTGGAATTAAATCAGCCGAAATGGGCTTTGCGCTACGGATTTTTCCAAATGTCACGTGTCCAGAATTCTTTCACAGCTGATGACCAGGTTTTCATGTGGCGCCCCGGAGGCACTGGCTCAGCCGGCGCCGATGGCCCGTTTTTGAAATCTTGGGGAATGACGGTGGAATTCGAGCGCCGTTACAGCATCAACGCTCATCCGGGGGCGATTCGGCTTATGCCCTTTCTCGATTCAGCCGAAATGCTCAGTAACCATGCAGCGACTGCCATTCTGGTTGCCCAAGGTCCAACCGCGGACCTCTCAGCGGCGCGAGCCTATCGCCTCAAGTACGGCTGTGGGTTGAACTGGGAACAGGAAGTTGCGGAGAGCGTCGGCCTGTTTTCGCGCCTCGGCTGGAATGACGGCCACCAACAAGCGTGGGAATTCACCGATGTTAATTGGACGGCGTCACTCGGCACGAGCGTCAACGGTGACGCGTGGCAGCGGCCGGGAGACACCTTCGGCCTTGCCGGCGTCATGAGCGGCGCTTCGCGCTCGAACCAACAATTCCTGAATGCCGGAGGTTTGGGCATACTTGCCGGCGACGGCGCGCTGACTTACGGCAGCGAGAAAGTTCTGGAAACCTACTACAGTTTTCCAATCTGGAAACCCATTTATGCCACGATAGATTTCCAGTTCATCAGCAACCCGGCATTCAACCAAGATCGCGGGCCAGTGTCAGTCTTTGGCGGAAGACTCCACTGGGAATTGTAATGAGTGAATTTCACACTACAATTTCCCAATCACACGCGTAGTCTTTGGCGCAGTCGATTTACATTACATCAATAATCCAGGTCACAACCGCGCCCGGGGCCCGTCTCAGTGCCGGGCGTGCGGCTTCACATCGAATTATGAAGCACCGGATCTTGCAACATTTGAACGGCTCGTCTGGAGATAGCCATGGCCTCATTTCCTAGCTCGGTTCTGCCGAAAAACTTCGCTCCTGCCGCCAAGCGCGAGGTTGGTTTCGCCGAGTTTTCGCCCAAACTCTACAGAGTGGCCTCTCTTCCGGGCGAGCTAGTGCTCTCTGAACTCCAGAGCGGACCAGATGGGCTATCGGAAGAAGAGGCTATACACCGCATAGAAGTGTTCGGTCCTAACGTTGTAGCTCCTGAACATCGGTTCACTCGGCTAAGGCTTTTGATAAGGGCATGTCTGAATCCCTTGGTAATTTTGCTGGTAGTTCTAGCAGTGATCTCGTTCGCAACGGCCGAGGAGGTGTCTGACCTGGTCGGCGGCGGCTTGATGGTGGTTATGGTGGTGCTTGGAGTTTCTTTGCGATTTATCCAGGAAGCCCGCGCCGATACTGCTGCCGCGAAGCTCAAAGCAATGATTCGGGTCACCGCAACCGTGATGCGGGAGGGAAAGACTCGCGAGATTCCACTGGCGGAGTTGGTTCCCGGCGATGTCGTCAAGCTAGCCGCCGGCGACATGATTCCCGCTGACAGCCGCGTCCTGTCGTGTAAAGACCTTTTCCTCATTCAAGCCAGCTTGACCGGCGAATCGTTCCCCGTTGAGAAGTTCGATCAACCAGAGCAGTCCGACAAGAAGTCGCCGCTGGAACTCAAGAACATCTGCTTTCTGGGCACTAGCGTCGAGAGTGGTACCGCGACCGCGCTCGTCATAGAAACCGGTCTGAAGACATACCTCGGCACGATGGCCAGCGCGATCACGCAAGAGCCGCCCCCGACCAGCTTTGATCGGGGCGTTTCCGCGTTTACCTGGTTGATGCTCCGCTTCATGGGTGTGATGGTACCTCTGGTCTTTCTAATCAATGGCTTCAGCAAGCATAAGTGGGGAGAAGCTTTCCTGTTCGCGCTCGCCGTAGCGGTCGGCCTCACTCCCGAAATGCTTCCTATGATAGTTAGTGTCTGCCTTTCCAAAGGCGCGATGCTGATGTCGCGCAAGAAGGTAATCGTCAAGCGGCTAAACTCAATTCAGAATCTCGGCGCAATGGACGTGCTATGCACTGACAAAACCGGCACGCTGACGATGGACCGCGTCATACTCGAGCAGCATTGCGACGTCGCCCGGCAGGAGGACGAAGGTGTCTTGGAGCTGGCGTACCTGAATAGCTATTTCCAGACTGGCCTGAAGAATGTTCTAGACCGCGCCGTTCTCCAGTACGGCGAGCACCATGGGGGTCCGCGCACTGCCGGGTATTCCAAAGTTGATGAGCTCCCATTTGACTTCAGCCGTAAGATGATGTCCGTGGTGGCAGCCACTCCCGATGGGAGTCATCGCCTGATCTGTAAAGGGGCGCCTGAGTCCGTGTTTGGCCGCTGCACGCAGTTCGAGCTTGAGGGTGAAACCTACCCGATGGATCCCGTCATCCTGGAAGACCTCAAAGAGGAATACGATCAACTATCCGCCGACGGCTTCCGCGTTCTGGCGATAGCCTATCGCGATTGTGCGCCTAAGCAGGTCTATGGCAAGGAGGATGAAGAAAACCTGATCCTGAAGGGCTATATCGCATTTCTCGATCCGCCCAAAGGGAGCGCGGCTCCGGCAATCGCGGCTCTGCAAAAGCATGGCATCACGATCAAGGTTTTGACCGGTGACAATGAACTCGTATCGCGTAAGATTTGCGGCGAAGTCGGACTCCATATCGACCACGTGCTGACCGGAGCCGCCATTGAGAACATGAATGACGCTGAGTTGGCAGCGGCAGTTGAAAGCACTGTCTTGTTCGTTCGCCTTTCGCCCTTCAACAAGCGACGCATAATCAACGCACTGCAAACAGCACGACACGTGGTCGGATTCATCGGTGATGGCGTAAACGACGCGCCCGCACTGCGCGTCGCTGACGTGGGAATTTCCGTCGATACAGCGGTGGACATCGCGAAGGAGGCCGCGGACGCGATTTTGCTCGAAAAGAGCCTGTTGGTGCTCGAAGAAGGAGTAATCGAGGGCCGCAAGGTCTTCGCTAACATTCTCAAATATATCCGGATGGGCGCCAGCTCGAACTTTGGCAACATGTTCAGCGTGCTCGGCGCGAGCCTATGGTTACCCTATCTGCCGATGTCGCCGATCAAGATCCTGACCAACAATCTGCTCTATGACTTCTCGCAAGTCCCGATCCCAACCGATGAAGTCGATCCTGAGCAAGTCGCGAAACCCCGTCCGTGGTCTATCGGAGAAATCGCCAGATTCATCATCTACATCGGTCCGTGCAGTTCAGTCTTCGACTATACGACCTATCTGATGATGTGGTTCATTTTTAAGTGCAACGATTTGGGACTGGTGCCGCCACCGGAGTTGGCCGCCCGTTTCGCCCATGCGACGCTTGCGAATCCCGATTCCACATATGCCGCAGCCTTGTTCCAGACCGGATGGTTCGTCGAATCGCTGCTAACTCAAACGCTGATAATCCACGTCATCCGCACCAATAAGGTTCCCTTCATCCAAAGCCGTGCCAGTTGGCAGCTGATCATGACATCCGCGGCAATAATGTTGTTAGGGATGTGGCTGCCGTCTTCCCCGATAGGAGCGTGGCTGGGCATGGTTCCTCTTCCGCCCCAGTTCTGGCCAATGCTGCTGGTGACACTGTTGTTATACGTCGCGCTAACTCAGGTAGTGAAGGTAAGGCTGGTTCGCAAGCAATGGATCTAAAGCACCAGGTATAGTTGAAACGAAGATGGTGGCCGCTGTATCGAGAGCGCGCGCTAATGCCAGTCAGCAGATAGAGAAGCGCCTCACCGAATTGATCACCGAGGTTGAGACTGGCAAGTTTTGTATCGATGGCGACCCAGGGTCAAATCAGAGCAGCGCACTCAAGCGATCAGGAGAGACGTAATCGGTTTTGTTCGTAGCTCTTTAAGATAGTTCGTCATTTTGATTTCTTCGCTTCGCCTGGAAGTTCTTCGAGGTTACAGGCTGGATGCATCTCAACGCGATCCAACTCGCGAAAATACTTGCCGTCGCGTTCGCCGTAGGACTCGACGTGTTGGCGATCTCTGTGGGCGTGGGTGTCGCGCGGCTCTCTTTCGACGCGAGTTTGCGATTAGGAGCGGCATTTGCCGGTTCTGAGATCGCGATGCAGGCGATCGGCTATGGACTCGGCGCCGGTGCGAGCCACCTCCTCGGCGACGTCGCCGACTACGTGGGCTTCGCGCTGCTGGCCTTCATCGGATTCGTGATGATTCGAGAGTCGTTTCGGCTCTCGCCCGAAGCGGAATTCGACGCGACCAGGGGCGCGGGTCTCATCCTGACTTCACTGTCGATCAGCCTTGATTCCCTCGGCGTCGGCATCGCGCTCCCCGCCGTGGGCATACCGCTAGTGCCGTTGTTGATTGTGGTGTCGATCACGACGACAGCGTTCACCTTTATCGGACTGGAATTTGGCGCGCGCCTCGGCGAACGGTACGAGCGGGGTGCTGAACGCGTAGCCGGCATGATGCTCGTGATATTGGCGGCAATATTCACGATCGCCCGGCTCGTTTAATCATGCTCGTCGAGCGCTCCGATCCGCCTGGTCCGTGACCCGCAACAAGACGCCGCGGACAATCTCGAACGGCGGTCGCCATCCAATCAAATTAGCCCGGGATGCAACGGACTATTCAAATTTCCGTTTGGCCGTAGCAGCATCGATGTCGGACTTACGAAGTTGCCGAAACAGGCCGTCTTCTCGTCGTAGCGCCTTGTTGAAATTCTCAAGCGCTTTCAGAACCTCGATTGGCGGTGGCAGTTCGCCGAATCCAGAGTCGAGACTTAACATATCGCCCGGCTTAATGTTGTCCAGGACTAGGATGTGCCTGACGATGGCATGGTCGGCCTCGAAGGACTGTAGCTTTTTTCGTGCTGCGATCAGCCGGCTCCACCCTTCTTCCCACTGTTTGAAGGTCGTTGCCATCGGCAAGAAGTCTACGCCATTCGATGCTGACTGAGAACTATCGAGCTGTCGCCGCTCGCCGGCCGCGCCACGCAGTTTGCGTCCTCAGGACATCGGCGGTAGTGGTGTCGTCAAAACTAGCGCGCGCTAGCGCCAGGAGCATCTCATGGGACGACTGCGCCAAGTCAGCAAGGCCGAGGCCACACCCGAAATCCGGGAACTGTACAAGCAATTCTTCGGCGACCGCGATCCGGTTGCCGAGCCGGGCACCGCGACTGGCACGCCCGGCGACTATTGGACGACCTTTGCGCTCGTGCCCGACTTGCTCTTCCAGGCGCGCAACTCGTTGATGGCGTTGATGCAGCCCGGACGGAAGTTGCCGGCGAAACTGCGCGAGCTCGCGATTCTTCGCACCGGAATCGTCGGCGAGTCCAGGTTCGAGTACTCGCAGCATCTGAAGGTCGCGCGAATGGTCGGCGTTTCCGAAGACAAACTGGCGGCGATAAAGAGTTGGGCGACCAGCGGCAAGTTCACCGACGTCGAGCGCGCCGTGATGCAGGCGACGGACGAACTGGTCGGGCGCAATCTCGTCGAAGACGACACGTTCGCCGCGCTGAAAAACCATCTTTCCGACGAACAGATCATGGAGTTGTTCTACGTGATTGGCCTGTGGCGGATGCACGGCATGATCGTGCGCGCGCTGCACCTCGAATTCGACGCCGATACGACGGCGCGCATGAAGGAAGTTCCGGCACCCACGCCCAGCAGCTAAGTCGCAGAATGAAATTGTACGACGAGCTGGCCGATTGGTGGCCACTTTTCTCGGCGCCCGCCAACTATGCGGAGGAGGCGGCGTTCTTCGCGCGCGTGCTCACTGACGCGCGCAATCCTGCGCCGCGCACCGTTCTTGAGCTTGGATCGGGAGGCGGCAACAACGCGTTTTACCTCAAATCAAAGTTCGAAATGACACTCGTCGACCTGTCGCCGCAAATGCTCGCTGTCAGCCGCGCGCTCAACCCCGAATGCGAGCATCGCGAGGGCGACATGCGCACCGTGAACCTGGGACGCACCTTCGATGCGGTCTTCGTTCACGACGCGATTGCATACATGACGAGCGCGGCAGATCTGGAGGCTGCGATACGCACCGCGTACCGGCACTGCCGCGCGGGCGGCGTCGCGCTGTTAGTCCCGGACTGCGTGCGGGAAACATTCGTCGCGGAAACCCGACACGGCGGACACGACGGTGAAGACGGGCGCAGCCTTCGCTACCTCGAGTGGACCTTCGATCCCGATCCCACCGACACGACCTATCGAACCGACTTCGCAATTGTTCTCCGCGATCATCGCGGCGATACCCGCGTCGTGCACGACTCCCACATCGAGGGGATCTTTCCGCGCGCCGAATGGATGCGCCTGCTGCGCGAAGCCGGATTCGAACCGCGCACATGGACCGACCGATGGGGCCGCGAAATCTTCGTCGCAAGTCGTCCGGCGTAGCAGCTTCCTTAGCTTGCGGATGTGAGGCGGATAACTTCGGCGCGGCCCCATTCCACTTCGGCGCGATGCCGATTCGCCATCGCCGTCAGGTAGTCGTGGATGGGGCCCTCAGTTGGAGCGAGCGCGAGCGCGACTTCGGTCTTGCGCGCGGCCCACTCCTGCCCGCGTGACATCAGGTTCAGCCGATCGCGAATCGATTCGAGCGCCGCGACTTTGCGGGCGAACGGCCCGACCCCGCTCGATGGCTTGCCGCCGTTGTCGCGAATCAGGGCCTCGAGTTCCTCGGCGTTGCGCTGTTCCATCGCGCGCGAGCCCGACAGGAACTTCTTCAACTCGTCTTGCTTAACGTCGGCGATTAGCTTGTCGAGAGCGATCACTCCAGCCCGCTCGGATTCGAGCAAAAGGTTGAGAGCTTTTTCCAGCGCCGCGTCCACATCGCGAACTTAGTAAGCGCAATCCGGAATCGCAAGGCGACGAATTCATTTGTACAGCATCCGAATCGAAGTCAGTAGCAGGAACACGCCGAAGATGCGCCGAAGCGTCGTCGCGGGCATCTTAACCGCGTAAATCGCGCCGATGTAAGCGCCGAACAGCAATCCCACGCCGAGCAGCAGCGCGTACGTGACGTCGAGGTGGCCGTGCTTGTAGTACTCGTACGCGCCCAAAATTCCGACGGGAGGCAGCAGCGCGCCGAGCGAAGTGCCGACTGCGAGATGTTGATCGAAGCCTAACGCCAGCACGAGCACCGGAACGATCAATACGCCCCCGCCAACGCCGACGAATCCGCCGAGGATTCCCGCGGCAAGTCCGAGTGCAAGAACGATCACGATTTCGCCCATGGTAGTTTTGTCTCCAGCGCGCACAATTGCGCGAGCGTATCAGAACGCGGCTGCAGGATTGAAGATCGATGATGCGCGCGCGGCTAGTCGATCGCTTCGCGTTCAAGCTCGTCGTCGTAGTTGGGTTCGACCAGCTTGAGCCGTGCCGGCCCCTTGCGGAGATTGCGGAACCAATTCTCCATGTCGTCGAACAGCGAGAAAGCGACCGGCGTAATCAGCAGCGTGATCAGCAAACACAGCGTCTGACCGCCGATCACGACCAGCGCGATCGCGCGCACCGAGCTGTCACCCGCGCCCTGTCCAATCGCGACCGGAATCATGCCCGCGACCAGCGCCGCCGTGGTCATCAGGATCGGCCGCAGCCGATCGCGATTCGCCGTGAGGATTGCCTGGCGTCGCGGCAGTCCCGCGCGGATCAGGTTGAGCGTCTGATCGAGTTGCAGGATCGAATTCTTTTTCACGATGCCGAACAGCAGCAGGATACCGAGTGTCGAGAACAGCATCAGATGCTCGCGGAACACGAACAGCGAGATCAACGCGAATGGCACTGCCAGCGGCAGCGACAACATGATCGTGATCGGATGAATGAAGCTCTCGAACTGCGCCGCCAGCACCATGTACATGAAGATGACCGACAGCAGGAACGCGATCACGAAGCCGGTGACCATCTCGCCGTAAATTTTGCTCTGTCCGCCGAACGCCGTGATATAGCCGGCCGGCAGATGAATCTGGTTGACCTCGCGCGTGACGGCGTCCATCACCTTGTTCATCGCGAATCCCGGCGCGAGATTGAAGACGATTGAGATGTTGCGCTGGCGATCCTGCCGGTCGATCTGCACCGGCCCGGTCCCGTGCGTAAGCGTCGCGACGTTGTCCAGCCGCACCTGCCCGACCTTGCTCGACGGAATCGTCAAACCCGCGACCACCACCGGGTTGTTGCGATCCTTCTCGGCCAACTGCAGGCGCACGTCGTAAGTATCCTGGCCCTCGCGAAAACGCGTGATCAAGTCGCCCTGTACCATCGTGCGCATCGTCTGCGCGATGTCGTCCACCGACACGCCCAGGTCCGCCGACTTGGCGCGATCGATGTTCACCTGCAGCTCAGGCAGCCCGCCCTCGTAACTCGAATCGAGATCGACGATGCCCGGGATTTTTCTGAGCCGCGTCATCAGGCCGTCGGCATACGTGCGCAGTGTGTCGAGGTCGGGGCCGCGCATGTCGTATTCGACCGCGACGTCGCGATAACCGCTCTGCTCCCACGGCTTGATCGCATCGACGCTGACGCGCAGCGCCGGAAACGCGTCCATCAACTTGCGCGCGTCGGCCATCACGAGTTCCTGGCTGCGACGGCGCTGATCGAGCGGCAACAATTTCGCATCAACTTGAGCGACCGTCACGCGATCGTCCCCGTTGGTGTCGCCGACGGTCGTGAACAGATCGCGAACTTCGGGAATTGTGCGCAGCCGATCCTCGATCTGCGCGACTACTTCGTCTGTATGCGCGAGCGAATATCCCGGCGGCGTGCGGATGTTAACCGCGAATTCGCTCGAGTCGTCGTCCGGCATGAACGTCGCTCCCACCAGTTTGCCCAGGAACGGGATCGAGATGACCAGCGCAATCGACACGACGACCAGCACCCATCGATGCTCGAGCGACCAGCGCAGCGCGAGGTCGTAGCAGTCCTCGATCCATCGGAAACTTTTCCAGTCCTTGGACTTGTTGTGTTTGGCGCCCGCAGTCTTGCCCTTCAAATAGCGCGAACACAGCATCGGGGTCAGCGTGAACGAAACCAGCAACGACACCATGATCGCGAACGCCATCGTCAGGCCGAACGAATTCAGGAATCGCCCCATCACGCCGTGGATAAACGCGACCGGCACGAAAATCACCGCGAGCGACAACGTCGTCGCACTGACTGCCAGCCCGACTTCGGCGGTGGCCGCCTTCGCCGCCGCGATCGGGTCCATGTTTTTTTCTTCGATGAATCTGAAAATATTTTCGAGGACGACAATCGCGTCGTCGATTACTATTCCGACCGCCAGCGTCAGCGCCAGCAGGGTCATGCGGTTGAGCGTGAACCCCATCCATAGGATCAGCGAGTAAGTCGAGATGATCGAAACCGGAATCGCGACCGCGGCGATCAGCGTCGAGGTAATCGAGCCCAGAAAGAAGAACACCACGACCGCCGCGCAAACGCCGCCAAGTACCAGGTGCTCCTGCACGGTCTGCACCGCCTCGCGGATGAACGTCGACGCGTCGCGCGTGAAGATCACTTCGACGCCCGGCGGCAGCGTGCCCTTGATCTCCTCGTAGCGCTCCTTCACACGATCGACGACCGCGATCGTGTTCTCACCCGACTGCTTGCGCACCACCAGCGACACCGCATTCTTGTTGTCCCATCGCGACAGCGAGCGCGGCTCCTTGACGCTGTCCTCGACCGACGCGACGTCGCCGACCGTCACCGGCCGCCCCTCGGCCTCGCTCACGATCACCTTCGCGAAATCCGGCACCTCGGTGATTCGCCCGAGCGTGCGCAGCATCTCTTCGGACATGCCCTGCTTCATGCGGCCGCCGGGATACTCGACGTTTTGCCGCGAGAGCGCCGCGCCCACCTGCTGAATCGTCACCCCCGTCGCGTGCAGCTTGTCGGCGTCGACATCGACGTGAACTTCACGCTCGCGTCCGCCCACGATGTCGATCGAGCCCACGCCGTCCACCGATTCAAGCGGTTCCTGCAGGCGCCGGCGCGCTAGCTCGGTGAGTTCTTTCAGGCTCTGGTAGCCGGTGAGCGTGATCGTCACCACCGGCACCGCGTCGAGGTCGAACTTCTGCACCAGCGGCGGCTTGGTCCCTTCGGGCAGTTGATCGAGCACCATCCCAATCTTGTCGCGCACGTCCTGCACCGCCGCGTCGAGGTCGCGTTCGAGCTTGAACTCGATGATGACGCGCGAGACGCCTTCGAGCGTGTTCGAGCGCATCTCGTCGATTCCGCTGACCGTGTTGACCGCTTCCTCGATCGGCTTGGTGACGCGCGCCTCGGTTTCTTCCGGAGCCGCTCCAGGCAGGAACGTCGTCACCATCACGGTCGGCACATCGACGCGCGGAAACAGATCGACGCCGAGCCTCATGTAGGAGAACCAGCCGAGCACCACCAGCACGCCGACGAACATCGTGGCGAACACCGGCCGCCGCACGCACAGGTCGGCGAGAATCACGACTGCTCCTTCGCGATCACCGCGGTGCCGTCGGCCAGCCGATCGACGTCGCTCACTGCGACGCGCTCGCCGTCTTTCAGCCCGCCGATTATTTCAGTCTGGTCGCCAACCACGCTGCCCGTCGTCACCTCGCGCGCGCGCACCACTCCTTGCTCGACGACGAACACGCGCGCGACGCCCGCGTAGCGCAGAATCGCGGCGCTCGGCACGAACAGCGCGCGATCATGCCCGAGATCCATCACCACGTGGGCGAAAAATCCCGGCTTCAGCGCGCCGTCGGGGTTGGCGACTTCGGCCTCGATTAGCAGCGTGCGGCTGCTTTCATCCAGCGCCGGCGCGATCCGCGTGATTTTTCCCACATACGACGCACCGGGGTTGGCGTCGATCGCGAGTTTCACCGGCATGCCGACGCGCGCCAGCGGCACGAAGCGCTCCGGCATCGGGCAGCGCAGCTTGATAGGGTCGGTCGCGATCAGCTCGTAAATCTCTTTGCCGGGCGACACATACTCGCCGAGCGAGACCATCCGCTTCTGCACGGAGCCGCTGAACGGCGCCTTGATTTCAGTGTCGCCGAGTTTCTTGCGCGCCATCGCGAGCGCTTCGTCCGCCGATTCCGTGTCGGCCTGATCGACGCGTAACTGCGACGCGAACTGATCGAACTGCTCGGCCGAGATGGCCGACGCTCGCTTCAGTGCCTGCGCGCGATTGTAGCGCGCGGTCGAGTTGGCAAGCCTGGCGCGCACCTGGTCGAGCGCCGCCTGCGCCGTCTCAACTCGCAGCTCGTATTCGCGCGGATTGATCTTCAGCATCACCTGGCCGGCCGTGACCTTATCGCCGAAGTCCGCGACCACTTGCGCGACTCTGCCCTCGACTTCCGACGACATCACCGCATGCTCGCGCGGGAACAGCGCGCCCTGCACCTCGGCGGTGCGCTCGAGACTCTGCTGATGCGCCGTCGCGACCGCGATCGCAATCGGCGCCGGCCCCGTCTTGTTGTCTTTATCTACCTCGGCCGCGGCCGGCTGATGGCATCCCGCGAGCGCCAACGCACCCAACGCACACGCCAGCAGGGAGAGAAACCGAACGCTGGAAAACAGCTTCATGGAGTCGCCGCGATCCCTTTCAGAAAAAGTTCCACGACCGCCTCGGCGTCCGACTCCAGCGGACTCGACGCCAGCTTGAGCAGCCGCCGCCGCAGCGACCCGGTCAGCATCTCGCCAAGCATGAACGCCGCGAACTGCGGATCGATCCGCCGTATCGCGCCCTTGTCCATCGCGTCCTGCAGCACCGACGCGACGAAGTCGAGATGGCCCGCGTAGACCCGCATGAATTCCCGGCCGGCCTCCGACTCGACCTCGATATCGAGCGAATTGCCGATGATCAGCGTCTTCAGAAAATCCTGGTTCGACGCCTGGATTCGGAGTTGCGCCAGGATGAGTTTGCGGATTCGCTCCAGCGGCGGCATCGACGGGTCGTCCGACGCAATCGTCTCCGCCACCATTTCGCGCAAACCCTCGAGCACCGCCGCGTGGACCAGCGCGTCCTTGGTCTCGAAGTACAGGTAGATAGTCCCCTTGGCGACCTTCGCTTCGTCGGCCACGCGATCGACCGTGGTCCCCTGCATCCCGTATCGAGCCATCACGCGCCGTGCGGCTTCCAGGATCTCCCGGACCCGGTATTCCTTGATTACTTCTTCTTTCGTCATCGTGAACTGGACGGTCAGTCAAATGAACGTACGGTCAGTCTAGGCAAATCGTCAGATTTGACGCAAGCGCGCCTGCCACCGCAACGCCAGGATTGGGGGTGAACTATTTAGCCTGACCGAGGCGGATTTCCTGTGCTATTCTTATGGCTATGGTCAAGCGTCAGCCAAGTTCGCCAGATTCGCCCGAAAATCGGGCGACGCCAGCTTCCAATGAAAAACATTTTTGACGGAACGAAGCTACCGATGGTAGTCGAGCCGCTCAGAACCACAACATATGGTATGAATAGCAGCACCGTCCTTCCCGCGAGCGGTCCCCTTCCCACAATGGGGAAGGGGTTAGAGAGGTTGCAGGCTTGAGTGCAACCGGTAGAGAAGGAAGGCTCGCGGCGCGCTCAGGTCGCGGGCTTTTCGAGCTGGTCGCCCAGAATTTCCGCCAGCCGCTCGGCTGGCAGACGCCGCAAATCCGGAATCGCAAAGCCCGACGCCGCCGCATGGCCGCCGCCGCCGTAGTGCTGCGCGAGCAGCGACAAATCGATGTCGCAGTCGGAGCTGCGCCGCAGGCTGACGCCCTGGCTCCGCAAGTCGAACAGCGCGACCACAGTGCGAGTCTGCCCCTTGTAGAGATGCGCCGCGACTTCGCTGCTGTAGCCGAAGCAGCACGCCGTCCGCACGGTGATTCCGTTGTCGAGCTTGCGATCGACCATCGTCGCGTTGGCCAGTTCGAGGCTGCGGCGCATCGCATCCTGCCCCGACTCGAACGCCGAACGCAGCTTGCGGCTCATCCGAGGCTCGCTCAGCTTCAGGATTTCATGATACGACGACGCTCCGCCAAGCGTCTGCACGGCGAGCGCCCAGTCGGACGACTCGGCAATCCTGTGAATCCAGCGATCGTGATCGTCGGCAATCATCACGAACGGCTGGAAGGCCTCGAACTCGGCGCGCTGGTGCTCGGGCAGGTCCCGCCCCATTCGTTTGAGAAAATTGAACGTCAGCCGCGCCGCCGAATATTGTTCGCTGAGAACCTTGCCGGCGAACGGCACCTTGAACTCAGGGGCATCGGCGCGGGAAACTGCGGTGCGATGATGATCGATCCAATAAATCTGCGCGCCACGCCCGCTCAGCTCCGCCAGATGCGTGCCGGTGGCGGGTGAGTTCCAGGACAAATCCGTGATCCAGATTTCGTCACTGGCGTCCTCGGACTTGAGCGTCAGGTTCTGGATTACGTGGTCGGCCTCGTTGTTGCCGGCCAGCGTCGTGAAGACTTTATGGCCATCGTAAAAGCGCGCCACCGCGGCCGCCGCCATCACACCGTCGAGGCATGAGGGACCGTGGCTGACGATCTGAATCGTGCGGGAAGTTTTTCCGGGCATAAGAGATCGATTCTAGAGCATTCGGCGCTTGCAAGCGAAACATTGAAACACCGCCGCGGCGCCATCCTCGCGCAGATACCTAACGGCCTGAGCGCGATGAGATTCGCACTGGCCGCAATATGGATCGAACTCGCGGCGTACGGGCACCACGGACGGCTCGCGTTCGCGATAGTCGCGCTGGCCGCAGCCGGCAGCGACTTCATCGACGGGCGAATCGCGCGGCGGCTCGGAGTCGCGAGCGGGAGGGGGCGATGGCTCGACGGAATCGCGGATGTGACGTTCGTGCTGGCCGCGCTTTTCTGCGAAGCGGCCGCCGGCGGGCTACCTTTCTATATCCCGATCCTGATCGCGCTGTCGTTCAGCCAGTACGCAATCGATTCGATGCTGATAGCACCGCCCGCGACCGGACCGGTAAAAAGCCGCCTCGGCCATTGGGGCGGAATAATCAACTACGCGCTCGTAATCACGCTCGCAATCGCACCGCCGCCCGCACTTCCCGGCGCAATCCTGCGCGAACTCGCCCCCCTGATCGCACTCTTCTACATATCCGCAATCTCAGAGCGCGCCTGGCTCTTTTACCGCACCCGCTAATGCTTTCCCCCAGCTTGGTGGAACTCATCCATCGCCGTATGCCTGATCGCCCGGACACGGACCAGTTTCTGTGTTTCATCGATATCGTAAATCACCCGGTACACGTCGCGTTTCGAGCCGTAGAGGAGATGCCGCAACTCCGATTTGCGCATCCTGCTCTCGGGAGCTACCGGGCACCGGCGCGGAAAACTTCTGAGCGTGCGGATCGCATCCTCAAGCCCAAAGTACCAGAGAGCGGCGACAGCGGAATCGTCCGCCGAGACACGGTCATATATATACTGAAGATCCTGCTCGGCGCGGACTGTCAGTTCAACGCGATAGGCCATGGCGCCGACGGAACTCGGCGAATACCTCTTCGGCCGGCCGAGTCCGACCGTGAGCGATGTCGTCGTCGCTTTGCCGGAGGGCCTCGTAGACGTCGGCGCGAGCTGCGATATCGAGCAATCGTTGATAAGCACCCGCATCCTGCACGACTGCCTCGGCTTTGCCATTGACGGTCAGCACGATGGGCCGCTTGGTCTTCTTGATCCGTTTGAGAAATTGACCCGACTTACGCCTGAAAGTCGTAAGCGACTGAATGTCCTTCGCGATGTTGATTCTGGCCAAGCAGCACCTCGATGAGCGAGCACCTAATTAGGTGCTATCAGACGCGGGAGGCGGTGTAAAGGATGGCCGACGAACGTGCGAGCGCTCAATGCTTGCCGTAATCCAGCGCGACGCCTTTGCGCTGCGCGAGGATGTACGCTTCGAGCGCGCGCAGTTTCGGATCGTTGGGATCGAGCGCCTTGCCCTTGACCGGATTCTCGATACACCAGTCGATCATGTCGCGCAGCAGCGCGACCTTCTGCAGCTGTACCTGGTATTTCGGATAGGTCTCGGGATGCGTATTCGACGCGTCCGGATGGCACATGTCGCAGCTAACGCCGATCGTGCCGCCGAGTTCCTTGTCGCTGTGGAAGATCTTCTTCCCTTCCGCGACGAAGTTGTCAGTCTCGTTCTTCCATACCTTGTAGTCGCGATCGGTAAAGCTGGCGTACGTATCGCCCTGCTGCATTCCTTTCGACGGCGCCTTCGCTCCTGCCCCAGCCACATATGACATCGGCGCCGGCTGAGACGACTGGTCGGTTTGCGCCATCTCCCATTTCTCATTCGGATGCTCGCGCTGCCATCGCGCCATGAGCTCGCGCGTGACCTCGACCGCCTGCGCATGACTCATCGTCTCGCCGGTCTTCAGTCCTTTGACTTCCATGCTGGTCTTGCCATCGCAAAGCATCACGACCACGCCGCCGTCTTTCGACGCCGGCACCTGGTGGATAGGCACCGGTGGATGCGCTTGCTGGGCGCGAAGTACTTGTGGCGCGTACGCCACCACTGCGAGTATCGCCGCACATCCGGCCGCGGTAGCCAATGCGATCGTTCGTCGTGTCATGTCTCAGTAGCTCGCGAACTGCGGCGCGGGCGGTCGCGCGATCTTGCCGTGTGAAACCAGGTAGTCCGCCTTCACCGACACCGGATTGCGATCCCACAGGTTATAGATCTTGTCCGCCAAGCCGTCGGAGCGGACATTAAGCTGTCCGTCGCCGAGGCCGTCGAATTGATCGAACGGATCGGCGCGGTTCATCTGAACCGTCAGCGGCGGCAGCCCGGTTGGCGCGTAGGGCCACGGCCACGCCGTCGAGAGCATCCCGTAAAAGCTGATGTTCCCGATCTGGTTGTAGAGCATCTGATGCGTATGCCCGTGAATCACCGTCACGTGCTTGTACGGTTTCAGAATCGCCTGCACCTGCTCGGCGTCATCGGTCCAGAAATTCCAGTTGCGGTAGTACTTGTAGAGCGGCGAATGCGAGAAGACCAGGATCGGCGTCGTGTGCGGCACCTTGGCGAGGTCGTCGGACAGCCACTTGCGTTCTTCGTCGCCAACTTCGAACCGCGACTGGATTCCGTTGTCGAGGCCCGCGACCGTTTGCATCCTCTCGGCCGGCGTCATTTTGCGCGCCGTCCAGAAATCCTTCTCGTGCACGCTCATCAGCACCACAACATGCACGCCCTTCCAGTCAAAGGAGTAGTTGGGCGGGCCGAACATCTCCTGCCAGGTGTCGCCCAGGTCGTAGAACCAGTCATGCTCGCCGACCATCATTTTCACAGGCGCCTTCACCTCGGCGAGAATCTGCCTGCCGAGATCAAGCTCTTCGCGACGCCCGAGTTGTGCGAGATCGCCGCCGAACAGCACGAAGTCGGGCTGCGGATCGAGCGCGTTCACGTCATCGACCGCCTTGACCGCGCCGCGCACGAAGCGCTGGTTGAGCGTGCGCTCATAGAGATGCGTGTCCGAGATGTACGCGAAGGTAAACGGCGGCTTGCCCGCCATCCCGGTCGCTTCCGCGCTCTTGTCGGGCGCGGCGTTGGCAACCTCGACGAGTTGAAACGTATGCGGCGGCATCAGGCTCTTCGCCATCGCGGCGCCGGCCGACGCCGCCAGCACTTTCAGAAACGTGCGCCGGTCCAGACCGCGCAGTCCGCGCAGGACCGCGTCGCGCTCTTCCATGTATTTCGTTTCGACGCTCTTATGCCGAGCAGCCATCGCCCGCCTGCCTTTGATTTCTCGTCATGTTAGTCGCCGCCGAGCTGTGCTGGATTCTCATCGCTCTGCGCGGGTCCGATATCGCCGAACGGTCCCGCCAATCCCGGCCCGCGCCCCTTGTCGCCGTTGGCGGCGGCGGTGTCGCGCTGCGGCCTGTCTGTGCGCGAGCGTTTGAACTGCAGGTCGTACTCAGCCTTCGCCGCGTCCGCGTACTCGGGACTGGTCAGGCTGGCGAGAAACGCGACCAGGTCGTCCTCTTCCGCTTCGGTGAGTCCGAGCGGAGTGATACCGCCGTCCAGGTAAGGGTTCTGCACGCCGCCCTTGTTGTAGTGATCGATCGTGTCCCACAACGTCGCCTGCGAGCCGTCGTGGAAATACGGCTGCGTGACCAGCAGGTTGCGCAGAGTCATCGTACGGAACGAGCCGATATCGTGCGGCTGCTTGGTCACCAGGAATCGCCCGAGCCCGCTCATGTCGGTGCCGATGGCGAGCTTGTCGATAGCTATAGAGTCGCCGCCAGTCTTGCCGAGCACGTCGAGCGCCTTGCGCGCGAGCGGCACGAAGTCCGACTTATGCGCCGACACACCGATGTTGTGGAACTTCTGATCGGTAAACAGCGGCTGCGTCGGATTCCATCCGTGACACGACATGCAGCGTCCCTTGCCGTTGAAAATTGCCCACCCACGCTTGGCCGAATCGCTGATCGCGCTTTGGTCGCCACCGATGAACTTGTCGAACGGTGAGTCGAATGCGAGTTGCGTGCGCTCGTACGCGGCAATCGCGCGCTCGATATCAGCGAAGTTGACGTCGTGTCCGAAGACCTCCTGGAACTGCTTCTGATACTGGGGGATCTCTTTGATCGCTGCGACCGCATCGTCGGTCGATTTCATACCCATCTCGACCGGATTGGTTACCGGACCCTCGATCTGCGCCTCGAGCGTCGGCGAGCGACCGTCCCAGAACTGGGTCACGTTGAACAGCGCGTTGAGAATCGAAGGCGCGTTGCGCTGGCCGAACTGCGCGTGGATACCCATCGAGGTCGGCAGCTGATCGGTGAAGCCCTTGGCGGGCCCGTGACAGTGATCACACGAAATCTTGCCGTCCGCGGACAAGGCGTCCTCAAAGAACAGCGCCTTGCCGAGCGCAATCTTGGCCGGCGTTTGCGGATTGTCGGGCGGAATCACCCACGAATAGAGAGTGCTTGGAAAGCCCGCCTGGTTCTCGGATTTTGGATCAGCCAGCGGACCCGCTTCTTGAGCATTAACCAGACCGAACGAAACAGCCCCTGCGGCGGCTGCGAGTAGGGAGAGGAGCAGGAAGCCAGCGGGCTTCATGGTGGCGTTCTCCGGCGTCGGCGTCCGTTTTCGAACCGGTTCCCACAACTCAGGTGATAATCACTATCATCTGGTGCGTTGTTGTCAACGTCGGAAAAATGCGCCACCTAACAATTGAGAAGATAAGGAACGGAGACGCGACTCGCAGGTCGGCCGCGTCCCCATCGCGACACTAATCGTCAGCCCATCTTGGCGAGCAGGTCCAACATGTCGTTGGCGTGCTCCTCTTCCATCTTGTTGATTTGCTCGATCAATATCTTGGTGGTCGGATCGCTGTCGCCCAACCATCGAATGATTTCCGAATAGCTCTGGATCGCGATCCGCTCGGCGATCAGGTCTTCCTTGATCATGTCGACCAGCCCTTTGCCCTCGACGTACTCCGAGTGGGCGCGGTCCGCGAGGCTCTTGGGACTGAAGTCCGGCTCGCCGCCGAGCTGGGTGATTCGCTCCGCAACCCAATCGGCATGCTGCTGCTCCTCGTTGGCGTGCTGCAGGAACTCCGCCTTGACCGAATCGGAGCTGATGCCCTGGGCCATGTAGTAATGTCGCTTGTAGCGGAGCACGCAGACCAGCTCGGTCGCGAGCACGTCGTTGAGCACTTTGAGCACTTGCTGGACATCCGCCTTGTAACCCTCGGTAACGGCGCCCTTGGTCATATTCTTGCGGGCATTATCGCGGAGCTTTTTGACGTCGGTTAGAAATTTGTCCATGTAGAAGTCTCCTTTGGTGCGGCCTAGGGTAACTCTTTTCGCGCATTATGGGCAAAGCGGCGGGGCGATGAAGACCGCGCGCCGAAGTGCTAGCTTTGGAGCGAAATTCGGGCTTACGCAATTGGAACCCCGCATACTCCACCGCGCCGAGCATCCCATCTCGCGGCGCGATATCGACGCCAACGTTCTCAAGATTCTCTATCGCCTGGCGGGAGCCGGCTTCGAGGCCTACCTGGTCGGCGGCGGCGTGCGCGACCTGATGCTCTCGCGCAAGCCCAAGGATTTCGACGTCGCCACTTCGGCCCATCCCCAGCAGGTCCGCGACCTGTTCCGCAACTCGCGGATGATAGGCCGGCGCTTTCGCCTGGTTCACGTATTCTTCGGCCGACAGAATGTCGAGGTCGCCACCTTTCGCAAACAGGCCGAGGCCGTCGCCGATACCGACGATCCGCTGATTCGCCTCGACAACACTTTCGGCACGCCGGAGGAAGACGCGTTTCGCCGCGACTTCACCGTCAACGCGCTATTCTACAGTCCGCAAACTTTCCACGTGATCGATTTTCCCGGCGGTGTTGACGATCTCGAGGCCCGGCTGATTCGCACTATTGGCGATCCGGAGCTGCGGATGCGCGAGGATCCTGTGCGCATGATGCGCGCGGTGCGATTCGCCGCCAAGCTCGGCTTCGAAATCGAGCCCGCCACGCGCGCGGCCATCGGGCGCCATCGCGCCGACCTGGCCAAGGCTTCCGTGCCGCGCCTGGTCGAAGAAACCTACAAAACGCTCGGCCAGCCCGAGGCCGCGCATGCGATCGTGCTGATGGAAGAGTTGGGATTGCTCGAATACGTGATCCCGATTCTCTCCGCTCATCTGAAATCGCGCGGCGCCACGCTCGCCGAGCAGCCCGCCGTCCGCAACATGGCCGCGCTCGGCCGCGCGATCGCGAGCGGATTTTCCCCCGACCATTCGATTGTGCTCGCGGCGCTGATGCTGGACTTCTATCGCGACCTGCGCAGCGGTGGCGACCGCCGCGTCGATCTGCTGGGCTCGCTTCGCGCGCGCGGCTTCGCGCGCGGGGACACCGAGCAGATGCGCCTCATACTGGAGGCCTTCCAGAATCTCGCCGCGCCCACGCGCCGCACGCGGCGCCTGATGCGGCGGCCGTACTTTCCCGACGCGCGGATGTTCTTCGAGATGACCGCGCCGACCTACTCGATCGATTCCGCCCGGATGATTCGCTTTCTCACCGACCCTGACGCGTTCAGCGCGAGTCCGGCGCGCGGCGGTGACGCGCGCGCCAGCGACACGCCGTCGCCCGCGGGCGACGGCGCCGCGCCTGCCCCCGGCGGCAATCGCAGGCGTCGCCGACGGCGGCGCCGCCGCTCCCGCCACGGCAGCGCCGTGCACGGCGCCAGCGCTCCCGTCGCCGCCCAGCCCGGCGACCGGAATGGCGCCGGCGCGTCCGCGCCGTCGCCAGACCCCACCCGCCGCGACTAACGTCGCGCCGCCCCATCGACTAACTTCCCGCCTTCGACTACTTTTGACTCCACTATGCCCGCGAACAATCTCCGCTCCGATCGAATCTGGATGGATGGCGCGATGGTCGCCTTCGACGAGGCCACCGTTCACGTCCTGACCCACAGCCTGCACTACGGCCTCGCGGTTTTCGAAGGGATGCGATGCTACAAGAGCGACGACGGCCGCTCCGCGATTTTCCGCGCCCGCGAGCATATCCGCCGCCTCATCGACTCCGGCCATATCGTCGAGATGGAAGTCCCGTATAGCCAGGAAGAACTGCTCAAGGCATGCGCCGACGTGGTGCGCATCAACAAGTTCGCCGAGTGCTATATCCGGCCGCTGGTGTTTTTCGGCGAAGGTGAGATGGGGCTGTCGGCGCGCGGAAATAAGATTCGCGTCTCGATCGCTGCATGGCCATGGGGCGCGTATCTTGGCCAGGACGGCGTCGACAAAGGCGTGCGCCTCAAGACCTCATCGTTCGTGCGATTCCATCACAACTCGATGATGCCGGCCGCCAAGGCCACCGGCCATTACGTCAACTCGATCCTCGCCGGCTACGAGGCGCGCCGCAACGGCTACGACGAGGCGCTCCTGCTCAACACCGAAGGGTTTGTCGCCGAGGGCAGCGGGGAGAACGTGTTCGTCGTTCGCGACGGTGTCGTGCGCACGCCGCCGCTCACGTCGGTGCTGGCGGGAATCACGCGCGACGCGGTCATCAGGATTTTGCGCGATAATGCGGTCGAGGTGCGCGAGGAATATTTCGCCCGCGACGCGTTCTACATCGCCGATGAAGCCTTCATGACCGGTACCGCCGCCGAAGTAACGCCAGTCGTCGAGCTGGACGATCGCAAGATAGGCCCCGGCAAGCCGGGACCGATCACGCACAAGGTGCAGCAGGTCTTCCAGGCCGCTCTGCACGGCCGCGAGCCGCGCTACCGCGACTGGCTCTATTACATTTAATAGAGAGGCGACTCAGGCCGGCATCACGCCGGCCCGCAAAGCACGAGGGGAGGAACTCGTTTGAAGAAGCTGATCATTTTTGGCGCGGTCGCAATCTCGCTCGCATTGTTGGTTTTCGCGCGACAGTCGACCGCGAAGGAAAGCGATGAAGCGGAAATCCGGGCGATGGAAACCGCCATGATTAAGGCCTTCGCGGCGAAGGACCTGGACAACGCGCTGGCCCCATATCTTCAGGACGAGACTCTGTTCGTCTTCGACGCGATCCCGCCACGGCAATACGTCGGTATCAAGGCATGGCGCGCCGACAATGAAGCCTTCGTCGCGTTGTTCCAGGGACCGCTCAAGGCGGAAATGTCGGACTTGAGTGTCACTGCAAACGGCAAGCTGGGCTTCGGGCACAATATCCAGCGGTTCAGCGGCACCGACAAGAGCGGCAAGCCGATCGACATGACCTTTCGAGTCAGCGACGGCTACAAGAAGATCAACGGAAAATGGGTTATCGTGGAGGAGCACATCTCGTTCCCGGTCGATATCGCTACTGGAAAGGCGGACCTGAGTTCAAAGCCGTAGCGGACGAAAATCGGCTCGGTGATAGCGTGCGACGTGCGCGGTTGCTATCACAATTGTTATGGCATCGCGGACTGACAAGGTCGTTATCGGGCTTATCCAGATGAACTGCGCGCCCGAGCCGCGCGTCAATCTCGACAAGGCAATCGCCAAAATCGAAGAGGCCGCCCGGCGTGGCGCGCAAATCGTCTGCACCCAGGAGCTGTTCGGCTCGCATTACCCCTGTCAGACCGAGGACCCGAAATTTTTCGATCTCGCCGAGCCGATTCCAGGGCCGACTACCGAAGCGCTTGGCGCGGTGGCCAAGGCGCGCAAAGTAATAATAGTCGCGTCGATCTTTGAGCGCCGCGCCGCCGGCGTCTATCACAACACGGCGGCCGTCATCGACGAGTCCGGGAAGATCGTCGGCCGCTATCGCAAGATGCACATCCCCGACGATCCCCGCTACTACGAAAAATTTTACTTCACCCCTGGCGATCTCGACTTCGTCGCGCATCCGACCTCGCACGGATCCATTGGCGCGCTCGTATGCTGGGATCAATGGTTTCCGGAAGCGGCAAGGCTCACCGCGATGGCGGGTGCGCAGATTCTGTTCTATCCGACGGCCATCGGATGGTGGCATGGCGAGCCCGAAAAAGTCCGCCCCAAGCAGCAGAACGCCTGGGAGACGATTCAGCGCAGTCACGCGATCGCCAACGGCGTCTTCGTCGCGGCGGTCAATCGCGTTGGCATCGAAGGTGAACTCGAGTTCTGGGGCGATTCATTCGTCGCCGATCCATTTGGCGAGGTCATCGCGCGCGCCAGCGCCACCGCAGAAGAGACGATTGTGGCCGAATGCGACCTCGCCAAGATCGAGGAGGTCCGCCGCAACTGGCCGTTCCTGCGCGACCGCCGCATCGACGCCTACGCCGATCTGACGCGCCGCTATCGATCGTAGCCGTGGCTGCCATTTCACCTGAGCATCGCCGCATGCTGGCGGCCTATCGGATGCCGCCGGAGTGGGCGCCGCATCTCGCGTGTTACCTCGCATGGCCGCACAATCTCGACACCTGGCCGGGCAAGTTCGACATCATTCCGCCAATCTACGCGGACATGGTCGCAAAGATTGCGCGCTTCGAGCCCGTCCGCCTGATGGTTACGGACGCATCGCAGCTCGACGAAGTTCGCGCAATGATTCGCGACGCCGCCCGCCGCACCGAAAATGAAGCGCCCGGCCCGCTTCTTCCAATCGACATATTTTATCTGCCGACCAACGACGCGTGGGTGCGCGACCACGGCCCGATTTTCGTCAACCGCCGCGCAACCGCCGCGCCCGGCGGTCCAAAGCAGATCGCGCTCGATTGGCGCTTCAACTCGTGGGGAGAAAAGTACGGGGCCTTCGATCTCGACGACGTCGTGCCGCAAAAGCTCGGCGCGCGCTACGGCTTCGAAGTGATCGAGCCGGGAATCGTGCTCGAGGGCGGCTCGATCGACGTCAATGGCGCCGGCTCGCTGCTCACCACCGAATCGTGCCTGCTCAACCCCAACCGCAATCCTGCGCTCAGCCGCGCCGACATCGAGGACTACCTGCGCACTTACCTGGGCGTGACCAACGTGCTTTGGCTCGGCGACGGAATCGCAGGCGACGATACCGACGGCCATATCGACGACCTCGCGCGCTTCGTCGCGCCCGACACTATCGTCACTGTCGTCGAGGACGATCCCGCCGACGTGAACCACCCGGTGCTGCGCGACAACCTCGAGCGTCTGCGTGCGACGCGCGATCAGGACGGCCGGCCGTTCAAGATCGAAACTCTGCCGATGCCCCCCGCCGTCATCTACGAAGGCACCCGCCTGCCTGCCTCGTACGCCAACTTCTATATCGCTAATCGCCTAGTCCTGATGCCCAGATTTATGTGCCCGCAGGATAATGTCGCCGCCTCTACGCTCTCACGACTCTTTCCCGGCCGAATTGTCGTCGGCGTCCCTTCGACCGACCTGGTCTGGGGTCTGGGATCGGTACATTGCCTGAGCCAGCAGCACCCAACCGCCATCGGGATTTAGAATGTATCTGGAACTTCCAGGATGAGAACATGAAAAAGACGGGCGCTAGCCCAGGCCAGTCGGCATCGGAGCTCATCTCGAAAAGAATCGCCGAACTTGCGGACTGGCGCGGGCAAACGCTGCGCAGAATGCGCAAGCTCGTCAAGCAAGCAGACCCGGACGTCGTCGAGGAGTGGAAGTGGATGGGCACTCCGGTTTGGTCGCACGACGGCATCATCTGTACTGGCGAGTCCTACAAGAATGTCGTGAAGCTTACCTTCGCCAAGGGCGCCTCCCTCAAGGATCCGGCCCGTCTCTTCAACTCGAGTCTCGACGGAAACGTACGCCGCGCGATCGACATCCACGAAGGAGAAGAAGTTGACGAGTCCGCCTTCAAGGCGCTCTTTCGCCAAGCGGTCGCCCTCAACAGTTCCCGCAAGTCGAAACCTTCGAAGAAAGCGAAGTCCTAAGTTATTCCGCCCCTGAACAGGTCCCGCATCGCGGTGGGCAGGTTGAAGATGGCCGCGACCGTCGCAAGAAAGCGAACTGTGAGAATACTAGTTTAGTTGGACGGCGGCATCGCGGGCTTGGCCTGCGCGGGAGGCGCGGCGTTGGCGACGCCAAGGTCGTTGAGGATTTCGATCGCGTGAGTGGACGGATCAACGCTCGGGTAAACTTTCAGGACCTTGCCGTTCTCGTCGATGACGTAGGTGATTCGACGGTCGAGCCCGAGGATCGGAATCCCGTTGGCTGCCCCGTAGGCTTTCGCAATCTTCTTGTCGGGATCGAGCAGGAGCGGGAAGGGCAGGCCGTTTTTGCGGATGAAATCCTTGTGCGCTTCGGCCGAATCGACACTGCATCCGAGCACCACCAGGCCGGCGTTGGTAAAGCGCGCGTAGCCGTCGCGGAACGCGCACGCCTCTTTGGTGCATCCCGAGGTTTCGTCCTTGGGATAGAAATAGAGGACGACTTTTTTGCCATGGAAATCGGCAAGCGACACCGGCGCCTCAGTTTCGCCGGTAACCATCTGGGTGGTAAACGGCGGCGCGATCTGTCCTTCCTTGACCAATTCTGCGCGCGCGATCCGCGGACGCAGCGCGATGGCGGCGACGACAACAACGATTGCGACCAATCCGGCGGTGAACATCTTCATGCACGTCTCCCCAATTGCGCCCCTAACTCCAGGCAAGGACGGAAAGTTCCTGGGTCGGAGGTGAAAAATGCAATAACGCGCGATGGGCAAGATAGCAACTCGCTAACTCGCGCCCACCGCCGTACAATCGGGTTACTGCGGGCACGAACATTTTCGTCATCTGCGGTTGCATGAGCGCCGCTGTGATACTGTAATAAGGCGCGCAAAAGAAACGCGCTGGAGCAAGTTTTCGGGACTGCCCGCCGCTGATAGCCGGGTCCTGCGCAAGGGAAGGCCGCGAACCCCGCCAGGTCCGGAAGGAAGCAACGGTACCGGCTGCCACCCTGTGCCGCAGGGGTGCCTGGCTATCATTCGACGGGCAGTCCCGAGCGAAAAAATTTCGCCATGGCCGAATCCCATACCCCACATCTGGTACTCGCGCGCAAATGGCGCCCCGAGCGCTTCTCGGAGCTGGTCGGCCAGGAACACGTGACGCGCACGCTCGGCGAGGCGCTCAAGCGCGGCCGCATCGCGCACGCGTTTCTGTTCACCGGGATTCGCGGCGTCGGCAAAACCACGGCGGCGCGGATTCTCGCGCGATGCCTCAATTGCGAGAAGGGTCCGACCGCGGAACCATGCGGCGAATGCGCGGCGTGCGTCGAGATTCGCAGCGGCAGCTCGCTCGACGTCAACGAAATCGACGGCGCCACTTACCGCAAGATCGAAGACGCGCGCGCGATTATCGAAAATCTGAGCTACCGCCCCGCGCGCGACCGCTTCAAGATTTACATTATCGACGAGGCGCATCAGCTTACCGACTCCGCCTTCAACGCGCTGCTGAAGACGCTCGAGGAGCCGCCTCCGCACGTCAAGTTCATCCTCGCGACGACCGAGCCGCAGAAGATGCCGGAGACTATTCTGTCGCGGCTGCAGCGCTACGACTTTCGGCGCATCCCGTACCTGACGATCCTCGAGCGGCTGAAGGATCTCGCACGGCGCGAGGAGGTTGAAGTCGAGGAGAGCGCGCTGCGACTGCTGGCGCGCGAGGCCGGCGGCAGTATGCGCGATGCGGAGCGGATGCTCGAGACGGCAATCGCGACCGCCTCGGGCAAGGTGACGGAGGCCGAGGTGGCGTCGTCACTAGGCGTCGCGAGCCGCACCACCGTGCTGAAACTGGCCGACGCGATTTTGCAGAAGAATGCGGCCGCCGCGCTCGCTCACGTGCGCGAGCTGGCCAGCCGCGGCGCAAACCTCGAATCGCTCGGGCGCGATTTGCTCGAGACTTTCCGAAATCTCGCGGTCGCGAAGCTTCCCGCTGGCGACTCCGACAGTCCGCTCGACGATATTCCTGATCACGAAGTCGCGGAGCTGAAGCGCCTGGCCGCGGGCACGAGCGCGCGCGATATCATGCGGCTGTTCCGCCTGATGGCCGATTCGCAGGAGCAGATTCTTCGCTCGCCATACCCCGACTTGTTGCTCGAGATGGCGGTGGTGCGGATGGCGTCGCTGGCGGCGGTAATCGACGCGGACGAATTGCTGCGTGCGATCGGCTCGGCGACATCGCCCACGTCTGGCACTCCGCCCGCCGCGTCGGGCAGCGGCGCTGGTGGCCGCGCGGCCGCGAAGCCCGAGCCTGCGTCGAATCCGCAATCGAGCGGTGCGCGCCGGCTGCGCGTCGAGGGCGAAGTCAAAGCCGATGCGCCGCTGCGAAGTGAGACTCAGGACGACAGTCCGCGCGAACTTCCCGAGCTGCGCGATTTCATCCGCAGTCGTCGCGCGGCGCTGGCCGGTTTCATGGAGCAGGGCGCCGGACTCGCGCTCGACGGCGACCTCCTGACGGTCACTGCGCGCAACGACATTTACATCCGCTATCTGAACGACAACAAAGCGGTGATTGCGGAACTTGCGAGCGAACATCTTGGCCGCACGATTCGAGTCGAGCTGTCGGCCAACGGCGTGGCGAAGCCCGCGGCCGGCCGCACGACGATGCCGCTTGCCGAAAGCGTCACGCGCGAGCTGCCTTCCGCGGCGGCGGTGAAAAGCGATTCAGTCGCCGCGGAGAATGGGCGCAAGGAAATGGCGCCGTCGAAACCAATTGAATCGATCAGAGAAATTGCGCCGGCCTCGCCGGCGATCGATGCTGCGCGCCGTGCGGCGACGCCCGAGGAACGGCAGGCGGTGCTTGCGGATCCTGCGGTGCGCAGAGTGTTCGATACGTTGGACGCGCGGTTGGTGGAATTAAGGATGCCGAATCCAGAGCAAGTTTCGGCGAAGGAATCAAAGTAATACGTTGCAGCGGGGAAACCCGCGGCAAGGAGCGATCAGAGTGGCAGAAATAGATTTGTCGGCATTGATGCGGCAGGCGCAAGAGCTGCAGGCCCGCATGAAAGAGATGCAGGAAACGGCGTCGTCGAAGACCGTCGAGGCGCAATCCGGCGGCGGGATGGTGCGCGTGGTCGTGGACGGCTCGCTGCGCCTGCGCAAAATCGAAATCGACGCCGCGATCGTCGCGGCCAACGACAAATCGATGCTCGAAGACCTGATACTCGTCGCCGTTAACGACGGGATGGCGCGCGCGCAGAAGATGCTCGCAGACGAGATGGGCAAGCTCGGCCCGCTGAGCGGACTCCAAGTCCTCGGCCTCGGGAACGACGGCTTCGGCAACGACTGACGGAGCGCGCTTGATGGCAGAAAACCTGAAGCGTCAGGATGGGCTGCCGCCTGCGATGACGCGGCTCGTCAAGGAACTGTCGCGGCTGCCGGGAATCGGCGAGAAAACCGCGTCGCGGCTGGCTTTCAACCTGCTCAATCGACCGCGCGACCAGGTAATCGCGCTGGCCGAAGCGCTCCTCGAAATGAAAGAACGCGTCGGGTTGTGCTCGGGATGCTTTGGCCTGTCGGACCATCCGCGCTGTCAGATTTGCGACGACGAAGCGCGCGAGCGCGAAGTGATTTGCGTCGTGGAAGGGCCTGCCGACCTGATGGCAATCGAGCGGGCGCGGAGTTTCGGCGGTGTGTATCACGTGCTCAATGGCGCGCTCGCGCCGCTCGACGGCATCGGCCCCGACGACATCAAGATGAAGGAACTGATTGCGCGCGTGAGTCCGCCCGCGGTCGTGCGCGAGGTGATAATCGCGACCAACGCCACCGTCGAAGGCGAGGCGACCGCGCTTTACATCGCGCGCGCGTTGAAACCGCTCGGCGTCAAGACCACGCGCCTCGCGCGCGGACTGCCGGCCGGTGGCGACCTCGAGTACAGCGACTCCGCCACGCTCACCAGTGCGCTAAGCGGCCGCCGCGAACTCTAGCTTATCGTGCAAACCAACTTCGGCCTCTTCACAAGGTCGGAAACCGCGGCGCGGGCGTGGCGGGAATCGTGGATGTGGGCGGTCGCGATGATGCTCGCAATAGCAATGTCGGCGTGCGGGCCGTCGAAACCGATGACGCCAGCACAGCAGGGGCGGATCGTGTACATGACGAATTGTGTCGTTTGCCACAACGCCAATCCCAACCTGCCTGGCAGCCAGGGACCGCCGATCGCGGGCTCGTCGCGCGAGCTGGTTTACGATCGCGTGATGTTTCTAAAGTATCCGCCCGGTTACACGCCCAAACGCACCACCCACGCGATGCGCGCGCTGCCGCAGCTGGCGAATCGAATCGACGATCTGACGGCGTTCCTGGCTGAAGCTGCGAAAAAGAACTGAAAAATGCCGAGCCGCCGATGCGTGTCGGCGGCTCCGCTTGTTTTGAAAATAGACGTTAGGCCCGGTCAGCCCAGCGTCACCTTGATGATGACGATCAGCACTATCCAGAGTGCGAGGCCCGAGTGGATTGTTCCGGCGATGGAATCGAGTGGCTTCTTGGTCGCGCCCTGAGTGCCGATGAGCGAATTTGCCTCGACCAGAACAATCACGATCAGCGTAACCACCAGCCAACCGGTAATGCCGCCGGGAGTCGCTTCGTTGAACAGGTTGTAATGACTCGCGGCGCCCATGAAAAACAGCATCGGGATCGAAAAAAGCGTGTTGGTGCGCGACGCCAATGCGGCACGGCGTCCGGATGCGGCGGCGGCGGGATTCGCCGGCGCTCCGCCGGCCATCGCAACCGCGTTTGCGATGACCACTTTCTGATTCGGCCAGATGACGAACCACACGTTGGCCCACATGACCAGGCCCATCAGGCCGCCGGTGAAAATCGCGACGGTCCACGGCGTCATCGCGAATTGCAGGCGCATCCCCCACCACATCAGCAGGTAAAGCAAGCCGAAAATCACTGTGCCCATTGCGCCCCATCGAAACCACCAGAGCGCGCGTGGAACCAGTTTCTGAATCGCGCCGCTGCGGACTGCCGGTTCGGTCTCGCCGAAGAACGGCGTCTGCACGAAATTGAAATAATAGAGCAGACCTATCCACGTGATGCCGAAAAGGAAGTGCAGAAATCTGAGTAGTATGAAGACCAGATCTTCCATTAGAGTTCTCCTCCCGCGAGTTCGCCTCCCACTAATGCTGTTTAAATCGAAATCTCTGTTTCACAGCATGAATGCTTTTGCAATAGAAAGATGTCTGGCCTTTCTCCTCGAAAAGAATTCGACTCAGTTCCGACTCAGGCGTAACTTCAAATCATCAGAGCCCAATTTCGGGAGCTGCTTTCCAAAATTCATCGGGGCCGCGAATCTCGATTCCAGCCCGAAAGGATGGTTTCATCATGGCTTTCAAACTTCCCGAACTCCCGTACAGCATGGATGCGCTCAAGCCTCATATTTCGTCGGAGACGCTCGAGTACCATCACGGCAAGCATCACAATGCGTACGTCACCAAGCTCAACGAGCTGATCGAGGGCACCAAGTTCGCGAACGCATCGCTCGAAGAGATCGTTAAAGCCGCTGAACCGGGGCCGCTGCTTAACAACTCGGGGCAGCACTGGAATCACTCCTTCTACTGGAAATCGATGGGCCCGAAGAAAGGCGGCGAGCCCAAGGGACCGGTGGCCGACGCGATCAAGAAGGCCTTCGGCGACTTCGCGGCGTTCAAGAAAAAATTCAGCGAAGCGGCGGCCGGCCACTTCGGCAGCGGATGGGCATGGCTGGTGCGCGCCAAGGACGGCTCAGTCCAGGTGGTCGCGACTCACGATGCGGGATGCCCTATCCGCGAAGGTCAGACTCCAATTCTCACCTGCGACGTGTGGGAGCATGCGTATTACATCGACTATCGCAACGCACGTCCGAAGTACGTCGAAGCGTGGTGGAACCTGGTCAACTGGGATTTCGCAAACGAGAACCTGAAATAAGCGCGGAGAAGGAAGAATAGCGGGGCTGCGCGCCCCGCACCCGCGGCAGGGGTGACCCCTGCACCCAGTACTAAGAGAAGATGCGGCCTTACGGGCTGTTAGAACTATTTTCGGGAGAGACTGTCGAGGTTGTACCAGCGCCGTTGGGCCCGCGCCCGCTTCGCGTCCTCGCGCCCAAAACTTCCTAACAGGTTGTCAGCCCGCATCCTTTCTTTCCGAATACCGGGTGCAGGGGTCACCCCTGCCGAGGGCGCGGGGCGCGTAGCCCCGCATTCGATTCTTCTCGCGTGGTTAGCTCAACGCGGCGGCGGCGTGAGAAGCGACCTCGTGTAGCCGCGACCGACGGCGGGGCATCGCGAGCCGGTCCGCGATGACGCGGTACACGTCGGCGTTCAGACCCATCCCGACGTGACTGCCCATTACCTCGACGTTTTCCACTGTCGGCGCGCCGCTCAAATCTATACAGCTCTCCCAATGCACGACGCCGTCGGTGCGCGAGTACACGTGCGTGGTCGGAACGTCGGCGGGTGAGTCGTCGCTCAACATCAGTCCGCACTGGCACGCCTCGCTAAGGCATCCGTCGGCCCTGCCGCGGATTGCGGCGATCGAGCGGGCTACAGCCTGCACGGCGAGATTGGCGTGGCGACGGGGCTGTCTGATGGGCGAGCCAAGCGTGATAACGCGCTCGACCATCTCGGGCTGCTCGCGCGCAATTTCGCGCGCGTAAACGCCGCCGAGGCTCTGGCCGACCACTACTATCGGTTGATCGAATTTCTCGCGAGCAAGGGCGAGCCGCCCGTTCAGTTTGCGCATCGTCTCGCGAGGGCATTCGGAGTTCGAGAGAATTCCCGCGTAGACCGCGCGATGACCAAGCCATCGGCAGAAGTTCGCCAGCGGCGCGAGTGTCAAGTCACCGGCCATGAAACCGGGAATGAGCATGACGACTTTGGCGTTCTGCGGACGTACGTGCGGCCACGGATGTGCTAGGGCACCGAGCCAGTAGATGCTGGCCTCGAGCGGGACCCGGAACTCGCCCAATGCGTCGAGCATCGAAGGCCGTTTAGGTTGTAATTTATTTCGACCGGAAACTTGCGCGATAGTTGGAGTCATAGGTCTCCTTGGTCGGCAATTCGCGCGGGCAACGTTTCCAAACGGCAGGCATATGCACGGCGAAACCGCATCCTCGTCATCCTCTGTACTAAAGATAATCATTCTTTAATGAAACGTTCAATCATTTCTAATGCATGCTTTGATGATTTCGTAAGCATCGGCACCGTACGGCACCGGACGCCTTGCCCGTTGACGCGGCATTTTTCCGCGTAAGAATGAACAGGCCTAAAATCGCTCACCAATGCACTGTTCTAATTACCAGCAGCGAAAACGCGCGAAGTCGCAGTTCAGAAGGGAATTTGCCGCGATTTTAATCAAAGGAATGTGTCGGTTCCGCGCGCCCAAAACAGCCAGCTAAATCCGATGTTCTTGTGTTCTTGGCGATAGCAGTTTTGCTAACGTAGCCCACTCAAATCCCGGTCTTTCGCGAGGTGCACATGGAATTCGGAATACAGCTTGGCAATTTGGAACCCGCTCAGTATCGAGCCCACGCTCAAACCGCCGAGGCGTTGGGCTACGACCTGATCGTCTTTCCCGACCATCTCGTGAACGAAGGTCCCGATCGGCAACTCGATGTGAAATCGAAGGCCTTCGACCACGTCGTGATGGCCGCAGTTGTGATGGAAGCGACGAAGAAGATTCGCGTCGGGCACCTGGTGCTGTGCAATTTGTTTCGCCATCCCGCGATCACGGCGCAGAGCCTGATGACGCTCGACCAGTTAAGCGGCGGCCGGCTGGTGGCAGGATTCGGCTCGGGATGGACCGAGACGGAATTCAAGATGAGCGGGATTCAGTTCCCGCCTATTACCGAGCGGCTGCGGATGCTCGACGAATCGATCGCATGCATCCTGTCGCTGTGGAAGAACGAGCGCACGACCTTCGACGGTGAGTTTTACCATTTCAAAGATGCGATACTGTGGCCGAAACCGATCCAGCAGCCACATCCCCCGATAATCCTCGGCGGTGGCGGCAAAGGCCTGCTGCGCCTGGCAGCCAAGTACGCCGACTACATCAACATCATTCCGGACGCGGGCAAGCGCGGACACATCTCGATGGAGGTGGTGAAACGCACGAACGACAAGTCGTTCCGCGAGAAGGTGAGTTTCGTCCGCGAAGAAGTGAAGCGCATCGGCCGAAAGCCTGACGCGGTCAAAGTCAGCAACTTTATTTTCGCGACGATCATCTCGGAGTCGCGTGAAGCATCGCGCAAAACCGCCGAGATGATGGCGCCGATGTTCGGTCAGACTGCCGACGACTTACTCGCGTCGCCGATGATGCTGATCGGAACACCCGAGGAATCCATCGCCGAGTTGAAGCGCCGCGCGAAGGACTGGGGCACCGAGCAGGTCATCTTCACCGGCGAAGTAGGGCAGAACGAAAAGCTGATGCGCGATCTGCGCGAGAAAGTCCTCAAGCATGTGTGAGATCGTCAGGGGAGGGCGCTATGGAATTTTCAATCTGCATCGATGTCGACGATGTGGATCGGGCGGTTGAGTTTTATGGGCGCGGGCTCGGCTTGACGGTAGTGAAGCACGAACCCGATTGGGCGCAGGTACAGCTCGGCGCTCAAACATTTTGGATAATGAAAGTTCCGCCGGGACCGCAGGGACCGATCTCGCGCGACTACCGACGGCACTGGACGCCGGTCCATCTGGACTTCGCTGTCGACGATATCGACGAGGCGGTCAAGCGCGCCATCGATGCGGGTGGCAAGCTCGAAGGCGAAATTCAGCGCGGCCCGAAGGGAGGGTTGGCGAACCTCGTTGACCCGTCAGGCAACGGAGTGGATTTGGTCTCCAAGACGCGCTGAGGCTGAGTTTCGCGGCTAGAGCACCGCGGATTGCGGTGTCGCGGGGACGCGCACTTCTTTATGCCTCGAGTGCCTGCTATGCGCGCTCAGTTGAAGTATGAGCACCAGCGTCATCGCCGCGAGACAGTAGACGTGATCGCGATAGATCGCGCGGGCGAGACGACTTTGCTCTTCCGGTGAGTCTGACGATTTTCCCAGGCGCGAGGCGTTCGGAATCGTGCGCACGCGCGCCAATCCAATCGCGCTGACGGCAGCGACCAGGGAGATCCATCCGATCCACCAGTGATATGGGCCGAACACGATCTCGAGCACGATCACCAGCAGCGTCAGCAGCATCACCACTGCGATCAGCCGGTTCATCGGCCATGCTTCCCGAGTGACGCGCCGGTAGTAGCCCGAGATCGACGCCAACGCAGAGGCAGGAACGGAATCGCTGTTGTGGTCGTGGCCTCGCACCTGCACGTCGAACATCAAATCGAACCAGAGTACGCAGATCAGGAATGCGGCCCCGGCCGCGGCGAATGTATGCACGTTAGATGCTGTAGTTGATTGCGTGCTTGCGCTTTTCGGATAGCGATTGCAGCGTCACCCCGCGCAGGATGCCGTTGACGGAATCGCGGACTTCGCGCCATACGTCGCGCATCGCGCAGGGCTGCTCGCGCGGGCAGGTCGACGAACTCTCCTCGAGGCATTCAACCGGGGTGTAGTCGCCCTCTATCACTTCCACGACGTCCGCCATCGTGATTCGCGCCGGCGGCTTCGCGAGCATGTACCCCCCGCTGGGCCCCTTCTGGCTGGCGACCAGGCCGCCACGCTTGAGCTCGATCAGCAGCCGGCGCAGGTAGTTCTCAGGGATGTCCTGGGTGGCGGCTATTTCCTCGACACGCACCGGCAAAGTGGTAGGATACCGCTCCGCAAGTAGCAGGAGCGCCTTCAAGGAGTAGTCAACGCCGACGCCGAATTTCATTATTTTAATGAACTTCCGGCCTAAAATTTAACACAATCCGGCAATAACTAGAATAGGCGACCGGCTTTGTCATCTACTTAATTGACTAAGTAACTCACCTAAGTTACCTTTTAGATTCGCAGGAGATTCGATCAGTGCCGAAGAGGGAGCCGCAATCGTGGGAAATGGTCTTGAAGCGCAACTCGGTCGAGCGCCTCAAGCACGCGCTGTTCCCCACCGAGCTGACCGGCCAATGGGACCGGCTGGCGGAGACCTCGTACGAGAAACTTCCCGAGGAAGATATCGTGCGGCTCCAGTGGTTCGGCATGTATCACGACAAGCCGAAAATCGGCACCTTCATGATGCGGATCAAAATCCCCAGCGGCATCCTGAGCGCCGAGGGGCTCCGCGCAATCGGTGAAATCTCGGAGACCTGCGGGCGCGACCAGGGCGAGCTGACCACGCGCCAGAATTTCCAGCTTCACTACATCACTCTCGACAAATTTCCCGAGATTTTGGAAAAGCTGAAAAGCGTCGGCCTCACGACGATGGGCGGATGCGGCGACGTCGTGCGCAACATCACGGGATGCCCGGTTGCGGGCGTGGACCCGGACGAAGTTTTCGACGTGACGCCGCTGATTGCCGAGACCGCGGGATTTTTCTACGGCAATCGCGAGTACTCGGACCTGCCGCGCAAGCACAAAATCTCGATCGCCGCATGCCAGCATCAGTGCAACGCACCCGAGATAAACTGCGTCTCGCTGATCGCGATGCTGAAAGATGGGCGCGAGGGTTTTGCGGTGCGTGTCGGTGGCGGCCAGTCCTCGACACCGCGCCTGTCGCGGCATCTGGGCGTGTTTATCACGCGCGAGCAGGCGATGCCGGTGATGCGCGCGATTATCGACGTGTGGCAGGGCACGACAGAGTACCGGATGTCGCGCGTCAAGGCGCGCCTCAAGTTCATGATCGACGATTACGGTCCCGAGGAATTTCGCAAGCTGGTCGAAGCGAAGCTGGGATTCGCGCTCGAGAGTCTGGCCGAGATGCCTGTCGCCGAGACCGAGAGCGATCACATGGGTGTCCACGCGCAGAGGCAGCCCGGCCTTAACTACGTCGGCTTCCCGGTTTACCTGGGCCTGATGAGCGGGCGGCAGATGCGCGAAATTGCGGAGCTGACCGCGTCGTTCGGCGGCGACATTCGGCTCACGCGCCGGCAGAATTTCATCATCACCGGCATTCCGACCGCGCAGCTCGAGGACGTGATCGCGAAAGTTGGCGCAATCGGCTTCCCGCTGGATGCGAACGGGTTGTACGCGTCGTCGATCGGATGCATCGGCGATCCACATTGCAACTACGCCGTGACTCCCACCAAGACCAAGCTCGCGACGATCATCGAGCGGCTGGTGGATCAGTTCGGCGAGCAGGTCGGCGGCCTGAAGCTCAATCTCGACGGATGCCCGCATGCATGCGCGCAACACTGGACCGGCGACATCGGATTGCAGGGCACGACCAGCCGCGGACCTGCGGGCGAACCGCTCGAGGCCTTCGACATTATTCTGCGCGGCGGGCTGGGCAAGGACGCCGCGATTGGCAAGCCGATTATTCGACGAGTGCCATCCGCGATGGTTGAAGATTACGTGTCGCGGCTGTTCGGGACTTACCTCGAACGGCGCGACGCCAACGAAACGTTCACGCATTTTTGCGTGCGCACCGCCGACGCCGACCTGATTTCGATCGCAAGTGGAAACGTAACCGGCGCCGAGGCCGCCGCCTGAAACCGGGTACCGCGCGCCCCAAGGATTTAGCCATGGCTGCAGGACCGCAATTCAACGAAGAGCTCGAAACACCCGAACTGAGTCTCAGCATGGACGAGCTGGAGGCGGGCGAAGCCGCCGTCGAGCTCGACGACAAGGAGCCTCAGGAAGTTCTCGCATGGGCCATCGATCGATTCGGCAAGGAGTTGGCGATTTGCTGCAGTTTCCAAGCCGACGGCTGCGCGCTGATCGACATGGCGCATAAAATCGATCCTCGCATCCGCGTGTTCACGATCGACACGGGCCGGATGCCGCAGGAGACCTACGACGTAATCGATAAGTATCGCACGCGCTACGGGATCAAGGTCGAAGTCTTCATGCCTGACACTGCGGTCGTGCAGCAGATGGTTACCAGGCACGGTAACAATCTGTTCTACAACGACGTCAACCTGCGCCTGCTATGCTGCCAGGTGCGCAAGGTGCTGCCGCTGCGACGCGCGCTGATGAACTACAGCGCGTGGGTGACGGGACTGCGCCGCGACCAATGGGCGACGCGCTCGAACATCCGCAAAATCGAAATCGATCACGACCACGGCGGCATCGTGAAGCTCGCGCCCTTGGCCGACTGGACTGAAGACGAGGTCTGGAACTACATCCGCGCCAACGACGTGCCCTACAACGAGCTATACGACAAAGGCTACAAGTCCATCGGATGCGCGCCATGCACGCGCGCAGTGGGCGAGGGCCAGGACGCTCGCGCGGGCAGATGGTGGTGGGAGACAGGCGCGCCTAAAGAGTGCGGCATGCATTGCGCTATCGAGACCGGCGGCTTCGAGCACGAATTGGCGTCGCTGCTGGGTAAAAACGACGGCGGAACCAAGTCTTAGACGGTAATGGCGAGCGACGACCAGCCCAAGGCGGGCGACTCGATAACGCTCGACAGCCTTCAGCACGACATCCTGATTCCGCAAATCCAGGCCTTCCTCGACGCCACAAGCGATCCGCAAGCGCGCGAAGTCTACCTAACACTGAAGTCCGCGATTGAAGCCCTGGAAATACCCCCAGACCTACAACCAAGACTAGGCGCGATCGTCGAAGTAGCACTAACCAGCGGGCGCGTAAGGCGCCTGTTCGGCCCGGGCGCAGAGCTATCGCTGAACGCCCTATTCATGAAGACCCCGCGCGGCCGCGAAGTAGCCCAATCACTAGCCGAACTGAACAAAGCGCTGGCAACCCTAAAAGGCCAAACAGTCGAGCAAATCACGTCCACCCAAAGAAGCCCCGGCGCCTACGCACTAACGCTGAAGACCAGCGGCTGCCAGATAGTAATCCGTTTCGAGCAATCCGGCGTGCGAGTAGAAAGCCTCGAAGTAGATCTCGCCCGCTAGCAGACTACGGTTCCAACCTTTCCATCATCCGCGGGAATGGTACCGTCTCACGTATGTGATGTATCCCGCATAGCCAGCCTGTCATGCGCTCCAGGCCCATGCCGAAGCCTGCGTGTGGGACTGAGCCGTAGCGGCGAAGATCGAGATACCATTCGAAGGGCGCCAGCGGCAGGCCGTGCGAGGTTATCTTGGTGCGCAGCGTTTCGTAGTCGTCCTCGCGCTGGCCGCCGCCTATGATTTCGCCGTGACCCTCCGGCGCGAGCATGTCGACGCATAGCGCGACGTCGGGCCGCGCGGGATCCTGCTTCATGTAGAACGCCTTGCAGGCCGTCGGATAGCGATGCACCATCACGGGGCGATCGAACTCCTCTGACAGCGCTGTTTCCTCGTCGCCGCCGAAGTCATCGCCCCAATTGACCGCGACGCCTTTCTTTTTCAGCCGCTCGATCGCCTCGTCGTAGCTGATGCGTGGATAGGGAAGCTGCGCCGCCGACTGCAGCTTCGTGGTGTCGCGCTCGAGCGTCTTGAGCTCGGCGACGCGACGCTCGAGCACGCGGCCGACGATGTAGGACACGAACTGTTCCGCGAGTTCCATGTCGCCGGCGAGGTCGCAGTACGCGACTTCCGGCTCGACCATCCAGAACTCAGTCAGGTGTCGCCGCGTTTTGGATTTCTCGGCGCGAAACGTCGGGCCGAAGCAGTACACCTTGCCGAATGCGAGCGCGCCCGCCTCTGCGTAGAGTTGTCCGCTCTGCGTCAGGTACGCCTTGCGCTCGCCGAAGTAGTCGAGCTCGAACAGGTTGGTAGTCCCCTCGCATGAAGTCGGAGTCAGAATCGGCGCGTCGAACAGGACGAAGCCGCGCTCGTGAAAAAAATCGCGGCACGCCGACGCCACTTCGCTGCGGATGCGCAGGATGGCGTGCTGGCGCGAGGAGCGGATCCACAGATGACGGTTGTCGAGCAGAAACGCGACTCCGTGATCCTTTGGCGTGATCGGATAGTCGGTCGCCGGCGACACTACCTCGAGCGATTTCAGCGTCAGCTCGAATCCGCCCGGCGCGCGCTTGTCCTCGCGCACGATGCCGGTCACTTCGAGCGCGGTTTCCTGGCCCATGTGATCCGCCGCCGTGAAACTCTCCGCGCCGAGGTCGGCGAGCGACGCCACGCACTGGCATACGGCGGTGCCGTCGCGCACTTGGAGAAAATGTATCTTGCCGCTCGAGCGCTTGCCCGCGAGCCAGCCCTTGAGCGTGACCTCGTTTCCCACGTGATGCGACAACTCTTCGATGTAAACTCGCGCCATGTGCCCATTTAAGCATATCGCCGCACAAGTACAGGAGCGCGGACGCGTCGCGCGCTGTGCGTTCATCAGCTAGGCTCTGGTGTGGGAGAGGAGCGGCGGATGAACGGGCTGAATGGGTTCGACTACGTAGCGATCGCGCTGTTCGCACTCGGGGCAATCTACGGACTGCAAAAGGGCGCGTTCAGAATGGTCACGTCGGTGGTGTCGCTGGTGGCGGCGGTCTACTTCGCGTCGCTCTACTACAACAAGGCAGGCTCGTTCGCGGAGGCGCAGCTAGGATCCTCGCACACCGTCGGCGCGATAATCGGCTATGTCGCAGTCTTCGCGTTGATTTTCGCAGCCGTGGAAATCATAGGCTCGTCGGCGATCCGGCTGATGCAGATCGTTCACCTGAGCCCGCTGGATCGATTAGCGGGCGCGCTGCTCGGCGCGGGAATCGCGGGAGTGTTTGCGGGGCTGGCTGTGATGCTGATGGCGGCGATGTTGCCGCCCGACGCGGCGCTACTGCGCAATTCGCAACTGGTGCCGATGCTGCTCGCTTACAACGAGATGCTGGTCGGATACATCCCCGGCGACGCGAAACTCGAGTACGAGCGCAATCGCGACGATCTGATGAAATACTGGGTCCAGAATGCCGTGAAGGGCGCGAGCTACGCGCCGTCGCCGGCTGCGTTGCCCTCGCCCTCCGCGAAGTGATCGGTCTTTGAATCGCGCTACGCGATTGCGCTGTCGACGGCCTGGACCAGTCTGCCCTTGGGAACGGCGCCGATGATCTGTTCCCTGACCTGGCCGCCCTTGATGATGAGCAGGTTGGGAATGCCGCGGACGCCATAACGTCCCGGAGTCTGCGGATTGTCGTCAACGTTAATCTTCGCGATTTTTAGGCGCCCGTCGTACTCGCCCGCAAGATCGTCGAGTATAGGCGCGATCGCGCGGCATGGCCCGCACCACGGCGCCCAGAAATCGACGAGAACAGGTGTCGCTGATTTCAAAACTTCCTGGTCGAAGCTCGCGTCGGTAACGTGAACGATTTTGTCGCTGGACATCGAAACTTGTCTCCTGTGCGCTCAGTCGCAGGTCTGAACATAAGTACGGCCGGGTAGTCAGTCAAGGCAGCGGTGATTTGCACTTGATCCGCCTGCCGAATCCACTACCCTGAGAAACGCCATGCCCGCGCCGATGATGAACGACGTGTTGCCCGACCTGCTCGAGGAGATGGTTTATCTGCTCAAGCAGCAGGGCGCCGATCCGCTGGAATCCAAGCTGCGCGCCGCGCGAATCGAGTCGGTGTGCGATTGCGGCGACGAGAATTGCGCAAGCTTCGCGACCGCCGCCGAGGTGAAAGTCGCCAACTACGTCGAGCTGCAATCGATGGAAGGCCAGGTCATCATCGATCTGAACGCCAACGACGAAATCTGCTTCATCGAGGTGCTCGGCCGTCCCGACGTGAAGTATCTGCTCGAAGAATTTTACGACGCGCAGAGCTAAGCGGCGCGCATCCTAACCAGCAGCGCGCTTTTGCGGCGCGACGCGAAACCGCTCGACGAATCCCGCAACCTCGCTCACGACGCGCTCCTTCTCGCTGTCCACGGTGATCACGTGATAGCTCTCCTCGAGCTCGATCGCGCGCTTCTCGGCAGCGCCAAGGTGTCTCATCACGTAGTCGACATTCTTCCGCATCGGGCAAGTGTGATCGCGCCTGGCATGCATCACCAGCGCAGGCTGCGTGATCCGCGCCAGCATCGGCTTCACCAGGGCGCTCAAATTGAACAGCTTCAGCGGCGCCGACAACGGCATCAGATGGCAGTTGGGATGTATCGATCGTGCGGCGGCATCGTGGATGTCCGACCCACCGCGATTGAACAGGTAGATATTGTCGACGAACGAGCCGAGTACGCCGCGCAAGCTTCGCAGCGCGACAGTCGTCGACGCCGGCAGAAAGAACGCCGGCGCAAGCATCGCGAGTCCCGCGACCGACTCGCTCTGGTCCGCCGCCAGCCGCGCCGCCAGCACGGCGCCCATCGACAGTCCCACGACCACGTTGGGCTCGCCGTATTCGCGCAGTTCCTCGAGCCCTTTGACGACGCTTTCGTACCAGTTGTCGTAGCTGGCCGCGCCTAATTCCTCAGGTGTCCCGGCGTGACCCGCCAGCTTGACGCCGCGTACGCGAACGCCGCGCGCCGCCAACTGCTCGCCGAGGTAGCGCATCTCGTACGGAGTTCCAGTCAGACCGTGAATCAGCAGCGCGCTAACGCCCGCGCCGGGAAGGAGGAACTCGTGTGTATCGACGCCCGCCGCGTGGCGCGACGGAGGCTCGTCGGAATCAGGACTCATCTATATCTTTCACCGCGCAATCGGCGCGCTCCTTCAAGTTGACGACTCGCCTGCCGCAAGCTGGTCGCTGTCGATTTGTATCCTGGCTTGATCCTTGAGCTGATCGAGGAAGCGCGTCCATGCCTGCGCGCGGCGATTCTCGACGTAATCCTGCATAAACGCCTTCTGCCCTTTCTTCCAATCGTCGTCGGTTGGTTCGGTGCGCGAGGTGACTTCGAACAGGTACGAATTGCCGCCGCTTTCCATCACGCGATCGATCACGCCCGGAATCGTGGGCACGGCCGCGGCCGCGTCGGTCACCTCGGGAAACTCGCCGATACCGGAAACACTGCGGTCTGCGCGCAGAAACGGATCGACATTTTTAATCACGAGCTTGTTTGCCGCGGCCGCTTTGTCAAAGTCTGCCGGGCTCTTGATCGTGGCGAGGATCTTTTGCGCCTGCTGGCTCGCATCGGTTTGCGCCGTCGTGCGAATCAGCGCGTCGCGCACCTGCGCTTCGATCTCCTTCAGCGCGGGAATTCGCGACGGCTGCCGCGCCTGCAGCTTGATCACATATGGCGCGCCCTTCTCCGGCACGAGCGCCACGGCCCCCGCTTCGAGCTTGAATGCCGCCGCTACGAGTTCGCGATCCTGCTCGATGCCGCCGGCCGGCTCACCTTGCGCGAATAGCGGCGTCTGGACTGCGTCGATCCCTCGCTTCTTCGCGAGGTCCACCAGATTGCCGCCCGCCAGCGCGGCCGTCAGGTCCTCCTGCGCCGCCTCGCGTCCGAGCTTCGCTCCGGCCTGAGTCCGCAGCTCCTCGATTATTTTCGGCTTCGCCTCGGCCAGCGTGTCGGTATGCGCGGGCATGGACTGCTCGAGCTTGACGACATGGAAGCCGTAGTGCGTCTCGACCATCGTTATCTGTCCCGGTTTCATCGCGAACACCGCGTCTTCGAACGGCTTGATCATCTGGCCGCGGCCGAACGTGCCAAGGTCGCCGCCCTGGAGCCGATTGGAGGGATCGTCCGAATACTTCGCCGCCAGCTTTGCGAAGTCTCCCCCCTTCGATTGCGCCTGCTTGAGCACGTCGAGCGCCTTGGCCTTCGCCGCGGCTTTCTCTTTGTCGGACGCACCCGCCGGCACCGCGATCAGAATGTGCCGGGCGTGAACCTGGTCGGGATGCACGAAGCGGGTCTTGGCGTTGCGATTGTAGTAGTCCTGGATTTCCTTGTCGGACGGCATGTACTTGGCGGCCAGCACCAGCGGCTCGTAGTGGACGTAGGTCAGTTGGATGCGCTCGGGCTCGCGAAATTGCTCGGTGTTCTTTTTGTAGTAGTCGGCAACCTGACTTTCGGTAGTTGAGATTTTTGTCATGAAGTCGCTCGCCGCCAACTCGACGTAGCGCAGGCCAATCTTTTCGTTGGCAAGATTGTAGGCGTGGCGCGCCTCGTCGTCGCTCACCTGCACGCCCATGTCGATCATGTCGCGCAACGTGTCGGCGATCATGCGGTCGCGCTCGTCGGTCTCGTACTCAGCGGGCAACAGGTTGTTGTTGCGCAACACGTCCTGGTAAGTGTCGAAGTCGAACTGCCCATCGCGCTGAAAGACGGGCTCCTTGGCGATTTTCTGCTGGAGCGCCTCGTCGCTGATGCTGATGCCCAGGTGGCGCGCCTCTTCGCCGATCAGTTGTTCCTCGATCAGCCTCTCCACCGCTTCCTGGCGAAGGTTGATGCTCTTGAGCACGGCCGGCGCGTTGGCGCCGTACATCTGCTGTACCGCCTGGCGGATTTGAGTGGCTTCGCGATCGACCTGGTCGCCAAGTATCTGCTGCCCGTTGACGGTCGCGATGGGGTGGATGGTGTTGAACAAGCCGCCACCGCCGAAACCCCAGAACGCCATCATAAGCGCCAGGAACGCGAAGGTGACTTGCACTTGCCACGAGTATTGATAACGGCGAATTCCTTCCAGCATTGAATCGTCATCATACTTTACCGCCTTTTGCGTGCGCAATTGACCGCGGTTACTTGCTTGAGCCGCCCGTCCTCTGTTAGCGTGTCGCGCAGCGGTATTCGGACGGACCCAAACGTCTCCGCAGCGGATTCTTCAAACATTTGGGCCGCGACGTGGGGTGGTATTCGGGCCGGGTCTTGGTACCGGCAGCCGGGCCTGAAACGGGCAGGCAAGGGGAGAAAATTCGTGGTTCTCAACTCAATTTTCGGTTGGTTCTCCAACGATCTGGCGATCGATCTTGGCACCGCCAACACGCTCATCTACGTCAAGGGCGAAGGCATCGTGTGCAACGAGCCCTCGGTGGTCGCGGTGCAGAAAGATTCGCGCGGCGCGCGGCGCGTGCTCGCGATAGGCTCGGAGGCGAAGAAGATGCTCGGCCGCACGCCGGGCTCCATCGTCGCCATCCGGCCTCTCAAGGACGGCGTCATCGCCGACTTCGAGATCACCGAGAACATGCTCAGCTACTTCATCAAGAAAATTCACTCGGGCCGGACTCTCGTCCGTCCGCGCCCGCGCATCGTCATCTGCGTGCCGTTCGGCATTACCGCGGTCGAGAAACGGGCGGTGCGCGAATCGGCCGAGCAGGCCGGCGCGCGCGAAGTTTATCTGATCGAGGAGCCGATGGCGGCCGCGATTGGCGCTGGCCTTCCCATCACCGAGCCGGCCGGCAACATGATCGTCGATATCGGCGGCGGCACCACCGAGGTCGCTGTCATCTCGCTGGCCGGCGTGGTCTTCTCGCGTTCGGTGCGAGTCGCGGGCGACAAGATGGACGAAGCCATCATCCAGCACATCAAGCGCAAGTACAATTTGCTGATCGGCGAGCGCACCGCCGAGCTCATCAAGATAACCATCGGGTCGGCCTACCCCGGCAACGAGATTCAGACGATGGAGATCAAGGGCCGCGATCTGGTCGCCGGCGTGCCCAAGATTATCGAGATAACCGACGAGGAGATTCGCGAGGCGCTGATGGAACCGGTGCGCCAGGTAGTCGAGTCGGTGCGTATCGCGCTCGAGCGCACGCCGCCGGAGCTCGCCTCCGACATCGTCGACAAGGGAATTGTGCTGGCCGGCGGAGGCGCTCTGCTGCGCAACCTGGACGTGCTGCTGCGCGAGGAGACCGGCCTTCCGGTCACGCTTGCCGACGATCCGCTGACCGCGGTCGTGATGGGCGCGGGCAAGGTCCTGGACGAACTGTCGCTGCTGCGCGACGTGACCGTTGACTGATCGACTCGCCGCATATCTGCTGAAATTTGACCCGGCGCGTCGGGCTGTATTGACGTGAGAAGCGGTTTTCTTTGGCGCAACCGCGTGCTGCTGACCAGCGGCGTGCTGCTTATTCTGTCGCTTCATCTGATCTCGACCGGCGTCCATCCCGGCGATCTCGCGGCAGCCCCCCAGTCCGCGGTTCTGGAACTCATCCGTCCGGTTGACGCCGCTTTTACACGCCTGGGCGAAGGCGCTTCATCGATCGTCGCCGACTACGTCGATCTGCTTCACGTGCGCGATGAAAATGCCCGTCTGCGCGACGAGCTGACGCGGGTCAAGAGCAATCAGGCGCACATGGCCGAGCTCGAGGTCGAAAATCAGCATCTTGGCGAGCTGCTCGAACTCAAGAACGCGCTCGGCACGAGCGCCGTCGCCGCCATCGTGATCGGCAGCGACGCCGCGGGAATTTCGCGCACCCTCATTCTCGGCTCCGGCACCGTCGAGGGACTTCGTCCGGGCATGGCCGTGCTCGCCAACCAGGGGGTGGTCGGCAAGATCATCACCGTCAGTCCGCACGCCTCGCGAGTGCTGTTGATCGACGACCACAATTCCGCGCTTGACGGTTTCGATCAACGCACGCGTGCGCGCGGCATCGTCGCCGGGCTGGTTGACGATGGCTTGATCCTGAAATACGCCGATCGCTCGCAGGACGTCCGAGTCGGCGACACCGTCGTGACCTCGGGCCTCGATGGAATTTTCCCGCGCGGTCTGCTGGTCGGCACGATCCAGAGCGTGCATCGCGAAGGGCCGGGCCTGTTCCTTGGCGTGAGGATCACGCCGGCGGTTGATTTTCGCGAGCTCGAACAAGTGTTGATCGTCACCCAGCCGCCGCCTCACCTCGACGACCAGGTCAGGGACTGAAGCTGTTGCGCCTCATCCTGTTGTTCACGGTATTCGTGGTGCTGGGATTGGCGTTTGAATCCGCAGTCCCGCACCTGGTTTCTTTTCGCGCGCTGATTCCCAATCTGATCATCATACTGGCCGTCGATCTCGGGCTGCGCCATCACGGCGTGCTGCCCGCGATAGTCGCGTTCGCGATGGGCTATGCGACCGACGCGCTCGCCGGCTCGCAACCGGGCCTCAACGCCTTCATGACAACGATGGTCTTCCTGGTGAGCTACGAGATTTCCTCGCGGCTGATGGTGACCAACGCGTTCGTCGGCGCGACCGTCGTGTTCCTCGGTGTTATCGCCTCGGCGCTGGCCTCCGTCTCCATCGCCAACGGGTTCAAGGCACTTTCCGACACCGGCCCGATGCTGCCTGGACTGATGCTCGAGGCGACAGTCTCCGCCATAGTCGCGCCGTTCGTCTTTTCGATGCTGGCCACCAGCAAGCGCCTGACGGGATTGCCAGCGAGAGCAGCGCGCGAATAGATTGTAGGGGTTAGTTGGGAACGCATCAGTGGCGAAGTTCCACATCCCCAAAAGCAATCGGCCGGTCCCGCTGCTGGAACCGCGAATCGTGACGTTGACCGTCATGATGTTCGCGATTCTCGGCGTCGTCTCGGTGCGTCTGTACTACCTGCAGGTCCTGCATCACAAGGAAAATGTCGAATTGGCCGATCGCAACCGGATTCGCCTGCAACGCGTGCCTGCGCCCCGCGGATTGGTCTTCGATCGCAATCACCGCCCACTGGTCGATACGAGGCCGTCATTCGATGCGCAAATCGTGCCCGAGGACTCCGACAATCTTTCGCTGACCATCGAAAGGCTCGAGCGCTACACCGGCGCGGATGACATCGCGGACAAAATCTCCGACGCCGATGAGGCGGGCCGCCCTCCGTATGAGCCCATCACCGTCGCCGAGCGTCTTGGATGGCAGCAGGTGGTCGCGCTCGAAACGCATCAGCTCGATCTGCCCGGGGTCAGCCTCCAGATTACCCCGGCGCGGCATTACCTGTACGGCCAGCTCGCCGCGCATCTGCTCGGCTATGTCGGCGAAGTGACCGTGGCCGATCTCAAAGCGCATCAGGACTACCACATGGGCGACGAGATCGGAAAATTTGGTCTCGAGCGCGTGTGGGAGAGTTTTTTGCGCGGCGACGCCGGTGGCCAGGAGATCGAAGTTGACTCCGTCGGGCGGCGCCTGCGCGTGCTCAAGGAAATTGCCGACAAGCCCGGCGAAAGCCTCGTCATGACCATCGATCTCAATCTCCAGCAGGCGGCAGAGCAGGCGATGGCCGGGAAGAACGGCGCCTTCGTTGCGCTCGATCCGAGAAACGGCGACGTGCTCGCGATGGTCTCGCATCCTGCCTTCGACCCCGACATCTTCGGCGGGGGCGTAAAAGCGTCGGCGTGGCGCGAACTGATCACCGACCCGAGCCATCCGCTGCAAAATCGCGTCATCCAGGGAATTTATCCGCCCGGCTCGACCTTCAAAATTGTCGATTCGATAGCGGGACTTCAGGAAGGCACGCTGAAACCCGAGACCGAGTACAATTGCCCCGGCGGGATGTGGTTCGGCGGACGCGAGTATCACTGCTGGCGCAAACAGGGCCACGGCACCATCGAATTACACGATGCGATCGTGCGCTCATGCGACGTTTACTTTTACAACGTCGGAGAAAAACTCGGCGTCGATCGAATCGCCAAGTGGTCCAACCTGATGGGCCTCGGAATCAAGACCGGCATCGATCTCGATCACGAGAATCCCGGCACCATCCCCTCGTCGGCGTGGAAGCAGCGGCGCTACCACGAGCGATGGTATCCCGCGGAAACGCTCTCGGTCGCCATCGGCCAGGGTTACGTCGCGACCACGCCGCTGCAGATGGCGCAGGTTGCCGCCCAGGTCGCCAACGGCGGCATCCGCTACAAGCCGCAATTCGTCAAGTACGTCGAGGGACTCGACGGCAACATCGCCAAGACGTATCCGCCGGTGATCGAGAACCGAATGAAGATCGATCCCGACGCGCTCGAGGACGTCAAGGACGCGATGGCCGACGTCGTCAATGGCGCCGGCGGCACCGCGCACAAAGCGCACCTCGACAACGTCATCGTATGCGGCAAAACCGGCACCGCGCAGGTCGTCGGTGACAAGGGCCCCTCCGGCGAGAGCGACGAGGAGGAAAAAAATACGCCCGAGCAGTACAAGGACCACGCATGGTTCATCGCATTCGCGCCGAAGGATCATCCGACCATCGCCGCCGCTTGCATCATCGAACACGGCGGTCATGGCGGCAGCGCGTCCGCGCCCGTGATTCACGACGTCTTCCAGCGCTACTTCCAGCTCAATCCGCCGCCGCCGAAACCTGAAATCGCGCGCGTGCTCGACGACCAATGACAGGAGTGCGGCCCTGATGGCGGCCGGCGACCGCAGGTTCATACTTCACTTTGACTGGACCCTGTTCATCCTGGTCCTGGCGCTGGCCGGAATCGGGCTGGTCAGCGTCATCAGCGCGTCGTATGCGGGTTCGCATCGGACCCTCGATCCGCTGGTGATTCGTCAGTTGATTTGGATCGCCGCCGGAACCGCCGCGATGCTCATCGCGGTCCTCGTCGACTATCGATCGTTGCAGGCCTACGCGTATCCATTTTACGTGCTCGTGATCGGACTTTTGATCGCCGTGATGGTCGCGGGACACGCCACCGGCGGATCGCGCCGATGGATCAATCTCGGCGCCTTCCATCTGGAACCCTCCGAGCTTGCCAAGCTCGCCGTCGTGCTCGTGATGGTGCGCTATCTGCGCGAGGAGCCGCCGCGAGGCGGATGGGGCCTGCAACATTTGATCATCCCGTTCATCCTGCTCGGCGTCCCCGCCGCACTCGTGCTCAAGCAGCCCGACCTCGGCACCGGACTGGTGCTCGTTCTGATCACGATTACTCTGGTTTTCGTGGCCGGCCTGAACTGGCGCACGATGCTGGTGCTCGCCGTCGCCGGGATGCTGGCCGCACCGCTCAGCTGGCACTATCTCAAGCCTTACCAGCGCCAGCGCCTGGTCAGCTTCATCAATCCGCAGGCCGATCCGCTCGGCTCCGGCTACCACGTCATCCAGTCTGAAATCGCGATCGGCGCCGGAGGTCCATTCGGCAAAGGATTTCTGAACGGCACCCAGGCGCGGCTGAATTTTCTGCCCGAGCAGAGCACCGATTTTATCTTCGCGGTTTTTGCCGAGGAGTTCGGTCTGGCCGGCACGCTGCTCTTGTTGGCGTTGTATGCAAGCGTGATTGCTCGCGGCGCATGGATCGCCAGGCACGCGCGCGACCGCTTCGGCGCGCTGCTCGCAATCGGTGTGACCGCGATCGTCTTCTGGCAAGTGGCGGTCAACATCGGGATGGCCACGGGGATGCTGCCAGTGGTCGGAATCACGCTGCCGCTGGTAAGTTACGGCGGCTCATCAGTAATCGCGATGATGGCGGCAATGGGCATCCTAATCAGCATAAACACCCGCCGCTATCTGTTCTGAGTTTTCTCGATGAGGTAAACGCTCAATGGCTCGCAAAAAAAAATTCACCGATCCGACCGACATCGAAATCGTCGAGATTCATGGCCGCTTCGTCGAGGTGATGGAGAACGTCAGGCTCGAAACGATCAGCCCCGAGATGAAGCAACGCTACCTGGCAGTCATGAAATCACTAACCGAAAAGCTCGCCATGCCAAGCAAGCCGCTGCACGAAATCCTCGGCGAAATGATGGCCGAAGCCGGCCCCCTAATCTTCCAGTCGATGCAGCGCTGAACAGCCGATCACTTGTCAAAGGCATACGCCACCTCGTGTGGTCGTTGAGACCGAGGCCGATCCTTTCGGATTCAACGACACGTGAAAATCAGCTCGAATGACGTTGTTTGAATCGCCTTCGCAGTTTCGGGAGAAGGCAGCCATCTGTAGGATCTTTGAGCTGTTGCCGCTTCGATCTCCGCTGGCTGAAGGGCATGTCTTCCGCTGGTTCGCGCTAAATATTCCGATGGACCTAGGTACGGGAGGAAGCTTTACAAGCGATATTGACGTCATCGCTTGCTTGCATCCCCTGCCGAAGTCCGTTCGCGGCCGCTCCTCTTACCCTCCTCACTCGGACGGATACATTTACAAGGCGTGGGAAGTAAAAGTGAGCCTCCTGTGCAGGGACGGAACGGCACGCTCGCTGAAATCTGGAAAGACCGCGAGCACGATTAAACAGCTACGAGCGTACAGAACGTTCGGGTCTTGCAATGTTTCGCTTCTCGACGTGTACGTTTGTGAAGCGGGTTTTATGTATTGCAATTCTTTTCCCCCGGCCCCAGCGCGACAAGCAATCTATGCAAAAATTCCGGACCTGAAGAACGAAGGCTTTGGTTATCAGGTTCTTCCATTCGAGCACGAGAAGGATGGCGACTTAGACGTTGGTCTGAAGGCGTTCAGCATTCCAACTTGGTACGGTTTGCCGTCCAGCAACTTCAAGCTCGTTCCCGCAGTCCAGACCACACCGGTTGATGGTTTCGCCCGATTGATGGCGCGCTTGAATGAATGCTACGAGCGTCAGGTAAAGGGGACGAGGAAGGGTCAAGGTTTTGTGTGTGTCGTCTTCTGCCGTTTGTGCCGTCAACTGAGTTTGAGACCGATGAAAGATGCAAACTTATGTGGAGTGTGCAGGAGAGATCTGCGACTCCAGTAAAAGGGGCCAATCCTAGGCGCTGCCTGGAGAGAACGCGAGTAGCTTCCAATCGCGCGAGCTTTCGGGCAGTTTCAGGCTGAACGGCCGTATCATCTTCACGGGAGAATCGATACGCCCGAGCGGGCGAGCGCGGCGGCGAGGCGCGCCGCCTCATCTGCCTTCTGCGGGTCGCTGCGAATCTGCTCGTAGCGGCTCCAGACCCGCAGCTCTTCGTATCGGTTGCTCGGGCCGCCGCGATCCAGAATGCCCGCTACCATGCGCTCGAAGTACGCGCCCCAGTCCGGCTGACTGCCGTCTGTATCATTGAAGCCGTACTCGCGTGCGAGCGTCCAGCTTGCGCACACTTTACCCGCCTTGTCCGCGACATTCGGATCGATCGCGAGAGCTACCACTGCCCGCCCGACGTAGGCTGGCGTCTCTGACTCGGCGAAATCGGCATTTTGCGCGATTGCGTCGCGCCAGTTTGCTTCGGTGACGCCGAATCCATCGAGCATCGCTTCCGAGCGCAGAAATCCAGGTGTCAGCGCCAACGCAACGACGTTGTGTCTGCGGAGTTCGGCGGCCATCGCGTACGCGAGCCGGATCGTGGAAATTTTTGCGAGGTCGTAAAACAGGTTGCCGCGATAGTCGAGATGCATCCCGTCGGTGATTTCGATGATCAGCCCCGACTTCTGCCGCACCATCATCGGCGCGCCGAAGCGGGCGGTCAGAATATGCGTCTGCACCGCCGACTCCTGCATCTTGAGGCCTTTGACAGGATCGAGTTTCCAAAACGGCTTGCCCCACTCGGCCAACTCGTCGCCGCCCCAGATGTCGTTGACCAAAATGTCGAGCCGCTGAAAATCCCGCTCGACCCGCTCGAATAGAACGCGGACTTCTTCCTCGATTGTGTGATCGACGCGTATCGCGATGCCGGTGCCGCCCGCCGCGGTCACCAACTCTGCCGTCTCCTCGATAGTTTCCGGCCTGCCGGGATTCGCAGGATTCCCGCGAGTGCTACGCCCGGTACAAATGACCGTGGCACCCGCGTCGCCAAGCATCGTGGCGATGCCGCGTCCAGCCCCGCGCGTCGCACCTGCCACAACCGCGATCTTTCCTGCGAGAGCTCTCGTTGAATCGAGCGCGCTCATGCCGCGATTCTTAGACCACTAGCCGCGGCGCTATCAAGCGAGAGCAACAGATCAAGCCTACAGCTCCGAATTGTGGGCACTACGGTTTTCGATGAAAGGGGGGGATGAACTTTTCAGCCTGACGCGGCCGGACTTTTCGTGCTACCAATAGGCATGAACTCAGGCCGGCACCGTCTCCCCATTCTGGTCCCCCTTCCCGCGCGGGAAGGGGTTAGGGTTCCTTGACGCCATGAGCGCGCCGAAAAACACTAAAAAACTAATTTTGACGGAACGAAGCTACCGATGGTAGAGCCGCAACTCCAAGACCACAACATATGGTATAGGGAAGGGCCCGGGGTGAGGTTTCCCTGGTGCCTCGATGCAACGCTATTGAATCGCATCACGCTTCGAATGCGTAGGCGGCTTCTTCGTGCTCGCTGAGGTCGAGTCCGACCTGCTCCGATTCATCGACCACGCGAAGTCCGACCAGTGCGTCCGTCACCTTCAGCAGGATCATACTGCCGATAAACGAAAACCCCATGCTCGCGACGACGGCTATCGCCTGCACGAAAAACTGCCGCGGATTTCCAGAGAAGAGACCGTTGGCGCCGGCGGCGTTGACCAGCACGCTGGCAAACAGACCGGTTGCCAGCGCGCCCCAGATTCCGCCGACCGCGTGCACACCGACCACGTCGAGTGCGTCGTCGTAGCCGAATCGCGACTTCATCCGCACCGCGCTGTAGCAGAGCGCCCCCGCGACCGCGCCGATGACGATCGCCGGGACGGGGCCGACGTAGCCCGACGCCGGAGTTATTGCGACCAGTCCGGCGACCGCGCCGCTCGCCGCGCCCAGCACAGTTGGCTTGCCGCCGATCCACCATTCCGCGGCCACCCAGGTCAGCGTTGCGGCCGAGGCGCCGAGATGCGTCGCGACGAATGCGGACACAGCCACGCCGTTCGCTGCGAGCGAACTGCCCGCGTTGAAACCGAACCATCCCACCCACAGCAGTCCAGCGCCGGTGACGGTCATCGTCAGGTTATGCGGCGGCATCGGGTCGCGCCGGTAACCGCGCCGCGGGCCGACCATCAGGGCGGCAGCCAGCGCCGCGACGCCCGACGAGATATGAACGACCGTGCCGCCGGCAAAATCGAGCGCGCCCATCTCGTGAATCCATCCGCCGACGCCCCACACCCAGTGCGCGAGCGGATCGTAAATCAGGGTTATCCAGAGGATGCTGAAAACCAGGAAGCCCTTGAACGACATTCGCTCCGCAATCGCGCCGGTGATGAGTGCCGGTGTGATCACGGCGAACATGCACTGGTAAATCATGTACGCCTGATTTGGCACGGTGGCCGAATAGGCGGCATACGGCTGTGCGGCGCTGACGCCGCTGAGTCCCGCCCACGAGAGCGCGCCGATGAACGCGCTGCCGGGCGAGAACGCGAGGCTGTAGCCGAACAGCACCCATTGAATCGATACGATCGCGACCAGGATGAAACTCTGCATCAACGTCGAGAGCACGTTCTTGCGCCGCACCATCCCGCCGTAAAACAGCGCGAGTCCCGGGATCGTCATCATCAGAACCAGCGCCGAACACAGGAGCAACCATGCGGTGTCGGTGCCGTCAAATTTTGGCGCGCCGGACATTGCCGCGGCCGCGGGCGACGCGAACGCCAGGCACAATGCCACAGTCATCACGACGGGATTGCGGGTGAGCGAGCGGATCGATTTCCGAACCATCTTCCAGGCCTCCAGGCTTGCGAGAGCTTTGCGCCAGCGTTGGCGGCGCTCAATTGAGGGTGAACGTGGCGAACTTTTCAGAAAAAGACAACCGGCTGCCGGCCTCAGACGAGAAAAAAGGCGGCTCCGATGAGCCGCCTCTTCACATTCAGGTGATTGTGTGATTCTCAGCCCTTCGGGAGCAGCAGGATTCGCTCGCCGATCATGTTCTTCTGCACCGGCGAGGTGCCGCCCGCAATCGTCATCGACTCCGACGCCAACACCCGGCGCATCCAGTCGCCCTCGGGCGCGAACGGCGTGTGGCGCTCGAGCAGCGCATACTCGCCGAGCAGCCGCGTGATGAACTTGGTCATACGCTGTCCCAGGTCGGTCGAGAGCAGCTTTGAGATCGACGCTTCGGGTCCGGGCTGCTGTCCCTTGAGGCGTTTGGAGAGACTCCGCAGGCCGTTGTATTTCTTCGCCGTCGCCTCGATGGCGAACTGCGCGATTTGCTGGCGGATGTCGTTGTCCTCGATCGCGGGCCGGCCGTTCAGCTGCACCGACTTGGCAATCTGGACGAGCTGATGGAGCAACTGTTCAGTGCCGCCGAGCGTCTCACCGATTCCGAATCGCTCGTGCATCAGCGTCGAGACCAGCACCTGCCATCCCATGTTCATCGGTCCCAGCAGATTTTCCTTGGGCACGCGCACGTCTTCGAAAAAGATTTCGTTGAACTCGCTGTCGCCGGTGATTTGCCGGAGCGGACGGACGCTGACGCCCGGCGCCTTCATATCGACCAGCAACGCGCTCATCCCCTTGTGCTTGGGCACGTCGGGATCGGTGCGCACGAACAGCTGCACGAAGTCGGCGCGATGTGCGATCGTCGTCCAGACCTTCTGACCGTTGACGACGAACTCGTCACCCTTCAGCTCGGCGCGGCACTGGATCGACGCGAGGTCCGAGCCGGCGCCAGGCTCCGACATCCCTTCGCACCAAATCTCGTCGCCGGCGAGGATCGGATTCAGGTAGCGTTTTTTTTGCTCGTCGGTCCCCCATTGCATCAGGGCCGGGCCGGTCATGATGACGCCGAGCACGTTGCATCCCATCGGCAGGTTAAGACGGCCGAGTTCCTGCTGAAAGATGACCTGCTCGATGAACGTCGCGCCGCGGCCGCCGTATTCCTTGGGCCAGGTCAGCCCGGCCCATCCCGCATGGTAGAGCTTTTTGTGCCAGGCCTTGAGGCGCTCCCATATTGCGTCGTCGCCGCCGGCTTCCGCGTCGTCGTTCCTGGCGAGAGATTTCGGGCGATTCTCTTCGAGCCATCGCCGCACATCCATCCGATAAGCGTCCTGTTCAGCCGTCCACGTAAAATCCATTTGGTTAGAAACTCCCCGTCGAAAATTCGCGTCGATGCCGGTGCTCAGACCGGCGATTCTGGTATCTCTTGAGTACCGCCCATTCAGACCGCGGAGCAAGCCCTGCGGCGGCTCAGTTGCCGCGCTCCGGCACGGAACTCTCGGGCGCGAAGTCCACCTTTTTACCTGCAAAGATTGCTTCGAACGACAATTGCGCAGTCGAGGAACCCGCCGTCACGACGATTCCGTACGTGCCCGGATGTGGCAGCGACATGTTGATGTTGATTGCGACGGGGATTTTCACCGACGCCGTTTTGGGAACATCCGGCGCCGGCTGGCCGGTTTCCACCTGGCCTTTCATCTCCGGCACCACCGGAACTCCGGCTTCGTCGGCAATCACAACGTTCAGCGGGTACTTGATACCGACTTCATCCGACGAGAAGCCAAGGCCAATCGCAATCGCAAGCTGAACCGGCGCCGGATAGCTGGCCGCTCGAAACAAATTCCAGCCACCGCCCAGGACAAAGACTTTGCCGCCAACCGCCTGGGCCGCATCGGCAAGCAAAGCGAATTCGATCTTCATTTTGTTTCAGACCTCCACGCGCGCGCTCCATAGCAATACGCCGATGCCGTCGCTGTCAAACGGCGGCGCGGGTCAGTTCGGATTCGGCGGCGGACTGCGCGTTCAGGATGCGCACAATATTTTGCGCCATAAAGCTGCCGAGCAGTTTCTCGCGCGCCGCCGGCGAGAGCTTGCGCGCCTGATGGCCGACCTCGGCCGCGCGCTCGAGCATCGCGGCCTCGAGCGGCCGGAAATGCTTCCATGCAATCGGCGCCAGGCGCTCCGGCTCCATCGCAACGAGATCCTGAATCTTCCTGAAGCGCCACCATGGCGAATCGGCCGAGGCTTTCTCACCGCCGGCGGCGAGGACAGGCGGAAGTGTCCCGCCGACGAACAATGGAAATGCGATCGAAGTGCACGGTGCCGCCAGCGACGCCCACAGCACGGGAATCGTGTCCGCGCCGGGCGCCGGAAGTTCGGCGACCATGCTCGCCGTCGTGCCGGAGACCGAGCCGTGCATGCACAGCGTCGGAGAATCGTCGCGCGCGGCAAGATCGCCAGCCAGGGGCGGCATTGCACCGCGCGCGCCGTGGTCGCGCAGAATTGCAAGCATCTCGCGTAAAGTGCGGCGGCCGTTTCGCGCGACGAGTTCGCGGCTGCGCGCCAGGCGTCCGCGCGCGTTCAGCGGATCATCTTTGACTTTGCCCGCATTGCGGCTCGAATACGCGGCGGCGAAGTCGAACGGCGCTTCGCTTTCGTGGTCCCACCATCCGCGAGCGCGTGCATAGCTTTCAATGTCGGGCGAGCCGAGACTGCCGGTGTCGATCGTCAGTCTATTCGAGATGCACGCGCGATCCTCGACGCGGCGCGCAATCCATTGGCGGCCGGAGCTTTCGAGCACGTAAGCGTCGGCGTGATCGGCGATGATGAAGCCGCCGCAGTATCGGAAATCAACGTCGAACTGCGCAGAGCCGCCCTGCCCGTGGCGTTCGATCAGCGCGCCGATGATTTCGGTTGCCTCGCGCGCGGTCTTCGAGCGTTCGAGCCCAAGCCGGACCAGATCCATTCCGAGCAGGCCCGTCGAAGGGAGCGTCTCGCGCGTGAGCACCGCTTCGTTGCCGATCGCTACGCCGTGCTCGTTGAGGCCGTGCTCGAAACCCCACAGCCAGAAGGGGCGCGAGCCGATCACGGCGGCGGTCTCGGGAACTTGCGGAATTTCGAGGTAGTGACAGTGCACAGTCGCGCCTTCGGGATGGACGCGACGCGGCGACTGCGCCAGCGGTTGGCATTCGCGCGGTGCGCGGTCGGAATTCTTGGCGAGAAGAGTGGCGCCGGCGCGCGTATGCAGCCCGAGCACAACGATGGTATCGCAGGAAGGAAGGAGTGATGCAGGCATGAGGAACTTGATTGTATGTGAAACCCGCGGTGGGTTTCACGCTTCCTTCGGCAGGGGTGACCCCTGCACCCAGTGACAGGATCGAGTATTAAAATCACTGCGGTGAATCGTAAGAGTCCATTTTCCTACCTCTGCAATGCATGCGGGCGGTGCTGTCGTGACAAGGTAATCACGCTGTCGCCATATGACGTGTTGCGCGGCGCGCGCGCGGCGGGAGTATCGACGCGCGAGGCGATCGATCGCTTTACGATTCGCCGCGGGTCGATTCTGAAGTTCACCGACAACGGCGCGTGCGTGATGCTTGAGGGTACGCGCTGCGGGGTCCATCGCGGACGGCCGCTTGCCTGCCGGCTGTATCCACTCGGAATCGAGTTCATCGAAAATACCGGCGCTGAGAAATTTGTGATGCTCGAGCCCGCGGCGGGCTCGCTAGGCGTGTACGGCATCGACGGCGACGTCAACGACTTCGTCGAGGTGCAGGGCGTCGCGCCATATCTTGAGGCGAACGCGCGCTACGCGTCGTTGCTCGCCATCTTTCGCGAACGAATCGCGGCGACGGTCGATTTCGATCGAGTCGAGCCGCGCGAGTTCTGGCGCCGCGCCACGCGCGAGGCGCTCGCCGAATCGAACTACGACGCGAATCCGCTGATCGACGCGATGTTCGATGCGGGCGGAACCGATCGTGCCCACACCGACGATGCGGAAATAGTGGCGACGCACATCGAACGACTAGCGCAGATGATTGGGTGCGAGTCGAATGCTGAGTTGCTCGCGGCTGCGGCGGTAATGCTCGCGGTGAGCCTGGGGCAAAGTCCGGGTGCGGTCATTAGATAAGATAACGGCCCGACCTTCCAAGGTTCTTAAGAGCTTTCTTAATAATCTTTATTTTGAGGTTGACAAAATGAATATTTAGATTTATTGTTGGACTCAAATGAGGCCGATAATTTTCAAATGCCCGTCCTGCGACGGAAATCTGACCGTCACACGCCTCCAATGCCCTGACTGCGCAATCTCCATCGACGGCGAATTCGCACCGCCAGCACTACTCAAGCTCACCGGCGCGCAAATCGATTTCGTCGAGGTCTTCCTCAAGAACCGCGGCGTGATTCGCGATGTCGAGCGCGAACTCGGCGTCTCGTACCCGACCGTGCGCGCGCGTCTCGACGAAGTCATCGCCGCACTCGGCTACTCCGCCAAGTCCACTCCCGACGCCTCGCCTTCCGACGACGGCGGTTCGCGGCGCCGCGCCGTCCTGGCTGATCTCAAGGACGGCAAGCTCACACCCGATGAAGCGCTTGCGGCCCTAAACGAGTCGGGCACCAAGAACGCGTAAGTCACTGAAAAAATCAACGGAGGAAATCCGCAATGGCCATCTCGACGCTCGAAGGAGTCGAATCAATCCGCGTCCTGCGCGCTGCCGGAAATCTTAAAATCACCGGCGCCGATCGTCCCACGGTCGAGATCGATTCGGGCACCGCGCCGAGAGTCAACGTCAACGCCGGCGTCGCCGAGGTGACGCTGCGCGACAACGCCACGCTCGCGATTCCGGCTGGCGTCACCGTCGAAGTCGAAGATCTCGCGGGCAACCTCGATCTCTCCGATCTCGCGACCCCGTTCGTCGTCAACCGCGTTCGCGGCAATCTTCACGCGCGACGCATCGGCGCAATCTCGATTCGCGACACCGTGAGCGGCAACGTCACCATCAAGGAAGCCGGCGCCGTTGACGGTCTCAGGGTCCGCGGCGCGCTTTCAGTCGAGTCCGCCAGCACGATCACTTTCAGCCACGTCGCCGGCGGATTGGATTGCCGCACTGTCGAAGGCGAAGTGGCTGTCGAGAAAATCGCTGGCAGCGCGCGCCTGCTCGGCCTGCGCGCGCCATTCATCGCGCGCGTGATCGGTGGACATCTAGAAATCGAAGACGCCGCGCACGTCGAAGCTGGCGTAGTTGGCGGCAAGGTGCGCGCCACGAACCTGTCGGGCGGCCTCCAGATCGGCAAAATAGGTGGCAAGCTTGCGGCAGACACCGTCGCCGGTGAAGTCGCAGTCGGCTTTGTCGGTGGCAACGCACGCATCAGCCGCGTCGGCGGCACGCTCAATCTCGAAGATGTGGGCGGTGCCGTCGAACTTGCCGGTCCCTTTCCGGCCGACAAAGCCTGGATCGTCAGGAGCCGCGGTCGGATCAACGTCGAGGTGGACGCCAACGCTTCCATCGAACTCGACGCCTCCGCCGGATGGGGCCGCATCCGCACTTACGGTATCGACGCCGCCGGTCTACAGTTGCTCGGCCGCAATCACGTTCACGGGCCGATCGGTCCTGAGCCCACCTCCGGCGCGCGCACGAAACTAGCCGTCGAGACTCGTGGCGCCGACGTGATCGTTGCGAGCGCCGACGCGCGCGAGCGCGATTTCTCCGGCCGCGGCTACCGCTCACGCGCCGGCGCGTTCTCCGCTCCGTTCGAGGATCTGGTCGACGATCTTGGCGGCGAGATTCCCGCCTTCGTGCGCAGCGTGCTCGACGCCGCCGGCCAATTCGTCGCCGAGAGCGGCGGCCTGTCGAGCGGAATCGTGCGCGAAGTCACCCGCGACGTGAAACGCAGCGTCAGCGAGGGCCTGCGCGAGGTCGAGCGCGCGATCGGCGAAATCGAGGAGTCGGTCCCAGGCGACGTCGGCGACCGGCTGGCGAAGCTCGGCAAGGAAATCGGCGACCTGGTCGCGCAGGCCGTGCGCGGCGGCTCACGCGAGGCGCGCAATGAAATGCGCGAGCGGGTGCGGCAGGCCGCGCGCGAGATGCGCGACAAAATCCGCGAAGCCGCGCGCGACGTACGCAACCGTTCGCACGAGCAGGCCGGCGGCACTACTCAGTCGGCGACCGGATCGACTACTCAATCGAATACTCAGTCGGACGCGGAAAAGCCGGCTTCAGATAGTCAGTCGGCGAAATTCAGCCCCGGCGCGACTGTTAAACTCAGTCGCGACGATGCGATTCTGGAAATACTCGCCGCAGTTAAGGATGGCCGCCTCGAGCCCGACGAAGCCGACGACTTGATCAACGCCTGGATGGAGGTCAACCGCGCCGACGACGCCCGCCGCGGCTAGCGCTCAGACCTCGTAGTGCCGGATCTCGATCAGGTGGCGGCTCGGGTCGAAGAAATAGAGGTTCTTGCCCGGCCCGCGCGCGCCGCCTCCGGCTGAATTCATCGACTCGGCCGTCTCGTCGCCGGGACCGCGCATATTTCCGACCGCATCGAACGCATCTCCGTATTCAATTTTCGCGTCGACGACCCGGTTGAAGACTTCGTCGAATTCTTTGCGCGACATCGCGAACGCAAGATGCTCCCCGCCTTTGGTGTCCCACTGCGCGATTTGCAGGGTGAACTCAGGAGTCACGCGAATCACTGAAAATGGCTCTCGATCGCCCTCATACTTCAGACCCAGGATGCCGACGTAAAACTCGATGCTCTTTTTTCGATCGTTCACGGCGAGAATCATATGGTCGAGTTGTATAGCCACAGCAGGCCTTCCTCGCGATTACTTTCTCGGCGCGCGAGTCGATTGCGCTCCCCCGTGCGTCTCGTCGAAATAACGCATCGCGCACGCGATATTCCCTTCCGTGTCTTTGAATTGGATCAACTCGCCGACGGTGGGAATCACCGTCTTGGGCACGGTGATCTGTCCGCCCTCCTTCTCGACCAGTCTCGCGATCGCGTCCACATCATCGACCGCGATGGTGCACTCAAAGCCGACGCTGTGATGGCCGTCAGCGGGCCGCTCGTGCACGGCGCCGTGGATGCCCGGGTTCTGCTCATCGCCGGTGGCGATCAGGAAAAAATCGGGCGGGCCCCAGGGCGAGAAGCGCCATTCGAACACTCGTTCGTAGAATTTCCGCGCGCGCGCGACGTCATCCGCATGGATATCAAAGTGCGCGATGTTTTTTGCGACCATCGAAGAGCCTCCTGCTTGACGAGCGATACTTTTACCACTTTGAGCTAGTGGCCATCTTGCGCTAGATTGCCATTCGATGCCGGAAAAGCGCCATTGGTTTTTCGACTCCTACAAGTACCAGGTTCGCGCCGGTACCGTTCCCGAATACGCCGATGGCCACGTCATCAGAACGCACTCGCACCCGTGGCATCAGCTCGTTTACGCATCCCGGGGCGTGATGACCGTGCGCACCCCCGAAGGCGCGTGGGTGGTCCCGATTCATCGCGCCGTCTGGGTTCCCGCCGGCACGCGCCATTCGATCGAGATGTCCGGCCCCGTCTCCCTGCGAACACTCTACCTTGTGCCGCGCCTGAGCCACTCGTTGCCCGCCAAATGCCGCGTCATCGGAGTCTCGCCACTGCTCCGCGAATTGATCCTTCGCATCGTCGAGCTCGATAGCTTAAGCCTCCGCGTCCCTGCTCACGCGCACCTCGTGTCGGTTCTGCTCGATCATCTTCACGTGATGCAGTCGGACGCGGTCCACCTTCCGCTACCGCGCGACGCACGCGCCAAGCGAATCGCCGCGGCGCTGCAGAAACAGCCGTCCGACACTCGATCGCTCACCGAACTGTCGAAGCTCGCGGGCGCCAGCAAGCGCACCATCGAGCGGCTATTCAAGTTCGAAACCGGGATGGGCTTCGGTAAATGGCGTCAGCAACTCCGTCTTGGTCACGCGCTACGATTGCTGGCCGCCGGGGAGCCCGTCACGACGGTCGCGATGGAGGTCGGCTACGACAGCATCAGCGCATTCATTTCGGCGTTTCGCTTGACGTTCGGCAAAACCCCCGGCCAGCATTTCCGCTCCGCATGATCGCGCTGGTTGTGACGCCCATCCTTTGCTATTGAGGTTCGCAGCCGAGCCGCAGCCCGTCGATTTTGCGGTTGTGGGGATGACTCGCGCGGAGGACGGTTGACCGCCAGCTCGATACTCGACTTCTTCAGGCAAGCGCCGTGGCTCACACGCCGGCGCCTCGTCGCGTATCCGAAACTGTTCCTCGTCGTTTACGCCGTCAGCTCCATCGTATGGCTGATGTCGAGCAAGGGACTCATCGATCCCGCCGGACATCCCATCGGCGCCGACTTCATCGATCCGTGGTCCGCGTCGTGGTTGACGCTACGTGGCGCCCCGTCCGCCGTCTACAACGTCCCGCGCCTGTGGTCTGTCGAGAAGATGGCCGTCCACTATCCGAATGTCGGCTTCGCGGGCTTTCACTACCCGCCGACGTATCTATTAATCGTGCTGCCGCTCGCACTTCTTCCGTACGCCTGGTCATTGCTCGTATGGACCGTCGCAACCTTCGCCGCTTACCTCGCGGTCATGTGGACAATCGATCCCGAGCGCGACGCGCTCTGGCTGGCGATCGCTTTTCCCGGCGCACTGGTCAATTTAACCAACGGGCAGAATGGATTTCTTACACTCAGTTTGCTCGGAGCCGCCCTGCTGACGCTCGAACGACGCCCGATTCTCGCCGGCGTGATGTTCGGGCTGATGAGTTACAAGCCGCAATACGGCATCCTCGTGCCGATTTTTCTGCTCGCTACCGGCAGATGGCGCGCGATCGTCTCCGCGTCGGTCACAGTTGCATTGCTCGTGGCATTGTCGTTTGCGATCTTCGCCACACACACTTGGCAGGCTTTCTTCTCGAGCATCTCCTTCACCCGCCACGTCGTGCTCGAGCAGGGCGGCAGCGGATTCGAGAAACTGCAGAGCGCCTTCGCCGCCGCGCGCCTCTGGGGATTCAGCGTCGCGACCGCCTACGTCGTCCAGGCCGTCGTGAGCTTGCTAACCGCGCTGGTCGTCATCTGGATATGGCGGCGAACCGCGAAATTCGATCTTCAAGCCGCCGCGCTCGCAACCGGCGTCCTGCTGACGACGCCCTACATGATGGACTACGACCTGGTCGTGCTCGCGCTGCCAATCGCATGGCTGGCGCTCGAAGGCCTGCGCGCCGGTTTTCTCCCATGGGAAAAATCGCTGCTGGCGTTCGTCTGGCTGCTGCCCCTGTTCGCGCGCTCACTGGCCGGCCACGCGATGATTCCAGTCTCACCGCTCGCGATGCTCCTGTTGCTGGCCGACATCGCGCGCCGCTCCGCCATGAAACAGGCTAACGGCCGCCTTCTTCCTGCTTGATCACAAAGATTAGCGACTCAGCGAAATCGTCGGGATGCTCAAGTTGCGGGTAGGCGCCCGAGGTTTTGAAGGTCACCGTGGCCGAACCGGGCATCGCCGCGTGCAGCGCCTCGCCTTCGGCGTTCGAGAAGTACGGATTCTTGACGCCCCACATGATGATCGTGAGCGTGTTGAAGACCTGCCCGATTTTCGAGCGGATATGCGCCTCGTCGCGCGGGACGGAATTGATCATGTCGGTCTCGGCCTGCAGGTCGCCGCTCAACTGCTCCATCATTCGCTGGTAAATGAAGTCGGGCATCGGCGGCAAATCGAAAAAACTCGCCTCGACCTGCGCGCGAACCGCGTCGGGCGTCGTCGGCAGCATCCCCTTGCGAAGTTTTTCAGCGCCGCGCGCCCCGACCAGTCCGCCCGACACCAGCACCATCCTTTCCACTTTGTCGGGATGCTCGACGGCGTAGTAAAGCGCGACGTCGGCGCCGAGATCGTTGCCGATCAGATTGACGTGATCGAGTTTCAGCTCGTCGATCATCTGCGCGACCGCTTCCGCCTCGTACGCAATCGAATACTGCACCTGCTTGTGATCGGATGAAGCGAAGCCGGGCAGGTTGGGCGCGATCACTTTGTAGTGCGCGTCCGCCACCGGCGGTATGATGCCGCGCCACACCAGCGCCGCGTTCGGACCGAGCCCGTGAATCATCACGACCGGCTCCATTCCCGAATAGCCACCGGTCATCAAGTAGGTGATGAGCCCGTCCTTCAAAGCGAGATCGTTCTGCGCCACGCCCGACCATCCAAGACGGGAGATCTGAATCCAGCGCAGGACATCGACCGGCCGCAGGTACATCGCAGCCGCAAAAATTCCCAGAAAGACCGCCGCGAGCGGACCCGCGATATTGATCCACGTGTGGCGGCGTACTTGCGGACTGAGATTCTCGGCGCGAATGTCGGCTTCTGTCGGCACGCGGGCTGGTTGCGATTTGATTGGCTCAGCCACTGCGTTTCCGCCGAAGGCTATTTCGTCGATGGCGAGGGCGCCGCCACCGGCGATTCAGCTGCAACGGCCGCCTTGGTCTTGTGCGAGCGTCGGCGTCGATGCGTCATTGCTTCGCGATCGCGCACGATCTGATCGAGATGATCGCCGACGCGGTTGATCTCGCGAGTCGCATCCTGGACGGCCTTGGTCGCGCGATCTGCCGCCTCGGTCGCTTTGTTTGCGGCCTCTGTAGCCTGCGCCGCCGACTGTTCGGCGTGCTCGGCCGCTTGCTGCGCCTTTGCCGCCGCGGCTTCGGCCTGCTCTGCGTGCTGCTCGTTGCTCGACGCGCATCCCGCGATCGCGATCGCGAGCACGACGATAGGCAACGCCGAAAAAACTTGGCGCATCTGCGACGCCTCAGCGCTGCGCGAACGCCTGCACCGCGCGCATGTCGGGTTGCGGCGCGCTGTCGGCGCGCAGCGGCAGGATGCAGACGTGAGACGCGCCCGCCTTCAGATGCGCGTCGATGCGGTCGCGAATCTTCTCCTCGTTGCCCCATGCCACAATCGCATCGACGAGCCGATCGGAGCATCCGTTTTCGAATTCGCTGTCAGCCCATCCGAGCGCTTTCAGGTTGTTGGTATAGTTGGGCAGGCGCGGAACGTAAGTCTTCATGTACTCGCGCGCCGCTTTGCGGGCCTTCGCGGCGTCGGTTTCCAGGATGACCGCCTGCGCCGCGCATAGCATCGCGTTCGGCCCGATTTGCGCGCGCGCTTTCGCGGTATGCTCCGGTGGCACGAAGTAAGTATGCGTGCCGTTAGCCTCGGCCGCCGCCAGCGCGAGCATCTTGGGATGCAACGCGGCCAGCACGACCGGCACTGGCTCTTTGGGCGCCGGCGCCAGGTACAGCGCGTTTTTCATCTTCGGCAGATACTCTTTCATGTAGCTGTACGGCTTGTCGTAGCTATGGCCGCGCAGGTTGCTCACCAGCGGCTTGTGACTGACGCCGATGCCGAGGATAAAACGACCGCCGGAAAGTTCCGCGACCGTTTTCGATGCGGCCGACATCGTGACCGGGTCGCGCGCCCAGATATTCGCGATGCCCGTCGCGATCGACAGCCTCTCCGTATGGCTAAGCAGGTACGCGGCGTGTGCGAACGGCTCGCGGCCGACCGCCTCGGGAATCCACAGCACCTTGTAGCCATTCTTCTCGACCTGCTTGGCGAACTGAGCACTGTCGGGCGCGGGCATAGCGTCGAGAAAAAACCAGATTCCAACTTTTCCTGTATCCATGACTCAAGTAAGTAACGCGCCGGGTGGATTTGAACAAGTGAAACGACTTTTCATCCGCACGCTTCCGGCGATACAGTAGCCGCGAACTATCTATCGATCGCCGCAACGCGGAACGAGGCAATTCAAAATGAAACTTGGCCTGATGTTCGTCAATTCGGGACCGTTCAGCAATCCCGCCCTGCTTGCGCATCTCGCGACCACCGCCGAGCGATGCGGCGTCGAGTCGATGTGGACCGTCGAGCACGTCGTCATCCCACAGGACTACAAGTCGCCGTATCCCTACTCGTCGAGCGGCAAGATTCCCGGCGGCGAAGACGTTGCGATTCCCGATCCGCTGCTGCCGCTCGCGTTCGCGGCCGCCGTGACGAAAAAAATCAAGCTCGCCACCGGCGTGCTGATTCTTCCGCAGCGCCATCCCCTCTACGTCGCCAAGGAACTGGCCACGCTCGACGTGCTGTCGGGCGGCCGCGCGATACTGGGAATCGGCAGCGGATGGCTCGCGGAAGAGTTCAGCTCGCTCGGCCTCGACTTCCACACGCGCGGCGCTCGCACTGACGAAGCGATCAAATCGCTGCGCGCGTTGTGGAGCGACGACGCCGCGTCATTCCACGGCAAACATTTCAACTTCGGCCCCGTCAAGTGCTATCCGAAGCCGGTGCAAAAGGGCGGCGTGCCGATTCACGTCGGCGGCCATTCGCCTGCCGCCGCGAGGCGCGCGGGACGCTATGGCGACGGTTTCTTTCCCGCCCTCGCGGAAATTCCCAAGCTCAAGGAACTGTTCGCGATGATGAAGTCGGAGGCCGTGAAGGCCGGACGCGACCCCAACAAGATCGAGCTATCATGCATGGGGCGCCCACGCGTCGACGAGCTGAAGGCACTCGAGGCGATCGGAGTTTCGCGCGTGGTGATCGCGCCGCCGGCCTTCGACGCGGAAGGCCTGACCCGCGGCCTCGAGAAACTGCACGACGACGTGATCGCAAAGATATAGTCGCGCTAGAATTTCCCGTGCCGGCCGACTCCCGACGCAAAGCGCTCGGCGCCGGCGCGCGTCTCGCCTGATTCGATCGTCGCGATTCCGTGGCGGTATTCGTTTTTGAGCGCCTCGTCGAGCGGCCGCGTCCACGCTTCGTACGCCGACATCCGGTCCCCGCGCATGCATCGCTGCGGGAAGCTCGCGATCTGCCTGGCGAGCTCGCGCGCATGCGCCAACGCGGTGCCGGGCTCGACCACGCGATTCGCAAGTCCCATCGCGAACGCCTCTTCGCCCGACACGCCGCGCCCCGTCAGGATCATGTCCATCGCTCGGCTCATCCCGACGAGGCGCGGCAGTCGAATCGTGCCTCCGTCGCACAGCGGCACGCCGAAGCGCCTGCAATACACGCCGAAGGTCGCGTCGCGAGCCGCCACGCGCAAGTCGCACCACAGCGCGAGTTCGATTCCTCCCGCCACAGCGAATCCTTCGACTGCCGCGATGACCGGTTTGCTGAGCAGCATCCGCGTGCATCCGAGCGGCCCGTCGCCATTCTCAGTCACGCGATTGCCCCGGCTTGTCGCGACCGCCTTCAGGTCGGCGCCTGCGCAAAACGTCCCACCGGCGCCGGTCAGGATCGCAACCGACAGCGCGTCGTCGGCGTCGAAGCGGCGGAACGCATCGGCCAGCGCCGCGGCGGTCGGTTGATCGACGGCGTTGCGCGCCTCGGGACGGTTGATAGTTACGATTGCGATTTCGTCCTCGACTGCGAACTCGACCAGGCTCATCGAATGACCTCCGCGGCTGAATTGCGATTGCCCAATTTACTTTTTCAACTTGTTGCGTGTCGAGTAATGAAGGTGCACGACGCCGGAATCCAGCGAATTATGAGTCTCGAAACCGCTGTGCGCGAAGACTTCCAGCATCTGGCGGTTCTCGCCCAGCACGTCGGCCTCGAATTCCGTAACTCCGTTCGCATCGGCGATCAGGCTCAGATGTTCGAGCAGCAGCGTGCCGATGCCGCGGCCCTGGAACCCGTCGAGAATCGCGAACGCAACCTCGGCGCGATGCGGATCGGCGCCAGCGATATAACGTCCAACCCCGATGAAACGTTCGCGTCCGTTCTCGGTCACGGTTGCGGCCAGGCCGACGTGATTCTTGAAGTCGAGCTCGGTCAGACGCTTCAGATCGTCCGCCGACAGGTCGCGTTTGATTCCCATGAAACGGAAATAAACCGACCGTTCGCTCAGCCCCCTGAAATGCTCGTGCAGGCGCTCCTGATCGTCGGGACGAATCGCGCGGATGCGTATCGCGGTGCCGTCGAGCATCGTGGCATCGACGCGATATTTCCGCGCGTCGCCCAGCATGTCGCGATCTCCCATCGAATTGACGATCGAGTATACCGCGATTTCGCTTGGAATCTCCCGCGCATTTCGCTAAGGCGATCGGAGCGGCGCACGATGAGCGAATTCACAATCAAGGACAAGGTCGCGATCGCCGGCTTGGGCGAGACCAAATACTACAAGCGCGGCGCCGCGCCGGTCAGCGAATTCCGCCTCGCGCTCGAAGCGATTCAGCGCGCGGCCGACGACGCCGGCCTGCCGGTGACCGCGATCGACGGCATCGCGTCGTACAGCAACGACCGCAACGATTCGGTTCGCGTCGCGACCGCGCTCGGTCTGCCGGAATTGCGTTTCACCAACATGTTCTGGGGCGGCGGCGGCGGTGGAGGCTCGGGCGCGATCGGCAACGCTGCCGCCGCGATCGTCGCCGGCTTCGCCACCTGCGTCGTCGTATATCGAGCGCTCGCGCAGGGCCAGTTCGGCCGCTTCGGCGCGACGCCGGCGATGCGCACGATTTCGGGACCGATCGCGTACACCTGGCCGTACGGGATGTCCACGCCGGCGCAATGGATCGCGCTGCGCACGCGCCGCTTCATGCACGATCACCACGTCACGCAGGACCCGCTCGCGGCGATCGCGATGGCGTGCTATCACCACGCGCAGTTCAATCCGCGCGCCATCATGTACGGCCGTCCGCTGACCCGCCAGGCCTACGACGAGTCGCGATGGATCGTCGAGCCGTTTCATCTTTACGACTGCTGCCTCGAGAACGACGGCGCCGCCGCCGTGATCCTCACCAGCGCCGAGCGTGCGCGCGATCTCAAGCAGAAGCCAGCGTACGTGATGGCGTCGGCGCAGGGCTCCGACTATCGCCAGGGCGCCGCCGCCGAGAATGGTCCCGACTACGCCACCTCCAACTTCAAGACTCTCGCGCCGCGCCTGTACGCGATGGCCGGGATCGAGCCCAAGGACGTCGACGTCGCGCAGGTATACGAGAATTTCACCGGCGCCGTGATGACCAGTATCGTCGAGCACGGCTTCTGCCATCCCGACGAAGTGATGGACTTCTGCACTTTCGAAAATCTGACCGCGCCCAACGGCAAGCTGCCGATCAACACCAGCGGCGGAAACCTCGCCGAGTGCTACATGCACGGACTCGAGCTGATAATCGAGGCAGCGCGCCAGGTACGCGGCACATCGACCTGCCAGGTGAAGGACGCTGAAATATCGATGGTCGTGTCGGGGCCGATGGTCGCGCCGGTGAGCGATCTGATCCTGCGTAGGTGAGTGCGATGGCAATTTCGGAATCGAAAACGTACTTGCCCGCGGGAATGCCCGTGCCCGAAGCGACGCGCGACGGCCTGGATCGCGAATTCTGGGAAGCCGCGAAGCGTCACGAGCTCGTCGTGCAGAAATGCAATTCATGCGGGACGTTTCAATTCGGCCCCGAATGGATTTGCCACAAATGCCACACGCTCGACGTCGGATGGCATCGCCTGTCCGGCCGCGGTCGCATCTATAGCTGGGAGCGCGTCTGGCATCCAGCGCATCCCGCGCTGAAATCCGCCTGCCCCTACATCGTAGTGGTGGTAGAACTCCCCGACGCCAACAACATCCGCATGGTAGGCAACCTGCTATGCGACCCAACCCGCGAAGTGCCCTTCGACGCCCCCGTCGAAGCCGTCTTCGAAGACCACCCCGAAGGCTTCACCCTGATCCAGTGGCAGCTAGCGAATCGCTGAGGCGCGAGCGGTCGCGGCTCAGGTCTTTTCCGGTTCGTCAGCCTTGATGAACTTGAGCGACGCGGAATTCATGCAGTAACGCAGCCCCGTCGGCCGCGGACCGTCGTCGAACACGTGACCGAGATGCGCGTCGCATTTCGCGCACATCACTTCGGTCCGCTTCATGAAAAACGAGCGGTCGGTTTTGGTCTCGATGTTCTCCGGCGCGATCGGCTGATAAAAGCTCGGCCATCCCGTCCCCGATTCGAACTTGGTGTCCGAGCTGAACAGCGCGTTGCCGCAACAGATACATCGATACAGACCCTTGTCATGATTCTCGGCGTACAAGTTCGAGAACGGCCGCTCGGTGCCCTTTTTCCGCGTGACATCGTACTGCTCGGGCGTCAGCTCCTTGCGCCATTCCTCGTCCGTTTTGACGACTTTGTCTTCCATCACGAGTCCCTTTCTCTGGCCGGAATCGGTGAACTCTACAATCGATACTTTGACTATACCCGACGCGCCCGAATCCGGCGAATCGCTCGACCCATCGGCGGTGACGCCTCGCTCCGCGTAACCGAATGCGATGATCGCTGGAATCGCCGCAATCGCCGCGACAAATGCCCGCCGCCCGATGATGCGCGCGTTCTGACTATTCGAATGACTACTGCTTTCAGGCAATTTCCGATCCTTAATTTTGATCATTGCATATTAGAAAACCGCGTCGAAGCCCGCCCGGTTCCCAGCGAGCCGTAATAGTTGGACAAGTGTCGGTATCTTCTCGATCCGATCGCCCAGCCGGCGCGGGGCTTTCCAGTGTCGCAGCAAACTCCGGCTTCATTTTCCGAAACTCCTCAACGAATTGCATTCGCTCATTCCGACTCCTGCAACGTCGCTGTCTGCAGCAGCTCTACCGGGACATCCTCCAGGAAGCGCGACACGCGGCCCATCACGAAGCCGAAGCTGCGGTCGAACATGTGTATCGGATATGACAGGTACAGTTCGTCGCGCGCCCGCGTGCTCGCGACGTACATGAGCCGCCGCTCTTCCTCGATTTCGTCGTCGCCCACGCTTTGCGGCCCCGGAAAACGCCCGTCTGCCGCCCAGATCAGGAAGACCACTTTCCATTCGAGGCCCTTCGCCGAGTGAATCGTGCTGAGCGTCATGTACTCGTCGTCCGAATCCGTCGCGAGCACGCCGTCGAGCGAGTCGCTAGGCGGCTCGAGCGCCATATCGGACAGCATCTGCTCGAGGCTTTTGTAGCGCTCCGTGAGATTCTGAAAGTGTTCCAGGTCGCGCTCGCGTTTCGGGTAGTCGTCGGCGTACGTCTCGCGCATCACGGGCAGATAGTATTCCAGCGTCATCGCGATTTGCTCTGGCGGACGCTTTTCGCCGTTGCGCAATTCCGCCAGCAGTGCGCCCAGCCGCTTGAGGCCGCCGTCCGCACCGCCGCGCGCCTTCTCCGCAAACTTCGCGATCGCCGCCGCTGGATCGTCGGATGCCACCAGCGTGTCGATCGTCCTCTCGGCCGTGCGATGACCGATGCCCTTGACCAGCGTGAGCACGCGCAGCCACGACACCGCATCCGCCGGATTCGCGATCACCCGCAGATGCGCGAGCACGTCCTTGATGTGCGCGGTTTCGATAAACTTGAAGCCGCCGCGCTTGATGAACGGGATGTCGCGGCGCTGCAGCTCGAGTTCGAGATCGAACGAGTGAAAGCTCGAGCGGAACAGCACCGCGATCTCGCTGAGCTCGACGCCTTCCTCGCGCAGCTCCAGGATGCGCTGTGCGACGAATCGCGACTGCATGTGCTCGTCCTGCGCGCGCACCAGGAACGGCCGAAAGCCGCCCTCGCGATCCGTGAACAGCGCCTTGGTGTATTTTTCACCCGCGCGGGAGATCACATCATTTGCTACATCCAGGATTCCCTGGATCGATCGGTAGTTCTGTTCGAGCTTCACGACTTTCGCGCCGGGAAAAATCGCGGGGAAGTCCATGATGTTGCGGAAGTTGGCGCCGCGAAACGAATAGATCGACTGCGCGTCGTCGCCCACCGCCATCACGTTGCGATGATTCATCGCGAGCAGCCGCACCAGCTCCGCCTGGATCAGGTTGGTGTCCTGGTACTCGTCGATCATGATGTAGCGGTAGCTGTCCGATAGCCGCCGCCGCACGTTCTCGTACTGTTCGAGCAGCTCGGCGAGCCGATAGAGCAGGTCGTCGTAGTCGAGCAGTCCGCGCTCGCGCTTGTAGCTCTCGTAATTTTTCGCGAGCTCGAGAATTTCGGTCTGATGCTCGCCGAGATGCGGAAAATCGATCTCGATTTCCTCTTCGAGCGCGCGCCGCTTGTTGCGCGCCATGCTGATCGCTTCCGCAATCGTGCTCTTCTTCGGAAACCGGCGCTCGCGCGACGCCAGTCCCATCCGCGTCCGCAGCAGATTGACGACGTCCTCCATGTCCGAGCGATCGAGTATCGTGAAGTTGGGCTTGAGGCCCATCGGCGCGCCCATCCGGCGCAGCACGTTGTTGGCGAACGAATGGAACGTGCCGCCCGCGACCGCGCCCGCGCGATCTCCGACCAGCTGCTCTGCTCGCCGCAGCATCTCCTGCGCCGCGCGACGCGTGAACGTCAGCAGCAGGATCGCGCCCGGCGGTACGCCGCTCTCGATCAGCCGCGCGACGCGATAGATCAGCGTGCGAGTCTTGCCCGATCCCGCCCCCGCCACGACCAGCAGCGGGCCGTCGCGATGCGTCACGGCGGCCAGCTGCGCGGGATTCAACAGCTCGGCGTACTTGATCTTGAAGTTGCGCTCGTCGGCCGGCGACGCCGGCTTTTCGCGCAGGTAAATTACCTTGTCGGCCACGGCAAGCGGGATCCTACCACGCCGCGCGCCGCAAGTTGCGATGCTCTATGGCAGCATCGGCCCGCTTCCCGCCGGGGTCTGCCCGCCATTGCGATAGATGCCCTGCATCGTCTTGTTCCAGAGTTGGTCGGGACTGTTGGGCGATTGCGAACCCGCCGCGGCCGCCGATCCCGCCGGCGCCGCCGACCGCATATCCTCCACGTGCGGATCGAGCAGGATCTGGTCGACCATGTTCACGCTCGGATCGTTCAGGTACGCGCTCGCGATTCGTTCGGCATCGGTCCGCCCGAACTGCGTCGCCACGAACCCGGTCAGTATCAATTGCTTGCTGCCGCCCGCCGATGTCGAGAACTGCGCGGTGACCATCGGCAACTCGTTCATACGAAGATACCTGGTGAGCGCATCGCTGGTCCCCTGATCGATCACGTAATTCTGCGCCCGCGCGAAGCTCGACGCCGCGAACATCACGATGATCGCCGCGACCAATGCCTGCATTCGTCGAATCACAGTCATCGACCATACCTGACGCGCTCAACAAAAAACAAAAAGCGCGGGCGCCCATGTACGACGCCCGCGCCTCTTTGTGCTTTGCGATTGTCCTGGTTATGGAACCTGGATCTGCTGAATCTGCGCCTCTTCCTTCTGCACGACTTCCGCCGGCAGCGGCGCGTACTTGAGCGCCGGCGCTTCCGTTTGTCCTTCGGTCAGCGCCCAGTTCAGAAACTTTTTGATCTGCTCACCAACATCCTTCTTGGTCTGCTTCTGGTAGACGAGCAGCCAGGTGAACGACGAGATCGGGTACGCGTCGGGGCCCGGTGCGTCTGTGATCGACACGCGAAAATCAGGCGCCATGCTGCCCGCCGACGACGCCGCCGCTGCCGTCACCCCCGCCAGGCTCGCATCCACCCAGTTGCCCGCTTTGTTCTGCAACTGCGCGAACGGAATCTTGTTGTTGAGCGCATAGATCAACTCGATGTATCCGATCGCCCCCGGCGTCTGCTGAACCAGCGCCGTCACGCCTTCATTGCCCTTGCCGCCGAGTCCAACCGGCCACTTGACCGCCGTGCCCTTGCCCGGGTCCGTCGCCCAGGCCGGGCTGACCTTCGACAGGTAGTCGGTGAATATGTAGGAGGTGCCGCTGCCGTCCGAGCGATGGCATACGACGATGTCCTGTCCCGCAGGGATCGTCGCGCTCGGATTCAACGCTTTAATCTGCGCGTCATCCCACTTCGTCACTTTGCCCGAAAAGATGTCGGCTACCAGCGGACCAGTGAGGCGCAAAGTGCCAGTGAAGCCCGGCAGGTTGTACGCGATCACGACCGCCCCCATCACGCTCGGAAAGTGCAAAATCTTTCCCGGCGCGTCGGCAAGCTGCTGATCGGTCAGCGGAGCGTCGCTCGCGCCGACATCGACGGTGCGATTCGAGAGCATTCTGATTCCACCACCCGAGCCGATCGATTGGTAATTGAACTTGATGCCCGGATTTTCCTTCGCGTAAACGTCGAACCACTTGGAATAGATCGGGTACGGGAACGTCGCGCCGGCGCCGTTGATTAACAACTCGGAATATCCGGAACCGCTGATCCCAGTGATCGTTAGAATGACGAACAGGGCGAGAATTAGTCGTCGTTTGAGCATCTTTTGAACTTTCCTCTGAGTTTAGTCGCGTTCCTCCGTGAATCGGAGTGCGGCGCGCCGAACCTATGCACTAAACGTTAAGGGACGATGAACTCCCCGTGTCTGCGGGTTGAATTCGCCCGTGTGGATCCGGTTTCCCGTCCATAATCGTTCTTTGACGCGATCGTTTTTGCTTTTCTCGGCGGCGCAGAACAACGAAAAACAATCCAAATCGCAAAACAACGCTCAAACTTCGGCGATGGTTCAAGTTCGATGAGAGGGTTGGGGGGTGAACTTTTTGGCCTGACCCCGCCCGAGTTGATGTGTTACAAGTACGGTATGGATGCCATGAGGATGCCCCAGACTAGTCCTGCTCCAATTTTGTTCGCCTACTCGCTCGACCTCTCAGATTTGGTTCCTTTGGGCACAATGAGTGGATCCAAAAAACATTTTCTGACGGAACGAAGCTACCGATGGTAGGGAGCCATCCATGACCCACCACATATGGTAGGAATTTCTCATTTCGGCTCTGTTCGGTCAGCCAGAATCGCGCCCCAAATGAGTCGATTTATCAGCTCTACATCATGAACCAGTTATCCAATTTCCAATGAGTAAGGCACTCGTCGGAATCAACATCGTTGAATTCGATTCCAACCTGGGCGCGGCCTACGCCACCATGCTGCTGGCCGAGAACGGCGCGCATGCCATCAAAGTCGAGCGGACTGGCGGTTCGCGCGAGCGCGGCACGCCGCACTTCCACGTCCTCAACCGCTCCAAGCGCGCGCTCGCGCTCGACCTCGACGATCGCGCATCGCAGGCACGAATCGCGGACCTGGTTCGATGGGCCGATATAGTAGTCACCGGCTTCACGCCGGCCCGCCTGAAACAACTGCGCCTCGATCCCGAATCGATTCGGCGAATTAATCCTCGCGTGATTGCGCTCGGCGTCCCTCCGCTTGGCAGCCGCGGCCCCGACGCCGACTTCGACGCGAACGACGACCTGATCGCCGCTCGCGGCGGAATCACCGGCAGCCAGTGGGCGCGCAGCGGCAATCCCGTCGGGCTGGTTTTCCCGGCGTCGAGCTATTCGGCCGGCGTGATGGCCGCGACTGCGGCCGTCGCGGCGATCCTGGCGCGCGGCGCGAACGGAGCGGGGCAGGCGGTCGAGGTGTCGCTGCTGTCCGGTGCGCTCTCACTCCACACCGGCGCAATCTTGCGTCACGAGAAAATGACCAGCCCATATCATGGGCCGCAGGATCCGCTCGGCCCGATTCCGGTTTATCGCCTGTTCGAGGCCGCCGACGGCAAGTACCTGTTTGCGGCATGCGGCAACGCGACCTTCTGGGGCAAGTTCGCGATTGCAATCGATCGCCCCGATCTGGTCGGCGACCCACGTTTCGAAAATGCACCCTGGGGCATAGCGTCCGAGCACTGGCAGCCGCTCAAAGATATCATCGAGCCCATCATCCGCACGCGAACGCGCGACCAATGGCTGAGCATCCTGCGCGAGTGCGACGTTCCGTGCGCCCCGGTGACGACCCGCCACGAGTTCATCGATCATCCGCAGACGCGCGCGCTCGGGATGCGCCAAGAGATCGACGATCCCGCGTTAGGCCGCATGATTCAGATGGGCCTGCCGGTGTTCCTCAACGCCACGCCCGGCGAAATCACCGGTCCCGCTCCCAAAGCCGGCGACGATCGCGCGGCCGCGCAATGGCTTACAGAGCCAACGCGCGACTCTCCGCCAAAAGCAGATCTGCGCGTCACTGAAAAACCTCCGCTCGATGGCGTCACCGTGCTCGACTTCGCCAGCTACATCGCGGGCTCGTACGGACCGATGATACTCGCGCAACTCGGCGCAAAGGTTATCAAGATCGAAAGCCTCGAGGGCGATTCGTTTCGCCATTTCGGTTTCGGTTTCCTCGGTTGGAACCAGGGCAAGCGCGGCCTCTCCGTCGATCTCGCGAGTGCCGAAGGCCGCGAAATTATCCTCGGGCTCGCGGACAAGGCCGACATCGTGGTCGAGAATCTGCGGCCGGGCCGGATGCGCAAGTTCGGCTTCGATTACGAAACGCTGGCGGCGCGCAGCCCGCGCATCATCTATATGTCGGTCAACGCGTTCGGAAATCGCGGCCCCGAGCACAATCAGCCCGGCTTCGACCCGCTGTTGCAGGCGCGTTCGGGCGCGATGGCGGCGCAGGGCGGCCATCACGGGCATCCGGTGTACCTGACGTGCGCGATTTGCGATTACGGCGCCGCGATGCTCTCCGCGTTTGGATGCGTGCTGGCGCTGCGTGCGCGTGAACTTACCGGACGCGGCCAGTTCTGCGAGACCTCGCTGTTGCAGTCCGCGATGGCAATGCAAGCGGGCGAATTCGCGTTCTATAACGGAAGACCCGACATGGAAAATGGCAGCACTGAGTATCGCGGGCGCTCCGCCCTTTCGCGCGCCTATCAATGTCGCGACAACAAAAGCGAATGGCTATTCATCTCGCTATCCAATGAGACTCAGTGGAAAGCTCTACTGACTATTATGCCGGGGCTGCCGAGTACTAACTGGGACGCGGCCGCTGCGGAACCGAACGAAGGCGCGCTCGCCGCGGCACTCGCGGAGCAATTTGCAAAGCTCGATCGCGGCGATGCTCTCGCGGCTTTAAAGAAATCGGCCATCCCCGCGACGCGCGTGAATCCAATTCGTGAATTGTTTGACGATCCGCAGGTCGTCGCGAACAACCTGATCGCCGAGGTGCCTCATACGCAATGGGGGCGGGTCCAGCAGACCGGATTACTGACGAAGTTTTCCGCGACCCCCGGCACAATCGACCGCGCCGCTCCGCTGCTAGGCGAACACACCGACGAGATTCTCCGCGAGTACCTCGGCTACCCGCCCGAACGAATCGCTAATCTGCGCGCCGCCGGCATCGTCAAGTGATCGATGGATCCTGAGGCAGCTGCCGTCGTCACGCCGCACTTACTGGCGCGCGAAGAGCTGCTCTGGTGCGGACGCCCGCACGACACGGCCGCGCTCCGATGGCGCGCCGGCGCTATCTTCCTGGTTGGAATCGTCGCGATCGCGATGCGCTCATTGCCGCTCGACTCGAACCTTGCCGAGCGTGCCGACACCAATTCAATTCTGCTGGCGGTGCTGGTCTGCGTTCTGATCGCGGAAGCGATCGTCTTCCATACCTACCTGTCGAACACCTTCTACGGCCTTACCAATCAACGCGTGATCATTGTGTCGGGATTGAGGGAACCAGAGATGGTGGCGGTTCTCCTCGACCGGCTGAACACTCCGCAACTCCGCATGCGGCGCATCCATCGGCACGTAGAGTTTCGCGCCCTCGCCGAGCAGGTGTTCCAACCGGTATACATGCCGTTCACCAACCCTTCCGTGCCGCCGGATTGGTTCGGGCCCGAGTGCTATCGGCTGCTGGCGCTCGAAGACCCGCGCCGTGTGTACGACTTGATAGTCGAATCAGCACACAAGCTGGAATAGTCAGAAGTGCAGAACGAACTATACTATGCGCAAATAGTCAGGCGACGGCAGCGGCGGAAACTTTGCCGCCGGCAGAGTCTGGTACCAGTACGCCACCGACGCGATATCGTCCTGCAGCGGCAGAAACTCCGCGCCCTTGCGCGGATCGCCTGTCCATCCGAGCGCCTGGATCGTCACCCGCAGGTCGCGCTGGAACCTGACCGGGTCCGCGAGATGCCATCGGTACATTCCGAATCTCTGCTGCGACGCGTAAAGCCCGTCGGGCCGAATGACTTGCGCCAACCCCGCGTAGGGCGTCGTGAACTCGCGATACCCGCCGTTTTCCTTGCCCACGTCGAAGTTGTACGAGCCGCAAAAGTAATCCTCGGTGCCGGTGCCGCAGATGGTCGGAAACTCCGCGTCGCCGTCGATGAAAAACTTTATCTCGCCCTCGCCCCACCATCCGCTGTTATGAACGCCCCACGCCATGTACGTCCCGACGTATTGCCCGCGCCCCGTTACTCCTTCGAGAATTGTGTACACCTGTTTGTACGGCAGGGGATTCACGCGCCGGAACTGCGCATGGAAGTACGCGGCGTCAGTAGGTACTTCAGTGAGTACATAGTTGATCTGATAGAACAGTATCATAGCGGTCTCGGAAGTATTGGTCATAGTAATCAGGCATCGCTTTCGAAATGGCATTTCCCAATAGCAATTGAAAGCGCTGCCGGGATTCACACATACCGCCAGCGACGAAACCTGCGCATACTTGTTCCATCCGCAGGCGAAAAAATCGCCGACCGGGCATTCTACCGACGGCTCCGGCGACCCGTCCCAGTAAATCCTCAGGATGCTCGAGCGCCACGGCCCCGTCGGCGTCATCCAGATCTGCGCGATCGCGCCCGCGCCCGCGATATCGGCGAGCACTTTCACTTCACCCGGCTCGATGACGACATACGGCGCGACCTTCCATCCACGGCCCAGCTTTCGCGCCGGACTCCTGGCCGGGTCGGGCAGCGCCATCGCGCCCTTGCCCTTCTCGCCGGTCGGATTTTCGGGACTTATCGAGCGGCTCTCGGCCGTCGAAAGAATCGCGAGATTGCCCATGTGCATGCCGAGCCCGTTGAACGATGCCATCGCGTGCGCCTCCTTATGACGAGCCGCGCAATTCTAGTCAGGTCGCATCGCGATGCGGAAGGATTTCCAGTGTTTCAGTGGCCGCGACTACAGTTCCAGATCGACGGTCACGAAATCGTGATCGGAGAGGCGGCGCAACAGGACCGGGGACCGCGGCGCGACGACCGCCGCCGTTCCCTCGATCGAACGAAACTCGCGGACTGCGAGCCAATCAAGTTTTGGCCTCATCGATCGAGGAATCAGTCCGGAAAACGTGAACGTCGGGCGATTGGCCACGTTGACGCCATCGATATCGAGCCCGCGCTTTCGGAGATGGTCGAACAACGGCTCAAATTCCTGGGGCGCGCGGAACCGCCGCGGGTTGGCGATCATTTGCCGCGCCGCGGCCAACAGCAACGCCCGGCTCGACAGCTCAGTGGTAGTAGTATTGAGGTCGCCGCCGAAAATCGCGCGCCCTGTCGCCGGGAACGATTCCAGGTAAGTCGCCAGTTGGCGCGCGCGCTCGGCAGGCGTGGTTCGGCTATGCAGATGCGCGACGCCGACGGTCACGTCTTTGTCGCCGAACTTCACCCCGGCGACCAATCCCGTCGGCGTACCGATGCGCGTCCAGCGCCGCATGCGCATCGGCCACGCCAGCGGCGTGGCCGGTCGATGCATCGCGACGGCGGCCACATCTTCGAACGGCGCTGAGCTCAGGATCGCATTGCCCGTGTACGAGACGATCTCGCTCTCGTTGCCCGGTGGTCTCAAGCCGAACTCAGGACCATACACGCAACTCATTTCGAGCAACTCGCCGAGTATCGCCGCGATGCCGCGCCCCGACCGCTTCGTTCCGGTATTGATCTCGCAAAGCAAAATCACGTCCGCGCCCTGCAGCGGCGGACGCTTCAGGCGCGCCAGTATTTCGCGCAACTTTCGCCCGCCGGCCGCGTTGAGCAGCACGACTCGCAGCCGCGATCCTGGCGGCCGCGCCGCGCGGTTCACGACGATTGGCGGGTAATGCGGCGCCGGCTGTGCGCCAGCCGCGGTAAGGTCGCGCGCTTCCAGAGGCATCGTCGGGCGCTAGTCGGCCAATTCCTTTTGAAGATCTTTGAACGACGTGATCGGCGGCGTGCACGTATGCTCGCGGCATACGTAAGCAGTCACATGGCCGTCGATCTGCCGCTTGTCGCGCACCTGCTCGGGGACGAAACCGCTTTGCGCGTCGTCGCTGCCGGCCACGAAGATCGCCAGATTCGGAATATAGATGAGGCCGAGCCGCTCCGTCCATTCGAGCAGTTCGGGCGAGTTGCGGTCGCCGACAATCACGACCTCAGTCGGCCCGCGCTGGTAAAGGTCCACCGCTTCGAGCATGTGCGAGAACCCGAACGGCTGCTTTTCGATGAACTCGCGGAACAGTTTGAGCGTCCGCTCCGCCTCGACGCGGTACCGCTCCTCGCCCGTGTAGGCATGCAGCCTGAGGATCGCCATGACGGCAGCGCTGTTGCCCGACGGCGTCGAGCCGTCGAAAGCGGCCTTGGAGCGCATGATCAGCGCCTCGTGATCGTCCGAAGTGAAAAAGAATCCGCCCTTTTCCTTGTCGATAAACCGATCGAGAATCACGTCGGCGAGTGTCCGCGCATGCGCCAGGTATTTCGCGTCGAGCGACGCTTGGTAGACGTCGAGCATCGCGCCCGCCAACTGCGCATAGTCTTCGAGGTAGGCGTTGTGCCGCGCGACGCCGTCCTTGAACGACCGCTTGAGCGCGCGCCCATCCCACATCGTCGTCATGATGAAGTCCGCCGCGTGCTCCGCCGCTTCGAGGTACCGCCGCTCATGAAGCGCGCGGTATCCTTCCGCGAACGCGCCAATCATCATCGCGTTCCACGCCACCAGGACTTTTTCGTCGCGCCCGGGCTTCACCCTTTGTTCGCGCGCCGCGAAGAGCTTGTCGCGAATCTCGCGAACCTTCGCCGTCGTGTCGTCTTCCGGGACTTTGAACATCCGCGCCGCGTCGGCCAGCTCGATCGTGCGATGCGGAATGTTCGCGCCGTCGAAGTTGCCTTCGATCGAGATGTCGAAATAGCGCTCCGCTATCGCGCCGAGCTCGGGACCAAGCACGGCGTCTACCTGCGCCGGCGTCCAGATGAAGAACTTTCCTTCCTCGCCCTCGCTGTCCGCGTCTTGCGCGGCGTAAAAACCGCCCTCGGGACTCGTCATCTCGCGCAAAACGTAGTCGAAGATTTCGCGCGCGACGCCCAAAAACTCCGGCTCATTCAGCGCGCGACCGGCGTCGAGGTACAGCCGCGCCAGCAGCGCGTTGTCGTAGAGCATTTTTTCGAAGTGCGGCACCAACCATCGCTCGTCGACGCTGTAGCGATGGAATCCGCCGCCGACCTGGTCGTAGATTCCGCCACGCGCCATCTTCGTCAGCGTGTGCCGGACCATTTCGGCCATCGCCTCGTCGCCGTCAGCCGCGTGCACGCGAAGAAACAGCGAGAACACGAACGTGTTGGGAAATTTCGGCGCCTGGCCCAGTCCGCCCTGGATACTGTCGTAGTGCGAGGCGAGCGCGCGCGCCGATTCCTCCGCCATCCCCGGCTTCAAGTCGCCGCCAGTCGGCACGTAGTTGGTAATCGCGCCGAGCGCCTCGGTCAGCTTCTCGAGATTGTTGGTGACTTCCTTCGCCTTGTCGCGATAAGCCTCCGAGACGGCAACCAGGATTCGCGGGAAGCCGGGCATCCCCTGGCGATCCTCGGGCGGATAATAAGTCCCGCCGAAAAACGGCCGCCCGTCCGGCGCGAGGAACATCGTCAGCGGCCATCCACCGCGTCCCGTGATCAATTGGACCGCATCCATGTAAATCTGATCGAGGTCGGGCCGCTCTTCGCGATCAACCTTGATCGGAATGAAGTTCTCGTTGATCAGCCGCGCAATCGCGTCGTTCTCGAACGACTCGCGCTCCATCACGTGGCACCAGTGACACGCCGAGTAGCCGATCGACAGCATGATCGGCTTGTTCTCCGACTTCGCGCGCTCGAGCGCGTCCGGCCCCCACGCATACCAATCGACCGGGTTGTACGCATGCTGGCGGAGGTACGGACTCTGCTCGTTGATCAATCGGTTCGGCTTGCGGCCGGAATGACTCTCGGGATTTTTTGCCTGGCTCATGAATCTCTTTTCGGTCTTCATCCTATCCTGCCTCGCCGCGCTCTGTCATTCCGATCAAAACCATGCCGCCGTATGGCAGAGCGACGAGCGCGCCAGTTACAATTCGCAGCTATGGCCTCCGCGTCCGCACCACGCGACTCGATCGCATCGCAGGTCCCTGCGGGCAACGAGAACGACTCGCGATTTCGCCTGCGCGCAGGATGCGTCCTGATTCTCGCCGCGATTCTGTTCCTGGCACGGCTCGGCGCGCGAGCGCTGTGGTCCTCGGAATTCCGATGGGCCGAAATTGCGCGCGAGATGCTCGTGACGCACAACTACTTCTGGCCGACGATCAATGGTCACGTCTACTACGACAAGCCGCTCGGCTCTTACTGGCTGGTAATTCTTTCGACACCGTTCACAGGCGGCCTCGACGAGGCGGCCACGCGCCTGCCCTGCGCCATCGCGGGCATCCTCGCAGTGGCGATACTGATGATCCTGGTGCGACGCCTCTACGACGCTCGCACCGCGATACTCTCCGGCGCGATCCTCGCGACCAGCTTCAGCTTCGTATTCTTTTCGCGCCACGCCAGTGCCGACGTCGAAACGCTCACCGGCGAACTCGCCGCACTACTGCTCTTCAAGCGCAACGAAGACCGCGGCGGTGGATTGTGGGTCGTCGGCCTGTGGCTGATCATGGCGGCGACTTCGCTGACCAAGGGCCTGCTCGGATTCGCGCTGCCGCTATTGGTAATCGGCGTGTACTCATGTCTGCGCGACGGATGGGCGCAGCTTTTTCAGGAGATTGTCCGCGGCTCGGTGGTTGACCGGATAAGAAGGCTGATCGAGCGCAATCGATGGTTCTTCAATTGGCACACTGTCGCCGGCATCGCAGTCGGCGGGCTGGTGTACTACATCCCGTTCGAAATCTCGTCGCGCATGATGGGCTCTGAAAAGGGCCTCGCCATGGTCTATCGCGAAAACGTGGTGCGATTTTTCCACCCGTTTGACCATCGCGGGCCCATCTACCTGTACGTCTACGTCATCTTCGGCCTGATGGCGCCGTGGTCGGCGCTGTTGCCCGCAGCCGTGGTGGAAACTCACAGCCTCCGTCACGCCAACGCCGAACCGGCATGCGCCGATCGCTTCGCGCTGGTATATTTCTGGGCGACGTTTGTATTTTTCACGCTCTCGGGATCGCGCCGCAGCTACTACATCCTGCCGATCCTGCCCGCCGCCGCGATTCTCGTCGCACGAACGCTCGCGCATCCCGGCGAACTACGCTCGATGATCGCCCGCCGCCTATTGATTGCCGGCTATGCGCTCATCGCGTTCATGGCGATCGCCGGCATCGTTCTGCTGATTCCAGCCTGGGCGATTCTGCCGAGTCCCTACGATGCGCTCCCGGACTTGCCCGCGAAGCCCGCCTTCATCGTGTTCTGGATCGTATCGCTCGGCGCCGTCATCTATGCGATTCGTAAATTCAGTACGTACCGCGTCGCAATTTCGGTGGGCGCCATCGCGTATCTCGCGATGACCTACATCTATATCTTCGCGATGCCCGCGGCGGAGGCATATCGCGGCGAAAAGCCGTTTGGCTACGCGGTACTGAACAAGATTGGCGGTTCCACCGATCATCTCGTCCTGTTCAAGACCGAGGGTCCTCTATTCTATTTGAATCCGCCCGCTCCGCTCCCAGAGTTCGACAAGAAGCAGGATTTGCAGGATGCGATCGCGAAGGGCAGCGCGAAGTGGATGATCGTCCGCCGCCGCGACATGCCCAAGCTCGACACCCCGACGACAATCGAACTCAGCGAAGCATCATATCCGTGGGAGACCGACTACAATTTCCGAAACAAGGTAGTGCTGGTTCGCCTCGGGAACTGACTCTCTTTCTTCGCCTCGCCCGTTGTGGGGAGAGGCCGACGCTCGTCTTCGAGCGGCGGGTGAGGGACCAAATTTGCTTAAGATTCTGGATGTACGCCTTACAATCGCATCGGCATCACGACATATGTGTACTGCTGATCCGACTCTGTTCTGATTACGCCCGGGCTGACGTCGTCGCTGAGCCCGAGCTCCACCGTCGAATCCGCGCCCTGCGGAATTACGCCCAGCACCTGCTGCACGTATGACGCGTTGAAGCCGATCGCGAATTCTTCGCTCTTGAAATCGACGTCGAGCGACTCGCTGGCTTCGCCCGTCTCCGGACTCGTCGATGAGACCGTAAGCGTCCCGGCCGACAGCGCGAATTTGACGCCGTGATACCGTTCGCTCGAGAAAATCGCCGCGCGCTTGATTGCGGCAAACAGCAAATCCCGCTTGACGGCTATCTTGTACTTCGACTGTTTGGGGATGACGCCGCGGTAGTCGGGGAATTCGCCCTCGACCAGCCGCATCGAAACTTCAGTCGCCCCGCGCTTCAGGTATGCGAGCTGACCTTCGAGGCTGAGCCGCACTTCGGCGTCGCCGCCTTCATCCAGAATCTTGCGCAGTTCGGAAAGGCCTTTTCGTGGAATGATCGCGCCCGTCTCCATCCTGAAGCCCGGCACTTCTCGCTCGATCATCGCGAGCCGATGGCCGTCGGTTGCGACCATCCGCGCCGAGCCCGGCGCGTTGGATTCAACGAACACGCCACTCAGATTGTAACGGGCTTCATCGGGACTGACGGCGAAGATCGTTTTGTCGATCATCCCCGCCAGCACGGCGGCCGGAATAGTCAATTCGGCCTTCAGTTGTTTCTTTGACGACCCCGATTCCTTGCCGGCGCTCTGACTCGGCATGGCGGGGAAGCTGCGCGGATCGAGGCCCATCATTTTGAACTTCGCCCGCCCGCATTTCAGTTCGACCCAATCGTTGTCGAGCGAGGTCAGCGCGACTTCATCGCCTTCGGTCTCGCGCACGATTTCGAAAAGCTTGCGCGCGTTGAGCGTCAGGCTTTTTTCCTTGCCGGAACATGCGACCTGGGTGCGGATTCCGACTTCGAGGTCGGTTGCGCTCAGGGTCAGCGCATTTCCGTTGGGTTCGATGAGAACGTGGCCCAGTATCGGAACCGTCGTGCGCCGTTCCACGATGCCTTGGACCAGTCCCAAACCGCTAAGCAGCGAAGCGCGCTCGATGGAGAGTCCCATGAATTGTTAGCCCGTCTCCTATTCCGGATCCTTAGATCTCTAAAAAAGAATAGCAGTAATAGTAGGAGTTGTGGATTTGTTGATTGATGATGCAAGCGCCCGAAATTGAAAGCTGAACCGTCGCTGAAAAGTTGTTGACGCAAAAGCGGCTGACCGACAGGGCCGGCCTCCAGCGCACCGGCCCTGTCGATATCACTGACCTTATGCCCACCTCTTCCACAGCCTCCCCCACAATCGATTCACGCGGCATTGGCGCGAATCGACTTAAGCTCGCGCTCGATTTTCTCGATCGAGAGCCGAAAAGCCGAATCGTTCGTGACGCGGCGCATGATCAGGTTGTAAGCGTGAATCACCGTCGAATGGTCGCGCCCGAAATGCTCGCCGATAGTCGGAAAGGAGCTGTCGGTCAGCTTGCGGCACAGATACATCGCAACCTGGCGGCAAAAGGCAATGTGCTGAGTGCGCTTCTTCGACTTCAGCTCGGTTAGACGGATATGGAAAAAGTCCGCGACCGTCTTCTGTATCGATTCGACGTCGGGCTTCGCATCGTGATTGCGAATCAGGTCCTGCAGCGCTTGGCGCGCGAAGTCCACGGTGATTGCGGATTTGTTGTCGAGCGAGGCCAACGCCGCCAGCCGCGTCAGGCATCCCTCGAGCTCGCGAACGTTCGACGAAACGCTCTGCGCGATATACATCGCGACTTCCGGCGTCAGCCGCAGATTGTCGAGCACCGCCTTTTTCTGGACGATCGCAACCCGAGTCTCGAGGTCGGGCGGGGCGATATCCGCGATCAATCCCATCTCGAACCGATTGCGCAGCCGCTCCTCGAGCCCGGGGATTTCACGCGGAACTTTGTCCGAAGTCAGGACGATCTGGTGCCGCTCGGCGTGGAGTACGTTGAAGGTATGGAAGAATTCTTCCTGGGTGCGCTCGCGGCCGGCCAGGAACTGCACGTCGTCGAGGATCAATGTGTCGACGCGGCGAAATTTCTCGCGAAACTCGTTCATCTTGTCGCGGCGCAGCGAACTGATCAGCTCGTTCATGAAAATCTCAGCCGGCATGAACAGCACTTTCCTGGGCCGGTCGCCGCTGGCCCAGATGTGATGCCCGATTGCGGTCACCAAGTGCGTCTTGCCCAGACCCACGCCGCCATAAATGAAGAGCGGGTTGTATTTCTCGCCCGGCTGATTGGCGACCGCCTGCGCCGCCGCGTGCGCGAACTGATTGGCGGAGCCCACCACGAACTCCGCGAAACTGTAGCGCGGGTTCAGGGTCGGATGCCGATCTCCGCGCGGCGCGGCAGACGACGTCCCACGATTCGTCGCGGACGCCTTGCCATTGCCATTAGCGGTGCCGTTACCGTTTGCATGGCCATTGCCATTGGCATGGCCGTTGCCGTTTGCGTGGCCGTTGTTCGGCCGTTGTTGCAGCGGCGCTACGGCGGCATTGTCGCCAAGAGTCAGCCGCACCTCCATCTCTGCGCCCGCCTCCTTCGACAGCGCCGCGCGCATCAGGCCGAGGTAACGATCGTTGATCCAATCGCGGAAAAACCGATTTGGCGCCTCGACAGTAACGGTCGATCCTTGATGAGCGACAAAATTGAGCGGCCCGATCCACGTCTCGTACCCGACCTGACCCAGCTCGTCGCGCATGCGGTCAGCAGCGCGTTGCCACAATCCATTCATATCGTCTTCCCCCATCGAAATCCGGATCGCCTCACCGGCTCCGGAACTGGCGCGCGGTATCAAATCGCGCGCGAATTACGCACAAGCTTATCCACACTTGTGGATAACCTACATTTCTCTTGCCACGGCCAACAATTTGACGGCACGACACGCCGAACTATCAACTTGTTCGGGTTACGATCGGTTCTGTTAGGGTGAAAAGTCTGATCGAGAATGAGAATATAAACGCGCTTCGAAGCCATAGCTCACGCGCCGCGAATGAACCCGTCAGTGGAAAATGGTTCTTGTAAGTACGAAGTGTGCGGCCAAGTGAAGGTGATAAACTTATTTCGTGATCAGGACAAGCGCGGAAAAAAATTCGTCGCTATGCGCGCGGATTGAAAAGGAAATTTCGCGCGAGCGTGATCGTGCGCCGCGCGCGCGAAATTTCGTGCCGATCTTGCGATCGCGCGGGCCTGCTCTGGGAGCCATCATGCGCGATCTCAATTTTTCGCGCGACGACGCAATTTGGTCTCACTGGGAACGAATGCCGTCGAATTATTTTCGCGATCGCAAAATTTTTTTTTGATCGCTCACGGATCCTCAGGAATATCGCGGTGACATCACGCAAAAAATCAGATGAACTCTTCCACCGCGCCAGTGTTAAGATTCCTGGTGCGGTGAATTCTCCCGTGCGCGCGTGGAAGGCCGTCGGCGCAGCGCCAATCTTCATCGAATGTGGCAGCGGTGCAACATTGATCGATGCCGACGGCAACAGGTTTCTCGACTACGTATGCTCCTACGGTCCCGCCATTCTTGGACATGCTCACCCGCGCGTCACTCAAGCTGTCGCAGAGCAGGCGCGACTCGGTTTCGGATTCGGCGCGCCGACGCGGCTGGAGGTCCAACTCGCGGAATTGATCTCGTCGGCGATCAAATGCGCACAAAAAGTGAGGTTGGTCACTTCGGGAACCGAAGCTGGAATCACAGCGCTCAGGATCGCGCGCGCGGCGACCGGTCGCGACAACATAATCAAGTTTGACGGATGCTATCATGGGCATAGCGACTCGATGCTGGTGCGCGCCGGTTCTGGCGGAATGACTCTCGGTCAACCTGACAGTGCGGGTGTTCCATCGGCGCTCGCCGCGATGACGATGATTGCGCGATATAACTCGATTGAGACAGTCGAAGGTTTATTTCGCGCCGCGCCTGACAAAATCGCCGCTGTGATCGTCGAGCCGGTGGCTGCCAACATGGGCGTCGTGAATCCCGATCCCGGTTCGCTGAAAGCTCTTGCCGAGATCACACACAACAATGGCGCGCTGCTGATTTGTGACGAAGTTATATCGGGGTTCCGACTCTGCTTCGGGTCGGTCGCCGAAAGTATGGGCGTCGCGCCCGACCTCATCATGCTCGGGAAAATAATTGGCGGCGGAATGCCGGTGGGCGCCGTTGCCGGTCCCCCCAAGCTCATGGACTTGCTCGCGCCGGTTGGTCTGGTTTACCAGGCGGGCACGTTGTCGGGGAATCCTTTGTCGGTTCGCGCGGGTCTCGAAACACTGCGCATCCTAAAGGAAACGAATCCGTACGCCGCACTCGACGCCGCTGGCGCGCGCCTTGCTGCCGGACTTCGCGCCGCGTTGAAAAAAAATGGCGAGCTTGGATGCGTCAACCGCGCGGGATCGTTGCTGACCATGTTCCTCGGTCCCGAGCGCGTGCGCGACGCTGACGAAGCTCGCACGTCCGACTCGGCCAGGTTCGCAAAGTTTTTTCACGGGATGCTCAATCGCGGCATCAATATTCCGCCGTCGCAGTTTGAAGCTATGTTTCTCTCTACGGCGCACGCCGACGCCGACATCGACCGCACGATCGCCGCCGCCAGCGAATCCCTCGGCGATCTCACTACGGGGCGCGACCGCACTACGGGTAAGTTCTAAAAAAATGGCGCTGAGCACCGGCAGAATGATGCGCTTTGCCGCGATCGGCTTCGAGTTCGCATGGCCGATGATCGCCGGCGCAATTCTCGGCCACTATCTCGACCTTTACTTTCACACCGACCCGTGGCTGACGCTCGTGATGTTCCTGCTGGGAGTATTCGCCGGCTTTTGGCGGCTGATCCAGGAGCTCGCCCTATTTCAGCGCGAGAACCGCGAGTCTTGATTGATATTCGCCGCCGACTAATCTTCTCTTTGGCGGCTTGAGAAATCCCAAACCTCTTGAGGTCACAGCGAATGTGCAGGAATATCAAAATCCTTTTCAATTTCGATCCGCCAGTCACTGACGACGAGATTCGCGCCGCCTCGCTGCAGTTCGTGCGGAAAATCAGCGGCTTCAACAAACCGTCGAAGGCCAACGAAGGTAAGTTCGCGGCCGCGATCGATGAGATAACCGCGGCCTCGAGTCGTCTTCTTCGTTCGCTCGAAACCAACGCGCCGTCGAGGAATCGCGAGGAAGAGGCGGCGAAAGCAAGAGCGCGCGCCGCGGAAAGATTCGGCACCTGATGGGATCCTCGTGGTCAGTGCCGGCGATTGCGTCGATTCAGCGCACCAACTGCGTGCTGGTCGTGCTCAGCGCCGCGATCCTCGCCTGGTTCGCCTCGATGCCCGTGGCAGTGGGATGCCTGCTCGGCGGAGCGGTCGTGATCGCAAATTTATGGATCCTGTCCGCGCTCGGCGGCCTTATCCTGGCTGCGTCCGGCGCGGGAATTTCCGGCGCCGCCGCCAAGCTGGGCGCTCTCGCGATTCCGATGAAGCTGCTGATCCTCGTCGGCCTCGTCTATCTCATTTTCACCCGCGCGCACGTTGACGGGATGGGCTTTGGCGTCGGAGTCTTGACTCAGATGGCGGCGATCATTATTGAAACCGGGCGTGCTTCGCTCCGCGGCGCCAGCTAGAACCGCCGCGGCGGAGAAATTCAATTGCAGAAGTCTGTAAATTTCCTTGAACTGATCGGTGGCGGCCGGATTCCCGAGGTGCTGATCGGTACTTGGATCGTGATGGGCATCCTGATCGTCTTTGGATTTATCGCGCGCGCGTCGCTCGCCGGCGCCGCCGACCCTGTAGTTCCCGACGAGGGTCTGACCATCCGCTCGGCCTCCGAGATGATCGTCGAATGGCTCGACGGCTTCGTCAGTGAAGTGACCGAGATGCATGGGTCGCGCGCGATGGTCCCGTTTTTCGGATGCATCTTCATGTTCATCCTGTTCGCCAACTTCTTTGGCTTGATTCCCGGCATGGAGCCTCCGACCGGCGACTCCGACCTGACCTTCGCCCTCGGCATCATCTGCTTCGGTTACTTCATCTATCAGGGCTTCGCCTCGAACGGCGTCTGGTATCTGAGAAGTTTCCTTGGCCCGTATCTGCCGTTGGCGGTGCTGATGCTGCCGATCGAGTTGGCCGACAACCTGTTCCGTCCCTTTTCGCTCGGCATTCGTCTTTACGCCAACATGTTCGCCGACCATACCGTGCTCAGCATTTTTACCGGGCTGACGCGGTTGATCGTACCGCTCGCTTTCTACGCGCTTGGCTCGATCGTATGCGTGATTCAGGCGATCATCTTCGTGGTTCTTTCGATGAGTTACGTTCGACTCGCCGCTAGTCACGATCATTAGGAAAAGATTTTTCGTGCCAGGGATTCCGTCCGGAATTTGAGGTGGTAGAGGAAGAGAGGTGGCCGGTTGCGGCACCCGGGGCGCGCGAAAGAGAAGGAGGATCGAAATGTTACGACACCGGATTGGAACAATAATGACGATGGCCGGGATGGCCATCCTGGCATCGCCGCTACTCGCGATGGCGCAGGAGGCTGCAGGTGCCGCAGGCGGCGGCGCGCCACTTCGGGCGGGATTGATCGCGATCGCCGCGAACATCGGCATCGGTATCGCGGCGTTCGGCAGTGCTATCGGCCAGGGCCGGATGGCGGCCTCGGCGATGGAATCGATCGGACGCAACCCGAACAGCGCGGGCGCGATCTTCGTGCCGATGATCATCGGCCTCGCGTTCATCGAAGCGCTGACCCTGTACGCGCTGGTGATCGCATTCTTCCTGCAGGCGAAGATCTAGCGACTACCCAAGCAACCATTTCGGTGCTGACAACGGGGCCCATCTGGGCCCCGTTTCAATTTCTTGGCACAGGGTGGCAGGGGTCACCCCTGCCGCAGGAAGTGTGAAACCCACCGCGGGTTTCAAATCCAATAAAGTGATTTCCCCTTCCCCTCTCAGCGGCGCTTGGCACCCTGCAGGATGTCGAACGGGGCGCGGCTTTTTTCGCGCTTCAGCAGTACGTATGTCGCACCAGCGCCGCCGTCCGCCGGCCGCGCGGTCGTGAATGCCAGCACGTGGCCGCCGATTGCGCCATGCGACAGCCACCCTGCCGACGCATGCTTCAGCACTGCATGTCCGCCGGGTGATCGCAGCCCGCGTCCGTGGACGACCAGCACCGTGCGCAATCCCTTGCGGACCGACGCGATGATGAATTCCTTGAGCGCTTCCTTCGCGGCGCCCTGGATCATGCCGTGCATGTCGAAGTGCGCCTGCACGGCGAATTCGCCGCGCCGAAGCTGCGACACGAGCCGCGGATCCAGCCCGATGCGGTAGCCCTCGACGTATTCGTCCGACTCGCTGATATCGAACGGCGCCTGTCCCGATACCAGGTCGGAGAGTTGCGCGATCACCTCAGCGTCCTCGTCGACGATGGTGTGAGTCGTGGGAGGATCGAGCGGGATGCGCGAGCGGCGGCTGCCGTTGGCATGCAGTGGACGCACGCCCTCGAGCGCGTGGCGGAGGAAGGCGTCGTCGTCGAATGGTTCCACAACGGGCGACGCCGGTTTCTCGACGACCGGCGCCGGCTGCGGCGCGGCCTTGGGTTTGATCGCCGCAGTCGAGCCGCGCTCAGCAAGCATCTTCTTCAGATCCTTGAAGGGCGACGAAAAGACCCGCTCAGGGGCGATTGCCGCCTTTCGTTCGCCATCGGATTCTACGTCTCGGCGGCCATGTTTTCGCTTTTTTGCCATCGGAAGGGAGCAGCATGTTCCGGAATCAACGCACTGCTCGACAGACTACGCCGAGGACGCAACGCGGTTCAAACCGCGGATGCGAGCCTAAATCGGTGAAACAATCGGTGGAAAAATCGTCTGACTGGAATGATGCGCATAGGGCGCCTATCGACTACACTTGCCGGCGTGTCGCGAACTAGTTTGAAGCTGATGAGTATGAGGGTCAAAACATGCGCCGTGTCCTCGTAGTCGCCGTCGCAATTCTCGGCGCTGTCGTGATTTTCGCCGGCGCGATCCTGTTCTATGCGGCGACCAACCTCAACTCGATCATCGCCGAGCGCCGCCAGATCATCCTCGACAAGGTCAGCACCGCGCTCGGCCGCCAGGTTCACGCCGACGCCATCAAGGTGAGCCTCGGCTGGGGAATCCTGGCCGACGTGACGGGCGTCCAGGTGGCCGACGATCCTGACATCTCGAAAAAACCTTTCATCGAAGCGAGCGACGTTTATACCCGGCTGCAACTGATACCGCTGCTCGCGCGCCGAATCGAAGTCACCGAAGTCCTGCTCGACAAGCCGGTCATCAGGATCGTGCAGACTCGTGACGGTACGCTCAACGTCTCGACGCTCGGCAGAAAGAAAGTCCAACACGAGCAGGAATCGGGACAGCGGTCGGGCGAAGGCGAGGGCGGGACGGGCGGCGGCACCAACGAAGAATCGCCGATGGCCGAGGCGGGGCGCGCGCCCGCGACGCTCGGCTCGCTGTTCGTGCAGAATTTTTCGATCCAGGACGGCACTTTGGAATATGTGACCGAAGGTACGTCGAATGTCGCGACCGCCAACACTATCGACCTCAAGGTGCGCGACTTCGGGTTTCAGGCGCCGTTCACGGTCGCGCTCACTTTCGCCGCGCTGACCGATCAGCAGAATTTCGATCTCTCCGCGACGATTGGACCGCTCATCAGCAACGGCGCTATCGACGTCGACGCAATTCCGCTGACGGGAACCGCCAAGGTTGGCCCGATTCTACTCACGCAGCTCGAGACGATTCCGGCGCTCACGGGCGCGATTCCGCGGAAGCTCTCGCTTTCAGGTCCGCTCAGCTTTGACGCCACTGCCAACGGCAACGTTGGATCGATTAAATTCAACGTCACGAGCGATTTGAGCGCGCCCGCAATTGCCTTCGGCGACGCTTTCAGCAAGCCCGCCGGCGAAACGCTCAAGATTTCCGCCCAGGGCGCACGGACCGGATCGGCGGTCGGGGTGACGCTCGCCAACGTCACGCTCGGCGACCTCGAAGCGAAGCTGGCCAATATCAAGGTCGGCGTCGGCGCGACCATTGCCCGAATCGATACCAACAACTTCGATATCGCTTCGATCGCGAAGATGATCCCGGCACTCGCCAAATACAACCTCGAAGGCAAGAGCGAGATTCATACCGACGCGACGCTCGAGAAAGGCAAGGTGTCGGCTAACGGCACGGTCGCCCTCGCCGACGTCGGACTGTTGACCCCCGATCAGAAGGCGCCGCCGTTGAGCCATCTGAGCGGCGGCATCAAGCTCACCGGCACCAGCGCCGACATTGGTCCGCTGACGTTCAACCTGGGCGCGTCGCAGGCGACCTTGAAGTCACACGTGGATCAGTTTCAGCCGTTGGTCATGAGCTATGAGCTGAATGCGGCCTCGGTCCATCTCGCGGATTTTGCGCCCTCGCGGCCACCCGACGAAGTGCTCAACCAGCTTTTCGCCAAGGGCACTGCCTCGATGGGCGGGGTAAACGGCAACACCGTCGACTCTGACATCACGTCGCCGTCGGGCAACCTCGCCAACGTTCCGTACCAGAACCTGAAACTGTCGCTGGCGCTTGCGGCCAATCAGGCCCGGGTGACCTTGCTCAAGGTGAAGGCGTTTTCGGGCGACCTCGAAGCGACGGGAACCACGCGGCTCGAGGCGTCGGCGCCGATGGCGGCATCGATCAGTTTTACCAATCTAGACGTTCAGCAGGCGCTCGACTCGCAAAAGTCCAAGGCGGCCGGCACGGTTCGCGGTTCGCTCACCGGAAATATCAACATCACCGGCAAGACCGGCAGCTTCGACGAGATGAAGCCGACGCTGAAGGGCAGCGGCAAACTCGTGTTGACCAACGGCAAGCTGGTCGGCGTCAACATCGGCGGCCAGGCGCTCAAGAAGGTGCAGCACCTGCCCGCGATCGGCAAGCTGGTTCCCGACGCGGTCGTCCAGAACCATCCCGAGCTGTTCAGTAATCCCGACACCGACATTCAGCTCGCGAGCCTGAGCTTCGTGCTCGCCGACACGCGAATCACCTCGCACGACATCAAGGTACAAACGGTGGACTACAATTTGCTCGGCGACGGATGGTTCGACATGGACAAGAACATCGACCTCGCGGCGCGAATCGTGCTCTCGCCGCAATTCAGCAAGGAATTGATCGAGCAGAAGAAGGAGGTCGCGTTCATCGCGAACCAGGACGGGCAAATCGACGTCCCCTTGCAAGTCGTCGGGCAATTACCCAAGCCGCAAGTCCTGCCCAACGCGACGGAATTGGCGCAGCGCGCCGGGACCAACGCAGTCGGATCCCAGGGCCAGAAGTATCTCGGCAAGGTCCTCGGCAAAAAGGGACTTCCGGGAGGATTGAGCAAATTTCTAGGCGGCGATTCGAGTGGGAATAGCGGCTCAGGCAACGGCAGCAGCTCGGGCAGCTCGAACCCTCCGCCGAACCCACTGGATCAACTGAAAAAATTGTTCTAGGCGGACGGCGCGCTACAGATTCATCTGCACGATCGTTGCGCCCGCGCCGCCGTGATGCGGTTCCGCGCCGCGAAACGACGCGCAATACGGCGAGGTGCCCAGGTATTCGGCCACGGCTTTCCTGAGTGCGCCCGATCCGATCCCGTGAATAATCCTGACCTCGGCGCGATTGGTCAGGAACGCGGTGTCGAGAAATTCCTCGAGCTTGCGCAGCGCGTCCGTCGTTCGCATCCCGATCAGGTTCAACTCGTCGCGCTCGCCACCCTCGACGCTGAAGGTGACGGTCGCCGCTTTGGCCGGCGCGGGGCGATTTTCGGGCGCGCTCGCTGACGACCGGCGCAGCCGCTCGGGCGCGACTTCGATCCTGAGACCGCCGCGGCTGATCACGGCGCGTCCCGCTTCGAGCACGATCAGTTCACCGCGGATGTCGCCGACCTCGACGCTGTCGCCGACCTTGAGCGGCGCATCGGACTCCGGCGCGGCGTCGGCCGCCGGCGCGAGGCTTTCGAGCTTCGCCCCCGCCGTCGTGATGAACCCCTTCAGGTCGGTTCGCGACTTGGTCCGGCTCTTCAATTCATCCATCAACGCCGCACCGTCGCGCCTAAGCTCTTCGATCAGCTCTGCGACTTCCGTGCGCAGCCGCTTGCGTTCCAGCTCGGCGCGCTCATGCGTCTTTTCAGCTCGTTGAAGGACGTCTTGCTCGATCTGAGCCAGGTTGAGTTCGCGCTCGCGCAATTTTTCGAGCTGCGCGTTCAACTTCGCACGCTCGGCATCGAGTCTCTTCAGTGCGTCGGTGAGCTCAATCGTTCCGGCGCCCATCGATTGCTCAGCCGCGCCGATTATTTCCTCGGGCAGTCCGAGCCTGCGCGCGACCGCGAGTCCGTAGCTCTGCCCAATCGTGTGCGGTTTCAACCGATACAGCGGCGCCAGTCGGTCAGCGTCGAAATCCACCGCCGCCGCCTCGAATCCGGCTTGCGAGTATGCGTGCAGCTTCACAGCGGTCGAATGCGTCGCGATCGCCAGCATGCAGCGCCGCGTCCCGAGATGGTTCATCAGGCCGATCGCGAGCGCGGCGCCCTCGGCCGGGTCGGTGCCTGCGCCCGGCTCGTCGAGAATCACCAGCGCCGGCTCGACGAGTGACCTGACTATCTCAGAGAGGTTGGCGATATGACCCGAAAAGCTCGACAGGTTGGATTCGATCGACTGTTCGTCGCCGATATCGGCGAACACGCTGCGAAACACCGTGGCCTTGCTGCCGGCCAGCGCCGGAATCAGCATCCCGGACTGCGCCATCAGCGACAGCAGCCCGACCGTCTTCAGCGCGACCGTTTTTCCGCCGGTGTTCGGCCCCGAGATGACGATCCCGCGCTGGCCGGCGCCGATCCTGACGTCGATCGGAATCACGTCGCGGCCGCTGGTCATCAGCAGCGGATGCCGCGCGCCGATAAAATCGATTCCCTCGTCCACCAGCTGCGGCTCGACGCATCGAAATCGCTCGGCGAAAAGCGCGCGCGCGTTGAGCGCGTCGAGCGCGACCATCGCGTCGAACGTGAGCTGCAGTTCCGGCGCGTATCCGCCGACCATCGCCGTCAGCCGCGCGAGGATTCGCGTTTCCTCCGCCTCGGCTTCGCGCTCGAGCATCATCAGCCGGTTGTTCAGCTCGACCGCCCACATTGGCTCAACGAACAGCGTCTCTCCCGAAACGCTGCGGTCCTGCACAATTCCTTCAAATCTTTCCGAGTAGTTCAGCTTCATCGGCAGCACGAAGCGGCGATTGCGAATCGTCACGATGTAATCCGATACGAACGACTCCATCCCCGACGCGTTGAGCGAGCGCAGGAGGCGCGCTTCGAGTTCCGCGCGCTCGTCGCGAAGCCGGCTGCGCAGACGCTTCAGCTCGGGACTCGCGTCGTCGAGGATTGTGCCGTCGTCGGCCAACGCACCGAGCATCGCGTCGGCCAGTTCCTTCGGCGCGAGCAGGTTGTGCACCAGCGCCGCGACCTGCGGGAAGCGCTCGACGCGCGAGCGCAGAAATCCGCCGACGTGTCGCGAGCCCACGATAAAATCGCGCACTTTCACCAGCGCTTCGCCGCCGAGAATCGCGCCCGCGCGCGCCGCCGCCAGGAGGTACGGCCGCTGATCGCTGAACTCGCTTATCGGAATCGACCCGGCATGCGATCTCAGCTCGACCATCTCGGCCGTCGTCGTCAGCCGCCGGTGCACTTCATCTGTGTCGATCGACGGCCGCAATTCCGCAGTTGCCTCGCGCCCCGGTTCCGAGGCGCAAAGCTCCATGACGAGGTGAATCACCTTGTCGAACTCGAGTGCTTTCAGATCGCGTTCACGCATCGCTAATATCCAGCCAGCTTTCTAAAATTTAGCCCAACTTTGGTCCTCAGGCATCAAGGATATTCAAAATGGATCGAATAGAATCGCGGCTGAACACCAACACCGACGAGTTCCGCCGCAATCGCGACGCGATGGACTCGCTGGTCAAGCGCCTGCGCGCCGAAATCGAGCGGATTCGCCAGGGCGGTCCGGCCGACGCGCGGGAACTGCACGTCGAGCGCGGCAAGTTGCTCGCGCGCGATCGCGTCAAAAAACTGCTCGACCCCGGCAGCCCCTTCCTTGAGCTGTCTCCCCTGGCCGCGTTTCAGATGTACGACGGCGACTCGCCCTCCGCGAGCATCATCACCGGCATCGGCAGAATCCACGGCCGCGAGACCGTCATCGTCGCCAATGACGCGACTGTCAAAGGCGGCACCTATTTTCCGATGACCGTGAAGAAGCATCTGCGCGCGCAGCAAATCGCCATCGAAAATCTGCTGCCATGCGTTTATCTGGTCGATTCGGGAGGCGCCTTCCTGCCGATGCAGTCCGAGATTTTTCCCGATCAGAATCACTTCGGGCGCATCTTCTACAACCAGGCGCGGATGTCCGCCATCGGCCTCGCGCAGGTCGCAGTAGTTATGGGAAGTTGCACGGCAGGCGGCGCGTACGTGCCCGCGATGTGCGACGAGAACATCATTGTCCGCGACCAGGGAACGATTTTCCTGGCCGGACCGCCGCTCGTGCGCGCGGCGACTGGCGAGGAAGTGAGCGCCGAGGAACTCGGCGGCGGCGACGTGCATACTCGACTCTCCGGCGTCAGCGATCACCTGGCCGACGACGACGAGCACGCGCTCCAGATTGCACGCGCGATCTTCGAGAATCTTGGCCCTCGCACCGCCGCCGCGATCGAGCAGGACGCTCCCGAGGATCCGCATTACGATCCCGCCGAACTCTACGGCATCATCCCGGTCGATACGCGCAAGCCCTACGATGTGCGCGAAGTGATCGCGCGGCTGGTCGACGGGAGCAGGATGCATGAGTTCAAGGCGCGCTATGCGACCTCGATCGTCACCGGTTTCGCGCGCATCTACGGCTATCCCGTCGGCATCATCGCCAACAACGGCGTGCTGTTCAGCGAGTCCGCGCTGAAGGCGACCCACTTCATTGAATTGTGCTGCGCGCGGCGCATCCCGCTGCTGTTCCTGCAAAACATCACCGGCTTCATCGTCGGCAAGCGCTACGAACAAGGCGGCATCGCGAAGGACGGCGCCAAGATGGTCAACGCTGTAGCCAACGCGCAGGTGCCGAAGTTCACGGTGATCATCGGCGCGTCGAACGGCGCTGGAAATTACGGGATGTGCGGGCGCGCGTTCTCGCCGCGATTGCTCTTCATGTGGCCGAACGCGCGAATCTCCGTGATGGGCGGAGAACAGGCGGCGAGCACGCTGCTCACGGTGAAACTCGGGCAGTTGAAACGCGACGGCGCGACGATGACCGAAGCGGAGCAGAAGGAATTTATCCGGCCCACGCTCGAGAAGTACGAGCTCGAGTCGAGCGTCTACTATTCGAGCGCGCGGCTATGGGACGACGGCGTGCTCGATCCCGTCGAGACGCGCGCCGCCCTGGCGCTGGGCATAGCAGCCGCGATGAACGCCCCAATCCCCGAGCACCCAGGCTTCGGCGTCTTCCGGATGTGATTGTTTCTGATTCCCTCACCATCCAATCCCCTCTCCCGCTATGGGGAGAGCAACTGTATCGTAAGGCGACGGTGGCGGCGCGTTGCCCACAGGGTCCACAGGCTGCGGGGTCCTTGGGAGGACCCCGCCTGTGGACTTGTGGACAACGGGCCGACTTTTTAATTTTCTCATACGCTGAGGTCCGGGCATGGCGGCCTCCACAGGCTGTTGGTTTTGAGCATGGCGTTGAGGATCACGATGAGCTTGCGCATCACCGCCGCCAGCGCCAGCTTCTTGGGCTTGCCGCGCGCGACCAGCCGCTCATAGAACTGCTTGAGCACCGGGTTGGCCCGCGCCGCAACCATCGCACACATGTAGAGCTTGTTGCGCACCTCGAACCGGCCGCCGGCGATCATCCGCCGTCCATGGCGGCGGCCGCTGTCATCGGGCATCGGCGCCACTCCCACCAATGCGCCGATCTGCTTGCGGTTGAGCGTGCCCAGCTCCGGCATTTTCGCCAGCACCATCGCGCTGAAGCCTTTGCCGAAGCCCGGCACGCTGCGCACGATCTCGCTCTTGCGCCGCCACGCATCGGAGCGCCGCACGGTCTTGTCGATGTCCTCTTCGACCTCCTTGATGCGTCCCTCCAGATACGCGATGTGATGACGTAGTTCCTTGCGCATCGTGCCTGACGCGCGGCTCAGGCGCTGCTTCTCCGCCACCAGCATCTCGAGCAACTGCTCGCGCCGCATCACCAGTTCCTGCAACGCCTGAGTCTCGGCGTCGGCCGGTGGCCGTGGCTCGGGCCGTTCCCGTTCCGCATACAGCGCCAGCAGCTCGGCGTCCTTGCGATCGGTCTTGGCCTTAAGTCCGCGGCCCTTGGCAAAGTTGCGCACCCACGACGGATTAACCGCCGCCACCGCGATCCCCGCCAGCCACAATGCCGCCACCACCTGGCGCTGCAGCCCGCCGGTCGCTTCCACCACCACCAGCTTAGGCTTGAGTTCACCCAACCGCCCGACCAGCCGCTTGATTCCGGCGCGATCGTTGGAAAGCGTCATGCGCTCGCCTGAAGGCCGCACCGCCACCACCAACTCCGCCTTGCTCACATCGATCCCAACGTACGATTCTTCTGCCATCGCCCCTCTCCTTCCTGGGCGTCCCGCCCTTCCTTGTCCAATGCGGGCTCGTGCCTGCGGCGCGGCCCGGTCAACTGTTCGGGCTTTGGACGCGTTAGCTAGCGGACGCGGCGATCCATGCTCCCCCACGGCCTCTCGCGACCCAGGGTCATTCGGTCTGCCGCGCCCGCTGCTATCTTGGTACGCTCGTTCGCAGATACAAGGGTTAGGGTGAGGGACCTTTCTGCGGCGCGATTGCCTGAAGCGCCGCACATCTTAGAATCTCGGTCTTTTGGTTCGACGGGTTTTCGGAAGAGCGTCAGCGATCAGTTGCATAGCTTCGTCGATTTCGGAGATGACCTGATGGTTCCAAAACCTCAGCACAACGTAGCCCTCGTCGCGCAGGAACTCGGTTCGCTGCTCGTCGCGGTCCCATTGATCAGCGTGTTGAGAGCCGTCGAGCTCGATAACAAGCTTCGCTTCCTGACAGAAGAAATCTGCGAAAAAGGGTCCGATTGAATACTGGCGGCGGAACTTGAATCCTTTGAGTTGTGAGCGGCGCAGGCGCGACCACAAGATGCGCTCGGCATCGGTCTGGTCGCGTCTTAGTTGGCGTGCTGCGTCGCGAGTAAGCGCTGGCTTCGACGCCATTGTGCTCTCAGATTTGCGGCGCGTCAGACAATCGCGCCGCAAAAAGGTCCCTCACCCCTAACCCTTGTATCTGCGAACGAGCGTACCAAGATAGCAGCGGGCGCGGCAGACCGAATGACCCTGGGTCGCGAGAGGCCGTGGGGGAGCATGGATCGCCGCGTCCGCTAGCTAACGCGTCCAAAGCCCGAACAGTTGACCGGGCCGCGCCGCAGGCACGAGCCCGCATTGGACAAGGAAGGGCGGGACGCCCAGGAAGGAGAGGGGCGATGGCAGAAGAATCGTACGTTGGGATCGATGTGAGCAAGGCGGAGTTGGTGGTGGCGGTGCGGCCTTCAGGCGAGCGCATGACGCTTTCCAACGATCGCGCCGGAATCAAGCGGCTGGTCGGGCGGTTGGGTGAACTCAAGCCTAAGCTGGTGGTGGTGGAAGCGACCGGCGGGCTGCAGCGCCAGGTGGTGGCGGCATTGTGGCTGGCGGGGATCGCGGTGGCGGCGGTTAATCCGTCGTGGGTGCGCAACTTTGCCAAGGGCCGCGGACTTAAGGCCAAGACCGATCGCAAGGACGCCGAGCTGCTGGCGCTGTATGCGGAACGGGAACGGCCCGAGCCACGGCCACCGGCCGACGCCGAGACTCAGGCGTTGCAGGAACTGGTGATGCGGCGCGAGCAGTTGCTCGAGATGCTGGTGGCGGAGAAGCAGCGCCTGAGCCGCGCGTCAGGCACGATGCGCAAGGAACTACGTCATCACATCGCGTATCTGGAGGGACGCATCAAGGAGGTCGAAGAGGACATCGACAAGACCGTGCGGCGCTCCGATGCGTGGCGGCGCAAGAGCGAGATCGTGCGCAGCGTGCCGGGCTTCGGCAAAGGCTTCAGCGCGATGGTGCTGGCGAAAATGCCGGAGCTGGGCACGCTCAACCGCAAGCAGATCGGCGCATTGGTGGGAGTGGCGCCGATGCCCGATGACAGCGGCCGCCGCCATGGACGGCGGATGATCGCCGGCGGCCGGTTCGAGGTGCGCAACAAGCTCTACATGTGTGCGATGGTTGCGGCGCGGGCCAACCCGGTGCTCAAGCAGTTCTATGAGCGGCTGGTCGCGCGCGGCAAGCCCAAGAAGCTGGCGCTGGCGGCGGTGATGCGCAAGCTCATCGTGATCCTCAACGCCATGCTCAAAACCAACAGCCTGTGGAGGCCGCCATGCCCGGACCTCAGCGTATGAGAAAATTAAAAAGTCGGCCCGTTGTCCACAAGTCCACAGGCGGGGTCCTCCCAAGGACCCCGCAGCCTGTGGACCCTGTGGGCAACGCGCCGCCACCGTCGCCTTACGATACAGTTGCTCTCCCCATAGCGGGAGAGGGAATCGGACATATCACCCCAGGAAATGCGCCGCGATGATGACGTTGGTGACCACGAACGACGCCGGGATCACCCAGCGCGAGTATCTGCGAATCCGCAAGCCCAGATCGCGCCGTCGCTCCGAGCGATGCGTCACGTGGACTGTCATCAGCTCCACCACCGCCAGGAAAACGTAGATGTAGCACTCGAGGAAAAACGCATCGATGTACGTCAGGTAGGGCAGCCGCGGCATCGTCGCGGAAATCGCAAACGCGAACGCGATTACCGTCAGGATCGTCGTGACCGCGACCTGGATTTGGTTCGACAGGTCGTCCGCCTCGATCCAGAAAACCGCCCACGACAGGAACACCATCAGCAGCAGCGGCAGAAAAACTTTCCACAAGTAGAAGCTCGAGCGCCGACTGACGTCGATTTCAAACCTAGCTTCCGGCGTCGTCTGGCCGCCATAGGTCGGCGCGGTAAGCACCTCCGAGTGCAACCCCGTCAGATGCCACTGCGCCAGCGAGGAGTAAGTCTTGAATTCGCTGGCGGTCCACGTCGATTCGTCGTCCAGTTTGAATTCTATGTTCGGTCCGTACGCCAGGAAGGGATGAATGATGACTATCAGCCGCTGCTGGTCGAACGGGAAGCGTCTGAGCTCGAATCTTGACGACAGCTTCACAACGACGCGTTCCGCATACCTGACCATGCCGTCCGGGCTCACCGTGATCGAGATTTCGTCACGCGAGCGAGGAGTTGCGGCGTTGATCATCTCCAGTTGAGGTGTCCAGATCTGCCCGTTCGCATAGTTGCGGACCTGATCCTGAGGTCCCTCGGAGATGTAGGCGAGCCGTTTGTCGATCCATCGCGCGAACATGTAGGCGTCCAACTGGAACTGCTCGTCCACCTCGTCGATCGCGGCCAGGTTCACGATGTGAAGGCCGATCGTCACGTCGATCGGATGTCCATCTTCAAATGGCGGCTGCAAAATCGGGTCGGTCGCGATCCCGGTAGGAGTCTGCGCCGCGCGAACCGCCGCCGGACGCATCGCACCCGCGACCAAAACGATCGCGAGCGCAAAAAGAACTATCCCCCGCCGCATCCCGGCTCAGCCTTCCGGCGCCAGCATCTTGTCTGCCCGCACCAGCCGGTCGAACTCCTCTCCCGAGAGCAGCTTCAGCGCGATCGCCGCCTCGCGCAGCGTGATTCCCTCCGCGTGAGCCTTCTTGGCGACCTTGGCCGCGTTGTCGTAGCCGACATGCGGGCTCAGCGCCGTCACCAGCATCAACGAATTTTCCACGTTGCGCCGCAGCTGCTCCCGATTCGGCTCGAGCCCTTCGACGCAGTACTTGCTGAACGACCCGCACGAATGCGCCAGCAGCATCGTCGAGTGCAGAAAATTGTGAATGATGATCGGTTTGAAGACGTTGAGCTCGAAATTCCCCTGCGAGCCGGCCATCGCGATCGCCAGGTCATTGCCGATCACCTGGACGCAAACCATCGTCATCGCCTCGCACTGCGTCGGGTTCACCTTGCCCGGCATGATCGACGAGCCCGGCTCGTTCTCCGGCAGGAGCAGTTCTCCCAGGCCGGTGCGCGGTCCCGAACCCATCCAGCGGACGTCGTTGGCGATTTTCATCAGCGACACCGCCAGCGTCTTGAGCGCTCCAGAAGCCGCCACCAGCGCGTCATGCGCCGCCAGCGCCGCGAATTTGTTCGGCGCCGACTTGAACGGCAGCCCCGTGTACTCCGCGATTGTTTTTGCCACGCGCTCCGCAAACTCGCGATGCGTATTCAGTCCGGTGCCGACCGCCGTGCCGCCGATCGCCAGCTCCAGCAGGTCCGGGATCGCCGCCTCGATTCGCTTCAAGTCGTAGTCGAGTTGCGCGACGTAGCCCGAAAATTCCTGCCCGAGCGTCAGCGGCACCGCGTCCATCAGATGCGTGCGCCCGATCTTCACGATCTCGGCGAACTCCTTGGCTTTGCGCGCGAGCGCGTCGCGCAGCTTGCGCACCGACGGAAGCAGAGTGTGCGTGACCTCCTCGGCCGCCGCAATATGCATCGCGGTCGGGAAGGTGTCGTTCGACGACTGAGACATGTTCACGTCGTCGTTGGGATGAATCGGCTTTTTGCTGCCGAGCACGCCGCCGGCCATCTCGATTGCGCGATTCGAGATTACTTCGTTGGCGTTCATGTTGGTCTGCGTGCCGCTGCCGGTCTGCCAGATGCGCAGCGGAAAGTGCTCATCGAGCTTGCCGGAGATCACTTCCTCCGCGGCCGCGCTTATCAGCCTGGCCTTGTCGGCGGGCAACTTGCCGAGGTCGCGATTAACTTCCGCCGCCGCCTTCTTCAGAATTCCGAACGCGCGCACCACCGAACGCGGCATCCGGTCGAATCCGATCGCGAAGTGCAGCAGCGATCGCTCGGTCTGCGCCCCCCAGTAGCGGTCGTTCGCGACTTCGATCGCCCCCATGCTGTCGGTTTCGACGCGCTTGCCGGATTGCGGCGCTGGCGGTGCTTTGGCCGCCGTGGCAGTCTTCGCGGTCACCGCGCGCTTGGCGACGGCGGCGGGTTTGCGCATCTTCGATTTCGACTTTGATGCCATCTTCTATTTTCCTGATGTATTTCCGACCCTCTCGCGCCGGATATTCTAACCCGGCGGGCGTCCGATAACAGCGGTTTCCAGACCGTCGCGATTCGCCGCGCGATGCTCTTTTCAGGGGCGCTGTGCCGATATAGGTTATCCGCGTACTCTCGACAATAGGACTACGAGTTTCGATCGAGATATACTAAGGACTGGACTCTAAGCGAGGCTGCCAACCATGCCCTGGACGATCACCCGTCTTTGCCGCGACTGCGTTGACACCGGATGCGTCAGCGTATGCCCCGTCGATTGCATTTACGAATACATCGGCGCCGACAAGGTAAAATTCCCCAACCAGCTCTACATCGATCCCGACGAATGCATCGATTGCGGCGCCTGCGAGCCCGAATGTCCATGGCAGGCGATTTTCGAAGAGCCGGCCGTACCCGACGTCCTGAAGGACGACATCGCGCTGAACCACGCGCTGCTGGAAATTAAAGATCAGTTCAAGGTGATGCCGTTCAAGAAGGTCGAGCACCCGACCCCCGAGCAGGTAGCCGAGAACAAGAAAAAGTGGGGCGTCGATCCGAATAGCTGATTCAGGCTTACCTCGCCCGTTATTCTAACGGGCGAGTTATTTTCCCATCCGAACCCTTCTAACAGGGACGAAGTCCCGCATCCCGCGGCGGTGCCGATTCTCTTAGTACCGGGTGCAGGGGTCATCCCTGCCCAAGGAAGCGTGAAACCCAGGAGGGGTTTCACATACAATCAAGTTCCTTCAATGTACCTCCCAGACACGATCGTCGCGCCCGCCACCGCGCCAGGCTCCGGTGCCGTCGCGATCGTCCGCCTGTCCGGCCCGCGCTCATTCGAAATCCTCGACGCGATCTTTCGTCCCGCGCATTCCGCCGAGATGACGCCGCGCACGATGCACCTGGGCGACGTCGTCGATCCCGCCACTGGCGCGCGCATCGATCGCGCGCTCGCGGTCGTGATGCCGAGTCCGGCGAGCCTCACGGGCGAGGATGTAGCCGAAATCCAATGTCACGGCGGTCCGTTTGTCGTGCGCCGCATCGTTGTGCTGGCCGTCGAGGCGGGTGCGCGCGTCGCCGAGCGGGGAGAATTCACCCGCCGCGCGTTTTTGAACGGCCGAATCGATCTTGCCGAGGCCGAAGCGGTCGCCGACATCGTCGCCGCGCGCAGCGATTCCGCGCTCGCGATCGCCCTGGAGCAACTTTCCGGCGCGCTTTCCGCCCGCGTCGCGGAATTGCGCGCCCAGGTTGTCGCGATTCGCGCGCATCTCGAGGTCGAAATCGATTTCTCCGACGAGGACATCCGCCTCCCGTCGCGGCGCGAGGTTGCCGCCGAAATCGAGCGCCTCATCGCCGACGTCGCGGTCTTGCACGACAGCTTTGCGCGCGGCCTGCTGATGCGCGACGGCGTGCGCGCGACCATCGTCGGCAAGCCCAACGCCGGCAAGTCGAGCCTGATGAATCTTTTGCTCGGTGCCGACCGCGCCATAGTCACAGCTGTCGCCGGCACCACCCGCGACGTGATCGAGGATTCGGTCCAGCTCGGCCCGTACGCGATGGTCCTCAATGACACCGCGGGCGTCCGCGAATCGGCCGACGACGTCGAGCGAATCGGCATCGAGCGCACGATGCGGTCGGCGCGCGACGCGGACTTTCTGATCGCGATGTTCGATTCGTCGCGCCCGCTCGAGTCCGCGGACGTCGAAGTGATTCGCCTGACATCCAACCGCCCCGGCCTGGCAATTCTCAACAAGCGCGACCTGCCGGCCGCGACCACAGCCGCCAATCTTCGCGAGCGAGGGTTGGTCCTCCCGATACTGCCGTTCTCCGCGATCAACCCCGACGAAGCCACCCCGCTACGTTCCGAGCTCACAAAGGTGATCGCCGCCCTAATCTCCGATGCCTCGCCCGTTATTTTACGGGAGAGGTTAGGTGAGGGTTCTGTCCCAGCGCGCACCGTTTCTTCAAATCATCAAATCGCGATCTCCCGCGAACGTCATCGCGACGCGCTCGCGACGGCTCTGGGAGCCCTCAAAAACGCACGCACGTCCGCACTCTCGATGATGCCGCCGGAGATCGTCGCCGTCGATATCATGGCCGCCGCCGCCGCACTCGGCTCGATCATCGGCGAAGTAACCAACGAGGACGTCCTCGACGCCATCTTCCGCGACTTCTGCATCGGCAAGTAGGCGCATCTTAAGTACCGGGTGCAGGGATCGCCCCTCCCCAAGGAAGTGTGAAACCCACCGCGGGTTTCACTTATAAATCTTGTTCTTCTACTAAAAGATATAGATTTCTACTTTTAGTTATTGTCCGCGCTTTGCGCGATGCCCCTGGTGCGGCCATAATCGCAGTTTGCCATGAACTACGACGTCATCATCGTCGGCGCCGGACACTCCGGTATCGAAGCCGCGCTGGCCGCGGCCCGGATGGGCGCGAGCACGCTGATGCTCACGCTCAACCTCGACCATATCGGTCAGATGTCCTGTAACCCGGCGATTGGCGGCATCGGCAAGGGCCACTTGGTCCGCGAGATCGACGCGCTCGGCGGCGAGATGGGCCTGGCGACCGACGAGACCGGAATCCAGTTTCGATTTCTCAACACGCGCAAGGGCCCTGCGGTTCGCGCTCGTCGCGCGCAGGCCGACAAGGCGGCGTATCGCGCGCGCAGCAAGCGCGTGCTCGAGCGGACGGCCAACTTGCAGGTGCGACAGGCAAGCGTCGAGCGATTGATCGTTGAGGAAGGTGCAGTGCGCGGCGTCGAGTCGCAAATCGGCGAGGTCTTCGAGGCGCCGACCGTCATCCTCACCACCGGCACGTTCCTGAAGGGACTCGTGCATATCGGGATGAAGAATTATTCCGCGGGCCGCGCCGGAGACTTCGCCGCGATGGGTCTCAGCGAGCATCTCGCGCAACTGGGCTTTCGAATCGGCCGCCTGAAGACGGGCACCTGTCCGCGCCTCGACGCGCGCACGATCGACTACTCCGCGTTGGAGATCCAGCCAGGTGACGAGCCGCCGCCGCCGTTCTCGTTCCGCACCGACCGCATCGCGCAAGATCAGATTCCCTGCCACCTGACGTTCACCAACGCGCGCACCCACGAGATAATCCGCGGCGGTATCGACCGCTCCCCGATGTACTCGGGCGTGATCCAGAGCAAGGGACCGCGCTATTGCCCGTCGGTCGAGGACAAGGTGATGCGCTTTCGGGACAAGGAGCGCCACCAGATTTTCCTCGAGCCCGAGGGCCGCGACACCGTCGAAGTTTATCCCAACGGCCTGTCCACCAGCCTGCCGCTCGACGTACAGCTCGCGATGGTTCGTTCGATCGCCGGGCTCGAGCAGGCCGAGATAATGCGCCCAGGCTACGCGATCGAGTACGATTTTTCAGACCCCACGCAACTGACCGCATCGCTGGAGACGAAACTCGTGCGCGGGCTGTTCTTCGCCGGCCAGATCAACGGCACCACTGGCTATGAGGAGGCGGGAGCGCAGGGTCTGATCGCAGGAATCAATGCGGCGCTGAAGGTGCGCGGCGAGTCCGCGCTGATCCTGCGCCGCGACCAGGCCTATATCGGCGTGATGATCGACGACCTGGTGACGCGCGGTATCGGCGGCGAGCCGTACCGGATGTTCACGTCGCGCGCTGAGTATCGATTGATCCTGCGCGAGGATAACGCGGACCGCCGGTTGTCGAAGATTGGCGAGCGGCTGGGATTACTCGACGCGTCGGCGGGCGCACGCGTTCGCGCCAAGACCGAAGCGGTGCATCGCGAGATCCAACGCCTTAAGTCGGCGCTGATACCGGCGTCCGACGAGGTCAACGCGGCACTGGCGGCGTCGGGCTCGACGCCCATCGCGCAGCCGGTGCGGGCGATCGAGCTTCTCAAGCGTCCCGAAATCGGCTACGACGCAGTGCTGAAGATGAACGGCGTCGATCCCGGGCTGAACCTCGACGAGGCTGCGGAGCTCGAGACTGAAATCAAGTACGAGGGCTATGTTCGCCGGCAGGCGGAGGCGATTGAGCGGTTTGCGCGCCTCGAGGACACGATGATACCGGACTGGCTGGATTTCAAAGGCGTGGTGGGCCTGTCGACCGAGGTCTCGGAGCGCCTCACTGCCGTTCGCCCGCGATCGCTGGGGCAGGCGGCTCGGATGCCGGGGATAACGCCGGCAGCAATCTCAATTCTGGCGGTGCATATCAAGAGCCGCCGCGACCGTAGTGTCCGAGCGATCTGAGCACTTCCTCGGAACGTTTCACGTGAAACGTTTTGGGAAATAACTTAATAAATTCGTGGCGAATATCGTCGAGCGGGGACGTTTCACGTGAAACATAAGGTCAAGGCGCGCCCTCCAAAAAAGAAAAAAGCTGCGACTCCTGAGGAGATTGCCTCGGAGGTGCGGGCTCAGCTCGCGCCCGCGATAGCTCCGCTCGGCGTGGTCGCCAACACTGTCCAGTTCCTGAATCGAATCGAGCGGATGGCGGCGACGCTCGCGGTGTGGGGTCCGAAAATCAACCTGACGGCGAATCCGCGCGATCCCGCCGAGATAGTCTTTCACGTGTTCGACAGTATTATCCCGATCTCGATTGCGGCCAGCTCGAAGATCCTTCGCCTCGACCGCGCGCATCGCTTTCTGGATATCGGCAGCGGCGCCGGCTTTCCGGGACTCGTCATTGCGGCCGCGATCAACGCGCACGTCACTCTCGTTGAGGCTCGGCGCAAGCGCGCGACCTATCTGAGCGAGGCGGCGATCGAGATGGGCCTGCAGAATGTGCGCGTCGAATGCGCACGCGCGGAGTCGCTCGACGTGCACGACGGCTTCGACGTGGTCACGTCGCGAGCGGTCGGCGATGTGCCCGCGCTTTTCCAGATTGCCAGCCGCGGACTGCGGCTCGAGGGCGTGCTGATGCTCTACGTGAGCGCCGATCAGAAGTTCGACGACCCTGCCAGTATAACGGCCGCATCCGCGTCGGGGCTCCTCGATAGGCAGGTGGCAGGATACGATTTGCGCCACGGCCGCCAGGTGATGCACCGCGCGGTCGCCACCTGGACCCGCCGCTAGGCAGCAGGAAGGGAAGGGCAAATCACTCTATTGAATGTGGAACCCGCCGTGGGTTCCACACCTCCTTGGGCAGGGGTGACCCCTGCACCCAGTGCTAGGAAAGATGCGGGACTTCGCCCCTGTTCGGAAGTTGTTTTAGCGGAAAGATTTCTCCGCGTCCGGTTCCCCATCCCGCACGGGATGGGAAACTGCGGATCATTGGCAGCACGCGGACTCACACCCCTTAAAAGTTCTAACATGGACGAAGTCCCGCACCCTGTCTTAGTACCGGGTGCAGGGGTCACCCCTGCCGAAGGAAGCGTGAAACCCATCGCGGGTTTCACATACAATCGGTGAACTCCGAACGTTTCACGTGAAACGTTCCGCCTAGAAAACCTTTAGAAATTAATAGTTTGTACAAATCAGATCGCGCGATTTGACCTTTTACGATCGCGGGGATTTAATGGTTTGCGAACGTTTCACGTGAAACGTTGGTGTTCGGTCCGGAGGTAGTTCCTCTTTGCGAAGGTGCCGGGGCATTTCTTTTCCCGGCGGGGCAGGTCGTGGGGCGGGTAATCGCAATAGCCAATCAGAAAGGCGGCGTCGGCAAGACCACGACTGCTATCAACTTGGCGGTCGCGCTGGCTGATACGGGTCGGCGCGTTCTGCTTATCGACCTCGATCCACAGGGCAACGCCACTTCCGGGATCAGCACGCCCGAGGATGTCGCCGCTGCGCGCGGCGAGGGCAAGACTATCTACCAGGCGCTGGTCGGCGGCTTGACGATTGCGGAAATTATCCGGCAGGTGCGGCCGACGTTGTCGCTGGCGCCGGCGGGCGACGACCTGGTCGGCGCCGAGATCGAGCTGGTGACGATGGAGGGTCGCGAGCGACGCTTGCGAGCGCTCCTGGAGCCAGTAAGAGCGGAATATAACTATGTTCTAATCGATACGCCGCCGTCGCTTGGGATTCTTACGCTGAATGCACTCGTCGCGGCGGATTCCGTGCTGGTGCCGATGCAATGCGAGTACTACGCGCTCGAGGGTCTGAGCGCGTTGCTCGGCACGATCAACAAGGTCAAGGCGGCGCTCAGGCCGGGGCTGGACCTCGAGGGCCTGGTGCTCACGATGTTCGACACGCGAAATCGCCTGAGTCACGAAATCTCCGACGAAGTAAGAAAGCATTTTCCTGAAAAAGTTTTTCGCAGCGTGATTCCACGCAGCGTGCGGATGTCGGAAAGCCCGAGTCATGGACTGTCCGTGCTCGAATACGAACCGAAGTCGCCGGGCGCCGAGAGTTATCGCGCGCTGGCCGCGGAGATCATTGCGCGGCAGTGGTGACCCCTGCACCCAGTGACAAGAAAAATGCGGACTTCGCCATCTAATTCCCTCGCCCCACGTGGGGAGAGGGTTAGGGTGAGGGACAATTGTGTGGCGCGATTGTCTTACGGGCCGCACATTCTGAATCTCGGAAAATTTGGTCCCTCACCCGCGGCTCAAGGTCTCGCGTCGGCCTCTCCCCGCATGGGGCGAGGCAAAGAGGAACACGATCGAAATCACAGAGGACAAACACGATGATGCGGAAACCGTTGGGACGCGGGCTTGATGCGCTGATTGGAAATGCGGCGGCTGGAGTTGAAACCGGCGCTGAAGATAGTGGCGATTCGCAGTTCAAGATGGCGCCGGTCGCCAGTATCGCGGCCGGGCCGTTTCAGCCGCGGATAAATTTCGACGCCGAGCGGCTGGCCGAGCTTACCCGCGCGATCCAGAGCCAGGGAATTATCGAGCCGCTGATCGTGCGGCGAATCGACGCTGCGGAAGCCGACGGGCCGCGCTACGAGCTGATCGCGGGCGAGCGGCGGCTGCGCGCGGCGCGCGCGGCGGGCCTGGAAGCCGTTCCGGTGGTGGTGCGCGAGCTCGACGATCGCGCGGCGCTGGAAATGTCGCTAGTCGAGAATATCGTGCGCGAGGACTTGAACGCGGTCGAAGAAGGGCTCGCTTTTTTCCGCCTCGTAGAGCATTTCGGGCTGACCCATGACGAGATTGCCGCGCGCGTCGGCAAGAGCCGCCCGTACGTCGGCAACACGCTTCGATTGCTCGAACTGCCGCAACCGATTCTGAATATGATCGCGAAGGGACAGCTCAACGCGGGCCAGGCGCGGCCGCTGCTGGCGATCGGATCGGCCGCGGCACAGCTGACGGCGGCGCGGCGAATTGCGGCGGTCGGAATCTCGGCGCGCGGTGCCGAAGAAATGGCGACGGCGAATCGTCCGCGCACCTCGAAAGCCACCGCGTCCCGATCCAGCGGCGATGCCAACCTGAACGCGCTCGCCGAAGGCCTGCAACGCGCGCTCAAGCGCAAGGTCAGAATCTTCAAGCGCCGCGGCGGCAGCCCGGGCAGGATCGAGATCGACTACTACGATGATAACGATCTGACGGCGGTCGCGGAGATGCTGCTCGGGAATTCGCGCGCGTCGATGCGCGCATAGGAAGCGGCGAAGGGGAGATCACTTAATTTAAAGTGGAACCCACCGTGGGTTCCACACCTCCTTGGGCAGGGGTGACCCCTGCACCCGGTACTAAGATAAAGATGCGGGACTTCGTCCCTGTTGGAAGTTTAAGGGGGAAGATACGGGTGAGGTGCAGCGCTGGCAGTCGCAGTTGCGCGAGTTGTGCTGCTGTCGGGCGGCGGAGTCAGTGTCTTTGCATTGCGGTTAAACGAGTCGGCGTGGCTGGGCTGTCACGCGTTGCACCTCTCCCGGCGACACCGCTGCGCGGCTTACGCCGACCTCTCCTCGGACAAGGAGAGGTTAGGATGATAAGGTGCGCTGGCGATGATCGTACATATCGTCAAGCGCGGTGAGTGGTTGGATGCTATCGAGCGGGGGACTTATGCGCCTGCCAGTTTGCGGGCTGAGGGGTTTATTCATTGCTCGACTATTGCGCAGGTGGTTGATACTGCTAACCGGTTTTATCGTGGGCAGGATGACCTTGTTGTTTTGTGGATTGACGAGTCGCGGCTTAATGCGGAGTTGAGGTATGAGGCGCCGACCGGGGTACGTGGGGAAGTAACGGGCGAGTTGTTCCCTCATTTGTATGGAGAGCTGAATGTTGAGGCGGTGGTGAGAGCGGTCGAGTTGCCTTGCGAGGCGGATGGATCGTTTCGGCAGGGGTGACCCCTGCACCCAGTGTTAGAGGTTGGTCGAGATAAAAAGTATGAAAAATTATCTTGTTCGAGTTTTTGTTCTTTTGATTGCGGTGATAGGTGCTGCGGCGGCGACGGGGGCGGGGGCGCCGGCTTACAAGCTGACTGCGACTTTCAATGTTGGCGGCGACGGCGGATGGGACTACGCCACTCTCGCCCGTGACGGGCATGTGCTCTATGTCACCCGCACTACGCATACGATGGCGATCGATGTCGTGACGGGACGGATCGTGGCGGATATCGCGGGGCAGCATCGCGCGCATGGCGTGGCGCTGGTGCCGGAGGCGGGGCGCGGATTTATCAGCGATGGCGGCACCGGCTCGGTGCAGATTTTCGATCTGAAATCGCACGCGACTATCGGCGTCGTGCCCGCGGCGGATGACGCCGACGGTATCATCTACGATCGCGGGAGCAACCGCGTGCTCGTGATGTGCGGCGATGCGCATCGCATGGTGGCATTCGCGCCCGACGTGAATCCGGCGGGAGGGAAGGCGGCGGCGAGTGTGGACCTGGGCGGCTCGCCCGAGTTTGCGGTCGCGGATGAGAACGGCAAGGTGTTCGTCAATATCGCGGACAAGGACGAAGTCGCGGTGGTCGATACGAAGGCGATGAAGGTCGTCGCGCGATGGCCGACGGGGCCGGGTAAGCGGCCGACCGGGATGTCGATGGACAGAGGGACCCATCGCCTGTTTATCGGGTGTCGAAACAAAATCCTGGTCGTGATGAATGCCGACAACGGAAAGATCGTGGCGGATTTCCCGATCGGCGCGTTCGTCGACGCGACCGCATTCCGTGGCGGCCTGGTGTTCGCGAGCTGCGGCGACGGGACGTTGTCGATTATTCGCGAAGTGTCGGCGGACAAATTCGAGCTGGCGCAAGTGGCGAAGACCGAACTCGGCGCGCGGACGATGGCCGTCGATAACAGTGGCCAGATGGTTTATCTGCCGACGGCGGACTTGACGTTTCCGGCGGGGGCAAGCCCGGAGCATCCGCGGCCTGTGCCGGTTCCGGGGACGTTTCGGATTCTGGTGGTTACGCAGTAGGCGGGGAGGGGGAGATCACTTTATTTAATGTGAAACCCACCGTGGGTTTCACACTTCCTTGGGCAGGGATGACCCCTGCACCCGGTACTAAGAAAAAAAGATGCGGGACTTCGTCCCTGTTAGAAGTTTAAGGGGGAAGATCCGGATCGATCCTAACCTCTCCTAGTCCGAGGAGAGGTCGGCGCGAGCCGAAGGTGAGCGACGGGTGAGGTGCAACGCTGGCCGTCGCAGTTGCGCGAGTTGTGCTGCTGTCGGGCGGCGGAGTCAGTGTCTTTGCATTGAGGTTAAACGAGTCGGCGTGGCTGGGCTGTCTGGCGTTGCACCTCTCCCGGCGACACCGCTGCGCGGCTTTCGCCGACCTCTCCTCGGACAAGGAGAGGTTAGGAATCGGACTCAGGCGACTATGCGGTCTGAGAAGCCGGTTACGTCGTAGGTCATGATTAGGAGATCGCGCGAGCGGCCGCGGCGGTCCTCGACCCAGTCCGACAGCATCGCCTCGACCTGAAAGCCCAAATGCTCGAAGGCGGCGCGCGCGGCGGTCTGCTCGGTGGTCATCTGGGCGGTGATCTTTTTGAGGCCGAGCGAGCGCGCGAGATCGAAAACTTCGGCGACCAGGCGGCGGCCGAGTCCCGCGCCGCGGTAACGCGACGACGTCATGACGCGAATTTCGCCGACCCGGCGAGTCCATCGCGCCTGATCCAGGTGGACGCTGGCATAGGCGGCGAGCTCGCCGTCAATCTCGGCCAGCAGCGTGATGGTGTGTCCGTTCTTGATGTTATCGACCCAAGCTTTGACGGCGTTGCGGTCGGTGATGTCGGTGCGGAGGAAGAGCAGGTCGTCGGCGGGGAGGTCCTTGGCGAATTCGACTATTTTGTCGAGGTCGGCGGGTCCCATGATGCGGATGGTGGCGCTGCGGCCGTCGCGCAACTTAAGCTGCATCGGATAAGGGCGATTGGTCTTGATCTGTTCGGCCATCGAAACCTCCGGCGAACTACTTTGTGCGCGAGCGTGGCTATCCGCGTTATGCTTAAGCCGGTCGTAGCTCGCGCGGACCGATATACTGGATCAGCGCGGGCGATCCGGCAAGCGTAGCATCAAAAAAATTCAGCTTGCGCTTTGGCGACGATGCCTGCCAAACTTTGCAGTCTACGGCAATTGTCATTTCCAGGATTTTCTCGGCTTGGGACGGGGCATCGCGCCGCAGCCCGGAGGAGATCCGGTTTGGAGGTGAGTTCGAGTGCCCGAAAATTTCACGTTTCCATCCAGCTCGAGTTATCGGCTGTCGACGCAGGACGCGACCTTTATCTATGCCGAGTCGCAAAGCGGCCCGCTGCATATCGGATCGATCGGATTGTTCGAGGGGCGAGTCGATTTCAACGCGCTGCTGGGACATTTCGAGGAACGGATGCATCTGGTGCCGCGCTACCGGCAGCGGCTGATTGAAGTCCCGCTGAATTTCGCTCACGCCATGATGGAGGATGACCCGGAATTCGCGATCGAGAACCATGTGCATCTGCATGAGCTGCCCGACGGGCTGAGCGAAGGGGACGCGCTCGAGGAAATGATGCGCGTCTACCAGAAACCGCTCGACCGCAAGCATGCGCTGTGGGCCTTGCACGTTTTCCACAACCTGGACGGGAATCGCACGGCGCTGATGTGGAAGGTACATCATTGTTTGGTTGATGGCGTGTCGGGGGTCGAGCTGCTGAAGGTGATGTACGACTTTCGCGCGGAGCCCGACGATATTCCGCAGCCGCCGGAGCCGTGGGTGGCGGCCAAGCCGTCGAGCCTGATACGGCGATTCGCGGAGGCGCTCCGCGACCAGATCCAGGGCACTGTCAACTCGACGATTAACGCGGCGGTCGAAGCGATCGAGGATCCGGCGTCGGTGACGGAGCGCGCGCGGCAGTTGGGCGAGGCGTCGCGGGTGATGACCGAGCTGGCGACGCGGCGAATAGTGGCGACGCCGTGGAATTCGACGCCGGTCACGCAAGAACGGAGGGTGGCGTGGTCGCGTCAATCGTTCGCGGACTTTCGCGCGATCAGATCGGCGTTCGGCGGATCGGTCAATGATGTTGTACTGGCTATGTTGACCGAGGGCGCCGCGCGCTATTTGCAGCATCATGGGTACACCGTCGAAGGACAGCAACTGTGTATCGGATGTCCGGTCAACGTGCGGCATAAAAGCGAAAAGAGTTCGCTCGGGAATCGCGTCTCGATGATGTTCCCGACCGCGCCGGCGGCGCCGATGGATATCGTTGAGCGGCTGAAGTTGATCCATGAGGAGACCGAGCGAATCAAGGCGGCCGGGTCGGCGCAGGCTCTGGAAGCCATGATGCAGCTCGGCGACGCGATACCGCCGAGCATGATCGGGCCGGCCGCGCGCGCGGCGACGACGATGATGGACGTTGCGGGACGGCTGGCGAAGTGGACGAATTGGAAGCCGCGGCCCGACGGCTTCGGGCTGCCGGCGTTCGGGATAAATTTTATCGCGACCAACGTGCCGGGCGTGCAGGTGCCGCAATATATAAACGGTCACGTGTGCCTGGACATGGTACCGCTGGTGCCGCTCGGCGCGACGATGGGCTATGCAGTCGCAATACTCAGTTACTATAAGAGTTTATATTTCGGAATGATGGCGGACCCGCGCGTCATGCCCGACGTGGCGCTGATGAAGGCATTCGTCGACGACGCGTTCGCGGAGCTGAAGCGGCGCTGCGCGGAAAAATCGGCGGAGAAAGCGGCGGAGGAACCGGAGCGGCGGAGCGCTAGCGGAGGGTAGGCGATCGGGAGAGGAACGCACTTGATTTAATGTGAAACCCCTCCTGGGTTTCACGCTTCCTTGGGCAGGGGTGACCCCTGCACCCGGTACTAAGAAAAGAAAGATGCGGGACTTCGTCCCTGTTAGAACTATTTAGGTTAGGAGCGGAGGTGCTTGCGGGCGCGATTGTTGCGATGGGAAATTTAGTGAAGTTTTGGCATTTCGCGGCGGTCGCGTTGGCGGGTTGGATTTTGATGGCGCCTTCGATTGATTGTGCGCGGAAGGGGTTGCAGCGTGAGACGCCGATGTCGGAGTGGGAGCAGGTCGATAGTTTCACGTCGCAGGAGGCATGCGAGAATTATCGGGCGGTGGTGATAGCAGCAGAGAAGGACGATAGCGGCAACGTTTACGTCGAGCGGTATTCGTACTCGACTTGCGTGCGGGACGACGATTCGCGGATCAAGGGTGAGTAGACGCCCTGCCGAAGGAAGCGTGAAACCCATCGCGGGTTTCACATTTAATTGAGTTTTCCCGTCCTTCGCGGGCTCGGAGGGGTGCTTGCTCAATGGCGCGCGGTATGGTTCGATTGCGTGTTCGGGGTTGTTTTGTAGTTCTATACATCTGTCAATCTGAAAAAAGATCACACCGGAACGAAAAGATACCCGACCCACAACAGACCTTGCCGGTCTGAATACAAACTTGAGTGAAGCTGGCCCGAAGCAATGAAAAGGACCTACCAACCGCACAACCGCCGACGCAAACGAACCCATGGATTCCTGGCGCGGATGGCCACGCCGGGCGGACGCAAGGTGCTCAAGCGCCGCCGCGCGAAGGGCCGCGTGCGCCTTGCAATCTCGATACCGGCCAAGCAGCCGGGCTAATCCGCGTGCGCGCGCAATTGAGCTTCGCGGCGGCAAACAGGCTGCATCGAAGCGCGGAGTTTTTGCGCCTCCAGCGAAACGGCGTGCGATTCCAGAGTCCCCACTTCGTGCTGTACGCGGGTAATCTGGAGAATGAACCCACCCGGTCGCGGCTGGGCGTTACGGTCTCGCGCAGAATCGGCAATGCTGTCGTGCGCAACCGGATGAAGCGGCGCGTGCGCGAGTTTTTTAGAAAAGCGATGCGTGCGCAACTGCCGGCAGGGACGTCGATAGTGGTAATCGCTCGCGGTGGAGCGGCGGCGCTCGAATCGGCGGCGATCAGCGAAGAACTTACGATGGCGGCGCGCAATCTTAGCGGACGAATGGCGGGGCGCAAGTGATGGCGTCGGCGGATCCGTCGGATCGATTGAAGGCTGCGCCGCGATTCGCGGCTTTGGGGGCGGTAGCGATCTATCGGGCGGCGATCTCGCCGGTTATTCACGCGATTAACGGACCGGCGTGCCGCTTCGAGCCGAGTTGCTCGGCGTATGCACGCGACGCGATTGCGGAGTACGGGGTGATTCGCGGCGCCGTCATGGCGATTTGGCGAGTCGCGCGGTGCAATCCGCTGGGTGGGCATGGGTACGACCCGGTGCGGTCGCGGGCGGCGGACGCGCGGCGTGAAGCGGAGGGGGAGGGATGAGGAGACTAATCGTATGTGAAACCCGCGGTGGGTTTCACGCTTCCTTCGGCAGGGGTGACCCCTGCACCCGGTACGAAGATGAGAATCGGCACCGCCGCGGGATGCGGGACTTCGTCCCTGTGAAAAGTTTAAGGGGGAAGATCTGGATCCTAACCTCTCCTTGTCCGAGGAGAGGTTAGGAAGGTCGGAAACAAGGAACTAAGTTGGATTCTAGTCGAGTTCTGATTGCGGTTATTTTGTGCATCATCCTGGTGGTTGCTTACCAGGAGTTGGTGCTGAAGCGATTTTTTCCGCCGCCTACTGAACAGCAGCAGGCTGCCGAGCAGGCCAAGGCCGCCAAGGCTGAGCAGGGGCAGGCGCTTGGCAACGGACAGGCGACGGCATTATTGGGCAGTCCCGGGGCGGTCGCGACTGTCGCCAGCGGAGCAGCTGCCACCGGGGCTGGGGCGGCTGCTCCTGGAGCGGTTGCGACCGCGGCGGCGACGGGGCAGCGATCGGCTCCGATGACGCCTTCCATGGCGCTGGTGCCTGAGAGGACTGTCGAAGTCGACTCCGACTTTTACGTCGCGGTGTTCACCACCCATGGCGCGCGGCTCAAGAGTTTTGTTCTGACTCGTTACCGGCAGGCGGCGGCCAAGGACAGTCCGCCTTACGAGATGGTGCAGGCGTCGCCGGGGGGTCATCTGCCGCTCGGCGCGGTGATGACACGCGGGGAGCAGGTGTTCGACGACAGCGAACTCAGCTACGAGACGACCGCGCCAGCGCAAATCAAGCCGGCGGCGGGAGCGAATGCGACGGCGACGTTTGTTGCGAAGACCGCAGACGGCACGACGATCACCAAGATTTTCACGTTCAAGCCGAACAGCTATGTGTTCTCGATGGACGTGGCCGTCGCCGCCGGTTCGCCTCCGAGTCAAATTGGCGTGTCGATGAGCCAGCCACTCACGGCGCATCAGGGGTACTACGATATCCCTGAGTTGCAGGCCGACGTCGCGGACAAGGTAATCACCCACAACGAAAAAAGCTTGAAGACGCTAAAGCAGGTGGATTCGACGAGCACCGGGACGATCACGTACGCGGGTTTCGGCGATCGGTATTTCCTGGCGGTATTTTTGCCGCAGCAGCCGACGACGGGCGAGCTGACAATGTCGTACGCAGGTGACGAGGCGATTGCGCGGCTGCTATTCGATGGGGCGGCGCGAATCCATAGCGAGATCTACATGGGGCCGAAGCTGCTGGAGGCGTTGGAAGGGGTTAATCCGGCGCTGCACAAGGCGATCGATTTTGGCTATTTTGGAATCCTTGCGATCGTCTTTCTGCGCGCGCTGAAGCTGTTCTATTACATCGCGCCCAACTACGGCGTCGATATCATTTTGCTGACGGTATCGATCCGGATTGCGTTCCTGCCGATATCGATCAGAAGCCAGCGCTCGATGATGAAGATGCAGCGCCTGCAGCCGCAGATCCAGCGCCTGCGCGACAAGCTCAAGGACAACAACGAGCAGTTGCAGAAAGAGATGGTGGATCTCTACAAACGCAATCACGTCAACCCGCTGGGTGGATGCGCGCCGATGGCGCTGCAATTTCCGATTTTCATCGGGTTGTACGAGGCGCTGCTGAACGCGGTCGAGCTGCGCCACGCGCCGTTTGTCAGCTGGATCAACGATTTGTCGACGCCCGATTGCCTGCATGTGCCGGGCCTGCCGCAACTGCCGCTGATGCATTGCCACGGCCTGCCGGTGCTGGTGCTGTTGATGGGTGCGACCAGCTTTTTGCAGCAATACATGACGCCGACCACGCCTGATCCGAATCAGCAGCGGATGATGATGTTGACGCCGCTGATTTTCACGATCATGCTGATAAACTTTCCGGCCGGGCTGGCTTTGTACTATTTTTCGTCGAACCTGCTGGGCGTGATCCAGCAATACTTTCTCAACCGGGAATTTCAACAATACACACCGGCTACATGAGCAATATGAACTCGATAGAAGTAGAGGCCGCCTCAGTGGAAGAGGCGACGACGGAAGCCCTCGCGCAGCTTGGCGCGCGCGAGGACGAGGTGGCGATCGAAGTGCTCGCCTCGGCGCGCTCAGGCGTGCTCGGACTGGGCGCGCGGAATGCGCGGGTGCGAGTGACGCGCAAGAGCGCGCCGGGTGCCGGCGACCTTGCGAAGCCGCAGACCGTGCATACGTCGCCGCAAGCGCGCGGCGAGGCGGCGTCGGGCGCGCGCGAAAATCAGCGGCGCGGCCGCAATGACGGACGCGCGGGGGGCGCGAATCAGGGCGCGTCGGCCGGTGACGACGATGCAGGTGCGGCGGGGCGCAAAAGCGCGGACGTCGAGGAACAGCGCCGCGAGGCGACAGTTATCCTCAAGCAGATCCTCGAGCAGATGGGCGAGCGGACCGACGTGCGGCAGATCGAAGTCGACGCGGAGACAGTCGAGCTCGAAATAAAGGGCGACGGTTCGGGAATCCTCATCGGGCGGCATGGCCAGACCCTGGACGCGCTCGAGTACCTGGTGAATCGGATCCTGGCGCGGCGAATCAAGGATGCGGCGCCGATTTCACTCGAGACCGAATCGTATCGCGCGCGGCGCCGCCAGCAATTGCATCGCATGGCGCTGTCGATGGGCGAGAAGGCCAAGCGCGAGCACAAGCCGGTGCGGCTCGAGCCGATGCCGGCCCGCGATCGGCGCGTGGTGCATCTGGCGTTGAAGGACGATCCGATGATCACGACGCGCTCGGCGGGTGAAGGTCCGTTGCGGTCGATCGAGATTTTACCGGCCGAGCGCGGGCGTCGAGAGCCGCGCCCGGAAGGGCAGCCTCGCGGGCGGCGTCGCGCGCCTGAGCGCGAGCGGGAGACTCAGCGGATTGAGCCCGAGCGCGGCAATGAGGCGATTGGCGAGCAGGGGGGATTCAAGCACGGGCAGAAGAGGATCGTGTAGCGGAGGGGAACTTGGGAACTTGATTTAATGTGAAACCCGCGGTGGGTTTCACGCTTCCTTCGGCAGGGCTGAGCCCTGAACGCAGTACTTAAGAGTAACCGGCGAAGTGCGAATTACCGCCGGTTTCTTCGACAGAGTCAGAACCGGACAGTCCGCAATCAAGTTAGGACAGCTTGCTGCCTCGGCCCGTAGCTATCTGAGGACTAATCGGATGGCACGGGCGGTGCTTTATTGGTTGGAGTGAACCAACTATGACGAGCAAGGTGCCATCGGCGCACTACCGGGCCGAGGGTCGCGATACTAACTACGTAGCTGGGTTGGCGGCGAGTGCTAGCGGCCAGGTCATGGTGCTGGTCTGCGTTTCGATTGTCGCGATTATGGGCATGATCGCGGTAGTTGCCGATTTCAGCTTTATGCAGCATCAAAAGAACATGATGCAGACGGCGGCTGACAGTGCAGCAATGGCCGGGGCCGAGGAATTGAACTACGGCGACCTGGTGGCGGCGGGCAAAGCGGACGCGGCGAGCAATGGGTACACCAACGGCGTAGGCAGCGTCACCGTGGCAATGAACAATCCTCCGAGCACAGGACCAAACGTCGGCAACTCGGCTTACGTCGAGGCGATCGTCAGCAAGCCGGAGCCGACCTACTTTCTGCGCGTGCTCGGAGTCAACACGATGACCGTGTCAGCGCGTGCGGTCGCATACGAGGGCAACGGTCCGAATTGCATCTACGTGATGAATCCGTCGGCCTCGGGCGCGTTGTCGGCCAACGGCAATGTCACTGTATCGAGCGGCTGCGGCCTGCTGGTGGACTCGAGCTCATCGACCGGTATGTCGTTGGTGGGCAACGTCAAAATCACGGCACCGAGCATCGGGGTCGTCGGCGGATACACCGCCGGCGGCAACGTAAGCCTGACGCCGACGCCGAAGACCGGGGTGATTCCAGCGTCCGATCCGCTGGCGTACGTGGCCGAGCCGACCGTGGGCTCATGCGCGCAAACGAATTTTTCGCTGAAAGGGAACAACGGGAGCAGCGGCAGTCCCTACCAACTCTATGCCGGCACCTATTGCGGCGGTATCTCGATCAAAGGCAACGCCGTGCTGAATTTCAACGCCGGAACATACGTACTCGCTGGCGGCGGAATGTCCATCAGCTCCAACACCACAGAGACGGGCACGGGGGTGACCTTTTACAACACGACGGGACTCGGTGGTTACGGGGCAATCTCGCTGAGCGGCAACTCGCAGTCGAATTTCAGTGCGCCGACCTCGGGTCCACTGGTGGGAATCCTGTTCTTTCAGGATCGCTCGATCCCGGGTACCGATGCGGCCACCACGATCACCGGAAATTCGAGTTCGACCTTCGACGGGGCGGTCTACTTCGCGACTACTACCCTCAGCTTCAACGGCAACAGCAGCTCCAGCGGCTATAGTATCGTGGTGGCGAACCAGCTGACGCTCAGCGGCAACGCGTCGCTCGGCACCAATTATTCCTCGCTGACGGGCGGCTCGCCAATAAAAGGAACGACACTGGCCGAATGAATACGATGCGACAGGATAAAAAGCGTGCGCGCGGGCAGGCGTCGGTGGAGCTGTCGCTGAGCCTGCCGTTGCTGCTGATGATGTTCCTGGTGGTAGTGGAAACGGGCCGCGCGTTCTATATCGCGATTTCAGTTGCCAACGCGGCGCGGGCGGGCGTGCAGTACGGTGCGCAGAATCTTACGACTGCGGGCGATAACGCCGGGATGCAGGCGGCGGCGGCCAACGACGCGCCAAACATTACCGGCATGACGGCGCTCGCGACGCACTTTTGCATATGCTCCGACGGGACTGCCTCGACGTGCCTGTCGACCGACTGCGCCACCAGCCATCGATTGCTGTACGCCCAGGTCAACACCAGCGCGCCGTACACGCCGCTGATCACTTTCATGGGGATTCTGCCGACGATGACGGTGCCCGGCAAAGCGATCATGCGGGTGGTTCAATAGTCAAATGAACGCACGCGGCATTGAACTGCGGCGGCGACGGTTGCGCGCCAGGTTCCGATGGTCGCAGCCAGGGCAGGCGATGGCCGAGTTCGCGCTGGTGCTGACGCCGTGCCTGATGCTGTTTTTCGGCATCATCAACTTCGCGCTGGCGCTCTACTGTTACGACTTCGTTTGTTACACCGCGCAGCAAGCCGTTCGCTATGCGACAGTTCATGGCTCGACCGCGGTGTCGCCGGTGTCATCGTCCGGGGTCCAGAGTTATGCGAACAGTCTCGTCGTCGGCGTGCTGAATACAAATTCGATGACCGTCACCACGACGTGGTCGCCCAACAACAAGCCTGGCGGCGTGGTTTCCGTGGTCGTTACGTACAACTTCCCGCCGCTGACGAGCCTGGTCTCTTCAGTCACGATCCCGCTCACCCGCACCGCGGCGATGGTCATCACGCAGTAGCGGACCCTCCCGAGTTCGCAGAACCTCACCTAACCCCGGATCAGGGCGCGTTTGTCACAGAAGTTCGGCGGGATTAGCATCGACAATTCACGGACCAGGTTTCCGACCTGCCAGAAATCCAGGAGAGTCACGCTATGGCTGAATCCACAAACAAGATACTCGCGCCTGGCACTCCAGCCCCCGATTTTTCGCTGCATAGCACGCCCGACCAAATCGTCTCGTTGAACGACTTTCGCGGGGCGCCGCTGATCGTGGCCTTCTACCCGGCCGACTGGAGTCCGGTTTGTGGCGATCAGATGGCGCTATACAATGAAGTCCTCAGCGAATTTCACCGGTTCAAGGCGCAGATCGTGGGTATCTCCGTCGATGGTGCCTGGTGCCATGCTGCTTTCGCTCGCGACCGCAAGTTGCACTTCCCGCTGCTGTCGGATTTCGAGCCCAAGGGCGGCGTGGCACGCCGGTACGGCGCTTATCGGGAGCAGGAGGGCGTCAGCGAGCGGGCGCTGTTCGTGATCGATCCAAAGGGGACGATTAGCTGGAGCTATCTCTCTCCGGTCGGCGTCAATCCCGGCGCCGACGGAATCCTTGAGGCGCTCGAAGCGCTCGCGTCGAAAAAGTAGGAGCAAAGTCAGGAGATCGTACGATGAGTCCAACTGCATCCGGCCAGCTCAAACCGCCCGTCGGCGCGAACGATCATGTGCAAGGCCCCGCGAAGGCTCCTGTCACACTGCTCGAGTACGGCGACTACGAATGTCCTTACTGCGGCGAGGCTTATCCGGTGGTGAAGGCGGTTCAGGAGCGCCTCGGAGATCAGGTGCGCCTGGTTTTTCGAAATTTTCCGCTAGGCGAGGCTCATCCGCACGCTGAGCATGCCGCGGAAGCGGCGGAGGCGGCCGGCGCGCAGGGAAAGTTCTGGGAGATGCACGACCTGCTCTACGAGAACCAGGATGCGCTCGAAGATGACGACCTGGTGCGGTATGCGCGCGCACTCCATCTCGATGTGCGGCGATTCGTTAAAGAGATGAAAGAGAGCGCTTACATCGAGCGGGTGCGCGAGGATTTTCGCAGCGGAGTCAGAAGCGGAGTCAACGGCACGCCGACGTTCTTCATCAACGGCAAGCGTCACGACGGACCGTTCGATCTCGCGTCGTTGCTGGCCGCGATTGAGGAAGCGTGATCCTCGAGATTCTCTTCTAAGGTTCATCGATGCGGTGTGGGTGGGCGCGCAATGAGTTGGAGATTCGCTACCATGACGAGGAGTGGGGCGTGCCGGTGCATGACGATCGGCGGTGGTTCGAGTTCATCACTCTCGAAGGCGCGCAGGCAGGTCTGAGCTGGGACACGATTCTGCGCAAGCGCGAGGCCTATCGGAGCGCGTTCAAGGGTTTCGAGCCGGCGCGCGTTGCGAAGTTCGGCGATCGCGATGTTGCGAGGTTGCTCGCGGACGCGGGGATCGTCCGCAACCGGCTGAAGATCAATTCCGCGATCGGCAACGCGAAAGCGTTTCTGGCGGTGCAGAAGGAGTTTGGCAGCTTCGACGAATACATTTGGCGATTCGTCGGCGGACGGCCGCGGATGAACAAGTGGAGCGCGCTCAAGCAGATGCCCGCGCGCACCGATCAGTCCGACGCGATGAGCAAGGAACTGATTGAGCGCGGATTCAAGTTCGTGGGATCGACTATCTGCTATGCGATGATGCAGGCGACCGGGATGGTTAATGATCACCTGGTTGATTGTGAGAGATATAAGGTGGTCGCGCGGGGAAAGTGATCGATGCTAAGAACCTAACCCCTAACCCCTTCCCGCTGCGGGAAGGGGGACCGGATCGAGAAAAGCGGAAGTTCAATCGCCTGCTGACGCGTAGGATTTGCCGCGTTTCAGTAGGACCAGGTGACGGTTGCCGTGGTCGGAGGTTAGGACTGGTTCGAAGTCGAGGGCCTCGCTTTGATGCTTCTTCCAGACTTGGGCGGGCACGATGATGAAGCCCGGGGGCGCGTCGCCGAGGTGGCCCTGGACAATGGGGGCCTCGCGATCGAGATAAAACAGCAGCGGCGCGACTTCTTCCTGAAATCCGTAAAGGTAGAGCGGGTCGGCGGGCGCGACGACGCGGGCGATTTCTTCGGCGGCGGGGCGAAATGAATCGTCACTGCATGAGCGAATTTCCATCCGCGGTATATAGATAAAGTTGAATACGACCAGCCCGCCGCATAGCGCGGCGAATGCCCACGTCGCGGCGCGGCGGAATGCCGGCGGAGGAACGGTGATGATCCACCACGCGAGCATCACGGCCGCCGCGGGCCATACCGGCAGCAGATACGAGCGGCGCTTGTAGGCCGCGATGCTGAAGAAGATGACGGTGGCGAAGTAGAAAATCGCGAACAGGCGGACGGCGACCACTCCCGCGTCGCTTTCCGCGACGCTACCTCCCCCTTCTGGGGAGGTAGGACTTCGTGCAGCATTACTCGATTGACTACTGAGTAATGGAGTGAGTAATGCATAGACGGCGGCGATTGGGACTAGCAGGCTCAGCGGGGCGGAATTGAGCAGGACGGGTTTCGCGTAGTACCAGGGCGCCATCGCGCCCAGCGAGCCGAAGAAGCGGCCGACGTTTTCGGTATCGAGCTGGCGATTGAGGAACGCGAAGCGTCCGCCGAAGTAACAGGCGAGATACCAGCTCGAAGCGATCGCGGCGCCGAGGATGATTGCGCCGGGATCGAGCATTGTGAGGATTTGGTGACCGCGCCGCTCGGCTACCATGAAGATCAGGATCGAAACTCCCGGAAGAATCGCGCCGACCGGGCCCTTGGCGAGTACGCCGAGACCGAGCGCCGCCGCCATCAGGTAGAGCGCGTACACGTTGGACTCGAAGCGCGCGGCGACGCCGGAAGAAGTCGCGTCCCGGGGCATCCACCACAGAAAAGCGAACAGGGCGAGGGTCTCGAAGAAGCATAGCGTCATGTCGACGCGGCCGAAGCGGGCCTGGCTGACGTACTGGTAGGACGCGGCGAGCGCGAGTCCGGCGAGGACGGCGGCGTCGAGGCCGAGAATTTCGAAGGCGAAGATCATGGTGAGAAGTGCGCCGGCGATCGCATAGAGCGCGGACGGGATGCGGAGGTTGGCGGCGGTCACTTTGGAGATTCCGGCGAGGCGGTCGATCGCGACCGCTGTCCAGTGGAAGAGCGGCGGCTTGTACATCGGGACGTTGCCGTTCTCGACCGGGAACACGAGATGGCCGTGCTCGACCATCTGCTGGACGAAGACGCCTTCGACGGCTTCGTTGCCGGTGCATACGTCGCCGGCACCGAGTCGATGAAGGGTCAGGATCGCGATGACGAGCGCGATTGCGAGGATGGCGGTGGCGGATTTCGCGGTCAATCGAAGGTCCTCGGAGAGGAGCGGAATCTTGACCGCGCGCGGGGCGCTGAATAGGGACCCTCACCTAACCTCTCCCTTACAGGGAGAGGGATAAGAGGGAAAGGGAACAGTCGCTGAGGGGAATAGTCACTTGTCATTTGGCGAATAGTCAGTCGAGATTCACGCGCAATATACTTAGGCTCGAGATTCGGGAAGGATCGTAGCGGCGCCACTTGGCCGCGGGGACGTCGCGCGCGCTTACGCGCTTGAAGCCCAGGCGGGAAAACAATCCGGCGACGCGATCGTCGCTGGTGCAGGCGAAGAGGTATTTGAGGCGGCGTGCTTGGGCTTCCTTGAGGATCTCGCGGACCAGCACGGCGGCGACGCCCTCGCCCTGGAACCGCGTCAAGGTGTACATCGCGGTGATCTCGCCGCATCGGTCGCGGCGGTAAGGCTCGGTCAGCAGCGAGCAGATTCCGGCGAGATGTTCGTCGCCGATCCGGTAGCCGAAGCACGAGGGCAGGATTTGCGCGATTTGCTCGGGCGTGCGCGGCAGCAGGTGGCCTTCGGTCTGGCCGCGGACGATGAGCGCTTCGACTTCCTCGAAGTCGTCGATCGAGACCGGGCGCACGAAGCCGTATTGCATCTCGGTGAACAGAGTTCCGGCGCCGATGAAGCTGAAGAGTTCCTCGTAAACGTCGCCCGGCGCGACCAGGTTGACGGAGCCTACGCCGTCTTCGAGAGCGTCGAGCGCGGCGCGGACGATGGCTCTGCGAGCGCGCGAGCGGATGTTGCGCATCGTGCGGCGGATGCGATGTTCCTCGACGAACGAGAGCCGGTTGCCGTCCTTGTCGAGCAAGCCTCCGCGCCGATCGAGCATCAGGAGCTTGAAGACGCGGAGGCGACTGGCGAGCTCGCGCGCGAAGACGGTGAGATCGTCGGCGTCGTCGCGGCTCATCGAGGCCACGACGATCGAGCCGGCGCGCAGCCGCTCCCATATTTCGGCGACGGCGGAATCCGGCGGATAGGGGCGCGAACGAAGTCCGTCGGAGGGATTGAAGATCGGCGGCGGTTCCTTGGGTGCGAGGCGGCCGAGCCGGCGCATCAGCTTTGGGAGCGCGCTCGGCGAAACGATCACGACGCATCGCGTTTGATTGCGGCGCAACTCGCGGAGCGTCAGGACCAGCGAATTGAAATCGGAGATGCGTTGTCCGGCGGGCGGAATCAGCGCGAAGAGCATGCTCTTGCCGTAGAATTCCTCGAGATAGAAAGTCTTCTCGGTGAAGACGGGGGCGCCGCGGCGTGGTTTGGCGATGAAATCGCCGAGACCGATAGCTCCGAAATCGCTCACGGTGCGGCGTCCGGAGAGGAACAGAATCCTGATCGCGCGAGACGCGCTGAATATGGACCCTCACCTAACCTCTCCCTTACAGGGAGAGGGATAGGAGCGGAAAGGATTCGCGAAGTCGCGGTCGAGACGTTCTTCAATTCGGCTACGCGGGCTGGGACTTGGCCGGCGATATCGCGCTCGTGGCGACGTCGGCAGTGCACACCGGCGGCGCGGGACGCGACGCGGCTATTTCGGCGAGCGAGGTATCGGAGAAAACTTCGAGCAGCACGCGCTGGCCCTTCTCCCACACGCGATACATGCGGCAGGTCGGCTGCAGCGCGCATGAGCTGCTGCCGTCGGTGCATACGTTGAGCGTGATCGGGCCCTCGACTGCTTCGATAATATCGCGAAACGTGACGGTGTCAGCCTTGCGCGCGAGCTGGTAGCCGCCGCCGGGACCGCGTCGCGCGTGGACGAGTCCACGGCGCATCAGATCGCGAATCACTTTTTCGAGATAGTACTTCGGGATCTGCTCGCGAGTGGCTATTTCAGTGCCGCGCGCCACGCCCGCCGGATGATCGGCGAGATAGATCATCGCCCGCAGGGCGTACTCGATCTTGCGCGGTATCTGCATCAGGCTCATTTTTTTAGTATCTACGCGGGGGTTGCGGCGGCTCGCACTGCGAGAATCTTCTCGACGTACTTGACCAGCATGTCGTTCTCGATGTTGACGGAGTCGCCGGGCTGCTTGAAGCCGAGCGTCGTCGAGCGCAGGGTGTGGGGAATCACCTCGACGGAAAACGTGGCCTCCTTGATCGAAAAGATGGTCAGGCTGATTCCGTCGATGGCGACTGAGCCCTTCTCGACCAGGTAGCGCGCTTGCGCCGGCGCGACCTCGAAGGTGAAAAGTTTCGAGTCGCCTTCGGGCCGGATAGACACGACGCGGCCGATGCCGTCGACGTGGCCGGAGACGAGATGGCCGCCGAGCAGCTTGCCGAGCGTGAGGCATCGCTTGAGATTGACGCGGCTGCCGGGTTTCAGATCGCCGAGCCCGGTGCATCGCAAGGTTTCGGCGGAGATGTCCATCGCGAAGCGGCCGGGGCTTTTGGAAATCACGGTCAGGCACGCGCCGTTGACGGTGATCGAGTCGCCGATTGTGATTTCCGAAATCGGGAGCGAAGTGTGAACGGAGATGACTGCGCCCTGGTCGGTCGGCTTGAGGCTGTCGACGGTGCCGAGGTCTTCGATGATACCGGTGAACATCACTACTCCTGTGGAGCGTTGGCGCGGCGGGGAGAAAACTCCAGAAAAATCATATCTTTTCGTCGGATACGTGCGCAACATGGAGAGGATGCGATGCACCCCTGCTAAGGTGGAGTGGAATGGGATCGAAGAAAAAAGAAAAACTGAAGGCGCTGCTGTTCGACTTTGGCGGCACGCTCGCGTTCCTGGATTTCGAATTGCTGGCGCGCGAATTCTCGCGCGAAGGGCGCAAGCTGGACGCGCTGGCGCTCGAGCATGCGGAATACGCGGGGCGCGCGGCGATCGATCGGCATCTGATGAGCGAGGGGAACAGCCAGGCTACCACGGCGGCCTACGAGCTGTTTTTTCGCGGCTGGATGACGGCGGCGGGAATTCCGGAAGAGGAATTTCGCGAGTGCGCTGCGCGGTTTGGCGCGATACATCGCGAGGCCACGCTGTGGCGCGTCGTGCGGCCGGGCACGTTCGAGGCGCTCGAGGCGTTCAAGTCGGCGGGCTATAAGCTCGCAATAGTGTCGAATGCGGAAGGGCAGGTCGAAGCGGACGCGAAACGATTTGGACTGGCGCCTTTCTTCGATGTGATAATCGACTCGCATATCGTCGGCGTCGCGAAACCCGACCCGCGGATTTTTCAGATCACGCTCGGGCGGCTCGGCGTCGTAGCCGCCGAAGTGAGATTTGCGGGCGACATCTACTCGATCGACGTCGAGGGCGCGCGTGCGGCGGGAATCGAGGCGCGGCTCGTCGATCAGCATCGGCGCTACACGTGGGTCGAGCACGAGAAGATTCGGCACATCGGAGAGCTGCATCAGATCGAGGAAACTAACCCCTAACTCTTTCCCACGTGGGAAGGGGCACCAGAGTTGAAAAATATGGGAGTTATTCGAGATCAGTCGGAAAAGATTTTCACTGGCGCGATCACGACCCGCCAGTTTCATCCGCTGCTGCCGACCGGCGAGTACGAGGAAGTCGCCGACGGCATCATGTTCTACCGCTGGTTTGCGAACGTGACGGCGGCCAGGACGCACGAGGGACTGGTGCTGATCGACACCGGCGGCTACTTCAACCAGGACGCGACGGTGAAGCTGATCCGCCAGTTCTCGCCGGATCGGGTGAACACGGCAATCTATACGCATGGACACGTCGATCACGCGTGCGGGATGCCGGCGATTGTCGCTGACGCACAGAAGAACAAGGTCGCGCGGCCGCGCGTCGTGGGGCATCGCGCGGTCGCGGCGCGGTTCGATCGCTACAAGCGGACGACTGGCTATAACACGGTAGTCAATACGCGACAGTTCAACCGGCCGGCGGCGTGGCCGACTGAGTATGTATATCCGGATACTTACTTCGATAGTCAGTTGAATGTAGTTGCGGGCGACGACAAGTTCGAGTGCCATCATGCGCGCGGCGAAACCGACGACCATTGCTGGGTGTTTATTCCGCAGCGCAAGGTGCTGTGCACCGGCGATTTGATCATCTGGGCGGCGCCCAACGCGGGAAATCCGCAGAAGGCTCAGCGCTATGCGCGCGAATGGGCGGAGGCGCTGCGCGTGATGGCGCGGCTGGGGGCGGAAGTGCTCGTGCCGGGGCACGGCTACCCGGTGTTCGGCGCGATTCGGGTGCGGCAGGTACTGAGCGACACCGCCAACTATCTGCAAAGCCTGTACGATCAGACTATTGCGATGATGAATGCGGGCGCGCCGCTCGACGAGATAATTCACACTGTGAAGCCGCCGCCGAATCTTGCGGAGAAGCCGTGGCTCCAAGCTGTTTACGACGAGCCCGAGTTTATCGTGCGCAATATCTGGCGGCTGGAAGGCGGATGGTACGACGGCACGCCGTCGAATCTGAAACCCGCAACGGACGGCGAGCGGGCGCGCGAGATCGCCGCGCTGGCGGGCGGGGTCGCGCCGGTGATCGCGCGCGCCGTCGAGAAGCTTGCGGCGGGCGAAGTCGTGCTCGCGTGTCATCTCGCGGATTGGGCGGTGGCGGCGGCGCCGGACGACAAATCGGTGCATGAAGCGCGGATGAGAATCTACGCGGCACGAGCGGATCGCGAGGAATCGACGATGGCACATGGAATCTTCCGGTCGGCGGTGGTCGAGTCGGCGACGAAGGCGGGAGTCGCGGCGCCGGAGGACAAGAGAAGCGCGTGAAAGAAGGAACGACGGAGGAACCTTATCTGATGTGAAACCCGCGGTGGGTTTCACGCTTCCTTCGGCAGGGGTGACCACTGCACCCGGTACTAAGAGAAGATGCGGGACTTCGTCCCTGTTAGGAAGGTTAAGGGGGAGGGAGAATAGCCATTTGTTGCGCTCGAAGGCGATCATGATACTGGGGACGGAGGCAGAGTTAGTTTGCCGAGGACTGCGGGGGCGCGGGCGCCGGTGACGCTGGGGATGTTGCCGGGGCGGCCGCGCAGCATTTGGTAGGCGAGGATGGCAAACGCGACGGCCTCGAGCGCGTCGCCGTCAACGCCGGCGTCCGCGGCGGTGATCACTTGAACGGCGGGAAGCTCAGCCGCGATCATTCGCATCAAGGTGGGATTCTGCGCGCCGCCGCCAGTGACAATCAACTGGTCGACGGGACCGCGCGGAAAAATGAAACGGCGGCATGCGTCGGCGATCGATCGCGCGGTGAGGGCGGTGATGGTCGCGACGAGATCGTGGTCGACAATTCCCATGTCGCGAGCGTCGGTGACGATGCTATCAAGCAGATCGGGTCCGAATTCTTCGCGGCCGGTCGATTTTGGCGGACGGCGTTTGAAGTAAGGATTTTGCATCAGCTTCTCAAGCAGTGGCTGATTTACGTGGCCGCGCGCCGCGAGGCGTCCGTCGCGATCCATCCGCAGGCGGCCGCCAGAGATTCTCGATGCGAGCGCGTCGATCATTCCGTTGCCCGGGCCGGTGTCGAAGGCGATGAGGTCGGGGTTACCGAGCCGCGCGCGGGGCGGAAGGTAGGTCGCGTTGGCGATGCCGCCGATGTTCTGCACGACGCGGCCGCGTTTGGGGTCGGCGAACAGCCATAGATGAGCGAGAGGGGCGAGCGGAGCGCCTTCGCCGCCGAGCGCCACGTCCATCTTGCGGAAGTCGGCGACGACGGGAACGCTGGTGGCCGCGGCGATGACGGCGGACTCGCCGAGTTGCATCGTGGAGGCGACCTGTCCGCGGGCGGCGCGGCCCGGCGGCAGATGAAAAAAGGTATGACCGTGCGATCCGATGAACGCGACGTTGGACATCGCGATGCGCGCGCGACGGGCGATCTCGATTGCGGCACGTCCAAACTCGTGGCCGAGCGCGAAGTTGAGCGTGGAAATGGCGGCCGCGCCGATTTTTTCATCAGCGGATGCGGCGAGCAATTCTTTGCGAACGCGCGCGGGGTACGGAAAGGTTTGAAACGCGATCAAGCGCACGGGCGGATAGGAACGCTCGTCGAGTTCGACGACGGCGGCGCTCACGCCGTCGTGCGAAGTCCCGGACATCAGGCCGATCGCGAAAATTTTGCGACCGTTTAGTCTAATCGTGATTGCGCTCATCTTTATCCCGGTCCGGATCGTCCGACTCGCTGTCGCCGAGCGATTCGCGCGAATCGTCGGTACGACTTAAGCGAAGCATCTCGATTCCCGCAAGCAGCAGGCGCATGCCGGAGGGAAGGTCGAGTGAGCCGGAGTCGTCGTGCGACTCGGGCGCGATGATCACCTTGCGCCCGCGATGCCACTGGACGAGCAGCATCCGGTGACCGAGCTGGCGACCGGTGACGCGATCGATCTCGAAGTCGCCGAACATCGTGCTGGTGCGCAAATCGGAGAATGCGGCACGAAGCATCGCGTCGTCGGGGCGGCCGGCGGTCGCGAGCGTGGCGGCGGTCAGGAGGCCGGCGGCGTAGATCTGCGCGGCGGGATAGTCGGGAGAGTCGGTTTCGTTGGTGCCCGCCGTGCGCATCCGGCGCGCAAACTCCGCGGGCGTCGGGCCGAGTGCGGGCTCGAGCTCGACGGAATCCTCCCATTGCGATGGACCCACGATTCCCTCCGCCAGTTCGCCCAGGTCCGAGCCGAAGCGGCGCACGCCGGCCGCCACGCATCCTAGCACCGGGATGTTGAGACGGGACTCCGCGACCGTGCGCATCACCGCGACGTCGTGCTCGTAGCTGCCCGCGCTGGCGAGTGCGTTGACGCGGTTGCGCACGAGTGCGGGGAATAGACGCGCGGGGGTAGAGTCGGGGTCGAACGCGCCGTTCCATTTCACGCGGACGCGGACGCCGCGACGGCGGGCGGCGCGTTCGTCGGCGGCGCGCTCGAAGCCGGACGCGACCGCGCGCGCGAAAGGCGACTTCGACGCTACCATCGCGACGCGCTTGCGCCACAGCTTTAGTTGAGTGAGCAGTCGGACGAAGCCGCGCAAGTAGTCACTGGCGGGACTGAGTACTCCGACGATCATCTTGTAGCCGCGGTCGTAGAGTTCATCGCCGGCGCCGCCGTGATTGACGAAGACGCGGCCGGATTGCTCGGCGATGGGCGCGGCGACGCGGGCGAGGCGATTGGAGTATGGGCCGAAGATTACGCCGGCACGGCGATCCGCGCATAGCGAGCGATAGATTTCGGCGCATCGCGCGGGATCGCTCGCGTCGTCGAGGCATTCGAGCGCGAACTCGCATCGCTCGCTCGCGATGCGCAGCGCGCTGCTGGCGTTGGCATCGGCGACAAACAACCGAATTGCGATTTCGGCCTGCCGGCCCATCGGCGCGTATTCGCCGGTGAGAGAGAGCGAGAGGCCGATGGTGATTTTCACAAAATCAGGGCGCGACTTCGGCGATGCCGCCCTTGATGACGGGCTGGCCGTCGGGATTGAACGTCTCGTAGGCGAAAACTTTGCGGCCGTTGCGCTCGCCGTCGGCCCACACTTTGGTGGTGATGGTCTGGCCGGGCAGCACGGGGCGGGAAAAGCGCACGCGCAAACGCTTCAGCCGAGACGGGTCGCCGGCGCAGAGCCGGTCGATCGCGACCTTCGACGTAAACGCCATCGTGCAGAGGCCGTGCACGATGATGCCGGGCAAGCCGGCCATCTTCGCGATGTTTTCGTCGACGTGAATCGGATTGCGATCGCCGGAAGCCTCGGCGTAGCGGTAGGTCTGATCCTTGTCGATGGTCTGCGCGACCGAGAAGATTGGCTCACCGCGATCGGACTCGACGGCGCGCGGTTCCGATGACGCCGCATCGCGGTTTCGAGTGCCTCGAATAAAGGCAATGAAGAGCATTTTCTGGACCGGCTGCCTTTTCTGGTTGGAGGCGTTCAGTTCGACGGTCACGGTCTCACCGGTGGCCTTAGTTTCGATTGAAATAATTTTAGCGGCCGCGCTGATGACATCGCCGGGGCGAATTGGATTTGGAAATTCCATGTCCTGCTCGCCGTGAACGAGGCGCAGCAGGTCGGCGTGCAATTCGGGATCCATCACGGCCTTCATGACGGCGTCCCAACTGACGGTGACGCCGAACATCGGCGGCGCGACGATGCCGCCGGGGCGGCTCGCGTCGAAGAACGCGGGGTTGTCGTCGTTGTACGCGCGCGCGTAGTTCTGGATGGCGTCGAGGGTGACGGTGGTGGTGACGGGAGGGAATTCGCGGCCCTCGCAGGCTTTGTTCAGCGGCATTTATTGGCTCCGATTGATGATCGTTGTGGCTCGCTCAGGGAATAACCCCTAACCCTTCCCGCTGTGGGAAGGGGGACCAGACGCGTGATTCATACCATATGTTGTGGTTCTTGCAGGGCGGTACTACCATCGGTAGCTTCGTTCCGTCAGAAATTGGTTTTGGTTCGATCCTGGCAGCCACGGAACCTAACGCCAAACCCCTTCTCGCTGCGGGAAGGGGGACGGATTGTGTAGAGGGGACGATTCCGAGGCGGCTTGGATGCATACAGTACGAGTAGCACAGAAAATCTGCGGGCGTCAGGCTGAAAAGTTCATCCCCCACGCGAGAGCTTGAGGGCGCAGCGAGTCAAAACCGGTACCGGCTTCGCTGGCGCGCAGCTGTCCGGAGGCCAGAAGCCAGCTGCGCTCGCGTTGCTCCCTTCGGTCGGGATGACGGAGAGCGCGCTCGCGGTGCTTGCTTCGGTCGGGATGACAAACTCAGCGACTAGTTTAGCTCGCGGCCGGCTATGAACACTGACTTCAACTCCAGCGTCCGGCTGAGGAGGATTAAATCGGCGCGCGCGCCTAGCTGGATGCGACCGCGATCGGTTGCGCCGACGAGATTTGCGGGATTGGTTGCGGCCATCGCGGCGGCGTCGCCGACTCTGACGTCCGCTTTTTCGACCATGACGCGCACGCCGTCGAGCATCGAGATGATGCTGCCCGCGAGCGTGCCGTCGTCGAGGCGCGCGGCGCCGTCGCGAATCGTCGCGCGAGCGCGGCCGACGGTTTTTTCAGTTTTTTCAGTGCCCGAAGTCTGCGCGAGCGCTACTTTGTCGGTGACGAGTATCAGTCCGCCTCGGCCGCGAGCGTTGAAGGCGAGCCGCAATATCGCAGGATGCACATGGACGGCGTCGGGGATGATTGCGGCGACCGCGGCGCTCGGCGCGAGAGCGGCGGCGATGACGCCGGGATCGCGATGGTTCAGCGGGCGCATCGCGTTGAACAGATGCGTGAACATCCGCGCACCGGCGTCGATGCCGGCGTTCGCCTTGTCGAGAGTCGCGTTGGTGTGGCCGATGGAGACGACCACGCCGCGCGCAGTCAGGCGCCGAATCGCGTCGAGTCCGCCGGGCAACTCGGGCGCGAGCGTGATTATCCGAAGCGCGCGCATCGCGAGCACCCGTTCGAAGGCGTCGCCGCGCGGCTCGAGGTTGAGGGCAGGATGCGCGCCCAGGCGCAGCGGCGATATGAAGGGCCCTTCGAGATGCATCCCGAGAATTGCGGCGGCTTCGGCGGAATTGTCGCGGCGCGAGTGCTCAAATGCACTGGCGATCGACTCGTGAACCTGCGCGATCTTTTCAATTGGCGCGGTGACCGCAGTCGGCATCCAGGCTGTCGTGCCTTCGCGCGCGAGATGGCGGCTTAAAGTGGCGAGCGCGTCCGGCGACGCGTTCATGACGTCGATACCGTGCGAGCCGTTGACCTGAAGATCGACGAAACCGGGCAGGATGTAGTCTTCGCCGGCGTCGTTGGAGGGAGGCTCGAGTGCGGTAATCCTATCGGTGAACGTGAGGTTCCCGCGGGTGAGCGAGCCGTCGGGCTTTGCGATAAGGCCGGCCAGTTTCAATTCGCGCCGAATCGTTCCGCGAGCAGACGCGAGAAACGCGGCATATAGACGAGGTCGAAGGTTTCTTCCTTGCCGGGGAACATCGTGACGGCGACGCGCTTGAGCGCCAGCACGTGTTCCCATGCCAGGTCGAGCGTCATGTCGTTGTCCTGCGCGATGGTGGCGAAGGTCAGCTCGACCAGGAAGCGCAGGCGGCGGATCATTTTGTTCTCATGCTCGATTTTCGCGGCGCGGTCGTCGTCGGCCATGAGCGGTTCTCCGTGTGGGGCGAGCGTCGAGCATCATTATATAGCATCGCAGCGGCGACCGATCATGCGGAAATGGCGCGGACTTGTCTCGATTGTCGTGGGATGCCAACCTCTAGCGGGCCGTCGAAAAAGTAATTTTCAATTTTCAACGGCCCGCACCCTCTCTCTTGTCTCCCCCAAAGGGAGAGATGTTATAGGTAGGAAGACAGCTTTTATGCAGGACGTTGAAGCGCTTGAAAGTCGAAACGACAATTGACCCGAAGTCTTCAACATCCTGCTAACGGGCCGTGAATCACGTTCGCCTCAAAAGCAGCTTCATATATCTTGCCAACGCGGTTAACGATCTGCGCGGCAACTGGTCGGTGCTGGCCGTCGTGCTGGCGCCGTTGCTGCTTGCCGCCTCGTTGTGCCTGCTGCCCGACGCGCTGAATCTGCAGCGTCGCCTCGCGACGAACTTCGAGCCGGGCACGCAAAATATCAGCTACACGCAGGTGGACAGCGTCGACACGCCGAGCAAGCCGGCGCCGCTGGTGGAACCGCAGCCATACTCGGCGTGGTTCACGACGGCGCTGCATGTGATCTTCGGGGTACTGACGCTGCTCGTGACGCTGGTCACGCTGAGCTCGCTCAAGAGGATCCAGGCAGGAATCCGCGAGCCGACGATCGTCCACGAGGCGATCGAAGTCTACCGGCGGGCGATCAGGCTGGCGCCCGGGTTCATTTGGGTGACGATCCTGCAACTGCTGGCGCCGGCGGCGGGGCTGTTCATGTTCCAGATGGTGTCGACGTACATGCCCGGTTCAATGGGTATGTGGGCATACATGGCGCTGGTGTTGATGATCATGCTCGGCGCGTTGGTGTACGCGTGGTTGTACTTCGCGCAGTACGCGCTGATCTTCGACGGCAAGCATAGCTGGCATGCGCTGCTGTTCAGCCGCGACCTGATGCGCAAGCGGTTCTTCAAAGTGGCGACGCGGATCGTGGTGTTCCTCGCGGTGTGGTCGGGGTTCAACTCGTGGGCGGCGGGCGCGTTCGTGGTGGTGAGCCTGCTGTTTGGGCCGGTTGGCGTGGTGACGGGATTTCTCGGGACGACGATCTTTTTCGTCGATCTTGCGGAGATCGGCGTCAACTTTGCGACCACCGCGTTCCTGGTCGCGGCGGGGTTGCGGCTGTATCAGGACTTGCGGGCGCCGCAGGCGGTTGAGCGAGTCGATTCGGACGCGCAATTCGCGACCCAGGCGACGGCGCAACTGCCGCAAGCGGCGCTGTGAAGAGCGGCGCCGGGCCGATACCTCAACGCGATCGTTCCCCTTCCCTCGAGGGAAGGGGCTAGGGGTTAGGTTTCCCGCGCTTTCGCAGTGCCTCTCTGATGAACTCGATCACTGCCTCGCTGTCGCGCATGGCTTCGTTCGAAATCCGGAGGACACGCACTCCCTTCCGGGAAATAGCTCTATCGCGCGATTCGTCAAGGTTCCATCGTTCTTCATGCACTGTGCCATCCAATTCAATTGCCAGTTTGGCTGGGTCGCAATAGAAGTCGACAATAAATCCTTCTATCACCTGCTGCCGACGGAAGTGGAACCCGTCCAGACCGTTTCGCCGAAGTACGCTCCAAAGAGCGCGCTCTGCCGGCGTCATTTCATGGCGTAATTTCTTCGCGAGGGACAGCTTCTCGGGCGCAACAGCTTGACCGCGCACAATTTTCCTGCTGCGAGCCATAGGCACCGTGGAACCTAACCCCTAACCCCTTCCCTCGAGGGAAGGGGAACAATCGCGTTTGGGTATCTGCTTATCAAGCGACTAACAATCGCGTTTGGGGTATCGGCTGATCATGCGGCGAGCCGCGAGAGGGCGCGGATTGTTACTTGAATTGCGGGCAGGGTCGGCGACGCCAGCGGTTTCAGTTCATCGAAGAGGCGCGCGGCTTCCGCGAAGCGACTGGCGCGAACTCGCTTCAACTGCTCGATCGATTCATCGACACTTATGCCGGGATCGTCGGCGCATGCGTCGAGCACCGCGCGGCTGAGCGCGGTGCGCGCGGCGCGAAGTTCCGTGGCGAGTTCGTTGGCGCCGCGCCGCTCCCAGCGGTCGTCGCTGTCGATCGATTGAAGCGCTTCTTCGAGAATTGTGAAGTTGAGTTGCCCACTCAGGCGGAAGTACGCCTGCGCCGCTTTGGCGGGTTCGATTTCGCGGGCAAAACTCAGGCTCAGCACGCTCAGAATGTGATCGGCGAACGCAAGCCGTGCGAGTCCATGCGCCAATTCGCCGTCGAGGACGTCGCTGCGGAGTTCGCGATATAGGCGCTCGAAGCGATCGCGCTCGGCGCCGGCAAGCATCGTCTCGAACTCTCTGCATAGCTTTTCGAACGCGGGTGTGAAGCGAATCACCGCCGCGCCGATCGAAGTGGCGGGCTCGAGTTCGCTCAGCGCCCATCCCGTAGCGCTGCGGGCTGCGCGTTCGAGGGCGAGAAACGCGCCCAGCTCCGATTCGGCCACGATGGTTGCGGCGTTGCGCTTGAGCTCGCCGGCGCGTTCGTGAATCGAAAGTACGTCAGTCGCGATCACCCATGCGCGAACCACGTCCTCAGCCGCGACGCCGAAGTCGCGCACGTGGCTGAAGACGAAAGTCGAGCCGACCAGATCGACGAGTTCATTGACGACGCGCGTCGCGATCAGTTCGTGGCGCAGGCGATGCGTGCCGACGTCGGCGTGCTCGGCGAGCGAGGGCGGGAAGTATGGCTGCAGGAAGCGTCCGACGAGGTACGGATCCTCAACCAGCGCGGTCGCTTCAAGGCGCTGGATGAGATCGATCTTGGTGTAGGCGGCGGCCAGCGCAAGCTCGGGGCGGGTGAGGCCGGGATAGTGCGCGTGGCGCTCATGCATCGCGTCGCGCGGCGGCATCACAGGCTCCATCCCGGTGAGGACGCCGCGCGCCTCGATGGCCTGGAGATGGTCGCGAAACTCGATCAGGTGTGTGCGGCTGCGAAGCTGTTCGAGGCTGAGCGACAGCACCTGGTCGCGATTGTCGGCGATAACGCGGTCGGCGACTTCGTCGGCGCATGCGGCGAGCGCGCGGTTGCGAGCGTCGAAGGTAAGATCGCCGCGCGCCACGGCAGGCTCGAGCAGAATCTTGAGATTGACCTCGTGATCGGACATGTCGACGCCGGCCGAGTTGTCGATTGCGTCGGTGTTGATGCGGCCGCCGGCGAGCGCGTACTCGATGCGCGCTTTTTGGGTGAAGCCGAGGTTGCCGCCTTCGACGACGATCTTCGCGCGAAGTTCAGGGGCGGTGATTCGGCACGCGTCGTTGGCGTGGTCGGCGACTTCGGCGTCGGTCTCGGCGGTCGCGCGGACGTAGGTGCCGATACCGCCGTTGTAAAACAGATCAACGGGCGCGCGCAGGATGCATTGAATCAACGACTCGCCGTCGAGCGCGTCGGCGTCGCAGCCGAGCGCGGCGCGCGCCTTCGCACTCAGCTCGATTCGCTTCTGGCCGCGGCGGAAGACGCCGCCGCCGGGACTGATGAGCGTCGGACTGTAGTCCGCCCAACTCGAGCGCGGCAAATCGTAGAGCCGTTTGCGTTCGTCGAAGCTGGCGGCAGGGTCGGGGTCAGGATCGATAAAAATGTGGCGATGATCGAAGGCGGCGATGAGCTTCAAGTTGCGGGAGCGCAGCAGGCCGTTGCCGAACACGTCGCCCGACATATCGCCGATGCCAATCATCGTGATCGGCGCGCCGCGGTCGGGGTCGCGGCCCATCTCGCGCAGATGCCGACGCGCGGATTCCCACGCGCCGCGCGCGGTGATCGCCATCTTCTTGTGGTCGTAGCCGTGCTCGCCGCCCGACGCGAACGCGTCGCCGAGCCAGAAGCCGCGCTCGATTGCGATTTGATTGGCGATGTCGGAGAAACTCGCCGTGCCTTTGTCGGCGGCCACGACCAGATACGGGCCGTCGTTGTCCAGCACCCGGACCCGAGCGGGGTGCACCGGGCCGGCGTCGGTGAGGTTGTCGGTGAGATCAAGCATCGCATGGATGAGCGTCTGGTACGCCTCGATGCCGTCGCGCGAATCCGGCTGATGGCGCGCGCGCGGCTTGACGATGAAGCCGCCCTTGGCGCCGAACGGCACGATGATCGCGTTCTTCACGGTCTGGGTCTTCATCAGATCGAGAATCTCGGTGCGGTAGTCGTCGGGCCGGTCGCTGAAGCGGATACCGCCGCGCGCGATGCGCCCGTGCCGCAGATGGCATCCTTCCATGCGCGGACTGTTGACGTGAATTTCGTAGAGCGGCGCGGTGTCCGGCAGGCCAGTGATGCGCGCACTTTCGAACTTGAGCGCGATGTAAGGATCGGGCGAGGGCACGGCGCAGAAAAAATTGGTGCGCACGGTCGCCTCGACAATCGACAGCAACGCGCGGGCAATGCGATCGTCAACAATGTTTTCGATCGGCACAAGGCGAGCGAGATATGCTTCGCGCAACTCCGCGATTTTTTCCGGTGTGGCGGGATTGTCGAACGAGAGGCGCGCGGTGAACAGCTCGAACAGCAACCTGGCGATTTCGGGATAGAGCAACAGAACGCGCTGCAAGCCGAGACGCGCGGGCGCCAGGCGCATCTGGAACGCGGCGACGAGATAGGCGCGCAGCAGAGCGACCTCGCGCCAGGCGAGTCCAGCGGTAAGAGTGACGGCGTTGAGGGCATCGTCGGCGGCCAGACCGTTGCGCACGGCGGCTATCGCGTCGGCAATCAGCGCGGCGCCGGGAAATTTCGCGAACGGTTGCAAGTTGGGTCCCTGCACCGAAAAAACCTGCAGGTAGGCGCGCGTCACTTTGCCGTCGGTGCGCGGGCGAAGCTCGTGTGCGTCCTCGGACAACACCTCGATGCCGAAGTTCTGCAACGTGGGCATCAGGTCGGAGAGCATCGGAGCGTCGCCGAGCCCGACAATCCGGATGTCGCTGCGACCGTCGACGGCGTGGGCGTCAGACGCGTGAGGTCCGGCCTCGACGATGAAATCGCGGCCGCTGGCGATCAGCGCTTCGACATCTTCGATGTCGCCAACCGCGCGCACGACGTCGATCGCGGCCTGGTAGTCGGCGTTGAACGCACCGGTCCATCGCTCTGCGAGCCCGCGGCCTCGCTTCGGTCCGAATTTTTCGATCAACCGCTCCTGCAACCGATCGTCCCATCGCCGGGCGAGCTCCGCGATCGCGGTCTCGAGGCCGCGGATCACCGAAGTTTTCGGCGGATCGGCGAAGAAACAGAAATGGAGGCGCGCGGTGTAGCCCTCGCCCAGCGCCAGGTGGAAATAAACCAGGCTGCCGTGGAGCGCGGTCGCCAAAGTGTCCTGGATGCGCCGGCTGAGCTCGGCGGAGCCCGACTCGCGCGGCATCACGACCATCGCGATCACGTTGCCGTGGCGCAAGTCGGGCGCAACGAAGAGCCGCACCGACGCCTCGCTCTTGACGTCGAGGATGAGGCGCAACTGCGCCCGCAGTTCGGCGACCGGCGCGCGAAATAATTCGTCCTTGGGAAAGCTGTTGAACGCGGAAACGATTTCCTTGTAGTCGTGCGAGCCGGGTACAGCACCCTCGTGTTCCAGCACTTCGCGCAACTTCGCGCGCAGCACCGGAATGTGTTGCGCCTCCTCCGCGTAGGCCTTGGAGGTGAACAGCCCGACGAAATTGTCGAATGCGGCGATGCGCCCGAAGGCGTCGGCGCGTCGAATCGAGACGCTGTCCATCGGGCGGCGGCGATGCACGTGCGACTCGGCGAGCGTCTTGCCGATTACCAGCGGCGGCCCTTCGAAGAACAGTCTGCGGCGCGCGGGCGAGAGTTCGTCGAGCGGGACCGAGCTGCGAAATCGCGACTCGTCGTGCTCGCGCATGATGCCGAGTTCAGTGCCGGGATCGAGTACGAAGCGGGAGGCGCCGTCGTCGTCGCTGACGAGATAGCGGCGAAAGCCGAGAAACACGAAACCGCCCTGGATGAGCCAGCGCAGGAGGTCGCGGACTTCGATCAGTTCGCGGATCGCGGCGGTCTCCTCGCAGATCTGCAGCGCGCGGCCGGTCATCTCGTCGAAATCGCCGGTCGCCTCCTGGACCTCGGTTAGAATCGAGATGACGTCGCGCTCGATTTGCCGCGCATCCTCGGGCGTGGGTGTCAGCTCGAGTTCGGCGTGAACGAACGACTCGCCGCGCTCGGTTGAGAGAGACTGCTCGAACGACGCGATGCGTCCTTCCCGGTCACGAGTAACTTTGAAGACCGGGTGGAGAATCGTGCGAACCGTTGCGCCGAGGTGGTGGAAATATTCGAGCAGGCTGTCGACGATGAACGGGCAGTCGGTGGTGACGGTCTCGACGACGGCGAGCGTGTCGTTGTCGTCACCCGAGACAGATTCGACTCGCGCAATGACGGGCTCGGTGCGGACGGAAAAGAATTCGAACGCCGACTGCACGAGCGCGAGCCGCCGCTTGCCCGGGACGCGCTCGCGATGGTCGGCGGACTCGCGCGCGAAGAGCCGCGCGGCGAAGGCGGATACAAGAGGAGCGGAATCGGCGGGAAGATTCCTGTCGATTAGTTCGCGGAGTTCGGTCTCGATCGGCAAGGTGTCACCAGGTGAGAGCGCGGATAGGATGGCGCGGCCAAGTGCGCGCGGATTCAATTATAAGACGCGTCGCGCACGTTGCGTAGTGGGGATAAACTTGGGCGCATATGCCGGAGATCGAGATTAGCGCGATGACGTTCGGGCCGTTCGGCGTCGGCCGTCATGACGGCAAAGCCGTGATGGTTCCGGGCGCGATTAGCGGCGACAGGCTGGACGTCGAGATAGTTTCGGAGCGCCGAGACTACTCAGTCGCGAAGGTTCGCGAGATCCTCCGCGCCAGCGCTGAGCGCCGTGTGGCGCCGTGCTCGTATCTGCCGCGATGCGGCGGATGCGACTGGCAGCATATCGACTACGGCGCGCAAGTGCGGTTCAAGGGCGAGGTCGTCGCGCGCGAGCTGGGCCACGCTTTGGGAATCGAGATCGATCCGGTCGGACTCGTCGAGCCTGCGCCGGCGGAGTTCGGCTATCGATCGAGAATCCGGCTGAGGGTCGGCGCCAAGGGTGCGCTTGGATTTTACGAGGCTGGCAGCAACACGATCGTCGAGATCGATTCATGCATGGTCGCCGAGGCGGGAATCCGGATGCCGCTGCACCTGGCACGTTCGCTCGGCAAGCGTGTCGAAGAGATCGAGGTGGTGCGCGACATCGCGCGCGAAGTCCAGGTCGCGCACCTGAAGAAGCCGGCAATCGAGGAGGACCTCAGGCGCGCACGCCACGTGCTCGAATCGGACGGCGAGATTGCGGGAATCGTGCTGCGATCGGGCGCGCATCGCGCGACCGTGGGCGACGCAAGAATCTCAATCGAGCTCGAAGACGGGCTGTCGATTGATGCGGACGCCGATTTGTTCAGCCAGGTGAATCGCGCGCAGAACCGGAAGCTGATCGCGAGCGTGATGGAGATGGCGGCGATTCACGACTCGCCGGCAGTGCTCGATCTGTTTTGCGGAGCGGGTAACTTCAGCCTGCCGGCGGCGCGGCGCGGCGCGCGAGTGACGGGCGTCGATGCCGACGCGGGCGCAATCGCGGCGGCGGCGCGCAATGCGGCGCGCCTGAAGTTTCGCGACGCGCAATTCGTCGCGATGAAGGCGTCGGCGACGGCGGACTTTCTGCATCGCGCGCGCTATCGCCCCGACGTAATAGTTCTCGATCCACCGCGGACTGGCGCGCTCGATCTGATGGAGCCGATCATCAAGCTGCGCGCGGCGAGCGTCATCTATGTCTCGTGCGACGTGAGGACGCTGGCCCGCGATCTGCGCGTGCTAGCGGGCGCGGGATACAAAATCAAGCGCGTGCGCGGGTTCGATTTTTTCCCCAACACGCATCATGTTGAGATCGCGGTGCACGCGCTATTGACTTAGATCGCGGGGCATTCTTAGAGTAATTGAGTGGTCGATTCCCGCATCCTCCCGCCAGAGGGTTGATCAAAAAGATGCCCAAGCAGGAAAAGGAAAAGCTCCCGAGGCCGAAGATTACGATTATCCCGGGCCGCGGGGTGGCGCAGACAATCAATTATTTGCTTGAGGACCGGGACGACCTCGAATGGATTATCGCGGTCGGGCGTACGAAGAACGGCGAGCTGTTCTTCTACGACACGGGCGGCGATATCGTCGAGGATCTCGGCACGCTCGAGTACCTGAAGGCGCGAATCGTGCGCGCGCACTTCGGCGACGAATACGAATAAGCGGTAGCCTTCTCTTTTCTCAGTCTTCGAATTCTTCCTGAGGCGGACGCGCGTAGATGACTCCGTCCTCGATTTCGGTCATCACCCGGTAAAGATATTTTCCGCATGCGGTCGGCGGACCCGCGATACATTCGCCGCTCGCGGGCTCGTAGTAGGCGTTGTGCGTCTGGCACACGAGGTAGCGGCCGTCTTCGGCGAAAAACTGATTGTCGACCCAGTCCATCGCCATCGGCACATGCCGGCATCGATTGACGTAAGCGTGGAACTCGCCGCCGAAGTTGATCAGGAAGCATTCCTCGTCGGCGCCGCGAATCGGCAGCATGAACTTCAGCGACTCGCCGGGCGCGAGCGCGTCGGCGCGCGCGACTTTGTAGCGAGCCCGTGCGGGCGCGTCCTTGCGTCGCGGATGAGATCGAGTCAGAGCGGCGCGGCGTCGATGTTGATCGGACATAAACAATTGAAGGGGATTTTCGCGCGCGGACTTCCTGTCAGCTTGCCGCAGTTTGTCAAAGCCCATAGCATCTGTAAACGCGGCGCTTGGGGCCGTTCACTGATCACCTAGATTTAGATTTCGCGATGGAAAATCCAAAGATTCGCGCCGTCGAGGCTTTCCCCGTCGAGCAGCAGGATCAGACGCTGATCTGTTTGCGCGATCCGAGCGGACTTGCGCCCGAGCCGATCATGCTCGGGATGGGCGCGTACTTCATCGTGACTTTATTCGATGGCCAGATGTCGCTGAAAGATATTCAGGCGGCGTTTGCCAAGCGTTTCGGCGAGATGATTCCGCTCGAGAAGCTCGACGAACTGGTCGCGGCGCTTGATCGCGCATATTTTCTCGACTCGCCGGCATTTCACGAGCGCGAGCGGCGCGTGCGCGAGGAATTTCTCGCCAGTCCCGACCGTCCCGCGGCGCTGGCCGGCCTATGCTACGAGAAAGATCCGGCGAAGTTGCGACTCGAGCTTGCGGCATTCTTCGATCCGCCCGAAGGACCCGGACGCGTACCCGCGAAAAAAAACTCGGCGCCGCTAGCGGGCCTGATCGCGCCTCATATAGATCCGCGCCGCGGCGCCGCCGCGTATGCGCACGCGTACCACGAGCTGATGGCGCACGAGCCGCCCGAGCTGGTTGTGATCCTGGGAACCTCGCACTATGGCGCCGGCCCCGAGCTGTTCAGCGCGACGCGCAAGAACTACGCGACGCCGTTCGGCGCGGTCGCGACCGACGGCGCGTTCATCGATCGGCTCGCGGCGCGCTACGACGGCGATCTGTTTGCCGACGAGATGCTGCATCGCGGCGAGCACTCGATCGAATTCCAGTCGCTGTTTCTCGCTTACGCGCTCGGTGCGCGCGGCTACCAGGTCGTCCCGATCCTCGTCAGCTCGTTCCACGAAATGGTGGCGAGCGGAATCATGCCGGCCCGCGATTCACGGGTTGGATCGTTCATCGCGGCGCTTAGAGCCGAGCTCGACGCCGAGCATCGCCGCGTGCTGATTCTGTCGGGCGTGGATTTTGCGCACGTCGGCAGGAAATTCGGCGATGAGTTCGCCGCCGATGGCGCAGTGGCGGAGCGCGTCCAGCGCGAGGATCTCGGCCTCATCGAAAATATAAAGCGCGGCGACCCCGAGGGCTTCTTCGCCGACATCCTGAAGGATCGCGACGCGCGGCGAATCTGCGGCCTGTCGCCGATGTACACACAGCTCGAGCTGCTGCGCGGCCGCAGCGCGCGCCTGCTGAAATACGGAATCGCGATGGAGCCGCAGAGCGAGTCGGCGGTGTCGTTCGCAAGCCTCGCGATCGATTAGACGCCGTCTCTCGAAGGATGCGGAACGCAAAACCGGTACCGGCTTCGCGTTCGCGAAGCTGTCCGAGGTCCTTCCTCACCTCGCGTTGCTCGGGTCGTCAAGATGACGCAGGAAGCTCGCGTTGCTCGCTATGGTCAGGGATGGACGCGGGAAGCTCGCGATGCTCGCTCTGGTCAGGATGACAACATCCGATGGCCTTTGTGCACTGCTGGCGGAATTAGACGCCAGCGTACCAGTCGTAGCCTTGGTCTTCCCAGTAGCCGCCGGTGCGGGTCGGGAGAAAATTCACTTCGGTGAGGTACTTCACGCACTTGTAGCCGAGCTTGACGGGCGAGTAGAGGCGCAGCGGCGCACCGTGATCGGGATATAGCGGGCGCCCGTTCATGCCGTAGGCGAGAATTGTTTGCGGATGCAGCGAGCTCTCGATATCCCACGTGGAATAGTAGCCGTTGTCGAACGAGCGGAACTCGACGTATTGCGCGTCGCCGCTCGCGCCGACCAACTTCGCAATCTCGCGCAGTTGCACGCCTTGCCACTCAGCGACCGCCGACCAACCCTCGACGCAATGATGGCGAATCCGCATGCCGAACATCGGCATCCGCTTTAGCTGCTCGACCGAGAATACCGACGGCCGCGCGACCAGGCCGCCAACCTTGAGCGACCAATTGTCCGGCGCGAACGGCATCGAGTCAGAAATAAAGTAGCTCGGGAAAGCGGCCTCGGGCGTGAGCTCGGAGGCCGGCGGTTCGGGCGCGAGCCGATTCTCCGAGAATAACAGCCGATCGACGCGCTCGTTCCATCGTCCCATCCCGGCCAGGAACATCGACGCCGCGCGGCTGTCGCATCCGGCGAGCGCGGTGCTCGCGGCGATGCCAAGCAGAAGTTTTCGCCGCGTGATGAGGCTAGCCACGCTGTCCCCCGGTCACCATCGTGACGATCGTGCGCGGATGCAGCGCGACGAGCACCAGATGCATCGCCGTAAAGAGCGCGAGCAAGACCAGGCAGCTCAGATGCACCACGCGCGCGACGTCGTATCCGCCGAACGCCGCGGTTATGAAGTACAACTGCACCGGTTTGTATATGGCCAGTCCCGAGAGCACCACGACGACGCCGAAGAGAATCGCCGACGTATACGCCATACGTTGCAGGCCGTTGTAGAAATCCTCGGGCGGCGGAGTTTTGCGGATGCGCAGGTAGTAAGCGAACATCGCGAGCGCGTTCGAGGTGTCGCGAGTCGGAATGAAAACGCGTCGATGCCATTCGCCGCTCGCGATCATGTAGGCGAGGTAGATGACGCCGTTGATGATGAGGAACCAGGCCACCGCGAAATGCCAATGGCGCGCGCCCGCCAGCCATCCGCCGAATCTCAGCCATGACGGTGGCGCGTCGTTCTGAAACGGATACCAGCTATATTGTGCGCCGCGCGGCCCGAGCGCTGGATACGCGGCAAGGATCTGCAAGCCGCTGCCGGCCATGATTACGAGCAGCGGAATATTGATCCAATGCGCCAGCCGAATCGCGGCAGGCTGCGCGCGTCGCCCCGGGCGCCGGGTTTCAGCAGACGGCGTTCCCGTGGACTCACTCCACGGCGGCGAAACTGTCAGCCGAGTGGTGGCTCTGGCGGCTTTGCGATCCCCTGATGACTGCCCTTCCGTCATGAATATTCAACTGTCCGGCGAAAGCCGATGTTCCCTAGTGGGACATTTCGACAGCCTTACCGCCTTTCATCAGATGCCCGTCCATCATGATCATTTCACCGTTTTGCAGGTGAAATTCCGGTCCGTTTTTCGGCTTGACGATGCCGTCCACGCTGACAGTCGTGCCGTCCGACATCGTGACTTCGTGGTCCATCGTGGTGGCCGGCAGCCCCGCTTTCATCATCATCATTTTACCGTCGTGCATCATCACGCCGTCCATGTCGGCGCCGGCAGACGAAGCACCGAATTGTGCGAGTAGAAATATCGCCGCGATCAGGCAGATGCTCAGACGTAGGAACTTCATGAGCGATCCATTGGCAATCCTTACCGAGGGTGTCACAGCGGGGTCAGAACCGCCGCCGCCGGTCGCAAGGATCGACTGACGTAATCGCGGCGCGCGAAGAACCTGCAGGCGGCCGCGATCGGACGTACTCGCCCCGAGATGAGGCGGGCTACATCGGCATCGGCGGTTTCTTGCCGACGTGACCGCCTTTGGCTTCGCAGGTCTTGCTATCGGCGGTGATTACGTAGCCCTTGCCCTTGCACGAATTCTTGCCTTGGCAATCGTTCGTGGCGGTCTTGCAAGCGCTCTGCCCCTTGCATGCGTTCGCACCGAGGCACTTGAGTTGGGCGGGCTGCGTGGACGGGCTCGCCGAGTCAGCGGCACTCACGACGGTCCCGGTGAATGCCAACGCGACGGCCGTCGCGAGCATCGCGCCTGCTATCCTGGTTTTCTTCATCGCAGAGGCCTCCTGTCGAGGTTTGCCGATCTCCTGGAGTGGAGCGGCGTTCAAATCTGTAGCAACTTCGCCGCTGGTTAGGCTAGATGTGCGATGGAATTTCTATCGAGCTTTGCCCATTGGTCGAGACTGAGACTGAGAATTGATGAACCCTCAGATCTGAAAATCACCTTTGCGTGGTTTCGGGTTTTTCTGACTGGCCTGTCGGGCCTGGACTTGCATGCTCTCGACTTCGTCGTTGATTTCATTGAGCCGATGCTGAAATTCCGACGCTTCGACCTTCACGCCGACCCGACAGCCCTGGCAGACGATATGAGTTTCACTGGCCTCTTCGAGTTCCCGCACCAGCAGCGAGTTCTTGAAACCACACTTCGGGCAAGCAATGACTATTGTTTCGTCTTCAAACATTTCCATACCTCGCAGTATTCATACAAAGTACGTCGACGATCGGAGATCCCAATAAGATCACAATACTCCAGCCTGGCCTTGCTTGGCGACAAGAGTCGAATCTCTCGACCACTCCCCGCATTCGATGGCTGCAGTGATTTTAGCTGAAGCGGATTGATATTGGTCTGGCATTTTATTAATTAGAGCCATCCGATGAAATTTGTTTTGCTTTTCGGGCTGGGGAGGGTCGGGATGGCAAAACGCACGGACGGGAGGGCTGCATTTCTATGTGTGGCCGTCGTGGCGTTGGTGGTGTGGTTTGCCCCGTCGATAGTGCGCGCGCAACAAGAGTCGGAACAGTCACTCAGCTGAGCGGCTCCGCGCAAATCCAGCGCGGCACGGCGAATATCCCGGTGGCACAGGGAACCGCAGTCGAACTTCACGACCGGGTCGCGACCGCGGCGCGGTCGACGGCGACGCTGACGAGCGGCAGCTCGCTGACGCTCTACTACAATAGCAGTCTGGTTTTCGACCAGGCGGTGGTCGGGGGAGCTGCACGAGGGAGTACGACACTGCGCCTGTTGGAAGGCGCGATGCGGTCGGTAGTGCCGGCCCTGGTGCAGACGCAGAGCTTCGAAATTCATACGCCCAACGCGACCGCCGCGGTGCGAGGCACTGACTTCGATACCAGCTATTTCGAGGGCACCGGCGGTGGCGGTGGCAGTGCAGTGACCGCCGGCGTCGGCTTCTCAGCGCCGCCACCCGGGGGCGGCAGCACGGGTGCCCCACCGCCTCCCCCTATGCCGCCTCTCGGCACGACGACAGGACCCTAGCATGACGAGCCAAAATAAGACGTTACGGACGTTGCGGATTGCGGGATTGCTGATGCTGGCCTGCACACTTGGCTGGACCGGTGACGATCAGTCCTGGTTCCCCCGATCAGCATAGCAACGATCAGGAAAATCACTCCGTGGAAGTACAGGCGCAGTTGGCCGCGGCGAGTCATGGTTCGAGCTCTTGGGCGGAGGTTGGGAGTTCACGGTTGCGACGCGCGCACGCGAACGTCGCGGCGGTGCGTCGGCCTTAGGTCAACTGATCCAGGAGTGCTTTTGCCTCGATCAGTCCGCGGGTGTCAAATCCTTCAGTGAAACTCCCAAATAGAGGACCGACTAGCTCTAGCGCCTCAGTCGAGCGGCCGCACGACTTGAGCAACCGCCCAAGGCTGGTGGCGGCGCGCATAGCGGGCAACTTCGCACCGATGCGACTCGCGAGGGCGATCGCCTCGCGATAACTCTTCTCGGCGGCAGGACCGTTGACCGCGGACGTTTCCCTAGCGCGGCTCTCGAGTGCTGTCTCAGGACCGGCGTTGCCTAAAAGCAGTTCCCCGCGCAGCCATAGGAGGTATGGTAGATTCGTGAGTTCATCGGGGGTTGCGTCCAATCCTTCCTGCACGGTAACCAGCGCCAGGTCAAAGTTCCCGGCGCTCGCGAGGGCCTCGGCCAAACGGCCAGTGAACAAGCCCAAGGAGAGCCGGTTACCTGCAGACTTGAAGCTCTCCAGTCCGTCGCGGACCAGTGCTATCCCCTGGTCGCTATTTCCCTGCAAGGCTATCGCCCAGCCGTATAGGATTTTGCCGGCGTCCAGGAAAAGCGGAATAGAACGCTCGGTGGATAGTTTGATGACGCTCTCCGAAAATTCCTGAGTCATCCGCGGATCCCGCAACATGGCGTGCAGGAATGCGGCATAGAACAGGCAGTGAGTGCGCGCATAAGGTTTCCTGATCCGCTCGCTCAGGGCGATCGCCTCGCGCATCAAGGTACGCGCGGTATCCGCCATGCCGAATTGGGATGCGGTCAGGGCCATGTATTCCAAGGTCTCGCAGCCAGGATCCTGCGAATTTCTTCGATGGTCGTCTTCCACGTAGACTGCGCGCGCCTTACCCAGGTATTCCCATGCCTTAGCGAGGTCGCCGCGATGGTAACGAACGACGCCTTGAAGGTAGTAACCCCAGACCTGAGTCCTGGGTTGCGCATCGCGCTCGCTGGTGGTTAGCACTCGGTCAGCCATAGCTTGCGCGGCGCCAATTTCTCCTCGCAGCATCGGAAGCGAGAAGAGCCCGGCCAGCGACGGGACCACTCTCACAAGGTTCCCCAGCCGCTCGCCCAGTATGCTGGCGCGATCGTATGCCGCCGAGGTCTCCGCCGCGACATAGCCGCTCGTCGCGATGAACACCTGACCCAACAGGAGCTGCAGCGTGAGTTCCTGCTGATCGCGCGCGGGAGATTCCGAAGTCGTTGCCAACGCGTCGAGCGCCTGCCGGCAATAGCCTTTGACCTCGGTTAATGCGCCCTGCTCCAGCGCGCGCTTGGCCGCTATCGCGAGAAAGCGTGCAGTCTTGAGGCGGTCCGCCGCAGTGCCCGCGTGCCACAAGTGATGCGCGAGATCGTTGGCGTGATCCTCGAGCGCGTTGGCATACAGACGCTCCATCGCGTCGGCGATGTCGAGATGGAACCGCTGGCGCCTGGGGACAGACAGCCGGCTCATCACAGCCTGGCGGGTAAGCTCGTGGGAAAATCTGAAGCGCGCCTCCGGCTGGATAGTCGATGAAATCAATCCCGCCCTTTCAGCTTCCTCGACGCAGTCCATCAGCGAATCGGCATCCACTTTGGCAGATGCCGCGAAAAGATCGAAAGTGAAAGAGCGGCCAATCACGGCCGCGATACCCAGCATCTTCACCGTGTTCTCACCAAGCCGCGCCAAGCGTCTGCCTATAAGCAGCCGCAGACTCGCTGGCACGTCGATGTCGCCGGGCTTGAGGTCGGCGCGAAACGTTCCGTTCGAGTCGAACAGCTTGCCCTGCTCGACCAGGTGGCGGAAAAGCTCCTCGACAAAGAACGGGTTGCCCTCCGTGTCGGAGTAGAAAAGCTCGGCCACCGAGTCAGGCACTGCCTGTCGGCTCAGCGCACGCAGCATGTCGGTAACGGCGCTTCTGGAGAGACCGCGGAGCGTGAGGCGTTCGAGCAGATGCGACCGGATCAGCTCGTCGAGAGTCTTGATGAGCTGGCCCGCGGTGTCGAGCTCAAAATCGCGATAGGTGCCGACCACGAGGACCGGAACATTCGGCACCAACTGCGCGAGATGGCTGAGCAGCAGCAGGGTCCCGTCGTCGGCCCAGTGCAGGTCGTCGAGCAGAAAAAGCAGCGGCCGCGACCTCGCGAGGCGTGCAATCACGTCAGTGACGGCACTGAAGAGGACTCGGCGCGATTGCTCGGGCGGCAACTGTATCGGCGGCGGAATATCCGGAAAGAGGCGCCGCAGCTGCGGCAGCAGTCGCGCGATTTCCGCAGCATCGTTGCCCAATGCCTCGCGGAACGCAGCTTGATCCGCGGTTTGCGCCAGGGCAGCGTCGAGGATCTCGACGAACGGACTGAACGGGACCGGATCGTCGCGATCGTAACAATTGCCGATCAAGGTGAGCATGCCGCGGCGCGAGGCCTCGGCGCCGATCTCGGCGGCAATTCGCGTCTTACCGACTCCCGGGGCGCCTCCGATCAGCACCATCTTGCCGCGGCCGTTGAGCGCCTGTTCAAGCGTGCGCTTGAGGATGTCACGCTCCGCTTCTCGTCCGACGAACGCAGTCCCCTCGGTGAACGCGCGCAGAAAGGTCGGCTCGCCTGTTGCCGGTGGCGATACCGTCGCGGGAGGTTCGGCGGCAGGCGGTTTGCGGGCAGGGGTTGGAGTCTCCGTCGAGAATTGCCACTTTATCGGCGCGCGCGAATCCACCAGGTACGAGCAAAACAGTCCAGTCTTGATCCGCCGATCCAGGATCGCTCCCAGCGCGGCGTCACGCTCCGAAATCTTCTGCAGCGCGCCTTTGATTGCGCGGGTAACATTGAGACGCGCGCGCTCGGCGGCGGAGCCGGCCCGCCGATCGCGGCCGCCGCTGCCCACCGCACGCGCAATCTCGCGCTCGAGGAATTCGATTTCCGACTCGACCTGCTCCGCGCGCTTGTGATCGCCACGCTCGAGCCGATCTTCGAGCTCTTCGTTCAGTTCGAGCAGTTTGCGCTTGTAGTCCCGCTTCGCCTGCGCATCGAGCATCTCGCCGGCATCGCCGGTCAGCGCCGGTCGAATCGTAACGCCAACATCCAGTGAACTCTCATGTTGTTCGACGCGCGGACTTTCGTCGGTGACGCCCGCAGCAGGCATGCCCAGCAAATCGAGCGCGTGGAATTCGACGCCCGGATGCTGCAGTAGGCGCTGGATGTAACTGAGACCCTTGACGTCCTTCAGCGTAAAGGTAACGGCGCGGTAGCCGATCGTCCAGAACTCGCCGTTCTGAGCAAAAGTGCCGGCCTCCGCCGCGGGCTTGCCGAGCGATTCTACTCTGCTCTTGCGGTTCCCCCCTTCGGCCTCTTCAGTAGCTGCCAAAGGTCCGCCCTCCGAAAAAACCAACGCGCGGTCTTCGGCTGGAGATTCAGTTCAAGGAATCCTGGCCCGATTCGCGCAGCCTTCTCGATGGTTGCGTTAGTGGCGCGAAGTTACCACTACCTGAAACTAGTGTAAATCCAACACGGCAGACGTTGAATTGGTTTGATGTGCCAGTGCATAAACGCCCGGGAGCAAGGATGGACGGTAGCGGCTACTGGATTGTCGAAGTCTCGATACTTTTCGAGCCCGCCGGCATAGTCAGTAACATTCCGTCGTAGCCGAGCACGACGTCGCGCGGCCGGACATCCGCAACGCCGCGCATGAACGCGATCCGCGCCAGCACGTTGGGCGTCGGCGGACCGATATGGCTCAGCACGAGCAACTGAACTCCGGCCTGGTTCGCCTCGGAAGCGGCCTCGACCGGCGTGGTGTGGTAGCGGAGGATGTCCGACATGATTTTGGCGACGCGCGCGTTGCCAATCCGCTCCGCCTCATCCTGGATGAGCTTCACCAGATGCGCCGCCTGCGCTTCATGTATCAGCACGTCAGCGCCGGTGGCGGCCGCGACGAGATTGGCGCACGTCTTCGTATCGCCGCTGACCACGACCGAGCGGCCTTTGTAGTCAAATCGATAGCCGTAGGCGGGCGCCACCGGCGCGTGATCGACAGTGAACGCGGTGACCTTGAGTCCGTTCTCTTCAAGCACCGTAGCGGAACCGCCGGCGCATGGCGACGCGCCCGCAGGAGTGTCGATTTTCACCGCGAGCGGCTGCATCTGCCAGTTCGCCGACGGCATCAGCGCGGCGCCGTGATGCGCGATGCGGTAACCCTCGTCCAGCGAGTACGCCTGCTCGAATCCTCCCACCACTTGCTCGACGCCGGGCGGTCCGTACACGCGCAGCGGATGGTCGCGCCCCTGCGCCCACGACTCCAGGTTGGCTTCGCCGAGATCGCCGATGTGATCGGAATGAAAGTGCGTGAATAACACCGCGGCGATCCGCGTCACGGGGATATGCCACAGCGCCAGGTTCTTCCACGCGCCGGGCCCGATATCCACCAGGTAGATGTTGCCGCCCGCAAAGATCGCCGTGCACGCTGCCGCGCGATTCCGATCGGCCAGTGGATTTCCCGTGCCGCACAACACAACTCGCAGCGCGTCCGGCTCGAGCAGGTCGTTGCGGGTCGATGCCAGGGTCTGCGCAATCACTCGCCGGAACACCGCGTCCTGCACGGCGGGTATGTGAATCATCCACCAGGCAATCGCGGCGAGCACCGCAACGGCGGCAGCGGCTAGAGTCAGTTTTCGCAAGAGTCGCGTTTCCTTCCCAGGCTCCTCAATTGCTGAAAGAGCGGCGCCAATCTTAATCCCGCGCGGGCGTGCGATTCTACGCCCGCCGCACGGATGGCAGCCGTATCGCAATCTGAAAAGGGCGTCTGATCGGTGGCCCGGAACGGGCCGCAAAGCTAAGTGAAAAGCGGCGGGCAGAAACCGCCAAAAAAGCCGCGCAAGTACGCTGGTCGAGAGGCCAAAAAAAAGAGCCGCCCTAAAAAGACGGCTCCTTTTCTCATTCTAGGGGCGAAGTCAAACAGCAAGCACAGATACCCTGCCGCGTGCTTCGACATTCCGACTTCGCCGGACTTTAATCTCTACGTCGCATCCCAAAGCATTGAGGAAACGAAGCAGTCTGTCACTGGTGAAACCAGAGATGCGGCCTCTGACCAGCTTGGACACTTTGGATTGATCGACGTTAAGAATTTCTGCAATCTCGTTTTGGCGAAGACCTTTCTTCTCAATGATATCGGCGATTTGTTTTGCCAGCTTAGCGCGCACTAGTGAATTTTCTGGATCACGGACTCCTATGTCCGCAAAGACATTCTCACCGCCTTCCCTGTAAACAATGTCTTCGCTCATGACTTCACCTTTTTCCGACCCGCTCTTCCAATTGTTCGGCCTGATTGAGTCTCTCCTTGATCAACTTGACATCCGTTTAGGTGTTTGGTTCCCCTTCTTTGATTTCTTTTGGAAACAATGGAGTACGTAGATTTTTTCTTTAAAGCGAACGGTATAGACCGCTCTGCGGTGCCAACATCATCCTTAACGTACTCGGGAAAGCCCCGAAGTCTATTTAGGCTGTCTCCTAGCCACGTAATTGGCTTCAACGGTTTCGGGGCCGGTTCCTTTACGATCCCAGCCCCTCTTGCCAGGAAAACAAGTTTAGGCCAAATATGGCATGTACGTAAGCAACCAAGAGTTCACGAAGGGTTGATTTTCTCGCGCCTGCGTTTCTATCGTTCGAGCAGCCAGCGGGCGATTCGTTCGCCGACGACTAGCGCTGGCACATTGGTGTTAGCGCGCGGTATCACCGGCATGATTGAAGCGTCAGCGACGTAAGCATTGTCGAGCCCGTGGATTCTTCCGTGCGAATCGACGACCGCGGTTCGATCGCTCGCCGGACCCATCCGGCACGTCCCCACCGGATGATAGTAGTGCAGGCAATTGGCCCTGACGAACGCCTCGATCCCGGTGCGGGTCGCGATGGCGTTGCCGGGTGAAATCTCCGTACCCACGAGCCTGGACAGAGCGGGTTTCGCGGCTATCTCGCGGGCGAGCGCGACCCCGTCTGCGAGCACGCGCAAATCTTCGTCGTCGGCGTCGGACAAGTAGCGATGGTCGAGGATCGGCGGCACAGCGCTGTCCGCGCTCGTCAGCCTTAGCGTGCCACGTGAACGCGGCGTCAGGCATGCCACCTCGAGTGTCCATCGCCAGCCGGTCGGAGTCGTGGGGTCGGGTCCGCCGACAGGATAGATGTGCAGATCGAACGCCCGCGTGCATCGCGAAGATCGCGCCTTGGCGATCGTCTGCTCCTCGGGCATCCAGTGATCGCGCGCAAACATGGCCATCATCTCTTCGAGCTCGCGCGTTCCCGCGTAGCTCAGTGAAACGCGTGGATGGTCATGCAGGTTGTGGCCGACTCCGGGCAGGTCGTGCCTCGGCGCGATGCCGGCGGAGCGAAGCTCGGAGGGATCGCCGATCCCTGAACGGAGAAGAATCGCGGGAGAGCCGTAGGTCCCCGCAGCAACGATTACACGGCCGGCTTCGATGCGTACCGAATCGTCGCGTCCGGCTACGACGACAGCGTTCGCTCGTCCCGACCTGAATTCGAGGCGGTCGCAGGCCACGTTGCCAAGGATCGTCAGGTTCGATCGCTCGCGGACCGGATCGAGATAGGCGAAGGCGGTGTTCCAGCGGACGCCGTTCACGATATTCACCGGACTCGGCGCCATCCCTACATTCTCATCGAGATTGTTAAGGTCAGCGACGCGCGGGATTCCTGCGTCAGCCGCGGCCTCCAATGCTGCGCGCTGAAAAGGTGAGACCTCCGCTGGCTCCGGAATTCTAACCCGCAGACGCTCGGAGGCAGCCTCGAACAGCGGCCGCAGTTCGTCCGTGGACCATCCCGGGTTACCGAGCGCGGCCCATCCATCGTAATCGACGCTGCTGCCCCAAATAGCGGCGCATCCGTTATGCGACGAGCATCCGCCGATCACGCGAGCGCGCTCGTAGGTGATGACGCGCGGCGCGTACAACTCCCCGCTTCGGTAGCCCCAGTCGTGCGAGGTCGGTATCGCGGTGGCGTCGGTGAGTTCCGCGGGCCATCGTCCCGCCGCGAACGGGCCGTAATCCGGACCGGCCTCGAGCAGCAGGACGCGCTGCTGCGAACGCTCCGCGAGAAGACCCGCGATCGCCGCTCCGGCTGTACCGCCACCGATCACAACGGTATCGGCGAACTTCGGAATGGGTGTGCCTGCAGGAGGCAGATCCTGTTTTCGTGCCATCTGAGTACGGGCGGCTTCCTAGCTTTTTCTTAGGACTCGGAAGGCAGCTTGAAGCTGTCGACCAATTCTCTCAGCCGCTGCTTCGCATCCCCGATTACAGATACACCGTCACCGACCAGGATTGTGTCGAAGTCGAGCGCGAGCAGTTGCGCGACGCTGCGCCGCAGGCGCGCCGGGTCATCCATCACGCGCTCGCGCAAGAGGCTCAGACGCCCAGGCGGATTCCCTACCACCGCGTCGCCCACGATCAAAGTTTTTCGCTCGAGCCAGAGGAATGCCACCTCGCCGGGACTTTTTCCACTGGCGCCTATCACCTTTAGCGCGCCGATCATTTCGCCGTCGTGAAGTTCTCCGTCAAGTACGGCACCCTGCGCTTTTGCGTACGCGGCATCTTCGCGATGTATGTAGCAACGGGCTCCGCTGCGCTCGCGAACCTGATTTGCGGCCCGCACATGATTTCGGTTCGTGAGGAGAATACGGCTCACACCCCTACTGACGAGTTCGCTCAGGACTTCATCGTTCGGCTCGACCGGGTCGATACACAAATTTCCGGCTGGATCGGGAATCAGTAGGCTGTTGAAGTTGTAGCCATGCGGCTCGGAAAACCATGACCAGGTAAGAACGTCGCCGAGAATCGTTTCCATCCGAAGGTTCCTCGCGGCTGAAATGGCGCGGCGCCAATCTTAATCCCGCGCGGGTTTGCGATTCTACTCCCACCGCAGTGGTTGGCAGCCGGGGCGTCACGCGACTATTGATACAGGACGCCGTGCGTCGAGCAGGCGAAGGTTTTATATCAAGGCGGAGAGAAATCATGGGCAAGCTGGAAAAGAAAGTTGCAGTTATAACGGGAGCGGCCAGCGGAATCGGCCGCGCCACCGCAATTCGGTTCGCGGGCGAAGGCGCCGCGGTCGTGATCGCCGACCTTAATCGCGAGGGTGGCGAGGCCGCCGTGCGGGATTGCAAGGAGAACGGCGGCAGTGCTGTATTCCAGCTCGCCGACGTGTCGAGCGAAGGAGATATCAAGAGCGCGATCGATCGCGCGGTCAAGGAATTCGGGCACCTCGATATCATTTATAACAACGCGGGGCTGGGTGGCGCGGTCGGGCCGCTCGAGAAGACCACTGCGGAAAACTGGGACCGCAGCTTTTCGATCCTGCTGCGCGCGGTCTTCCTCGGCATCAAGCACGCGGTGCCCGAGATGCGCAAGGCGGGCGGCGGTTCCATCATCTCGACCGCCTCGATCGCCGGCCTGCGCGGAGCCCCCGGGCTGCACGCATACTGCGCCGCCAAGGCTGGTGTGATCAGCCTGACGCGGTCCGCTTCGATCGAACTGGCCAAGGACAAGATTCGCGTCAACTGCATCTGTCCCGGCCTGATCGCGACTCCCCTGACCTACAACCGCCTCCCGGGAGGCGAGCAAACTGCGACACAACTGTTTGCGGCATTCCAGCCGTGGCCGCGCACGGGACGGCCGGAAGACATCGCGGCGATGGCGCTGTTCCTGGCCAGCGACGACTCGGAGTTCGTGAGCGGCCAGGCAATGGTGGTCGATGGCGCGGCGACATCGGGAATGGGCGCGGGCAACCTGGCGCGAGGCTCTCAAGCAGCGCCGCAGCAGATCCTAGATGACGGATGGGCAGGTCCGTCATTCGAGATGAAGCGCCCGTCCTGAAAGTTAGCGCGGTGCCCGCCGTCTGAGTAAGATGGCGATAGCGTTCGCGCGAAGGCCTTCAGCAGCGCAGCGTAAGAAAAAGCCGTCGCGGAAGAAACGTCTGTCAAATTCGCGGCTATCGCTAGCTGCCGCTTCTCCAACAGAGCGCGGCGCGCCAAGCCATCGAAACTTGACCTTACCGAGGAGATCGCCAAAGCAAATGCGAGTCACCGCTCCCGCTCAAATTCCAAAAGCGCCGGGACATCGCCAGTGTGATCCGGGCTAGGAGGCCATAGTGGCCGGCCCTTTTGTGAGCGTTATCATTCCAACCTACAATCGCGCACATTTCCTGAATGAAGCTGTTCGAAGTGTGCTCGATCAGACCTTTACTGATTTCGAAATAATCGTCGTGGATGACGGCTCGACCGATCATACCGGAGATTTAGTCAGAACCTTCCTTGATACGCGCATTCGCTATATCCACCAAGCGCACCGAGGTATCAACGCTTCGATGAACACCGGCCTTCGGGCTGCACGCGGCGCCTATATCGGCCGGCTAGATTCGGACGACGTTTGGCTGCCCGAAATGCTCGTTAGTGAGGTGGAGGCGCTTAACAGACACGCCGATGTTGGAGCGGTTTATGGCCGAGCCCAGGCCATGGATGAAACCGGACGGCCGCTTCCGAATACTCGTGGACTACCTCAACGTTACCCGGACAGTAGTTTCGTGAGCATGTTGTATGAGGATTTCACCAGCAGTGTAACTTTGCTTGTTCGACGCGAGTGCTTCGACCACATCGGACTCTATGATGAGTCACTAACAACCGCGGGAGACTGGAATATCTGCCTGCGGATCGCACGGCATTATTCCTTTTTCTTCGTGGACCAAGTGGTTGCGCGGTTTCGGCTTCATCAGGGAAATATTAGTGGCCCAAGTTCCGTCTACTTCGCTGATAGTCTGCAGAATCGAGAGCGGCTGTTGAACGAAGTTTTCGCGGCATCTGATTTACCGGAAGCAGCCGTAGCAATAAAACCAATAGCGTACCGCAACGTGTACACTTATGTAGGCCTCCAATGGCTTAGGGTGCGTCAATTCCGTCGCGCATTGAACTCCTTCGCACTGGCACTCCATACCGGCGCAAACGCGGCGACCACTCTGACGCGCATACTCTGGTTCGTATTATGTTGGGAGGTCTTTAATCGCTACGAGTTGGGCCGACGGTTCGTGGATAGCGCTACGAACCTGCAACATCATTTCCGGAAGCGCAGACGACCGATGCATTCAACTTGATATTGCAGACTGTGCCTATTCAAAACCCAAAGCCGGACGTTATTGATGATTGGAGCCCGCTAGGGAAGAGAAGCGCGCGATCCGCGGATAGGTCTTATTCCCGCGTCGGCGTTGCCGTCGCAGTCCGCGTCGCGGTCGCAGTCGGTGTCCGCGTCGGGGTCGCAGTCCGCGTCCGCGCCAAGCTAGTGTCAAACAAAGAGTAGAGGAGACTTTGTCCGCGCTCGACGCGCGGAGGATCTGGGGATACATTCGGCTTTTCAGGGAGGAAGTCCGTTGATGACTCGAGGACGCATCGACACGCATCATCATATTGTGCCTGCCGCGTATGGCGCATGGCTCAGGCGCAAAGGCGTCGAAGCGGGAGGGCTACCTATCCCGGAATGGAGCGCCGAATCCTCTATCGCGCTGATGGACAAGTACCACGTTCAGACCGCGATCCTGTCCGTATCCACGCCGGGAGTTAATCTCGGCGACGATGCCGAGGCGCGGGAAAAGGCGCGCGAGGTCAACGAGTACGCGGCGGCGGTCGTGGCGAAGTATCCCGAGAGATTCGGATTTTTCGCGACGCTCTGCTTGCCCGACGTCAAAGGTACGATCGACGAACTCGCGTATGCATTCGACAAGCTCGGCGCCGACGGTGTCGTTCTGCTCGCAAACAGCCGCGGAATTTACCTCGGCGACGAGGCCTTCGATCCGTTGTTCGATGAGTTGAACAGACGCAAGGCGGTGGTGTTCGTGCATCCGTCGCCGCTGTACGGTGTCGAGCCGGTCAAGGGCATCCCGCCATTCATCACGGACTTCCTGCTGGACACGACGCGAGCCGCGGTGCGGCTGGCGGGATCGGGCACGCTCGAGCGCTGTCCCGACTTGAAGATTATACTGTCGCATGCCGGAGGGTTCGTGCCGTATGCGGCGCATCGGATCGCCGGTGCTGCATCGCCGAGAAGAGATTTCGCGGACGGACTCGTCCAGTTGCGGAAGTTCTACTTCGATATCGCACTTTCCGGGAGTCCTACCGCGCTTCCCAGCCTGATGGCATTGGCGAAGCCCGACCACGTGCTATTTGGGAGTGATTGGCCCTATGCCAACGACGCGATCGTCGGAGCGTTCACCGGCATGTACGAGAGTTACTCGTTGAACGACCGGCAACGCGCATCGATCGATCGCGGCACCGCCGAAACGCTTTTCCCACGCCTGCGAAACAAGGAGACCGCGCGATGAGCAAGCCTCGATTCGGTCCCGACAACCCATCTGCGACCTATGTCGCTCACGCCTTTGCGGAAAAGACGATCGACACCGGCGAGGCTATTATCAACTACGCGGTGGCCGGGGCGCCTGAGAAGCCCGCGCTGTTGCTGATCCCGGGACAAACAGAATCATGGTGGGGCTATGAGCAGGCGATGGGCCTGCTGCAGGAGCATTTCCAGGCTTTTGCGGTCGACCTGCGAGGGCAGGGAAGATCGAGCAGGACTCCGGGTCGCTACACCGTCGACAACTTCGGCAACGACCTGGTGCGGTTCATCGCGCTGGCGATAGGACGACCCGTCATAGTCAGCGGGCTCTCGTCGGGCGGTGTAATCGCCGCGTGGCTCTCCGCGTACGCGATGCCCGGCACGATCCGCGGCGCTCATTACGAAGATCCACCGATGTTCTCCTCGGAGGTCGCCACCTCTTGCGGGCCGTCGATCCGGCAGAGCATCGGACCGATATTTGCGCTGATGAGTAAATATCTTGGCGATCAATGGAGTGTGGGCGATTGGCCGGGAATGATCGAAGCGGCCAAGACGGAGCTTCCGGCCTGGCTGTCGCACGCAATTGCCCCGATGATGTTCGGTCCCGCCGCCGAAATTCCGCAGCGCATGAAGGAATACGATCCCGAATGGGGACGTGCCTTCTGGGAAGGTTCCGTATTCGCGAGCTGCGACCTCGCGCGGATGCTGGCGAGCGTCAAATGCCCGGTGTTGTATACGCATCACTTCCGCCATGTCGACGAGAGCGGCTACTTGCTGGGAGCAGCCACGGACCTGCAGGCAAAGCGTGTCTGTGAGCTGGTCTCGCTCGCCGGCCAGACGATCGACTACAGGTCATTCCCGAAGATGCCGCACTCGATGCACGGCGAAGACCCCAAGCTGTTCACACAACTGCTGGTCGAGTTCAGTACTTCACCAAAGCTCGGAGGTGGGTCGGTATAAGGCAGGGCAAGGTCTGGTACAAAGGCGACGGGCTTCTAACTCGGTGCCGACGTCTTAGCAGGGTGTCGGGCTTGTAACTCGGTGCCGACGTCTTAGCAGGGTGTCGGGGAAAAGAACTAGCCGGGAATAGATGCTCGTTCAGGAGTCCAGCTTCAGTACTTTGCGGGCGTTGTTGCGGAGGAAGTTTGGCCAGACTTTTTCATTGAAGGGTACGGACTTCATGTCGGTCATGATTCGCTCGAGCGAAAGGCCCATCGGGAAGTAGCCGGCGTAGATGATCCGGTCCGCGCCTCGCGTGTTGGCATAACGAATGATTGCTTCCGGGTAGTGCTTGGGCGCGAACGCGGAAGTCGAATAGTAGAGGTTGGGCCATTTCAGCATCAGCTTGACGGCCAGATCTTCCCAGGGCTCGCAGCCGTGACGGGTGACGAAGACGAGCTCGGGGAAGTCATACATCACCTGATCGATGAGGCGTACTTCCTGTGGCCACATCGGGAACCTCGGTCCCGGGACGCCGGCGCAGGCGAAGATCGGGACACCTAGCTCTACACACTTCGCGTAGATCGGGTACATCAGCGCGTCTGCTATGCCGACTTGCGGATTGTAGCCAGCGTTGAACGCGCCGAAAGCGCGCACGCCATATTTTTCGTATTGCCGCACCATGTCGCGGATGCCGTTCATGCCGCGGTTCGGGTCCACGCCGCCCATCGGGATGAACCTGTCAGGATGGTCCTTCAGCGCCTTGGTTGCGACTTCGCCGCCGGCGCCGATGAGGCCTATCTCAATGCCGAACCGATCCATCTCGTGCAGGGTGACCGAAATCGGATCTTTCGATGACCCATACAACTCCTTGGGCACGTTCTTGAACATGTACTCGACCGGGAAATCGAACTTCGCCGAAGGGTCTTTGAGCTGTGCGCGGATAAAGTCGTACGCTTTGAAATCTTCGGCCGGAAAGCCGATCATCGTATCGATTATCCCGATGTCGGTGGGCATCCCCATAGCTCAGGATGCCTCCTGAAGAGCGTCGCGGAAGAGATAGCAAGCGCTGTCACGGGGAATTTCTTCGCGCGGCAGGGGAGTTTCCACTTGCGCCGGCGTCGGGCCGACTATTGCGGCCCGAGCCTTCAACTTCTCCAAGTCGAAGTTGTAGAGCGCCGCGGCATTCAGCCCCAGAATCTTTCGCCGGCGCGCGTCCGGCATGTCACCGAACGTCAGGCGCAAGGATTGTAGGTTGTAGGGGAAGGTGCCCTCATAGTGAGGATAGTCGTTGCCCCACAGGACGTGATCCTCACCGATCTCGTCGATGCCGGCGAGGTCGGCTTTGCTGGGGAAGCTCGCGCCGTAGTAGCAATGACGCTTCGCATAAGCGCTGGGCCGCTCCTTCAGCGGCATTTCCATTCCAGCGTAATTCATCTCGCCCAACGCGCCTGCCTTGATAGCGTGATAGGCGCGGTCGAGCTGCTTGAGAACCTCTGGAACCCAGTAGCAGCCGGACTCGGTAAGGATGTGCTTGAGCTTCGGGAACTTCTCGTACACGCCGGCCATCAGGAGGTGCCGGTATCCAGCTTGACCGTAATAGGCTACGTCCTGGATCCAGATCGATTGGCCCACCACGTCGTCGCCGTAGTCCGGTAAGCCCTGGCCCGTATGCTGATTCATAACGAGGCCATGGTCCTGGATAGCAGCGAACACCCGGTCCCATGCCGGGTGATAGAGCGGCTTCAGCCAGTAGGCGTCCGGCGGGATGAGCGGAAGCAGAACGCCGCCGCGCAGACCGGAGTTGGCGATGAACTCGATATCCTTGATGGCCTCGTCGAAGTCATTCGGCAGGATCAGTCCAATGCCGGCGCGGCGCACTGGGTCCTCGGCGCAGAAATCCTTCAGCCAGCGATTGTGGGCGCGGATACCGGCCAGGCACTGCTGGTAGTCTTCAGGCTTGGGCGGATGGGCGGTGACGATGCTCTTGCGATAGAAGGGCGGCACGGTGTTGGGGAAGACCACCTCGCCGACGACTCCCTGGCTGTCCTGGTCTTTGTTGCGGATGCCGTAATCCCAGTTGCGCATCTTCTTGGAGCCATAGTGCTCCTGGGACGGGTTCTTGTATCCGCCGCGCCATTCGTCAAACGCCTCCCGCCACTGAGGATCGAGGTATTCGCGGTACTGCGCATGGCTGCCGCCGCCGTGGGTATCCGCAGTGATAAGTATGTAGGGCTCTTGAGACATGTACACCTCCCCTAGGGGCTGGATAGCATTTCAGCGTCGCGAGTTCTATCTGATGCACCGCTATTGCCACCGAGGAAGTACGCCCCGGATGATGCGCGGTGAAGCGCGCTTACAGATCGTCTCGTCCTCATCGCCGGTCAATCGGCTGGCGGAAGGATATCCCCGCGAATCTTGTTTTGTTCTCATTGATTGAAATGAAAGTCGTCGAATTGTTTGACTTGAACCAACATAATCTGATTATTTATGACATTATTTTTGAGGATTTGAGGAAGGCAGCCCACGCTACCAGTTCGGGGGATGACGGCGTCGCGCAAAATAACCTCAAACCGCGCCTTGGTGGTGCGCCTCTCGCTCGCTTTGGTCGGCGCGCTGCTACTCGTCGCGATCTATCCGGTCGGCGCTGCGGCCAAAGCTGCGCCGATGGCAGGCGGCGAGGCGATGGTGCGGGTTCCGGGCCACGTCCTGCCCGCTTTGGCGAAAGCAACTGTGGTGCCATCAAGGATGAACCAGGACAATCAGCCGATGACGCTGACGATCGTGCTGCGTCATGACGACCAGGCGGGGCTGAATCGCTACTTGCGCGATCTCTACGATCCGCACTCGCCAAATTTTCATCATTACCTGACGCAGTCAGAAATCGCGGACAGATTCGGGCCGTCGGCCGGCACCTATCGGACTGCGCTTGAATACCTGAGCGCCAATGGCTTCGAGCTGCTGCACGGATCGGCAAACAGGCTGACGCTCACGGTTCGCGGCACGCGCGCCAAAGTCGAGCGCGCCTTCGACATTCGGATCAAGGACTACCGGATTGGCAGACGCGACTTCTATGCGAGCGATCGCGACCCCGCACTTCCCGCAAATCTCGCTTCGCGGGTGCAATCGGTCGGAGGGCTCTCAAACCTTGCCCATGTCGCCAACACCATCGAGGCGGCAGGGAAGCTTATCTGCACCATACTCTTTGCTCCGATCTATCCGCCTCCTGGTTACAAGTTCTGCAACTACAACCCTACGAAGGCTTTGGACGACTGCATCAATTCTGTTCCGGCCTGGGCCAAAGGCAACGGCCCGCTGACACTTGATCTTAATTCCGACTTGACTTACTTCAATGTTGTGCCGGACGGTCAGTCCTGCAATTCTCCGCAGGCTACCCCTCTTACGAAGGCCGAGGGACTCGCCGCAGGCGCTGGCGTTGTCCGTACGGCGGCCCAGCCCGCGGCATCGTCGCTCGGCGGCGCGGGCCAGACGATCGGCCTCGTCGAGTTCGATACCTTCGAGCAGAGCGACGTCGCAAACTACTTCAACTTGATCGGTCTGCCGTCCGCCAACCTTGCCAATTTGAGCACGGTGGATGTGAACGGAGGTGCAACCCCGGGATCAGGCCAGGATGAGGTCCTGCTGGATATCGATACCGTCATGACTCTGGCGGAGGAAGCCAACGTCAAAGTCTACGACGCGCCCTTTGAAGGCGGATCCAGCTTCGAAGATGTGTTCAATCAGATGATCGACGACAAGGTCACGGTGATCAGCAACAGCTGGTCCTACTGTGAAGACGAAACCGATCAGGCCGACGTGGACAGCATCGACAGCGTGCTAAGCAACGCCGCGGCCGCGGGCATCAGCGTTTTCAACGGCGCAGGGGACTCAGGCAGCACATGCCTTGATGGCTCCTCGAACACTATCGGTGTGCCGGCTGATTCTCCGCACGCAACCGCGGTCGGTGGTACCACCCAAGTCGAGAGCCTTGGCGGCCTCTATGGAACAGAGACGTGGTGGGACGGCGTTTTAGAGACTCCTCCGACGGGTCAGGGCGGCTTCGGAATCAGCAAATTTTTTACCGCACCCAGCTATCAGGCCGGTCTAAGCACGATGCGGTCTATCCCGGATGTCGTGACGAACGCGGATCCCAGTACCGGCGTCGAGATTTGCCAGGCGAGCGCGGGCGGATGTCCCAGCAATCTCTTCTATGGCGGCACCAGTATCGCCGCGCCAATCTGGGCCTCTTACGCTGCCATCATCAATCAGGCGGTCGGCACCAACCTTGGCCTGGCGAATACTGCGCTGTACCCGCTGGCCGGCACCAGCGCTTTCCACGATGCGGTTTCGATGGGCACAGACTTTCAGCACGTTGGCCTCGGCTCACCAAACCTTGACCAAATCATTCTTGCCCTGTCGCATCAGACTGCGGGACCACCATCTGCGGCCGGTTCGATTGTCACGCTTGCTTATCAGGATAACGACCTCTCGCCAATTCTTTCGCTGGGCGTGCCGGCCGATGGCGCTACCACGGCTACCGTTGTCGTGCTGCTGGCTGACGCGAACGGCAACACGATTCCAGGCAAGACGGTGACGCTCTCCGCAAGTCCTAGCGCCAACGCGATGATCTCTCCCGCGAGCGCCGTCACCAACACCAGTAACGGTGCCGCAGTGTTTACGGTTACCGACCTGGTCCCTGAGGCACTGACTTTCACGGCGACCGACATCACCGACAGCCTTCCGCTTTCGATGACGCCTACTCTTCCTTTCGTTACGCCTCCGGCTGCCTCGGCTGGGCTCGATGTGTTCCCGACAACGCAGGCCGCCGACGGGATGAGCCCGGTTGATATTACCGTTACGCTCCAGGATTCACTCGGACGTCCCACGCCCGGCAAGCTTATTCAAATCAACCAGAGCGGCGGCACTTCGCTAATCACCGGGCCGATTCCACCGGTGACGGACTCGAGCGGAATGATCGAATTCACGGCGGTCGATTCGAACAACGAGACGATTACCTACTCAGCAGTGGACGTGACCGACGGTAACCTCCCCTTTCCGGCAACCGGCATGGTCACCTTCAGCAATTCGCAGACGGGATGCTCGAATACCCTGATTGCCGCGCCGGGATTCGTTGCGACTCCGTACGCGACCGGATTCCAGGCGCAGGACTTTTCCTTTGGGGGCGTCAATTTTGGCCTATGTCCGGGCGCCTGGGGAGTGGCGTTCGATCCCAGCGGAAATCTGTACGTCAGCGACATAGAGAACGGAAATCTTTATAAGTTCCCGCCCGGCGGCGGAGTCGCTGGCCCTTCCACCCTGGTCGCGAACATCGGCACGACGCTGGCGTCGCTGGTGTTCGATCAGAGCGGGAACCTGTACGGCAGCCGCACCACGACGGGCGGCAACTTCACCACTGGCGCCGTGTTCCAGATAGATCCCGCCACCGGCGCGATCATCCGGACTGTCGCATCGAATATGACCTGCCCGACCGCGCTTTCTCTCGATCCCATAAGCGGAGATCTGTTTACCGACGATTCATGCGGCGGCGGAGGCAGCGACAATCCAGGTTTGTTCGAGATCTCCGGACTGAACACGAATTCGCCCACCACCTCGCTGTACACGAACCTCCCGAACACGCCGAACGCCAATATCGCGTTCTCGCCCAGCGGCGACATGTACATTTGGGACAATGGTCAAGGCGTGATGGTCACGGCGACCAACGGTCCAAATCCTCCCGTAGTAACGCCGATAGCCGGATTGGGCCAGAGTTTTCTCGGGATGCAAGCATACGGGACGGCGACCAATGGCGGCGCGCAGTTCCTGATTGCAAATTTTCCGGCGGACACCAGTACCACTCCGAATTCTCCGCCCACCATCAGTGTCTTCGATCTGACCACTGCTACGCCCACGATCAGCACGCCGCTCCTTACCAATGGCGGAACGAATGGCGGGGCAAACAATATGACCACCGGTCCGGGAGGATGCATCTACATGGCGCAGGGGGTCGCGGTATGGAAGATTACCGACTCGACCGGCGGCTGCGATTATTTCCAAACGCTGTCGCTGACTCCCTCGCAGCTATCGACGAATCCCGCGCAGGGCAGCAGCGTGAGCCTGACCGCACAGTTCCACAACCTCAGCGTTCCGGACGGAACACCGGTGACGCTTAAAGTGTCCGGGGCAAACCAGCGGCTGCTCGAATCAAACACCGCCGGTGGCGCCGCGTCGTTCAGCTATACTGGCGCGTATCAGGGCATCGATACGATCGTCGCCACCGCAACCCTGAACGGCGCCTCGATAAACTCGAACACTGCGGTCTATACCTGGGGACCCGGGACGGATCTGACCTTCCTGTCGCTGAACCAGAGCCCAACCTCCAGCGTGGTGAGTCAAGCCGTCACGCTGACCTCGAATCTTACCGACGTCTCACAAAAGCCCGCGGTCGCGCTCTCGGGCCAGCAGGTGAACTTCAGTCTCGGGGGATCCGACTGCCAAGGCACCACCGATACGAACGGCAACGCCACCTGCCAGGTAACGCCGAGCAACACCGGGGTAACGACGCTCAGCGCGAATTTCGCTGGCGCCTCGCAATACAACGCGTCGAGCGATTCGCGCACCTTCAACGTGCTGCCCACGCCTACGATTCCGCCGGTCGCCGGCAAGCTGAAGATCTCGCCAAGTCGCCTGAACTTCGGCTCGGTGGACCTTGGATCAAGCAAGGTCGATACGCTGAAAATAACCAACGCCGGGAAGACCACGAAAAAGTCGAAGGCCTTGCCGATCGTCATAGAAATGGAGAGCGTGACGCCGTCGGCATTTGCAATCACAACCAGTTGTGAGGAGCAGCTCGCCCCGGGCGCCAAGGGTGTACGCCCCGGGACCTGCAACGTGCAGGTCAAGTTTACGCCGGGGGCTGCGATGAAGTTTTCGGGCTCCTTGAAGATAATGGACAACGTCGATCCGTCGCTGGCTAAGAAATACCCGCCTCTCGTGCAGACGGTGCCGATGACCGGAGCGGGCAAAGCGGCAAAGTAGCGGAGGCCGCGGGATTCTCCGTTCCGTTTCAATCTCGATCCACGCTGCACATAGCTTCGGGTTCCCTCTGACAAACGTTCAATTCTTCGCTCACCTAGCTACTCTTGGCCGGCCGGCGAAGACCTTGGACGAACACTGTAATTTTGGGTCGATGACTCGGGCCTTATTCGCACGAGGATTCATCGAACCGCACTGAAGAAGTCTTTGATTCCCAAGAATTTTGGTGCTATCCAAGTCTGGCACTGACGATGCTTCGTGTTGAGCAGGAGGTGCCTCCCATGAAACTCAAAAGAAAGCTGATTATGAGTCTGCTAGGCGGTGCGATGCTGGCGCTTCCCCTGACCGCGCCGGCATTCGCGGAACCGGCTTATGGCGCAAATTCAAATTACATCCAGCCGGTCGATTGGTGGTGGGATCATTATAGAAACGACCGCGCCGCCTACGCCAATCACGGTTGGCATCACGGATACTACGAATATGGCGGCCACCGGTATGCCTGCGACAAGGCACGCGGTCTCCAGGCCCAGGTGTGGCAAGATCGGAACTCGGGGCATCCTGCTGCGGCTAGAGATGTAGAGGAAGAAGCTGCCGCTGCGCGAGCCCGCTGCTACAGCCGTTGAAAAGTCTTCTCGGATGATGGTGAGAGCCTCGCTCCAACCGCGAGGTTGGTAGCGTGTCAGCCACCAGAGTGCCGAGCGCGCCAGCACATAGGTTTTGCAGTTCGCGGAGCTGGGTAATCACGCGTGCGTCGTAGTGGCGCTTATCCCTCAGAACCGTTGCGGGCGGTGAACGTCCTCGTCTCGTCGTTGTAGGTGAAAAGCTCGGCATAGCGCCCCCAGCCGATGACGGCGCGCACGGTCTTTTCCGCATCGCTCGGATTCAGATGGTCTTCGAGTTCGGATTCGAATCTGACTCGAGGTGCCAAGTGACCTTCGCGGTCGTCGAGGATATGACGGATATGAGCTGCGAGAGGCACAAAGCAGAGCAGATGCTCGCGGAACAGCCGCTTACGCTCTTCGGTTCCACTTTGGGCGAATACGCGACCTGCCGCCGTGAGCCTGATAGAGCCGTCTTTGAGCTCGGCGAACTCCATGATGTGAAGAGCTTCGGTTATCGAGAAGAGGTCCCTTACGTCCAACGAAAGCGCTTGAGCAATCGTCGCCAGCTCGGCATGCCCTTCGTATGGGGGCGAGGCGAGCGCCTCAATGAACCCGGCGAGCCGATTGGTCGGGACCGGTGATAAGGGTTGCACCAAACCGCCGCGCAGTTTGCTTTGTGCCCCGACCGCCTCCATTGTGCGCGACGTAAGAATCGAATAAAACTCGTCAACGATACTATGAAACTCGGTGTCCAATCGGTTCCGTGGATGTGGCAACCGAACGGGAATCTCGGCCGCGATACGCCCCGGATTTGACGAAAGGACCAGTATCCGATCGCACATCATGACTGCTTCTTCTATATTGTGGGTCACCAGCAGTACCGACTTGGTGGGAAGCTGACGCTCTATCCAGAGATCGAGAAAGTCCGTTCGTAAAGTCTCGGCCGTCAGAACATCGAGCGCTGAAAACGGCTCGTCCATAAGAAGCAACACTGGCTCGATCACGATCGCCCGCGCAAAGCCGACCCGCTGGCGCATCCCACCCGAAAGCTCGCGTGGATAGGCAGACTGGAACCCGTCGAGACCGATCAAATCGATCGCCGACATCGCCCTGCGGTTGGCTTCATCGTGAGCTAGGCCGAGCGCGTCGAGTCCGGTTTCGACGTTCTCGAGCACGGTCAGCCATGGAAACAAGGCGAAGCTCTGAAATACAACTGCGATGCCCTCGGCTGGCTCGGCCAACGGCTTCCCGCGATAGAGAACGTCTCCGGAAGTCGGCGCAATCAGCCCACCAGCGATGCGGAGCAAGGTCGACTTCCCTGAACCTGAGCGGCCGAGAAGTCCGAGGATCTCGCCCTCACGCAGAGCAAGGTCGATGTCGGCCAACACCGGCAGTGGTTCGCCGGATACCTTGGCGAAAGCCTTGCAAACTTTACGCATTTCAATGATGGAGCTGTTCGCCTGGAGGGCCATTGGTTTCTTTCAATCGAGCCGCGTTCGCCGTTGAGCAAAAGAGTAGAGCGGCCGCCACAGCAGCCGGTTCATCGTTATGACGAAAACTGACATAACCGCCACGCCGAGGGCGATCCGCGGGTAGTCGCCTGCTTCCGTCATCCGCGCGATGTAAGCGCCGAGGCCGGACCCGCTCAGCTTCGTCGGCCCCCAACTGACTGCCTCAGAAACGATGCAACGCGTTCCAAGCGCCGCCCGAAGCGGTAATAGCCCCGTCACATAGTAGGGGAAGATTCCGGGGAGCATCACCTGCCGCCACCATCGCCAACCGTGGATTCGGAAGCTCGACGCGGCTTCCCTGAAGTCGCTCGGGAACGCACTCGCGCCGGCGATAACGAGCTTCCTCAGACTCATTACCGGGAAGGCGGCGAGAAACTGCGCGATCGGTTGGACCTTCTCCGCGAGCTTCGGCCGCAGTCCGACGCCTACTCCGACAGGGACCCAGATAACCGTCGCCAGAGGATGTACCATTGCGTCCCGAGAATCATCAGCGGGCTCAGCCAGATCACGGGATCGAGGGCAAACTTCACGATTAGGAAAACTGCGATGGGGAAGATGCCATCCCGAGAACCGGAAACTGCGGCTAGCCTCGTCGAGATCGGTCGGAACGGTTATAAGGGACTGATAGAAACTGAAAGCCATGTTCCAGGCCTGGGCCGTAAAGATTGCGAAGATAGCGGCCAGCTCCGGTCCCAACGAACTGCCGGGGAAAAGCGAGACAAAGAACACGACCGTGAAGGAGAGATAGCCCAGTACCGGCACCGATTGGAGGACGTCCAACAGTGGAATCAGAACTGTTTCGGCACGCCGACTCTTGGCTGCGGGCGTGGCGTAGATGAACGTGAAGATTAGCGAAGCAACGAGCGCGGCCAGCATGCGCATCGTCGTGCGAAGAGCATAAACTGGCAGGGCAGTTGGTGAGAGAGAGATATTTGGCTGTTGCGTGCTGACGAAAGGCCCAAGCATCCGGTGGGCACCGGATCCGAGGAGAATCACGACCGCCAGCACCAACAGCGTGGCAACCGCGTCCCGCCAGCTGGGGATGCGTTGATGCCACGGTCCGCCGATCAGGACCTCAGCGGCTGCTCCACACTCTCTCACTTTTTGGCATTCGCCGACCAATCCTCTGCTTGGTCTCCTAACCAATCGATTGATTTTTATCCATCCTAAACGAAAGAATTGCTCGTGAATCGAGCAGCGCCTCCAGGGCGAAGGAAGAAGCGAATGTCCTCACGCATGCAGGAGTGCTGCCATGCCATCTGATTCAAGAGACCGCAAGGGCACGATCAAGCAGTATCTCCGTAACATTCAAGGCGAGGTCGACAGCGCTGCCCTATATCGAGCTCTGGCCGTTGCGGAGCGCAAACCTGAAATCGCTGAGGTCTACAAACGCCTTGCCGGGATCGAGCAAGCGCACCAGGAATTCTGGAAACAACGACTTTCGGAGCTGGTGCAGCCGGTGCCTGACTTCAGGGTTGGGTGGCGAACGAGAGCCTTGATCTGGCTCGCGCGCCGCCGGGGTCCCGACTTCGTGCTGCCAGTCGTCAGCACACGCGAACAGGCTGATGTCGGAGACTACGATGCGCAATCCGAGGCTGTCGCCAGTGGCCTTAACGCGGCAGAGAGATCGCACGCACGTATCATCCGAGCGGTCGCGGCGTCCGTCCCGAATATGTCGATCGGTCCATTGGCAAACGCGCTGCGCGCGGCCGTGCTCGGCGCCAACGATGGGCTCGCCTCAAACTTGAGCCTAGTGATGGGAGTATCCGGCGCACATCTCGGATCCCGCGCGATCCTCGTTACCGGATTATCGGGCCTGGTTGCAGGCGCCTGCGCAATGGCGATGGGCGAGTGGTTGTCGGTCAGCACCTCTCGAGAGAGCCACGAGACAGGGATTGATGTGGAGGCCAGAGAACCAACCGATATTTCCGAAGAGGAGAGGAAGCAGTTGGCCAACATCTATTCGGCTCACGGTTTCAAAGCCGACGAGGCTCGAGCGTTAGCCGACCGCCTAGCCACTCCAAGACGAGAGGACTTCGGCGGCTACGCGTGGCATGCGGCAGTGTCGTCCTTTCTTTTGTTTGCAACCGGCGCTCTATTTCCTGTGCTACCCTTCTTTCTCGTTTCGGGTACCACCGCCGTGCTCGCGAGCATCGTGATAAGTTCGATTGTGCTTTTCTTGATTGGCGCAGGAGCGACACTCTTCACCGGGCGAAGCTTCTTGTTCTCCGGAATTCGACAACTCCTCGTTGGACTGGCCGCTGCCAGCGTGACCTATGTGCTGGGTCATTTCATAGGTGCAGCATTGTCAAGTTAACTCTCCACCAAGGTCCAGGTTCCAAATAACTCCAAATGCCCGAAAAGGCTGGTGTTTCGAGAGGGCGTCTAGTGTTGGCGGTTGTTGAACTAGAAAACCTCCTCCGTGTCGACGCTGCGAACTCCAAAATTAATCGTTTGCCAGATCAACGCCCGATTGAAAGGGCGACGAGCACGGCATCGAGAGTGTTCATCTATTCCGCGGTCCTTCTCGATGGTGCTACTCCAGATATCCTGCTACTGCTTCCATTGGAAACAGTGACGTAGCCGTTCGCGCCATTTCTCTCATGGGTCACGTTGCGTGCCAGCCTCTGTTCGGTTTAGTGACTGGCATATTCAATGCACCTTCATGCTCGCATCATTTTGGAGGCAGCATGGCAATTCGAGTTGGGATCAACGGCTTTGGCCGGACGGGCAGGATGTTCCATCGAGCGGCTGTCGAGAAAGCCGCATCGTTTGAAATCGTGGCGGTCAAGGTGTCGGCTCTTGAGGAATAGGACCGCAACGGGCGGAGCTGATGCGCGGCGGCGGTTCTTCCTCGGCAATTGGAAGATGAATGTGACCGTCCATGAAGCGCGGGTCCTGGCCGCGGCACTTCGCGCCACGATAGATCGCGATGCCGCGATTGTGGAGCGATGCGATGCCGTCATCGCACCGCCACTGTTGGCGATATCAACCGTCGCTCAGGAGATTGCCGGGTCGTGCATCGGCCTCGCCGGACAGAACATGTACTGTGAAGATAAGGGGGCGTTCACGGGTGAGGTGTCTGCACCAATGCTCCGAGAACTTCGAGTATCTTACGTGCTAGTTGGCCATTCCGAGCGCCGCGATTTGTTCCATGAGGATGACGAGCTGATAAACCGCAAACTCAGGGCTGCTCTGCGGAACGGGCTGACGCCAGTGCTCTGCGTGGGGGAGCATGCGGTCGAACGCGACGCTGGCCGCGCGCTTGAGGTGGTGCTTGGTCAGCTCCAGCGGGCACTCGACGAGATCGATGGAAGTGAACTCGCGGGGATGGTGGTTGCATACGAACCGGTATGGGCGATAGGAACCGGGCGGACTGCGCAGCCGCAGGCGGCCGAGTTGATTCACGGTTCGATCAGGAGCGCTCTTGGCGACCGCGTCGGCCGTAGAGCTGCGGAGAAGATAAGGATCGTTTACGGCGGCAGCGTTACTCCCAGTAACGCACTGGCCTTCTTGTCGCAGCGAGAAATCGACGGGTTGTTGGTCGGAGCGGCGAGCCTTGACCCTGATTCATTCATTCAAGTTGTGAAGGCCGGAGCCGTGCGCACTTGAGCCCGAAGGACTTCAAAGGGAGAGCGACAACAGCGCGATACTCTGACATGGGTATCGACCGATTTTCTCGGGTCGATCCGGATCGACGTACCCTTCTAGACTTACGCCCGCAGCCCAGCCATAAGGAATGACTCGAGACGCTCGCGGCCCGGTAGTTATTCGGTACTTACGGATGTCATCCAAAACGCCACCGCGCATCGTTACCTTAACCCTCAACCCGGCAATCGATCTGGCGTGCATGGCTCATTCGGTCATACCAGTTCATAAGATACGGACGACGGCAGAGCAATTCGACGCGGGTGGTGGCGGTATCAATGTCGCCCGAGTGTTGCGCACACTGGGTATGGATGCACTCGCCATACTAATGGCCGGGGGTGCGACGGGGCAATTCTTGCGAGAGTTGCTGGACGAGAAAGGCGTAGAATACCTCGTTATTCCGATCCTGGGCCGCACTCGGATTAGTCTCAACGTACATGAGTCTTCCACAGGACGCGAATTTCGCTTTGTTCCAGCAGGGCCGGTGGTTGCCGAAGCAGAATATCATGCGCTACTGGAGGCACTGGAAAAGATCGAAAGCGAATGGCTCGTTGCCAGCGGTAGCTTGCCGGAAGGCGTGCCGGATGACTTCTATGGTACGTTGGCCCGGCTTGCCGTGCGGCGTGGTATGCACTTCGTCTTAGATACTACCGGTGTTGCGCTGAAGCATGCGCTCGGCCAAGGGGTAACACTCATCAAGCCCAGTCTAGGTGAACTGGAAAGCCTGCTAGGACGTACGATCAGAGATCGGGGCGAGCAAGAAGCGGCGGCGCTGGCGCTGGTCCGCGCTGGAGCAGCTCAGTTTGTGGTTTTGTCGCTCGGCGCCGAGGGAGCGATACTAGCTCAGGAAAAAGGTGTGCTGAGACTTCCTGCTCCCAATGTGGTAGTGCGAAGCTCTGTCGGAGCTGGTGACAGCTTCACAGCGGGTATGATCTTTGGCTTGTCGCGCGGTGATGCACCTGAGGACGCCTTCGCCCATGGGATCGCGGCTGGAGCCGCGGCTGTGATGAATTATGGAACAGCCCACCCTTTACCAACCGATGTCGAAGCGCTTTACCGACAAATTGTTCTGCCAACCCCCTGACGCATCCCGTCTGTAGAGCTTTGCGATTCTCCTAAGGTGTTCTTAGCTTCCGTCGAACACAACAATCTGAAAGCAGGAGATATCGTGGTGGAGCGGGTTTGAAAACGGTAGTTCTCTTATTGAAAGACTTGGTCGCCCAATCGTGACGGCAGCGGTGAGCGATTGATCCCGGGAACGGGCTAGTTCCTAGCAAGTGTACCAGCATGCTGTGAGCTGTCGAACAGGTTCAAGGACTGAGAGGAAGTGCATCCTCGTCGGCCATCCAAATGAGATAATGGCCCAGACGCTTCACCGACACTATCAACTCCTTCTGCTGAACAATGGAGCACAACCGCAGGAACCGCTTCACATAGCGATCGTACTCGCGATCCGCAGTTCCCGACGCGTTGAACACGTTAAGTGCGTCGTCCCATGGCACTAGACCCTTCAAGCTCGATTCGGCGTAGCTGTCATAGATGGGAACCGCCGGATTGTGAAAGTGCAGGTACTGTGAGACGAAAGAACGAGGCGATTTCAATTTTCGAGCAACGGGTTTTAGTAGGTTCAGTACGCGCCCATGCACATCAACAATCGCACGCAGGTCCGCAGATTCGATATCACCGGAAAGAGAACCAATCCACTCGTCCAATTTTTTGCCGTGTCTAAGAAGACATTCCGCTACTTGAGATATCGAGCTTCCTTGGTTACCCCGAGTTTTTACCTTGGGCTCTATTCCAGTCTGGTAAGACCGCCCAATGATAAAAACCTTGGCGAACACAGAAGGACGTGATGAATTGTCGGGATTCTCTCGACAAAGTCGATAAAGAGTCTCGTCTAGTAAGCTCCACTCGGCATCGTATCGTGAACCGGCAGAGAGGTATTCGTTCTTATTGAAAAAAATCCCTGGCTTTCTGGGCACCTAACTTCCTCCCGTCAGATCAGAAAAACTTAGAGCGCGGCGTGCGGGTTTTCAAGCGCCTCGATGGAGCACAAGCTTACGTCGTCGTACCACCCGCGGTCCACACGGCGGTCGGATTGCTCGTAACGGATGTTCAGCAGTCGCTTTCGATCGTGGCGAAGAAGGACCAAGCCGAAGAGTTCCGGCTCCTGAGGACGTAGTCCGCGCTCTCGAATTTGCGGGGACGGCTCGTTTCCGGATTGCTGAGTTCGAGGCAGTCGCCCGCGGACGGACCGGCGCGAAAAACTATGGTGCGACTCCGCACTGGCGCGACGCCCTCGGTGTGCCCGCCGCCATCGTAATCTCGACGCCATGCTCTGCGGCGGACTTCGAGGCAGAAGCGATTCCCCATCGAGTGGTTGTGAGCTAGTGTGCGACATTAAGCAGAAAGATTCATCTAGTGTGCTGTCCCGCAAATATCTTTAAGAACAAAGCCCTAACCCCTGGCCCCTTCCCCATCCCTCACCCCAGGCGCGGACGCTTTCGTTGTTCCCTCTCCCGCGGAGCGGGCGAGGGTAATTTGGTACTGCAGCCGGACATAGATGGGAAGGGGATTTGAGGCAACTATCCGGCCACGTCCTATCCCCTCATCCCCTTTCCCGCGGGAAAGGGGGAACAGAAGGGTAGCGGAGACTGGAAAGCGCGGTGAGCGGCTGTTCCAGAACGAACCAGACCATTTTAAAGATATTTGTGGGAAGCGATAGTAGATTGTGGAGAGAGCTCGGTCTAAAAGGGTCAATTGAATCGGTCGCCAGACTGCAATTTCAGATCAAGAGTGGTAAGTAACCATCATGGATACAGTCATCGTTTCTGGCTCGGGCAATCTGAAGCTTGCGACTGCAATTGCGAAGACGTTGGCGCTCCCGCTTGGAAAGTGTTCGCTCACTAGGTCTCCCGATGGCGAGTTGCGCGTCGAGATACAGAACGTGCGTGCACGCGATGTGTTCCTGGTTCAGCCGACCGGACCGCCAATCGACCAGAATTTGATCGAACTGCTTTTCCTCGCTGACGCGTGTCGCCATTCTGGCGCCAATCACGTAACCGCAATAATTCCGTATTTCGGTTATGCACGGCAGGATCGTAGCGACAATGGTCAGCAAGCGATCGGCGCTCGCCTGGTTGCCGATTTGCTGAGAACCGCAGGCATAGGACGGGTAGTCGCTGTCGACCTTCATACCCGCTCGTTGGAAAGTGCGTTTGCGATAGGACTGGAGCATCTGAGCGCTATCGGTCTCTTTTGCGATGCAATCGCCCCGCCACCAGCTGATAGCGTTCTGGTCGCAGCGGACATGGCAGCGCTTAGGCTAGCAGAGCGCTACGCGCGCATCTTGAACCTCCCCGTCGCGATCGTTGCGAAGGTCCGCATTACGGCTGAAGAGGTTGTGGCGCGAAACGTTATCGGCGAAGTTCGGGGTCGAACGCCCATTATAGTCGACGACATAATCATAACTGGCCGAACCATAGAAGCAGCGCTCAACGCGGTGGTTGCCGCAGGCGCGATTCCGAGTGCCACTGTTGTGGCTACCCATGGTTTGTTTGTGGGGTCGGCAGGCGAGCGCCTGGCAGCGCTGCCAATCAAGCGGCTACTGGTTACCGACAGCGTTGAACATCCCACGGGACTCAAATTGCCCATCGAAGTGATCAGCCTGGCTCCGCTGCTCGGGCAAGCGCTCTCGCGCCTTCAAGCCGGCGAGCCATTGGACGATCTTCTCTCGGACACAGGGGTGCGCAGAGCTTGAGATGAGCTAAACGTTGCAGAGTAAAGGTCGAGAGCAGCCCAATAGTACTGAAAGATGGAGTTCTACTCGGTCCGCGAACTTGAGCGACGGAGTTCGAAATCCTTGGAGCTGATTTCTCGTGCCAACAATCCGTTTTTCAGGTTTGCCGACCTTGGCGATGACGACGGCTTCGACAAGCGCGATCACCCGGAACACGACTCACCGCATCAGCCGTGGTCACCCGTCAATCTCAACTGCGAAGGTCGACCTCGAAGAGCGCCCTCTGAATCGTCGGAAAGAGCCGGCGCTCCTCTTGATCGATGGCGTCGTCCAAGCTGACCGCGAGCCCACTTAACGCTTGTCCCAACTCACGCGCCTGTGCATCGGTGAGACTGTCCGAGCCGGCATTTGCCATCGCGTCGATCAGCGTCCGCAGTCGGTCGTGGTACGCGCGAACCTTCCGCGCCCCTTCCGGCGACAGACTCCGTTGCTGTTCGAGCCATGGAAGTAACCGGTTTTCTTCGGTGTCGAGATGATGCGACAGGATTGGTTTCATCGCCGCCCAAACCTGAGCTGCATCTCGCCTGAGCTCGGGCGACTTCGGATTGCGTTCCAGGCGCAGCCCTGCGAGCGCCGCATCGAGCAGATGCGACCTCAGCTCTGAATCTTCGCGATTGAGTTCCACCGAGAGACTACGGATTCCGGCATCGCTAACCGGCGGATCAGCGGCAGGGGATTCTCTCGCATTCATTTCGGATTTCCGTGCCGTTGAGCGAGCATGCGTTCGGTCTGTTTGCTGCGCGTTCAAAAACGATTCCAGCACTTGCGCGAATCGTTCGAGCGATAACGGCCTCGAAACGTAGTAGTGAGCGCCGCTGGAGCGGGCCCGCTTCTCGTTCGCTTCGCTCTGGCTGCCGGCGACATAGAGCAGGGAGTTGCCCGGAAAGCGTTTGCGAATCTGCTCCAGCAGTCGTCCGCGATCATTTTCTTCGACCGCCTGATCGTCGAGTATCGCGAGGCGCACATTTGGCAGAGCAAGGACCTCGCGAGTCATGAATTGGTCGGCTCTGTGGCTAGCCAGTTTCCAAGGACGCTTGACGACCCCCCGTACGAGGCCCGCCAATGCCGTGTCATCGGAGAGGAGTAGGATGCTGGGAGCGAGGCGCGCATATTTCAGATCAGTGTTCATTTTTCGATCGAATCGGTTGCGTGGCATTCACGAAAAAGCGTGATACTGTTCTGGCTGCTCTACGTGATGGTTAGAGCAGCAAATGTGCCAAGTTTTTGGCCTGTTTGGATGAAATTATGTGTGCGAAAAGACGCAGTTTCCTCAGAAATGTCTCGATCGGATACAGCTCAAAAGAAGCAAACAGGCCTGAGCCTCCAGAGAGACATTTCCTCGGTAACAGACAGAGCCTGTTGAGAATGCGGCAGTATCAGGTACGCCTTGGCCGCAGCGTTCCCGATGCCGACTTTCGAACCTTAAGATCGTAAGCTCGCTTGAATTTTCGCGGTGTCGATGATGAGCCGCCCGCGTTCGCGAATCACGACTCCTTCGGCAACGAACTGCTTAAGGCACTCGCTCGCTCTGGGTCGGGAGCAGTCAACCAGGTCCGCAATGTCCTGAACACTCAGGCGCAGATTTAAGACCATACCGTCGACTCGCACACCTAACTTGAGGCCGAGGTCGAGCAACGCGATCGCGATTCTTTCCCGAATCGTCTGGTCAAGAAAATTTGAATGGCGCTCGAGGAGCCTCCACCATCGGCCGACCGTCAAATTAAGCGCCTCGTTGAATTCGCGAAGTGGAATGCCGACAACGCCCTCGACCAGCTGGCGTGGGCTTATCAACCCGATTTGACAATTGGTGAACGCCTCGCAGCGGAGACTGTGATGAATATCGGGCAGCAATGAGGGAATCTCGATCACGTCGCCGGGTCCCAACACCTCGAGCAGGTTGCGCTCATGATTTCGGCTCAGGCAGGTAAGCCGAGCGATGCCCGAGAGCACTATGTATACGACGCCACCTGATGGACCTTCTTCGTAGATAATCGAGCGTTTTGAAAACCGAAGAACCCTCATTCTCGCGCGCAAGGCTTCCAATTTGCGCAACGTAAGGCCCGCGAGTCCTTCCAATTTACCCAAATCCTGAACGCTGAACGCGCTCGGCAGGGAAGGCCTAGCCGCGCTCAGTCTAGTCGATGGGTCTCGTGTCGCTCGCGGTGCCATGAGTATGAAGATCGAAACGTCTTTGAGCCTCAAAATTCCGCCATCAGCGGTCGACAGCGATCGCTGGGTCTAGCGAGAACTCCAAAACAACTGACGATTTGTTCCCTATGTAACACAATCGACGTTGAATCTAATTCTTTTCACTAAGATCATCAACTGACTTAAAACGCTCTTTTTTGGGAGAAGTCCGTACGGAGAGCAAAATGGCAGAGAAAAGGAAGCACGACAGCTGGTTAGTCATCTCAGGCGCTGAATTTTGATTCTATAAGGGAACGAAGAGAGACAATTTCGTTCTATATGTCTCCAACGAAAACAGCGGGAAAGGGCCAAACGAACAAGGCCAAAGCTTCAGAAAGCAGACCGCGACATTACCATCTCCTGTGGGACGAAGAGCTTGAGGCGCTTCGGCCAGTCCTACGCCTGGTGCTCGAATCCCTGGGGGACATCGTGGAGCATTGGTATCAGCTCTATGTTCTTCATTTTGGCGACGCGCGAAGTCTCTCCGAGCCTGAATTTCGCGACCTCTTCTTCAACGCGCTTTCGCGAAACACAAAAGACTTGCTCGAAGGAGATATGGATCGTTACGCGATTGATACGATCCGAACTGGCGAACTGTTGTGCGAACGTAAAGTGCCCTTTGCGGAAATCGTCGCGTCGCTTCATCTGTACGAGGAAAGCGCCTATACCGCTTTCCCCACCGACCCGCGTCCACCGCTGGAGATTTACACCGCGTTCGACAAGCTGAGCCACATTCGCATGATCCTGCTGGCTGACGCGTACTTTCGCTCCGCGTCGGCAACTGCGGGCGCTCGCATTCACGCGCTTGAACGGCAGGCAACTTTGCTGGCGCGAGAAAAACGGAGCATCTTTCACGGTCTGGTCGGCTCCAGCCCGGCGATGCGTCGCCTTTACGACCATATTGAGGCTGCGGCGGGAACGCGAGGCACGATACTGATTGTCGGCGAAAGCGGGACGGGCAAGGAACTGGTAGCGCGGGCGATTCACGAGTGCGGCACGGAGCCGACCGCTCCTTTCGTCGCGCTCAACTGCGCCGCAATTCCCAAGGACCTCATCGAGAGCGAGCTGTTTGGCTACAGGAAGGGCGCGTTCAGCGGTGCGAATGCTGATTACCTTGGACTCTTCCGGGCGGCCGAAGGCGGCACGCTGTTCCTCGACGAAGTAACGGAGATGGCGGCTGAGACGCAGAGCAAACTCTTGCGCGCCGTGCAGGAACGGACGGTACGGCCGGTGGGCTCGACCAAGGAGTCGGCGGTGAATGTGCGCCTGATCGCGTCGACGAACCGCGATCCTGAGGAGGCTGTCCGCGCCGGCAGCCTGCGCCAAGACCTCTATTACCGACTGCAAGCTGGAGTTCTGAACGTGACACCGCTGCGCAAGCGTGCCGACGATATCCCGCTCCTGGTCGAACATTTCATTGAGTTCTTCAACGAGAAGGTTCAGCCGCGAATTCCGGTACGCGGCATCGAGGAGGAGGCGATCGCGGCGATGGTGGAATTTCCGTGGCCGGGGAATGTTCGCGAACTGTCCAATACTATCGAGGGCGCCTTCACTTTCGGCCGCTCACCTATGATTCGGTTGCAAGACCTTCCGGAAAACGTAGCAGGAAGACGGCTCGAACCGGCCTTGCAGAACATGGATGGGCCTTCGCCACAGTTTGATCTGCCCATTGGCTCTTTTGCCGAGGCTGAATGTGAGTTGATCGCTCGCGCGCTCAAAAGCACCGAGGGCAACAAGGTCCACGCCGCGGCGCTGCTTCGAATCTCCCGCAAGAAGCTTTATGCCAAGATTGAGAAATACGGTCTATAAGAATGCGCGGATGTGTATCTTAGGGCGTCAGCGAGGGCTCCAGCTGTTGCTTTAGGACACACTCACTCCCGTTTCCAAAAATCCAGACAAAGAGTTTATCCGCATAGCTTCCCCTCCTAGGTGGCACGGGTGATGCTTGGAGCTATCTGAAGCATTGGAGACCGCAATGAACGAGAAATCTTTTGTGCGTGAAGTGGCCCAACTGGTCGACTGCGATGAGCGCCGGGCCGAAATCCTGATCTTTGCTGTGTTCCAGGAGTTGCGGGATCGGCTCACTCCCAACGAGGCAGCCAAGGTTGCTGCGCAGCTCCCAACATCACTCAAAATGCTGTGGATGTCGTTTGAGCGGCCCGATCGGCAGATCCGGCGTGTTCACGAGCACCAGTTCCTGGGTGAGGTGGCGCGAATGGCCGCGCTCAACACCGACCTTGAGTCCGAGCGAGCGGTCGTCGCGGTATTTGGCGCGCTTCAGGATGCGTTGGGAAGTGCGACCGGGACTACGGGAGTGGCAGGACATGTCGCGAGCCAGCTTCCAACCGATCTCAAGCGGCTATGGCTGGCCGCGGGAAGCGAATTCTAGAGAGAACTGCGATGGAATCGCAAGAACAATCGAGTAATACCGCCCGCAGATGTCGGCTACTGCGGCCCATTCGGGATCGTTACGGTAACGTCCACTTCGGGGAGCTCCCGCTTATTCTCCGCGAGTTGGTGAATCTTGGCCGGCAGATGCTGCTGGTGCAGTTTGGAGACGGCTCGACCACGTTCGTTTTTCCCGAAGAGGTTTCTGACTGCGAGTAACGAAAGCCTGCTCGCGAGGCTTGCACGCACAACTGGCAAACTTCAGCGGAGGCAGGTTCATGACCGGTTCAAATTCCAATTACGAAACGAATCGCCGGCTGTCGCGGCTCTACGACGAACTTTCTACATCGGGCTTCAGCGAAGTTGTATTGCAGCGATGCGCCGCGAACCTCCTGGTCATGCCGATGCGCGGTGTCGAGTGGTGCGATCTGGGCCAGCCCGGACGCGTAATGCAGGTCGTCCAGCAGATGAGAGTCCCTCCGCAGTGGGCGGTCGCGTAATATCGCTAATCGACTATCGCGAACTCCACTTCGCGGAGAGCGCACGAGAAACGACGAAGGGTCGGGCTTTCTGTAAAAATCTGAAGAGTGGCTCGCACTCGCGGCCAATGAAACCGCGCCAGCGACTCGTCGATTCAATCGATTCAACCAAGCCAGATCGCATGGGTTCATCGACAGATGTCAGTCCGAAATGGGACCGTAGATTTCTTCTTGCCGCGTTGTTTTTCGTGGGCTGTTTGATGCTCGTAGCCTTAGGGCTGTGAAGTGGTTCCCCTCCTACGCCGTTCTCGAGCGTTCCAGCGGAGGTCTTTCACTCTACGTACTCCAGGTCCACCGTCGGACTGCTCTCGCAAACGAAACGAGGTTCGCAGATCGCGCCGAGGGTCGCTGACAGACTCTCTGAACTGAGCTCGCTCTTGCGCCCCGCTCCCTTCTCACGGCGGAGTTCCCGAATGATGTCGTTGAGCGACAGGATTCCAACTACGTGTCCGTCCGGGTCGACCACTGGCAGGCGGCGCACCTGATTCTTTCTCATCAGGGCTTCGGCCTTCTCTATATCGTCCCCGACGTGACAACTGATGGGCTTGCGGGAGATGACGCGGGACAAGGGGATCGCGAGCGGCGGTTTGCCTTGGATATATGTGGCCATCGCGATGTCGCGGTCGGTGACAACGCCGATCAGAGCACCGTCTCCATTACTTGCGATAACCGGTACGAAACCGCAGTCGCGTTCCCACATGAGCTGGGCCGCACGATTGAGCGTCTCGTCGGCCTTGCACAGTTTGACCTCGCTAGTCATCAGTTGGACGACTTCCATTGGTAATGCCCTCTACAGCTTCGGACTCTTCTTCCGCCGGCGAATACGTTTTTTCTGCGAACCGGTCCCTATCTGTCCATTGTTTGGCCGACCGGATCTGGGTTGTTCGGTTTCACGAATGGTCAATTGTTCTTCAGGATCCGTACTGTGATATTCGCGTTCGGTCGCAGGCTCCATCTCCTCGGGGAGGGTCCATTGATGATCGTACGGCTCGATGGTCGTTCCTTCGCCCCAGCCGCCTCTCGCACGATGGAGTTGCTGCTGGCAGTCGACGCAGTACGATGCAAAGGGAATCGCCATCAACCGCTCGACGGGAATTGCACCGGCGCATTTCAGGCACCAGCCGTACTTACCCGCATCAAGCCGCGCGATCGCTTCATCGAGGTACCGCAGTTTCTCTTCTGCCCGCGCGATCAGTCCTGCGTGAGTCTCGATCTCCTCAGTCGTGCTCGCCGAATCCATCGCGTCCGCCGGCCCTGAGTCGGACTCTTGCGCCTGATCTCTGCGGAGGTCTTTTATTCTGTGCTGGGCGTCGTTCTGGAGCCGGGTCAACATTTCTCGAAGTGTGTCGCGGCCTTCCGCCTGGTAAGTCTTTAATTCGCGAATCATCTTTCCGCTCCCTGATGTCGGATTTGGCTCATTCCGGAAGCGCAGGTGCGTGCTGGTCCTTTTCTTCTCGCACTTCTGTCAGAGTCGCCTCGCTCAGTAGCAACAGCGTCGCGGCCGAAGCCGCATTCTTGAGTGCGAGCCGAACCACCTTGGTGGGATCGATGACGCCGGCTTCGACCAGATCGACGTACTTTCTCTCGGCCGCGTCGTAGCCCCAGTTTCCTTTGTGGGATCGCATCTCATGGATGACCACGCCACCGTCTTCACCTGAATTCTCTGCGAGCTGACGCGCCGGCTCTCTCAGCGCATGCTTGAGAATTTGCAGACCAGTGCGCTCGTCGCCTGCGCACTTGTCTTCCTCTCGTTCGACCGCATCGATGGCTCGAAGCAGTGCAAGCCCGCCGCCGGGCACGATACCTTCGGCAATGGCGGCGCGGGTGGAACTGATAGCGTCGTCGAGCGCCTCTTTGCGGCTCTTCATTTCTGATTCCGAAGGCGCGCCAACCCGAATTACCGCGACACCGCCAGCGAGCTTGCCAAGCCGCTCTTTCAATTTGTCGCGGTCGTAGTCGCTGGTGGTCTTGTCGATCAACTGGCGAAGCTGCTTCTTTCGTGCCTCGATCAATTCCTTCTGGCCGAGACCGCCAATAATCTTGGTGTTATCACGGTCGGCGACCACCCTCTGCGCGCGCCCGAGTTCCGTCATTTCAACTTTCTCGAGCTTTGTTCCGACATCCTCGGAGATCACGCGTCCGCCAGTCAAAATAGCGATGTCTTCGAGCATCTCCTTGCGGCGATCCCCGAAGCCCGGTGCCTTGACCGCGACGCACTTGAGTGCGCCGCGGAGCTTGTTTACCACCAGCGTGGCCAGCGCTTCTCCGTCGAGGTCTTCAGCGATAATCACCAGGGCTTGTCCGGCTCGAACGATCTGTTCCAGCAGCGGAACGAGATCTTTCATCACGCTGATCTTCTTGTCGGTGATGAGGATCGCCGCATCTTCCAGCACCGCCTCCATTTTATCGGGATCGGTGACGAAGTAAGGCGACAGGTAGCCGCGGTCGAATGCCAGCCCCTCGACGATCTTGAGTTGTGTTTCGGTCGTCTTGGATTCTTCGAGCGAGACGACGCCTTCGGCTCCGACCTTTTCGAACGCATCCGCGACCAGTTCGCCTACCGTTAAATCATTGTGCGCGGAAATCGCCGCGACCTGAGCTTTTTCGCGACGGCTCTGCACCGCCTTAGACAAACCTCGCAAAGACTCGACGACGGTCTTGATCCCCCGGTCGATACCGCGTTTCAAATCGATTGCACTAGCGCCAGCCGCCACGTTGCGAACACCCTCGGCGAAGATCGCGTAAGCGAGAATTGTGGCGGTACTGGTGCCGTCGCCGACGGCCTCACCGGTGCGCTCAGCGGCTTGTCGGATCATCTGGGCGCCCAGATTCTCGCAGGGATCCTTGAGCTCGATCTCCCTGGCGATCGTAACGCCATCATTACAGACTACCGGCACGCCGAAGTTCTTCTGGATCAGGACGCATTTGGACTTCGGGCCGAGCGTGATCCTTACTGCGTCGGTCAGCGCCTTCGCGCCGCGAAGGAGACTTTCCCGAGCCTCCGACTGAAAATGCAGTTCCTTGTACGCCATGTGCAGTCCTCGCAGCTCAACCAATGCGCCGCAGTTGTTACGCGGCCCGTGCCTGAATGATGTGGTGGCGTGGAGCGCAAACCGATGCCAAAAGGCCTGTGATTTCAGCGTCGCTGACTTGGCGCGCCGTTCTCATATCCGCCTCGCGTGCGCCTTCACGCGCGATATCGTTGAGCGAAATCAGGCCGACCGGATGTCGCTCAGCATCTATCACCAGCAATCGGTGGATCTGCTTTTCCTTCATCAACTTTTCTGCAACCGCCATGTCGGCCTCGGGGGTGCAGGAAAAAACCTCTTTCGACATCGCAGTGGTCACCAAAGCGCCCGTGAGCGGCACTCCCTGGATGTACGCGCTCATGCAGACATCGCGATCGGTCAGCACTCCGATGGCGCGGCCATCCTTGTCGATCACTGGAAGGCATCCGATGTCGTAATCCCACATCATCTGCGCCGCAGTGTTCAGGGTGTTGTATTCGGCGCAACATTTGACGTCCGTGGTCATCAAGTCTTTAACTTTCATTTGCTTTACCTCAGTGCCGAGGTTACAGCGGCCGGCAATCCGGGATAGCCAAGACCCTTGCCGGAGACTACTTCATGGCAAGCTCGACCTTCTTCTCTGGTGCAGTCTCTATCTCCACCTTCTTGGACTTCTTACTTCAGCAAATAACGCGCCATCCGAATTCAGATAACGGACACTCAAACGCCGTCGGCCGCTGTATCCGATCGCGTCATTACTTTGAGACTGCTGATCCCTACGGACCCAGTGAACGTTTGAACGCGGCAACAGGGCCTGTTAGCCGTAGACGACACTCTGGCGTCGCGAATCAAAAGCCCTGCGGAGAGGGCGTCTAGCTAAGCGCGCTTCACCCCCATGGGTTCGGCTCGGCTTGGCACGGCTGTAGCTTAAAGACTCTGGAGGATTGAGATGATGCTCCGAGAAGATGGCTCATTACCAGCCAAATTCGTCCAAGGGCAGAGCCAATAACGTTTGCGGGGAGAATTCGATGACCAAGGCTCTTATTCGAAGTATGAATCGGCGCGGAGTGCGGTCAGACAAGAGTCCGCCAGTCGCCCAAAAGCAAAAATTCAGCGATCCGTCGATATGCGATCGATGCGGCGCGGTGTACTCGGGGAAAAGCTGGCGGCGTGGCCGTCGGCTGGCTCGCGAGGTCATGGACAAGGCGCAATGGGTCAAATGTCCGGGATGTACGCAGACAGCGGCAGGCGAGTATCACGGCCAAGTGCTGATCGCGGCAGGCGATCGAACGAGTCTGCAAGCTATTTTGGCTCGGATCGCCAACGTTGAGCAACGCGCGCAGTTTACGCAACCCGAGCGGCGGATCGTCGCAACCAACTGGAACGGCAAGACTATCGAAGTTCTGACGACCTCACAGAAGCTGGCGCATCGCATCGCCCGCGAGGTCGAGAAAGCGTTCGGTGGACGCGCGCATTTTGCATGGTCCGATGACGACGGCTGCCTGTTGGCCACGGTGGAGATCACACCAACTCACGCGCAAGCGAGAAAAGGAAAATAAGGCAGGAATATGCTCGAAGGCACGCGCTACATCGTCTGGTTCTCCGATTCAGAATCTTCGGACGTAGCTCAACTAGGAGGGAAGAACGCTTCTCTCGGCGAGATGACTCGAAACATGCGCCATGCCGGGATCGCGGTGCCGGAGGGTTTCGCGATCACTGCCGCAGGTTATTGGGCTTTCCTGGACGCAAACAATCTCAGGCAGAAGATTGCTGCGGTCCTTCAGCAGCTTAAGAAAAAAGAAATCTCACTTGCACGCGCCGGCAGCTCGATACGCCGGATGATCGCCACAGCCCGATTTCCCGAGGTTATGGAAGATGCCATCACCAAGGCGTACCGGCTGATGTGTGAAAAGAGCCGGCGAAACGATCTCGACGTTGCCGTCAGGAGCAGCGCGACTGCGGAGGACCTACCCGACGCAAGTTTTGCGGGCCAGCATGAGACCTACCTCAATGTGCGCGGTGAACGGGATCTACTCGATGCATGTAAGCGCTGCTTCGCCTCGCTGTTCAAGGATCGTGCGATTGTCTACCGAGAAAATCACCACTTCGAGCACATGAAAGTCGCGCTCTCGGTCGGAGTTCAGAGGATGGTTCGCTCCGACCTCGCGAGCGCGGGCGTCATGTTCTCAATCGACACGGACAGCGGGTTTCCGAGGACGGTGCTGATCAATGCCGCATGGGGACTAGGCGAAGCGGTAGTTCAGGGCGAGGTCGATCCTGACGAGTACATGATCTTCAAGCCTCTGCTGGCGGAAATGAGGTTTCATCCGATTATCGAAAAGAATCTAGGCGCCAAGGAAGAGAAGATAGTCTACGCGAGCGGCCGCGGCATTTGCACGCGCACGGTTCGCACTTCATCCAGCGAGCGATCGTCTTTCGTTTTGAAGGATGAAGAAATCTTGCAGCTTGCGCGCTGGGCGATGGCGATTGAGGAACACTACAAGCGCGCAATGGATATCGAATGGGCGAAGGACGGCAAGACCGGCGAGTTGTTCATCGTCCAAGCTCGGCCTGAGACAGTGCAATCACGCAGGGAGGCGGCAGCGACGAAAACCTACACCCTCAAAGGCAAGGGGCGGCGGCTCGTCGCTGGTCTCAGCATCGGCGAGGCCGTCGCTTCCGGGAAGGTTTGCAGGCTCAAGAGTCCCTCGGAGATCGGACGATTCCAGAAGGGCGCAATCCTGGTAACCGCGACAACTGATCCCGACTGGATGCCGATCATGAAACGCGCCGCCGCGATCGTCACAGACCACGGCGGACGCACCTCGCACGCCGCAATTGTCAGCCGTGAGCTCGGCTTGCCGGCAATCGTAGGCACCGGCAACGCTACGTCGATACTCAAGAGCAGCCAAACCGTTACCGTCTCGTGCGCCGAGGGCGAAGAAGGTTACGTCTACGATGGCGCAGTTCCATTCGAGGTCAGCGATCTAACGTTCGATGACACAGCGCGGACGCATACCAAGGTGATGCTTAACATGGCGAATCCGGCGGCGGCGATGCGCTGGTGGCGGCTACCGGCGGACGGGATCGGTCTTGCGCGCATGGAATTCATCATCGGCAACATCATCAAGATTCATCCGATGGCGCTGGTGTCATTTGCAAAACTCAAGGATGCGAAAGCGCGGCACCAGATCGTTGAGTTGACCCGAGGATATCGGGACAAGTCCGATTACTTTGTCGATAAGCTGGCTTTCGGGATCGCGCAAATTGCCGCCGCACGCCATCCCGATCCGGTGATCGTTCGCATGAGCGACTTCAAGACCAACGAGTATGCCCGACTCATCGGCGGTGCGCAGTTCGAACCAAGCGAAGAGAACCCGATGCTGGGATGGCGCGGCGCTAGCAGATACTACAGCGAAGGTTATCGCGACGGGTTCGCGCTCGAGTGTCGCGCAATTCAGAAGGTGCGGGATCAGATAGGCTTGCGCAACGTCATCGTGATGATTCCATTTTGCCGCACCCTCGACGAGGCAGACAAAACACTCCAGACCATGGCCGGCTACGGCCTGAAACGAGGGCACGACAATCTCGAGGTCTACGTGATGTGCGAGATCCCGTCGAACGTGATCCTCGCGGAGAAATTTGCAGAGAGGTTCGACGGTTTCTCGATCGGCAGCAACGATCTGACGCAGCTCACCCTGGGAGTCGATCGTGATTCCGAGCAATTGGCGCCGCTCTTCGACGAACAGAATGAAGCGGTAACGACGCTCATCAGCGACGTGATCCAATCCGCGCATAAGCTTCGGCGCAAGGTCGGTCTGTGCGGAGAAGCGCCGAGCAGCCATCCGGAGTTCGCGCGTTTCCTGGTGCGCGCGGGGATCGATTCAATCTCTGTCAGCCCGGACAGCTTTGGCCGGGTGAAGCGAACGGTCGCTTCGGCAGAGTCAGAAGACACGGCCACAGCCGCGGCAAAATGAAGTCGAGCCGTGTGATCGCAGGCAGCGACCGGCATTCCCCAGCCCACGATTTGTGAGTGTCGCAAAGTTTGAAGGATGGCAGATGGCGCAGCAGGACGAGAAACCAGAAAAGAGAATACCGGGGATGCGACAACCGCCGCTCCCGCGCGGCGTCATGTTCTGGTGGCTGATGTCTCTGGCGGTGCTGATCTGGTACGTCACCGGCCTGTGGCCACGGCCCCAGCCCAAGGCTCCAATCCCCTATTCATTGTTTGTCGCGCAGGTGCGGGAGAACAACGTCTCCCGCGTTCACATCGCCGGAGACGTGATCGATGGGAAATTTATAAAACAGATCATTTGGCCAGAGGCCGAATCTCCGACCGAGCCGTCGTCGAAACCCTCGCAGCCGCCTTCCGCATCTCCAACTGGCGTCGCGGCACAAGCCGCCACTGCCTACAGCGAATTCACCACGACCTTTCCCGCGACCGTCGGTGACCCGGGCATGATGCCTCTGCTCATTGCACACCATGTCGTTGTGGACGTGTCGTCGTCTTCAATTCCGTGGTTCGTCGAGCTGCTGTTTACGTGGGGGCCGCTGGTACTTCTGTTCGGGTTCTTCTGGTGGATGAGCAACCGAGCCGCACGCAGTCAGTCGGGCGTGTTCGGGTTTGGGCGCATGAGGGCCCAGCGTTACAGCAGCGACCGGCCAAAGGTGACTTTCAATGATGTGGCAGGAGCGGACGAGGCCAAGTCCGAGCTTCAGGAGGAAGTCGACTTTCTGAGGCATCCCAAGAAGTACCACGATTTAGGGGCACGAATTCCCAGAGGTGTGCTGCTGGTCGGAGCGCCGGGAACCGGCAAGACTCTCATGGCGCGCGCGGTAGCGGGAGAGGCAGGAGTCCCGTTTTTCAGCCTCAATGCATCCGAGTTCGTCGAGATGTTCGTCGGCGTAGGAGCGAGCCGGGTTCGAGACTTGTTCCGGCAAGCCAAGGAGGCGGCGCCGGCGATTGTGTTCATCGACGAGTTGGATGCAGTAGGACGGCGACGTGGCGCCGGCATCGGAACCGTGAACGACGAGCGCGAACAGACGCTCAACCAGCTCTTGGGTGAGCTCGACGGTTTTGACGAGCGGATCGAGGTCATCATTCTCGCGGCGACCAACCGGCCCGACGTTCTCGATCCGGCGCTGCTGCGTCCGGGACGTTTCGATCGCCAGGTGGTGATTAGTCTTCCGGACAAAATAGGGCGCGAAGGTATCCTGCGCATCCACACGGCCAGGCTTCGACTCTCCGGCGATGTGGACCTGCCCACTCTGGCGCGCAGCACGATCGGCATGAGCGGAGCGGACTTGGCGAACCTTTGCAACGAGGCCGCGCTTACCGCGGCGAGACATGACCACCCCGCTGTTACCATGGCCGATTTTGAAGAAAGTCAAGACAAGGTCCGTATGGGTGCGGCTCATCCACAACTGGTGAATCCCGGCGAACGGCGAGTGATTGCCTATCACGAGTGTGGACACGCGGTGGTTGCATGGTTAACTCCGGCGGCGGATCCGGTGCACAAGGTGACAATTGTGCCTCATGGACAGGCTCTCGGGATGACGCAACAGGTTCCTGGCGAGGAGCGTCACAACCTGAGTCTCGCCTATTTAAAGGCGCGGCTGGCCGTTTTGCTCGGCGGACGCACCGCCGAAGAGATCGTCTTCAACGAGGTGACCACGGGCGCAGAGAACGATCTGGTGGAAGCTACGCGTTTGGCTCGCCGCATGGTGACCCGATGGGGTATGAGCAAGCTCGGATTGGTGGCTTTCAAGACCGACGAGCAGCAACCCTTCCTGGGATATGAGATTTCGCAGGGACGCGATTACAGCGAAGCGACCGCGGCTCGAATAGATCGCGAGGTCTCGCGTCTGCTTCAGGAGACCCACGACGGCGTCCTCCGTTGCTTGACCGAATCGAGGGAGCGGCTGGATCGGCTCGTTGATGCGCTTCTGCACGAGGAAACTGTCAGTTCCGACGAATTGCAACTCATCCTTGGTCTGCGTGTCGATTCTGGATCCGAACAGTTGGGGAAGACTGTCGCAGGTTCACGAAAATAATTTTGGCGATAGTTCACGATACTCAAGCAATACCGCTGCTCACCGTTTGTGAACAAGTCGGGGAGAAGAATCAATATGAAAGTCGAACAGATCATGAATCGTGACGTTAAGACCTGCGGCCCTCAAGACTCGCTGAACAAGGCAGCGCAGATAATGTGGGACGAGCCTTGCGGAGCGGTTCCAGTTGTCGATGAACAAGGCAGACCCGTCGGCTTTCTGACCGACCGGGATGTCTGTATGGCTGCCTATACCCAAGGTAAGACACTGGCGGAGTTGCAGGCCGAAGGAGCAATGGCCCGAAAGCTTTTCTGTTGCAAGGCTGACGACGATCTCGATTCAGCCGCACAGATTATGCGGCAGAACCGTACTCGTCGGGTTCCGGTGATCGACCGGAAAGGGGTATTGGTCGGCCTGCTGACACTCGATGATCTTGCCTGCGAAGCCGCGAGGCCGCTGCGCGGTGGAATGAATGACAAACTGAGAGACTTGGTGCTTGAAGTGCACCTGTCGATCAACCATGGACGCATCCGCCTGCACCCGGCTGTTTGAGCCAAAAGGCAGTGTCGCGCCATCCTAACGGAACCATAGAATGTGGGAATCTTCCAAAGGGATCCGCGCGGCAGGATTCCACGCGATAACTCGGGGCGTGTAGTCGGTAGGCGCGCGCAACGCCGGAACTTTCGCGCTGTAGGTGAATGCTTTCGCCGAGCCCGGCAGCGGATTTCCTTGCGTCATTTGGTGCACGGACGGCAGCGCACCATCGGGAGAC
>CAVRUK010000003.1:0-95016 GCA_963724395.1 uncultured delta proteobacterium | reverse complement strand
AGCTAACGCATCTGAATCTAAGCGACCTACCGGCAGTTAACACCGACGGCGCCCAGGGTATCTTCGCAAAGGCAGTGGCCGTGATTGCGGCTATGGGGGCCAGTTATGTCACAGCGAATCCTGCGGTAGCGATCGCGGCTGGATATGCTGGTTACAAATGGGCAAACGACTTCGCGAACAATTTAAAAGTCAAGAAGATTCTTGAGTTTACCGGTAGATTAACTAGTTTCTCGCGCTGCTGGTGTATCGGAGATGCGAAGCAATGCACACAAAAATGTCCTCAATAGCTTTGTGGGTCTTATCGCTGTACGGATCTCTCCTATGCGCGTCAGCGAGCTACGCTGTGCAGGAGACCCAGCTTTCGCCGGGTGAGCCCCCATGCATTTGTAGACCCGAATGCAAACCGCCTGCCGGCGCGTTCTCATACAAAGAGACCGCGCTCTCCGATGTGATAGCCGATCTCAATGAATCAGAGCACGCCAATCTTGTAGTGGACAACGACATCGCCAGCGTACCAGTGAACATGAATTCCGTTCATGCGCCATGGACGGATGTATTGCGGACGATTGCTGCGGAAAACGATTTGCAGGTTGTGTGCGTACACTCACAAGTCGCCCGCATTGCAAAAAAGAGCGCGTCGCCAATCGAAAGCCGAGTAGTTTCTCTGGACAATTTCCCCGAACCCAGAACCTCTGCTCCGATCGAGAGATCCACGACAGATATACTTGTCGAGAATATGAGAAGCATTCTCGCAGCTGACGGTGACCCGAGAGCTCGGGTAGCAATCCTCCCTAACGGGCACGAGGTGTTGATTACCGCTCGCAGGGATCAGGTCGACCTACTCGCGTCATTCATCAGGAGAGTCGATCAACCAGAACAACAGGTTTTCATTCGCGCGACGTTGGTAAAGGTTCGCGTGAATAAGTCTGATTTCTCGAGGAACATTCCCTTTCAGAGGGAAGGCGCCGAGGGGGCAGCGTCTCCGGTCGGCAGCATATATCAGGACAATCTTCCAACTGACTCTGAAGGGAAGATATCGGAGGGGAACCATGAGCAGCCAAGAATCGTGGTCCTTGCGCGACCTTTCGGCACCGTCTTAGACGGACAAACCATAGAGTTTTCGTCGGCTTCTACTCGGACTGTTAGCAAAAACGGCAAATCCGAGACCATTCAGGATCCGGTCCGGCGTCTAGAGATCACTCCGGTTATTTCAAACTCACCAATTGAGAATGAGGTGAATCTTGATGTTCTGGTAGAAGGTAACGAAGCTGTTTACTCTTCAGAGGACTCCCCGGAAGCCACCAAAAAGACGCTCAATACCTTCGTACGAACGAAGCCGGGGGAAACCGTGATCTTGGGAGGGTTTGCCGAGCATGAAGCCGAGCCGTCGGCTCTAACTCGGTTAGCGACCTCGGTGTTCACGCTTGGAACAGACCCAGCGGCCGCATACGTGGACGTCTACTATTGGCTGGTTTCCGCAAAGGTCCTTCCTCCGACGTAAGTTTCACAGACAACCATAGCAACCGCCCACTAGATCGGTTCAGAAAATAGGCAGCGGGTTGAGAAACCACTGCGCAGAATCCTTGACCGGTGGCCTTCACCGCAGTTTCCAGCCAGTCATAAGTAGAGCCCGCGGTCAAATTCGCCCCTCCTGGGGCATGTTGTTTTGCGGGGGCTCATGTGCATACCAGCAACACCGAACCAATAGTCAGTTCGGTTCCGTTGTCGCTTACTACCGTCTCCGGTGTGGCTCGCTCGATTAGGTAAAGTCCTCGCGCCAGGGACCAAGACCTGCACCGAGACTGACGCGGTTGCCTGAGATAACCGCAAGTGAGTTCAGTGCCTTGGCGAGCACCAGCGGCTGGCGTACCGGCACCTTCATGACCCGGATAGAATCGCAACGTCTTCGTCACCGCCGCCATCCAGGCGATCGCGACGGAAGGTTCGATGAATGGAGTTGCAAAAATGTATTCCCGAATGTTGTTGATGTCCGCATAGGGATAGTCGGACTCGGTAGCGCGCGGAAAGAAGAGGCTGTCCGGAATTGTGATCCGAAGTCCAACCGGACTCCTCCGCGGACCTGAGCAATCGCCTGGAAATACCGATGCTCGCTTTGGAAAGCATTAATGTGAAACGCATCAGCCCAAATCTTCTGTTCGGACGCCTCGAATCAAAAATGCGGATAGCCCAACTCCACCTCGTAGCGCAAGCAAGCGGAACACCAACACCAAAAAACCCATCTGTATTTGCTGTTCTGTTGACTACACGGCGGCGACAACCGTCGCGCTTGCGATTCGTGCCATGACGCCTCGAATTCGTGGAAATTCCACCTCTACAACATGAATCGACCACATCTTGAGCAATCCGATTGTGAGGTCACCGGCTGGTGCGGGGGGGCTTGGGGTCGACAATTGAACCCACGCCGCATGACCCATCCAAGTAGCAAATGACAGATTCGCGGAGCTGAGCATACGAACGGCGATTAAGGCGATAATGATCAACTGAATCCCAAGCAAGATCGTGGCTAGATTTCGCGGAGTGCCGCTTGAGATGGAACTGATTGGTTTTCTCAGAGCGCAGTTCAACGTAGCCCCCTTTCGAAAGGTGCGAGGAAAATCGGGATTCGTTTGGTGGTTGGAGAGCCGCTTGGCGGCCCTCCTTCACCGGGTTGTCGCTATTCAATTCGGTCGAACGAGTTGAACAGATAGGCGGGGGAGATCGGCGCGAACGAAAGGTAGAGTAATCGATCGAACGCACGCCATCGCCCGGCGCGTTTGCCGTTGGACACGTTTTGCTCCGCGCTCGTTTCGTCAATTGCCAGAAACGGTTCTTTCCCGTCGACTTGGACTCGATCGCGAGTGACTTGGTGCAAATCGGCGACCTGGCGTTGCTCTCCCGGTTTTCCGTTAGTGTTCGGTCGTGTCTTGCTGAAGGACATTGCTCCACCTCCGAGATCGTTCGGACTCTTATCCTCCAAGGCGACTTGGAACCTTGAGTTAATTCCTTTCGGCAGGGGCCGAATCGAAATCTTCGCCGGTCGAAGGAGTGCCAGGTCATTTTCGGGCCCAGAAAGATTTTGAATTGCGGTCGCTTTTGCAGTGACTGATGCCATTTCCGTTACCTTCCTTTTGAGAGCGGGCTCTCAAAGGAAAGAGCGTTCGGCATCGATGAACAACCGTTCAATCAGGGTTGAACAGCCAGTAGCTGAGAACTAGACGGAACGAACGATTTAGGTTTCGAGGTGGGTCTCAGAACCGCCAAGCAAAATGCGCACCCAGAACCGGAGCGTAGGAACAATAGGTACCGGTCCTAACGGCTTTTGACAGGTGAAGACCCAATTCAGGCTCTCTTTCAACGATCCGGTTGATTGCTGCCTTGAGGGCGCGAGTGACATTGATCCTTGCCCGTTCGGAATCGGAGGCTGCTCGCCGATCCTTGCCTCTCAGACCAACTGCGCGGGAAAGCTCGCGCATCAACATCTCTCTCTCGTCCTCCAGAGCGGAAGCGCCTTCGATGTCGTTTCGCGATTTCGCTTCTTCCAGCAATTCCGATAACTCCCTGAGCCGGCTGACATATTGGACTTTGGCTTGCTGATCAAGCATCTCGCCCGCGTCACTACCGCGTGCGCGCGTCATTCCGGCGGCGGCCAACTGTTCCTCGGACATTTTGGCGAGCATCGCGGATTGATTATTGAAGGTCGCGGACGCATCGCCGCTGACCAGATCCAGAGCGTGTATCTGAATTGCGGGATTTTTTACCAGAACAGCCAGATATCCCAAGCCCTTGGAGTCGCTCAAACGGAACGAGGGTTTTCGACCAAATGCGATCGTCCAGCCGTCTCGGTCCCTGAGAAACGAACACTCGGAAGCTTTGGATCCGTCCTCGGAAACGGAACGATCAAACGGCGAGCTTGTTTCGGCGGCTGCGGTAACCTCCAAACTTCGCAGCCGCGATGTCGTTGCAGTCAGCCCCAGCGTGCTAGCGAGAATCAGCCCGCGATCGATCACCCGACGAGCGTTCGCAGTTTCAGTTTCGTCCTTCAACTCGAGAAGCGTCGAAGCATATGCCGAAAGGGTGTGCGCGAGAAAAAGGAAAGCCCCAGACCGCTCAGTCGCCTCGAGCGCTTTCTCGAAATGCTTACGCGACTCTTCGATGCGTCCGAGTTCGGCTGCGAGAAGGCCTAAATAGTAGGTCACCGGCCCGTATGATACATAGACATCCAGAATCGCGTTGCGATCCGCATAGGGCAGAAGTAACTCGTAGAATTGTTCCGAGCGGTCATGATCCTTGAGGTACACGCTGGCTTGGGCGCCGAGCGCCATTGTCGCGAGCCAGAGCGAATCGCGCCTGATTTTGACTAGGCCGCCTGCCACCAGCCGATCGAGCTCTGACTTTGCCTTCGTAAGGTTCGCAACCTCAACGTAGTAAACAGCAAGGATCGCGCGAACAACGGGCAACCTGGCGGCGGCTGATAGCTTTTGCGCCACCGATTCCATCTCCTGAGAGCGACCCTGCTCACGCCGTAGACTCAACATGTAAAAGGTGTGCGCTTCGCGATGACGACGGCCGCGCAACTCCTGTCGCAGTCCGATTTGCAGCGCCCTCTCTGCCCAACGCTCCCCTTGATCGAGTTTTCCCTCGATCAGACAGCATGAGGCGCGCGCGAGCTCTCCATATCCAATCGAAAAACCTGTTTCCCTCGCAATAGATGAATACCTCTCGATTTCCTCGCGCGCGCCCGAAAGACTGCCAAGTTCGAGCAGATCAACGATGCGCAGATAGTGCGCGCGCATCGCCCATATGCTGTACTTCGAGCCGCAACGCTCGATCAGTTCGCGCGTAATCGCAAGCCGCTCTTCAAGGTTATCCGGCCTCCAGACCGCGTGATGCCGATAGTAGAGAACCTCGATCAGTGTATCGTTATCTTGTAGCCGACTTGCGACCTCGCGCGCGGTTTCAGTAAGCGAGGTCACCAACTCGGAGGATTCCGACCAATAGACCTCCCACGCAAGTCGAGACATCAGTCTGGCGCGCAAAGGGTTGTCGTTTTCACCCAGTAAGCCTAACGCTTCGTTCAACAGCCTCACCCGCGCATAGTCTACTGTTCCTGAGTCGCTGGGTGTGGCCACAAAGCCGAGAACCAATCGCGCCACCTCTTCGTAGTCGCCGAGCCCTCGTGCAATTTGCGTCGCTTTGTGAAACCAGTCTCGCGACTGACCAAACAATCCCGCCGCGAACGATACCTCGCCTAGCTGCTTCAGGATGTTTAGCCTCATCCTTGCATCGGCGGGGCGGATGAGCTCCGCCGCATTCAGAGCCGTCCGGAACAACTGCGTCGCATCCTCGTAGGCGCACGACCCTCGCGCGCGGAGCGCCGCTTGCTCGCAGAAATGAACCACCCTATCCGCAGGGCCCAGCGGGAGCGACAGATTATAGTGATGAGCTATTTGCGCGAAATGAGAGTCGAGATCGCCTTGATAGAGACCTTCTATAGCTTGGGCGATCTGTAGATGTAGCCGCATCGCTTCAAGCTTGGGCAATGTTTGGTAAAGAGTTTCGGCGACCAGGCCGTGCTTGAAATGATACAGGTGGATTGCTCCAGGTCCGCGGATGATAAACCCCTGCGTCTCTGCCTCGGACACGATTGCAATCACTTCATCGACCGATTTGGTGCTCGAGGCTTTGAGTAACGGAACATCGAACTCACCACCGATCACCGATGCGATCCGGAGCAAATCGCGCGCAGGTTCTCCCAATGATTCCAGACTTCGTTCAACCGCGACCCGAACTCCATCCGCGACCTCAGATTGCTCTGGTCCCCGGCGCGTCCTTTGTAGAGTCTCCTCGAGAAAGAACGCGTTTCCCTGGGTACGATGGAACAGTTTCTTCAGAAAGTCTTCATGGGGTGGTTTACCTGTGACGGCTTGCACAAATTCGGCGGTCTCGCTTTCTTGAAGTCCGAACAGCGGTAGCAGCGTCCCTTCACGTGCGATTGCATCTATCAGCTGGAGGGTCCTCGACGACTTATCAATTTCAGGCTTTTGATAGATTCCGATCGCAAATATCCGATGATTGCGAATCTCTCGAGCGACGAACTTCAATAGCAGGAGGGAATCTCGATCGACGCTATGAAGATCGTCGAGCACCAGAACCAGCGGCGTTGCGAGAGCCATTCCTCTGAGGATCGTTGCGATCGCGTCGAACAATCTGAAAGTCCAAACGTCAGGCTCCGCTTCACTGCCCCCATGATAGTCGCGTTCCGAGATTGATTGCTCCGGAAACCGGGCTGTCAGTTCAGCCCGTAACTCTGGGATCAATCCAAGGACCGAAGTTGCGGCGCGCGCGCTCGCTGGCAATGTTGATAGATGCTCAGTGCTGTGGAGAATCGTCCGCAGCACCTGCGTCCAGGGCCAATAAGAAGGCGCGGAGACGTCCTCGAAGGAGCTTCCCCGCAGCACCATGGCCCCGCTCTCGCGGGCCTTTTCAGCAACTTCGTCTGCGAGCCGGGTCTTTCCCACACCGGCATTGCCGGTGATCAGGAAGAGGCTGCCGCGCCCCCTCAAAGAATCGGACAGGCCGCGAACCAGAGTATCGAGCTCGTCTTTGCGGCCGACAAAAGGGGTGGCCACGGCCAATTCACCTCGATCTATCGCCTTTCTCGGCCCTGAATCATCGATAGTGATATTGTTCGAGCGGGAGCGCTTGGGCGCTCGTCTTTAAAGTCTCGGCCAATCATTATTTGAACATCTTCCTCAGCGCGAGTTGGTGTCGATAGAGTTCCTTGAAGACCTTGTTCAAGCGCGCGGATTGTTCGATCTGTTTCTGCAACAGCCGCACGATCGCTATCACACTTTTGTGGTGTTGCCGTATCGCTGCCGGCGTCATGTCAGGGTTATGCGGCGCGGCGAGCACGGCCCTTGTGTCTTCTGCAAGAGCCTCATAGCTATTACTTTTGCTCGGCTGCAGCGCAAGAGATTCCAGGACTCGAGTCAGGTTTACCTCAATCTCTTGGCGATTCTTCTCAATCGCCGCAGAGATGACCGCCCTTTCCCGCAGGAGCTTGATCATCGCTCTTAGGTGGTCGTCGTGCTTTTTCCAGGCGCGACGATCCCCTTCCATTGCTACGTGATCACTCATATGTAACCTCCATTACGCCCCGATTTTGTCCGAACATTACTCCATGGCCTGTCATAGCGAAACGAGCGCAATCTGAACCGAGTTCCAATTGCCTCGCGAAGAACTGCGAGAACGGCACGGCATCGAATTCGCCGGCGGAGCGCCTCGCCGCGTCGAACAACAGTCTTCACAGCGGAATTATCGGAATTATGGCGCTGCAGCGCGCCAACCTGAGCACGCAGACGGCGAGAAACTGAGCCTTTGGCAGATTACTGTTGAGCGTCATATTTCTCGTTCTGCCGTCGACGCACTCGCGTTTGTATTCCGTCTGGTAACGGTGCAAACGTGAATCGGGACTCAAATGGAAATCCTAGATGATTCAGCGCAACGACCGCAGAAGCGAAGGTTTTGCGGGCGACATCGGTTTTGGGCGCTCGCGATTTTGACGGTCTTGATGCTTTCGACTCGGACCGAAGCTCAGTGGGCAGGCCGTGACGGTTGGGTCGAGGAACCAGCGACCAAATCGCTCAACGTTGAAGGAGATCCGGGCCATGCCTACCTCGACCCCGCGTCCGTACACCGCGGCCATGACGGCCTCATCTATTTCAACGAAAGCTCCAACGTGTCGCGACCCGAGGAAATCGGCAAGGTCGGTTTCATGAAGGACGCATATGACTGTGCAAAAAACATCAAGTACATGTGCGTAGAGGTCGGAGACTGGCGCAACGATCCGAAAAGCACGATCAACGCCGCCGATGACCCCGCTTTGCCGATTTACCGCAAATTCCTGTGCGGCGACGCCGATCCCGCCAAGTGATACGCGTTTCCAAGTCGAACACTCTGGCCGTAAGGCCTTTGACCAAGGCGGCTGAGTTCAAAAATGCCAGCGTGTTGTATAAGCCTTACAGATTGTTTCGAGCATCGTCCCATAGTCGCGCTCGACGTCGATGCCTAGACTTCTAGGATCATCCCTTTTCGGGATATAGGGCTCGTTCACGTTATCAATAAACGCAGGGACTAGCAGGATGTAGTCGTACCCTACGACATGAGTATGGCCCGGTGGTCGAGTTTGAAGCTTACGAAATTTTGTAACAGTCTTTGCGGGATCGTCGAGCCGATTCGGACTGACGGCGAATTCGAATTCATCCCAAAGCGTTTGGTCACCCGACGACAACCTAGGCAGAATCTTTTCCGTGAATTCGGAAGGCTTCTTTTTGTACAGCGGCTTTACCTTGTCCGGTACATTAAGCACTTTCGGCGCGACGCCAACGATCACCGTCGCCAGGAGAACAGCCTCCTCCTTGGCCCTATGAAGCACCTGCAAAGCTTCGTTCAAATCGTCGAAGCGCGCATAGAGATTCCGATGCGCGGTCACAACCGACTTGTTTTCCACGCAGAATCGGAGCCTGTCGAGGTCAGGTCCGTCTCTTGCATCGGGTTCTCCGACAAGTAGATCAATTTTTCGGTTGCGTGCGCCTGGGGTACGCACGTTTTTCCAAGATCGGATATTTTGGAGAGAAAAATCAGCCGCAAACGATTCGCATCGTCGCCTGAGATCTCTCAAGATACCATCACTGACGGTGTCGGAGTGGTCCTCTAAACGCTGATTGTGAAAACCTCTGATCTTAATCTGCTCGATGACCTCATCAAATGGGGTTGTCATCGGCAGTCTCCGACGAGAAATGAACGAGCAGCTCCGGATGGGAATTCTGAAAATCAGAAGAACGTCTTCGATGGCGTATGCCCACAAGCTCGTCGGGAACTGGAATTGCCTTAAGAATGTTACTCTGAAGGCGTAGGAAACCGTTCGCAGCTCTCTGGCAATGCTCAAAGAGCCAAACTGCGACTTCCGGGGAGTTGAGATGTTCAGAGAGCTCCTCGATCATCCGGGCATCTTTGGGAACGATGTAGTACACAGAATGGCGAGGTACGAGCGTACCCTTCCGATCGATCCAAAAGTGCGGTTTCTCCGTAATATCTTTACACAATATCTTAGGTCGCAAGATCTCCGGCAGCGGCGGCGTTTCGTGAAATGCATACCAAGGCTTTCGCCGCACGCATGTTCGCTTCAATAGCAGCTCGCGAACGCGCGGCTGCGACAGGTAATCTCCAAATTCCTCCAGTTCGCTCTCCTTAAGTAGCGAAGCGTCGTCTGTGTAGGGGATCAGCATCGAGTGTTTCGGTCTGCTGAGTTCGCCCGGTCTGATCAGTTCCCTGCCGGCAATAGTCGGGCGGGCGAACTTTACCAATTCCGGTTCCAGATCCTTCGTTTGGCGAACGAAGATCTCGTCAGCTCCCGTGGCGACTCCGCAACTAACTCGCACACATAAATCCTGCAGGGCACCTCGCCTACGCAGGCCGACTGCGGCGCCGCGAATCATCGGCATCCATGAGGCTCCGTCACCGTTTAGCGTACCGTGACGCTCAACTCCGTCGCGCAAGCGAATGATGGTTTTCTTGTAGGGCTTCCGATTCACGATTGTGGTGATGGTCGGATAGGTTACCAGGCCTTCGAAGACTCCTTCGGCGATGAGATCGATCTCTTCGACTTGAATTTTGCTCAGAAGTCGACGCAGAGGGGCGGCTGTCTCCACATAGAGGAATTTCTCTGGCGTGATGAAGACCATCCGCCCGTTAGGTTTGAGGCTCTTGAGGGCGCGCTCGAAAAAGAGAAGGTAGAGGTCAAATCGGCCGTGTGCCGTCTCATAAACGGCACGGTACTCGCGCTTTTCAATCTCACAGAGACCGAGTATCGAGACGTAAGGCGGATTGCCGATGATGAAGTCAAAACTCTCAATCGGCTGTGCCAGGAAGTCTTTTTTACGAATCTCAACGTTGGAGCACGAACGAAGAGATTCGCGTGCTCCTCGCGCGCGCCCGGGCTCGGATTCAACACCCACGAGACGGGGCGAACGCTTCTGATGTTCTTCGCACCAGCGGACGACGCCTTCGAGGAATGCTCCAGTACCGCATCCAGGGTCGAGCAACGTATCCAGAGGCTTCGGTGGCCGACCCCTGAAAAGGCGGCCGACCATATGGTCCACAACCTGTGGTGGTGTCGGTACAAACCCTCTCACAACAGCCCATCCATCCGTAAAGTATTTTTGGCGCTTTCCGAGGCCGTGTCCAGTTCATGGATCGGCTCGCATCCACAGCTGCGAACCGTCAAATTTCGCTCTCAGCTTGATTCGGGACAATCCGTCTCCAAGCGGCGTGGTCTCGGAAGCTCAGATGCCGGAGGGCCCATCCACTTCCGACCTTGAGCCCGCGCTTCGGCCACGGGGCAACAATCGGACCGCAACCTCGTTTCGGCGCGTGATGCCGACTGGGGCCAGAAGCTATCCGCCAAATCGCGTGGGTGGATTTTTGTTTGATGAAGCGGGCGATTTGGCCTTCGGTTTCAGGCCAAATCAGGCCAAGACTGGCGGCTCGATCGCGGGAATAGTGCCCTCTAGCGGATTTGTAATCCTCTGCGTGGTGGGGATGCGGCGCGATTCAGCCATGACGGCGAGCGAGATCGTTGGTGCGGCATCACCGTCCCTTCGCGTGGACCGCGACCGCCGACTCCATCTTTCGCCAAGCTTCGACGCCTTTGTAAACTTATTAATGGGACATCACCACTAGAGCCGCAAAAGGCGTTCGTGTCCGGCATAGGCCCTCGCCGTCTCGGCCCCGCTTTGCAAGCGCTATTGGTGAACTTTCTGATAGCTCCGCCATCATGATAGTATGACTTAAGCGTGCAATGTTGACCGACTTACAAACGAGCCAAGGTAAAGCGCTACGCCTCTTGAAGGCCATCTATGATGGTACCCGCGGCCAGACGGAGCCCGTCTTCGTCAATGACCTGGCCGGAGAGGCAGGTTTGACCGAAGAGGATTCAAAGGCAGCCTGGCGCTACTTGAAGGAAAAGCGCCTTATCGACGTGTTCAACATCCCGTACACGGCGCGGATCAATGCAGCAGGCATCGATGCCATCGAAAATGTTTCACGACACCCCGATCGACCGATCCCTACACACCTCGCAACAAAGCCCCCGATCCCGGCGTCCTCTGCGGGAATTATGCACCCGAGTTCGGCACCAGCCCAAGCGACTGCGCGCGACCCGCAGCACTATCACTGCTTTGTAAGCTACGCGAGCGAAGATCGCCCTATGGTGAAATTACTGGTCGAGGCGCTCAAGGCAAGGAAAATCGATGTGTGGTGGGACAAGGGCCAGATCACGCTTGGTGACAGGTTAAGCGAAAAGATTGAGCAAGGCCTGATCCGTTCACACTACGGACTAGTAATTGTCAGCCCATCTTTTGTAGACAAGAAATGGACGGAGGCTGAGCTCCGAGCGTTGTTGAGCCGCGCGATCAGCCGGAAGCAGAAGGTCATCTTGCCGGTGCTTGTCAACATGGACCACGATAAGTTTGCGGCCACCTACCCACTCCTAGCGGATATCGTCTCAACCAGGTTCGACGGCGACATGGACGCGTTGGTGGATGAGATAAGCCGTGCGATTGATTAAAAGCTCAACGAGAATCCAATGCGATTAAATGTGCTAGTGCCAACCTAGCGAAAGCTGGGGACAGACGTTACTCATGAACAGCCCCGCCATCTTTTTGTCGAGTTCCTCCCGCGGATTACCAACTGCGCGCGAACTGGCTCGGCAGCTCGAGTCTTCCGCGACCGTGAGACTCTGGTCGGAGGGGCTCTTTGAGCCCGGTAGGACTGTGAATGAATCGCTTACTGAAGCCGCGAAGAGATCTGATCTTGCTGTTTTTGTGCTGACTGCGGACGATACCCGTGACTCGCGAGCAATAGCGAAATCATCGCTCGGCGCTAATCTGTTGTTCGAGCTAGGCTTCCTCTCGGGCCTGTTGGGATTGTCTCGGGTGTTCGTTGTGCTTCCAAATGACAGCCGCAATCTGGACCTGCCTTCAGACCTGTCCGGAATAGTCTATTTCCGACTGAACTCCAACCAGGCGTTTGATTTGCCGACCATGGTCGCCCCGGTAGCCGCTGCAATCACTAAGCTCCTCGCAGAAATCGTGCCAAGAACAACTCCTTCGCCAGAATTTCCTTCCTGCTTCATCAGTTACTCGTGGAACGACAAAGAATTTGCCAACAGGTTGTGTGAAGATCTCGAACAGGTGGGCGTTCAATGCTGGCTCGACGCTAAAGAGTTAACTGTGGGCGCGAGCATATCCGGCACTATTCGGAAGGCCATTCAAGCACACGATCGAGTCGTCGTTGTGCTATCTCAGGCTTCAGTTCGCAGTTCGTGGGTCCGACAGGAAATAAAGAACGCTTCGCGTTTGGAGCAGGCCCGTAAGACGCCTGTTCTTTTCCCAATAAGCTTAGATCAGTCCCTTTTTCTGCCCAGTGGAAAACCGCATCTCGCGTATTTGAGAGATAGATTAGTCCTGGATTTCAGCGGATGGCGTGATCAAGCGAAATATCAAAAGGCATTCTCAAGTCTCGTAAGAGATCTGTCGGTCAGCGCATCTCTTGAGGCAGAGAGGAAAAGGTAATGCGCAGGAATCTCGCTGCCTACCGCGCCTGCCAAGTTTTCCTCAATTACCCTTTTGACAGAGATTTCGAGGCTCTTGCGGACGCGATGACCTTTGCCGTCGTTGCTGCAGGACTTCTTCCCGTATGCGCCTATGATCTAACTGCGCCCGACAAACCCCGACTCGAGATGCTCGTCGAGGCTATTAGCAATTGTCAATATTCTGCGCACGATCTCTCGCGAGCGCATGGCGAAGGCCCTGGGAATCTGGCGCGTATGAACATGCCTGTTGAGATGGGAATGGCGCTCTTTCATGCGCTTAACACGCAGAGAAGCGAGCACAGGTGTCTTTTCTTTGTATCCGAGCCTCATGACTACAAGGCCTTTGCTTCAGACCTTGCAGGCCTCGATCCTAGAGTGCACAACGCGGATCCGATGCGGATACTTGCGGACATGTATGAATGGTTGAGAGGTATTGTGCCGCCTCAACTGTTTAACTCGCGCCCGACAGTCGAAATCAGCGACAAATTCTCCGAGTTCAAGAAACGGATCGTCAACGTAAGGGGCAGCGGAGAGCACGACAGACCGTCGCACGAGGAAACAAGGGAGACTATGTATCAGCTGTGTGGCGAGATCGGCTGGTGGGATTGGAGGGGCAGTAGAATGGCGAAGGACGAGTTTCCCACAGTACCGATTGCGCTCAAGCGGAAACTGTCTACCCGAAGGGCGGCGCTACCTCGCCGTCGATAGCTGCTACCAAGGCAAAACGAATAACAATCGCAGCCGTAACGGCGTATCAGTACGCGCGAGATGCCGCTGAGCTAAAGCGTCGCGTTCTCCCAAGCCTATGAACATCGAGGGACAGATGGTAGCCGATTCGGCGGCCTCGAAACTTGGCCTGACTTGGGCCTGTTCTATCGGCGAGTATCGGTTTCCATTCGTAACTATGCCCGGGAGGCCGCCCAACAATCTCCCGCATTCGCGCGGGATGTGACCCATAGTTACCGATGGTGACGCCGTAGAGCAGGACTCAAAATCCTCTGCGGCTCTTGCCTCGCCGCCCTCGCCTGCGTGCGGACGCCACCGGTTGGGCAAACCGGTTGCGGTCACCGAAAAGCCCCCTAATGAGCCGCGTTCCACTCGCTGTGACCATAGGGTGTCCACTTCCGGGGGGGTGCGCCGATCAACAGGACACTCGGAGCGATCAGAAATGTTCGACCGAAGTGTCCCTACCTTTCGCCCAACTGGGTCAGATAGTCCCTGCCCGGCATCTGATCCCAGGTCCGGCCCTTCAGAACGCGTCCCGCGTTCTTCTTGTACCTGCCGCCCCACTGTTTGAAGAAGAAAGGGACTCGAGCTCTGCGGCATTGGTCGCGCAAATCTGTTGCCCAATCTGGATTCATCGGTCGGGCTCCTGGCCCAGACTCTCCTCCGACGATAACCCAATGAATATCTTGCAAAGCGAGATCGTGCAGGGGTCCCAACAAAGGCTCGAGCGAAAGAAACCTGACAGCAGCGCGGGTCCGACGAAGATCATCGATGCGCGGCCGATACTTGTCGCTCTCGACGCTCACTCCCATCCAGATGTTCGGGGCCCATTCCAATTGTCTATCGAGTTCAGCGAGACGATCCGCGCGCTTCGTTAGTATCTGAAAACAATGCCAGTGGGCATGCCGCATGACATCGAAGACCTCCTGTATGTAGTCGAGCGGCACGTCCTTGTGGAACAGGTCGCTCATCGAGTTCACGAAAATAGTCTGCGGCTTTTTCCAGCGCAGCGGCAATTCGAGCATATGCGACTGCAACGTCAGCCGGAACCCATTGCGATAGTTTCTCTGGCCCATCGCCCTCAGGCGCTTGGCCATTCGCTCCGCATAGCAGTTTTTGCAACCGGGGCTAATCTTCGTGCAGCCTGTGACAGGATTCCAAGTGGACTCAGTCCACTCGATAGTGGACCTTGCCATTCCTATGTTGCCCCGTGTTCGTGTATTTCTTTACGATGTCTTTAAAGACGTCTGACGCCACACGCTTCTGGCTCCCAAAGAACAGATAGTAGACGATGGAACCTGTCGAGTTTTTCATTGGGAGCGGCTTCGGAACGAACTCGAAGCCGCCAACTACCTTGAGCCGTTTGGCAAACGCTCCAACGATCTCTTCGTTGCCCAGCTTGATTTGGTCGTCCTCACCGAAGAACTGTTGCTGCTTCTTGTAAGCTACCTGTTTCCATGACTCGTCGCCCCAGAACGCCGTCATTCGAGCCTCCGCTTCGGAAGTGACACGGTCTGTTCTCAGCCGAAGTGCGTTTCGGTTCATATCCATGATCGGGAAGTTCATGAGGATGTCGATTGATTTCATCTTTCCAGCGGTCTCGGTGACCTTCCAGTTGAGGTGCATGCCATACGGGTCTAGGACGCAGAGCGCGCGCCGGTAATCCTTGAATTCGACTTTGGGAAACACCTGATTCGGAAGAACCTGATTGCAATCACCTTGGATCACATGGACCTCCGGACGGTTCTTCACCTCCGGTAGAGACTTCAGATGGTGCACCTTTATAGGATCGAGTTCGACCAAGAAGTACTCGTAAAACGTGGGCTTGATCGCAACTGCATTGAGAGGACTGCCCGGCACAAGCCTGCGACTACCCTGAGAAAGATGAAGGCCTGCTCCGGCGAATCCATCTATGTAGGAAAATCGGAGCTCGGCGGCGTTGAGGATGTTAACGTAAGCCTGAGCATACTTCCTGACAATCTCCAACTTGATCTCGCTCCAAAGACCGATCTCGTCAAGCTCAAAACCCCCGGTTGTACTATTCTTGGTTGTCATTGTTGAAGTAACGATGGCCCTTCAGAGGCATTGGAAAGCCCGTATTGCCTTTGTAGAAATGTGTGTCTCCGACGAGCCAATGATAAAGGTTGGCATACTTGAAATCGGGGTGGATCTTGAGACCTATACCCCCGATACGGTCTCCATCACGTCGCATCAGCTTTTTTGCAGAATCAAAGACCGGGGGAGAATATCTGGTTTCCCCTCCGACGAAGGCGAGAGTGCACCCTGTAACAAGATCGGCTAGCTGCAACATGAGGTTGAGTCGGGAAGGCATATTCATGAAGAGGAGGATTCGATCGTAGGTGACAAATCTTGTTCCGGTCGCCAACATCTCGAGACGGTTCGCGAGAAATTGCTCGTGCTCGGAAATTCTTTGGCCACCCGGCCTGTCCGCAATGACGCACCCATTCGCGCGGCCCCTTAGGCACCATTGCACCCTCTCCAAGAGGAGCGACGTCACGTCGTCCTCGACCGTCGGCGAATCGTTCATGGCCTTCGAGCACCCGGTATCCTCAATCACGACGATGACCTGAACGGCGTGGCACGCGGCTTCAGACAGAACCGCGCGGAAGAATCCAAGTCGTTCGTCTTCAACCAGGCCGCTATGCATCCAAAGCTCGCGGCCAGGTGACCATTTGAAGGGTTGTCCTTCGGGGAACCCAGCGGCCTGTCGCAAAGAGTCGATGATAGTCGTTAGTGGTTTGAGAGCTTCCTCGGGGACGCAGACAGCTCCGGCGGCCACAAGGGGATCTCCCATACCCGGTCGCAGGTGGCGAAGCTGGGAAGCGTCATCGCAAAAGAAGAAGTCCATTCATTGCCAAGATTATCGAAGCGGCGGTCTCGGAGGAAATCACCATAGCTGTGATGATCGGCTAATGGTTGCGCTTGGGGGGGCCGGCGGGCTCTGTCGGGAAGTGCTTTGCGTCAAAAGGAGAGGGCGCTAGGGAATCGGAAAGAAGCCGATTCGATCCCGTCTGCACCTCATCATCTAGCGGACAAGTCCCAGTCCTTTGACATGGAGCTATACCGTGCAGGTCTCTACCAAAGAAGCTCCGCCACGTCACCGCGCTCGTGCTTGCGGGCTGGTATCTGATGGTGACTCCATCATCAAACGCCTGGGGTAATTGATACCGGGTCGCCATGTTGCGTGGTATTCGCTGTATTCGCAGCTTTTTGGACCCCCCGGCAGACTCTGGTATTAAGGGCGGTAGCGGAGATTTTCGGAGATCGCACTTTGAGTGACGACAAATGGCGGGGCGGCCTCGAGCTCGAGGAGGCTCTACTTGAAACGGCCGATTCGGGCGATCGAGCTGAGCACGATCGCTTGAGGCAGTTTGACTCCCCTGTGACCTTTGTCGACGAACCCGAATCGTCTCCGCGCCACCAGTTCAGGCGAATTCGAGCCCAACTCGAAGAAGCCTTCATGCGTCGCCTGCAGAAAGGGGAACTTGTAGCCGTCGGATACGATACACGGTCGGGTGCAGATTCGAAGCCAGCGATCGTTGCTCCCGATCGATGGCGTGTTCTGAAACCAGATTTTCAAAACTCCCTCGCGAAAGCTTCCAATCTCTCTCTCGAAGGCGTCCGGGTGTTCCGCGATCGAAGAGTTTTGGATTCGCACCTCGACGAGATCGATCCGTTTCGCTCCGGAATGCCTGGTCGGACGACCGCCAAGCACAAGATTGTTGCTGAGTTTCAACGGCGAGTCTCCGCGAACCAAGCGCTGCCTTCGTTAGCCGCAGAAGCGCGCGAACTACTTAATTGGCTCCTCAGAACTTATCCTGAGGCTCCTCGAACGTCTGCCAGGACAATTGAGAATCAGCTTCGCGATCTTCACCGTCGGCACTTCAGGACGAGAACCACGAAATGACATTTTCGTGCGTCTTTTTCGTGGGGCGTCATATGACCTAGATCTTTGCGGTGTGAAGTCGCGTAACAATTCGCTTGAAAGTCTCAGGCCAAGCCGACATTCATCGCATTTGAGTGAGGCCCTGGTTGGCGGCACGCATGCCTAACCGCTGGCCCTGCGACTCAATACTTGCCAGCCGGACGCTCGCAGAGCTTTCAGATTTCGCCAAACACCTGTTTTTCCAAATGGCCGTCGGTGCGCCGATTGATAGGGGAAACCCGTGAGTCAATCGGCCGCCAAACTCGTTCTCCTGCCGCTGGAGAACGCCGGGGGTCACCACGGCCCGCGACGGGTGAGCGGGAACAGAAGAGAATCTGACGAGCTGGGGCGGCGGAGTCTATGAGCGGACTGGTGATGGGCTTGGTTCTCAAGCATTCGCGGTCGAGAGGGACTAGCAAACTAGTGGCTGTGGCGATTGGGGACTGCTGCGAAGACGACGGAACCGGCGCTTGGCCAGCTGTGCGCACGATCGCGGCGCGCGCGGGCACAAGCGAGCGGACGGCACAGCGGTCGATCGCGGAGCTTGTGCAGCTTGGCGAGCTCGCCGTCGATGAAAACGCGGGGCCGAAACGCGCGAACCTCTACACGATCAGAATCGACCGGCTTCTTGCCAATGGTGCCGCTGACAAATTGGCGGCTGAAAAATTGGCAGTAGTGTCAAAGCGTCAGGGTGCCAAATCGGCACAGGTGCCAAAATTACACCCTGTCAGAGAAGGCGACGAAGGATGTCACGACGAGCGATTGGAGGGTGACGGAATTGAAACAGAGGGTGACAAGGCAGTGTCACCCGATCCGTCCTCTGGATCCGTCCGTTCTGATCCGTCCATGGATCCGTCCGCCTCCGGCGCGGGTGGTTCGGGGTTCCGCTATCCCGATGACTTCCTGGAATTCTGGCGCGTGTTTCCGGGCACGGACGGGAAACGCGCGGCGCTCAAGGCGTGGGGAAAGCTAACCAGCTCCGAAAAGGCGAGCGCGATCGCGGACGTTCCCCAACGGCTCGTGGCTAATTGGGCTGGAAAGGAACTCCACAAGCTTCCGAACGCATCGACTTATCTGAATCAGCGGCGATGGGAAGATGAGCTGCAGGCGAATCGGATTGTGGCGCCGGCCCCGCAACGGCTACCAAAGGGCATGGAGCAATTGCGCGAGGCATGGAAGGAAGCGAGACACCATGAAGAAAACGGAAGCGATCGCACTACTAACGAAGGTCAAGGCGAATTGGTATCGGCAACCTGTCGACGAGTTAACGATAGCTGAGTGGTGTGAATGTCTTGCGCAGACCGAATTCGAGGACGCGATCGCGGCGGTCATCCAACTTCGGGAGACACGCGAAGAACCGCCGACTCCTGGCATGGTGACGAATGCGGCATGGGAAATCGCACGGCGAAGGTTCGAAGAGCGGCGGTTGCGCCAGCGCAAGTTAATCGTGGTGCCGAGCGCCGACGAACGCGCGCAGGGCAAGGCGCAGCTTCACGACCTGATCGAAACACTTGGCAAGCAAATGGCGAACGCGCCGTCAGGGACAGCGAACGAAGAAGACTGTGGCAACTCGCAGAGCCATCGCGTGGCGCGTCGTGGTCACGGGGGATAGGGGGTCAAATCTCTACGATCGGCCGATTGTTGACCGTTCGACAGCCACGTGTGCGTGTGCACCGAATTCATAGGGGTGGGGGGTCTGGTGGTGATGCTGGCGATGGATAGGACAGTGGCGCGGTTTGACGGATGAGAGGGAGAAGGCCAGCCCCAAGTGCGATTCAAATTATGCGCGGCGGCCGGCGCCGCCCGCTCAACGCCAATGAGCCGTCGAGTCCGCTGCTCAAACGGATGCCGCCGGCGCCAGAGTTTCTCGACGACGAGGGTAAACGCGCCTGGTCAGCAGAAGGCCGGCGCCTGATCAAAGCCGGTCTACTGACCGCGCTCGACCTGACCATGTTTGGGACTTGGTGCATCTGGTACTCCAAGCGCGACCTAGCCTCGCGCGCGGTCAACCAGAGCGGTGTGGTAGTGCGCGCCAATGGCGTCGGCAACCCCTACATCAACCCGTACATGAGCGTGATCTCGATGTGTTCAAAAGCGATGCATCAGATCGAAATTGAGTTCGGCCTAAGCCCGGCCTCGCGCTCCAAGGTCAGGTCGCTCAACCCCGCGCAAAGAGACCTCTTCGGGGACCTTCTGAATGCCGAGCTCGATCGCGATATCGACGAGGAGACCGCCTCTTGATGAAGATAGAACTTTGGCCGATTGACCGCCCGGTTCCTTATTCGAAGAACCCGCGCAAGATTCCGCAGTCAGCAATCGACAAGGTCGCCGCGAGCATCAGAGAATTTGGCTGGCGCCAGCCGATAGTAGTAGATGCCGCCGGCGTTGTGGTGGTGGGTCATTCTCGCCTGCTCGCTGCGCGCAAACTCGACCTGCTCGAGGTCCCGGTGCACGTCGCCGCCGATTTGACCGAGGCACAATGCCGCGCCTACCGCATCGCGGACAACCGGGCCGGCGAAGAAGCCCGCTGGGACGATGAACTGCTCAAGCTGGAGTTAAGCGAATTGGGCGTGCTCGCAGAGCTGACGGCATTCGATCCCAGAGAGATCAAGCGCCTTGGATTGGCCGAGGACGCCCCACAGGACGCGATTCCCGCGCCACCGGCTAGCCCTGTGGCGCGTTTGGGCCAGATCTGGCAACTCGGCAAGCACAAACTCTTGTGCGGCGATTCTACGCGCCCGGAATACGTTTCGCGCTTGATGGGCGACGAGCGAGCAGTCCTGTTCGCGACGGATCCACCGTACGCGGTGGGCTACGCCGGCGGCTCGCATCCAGCCACCAGGGCGAACCGGGCCAAAGCCAACCGCGATAAGGACTGGTCGAAGGTCTATCACGAAGCGGGCCGAACTACCTTCGACAACGAGGACGGCGGCGGCGATGGCGGGCGATCGTTCTATCTAGCCTTTTACAAAGTCGCCATCGAACGCGCGATCGCACCGAACACGCTGCGTGGTACTGCTGGCACGCGTCGGCCAGGCAGGCGATGCTCGAGGGCGTCTGGAACGAAGTCGGCGCTTTCAATCACCAGCAGATCGTCTGGTTCAAGAGTCGACCCGTTTTGACTTACTCGGTTTACATGTGGGCGCACGAGCCTTGCCTCTTCGGCTGGATCAAGGGTGAGAAGCCAGTCGTCGACCGCAAGTACGGCAATCCCGGAACAGTCTGGCAGGTTCCGAACGCCGAGGTGGAGAGCAGCGAGCACCCAACATCCAAGCCGAACCGGCTCTTTGCGATCCCGATGGAGTTGCACACCCGTCCCGACGATCTCTGTTACGAGCCATTCAGCGGCAGCGGCTCGCAACTCATCGCCGCCGAGCAGCTCGGACGCCGCTGCAATGCGATCGAGCTGGAGCCGCGCTTTGTCGACGTGGCGATCTCGCGATGGGAGAGACTGACCGGAAAGAAGGCCGAAGTGATTGCGGAGGAAAGCGCGTAAGAACCTCGCTGAGCGAGTTCTTTTGCGGTGAAGGTTGGCTGCGGTGGTGGCTGAAAGAAAAAACTGGATCAGCTTGATAGGGCGAAGTTCTGAAGTTCAGGGGTCGTCAGGAATGGCGATGGAACTATGACTGCCCCGACGCTAGACGCAGTTCACAAAGATCCCGCGTCCGTCACTGGTCTCTCTACCCAAATCCTCACCGCCATGCTGATGGCTTGCAACGCGGTATCGACGACGCTGATGGCCGCGCTTCTCACCTCGGGGCCGCAGCGCACCGAAACGAGGATTGATGATCCGCAACGTCTCCTGCGGGCCGCCGAGGTTGCCGAGATGTTAGGGACGACGACGGGCGTCGTCTACGAAATGGCGCGTCGCGGGAAGATTGGCCACGTCAGCACGGGCATTGTTGGCAGTCGCGGAGTGCGATTTACCCGCCAGCAGGTCGCGGCTTTCGTCAAATCTCGCGAAAAATCGGCACTGGATTCAGGCGCGCGTTAGAGCGATGTGTGTCCCTGCCCGAATGGGACGCAAGAACACCGATGGATCATATCCGGAAAATCGTTCAGCTCTCCGGTAATCCTGTATGGCAGGTCAACGGCAGAAAGTTCGGCTTCGGGCGCCCGCAGTTCGCCACCAAGGAACTGGCCGAAGCGGAGCTGGCCGATATGATAAAGAAACGCGGCGGCGGACTTTCGCCAGGACGCCGCGACGTCACATTCGCCGAGCAGGCGGAGGCCTTTCTCGCGAACGCTGCTGACGGGCTGGCGGAAAAAACTCTGCGCTCTTATAGCGGGCATCTGAACGTTCACATCCTTCCGTATTTCGGCAAGCGCCGGGTGGTCGAGATTAACGCGCCGGTGATCAAGACGTTTCTCACCGAAAAGCGCCAACCGATCCCGACCGTCAAGATCGTCAGCGCTGACGCCAAGAAGCCGCGAGTGATCGACCTGGCCGATTTTGACTCCACCACGATGAAACGATGGCCCGAGCAGGATGTAGATGCCACGCGAAAGTTGTCCGTCAGCACTCTAAGGCTGATTAGGGCGACCTTGTCGGTGGTCTTCGCGTCGGCGGTCGACGATCGGATCATTGATCGCAACCCAGTGCCCGACGCGAAGGTGTCTCGGCGAAGCCGGAAAGCGAAGGCTGCAAATCGAGTCGCGGTCGCCAAGGAACGTGTCTTCACGGAAGCACAGCAAGCGGCACTCTTGTCGTGGTGCAGCGAGCGCGACCCTGAACTTCATGATCTGTTTTTCCTGCTGCTCCGTTCAGGACTCCGACCGGGCGAGTGTCGGGCGCTTGCCTGGAGCGATATCGATTTCACGCGGCGAAAAATTCGAATCGAATACTCGGTGAGCGACAAGGCCACGTTCGGCCCAACCAAAACCGGGCTAGGACGTAGCGTCGATATCAGCCCAGCGCTCAGGGACGTCATGCGCCTGCGGATGCTCAAGCGTCCGACGCGAACGCAAATAGATCGAGGCCAGGGTGGAATAGAGCTGGTATTCTCGAATCCCTCCGGGACTCCGCTCGACGATTCTCGATTGCGAAAGCGGTTCGATCTGGCGATGGACGAGACGAAGATAGCCGGCCACGTCCTCTACGACGCGCGGCATAGCTACGCTTCCACGCTCCTTGCGCGTTGCCGTGATTTTGTTTACGTCGCCGCGCAGTTGGGACACGCCAGCCCGAAGACCACGATGGATCACTACGCCCATCTTTTACCGGGCGTCGATCAGAACTATGCCGATTTGCTCGACGAATCCGAAGCGGATTGGCGGCGATTTGGCATTCGATCGACGAAAGGTGGCATCGAGCTCGGAAAACTTACCGAATCTCTTTGACGTTTTGGAGCTACCCTCAGGATTCGAAGCGGCGACCCCTCGGTGTCTAACGCCGTGGCTGTCAACGTGGCTGTCAGGCGGTCACCAGGAAGGGCTACACCGCTATCGGTAGTCGGTCAGTTTGAATCGAGAAGCGAGCCAGGAAAGACTGACAAGCGAGTTAAATCGTCCACTCAGGAACCGCTTGCACTAACTGCTGGCAAAAAACTAAGGTTCACGCATCTCCCCGTCAAAGAGAATTGATATGATACCAGACTTTAAGGGTCATCATTTCGTAGAGGATTGCCAGCCTGGTGAACCGCCATCGCTGCATCACTGCGTCCGATGCGGACTCAAAGCTTCGCTGAGGCCAGACGGCTCGGTATTCTTCGACATCGAACGGAAGGGCATATTTCTCAAAACAAGCAATAGCTTACCCTTCTTCTCATCACGCATCCCCGGTTGCAAAACTTGGTCAGTTCATCAGGCAAATTAAGACCAACGCTCGTCCGTCCGCTAACAGGGAATTCAAACTCACCCACTGCCCGCTAATCTGAGTCGCGGGCCCCGGGCGATCAGTTATGCCGATGTGCTCGGCGAATCCGAAAGCGGATTGGCAGCGATTTGGCAGTCGCTCAGCGAAGGGCCGCGTCTAGATCGGAAAACGTGTTGAATCTGTTTGACTTTTTGGAGCCACCCGCCGGATTCGAACCGGCGACCTGCTGATTACGAATCAGCTGCTCTACCAACTGAGCTAGGGTGGCTCTCCGTTGCGCCGCGCGCCGACAGGAGTAGCAGATTAGCGAAGCTGGCGCTGGCGAGAAAGAGTTGTCGACGACATTGTCGCGCCGTATTGCACATCGATTCAAAGCGTCGCCGATTTCGGGACCGTTTGCCTCATGCCTGCCGCGAGCGCATCGTCTTTCTGAGCGCGTTGTGGAGTCACATGACATGCCGGTTCCGACTTCCATCAATTACGGTCAAGTTGCGCCTGCGTACGACGATTCACGGCGCGTCGAGCCCGCGATTGCCGCCGCGATGGTCGAAGGTCTGCGGGCTTTGCGCGCGCGCTCCGCACTCGAAATCGGCGCTGGCACCGGCAATTACACCAGCGCACTCATGGCCAGCGGATTGTCGGTGATCGCACTCGATCGCTCGCCCGCGATGGTTGAAATTGGCGCGCGGAAAACCTCTGCGCGCTGGATTCTTGGCGACGCCTCCGCCCTGCCGCTCCGCACGCGCTCGGTGGAAGCGATCGCCGGGGTCAACGTGTTGCATCATCTCCACGCTCTTCCGGCCGCGCTTGCCGATTTCAGACGAGTTGCGCGCGTCGGAGCGGTGCTGCAGGCGGTCGTCCGCGAGAATCTCGAGACGCTGTGGTATCGGCATTATTTCCCGGAGATTGAGGGCGTGCTGTTGCCGCTTCATCCGACGCTCGGGGGCCTGATCACGACGATGTTTCATGCTGGGTTTTCACGAGTCGCGTCGGCCAAGATCTTTTACTCGGGGTGCGGCGACCTTACCTTTGAAGCGGCGCGCACGCGGCCTCATCTCTTGTTCGATCCCGATTACCGCGCGTCCACTTCCGGATTTCGCCGCCTTGACAGCGCGGGAATCGCGCGCGGACTGGCGGAACTCGAACGCGATCTCGATTCGGGCGCATTCGTTCGAATCGCCGAGCCCTTCGACGCGGCCCACGCCAATGCCGGCGACTGCGTTCTGATCACCGCGCGCTAGCTCGAGCGCACCGATGGAATCACCTCTTCGGCGAAGCGCTGAACTTCGTCCGGGAAGAACGGTCGCGGGAGCGTGAAGATGAAGTGCGTCACTCCCACCTTGACGTAGCGATCTATTGTCGCGAGGCATTCCTCCCGCGAGCCAATCATTATCTGGCGACGCGCTTGCTCGGCCGAGGCGCCCGACATCGCGGTGACTCGCGCCAGCGCCGCCCTTTCGCGTTCCGCGGGCGCTCGATAGCAAAGCCCCATCATGATGGTCTTTTCGATCTGATTGGTGTCGCGCCCTACCGTATCGCCGTGCCGTTCGATCACCTTCAATAGTTCGGCATACCGCCCCGCACTCGCGCCCGGAACGTTCCACATGTCGGCGTGCTTCGCGACGATTTTGAGCAGCACCCGCTGGCCTTGGCCGCCGATCATTATCGGTGGATGCGGCTTCTGGACCGGCTTGGGATTGCAGACGGCGTCGGTCACGTTGTAGTGGCGCCCATGCAGGGTGGTTTTTTCCTGTTCGAACATCCCCTTGATAATTTGCAGCGACTCGTCGAGCGCCTGCAGGCGGCCGGGAATCGTTTTGAAGTCGATCCCGAAACTCCGATGCTCGAGCTCGAACCATCCCGCGCCGAGCCCCAGATTGAGGCGGCCGTCGCTGACGTGATCGAGCGTCGCCGCCATCTTCGCCGTGATGCATGGGTTGCGATAGGTGTTGCCGTTTACCATCGCGCCAATTCGCGCGCGTTTCGTCTGCTGACTGAGCGCGGTGAGCGTGGTCCATCCTTCCAGGCACGGCCCGGTCGGGTCGGGAACGAAGATTGGATAGAAGTGATCGTAAGTCCACAGCGAGTCGTAACCCCAACTGTCGGCGCCGCGCCACAACTCTCTCAGTTCTTTCCATTCAACTAGCTGCTGACCGGTTTGAAGTCCGAATCGAATTGGATGCTTTGGCATTGCGAACCCTCCCTCGTGAGTCGCCTAACTCTCGAAACGATCGCGCGTCCACTCCGTCAGCACCTTCATGAGGCGCGGGCGCGGGTCGCCGAGATTCGCCCTGGCGCCGCCGGCGCGCATGAAGTGATCGGCGCCTTCGATGAACGCCAGGGTCTTGTCGCGCGCGCCCGACGCTTCGAACTCGGCGCGCACGTCGGAATTGAAAATGTCCTGGTCGCCGTTCGCGCCGACCACCAGCGTCGGCACCGTCACTTTCGGCAGATTCGACGCCATCTTCGCGTACGATGACAACCCCGACCAGGTCGACAGCCACGCGTCGGGCGTTACGATTCGACCGAGACCGAATGGCGAGTAGTTTGCGAGATCGGGGTGCGGCGAGATGATCGATCCGACAGCGCGTTCCGACAGATCAAGCGACAGGTCGAGATAGTTGAGGTTCGCCTGTGTGCGATAGACGATCATGTAGCGCGGCGCCATCGCGCGGCGCGCCGCGTGATTGCGAATGTCCGCGCTCGACGCCGCGAACTCCGGCGCACGCATCGCGGCGCGACCGTAGCCGGCCTCGGCGATATGGCGCCGCGCGATCGCGTCGATTCGCGCGCATCGCGCGAGTTGCGCCGCGCGGTATCGCTCGATGAAGTCCGCCGCGTAACGGCTCTCGGCCGGCGGCGGCTTGAAGCCGTTGCGCTCGTCGTACATATCCAGCGCCGGATCGCTCGCGAGCGGATCGGATTCATCGACGACGGCCGCATCGAGACACGACATCAGCACCATCCCCTGCCCAGGATGCGCGGCGAGCGCGATGTATCCGTCGGCGGGGGGCAAGTCGAACTTGTTGAGATCCGGCGGACCTCCGCCGGGCGGCGCTGTCACGCGAGTTCCCGCGGGCATGCGCGCTTGCGAGTCGTAGTACGCGAACAGCGAGCCGCCGCCGGAATTTCCCAGCATCACGATTTTCTCGAAGCCTTCCTCTTCGCGCAGGAATCGAATTCCGGCCGCGAGATCGAGCAGGAGATTTTCGTGGAGCATCGTCGCGTCGTTGTTCAGGTAGCGCGTGTTGAAGCCGAACGCGGCAAAGCCGGCGTCGACCCAGTACGGAATGGAATAGTGCGTGCTGAAGTCGGCGCGCGGATGCGCCATTATCACGACGGTGCGGGGCTTGCCGCTGGCGGGCGTGTAAAGGATACCGCGCGATTTGCCGAAGTCGGCAGCGTAGAGCTGCACCGGTCGTTGGCGAATCGAGGGATCGATGTCACCGAAATCGATCGGATAGCGGAGTTGGTAGTCAGCGGGCGCCTTGGGCATGTTCCGATCTCCCCCGGCCAAGGACAAATTTCAACACTCGTGCGCGCGACAATTTCGACGATTTACACCATATGTGGTGGTGTCGAGAGGCCTCGGGTACCATCGGTAGCTTCGTTCCGTCAAAATTGAGTTTTCGGAGCGGGCGGGTTTCGTTGCCGGCCGATTCCGGCCGACGCCTGGCTTGTATCGGGGCATCATGGCGCTTGTCCATGACACATTAGTAGCACGACGAATCTGCGGGCGTCAGGCTGAATAGTTCATCCCTACTCTGAACCGGTGATCCAAGCAGCGGATTACTTACTCTGCAATCGCGGTGGTGTAGAATTCGTCGGATCGAGGTGGGATCAATTGAAGACCGGGATCATTGGCGCGCGCGGCGCGGGGAAATCAACCGTATTTCATGCATTGACGGGACTCGCGCCGATTCCGGGCACGGCCGAGGGCCGCAATCGCGCGCGGCCGGGACAGATCAAGGTCGCGGACCCGCGGCTTGATTTTCTTGAATCGGCGTACGGATCGAAGAAGAAGGTTCCGGTCGAGCTCACGATTCTCGACTTCGCGCCGAATCCAAAAGAGCAGAAGGAGGGCGCCGCGCTCGATCCGAGCCTGCTGCCGCTGATCCGTGACATGGACGCACTGCTGATCGTCATTCCGCAGTTCGTCGGCATGGAAAAAGATCTGGTCGCGACTCTCGAAAGTATCGAAGGCGAGCTGGTCTTCGCGGATTTCGATCAAGCCGAACGGCGCCTCGAGCGGTTGAAGAAGGAAAAAGGCGGCAGCGACTTCGAGCGCGCGGCGCTCGAGAAAGTGATCGCATGGCTTGGCGACGGCAAAGCGTTGAGACTGCTCGAACTGACGGCGCAGGAGACGCAGGCGTTTTCGAGCTTCGGTTTTCTGTCGCGCAAGCCGGCGCTGGTCACCGTCAACTGCGAGATGGAACGCGCCAGCGCCGATGTCACCGAAACCGAGCGCGCCGCGGTGCGCGCGCACGGACTCGAGGTCTTCAGGCTCGCGGCCGCATTCGAGTCGGAGCTATGGGAACTCGACGCGAGCGGCCAACAGGAGATGCTGAAGGACGCGGGACTCGCCGCGCCCGCGCGCGATCGCCTGATCGGCGCACTCTACAACCATCTCGGGCTGATCACTTTCTATACCGCCGGCGAGCCGGAGGCGCACGCATGGTCTTTGCGTCGCGGCGAATCAGCGCTCGACGCCGCCGGCGTGATCCACACGGACATCGCGCGCGGATTTATCCGCGCCGAAGTCGTCAGCTACGAGGATTTTGCCATCCACAAATCCGACGCGAAGGTCAAAGAGGCCGGCAAGCTGAGGCTCGAGGGGCGCGACTACGTGATGCGCGACGGCGACATGATCCACATCCGGTTCAAGGTGTGAGGCGGGCGGGACCTCCTTCGGCGCACTCATTGAGAAAACTCAATTGAATGTGAAACCCGCGGTGGGTTTCACGCTTCCTTCGGCAGGGGTGACCCCTGCACCCAGTGCCCGGAGAAGAGCGAAATCGCGAGGACGCGCTTTCGCTCTCAGGTTCGGGGAAAGATTAAGAGGCGATGTGGGCCGGAAAAGATGCCGGCTGATTGCTAGGCGGCGATGCGCTGAAAGAAACGCAGCGCGTTGTCGGCTAGGAGCGCGCGCTTTTCGTCGGCGGACAGGCGCGGATTGTTCACCACGATTTCAGCGGCGTCGGGAAACTCGGCGTCGAAATGCGGATAGTCCGAGGCCCACATCAACCGAGGCACGCCGAGGAGGCGCATCGCGTCGGGCAACATCGTCTCGTCGGGATCGAACGTGAAGAAGCATCGCTCGCCGCGCATGTGCTCGGACGGTTTGCGCGTCAGATGCGGCGTGTGACGAGCGAAGTGCTTGTAGTGCGCGTCCATCCGCTCGGCCCACCACGGAACCCATGATATTCCGCCTTCGAAAAATCCCAGCCTGAGATTCGCGTAACGCTCGAAGAGTCCGCCGCCGACCGCAGCCGCCATCACTCGCATCTGATGCCAGACGTGCCCCGTCAGATGCATCATGAACATGTTGTTGCCGACGTCCTCGCGGCCGGGCGCGAACGGCGGGCGATCCGTGCCGCCATGAAAACAGATCGGCAGGTCGGCGTCCTGCGCGGCTCGATAGAGCGGATCGAAGTACGGGTGGTCCGGGAGCATCGCGTCGAGATTGCCGAAGGTCATGATGCCGACCGTCCACGGCTCGCGCGCAAGATACGCGACCTCCGCGGCACATCGATCCATCTCGCGCTGCGGCACAATCCCGACCGCTTTGATTCGCGCCGGGAACGAGCCGCAATACTCGCCGACCCATCGGTTGTAGGCGCGCGCCAGCGCAGCTTCCATCGCCGGATCGTTCGCCGCGCACACCGAAGTCGCGACGGTCGCGAAGCAAACCGCGACGTCGATGCCCTCCTTGTCCATGTCGCGGATGCGCTCGGCCGGATCGTAGCCGCCCGCAGGCGAAGCCATCGGATGGTTGCGGCCCGACGGCAGTTTGCCGAGGCCGGGAACTTCGTTCGCTTCGCCGAGCGGGCGCTCCGCCGATCGCCACTTCGGATAGAGCGCGGGAACGATTCCGAGATTGCCCGCGCCGACCCGCGAGAGAAGTGCGTCCGCGGCGGCGCGGAATTTCGGATCGATGTGCGTCGAATACAGCGACGCCGGCTCGGTGACGTGGCCATCCGCGTCGATAATTTTGAATCCCGCCAATGCCATCGCAGAGTTGCGGCGATTGTGGTGGACGGCGGCACGCGCTGTCAACGCACCATGCAAAGACGCCTCCGCGGCGGGCGGCATCGACACCGTCGCGGGGGGTGACCCCTGCACCCAGTACCCGGAGAAGCGCGAAATCGCGCGGACGCGCTTTCGCTCTCAGGTTCGGGGAAAAGATAAGCAGGCGACGCGAGCTGCCTTCGTGTGGTGGTAAAAAAGTTGCCGGCGCGGAGCGACTCGTTGGACCTGCGAGGCGCATCCGCGCCGGCGGACGGACACGGGACCTTTTTTGGCGATCGCCCCTGGCGATGCGCCGCAGAATATATTCCCCGGCCCACCGAATGTAAACGACACACCTCGCGCGCTGTTGATAAACAAAAGGCGCGGAGCGCCACGGCAATCAGCCGTTTAGCTCCGCGCCCGTGTGAGTAATTAACGAATCCGCTTAAGTAATCTCTTAAGGAGCCGCAGCCACCATCGACTTTACCGTGCAGAAGTCCTTGTCGATTGCGCCCATGTTGATGTACCAGCATTCGCGCTCGGGTGTGTGCTGGCCGGGCAGGTAACACATCGTCGAGAAGTTTCCCTGCGTGTCGATCGACGCCGCGCCGACTACGAACTCGCGCTTGAACGGATAGATCGCCACGCGCGCATCGGGCACCGGGCGGTCACGATATGCCAGCCAGTAGATGTGCGTGCGCCACAAACGACCTTTCTGATCGTAGGTATCGACGTAAGGCTCGAAACACAATTCGGTGTCCAGATAGACGTCGGTCAACTTGTCGAGCGCGCTGCCTGCCTCGCCGATATCGCGCCGGGGGCTCGCCTCGACGATATACATGTGGCGCATCTCCCAAGCCTCGGGGCATGCGGTTGCACCGCCGTCGTAGGGACATGTCTCTTCGGGCGAATGCTGCGCGTGCACGGTGCCGAGCATCTCCCTCTCACCAAGGAACCGATAGTTGTACTGCTCGGTCTTGGGGTTGAAGCCGGCATAGTGGTCAGGATCGTAGCTCTGGGCACCGGTCGCGCTGGAGAGAATCGACTCGTTGAGGCGCCGCACGCGACGAGTGCCGGGGGTCCAATCCCAGGCGTCGTCGCCGCGATTCGGGTCCGCGTAGCGATAGCGGATGAGTCCGGTACCGCGCGCCTCTTGCGGGGAAAGCACGGGGTACAAAGCGAACACCCACATGCGGCCCGACTGCTTGAAGTCCGGATCGACGGGCAGCGGCTCGACTTCGGTCCGTCCGAAGAGGTTGTATCCGGCGTAGTGACCAATCTCGATGTCGTTGATGATGTTCTGGTCCTGGCCCGGACGAACGTACTCGCTCTGGCAATCGTAGAAGCGCAGATCGTAGTCGTCCGTGCTGATCGGACGGAACACGTTGTTCCACATTATCTTTGTGGCCACGTAAGGGTCGTTCGGATCGATCAGCGGAAAGGCCTGTCCGGCGACGTAACCAACCATACTGCGATGATCGTTGGTGAGCCGGACCTGCTGCGAATACTTTTCGGTCGCGTCCCGGTACGGTGGCGGCCAATCGACTCGTTCGGACGGGACGATATACATCCGCATCCCGTGAGTAACCGCGTAATACACCCCGGGCGAAACCAGGTCTTTGACCAGCGGCGCGTTGGCGGGAGTTATGATGTCGCCGTCCTTCACCGCCGCATTAGCTGAAGCGGCGATCAGACATAAGCCAATCGCCAGCGTCCCCACCGTAAGCAATGTTTTCCCCAAAGCACGCTTAACCATGGCGTAAGGTACCTCCTCCCTCGATAGGACTCCAATTTTGGGTCGCGAAATTTTACGGAGTCAAGTAGTCATCGTCAAATATCATCAAATTGTTCCTTAATTCTACATATTGATTGTAAAGGTGCAAAAAAAGAGCGGAGCGGTGCAGCTATTTCGCTGCACCGCTCCGCCGAGCGTCAAAGGGACGTTAAGTCCCTGATTTATATGGCTAACTCGCTTAGGGAGCCGCCTTTACCATCGACTGGGTGGTGAAGAAATCCTTGTCCACCGCGCCCATGTTAATGTACCAGCATTCGCGCTCGGGCGTATTCTGTCCCGGCAGATAACACATTGTCGCGAAACCCGACTGTACGTCATAGCGGGCCGAGCCCACGATGAACTCGCGCTTGAACGGATAGATCGCAACCTTGGCATCGGGCACCGGACGGTCGCGGTATGCGGCCCAGAAGATATTGGTGCGCCACAGCGCGCCCTTCTGATCGTAACCGTCGACGTACGGCTCGAACCATACTTCGGAGTCCATGTAGACGATGGTGTCTTTGTCGAGCACGTTGCCGGCCTGGCCGATATCGCGATTCGGAGTCGCCTCAACGATGTACATGTGGCGCATCTCCCAATCTTCGGGGCAGGCTGACGCACCGCCGTCGGTCGGACAGGTTACCTCGGGCGAGTGCTTCGCATGAACCACCGCGAGCATCTCTTTCTCTCCGAGGAACTTGTAGTTGTACTCTTCGGTCTTCGGATTGAAGCCCGAATAATGGTCGGGGTCGAAGCTCTGCGCTCCGGTCGCGGTACTGTTCAGCGACTCGTTCAGGCGCCGGATGCGGCGGCTGCCCGGATTCCACGACCAGGTATCGTCACCCTGCTTGGGCGCTGCGTAGCGATATCGAATCAAGCCCTGGCCGCGCGCTTCCTGCGGCGCAAGAATCGGATAGAGACCAAACAGCCACAGACGGTTGGTCTTCTTGAAGTCGGGATCGATGGGCAGCGGCTCTACTTCCGTGCGTCCCACTAAGTCGTAGCCCGCATAGTGGCCGACCTGGATGTCGTTGACGACCTTCTGCTCATGACCGGGATTGACGTACTCGATCTGGCAATCGAAAAACCGCAGGTCGTAGTCGTCGGTGCTGATCGGGCGGAACACGTTGTTCCACATGATCTTCTCCGCGACCTGAGGGTCGTTAGTGTCGATCAGCGGGAAGGGCTGCCCAGCGACGTAGCCGACCAGCGAACGATGGTCGTTGGTCAGGCGCACCTGCGATGAGTATTTCTCGGTCGCATCCTTGTAAGGAGGCGGCCAATCGATGCGCTCGGAAGGGACGATATCCATCTGCATCCCATGCGTCACCATATAGTAGACCCCTGGCGACACGAGGTCTTTGACCTGCGCCGCGTTCTGCGGGGTAATGACATCACCGGGCTTAACTCCGGCCCGGGCGGTGGCGGCAAACAGACCGACGCTCATGACGAGCGCGCCGACACCCGCGAATTTCCATATGCGGGTACTAGGACAAAACATGCTCGGGGAACCTCCTGGCGACTGCGAAAGGGCAGGCCTGACAGAATATTAACTATCAGGGCATCACAAATGTTCCGGGGAGACAAGAACAAAAGATAACTTTGGCTACAAGCGCAGTCAGCTTACATAAATAAAAGTAATGCGGAGAACCATTATGATTAATGAGCTAAGTGTTTGATTTTGCGCCAGAAATGTACGATTGGGTGCGAGAGCCGGAGAAGACGCACTACTCGTAGCGTAGAGCGTCGATGGGATGCAGCAGGCTCGCTTTGCGCGCCGGGTAATAGCCAAAGAACACTCCCACCGCCGCCGAAAAGATGAAGCCCCCCGCCACCGCTACCGGCGAAACCAGCGTCGGCCATTCCGCCCATGCTGAAATAATCTTCGACACCAGGATGCCCAGGACGATACCCGCGAACCCGCCCATCACCGACAGCAGCATCGCCTCGACCAGGAACTGCAGCATGATGTGAATGCGGCGCGCGCCGATTGCCATGCGGATTCCTATCTCGCGCGTGCGCTCCGTCACCGACACCAGCATGATGTTCATGATGCCGATGCCGCCCACCAGCAACGAGATCGACGCCACCGACAACAGCAGCATCGTCATCACCTGCGTGGCGCTCTCGGACGCCGCCGCTATTTCGCTGAGGTTGCGCACCGTGAAGTCGTCATCCTGTTTCGGCTGGATGTGGTGGCGCTGGTGCAGCTCGCGGGTGATTTGCGCGACCGCGCTGTCCACCTGATCGGAGCTGCTAGCCTTGACGAACATCACATTCACAACACCGGTGATTTTTGGAGCGCCTCCGTAAGCACTGGTCGCTTCGGTGGTCGAGCTGTAAACCGAGTTGGTGGTCGGCACCGTCGCGTAAGGGTTGGTCGCGCTGGCAGTGGCGACCGCGGCGGGCGAGGATTGCGCCACCGGCGCGGACACGCCAAGAACTTTGCGCTCGGCAGTGTTGAACGGCACGATTACCACGTCGTCTTGATCCTGCCCGTAACTGGATTGTCCCTTGACCGCCAGTACGCCGATTACTTTCATCGGGAAGTTCTTCACCCGGATCGTCGCGCCGACGGGATTCTGTCCCTCACCGAACAGGTTGTTCACCACCGTCTGTCCGAGCAGGCATACTGCCGCGCCGGCCTTTTCCTCAGAGTCGGTGAAGATGCGTCCGATCGACGGCGGCCAGTCGCGGATTGCAAAGTAATTCGAGGTCGTGCCCTGGATGTTGGTGCTCCAGTTGCGATTTCCCGCGACCACCTGCGCCAACTGCCGATCCATGTAGGTCACCAGCGCGACCGGGCCGCCGCCGTGCGCAATCGCTTGCGCATCGCCGACCGTAAGCGTCGAGTTGCTGCCCAGCCCAGCGCGAACGCCGTTGGCGGTCGTCGCGCCCGGCACCACGATCAGCAGGTTGGTACCGAGGCTGTTGATTTGCGCCTCGACCGACGACTTGGCCCCGTCGCCGACCGCGACCATGGTGATCACCGCCGCGACGCCGATGAAAATACCCAGCATCGTGAGCGCCGCGCGCAGTTTGTTGCGCTTGATCGCGCGCCCGGCCGCGACCACTGCCATGCTGGCAAACGTCCATGCCTCGTCAAGCATCGAGGCCGGCTCCACCGCATCCTCCGCAGGTGCGGCGGCCTTGGCGCGGGCCTCGCCGTGCGCGCCGGCGCCTTCCTTGCGCGTGTCCGAAACGATTACGCCGTCGCGAAACGTGACGATTCGGTCCGCATACGCCGCCACGTCGGGATCGTGCGTCACCACGATTACCGTGATGCCCTGTTCGCGATTCAGGTTGGTGAGCACGTCCATTATCTCGGCCGAGTTGGTCGAGTCGAGGTTGCCGGTCGGCTCGTCGGCGAGCAATATCGACGGTCGATTGACCAGGGCGCGCGCGATCGCGACGCGTTGCTGCTGGCCGCCCGAGAGTTGATTCGGATGGCTCTGTTCGCGGCCGCCCAGCCCGACCAGCTTGACCAGGTCGGCCGCGCGATGCTCCCCGTCGGCGGTCCACGCCGAATAGAACAGCGGCAGCTCGACGTTCTCGAGCGTCGAGGTCCGCGACAGCAGGTTGAAGTTCTGAAAAACGAATCCGATTCGCCGGCTGCGGATCATCGCCAGTTCCGATTCGTTCAGCTGCGCGACGTCCTCGCCCTCCAGGATGTAGCGGCCGCTGGTGGGCCGGTCCAGGCATCCGAGCATGTTCATCAGCGTCGACTTGCCCGAGCCCGACGAGCCCATCACCGCGACGAACTCGCCGCGCTCGATGGTAAGGTTCACTCCGCGCAGCGCATGAACTTCGATATCGCCAAGCACGTAGGTCTTCGTCATGCCGACGATTTGAATAACGGTGTTCATCGGATAGCGGCTCGCGGCTAGTGCGGCATGTGCATCATTCCGCCCATCGGACCGCCAGGGCCGGCGTGCGAGCCCGATCCACCGGCATGCGATCCGCCGGCGGTGCGAATTTCGTCCGTCACCACGCGATCTCCCTCCTGCACGTCGCCCTCGGCGACTTCGACCCAGGTTCCGTCGCTGAGTCCGGTGGTGATCGTGACCGGTGTAACCTTGCGATTCTCGAGGACCCAGACGCGAGTCTGGCGGCCTGGCGCGCCATCGAGCGCCGCGGAATCGGCAGGCGGCTGTCCGGGCGGCGCAAAGCGCAGTGCGTCGATCGGAACGCGCACGACCTTCGGCTTTGAGGCCGTCACGACGTTCACATTGGCCGTCATGCCCGGCTTCAGCAGCAGCTCGGGATTTTCGACGGCCACCACCACGTCGTAGGTCACCACGTTTTGAACGGTGATCGGCGCCTGCCGAACCTGGGCAACTACGCCTTCGAAATCGCGGTCGGGAAACGCATCGACCCGAAACGTCGCCTTCTGGCCGGCCTTGACGTAGCCAATGTCGGACTCGCTGACGTTCGAGTCGACCTGCATCTTGGTGAGATCCTTGGCGATCAAAAACAAGGTCGGAGTCTGAAAGCTCGCCGCCACCGTCTGGCCGACGTCGACGTTGCGCGAGACCACGGTGCCGTCAACCGGCGATACTATATTGGTGTAGTTCAGGTTGACCTCGGCGGCCTTAACGTTGGCCGTCTGCTGCTGGATATTAGCCTTGTCCAGCTTGACTTGCGCGACGTCCATCTGCCACGCGCTGTAGGCGGAATCCACCGTGTCCTTGGAAGCCGCGTTCTCCTTGTACATTTCGAGGTCGCGATCGTAGGTGACTTTTTTATATGCGAGGTCGGCCTGGTCTTTGCCGAGTTGCGCGATCGAGTTTGCGAGAGTCGCGCGCGCAATATCGACCGTCACCTGGTAGGTGCTCGGATCGATTTTCGCGATCAGCTGCCCTTTCGTCACCGGCGCGTTGTAGTCTTTGTAAATTGCGATGATCGGTCCCGACACGTACGTGCCGAGCTGCACCGTAATGACCGGATTGACCGTTCCAGTCGCCGTGACCGAGCGCACGATTGGGCCTTCGGTGACCTTGGCGGTGATAATTCTTGTCGCGGACGAGCTGGGGGCAAGGAAATACCAGACGCCCGCGATGGCGATCGCGGCGATCGCGAGCATCCCCGCCCTATTTCTCGTGCTGGACAATTTCATTGGTGGTGCTCAATTATTATCCCGCGAGTCATCGGTTTCCAGTGACTATCGCCTCATAGACGTAACTCCGCCGCCGAAGTTTCGAGCAGGTTGACCGCCATGGCCGAACAACAACCGCCGCCGCTCGCGGGAATCAAAGTGGTCGATCTGACGAGATACCTCGCGGGTCCGTTTTGCACGCAGATCCTGGGCGATTACGGCGCCGAGATCCTCAAGATCGAACCGGTCGAAAATCCGCGCGGCGAGCTGGGCGGCAGCGAAGACGGCAGTGATGCGAAGCGTCCCGACAGCTACTTCTTTCTGTCCGCCAATCGATCCAAGAAAAGCATCCGCCTCGCGATCAAGAAACCCGAGGGCCGCGAAGTCCTGATGCGCCTTATCGACGCCGCCGACGTCGTGGTCGACAACTTTCGCCCCGGTGTCATGCAGGCGCTCGGACTGGATTACGAAACGCTCGCGGCTCGCAATCTTCGCATCATCACTTGCTCCATCTCGGGCTTCGGCTCGACCGGCCCGCTGCGCGACTTTCCCGGCTTCGATCAAATCGCGCAGGGAATGTCGGGCCTGATGAGCGTGACGGGCACCGTCGAAAGCGGGCCGACCCGCGTCGGCATCGCGATCTGCGATCTGCTCGGCGGAATTTTCTCTGCCCAGGGCATCCTGCTAGCGCTCGAAGCGCGCCATCGCGACGGCCGCGGCCAACGCGTCGAGACTTCGCTGCTGGAGTCCATCGTCAGCATCCTGACCTGGTCGGCGGGAATTTATTTTGAGACCGGCAAGACTCCCGCGCCCGCCGGCAACCATCATCCGCTGTCGTCGCCGCATGGCGTGTTCAAGGCGTCGGACCGGCCGTTCAATATCGCATGCGGCAACGAGGCGATGTGGAAGAAATTCGTGAAGGTGATCGATTGTCCAAAACTGGTCGATGACGAACGCTTCAAAAGCAGCGGCCGCCGCATCAAGAATCGCGCCGCGCTGACCGAAGAAATAAATCGCGCGCTGGCGCCGCATCCCGCCGAGCATTGGATCGAGATACTGAATCGCGAGGGCATCCCGTCGGGACCGATTCTCACTATCGAGGAAATGTTCAAGCATCCGCAGACGGCCGCTCGCGAGATGCTCCTCAAGATGCCGCACCCGGAACTGGGCGAATACCTGACGACCGGATTGGCGGCCAAGCTGGAATCGACGCCGGGCAAAATCACGCGTCCGCCGCTGGTCGGCGAGCATACCGACGAAATCCTCGCGGCGCACGGCTATACGCCGGACGATCTGAAGCGCCTGCGCTCCTCAGGCACGATCGCCTGACGAATCAGGACAGGAGGTCGCGCGCGCTTTCGTCGAGCAGGCGGATGATCTCGTGCTCGCCGATGCCCAATGTCTTCGCGTCGCCATCGGCCACCGCGTCGCAAAGCGCTTCGGCGATCAGCAATTGCGCGAGCATCGCCGCGCGGCTCGGCACCGGCGTGCGACGTGCGCGGATTAGCCGCGTCATTATCTCGATCTGCCGGCTTCGCGAGGCGACGCGCGCCGCGTGCACGCGAGCGTCGGTGGCGCTGAGCGCGCGCAAGCTCGCACGAAACGTCCGCCACGTCAGATGGTGCTCGAGGACGGCGTGGCTGAGCCCGTGGCGGATTGCGCGGGCGCTTGCGCCCGATTTCAGGATGGCCTCGATCGACGACCACTCGTCGCGCACCCAGTTCTCGTAGACCTCGAGAAAGATCGCGAGCTTGTCGGGAAAGTGAACGTAGAAAGTGCCGGGGGCGTAACCTGCCTCGCGCGCGATCCGGTTCGAGTCGGTGCCGTGATAGCCGGCTGAGTTGAATATTCTGGCGGCAGCCTCAATCAGTGCGCGGCGCGTCTCGACGGGTTGGCGAAGCCGTTGCGGCCGGCTCGGATCGTGAGGCTTCGCAGCCGATCTGACGGTGCGCAACTTCTCGCTCGCGCGGACAATGCCACGGCCGTAGTTCGTACGCATCTTTTATCTCGCCGCGGCGGTATGCGGTCGCGATGAGGCCTGCTCCGCTGTCGCCTTTTCAAGGAAAGGCTCGACCGCCGCGAGGAACTGTTCGGGCATTTCAAGGAACGGGCAATGCCCGCAGCTGAAGAGCGACACGGAATGATTCGGAAAGCGGCTGATCGCATCCTTGCTGCTCGCGAACGAGACGACCGGATCGCGGCCGCCCCAGGTGAAGAGAACCGGGCAAAGAATTTGGGGACCAGTACCGGTCTGATCGGCTTGCGGAGTGCGAAAGCTGAGCCAGGCCTGCTCGGAGATTGCTGCGGATTCCGATGCCGCATCGACAATCCGGTCGCGCTGTGGGCGCGCGGCCGGCGTCCGCAGATATTGGCGATAGAGCATCGCGGTGATGGGGCGGTAATAGACGGCATTGCGCTGGCCGGCGCGTCCGAGGGCCGCCATCCAGCCGCAGACCCGGTGGCCGAGCGCATTCATTGGAATCAGGCCGCCGGGATTTGCCAGCACCAGGCCGGCGACGCGATCGGGAAATTGGGCGGCATAGGCCATCGCGGCTGAACCGCCGATCGAATTGCCGATCAGCACGGCGCGGTCGATCTTGAGCGCGTCGATGAAGCCCGCGAGAAGCTCCGTGTAGCGCGCAAGGCATGCCGGACGCGAATCGGGACCGGAGCGTCCCTGGCCGGGCCAATCCGGCGTGATAAACCGCCATCGGCGGGCGAGGCTGCCCACGACGTGCTCGAAATCGCGGCTACCGTGAGAGACGGCTTGCAAGCCGATGACGGGAAAGCCGTCGCCGCGATCGTCGTAGGCAATCGAGACGCCGTCGACGGTAACCGTGCGACAGTTTGAGCAGGCGCCCAGTGCAAATCGTTTTGGCTCCGGGATCGCGTCCGCTGGTGGTGTCATTGTCGTGCCGCTCCTCGTGGTGATGATGATACTGATACCAATATCATCAGATCGAAGCAAATCGAGCTGACAAGGCGCCGCGACGGGTCGCAGAACCCTCACCTGCCGACCGCGTTGCGGTCGGCCGCCTCTCCGTGGAAAGCTCCCCTCACCCGCACCAAAGGCGCGGCCTCTCCCACAACAGAGTGGGAGAGGCGAATAAACAGTTGCGCGGAACGCAACATCCTAACTCGGGCGAGGCATTTGGAGGCCGCACAGCGGCCGGAGTGGAGCGGGCGATGAGATCTACCCGGCGATTTGCATCTCCGTATGCGAGACCATTTTGACTGGAAAAGCTCGGAGTTAGATTCCGAGACGCATGAGGAGCGCCGCTAAGATTAGCCTGGCAATGAACCTCATCGGATAGCTCGGATAGCACGGAACATCTATCAGCGTAAGAAATTTTCTTCAGCGATGTCGAATCATGCGGTCGCGGCGCGACTACCTATTGATACTGCACAACCGAGAAGGGAGACGCGGATGCGTTACGTCTGTCTGATCTATTTCGACCCGAAAAAGGTATTCGACGGGAGCGCCGAGTCGAACGCGGTGCTGGCGGCGGTTGGCCCGCATGACGAGGCGCTGAAGGCGAAAGGGCAGTTGGTCTTCGCCCAGGCGCTGACACTGCCCGCCGAGGCGATAACGGTGCAAATGCGCCACGGCAAGATGTCGGTGACCGACGGCCCGTTCATTGAGACCAAGGAGATGCTGGGCGGCCTGGTCGTTACCGAGGCGCCGGACCTTAAGTCGGCGGCGCAAATCGCTGGCGGTATCCCTTTTGCGCAACTGGGCTCGATCGAGGTCCGCCCGGTGCCCGATTTCACGAAAGCGCGGCCGAAATTGTGACGGAGCCGGGCGCCCCGCCCTGGGCGGCCGGAGTGGGACGGTGGCGAGGTAAGAATCGGACCCTCACCCGCGAGTTATCGCGTAGTCGCGAGGGGTTAGTTGCAATCGCACGCCTCAACGACCACGTAGGAAGTTGAGGCTTGATATGAATCCGCTGTATGCGGATTTTCTTTGCCGGTCGTTCGATGCAGTTTATGGCCGTTGACGCATTCGCGATGAAACACCGCAATCCCGTTGCTGCACCGCAGCAGTCTTTTGCTGACACTACTTCCGCATTGGTCGCAAATATCCAGCATAATTGCTCCACTTCGGATGAAACTACCGGTACCCGCCGAGTAGAGCAGCAATCGTGCCGATTACCGGCCGCCGGCCAGGACGTGCCTATTACCGGCGGCGACAGACTGAGGAATTAGGAATTCGGACTCTCACCCGACGCTCACGGTCTCGCGTCGGCCTCTCCCTGATAGAGAGAGGCTAGGAAGAAGGCCTCACCTCGACTCTGCCTGCGTGCAGCCGCCACTCGATGCTTGTGCACCTGCTGGCGAGGGCGTTGTCGTGGGTTACTATTACCATTGCGCCTGGATAGTCGGTGAGAGCTTCTTCGAGGCGCTCGATTGCTGGCATGTCCAGATGATTGGTTGGCTCGTCGAGGACCATGGCCCAGACTTGCCGTCCGAGGCCGTAGGCCATCGCGAGCTTGCGCGCTTCGCCGGGACTTGGCGCTGCGGATTCGAGCAGGCGGTCGGGATCGATGCCAAGGGCAGCGACGAGAGTGAGCACGCGCCCGCGCTCGCTGGAATTGAGAGCGCGGATCTTGTCGAGCATCGCGATTCCGTCGCGCGCGGTAAGTTCCTGCGGCAGGTAGAGGATCCGTTCGCGTGCGATATGCGCGCCGCGGATCATCGCGGCGAGCAGCGTGCTCTTGCCGATTCCGTTGGGGCCGGCGACGCGAATTTTCGCATCGCGCAGCACCGCCAGATGCACGTCTTCGAGGATTCGTGCGTCGCCTGCGGAGATCGCGGCCTCGTCGAGCGTGAAGACCCTGGCGACGGGGGCGGGCAGGTAGTCGACGAAAATCGAGCGCCCCTTCGCTTTGCGGAAATTGTACTCGCCGAGTCTTTCCGACACGCGATCGACGCTCGCGCGCAGCACGGCAGCGTCGCGGGAGATTCTCTCGGACGCCATCCGTGCCTTGCCCTTCGCCCGCGCGCTGGTGGCGTCGTGATCGCCGCGAAACTTCATCCGCTTGCGGGTGCCCGCGTTAGCTTCAGCCTCGGCCGACATTGCGAGGCGGCGTTTGTCGGCGAGCCGGCGCGCGAGATTCTCCCGCTGATGCTTGAGGCGCTCGTATTCCGCGTAATGCTCGCGCTCCTCGGCTTCCCACACGCGCTTGGCGTCACTGTAGCAGCCACGCCAGATTCGCGCCGTGCCGTCATGCACTCGCACGGTGTAGCCGGTGATTCGATCGAGCAGTGCGCGATCGTGCGAGACGATAATTCCGATGCCGCGAAAGCGCTCGAGGCCCGCGATAAGCAGGTCGCGCGCTTCAACGTCGAGATGGTCGGTGGGTTCATCGAGCATGAGCACGGCAGGCTCCGCGCCGAGCGCCGCGCCAACCTGCCATCGCTTGCGCTCGCCGGGCGACAGCGTGGGCCATCGCGCAAGGCCGGCGGCGTCGAGGCGCAACTCGCCATAGATTCGCCGCGCGACGCCGTCGGTCGCATGCGCAAACGCCGCTATCGCGGGCGTCATCGTCTCGACAGTCTGCGGACACGCACGAATCAGTCCGCGCGGCGGATCGAGATACATGTGGCCGGCAGTCGGTTCGAGTTCCCCCGCGATAAGACGCAGCAAGGTCGTCTTGCCGGCGCCGTTGGGGCCGACCACGCCGGTCCATCCGCTCGCGAGCGTGAGCGTCACACCGTTAAGAGTGGAAACCGAATCGAGATAAGAAAAAGAGAGACCTGAAAGTCGCACGAACATCGTAACTGCTCCACAAAAGCACCCGCGCGCATGAAAAAATCGCGGCGCGAGCGGTTTGTTGTTGTCCTAAGACGTCAACGATGGAGTAGTTACTTCCGCACGCCTGTCACACTCTGCTTTGAGGGATGCGGCAAAGATATCCGCGCGGTAGTCGAGAATCAACCGCCACTTCGTTTTACATCGGGCGGAACAGTCGTTACTCTCCTACCAAGTGGTCGGTAGGGCAGTGAGACCGAATCGCAGCTTGATACCCTGATTTTGCACCATCGAGGAAATACCAACCACAGCGAAAATGCCCAAAGCACTACGGAAGAGCAAACTAAAGGCCGCCGTGCGCGTCAGGCGGCACGCCAGTCACGCGATCTCCGACACCTATGACCAGATTCTCGCCGTAGCCGAGCAAGAGTTCGCGAACTCCGGATACAACGGCACCTCGCTGGAGGTGATTGCACGGCGCACCGGCATCCGCAAGGCGTCGCTGTTCCATCACTTCAACAACAAGCGGAAGATTTTCGACGCGGTCGTCCGGCGGATTTTCGATCAACTCGTCTCGATCGGGCGCGAGACCGCCGCAATCGAGAACCCGAAGGAGCACCTGCTCGCGATCTGCGTTCGGCTGCACGATTTCATCGCGAGCCATCCGAATCACGCGCGCCTATTGATGCATCGCGTGCTCGAAGATCCCGCCAGCGTGCGGCGATCGTCCGAGGTGTTCATCAAGCCGCTGGTTATCGAGATGGCCAAGTTGGTCGTCCGCGGCGCTGAGCTGGGAGTCATCCGCAATACCGACGGCCCGATAAGCCTGACGCTGACCGCGCTTGCGATACCGATCCTGCCGTACTCGTTTGCGCCGGTGGTCGAAGCCTGCACCGGCATCGATGTGTTCTCGCCTGACAGTATTGCGGTTATCCGCGATCAAGTGCTGCGCAGGATGGACACGCTGCTGAGCCCCTAGCTGAAAATCGGTCGCGTGCGGCGCAGTTCGGCCGCGTCGACCTTTTTTAATCAGTTCAGCGCCTTCCGAGCGTAAGCGTCGCGCGGCGTTTGACTTTTGCCGAAGGCGGAATTATTCTCCCACGGCGAAACTACCGGTCGGTAGGTAGAGATCGGATGGTCTCGCTGATTCCGGCTCAGTCTGGCGCCAGTACGCAATCTCAATCCACGGTTAGATCAGGGAGGATCTATGAAAAGGCAGCTTCTGTTTCTAGTCCTGGCCTTCGGCTTGGCACTGATGACGGCGCCCAATGCGAGCGCGGGCAAGCCGGCCACGGTACCCGGGTATTGCGGAAATAACTACGCGATGCTGATGACGGGATACGAACCAAACCTCAATCCAGCGACTGGATCGGGGATGGTAACCGGGCCCGGAGGATTTCCCGGAGCGCTCACCGCAATCGTTGGCATTGGGGTAATTCAGTTCTCCTCTGACTGTTCCACAATCAGCGGCGAATTGATCTACAACGACGGCGACTTGCAGTTTCTAGAAACCGGTATCGGCGTCAGTGCCGGTCCGACGGCGTGCTACTCGGGAGAAAAACTATTGGTCAGTGTGCCGTGCTTCGACGGTGGCAACCATTTCACCGGTGGAAGCGTCACGACCGCGGGCGAGCCGCCCGGGTTGTCGCTGCTACAATTCACCGCCAACTTCGGCTTCTACGACTACGGCCTGGAGACCAACACACCTCTTCAATTCGCGTTCAACATCCAGGAGACTAACGGTGACACCACCCTGGTTGGAAACACGGTTCCCTCACCGACTGCACCGGTTATCACTTTGACGATGCAGGAGCAGACGTCGAGGCCGGTTCCCACCACCTTTGGCAACGCTCCGTACGTCGGCAACGATGCCATCATTTGCAGCGGCCAAGGCGCCAACGATGACGACCTGGTCGCCTTTATCTCCAACAACGACTCTGGAGGAGTCGCGGGCAGCTACGGCACGGCGGTGGGATCGGTGAATATCTCGTTGAACGGCCAGGCCAGCGGAATCCTCAGCTTCAATGGCAATGACAACCTCCAAGTTGCGGGTGCCACGGCGCCTCCGTCCAACAACTCGGCCTGCGCATTCTCGGAGCAGCTTGATCCTTATGATGGGCCGGCTGCATTTGCAGACGGTACCAGCAATCTTTTTATCACCCTCACCAGCCCCTCGACCGACCCGACATGCACCAATGCGGCCAATACGAATGCCGGATTCACAACCAGTCAGGTGGCGTGGGGCAGTCCGAGCAATCTGAATGCCTATGCTGAGGTGACCAGTCTTACTGATGTCCCTGACGCATTCGTTCCGCCGGGCGAGATGTCGACTTGCACCCACCTCTTCGATGGAGCTAAGAGCAACGGGAACCAGAACAACCCGGGCCATAGCAGCTAACAGCAGCCGGTTGGCTGCGACATAAGCACAACCCGAAGCGAACGGCGGGCCCACAAGGGCTCGCCGTTCGCGTCAGGGGTAAACTCCACCCGCGTCTTTATCCCTTAGTAAGGGGCAGGGGTCTCAGCCGGTGGCGATTGTCCCTGCCGATCGATCGGCTGTCTCAGCATCAAACGCGGCTGTGACCTGCAGTTCGAAGCAGGCGCGTGGAATAGCCACGGATGCCATATGATCACGTCGCCGGGCTCGCCAGTCAGCTCCATCACGCGCAGCGGGACATCGCGGACGACAGCGCCCTCGATCATGAATCGTCGCACGCGGTCGATCTCCGCATCGCGTGACCAGAGACCGTGCAGCCACGGCTCCACGCGCTTCAATGCAATCCGAAGATCCGCGGAGCGTCCTTCGTCGGCAGGGTCTGCGTTGGCGGCAAAATCCTCGACCACGCGATGCGACCCCGCCAGCACCAGCGTGCCGCCTCCTCGTTCGAGCACGGGCGCAAGATAGGCGAACACGACGACGCCGGGGAGTCTCGGCGACGAGCGCGATGCGGGAGCGTCGAGATGCCATGCTGTGCGGGGAACGTCCCAGCGCTTCCTTTCACCTGGAAACGTAACGAGAGGCTGACCCCATCGCGGCGGCCGTTTCCATGCGCCTGCGCCGAAGAGATCGTCGAGCGCGGAGCAGACCGCGGGGTTGCCCATCGGATTGAAAGCCTGGGACCGCGGCGCGGCCTGGATGCCGGTGACTCGCTCGCTAATCCACGTTTCAGGCGCGTCCCGATGCACACCATGCCGCGCCAGCAAGGTCCATAGCACGTCGCACATCCGCTCGACGTCCGGCTTGGAGATGGCTGCGTGAAGCCGGACCAGGCCGAGCTGCTGAAACTCGGAACGCTGTTCAACGGTAAGCATGAGACTACTCAGAGACCCGGCAGTTTCAGACAGACTATCTTGCGATAGGAGTGAGCGGAAGGTCGTCGTTTCAGAAGTGGGCGCGATACCTTAGGTCTAGTGGTCGCCCTTATTGCGGTTGTTCTGCCATTGCAATGGCTGAAGATTCGATAGATCGTCAGTGCCGCCTTTTGAGACCGGCAGAATATGATCGATCTCCCAACCAAAGTGCGACAAGGTGTCACCGTGGGCGCTGTACTGCATCCAAGTGCCGAATGCATCGCGACGATAGAAATTCCCATTATACCCGTCGGTGATTTTGCCTTTCGCCCATACCCTCAGCTTCAACTGCTCGTCAGCTGACGCAAACGGATACGTATATCCCATTGTCAATGCGTGCCCCCTCATAGTCATAGGCACGCTATTATACCTGCGGCACAGTTAGGGCAAGCGGTTATTTCCACCTTATCCACGGTCTTATCCAGATGTAGTATTTCATTACATTATTGAAATAGGAGTAAGGCGAGCCGCCGAAACACCGAATGGGACGCTTTAGTGCATACTCAGCGGATTGAACGCGCCTTCGGTGACGTTGCCGCTGTTGATTACCTGGCTGAATTCATTGTGTGCGGGAACCACCGATCGGAAGAACGAGCCGCGGCTCTCGGGATGGTAAAAGCTGCCTGCGAGATCGAACAGGCTGCCGCCCTCCGGCGACGGACGCATCCGCCATAAGGGCATCGCGGTCGCGGTCAGTCCCTTCGAATCATAAAAGTCCGCGGCCAGCCATACGTATACTTCGCTGTCGATGTAGATGACGGTGCGCATCGACGAGGCGCCGTCGTCGAATCGCGGCCGCATCTCAAGGATGTAGGCGTGACGAAGCTCGAACGGTTCCTCGCCGAGCGTCAGGCCTTCCGAGCCGGTCTTGAATCCCGCGGGCTCGTCGTCGGCCGCCAGGCAGGCCAGCACGGCAGTCGAGCCGAGCAGCCGATACAGGTAGTTCTCAGTCTTAGGGAGAGCATAGGCCCAGAATGGCTGATGGCATCCGCGGCACGATTCATTCGGATAGGCCAGGTTCACCGCCATGCGCCGGACGCGGCGGGTCGCTTCATCGAACGAGAAGAATTCGTCGGGATGCTTCGGGTCGAGATAACGCACCCAGATGCCGGCGCCTTCGCTCGGCGTGCCGGAGAGATCGCTTATCCATCGATCGCATCGCGCTTTCCACTCGATGCCCATCGCGTTGTCGCCAATCGTTGGCCGTGGATCGACGTCGGTCCGATGGGCAAAGCGCAGGAACTGGAACTGCTCGCAGGCGTAGTCGGCGTTGCTGTTCGGGACAATTTTCAGAGGGTTGGCGGGATCGGCGGCGTAGCCGTTGCTACTCCACGGCGCTATCGAAAAATCGTCCGGCATGAACGGTCCCATATGCCAGTTGTAGGCTATCTTCGCAGCCGCGGCCGGGTCGCTGACGTCGATCAGTGGAAACGGCATGCCGGCGACGTAGTTTTTGAGGTAGCCGTTGCCGTCGAGCGCGACTTGTGGGGCGTATTTTTCGGTGGCGTGCTGAAAGCCCTGCGACCATTCAACGCGCCGCTCGGGGACAATGCGCATCCGAAATCCATGCGCAACCGCAAATTTGGCGGCAGCCGGCACGTAGCGCGCGTAATTGTCGACATTGTCGGCGCCGATAGTCGTCCCGGGCTTCAATTCGGTGACAACAGCGGGACTAGCAGACGCGGCTGGCAACGGCGTCGCCCGACTTTGCGCGCATACCTCGCCTCGCGCCGCCATCAAGAACGCAACCAACAGGGGAAAGCCAGTTCTAGCTATCAACCGCAAAGTTCGCGGAATCCTATGTTTTACGATCGCTCAAAACGCTACAGCCTCAGGAGCGGGATCACTTCCTTGCCGAATTGTTCCAGTTGCGCGGTTCGTTCCGACGTGTGGGTGACGGCGTCGATTCCGATGTCGCGGGCGCCGGCTTTGATGTACTCGCTTATTTTCGCCGCCACGTCGGCGGGACGCCCCAATGCGCCGTAGCGCCTGGCTGCGTCGGTCATATCTGTCGCGTAGCGCTTGCTGAGAAATTTCGCCGCGACTTTGTGCGCGGCTTCGACGCTCTCGCCGAGCGTGCAGAATATCTGGATGCAGGTGCCGAAGGAGGTTATCCGGCGGCCGGCGCGTTCCGCTTCCATCCCGATGAAATCGAGGCCGCCGCCGAAGCGCTTGGGCGTGACTACGTAGGGCATCCAGCCGTCGCCGAAGCGCGCGGCGCGCTTGAGCGGACCGTCGGCGCGTCCGCCAATCCAGATAGGAGGCCCGCCGGGAGTTCTGGGGCGCGGCTGCATGCTGATTTCGCCGAAGCTAAAATATTTGCCGCGATGCTCGACGCGATCGCCGCTCCACAGCCGCTTCATCACCTGGATAGCCTCGGTCGCGCGCCCGCCGCGTTCGTGGATCGGCACGCCGCAGGCCTCGTACTCGCGGGGAAATTCTCCGCCGACACCAACTCCAAAAATGAAATGTCCGGCGCCAAGCAAACGGTCGAGCGTCGCGACCATTTTGGCAACGGGCACCGGATGGCGCAGCGGCAGCAGGTAGACGCTGGTGCCGAACGTGAGCGCGGGATTCAGGGCAGACAGCCATGCGAGCGTGGTCAGCGGATCGCTGACGGGTCCCGTGAATGCGACGTGGTCGGGCGCCCACAGGACTTCGTAACCCCATCGCGAGATGGACTCGAGGTCCTCGATAGCCTGCTCGCGATTCGACGCGGAGATCATCGTGCCGAATCGAAGCCGGTTGCCGAGCGGAAGCGCGTCACTCATGCGCCGTCATATCACAAACGAGCAGGCATGCCGACGCAGACGCGCGGACGCGCGTTTTTGTCGTGCACCGCGTCATCGGCGGCGAAACTTTCCCCCCTTCTCGCCGATCGCCCCGCGAGTGCCTAACCCTTGGCGACGTTTGAGGCTTGCAAGCCCTTGGGGCCTTGCGCGACCTCGAACTCGACGCGCTCGCCCTGTTCGAGCGAGCGGAAACCTGCCCCATCGATGGCGCTGTAATGAACGAACACTTCCTGCCCGTCCTCCATCGTGATGAAGCCGTAGCCCTTCTTGGGGCTGAACCACTTGACCGTACCGTTAGCCATTTTCCCCCGTACCTCCCTGAAGAAAACCGAGCCGCAGCGCCCGCTGGGGCCTGCTCCTGCGGGCAACGCCACCTCCCCAGAGCAGCGTGCGTAACGGCGGGCATATAGCACAAGATGCGGCGCATACCAAATGGGTAAAACACAAGAAACCGCCCCGTAATATGTTTGGCGATCGAGAACCCGACGGTGCAGCGGCTAATATTGCCAGCGCCGAATGGGGCGGGCGTGCATGTGGCAGTGGTCGGGAATCTGGCGCATCACGTCGTCGATGCCGAACTTATCGGCGCCGTACTTGGCTCGCGCGACCAGCGACAGCGCCTCGATCATGAATTCGCGCTCATCGTCGGTGGGTACCGCGCGATGGTCTCCCAAAACGGCCATGGGCGTGTCGCACGAATCGCAATCAAGGATTGTAAATTTGAACGGATGAACGAAGTCAGCGTAGCGCTGCGTGTAATCGCGCAACTCGCACAATTCACATTTCGGCATCGCGAATAGGCCGTCGTCGATTCCAGCCGCAACCCACAACGCGTCGCGAGTCACGGCGGCTCGCGACGCGTCGAGGCGCGAATTCCTACTTCGGAGAGGCGGCAGCCGCGGGCGCCGCCATCGCAGGCGAAGGGGCTCCCATCGCGGACGACGGAGCTGACATCGGCGCCATTGGGGCTTCCTTACCGCTCTTGGCCTGCATCGACGACTTGGTCGCGGCCTTGGCGGCGGCCTTCGCATGACGCTTGCAGCGATAGACGCTCGAGGTCGAGATGTTCAGGTCCGTGGCGATTTCTTTCGCATGCTTACCGCTATTCACCTCGTTCATCACGGCGTCGCAATCGACCTTGCTGGCGGCGTAGGCCGGGTGCGCGTTGGTCGCGAACGCGACGGTCGTCAGGAGCATGGCAGAGGCCGCGGCAAGCGCAAGTTTCTTCGATAGCATTTTTTGTTCCCCGCTCTGGTTAGGTCGTTTCCAAACGCTGCACAGTATTTCAAAATGCGCGTCTCGTCAAAAGGGGCGCGAGACTGTCTTTCGGGGGCGATATTTCGCCGTTGAAGGCGTCGCACGACTCACGGAAAGCGGGGTATTCTGGAGATTGTCGGGAGAGATTGAAGTGGGCGACGCAAGTGCACGTGAAGAAAAGTGGATAAACGGTAGTGGAAATGTCTTTGCGGACCTGGGTTTCGCGAATGCCGACGAACTGGCGATCGAGACCGAACTGCTTCGCCGCATTATCGCGATCGTTCATCAAAGAAAGCTGAGTCAGCGCGCAGCCGCCCGCGTCCTGGGAATCGATCAACCCAAAGTATGCGCTTTGATGAACGGAAAAACGCGCGGCTATTCGATTGCGCGGATGATTAGATTTCTGGCGGCTCTCGATCAGGACGTGGAAATCAGGATCAGACCGAAGCCGCGTTCTCGCCCGCGAGCCGTGGTGCGAGTCGCCGCTTAATTCCGGCGCGGGTCAGGGCTTTGGCTTGGCGAAGCCGGGGAAGGATGGTTGGCGTTTCTCCTGCAGGGCGGCTACCCCCTCTGAGAGATCGGCGCTGAAAAATCCCATCATCTCGAGTGCGAGCGACGCGTCGAACGCCGGGCCTGCGACGCGCAGCCAGTTGTTGAGCGAGCGCTTGGTGAATCGCACCGCCTGCTGCGGGCCGCGCGCGAGTTTGCGCGCGACCTCCATCGCCTTGTCCATCAGCTTGTCGGCAGGGACGCACAGGCTCACCAGCCCGATGCGCTCGGCTTCCTTGCCGTCGATGAAATCCGCGGTCATCAGGTAATACTTCGCCTTGGCCATGCCACATAGCAGCGGCCATACGATGACCGCGTGATCGCCGGCCGCGACGCCGAGCCGCAAATGGCCGTCGGTGATGCGCATCGCCTCGGACGCGATGCTGATGTCCGCCATGAACGCTACTGCCAGGCCCGCGCCGACGGCGACGCCATTGATCGCTGAGATGATCGGCTTGTCGAGATTGATCATGTTGTAGACGATGTCGCCGGCTTCCTTCCACGCCTTGCCGATGTTAGCGGCGCTCGCCGCCATCTGCTGGATCATGTCGAGGTCGCCGCCGGCGGAAAACGCGCGCCCCGCGCCGGTTACCACCACGACGTTGGTCTCGTCGTCGTCGGCGATGTCGAGCCAGACGCGGCTCAGCTCCCAATGCAGGCGGCTGTTGGTGGCGTTGAGCACCTCGGGACGATTGATCGTGATGAGCAGGATGCCGTCGTCCTTGCGCTCGAACAACAGATGCTTGTACTCGCCGTACTTCATTTTTTTAGTTTTTTTACTGTCCACCCGCACCGCAGTGCGCCTGGGCGGATTGCTGCTTAGCCCTTGTAAATGTCGATGACCTTGCCGAGCAGCGCAATCGCCTCGGCCTTCGGCCGCTGGAAGCTGTTGCGGCCGATGATCGAGCCGTAGCCGCCACCGGCGTGAATCCCGCGAACGGTGTTGAGCAGCGAGTCGTCAGTTTCCTTCACGCCACCGGAGAAAATGACGATTCGCCGGCTGGCGAACGCGGCCTGCATGACGTGCTGAATGCGCGCCGAGAGCGGCTCGAGCGGGATCTTTTGGGAGTCGTAGACTTTTTTGGCCTCGGCTTGTTCGATGAACGCGGTGGGCGGCTTGACCTTGATTATATTGGCGCCGAGTTGCGCCGCGATTTGTGCCGCGTACGCGACCACGTCGAGCGCGGTCTCGCCCTGCTTGCTGATGCCGGAGCCGCGCGGGTACGACCAGATGACGAGTGGCAGGCCGTTGGCCTTGGCCTCTTCGCCGATCGCTCGCGCTTCCTCGTACATCGATTTTTCCTTGGCCGAGCCTGGGTAGATCGTCAGGCCAACCGCGGCGGCGCCGAGGCGCAGAGCGTCCTGGACGCTGGCGGTCATCGAGGGCGCAGGATCTTTTTCGTCGTTGAGAACGTCGTGGTTATTAACTTTCAGGATAAGCGGAATTTCGCCGGCGTATTCGGCGACGCCTGCCTCGAGGAGTCCGAGCGGCGCGGCGAACGCGTTGCATCCCGCGTCGATGGCGAGCTGAAAGTGATAGCGCGGGTCGTACGCAGGCGGATTCATGGCGAAGCTGCGGGCAGGGCCATGCTCGAAGCCCTGGTCCACGGGCAAGATGACGAATTTGCCGGTGCCCGCGAGTCTGCCGTTGTTGAGCATCCGCGACAGGTTGTTGCGCACGCTGCCATTGTCGGAATCGTAGTAACTCAGAATCTCTCGAACTCGCTTGGTCATATTCCCCTGTCTCCCCTCAGGAGTGGATTGCAGTTTGCATTTCTATATCACAACATCGCGGCGGCGCAGTGGGCCGCGCCGAGCAGTCCGGCGGCTGGATTCAGCGACACGCGGACTTCGATTCGCTTGAGGATCTCGTTGAGCCTGCCCTTGGCCAGAAACCCCTGCACGAACGCGCCAGCGGTTAGCATCGGCAAAATTTTTGGCGCGATGCCTCCGCCCAGAAATACGCCGCCCAGCGCCAGAACTTTGAGCGCGAGGTTGGCGGCCTCGGAACCGTAGATGTCGCAGAACATCGTCAGCGCGTGGACGCACACCGGGTCGCGTCCCGCAAGCGCCGCCTCGCTTACGGCAGCTGACGGATCTCCGGCGGCAATATGCTCCTTCAACCAGGCGGGTTCTTCGGCGTGGCTGTCGCGCCTCAGAAAACGATAGATGTTCCAGAGCCCCGGACCAGAGAGGACGCGCTCGTAGCTGACGTGTCCGAATTCGCCGGTGAGAAACCGCAGCAACTCGATCTGCTCAGCGCCGTGCGGGGCGAAATCGCTGTGACCGCCCTCGGACGCCACCGCGTAAAATTTGTTGTCCTCCCAGACCAGCGCGGATTCGCCGAGGCCCGTGCCTGCGGCGATTACCGCGACGTTGCCGTGTTGTGGTGGATTTTCCGCGGGATGCAGCACGACGAACTCGGCGGGTTTCAGATGAACCACGCCATGGGCCATCGCCGTCAGATCGTTAATCAAACGAACCGGCGCGCCCTTCAGCGCGCGCGACAGCGAATCGCTCGAGAGCTGCCATGCGACGTTGGTGGCGTGGGTGCGGCCGTCGATGATCGGACCGGGCACGCCGAGGCAGGCGGAATTCACAGTCGCGCTTGCGCCGAGGAATTCCGTGCACGCCGCCTCGAGGCTGTCGAACTGCTTGGTCGCATAGCGATGCTCGCGCACAAGTTCGAGCGTGCCGGCTGAATGCTTGAAGAGCCCTGAGATCCGTTTTTGTTCCACCGACATCGCCGGCGAGGATGAGCCCATCCATAGAAATTCCGAACCTGCTCTAGTCTTCGACGTTGAACGACTCGGCGAGCGTGACTTCCTCCGCGCTGCCGATGTAAATCGGATGCCGCTCGTGGATCGCGGTTGCCGCTATGTCGAGAATCCGCTGTTTCCCGGTCGAGCCGCGGCCGCCGGCCTGTTCGGCGAGCATCGAGAGCGGAGCGAGCTCGTACATCAGGCGGAGCTTGCCCTTGGCCTTGCCGCCTTCAGCAACTTCGCCGGGATACATATATATGCCGCCTTCGAGTAAGCATCTATGAAAGTCAGCGGCGAATGCACCGCAGTATCTAAGTGAATAGCTAGTGCGTTTGTCCTTGCGACTAGTAATATGCGCGAGGAACTTGCGCGCTCTCTCGTGCCACTTGCCCGCGTTGGCCTGATTGACCGCGTATGTACTGCCGCGCGGCGGCATCTTGACGTTCTCTTTCCACAAAATGAACTCGCCGAGCGTTCGATCGAGCGTGAAAATGTCGACGCCGGCGCCGGCGCTATATACCAACTGCGCGGCCGGACCATATAGAATATAGCCCGCGACGACCTGCTGACTTCCAGGGACGAGGATGTCGTCGATTCCTTTGCTGTGACCAGGCGCGCGCTTCTTGACGGCGAAGATAGTGCCGAGCGAACCGTTTACGTCAGTGTTCGACGACCCGTCGATGGGATCATAGAGTATGCAGTAGCTATTGTCGCGGCAGTTGACTGAGTAATGATGCGGCTGGTCCATTTCCTCGGAAATCAGACTGCATACCGGGTATCCATGCTCGAATGCGTCGAGGAAAACCTGGTTACCCCAGTCGTCGAGCTTCTTGACCTTCTCGCCCTGCACGTTGGTCTCGCCGGTGTAGCCTAGCTCGCCGGTGAGACCCGCCGCCGCGAGCTCGCGCGTGATGCGTTTGGCGATCAGCTCGATGCGCTCCATTATCAGCGCGAGATCCGCGATCGGCAACGCAGTCGCGCTTTTGGTCATGATATGACGCCTGAGAGTGATGCCGCCGCTCATTTCAATTCCCTTCCCTAGAGCGTTCGCCAGGTGCGCTTGTCAGCGGCGATCATCAGCGCCGCCTCGAGCGGTCCCCATGAGCCGGCCGCGTAGATCGGGGGGTCCATCGGCGATTGTTCCCACGCGTCGAGGATCGGCTGGACAAACTTCCAGGCTTCCTCGACCGTGTCGCGGCGCATGAAGAGCGTCTGGTCGCCGACGATCACGTCGTTGAGCAGCGTCTCGTAGGCTTCGGGCGTCGAAGTGACGTAATGAAAATCAACTTTGACCTGCTGCAACTTGGTCTGCGAGCCGGGCACCTTCGACATGATGTGCAGCGCGAGACCCTCGTCGGGTTGAATCCGGATGGTCAGCATATTTGGCGCCAGCGGCGCGCGCGGATTTGCGTTATACAGGATTCGCGGCACGCTGTTGAAGTAGATCGCGATTTCGCTCGAGCGCTTGGGCAACCGTTTGCCGGTGCGCAGGTAGAAGGGTACGCCGGCCCATCGCCAGTTATCGATCCAGCATCGCAGCGCGACAAAGGTCTCGATTTGTGAGTCCGGCGCGATGTGTTCCTCGTCGCGGTAGGCCTTGACCGGCACGCCGCCGATGAGTCCCTCGCCGTACTGGCCGCGCACGACCCATTTTTCGATGTCCTCGTCGCCGAGCGGGCGCAACGCGCGCAGCACGTCGAGCTTGGCGTCGCGCATCGACTCGGCGCCGGTGGTGTTGGGCGGCTCGGTCGCGATCATGCAAAGCGTTTGCAGCATGTGGCTCTGCACCATGTCGCGCAGCGCGCCCGCGTGATCGTAGTACGACGCGCGCGTGCCGACGCCCTCGGCCTCGGCGACGGTGATCTGCACGTGGTCGACGAATCGCGCTGTCCAGATAGGCTCGAAGATTGCGTTGGCGAAGCGCAACACCATCAGGTTCTCGACGGTTTCCTTGCCGAGGTAGTGGTCGATTCTGAAAATCTGGCTTTCGTCGAAATGGCGGGCGAGCTCGGCGTTGATTTCCGAGGCGCTCGCGAGATCGGAGCCGATCGGTTTTTCGACCACCACACGCGTGAACGGATGCCCCTTTTGCGGCGGACGAATCATCCCTGCCGCCGTCAATCCTTCCGAGCAGGTGTCGATGAAGGCGGGCGGAATCGCGAAGTAGAAGGCGCGATTGCCCTCGGTGCCGCGCTCGGCGTCGAGCGTCTCGCATCGCCTCCGCAGGTTCTGATAATCAGCAGCCTCGGTGAACGAGCCGCGATTGAAGTGCAGCATCGGGGCGAACTTCGCCCAATGTTCTTTCTCGACTTTGCGGCGCGAGAACTGCTCGATGCCGCTCAGCGCGAACGCGCGATACTTCTCGTCGTCGAGATCTTCGATCGAGAAGCCGAGAATCGCGAACTTGTCGGGCAATTCGCCGTCGATCGAAAGATTGTACAGCGCCGGAATCAGCTTACGATGACTCAGGTCGCCGGCGCCGCCGAAGATAACGACGATACATGGATCGTATTGATTGCGTTCCTTGACGGGATGGAGATGGTTGAGATCGATAGGAGTCCTGTTTGCGGTCGCAGCCATAAAAAAATTTATTCCTCTCGCTCTCTATTCCTTGACGACGCCGTGGCCGCCGAATTCGTCGCGAAGGGCGGCGAGCAATTTCTCGCCGAAAGTTCCTTCGCCCTTGTCGGCGCGCGAGCGAAAGCGCGTGAACAGCGCCATCGTGATCACCGGCATCGAGATGTTTTTGTCGATTGCGTCCAGCACCGCCCAGCGGCCCTCGCCCGAATCCTCGACGTAGCCCCTGATTTGCTTGAGACCCGGATCTTTTTCCAGCGCGTTCGCCGTCAGCTCCAGGAGCCATGATCGCACGACGCTGCCATGCCGCCACAAGTTCGCGATCTTGCGCAAGTCGAGCTTGTACTCCGACTTGTGCATCGCCTCGAAGCCTTCGGCGTACGCCTGCATCAGCCCGTACTCGATTCCGTTGTGGACCATCTTCACGTAATGGCCGGCGCCGTGGCCGCCGACGTGGTCGTAGCCGTCGCGAGGCGCGAGCGTTTTGAAAATGGGCTCGTAGCGCCTGTAAAGTTCCGCTTCGCCGCCGATCATCAGGCAGTAGCCGAGCTTGAGTCCCCAGATGCCGCCGCTGGTGCCGGCATCGACGAGATGCAGCCCTTTGCCGGCGAGCACAGCGGCGCGCCGGACGTCGTCGTGAAAGTTGGTGTTGCCGCCGTCGATGATCGCGTCGCCGGGCTCGAGCAATTCCGCCAGTTGGTTAACGGTGCTCTCGGTCGGCTCGCCCGCCGGCACCATCACCCACACGCCGCGCGGGGCAGTGAGCCTGGCGACGAGCTCCTTCAGCGAATTGACGCCGTCGGCGCCGAAGGTCGAGACCTCTTTGCGTTTTGCATCGTCGAGATCGAAGGCGACAATCTGGTGATTGTCGCGCCGCAGCCGCTCGACCATGTTCATGCCCATTTTGCCGAGACCAACGAATCCAATTTCCATCGAGCGTGCTTCCCTCTTGGCAGACGACGATACGATCCGGATTTGCGTTCGCGCGGCGGAAACGACACCCGCACACGCCTCGGCATTTGACTATCCGACGCCCTGCCTAGGGTATTCCAACATACCGGTTGTTCAAAGACCGCAGCGAAACCGCGCGGCTAGTGGGATTTTATGTCGTCTTCTAGCATCAGGTTGCGGAGGTCCTGGCGCTGGAAGATTGCGGCTACTGAGCGGGTCAGGGCCACCGACATTACCTGGCCGGGCTCGTCGTAGATTCCTGCTTCGTCTTCTTCGCCGAGGCCGAACGAGCCTACGGGCGGGTCGAAGTAGGAGTCGTTGGTGCTGCCGGTCCAGAACGGGACGCTGAATGGCGGCTTGTAGATCGAGACGTCGAGCGCGAACTCAGCGTCAGTCCGCCAGACGGGGCCGTACTGGCCGCTGGTGACGCGATTTTTCTTCACCCAGCATCGCCGAACCTTGCTCTCGAGCACATACTCGGTCGTGTTCTTGATGCCCGGCTTGTAGGCGACATCGGGGGACGATGACGCGCTCAGGCCGGCCTCATCGGCCGAGCGGCCTATCGCCTGCTGCACGATCGGACCGAGCGGCGAGCTGTACAGACGCTCCGTGATGTTGCCGGAATCGCCGGTGACGACTCCGATGGCAGGATTGCCGTTGAGCGGCGCGGCGTTGCCGGTCGCGTCGCGAGTGTCGGCCGGCGTCAGGATCAGAATGGTCTTTTTGGGATAACTGTTTTGGTATCCCTTGACCTGGTACTGGTAGTACTCGAGCGTCTGGACCGAGGTCGTAACAGGTGCGGGCGCGCCGCCACCGACGGTCGTGCATCCGGGGAGCATCGCGGCGAGAATCGAGACGATCGTGACGAGGAGCGCGCTTCGGATTATGAAGGTCGGCTGGCTCCCCACCATCGCAGAGCCTCTTTATCGAGTCGCCGCCTGGGTCCGCTCGCGGAAGAGAAACAGCGTGCCGCCCACCTCGAGCCTGTCGCCGCTCTTGAGCGCATAGCGGCCCGCCACCGGCTGTCGATTCACGAAGATCTGCCCGCCGGTCGGACTGATGATGAAATTCTTGCCCTCGCGCCGGATGATCGCATGGCTGCCGAGCACGGACTGATCGCCGAACAGCCCGATGTCGCTTTCCTCGGCCCGCCCGATAATCGTCACGCCCTTAAGCAGCGGATACTCGCGGCCCTCGCGCGCATTGCGGCTCTGGGAGCGGACGACCATCAGCCAGCCGCGCTTGAGCAGCTCGCCGACCAGCCCGATGAAGAATCCGATCAGCGCGCCGAGAATGATGATCGCGATCGCGCGACCGAAGGCCTGCGGAAAAGTACTGGTCAGGCTCTGGTAGAAAAATCCGCCGAGCGCGCCGCCGAGCACGCCCCCGATTGCGCCATTGCGCCGCCGCGCCGCCGATCCCGACGCCGATCCGACGCCGAGTCCGACCGCGATTCCCAGCACGCCCCATCCCAGGATTCGCCCGTTGAGACCGCCCAGGACGTCGAACGCAAATTCGCCGACCAGCAGACCGAGCGCTCCGCCGGCCGCGCCGATAACCCCGCCGACCGCAAATCTGCGCGCCGCCTGTCGGATCTGGCCGACGCTGAGCGTCTCGATCGAGGCGAGAAACGCGCTGATCAGTGCGCCTATGAGCGCACCAAACAGGATGTCGCGGCCATAGACCCATCGGATGCCGAGGATTGGCTCTGACAGCCCCCACGCGGCGAAGCCGCCAAGCCCGCCGGCGGCCGCATAGAACAGAAGTTTTTCCTGGGAAACGTTACTCGCCATGATTCGCTACTTTTTCATTTTTCACTTTTTCAACCCCAGCATTGCGCGTGCATCGGTCAGGTTCAAGGTCGATTCACTAAAGACGCTCTTGTCATACGACTTTCGTCGCGATGCGGTTTCCTGAGACTCAGGGCGTCAGGTCTACGTCGGACAGATAGAGCGGCAGTCCGCAGGTGCCGCATTGTTGCGAGAAAATTCCCCACGGCGCGCCGACTCCCACGAAGTACACCTCGCCGCATCGCGGGCATTTGAAGGAATAAAGTTTCGTAATGTTGAGCGCGCTCACGATCAGCGCCAGTCCGGTGCCCGAAACGGCCCACTTGACGATGGTGCGGACGAGGTCGTTGTAGCCGATGAAATAGGCGATCGCGGCGCCAGTCACCAATCCCGCGAAGAACGCGCTGACGTATTTGAACTGGCGCTGCGCGAGCGCCATGCTCGCCAGCGCGGCGCGATCCTCGGCGGTGATTATCGGCGGTTTCGGCGGCGGGATTCCCGCATCTTCGAGCAAGTCCAAGTTGTCAATTAGCCCGGGTGCTCCAGGTGCCGCGCTCACCTGACGGCGTCGATTCGAAAGTGCCGCTGATCTGATCGTTGCGACGCTCGCCTTCGAAATAGTACGTCTCGGTGCCGTATGGGACCTGGAACTGGAGATGATCGCCGCGGACGAATCCTTCGATCGACGTCGTCCCGAAGCCTGACTGGCGGATCTCGATCTCGCCGTGCAGGAAACCATTGGGCTGCGGACGCAACCTGAGATTCATCTCGGGATTGCCGCCGCTGCGCAGACCGCTGATAGTGCCGGTCGCAATTGTTGGCCCGGTGATGCCGCCCGCCGACATTGAGCCGGTGCCCATCGTGCTGCCTATCGCGCTGCCACCGCCCGGATACGTCGCGTAGGGTCCGGCGGCGTCGGCGAGTACTTCGAATTTCTTCGCGCCGAAATATTGGCCGTTCAAATAAAAGTTAACCGTGTAGGTGCCCGGCAGAAACGCGCCGCCGCGCGAATTGCCGACGCGTCCGCTGAAGGTCACCGTCCTCATATTTGGCGAGACGGGTTGAAAATCGTTGACGCTGCCGAGCGTGCGCCCGTCCGGCCCGATATACGCCGCATCGACGCGGTACTGTCCCGGCTCGAGCTTGTAGAGGCGATTCTCGAAGCTGGCCTGCCAGCCGACGAACAGCACCTTCGACACCTCGAAGGAGGTGGTCGCGCCCGACAGCGCGGTCCCGGTCTTGGTGGTGTTGAGAAAGCTGATCGCGCGAAGCTGCAGCGGCTTGGCGCGGCGCTCGTCGATCATCGCGATCCTTTCTGCCTCCTCCTGGCGCTTGCGCTCCTCTGCCTTCGCCTCGGCCGCCGCCGCCGCCTCGGCCGCCGCCGCCGCGTTCTTCGCGCTCAGGTCCTGGTTGACGATGAAGCCTTCCTGCGTGAGCATCTTGTCGTCCGAGTAGAGCGCCACCTTGTAAGTGCCGGCGGGCTTGTCGGTCATCGTCGGCATCAGCGCGACGCCACTGAAGTCCACCGTTTTCTGCGCAGGCCCGACAAAAACATTGGTGTCGCTGGACGCGATCTGAAGTCCGTTGGGATCGAAAAAGCGGGCCTCGACCTTTTCATCGCGCCCGTCGAGCCCCGCAAGCAGGTTCTTGAAGGTCGCGGTCCATTTCAGATAGCGCGCGTTGGTCAACTCGGTGTCTTTGAATTGCGCTTGCGGCGGCGCCAGCGCGGTGCCCTCGCGGGTCGAGAGCGCCAGCGTCATCGCGGAAAATTCGAGAGGATTCTCGCGCGCCTTGGCCAGCAGCTCCTCATGCTTCCACGGCAGTCCGTCGAACAGCGGCTTGAGTCCGAGTTGCTGCTGGAGTTCCGGACTCGAATACAGATAGGTCCCGCCGAACGCGGCGCCCGCGAGCACCACCAGGAAAATCACCAGGCCGATCGAACGGCTGAGACGGCTGCGCGGCTCGCGATAAGTTACCGGCTCGTCTTCAAACCCGAGTTGTTGCTGGTACTGCGACAGCCCGCCGGTTCCGCTGGTCGAGGTGACGCGGCCGCTGTCGGACGACAGTCCGCGCCCGTAAAGCATCATGTCGCGGAATTCCTGGACGCGCGTCGGCCGTGCATCCATCTCGTAGGCGAGCGCGGCGTCGATAGCACCGGCCAGGTTGCTCGACGCACCCGGGCGAAGTTCGCGAACCGGCGGGAAGCTGAAGGGCGGAAACTTTTCAGGATCGCGGCCGGTCAGCACGTAATGCAGCGTCGCGCCGAGCGAGTAGATGTCGCTCCGCGGATCGACCAGGCCCTGGTACTGCTCCGGCGGCGCAAACCCCAGCGTGCCGATCATCGTGCCCTTGCGCGCCGCCTTGAACAGCCGCGCGATTCCGAAGTCCACCAGCACGACCCGCCCGTTCGAATTGAGCATCACGTTGGACGGCTTCATGTCGCGGTAGATTATCGGCGGCACCAACCCGTGCAGGTACGCGAGCACGTCGCACAGCTGGCGCGCGATGTCGATAACCAGCCCCTCGGGGAGAGGCTCGCCGCGCGCGGCCAGCTCCTCTTCGAGGTTGCGCCCCTCGACATACTCCATCACCAGGTAATGGCGATTGGCGAGTTCGAAGCGGTCGGTGATCGCGGGAATCGCCTGATGCTTCAGTTGCGCGAGCGTGTCGGCCTCGCGCGCGAAATATTCGTTGGCCTCGATCCGCTGCGCCTGGTCGATAAAGTGATCGACCATCTCTTTTATCGCGCACGGACGATTCGCGAGTCGCTGGTCATGCGCCAGATAGACCATCCCCATCCCGCCGCCGCCGAGCAGGCGCGCGATTTTGTAACGGCCCTGCAGAACGGTGCCCGCTTCGAGCGGTCCGGTCTGCGGCTGCGGCGTGTCTTTGGGCGAAGTAGCCATCGTTAAATGCCGGCGCGTCAGTCGCGCCTAGCTTGCATACACTACAATCACTGAAATGTTGTCGGTACCACCGCCGGCGTTGGCCGCGACGATCAATTCGCGCGCCGCGTCAAAGGGATCCGCGTTGCGCGTCAGGATGTCGAGGATCTCATTGTCCATGACGTGCGCCGTCAGCCCGTCGCTGCACAGCATCAGCTTGTCCCCGCGCTTCAGCTTGATTCCGAGCGCCTCCGCACCCGCCGGCCCACTCTGACGCGCGCCGAGCGAGCGCGTAATCACGTTCTTGTGCTCGTGCGTGTGCGCTTCCTCGGCGGTAATTTGTCCAATTTCGACCAGCCGCTGCACAAGCGAGTGATCCTTGGTGACCTGGCGAAGCGTCGCGCCTTCCATCAGGTATCCGCGGCTGTCTCCGACCCACGCCACGGCCGCATCCGACGGCGTGACGAGCGCGCATACGCCGGTCGAACCCATTCCGCGCGACTCCGGATGGCTCGCGACATATTCGATAATTTTGGAATTCGCTTCCTCGAGCGCGGCCGTTAGCATATCCGCTCCGCTGGCAAGTTCTCCACGTGCGGCGTCGAGCCGGGCTTCAATGTAACTCCGGATCGTTTCCACGGCAATTGCGGAAGCGACCTCGCCCGCCTCCGCACCGCCCATCCCGTCGGCCACGACGTACAAATGGCACTGCGCCGGATCGACCAGCGACTCGCGCACGTACTCGACCGCGAGCACCGAGTCCTCGTTATGCTCGCGGACGCGGCCCACGTCGGTCATCGCGGCCGCGCGCAGCCGGATCGCGCCACCGAGCGCAATCAGTTCGGCCTTGAAGTCGTCGATAGTTGCCCAGCGGTCGGCGGGACTGAACGCGATCGCGCGGCGAATCGTCTTCTTCGAGCCGCGGCGTGACGACATGCGGCGGATAGAACTGCACCGGGCCCGCCTCTTCGCGCCAGCTCTCGCTCGGAATCCGCGCGCCCGTCAGCCACGTGTAGAGGATTGCGCCGGCCGAAAAAATATCCGCGCGCTTGTCCACCCGCTTGCCGCGATAAATCTCGGGCGCCGTGTAACCGTCGTTGAAAATCGGCTCGCCCTGGAGCTCGTTGTCGTTGCTGACGTAATCCAGCCCGGTCAGCTTGAGGCGGCCGTCCTTGGCAATCGAAATCGATTCCGGGCAGATGTCGTTCAGGCGCAGCGCCCGGCGATGCACAAACGAAATTGCCTGGCAGACCTGGACGGCAGCCGCGATCGCCTCGGGCTCGCTCATCTTATGAGAACCGCGGCGCAGCGGTTTAAGTTCCTCGTCGGCGTAAACCAGGTATACGCGGCCGTTCTCGGCGAATCCCTCGGTCGCGCGCTGAAACGCGGGATGGCTGATCGTCTGCGACAGTGCGAGCACGCGGCCGAAGACCTCGCCGAGATCTTCGCCGCCCGCAGATGAGTCAGCGTCGAGCCCGACGCCGTCGATTGGAGCATTTCGCTCAGTTTCGGCTACAACCGCTGCTTCCGCCGCCTCGCTCTCTTCATCTGGAGACGAATTCTCCGCAGCCTCGGCCAGAGCACTGGACGTTGAACTTGCCTCCGCTTCGACCGCCGATTGGACGCCTTCACCCGACGCGTCGGCGCTTGCCGCTTGCGAACTCGCGGCGCGCGGTTGCGGCACTGTCGGCGACGCGGTGCCGTTGGCCTGCGCGGACGGCAGACGCAGTTCGGCGGTCTTGGCGCTTGGCCCGTTGGGATCCTCGGCGCGAGCCGGAGGCTTCGGCGTCTCAACGGCTGGCGCTTCATCGACGACTTCAGCCGGATTCGGGCCGAGGCGCTCGCGCAACGCGATCGATTCGGTCTTGCCGTCGCGGACGCGCTTGGCGCGATAGCGATTTTCGATCGACGTCTGACTCGTCAGCGCGACAATCTCGATACCGCCCTTCAACGACGCGCCGGCGGTCAGCGGCGTCGGCCGCGTCGGCGACGAATGCGCCGCCGAGGAGGCCGACTTGGACAGCCCCTGGCCGCATCGATCGCAAAACTTCGCGTCGTCGGGCGCCTCTTGGCCGCATTCGGGACAGGTGATCATGCGCCGCTAGCCTCTCCGAAACTGCAATATAGCACCACCAAGCACCACCTGGTCGCGATCCTTCAACTTGTAGAGCTGGTCGCGGCCGAGCTTGCCGCGCCCGGCGATATACGTGCCGTTAAGGCTGCCGAGATCGCGAATAAAGTAGTCGGCGCCGCGCAGCACAATCTCCGCATGACGCCGCGACACGCGATCGCCGCCTTGCGCGAGCTTCTTCAAATCGATATCGAGCTGGTCGGTGGAGTCCATCGAACGGCCGATCACGGTGCGCATCCCAAAAATGCCGAATTCGATTTCATCGCCGCGCGAAACCAGCTTCGCCGGAGCCGCGGCTATATCGCGGGCGCCGTTCGGGTTGTGCTGGAACAGTCCGGCTGATCCTAGGCCGGCCGCGTTCGGCGGCGAGGAATTGCGCGATGACGCGCGCGACCCGGCCCGCGATTTCGTCTCGGCTTGTGCCGAGTCGCCCGTCGAACCGAGACGCGAAGCGTACGACGACGCGGCCACAGCGGGCTTAAGCTCCCGGGTCTTGGCCGTCGATGACGGACTCGGCGCCGCGCCGGATTGGCGCGCCTTCAGGCGGCGCTCGTTCAGGCGGCGCTCGATAAGATTGCGCGCCTTGCCCGTGAGTTCGATTGCCTTCTTGATCTGCGGCCCGACGATCTTTGCCGCGGCGCTGGCGCCGTGACTTACTCCGCCGTTGATCTTTTTACTTTCACCGACCGGCTCGCTCAGCACGATCGTCGGCATCGTGGAGGACTTCGCCGCCGGCTTTGACGATACTGCTGACTTCCACGGCGTCATCGGTCGCGACGGTGCGGGCGCATTTGAACTGCTCAGCACCACCGTTGATTGCGTCGACATCGGGCTCGGCGTGTTTGCGATTCCCAAGCTGCCGCTCAACTGTCCCGAGCGGGGCTCGGGCGGCGGCTCCGGCAGCGCGCGCTTCATCTCTCTCGCCGATTTTTGCCGCTTGGTCACGTCCTGCTCGAGCGCGCGCATGATTGCGTCGGCCGTTTTGGCTGAGACTTCAGGCGCGAGCGCGCGCAGCGGAGGAAAGCTGAACGGCGGCTCGAGCTGCGGGTCGCGCCCGGTCAGCAGATGATGCATCGTGGCGGCGAGCGAATATAAATCCGAGCGCGGCTCGACCTTGCCCATGTACTGTTCGGGCGGCGCGTAGCCGACCGAGCCGATTTGAGTGCCGCGTCCGCCGGGCGGGAGGAAGCGCGCGATTCCGAAATCGATGAGCATCGCGCGGCCGTCCTTGTCGATCATGATATTGCCAGGCTTGAGGTCGCGATAAATTATCGGCGGCTTCTGCGCGTGCAGAAAATCGAGCACGTCGAGCATCTGCCGCGCCCATCGCAGGACTTTGTCCTCGGCGATTTTGCCTTTGGGACCCAGCTTATCGAGCAGGTGCTGCAAATCGCCGCCCGCGACAAATTCCATCACGAGGTACTGGCGCGAGTTCTCGGCGAAGTGATCGATCAGGGTGGGAATGCCCGGATGGGACAGCCGCGCGAGCACGTTGGCCTCGCGCGTGAAATCCTCGATCGCCTTTTTCTCCTGGATTCCGTCGCCGACGACCATCTCCTTGACCGCCACCGGCCGGTTCGCCAGCCGAGTGTCGTTGGACAGGTACACGCGGCCCATCCCGCCGACGCCAAGGACCTTCTTGACGCGGTAACGACCGTCGAGAAGATGGCCCTCGGTGAGCTCCTCACCCGCATTCATGACGATTGTCTACAACCCTCCTCAACTTCCGCGCACGCGGCGCACTTCACGGGCGCGACTGGAGGGAATGGCGGTTCAAGATATCGGTTCTACCACCAGCTTGAGAAACGTTTTTCCGATGATCACTTCATCGCCCGACTTGATCTCGGCGGGACTGCCCGGCGTGAGGCGCGGCTGACGATTCACATAGGTGCCGTTGAGACTGCCGATGTCCTCGATGGTGATCTTGCCGCCGTCGATTCGAATCAGCGCGTGCTTGCGCGAGATCTTCGCTTCGGGGTCGTCGGCGTCGAGATCCACTTCCGGAAACGATCCCGTCTCGGGATCCCATCTGCCAATCAGGTTGTTGCCGTCTTCGAGCGGAAATTCCTGGCCCTTGCGGCCGCCGCGAACGACGGACAGCTTCGCCTTGAACGGCGCGCCCGCAGCGGCGGTAGAGGGCGCACTCTCGGGAGCAGCCGCCGGCTTGATTTCGCCGGTAGGAGCTTCCGATTTGGGCATTTCGGCGCTCGGAGCCTCGGCCGCAGGCGCCGCGCCGGTGCTATCAGCGGGAGGAGTCGCGTCCATGCTTTCAGCGGGAGCTGCGGTGGGAGCTGCTTCAGGAGCTGCGGCGGAACTGCCCGCGGAACTGCCGGGACCGGCGGCGAGCTTCGCGCCGCATCCGTCGCAGTAGTCAAGTCCATCCATATTTTCGTAGCCGCATTCGCCGCATTTGATCATGGTCTAAGTCCTCGCAAGTGAGTTCGAAGTATCGGTACGCTGCCGTTCACCAAACAAATTCAATTCCCGTCTTTATTCTGAAATTCTTTCAACGCTTCCGGATCGAGCATCTGGGTTTTGCGCACGACCGCCTGCGCTTGCAGCAGCGTGGTCTTGGCCGCCTTGGTCTGCAGGGTCTGGGTCTTCTTGATCTGATCGATCAGCCCCGACAACGCCTGGGTCGCCTTGACGTTGCCCATCCGCTGCGTGCCTTGCAGCGCGTTGCCGAGCAGGCGGGTGGCGCGATCGACGTTGCCGGCCTTGAGCTCTTCCTCGGCCTTGGCCTGCAGCTTGGCGATCGAGACCTGGTCGACCAGGTTCATCACGCGGCCGTTGCGCTTGCTGGTGAGCGTGCGATCGAGCGTGTAATCGACGGTGAGATCGCACTCCGCGGTTTTTTCGCCGCCGCCGGGCACCTCGTAATGGAACGTGCTTTGCAAAATTCTGACTTGCCCCGGCTTGCGCGGCGGCAGCACGAGAGTCAGCAGCACCGAGCCGGGGACGCCGGCCTGCAGGTCGCCTATTTCGTAGCCGATTTTGCGATCCTCGCCGACCAGCGGCGTGCCGAGCACGTAAATTTCCGGCGACGCGCGAAACGCCTCGCGCACTTGCACGCCCTGCGACAGCGTCACCTCGATTCGCCCGTTGCGCAGGCTGACCGCGCGCAGTCCTTCGAGCTCGTCTTCGAAAATTTGTGGAATCTCGGCCGGGTCGCCGATGAAATGATATTTGCCGTTGGAGTCCTGCGCGATGCGCTGGAGGAGTTTCTCGTTGAACTCGACGCCGACGCCCATCGTCGAGAACGAAATCTCGCCGCGATTTTTCTCAGCGAGATCGATACAAGCGGTCTCTTCGTAGGTCTGCCCGTCGGTGAGCACCAGCACGCGATTAAGGCGATCGGGGCTGAGATTTTTCTTGACCTCGTCGATCGCCGCCCGCATCCCGAGCGCCATCTGGGTGCCGCCGCCGATTTCGAGCAGGTCGATATCGTCGATGGCGCGTTTGACCGCGGATTTATCGCGCGCGGCCTCGGGGGTGATTATGACTTTGGCCTTATCGGCGAATGCGACTATCGAGATCTTGTCGTCCGCCGTCAGGTTGTCGGCTAGGAACTTGACCGCCTCGATAACAAATTCGAGGCGGCGCTCGTCGTACATCGAGCCCGAGCGATCTATCACCACGCCAAGGTTGAGAGGCAGACGGCTGCCGCCTCCAGCGCCGCCGGAGCCCCGGGCCACAGCCTCGAGCAGGACGTAGAGTACGAAGTTTTCCGCACTGGAGAGCACATGCTCGCTGCTCGCCAGCGCCTCGAAGCTAAGCGGATCGGCCATTCGTCAATCTCCCGAGACTAATTGTAGATTCAAGCTGCGAGCCTTGGCAACCGACCAATTAGAATACGAACCGAGCACGCGAAAACCAAGCCCCGCGGTAGCGATACCGTAACTGATAGGACGTTGGCGAGTTAATACCGATACAAAGGTCTGGCAAGGAGTAATACCCATGCGTGACGCCAACAAGCACATCCGGCACGGAGTCGGCAGCGTCCGCCCGTACCTGTACGGCCGTTTAGATATGCTCGAACTGGTGAAGCGGGCCTTCGGGGCGGTGGAATTGGAGCATCTGCCGGTCGGGAAGGGCGCCCACGTCGAAGCGAAAATCGGCGACTCGATGATCGTGATGGAAGTCAGCGACCCGCCTCATCCAAACGGTAAGCCCGGCTCGATCTATGTCTACGTCGACGACGTCGATGCGGCGTACCAGCGCGCGCTGGGCGCGGGCGCGACGTCGATTACGGCGCCGGAGGACAAGCCTTACCAGGAGCGGGCGGCAGGGGTGAAGGATTCGTTCGGGAATATTTGGTGGATCGCGACTTACACGGGGTGACCGACCTCTCGTCTCGTTTAACACGCCTTTAAACCGAAGCTGGCGGAATTTTAATCGGCGCGATCGATCGCGCGTCATCAGAGCCGCGTATCTCCTCTTGCATCCACGAGCTGCACGCTCCGAAGCGCCGCAGTTCATCACATCATTCAGGAGGAATCGCGCGATGCATCGAACAAAACTGTTTCGCGGTGCGCTTTGGTCCGCGCTTGGCTGCGGGCTGCTGGCGATGGGGCTCGCGGCTACGGCGCATGCCGCATGCCAGCTCAACTCTCCGTCCGGGAAAATCAAGCATGTCGTGTATGTGGAATTCGACAACGTGCACTTCACCCGCGACAATCCGAATGTGCCGTCGGACCTCGAGCAGATGCCTAATCTGCTCAATTTCATCGAGCAGAACGGCACGCTTGATGCGGGCGATCACACGGTCCTGATCTCGCATACGGCCAACGACATTCTGACCACCGAGACCGGCCTTTACTCGGATAACACCGGTATTTTCATCGCGAACAGCTTCGGCGTGTTCGAACCGTCGCTGTCGTTCATTGACTTTCCATCGTCGTTCTTTTACTGGACCGACACGGTTGAGGATATCAACTCATTTACCGATGACAACACGTTTGCGCTGACCACGCCCGAAGGACTTAACGTTCCAGCTCCGTGGGTGCCGTTCACGCGCGCGGGATGTGATGTCGGAGCTTTCTCCACTGCCAATATCGTTCTCGAACGAACGCCTTTTGACGTGGACAAAGTCTTCGGCACTGGCAGCCCTCAAGGCACCGAAGACGACCCCGGATGCCATGCCGCTCATCCTAACTGCCCCAAAGAGACCAACGACTTTATCGGCGCGGCGATCCATTGTGCGATCGGCAGCCCGTTCTGCACGGCAGCCAACAACGCGGTGCCGGACTTGCTGCCTGACGAACCGGACGGCTACTCGGGGTACGAGGCGCTGTTCGGGCTCAAGTATATAGCGCCCGCGCTCGGCGGCCTGACCGATTACAATGGGAATGCGATTACCGGATTCCAGCAAATAAACTTCGATCCGGTGCCCGCTCAGACGCTCGCGGTAGTGGAGAAGATGCTGAAACAAGGCATCCCGGTCGTTTTCGCCTACATCGCCGACGCTCACGACAACCAGGAAGGCGCGGGCCTCAGCGCTGAAAAGACTTTCGGCCCCGGCGAGGCTCCGTACGTGCAGCAGTTGGCTGATTACAACAAAGCCTTCGGGACATTTTTTGCCGACCTCAAGGCCGCCGGAATCGATCAGAGCAACACTCTTTTCATCTTCACACCTGACGAGGGCGACCATCCCGTCACCGGCGCGCCGAGTCCGGCCAACTGCGACGGTGCGAAAATCGTGAATGGGACCGTGATGCCGGATGTCGCGTGCACCTACCCCGCCAACGGCGCCAACCCGGGTGTCGGCGAGCTTGACCTCGATCTGAACGCGCTGGTCGCCGAAACCAACATGACGCCGTTCACATACCATTTCGACGATGCGGCCACGGTCTTCGTGCCCGGACAGCCGGACCCCACGGATACCTCGGTGCGCGGCCTCGAACACACGATGGCCGGCCTGATGGCCACGAATCCGCACACCGGCATGACCGAGAGCCTGCTCGGTACCGGTTTGGGAGCGCAACTCCAGGGAGCGCTGGTCGATCCGGTGGCGCAAAAGCTGCTCCATATGAACACGGAAGCAGACCCGGCGCGCGAGCCGACTTTCACGTTCTTCGGCAATCCCAATTTCTTCTTCGAGAGTGCCAAAGGAGTTTCAGCGACTCCAACGGTCGGCGCGGGCTTCGCCTGGAACCACGGCGACATTCAGCCTGAGATCGCGCGCACCTTCATCGGCATCGTGGGTCCCGGCGTGCGGAATCTGGGTGTGACGCAGCCGAGCGATTTCTTCACCGACCATGTGGACGTGCGTCCGACGCTCATGCTTCTGACCGGTCTTACGGATGACTACCAGCACGACGGGCGCGCGATCCTTGAACTGCTTGATCCGAATATCCTGCCCAGCACTCTGCACGCACATTCCAACACGCTGCTGCAGCTTGGGCAGATCTACAAGCAGATCAACGCGCCGTTCGGGGCGCTCGCGGAAAGCACGCTGACCGTCTCGACCTATGCGCTCGAAAGCAACTCAGCCGGCGACACGACCTATACGAACCTGGAGAACCAGATCGCGACGTGGACCACTCAGCGTGACGGATTGACTGCACAGATCAAGTCGATGCTCGAGGCAGCGGAGTTCAACGGGCAGGCGATCAATGAGCAGCAAGCGAAGCTGATAATCAGCGAGGGTCAGGCGCTCCTCAATCAAGCGGGCGCATGCGCGTCCAATCCGGGAAATTGCGGAGCGATGTAGTGTAACAATTCTTGGATCACAGGAAGCCTCGACACGGGGCTGCTAGCCAGGGGCCGGAGCGACGATCGCTCCGGCCCCTTCTTTCAGTACTGGGTGCAGGGGTCACCCCTGCCCAAGGAAGTGTGAAACCCCGTGGGTTTCACATTCAAGTAAGTGATTTACTCGTCCCCCGCGCTGGATGACCTCCGCATCCCGGCCTCGCAGCTAAAACTGAAAGACCGAGACGAATGCGTCGCTATTCAGAAGCAGCGGGCCTTCAATCGCCCGATTGCCGCCCTCGCCTATGTTCATGCAAGCAGGGCATTGTAGCTGGAACGCACTGGGCGTGGTCGGGAAATCGGTCGAGCTCGAATAGCCCGCCACAGCTACCAGCCCGGTAGGTCCCATCGCGAGTCCGGTGGCGGCGTCGTAATTGTTTCCGCCCAGAAAAGTCGAGTAAACCAACTGATTTGCTCCCGGCGCCGCGGGATTCAGTACTGTCAGGAAGCCGTCGTTCCCACTGTCTTGGAGTGCTCCGGGACAGGCCAGGCAAGTCGGCTGAGCCGCATCCGCGGTGACCGGAAAGTCCGCTGACAACGTATGTCCAGCCGCGTAGATTTTGCCGTTGAAATCGATCCCCAGCCCGGTGACGGCCTCATTGCCGATGGTCGAAGCGCCGCCAAGATAGGTTCCGTACAGCAATTGATTCGCGGGTGCCGCATTTGGATTCAACTCGGCGATGAATCCGGAGCCGGCGCCGCACGGCAAGGCCGGACACTGCGGGATGAACGTATTCGGCGAAACTGGAAAGTTGTAACCGAAGGTTTGTCCGCCGATGTAAATATCGCTGTTCGAATCAACTGCCACCGCATATGGAAATGCGATCGGGTTAGTGTCTCCCCCGTTGCCGTTGAGATAAGTCGAATACACAAGTGCTGCTTGCCCGGACAGCGCCGGATTGATCACGCTAATGGCGGGCGAATCGCAGATTCCCTGGCACTGCGTCTGGTACGCATTTAGGGTGGTGGGAAAATCCGGCGAAGTCACTGTTCCGGTGAGTACCGCGTTGCCATTCGCGTCAGCCGCGACTGCGCTAAGCGCATCGCCGGTTTCCGAAGCTCCGAACTTGCCCCCGCTGCCGCTCAGGTATGTCGCATACACCAGCGACGCGGGGCCGCTGGCATTCGGATTCACTTTTGAAAAGTAGCCGGAAGTTATGCCGACCTCTATGTTGCAGAGTTTGCAGGCGCTCTGCACAGCGCCTGGAGTAACCGGAATTCCTTTGCGTGTCGCGCCGGCAATCAGGGCGTTCTGATTTGGATCGATCGCAACGCTGGCGGAAACGGCGGTTCCCACGAAACTCGAGTAAAGGAGGTTGCTGCCGGTTGAATCGAGCTTCGCGAAAAACAGGCAGTCATTACCGGAGCCGCCGCACGTGTTGGAAAATGCGTTCGGTGTGGTCGGGAAATTAGCGTCCGAGATACCGACCGCGTAAGCCTCGCCGGCCGCGTCCACAGCTATCCCGGTCGCTTCGGCGATATTCTGGGCACCAGGACTCGAACCATCGAGATAAGTCGCGTAAACGAGTTGATCGCCCGGCGCGGCGGTCGGGTTCAGCTTGGCGACAAATGCGCCATAGCTGAGTTCCACGTATCCGTCGGAATTGTACGCGACGCAGCCATCGCAGTTCTGCTGAAACGCGCCGGGCGTCACCGGAAAGTCTATCGACGAAGTAAGACCCGCGACATAGACGTCGCCCGAACTGTCCATCGCCACCCCAGCCGCGGAGTCGCCGATATATCTGGGTCCGCCGCGGCCGATGAACGACGAGTACTCGAGCGCTTCGACGCCCGTCGACGCGCCCGGATTGATTCGCACCACGAATCCGTCGGAGCCGAGCGTTGTACAAGCTTCGCATACCTTCTCTTGCGCATCGCTGGTGATTGGAAATCCACTGGCGTAGCTCAGGCCCGCCGCGTGAATCACTCCGTTTGAGTCCAGGGCGATACCGTTGACCGCATCAACCTCGACGAGGTCGTGCATGGTCGTCGGGTTAAAGGGAGACAGAACGGTAGCGCCGCCCAGATACGTCGAGTAAACCAGCGCCGACTTTTTCGATGACGGATTCACGACGGCTACGAATGCTGGGCCGCGAAAGTTCTCACATCCCGTGCACGGTGTATAGCTGGACTGCACCGCATTGCTGGTGACAGGAAAGTTGGACGACGTCGTCTGCCCGCCGAGGTATGCCTCGCCGGTTCCGTCCAGCGCGATCGCGTTGGCCGAGTCGGAACCATTGCCGCCGATGAATTCGGAGTACGCCAGCGAGGCTGGGCCGGATTTGGACGCGTCGATAATCGCTAATAGTGCGTCGTTGCCGCAGACCGTGCCCTTCGGGCACTTCTTGACCTCGAGCTTCCCGCCGCGCAGAGAATTCGGGCTCGCCGAACCCGCGGCCCACGCCCGACCCTTGCTGTCCACCGCGACCGCGCGAATGATGTCGCCCGCCGCGCTCCCGCCCAGGTAGGTCGAGTAAACGAGGCTCGCCCGTTTGTTTCCCTTCGATGGGTCGAGCAGCGCGACGAATCCGGCGCGCACCGAATTGCACTTTTTGCATCTGCGCTGAAACGCCTGCGTGGTGCTCGGGAAGTTGACGCCGAATGCCTGCCCACCGATCCACATTTCGTGATTTTTGGTAAGCGCGACCGAATAGCCTATCGCCGATGCGAGAGCGACGGAGTAGGTAGCCGCGGTGCCTGTAGGATTCAGCACAATTGCGAACGCGTCGCCGCCGTCGTCTATCACGCCCGTGACATAAGCGTTCCCGGACTCGTCGATCGCGATTGCGTTGGCATAGTCCTGAGTGTTGGATTTCTCCAGAAGCGTTGAATACAACAGCGAACCGCCGTCCGCGCTGAGCTTTGTGACGAATGGAACCGGCTGACAGAAATTGCAGCTTGGGACCAACGCACCAGGCGTGGTCGGAAAGCTGCTCGAAAAGGTCGCCCCGGCAATGTAGGCGTTTCCAGATTGATCGAGCGCGATCCCAAGCCCCTGATCGCCACCCAGATCCTCGCCGCCGCCTCTGCCACCGCCAAGAAGTGTCGAATAGATGATCGCTCCGGTTTTTCCGTCGATCTTGGTGACGAACGCCGGGTAGCAAGGCGCGCCGTTGATGCAGGATGTAAGAAAAGCGTCGTTGGTGGCCGGGAAGTCGGATGAGGTGGTGCCTCCGGTCAAGTACTCGTTGCCGTCCTTATCAAGCGCAATCGCGTTAACCCGGTCGCCCGTGCCAATGGTAATGTTGCTGGCATTCGATTGCCCGCTGCCGCCAAGGTAGGTCGAGTAAATCAGGCTCGGATCGATAACCAGGCGCGAGTTGGGATCGCGCCGCGCGACCTCGAATCGAACCTCGAGCTGACGGCTTCCTGCCGCCGACGCAACCGCGACGAACTTTGCTGAAACTTCGTGGCGTCCGTCGACGCCCTCCTCGAGCACGCGCGGCTGGGTGAATCGTATCTTGCGGATGCCGATCGCGGTCTGGATGTCGCCATCGGGAGTCAGCACCACGTCGCCGGGCGCTTCGAACGCGAGCCGAACCGCCGATGGATCCGCGCCCGCCCGCACCGTGAACGTACATTCCACCGCTTCAGGGCCCGCGCTCCAGTCGCGGCTGTACGAAACGTCGATTCCCGGCCAAGCCTCGTGTGTAACAACTTCGTTGACCGTCGGGATATTGGTATGCCAGCGGCTAGGGTCCTTACCGATGAAATAATTGATGCGCGCCGACGCTTTGCCGCGCCCGCCCACCGTTGCATCGGGATTCGCGCCAATCAGCCGCATCGTCAGAACGCCACCCGATTGTTTCTGCGGGACCGGGCGCGCCTCGCGCGCAGCCCGCATCGGCAGGACCGCCGGCGACGACACCGCGAGGACCGCCTCGTCGCTCGCAATAAAAAGCACGCCATCGCGCTCGCGCGACAGGAACTTCACTCTCGGATTGGCTTGACCGACGTTGGGCTCGAAAGTGACCGGCAGCGGGTATCCCGACGCCATCTTCGGCTGAGCCTGTGCAAGCGAGACTGCGTTCCAAGCCGCAATACAGATAATGAGGGCCGCAACAGCAGCCAACAGCGGTCCACCTCTAAACGCAACCATGAACTCCCTGACAACTGATCCGAGCTTTCGATTCTGTTCGGTAGTTAACCTACTGTCAATCGAGTTCGTCGTACCGAGCAAGCAGGCTTTTTGTGATGCGATCGCAGAACCCTCACTACCGGCCGCGTTGCGGCCGGCCTCCTCTCCCGTAAAAAGAAGGGGCGAGGTAAGAGTTGGACGCCGCACAACCCTCCCCAACCCTTCTAACAGGGGCGAAGCCCCGCATCCTTCCTAATACTGGGTGCAGGGGTCACCCTGCCCAAGGAAGTGTGAAACCCACGGCGCGTTTCACATTCAATTAAGTGATCTGCCCCTCCCATCGCGCGCTGGATGACCTCCACGAAATAGCGTAAGAGAGTAAGCGCTATGTCTTTACGCGGTAAATGCGCTGTGGCCGGGCTTGGACAGACCCGGATGGGCAAAAACTTCGATCATCCGGGACCCGTCGGCTTCGCGGCTGAGGCCGTCAATCTGGCCCTCGACGACGCCGGCCTCCAGCGGTCCGATCTGGACGGCCTGCTCGTCAACCCCGGGATCACGTGGTTCAACAATCCGATGGCGTCGACGTCGCTCCAGAACGCAATGGGTATCCGCGACCTGCGCCTGACCGCGACGATGAATCTGGGCGGCGCGACCGCGGCCGCGATGCTGATGCATGCGGCGCAGGCTATCGACGCCGGCATGGCGGAAGTCGTCGCGTGCGTGTTTGCCGACGCCCCCCTGCGTCCGCCTTCCCCCAACAAGCGCGACGGGGCGGGCTCAGCGGCAAGCTACGGTTTCGCCCAGGGACTGAACGCGCACTACGGCCAGTTCGGCGTCAACGCGCAATATGCGTTCGTCGCGCAGCGTCATATGTACAAGTACGGGACCACCAACGATCATCTCGGCGCCGTCGCCGTCGCGGAGCGCGCTTGGGCCAACCTGAATCCCGCGGCCGAGTTCCACGACGTCCCGATGACGCTCGCCGACTACCACGCCTCGCGATGGGTGGTTGAGCCGTTTCATCTCTACGATTGCTGCCTGGTTTCCAACGGCGGTCTTGCGGTTATCGTGACGTCCGCCGAACGCGCGAAGAATTTGAAGCGCCCACCCGTCTATATATTAGGGATGGGGCAGGGACATCCCGGCGGCGACCCGCTCGACACGCTCGTCTCGGGTGCCCCGATCGCCAAGGAAACCGCCTTCAAGATGGCCGGGATCAAGCTCGGCGACATCAACTTCTGCGAACTTTACGACTGCTATACGTTTACGGTTATCGTCACGCTCGAGGATTACGGCTTTTGCAAGAAAGGCGAGGGCGGCCCGTTCGTCGCCAGCGGCGTGATCGGGCCGGGTGGCTCAGTTCCCGTCAACACGGGCGGCGGCCAGCTAAGCTCCTTTTATATGTGGGGGATGACGCCGGTGGCGGAGGCAATCGTGCAGATGCGGGGCGACGGAGGGCGGCGGCAGGTGCCGAAACACGACGTTGGACTCGTTTCGGGCAACGGCGGTATCCTAGCTACACATTCGACCCTCGTGCTCGGGTCACAACCTTAACATTAGTCGCGACTCGCGCTGTCACCGCCTGTGGTATGATGTGGTGTAGTTTCAGTAGTTTTAACCGCCGCTTCGTCTAAACGGTATATAAGCCAGACTGCGATGCCTGAAGTCAGCAAACCTCTACCCGCTATCACCCCCGAAATGCGCGAGTTCTTCGACGGCGCGCGCGCCGGGCGCCTGATGGTCCAGAAGTGCGACAGTTGCGGGACGCTGCGATTCCCGGCGCACGACATGTGCTCGAAGTGCAACTCGACGGCCTCGCGATGGGTGCCGGTGAGCGGGCGCGGCGAAATTTTCAGCTTCAACGTCATGCACCAGGTCTATCACCCGGGCTTCGCGGGGCAGGTGCCGTACGCGGTGGTCGTCGTCGAGCTCGAAGAGGGATGCAAATTCGTGTCGAACCTGCTCGGCGTCAAGCCGCATGACATCAAGTGCGGGATGCCGGTGGAGGTTGTTTTCGAAAAACTCAGCGATGAAATCTCGATACCTAAATTCCGGCCGCGCGCCGCGAAATAATCCGGCTCGACCGAACGATCAGGATAAATAAAACAAATATGTTGTCGCTAGATAAAAAATACTTCCAGCGTCTCATCGAGAGCTCGCCGGACATCATAATTGCCGTCGATAAAAGCGGCACCGTGAACTATTACAACGACGGCGCGCGCACCAGCCTCGGCTACAGCCCCGAGGAAATCATCGGCCAGAACTGCACCCGTATCTACTCCTCGCTCGACCAGGCCCGCCGCGTGATGAAGGCGATGCGCGAGTCGGCCGACAAGGACAAAATCGCCAGCTTTGAGACCGAGTTTCGCAAAAAGGACGGCGAGATCATCCCGGTCATGATCACCGGCTCGATAATCCACGACGACGACGGCAGCGAAGTCGGCTCGATCGGCTTCGCGCGAGACATCCGCCGCCTGCGCCACGCCCAGCAGCTCGCGACGGCCGGCGAAATAGCGGTCAGCCTCGCGCACGAGATCAACAACCCGCTCGAATCGATCACCAACAACCTCGAACTGCTCTCGCACAGCATAGAGACGCATCTAAGCGACGCTGAAAAAGTCGTCGAGAACGAGCGCCTCGACTCGATTCGAAATTCGATCGAGCGCGTGCAGGCGATCGTCCGCCGCCTCGACGAGATGACCCGCAAGGGCGAGTACGAGACGCGCGACTACCTGGCGGGCAAGCGGATGGCCGATCTGGCGCCGCGCGAGGATGGCAAGATTCACACCCACCCGCATGACGCTCCGCGTAGTGAGGTGTCGCCGCTCGAAGGGATGTCAGTGCTAGTGCTCGACGACGATACCGCGGTCGTCAACTCGATGGCCGACCTGCTGCGCGCCGAGCGATGTGTCGTCTACTGCGCTACGCGTCCGTCGGCGGCATTTGGAATTCTGCGCAACGTCAAGCTCGACGCGGTCATCTCGGACGTCGTGATGCCCGAGATGGACGGCTACGATTTCTATCTCAAGGTCAAGGAAGACATGCCGTCGCTGCCGGTAATCCTGATGACGGCGTACTACTACGACAAGGATCACATCCTGAAGCGTTCGCGCCTGCGCGGTCTCGAGGGCGCGCTGTTCAAGAAGCCGGTCAATCCCGGCAAGCTGCGCGCGATGCTGCTGCAGTTGCGCCAGAAAGCCGCCAACGAAAAAGCAGAGGCCAAAGCCGCCGCGGTAGCCGCGAAGTCCGCCGCCGCGGAATCCACGCCGAAGCCCGTTCCCCAATCCTGAATTCCATCTCCTTTCCAATTCCCTCTCCCGCTATGGGGAGAGGGTGAGGGACATTTGTGCGGCGCGATTGTCTGTTGCGCCGCGCATTTTGATCCTCGGACAAATTCGGTCCCTCACCCGCCGCGCGCGGACGCGCGTCGGCCTCTCCCCACGTGGGGCGAGGCAAAGATACTATCACCTCGTGAAATTGCCACGTCCCAAATCGCGCATACCGAAGCGCCTGCCTTCACGCGCCTTTCCCATCCTCGAATACGATCCTGCGCCGACCGCAATCATCGAGCCGCGCCGCGTTTACAAGCCCATCGACGTGCCGAAGCATTGCGTGCTCTGCTTCTTCCAGGACGTGATCGACGAGTTGGTCCGCAACGGCGCCCGTGAGATTCACATCGCGAATTGGGAAACGGGCAAGCATCCGGTTTACGAGCTCGACTTCAACGGGCGGCGGCTCGCCGTGCTTCATCCGCGCGTTGGCGCTCCGATCGCGGCGGCGATGCTCGAACTGATGATTGCGCTAGGCTCGCGCAAGTTCATCGCATGCGGCGGTGCTGGCGTGCTCGACTCGAAAATTGCGGTCGGCCATATCGTGGTGCCGAGCTCCGCGATTCGCGACGAGGGCACTTCGTACCACTACCTCCCGCCGTCGCGCGAAGTCGCGCCGCATCCGCGCGCGCTGGCGGCGATCGAAAAAACGCTCAGGCGAAACGCGATGGACTATATCGTCGCGAAGACCTGGACCACTGACGGGATTCTCCGCGAGACGCGCGCCCGGATGCGCGCGCGCAAGCGCGAGGGATGCCTCACGGTCGAGATGGAAGCGGCGGCCTTCTTCGCCGTCGCGCAGTTCCGCCGCGTCCAGTTCGGACAGATTCTCTACGGCGGCGACGATCTAAGCGGCGACAACTGGGATCATCGCAACTGGAATCGCCATCAGATTCGCGAGCGCCTGTTCACGCTCGCCGCCGAAGCATGCCTCAGTATGTGACGCGTCGCTACTGCGCCAGCGTGATTCCGAACGGTCCGCTGTTGGGGTTGGCCGGACTCTCGGTCGGCGTCGTGGTATTAGCGCAGATCGAGCTCGTGCACGTGGTGTTATTCATAATCGTTGCCTGACCGACGGTGCCGTCCCCACTGTCCGCGGTGTAAACGAACAGGTTCTGCGGGTCCACCACCAACCCCTTGGGCGCGTTGTAGCCGGACACGGCGGTCGGCGGCACGATCAGAAAGGTGCTGTTGTTGACGACGAACGCCGACACCGAAGAGCCTCCGAAATTGGCCGTGAACACGTACTCGGCGATGCTGTTGGTGCCGACTCCGATTCCCACCGGCGCGTCGCTGACGGTGCTGTTAGTGAATGCGTTTATGGGTGTAAGCGCGCCCGCGAGTGTTCCCGTCGTGGTGATCGCAAACGTCGAGACCTCGCCATTGCCCTGATCCGGGGTGAACAGCGCATCGCCCCCGCTATCTATTGCGATCGCGGCCGGCGTATTTGCAAACGGGCTCGAACTACGGACCGCCGTAAAGTTCTTCGCGAGCACCCCGGTGCTGCTGTTGTACGACATCGGCTGGATAAGCCCGGTGGCCGTATCCGACACGTACAGCTCCGTCAGTGTCGGATGAAGCGTGATACCGAACGGAGTGGTGAAACCGCCGATCGTGCTCCCCGAGGACGAGTTGATCAATCCCGTGGAAGGGTTAATCGTGTACCAGCCAACCGATCCCTTGTTCCTGTTCGTCACCCACAGCAACGTTCCGTTGGAATTGATCGCAAGTTCATCAGGCCCGGTCCCGCTGCCGTTGGCCACCTTCCCGAGCGACGTCAGGGTGCCTTTGGTCGGACTGACCGAGAACTCGTAGATATTGTCGTCGGCGACATTCGCTACATACACAAATTGGCCGTTGGGCGACGCAACGACGCCGCGCGGCCCGTTTTTGGCGCCCGCCGTTACCTGCCCGGTATGCGTGAGCACGCCGGTGGTAGTATTGCGAGTGAACGACGACACCTTGCCGTCGGCGTAGTTGGTCACGAATGCAAGCGTCCCGCCCGCCGTCGCAGTGGCCGTCGCAGAGCCGCTGCTGCTGCTGCCACCAATTCCACTGTCTCTGCATGAGAGAGTATTAAGCGTCGCCGCGAGAATCATTACGGCGGGAATCATCCGGACGAGGTTCTTGAGGGCCGAGGCGCGCCTGGCGAGCACAGATCTCTCGGCCGGCGCGGATCGCTCGGATAGTCGAATACCTTCCCCTGTCGCCATTCAAGCCCCTTCCCGGCCCCATTCCGGTCCAGAAAATACGGACAGTGTCTGTAAATATCACAAACAGTACGCCGCATCGAACCGAAAGGTTTCGGTGATGGGTGCAGAGCTTCGCGCCCGAATCAGGAGGAACTTGATTTAATGTGAAACCCGCCGTCGGTTTCACACTTCCCTGGGCAGGGGTGACCCCTGCACCCAGTGTTAAGATGAAGATGCGGCCTGACGGCCTGTTAGAACTGGTTGGGCGGAGACGTGGCTGAAGTTTCCGATTCTCACGTCGCCCCAGTTTAATCGCGATCCGGGTGATGAACTTTCGGTAGACAACATTGACTCTTCGTCAGCAAAGTGTGCGCGCGCCCAGCATTCGACACGTGAGCAAAGGGGTGGAATATGAAGGTCGTAAATCAATGGCAATCGTAATTCTCTTTGCGATGGTTGCGGCGCTTATAGGAGCGAACGCCATCGCGCAGCAGCCGACGGCGGCTCCCGCGGCGGCACCGCGAAATCCAAACTGGTGCTCCGACGTACCCGCGTCTCCCCCGCCGCCTCACTACCAGGCTGAGAATCGCCCAAATGCTTGGGCCGACACGCGGAAGCGCTGCATGAACGCGGTCGACACCGACTGGATGTGCATGGACACTTGTGGCACCGCTAGAGAGCTTTGGCAACGTGCGAAAGCCGGAACACTCAACCAGCCCCTCACATACCCGTTGTCGACCGATAAGCTGCAAGGCCCGTTCCCTCTGCAGGGAGGCGCCAAGGGCTGGGTGCTGCCGTTGCCTCCTTATCTCCAGACACGAGCGACTACGGCGACACCGACGAGCCCAAAGGGATCGGTCGACGACTTCTATCGTTTCACGGTTGGCGACGCAATCGCCACTCGCGCGAGAGGTGAATTCCTCCTTACCCCTTCTAACAGGGACGAAGTCCCGCATCTTCTCTTCGTACCGGGTGCAGGGGTCACCCCTGCCGAAGGAAGTGTGAAACCCACCGCGGGTTTCACATTAAATTAAGTTCTGCCTCTATCCTTGACAGCGCACTGCTTTCGGAGGGAGACCGACATTGATGGCTATCTCGTTCCGGCGCGCGACGTCCGCCGATGCGCCCGACGTCGCGACGGTTTATATCGCCTCGCGGCGCGGCGCTGCCAACTGGTTGCCGACTGTCGGCACTGACGCGGAGATTCGCGCGTTCGTCGTGCGTCAGATGGTGCCGGAGAGGGAGACCTGGGTGGCAGAGGATGGCAATCGAATCGTTGCGGTGCTGGTCCTTCATGACGACGAGGTCGATCAATTTTACGTTGCGCCGGGCGAGCAGCGGCGCGGCGTCGGCGATGCGATGCTCGCGCATGCAAAGCGGCTCCGCCCGGCCGGTCTTCGCCTGTGGGCGTTCCAGCGCAACGCTCCCGCGCGACGCTTTTACGAGGCGCGCGGTTTCGTCGCAAAGAAATTTACCGACGGCGCGACCAACATGGAGCGCGAAGCCGACGTGCAGTACGAATGGACGCCCTCAACAGTGAAAGACAGAAATTTTCCTCAAAGGAGCTGATGCGATGGCCAAAGTCGATCTCAACAAAGTTCCCCGTTTTTCAGAACTGCCGATCAAGCCTGACCAGCCGAAAGAATCGGCCTGGGGCGTGTTTGGCGACGACGACGAACTCGGATGCCTGAATTTCCTGACACCCGGAGGCGTCGTCGACGCGGCGCGGCTGGTGCGCAAGGGCAGCGTCTTCCGGCTCGACACGAAAATCAATTACGCCAACCCGCCTCTGTTCGCTCGCCGGCCCGCCAAGCACAACATCATGAGCTTCGAGAGCTTCGGCCTGCTCGGTTTCGACGACTCGCTCGACAGTTACAACACGCAGGAGGGCAGCCAGTGGGACGGCCTCGCGCACGTCGGCAGCCCGCGCTACAAGGCGTTCTACAACGGCGTGAAATCAAGCGAGATCAAGGACGGGCCGAGCGGGCGGCTCAGCATCCACAAATGGGCCAACAAGTTTGTCGGCCGCGCCGTGCTGCTCGACGTGTTCCGCTATATCATCTCGCACGGCCGCACGATCGATCCGCTCAAATCGGAAAAGTACAGCCTCGACGATTTGAAGGAGACCGCCGTCGCGCAGAGCGTCGAGCTGAAGCCGGGCACGATTCTGCTGATTCGCACGGGCTGGATGCAGGCGTACCTCGCCGCGTCGCCGGAGGACAAGGCCGCGATGGCGCCGATAGCGGGGCTCAAGGCCTGCGGCATCGAGGACAGCAGCGCGATGGTCGAATGGTTCTGGGATCATCGCGTCGCGGCGGTCGGCACGGATTGTCCCGCGGTCGAGCCGTGGCCGTGGGATTTCAAGAACGAGGGCGCGCTGCATTACCGCACGCTATGCCTGCTCGGCCTGCCGATCGGCGAACAGTTCAACCTCGAGGAACTGGCGGCGGATTGCGCCGCTGATAAGCGTTACGAATTCATGCTGGTGTCAGTGCCGATGAACCTGGAGGGCGGAATAGCGTCGCCGCCGAACGCAGTCGCAATTAAATGAGGGAGCGAGCCGTCTCGACGATCGCGATGCGGACCGCGGTCTCCATCATCGCATGCGCCATGCTGGGCAGGCTGCGATGCCGTCCGGCCTGGCGCGCCTCGTACGGCAGATGGATGAATCCCACCGGGATGGCGGGTTTGCGGCGCAGGTAGTGCAGCGCCGCATACATCAGCGCGTTGCATGCATACACGCCGGCGGTCAGCGACACGATCGCGGGAATTTCCTTGCGATCGAGCTCGCGGATGATCGCATGCAACGGCAATCGCGAGAAGTACGCGTCGGGACCGCCGCGAACGACCGGCGTGAAGCCCGGGTCGCCGCGTTTGGCGAGCGCGCCGCGCTCGTCGGCAAGATTAATCGCGATTCTTTCCAATGACACCGCCGGCCTGCCGCCCGCCTCGCCGAGTCCGACCACCGCGCGCGGCCGGTAGCGCACGATCGCCCCGGTAATCCGGCGCGCCGCTTTGGCGCATCCGACCGGCACGCGCACCGACTTTATCTGCAGCCCGCCAATCACCTCGCCGTCGAGCCGCCGCGCGATTTCCCACGACGGGTTGATGCGCTCGCCGCGAAACGGCTCGAACCCGGTGAGAATCAAGATCGGCGGCATCCCGCTACTTGCGCCGCGGGTGCTCGATCGGCAGGTCGTCGCGATTGCCCCATTCCGCCCACGAGCCGAGATAATTTTTCACCTTCGGATAGCCCGCGATTTTGAGCGCGAGGTACGCGTGCGCGGCGCGGTAGCCGCCCTGGCAGTACGGAATTATTTCGTTGTCGGGGTCGAGGCCGAGCGCCTCGAACTGCGCGCGCAGCTCGGCGGGCGATTTCACGGTTCCATCAGCGTCAAGTGCCGCCGTCCAGTCCTGATGGAACGAGCCGGGAATCGCGCCGGCATGTTTCGCGCGCACACGCTCGCCGAAGTATTCCTCGTCGCCGCGAACGTCGAAGATTTGCACGCCGGGACGCCCTAATCGCTCGAGCAGATGCGCGTATGTGGCGAGAATTTCCGGTCGCGGACTGAGCTGGAAGTCCGTCGGCGCGAACTTCTCGACGGTTGCGACCAACTCCTCGCCGGCCGCCGCTTTCAGTCCGCCGTCGAGCATTTTTGCGCGCGGATATCCCGCGTATTCGAGCGCCCATTGGCCGCGCGCGGCGCGCATCCCGGATTCATTCTCGTAAAACACGACGGTTTCGCGGCCGGTGATTCCGAGCGCCGAAAATATCCACTGGAGCTGCGCGCCGAACTCGGCGATGCCGCGCTCGGACGTGTCGGTATGATGGAACGGGAAAGGATCGAAGTGCCGCGCGCCGCGCAGATGCCCGCCGTGGAAGTCCTTGGCGGGCCGCGTGTCGACAAGGATCAGATCGGTTTCGTTGCCATCGCGATGCTCTCGCAGCCATCGCGCATCCACAATTTTTTCAGAGTCCATTGCCTCGACCTATCGGTCTATCCCGACCGCTTCGCCAATAGAACGAAATCCGTCGTGCCGGAGCAAGTCCGCCAGTCCGGATTTGATTTTTTCCGCGATGCCCGGGCCCTCGTAGATGAGCGCGGTGTAAAGCTCGACGAGCGACGCGCCGGCGCGGATATGCAGCCACGCATCCTCGGCCGTCGCGACGGTGCCCGCAGGTTCTGCTTGCCACATTGCCCGCATGCCAGGCATTCAGGTCACCTTCGCGGCCGCTCAACTTTTACACGATATGAGCGCGCTGTGTAACTAAGTCGCGTCCGGGGTCTCAGCTAATAGTAGAATGCGTGTTCTGCTTCATCGAAGCTCGGGGTGGATCCCGCACGTGGGGAAGCAACCTTTGCAAGTGGTTCCCCCACTTCTGCGCAATCCTGGTCGCTCAGCCTGCCGGCGCTGAACTCCCCAGCAATCGTGGTCAAGATGAAGAAGCTGCGCTCGGGCGATTGATCGTCGCCGAGCTTGAACATCGAAGCCGCGTTCTTCGCCGAGCCGACCGCGTTTTTTTGGTCCGTGGGTATTCCGTAAATCTGGAACACCTTGCAAAGCGACTCGATTCCGTCCTTGCGATCGTTGTCGGTCAGCGGATCTTTTGAACTTTGTGAAGCCGCGCTCTGATTCGAAGCGCCGGCGTTGCGCAGAACCCCGCCCATGAAGAAAAAAATCAAAAGCAACACGACGACGCCAGCGGCGGCGCGTCCCCCTTTCTGGACGGCGGATAGTTCGCTCCACGGAAGCAGATCGATTCCGCCACCCTTCCTCTTGCCATCAATCGGTGGCGCGAACAAGGCCGGAGCTGGACGCACCTTGCTCTCAGGCTTGAACACTTTCGGGGGCGCCTGCTTTCTTATCGCGTGCTTTTGTACGGATAGCGTCGGCGGCTCGGTTGGCTTCGGCGACGGCTCATCCGGTGGAATTGGCGGCGGAATCGGCGACGGTGATCCGGGCGGCTTCGCGGGCAACAACGAGGCGGTACAATTCCCACAAAATGCAGCGCCCTCCGGTTTCGGCTTGCCACATTTCCTGCATGCAGGCATTCAGGTCACCTTAACCTCCTATCGCCAATTATTCACGCCATGCGCGCTATTGCGACATCGAAATTCACGCCATGCGCGCTATTGCGATATCAAAATTATACTAACATGGTGCAAAGTCAACATAGCAGGCTGTGATGCGCCAAATCCAATTTGCGAGGCCCACGTTACTTAGTCGCGAGCACTTTACGTACTTGACCGGAGGCCCCAGACCAGTTCTGAGTCCACTTATGCGCGGTTGGGGTCGGCAAACGATCCAATCCGGGAAGGGCCGCCAGAGGCAGATCCGACGCTACGTTCGGATCCTTGCCGATTCAAATCGCCTCCGTCTACCTGTCGATTCCGACCGCTTCGCCAATAGAACGAAATCCGTCGCGCCGGAGCAAGTCCGCCAGTCCGGATTTGATTTTTTCCGCGATGCCCGGGCCCTCGTAGATGAGCGCGGTGTAAAGCTCGACGAGCGACGCGCCGGCGCGGATGTGCAGCCACGCGTCTTCGGCGCTGCCGACTCCGCCGACGCCGACGATCGGGATTTTCCCGCGGGTATGAGTGTGGATGTCGCGGATCAGCTCGCGCGCACGAATCATCAGCGGACGCCCGCTGAGCCCGCCCGGATGCGGCGACGAGACGCCAAGGGCCTCGCGCGCCACGGAAGTGTTGCACGCGACGATTCCGTCGACGCCGAGCTCGAGCGCGGTGTCGCAAATTCGAAACAGCTCGTTGCGTTCCAGGTCGGGCGAGAGTTTCACCAACACGGGGCGCGCCGACTCGCCGGCCTTTTCATGCATCGTCGCAAACAGTTCGCTCATCTTCTCCGGCGATTGCCAGTTGCGCAGCCCAGGCGTGTTCGGCGAGCTCACGTTGATTACGATGAAATCGGCGAGCGGCCCGAGCCGTTCCATCAGCGCAGTGTAGTCGGCGACAACCTCTTCTGGAGGAGTGTCGCTGTTCGGCCCGAAGTTGAGCCCCAGCCGAATCGAAAGCCCGGCCTTGCGCACGCGCGCGATTCGCGATGCGACCGCCTCCATCCCTTCGCTGGGAAAGCCGAGCCGGTTGATCAGCGCGCGGCGCTTGGGCACTCGCCAGACCCGCGGCACGTCGTTCCCCGCTTGCGGGCGCGGCGTAATCGTTCCCAGCTCCGCGAAGCCGAAGCCAAGCGTCTCCCATACGCGGACTGCGACGGCGTCCTTGTCCATGCCGGCCGCCAGGCCGATCGGGCTCCGAAAATCTCCGCCCCACAGCTTGATGCCGAGCTCGGGCCTGTCCGGCTCCGGCGTAAACGCCGGCATCAGCGAAAGTATCCGCAACGTCAGGCGATGCGCATACTCGGCGTCGAGGGCGAACAGGTATCTCTTGAAGAACTGCCGATAAGCGGCGTCGATTGCGGAAACAGCGCGCATGAGGACCCCCTTGACCGGCAATCTTGCAATGCTGCGCGGGGCTGGCGCAATCGAAACGCGGTGTGGATTAAGCACAGGCGCCCCTGATGCAGTCGCACTGCGGCTTGGAATAAGATGATGAACGCCGCCGGCGTCAAGCGCGCGGTGAATTGCGGGAGGGGTGAGGATCGCGTGGAAAATCAGGCGAAAATGCAAGTCAAGTTGATCGACTACGCTCAGCAGCCGCTCGAAAAACTCTACGCGGCGTTCCGCACCTGCTATTCGTCCGACACGCCGATCGAAGTCTGGGACAAGATCAAATCCGAGAAAATCACCCACGACAAAATCCGCGAGTTCATCACCGAACGGCTCAAGACCGGACACGCCTCGCCGCTAGAGCAGATCGTTTTCTGGTTCGGCATCGCGAACGTGTCGCGCTCGCTGTCGCATCAGTTCGTCCGTCATCGGATCGGCATCAGCTTCGAGCAGCAGAGCCAGCGCTATGTGAAATTCAAGCAGGACAAGCTCGCATTCGTGCTGCCGGATTCGTGGGCGCGCGCGGGCCTCGAGAGTGAATTCTCCGACTTGCTTTCGAAGACCTCCGAGCTCTACGCGAAGGCGTTGAAAGCGGGAATTCCGGCCGAGGATGCGCGCTTCGTGCTGCCCAACGCCGCGCCTACGAATTTTCACGTGATGGTGAATTTCGCCGAGATGCTCCACATCTGCGATCTGCGGCTGTGCGTGCGCGCGCAGTGGGAAATCCGCCGGATGGTCGCGATGATGCGCGCGGAAATCAAGCACGTGCTGCCGGAGATCGCGGTTTTCCTGCAGCCGAAGTGCGGCGAGAATCGCATGGGTTACTGCGACGAGTCGCTCGACGAATGGCAGAAATGCCCGCTGGGCAAGGTGCGGCCGCACAAGTCGAGCCTGTTCGATCTTTACGAGCGCTACGGCTCACGCAAGGCGCAGGCGCTGGGCGAGGCGGAGTTTCGCGCGGTCGAGGAAAAAGAGCAGTTGTAGTCTTTTTAGGCCCAGGTTCCTGTGAGCCACGAAAGCGATTCCCCACCGGCGTCGATCGACGACGCGATCGCGGCGTTCAATCGCGGCGCGTATTTCGAAGCGGCCGAGATGTTCGAGACCGCATCGCATGCGGCCGATGACGATCTGAAAGCGCTCATCGTGGCGTTCAATCAAATCGCAGCCGCGCTCCATCTGCGCTTCGAGCGCGGCGGGCGGCAAGCGTCGATCAACCTGATGTCCCAGGCGATGATCGCGCTCGACGACATGAAGCCCGCGCGCCTTGGCCTTGACGTCGAGCGGCTGTGCGCGGAGCTGGCGGCCTACACCGAAGAGGTGCGCGCGACTCCGCGCGACGAGCGCGACGGCCTTAAGCATCGCGCACGGATTTTCCTGGAGCGCCGCCGCGCCCCGAAGATCAATCGCCGCTGAACAGTAAAACACTATGGAAATCACGCACGAGCAAATCTCCGACGGCCTGAAGCGCGCGCACTACGTCACCAACCAGCGCGTCGAGACGGCGATCTTCCTGGCGCTCGCGCTCGAAAAGCCGCTGCTCATAGAAGGTCCCGCCGGCGCGGGCAAGACCGAAGTCGCCAAGGTGCTCGCGGAAATTCTCCACACCGAACTCATCCGGCTGCAATGTTACGAGGGACTCGACGAGGCGCGCGCGCTCTACGAATGGAACTATCAGAAACAACTGCTGCGGATGCAGGCCGGCGAGCAGCAGGGCCTGCGATGGGAGGAACTGAGCGAGCATATTTTCTCGCGCGATTTTTTACTGGAGCGCCCGCTACTTAGAGCGATCACGGCGCCGAGCCGGGTGGTGCTGCTGATCGACGAGGTCGATAAGGCCGACGAAGAATTCGAGGCCTTTCTGCTCGAGCTGCTTTCCGACTTCCAGATAAGCGTTCCCGAATTGGGAACGTTGAAAGCGCACGATCGGCCCGCCGTGATTTTGACTTCGAATCGCGCGCGCGAACTATCGGAAGCGCTGCGCCGCAGGTGTTTGCACTTGTTCATCGACTTTCCGGGCGCTGAGCAGGAGCGAAAAATTATCGAGCTCAAGGTGCCCGAGCTTGACGCCAAGCTGGCGGCCGAGGCTGCCCGTTTTGTCGGCGCGATTCGCAAGCTCGGACTGCGCAAGCCGCCGTCGATAGCCGAGACTCTCGACTGGGCGCGCGCGCTCGTGCGCCTGGGCGTGCGCGAACTCGACACCGACGCGGTGCGCACGGCGCTGGGCGTGCTGCTCAAGCACGAGGACGATCGCGTCAAGGTGGAATCGAAGGCCTCTGCGCTCGCGCCGCGCCGGCGATGAGTCCACGGCAATAGTCAGATGGCCCGGCTGCGCGATCAGCTCGTCAATTTCATCGCCGCGCTGCGAGACGCTGGCGTCAGAATTTCGGTTGCGGAATCGATCGACGCGATGAACGCGGTTGCGGCGGTCGGACTCGATCGCGCGCGGATGCACGAGGCGCTGGCGGCGGCGCTAATCAAGGACGAGGCCGACCGCGCGATCTTCGACGAATCGTTCAACCGCTTCTTTGCGGCACCTCGGGCCGATCGGGGAGAGCATCCCGATCAACGCGGAGCCCAGGTGTCGGCGGCCGCAGGCCGCGGACGCCCCGGCGAGGATCCGTCACCGCGCGAAAATGCGCCGCCCCGGAAGTCAGAGGAGCCGCACGGCACCGCGCTCGCAAGAAATCGCGAGGAGAAATCGCCGTCGCCGGAAGCGAAGCCTGCAAAGAAAACGACGACGGCGCGCCGCGAGGACGCGGAACATGGCAAAGACCCTGCGCACAACTCAGATGAGATGCACGGCCGCGATGATCGTGGCGAGGCGGCGGGTACCCGCGACGAATCGCGCACACCCGGAATCGACGCCGCGCGCGTGGCGCGAGTCCGCGCGATCGAGCGGATGCCGTTCGACAAATTCTCCGACCTCGACTACGACGCGGCGCGCGAGGCGCTCGTTCCCCTGATTCGCCGCTTCCGGATTCGGCTGGGACGGCGCCTGCGAGCCGCGCAGACAGGTAGAATCGACTTTCGCCGCACGATTCGCGCCGCGATCCAACGCGGCGGCGCGCTGATCGATCTCAACTTCCGTGCGCGGCGTCCGCGCCACGTCGATCTCGTAATCCTCGCCGACATTTCGGGCTCCGTCCGCTATGCGGCGCAGCTGATGCTCGAGTTGATGGCGGGCGCGCGCGAAAGTTTCCGCCGCGTCAGCAGTTTCGTGTACGTGGACCATCTGGCGGAGGCCGACTTCGAGGAAGGGCACCTCGTTATGACGCCCGCTCCCGACCTCTTCGCGCGCTCGGATTTCGGCCGCGTGCTCGCCGAGCTGTGGGAGCGCCGAACCGGGTTGCTGACTCGCGGGACCATCGTCGTGATCATGGGCGACGCTCGCAACAACCGGCTGCCCGCCCGCGCCGATCTGATCCGCGAGATCGCGCGCACATGCCGCGGCGTGGTGTGGCTGAATCCGGAAGATCCCGCGCGCTGGGGCACCGGCGACAGCGCGATCAAACAATATGCGCGCGAAGTGAACGCGGTTGTGCCGTCGCGCAATCTCCGCGAGCTGCAAGTAGCGCTGACCGCGATCGCATAGCGCCTTCTAGAAGTCGAACAACTCGCGCATTTTGGCGTACAGCCATCGATGCGTCCCGCCTTTGCCGTCCTGCGTAGCGCCGGAGGCGAGCTTTTCGAGCCGGTCCCGGTGTCGAGCGGCAATAATATCGCCGATACTGGTCGCGGCGTCGGGATGCTCCTTGAACAGACGTGTAAAGCCCTCGCGGTCCATCTCGATCACTTCCACGTCGGTGATCGCACGCACGCTTGCGTTGCGCGGTTCGCCCGTCATCAGCGACATTTCGCCAGTCATTGTCCCCCGGGAAATTTCGGCGATGTGGCGGATCTCGCCGTTGGCGGTGTGACCCAAAACTTCGGCTTTGCCGCTGCGCATGATGAACATCGACTCGCCCTCTTCCCCGTAGCGCATCAGCATCTCACCCGCGCCAAACTGCCGCACCTCGACGGTCGGCACCAGCAATCGGAGCTCGTCGTCGGAAAGGCCGCGCAGGAACTCCACCTGGCGCAGGTCGGACATCAGCTCGCGCTCGAAGGCGGCGTCGACTTTCTCGTCTTCATCACGGCCCGCGTCGCGCACATGGACGGTGCGGGTCGGGTATGGAATCTCAATCGAATGCCGGCGGAGCGCGTACCAGAGCGCCGACGCGACGCGATCGCGCACGTGCTCCTGCACGCCGTAGTCCGCGATCCAGAACTTGATTCGATACTGGATCGCGAAATCGGCATATTCCCAAGCCTGGACTTCGGGCGGCGGCTCGTGCAGCACTTGCGGCACGTCGCGCAGTAGCGTGAGTACGACTTCGCGCACGTGATTGGGCGGCACCCCGTAGCTGATTCCGACCGTAATTTCGTCACGCACCGAGCCGGTTGCATAGTTGAACAGCACGTCCTTGGCGATCACGGAGTTGGGAACCTTGAGCCGCTCGTTGTCCCGCGTTATGATCGTCGTCGCACGCCATGCGATTCCCTTGACGCGCCCGACATGCGGGCCGCTACGGATCCAGTCGCCCGGATCGAAGGCATGCCCCATCGAGAGCGACAGGCCGCTGAAAATGTTGCCCAGGGTCTCCTGCAAGGCCAATCCGAGCACCGCCGCAGTCACGGCCGAGGTGGTCAGGATCGACGTCGGATCGAAGCCGAAGTCGGTGTACAGCACCACCATCGCGACCACGAACCACAACCCGATAATCAGCAGGTCCTTGCCGATAGTCGAGCGGTGAAGCTTGCGGCGGCTGCTCACTGCTTCGACGAGTTCAACTACCAGCCGGATCAAGCCGCACAGAAAGAGCCCGAAGGCGGTGGCGCTAACCTTCTCGGCGACTTTCTCGTCAGGGACGAAGCGCGAAGCCACGTCGATCAGAATGCTGCCCGACAGCAGCAGGAATGTTGTTGTGGTCGCAGGGCGCTTGCGCCGGCGCACGGCGAAGCCGCACGCGAAGAAGGCCAGCACCAGCAAGATCTCGATGGAGAAGCGCAAATCGCTGTGCGCGCCTAATCCCAGCCACGACTGAAGAGATCTCGCGCCCATCGTTCAGATCCCCGCGGCCGCCGCGATTTCGTCGAGCAGTTTCACCGCGTCGAAATACTCGATCGCTACCTCGCGCGCGGCGCGGGCGTGGCGCGGATAGTCGGCGTTGATTTGAGCGATCGCCTCGACGGCCTCATCCGGCGTGTCGAAGCCGAGCAGCCCCGCGCCAGTGGGAATGAACTTTTCGAATCCGGTCCGCTGCGTGACCACCGGACGCCCCGCCGCCAGGTAGCATACCGTGCGATCGCTGAACCATCCGGTGCGCGGCCTCACGTAGATGTCCTTCGCGACCGTGAACTCGCCGCGCGACCTGCTGATGTACTCGCGATACTCATCGATGTCGAGCGACATCGGCACCGCCGGCGTGAAGCTGAAGCCCCCGGCAATCGCGCGCTCGTAGTCGGGGCCGGCGGTCAGGTTGGTGGCGATCTCGATCGGCTGATTGGCGCGTGCCGCCACTTCAAGCGCCTTGCGAAAATTCAGATGCTTGGACCAATAGTACGTCTCGCCCCTGATTACCATGTCGCTGCCGTTATTCTGCCACGTGCCGACGGTCGTGAACGCAGCCGGCTCCGCCGGTCCTATCCCCGGATGCCACTCGTTGAGACTCACCGGCGGACGCGTCGGATGCCAGTCGAGACCGGCCGTTGGGAGCAGGCAATCGGGCGCGCCGATATTGTAGCAATAGGTGAAGAACAATTTGTGCGATTTGGCAAACGCCACGGCGGTCGGAATTTTGCGCGCAAGCTCGAGCTGGAACACGCCCGGGTCGGTCTCAAGGTACACCAGGCAGCGGCTGCGCTCGTGCTCCTGGCGCGGCTCGGTCGCGCCGCAAAGATTGATCACCATGTCGGCGTCGCGGAACAGCTCCATGCATCGTTCGCGCGACATCCCGACGTATCGCTCCTTGACCGAGTCCAGAAAGGCCCACCGATCGCCGAAGCCGTAGCGCTTGAGCAGCCCGCCGAGAACTTTCAGATTGCGCGACGGATCAGGGGTGCTGCTCTCGATCGTCGGATCGTACACGTACGCGCGGTGATCCTCGATGTAGTAAACGTCGAGCCCCAGTTGTGCGAGTCCCAACAGGTGATGAAGTAATTGCCAGATCACTCCCGCGAACGGGTACCGCGCCGCCAGATGCAGCACGACGACTTTGCCCTTGCGCTTGCCCTTCACCTTGTGCGTGACGATCTTAGTCCGCGCTCCTCAATTATAGTCGGGATCATCATAGTGCCGCTCCACGGCCTGCGGCTATCCGCTCCAACTCGTCCCGTAACTCAAGGATCGCAATCCGCCGCTGGCTGATCTGGGCCTCTTCCTCGTCGCCGAGTTCGCCCAGGTAACAGTTGCGCTCGGCGATGACCAGCACCGCGCGATACGGAAATCCAGCGCGAATCTCGCGATACGCGCGCTCCGCGATCACGCCCTCGATTGCGCCCTCCGCGGTCTTCTCGCGGACAATGCCGCCCTCCTCGTGTATCAACGCGATCGTCGCGCGAATCCGCGCGGTCCGCCGCGCCGCCTCGATGCCCTTCATCCGGCGGATAACTTCGGCGACCAGCGCCTGGTCGGAATCGTCGCGGCCAGCGCCGAGCCATCGATGCGACCTGACGCCCGGTTCTCCGCCCAGCGCGTCGATCTCTAGGCCGCCATCGTCGGCCAGCGTCGCAATTCGCGCGCGCTCGAAGTAGAAACGCGCCTTGATCGACGCGTTCTCGGCAAACGTCGCGCCCGTCTCCTCGGGAGTTTCGGAAATCCCAAGCTCGCCGAGCGACACCAGTTCGACCTCGATGCCGATGTCGCGCAGGATCAATCGGTACTCGGCAAGCTTCGCCTTGTTCGTGGTCGCAATCAGCAGCCGCCGCATCGCCATCGGGATCGGCTCAGTCGTGGGGCTTCGCCGGAGACTTCGGATGATAGGTGATCTTGAGCGAGGCGCGATCGCGATGCTCCTCGAGCGCCAGCTCGATCAGACGGTCGATAAGCTTCGGCAACGGCAAGCCCGACGCCTCCCACAGCTTCGGATACATGCTGATGGCCGTGAAGCCCGGGATGGTATTCACCTCGTTGACGTAGATCTCGCGCAAATCCCGGCTCGCCAGGAAATCTACCCGCGCCATCCCGCGAAGCGACAATGCCTTGAACGCCGCCACCGCCATCGCGCGCAACTTCTTCGCCTTGGCGGCCGGCAGCTCGGCGGGAATTTTTGTCGCGGACCCTTCCGGATCGACATACTTCGACTCGTAGTCGTAAAACTCATGAGCGCCCTTGACCAGCACTTCGCCGGGAATCGACGCTTCGGGACGACCGTTGCCAAGCACCGCGCACTCGAACTCGCGGCCCTCGCAGGACGCCTCGATCAGCGCCTTGCGATCGTACTGGAACGCGTCGTCGAGCGCGGCCTTGAGATCGGCGGCTCGCTTTACCTTGCTGATTCCGATCGACGAGCCGAGCGCGTTGGGCTTGACGAACACCGGATAGCCGAGTTTGCGCGCGAGCCGCGCGCCCAGCGCCGGAGTCTCGATATAGTCGGCGCGATCGATCGCAAAATATTTCACCACGGCGACGCCAGCGTCCCGCAGCAGGCGCTTTTGCGCGTCCTTGTCCATCCCCACCGCCGAGCCGAGCACGCCCGCGCCGACGTATGCGATCCCCGCCAGCTCGAGCAGCCCCTGCACGGTGCCGTCCTCGCCGTAGGTGCCGTGCAACACCGGGAACACCACGTCGACGCCGGGAATCGAGTCTTGTCCGACAGTCGATTCGCCGCGTGCGCCGTCGGCCGGCGTCGCGACCAGCGCTTGTCCCTCCGGATGCGGCAGCAGCGTCACTTGCGTGCCGCCCGCGCTGAGCGCCGCCAGATGCGGCGTCTTTTCGGCCAGCAGCTTCAACGCGTTACGCTCGAGATACCAGCGTCCGTCGCGCCCAATTCCAATCGGAACAATCTCGTACCGCGCCGGATCCATCGCCGACATCACCGTCAGCGCCGAACGCAGCGAAATTTCATGCTCGCCCGATCGCCCCCCAAACAGAACGCCAACCCTGAGTCGTTTGTTATCTGCCATCGCTCCCCACCGCCCCGAAAGAACTTAATTGTAGTGAAACCCGCGTTCGGTTTCACACTTCCGTCGGCAGGGGTGACCCCTGCACCCAATATTTTATTGGTCCGGTTCCCCTTCCCGCACGGGAAGGGGGAACAAGCGCCCGCAAGTTCGAGAAGTGGGCCCACGTGTAGGAAGCTTGCCGCGAACCCAAAAAAACTTCCAAACAGGGACGAAGTCCCGCGTCTTTCTGAGTACCGGGTGCAGGGGTCACCCCTGCCGAGGGCGCGGGGCGAGGAGCCCCGCATCCTACTGTCTGTAATTCGGCGCTTCCTTCGTGATGAACACGTCGTGCACGTGACTCTCACGCATCCCCGCGTCGCTGACCTTGACGAACTTCGCCCGCTTGCGCAGCTCCGCCAGGTTCGTCGCGCCCAGGTAGCCCATCCCGGATTGCAACCCGCCCACCAGCTGCTCGATATTCGACGCGAGCGACCCGCGATGCGGCACGCGCCCCTCGATTCCTTCCGGCACATGCTTGCCGTCGGGCACGCTGAGCTGCCCGTAGCGATCTCCGGTGCGCTCGTTCATCGCGCCAATCGATCCCATCCCGCGATAAAGTTTGTACGTACGCCCCTGGTAGAGAATCGTCTCGCCGGGGCTTTCCTCGGTGCCCGCGAACAGCGAGCCGATCATCACGCTGTTGGCGCTGGCCGCAATCGCCTTGGTGATATCGCCCGAGAAGCGGATTCCGCCGTCCGCGATCACCGGGATATTGCGCGGCTCGGCAATCGCGATCGTGTCCATTATCGCCGTGATCTGCGGCACGCCGACTCCCGAAATCACGCGCGTCGTGCAAATCGACCCCGGCCCCATCCCGACCCGTAGCGCGTCGGCGCCGGCGTCGCACAATGCCTTGGCGCCCTCGCTGGTCGCGACGTTCCGGCCACGACCTCGACCTCGGGCCACTCGCGCTTGGTCGCCTTGATCGCGTCGATCACGTTGCGCGTATGCCCATGCGCGGTG
>CAVRUK010000002.1:0-722252 GCA_963724395.1 uncultured delta proteobacterium | reverse complement strand
TTGAGACTGCTGCGAGCCTGGCCGGATGGAGCCGCGGCGCCGAACGTGGCACGGGCCGCGCCTGCGGCATCGGTTTCGCTCGATACAAGAACACGGCCGCATACGTCGCCGTGATCGCCCAGGTCGAGGTCGACGAGGAAATTCGCGTGCGACGGGTTTGGTCTGCGGTTGACGCTGGTCTCGTCGTAAATCCCGACGGCGTGAGGAACCAGATCGAAGGCGGAATCGTTCAGGCGATCAGCTGGACGCTGAAAGAGCAGGTCGAATTCGATCACGCTCGCGTCACCACTAACTCGTGGAAGAACTATCCGATCATCGGGTTCGACGAGATCCCGGAAATCGAGGTCACTCTGATCGAGTCGCTCGACAATCCGCCGTTGGGAGTCGGCGAAGCGTCGTTGGGGCCCACGGGGGCGGCGGTCGCAAATGCGGTCGCACGCGCGCTCGATCTCAGAATTCGCGACCTGCCTATCACCCGCGCAAGGATTATCGCCGCAAGCATTGGCCAGTGAATCTCTTAGCAGAAACTATGGCCGAACCATTGCGTACACGCCCTTTCAGAGGTTGCGGCCTCCTGCGGCGTCAACGAAACCGCGGATACCGATGCCGCCCTCGCAGATGATAACGCCACCAGTCGCGGTAGAGGAATTTTCCGCCGACGCCAGCAGCACGTACGATCCCGTGTAGTCGCGCGGCTCGGCTAGTTTGCCTAGCGGAAGCCCGCGTTCGACCGCCGCCTTCAATGGCACCGATGCGATGGATCGATCAGCCATTTCGAGCGAGCGAGGACCGCGCAAGTCGGTCGGGATCGCACCGGGCGCGACTCCATTGACCCGGATTTTCGGCGCGAGTTCATACGCAAGCTGTCGAATCAGTCCGACTACAGCGTGCTTCGAAGCGGTGTACAGAGGACCGCCGCCACAAGGATAGAACCCCGCGTTCGACACCGTATAGACGATGCAACCGCGCGTCTTCGCGAGTTCTCGATAGGTCGCCTTCGCACCAAGCAGATAGCCTTTCACATTTACGGCGAACAGTTCGTCGAACGCCTGACCGATCCTGTTTTCGGGCAGGTCGACCAGCGACATGTTGAAATCCCAGATTCCGGCGTTGCCCACGAAGCAGTCGAGTCGGCCGAAGCGTCGGATTGTTTCCGCAACTGCGCGATGGTTGTCGGCGAGAACTGTCACGTCGCCAACCACTGCCTCGACACGATCTCCGAACTGCTTCGCTAGTTCGGCGCTCCGTTCCCGGGCGCGGTCGAGGGTTGCGACGTTCGCGCCTTCGTCGAGAAAGCGCTCCACGATGGCTCGGCCTAGCCCGGATGCGCCTCCGGTAACAATTGCCACTTTGTTTTCCAGCCAGCCCATATCAGAAAAAGTTGCTCAGGTTGCGCGACAGCAACACGGTCTGTTCTAGGAAAATCTTGCGGTCGACGATCTGGAAAGATCCTTCCACTCGGCGCAACACGTCGCGCCGCGAACCGATCCAGGAGGTCTCTTCAGAGTTGAGCCGCGTGCGATAGAGGTGAAAGTTTGACTCCACTTCAAGCGTGCGACCGTCGTCCTTCGTGATGCGTACATTAGTAATCAAATGGCGCGTGCGCGACGGCGGATCTTCAGCCCACGAGCGGCCCGATCCGAGTTTCTTGATCCGTCCGGCGAGCAGCGTCTTGGTGTCATCGAAGAACGCCATCTCACCCGGCCTGGTAAATTCCTTGTCAAGCTCGCGCAGCATGCGGGTACGCCTGATCGGCATGAAGTAATGCGCGTCGTCGCTGAAAAGCGCGAGCCACTCCTCGTAGCGATGCAAGTCGAGCAGAGCGGCCTCGTCGTAGTAGAAACGCTCGACCTCGTAGTGAAGGAGCATCGCCGCGATACGGTCCTCCCGCGGCACCGATTTCATCTCGTTGGACATCTGCATCGGCTCCCTCAAATGACATCGCCTGGGGTGGTCACTTTCTTCAGTTCATCCCAGCTCAGACCCTTCATCCATTGCGCCCACGAATGATACGTCCACAACTGGCCGTGCTCGCCGGTGAGACCTTCGATCCGCGAGAGACCGCCTTCCTTGATGATCTTGCCCCGGCCGAGGCCCATAGTGAGCTGATGCTTCATCCGCCTGCTGGCAATGCCGCGCGTCTGCGCGGTCGCCTGCGCCCAATTCTCACCGTCGTCCTGCTCGAGTACGCCGCCCGGCCCGAAGATGCGGCATGCGATCGTCACCATGAAGTCGCGCGTCTCGCGCGGCAGGTTGCGATCGACAAAGGTGAACCACCAGATCTCGGTATGACCAGGATCGCGCGGGATTCGCAGCGACAGTTGTACTGAAACTGCGATCCACGTCGTTGGAAAAATATTTGGATGCCCGGCGACCTCCACTCCGACCGGTCCGAGCGCCTCACGAGCTTGCGCGGTAGTGCGCCAGTCTTTATCGAACACGGAAGTTCCCGAAGAAGATGCGGTGGGGCCGCCGATGGCGTGTCCATACTCGCCGAGCACGACGACCGAATCGAACTTCGTTCCGCTGATGCCGGTCGCGGGCAGGTCGAGGGCCGCGCCGCTATCCATGTTTACCTCGCTCAGATCGATCTTCTCACGCTCGGCAGCGCTCCCCGTGTCCGTGCCCATCACGCCCGGCTGAAATGCGGAGGCATGAGTGACCTGTGGGTGATACCAATCGAACAGGTTGTCGACGGCGATCTTCCAGTTGCAGTCGATGATGAACTTCTGAATGCCGGGCACCACCACCATGTTGCCGCGCGCGGCGATCTGATCGAGACCGAGCCGGCCGGTCGCGCCGAGGAATTCTTCCAGGGGCGGCGCAGTGGCGTCATGGGTGCCGAATACAAATCCCTTGTAGCTGGCCACCTGCGCGACTTGAGCCAGCCCGTGCCGCGATTTGTCGAGCTGCCCCTCGTAGAAGGTTTTGAATCCTGGAACTCCATTGAGGCGGCCGTCGATCCCGTATGACCAGCCGTGGTAGGTGCATAGAAAATTCTTGGCATTGCCTTCCTCGGCGCGGCAGACGGCATTGCCCCGATGGGCGCAGGTATTCAGCATCGCCTTTATCGAGCCGTCTCTCTGGCGGACCACCAGAATGTTGTCGCGGCCCATTACCGATTGGAAGAAATCACCTGGCTCACGAATCTGTGACTCGTGACAGAGGAACAACCACGAGCGCGCGAAAATCCTCTCCATCTCTAGCTCAAAGATCTCCGGGTCGGTGTAAATGCGACGGTCCACTTCGCCTCGTTCGAGCGAAACCAGTTCATCTATCTCGGTATTCGCGAGAGCCATATGGAATCTCCCTTAGAAATGATCTCGCCCATGCCTCATTCCGCGTATTCTGCGATTTGAGAAGCGCAATTGTCTATTGGTTTCTCATCGCTGGAAAGTCCGACTCCTACCGTGCCACACTTCCCTTCCGCTTCAAAAATGCCTGAAACTACAGGAACCATCAGGCGCCGCGGACTGTGCACTCTCGCGCCGAGCGGTTTGACGCGCTTCACGATTTGGTGCTGAAGCGCTGCGCGTCGGTGCCGGCGTAGCTCGCCATCGCGCGGTCAAGTTGTGCGGCTGCCCTATCGCACGCACGATTTCGGCGCGCCGCGATGCGGGCAGTGCGCAGGTCAACTCCTCAGAGCACATGCCCGTGCGCGACGGCTCAACGCGCAACCGACACGCGCCGCGATCTCGCCTTCCTCCTTGGCGATCGCAATGATGTGGCACTGTGGCTTTCCCTCGATGCACTCTCTTTAGGGCCATCGAATTGCAAGCGCCACTCACAACGGGCGGTAGTCGCCTCGTGGACCTGGAGTAATGTGAATAAGCTGCGCGGGCTCTATCATAATTACTCGGTGCCATTCACCCTTGCGGACAATACACGCGTCGCCTCTCCTCAACTCAATGGCCGCGTTGGGGTCGGATTCGCCTACGACGCGCAGCTTTCCTGAAATGACATACAAGATCTCGTCGCCGTCCGGGTGAACCTCTCCGCCATGCGGCGCATCCCCAGTCACTGAGACAAAGCCGATCGTCGCACCGTCGATTCGCTCCGGCGGACCCGGCTTGCGTGCTCTGAGGGAAACGGAAAGATCCCGATGGAGATCCAAACAAAACCGCGCGACGTCAACAGGGACTATCTTTGTCATACAATGTCCTCCGTCTTCTGTTGTAAGTCAGGTTCCTCGGCAGCGTTACCGAAGCTGCGGTGCGCAACCTTGAACGCTCCGGCAGAGTCAGGAATCGAGCAGCATGGCGTCGAAGCCGGCGCGGGCAAGTGAACGCCGTGCTGCCGCCTCAGCCTTCGGACCGTCGATGTGTGCGGCGGCCGGCACTTCCGGCGCGGCGCGAAGGCGTCCAAGAATCGCTTCGGAATCGGTGTCGACGATGCGATCGCACTCCGCGTACACGCCGTCCTGCCGTTCCTCGATTCTATTGTGTACCGCCATCACCGACTTGAGCGCTCGCAAGACCGCGAGGCGTGGCGTCGGCACCAGCAGCGCCGCGATAGCGCCGTGATCCAGCCGCAACCTAGCTGCGATTGGGAGCGGTTCGCCGCCTCGAAGCTGCTGTATCGCAGGGAGCAAAATCTTCTCCTCCATGCCGATGTGCTTGAGAAGGCCCCGGCGGAACTCGCCGAACGCCTCCATATCGATATTGTCGAGATCGCCGCTGGCGCGTGCAAGCAATCGATCTAGCCGCTGATGATCCCGTTCTAGAAAGCTCCGGATCGTCGCTCCTTCGGTATTCAAGATTTGGGGCTCCGGCAGTCAGAAGCGCTGGGCGGAAACGAAAGCAAAAGCTTCCCGAGCAGATTCGAGCGGCTGCGAGATCGAATTGAAGCCGAAGGCTATCGTTGTTTTCAATGGACGATCTCAACCCAGGGTCATACTACTCTGAACCAATCGTCGCATTGGCGTCGACCGGCACACGCTTCAGCAGGAGAGCCCAAGGCGCGAGAAGCAACAGCAGGACCGCGGTGACGCGGTACACATCGTTATATGCTAATAGGCAAGCCTGCGACTTCAAGGCATCTGCGAGATGCTTGGATGTGGACAGCGTCGCCACGAGTTGCCCTTCGTGATACCGGTGGCGCGAAGTCAGTAGGTTGGTTGCAACCGCGATTCCGGCCGCGGCGCCGGTGTTGATTATCACGGAGAATAGACTTGCTGCGAAGCCCATTCGCTCACGGGCGATCTGTCCGATGCCAAGTGCGGTAACGATCGGAAAGATTGCGCCCAGCCCGAGCCCGAAGAGAAAGATCGGCAGCAGCACTTCGCTCTCGCGCACTCCGATCGTCCACTGTGACATTCGGTACGATCGTATGCACCAACCACGAATCCCGCGCACACCCGTGGTCGCAGCTCGAATTGGCGGCGTGACAATTGTCCCACCGTCAGCAGAGCGACCACCACCCCGAGTCCGCGTGGCGCGACCGCAAGCCCGGCTCTCAGCGCGTCGTAGTGCAAGACGTTTTCGAGGAACAGCGGATTGAGAAGATTGACCGTCCACAGGGCCAGGCCCTGGAGCGAGATCAACACCACCGCGATTGAGAATCCCACGATTCTTAACATCCGCAGGTCCACAATCGGCTCCGGAAAGCGCAACTCATGAATAACCAGCGCGACCATCGACGAGCGCCGAAAACGCGGCTCCGTACCTGACCCACGGGGCCGCAAACCAACCGTCATGTCCACCGCGTCCCAGCACGACCTGGAACAGTCCGAGCGATGCCGCGATCAATATGATCCCGGCGTAGTCAACCCTGCCGCTGCCGCGTTGGTCTCGGAGATACCCCGGGTCGTGCACGTACGCATAGACCATCAACGCGGCGAACGCGCCCGTCGGTACGTTGATGTAGAAGTTCCACCGCCAGCGCCAGGTCTCGGTGATCCAGCCTCCTAGGGTCGGACCGATTACCGGCGCAGCCATCATGCCGATCCCGAAGGTCGTCATTGCGAGCGTGTGCTCCTCAACCGGAAACGTCTCCAGCAGAATCGCCTGTGACAACGGCATCATCGCTGCGCCAGCCGCGCCCTGGATTATGCGGAACACCACCATCTTCAGGTCCATGTCCTCCAGTGTATTCGTGACGGTCTCCAAGATGGCCAGGAGCGGGAAGTAACGGGCGAGCGCATCCGGGACCAAATAGCCGCCTCCATGCGCAAGGCCAGAATCTCACACGAGATGGAGTTTTGCGCAGCCACAGCCGCGTCACGAACGTCGTTTCCGCTCACTCCAGATGGTAGGGAAACATGCCAGACTGTGTGGCGGATGGAGCAGTCTGGATCGAACCCCTCTCTGGCGGTCAAATTCCCTGATAAACAGGGAAAGAACAGGCAATTCATGCGATTTCTGGTCTGATCCAAGCGATTGAGACTCGAAAAGCTACGGATCCACCTGGGTTTTTTCGGCAAATTCCCTACTCAACTGAACAGGGAATTAGTTTTGGGTAACAGGGATTTGTTTTCACGGATCAGGGAATTTACCAGGCTGATCAGGGAAATCAGTAATTCGCAACACACAAGGTTTTGACTAAGCACAGGTCCTCTGCGGCCCTTTGGACTACAAAGGCGGGCTCGAACTTTGCGTTCGAATACTGACAGGATGGAGGTCAGATGCAAAAGCCTCCTACTAGGGCACTTGTGCGGTATGTGCTCGCTTTTCCGCCTCTGTTGTTTTTGGTGCTCATCGTTTCAGTGTCGATCTGGATGACGGTGAATGCCCAAGGGCACAACGAGAATGTCGCCGCGAGGGTGACGGCCCTTGCCCCCCACATGCTCGTCGCAGCCGAACTGATCATTTTGGCTTCCCTGGCTGCCGCCCTTCGCGCTGAAGGACTCTCCTGGAAAGATATCGGTTGGAATTCTCCGGCGGGAGGATCTGCGACGCGCGATATCGCGCTCGGGATTACCGTGGGCGCCGCTCTCGGCGTGCTCTATGCCTTTGTCCTGTCGCCGATTCTAACCTACGTTCAGAGGAGCGTCGGCGACTACGTTCCACCCGGCGAGGTACTCCCGACCGTGAGTTCAGCTCTCCGCGTCTTTTTTGTAGCCAACGTGCTACTCGCGCCTTTCGTCGAGGAATCGTTGTATAGGGGCTACGCAATCGTGCGCCTGTCGGAACAGATGAGTCGTACTAGGGCCGTGGTGGTGAGCTGTTTTTTCTTTGGGCTTCTGCATTGGGCAGGAGGTCTCTGGTACATCATATTGACCGGCTCACTGGCGGGCGGAGTGCTGGTAGCCATGCGGCTATGGCGCGGCAATCTTGTCGCGCCATTCGTGGCTCATCTAACGCTGAACACCGTCGAGTTCGTTTTTGCGTGGTACCAGCACTGAAGTCTCTCTGTTAGCTGCCTCGAATGAAAACCACGAAGCGTAAAACAGACGTGTGTGTGGCGAATTGCTGATTCTGGGAAATAATCAACAATTCGCCACACACACAGGGAAGGGCATTGCTCGTACCTTTTGCTGGTAGCATGGGCGGCTCAAATCAATCTATATACAGTGTTACAAAAAGAACCAACCGCCGCTGGCGCTAACCGCGCACAACGATTACACGACGATCGACGGCTCCTTTTCCGGTGTTTTGAGACATGCCCTCATCGTGTGAGTCAACGCGTGCCTCTTTTCGCCGGAGTCAATCCCCCGCGGCATTTCCTAAAGCATTTCCACGCAGACCACCTGCCCAACTTCAATCGGCGTTGCTAAACCAAGATGCTCTTGTGTCGCATCTGATCAGAGTAGCAGCCACCGTTGGTTCGGCAGTCGAAGTCGGCGAACTCGAACGCAAGATGGTCACCGCGCTGTTCGCCAGCACAAGGGCTTCGACCCATCTAGAACAGTACCTCAATCCCGACGCTCAAGGAGTTGCGCATGAGTCTTGACTACGCCGACTTGGGCTACGAGAGCGTCACCTCAAATGGTGCCAAAAGCGTCAACAGGCGACGCCGCGAGCAGGAAGGGGCTCAATTGGACGTTGAATCGATTGGCTCGCCTGCGCATGAGTTTGTGCGTCGCCGTTGGATGAAATACGAAACCGCGCAGAGAATTGTCGGCAACAGCAAAATTCTACGCCGAATCACCGTCGGACTCTTCGCGCGGCTTGAACTCTTGATTCTGGGCGGCCACAAGGATCCCGCAATCCTAGAGACGATTCGACGGTGCCGTCGTCAATCGGAGTCGCTCCTCACAGGGAACGAAGCGTTTTTCCTGTACTCAGTCGCACATGCGCAAAGTATTCTCGATTGCGCAATGGCAGAAGTTGGAGTGTTCCAAGGTAGTTCTGCGCGGATTATCTGCGAGGCCAAACGCGAGCAGCCCTTGCATTTGTTCGATACCTTTTCTGGATTGCCTCAGCCGGGAAAGAAAGATAGACGCCTCCTCAAGCGCGGGCAATATTCTGCCTCGCTAACAGCGGTGACCAGGTTGCTGCGAGCATACAGCGGGGTGCATCTTCACCCGGGTGAATTTCCGGCTAGTGCCATGGGGTTGGGGGACTTGAGGTTCGGTTTCGTGCACCTCGATGTTGATCTCTACGCGAGCACCCTCGCCAGCCTGGAGTTCTTTTACCCTCGCATGGTCCCAGGAGGCGTTATTCTCACACACGATTATTCGACTCTGCCCGGAGTAGCTCAGGCGTTCGCAGACTTCTTAGCTGCAAAACCTAGTACCGTGATCGAATTGCCAACGACGCAAGCGATGATTGTCGTACGATCCTGACACGACTATCCGATTCGCCTTCGGTCGCAGCCGAGGTGTCGCCGCGTTCTCAAAGCGCTCGAGGAATGGTTCCTCAAAACTCAATCCGAGCAAATTCATTGGTGGTTTCGATCGTCTGCCTATAGCCTGGGTGCCTGGGGATGTCGACAAGGGTGGCCCGAAGCGACTAACCGCGAACCCTTACCGGTCTCGTCGAAACTCTGTCCGCACGAATCTCTAACCGAGACCTCTATTCCTCGGAGCTGAGCGCAAGATCATAGACAGCCCGAAGGCGAGTTCGATTTTCCCATCGAATTGATTTGTTCAGGAATCGATCCTATTGCCCGTGCTCGATCCCCGAGCCGCAAACTCATCTGCCAGCCTAACCGCTTAAGCCAGAGAAGCAAAACGAATACTGGATTTCGCCGGTGTTTTCTCGGTCGGACAATTGGGCGATCCCTTCGCGCGGAGAAATACTCCGCGCGGGCAAAGCAACAATTACGCTGTAGGCGCGGCGCTTTAGTGCTGGACGGCACCGCTCGGTTCGAAATGCGAGCCCTTCCTCTTTGATTGCCTCCTTTTGCGCGCTCAGGATACTAGGAGGAAGTATAGCAAAATGCCCGCAAAGACTATTTTCATGGCCGCGGTGGGTTTCGCAATGCTCAGTTTACAAGGCTGCTTTTTTGAATCGCCGTACGGAAGCCAACCACAATATGGGCAGTCTGGATCGGGGCGTACGATTTGTGATGCCCAGGGCAACAACTGCCTCGCCTGCGATTCGGACGGCAACAATTGTCAACGCAGCGACGGGCAATATGGATCGAACGGGCAATACGGGCCGAGTGGGCAGTATAGTGGGCAATCTGGATCGGGGCGCAGTTGGGGATTCTTTTTCTAGAGGTTAAAAGTGGACTGCCCGATCTTTTGTACCAACTGAAGTGTTGGTCTAGGCCGCGTCGTTTGGCAACGAACCAACTTCACGATTATCCACCGCGGGCGGTGCGATTGGACTGCCCGATCTTTTGTACCAAGTGAAGAGTTAGTCTAGGTTGTTGCATTTGCCAAGGAACGAACTTCACGATCATCCATGCGGCAGGAACGGACGCAGGACGCGCTGGCTTCCACAGATTGGTCCAGCACATCTCGAGTCGCCCTACGATGCACTACGCCCCTACATTGACGTTAGCTGTCGCGTATCTGGCCTTGGGCGATCCTGATGATTGAGAGCCCTCGCGATCACATGGCCCTTGTGCAGGGAAGGGGCTCATTTGTGTGCAGCGACCAAAGGTTACTCACGAGCGACTAGCCGCGTTTGCGAAAAAGACCACGCCGATTACCATCAATACCGCGACATAAATGACTGGGTACAGTATTCGCGAGATTGTGCGTATTCGCGCCGCGTACTTTGGCCGGCTCCAATCAACCTGAAGGTGGCCGTCACCCTGAGATTCGCGCTTAAAATCCCGAGCAATCTACGCACGCGGTTCCCAGCTTTGAGTGCTGGGCGCACCTGATAATCGACATCCAGGGGATTATGGAGGAAACAGCAGGGCGATTTGGCGGCCCGCAATTCTGAAAATCGTGCTTATCTTTGTAGAGGTAGCTGGACTACTTAAGTGTAGATTTGTTTGTTATTTCGCCTCCGCGCGTCCAAGGAACCACACCGAGGCCCGAAGATAATGCGAGCGTATCCAAAGGATGGTGGGGAGGTTTCATATGGAAGTCGAACATCAGGCTGTGGCCCATGCTCAGGGAATCTGGATTTCACAATTGAGAAGTTTATCGTTTGAGTTTTGGATTGCGGCTCCTCTTTTTGCGGTGTTCATGGCACTTGTGACTCTGTGCCCTGCTGTGGGCCGCGCTGACGTGATGCCGGCGCCAAGCACAGAGTCTAGCCCAGGCAGCGTAACGGATGCCTGGCTTGTGGCGCGCGGTCTGATCGGTAGCGCGATGATCAGTGAACAGTCCGGCACTGACACATTGACCCCGCCACCCGGCACCGAGGTAAGCGAGACCCGTCAGACAGCGAATCTCACGGGCGAGGTGCTGAACCAAGTCAAGTCGTGGAATGAAACCGTCGGCGACGACACGATCCATATCGAAGTGACAACACTATCGACCTATCAGTTCGAGGTTGCGTTCTGGCTGTTTCCCAATCACCGGAAGGGTTGCACCATGTACAAGTGGACGCTGTACGATCATGGCCGCGCGCTGCAGAGCGCGTTCTGGCGCAACGATGCAGCGGTACTGCGGCTGGCCGGGGCTGCGGACCTGCCACATGACTTGTATCCGGACTCGGTTCCGTGGATGGCGTTTATGCGCGTCCTCGACGCGCCTAGCGACGGCGCCGACGGGATGCTTCATCAACAAATCACGCCGTACAGCTATGTGGGTCAGGAGGTTTGGGCAAAGAGCTCCGAACCGATTACTGTGCCGGCCGGTACCTTTTCTGCGCTAAAGGTAACCGCGAAAGTCGACATCACGACGGTGATGCCGAACTGGCCGCGCTTCGTCCTACAAGTAATCAGGCCGGTAATTCCTAAGAATACGCTCTACTTCGACGCGGCGCCGCCTTACCGGCTGCTCAAGCAAGAAGGTACTACCTTTGTCGGCGGTCCTGAGGTCACCACGGAGCTCATTCGCTTCTACATCGCAGGCGCGCAGCCGGTCGTAGCGGAGGCAGTGCACGCGCCGATCGATGCCGTGCTCGGCGCCACATCAATTCCCAAGTGACATTTTTCTGTGGTCAGACGGCGTCTCGCCACGCTGTAACAGGAGCCCGCCAATTGCGCGCGAAGAAGGAGATCGCGAGCTCGCCTTTTGTTCTCTAAAGAACTGCATCCTTCTTTTGCTTTGAGACCGCTTTGCTTTGAAATTACACGCGCACTAAGCTTCCATCGGTCACGTCGCAAACTTCCGCCGCAGGAGGCTAATTCGTCATGGATCGCGACGGATGGGCGAGTCACAAGTGGTCCAGCCCGCAGGGGCATCGCATAGAATCGAACCCGGTTAACCACTCGTTCAACATTACTGTTCCCGATGCAAGCGGGATTTCGCCGAAGACCCTTCGTCCGGTGAACGATACGCCGTTTACGTGTCAGTGTTCAGCTTTCTGAGACTCCCATATCCGATTACTAAACAGTGGCTCGGGGAACTGTATCCCGGCGCCCCACTCCGCTTTGACATCGAAGTCCGCCGAAAGTTGATTCTAAATCGCGCCAAATAAATTGTGCCGATACGGTCGCGCATAAGGATCCGCCACTCCGCCAGGCTTGGCGCTGCGGACTGGTATCTGAATGAATCAACCTTCCTTGACCATATCACCACGCGGTTCCCATTCGGGAAAAATGACGCGTGTATATTTGAATGCACCGCTAGAGCGCCGGACCGCAAGTGCCGCGTCTGACACAGCAAGCCGGCTGTAGTGAACGACTTCAACAGCGAATCGAACTTGTCCGTTGACGGCCGCGATGATAGGCCCGATGGCGCCGGCGTTACGCGACCTATTCTTGCCGTAGTTGTTGCGACCGTTGTTCTCTATTTTGGCAAGGATATCTTGTTGCCGCTGGTGATGGCCGCGATTGTAGCGATAGCCTTCAGTCCGATCACCAACCGTCTGGAAGCGCTTGTGGGACGTTTCGTTAGCGCGGCTTTGGTAGTCGTGTTGGTTGTGATCGCTATCGGCGCAATTGGCTTTTTCCTGACGGTCGAACTTACCTCGGTTGCAGTTGACGTTGCCGGATACTCAAACAATATCGCGGCGAAGCTCACGAGCTTCCAAGGGAGCACGCCGGCCTGGCTGCAGACCATAGAACACGGCGTCGAAGACGTCGAGCGACAATTGCAGAAAACGGGTTCCGCACCAGTGCGAGTCCCGACCCAGATAGTGCAAGCTCAGGCGGCGCCGCGCGCAGTGAATGAAGTTCTCGAACCAGCTTGGCCAATACTTTCAGGTTTTGGCGAGGGCTTGCTGATAATTGTCCTGTTGTTTTTCCTGCTCTACTTTAGACGGGACTTACGTGACCGCCTGATCAGACTTGCAGCCCGCGCCCGAATACCAGTGGCCGCAGATGCATCGAATCGGCCAGCGGCGCTGTCGGCCGCTATGTCCTACTCCTCTCATTAACCAACCTTGGTTTCGGGATCGCAGTTGGAATCGCCACCTGGTCGCTTGGATTGCCGGACTCCGCGTTCTGGGGTGCGCTTGCCTTCCTGCTTCGTTTCATCCCCTATGTGGGAGCCTTAAGCTCAGCGGCATTGCCAACCCCGGTGGCGTTCGCGGTGTTTCCTGGATGGAGCAGATCGTTCGAAGTGCTTGGATGCATCGTCATCTTGGCTCTGGTAGCGAATCATTTGGTCGAGCCGCTTCTTGTCGGTCGCGGAATTGGTGTTTCCCCCGTGGCCCTGCTGGTCTCCGCCATGTACTGGTCGTGGCTTTGGGGGATACCGGGGCTCCTGCTTACCACGCCTCTGGCGGCTGTTTGAAAGTGGCGGGGGACTACATTCCGGAACTTGGGTTCTTCGCGATTTTACCTGGCGCTTACATCGGCAGCGATGATTATCAGGACTACTACCGCATGCTTCTTGAATTAGACGAGACAGGTGCCCACACGCTGGCAATTAGCTATTGCGATACACGTGGTCTCGAGGCGACCTTCGACGATGTTCTCATCCCGGCATTGAGGCTGGCGGGTCAGGAACGAATCGAGGGGCACATCAGCCAAGAGAACCAACGCTTTATCGTCGAGATCACGCGGGGCTTGGTCAAGGATCTTGGCAACAGGTTCATAAAGCCACGGACGACGCCGAGGCTTCGGGTATTGGGCATATGTGCGCCGGGTGAGGTTCACGACCTGGGCCTGCTGCTACTCCTTGAGCTTCTGCGCCACTCCGGAGCGGCAGCTAACTTCGTTGACCAAGGAACGCCAGGTGGAGTCCGCGATTTTCTCAAACGTTATGCGCCTGACATGGTTTGTCTATCATGCACGATGCCAGAGTGTTTGCCTGCGGCGGCGGAGCTGGTAAGCGGTATCAAGATGGATTCGCCCGGCTTGATGGTCATCGGCGGCGGCGCAGCAGCGGTGTCATCGCCAGTTGAACTCCTCAAAGCCGGATGTTCGCAGATTTGTGCCAGTAGAGGTGACGCTCGCCGCGTGATGCGGCGCTTTGCTGTATGGCGGGCAGAGTCCCGAAACGTAGGATCTATTCCAGGCTTGAATTCGCCGGTAAACGCGCCCGATGCGATTGCCAGCTCCGCCGGCAACGCGAACCGAGAATCCTAGCCGGCAAATCCTTGGCACGCTGTTGGTTCCTCTCCGCTCCCTGTCGTTACGCAACGCCTTGACCTTTGACCGACGGCTGGTGGACTATTGGGTTTACTGGGGTAAGACGATCATGATTGAAAAGCTTGTCATGTTGATTCTCGCGGCGACGTTGCTGGCGGGCTGCTTCGCTTTCGAATCTCCCCCACAGACCACGCAGCAGACCACGACGACAACTACCACCACCTGCCCGGCCGGTACCCAGCTTCAGAGCGATGGGATGTGTTGGTGAGGTGTCGCTACTCAGAACTCAAACTCTGATGTATCCGATGCGGTTGCCAAAAGAGGACACGACGTTACCGACGGCTACGGAGAGGCCTGTTTGAAAAAAAACCAGCTCCCTCCATCTCTCCAAGATTGCCGCAAAGGTGGATCAACGTTCAACGGGCCTTGAAACAGGGCCGCATAGTGCAAGGGAGATGAGTCAGAGTCTGCGAATTTCCTACCGCGAAGGAGGTGCCCAATGTCACCTTTGGTATTGATTCTGATTTTACTTCTGCTCTTTGGTGGTGGCGGTGGCTACTACGCTTTCGGACCCGCAGGCGGAATCGGGATTGGAGGAATCATCCTCATTATCCTCATTGTAATGCTCTTCAGCGGGCGGTTGCGGACCTAGATGCGAGCGCCAGTATTCTAATTTCGGTTGGTCTCAATTCGGACCTGCGGTATGTCTCGCCGGACAAGAGGTGAGCGCGCGACCCTGTTCGTTCAAGCAAGATGCGGCAGCATCCGGACTACTCGAAGGGCCAGTCATCGTTATCAGCGCCGCCGCACCCGCCAACCACGATGTCGATGCGATCTTCCTTAAACCGGTCGACATGGACGCTCTTCTCGCTCGTAGCGAAGAAAAGCTCGCGAGGGCGCTCGAACCTAGCGAGTACAGCGCGATCGACTTGCGAGACTCAATATAACCGACCGTTGACCTTGTCTGTGTCGAACTGCAATTCGGGCGGCAACTGGGGTCTGAAATAAGCCGTTGCAATGTTGCTGCCAGGAATATGACTCAAGTTTTGCGATTGGCGGTGCAGGTACGCCATTCGGTTCGGCCGGCGTAGCTCCGGCCAGCCCGCTGTGGCACCGGTGTTGGTTGTAATAGGCTTTGTAAGTCTGGAAAAGGATGCTCCGGATTTTCGCAGCACGCAGAAGATCGGTCATGTCGCAGCGATACCCATACTTGGCGGGCTCCATCATCAATACGTCCGGCTTTAGGTTTTGACTAGGCACAGATGGGATGCTTATAGCAAGGACGTTGGCGCCGGGGGTTGGCTGGCGCGGGCGATTATACGAGTTCCGGCAACTGGCTTGCGCCAGATCAGGAAATATCGAAACAAGAGGAGTCGTCTGATCGCCACTCCTGGCAGCAGAGCCTCGGAGGCGGCTCGGATCTCGCGCAGAGTTTCCCGTGGCGTTTGCTTGCGCGTCGATGGATCCGAATAGCCGTGCACGGCTCGCAATATCCAACTCGTCGGGAAGGCCACAGCGTCCAACGCAAAATCCGCGACTGTACTATGCCGGTAAAGCCCTATCACCGCGAGGATGCCACCCGGCTTCAAGAGATAACGGAAGCGCGCAAGGGCTGGTCGCAGAGGGAGGTGATGCAAGGTCGCTACAGCCGTGATGAAGTCGAAGCTATCCGCCGAGAACGGATGCTTCATCACGTCGCCCTCGACAAACTGAATGCGTGATTCAAGGTCTGGAAAAGTGGCCTGCGACAACATCTCGAGATTAACGTCGATGCCGACCACTCTTTCACTCCAGTACACGAGTCTTCGAGCCAGGAAACCGGTGCCGCATCCAACGTCAAGTGCGCGCTGGCAGACGGGAGGAACTGAGCGCAGGACGATATCGTAGTAGTGGATGTTGTGATTCCACGGGCGGCGCGGCATCACTTCTCGTGGCTTGCCTGCGCCCACCGCTTCGCGCAAATCATCCGATGAATCCATCTGCTCCTATTGCCATACACGATCACCCGCAGATTCTGGCGGCCCTTCCAGTCGTATTCCTTGACACAGAATCGTGTTTGGTGTCCTAGACCTGCTCGATCATGGGTCAACCAGCGCCTTTGAGAGAAAGGATCAGTTTAGCGCGCTGCGGCGATTCCAATCTTGGCAAGCATCGCAATCGTGCGATCAAGCTCTTTTTTTTGGCGACAATAAGTACGCAACGTTTGCCAATACGTCCGCCGCCATCTGTAGAAATACCCGCCATACCAAGCTGGTTCAGCAATATGTGGCGGTCGGCCCGAGGAAAAGAGCGGGTTCCATGCTCTTGCAGGAAGATTCTCAAGATTGGGCGAGACTACAATCGCGACATTTTTAGATCCGTCGCAGGTACAGATATCGCCGGTCAGATCGTTCGGAATCGTTCTTCTAGTAACGTACTACCGATAGCGTCAGCCAAACCATAAGCGACAGACTAAAGATTCGTTTCACTCCCCCGAGGCGAAGCGCGCTTGGTCACAGTCTTAAATGGCGAAGCCAAGCGCGTTTATTCTTTTGGAAGTGTCCAGCGCGGCATGAATTTCCGATAACGCTGGAGCAAGGTCGCGCTCGGTGAGCGGTGTCCATTTTCTAGGAACGCGACATACGCGGCGCTGATCTTGAGACGGGCAGTCCATCTCGCGTTGAGTCAAACCAACAGCTTGTCGGGACCCCTTGACTTCTCTGGGCGTGGGAACGATTCTCGCTCCGCAGTTTGGACAATGCGTTGGTGCGGCTGCGCGACGGCGGTTCCTCATCGAGGTTGAGTTAGCAGAACTGCGGCGCGACCGACAAATGGCGGACGGGCTTTAATCAGACATCATCCCGTGCGCGAAGTCACGCAAAGATGCTACATCATGCGCGACTCGAAGGGGTTGTCCACGGGATTCAAAAAAACGGCGCACCCCGCCCCGGGAGGAGACGGGGCGCGCGGTCTTTATCAAGGAACCAGAGAAAGCGCGAAGTTTGGTACCTTCAGCGATTATAGCCGTAGGGCACTCCACAGGCTCGCTCCGCTCGATGCAACTGCGGGAGCAGATCGTTTGCGGCCGCAGGATGACCCCTTGCCCGATCTTGATCGTAAACGAGACGAAGGTGCCGGGCCCAGGAACAGGCTCCGCCCGCATATTCGCCCGGCATCTCGTAGTAAGGAGGCCCAGACCGCGGGTAGTAGTTGTAGTAGTCGCGATCATACTGGTCCCCGTTGTAGCCCCAGTTGCGGTCGTTTCGAAATGCGTGGCGTTCATAACCAGGGGCCCTCGCCGGTGCCGCATTCCAGTTGCGGTTGGCATGCTGATCATAGTCATGTCGAGCTTCTGGTGCGGGCGAGACGTTATGAGTAACGGGGGCTTTGTACGCCGGAACGTTGGTGTGCGCCGCAGCATTGGCGTGGATCTGCGCATTATTGGGATGTGATACTAACTCGTTGTGATTGTATTGGGATTGCGACTTATACGAATCGTTCTTGCCGTTCTGGGCGGCCGCAGCAATCGGTAAAGCAAGCATCCCAAGACCAATCAGCCCGGTCAACAGAGTTTTTCTATATTCCATATTCAGTTACCTCTCTCTATTAGGAGCATTAAAGGTGCCAACCGGATTCGGTCTCGAAGACCTCAGCAATCCCATGCATGGCATCTACATTGGAAACAAAATCGCCGCAGATTTTCGATACGAAATCGAACAACGAGAACGGAACCCGCAACGAAGAGAGAGGGTTAGTGCACGTTGAGGTTAGAGCGTGCCCAAGCTCAGCAAAAACGTTTAAATTCGGCCATGATCCATAGGCATTCGGAAAAACCGGGAGGTTTGAGAACCACTGTATCTGAAGGTATCAACGAATGGCTCTAACGGAGACACGGCACCGCGGCATTTTTGCCGCTGAGAAATGCTCGACTATGCGCGCGCGAAGCTGACCAAAAGTCCTGGCCAACCGAAACCCGCGCGTGACAGGTCTCCGCCTCGCGGACGCGAGCTGTGCTCCGCAATAACGATCGGTACTCAGGCAGCACGAGCGACGACACTGTATTCGTGGTGAATTCTGTTTAGGACTGGGCGCGCGACAATTGAAACTGGTCGGTCGAAACGGTGTCGGTGGCGTTACAGGAGGGGGAAGGCTGTATGTGGGCCGGGAACACCCGGTCCCAGGGAGGAATGTGGTCTGCCTTGGTTGTAGTGGGCCATCCAGGACACCAGAGTTTTCCTCAAATGCCCTTCGCTCAGCGGAATGATCCAATCGAGGCACTCCCGCCGCAGAGTCCCGATCAGCCGTTCGCAAAGCGAGTTCGCCTGCGGACTACGCACCGGCGTGGTGATCACCTTGAGGCCTAGGTGCGTCAGCGAAGCGTTCAACTCGGTCGAAAAGATCCTGTCGTGGTCATGAATGATGAAGCGATACTCGTGGTCGGACGGGATAGCTTCTCGCAATTGCAGAAGCGTCCAGGCGGCGGTGGGATGGGCCGTCGCATTGAGGTGAATCAATCGACGCGAGGCATGCTCCATTGCCACAAACACGTAGAGGATTCGAAAGGTGGCGGTCACCGCGACGCAGAAGTCACACGCGACGATCCCCCGAGCGTGATTCTTCAGAAAAGTCGCCCACCGCTGGTCGCCCCGCGGTCCTCCGGGCGGCGCCGCCGGCAACTTCGGCATGTACTTCCTGATGGTGCGGGGCGACACGCGCAGACCGAGCTTGAGCAGCAGCTCGTTTGCGATCCGCTCCTCGCCCCATGAAGGGTTCTCGCGCGCCATTTTGCGAATCAGATGTTGAAGCTCGAGAGGGATTGGCCGTCGGCCAGCTTCGGACTTCCAGCGCCAGAAGAGGCGGAAGCCCTTGCGGTGCCAGGCGATGAAGGTCTTCGGCCTCACGACGGTTAGGGCGTCGCGCCAATCGAACCAGCGGCTGAGCAGCACCAGCGTCAGGCGGGTCGGATTGTCCGCACGTCGAGGCTTGACCTTGCGCTCTTGATAAAAGGCGAGCTGCTTGCGCAGGAACAGATTCTCGGCCGCTAGCGAGGTTCTGGAGCGCAAGCCGAGACACAGAAAGTGAACTAGATCATGCACGATCCTTAGCCAACTCAGCCCTGCGCCCACCATGCAACCGGCCCTCTCTCGTCAACGGATGTCTCGTAAAATCCCTAAGAACTATGCGCGTTTCAAGCCAGAGCGAAATGATTTTGCGGACCACAACTGGTCACTTGGGTAGCCTTGTCTTCATCACCCCATAGATTTGCGGTTCCGCGATCGCTACTTGCCCCAATAGGATCGAAGCTGCGGAAACGCGACGGTTAGGCCAAAATTTATCGAAGTCTGAGGCGCTATTGGCGCGTACTGTCGATGTGCCATCCATTGGCCAGTAATGAAGAAGCTCATCGGTGGCAGGTCTGGCCAAACCAGCGTGCGCCCGATTCCAATGCTGAGCGGCAACATCGTTGGAGAATGGCTGCGCCAGCCCATCGTCCAGTTAGCTTCGGCGGAACGTAAGTACCACTGGTGCCAAAGATGAAGCGCAAACACGGGTTGAAGCTGAAATGTATTTTGTGGCGGTCGATGGGGAGAAGTGTAAGCGAAAGAGACTGGGTTCTGTGCAATGAAACCGACCAGCAATCCGGGAATTCCGGTGTAAATCGCGCCAAGCGCCGGACCCGCTTGCCAGGCGCCCTGGCCGGCGCTCTTGGAGGTGGCGGTGGGAAACACAAAGGTCGGTCCGACACCGATTAGGAGTCCCGTTTTCTGTCTATCCGGCCAGGGCAGTACTGCAATATCGAAGATCGGCAGATCGCCGAACTCAGTGCGGGTTCCACCACGCGAGCTGGGAACTGTTACCAAGGCAAAGGTAGGTCGGATCAGTTGATTGAAAGGGAGTAGGGTCTGAGGCGGTACGCGCGGGATCAAAGGTCTTACCAGCAACTGGTTTGTTTCATAGTTCCTGAAACACGCGAGCGGCGTGCAAGGACCATAGTTCGCCGGCGTGTAACTGTCCCTGACAATCAACTGAGGCAGGGTTGTGAGCGGATCAGTGAAATCCTGCTCGAGCTTCTCCTCCTCTGCCAGCGAATAACTCGACGATCCTTGAGCGCTTGCGGGCCCTTCGAGTGCAATACTTATTACGACGACCGATATGAAGACGCGAGCGCAAAGCCAAGCGACGGAAACATATCTTTTCATCGGAAATTCGAGTGTTGGCCAACCGCGCAACGAGAAGACTTTCTGCACCCCAGACATGTAAGGCTCCCTCCAATCACTGCAGGAAGGATTATCGAGCTGGAGACAACTTCGAAAAGACAAAATAGACTACGTTATCGTTCACTGAATCAGGAATCGCGCAGAACTGACCGGCAAAAGTTACCGTTTGCCCGACGCTGAGTCTCTTTAGATTTGCAACGAAAGATGTGTCGGGGTTGATATACGGATCCGACGGGGCGCAACTCGACGCCATCGGATCGAGGCTTGTGTTGGACCATCGTCGGACAGCTAATTCAGGAACTCCTACTGTAACATTTCCGCAGGGCAGCTTTACGGAAATCCCGAAGTACTGACCCCAGGCCGTGCTTTCGGTGATTGATTGCAGTTCGCCGAGCCATCCTTTCACAGACTGCCGGGAGTTGCGCCATCCTGCGATTCGCTGAAAATCCTTCGCGGCGGCGGAAACAGCTTTTCTGAGTTGCCGCTGCTGTCGAGGCGAATCGCCCGTTGAGTTCGAATGAGCTTGCTTGAGGGCCTCTCGAAAAGCCGGGAATGCGTCGCAAAATTGTTGCTCATCACGCGGCAATGCTTGAGCCCAAGCTGAACCACCAGGCTTTAGGAAGAGCAGAAACAAGCCCGCAAAAACGGTTTGCTTCAACACTGTTAGTCGATGTGACAATAGGATCCCTCGCTTGGCTTTAAAAAGGACAAAAGCCGCGTTCACGCTTTGGTGGCCGAGGACGATCAGGCGGATTTGTCCTCGCAGCCAGCTTCTTGTTGGCGGCCCTCGCCCCTTCCTGAAAGTTCATTCAATCCTGACTGCACGGCGCTTCGCACTGATGGATGAAAGTTCGTGGCGCCTATTCGCTCCGAATAACCTGCGCGGCTCAACTTGTCCCTAACTTCGATCTTGGCGCGGGCCACTGCGAACGCAACTCCTTTTGAGGCTAGCTCCGACCGAATCTCCTCTAATGCCTCGAGTCCGGTCATATCGATCGCGTTGATCGCTTCCATATCGAAGACGAACATACTTAGAGGGCGATCAGATGAAGCTACGACCTCACGCACGCGCTTCTTGAAGTAGTCAGCATTAAAGAACAGAAGCGCAGCATCAAAACGGTAGACCAGAACCCCCGGAATGGTTTCCGCATTTGGGTACTCACTGATATCTGTGAACCCATCGACACCGGTAACCTGTCCAAGGATCGCGTCATATGGGCTGGAGGCGCGCCTTATTAGGAGAATCAGGCTCAGCATCACGGTGAGGGCGATGCCTGGCAAGACTCCTATAGTTGCCACGCCGAGGGTCGCAATAATGGAAAGGGCGAATTCGGATCGGCTAATATCGCGCATCTTCCATACACTTTGAAAATCAAAAAGCGATGCACCTGCCAAAACCAGCACGGCGCCCAGCGAAGCAGTCGGAATATATGCTAGAGGGGCAATAAAGAGCGTAAGAACCAATCCCATAATGAGGGCAGCTGCCAGCCCACTAACCTGAGAGCGACCTCCGGTAATATCGTTAATCGCGGTGCGCGAATCCGTGCCCGCAATTGGGAAGCCGTTTGAGAGACCGGAAGTGACGTTTGCTAAACCCAAGGCGATGAATTCGCGATCTGCTGCTATTTCATACCCGTTTTTTAAAGCAAAACTCTTTGCGGTTACCATCGACCCGCAGAAGCAAATCAGGACAATACCTGCCGCGTCTGGCAGCAGACGGACCGCATCAGAAATGAAAGCAGTCGGCATGTGAGGCCATAAGAATCCCGCTGGAACCGAGCCCAATGTTGTTACCGCCCACTTCTCGGAGTCCAACACAGCCATCAGCGCAATTCCACCACAAACCCCGACCAGAGCGCCCGGCAGGCGAGGTACAAGCTTCCCCATCACATAGATGAGCACAAGCGTGAACGTCCCCACGATCAAAGTTGGGAAATGGGTTCGTGGAAGCTTCGAGACAAAATCTGCGAGCCGCAAGAAGAATCCCGTGTCGGTGCGCACCGCAAATCCACACAACTTCCCGAGCTGACCGCTGATGATGGTCAACGCCATTCCGTTGAGGAAGCCGATAAGGACCGGACGCGAGAGAAAATTTGCGATCGCGCCCAAACGTAGCAGCCCGCCGACTATGCAGAGTGTTCCAACCAAAATGGATAGCGTGATCGAGAGGTCTAGATAGTGAAGCGGATTACCATTGGCCAGGGGTTCGAGCGCCGCGGCGACCAAAGCGCAAGTCGCCGCGTCTGGACCTACAATGAGCTGGGGGGACGAGCCGATGATTGCATAGGGAATTAGCGGAAGAATGCTGGCATACAGCCCAACGACTGGAGGAAATCCAGCCAACTCCGCGTAAGCAAGCGCGGTTGGAATTTCGACCGCAGCGACCGCAACGCCGGCGAGGAGATCGGTGCTCTTTACCGACGTTCTTCTGAACAACTAAATCGCTCCACCATCCGGACCGTTAATCGCTCTGTCGAGCGGCTGAACTGTATTCTATCGGCTGCTCGCGGACAGCCTAGTCCTGGTCTACTTCCTCCCAGCTCTTGTCCGGATTGTATTCGGTCATTCCGTTGGCCACCTTGGCTGTGTTCTTGCCAAGGTCCTTCTGAACGATAACGCCGTCCTGATTTATCATAAATGTCATGACACCGGACGCGCGGTATGTGGCTGGGTAGGCCAGGATGGCAAAACCTTGCGTCATTTTTCCTTCTACCAGATAGTCTTTCGCACCACCAGGAGCATTTTTGCCCTGGCGGGTGAGGATTCTATAGTAGTAGCCGTGAAACGGAATGGGAGCGGCCGCGCCGGTCTTGTATCCTTCAGCGGTGGCATCCGCGATTAGCGGTCCAATCGGACTTTCCTCTTTCTCAGAGCTAACGGGCCAGTATAAGCCATCGTGTTTGCCGGGTGCGCTCTGGATCCTCTGCGCGAATTGCTTGACGCTTCCGTCGTCACGAATCTCGCTGGCGTACTCTTCTTGCGCATCCGCCAGGTCTGCAAGTACGTCGATCGTATAAAGCTCGTTGAAACCGATACGACGAAAGAGGAGCTCTTTTTTGCCGGCCTCCGTATCGAATACCCATCCATCGCCACTCTTTACTAGAGGAATCGGAAACGGCCAGTTGTCAGCCCCGAGGTACATGATTACACGACCTCGGTCATCGTAGGCCAAACGCTGCATCTGGTCGTACTTGGCGACAAAATTGTCACGCGCGTTATTGTCGGCAACCGGATCGCCCGATGAGAGAACCTCCTTCGCATCCCCGCCTAGAATTGAGGAGAGAGCGGCCATATCGTCGATGCGTGCCGCCCCTACCAGGGCCTTTGCTGCTGCCGCCGCTGATGGGAATACTCGCTGTCCTGATGGCGTCGCAGCGATCGCAGTTGAGGCGAGCAAGAGGCAGCAGGCAAGCAGTGAGATGGCGCCGATATATCTGTATCCGTCCGACCCAGTGGCATTCTTGAATTGGTGCATCGCTAGTTCTCTGTTTTGTTCGCGGTTCCTTTTTGACAGCTTCCGATTGCGAAGGACCCTCGGCGGCCCGAATCGCCAGCTAGCGACGTCGTCCACCGCCGCCGCCACGTCCACCGCCGCCTCCGCCTCCTCGACCACCTCGACCGCCGCCGCCCCGGCCGCCACCTCCACCGCGCCCGCCGAACCCGCCGCCGCCGAGGCTGGATCTGCCACGGTTGCTCGAGGCTTGAGCTCTTCCACCGGGTTGATAGCCACCGAATGCTCCATTGCGTCCGCCCCTGGAATCGGAGGCGTTGCCAAATCCTCGTTTCTGATCGTTGGCGCGATTCGCAGTTGCGGGCCGGTTAGATGTCATCCTATTGGCTGGCTGTGCTGACGCATTCCCAGTTCGGGCGGGCTGGTTTTGCGCCAGATTTCTGTTCGAGTTCCCGAGTCCCGAAGCGTTGGGAAGAGTGCTTGCCTTCGGGAAACTCGGCTTTGCGCCCGCGTACGGCCTCGCCGTAGACGGATTGTATGGCCGAGTAGATGGTCCCGCTAACCTGTTGGGTGAACCCGGGCGCCCGCCAGCTCCTCCAGGCCCGCCGATTCCCCCCGGCCCCCCGACGCCGCCTGGCCTACCAACGCCCCCCGGTCTACCGACCCCTCCGGGCCCGCCGACTCCTCCCGGTCTACCGACTCCCCCGGGCCCGCCGATACCCCCCACGCCGCCGGCGCCACCAGGGCCGCCCACACCGCCAGCGCCGCCGATTCCCCCCGGACGATTTGCAGCCGGAGGTCTTGCAGGATAGTTACCGCGTGGTGGGACCGGCGAATTGGATACATAAACATTGTTGTTGTAGTGGACCGACCCTCCTCCGTCAGACCAGCCGCAGTCCCAGTCGTCGTCATCCTCGTTGATCAGCGCACCGAGAGCCATCCCGGCCCCAAAGGATAACAACCCGGTCGCCAACATTTCGGTCCCAGTGTATCCGGCGGGTGCCGCCACCGGAGCGCCATAAGCTGTCTCGGGATTATATTGGGGCGCATACACAACGTCTTGTTGGGCAGGCTGAATGATCACTGTTTGTTGCTGTGCAGCGGGTTGCGCCTCACCTTCCGATGAGACAGGTGGCGGCGCAGGTTGAACTTCCACTTTTTGTTGTGCGGTGCTCTTGAGGGTCCCAGCCTCCACAGCTCGAGAACGCAGGGACTGGATTGCCTTCATCACATCGTCAGGTTGATTGTAATATGCTTCCCCGAGCGCCGAAGTCCAAGCCAGGCTGTCGCTCATCGTTTGCAGAACCGGAGAAAACTGAGCCAACGACTTGATGCTGGGGTCCCAAGGTTGTGCATTCACCTGAGCGGCCAGTTGTTCGTGAGGAAGGCTTGAGTTTTGCTGCAGCCACGCATGGGCTTCCACGACTTGATCTGGATAGGTCGAAGCCACCAGGATTCGGGCGACCAATAAGTCAGGATACAGTGCGATCGGCGAGACCAGCTCCTCCAGTTCTTTTTGGGTAGCAGCCCCGGGAGCCGGTCCGGGTTCGGCCGAAGCAGCGGCAGCAGGTTGATCTGCTCCGAAAGAGTAGCCGGTCAGCGGCGGCGACGTGGACACTATTACGGCTACCGCCAGTATTAATGGTAGTAAACGGCCCTCGCGCCTTTCTAGTAGTCTCACTCTCAAAATCTGCCGATGATGAGTCATTGAAGATCTGATTGTCATCGCCTTTTTCATCGTTCAATTGACCTTTGTCTGACGAGTCGCGCCGTTCTACCTATCAATGCCTGCGAGATATTTGACCAATTTCGAAGCACACTTCTATCGGACCAAGGTCTGATTTCCGGTTCGCATGGCTGTAAGTCACAATTCCGTTTGGATCGAGTTTGGAATTGCCGGGAATACGTGGAGTAGACAGAGCCATGACGGAGAACGCATCTGACCTGCGCGCGGCAGATTCGGTCGCTTTGAATGATGAGGACCAGGTTCTCGACATATTACGGCGATCGGTATTCGGACTCTGGGATGTCGTGAATGACCTCACCCGATTGACGCCCACGCGACGATCTGAGTTCCGTGTTTCCATTTTTGGTTCCGCGCGCGTCCCGCGCGACCATTGGGTGCATGCCGCGGTTCGCGATCCCGCCAAGCAACTTGCGTTGATGGGCTGCGCTGTCATTACCGGTGGCGGTCCCGGATTGATGGAGGCGGCAAATGAAGGAGCTGCCCTAGCCGGAGCCACCGCCTCTAATGTTGGCATTCGTGTTCATCTGCCGTTCGAGCAGCAAGTGAACCCGTTCGTAGATGAAAGCTACGAGCATCGTACTTTCTTCACAAGACTTCACCACTTTGTGTTGGCATCAGATGCCTTTGTAGTCGTGCCCGGCGGCATCGGAACAGTGTTAAAACTTTCTACGATCTGGCAGCTACTTCAGGTGCGAAAGGTGGATCGCAAGACACCTTTGATTCTCATAGGAACGATGTGGGCTGATTTTGTAGCGTGGGCCCATAGCTATTTGCTGCGGCCAGAGTTTGAGCTCGCTACACCCGAGGACATTGAAATTCCCCGATGCGTCAATACGGTCGACGAAGCGGTTGCTATCCTGAGGCCGCACTACGACGAATGGGTTCGCAAGTCGCCCAAGTGAGTTAGCCGAGATTTCTGAAACCAGGGACGGAGGTTGAGATGACAATGAAACAATTGGTGATGGCTGCTTTGGTTCAAATCGCGGTAGTGGCACCTTTCGGAAGCGGAACGTTTGCGGAAGGGCCATTAAGTGGTCCAAGCGCTTCTGAAATCGATGGAAAAGCAACGGCCGCCCTCAATGAACTGTATTCGCAAAACGAAGCGGCAAGAGCCTTAGCAGCGAAAGCGAAGGCTATACTCATTTTTCCTGACATACGAAAAGGAGCCTTTATAGTAGGGGCTCAATACGGCTACGGCGCACTTCGTAAAGGTACACAGACAGCAGCCTACTACCGCACTAGCGCCGCCTCGTATGGCTTTCAAGGCGGTGTGAAGAAGTTTGCGTACGCCTTGTTCTTCATGACCGATTCGTCCGTGGACTACCTCGACAAAAGCGGGGGCTGGGCTATAGGTACTGGACCGAGTGTTGTGGTGGTGGACCAAGGAATGGCGCGATCGCTCACTACTACCAGCCTGCGATCGGACGTCTACGCTTTTATCTTCGGCCAGTCAGGCCTGATGGGTGGAATCGGCATCGAGGGCTCGAAGATAACGAGAATCACGCCTTGAGACTGAGCGTCCCTTACTCGCTCATTCCTGCCATCGCGCAAAATCCTCGATAGAGAGGTCTTCGAACCGCTTTGCATGAGTTCGAGGACCTCAGGCCTACTTAGCGGGTTGCTTATCCAACGAAATCGCGGTCGCGCGGGAGGCAGTAATGACCAGCTCGTCACCGGCCTTCAGGTGAGATAGCACTTTTGGATTATTCGCCTTTGCGGTTTCCATCGATCCATCCGCGCCTTTGATTGTCACGGTCCCGTTCGCTTTGTCTACTTGTACCACTGAAACGACGGCTTTTACCTGCGCTTCTGCCACAGCGCCAGGGGTACCGCCCGCCTTTGCCGTCACGACACCGCCGTTCACCGATAGATCCGGCAGAGACTCGCTAGCTTTCTTCTTCCGGACAGTGATCGCTTCGTAGTAACGAACGACGACCCCTGCTCCTATACTAGCTGCGTCGAGGTTGTAAGGGTTCTCAACCTTCAGAGTGTATTTTTGACCACTAGGGACTTGAATAGTGACCAACTTCTTAGCTTTGTCGACAGCGGTTACTGTTCCAGGAATCGTGAAGACCGTGGCCGCGCGTAGGCCTTCGGTTTCGCCAGCTGATTGGGGTGCAATTGTGTCCGTCTGCGCAAAAGTCAACTCGAAAGTCAGATTGACCACTAGCATCGTTAAGACTAGACCTGCCAGAATGCTTGGTTTTTTCACCATTTTCCTCCTGGTAAACAATCGGTATTAAAAGGCCGCCGGTACAAAATTGTATCGGCGATTTTTGGGCTCCGCGTAGCCATGTGGTTTTTGTCTCTTTGGGAGCTTTACCGGTTCTCGCTTGATCTCTTCGTAAGGAATTAGGCTCAGGAGATGTGATATGCAATTCAATCGCGCTCGTTTCTTGTCGTCTGCATTGACGATGTACCAAGGTGCAAAAGGAGTGTCGGTGGCAAGGAGCATATCGTCCCTGGCTCGCGAATAGTCGTACCATCGACTATGAGACTCGAGGTCCATAGGGCTGAGTTTCCAGATCTTTCGCTCGTCATTGATGCGACTCAGAAACCGCTTTGTCTGTTCCTGCTGACTGACTTCGAACCAATACTTAATCAGTATAATCCCACTCTGAATCACCGCGCGTTCAAAGGCTGGACACATCTCGAGAAAGCGAACTACCTCTTTTTCCGGGCAGAAGCCCATGATCCTTTCGACGCCAGCGCGATTGTACCAACTGCGATCGAAGATAACTACTTCGCCAGCAGCTGGTAGATGCGGAACGTACCGTTGGACGTACATCTGTGACTTCTCTCGCTCGGTTGGCGCCGGCAGCGCTACGAGACGGAAGACTCGAGGGCTGACTCTCTCTGTGATTCGCTTGATAACGCCACCCTTACCGGCGGCGTCACGGCCCTCGAAGATCACAACGACCTTCAACCCTTTGTGCTGAACCCACAGCTGCAGCTTCACCAGCTCGGCGTGGAGCTTCGCGAGTCGTTCTTCAAAATCCTTACGCTTGAGCTTCTCGGGCCGATTCTTGGAAACAGCAGAGGGGAGTTTTCGAGGTCGTTTGTCTTTCGATTTATCTGACAAAGTATTCAGCCTCCAGAAATCACTTTGGATGGTTCCATTCGCCATCACTAAAGTTCCATCCACCGCCGAGCGCCTTGTAGAGGTCGACAACCGCAAGGAGCTGGTCGCGCTGCGTCTGTGCGACTGCATCTTCGGCCGGGAAGAGCAACTGTTCAGCCTCCAGGACTTCGAAATAGCTCGCACGGCCCGCCCGGTAACGCAGTAGCGACAGGTCGACGGATTCTCTTAGGGCACCCACCTGATGCGTAAGGGCTGCTCGTTGATCGACCAGCGTCTGTTGTGCGATCAGCGCGTCCGACACTTCCTGAAAAGCAACCAGAATGGTCTGCTTGTACTGAGCAATCGTCCCGTTCCAGAAAGCTTGCTGCGCATAGTAGCTTTCGAGTAACCGGCCTCCCTGGAAAAGTGGACCGGCAAAACCTCCTGCGATGTTCCAGATGCTGAAACTCGAATCGAAAACGTCGCCGATATTAGGACTTTGACCCCCGTAAAGGGCGGTTATTCCAATGCGAGGGAAAAAGTTGGCAACTGCCACACCGATCTCGGCGTTAGCGCCAATCATCGTCTGTTCGGCCTGCACGATATCGGGCCGCCGGTGCATCAAATCCGTGGTCAAGCCGACAGGAGCGTTAGGCATCGACTGATCGGTCAACTCGATTCCTCGTTCGATATCTTTCGGATATGCACCCAAAAGGATGCTGAGTGCATTTTCCTGCTGAACGATCGCACGCTTCAGAGCCGCGATGTTGGCGGTACTCGAGTCGTAGGCGGCTTGAGCACGCTCCACCGGTAGCTTGCTGTCCCTCCCGAACTGAAATCGCTGCGTGAACAGATCGAGCGTCTCTTTGTAAGTTTTTGAGCTCTCTTGAGCAATAGCGAGTTCTCGATCCAGCTCCAGGAGACGGAAATATCCAGTCGCCACGTCGCTCACCAAGGTCAACATCACGCCGCGACGTACATCTTGCTGAGCAAACAAATTTGCACGTGCCGCCTCTGTCGATCTTCGGATACGGCCCCATACATCGATCTCCCAAGTCGCGTTGAGTAGCGCGCCGAAAGCGTTGAAAGTTATGTTCCCCCCTCCGTTTTCCAGCGGTGTAAAAGTCTTTTCGCGCCCAGCGAATGCTTGATATCCGGCCTGTGGATAGAACGGCGAAGCGGCCACCAAGACCAGGGAGCGAGCCTGATCGACGCGAGTCACCGCAAGTTGCAGGTCGTAGTTGCGAGCCAGCGCTTCTGCAACCAGCCGCTGAAGCTGCGGGTCCTTGAAAACGCCCCACCATGGCAGATTAGCCACCGACTCATTCTCCGCAGGCCCGATCTGAGAGCGAAACTCTTCCACAGGCGCCGGATCAGGCCGCTTATAGTCCGGTCCAACTTCGATCTTCCAGAGCTTCGCCCAGATACCCGTAGGTTCCGCCGTCGGCGAGCAGCCGGTTAGAAGCAAGAGACCTGATAGGACGACGATCAAGTTTAAACTTCTCGGCCTTGGTGAAGAACGTGTATTCACCGAATACCCCTATTGAATTGCCGCAAGCATCTTGCGGAACCTCGAAAGCGTGAAGGCGGTGTAGGCGGCGCCGATCAAGAGCATCTTAGTCATGTCAGGCCACACCATCGCTGGAGTGGCGTTTCTGAACAGCACTGCCTGAGAAAAACTGACGAAGTGCGTAGAGGGCACCAACTGCATAAACTTTTGCAGCGCAATCGGCATGCTCTCGAGAGGAGTCTGGCCGCCCGACAAGAGACTCATCACGATGAAAACCGGAAACGCTAGCAGTCCGAATTGGGGCATCGAGCGAACCAGCGTAGCGAGCATGATACCGAGTGCCGTCACAGAGAACAGATATATGATGAGACCCCCCAGGAAGAGCGTAATCGATCCGGCGATAGGAACTCCGATCGCTACCTTTACAATGAGAAACAGAGAAAACATTACGGCGACGACTACTACTAGGCCGTTGGCCCAAATCTTGGCGAACATCAGTTCATAAGGGCTCAGAGGCATAACCAGTAGATGCTCAATCGTCCCATGTTCCCGCTCACGCAGGACCGCGGCACCGGTTAAAAAAATTGCTAGTACTGAAATATTGTTTATGATCTGGTTGATCGCCACGAACCAGCTCTGTTGCATGTTCGGGTTGAATCGCGCTCTGGTGACTAGCCGAACCAGATCTTGATTTTCGCCCTTTCCTTTGCCGGCCCAGAAAGGTTCAGCTTCCGCATTGATGATTTTCTGAATATATGACGGACCCCTACCCGCCTGGCTCATGGCGGTGGCGTCGGTAATAATCTCGACGGTAGGTGTGGCGCCCTTTGTCAGATCGCGCTGAAACTTGGGCGGGATGTCGATAACGAATGTGTATTTGCCCTCGTCCATTGCTTGGTTGATCTCACCAAATGGAATCACTGCTGCGGGAAGAAAGAGCGGCGGCAAGAGCGCGTCGCGTATCTGCCGCGAGACAGTCGAATGATCTTCGTCCACGACCGCGACGGAGGCATTTATGACGTCCATGACAGCGCTCTTCGCGGGCGTATAGACAGAAAAGGTGAATGAGTAGGCGATCAGAAAGAGCAGTACTGGATCGCGAGCGAGGCTAAGCAGCTCCTTGATGCCAAGCTGAACGATGTGCCGGAAGTGCCGCAACGCCTAGTTCTCCTGCTTCTCCAGCAACGCGACCGAGACGCTGAAGTAGATGAGGGCGAGAACTCCAAGGGCGGCCACGTTTCGCCACAACGACGAGAAAGACAGGGCCTTGGTAAACGTCCCCACACTGATCGCCTGGAAGTAGGTGCTCGGGAAGATCCTGGCAGCGAACCATGCCCCGCCTTTGAGTGAAGATACCGGGACAAACATTCCAGAGAACTGGACCGCCGGAAGAATGGTGATTATCGCAGCCGCAAAGATTGCGGCCGTTTGTGTCGGTGCAAACACCGAAATCAGGAGACCGAAACCCGTGCTGGCAAGTACGTAGATTACTCCACCAAGGACGAGCGTCTCCCAGCTTCCCTTGAGCGGAACACGGAATAACAAAATCGCCAACGCCACAAGAGTCGCGAACTGAACCAACGCCACGCCAATGTAAGGCAGCTGCTTGCCAGCGAGAAATTCCAGTCTGGTGGCGGGAGCAGCATAGAAGTTCGCGATTGAGCCCAGTTCCTTTTCGCGAACAACGCTGAGCGCGGTGAGCATGCTGGGAATCAGGATGAGAAGGAGCATGATGTCGCCGGGCACCATTGCGTAGATGCTTTTAAACGCCTGGTTATAGAGTGCCCGTGCCTCGACCTTTATCGGCTTGGAAGCCGGCGGAAGTCCTTTCGTCTCGCGCAACCTGGTCTGATACTGATCGTGAACACTCTCGACGTAGCCACGGGCGGTCTCCGCCCGAAAGGGCTGGGCTGCGTCGATGAAGACGTTTACTTCCGGCTGTCGGCCACGCTGCAAGTCCTTCTGAAAGCCGGTAGGTAACTCGAGGGCTAGGCGTAGTTCGCCGTTTCGCAGTCGTCGGTCGAGTTCGGAGTAGTTGGCTATGGGAGCGTTCTCGACGAAATAATATGACCCTCGAAAACTATCCGCATAGTCACGGCTCATTGGAGTCCCGTCGGAATCCAAAACTGCGAAAGGAAGATGATCCACGTTCGAGCGAGATGCCGTACCCGAAGACGATCATCAGTAGAATTGGCCCCAGCACCGCGAACGCCAACCGTACTGAATCGTGTTGCAGTTCGACTGCTTCGCGACGAGCGAAAGCCCACACTCGACCGACGCTAAATCGGCTTGGGGTATCCTCCACATGACTCGGAGCAACTGCGATTTCGGCTGCCTGAGGAACTGTGGCGACCACCGCGGACTTCTGAGCAGCTTCCTCGAGATAGCCTATAAAAGCGTCTTCGAGACTCTTTGCCTTTCGTTCGGCCACCAGGCTCGCCGGCGGTCCCTGAGCAAGCACCTTACCCGCATGCATCATCGACATGCGGTCGCATCGCTCCGCCTCGTTCATGAAGTGCGTGGAAAGAAAGATCGTCACACCATTCTCGCGTGATAGCTTGATGAGCAGCTCCCAAAATCCGTCGCGCGCGACGGGATCGACCCCGGAAGTCGGTTCGTCGAGAATGAGCATCTCGGGCTCATGGATGACTGCGACAGCGAGAGACAGCCGCTGACGGATTCCCAAGGGCAGGCTCTCCGTCAGAGTGTCGGCGACAGACTCGAGCTGGAACAGCGCGAGCAAATCGGCGACGCGTTTTCGACCAGCTTCTTCAGCGATGTCGAAAAGCCGGGCATGCAGTACAAGGTTCTGGCGCACGGTCAATTCGGTATAGAGCGAAAAGGCTTGGGTCATGAATCCTACGCGTCGCCGCGACTCCACGTCACCGCCCTTTACCTGCTTTCCGAATAGCAGCGCGGTACCTTCGGTCGGTGGCAGTAAGCCGGTCAGCATCTTCATGGTTGTTGTTTTGCCGCAGCCATTCGAACCGAGAAATCCGAAAATTTCACCTTGCTCGATGCGGAAATTCACGTGATCGACTGCTGTAAAACTGCCGAACCGTTGCGTAAGGCCGTGAGCTTCGATAGCCGGGGGACCACCGCTGGATTGTCGCGGTGTAATCACCGGCTCCCTGTGCCCTCGGCGCGATTCCTCTGGAAGCAGACGAATGAAGGCCTTTTCGAGCGTGTTCTCGTTGGTCTTGCGCTTCAGTTCATCGGAGGTGCCTGTGGCCAAGACCTTGCCAGCATTCATCGCTACCAGCCAGTCGAACCGTTCCGCCTCGTCCATGTAGGCTGTAGCGACCATGACGCTCATGCTAGAGCGGCGGGCGCGAATGCGGTCGATCAGTTCCCAGAATTGTCGACGCGCGAGCGGGTCAACGCCGGTCGTCGGCTCATCCAGGATGAGCAGATCCGGATCATGAATCAGGGAACAACAAAGACCCAGCTTTTGTTTCATCCCGCCTGACAGCTTGCCGGCAGGACGATCGCGAAACGGCGTCAGGTCTGTGCTTGCAAGTAGTTCCGTAATTCGCGATTCGCGTTCCTCGCGCGACTGCCCAAACAAGCGTCCAAAAAAATCTACGTTCTCGAAGATAGACAGGGTTGGATAGAGGTTCTTTCCCAGCCCTTGAGGGAGATACGCGATTCGCGCGGACACCGAATTGCGAAAGCGCGCGTCGGCTATATTGCCGCCAAGCACTGAGACCGTACCTGTTTGCAGCTTTCGGACTCCAGCGATGATGCCTAAAAGAGTGGATTTGCCGACACCATCAGGACCTATCAGCCCGATCATCTTCTGTGCCGGGAAATCGAGACTAATCTCATCGAGCGCGACGGCCTTGCCGTAGTGCTGCGTAACCTTCTTTACGATCGCAACGGCGCCTGGCCCGCTTCGCTCTACATTCTCAATGCTCGCGGCCGATTCGCCCATTACACAGCTCCGCTAGTTGGAAGAGTTCGAGCCGGTAGGGTTCCATAGCTGATCGGGAACCTGCTTGACCTGCAAGGCTTCCGGCCACTCCGCATTGCCGTCAAGCCGAACATAACCCATGCCGGGAATTCCAACTTTTACGAACGGTTCATATTGACGTAGCCGGTCCTTGTCGAGCTGCAGTTTTACGCGAAAGGTAAGGTTGTGGCGTTCTTCGGCGGTCTCAACGGTCTTGGGTGTGAATTGCGCGCTGGGCGAAACAAATGAGACCACGGCCTTTATAGGATACTCAGGGGCGGCATCGAGCACGATCCTGCTTTCCGATCCGAGCGCCACCCTTCCTGCAACCATCTCCGGGAGAAAGACGTACATATAGACGTCGCTCAGGTCGACCAAGGCCAGCACCTTGCCGCCGGCTGGTAGGACTTCGCCAGGCTCCGCCAGGCGATTCTGAACCCGCCCTCTGATCGGCGCCTTGAGCACGCTGTCTTCGATTTCTGCCTTGACTCGCTCCGCATCCGCAGTCGCAGCGTCGATTGCCGATTGTGTTCGCACTGCCTGAGCTTGACTACCCAGCAACGCTGCTCGATTCACTTCCATATGGGCTCGATCTACGTCTGCCTCTTGTTCACTTACCGCGCCACGTCCGACCAACTCCTTCGAACGTTTGTACTGCTTGTCCGAGTAGTTGAGTTCTGCCTGCTTGGCAGCCACATCGGCAAGCGCCGTACGTCGATTGTCCTGGGCCTCCTTGATCTTGGCCTCATCGCTCCTTAGTTGCGCTTCGAGTGGCTCGGTATCCATCTTCGCGACGACTTGGCCCGCATCGACCGTATCGCCTTCATCGGCGAGCACGTCCTTGATACGGCCCTGATACTTAGTGGCAATATCGACCTGCTTGGCTTCAAGTCGCCCATTCGCGCCTGCAAACCCAGGAGGAAGACCGGGCTTGCGAAATACAAACCACCCGACGGCACTTCCGCCGACTACGACGACCGCGACAATTATCAGAATCACTCTTCTCGACATTTTGGCGAACCTGCTAGTAACGCGAATTAGCGCCCGTGAGCTCTCAAACCCCGAGTGAGCAGAGCGCCGCATAGGGTCCATTGCACCCCTCTCCAAGGAACACCGCGTCCGAATTGAAGCGCGCTCGAATGACAACCAACAAAGTACCCATGCCATGATAAGTGCCAAATATCGTTAACGACTGGCTATCGGACTTTGGTCCGATAGACGCAAAGGAACGGCGCAACTACTTTCGCGCTGAGTTTTTCATCGGCACGGTGATCGAAATGAGTGTCATCGCAACACCCGACGTTTGGCTGATCCGGCATGGTGAAACCGAATGGACCGTGTCACGCCGGCACACCGGCTTAACTAATCTCAGACAACTATCGATAGCAACAACAGACTACCATCACCGCGGACCCGCCGCAGCACCAACGCACCTAAATATTCGAAGATTCCGGTTGGCGTCAGCGCGCGCGCCACAACCATGCCGCCGAAGAACAGTCCGATCGTGTCGAATCCCGCGTTGATGCTCGATACGGCGGTCTCCTGCGACACAATACCGAGAAGTCTAAGCAGCACCGCCCCGAAAAGACCCGCAGCCGCGAGGTCAAGCCAGTTCAGTACAATTGTTAATATTACGGCGGCGAAAATCAGCGCCGCTATGGCGGCCGACAGGTTGTTTGAGCCGATCATGAACGAAGCAGTCGCTTATCATCTCTTTCGATCGCAAGACAAGCCTGAAGCGGTTTACGGCCCCACCCTGCTTACTCAAAAGCGGATGATTTCTTACCGACTGTAACCGACGCGGGGGAGCACTCGTCTATATTTGGGCGGATTCTTCGAAGGCGGTCTGCGCATCAGACCAAAGTCCGATAGCGCGCCCCAAACATGTACATTTAATTAAGTGAGGAGACTCTCAAGTTGATGAAGGCCAGATCTGTGGTAGTCGTCGTGATCGATGACGATCCGTCGATACTCCGCGCGCTCCGCCGGCTCTTATCGGGCGCCGGTTTTGACGTTCGAACGTTCGATCGTCCGAGTGCGCTTTTGAAGAGCGATTTGCCCAAGAAGGACGCCTGTCTGGTAATTGATATTGACCTACCGGAGATGAATGGCGTTGAACTTTGCAAGACCCTCGCGGCTACTGATCGCTTGCTCCCATTCATCCTGATTACGGCGCATGCGGACCAGGTAACTCTGGGTCTGGCCAAAGAGGTTCATCCAGTGGCACTCCTCATAAAGCCCTTCAAGCGCGATCTGCTGCTGAATTCCGTTGCAACTGCCCTGGAGCAGCGTTAACTATTCGTAATGTCTCTTCGAACCGTTCTCCAGGAATGATCACAAAGAGCGCTGCGATGCCTGAACCCGAAACCATTGCAGTTATCGACGACGACGATTCCATTCGCAAGGCGTTGGTACGAGTTCTTTCCAACGCCGGGCTCAAAGTCCTTCCGTTTTCCTCCGCTCAAGACTTTCTCGCCATTGCCGAAAACGAACCCGTGTCGTGCGTGGTCTCTGATTTGCGCATGCCGGACATCGACGGGCTTCACCTGCAAGCTGCGCTGGCCGAGCGGATGCCTCATGTCGCCATCGTGTTTCTCACTGGACACGGCGATATATCTTCAAGTGTGCAAGCGATGAAATCCGGCGCTGTAGACTTTCTCGAAAAGCCGGTCAAACGTGCCGAGTTGCTGAAGGCAATCAATCAAGCCGTACAACGCACTCATCGCGAAGAAGCGCAGGCTGCCGATTTGAAGATTCTCAAAAAACGATACGCCGAACTGACTCCTCGCGAACGCCAGGTCTTCGCCCTGGTTGCGGCTGGCTTACTCAACAAGCAGATCGCCGCCGAGTTGGGGAACGCGGAGAAGACCACGAAGCAACATCGGGGTTCGGTGATGAACAAGATGCGGGCGGCCTCGGTCGCCGACCTGGTTCTGATGGCCGATCGTCTCGGCATACGACCAGCGGGAGTGGACTTTTCGGAGGCCAAAGGTCTGACTCGCCCTACGTGAGGTCTCTAACTCTCGAGGGCTGAGACGACCACCGGGTCCTACAACGTTCACTTCTTGGCCGTCTCTTCTCCGCGCACCTGCTCCTTGACGATCTTTTCGAGCACGCTCCCGCGTTCGGTCTCCAACAGGGTCTTGGCGTCGAGACGACCGAATAGGTCCAGAAAAAATGCCGCCAGCCCGGTCCATCCGGTCTGGTGGCTGGCTCCGAGTCCAGCGCCGTTGTCGCCGTGGAAATACTCATAAAACAGAATCAGATCGCGCCAATGCGGATCTTCCTGGAACTTGGCCGTGCCGCCGTAAACCGGCCGTTGACCGTTGGCATCGCGCAGGAACGTACCCGTCAGCCGCTGGGAAATCTCCTGCGCCACTTCGAACAGCGTCATGTAGTGGCCGGAACCTGTGGGACACTGAACTTTGAACTCGTCGCCGTAGAAGCTGTAAAGGTTTATCAATGCCCGAAGGATAAGCGCATTGACCGGCATCCATACCGGACCTCTCCAGTTAGAATTGCCGCCGAACATCCCGGTGTTCGATTCCGCCGGCAGGTACTGGACGCGGTATTCCTGACCACCGACGTCAAATAGGAACGGATGTTCCGAGTGATAGCGAGAGAGAGAACGAATGCCGTGCGGTCCGAGAAACTCGTTCTCGTCGAGCATGTACGCGAGCACTTGCTCGAGCTTCTTCTTGGTGAGGATCGAGAGCAGCCGCCGGTCTTTATAGCCGGTGAAGCCCTTCTCGGTCGGAGCGACCTGGGAAACCAACTCGGGGTGGCGTTGGCGAAACAGATTGATCAGATCCATCAACACCGGATAGCGAACAACAGAATCCGCCTCGAAGACCGTGGATGCACATAGTGGTAACAGCCCCACCAGCGATCTCACCTTCAAACGCATTGCCTGACCGTCGGGAAGCCGCAGTAGATCATAGAAAAAGCCGTCCTTCTCGTCCCACATCTCGTCGTGGTTATCGCCGATACGATCCATCGCATAGGCTATCCACATGAAATGCTGTACGAACTTGAACGCGACTTCTTCATACAACGGGTCGTATTCGGTGAGGATGAGGGCTATCTCCAACATGTTCTGGCAATAGAATGCCATCCAGGCCGTTCCGTCCGCCTGTTCCAGCGAACCGCCGGTAGGCAGTTGCGCGCTGCGGTCGAACACGCCGATGTTGTCCAGCCCAAGAAAGCCCCCGGCGAACACGTTGCGCCCCGAGGGATCCTTGCGGTTCACCCACCAGTTGAAGTTCAACATCAGCCCTTGAAACGATCGTTCCAGGAATCGCAGATCCGACCGCCCCAGCGCCCGTTCGTTTTTGTACAACCACAGCGTAGCCCAGGCGTGCACTGGCGGATTTACGTCGCTGAAATTCCACTCGTAGGCAGGAATCTGACCGCTCGGGTGGAAGTACAGGCTGCGCAGCATGAGCAGCAATTGCTCCTTGGCAAAATCAAAATCCACTAGCGCCAGGGTGACAGTGTGGAACGCCAGATCCCAGGCCGCATACCACGGATACTCCCATTTGTCCGGCATGGAGATCACGTCGCTGTTTAGCATGTGGAACCATTCCGTGTTGCGCACGCCGCTGCGGGTGGAGTGGTCGAGCATCGGATGACTCTTGTGCTCGCGCAGCCATTGCTCGAGGTCGAAGTAGTAGTACTGCTTGCTCCACAGCATTCCGGCCAGCGCCTGGCGGTGTACCCGGCGCTGATCTTCATTCAACGAGTTGGGCGAAATCCGATCGTAGAATTCATCAGCATCGGCGATCCGGCTTTTCAATGTCTTCTCGAAACCGCCGAAAGGATCTTTCGCTTTAGCGGCCGTCAGACGCAGCCGGACAGTCGTGCTGCCCCCGCCGGGCACGTCGAGGACATAGTGTGCGGCGGCTTTAGTTCCTGTCTTGGCGGGATTCACTGCCTCACCCTGTCCTGAGATGATGTAGGCGTGGAACCCATCCTTGACGTAGGGAGAAGCGTTGGGCTGGCCCCAGAGACGTTCGGCGTTGTTCTCATTTTCCGTGAAGAGTAACTCCTGGGCGCCATCACAATAGAGCCGGTACTCGCCTAGATCGTGGTGTGTGGCCTGGATGGTGCCAGGCCCCGCTTCGCGCAGCGAAGGCTTGCGATGATCCTCCCCCCACGACCAAGTGTTGCGAAACCATAGGGTCGGCAACAGACGCAGCCGGGCCGCCTCGGGTCCGCGGTTGTGCACGGTTATGCGGATGAGCACATCTTCTGGACTTTCCTTCGCGTACTCCACGAAGACGTCAAAATACCGGTCATTGGCGAAGACGCCCGTATCGAGCAGTTCGTATTCGAACTCCTCCCGAGTGCGGCTCCGGTTGGTGTCGACCAGATCCCGGTAGGGATACTCACGCTGCGGGTACTTGTAGAGATACTTCATGTAGGAGTGCGTCGGCGTGCTGTCGAGGTAGAAGTAGTATTCCTTCACGTCCTCGCCATGATTGCCTTCGCTGTTGGTGAGCCCGAACAGGCGCTCCTTTAGGATAGGATCGCGCTCGTTCCACAGTGCTAGCGCAAAGCACAGCCGTTGCTTGTCGTCGCTCAGTCCGCCCAACCCGTCCTCGCCCCATCGGTACGCCCGCGATCGCGATTGGTCATGGGTAAAGTAATTCCAGGCGTCGCCATTTTTGCTGTAGTCCTCGCGGACGGTGCCCCACTGCCGCTCGCTCAAGTAGGGTCCCCATTTCTTCCAGGGGATTCCCGCCTCGCGCGCAAGATTCAACCTCTGCTGTTCAGCAACATCGACAATCGTTTGAGCCATTATTGGTTTCCGAATGAGCCGTCCTGACCTTGCGAATTAAGGTAACGAGGGTTTTGCTGTACTACATTCACCTGAAGTATCGCCAGTGTCACACAGATCGGTTTCGCGAGTTAAAAGTGAGTTCCGCATTTATTAGTCAATTGCTGTGCCGGCAGTTATCAGACCAAGGTCTGATTTACTTGGACAGAGCGGCGAAGGAAGGTGGCTGAGTTGTGCGAACAATCGATCCGGTGACCGCCTCGGAAGCAGAAGATCAATAGCTTGAGATGCCCGTCAAAGCACGATCCAGTTTGAGTCGGAGACCAGATCAATCAGCGAAGGGAGACCACAAGATGTCTGAAACTAAGTTGAGCCAGATCGCGAGGATTTCGTTCGCTTGTATGCTTGCGTTGGCTGGTTGCGTTTCGCAGCAGAAGTACGATGCCCTCCAGACCCGATATGACCAGCTCAACCAAACGATGTCGTCGGAGATCGGGGCTAAACAGATGCACATCGAGCGACTCCAGAACGCCATCAAGGTTACGGTCAACGATCAGCTGCTGTTTCCTTCCGGCGACTGGCAGATGCCTGCCGCCGCGCAACAGACCATTGCAAAAATGGTCCCGATCCTTGCACCGATGCAGCAAACCAGGATCGTCGTTAACGGATATACCGACAATGTGCCAATCGGCCCCTGACTAAAGCGCCAGGGTATCCCGACCAATCTGGTGTTATCACAGAAGCGGGCCGACAACGTGATGCAGTTCATGATTGCTCAGGGAGTCAATCCCTCGTTGATCTCTGCACAGGGTTTCGGCGATGCGGACCCAGTGGTCTCCAACGACACTCCCGATGGCCAAGCGCAGAACCGCCGGGTCGAGCTGACGCTGTCAGGCTCGGGCAACTAAAACAAGCCCTGGCTGGGCCTGAGGTATTCGGCCCGATTAGGGCCTTCGCCCTCGTTCCTCCCTTTCGATCGCCGAGAGTCACAACGCTCGAGCGCGAGCATTACGAACCCCGAAACGGCGGTCGACGATCAAAATCAGGTTTGCAGCGAGCAGCTAAACTGATTCCGCAGTGCGTGTTCGCCCCTTGCGCTGCTCGAAAAGCCGTTCAACCGATGCGCGAGACCCCGAGCTGGCGACGCCAAAATCAGCGATTCTTGTCCTTGACACATAGCGCAATTTTGTCATTACTTGTGCTGTCAAATCTCTTCCACCGAGCATTCTTACTTCATCTCCCGTGATTGCTGATGGGGACCATCAGGAGTTGATGCTCTCAGATGTTGGATTGACCGAGGAGAACTGGTGCCAACTGCATGGAAAACCGCGCTTCAGCCCGAAAACTGATCTCGAGACAAATCCGTGCGGAGCGAGGGTATCGACCAAGTGTTGCTGTTTCGCTTGAGGGAAAAGGCTTTGAAAAGTTTATCGAGGAGGTGTCAGCTTCGTTCGTACGCTCGCCAATCTCGCACATCGGTATCGAAATAGACCGTTGGATCCGAGAAATTGTGCTCAGTCTTAATATCGATCGAGGCGCATTAGCTCAGATTGACGCGAAATCGGGCAGGTTGACGGTACGTCATTCCTGGGCGCGCGAACGCTTCGCCAAACTTCCGATTGGCCTTGAGCTTGCCCGACCCGCCCCGTGGTTTGATGAAACGCTGATGAAGGGTCGGACCGTTGCGTTCTCCAGCGTGAAGGAGCTCCCGCCGGAATTCCACGCTAAAGATTGGCACACCTACCGCCGATACGTTCCCAAATCGAATGTCACCGTACCGATTAGAATCGGTGGGGAAGTAATTGGAGCACTTGGCTTCGGCTCTTTGAAGAAAGAACGTACTTGGTCGCCCCGGTTAATCCGGCGCTTGGAACTGGTTGGAGAGATTTTCGGCAATGCGCTGGAACGAAGGCTGGCGGCAGAGGTAAACGCGCTGCTCCGTGATGAGTTGAATCACATGTCGCGCACAGCGGTCATGGGCGAGTTGACCGCCGCGCTGACTCATCAGCTCAATCAGCCCATCGCCTCGATCCTGATGAACGCAGAAGAGATCCAAAGGATACTTGAGTCTCCAGACCCGGATCTCGGTGACCTCGGGGCCGCCGTGGCTGATATCATCCAGGATGATCTGCGTGCAAGTGAGACCATCACGGGGTTACGTAGCTTCTTTCGCAAAACCGAGGTCGAGAAGAGGATTCCGCTCGATGTCGGAGAGGTAGTCGCGGAAGTAATGCGTCTGGTTAGCAGCGACGCGCTGTTCCGGAACGTCTCTTTGACGTTCAAAGCTCCAACCAAGCGACTGCGCGTCGCTGGAGATCGAATCCAGCTTCAACAAGCGATTCTCAATCTGGTTCTTAACGCGTTCGATGCCGCTGCGGAAAATGAAGACCTCCGCGAGGTCTCTATTAGCCTCGCCTCTGACAAAGAAGGGATCAAGCTAGCTGTCCGTGATACAGGTAGCGGCATCGATCCTATAGCAATTGATCAAATCTTCGAACCATTTTTCACGACCAAGCCGAAAGGGATGGGTATGGGGTTGGCGATCGCTCGTTCGATCACAAGGGCGCACGGCGGGCAAATTTCGGCCCGGCGGAATCCTGAACGCGGTTCCACCTTTGAAATAGTCCTACCGGCGTTGCCGGAAAAGTAATCGTAGATATGACCTGCCATCACCACGCATATCACTAATCAGGCTTAGTCCTTCTTACATTCCGTCAGCACTTTCCACTTCTTTTGTGGGCCTCACTTCGTCTGCAGCTAGGTGAAGTTCAACGGCCGTTCGTAATGGCGTGGACGGCGGCCGCTCGGGGGAGGTTCACGGCCGCCGTCTCGCCAATGGCAACCTTGCTCAGGCTGCCCAAGATGGCCAGATTCGCACGCGCTGGCTCATAGTCGGGTGTCTCATGCACGAGCTCACTCCATGCCGGGAATGTCTCTCCTTTCTCGGCGTGGATAACAGCCAGCAGGTTTCGTGCGTCCTGTCCCTGCTGAAAATTCCATCCGATCCGAATTACGATCGGCTGCGAGAATCGGTAGCGAATTGAAGCGCTGAAATGAGGCGGGCTAACGATCCGGACGACAAGCGGCTTACCATGGTGGAGATCGCCAAGCCTCCGTTAGATGGATCCTAACACGGCGCTGTATGGGCTGCGCAAGCATTGGCGAGCAGGGATCCGGAACGAATCAGGCGGCGAAGCGTTCGTAGCGATGATGCAGGCCACCGACTTGAGGGATGGCGATCACCTTTCCGATCCGGCATGGCATGATCTGGCGCGGGTCCGGACAATCCTTGTCGAGCGAAAGATGAGTGCGGGTGCGCTGGTAATAGTCGACGTATGAGGATAGCACGCGGCGCAGATGGCGCTCGTTGAAGATCACGATATGATCCAGACACTCGCGACGTATCGAACCAATCAAGCGCTCGACATAAGCGTTCTGCCAGGGTGAGCGTGGCGCCGTGATGACTTCCGCGATGCCCATAGCTTTCACCCGGCTGCGGAAGTGAGCGCCATACGACGCGTCACGGTCGCGTAGCAGATAGCGCGGAGCCGTGTCCCACGGGAAGGCCTCGGTTACCTGCCGCGAGAGCCAAGCTGCGGTCGGATGCTCGGTGACTGCCGCGCGCATGATCTTCCTCCGATCGTGGGCCAGAATGATCATCACGTAGAGCAGCCGAAACGAAGCAGATGCGACAACGAACATGTCGATCGCAGCGATGCCTTCGGCGTGATTGCACAGGAAAGTCCGCCAGTTCTGAGAAGGTGTTCCCCGTCTTCGCACCATATACTTCGCGACGGTCGCTTGGCTGACCTCTATGCCGAGCTTGAGCAGTTCGCCGTGAATCCGAGGTGCACCCCAAAGCGGGTTGGCGACGCACATCTCCCGGATCAGTTGGCGCGTTTCTCTATCTACTGGCTTTCGTCCTGACCGCGACCTCCACCGCCAGTAGAGGCGAAAGCCCTGCCGATGCCATTGCACCACGGTGGCTGGCTTCACCAGCACCATTACGTCGAGGCAACGCGGCCACAGCCGGTAGAGCCAGACCCAGAAAAGCCGATCTATGGTGACGAATCGCCGACGGCCAAGATGCTGGCGATGCAGGACCACCACCTGGTGGCGCAGCGCGATGACCTCAAGTTCCAATTCCACGCGGCTCCGAAACCTGCGAGCGAGCCAGGAGAAGAGTGCCGAGATGTATTCGAGCATGCCGGCGACACTACGGCGGTGATTCTCAAAACTCTAGACATTCCATTGCTTTCGGAGTTTTCAGTAGCCACAGGTATGTCTGGTTTTGGTTGACCCACCAATAGCGCATTTTGTTCTTCAGCTTCTTTTGGTCAATCCAAGGTCCTCTAACGCGGCATCATCGGATCCCAGCCCAACAAGCGCAAGCGCTGCGGCGTGACGAGGATTCATAGACAGTGAGTTAGCAGACCGCCGCGCGACGGACAACTTCGCTCCACGACAAAGAGGCAAAGCGCCTCCAGAGAACCGTCATTCCCTGGCGAATCGGAAATCTATAGGCCGGCGGTGCTCGCTTCGGTCGGGATGAACAAAGACTGCAAGGGCTTCAAGGCGATCTAAAACGACGGTACATGACCTGCTCCAGCGGCAAATCTTGCGCCGCGATTTTGGCGCACGGCGTGGTTGGTCCCTCACAGACGGCAAACAGAACGTCGAGAAAATCGCCAAAGTACACAAAGCCCTGGAAGTTGACCTGCGAAGTGTCGGTAATGAAGGTGATGGGCGTAGAGCTGCCATTGGGCAAATACACGAGCGTAAAGACACCGGTGCTGGAATTAAGGAAAGCGCTCCCTACGTCGCCGTTGGGTCTCAGGTTGCCGCCCGCCGGCGCAGAAAAGTTGACCGGCCCCAGAATAGTTTCGGCAGGAGTGGTTCCACCGGGCGGAAGCAGGTCAACATAGAGACTATTGGGGGGGAATTCGAAGCCAAACGAGGCGATCTCCCCACTTGCGTTCATTGCGAGCGCGTCCAGCGAACTACCGCCGCTGGTCTGCGTGTGCATCGGTATCGTCGCGTCGAAAACGTCGTGGCCGAGCAAAAATCTGGATACATATTGCGTATTCCCTGAACTGTAGGACACGGCACCGACGCCGTTATTCGCCGCCACCCCGCCCAGGAAGACGGTACCTGCGGGGAAGCCCGTCGGGCCCGGGATGAAACTGCTCCCACCGTTGCTCGACATAAACACCAGTGGCGTGTTTAAGCCGTTCTGCGTGGCGACAAGTATCCAGTTTGTGGTCGGATCAAACGCTATTGCGGCAGCGGTACCGGTGCCGAGCGAGACCGGCGTGCCGGCCACGCCGCTGCTGCTAATCTGGAGAGAGTTGATCGTGTTCAGCATCTGGTCGGTGAAGAGCAGGTCACTCGTGTTGGTCGCCGGGTTCCCGGTGAGTCCGTTGAGAAAGATGTTGTGCCCGTTATTGAAGACGGAAGTGGGAGTGGAAAAGCCGGTGCCGTTGAAAAAGCTGTACATGATGCCCGTGAAGTTTTCTTCCCAGACCACGCTGCCCACACCGTTGCCCTTCCATGTCATCGGGAATGCGCCGTTGCCTGAGTCATCGAGCGTCGTGGGCTCATCAAGAGGCGTCGCCGTCGCAGTAGGAGTCGCGGTCAACGTCGCGGTGGCGGTGGCCGTCGCGGTGGCTGTGGCAGTCGCCGTCGCAGTCGCGGTGGGCGTTGCGGTTGCAGTCGCGGTCGGCGTCGCGGTAGCAGTGGCGGTGGGTCCTTTTCCCTTAATGCCTTGGCCGTGAATATGAGCAAACTGAGACGGCCGTTCTGGGTCTGGGCATCCTTCGATGAAAAGCCCCACTAGGCAATTTTCATGCTTCACCTCGGTCGGCGTAAACGTAACCACCACGTCACAACTGCTGCCCGGCGCTAAGGGTCCGACACTGTCACAGCTGGTGTAGAACAAATCGATGGTGCATGGGGGGCTGGGCACCACTCCGATCATGGATATGTCCACCGAGTCGGCGTTGGTGGACGGATTTGTAACGGTCAGAGTTAGGGGTTTACTTTCTCCAATCTCGACTTTGCCGAAGTTGGCAGATTTTGGCATCAACACCAGCTTTTCGCACTTTTTTTTCTTGTCCTTGTCGGGGCTGAGATCAGCGGCCCTCGCGACGCCGCTGATCGACAAGGTCAACAATGCGATCAGGAACGCAGTGAAAAGACGGAAAACGGAGCTCGTGTCTGCACGCATTCTCCTGACCCCAGCTGTCGCGCCTTTTGTGTCGAGCGCGTGATCGGCTCGATTCGTCGCGAGTGTCTTGACCACCTCGTGATCTTCAACGAGCGTTATTTGCGCCGCGTCATGTCTTCGTACGTCGACTACTACCAAGTCACCCGCACGCATCTTTCGCTCGACAAGGATTGCCCCGACTCTCGCCCGATTCAGCTTCGCAGCGTCGGGAGAGTCGTTGCCATCCCAAAAGTCGGCGGCTTGCATCATCGCTACGAACGTCTGGCCGCCTGATTCATCCCAGACCCCTGCTGACCAATGCCTGCTCGGCGGCCGGTGCGCCGTTGTGTCAGGATCCAAAATATCGGACGGTTTTTCGATCTCGATTCGGCTGGGCCGCTCGCGGTTCAGATCGCCGTCCGTCTCAACCAAGCACGTCGATTCGATGGCGATTCTCGCTACGACTCATAGTCCGGTTCAGCTTGAATTTTTAGTAGCGACACCGCGAGTACCAGCCCGAATATCGTCGCCACGACCGCGTTGGGCAACCCATGCAGTCGTGTGCCCAGGAACACGAATCCGGTGCGTGCGTCCTCCGGACGCAGGGATTGAATGATCGGCTTGCTGAAGTTGGAGACCGCCATCAACCCGAACGCAATCGCGAAAACCGTAAGTAGGCCACCGCGCTTATGGTCAGGCATTTGGGCTACCTCTCCCAGGAATCAGTTGGGCGAGATCATACGGCAACTCTACGGCTTCCGCCACTTATCGGGCATGCCGCGATCACTATAACGGAAGCGCTTTCCCTGTGTTCCATCTCTTGCCCTCTTTTGATGGTGCGTGTGGCGAATTGCGGATTTCTGTGAAAATCAGCAATTCGCCACACACACCGTCGTGCGCGATGAGCGACGGCCCCGTTCTCGTTAGTTCCGATCCAGCGACTTATTCCCGCTACTTCCCCGTGCCGCTGAGCGGCACCGTTTGCACGTTGTCGTTGGCGTTGTCGGTAATCGTCAGCGTTCCGGTCTGCTTCATCGCCGCGCTCGGAGTGAACGTCACTGAGATTGCACACGAAGAGCCCGCCGCCAGACTCGGGGGACAGGTGTTGGTCTCGGTGAAAACGGCAGGATCGGAAATCATCTCGATCAGTACCGGTATCCCGGGATGCTTCTTCTTGCCCTTGGGATTGGACACCTTGACCGTTTTGGGTTTGCTCGACGATCCGACCGTGGTCTTCGAGAACTTGAGCGCTTTCGGCGCGATCTTGAGCGTCACCGGCACCGCCGCCGGCGTCGCAGTCGGAGTCGCCGTTGCGGTCGCCGTGGCCGTTGCGGTCGCAGTTGCAGTAGCCGTTGCGGTGGCAGTCGCCGTCGCTGTGGCGGTTGCAGTTGCTGTGGCCGTTGAGGTGGCCGTTGGCGTTGCGGATGCGGTCGCCGTCGCGGTCGGCGTCCCGCTGGTTGACGTTGCAGTTGCCGTCGCCGTCGCAGTCCTGGTTGCGGTTGCAGTCGCAGTCGGAGTCCCGCCGGTTGCGGTCGAGGTTGCCGTGGCAGTCTGTGTGGCGGTCGCCGTAGCAGTTTGTGTCGCGGTCGCAGTAGCTGTCGGGGTTGGCGTCACCGTATTCGTCGCACTGGCAGTTGCCGTCGCGGTCGGCGTAGCCGAGGGAGCTACGCCGCCGAATTCAAACGCGCCGATATCGCAGGCGGAGCTGGAGCCTCCGGGATCAGGTCGCGGCGCACCCCGCTGATCCTTAGGGGGGCAAGTACCGATTGCAAGCTGGACCGCGTCGATCGCAAAACTGCCCGCTTCAAGCGCGTCGGTCTCTGTGGGTCCGCCATTGTTCGCCAGCACACCGGCGAGCCCTATGTGAGAATCGCTAACGCTATCTCCGATCGTATCTCCATTGCCGGCTGTGTTGCTCCCGAACCCGCAGGTGCCGTCGTCGGCGATATTGTAGCCGCCGTTGAGGCCGAGGGTGAGCGTGCCTCCGCCAGAACAGTTACCTGGTGAGCCGCTGTTCGCGAAAATGCTGTTGTGGAGCGTCAACGCGCCGGCATTTTCGATGCCGCCGGCCTGGACGGTCGCGTCGTTGTGGTCGAAGGTGCAGTTGGTTACGGTCAGCGTGCCCCCGTCGGTTTCGATGCCGCCGCCGCTATCCACCACATTTTGGACAAAGGTGCTGTTGGTTACGGCCTGCGTGCCTGCCGCGGCAAAGATGCCGCCGCCGCCGCCGCCGCCGTCGGCATTGTTGCCGGTCGCGCCTTGGACCTGGTTGGTAGAAAACGTGCTGTTGGTGACGGTCAACGTGCCGCTGCTATAGATGGCGCCGCCTTCGCCGTCGCCGCCAAAGGAGGTGGGGCCGGTGCCGGCGCCGCCGTCGGCGATATTATCCGAAAACGTGCTGTTAGTGACGATCAACGTGCCGGTGCTATAGATAGCGCCGCCTTCGCCGTTGCCGCCGCTGACCGTGTTCGCGGCGCCAGCGGCCTGGTTGCTAAAAAACGTGCTGTTGGAGACGGTCAACATGCCGCTGCTAAAGATGGCGCCGCCTTCGGCGCTGCCGCCCCCAGCGCCGCCGGCGGCACCGTTGTTTGAAACTGTGCAGTTGGTTACTACCAGCGTGCCGCTATTTGAGATGGCGCCGCCCGCACCGTCGCCCATGGCGGCTCCAGTCACGCTTCCGTCTTCCAGGGTCAGAAGTTGCAGGTTGAGGGTAGCTCCTGAGTTCACCTGCATCAGTTGCACCAGACTGCCTTGAAACGCGCTTATCGCAATTCCCGGAGAAGTCGTCGGGCCGATGATGGTCAGGTTGCCGGTAATAGCGGGCAGTGCGGTTGGAGGCTCGATCGTGCCGGTGACGCTGAACTCGATAGTACTGGCGCCTGTGGTACCGTTCGCGTCGGTGATTGCCTGCCGCAGACTGCCGACGCCACTGTCGGCGGTGGTGGTGACGGTAAACGTCGCGGCGCGCACCAAACCCGACATCGCCAGGAACAAAAGCGGCAGCGCAATTGCCGCCAGCGTAAAGCGCCGACTCTGATCCGCCATCGACCCCCTGCTTATTTCTCCCGTTTTCATCTCTTGCTTCCTTCTTCGACAGTCGCATCGGGGCGACAGTTGCCAATGCAAACGCTCTCAGATCGCGGTCGCGCCCAGACGTACTTTCCCTAAGATGGTCTCATCACTTCCCACGAGGTGACGACCGCCAAGGGACTTGAGCCGGCCAAGTTGGGACTACCGCGAGGGAAAAACGATTTTGATTCATAAGCCAAATCTCTGCTTTCACAAAGTTTCAGACCTTTTTTTCGGAAGAGTGTTCCGAAAGTAACCAATCCTGACGCCCAGCCAATTGGCGTTGCGGTCTGAGTCGCGGTCGGGGTCGCCGTACGGGTAGCGTCGGCTCGGATGATTGTCGCCGCAAAGGGATTAAAAGCCTCTGCGCGGCGGAAAAGCGGCGCGACCATGGAGCGATGGCGCGCGATAACGAAGCTAGCCTCGACACTACCGGAGTCGCCTATACACTCGGAGAACGGGGAGTCATCCCGACGCCCGGCGAAGTTGTATCGACATCGAGGCATCTCTGAATCACGTCAAGGCCCGATCCGCCCGTTCACCGGAGATTAGGTTTTCGGTAGCGGCAGCGGATCCGAGTACCTGCGGGTACGGCATCGCGAGAACTTCCATGGCGTCTATGTGCATGTCGGCTTTAGCATCATCGTTGTAATCAGAAATCGCTCTATCGAGAATTTTCTGTATCTCCGGAGCCTCATAACTCCTGTCCGCCGCCGCAGCAAATGCCGCAACATACAAGTGGCGAGCATCTTCCGGCATAGCCATCTCTTTCAATCTTTTCAGAATCGTGTCCTTCGACTCCTCCTGGAGAGGTGCAATTTCACTTCTTGTCGCCATCTCCGGCGCCCTGCTCAGTGCGTTGCCGTTGAAAATACTTTTGATACCGCTAAAAAAATTACTCATACCTGCTCCCTACTAACTGTTTATAGTGGTTCATATATAAGCTCTTTAACAGCTTTGGTTCGCAGCTAGTTCTTGCACGTGATCGTGTACAGGGTCGTGCCGCTGGGCGGGCAGGAATGCCCGAGTTCAGAAATCCCCAGAGTTGTCGATACTGAATCAGGCGGGCTCGAAGTCGTGCAGGTGCACTTAACGGTTGCGTACTGCGTAAGAGGAGTGCCGGGTGCCTCAGATGTTTGGACAGGCGAGGGCGTTCCCCCAGGATAGGAAACCAAGCTCAACGAGCATATTCCGTCCGAAGTGGAGAGCAGGTTTATTTGCGAGATACAGGCATCCGGGCTGGTATTCTCTAAATCGACGTATCCGGTCGAGGTCTTATTTGGCGCGATCAGTGTCTGCGGCGCGACCAAATTCGTAAGAGCACCAGCCGGCGCGCTCGGGTAGGAGGTGCCTAGTTGCATTACAGTCGCAACATTAGGCCTGTCCGATAGCCACACATCTGTACTCGTCAGAATGAAGTACGAACTCGTGTCAGTAGCACCCCACTGAACTCCACTGGTGTAGTTAAAGAAGTTGTTTGGTGGGTTCCCGCCGTTTTGTGAGTTCGTGCCGCTGCAGGTCGAGGAACTGCCATTATATCCAAAAATGTAGTTGTTGTTGTTAGTACCATCGGCAAAGTTGGCTAGTTGATCGCCGAGAAAATAACAGTTTGCCTGGGCCAGCGGCGGCCCAACAATGCCGAGGTTGGCATCGTTGTTAAAAGTAATAGTTCCGCCGCCGTCGGCAAAGCCTTGGGAGAATATTTGAAACTCGCCAACCGCGGAACTATAGGTGCCGGGCGGGGCGACAGGTGGCATGGAAGGAGCAGTGGAAAGCGCGTTGTAGCCCTCAAGCGAGATGACCGAAAGCCCTACGTACGGCGCTACACCATAGCCGTTGCAGTTAGGCAGCACACAACCTGGGGGGTTGTTAGGTCCTTCGACGGGAAGCGTGACCCTGGAAGCCTGCTTCTGCATCACGATGGTCAGCACAGGATTCGCCGGAGGACTACCCGGCGAAAGATCCGGTCCCATGGGCGCAACGCTAGTCCCGACGATGGTGGACGCTCCGGCGTTCGCATCTAGATTGAATGATAGTGGTAGGGATGCCGACGTGAGAGTACCGTTCAGCCAATCAAAGGAAGGGGTGATCGACAGCGTTGCTGCAACACCCAGGCTTCCGGAGGGTCCAACCAGGCCCCCCGGCGCGGCCTCGTGGTCCTCGCCGTCAAAACACGGAATGCCTGTCCCGAGCACCGTATCGGCGTCCAAGCAATGTGCCGGGCTGGCCGAGAAACCGAGTGCGGCGTTGTCGTTGTAGATCATCTCGAGATGGGTGACTGTACAACCGAACGCTTGCCCTCGCACCGCGAACTTTGCTGGTGGGCCAAATGTTATCTGGCCGACACCCGCTATGTAGTTAAGTGGGGAAGCGCCAGAAACCGCCGGCTCAGTGCCATGTAGCTCAAGCGCATAACTATTTCCGCACTCCGGAAGGGTAACGGCATGGGCGATTGGCGCCGCACCCAGAACGAGGCAGTTCGCGATTACAAAACCCAAAAGTATGCGATTATTCACTGCCCGTGGCCGCGAAATTTTCAATGCGAGCCTTGTACGGCAGGGGTTTGGTTCCGAGGCTTTTTGGATCTTCATGAAAACGTCCTCCCTATGATGGGTGAACAATAGGGTTCCGTTCGCGCGAAGTCATAGAGTAATGATATAAATCCGCTATAATTCGGATATAATTCTTACTAAGCGGTGCACCGTGATTGCGGAATTGCGCCTTTTCCCGCCCTTCCGGCTTGATCCCAACAACGAGCAGTTGTGGCGTGGAAGCCGGGAAATCCGTCTTCGGCGCAAGACCTTTGCCGTCCTAAGGCATCTGGTCGAGCATCCGGGCCAATTGGTGACCAAAGCAGCGTTGCTCGACGCGGTGTGGCCTGACGTCTCGGTCGGCGATTCGATGCCGGCGATTTCCGTGCGCGAGTTGCGCAAGGCGCTGGGCGACGACGCTGAGTCACCGCGCTTCATCGAGACCGTTCAAGGACGCGGCTACCGCTTCATCGCGAACGTCAAGCTCGAACCCGTTCAGCCCTCAACTCCGCTCGCCGCGCGGCAACCTTCATTCGCAGAGCAACCGCATCAGAGTTCCTTCGTCGGACGCGAACACGAGACGTCTGAGCTGCGTGGCGCCATGGCAGAGGCTACTTCAGGAAGCGGGAGGATATGCCTGGTTTCCGGCGAAGCTGGCATCGGAAAGACCCGCTTTTGTGCAGAGATAGCCCGCGAAGCTGAGAAGAGCGGCCTCGCGGTGCTCGTCGGCCGCTGCTCCGAGCAGGAGGCGGTTCCCTATTTGCCGTTTGTCGAAATTCTGGAGCGCTGGGTCGATCGATGGGATAGCCCGGACGATCTGCGCAGCGCGATGGGCGAGGAAGGACCCGAACTGGGCCGCCTCCTGCCCAAGCTGAGGCGCATCATTCCCGATCTGCCGCCTCCGATCGAGTTACCCGCGGAGCAGGCCCGCCGGCAGCTCTTTGACAGTTTCACTAACTTCATCGCGAGGCGCAGCCGAGAGCAACCCACAATGCTGGTGCTGGAAGACCTTCACTGGGCCGACGATTCTACTCTGGCGTTGATCAATCACCTCTCAAAGCGACACTCGGACATGCCGCTGTTGATGATCGCTACCTATCGCGACGGTGAAATCGACCTGAGTCCGAGTCTGTCGAGAACACTCGAAGGCCTCATCCGCGGCAGGCTTGCGACTCAGTTAAGGATCAAAGGACTTCCATCAGGCGAAGTCGCGCAAATGCTGCAAGGCCTCAGCGGTCAGGCAGCACCTGCGGTCGTGGTCAGCGAGATTCATGCCGAAACCGATGGAAATCCATTCTTCGTCGAGGAATTGTTCCAGCATCTCGCAGAAGAGAATCGACTTTACGATGACGCCGGCCAGTTTCGCACCGAGCTGAAGATCGGTGAGCTGGAGGTGCCTCACAACGTGCGTCTGGTCGTCGGCCGGCGATTCGGACGGCTTGGCGATGCCACCCGCAAAATTCTCTCCGTGGCAGCGGTGATCGGCCGCTCCTTTACTTTCGAGCTGCTCGAAGCCGCGTCCGGCCCCAAGGCCGATGCGATGAAGACCGATACTCTCCTCGATTGCCTTGACGAAGCTCGCAAGGTTGGTCTTGTCCGCTCGAGCACGCAACACCCGGAAGCCCGCTTCGACTTTTCTCACGAGCTCATCCGCCAGGCCATACTGACCGAGCTATCGGTGGCGCGTCATCAGCGGCTCCACCTCGCGGTCGCCGAGACGATCGAGCGGGTCTATTCCAACACCCTTGAGGATCATTACGCCGAGCTGGCCCATCATTACGCGCAAACTGAAAACATCCGCAACGCGGTGACCTATTATCACCTCGCCGGTCAACAGGCGGCAGGCCGCTCCGCTCACACCGAAGCTGTTAGTCTTTTGAACTCATGCCTCGAACTACTGCGCACGCTGCCGGATACTGCGGAGCGCGACCATCAGGAACTCGCAACGCAGTCCGCACTCGGCACGATACTGATCGCCACCAAGGGTGATGGCGCCCCGGAAGTAAAAGCCGCCTTGAGTCGAGTCGTGGATATCAGCCGCCGGGTCGGCGAGTCCCCGCAGCTCTTCGCAGCTCTGTTCGGGTTGGCAAGCTTCCACTTGAACCGCGGGGAGCATAGGACCGCTCAAGGGCTGGCAAAAGATCTTCTCGGCGTCGCTCAGCGCGCCGATGATTCCGCCGCCGTGATGGTCGGTCACGCAATCCTCGGAATGACTTCGTACTGGCTCGGGGAACTGGCATTTGCGCACGCAAACCTGGAACAAGCCGTCGCGCTCTATGACCCCGAGCTGCACGGCCATCTTGCGTTCGTCTACGGGCTTGACCCCGAACTGGACGCCTTGGGGTACGACGGTTATACCCTGTGGCAGATGGGCTTTCCCGACCAGGCACTCCAGAAAGCCGAACGCGGGCTGGCTATCGCACAGAAGGCGTCCCATCCCGGTCGCGTCTCGACGGCTCTGAACTATCTCGCCATCGCCCATATGCTCCGTCACGAAAGTGAGATGGCGATAGCACGGGCGGAAGATGCGGTAGGTCTGGCCAATAAGGAAGGACTTCCCTTTCGAGCCGCGATAGGCTTGGTAACGATAGGCGCTGCGATGGTCCAGTGCGATCACGACGCACAGGCGGTCGAGCAGCTGCGCCGTGTGGGCAAAGCCATAGAGGCCAGTGGCTCTCGCCTCTCGCCGCTGCATGGTGGAGCGCTTGCTCACGCTTATGCGAAGACAGGACAAGCCGCAGAGGCGATGAGTCTGCTCGCCAAGCTACTCGAGTGGGTGCGCGAGACTTCAAGTCATGTTGACGAGCCGTGGTTATACTACATAAAAGGCGAGGTGCTGCTTGCTCAGGAACCTCCCGATGCCGACGAGGCGGAGCGATGCTTTCGTACCTCGATCGAACTCGCCCAACGAATAGGCGCAAAGTCACTCGAACTCCACACGACTATCAGCCTCGCGCGGCTGCTCGCGAAACAACGCCATCGCAAAGAGGCGCGTGCGATACTCACCGGGATTTACGACTGGTTCAAGGAAGGCTTCGACACACGAGACCTGAAAGACGCCAAATCACTGCTGGCATCTCTCAAACCATAACGCAGCTTCTTTCGTCCATTAGGACGTGCGGCTGATTCGATCTGTGCCTGCGCAAAAATCCATCTCGTCGATTAATCGCGCTTGCTCCGCAAAGGCAGCGGAAACCCGTAGTCATGATAGTCCTCCCGTTGGTTTGCGATACGTTGAGAAAGCGCTGTGCTTACTGAAAATTGAATCTGAACCAAAGTTTGAATCAGTCCGACAGTCAAATATCGTTCGCAGCGATCGAACGGAACTGGCTACGATAAGAAATCGCGCCGACCGCCACCCGGATATAATGGGCAGGCTTCAATCAGGAAATGCGCGGATAAAACCGCAGCATTCGCTGCGACCAAATCAACGGTCAGTGAGACGAGTCACGCCGCGAGGCGTTCGTAGCGATGGTGCAACCCGCCGACTTGTGGAACGGCGATGATTGGTCCGTTCCGCGGCGGCTGGCTCGGTCGTGAGTGCGGACAGTCTTTGTTCAATGAAAGATGCGTCCGGGTGCGATAATAATAGTCAACGTATGATGAAAGAACGCGGCGGAGATGGCGCTCGTCGAAGATGACGACTTCGTCCAAGCACTCCCGCCGAATCGAACCGATGACTCTCTCGACGTAGGCGTTCTGCCACGGTGAGCGCGGCGCTGTTACGACTTCTGTGATGCCCATCGCCTCGACCCGTTTGCGGAAGATTGAGCCGTACGAGGCGTCACGGTCGCGTAGCAGAAAGCGAGGTGCGGTATCCCACGGAAATGCTTCAGTCACTTGGCGCGACAACCAGCCTGCGGTCAGATGCTGCGTGACGTCGAAGCGTACAATTTTCCTGCGGTCGTGGGCCAGGATGAGCATCACAAACAATAGACCGGAAGGACGCAGACGGCACGACGAACATGTCGATCGCGGCGATGCCCATAGCTTCGTTGCGCAAGAAGCTCCGCCAGGTCGGCGAAGGCCTGCCGCGCCTTCGCATCATGTACTTCGCGACCGTCGCTTGACTGACCTCGATGCCGAGCTTGAGCAACTCGCCATGGATGCGCGGTGCACCCCAGAGCGGGTTGGCGTTGCACATCTGCCGGATCAGATCACGAAGCTCGCGATTGATTGCGGGCCGTCCTGACTTTGACCGCCAGCGCCAGTAGAGCCAAAAGCCTTGCCGATGCCATTGAACCACGGTGGCCGGCTCCACCACTACGATCACCTTCAGGAATCGCGGCCACAGCCGGTAGAGCCAGACCCAAATTATTCGATCAATCGAGAAAAGCTGGGTGCGTCCGGGCCGCTGGCGGCGCAGGACGGCGAGTTGGTGCCGGAGCGCTATGACCTCGAGCTCCAATTCTACGCGGCCGTGAAACCGACAGGTGAGCCATGAGAAGAGTTCCGAGAAGAGTGAGTACATGCCGGCGACTACGGCCGACCGAAATAAATCACCAGACTTTTCAACGCTTTCAGAGTTTTTGGTAGGGACAGGTGCCCGAGGAATGGCGTCTGTTCCTCGTTCAGTAACCGCCAATGTCCGACGCGCGCAGCTCTGTGGACGAATTACTGATTTCCCCCAGAATCAGCAATTCGCCACACACAGGTTGCTTTAACCCACTCCGCGCGGTAAGGGGGTCAGTTGGTAACTCGGGGCGGTGAGTGAGCGCGGTACCGTCGCGATCGTTGTCAGGGGAGGGGCTGTCCGATGCGCCGTATCGCAGGTTCCGTCTGCTCGTTTCTTCTCGCCGCAATCTCCAAACTCACGGGTCTTTCAGACGCGCGGACTTCGCTGAAGTTCATCGTCGTCATGCTCGCCGTACTGGTGCCGTGCAGCCTGATATTTTTCGCACCCAAGCTCGGAAGTCAGACCTCAATTGTCGTCAACACGACCGACGACCCGGGCACCTCCTCGAATTGCAGCTTGCGAGGCGCCATCGAGAACGCTAACAGCGAAAGCACTAACCCATCCGACACCGGCTGCACCACGGGGAGCGGCGACGACGACATCACTTTCACCGCCACCGGTGAGATCTTTCTGGGGAGCACGCTCCCGCAAGTTCTGCACATACTGACGATCGACGGGACTGGGCAGGCGATCACTGTCAGCGGTGGCTTCGGTGTCTTGTCCGTAAGCGCAAGTGCCAACCTAACCGTGAAGGAACTGACGATTACTGACGGCGGCGCTAGCGTCAATGGCGGTGGCATCGATAATTTTGGCACGCTGACGGTCACCAACTGCACCATCTCCAACAACACGGCAGCCGCGCAAGGCGGCGGTATCGGCAACGAGACTGGGGGCTCGGTAACAGTCACCAACAGCACCTTCTCCAACAACTCGGCCGCCCGAGGTGGCGGCATCGTAAATACCGGCACGACACTGACAGTCAACGACAGCACGTTCTCCGGCAACGAGGGGTACGCCAACGGCTCCGGCGGCATCAGCACCCAGGCGGGCACGGCGACGGTGACCAACAGCACCTTCGACGGCAACACGGCGCCCAGCGGCGGCGGCGGCGGCATCGGCGTCGGGGGGGGCACGCTGACGGTCACCAACAGCACCTTGCACGGCAACAGCGCGGTCTCCGGCGGCGGCATCGGAAATTTTGGTGGTACGGTAACGGTCACCAACAGCATTTTGGCTAACAGCAGCACGGGCAAGAACTGCTCTGGCACGATCGGCGACGGCGGCTCCCACAGCGGCTATAACATTTCCGATGATTCAAGCTGCGCGTTCGGGACCGCCACGGCCGACAACGGTCAGTTTATCGGCGACGGCGTCCTTGACAGCAATATTATCCTCGACGTCGCCGGGCTGCATGACAATGGCGGGCCGACCGAGACCATCGCGCTTGATTCGGGCGGTTTTGCAGTCGATGCAGTACCGATTGCCAATTGCCCGGCCTCCGGGAACGACCAGCGCGGCGATCCGCGACCCGATGCCGACGGCTCCCAGACTGACTGCGATATCGGCGCGTATGAGTTAACCGGCCTGCCGGCGGCCACGCCGACGCCGACCGCAACCGCGACGCCGACTGCAACTTCGACCGGCAGTTCAACTGCGACGGCGACCAGGACTGCGACCGCTACATCGACGGCAACTGCCACTTCAACAGCAACGGCCACCGCGACTTCGACTGCAACTTCAACTGCGACGGCAACTGCAACGGCAACGCCTACGCCAGTGCCGGTGACGCTCAAGGTCAAGCCGAAAGCGCTCAAGTTCTCGAAGACCACGGTCGGAACGCCGAGCAAACCGAAAACCGTGAAGGTGTCCAATCCCAAGGGCAACAAGAAGCATCCCGGGCTGCCCGTGTTAATCGAGATGATTTCCGATCCGCCGGTGTTCACCGAGACCAACACCTGTCCTGCGAGCCTGGCGGCCGGCTCATCTTGCACGATCGCGGTGACGTTCACGCCGAGCGCTGCGATGAAGCAGACCGGAACGCTGACGATCACCGACAACGCGAGCGGCAGCATGCAGACAGTGCCGCTGAGCGGCACGGGGAAGTAGCGGTGTCAAACAACTGCCGATGGCAACGGAACAGGGCCGAACCGGCGGCTTGCCTGCGGTCTGCGCCTGCTTAACTGCCAGTCCAACTCGGGAGGACCGAGCGATGAAGTACCAAGTTTTGCGCGCTACGCGATGGCACCGGCGCACGCGCGGTCTTACCGCCACGACGCTGACCATCGTGCTGTATGCGGCGATGGTGATGGGGGCGGCCGGCGACACTATCGCCGACCGGGTGCTGGGGCAGTTGGACTTCACCCACAGCGCGGCCAACATGATGAACGCTCAAGGGGCGAACTCTCCTTTAGCGGTGGCGGTCGATGCCAGCGCCTTGCCAAATCGTCTCTACGTTGCGGATACGTTCAACAACCGGGTCCTCGGCTGGAGAAACGCCGCCTCGTTCACCAACGGCGCTGCGGCCGACCTGGTGATTGGACAGCCCGATTTTGCCTCCTCTCATTGCAATAGCGGCGGGGTCAGTGCCAACCGCCTGTGCGAACCAACCGGAGTCGCGGTTGACGGCTCGGGCAATCTCTACGTGGCGGACGACCAGAACCACAGGGTGCTTGAGTATACGAATCCGTTTGCGACCTGCGCGGGAGCATTTCCTTGTGTGGGCGCTCCGGCCAATCAGGTCTTTGGCCAGGGGGGGAGCTTCACATCAGCTACCTGCAATAAGGGCGGGGTCACCGCCAACAGCCTGTGCTTTCCGGACGGAGTCGCGGTGGACGGCTCGGGCCACCTATACGTGTCGGATAGCCAGAACAACCGGGTGTTGGAGTACAACACCCCGCTGATCAACACCACCGCCAATGAGGTCTTTGGCCAGGGCGGGAGCTTCACGTCGACGACCTGCAATAGCGGGGTCAGCGACAACAGCCTGTGCTTTCCAGCGGGAGTCGCGGTGGACGGGGCCGGCAACCTCTACGTCGCGGATGGCTTCAACGACCGGGTGCTGGAGTACACCGCTCCGCTGACTCCCAACACCACCGCCAATGAGGTCTTTGGCCAGGGCGGAAGCTTCACGACCAAGGGCTGCGATAACGGCGGCGTCAGCGCCAACAGCCTATGCGGGCCACAAGGACTTGCGGTGGACGGGTCGGGCAACCTGTATGTGGCGGATCAGGGCAACGACCGGGTGCTGGAGTACACCGCTCCGCTGACTCCCAACACCACCGCCAATGAGGTCTTTGGCCAGGCCGGGAGCTTCACGACCAAGGGCTGCGATAGCGACACTGGCGGGGGCAACTCCACCGCCGTCGACCTGTGCGGACCATATGGAGTCGCGGCGAGCGGGGCGGGCAACATCTTCGTGGCGGATAGCAACAACGACCGGGTGCTGGAATACATCACCCCGCTGACCAACACCATGGCCGACGGGGTGCTGGGGCAGTTGGACTTCACGCACAACGGGATCAACATCCTGAAGGCTCAAGGGCTGGCCTACCCTGAAGCGGTGGCAATCGATGGCAGCGTTACGCCAAATCGGGTTTATGTTGCGGACAACGGCAACACCCGGGTGCTGGGCTGGAACGACGCCGCCTCGTTCATCAACGGCGCTGCGGCCGATCTTGTGATTGGACAACCCGATTTTACCACCGCCATTTGCGATGGCGGTGGGGTCAGCGCTAACGGACTGTGCTATCCAGCGGGGGTCGCGGTGGACGGCACGGGCAACCTCTACGTGGCCGATCAAGGGAATAACCGCGTGTTGGAGTACACGGATCCGTTTGCGGCCTGCGCGGGAAACTTCCCGTGTGTGGGCCTTCCGGCCAATGAGGTTTTTGGCCAGGGCGGGAGCTTCACGTCGGACGCCTGCGATAACGGCGGAACCACCGCCAACAGCCTGTGCCTTCCACAAGGAGTCGCGGTGGACGGGTCGGGCCACCTCTGGGTAGCGGATGAAGACAACGGCCGGGTGCTCGAGTACAACACCCCGCTGACCAACACCACCGCCAACCAAGTCGTTGGCCAGGGCGGGAGCTTCACGTCGGGGGGTTGCAATTTCGACACGGGTGGCTTTGGGAAAAGCTCCAGTGCGATCGACCTGTGCTTTCCGGAAGGAGTCGCGGTGGACGGGGCGGGCAACCTCTACGTTGCGGACTACGACAACCACCGGGTGCTGGAGTACAACACCCCGCTGACGAATACCACGGCCGATACGGTCTTTGGCCAAGTCGGGAGCTTCACGACGAATGGTTGCAATAGCGGCGGGGTCAGCGACAACAGCCTGTGTTACCCAGAGGAAGTCGCGGTGGACAGCGCGGGCCACCTCTATGTTGCCGACTATGGCAACCATCGGGTGCTGGAGTTCAACACCCCGCTGACCAACAGCACCGCCGATAAGGTCTTTGGCCAGGTCGGGAGCTTCACGATGGACAGCTGCAATAACGACACCAATGGAGGCAACTCCACCGCCAACGACCTGTGCTTTCCAGTGGGTATCGCGGCGGACATGACGGGCAACCTCTACGTGGCGGATACCGAGAACAACCGGGTGCTGGAGTATGACCAGCCGCTCGCGGTTCCCGCGCCGACCGCCACAGCGAGCGCAACCGCAACGGCCACTGCAACCACGACCGCAACAGCAACGGCGACCGCGACGGCAACCGCAACCGCGACCGCAACTGCCACGCCGACGCCGGTGCCGGTGACGCTCAAGATCACGCCGAAGGCGCTTAAGTTCTCGAAGACCACGGTCGGAACGCCGAGCAAACCGAAAAACGTGAAGGTGTCAAATCCCAAGGGCAATAAGAAGCATCCCGGGCTGCCGGTGTTAATCGAGATGATTTCCGATCCGCCGGTGTTCACCGAGACCAACACCTGTCCTGCGAGCCTGGCGGCCGGCTCATCTTGCACGATCGCGGTGACCTTCACCCCGAGCGCGGCTGGGGTGCAGACGGGAACGCTGACGATCGCCGACAACGCCAACGGCAGTACGCAGACCGTGCCGCTGAGCGGCGAGGGGAAATAAGAGAATAAGACTCTATCGGCGGATCAAATAGCTTAAAGATCAGAGCTTTCTGAAGATCCACGTCCTTCAGCGGAAGCGAAGGCGTGCTCCTACAATAAGTGTCTCCAGAGTGTCTGATCCGAGCAAACCGGAACTGACGCGAAGGCTCCCGGTTTTGGGAAACCCTACCTTTTTCTGATCCGAGCCGATGCCAACCAACGCCCCTGACCACCTTAGCAATTTGGTGCCTTCGATCACTCATTTCCTCGTTTCGCAAGTTCTGCGGCGACCGCGCTTAGCGAAATATAGAGCCTCGCGCGGGATGAAGTTTCAAACGAAGAAGGGCCGAGCCTTTTCGGGCCCGGCCCCTTCCTACCTCGTAGCCAAATTACGTCTTGACCTTCGCCTTCCTCGCCCGTGTCGCCGACCCATAGCGTTTACTAAAGCACTTGCGGCATCGGCGATCCCGCCGCTTGATGAAACTGGGAGCCAGGTCGTCGCTCCCGCAATAGCGGCAGACCAGTTTCTCCGATTTCGACTTGCTCCCCATCTCCTTCCGGAGCGGCCCTGCGGACACAGGCTGTTTCCGGTCAGCTTTCTTCCTGGCCGAAGAAAGTGAGTGTCCGATCGGCAGTTTATGCCCGCTTCCCTTTACCAGTTTCGCTTGTTGCATTTGCTCTAAATCTCCTTAAGCCGTAAGGGCTCGCTGGGATGCTTGCTCTGTTGCGTGCATGAAGCGAGTGATGTCTGCCATTTCCCAACGTCATTCGCGCAAGGGCCGGCTATTGGCGCGCATCACGTTCTGCACGATCAAGGCGATTGGAAGGCGAATGTAGCCGGCGAAATAACAGTCGATAAAACGTGGCCTGGTAAAGAGCCGACATTGCCCCAAAATCTCCTGCCGCACGACTGGCTCCGTGCCGCGAATCGAGCAATGTGATGGATGGACCGCTCCCCACTGATAACGGCCTCAATGGGCCATGGTGGTAACTTTGACCACCAACCAATCGAAGCAGGGAGGGTCCGAAGATGCAGGTTACTATGGTCGGGATCGATCTGGCAAAGAACGTTTTCTGTGTTCACGGCTGCGACGCGAACGGGAAGGCGGTGGTGCGCAAGCAGCTCTCGCGGCGGCAACTGCTGAGCTTCGTCGCGAACCTACCGAGCTGCATGGTGGCGATGGAGGCTTGCGCGGGCGCGCATTATTGGGCGCGTGAGATTGAGAAGCTCGGCCACCAGGTGCGGCTGATCGCGCCCCGGTTTGTAAGGCCATACGTCAAAGCCAACAAGAACGACGCCAGTGACGCCGAGGCGATCTGCGAGGCCGCGAGCCGGCCATCGATGCGTTTCGTCGCCATCAAGAGTGCCGCGCAGCAGGACGTGCAGGCAGTCCATCGGGTGCGTCAACAACTGGTGAAGGCGCGCACTGGGCTGGCCAATCAGGTGCGCGGACTGCTGGCCGAACATGGCATCGTGCTCGGGCGGGGCTTTGCGCACCTGCGCCGTGGGTTACCTGTAATTCTCGAGGATCAGGATAACGGACTGAGCGGAGTGATGCGTGAGTTGCTGGGAGAGATCGGCGAACGTCTGAAGTTCATCGATGACCGGCTGCGCAAGTACGATGTAACCATCCAGCGGCTGTTCCGCCAGGATGAACGCTGCCAGCGCGTGGCTGCGGTGGAAGGCGTAGGTCCGGTGACCGCAACCGCTCTGGTCGCGGCGGTCGGCAACGCCACCGAGTTTAGGAGCGGGCGCGAGCTGGCGGCCTATCTGGGACTGGTTCCACGCCATCGGGCCAGCGGTGGGCGCACGGTGCTGCTGGGGATAAGCAAGCGCGGCGATCGCTATCTGCGCACGCTGCTGATTCACGGTGCGCGCGCGGCTCTGCACCGGATCGAGCGACATCACGGCGCGCGCGCCATCTGGGCCGCCCGGCTCAAGCTTCGCCGTGGAGCCAATGTCGCGGCAGTGGCGCTGGCCAACAAGAATGCCCGGGTGCTGTGGGCGCTGCTCAGCAGAGGGCAGAACTATGAACCAGCACCGGTTCCGGCCCTCATTCCCCAAGCCGGTGGTTAAAGGAGCGCGGGCGAAAAAATGGTTTTACCAACCCTGAGATTGCGCAGGCTGTAGCGGAGAGAGTTGATGGCGAAACCGGTCGGAACCGGCACCTTCTCGAACCTGGGACACACACAGGCCTTCGAGGCCGTCAATGTGATCAGGCGAAGGTGCGCGAACTTCCATCTTGGCCCGGGGCACAAAAGATGTCGCCCCACCACGAGGCCGAATATATGACTGCAACCGGATCATCGCTCATCAAACTCCACAAACAGTCTTGCGCCAGGGAGCGGTCCATATATGTGTGTTGTCTGAGCGTGCTCAAATCGCGCGCCTCAAGGAGGACCACATATGAGTTTGGATGCCGAGCTGAAGGAGGCAAAAATCGCAAAAATATCGAGAGGAACGATCATGAAGCGGCGGGCGCCGGCTATCGGCCGCGAGGCGCTCGCCGCGGAAATTGCGAGCCTGTCGAAGCTGGATACCGATGAACTCCGCGCGCGCTGGAAGGCCATGTTTGGAAACCCACCGTCGCGCGATATCAACCGGTCGTTCATGACGCGCGCCATCGCATATCGCCTCCAGGAAAAAGCTTTCGGCGGTCTCAAGCCCTCGACCCAGCGCATGCTGGCAGAGTTCGCCTATGACGGCGCTAACGGATCGGCTGCGGTACCGTCTCGCATCTTGGGGCCCGGCGCGGTGCTGGTGCGTGAATGGCGCGGCATCAGTAATCAGGTAAGCGTTCTCGAAAAGGGATTTTCTTTCCGGGGCAAGCGTTACCGTTCGCTCTCGGAAGTCGCGCGCGAGATTACGGGGACTCAATGGTCGGGGCCGTTGTTCTTCGGCCTCAGGCAATCGCGTGAGGAGAGCCGCGATGGAGCACGCTAAATCGCGAACACGACGCTGCGCAATCTATACGCGGAAGTCTTCCGAAGAAGGCCTTGAGCAGGACTTCAACTCGCTGCACGCGCAACGCGAGGCGTGTGAGGCGTTCATCAAGAGCCAGACGGGTGAGGGCTGGCGGCTCGTCAAGACCGCCTATGATGATGGAGGCCTTTCCGGCGGGACGATGGAGCGGCCCGCCCTTCAGCGCCTGTTGCAAGATATCCGGCGGAGACAGGTGGACGTGGTGGTGGTCTACAAGGTCGATCGCCTTACCCGCTCACTCGCCGACTTCGCCAAGATGGTCGAGCTGTTCGACGCGCAGGGCGTTTCGTTTGTTGCCGTCACCCAGCAATTCAACACGACGACCTCTATGGGCCGGCTCACGCTCAATGTCCTGCTGTCCTTTGCGCAATTCGAGCGCGAGGTAACGGGCGAGCGGATCCGCGACAAGATCGCCGCCTCCAAGCGCAAGGGAATGTGGATGGGCGGGGTGCCGCCACTTGGATACGACATCCGCGAGCGCCGGCTGGTAGTCAATCGGGCCGAAGCCACGACGGTGAAACACATCTATGAGCGATATCTCGAACTCGGTTCCGTCCGGCTCCTTAAAAGCGATTTGGGGCACCGCAAGGTCATCTCCAAAGTCCGGGTATCGAAAAATGGGGTGCGATCGGGAGGCCTGCAATTTTCGCGCGGAGCTCTTTACCTGATGCTATCGAACCCGATTTACCTGGGCGAAATCCGTCACAAGAAGGAACGCCATCCAGGGCAGCACGAGCCGATAGTGAGCCGGGGGTTATGGGAGAAGGTCCAGCGACGCTTGCTCGATCAGGCCGCCACGCATATGCAACGCCCGACCAAGACGCCACCCAGCCCGCTTGCGGGTAAACTGTTCGACGAGAGCGGCGAGCCCCTATATGTGCAAGGTGCGGTAAAAGGTGTGCGTCACTATCGTTACTACGTCTCGCGCGGATTGGTCAGAGGGTCGTTACAAGATGACCAGCGCGGGTGGCGCGTAGCTGCACCGGAGCTTGAGCGAGCTGTTCGCGCTGCGGCTCAGAAGATTCTCGGTGATCGAGCCGCAATCGCCGGTGCGCTTCAAGAACTCAACCTCGATGGGAGCCGATTGCCTTCGATATTCAAGGTCGCCGAAGCCTGGATTCAAAGGCTGCGGTCCGAACAAGAAGCCGCATCAGCACTGACCCGGCTGATCGAACGCGTCGAACTCAAGCGGAGCGGCATTCAGGTTTCCATCAAATTGCCGATACTATCCGATGAAGGGCGTGATGCCGCGACTTCGAACGAACTTGCGCTAGCTCGATTTGTCCCCATGCGGATGAAGCGGCGCGGCGTTGAAATGCGGCTGATCATTGATGGTGACGCCACACTAACGGCCCGCGTCGATCTACCGCTGCTCAACGCGACCGCCCGCGCGTATCGATGGTCCAACGATCTGCTGGCGGGCCGAGCAAGGTCGATCGGTGAGATCGCCAGGCGAGAACATCTTACGAGCCGTCACGTGCGGCGCGTGATGCGGCTGGCGTTTCTGGCGCCAAGGATCGTCGAGGCGATCGCCCAAGGGCGCCAGTCTGCGGAGCTCAGCACCATCGCAATGACCCAGAGAATCGAACTGCCCCCGCTCTGGAGCGCGCAACAGCAAGCTCTGGAACCCAGATAGACTTACGCGGCTGAGTCGCTGGCGTTAGGCGTTCTTCCCAAGGACCCTTTCCCTCAAAATGTCGGCCGGTTCGCAGATGGACATGCGAAAATCGCGAACAGAGAATCTTGCGCGGAATTTGCGCTCAGCCGCCACCATAGGCATTCTCCGCGTCCACGGCCGTGCGCGAATCGCGCCCCACGCGGCGATTTTATCGTTTCTCCAAAATGTAGGGAAACATGCCAGACTGTGTGGCGGATGACGCAGTCTGATGCGAAATGCTCTCCGCAGTCAAATTCCCTGATCATCAGGGAAAATACAGGGAATTTTCGCGATTCTAGCCCTTTTGGGGACTGCTCGCACCCGAAAAAGTCATATCTTCTCTGGAGTTTTTGTCGGAATTCCCTACTCAACAGAACAGGGAATTATTTTCGCGTAACAGGGAATTTAGTCGGCGTATCAGGGAATTTTCTTCGGAGAACAGGGAAACCGCTTTGAGGGACATTCGACGCCATAAACCGGGCGGCGGAGCGACAGCTCTAATCAAACGGTTGACACCCGAGCGGCGGTTGACAAAGCGGCGGTTGACGCAAGGTGGGCCGCATGCAGGTATCGATTGGAAAGGCGCTATTTCTGGTACGCGGACCGAATCGATCGGTCGCGGTCTCTGTCGCGGATCAGGTTTTGAGGAGCCCCACCCAATGATTGGCCCAACATCTGCCGTCTTGTAACACGGCTGCCAACGCGAGAATCTCTAGTCGTCTCGGGCTGCTTCCACGCACCAAGGGGGTTCGTGCAATTGAGTCCCGAAGTCACCAGCCAGGACTGGACGAGCCGCAGCTTCGTCGGGCGGGGGCGGGAGATTATTGAACTCTCATCGAGTCTCGACGACGCAATCGCCGGGCGCGGCCGGCTGTTCCTGATTTCCGGCGAGCCTGGAATCGGCAAGACATGGCTGGCCGACGAAGTTGCGCGACACGCCGCCGAGCGCGGGATGCGCGTGGCGTGGGGCAGATGCTGGGAGGGCGGAGGCGCGCCCGCGTATTGGCCTTGGGTGCAGGTGCTGCGCTCTCTTGTCGTTCATCCTGATCGGACGCGGGCGCGGCCACTACTCGTCACGCCTGAGATTGGCCAGCTAATCCCCGAACTGTCATCCGAGACCAACCGGCCGGCGCCATCGGATCCGGATCAGGCGCGCTTTCGGCTCTTCGACGGCGTCGCCACGATTCTCATTGACGCGGCTCGCTCGCAGTCCCTCGTTCTCATTTTTGATGATCTGCACGAAGCCGATCAGGATTCGCTGGAGATGCTCAAATTTGTCGCTCGCGGATTGCGTGATACGCAAATCGTGGTCATCGGCAATTACCGCGACGCTGAAGTACGCCGTTCGCAAATGCTCTCGAACGCGATCGCCGGACTTCTCCGCGAGGGCGATCAAATTCCGCTGGCCGGTCTAGCCAAGACGGAAGTGGCGCGGATGGTCGAGGCGCGCGCCACGCTGGCGCCAAGTGCGAGTTTCGTCGCCGACCTTCATCGCGCGACTGCTGGCAATCCGCTGTTCGTCGATGGTGTGGTGCGAGTGCTGATTGCCGAAGGGAAGCTGGCCGGTGCGGAACGGCTGGATCTTAGCGGCTTCAAGTTGCTCGAAGGCTCACGCGGAGCCATTCGCAAGCGCCTCGCGATCCTTTCCTCAGATGCGCAGGCTTTGCTGACAGTCGCAGCCGTGATCGGACAGGAGTTCGATTCATCACTGCTCGAACGCGTCAGTCACCTGCGGGTGGAGAGGCTGTCGGAGCCGCTGGAGGAGGCGGCCACGTCTGGCCTGATCGTGTCACTCGGTGGTTCGCGTCACCGATTCACTCATCCTTTGATTCGCGAGGCGTTGTACAACGAGTCCGCAGCCGCCGAGCGGATCGCGTTGCATCGGCGGATCGGCGATGCGCTCGAGGAGATCTACGCATCCGACGTTTCACCTCGTCTCGCCGAACTTGCGCATCACTATAGCGAGAGTCGAGAGCTCGACAAGGCGATCGGCTATCTGATCCGCGCCGGCGACGCCGCGGCCGCGAAATTCGCGTTCGAAGAGGCGACCGCGCAGTGGTCCGCTGCCCTCGAATTTGCCGAGCGCACGGCTTCCGATGATGCGCGCATGGCCGAGATCTTGTTTCGGATCGGGGAGCCTCTTGCGAGAGGCGGCAGTATGCGCGGGATCGAGTACCTGGAACGCGCGCTCGGCATCTATGAGTGTCTCGGCATTTCAGAAAAGGCCGCGTTGCTCCACGCCTGGCTGGCCCGATATAGGGGTGGAACAATCTGGGAAACGCTGGACCTCGGCCGCGCTCGCGAGCACTGCGCGAAGGCCGACGAATTACTGGGCGGCAAACCTCACGAAGCTCTGAGTCGAGCTTACCATGCGCTGGCTTGGATCGAGATATGGGGGGTAAACGAAGCGGCGGGTTTGCCTTCCGCGCGCCGGGCGCTCCGAATCGCTGAAGCGCTCAATGATGAACGGCTGGAGGCAGGAGCGTTAGCAGCCTTGGCAATATTGTTGTGGGGTTCCGGTAAACTGCGCGAAGGGTTCGATAACTTCGAGCGATCGTGGGCACTCGGTGACAAGTGGAACGATCTCCCGGCTATCGGCAGCGCGCTTTCGGCGGGTTCATTCAGCTTCAACTGGCTGCGAGATCACCGCGCTCTCAAGTCTTGGGTGTACCGGGAGTTCGTTAAGCCTCGGCAAAAGCAGAATCCCGCTCGAAGCACTCTTCTTCATTTTGCCTGCGTCCGCCACGCGTTCGCGGGAGAGCTGGCAGAAGCAAACCGTGTCCAGAGCGAATGTCAATCGAGGCATCGCGGTGCCGCAGAACTTAATAGAGCATGGGTCGACTACCTGACCGGCGACTTCGACGGCGCTGAGTCGCGTTTCCGGTCGCTGAGAGAGTTCGCGCGCCAGCAGGGTCGCCGCGAGAATGTTTGTTGCTACGGGATCGAGACCGGTGGACTGCAAATCGGTTTCGGCAGATACGAAAGTGCTCTCGAAAGCTTCCGCGAGGTCCTCGCGATCGCTGACGACGGCGGGCACGTCCCGTTCCAACTCAACGCCTTGGAAGGCCTTGGACATACTTACGTACTAATGGGCCAATTCGCCGACGCGCGTAAGGCCCTCGCGCGTTGCCTCCAAATCATGGCCGATGGCGAAGACTGGCGTGGGCTAGCCGGTTACGTCGCAAGGACCGAGGCGCTTGTTGCCGTCGCCGAAAACAAATGGCGGATCGCAGAAGGCAAATTCGCGGAGGCGATAGAAATTCTCACACGCTATGAGTGCTTCTGGGAAACGATTCTCACCATGATGGACTGGGGTCGCTCTCTGATGGCCGCCGGCAAGCGCGAGGAGGGTCAGGACAAGTTCGACCGCGCTATAGAAACCCTTCGGTCGAGAGGTGCGGACCAGCGATGGATCGACCGCATCGAAGCCGCCATTCCGAAGACAAAACCCCTCGATGAAGCTCTGTCGAGATCAGAACACAATGAATTTCGGCGCGAAGGCGCTTATTGGACGGTCAATTTCGGCGGCGAGACTTTCAGACTCAAGGATTCGAAATCGCTGCGCGTGATTGCGCATCTGATCCGTAACCCCGGCCATCAGTTTCACGCGCGGGAACTCGCCGCGCTCGACAGTCCGCAGCAGCAGATCGAGCCGCACTTCGAGGAGAATGTCGGCGCGACAGTATCAACCGATCTGGGCGACGCCGGCGTCGTGCTAGATGCTCAGGCCATCGCCGAGTACCGCCGTCGTCTCGAGGATTTGCGCCCGGAACTCGAAGAGGCGGAGCGATGCAACGATCTCGGCAGGGTTTCGCTGCTCCGGGAAGAAGCTGAAGTGCTGACCGCGGAACTAGCCGCGGGGGTTGGATTTCGGGGACGCGAGCGCAGGACCTCGTCACATTCCCAGCGCGCGCGGCTCTCGGTGTTCAAGAACATTCGTGGCGCGATTGAAAAGCTTCGCGAGGCCAACCCCGCTTTGGGGCGCCATCTCGCAAATTCGATCAAGACCGGCTTCCTCTGTTCGTATTCGCCAGACCCGGCCAATCCGATCGTCTGGCGGTCCTGATTCGTTCGCATCCTGCTCGTTACCCGATTTGTTACCTGCTCAACGGACATTTTCACCGAAATTTTCACACCTTGGTCTTCGAGACGCGCAATGTCGCGCGCCGAGAAATTCAGCGAGGGAATGCAATGAACAAATTTTCAAGACGTTTGACGTTTCTGTCACGCGGGGCTATGGCGGCGGTCGTAGCTCTCGTGATGATTGGGTTCGGAGTGTCCAGCGCATCGGCGAGCGAATCGATCGTCGGCCTGTGGCAGATAACCCTCAAGGACTCTGGCGGGAACTTCATCGACTCGGTGTTCTCCGGATGGACCAGCGACGGCCTGGAGTTCGACGAGGACATCGTGCCGATCCTCACGGAGAATGTCTGCTACGGAACATGGATCAAGTTGGGCGGTCACAGCTACGGTCTGACCCATCCCTTCTTCGACTTCGTCGGGACCACCGGTCTTTGGGACGGGACTTCGGGACACTTTGAATACACGGTAACTGTTGCGAATGACGGCAACAGCTTCACCGGCAAAGAGAACTTTACGTTTGAGGTTCCCGGAACCAATCCTTACGCCGGAGGCGGAACGACATTCACCGGCTTCACAATCTCGGCGACGAAGATAACGGTCGACAAGAGCCTGCTTCCCTGAGTCAGTAGCGTCTGGGACGGTCGGGCCGTGGCCCGGCCGTCTCAATTTGTTCGTTCGGCGCGGTGATAGGGCCAGACGCGATATCTGGCGGCGATCGGGTAGCTAATGAGAGCCCGCGGCAATCCGCTACTCGCTCAGTTCATCGAGCGGCGCTTTCGCGTCTTTCAAAATCGGCGGTGTCGAAGCCCTCGGTGAACCAGTTGTAGATCTCGGCGTGAAGCAAAGTTTTAACTCTTCAGCCGTCGGGAGCCCGCCAGACGCGAAACCGGCATCTCCCCGCAATACTGCGAACAATGCGGAACAAAATCGGCTAAAACCTTGCCGCGGAAAGCCGTTCGATCTATGGAAAGAGTTGACGTTCGGAAGTCAAAAGGGAAATTCCTGCTGAATCCGCCGCGAGACAAATGCCGATGTTGAAAGTCGCGGAGCGATGGTTCGAGCGGCGTGTGCTGGCGGACAGCGTGACTTGGCTCTACGAGCCGCACGTCGATGCATTCCTGCGTTGCAACATCTGGCACGTGCGCGGCCGCGATCGCGATTTGATCGTCGACACCGGTTCGGGTGTTTCCCCGCTGCGCGGAGCAATCATCGACCTTATTGAGCGTCCCGTAGTCGCGGCCGCGACGCATATCCACTACGACCACGTCGGTGGACTGCATGAATTCGACGTCCGCGTGGTGCATCGTATCGAAGCGCCGCGGATGAATCCGTATCGGGAGTTTCATTCCCTCCGCATAAGTGATTATCCAGCATCGTTTCGCAGCTACTTCTCGGCGCGCAGTCTCCGACCGCGGCGACCTGCTCGTCGATGCGCTGCCGACCGCGGGGTGGAAGCCCGAAGACTATGCAATCGTCTCGGCCACGCCGACCAGCCTCCTCGTCGACGGCGACGTGATCGATCTCGGTGATCGCGCATTCGAGGTGATGCACCTGCCCGGGCATTCACCGGGCAGTATCGGGCTCTGGGAGCCAAAGACCGGCGTTCTGTTTTCGGGCGACGCGATCTACGACGGTGCGCTACTCGACTTCCTGCCTGACAGCGATGTCCAGGACTATATCTGCACCATGAAGCGACTTCGCGCGCTGCCCGTTACGATCGTGCACGGCGGGCACGAGCCGAGCTTTGGCCGCGCACGGATGATCGAGATCGCCGACGAGTACCTCCGCTCCAAGGGAGCATGAGTCTCCACCGCATAACGCTCCCTTTCCTAGATTTTTGAATCCTCTTTATCCTATTTCTGAATCCCTCTCCTTATCCTAGGAGAGGGTGAGGTGATGCGCACCGTTTTCCACACGCGCTCGACTCTTTTACTGAGCGGATATTCGGGCCAAAAGGGAATTCGTAAGCACTCCGCGTCAATCTGAGTTGCGCATCCAGTCAGCGACGCGCTCGCCAATCATGATGCAGGTCAAATTGGTGTTGGCGCGCACGATGTTTGGCATCACCGAGGCATCGACCACACGCAATCCCCGAATGCCGCGCACGCGGCAGTACTGGTCGACTACTGCGCCGCGATCGCCTTCGGGACCCATCCGCGTCGTGCCCACCGGGTGCCAGAGAGTGTCGCAATTGTTTCGGATCAACTCGCTGAGCGCGGTATCGGAGTCGACCACGGCCTGATCCAATAGCTGCGTGCCGCTCATAAGCGGCTCAGCCCATACCGCCGCAAGCGCCGAATGATGCATGATCCGCTGGATCAAACGCACGCCATCCACCATCCGGCGCGTGTCCTCGGGATCAGACAGGTAGTTCAGTTCGATGACCGGTTGATGCTGAGGGTTGGCGCTACGCAGCCCAATCTTTCCGCGCGAGCGCGGCTGCTGCAGAGCAACAAAAACCGACAACACTGGCGGACTTCCCGGCGGGACAGCCCCTGGCACTATCGCCCAGTCGATCATCGGGATGAAATAGAGTTGCGTGTCATTGAATTCCGACGAACCGCTGGCAGTGTAACGCAGGATCACGCTAGCGCGGGTGTGATCGCTGCCCTCTGAACTCTCGATGGCCGCGCTCTTCATGGCCGCATAAACCCGAACGAGAGGGTGGTCGATCAGGTTGGCGCCGACACCCGGCGAATCGATCAGCGGTAAGATTCCATGACGTTCAAGTTCGCCGCGCGGACCGATTCCTGAGCGCATCAGAATGGCAGGCGAGGCGAATGCGCCCGCGGAAAGCGTGACGCGTTTTCCCTGGACGCGCTGCATCTCTCCACCGGATTCGATCTCGACGCCAGCTGCACGGCCATTCTCGATCACCACTCGATTGGCGAGACATCCGCCGCGAATTGTCAAATTCAGGCGGCCGCGAGCGGGAGCAAGGTAGCCGATTGCGGTCGAGACGCGGATTCCGTCGCGCAGATTGCGCGCCACCGGGCTGACACCGGTCGATTGCGGGTCGTTGAAATCGGGCGCGTCGGGAAAACCCATCGCCCGACAGGAATCCCGAAAGGCGCTGACCACTGGAGGCCAATTCGATTGCCTGGAGCGCTCGATCCAGATGGGACCGCCTTTGCCATGAACATCGCCGCCGAAATCCGCGTCGTGCTCCAGCTTGCGGTAAAAGGGCAGGACGTTTTCAAAACTCCATTCACTGTTGCCCGACGCGACCCATTGGTCGAAATCCGCTGGCATCCCGCGGATCGCGACCGAGGAGTTGATAGCCGAACATCCTCCCGTCACCTTGCCCCGGTGGAATGGGATTTCCCGCTGCGGCGTCGCCTGTGCGACCCACCCCCAGTTGTGGTCCGCAAGCGCGGTCGTAGTGCGAAGCAGATTGTGTGGAGTTTCGTCGATCGTGCGGTAGTCGGGGCCGGCTTCGAACAGCAGGACGGACCGCTGTGGGTCTTCACTGAGACGTGCGGCCAACACGGCGCCGGCAGAGCCCGCACCCACGACAATATCGTCGTAGTCCATTTGTGGACTTCCTCGACTAAAATCTCACTTATCGAGCGCCGCCCCCCCGCGAGTCCCGAGCCTCGAACGTCGTTGGCCATGCTTCTTCTCCTCGCGAACCAACGAGCGATTTATTTAATCAGCGCTTTCCCGGTATCAAATTGCCGCGCGAGCGTCTATTCGGTGGCACCTTCCGTGGCGCCCTACTAGTCCTTAGCGGACACCGGTGATAAGAGGGGAGGCGGTCGAAGGGGTAAAGCGATGCGCTGCACCAAGTGCGGCATCGACAACGCCGCCGGCTCGCGATTCTGCAATCAGTGCGCGACGCCGCTCAGCCGGGCGTGTCCGAAGTGCGCTCACTTGAACGCGCCTGATGCGAAATTCTGCGCGGAGTGCGCCGCGCCACTCTCTTCGGACGCATCGAAGTCTCCCGCGCGCACCTCTTCAACGTCATCGGTGCGGATAGCTCCGGAATCGGCCGACCCTGACGTCGCGGAGGGCGAGCGCAAGACGGTCACAGCGTTGTTCGCCGATATCAAGGGCTCGACGGAGCTCGAGCAGGATCTCGATCCTGAAGAGGCGCGCGCGATCGTCGATCCAGCCTTGAAGCTTATGATCAATGATGTGCGCCGCTATGACGGATACGTGGTGCAGTCGACCGGCGACGGCATCTTCGCACTGTTCGGCGCTCCACTTGCGCATGAGGACCATCCGCAGCGCGCGCTCTATGCCGCGCTGCGAATGCAGGAAGAGCTGCGCCGCTATTCGGCCAAGCTGGTGGCGGAGGGCGGCAATCCGCTGCAATGCCGGGTCGGGATCACGACGGGCGAAGTGGTCGTGCGTTCGATCACCACCGGCGAAAGCAAAACTGAGTACACGCCGATCGGGCACACCACCAACCTCGCATCGCGGATGCAGGCGGTGGCGCCGGTCGGTTCGATTGCGATAACCGAGGCGACCCGGAAGCTGTGCGAAGGCTACTTCGTTCTCAAGCCGCTTGGCCCTACCAAGGTCAAGGGTGTCAGCGAACCCGTCGATGTTTACGAGGTGACGGGACTCGGGCCGTTGCGCACACGGCTGCAACGATCGGCGGGGCGGGGACTCACAAAGTTTGTCGGACGTCAACGCGAGATGGACGCGATGAAGGCTGCGGCGGAGCAGGCCAAAGCCGGGCACGGTCAGATCGTTGCGGCGATGGCGGAGCCGGGAGTCGGCAAGTCCCGCCTGATATTTGAGTTCAAGGCAGTCTCGCAGTCCGGCTGGATGGTGCTTGAGGCATTTTCAGTCTCGCACGGCAAAGCGTCGGCGTATCTGCCCGTGATCGATCTCCTTCATGGTTACTTCAAGATCGCCGGCAATGACGATGCACGCGCACGGCGTGAGAAGGTTGCTGGCAAGATCGTGATTCTCGACCCAACGCTCAATGATGCGCTGCCCTATCTTTACAGCCTGCTCGGAATCGCGGTGGAACCCGATCCGCTGGCGCAAATGGATGCACAGGCTCGCAAACACCGCACGCTCGACGCGATCAAACGAATACTGGTTCGCGAGTCACTCAATCAACCTCTGATGGTCATCTTTGAGGATCTGCACTGGATCGATGACGAGACGCAGGCGTTTCTGAACCTACTCGCCGACTCTATTGGCACCGCGAAGGTCCTGCTGCTGGTTAACTATCGGCCCGAATACTCGCATGGATGGGGCAGTAAGACTTTCTACACGCAGTTGCGCCTCGACCCTCTTGGCAAAGAATCCGCCGGGGAAATGCTGTCGTCGCTGCTAGGCAATAGCGGGGATCTCGTCGCGCTCAAGCAGCTGATCATCGAGAAGACCGAAGGCAACCCGTTCTTCATGGAAGAGACGGTCGAGGTGCTGCTCGATGACGGCGCACTGATTCGTAACGGAAGCATCAAGCTCGTCAAGCCACTGGCGGAGTTGAAGATTCCGCCGACTGTCCAGGCGATCCTCGCGTCACGCATCGATCGATTGCCCCCGGACCAGAAAGACTTGCTGCAGACGCTCGCGGTGATCGGCAGAGAATTCCCTTTCGGTCTCATCAAGAGTGCCGTCGCGAAACCTGATGACGAACTGAACCGGATACTAGGCGATTTACAGCTTGCTGAGTTCATCTACGAGCAGCCGGCCGCCGGCGATATCGAATACACCTTCAAACACGCGTTGACCCAGGAAGTGGCCTACCAATCGGTGCTGGTAGAGCGGAGAAAGGTGCTTCACCAAAAGATCGGCGCAGCGATTGAAGGTCTGCCTTCGATCCAGATCGACGATCATCTGGCCGAGTTGGCGCACCATTACGGTCGCAGCGCAAACACCGAAAAAGCAGTCGACTACCTGGACCGCGCAGGCTTGCAGGCAATGACACGCGGCGCCCTCAAGGAAGCCGAGCTCTATTACAAACAAGCGATCGCCGCTCTGAGCACGACACCCGAGACACCCGAGCGTATACAGCGTGAGTTCAATCTCCAGTACGCGCTTTGGAGAGTGCTCACATACACCAGCGGCTACTCAACTGCTGATACCGCGCAGGCAAGCAGGCGCGTGCGGGAGCTGGGCGAGAAGACTGGCAATCCGGAGCAACTCTTTATTGGGTTGTCGGCCGCTTGGACGCCGGCTTGGGGGCTGGCCGAAATTACTGCCGCGCAGCAGATCGCCGACCAAATGCTCGAGATTGCGGAGCGAACAGGTGGCAGCTTCGCCTTGTCTGTGGCGCACCAGGATCAGGGATGGTCACTGTCCGCACTGGGCGACATTATTGGGGGATCACAACACTTCCAATCGTCGATCGCCGCTTTCAACGAAGCCGACTTCCCTGCGGACTTTATAAATCCTTGCATCGGGTCACTTTGCGGGTCGAGCGTGAACTCGTGGCACTTGGGGATGGCAGACACGGCGCGCGCGCAGATTCATGAGGCGATTTCCTTGGCCGAACGGATGAAGAGATCTGTCAGTCTCGTTTTGCCGCTTGTGATCGCGTCCGTCCTCTACGTGTATCTTCGAGAGCCGGAAAACCTTCACAAAGTCGCTGAGCGCCTCTTCACTGTCGCGACCGCACAACAAATCCGTGAGTTTGTGGCGTTCGCTTCCATTTATCGCGGGTCGGTGATGGCCGAGCAGGGTCGAATCGACGAAGGCATCGCGTTGATTCGAGATTCCTTGTCGAGGTCAGATAACAGGTCTTCTCTGCCAGGGTTTTTGATCGTGTTGAGCGAGGCGCATGCGCGCGCGGGTCAATTGGAAGAGGCTCTTGCCGCGATCGAGCAAGCCTTCACCAGCGTCGGAGAACAGCAAATCGTTCTGCTCGGTGTGTTGTGGCAACGGGGCGAGGTGCATCAACAGCTGGGCGATGAAACCAAGGCTGCCACAGATTTCCAAGAGACCATCGCTGTCGCCCGACGCATCAGCTCGAAAGCATTCGAACTGCGCGCAACCACCAGCCTCGCGCGGCTGCTCGCGAAGCAGGGCAAGCGAGACGAAGCGCGCGCGATGCTCGCCGACATCTACAACTGGTTCACCGAAGGCTTCGACACCGCCGACCTGAAAGACGCGAAGGCACTACTCGACGAGCTGGGCCGCTAATGGTGCAGTACCAATCTCTGCTGGAGTCATTTCTCCGGGTAGTCCGGGCGCACTTTTGGATTGAGGCAGGGCTTGCGTTGATCGCAGCGCTGTTCGCAATCGCGCTGCGGCGCCAGAAGCGACTGTTCAAGCCTTCGGGCTTCATCATGCTGTCGGTTGGGCTCCTGCTTGACATGCTGATGCCGCACACGCAGCCGCTCGAGCTCTGGATGCGGTACTGGCGGGCGGCTGCGCTGACCCTAGTACTGTTCGGCGTCATCCAGCTCGCGGTCGAGACAGTGCTAGTGACGACTCGTCTCTTCGCCAGCTTTTTCCGGCGCTTTCCTGTCGCCGCGCGCTCTGAACTTGCCATCCGGTGCCTCTTAAATCGAGTAAGTAAATCAACGGATATTCAGCGACTTGGTCCCAGCTTGGACCGTTCGCCACGCGAGTGTGGGCGGATTTCGTTGCAAGCCTTTATTTCGCTAGCTCCCCAATACGTCCGCCGTCTTGGTTTCCAAGAGCACGGGAAATCTTGGCTCCCCTTCTTGGATACGTATCGAACCATGTGCCTCGTGCCGCCGCCTGAATTCCGGCGCGTTCTAGAAGAGGGTCGCGTCAACGCCGGTTTAAATGTTGATCCACTTCGGTGAGAAGTCGCCGAAGTAAAAGTAACCCACGCCGCTGCTGTGCGATGGGAGAGTGCGAGAGGGATTTCCCCTTCGCCACTCCGTTAGTGCTTTGAATTGGTGGGAAAGGTTAGCAGGCGTTCCGAAAGCTTCCGATCTGCTCGTACCCCCATAATACCACATTCACGGTCATAGACGAGTCTCGACTGACTAAGGTCACCGTGAGTAAGGTGCCCGGAAAGCAGATCTGTGATCTAACGGTCAAACAAGTGACCGGGGAGAAACAGCAACGGCCCTCGATCTCGGTGAATTGTCGAAGATGGACGCAACCGGACAGGCTGAACTGGTGCGCCGACGGGAACTGACACCCCTCGAGCTGGTTGATGCCGCAATCGCTCGAATCGAACGAGTAAACCCCGCCATCAATGCTGTGATCACACCGCTCTTCGAAGATGCGCAGGCTGCCGCGGTCTCGCGCGACCTACCCGACGGACCATTTCGGGGCGTGCCATTCCTGCTGAAAGATATCGGCGCGATGCAGAAGGGGCAGCCCTACTATATGGGCAATCGGGCCCTACGGGACGCTGGCTATCGGTCGCCTTCAGATACCATCCTGGGGGCGAGGTTTCGCAGCGCCGGGTTTATTACCCTCGGCAAGACCAACACCCCGGAGTTTGGCGCGCAATGCACGACGCAACCGCTGGCCTTCGGTCCCACCCGAAATCCGTGGGACCTGGCGCGATCGACCAGTGGCTCTTCTGGCGGCTCTTGCGCGGCAGTGGCCGCCGGTATGGTGCCAGTCGCGCATGCGAATGACCAAGGCGGCTCTATCCGGCTCCCCGCAGGATGGTGCGGATTGGTCGGACTAAAACCGTCGCGCGGCCGAGTATCTTGGCACTCTACCTCACGTTCAATAGTCGAATTTGTGATCAGCCGCACGGTCCGAGACGCCGCCGCAGTGCTTGACGCTGTTCAAGGATCCGAGCCCGGTGACCTTTATCTGATTCCGCCTCCAGCGCGAAGGTACACAGAGGAACTTTGCCAAGACCCCGGTAAACTCAGAATCGGAATGTTGGCGAGAACTCCGTTTGGGGAAGTCCATCCGCAATGTGCGAGTGCGGTGGCCGCAACCGCCATGCTGCTGAAGTCATTGGGACATCGGGTTGAAGAATCCTTTTCGGAGGCCTTGTTTGACCCCGAGCAGGGACCGCGGCTGCAACCCCTGGGGCTGCCCGGAATGCGCGCGTTCATCATGCTGCTGGGCTTCTTGTTGAATCGGCCCGTCACGCAAGAAGATGTGGAGCCGTACCTGTGGGCTTTAAGCCGGCCAGACCAGCCGGCCGTGTCGGCGGAAGATTACATGATGGCGATGGAGTGGCAGAACTTCTGGGCGGTTCGAGTTGCGCAGTGGTGGACGATGGGATTCGACCTACTGCTGACGCCGACGGATTCGGAGCCGCCCGCTATGCTCGCAGATCTGACACCACCGCAAGACAAACCGTGGAAACTATGGCCGAAGATCGCGCAGCATCTGTTTTTCACTTCGCCCTTCAACGTCACGGGTCAACCCGCAATCTCGTTGCCTCTTCACTGGACTCCTGAAGGACTTCCCGTGGGGGTTCAGCTCGTCGCAGCGATGGGCCGCGAAGATCTGCTGATTCGCGTAGCGAGACAGCTAGAGCAGGCGCAGCCGTGGATTGAGCGGCGGCCGAGGGTGCACGCCTGAACAGATGCCTCGAATGCGATGCGCTCGATTAGTGTGGCTCCCCTTCTTGGATACGTATCGAACTATGTGCTTTGCGCCGCCGGCAGAATTCCGACGCGTTCTTGAAGAAGTGCGCGCGCTGCTTCCCGAGTGATCGGTGACGGGAAAGGACGCAACTGGCTGCACATCTGCTGCTGTAGTATTTGTGCCTCCAGATCATCGCCGAGTGGCTGCTGAGTGCGATCTCTCTCGCGGCATCACCGGCCTGATCAGCAATGCATAGTAGGCAGATCGTCAGCCTTTGCCGAGGAGAACAAAAATGCAGCGGGACGAGCTTCTTCGAAATGAGTTGCTGGCCGAGGTCGAATCTATTGCGCCCATACTGGCGGAGCACGCACCAGATTCAGAGAAACTCGGCCGCCTGGATGCTGCTACTATAGAGGCTTTGCGCAAGACGCGTCTGCTCCGCTTCACTTGTCCACTTGAAGTGGGTGGGGACGAAGCCGATCCCATCACTCAGATGGAGGTCTGGGAGGCGCTGGCGCGGATCGACGGCTCCACGAGTTGGGTGGCGGGAATCCTGGGCGGACAGAACTCCATCATTGCAGCTTACCTTCCTGCCCGAGCCACTCAGCGGATTTTTGCCACGAGCGTCCCGCCCATGGCTGGAATGATCGCGCCCCGGGGCCAAGCCGAACCGGTCGATGGTGGCTATCGGGTGAGAGGGCGTTGGTCTTTCGGCAGCGGCATTCACTTTGCGGACTGGGTCTCCGCAGGTGCCTTCGTCCCCGGCCACCCGCCGTTGGAAGGAGCTCGTGTCGTTCTGTTGCCGCGAGATCAGGTGGTGATCCATGACAACTGGCAGGTCGCCGGACTCAAGGCGTCAGGTAGCTGCGATTACAGCATCGAGAACGTGTTCGTGCCGGACGAGATGACGTTCTCTTTTATGGACTGTTTGCTGGGGAACGCTGTCACTGGCGGCGCAGCGCTTCGCCTCGGTATTCCTGCGCAAGTCACATCGTTCCACATGGCAATCCCGCTCGGCATCGCCCGTCGTGCCTTGGATGAAATAACTGGGCAGGCGGTAGAGAAGGTGCGCGGCATTTCTCCTTCCGCACTGGCGACCCACCCGCAGTTTCAGTTCGCACTCGGAAAGGCTGAGTCGGAGCTTTCCGCAGCACGGGCGCTCGCGCTGCAAGTCTTGTCCAGCCTCTGGGCGCAAGCGCGCGCGGGTAAAACCCCACCGGCTGAACAGCAAGCTGAGGCGCGCGCCGCCTCTGCGTACATCACCGAGGTGGGGCAGCACGTTGCCACAGTTGCGTTTCAGGCCGCGGGTGGCGGCGCTCTATTCGATACCAATCCTCTGCAGCGCTGCTTCCGCGACGCGTACGCGGTCGGCCAGCACTTTGTAGTAAGTCAGTCTTCGTATCGCGCTCTGGGCCAGTTCAAGCTCGGCCAGCCCGATGCCAATCCGATGCTCTAGCTCAATTCGAATTTCGGCGCTGATAATGTGCGTGAAACGCAACGAGAATTTCGAGGGGCCGGGATGGGTACTGAGCGCGATCTGCGTGGCAATACCGGAGTGTTGAGAAGTGACTGACAAAGTTGCCGGATGAAGGTGGTTCTCCTTCCTGGATACGTATCGAACCATGTGCTTCGCGCCACCGCCGGATTTCCAGCGCGTGCTGGAAGAAGTCCGCGGGCGACAGGTGCTGACGCGGCCGAGCCGGTTGAATGCCGATGCCGTTATTGTGTGAACTTGAAATTGGAGGAAAGACTAGGTCACCGATCTGATATCGACAGAATCAAGCTGGGGAAACTTGCACGCGCCCACGGACGCCTCCCCAGAAGCCGAAGGCGAGTATCCAAGCTAGCGTCAGCGCTCCGCCGAGTTGCATGTTCATCGCGCCCCCCGGCTGGGTGAAGCCGATCGAGCCAAAGATAGTGATCGTTTCGATCGACTGCTCCACGAACGCGACTAGTCCGAGCGCGCCGAGCCATCGCGGAATCCCGGCTTGACTGCGCAGCGCCAGCCACGTCACCGGCGCCATCATCGTCGTGGTGGAACCGGTCAGGACCGGACCAAAGAACACCGCCACGTCGAGAACCGTGCGGGCGGTTGCCGGCTCCAATTGGTCGGCGTGCAGTGCGAGTCCCGCCCATGTCCACGACCACACTGCGATCGCCGCCGTATATGCAACCGCCCCTATCAGGAACATGTCGCGATGGGGCGTGGGAAGCAGGCGGCGGAGCAGCGCAAACTCGAGAGCAAGAGGCGGAGCGGCGACCGTGAAGGCCCACACGCCCCATCGCACGGAGTCGCGATTCTCGCGAAACCAGGTCACAAGCTCCGGGCCGGTCTCGGAGGCGGCAGGCAACGTTCCGAATGCCACCAGGGCAACAACGCCAGCGATGCCGTATGCCGCTGATGCGGCTAGCAGCGCTCGTGACCCAACCTGTCCATCGTCGCCCGGTTCATCTGGCTCCCGCATCGGTTTAACCTTCCCCGCTGGTGACGAATGACCTGATTTGCTTCTAGCGTCCAAATTTCGACTAATCGACCTTACTTTAGAACCCGGGATAGCGGAAAACGAAAGATGGTGGCTCCCCTTCCTGGATACGTATCGAACCACGTGCCTCGCGCCACCGCCAGAGTTCCGGCGCGTTCTGGAGGAAATCCGCGAGTTTGGGGCCGGCCACCGGATCACGACAATACGCAGTGGTGTCTCATCCTAGGCTAGCTTCGTCCAAAAGGCTTTTGTGTAAGATATTCGGAGATCCTGCTTTTCCATATTTTTCTGGCTGGTAGAGCCAAAATCTGTCCGCGTGAATATCAAATCAGCGTTGGACGCCATCGCGTCCTTAAACCGGGCAAGAAGAAGGGCGGTCTGTGCACCCTTGCCCCGAAACTTTTCGGGCGTGGTTGCATCTGCCAAATATGCAATCGAGTTCTTCAAATATAAAACTGCGCAACCAATGGGTTGGTCCCCGAGATAGGCGAGATACAACTTCCAATCTGCGTACTTTAACCACCTTTCGATATAGGACCTGATAACAGCGTCCTTAATATCCCATCCTTGAAGATAGAGATCCTGAAACTGGCTCAGATCTTTCGGCGTTGAAATCTGAACAACTTGAAGAGAATCTGAGTGGCTCGCACTCAGTTCTTCAACTGGCTTTACGTAAACGGGAAGGAATTTGGTTTGAGCGTAACCTTGCGCTTGAAGAAATTTTGCCAGTTCTTCATCCAGAGCACCTGGACTGATTTCTAAATCAGGTTTTGCACCACTTGCATTATAGAGATCCAGGACTTCACCAAGCGCGCCGGTGGAGACGGGACCAGACAATAAAATACGATTGAAATATGGATTGGGGTTGGACGGCATCATGACCGCTCGAAGGTTCTCTCGCTTGATGTATTTCACGCAGTCGGGTTCATTTCTGAAGTCCCGAACTGCATTCATTCGATCCTGCGTATAGAGGAATTGAACTTCGTCGATCTTTGAAATGAGGTCGGTCGTAAGGTGAAGATGCATCATTGTTACTCCCTAAGTAGGGCGGCGATCGTTTCGTGGCCGCTCGTCGATGCCCTGCCGCATGACCTTCGCCCCGCGTTCACTAATATTCGTGCAGGCGTCATGGTGTGTGTGGCGAATTGCTGATTCTGGCAGAATGCACTGTTGAAGTGCAGACGTGTGAATCGTTCGCACACGGTTAAAGTCCCCGTTGATGAGTTTGTTGTTCAGCTTGATCGCCCACTCGCGTTGTCGACGACCGAGGATCCTTCTCGAGGCTCAGTTGGGGGTTAATTCACACACCTGTTATATCTGCGCTAGTCTGGCAAGTTCACCGATACTGAAGATTCGAGACCGGGCCTCGGCTCGGTGTAACGGAGGATGGTCATGCGAGAAGTCGTGATTGTAGAAGCGGGCCGGTCGCCTATTGGCAAAAAGAAAGGCGCTCTGTCGAGCGCGCATCCCACGGAGATGCTCGACCAGGTGATAGTCGAGGTCCTGAAGCGCGCAAAGGTCCCATCTGCTGCTGTTGGTCAGGTGATTGGCGGATGTATCAACAAGGTCGGCGCGCAGGCGTTCAACGTGACCCGGACCGCGTGGCTCACCGCCGGCCTCTCACCCGACGTCGCCTGCTCGACGGTCGATTCGCAGTGCGGCTCCAGCCAGTTTGCCGTAAACCTGGCGGCGAACATGATCTCGTCGGGCGCGGAGGATATTGTGCTGGCGTGCGGCGTCGAGAATATGAGCCTGTTACCCATCGGCTCGGACGCGATCGCGGGAGCGCAGGCGGGCATGGGCAAGCCGATCACGCGCAAGTATCGCGAGCATTTCGAGTTCACCAGCCAGTTTGAAGGCGCCGAGCGAATCGCCACCAAATACGGGATTACGCGCGATGACACCGACCGCTTCGGCCTCGAATCACAGCTGCGTGCGGCGCGTGCGATTTCCGAGAGGCGATTCGATTCTCAGCTCGTGCCGATCGAAGTTCCGGTTATCCGGGAAGGCGGAGAGCGCACCAGCGAAACGCGTGTCGTGACGCACGACGAGGTTCCGCGGAAGACCAGCCTCGAGGCGCTGGCTGCGCTTAAGCCGGTTGCCCGCCCTGACGGAATCCACACCGCAGGTTCATCCTCGCAGGTGGCGGATGGCGCCGCTGCCGTGCTGCTGATGACGGCGGAGAAGGCTCGTGAACTGGGCTGCTGCCCACGCGCACGAGTGATCGAAACGTGTCTGGTCGGATGCGATCCAGTACTGATGCTGGAGGGGCCGATCCCCGCCACGCGCAAACTGCTTAAGAGAGCAGGTCTCAAGATCGCCGATATCGATGTGGTAGAGATCAACGAGGCGTTCGCGTCAGTGGTCTTGGGCTGGGCGAAAACGCTGGAAGCCGATATGAAGCGGGTGAATCCGAACGGCGGCGCGATCGCGCTCGGGCTGTCGTTCCTCAAAACCTTATCCGCGCGCACGGAAAAGCGGGCGACTCGCTGAGGCACGCTGCCGCGGTGGACTTCGGATCAGGAAAGCGGGTCCGCGACGGTTAGACAGCGCTCTTCTTGGGCCGCCGGACACGGAGGCAGCGCGATGCGTTACTCCATGATCGCACTGAGTGGGCCGCAGACAGATTCTTCGATTGTTCAGGAAAAGCTGCGGTCGCCCAAAGCCGCGCCCGAGCCCAAGCCATACAGTCGCAATCTGCGCAGCCCCGGATCGCTCGAGCTGGGGCGAATAGGACGGACCCTGTAGGCTAGCGTCTCCCGTCGACCATTCCTCGTAATACTCGCAGTGACCGAATGCCATGGCTTGATTGCTAAGAAAAGTCCGCCACGATTGCCCCGGCCGTCTGCTTCGAGCAGGCATGTAGCGCGAGACGGTGGCTTGGGAGACGCTGAAACCCAGCATCAGAAGTTCACCATGAATCCGCGGCGCACCCCAGAGAAAGTTCTCTCGGGCCATCTGTGCGATCAGATGACGGACTTCGCTGGAAATCCTTGGGCGCCCACCGCGCCAGCGACCGCGTGCTCGATATCGCCAAAGCGCTGACCAACCTTCACGGCGCCAGCGCAAGACCGTCGCGGGCTGGACGATGATCAGGCTGTCGCGCCATTGGAGCCACCAGCGCGAGAACAAGATCCAAAACAGCCGATCCCAGAGGCGAAAGCACGGGCGACGAGTTCGGCTGCGCTCGAGCACTGCGATTTGATGGCGCAGTGCGATCGATTCCAACAGCAGCGCGGTGCGGGTTCTTGGTTCGCCGCTTCGGGCTATGAGGAATGGTTCGCTTGTCGGCATCCCCATGCACCGCAGGCTATCGCCAGACGTTCGAAACCGCCAATAAATTCGGTCGGATCAAGTTTTGAGGAACCACAGCCAACAGCAACGAAAGCCCTGCGCCAGAATGATTTCTCTGCGCGCGGCTCAGACGTGACGGGAGGTACCGGTACGACGGAAGCTGCGCCCTTGTGGACTCAGTGCGATAGAGGCCGTGACGACTCCGTAGATGTCTCAATTCGCATTGTCTTTCCAGCCACTGGCATGTCGGAACCGCTCGAAGCTGGGTCGCGCGATCTTACGTGGGACACCATCGCGTTGAAAGTCACTCCGTGCTCGAACCTGACCAACACGCGACCCATCTGGGCAGGGCGCACCACGACAGCAGGCAACCAAATTGAATCCCATACCCAGACGCTAAATTTTAGCGGATGCTCATCTCCTCTTGCAGGATGACTAAAAGCCACCGTATTCACCTTTCCCTATCGCCGAGTTCTGGTTCGCTGAGTGCCACGGGCAGATCGTAACTGCCAAGGTGCATGACTGGAGTGGAGTCGGAGGAGCTATTGTCTTTTCGGATGCGATCGGCGTTCCGTCGACTAGTGAAGTTTCGTCGGACACGAAAAGGCGGTCTTCGGATGGCGTTCTCGATACACTAGCACCCAAAGAGGTCGTCACTCGAAACCAATCGCCTATCGCGAGCAGGCTATATCGAGGCGAGTCGGCGTAGCCCTTCGTCGGGCTGCGGCTGCCATCCTTGGACAGGACCTGATCCTCACTGTTCGCCGCGCCGCGGGTTACCGATATGTCCTCCTCCGTCGCAGAGCCATCACCTCCGATGTGACATGTCCGCGTGACAGGTCTCGACGCGAATTGGGTTCCGTCACGAAAAAGAGTGTTGCCTAGGCGCCGATCCGATGCATAAGCGATCTCTGACTTTCTAACAGCGCCGTTGGTCGAGAGCTCATGAACGCCCGACCACCAAGCGTGGGTGTATGCGTCGTTATCCCTGATCGCGCTCTGAATTGCGGAGGTCGTAAACGCCAGGGGTATGTCCTGTGCAAACGCGTTCGACTTTACGACGGCGTGAATACTCCAAAACGCGGCCCAGAGCAGTAGAAGTGAAAATGCAGGTTTGGCAAGAACCAATAAAATCCAGCCGTTGAGTTTGGAAACCCTACACGCCTGGCCGGCGTGAGCTTTTACTCTGCCGCACCGCATACCGCCCGCTTAGATCCTGTTTCAGTGCTAACCCGGCGCAATGCCCACCGCCACTTCCTTAGGAACCGCGTCTCAGTGTCCAGCCTGGACCATCTTCTCGGGCGTAAAGAATGTCTTGTCGACGAGGCCCATATTGATGTACCAGCCGTCGTCATGGCCGTCGGGTCCAGGTGAGTAAATCACAGTAGAAAAACCGTCGGTCACATCTTCGTCAACTAGAGCGGTCTCGAATATGCGTTTAAAGGGCCAGATCGCGACCTTTGCGTCAGGGACCGGTCGGTCGCGGTATGTATTAAAGGTCACGATCGTCTTCCAGAGCTGACCTTGTATGTCAAACTGGTCCGAGGCGGTGATAAACCAGCCTTCCGAGTCGATGTAGAAAATACGCTTGGGAATGATCACGCTACCGCCCAGAGGAGAGCGAGGCTTCGCTGTCGCTTCGATCACATAAAGGTGACGCATTTCCCAATTCTCTGGACATACCGAGCGCCCGCCGTCGCTCGCACAAGGCTGGGCAGGAGAATTCGCGGCCTCGACGGATGCAAGCATCGGCCGCTCGCCTAGCAGCCTATAGGTGTAGTCCTGGATTTTAGCGGAAAACCCGAACACGGAATCGGGATCCCAGGTGGAAGCATAGGTCGTAGCGCCGTCAGTACCGCCGCTTTGCACGCCGGTACCCGTCTTGGAGACTCCGAACGCATCAGAGAGCTCAGCGGCGGGCAAGCGTCTCAGCTTACGCGACCCTGAACTGTATTCCCACACTGCATCTTCGAACCCGGGAATAGCGTAGCCCTGCATTATGATTCCGGCGCCGCGCAGTTCGGGAGGATCCAGGATCGGATAGGCACCTGCGCGAAAGGCGATGCCGGTATTCAAGATGTCCTTGTCCACCGGAACCGGTGCGACCTCCGTCCGGCCAACATACTTGTAAAAACCCATATGACCGATCGAAAAGTGTTCGATCGGATCGGCTGACCCTGCCGCGTGGCTCACAATCTCAACCCCGCGCGCATCCACGTCGTCAGTGTAAAGCGGACGGAACGCAAAGTTCCACATGATCTTGGTAGCGGCCTGCGGGTCATCGGCATCGACCAGCGGAAAAGGTAGACCAGCGGCATAGTTCTTTAGCTCACCGTCCGGACTGAGTGAGACCTGGGGCGAGTACTGTTCGGTGGCGGACTTGTAGGGCGGTGGCCAATCCAGGTGGCCAGTCGGAACTATCTTCATCTTCATGCCTTGTTTGACGAGGATGAGGTTCCCGGGACTTACCAACCCCTCGACCTTGGACGCGTTGTCGGGAGTAATAACGTCTCCGGGCTTCACCTGTGCTCCAGCAGGGACAGGTGGGGCGATAAAGGCGATCGTCAACGCGAGCGCTGCAACTGTTGCAATGCGATTGAATGTCATGTGCGAAGGCCTCATTGAAGATCTGAAAACTTCTGCTGTGTCATTCTTTGATGCTCGGAAAGTAAAAACGTTTCAGCATGAGCGACAGCGGGATGTAAGTTCCGAAGGGACACTGGAGTAGAGCGGGCTGTGCTAAGAACCAACCGAGGGCAGTCCGCAAAGCGACGGTTTCTGTAGGCGGCCGGCGCGTCGCGAACAGTTTCCGCGATGCGCCCGTTCTCTAGTTAGAGGTCCATTGATGGCTGCTAGTTGCCATTAGGCGACGCGACGAGATCGTCGTTAAGGTGATGCAAGGCGGCCCGGTCAACCGACGAGTCGTATTGAATTGCCTTTCCCGTGACCGTGATCTGCGAGCCGTCGGCCGAAACCGTCTGATTCTCGTTGACAATCGCGTCGATCATATCAGGCCATTTCTCCAGGGCTATTTTCTTCAACTTGTCGCTGATCCTGGCCTCGTCGATCGCGTCGGGCGAGAACGGCTCGGTGTAACTCAACTCGCCGAGGGTGGAGTAAGGCTTGCCGGCCGGAGATGCCTGAGTGGTGACCCAGACATGAGCAGTGTCAACGCGATGCTCGAAGGCCATTTGCTTTTCAACCTGTTCTGACCTGGCGGCCTGCAGCGCACTACAGCCGGAACTTACGAGCGCCAGTCCGATAGCGAACAATGTTAGAAACTTCGATGAACGCATATTCTTCCTCCTGGATAGGGTTCAATCTTGCGATTCTGCAGGGCTCAGCGATGGGATGTTCTCGGGCAGCTCTCTTGCCGGGCGCGCGCCGACAGCGAAGTGGAGTATCGCTGAGAACATTTGAGGGTACCGCGCGAGCGTTGCGATTACTGGTCCGTGAAGTGCTGGACGGCGCGCAAAGGCGAGCATGATTTTTGTCACAAACGCGTAGCGGCGGAACTGGTGCGCCGCTTCGCGCTGGTACGCGAGGAGTGTCTCGCGCGACCCGCCTAATGCGAGCGCGGTGGGAAGTATCCTGCCAAGAGTGAGCGCCGAGACGAGCGCAAGTGAGAGCCCTTCGCCTGTGATCGCATCGATATAACCTGCCGCATCTCCCACCAGCGCAAAACGGTCTGCGATTCGCGTGCGTGCCGTACGTGCCATCGGACCGGCGCCTCGCGGAGGGGAATCCACCGCCGCTTCTGCAAGGCGGACCGAAATGGAAGGAAATCGCTCAAAGAGTTTGTCGATCGAAGCGCCATGCCGTGCCACGCGCGCGTCGTCCCAAAGGAACGTGACACCCACTCGCATGGGACCGACCGGAGTGACATAGGCCTCAACCCCGTCGGTAAAGTGAACTTCAACGAAGCGGCTCCACGGCTTGACGCGAAAATGCTGGCGTATCCCGAATCGCCGCGGTCGGCTCGAGGTCGCCTGCAATCCAGCCATTGAGCGAATGCGTGAGTGAAGGCCATCTGCGGCAGCAAGGAATCGGGCGCGCACTGGTCCCACATCCGTTTCTGCGAGCACCTGATCCTGCTGGACACGATAGCCGCGTACGCTGGTGCGCTGGTGAATCTCCGCGCCGAGCCAACGAGCTCGATGCATTATCGCCGCAGTCAGCTCGGTCCTCCTGACGCCCAGTCCGCCCGGTGATGGGAGTCGGGCCTCGGCCGAAGCAGCGCCTTCTCGTTTGAATCGAATGCCGTCGATCGAAGCGCGACGGGCGGGATCGATTAAATCCACCACGCCCAGCCGGTTGAGCGCCGATACCGCCGGCGGCATGAGGCATTCTCCGCAAGCCTTGTCAGGTGGAGAGGGGCGGCGCTCGATTACGATCGCACTCAGACCGTTCATTTGCGCTGCTATTGCAACGGCGAGCCCAGCGGGTCCGCCGCCGGCAACAAGCACATCGCAGTCGAGAGCCGAGGTCATCGTTACTTAAGATGTCGGAGAAAGACTATTTGTCTCAAAGGCCGGGAAACGAACGACTTTGCTGCTACTATCTGCGTGTCAAGTCTCCAACAGTCGGTGGAAACACAGGAACGCCCGATGTCCACGGCCAACACCATAGTCGATGGGTTCTCGCGGCCGGACATTGTTCTGCCATTGCAGCATTTCAACGCGCGAACCAAGCATCTCGAACCGAAAGAAACCGTTGATGTTGGCGGTGCTCACCGATGACTAAAGGAAGGCATGCTGCAACAGTCTCCTCATCGCAGCGGCAATCTCCTCGACATGCGTCTCAAGGGCAAAGTGACCCGTGTCGAGTAACTGTATCGTCGCGCCTGGAACGTCTCTCCGAAAGGCTTCCGCACCCGCTGGTACGAAAAAGGCGTCGTTCTTGCCCCAGATTGCAAGCAGCGGAGGCTTCGACGTTCTCAAGTACTGTTGAAATGCCGGATAGAGCTCGAGGTTGCTGGCATAGTCATGAAAGAGATCCAGCTGGATGTCAACATTCCCCGGCCGTTGGATCAGAGCGGCGTCGAGCGTGTAGCTCTCTGGAGCAATCTCCTCAGGGTGCGGAGCGCCATCGGTATATTGCGCTCTAATCGCTTCAAGGGTCATCGCACCGCGGAGCGCCTCGCGATTTGCCGAAGACGGATCTTTCCAGTAGCGCTGAATTGGAGCCCAGGCATCTCCCAAGCCCTCCAGATAAGCGTTGCCGTTCTGCGTCACGAGAGCGGTGACCCGTTCCGGGTGGGCTAGAGCGAGCCTAAAACCTACCGGCGCGCCATAATCGAAGACGTAGAGTGCATACTTCTTCAGCTTTAAGGCTTCAGTGAACGCCAAGATGGTCTTCGCCAATCCATCGAAGTTGTACGAATACTGACGCGCTGACGGCACCGCGGTAAAGCCAAACCCCGGCAAATCCGGGGCGATCACACGATACTTGTCTGCAAGTCTCGGAATAAGCTCGCGATACTGCAAAGATGAGCTGGGGAAGCCGTGAAGCAGCAACACGACCGGCGCTTCCGGCGAGCCGGCTTCCCGATAGAAGACATCGATACCGTCGGCTTGAATGCGATGAACAGAGGTGCGAACCACAAGTGGTGACTCCGGAAAGCACTGAGCATGACTAATTGAACGTGTGCCTGCGACCAAAAGCGTACTTCCTCCGAAGGCCATGAAACTTCGACGATTGAGCATGATAGCAGCCTCCTAGAGCGAAGTGCGGTGCTCACGACCGAATGAGCCGATATGGTTCGAATCAGGGAACTGGAGCCCGGGTTCTCGCTCGATGAGCCTCTTGAGTGCCTGGCGAGCCCGATGGAGCCGCACTTTGACTGTGTTCGGTGTGATGGCAAGCGATCGTGCAGTCTCGTCGGTGTCCAACTCCTCGATATCGCGCAGCAGAACGACCGAGCGGTAGATCTCGGGAAGTCTCGCGATGCAGCGTTGCACCATCTGACGTGAGTCGCGTCGTTCCAGAATCGTCTGGCTGGCATCGGTCCAAGTCACCGGCTCGTCGATCCACGCGCCATCCTGGTCGAAGCGCGGCAGTAAAGTTTCGATCGGCTGCTCGCCCCGGCGCCTCTTGCCCCGCAACTGCACCAGCGCCGCGTTTACGACGATCCGATGAAGCCAGGTTGAGAGCATCGCTTCACCGTTGAATTTGTCGAGCGCGCGGAAGGCCGAAGCGAACGCCTCCTGAACAGCGTCCTCCGCGTCGTGCTCGTTGTTCAGAAATCTGCGGGCGGTCGCCAGCATACGGCCGCCGTATCGCTGTACCACCAGCCCGAAGGCGTCCGCGTCGCCGGCGCGCAGCTGCGCGAGCAACTGTCCTTCGTCGGTCGCGGCGGTTGACCTGGGCAGTTGCGTTGAATCATCTGACAAAAGCGCGCGTACCAATCCCGCGCATTCTCCGAGAACACAGCCCCGCCTAACCAGATCGCGTACCAGGGTTACGCCGTCACTGTCGGCGAAGGTCACGGCCAACAGATCGAGTTCGAGATTGTCTCCGCCGGCTAGATGCTGATCGCATACGCCGGCCAATTCGACCGATGAGACCTTGGTTATCCGGCCCTCGACGATGACTCGTGTCGCGTCATGCTCACGGGGAACTACTGTGATTCTGATCATGACCTCGTTTGGAGCAAGGCACGGGCCACGACCAAGATCGCAATGATTCCGAGGATTCAGGCTATCCGAAGGCCGCGAGCCGTCACGCTGGCCCGCGATATCTCGCGGATCTACGACGGCCTTGGCGTCGAACTGCGGGCGCTGCGGACGTTTCATTGGGCGGCCTCATCTCCGAAGTGAAGGCGACGGGATGCCGGGGGGAGGTACCGCATCCCGTCTCGCGATCACACGGCGTGGACAATGGGGAAATCGATCGCCGTACCTAGCGCTTCATTGACATAGTTCGTGAATGTATTGAGCGCGACGTGTCCAATAATTTCGAGGATCTCGCCATCGCTGTAGCCGGCGCGTCGGACCTCATCGATGTCCTTTTCGCCTACGCGACCTCTTTCCTGCACCAGCTTGGCCGCGAATTTAACTGCCGCCTCAGCCTTGCGGTCGTGCGACGTGCCGTTGCGGTTGGCGACCAACTCGTCATCGTCGAGCTTCGCCATGTTTTTTCCGAGATAAGTATGCGCCGACAGGCAATAGTCGCAGCGGTCCAATTGTGCGACGGCAAGTGCGATTCGCTCGCGCGTTCTGCGGTCGAGCGCACCCTTGCCGAGGGCGGCGTTGAATCCAAGATAGCCCTCAAGCGTCGCCGGACTGCTCGCGATCAGGCGAAACATGTTGGGAACGACGCCCAGTTGGGTCTTGACGGCCTCGAGCAGCGGACGCGAGGCCTCGGGTGCGGCTTCTATCGAATTCGGAATGGGCACGATTGACATTGGAATCTCCTCCTACGTTTTAACGGTCGAGACTTTAAGCGCGGCGTAACCCTTCGCCATAAGCTGGCATCCAAGTCACAACGCGTTTCGGTGATGAGGCGTGACGAATGGCAACACAAGTGCGGGCTGCCGTTTGTCGCACAGAAGGCGGCCGACGAGGCCTGGGATCTGGATTCATGAAGGCCGGGGGTACAGCGTTCCCGAGACGCTCTTGATTTACGTTTGTCCGGGTGGGAAAGCTCAAAGGTGATATCCACTATTATGTTCGAGCCGTAAGCAGGCGCCTCGATGGCTAGAGAGACTCCGAGCAACCCGGGAGCCGCGACGACGACTGCGCCGCGGGGTGGTTCCTCGGCCGACAGAGCGATCTTTTGCAAGGAGGGAGAGTATTGGACGATCGGCTACGCGGGAAAAATCTTTCGGCTGAAGGACACCAAGGGACTCGCCTGCATTGCTCATTTGCTCGCTCACCCCGCGAAGGAATTCCATGCTCTGGAGTTGGCTCAGGGTCCGGCTGCCAGCCCGGAACCAGGTGAGAGTGACGTCGCTACTCTGGGATCCAACGTTCACGAACTGGAACAAGCTGGTATCCATGCCCGACGTCTCGGCGACGCGGGACAATTGCTCGACGATCAAGCTAAGGCAGCTTACCGGCGTCGGATCACGGAGCTCCGAGAGGAACAGGCGGAAGCCCGAACACTCGGGCGGATCGAGCGCGCGGAAGAGGCCGAGCGCGAGATGGACGCGCTGGTCGCAGAACTCTCTCGGGCCACCGGGCTCGGTGGGCGCGACCGGTTCGCCGCCTCGAGCTCGGAACGGGCTCGTCAGAGCGTCTCCCGCAGGATCAACAATGCCTTAAGCAGAATTGCCGATCACCATCTGCCTTTCGGGCAAATGCTTGCACGCTGCATCAAGACAGGAACCTACTGCAGTTATAATCCCGAGCCCAATTTGACCGTTGCCTGGGAGTTTGAGCCGAGCCAAGGCTCGCCCGCTACGACGGAATCGCCTGCCGATATCTCTGATCAGCAAAGCAGCGTCGCATCAGGAGCGTTTGCCGTCCAGTGGCCGTCATCTTTTGGCAGGACTGAGTTCGTCGGTCGGCAAGGCGAGACCGAGCTTCTTCGTAGCCTCATCGACCGCGCGCTCGATGGTGTTGGAGCGGTCGCGATGGTTGGTGGCGGCCCCGGAGTGGGCAAGACCCGGCTGGCTATGGAGATATCGTGTTACGCCGCCGAAAAGGGGTTCCGCTGCTTTACCGGACGGTGTCACGAAGACAGTGAGCCATATCCATATCTTCCGTTCGTGGAAGTCCTGGAACTGATGCTGGCGCGGTCGGCCAGCCCCGAGGACTTTCGGCGCGAGCTTGGCGATAACGGAGCGGAGTTGGCGCAGGTCGCTCCTCGGCTGAGGCGCGTCTTCGCCGATCTGCCAGCGCCGGCGCAATTGCCAGTGGAAATGAGGCGCCACTTTGTGCGTCAGACTCTTGCCGAATTCTTCTTCCGGGCTTCGCAGCGGTCGCCGATCTTCCTTGTACTCGACGACCTGCACTGGGCCGACGAAGCTACACTTGGCCTGCTCGACTTTATCGCCAACCGCATAGAGCACGCGCCACTGGTCCTGCTGGGAACATATCGCGACGCCGAGCTCGATTCGAATCCGGCGCTTATTCGCACGCTCGATGAGCTGATACACGACGGATTGCGTCCGCTGAAGCTGCAGGGACTGTCCCACGCAGGGGTCGCGCAGATGATCCGCAGTCTCAGCCTGGCGGAACCTCCGTTGCAATTTGTCCGGCTAACCTTCGAGGAGACTCAAGGTAATCCGTTTTTTGTGGAAGAGATTTATAAGCACCTAGTCGAGGAGGGCAAGATCTTCGACGCGAGCGGCGGATTCCGCAGCGGTCTTACGCTGGACGAGAACGACGTCCCAGAGAATGTCCGCCTCGTACTCCGGCGACGATTGGGACGACTGAGTGAAGAGGCCAAGCAAGTCCTGACGGCTGCCGCCGTAATTGGTCGCAGTTTCAACTTCGAGCTTTTGCAAGCCGCAATCGAGCCAATTGAGATTGGGAACCTGCTGGCGGCTGTTGAGCACGCCCAAAGGATGGGATTGATCGTCAACTCCGATGCGACCGAATCGGAGCTCAACTTCGCTCATGAGCTGGTACGTCAGACGCTCTTGACAGACATTTCCAGGCCGAGGCGGCAGCGCCTGCATCTAGCCGTAGCCGAGGCGATCGAGCGACTTGACGCAGAGAGGCTCGACGAGCGGGCGGCAGTGCTCGCCCATCATCTCCAGAGGGCAGGTCGCTTGGCCGACCCGGCGAAGACCGCCGGCTACTTCTGGCAGGCGGGTAAAAGAGCACTCGAAGGAGGAGCGTATGAGGAAGCCTATCGCAGTTTCGAGACCGCGGCTTCCTACCAGGAGACCGAGCTCAGATGGCGCGCCCAATGCCTATTGGGAATGGAAAATGCCAACCGCGGCCTCGGACATTGGGAGGACGCTTTGCGCCGGAGCAACGAAGCAGCCGAAATTTATCGCCAGCTCGGTGATATCGGAATGGCAACCGACCGCATCGCTGCCGGCGCGGGGGGGTTGCTTGTAACCGGCAAGTATCAGGAAGCGGCTGAGATGGCTCAGCGCGGATTAGCTGAACTCGGTGACGATGCGACTGAGGGGCGCGCCGATCTCCTCGCCGCGCTGGGGCTGAGTTACGGCTGTGTTGGAGCGTATGTTCCAGCCAAGAATGCGCTCAGCGAAGCCACGGCGGTGGCGCAGAAGCTTTGCGACCCCAAACTAACGGCTCGGCATTTGGCGTATCTATCGCTGCTGAATTACTTTTTTCTGGAAGTGGCGGATTCTCTGGTCAATTCACAGAGGTGCCTCGATTTGCCTCCATCAGTCGAACAAGAGTTCCGCGTGACTGCCCTGTTCGTGCAAATGACGGCGTTACAACGGCTCGGACGCTCGCGAGAGGCCAGTCGAATTACCACTGAACTGGATCCATTGGCGCGCACACTCGGTGACCTCAATTATGTTGCGGCCTGCATCTGGACCAAGGCGTGGACGGAGTTCGGAAGAGCGCCCGACCTCGCGAGACTCGAAGCGCAACTGGGCGAGGGCCTCGAGATTGGCCGAGGCGGCAGGATCCCGCCGATCATCGCATTGTCGCTGCATCAGGTAAGCCTTGCAAAATTCTTCCGCGCAGAACGGAAGACAGCGCTCGACTACGCTCTGGAGGCCTGCCGGCAGGAACTGCCTGGGGACTTCGTGGAAGGATTCGCGATCGGCACCCTCTTCCGCGAGCAGGCATACTTGGGGGATCGCGCGCGCGCGATCGCGCTCTTGAACGAGAAGCGGAGCAAGCTGCCTCGCGCCAATCAGCCCAACACCATGGGTTCATGGGCGTTTCTCGTTTCGGTGGTCGAAGGACTCGCGATGCTCGGCGAGCATGACCAGGCGGCCGAGTTATATCCGCTGGTGCGAGGCTTGCTGGACACCGGGATGATCTGTTTCCCATGGATCGCACGGTTTTCGCAGACCATCGCGGGCGTTGCCGCTTCGGCGGCGCGCCAATGGCAGTCCGCGGAAGAGCACTTCCGAATCGCGCTCAAGCAGGCTGAGGAGATACCCGACCAACTAGAGCTCGCGGACTGTCGGCGTTTCTATGGGTCGATGTTATTGGAAAGGAACATGACAGGAGATGCTGAGCGGGCGCACCGGATGCTCACAGATGCGCTTGCGGCCTACTCGCGCATCGGAATGCCGCTGCACATCGGACTAGCCGAAACGCTGCTCGGCAGCATCTGAAAAGATCCGCGGATCTACGAAACTCCTTGAGAACTCCGCCGAACGCCCAGCTTTTTCATTCGGCTGCGAAGCGTGCTGGGATTAAGGTTCAGCAACGCCGCCGCGCCGTCAGATCCTTCAATTCGCCAGTTGGTTTGCATCAGAACCGCGAGTATGTGACCACGTTCCACCTGATCAATGCTTTGCGGCGAAGGAGCGCCAGGGCTCTTTTCCTCCAGCGAAGGCCGCGGTGCGGCGGCTTGCGCGCTAGCGACGGCTGCGACCTCTGGTAAAACACCGGGAACGACCTCAAGTTCAATTCCCGGCGACAGTATCACCGCGCGCTCGATCACGTTTTCGAGCTCGCGAACATTTCCGGGCCAGCTGTAGTTCATGAGTCGTTCCATTGTCTCTCGCTGAATGCGGGTGATCTTCCGCCCGATTTTCAAGCTGAAGCGCCGGACGGAGCCTGGTGCGAAATTGAGATCCTTCTGACGTGAAACCACGGCGAGCACGTCGTCGTTAGTAATCAGGTCGAGCGAGTAGCGCCATCCGGCAAGCCCGAGCAGCTCCCACTGGTCGCGGAGTCCGCTGGTGTGGTGGATGAGGTGCCGGATTGTGATCGGCGTTCCAAAGTCAGGTAGCTCAGGAACGTAGGCCCTCGCCGCATCATCAAAAGACAGCTTTCCTTCCTGTGCGAGTAGCGCAATGGATGCGGCGGTGAACTGTTTGGACATGGAAGCTACATGAAAAACCGTCTTGGGCGAGATTGGAACGTCATGGTCAAGATCAGCCGAGCCGTATCCGCGCTCATAAACGATCCGGCCTTCGCGCATTACCGCGACTGCGCAGCCAGGAGTGTTAGGACCTGTTCCAGTTCGCAAAGAGTTCGTCAACTTTGATGGTCTTCTCATCCATATCGGCTTCCTTGTAACGGTCACCGATCTATTACCTGTCGTTCCTCAAAACCTTATCCGCGCGCACGGAAAAGCGGGCGACTCGCTGAGGCACGCTGCCGCGGTGGACTTCGGATCAGGAAAGCGGGTCCGCGACGGTTAGACAGCGCTCTTCTTGAGCCGCCGGACACGGAGGCAGCGCGATGCGTTACTCCATGATCGCACTGAGTGGGCCGCAGACAGATTCTTCGATTGTTCAGGAAGAGCTGCGGTCGCCCAAAGCCGCGCCCGAGCCCAAGCCATACAGTCGCAATCTGCGCAGCCCCGGATCGCTCGAGCTGGGGCGAATAGGACGGACCCTGTAGGCCAGCGTCTCCCGTCGACCATTCCTCGTAATACTCGCGGTGACCGAATGCCATGGCTTGATTGCTAAGAAAAGTCCGCCACGATTGCCCCGGCCGTCTCCTTCGAGCAGGCATGTAACGCGACACGGTGGCTTGGGAGACGCTGAAACCAAGCATCAAAAGTTCACCATGAATCCGCGGCGCGCCCCAGAGAAAGTTCTCCCGGGCCATCTGTGCGATCAGATGACGGACTTCGCTGGAAATCCTTGGGCGCCCACCGCGCCAGCGACCGCGTGCTCGATATCGCCAAAGCGCTGACCAACCTTCACGGCGCCAGCGCAAGACCGTCGCGGGCTGGACGATGATCAGGCTGTCGCGCCATTGGAGCCACCAGCGCGAGAACAAGATCCAAAACAGCCGATCCCAGAGGCGAAAGCACGGGCGACGAGTTCGGCTGCGCTCGAGCACTGCGATTTGATGGCGCAGTGCGATCGATTCCAACAGCAGCGCGGTGCGGGTTCTTGGTTCGCCGCTTCGGGCTATGAGGAATGGTTCGCTTGTCGGCATCCCCATGCACCGCAGGCTATCGCCAGACGTTCGAAACCGCCAATAAATTCGGTCGGATCAAGTTTTGAGGAACCACAACGGCGCAGCGCCTGTCGGGCGCCTTGCTCGAGCTGGTCTATGGCCGCGCGCCGGTTCCCCAGCTGATCGCGTTCCGCAGCAGCATCTAGTTCGCGGAGCCGATCGTCTGGCGAACGGACTCTAGGTCCTTACCAAAAATTCCATCTGAGATTCGCCTGGGGAGGAACGTGTGTGTGGCGAATTGCTGATTTCTGGAGAAAACAGCAATTCGCCACACACACGTAAGAAGGGTTCGTAGCGTCGAACGGCTCTCTATTCCATCCATCGTAGCGCGCGCGCAGTCACATCCCCGCAACCCGCGCCATCAGATCGGTTCGGCAGGAAACGCGTAACGTAGTTGCACAGGATACAGATGAACACAGCTCTCGCTCACGTCGGCATGCGCTGAACGTATCGACTGGATGCTCGGAGCATGCTGCGTGACCTCGAACCGCAAGTAATCAGTTTCCACGCGCCTATTTGTCGTCCGCGATCAAACCGAGCTGACGTCAGTCAGCTTTCCTGAGCCGCGCTTCTAAGACCACTCCCTAGGCACGGCTTGCGCGCGCTGATGGGTAAGCAGTTTGGAGCGACGTGCCTGCTCTTCGGGTGTCACCGTGGCCGGGTCTTCGCGATACTCGGGACCAGCAGCCATCGCCTTTTTTACCGCCGGCCGTTCGCCGATCTCATCGAGCCAGCGCTTGACGTTGGGAAATTCGTTGAGGTCGAGATTGCGATTCTGCCAGGTTGTCGCCCACGGATAGCAAATCATGTCGGCGATCGTGTATTCCCCTGCGGCGAGATACTTCTTCTTGTGCAGTCCGAGATTCATCACTCCGTAGATGCGATGGACTTCGTTGTCGAAGCGCAGCAACGCGTAGACCTGATCGCCGTTTTTCCCGGCCTGGGCAGTGCGCCGAAAGTGCCCCTGCTCGCCCATCTTGGGTCCCTGGTTGGCCATCTGCCAATACATCCACTGCGCGACGTCGTATTTCTTGTGCGGTTCCTTCGGCCAGAACTTCCCGCTCTTCTCGGCGAGGTATTCCATGATGGCGCCGGACTCGAAGATGGCCAGCGGCGAGCCACCACCAATCGGCTCGTGATCGACAATCGCCGGCATCCGGCCATTGGGCGAGATTTTCAGAAAGTCGGGAGTCAGTTGATCGCCACGACCGATATTGATCGCCTTGATTTTATAGGGGATACCGGCTTCTTCGAGCAGAATAGTGATTTTCTTCCCGTTTGGAGTGGGCCAGAAATAGAGATCAATCATCTCAATCCTCCTTGCGGCTGGTTGAAGGTACCGGTCTCTCCCGTGGATGCGTTTCGACGCTAACGCTACTTCGCCAGACCTTCTGCCTTCAAGGTTTCGTGCACCTTTGGGCGTCCGCCGACGCGAGCCTGGTAGGCCGCGACATTCGGATAGGCTTTAAGATCGATCCCGACGAAGTTCGTCCAGTTTATTATGGTGAAGGCGTAAGCGTCGGCGACCGTGAACTTGCTCCCCATCAGGTACTGGCGGTTAGCCAACTGGTCGTTGATGTACGTCAATCTCTTGTTGATGTTGGTCTTCGCTGTATTCTTAGCCTCGTCCGACGAGGCCTTGTTGAACAGCGGCCCGAAGTTCTTGTGAAGTTCGGTGCCGATAAAGTTGAGCCACTCCTGCAGCCGATAGCGCTCGATAGTCCCGGCCTTTGGCGCGAGTCCGCTCGCCGGACTCTGATCTGCCAGGTACTGAACGATGGCCGGACCCTCGGTGAGAACGCTCCCGTCGTCCAGGCGCAGCGCGGGAACGTAGCCCTTCGGATTGACCGCCATGTAATCCTGACCGGTTTCCGTTTTATGTTCGGCGAGGTTTACCTTTTCCAGTTCGACGGGGATGCCGGCCTCGCTGGCGACAATGTGAGGTGAAAGCGAGCATGCAAGGGGTGAGTAATAGAGTTTCATCGAAATCTCTTTGTCACTTTGATTGTTTGTGTGAATTCGAAACGGTCCTGTCGGCGAGCTGCGAGTAGGCGGGCTTGAAGATTGAATGATCAGCCCCCGGACCGCCGTGCAACAACAGCACCGTCGGCACCTCGAGCATCCGCGGTCCATCGGGCCGGAACTTGGCTCCTTCGACATCGAAGAACAGTTTGCGACCGCTAATATCAACCCGCATTTTTAACTACCCATGCCTTTATCCCAGTAGAGCGCGCCGTTCTGTCCACAGCGAAAGCTAGTCAACCTTGAATGCGAGAGTTTCGTCGATCAGCTGTTTCAGCCATTGCATATAAGGAGTGCCGCCGGTCCCGCGAGGGTCGTCGGTCCATCGGTTGATGTATTCCTGGGCCCATCCATAGTGCACTGATCGGAATTCCGCCATCGCATCGAGCACCGCGTTGTAGTTCTGTTTGCTCGCCATCGGGCGGATGCTGGGCATCGCTTCCACCGCCGCGATCAGCGCGCGATGTTCCGCTGGCATATAGTTGCGCATGTCAATCAGGTGAGCGGTGAGCATTGATGTGCGATGGGGAATTTTCATGAATGCCACCATTAGCGGCATGATGCTGCTTTGGGCCCCGGTCTCGCCACGAAAGCTTATACGCAGCCGCACGGCCGAGCCGGCCGCAACGCGCGCTCCTTCCACGTCGGCTTCGTACTCAACGTTTTCGAAAAAACGAATATAGGGCCGGAAGGTCTTGTAATAGAGCGCCGGGTCCATCTTTTCCGGGATTCGCTGCAGCACTCGAACCTGTTCGTTGATCGCGCCGGCTATGTCCCCAACCGCATCATCGATAGGGCCGGGCGCGTTCGCATCGAGCGCCGCCTGAACTGTGGCGATCCGGTCCAGGATGCGCGCAGCGATTGCCTCGATCTCGACGTGAACCAGGATGAACCAGTGCTCGTCGTAGAGGTGCACGAAATTCTGAACAGTGTCGACGTTTCCCAGCGCGATCGGTCCGTCCCCACGAAATCTCTTTCCAGTTATACAAGGCGTAACCGTCGTAGCTCAGAATCGGCGGACGGTTCAGCAGCTTGCAGGCGCTGCATAGCGGCAGAGCTAGATTAGGCGGCAACACTCTACTAGGTTCCTGGCCCACCTGGTTGATGTAGGCGGAGGCCAGGAAGCCCACGCGCAAATAGTACAACCTGAGTTCCGGAACGTCGCTGGCCGCCACGCGATTCTCGGGCCATAGCGGGATATCCAGTGAGCGCGCGTAAACGCGAAAGCCTGGATCTTGCAGCAGGCTTGGAAGATCGCGACCTATTTCGTCCAACTCGGCAAATTCGGAGTTGGAGGGGAAAGCTATCAACGGATCGCGTTCGGGCAGAAAGCCGCGCGAGCGCATACCGGTGCCAATGAATTGTCCGCGGGCTGGCGTCGCATTTTCGGCCGCTTTGCGATCGCTTCCTAATTGAGACATGGTAGGCGAGCTCCGATACCGCGCAAGTCAGATTCAATCATACGCGTCCCAAGTCAGATCGCTACCAACTCTATTGCCCGTAAGTAAGTTTGCGCCAGCAGACCTCGTGATACGCCTCGCCTCCCATCTCGACGTATTGAGTGTTCTGCGGAATTTCCATGCCGCATTTCTGGCAATTCTGGATATAGCGGCGGTTGAACTTCGCCTGCATCCGGGCCTTGCGCTCTTCGTCTTCCTTAAACCAGCGCTGAACCTCCTCCGGCGTGGACTTCACGTAGCTGGCGATCTTCTCAATCGAGTTGCCCCTGGCGCGCATGCTTAGCGCGCATTCGCGACGATAGAAACCAAGAATGCCGGGCTCAGGCGGCTGGCTGTTGAACCAGGCGAGCGCCTGCGAAGTCGAGTCCGCCTGATCGTCGTACTTCGCGGCCGGGAAGGTAATGATCTCCTGTACAAACTCCGCCAGCCATGGCGCCGCACTTGGCAGATAGACAAAGCCGTTTTCGATCGTCGCAGTCTGGGCGTTAAAGCGCATCACCTTGTCGCCCTCGGGCTTCACCGCCTTGACGATGCGCAGCCCGTCGTTGGTCAGTTCCTGAATCAGCTGCGTGCCCGAGGCCTTGTCCTCGATTAACACGATCGTCGCACGAAGCATGTCCGCCTGCAGGCGCACAAGCCGTTTCAGGTCGGGGTAGTTCACCTTGCGCCGTATTACGTTGAGCAAATAGAGACGCTTGTCCTTGATTCCCCAGGTCGTGCAGACCGAGTAGTCCGCGAGTTCGGAAGGCTTGTTCGCGGTGTCCCAGCTCTGAACGATCTGCTCGAAGCGCTCGGGCAGATTCGCCTCGGTGTATGTTTTGAACCACTCGGCTTTGACGAGCGCGCCTCCGGCCGGCGCGGGTTCCTGCTGATATTGGCCCGCGAAATTGTACTCACGGAGCGTTTGACGGATGCGATCGAGCACCTCGCGAGGCTCACGTTCGGGATGAAGCGGGTCGCCGGCTTTGCGACGGAAGGTCCGCCGTCCAATCGCGGTTTCTATCGTGAATTCTTCGTCCTGTTCCGCGATTGCCTGGAGCTTGAGCAGATTCCAATCTTCCTGCTCGAGCACATGACCGACGAGGTCGTCCTGATGAACGCGCTGCATGATTATCACGATGACGCTGCGATTTTTGTCGTTCAGCCGGCTGTACAGTGAGTTGTCGTACCAGTCGTTAACCGATTTGCGGATCGATTCCGACAAGGCCTCGTTGGGCTTGAGCGCGTCGTCGATGACGATCAGGTCGGCGCCGCGGCCGGTCAAAACGCCGCCCACCGAGGTTGCCAGGCGGAAGCCCTGCTTGGTGGTCACAAACTCCTGTGCGGACCGCCGTTCGCTAGACAGCCGAGTCGGGAATATCTCCTTGTACCAGTCGCTCGACATCACGCTCATGCAGTCGCGCGCCAGCTTTTCGGCAAAATCTTGTGCGTAGCTGACACAAATGATTTGCGCTTCGGGATGGTGGCCAAGATGCCAGGCGACCAATGCAATCGAAGCCGCGGTCGATTTTGCGTATCTCGGCGGAATGTTGATGATCTGCCGGCGCACGTCGCCGCGGCTACACGCCTCGAGCGTCGCCGCCACCACCTGCAGATACCAGCCCGGTATGAATTTCGTCATCGGGTACAGATGCTGGAAACATCGCAACATGAACGAATAGAAATCGTTTCGCAGAATGAGCTCGAATTCAGCCCTACTTGGATTCTTCACTGCCATCATCAGTCTCTCCTTCCTTAATCCGCGTGATCAGTTGGTTCATGATTTCCAGTTCGCCTTCCCGAAGCGGCGCGGGCTCCAACGGAGCGGTATCCGCCCGTTCCTGCAACTGACGGAGCTCACCCATCAAGAGCTGGATGGCCCGCTGGTCGCCGGCTGCAGCCTTGTTTGCGAGCTGCTTGAACGCCGCCTCGCGCTTGGTGATCGTTTTTTGCCGCCCGCCTTCCTTGATGATCACTTTCTCGTCGAGCGCCTGATTCAGCAGGCTCGAGGAGTTCCTCGCTCCCTTCGGCCGGCCTTTGGGATTGCCAGAACGACCCGCGCGAAATTTGCTCGCGTCAGGCGGCTTTCCGTAGCCGACGGGATAGTCTTTTTCGTCGTCATTCATCTTTAGCCCTCACCTCCTCCTCGATTTCATTGAACGGCCGCCCGTCCGACTCGCGCACCGCGCGGTCGCGAGTAAATGCCTGCCAGCGGCGGACGATCACGTCGCAGTACAAAGGGTCGATCTCGATGCCGTAGCAGCGGCGGCCAGTGCGCTGCGCCGCGATGATGCTGGTACCGCTTCCGAGGAACGGATCGAGCACGATGTCGCCGCGCGCGGTGACGTCCATGATCGCGTCGGCGACCATGGCGGCCGGCTTCGGCGTTGCGTGTAGCGCGATCAGATTTCCCTCGTCAGACGAGCGAAGTCCGATCGCGCCGGGGTAGTTCCAGACGTTCGTCCGGTTACGCCCGAAGCGACCAAGCTCGACGTTGTTGCGATGCCGTTCGCGGCCGTTCTTGAACACGAGGACCAACTCATGCTGGGAGCGGTACATTGAGCCCATACCCGCCGTATCCTTGACCCAGACGCACATGTTCAGCTGGCGCAGCCGCGCAGCGTTGGCCGCATCGCGAACTTCGCCGAGATGGCGCCAGTCCATGCAGTAGAAATGGATCGAGCCGGGCAAGGTGTTCTTGACGAGTGCCATCATCACGGCGGCCAAGAAGTCGGTGAACGCGTCGGTGGTCATCTCGCCCGACGCCATAGCGAACTCCCGATGGCGAACTCCGCCGAAGCCGCTAACGTTGCCGTCGATTCGAACGTTATAGGGCGGGTCAGTGAAGACCATGTGAGTTTTCGCGCGGTCCAGAAGCCGTGCGTAAGACTCCGGATTGAGCGCGTCACCGCATAGGACAACGTGCTTGCCCAGGATCCATCGATCGTCGGTCTTCGTGACGGCCGGACCCGCAACGTTGGGCAGTTCGTCGGCTGGGTCGCGGTCTGACGTCGCACCGGACTCCGACCCGCCGATCATGAGGTCTATCTCGCCCGTTTCGAAGCCGGTGATCTCGATGTCGAAGTCGAGAGCGAGTAGCGATAGATCGCGCAGCTGTTCGCCGAGCAGTTGCAAATCCCATTCGGCATTCTCGGTCAGCTTGTTGTCGGCGATCATGAATGCGCGCCTCTGCGCCTCACTCAGGTGATCGATTAGAATCGTCGGGACTTCGGTCAGGCCGAGCTGCCGCGCCGCCAGAAGGCGGCCATGGCCAGCGATCAACTTGCCGGTGGCATCGATCAGAACGGGGACGTTGAAGCCAAACGTCTTGATACTGAGCTTGATCTGGTGGATTTGTTTCTGGTCGTGAACGCGAGCGTTCTTGGGGTCGGGCATGAGCTCGCCGGTCGGACGATTGACGACCTCAATGCGTCTGACAATCTGAGAAAGGTTGTTTGATGCGATTTTTTGCTGCATAAGCATCCCCGCAATAGGAAATCGGGTGCCGCCCATCAGGAGCGAAGGCCCGCTTGCGTAGGCGTGGATTGTTGACTCTTCAATTGACCGCCTCCTCGAGAAAGAGACTTTCCCAATCACCGCGGCGAAAGCTGACGACCTCAGGTTTGGACCCTTTCGAATGCCAAACTAGGCTCAGTACCTTTCCGTGACCCTGAGGCCAGAGGTCGAGACCATACAAGATGGTGTTACAGTCGTAGGGATCGTGCGGAGGCACGCAAAAGAAAATCCGGAACCTGTGTGTGGCGAATTACTGATTCTGGGGAAATCAGCAATTCGCCACACACAACAAGAGCGCGCATGTCGATGGCGTCGAATCCGAGCTGGTCGTGCATTCGGGTCACTCGACTCAAGCCACCCCGCAGACGATCGAAGAGGTTCGACCGCATCCTGTATAAGCACGCCGGAATTCACTGATGGTTTCGCCACGGCCCGCTCAATTGCAACGCTCGTGCAGTAAAACTCTAGACTCTTCGGAGCATTCGGAGTTTTTGGTAGGCTCAGCCGCCGGGCTCTAAGCTAAAATCGGAGAGCAAAGCTGAGCTCTCCTTGAAATCCGTTACCATAAATTGAGGCGAAAGCATGATCTTAGACTGGATCTACAACAATCCGACCTGGCTTTGGGGCACCATCCTGGTCGCACTGTTCACTGCGTTTTCATGTGGCGGTCTGCTCGTCTTTCATCGCCTGGTGCACGTCAACGTGCGCAGGGCTCACAACGACCTTGCCGGTTTCACGATTGCCGTCATAGGCGTGCTGTACGCGGTCCTGCTCGCCTTCATCGCGATCGCTACGTGGGAGTCATTCAGCAAGGCGTCCGATATTGTCGAAAACGAGTCAGACTATGCTGGCGGAATTTACCTCGATACCCAGGGCCTGCCTGAGGCCAAGGGCCAGCCGATCCGCGACGCAACGGCGCGCTACGTCAGCGTTGTCATCAACGAGGAGTGGCCGGTTCAGCGTGAAGGCAAGACACCCGACCAGGGATGGAAGCCGCTTCGCGAACTCGATGCGGCGATCGCGACCATCCAACCGCAAAGTCTTGGCGAGGCGGTGATTCAGGCCGAGCTGCTCAAAACCTGGAACGAACTTTATGTGACGCGCAGCAGCCGCCTTTCCGCTGTTCAGGGTCATGTTCCTGGCGTCGTTTGGTGGATCGTATTCTTCGGCGCGGTGATCACTACTGACTTCACTTATTTCTTCGGCTATCAGAACTTCAGTATGCACATGGCGATGACCGGCACGCTGGCGGCGACGCTCGCGCTGGTCGTGGTGCTGATCGTCGCGCTTGACTGGCCCTTCCGCGGCGAGATCAGCGTCAGTCCCGACCCGTTCATCATGACTCAACAATCATGGTCAGAGATGCCTGTCGACAAGAAGTAAGCGCAGGACAATGTTTTCAGCCTCTGAAAAGTCAATCGGGGGTCGAGGCCGCTGACCACCAATTCGATGCGTGCGTGGCGAATTACTGATTTCCCCGGGAATCAGCAATTCGCCACACACACGAACACGACGAATAGCAGCCAGCTGATAGTTGTCGGTACCGAAAACCTGATCCCGGGTGACGAGACAGTCGGACTGTGATAGTCGAACGCCTGATGATCGAGCTTCTGATCAAGTTCCTGCTCCTCGTGCGATCGCGACTCAAGTCACGCGCGAGAATCGAGGCCGAAAACATAGTCCTGCGTCAACAGGTGATCGTACTGAGCCGCAAGGCTCGGCCGCGGGTACGGCTCAGGAACATCGATCGGCTGATCTTCGTCCGGCTGCGCGGAATGTTTCCCTCGATTCTGAATGCGATCACTGTGGTCAAGCCCGAGACTGTTATTCGGTGGCATCGGCGCGGGTTTCGCGCCTACTGGCGCTGGAAATCCAGCCGAGTTGGTGGTCGTCCCAGAATCGACCGCGAGATCCGCGAGTTCATCCGACGGATGACTAAGGAGAACCCACTGTGGGGAGCGCCGCGGATACACGGTGAATTGCTGATGCTCGGCATCGAAGTCGCCCAATCAACCGTGGCGATGTACATGACCAAGCGGTATGGGCCGCCCTCCCAGGGTTGGAAGACCTTTCTGCGCAATCACGCTGCCGGCATTGCTTCGCGAGCTTTTCGTGGTGCGAACGATCTCGTTCAAGCTGCTATACGGCTTGGTCATTCTTCGCCACGCGCGAAGACGATTGGTTCGCATCAGCGTGACGAGCAATCCGACCGCCGAGTGGATTGCGGGTCAAGTGACTGATGCCTTTCCGTGGGAGGAAGCGCCGCGTCACCTGATTCGCGACCGCGACGGAGCATTCGGTTCAGCGTACATCCGCCGCATTCGTGCAATGGAGATTCGAGATCACCCTACCGCACCGCGCTCGCCATGGCAGAACGGCCACGTCGAGCGGCTGATAGGATCGATACGTCGCGAATCTCTCGACCACCTCATCGTGTTCGGCGAAGCGCACTTGCGTGCTGTCCTGAAGGCTTACGCTTCGTACTACAATGAAGTCCGAACCCATCTTTCATTGGAGAAGGACGCTCCAGATTTTCGTCGGACTCAGAAGATCGGCCGTGTGGTCGCGATTCCAATCTTGGGCGGGCTGCATCATCAATACGTACGGTTTTAGGTTTTGACCAGGGACAGCTTCCTCCCCGCCGCCGCCCGGATAGTGAAGCTGGTCGATCCCCCTACCGCCGATACTATCCTGTGTGTGGCGAATTACTGATTTTCCCAGAATCAGCAATTCGCCAAACACAGGACCTTCAACGCCCGCGCCTTATCTTGAGGGCACTTTGGTATAGCAAAGGGATCGAGAACAGCGGCGACCGCCTGGTCCCAGAGAACTGAAAGAATCCGACGTCAACGAGCTGATACGCAGTTTCCAGTGCCTGTTGCAGCTCCATCCTCCAGATTGCGGCTAAGGTCTGTGGAGTTTGTGAGCTCTTCTCATTCTCGAGCTGATACATTCTGTCACGCAGATGCGGATACTCGGCGCATAACGTCTGCTGGAAGCGCATTCGAGACACTTCCGGCAAAGCGCCGAACAATGACGCTCCGTCAAATAGTATGGTGCCGTCAGGCGGGGCTTGTCCCACTTCGAACCTTCTGAGTTGCAATTGTCGAGCGGCGGAAAGGAGATGGATCACTTCGCGAGGGGAATTTCGACGCGAGCCATCGCTGGTATTCTGAAGAATCCACTCAAATGTCCAAAGCGGCTCGGCAGAATGTACCTTTCGCGGAAAGATTCGGTAGAAAGTGGCGACCTGCTTGTTCCGGTTAGACATTATTTCTTCCGGGTCGATTGCATAGAACTCCCGCAATGCCCGGTTATGTACCGCGCGCCGGATAACGAGGTTCATCAAAGATGCTTCATCCCACGAAATAGTCATCTGACTACTGATATGACTCGCCTCTCGAAAGCCGCTCTTCAGAATGTTCATCCAAATGTCGGTGCGCAGGAAGATTTTGAGTGAGATCGCGCTGAACTTGCGCAAATCGAGGTAGACTCGAAACAGTGCTCGCAGCGCGTTGCTCTCAAGCTCGGCTGACTCCGCAAAAGCGACGTCCAGCCGGTCAAGCACCAGCCAGACTCTGAATTGCGACTCTTCAAGGGCGGCATTCGCCAGCCCAAGTAGATGATCGACAGATACCCAGCCGAGACTCTCCTCCAGACTGCTGGGCTCCATAAATCGTATCCTTCCGGTCACTCCCGAAGGGAGCGCACTCACCGGATTGAACTCGAGCGTTGTCTCGAGCGCCATTGAGTTGGCGCGCATTACACGACGCACATACGAGAACGCGGTCTGGAGAAGTGCGCGCAGCGAAACATTCCGCGGGAGCAGACGGGCCTCTTCGAGGTGGACCAGCACCTCTCGAAGCTTGGGCGGTGATATTCCGTAATCGCGCAGGGTGTGAGCGACCAGCACCAGGAAGAAGAGTTTCCACAGATTACGAAACTCGGCTTCGTCGGCGGGTGGATTCGCAACCAGGTCTCTGAACGCCACCGTGCCTCTCGGGTTTTCCGCGGCTACGATAATGATGCCGCGATCGAACAAGTCAGATGTTCTGCTGAGAAGAAGGGCGTACAGAGCACTTTTGCCGGCTCCTTTTGGTCCGTAGACGACGTCAATATCGCCGGCGTAGATACTCTGCCACTGGTCGGTCTCAACGAAGTAGGCACTCAGCAGATTGCCTTCTTCCTCGGCCGTCGGCTTGCCAAAGGTGGTGGCTTGGAGGATTTCTCTCTTTTTAGCAGCGCTTGCCGAGTTCACCAGACGAGCCTCCCTTTTCGTCCGCGCCACCCAACCCCGATAGACCTTCTGTTCAATACATCCCGCTATCAAATTGGCGCGCGAGCGTCTATTAGGGACTGGTGCCGATGACCTCCGGTTACGACATTGCCAATGCCTTTCTGCTCGCTATGTGGGGTTGTTTCCGATCGTAAACCCGATCAAGGGCGCGCCGATCTTTCTCGGCCTGACGCGACACTGTTCCTGCGCTTCGGGTGGCGATGAACTCTGTCTTCTTGCTGTTCGGCTCGCTGCTGGTAGGCAGCGCGACGGCCACGGACTTCTCCGATCATGCGTGTAGCGATTCACTGATTTCTCCAGAATCACCAATTCGCCACGCACAGGAACAGCAGTTTCATTCGGAGCGGAACTCTAACCGTCTCTCGGCTGTTAGCAAGTCTGAACTCCGGCATCCGGTTCTGCCAAAATCAGCAATTCGCCACACACCTGGCCAGCTCAGCGCGGAGCGTTGCGAGCGGCGTCGCGGACGTGATCGAATGCCAGCGAGACCTCAATGATCGACTAAATGCCAACCTGTGTCTGGCGAATTACTAATTTTCCCAGAATCAGCAATTCGCCACACACAGGTACCAGACCTTTAGTCTCGTCGCTTCTGGTTTGGGTCTTGGGCCGGGACTTGAGGCCGATGGCCGTTGCTGCCAAAAAATTGGAGCAGAGGGTCGGCCGGCAGGTCACGTACATGCTAGTAGATGGATGAAGAAATGACGATGGCTCAAGCGCGAGCCGATACAGGAGAGACTATGGCGCAACTAGTACAGATCATTGGTGGTTATCTCTCACCTTATGTCCGCAAAGTGCTGGTGGTTCTCGATCTGAAAGGCGTTGCCTACGAGATAGATCCCATCGTTCCCTTTTTCGGTGACGATCGCTTCTCGCAGCTGAGCCCGATCCGGCGCATTCCCGTTCTTATAGACAACGATGCCACGCTCGCCGATTCTTCAGTCATCTGCCAGTACCTGGAGGACCGCTATCCGAAGCCTGCTCTCTATCCCGCAAATGTCGTTGCCCGTGCTCGCGCGCGATGGCTCGAAGAGTACGCTGATTCGCGGATGGGTGAGGTATTTATTTGGCAGTTGTTCAACCAGATCGTGATCAAGCCCAACGTATGGGGTGAACAAACGGACAAGTCAGTGGTAGAGAAAACTCTCCGCGAAGACATTCCCCTGGTGCTCGAGTATCTGGAGAGCCAGGTCCCAGTCGAGGGCTTTATCTTCGGCGCCGTGTCCATCGCCGACATCAGCATTGCGTGCTTTTTTCGTAACGCTGCGTTCTCGCGTTTTCATGTGGACGCGGTCCGATGGCCTCGAACGGCTGCCTTTGTTGAACGCGTATTGAAGCTCGAGAGCTTCGAGAAACTCAAGCCTGTTGAGGACCGCTTGCTGCGCACGCCGCTGGCGCAACATCGAACCGCGCTCACCGACATGGGCTTGCCGCTAACCCAGGCAACCTGCGAAACGGCGGCACCCCGCCGCGGCGTAATGCGCATCGACTGAACTCTGGGAAGCGGGAGTCGTCTGTAGCTCCTCAAAACTTGGTCCGCTCGAACGGAGACTCCAACGGTGTCCCGGAACGTGTGTGTGGCGAATTACTGATTTCCCCGGAATCAGCAATTCGCCACACACAGGCAAGCTCGAGGGTTTGCTCGCTGAACTGAAAGCGCTGGAAATCATCTACGAGCACGGACTGCTCGCCGAACCGGCGTACATCTTCAAGCATGCGGTGATCCAGGACGTTGCCTACAGCAGCCTGCTGGTGCAGAGCCGCAAGGACCTTCATCGAGGTGTTGGCGAAGCGATCGAGGAACTCTACCGAGACCGCCTGACCGAGCACTTCGCGGAGCTCGCGCATCACTTCACCCGCGGCGAGGATTGGTCAAAGGCAATGCAGTACAGCACGTTCGCGGGCGACCAAGCCGCGCGTGTCTTTGCCAACGTCGAAGCAAAAAAGCACTATTTCACTGCGCTCGACGCCGCGGCGAAGCTTTCGTCACCTCCGGATTGGGAGGCACTTCTGACGCTCTACTCCAAGTACGCTGAAACTCTGCTGAATTTGAGCGAATACGACGATGCTGCCACTGCGTACTTAAAGGCGCTCGAATTGGCGCGCCGCGCGAGTGATCGACGCCGCGAAATGGAGGCGATGGTCTGGCTCAGTTCAGTGTACGATTTTGCGCATCGCGGCGAGCCCGCGATCGACTACAACGAGCAGGCACTCGCGATCGCACTGGAACTCGGCGACCGCGAGTATCAAGCGATTTGCCTCGCTAACCGGGTTGGAATCCGGACGGCCGGTTGGGGGCAGATCGTCGAGACCGCCCCCGATGCTGAAGAAGCTCTACGTCTGTCCAAGGAAATTAAGAACCAGCCGTTGCTCGCCAAGTCGCTGGTGTTCGTCGGCGGAGCACTACAATGGCGGGGCGAGTTTGACCGAGGCTTGGCCTACCTCAAGGAAGGACTCGAGCTGGCCGAGAAGATTCATTCGGGTTTCAACTACGGCTACGGCGTTTTCCTGACCGGGAACGCGCACCTGTCTCGGGGCAACTACGAGGAGGCGCTGCGCTGGTACAAGCGCCTGAGCGACTATGGCTCTGCGGCGGGCGACAAGTTCTGGATCGCGCGGGCGCCCAATCTGATCGGCGCGGTGCACCTGGAACTATACGACCTCGATGTTGCGGCGGAACGCAACCTTGAGGCTCATGAGATCGCGAAAACAGCGTGGCCGTGGCCGGAGCCACGCGGGCATTCGTTGCTGAAAGTCGGCCTGGCTCATCTTGAAAAGGATCAGCACGGGAAGGCCGCGGAATACCTGCAACGCGCCTGGAATTTGTTGGAGGAGGACACCTGGTATCGGTGGCGCTGGCACATCCCGCTGCTCCGTGCCCGCGGTGCGTTGGCGTTGGCAGAGAGGCGCTTCGATGATGCATGGAAGTTCTCGGTGGAGTCGCTGGAGATGGCTTCCCGCAGCGACTCACGCAAGCACATCGCGCGCGGCCGATGGCTCCAGGGTATGGTGCTCGCCGCTAATGGCCGGCTCGAAGAAGCGGCGGGAACCCTGGAATCGTCGGCCGCTCTCGCAGAGCAAATCGGGACTCGTCCTGATGTCTGGATGGCAAGGTGTGCCCTCGGCAAGGTTCTGCTCAAGTTGGGCAAGGATCGCGAAGCGGAAGAGCAATTTATGAACGCGCTTCGCACACTAGAAGCCATCGCGGACGAACTGCATACACCTGGCTTCAAGAAGGCGCTGCTCGCGTCCCAACCGGTCGCGGAGCTCTATTCGGCGCTCGGCCGCAGACCGCCGATCGCCACCTGAGCCATCCCGCCGGATTAAGCTTTGATAGGCCACAGTCCGCCACTTGTGGTTTGGATCGCAGCCCGTCTTATTTGAGCGTGTGTGTGGCGAATTACTGATTTCCCCAGAATCAGTAACTCGCCAGAGACAGGGTTGGCCAGAGGGCCGCCAACGTGGCAGTCTATCGCCATGCCTGACTACAGCTTGTTCGGAGACGAGCACGTCCGCCAGTACGAGGCGACCGGCGGTAAGATTGGCCACGATTGGAACAACACCAGTTGTCTGGTGCTGCATACGATCGGGCGGAAATCCGGCGAGACGAAAAAGTTTCCGCTGATCTACGGGCGCGACGGCAACAACTATCTCGTTGTCGCCTCGAAAGGTGGCGCTCCCGACCATCCTGGGTGGTACAAAAACCTGCTCGCCCACCCCGATGTGAAGATCCAGGTATGGGACAAAGTGATTCCGGTCCGGGCGCGGACTGCGACGGCCGAAGAAAAGAAGCGCGTGTGGCCGATCATGACAGCGCAGTGGCCCGAGTATGACAAGTACCAGGCCGGAACGAAACGCGACATCCCCGTGGTGTTGCTCACGCCGCGGTAGCGGCTTGACCGGAGTGTCCGTTCTCTTAACGGCGCCCTTACGCCTAGGTGTGTGTCGCGAATTGCTGATTTCCCCAGAATCAGCAATTCGCCACACACAGGTTCGATACGTCGCAAGTGTTTGGATCAAATCGTGATCTTCAACGAGCGCCATCTGCGCCGCGTCATGTCTTCGTACGTCGACTATTACCAACGCACCCGCACGCATCTTTCGCTCCACAAGGATTGTGCGGACCCGCGCCCGATCATGCCACGCAGAATGGGAAAGGCGATCGCCATCCCTCAGGTCGGTGGCCTGCATCATCGCTACGAACGCCTCGCCGCCTGATTCGTTCCGGATCCCTACTGACCAAGGCTTGCGGGCGGCCCATACGCCGTCGTCTCCAATCTATGTGTCGGAGGGTTTTTCGATCTCGATCAGCGTAAGCCGCTTGTGGTTCGGATCGCAGCCCCTCTCATTTCTGTGCATCGATTGTATACCGGTTCTCGCAGTCGATCGTAATTCGGGCCAGATGGAATTTTCAGTACGGACAGGTCTGGATCGACCGGATCACGAAAGGCAACCCACAACGCGTCATCCCGAGTGAGATGACAACTGGAGCAGACGGTCCCGGGTTGAGGCAAAGGAGCTGTCCACGGTCTACTGCTCTACTGCTCGTCCCATCCGAAGTGATGAGAGACCGCGATGGTGCCGTATCCGTGGTTATTACCGTAGCCCGCCTGAAGATCGAGGCTGGTCTCCCATTGTCTGAAAAATAGCCCCAGGTCGGGACCGAATTCCTTCATGATATGCGGCTCTGAGCCGCCGCCCCACAATTGCCCGCCCGCGCCAAGTAACCACGTCAGTTCACGCGAGGAAGATATTACGACGCGCAAATCGATCAGGCCACTGCTGAGGCCGTTGTTGTAAAAGTGATCGCCGGTGAAAGACACATTGATAGGATGGTGGCTGTGAAGCAGTATCCAACTCGAAAAATCTCCTTCGATCCTCGCGCCGCTGCTGTCGCCGACGTCCCGGCCGCCTAGGATAGCCAGCGAGGTACCTTGAAATGGCAGCAGATCGAGCCCGCCCATGAAAACTCCGAAGTTGCGCGGACGAGTTCCCGGATGAACAGTAAGCGGATTGTCCCAGCCGCCGCCTTGATAGATTTGATACCCCGAGACGCGTCCGATCACGCCGATATAAGGATTCAACGTCTGCTCGAGCTGAAAGCCCTCGTGAGTGGCCGCGTACCTGCTTTCGTTGCCGATAGCGCTCGCGAACAGCGTCAGGCTCAAATGCTGAGGATTGGCGGGCGTGAAGAAATCGCCATAGGGCAAGGCACGCGCCGTCGAACCTCGCGTCGCGAAGAGCACGAACAGAATCGCAATGATCGCTTTGACCAACGCGCGCGATCGCGGAGCGCGCGGCAGAGTCTGGGGAAGATTGCCTCGGGTCATTTTAGTGGTAACCGGGCGCTCCCATCTCTTCCATGCCTAGCGGTGCGGGCGATGTCGCCGGCGCTTCGCATGCCACCGTCGCCTCGTATCCTTCAGTCACCCGGACCGTCTGCGCGGGGTTGGAAATGTTGGCGACCGAGACCACGCCATGGAACACCCCGACCGTGGTATAGCGCATGCAGCTCCGGTCCTCCGGGCACGGCCGGTCCGCGATATACGCAGTCTCGAATTCGGTGCCTCGCACGGCGGCGACCGCGTTGGGAGTACGCACTTGGAAATCCGGAACTCCGCCGGTCCCCCAATTGACGATCGCGCGAAGATGCCCCGCCCATAGCTCGATCAAGGCTTGTCTGCGCGTGGTCCCCATCATCGCGTATCGATCGATGGTGTAGGAACTGGACTCTGACAGAGTCAGCTTGCTGCCGTCGCGAAATGTCACGGTAAGTTCCGCTTTTGCTGTCGTGCGCAGTCTGTCGCCGACCTCGATCGGCATCGAGGGGGCGATGTCGACCTCCTTTCCGCCGCGATCGAGTTTCGCAACCCCAGTGTTGCTTGTCACCTCGCCGACGGTGTCCTGGGCGAATGCTGCCGCGTATTGGGAAGTCAGAGTGAAGCTGAGTGCAGCGATGGCGATAAGCCGAATCGGTGGATGCATCTGCACTTCCGCCCAAACGCCTGCTCTACGAGCGCCTCGACGAATTCGGTCGAAACCTATGCCGCGCCCGACTGCGGTGCGCTCTCGCTGGGATTGGTCAGCATGGCGGGTTTGACGACGGCTGGTTTGACCTTGCGGGCCACCGACGCACCAGCTACCTTGGCGCGCCGCCTGGAGATCTTCCTGGCGGCAGCTCTGCCCAGCGCCTGGACTTTCTTGGTACGGCTTTCGACCACGTAATGTGCGCTGGTGTTGGGAAAAGCCTGGCCGCCGAAGTGTTTCATAAGCTCAGGGAAGTGTTTGAGAAATTTGCTCGGATGCGAATAAAGCCAGCGCATCACGGGGTCCGCGCAAAACGCAGCTCAAAGCGTCAAAAACCGCTGCTTCATCGGAATTGGTGGCTGTCTTGATCGCGGGCAAGTCCATGTTTTCTCTCCACGACGACAACTCAAAAGGGTTTGGGCGCAAATTTCTCGCTCGAGCATCGTCTCGTCTCTATTAATTCAGACTGCGCGATATGAAACAGATCGTTAAATAGCCGGCACCCAGCGGCCTCGCTTGCAACTGTGTGGTCGGCCGCCGCAGGTCCCACCCTGACTTCTCTACTCTTCTAGTAACCGCACCAAAAGCTTCACTTTTCCTAGCAATTCATCGTACGTTACGATCGTGACGTTGCGCGAGTCGTTACGAAGTAAACTGAACGACCGCCGTTTGCCAGTGTCGCTCCGAATCTCTCTCGAATAGTCGCCAGAGACAATCAGACACTTCGGATCGAACGCGGTAAATCGTGGACCCTCCTCCTGAAGGCTTCTGTAACTCATTTGCAGCTCATGTTTGTATTTGAGGATTTGGCTGATGCCGCCGCCAAGATCGTCGCTGAAGCGGTACGTTCCCTGGCGATACTCAGTTGAACTCAACAGTGGAGATACTGGGGTCTTTAGTTCGACAATCAAAACATTCTCGGTGAGGTGATTCTTGAAAAGGAAATCAGCGAGATTGCCACCTCGATTCTCGACGGTTTTTCCTCCTACGTATGCCTTGTCCTTGAGTAGCACAACCGGCGACGCGAACACCTGGCCGATAGTCCAGGAGTGCTCCTTCAAAAAGCTCTGCCAAAATTCTTCGTCGGCATTGTCTCGCTCCTGCTCCCAAGTTTTGATCACAGTCCGGAGGCTGTTCAAGTTAGCTGCAACGCTGAGCTTCCTCAGATCCTCTAACTTCAACTCTTGAAGCTTGGAGAAATTCTTGGGATTCTGAAGAAAGCTCTTTATGACCTCCGCAGCATTTTTCGGTGTAACGATGTACTCGTGCTCACCAGGTCGAATGCCATACTGCTTGTGGATTTGGTAATATCTATCGAGCTCGGTAAACAGCGTTTTGAGTTCCGCAGACTTAATCTCCAGCTTGATCCACTCACCGTCTCGAAGTTTGCTCAAGTCGAGGGTCTTGTAGTCGGCCCAGACGCCGCTGGGCTTCTTCGCTTGAAAAATGAAGACGCCTTTGACCGACGCTGTTGCGTCGTGGGGGTTGTCGACGACCTGAGGCCTAAAGACAAGTCGAGTCTTTTCGGTTTCACGTAATAAGATGTCTTCCCCTTGCGCGGAGGCGCGCGAAGTTGATCGCAGTTTGATCGTTCCAGACATTTATATCGAAAGCTAAACATCCGGCGAGGGCTTCGCCGGATCTCGTCGAACCTGCGACGATTCAGCTCAATTCCGCCTGGCGCCGCCGCAGCGTGAATGCCGACCCCCACGACACCCCGATCGCCACGCCCACGTAAACGATGGCGCTGAGCGGATTTGACGAGGCGCCGGGGACGCGGTTTTGTATCGTGAACAAGATCAGGTTGGCGAAGACGTAAAACGCGTAGAAATACGCTATCAGCAGCGCCGCCTTGCGCATATTCCAAATCGAGTAGGCGTAGGCCGAGAGCACCAGCCCGAATATCGTCGCCACGACCGCGTTGGGCAACCCATGCAGTCTTGTGCCCAGGAAAACGAATCCGGTGCGTGCGTCCTCCGGACGCAGGAATTGAATAATCGGCTTGCTGAAGTTGGAGACCGCCATCAACCCGAACGCAATCGCGAAAACCGTGAGCAGGCCACCGCGCTTATGGTCAGGCATTTGGGCTACCTCTCCCAGGAGTCAGGTGGGCGAGATCATACGGCAACTCTACGGCTTCAACGCGAGCATCGCGCGTTGCAGTATCACACTCGCCGAGCTCCGTCACGCGGACGAAGTTTTGACCAGGCACAGCCATCCGAGGCGTCGAATTCATCTTGGCGAGGCCTGCTTTTTCTTGTCGGCTCGGGAAAACGTAGCACTTGTGATGCTTTAGCAACAGCTGATCCGTGAGAGAGATCAACTCACAAGAATCAGCCGGAGCTTCGGCGGCCAGCTTCGCGTCGGCCGGCTGACCGCTGGACTTCAATGTAGGTGTAATGTTATTCTACAAGAAGTAGGGTAGCGTCAATACGAACACAGGGGGTTTAACCTGTGGGCCTCACCTCTCTGATACTTGCAAATCTAGTCACGTTAACCGTGATCGTGCTCGTGTGGTCGGCGTTGCCGAACATGCGTGCCGCGCGCGCTGCAGCCTCAAAGGTCGCGAGACGGAGCACTGGGGAGCTCCGTCGGGGCAAGACGGGCAGCCTGGCGGCGAGCTAGGAACCCCGGTCGCGCGAAGCGAACGAGGAACCCGGACTTCGCTGTTGGAATCGATCGCCCTGCGTCATCAAATCGCCCTGCTCGAGCGCAGCGGAACTCGTGTGTGGCGAATTACCGATTTCCCAAAGAATTAGCAATTCGCCACACGCACCCGAGATGCTCCTGTATTTCCTTGACATTGAGTCGCCAAAGTGGGACACCCCGTTCTACAGAGAGTTTCATCAAACCGTATCTCGCTGATGCCGCCAATCTCGCAGGATTTCCTGCGTTTAGGGGGTGGTTCCGATGAACGGACAAGCCAAGCGAGGCACGTTCAGCGTGCCGTTGTTGACGATGGCGCCGCCGTAGCCGGCGCCAGTCACGGCAGTCACGTTTCCATCCTCCAAGGTCAGAAATTGCAGGTTGAGCGTGGCGCCTAAGTCCACCCACAAGACCTGGTACATGGTGGCGCCGTCGACCGTTATGCTCTGCCCGGTGCCATCGATCGTCAGTGTGTTCACAATTGCCGGGAGCGTGCCGTTTACGCCCAGCCTGATCGTGCCGCTGACGCTGAAATTAATGATGTCGTCGCCGGTGCCCGCGGCGCAGTCGCCGCCTGATGTATCGGTGCCCGGGCTGTTGGCGTTGTCGATTGCCTCGCGCAGCGTGCAGAACCCGTTACCCGACATGCTTGCCGGATCGGACAGGCTCATAACGGTTATCGTATTTTGACTTCTGATGCTGGTTGGGAAAAATACCAGGCTACACGGCAGCAGCATGGCGAGCAGGACAGCGATGAACTTGAGCGACATTCGCGCGGCTGAAAGACTTTTGAGCTTGGAAATTGCGGCAAGAAGAAGCGAGCGGCCCCCCGGCGGATGATCATTACCGTGCCGATTCACGTTTTTCCCCGTGTGTGCTTTTCATCAGTTCACCTCCCCACGGTTACAATGACCGCCAAGTGGTAAATTGTGCCGGTCAGTTGAACCTAACGCTTGTTAGGGAGCAAGCATATCTCCTGCCAAGATCTCGGATATCGGAAAACTGGCCAATCAAAAGGGTTTTGAGTTGGTGACTAAAAGTTGATGATGCATCCGAAGGACACGCATGATTCGTTTGGCGCCACAATTGAAGCACCTTTCTTCTCGTCAATTGCCTCCAGTTCGAGACAGCACACTGCCGTTTTAGTTCAGGGATGAACTGTCAACGAGCTAGGCCAGATAGCGGCCGGAGCATCACATATGGTCCTGCGGACATGCTGGCGCACGGTCCTGACTCGCGACTGAGTGACCCTAGTTTCGTTTGTTGTGGATAAGCACGATGCGAACGTTCGGAATCGTTCCCACCGGAACTCAGCGCCGATAGCGATAAATGCGGATGACGACTAAGTGATGATCAGTCGGTATCTCCTCCCCCGGAAACCGATGGCACGCTTGGCCAAATGCCCTTATAGGTGAAGCCGGGCGTGCCTTTCTTTTTGCAGCGTCAATGAATTTCCGGTAGCGCGCGATCACGGTCGCGCTCGGCGAGCGTTTCCCGCTTTCCAAATAGGCAAGATACGCGGTGCTTAGAGTGAAAAGGGTGATCATTGTCTCAGCAGTCTTAGTTGCCGTCTGCTCGGCATACGTCCTTGCGCACTTGGCCCTGATCGAAGTTGGCCGGGAGGTCGTTGTTGTCTACGAGCCGACTCCAACAGGAGGGGTGCGCAAGGCGCGACTCTGGGTCGTCGACGATGGACCGTATTCCTGGATTCACCCCGGCAGCGCCAACGCTCAGTGGTGGGTCCAGCACATGGACGCGCACCCGATCGTCGAGATCGAACGACGCGGCAAAATCCTACGATACCGCGCGCTACCCGATCCCGACGCGCACGCGAAGGTGCATCATCTGCTGCGAGAGAAATACGGCGCGCGGGCCATTTCGCCATTTCGAGGAGTGAATCCGCAGAGACGGGACTCGGTGGCGGAGAGGGGTGGATTCGAACCCCCGGTGCCCTTTTGCAATCGAGCCGCGGAATTGTCCCCAACCTTGGCGCTCTATTCGGTCCCAAAATAAAGCAGCAATGCTGCAGAGATATTCTTCGCCGGTGATTCGGCTGTACTTGACCCATCTCCGGTCCCCCTTCGGTCGAGGTTCGAGGCCCGCATCATGTAGAGGCCGTTAGCCAGGCAAAGGGTTCGAGTTCAAATCTTCCCCTGCTGGGCAGACAGTCTGCGACTAAGGTTTGTCCGTTGCGACTTTAGTATGAGTGGTGCAGAGGCGGTCGCGCCGGGCCGGTACTCCAAGGCTTGGCCTGCCCTCTCGAAGCTATCAGGCTGGGTTCTGGGTTTGCTTGGTAATCGGCAATGACTTTGAGAAGCCCCCGCACCTTGGGTTGGACCATGCCCGAGTCGGCGATGTCGGCAAGCGCCCGCTGGTGATACAAGATTGCATTGCTCTGAGGAGGCGTGGAGGATCTATGCGTTGTTCGAAGTACGGAACCGAAAGCAAGAGCGGTAAGAAGTTCTGCGCAACTTGCGGTAGCCCGATTTCCAATCGATGCCCGAAGTGTGGCGCTGAAAACGTACTTTCATCGGCATTCTCCGAAAGTTCAGATCGAGTTCAGACAAAGTTCGGCCAAAAGGCATTGGCGGCCAGCTTCGACCGCCTTAAGATATGAAACATCGAAAGGGCTCGCCTCGGGGAGGTTTGATCATGGGCACAACCAAGCTGATCACAATGTACGGATCGCCCTGGTCGGAGCGGGTCCGATGGGCGTTCGCATTCAAAAAACTGCCCTATGAGAAGCAGAATTACGAGGCCGGCGTCGATGAAGCCGCGGTGAAGAAATTGACCGGCCAGGCGATGGTGCCGGTGTTGGTCACCGGCGATAAGGTGATTCCCGATTCCAGCGCAATTTTGGATTGGCTCGAGGAAACGAGACCGGAGCCGGCGCTGTTACCTAAGTCAGCGAAAGAGCGCGCGATGGTGACGCTATGGGAGGAGATCGCGCTTAACGCGCTAGGGCCTCATGGCCGCGTGATGATCACGGGGCGCCTGCTCCGCATCGATGACCCCGAGGCACAAAAGAGCGGAAAGTACTTCGCGGAAAAGTATGGATATTCACCATTCGAGGAAGAGCAGAGCAGGCTCACGGTTACGAGGATCCTGACGAGTCTTAAGGAGACGCTAAGCGGACGCAAATACCTGGTCGGTGATACATTCACTCGCGCCGACATAACCACCGCGGCGATGTTGATGCTTTTCAAGGCGGCTTCGCAGGAGTTTTTCGTCTTTACGCCGGAACTGCGGTTCGTCTACCTCGACAAGCTCGGCGAAGATCCAACGTTCGCCGAGGTATTCGCCTGGCGCGACCGGATGTACAAGGATCATCGCGGCGAGGTCGTCAAGCCTTAGCGGGCCCGGAATCGGCAGATGCGATGCTCAAAGTGCGGCTCCGAAAATCCGCCCGGCACCAGATTCTGCGCTGAGTGTGGGAATTCTTTTCCCGCCAAGTGTCCGAAGTGCGGCGCGGAGTATTCGCCTCCCGCGAAGTTCTGCCGCGATTGCGGCGCCCCACTCGATGCGAAAGCGCGTGCGGCGAAGCCGGCTGCGAGCGAGCCCGCGCCGCCCGTGCCGGAGCAGCATGATCCCTCCGCCAGTGAAGGCGAGCGAAAGACTGTCACCGCGCTCTTCGCAGACATCAAGGGATCGATGGAGATGATCGAGCACCTCGATCCCGAAGAGGCGCGCGCAATCGTTGATCCAGCCCTTCAGCTGATGATCGAGGCGGTCCGCCGTTACGGAGGGTACGTCGCCCAATCGACAGGCGACGGAATCTTCGCGGTTTTCGGCGCGCCAATTGCGCTCGAGGATCATCCGCAGCACGCGCTCTATGCCGCTTTGCGCATGCAGCAGGACCTCAGGAGTTACTCAAACCGGCTGCGTGAGCATGGAGAGCCACCCGTCTTGATCCGAATTGGGATCAATGTGGGTGAAGCAGTGGTGCGAACGATAAAGACCGGCGAGACAGACACCGAGTATACACCGATCGGTCACTCGATAAGCCTGGCCTCGCGATTACAGGCGCTGGCGCCACCGGGATCGATCGCGATAAGCCGCGCCGTGCGGCAATTGGTAGAGGGCTACTTCACCATCAATGACCTGGGAAGCGCGCGCATCAAGGGGGTCACCGAACCGGTCGAGGTCTACGAGGTAACCGGGCTGGGGCCTCTGCGCACTCGTCTGCAACGCTCCGCGGGGCGCGGCTACACCAAGTTCGTCGGGCGCCAGAATGAAATACAGGCGATGAAACGCGCCGCCGAGCAGGCGAAAGCGGGGCGCGGCCAGATCGTCGCGGCGATGGCCGAGGCGGGCGTTGGCAAGTCGCGTCTCCTGTTCGAGTTCAAGGCTGTATCGCAAGCAGGCTCGATGGTGCTCGAAGCATTCTCGGTCTCACACGGACAGGCTTCAGCATTCTTTCCGCTGATCGACCTGCTGTACTCGTACTTCGAGATTTCGTCCGAAGATGATGCGCGCAAGCGGCGCGAGAAGATCAACGGCAAGGTACTGACGCTCGATCGTTCGCTGGAAGATACGCTGCAGTACCTGTACGGCCTGCTCGGCATCGCCGATGAGGACAATCAGATTGCGGAAATCAACGCACAGACTCGAAAGCATCGCGCGCTCGACGCGGTCAAGCGGATACTTCTACGCGAAAGCCTGAACCAGCCGCTCATCGTCGTATTCGAAGACCTGCACTGGATCGATAGTGAGTCGCAGGCGTTTCTGAACTTGCTCGCGGACTCCATCGGCACCGCGCGCCTCCTGCTGCTGGTCAACTATCGGCCTGAGTACCGCCACGAGTGGGGGAACAAAACCTACTATACGCAGTTGCGGCTCGATCCCCTTGGCAAGGAAAGCGCGGATGAGATGCTGACCGCTCTGCTCGGCGACGAGCCGGAATTAGCACCACTCAAACAGATCATCATAGAGAAGACCGAGGGCAATCCCTTCTTCATGGAAGAGACTGTACAGGTTCTCCTGGACGAAGGAGCACTGGTACGCAACGGCACTACGAGGCTCACCAAACCGCTCCGCGAGCTGAAGATCCCACCCACGGTTCAGGCGATCCTGGCCGCGCGTATCGACCGCTTGCCAGCGGACCAGAAAGATCTGCTGCAAACGCTCGCCGTCATCGGAATGGAGTTCAAGCTCGGTCTGGTTCGTCAGGTATGGCAGCCGCCAACCATCTCGGCGATTGCGAGCACGAACCCCCAAGCGAGAACGATGGCGCTGACTCCGTCGCGCAAAGAAGCGAACCCGGGAGCATCTGACCTGGAGTCGATGCTATCCGAGCTTCAGCTGGGTGAGTTCATCTACGAGCAGCCGGCGGTAGGAGACCTTGAGTACACGTTCAAGCATGCTCTTACCCATGACGTAGCGTATAACTCGGTTCTCAATGAACGCCGGCGGCTCTTGCACGAACGGATTGGCTCCGGCCTGGAATCGGTCTATCGCGATAACCTGGGCGATCACCTCGCAGCACTGACGCATCATTACGCCCACAGCGGCAATCCCGGGAAAGCAGTTGAGTATTGCCTGCTGGCGATCCAGCAGAGCACCGAGCGCGGCTCGGTGGCCGAGGCAATCGCGCTTTTCGAAACCGGACTTGATCTGCTGCAGAAGCTTCCCGACGACGACTCGCGCGCCGAGCTGGAGTTGGATCTTCGCAACTACGGCACTAGCGCCCTCGGCGATGCGAAGGGCCTGGCTTCGCCCGAAGTCGAACGCTCGATTGAGCGCGCAATAACCCTTTGTCAACGTCCCAGTGTCAACTGGGAAAAAAGCTGGTGGGCGCTTTTCACCCTTTTCTTTGTCCAGCAGCTGCGTCCCGATGTTCGCAGAGCAGGAGCGATCGCTTCCGAATTGACCGCAAGCGCCGAGGAACACGGCAACGACGGACTTCTCGCTGAAGCTGGCAATTGGCTGGCCTATACCAAAATGGTCTCGGGCGATTTCGAGCCGGCCGCCGATGCTTTCGATCGAACGTGGACCATTCTCGAATCGATAACCAGACCGGCCATGGGTCCCGCGCGCGAGCATGCCACACGGAATTCCCGGGCGCCGACAATGGTCGAGCGGCTGTACACAGCGGAAAACAACCGCATCATTTCCGGCTGGAACCTGTGGTTTCTCGGTTATCCCGATCGCGCGCTGGAGCGCATGAATACCGCGGCCGCGATACCTCATCATGGTTCAAAGGGCTTGCTCGGTGACTTACACGGATTCGCCTCGTACATTTGCGAGCTTCGGCGCGAAACCCAGCAAATGCGCGCCAGAGCGGGGGCCAGACTCGCAATCGCTACCGAGTCAGGTTTCTTCAGCGGCCGGGCCCTTAGCGAAATCTATCTTGGATGGGCCGATGCGCTGGCTGGCGACCTGGAGGGGGGCATTGCACGGATGAGAGCTCACATGTCGCAGCTGAAGACCGGCGGCTCCGAGTACATAACCGATCGGTGTCTTACATTTGTCGCGACGGCTTTGGGCCGCGCCGGGCGGTTCGAAGAGGGACTGGCCGCGCTAAAGGAGGCATTCCTTTTCACGGATAGGACCGGCCAACAGTACTACCAGGCGGAGTTGCATCGCCTGAAGGGTGAACTGCTATTGGGCCACGACAAGGCGAATGCGGCCGCAGCCGAGCAGTCCTTTCACTCGGCGCTCGATATCTCGCGCAAGCAACGAGCTAAATCGTGGGAGTTACGCGTAAGTACCAGCCTTGCGCGTCTGCTGCGAGACTTGAATCGCAGCGAAGAGGCGCGCCCACTGCTCGCCAAAGTCTATGGATCGTTCACTGAAGGTTTCGACACCGCGGACTTGAGAGATGCCAAAGCGCTCCTTCAGGAACTGGACGCATAGGGCGATGGAGCGCGCAGGCACAAGATCGCCCGAGATGTGAAAAACCCAGGATCAAAGTCCAGACGAAGCGTGTCTTCCAAAGACGCTCCGCACAGCAGACGCACAGCTTCGCAAGCGGAGCGCATCCTCAATTTCTGGATGACGCCCGGTCACGCCGCCGAAGAGGCCGTCCATCTTTGGTCACGATGGTTCGTACAAGATCCCGAGTTCGACAGGCTTTGTAAGTCTCTTTTCCTCAACAGTTACCGGGACGCTGCGTTTGGCCGCCTGGACAACTGGAAGAAAGCCACCAGAAGTTGTCTCGCGCTGGTATTATTGCTGGATCAATTTCCACGCAACATGTTCCGCGGCACCGCGCGAGCGTTTGCGACTGACGCTAAAGCGCGCGAGGTCAGCCGCCACGCAATTGCATCCGGATTCGATCGCGAATTGCCGCCAATCACGCGGATGTTCTTCTATTTGCCTTTCGAACACAGTGAAGATTTGCACGATCAAATGGAATCGGTACGCCTCGCCCTCGTTCTAGCGGATGAGTTTAGCGAACCCGCGGAAGGTACCGCAGTCCGGATGTCCGCCGAGTTGCACCTAAAGATTATTCGGCGATTCGGAAGGTTTCCGGGCCGAAACCAGGCGCTCGGCCGACAATCAACAAAAGAAGAGATCGAATTCCTTAAACGTCAGCACTCACAAAGCTGAACCCGTCAGGAAAAGGTCTTGCGTACGTGGGCCATCGATATGCGGCCGTCGCTGCCTACATACCAGGGCGATTGGAAGGCGAACGGGGAATGCAGCTGAGAGGACGAGACCTGGGTAAGCGCGATATTGCCCAAAATCTCTCTCGCACGACTGGCTCCGTGCCGCGAATCGAGCAATGTGTGTGTCATTGGGGGGTGCGAATCGCCCATCTTAAGGAGGACCAGATATGAGGTTGGATGCTGAGCTGAAGGTAGAGAGATCTAGGGCAACTATTATGAAGCGGCGGGCACCGGCTGTTGGCCGAGAGGAGCTCGCGACGGAAATTGCGAGCCTGTCGAAGCTGGATATCGATGAACTCCGTGAGCGCTGGAAAGCCATGTTTGAAAACGCGCCGTCGCGCGATATCAGGCAGGTTCTTAACCGCGAGGCGCTCGCGTCGGAAATTGCGAGCCTGTCGAAACTGGGTATCGATGAACTCCGTGAGCGCTGGAAAGCCATGTTCGGAAACGCGCCGTCTCGAGACATCAGCCGGTCGTTCCTGAAGCGCGCGATCGCATATCGCCTGCAGGAGAAAGCTTTCGGCGGCCTCAAGCCCTCGACGCAGCGCCTCCTGGCAGAGTTAGCCCATGACACTGCTGACGGGTCGCCTGGCGCCGCGGCACCGTATCGCGTCGTGCGGCCCGGCGCGTTGCTGGTGCGTGAATGGCGCGGTATCAGCCACCAGGTAAGCGTTCTCGATAAAGGATTTTGTTTCCGGGGAAAGCGTTACCGTTCGCTGTCGGAAGTCGCGCGAGAGATTACCGGAACTCGATGGTCAGGGCCGTTATTCTTCGGCCTCAAGCCATCGCAAGAGGAGAGCCGCGATGGAACACGCTAAGCCGAGAACTCGGCGCTGCGCAATCTACACCCGCAAAAGCTCAGAGGAGGGCCTTGAACAGGACTTCAATTCGCTGCACGCGCAGCGCGAGGCGTGTGAGGCGTTCATCAAGAGCCAAACGGGCGAGGGCTGGCGGCTCGCCAAGACCGCTTATGATGATGGAGGCCTTTCCGGCGGGACGATGGAGCGCCCCGCCCTTCAGCACCTGTTGGAAGATATCCGGCGGAGACTCGTCGATGTGGTGGTCGTTTACAAGGTCGATCGCCTGACCCGCTCACTCGCGGACTTCGCCAAGATGGTCGAACTTTTCGACGCGCACGGCATTTCGTTTGTAGCCGTCACCCAGCAGTTCAACACCACGACCTCGATGGGCCGGCTTACGCTGAATGTCCTGCTTTCGTTTGCGCAATTCGAGCGCGAGGTAACGGGCGAACGGATCCGTGACAAGATCGCCGCCTCCAAGCGCAAGGGAATGTGGATGGGTGGTGTGCCGCCACTGGGCTACGACGTTCGTGATCGCCGGCTGGTAGTCAATCGGGGCGAAGCCACGACGGTGAAACACATCTATAAGCGATATCTCGAACTCGGTTCCGTCCGGCTCCTGAGAAACGATCTGGAGCGCCACAAAATAGTCTCCAAAGTCCGAGTGTCGAAAAACGGCACGCGATCGGGAGGCCGGCAATTTTCGCGCGGTGCTCTTTACGAACTGCTGTCGAACCCGATCTACCTCGGCGAAATCCGTCACAAAAGAGAGCGCCATCCAGGGCAGCACGAGGCGATATTAAGCCGCGAGCTCTGGGAGAAAGTCCAGCAGCACTTGCGCGATCAAGCCGCCACGCATCGCGAACGCCCGACCAAGGCGCCACCCAGCCCGCTTGCGGGTAAACTATTCGACGAGAACGGCGAGCCCTTGTATGTGCAGGGTGCCGTAAAAGGCGCGCGTCACTATCGCTACTATGTCTCGCGCGGATTGGTCAGAGGATCGGCACTGGATGACCAGCGTGGGTGGCGCGTATCTGCACCGGAACTTGAACGAGCCGTCCGCGCCGCGACTCAGCAGATTCTCGGTGATAGAGCGGCGATCGCCGGAGCGATCGAGGAGTTCAACATCGATGCGAGCCAATTGCCTTCGATATTCAAGGTCGCCCAAGCCTGGATTCAAAGTCTGCGATCCGAAGCGGAAGCTGGATCAGCACTGACCCGGCTGATCGAACGCGTCGGACTCAAGCAGAACGGCATTCAGGTTTCCGTCAAATTGCCGATCCCATCTGATGAAGGGCGTGATGCCGCGACCCCGAACGAACTTGCGCTAGCTCAATTCGTCCCCATTCGAACGAAGCGGCGCGGCATTGAGATTCGGCTCATCATTGACGGTGACGCCACAACAACGGCCCGCGTCGATCTGCCGCTGCTCAACGTGACCGCTCGTGCGTATCGGTGGTCCACCGATTTGCTGGCGGGCCGGGCGCGGTCGATAGGCGAGATCGCCAGGCGAGAACGTCTTACGAGCCGTCACGTGCGGCGCGTGATGCGGCTGGCGTTCCTCGCGCCCAGGATCGTCGAGGCGATTGCCGAGGGCCGCCAGCCCGTAGACCTGAGCGCTATAGCGATGACCCAAAGAATCGAACTGCCCCCGCTCTGGAGCGCGCAACAGCAAGCTCTGGAATCCCGATAGACGCACGCGGGCGTAGTTGCTTGCGTCAGGCGTTCTTCCCGAGAACGCTTCTCCGCAAAATGTCGGCCGGTTCGCAGATGGACATGCCAAAATCGCGAACGGAGAATTTTAGGCGATTTTCGCGCTCAGCCGCTGCCGTTGGCACTCTCTGCGTCCACGGCTGCGCGTGAATCGCGCCACACGGGCCAATTTAGTCGCTTCTCTATAATGTAGGGAAACATGCCAGACTGTATGGCGGAGAGGGGGGGATTCGAACCCCCGAGACCCTTTCGAGTCTACACGCGTTCCAGGCGTGCGCCTTAAACCGGGCTCGGCCACCTCTCCGCGCGCGAACGCGATTATGCATTACCTAAACGCTCGGGGCCACAGACACGCTTGATCGTGCCGCATCGGGCTGATTAAACAAGTCATCAGGAGCCAGTCGCAGAGACGGCTCACTACTGGAGAACGTATTCGATGCTACATACGCCGATTTGCGATTACTTTGGAATCAAGTATCCGATTCTGCTCGCCGGAATGGGCGGTGTCGCGATGCACAAGCTCGTCGCCGCGGTTTCCAACGCCGGCGGACTCGGCGTGATTGGCGCCGCGTCGCTGAGCCCCGACGATCTGCGCGCGGAAATCCGGATGACTCGCGAGCTGACCGACAAGCCGTTCGCCGTCGATCTGCTCGCGCCGATTCCCGACATGATGCGCCCGCACGTGCCAGTCATGATCGAGGAAAAGGTCAAGGTGTTCGTCGCCGGCCTCTCGGTGCCGCAGGAATTCGTCAAGGTGATGCACGACAACGGAATGAAAATCGTCGTGATGTGCGGCAAGGTGCATCACGGCGTCAAGTCGCAGGACGCGGGCGCCGACGTGGTCGTCGCGCAAGGCACCGAGGCGGGCGGGCATACCGGCGAGATCGGGATGCTCTCGCTGGTGCCGCAGATGATCGACGCGGTGAAACTGCCGGTGCTCGCCGCCGGCGGAATCGCCGACGGACGGCAGATCGCGGCGGCGCTGACGGTCGGCGCGCAAGGCGTCGTGATCGGCACGCGCTTTATCGCGACGCCGGAGGCGCAGGCGGCGCCCGGCTATCGCGACGCGATCGTAAGGGCGCACGAGGACTCGACCCTGCGCACGCGCGCGTACACCGGCAAGACCTGCCGCGTCATCCGCACCGAGTATGCGCTCGAGTGGGAGAAGGACCCGTCGAAGATTCAGCCGTTCCCGCAGCAGGCGATGATTTCGTCGCGCAACGGCGTCATGAACTACACGGGACGCGGCGGCGCCGACGTCGATCCGAATCGCACCTTCATGCCGACCGGGCAGGGCGCGGGACTGATTCACGAGATCAAGCCGGCGGCCGAAGTGTTCGCAGATTTGCTGCGCGAGACCGAAGCGGCGCTCCAAAGAGCGCAGCTATTGATGACGGGCGATCCCGCAAGGCAGCATTCGGCGGCGCCGACTCGTTGAGAATCGGAAAAACGGCGCAGGAATTTCGGAAAATTTGGTCCCTCACCCGCCGCTGGAAGCGTCGGCCTCTCCCCACAACGGGCGAGGCAATTCGGAATCACACGCCGCGGGAGATGCCCGGCCAGATCTGCTTATGCATCTGCAATTGCATCCGCGCCGGCAATCGATCCTCGAGCATCCACGATGCGAGCGCGGCTGGCTCCAACTGTCCGAACACTGGGCTCAGCAATAGCGCGCCCGCGCGCGTCGCCAGGCCGCGCATAGCGATCGCGTCCCTGGCCCATTCGTAGTCCGCGCGATCCGCGACGACGAACTTGATCTCGTCGCGCATCGTCAGATGGTCGAGGTTGCTCCAGAGATTTCGCTCGCATTCGCCGCTGCCCGGACATTTGAGGTCCATGATCTTGATGACGCGCGGGTCGAGCTTGCTCACGTCGGCCGCACCCGACGTCTCGATCATCACCGTGTGGCCCGATTCGAGCATCTCGCGCGTCAGCGGATAGACGCCTTCCTGCAGCAGCGGCTCGCCGCCAGTCACTTCGACCAGGTCGCATCGGTAGCCGCGAATTATCTCGGCGACTTCCGCAATCGGCATCCGCCGGCCTTCATAGAATGCGTACTCGGTGTCGCACCATTTGCATCGCAGGTTGCATCCGGTGAGCCGCACGAACACGCATGGACGGCCCGCGTGCGTGGATTCGCCCTGGATGCTGTAGAAAATTTCGTTGATGTGCAGCCGTTCGGAAATCATTTAGGAGAGTGATGCTAACGTTCGTGCGGCGTCACGCGCTTCGTCCATAACGATGCGCAGCGCGACTTTGTGCTCCGTGGCGATTCGCCGGCAGTCATCGTATTCCGGCGAAATCGTAGCCGGCTCGCGGCCATGCGCGCCCGATATCTTGACGCGGACTTTGCCCCATCGCGTCTCGACTTCGTGGATCTCGCGATGCAGTTTCAGCCGCCCGACCGCATGAAACCGCAGACCGATCGTCGAGGTCTCCGCGAAAACAATCTCGGCGATCGCGTCGCGACGCGCGGCCTCGGCGATCACGCCGAGCGTTACCGCCGGACGCCCCTTCTTCATCATCGTGGGCGTGAGCGTTACGTCGCGCGCGCCAGCTTCGAACAGGCGATTCACCACGTGGTCGTAAATCTGCGGACTAAGGTCGTCGATATTCGCGGAGATTTCGATCATCTCGTCGCTGTCGAGCGCGCCACGCTCTCGCCCAAGCATCAGACGCAGCACGTTGGGCCGATCTTCCAGCTCGCGTGCGCCCGCGCCATAGCCGATTTTCTCGACTTCGAAGTTGAGCGGGATCTCCGCGGGACGCGCCAGCGCGCGTACGACAGCGGCGCCGGTCGGCGTGACCATCTCGTGCGCACCGTCGCCGATTTTCAGCGGGAATCCCGACAGCAGTTCGACCGTCGCCGGCGCCGGCACGGGAATGACGCCGTGCTGCGAGCGCGCGAATCCGCTGCCCATCGGCAACGCCGACACGATCACGTCGCCGACGCTGAGATGCTCGAGTCCCCATGCCGTACCGACGATATCGATTATCGAATCGACGGCGCCGACTTCGTGAAAGTGAACGCGGTCGGGCGTTGTGTTATGAATCTTGGCCTCGGCCTGCGCGAGCACTTCGAAGATCGAAATAGCGCGATGCTTGACCGTGGCGGCGAGCGGCGATGCGTCGATCAGCGCGCGAATCTCGCCGAAGTGACGCTCCGGCTGCGGCTCCGTCACATCAACGTCAAACTTGAGCGCCGAAATCCCGCTTAGAGTTTTGCGCCGCGTAGAGAGTTGATAACCGGCGAGCGGCATCGACTTGATCGCTCGCTCGAATTCGTCAAAATCAGTACCGCAATCGAGGATTGCGCCGACGATCATGTCGCCGCTGAGGCCGGAGAACGCATCGAGGTAAACCGTTTTCATCGCGCAATCTTTACATGCTAGCAGGGCGTCTATAGAATCAAAAACTCGGCTCGCGACGGATTGTTCAACCGTGAGGCAAAGAGACCTCAAGCTCTTCAGAAAATTGCTCGAAGGCCGCAAGCGCGACATTCTCCAGGAATCGGAGCGCGCGGTCGGCACCATGAACAACGAGTCGGAAGAGGCCTACGCCGACCCGACCGACCGCGCCGCGCTCGAATCGGATCGCAACTTCCTGCTGCGGATGCGCGATCGCGAGCGCAAGCTGCTCAGCAAAATCGGCGAAGCATTCGCGCGAATCGAAGACGGCTCGTACGGGCAATGCGAGGAATGCGGCGGCGATATCGGCATCGAGCGGCTGAAGGCGCGCCCCGTCACCACGCTTTGCATCGCATGCAAATCCGCACAGGAAGCGCGCGAGTCGAAGATCTGAGCACTTCCAAACCCTCCAACCACCGGAAAATCGCGCTGCTATGAAAGTTAAAAAAGCGGTCATCCTTGCGGCCGGGATGGGCACCCGGATGCTCCCCGCGTCGAAGGTGATTCCCAAGGAAATTCTGCCGGTAGTGGACACGCCGGCGATCCAGGTCGTCGTCGAAGAGGCGGTCGCGTCGGGTATCACTGAGATAATTCTCGTCATCAGCCCGGGCAAGACCACTGTCGTCGATCACTTCAAGCCCAATGCGGAGCTCGAGCGCCATCTCGAAGAGCGCGGCAAACGCGACATCCTCGAGCTCGTCCGGCGCAGCAACAATCCCGCGCAGATTACGATCGCCGAACAGCGCCATCCGCTCGGTCTCGGCCACGCCGTGCTGCAAGCGCGCGCGGCGGTCGGCGATGAGCCGTTCGCCGTGATGCTCCCCGACGATATCTTCGATTGCCCGCGGCCGTGCCTGCGCCAGCTCCTCGACGTAGCCGAGACGCGCGATGCGCCGGTGGTCGCGCTGCTCAAGGTCGCGCGCAGCGAAATCTCGAAGTACGGCATCGTCGATGCGAAAGCGGCGGGCAAGCGCACTTACGAACTTCGCGGAATGGTCGAGAAGCCGCCGCCCGAAAAGGCGCCGAGCGAATTCGCAATCATGGGACGCTACGTGCTGACCTCCGACATCTTCGAATTGCTAGCCGCGGGCAAGCCGGGCGCAGGCGGCGAGATTCAGTTGACCGACGCGCTGATGGCGCTGACCGCGCGCCGCAAGATTTACGGCTACGAGTTCGAGGGCGTCCGCTACGACCTGGGCGATCGCGTGGGGTTCATCTCGGCGCAAATCGGCTTCGGCTTGAAACGCGCCGAGCTCGCCGACAGGTTGCGAGCCTACCTGAAGTCGGTTATCTCACAGAATAGTACCGGGATGGGGCAGTAGCTCAGTTGGGAGAGCACTACGTTCGCAACGTAGGGGTCGAGGGTTCAACTCCCTTCTGCTCCACCATTCAATCCGGCGGTCTTCCTACATCTCGGAGAATTGATTGCTGAGCAAGACCCAGGACTAACGTAGCCTTCGCGACAATGTCGTTACGAAACCGGTGGCTGCGATTTCGGCAGCAGCCGGGAAATGATGAGGAGCAGAACGACAACCACCACTGCCAGAATTCCCCAGAAGAGCACACCGCCCTGGCGCGGCATCTGATCTCCATACCAGGAAGACTTGTTGAGTTGCTCTTCGGCGGAAAGCGACGCAACATTTTTTTCCGCCTCCAGCAATTGTTCGGCGACGAGGCTCAAATCATAACTCGGCGGCGACACGCGCGGGTTGCCGTAGTAAAGAAACAGTTCCTCGTCCGCGTTTGCCTTAAACAAAATTCGCGTCGCCGGATAAAACGCCGCGAATTTCTCCAGTTCGATCGGCGGATTGTCGCCGTTATCCGTTTCGAGGAACAACGTGTCGCTCTGCAACCTGCTGTCCACCGTCAGCGTGAACTCTTTCGACTGGCGTTCCGGGGTTTGTGTCCAGGTCGCGCCACCTAACACGCGGCGATATTTGTCACCTCGCTCATCCGTCAGTTCTTCGTAAAGCGACAGCGACCGTTCAAACAGCGGCGTGCGCGAGACGCAAGTCAGGCGTGCGATCGGCAAACCGCTTCGGGGAAGTTTGATGATCCAGCGGCTCAACTTCGGATTTTTCGCGTCCGTCATTGCCGTGACGGACGGCGTGAGCGCGCGGCTGATGGACGTGCGCTGGATGATGTAAGGCACTTGATTGCTGACGTCCAACACGCGCAAATCCTCGAAGCCCGGCCTCGTGTGCGCGAGTACGTCGAGGTCGGGCTCGATTTGCTGCGCTCCTCCGCCGTTGGAAATTTTCACCGGCTTGCGGAATTTCCATTCCGAAACGTCGAGCGGCGCGCCGGTTACTTCAAGTCTGGGCAAAACTTCGGCCGCACGAAAATCCGGGTTGTCCGACGGTGGCGGAATTTTAATTGACGAAACTGCCACGGCTTTGAGGTTCACTCCCAGAGCGGCCATGGCGACGACGAGGGCGTTGAGCCGGATGGCGAGAAGGAACGCCGTGGTTGTGATGAGCGCCATCAGCAGGAAAGTTGGGATCGGCCCGAAAAAACAAAATGATAAATCGAACGGCATGCGAACGTGACGCTATAGAGGATGAAAACTCCGGTCGCGCACAGAGTTTGCGAAAGCACAGGGAAATGTTTGCGAGACATCACCATGCCGCCGACGAGCAGGCCGAGGCCTATGAGGAAGCCAATCGATACTCGTAGGACGGGCGGAACGAGATTGTTGTCGAAGGAGTACTTGACGAAAAAAACAATGCCGAGGAACAGTGCGATTCCGCCAACCCACGCAAAACCCTTCACGCCCACGAATTGTTCCCAATCGATTTCCGGCGTCGGCTCGGGCGGTGGCTCGAAAACGGGCGGCGATGTGATAGCCGGCGGAGGCGGCGGCGAAACGACCACCGGCTGAGGAGCGACGATTGCTCTTGGCGGCGTGACTGGAGGCGGAGTGACAATTTCCGGATGCTTTGGAAGCGCGGAGTCTGATTCGACGGGTTTCGGCGGTTCGTTTTCCCGCCTCAATCGAGCAATTTCTGATTCGAGCGCTCCGAGCCGATGGGAAAACTCCTCGATATTCTTTGCGCTGACGGCGCGCACGACCAGCCAGATCGCCAGCGCGATCGGACTTCCAAAATTAACAAGAGGACAAGTGTCACAGTCTTTTAATCAACCGCAACCAGGCAGCCGTGCTGGATGAGCCCATAACAGGATTACGGGAAGTCGTGAAAGCGCTGGTCAGCATCGCTGCGAACTGCTGTTACTTACGCCCGCCAGCCGTCTTATCAGTTCCGTCCTGTAGTGAACAAGATCACTGGGGACCTGACGCAGATCACTGCACAGGTGCCCGAGTTGTTCGCGACCAGGGAGTTCGTTATGGCACTCATGGATCGAGTAGCTACCTTAATGACTTGACTCGACAAGGCCGAGAATTTTTAGCAACCTGATTCAATCAGTGGCAGGTCTCGTTTGAGCCGCCGCCACCGAAGAAGATATTCACTTCTTCACTGAGGAGGACCCACATGGCAAAGTTGGACCGTTTAACGCCAAGCCGTTTCCTGGTTTTTGGGGTGCTGCTCCTCGCGTCAACTTCATGGGCGCAAACGCGCTCACCCATTGCCGAACAGATTGCCAAGGCCTATGGCCTGGACTCGTACGGGCAAGTTGAAGCGATCCGCTATACGTTCAACATAAGTGGCGCGAGAACGGTCACCCGTTCGTGGGTTTGGGAGCCCAAGACCGGCCAAATCTCCTACGAGGGAGCAGATAAGGACGGCAAGCCGGTGAAAGTTACCTTTGTGCAATCGAAGGTCACTGCCGATTCTCCCATCGCGAAGGAGAAAATTGACTGGTTTTTCGTAAACGACAATTATTGGGCGTTCCTCCCTTTCCATATTTACTGGGATTCCTCAGGCACCAATGTGCAAGACATGGGCATGCAAAAACTGCCGCTGGGGAAGGGTTCGGCGAAGCTGGTGACGGTCAAATATCCGAACGGCGGCTACACGCCCGGAGATACCTGGGATCTGTACGTCGGGTCTGACAACCGACTGAAAGAAATGGTCTACCATCGTGGGTCCCCAAAAAGCCCGGTGCCGGCTCTGGTTACAGTGACCTGGGCGGGCTACAAGAAAGCTGGCCCTCTCTTCTTCTCGGCCGAGCACCGTGGGACAGCGGACGGCAAGCCGCTGCATCTTTTCTTTTCGAATGTGGCTGTCAAGCTAGTGGGGTCGGACAAGTGGATCGACGCACAATAGAAACGGATTCGACACAATCCAAGGGAGAAGTTTGATGGCAAACCTCGGCTCCCTGAAATTCCTGTTCGTCGCAGTCGCGTTCGCGCTGACGTTCATGAACGTCAATTTGTTGAGCGCTCAAGCGCAAACGCAATCCGCGGCTCAGCCTGCAAAGGTGCGAGAGGTCTATTTCACCTATCACACAGACCTGACCGGAATAGATCCGAAGGCCCATCGCGTCGAGGCCTGGATTCCGCTGCCGCGAGAAGACCGATTCCAGCAGGTGAGCGGGCTTCGGATCGACAGTCCGGCGCGTGTCGAGGTCGTGAGTCAGCCCAGCGGCGGCAATCGCGTGGCGCATCTGTCCGCCAAGGTGCCGCCGTCGGGTTCGATACCGGTGACAATCCATTTCAATGTGCGTCGCGTCGAGGAAGCGGTGGATATGGAGAAGGCGCAGGCGCACATTCCGGAGCCGACCGACGGGCCGCTCGCCAGCTACCTGGGCCCGGACCGCCTGGTTCCGATCGATGGAGAGATAAAGCAGGTGAGCGCGAAGGTGGGCGACCCGGACGGATCTTCGTACGAACAAGCCCGGGCCATCTACGACTACGTAGTGGCGAACATGACCTACGACAAGAGCGGCCAAGGATGGGGACGCGGCGACGCCATCTATGCGTGCAACGTCAAAAAGGGTAACTGCACCGACTTCCATTCGTTGTTCATCGCGATTGCGCGCTCGCGCGGAATTCCGGCGCGTTTTACGATTGGTTTTCCGCTCGGCGCGCCGAGCGTGGGCGAAATCCCCGGTTATCATTGCTGGGCGGAATTTTATTCCGGCGGCCAGTGGGTTCCGGTGGACGCATCGGAAGCGTGGAAGCATCCGCAACTGCGCCAGTACTATTTCGGTCATCTCGACGCTGACCGGGTTGCGTTCACGATGGGCCGCGACCTGGTGCTGAAGCCGCGCCAGAGCGGGGAGCCGGTTAACTTCCTGATTTATCCCTACGTTGAGGTGGACGGCCAGCCGCTGCCGAAAGAGCAGATCAAAAACCATTTCGAGTACACGTCGGCGCCTGGCCGGTGATTCGAGCGGCAGCCGAGGCCGAACTGCTGCTTTCGACGACGTCGAATACCGTTCCCTTGAAAAGGACCGCTGCGCGATTTCTAAAACCGGAACCGGCTTCGCTCACGCGAAGCTGTCCGGCGGCCAGAAGCCAATTCCTGGCGCTCGCGTTGCTCGCTTCGTCAGGATGACACGGACGCGGAGCTCGTCGCGCGACGCGCTCTCACTGATTGCGCCCACATCCACCCGGCTACGCCTAGAACGGAGCCGTACTCGATTACCATTACCGCCCAGACGGGAAGTGGCCAATAAACCGCGAGCGAGCTCACGGTCCATACCGCCACCGGCAGAGCGCGTGGAGTGAACAGAAACGGAGTCACCCAAACGAGGTACCATGGAAAAATGGTGGGCGCGAAGAGCAGCGTCGTTGCCACCGGCCAGGCCCAGGCCTCCGGTGAGTCGAGGGCCAAACGCCAACGCGCCCAGAGCGCGACGGCAAAGCCAAAACCCAACGGAACGCCGACCAGGCCCGCGGTCGGGAAGACCCGCTCGAGGGCCGAATAAACCGGCGCGTTGGAACGCCAATGAGCCAGATAGTTTCCCAGTGAGCCGAGCGGCAGCCGGCCTTGGCCGAGAAATGGAATATAGAGTGCAGCCAGGATCGCAACGCCTATAGCTGCGTCACGAAGGCGGATGCGGCGCCAGAAGAGGGGGGCTAATATCGCCGGTACAAATTTGACCCCGACTGCGAGCGCGAACGCGACAGCTGGAACCGTGCGCCTTCCGCGCGCCAGGGAGGCAGCGGTAAGCACAAGACATAGCGCACCTAAGAGATCTACATGTCCATTTCCGGCGCCCTCCAGCGCTACTAGCGGATTCCATGCATACGCAAGCACCCACCACGGGCTTCGATTGGACGCCGACAGCCACCACAGGAGAACGGCGACTAAAGCAGCATCGCAGAGGAAGATTGCCGATTTCAGCGCGCGCGCCGAGTCACCCAGCGTCATGACGGCGCGAAAAAAAAGTTCTGCAGCGGCTGGGTATGGCGTTGGCACCTCAGGGTGGTTCATAAGCAGAGTCTCGGCGGTGTGCAGATGCCGGACGGCGCTGTCCCCTGGCACGACTATGTAAGGATCGTAGCCCAGCTGCTGGATTCTGCCATCCCACACGTACCTATAGACATCTGTCGAGAGGTTCGGCGGGTTGAGCAGGAGGGGAACTCGCCATACCGCTGCGAGCGCGAGGCACAGAGCAAGTACTCGATTGCTTCCCCCGGCAAACCGACCAAGGAGCCAGAGGGTTCGAAGATACGCGATGCCTGCCAACGCCGTGCATGCGACAAACGCGAGCGGGTAGGTTCTTCGATCGAAGAAGGAGATCCCGAGGATGCAACCTGCGATGACTAGTCCCCAGCCGACGACCGCGGCCGGCGTTACGCTCTCGTCCTTCACCGCCCGCGCAGCTCCGGCCGGCGGGCGAGCCACGCGGCCGTCCGCCGGGCGCGGTGAGGAAATAAACGGAGCTCGCGGGCCAAACGCGCGAGATCCTTAGCCTCATCCACGTCGTAACATGTTTCGTTGAGTGCCACGCGGAGACCCAGGCCTTGTGCACTTGCCATCAACGAATCAAGCGCGCCGCCAGTTCCCATCCGTTGGGTATCAAACAACTCGGCTTGCGCAGTCGTACAACCTACGAGGTAGTAGCCACCGTCAATAGTAGGACCCACTACCACGTCCGCGCCGTCGAGCAGCCGGAAGGCCTTATCGAGCGTCTCGGGTGGCAGTTGAGGGCTGTCGCCATCGACAGCGACTACACGACGGTATCCTCTCTCGATGAAGGTGCGGAAGGCCGAGACGAGGCCCGCGGCAAGACCCTCGCCCTGTTGTCCGACGATTTCGATCTCCGGCAGCCAGCTGGCCAGATCGGCGACATCTGACGTCGGGCAGACAATGGCAAGAGCGTCAGTTGAGACGGAGCGAGCGAGATCCAGGGTATCTTCAATCATACATCGATAGAGGTCCACGACGGCTTCAGCAGGCAGGCTGGCGGCGAGTCGGGTTTTTACCTGGCCTGCGCGAGCAGCCTTAGCCATTATGATCAGGGCACGTTCACCAATCTCTGAACGCGCTCGTTTCAAACGTTACCCTCGCGGGTCGAGGTGGTGTCGAAGAGCTGATACTTCAATATGGCGCCGAAGATACCCCAAGCCGCGCCAATGCTGCCTCGGAAGGTGCCGCTTATCTTCGACGAGCCGATCCGAGGATGATAACTTACCGGCACTTCGGTAATTCGAAGTCCGCGCCGCGCGCCCTTCACGATCATCTCGACTGGCCATCCATAGGTGGATTCCCGCAGCCCGAGCGCCATCAGCGCTTGATAGCGCGCTGCCCGGAACGGACCGAGATCCGTGAGGCGGACTCCGCCGAGCATGGCAATCAGGCGTGCCGCAAGACGGTTGCCGAGCACAGCATGCCAGGGCATAGAGCCTGCCATCCGCTTGCCCGCCAGTCGCGAGCCGATGACGATATCCGCGGCGCCTTGCCGCAGCGGCTCCAGCAGACGCGACATCTCCGCCGGACGGTCGCTGTAGTCTCCGTCCAGGAACACGACGACGTCTGGAGTATTCACCGCCGCAAGGCCGGTGAGACAGGCGCGACCATAGCCACGCCGCGGCTCATGCAGAACCTCGGCCCCCATTTGGCGCGCAATCTGTGCTGTTCCGTCGGTTGAATCGCTGTCGACGACAAGCACTTGTTCGACCATTCCCTTCGGGATATCGGCCAGGACCAGGCCGATAGACTGGGCTTCATTATAAGTAGGAATGACTACAGAGACGCGCACAGGTTCAGATTGGAAGCTGCGGCCAGCGCCGCGCGAGCGCGACGTCGACGGCTGCACGCTCACCCGACGGTCCGAGCGTCAGCGCGGCAGCTACCACCATTGGAATCAGCAGCTCCCATATCCAGCCAATTCCCCACTCGGAGACCCACAGCCCACTCAGAAGTCCGAACGCCACGAGCGCGGCAGGTCGGGAAAAGAAACCGAGGATAAGCGCGACTCCCAGGCTCGCCTCAAGAACTGCCTGGAGAGGACCGGCTATCGCGGCGTGGGCGGCGGTAAGTCCCATCACCTGCTTCCAAACAACCGGCGCGTGACCATATTGGATGTAGTAGTGGATCAATCCCGCATATCCTTTGGCGCCGTATAGCCCCTTGCCAAGGTTCTCGAAAAATGTCGACACGAATAGCGCGCCTAGCGCGACCCTTAGTATCGCGAGTGCCAGCGCGGGATCGAGGGCGGGCAGTCTGCGGTTGCTCAACCTTTGCGCTCCCCTTGCTCTTGCGCACCGAACACGGTGGTACAAGCGCTTCCAGCCTTCGAAAATTGTCGCGAGCTTCCGGCGCGGCTGGCGAACGAAGGCAAAGGCTTTCCCGCAGCGAACGGGCAAAACTCATCGGGCAGGTCTAATCCTCCCCGTAGTAGCCGTCGACTCGGACAACCGCCGCGGCAAGACTCGACGAAGCGACAATCCCCGCAGAACTTCGGAATTCGCTCCAGCTCACGAAAAGCCGGCGAGTCGACGATCGCCGCTCCCCATTTTTCAAGTTCGGCCAGGCCAACATTCCGCTTCGGCCAATAGACGCAGGGGAGCACATCGCCCTTCGGCGTGACGCGGATGGTGCCCTTTCCGCAACCGCCTGATGCAGCCTCGAATCCAAGAATCGCGCGCACGATAGGTTCATTGCACACGGCTAGTGGACAGGATTCCAGCAGCCTCTGAAAGCCAGCCCAGAACTGCTCATAATCGAGTGAGAAGGCATCCGTTTTAACTGGCTGATAGACATTTACCCGGAAATTTGCCCCGTGCCGCGCCGCAAGCGCCCCGATCTCGGGGAGCTTGTCATAGTTCGTCCGCATCATAACGGCGATAATCGTGACCGGGACTCCTAGTCCCAGAGCCCGCGCCGTCTGATCAAGCACGAGCCGCCAGTTCCCTGCACCACGCCAGGAATCCTGCTCATGCTCGGTAGCGAAGTCCAAGGAAAACTCGAGATCAGCGAAAGAGCGCAGCTCATCATCGCTCAGAACCGCCGCCGAGTAGCCATTTGAAGTCAGCGCTATCGTGGTGCCGCGGTCGCGCAGATACTGCAGGATCGCGTGAAACTCCGGATGAAGTCCGTTCTCACCGGTTCCAAGGTTTACCGATCGAACCGGCACATTTTCACAAACACGCCGAACGTCATCGAGCGACAGACGATCGATCCGGCCCGTATCGCGATAGCAATGAGCGCAGGCGAGATTGCACTCGTTGGTGAGCCCAAGGCCGACCGAAAAACCATTGGCGCCAGGGTTTTCCATCATCTCGGCAGTATCACTTACCGACACAATGATCCATCAACAGCGCAGTGTTTCTCAATGAACAAGGTCATGAAACCGTCGTCGCCGTCGAAGCAAAACGCGCGCCATTCGGACGATAGATTCTCCGCTGGCTGCGATAGTGCGGACCCGTTCCGCTCTGTAATCGTGAAGAAATTTCGCCTTCCGACGGTGGAGTACAGAACCATTATCTCGCGACCATAGCCGACTTCGCGTGATTGATACTCGTGGCACCTCGGTTGCATCTACAGGGGCCGCTCCATGCTGCGATTTTCTCGAACACCTGTTCACGCTCGCGCCGTGTCCGCGAAGTGGATGAATCCTCCGAGAGCACTTCGCGTCGAACGTCTTGTAAGAGGTGCGCTGTGACGCGATCCAATTCAATCGAAGCGGCAGCTGTTCTGGGCGTCGTGACGATTGCGATCGTTTTTCTTTCAAGACCGTCCACGCCCTCGTCGACCTCGAGCGGCGACCCTTATTTCTCGCTCCTGCCGAGCGGTTCCAAGCTACCGTCCGACAGTCAGTGCTCGTATGGCGTCGCGCATGATACGTTTGAGCCTCGGCCCGAGAATGCCGAGCCCAATGGCACGATGCCGAGTACTTCGGACTTGAACACTTACAAATCCAAGGCATCCGGCGGAGAAGGCGGGGCTCCTGCAAGTTACCTGCTCCGCGTCGATGGCCAATTCAAAGGCAGCACCGACGCGATTCTGAAATGGGCGTCATGCAAGTGGGGGTTTGACGAGAACGTCACGCGCGCGACCGCCGTCAACGAGACTCACTGGCGGCAGCTCGAGATCGGAGATGTCGGCAACGGCATCAGCCTTGGAATCCTGCAGGTAAAATCGTCCGACTATCCTTCAACTTGCGAGGCGGTCGCATCGAGCCAGAGTACTGCGGATGTCACCGATGATTGCTATTCGTATCTCAGCACCGCCTTTGACGCTGACTACAAGCTGGCTCAACAGCGAGCATGCTTCGAGGGCAAGGTTAGCTACCTCTCGGACGACCCTGCGCCCGCAGGTTATCCCAGCTATCCTGAGGGCACGTCGGACGAAATGATGTGGGGATGCGTCGGATGGTGGTATTCGGGACATTGGTACGATGCCGGCGCACGTAACTACATATCGCAGGTTCAATTCTACCTGGCAGATCGGTCCTGGTTGCACTTGGACTCTGGAGAGTAGGTGCAATCATAAGGATTGAAGCAGGCTTACCCGCTTCGAGACTCGATCAGCTCGCGAAATGGTCCTCGTGAGCGCCTTCCTTCCCTTCTGCTCCACCATACGGATCGAAATTCGCGTGTGCACGGCGCTCGATTTGCGATTCCGCGCGGACCCGGAGAACGTCTCCGGGCCCCGCAAATCGCGCCTATCCGGGCGTTGACGAATCAGCTTCCTGTCGCGATCCTTTCCTGGAAAACGAGAATCTCGACCCGCCGATTCTTGCGCCGACCGCTCGCTGTGTCGTTGTCGGCCACCGGCTTGCTCGCGCCGTAGGAAACCACGCGAACCTGCGTCGGGTCGAGGCCCTTCTGGCCCACCAGATATCCGGCGACGCTAGTCGCGCGACGCTGTCCGAGGTCGTAGTTGTACGCCTCATGACCAACGTTGTCGGTGTACCCGGCGACCACGAAGACGCGCCCCGAGTCCGGTGACTTGGAGGCGGTCGGTCTTTCCAGATCTCCGAAGAATTGATCGATCTCGCGCTTGTCGTTCGCGCTCAAGGCAGCGGATCCGGTCTTGAAGGTCGGCCCATTGGTCGAATCCAGGACGAGCTTCCGCTCAAGGTGGAGATTGTTCATTTGGGTTTCTAGCTGCTCTTGCTGGCCGGTGATCGGCTTCAGCTGATCATTGACCCAATTGCGGGTGGCAAGGCATCCACTGGTGGTGAAAAGCAGACCCGTGGCGGCGAAGGCTCCGACCCCGACGCGGACAGCATCCGAAAAACTCGCGATTCGCACGTTAATAAAACCTCCCTGCTTCAAGCAGATAGTATACCTTGATTTTCCAACCACTCGATTTTTGGGTCAAGTTCGCTAAGGACAACGCGCGTTCATCTTCGGCTGACGACGTCGAGTAATACCGCGAAAAGTAGCGCTTTCTCGTCAATTCGATTGGAATCGGACATCTCGACACGACACGCCGGCGTACTCGCTCAGTACAAAGTGCGCCACAGCGCCGCAATCAATCCTTCATCGCTACCGGCGCGGCGATCCCATCCAGCTCGGCCAGGTTTTGCGGCGACAGCGTCAACTGACCGGCGGCAAGGTTCTCGCGGAGGTGGGCGACCGACGACGTGCCGGGGATCAAAAGGATGTTGGGCGACCGGTGCAGTAGCCACGCCAGCGCGACCTGCATCGGCGTGGCGCCGAGTCGGCCCGCGACGGACGACAGGGTGGACGACTGCAGCGGCGAGAACCCGCCGAGCGGGAAGAACGGCACGTACGCGATACCCTGCCGGGCCAGCTCGTCGATCAGGGTGTCATCGTGGCGGCTGGCCAGGTTGTAGTTGTTCTGCACGCCCACGATTTCGGTGATCGCCTGCGCCTCAGCTACCTGGGCGGCCGTGACGTTGCTCAGGCCGATGTGGCGGATCAGCCCCTTGCGCCGGAGATCGGCCAGCACCGTCACCTGCTCGCCGATCGACCCCTCCTCGGGACCGTGGCCCGACCCCATCACGCGGTAGTTGACGATGTCGAGCGCGTCCAGGCCCAGGTTGCGCAGGTTGTCGTGAACGCCGGCGGTCAGCTCCCGAGGCGAGATGGCGGGCTGCCACGACTTGTCGGGAGGGCGGCGGCCCCCCAGCTTGGTGACGATCACCAGCCCCCTGGGGTAGGGGTGGAGGGCCTGCCGGATGATCTGGTTGGTGACGTGCGGGCCGTAATAGTCGGACGTGTCGATATGGTTCACTCCCGCCGCGACTGCCTCGCGAAGGACGGCGACTGCGCCCTCCTTGTCCTTGGGCGGTCCCCACACGCCGGGGCCGGCCAGCTGCATCGCGCCGTAGCCCATCCGTTGGACCGTCAATGACGTGCCGGGGAACGTGAACCGGCCGCCGAGCGTGGCTTTACTCATTGTGGGGCTCCTTCCAGGCCTGACGCAGAACGACTGTGACGATCGGTCGTAACAACTCGTCGATCTTACCGCAATCACGCCAGATGCGCTTGATCGCTGCCTCGTTGTTCGCGGACGGTGTCGCCTTAACCGGCAACCGCGAAACTTGCGACCAGGCGAGGCGATTGCGCTAATATGACTGCCGTTAACACAAGATGAGGACTCCGCGTCAGTATTTGTCCGAGCGGTATCCGCGGCTGAACCTCGCCGATTCCCTTGCGGCCGCCGTTGTAGTTGTACTGGTCATCGTCGCCATCTGGCCGCACTCGCGGCTGGTCGTCGACTTGGTCCTGGTAACCGCAATCCCGGGATCGATCGCCGCGATCGTGTTCGGCCTCACGTTCTGGCAGAAAGCACGCGTCCAGATCGGCCGGCTCAAGCTTCGCTACAAGCAAGTTCGGCGAATCGCGGGTATTGCCGCCCTGTTATGCTTGCCGTTTCTGCTGCTGCAGCAAGCTTCAATCTATCTTCAGGGTCCGAACATGCTCCGCGAGCCCGCCGTCGATGTCTCGGGACTCTCAGAACCCTATCCGAAGCCTGCAAAATGGGAGATTCGTATGGTAGTGGCGATCGCTCATCTCGAAGGCGACGACGGCCATAAGATAGAGGGTCAGTTGCGCGACGCGCTGGCCAATCTGGATCCGCGGCTGCACGTGACTCCCGTCATTCTAAACCGCTCGATCACTCTATCGGGCCGCCCCCAAGGCATGGCTCATCTCGACGCGCTAGAATCAGTAACCGACGTGCGCGTCGATTCATTGATATGGGGAGGAGTGAAAGGCGCTCCTTCTCCATCCGTCGGGCCGCTCTACGAGACCGAGTTCGGCGACAATTCACAGTTCGGAGGAGGCTACCTACCCGCCGACTTCAAGCTGCCGGAGTTGCCCCCCGACGATCTCGTCAGGGTACTGCGCCTGGTCGTCGCGACCAACACTGCTCAATTCATGTCGGCGTATAAGATCGAATTCCGAGACGCCCTGGTGCCCTTGATCGGCGAAACTCGCGAGATGATCAAAGATCACGGCAAAACCGCCGGCTGGAGCGCGGACACTCGCGCGCGAGTGAACCTGGTCCTGAGCATCGCAAGCCGGACATCAGGCGTCGAACTAAAGTCCATGGATTCTCTCAGCGCCTCCCTGGCATACGTCCAGCACGCGCTTGATGATTGGACTCACGGCCGCGATCCGCTCGAATGGGCAATGGCGCAACGAAATCTCGGCCGAACCTTATGCGATCAATACAACCTCAACAGGGACAGTGCATTGCTGCATCCCGCGGTCGCTGCCTTCCAAAATGCGATGTCCGTATATCAATCTCGATCGGATGGGATCGATGTGGCTGAGATCCAATCCGAACTCGGAGGCCTTTTCGAGGCAATTGGACGATACGAACCGGGGAGCGAGAACCTAAGAAAAGCTGTCGAGTATGATAGGGCAGCGCTGAACGGAATCGATCCGCGGAAGTTCCCGAACATGTGGGGCGAAACACAGATCCAGCTCGGCAACGCGCTTAGGGTCCTTTCTTTCTGGGACAAAGGCACCAAAGACCTCGAGGACGCTGTCGCCGCGAACAGGGAGGCTGTGAAGATCTATTCCAAGCAGGTCAGTCCTATGCACTGGGCAGAAGCCCAGGGCCAAATCGCTCAGAGCCTCAGTCAACTCGGCCAAGCGGCATCGAACCCGGACGATTTTCGCCAATCGATTTTGATTCTGCGTCAGATCCTCGACGGCTATCCGCGCGAGCGAAAACCGATCGAATGGGCGCACATCGAATCGTCCCTCGGCGATGCGCTCATGGGATTGTACGATCTCGACCCGAAGTCAGGAGGCCAGTATCCCGAGCAGGCCGCGATTGCCTATCGCGCCAGCCTTCAGGAACTCACTTTGGAACGTGATCCCCTCGGATGGGCGCAGGCAAAGGCAGGACTTGGAAATGCTCTCGAGGAATTGGGTTACAACAACTCGGACAGTTCCTATCTGAATCAGGCGATTGACGCCTATGGCGATTCCCTCAAGGTGTTCAAATCCGATCAACAGCCACTGCAATGGGCAACCGTGAAGTACGAGCTGGGCGAGGCCTTCGTTTACCTTGGTGAGCTAGGGCCAGGTGTTAAGTATCTGCAGCAGGGCGTACAAAACTACCGCGAAGCGCTGGCGGCATTGCCGGAGGGCGGTGCGCCGGACCTGCGCAACGACATTCAAGACGGTCTCAAGGTTGCGCTCGACGACCTGCACCAGCGCGGGTGGAATGGTTGACGCTTCGCTATCGGGCGGTGCCGATCGAATGCGCGGTGACTTCATCGTGAGGCTGGTCCAGCACTATCGTATTGTAAGCGAGCGCTGGGCCGGCGAGCGCAGTCGTCGCGAGCGCGACTAGCAGCATGTCGATGCATCCACGGAACGCCTCGACGACGCCGGGTGGATGATATCCCATGTACCATTCGAACGCCTGACGGATGATCAAGTAGGGAAGGAATGCGAGGACGAGAATTGCCGCGAGCCGCTCAATATTTCCCGCAGTTTGCTTCCACGCATCTCGGATGCCGGCGTACCTGCCGATCGCAATCGCAGGAAAAACGAATGACAGCCTGACGTACGCGACAGCGTAAATGCCAAGTCCCAGCAGCGCGGTCGTTTCTCCGAGCATCGTGATCTGGTGATCAAAGTTTCGCTGCCCGTAGAGCAGGACGACGAGCGGTATGCCGACGAGAACCAGGAGCGCCGCCATCATCGCGGCGTCTGCCAGAAGATAAAACCATTGCGTTCGCGAGTAGGAGAACTGCGGATGCTTTGCGACCGCTTGAGGGCCCCTGATCGCGAGCTTGGTCCATGCCACGGAGAACGGCGTGAGGAGAACGAAATGCGAGATCGTCATCAGACCGCTGGTCACGCCTCTGGAAACGTCCTCGCGCTGCAGGCCAAAGCAGATGAGATCGATCGCCAGAATAGCCGCAAACGGAATCCAGCCGAATTTCAGTAGTTCCGGCAGATAGAGGAACGGCATCAACAACGATTCCTTCACGATCTGAAACACCGGCAGCTCGACCACCGTGAATCGCCGCTGACCGTTTGTTTGCACGTTCACCACTTCAACGCGAATATCCGAGTGCATTAAACTCTGGCAATCAACTCGCAGCATCGCAAGCACAGGCAGTTCGCGCCGCCGGTTTCTTGCTGTCTCCGATGTACCATCCTGAAACGGACTGATAGATTTCTTCGCGTGAGCATCACCATCGACAGCTACCGCTACGAAGAGATCTACCCGTCGTTCAAGGCGGCTACCGACGAAAAAGAAAGAACGGCGCGCATCAACGCCGCGTTTCTGAACAGTCTCGCCAGTGAGCGCATCGTTTTGACCGGAACCGATCCCATCTTGATTGCCGATATCGGCAGCGGCCCATGCGATACGATTGTAAAGTATCTGACGGGTGTGAAGTTCGACGCGGGCTTCAAGGTCCGCGCGACTGACTTCAGCATCGAGTACGCCGACCACCGCAACGGCGAGGCGCTCGCGACTCTCGCGGCGGCACAATCGGCGGGCACGCTCAGGCTCGTCGATTTCTCCGCACGAGCCGGCGACTCGTTCGCGGGACATCTGCTGGACTTGCTGGGATCGAACGGCAGGCCGGCGCGTTCGCGCGAGTTTCGAATCGTCTTTGCCTCGCATGTGCTGTATCACTGCGAAACTCTGGGGAGTGCCGAGCGCCTGATCGACGACGTGACGCAGAACGTTCTGGCCGACGACGGCATCTGCATCCTGTATCATCTCGCCAAAGTGCCGCTCAGTTTCCAGGACTTTCGCGCTCGTTACGGCAGCAACTCCGCAGCTGTCGCTCACAGCAACACGCCCGCGGTCGCGATCGACGATCCTCCCGCCAAGGTCGCTGAGGTCTGCGCCGCGCGCGGCATTCCATGCCTCCGCATGGACTTCACGGCCGATCTCAGGTTCGCAATGCCGGACGAGAAGATTTGGAGTTACTTTCGAGAACCGGCGCGGTACGAACAGCTCTGCGCGACGCATCCTGAAGCCGCCGAAGATCTGAACCGCCTCATGTTCATCACCCAGCGCGCACCGGTCGAGTTCGCCGCCGATCATTCGCCGACCGGACTGGCCGCCTATCTCGATGAAATCGGCGACGTTCTGAAACGCAATGGTGGGATTTTGAAACTGGCCGAGTCGATGCAGGTGGTCTATCGGCCTGGAGCGCCCGCCGACTTCGGCAGACGAATCAGCGCCGCGCTCTCCTCGCTCAGTCAGTCCTAGCCGCACTGCTTGAGTTTACCACCAGCCGGCTCATGATTGGCCGAGGTGCCATATCTCGCGTGAGTATTCGGTAACTGCCCGATCGCTGGAGAAATAGCCAATTCGCGCGAGATTGAGTATAGCCTTTCGCGTCCAAATCTCCGGATGTTGATACTCAGTCGATACTTTGGACTGGATATCCACATATGATCCGAAGTCGGCCATCAGGAAATAGTCATCGCGATTGACCAGCACGTCGCGAACCCATCTGAACAGTCCCGGCTCGGCGGGACAAAAACGATCTGACGCCAACTCGTCGAGCACCCGCTTGAGCCGCGCGTCCGCCTCGTAGTATTCGCGCGGCCGGTATGTCCCCTTCAGCGTCAGCTCTTCGATCTGTTCGGCGGTCAGCCCGAAAATGAAAATATTCTCCGCGCCGACCGCTTCCCGAATCTCGATATTCGCGCCATCGAGCGTCCCCACCGTGAGCGCGCCGTTCATCGCGAACTTCATGTTGCCGGTGCCCGAGGCTTCGCGGCCGGCGGTGGAAATCTGTTCGGAAACGTCGGCGGCAGGAATGATTTTTTCCGCGAGCGAGACCCGGTAGTCCGGCAGAAACGCGACCTTGATCAATTCGCGCGTCTTGGGATCGTTATTGATCACCTCGCCAAGGTTGTTGATCAACTTGACTATCATCTTCGCGGCCCAGTAGCCGGGCGCCGCCTTGCCCGCGAGCAGGTAGGTGCGCGGCACGGGAGGCTCGACGCCGTCGTCCACCAGCCGCAGGTACTCATGCACGATCCCCAACGCCATCAGGAGCTGGCGCTTGTATTCGTGGATGCGTTTGGCCTGTATGTCGAACATGGCGGCGGGATCGACGTCCACGGCGGCGACTCGATTCACGAGTCTAGCCAGCCGCTCCTTGTTGGCGCGCTTGATGGTCCTGAAGCGGCGCTGAAACTCGAGGTCGTCCGCAAATTTCTCGACCGCGCTCAACTGCGCAAGGTCTGTAGCCCAGCTCGTACCGATGGTCGCATCGAGCAGGCTCGCCAGACCCGGATTTGCCATCAACAGCCATCGCCGTTGCGTGACGCCGTTGGTCTTGTTGCTGAACCGCTCCGGCCACAGTTCATAAAAGTCGGGCACCAGGCGTGTCTTGACGAGTTCGGTGTGCAACTTTGACACGCCGTTCACCGAGTGGCTGCCGACGATCGCCAGATGCGCCATGCGAATCTGGGCCTCGTAGCCCTCCTGCAGAATCGACATGCGCTTGAGGCGTTCGGGGTCGTCTTTCCAGACCGCGCCCACGTTCGCCATAAAGCGCCGGTTGATCTCGTAGATGATCTGCAGATGGCGCGGCACGACTCGTTCGAGCAGGCTCACCGGCCATTTTTCCAGCGCTTCGGGCAGCAGAGTGTGATTAGTATATGCGACTGTCGCTCGCGTAATCTCCCAGGCCGACGCCCACTCGAGATCATACTCGTCGATAAAAACGCGCATCAACTCGGCAATAGTCAATGCGGGATGCGTGTCGTTCAGTTGAATAGCTACTTGCGATGAAAAATCATTGAAGTCTTCGCCGCGCGCGACAAATCCCTGTACTATGTCGTGCACCGCGCAGGCCACGAAGAAATATTCCTGCAGCAGCCGCAGTTCGCGGCCGGCGGCAACCGCGTCGGATGGGTAGAGCACTTTCGAGATAGTTTCGGAGAGCATCTTCTGCTCGACGGCTTTCATGTAATCGCCGGCGTTGAAGATCTGCATATCGAACTCATCTGACGCGCCCGCCGAATAGAGCCGGACAAAGTTTACCGTGCGCCCGCCGAATCCCGCGATCGGCAGATCCGACGGCACGCCGACCAGCACGCGCCAATCCACCCAGATCGGATTGTATTCGCCCTTCTTGTCGATGCGGTGCTCGATTCGTCCGTACACCGGAATCCGGCACGACTGCGCGGGCCGCGCCACCAGCCATGGCGAGGTCTCGCGCTGCCACGCGTCGGGCCGCTCGACCTGGTAACCGCCGCGAATCTCCTGGCGGAAAAGTCCGTACTCGTAGTTGATTCCATACGCGTAGCCGGGCAGATCGAGCGTCGCCAGCGAATCGAGGAAGCAGGCGGCCAGCCGGCCCAGGCCGCCGTTGCCGAGCGCCGCGTCGGGCTCCTCGTCGAACAGGATTTGCAGGTCGATGCCGTTCTCGGCCAGAAAGTCGCGGCACGTGTCGATGATGCCGAGGTTGAACAGATTATTTTCGAGCGAGCGGCCGATCAGAAATTCGAGCGACAGGTAGTAGAGCTTCTTGGAATTGTTGCGATCGAAGCGCAGGCGCGTCGCCAGCATTTTCTCGACCAGCATGTCGCGAACGACCAGCGCCGTCGCGCGATACCAGTCGTGCTTCGTCAAATCGATCCGCAACTTGGCCAGCGAGAATCGGATGTGATGATCGATCAGCTTGTTGAACAGGTTGCGATTGATCTCAGAGAGTGGAGGAACAGCCATTCTAACGTCAGTCCTAAACGAATCTCGGGGCTTCCTGATCAATCAGGTTTGCAAACTTGTCGCCAACCGGAGCACAGCGCCGAAATCGGCAACCTCTTACATATTGCCGAATCGGAGGACCGTACTCCAGAAGCGAAGTTACGACGAAAAGAATTGACTCTTGGTGGGTAGCTACGCAGTTTATTGATCGAGGGGTGCGCCCGGTAACGGGGTCAAACGCGCTCCCTCGACCAAGATAACGCTCCGAGGGGCGTGATTCCGGCTGACCGAACAGGGCAGGAAACAGTGATCTTATACCATATGTAGTGGTTTGGATCTCCTCAGCTACCATCGGTAGCTTCGTTCCGTCGAAATTAGAATTTGTTGAAGGTGAGTGTCGGCCCAATTTCCGGCGAGCCTTGCCAGGATGGAGCATCGCGACGGTTGTCGATTCCATACCCTATGGGTAGCACAGAAAATCCGCCGTGGTCAGGCTGAACTAGTTCAGCCATGAACCTGCCTGTGTGCTGATACTCGATCGGCGTCGCGCGGTTCGCAGATGGGTGAGAACGCCGTCCTAGCCAGTTACGCGATCGAGGAACGCGCGCACGGCGGCGTTGAACGCGGCTGGCTGATCGATATTGGCGGCGTGACCCGCGCCTTCGAGGATCGCTTTTTCCGCGGACGGAATCTTTGCCGCCATGTAATCGGCTGACGGCCGGAACTGCGTGTCGTTTTCGCCGACCAGCACCAGCGTCGGCACCGCGATCGTGGCAAGCGACTCGATCACGCGGCCGTCCCCCTGCGAGAGCATCCCGCGCGCCGCATGCGCGAGGCCCTGCGCGCTGCGATGCTGCGCGACGCGCACCTCGGCGCTGGCGCCGGCGGCGGCGAGCCCGTTCTTCTCGTACGCCGCCGCCATGCTGTCCGCGAGCCGGTTCCATCCGGCGCGCCCATCGTCTTTCCTGTAGCCCGGCCCCGTGTCAAACAGCATCAGCGCTTCGGTGCGCGCCGGATGCATCAGGTGAAACGCCAGCGACATGTAGCCGCCGAGCGACAAGCCCGCTATCACTGCGCGCGCGGCGCCGCATGCGTCGAGCACCGCGGCCATGTCGTGGACGGTGGCTTCGTGCGAATAGAGCGCGGGATCGTCGGGCGAATCGGAGCGGTCGTGGCCGCGCATGTCCCACGCGATCACGTGATAGCTGTCCGACAGCGCCTCCATCTGACCCTGCCACATGCGCGCGCTCGCGCTGTAGCCATGCGAGAGCAGAACGGCGGGGCCGGCGCCGCGTTGTTCGTAATAGATCGAGACTCCATCGCGATCGAGATACGACATAGTCAGATCATCCTAGCAAGGTGGCGAAAGCGGGAGCATCGTGGCGGACGCTCCCGCTTTTTTTTTTGGGAAGTATGTACTTACCGCAATTAGTACAAACTGCCCCTTTTTTTCGAGCGTCACGGACTCGAGCAACGAATATTTAACGGCCGCCACGCTGCATCGCGGCCAGCGCTTCGGCCATCTCGCCGAGGCCCTTCTTTACCGACGGGCGCGTCTGGACGTGCGTCCACCATGCCGCGACTTTGGGATGCCCGTCGAGCGCTTTGATGCCGAAGGCAGGCCCGAGATTGGTCACGAAGAACATCGTGGGCGCGAGCGCGCAATCGGCGAGCGTGAACTCGGAGCCGCACGCATAGCCGCCATCGGCGAGCATCTTGTCGAGCTGGCCGAGGCGTTTTTTGAGATCGGTCACCTTCTCGGTGACGACCTTCTCGTCGCGAGTCTTCGGATTCATCTGGCCGAATAGCGCGCGCAGTGGAGGTTCGAGGTAGAGGTCGTGGAATCGCGTCAGGATTCGCACCTTGGCGCGGCCTTCGGGGCTCTTGGGAAGCAGCGCCGGCGTCGGGTACTTGTCCTCGAGGTACTCGTTGATTACTTCGGACTCGGGAATCAGCAGGCCGTCGGCGTCGAGCGCGGGGGTTTTGCCGAGCGGATTAACCTGTGCGTATTCCGGCGAGCTGAGACCGGTGCCCGGAATCGGCGCCATCTCGATGTTGAGTCCCTTCTCGTAGATGACGAGCCGCGACTTGGTGGCGAAATTCGAGAGATTCACGTTGTAGAGCTTCATCGTTGTCGATACCTCGCTTGCTGAAATTTCAGACTCGCTTATCGCAGAGGAATGAGTTCCACGCAAGCCGCCTCTCAAGTGTGAAAATGTTCTTGCGGGCAGCAGGCCGTCCGTGCATATGTTGGACGCGCTATCGGGGGTTCAAAGCAGATGAAGAGTGGGGAGAAGGCGAACGACCGCCTCGAGCGCGGCGGCATTACTTCCAAACTTATCCTGGCAGTGGCCGCGATATCCGTATTCATGCCAGGCCCGGTCGCGACCGCGTCGGCCAAGAAGACGACATACCCGAAGCCGTTCGCTATCACCAAGAGCGGAGTGGTGCTCGGCACGACGGTCAATGGCGTGGACGAATTTCTCGGCATCCCGTACGCGGTGCCTCCTGTGGGTGCTCTGCGCTGGATGCCGCCGACGCCCTTCGGGAAGTTTCAAGGTGGTCCTTTCGAGGCGACTCAATTCGGCAATGAGTGCACGCAACCCGGACCGACAGGCAGCGAGGATTGCCTGTACCTGAACGTCTATGCGCCGACTCAGGCCGAACCTTCCTATGTCTTCAGCGAAGTAGGACACTTCAAGAAATCGAGTGCCCTACCGGTGATGGTCTTCATTCATGGCGGCGGACTTACCAGCGGCGCCGGCCAGATTTACGATCCTACAGCGCTCGTGAACCAGGGCGTGATCGTGGTCACGATGAACTATCGCCTGGGAGTATTGGGCTTCCTGGCCCAGGCCGCGCTCGACTCTGAAGGCCATGAGGCCGGCAACTATGGGTTCATGGATCAGCAACTCGCACTCAAGTGGGTTCAGAGGAACATCAAGGGGTTTGGCGGCGATCCGAAAGAGGTAACGGTATTCGGCGAGTCCGCGGGAGGGCAGAGTGTCTATTGCAACCTTGCTTCTCCTACCGCCAAGAACCTGTTCCGCGGCGCGATAGTTGAGAGCGGATCGTATGTGGAATTCCAGGGCTACTTCGATTCTATAGTGCCGCTAAAGACTGCGGAGACAACCAGCGGTTTCGCTCCCGCCGGCAGCTCGGTCGCGACAAGTGTCGGATGCTCAAGCCAGACCGCCGCGTGTCTAAGAGCAGTGTCAGCCGCGGACCTGGTGGCCATACAGGCAGGCACGTTGTATCCGTTCGTCGATGGAACACTGCTTACACAGACGCCGATGGCGGCGTTTACGAGCGGCAAATTCAACCAGGTGCCGGTGATTGCGGGCACTAATCATGATGAGTGGAGGATCTTCGTAGCCGAGGAGTACGACTTGGCGGGCAATCCTATACTGACCGACGCCGAGTACATAGCTGCGGTCGGGGCGATGTGGACGTCAGCATTGGAATCGTATGTGTTGGCGGCCTATCCCTATGCCAGTTATCCAAACGGCGGGTTGGCATTAAGTGCTTCGGGCACCGACGGAGTCTTTTCCTGTACCGCGCGCAATGCGGATAAAGAGTTATCGAAATTCGTGACCACCTATGCCTATGAGTTCAACGATGAGAACGCACCGCCGGGCATGGTAGCAGGTGTTACCTTTCCGCTGGGTGCCTTTCACGCTGCCGAGCTTCAATACCTCTTCACAATAGCAGGCGACCCTCTCACATTTACTACCGACCAGCAGCAGCTCTCTGACTCGATGATCAGTTATTGGACCCAGTTCGCGAAGACACTGGACCCTAACTCGACCGACCAGCCTATGTGGCCGCCGTACAGCGCGTCAGCCGACGAGTTCCAATCGCTGATCCCACCAACTCCAATGACTGAGACCAACTTTAATACCTTTCACATGTGTGATTCGTTTTGGAATCTCTTCTGATCGCCGGGCTACCCTTACCCTAGCGGGCGGTCTCGTCGTCGAAATAGCGAGCCAGCTCCGGAGGCATCGAGTCAACGTCGATCTCGAAGAGTTCCAGGAGTACGTCGTCAGGCGCTGGACACATGATGTAGCGCCACGTGCCGAATTCACGAATCCCGCTCCTGAACGTCGTCCCCATCTCAAGTAGGCGGCGATGCAGGCCCGCCAGGTCAGTCGTGCGAATCCCGACATGATGGATGGCGCCACGGCCCGCGTCGCGCGGCGGTTGCGAATACAGATGAAGGCGGCCCATGCCAATCTTCATGAAGACGTTGCGGGCGCCGCCGAAATCGCCATCGAAATATACTTCCGCACCCAAAGCGCGGACGTACCAGTCGATCGCCGCATTCAGATCTCGCGAGAAGAGGTGCACGTGGTGAACGTGGTTCATCCTGGCTCCTTAATCGTGGCGCAGCATTCGCAGACCGAATTGCAGGCGCTGGGCGCCGGTGGCTATTTCCAGCGCCGCCATCGCATAGCAGAGTAACGGCCCCACAGGCCGCAGGAGCGGCGTCGCTTGGACAGATCCGAGCACGATGAAGAAGATGATCGCTTCGGTACGCTTGAGGATTCCAGGCGGATACTCGATCAACTTGGCGCTGCGACCCTTGAGAGCGGCGCCGACCGCGAGGAAGATCGTAATATTTACGTACCAGGTGGCGACCAGGACCAGCGCTGGAAAATAGAGGCCCGGATCGCGCCACGCGATGCCCACGATTACACAAGCCTCGACAACGCGATCGGCCGAGAGATCGAGCACGCCGCCGAGCGCGCTGGGCGCCGCACATTCGCGCGCGATGGTACCGTCGAGCGCGTCGAATGCCGCGCTGAGCGCGAGCGCGACGATCGCGAACATCAGGTGAGCGCGCGCGAACGCGAATCCGGCCGCGACGCCGGCGAGCGCGGCGAGAATCGTGGCGGTGTTCGCGCCGATTCCCACGCTGAAAAGCGCGCGGGCGCATCGCGACTGCAGCCGCTTGATGTCGGGGTTCGCGCCTAAGACGGTATCAAGCATCGTATTGTCTCGACTGGCGAAGCTGGCGCGCAGCTCACCAGCCGAGTTAACGTTCCAGACAGGGTGAGCGTTGGCAAGGGCATGATTACGAAATGGGAGCGAGGATGGAGGGTAGCGGCGCTCGCGATAATTCTGGTAGTGGCGTGCGCGCGGCCGGCGTTTTCAGCGAAGGCGCTCATCTTTCCGCCGACCAGTTTCGCAATTCTGAATCCCGACACCGGTGTCGCGATCGGGCGCAGCCGCTACCGCGTCGAAAGTACTGGCGACAGCGCGACGCTGCGCGGCGAGAATGGCTACTTCGACGGTCAGACCGACGTCGAGACCGCCCATCTGCGGCTGGCAACGAGCGGCGAGCTACCCAGGCTGCTCGACTTCGACCACACGTTCTACAAAGCCGACGGATCGATCCTGGTGCGGGCTCACCTGGATGCGAAATCGGGCGCCGCCACTTGTACCGACAATTCCGGCGCGCAGAAGAGCGAGCAGTCCGAGGTGCTGAGCATTCCGGCGGACACCTGGGCGGGCGCGAGCATCGTGATTCCGATCCAGGACATCTTACGCACGGGCGCCAGGGGCGTGAGTCGCCCGCTACACGTCTTCAGCTGCGCGCCCAGCCCCAAAATACTTTCGATCAGCGTGCAGATCGATCCTGGAAATGCTGTATGGGGAGCCTATGGTACCGAGGCGATTAGAGTCGAGGTGCGCCCGGACTTCGGATGGTTGAACGTGATCATTGGGTCCTTCGTGCCCAAGCTCCACGCGTGGTTCGATCCGAACGACGAATTGGCGTTCGTCGGCGACGAGTCGGCGCGCTACTACAAAGGTCCGCGGATCATGCTCGTGAAGACGCGCGGCGATGGGCGCGGAGCACGTCACCTTACGAAATAGCTGAGCGGAATTTTCCGAAAAATCTAGAAGTGGACGATGCCCTCGCCCTCGGGATGGCGCGCGGATTTCGAGGCTTTGGGTTTTTGATACACAAACGAAATCTTACACTGCGGGCAGGTGCCTTCGGGCTGTTGGCCGCTGCGACGGACCAGTTTGACGTAGCGCACGGCTCCGTCGTCGCACAGATGACCGGCGACGGGGAAGTCGTACACGGTGCGCACCGTGATTTTCTCGCTCATTCTCGCGCTCGCGCTCCTCAAGTCAGTTAGCTCTCAGAATCATATGACGTACCGCGACTTCTTTTGTTTCAAATCTGCAACCACGCGCGACCGAATCCAAAGTCGGATCAAACACCATAATGAAATCGCGGCGTCGATCAATCCTTTTGACGATGAATTTAGAAAAAATCTTCAGGCTGCCGGAGGCCGGGCTCGCACTTCGAACGTGACGAGTTCGAACGGCTTGAGATCGAGCGTGATTGCGCCGTCGCGCGAGCGCTTGAGGCCGTCGCGCTTCACGCGGCGGCCGGCCAGGTCGACTATGCGCACGCTGCTGCCGACGGCGAAGCTGAAGCGGGCCGTCTCGGCGCTCGGCGACGCACTGTAAGCGCGCACTTTGTAACAGCCCGCGCGGGCGAGCGGGCGCGCCGTCGAGAAAATTATTCGCGGATTGTCGCATCCCAGCAGAGCGGCTGCGGCGGCGGAATCGCTGTCGCCGCGCCGGCCGAGAAAAACCCGCGGCGGTGACGTGTACGCTTCGACACGTTGCAGCAGATCGCTTGCAAGATAGCTACCGCGAAAAGTCGTGACTGCGAATTCGAAGCGATGCTCGCCGATTTCCTGGGCGCCCGGCGTCTCCAGCTCGGGGCCGGCCCCGCCGCGTCGCGTCGCGAGGTCGGAGCGCGACAGCCATCCGACGCACCGCAAAAGCATCAGAAGTATCGTCGTGCCCGCGCGCTCGGGCCGTGCTTCGATCTCGAGGATACCGCGGCTTGCAATCGCGGCCGAGAAGTCGGCGCTCTCGACGGCGGTGAACGTGCGATGCGGCACGGTCGGATAGATGTCCTCGGTGCCGCGCGGTTCCGACGGCGCGAGCGGGCGCCGGATCACGCCGAAGCTGGTGTCGTGGACGGCGTCGGTCGCGACGATCGGCGTTCGCAGGGCGGCGCGCAAGCGATGGTCGCGCGAGCGATTGTTGACGTCGGCGATGAAATCGACGCGGTCGAGGCCGGCATAAAGCGTCGCGGTGAGAGCGATGTCGAGTTGCTCGCTCTCGGGCGAGCGCGAGCGCCGGTCGGCGGTGAGCGATGCCGGCAGCTCGAACGTCATCGAGACTTTGATGCGCCGGCGCACGGGACCGTTGTCGACCACGCTCGCGGAAATCGAAGTGGGATTTACGATTAGCGCGCCATCGCCGACAGGATCGTAGTTGTATTCGTCGCCGCGATCGCCGTCGTCTTCGAAATACAACTCCATCGCTGTGTTGCGCGTGAGGTCGCGAATCTCGAGGCCGCGCGCGGTCGGCGTCATGCGGAAAAATTCGTTCTCGATCGACGCGACCGGTTCGGGGTTCGCCGGCACGGCGCGGGAACCTTCGCGAATCAGGCGATAGAAGCTGAATCCCGATTGCGCGAGATCGTCGGCGACGAAATTGACGGTGCATCGCGCGGCACTTGTCGAATGGATGCGGATCGTTCCCGAATCGGGGAGCTGGCTACGAATCGCGTGCTTGAATTCTTCGAGATTCAGATCGCTGAACGCGGCCCGGCTCACGGACAGGTTCACCTGCGGGCGTCCGTCGGGCGTAGCTGCGATCTCGAAGCGATTCACGGTGCGTCCGTACACGGCGGGCTGGCTCAAGCCGCCCACGATCGATTTGAATTCCGCCGCCGACAGGTCGGAATCGAGCGCACGCTGCTCGCGGCCAGCGTCAATCGCGACCGCGATGCGGCGGCCATCCGCCGTCTCGACGGCATAGTGCGCGCGCGGGTCCTCAACTTCAGCTTCGCCGCTGACGAGTGCGATTCGGGCGAAGGACGGGTTGAAGACCGCGATTTCGGACGCGTCGACATTGCGGACGTTGAGGCACGCGGACACGGCGCGGCGCACCGCCGTCTCGGCGAGCATCGCGGCCTGATCGAATCGATAGCGCATGTCGGTGTGCACCTGGTCGACCGAGCATCCGCAAATTGAATCGTGAGGATGGTTCTGAATTTCGGTTCGCCACGCCATCTCGAGGAATGCGTCGAGGCCGGCGCCGCGCCCGAGCGCGTTGGCCAGCGCCGCAAGCGGATCCGCGAAACGCTCGAGCGCGCGGCAATTCTCAAAATCGCGCTGCTTGATCCACGTGCGTGCCGAGGTAACGCCGGGCAACAGATGCGAGCGGAGCGGCGAGCGGAGTTCGCCGCGATGACGCGGCGTGCCGTCGAGCGGAAGATCGGAGAGGCGGCGCACGTAGTTCTCGAGCGAGCCCGTCTCGAACGTCATCGCGGAGATCTCGCGCGCCTCGTTGATTCGGACGGTGAGGCGCGCGTCGGGCTCGGCGTGATCGGTTCCATTCATCACGAGAATCGGCGTGCCGGCGGCGAAGTCGCGCTCGCGGAGCGCAATCTGTTCGGCGCGCGCGACGAAGCTGTCCACGGATTCGAGCGGCAGATTGGCGCCGTTCGAGTAGCCGTTGGGCAGATAGACCGTCAGCACGGAGCTGCCGTCGAGCGCCTCCCAGGTGAAGCGATTGCGATTCACGTCGGCGCCCACGCCGCGCCATAGCACCGCGGTCGTGAAGCCGAAGCCGGCGAGAATCTGCGGCATCTGCGCGATGTGCCCGAACTGATCGGGGAGATAGCCTACGTCGAGCGGCCGGCCGAAGCGGCGCGCAATCGCCATTCCGATTTCAAGATTGCGAATGAGCGACTCGCCGCTCACCAGGAAGCTGTCGGCGAGCACGTACCACGGCCCGACCTGGATTTTGCCGGCGCGAATCAGATTGCGGAGCCGCGGCTCGGCGCGCGGGCGCATCTTGAGATAATCGTCGAGCACGATCGTCTGACCGTCGAAGTGAAACGACGGAATCGTGCCGCGCTCGACGAGCGGGATCATGCGATCGGCCATCGTGACCAGCCGCGCGCGCATCTGCTGGAACGGCTGATACCATTCGCGATCCCAATGCGTGTGAACGACGAAGTATAGTTGATCCATGAAATTCCCGGCGCCTGCGCGCAGCCTCATTCGGGAATTATACGACGGGCGCGCCGGTTGCAATTGATTATGCTAGCTTCGACAAATCGATGTCTCGGCCGCTCACAAAGCTGCTCGTCGCAAATCGCGGCGAGATTGCGCTTCGAATCATCCGCAGCGCGCGCCTGTTCGGCCTCAAGACTGTCGCCGTGTATTCCGCGGCGGATGAGAAAAGCCCGCACGTCGGCGCCGCTGACGAGGCAATCGCGATCGGACCGGCCGAGGCCGCAAAAAGTTATCTCGACATCGCGGCGATAATCGCAGCCGCAAAGCAATCTGGCGCCGACGCGATTCATCCCGGCTACGGATTTCTTTCCGAGCGTCCCGAGTTCGCGCAGGCTGCCGCCGACGCGCGGATCGTGTTCGTCGGGCCGCGGCCTGAGGTGATGGCCGCGCTGGGCGACAAGGTCGCGGCACGGCGAATCGCCGTGGCGGCGGACGTCCCGGTAGTGCCGGGAATCGAGACCGCGGAAATTTTCGCAGCGCGCGAATTTGCCGCGCTCGTCGGCTATCCGATCCTCATCAAGGCTGCCGCCGGGGGCGGTGGACGGGGGATGCGGGTGGTTGCGGAGGCCGCGCAGCTCGAAGGCGCTCTGGAAGCGGCTGCGCGCGAAGCGGTGGCGGCGTTTGGCGACGGACGGATCTTCATCGAAAAATATCTGGCGCATCCGCGGCACATCGAAATACAAATTTTCGGCGACGAGCACGGCGCGGTGGTCGCGCTCGGCGAGCGCGATTGCTCGATCCAGCGGCGGCATCAGAAGATTATCGAGGAATCGCCGGCGCCGGGACTTTCAGACGCGATGCGCGCGAGGATGATCGACGCGGCGCTGAAACTCGCGCGCGCGGCGCACTACACCAACGCGGGCACGGCCGAGTTCCTGGTCGAGGGCGACAACTTTTACTTCCTCGAGGTCAACGCGCGCCTGCAAGTCGAGCATCCGGTGACCGAGATGCGTTTCGGATGCGACCTGGTGTGCGAGCAATTGCGGATCGCGTCGGGCGGCGCGGTGTCGCAGCCCGCCGCTCCGCGCGGCGTGGCGATCGAATGCCGAATCAACGCCGAGGATCCCGAGCATGACTTCCGTCCGGCGACCGGAACCGTGCTTCATTTGAGCATCCCCGGCGGCCCGGGCGTGCGCTTCGACTCGCACCTGGCGCGCGGCGCCGAAGTGACGCCGTGGTACGACGGCCTGCTCGGCAAGCTGATTTGTTACGGCGCGAATCGCGAGGAGGCGCGTGGCCGCCTCGTCAACGCGCTCGGCGAGTTCGCGTTGCTGGGCGTGACGAACAACGCGGGCTACCTGCGCGATATCGTCGCGAGCAAGCAGTTTCGCGACGCCCAGCTCTCGACGCACTTTATCGACAATTTTTTTTCAAAGTGGAAGGTCAACGCGTCTGAACTCGATGCGGCAATCGTCGTGGCGGGGATCTCTGCGGGCGATTCACAAATGGAAAGTGTCGCGCCGCGAGGCGGTGCAGAGCGGCGGTCGCCGTGGGACGTCCTGAACAACTTCGAGCTGTGGAGATCGCGGCGATGAAGCTCATGCGCACGGGTGATTCGCGCGAGATTGACGTCGAGGTGATTTCCCACGACGGCGGCATGATTCGCGTCCGCATCGGAGACCGCGAACTCGCGGCGGAGTTCACGCCGAACGCGGACGGCGGCGGGATTCTCGCGATCGACGGCCGGCGCTATCCGGTTTTCGGCGCGCGGCAAAAGGAATCGATCTTCGTTTCAGTCGGCCCCGGGTCTTTCGAGTTCAAGCCGGCGCAAGCGGCTGCGCGGCGCCGCGCGCGCGGGCTCGCAGCGGCGGAAATCACCGCGCCGATGCCGGGCAAGGTGCTCAAGGTGCTGGTCCGCGACGGCGACCTGGTCGAGGCTGGACAGGCGCTGGTCGTGATCGAAGCAATGAAAATGGAAACGACGCTTGCCGCCGAGAGCGCCGCGATCGTGAAGCAGGTTCGCGTCGAGGAGGGGCAGACCGTCGATCACGGCGCGGTGCTGATCGAGCTCAGTCCCCCTCCGGCTTCATCAGGTCGCGAATCTGCGCCTCGAGCCGGGTGATCCAATCCTCGAAATCGCCGTCGCGCTCGACGACGATCTCCAGCTTGCCATTTTTCAAAATCGAGACGCGCCCCGGATGCTCGGTGCGCAGTGGAATCTCGACCGCCTCGCGCGAGATTCCCATCGGATCGATCACGGCGAAGATTCTTTCAATTTCCTTCAGTGTGATGGCCTTGAGCACGCGCACGCCTCGCGTTTTCGCTGGGTACGCTCTTTACTTAAATTGTCAGCGTCGTAAGCTCAAGGCGCGCGCAAAAATAGTCCGGGGAGGGATCGCGTGTTCGGAACAATCAAGAAGGTAGTCAAGGACAAAGGCTTCGGCTTTATAATCCCGGATGACGGCGGCGACGAAGTTTTCTTCCATCGCTCGGCGCTGTCGCCGAAGGTCTATTTCGACGATCTGCGCGAGGGCAACGAGGTTCAGTTCGACGTCCGCCCGGGCGAGAAGGGGCGGCAGGCGTTCAACCTGCGCCTGCGCTGATTTTGCGACCTAGTTCTCTCATCGCGAGAAAGCAAACCAGCGCTTCATCAGGCCCGCGACGAACGGCGTGAGCCGCGTGCGCGTGTAGAGTCCCGCCGCGCGGCGAATTGCGTCGGCTTGCGTCGGGTACGGATGAATTACGTTGCCGAGCGCGCCCAGTCCTACGCCCGCTTTGATCGCGGTCGTGAGCTCCGAGATGATCTCGCCGGCGTGGCTCGCGACGATCGTAGCGCCGACAATTCGATCGCTGCCCGCGCGGACGTGCACCTTGACGAAACCGTCGGTCTCTCCGTCGAGCACGGCGCGATCGACCTCGGCCAGTTCCTGCGTGTAGGTCGCGACCGCAATTCCGCGCTGCTTTGCCTCGGCTTCGTACAGTCCGACGTGCGCAATTTCAGGATCGGTGTAAGTACACCACGGAATAGTCAGTTGGCTCGCGCGCTGGCGTCCGAAGAATAGTGCATTGCGGATGATGATGCGCGCGTGCGCGTCGGCCATGTGAGTAAACTTGTACGGCGATGCGACGTCGCCGCCGGCGTACACGAGCGGATTCGTGGTGCGCAGGTGGTCGTCGACCTTCACGCCGTTCTGCTTGTCGTATTCGATCATCGCGGCTTCGAGATTGAGCCCCTCGACGGCGGGAACTCGCCCGACGCCGATCAAAATCGTGTCGCAGGCAATCTCGCGGCGGACGCCGTCGCGCTCGGCCGCGATCATTTTTTCCTTGCCGCGCATTTCGACGCCGGAAATTTTGCATCCGGTGATAATTTCCACACCGTCGCCAACAATTGCGCGTTCGACTCGCTCAGCCGCGTCTCGATCCTCGCGAATCAGGATTTGCGGCGCGACTTCAAGCAGCGTGACCTGCGCGCCGAATCGCGCGAACGTCTGCGCGAGCTCGCATCCGATTGGACCGGCGCCAATCACGCCGATTCGCCGCGGCAATTCGGTCAGCGAAAAAACCGTCTCGTTGGTCAGGTAGCCGGCCTCGGCAAGACCCGGAATCGGCAACGCGGCGGCGCGTGCCCCGGTCGTGATAGCAGCCTTCTTGAATTTGAGCCGCTTGCCGTCAACCGCGACGCAGTCCGGCGCGACGAAACGTCCGTCGCCGATGAACACGTCGACGCCCAGGCCACGAAATCGATTGGCGGAGTCGGTCGGGCTCAGTTCGGCGCGCAGCTTGCGCATCCGCTCCATCACCGCCGGAAAGTTCACGCTCACGCCCGGCGGCACCTCGACGCCGAAGCGGCCCGCGTCGCGAACCGCGGCGGCCGCGCGCGCCGAGCGAATCATCGCCTTCGACGGGACGCATCCGAAGTTGAGGCAATCGCCGCCCATCAGGTCGCGCTCGACGAGCGCGACCCTCGCGCCGAGAATCGCCGCGCCCGCAGCCGTCACGAGCCCTGCGGTGCCGGCGCCGATCACTACCATGTTGTAGCGATCCGCGGGCTCCGGGTTTATCCATCCCGCAGGACGCAGATTTTCCGTAAGCGCGAGATTGTAAGCGTCGAGCGGCTCATGCTTCAGCGCGTGCGATCCCATCATGAATATCCTTCACGTCTTTTCGCGCAGCGCCCGCGCGCCAATTCGGGTTGCGTACACAACGACCGCGACAGTCGCGATGAATCCGACTGCCGTGAGCGTCCATCCTGCCGGCGTTCGCTTGACGCTACCGCCGGCCGCGCCCGCGAGGTCGCCGCTCAGCGAGCCGATATACACGTAGAGAATCGTGCCGGGAATCATCCCGGCCCACGACGCAAAAAAATAGTCGCGCAGCGCCACCCGCGTCAGCCCGTAGGCGTAGTTGAGCAGGTTGAACGGGAACACGGGCGACAGACGCGTGAGGATGACAATCTTCCAGCCTTCCTTGCCGACCGCTTCGTCGATCGCCTTGAACTTCGGGTTGCCTTCCAGTTTTTTGCTGATCCAATCGCGCGCGAGATACCGCCCCACGAGAAAAGCCGCCGTGGCGCCGAGCGTCGCCGCGATCGACACGTAGATCGAGCCGCGCACCACGCCGAAAATCACCCCTGCGCCGATCGTCAGAATCGATCCGGGAAGAAACGCGACGCACGCCGCGATGTAAATCGCGATGAACGCGATCGGCGCCAGCGCTCCGAGCCCGCGAATCCAGTCGAGCGCGTTGGTCAGCCACGGTCCCGCGCCGATGCGATGCGCGCCGTACAGGATCGCGATGGCGGCCAGCACGATCAGCAGAATTTTCGGGCGAAAGATAGCGGCGGCTCGGCTGGACGCGTTGGTCATCTTGAGGTTCCGGGATTGCTGACTCGCGGTGCGGCAGTTTGGTTTTTTGGGTTTTTGATTTCCGCCGCGAGCATCGCCGACGCGGACTGCTTATAATGCCATCGAGGATTGTGTAATTCTAATCCGCATGTCGGTCCACGAGCACGAAAAACACGCGCGGAGGAACCTCAAGCTCGGCATCATCACCGCCAGCGATTCGCGCGCGCCCGAAACTGACGAGAGCGGCAAGCTCATCCGCACGACGCTCGAGGCGGCCGGCCACCGCGTGGATTATTACGAAATCCTGCCCGATGACGCCGAGAAAATTACCGCGGCGATCGTCCGCAATCTGGAGAATCTCGACGCGGTCATCGTCAACGGCGGCACAGGCATTACCGCGCGCGACGGCACCACCGAAGTCGTGAAGTCGCTGCTCGACAAGGAGCTCGAAGGCTTCGGCGAATTGTTCAGAATGCTGTCGTATCAGGAAATCGGCGCAGCTGCGATGATGAGCCGTGCGATTGCCGGTGTGCGTCACGGTAAGTTCATCGCCGCGCTTCCCGGCTCTCCCGACGCCTGCCGGCTCGCGATGGATAAGCTGCTGATTCCCCAGCTCGGACACATCACGTACTTGCTCGGCAAATGAACAAGTTCACGATCAAACTGTTCGCGACGTTGCGCGAGCGCGCGCATGCGGCCGAGCTGACGCGCGAGTTTCCCGAAGGCACGACGGTCGCCGACATGTGGCGGCAGATGGTCGTCGAATTCCCCGAGCTCGGTGGGCATCGCGACTCTGTCGGCTTCGCCGTCAACCAGGAATACGTCGACGCGGACTTTAAGCCGCGCAAGGGCGACGAGATTGCGTTCATTCCTCCTGTTAGCGGCGGAGGCGACACGCCGGCGTACGTCGGCAAAATCACGATTGGACGCGACCGGATCGACGTTGCTGCGCTCGAGCGCGAGGTTGCCGACCCTGCCGCCGGCGCAATCGTATCGTTCACCGGCACGACTCGACGCGACAACGCGGGCCGAATGGTCATTCGCCTCGAGTACGAAGCCTACGAGCCGATGGCGCTTTCCGAGATGCGCAAGCTCGCGGTCGAGGCGGGCGCGCGATGGAAAATCACGCGCATCGCGATCGCGCATCGCGTCGGCGTCGTCGAAGTTGGCGAGACGTCGGTCGCGATTGCGGTCTCGGCGCCGCATCGCGCCGAAGCCTTCGAGGCCTGCCGTTTCGCAATCGATCGGCTGAAGGAGATCGTACCAATCTGGAAGAAAGAGCACTTCGAAGGCGGCGAAGTATGGATCGGCTGCCAAACCTCGCACCCGCCCGCGCTGGAATAAGCGTCTCGCCACCCATTATTGACCGCGCGGACAGTTACCAGTTACAAAGGTAGGATGGCGTTGAGCGAAACATCGGTTGAAAAGATCATCCTGGCTGAGCCGCGCGGCTTTTGCGCCGGCGTCGATCGCGCGGTCGAGGCCGTCCGCAGCGCGCTGCGCTCCTACGGCCGCCCGCTCTACGTGCGCCATCAGATCGTGCACAACCGCTTCGTCCTCGAAGCGCTCGAACGCGAAGGCGCAATATTTGTCGAGAGCCTCGACGAGGTTCCCGCCGGGCAGCGCGTCATCTTCAGCGCGCACGGCGTCGCGCCCAGCGAATGGGACCGCGCCAAGGATCGCGAGCTGCGCGTTATCGACGCCACCTGCCCGCTCGTCACCAAGGTTCATCTCGAAGTCAAAAAATACGATACCGAAGGCCGCACCGTTATCCTCATCGGCCACGCCGGCCACGAGGAAGTGAAGGGCACGCTCGGCGTCGCGCCCGGCAAAGTGGTCCTGGTCGGCAGCGTCGCCGAGGCGCGCACTGTGCAGGTCGAGAATCCCGGGCGTATCGCCGCAGTCACGCAGACTACGCTCAGCGTCGACGACACTCGCGATATCATGGAGACGCTCAAGGAGCGTTTCCCCACGATGCAGGCGCCGAAGACCGACGACATCTGCTACGCCACGCAGAATCGCCAGAACGCCGTCAAGGAACTGGTGCAGGTGAGCGACGCCGTGCTGGTCGTCGGCTCGAAGCAGAGCTCGAATGCCAACCGGCTGGTCGAGGTCGCGCGGATGCGCGGCGCGCGCGCGTTCCTGGTCGATTCGATCGCCGACGTCGAGCCCGCGATGCTCGAGGGAGTGCGCTCGCTCGGCCTGACCGCCAGCGCGTCGTCGCCCGAATGGCTGGTCGAGGAAATTATCGGTGCGTTCGCGCGCTCCGGCGCCGAGGTCGAGCTGCTGAGCGTCGCCAAGGAGCGCGTGCATTTCCCGCTCCCGCTGCCTGCGGACTGACTTGGAGCGTCCTCCGCAACCGATTCCCCTTCCCACAAAGGGAAGAGGTTAGAGGTTAGGTTCCGATAGGCGCATCCCGCCTTGACAATTCCGCGCCATTGCTTGCAGACTCATCCCGATTTCCGCGAACCCTGAGAGGAAGATTCCGATGCGAACAGCCATCGCGCGCGCGCTGATACTGCCCGTCCTGCTGGCAATCCCGTTAGTCAGCGGATGCCAGTCGGAGTCGAAGAAACATCTATACAAAGCCGAAGATCTGTTCGAAAAGCGCGACCTCGACGGCGCCAAGAAAGAACTCGAGCTCTCCATACAGGCCGACCCCAACAACCTCGATGCTCACAAGTCGCTTGCCAATGTAGATAACGCGCTCGGCGATGAGGAAGGCGCCGGCAAGGAATTCATGGCGGCCTCGGCCCTCGATCCCACCGATCAGAAACTCCTCGAGAAGGCTCGCCTCTTCAAGCAGCTCCAGGACATGGCGAATTCGTCGGGCCAGGCGCTCGACAAGATCAAGGCGGGCCAGGTCGCGGAGGGCGTCGCTCAGCTCAAGGACATCATTACGACGACTAGGATTCCCTCGGCCCAGCAGAAGGCGATCAACGCACTCTCGGATGCGCTCCCGATAATCGAAAAAGTGGGCGACCAACAAGTGGCGGATAAGAAGTACTCCGATGCCATCAATACTTATGAGCAGGGTATCCGGGCCGCGATGCTCCTGGCCAGGGCCCACAAGCAGGACACGCTCGGCACTGAGGCCGACCCGATGATGCACAAGATGAGCGAGGCCGCCAAGGCCGCCGGCACCCCCGACGCGACCTTCAAGCTCTTCAACGACGTGATCGGCATCTATCCCGACGACAAGGTCGCCAATATCGAATTGGCGCAGGTCTATCTGAACAGGACTCCGCCCGACTACGACACCGCCGCCGACCTCGAAGAGCGCGGCGGCGCGCCCGACGACCAGGTTCGCAAACTCCGCGACATGGCCAAGAAGCATCGCAAGTGACTTGGCCCGGGCGCGCCACGCTCGCGACTGCGCCGAGCTAGTGCCAGAATCGACGCCCGATGCGCCGGCGCGGCTATATCGCGGTCGAGGGCCCCATCGGGGTTGGCAAAACGAGCCTCGCGCAGGCGCTCGCGCGCGAATTGGGCGCGCGCCTGATGCTCGAGGACGCCGACAACAACCCGTTCCTGCCGCGCTTCTACGCTGATCCCGACAAGTACGCGTTTCCCGCGCAGCTTTATTTTCTGCTCACCCGCCACAGCCAGCAGCGCGAGCTGAACCAGCAGGATCTCTTCACGCAGGCCACCGTCGCCGACTATCTCTTCGCCAAGGACAAAATTTTCGCCGCGATGAACCTCGCGCCCGACGAGCTCAAGCTCTACGACAACGTCTACAAGCTGCTCGACGCCGAGATGGCCAAACCCGACCTCGTCGTTTACGTGCGTGCGACTATCGAAGTGCTCGCCGAGCGGCTCCGCAAGCGCAATCGCGATTTCGAGCGCCACATCAGCTTCGACTACCTCGAGCGCGTGTCGTCGGCCTACCGCGATTTCTTTTTCTACTACGACGAAGCGCCGCTGCTGGTCGTCGACACCTCGGAAATCGACTTCGTCGCCAACCCCGACGACCTCGGCCAGCTGATTCGCGAGATCGATCGCGCCGGCCCCGGCACCCAATACTTCGTCCCCCGCAAGAGTTGAAGGCGGAATTGACGCCTGACGCGGTCACTCGCCCGGCCACCTCGGCGCGCGTTAGAATTGTTTCGCCGAAGGAGTTGAGCACAGGTTTGCAACGCTCGCGATTGCTCTATGAATGATTCTACAAATTCTCAGCCGGTTGAGAGCCGCGCGGCAAAGATGCTGCGCGACGCCTTCCAATCAGGACGGCCGCTCACCTACATCCGCTCTTCCGAAGAGCACCGAATCGGAAGGGTGTTGCGGGAGGTCGGCCGTGCCTTACACCCGTCCTCTCCGGTGCCCGTTTGGACCTGGAGCCTCACCCAAGGATTGCTTCGCGATGACGGCGTGGCCCAGGCCGGCACGCTCGAACCTCGTGAGGCGCTGGACTTCGTCGCCGCTCACAAGGACGCCGCCATCTTCCATCTCAAGGATTTTCACGAGCCCCTGCGCGAATCGCCCGAGATCCGGCGCCGTCTTCGAGACCTGTACGAAAGCTGCCTCGATCAACGGAAGTTCGTAGTCATCAGTTCGCCGGTGAAATTCATCCCTGAGGAAGTCGCGCGGGACCTGCTGTATCTCGAGCTGCGGCCGCCTGATCTCGTCGAACTGGCCGACTTCCTGCGCGACGAAGCTCAACAGCTTTCGGCGCCCGGCGTCAGAACCGACATGAGCGAGGCAACCCTGTACCAGTTCGCGCGCGCCCTGCAGGGAGTAACGCTCCAGGAGGCGCGCCACGCGGTGCGCCGGGCAATGGCTGCGGGTCGAGGCCTCGATGCCGAGTCGTTGCCAGCGATGCTCGAGGAGAAGCGGCTCCTGGTCAACCGCGGCGGCGTCATCGAGTTCGTTGCCGACAGCACCAGCATCGGTGAGGTCGGTGGCCTGGAGAAGCTCAAGGAGTGGCTGCTGGAGCGTCGCAAACTGTTTCAACTCCGCGAGAGCCTGAGCACCGACATAGTGCCCAAGGGTGTCCTGGTAATGGGCATCCCGGGCTGTGGTAAGAGCCTGTGCGTCAAAGCCATCGCTTCGCACTTCGAGCTGCCGCTCTATCGAATCGACATGATTGAGGTTTTCTCCGGCAGGCATGGCGACCCCGAGGGAGCATTCGTACAGGCCTGCAAGACCCTCGAGGATTTGGCGCCCGCGGTGGTTTGGTTCGACGAAATTGAAATGGGGATTACCTCGGGGGATCCGGGCGGCGAGCAAGGCAGGATATTTGCCTTCTTCCTGACTTGGATGCAGGAGAAGGCGCGCGGGCTATTTGTCGCCGCCACCGCAAACCGAATCGACCTTCTTCCTGCCGAGATGATTCGCAAAGGACGTTTCGACGAGGTCTTCTTCGTAGACCTGCCGCTGGTTGCCGAACGGATCGAAATCCTGAAGATTCACCTCGGCCGCCGAGGAATCGATCCAGCCAAGTTTGATTTGGACCGATTCGCGGCCTTCACAAAAGGCTGGACCGGTGCCGAGATCGAGCAGACTGTCGTATCGGCGCTGACCAAGGCGCGGCTCCAGGACCGCGAGGTTACCGAGCAGGATCTCTTCCGGGCCGCCGGTGAGTTGGTTCCGCTGGCGCGCACCATGAAGGAACAGATCAATCACATTCGTAGCTGGGCCTTCGAGCGTGCAGTCCGCGCATCTCCAGTTCCCGTCGGTGGGTCATTGTCATAAAGACCGAAGCGAGCAACGCGAGCTTCCTCTGTCATCCCGACGACCCGAGCAACGCGAGGGGAGGAGATGGCTGCTGGCCTCCCGACAGCTTCGCGCCAGCGAAGCCGGTACCGGTTCCTGATCGGCCGCAGGCCCTCAACTTTTCTTCCCCTCTCCCTTAAAGGGAGAGGATGAACGTGAGGGTCCTTGTCCAGATCGCAGTCTTCAGGTTTCGAAATAGCGCCCATGCTCGAGATCGGAAATCAGCCCGGGCTGCGTTGGACGCCATCCCAGCCGTTCTTGAGTTTGCGCGCTTGAAGCAGGGCCGTCGATACCCAGGACGAACCCGAGGAAGCCAAAATGTTCGCCTGCCTCCGCGGCGGATTTTGCGACGACCGGCACGTTCAGGCGTCTGCCTATTACGTCAGCGATGTCGCGAACTGGCACGCCCTCATCGGCGACCGCGTGATACCTGGCTCCCGCGGAACCCTTCTCGAGCGCCAGCCTGAAGAGATGGGCGGCATCGAGCCGATGCACCGCGGGCCAGCGGTTGAGCCCGTCACCTATATAAGCCGAAACACCCTTTTGACGCGCGATCCCAATGAGCTGCGGAACAAAGCCGTGGTCGCCGTCGCCATGCACCGTGGGCGGCAGCCGCACGACACTGCCGCGCACGCCGCGGCCGGCTGCCGCCAGCACCGTCGCCTCCGACGCGGCGCGAGGAACGTCGACGCTCGCGGGCGCGTCCTGTTCGGTGCCGGGCCGGGCGTGCGAAACCATCAGGGTTCCGGATGCTATGACCAGGGGCTTACCCGAGCCCTCCAACGCGGCGGCCAACGCCTCCACTGCACGCCGATCGATCTCGATATTCGCCTGGTATTGGGAGAAGTCGTGGATGAAGGCCGTGTGGATCACGCCCTCGCAGGCCCGGGCGCCCGCGGCGAGGCTCTTCGTGTCCGACAACTCGCCCCGATGAGCCTCGACGCCCAACCGCGCCAATGCGTCGGCGGCGGCGTCGTTGCGCGCCAGTCCGAGTACCTGATGGCCCGCGTTGATTAGCTCGGGAACAATGGCAGAACCGATAAAGCCCGTAGCACCAGTTACGAATACACGCATCACGACTTCTCCTTTAACTCACGTCATTTCGTGTCGCCTTTAGTCTGGGTGCGAAATGCGGGAATCACTTCCTCCGCGAATGCCTGCACCTCATCCTGCACGATCAGCGGCCATACCTGCATGAAGATGAAATGAGTTACTCCCGCTTTTCGAAAACCTTCGATCTTGTCGATACACTCCTGCTTGCTGCCGATGATCATTCGATCGCGGGCTTTTTCCGGCGTCGTCTGAGTAATCATCGAGATCAGCCCCGTCAGCATCTCCTCGCGCGGCTTGGGCGGGTTGTAGGACATCGCGAGCATGAGGGTCTTTTCGATTTGATCGGCGTCGCGACCGACCGTATCGGCATGACGTTCGATCACCCCGATGAGGCGCTTCATCTCGGGGGCGTCGGCATTGCCCATGTTCCACATATCGGCATGCTTCGCGACGATTTTGAGCAAAACACGCTCGCCGTGCCCGCCAATCATCAGCGGAACATTTTTTTGAATCGGCTTCGGATTACATACCGCATCGACGACGTTGTAATGCTTGCCCTTCAGCGTCGTTTTGTCCTTGGTGAACATGCTCTTGATGATTTGGCATGACTCGTCGAGCGCTTCGAGGCGTTGCGGGACAGTTTTGAAATCGAAGCCCAGGCTATTGTGCTCGAGCTCGAACCATCCGGCGCCCAGCCCGAGGTTGAGGCGACCGCCGCAAATTTGGTCGAGCGTCGCTCCCATCTTCGCGGTAAGACTCGGATTGCGATAGGTGTTGCCGTTCACCAGCGCGCCGATACGCGCGCGCTTGGTGTGCTGGCTGAGTGCCCCGAGCAGCGTCCAGCTCTCCATGCATGGCCCGTTCGGGTCTGGCACGAAGATAGGATAGAAATGGTCGAAGGCCCACAGCGAGTCGTAGCCCCATGCGTCGACCTTTTGCCAGAAGTCGCGCAGCTGCTCCCAGGTGACGTCCTGTTGGCCGGTTTGAATTCCAAAACGAATCGGGTGCGTCATAGTTATCCTCGCCTCCCTTTTTCTTGATTGGTTCTCGTCCTCTGCCGATAATGATATGAAGGATTCTTCAGGTTCACAATTCGCATTTATGGGCACGCAACCCCAAGCCTCATTTGAACCAAGAAAAACGCCGGTGCAGAAGCGATCCGCGGCCACCGTAGAGGCCGTTTCCGAGGCCACTATTCAGGTTTTACTCGAGGTAGGTCCCGACCTGCTGACCACGACGCTGGTCGCCGAGCGGGCCGGAGTTTCGGTAGGCACGCTATATCAGTACTTTCCGAATAAGCACTCCCTCCTCTTTTCGCTGGTGGAACAACATCTCAATCACGTCGCTGACGCCGTGGAACGCGCGTGTCAACGTAATCATGGTCAACCGCTGTCCACCATGATCGAGTCCGTTGTTCAGGCGTTCGTGGAAGCAAAGATGGAACGTTCGGACATATCCATGGCCCTCTACGCTGCCGCTACTGGCCTGGAAAAAACGGCTGCCGTAAACCGGCTGGGCAAGCGATCACAGGGTGCACTGGCTGCAATGCTGGCAACCGCCTCCGACGCCCACTTTCCCGACCTCCCGTTCACGACTCTTGTGCTCTTTTCGGCGATGGGTGGCGCGACACGGGCTGTGCTCGAAGCTGGCTCATCGCCAAAGATGGTGCGCTCGCTGCGCAAGCATTTAGTCCTCCTCGGGCAGGGCTTCCTGATGAATGCAGCCGCCCAATCCTGAAGTGGCTTGGATATGGGCGGAGAATCGTCCATCCAGTTTCTACCAGCACGAAGGCCGGTCCTGGCGCCCGGTACCGGTTCCAAGTCTCCGCTCTATCCCCTCTCCCTGTAAGGGAGAGGATTAAGGTGAACGCGCGATTCAGGATTCTGCCTCCGGCTCCTCAAACCTTCGGGGGGGATGAACTAATCGGCCTGACCGCAACGCAAGTGGTGTGCTAAAATGACGTGTGCCTGACCACACCCAATACTCGCCTCGCTCGCCCAAAATCGGGCGACCAAGCTTCCAACAAAAAATAAAATTTGACGGAACGAAGCTACCCTTGGTAGTGGACCAATCCCAGAACCACTACATATGGTATTAACTGCGTGCCTTCTCTCCGCGACCGGTTCCCCTTTCCAGCAGAAGGCTTGACATAAGCGAACAAATAGCGAATATAGGTCGCTTCAAGGAGGACAAATCAATGGCGACTTGGAGCGAATTCGAAACCGACGCACCCGACATCGCGGCTGCGGGAAAACAAATGCTCTATCAATTCGGCGTTGGCCTCGCCTTCCTCGCCACGCTGCGAAAGGACGGCGCGCCGCGTTTGCATCCGATTTGCCCGACCATCGTCGACGGCCACCTCTACGCACTCATCGGTCCCACGCCCAAGCGCGCCGACCTCCGTCGCGACGGCCGCTACGCGCTGCACACCTTTCCTCCCGTGGACGTTGACGACGAGTTCCTAGTGATGGGACGCGCGATGTGCATCGACAGCACGACCGTCGCCGACGCCGTCCGCACCGATCTCGTCGCTCGTGGCATGACGACCACCAACGACGAGCTTCCGTTCGAGTTCCGCATCGAAAGCGTGATGCACGCGATGTATCCGGGCGGTCACGGCACCTGGCCGCCGAAATATTCGATTTGGAAATCGCGCTGATGTTTTAACGCGAGGCGATGGCATCGAAAGAAAAATCACCGCGGCTCGCGATCGGATTTCGCGTCAAGACCGGCCGCGCGACCGCGGTCGTGATGGCGGGACCGGCGTCCGCGCCGCACGCGTTGGCGCGAAAGAGTCTGCAACTCTGGGATCCTGCGATCCCCGAGTCCCATAAGCCGTTTCACGCCGAACTCGAGTTGCCGGCCGCCGACAGCGCCCGCGTCGTGCCGAAGGCTCTGGAAGCCGTAGAGCGTGTCGCCTTGTCAACGCTGCGCGAGCTGGTCGGCGAAATCCGGCCGGCGCCGTCCTCGATAGTTGGAATCGCACTCGTCGCGGGCAGCGCCACCGACCCCGAATCGATTCGCAATCCTCACATGCGCGCCCACGCCCGCGAGGGCCAGCTCTTCCCGCACGCGCTCGCCGCGGCCGCGAAAACTCTGCGCATCTCGGCCGTCACCATCGTCGAATCCGAAGTCTTCGCCGCAGCCGCCGCAAAGCTCGGCAAAAACCCCGACGCAATCAAGCTAGCCGTCACAGAGATGGGCCGCGCCGTCGGCAAACCATGGAGCGCCGAAGAAAAAGCCGCCACCGCCGCCGCCTGGATTGTGCTGGCCGGCTGACTGACCCATGCTGACGAGTACCGCCCTAGTGCGACTTGCCGGCGGCGAGAGCCTTGACGTCACTGGTCGTAAGCGGCTTTCCTGCGATACCCCAGTCACCGCTTTTGACCTCCTCGATCACAACCCAGGTGACGGCGCGCATGTTCTCACCTTCGATTGAGACCATCGTCTCGGTGAGCTTGTGGATCATTTCGCGCTTTTGCGCCTCCGTGAATACACCTTCAACTAGCTTTACGTTTACCAGCGGCATGTGTGTTCCTCCACTGAGTTATGTCCGGACCGTAATCTCCGTCGGCGACGAAGACCTGACACGCGAGCACGCAGCGCGGGCTGCTTACGCGTCGCGATCCTTGAACGCGATCTCGATATTGTTCGCCAGCTTGAAATCCTTGTCCGTCACGCCGCCCGCATCGTGCGTCGAGCACGAGAATGTCACCCGGGTGTAGTTGATCGTGATGTCGGGATGATGGTCGGCGGCTTCGGCCATCTCGGCGACCTTATGCACGAAATCGATGCCTTCCATGAATTCCTTGAACTTCAACATCTTGCTGATGGCGTTGTTCTTGTACTCCCATCCGGGAATCGACTTCAGTTTCTCTGTGATTTGTTCCGAGCTGAGTTTCGCCATATTGATCCTCCGGGAGAAATCGTTATCGGCACTTCATCATAGTCCATCTGCAGCGCGTGGCGTTATACCCGTCGCGCGCGCCTGTGGTAATACAGGCTCAAGCAGAATCGACTGCAAGCAGAATCGACTCAAGCAGGTCGAAACGTGCGGAAGGGACCCTAAAAAAATGGCGAACAAATACGTTACCGACGAAGCTCGCAAGCAAATCGGCAAGACTTCCGAGCCGCGCACTTACGACGTCGAGCGCGGCGCGATTCGCCGCTTCGCCGAGGCTATCGAGGATCGCAATCCGCTCTTCAACAGCGAGCGCGACGCGCGTCACACGCGCTTCGGCGGCATGATCGCGCCGCCCACCTTCTGCCGCTCGATGGGCGCGCCGATTCCCGACATCAGGCTCGACATGCCGACCTTCCGCGGCCTCGACGGCGGCTCCGACTGGGAGTACTTCGTGCCGATTCGCCCCGGCGACCGCATCACCGCGCAATCCAAGCTCGTCGATTTGCGCGAGGCCGCCGGCCGCCTGGGCCCGATGGTCTTCACGGTCGTCGAGACCACATACACCAACCAGTTCGGCGAGGTCTGCGTCGTTCAACGCTCGACCGGAATCCGTTACTAGAGTTACTCGAAGGGACACCTACGATGGCGAAACAAATCTATTTCGAAGATGTCGAAGTCGGCACTGAGATTGGGCCGCTCGAAAAGAATCCGACCACCCAGCAGCTCGTCCGGTACGCCGGCGCGTCGGGCGACTTCTACCAGATCCACTACGACAAGGATTTCGCGCTCGGCAACGGCCTCCCCGGCGTAATCCTGCACGGCGCGTTGAAGAATGCGTTCCTCGGCCACCTGATGACCGACTTCGCGGGCGAGCATGGATGGCTGCGCAAGCTCGGCGTGCAATATCGAGGGATGGATCAGCCCGGCGCCAAGGTGGTCGCGCGCGGCAAGGTCTCCAAAAAATATACCGACGGCGACCATCACCTGGTCGATTGCGAAATCTGGCTCGAGAACGCCAAGGGCGAAAAGACCACGCCCGGATCCGCCACCGTCATGCTGCCCTCGCGCGGCGCGAGCCGTTGAGGTAACCCGCGATGCCGATCCGGCGCGAGTTCCCGCCGCGATCGCTGGATGCCGCCGCCCTCAACGAGGGCCGCGTCGATTCGCACTACACCAAGGTGCTGATCCGCCTGCTCGCCGCGCATGCGATGGCCGAGAAGCTCACCGCGCTCGGCTACCAGCGCGCGCTCGCGACGCTCGACATTCCCGACCTGCGCCCGATCGTCGAGAAGAATTTCGAGGAAGAAAAGAAACACGCGCGGCTCATCTACCATGCGCTCGAGGAACTCGGCGTCAGCCAGCAAGCCGCCGACCGCTCGATGATCGCGGTGCTCAAGGCGCCGTCGTTCGACGCGCCCAGCTACTTCGCCTCCAAGGCCGAAGGCGAGCTCGACCTCCTGATGGCGTCGCTCAGCCTCGACACCACCGGCCTCATCATGATCGGCGAGAACTACAAGGAGTCCAGTTACGCGCCGCACGCGCGCGCCGCCGAAATAATTCTCGACGAGGAAGCCGACCACGAGATCTTCGCGTCGCGGCAGTTGGGCGACGCGGCCGAGCGCTTCGGCGCCCGGTCCGTCAACACCGCGCTGCGCCGATGGATCCCCCGCGCCGTCAATTTCTTCGGCCCACCCGGCACCGGCTTCACCTACGACTGCATCCGCTACGGCCTGAAATCCCGCGACAACGAAGAACTGGCCGAACTCTACGTGACCATGTTGTCGAGGCGCTGCGAGCAGTTAGGCCTCCAGATGCCGGCGTTGACGCCGACCTACCCCCACACCCTCGCCTAGCTCCTTCCGCGAATGTTCCCCTTCCCACAATGGGAAGGGGTTAGGTCAGCCGGCATCGATCACCTTTTGCGCTCCAATCACACGCCCCCAATCGATTCGCGTCTGCACTTCGAACATGAGCATCTCGTCGCGAGCGTAGCGGTTCAGGATCGCCGTCAGCGCGGCGTCGAATTCCGCCGTCGCCTTCTCGCCAAGATGATCTTCCGACCAGGTCGCGCGCGAATGCTGGCAACGCAGATAGTCCGCGATGCTCTGCGAGAACGCGACCGGCGCCGTGATCCGATGCCCGAGCCGCTCGAATCCCGGATGGACCAGCAACGGTTCGGCTAATCGCTCACGCATTGTCTTCCACCACGTCCGAGGCTGCCCCTCGTGCGTGGCGAGAAAGTCGATCATGAACGTCGTCTCCTCGCGTTCCCACGGCGCATCGACGGGAGCGTCGCCGTCCAGCATCGCCAGCATCGCGCCGTCGGCCAACGCGTCGGCGAAGCGCGGCAAGGTTCGCTCGAGGTCCATCCAGTGGATACTCAACGCGGCAACGATCAGCCCGTACGGCGGATCGAGCGGGGCATCTTCGATAGCCGCGTGAATCCATCGGATTTTCCCGCTCCCGGCGCCGGAAGAGAGCGCGCCACACGCAGCATCGCGTCCGAAGGATCTACAGCGTCGGCGCGCTCGATACGATCGATCAAGCCAAGCGTGGTCTTTCCCGTGCCGCATCCGGCATCGAGCAGGATTCGCGGATGTCCGCACATCAGCTCCAGGAGCGTGTCGTACACTTCCGCCGGATACGACGGGCGAAACAGATAATTCTCCGCCACTCGCGCAGCGGAAAAGCGACGCCCCAGGGCGCGGTAGACAACGGACTTGTGGCTCACGATCTCATGCCCACTTTGCCAATCTTCATCGAATCATGACGCTTTTAAAACCGCTTGTCATAGGATCTGGATCTGCACTATTAGATCTCCATGGTCTCGTCGCTCAGTTTTCACCTCGGGAGGTGACATTCCCATGGATCGCGACGTTTGGAACAGCCACGTATGGTCTAGCGCTCATGGGCGTCGCGTCGAGATCGAGCCCGGTAAGCAACTCGTTCAACATCATTGCTCGCGATGCATGCGCGATTTCGTCGAGGACCCGCCGACCGGCGAACGCTACGCGGTTTACGTTTCGGTATTCCGCTTCCGCAAGCTACCCGATTTGATCACACGGCAATGGCTCTCGGAACTGTGTCCCGGCGCGCCGCTTCCGTACGACGTCGAAGTCCGCAACAAGCTGATCGAAAATCGCGCCAAATAACTCGCTCGTCGCCGCAGCTCGAATCCGGTTAACTGGCCAGATGAACCGACTCCGCTTTCCTGCGGGGAATCCAACCCTCGTCCGCTGAATATTGCGACAGATAGCGCTTTCGTCCGCGACCTGAATGCCGCGGCAGCCCTGTCAATCGCCGGCGTCGAGCGCGCGCAAGGCGAGGCCGCGCGCGACTGAGGTGAACTCGTCGCCCATGCGGATTCGGTCGGCGCCGAAGCGCTCGATAAAAATGCGCCGGACCGCGGGCACGAACGACGATCCTCCGGTCAGGAACACGCTGTCGATCGCGTCGTACTCGAGCGCGACGGTCTTCATCAGGCGATCGACGCATTCGGCGATCTGTTCGAGATAGCGCGCGATCCAGTTTTCGAAATCCGGCCGCGCAACTATCTTCTCGATCAAAACCGGTGGATCGGAAAACATGAAGTCCGCCGCTTCCAGCGCCGACAGCTCGAGCTTGGTCTTCTCCACCGCTCGAAACAGAAAGTAGCCGAGATCGTTTTCCACGATATGAATCAGCGCGGCGATCTTTTCAGGCTCGAACGATTCGCGCTTCAGCTCCTCGAACCGCAGCATCGTCGCCCGCGCCTTCAGGAACGACAGATGGTGCCATCTCTCGAGTTTGGTGTACGGCCACGTCGGCGCCGGCAGCACCATCCCATACGGCGAGCGGTACTTCGTGCCGCGCCCGAGCGCGGGCGCGACCAGTTGGCGCATCACGCGGCCGTCGAAGGCGTCGCCCGCGATGCCGACGCCGTCGTTGCCGAGAATCTCGTAGCGCGCCGCGCCATGCTTGGCGGCGCTTCGAGGTTTCAACTGCAGCACCGAGAAATCGCTCGTGCCGCCGCCGAAGTCCGCAATCAGCACCGTCTCGTCGCGCGTGATTCGAAGCGCGTAGTCATAGGCGGCCGCAACCGGCTCGTACTCGAACACCACGTCGGTCCATCCCGCGCGCCGAATCGCGATATCCAGCCGGCTTCGCGCCAGCGCCTCGTCCGGATTGCCGGCCGCGGCGAAATGAACCGGGCGGCCGACCACGATTCGCGGCGGCAACTCGCCGAACTGCGCAATCGCCGCGTCGCGCAACGCGCTGATGATCGGCGCAATCAGATCTCCCAGCGAATACGTCTCGCCCATGATGTCGGTTGATTCGAAAGTCTTGTCCGCCAGGAACGACTTGAGCGATTGCACCAGCCGGCCGTTGCCCGCCGCCGCAAGGTAGCGCCGAATCGCGTCGTTGCCGACCGAGACGGCCGAATCGGTGCCGCCGGTTTCCTCGGGCGCCTCGAAAAACAGAATCGAGCGGAACGTCTCGGTCGGATCGCCGCCCTCGGCGGCGGGAAACCGCCCCAGCCGCGGCGAACCGTCGGCGCCGACGATTGCGATAGCGCTGTTGGTGGTGCCGAAATCGAGACCGACCGCCTCGACTTTAGCCGCGGCGGGAGCGCTGGAGACTTCCTGCATCATGCGTTCACGATTAAGGCGCGTCGGACTCTTGTCAACGTTGAGCGACGCGCATATACTCGCCAAACCCTCAGGATGACGATCGCGCAGCGACCGCTTATCCGCCACAACCGAGTTTCTTAGCGGACGAGATTTTCTCGTCCGCATTTTTTTCGCGCCGCGCTCCGTGCAGGAGGGAGAAAATGCCGCCGCTAATTTCGGAGTCTGAAGTCGCCGCGCAGTGGGATCGAAATGCCGGCGTCTGGGCCGACCAGGTTCGCAAACACCACGACATCTTTCGCGGACATTGGAACAATCCGGCGTTCATCGAGTTCGTCGGCGATATCAGCGGGAAAGAAGTACTCGACGCGGGATGCGGTGAAGGCACCAACACGAGGATCTTCGCGCGACGCGGCGCGCGCATCACGGGCGTCGATCTGTCGGCCAAAATGCTCGAGTTCGCGCGCGAAGAGGAAGTTCGCGAACCGCTGGGAATCCGCTACGAACGTACCTCTTTCACTAACATGGAAATGTTCAAGGCGGGATCTTTCGACGCGGCCATCTCGACGATGGCGTTGATGGACGGTCCTGATTTCCCCGGCGCGATGCGCGAAATCGCGCGCGTGCTGCGCCCGGGCGGGTCGCTCGCATTCAGCATCCTGCATCCATGTTTCGCGACCAAGGGGATGGGCTGGATTAGAGACGACTCCGGGCGCGCGATCAAATTCACAGTCGCGGACTATTTCAACAGCGAGCCGTGGATCGAGCACTGGAAGTTCGGTCATGCGCCCAACGCGTCAGAGGTCGAGGAGTTCGGCGTGCCGCGCTTCGATCGCACGCTGGCCGACTACATCAACCCTGTCATAGCGGCCGGTCTGCGGCTCGAAGAGATTCGCGAGCCGCGCGCGCCCGAGTCCGCGTGCGTGCTCTATCCCGAAGCCTTTCGCAAATTTCGCGATCACATCGCGTTGTTCTTGTACGTTCGCGCGTCGAAATCGTGAGACGACGAATGTTTCGCACGCCGACACACGTCCTCGCTGCCGCCCTTGGCGTGATGCTCGCCGGATGCGGCGCGCAGGGCGAAGCGTATCAGCGGAGAACGCTGCCCGCGTCGCAGAGCGTCATCTACATCTACCGGCCGTACCAGTTTCTCAGCTCGCAGTCGATTCCCATGATCACATGCGGACATGAGAGCATCGAATTGGAACCCGGCGGGTTTGACGAATTCGTCGAGGACAGCGGACAACTCACTTGCGCGGTGGAGGGCGACGCCAAGACCCACTACAAGTTCGACGCGCACGCAGGCGAGCGATACTTCATCAAGGAGGAGGTCGAGGCCAGCGGGCTCACCACTCACACGCGACTCACCTTGATGGATAGTGCGGTGGGAGAGGACGAAATCAAGGAATGCAGCCGCCAGGGAATCAAGCATTGAATCAAATGCCACGAATCGTAACGTTGTTGCCGAGCGCGACCGAGATAGTTTGCGCGCTCGGTTTCGAAGATCAGCTGGTCGGCCGCTCGCACGAATGCGACTACCCGCGCTCGGTCGTTGGCCTTCCCGCGTTGACGGAAGCGAAGTTCAATCCCGAGGGCAGCAGCGCCGAAATCGACGAGCGGGTGAAAAAGGTCGTCGGCGACGCGCTCTCGGTCTATCGCGTCGATGCGGCGAAACTGCGCGAACTTCGGCCCGACATCATCGTCACTCAATCCCAATGCGAAGTGTGCGCGGTCAGCGAGCGCGACGTCGAAGCCGCGGTGGCAGAATGGCTCGGCGCGCGGCCGAAGATCGTCTCGCTTGCTCCATACAGCCTCGACGACATCTTCACCGACATGCAGCGGGTGGCGGACGCGCTCGACGCGCACGCGCGCGGGACGGAACTGGTCGAGCGGCTACGCGCGCGACTCGCGAAGATTGCGGATCAGGCTCGCGGCGCGTCGCAGCGGCCGAGCGTCGCCACGATCGAGTGGATCGATCCGCTGATGGCGGCCGGGAACTGGATGCCGACACTGGTCGAGATGGCTGGCGGAGTGAATCTTTTCGGCGTTGCGGGCCAGCATTCGCCGTGGATGAAATTCGACGAGCTGGCCGCCAAAGATCCTGACAGGATTTTGATTTCGCCGTGCGGCTTCAGCATGGATCGCGCGGCGCAAGACTTGCCTGCGCTAACGAATCGCGCCGAGTGGAACGGCCTCGAAGCAGTGCGCGGTCGGCGCGTCTTCATGGCCGACGGCAACCAGTATTTCAACCGGCCCGGCCCGCGCATTGCCGAGTCGTTGGAAATTCTCGCCGAGATCACGCATTCCGACCTTTTCCATTTCGGGCACGAAGGCTCGGGCTGGCGGAGACTGTAGCGGTTCCTATTTGTTCGCGAGATATGCCATCCCGGTGCGGGCCGGCGTGAGATTTATTCCGAACTCCTCGATCAGAGGCTTGATGTTGCACGCGTTGTCAGCCGTGACGAACGTGACCGCGTCGCGCGACAGCAACGGTTTCGGCAGCTTCCCCAGCAGGCCACCGACACCGCGCATGATTCCTTCGGGAATGTGAAACAACGGACGGCGATGCCCGCTCGCGTCCATGATGATCCGCATCATTTCGTCGAACGTCATCAGGTCCGGGCCGCCGATTTCGTAAGTAGCATCGCGGCCGCGCCCTGACACCGCCAGCATCACGCACGCGGCGAGGTCGTCGACGAGCACCGGCTGAACTTTCTGCCGCCCGGTGCCGGGTACGCCGAAGACCGGCGCGTAACGGAGCGCGCGGGCGAGACCGTTTACGACTTTGTCCTCCGGCCCGTACACCAGCGACGGGCGGAAGATTGTCCACGTCAATCCCGACTCGCGGATCGCGCGCTCGGCGCGGCCTTTGGCGCGAAAGCCGGGATGCGTGCTGTTTTCGTCAGCCGCCGCGCCGCTGATGTAGATGAATTGATCGACGCCCGCCTGCTTAGCCGCGTCGATGAGCGTGACCGTGCCGCCGTAGTCGATTCGCTCGAAGGTCAGGCCGCGGCGCGGATTTTCGACCGGGTAGCCATCGAACTGGATCGCATCGACAATCGTGTTTGCGCCCTGGAGCGCGTCCTTGAGCGATGCGGGCTGTCCGATATCGGCGCGTACAAACTCGACGCCGGCCAGGTCGCGCCGCGCGCGCGCCTTCTCAGGATTTCGCGAAAGCACGCGCACCTTGATTCCGCCGGACGCGAGCATGCGGCGCGCGATCGCGCGACCGATGAACCCCGAGCCGCCCGCGAGCGCAACGGTTTTAGCATCCATCGTTCGATTCTGGGCTTGAGCGCGCCTCGAGGCTATTGGCTTCGCCAGCCAGGGGAGAATCGCGCGCGCGCAATGAACTCGCCGCGTCCGACTGGCGCATCGACTTTGCGATCGGTGACGATCGGCACGCCGCGCGAGATTGTCATCTTCGGCCAGCCGGTCACCTCGAATCCTTCGAACGGGTCGTAGTCGGAGCGCGAGTGCATCTCGCGGCTGTCGATCACGACTCTGCAACTGGGATCGAAGACCACAAGGTCCGCATCGGCGCCCTCGACGATCGCGCCCTTACGGGGGTACATGCCGAAAATTTTCGCGGCATTAGTCGCCGTCAGATCGACCCATCGCGAAATCGAGATGCGGCCCTTCGCGACGCCCTCTGAATAGAGCATCGGCACTAAAGTCTCGAGATTCGACATCCCGGGTACAATCCGCGTGAAGCGGTTGGCGGAAACTTTGCGCTCGAGAGCCCAGCTGCAATGGTCGGTCGCGACAACGTCGATCGTGCCGTCCGCAAGCGCTGCCCAAATCGCGTCGCGATGGTCGGCGCTGCGCAACGGAGGATAGCCCACGTATTTGGCGCCGTTCGGTTCGAGGAACCGTTCTTCGGTCAAGTACAGGTAGATGGGGCGCGTCTCGGCGAGCACCGCGCGGCCGCGGGCCCGCGCGCGTCGCACTTCGTCGACGGCCTCGCGGCTTGACAGATGTACGAAGTAGGCGGGTGCGGCTGACAACTCGGTCATCGCGAGGGCGCGCCGGACCGAGGCGACCTCCGACAGGGGCGGGCGGCTGGCGGCGAAGTGTTTGACGTCGTCATTGCCGGCGGCGAGCAGGCGTTCGGTGCAAAATCCGATCAGGTGCTCGTCCTCGGCGTGAATCGCGAGCAGCGCACCGCTGTCGCCGGCGGCCTTGAACGCGCGCAAGTAGTCGCGCGCGCGGCTCTCGAAGCCGTGCATCATGAAGATTTTGATGCTGGTTACGCCGCGCTCAACAACTCGCGGAATTTCTGCGATCGCGTCGGGCGACGGATCGAGCAGCGCCACATGAAAGCCGTAATCGATGATCGCGCCCTGCGCCTTGGCGCTCCACTTTGCGATCGCATCCGCGAGCGATCCGCCCTGCGCCTGGAATGCGTAGTCGATGATCGTCGTGACTCCGCCGGCCGCTGCGGCAGCGGTGCCCGACTCGAAGTCGTCAATGGTGTGCATCGAGAACATTTCGGCGTCGAGATGAGTGTGCGGATCGACCGCGCCGGGAATCAGCAGCATCCCGCGCGCATCGATCGTGCGATGCGCAGACGCGAGTGCTCCGGGCGGCGCGATGCTCGCGATCCTTTCCGCGATCACACCAACGTCGGCGGGAGCTACGCCCGAAGGCGTTACGACAACTGCGCCGACGATCGCGAGATCGAGCATCGCGGCTACTCGAAGCTATACGTGCTTTCGATGCGGTCGATGCGTGACGGCGCGCGGCGTGCGCCGGCGGCGTACGCGCTTCAACGGATGCAGTTTCGCTTTCGACTCCGGTTTTTCGGCCGGCGCTGCGTCGACGAGCGGTGTCAGCGAGAAGCGCGAGACTTCCGGCGGGCAGTTGATGCGAATCCTAAGCCAAAATGTGCCGAGGCCGCGATTGGTATAGATGTAAAAATCTTCGTAGCGGTTCAGACCCGAGTAAAATTCCTTGCCGATGCGCAGGATCGATTTCAGCGGCGATCCGTAAAACGGAATTCGCACGACGCCGCCGTGTGTGTGCCCGGAAAGCATCACGCCCGGCCTCAGATGGCGCGTGTAGAGCGCGGTGTCGGGATTGTGCGCGAGAACGATCGTGCAGTCGTCGCCGTTGACCTCGCCAAATGCACGCGCAGGCTCCGCGCGCCGCGACCACAAATCGTCAATGCCGACGATCATCAGTTTCTCGTTGCGAACGAAAAGCCGGCGGCTATCGTTGGCGAGCACGTCGGCGCCGGCGCGCTTGAGCGCCTCGGTGATCCGCTCGGCCGACGACCAGTGATCGTGATTGCCGAGGATCGCGAACAGGCCGGACCGCGGGCGCAGATGTTTCAGCGCATCGCGAAACCCGCCGAGGTAGCGATGCATGGTGTCGGGGCCGGAAAAATAATCACCGGTGAGAAAAATAAGATCGGGCTGCTGTTGATTGATGGCTTCGACTGCGGACGCCAGGCGTTCGAGGTCCTCATCGCGATCGACGTGAAAGTCGCTTATCTGGCACGCGACCAATCCGCGCAGAGCGGCAGGCAATCCGCGCACCGGCAGGTCCAGCGCCGACACCTTAATCTCGTCGATCGTCTTGCGCCACATTCGATGCAACGGACGCAGCGCCAGCGGCGGCTTCGCCTTTGCACGGCCAGCGGCGGCAAGAACAGGCTCGCGCGCCGGCAGGTCGTCGATTAGTTCGGCAGTGGACATCGGATCAACGATACTAGAATACTTCGACCAGGCGGCGAAAGGAGGTAAGTTCGATAATCCTGTCGCCGGCTTCATTTATTTCTTCGTGCTCGAGTTCCCAGGTATGGGGATGCGGAATGAAAACGGCGCGCAGGCCAGCGGCGACCGCGGGATTGATGTCAGAGCGCGGGCTGTTACCGATCATGAACGTGAGCGAAGGATCGAGGTCGGCGTCGCGCACCAGGCGTCGATACGCGTCGACGTCTTTTTCGCGCGGCGTCTCGACGCGATCGAATAGCGGACCGAGACCGGAGCGCGCGAGCTTTTGCAGTTGTTCGTCGCGCTGACCCTTGGTGAACATCAGCAGCCGGTGACGCTGCGACAATTCCTGCAGCGTCGGTTCGACGTCGGGCAGCAACGCGCACTCGCGCTCGAGCAGATGTGCACCGATTCGCTCGATCTCGTCGCGCAAGCCGTCGTGACCCGCGGGCGCAAGCTCGGCCGCCGCCTGATGCAGCGCCATCAGGTAGGGACGCCGTCCGTAGCCGTGCGTTTTGATCAGCCGGATTTCGGCGCGGCGCACCGCGGCGTGAATCTCGATGCGAGACAGGCCAAGGCCCGCGTCGCCAACAGCTGCAGCGAAGTGATCGAACGCCTCGAGAAAATGGATATTGGAATCCCAGAGCGTGTCGTCGGCGTCGAAGATCAGATTCAAAGACTCAGTCACGGAAGAGAACATCCATATAGAGAGTACCGACGCGCGCGAAGGCGGGCAATTGGCTGGTCGCGAAACGACGAGCTACGCGCGAGCGTTGGGAAGCGCGGCGGGCAACACGATTAGCGCGCCCGTCGAGGGATTGCGGCCGACGTACACGTCCGTCTCGTAAACGCGCCGCAGATTTTCGGCCGTCAGAACTTCGGTGGGAGTTCCGTATGCGACGGCGGCGCCGCCGGCGAGCAGCAGCACGCGATCGGCGTAGAGCGCGGCGGCATTGAGATCGTGAAGGGTCGCGACTACCGCCATGCCGCGCTCGGCGCACAGCTCGCGGAAGCGCGCGAAAATTTCGGCGACGTGCTTGAGGTCCAGGAACGCGGTCGGCTCGTCGAGCAGTGCAACCTTCGGCTCCTGCGCGAGCGCGCGCGCCAGGAATACGCGCTTGCGCTCGCCGCCCGACAGTTCCTGCACGTGGCGCGCGGCAAGCTCGAGCAGGTCGAAGCGCGCGAGCGCTGCGGATGCGATTTCCAAATCGTGCGGACTCTCGAAGCGAAACGCGCCGAGATGCGGCGCGCGTCCCATCAGCACGATCTCCAGCACTGTGAACCGAAACGCGACCGCGTTTTCCTGTCCGACAGACGCAACCGTGCGCGCGAATTCGCGGCGCTCGATCGAATCGAGCGGGCGGCCGAAAAGTTCGACGCTGCCCGCGTCTGCCTTGAGTGAGCCGCCCAGCACCTTGAGCAGCGTCGACTTGCCCGCGCCGTTCGGCCCGACGATCGCGAGCATCTCGCCGGCCGCGACTTCGATCGAGACGCCATGCAGCACCGGCACGCCCGGATAGCCCGCATGAATCGCACTCGCGCGCATGGCGGTCACGGTGTCGCGCGGCGTCGTCATAGCGAGAGCGGTCTCCGGCCTTCGCGGCGCAGCATATAGATGAAGAACGGGCCGCCGCAGAGAGCGGTGATCGCGCCGACGGGAATTTCGGCGGGCGCGATCGCGACGCGCGCGAGCAAGTCCGCGGCGACCATGAACGCCGCGCCGCCGATCAGCGACGCCGGCAGCAGGAGCCGATGATCCGCGCCGAACACCAGTCGTAAAGTATGCGGCACGATTAGCCCGACGAACGAAATTATTCCGCTGACGGAGACCGCGGCGCCGATCATCACCGAAGTCGCGACGAAGACGGTGCGCCGCAAGCGGTCCACGTCGACGCCGAGTTCGGCCGCCGACTCGTCGCCCAGGCTCAGCAGGTTGAGGTCGCGCGCGCGATACATCAGGACCGCGAAGCCTGCCAGTCCCAGGCCTGCGACCATCGCCACCTCGCCGTAAGTCGGCGCCTCGAGGCTGCCCATCAGCCAGAACAGGATGCTGTGTGCGTAGTAAAAGTTCACCACACTGTTGACCAGCATGATCGCCGCGCCCCAGAACGCGTTGAAGATGACACCGACGAGCAGCAACGTGAACGGCTCGAGCTGGCCGTCAACCATCGCGAGACGATATACCGCGACTGTAGACAACAGCGCCGCGCCGAATGCGCATAGCGGGACGAGCGCCTCGCCGCCCCCGAGTTTCGCGGACAGCACAAGCGCCAGTATCGCGCCGAGCGCGCCGCCGCCGGAGATTCCCAGGATGCCGCCTTCGGCGAGCGGATTGCGCACGAGCGCTTGCAGAGCCGTCCCGACCGCCGCCAGCATCGCGCCGACGATCACGCCCATCACGACGCGCGGCAATCGTGCGCCGAAAAAAATCGCGTGGTCGGGACTGTCGGGATCGGAAAAAGCGCGCGCGAGGCTGATGTGCGCCGTGCCGAACAGCATGCCGGCGATCGCGCAAACGAACAGCAGGATTGTCAGCGCGCCGAGTATCGAGAACAGCCGCGCACGCGTCAGATGCGCCGCGGGTGCGGGGTTGCCCGCAGGTGCATTCATTTGCCGGCACCGACGCCGTCGCGCGCCCATGCCTCGGGATGAATCTTGCGCGCGATTATCTCCAGCGACTGCCCCACGCGCGGACCGGCGTGGAGCATCGGGTCTTCCGCATAGCCGAACACGCGATGGTCGCGCACGGCGGGAATGCTCGGATATCTTGCCCAGAAATCGCTCGACGACGAATCAGTGCCCATCGCCCCGTCGAGGACAACCTCGGGGCGCATCGCGATGATGAACTCCATGCTCAGATGCGGCCATTGCTCGCCCGACGCGTCGGCGATGTTGTCGGCGCGCGCGATGCGCATGAGCTCGTCTAGATAAGTGCCGGGGCCAACCGCGACGATCGGCTGATGACCGACGAGCATCAACGCGCGCAGCGGTTTTACGCTCGCGAGCCGATCCTGGACCGCCGCGATTTCCGCCTGGATCTGCGCGACGAGGCGATGCGCATCGTCCTCGCGATTTATTCGCGCGCCCACTTTTTCAATACTGGCTTCGATTTGTTGCAAAGAGTCGTCGCTGACCAACAGCACCGGATAGCCCATCGAGTTCAACGCGCGAATCTGGCGCACGTCTGACGACAGTTCAAGCCCAACGACCAACGTGGGGCGCAGCGCGACAATCGCTTCCAGATTCGGCGTCAGAAAAGAACCGACCCGCGGCAAGTCGCGCACCTGTGGCGGGTAGTCGCAATACTGCGAAACGCCGACGACTTCTGGGCCCGCGCCGAGCGCGAACAGCGTCTCGGTCACACTCGGCGCGAGCGATACGATTCGCATCTGCGCGGCCGCGTGCGCCGGTGCGGCAAACGCGATCGCATATCCGCAGAGCGCGGCGGCGGCCGCGAGTCGATACAAACCCACCTCGCGAAACTACCTGATCGCGCTCGCGCCCGTAAGCCGTATTCGCGCTTTGTTGCATCCACGCAACGCGCTCAACTAGCCTCGTCGGGGCGAGGATCATCGACGTGCTCAAGATTGCCGTTTGCATCAAGCAGATACCGCTCATCGAGGAAGCCAACTTCGACGCCGCGACCAAAACGATCAAGCGCGACGGGCCCAACGTGATCAGCGCGTTCGATCTGCGCGCAATCTCGCTCGCCGTCGAGCTGAAAAATCGCAACGGCGCCGAGACCACCGTTGTCACGATGGGACCGCCGCAGGCGCGAGGCGCGCTGGTCGATGCGCTCGCGATGGGTATCGACCACGCGGTGCACCTGGAAGATCGCGCGTTCGCGGGCGCGGACACGCTCGCGACGGCTCGTGCGCTCGCGATTTGGCTGGCGCTCGGGAATTTCGATCTCATCTTGCTCGGCAAGTACTCGCTCGATGCGGAAACGGGGCAGGTCGGCCCCGAGATCGCGGAACTGATCGGCGCCGCGCAAATCACCGGCGCGCGCAAGCTGGAAATCGACGGGCGCACGCTCCGCGCCGAGCGCGAAAGCGACGAGGGTTTCGATGAAATCGAGGCCGCGATGCCGGCGGTCATCACTTGTGCCGAGCGGATCGCGCAGCCGGTCAAGGTGAAGCCGGGCGCTTCCGATGAGGCCGCCACCAAGCCGATTCAATCGGTGCGCGCGGCGGAGCTCGGCGCCGACGCGAAGGCGTTCGGGCTCGCGGGTTCGCCAACCTGGGTGCAGGAGGTTCGCGTTGTCACGACGCCGAAGACCGAGTGCAAATTTATCGACGCGACCGACGCCGAGCGCGCCGCGGCTGAAGTCATGTCGATGCTCGAAGCGCTCGGCGCGCTCAAGCCGCGCCTGCACAATCGCCGCCCCATCGGCGCAGCGCATCGCGCGAGCACGCGTGGTCGCGACGTATGGATCGTCTGCGAGACCGACCTTGAAGGCCGCATCACGCGCGGCACGCTCGAGCTGCTTTCGCGCGGCGACGAGCTCGCGTCGCGACTCGGCGGCGCGCTGGTCGCAGTGGGAGTCGACGGCGCGGTCGCGCGGCACGCGCGACTGCTCGCGAGTTTCGGCGCCGACCGGGTGCTGACGCTCGAGCAGCCAGCCCTGCTCTCGTACACTCCCGAGGCGGCCGCCGAGGCTGTCGCGCAACTCGTTTCGACGCACTCGCCGTGGGGAATGTTGATTGGCGCCACCGAGCGCGGGCGCGACTGGGGACCGCGGCTCGCGGCGCGGCTGGGGCTTGGGCTCACCGGTGACGCGATCGATATCGAGCTCGATTCCGACAATCGGATGGTCGCGCTCAAGCCGGCCTTCGGTGGCAACATCGTCGCGCCCATTTACTCGAAGACGTTTCCGCAGATGGCGACGGTGCGGCCGGGCGTGCTCGAACTCGCGGCGCCATCGGAAGCCAGGCGTGCCGAAGTTCAGACCGCGCGCGTCGAGGTGACCCCGCCGAAGAGCCGGCTCATAAAGGCGCACTCAACTCTTGATCGCACTATCGTGCCGCTCGAAGGCGCCGAAGTTGTTGTCGGTATCGGCACCGGAGTCGGTGGTCCCGAGGGCGTCGCGAGAGTCGCCGAGTTCGCGCGTATACTCGGCGCCGCGATGTGCGCGACGCGTCGTGTCACTGATCAAGGATGGGTGCCGCGACAGTTGCAGGTCGGGCTGACCGGCAAGTCGATCGATCCGCGCCTGTACATCGCCGTCGGCGTGCGCGGCGCGCCCAACCACACTTGCGGTCTCAAGCGCGCGCAAACGGTGGTCGCGATCAACAACGACGCCGACGCGCTGATCTTCGAGCGCGCGAATATCGGGCTCGTCGCCGATTGGCAAAGCGTGCTGCCCCGTCTGCAGGATGCCTTCCAGCGCCTGAAATGATCGGCTACACGCGGATTTCGTAGAGCGCCGAAAACAAATCCTCGATCGGCAAGCGGCGAAAGTGCTTGAAGCCGGCCGCCGCGGCCAGCTCGCGCGCCTTTGCCTCGCCCATGCACGCGCCGATTCCCGCGCCGCCGTGCGCGAGCGACGTCGTCATGCAGTACAGCGTGCTCATCGAGTACATCAGCCGGCCCATCGGATTGAGGTTGTCTTCGAGATTCGACGACACGTTCACTTCGACCATCAGGTACGTGCCGTCGGGCTTGAGCGCGCCGCGAATCGATTTCAGCAGCGCGTCGGGATCGACGGAATCGTGTACGACATCGAAAGTCGAGATGAAATCAAACTGCGCCGCCGGCAGCCTGGTGCAATCGACGACCTCAAACTTGATTCGGTCGCCGAGGCCGGCGGCCTTCGCATTTGTACGCGCACGCTCCAGCGAGCCGGGATGCGCGTCGAAGCCGAAAACCTTGGCCTTGGGAAATGCGGACGCGATCGCGATCGCCGCGCGGCCGCTCCCACAGCCAACATCCAGCGACGAGCCGCCTTCGGTCAGCTTCGTGACCACTTGCGGCATTGCGGGCAGCCACTTGCGAACCAGCTGATGCCGGTACATCGACGCCGACGAACGCTCCATCGCCTCCCACGTCTCGGGCGGATACTCGCTCTGCGCAACGCCGCGCCCGTCCTTGAACGACGCCATCACTTTCGGCGCAATCGACATCTGCGGCACGATCATTTCGATAAAACCGCCGGCGAAAAACGGCGAGTCGTCGCGCGCGAGCACCATCGCATGCTCGGCCGGCATCGCGTAGGTCTTGGCCGAAGCGTCGTAGTTCACGTATCCGGCCGCCGCCATCGCGCTCAGCCACTCACGCAGATAGCGCTCGCTAAGCCCGGTCTTCTCAGCGAGTCCCGCACTAGTTACCGCGCCCGCTCCAGCGAGCGCGCCGAAAATCCCAAGCCGGTCGCCGATATAGCTAAGTGCCCCGAGCATCGCGGCGCCGATATCGTTCGACACCTGCTTCGAGAAATTCTTGATCTTGTCCCAATCAAGCTGCTGCTTGTCATCAGCCATCGTTTTCCTCCGCAGACGGGCAGTATCGATCAATCAGGCATCCGCGGCCAGCGTTTCAGACCTCGGGTTCTGCATTCGGTTCTTCGGGCTTGGCTTCTGGGGGGCCGAACAGCGAGAGCTGTGCTGGATTGCCCCCTTCTTCGGCGGCTGGCGCGAACAGGCCCGGGCGCTCGACGAAGATTCGGAATTTCTCGTAAAGGTCGGCGAGCTTGTACTGATAGTATTCGACGTTTTCGTCCGGGTCGGCCGGGTTGTATTCCGCCGCCATCTTCGCGAACGCGTTCACGCTCGCACTCGCGCGGCGCCCGGTGACGTAATATGAAATCTGGTCGCCGGCTAGGTACGGACGCTCGGCCTTGAGCGCGAGCTCGTAGGCGGCGGCCAGATTGCGGCTGTTTTCTCCGATTTTGCTGCGATACGTGTCGAGCGAATCCTGCAGCGTCTCGGTCTTCATCAGATCCGCGATTCCGATTTCGTGGCGCGCGAGCCGCGCGCGATATTCGTCGTGCAGTTTCGGAATTTCGTCGCGTCGATCCTCGAGCAGCAGGCGAAACATCCGCTCCATGAAGCGGCGCTGGAAGCGTTCGAGTCCCCGCGAGCGCAGCCCCGAGCCGCGAATCGTCATCTTGCCGGCGTCATCGAGCAGTACGTAATTTTTCATCTTGTAGGAGAACATCGCGGCGTAACGGCCGTCGATCTCCAGCCGGATTCCCTCGGGCATGATCGATCCGACCTGCTCCAGGAGCCTGTCCGCGCCTTCCTCGCTGGCGGCCTCGGGCGGCGGCACAAAATAGATTCCGTCGGTGTCGACCTCGATAACCTGCGCGCCGTGCTCCTCGAGTTCAGCCACCGCGCGTTGGATCAAATCGCGTCCGCGCTTCGTAAGGGCGTTGGCCTCGCCGAAGTCGTTGAAATGCCCAAGCGAAAAGCCCAGGTAGCCGTAAAATGAATTGATTAGAATCTTGAACGTGAGCTGAAGCGCATCGGCGTTGCGGCGCTCGGCACCCTTCAGCTCGCGCGCGAGCGCCTTGGCCTGCACACGGAAGCTGCGCAGATCGCCGAGCATCTTCAGAAACACTCCCAGCCGGTCTGCAGCCGGCGCATGCCGATATTGCCGCATCAACGACGGATACAGCGACGTCACGTCACAGTGCAGGACGCCGTGCGCAACACCGCATCGGCGAACCTCGGTGTAGCCGCCCGCGACCGGCGCGGGTTGCGACGGCTCGGGGATGGAATGCCCGGCCGCGAGGTACGCGCGCATCATGAGCGCGTCAATCTTGGTCGCATTCCCGCGCAGCACCGCGCTCTGGTACGAGTACGGGAATATCTGCGCCTGCACGAAGTAGCTGGGAGAGAGCGTCTCGGCCAGCGCACGCGTCTCGCGAGCATCGTCGAGCGCATACTCGTAAAGCTTTTCGGGCTCGTGTGCGAAGTAGTGGCTGATTTTCGACGCGTCGATATACACGCGATCCTTGCGCGCCAGCCCGAAGTGTTGGGCGAGTTGCTTCAGTCCCAGGCTCTCCAGTTCGCGGCTCGAAATGTCGTAGTGCTGCGCAAGGATCCAGGTATCGATGATGTTGCGGCCGGGAATGTCGTAGCGTCGGTACGCGATCGATCGTTCTGCAATCTGCATGCGTGACGGACGTGCACGAAGCTCACCGCCATCACGCCCGAGGCTGAGCTTCACTCGATGGCGGCGCGCGCGAGCCTCCAGGTATTCGAGGTCGAAGCGAAACATATTGTGGCCTTCGACGACGTCGGGATCGCGCTCCTGGATGATGGCCACCATCTCCTCGAGCATCGCGCGCTCGTCCATCTCGGTGCCCTTGAGCAGGCGCTCGAAGCCGGTCGAGTCGGTGAGCGAAATCGCGATCACGCGATCGCCCTCGCGCGCCGCCGACGGAAACTCAAACCCCGGCGAGATATAGGTCTCGATGTCGAGCTGGAGGCGGCGCAGCTCGGCAAAATCCATCCCGATGAAAAACGTCGTGCCCGACAACATCAGGTGCTGCTCGACGGGATCGGCCAGCACCAGATACGGCGCGTCTGGCGCGTTGGGCGCCTTGCCCGTCACGTTCCTGAGATGGCGCCGGGCGGCTTCTCAGAGCCTCCAGCGAGTCGAAGGTGACGAGCACGCGATAACGAAAATCGCCTTCGAGCATCCGCGTCTGATGCGGCGCCCGGAAGCCATCGAGCAACGCCATATTCTCGGCGAGCGCGAACAGCCGAATCGGACGCCGCTCGCGCGTAAGCTTGCGGGCGATGCGCTTGTACACATCGATCTCAGTCTTCGACGCGACCTCGACCGCAACCACGCCCGGATCGGCGGGGTCGCCGAACAGCAGGCGATTGCTGTAAAACTGCGCCGAAATTTCCTGGTAAGTGGTCATGCCGATCCGAATATTACGATTGTGCACCCGCGCGGTCGCATCAGACAACGCACCCGCGCTCGTGGATTCAGAGCACGCCGAGGTAGCCGAGGGCGATCAGAAAGATCGCGTAGGCCGCGCCGCCGATCATCAGCGTCGGCGTGCCGAGTTCCGAGTCGCGCAAGTTGATGTAGAGAATCACCACCGAGGCGAGCGCGATCGATCCCGCCAGCAGTTCGGGATTCGTCAGATGCCACGGCGAAAACGCGAGTCCCAGTGCAACCGGGATGCACGACTGGAAGACCATCGCGCCCGTGATGTTGGCGAGCGCGAGATGGTCCTTGCCCTGCCGAATCCAGACGACGGAGTTGTATTTCTCGGGCAGTTCAGTCGCGAGCGGGCTCAAGATGAGCGAAAGCACGCCCGGATTCAGATGAGCATGCGCCGCGAACAAGATGATCTGATCGACGAACTCGATGGCACCGATCAAAATCGCGAGCGTGCCCACGATCACTTGCGCCGCTGTCGCCAACGCGCCCGGCTCGAGCGGATCTCCGCGGAAGATCGACTCAAAATAAAGTCCGTGCTCGACCTCCGCGTCTTCCGCACGCGTGAGCCGCAGCATCACGACGCAGTAGCTCGCATACACTATCAACAGCGCGACTGCGAGGACGTGGCGAAGTCTCGGGCTCATGTCGAGCGTGCCGGCGATCACCAGGCATAAAAAGACCGGGAAAAAGAATCCAAGGTCCCGGCGCGCATCCTCGCGAACCACTCTGAGCGCGATTCGTCCGCGTCGCTTGCGAAATGCGAGCGCCGCGACGCCCATAACGAATAGCGCTACCGTCGAGAGCATCAGCGGTGCGCCAACAATCGCACCGAGTCCCACCGCAGTGTGGGCGTCTGCGGAATTTCGGCCGGTCAGCAGCGCGACCGCCGGGATGAACGTCTCCGGCAGGGCCGTTCCGACCGCGGCGAGGAGGCTTCCGACGGCGGCCTCGGCGATCCCCAATCGATGGCCCGCCCATTCGACTCCATTGGTAAAAAGTTCCGAGCCTGCGAGGATTATCGCGAAGCTGAGGCCCAGGATTATCGCGTGGATCGCCAAAATTCAGCTCGCGGGAGCGGAAGCAGCGTCTCAGGATAGAGGGGCCAAATCGCTATTTCCAGCGCGCACGCATCTCGGTGCGGCCCGGGTTGACTCTCAGGAAAAAAACCGCCGCGATGCAGCCAAACCGGCAAACGATGCGTATAATATTTGTAGCGGCCATCGACGAGCGCGAATTCGCGACAAGGCCGCGCAGGCAAGGCGCCATTCGCCCGATGATCGCGACGCCTTAGTTGACTCGCATGACAGTAATCTTTAGTTTGGGCCTTTGGTGTCGGTTACTTGCCTTTGTATTCTCGTCTGTATAAATGAGGCTATTTGATTCCCGGCTCGCGGTCGTATTGACGGCCGAATTGCGCGCCGATTTTCAGATCTCGCATCGGCGGCTCAACGCCCGCGCCACACGGAAGCAAAACGAATGAAGCAGAAGTACGAAGGTAAAGACCTACAAGGTCTTGTCGATCTCGGCCGCGAGCAGGGCTACCTGACCTTCGAGCAGGTCAACGACTACCTGCCCCAGGACGTAGCCTCGCCGACCGACTTGCGCGCCGCGCTCGACAGTTTCGAGGACCTTGATATCAAGGTGCTCGAGGAAGTCCCGGCAGACGGCGCCGACGACGCCGAGGTTGACAGCAAGGAAGAGCCCGAAGAAGCGCCCGAGGCCGCGCCCCCGGCTGCGGATTCGCTGGGCGAGTCGTCGGACCCGGTCCGGCTCTATCTCAAGGAGATGGGCAACTTCCAGCTTCTGTCGAGGGAGCAGGAAGTCGAAATTGCCAAGCGCATCGAGGCCGGCGAGAACGAAGTCGAAGAGGAAGTGCTGGGCTCGCCGATCATGCTCGATTTCGTGATTCGCGTCGGCGAGCGGGTCGAGGCGGGCGAGGCCGACCTCCGCGATGTGTTCGAGGACGCCGCCGAAGCGCCGGACGATCCCGACGAAGAGCGTGGACCCGAAGCCGATGAGCGCCAGCTCAAGAAGCTGAGTGTCGCGACCAAAAAGCTGACCGATCTGCGCACCAAGATCGAGGCAATCGAGGAAGAACTTCGCAACAAGCCCGGTCCGCGCCGCAAGCCCAAGCTCGACAAGAACCTGGCGCGCTACAACGAGCGCGTGAAAAAAGAACTGCGCGGGATGGGATTGTCGCGCCGCCTGATGGAAGCCGTGATCGGCGAGATGCGCGACTTCCTGCAGCAGTACCGCATCGCCCATCACACCATCGCGAAATACGAAGAGGCTACCGGCCGCTCGCGCACCAACCTGCTCAAGGAAGCCGCCGAGGCCGAGGACCGCCGCCACGTCCTGAAGATAAATGACGTTCGCGAGAACCTGCTCGATATCGCGGCCCGGATTCGACTGGCGCAGAAGACGATTCGCGAAGTCGAAAAAAAGGCGAAGGACGACGGCGAGGATTACGCGCGCAAGCTCGAGACGATCGCCGCCGGACAGGACAAGAGCCGCCGCGCCAAAAAGGAACTGACCGAGGCCAACTTGCGCCTTGTCGTCAGCCTGGCCAAGCGCTACACCAATCGCGGTCTTGGCTTTCTCGACCTGATCCAGGAAGGCAACATCGGCCTGATGCGCGCGGTGGACAAGTTCGAGTACCAGCGCGGCTACAAATTCTCGACCTACGCGACGTGGTGGATTCGCCAATCGATGTCGCGCGCGATCGCCGACCAGGGCCGCACCATTCGCATCCCGGTCCACATGGTCGAGACCATCAACAAGCTGCTGCGCGTGACGCGCTTGCTGGTGCAGCGCCTCGGCCGCGAGCCCGGCCCCGAGGAAATTGCGGAGCAGATGGAGATGCCGCTGGACAAGGTCCAGAAGGTGCTCAAGATCGTCAAGGAACCGATTTCGCTCGAAACGCCAATCGGCGACGAAGAGGAAAGTTCGCTCGGCGATTTCGTCGAGGACGAACTCGCGCCATCGCCCGTCGAGGCCGCCATCCAGGGCAATCTTGGCGAGCAGACCCGCAAGGTGCTCGCCACGCTGACACCGCGCGAGGAGCAAATCCTGCGCATGCGCTTCGGCATCGGCCAGAAGACCGACTACACGCTCGAGGAAGTCGGCAAACAGTTCGCCGTAACGCGAGAACGCATCCGCCAGATCGAGGCCAAGGCGCTGCGCAAACTGCGCCAGACGGGCAGATCGCGCAACCTCGAAGGCTTCCAGGAGCGCGAGTAGCTTTCCCTCTCCGAATGGGGAGAGGTCGCGCCGCGGCGCGGGTGAGGGACCCTATTCAGCGCGCGATTCCCTTCGCGCGCAACTTAGGATTCTTTCTTATTCCGGTCCCCCTTCCACTAGGGGAAGGGGTTAGGGGTTAGGTTCCTAAGCCGCGATCGAACGATCGAGCCCTCTCGCATCCGCCCCCATCTTCTGTGCTACGAATTCTTCATGCCCTCGCGCCCCAACATCATCCTGATTCTCGCCGACGACATGGGTTACGGCGACTTCGGATGCTTCAACTACGGCGCGTCGCGCACGCCGACTTTGGATCATCTCGTCAGCGAAGGCCTCTGCCTGACGCAGCACTACTCGGCGTCTCCCGTGTGCGCGCCGGCGCGAGCGTCGCTGATGACCGGCCGCTATCCGCATCGCACTGGGGTCATCGACACGCTCGAAACGCGCGGCCTCGATCGTCTTGCGCTGCGCGAGTTGACGGTGGCCGAACTCCTGAAGCGCGCCGGCTACGCAACCGGGCTCGTCGGCAAATGGCACAACGGCGCGTACGATTCGCGCTACCATCCCAACCGCCGCGGCTTCGACGAATTCGCGGGATTTTCCGGCGGCTGGCAGCCCTACTACCAGTGGAGTCTCGATCACAACGGCTCGATCTCGCGCGCCGACGGCCGCTACCTGACCGACGTCTTCACCGACGAGGCGACCGAGTTCATCCGGCGCCATCGCAGCGACCCGTTTTTTCTCTACCTCGCGTACAACGCGCCGCATTTTCCTTTCGAAGCGCCCGAGGCCGACGCCGCGCCGTACAAGACGAGCGGCAACTTCACGCCCGCGGTCAGCCAAATCTACGCGATGATCGAATGCATGGACCGCGGAATCGCGCGCGTGCTCGACGCGCTCGATCGATCAGGGCTGGCCGACAACACGATCGCGATGTTCTCGAGCGACAACGGTCCCCAGTTCGGCGGGAAGGGCGAGATGTGCACCGACCGCTTCAACTGCGGCTTCGCCGGCGCCAAGACGCTCGTGTACGAGGGCGGCATCCGCCTCCCGATGGTGATCAGATGGCCTGGCGGACTCGACGGCCGCCGTCGGGTGCACGACATGGTTCATTTCACGGATTGGCTGCCGACGCTTCTAGCACTCGTGGGCGCAGAGCCGCTGCGCGATCTCAAGCTCGACGGAATCAACGTGATGCCGACGCTGCAAGGCGAGCATGGCAAGGTCCCGACCGAGCGTTTCTGGCAGTGGAATCGCTACACGCCTAACGGCGAATGCAACGCCGCGATGCGCGACGGCCGATGGAAACTGGTGCGGCCCGCAATCCGCGAGCTGATGCAGGTAACCAACGAAGACCTCGCGATGGACATCCAATCCAAATACAACCCCGAGAACTTCCACAACATCGCCCGCACGCCGATGCCGGAGCACGCCAAATCTCCGCCGCCGCCCGCGCAATTATTCGATATCGTCAACGACCCCTTCGAACGCAACGACCTAGCCGCGAAAGAACCCGACCGCGTATCAAGAATGACCAACGCACTGGCAAGATGGTTCGAAGACGTCGAGCAAGACCGCCTCACAATACACGATTGAATCGCCCTAATCCGTTCCCCTTCCCACAGTGGGAAGGGGTTAGGGGTTAGGTTCCTAAAGATTCGCGCCAGCGAAGCCGATACCGGTTCTTAGTTCCCCGTATGGATTGAATTCCTCCGCGATGGTCTGATTTAAGAGTCTGTTACAGGCACCTTCGCCACCGGCTTTTCCGATGGAGCGCACATGAACGAGCAAGTCACCCGCCAGATCCTGTGGAACGTCCCCGGGCCGTTCATCGTGCTGATGTACGCGCTGCTCGGGCTGCTCATCGCCGCATTCATTTACGCCGGCGTCAGATGGTATCGCCTTGTGAGTCTCGGCGTGTCCGACGAGCGCCTCGATCATCCAATCGAACGCCTGCTCCTGTCGCTACGCGATTCGTTTGGCCAGGGCAACGTGATTCGCGAGACCTGGGGCTGGATGCATTACGCGTTCTACGTCGCGTTCGTCGGACTGCTCATCGGTACGACTATCGTCGCGATCAACAGCGACGTGCGCGACCTGTTCGATCTGTTCGGCCTCGACTTCTATTTCTACTACGGCGACTTCTATCTCTACTTCAAAGCCGCGATGGACACCTTCTTCCTGCTGCTAATCCTCGGCGTGCTGATGGAAGGCATGCGGCGCACCGTTCGCAAGCCCGCCGTGCTCAACGAACCGCCCGCCGACAAGATGCGCGACAATCTCGAAAACCGGCTCGGCTACTGGTTCCCGATGACGATGATGGTGCTGACCGCCGTCACCGGCCTGATGCTAGAAGGTGCGCGGATCAACGCCACGCATCCCGCCTTCACCGAATGGGCATACGTTGGGCGCGTCGTGGGACATATCGAAGGCGCGCTCGGCGCCGGCGCGACCTACCATCGATGGCTGTGGCTGGTGCACGTGCTAATCGTGTACGCGCTGCTGTTCTGCTTTCCGTTCAGCAAGTTGCGTCATCTGATTTTCGGGCCGCTGAATCTTTTCTTCCGCAATATGGGTCCACGCGGAAGACTCGCGCCGATCAAGGATTTCGAAAACGCGGAGACGTTCGGCGTCTCGCAGGTCGAGCAGTACACGTGGAAGCAACTGCTCGACATGGGCTCGTGCCTCGAGTGCGGCCGCTGCACGATCAACTGCCCCACCGTCGCAACCGGCAAAACGCTGAATCCAAAGTATCTTGTGATCGAACAGCGCGAGCATCTGCTCGACAAGGCGCCGTTTCTGCTCGCGGCGAAGATGAACAACAAGTCCGCAGATAGCGCCGAAGCGCCCGCGTGGAACGGCCCCGACATGATCACGCAGGTCGCGACCGAAGAAGCGGTGTGGGGATGCACGTCGTGCGGATGGTGCGAAGAGGGATGCCCGGTCGGCATCGAGCACATTCAGCGAATCGTCGATATGCGGCGCTACGACGTGCTGATGGAGTCGAGGTTCCCGACCGAGTTGACGGGAGCGTTCAAGGGAATCGAGAACCAGGGAAATCCGTGGGGTCTTGCGAATGAAAAGCGCGCCGAATGGGCGAAGGGACTGGAAATTCCCGAGATCGCGGAGCTGGAAGATCCGTCGGACCTCGACGTGCTGTACTGGGTGGGATGCGCCGGCTCGTACGACGAGCGCAACCAGCGCGTCAGCAAGTCGTTCTCGGGCTTGATGAAACAGGCGGGCGTCAAGTTTGCGATCCTCGGGCGCGAGGAGACTTGCACCGGCGACCCGGCGCGCCGCCTCGGCAACGAATATTTGTATGCGACCGTCGCCGCGCAGAACGTCGAGACGCTCAATCGCTACAAGCCGCGCCGAATCGTCACTCAATGCCCACATTGCTTTCACAATCTCAAGAATGAGTATCCGGACTTCGGCGGCAACTATACTGTGCTGCACGAAGCCGAGTTTATCGACGAGCTGATCCGGGCCGGACGCTTGAAGCCGCGCGGCGAGATCAACGAACGCATCACCTATCACGATCCATGCTACATGGCGCGGCACAATCGCAAATGGGACAGCGCTCGGATCGCGCTGCGCGCGATTCCCGGCACAGAGGTCGCTGAGGTCGAGCAGTCGAAGAATCGCACGTTCTGCTGCGGCGCCGGCGGCGGCTGCTTCTGGAAAGAGGAACACGAGGGCACGCGGATAAATCAGAAGCGTTTCGATCAGCTGCAGGAGGCCAAGCCCAAGTGCGTCGCGGTAGGATGCCCGTTCTGCATGACGATGATGGAAGACGCGGTGAAATCACGCTCGCTGGAAGAAACGATGCGCGTGCGCGACCTCGCCGAACTGATCGCGGAATCGACCGGCGTAAACACAAAGTGATCGCACTGTGCTACAATGAGTCGATGAGCCAACTTCAGCGCAGATTTAACGAAACCGGAAAAGATCTCGTTCAGGAAAACAAAATTTGACGGAACGAAACTACCCCTGGTGGCCAGAGAGAGACAGGCCACAACTAATAGTGGTTTTTGAGCAATTTCCCAATTTGCTGGTTTACAAAAAAGGCCCAAATTGCACCAAACTGAACCGAAACTGACCCCAGTTTTCCAAAAAGTAAGAGGCGGATACGTCGGATTCATCAAAGAGGACGCCAACACGCGAGGGCGTACGCTCGGCGAAACTCGCGCCAATCTGAAAGAAGCAGTCGCGCTCGTGCTTGAAGCAAACCGAATCTTAGCTGAGGAACGTGAGCATAGTCGCACAAACTGAGGTGGCGCCGGCGCTGCATCCGTTGAATCATGGATTCAGCTGGACGCCGGTGCGTGGGCCGTTTCGCCTGATCACTGACGAGCAGGCGCGATCGTTCAACGAGCGCGGCTTCTTCGTGCTCGAAAATGCAATCGATCTTGCAACCATCGTGCGCGTCCGCGATGCGATCGATCCGTTCGAGGCGAAGGCCGAGGAGTTCCTGCGCTCGCGACCTGACGGCCGGATGGGTATCGCGCAGGCCGACGGAATCACCTTCACTGTTCATCTCGTCAGCCTTTCGAGCGTGCTTCGCGAGTTCTCGGCAAGCCGCACTTTCCAGGATCTATGTCACGATCTGATCGGCCCCGACGTGCGCCTGTACTGGGATCAGGCCGTTTACAAAAAGCCTGAATACCCCAAGCCGTTCCCGTGGCATCAGGACAACGGCTACACCTACATCGAGCCGCAGGCGTACCTGACTTGCTGGGTGGCCCTCAACGACGCGACCCTCGACAACGGTTGTCCGTGGGTGATTCCGGGCGGGCATCTTCGTGGGACGCTCGCGCATCGGCTTTCGAAACTCGGTTACGTGTGCCGCGAGCAAGACGGTCCCGAAGCGCTCGCCGTGCCCGTGCGCGAGGGGAGCGTCGTGGTATTTTCCTCGCTGATGCCGCATCGTACGGGCCCCAACGTCACCACCGGCGTTCGCAAATCGTACATCCTGCAATACGCCCCCGACGGCGCACGAGTCGTGCAGACCGACACCGCTTGCGACGAGCCGGATCGCCAGTACCTGATTTTGAAAAACGGCGAACCAGTCTCGCCGCCGCCACTCAAATAATGGTTCTACTTTTTCAGATCGGAAATAAATTCGAGAATCGCCGCGCTCACCTCGGCCGGCTTCTCCTGCTGCGTCCAATGGCCCGAACCCCTGACCAGCACGGTCTTGCGCAGGTTCGGCACCCAGGTCGTCATCCCCTCGGCCATCTCGGGGCGCAGCACCGCGTCGAGCTCGGCGGTGATCATCAGCGCGGGCTGCTCGACGCGATCGGTCTGGCCGGCGCTCTCCTCCCAGTTCTGATCGATACATCGATACCAGTTCAGGCCGCCCCGAAAGCCGCTCTTCTCGAACGCGTTGACGAACACCTCGAAGTCCTTGTCAGTCAGGAACTTTCCATGCGGGCGATCCGGTAACCGATCGAGCAGACCTCCGCCTGCCGGTCCCCACACACCCGGCGGCGCCTTGCGAATCTCGCCTGGATCGACACTCGGCGGATCCTGATAAAAGCCGCGCAGCGTGCGGGCCACATCGCGCTCGAGTTCCGCCCTCGCCGCGGGCGTTTGAAAGTAGAGAATATAGTGGAAGCCGCCCGCCGCCATCGCGCGCATCGCATCGGTCGGCTTGACCGGCGAGCGCGGGATGAATGGCGTATTGATTCCGATCACCCGCTCGACGCGGTCCGGCGCCATCATCGCCATGTTCCACGCAACCATCCCGCCCCAGTCGTGCCCTACGATCACGCACTTGTCGATTCTCAACACGTCGAGCATGCCGACGATGTCGCCGACCAGTTTGCGCTGCGTGTATGCGTCGATCCGAGTGGGCGGGCTGGTCTCGCCGTAGCCGCGCTGATCGGGCGCGATCGCACGAAACCCCGCCTCGGCCAGCGCCTTCATCTGATGCCGCCACGAGTACCACATCTCGGGAAAGCCGTGGCAAAACACCACCGGGAAGCCGTCACCACTTTCCACCACGTGCATAATGATCCCGTTGGTCCGGAGGAAGCTGCGCTTGAAATCACTCATCGCGTGCACCGCGGGAAATATTGCGTCGAGGCACATCCGATGAGCCGTTCCGACCGTCCGACATTGCGGGTGACCTCGACGCGAAACTCTGGGCCAATCCCAGGAATTCCTCGCGAAGAACCTTGGCCGGCTCGAACGCGCCAGTTAGATACGAGAGTTGGTCTTGAAGCGTAACCGCCGGTCCGAGCGCGTCGGCGAGTTCGTTCAAATGTTCGGCGAACGACGCGCAAAGCCGTTTGAGTTTCCCATCGAGAGCCACCAGCGGAGCAAACTGGTTCGGGACCGGACGAAGGCGGTCCTGGAAGTTGTGCATTGACTCGAGCACTCTGGCCAGGTCGCTGACCTGCATCGCGAACTTGCGTAACTCGTCAAACACGTTTGCCAGCTCGCCGAGCCGCTGCATCGGTTCGTGGAAAGACGCGATACGAGCGAGCTGCGACTGCAAAGGCTCGACCTGGTCAAAAACTGCCGATACCGCCAGTCTGGCCTGAGACGCGTTGGAATCTTCCCTCTCGTTTGAAGGCAGCCCGTATAGGTCGGCTTTGATATCAAACAGTATCATCGCGCTTTTCCTGGTGCTCTTCCCACGATAGCAGACTCGCGCGGCACTTCGCGGCAGGAAAAACGGGGCGAACCGACGTTCACTTACTGGGGCAGGTCCGGCCGGTCCGTCGAGCTTCGCTCGAAAATTCGAGCCAGCGCAGAGAATTCCTGGCGAAGAGCCTTGGCCGGCTCAAATGCAATACACAGATGGGCGAGTCGATCCTGAAGAGCTGCAGCGGGCTCGAGAGCCGTGGCGAGTTGGAACAGACTTTCGCGGAACGACAAGCAGAGCTGGCTGAGTTCCTGGTCGAGCGTTTCCAGCGGTGAGAATTGCTTCAACACCTGCTGAAGTTGGTGCTGGAAGTCGTGCATCGGCGCGAGCACTTTAGCCAGGTCCCTGATCCGTCCCTCGAACTCGCGCAGAGGTTCGAACACGCTTGCAAGCTCAGAGAGCTGCTGTATCGGTTCGAGGATAACCACGATCTGCGCCAACTGCTCCTGGAGCGGTCCGATCTGATCGAAGATTGTCGATACCGCCAGACCGGGCTCAAATGAAGTTCGCTGAGTTGCCATCTTAGTCCGTCCCGAGCCTTTTTGGCTTTTTAGCGGCGAATCGTTGCAGAAGTATAAAAATGCGTCAGATAGACGACTTTAGCTCTTGTTTGACGATCTTGGCAGCATCGTACAATACATACATCTCTCGCAAGCCGCAGCGTCGCGACAATCCACAGGGGCCAAGTTGCTATTGCCGTGGCCTGACGGCAAGGTACAGACCAATCGACGGTCAATGAAAGTGGCTGTTGTTGGGAGGATAGACTCGAATGGCAAGTCAGCAGACTTCGTTTCACCCCACGCTCGCGGTAGAGGCGGTATTTGAGCAGGTTAAGCCGCTTCAAGATCAACTCGCTCAGATAGCGTCAATTCTGGAACCCATAGGACAGCTTTCGGAGCTTGGGAGTGTGTTTGAACCGCTGCGCCAGTTTGGGACGCAAATCAGGGAATTAGCCAAACTGCTCGAACCCATGCGCAGTTTCCAGGACCAGCTCCGACAGGTTCTGAATCAATTCGGCCCCCTGCAAGCTCTGGATCAGGAACTCGATCAACTTTCTGAAGGGTTCTGCCAAAGCCTAAGCCAGCTTGCCACTGCGCTCGAACCGGCGGTGACGCTTCAGGACAGACTCGCGCATCTCGCTAACGCGTTTGAGCCGGCGAAGACCCTTCGCGAGGACTTCTCGGCGCTGGCGCAGGGTTTCGAGCGAAGCTCACAAGGTCTATCGGAGCAAGCTTGAAATATAGAGAAGACTCGCAACCGCGGGATCAGAGCGCAGGGTAATGGACAAACCGAAAGTGACCGAAGCGGCTGTCGGCGCCGAACAAGTGGTGCGCGATCTGGTCGACGCCTTAAAGTCGCTCCAAAAAAAACAGGCGCCGCTCAGTTCCTCGCCGCCTGGCGAACAAGAGCTGGGAAAACCTCCCGAATCGCGCGGCGGCCGTTCGAAGGCAACCACGCTTCTTCAGCCTCTGCCGGGCCCTTCAGATGTCGACGAGCCAGAGCCAGAACAAATCCCGGAACTCGAAACCGCCGAGAATTCACAGACCACCCCAGGCTTCGAAGTTCAATCTGGCGAGTACGGAATCGTTCAAGGATTTTGCCGCAACCATGGAGTCGTCGAACGCTTCCGGGTGACTCCTGAGGAACTAAAGGCGTTGTCCAGCGCATCTCTGCTCGGACCTTTGATTTGCGAGCAAGACGTGAAGTTCATGCTGCGCCAAATTCGCGAGGCAAGTAAGCCCGCGGAACCGCAGGCCACCGCTGCGCCCGAGCAAATCGGGGTCCCATTTCTCCTGGACGCCGCCTCCGCGGAGAATGGCTCGTCTGGCCCGTCGGGAAACAAGAGCGAGGAACGCGGAGTAAACGATCGCCAGACCGAGGAGGAAAAAGACAAGAGCCAGGGGTTGGGCGCCGCACGCAACGGTCTGTCCGGCCAAGTCGCCGCTCAACCCGAGAAGCGTAAAAGACGCAAGCGTCGAACCAGAACCGGCACAAAGGTGGCCATCGGCATTTCTGTCACCAGTCTGTTGCTGTGGGTGCTGACTCTTGGGATCTTGTATAAGTTAGTCGACGCTTATCGAAGGCACGTAACCACAATAGCTACGCTCAACACGATCATCAGCAAGCAGCGCGAAATCAGCCAACAAGCCATTTCAGAAGTGCAGGCGCAGGCGGCCGCCGCCAAACAAGCCTCCCAAGCAGTCGAATCCCAAGCGGATAGCATCAAGACCCAGGCGGACGGCAGCAAGACCGATGCGGACGCTGCCAAGACTCAGGCAGACGCGGCTGCGCTCTCCGCGCGCAGTGCACGCGATATGGTGGTGATCGCCGAAGCTGCCCACGTCAATGTAGATGCAATCTACTGTTCTCCTCGCGCTGCATTGAGTCTCGATACGGTATTTACATTGCGTTACCGCAATTCGGGTAGAACTCGTGCCGACAACCTTGAGTCGTCTTTCTCCGCCGGAATTCCCGGCGCTACGCCGACCGAAGAATCAACCGATCCGGCCAGCAAAGTCAGCGCTGCTTCGGTAGGCGCGGATGCGAGCATACCAGGCGGAACTACGGGAACCGTCAGAGACATGCTCTCGAAGAGTTTAGGCGGTGTTCCACCCGAACAAACGTTTCAGAAGATTGTTGCGGGGCAGCTCAAGTTCGGGATTTGGGGAACTACTACGTATACGGACGTTCTGAAGGAGAAACATCAAGAGAAATTCGAGTACGTTTGGGATCGCAATTTTCCGAACGCTTGCCTGTTCACCGCAGTTGCGCACAACCGGTGAATAGAGTCCGAGTCCGCAATCTCGATACCACCGTTGGTCTCGATACCGCCGTAACGGCGTGCATCGCCCGAAGAGCCACAGCTTTGCGAATCATGCGGCAATAGTCGCATCGATGCCAGCGCGCGCGGGCGCTAACAAAACCGCAATTGACACATCCGCCGACGCCGCCTTATGCTTTGGCTTTCAGGGACTGAACGCTCGTTTAATGGGAACGGGTTCAAACCAACGTGGAGGAACACCGATGAGCCGCGACTTTGAATTCCAACAACTGCTGCGAGCCTATCGCAAGGGAATAATTTCCCAGGCAACGTTCGAGGCCGAGATGGCAGGGTTCGAAGCCGGCACGCCGACCACCAACGGCAACGGCAATGGCAGCGGTGGTTTCAAAGCCTTCGGCCGCACTTACAAGTCCGAGCGCGCGGCAGTCGTCAGTTTTCTCGACAAGGTTCGCGCGGGCGAGGCCACTGGCGGCGAAGCATTCGCCGCGTGGGCGGAAGTCTGCACGACCGATTGCATCCGCACCGGCATCCGCATGGTCGCCGAGCGCGAAGCCTATCACTCGCGGATTTTCGCGCAGCGCCTGGCGGAACTCGGTGGTGAGACGCGCGCGATGGCTACCGAAGACGGACGCAAGTACACCGCCTACTTGGGTAACCCGTCGATTCCCGACAACGAAAAACTGCTGAGCTTCACCAAGCGCGTCGGCAAGCCGGAAGATGCAATCAAACCCATCTGCGAGTTCGCCGAACTGCTGAAAGAAGATCTGTCGACCAAAGAAGCGTTGCGGCTGTTTGCCGAGGATGAGCTCTCGACCGCGAAATGGATCTGGGATGCGTGCGCGGCGCTCAACCCGCCCAAGCGGCCAGCGTCGGCGTCAGCCACGATGTAGTTTCCACGCTGAATTGAAACGACGAGCGGGGCCCCGACAGACCCCGCTCTTTTTTTGTGTCCAACTCGACTCGCGACTGCCACATCGACGCGCGAGTCAGGCCGGATACGTCAATGCGCCGCCGGTGACGCCCCCGCCGCCGGAGCGCCTGCAGCCGGTGCGCCCGCAGGTGGCTTCATCGGCGACATCTTCATCGCTCCCGGTCCCGGCAGTTCCCGCTTGGTGAAGCCGGCGGGAATCGCGAAATCGCTGTCAGCCAGGGTCTTCGCTTCGATCTTCTCGACCTTGGTATTGGTCACGACCGGCGGTCTTTTCGCCATCATCTCGTTGATCTTCGCCGCCTGCTCCGGCGCCATCCCCGGAATCTTGACGTTTCCCATCTTCATCGTCGAGTCCAGCGCGAGCGGCACTCCGCCGGGAATCTCGCCGTTGCTCTGATTGGTGCTCACGCTCTTGAGTTTGTCCGCCATATTCTTTTCGAACGCCGCAAACTCTTGGGCGCCAGGCGCGCGGGTCGAGAAGCATTCTTTGACCGTGTAATCGCCGGTCATCATGTGCCCACCGCCATCGTAATCAGTGCACTTGAACCCGGCGACCTCGCGCGTGGTGCCGGTCTTCTTGAAGTTCATCGCGGCATTACTGCTAGCCGCCATCATCGCCGCCATCTGGCCCTTGGGCGGAAACTCGATCTCGAAGTAGGTCTTCGCCTTCGGATCAAGCACGTACATCTTCCCCTGGTCCAGGTCGGTGATGATCGTGTGGCGCTCAGTCACCATCTTCTGCTTGTTGCCCTGCACCGAAATCGTTTGTTCCGAGTCGCGACTGTTGGTTCCACTGGTCACGTGCTGCTTCTGCGTGATGACGACCCCGGCGGCCGCGGGCAGCGCGGTCATTGCGAGCGTCATTCCCGCAACCAGGGCGGTTAATTTCCTCATAGCGATTGCTCTCCTTGTGCTCGTTGCATTTTCATTACGGAGTCGCGCCCGGCCGCTGCGGCGCTCGACACATCGCCGCGCTGCTGCATGACCATCCGATGTATCATCAGGCTCAGCAGCCCGAACAACACCCATACCATTTCCTTGATTCGGCGGAGAAACCCGACCGCGAAGCCGATTCCCGGCGGATAGCCCAGCAGCCCCAGGATCAGCGCCTTGCCGCCCTCCTGGCTTACCAGCTTGCCTGGAATCAGAAAGGTCGCGCGCTCGATCAGCAGTCCCAGCGCCTCGACCAGCAGGGCTAACTGTAACGACGCCGGCTGATGGAGCAGCCGCAGCAGGATATAGATTTCGAGCGGCCCGAAACTCCATGCGGCCGCATAGCACATGCTCGACGCGGCGAAGCGGCCGCGGTGGCGCGCGTAAAAGTCGAGCAGCACCGCGTCGGCCTCCGCGGCGGACTCGCGGATTTCGCCGGCGTTGCCTCGCACGATCTTGAACCTGGTCGCGGCACTCCACAGATGCGAAAACGGCCGCTTCATCTGCACGAAAAAGAAGCCGGCCGCCAGCGCCACGGCCAGCCCGAAGCCGGCCACGATTGCCCAGTAGAGATTGGCTCCCACCGGTATCAGGCGCAGCGAAATCGCCAGCGCGATCGACAGAAACACGATCTGCCCGACCGCTTCCGCCAGCGACGCGACCACCACCGTCGCCAGCCCCACCGGCATTCGCAATTTCTCGCGCACGTCGACCGCCATCACGAACTGCCCCCCGAGCTGCGCCGACGGCGTCACATAGTCAATCGCCTCGCCGCCAATTCGTGCCGCAAACAACTCGACGAACCTGAGCTTCGGTGGATAGTTCTCAATTGTGACCCGCCAGCCGAGCGTGTTCGCTATTCGCGCCAACGCCTCGAGCGAGATTGTCAGAGCCAACCCCCAGCCCGCCATCCGCACATAGCCAATCACCTGCCCGGGCCCGTAATGCGTCAGGAACCAGGCGTAAAACGCGATTGCTATAACGATGAAGAATGTCTCAACGCGGCGCATCGGCAGGTGGAGGCCGCCGGAATCGACCGGCGGCAACCGATGCATTCTTTCAGTCGCGCCCTACCTGCGCAACCCGCGAATACGTGAGTTATTCGCCGCTCCTTAGCGCGCCGAAATACGCGCTTACCCCTTGGCGCGGACTAACCCGGCTAACTTGTCGAGTTCCTGCTCATTCAAATCCGACACCACCCAGCAATTCATCCCAGCGACCATCAGTTGCTCGACGTGGTATCCATGTTCCGTCTCGATTCGCTTCGCCCTCGTCGCGTCGCCGGGGCTCGGCCACATGAAAACGTTGATCACGTGCTTGCCATGCTGATACACGAGCGCCGCGACCGGCCGCCCGTCGATATAGTCCAGGCGCCCGCCCACCAGCGGGAATCCGTCTTTCGCGAAATCGTTCACTGGCGGCGAGAAATCCAGCTTGCCGTTGAACCACGGCTTGACCGTATGCTGATCGGTCGAGACCACGTCCATCAGATGCGCCCCCATGAGCGATCGTACGTGACTGGCGACCACTTCGCTCGCGAGCCTCTGATCGAGTGACGGACCAATCGTACGCGGCGCGATAATCAGCGCGAGCATCGCGCCAATCGCCATCGGTATCGCGAATCGGACTGCGCGCTGTACCCAGGCGCCGCGAAGCGACGGATGGCCACCTGACCGCGAGGGTGTCGACAGTGACGGCGTCGACGCGGGTATTGCGCGGCGAATCTTTTCCCTCAATGCCGCCGGCGCCTCGAACCGAAACGCCTCATCCTTGAGCCGGGTGCGCATCGCGCGCATCGCGGCATACTCGCTGGCGCATCGCGGACACTCCTCGATATGCCGCTGAACCTCCAGGTCGGTGGCGAGGTCGAGCTCGCCGTCGAGATGCCCATGTATCAGCACTCGCGCCTCGTCGCAGTTCACGTCACCCGCCCCTTCGCGATTCGCTCCTGGAGCGAACGCGCGAGCTTGCCGCGGGCGCGAGCCAGCCGCGACATCACGGTCCCAATCGGCACGTCGGCCGCGTCGGCGATTTCCTTGTATGAAAGTCCCTCGATGTCGCGCATCACGATCACCTCGCGAAACTCGTCCGCCAGCTCGTCGAGCGCCGCCCGAATCATCGCGCTGTCGGCCTTGCGAACGGCCTCTGCCTCGAGGCCGCTGTCTTCGGTAGACCCGCCATGCATCTGCTCGTCGAATTCAGTTGGCGAATCGGATCCGCGGTTCCGCTTGAGCCAGGTGAACGCGGTGTTGCGCACGATCGCGAGAATCCAGGCACGTGGATCGCCGCCGCGAAATCCGCCGGCAAACTTGAGCGCGCGCAGGTAGGCCTCCTGCACGACGTCCTGCGCGTCGTGATCGTCACGCACCAGCCATCGCGCGAGGTTGTACGCGGCATCCATGTGCGGGAGGAACGTGCGGTCGAAATCGACGGCTGTGGTCTCGTCCGGCAATCGCTTTTCTTTCGCCCACGCCCCTCGTTTAGTTCCAGACCGCGAGCGCGACGATTTTATTCCCGACGGCCTTTGAGCCTCAATCGCGGGAATTTTCTCTCACCGGCCGAGTCATCACCGTGAAGCGCACACCAGCGCGAGGTGATTCTTGATGGAAAACAAATTCGATCGTCGATCGTTCCTGCGCGTCACGGGAACCGCCCTCAGCATCGGCGCGCTCTACAGCGTCTTCCCCGCGCTGACGCCCGACGCGGGCGCCGAAGGGATGTTGCGGACTCTCGCCGAGCTTAACGGCGAAGCTCCCGCGCCATTCTCGTTCATTCAGTTGAGCGATACCCACGTCGGATTCAACGGCCCGCCCGACCCACTCGGCACCAAGGCGTTCGAAAGCGCCGTCGCTACTATCAACGGGCTGAAAAATCGCCCCGAGCTGGTCATCGTCACCGGCGATCTGACCCACGACGCCGGCTCGCCCGACGAGCACGCCAAACGGTTCAAGCTGTTCAAGGAAATCTCGGGCAGAATTGGCGGCGCGCAAATCCAGGTCGTGCCGGGCGAGAATGACGCCGCGCTCGACGGCGGCGACATGTTCCGCGAATTCATGGGACCGACCCACTACTCGTTCGACCATCGCGGCGTTCACTTCGTCGCGCTCGACAACGTCTCCGCCGGACGGCCCGAGGTGGGCGCCGCGCAGCTCGCCTGGATGAAGTCCGATCTCGCGCGCTTTCCGAAGACCGCGCCCATCATCGTGTTCACGCATCGGCCGCTGTTCGGCCTCAAGCCCGAGTGGGAATGGTTCACCAGCGACGGCGACGACGTCATGAACGCGTTGGCGCCGTATGAAAACGTGACGGTGCTCTACGGCCATATTCATCGGGAGAACTTTCACCAGGCCGGCACCACGAAAATGTACGCGGCGCGGTCGCTGATCTTCGCGTTCCCCGACCCCGCGACCGCGCCCGCGAAAAAGCCGGCGCCCTTCGACAAGACGCAGCCGTTCAAAAATTTGGGAATCCGGCGCGTCAACGGCAACGCCGACGGCACCGATTTGCAGCTCGAGGAAGTCGAGCTCGCGACCGCCGAGTTCTCGGGCACCGTCGGAATGGATCAAATGCTCAAACACGGAAGCAACGACGCAAAGGACGAATGAAAATGAAAACCTCAACCATCAACAAAATCGTAACTACGATCCTGCTCGCGGGCGTATGCGAAATCGGGCTCGTCGGTGTGCCAGCGATGATCAATCTCACCCGCGCGAACGACAATCCGAAAGTGATCGAGATTACCGCGAAGAAATTTGAATTCTCGCCGAATGAGATCACGCTCAAGAAAGGCGAGCCTGTGATCCTGCGTCTGAGCAGCTTAGATCGTGTGCACGGCTTCATGTCGAAGCCGCTCAAAATCGATACCGACATCCCGAGCGACGCGTCTAAAGATGTAGCCGTAACGCCCGACACCGCCGGCGACTTCACCGTCATCTGCGACCACTACTGCGGCACCGGCCACGGCAACATGAAGATGAAAGTAACCGTCGTCGAGTAGGCGTGCTTAATACCGGGTGCAGGGGTCACCCCTGCCCAAGGAAGCGTGAAACCCAGGAGGGGTTTCACATTAGATTAAGTTAGTTCCATCCTCTCCTACTGCCCCCCACCCTGCTCGAACAATCGCATCAGCTCTTCGAGCGTCGCCGGCGGCTTGCGCGCTGTCTCGAGCGTGTCGCGAACGTGATCGACCGACTTCATTCCGACCAGCGCCACATCAACACCCGGCGTCGAGCGCACGAACTGAATCGATCTTTGCGCGTCTGTCGCAAAGCCGCTGAACGCGTTCGCGACTATCTGCGGCAGCCCCCGCGATAGCTGCCCTTGCAGCAGCGACGCGCTCGCCGAGACCGCAAGTCCCAATGCCTTCGCGGCGGCAAGAGTAGTCGCCTTGCCGGCTTGCACAAATTGGTTCGAGCGCGTGACCGCTTCCGGCATCGCGAGGTTGTACGGCAACTGGATTGCGCGAAAATGATGCGCGTCGCCGGCCACCTCGCGCGCGGCGCGCATCAGCTCGTCGAGCGACAGCCATCCGCGCTCAGTTGGCGCCGCGCGGAGACCGTTCCACGTCGCGATGCCGTAAACGCCGATCTTTCCTCCCGCCACCGCGCCTTCCAGGAACTCGAAAATCGTCGCGATGCGCTTGAGGAACTCTTTGCGGTCGATAGCTTCGAGCTGCGTCTCCGGATTGTGAATATAGTAGATATCGATCGTCTCGAGATTCAGGTTCTTGCGCGACAGTTCGAGCATCGCGCCGATGTACTTCGGCGTCATGCAATGCGACCCGTCAACCAGGTCCGCAGGCGCGACGATTCCGGTCTTCACGTAATGCTCTTCGAACCACGCGCGCGGATTGGGCGGCACCTCGCCGTCGAACGTGATGTAACCGCCCTTGCTCGCGACGACGACCTGCTCGCGCGCGATCTCGCCCGCCGCGACCAGCTCGCTAATCGCCGCCCCGGCATTCCGTTCGCTGCGCTGGAAGCGGTAGTTCACCGCCGTGTCGATCACATTGATCCCGCCGCGCAGGCTCGCCTTGATCGCCTCTTCGTACGCGCGATCGGTCTCGTCGTCGGGCTCGCCCAGGTACGTGCCGATTCCGATCGAAGACACCGAAACTCCCAACGCCTGCCGGAAATGCCCCGGCAATTGCGGAAACCGGCTCGCGTATGTGGCAGTGGCTTGCGCGGTCGCGCGCCCCTTGAGCATCATGCCGTTTCTCCCGCGCAGATTGCGCGCTGGTCGTCGTTGGGTCTGCCTTTTACTGAAAAAATTGCGGGCTGATCGTCGGTTCGTAGAGCGCCTGGATCACATTGCCGTCCGGATCGCGGATGTAGAACGACGCCGAGCCGTCGCGATGATGCTTGAGCGCGTGCACGATCTCGACGCCGCTGGCCTTCGCCCACGCGTAACCCGCCTCGACGTCGGCAATTGTCGGCACGATAAACCCGAGATGGTCCAGGCGCTGTGCGTCGCCGCCGAACTCACCGCGATGAAGCGCGAGGTTGTCGCATCCCGAGCTCAGGTACGCATTGTCCGCGTCGGGCTGCCAGACCAGCTTCATCCCGAACACGCGCACGTAAAAATCCTTGGCGCGCTCGACGTCGGAAACCTTCAGCGCGATATGTCGCATGCCGCGATTTTTGATCAACTCACTGCCTCGCGCGTCTTGTACCCGTACACGGCCCAAATCGGATCCGACGGCGGCGTAGTCGGCGCGCTCCGGTCGATGAAATCTATATTCTCAAACGCGCCGCTCTCCATAAAGTAGCTGCCGACCAGCTTGCCGTGATCGTAGTCGTCGAGGCTCTGCCAAATCGCGACCGCCTTGGTCGGGAACATCCGGTTCGAAAACGTCGCGACGAACGGCGCACCCGGCTTGAGCACGCGCCCGACTTCCGCGAACGTCTCGATTGGCCGCGTCATGTATTGCACCGAGACCGTGACCACCGCGCCGTCGAACTCGGCGTCGGCAAACGGCATCCGCGGCGCGCGATTGAGATTGTGGATGACAATCTCGGTCAGCGCCGGATTGTCCTGCATCTCCGCGCGATTCATCCCGAGCCCGACCACTCGCGATGGCCGGATATGCGCCGGCAGATGCGACCGCCAGCTGCTCATCAGGTCGAGGATCGCGCCGCCTTGCGGCAACAACTGCGCGTAAATCTCGCCGACCTTCGCGATCGCACCGTCGTCGATATGCGTGACGAGCCGCGGGACCGAGTAAAATACCTCATCATCGTCGTCATCGACGCGTCTGAAGAAATCTGCGGGAAGTTGTCTGGGCATGCTGAAATCCTGTTTTGAGTCCTTGTGGATGGTTTTATTTTATCCTTAAATATCAGCTACTTAAGCTGAATTTACAAGAATTTTCGAAGCATCGTTGACATACTTTGCACGCGTCGCCTAAAGTAAAACACTTTTACATACCGCGTTGAAACGGTCTTGAGAGCCGTGGCGGGTGTCTAAAAAACGATGGTCCGACGCGATAAAACCAACTATGTAATCCAATCCGTCGCGCACGCGCTCGACGTGCTCGAACAGTTCTTCGGCGACGTCGATGAACTCGGCGTGACGGAACTTTCCAAGCGGCTCAAGCTGCATAAGAACAACGTCTTCCGTCTGCTCGCGACGCTCGAAGCGCGCGGTTACATCGAACAAAACAAAGCCACCGAGAATTATCGCCTCGGCATCAAGTGCCTCCACCTCGGTCGCCGTTACATCCATCATATGGGCCTCGTCAGGCAAGCGCGCCCCATCCTGGCCGACGTCGCGCGCAAATGCCGCGAAAGCGCTTACGTCGCGATCGTCCGGCGCGACGGCGTCGTCCCGCTCGAGGCCGCCGAGGCCGAAGATCGCGCCGTGCGCATAACGCCGCCGATCGGAATCACCCTACCGCTGCATTGTACCGCGGCCGGCAAGGCGCATCTCGCCTTCGATGCCGAGGGTCAGCTCAAATCCGCGTTGTCCGAAACGCTGAAGCGCTTCACCGATCGCACAATAGTCGACCGCGCAACTCTGCTGGCGCAACTCGAAGCAGTCGCCCGCGACGGCTACGCCACCGACTCCGGCGAGTTCATCGAAGAAGTCTCGTCGGTAGCAGTCCCAATCCGCGACTACACCCGTTCAGTAGTAGGCTCAGTAGCAGTAGCCGGCCCCACATATCGAATCGGCCCAGAACGAATAACCGCCGAAATAGCCCCAAGCCTGCTCGACGCCGGCCGCGAATTGTCTCACCGTCTAGGATTCAACGAGTAACAGATGTGAAACCCCTCCGTGGGTTTCACACTTCCCTGGGCAGGGGTGACCCCTGCACCCAGTGTTAAGAAAAAGGATGCAGGGCTCCGCCCCTGTCAGAACTTTTTCTCGTGTCATTCTGACTTGTGTCATTCAGAGCGAAAGTTGCTGTAGCGAAGAATCCCGGCTCCTCGTCTTTGTGTCATTCTAGAGCGAAGCGAAGAATCTCGGCTCCTTCCTGAATTGCCTCGCCCCTTCGTGGGGAGAGGCCGACGCGCGTCCGCGCGCGTCGGGTGAGGGACAAATTCGCCCGAGATTCCGAATGTACCGGGCAGACAGCTCGCGCGCAGTTGCGAGCGAGCGTTCCCACCAATGTATATTGGAGTGAGGTTGGCGATCGTGCTTGAGTCTTACGGTGACGAGAGTGGCACTGATGACCTGTCTCTTTATGCGAGTTTCGGGGGTTATCTTGGAGATAAGTTCGAGTGGGAATCTTTCACGGTCGATTGGTTAGATGCGCTCCGCGAACTGAAACTGAGCGAGATCTCTCCAACCTTCGAAACCGAATTTCATACTTACCAGTTCTACAAACTGGCCAAGAAGGCGAATTGGCCGCCAGAACGCATTGACCGATGCGTCATCAGGTTAGGCCAAATCATCAAGGATCATACCCTTGTTGGTTTTGCCTCTATGGTTTCGACGAAGAATTACGAAAAAGCGTTCGACCCACGAATCAGAAGACGACGCTTAAAGAATCGGTATTATTTGTTGTTTGAGGGAGCTTTGAAGATGCAGTGGCGCTATCTGTATTACGGTGCGCTTGCTGGCCGTCAACAGGCCTCATTTTTCTTTGACGAGAAAAAGGGATTTCAGGACCGAGCGCTTAAGCTTTTCGATGGGCTGAAGCACGAATTGGACAAAAAGAATCTTCTGGTCAGCCGTGAATTTGTATCGAGTAAGGACTCCCCGCCGATTCAAGCTGCGGACTTCATATCCTATGAACTTCGCCGCTACGGCAGGAGCGGCATGCATCTATCATCCGATGTAACAACGGCGATGAATGCTCTAAAGCGAAAACTCCTGGTTCACGAATTTGCTCCTGATGAACTGAAAATGATCGCCAAGAGGCTGGAAACTCAAATGAGAAATAAAGACTTAAGATGTTAGGGTCGCGTAACCTTGCCCCGTCTGAACATTCTTCAATTCCGTAGCGCGGAGTGAATCCGATTGGCGGAATGATGCCTTTGCGCGGCGCGCCCATCGGAGGTCGGGCCGTCAAAAGCGTGCGCCCGAAACCGGAAGTGGTTCGCTGGAAGCCGCAAGCGTCTGATCTCAACTCGCAGTTAGCGAAGTGAACTCTCAGCGTGGTCACGCCATCTCGACTCTGATACACTCTGACCTATGGCCACCGCTCAAAAGGCGCGCCCGGCCCTCTATCCTTCATTGCGAACATTCTGCGAAGCACTCCCGCACGAAAAACAAAATTTGACGGAACGAAGCTACCGATGGTGTACTCCGTCGGTCGGAGCCACTACGGATAGTAGATGTCGCAATCAAATGTTCTCATCGGAACCGTCGTATCAAAGGAGCAATCGTGGCAAGAGCTCAGATTTGCGCCGACCGGCGGCCATTAGTATGGTTTGACTGGCTGGCCGACCGCTGTTAGAAATTTTGCGTTTGTCGGCTGTATTCCCTGGGCCAAAAAACCTCATCGTTTCAGATTAAATCGATGCATGAACTAATGCGTGGAGTGCTAATACTTTGAAAATCCTGGTTCCAATCAAGCGCGTTCCCGATCCCGCCACCACTATCCGCGTGCTGCCCGACGGCACCGGTATCGCCACCGACAACGTCAAATGGGTCATCAACCCGTTCGACGAAATCGCCATCGAAGAGGCGCTCCGCATCAAGGAGAAGCAGACCGGCGAGGTCGTCCTCGTCACGGTTGGGCAGCCGACATCGCAGGAGCAACTGCGCACCGGCCTTGCGATGGGCGCCGACCGCGCAATCCTGGTCAAGACCGACGCCGCGCTCGACTCACTCGCAATCGCGAGGATCCTTGCGAAAATCGGCGGCGACGAGAAGCCCGACCTCATTATACTGGGCAAGCAGGCTATCGACGACGACGCGAACCAGGTCGGCCAGATGCTAGCCGAGATGCTCGGGTGGCCGCAGGCGACGTTTGCCTCGAAGGTCGAGATAACCCCCGAAAAAACCTCGGTCGTGCGCGAAGTGGACGGCGGCCTCGAGACGATCGCGTTCAAACTGCCCGCTGTAATCACCACCGACCTGCGCCTCAACGAGCCGCGCTACGCCTCGCTGCCGGGAATCATGAAGGCGCGCAAGAAGGAGCTGAAGGAGGTTGCGGCCGACAGCCTCGGCGTCGATCTCACGCCCAAGCTCAAGATTAAGACGCTCGCCGCGCCGCCCAAGCGCCAAGCCGGGCGCAAGGTGGCGTCGGTGCAGGAGCTGGTCGCGGTTCTTCACACCGAAGCCAAGGTCATTTGATCAAGAGCCATTTGATTTCGACTGCTACGATTCCGAACGCGGACTTAAATGGCATGGGAGTGAACTGACATGGGTGACGTTCTGATTTTCGCGGAGCATCAGGGGGGACATTTCCCCAAGACCACGCTGACCGCCGTTCACGCGGGCCTCGACCTCGCGAAAAAGCGCGGCGGCAAGGCTGTCGCAGTCGTCGCGGGCGACGCGCCCGACGCCGCGGCGGGCGAAATCGCCAAGTACGGCGTCGCCAAGGTGATCGCGCTGGCGCATCCGGCGCTGAAGAACTACCTCGCCGACGCGCACGCGCAGGCGCTCGCCGCGCTGGCGAAAAAAGAAAACGCGGAATTCGTGCTCGCGACCGCGACTGCGATGGGCAAGGACCTGTTTCCGCGGCTGGCCGCGCGCCTCGGCGCTCCGATGGCCTCGGAAATCACCGCCATCAACGACGAGCATACTTTCGTGCGCCCGACCTACGCCGGCAACGTGATGGCGACGGTTGAGCTCGACGGACCTATCAAAGTGCTGACGGTTCGCGGTACCGCGTTCGACGCCGCCAAGGCGGGCGACGCCCTTGCTCCAGTCGAAAAGCAGAATGCGGAGATCGACGCGGCTGCGCTCAAGATGGAATTCGTTTCGTTCAACGCCACCAAGAGCGATCGGCCGCAACTTACCGAGGCGCGCATCATCGTCTCTGGCGGCCGCGGCCTCAAGTCAGGCGAAAACTTTAAAACGGTGCTCGAGCCGCTGGTCGACGAAATGGGCGCCGCGATGGGCGCGTCGCGCGCTGCGGTCGACGCGGGCTTCGTGCCGAACGACTTGCAAGTCGGGCAGACCGGCAAGGTGGTCGCGCCGGAACTCTACATCGCAGTCGGAATTTCAGGCGCGATTCAGCACCTGGCCGGGATGAAGGACTCGAAGGTCATCTGCGCAATCAACAAGGACGAAGAGGCGCCGATTTTCGCGGTCGCCGACTACGGCCTGGTCGCCGATCTGTTCAAGGCGGTGCCCGAAATGGCCGAGGAAATCAAAAAGCTGAAGCATTCGTAATCCGCGCGCGCGAAGAGAATCACCTGCGCGGTGGGCGGCAGGGGTGACCCCTGCACCCAGTGTTAAGAAGAGGACGCTCGATGCCAGAACTGCAGCACAAGTTTGTCAACACCAACGGGATTCGGATGCATTACGTCGAGCAGGGTGCGGGACCGCTCGTGGTGCTGTGCCACGGATGGCCCGAGTCGTGGTACTCGTGGCGCCATCAGATTCCCGCGCTCGCGGCGGCGGGGTTTCGCGTGGTCGCGCCCGACCAGCGCGGCTATGGGCAGACCGATGCGCCCGCGCCGATCGAGTCGTACAACATCCTGAACCTGGTCGGCGATATCGTCGGGATGGTCAACAGCCTCGGCGTCGAGTCGGCAGTGATCGTTGGTCACGATTGGGGCGCGCCGGTGGCGTGGAACTCGGCGCTGTTGCGGCCCGATATCTTTCGCGCGATCGCGCTGCTCAGCGTTCCATATTTTCCGCGCGGTGCGACGCGTCCGACTGACGGAATGAAACTTCTGGCGGGCGATCAGAATTTCTACCAGCTCTATTTCCAGGAGCCGGGCAAGGTCGAGAAGGAACTCGACGCCGATCCGCGCCGCTCGATGGCGATGGTGCTTTACTCGGCGTCGGGCGACGCGCCGCGCACCGGCGAGTTCTCGTTTCTGTTCCCCAAGACCAGGAAGTTTATCGAGACCGGCATGGTGCCCGACAAGCTGCCGCCGTGGCTGACGGAAGCCGACCTGGATTTCTTTGCCGGCGAGTTCAAGCGGGCCGGCTTTCGCGGCGGCGTCAACTGGTATCGCAATGCGGATCGTAACTGGGAGCTGACGCCGTTCCTCGACGGCGCCAAGCTGCGCCAGCCGGCAGTGTTCGCCGCCGGTGAGCATGACGTGGTCGGCAAAATGATTCCCGGCGGCTACGAGTTGGCGGGTGCGTTCACGCCGAACCTGAAAAAGAAAGTGATAATCCCCGGCGCCGGCCATTGGGTGCAGCAAGAACGGCCGAAAGAGACCAATGAGATCCTGATCGAGTTCCTGAAAGGACTCTAACTCACCCGGTACGTGGCCAGGCGCGGTCCCATCGCTCGTCGTGGATGCGCGGGAACACCGGCTTGCGCATCGGCCGTTTGAAATCGTCGGCGGGATAGCCGATCGGCACCAGGGCAATCAACTGATACTGCTCCGGCACACCGAGAAGAGCCTTGGTCTCGGATTCCTTGCTCGTGAGCATCGTAGTCATCGCGGTGCCGATACCGAGCGCGCGCGCCGCCAGCATCATCAGCTCGATCGCAGGGAAGATCGATCCGTAGGTTGCGCCGAAGTTGAATAGGTCCGCCGCGCTGCCCCGCTCGACGCGCATCTTCGGCCGATCGAGAAACACGACGACGTGAACCGGCACGATCGCGAGCTGCGCGGCGAACTCGTCGCCCGTCTTGATGGCCTTGACGGCGCGCGGCGACAGCGACGTGCGCCCGCGAATGATCGCGCTGTCCTTGTATGGACCCCAGACCGCGTCGTACAGCCGCTGAATTTCGCGCCGCGCCGCCGCTTCGCGCACAATCACGAACTCCCACGGCTGCGCGTTCGAGCCCGACGGCGCCATGTTGGCGGTCTCGAGAATTTTAACCAGCTCCGATTCCGGAATCGGGTCGTCGAGGAAACGGCGCATCGTCGGCGTTGAGGTGGCGACTTCGAAGAAATCCATCGGCGGCCTCCGATCAGTCTTTTTAGTGGGAATACATTCAAAAATTCCCTATGAATCACCGTCAAGTCGCGAGTAGTTGGATTTTTTGTTTGCGAACCTGACGAACGCGATCGTGTCGTACATTCCATGGCACAAAATGACAGCCCACAGGTTGTACCCGCTCACGACAAATAGCACGCCGAATAGAACCGAGAGCTGAGTTATGATGATCGCGGCGCGCAGACCCTGGTATAGGTGAACCAGACCCGCTCCTGCAGCGGCGGCACATACCGCGACACCAGTCGCGATCGGCGCGGCGAGCCAGGCCGACACTAGTGCTCGAATCGATTGAAGGATGATTCCGCGAAAGATGATTTCCTCCAAAAATCCTCCGAGGACCCAGGCCACCACGATCCCAATCAGAAGTTTGCTTCTTGATTGTTGCAGCGCGCGAAACGCGTTCAGGTTTGGTGGCTTCTCGACCAATAATGTCGCCAGCCAGTCCGCCAATGGGCTATAGGCCAACATCAACGCCAACCATGCTACGGCAAATCCAATCGTCGAAAACCATGATACGGAGTTGCTGAGTCCCAGCTCTTGCAATCGAAGCATCATCACCGGCAAGCGCGACTTTGGATTAGACCAGTTCGATCGGATGTCCGCGGCGAGCGACGACGCGGCCGACGATTGCGGCCTCGCGATGCCGACAGTTCTGAAGCTCCGCTAGCAGCGCGAGCGACTGCTTTTCGGGAATCGCGATCAGCAATCCGCCCGAGGTCTGCGGATCGAACGCAATGGTCGCGATCTCCTCGGCAACTTCGTCGGAGATACTTACGCTCGGCGCGTAATACTCGCGATTGCGCTCGCCGCCGCCGGGAATCATTCCGGCGCGGCATTGCTCGAGCACGCCCGGCAACAGCGGCAGGTCGGATTCCTCGAACACAATAGTAACGCCGCTGCCCTCGGCCATCTTGAGCGCATGACCGACGAGCCCGAAGCCCGTGATGTCAGTGGCGGCGTGAACGTCGTACTTGAGCATCGCGGCGGCGCCGGCCGCGTTGAGTTGCGTCATCGAGCGGACGGCGGCCTGATAAGCTTCGTCGCCGAGCGCGTCGCGCTTGAACGCGGTCATCAGGATTCCCGTGCCGAGCGCCTTGCTGAGCACGAGCGCGTCGCCAACCTGCGCGCCGACGTTGCGCACGATTCGGCGCGGATCGATCACGCCGGTGATAGCCATCCCGAATTTCACTTCCTCGTCGGCGACGGTATGGCCGCCGACGATTACAACGCCGGCCTCGCGCGCTTTGTCGGCGGCGCCGCGCAAAATTCCGGCGAGCATCTCGGCCGGCAGGCCGGTCTGCGGCCAGCACACGATGTTGAGCGCCGTGCGCGGCACTCCGCCCATCGCGTAGACGTCCGAGAGCGCGTTGGCGGCGGAGATTTGTCCGTAGGTGAAAGGATCGTCGACGATCGGCGTGAAAAAATCGACGGTGTTCACGATTGCGAGGTCGTCGGAAAGACGGAACACCCCAGCGTCGTCGCCCGTGGAGATTCCGACGAGCAAATCAGGATGGCTCGGCAAATCGAGCCGCGCGAGGACTGCGGAAAGGTCCGCCGGACCGAGCTTACCGGCTCAACCCGCAGCCTTGCACCGCGCAGTCAGGCGAACCAGCTCGCCCCGCGAGGGATTGTTGTCCTTCGTTTTGGACATCGCGCCTATTGTCGCGCATCGCGCGTGCGAAGTCAGCCGCGCGCTAAGAAGAAATCCGGAGGCGGCGGGTGTCGCCGACGCGCGTCGTTACGCCGATGTGGTCGAAGTGATCGAGGAGAGCTATTGCGAACTTGCGCGACGCACCTAACAGGTCGCGGAAGGTCGCGGCGATGATTTCCGGGTGAGTCTCGAGATACTTGACCAGGCGATCTTTTGCGGTGTCAGCCGCGGCTCGGCTGAAGTAGAGGTCGGTGGCTATTTTTACGACACGGCCCTGGCGTTCCATCGCGAGTAGGACAGTTCTGATTCGTGGAAGTTCGTTACCGGGAATTTTCAAGGCTTCGGCCAGTTGCTTGAGGTCTGGCGGTTGGAACTGCGCACGCGTTAACACGTCTTCGATGCTTGCGCTGAGTGTTTCGGCATCGCCGCCGAGTTGCACGCGATGGCTTTTCAGGCGCAGCGCACTTTCCTCACGCACGATTTCTGATTCATGACCCAGGCGATCGACGATCGGACGGAACGCGCGCGCGCTGATTTCGTAGGGCAGCCGCGTGCGCATCGCTTCCATCTCGAGACCGGGCGACAGCGGCTCGCTCTTGTGATGCTTCTCGAGCGCGTCGAGCGCGAAGCGTTTCAGCGCGTCCCATCTGGTGCGCGTGGTGAAAGCTTCTTCGTCGCCAACTGACAGCTTGATGAAGCGCGGCCCATCGCGCAGCGCGGCGTCGGCCTCGGCGATCGGGATGTTCATCAAAGTCGCAATCCTGATCGTGCCGAGCGCGAAACTTTCCTGCAGATTGATCAACGCCTCAAGCGCATCGCCGCCGGACGAGTCCTTGAGCATGCGCAAGTTGGCGCGATAGGCCTCGACGGGTTTGCGAACGCGGCGGCCCATCGGGTTTAACACGACGCCGCCGCCGAGAGTGCGCGAATTGTTTTCGTCGCGGATGACGAAGCGGTCGCCCGAGAGCGCGACGACGGGATCTTCGGTCACGAGCTGCGCTAAGCCTGCGGCTTTGGGAGCGATCGCGCCCGCATCGTCGAGCACGATCGCGCGCGCGATAGTCTCGGCCGTGCCGATGAACAGCCGCACGCGCGTGTTGTTCTTGAGCGCGCGTTTCGCGGCGGGCCGAATCTCGAGCCACGCGTCGAAACGCGCGGTCGCGGAGTCCACGCATTCGTCGGCGAGCACGTCGCCGCGGGCAAGATCGAGCTTTTCGGCGCCGGTGAGGTTCAATGCGACGCGCTGGCATAAGCCGGCGCTCTCGACGGAGTCCGAATGCACCTGGATCGAGCGCACGCGGACCTCGTTGACCGACGGCAGCACGCGGAGCTTGTCGCCGACTCGGACCTCGGCGCCCATCGCGGTGCCGGTCACGACGATGCCGTGTCCCTTGATGACGAACGCGCGATCGAGCGGCAGTCGGAAGACGCCGGTCGCGCGGCGCGCCTGAAAGCCGTCGAGCTGGCGGACGATCTCGGCGCGCAACGTGTCAAGGCCGGCGCCGGTCGTCGACGAAACTTCGATGACCGGCGCGCCGGCGAGCGTGGTGTCGTCGGCCAGCAGCTCGATCTCGTCGTGCACGTCGCGGATGCGCGCGGCGTCGGCGAGGTCGGCCTTGGTGATTACGAAGATTCCGCGCCGGGTGCCGAGCAGGTGGAGGATGTCCAGGTGCTCTTCGCTCTGGGGCATCACGCCGTCGTCCGCGGCCACGGTGAACAGCACGAGATCGATGCCGTGGGCGCCGGCGAGCATGTTGCGGATGAAGCGCTCGTGGCCGGGGACGTCGACGACGCCGGCGCGGGTGCCGTCGGGGAGAGTGAAGTAGGCGAAGCCGAGATCGATCGAGATGCCGCGCTCCTTCTCTTCCTTGAGGCGGTCGGTGTCCTGGCCGGTGAGCGCCTTGATGAGCGCGGTCTTGCCGTGATCGATATGGCCGGCGGTGCCGATGATGGCGTGGGTAGTGGGGGAAGCCATCGTGAGGGTGATGTTACACCACGTCGGATGGGCGGCGAAGTGAGAGTTGTGCGGATGCTGGCGCGACTCCGCGATTCTTCGCTGCACTGAGAGTCTGTGAGTCCTGAAAGTGCGCGGATTTGCGCTGGCGGCATTACTGGTCATCCTGACGAAGCGAGCAACGCGAGCGGATGGAAGGGATCTCGGACAGCGGCGCGTAAGCGCCGCTGGTACCGGTTTTGCGCTCTGCATCCGACGAGAATCCCGAGGCTTGCGCGACGACATCAGCGAAGGACCGCTGCGCGACTCCAAAACCGGAACCGGCTTCGCTCGCGCGAAGCTGTCCGAGATCCTTCCTGCCGCTCGCGTTGCTCGCTTCGTCAGGATGACAGACAAGAGCTCGCGTTGCTCGCTTCGTCAGGATCTCAAGTCATGCGGCGTCGCCCATCATCTCGGCGAAGTTGCGGCTGTAGAATCTCTCCTTCGCTTGCTCGCTGACCTGGCCCATCGTCGCCTCGAAGCGTCCGATCGGATCTTTGGTTCCTTCGGGATGAGGATAGTCGGTTGAAAACAGCAGCATCTCGGGCCCCGAATTCTCTATGATCCATCCGACCGGTTCGTTCGGGAAAGGCGTGAACTTCACCTGGCGGCGCAGATAGTCGGACGCTTTGAGCGGCAGATTCAGCGCCGGCTCCGTCTTGCGAAAACTTTGCTGGCAGATATCCAGGCGGCGCAGCAGCGCCGGCAGATACATCGCGCCCTGCTCGATCACACCGCCTCGCAGCTGGGGAAACTTCTCGAAGATTCCGTCAAGCACCATGCAGGCCAGGAATTGCTCCGGCGTCTGATAGATTACCATGTAATCTTTCGAGCGGACATTTTCGCCGCCACCGAGCCAGTCGGTGGTCGGCTTGAGTCCATTTTCGTTGAACGCGCGGCGCAGTGCGCGGCCGCCTCCGCCGATATGCAACATGAACGGGATGGCCCGCTCCTGGAGCGTCGCCCACAGCGGATGGAAATCCGGATGCGTGGGCGACTTCGCGCCCGGCATCGAGTTCACCAGAATCGCGCCGCATCCGGCGTCAAGCGCCGCTTCAGCCTCGGCGCAGGTGCGCTCGCCCCACGGTACCGAGCCGACCGCAATCAGGCGGCGGTCAGCGGAGCAGAAATCCGCGATTGCGCGGTTCAGCGCGCGCGTACCGCCCCACAGAAGTTCAGCGTCGCCGCCGAGAAACTGAGAAAATGCAAAGGTCGGGAAGACGAGCTGCCGATCCACCCCAATCAGATCGAGTGCGCGACTGCGCTCGGCCGGGTCAAACGCGCCCAGCGCGAGCCATCCCTTGGCCGTCATCACATTCTCTTCGAGCTTGACCGTCGCGCCCGGGTCGGCGGCGCGCGCCTTGGCCTGCGCGATAAGCTCGGCTGCTTTGGCTCCCGCTCCACCCAGGTAGAGCGGGCGAATCCGCTCGCGAATGCCGGGGTCGGCGTATTTCGGTAGCCACTCGCTCAGTTCCATGAGGTGACTGTCGGCGTCGTAAAAAGTGCGGCCTTGGGCGTAGGGCATTCGAGGTCCTCTTGACTTTTTTACTGTAATCCGGAGTTTTCTTTTCGAGTTCCCAAACACCCGACGCTTAGCTTACCACGGAATTCAGCGTCAAGTCGTCGCTATTATTGGTCGACGAACTCTAACTTATCCGGCGTGAAGTGGCGCAGGAACCTAACCCCTAACCCCTTCCCGCGCGGGAAGGGGGGACCGGATTTAAAAAAGAGAGCTACGCCATCTGCTTGGTGTACATCTGCATGTCGAAATAGTCGCGCCATGCGCTGATCTTGTTGCCAGTTACTTCGAAGACGCCTGCTACCGGGAGCGAGATCGTTTTGCCGTTGCCGAGGTCGAAGACGTCGATGCGCTCGTTGAAGACTACGTTGCCGTTGCTGGCGGTCTTCAGGATTTTGAAGTGGAGCGACTTGGCCATCGGCAGAAAGGTGTTGATGACGGCCTTGATCGCCGCTTTGCCCTTGGCCGGTTCGAGCGGGATGTTGTGATAGACGGCGTCGTCGGTGAAGAAGCCGAGCAACTCGTCGACGTTCTTGCGCGGCCATGCGTTGCAGAATTCGGTCACGACTTTTTCAGCGTCTGTCGCCATAGCAAGCTCTCCTATTCGTTGTCGAGGTAGAAACGGTCCTCGTCCTTGTTATAGCCGAACAGCTCGGCGTAACGCCCCCATCCAACCATGGTGGAGAATTGGCGCTCGGGCTTTTCGCTCGGCAGCAGCATCGCGAGATGTTCGAGCACGACTTCCTTGGTCAGAGACTTGTTCTCCTGGCCGTGCAGGAGGCGGATGAAGTAGCTGAAGAGGCCGTGTTGCTTGAGTTGCCCGCGCATTATCAGCTTGCGCTCGTTGACCTTGGCGGCGAGATATTGTTTTCCGAGCGGCTCGAGCACGACGTCGCCGGCCGGAGTCGAAACGAAGCCAAGGATTTCCGCGGCCTTCATCACCTTGAGCAGCTCGCCGAATCGGAAATTCAGATCGCGCGCGATTTTGTAACCGTCCTCCCGTCCGCCGCGGTCCTCGAGCAATTCGAGCAGGCCGAAGACCGCGGTCAGCGCGCAATCGGGCAGCGGAGTTATCGACGCTGGAGACATCAGCCGCGCTCCTCGATCAGCGAGAAGACCTTGTCGGTCAGCGCGTTGAAACTTTCCGTGCGGCGGTCGCGCGGCCTGGGCAGCTCGACCCTGAGATCCTTGACGACGCGGCCGGGCTCGCCGCCATCACTATTATGCGATCGGCGAGCTCGATTGCCTCTTCGATAATATGGGTGACGAGCACGATATTTTTCACCGGCATGTCCGGCGACTGCCAGATGTCGAGCAGTTCCTCGCGCAGCGTGATCGCCGTCAGGGCGTCGAGCGCGGAGAACGGCTCGTCCATCAGGAGCACCTTGGGCTCAACGGCCAGCGCGCGCGCGAAGCCGACGCGCTGTTTCATCCCGCCCGACAGCTCGCGCGGATAGGCCTCTTCGAAGCCGTCGAGACCGACCTTGTCGATATAGATTCCGGCGCGCTTCTCGCGCTCGGCCAGCGGCAGTCCCTGCGCTTCGAGTCCGAGCTCGACATTGGCCTTGACCGACAGCCACGGCAGCAGCGCGAATGATTGGAACACCAGCGCGCATTCGAGATTGATGCCGTCGACCTGGCGGCCGCGATACAGCACCTGTCCGGAGGTCATCGGCACGATGCCGTTGATGATGCGCAGCAGCGTGGACTTGCCGCATCCCGAGGGCCCGACGATCGCGACGAACTCGCCCTCGTCGACGTCGAAGGTGATGTCATTGAGCACCTGCAGCGTGCCCTTGGCGTGCGCGAAATCCTTGAAGATGTGTTTGAGCTCGAGGAAGGCCATGGGTCAGATGAGTCCGAATCGCACATCGTCGTGGACGCGTCAGTAGTCCAGCCTGTAGCGCTCCGTGGCAAGGTTGTACAAGGGCCGCCACATCAACCGGTTCAACATTAGCACCACCGCTATCATTGATAGCAGGCTGAGCAGGATCATCACGCCGTTGCCGGTGGTGTAAGTGGCGGCGTCAAGCAGCGAGCCGATGCCGAGCACCTGGTGGGTCTGATTTTTGTAAACGAAGTATTCGGACAGGATTAGCGCGTTCCATCCTCCGCCCCAGGCGGTGATGCTGCCGGTGATCAGCGAGGGCGCGACGGCCGGAAGAATCAGCTTGCGCCATCGCGCGACGCGGGACAGCCCGAAAGCGCGCGCGGCTTCCTTCAAGTCCTCGGGCACCTGGTTTACGCCCGCGAGCAGGTTGAAGAGCAGGTACCACTGCATCCCGGTCAGGATCAGCAGGATCGACGCAAAATTCATCCCGCCGGTGAACCGGATCACGAAGACCACGATGACGGGGAACAGCGCCGTCGCGGGCATCGAGCCGACAATTTCCGCGATCGGCGACAGAACTCGATTAAAGCGCGGGCTCTCGCTGGCGGCCAGCGCGCAGGGCACCGTCCACACAAGCGAGATCGCGTAGGCGATGGTCATGCGAATCGTCGAGGCGACGATTGCTTCGGGAATCTGTTTCGCGTCGGACGGCCACGGCTGCGAGAGCGTTCTGACCAGCGCGAAGAAACCGCGGGCCAACGCCCACACCGTGAACAACACGATCGCGCCGATCACCAGCGTTCGCAAGATCGCGCTGACACGCTTGCTTTGTTCGGGCGTGAGCTGCGGACCGCGTGGAAGCGCGTCGAGAGCGGTGGCGATCAGCCTTATCGGAGGCATCAGGATCGATCGCAGCGCGCGCGTGACCGCCGGCCCGACTCCAGCCAGCGCATCGAACATCCCCAGCGATTGCACCGCGCCGGACGACGCCGCAAATTCGTAGCGGAACTTCTCGGCCCACGTCGACAGCGGCTGCCACACAATCATGTCCATCAACACGATGATCGCGAGCAGCGTCAGTAGGCCCGCGACCAGATCGAAGTTGCGTCCCTTCTCGGCGGCCTCCCACAGGAAACTGCCCAGCCCGGGCAGCCGGTAGCTGGCGGGGCCGACTGTGATGATTTCGCACGCGATGAGGAAGTACCATCCCGCGACCCAGGACAGGATCGAGTTGTACACCAGCTTCGGCACGCTGGCCGGCAGCAGCAGGCGCTTGAACTTGAGCCAGCCGCGTCCGCCGAACGACTCGATCGCGTCCTTGGAGTCCTCGGGAATCGTTTTGACGGCTTCGTAAACGCCCAGCGCCATGTTCCACGCCTGGCTGGTGAAGATCAGAAACACTGCCGCCATCTCGACGCCGAGCCGGCTGCCGTGCGCGAGCGCGACGAAGAAATAAACCGCCGCGGGAAAAAAACCGACCACCGGCACCGACTGCGCGATGTCGATCGCGGGAATCAGGATGCGCTCGTAGAGCCCGCCGCGCGCCGCCGCCATCCCATAGACGATCGAAAAAACCAGCGCGATGATATACGCGGCGAGCATCCGGTAAAACGAACAGAACGCGTAGTATGGAAGATGCGCGAGCGAGACGGGAACCTTATGCGGAATGAGATGTTGGGCGTGGCTGCGATACGCGAAGAACAGCGCGATGATCGCGGCCAGCGCCAGGAACGACAGCGTGCCGTTAATCACGCGTCGCGCGTCTATTTCTCTGCCGAAGATTTTCACGTGACCCGAAACTCCCAGCATAGCCGCGCCGGCGTTTCACTCAAGGGCAATGCGCGTTTCGGACGAATTAATTTTTCGGCGCGCCGCCGTTGACAACCCGCCGTCCGGGCAATACCGACCCGAACAATAATGGCGAGTCCCGAAAGAATCCCCGACGACGAGTGGCGGCTCGACGAAGAACCCATCGAGCGCGCCGAGCCTGAGCCTCGACTCGCGCCTCCCACGGCCAGGATCGCCTTCAACCTGAGCCATCAACGGCTGACGCGAGCGGTTTACGTCGTCACGGCCGAGCATCTCGGCTGGTACCTGGTTGCGGCCTATGCGCTGATCACGCGCACGATTGCTCTGGGAGCGCGTCCGCTCGATCCGGCGCCTGCGACGGACGCCTTCGCGGCGTTCCTTATCGCGGCCCATGGCCGCGCCGCATTCGCGTTGTCGGACGCGTCGTGGGTCACGATCGTCCAGGGCTGGATCTTCGCGACGGCCGGCGCGACCGATGCCAACTCGCGAATCGTCGTGACGCTATGCGGGCTGCTGCTCATCGCGATCGGATTCGTGATGCGTCCGGTCCTCGGCCGCGCCGGAGCGCTCACGTTTGCCGCTTTGATCGCGATTTCACCGAGCATGAGCTATTTCTCGCGCGGCGGCTCGGCCGCGATCGCGTCGATTGCGTTCATGATGATCGCGATCGCAATCGCGGAGAGCATGCGCCGCCGCCCGGCCTGGTGCGCGCGGCGGGACTGGGCGTGGCGATCGCGTTGTGGCTCACCGCGGATCCGATTGGCTACGTGACGGCCGCCGCGGCGATCGTAGCGTTGATTCTCGTCGGCGCAGCCGCCGTCGTGCGAACCAATCATCGCCGCTTGCGCCTCCGGGTGTGGTGGGTGCGGCGCCGCCTGCTCGTGATCGTCGCGACGCTGGCCGCCGCTTGTGCCTGTGGCTCATCCTGACGACGGCATTTTTTCGCCGATCGCTCGCAACAGAGCTCGACTATTGCTTGCATGCCGCGTTCGCGGCGCCGCCAATTGCTTTTCAACGCGCAGTTCGTCGCCTGCTCCCGATTCTCGCGGCTTACGAATTCCTAACCGTGGTTCTCGCGATAGCCGGTGCGTTTGCGATCGTCGCGCGACGCGCCGGCGACCGCTTTGCCGCGTGGTCGATAGTATGGGCGATCGCCAGCCTGGCGACATTCGCGTCCGTGGGGGCAAATCGATCCGATGCGGTCGTCGCGATCCTGCTGCCGCTAGCCGTTGTCGCTGCTTACGCCGTGGATTGGACGCACCAGTCGGAGCGATGGGCCTCGATTCGCTATGTGATAGCGGCGGGCGTCGCGCTCACGCTCTACGTTCAGTTCGCCACGAATTTTGTCTATCCGGCACCCGACGTGAGCGAGGCGCCGTGGCGCCGGCACGCGCTGCTGTTCTGGTCCGAGCCGGCGACTTCGATTCAGACTGCCCGGGAATGTGCGCGCGTGCGAAGTGCGGTCCCGCCGGCCGGCGCCAGCGCGATGATTCCTGACGACGCGCCGCAGATTCAATGGTGTCTGCGCGACTACGCGCCAACGGCTTCGCCCGCGTCGGCGAACGTCGTCGTGACGATCGGCAAGACCCAAAGCGGCGCGCTCGCGGGCAACCCCGACGCACCCGAGTTTGGATTCGAGGAGTGGTGGACGCCGAATTTCCGCACTCTGACGACGGCGCGCGCGCTCCGTTATTTTTTCACGCAACGCGCATGGAACGACGTCGAGATACGCGATCTTGAGATCGCGACGCCGTCGCAGAAACCTAACCCCTAACCCCTTCTCTCCGAGGGAAGGGGAACCGGTTGATGAGGATGATCTAATTCTCTTGATCTGGTTCCCCTTAACGCAGCGGGAACGGGTTAGGTTCCTGACTCCCTGAATTCTTGCGTGCGGGTGGGTGCTCTGCGATAAACTGCTCTGACCGCGCATCGCGCCGCCTCTATCATCGCGCCCGCGCGTACTCTGATCCTCTTTCCACTCAAGGAGCATCGATGGACGCTGTCGTGAAATTCCTGCAACCCTACCAACTGCATCCGGTCGTCGACCATTTCTCGGTCGCGTTGTTGTTCGTGGCGGTGCTGATCGATCTCGTCGCGAGCTCCGCCCCCAATCGCATCTGGCTTCGCTACACTGCTCTGACGCTGATGATCCTCGGCGCGCTCGCGGCCGGCGGCTCCTACCTAACCGGCGACATGGAGGCCGACCGCATCTGGAACGCGCTGGGCGAGCCGGCGCGCGAAGTCTTGAAGCGGCACGCGCAGCTGGGCGAGTACCTCGCGATCACTTTCGGCATCCTGGCCGTGTGGCGAATCATGATTCAGGCGTTCGGCTTCATGGCCGGCTCGCGCGCGATCTATCTCATCGTCGCTTTGCTGGCGATCTGCACGCTTGGTTACTCGGCTCATCTCGGCGGTGTGCTCGTTTACGACTACGGCGCCGGCACTGCGCTGATGGCGGCCGCTCCGGTTCCGTCGGAAGCCGCGAGTCCCGCGTCGGCGCCGACTTCCTCGCTGCCGCTTCCGATGGTCTCGGTGCCTTCGGTGGCGACTTCCACCCCGCCGCCCGCGCCCGCGGCGTCCGCGTCCACGTCGATGGCGTCGCCAACTGCGGCCGCTATGCCGACCGCGAGTCCGACCGCACAGCCCTCGGCCGCACCATCGAGCGCGAGCATGTGATCGCGCCTCGCGCAGGAATTTCTGAAGAGCAGGAGTAGTTATGACCCAGCGTCTCGGTTTTGGCGTGTTCCTCGCGCCGCATCATCCTATCGGCGAGCATCCCACGCTCCAGTTTCAGCGCGATCTCGAACTCGCCCACTGGCTCGACGAACTTCACTACGACGAGTTCTGGGTCGGCGAGCATCATTCCGCCGGCTGGGAGACGATCGCGTCGCCGGAAATGTTCCTGGTCGCCGCGGCCGAGCGCACCAAGCGAATCAGGCTCGGCACCGGCGTCGTTTCGATCCCGTACCACCATCCGTTCAACGTCGCGCAACGCATCGTCATGCTCGACCATCTCAGCCACGGCCGCGCGATGCTCGGCGTGGGGCCCGGCGCGCTGCCGTCCGACGCCGTCATGCTCGGCATCGATCCGATGACGCAGCGCGACAGGATGGATGAAGGCCTCGGCGTGATTCTCCGGCTGCTCAACACCGACGAGCCGTTCAGTTACAAGGGCTCGTGGTTCGAGCTGCACGACGCCGCGCTGCAGATCCGGCCGCTGCAGGAAAAAATTCCAGTCGCGGTCGCCTCGACGATTTCGCCGTCCGGGATGAAGACCGCGGGCAAGTATGGCGCGGGCGTGTTGTCGGTCGCCTCGTACTCCGAAGAAGGATTGATGGCGCTGCCGACGCAGTGGAATTTCGGCGAGACCTCGGCCAGGGAATTCGGCAATACGATCGATCGCGCGAACTGGCGAATCGTGATGCCGTTTCATCTGGCCGAATCGAAAGAGCAGGCGATGCGCGAAGTCGCCGACGGCCTCCAGAAGTGGCAGAACCAGTACGTCGTCGGGATTCTGGGAACTCCGAATCGTCCGATTTTCCCCGACGGTTACGAGGCCGCCAAGCGGATGAGCGAATACGGCGGCGCCATCTTCGGCACCCCCGACGACGCGCTCGAACGCATCGCGCGCCTCCAGAAACTCTCGGGCGGCTTCGGCACCATCCTGAGTTTCGCGCACGACTGGGCGCCGCGCCCGCAAATGATGCGCAGCTACGAACTGCTCGCGCGCTATGTGATGCCGCGATGCCAGGGCCTGATCAAACCGATCGAAGCATCTGCCGCCCGCGTAACCGCCAACAAGACAGCCCTGATGGAAAAAGCAGGCGGCGCAATCCTCAAAGCAATCCGCGACTACAACGCAGTACACCCAAGACAGAAGTAGAAGGAAAAAAGTAAAAAGTAAAAATGTATTTCTGAAACCTGAGGAGGCGCAAAATGGTCAAATTCGATCACATGGCTCTTCCCGTTTCTAACGTGCGCAAGTCGCGTGACTGGTACGTGAATAACCTGGGCTTCAAGGTTGAGTTCGAGCGCGACGGCATCAGCGCGATCCAGGATTCGGCAGGCTTCACGATCTTTCTGCGAAAAGCGAGTAAGCGGTTGGCAGGCGACAAAGTAACGCTCACCATTCAGGTGAAGAGCGTCGATCGCACGCATGCCACGCTTTCGAAGGAGGGCGTTAAGTTCGTGAATTCGCCACAGCGCCTGTTCTGGGGTTACGGCGCGGAACTTCTGGACCCGGACGGATATATGCTCAATCTCTGGGACCAGGTGACGATGCGTCAAGCAATGCGCGAGAACAAGCGCGCCAGTTGATCACGATGGTGGAGCGAGCGCGGACGATCATCGAAAACGGCATCAAGGCGCGCCTCCACCTGGGCGCGCAGCTTTACGTTTCGCGCGACGGTAAAACCGTCGGCGATCTCGCATTCGGTGAGGCGCGCGAGGGCGTCGAGATGCGCCCCGACACGCTGATGTTGTGGATGTCGTCGATCAAGCCGATCACCGCGGTCGCGATCGCGCAGATGTGGGAGCGCGGCAAGCTCGATCTCGACGATCCCGTCGCGCGGCACATCCCCGAGTTCGCCGCCAAGGGCAAGGAGCGCGTGACGATTCGCCACGTGCTGACTCACACCGGCGGATTTCCCCGCGCGGTCCTCCAGTGGGCGGGCGACGCTTGGGAAAAGACCATCGCCGAGCTATGCGACGCACCGCTCGAGCCGGGATGGGTGCCCGGCGAGCGGATGGGCTATCACGTCGCGTCGGGATGGTACGCGCTCGCGGAGATCGTGCGGCGAATCGACGGCCGCCCGTACTCGCAATACGTACGCGAGGAGATCTTCGAGCCGCTCGGCATGCGTGACACGTGGCTTGGCATGCCGCCGGAACGTCATCGCGAGTATGCGGCCGAGCAGCGAATCGCGCCGATGCACTTCGCGACCGGGCTCATGAAACCGATTCCGCACAACTTTGCCTTGTGGGGTGACAGCGCCGAGGCACTCGCTGTTTGCCGGCCGGGCGGCAGCGCGCGCGGACCGATTCACGATCTCGGGAAGTTTTACGAAGCGATGCTTGCGGGTGGGCGGGGTATTGTCCGGCCGCAGGCGGTCGAGGCGATTTCGGCGCGTCACCTGGTCGGGATGCGAGACCAGACGCTCGGATATCCGCTCGATCGCGGACTCGGCGTGGTCGTCGACTCGAAGCAGTACTGCAACGGCGCGACGTGGTACGGCAACCGATGCTCCCGGCGCACGTGGGGTCATGCGGGCTATTTCTCGTCGGTAGGATTCCTCGATCCGGCGAACAAGATCGTCGTGGCGCTGGTATTCAACGGGATGCTCGAGTCGCAGGAAAACCGCCACGACGCGCGCATGATTTCCACACTCGACGCGATCTACGGCGACCTGTCTGTGTGAGAGAATAAAGTTCTAACAGGGACGAAGTCCCGCATCCCGCGGCGGTGCCGACTATCCTAGTACTGGGAGCAGGGGTCACCCCTGCTCAGGGCAGGGACTGAATACAGCCGCTGACATTGTTCGACCACTCCTCCTGCAGCGACCACTGAGTTCCGTCCGAGAGTGTCACGGGGCTGCCGTACTCCGTCTGGCATTTGTCGGCGACTTCCGCGCCCGACTGATCGTACCATGCGCTGATAAAAGGATCGGTGATCGACTCCGAAAGTTCGTGGGCTGCGTCGTTCGCCATCGACTGTCCGCCGTTCATAAAAGGATTCGCCGGATCAGACACGATGTCGCAAACGCTGACGCCGGTGACGTTCGGAAGATACACGACCGGGATCGAGACGCCGTTGCAGGTGCCGAACGAATGCCACGCGCAGAAGCCGCCGCCCTTCGGAAAGTTCCCCGTGACTACGAAGTATATGCCCGTGGGATCGGGGAGAGTGTTGCCCAGGGCATGGCACACTTCATTCACAATCGTACTGACTTTAGGCGAACGCACCGGAGGAGAACTCGGATCCGGCGCGAGCGACGCATAGGATGTCTCGGGCACCGATCCGCCGCGCATGTATTGCGTCAGAATATTCGCGTAGCTGCTCCCGCCGAATCCGCCAAGGAATGTGGCAAGAGCATCGGAAACGTCCGTCGGGACATTGCCCCAGTAGATTACGTATGCCGTCGTCGTGGGCAGAACGGGGCCGCCGTGATCGATGAGATTCTTCGTGGTGGTCTTCCTGCTCTTCGAGAAAATGTGAACGCGGTAGCCGTCCCGCGACGCCTGCCCGGCGCGGACCGTTGCCGCTGGCAGCATGGTTACGCAGGCGAGTGTCACCAGGATTAGAACGCCTCGCCAGTTTGATACGTTTAGACGCTGTTTCATGAGCCTGCACGTACCAAATCTGCCGCAGAAAAACAAATCGTTACAGAACCCTCACCTACCGGCGGCTGCGCCCGCCGTCCGCCTCTCCCGAAAAAAGAACGGGCGAGGTAAGAAGCGGACTCCTTCGCTGCCCTTAGGATGAAACCAAAAAAGTTCTAACAGGGACGGAGTCCCGCATCTTTTCTTTCTTAACACTGGGTGCAGGGGTCACCCCTGCCCAGGGAAGCTTGAAACCCAGGAGGGGTTTCAATTTAACGTAAAACCGTATTGACAACGGTTGTCCATGCTGTGGAAACACAACCGCGCGGCCTCTTGCGACACCTGATAGTCGGGGCAGACGATAGTGACGTGGCGCGGCTTCGAGTCGCGCCGCGCCGATGCCAGCTTCTCGTGAAATCATAATCTCCGAGCGCGCCGCCGAGCGTATCGCCGCCGCCCGCGCGTGGCTCGAGTCGCAGCCGTCCGCCCGCGAAATCCTGGTCATCGCGTCGGTCAAGGAAGCTGGCGACGACCTGGTGCGCGCGTTCGCGCTTTCGCGCGGCGCGATGCTCGGCGTGCATCGCCTGACGCTCAACCGGTTGGTCGGATTGCTCGCCGCCGAGGAGCTTGCCGACGCGGGCCTCGCGCCCGCGGACGGTCTCGCCGCCGAGGCGGTCGCGGCGCGCGCGGTTTTCCGCCTGGCGCTGTCGGGAGCGCTCGCGCATTTCGAGCCGGTCCTTGATCGTCCCGGCTTTTCACGCGCGCTCGCGCGGACGCTGATCGAGCTGCGATGGAACGACGTTGCCGTTGACCAGTTGCGTGCGCTTGGCGGCGCCGGTGAGGCTATCGCCGCGACGCTCGCACAATTCGACGCAGAGTTGGCGGATGCAAAGCTGATCGATCGCGCGGGGATGCTGAAAGTCGCGACGCGCGCCGTGCTCGCGAAAGATCCGCCGCGCTTCGTCGGACTGCCGGTGTTGCTGCTCGATCCTTCCGTGGATAGCCGGCTCGATCGCGACTTTATCGCTGCGCTCGCCGCCCGCGCGCCGTCGATTCTCGCGACGATCCCGGCCGGTGATTCGCTCGTTCAAACGATCGTCGAAGATGCGCTCGGTGTGCCCGCAACCGTGTTATCGGCGGCCGTGAACGAAAGCGTTGCGCCTTCGCTCGAGCGTCTGCAGGCCCATCTCTTCGCTGACACTGCTCCGCCCGAGCGGGATGTGGACGAAACCGTGAGGGTGGTTTCCGCCCCCGGCGAGATGCATGAGTGTGTCGAAATCGCACGCCGCATCGCCGCCGAGGCGCGGCGCGGCGTGCCGTTCGATCGAATCGCCGTGCTGCTCCATGACCCGGTGCGTTATGCGCCGTACCTGCAGGAAACGCTCGCCCGCGCGGACATCCCGGCCTACTTCGCGCGTGGGACGCGGCGGCCTGAACCGGGAGGACGCGCCCTGCTCGCGCTGCTTTGCTGCGCCTCCGAAAATCTTTCGGCGCGCCGCTTCGCGGAATATCTGTCGCTGGCTCAAGTGCCCGACGCCGATCGGCCGCGCGAAGACGGGCCCGCAATCAGCCCAGATGCCGAACTCACGCCTGCGCCGATCGAGTCGGATCTCGAAGTTGAGCGCGAGGCCACTTTGGTTGACAACGTTGACGCTTCCGATCCGGTTCCGGTGATCGAGGGAATGGCGCGCGCGCCCTGGCGATGGGAACGGCTGCTCGTCGATGCGGCCGTGATCGGCAGCGCCGAGCGATGGCGCAAGCGGCTGGCGGGTCTGGGCAACGAGCTGATGGCGCGCCGCGCCGAGATTGCTGACGACGACGCGCGCGCGGCCGGCCTGGAGCGGCGGATTCTCGACCTCGCGCATCTTGGCGAAGTGGCGATGCCGATCCTGTCGATGCTCGGCGCGGCGCCGCGCGCCGCGACCTGGGGCGACTGGCTCAAATTTCTCCGCCAGCTGATTGACCTGGCGATTCGCGATCGCGAACCGGTTCTCGCCGCGCTGGCGGAGCTGGAGCCGATGGCGCCGGTCGGCCCGGTCGGGCTCGACGAGGTCCGCCTGGTGCTGAACGAACGGCTTGGGCGGCTGGAAGCTCCGCCGCGCGTTCGCCGCTACGGCGCGGTGTTCGTTGCGCCGCCGAATCGCGCACGCGGCATGGCCTTCGATGTGGTTATCGTCCCCGGTCTTGCCGAGCGGATGTTTCCGCGCAAGCTGACCGAGGATCCGATTCTTTCCGACGCGGCGCGCGCGCGGCTGAGTCCGTACCTCGCCCGTAATGAGCGGCGGGTCGGTGCGGAGCGGCTCGCGCTCCGGATTGCGGCGGGCGCGGCGCGCGAGCGAGCGATGTTTTCCTATCCGCGCGTCGATCTCGACCAGGGCCGTCCGCGCGTGCCGTCGTTCTACGCGCTTGAAGTTCTGCGCGCCGCGGAGGGGCGCCTGCCCGGCTTCGACGAGCTGGCGAATCGTGCGGCGTCGCAGCCGGCGACTCGGCTTTCATGGCCGGCGCCGGCGAATCCCGCCGACGCGATCGACGACGCGGAGTTCGATCTGGCAGTGCTCGACAAGCTGGTCGACGCCGATCCGGCGACGACGACTGGCGCGGCCAACTATCTGCTCGCCGCCAACGAGCATCTGGGGCGTGCGCTGCGCGCGCGGGCGCGCCGGTGGCTCAGGCGATGGACGCCGGCCGACGGGCTGGTCGATCCGGACGCGGCGGCGCTCGCCGCGTTGGGGAAGCATCAGCTGAGCGCGCGTTCATACTCACCAACCGCGCTGCAGAATTTCGCGGCGTGCCCGTACCGTTTTTTTCTCCAGGCGATCCATCGGCTGGAGCCGCGCGAGGAGCCCGAGGCGATCGAGACGCTCGATCCGCTGACGCGCGGCAGTATTTTCGCGGAGGTTCAATACGAGATTCTGTCGGCGCTGAGAGAACTCGACGTGCTGCCGGTCACGCCGGAAGATTTGGAGGACGCGTCCGAGCTGCTCGACCGAAAGCTCGACGAAGTTGCCGCGCAAAAGCATGACGAGCTGGCGCCGGCGATCGAGCGCGTGTGGCTGGACGGTATCGAAGGTATCCGCGCCGACTTGCGCGAGTGGATGCGGCGCGCGGCCGAGGATTCGGAACATTGGCGGCCCGAATGGTTCGAACTCGGCTTCGGACTGAGCGATCGCGCGCAGGCGGACCCGCATAGCTCGGCGGATCCGGTGGCGATCGACGGCGGGCTCAGCCTGCGCGGCTCGATAGACCTGCTCGAGCGCGACCCGGCCGGGCGAATTCGCGTAACCGATCACAAGACCGGAAAAGTGCGCGCAGAAAAAAACTTCGTGATTGGCGGCGGCAAGACCCTGCAGCCGGTTTTATACGCGCTCGCGGCCGAACAGGTGCTCGGCGAGAAGATTCACGCCGGGCGGCTTTACTACTGCACCGCAGCCGGCGGCTACGAAGAGCGCGTGGTCGAAATCAACGACGAGGCGCGCGATGCGGCGCGAAAGTTCGTCGCGATCGTCAAGGAGTCGCTCGAAGCGGGTTTTTTGCCGGCCGCGCCGGACGATCGCGAATGCGACTGGTGCGACTACAAGCGCGTCTGCGGCCCGTACGAGGAGCGCCGCTCCAAAATCAAACCGCAGAAACCGCGGCTGGACGCTCTGAAGCGGCTGCGCGCGATGCCATGACGGTCGCGAATCCGACAATCATATCCGACCAGGCGGTGCGTGACCGGATTCGCGACGACCTCGGCGTCACGCTCGTTATCGAAGCGGCGGCCGGCACCGGCAAGACCACGGCGCTGGTGAATCGAATCGTGTCGGTGATCGGGTCGGGGCGCGGTGAGCTGGCGCGAATAGTCGCTGTGACGTTCACCGAGAAGGCGGCTGGCGAACTGAAGCTGCGGCTCCGTGCGGAAATCGAGCGCGCGCGCCAGAGCACAGAACCGTCGAGCGAAGGGCGCGCGCGTTTCGACCTGGCGCTCAAGCAACTCGAAGAAGCGCGTATCGGAACGATTCACTCATTCTGCGCCGACCTGCTGCGCGAGCGGCCGGTCGAGGCGCAAGTCGATCCGATGTTCGAAGTGGCGCCCGAGGACGTTGCGGGCGAGATGTTCGACGCCGCGTTCGACCGGTGGTTCGAGACAGTTTTGGACAAGCCGGGCGAGGGGATGCGGCGGCTGTTGCGGCGGCGCGACCTGTCGGCGCGCACGGGCCCGCGCGAGATCGCAAGACACGCGGCGCTCGAGCTGATGAACTGGCGCGACTTCGATTCGCCATGGCAGTATTCGCCGTTCGAGCGCGACGCCGAAATTGACGCGATAATCGCGGAGGTCGAAGCGCTGGGCAAACTTGCTGAACTTGGCGAAGACGACGACTGGCTGGCGAAGGGCCTCGACGCGATCGCGCGGCCTGTAGCCGAGGCGACGCGGCTGGAGGCGGTGCGCGGGCGCGATCATGACGCGCTCGAGTCTGTATTGATCAGGCTGTGCACGGGCAGGCATTGGAACTGGAAGGGATACGGCGACGCCTTTGGTGAATTGACCCGCGACGAAGTCTTCCGGCGGCGCGCCGAGCTGCACACGCGGCTCAAGAAGTTTCGCGACGACGCGGGCGCGAATCTCGCGCCTCTGCTGCGCGACGAGTTGTGGCCGATCGTTGGTATCTACGAGGACCTGAAGCGGCGCGCGGGGCGGCTGGACTTCCTGGACCTGCTGCTGGTCGCGCGCAACCTGGTTCGCGACAATCCGGCGGTACGCGCCGAGCTGCAAAATCGCTTCACGCATATTTTTGTCGATGAATTCCAGGACACCGATCCTTTGCAGGCGGAAATCCTGCTGCTGCTGTCGGCGGCCGATCCCGCCGAGACCAACTGGCTGAAGGTCAGGCCGATTGACGGGAAGCTGTTTATCGTCGGCGATCCGAAACAATCGATTTATCGTTTTCGGCGCGCCGACGTTTCGCTCTACCAGGGCGTCAAACAACTGCTGCTGATGCATGGCGCGCAGCTCGAGTATCTGACGGTCAGCTTTCGCGCGACGCCCGCGATTCAAACGATGGTCAATGCCGCCTTCGCGCCGCTGATGAGCGAGGAATCGGGCACGCAGCCGTTGTACGCGCCGCTGACGCCGTATCGCGCCGAGCCGGGGACGCAGCCGTCGATCGTGGTACTGCCGGTGCCGGAGCCGTACGGCGATTTCGGCCGGGTTACGAATTGGAAAATCGACGAGTCGATTCCCGACGCGATTGCCGCTTACGCTCGATGGCTGGTGCATGAAAGCGGATGGACGGTGACCGAGCGCGAGGCGCCCGACGTGCGCGTGCCGATTCGCCCGCGCCATATCTGCATCCTGTTTCGCCGCATGAATTCGTTCGGGCACGACGTGACGCGGCCGTACTTGCGCGCGCTCGAAGCGCGGCATCTGCCGCACGTGCTGGTCAAGGGCGGATCGTTCAACGAGCGCGAGGAAGTGCTCGCGATGCGCAATCTGCTCGGCGCGATCGAGCGGCCCGACGACGAGTTGACGGTGTTCGCGGCCCTGCGCGGCCCGGTGTTCGCACTGTCGGACGCGGCGCTGCTCGAATTCCGCATGACGCTAGGCAGCTTGCATCCGTTCCGCAAGCTGGACGAAGAGGCGTTGCCCGCAAGCCTCAAGGAAGTGAAGGGCGCGCTCGACGTCATTAAAAATCTGCATCGTGGGCGGAATCGACGGCCGATCGCGGAGACGATCGCGAAGCTGCTGGCTACTACGCGCGCGCATGCGGGGTTCGCGATTTGGCCGACCGGCGAGCAGGCGCTGGCCAACGTCATGCGAATCATGGACCAGGCGCGGCGTTACGAAGCGCGCGGCGGGACCACGTCGTTTCGGGCGTTCGTCGATGAGCTGGAAGCACGCGCCGAACGCGACGAGGCGAGCGAGACGCCGATCGTCGAGGAAGGGACCGAGGGCGTGCGGATAATGACGGTCCATCGCGCGAAAGGTTTGGAGTTCCCGGTCGTTATCCTGGCCGATATAACCTGCAACGAGACTCGCGAGAACGCTTCACGGTATATCGAGCCCGCCTCGAAGCTGGCCGCGATGGAGCTTGCGGGATGCGCGCCGCGCGAGCTGCAGGAGCATGCGGCGAAGGAGCATGAGCGCGACGTGGAGGAATCGATTCGCCTGCTCTACGTGGCGGCGACTCGCGCGCGCGACCTGGTCGTGGTGCCGGCGGTTGGCGACGAAGAATCTGACGGCTGGCTCGGGCGGCTGAATTCCGTCATCTATCCGGCGAACACGGAGCGGCGCGCGCCGGCGTCGTCGCATCCTGCCGGATGCCCCGAGTTCGGCGACGACAGCGTGCTGACGCGGCCCACGAAAGCGCCGGGCAAAGTGAAATCGGTGGTGCCGGGATTACATCGCGTGCAAAAGGGGGCGCATCTGATTGAGACTGTCTGGTGGGACCCGCGGCTGCTGATTCTCAACGTCGAGGAGAAGATGGGGTTGCGGCAGGACAAGCTGCTGCAAGCCGACGAGAACAAGCTCGTGTCGGATCGCGGCGTCAAAATGCATGAAGAATGGAGTGCGCGCCGGGCGGCGATGCTCGCGGCGGGAAAGACGCCGACGGTAAATGTCGCGACTGCCACCGAACTCGCGCTCGCGGCGCCCGCCGACGGGCCCGCATCGGCGGAAGCGATCGCGATCGAAGAGACGCGTCGCGATACTGGCCGGCCGCATGGCAAGCGCTTTGGTACTCTCGTGCATCTGACGATGCTGCGCGCGCCATTCGACGCAGACGCGGACGAGCTTGGCAAGATCGCGGTGAGCGCGGCCAAGATGATCGGCGCGCCTCAGGAGGAAGTCGTTGCCGCGGTGAAGGCCGTGCAAGCCGCGCTCAAGTCTTCGCTCATGCGGCGCGCCAAAGCGGCGCAGACGGTGATGCGTGAATGTCCGCTGATGATCCGGCTCGAAGACGGCACCGCAGTCGAAGGAATCGCGGACCTCGCGTTCGCGGAGAATACCGGCGCCGGCGCGGTCTGGACGGTGGTGGATTTCAAGACCGATGTCGAGGTCGCGCCGCGACTCGACGAATATCGCGCGCAGATCAGATTTTACGTGCGGGCGGTTAGGGAGAGCACGGGGCGTCCGGCCGGCGGCGCAATATTATGGATATAAGGGAAGGGTAGATCACTTTATTAAATGCGGAACCCACCGTGGGTTCCGCACCTCCTTGGGCAGGGGTGACCCCTGCACCCAGTACTTAAGAGAAGATGCGGGACTTCGTCCCTGTTAGAAGTTAGCACGGGAGGATCTGGATCCTAACCTCCCCTTGTCCGAGGGGAGGTCGGCGCGAGCCGAAGGTGAGCGACGGGAGAGGTGCAACGATGGCCGTCGCACCAGCGCTTGCCCGCCCGTTGCAGAAAGTCAGAAAGTTGTCCTGGTGTCTGGCGGCGGTCCTGAATGTCTGTGCATTGCGGTTAGACGGCGTTGATGCCGTGTCTGGCGTTGCACCTCTCCCGCCGCCGCCGCTTTTCAAGCGGCTTACGCCGACCTCCCCTCGGACAAGGGGAGGTTATGAGAATCGGACGGTTGGTGCGGGTGACGGGTTTGTGCTGAAATCCTGACCCGAGGGAATTTGCGATGGCTATCGACATTATATATGGCGAACGGGCGACTGCGGGCGTCGATGCTGAATCAATCGGCGGCGGGCTGTGGCTCAGTGCCGGCGACCTCAAGCGGGTCAGCGGATGGGAGTTCAAACCACAGGGATTCTGCAAGGGCGACCTCTGCCTGCCCGTGCCCGACGCACGAAAGAATGAGTTCGTAGATCGCGGGCGCTGCAATCTCGCGGCGTTGGCAGGTCTGCTCGGGCAGCCCGTCGTGGCTGACGCCGAGTTTAACGCATGGTGTATCGGCGAGGCTGCGGCCGAGAGAAAGCGGACGCTGACGTCGCTCGACGCGCCGGATTTCAGCCTGCCGGATCTCGACGGCAAGATGCATTCGCTGTCCGACTATCGCGGCAAGAAAGTTTTCGTCGTTTCATGGGCGTCGTGGTGAGGATGCCGCTTTGACCTGCCAGTCTGGCAGGCCCTTTACGAAGAACTCGGACCGAAAGGATTCGTGCCGATCGCGATCGCATTCGACAGTGGCGGGATTGCGGCGACCGAGCCGTGGATCAAGGCGGCCAAGCCCACCTATCCATGCCTGATCGATCGGCGCCATCTGGTCGCCGAGCTTTACGACATGGTCAACGTGCCGACTGCCGTCTGGATCGACGAGCACGGCAAAATCGTGCGGCCCAGCGAGCCCGCCGGCGTCTCGGACGCATTCCGAAAGATGAACCGCACCAACTTTTCGATTCCGGCCGATGCGATGAACGAGCTGCAGTCGCGGCGCAAGGCATACCTGAACGCGCTTCGCGACTGGGTGGCGAACGGCTCGAAAAGTCGCTTCGCGCTAAGCGCGCCGGAGGTTCTCAAACGGATGCATACGCCGAACGACGCGCAGGTGCGCGCGGCCGCGAATTTCAGGCTCGGCGAATACCTGTTCGAGAACGGACACGCCGATGCGGCGAAGAAGTATTTCGAGGAAGCGAAGCGGCTGAGGCCGGAGAGCTGGAACTACAAGCGGCAGGCGTGGGCGCTCGAGGATCCGATGAAGGCGGGCGGTCCCGAGTTCTGGGCGGCGGTCGATTCGCTTCCCGAGGGGAAGTACTACCCGGGCGCGGAGGATATATAGGAAGAGGGGACGAAGAACTAAATCAAATGTGAAACCCGTCCGTGGGTTTCACGCTTCCTTGGGCAGGGGTGACCCCTGCACCCAGTACTAAGCGAAGATGCGGGACTTCGTCCTTGTTAGAAGGGCTTGGGGCGGCGGGATCCTAACCTCTCCTTGTCCGAGGAGAGGTCGGCACGAGCCGAAGGTGAGTGACGGGAGAGGTGCAACGCTGGCCGTCGCACCACCGCTTGCCCGCCTGTTGGAGCAAGTCAGAAAGTTGTGCTGTTGTCTGGCAGCGGCCTCAGTGTCTCTCTCTGCATTGCGATTAAACGAGCCGGCGTGGGTGCGGTGTCTGGCGTTGCACCTCTCCCGGCGACACCGCTTTTCAAGCGGCTTTCGCCGACCTCTCCTCGGACAAGGAGAGGTTATAGGATTCGGACAAGCGAAACGGTATTGGAGAGTCGGACGATTTTGCACAATCGCGAAATACTTGTCGTCGGATACGGGTCGTTGCTCAGCGGCTACGGGTTGCTGGCTGAGCGGCGCGGTGGTGCGAGCAGGTTGATCGCGCGTGACGTGGCTTCCGTTTCTATTCGAAACGCGCGGCGCGGACTGGCCAAGCCTTCGAGCCATGGCAAGTATCTCGCTATGGATATCGAGCCTGTTGATCGCGCCGTTCCGATCAGCGTGTCGATCGTGGCGAATGATGGAATAGGCGGGCTGCTGTTGACGTTCGATCGCGAATACGCGCCTATGATCGCGCGGCGCGAGGAATACGATCCCAATGGTTTCGCGCGGTTGATCGGCCTTGCGGATCGCGCTGGCCAGCCGCTCGGCGAATACCTGATGGAGATCGCAGGCCGCACGGATTTCGATTTGCTGGCTTATCGGACAGAACTGCGCGCTCTGCTCGAATACACCTCGCCGGGATATATTTTCCATCCCGTGGCGATCGACGACGGGCGTGTCGCGATAATTGCGATCGGCTCGGGATTCGAAGGCAGCGGCGACCCGAGGGTGGTCTCGCGCCGCCGGGAATTCGGGATGGAGCGGCTGCTGTCGCTCGAAGAGTCTTTGCGCATCGAACTTCCCGGTTTCGATCGCGCCGGGCAGATAGGTTATTACGCGGAGTGTATTCTCGGCGGATTGCATGGGGTGGACGTAGCCGACCTGGCGGTGGGTTTCGATGCGGACGCGAAATGGGCACGCGAGCTGTCGGCGCATCTTGGGCCGATCGCGAGCGGCGAGCGCGAGCGGTTCCTCGAGGCTACGTCAATCGACGCATCGCGATACGCCCAGCGTTTTTTGTTGCGGCGCACGCCCGGTCCGGCGGCGCTGCTAAAGCTGGCGGGCGTCGTATAGTGACGTGAACACCTCGATGGCAGAGAAATTTTCAATCCATGTCGCGAAAGAGAATCTGAAATTTTCGGCGGCGCATTTTATCGCCTACCCCGGATTTCGCGAGCCGCTGCATGGCCACAACTACCAAGTCGGCGTCTATGTCGAGGGGCGGCTTTTGAAGACTGGCTACGTGATCGATTTCGGACTGATTAAAAAGCTGACCAAGGAGATTGTCGATCGGCTCGACGAGCGCACGATCGTGCCGCGCGACAGCGACTGCCTGACGATCGACGGACCCAAGGACGGGGTGGTGCGAATCCGCTATCAGCAGGACGAATTTGTGCTGCCTGCCGCCGACGTGTGTATCGTGCCGATCGTGCATAGCTCGGCTGAAGAACTCGCGCGGTATATCTGGGAGGAGTTGGCCGCGGCGCTGAAGGCGTGCGGCGCGCTTAAGCTGGTGACGACGATGGAAATCTCGGTGGCCGAGGGACCGGGACAATCGGCGCACTATCGCAACTCGACGGGCGACGTCTGATCGTGTTCTCCGCGTGACAATTACCGCGACTTGCTTGGTCTATCCTGCTCACTCTTAGTCACAGTGCTGTTAACTACCCACGCGGCGTGAGACGATTTTGCTCGTCCGCCGAGGATTTTTCCATTCACCGGTTACGGAGCGAAGCAGGGTGGCGTTGCAACCGAAATTTGCCGAGACAGAGGCGCCGTTTGCGGTCGAGCGCGCGCTAGTCGGAGAGCATCCGGCGATCGTCAAGCTGCGCGCGCTGATCGAGCGCGTCGCGCCGACCGAGGTGACCGTGCTGATCACGGGCGAGAGCGGCACCGGCAAGGAAGTGGTCGCGCACGCGATCCATACGCTGTCGCCGCGATGCAATCAGCCGTTCGTGCCGGTGAACTGCGCGGCGATTCCGCACGACTTGCTCGAATCCGAGATGTTCGGGCATGAGCGGGGCGCGTTCACGGGCGCGGCGGGATCGCGTCACGGGCTGCTGACCACGGCCGATCGCGGCACGATCTTCCTGGACGAAATCGGCGAGATGCCCAACGGCTTGCAGGCGAAACTCTTGCGCGTGCTTGAAGACGGCGTCGTGCGGCCGGTGGGTGCGGATCGAGCGACACGGGTGAATGTACGCGTGATCGCGGCGAGCAACGTCGATCTCGGCAAGGCGGTCGAGAAGGGCGCGTTTCGCGAGGACCTCTTCTATCGACTGCAGGTGGTGCCGATCGTGATTGCGCCGGTGCGCGAGCGCCGTTCGGATATCCCGCTGCTCTGTGAACATTTTTTGGAGCGCATCCGCGATCGCACCCCCGGGCGCGCAATCGCAATCAGCCGCGAGGCGATGGTAGCGCTATGGTCGTACGATTGGCCGGGCAATGTGCGCGAGCTCGAGAACATGATCGAGCGGCTGTCCATTCTGTGCGAGGGCTCGATTATCGACACGTCGATTTTGCCGGAGAACCTGGTGGCAGGCGTGCGGCCTGCGACGCCTCCGGTCAAAGTCAAGCTGAGTGGGGGCGGAGTGAGCCTGAACAACTTGGTACGGGAATTGGAAGGTAGATTGATAAACGATGCGCTCCAGCAAACCGGCGGGAACAAACAAGGCGCGGCGCGGTTGCTCGGGCTCAAGCGGACGACATTTTCCGCGAAGCTGAGGCGCTGCGGCGTGATAGCTCCGGCGTCTTTGGACGAAAGCGAGGAAGGCTAGGCGGGGATGGAATCGTATGGATGAAGCAATCAGGCCGCCACAGATAATGGTGGTTGACGACGATCAAGACACCGTCGCGATCCTCGCCCGGCATTTGCAGCGTGAAGGCTTTGTCCCGATAGAGGCCAACTCCGGAGAGCAATGTCTCAAACTGGTGCGCGAAAACGAAGTTGATGTTATTCTCCTCGACCTGATGATGCCCGGGATGGACGGCTTCGAGGTCGTGAAGGCGCTCAGGGCCAATCCGGTAACCGCGGAAATACCAGTGATCATGATTACCGCTCGCGACGATTTGGACGCGCGGGCCGAGGGCATGCGCCTTGGAGTCAGCGACTTCCTGGCCAAGCCTGTCTTCCGTCGCCAGCTTGCCAGCCGCATCCGTGCGCAGCTCGAAGTGGTCGAAACGGCGCGCAATGCGACCGCCGCGATGGATCGCCTCGAAGCGGTGAGGAGACGGTCGGAGAAAACTGGCTAGCGAGATCGATAGGAGGGCCGGCGTCGCGATTCGACGAGCCTGTCCTGCCGCAGTGCGGGCGCTGCACGCCAGCGCATTGCGATCACCTCACGCGTTCGACTACAAATTAATGGCCCAGTCGTAGTTCTGGGTTGAAATCGCTTCCAGGATCATCGTTCCAGATGAGAAGGAGGATTCGCGATGAACGGTGAGACCCGAAAGCCGCAAGCCAATGTAATTGCGGCGCTGACATATCTGCTGGGCTTCGTTACCGGCCTGATTTTTCTGTATCTCGAACCGTACAACCAGGACGAGTTCATCCGCTTTCACGCGCGCCAATCGATTGGCTTCTCGGTTGCGTGGTTCGCGATCGGAATCGTGTTCGGCGTATTTATCGCGGTGCTGCCGCATGGATTGGGCGCGCTGCTCAACTTCATTCTGACGCTAATCGACATCGCACTGGCGGTGTTCTGGGTTTTCCTGATGTACGAGGCGTACAGCGGCGAGCGCTACCGGATTCCCGAGCTGGCCGACATCGTCGATAGCATCGCGGGAACTCCAGCCGCATAACTTCGCTTCTGAATGTCATCCTGACCGAAGCGAGCGATGCGAGCGCAGCGAAGGATCTCGGACAGCTTCGCGCTAGCGAAGCCGGTTCCGGTTTTGAAATCGCGAAGCGGTCCTCGTTGATCCGCAGCACGCTGAGAACCCTACTTGTTCGGCGCCGTGGTGCCTGCTGCCTTTCCCGCGGCGCCGCCGGGCGCATCGCCGGCCGGTTGTCCGTCGGTGGGCTGATCGGCACCGTTTTCATTGTCGGCCGCCGCTGGCACGACTTGCGACTGGATGTTCGCGGTACCTTGCTGCGCCAGGCGCAGGCTCGGCTCGCGATTGATCGCGTCGAGCACGCGGCGCGAAATTTCGTCGGTGATCTGCGGCGCGGTGTAAGTCTCGGCGGGATAGCGAATGACTATTTCCAGCCCGGATTGGCTCAGATGCAGGCGGCTTTGCGGCTTGGGCGTCTCGAGCATGATGTTAAGGTCGCGCTCGAGATGCCGGTAGTCGCGCATCACGCGATCGCGATAGCGCGCGAACACCTCGTTGACGGCCTCGAGCAGGCGCTTCTCGGCCAGCCGGTAGTCGATATCGGGGGCGAGCGTGAGCCGCACTTCGTTCCATACGAAACTGGTGCCGGGCGCTTGCTTGAAGAAGTTGCCCGAGGGTTGAAACACGATCGCGTTGGAAAATACCGCGACGCGGCCGGTGGGCTCGCGATGCGTCCCGGTGCCGCCCAGTTCCATCAGCGAGAGTTTTACCAGCCCGATATCAATAACGTCTCCCGTCACGCCGCCGATTTGGACGCGGTCTCCCGCCTTGATTCCGAAGCGCCCGATCAGAAAGAAGTAGCCGGCGATCGACAGGATCACGTTCTGCAGCGCGACGGCGATACCTGCGGCGGCGAATCCCACCACCGTCGCGGCCGAGCCGAGCTCGTCGGAGAAATTGAGTAGCACGACGATCAGGATGAGCAACCCGAGTACCAGGCGGCGCGCCGCCATCACCTGCCCGCGGCGCCGAATGTCGGTCACGTAGCGATTGGTGAGCCATCGCCACGCTATCGAACCGACAAAGATCAGCAGCAGCGAAGCGCCCAGCGCGATCAATCGGACGATGAGCCTGCGGAATTCCTGGTTCCAGCGCTCTTCGACGGCGGCGCGCCAGCGCCCCACGTTGTTGGTGTAAATGCCGAGCAGCACGATCTGCTTGCTGAGCGGCAGCGCCGCGGCGCTGGCGAGTTTGTGCGTTTCTAGCAGGCCTTCGAACGATTTCCTGCGATCCGTGAGCGTCGCGACGTCGGCCGTCCCGGTCCCCTGCGCGAGCGCGCTGCCGCGCGCGTCGAGTCCGGTGATTACCGCGAGGATTGACTTGCGGACGGCGGCTGCGCGAGCGGCCAGCCCTTGCGCGAGCGCGCTGTTCTGTTCGAGCGAGTCGAGTTTGCTGCTGAGCGCGAACAGGTCGGTGACAAGGCTCAAAATCCCGGTAGGCTCGGGCCGCGCCATCAGTGCGGCGTCGGCCGGCAGGGTGGATGCCTTCTTGCTGGTATCGCCAACCGACTGCTCGAGCTCGTCGATCTGAGCCGCCAGCGTTCCGCTCTGATCGGGCGACGAGCTGCCGCTTTCGAATTGCGCGAGCGCCTTGAGCGCATCGCCGCGCGCCTGGTTCAAATCGAGCTGGTTTTGCGCATTCTGAATTTGGGAAGCAAGTGCGTCGCGCTGTCGCGCCGGCGCTTTCGCGAGCTGCGCCTGCAAAGTCTTGAGGCGTGCGCGGAGCGTGGCCGCGGCCGCGTCGAGCTTCTCGTAGGTCTGCGTGACGCTGCCGGACCCGGCGGCGCTCAGCGCACCGCCGGGTCCAGCTGCGGCGGCGATAGGGCTCGTCTTGGCGATGAACGCCGCTTGCGCGCGCGCGTACTCGAAAGCCAGCTTCAGGACCTCGCCGGCGGTCTGGCGATCATCGGCGAAAAAGAGCGTCTCGTCGGGATCGCGCACGAGCTGCGCTTCGACGCCGAGATGGCCGTACCAGTTGATCACGTCGCCCAGGTACGAAATGACGGAGTGCGCGTCGGGTGGCGGCGCGGCCGCCGATACGCCGACGGACGCGGGACTCGTCGCGGCCGCGGGCCGCGGCGCGGCGACAGGCGCGGCGGTTACGGCGGCGCTCGGCGCCGCCGCTGACGGCGCAGGCAACGCAGACTGCGTCGTCGCAGGACTCTGCGCAAACGCGGGCGCGATCGCGATTGCCAATGCAATCGCAAACGCGCCCGCGATACCGACTCGCACGCTCGCTGATGGAATCGAAGTTTTGCGGCAGGGATGCATCGCGAATCGGCCGGACCCGGCAGGCAAGCCAAAGAAAAACCTTACCACGCCCCGCGATCACAGTTCGATTCCCCTCTTCGCCTCGCCCCACGTGGGGAGAGGCCGACGCTCGTCTTCGAGCGACGGGTGAGGGCCAAATCTGCTGAAGATTCCGGGTGTGCGGCGCGTACAGATAACCGCGCCGCATTGTTGTCCCTCACCCTCACCCTCACCCTCACCCTCCCCCCACGAACGGGGGAGGGAATAGGAATCAATACCCAACGGGCGCGGATGCGCTCGCCGTCGGCGCGAGGTCCGCGTAGCGCGCGGGCGGCGTCCATCGCGTGCCGAGCGCGTCGAACTCGCTCATCAGCGCGTCGATATCTTGGACGTTGGCGGTCTTGCGGATCAAATCGCGGACCATCACGGGCCGCTCGTTCAGGCGCTGACGAACCATCGCGCGAATCCCGCGCTCCGCCAGGTCGCCAACGACCTTGCGGCCGGAAATCGGTTTGCCGTCGAGCGTGAGCAGCGTGCGCGCCTGGATTTCGGAGAGCGCCGTGCGCAGGTACTGGACGTGCGGCGCTTCGTCGGAGCGGATGAAGCGCACCAGGTTGGCGGCATCCTCGGGCGCGTCGGAGACTTCGGGATCGGACAGGATTTCTTCGGCCCACGCGAACGTCGAGGCGGCGAAGACTTCAATCGCGAGCACGTTGGCCATGAAGCGAATCAACCGCTCGACCGGTTCGCCGAGCTCCGGAAACATCGCGACCGGCTGCCCCCCGCGCCGCGCGATGATATTGGCGTAGATTTCAGGCGAGATCGCGGGATTGGACAGCGCCGCGTCGCGGGCCGCGTCCCACATCTGGCGATGGCCGCCCTCCTCGGTCCATCCCGCTTCGTCGCGCGCGTGCGCTTCGAACAGGCCGCCGGTCAGATGAGCCAGCGCGGTGCCAGCCGTCTCCTCGCGGATGAAGGTGTTGAGCGGAGGCACGGGCAGCTCGCGAATCATCGCGCCGAAGCCCTCGACGATTGCGATTTCGGACAGCCATCGCACCATCGGCTCGCGCACGCCCGACCGCAGCAGGAACTTCACCTGCGCAACATTAGGCACCTGCGGCGAAACGGTATCGGCCGGAATCTCGAAAAGCGGCGTTCCCGAGGAAGCAACATGCTGCTCCTGCCAGGCCTGGATAGCAGGCACGCGAAAAGCAGTCCGCGGCGACCGGTAATGCCCGTCAGCATCAAACCCGCCATGGCACTTAACGCCCTTGACGATAAGCGGCTCGCGAGTATCAACGTTGGCAAGAATTTCGTCAACAGAAAAATTCAATCGAGATTCATGAGGCATTTTTTTTAGTGTCCCGTCCGCGATGTGGTGTTTACAGCCCTTGCCTAACATACGTTAGGGTCGACAAATGAGTCAACGAGTGCTGAAGAATTCTGGAAGAGGTAAGTCACTCTATTGAAAGTGAAACCCGCGGTGGGTTTCACACTTCCTTCGGCAGGGGTGACCCCTGCACCCAATTACAAGAAAAACTCACCGGTTCCCTTCTCGCGCGGGAAGGGGTTAGGGGTTAGGTTCCTCGGACTAGGCACTCGCGATGACAGGCATGCCTTGGCTTGGTGCGAAGGCTATGCCGCGGCGGGTGGCGCTTGCTGTGTAGCCGGTCACCGGTTTCAATTCTACGCGCGACAGGATTTGCGCGATCACTATTTTCATCTGATACGTCGCGAACGCTGCGCCCAGGCATCGGCGGGCGCCTCCGCCGAATGGGAAGAACGTGTATGGGCTTTGGCGCGTTTCCAAAAATCTGTCGGGATTGAATATCTCCGGGTCCGGCCATAGCTCGGGACGCCTCTGCACCAGGTAGATGCTGGGCGCGATTATCACGCCCGCTGGTAGCTCGCGCCCGGCGATTGTCATCGGCCTCGTCAGTCCGCGGCCGATGTTTGGAACTACAGGGTCCAGGCGCATCGTCTCGTTGATCACGGCCTCGACATATTTCAGTTTGCCAACGTGAGACGAATCGAGTTGTTGATCTCCTAGTACTAAAAAAACTTCGGCGCGCGCGCGTTCCATCACGTGAGGATTCGTCACGAGCCGGTTGATTACCCACGCCATCGTGGCTGCCGTGGTTTCGTGTCCTGCGAGCATGAGAGTGTACATCTCGTCGCGGATTATTCGGTCGGCGAGCGGCTGACCGTCTTCGTAGCGCGTCGCCAGCAGCATCGAGAGGACATCCGCGCGTCCGTCGACGTCCTCCTTTCTCCGCCGCGCGAATTCCGTGTACAGAATCGAATCGATCTGGCGCGTCAGCCTGACGGCCCGCCCCCACGGACTCCACGGACCGGCGTCGATTCGCATCGCGGGCAGAGAGAACAGTGTGCCGAGCCCGCTCGAGTAGAGCGCGAACAGTTTTTTCAGTGAAACGCGCAATTCCGCACGGGCGTCATCGTCTTCGAATCCAAAAACGGTCCGGATGATTGTTTCGAACGTAATCGCGCGCATCTGCGGATGAATCGCGAACTGTTGCCCAATCGGCCACGACGCGATCGCATTGTCGGCCGCCGAGCGCATCGCAACTGCGTGCGACGCCATCTGCTCGCCATGAAATGCCGGCAGCAGGAGTCGACGCTGGCGCAGATGCTGCGCACCGTCGAGGAACAGCGACGACCGCTCACCCATGAACGCGCCGAGCGGGCGGTTGGCGTCGCCGGCATGAAGCGCGTCCGAATCGCCGAGAAAGACCTCGCGCACCGCTGCCGGGTCGCTGGTGAAGACGAACGGCGAGACGCCCGGAACGCGCGCGGTGAACCAATCGCCGTACCGGCGCGCGCACGTATCGAGGAATCGAAACGGATTGCGGACGAAGTCGAAGGTCGCAAAGAGACCTGGGCCCGGCGGCAACGCGGCGGATGGAGGCATGGCGCGAGAGTTACTACGCGCGGTTGGGCGGGGGGAAGGGAAATCACTTGATTGAATGTGAAACCCTCGGTAGGTTTCACGCTTCCTTCGGCAGGGGTGACCCCTGCACCCGATGCTAAGAAGTGTCATAGCGATGACCGTTTTGCGGGATCGAGTCTTTTGCATCCATCGTCGCTGCTTTGTACCGTAGGCGTGGACTCCATCCATGGCTGTTGCGCCTAAAACGCTCGTTCAACCTACGCACGAGGTCCACGAGTTCTCCTCGACGCGTAAGTGGATTATCGCGTTCTCCGTGATGCTGGGCACTGTGCTTGAGGTGCTCGACTCGTCGATCGTCAACGTCTCGCTGCCGCATATGCAGGGCAGTTTCTCGGCCAGCGTCGACGAGATCGCGTGGGTCGTCACGTCGTACCTGGTCGCGGCGGGAATCATGATCCCGATGACCGGGTGGATTGCCGAGCGCTTCGGGCGCAAGCGCTATTTCGTCGCGTCGATCACGATGTTCATCGTCTCGTCGGCGCTGTGCGGAGTGGCGCAATCGCTCAACCAGATTGTTTTTTTCCGCCTGATGCAGGGCGCGGCGGGCGCGGCGATGATGCCGCTGTCGCAGGCGATCCTGATGGAGACGTTTCCGCCGCGCGAGCAGGCGATGGCGATGGCGGTGTGGGGAATCGGGATGATGGTCGCGCCGATCATGGGCCCGACCATCGGCGGCTATATCACGGACGCGTGGACCTGGCGCTGGAACTTCTATATCAACGTGCCGATCGGGACGCTGGCGGCGTTCATGGTGTATCGCTTCGTCGACGACCCGTCTTACATGCGCAACCTACGGCGCGGCCGCGTCGATCTGATCGGCATCGCGTGCCTGTTCGTCTCGCTCGGGCTTGGCGAAATCGTGCTCGATCGCGGCGAGCGCGCCGACTGGTTTCACAGCCCGTGGGTCGTCTACTGCACCGCCGCCGCGCTCATCTCGCTCGCCGTGCTGATTTATCAGGAACTGCACACCGAGGATCCGATCGTCGACCTCTCGATTCTCGAGAACATGAACTTCACGCTGCCGGTGGTGCTGATAATTTTCCTGACCTTCACGCTCTACGGCACTGCTATTCTGAATCCGGTGTTTCTGCAGGAGACGCTCGGCTACACGGCGTCGAAGGCGGGACTGGTGATGGCGCCGCGCGGCTTCGGCACGATGTTCTCGATGATCATCCTCGGTACGATTGCGCGCCGCGGCGGTGACATCCGGCCGCTGGTCGGCATCGGCTTTATTCTCGTCGCACTCGCGATGTGGCAGATGGCGGGGCTGAATCTCGACTCGGACGTGCGGCGAATCGTGTGGCCGACGGTGATCCAGGGAGTCGGCACCGGGTTGATATTCCCGGGCTTGTCGGCTGCCGCGCTGAGCTCGATGGAAAAGTTCAAGATGGGGCGCGCGGCGAGTCTCTACTCAGTCACGCGCAACCTCGGCGCCGCGATCGGCACCTCGTACCTGACCACGCTGCTGATACATCGCGAGCAGGTCAATCAGAGCAACCTCGTCGAGCACATCACGGTCTTCACGCTCCCGCATATGCAGATGCCGGGCGGCCTCAACATGGGCAATGAATTCGCGATGGGACACAAGCACGGCATGATGATGCTCTACGGTTTGGTGCAGCGGCAGGCGGCGATGCTGTCGTTCAACGACATCTACCGAATCCTGTGCGTGCTGATGCTGGTGCTGGTGCCGACCTTCCTGTTCCTCAAGCGCGACACGCGCAACCTGCCGGCGGAAGCGGCGCACTGAAAAAAATTGTAAGACCGCCAACGGCCTTGCGGTCATCTCGTCCGGATCACAGGATTTGTTCTCTTAATCTCCGCGTGCTCATCGATCCCGACAGGACGCATCCGAGTCCGCCAGTGTTGAAGACCGCAGTCGCAACTGTCGCATACGCGACAAACCCTCTCCGGGCTTGCGGCAGTGGATCATTGATGTCGAGCTGTTGGCCGATGCGCATCTCGAACCGCCGGCGGAGGTCCATTAGCGCGTCTCATTTTGCGGCTGCGAGGACGTTGGTTCGGGCGCGAAAAAGGGCACTTGGGCCACCGGTTGTCAAGTTTGCAATCCGATCTTAATCGCGCGCGCGATGTTGCCCGACCACGGTACGCGCGCTAATTAAGAAGCCGTCCTTACTGATTGTTACTCTTGGTGGCCTGAAAACGTCGCGCGGATCGAAACGGCCAAGTCGGGGGATTTGACGACCGAGTTCGCCGCGCGCATATCCATCGAGCCGCTGCTTTGGAATCGAGATGTGGTGCGGGCAGGGCAGGCGGGCATCGCGAGATGCTGAGCGGGCTGATGGTCTGATGAAAAGAGCCGGTGCGCATGGCGCAAGTTTGTTTTGGCGCTTTTCGATCTTGCAGCCCTGAAATCGGCGCCGCCGGGCGCCGCGGCCGGCATTATTGGCGCGGCGCGACGGCCTCACGACGCCTTTCCCGAATCGATTTCGCACACATCACTCATAGTTCCAATTCGAAATTTGAAATATCCATCCGACGGCCCCTGACGGTGTCCGGCGGCAAGCCCGCGCGTGCGGCACGCCGACCGGAACTCGAAGCCCTGGGAGGTTGAGACTGTGCGAAACGGACCCCTGGTTCATCGACGCGCCCACGCATCGCGATTTGCTTACGGCGCGCCGTCGCCGTTGGAGCGTCTACAATCTTTATCGGTACTCGGCAACCCGCGGGCGTATTCGCGTCCAACCCGCAGCGTGCCAATCGAGCCATCGCCGTTCGAGTCGCAGCGTTTGCAGCTCGGCAGCCGATTGCCGATCAACCTGCGTCATTTCCTGGCCGAGCAACTTGGTTCCTCGATGCGTATCGATGACGACTCGATCGTCGCGCTCGAGCCGCGCTCGAATGAAACGCTGATGCGCGAGCTGGCGCGGGCGATTCGGCGATTTTCCGCCGAGCGCGCGCGCGAGGCGTGGTGTGAATGCGCGATGGGGCTCGATCGTCTCGAGCGCGAGTTCTTCGCCGCGCCGAGCGACGACCGCGGCCCGGTGGTGTTGTGCCTGCAATGCTCCTGCGTCGGCGCCGGCCCTCTCGATCAGCATTGCGGCAGCAGATGTATCCCCGTCCACCTGGGCGCCGAGGTGCGCGCGCAGCAACTCGAGGGCAAGTGCGTCGATGGAGCGCTGACCCCGGACGCGCTGCATCGCGCGGTCGAGAATTTCCGCCTCCGCCGGACTGAAGACGGCCTGCCTCACTATGATTTGGACTGCTACGTCGCGGGCGGGCAGGTGATCTTTACCTGGCGCCCGTTGCCCGCATAGCCTGCGGATGATGGAAGACAGTACTTCGATCAGGGAACAGGTCAGGGAGCGTTACGCCGAGGAGGCGCGGCGCGTCCGTCAGAACTCGGAGAAGGCGTCGTGTTGCGGCGGTGCTCCGACGGTAGCGAAGTCGAAGGCATCGTGTTGCGGAAGCGATGCATCGGCGGGAGGCGGAGATCCGATCACGTCGAATCTCTACCAGGATCACGAAAAGGCGGCATTGCCCGAGGACGCGATCGCGGCTTCTCTCGGATGCGGCAATCCGACCGCGCTGGCCGAGTTGAAGCCTGGCGAGACCGTTCTTGACCTTGGGTCGGGCGGCGGGATCGACGTGCTCCTGTCGGCGCGCCGGGTCGGTCCTCAGGGCAAAGCCTATGGACTCGACATGACCGATGAGATGCTCGCGCTCGCGCGAGACAATCAGCGCAAGGCTGGCCTTAAGAATGTCGAGTTTCTAAAGGGTGAGATCGAGAATATCCCGTTGCCTGACAATACCGTCGATGTGATCATTTCGAACTGCGTGATCAATCTCTCGGGCGACAAGGATCGCGTCCTGCGCGAAGCGCTTCGAGTGCTCAAGCCCGCCGGCCGCCTTGCGGTTTCCGATGTGGTCGCTCGCGGTGAAGTTCCCGCCGAAGTGCGGCGCCATGTCGAATTGTGGTCTGGATGCATCGCGGGCGCACTCGAGGAGTCGGACTATCGCGCCAAGCTCCAGGCCGCCGGTTTTGAGGCGATCGATGTCGAGCCAACCCGGATCTATTCTGCGGCGCAGTGTAGCGAATGGTTCGCCGAGGCCGGGCTCGATGCTGACAAGGCCGAGCCACAGATTGATGGCCTGTTCATGAGCGCATTCGTTCGAGCTCGCAAGCCGGCGTAGAGTGCCGGTTCAGTAAAAAGTAAAAAAAAGAACGGGCGCTGGAGTTCTCCAGCACCCGATTGGCAATCAGAATTTTCGTAGTTACATCGCGGAGGCGCGACGGCGGCGCTGTTCCTTGCGGCGGCGGCGCTGGGCCTCGGAACGCTTGCGCTTGCGGCGGACGCTGGGCTTCTCGTAAAAGGCCCGCTTCTTCATTTCTTTGAAGACGCCCTCCTTGGCCAGCTTGCGTTTGAGCACTCGCATCGCCTGATCAAGAGAGCCTTCGACCCGAATTTCCATAATCCTCCGTCCGTCCGGTGCTTAGCCTGTCGAGTCTAAGTCCACCTTCCGTGAGAGTCAACTAGGCATCGCACGACGCGTACATTCTTGTCACTGGGTGCAGGGGTCACCCCTGCCGCGGGGTGCGGGGCGAGGAGCCCCGCATTAAAATCGACCAGTTCGCAATTCCTCTTCATGCGCACAACCCGCGTCTGGTAAAGGAATGGGAACCAGCAGGGGTGACCCCTGCACCCAGTATCAAGAAGGAGCTTCTAGATGGATTTGGGTTTGACGGGAAAAGTCGCGATGGTTACGGGCGCCAGCCGCGGACTGGGCCGCGCGATGGCGCATGCGCTCGCCGACGAAGGGATGTACCTGAGCGTATGCGCGCGAACGCAGCAGACGTTGACCGAAGCGGTCGCCGCGCTGACTTACACCGGATCGGTGCCGCGGCCGGCGATGGGGTTCGTCGGCGACATCACGAAGCCTGACGATGCGCAAAGGTGGGTCGATGAGACTGTGAAAAAATTCGGCGGAATCGACGTGCTCGTCAACAATGCTGGCGGGGCGCGGCCGGGCGCGCTCGCTGAGCTGCCCGAGTCGGCGTGGCAGGAGGAATTCGATCTGAACCTGTTCGCGCCGGTGCGGCTGGCGCGCCTGTGCGCATCGCAAATGGAAAAGCGCGGCGGCGGCTCGATCGTCAATATCGGTTCGATTTACGGACGCGAGTCGGGCGGGCCGCTGACGTACAACGCGTCGAAGGCGGCGCTGCATTCATTCACCAAGATGCTCGCGCGCGAATTCGCGCCGAAAAATATCCGCGTCAACACGATAGCGCCCGGATCGATACTTACTCCGGGCGGAATCTGGGAACAGCTCTTTCGCGAGAATCCGGCCTTCGAGAAAGATTTCATCAGCCACGAGATGCCGGCCGGGCGCCTTGGGCGTCCCGACGAAGTCGCGTACGCGGTCGTGATGCTCGCGTCGCCGCGCGCGAGCTGGATCACCGGCGCCAACCTCCCGGTGGATGGTGCGCAGGGACGCTCGATCCTCTGATGACGCGTTCGCGCCTTTTTTTAAAAGTGTGCTTCTCGGCCGTTGTTCTCCTTGCCGGATGCAGTTCGCCGCTGCCGACCACCGAACTTCCACCGGCGCGGTATATCGAGACAGTGCCTGAGTTTCCCGGCTTCCATGACTACCGCGGAATCATCGACCTGCCGATCAAAGCGTCGGGGATGGATCAATCGGGAATCGCGGACCTGGCGAAGACTGCGCAAATCGATTTCATTTTTCTTGCCGATCGCGTCCAACCCGGTGAAAGCGAAAGCGACTCGGACTTCGGAATCGCCGGATTCACGAGCGACATTCTTTTCATTTCGGGCGGCGCGTTCGAAGTCGGCGGCAGCGAGATAATCGGCGTGAACCTCCACGAGCCTATCAAGCCGAACCTCGCGCCCAACGACTTGATCGCGGCGATACACGACCAGGGCGGACTCGCGATTGCGTCCGACCCGGCGAAGTTCGCGTCATCGGAAGACTACGCGCTGGCGGATGCGATGGAAGTTTACAGCCAGCGCTCCGCGTGGCTCGCGCAAAGTCCGGCCACGCTGTACCTGCGCGCGATTTTTTTCGGCACCGATCATTTCCTGTCAGGGCTCGACGTGCGCCCCGACGCGAACCTCGCGCTCTACGACCGGATGACGGCCGGCGCGCGAGTCGCGATGCTCGCCGGGATGCGCGCGCCCGACAACCTCAACGTGCTCGGCGCCAGGGTCGGGACCTTGCCGCAACTTTTTCTCTTCTGCACGACGCATCTGATTGCGCGCGAGCGCGATACGGAGCCGATTCTCGAAGCGCTCCGGCTCGGACATTCGTACGCGAGCTTCGACTACCTCGGCTACGTCGGCGCGTTCGCGTTTTTCGCGCGCGTCGGCGAGACGACGACGATGATGGGCGACGAAGTGCATCTCGCGCCGGGACTAACGCTCAAGACCGAGCTGCCGGCGCCGGCGGATAGAATCGCGATATATCAAAACGGCGCCCAAGTGGCGTCAGCCGACAACGCCTCGACGCTGGAGTTCGCGCCGAAGTCGCCAGGCGCATACCGAATCGAAGCCTACCGCAGCGGCAGACTGTGGATCATGTCGAACCCGGTCTACGTGAGGTGAGATCGCGCGAGACGCGAAGAACCAATCGAATGTGAAACCTGCGGTGGGTTTCACGCTTCCTTCGGCAGGGGTGACCCCTGCACCCAGTATCAACAGCAGCGGTGACCGCCTTCGGCTTCGCTCAGGACAGGCTCCGCACCCAGTAAACGGAAAAAAATCTGGTTCCCCTTCCCGCGCGGGAAGGGGTTCGGTTCTTCGGCCCGCGCGTTCGTTCCTATGACTGGCGTGCTGTCCGTCTATGTTTCCGTCGTCAGCTCCACCGTGTTGCCGTCAGGATCGCTAATCCACATCTGCCGTCCCCTGCCCTGCTGGGCTGGTGCCTCAAGAAACTTGACGCCGGCTTCCTGAAGTGTACGCCTGGTCTCTTCAAAGTCTTCCACTGCCAACGCCAGGTGCGGTCCGAATGGGCTTCCAGTGCGCTCGGTATGTCCGGGAGACGCGATCAGATGAAGGTGCGTGTGGCCAGCGGCGAACCAAATCCCACCGGTGGGACGGGGTACGCCCTTGCTTGATGCCACCTCGTCGCGGAATTTGGCCGCCTTCTCGCGGTCCATTGTAGGGAACGGCACGACCTCGAGACCGAGCAGCTTGCCGTAAAACTCGGATGCGCGCGAAACATCGCTGATCCTGATCGCAACATGGTTCACGCCGCGGGTTTTGATCATGACGAGATGCCTCCTGCGTTCGATTCTTCTGATCTCATCTCTCAACTATCACGCAATCGAGCACATCAGCGAATGCCCCGTTGCGGAATCGACGCGCACGTTGACTGTGTCGCCTGCGGCGATGCCCTCGACTCCCGCGAAGATTGCGGTCTTGAACTGCGGTGTCTTGCCCGCGAGCATCCCGCCGCCGCGCCTTGCCGGTCCTTCGACCAGCACCGGGAACTCGCGGCCTACCATCGCGCGATTGCGCGCCAGCGACATCTCTTCCTGGAGTGCGATCAGCGCCATGAGCCGGTGGCCCTTCTCTTTTTCGCTGACGGAATCGCCGAGCCGGAACGCGCGGGTATGCTCGCGCACCGAATACTTGAACATGAAGGCGGAGTCGTAGCCGACCTCGCGCATGATCGCCGTCGTTGCCTCGAAGTCCGACTCTTCCTCGCCGTGAAAGCCGGCGATGATGTCCGTCGAGAGCGCGACGCCGGGAATCGCCGCGCGCACGCGCGCAACCAGGTCGAGATACTCCGCGACCGTGTAGCCGCGTTCCATCGCCGCCAGGATTCTGTCCGAACCCGACTGCAGTGGCAGATGCAGATACGGCTGGACCTTCGGCTCCGTCGCCATCGCCTCGATGATCGACTCGCTCATGTCGCTCGGATGCGGCGACGTGAAGCGAATCCGCTCGATGCCGCCGATTGACGCGATCATCCTGAGCAGCGCGCCGAAATCGGTCTCGCCGAAGCGGTAGGCGTTGACGGTTTGCCCGAGCAGCACGACCTCTTTGACGCCGCGCGCGGCCAGTTCGCCAATCTCGCGCACCAAATCCGACGGCGGAATCGAGCGCTCGCGGCCGCGCACGTATGGCACCACGCAGAACGCGCAGAACTTGTCGCATCCACGCATCGCAGTCACGTAAGCGCGCACGCCGCCGCCGTAGTCGGGAGTGATATCGGCGTAAGTCTCGGCGCGATCGAGGCGCACGTCGATTGAAGGGTCGTAGCCGGCGTGGGCAAGCATCGCGGGCAGGCGGCGATAGCTGTCGGGGCCGGCGACCACGTCGAGGAACGCAGCTTTCTCCATGATCGCGACGCGATTGTGCTGCGCCATGCATCCGAGCAACCCGATTTTGACCTCAGGCCGCGCATGCTTGAGCCGCGCAAGCTCCCGCAGCCTGTGCAGCACCTTCTCTTCGGCATGCTCGCGAATCGCGCAGGTGTTGAGCAGGACTACGTCGGCATCTTCGACGCCATCCGCCGCGACGTATCCCGCGCGGCGCAAAACGGCGCTGACCGTTTGCGAGTCGGCGACATTCATCTGGCATCCGTAGGTCTCCAGGTAGACCCGCGGATGTGCAGAACCTGTGACGCGATCGTTCATTGGACAAAACGAAATCTTAGGCTACCCTGCCATTCCGATGCGAGAGCAGCGCAGGCCATCGTTCGAGCGGATGGAAGCCACCTTGCTGGCATGTCCTCAATGCAAGCGCGCAGTGAAGGTGCGCAAGCGGCTCCTGCTGGTCCTACCGCAAGGCGACAAGTACCTGTACGTATGCCCGGATTGCGGCTCTACGTGCGGCGAGACGATCGAAACTCCGCCGCCGTCGGGATTCCGTTGATCGTTCGACACCTCTTCCCCTCTAAACTTCTAACAGGGACGAAGTCCCGCATCTTTCCTGACGCTGGGTGCAGGGGTCACCCCTGCCGAAGGAGGTGTGGAACCCATCGCGGGTTCCACATTTAATGAAGTGATTTACCCTTCCAGCAAGTTACGCCTACGGTTTGTCGCGCATTCCATCTAGATCGCGCATCGCGCGCTCGAGGATTTCGCGCACCTTGTCGATTCGCTCCTGCGACGCCGACTCGCCCGCCACTGCTCGGAATGCAGCCTTGACCAGCCGCTCTGCCGGACCGCGAACCTCTGCCGCGTCCGGATCGTTAGCGTGACGCCATCCGGCCCATCGCCGCGCCCGCCACCATATTCGCCGCACGGTCTCGTCCTCGCGCTTGAGTTCGGCGGCGCCCGCATCGGTGATCGCGTAAACGCGCTTGCCTTCCTTCGAGTCGGAGGAAATCAGGCCTTCGTCTTCGAGTTGCTGCAGCGTCGGATAAACGGTGCCGGCGCTGGCGCTGTAGATTCCGCCCGAGCGCTCTTCGAGCTGACGCATCAGCTCGTAACCATGCTTGGGGCCGTCCGCGATTAACGACAGGAGCGCGAGCCGAACTTCACCGGGGCCGAAGAATCGCGCCCGCATGCCCATCATGCCGAATTCCGCCCAGTGTCCGCGTCTTTGAAAACGTCGAGTTCCGCAAACCATCATGATTAACCCTCCAGGGTGTCGGTTGAATGCGCGGTCGATGGACCTGTCGCAACAACGTCAAACATGATGTGAGGTATATCGTACGATATAGTGCCAGTCAATGCCAGACACGAACAGATCGAGCGCGACGCCATGCCTTTCGCGATGATCGGCAGACTTCGGCGCTATTAGCCCATTACGTGCACTGATGCCGGCTCGATCACGTAGGTCACGCGCTTCTCACCTGGCGTGCGGAACGGATACTTGTCCTGATTCAGGTACTTTTTGGCGAGGCTGTCGATGTGCGCGTCGGCGCCCTTCTCCTCTTCGCTGACGACCGGTCCGCGTATCCCGATGTAGCGATAAACGTTGTCGGGATCGACAATCGCCAGCGCGACCTTCGAGCCGACCTTCATATTCTTTGCTTTCACACGCCCGCGTGCAGTGTTGATACGGATTTTTCCGTTTGTGTAGTCGAACCAGACTGGAGTCACTTGCGGCGAACCGTCGGGCATTATGGTTGCTATATTCGCCAGTGGCTTTTTAGTGGTGAGGAGGTCGAGAAATTTCTCGGGAATCGTGTTCGATGCCATCGCGGGTACTCCTTGTAATGACGGATACGGTCAAGATTAGACAATCGTTCGCCTGAGGCAACTGTCTTTTTCAACTGCCCCGGCAACGGTTGTGAGACAAACTGCCGGATGAATTTGACACCTACATTTGCATGCGTTATTAGCCAAGCCTAAGCTCATACTTTGGAACGTGGCGCGGGGGAACGCCCGATTGCGCCCAGGGAGTATTTTTCGATGGCGCTTTTTACGAAAGAACCAGAAAAGAATCCGAAGATCCAACCTGCGATTGCTCCACAAGCTTCCTCGACACCTACGCCTCCAGCGTCGATTTCAGCCTCGACTTCAACCGCGACACCAGCTGCCCGAGCCAACGGGCCTGCGCCGTCCGACGGACGCGCATATCTCGATCGCGGATCGAAAATCTCCGGCAAGATTTCCTTCGAAGGCCCCGCGCGAATCGACGGCGAGGTCGACGGTGAGATTCACGCCAAGGACAGTCTCACGATTGGCGAGTCCGCCGTGGTGACCGCGCAGATCCGCGCCGCCTCGGTCTCGGTCGCCGGCAAGGTCAGCGGCGACATCGTCGCGACCCAGCGAATCGAGATTCGTCCGTCGGCAAAAGTGAGCGGGAACGTCACCGCGCCCGTGCTTTCGATTCAAGAGGGCGCGCTGTTCGAGGGGCATTGCTCGATGCAGCCCGAGGGCATCCGCGAGGACCGCAAAATCACCGTATTCCCCAAGGAGGAACGCGTGGCGCAGGCCGCCGGAGGGCAGAAGCAGGCCTGAATTCCTCAGGCGTGTTCAGCTGGTATAGTCCGCGTTCCCGAGTCCCTAATGATGGAGAGAGTTTCGAAAGTCCCCGCAGGGGAGACGCCGTAAAATGCATATCCCGCCGAATTGGGGGACGTTCTTTGCGCTGATTGTTTCGTTCCTGGTTTTCTGGTTTATATTCAGCCGATTATTTTTTCGCCCGTTCCTGAACCTGCTGGCGGAGCGCGAGCGCAGATTCAAGGACTTGAACGATCGCACCGAGGAATTGATCAAGCAGGCGCGCGCCGCCGACGAAGAACGCGAAGCGCGGCTTGCCGAGGTCCGCAAGGGTGCGATCGCGCGGCGCGAGACCGAGCGTCGCAAGGCCGAATCTGAAGCCGCGCAGATGATGGAAGCGGCCAAGGCCGAGGCGCGAGAGGCGCTCGAGCAGGTGCGGGTTAAAATAGAAACGGAGCTCAAGGCGGCGGAGAGCGAACTCGAACGGATGGGACATAGCCTGGCGAGCGAACTGGCCGAGCGCGTGCTGGGCCGGCCACTCAACGGCGGTGCGGCGACGGGTAAGAGCAACTAGAGCGCGACTTATTCAACACCAGATGAAGAAGTGGATCACATCGGCGGCGATTTTCGCTGCCGCTTTTTTTCCGCGCGCCGCGCTGGCCGCCGAGGGCGCGGGCGCGGAGCACGGCTCATGGCTGCTGCTGACGTTCTTCGCGATCAACTTCGTTCTGTTCGTTTGGATACTCGTCCACTTCGGGGGTCCGGCCGCGCGCAAATTCTTCGCCGATCGCGCCGTCACGATTCGCACTTCCCTGTCGCGCGCGTCGAGCGCATTTGCCGAAGCTGAAGCGTTGGCCAACAAGGCGGCGGCCCGGATGGCTGCGCTCGCGGCGGAGCTCAAGAAACTCGCCGACGAGCTGGAACAGGAAACCAGATTCCAGGTCGGCAAAGTCGCCGAGCTGGCAAAATCGACGGCCGAAAGAATCCATCGCGATACCGAGCTCACAAGTTCCGCGCTGTCGGAAGCAGCCAAGCGCCGCGTGCGCGCGCAGTTGGCCGAATCCGCCGCGACCCTCGCCAGCGATCTGATCGCCCGCAATTTTCAGCCCGCCGACCAGGGCCGGCTGATCGACGGCTTCATGGACAAGCTCGCCCCCGGTGATCGGCAATGAAAGGTTCGCGAGTCGCCAAGCGCTACGCGCGCGCCCTGCTGGATCTCGCAGACAAGGGCAGTGAGGAAAAGTGGGGCGTCGAGCTCGAACGGCTGGCCGCGATGGTCGAGTCGCCCGAGCTTCTCGAGCGTCTCGCGTCGCCCGAGCTCTCCGAGCAATCGCGGCAGGAGGCGATGGCGAAGATTGCCGAGCGTCTCAATCTCAGCTTTCCGCTGCGCTCGTTCGCGGTGGTGGTCGCTCGCCACGGGCGCATTCGCGAGCTCGGTGCGATCGCGGAGTCGTATCGCGACCTCCTCGATCAGGCGATGGGCCGTGAGCGCGCGATGCTCACCTTTGCGATGCAGCCTTCGGACGCCGAAGTCGCGCGCGTGGTCGGCGGACTCGAGACCATCGCGAAATTGAAAATCATCCCGACCGTGAAAATCGACGCCGCGCTGCTCGGCGGAGTGACTGCGGAACTGGGCGGAAAAATCTACGACGGCAGTCTTGCAACTCGACTCGCGGAGGCAAAGCGGCGGCTCGCGGGCTAGCCGGTAACAAAACGACATCATATGGCGGAAATCAGACCATCGGAAATCAGCGAAATCCTCAAAAACGAGATCAAAGGTTTCGAGGGCAGCATCTCGGTGCGCGAAACCGGCCGCGTGCTCTCATGCGGCGACGGTATCGCCCGAATCTACGGCCTTCAGAACGCCGCCTTCAGCGAGCTGCTCGAATTTCCGCATCAGGTTTTCGGGATGGTGCTGAGCCTCGAGGAGGACAACGTCGGCGCCGTTATCTTCGGCGATCCCCAGGCCGTCCAGGAAGGCGACGAAGTCAAGCGCACCGGCAGAATCACCGAAGTGCCGGTCGGCGAGGGTCTCCTCGGCCGCGTCGTCAACGCGCTCGGCCAACCGATCGACGACAAAGGGCCTATCAAATCGACGGAGACGCGGCGCACCGAAATCAAGGCGCCCGGCATCATCCGCCGCCAGCCCGTCAAGGAGCCGCTGCAGACCGGCATCAAGGCTATCGACACGATGCTGGTGATCGGGCGCGGTCAGCGCGAGCTGATCATCGGCGACCGCCAGACCGGCAAGACCGCAATCGCCATCGATACGATCATCAATCAGAAAGGGCAGAACATGCACTGCTTCTACGTGGCGATCGGGCAGAAGCGCTCGACCGTCGCGCAGGTCGTCGAGAAGCTCACCAGCGCCGGCGCGATGGAGTTCACGACGGTCGTCGCCGCGACCGCTTCCGAAGCCGCCCCGCTGCAGTTCATCGCGCCGTACACCGGCTGCACGATGGGCGAGTATTTTCGCGACTCGGGCAAGCATGCGCTGCTCGTGTACGACGATCTCAGCAAGCACGCGCAAGCCTATCGACAGTTGTCGCTGCTGCTGCGCCGCCCGCCCGGCCGCGAGGCGTACCCCGGCGACGTCTTCTATCTTCATTCGCGCCTGCTCGAGCGCGCCGCCAAGCTGAGCGACGAAATGGGCGGCGGCTCGCTCACCGCGCTGCCAGTAATCGAGACGCAGGAAGGCGACGTGTCGGCGTACATTCCGACCAACGTCATCTCGATCACCGACGGCCAGATAATTCTCGACAAGGATCTCTTCAACTCCAACGTGCGTCCCGCCGTCAACGTCGGGCTATCGGTATCGCGCGTCGGATACTCGGCCGCGATCAAAGCGATCAAGCAGGTGGGAGGCACGCTCAAGCTCGACCTCGCGCAGTACCGCGAGATGGCGGCGTTTGCGCAGTTCGGCTCCGACCTCGATGCGTCGTCGCAGCGCCTGCTCGCACGCGGCGCGCGGCTGACCGAGATGCTCAAGCAGAATCAATACAGTCCGCTGCCGGTCGAGAAAGAGGTGCTGGTCATTTTCGCCGCAAAAGAGGGCTACTTCGACAAGCTGTCGGTCGAGCAGATTCGCCCGTTCGAGGCGGGACTCTACACCAACTTCGACTCGCGCCACTCCGACCTGCTCGCCGAAATTCGCGATCAGAAACAGATTTCCGATGAGCTGAATAAAAAGCTCAAGGCCGGACTCGACGCCTACGAACAATCGTTCCTGGCCGAAAACCAGGCGCCCGCGGCCGCGCCGGCAGCGTAGCCGGACTGACGCTCGACGATGGCATCACTCAAGACAATCCGGCGCCGGATCGCGTCGGCCAAATCGACGCAGCAGATCACGCGCGCGTTGAAGCTGGTCTCGGCCGCGCGGCTCAGGCGCGCGCAGGAAGCACTCGTCAACGCGCTGCCATATAGCCAGGCGCTCGCGCGCGTCGCCGATTCGCTGCTCACGTCGGAGGGCATCTCGGTCGGCCCCGTCGAAGGCGCGCAAAAGAGATCGCTGCTGGTGGTGGTCGCGTCCGATCGCGGCCTGGCCGGCGGCTACAATTCGTACCTGTTCCGCGCCGCCGAAGCGACGCAGCGCGAAATCCGCGGCAACGGACTCGACATCGAATTGTTCGCGGTCGGCAAGAAGGCCGTCGATCATTTCAAGCGCACCAACGTCGCCGTCGCGCTCTCGCGAGTCGACAATTTTCCGCGCCTCGCCACGATCGCGCTCGCCCGCGACATCGCCGCCAAGATGCTCGCCGACTACAGCTCCGGCGCAATCGACGAAGCCGGCATCGTCTACACTCACTTCCAGTCCGCTGTCGTGCAGAAGCCGGTTTACGAGCGCCTGCTGCCGATCAAGCCGCCGAGCGACGCGGGCATACACGAGAGCTCGAACGTTGAAGCAGCGGTCTCGAAATCCGACGCTCCCAAAATCGACTATCTGGTCGAGCCGTCGCGCGAAGAACTGGTGCCGGTCGTGCTGCGCGGATATCTCGAGGCGAGTGTTTATCACGCGCTGCTCGAGGCCGAGGCCAGCGAGCAAGGTGCGCGAATGACCGCGATGGACGCGGCAACCAACAACGCCGACGACATGATCTCATCGCTCACGCTCGCGATGAACCGCGCCCGCCAGGCCCAAATCACGCGCGAGCTGATGGACATAGTAGGCGGCGCCGAGGCGCTGCGCTGATGAATCTTTTCTTTTTATCCGGTTCCCCTTCCCTCAAGGGAAGGGGTTAGGGGTTAGGTTCCGAAGCAGCACAGTTTTGACAATAGGAAATCACCGTTTATGAGTACTCAAACCGTTCCAGGAAAAATCAACCAGGTGCTCGGCAACGTCGTCGACGTCGAGTTCGGCGCCGGCACGCTGCCGCCGATTTTCTCGGCGCTGCGCGTCAGCAATCCCTCGATTAGCGACGAGCCCGGCAACCTCGTGCTCGAAGTGCAGCAGCATATGGGCGAAAACACCGTCCGATGCATCGCGATGGACTCCACCGACGGCCTCGTGCGCGGGATGGAAGCCGCCAACACCGGCGCGCCAATCTCGGTGCCTGTCGGTCCCGGCACACTCGGGCGCATCATGAACGTGACCGGCAGCGCGATCGACGAGCGCGGGCCAATCCAGGGCACTTCGCTGATGCCGATACATCGCGACGCGCCGCCGTTCGCCGACCAGGCGCCCGAAGCCGAAATCCTCGAGACCGGCATCAAGGTCCTCGATCTGATTTGCCCGTTCGCGCGCGGCGGCAAAATCGGCCTGTTCGGCGGCGCCGGCGTCGGCAAGACCGTCACGATTCTCGAGCTCATCAACAACGTCGCCAAGCAGCACGGCGGCGTGTCGGTGTTCGCCGGCGTCGGCGAGCGCTCGCGCGAGGGCAACGACCTCTATCGCGAGTTGACCGAGTCGGGCGTCATCTCGAAAACCGCGCTGGTGTACGGCCAGATGAACGAGTCGCCCGGCGCGCGCGCCCGCGTGGCGCTGACCGGAGTCACCGTCGCCGAATATTTCCGCGACGAGGAAGGCAAGGACGTCATCTTCTTCATCGACAACATTTTCCGTTTCGTGCAGGCCAACTCCGAGGTCTCCGCGCTGCTCGGCCGCATGCCCAGCGCCGTCGGCTACCAGCCCACCCTCGGCACCGACATGGGCGAGCTCGAGGAGCGCATCACCACCACCAAGAAAGGCGCGATCACGTCGGTGCAGGCCATCTACGTGCCCGCCGACGATCTGACCGACCCGGCGCCCGCGACCACCTTCAGCCATCTGGACGCCATCTGCACGCTGGACCGCAAGGTTTTCGAAAAAGCAATTTTCCCCGCCGTCGATCCGCTCGGCTCGACCTCGCGAATTCTCGATCCGCAAGTAGTCGGCGACGAACACTACAGCGTCGCGCGCCGCGTGCAGGCCATCCTGCAGCGCTACAAGGACCTGCAGGACGTCATCGCGATTCTCGGGATGGAAGAATTGTCGGCCGACGACAAGACCGTCGTCGCGCGCGCGCGCCGCATCGAGCGCTATCTCTCGCAACCGATGTTCGTCGCGGAGCCGTTCACCAACACTCCCGGCAAGTACGTCACGCGCAAGGACACCGTGCGCGGCTTCGCCGAAATCCTCGACGGCAAATGCGACGACCTGCCCGAGCAGGCGTTTCTGCTGGTCGGCACCATCGAAGACGCGCGCGAGAAAGCCGAACGCATCGCACGCGAGGGAGCGCGCTAACTCCGGAATCTTAACGATGGCCGCAACCTTCCCATTCATACTGGTCACTCCCACCGGGATAGTCTTCGAAGGAGAAGCCGAAGAAGTCTCAGCGATAGGTCCGCTCGGCGAATTCGGCGTCCTACCCGAGCACATCAACTTCATAACGTCACTGGTCCCCGGTGTGCTCGAAGCCCGGCTACCCGACACCACGAAGATGCACTGGGTAGTGTCAGGCGGCCTGGCCGAAGTGAAAGACGGCGTGATGACAGTGCTGGCAAGCACGGCAGAATCCCCGGAAAGTGTGGACGCCGCCGACGCAGCCTCCCAAGTGCAACAAGCCGACGAAATATTTTCCAATATGAGTTTCTACGATCCGGACTACGCCGCAGCCCAGGACGCCCTCAAGCTCGCACAAGCCCGAGTCGAAGCCGCCTCCCTGAAGGTCGCCGCGCGTTAAAACTTCAACGCAGGAGCGTCGAGAAAATCAAACTCTTGAACCGTTCGATGGCGACTGCGTTGCGCTCCGTCTTCGATTGAAGTATCGCGCCCTGCAATGACGCTATCAGGAAGCCCGCCAGCTCATCGCAGTCGGTCTTTCGTGGCAGCTCGCCAATCTTCACCGCGGCTTTCAAGCAATACGCGACCGCCTGACGCATCTCCTCGTATATATCAACCAGCCGCTTCCTGATTATTTCGCTGTGCTCGCTCGCCTCGGCGCTGAAATTGCCGACGAGACATCCGTTTCGCCAACCGATCCGGTTGAGATACTTGATCTGTGCATCGATGTAGGCGCGCAAGCGCTTGAGCGGCGGAAGCGATTCATTGCGAAGAGTCCTCTGGATCGTCGCGCGGACATCTTTGAAATAGAGGTCGAGTATTTCAAGACAGAAGGCTTCTTTCGAAACGAAATGATTGGTGAACGACCCCTGCGGCACCCCCGCCGCCTGGACGATGTCGCGAACGCTCGCGCCTGCGAACCCGCGCTCGTGCACGACGCGCAGACCTTCCGTCAATATTTTTTCCCGGTTCGACAGTTTCGCCATAGCCGCAACATGTACGCTCATATTTAAATCGTCAAGGGAGAGGCTCCAGAACGAGCAACGTCGTTCTGGCTCGGTTCGTACTCACCAGTCAACGGCATATTGAGGACCTCCTATCGAAGGCGGTTGCGTTCTTTGAGACTGTTCACACCGGAAACGTCGTGCCGAACATAGGCGCGCCGCTTTGCGACTCTTCCCTGGTCGCTTCGTCTTGCAGGACGTCCCAGTGCTCGGCAAGTACACCGTCGGCGATGCGGACGATGTCGGCCGCGATCCAACTGCGTGGCCGCCCATGGCCCGAAAAGCGCCCGTGGACGATCACATATTCCTTGTCAGCGAGGATCACGCCGTGTTCGTAGCGCAAATTCGCCGGTGCGTTTTTGACCAGACTGAAAAGGCCCTCGCGTCCCGGCGCGATGTGAGCGCTGTGCTGAATATAGTTGGGCGACCAAAATCGCTCGGCGGCCTTGTAGTCGCGCTTGTTGAAAAGTGTATCGAACGCTTCCAAGACAAGAGCCTTATTCGCTTCCTCAATTGTTTTCATACTTTGCGTCGCCTCATGCTTTGTTGAACAGATGGGCCCGGTCGTCGATGGCGCTTTCGTGGCCGGGAACAAGTTGCACCGCGAAGTGATCGTAGCCCGCGCGAGCGATCGAGTTTAGCCGCTCGCGCAGCTCATCTTCGGTCGCGGTAAAGGTGGCCGATCGGATTAGATCCTCGGTGAGAAATTTTTCCTCTTCGGGACGCACCTCGAGCAGATGCATCTTGTGCATTTGCAGATACTTCGCGTCGGCAGGCTGGTAAGTCGCATACTGCTCGCGATACGCGCTTGCGAGCTGCTCCATCTGCGGCGGCAATATGCCCTCGACCATCCCATGCAGCACGACCACCGCCATCGGGCCGGCCTGCGCCTTCGCGCGCCGACCGGTCACAGACTCGCCGGGCTTGAGCACGCATCCGAGCACGAGGTCGGTCTTGAACAGCGACTTCGGATCGCGGCCGGCCGCGCGACAAGCCTTGTTGAGTTCTTCGGCCTCCTCCGCGGCGCGCGGCAGTGAAGGGCTGGACGTGATCCAGCCGTCTGCTATATCAGCGGTCATCTGGCGCGCCTTGGGCGCGAATGCGGAAACGTGCAGCGGGATTTTGTCGCGCGTGTTGATCATGCCGAACTCGGGATTGAGGAAGCGGATCTTTTTGTGCTGGCCCTCGAACTCCCACTCGACGGTTTCGTTTTCCAGCAGCCCATAGACGACGCGGATGTACTCGCGCATCGCCGAGAGTTTTATCGGCCCGAGGCCCATCGTGTTACGCGCGGTGAATCCCGTACCCACGCCAAAGACGATCCTGCCGGGCGCGAGCTGGTTGAGCGTCGCCAGGGCGGCCGCGCACGACGGGGCGATGCGGTTGCTCGGCACGATCACGCCGGTCCCGAGCTTAATCTTCGAAGTGTGTTCCGCCGCGAGTGCCATCGAGACAAAGATGTCGGGCAGAAGCAGCTGCGAATCGAAAAACCATGCGTGAGTGAAGCCGAGTTCCTCCGCGCGCTTTACGGTTTTCCACGCATCGACGTTGGATGGGAGTGCTATTCCATATTCCATGTGATCACCTCACCGCGCGATCATTCGCTCGGTTCTGTCCGATAGCGGTCATATCCCGGCGCATAGGCGAACTCGAACTTCAGGCCGTCAGGATCGGTGAAATAAACCGCGAAGTATCCGGGCGAGTACGGATATTCCGCCGGCGCGTCGAGTACCGTCGCTCCAATTTCTTTTAGGAGCGCATACATTTTCTCAACGTCCGATCGGCCCTCCGCATGGAATGCCATATGGTTAAGTCCAGGCGCATTTCGATCGTGCAGCCGGTGCGCAAACTCGCCCTTCGACGGCCCGATCGATATTGAATAGCCATGTCCGACCCAAGCCTTGAGCCGTGTCTTCATCGCTTGCTGAGTCGAATCCGGAACTTCGACGCGTTTGAGCCCGATGAATTCAAATATCCTGTCGTAAAATGCCGCCGAGCGCTCCAGGTCGCTCACCGCCAGCGCAATATGACTGATACTTCCGCGAGCCATAACGTGCCTCCTTGCGGTCAGAGCTTATTGGGCCGTCTTGCCACCGTCGACAGCGAAAGACGCACCCGTGATGAAAGGCGCCGGTGATCAAAACGACAGGGTTCTTCATTTGGGTTCTCCTTGGGAGGTAATCAGCCAGCCAGCATTCCTCCATCCACTGGGATGGACGCGCCGGTCATGTATGAGGCGTCTGCGGAGGCTACAAAGGCGATCACATGAGCGATCTCCTCCGGTGTTGCTGGACGTTTGACTGGCACGGTCGAAACGAGCGCAGCTTTATTTTCATCTGTATCGGTGAAACGTGCGAGCATCCCCGTGTCCGTAGCGCCCGGAGCCACGACGTTTACGCGAACGCCCGTCCCCGCGACTTCCAGCGCGGCGGACTTGGTCATTCCTTCCACCGCATGTTTACTCGCCACGTAAACCGATGCCCCTGGAGCGCCGACGCTTCCGTAGGCCGATGAAACATTGACGATGCTCCCGCTGCCCTGCGGAATCATCACCCGCAGCTCATGCTTCATGCTCAGCAGCGTGCCCAGCACGTTAGTGTCGAAGGTGGCGGCGTAACTCTCTGCGGTCTGTTCTGTAACCGGCCCGGGCTTGCCCTCAGTACCGGCGTTGTTGACGGCCACATCCAGGCGGCCAAAGCGCATGACGGTTTGATTGACCAGGTCGCGCACATCGTCCTCGTGGCGCACGTCCGAACGCCAATATTCCGCCTCCGCGCCCAAAGCGCGGAGTTCCGCGACCAATTTCTGGCCGACTTCGTCGCGGCGGCCGGAGACGACGATGCGCACGCCCTTTTTCGCGAAGGCAATCGCGGTGGCTCGTCCGATGCCCGTGAGGGCGCCAGTGATCAAAACAACGGGGGTATCCATGGTGAAACTCCTTGGAGAGCAATTTACGGCTCAGTTGAGGCCGGCCATTAAAATATGGACGTACGTATTTTTTGTGTCAAGCGGAACAAACTGGAGGGGGACAACTTTGGTTCCCCTTCCCACAATGGGAAGGGGTTAGGGGTTAGGTGCGCCCCGCGGCGCGCAGCACATACAGCGCATCCGCCGTGACCCACTCATTCATCCTGCCCTTTCCGCTCCCGCCCCAGTCCACTAGCGAGATCGATCCAAACCGCGAGCTCATATCCATACTCGCCGACACCCTGTAGAACCGCCCTTCCGCGGCCCAGCCCCCGCGCGGCAGCTCCTTGCGCTCGAGCAGATCGAGCGCGTCGCCGCAGCGCGGATCCTCGATCAGCCCCATCTCCGCCATCGCCACGAGTCCGCCTAGCATGTCGTAATGCCAATAGCGCGGATATTTCGGGCGCACCCAATGCGGGGAAATCACCTTGCCGTCCGTGCGGCTCTTGAACAGCCGCCGGCATAGAAAAACTTCCGACGCTTTCAAAGCGGCCGCGCGCGCCGCGTCGTCCTTCCGAAGTTCCGCGTGAGCATGGAGGCCCAGCATCGGCAGCAGCGATTCGTTGAACGATGAAATGTGCGCCGACGGCCGCCGGTCGCAGTTCCATCCACCGTCCGGCCATTGCCAATGCATCAGGCGCTCGGCCAGTCCGTCGCTTTTCTTGTCCGCAAGACCAAGCCTGGTGATCGAATACAGCGCGTTGCCCTGCTGCGACCCGCATCGGCGATAACGCCCCTGGATTATCGGAACGCCTTCGGCGCTTCGGCTTTTGGGAACCGCGCTCTTCGATTCCAACTCCATGTAGAAGGCGTGGCCCAGCCAGTGATCGAGCACCTGCTCGCGCATCGGAAGCAGCGACTCATCGCCCGCCGGATAGCCAATCTCCGCGAGCATCGCCAGCGTCCAATGAGCGCCCCGCCAGTTGGCGTACACATAAGCTTCGCGAACGAAGCGCTGGTCGCGCCCGGCGATCAAAGCGCGCGCCCGCGGCGACGTCCTGATTTCCTCCTGCAAGTCCAGAATTTTCCGCGACTGAGGCTCTTCTCCAACAACCCGAACCAAAACCTTCCACCGAACCGAAGGCTCGTCGCTACGCAGCAGCGCGTCGATGACAGAAGTTCGATTCCGTTTCACAACAGCCACGCGCCAATTCTGACAATTCCCAACCAACTCGATCAAACGCCCACGCCCGCGTCGCCCCGAAACCGTGTCACTCATTCGATTGCCATTCCATGACCGGTTCCCCTTCCCACAATGGGAAAGGGGTTAGGGGTTAGGTTCCTCGAAAGCCACAAAAGTTCAGGGATGAACTGTTCAGCCTGACGCCCGCGCGCCGGACGTGCTACGCATAGTGCATGAACAACACTCAGAATGCTCCAAACTTGGCCGCCCCCGACAGTTCCGCGAAAACAAAATTTGACGGAACGAAGCTACCGGTGGTGGTATGCTCATCACTGCACCACAACCGGTGGTAGAAAATCGATGATTCTCCCATCTCGACACCCCCAATGAAGCACTCAACCCAGGTCCAACTCATTCACCAGATCTTCGACGCCATCGATCGCGGCACGCCGCCGATGGCCGAGCGCTTCACGCGCAACGACACTTCCGCCTACACGTCGCCGCAGCGCGCCGCCCGCGAGCGCGAGGTGCTGTTTCGCCATCATCCGATCGTCGCGGGCTTCAGCTCGCAGATTCCCAACGCCGGCGACTACCTGACCGAAGATCTCGCCCCGGTGCCAATCCTGGTCGCGCGAAACGCCTCAGGCGAACTGCGCGCCTTCGTCAATATCTGCCGCCATCGCGGCGCGAAGCTCGTCGCCGGATGCGGCAACACCGCGAAACTATTTTCATGCCCCTATCATGCGTGGAGCTACGACACCGACGGCCGTCTCGTCGCGATTCCCGACGACTACGGATTCGAGGGACTCGATCGCGACGCCACCGGCCTCGTCGCGCTGCCAGTCGCCGAAAAGTACGGCCTCATCTTCGTGACTCCCACGCCGGGCGACTCTATCGACATCGACGCGATGCTCTCCGGGCTCGGCGACGATATCGAATCGTACGGCATCGGCTCGATGGCGCATCAGGAGACGCGCGTGGTCCGCCGGCGGATGAACTGGAAGCTGGTCAGCGACACGTTTTGGGAGGCGTACCACATAAAGGTGCTGCACGCGCAAAATGTCGCCCCGCTGTTCCTGAAGAACCTCGCGATGTTCGACGCGTTCGGCCGCAACACGCGCTACATCGGCGTGCGCAAGTCGATCGAGAAGCTGCGCGATCTGCCCGAGAAGAAGTGGGACCTGATTCCGCACGCGACCATCCTGATGAATTTGTTCCCCAACACCATCCTCGTGATGCAATCCGATCACGCCGAGGTTTACCGCATCTTTCCCGACGGCATGCACGCCGGCGAGAGCGTCACCGCCATCAGCATCCTCGCGTCCGCGGCGTCGCCGAAATGGTCGCGCACGATGGACCTCCTGCTCGGCGTAGTCGACCAGGATTTCACACTGGGCGAAGGCATCCAGCACAACTTCGAGTCCGGCGCGCTCAGAAAAGTGACGTACGGCCGCTACGAAAACGCGCTCGAGCATTTCCACCGCTCAATCCGCGAAGCCCTGGGCGAATCGTGACATGCCGCTTCGTTTCCACTACCGGTTCCCCTCTATGTCCGGCTGCAGTACCAAATTACCCTCGCCCGCTCCGCGGGAGAGGGAACGGCGTCCGCGCCTGGGGTGAGGGAAGGGGTTAGGGGTTAGGTAATCGTGGATCGTTCACAATGCATGCGTCTACGTCCCAATCCTCAGCGCGCCGAGGCGATCGAAAAAATCCGGGAACGTCTTCGCGACGCAACCTGGATCCTTGATCTTCAAGCCACCGAGCTTCAGACCCGTCACCGCAAAGCTCATCGCGATTCGATGATCGTCGTAGGTCTCGACCGCCGCGGGATGCATCGTGGACGGCGCAATCTCGAGTCCGTCTTCGTTCTCGACGACCGTCGCACCCAACCGCCGCAGCTCGGTCGCGAGCGCGCGGATTCGATCGCTCTCGTGATGCCGGATGAACGCGACGTTGCGGATTCTGGTCGGCGACGACGCAAACGGGGCAATCGCCGCGAGCGTCGCCACCATGTCCGGCATCGAATTCATCGCGACGTCGACGCCGCTGAGCTGCCCGGTCCCGGCGACCTCGACATAGTCGGGATGCCACATGACGCGCGCGCCCATCTGCTGCAGCACGCCGAGAAAACCCAGGTCGCCCTGCACCGAGTTCGCAGTGAGGCCCTCGATTCGCACGCTGCCGCCGGCCAGCGCGGCGGCCGCCGCAAAGTAGCTCGCGCTCGACGCGTCCGGCTCGACGACGAATCGCTGCGCCCGGTACCATTGACCGCCGGGCACCACGATCATTTCGCCTTCGACCGAGCTGTGCGCTCCCCACGCCTCCATCAGCCGGATCGTCATGTCGATGAACGGGCGCGCGGCGTCGCCGATCACTCGCAGCTTGAGGCCGGCCTTCCATATCGGCGCCGGCATCAGCATCGCGGAGGCAAATTGCGACGACACGCGCGCGTCGATCGACGTCTCGCCGCCTTCGAAGCGTGCCCGCGACGCATCGACGATCACCGGCGGACAGTTGTTGTTGCGCTCGCTGTACACGCTCGCGCCCAGGCGCTGCATCGCGTCGAGTTGCGGACCGATCGGGCGCTGACGCATCCGCTGATTTCCGTCGACCCGAAAACGCCCCTCGCCGAGCGTGACCATCGCGACGATAAACCGCATCACGGTGCCGGCCCCGCCGACGAAGATTTCGCCGCCATGCGCCGGGATCGTACCGCCGCGCCCGCTAACCGTGATTCTGCGCACCGACTCGTCAATCTCGACGGTAAACCCCATCACCCGCAGCGCGTCGCTCATGTAGCGCGTGTCGTCGCTGATCAGAACCGACTCGATGACCGAGCGTCCCTGCGCCAGCGCCGCCAGCACCATCGCGCGATTCGTGATGCTCTTGGAGCCGGGCAGCACGACCCGGGCGTCAAGCGGGCGCGTCAAAGGAGCGATTTCGATTTCATCCACGGGGTTTGCTTTCTTGAGTATCTGTAAGATTAACCGTGCGGATTGACCGGTCACAAGCGCGGCGCCTCACGTAAGCCCTCGATGACGGGTTATTGCCTCATACTCGACACTACGATTACAGTATCCAACGTTACTGGCAGTAGGCTTATGGGGAGGTTGAACTCCATGAAACTCAGCACGTTGATTGTACCGGTCGCGCTGATTGCGGCGCTCGCGCTATTCGCGCCTCATGCAGGCGCGCAGACGATGGGCGAGTACGCGGCCGCGACCGCGGGTGCCGCCAGCGGAAGCAGCTCGATGGGCACCAGCATTTCGAATTCAATCTCGGGTGACGTCGGTGGAGGCTCGAGTACCTGGTCAGCCAACGGCTTGGGCGCCAGCTTTGAAGAGAGGGCCGGAGCCGAGTCCCCCTCAGGCGGGGATTTCGAATCGCGAGCGGGCGGCGGCTCGCGCTTCCCGGAGTCGCGGTTTCCCGATTCGTCAAACAGGTTTGGCGCCGACTCGGCGAGCAGATTCGGCGATTCATCCGCTAGATTTGGCGATCAGAATCGATTCCCCGAGCGAACCGAACTGTCGTCTTCGTCGGATCGTTTCAACGACAACCGCAGCGGCCTGGATACCACCTACAACCGCAACGAACTCGATGCCAGCCACAGCAGCGGCGGGCTGGACAACAGCTACAACCCTAATTAACAGTTGACGCGTCGGCTGTTCGACCGGATCTACACGGCTGCGTTGCGACGCAGCCGTTCTCTTTTCTCGGCCGGCCAGACCTCGTCGATCTTATAGCCCGTTTCGAACGCAGTCGCACCCTCAGGAAGTCTCAACCACGGCAGCTTGCTCCTCGTGAAGATGTGAACGTCGGGCGTGACCGCGTCGGGATTGTCGAGCGTCCCGGCCCGCACGAACAACGCTTCGCCACCGGGCGCGACCTGATAGCGACTCCACACGTAGGTCCCGCACTGCTCGCAGAAGAACGCCTCATGATCCTTGCCGGTGCCTCCCTTGAGTGTGACTGATTTCGGAACAGCGCCGGTCTGTTCCACGAAGCGTTTCTCGATCCAGATATTGATCACGAAGCCGCTGCCCGTGACACGTTGGCAGTCGCCGCAGTGACACGCATGAACGATGAGCGGGCTTTCAGTCAGCTTGTAGCGGATAGCTCCGCATGAACATCCACCTTCCAGGTTCATAGGAACCTCCTTTGACGCGTCGGGACTGCCCTGATCGACCTAACCGATCAAGGCAGTCCCATGCCTCAGCTATTCTTCCTTGTGGCTGACGGCCTCGATGTTGTTGCCGTCGGGATCCTTCACGAATCCGCCATAGTAGTTGGCGTGATACTCGGGTCGCAGGCCCGGCTTGCCGTTGTCCTTGCCGCCGGCCGGCAGAGCAGCAGCGTAGAACGCTCTTACGGATTCGCGGTTCTTCGCCGCGAACGCGACATGCACGGGCCCGTTCGGCTCGCCCTGGCCCAACCACAAGGCCGGCGCGCCTTTGGGGCCGAAGCCCAGCACTCCGTCGCCCTCATACTCGACCCCGAATCCAAGCGGCGCGAGCGCGGCCGTATAGAAACGCTTGCTCGCCTTCAGGTCCTTCACCTTCAACATGATGTGATCAAACATGACTCTCTCTCCTTGTCGTGAGTTTCTGAGTTTCGTTCTTCGAATCTTTAGTTACGGCCGCGCCACGCAGGCATGTCCTTGAGCATCGCGCGCGCCATCGCGTCCGCCGCCGCCGGCGTGATGCCCTGCGACTCAACGTAGAAGCGGGCGTTGGTCTCGAGCACTTGCTCATACGACAGCAATTCGCCGCGCGAATTGGTACAATAGCGGCAGTACGGGCGCGTCACGTCGCCAAGCGCGTAATCTTCGGGCTTCTCCAGCGGCATTCCACACGAACCACAAGCGGGACATTTTTCAGCCATCGTCTTATCTCCTTTACGGTCTCACGAGCGTCATAAAATGATTCACCAGGGTCTCCCCCTGCTCAGCGATCACCGAGTCCCCGGTTGCGAACACGTCCCGATTGACGAGGTAGTGATGCACCAGCCCGATCCAGGTGTTGAACAGCAGCGGCCGCTCGATCTTGCGCGCGCGGCCCGCCTTGCGTTCGCGTTCCAGTGCCTGAAACAGCTCGTAGGACACGGCCGCGTGCAGCAACATCAATGTGCTGCGGACTTTCGGCGGCAGCATCGGCGCCTCGGTCACCAGCCGCGCGTAGAAGGGCTCCAGTTCCGCGAGCACCCGCAGATGCGCCCGCAAGACGGCGCGCAGCCCAAGGTCATGCTCGAAGGCCTGCCGGAACTCAGCCGCGAGCCGGCGCCCGAATTCGTCAATCACCGCGATCACCAGGTCGTCGCGGGTTGGAAAATGCAGGAACACCACGCCGTGCGACATCCGCACCGACCTGGCAACGTCGGCAGTGGTCGTCTCCGCGATACCCTGGCGTGCGAACAGCGCCATGGCCGCGTTGACCAACCGCTCCCGCGTAACCACCTTCTGTTCCTGCCGCGTCGCCGCCTGCATCGCTCGCCTCATCCTGTACTGAGTATCTACTCAGTGAGTATATACTCAGTATCATGCGGCTGTGTCAAGAGGCGAACGCCGCTTTTTGCGGAAGGCCTGCTTGATGCGACAGTAGGGGTGTCAGGCGCTTCCGCATGACCGAGCTGTATCCACCGATCGAGCCCTACGAACGCGGCATGCTGGAGGTTGGCGGCGGCCACCGTCTGTACTGGGAGGCGTGTGGCAATCCGCGCGGCAAGGCGGCCGTCGTCCTGCATGGTGGTCCCGGCTCGGGATGTACGCCGTGGCATCGCCGGCTGTTCGATCCGGCCGCTTATCGCGTCGTGCTGTTCGATCAGCGCAATTGCGGGCGGAGCACGCCGCATGCGAGCGCGCCGGACACGAATCTCGAGAGCAACAACACCGCCAATCTCATTGCGGACCTCGAACGACTCCGCAACCACCTCGACATCGAGCGATGGCTGCTGCTCGGTGGCTCGTGGGGCAGCACGCTGGCGCTCGCCTACGCTGAACGGTACCCGAATCGCGTCACGGAGATCATTTTGTTTGGCGTCACCACCGGACGCCACAAGGAGTTCGACTGGTCGTTCCGTGGCGGCTTGGCTGATCTGTTCCCCGAACAGTGGGAGCGTCTGCGCGACGCTGTTCCGCCGGCGCTGCGCGATGGCGATATCATCGAGGCTTACTGCCGGCTGTTGCGCGACCCCGATCCCGCGATTCGCGATCAGGCCGCGCTCGCGTGGTGCACGTGGGAATCCGCGACCCCCGTCTGGCCGCCTGCGCATGGGCTCTCACCGCGGTTCCGAGACCCAGCTTTCAGGATGGCGTTCGCGCGCGTCGTGACTCACTACGTCCTGCACTATGCGTGGCTCGAAGACGAAAGCCTGCTTCGCGACGCCGGCGCGATTGCCCACATTCCCGGCATCATGGTCAATGGCCGCTTCGATCTTCAGGCGCCGATCGGATGGGCGTGGGATCTCAAGCGCGCGTGGCCGCGCGCGAAGCTGGTAATCGTCGACAACGCCGGTCACGACGCGTCGAACGCGAGCATCGCGCAGGAACTGGTCCGCGCAACCGACCAATTCGTTAGACCCTGAAAAGCTAGAACAGCGAGCCGACGAAGTGTTCGAGTTCGAGGTTCACCTTGGTGATGACGCGATCCGAGCCGCGCGTCAGTCCTATGCCGGGGCCGACGCTGTACTCGATTCCGCCCGGCAGCTCGCCCTTGAGCACCGGGAAGACGTAGTGCTGCTGCGCGTGCAGCGGATCGTTGTCGTCGATCAGGCCAAGCGCGCCGTAGAACTCAAGGCCCGGCGAAATCTCGCGCAGGTAGTCGTAGTAGATTCCCGCGGCGTAGCCGAACTCGAAGCCCTTGTTCTTGTTGGGTCCGACGAACACGCCCTTTTCGAAAATCGGATTGAGTAAGATTTCGAACTTGCGGAAGTCTTTCTCGATTATCGGTTTCAGCTCGAGCTCGAGCTGGTTGTCATCGAATTGCGGCGTCCGATGCCACTCCAGCTCAAGATACCAGCCCAAATCGACCGGCAACTCGCCCTGCTCGAACAGGCTGCCCCTCACGCGGAACTTTGAGCCCGCGTATTGAAACGACTCCGCGTTCGGCTTCGCCAGATTCAGGTACGCTGCCCCCTCGACGTGGTCCGTAAAGCCGTAAGTGAGCTCGAACGCCGTACGATACATATCCTGGCTCGGAATAGTCCCGGCCGAAGTGCCGTCGCCACCGTGGTTGTGACCGTTCGGCACGAAGCTGTTGAGCGATTCCAGCTCGACCATGCCTTTGCCTTCGGTCTGATACGGGTACACCTCGAACTCGAAGGGATCGACCTGTGCGGATGCGATCGTGGCGATCATCAATAGTATTCCGGCGAAAATGCTCGCACGCAGGATCATCGCGCGCCCCGTTCAGAGCGGTCGCCACCCGACGATGCGTGCGAGGATTTTTCCTCGACGACCCATCGCGTGATCGCGGCGCGCTCGTCCTGCGTCAGGCGCGCCCCGGGATGCATCGCGCGGTAGTACCACGGAGGCATCGCGTCACTTACGATCAAGCGCGCCATCTCGTCGAGCTTTTGATCCTCGGTGCCGGGATCCGACGTGTAGTCGGTCCACGCGGAAAAGTTCAGCCGCCGCCGCCCTTCATCGACCTCGTATTGAATCCACCACGAAAACGGCGCCACCGCGCTGTACCACGGCCACCGCGTTTGGTTCGAATGGCAATCGTAACAGGAGTGTTGAAGGGCATCTTTGACGGCCGGCGGTGCCGACAGGTCTCCCTGCACGGCAGGATTTGAACGATCCGGGCGCAAAAATTGAGCGATCATGATTGCGATTGCCGCAGACCAGAGGATCGCCTGAAACGCCCGACCCGCTCGGCCATCAGCGCGAGACAATCTCGCCCTTCACCGCGCCGTGACTGAAATCGTCGAAGAACGGGTAGACGCCCGGCGCCAGCGCGGGAATGAACACCGTGATGGTCTCTCCCGGTTGCACGACGCGCTCGCGATGCAGCTCGAAGCTCTCGAACTCGATGGCGGCATCGCCGGCATTGGTGACCTGCAGTTTGACCGGTGTGTTGGCGGGCAGCGTCAGGCTCGCGGGTTCGACGGTGCCGGCGTGAAAACGCAGTTGCGGCGAATCATCAGCTGCGCGCGCCGGCGGCGCGGCGAACGCAGCGAGTAATGCGAGGTAACCGATCGCAGTTGCAGCGATGGTCGAGGTGAATTTAACAGTCACAAGGATGCTCCTGGACGCCCCTGAGATTGAGAATGATTCTCATTTACAACACCGCGCTCGCGAATGTCAAGCCTCCAGATCGTCCGGCGAGCGACACAACCGACGGGTCCGTCCAACACTTTAATGGCTGATTGCCGGGCTCGCCTGAAGCCACGACGCGAAATTTGTTGACTATCGTAGCAATGGCGGGTAGTTCATTAGATCCGGTTGCATCGTGGGGAGAAGATGTTGCGCGGGACGAAGTTGTCGGTAAACCGAATCGCAAAAACTGCCGCGGCACTCATGCTCGCGATCGCGTTCGGTATTGCCGCGCCGCCCAAAGCCTCGTCGGAGACCAAGCTCCCGTTTCCGCATCCGAAATCCATCCAGCCCAACGTCGATTTCTGGGTCGATGTGTTCACCAAGTACTCGGAGAACGATTTCGTCATCGTCGACCGCGACAACGTCCAGCGCATCTACCATGTCTTTCATCTCCCCGGTGACGGTCAGCCGAGCCGCACCGATATCGACTGGGCGAACGCATACCTCAAAACAAAGTATGGCGACATTTTGAATCGCCTCGCCTCCGGCCGCGAACCTGCCAACGACGACGAGCGCGAAGTTGCCGCCATGTTCAAGGGCGAGCCACCGAGTGCCTACGCCGCCGCCGCGCAGAACTTGCGCGTGCAGGAAGGATTGCGCGAGCAGTTCCACGACGGCTTGCTGCGCAGCCGCTACTACATGCCCACGATGGAGCGGATTTTCCGCAATGCCGGACTGCCACCCGAGCTGGTGACGCTGGCGAGCGTCGAGTCGGGCTTCCACGGCGCTTCGCGCTCAAGCGCGGGTGCGGTCGGAATCTGGCAGTTCACGCGCGACACCGGCAAGCACTACATGAAAATCACGCGCTATCACGACGATCGCCTGATTCCGGACCGCGAGACGCTGGCGGCCGCCAAGCTGCTGCGCGCGAACTACGACACGCTCGGCGATTGGCCGCTGGCGATCACCGCCTACAACTACGGCACCGGCGGAGTGGCGCGCGCGGCTGAAATCTACGGCGGCGACTACTCCGAAATGGTCCAGCACTATCAGGGACCGCGTTTCGGCTTCGCGGTGAAGAACTACTATCCGGAGTTCCTGGCCGCGTTGCAGGTGCATCGCGACGAGGACAAGTACTTCCCCGGCATCGAGGATGAGCAGGCGATTCGGCCCGCGCCAATCAAGGCCGACTTCGCGCCGAAACGCTCGAAGAAGTCGCACGCGTCACACACGCACAAGACTTCCGCGAAGACTCATCATTCGAAAAAGACTGTCGCACAGAAAACCTGATCGTCCTCGCGTCTGGCGGGCGAACTAGCTGGCGGCGCGGTCATCGCAATCCTGGCCAGCGCGCGCATGCCCGCGTCTGTTATCGTTTAGGTGATGCCACGCACCGCCGCGCAATCCCCGCAGCTCGCAGTCCTGGCCCAACGGCTGAAGGATCGGCTGGGCAACCATCGCCTGGCGGATATTGCACTCGCCGCAGTCAAGCATCGTGCGCCCGACGACCAGTTGGCGCTAGCGTTCCTGACCAAGCTCGCCGAAAATTCCGCCGCCGCGCTGAAAGAAGTGCTGCGCGATCGCGACGCCGGCGGCGACCTCATCTTTTGCCTCGGCTCGTCGGAGCTGATCGCGACCGAGCTGTCCCTGGCAGGTCCCGAATGGGCGCAAATTTTTCTCGGCGCGCGTGCGCAGACTGTCGACGGGCTCGTCGCCGCGATGCGCACGGCACGCGCCACTATCGACGCGCCCGACCGGCAGGCCGCCGCCGCGGTGCTCGGGCAATTCATGCGCCGCATGATGGTCCAGGTGGCGATTGCCGATCTGCTCGACCGCCTCAGTGTCGGTGAGACGGCGCTCGCGATGTCGGAGCTGGCCGACGAATGTATTCGCACCGCGCTCGAGCTTGCGAGCCGCTTTCTCGGCGATCGCGCGCGCGAGATCGGGCGATTCTGCATCCTGGCGATGGGCAAGCTTGGGGCGCGCGAACTCAATCTCAGCTCGGACGTAGATTTGGTTTATCTTCACGCCTCGTCGGGCTCGCCGGATAGCGCCGAGGCGGCGGCGCGCCTGGGCGAATCGTTTACCGAAATTCTCTCCGCGCGATGCTTTCGAATCGATCTGCGCCTGCGCCCCGGCGGCCGTTCCGCGCCGCTGGTCACGCCGATCGACGGCGCCGTCGACTATTACGAGAACCTCGGTGAGCCGTGGGAACGCGCCGCGCTGCTGCGGGCGCGGCCGGTCGCCGGCGATCTCGAAATCGGGCTTCAACTCCGCGCCGAGCTCAATCACTTTGTGTTTCGCAGCTACCTCGACTTCGACACGCTGCGCCAGTTGCGCGCGATGAAGCATCAGATCGAGGCGGAGCTGAAAACGCCCGCGATGATCGAGCGCAACATCAAGCTCGGCCGCGGCGGTATCCGCGAGCTCGAATTTATCGTGCAGGCGCTCACGTTGATCTATGGTGGACGCGATCCCCGGCTGCGAATCGAGCAGACGGTCGCCGCGCTCGAGAAGCTCGACGCGCTCGGCTACCTGCCGTCGAAACGCGCGCGCGAACTTTCCGACGCGTACCTGTTCCTGCGCGACGTCGAGCACAAGCTGCAAATCGTCGCGGGCCTGCAGACGCACGTGATTCCCGCCGATGACGACGGGATGCGCGCGCTGGCGGCACGGATGGGCTTTGGCAAGGGGCCGGGGGCGCTCGAAAAATTCAGCGCGCGGCTCAAATCCCATCGCGCGCTCATCGAGCTGCAATTTCGCGAGACTCTCGCCGGCGGCGACGAAGAGTCCACCCGTTGGGTATCTTCCTCGGCGGAGCTGGCGTGGAACTCCGCCCTCGATCCGGATTCCTCGACGCGCTACCTGCGCGAGCTTGACTTCGCGCGCGCCGGCGAAAGCGCGCGTCATCTTCGAGCTGCTCGCGCGCGGTCCCTCGCATGCGCCGACCAGCCCGCGCCGGCGCGAGTTGCTCGAGCGGCTCGGCCCGATGCTCATCGATGAGATCAGCCGGCTGCCCGATCCAGACCTCGCGCTCATGAACCTGGCCGAGTTTATCGCCGCCGTCGGCGCGCGGACCTCGTTTCTGGCGCTGCTCGAACAGCATCCCGCCACGCGGCGCATCCTGCTGCGCCTGTTCGCTTCCAGCGCTTACCTGTCGACCATCTTCATCCGCCATCCGGACATGCTCGACACGCTCGTTCGCTCCGACCTCGCGGCGACCCGTCGCAGTCCGGGCGAATTGCGCGACGAGTTGGCGGGCTTGATCGCGGCGAGTCCCGATTTCGAGAGCAAGCTCGACGCGCTCCGCGCCTTTCGGCATCAGGAATTTCTACGCATCGCCATCGCCGACCTGGCCGGCGATCTCGAGCTGTTCGACGTCGAGCGAGAGCTCACGAGTTTGGCGGAAACCGTCCTGGACGAAGCGATGGCGCTGGCGCGGATTCAAACCGAAGCGCGCTTTGCGATTCCCGCCACGATGCGCCTGTGCGCAATTGCGATGGGCCGGCTCGGCGCCGGTGAGATGTCGTACAATTCCGACCTCGATCTGATCTTCGTCTATGACGATCGCGCGGAAGTCGCCGCCGGCAGCCGCGAAATCGCGTCGCGAATCACGCAGAAGCTGATCGCCATCCTCGAATCGCGCACCCGCGAGGGTTACGCCTACAAGCTCGACCTGCGCCTGCGCCCGTCGGGCAACGCAGGACCGCTCGTCACGTCGCTGGCGGGATTTCGCGACTATCATCGGCAGAGTTCGGCGGTCTGGGAGCGCCAGGCGCTGGTCCGCGCGCGCGTCATCACCGGCGACTCCGAGCTCGAGCGTGAAGTCGAAGCGGCGCGCCAGGAATTCGTCTATGGCCGCGGGCTGACGGCGAGCGAAGTCGGCGAAATAGCCGCGATGCGGAGGCGGATGGAGAATGAAATCGGCGCCGAGGACAAGACGCGGCTCAATATCAAGCAGGGTCACGGCGGTTTGGTGGACGTTGAGTTCCTCGTCCAGATGATGGCGCTGTCGCACGGCCAAGGGCATCCGGAATTGCGCGTGCGCAACACGATTGGACTGCTCGAGGCACTCGACGGTCTCCATCTGCTGGCGCCCGCCGACGCGTCCGTGCTCGAAGACGACTATCGGTTCCTGTCGCGTCTGGAAAACCGCCTCCGCATCGAAAGCGACCAGCCATCGTGGGCGGTCCCAACGTCGGTGATTGGCCTGCGCCCGCTCGCCCGCCGGATGGGGTTCGAAGGCGCAGACGGCGCCGCGCGGATGCTCGCCGAGCTGGCGGAGCGTCGTGACAGAATCCGCGCAATCTTCGACCGATATTTCATCGCCCCGCAGACCGAGTGAGCACACTAGAATCGCGAACGATGCAGACAAACCTAACCCCTAACCCCTTCCCAACGTGGGAAGGGGAACAATCGCGGAAAAGGGGAGCGGTGTTGGAAGATCACAAAAACTCACGGACTCTCAGAATGACAAAAGGGAGCGGGACCTACTCGAAATCCAGTTTTACGCCCGCCAGCACATTTATCGTTGGGGCTTTGAAGCCGAAGGCTTGCGAGTAGTCGCGGTCCATCAGGTTGTTCACGCGCGCGAAGATTTCTTCGTTGTGCACGTGGCTTAGCGGGATTCCCAGCTCGTACGAGACTACCGCGTTGACCAGGCTGTAGGCGGAGTGATTCGCGACCGGTGGAACTCCGCTCACCGTGATGTCGTCGCGATCGCCGATGAAGATGTAGTTCGCGCTGGCGGTGATTTTATCGTGTGGCAGATAACTCCCGCTCCGCACGTATTGCAGCAGCGCTGACGCCGTATGCTTCGCCACGCGGAGCGGAGCCGCCGTCGAGCCGGCTGCGTCGGCGTGGGTCTCGTCGAGCACGGTCACGTTGCCGCTGAGCGTCAGACCCTTGGCAATTGTGAGGCTCGGCACGACTTCGACGCCTTGCACGTCGACGCGCGCCGCGTTGCCCGCTTCCGATCCGAACACACACGTCGGGCCGACCTTGCATGGCACGGTGACGATCAGGTTCTTAACGCGGCGCGAGAAGTAAGTCGCGGTAAGAGAGGCACGCTCGCCGAAGTTGGTGGTGAATCCGCCGTCGTACTCGCTCGAAATCTCGGGCTGCAGCTTGGGATTGCCGAAGTTCGGGAAGTACAGCTCGTTGAATGCCGGCGCGCGAAAGCCTTCAGTGTAGCTGCCGCGCAGCGTGGTCGAGATTTTGGTGATCGGAATCGCGACCGACCATGCGGGACTGACCTCCTCGCCGAACTGGCTGTTGCCATCGACGCGAAACCCGCCGGTGACGAGCACGTGGCCGTTGATAAAACTGCCTTCCTGCTCGAGGTAGCCGGCGTACTCCTGGCGGCGCGCGTTGAATTCGGTCACCCCGACCCCGAATGGAGACACCGTTTCGCAGAAGCTGCAGAAGCTGCCCGAGCGCAGCCATCGATCGAGAAATTCGAAGCCCACCAGCGTGCGGAAGCCGGGGATGCCCAGGGGCCAGGTGTAGATGGCTTCGGCGTTGCCGCCGCGGGTCTCCTCCGGAATCGAATCCGTCTCGAAATAGGGCACACCGGCAACGATACCGCCCGGAAATGGCGGCGCGTTCACGCGCAGATCCTGACGCACGAAGAAAGCGCTCACGCGCGCGAGCAGGTTTTCGCCGAAGTGATGCTCGACTTCGCCCTTGTACAGCATGAACTCGTTGCGCTGATGCGCCGTCGGATCGAGCGGCACGCCGTCAAACACCAGATAATTGGGCAGGCTGACGTTCGACGCGATGTACCGCGCGAAACCGCGAATCACGGTGTCGTCGCAGAGGTGGTAGTCGAGCCGCGTGTTGAGCGCGAGATTGTCGGAGTTGTCGTTGACCGGTCGAAACCCGTCAGTCGAGAAGTACGACACCGCGCCCGAGTAGCCGAGATTTCCCTCGGCGCCGCTGACGGTCGCGACCTGATTGCTGGTCGCGCGATTGCCGCCCGCTGAAAGCAGACTCGCCGTCGGCGGGCCCTCGCCTTCCTGCGAGAGCACGTTGACGACGCCGCCAATCGCTTGCGAGCCGTACAGCGAGCCGCCCGCGCCGCGCAAAATCTCGACGCGATCGAGATTGTCGGTGGTCAGGTTGGCCAGGTCGAAGCTGCCGGTCGCGCCAGCGTTGACTTCGACCCCGTCGACCAGCACCAGGGTCTGCGACGGGGTCGCGCCGCGAATCGATACGTCGGTGACCGAGCCGGGCGATCCGCTTTGCGTGACCTGCACGCCGGGAACCTGGCGCAGCACGTCGGCGACGCGTTGGATCTTCTGCTCCTGGATTTGTGGGTCCTCGACCACCGTAATGGTCGTGCCGATTTCGCCGATCGGCTGCGGGATTCGCGTCGCGGTGACGACCACCGGACTCAGCTTCTGGGCCTCCTGTTTCGCGGGCGGTGTCGCCGGCTGAGCGCCCTTCTTCTTTACCGGCGAGGATTTGATCGTCTGGGTTTGCGCCGGTGATGACGCCGACGCAGGCGCCTGCGCGCGCGCGATCTGCGCTGAGATAGACACCGCTACCATTGTTGAAAGGAAATACTGAAAAAACTGAAAAAACCGCATGAACTCCCTCCGAGTTCAAAGGCCGCCAGCGCGCCGAGAAGAGGCCAGGACACTGAAAAGAAAAACCCGACCCCTCGCGAATCGAGGGATCGGGCTTCAGGAAAATCGTGCCTGAGGCCACCCTCCCCGCGGAAGGCAGACAGTTAGTGACCCGGCCGGTCTCCTGGCTTGGGGTTCGTCCTCGGGCCCGCCTTCCCGCCGAAGCGGTGGCATGATGGGCCGTCGTCCCCCCACACAGTTGCGGGGCAGCGCCGGATTTGAACCGGCTTCCCGTGCACCGGGTGCGACGCAGAAGTTACGCGCGGCACGGATGGTAGTCAACCGCGCTCGAGCCGAGCGAAAATTTTCGTCACGCGCGGCGCGATCGTGTACGCTGGTTCATTCGCATGGGCACGATCACGCTAATCACCGGCGGCGCTCGCAGCGGCAAGAGCATGCAGGCGTTGAAGATGTCGCTCCCCTATCAACGCAAATTTTTCGTCGCGACCGGGCAGGCGCTCGACGACGAGATGACGGCGCGAATCGAGTTTCATCGCACGACGCGGCCGGCGGACTTTAAGACCGTCGAAGAGCCTGTACAGGTTGTCGCCGCGCTCGAGAAGCTCGGCAAAAGTGCGGACCTGGTCGTGGTCGATTGTTTGACGCTGTGGATATCCAACCTGATGCTGAATAACGGATCAGACGGGCCGATTCTCGCGGAAGCGGACAAGCTCGCGGCGGCGCTGAAGGAGGCGTCGTTCGCGAGCATCGTCGTGACCGATGAAGTTGGATCGGGAATCGTGCCGACCGATCACGCCGAGTCGCGCCGCTTCCGCGATCTGCTGGGCTGGACGAATCAGAAAGTCGCGGCTGTCGCGGATAGCGTGCTGATGATGGTCGCGGGATTGCCGCTGAAATTGAAGTGAGCGTGACCGTCATGACGCCATCGTGACGAGGACCGCAATCTCGACCAGCTCGCCGCACGCGCCGATCAAGTCGCCCGTCACCCCTCCCAGCCATCGCCAGTAGAACCAGCGCATTTTGAACACGATTATGATTGCGACCGCGGTGGCGATAGCGATCGGGCGTATCGCGCCAAGCATCAGCATCGCGGCGATCGTGAAAATTGCGACGATTGCAGCGCGCGAACCCAGCTTGTTGTTGCTGAGCAGCGTCGAGCCAGCGCCGGCAGCGCGAAGATAGGGCAGGCCAGAGGCGACCAGGAGCATCGCCCACCGCGCGAGCATCGGCGCGACGAGCAGGGCGGCGTATCGGCGGTGACCGGCGAGCGTCGAGAGCGCGAGGATTTTCAGCGTCAGGTCGAAGAAAATTGCGCTCGCGCCGAAGGTCCCGACGCGGCTGTCGCGCAGAATGTCGAGGGCGCGCTCGCTATCGCGACCGGCGCCGAGCGCGTCGGCGGTATCCGCCAGTCCGTCGAGATGAACCGCGCCGGTGATGACGGTGAGCGAGACGATGATGAGAACCGAGCGAATCACTTGCGCGAAGATGTGGGCGAGAATCCAATCCTCGGCGATGAGCGCGGCGCCGAGGGCGAAACCGACAATCGGGAACCATGCGAACGATGCGGCGACGGTGTCATCGGATGCTCGATGCTGATCGATCACTGGAAAGATCGTGAGGAAGCTGACTGCGAGACGAAGTTCGTCGGTCATCGCAGTTTGCCGGAGACCCCGGCGCCCTCGAACGTCGCCATATTGTTGAGCAGGTCGAGCGCGGAGTCGATCACGTTCATCGCGAGCGCGGCGCCAGTGCCCTCGCCGAGCTTGAGATCGAGATCGAGAATCGGACGGAGGCTGAAGTGATCGAGCGCGAGCGCATGGCCGCCCTCGGCCGAGCGATGGCTGAAAAAAGATGATCGAACAGGCCGGGATGAATCTTCTCCGCGACCGCGGCGGCGGCGGTCGCGATAAAACCGTCAACCACGACCGGGACGTTCGACGCGGCGCCGCCCAGGCACGCGCCGGCCATCGCGGCAATCTCGAAGCCGCCGAGCGCCGCGAGCATCGACTCGCCGGAAGCCAGCGCCGCGCGATGAATCTCGAGCGCGCGCGCGACGACTTCGGTCTTGCGGCGCACGCCGGAGTCGTCGAGACCGGTGCCGCGCCCCACCATCGAGTCCGGCGCGAGGCCGGTGAGCGCGCAGAGGAGCGCGGCGGCGGGCGTGCTGTTCGCGATTCCCATCTCACCGATGCCGATCAACGTCGCGCCGCTGGCGGCGAGCTCGCGTGCGATTTCGATTCCCACTTCGAGCGCGCGGGTCGTCTCGTCAGGCGTCATCGCGAGACCGTCGAGGAAGTTGCGGGTGCCGGCGCAGACGCGGCGATAGGTCACGCCCGCGAGCGGGTTGGCGCTGGTGTCGGTTTTGACGCCGACATCGACGACATTAAGTGAGTAGCCGAAGCGGCGCGCGAGCACGCTGATCGCGGCACCGCCGGCGGCGATGTTGCGAAGCATCTCGGCCGTGACGGCCTGCGGAAACGCGCTGACGCCTTCGTCCGCGACGCCGTGATCGGCAACGAAGACGGCGATGGCGCCGCGAGCGGATTTCACCGACTCGTCGTGGCGGATCGCGGCATAGCGGCGCACGAGTTCTTCGAGATAGCCAAGGCTGCCGGGCGGCTTGGTGAGAGAGTTGAGGCGCGCGTCGGCAGCCCAAGCGGCTTCGTTGTCGAGGGGAAGGATCGAGGCGATAGTTTGCGCAAGCAGAGACATCCGCGTAATCGCATCATGCGCCAAGGCGGCTTACAAGGATGCGATCGCAGCGCTTGCGGCTTGCCTGAGGAGCGAGGATTGAGCGACATTGCGGCAGGCTTATGAGCGAACTGAGAATCATTGTTGAGGCGGAGCCGGCTCAGGCCTGGCGCGAGGTGGTTGAGCGTGGGCTGCGCAGTTACAATACCGCGGCTACCGGGATTGTCGAGTTTTACCCGGTGGGGTTTGTTATCAAGGATGCTGCCGGCGCGATCGTGGGCGGGCTGCTGGGGAACATCTGGAGCGGATGGTTGCACGTGCGATCTTTGTGGGTCGATGCGCTGTGGCGCGGGCGCGGCTACGCTACCGAGTTGATGGGGGCGGCAGAGCGATACGCAATCGGGAAAGGATGCGTCGCGGCATTTCTTCAAACTGCGAGCTACGAGGCTCGGCCATTATACGAAAAGCTAGGCTACCGTGTATTCGTTGAAATTAATGATCATCCGATTAAGGGTCATCGCCGGTACTACCTGACCAAGCGCCCGCTGAAGGGAATCGAGGCCAAGCGCCGCGACCCGCAAGGTCGTGCGAAGGTTACGATGCAGCCGTATGCGTCAGCCGAGACGCAGCGGATTATCAACGATGGCATCCACGGCCATGCTCATGCGGCGATAGGTCTTCCCGAGCAGATGTGGTCGGCGGCCAATGTGTTTATCCAAAGCGACGACGGCGAGATCCTGGGCGGCGCGCTCGGCAATACCTGGGGTCTGTGGCTCTATGTTTCTGACGTGTGGGTCGATCCGGCTATTCGTCGAAAGGGCTACGCCACGAAACTGATGACTGCTATCGAGCATCTCGCGCTGGAACGCCGATGCACCTATTCCTATCTCGACACGTTCAGTTTCCAGGCGCGCCCCATGTACGAAAAGTTGGGGTACCAGGTCTTTGGCACGCTGGAAGATCATCCGAAGGGACATACTCACTACTTCATGAGGAAGGGACTCGTGGCCCGGAAGTAGGAGGAGAGCCTCTCAAATTGAAATTGAGACATCGCCTACTGCTGCGAGGCTCCGCTTCGCCAGTATTCACTCCAAGCGCTGTAGTCCGGCGAGTCCTCCTGGCACCATCGCTTGCTCTTGGCGTAGTCCCACGATTTATCGGTAAGAGGCGGATTGGGCAGCAGGCGCGCCCAATTGATTTTGCGGTTTTGCGCGTCGACATGGCATTCGATGTCGGCGACGACGTTGCCGTCCGGATACCTGGCCCATATCTCGACATCAGGATGCCGAGACGAGCTCTGCTGGAAGCGCGCCCAGTCGTATTCCACTCCGTTGTAGGTGAATTGCGGCTGATCGATGAAAGACTGGCAGACTTTCGCGAGGTCGATCGTGCATCGGTCGTGCTGAAGAATCGAAGAGCTTGGCGGTGAGGACGCAGACGAGTTTTGCGGTGGCTGGAGAGACGAGTTAGGCGCTGCCGGTTTCTGCGCACTACATCCTGCAAGCGCGATCACCGAACACAACGTTAGTAATCGCAGATTCATCGGAGTCCCCTCCGTGAGTTAGTCGCGCGACGGCGGTTTTGCTGGGGAATCTTCGGGGAAGATCGAGAGCCAGATGGAATGGTCGTCGATCTTTTTTAGCAATGATTCGGCGCTCGCTGAGTTTCGGTTGTTCGCGTCGTCCCACGAATCGAAATGAATCAGCGATTTGGGCGGCAGGCGCTGCGCCCAATCCGCGCTGGCGAGTATCGGGCGCTCGGGGAAGTTGCGGACGTAGCCGACGCATAGATAGGCGATCGGAATGATATCGTCGGGGATGCCGAAGATTTCCGCGAGAGCGTCATTGCGCATGATGCTGACCCATCCCATGCCCAAGCCTTCGGCGCGCGCCGTGAGCCATAGGTTTTCGACCGCCAGGCACGCCGAGTAAATCTCGACATCGCGGATGCTGGTCTTGCCGAGCACGGCGGGTCCGAAGCGGTCGGGCTTGCAGGTGACGATCAGGTTGAGCGGGGCCTCGAGGATGCCCTCGAGCTTGAGCGAGAGATATTTTTCGCGGCGCTCGCCGCTGAACTGGGCCGCGTTTTTTTGCCGCTCGGCTTCGAAGACTTCCTTGACGCGGCGGCGGCGCTCGAGGCTGCGCACTACTATGAAGTCCCACGGCTGCGTGAAGCCTACGCTGGCCGCATGATGGGCCGCGATCAGCACGCGCGCGAGGACCTCGTCGGGAATCGGATCGGAGATGAACTCGCGGATGTCGCGGCGGCGAAAGATGGCCTCGTAGAGGCCCCGCTTGAGCGCGTCGGTGAAGGCGTGACGATTGGGTTTGTCGGAGTCCATAGAGTTGTCATTCTGAGCGCAGCGAAGAATCCCGGAATAGTGCTCGCTCGCGCACCGCATCCGGGATTCTTCGCTGCGCTCAGAATGACATTAGCTGCTACGCAGCGGCGGCTTTCTTTGCGGCTTCGAGCGCGGCTTCGAAGTTGGGCTGGTTGGCGATTTCCTTTACGTACTCGACGTAAGTGACGGTGTCGTTCTTGTCCACGACGAAGACGCATCGCGCGAGCAGATGCAATTCCTTGATCAGCGCGCCGTAGCCAGTGCCGAAACTCGCGCTGCGCCAGTCGCTCAGCGTGGTGACCTTGTCGACGCCCGCCGCGCCGCACCATCGCGCCTGCGCAAACGGCAGATCCATCGAGACCGAGAGAATCTGGACGTCGCCGGGGAGGTTGCTCGCCTCGACGTTGAAGCGGCGCGTCTCGGCGTCGCATACGGGAGTGTCGATCGACGGGATGGTCGTGATGATTTTGACCTTGCCTTTAAACTGATCGAGCGTCGCCGGCGCCATCCCCTTGCCGACCACGTTGAAGTTGGGAGCTTTTTGTCCGACTTTGATTTCGGGGCCGACCAGCGTCATTGGGTTTCCCCGCATCGTAACGGCGCCTTTGCGTTCTTCCGCCATGAGAATTCTCCTTGATGGTGATTTTGAAAATCGAAAAAGAAAGTTTAGTCGTGATGACGCCAGGAGGTAAAGCGGAGGGGAACGGGGGAACTTGATTCTAATGAAACCCATCCTTGGGTTTCATACTTCCTTCGGCAAGGGTGACCCCTGCACTCAAGTACTAAGAAAAAGAAGCAGTTTCAGGTTAGAGGATTTTGATCGTGATCCAGATCAAGCTGCCCAACACGAGGACGGCGTTGATTGCGGTTGTCGCGATCGCGCCCGGTGCGCGCTTGGCCGCGGCGGTCAAATAGCCGCGCGCGTAAATGATCCGCGCGATCAAGAACAACAAGCCGAGCGCGACGCCGAAGTGATAGTTGACGGTGAGCGAGAATATCCATACCGCCGGGATGAAGACGATCAGACTCTCGAGCGTATTTTCGTGCACGCGGAAGTAACGCTCGAAGTCGGGATTGCCGGTGGTGGCGGGCGCCTCGACGCCGTATGTCTGCCGCGCGCGTCCAACCATCAAACCGAGTATTGAGTACTCCAGCAACGCCAGCAGAATCACCACATCGAGTGCGTGTCCCCCGAACATATCAATCGTACCTCCCCGCGAAATTGTCGCGCGGCACCGGCCGCTTGGATGAAAGTACTCGCGCGAGTTGAAAAGTGCGAGATGTGAAAATGCGGTTGAAGCTAGCTAACCTAACCCCTAACCCCTTCCCATAGTGGGAAGGGGAACAATCGCGCGTTTGATCACTTGCCGCGGAATTTTGCCTGGCGCGCTGCTTCGAGGTTGTCGGCGGCTTCGCGCGACGGTCGCGCGGGCATCCATCCCTTGGTGTAGTCGACGTCTTCCCAGGATCGATCATTGGCGTCCCACACGTAAGGCAACTCGACGATTGTCGCGGGAGCGCTGATGGTCTCGAACGCGCGCATCGCATCAGTGACGATCTGGCGCTGCAAATCCGGTCGATCGGGCGGTCCGGTTTGGTGGCCGAGAGGAAAATTTACGAACACCGCGCGTGGCGGTTTCACCGACTGAGTGATGTCGAGCGCCGACGTCATGCTGAGCGTCGGAATTCCCGCTTCTTCCACCGCGCGTGCGATCAGTCCAACGGACTGATGGCATACCGGTCATGCGGGGACGAGAAAAAATGCGTCGGCGTGCGCGCGCTTGAGCTCGTCGACGATTTGCGGCGCGAGTTCGTCGCGGACTTTGCGCGCCGAATAAATTCCACCCATGAAGCTGAACGCGGGATCGACGAGTTCGCCGATAACGCCGGCCGCTGCGAGCTCGCGCATCCGCTCGAGTGGAAAGACGCAGTTCACGTCGCGCTCGGCGTCGCCAGTGGGATAGCCGAAGTGCCAGACGCTGAGTTCGTCGCGCCGCGCGTGAATCGGGATGCGTCGGTATGACGCGTCCTCGCGATGGAAGCGCGGTTGATCGCGATACATGATTCCGCCTGAACTGATCATCGCGATTCTGCTTTCGGCGACGGGCTTGGCGAGCGGAGTGAACGGCGCCGATTCGTTGTGGACCCATCGGTAGGGCGTGAAATCGCTGTAGAGATCGCGCGTGCGAGATATGTATTCGACTGGCATAGTGTTCTTCGTAGTCACTCTACGATCGCAATAAAGGAATCGGCAAACGCGGCGCCGGGTACGCCGTCGTGGGGAGACTTCTCAAATGACAGATGTAACGCGGGAGACGATTATCGTCGCAAAATATTCACTCGCGACAAGTGGGTTTGAAGCGTGCGGGTCTCAGACGATGCGCGAGCATCACCCACTCTCCGAATGGATGCATAAGTTACAGGAGAGTGAAGGATGCGGCTGATACCGACGGCTGGCAATAAATAATGTTCATGAGGTGATTGACTCCGCCCATGGTTTTCTGCCAAGAATGTCTGCGGATTAGTGGCCCGGGGGGGTCAATAGTAGATTACGAGACTCCCAATTTGGGCGAAGCAGGCCAGGCGTGCTGAGGTCCGGCGCTGCTCGTTATCGCAGTGTGAGCAAGAGATTGCGCAGGAAACACGAAGGGCTAGGAAAAAAGGTCCCACTTGACTGAGGTAGCATTTTTCTGGCAGAAGGTATGCCACTCGATTTGGGGCGGGTCGTAACGAGCAGAGGGGTTCTTTGAGTACGCATCAATTTCTCGATTTCGGTTTGATACGGATAGGGATTACAAAAGACGCGACGTCAGCGTCGCAGGTTAGGGAGGGGAAGAGAATGCAGGGGACTCTAATTCATGCGCGGCGCTGGGCAGTGAGCGCTGTGGCAGCTTTTGTCATGCTGTGGTTGCCGACGATTGGCCATGCCCAGACGACCACGCTTTGCATTACCACAGGCGGACATATCAAGAGCATCGGCGGGCCATGCGGAAAGCATCAGGTACAACTCACGTTCCTCACGAACGGAGTCCCGGGTGCGGCAGGGCCTGCGGGTCCCCAGGGTCCAGCCGGCATTCAGGGTACCAACGGACCTGTCGGTCCGACGGGTACCGCTGGAATTGAAGGCTCCAAAGGTGCACAGGGAGTCGCTGGCCTGACAGGGCCGACCGGCGTGCAGGGACCGGCGGGAGTTCCGGGTCCGGATGGCCCTCTCGGTGAGATGGGTCCTACCGGTCCGAACGGTCCGACTGGACCTCCGGGTCTGGCCGGGTTTTATGCCGGAGCGACGGGCGTCACGGGTCCGACCGGGCTTCAAGGCCCCACTGGTCCAACCGGACCGACCGGACCTAACGCGTTCAACACGAGTATCCTGACCGGCGGCAATTTGGGTATCAACGTCGCGAGCGCGGTCACCGAATGCATCGACGGTGCCACGCCCCCGTGCCTGCCTGGAATGAGGGTCTTGAGCAGTATCGGAAATCGATTGGGAGATCCTGACGGCTCCGACGATACGTTCTACTTGGGAGCCGGAAACGGAATGGATTTGAACCAGCTATCTGAAGATATGCCGCTGCCCGGATCCTGGATGCCCGCTATAAACAGCTCCGGCATGAGCGTACCCATTCCGGGCGGCACTCTTGGTCAGTTGTCCCAGCTCCGGGTGCATGTGACTGCCCCACCGGACATTGACGGGGATGAGTTCCTCATTTTCAACGTCTGCGTAAACGACAACTGCAGCCAAAACTTGAGCTGCGAGATCATCGCCGGTCCCACCCCGAACGACAGCGCTGGCGGGGCTCAGTGCTCGGACACAAGCGATATCGTGAAAATCCACAACAATGATCAGGTTTCCATCCAAGTAACGCAATCCACTCCCTTTAACGAGGCTGACGTTTCGTGGTCGATGCTGTACAGCCGGTACGCGAACGGCGACGAAAGCGGAGGAATCTAGGTTCGGTGGCGCTTAGCAGCGGGGACGGGGTGGAACTATGAGCACTGGAACTTTCGAAAGATGTTTGGTCACGAGGGAGGGGAAGAGCATGTCTTACGGCAAGATCCGAGCGTTGCGCGCGCTCCTGGGGGCAGTCGCTGCAACCGCGACGCTAGCGGCGATGATGATCGCGCTGCCTGCCACTGCGCACGCGCAGCTTATCTCGATTTGCGTTAAAACCGATGGTGAAGTAGTCCGGATCGGCAGCCAAACTTGTGGCAACAATCAAACAAGGTTGGTCTGGAATTTCCCCGGAGCCACAGGTGTGCAGGGAGTCCAGGGACCCGCCGGCCCTAATGGCGTTCAAGGGAATCCTGGCGAAGCCGGTCCTGCGGGAAATCCAGGTATGACCGGTCCGACGGGAGCGATGGGACCGCTTGGACCTCAGGGACCGGCCGGAGTGCAAGGTCCTCCGGGTCTTCTAGGTCCCAGCGGGCCTACGGGTCCCCAGGGGCTTCCTGGACCCGTCGGTAGCGAAGGATTCAACGGCCCGACCGGTGTGACCGGGCCTACCGGTTTAATCGGACCCACTGGCCCGATTGGATTCGTGGGTTCGACGGGTACCGGCGGCAGAGGTCCGTCTCCCACAGACAATCTCCCATATCCCGGTGGTGACCAACTTGCAGTGCTGACGGGCGGTAACTTGGGTGCCACCGTCGGAAGCGACGACGGTCCAAGTGGCGAGCCGGTGGCGGATGTCGACCTCGGAGGGTATCTCGCGGGTCCGTCCGGTCCCACGGGTCCCTTCACCGGTGAACGGGCTATCCACATGGGTCCGGGAAACGGAGCCGAACGAGCGATCTGCAACGTATTAGGGACGCTGGTACCCGCACCCGCAGTGGTGGATCCGACTGACGCAGTGTGCTTCGACAATCAAACTACCTCGGCAGGTACTCCAGCTGGCAGTGCCTCACCTCCCAGTTCGACACCTGGTGTGACGGCCACTAGAAGCGCCACAGGCACGCTGGCCGGTGATCCGGCTGGACAGGCTGTATTGACGAACAACACCACGGCAGTACCTATGCCCGAGGGGTGCCTTGAGTACTTTACCGTGACGAGCAGCAATCGACCGCTCAACCCAGGTCCAGGCCCGAATGCCAATTACGCATTCCAGGTGTGGATAATCAGCTTCGATGGCACAACCGGGATAACCACCGCAACGGCGGGTAACAATTTCTGCGTCATTGGGAGTGGAACGACTACCTGCTCGGATACCAAAGACGCCGATGACTTCGACGCCGGGGATCTGCTCCTTGTTCGCGGTGTAGCCAATGGAAATACGAATTCGAACGAGGATGTCAGCAATGAGTCCAATATCTCGTGGTCGGCGTCTTACCAACTGCAGGGCGAGATCGAGGGGGTGGATGGTTTGTTTGTTGACGTACCGCCGTATGGCGCAAATACGACCTCGCCTTGCTTGAAACCGGAGTAATCGCGGGGTGAGGCTGGATAGAGGCGAAATGGGCATCGAAGAAAAGCGCAATGCAAGCCTCGCTGCCATTGCGGCGCGGGAGGGAAATGGAATGAGGCACTCAGAAAAAAGAGGTTGGCTGTGGCTGGTGGGAAGCGCGGCGCTGGTTGCGCTGATGATGGGCCTGCCAGCACATGCAAATGCTCAAACGATAACGCTCTGCGTAACCAATAGCGGGTTGGTCAAGGGAATCAATCAGACACCCTGCCCCGGCAATACCACGGCGGTTACCTGGCAACAGACGGGGCCGATAGGGCCCACAGGGCCGACGGGCCCTGCAGGACCGCAAGGGGCGCAAGGTCAGCAGGGAGGGGTAGGGGTTCAAGGACCTGACGGACCCACGGGCACTCCCGGCAACCAGGGCATCTCTGGACCGATAGGGGCGCCTGGGATAACGGGACCGATGGGACCGACTGGCCCTCAGGGCGACCAGGGCGTTCAGGGAGTGGCAAATCTCATAGGCGGGGAAGGCGGACCAACGGGACCAACGGGACCCACCGGTGCAGTTGGACCCACTGGCGCGACCGGATTACGGGGCTTCACCGGAGCTACAGGACCTAGCGGCGTTAACACCGAGGATGTGGTAGTGCTTAGCGGTGGTACGCTCGGTAACGCGATCGGTCTGCAAGCCAATATCCAAATGGGTCCTGGCGAAACCCTTACCACTGCCCCGGGCAATGGCGGGCAGCAACAGGGGCACCTTCAGGCGGAGACGTTTGTACCGATTCCAGCAAATCCGACCCATGCGAGCGCGGGTGTGCTGCAGGACTTTCACTTCTCGATCAATCCGGGGCCCTGCGGCGGCTCGGCGTGCCCAGGTGGAGCAACCGGCACATACAACTTTTCTGTGCTGGATCTGACAAACCCCAGCCCCACGGGACCGATTTTTATATGCAGCATAACCCAGGGTTTTGTCACCCCTGTCGCAGAGCAACTGAACAACACGATCCCGAGTGACTGCCCAAACGGAGCGACAACTTGCACTTGCGAGGATGATGAACAATCGAATCCGGCCGGGCACATAGAGATCAACGGCGTGAACCCGGGTGACTCAGTGGCAGTCATCGTTACGACGGCGGATAACACGCAACCAACGAACAAGGTGAATGTACGGTTCTCGATAAACTACATTCACGACGACCAGATCTAAACGTGCAACTGAAATTGGTCTGAAGTACAGGCCGGGACCGCAACTAAGCGGTCCCGGCCTTCTCATTGGCGCCTACTGAGTAAGTTGAAACTGAAGTAAGTGATCGGCGCCCCTCGCGCCGACCACTGTAGCTCGATATCAGGGTACGTCCCATGAAAAAGCATTGGCTTCCTGTTGTAGGACTTCTGACTTGGCTGATGATGATGCCGCCACCCAAGATGCCGCCCGTCAAAGATGCAAAGGGTGACTATGAGATTGACCTGAGGGTGCCGGTCGGCAATTGGCTGACATTTGCTACCTATCGGAACGAGCCTGCCTGTCGCGGTGATCTGAAGAAGATGCCCGACTACTTTATGTGTGTAGAATCCGAGAGGCTGCCATCGCTGACGCGCCGTTCTGAGACATACGGCGCCGGCGTACCCAAGCAGCCATTGCCGCCTTCGCCATTTTCAAGCAGGTGATCGATTGCGCGGAGAGCGCCGAAGCGAGACTACTTCAAACGCGGATGACTTTCGGTGCCGAACTGAATTCACGAAAGGGTAGAGACGGAAAGCGTCGCATCGGTTCCGCTTCGGATGTGCGACTTGCCTGCTTGTCGGAGGAGGATTTGCCTTGAAACTGCCCCTCGGACTGATTTCCTGCCGCGAAAGAGTCGCAAGACAAAGCTTGTGGCGGGCAACCCTCACAATCCACGCCTTGGTATTGTTGGCCTTGGGGACGGTTGGCTCGCCGAGGGCATCGGCGTTCGACGTAAAGAAAGCAAAGCTAATCGATGAAGGATTCAAGCTCTTCACCAAGGAAACATTCAAAGGCAATGGCCGAACCTGCTCTACCTGCCACATCCCCAAGGACGACTACACAATCAGCGCGGCGGATCTCCCTACGCTCAGTGCCCATGACAAGAACCTCGTGCTCGGGACAGGCAATTCGCAGCTCGAAAACCCGACCTTGGTGAATCAGTTCGCTCTGTTCAACATCACTAACGAGACGCCCGGTGCGAGCGGAAACGGTACAACCCCCGCCGGTCCGTTCCGCGCCTCGATGCAAATTAGCGGATTGGCACTCACCACGCTGAACGTCTGCCCAAACGCGACCTTGATTACCTCGGCCACCGATACCGGCACCACCGCCCAGATTACAACCGCTACGCCTCCCCCCTTCCCGTTTGCGTTAGACGAGCAGATAACCGTCCAAGGGGTCAGCGTGGCCGGCTATGATGGCGGCCCTTTTAAAATCTCGAGCGTAATCAACCCCACGACAATCGAGTACACGAAGACGAGCGGCGCCAATATCACGGGACTCGCCTCGGCGGGTCCCGGTGGTGGTGTCAATGGGCTACCGACTCCACCCAGTACCACTACGGGATCGGGAGTGTGTTCCACGGAGCCCAATTTCGCGACCTTCCCGACAAGCACAGGTACCAGATTCATCGAACTCGGCTGGGCAGGAGATGGCGCACCCCTCGACCCCACGCTTTTCGAAGTTGGCAAGCCGCACGATTACGCGGATTGCGTAGCCGCCGTCAATAACGCCGACACTAACCCCAACGTTCTCAGCCCGGTGTTGAGTGCGTTCTCGACCGGCGCCGTCAGACATCATTTCGCGCGCACCAATGCCCGCTTGCCCGGAAAAGATTTCCGTTGCCCAACCTCCGAGGAGTTGAATGCGCTCACGGCATTTCAAGAGTACCTCGGGCGCCAATTCCCATCTGGCACACCTCTGGAACTCGCCCTGGAAGCCGGAACAACGTTCCCGGGTACGCAGGTCAGCGCCGCGCAGCCCGTGATCACCTTTAACGATTCGACGGCGGAAACGGGCAAGGCGATATTCCTGAATCCGAGCGCGGCCTGCAATTTCTGTCACTTCAATGGCGGCGCGAGCATGAGTACTACACAGGTAAAGACGGAGCCCTTGGGAGACCCGCCGCTGCCGTTTCCGGGCCGCAACGAGGATAACTCTCAACTGGTGGATATCTTGAGCGACACTACCTTTCTTGTTCCGTCAACCGGAGAGACAGTCACCGGAGGGCTTGACGGCCTAACGCCCGTCACCATTGGCAAGGATCCGGGAGACGGAAGTCCTTTCAGCAACAAGCACGGCGGGTTTATACCGATATTTAACGTCCAATCAATCATAGAAGCGCCGCGCAAAAAGAGCTTCTTCCACAATGGCGCTTTCAATACCGCTGTGGAGGACGCGGCTTCGTTCTACTTTGGCAACCCCACGGTTCAAACCTCGGGCAGCACGCTGATCACGCCCGGATTCGACCTTGCCAACGGCAATTTCGCAGCTGGCACCAACCAGGATGGCTCACCGGTGACCATCGCGCCTGGGCTGCCGAACCCGCTACCAAGAGCGGCGGGGCAAGAGAACGGCACTCAGGCCCTTGTGGCTCTTGCCGGCACCTACTTTCCCTCTGCTTCGGTGTCCGGCACTGTGCTGACTTCGCCGGGTGGGCAGGATGTGCTCAACACGCTTGGCTTCTTCCTGAGGGCGCTTAATGTGGTTTACAGCCTGGCCGATTGCGAGCGGCTGGTGGACGATACGGTCAGCCGTATCGATGCGGGTTTGTCAACGGAGGTGCCGGTCCTGAACTGCACCACGGACTTGAGCGATGTTGACCGCGTGATTGCGGGCGCGCGCGTGACCGTGCCGGACAACTACCTCACCGTCCAGATGGAGGCTCAGAACCTCCAGGTTGAGTTAAACAAGGACGCCAGGCAGCATCGTCGCGCGAAGCTTATAGGGATTATTAACAAGCTGCACGATCTGAGAAACTCGATTGCATCAATCTCGCCGGACCTGCAGTGATACAGCATCGTGAACGCAATCGATGCAAAGACGCGGCTATACCGCGTCTGGTTCCGCCGTACCCAAGCAGGCTTTGCCGCCTTCCCCGTTTTCAAGCAGGTGATTGATTGCGCGGAGACTGCCGATAAGGTTCAGTTGGCTTCGGGAGTCGAAACGGAAATTCTGGTTCAGAGTTGCGAGGCGGATCAGAGCCCCGCGCACGACGTTATCTGGCGGCCTGCCTTGCGCTTCCGACCGGAGCTTATCGCTCTCTGGGGAATCGTCGTGCTGGGCCTGGCCGCGCGGCTATATCGAATAAGCTCGCAGAGCTTATGGATGGACGAGGGCTTAAGTTGGGAGGTCGCCACGCTGCCCTTGCCCGCAATGCGTCATTTCGTGCTCGCCAAGGAGCCGTGGAACGGCTTCTATTACTCTCTGCTCAAAATCTGGATTGACGTCTTTGGCGCTTCAGAACTCTCGATGCGGATGCCCTCGGTAATCGCCGGGGTCGCGACCATTCCGCTGATCTATACTGTGGGAAAGAAGCTGTTTGGGACCAGGTCCGGGTTGGTGGCTGCGCTGCTGTTCGCGGTAAGCCCGATGGCGGTTTTCTTCGCTCATGAGGCGCGGACATTCACCTTAGAATGGATGTTGATCGCAGTCGCGCTGCTTTTCCTGCTCCGCGTGCTTGAAAAGCCAAGCTTTGGGAACCTCGCAGGATGGATTGCGGCAAGCGTACTCGCGGCTTACGCGCACCCCTACTCCGCAACCGCCGTGCCGGCGGAACTGCTGTCCCTCGTGATGCTCGAACGTCACCGGGTACCATGGGGGCATCTTTTGGCGGGCACCGCGATACTTGGACTGCTGGTCGCACCACTGCTATGGCTTGTCCGACGCGAAGCTAACCAGTTGGCTTCGTGGATTCCCGCGCTCAGTTGGGATTCGCTTGGCCGGTCCGTTTACGGGATGTTCAACGGGCTCTGGGCCGATGGGTTCTGGACCGACCCCTCGGGCCAGATGGTGGTGACCGCCTACGCGCTCGGGGTGCTGATCGGGATAATCGCGTTTGTACGCGCATGGGACCAATCGCGCGCCGCCGCTATGCCGTTTGTGCTCACTTCATTGAGCGTGCTCGTTCCTTTCGGGCTCGTGGTCGCATACTCGGCTCTGCGACCGTCGCTCAGCTACCGTTACATGCTTTTCACACTGCCCGCGCTGTGCTTGTTCGTCGCCGGCGGCATTGGGACCGCCCGCTCGCGTACGGTGCAGGTCGTGACGCTGGCGGCGTTGTTGACGGGATCCGTATGGCATTCGTGGGCCATTAGTCAGCCCACCTGGCGCGCCGACTGGCGCATACCCGCCTCACTTATACTTGCGCATGCTAAACCCGGTGATGCAGTTGGGGTGCGTTGGCATGTGTGGCGCCCTATGTTGAACTACTACTTCATGCGCATGCATATGCAACCTGGGCTGGTGGAGTGGGCTTATCCCGAGGGGTTGTTGATCGACGGGCGATACCCCGACGACGTCGACTCAATGGAGTTCGCAGCGAAGCATCTGCTGTCGCGGATCGACGCGATGGCAGCAAGCAACCGGCGACTATGGTTCGTATTCGCCGGCGAAGGCATGGGCCCTTTCGAGCGCTGGGCTTCGGTTGAAGCGATCAAGGAGCGGATGCACCAAGACTATGGCCGCGTGGCCGAAAGGTACCTTCCTGGCTTCGATGTCCTTCTGTGCTCGCAGCCGCACACCGGGCCCCAGCATTGATTGGATTCGCGATGTCGCTCCCGCTCGCCGAAACCCCTACATCCGCGCGGATCGAAGCAGAGACGCGGCCCCACCGCATGTTCCGCCGGTTGCCGCCGCAAGTGTTACTGCTGGTGACGTTCGCGAGTTTCTACTTTGCGATCGGTCCCGGCAACTACTTCGGCGTCGATGAGCTGGCGGAAGAGGAGACGGCGCAGGCGCTGATCCTCAGGCGTACGCTCGACATCCCTGGGATGACCGATGCTCGGTTCGGGCGCGGGCACAGCCCATACGCCGTCAAGAGCGCCGGGCTGGCGTTCACAGCGTTGCCGTTCATATACGCCGGGCTGAAATTGGACGATGCGTTTGGTTCGATGAACGGTGGCGAGCTTGCGGGGCCGCCGAGCGGGGGGAGGAGCATCCGCTGCGCGGAGGTGGGCGCCTGGTACTCCCGGCCTCACTGATTGTCAACGCGCTCTCGGGCGGCGCGATTGTCGCCGTTTTGTTCATGGTCGGGACGCAACTTTCGCCGAAGCCGCGGGCGGCACTGCTGATGGCAATAGCGGCCGGACTTGCGACCCTGGTCATGTCGGAGGCGACCCACTTCTATCAGCACGCTCTGGACGCGCTGATGGTAATCCTGGCCTTTTGGTTTTTCCGCGGACAGAAATCCGGGAACCTCGGGAGCCGCGCTTTGTTCGGAGGCTTAAGCCTTGGCGTGGCGATGCTGGCGCGTCCGGACGCGGCTCCCGCCGCGGTCGCCATATGGCTGTATGGCGCGGCGGTGGCGTGGAAGCTGGTTCGGAATTTGCCCGATCGATGGCCGCGAACCATACGAAGAACTTTGCTGGCTGCGGTCGGTCCCTTGGGCGGAGTGGCCGGCTCCATGTATTTCAACTACCTGAGGTTTGGGAGCCTCACTCAGTTCGGATATACGAGTGATCAAGATCGTTTCGTGATCGACGCCGCGCACATTGCAAAAGCGATCGGCGGTTACCTTGTGAGCCCTGCGCTAAGTGTCTTTGTGTTCGCACCGCCGCTGATTCTCGCTCTGGCGGTGGGCCGTCGGGCCTATCGCCGTTGGCCGTTGGAGACGGCGACGCTGGTTTTGGCCGCTGCGGCTCATCTATTGTTCATTTCATGCACCCGGGGCTGGAGCGGCGATTTATCGTACGGACCCAGGTACATGCTGGAGTCGATCGTATTGCTGATGCCGCTGACGCTGCCAGCCTTCGAGATGGCCGCCGATTTCGCATCGCGGGGAGCGGTGGCTGCGGTCGCTGCAGTGGTGTCTCTTGGATTTATAGTGCAACTGATCGGTGTCGCTGTGTGCGTTGAAGTGATCGAGTGGGATCGCATTGCCGCGGGAATCGTGGCCAACAACGCATGGGTCTTTGTCCCGAGCACCTCCCCGATTGTGTGCGATCTCAAAGAACTCGCGGCGGGCCGCAATTTAAGTCCTTGGGCAATCCGGGCCCTGACAACTCCCGGCGCAGCCTTGTTGCTGTTGATGATCCTGGTTGCGATTGTGTTGTTTGGCGGCTGGTGCATATTCCAGTATTTTCGAGCGCCGCAAGCGGAGATTGCCAACCTCGACTCGCGCGCACTGCCAATGGCAATCGTGGTGGCGGCAGTGCTGCCGATTGTGATTGGATTCGCAATGTCGCGCCCGCTCACCGAAACAGCCGCCGTCCACGCGAACAAATTGCTCAACGCGGGGATCGCGGAGCAACGGGCCGGACACTCGGTAGCTGCGGAGGAAGACTACGCGGTTGTGCTAACTCTCTATCCGACGTGGACATTTCCCCGCTATGACCTCGGCGTTCTGGAACAGGAGGCGGGACGCACGAATGAAGCGATGATACTCTACGAGAAGGTGCTGCGGCAGGATCCAAACTTCGCACCCGCCCGGAATAACCTCGCTTATATTCAGCGCGCCGCCTTAGGACTCACAAATCCGCCTGCGCGTTGAGGCTCTCACCGTGCGGCGAGACCGCCATCGACGATTAATTCCGTGCCGGTGATGTAAGACGCGTCGTCGGAGAGAAGAAAGACGATCGCGTTTGCGATTTCCCACGGCGTTCCCTGCCGGCGCATCGGAATTCGCGGCGCGACGGCGTTCTCGCGGTCGCCAACCAGGCGCCGCACCATCGACGAATCGATTAACCCTGGCAGGATAGTGTTGACGCGGATATTGTCGCGCGCGTGAGAGACCGCGGCCGATCGTGAAAGTCCAAGTAGCGCGGCCTTGGTCGCCTCGTAGGAAATCTGCGAGTTGGAGCGCATCGCGGCCAGCGACGAAACGTTGACGATCGCGCCGCCGCCACCCTTTGCAATCTCGGGCACTGCGTAACGCATCATCAGGAAATGGCTGCGGAGGTTGACGGCAAACATCTTGTCGAACTGCTCGGTCGAGGTCTTCAACAAGTTGCCGCCGATCGCGATGCCGACGTTGTTCACGAGCAGATGCAGCGCGGAGAACGCGCGCGTGGTGGCTTCGACCGCGCCGCGGCATTGCTCCTCGATGCTCACGTCGGCGGCGACCGCGTCGGCGCGTCCGCCTTCGTCGCGAATCGCGGCGGCGGTCTGCTGCGCCAGCTCGAGCGAACGATCCGCGACCATCACGGCCGCGCCCTCACGCGCGCACATTATCGCGGTCGCGCGGCCGTTGCCGATCGAGAGCTTGTCGCCTGCCTTCGCCGGCCCGTCCGCGCCGCCACCGACGATTAACGCTACCTTGCCCGTCAGCCGAGCCATGATTTTTCCTCCTGTTGGTCAGACCGCGGCGGGTTGCGCGGTTGGAAAGCGCCGCACGTATTGCAGGAACCGCGCGAGTGCGCGGTCGGCGTCGATAAGCAGCCCGTCGTGAAAGCGGATGGTCTTCATGATGGGTTCGTCTTCCTGGATGAGGCGGCGGAAGAATGCCTCGCCGATTTGGAGCCGTTGCTCGCGCTCGGCGTCGTTGCCCTCGGACTTCGGCGTCGCGGTGACGGACCAGCCGTGCGTTCGTCCGTCGGGCGTCGGCGTGCCGGTCGCCATCGAGAGAATTGCCATACCATTGAGGCGTCCGGCCAGCGCGATCGTGTTGGTTCCGGTCACGCGGATGCGCTGATCGAACACGCCGAGATTGGGATCCTCGAACCGCACGTCGTACTGGATGCGGTAGTCGCCGACCTCGATCGCGTCGGGGTCGCATTCGATCTTGAGTCCGTGCAGGACGCGCAGATGCTGAAAGTCCATCGAGTTGGTGAAGGGCACCCACGGCTCAACCGGCAAATCGAATGCCTCCGCCGTGCGGATGTCGAGATCCGGCTCGGCGTAGTCGACAAACTCGGGCACGTCGAACAGCGGCGTGGCTCCGTTAAATGCCCAAATCATCCCCCACTTTTCCGCAGTAGGATATTTGAACACTCTTGCCGCCTTGGGAATTTTCTCGGACGCGGGAATTTTCGTGCATCGGCCGTCGGGGCCGTACTGCCAATGATGGAACGCGCATTGGATATCGTTGCCGATGACTTTGCCTACGCCGAGGTCGGCGCCGAGATGGCGGCAGTACGCGTTCATCACGACGGCTTGGCCGTTCTCGCCGCGATAGGCGATCGCGCGGCCGTCGAGGAAGTCGCGGCCGATCACTTCGCCGGCGCCAACTTCGTCGGAACGTGCGATCGCGTACCATGATTGATGGAATCCCGCCGGCGTCTTGCTGCGGGCGCCGCGCGCGCGCGATAGAGCGGTCGTCGATGCCATCGTCGGAAACCTCCAGTGCCAGTGCGTGAAGAGCTTAAGCCGCCGCGGCCGCGGATTGTGAATCGAATTTTGGAAGCTGGACGAAGAACAGCACGCAGTCTTCCACGACTTCGAGTTCGCGGCCAGTGTCGGCAGGATCGACGCGGAACGCCGAGTGAGTGTCCAGCACCTCGCCCGAGGTCACGTCGCGAATCGCGCCGCGCTCGACGAACAGCAGCTCGGGTGCACGGTGCCGATCAACCTTATGGCGTGCGCCGCGCGTCGCGCGAATCTGTCCGATGTTCAAAGCGCGTTCGCCGAAGGTGGCCATGTGCTTCAACTCGAAGCCGGGATCGCGCGTCGCGATCCATCCGAAGCCGTCGGGATGAATGACGATGGGCTCCTCGTATCGCGGGGGCGGATACTCGACCGCGCGCCCGTTAACGTGTTCCCAAATCGCCTCGTAGCCGTCCTTGCGAATGACGCGGCCGTCGGGACTGCGGCGCGTGAAGACCCCGCCGTCGAATTGCCCGAGGTCGCACATTTTTTCATAGCCCGCGTTCAACTGCTGGTAGCTCATGAAGCCGTAGCCGCCCGAGCCGCCCATCTGGAGCAGCAGCACGACTGACTTGCTGGTGTCGGACTGCGGGCCGTAGAAGGTTCCCTCGGGAAAATAGCCGACGGTGCCGGCCTTGAGATCCTTGCCGGGCGCGTAGTTCATCGCGCCTTCGAGGCAGAGACGGACCTGGTCGAAGTTGTGGCGATGGCGCGGCGTGAAATAGTCACCGGCCGTTCGCACAATACTCAGTTCAAAATTGTCGGGCGTGCCGGGCGTACCCTGGAGCAGGCGTTTGAAGTCGATCCCGCCCGAGCGATGCCCCGAAACTTCGCCCCATTCAACGTCGGCAGCGTGTATCGTTTGCATAGCTGTGGGGTTAGCGCGGGCGTAGGCGCCGCGTCAAGGATTACGATGCGTTCAACGCGGGATGGTGTTCCTTCAGGATTGCGCCGCATGATTCGATAGCGGCGAGAACGCCGTCGGCGACGCGGCCAGCCTTCACGTTCGCGAGAAAATCGGCGACGATCTTGTCCCATGTGCCGGCGGGCGCGAGGGCGTGAGTGTCGCGATCGGCCTGGATTTCCACGTACCGCTCGGCGATGGAAACGAAGAACATCACGCCGTCGCGGCGCGTCCCAGGCGCCACGATTCGTACTGCAAACTCGCGATGCGCCAGTTCGCGCGCGTGTCTGCGCTTCACTTCGGCCGGGACGAGCCGCATCCGGAGCGGCCTCCAATCGAGTACCAGAGCGAGTGCGATGAAGAGCGCGCCGTTGACAATGAAGCCGGTCAGAATCGTGTACCCCGGGCGTAGCAGAGCGATGATGCCCGTCGCCGAAAGCGCGATGATCGCGGCCCATACAAAAGGATAGAGCGTATAGCGGTCGCTGGCCGGAACGATAACGAGCGCGAAGTCGGCACTGGTCCGATCTCTGGCACTTTTCATCGCGGCCTCGATGCGCTTGTGCTCGGCAGGCGTGAATGGACTTCTCACTTTGTTCATTTTTTCACTGTTTAGCTTTTCACTCTCACCAGCTTCCCGAAGCGCCTCCCCCTCCGAATGATCCTCCGCCGCCGGAGAAGCCGCCGCCGCCCCCTCCGCCCCCACCTCCGCCGCCCCAGCTTGAAGATCCGCCTCCGTTGACCCGATGGAGGATCAGGGCACCGTGGTGTTGGGCCCACCAAATCGGGTCATGGCGATGGCGGAACCAGTTGATGAAGAAAATTAACCACGGACCAAAGAAAAAAAGGCACCACACTACAACGAATGCCTCCGTGGCTCCTTCCGAATTCGCATAATTTGCGACCGGCTGCGACGCCGGCTCCACGCTGAGCGGATTGCCACCCAGCACCTGCAGGATAGCTTTCGTGCCGTCCCTAACGCCGTCGTTGAAGTCGTCGCGCTTGAAGTTTGGCAGGATGTAGTTGTCGATTATCGTGCGGCTGATCGCGTCGGTGAGTTCTCCTTCGAGGCCGTAACCCACCTCGATGCGAACTTTGTGCTCCTTGGGCGCGACGATAAGCAGCGCGCCGGTGTTCTTGCCCTTCTGTCCGATGCCCCAGTGACGGCCGAGCTGATAGCCGTAGTCTTCGATCGAAAATCCCTGGAGGGAGTCGAGCGTGACCACCACGACTTGCTCTCCGGTGGCGCGCTCGTGCGCGGCCAGCATCTCGGTGAGCTTGCTTTGGGTCGAAGCATTCAGGATGCCAGCGTTATCGACGACTCGGCCAGTGAGCGGCGGAAATTTCGGTTCGGCGGCGAGGGCCGGCGACGCAAGGATTAGCAGGAGAAGAACAAGCAGCCTACCGTCCCATGCGCAGCGAGTGCGCATTAGAACTTGACCTGGGGCACCTGTTGGGCTTGCTCGGTGATCGTGAAAGTCTCGCGGACTTTCATATCGGGGTAGAGGATCGCTGCGACCCATCGTCCTGGAATGGTCCTGAGAATGGTGTTGTATTCCTGCACGGCGAGAATGTAATCGCGGCGCGCCACGGCAATCCGATTCTCGGTGCCCTCGAGCTGCGATTGAAGCGCGAGGAAATTCTGATTCGACTTAAGGTCAGGGTAGGCCTCGGCCACCGCGAGCAGGCGGCCGAGCGCGCCGGTGATAGCAGCCTGGTTCTGCTCGAACTGGTGAAACGCCTGCGGGTTCGACAGGATGTCCGCTGGAAGCTGCATCTGCGTCGCATGCGCGCGCGCTTCAGTCACTTGGGTCAGGACAGTCTGCTCCTGGTGGGCGTAGCCTTTGACCGTCTCGACAAGGTTCGGGATTAGATCGGCGCGCCGCTGATATTGGTTCAGCACTTCGCTCCACGCAGCTTTCACCTGCTCGTCGAGCGTGGGGATCTTGTTGACGCCGCATCCCGACAGCCCATCGAGCACCAGCCCAAGAGTCAGCAGCAGAGCTAGCGCGCGAAGGTTCTTCAAGCGCATCGAAATGAACGACGAAGTGCTTAGGCGCCTTCGCGGCTCTTGAAACGGTGCTGATGCGGCTCAGGCGGCATCGTCAGCAACTCGCGAGAATAAATCTCACCGAGATATTCAATCAAGTTGCGCATCGAGACTACCGCGGTCGGACAGCCGTCGTCGTCGACCAGCGGGATGTGCCGGAACCCCTCGAGCACCATCTTGCTCAGCGCGAATGCCACATTGGCGTCGGCCGGAAGCGTGAATGGATCGGCGGTCATAAACGCGGAGACCGGGGTGTGGATGAGATCGAGCGGCTGGCCTGCCACCTTCATCAGAATGTCGCGCTCGGTGAAGATACCCACGAGGCGGTCGTCCTCCATGACCAGCACGCACGCGCGCCGCTCTTGCTGCATCAGGTGAATCGTGTCGGCGAGCGTGGTCGAAGCGGAGACCATCAGCGGCGGCTGCGAGACCACCTCGCTGAGCGCAGTGTTGGCAAGCGCGGACTCGAGAACCTGGGGGCCAGGATGTTCGTCGTCGAAAAGCTCGCGGTCATCGTCGTCGCCAGGCATGAGTCAGCCCTCCGATACCAGGATTCCGAGAGACCATAGCCTAGGCCGTTCGCCAGCTTAGGGCAAAGGGCGCGGTATGCTTGTGCGGAACTACTTGGGGGCGGCTACTTCAACGCCACGATCGTTTCCTCGACGTCTCGCAGCCGATCCTTGCCGAAGAAAATCTCGTTGCCGACGTAAAATGTGGGCGAGCCGAACGTGCCGCGCTCGACCGAGCGATTCGTGTTCTCGAGCAGCTCGTCCTTCACCGGCTTGGTCTCGATCAGCTCGAGAATTCGCGCGGTTGGCAGCCCTGCCTCGTCGAGCGCCGCGCGATACACACCGGGGTCGTCCATCTTTTTGGGATCGGCCCACATATTGCGGTACATCTCGTCCACGTAGCGCTCGAACACGCCGAGCGTTCGTGCCGCGATCGCACCGCGCATCATCATAAGAGTGTTCACCGGGAAAAATGGATTGCTCTGAAAACGCGTAATCCCGTGACGCTTGATGAAGCGGGCCATCTCCAGCCGTTCGTACTCGGGCTTGTTCTTGATGCCGGCCAGGCTTTGCGCCGGCGAGCGATTGTTGGTCAGCTTGAAGACGCCGCCGAGCAGCACCGGCACATATTCGAACTTCACTCCCGTGCGTTTTTCGATTTGAGGAATCACGAGATGGCTCAGGTACGCGTTGGGGCTGCCGAAGTCGAAATGAAATTCCACCCTGACCATGGTCTCACCATTTTTCTCCGAAGGGACGGATTTCCTGCTCGAATGTCCACGCGTCGCGAGGCTGTTGGTAAAGCTGCCAATACGCATCGGCCACGGCAGCCGGCCTCATGAGTCGGTTGACGTCAAGATTCTTCATTGCCTCGTCGCCCTCACGTTCCCTGATTCGATCGCGCACCCACGCGGTATCGACGCCAGCGTCGATTACGAGATGAGCGACGTGAATATTCTTCGGCCCGAGTTCGCGCGCGGCGCTTTGTGCAACCGCGCGTAGGCCGAATTTCGCGGCCGCGAACGCCGCGTATCCAACTCCGCCACGCAGACTGGCGGTGGCGCCGGTAAAGAAAATCGCTCCGCGCCCGCGCGGGATCATCAGGCGCGCCGCCTCCCGGCCCGCCACAAAGCCGGAGTAGCAGGCCATCTCCCAGACCTTGCGGAACACGCGGTCGGTGGTCTCGAGCAACGGAAAATTGACGTTTGCGCCGATATTGAAAATGCAAACCTCAAGCGGCGCGTGCTTGTCGGCGTCCTGCAGAAAGGCGGTGAGGTCGTCTTCCTTGCGAGCATCGAGCGACCGCGCAAAGATTCTTCCGCCGTTAGCCTCGACCTCGGCGACCAATGGTGCGAGCTTGTCGCCCTGTCGGCGACCCGCGAAAACGGTGAAACCTTCGGCCGCAAATTTTTTGGCGATTGCACCGCCGATGTAGTCGCCGGCTCCGATAACCGCCGCCGTCGCATTTTTCTTTTCCAATGGCAATCCTCCTTGACCAAAGCAGTCGCCTAAGAACGGCGATCTGCTGCACGCTCTTTGACGCGCTTGACCACTCGCTTGGAGGTACTTCTCAATATCAAATCCGAAAGCGTATCATCGTTCACAGCACGCGCGAGAATCAGCGCGCCGGCCATGGAAGCGAACGCTGCGATCGCGTCCTCGTAACGGTGTTCATGCCGGTCATCCGGCATCAGGTCCGACAGGAATTCGAGGTCGTCCTTCAACTGCCTGGTGAAAGCCGCACGAACGTGGCGTGGCTGCCTGGCGATGTCGCTGCCAAGGGCCGCGACCACGCAGCCGGTACCGGGCGCATCGCGATGGGCGCGCGACAAATAACCATCCACGATCGCGGGAAGCGCCCGCTTGCCCGGGTTGCGTTCCGCCGCCCGCTTCCAGACACGCATGCCGCGCGCCAGCGCGAAGCGCATCGCCTCGGCTGCGATGGCCTCCTTGGATCCGAACTGGCTGTACAGCCCGCCGTGAGTGAGACCAGCGTCCTTGGTAATCGAGTCAACGCCGGTGGCGCCGATTCCGTTCTCGCGGAACAGGCGCGCGGCAGAAGTCAGGATTCGCTCGCGGTTTTGGGCAGCCTTTTCTTTAGAAACGCGCATCCAGCTCCCCGAATTTGTCGATCGGTTCTTGACACATATGATTACGAGCGTCATTAATATGCCAAACATGACGACCGCCATCAATAGGGCCGGTGAAGATGAACGCGATTCGATACGAGGTGTAACGAAATGCCGGGTGCGCTTGATGGAGTGCGGGTTCTTGATCTGACGACGATGGTCGCAGGCCCAGTGGCGACTATGATGCTCGCTGACCAGGGTGCCGACGTCATCAAGGTCGAATCGCCGTATGGCGACCTGATGCGCCACTTCAGCCGCGGGCGCAACGGCATGAACGCCGGGTTCTTAAGCTGTAATCGTAACAAGCGCTCGTTGGCCGTCGATCTTAAGTCGGCGGACGGTCTTGAGGTCATCAAGAGGCTGATAGCTACGGCGCAGGTTTTTGTTCACAACTTCCGTCCCGGAATTGCCGAGCGCATGGGTCTTGGCGAAGAGGCCGTTAGAGCTATTCGGCGAGATATTGTCTACGTATCGATCACTGGATATGGCACCAAGGGTCCTTATGCCAATCAGCGCGCTTACGATCCGGTGATTCAAGCTATGTCGGGCCTGGCGGATATCCAGCGTGACAGAGATACAGGGCGCCCCAGGATGGTGCGAACCATCATTGCCGACTACACCACCGCCTTGACGGCAGCTCAGGCTATAACGGCAGCGCTCTTCGCGCGCGAGCGATCAGGTGAAGGACAGCACGTACAGCTTTCGATGCTGGACGCAATGATCTCCTATCTATGGCCTGAGGCGATGCCTAGCTTGACCTTTGTCGGTGACGAGACCGATCCTTCAGACGGCGAAGTAGGCCCGGATCTCGTCTTCGCAACGCAGGACCGCTACATCACGGCCGCGGCGCTGTCCGACGACGAGTGGGCCGGCATTTGCCGGGCACTCAATCGGGAAGATCTCATCGACGATCCTCGCTTCAAGACCGCGCGCGACCGATCGATAAACGCCGTCGAGCGCCGCGGGATAACCTCGGCGGAGCTCGAGAAATGGCGCGCGGCTGAAATCCTGCCGCGGCTGCTTGCCAATGATGTCCCGTCCGCGCCGGTCGTAAGCCGGTTTGAGCTGCTGCAGGACGATCAAGTCCGCGAGAATCACATTCTCGAAGAGCTTGACAGTAAGGCATTCGGGAGAGTGCGGATGCCGCGTGCGGCGGCTCGCTTCGATCGCACACCGGCTACAATCCGAAAGCTCGCGCCGATGCTTGGCGCGGACAACCTCCCCATACTTACAGAGCTGGGCTACGACGCAGACCACGTTGCGCGACTCGAAAGTAACCGGGTCGTGCATAGCCAATTAAAAAAGGAATCCGCCGGTGGCTGAAAAGAATCCAGTCGCAGTCGTGACCGGAGTAGGTCCAGGAACTGGCGCGGCGATAGCACGCCGCTTCGCGCGCGGAGGATATGCGGTTGCGATGCTGGCGCGAAATCGCGAGCGCCTCACCTCGCTCGAGCGGGACATACCCAACTCGCACGCATATCCTTGCGATGTCACCGACGAAGCGCAGCTCGACTCTACTATCGACGCGATACGCGCCGACCTCGGCGCGCCCAAGGTGCTAATCCACAATGCGGTCGGCGGCGCCTTCGGGAACTTCATGGAAATCGATCCAAAGGTCCTCAACCAGAACTTCCAGGTGAATACTATGGCGTTGTTATACCTGGCCCGGCGACTTGCACCCGCGATGGCCGCGGCCGGAGAAGGCGCCATAGTAGCCAGCGGTAACACTTCTGCTCTTCGCGGCAAGGCCAGCTTCGCAGGGTTTGCCCCGACTAAGGCCGCGCAACGGATTCTCGCTGAGTCAATAGCTCGCGAGCTGGGACCTAGAGGTGTGCATGTCGCCTACGTCCTGATCGACGCGGTTATCGACCTGGAGTGGACGCGCAAGCGCTTTCCCGATGCTCCCAACGAATTCTTTATCACGCCCGCCGCAATCGCCGACGAAATCTGGCATGTTGCGCATCAGGATCGCTGCGCGTGGTCATTCAATGTCGAAGTCAGGCCCTTTCGCGAGACCTGGTGAGAAACAGACTATGGGGGATAACTCATGAGTGACCTGCGAATCTTTTCGTATTTGCCAAACCCACGCATCTGGAAAGCTACTATAGCAGCGCGTCTATGTGGTGTTGATCTTGAAGTGAGGGGAACCTCGCCTAAAGGGCTGCAATCGTGGCTATGGGACTTTGACGCGCGTCCGCTCTCAGGTAGCGAGCTGGCAACGTCGGCGGACACTAAGACAGGCAAGGTCGGCTTTACCGGGACCCTTCATAAGACTGAGGACTTCATGAAGGCGCATCCGTTTGGCACCGTTCCGGCCGCGTTCAGTCCGGATGGCAAGACCGGGATTTTCGAATCCAACAGTATCATGCGAGCCGTCGCCCGGCTGGGTCAAAGCAGATTTCCATTGTATGGCCGCGATGCTTATGAAGCGTCGCGCATCGACAGCTTTCTTGACGCCAGCCTTGTATTTGCGCGCGATTCGCAGACCTATCTGCTGTCTTTAATCAATGGAAGTGTTTCGCCTGAGATTCACGCGAGAACGCGCGAAGCATTTGACCTCTATGCGTCGGGAATCGACCAGGCGTTGTCGCCCGACCGCGAGTTCCTGGTGGGTGATAGCATATCGATCGCGGACATCTGCTTCGTCGCCGAAGTGAGTCTGTTCTTCAACGAAAGGGCGAGACCCACAGAGCTGCTGAAGAGCGGCCTCGAGCCGATTCTGCATGCTCGCATCGATGCGGAATTCCCGCGAGCCTTTGCGCACTTCTCCAAGCTGCGCAAGCACGCGGCGTTCGCACCTGACGTGGAGCCGTACCTGAAAAAAATCGATTCAGCTAGGCAAGCAGCTGCGGAACTTCGCCGTCCTTAATCAATCTTTGCGAAGAGATTCACGCATCATCCGGATCATCGCCTGAGTCGTAGCCGTATCGTTGAGCCGCGGGAACGGTCCTTCGGGTACAGGTACCTTGAGGAAGCGGCACAGCGGCGCCCAACCTTCCCGCACGTCGAACACAAGCAAGCGCGCGGGATCGATTGCGTCGCGGACTTCCTGATTGTGCCGCTCGAAGACCTCGATGGCGTGAGCCTTGTCCTCGAAGCGGTTGTCGAACGTTTCGCCAAGAATCGCCTTTCGGACCATCTCGGTCTGGAGCCTGACGAGTTCGGGCGCGCCATCGGGCGCGGGCGATTTCATCGGCTGGTAAATCGTATCGAGCATGCTCTTGTACCAGGCTTCCGGGTCGCGCACCGAGAGCAGCACTTTCGCATCAGGGTAGTGAGCGGCAATTTCGCGCCACCATCGTGCCGCCGGCCAATCGACGGTCGCGCGGAAGCCATGAAAGATCTCATCCCAGTCCATCGGATGCCCGAACGCCAGGCGATGCCACATCGCAACATGCTCGGGCCGAGGAAAAACTTCCGCCATGTGATAGCAGGGGCCGAACCCGAGTTTTTCGAGCGCGCTCTTGAGTGATAGCGTGCCGGTTCGTCCGAATCCCGCGCCGACGACTTTCAATGCCATATCCACGACTCCTTGCCGAACGCTCACGACACTTACAACAGACAGTGCTGAAATGTCGACCCGATTAAGATTCTCCTCGACGCAACTACTTCCGCCCCAATCAAAACCAAGTGGGCACTCCCGCCGATCCGCGGGTTGTGCGAATCGCCATAAGTCCTTAATAAATAAGCGCCGGAGGAGGAAGGGGCCCGGTGGCCCCACCGGTCTTCAAAACCGGCTTGGCGGCTAATATTGTTGCCGGAGGGTTCGACTCCCTCCCCCCTCCGCCGGGATTCTTTCTCTGCTAGCGACCTCATCTCTTCTTCATCAGGGGGTGAACTTTTCAGCCTGATCACGCCGCCCGTTGCATGCTATTCTGATCTGCATGTACACGGCTCATTACAATCGCAGGGTCCATGATTCAGCATCCGGCTGCGTCCCCGTCCGAAATACTAATTTTGACGGAACGAAGCTACCGATGGTGGTGCTTCCTTCGTGCAACCACAACATATGGCAGAGGATCATGTCTTTTGCCCGATCGTCACATGCCGGTTTGGAACGTTTTGTGTCCAAAATCCTCCTCCCGTCGCCCGGTTTGCATCACCCGACGAAGTAGTTCATTCTTTTGTTGAACTATGTAGTTCGTTAGATGAACTTAGAGGAGAACCGCCATGACCGACGACTGGCAGAAGACCATATGCATCCTGTGCAGTGTTAATTGCGGCGTCGACGTGAAGCTCGAGGGGCGCCATATCACCCGCGTGCGCGGGAACCGCGAGCATGTCGCGTCGCATGGGTACGCGTGCGAGAAAGCTCAGCGGCTCGACTACTACCAGAATGGTCGCGATCGGCTGACCTCGCCTCTTCGGCGCCGGCCCGACGGTTCGTTCGAGGAGATCGACTGGGACACCGCGATTCGCGAGGTAGCCGCCGGCTTCAAGCGCGTGCGCGACACTTATGGCGGAGCGAGCATCTTCTATTACGGCGGCGGCGGGCAGGGCAATCATCTATGCGGCAGCTATGGAGCCTCGACGCGGCGCGCGATTGGCTCGGTGTTCAGCTCCAACGCGTTGGCCCAGGAAAAGACCGGCGAGTTCTGGGTGGACCATATGCTCTTTGGGACCGGCCTCAGCGGAAGCTACCAGCACGCTGAGGTCGCCGTATTCGTCGGCAAGAATCCGTGGCAGTCCCATGGCTTTCAGCGCGCCCGTCCGATCTTGCGCGACATTGCGGCCGATCCGAACCGGGCGCTGATCGTGATCGATCCGCGCCGCACGGAAACGGCGGAGATGGCGGACTACCATTTGCAGGTACGTCCCGGAACCGACGCGTTCTGCCTCGCGGCAATTCTTGGCGTCCTCGCACAAGAGGATCTGATCAGTCACGACTACATTCGCGACCGCACTGAAAATAGCGATGAACTTTTCGCAGTGCTGAACGACGTTCCGGTAGCGGAATACTGTGCTCGCGCCGGCATCGCCGAGGCTTTGGTTCGCGATGTGGCGCGCCGAATCGCCCGCGCCGCGAGCGTTTCGGTTTATGAAGACCTCGGCATCGAGCAGTCGCTCCACAGCACGCTCAACTCCTATCTCGAGAAACTTCTCTTCGCGGTGACCGGGAATATCGGTAAGCCCGGCGCCATGAATGCGGGAACAAGTCTGACCGGGCTCTTCAGCGGCGCGCTTTCGTCCGCGACCAGCCCGGTCGGCGGTCATCGCATCATCGGCGGGATGATCCCGGCCAACGTGATCCCCGACGAAATCCTGACCGACCATCCCAAGCGGTTCCGCGCGATGCTGATTGAGAGCGAAAATCCCGCGCACTCGGTCGCCGACAGCACCCGCATGCGCGAAGCGCTGCGGGCGCTGGAATTTGTCGTCGTCATCGATGTCGCGATGAGCGAGAGCGCGCGTGAGGCGCACTACGTCCTGCCGGCGTCGTCGCAGTACGAAAAATGGGAGGCGACTTTCTTCGGCGCGGCGGTCCATACCGAGACGCACTACGCGAACACGTTTACGCTCCGCGCCCCGATTCTCGATCCGATTCCCGGAACGCTTCCCGAGGGAGAAATTCATCGCCGGCTGGTTCGCGCGATTGGCGCGATGACCGATGACGACGTCGCGCCTCTGCATGCGGCTGCCGCCAAAGGAAGGGCCGCCTATGCGAAGGAGCTGATGCGAGTCCTTTCAGAGCGCCCTCACCTGGCGGAGTTGATGACGGTGCTGCTGTACGAGACGCTAGGCCCGACGCTCGGAGCTGGAAACGAAAACGCCGCGTCGGTCTGGGGTATCGCGCACAATTTCGCGCGCAGGTATCCGGAGTCGCTCCGCCGCGCTGGCTTCAGCGGCGAAGGTCCCGCGCTCGGCGACGCGTTGTTCGACGCGATTTTGAACAATCGTTCAGGCGTCACGGTCAGCATCGACCCGTACGAGGAAGCCTGGCGAAGAATTCATGGCGGGCGGATCAATCTTACGATCCCTGATTTGATGCCCGAGCTTAAGTCGCTTCGCGACGAACATCCGTCCCGCGACCCGGAGTTCCCATTCGTGCTCTCCGCAGGCCAGCGACGCTCCTCGACCGCGAACACCATCATCCGCGATCCAGGTTGGCGTCCAAAGGACCCGGCGGGCGCGCTCTGGATGAACCCTGCCGACGCCACCGCGCTTGGAGTCCAAAGCGGCGGCCGCGTACGCATCATAACCAAGCGCGCGAGCGCCGAGAGTATCGTCATGCTGACCGATACAATGCAGCCCGGTCACGTCGCGCTGCCGAACGGGACGGGTCTGTGGTACCCCGACCGCGAAGGCCAGGAATTTCAGCACGGGGTCGCGCCCAACGAGCTGACGATGACCGAAGATCGCGACTGGTTCGCAGGTACACCGTTTCACAAGCATGTGGCGGCGCGGATCGAGGCGGTAGCCTGATGCGACGAACCCGCTTCGACGATTGGCCGTGCCCGATCGCGCGCACCACCGACTTGATCGGCGATTGGTGGACGCCGCTGGTGATGCGCGAGGTGTTCTCCGGCCGCCGCCGCTTCGAGGACTTCCAGCGCGCGCTCAAGGTTCCACGCGCCGTGCTAGCCCGCCGCCTCGATCGTCTGGTCGACGAGGGTCTGCTGAAGAGAGTGTCGTACGAAGAGCATCCGCCTCGTTACGAATACCGCCTGACGGACAAGGGCCGCGCGTTCTGGGACGTGCTCGCCGCGATGTGGCGATGGGGCAGCGATTGGCTGTGGGGTGAGGACGGTCCGCCAGTGATGCTCATCGACAATGAAACGGGCCGTGAAGTTCGCCCGGTCGTCGTCGACGAGAACACGGGGATGCGCCTGACGGGGCGCCGCCTGCGCATGGGCCGCAAGCCTAACGTTCCGACGACTTCGCGAGACTCGGCGTAAAGCTGTGCCTTACATGCCGGTGCCGGTCAGACTCACCGCATGTGGGCTGGCCGCATCGGGACTGGCGCTAATCGCGATCGACGCCGACTCTGGGGCGGCCACGCTGGGCTTGAAGGTCACCCCGACCAGGCAATAGGCACCGCCCGCCAGCGTCGAGCCGCATGGCTTGGCGAGTGCGGTGCTCAAGGAGAAGTCGGCAGCGTTCGTGCCGCTGATCACCGGCGTCGGCAGCGTCAGCGTCGCAGTACCCAGGTTCACGACCGTGATCGTCATGGCCTTAGACTTGGTCAGGGTGACGGTCCCGAACCCCAGCGTCGTGGCTGGCGACAGCAGCACCGGCGTCGAGCCGGTGCCGGTGAGCACGACCACATGCGGACTGGTCGGATCATTGCTGACGTTGATAGTCAGCGTGGCGCTCTCGGCCGTCTCGCTGCTGGGTGTGAAGCTCACCGGGATCACGCAGGCCGTGTTGCCGGCGCACGAGTTGACCGGGGTAAAGCCGAAGTCGGCGGCGTTAGGCCCTGAGATGCCCTCGCTCAGCGTCAGGGGGAACGGCGATGCATTTGTCACTTTCAAAAAGCTTAACGTCCTGGTCGTCGACTGCACCACGCTGTCAAACGCCATCGTGGTAATCGGCTCCGAATCAGGGATCGTCGGCCCCGTGCTGAGCGCGACCGTATAGGGGCCCAGCGGATCGGGACTGTCGGTAACCGACAGCGTCGCCGACTCTGTTCCCAACACTCCAGGCTTAAAGGTCACGACCAGGCTGCAAGAGCTGTTAGCTGCCAGCGTGTTGGTGCAGGTGCCGCCAGTTACCCAGAAGTCGGTGGGGTTGGTTCCGCTGAAGCTCTCGCTGAGAGTCACCGGCTGCGTCTGGTAATTGATCACGGCGAGCGAGCCTACTCCGGTAAGCCCGAACGTCACGCTGCCGTACGTGAGGTGGTTGCTGGTGAGCACGAGGCCCGCGATGCCGGAGCCAGTCAACGTCACTTGCTGCGGGCTGGTGGTAGCGTTGTCGGTCAACGTCAGCGTCGCGCTGTGTGCGCCGATAGAGCCGGGCGCAAACGTCACTCCCAGCGTGCAATTTGTACTGGGCGCCACGGTAACGGGTAGCGCGCCGCATGTTCCGGTGCCGTTGAGGACATACGCCGGATCGGACGACACCGCGCTCGACACTACCAGCGGATGAGTTGCCCCGGTGTTGTACACCGTCAGAGTTCTGGTGGGCGTCTGTCCAACGGCGACGTTGCCGAAAGCGAGCGACGCAGTCACCGCCATCGAGGTAGTCGGAGTCGCTGTTGGAGTGGCAGTCGTGGTTGCTGTGGCAGTGCTCGTCGATGTCGCAGTGGCGGTGGCCGTTGCGGTCGCAGTCGCTGTAGCGGTCGACGTTGGTGTCTGAGTCGGGGTCGCGGTCGGCGTCGGTGTTGCTGTCGCCGTGAGCGTTGCGGTGGCAGTGCTTGTCGATGTTGCGGTCGCGGTCGCCGTCGTTGTTGGGGTTGCTGTAGCAGTCGAGGTTGCAGTCTGAGTCGGGGTCGCCGTCGCAGTAGTCGTCGCGGTGGCGGTCTGGGTCGCCGTCGCTGTCGATGTCGAAGTTGCAGTTGCGGTGGCCGTTGCTGTCGCAGTCGCTGTGGCAGTCGTGGTTGCCGTCTGAGTCGGGCTCGCGGTTGCCGTTTGAGTGGCGGTAGCCGTCGCCGTGAGCGTCGCGGTCGCAGTAGACGTCGAAGTGGCAGTCTGAGTTGCTGTCGCAGTCGCTGTGGCAGTCGTGGTTGCCGTCTGAGTCGGGCTCGCGGTTGCCGTTTGAGTGGCGGTAGCCGTCGCCGTGAGCGTCGCGGTCGCAGTAGACGTCGAAGTGGCAGTCTGAGTTGCCGTCGCAGTCGCTGTGGCAGTCGAGGTTGCAGTCTGAGTCGGGCTCGCTGTTGCCGTTGAAGTGGCGGTGGGCGTTGCCGTGAGCGTCGCGGTTGCAGTAGTCGTCGAAGTGGCGGTCTGGGTTGCAGTCGATGTCTGAGTTGCGGTCGCGGTTGCGGTTGCCGTGACAGTCCGAGTGGCCGTCGCCGTAGATGTCGAGGTCGCAGTCGCCGTACGCGTCGCCGTCGCAGTGTGCGTCGGCGTCGCCGTGGCGGTCGCGGTCGGCGTGGCGGTGGCGACTGGCGCTCCGAACGCCATCACCAGGTTGTTCGCGTTGACGGTCCCGATCCCGGTCGCAAAGTCCCATCCGACGCCGGCGCCGAATGCCGTCTGAAGCACGGAGTCGGAGGTTGACAGCACCCCGTAGGTGCCGGACGGCAAGTAGCAGTCGTAACTGCCCGTGCAATCGACGTCCATGTCGCCGAGCGTCACGTCATAAAAGATGCACGAAGGACTGGCGGCGTTCCCCAGGCTCGAATTGCATGCCGCATTGCCGCCGGCGCCGTATTCCGCCGTCGCGAGTGAATAGTAAGTTGGATTCGGGTTTCCCTGCCTACTGCCGGTGCGCTGATTGATGAGCGCCTGGATTCCCGCCATTATCGGCGACGAAACTGACGTTCCACCGTATCCGGCCCAGGTATCGGGTGTCCCCGAGCACGATGCGCCGCCATAACGCGTATCCGAATAGCAGACCACGTAGTAATGCCCCCACAGTCCGTTCGCCGCGAACAGTGAGACGTCGGGAATGTCTCTGACTCTATCCGCTGGATTACCAACAATCGATTGCCACATGGGCTTGTTGTACCCGGCGCAGGTTCCGCTTACGACACCGCTGTTGGGGGGGACGGTTGCCCCCGTGGCGCATCCGCTCGGTCCTCCGCTCCCGGACGCGGTGGTCAGGAAATAGAGCTCCCCGATAGCGCTGTTGCAATATCCGTTGGTCCCGAACGGTGAAGGGGCGCCCTCATACGTCGAGAGTAGTTCACCGGCGCACGAGTCATTCCACGGGATCTCCGGAACATAGGACAACGCCGACCCATACGTCGAACCGTTCGTCGATCCCCAATACGTGCTGGTCGTGCCCGCGTAGGTGTCGCCATAGTCAGTGCCGCCCACCGACACGTTGTACGGCGTCGAGGTGAACCCGCTCACTGCGATGCCGTGCGTTGCGACCGTCGCGTTCGCGTCGGCGCTCGCTGCGCCCTCGTCGCCCGACGACACGAACACCGACACGCCCTCCGTCACCGCTTGCTGATACAGTCCGTTGATGTAGGCGTTGGTGGTTGCGCCCAGTATCGCTTCCGCCTCTCCGTAGCTGATGCTCACGATCGCAGGCGGCTTGTTGGATTCGCTGAGCAGATTTTGCAACGCGATGAATCCGCCGAAGTTGGTGCTCGTGTCTGCGCACGAGGCCAACTCGATCGCCGCGTTGGGCGCCGCCGCACTGGCCCATTCGACGTCGATTGCAGCTTCCCCATCGTCACCGTTGACGCCTGGATTAGTGCAAGTGCCACCGGTGCCGGTCGGATGAATCTGCGTCAAGGTGCCGGACGGATACGCGCTCTTAAGGCCGAAGACGCTCAGGAACATGGTCCAGTCAGCGGTCGTGTAAAGGTTGGTGTCCTCGACCGTTACAATCGTCTGTCCCTGGCCCGAATACCCCGCAGCGAAGGCCGGATTGAAGTTGTAGATGGTCGCAAGATCGGCCGGCACCACCAGCTGGTAACCGCTGCTGGTCGTGTAGTCGGTGCGCTGCCGATACATAGGATGCGGCCGGAAATCATTGAGCGACACCACTCCCGCCAGAGCCGGTGCGAGCGCGGCCGGTATCTCGGGATCGCTCATGTTGGCGAAATGGCGCTTGCCGTTCACCGAGAGCGAATGAATCTCGGTGTGGAAAGCGTCGCGTATCGATCCTGCGGTCCCCGAAAAATCGATCAGCATCGCGCTCGGATAAGCGTAGTTCACCTTGAACCCGTGCGCTCCGAGCCATGCGGTAATCGTGTCGATATCCTGCGGGCTCGCGCCGAAACGCCGTCCAAACTCATCCGCGGTTAGCCATTGGTGGTAGTTTGGCGAGTTTGGATCTTCGAGCTCGCCGATCAGTTGCTCCAGTTGGCGCTCCTGCTGCGGCGAGCGCCGCAGTAGCAGCAGCAGATGGTCGAGCGGAAAATCGTCGGCCACCCGCCCGCGATCATTGGCGGCCGTCGCCTCGGGACGGACGTTTCCCGGCACCGCAAAGAGGTCGTTGTCGTCAACCGGCTCCGTGATTTGAGCCGGCGCCGACGTCGCAGCGCCAAGCGCCCGCGCGGAATTCGGCAGGACGCTCACCGTCATCCCGCTGATCGCCAGCGCAAGTACTATGACCAGAATTTGCTTGCTCATAAATCCGGTCGCCGTCAATTAAACACGCCAATCTGTAACATGCAGCATATAATCACGCCACCCTGTACAGACGAGCCGTTTAACTAGCAAATTGGCGCGTTAACGTCGAATCGCTCGAAGTGGCGATTCGCCGCGCCGCGAACCAGTTCAGGGCCTCCTTGGGTACGACTTCAGGCTTCGTCGTTGCGGAAGGTTCCGACCTTGATATGCTAGGCAACGTCGCTCCGTGGAAAATTCGGCGCCATATGTTGTCAGTCGAGATGCCGACCAATGGCTGTTTGTCCCGTCCCGGACATTCGCCAGCGTGATGATCGGAGGATTCGGCGCTGGCAGTGCGTTTATGGTTTACCTCTCGACAATATTTTTTCGGCACGCGGACGTTGTTTCCGCGGACTTGTGGATGGGCGCAATTTTTCTACTCGTCGCAGGTCTGAGCGCGGTCCTGGCGATTCGTGCCTGGCGCACTCGCCGGACTCCGCTCAGGATCGAATCCGGTGGCCGCGTCAGTTACGGCGAACGCGAATTATGCGCGGCCGGGACCGTTCAAGCAATCCGCATCGCCGCGTCGCGCGGCGATGCGAGCGACTGCGAGGTCGGCTTGGAGCTAACCGAGGGAAAGACAGTATCGATACCGTCCCTGTACTTCGCCGGGTTCACTGCGCGTTGGCAAGCGCGACCGTTCGCCACGGAACTCGCAAAAGCGTTGGGAGTTCAAGTCACGGAGTCCCGCTAAGGCTCGGCATCGAAAAGGTGGACACTCCTCCTGACGACCGCTCGCCGCCGTTTCAACGCCTGACGCGATGGCTCACGCCGAACCGATCCGCCGCGCTGCGCCAGTATCGCTCGCGCGCTCGGATTTACGATCTCGAGCTCTTGTTGTTTGAGCCTGTTCGGCAACGAGCTATCGATTTGCTGCATCTGAAATACGGCGACCGGGTTTTGGATGTTGGATGCGGCACTGGGCTGAGTTTTATGGCCCTGGAAAGTCTGATCGGCCCGGAAGGCTCCATCGTCGGAGTCGAACAGAGCCCGGAGATGCTCGAGCGGGCTCGCGCGCGGGCCGCTGAGAATAACTGGAAGAACATCACGCTGATCTCGTCCTCGGTCGAGGAAGCCGCTATCCCGCTCGCGGCCGACGCTGCCTTGTTTCATTTCACGCACGACATCATGCGCACGCCCAACGCACTCGCCAACGTCATCAGCCATCTCAAACCTGGCTCGCGGATCGTTGCGGCCGGACTCAAGTGGGCTCCCGTCCGCGCGATGCCGCTGAATCTCTTCGTGTGGAACGCAGCGCTCCGATCGACGAGCACGCTCGAGGGCCTCGCGCGCCCCTGGAGCCATCTCGAGCCGTTGTTGTCACAGCTCGAGGTCGAGCAAATGCTCGGCGGCACTGTCTACGTCGCCAGCGGCGTCGTAAAGTAGCGCGGCCTTTTCTGATACTATTTGGATATGCCGTCGCGAGGCAGTGAACTAATGAATACCGGCTCGCGACGCCGCCAGGTTATGAGACACAGATTTGCTCTCGCTGCGCTTCTTGCCGCGATCGCCGCGTTCGGATGCAGCACTCAGCAACCGGATCAAACTCAGTCGCAATCGCAAGCGGCAACCGCGCCTCAGTCGGATTCGCAACTTGTAATCGCGCCCAAGGTCGCCGACATACCCGCGCATCCGCTGCCATTCAAGGGTAAGTTGATTTCCGGCGACCCGGCGGAACTTCCGCCGGCGGTTGCGATGTCGCTTTCGGATTCCGCGCCGGTGACATTCACTTACCGCGAGGAGTTGACGCACGACGACTATCACGTCCCGCTGATCGTCAGTGCTCTCGATCCGGCCAACCTGGTCGGCGCTCCGCTCGGCGACATCGGGACGACCGCGTTTGCTTCGCTGTCGATCAGCGCCGGCGACACTATCATCGGCGACTACACCGCCAAGGAGCACGTGTCCAAGTCGTACAACATGTACTCGCAGCAGCCCACCCACAAGGAGGTGGACGAGGCCGCCCTTGCCGCTGTCCGGCAAAGGATCGATCAGAAGCTGTATAAGGATGAGGCCAGGCTGGCGCGGGCCGCCACCGGCGCCGGCAAATCTCCGACTGCGTCCGTCGGCCAATGAATCGCCGTCTGCTGTTTTTTTTGCTCGGCGTCGTCGGGATTTACGCCATCGGATGCGCCGTGCAAGGACCGCCGTTTGAAAAAATCACGTCACCACCAGGCACCGCCGTGATCTACGTTTATCGGCCCTACAGCTACGCCGGATCCGCGCTCCGCCCGGCGGTCACCTGCGGCGAGGATACTGCGCGAATCGGTCCCGGCGCCTATCATGCGTTCACAGTTCCGGCCGGCGACAAGGTCGTTTGCAGTATCCAGACCGACCAAGGCGCCGACGAAGTCGAGTTCCAGACCGAGCGGCGATCCTACTACGTGAGAGAAGAACTCGGATGGGGCTGGCACACCGCCACCCCGCATCTCAATCCAGTCGACACGGACAAAGCGCAGACCGAGATTCAGAGCTGCGTGCAGGAACCTGAGGCGCAGACTGCCGGGAGCGCAACCTCTCCCCTAACCCCTCTCCCTTCAGGCGAGGGGAACCAGCGAGGGACGAAGTGAGAGTCTCGAAAAGTCTGATCTAATCCGATTCCCCTCTCCAGAAGGGAGAGGGGCCAGGGGTGAGGTGAAAGTAACCCGAAACCAATTCGTGACTCGCGAGAAGTTGCAGCTCGCAAGAGATCTGCGCCGCCGGATGACGCCGCAGGAGAAAATCCTGTGGCATGCGCTCCGAAACGACGCCCTTGGTGCGCACCATTTCAGGCGACGACAGGTAATCGCCGGATACGTAATCGATTTCTATTGCGCATCGGCCAGGCTCGCTGTCGAGATCGACGGCGACTCGCATCTCTATAGAGCCGAGCACGACGCGCTCCGCGATCGCGTTCTCGCAGAAATGGGAATAAGGACTCTGAGGATTTCCAATCAAGCAGTTCATGAGGACCTGAATGGCGTGTTGCGGAAGATAACCGTCTGGGCCTATTCCCCTCTCCTGAAGGGAGAGGGGGCAAGGGGGTGAGGTGATGCCCATCGACGACGACGTCACGCCGGTCCGCGACAATCATCGTTTCGACGAGACCCGTCTCGAACACTACCTGCTTGAGCGGATGCCGAATTTCCGCGGTCCGCTCGCCGTTCGACAGTTTGTCGGCGGGCAGTCGAATCCAACTTTCCTGCTCGAGACTCCGGACGCGCGGTTCGTCATGCGCAAGAAGCCGCCGGGCATGTCTGCTGCCGTCCGCGCATCAGGTCGAGCGCGAATTTCGAATCATCAAGGCGCTCGCGGCGACCGACGTGCCGGTCCCGCGCGTGCACCTCCTGTGCGAGGACGCCGGTGTCATCGGCACCGCCTTCTTTGTGATGGACTTTGTCGAAGGGCGCATCATGCGCGATCCGATGATGCCCGGCGCGAGCCCGCACGAGCGCGCGGCGTGCTACGACTCGATGAACGACGTGCTCGCGCGCCTGCACAAGGTCGATTTCCGCGCAGTCGGCCTTGGCGACTATGGCCGGCCCGAGGCGTACGTCGCCCGCCAGCTTGCGCGCTGGTCCAGGCAGTACGAAGCCTCGAAAATCGACGAGATCCCCGAGATGGATCGCTTGATCGAATGGCTCGGGCGCAATATCCCCGCCGCCGACGAGAGCACGATCGCGCACGGCGACTACCGCATGGAGAACATCGTCTTTCATCCGGTCGAGCCGCGCGTGGTCGCGGTGCTTGATTGGGAGCTCTCGACCCTCGGGCATCCGCTGGGCGACCTGGCGTGGGCGTGCCGCGCATACCATTGCCCGCCCGGCATCGACAGCGTGTTGAGTTTTCAGGGTATCGATCTGAAGGCGTGGGGAATCCCTAGCGAAGAGGAATTCGTAGCCGCATACTGCCGACGCGTCGGCCGGGCCGGCGTTCCCGATTTGATGTTCTTCGTGGCGTTTTCGTTCTTTCGTGGCGCCGCAATCGCGCAGGGAATTGCGATGCGCGCGAAACTCGGCAATGCCAGCGGTCCCGACGCTGCTCTGCGTGGAGCGAAAGCGAGACTGACGGCCGAGCTTGGATGGGAAGTCGCGCAGCAGTGCGAGCGCACCAAAACAAGATCGTGAGCAAGCCCGCGGAAATCGTGAATTTTGATGCGGTCGCGCTGTCTACCGCGATTAGGACAAAACAGGTCTCGTGCGTCGAGGTCATGAACGCGTATCTCGATCACATCGACCGCCTGAACCCGCGCGTCAACGCGATCGTTTCGCTTCAGCCGCGCGAAGATCTGATCAGGCAGGCGGCGGAACGCGACGCGCAACGGTCGCGCGGCGAGCACCTTGGCTGGATGCACGGCTTTCCGCATACGGTCAAGGATCTCGAGCCGACCAGCGGCATCAGCACCACGATGGGCTCTCCGCTGTTCAAGAATTTTGTTCCACGTGCCGACTCGATCATGGTCGAACGAATCCGGCGCGCCGGCGCGATCATTATCGGGAAAACCAACGTCCCCGAGTTTGGTCTGGGGTCGCAAACCTACAATCCCGTGTTTGGCACTACGCTCAACGCATACGATCAATCGAAAACCTGCGGCGGCAGCAGCGGCGGGGCGGCCGTCGCGCTCGCGCTCAGGATGGCTCCGGTAGCGGACGGCAGCGACAACGGCGGCTCGCTGCGAAATCCGGCGGCATTCAATAACGTCTTCGGTCTGCGAACTTCATTTGGCCGGGTTCCATCGCAGTTCTACGAGGTCTTCATGCCGTCGATCACGGTGCACGGCCCGATGGCGCGGACGCTGCCCGACCTCGCGATGTTTCTGTCGGTAATCGCCGGATACGACGCGCGCACGCCGCTTTCGATTCGCGAGGACCCGGCTGAGTTTGCGCGACCGCTCGCGCGCGACTTCAAAGGCACGCGCATCGGATGGGTCGGAGACTTCCTCGGCAAGATGCCGTTCGATCCGGGCGTGCTTGATCTCTGCAAAGGCGCGCTCGCCGAATTCGAGGCCCTCGGATGCGTCGTCGAATCCGCGATGCCCGACTATCCGCTCGAGCCCGTGTGGAATAGCTGGTGCAGGATTCGAGGATGGCAGATCGCGTCGGAGTTCAGAGAGCCCTACGCCAACCCGTCCAAGCGTGCGCTGATGAAACCCGAGCTGCAGTGGGAGATCGAAAGCGGCCTCAAGACGAGCGCGCTGCAAATCGCGGAGGCGTTCAGGGTGCGCACCGCGTGGTATCAAGCGGTGCGCGGATTTTTTGAGAAGTACGACTTCATGATCGCGCCCGCGGGCCAGGTCTTCCCGTTCGACGCTGCGACTCACTGGCCCAAAGAGGTCGGTGGCGTGGCGATGGATACTTACCATCGCTGGATGGAAGTGATGATTCCGATCTCGATGTCCGGGTGTCCGGCGCTCAGCGTGCCAGCGGGCTTCAACGAGCGCGGCTTGCCAATGGGTATTCAGATCGTAGGACCGAATCACGCCGAACTGGCCTGCATGCAGCTCGCGCATGCGTACGATCAGGCAACCAACTGGGTCACGAAGCGCCCGCCGTCATTACTAAGTAGCTAATTAAGTGGCTATTGGACCTGAATAGTCAGTCGGCTACGTGCGAGTCGGCTGGCGCCGGCGTTGGGCGGCCGAGGGCCCGCCGCCACAATCTCGACCATCCCGCGCTGAGCCGATCCATGTACAGATAGATCACCGGCGTCGTGTACAGCGTCAGGACCTGGCTCACCAGGAGGCCGCCGACGATCGCGATGCCGAGCGGGCGGCGCATCTCGGAGCCTACCCCGTTGCCGAGCGCGAGCGGCAAGCCGCCGAGCATCGCGGCCATCGTAGTCATCATGATCGGGCGAAAGCGCAGCACGCACGCCTGGTAGATCGCGTCGTGCGGTGATTTGCCCCCGCCGCGTTGGGCCTCGAGCGCGAAGTCGATCATCATGATAGCGTTTTTCTTGACGATGCCTATCAGCAGAATGATTCCGATAAGCGCGATCACGCTGAGATCGATATGAAACAGCAGCAGCGCGAGAATGGCGCCGACGCCGGCCGACGGCAGCGTCGAGAGAATCGTGATCGGATGGATGTAACTTTCGTAGAGAATGCCGAGCACGATGTACACGGCGAAGAGCGCGAACGCGATGAGGAAGCCTTCGTTGCTGAGCGAATCCTGGAACGCCTGCGCGGTGCCCTGGAAGGTTCCGCGGATGCCGGCTGGCAGGTGAATCTGCGCTTCCGCCTGCGAGATTGCGTCAACCGCATCGCCAAGCGCGACGCCCGGCGCCAGATTGAACGAGATCGTCACCGAAGGAAATTGTCCAGTGTGATTAACCGCGAGCGCAGTCGTGTCGCTCGCGAAGTGGGTGAAGGTGCTGAGCTTGATGAGCTGCCCGGTGCTGGACCTCACGTGGATCTGGTCGAGCGACTCGGGGTTCTGCCAGAACTGGGGCGCGACTTCCATCACGACGTGGTACTGGTTCAGCGGCGTGTACATCGTGGACACTTGCCGCTGCCCGAACGCGTCGTAGAGCGTATCGTCGATCGCCTGCTGCGAGAGTCCCAGCCGCGACGCGGTGTCACGGTCGACGACGACATTGGATTCAAGCCCGCTATTCTGCTGATCGCTGCTGACGTCGGTGAGAATGTGAACAGTGCGCAGCTTCTTGAGCACCTTGGGCGCCCATTGGCTGAGCTCGTTGAGGTCGTCGCTCTGCAGCGTGAACTGGTATTGCGCGTTGCTCATTCTGCCGCCGATGCGCAAATCCTGGACCGCCTGCATATAGAGATTGACGCCGGGGACGTGGGCGACCTCCTTGCGGATGCGCCCAATGACTAGATCGGCGCTGATCTTTCGCTGGCTCAGAGGCGTGAGGCTGATGTACATGTTCGCGGTATTGGTTGCGCCATTGCCGCCGGTGAATGCGATGACGTTCTCCACGGCCGGGTCTTTGTCGATGGCCGCGATCAGCTCGGTAAGCCGCTCCTTCATCGCCTGGAACGAAGTGTCCTGGTCGGCCTGCACCGCGCCCATCAGGCGTCCGGTATCCTGCTGCGGGAAGAATCCCTTTGGCACGACCTTGAACAGAAAAATGCTGAGCCCCAGCGTCACCAGGAAGACCATCAGAGTAAACGGCTGATGATCGAGAACCCACAGCAGGCTGCTTTCGTAATGGTCAAGCATCCCCTTGAAAAATCGCTCGCTCGCCACGTACCAGCGGTTATGTTTCTCCTGGCCGTGCGGCTTGAGCAGGTGCGCGGCCATCATCGGCGTCGTGGTGAGCGAAATAACCAGCGAAACGAGGACCGCAGCCGACAAGGTGACCGCGAACTCGCGGAACAGCCGGCCGACGATTCCAGCCATCAGCAAAATCGGGATGAAGACCGCGACCAGCGAGATACTGATCGATATCACCGTGAAACCGATGCCCGCAGCGCCCTTGATCGCGGCTTCGAACGGCGCCATTCCCTGTTCGCGGTAGCGGGAAATGTTCTCGATAACGACAATCGCGTCGTCGACCACGAAGCCCGTGCAAATCGTAAGCGCCATCAGCGAGAGATTGTCGAGGCTGTACCCGAGCAGGTACATGATGCCGAAGGTTCCGATCAACGAGAGCGGAACGACCACTCCCGGAATCAACGTGGCACGCAGATTTCGAAGGAACAGGAACACCACCATGATCACGAGTGCGATCGAAATCATCATCGTGAACTCGACGTCGTGCACCGAGGCGCGGATGGTGGTGGTACGGTCCAGGACTACGGTGAGGTCGATCGCGGCCGGAATCGAGGCTTTCAACTGGGGCAACGCGGCGTAGATTCGATCGACCGTATCGATGATGTTCGCACCGGGCTGGCGGAAAATGATGACCAGGACAGCCGGCTTGCCGTCGACCATCCCCGCCGCGCGGACGTTCTCGACGGAGTCCCTGACCAACCCAATATCGGAAAGCTGAACCACGGAGCCTTTGTTGTAGCGTACGATCAGCGGCTGGTAGTCGTCGGCCTTGAGCAGTTGATCGGTCGTGCTCAGCCCCCACGTCCGGTTATCGTTGGCCACTTCGCCCTTGGGCCGGTTCGCATTGGCGGCGGCCAGAGCGGTTCGCACGTCCTCGAGGCCGACGCCGAGGTTGCTCATCTGCGTTGGATTCAGTTCGACGCGGACACCGGGCAGCGCGCTTCCCCCGACCAGCACCTGGCCGACGCCATCGATTTGCGAGAGCTTCTGCTCGAGGATCGAGTCGGCCGCGTCGTACATCATTCCCGGGCGCACGGCGTTCGAAGTGAGCCCGAGAATCATAATCGGCGCATCGGCGGGGTTGACCTTTCGATAGGTCGGCTTGCTCGGCAGAGTCGTCGGCAGTTGCCCGGCCGCGGCATTGATCGCGGCCTGTGTGTCGCGCGCGGCGGCGTCGATATTGCGGTTCAAATCGAACTGCAAAACGATGCTGGTGGCGCCGAGATAGCTGGTCGATGTCAGTTCCGTCAGACCCGCGATTCGGCCGAACTGGCGCTCGAGCGGCGTCGCCACCGACGAGGCCATCGTCTCCGGACTCGCACCCGGCAACGACGCCTGCACCTGGATGGTCGGGAACTCGACCTGCGGCAGCGGCGCAACCGGAAGCAGCCTGAACGCGATCGCGCCCGCGAGCGCGAGTGCGATGGTGAGCAATGTGGTGGCGACCGGCTTCCTTATGAAGACTTCAGAAATCATGACGCTTGAGCAGGAACGGTCTCCGCGACTACATTGCCCGTCCTCCACCTGGCAACTCGCGTCGCCATGCGGTCAAAGGTCAGGAAAATAACCGGCGTCGTGTAAAGCGTCAGCACCTGGCTCACGAGCAGGCCGCCGACGATCGCGATACCCAGCGGGCGGCGCAGCTCCGAGCCGACTCCCGTGCCCAGCGCGAGCGGCAATCCACCGAGCAACGCCGCCATCGTGGTCATCATGATCGGCCGAAAGCGCAGCAGGCACGCCTGGTAGATTGCCTCGCGCGGCGGCTTGCCTTCCTGGCGCTGAGCTTCAAGCGCGAAGTCGATCATCATGATCGCGTTCTTCTTCACGATACCTATCAGCAGGATGATGCCGATAAGCGCGATCACGTTTAGATCCTGACCGCAGATCATCAGCGCCAGGATCGCGCCGACGCCCGCCGAAGGCAGCGTCGAGAGAATCGTCACCGGGTGGATGTAACTTTCGTAAAGAACTCCGAGCACGATATACACGGTTACCAGCGCCGCAAGGATCAGCAGCGGCTCGTTCTTCAATGACGCGCGGAACGCCGCGGCGGTGCCCTGGAACGAAGCCTCGATGCTTGCGGGCATCCCGATTTCCGTGCGCGCCTGGTCGATCGCGGTGACCGCGTCGCCCAGCGAGTAACCCGATGCAAGATCGAATGAGATTGTCACTGCCGGAAACTGGCCCTCGTGGTTGACGGCGAGCGGCGCCGAACCCGCTTCGAAGTGAGTAAAGGCGCTGAGCGGCACCTCGCCGCCCGTGCTCGAGCGAATATAGATGTCGTCGAGCGCGTGCGGATTGCGCTGAAACTCCGGCGCGACTTCGAGCACCACGTGATACTGGTTCAGCTGCGTGAAAATCGTCGACACCTGCCGCTGTCCGTAGGCGTCATACAAGGTCTGGTCGATCAGGTTCGGCGTGATGCCCAGGCGCGAAGCGGTCAGCCGATCGATGACGACATGCTCTTCCCAGCCGTTGTTCTGCTGGTCGGTCGCGACGTTGCGCAGCGCGGGCAGTGTCTTGAGCTTGTCGACGAGCTTCTTCGTCCAGAGATTCAATTCGTCGGCGCTCGGATCTTCGAGGCTGTACTGGTACTGAGTGCGGCTCACGCGATCTTCGACCGTGAGGTCCTGCACCGGTTGCAAGTACAGCGTGATCCCGTTGACGGTGGCCAACTTCGGCGCAAGACGGTTGATAACCGTGCTGATGTCGACCTTGCGTACATCGAGCGGCTTCAGATTGATCAGTATGCGTCCGCTGTTGACTGTGATGTTGGTGCCGTCGATGCCGACGAACGACGACAGGCTCTCCACCGCCGGGTCCTGCAAAATGATCTTCGCCAAAGCCTGCTGGCCGCGCACCATCGCGGCGAACGACACATCCTGCGGCGCTTCGGAAACGCCCTGGATGACGCCGGTGTCCTGCACCGGAAAGAAGCCCTTGGGCACTACGATGTAGAGCACGATGGTCAGGACCAGCGTGGCGATCGCGACCATCAGCGTTTCCCATTCGTGCTCGAGAACCCATTCGAGTGTGCGCCCGTAAAATGCGATGGTGTCTTCGAAGACCTTTTCCGACTTGCGATAGAACCAGGTCTGCTGATCCTTGGGCGTATGCTTCAGTAGCTTCGCGCTCATCATCGGTGTCAGCGTCAGCGAGACCACCGCGGACATCAGAATGGTCACCGCCAGCGTGACCGCAAACTCGCGGAACAACCTGCCGACGATGTCGCCCATGAACAACAGCGGAATCAGCACCGCGATCAGCGAGACGGTCAGCGACAGAATCGTGAAACCGATCTGCTCCGCCCCCTTGAGCGCGGCTTCCAGCGGCTTGTCGCCTTCCTCGATGAAGCGCGAGATGTTTTCGATCATCACGATCGCGTCATCAACGACGAAGCCGGTTGAAATCGTCAACGCCATCAGCGACAGGTTGTCCAGGCTGTAGCCGAGCAGGTACATCACGCCGAACGTTCCGATCAGCGACAGCGGCACCGCGATGCTTGGGATGATCGTCGCCGACAGGCTGCGCAGGAACAGAAATATGACCATCACGACCAGCGCCACAGTCAGCATCAGTTCGAACTCCACGTCCTGTACCGACGCGCGAATCGTAGTGGTGCGATCTGTGAGGATCTCGACCTTCACTGACGACGGCAGCGACGCTTGCAGGCGCGGCATCAACGCCTTGATCCGGTCCACGACCGCGATGATGTTGGCGCCGGGCTGGCGCTGAACGTTGACGATCACGGCCGGCGTGAGGTTCATCCACGCCGCCGCCTTGACGTTCTCGGCGTCGTCGATCGCGGTTGCGACATCGGAAAGCTTGACCGGCGCGCCGTTGTGATAGGCGACGATCAGCGGCATGTAATCCTTGGCTTTCAGCAGCTGGTCGTTGGCGCCGATCGTGTACGCCTGCTGCTTGCCGTCGAAGTTGCCCTTGGCCTCGTCGACGTTGGCCGCCGCGATTGCGGTTCGGAGGTCCTCAAGGGTCAGTCCATACGACGCCAGCGAGGTAGGATTGGCCTGCACGCGGACCGATGGTTTCTGGCCGCCCCCGATGCTCACCAGGCCCACCCCGGGCAGTTGCGAGATCTTCTCGCCCAGCCGCGTGTCGGCCAGATCTTCGACCTGGTCCAGTGGCAGTTCCTTGGACGTCAGCGCCAGCGTCAGAATCGGCGTGTCGGCTGGATTGGTCTTGCTGTAAACCGGCGGGTTCGGAAGATCCGTCGGCAGGTAAGTCGCGGCCGCGTTGATTGCCGCCTGCACCTCCTGCTCGGCAACGTCGATGCTCAAGTTGAGGTCGAACTGCAGCGTGATGACCGAGCTGCCGAACGAGCTGTTCGAGGTCATCTGCGTAAGCCCCGGCACTTCTCCGAATTGCCGCTCGAGAGGCGCCGTTACCGAAGACGCCATCACGTCCGGGCTGCCGCCTGGGTAAAACGTCATCACCTGGATCGTCGGGTAGTCCACCTGCGGCAACGCCGAGACGGGCAGTTGCTCGTAGGCGACGAGTCCCGCCAGCAGCAGCCCGACCATCAGCAGCGAAGTCGCGACCGGTCGGAGAATGAACGGGCGCGAAAGACTCATGGAGTGGCGCTCTGAGGCGGAATAGCCGCGGTCTGCACGCTCACGCGCGACCCTTGCTGCAGCTTGTCCACGCCGTCGGTGACGACCATGTCTCCGACTTGAAGACCCTTGCTGATCGCGATCACGTCGCCCTGGGTCGCGCCCACCGTCACCGGCCGCATCTCGACGGTCTTGTCAGGCTTGACTACATAGACGAACGAACCCTGCTGGCTGCGCTGGAGCCCGGCAGCCGGAATCAGAGTCGCGTTGGGGATGGTGTTGACCAGCAGCCGCGCGTTGACGAACTGATTCGGAAACAGCGCGTTGTCTTCGTTGGGAAAGGACGCCTTCAGCTTGATCGTGCCAGTCGTCTGATCGATCTGATTGTCGGTCGTGAGCAGCGACCCGGCGGCGAGCTTGTGCTTGAAGTCACGATCGTAAGCCTCGACCGGCAGCTGCGGGTCGGCCTTCATCGCGGTCTCGAGGCTTGGCAGATCGTCCTCTGGAATGCTGAAATCGACCGCAATCGGCTGCAGTTGCGTGATCACCGCCAGGCCCGTCGCGTCGGTCGCATGAATAATATTGCCGGCGTCCACCAGCCGGAGCCCGACCCGTCCGGTGATCGGCGAAGTGATGCGGCTGTAAACCAGATTAAGCTTCGCGCTGTCGACGGCGCCCTTGTCGCTCTCGATCGCCCCGGCATACTGCCCCACCGCCGCTTCCTGGTTGTCGAGGTCCTGGCGCGCGAGCACCTTCTGGTCGAAGAGTTCCTTGTCGCGCGCGAGCGTAACCTTCGCGTTTTCGAGCGACGCCACATCCTTCGCGAGCGTACCCTCCGCCTGGGTCAGCGCCACCTGGTATGGACGCGGATCGATCTCGGCCAGCAGATCGCCGGCCTTTACAATTTGTCCTTCGGTGAAATTTACTTTATCGAGCTGGCCGTCCACCCGGCTTTTGACCGTGACCGTGTTGTAAGCCGTCACGGTTCCGATCGCCGAAATGTATTGCTTCAAATCGCCGAGCTTCGCCGGTACCGCCGCGACCGGAACGGCTGCGTGCACCGCGGTCGCGGCGGCACTCGTCGCGGAATCCGTGCTGCTCCGGCCGCTAAAATAGTAAATTCCAATAATCGCAATGGCCAGCACGACCAGCCATAGACGCCATCGTTCCATAGCTTTGTCGCTCCAACTGCGCACTTCGGCTTCCTGCATAAATCGCGAGGCGCTGGGCTTTCCGGTCGTCGGGCCGTCAGAATCCATCATGTTCTCCGTAGCACTTGCCTCCAAACTAGCAAATGGCGATCCGCTCTATTGTTGCAATTTTGGACCCGCCAGTCCATATTTCACGTGTGCTGGCCGTAACGATGCGTCTACAAACTCCGATTACCGGTCTACGAATCCAATGATTGCAGGTTTCCAATTGTGACCGTCAAGCGCCAACCGGTTTCGCCGCCGATTCGCCGCAAGGATGGCCGCGGCAGACCGTCAACGCCGTTCCTGCGCGAGAGAATCCTCCAGAGCGCCGCCGAACTGTTTGCCGAACGGGAATTCGATTTGGTCCTGATCGACGAGGTCGCCGCTCACGCCGGCGTCGGCAAGGGCAGCGTCTACCGCCAATTCAGATCGAAAGAGGAGCTCTACGCGGCGGCGGTAATCAATGGATTCACGGAACTGCAGCACGAAATTCGCACTGCGCTGGCAGGATGCACCTCGATGCGCGAGCAGGTCGCGACGATCGTGCGTCACGCACTCAAATTTTTCTGGACCCGCCGCCAGTTCTTCGCGCTCCTGCGCGATCCCAAGGCGTTGCCGCCCGTGCAGGAGCGCCAGTACCAGGCCCAGCGCGACGACTTGTCGCGATTGATCAGCGGGGTTCTGGACGACGGCGTCAAGCGCGGCGCGATTCGGTCGGGCGTCGACACTCGCCTCGCCGCCGAATCGCTGCTCGGCATGATGCGCGGCATCAACCGCTACGGCCGCGAGCACACCACCCCCGACCGCGCCGTCGACACCGTAACCTCAATCTTCCTCGCCGGCTGCGCCCCGCGCTAACATTGCGTCGATTCGAAATTCGAAGAGGTCGACATGCAGGATCTACTGCCGCTGGCGGAAAAAATCGCCACGATTCTGAAAAACCGCCAAGAGACCGTCGCGGTCGCCGAGTCTAGTACCGGCGGCCTCATCTCGGCCGCGCTGCTGAGCGTTCCGGGCGCGTCGGCGTACTTCATCGGCGGCGCCGTCGTCTACACCCTCAAGGCGCGCCGCGCGATGCTCGACGTTCCCGATTCCGCATTCGCCGGAATCAAATCAGTCACCGAAGAAGGTGCGATGATCCTCGCGCGCGCCGCGCGCACGCGATTCGCGGTCACCTGGAGCATCGCGGAGATCGGCGCGAGCGGACCCACCGGCAATCGCTACGGCGACCCAGCCGGTCACAGCTGCATCGCGGTAGCCGGCCCACTCGAGCGCTCGTTAACCGTCGAGACCGGCAGCCCCGATCGCCTAACCAACATGCGCACCTTCGCATCGGCAGCGCTGAATCTTCTGATCCAAACCATGCCATCGTGATCCAACCTCGAACTCTCGCGCTAGGCGCGCCATTGAGATAAAAACGCGAACCAAAGGAGGTCTGCGATGGCCGCCTCTAAAAATTTCGATCCATCCGCCAACGCACTGGTCGACCTCGTCGACGGCCATCGCGTCACGGCAGTTATCTACGTGGCTGCGAAGCTGGGAATCGCCGATCTTCTGTTTGAAGGTCCAAAGAGCGTCCCGGAGTTGGCGCGTCTGACTGATACGCACGAGCACTCACTCTTCCGTCTGATGCGTACGCTGGTCAAACTGGCGATCTGCACCGAATCCTCCGACGGCAAACTCCAGCTCACCAGGATGGGAACCCACTTGGCGGCCAACTCCGAGCGCTCGATGAAGGCTTGGGTGTTGCTCGAGGGCGGGATGCTGCGGGCCGACTGGGGCGAGTTGATCGAATCGATTCGCACCGGCAAGACCGGCACGGAACTGGCCGGACTCGGCCCGGAACGCTTCGAGGTGATGGCGAAGACCAGGGAAGTAGGCTTGTTCAACGAGGCGATGGTCTCCATCACGCGCATGGCGGTCCCCGCCGTGCTCTCGGCCTATGACTTCTCTGGAATTTCAACTTTGTTGGATGTCGGCGGCGGACTGGGTGAACTGATGTGCGCGATCTTGAAAGAGTATCCGTCGATGCGCGGCATCGTTTTCGACTTGCCCCATTGCGCCGAGGGAGCGAGGAAAAACCTTTCCAGCGCGGGGCTGGCCGACCGATCCGAATTCATCGCCGGAAGTTTCTTCGAATCGCTGCCAACCGGCGCCGACGCCATCATCATGAAGAGCATCATCCACGACTGGAACGATGAACGCTGCGTGCGTCTCCTTCAGCTCTGCCGTGGCGTGCTCCCAGCGGACGCGCGCCTGATGCTGATCGACAAACTCATTCCGGAGAAAATCGACCCCGAGGCCCACGATCTCTTCGTCTTTCTGGACGATCTGAACATGTTGCGAGGACCCGGCGGATGCGAACGCACTCCAGGCGAGTTCCGCGCCCTGCTGGCAAAAGGCGGTTTCACCCTGCGGCGCATCGTCCCCACCGGCGGCCGCTACAGCGTAATCGAAGCATCCGCCACGTGATCAACTGTCGCACTTTCCGTTCCCCTTACCAGTTCGAACAGGGACGAAGTCCCGCATCTTGACACTGGGTGCAGGGGTCACCCCTGCCGCCGCATTTTGCCTATCGCCACTCATCTCGCGTAGGCTTTGCCCATGGACAAGTCAGCGATCCGAAGTCACGTCGAGCAGCTTTGGGATAAATCCGTAGTCGCCGAACTGGTCGAGTACATTCGCATCCCCAACAAGTCGGTCGCGTTCGATCGCGACTGGAAAGCGCACGGGCACATGGACCGCGTCGTCGCGCGCTTCGAGGATTGGGCGCGTCGCCAGCCGATCCGCGGCATGAAGGTCGAAGTCGTGCGCCTCGAAGGCCGCACCCCGCTGCTGTTCATCGAAATCGCCGGCGACTCGAAAGATTGCGTGCTGCTCTACGGGCACATGGACAAGCAGCCCGAGATGTCGGGATGGCGCGAAGGTCTCGGCCCGTGGGATCCCGTGCTCGACGGCGATCGTCTGTACGGCCGCGGCAGCGCCGACGACGGCTATGCGATGTTCGCGTGTCTGGGCGCGATTGGCGCGCTGCAGGCGAGCTCGACTAAACACGCGCGATGCGTCGTCGTCATCGAGGCTTGCGAAGAGAGCGGCAGCTTCGATCTCCCTCATTATATAGAGCACCTGGCAGCGCGAATCGGGCAGCCGAGCCTGTGCATCGCGCTGGACTCCGGATGCGGCAACTACGAGCAACTATGGCTGACCACCTCTTTGCGCGGCCTGGTCGGCGGGAAACTCCAGGTCGACGTGCTCACGGAGGGCGTGCACTCGGGCGACGCGGGAGGAGTCGTGCCCGACAGCTTCCGCATCGTACGCAATTTGCTGAGCCGCGTCGAAGATGAGGCGACGGGCAAGGTGCTCGCGCCCGAATTTTACGCGACGATTCCCGACGCGCGCCTCAAGCAGGCGGCCGCCACGAGCGCGGTGATCGGCGACGACTTCCGAACGAAGTTTCCATTCGTCGAGCACGCTCGTCCCGTCAGTATCGACACGACGGAGCTGATCCTGAACCGCGCGTGGCGCCCCGCGCTCTCGATCATCGGCGCCGACGGTCTGCCGCCGACCGGCAACGCCGGCAACGTGCTGCGCCCGGGCACGGCGGTCAGCTTGTCGCTCAGGCTGCCGCCGACCGTCGATGCAAGAGTCGCATCGCAGAAGCTGAAGAGCATTCTGGAGAGCGACCCGCCATACGGATGCAAGGTGACCTTCAAGGCCAACTGGGGCGCCACCGGATGGGACTCTCCTGCCCTATCGCCGTGGCTCGAGCGCAGCCTCGACGCCGCCTCGAATGACTACTTCGGCAAACCGACCGCCTACATGGGTGAAGGCGGCACGATTCCGTTCATGGGGATGTTAGGCGAGCGCTTCCCGCAATCTCAATTCCTGATCACGGGCGTCCTGGGCCCACATGCCAACGCCCACGGCCCCAACGAGTTCCTCCACATCCCGACCGCAAAAAAAGTAACCTGCTGCGTAGCAAAAGTGCTCGCCGATCATTTCACTCGCAGTATAATTTGAGAGCCCGTCGGCTCGACAGAACAGTGTCACAGCGATCCGAAAGTGTTGTACCAAAGTACAATACTTTTCCGATCGAAGATTACCGAAACTACTAACATCTCTTTAACGAAATCCCGGCTGTTAGGAGGGGCGCTCTAATGCTCAGTTGGAGAAACCGGCGCGTTGTACGTGCGTTAAAGGCATGCAATCGCGAATGGGCAAGGCCATTGCTATTCGTGGCTGTTGTCACTTTTACCCTCTCGGTAGCCGGTGCAGTTAGCGCCGCCGACAGTATCGAAGGTCAGGTGCTCGGCGCAGGCGCTCCGATCGCAAAATCGACAGTGACGCTCTGGTCCGCAAGTGCGGACGCGCCAAAGCAATTAGCTCAAACTCAAACCGGCGACGATGGCCGCTTTACTTTGAGCGCGCAAGGATCGCCTGACAGCATCCTCTACATAGTTGCCAAAGGCGGGGTACCGGCTGGCAATAAGGGCGGCGGAGACAACCCGGCGATCGCACTCATCTCCGTGATCGGCAGCAAACCCCCAGCACAAGTGGTTATCAACGAGATGACAACCGTGGCGTCGGTATGGACCAACGCACAGTTTCTGGATGGCGCCGCGATCAAAGGCAATGCACTTGGCCTTCGTATCGCCGCCGGCAACGTTCCCAATTTTGTCGACCTCGAAACCGGTGGGTGGGGTTCCGCTATCCAGGATCCGCTCAACGGTCCGCAGACGCCGACGATGGCCAATTTCGCGACTCTCGCCGACGTGCTTGCCGGCTGCGTCACGAAGGTGAGCGTGGATGCGTGCGACAAGCTTTTCGCAGCGGCCATCCCTCCCGGTGGCAGCACTCCAACCGACACTCTGACCGCCGCGGAGTCAATCGCTAGCTATCCGTGGTACCAGCCCCGAAGACTCTTCGGCCTGCTCAGCCAGTTCTATCCAATCCCGCAAGGCAAGAACCTGCGCCCCGTTCCTTATATGCCGTACCTCAATTGGCAGCCTGGCGCATGGGTACTGCCACTGAAATTCGACGGCGGTGGGTACCGCGCGGGCGGCAAAGCAGGATTCGACAGCGACGGTAACTTCTGGGTCGGCGACAATTTCTCGGTTGGCTGGCAGGGCCAGGACTCGCTGTGGGAGGGACATGCTACCAAGTTCGCCCCTGACGGGCAGGCACTTTCTCCGATCACCGATGGCTTCAGCGGCGGTGGGATGGAAGGCGGCACCTTTGGCGCCGCCGTCGACGCAAAGGACAACGCCTGGTTCTCGACTTACGGCAGCAAAGCAATCGTTGTGTTCGACAAAAACGGCAAGCCGCTGACTCCACCCGACGGCATCACGTTCGATGGCCGGTTGGGGCTAATGCAGGGCGTCATGGTCACTCCAAGCGGCGATGTCTGGGTTCTGGGGGTCGAGAAAAGGCAACTCGTCTACTTCCCTAAGGGCGATTTGAACAAGGGACGAATTGTCTGCGAAGGCGATAACGCCGAGCCTTGCAAGTCGTTCCTGGCGCCATTCCACTTGGCCATTGACCAGCAGGACCGCATCTGGGTCTCCAACAGCGGAATCAATCACGTCACCCGCTTCCCTGCATCTGATCCGAGTAAGGCCGAAAACTTCAAAAGCGGTTTCAGCACCAGTGGTCTAGCCATCGATAGCCAAGGCAATGTCTGGGTCACCGCCCGTCTTGGCAACAGCCTGGTCGGCATGATGCATCTGGTGGATATGGGTTTGCGCCTGAAGCTCCACGGTGTGGCGAAGGCCTCCGACTACCTGACAAAGACCATGTCTGAGCAGAAAGGCGGCCGCCGAGGCGGCAGCATAGTCCTGCTCCGGCCTGATGGCTCCCCGTATTCCGGTTCTCCGTTCACCGGCGCCAGCCTGCCGGGGCCATGGGCCGTTGCCGTGGATGGCGACGATAACGTCTGGGTCTCCAACTTCGCGGGAACATCCGGCCAGATTGCACACCTGTGCGGCGTTAGAACTGAAAACTGCCCGCCCGGCTTTAAGACTGGCGATCCGATCTCGCCTCCCCTCGGCTACGTCGGTGGCGGCTTGCAGATGGAAGTAGACATCGACGTAGATCCAGCCGGAAACGTTTGGGTCACCAACAACTGGCAAGACATCGATAGCTGTATCGGCACGCCCGCAGAGGGGCTTTCGACCCGATGCGGCGGACAGGGTGTCGTCGTGTTTTACGGCATGGCCAAGCCGGTGCGCTCACCGCAGATCGGCCCACCACGCGGCTTCTAGGACAGAGCGTGGCGGAAAAACCCGGGTCCATTTCAACGCGCGACACCTCGCCGTAGCACGATTCCGTTCATGGGAATGTTAGGCGAGCGCTTCCCGCAATCGCAATTCCTGATCACCGGCGTCCTGGGCCCACACGCCAACGCCCACGGCCCCAACGAGTTTCTCCACATCCCAACCGCAAAAAAAGTAACCTGCTGCGTAGCAAAAGTCCTCGCCGATCACTTCACTCGCAGCACTGGTTGATCAGCTGTTCTACTTGGTCGCACCAGAATGTTGATTCGGCACAGGTAATCTGCAGAAGGAGCGATGACTGAGCTACCGTCGCAGATCTATATCGACGCTCTTGCCGCGAACGATGCTGCTGCGCACTTGAGACTCATCCGTTCGCTGAACACTCGCCTTCTATAAGCTGCTGAAAAATCCGCCCGAGTATTTTCGCCAACGCCTGGGGAGGCGCTTTCGTCAAGCCGGAGAGCCCAATCATCTGTCGCATGACTTGAAAACCGGCGATCAGGGAAAGCACAAGCGCGGCGCGCTGCGGTGCAAGATCGCCCTTCAGCGCTCCAGCCAGAGCCCTTTGGTGATACTTTTCAGTTTGCTCGCGACTTATTCTTGCCGCGCGTTTGCTGGATGTGGAGTGGAGCATGATCAGGAAGCCGTCGAGTGGACTGGTTCCTTCCCTAGTATGCTCGAGCAGCGCGGCCGCCAGCCGTTCACCGCAATCGGGCGATGCGAGGATCTCAGGCGTGACGATGCTTGGTGTTGCCATGGTCTGTGCGACAACCTCGGCAAACAGCCCCTCCTTCGATCCGAAATATCGGTTGATCAACATCGCGGTCACGCTGGCACCCTTCGCGATCTCGCGTACGCCAACGCCCTCGTAACCGGCTCGCACGAAGGCGCGCGTCGCGGACGCGAGAATCGCCTTCCGGGTCCCAGAAGCATCCCGTCGTAACTTTCGCTTAGTTCTCAGCATTCGTTCCGCTCGTACAGTTATACGACTGTAGACTTAAATGTTGATGTTGAGTATACAGGTGTAGACATATCGCCGACAAGGCCACGATGCCGTGTTGGTCAACCAGGACTCAGGCACAGCGAGTACAAGGCGGAATGATTTGATGAGCACAGTTTTGGTCACCGGAGGCTCGGGGTTCGTCGGGAGCCACGTCATACTTCAGTTGCTGAGCGCCGGGCACCAGGTCCGCACGACGGTCCGTTCACTCAAGCGCGAAGACGATGTTCGCGAGGTGCTGAGAAACGGCGGCGCGGATCCCACCGATCGCCTCTCCTTCTTGGCTGCTGACTTGGAGCATGATGAAGGCTGGGCCGCGGCGGCCGCCGGTTGTGATTACGTGATCCATCCTGCGTCACCAATACCGTCGGTTGCCCCGAAAACCGAAGACGAATTGATCGTTCCCGCTCGCGACGGTGTGCTTCGCGTGTTGAAGGCCGCGCGCGACGCCAACGTGAAGCGCGTGGTGTTCACGTCGACGTGCGGCGCCATTTATTACGGCCACCCTCCTCGCAGGGAGCCATTCGATGAGACGAGCTGGACGAACCTCAACGGTGAGATGAGCGCGTATGTGCGGTCGAAGGCAATCGCCGAGCGGGCAGCGTGGGACTTCTTGGCAGCTGAGGGCGGCGGTCTCGAAATGTCGGTAGTCAATCCCTCCGGCATCTTCGGGCCAGTGCTTGGCCCCGACTTCTCATCATCGATCGAGCTTGTGAAACGTCTGATGAAGGGATCGCTCGGCTGCCCCGGCTCTACTTCGGCGTGGTTGACGTACGCGATGTCGCGGACCTCCACCTTCGCGCGATGACGAATCCTGCAGCGAAAGGCGAGCGCTTTATCGCGGTCTCAGGCGAGGTCATGTCGATGCTTGATATCGCGAAGGTGCTGAAGACACGGCTGGGAGATGCCGCGAAGAAGGTTCCGACGCGCCAGCTGCCGAACTGGTTCGTGCGATTGGCAGCGCGGTTCGATCCCAGCATGCGCCAGCTGCTTCCTTTGCTTGGCAATATTCGCAATGCGACCAGCGCCAAAGCTGAGCGCCTACTCGCCTGGAGGCCGCGGCCGCGCGAAGAAGCAATCATCGCCACTGCAGAGAGCCTGCTTAAGTTCGGAGTTGTGGGACGCTCCGCTCGATAGCCTTCCGAGGCAAATCGCGTCGCGTCGAGCCGAACCTTCACCCGGCATCAGATAGCCGAACCGGTGTCCTCGAAATCATCGCGCACCTGTGCGAATGATTCGGCGCCTGTGTCTGCGAAGTGTCGCACTGAGGATCGCCCCGAAACCGGCCAATTCAAGCAGAGCGATACGACGTGCCACGCCGATCACTTCGCAGCCTCGGATGTCATCCCACCCTGAACCTTTTCGCCTTATGCCAGCCAGCACGACAGTGCTAATCTGTTCTCGATGAATCCACTCACTCGAAACTCAACTGAACCCCGCTGGGCCTCCCGGAAAAATGTAATTTTGACGGAACGAAGCTACCGGTGGTAGGTGTACCTGCTCAGACCACTACATATGGTAGAAATTGACGATTTCGGCGAATCTCACTTGTACATGAAGATGCCTATTTCGGCTCGAAGTTGTCCCGTTCCGATCACCCTTAGCCCTCGTTTTGGCCTGGGTATGAGACGAATGGACAGCGAAACCAACCACTCGAAGGAGACTGACCGCGACGCTGCCGAGGCATGACGTTGCGCAGGACACTACTCATCTCGTGCATCGTGGTTGGCGCCGTGGTGCTGATCGCTGCGGCGCTCACCGTCTACGCCTACTTCAATTTGAGTTCGATCGTTGCCCGCAATGAAACGCGCATCCTCGCTCGCGTCAGCAACGAGCTAGGCCGGCGCGTCGAGGTCGCAAACATACAGGCGCAGATGGGATGGGGCGTGTCGGTCGAGGTCAGCGGTCTCACGATTGCGGACGACCCGGCCTTTTCGACCGAACCGTTTCTCGCCGCCAACGACGTGTCGGTGGATCTCGAGTTCTTCCCGCTGCTTCATGGCGAGGCGAAGGTCGTAAGACTCAAACTGGTCAAACCCGACATCCGAATCGTGATGAATGCGGACGGCGACCTCAACCTGAGCTCTCTTGGCGTCAGTCCCGAGGACGCACGCCGGGAAGCCGAAGCGGCGCAGCGCCGGCACGCGAAAAAGCGATCGTCGCTCGCCGACTTGTCGATCAAGGCGCTCAGCATCGAGGACGGCGAGGTCGACTTCACGGATCTGAGCGAGCAGGCGGCGCCGCTTCGCGTCCGTCACCTGGATTTCGACGTGACAGACTTCAACGCATCGTCGTCGTTCGGCGTTGAGACCAAATTTGCCTTTCCGGCCGAGCAGCAGAACGTCAAGGCGTCGGGAAAGCTCGGACCGCTGCTGGATAATGGCATGCTGGACGCGTCCGGAATCCCCGTCGATCTGACGTTGAAGCTCGATTCTATCCTGCTCGACAGCCTGCGGCCGCTAGCCGAGATGGGATCGAAGATACCGCCCGGGCTTTCGATTCCGGATCCCGCATCGGTCAGCGGTACGGCGCGCGGCTCATTCGGCAAGCTCGCGATTGCGCTCAGCACCGACCTGACCGCGAATCGGGTCGCGTACGCGGCGATATTCAGCAAGCCGGCCGGGACCGCGATGACGATAAATGCGAACGGCACCTGGGGCGATCAGATCGAGATAGCGAGCGTGAACCTGAAGCTGTCCGATCTCGAATTGACGGCGAGCCGGTTCTCGGGTTTTTCACCGGGCCCGCAGCCGTTGAGCGCGCAAATCGATTCGAACAGCTTCAATCTCGCCAACCTGGGCCCGATGATAAGTCCGGTGGCGGGTTATGACCTGGCCGGCATGAGCGAAATTCACGGCACGGTGAAGCTGGGCGCCAACGCATCGGCGCTTGAAGGAACTGTGACGCTGAAACAGGCTGCGATGAAGCTGGGGCCGTCGGTGCAGGGCGGGCTCAGCGACCTTAACGGCACGATTCGTTTCGAATCGCTAAGTCCGCTGACGGCCAGTTATGCGCTTAAGGCCGACTCGGTGAAACTTGCGGAGCTGCTTGCGAGTCGTCCGCCCAGGGACGTTGTCAACGGCCTGACGGTCAAAGGCACGGCGGACGGCGAGCTAACTTCGCCGCGAATCAGTGCGACGATCCAATCGACGGACGGATCGCTCGAAAATGTTTCATACCGCAATCTCGATCTGACGGCCGCATACTTCAACCGGCGCGTGTCGGCGCGTCCGCTCAACGCCGGCGTGTTTGGCGGCTCGCTGACAGCGAATGCGGATGCGGTTCTCGGCGAAGTGCCAACCTTCAACGTCACGCTCGTGATGAGAAATCTGAACATGGAAGAAGGGTTGCGCTCGCAAAATATCGATGCGGCCGGCAGGGTGCGCGGATATCTGACCGGCAACATCGCGGCGTCGGGCAGCGGCTCGGATTGGAATCGAATCAGGCCGACGATCCGCGGCAGCGGGCGAGTGGCAATCGCAAACGGCAAGCTGGTCGGCGTCAATATCGTCGCGGACGCGATCAATGCGGTAGCGGCGGCGCCGGGGGTCAGCCAACTGGTGAACGTGGGGTTCAGGTCGAGCCATCATGGGTTGCTGGTCGATCCGGACACCGAGTTGCAATCGGCCAGTATGACCTTTCAGCAGACGGGGCCGCGGTTCACGACGCACGATCTGTATGCGCAGTCTCCGGATTACGCGTTAACCGGTGACGGCTGGTTCGACATGGACAAGAACATCGAGATGAATGCTGACATCCGGCTGACGCTCGGCTTGCAGGTCGCGATCCCGGTGACGGTGAGCGGACAACTGCCCGGAGTACGTGTCCTACCGGACGTGCCAACATTGGCGGAGCGCGTGGCGATGGGCGCGATCAACACGCCGGGCAATATAATCCGCGGCGGAGTCAACGCGGCGGGATCGCTCGTTGGAGCGCCGTCGGCGGGATCGGCGATCCCGTCGATTCCCAATCCTTTTGACGCGATCAAGAAATTCCTGCCATGAGCGGCTCACGCTCGCACTAGCGGAGGAGCAAACCGACGGCACCGACGATCCATATCAGCGTCACGACGCCAAAAATCACAGCTGGCAAATCGTGCATACTCAAAGTCCCTCCGACGACACACGTGCTCACCACCAAGGCGTTAAAGCGCGCTGAACGAATTGTTCAATGAGCGGACGAACGGCAAGATTCGCGGCGAGTTGTGGCGAACAATCAGCGAAAAGGCGCCGAAGATGAGGAGGTCAGGGAAGGATATCGAACCGTCAGATGCGGTGCGGCCGGTAGATTTCGAAATCCTGGAGGTCAATGGTGAAGCGCAAGGTAAACGCGCTGATTGACCAGACCGACGCACGGTCGCTCAGCGGCGGGTTACTTTGTCTACTTCGGCGAGTTCTTCGGGGGAGAGTTTCCAGTTGCCGGCTTTTACGTTCTGGGTGACCTGGTCGGGGCTGGTTGCGCCGGAGATCACGCTGGAGACCTGCGGCTGCAACGCGAGCCATCCGACGGCGAGTTCGAGAATGGTATGCCCGCGGCTGCTCGCGAACTTCTCGAGCCGTTCCAGCGTCGCGAAGTTTTCGTCGGTGAGTGCCTGTTGCGCAATTCGCTGGACGAGCGAAAGGCGGGTGCCCTTTGGCGGTTCGGCGCCGCGCTTGTATTTCCCAGTGAGAAATCCACTAGCCAGTGGGAAGTAGGGCAGGATACCTAGTCCGAACTCGCGGCATGCGGGGATAAGTTCGCGTTCGATGCGGCGGTCGAGCAGGTTGTACTGGTTTTGCGCGGAGATGTACGAGGCAAGCCCGCGAGTGCGCGATATCCAGTGCGCGTCGACGGCTTGCCACGCGGCGAAGTTACTGTGTCCGATGTAGCGGACCTTGCCGGCGCGAACGAGATCGTTCAGCGCCTCGAGAGTTTCATGCTGCGGCGTGTCGGCGTCGGGGAAATGAATCTGGTACAAATCGATATAGTCAGTACCGAGCCGTTTCAGGCTCGCGTCGGCGGCCGCCATGATGTAGCGGTACGACGCGCCGCGCATGTAGGGACTGTCGCCCATCGCCATGCCGAATTTGGTCGCGACGATCACGTCGCGGCGGCGATCGCCGAGCGCCTTGCCGAGCAGCTCTTCGGAGCCGCCGCGATTGCCGTAAATGTCGGCGGTGTCGAACAGCGTGATGCCCTCGTCGAGGGCTCGATGCACCACGGCGCGTGTCTGTTCGGCGTCGGACCGCATGCCAAAGTTGTTGCATCCGAGGCCGACTGCTGAAACCTTGAGTCCCGAGTTGCCTAGTTTGCGGTATTCCACGATGAATCCTTTCGTGCGGCGTCAGGCGGCCGCTTGCGGCGCAAAGAAGACCAGGGTACGCACCTCGACGCTTTCGCGCGGCGCGGCGTTGGGCGGGCTCGAGGGATCCTCGAAGGCGGAATGCGCGGTGAATCGTGCGCGGCGCCCGTCGGAATCGTAACACTTGAGCAATAGTACTTCTTCCTTCAGCTGATTCGGAATGTAGTACCATCGATGATTCGGATTGAACGCGACTGAGTATACCTCGCCGTCGCGATCGCGGTACTTGAGCACGTGCTTGACGAAATCCTCCTGCACCATGCTTTGCGCGTCGCACACAGCCAGTGGCGACTCCTGCACGGGACCGCGAATCGGGCGCCATACGTTGATTATCGCGAAACGATTCTTGAGCAGCGCATCGGCCTCATCGGGCAGAAGATCGCGCACGCGCTGTGGACCCGACTTGAGCGTGTAGTCATTGTGGGCGACCTTGACCGGCTCTTGCGCGCCGTTCTCGCGGCGTTTCGCCATCGGGCGCGAGCGGACGTTATGATCGAACACGTGCACTTTGACGGCGCCGGTAAATTCTCGGACCATCCGCTCGACTTCCGGATAATAGACCCGGCGAACTTCTTCGGGGTCGTAGAAATTTGCGACCGCAGTGTTCTGATGCGTGACCGCAAAGCCCTGGCGGTCGAGCGACAGCTCGCTCATGATTGCGCGCGCGCTCCAAACAGGCACGGTGAACCTGGCATAGATCGCCGTCCGCGCGGGGACACCCGGAGGCGGTTTGAAGTTATAACTCACGGGATGCTGGCCTTTGTCGGCGAGGTAGTTGAGCACGCCGCTGACGTGGGCGGGACTGCTGGCCGTGGCATTTTCAGTGCTCGGGGTAGTCATCGGGGAAGTACTCCTGAGGTCCTGTCACTCTGCTACGGCAGCGCGCGCGGCGGGTCAAGCGCGAATCTGATGAAGATGCCAATATTCGGCGGATGGCAAAGCTGCGCGACATCCTGAAACCGCGGCCGCGAATTTTGTTCGTAGGGATCAATCCGAGTGTTCGCTCCGAGCAGATGGGGCATCACTTTGCGAGTCCCGGCAATCCGTTCTGGCGGTTGCTCCACGAAGCGCGGCTGGTGCCCGAGGAACTCAAGAGCGAGAACGATGGGCGGTTGGTGGAATTCGACCTCGCGCTGACGAATCTGTGTGCACGGGCGACGCGGGCGGCGGCGGAATTGAGCACGGCTGAGATTACAGCGGGACGAAAAGTGCTCGCGCGGAAGATTCGGCGGGTGCGTCCGCGAGTGGTCGCGTTCGTGGGTGTGAGTATCTATCGTGGATTTTTCGGGGTTGTGCGGGGGGAGGGTGCTGGCGCGAAGGACGAGGAGATTTTTGGCGCGCGGGTTTTCGTCCTGCCGAATCCCAGCGGGCTGAATGCGAGTTATCCGGGGTTTAAGGACAAGTTGATTTGGTTCGAGAAGTTGCGTGAGTTTGCGAACTCACTGGACGACTAGCTATTCACAAATTCTAAATGGCTATCGAAGTGACTATTCGATTCCGTAGCGGCGGCGTTTGCGCCACAGCGTCGTGACGTTGATACCGAGCGTGTCGGCGGCTTCTTCGAGGGTGGCGCTGGCGGCGAGCACGCGTGCGATGTGTTCGCGCTCGACGTCATCGAGGCTGGCGGCGTTGGTGATGCCGGGGAGAGGCTCGGTCGATTCGTGAAACAGCGAATCGGGCAGGTCGTCGGGAGCGATCGTCTCGCCGCGCATCAGGACGGTGCCGCGTTCGATCGCGTTGCGCAGTTCGCGCACGTTTCCGGGCCATCGATAGCGCGTGAGCGCGGCGGTCGCGCCGGGCGAAAAAGCCAGGCCGGGATGGGAATTGCGCACGGCGGCGACGTTCAAGAGCCATTGCGCCAGCGGCAGAATATCTTCGCGGCGTTCGCGCAGAGGCGGCACGCGCAGGGTGATGACGTTGAGGCGGTAATAGAGATCCTCGCGGAAATGGTGCGCGGCCACTTCGGATTCGAGATCGCGATTGGACGCGGCGATTATTCGCGCGTCGACGTGAATAGTGCGTTCGCCGCCGACGCGCTCGAAGTTCTGATCCTGCAGAAAGCGCAGGAACTTGGTCTGCAGGGTGGGCGTCAAGTCGGCAATCTCGTCGAGGAAGACGGTCCCGCCGTTGGCCGCCTCGAGACGGCCAGGCTTGTCCTTGACCGCGCCGGTGAACGCGCCGCGCATGTGCCCGAACAATTCGCTTTCGAGAAGTTCTTCGGAGAGCGTCGTGCAATTGACGACCACGAACGGCTTGCTCTGACGAGGGCTCCATCGATGAATCTGGCGGGCGATGACGTTCTTGCCGGTGCCACTCTCGCCGGTGAGCAGAATGGTGGCGTCGCTGGCGGCGGCCTGGCGGGCGGTTTCGAGCAGGCGTTGCATCGCGGGGCTCTTCGAGTCGAGCAGCGGCTCCTCGTCGATGGCGCTGCGCAGTGCGCGATTTTCCGCGGTAAGAATGCCGACGTGCAGAGCGCGATCGACGGTGTGCTGAATCTGCTCGAGCGAAAACGGCTTGGTGACGTAGTCGTAGGCGCCGGACTTCATCGCCTCGACAGCGTTTTCAACGGTCGCAAAAGCGGTCATCAGGATCACGAGGCACTCGGGTTGGCGGCGCTTGATGTCACGCAGCAGCTCGAGGCCGCTCATCTCGGCCATCTTGTAGTCGGTCAGAACCAGATCGAACTGCTTCTCGGCGAGGAGCGCGACGGCCTGCGCGCCGTTCTCGGCGGCGCGAACCTCGTGGCCGACCGACTCGAAAAACGAGGCGAGGCTGCGGCGGATATTGCGCTCGTCGTCGACAATGAGCAACCTGGCCATCAAATCTCCTGTGCGGCGGGAATTTCGACGATGAATCGGGAGCCGTGAGAGTTGGCGCTCTCGACGAAAATCCTGCCGCCATGCGCCTCGACAATTTCCTTGACGATCGACAGGCCCAAGCCGGCCGATCCTTTTTCGAAGCCCTCGGAACCATACTGCACGAAACGCTCGAAAATATAGTCCTTGACCTCGGGCGGAATTCCGGGACCGGAGTCGGTGACTTCAAGCCGCGTGGCGTGCTCGGTGCCGAGGGCCGCGACTTTGATCGTCCCACCGGCAGGGGTATAACGCAGCGCGTTGCCGAGCAGGTTTGAAATCACCCACGAGAGCTTGACCGGGTCGCCGATAATCTCGGGCACCGGGCCGATGTGCTCTTCGATCTCGACGTGTTTCTCGCGCGCCTGAATTGCGAAGCGTTTGGTCACGTCGGCCGCCAGGCGGGCAAGGTCGAGACGCTTCTGTTGCACGGCGATGGCGGGCACTTCGCCGCGCGCGAGATTGAGCAGGTTGTCGGTAAGCTGCCGCATCCGCGAGCATTCCTCGAGAATCACCTGCAGCAGTTCGTTGTTCTTGGGATTCGACTCCGGCGCACTCTCCCTGCTCAGTAATTCCGCCGACAATGCGAGCGAAGTGAGCGGCGTCCTGAGTTCGTGCGACAGAGTGGCGACCAGGTTGGTGCGGGCGCGATCCTGATCGCGGATGTAGGTTACGTCCTGCAGAATCAGCAGCGTGCCGAGCGACTTACCGATGGCGTGATGAAGCGGGACCGGCTTCAACACGTAGGAATGATCGCGGCCGCGGACGTGAAGATCGATTTCAGTGCGATGGCCGTTCGGACCGGCCCGCTGAAGCGTGCGCAGCGCGTCGCGAACGCGTAGGTAGTGCGGATGGTTGCTGCTGAGATCGTCGAAGGGACTGCCGAGCGAGTCCTCGGGATCGACGCCGAGGATCAGCGACGCGATCTCATTTATGTGCGCGACGATTCCTTCCGAATCGATCAGCACGACGCCGTCTTCGAGGCTCTCGATGATCGCCTCGGTCTTGCTCTTTTCATAGACCAGGCGCTCGACGTTGAGCTTGTCGTACTGCTCGAGACGCTCGGCCATCTGGTTGAATTCGCGCGCGACCGCTTCGAGCTCGGCGAGCGGCTGGGGTCCGAGCCGCACCTGCGACTTGCGCTGACTGATTCCGCGCAGGCGCTCCGCGAGCTCTGTAAGCGGCTTTGAGAGCCGCCATCCGAGACCCCACGAGACGGCGGCGCCCACCAGCAGCACCAGCGCGAGGCCGCCGGCGAATTCGTACGCGAGGTGCCTGCCCAGTTGTACCGAGCGGCTGTCGGCGCGGAACATCGCAGCCTTGTTCATCGCAATCAGATCGTCGAGGCGGCCGTTCAATTCGGCGAATTCACGATCGTGAAGCGTGCCGGGCGAAGGGGTGGCGATGTCGGCGAACAGCTTGTTGGCGCGCCGACCAATATCGGCGGCGAGTTCCGGCTCGCCAACTTCAGTGAAGTCGTGGTCTTCGACGTCCAACCACTGCAAAAAATCGTGCCGCGCGCTCGGCAGAACGTCCTTGGCCTTGCCATCGTGCTCGGCCACCTGAAGCGTGTTAAGCGCGGCATGCATGTTCTGTGCGGCCTCGATGCTGATGTAGTTCTGATACAGCGTCTGCCTGATCGCGCCGCCAAGCCGGTAGACGCGCGGCAGCGTGTAGAGTCCCAGCAGAACGACCAACGCCAGCATCAGCAAAGTGCCGTTGCGAATCTGGCGTTGCATCGAGGGTGCGTTCATCGCGGTTCCTCCCGTTCGTCGGTCGCGACGATTTCCACGTCGAGGTCGGTTGCGTCCGCAACCAGCCGCGCTACCACGTCGCCCTTGAGCCACCGGCGCCATCGCGGTTGATGAGTCCGCCCGACGATGACTTTCGAGACCCCCTTGTCGTGCGCGAAGTCGATCAACGCCTTGACCACATCGTCGGACTTGAGCCAGACGGTCTCAGCGCCGAGGTCGCTGGCGACATTGATGTTGTTGAGGAGCGCGACGAAATCGCGGGTGCCGATGTTCTTCACCGATTCGGCGGGCGTTTCGATATGCACGGCGAACCATTCAGCGTTGAGCTGTCCGGCGATGCGTGAAGCCTTGCGCAGCAGCTGTCCGGTGTCGGAAGCGTTGGACGACAGTCCGACCATGAGGCGATCGGTCACGTTCGCGCGGCGTCCGCCCTCGCGCTTGATAGACTCACGGTCCGATCGCTGACGATCGAGGCTGCGCGCGACTTCGCGCAGCGCCAGTTCACGCAGCGAGGTGAGATTGCTCGGCTTGAAAAAATTCTTGAGCGCGTTTTCGATCTGATCCTGCGGGTAAATCTTTCCCTCGCGCAGTCGTTCGCGCAGCGCTTCCACGGGCACATCGATGTTGACGATTTGATCGGCGCGCGCGAGGAATGAATCGGGCACCGTCTCGCGCACGTCGATGCCGGTGACCCGCCGCATCAGCGCGTTCAGACTTTCGACGTGCTGGATGTTCACGGCGGTTATCACGTTGATGCCGGTGCTGACGATCTGCTCGACGTCCTGGTAGCGCTTTTCGTGGCGGGAGCCGGGAACGTTGGTATGCGCGAGCTCGTCGACAACGACCACATCGGGCTTGCGCGCGATGACCGCATCGACGTCCATCTCCTCCAGCGTGACCTCGCGGTACGAAAGCTTCCGGCGCGGAACGATCTCAAGGTCGCCAATCCGCTCCTCGGTCTCGCGGCGGTGGTGCGTCTCTACGAAGCCCAGCACGACATCCACTCCTCGATCGCGGAGTTGATGCGCCTCCTCGAGCATCCGGTATGTCTTGCCTACGCCCGCGGCGGCGCCAATATAGACTTTGAGACGTCCCCGTTGAGGTTGGGGCACGAGATCGAGAAAAACTTCGGGCTCGAGTCGTTTGTCATCGCTCATTCAGGTCCCGGGCGTTCCGCCATGACTTCCGGCGGCGCGATCACCGGAATTTCGCGCGGAGCGATCGAGGGCCAGGTTCAAGAGCAGGACGTTTACGCCGGGCTCGCCCAAGATTCCCGCCGATCGCGGCCGCGTGTTCTCGGCAATCAACTGCCGGACTCGATCTTCGCTCAGACCGCGCGCGTGAGCAACACGTGCAACTTGCAGGTCTGCGGCCGCCGGACTTATCTCGGGATCCAGCCCGCTGCCGGAGGCCGTCACCAGGTCGATCGGAACCTGGTGCGGATCGGTGCCCGGATTGCTCTCGACAACGTTCTTCAGCCGTAGCTTGACCGCGTCGATTAGCGCTTTGTTGGTCGGGCCGAGATTCGAGCCGCCCGAGTTGGCGGCGTCGTAGCCTTTGTCACCGGCGGCGGAGGGCCGGCTCTGAAAATAGCGGGGCGACGAAAAATTCTGGCCGATGAGGCTCGAGCCGACGACCTTGTTGTCCACGACGACTATGCTGCCGCCCGCCTGGCTGGGGAAAATAACCTGCGCAAAGCACCATATCGCCAGCGGATAGATGATGCCGGTGAGCAGGGTCAGCACGGCGGTCGCGACGAGTGCGGTTCTGAATATTCGCACGGGATTAACCTCAGGCGAGATGCAGCGCGGCGACCAGGATGTCGATGGCCTTGATGCCGATGAACGGAATGATCACGCCGCCGAAGCCGTAGATAATAAGATTGCGGGTCAGGATCGCGGCCGCGCCCACCGGACGATATTGCACGCCGCGCAGCGCCAGCGGAATCAGCGCGATGATAATAAGCGCGTTGAAAATTACCGCCGACAGAATCGCACTCTGCGGCGTCGCCAGATGCATCACGTTGAGGCGCTGCAGTTCCGGATACTCGACGATAAACAGCGCCGGGATGATGGCGAAGTACTTGGCGACGTCGTTGGCGATCGAGAAAGTCGTAAGCGCGCCGCGCGTCATTAACAACTGTTTGCCGATCTCAACGACTTCCATCACCTTGGTCGGATTCGAGTCGAGGTCGATCATGTTGCCGGCCTCGCGAGCGGCCTGGGTGCCGGCGTTCATGGCGATTCCGACGTCGGCTTGCGCGAGCGCGGGCGCGTCGTTGGTGCCGTCGCCGATCATCGCGACCAGCTTGCCCTGGTTCTGCTCCTCGCGAATGAGGCGCAGCTTGGTTTCGGGAGTGGCCTCGGCCAGGAAGTCGTCGACGCCCGATTCGTTGGCGATCGCCGCGGCGGTCAGCGGGTTGTCGCCGGTAATCATGACAGTGCGCAAACCCATCGCGCGCAGCCGCTCGAAGCGCTCGCGGATTCCTTCCTTGACCACGTCTTTCAAATAAATCACGCCGAGCGCTTTCGATTCGTCGGCGACGACCAGCGGAGTTCCACCGCTGCGCGCGATGCGCTCGACGATTGCCTTCAAGTCGGTCGGCGGAGTGCCGTGATTCTCCTGGACGAAGTGTGCGACCTGGTCGGCGGCGCCTTTGCGGATTCGACGGCCGCCGATGTCGACGCCGCTCATCCTGGTCTGTGCGGAAAACGGTATGAAGGTGGCGCCGTCCTCGCCGAGTTCGCGGCCGCGCAGATTATACTCGCGCTTGGCCAGCACGACGATCGAGCGCCCTTCAGGAGTCTCGTCGGCCAGCGAGGCGAGCTGTGCGGCCTCGGCGAGTTCGGCCGCTTCCACGCCTGCTACCGGGATGAATTCTGCCGCCATCCGGTTGCCGAGCGTGATGGTTCCGGTTTTGTCGAGCAAAAGCGTATCGACGTCGCCGGCGGCCTCAACCGAGCGGCCCGACATCGCGAGCACGTTGTGCTGCACGAGGCGATCCATGCCGGCGATTCCGATGGCGGAGAGCAGTCCGCCGATGGTCGTCGGAATCAGGCATACCAGCAGCGACACCAGCACCGGCAGCCCCAGCCGCGTGCCGCCATACAGGCCGAACGGGTAGAGCGTGACGACGACCAGCAGGAAGACGATGGTGAGACCGGAGAGCAGGATGCTGAGCGCGATTTCGTTGGGCGTTTTCTGGCGATGGGCGCCCTCGACCAGCGCGATCATGCGGTCGAGGAAGGTCTCGCCGGGGTTGGCGGTGATTTTCACCTTGATCCAGTCGGAGATGACGGTGGTCCCGCCGGTGACGCCGCTGCGATCGCCACCGCTCTCGCGAATGACCGGTGCGGATTCGCCGGTGATGGCGGCTTCGTTGACGGCGGCGATGCCCTCGATGATTTCGCCGTCGCCGGGAATGACGTCGCCGGCGGCGACCATCACGATGTCGTCGCGCCGGAGCTGCGCGGCGGGCACCAGTTTGGTCTCGCCGGTCGGGAGAATCAGCTTGGCCTGGGTTTCGGTGCGCGTCTTGCGCAGGTTATCGGCCTGCGCCTTGCCGCGCCCTTCGGCCATCGCTTCGGCGAAGTTGGCAAACAGGACGGTGAACCACAGCCACAGCGCGATTTGAAATTCGAAGCCGGCCAGCGCCATCTTGTGAGCCAGCGTGTCGCGAATCAGCGTGAACATCACGAGCACGCTGGTGACCTCGACGACGAACATCACGGGATTCTTGATCATCAGGCGCGGGTCGAGCTTGACGAACGAATCGATCGACGCGCGCGAGACGATTTCGCGATTCCAAAGTGCGGGGGCCTTGCGATCACTCATCTTGAGACACCAAACCTAGAAAAGTTTCCCGGCCGACATCAGCAGTTGCTCGACGATCGGTCCGAGCGCGACGGCGCAGAAGAAGGTCAACGCGCCGACGATTATGATTACGCCAATCAGCAGCAGCACGAACGGCGCGCCGTCGGTCGGGAACGTCCCGGCGCTGGCGGCGGTGGATTTCTTGGCCGCGACTGAGCCCGCAATCGCAAGCGCGGGAATCGCCATCATGAACCTGCCGAGCAGCATCACGATCGCAATCGTCACGTTGAAGAAAGCGGTATTGGCGTTTAGCCCGGCGAAGGCCGAGCCGTTGTTCGCGCCCGCTTCCGTGTATGCGTACAAGACTTGCGAGAAACCGTGCGGCCCCGGATTGGACATGCCCGCCAGCCCCGCGGGCAAGACCGTCGCGACCGCGGTCGGTATCAGAATGACAGCTGGGAAGATGAGCACGTAGAGCATCGCGAGCTTCATCTCTCGCGCCTCGATTTTTTTGCCGAGATATTCGGGCGTCCGGCCCACCATCAGGCCTGCGATGAAAACCGCCAGCACGGCCATCACGATGATCCCGTACAGTCCCGAGCCAACGCCGCCGAAGATCACCTCGCCGAGCTGCATATTGACCATCGGTATCATCCCGCCGAGCGGTGTGTAGCTGTCGTGCATCGAGTTGACGGCGCCGCACGAAGTGTCGGTGGTGACGGTCGCCCACAGCGCGGACTCGACGATGCCGAAACGGGTTTCCTTGCCCTCCATGTTGCCGCCGCTTTGCGTCGCGGAAGCATGCTGATTGATCCCCATCGCGCTGAACTGCGGATTGCCATGCTGCTCAGCCCAGATTGCAGGCGCTGCGCCGGCGAGAAACAGGATCCCCATCACCGCGAACAGCGCCCATCCCTGGCGGCGATCGCCGACCATCTTGCCGAAGGTGTGAGTAAGGCCCGCGCCGATCGAAAAGATCGCGAGCATCTCGATCAGGTTCGTCAGCGGGGTCGGATTCTCGTAGGGATGCGCCGAGTTGGCGTTCATGAAGCCGCCGCCGTTGGTGCCAAGCTCCTTGATTATCTCCTGTGAAGCGACCGGTCCTTCGGCGATCGTTTGCGTGGCGCCCTCGAGCGTCTTCGCGTTTACATACGGACTGAAATTGTCCGGCACACCCTGCCATACGAGCAACAGCGCAAAGATGAGCGAGAGCGGCATCAACACCCACAGCGTCGTACGCGTGAGATCGACCCAGAAGTTGCCGATCGTAGTGGCGCTGCGGCGCGCGAAGCCGCGAATCACCGCCGCCGCCATCGCGATTCCAGCGGCGGCCGAGAGAAAGTTGTGCGACGTGAGCCCGACCATCTGCGTCAGGTAGCTCAGCGTCTGCTCGCCCGAGTATGCCTGCCAGTTGGTGTTGGTCGTGAAGCTGGCGGCGGTGTTGAATGCGAGCCCTGGCGGCACTCCGGCGAGTCCTTGCGGATTCAGCGGCAGGTAGTACTGCAGCCGCTGGAGCGCGTAGAGGAAGATCATGGAAATCAAGCTGAAGGCGAGCATCGAAATCGCGTATCCCGCCCAGCCCATCTCGACGGCGGGGGTTATCCCGCAGATTTTGTAAATCAACCGCTCGATTGGCGTCAGCACCGGGTCGAGAAAGGTGCGCTCATTCGAGAAGACTCGCGCCATGTACAGGCCGAGCGGCACGCTGATCGCCGTCACGAGAAGGAAGTAGACGCCGACCTGAACGATCGAATTGGATAGCATTTAGTAACGTACCGGCGGGCGCGACTTAGAATCTTTCGGGGCGCAACAACGCATAGATCAAGTAAGCGCCCAGCAAAACAGCGCACAACCCACCGAGAACAGTTTCAACCGGGCTCATAAGTGGTCGCACCCCCGAACGTATTCGATCGCGATCGCGAAGAAGGCGATACTGGCGATAATTGAAAGCAAGTCCCACATACTAAGTTCCTCGACTGGTAGAGTTCAGTGCAGTAGTTAATGCGTACTCAGTTCAGTGTCCAGAGTGCACGGCGGAACCAGGAACGTCGCCTTTCGATGAGTTCATGTGCAAGTGCGCCTCCGCCAACCTGCCCACCGCGGGACATTGTCGCTTCTCGTCGATCGGAGTCAGCATACCGCGCCGTCCGTCGTTGATGATGAACGACCATTTGCGCCGCGCGCAGTGATACAGGTACCGATGGGCCCCGAACACCCCGGGGAGCTTATCGAGCGCCTTGATCGCAAACACGTGGCGCATCGTTGATGCTGCTACCGCTTGTTTCATTTTGAATTAGGACGGTCCGCCCCAAATCTGGTCGCGTATCAGCACCGCGCGTGCCAAATGAAGGAAGCCCATTTTACATAGCTTTTTGTACCTTTCGGTCGTGCGGCATTTCAATATGCATCGTGCTCATCAATGCAGACTTCATCGAAATGCAATGAAAAAAAGCTGCGTGTGCGCTAAGCGAAACGCCGCAGCCGTCTATTCCTGCTTGACCAGTAATCCCCGCGAGCGAGCCTTCTCGAAGATCCAGAGGAAGAATACGATCGCCAGTGCGAAGTAGGCCACGTTCAATCCGGCGCCCCACCAAAAATGCACCGGCGAGAATCCCTGGCCGGCCAGAACCTGGCGCATCCCTTCGAACGAATGCGCCGTCGGCATCATCCACGCGATGTCCTGCAGCCACTTGGGCAGTGACGACATCGGGTACATCACGCACGACACCGGCATCAGCAGTCCCGCGAAGCCCCACGCCAGGGCCTGCACTTTCGTCGTGTAGCGAAAGATCATGCCCGTGATCGCGATTCCCAGCGCCAGCGCGAAGAACAACAGGTTCGCCATGTAAGGGACGAACTTCGGCAGCCACGGGACGATGTCGAACGAGTACGCCGCCCACGCGATCGCCGACGCCAGCACCAGTCCGACCATCACCTTGAGCAGGCACACCGTCAGAAGTCCGGCCATATATTCCGCCAGCGTCAACGGCGTCGAGAACAGGTTGATAAGGTTGCGGCACCACAGTTCGTCGATGAAGCCGATCGCCATGTCGCGCTGAAAGCTGTAGAAAGTTCCCCACAGAATTATCGCGCCGAGCAGGCAGCTCACTACCGTCGGCTGCAGCCGGTTGCTGTGCGACAGGTAAACCGTGAAGAAGCCCCACATGATGATGTCGAGCACCGGCCACCAGACCATGTCGACGACGCGATCGAAGTTGCGCCGCGACTCATAGATATGCCGCACGATGACGGCGTTGATGCGATGTATCTTCATGCTGCCTTGCCCCTCACCACGCGCAGAAATACTTCCTCCAGCGCGGGTTCCTCGCGTTCCTCTTCAAGGAGCGCCTGCGTGATTTCGATCGGACTGCCCGCCGCGATCACTTTCCCGTGATGCAGAAAAATAATCCGCTTACACATCCGCTCGACCTCCTCCATGTTGTGCGAGGTGTACAAAATGGTCGTGCCCTTGTCGCGCTGAGCGTCGAGCAGCGCGTTCTTCACCTGCCATGCCACCTCGGGATCCAGGTATGCCGTCGGCTCGTCGAGCAGCAGCAGTTGCGGATCGTTCATGAACGCCTTGCACAACCCGACGCGAGTGTTCTCGCCAGACGACAGCCGCGCGATCGCCTTGTCGCGCAGCTTGGTGATTCCGAACCGCTCGAGCTGCTCGTCGATTCGCTCGCGCGGCTTTTTCAGATTGTAGATGCGCGCGAACACCATCAGGTTCTCGAGCACCGTCAGCCGGAACGGAAACGCGACGTACGGCGACGTGAAGTTCATCTGCTCTAGGATCTCGCCGCGATGCGTCGCCATCGACTTCCCGAAGATGCTGATGCGCCCCGAGGTCGGCGTGATCAGCCCGAGGATCATGTGGATCGTCGTGGTCTTGCCCGCCCCGTTCGGCCCGAGCATCCCGATGATCTCGCCGCGCTCGATGCCGAAGCTGACGTCGTCGACGGCGCGAAACTCGCCGAATGTCTTGCTCAGATTTTCCACTTCTACTACGTGCATCGAATTACCTGCCTTTAACGCGAGTGCGTTTTCATCCGGAAAAAACAAAACGGCCACGGAGTGCTTGCACCCGTGGCCGTCTGACGCGCTTCGATTATGCTATTGAGTCAATGATGACCGAACGTCGCAGACACACCACCACGGGAGGTTCCCCGTGCCCTTTCGATGTTCGGATTCATTCTGGCGTGCCTTCCTCTGACGTTCGAACTATAACTTTGTAGCAGCTTGCGCGCGTCAAGGCTATAGGCGCCAAAGGAGCATCAGATGTTGGAACCAAAATACGGCGACGTATCGGTCACGCTCGACGCCAATGTGGCTCAACTCGAGATTCACCGGCCACCGCACAATTTCTTCGACTTCAAGCTGATTCAAAATCTCGCCGACGCCTTCGAGGCCTTAGACAAAGAGCCCGAATGCCGCGCGCTGATGCTGTGCTCGGAAGGCAAGTCATTCTGTGCCGGTGCGAACTTCGCCAATCGCGACGCGAGCAGCGGCGAGACTACAGCCCGCGCCGGCGAAAATCCGCTGTATGTCGAGGCAGTGCGGCTGTTCCGATGCCGCAAGCCGGTCGTCGCAGCGATTCAAGGCGCCGCGATTGGCGGAGGCTTCGGACTGGCGCTGGTGGCGGACTTCCGCGTCGCGACCGCGGACGCTCGCTTCGCCGCGAATTTCGTCAAGCTCGGCATCCATCCCGGCTTCGGCTTGACCCACACTCTCCCCCGCCTGATCGGTACGCAAAAAGCCAGCCTGATGTTTTACACCGGACGCCGCATCACCGGCGAAGAGGCGCTGGCGTGGGGACTGTGCGATTTGATCGCGGAGCCGGACAAACTCCGCGATTCCGCGCTCGCACTGGCCAGGGAGATCGCCGAAAGCGCACCGCTCGCGCTGTTATCGACGCGAGCGACGATGCGCCAGGGTCTCGCCGACGCCGTCAAGGCGCAGACCGATCATGAGTTCAAGGAGCAGTCGTGGCTGTTCCGCACTGAAGACCATCGCGAAGGCGTAAAGGCAGTCAGCGAACGCCGCCCCGGCAAATTCACCGGCAAATAATCTGATCACTCGCCCGTTACTTCACGGGAGAGGTTAGGTGAGGGTTCTGCGGAGCAGTCGCAGTATCGCTCTCCACGTTTCGGTTCCCCTTCCCGTGCGGGAATCCTGGTTCCCCTTCCCTCGAGGGAAGGGGTTAGGGGTTAGGTTCCTAAAGCTGCACAAAATCAAAAAAGGGCAGCCGGACTCCCGACTGCCCTCGGAACTCGATTCTCTGGATGCCGCCTATGCCGCCTCGGCCTTCACGCCGTTGAGCTTCTTCACCTCGGGCATCACCTCGGCGGCGAACAGCCGCAGACTCTTCTCCGCATCCTCGATCGGCATGCCTGCATAGCTGAACACGCCGGTAAAATGGTCGGCGCCGACCTTCTGCCGGATTTCGTTGATCCGGTTGAAGCACATCTCGGGCGTGCCCCACACCTGCAGGCTCAGGAAGTACTCGATCGACGCGTCGGTGTTGCCCTTCAGGTTCTTCGCCATCATCTCGTAATATTCGTAGCCCTTGGCCTTGCCGAAATGTTCGCTCGCCATCTCGTAGTGCCGCAGCGCGGTGTTCCAGTAGCCGCCGATATATTTGACCGCCATCTCGCGCGCGCGGTCGGCGCTCTTGTCGCAAAACGTCCAGCCCGCCGCGATCGTCGGCAGCGGCTCTCCGCCGTTCACTTGCTTGTAGATGGTGCGATATTCGGCGAGTTCCTGCGCGACGGCCTCCCACGGCTTTTGCGGAATGATCAGGATGCCGATGCCCAGCTTCGCCATGATGCGCGCGGACTCGGGCGAGACCGCGGCCGCATAGGTGCGTCCCTTGAACGACTTGAACGGTTTGGGCCGGATGTCGCGGCGCGGCTGCTTGATGAACTTGCCGTCGTATTCGCAGTAGCCCTTCTCTAGTCCCTCGAGCAGCATCTCCGCCGATTCGATAAAGCGCTCGCGCGATTCGCCGAGCGGTACGCGGAAGCCTTCGAACTCGATCCGCGCAAGCCCGCGTCCCAGGCCCAGGATCATGCGCCCGTTCGACATGTGATCGACGACCGACACCTGCTCCGCCACGCGCATCGGGTCATGCCACGGCATCACCACCACCATCGACCCAAGCTGAACGGTCTTCGTTCGGCCCGCGTAGTAGGTCAGGAATTGCAGCACGTCGGGACACATCGTGTAGTCGTCGAAGTGATGCTCGACGCTCCAGATCGAATCGAATCCGAGCGGTTCGTAGAGGTCGCCGATCCGCAGGTCTTCGATATATACGTCGCGGTCCGATCGAGCATTGAGCGGATTCTGAAAAATAACAGCGCCACCAACTTTCATCGAGCTATCCTCCGTGATTCCACTTCCATACCAATCGTTTAGTAAGATTGCAAAGTACGGTGTTCCCCTCTCCTGAAGGCGATTTTGTTGCTGTTGACACTCACATGAAAATTCTTTATACTGACTGTCATGCAAAACCTAGCATCATTCGACAGGATGTTCCCGACTGAGGAAGCGTGCAAGGCGTACATCGTCTCAAAGCGATGGCCCGATGGCGTGCGCTGCCCGCGCTGCAAGGCGAGCGAGAAAGTCTATGCGCTCGCGGCGCGTCCCTATCATTGGGTTTGCAAGAGCGGCGCGGAGACAGTCGATAAACAGACTGGCGAAGTGCTGACCTGTCACAAGCGCAATGGCTATCGCTTCAGCGTCATCACACACACGATCTTTCAGGACACAAAGATTCCGCTTAAGTTGTGGTTCAAGATCGGATTCCTGATGCTTACCGCAAAGAAGGGCGTTAGCTCGCTACAGGTCCGGCGCATGGTGTTCGGTGAGTACTCCGGTACTGACTGGCGCACCTGCTGGTACATCTGCCATCGCTGGCGGGCTGCGATGAAAGGCGATGCGTTCTCGCTGAGTGGCGAAGTCGAAATCGATGAAACTTACGTCGGCGGCAAAGCATCGAACATGCACGCCAAGGCTCGCAAGAAGGCCGCGCTGACCGGCACAAAAGGGAAAGTCGCGGTCATCGGCGCGATCTCGCGGAAGGGAATGGTAGTCGCGAAAGTGATCGAGAATACCGACACCAAAACCCTTGACAATTTTGTTCATTCCGCCGTCGGGCCGAACGTGAGCCTGATTGCGACCGATGAGCATTCAGGATACCGGCTCTTGGGCCGCGATCTGCCGCATCGGGTCGTCAATCACAGCGCGGGCCAGTACGTAGTCGGCTCAATTCACACAAACACAATCGAGGGATTCTGGAGTCTCTTGAAACGTGGCATCATGGGAAGTTACCACAAAGTCAGCAAGGATTATCTGCCGCTCTACATGAACGAATTTTCTTGGCGCTACAACAATCGGAAAAACCCGAACGCATTTGCCGATCTGATTACGACGTGCGGTAACTAGCCGTCCGCGCGTGGAAGCGCTAAAATATCACGGTGGCTTTCACAAAGCGTACGGGCCGCACGGCCCACAAAAAGTACGTTCCAAGCGCAAAGCAGCGCGCCGCAGACGAGCAACTAAAAGAAAAACTCAATCGTCTAACTGACGCTGATCTGAAGAAATTCGACCAGGTATTGGCAAAAGCGATCAAGCCAAATTGAACAATTTGGCCGCCATGCTTGAGGATTTCGCGTGCGAGTTTGTTTGCCTAATTTTTGCTTGGGGCTTCAGATGGGGGGTCGTCAAGATCTATCCAGAGGGAGACGTGACGCGTGCGATTTTGCTTTTCCTCGATGATGTAATGGTGGTAGGAGTGATCTTGTGGCTCATCTACCAATTGGGCGTAAAGTTTTGGAATGAACGCGTCAGGATCAACAGGCTCCATGTATTTGTGGCCGCGTAGAGTGCTCCGAACGCTCCGTCTGCTGCGAATTTACTTCGCAGTAATGCTTGTGTTCGCTGCGTGGGGATTGCTGGGCGGATGCGCAATTTATCTTGGCGGGTGGAACTACAATGCGACCTTTGCACTAGCAGTGGTCGGCGGGTTTGTCTCTGCGCTGGGAGCGTCTAAGTATCTATCTGATTCAGCGACTAAATCTTCGTTGCCTAATGACAATATTCAAACGAGCACTTCACCCGCTCCGTTCACGTTCATTTGTACTAGCCATCATCAACAAGCTACAGCAGCGCAACCTATCGTCAGAACAATTCAGCGCGCCGCGTAACAATTCCGGCAATAATGTCCGTCTTTAACTTTTGCATAGTTTGCGATGACGTGCGCCTTGAGGCTAGTAACAAAGCTATAATCATCGGATTTTATGGAATGCTTCCGTATGCCGAGATACGCGTGGCCCATCCATCTGCGCCGATTCCTCAAATAGCATTCCTCTTGATTTCAGGGTTGCCCTTCAAAAAGGGCGCATATGAAATTTATATTTCTCTAGAAGACCCACAAGGAAATGTGTTACCCACTCCTGATCCGCCTCCAATTAAGCAGGAAATTGAAGATGGGCCGTTCAATGCAATTATCTATCTACAACCCATGCCCTTGAACGGAGTCGGACCTTATACAGTTACCGCTATGGTAAATGGCAAACCGGACTTCACCGGAAAGCTAACAATCAGCCAAGCTCCACCCGACTAACTTGGCAGTCCCTAGCTCGATCCACTTTTGTCTTGTGGGCTATAGAGCGGCGGATCGTCCCGATTCATCATAAAAGGATGGATGATTCTGAAAAAACGTTCTGCGGATTGATCGTTCATGTGGTGTCGCTTGATAAAAAAGTTGCAGGCGTCCGCAAGCTGAATACCCAGTGAAACGCGAGATGAGCCGAAGAATATCGTGTCGATTATGTGTTCAAATTTAGTCACCACTTCATCGTCAAACGGGGTCTTCACCTGAAGGCGCCGCAAACTAGCTTTCATTTCGGGGTTTGCGCGAGTTTCATCCGCAAGCCAAATAGCGCGCTCACTCGACATCGCTTCTCTCATCAGCCATTCGGCTTGAGCGGCCGCAATGCTGAACGCGAGATTTTGCATAGTTTCATTCGAGCAGGGCAGTCCTTGTGAAGCGTAGTCGCTTTTCATTCTGTGACGATCTACCGCTCCCCAGATGATAGGTAAATCGAAGGTAGGGATAATCTGTAAAAACGCGTTCAGCAGGGCTTCGTTGTTGCCTTTGCCAATCTGACCAAAAAGCCGACTCGCCTTAAATTCAAAGTTCGCCCGACTTTCTTCGCGCACACAGTTTTGAAGAATCGTCTGTCTTTGGTGCTCGATCAGCGACCATTGATGATCGGCTTCAACGACGATCGCCGCGACGACGAGAATAGGTTCGGCCGCCTCATCTCCGGTGCCTGCTTCGTCTGAAAAGATCAACCGCATAGATCCCTCAGCGTGAGCATCGATTGGTTTGAGAGCGCGGCTTTCCAATAACTCGCGCAATCGCGGAAGTTGAAACTCCCGCCGCTTCACGACGCGCCCCGTTTAGTAGCGGCGCTACTACTCGGCAGGTCATCGCTGCTATCGTCACCCTCAGAAGAATCATGCAGGATTGTTGCACAATTCCCCTTGGGTGTCGATTGCAACAAAATCGCCTCTCCTGAAGGGAGAGGGGTTAGGGGTGAGGTCCTGTCAGCCGCAACGCTCTCTAATGTTCCGCAAAGCGCGGAGTTCGCAGCCCCTGAACTTTTTCGCCTCACCGGGCAACCCGACCGATGTGCTATCATAGGTTGATGGAGAAACGTCTGAATGCTGCCCGATTTAGGACCGCTCTCAACCCGGGTCACTCGCCCTTTCAGAAAACAAAATCTGACGGAACGAAGCTACCGATAGTGGTCATGCTCGCTCGAAACCACTACATATAGTATGGGTAGCTATTTTTCCGGTCAAAAAAGGTACTCGAAAATGATCCATGGAAGCTGCCTCTGCGGCTCAATTCGGTTCGAATTCTCCAGATCCGCCGGCCCCTTCGAGCTGTGCCATTGCCGGCGATGCCGCAAGGTCACCGGCTCCGCATTCTTCTCCGGACTCTACGTGCGTATCGAAGATTTCCAGCTGGTCGGGGGCAAAGAACTCATCACCACCTACGAGGCGCCGATCTTGCGCGAGCCTCCCGCCTATCGGGCATCGTTCTGCAGTCGATGCGGCTCGCCGGTGCCGAATCCGGATCCAGAACCGCAGAGGACTCGCGGCCGTTCAGGAATGCTCGAAATTCCGGCCGGTCTGCTCGACGACGACCCGGGAATGAAGCCCGACAAGCACATTTTCATCGAGGTCAAGTCGCCGTGGTTCGAGATCACCGACGACCTCCCGCAGTACGATCTGCCGGGCTTGATCGCTCTGCGCTCTAAAACGAAGATGCCAGAATGATGCGACGAGATATTTTCACCGAAGAGCACGAGATGTTCCGCGCGCAGGTGCGCCGCTTCGTCGATACCGAGATCGAGCCGAAAATCCCCGAATGGAATCGCGCCGGGATGAGCGATCGCGCGAGCTGGCGCAAGATGGGCGCGGCGGGCTTCCTCGGCGCCAACGCGCCCGCCGAATACGGCGGCGGCGGCGTGGATTTCATCTACGACGCTATCGTGATGGAAGAGCTGTCGCGCGTGCGCGCGCACGGCCTCATGATGTCCCTGCATTCGGACATCTGCATGCCCTACATCACGAGCTTCGGCAGCGAAGAGCAGAAGCGCCGCTACATACCCGGCGCTATCAGCGGCGAGATAATCCTCGCGATCGCGATGACCGAGCCCGGCACCGGCTCCGATCTCGCCGCCGTGCAGACCACGGCGCGCCGCGACGGCGACCATTACGTGATCAACGGCTCGAAGATCTTTATTTCCAACGGCCAGATCGCCGATCTCGTCATCGTCGTCTGCAAGACTGACCCCAAGGCCAATCCTCCGCACAAGGGCGTCAGCCTGATGCTGGTCGACGCGACCGCTCCCGGCTTCGTCCGCGGCCGCAAGCTCGACAAGCTCGGGCTGCGCGGCCAGGACACCAGCGAATTGTTCTTCGAGGACTGCCGCGTCCCGGCCGGAAACTTGCTTGGCAAGGAAGGCACGGGCTTCAAAATGCTGATGGAGAAGCTCCAGCAGGAGCGGCTATGCATAGGTGTCGCCTCGATAGCTAGTTGCCGGCGCACGCTTGAGGACACGATCGCCTACTGCAAGAATCGCCGCGCATTCGGCCAGCCGATTGCGGAATTTCAAAACACCCAGTTCAAGCTCGCCGAAATGATGACCGAAGTCGAAGTAGGACAAGCCTTCGTCGACAAGCTGCTAGCCGCCCACGTGCGCGGCGACGAGATAGTAGCCGAAGTAAGCATGGCAAAATGGTGGACGACGGACTTACAGAAGCGTCTCACCAGCCAATGCCTGCAACTACACGGCGGCTATGGCTTCATGATGGAGTATCCGGTATCGACCGACTACGCCGACGCCGCGGTGCAATCGATCTACGCAGGCACCAACGAAATCATGAAGGTGATCATCGCTCGCCGCCTAGGCCTCGAAACCCGCAAGTAGTGTGGAACTAGAATCGTGTTGACGAAACCATGGTTGGTGATAACCGCAATTGCGATGCTGGTCTTCGCGCCGCCCCTCGCTCGGACGGCCCGCGCACAGTCGCAGCCTCCTAAAGCTTCGGCGGCGGCTGAAAATGAGATCCGCGCCGCGACGATGCTTTTCTACGACGCGTTCAACAGCGCGCTGAACGGCGACCTCGAACCGCTGAGCGCCGTATGGTCTCATCGCGCCGACGTTTCAAACCTGACCGTGACCGGTGGCCGCGCAACGGGATGGAACGACGTTCACACAGATTTTCAGAACCTGGTCCGGCAGTATCCTGGCGGCCGGATCGCGCCGCAAGACATCCTCATCGTAGCGGACGGGGAGATGGGGTTTTCGGTCGTTACTGAGACCGGCCAATTACGTTCGGCCGATGGTCCGATGGTCAAGTTCGAACAGCGCGCGACCAACATCTTCCGGCTCGAGGACGGCAAATGGAAGCTGATCCATCATCATGCGGACACCAGTTCCACCGGCTCGCAAAGAGGAATCACCCGATAGCGGCCGACGCAACTCGCGGCGGCTTTAGAGATTGATTTGCTGAGTCTTGTGACGCTTCAGGTACCAACATGGGCTGTAGCCGAGGTGCGGGAATATTGAGTTCGCGCAGGTCTGAGTCTCAGGTTCGCCCGCTTCGTACGAGGTCTTACCGTCCTTTTGAAGTATCGCGTACAACTTGGTGATTTGGCAGGTTCCGGTTGGTTCGCTTCTCAACCTAACTACAACGTAGTCGCCGACGTAGAGAAGAATTACTAGTGCGACTAGAGCAGTTGCTATCCGATTGAGTAATGGAGATAGGTTCTGCATCTGAGTCGTGAAATGGAACGGCCGGCATCTTACAATGCCGGCCGTATGATCAGTCTTAAGAAGGGACGCGGCCGGCTAGCCGACCTGGCTGCCTACTACCGAGACGAAGCTGACGCATCGGCCGGGGGCGCCGCCCAGGTTGTGCGTCAGTCCTACTTTCGGATTCTTGATCTGACGTGGGCCCGCCTCGCCGCGCATCTGCAGCCACATCTCGTACATCATGCGCAGGCCCGACGCGCCGATCGGATGCCCGAACGACTTGAGACCGCCGTCGGGATTGACCGGCAGCTTGCCTTCGAGGTCGAAGAACCCGTCCATCACGTCCTGCCATGCGGTCCCGCGCGGACTGAACCCGAGATCCTCGTAGAGCACGAGCTCGGTGGGCGTGAAGCAGTCGTGAACCTCGGCCATGCTGATCTGCTCGCGAGGATTCGTGATGCCCGCCTGCGCGTACGCGTCTTTGGCGGTGGCGACGACTTCGCGGAAAGTCGTGAAGTCGTAGTCCTGCGACAGCGGGCCTTCGGCCGGGCCTGCGATGAACGACAGCGCCTTGATGTAGATGGGATTCTTGCAGTACTTGTGCGCGTCCTCGGCGCGAACGACGATCGCCGCCGCCGAGCCGTCCGACACACCCGAGCAATCCATGATTCCGAGCGGGTCGGCAATCTTGGGCGAGTTCTTGATAGTCTCGAGCGACACTTCCTTCTGGAATTGCGCCTTGGGATTCTTCGCGCCGTTCTTGTGATTCTTCCACGCGATGCGGGTGAGCACGTCCTTACCCTTATCGGGGTCGAGGCCGTACTTCTTGAAGTAGGCAGGCGCCAGCAGCGAGAACGACGCGGGCGCTGTCATGCTGCCCTCGGTGCCGTCGTTGGGCGGCGCGTTCATGACCAGGCCCGAGTAGCCCGAGTCCTTGAGCTTCTCGACTCCTATAGCCATCGCGACGTCGAACGCGCCCGACGCGACCGCGTAGCAGGCCTGCCTAAGCGCTTCGGATCCCGTCGCGCACATATTCTCGACGCGAGTGACGGGCTTGTACTGAATCTTGAGCGGCTCGCTGAGCGTCAGGCCCGAGATTCCCGAGCCCATCGTGCCAAGCCAGTACGCGTCGACGTCGTTGGGCTCGACGCCCGCCGACTCGTAAGCCTGGTACGCGGCGTCGACCAGCAGGTCTTCCGGCCCCTTGTCCCAATGCTCGCCGAACTTGGTGCATCCCATCCCGATGATCGCGACGCGGTCCTTGATTCCTTTGCTTGCCATCGAAGTTTCTCCTCGGCGCTAACGCCTTGGGCGCGCTTTCCAGAAATAGTTGTTAACGCCGTCGGCGGTAAAGAGCCGGCGAAACGTCATTTCGACTTCGTCGCCAATCGCGACCTTGTCGGGTTCGCAGTCGGTCATCTCGCACAGGAAGCGGCCGCCACCGACAAAGTCTATCACGACGTTAACAGTCGGCGGATTGAGAGAATAGGCGAGGCGATCGATCGCATAGGTCGCGATTTTCGCGGTGCGGTCGGCGAACTGGTACGGCTCCATGAAGCCGCGCTTATGGCATTTCACGCAGACCAACTGCGGCGGAAGCTGCGGCGTCCCGCAATTGGTGCATCGCGAGCCGACGAAGCCGAACTTCCACTTCTCCGAGCGCATCATCGGAGGTCCCGCGGGCCGGTCGGGATCGGGACGGCGCGGTGGCTCGGTCGGCAGAATCTCGCGCCACTTGAGATAGTTGGCGTACGACACGTCGCCCTTCGACTCGATCATGCGGCCCACGGAATGCACCGGCTTGAAGCCGGCGTTGGCGGGCGTGACGCGGAACAAGATCGCGTCGGCGCCGTCGGCGACCGTCGCGACCAGAATCCTGTCGCCCGGCTTCGCGGACGGCAGCGCCGCCGTGAGCATCAGGCCCGCATGCGCGGCGCCGGTCTGTCCGATCGTCAAGGCAAACGAATCGGAGATTCTCGCGGGATCGATCTTGAGCGCGCGCGCGATCTCGTCGGCCGCGCGGGCGTTGGGCGCGTCGAGGATTACCTTCGACAGATCGCCCGGTGCGACTTTCGCCTTTTCGAGCACGTTCTTGATGACCGTGCCGAGCAGCGGGGAATGCGCCTGCGTCAGCGTGAAGCGCTCCTCCCACGAATGCGCAAAGCGCTCGCCCTGAGCGCGCCAGGTGTCGAGGAACTCGCGTGTGAGCGAGGCGCTCGCCTCGATTTCGGCGATCACGCCCTCCGCGCCGAGCACGAAGGCGACCGCGCCGTCGCCCGTGGTCTGCTCGGCCTTGCCCTCGGGCGCAGCCAGGCGACAATCGCCGATGGCGACGAGCGCGCGCTTTGCGCCGCCGCCGATCGCGTCGGCGCCTTGCAGCAGCGCCGACAGCCCGGCGCGCACCGACCCGGTCATATCCGACGCGCGAATTTCCGCCGGCAGCATCGCGGCCGCGCCTATAACCGCGGCGCTGAGTTTTTCCGCGTAGGGCGGCGTCGTGGTTGCGAAGATGAGCGCATTCACGTCGCCGGGCGGCGCGGCTTTCAGCGCGTCGCGAGCCGCCTCAACCGCCATCGAGACCGCGTCTTCGTCGAAGCTCGCAATTGCGCGCTCGCCCTTGCCGGCAGGCGTGCCGAGAACGGCGGCGATAGCCGAGCGCTTGAGCCGCCGGTATGGAACGTATGAACCGTAGGAAACAATTCCAGCCATGACCGGCATTAAAGGCCGAGTCCGCCGACGCGGTCAACCGAATTCACTTAATTGTTGGTCAGTGGCTGCTTTGCTCGCGAGAATCCTGAACCTGATAACGATGGTCTTGGTCACGAAAACCCTGAATCGTCACGACCGCTGTGTAGCCCGTCTTGAACGGGTACTTCGGGTCGCGGTCCTCGAGCACGATACGCACCGGAAAGCGCTGCGAGAGCCGCACCCAGTTGAGCGTCGGCTCAACCTGCGGCAGGCCCTCGACGGTCGCGCCGTTTTGCTGATACAGCGCCCATCCTACGCCTTGCACGCGGCCGCGAAAGCGCTTGTTGGGATAGGCCAGGACGAAAACCTCGGCGGTCATGCCGGGTTCGATGTGCGACATAAACGTCTCGCGGAAATTCGCAATCACGTACCATTTGCGATCGTCGATCAGGCTGACGACCTGCCGGCCTTCGTTGGCGTATTGGCCCTCCGCGATATTGAGGTTGGTGACCCATCCGTTGTACGGCGCGCGGACGTAGCAGTAGTCGACGTTGAGTTTCGCGTCGTAAACTGCCGCCTCCGCCGCCTTGCGCAGTGCGTTGATATTGCCGTACTGGCCGAGCTGGTTCTGCGCCTTGCCGACATCGGAGCGCGCGGCCTGGACGGCGGCCTCCGCGGCGCTGACGCGCGAGCGCGCGTTGAAAACGTCGTTGGCGGTCACGAAATGTCTCGCGAGCAGCGGCTCAATCCGATTGAGATATTGCTTGTCATAAGCCGCGTCGGCTTCGAGCCGCACTTGATCCGATTTCGCGGTCCGGATCGCGTCTTCGAGCGCCTTGATATTCAGCTCCGTCAATTGAAGCTTGGCGACCGCGGCGTCGAGCGCCGCTTGATATGGTCGCGGATCGACGATGAACAGCAGGTCGCCCTGCTTGACGTACTGATTATCGACGATCGGCAGTTCCGTGATCGGTCCGCTCACGTGCGGCGCGATTCCGACCCAGTTGGCACGAACGTAAGCGTCGTCGGTGCGCGGATAGAGATAGTAGAGGCGCGCCACGTAGAGACCGACGACGAGAGTGGCTAAGACGATCGCGGCGCTGAGAATGTGGCCGGCGAATCGCAGCGTCAGCGATGCTTCGCTCTCGGTGGCGGGCGGCATTGCGGTGTTCATCAGATTCGATTGAAGAAGATGAGCCACACGATGCATCCCATGAGGATCGCGAGGCTGGGATATACGATCGGCAGAGGCCACAGGTAGTGCTCGACGCGCGTCACGACGAAGACTGGGCGAATCGCGACGGTCAAAATTGCGCCGCAGATTGCGCAGAACAGCCAGGCCGGGAAATTCGCGCCCGCGATATTGACGACCGGATCGCATCCGGCGACCAGCAGCGCCGCAGCCATCGTTAGAGTGAAGTTGTTTCGTGCCGCGCGGGATGATCGCATGCGGGAAAGATTGTACAAGCCGGATTGTGAAAACGCACGTCGCGATATTCAATGTCGCGAAGCGCAGCTAATGGCAGGTGGGGATCGTCTTATGAACATAGATTTTGAAATGCGTCGCGCGGGATGGAAGCTCGTCATCGCAGCACTCAGCCTCGCGGTATGCGCGGGCGGTTGTACCTATTTTGCAGAGCAGCCTGAGGTCTATCCCGATAAATTCTCGCCGCAGGAATCGGATCGTGCGTGGACTCCCCGGTCCGGCGCGGCGAACGAATACGCGATACCGATGCAGGCGCGGCCGCCAAGCACGCTGCCCGAGCCGCGCGTCTCCAGCGCCGGCAACAAATACGACCTGCCCTCGCTGATCGACATCGCGCTCAGCAACAATCCCGACACCCGGCAGACTTGGTATCAGGCGCGGGCCGCTGCGGATGCCTACGGAGTGTCGCGCGCGCCGTACTACCCGCTGGTGGGGACGCAGATCCCGGGCGGATACGAGCGCGAAATATTTCAGTTGCCCGGGCAAAACGCGGTGCTCAGGCAATGGCAGATAACTCCGGTGCTCGAGTTCACCTACACGCTGCTCGACTTCGGCCGCCGCGACGCCGGAGCAGCCGCCGCGCGTGCGCAACTTGCGGCCGCGAACTTTTCGTTCAACCGCAAACTGCAGGATGTGGTGTTCGCTACGCAGCGCTCCTTCTATGCGATCGGCGCGGCGAAGGCTGCGGTGCAGGCCGCGGAACAAAACCTCGAGCTCGCGAAAACCGATGACGAGGCCGTCAGCCGCCGCGTCGATCTTGGACTGGCCACCGAGCCCGAGTTGTTGCTCTCGCGCGAGCGCGTCGCGCAATCGCAGTATGATCTCGCCAGCGCGCATCTGCTGGTGCGCGAAGCGCAGGCGAGCATGGCCGTCGCGCTGGGGGTCGCCGCTAACACTCCGCTCGACGTGCCAAGCCTCGAGAGCCTGCCGATTCCAGCCGGACTGGGCAGCGAGGTGGATCAACTGATCGAGGCCGCGGTGCGCAGTCGTCCTGATCTCGCGGCCCAGGTCGCGACGCTCGCTGCGCGCCGCGCTGATGTCGAGCGAACGAAAGCCGCCTTCTACCCAACCGTGGGAATCGTGGGCAGCTACGGCACCCAGAACTGGGACTTCAAATACGATGGTACGCGGAACGTCGACGCCAACCAGCCGCAATACACCGCGCTACTGACAGTCAACTGGGACATCTTCACCGGCTTCAAACGCCTCAACGACGTGCGCCAGGCCGAGGCCGATCGCGACGCCGCCGGCGCACGGCTCAAGTCGCTCGAGGTCGATGCGATAAGCTCCGTATGGCGCGCGTACTACGAATTCCAGACCGCCCTCAGCCGCTACGACTACGCCCGGGCGCTGCTGGCCGCGTCGCAGGAGTCCTATGACGCCAACCTCGACACCTACAGGCAGGGACTCAGCACGATCGTCGAGTTGCTCACCGCCGATCGCGATCTCGCGAACGCGCGCTATACGATTGTTCAGAGCCGCGCCGATTTGCTGACGTCATCGGCGGCCGTCGCATACGCCGTGGGAGCCATCGCGATGCCGCCGCGTCCGTAACGCCGTAACGCGTTCGTAACAAAGCGCGCGATCCGGACGACGTGAATCGGCTGCATGCAGTCGCGCGGCTGCTTCGCCTCGAGAAGCGCCGCACTCTATGCAGATGGCTGAGTTTTCGCGCATCGCGGGAAACGTTTTGCGAATCGCAAATGATAAAGACTGCGGTCGTCGAAAATAGTTGAATGAAATACAGGCTTCGGTCATTGGCATCGGCCTTGCTCCACCCCTCACATCGAATCTTTTACGGGAGGCAAGGAAAATGGCTGCTACCACATTCAATCAGAGACTCGCAGGCTTTCAGCAGGTGAAGGAGCAGACCGAGACTGTCGCCGCCGATCGGATCGCGCAGAACAGTCTGCTCAGCGAATTGCCCGGCGTGACGTTCGCGTTCCTCACCCTGGCGTACATCGTTCTCTCGTTCGTGAGCCTGTAATCGACGCATCGCATACCACGCACGGGAAGGACCCGATTCGGAGCGAATCGACTTCGATCGGCCTCCCGGAGCGTTCCTGAGAAAAATCCTGACAGATGCGCGCGTCGCGGCGGTACGCATGAGCGATTCGCAAGTGCGGCTCGGCGAGCCAAAGGACAATCGACCTGAAATCGCGCGCTGTTTAGATCGATCGCGAAGTTCGCGTGCGAAAGTGAGTTATTAGTATGGCTATGGAAGTACTATCGTTGTTGGCCGGACTGGCTATAGCGGTTGTGATAATCGCGGGGCCAGCCAAGCCGTTCTACAAGAGACCAAGGGCCGAGAGGTAACCCCGCGCCCATGCTGGCGGCGGTGACGCCGCGAGCCAATATCCTCATCCGCGGGGCGGAAGCGCGAATTGTCATCGCGACTCCGCCCCGCACTCGTTTTTCCTCGCGCTGCATTCTAGAGTTGCTACTAAGCCGGGGAGATACGAGATGAAGCGAGCCATACTTAGCCTGATTGCGTTCGCGTGCACGATTGCGGCGCCACAGATCGCGTGCGCCCAGGCGACGTGCCCTGCCACTATATCTGTCGAGCAGAAAGCGTCCGCCCCTGCCGCCGATTGGACTGTTGCTTACTCCGGCTACCAGACTGCGGCCGCCGGTGTGACGATCTTCGACGGACCGCCCTCGCAGCAAGCCTCGCTGGTGCCCGACAACGAGAAAACGAACGAGGACGCCGTCGTCCAGACCTGGCGGCTCGCGAGGAGCGATCGCGGTTACTGGCTGCAATGCGAGTATGCGAATACCACGGCGCAGATTTACCGCCGATTGCCGGCGAGCGTCACGCGATGCGACGTCACTTACGAGCGCAATGTCCGCTTCGGCGGCGAGGGCCGCCGCGTAATCAAGAAGGTCAACTGCGAATAGTCAATCAGCTATCGACTGACTAATCCTTGAATAGCACATCGCGATAGCTAATACATCGCGACGCGTGCGCACCGCTTAACCTCTCTGTCAACGCGTGATATTCCGTTCGCGGCTCGCGGGAGTCAACACGGAATTTTATGCAGCCATATCGAATTCCTAGCGGCTTCGGGAACCATCTGCGTCGATCGTCGGTTTAGCCGCAAGAGCCAGCGCAAATTTTCTCGCCTGGATTTCGATATGGAGGAAACGATGAGCCGTAAAACACTGACATTGCTGGGTGCGTGCGCTATCACGCTCGCCGCTGCCGCGAGTGCATTCGCCCAGATGCCGCAGATGCCGGACGCCAGCAAGAAAGCGACGACCTTCTACACTCAGACCAACCTCGTCACTTCGATGAAGAGTCTGAAGGCGAAGATCCACGACCCCAATCTGCTGAATCCCTGGGGCCTGGTGCAGGGACCGACGCCGTTCTGGATTGCCGACAACAACGCGGGCGTATCAACTCTCTACGACGGTGCTGGGAAGATTTTTACCGTCGCTGACGGCAAAAAGCAGGTGCCCTTTGTCGTAACAGTCCCCCCGCCTAACGGCAGCAACGCCGTTGCGGCGCCGGATGGGATCGTCTTCAACGGTGTTACCTCCGATTTCGGCGGCGACATGTTTATATTTTCAACCGAAGACGGAACGATTTCAGGATGGCAACAGTCCGACGGCACCGGCGCCGTGCTCCACGTCGATAACTCTTCGGTGCCCACATCGGCAAATGGTGCGGTGTACAAAGGCCTTGCTCTCGCCGCGCTCAACGGGCACCAGTTTCTCTATGCGACGAATTTCAGATCGGGCAACGTCGATGTCTTCGATAGCTCCTACAACCCGGTGACGTCGCTGACCGGGACCTTCACCGACCCCAACGCGATGCAAGGCTTTGCGCCGTTCGGAATTACGCTCTTTGACAACAACTATCTCTGGGTCACTTACGCGATGCAGGATAGTGCCAAGCACGATCCGGTGCATCAGGTGGGCGCCGGCTACGTCGATATCTTCACGACCGACGGTGTGTTCATGCAGCGTTTCGCGACCGGCGGCAAACTCAACGCGCCGTGGGGGATGGTACTTACACCGTCGACCTTCGGTCCCTTGGGCGGCGACTATTGGATTGGAAACTTCGGCGACGGAAATATCAATGCGTACACCCCGGGAGGCGTGCTGGCTGGTCAGCCGACAGACAAAAAAGGCGCGCCGCTGAATGTCGATGGCTTGTGGGCGCTGGTTTTCGGCAACGGCTCCAACAACGCGAGTACCTCCTCGCTGTATTTCACGGCCGGCCCGAACATGGAGACCGAGGGAATCTTCGGCAAGTTCGACGTCACGACCAAGAAGTCGTCGGGCTCCGGTTCCGGTATGGGCGGAAGTCCTTACGGCGTGCCTGGAATGATGTAGTCCCCCCCCGACCCGCTGGCCGCGCCGGACTTGCTGGCTAACAGCTAGCGGTCGGCGCGGCCGGCCTTATCTGGGAACGCGCCGAGCTCCACGGCCTTCGCGAAGATCCTCGAAATTGGCGCGTCGGGCGGTTCGGGCAGGTCGCCTGCCGCTCGCGGCCATGCAATCGGCGTCACCGGGCTGTCGATTGGCGCACCGATCTTGATGTGGTAGCGCTCGACGGAGTCGTGCGGGAATTCATTCTTGCGCGTCGATCCGTCACGGAAAAAGATCATGGTATGCACGCGGCGCGTCCGCGGCCCGGTGTTCGGCTTCGCCATATGCACCGTAAGTCCGTGATGGAACGCGACTCCGCCGCGCGGCACCTCGATCCAGACCGGCGGCGTGTCCTTGATCTCCGGCATCTTCAGAATTTCGAGCGCGTCCTCTGGCTTGAAGATGTTCACGAACACTCGCAGCCCGACCGCGTGCGAGCCCGGCACATAGCCCATGCATCCGGTCGCGTGCGACGAGCCGTCGAACGGAATCCACGCCGTAATCGTGTCGGTCTCGACCATCGGCCAGTACGGTTGATCCTGATGCGGATCGGTCACGCGGCCGCCGGCCTCTTTGTACAACGCCTGATCGTGCCACAGCCGGATAGTGTCGACGCCGAGGATACGCGCAGCGGCCTCGCAAACAATCGGATGGAACGTGAGCGGTCGAACCGCCGGCGTATCCTCCCAAAGATTGATGCATTGGATGAACGACTGTTCGTAGGGCGTCTTCTCGCCGAGCGCGCGCGTGTCGAAGCGCTTGCGCCGCGCCACCGCTTCATCGACTGCCGCGCCATAGCGCTCGAGTTCGTCAGCGCCGAGCAGGTCAGGCACCATCACGAAGCCGTCACGCCGGAACTGAGCGGCGTACGGTGCGATTTTGTCGGCGAGCGTGGTCATTCGGGAATCCGCGGCACAACTCTCCTCTTACAGTACGCGACGCGCGTCCGCAATTCTCAGAATTCCGCCTTGAACGTGAAGCGATCGGCGCCCGCGTAAGATAGCCGCTTGGGCCGCACCCGCATCATGCGGAGCGTCGGATACTTGAAGAACGGCGCTTCAAAGGGACTCTTCTTCAGGAACAGTTCTTTCAGCGGCTCCCATTCGGCTCCGTCGCGCGCAATTTCGCCGGCGATTCCCTGGATCAGCACGCGCGAGATCTCAAACGTCTCGACCTTGCCCTTTTCGCGCGCGTCCAGGTACACCGTCACGTACGGATGCTTGAGCAGATTCTGAAACTTCTCGCTCGCGTCGTTCATGATGAACAACAAATCGAACTCTGGAGTCTCAGCGAATGCCTGCATCGTCGCCGTCGGCCACTGCTCGCCCTGCGTGACCAGGATTGCGACCTGGACCTCGGCCAGCAGCGCGACCAGCCTCTCTTTCTGTGCAGCTTCCACGTGTGACTCCTTTAACGAGAAGAAAGTTCGACTTGTCTCGCATCCTGGTGTATCTCTCGATTCGACAACTCCTCCGAGCAGAGAGAAGGGTAGTGAAAGAGTGAGTCTCCACCGCGCAGCAGCAGTCACGCTTGTGGGCTGGTGCCTGATAATGCCGCCGCTTTCGCAGGATCGCCAGCTGGTCGAGAAGAATGCTCCACTTGCGCATTGGGATACGGTTGGTAACTACGATAGCGCCGCCGCGTGCAATAACGAACTTGCCAAACTGACCGCGGTCATCGTGGGCAACATCAACTATACTGTGATCCAAAGGCGCGTGTTGGCGGGGAAGTGCGTCGCCGCCGACGATCCGCGCATCCACTCGGACAATTTTGAGGCATACTAGCGGCCTGCAAATATTGGCGCGGGGAAGGGTAAATCACTTTATTTAATGTGAAACCCGCGGTGGGTTTCACACTTCCTTCGGCAGGGGTGACCCCTGCACCCAGTGTCAAGATAGAGTGGGCGACGGGTGAGTGACTCATCCGTCGCCAGCAGGTGAGCGCCTGAGCTTGGCCCGAGTTGCATCTTGCGGCGCGCCGCTGATATTTCCGGTGCGACCGCCGCACTGCGGCGGCATTGAATCCTTGGCTCCCGTCATGTTCATCGAACGAAAAGCAATCGCCGTCGCTCTTGCGATCGCGTTGCTGACGTTCGCTGCGTCGGCGTCGTTCGCTGCTGGATCGAGCGGCGCCGATCCCAACGGCTCTGGAAGCCCCGGTGCCGCGCTTGAGTTGATGGCGCAGCAGAAGTTCGGCGCCGCGCTGAGCGCGGCCGAGCGAAAGCTCCTGCATGCCGCACCGTTGCGCGACGTGCCGTGGCTTGGCCCCAGCGACGATCCCGACAAGGCAGCCAATGACACCGCGCACGGCGAGAATTGGGGTGCCGAGCGGACGGTGCGCGCAGAAGTGGTCGCCTGGCTCCTCAGCGACGCCAGCGCGTCGCGATACGTGCATCCCAGCGGACTCGCGCTCGCGGGCGCGCGCATTTCGGGGAACCTGGATCTCTCCTACGCCACTGTCGACAAGCCGCTGACGCTGATCCGCTGCTACGTCCCTGATGGAATCAACCTGCTGTCCGCCCATATGCAGGAAATCACCGTGCGGCGTTCGCGCACCGGAGCGGTCTTCGGCAACTTGGCGAACATCCACGGCGACGCGTCGTTTCTGATGGGCGATTTCGGCCCGCTGAACTTCTTGAGCGCGCGAATCGACGGGACTCTCGACCTGAGCGGCGCTCGAATCCTCAATACCGATGACAACGCGGTCAATCTCGTCGAGGCGAACGTCGGCGGCGACGTGCTGCTTCATGACGGCTTCACCACCGACGGTATCGTGTACGCGCGACTGGCGAAGATCGGGCACGACCTGAGCGTTCACGGCGCCGAGTTCAGGGGCGATGCACAATTCGACGCCGAGCGCGCCACTATCGAGGGGACGTTCTACTGGGTTGACGTCAAGCATACGCCGAAGACGGTGCTCGACCTCGAGGACGTGCACGCCGGCGCAATCTGGGACGACGAGGCGAGCTGGCCTGCGCCGGGCAATCTGGCGGTCAACGGCTTCGTCTACGGCGAAATCGCGGGCGGTCCCAGCGACGGTGAATCGCGCTTGCGATGGCTCGGGTTGCAGCAGCCGGAGTACCATCCGCAGCCGTTTCGTCAATTGGCGAAGGTCTTGAGCGAGATGGGACGCGACGATGGCGCGACCCAGGTGCGCATCGCGAAGGAGATCGCGCAGCGCCGCTTCGGCCATGAGAGCCTCACGCAGCGCGCGTGGAGTCTGATGATGCAATACACGATCGGCTTCGGCTACGTGCCGCTGCGCGCGCTGTGGTGGATCGCGGGTTTCGTCGGGCTCGGCACGATTCTGTTCGGATGGGGATATCGGATGCGCATCATCACGCCGACCGAGGAGGCCGCTTACCGCGAGTTCGTCGCGAGCGGAGACGCGCCGCCGCATTATCCGGTCTTCAATCCGCTGGTCTATTCGCTCGAGAACTTCCTGCCCGTCGTCGAGTTGCATCAGGACAAATACTGGCGGCCCAATCCCCGCCATCGCGTGTCGGGCAGAGCGACTCGCAGTGGAGAGCCGCGCGATCCAAGCCCAGTCCCGAGCCGGCTGCTGCGATGGTACCTATGGCTGCACATCCTGGCAGGCTGGACGATCACGCCGCTGCTATTCGCTGGCCTGTCGGGCCTGGTACGCCCCGACTGACCGCGTGTCGCGAAGACGCGAAAGGTAATTCATACCATATGTAGTGGTCAGGTGAATGGTATACCACTATCGGTAGCTTCGTTCCGTCAGAATTGGTTTTTTTGCAGTGATGAGCTCTCGCCGCATGATTTTTGAAAAGGTGGGGAGTTGACCGAATGTTGACCACAAACGATCACACTATCAGGTCGTGAGCGGCGCCGTCAGGCCGAAAAGTTCATCCCCGTTAGGGGGATGGCCGGCTACTTTTTCGGCGGCGGAGTGGAGCGGGCGGAGACCGCCGCGGCCATTGCTGCGAAGCGTTCCTGGCCTACTGCTATGAACAGGCCTTCGGCTTCGGCGGTCAGCATGCCGTTTGCCGAGAGCGTACCGTGGGTGAATATCTTGCGGCCCTCGACGCGATCTACGTATGCCTCGAAGACCAGCTCGGTCAGCAGCGGGGTTGGGCGGCGGTAGCGAATCGTCAGCGTTCCCGTCATGCCGGGATTGCCGGTCAGCGACTGCGCCATCCCGAGTACTTCGTCGAAGGCGGCGGCGAGAAATCCGCCGTGCACGTGGCCGGGCGGACCTTCATAGGCGACGCCGAACGTCCCGCGCCCCTCGACCTTGTCGCCGAGCACGGCCAGCCGAAGCGGCGGCGCGAGAGGATTTGCGATGCCAATCAGCGGGCTGTGATCGAAGAACGCGTGCGGGTCGCCGGCGTTGGCGCTCTCGGCAAAGCCTTCGTAGCTGCGCGAAATCGGATACTTCGACAGACGCTTGGCGTATCGCTCCAATGCGTCGGCGGCGGCGGACAAATCTTCCTCGGGCGCCGCGACCTGCACCAAATGGTCGATCACGCGACGCATCGCGTTGGCCAATCTATGCGCCTGGGCGCGGCGTCCAGTCGCAGGCGCCTGGCTGATAGCCCACGCCGCTTCGAAATCTACATTTTGATCGCTCATCTTTATTTTTTTACTGGCCAACTTTCGCGGGAGCTGCTGCGAACTTTTTCCGATGGTAGCTGTCGCTTCGCGGTCAATCTACGGCGGATTCGGGATGATGAAGCGGCACCGGATATGCTTCGTATTATAATAGTAGAATGGAACCGAGATGCTCGATGCGGACCCGTTTCGTCATATTATGCGCGCTCGCATGCGCACTGACCGCGATCGCCAATCGGCCCGCTCACGCGCAGGGAACTCTCGAAGTCCCAGGGACGGCGAATCAGAATCAGCCGTATATTCCGCCGCCCCAGCCCCAGCCGCTGATCAGGCTGGCGCCATCGGACGGTGACAGCGGCGCTACGATTCAACTGCTGCCGCAGTATTCGAATCCCGCGCCGGCGCAGCCGCAACCTGTGCCTCCGCCCGCGCGGCCGCCAATGAACGTCGCGCCGATGACCGCGCAAGCGGCTCCGGCGCTGCCGGCGGTGTTCAAGGGATGCTGGAGTGGGCAGGTAACGGATCTAGATTGGATCAGACGCGAGCCTGGCGCGCCCAAAATCGGCTTCTGGACGCCCAAGACGTATCGGCTGTGCTACAAGCGCGTCGGCAATCAGCCCTTCACGCTCACGTTTACCGAAACCGGCGTCGAGCCGAACGACAAGATTCTCAATCCGCATGGCAACGTGGTGCCGATTTCGACCGACGGGCGCGCCTACGCCTCGATGCGCTCGCGGCTGGACTTCGACGAATACAAAGTGCGCGGCGACGGCTTTTCACCGACGTTTGCGGTTGACGAGATCACCAATCTCGACTGCCGCATCGGCGGCGACGACATGATAGTCAGCGCCGACGTGTTCGGCACGCGCGACGGCTCGCCCTGGTTCCGCGCACACTGGCGCGCGGACTTCCGCCGCTTCGAAAATTAGCTCGCGCGCTGCCGCTTGCCTCTCGGGGGCGGCTAACCTAATGATCGCGCATGCCCACCCCTCTCGATCCCCAGATGAAGATCATGCTCGACGTGTTCAACGCGGCCGGGCCGATGTTCCTGCGCGCGGAGACCGCTGAGCAGGCGCGCGCCAAGATGCGCGCGCTGCTCGAGGCGAATCCGATTCCGCCGCCACCGATCTATCGCGTCGAGGATCGCCATATCACCGGCGCCGACGGCAACGTCGCGGCGCGCGTTTACACGCCCGAGGGGAGTCCGCCGATGGGCGTGCTGGTTTATTTCCACGGCGGCGGATGGGTGCTCGGCGATCTCGAGAGTCACGACCGCGTATGCCGCGCGCTCGCCAACGGTGCGGGATGCGTCGTCGTGTCCGTGGATTACCGCCTCGCGCCGGAGCACGTTTTTCCGGCCGGCGCCGAGGATTGCTACGCGGCCACGAAGTGGGTTGCCGAAAACGCGGACTCGCTTGGAGCGGATGCGGCGCGCCTGGCGGTGGGCGGTGACAGCGCGGGCGGAAACCTGGCCGCGGTGGTCTCGATGATGGCGCGCGATCGCGGCGGTCCTGCAATCAATTTCCAGTTGCTCCTCTATCCCGTCACCGATTGCGCGCTCGACACTCCTTCGCAGAAGGAATTCGCCGCTGACGGCTACGTGCTGTCGCGCGCCGACATGGAATGGTTCTGGAACAATTACACCGACACCAGCGCGGAAAAAAACAATCCGTACGCATGCCCGCTGCGCGCGAAAGACTTGAAGAGCCTGCCGCCCGCGCTCGTTCTCACCGCCAGTCACGATCCGTTGCGCGACGAGGGCGAGCGCTTCGCCGGACGCCTCATCGCCGCCGGCGTCAAAACCACCTGCACGCGTTACGAAGGCGTCACCCACGGCTTCGTCAGCTTCGCCGACGGTCTCGACAAGGGCAAAGAGGGACAGCGGCAAGCGGCCGACGCCTTGAAGGTCGCCTTCGCCCGCTAGGGAAGCGGTTCGATCATGGGGAAATGTCGCTCGCTCTAAGCCTGCGCTCTGCCAGGATCGGCAATCGCCACATGCTCTTCGGTGGTGGAGGCCTGTCTGACGAGCACAATCCACGATAGCGCATAGAAGAGCGCGACCAATATCAATATCGATTTCATCCCGGTCCACATCGAAATCGATTCGAGCATCCCGCCCGTTAGCGCGCCGAGGAGATTCGAGCCCAGGGCCTCGCTGCTGAACCCTCCGCGGGCGAAGCTGACGATAAATACGATGCCGGCGAAAAATACGGGCAGGCAGAGCACGGTGGTGGAGGCGATCACCTTGGCCCAGAAAGAGCCGAGAAAAAAGGCCTCAGGCGGGACGACGTAGGCCACAAGTATCGAGGCAAAGATCCCGACATAAGCAAACGTCACGACGATACCCGGGCGCCAATGCACGACCAGGTTGGCAGCCACGATCAGCACCATCAGGCCGGATATCACGATCGAATTGACCACCCAGGTGGTGCCAAACAGCAGGGCCATTCGGCTGATGATCTGCGCCTCGAGCAGCATGAAAGCGGCGCCGAGAAAAAAGAAATGCCATTGCAGCGAACCAAGCTGAGTACCGGTCTCTCTGAGGAATATGCAGCATAGAACAATCAGCACCGACAGAATGATGATGACCGAAGCAGGAATGCCTGGTTCATGCTGATAGAAATACGGCCAGTCGTCGGTGGTCAGCGCGGCGGATTGTGTCTGTACGTTGCTGTTGGCGGCAACGTAGGCGGCCAGCCCTGGATCCTGCAACGCCTGCGCGATCCTTTGCTGCGAACCCAGAATCAGAAAGCGTCCCGCAGTTGTATAAGAAGTCGCATGGGCCTCCAGCTCCAGTGGCGTAGTGTCGAATACTGTCCTGGCCAATTCCTGCAAACGCCCGCCGATCCACGGCGTCACGACCATAAACTTGATGATCATCAGCCCGCCAGGCTTGAGCAGGGCTTTTGTCCGGCGGAGCGCCTCCAGCGTGTAGACGTAGTTATCGATCCGAATCGTCGAGTAGTACGAACTCGTAGTGTGAGAATCGAGCAATGAGAAAACGATTAGATCGAAGCGTCGATCCGTATTTTGTACGTAGCTTCGAGCGTCATTGTTGACAGCATGCACGCGAGGTGAGCTGTACGGCTGCTCGAAGTGGAGTTTCATCCCCAGCTGCAGAACCAGCGGGTCGATTTCCACGGCGGTTACGTCACCGGCGCCGTTGCGTAGTGCGGCGGCGACGTCGTTACCGGTACCGCTGCCGAGCACGAGCACGGACGAGGGGTGGGGATAAAAGAGATAGGGCAGATTATACGCGTTCCACTTTGGCGCTTCATCCCGGAAATAACCTGGATGAGCCGCCACGAAACGATCGGACAGATTAAAGATCTGCTGGTACCAATTGCTATTGGTAGTAATTCTCCAACTGACTATCTCGCCGGCGTCACGCACCGGCTCGACGGTCAGTTTCTGGTAGGGCGACCAGTAGACGCTGGTATCCTTTCCAGCGGGAATACTGGTCAGCACGGCGCACAAAAGGAACGTCGCAAGGACGGTCCATCGCAGCTTCGGAAGTTTCCAGAGCAAGCACGCGGCAACCCCGCCAGCCGCGGCGAACCAAATCGCGGGCGGCTGAAATCCGAAGCACAGCAGGGTAAAGAGAACAATTCCGGCCAGGCTGGCCAGGATGTTGACGGTATAGCCGGAGATTCCATCGCTGGCATGTTCCAGGAACCAGCCTACGAGCTGGCCGACCGGAATAAACAGCAGAGCTATTACGCCGAAGATAATTACAATGAAAAACGAAGCTAACAGGGCTGCTGCCACATTAGCGGCGTTGAGCGCCAGCGAAGGTACGCCCCAATAATCCACCTGTGAGATGGCGCCAACCATGGTTGTCAGCTGCGGCACTACGTTTCGCAGCCCACTTGAGGGAAATTCGCATAGCAACCCGAGTGCGATGAGCGGGACGCAGAGCGCCATCAGATTGATCGGGCGCCGGGACAAATAACAGCCCAGCCCGAAACCCAGGTAGCATGCGATCAGTACGAAATTTTTGAAGTAGGCGAAGATGGTGATTTCCGATGAAATCCACCTGATCATCAGGAGTTCGAGGAACAACCCGAATAGACTGATGAGCGCTAATCGAGAGTAGGAGAAGCCGCCCAGCGTCTCCGGCGAAAATTCAAATTGCGCGACCCATCGTCGTAACGCCGGCCAACGGATAACTTCGCTCGGCCTTCGGTAAAGCCAAAGACCGAACAGATTGACGTGGACTCCAGCTATTAAGACGAGCGCCAACCATATGGGTACCATCCCAATCCCCCAACGCCACTCTCAAGTCCGACACCGGCGCCCTACAGATTGTAAGCTTACGGAAGTTCCCGGACAAGATAGAGCTTCCTCACTTAGGCGGCGCGATCAGTCCGGCCATGAATTGCGGATAGCGCCAGCCGAAGTCGGCCTGCTGATGCCACTGGGCCAGGTTCCAATCCAGCCCCGCATACGACCACGCACCGCGGGCGTTGATCGCGATACTTATCGCCAGTAGCAAAAATCCGGCTGCGAGTTCCATCCCGCGGCTGCGCACATCGACGGTGCGGCGCATCGCATCGAGCCCCAGAATCGCGATCAGTACGAACCACGGCATCACATCAGTAAACAGGCGCGGTCCGTAGCAGAGTCCTCCCGCCGGATCTCGATGAATTGAAATTGCGATCGCGAGCGCGCCGATATTCGCGAATCCGAGCATCGCCAGGCGGCGATGTTCGAGCCGCCGCCAGTATCGGGTCACGAGATAGATCGCGAACAATGCCGTCGGCACGTATACGAACAGACCCCGCGAGGGGCTGGCCAGGCTGTCGAATAAAGCGGTCGCTACGTCGTGGAAAGTAAAGCGGCTGGCGATATAGTACGGCGGCAGCGCCGTGCCAAACACAACCCACGAATAGCCGACGAATCCGGCGAGCCATGCGGTCAGCGTCGCGGCATAGACGATAAAGTCCTCGCGTAAAGAAAAGAGAACATAAGCGCTGACCGTGACGATCGCGATCGACCCGGTTGGCCGTATGAAATACAGCCATGCGACCAGCGTCGCGATCCATACCGGATGCATGCGGGTGCCGCGATGCTCGCGCGAGAGAAGCGCATCAACCAACACAGCCAGCGCCAGGATCTGCCAGGTGTGCGACCACAAGCCGCGCGACGCCGTGCTCAAGATCTGCGTGCCCAGCGCGGCGCTGAGCGCGACGACCAGGCTCCACAGCATCGGCAGCATCATGAACGCGGTATGGAAGATTACGCAAGTCAGCGTTGCCATGAGCAGCGACGCGATTATCCGCTCGAGGACGACCTCGCCCCGAAAGTCGAGCTCCCCGGCTGGCGTCGCGGCTGACACGCCGAATGCGTTCGCCACCGCTACGAACGGAATCGACAATATCGAGCTGGCCTGCGGGTAGTAGTAAGTCGTATGGCCCCGCGCCCGAATCAGTTGATACACGCCGGCTTCCTTCGCCCCGGCCGGAAATTCGGGGATGTGAGGTTGCGGCACGGAGTAAGTATCCAGCGCGAACGTGTGATGGTGAAGCAGGCCCTCACTGAGCAGAATCGTGTAGCGCGAATCGGAAACCTGGATGACGGGCGCCGCTACGAACACTGCCAGCGATGACAGGAACAAAATTATCTGAAGCCGGAGAACTCTTCCGCCATCCCCGCGTCGTAACGACTCCACCACCATCTGCATCCCAGCGTGGAGGTTATCATTTCGCAGCGGTCGCGCGAATCTCAGGTGTGCGCTGTGCCGCACAGTAAGTTCAACGAGGGTGTTTCCCGCTGTTCCGCCCGGCGCTTAGTCCGGTATATTGCTGCGCGATGGCGAAGCGACCAACCCGGCTCGGCAGCCTGAAGGGCGACGGCGCGATTCGCGGTGCACCTACTGGCGTTTTCGAAGACCTTTACCACTATCTGGTTACCTCTTCATGGGCCGCTCTGATCGGCCTGATCGTCGCAGCGTTCACCATCGTCAATCTCCTGTTCGCCGTCGGCTACTACCTCGACGGCGGTGTCGAGAATGCGCGTCACGGCTCGTTCGCCGACATGTTTTTTTTCAGCGTGCAGACCATGGCGACGATCGGCTACGGCAAGCTGGTGCCGGTCTCGATGCTGGCGAACATCCTGGTCTCCATCGAGGCGCTGACCGGATTGGTCGCGCTGGCGCTCATGACCGGCCTCGTGTTCGCAAAATTCTCGCGGCCGACCGCGCGCGTCCGGTTCAGCCGCTACGTGGTCATCGCCCCGCGCGACGGCGTGACCAGCCTGATGATCCGTATGGCCAACCAGCGCGCGGACCGAATCGTCGAGGCGAATATCCACGCCGTTTTCGCGCGTCAGGAAATCACCGCCGAGGGTGACGCGATTCGCCGCTTTTACGACCTCGCGATGACCCGCAACGTCAGCTCGCTGTTCGTGTTGTCGTGGACCGCAGTGCATCGCATCGTCGAAGGCAGTCCGCTGTTCGGCGAGACGCGCGACTCGCTTGCCAATTGCCAGCCGCAAATCATCGTATCGATCACCGGCCTCGACGAGGTCTTCTCGCAAACTATCCACGCCCGCCATGCTTACGGACTCGACGAGATCATCTGGGGCGCGCGGTTCGCTGACGTGCTGGCGAGCCACCCTGACGGCAGCCAAAGCGTCGACTACACGCGATTCGACGACGTCGAAATGCTTACGCCTGTCAAGTGACGCCATTTCGGTGCTTGTTCACACAACTCGGCAAATCTGCGCATTATGAAAGTGGCGCCGTGCGGTGTTTTTTTTCGGCACGGAACGGGGAGACAGAATGACGTCAGGGGCAGCGGGTACATCCCGCAGATTTCTCATTGCGATCGCGCGATGGTTCGACACGTCGGCTGGGGGCGATTCTCCCGCCGATCTGCCGCAGAAGACCGATTGGTTCCGATGCATCCCGTACGTCGCCGTGCATCTGATGTGCCTCGGCGTGATCTGGGTCGGATGGAGCCCGGTCGCGGCTGGAGTCGCCGTCGCGTTGTATTTCATTCGGATGTTCGCGATCACCGGCTTTTACCATCGCTACTTTTCGCATCGCACGTTCAAGACTTCGCGCGCGGGCCAGTTCGCGTTTGCCGTGCTTGGCGCGACCGCGGTGCAGCGGGGAGCGTTATGGTGGGCGTCGCATCATCGCCTGCATCATCAGCGCTCGGACGAGCCTGAAGACGTCCATTCGCCGCGTCAGCATGGCTTCATCTGGAGCCACATCGGATGGATCACGTCGGAGGCGAACTTCCGCTCCGAGCTGCGCGTCGTCCGCGACCTCGCTAAATTTCCGGAGCTGGTGTTTCTCGATCGCTTCGACGTGTTGGTTCCGACGATTCTCGGCTTCGCGCTGTTCGGGCTGGGCGCTTTCCTGCAGCGGCACGCGCCGGGCCTGCACACGACCGGCGCGCAAATGCTCATCTGGGGCTTTTTCATTTCGACGGTCGCGCTCGGCCACGGCACGTTTACGATCAATTCGCTGGCGCACGTCTTTGGCCGACGCCGCTACGAGACCAACGACGACAGCCGCAACAGCTTCGCGCTCGCGCTGGTCACGCTCGGCGAAGGATGGCACAACAATCACCACCATTTCCCGGCAGCCGCGCGCAACGGGTTTTTCTGGTGGGAAATCGACATCACGTACTACACGCTCAAGCTGCTCGAAGCCGCCGGCATAATCTGGGACCTCCGCCAGGTACCGCCGGAGTTGCTTGATGAGTCACTACTCGACAAGCCGGGCAAAGCCCGCGTCCCGAGCGTCGCGACTCCTCCCGCGATCCCGGTCGCCAGCGCGCCGTCGATAGTGCTCGCGTCGTCGCTCGACTCCGCACTAGCGCCCGCCGACTCGTCGCCGTCAGCCGCCGAAGCGTAACGAATCCTAACACTGGGTGCAGGGGTCACCCCTGCCCAAGGAAGCGTGAAACCCACGGTGGGTTTCACATTAAATTAAGTTCCTAAGTTCCTTTCTCCCGCGCTTGCACCGCGATGCGACCGCGGTGTAATCGAATGCGTCGAGATGGCGAAAACTGACTCCATAGTTGCGTCTGGGGTCGATGCGGCGCGGGCGCGCCGTCCGGCCTTCATCGATCGTTTCGCGCGCGGCGCGGTGCTTGGCCGTTTGGCGGGAATCAAGCACGGGCGCATCGTGATTGAAGACGGCGACGAGCGTATCCCGTTCGGCCAGGAGGCCTTCGACGCCGAGTTGCGCGCCACTATCCGCGTCCACGACCGCCGCTTCTATTCCGATCTCGCGCTCGCGGGCAGCGTGGGCGCCGGCGAATCGTACATGGCCGGCTCGTGGACGACCGACGACCTGACCGCGCTGGTGCAGATCATGATTCGCAACCGCGACGTGATGGAGGGCATGGATAACGGCCTTGCACGGCTCGCCAATCCCGTCCGCCGCTTCATCCATTACCTCAATCGCAACACGAAGACCGGCAGCCAGCGCAATATCGCGGCGCACTACGACCTCGGCAACGATTTCTTCGAGTTGATTCTCGATCGCACGCTGATGATGTACTCGTGCGCGATCTTCGAGCGCCCGGACGCGACGCTCGAAGAGGCGGCGACCGCCAAAGTCGATCGAATCTGCCGCAAGCTCGACCTGCGCGCGCACGACCATCTGGTCGAGATCGGCACGGGATGGGGCGGGTTTGCGATTCATGCGGCCAAAAACTACGGATGCCGCGTGACGACCACCACGATTTCGCGCGCGCAGCACGACTACGCCATCAAGCGAATCTCGGCCGAGGGGCTGTCGGAGCGAATCACCGTGCTGTTCAAAGACTATCGCGACTTGACCGGGCAGTTCGACAAAGCGGTCTCGATCGAGATGATCGAAGCCGTCGGGCATCAGTACGTTGATTCGTATTTCCGCAAATGCGGCGAGTTGCTGAAGCCGGACGGCATGATGCTGTTGCAGGCGATTACGATCGCGGACCGCGAGTACGAAGGCGCGATCAAGCGCGTCGATTTCATCAAGAAGTACATCTTCCCCGGCAGTTTCATCCCGTCGGTCACGGCGCTGTGCGACTCGATCACGCGCGCGAGCGACATGCGCCTGTTCCATCTGGAAGACATCACGCCCAATTACGCGGAGACCTTGAAAAACTGGCGCGTCAGGATGTTCAAGAACGTCGAGCGCGTGCGCGCGCTCGGCTATCCCGAGGAATTCATCCGGATGTGGGAGTTCTACCTCTGCTACTGCGAGGGCGGCTTCCGCGAGCGCTATATCGGCGACGTGCAGATGCTGCTGACCAAACCAGAATCCCGCAGAGCGCCGATCGCGCCGCGGCTTTAACCGCGCCCCACCGTCCAGTTCACGTAATTTAATGTGAAACCCGCGGTGGGTTTCACACTTCCTTCGGCAGGGGTGACCCCTGCCACCCAATGGCAAGAAAGATGCGGGACTTCGTCCCTGTTAGAACTAGCTAAATAGGATCCTCTCTTCGCGATTGTTCCCCTTCCCACTATGGGAAGGGGTTAGGGGTTAGGTTGCTGCCGACCGATTGACAGCAGCAATAATCAGATGATAGTGATTACCATCTAGACTATGGAACTACAGATTGTAAGTGAACGGCGCCGCGGCCCTTACGCCGCCAAGCGCCTGTCTGAGTTCGCCGCGCGATGCCGCCGGGGCGGCCTCGCCGTCACGCCGCAGCGCCTGGCGATTATCAAGGCGCTGCTCGGCTCCGGCGACCATCCGCGCGCCGACGCGATCTACGCGGCGGTCCGCCTGCAGCATCCGCATATCTCGCTCGCCACCGTCCATCGCACGCTGGAAACGATGTGCGATATCGGCGAGGCGCGCAAGGTCACGATGCTGCACGACAGCGCGCGCTACGACGGCAATATCACGCCGCATCATCACGTGGTGTGCGTAAAATGCCGGCGCATCCGCGATATCGAGATTCCGCATCTCGACCGGTTGCTCGCCGGGCAGTCGGAGCTGGGCGAGTTCATGGTGATCGGATCGTCGCTCGAGATTCATGCGCTGTGCGAGGAATGCGGCGCCAAGCGCGCAAAGGCGAAGCGGACCGGAAAGCCCCGCGGCCGATTTCAAACCAGCTAAGTCAAATCAAACAAGTTCGAATCAGGAGTGAAGAGAAATGGCAATTGATCACGATCTATCAACCGAGGGCAAGTGTCCGTTCAGACACACGGTGGCTGGGGCCCCCGCGAATGCGGGCTGGTGGCCAAATCAGCTGAACCTGAAGATCCTGCGTCAGAACTCCCCGCAGTCCGATCCAATGGGCAAGGAGTTCAACTATGCCGACGAATTCAAGAGCCTCGATCTGAATGCCGTGATCAAGGACCTCCATGCCTTGATGACGACGTCGCAGGACTGGTGGCCGGCCGACTTTGGCCACTACGGCGGGCTTTTCATTCGGATGGCGTGGCACAGCGCTGGTACGTACCGCATCGCCGACGGCCGTGGCGGCGCAGGAGCCGGTCAGCAGCGCTTCGCGCCGCTCAATAGCTGGCCAGACAACGCCAACCTCGACAAGGCGCGCCGGTTGCTCTGGCCGATAAAGGAAAAGTATGGCCGGAAAATCTCCTGGGCCGACTTGATGATTCTCGCGGGCAACGTCGCGCTCGAGTCGATGGGCTTCAAGACCTTCGGCTTCGGCGGCGGTCGCGAGGATGTCTGGGAGCCCGACGAGGTCTACTGGGGGCCGGAGCGCAAGTGGCTGGAGGACGAGCGCTACAGCGGCGATCGTGCAGCTCGCGAATCCTCTCGGCGCGGTTCAAATGGGCCTGATTTACGTAAATCCGGAAGGGCCTAATGGAAAACCGGACCCGGTCGCTGCAGCGCGGGATATCCGGGAGACGTTCCGTCGCATGGCAATGAACGACGAAGAAACGGTCGCGCTGATCGCCGGCGGTCACACCTTCGGCAAAACCCACGGCGCCGGCGATGCGGCGCTGGTCGGCCCAGAGCCGGAAGCCGCCAGCATCGAGCAGCAAGGCCTCGGCTGGAAGAGCAAATATGGCACGGGCAAAGCAGGTGACGCGATCACCAGCGGCATAGAAGTCACTTGGACCACGACGCCAACCAAGTGGAGCAACGACTACTTCAAGCATCTGTTCAGCTACGAATGGGAACTGACCAAGAGCCCGGCTGGTGCAAATCAGTGGAGCCCGAAGAATGGCGCGGGCGCCGGCACGGTGCCGGATCCGTTCGACAAGTCGAAGCGTCGCGCCCCGTCCATGCTGACCACCGACCTCTCTCTGCGCTTCGATCCTGCCTACGAAAAAATTTCAAGGCGCTTCTACGAGCATCCTCAGGAGTTCGCAGATGCGTTCGCCAAGGCGTGGTATAAGCTGACGCACCGCGATATGGGGCCTATCTCGCGATACCTTGGCCCGCTCGTTCCCAAGGAGCCTCAACTGTGGCAAGACCCTGTTCCAGCAGTCGATCATGAATTGATCGGGGAGCGAGACATTGCTGCTCTGAAGGCCGAGATCCTGAAATCCGGATTGTCTATCTCGCAACTGGTCGCGACTGCCTGGGCGTCGGCGGCGACGTTCCGCGGCACCGACAAGCGCGGCGGAGCGAACGGGGCCCGCATTCGCCTTGCGCCGCAAAAGGATTGGGAAGTGAACCAGCCGGCTGCCCTGGCGAAAGCTCTGCAGACACTCGAAGCGATCCAAAAGAAATGTCCGGGAAGAAGGTTTCGCTTGCCGACCTGATCGTTCTTGGCGGCTCGGCAGCCGTTGAGGAAGCTGCGAAAAAGGCCGGGCACGACGTGAAGGTTCCCTTCTCGCCGGGGCGCACCGATACTTCGCAGCAGCAGACCGATGTGGAGTCATTCGCCGTACTTGAGCCGATCGCAGACGGGTTCATTAACTACAACCGCAAAGGACAGCAAATACCGGCGGAGGAACTGCTGCTGGATCGGGCGCAGTTGCTGACGCTGACGGCCCCGGAGATGACAGTTCTCGTCGGTGGCATGCGCGCCCTGAATGCCAACTTTGGGCAGTCCAAACATGGCGTGTTCACCAAGCGGCCAGAAACGCTGACAAACGATTTCTTCGTCAACCTTCTCGATATGAGCACGCAATGGCAGCCGTCCGCTGGCTCCGAAGGCGTGTACGAGGGGCGTGACCGGAAGACGAACGAGGTCAAATGGACCGGCACCCGCGTCGACCTGGTCTTCGGCTCGAACTCGGAGCTGCGCGCTCTCGCGGAAGTCTATGCGTGCGCGGACTCGAAGGCGAAGTTCGTGAAGGACTTCGCGGCGGCGTGGACCAAGGTGATGAACCTGGATCGCTTCGACCTTGCCTGATCTCAGCCGAGCGGCGTTTCAAAACTATTTGAAACGCCGCTCGCACGCTTTGCCCGCATGATCCGCCGGTCGCATCAGGACTCGAACCTGGCGGGACGATTTTCTTAAATCGTCAGCGGGACGGCCCATCGAGGGGCGCAAAAAAATGCCAAACCTGAAAGGAACCAGGACGCATCAGAATCTCAAGGACGCGTTCGCCGCCGAGAGCCAGGCCAATCGCAGGTATCTTTATTTCGCCAAGATCGCCGACATCGAAGGCCAGCCGGATATCGGCGGCCTGTTTCGCGATACCGCCGAAGGCGAGACTGGCCACGCCCACGGCCATCTCGACTATCTGAAGTCGGCCGGCGATCCGGTGACCGATCAGCCGATTGGCAATTCGATGCTGAACCTCAAGTCAGCGGTTCACGGCGAGACTTACGAGTACACCGACATGTATCCCGGGATGGCGAAGACGGCGCGCGAAGAAGGATTCGCGGAAATTGCCGACTGGTTCGAGACGCTGGCCAAGGCTGAAAAATCGCACGCGGGACGCTTCGCCAAGGCGCAGAGCACGCTGTAGCAGGTAGCGCGCTGCACACGCGGGCTTCGAGCCCGCCCGCTGTTGTAAGCGATGGTGCACGGGCGACCTAAGCCCCCTTTGAAAGATCGATGGCCAACCGAATCGAGGCACGGCCTACCGACGGCCTTTCCTACAACTCTACTGAAGCGAAGTACTGGGATAGCGCCGGACTCGACCAGGAACTCGAGCGCGTTTTCGACATCTGTCACGGCTGCCGATTGTGCTTCAATCTATGCCCGTCGTTTCCTGCCCTGTTCGACGCGACCGATCGCAACGACGGCGACGTGAGAGGGCTGACGGCGGCGGAGAAAGAGCGCGTCGTCGACTTGTGCTACGGATGCAAGCTCTGCGAGATGAAATGTCCCTACACGCCGCACGACGGTCATGAGTTCCAGCTCGATTTCCCGCGCCTGATGCTTCGCGCCAGGTTGGTCAAGGCAAAAGAAGACGGCGTCAAGCTGCGCGAGCGGGTGCTGGCGCGTCCCGATCAGATTGGCAAGGCGGGCGCGCTGAGGCCGTCGCTCGCAAACATGATGTGCCGGCAGAAGTTCCAGCGCCTGGCGATGGAGAAGCTGATCGGGATACATCGCGACAAGCTGCTTCCCGAATTTGCCGCCGAGACCTTCGACGAGTGGCTCGCGCTCAATCCGGTTCCCGCGATACCGGCCGAGCCGACCGCCAAGGTCGTCATTTTCCCGACTTGTTTCGTCAATTACTACAACCCCGGGCCGGGCAAAGCCGCGGTCGAGGTCTTTGCGAAGAACGGGTGCGCGGTGAAATGCCCGAAACAGAACTGTTGTGGGATGCCGGCGCTCGATAGCGCCGACGTCGAGTTCGCGCGCAAGGAAGCGCGGGCGAATATCGATTCGATGCTGCCGCTGGTGCGCGAGGGTTACAAAATCGCAGCGATCAATCCGACCTGCTCGCTCATGATGCGCGCGGAGTATCCGAACCTGCTGGCCGGCGACGAGGTCAAGGAGTTCGCGGCGGCGATCGTCGATTCGCACGAGCTGCTCTGCCATCTTCGGCGCGCCGGCAAGTTCAACGATGAGTTTCAGTCAACGCCCGGCTCGATCGCGTATCACGTTCCGTGTCATCTCAAGGCGCAGGATATCGGGCTGTGCTCGCGCGATCTGATGCGCCAAATTCCCGGCGTCGAGGTGACGACGGTCGATGCGTGCACGGCGCATGACGGAACGTGGGCGATGAAAAAAGAGTTCTTCGCGCTCTCGATGAAGTGGGGCGCCAGGGCTTTTAAGGGGATGCGCGAGGCGCACGCCCGCGTGATGGCGACGGACTGTCCGCTGGCGGCGGTGCAAATCGAGCAGGCGACGGGAGTGCGTCCGCTGCATCCGCTGGAAGTGCTGGCGCGCGCGTACAAGCGCGGCGGATTTCCAGACACGTTGCGGGCGCCGCAACCGCCGTGAGGGGAACAACAATTGAAGAAGATCGCGATGAACGAAATTCTCGCGCTGGCGGATTACGAACGCGTACGCGACCGGCTGCGCCCCTTGTTCATTCACGAGAAGGAGCGGCGGCGCCTCCACGTCGGGTCGCATCTCACATTTATTTTCGAGAACGCGCAGACCGCGTGGTACCAGATCGAGGAAATGATCAGAACCGAGAAAATGACTGAGCGCGACGCGATTCAGCATGAAATCGACACTTACAACGAGTTGATTCCGGCGGCCGGCGAACTGGCGGCGACGCTGCTGATCGAGTACGCCGAGCCGCGCGAGCGCGACGCGGCGTTGGCGCGGCTGGTCGGCCTGGAACGGCATCTGTGGCTGAAGATTGGCGCGCGAAAGATCGCGGCGAGATTCGACGATCGGCAGATGTCAGACGAGAGAATCAGCGCGGTGCAGTTTGTCAGGTTCGACGTCGAGGGAATCGATGCGGCCCGATTTCTCGAACGGGCGGGCAGCGGCGAAGTTGCGGTCGAGGCCGATCATCCGAGTCTGGCGGCGCGTGGTGAGATCTCCGGACTGCTGGCGGCGTCGCTGGCGGAGGATCTGCGCTTAACGATCGCGACAGCATGATGCAGAAACACAAACGCCGAATCCGGTATTCCGGATTCGGCGTTCGCCGTTTCGTTTCGCTCGCGTCGCGAGCGGATGGTTAATCGGACGTGGACGTGAACTGCGGGAAGATGGCAGCTCCAGTCGGGAAGTTCATGTCGGCCTGATTTCCTGAAATCGACAGGGTCGGAGCAATGTTGTCGACCGGGGGAGCGACCCCGGTGGGATCCGTTGGTATCGACTGTATATCGCTGAACATCGAGAGCGTATTCGTAAGATTGTTCACGACGTACAGCGTGTCGTTGTCCGCGCTGAGCGCGATGCCCTCGGGATGCTTCAGTTTCGTGGAGCCGCCCTGAATCGTGCCAACCAGTGAACCCGCGAATGCAAAGCCGAGTGCCGGATCCGAATTCGCGAACGGATTGAAGATTTTGATGCTGTTGTCGCTGGTGTCCGTGACGTAGATCAGATCGTCTTCGAAGCCCAGGGTGGCGACCGCAATCCCGATCGGATTGACCAAGGTCATCGAAGTCTCGTTGGGCGGCGAATTGAGACCGATAAGAGCCGTCGGAAATACATCGCCATACGCGCCGGCACCATACACGGTTATGAATTTAGGCACTGCGGCGAGTGTGGCGTTCAAGGGGGGAACGTTGTTCACGACGAACAGAAAGCCATGCTCGTCAAACGCGAGGCTACGTGGACCCGCCAGCGCAGATAGGCATCCGCCGATGGTGGCGTTCTGCGTGTAAAGAACGCCAGTTGGCGGGTTAACCGGCGGTATCCCGCCCGCAGGAAACGGGTTAATGGCGCTCACCGGATTGTTCTGGAAGGGTACAACGTTGTTGAGGCCGGGAGCAGTGAGCGTCGATCGGTCATACATGGTAATCGTGCCCAAGGTCACAGTGGGCAAGCCCGCCGACGCGCATTCCGCAGCATCCTGATCTACCTCCGGAAGCGCATTTCCAACCGCCAGGATTTCGTGCCCGGCGGGGGTGATCCCATCCGAGGTGTCTTCAAATGCTACGCCCTGAGGTAAGAAAACGCCCGTAGTGTTGGGGAAGGCTGGCACCAAACCTTGGCCATCAATACCGATCGCGACACCGGGTGAGCAAATTACGGTTTCCGGCGCAGAGTCACCGCTGGCGGTCGAAGAGTAGATCGCGACCAAACCAGTGCCAAAGAGCGGACCGGTCGCGGGTACGCCAAAAGGGCCGCAACCTATCAATGTTGCTGGAGCGAGAGAGGCGCTAGTACCCAGAAAATCGAAGGGCATCGCCACCGCTATGTGACCGTCGACCGAGCTCACTGCGTCGCCGTACGGCCCGAGGCTCAACATGCTGTTGACGCCTTTGATCCGAGATTCAGGCTTGGCGTGTCGCTTGGAGCCCGCGGAGAATGTCTCGAGGCTGCCGGCGAAGATCGCGCCAAAATTCGACACGGAGACCGGTTCCGTCAGCCCCTGGGCGTAGCCGTTGCCTGCGGTACCCGCGACGAGCGCAGCAATCGCGAGCATCGCGGCCGCCACCGAAAGCCGACGAGCGACCCCCATCAGCCCCGGCGCTCTAGTTGGCGCCAAAGAGATCCCATCCCTGCCCTCAGTCATCGCCTGCATCCTTCCATGCGTCATTGTTTCTAACCCCCGCCGAGTCATCGGTGTCCCCGTCTGCTGCAGCCAATCAGCCTAGAAAACCCACGCGGCCATCAGTCTGTTCCATCCCCGGCAAAGGCAACCAAAGCCTTAGCCGAGATCCGGAATCCTCCCGGACGCGCATTCGGTGGTCGTACCTACACTGATCAGATGACAAATTCAAGTGCGACGTAATTCTTTGTTCATGAAGGCGGCTCGGGGTTAGTCCTGTGGATGAGAGAGACCCGACTAGCGTGGAAGGTTTGGCATCGGCACGCGCCGGGTGTATCCAATCGCGGCAGCCGAAATCCGGGATCGACAGTATCACGTGACTATTTTCGGACTATTGCAAACATATGACGGCTTCATGCACCCTTCTTGACAAGGTACGCAGCAGAGTGGTAGCTAAGCCGCGTTCGCAGGTTTGTACGCGCGAATGGGGATTTAGGGTCTTGGGCTTGCCTGGTGGACAATCGGGCGAGGAGTTCGTAACCGCGAGGGCTCCAGCTTGGGGGTGTGATTATGCAGAACGGGAATCAGGGATTCGGCGGAATGCGGTGGCGGAGTCTGATGGTGGCCGCTGTGGCAACCGTTGCGACATTGTGGACCTCGGTCGCAATGGCGACGATCACGCAGGGCGACTTTTCAGTCTTTGGATTTTTTGAAACTCGCAATGCGGGTCACTGGGGCGAAGGCAGCTCGAGCCGGGACTCAACACCGACCCGGATAATGCCCAGCGGTTTCGCGAGGCCCGGACAGTCGTTCGGGATAACGGGCGGCAGTTTCGATTTCAACCATTGGGATCTGGTCGAGCAGCGCAACCTTGCGGACGTGCGGCCCGATTACCACATGATCAAGAACTACAAGTTGCTGGGCCGCTTTGACACGCTGTTTATCAAGGATGGGGACTTCTTCGCGTTCTACCGGCCCTGGTACGACTCATTCGGGTCGATCAAGAACCTTGGCCGGCAGCGGCCGAACACGGATGCCACTCCGTACTCGATGAACAAGAGCACGAACAACGGGGTAACGGTTACTCCGTCGCTGCAGAACGAATACTTCAAGAACGATCTGCGCGAATGGTATTCACAGTTGAACTTTACCGACAACTTCTCCGCACGCATCGGCAAGCAGGAGGTCATCTGGTCGGAAGCCGACGCGCTGTCAGGCACCGAAGTCACCAACCCGGTCAACGCGTCATGGCACGGGGTCTACGGCGCGGAAGCGGCCGAGGACGTGCGCACGAACCTCAGGATGATCAAGCTCAACTACATCCTGCCGGACTTTCTGAAGACCGCCAACAACGAGCTGGAAGGCTTCGTTATTCCCGGTGACTTCGAGAGCGCAGGAATTATAGGCCAGGGCGATCCGCGCAATCCTTGGGTTACCCCGGTCGCACTCGGCGGCGGCTGTGTGCCCTGTGGCAACGGCGCGGACGGGGTGTTCCCGGTGAGCTTCAACCAGAACGGCCAGGAGCTCAACGTCAACGAGGCGCCCAATCTTGACGCGAAAGGGATGATCTTCCTGCCCGTTGGCTTCCCCACTTTCCCCCCGGTAAACGGCAACCGCAGCCGGCAATCTGGTGAATTTTTCGACTTTTACTCCAAGAGTCTCAGCAAGACCCCGTCAAACTCGCTGCAAAACAGCGAATTCGGATTGCGCTATTCGAGCCTGCTGCCGATTGGAAACGGGCTCCAGGCCAGCTTCATCTACTTGTATGAATTTCGCAGCTCAAGAAGCTCAACCTGCGCCACCTGCGGCCCGAGCGCCACAGGAGAACCGGGCGCGGTCGCAGTTGCACCGGGTACGTTCGTAATCCCCGGTTTCTTTCTCAACCATCCCCGCGCGGGTGTGCCGGTGGGCGGAACGGTTGAGCTCCTTGGTACGACCGACTATCGGCGCAACAATTTCTTTGGCTTGACTGGAACTTATTACGACAAAGACCTGACCGATATCGTGTATCGCTACGACTTTCTGTATCAGCCGGACATCGCGGTTGCCGTTCCGGCCCGTGTTGCCTCGGCCCGTTTTCCTACCGCTAGCGGAAATCCGGACGGTTCAGAATGGACCGAGTTCACACGCTGGATCGTCGCGGCTGACCGTCCAACCTACATCCCTTGGATATCAAAGCAGCATACGTTCCTGACGGCTCAGTTCACGGAGACCTGGTACCCCGATCGTCCGGCCGGTGCGGAGGGCTCGCCCGCTCCGGGGATAACCGCCGGCAAGCAGCGTGAGCTCAGCAGCCTGGCGTTCCTCAACGCAACGAATTGGCTGATGAACGGGCAGTTGACCGCCGGCAACCTGATTCTGTGGGATATCGACAACAACGTCGGCGAGCTTTCGACGACCAACGTTTACCGGTATTCGCGCAACGTGCTGTTCGGATTGAATGCCCAGTGGTTCATCGGGCGCAGCGGCCGCTACACCGATCCATACATCCTCAGCCGCGAGCAGCGGTTCAACGAACTCGAGTTCACGTTCACGTACGAAATCTAGCAGTAGATTGGACTGACCGGGCGGCTGTAGCATGTGCTACAGCCGCCTTTTTTATTTTCGCGCGCACGCCGCGATGGACGAGCACTCACAGACAAACTGGTACCTGGTACGCACCAAGACCGGCAAGGAGCGCTGGGTCCGCGATCAACTCGCCAACCTGGTGCCGGAAGTGTTTTTGCCCATGCTCAAGGTGAAGGCGCCACGATGGGGACGGATGGTGGTGTCGGTTGCGCCGCTGTTTCCGTGTTACGTGTTCGCCAGGTTCAACCTCCAGCAGCAGTACTTCGAAGTAAAGTATCGGGCCGGGGTGCGCGCAATCGTGTCGGCCGGAATCGATCCCCTGGCGGTGCCCGCGCCGATCGTGTCGGAGATTCGCCGCCGCGGCGTTGACGACGTGATCGAAATCCCCGACAAGCCATTCGGCACCGGCGAGCGCGTGGTGGTCGTTGACGGTCCGTTCCGTGGGTTCGAAGCAATCTTCCAGCGTTATCTGTCGGGCGCGGAGCGGGTGGCGATTCTGCTCAGCGCCGTCGAATCGGGCGGTCTGCGGGTAGTCTTGTCAGCCTCGGCGGTCGCTAAAGATTCCTGAGCCGGCATCGCGCCGCGCCCACCGTCTAGCGCGGCTACAGTTGGATCAGATAAAAATACCGGTAGGTTTGGCCGTCGCAGGTCGGGGTCGCGATACGGAAACAGGAGCGGGGGAGAGACGATGACTCGAGCACGAAAACCAGTCCAGATTGTGCCCAAGGGCTGGGGCCGCGAGGTATGGATCGCAAACGGCGATCTCTACTGCGGGAAAATTCTGGAAATTCGCAAGGGCAAGAAGTGCTCGTTGCATTACCATAAGCTCAAGACCGAATCGTTCTACCTGCGCAGCGGCAGGTTGATCGTGCGAATCAAGGAGTCGCCGGACAGCGACAAGATCGAGGAATTCGAATTGACTGCGGGCGAGTGCATGGACGTCCCGATCGGACTGGTGCATCAGATGGAAGCGCTCGAAGACGCCGAGCTGTTTGAATTCTCCACCCAGCACTTTGACAGCGATTCGCATCGACTGGTGCCGGGTGATTGAATACGGGAAAGGCCGCCAGCTGAAATGCCGAAAGTAGCATTGATAACCGGCGTGACCGGACAGGATGGCTCTTACCTCGCCGAGTTTCTCCTGAAAAAAGGCTACGAAGTGCATGGGATGGTGCGGCGCACTTCGAGTTTTGCCACCGGACGAATCGATCATCTGCGCAAGGGCTTCGGGACCGCTTCCGAAGGCCTGCAACTGCACTACGGTGACCTCGGCGACGGCACCGGGCTCAGGCGAATCATCGAGCAGGTGCGTCCCGACGAGGTGTACAATCTCGCCGCGCAATCGCACGTGCGCATCTCGTTCGATCAGCCCGAATACACCGCCGACGTGGTCGGCCTGGGCGCGCTGCGATTGCTCGAGGCGCTGCGCGATCACAACAAGCGCCGTGGGCGGGCCGCGCGGCTTTACCAGGCGGGCTCGTCGGAGATGTTCGGCAAGGTTACGGAAAATCCGCAGCGCGAAACCACGCCGTTTCATCCCCGCAGTCCCTACGCGTGCGCCAAGGTTTACGCGCACTGGCAGACGGTAAACTATCGCGAGGCCTACGAGCTGTTCGCGTGCAACGGAATCCTGTTCAACCACGAGTCGCCACGGCGCGGTGAGAATTTCGTGACGCGCAAGATAACGCGCAGCGCGACGCGAATCAAAGTGGGCATCCAGGAAAAGCTCGCACTCGGCAACCTGGACGCGCGCCGCGACTGGGGATTCGCGGGCGACTACGTCGAGGCGATGTGGCTGATGCTGCAGCAGGAGCAGCCCGACGACTACGTAATCGCGACCGGCGAAGCGCATTCGGTGCAGGAGTTTCTCGAGGTCGTGTTCGATCGCCTGAAACTGCGATGGCAGGACCACGTCGAGATCGATCAGCGATTCTTCCGTCCCGCGGAAGTCGATCTGTTGATCGGTGACGCGTCGAAGGCGAAGCGCCAACTCGGCTGGACGCCCAAGGTGAAGTTCGAAAAGCTCGCTGAATTGATGATCGAAGCAGATCTTGAACTTGCCGAGCGCGAACTACGCAGCAAGGCGCACTAGCAGATTCTGAAAAAAGGCCTAGCTGGCGGCGCGCTTGACGGCGGCGGCGTCAAATTCGCGCTCGAGCCGCTCGATGTCGGTGGGCGAGAGGCTGAAATATTTCGCCTCCGGATGATGGAATACGACGGCGCTGACCGCGCTCTCGGGGTCCATCATGAAGCCCTCGGTCAGTTGCACGCCGATCGCATTCTTCTCGACTTCGAGCAGGCGGAACAGCGGTTCCTGATCCTCGAGACGCGGACAGGCGGGGTAGCCGAACGAGAAACGCTTGCCGCGGTAGTGCGCCTGCACGAGATCCTTGAGCGCGAGGCCCGGCGGGTCGCCGATTCCCCACATCTGGCGAATCTTCACGTGCAACAGTTCGGCGAACGCTTCTGCACCTTCGAGCGCGAGGACCTGCAGGATGTGCGAGCGAAGATAGTCGCCCTTGTTCTTCCAATCCTCCGCGAGCGCGCGCACGCCGGTGCCGATGGTCGTGACGAACATGCACAGATAGTCGGTGCGGCCGGAGTCGCGCGCGGCCACGTAGTCTGCGAGGCACAGATGCGGCGGGTCGCTCTGGCGGCCGAAGATGAACGATTCGAGCACGGTCTTGCCGTCCGGCGAATAGATCATGACGGTGCGGGCGCCGTCGGACTGTGCGGGGAAGAATCGGTAAACAGCGTTCGCGGAAATGTCCGAGCGCGCGAGAATCTGTTGCGCGACTTCCTCGACGCGATCGTGAAGCTCGCGCGCCTTGAGGTCGCCTGCCTCGAACGCCTCGGTAAAATTCTGGAAGCCGAGATGCTTGGCGTAGAGACTCTTGGGATTGATGTACTCGAAGATCTCGCCGAGATCGTAGTTGCGGATCACGTGAGTCTTGAGGTCGGGCGGTTTCGGAATTTCGACGTCGCGACGCACCGATGAAGTGCGCGGCGCCGCGTCCGGCGGTGCATTGACGACCTTCGGCGCGGCCTCGAGCATCTTTTTGGACTGGTCGGCAAGCACGTGTTTGAGCGATTCGCGTCGTTCGAAGTCCATGATTTGATTGGCGAGGTCGAGCCCGTTCATCGCGTCGTTCGCGTACGCGACCAGTCCAGAATACTCGGGCGCGATTTTCATCCGCGTGAACCTGTTCGAGAGCGCGGCGCCGCCGACCAGGATCGGGCAATCGATCCCTGCGGTCTTCAAGTCCTGCGCCGTCGCGACCATCATCTGCGCCGACTTGACGAGCAAGCCCGAGAGACCGATCGCGTCGGGTCCGTGCTCGCGGAAAGCTTTGATCAGTTCTTCGGGCGGAACCTTGATGCCGAGATTGACGACGCGGTAGCCGTTGTTGCTGAGAATAATCTCGACCAGGTTCTTGCCGATGTCGTGGACGTCGCCCTTGACCGTCGCGAGAATAATCTTGCCCTTGGTCGCGCTCTCGGACTTCTGCATGTGCGGCTCGAGGTGCGCGACCGCGGCCTTCATCGCCTCGGCCGACTGCAGAACTTCGGCGACGATCATCTGGTTGGCGTTGAATAGGCGTCCGACCTCGTCCATGCCTTTCATCAACGGCCCGTTGATGATTTCGAGCGGCCCGCGCGTCGTCAGCGCCTCGTTCAGGTCGTCGATCAGGCCGTCCTTGGAGCCCTCGAGGATGTAGCGGGCGAGGCGATCGTCCAGCGGCATCGATTTGCGATCCTCGGCCGTGACGGTGCTCTTGCGTGCGCGAAAGTACGCGGCAAACGCCGCGATCGGATCGTCGCCGCGCCACCAGATCAAATCCTCGGCGAGTTTGCGCTCCTCTTCGGGAATCGATGGATAGCGATGAAGTTTCTCGGAGTTGACGATCGCGAGGTCGAGACCCGCCTGCACGCAATGATAAAGCATCACGGCGTTCAGCACTTCGCGGCCCGCCTCGGGCAGTCCAAACGAGACGTTTGAGATGCCGAGAATCGTCTTGCAATTCGGCAACGCACTCTTGATGAGCCGAATGCCTTCGATGGTCTCGATGCCGGAGCCGATATAGTTCTTGTCGCCGGTGCCGACCGGGAAGACCAGCGGATCGAAGATGATGTCTTCGGGCTCGACGCCGTATTTTTCGGTGAGCAGCTTGAACGAGCGCTCCGCCACCTGCAGCTTGCGCTGGCGCGTGACGGCCTGCGCCTGCTGCTTGTCGTCGTCGATGCATCCGACGACCAGCGCGGCGCCGAAGCGGCGGGCGAGAGGCACGACTTTCTTGAAGCGATCCTCGCCGTCTTCGAGATTGATCGAATTGATCAGCGACTTGCCCGGCGTGCGCTTGAGCGACTCTTCGATCACGCGATGATCGGTCGAATCGATCATCAGCGGCACTTTGACTTTCTTCACTTCGATTTCCAGAAAGCGCGTGACGTCGGCCATCTCGTCGCGATCCGGGTCCTGCAGGCATACGTCGAGGATGTGCGCGCCGCGGCGCACCTGCACGCGCCCGACTTCGGAAGCTTCCTCGACCTTGCCGTCCGCGATCAACCGCTTGAACTTGCGGCTGCCGAGCACGTTGGTGCGCTCGCCGACGATCACCGGCCGCGTGTCGTTGTCGATGACCAGAGTCTCGATGCCGGAAACGACCGAGCGCCTGAGCGTCGAGCGCTCTCGCGGACGCTTGCCCGCGACGGCTTGAACGAGCAGACGGATATGCTCGGGCGTCGTGCCGCAGCATCCGCCGACCAGATTGACCCATCCGTTTTCGGCAAAGCGCGCGATTTTTCCCGCCAGCATCGCGGGGGTCTCATTGTAATGCCCTTCTTCGTCGGGCAGGCCCGCGTTGGGCACGCACGCGACAAAGAATTTCGAGATGCCGGATAGAGTGCGCAGATGATCGGTCATGAAGTCGGGACCGGTGGCGCAGTTGAGGCCCATCCAGAGCAGGTCGCGATGCGCGAGTGAGGTGTAGAAGGCCTCGATATCCTGCCCGCTGAGCAAAGTGCCCATCGTCTCGATTGTGCCCGACACTGCGACCGCAGGCGCGACACCGAGTTTTGCGATCGCGGCCTCGATCGCGACCAGGCCGGCTTTGCAGTTGAGCGTGTCGTTGACGGTTTCGAGCAGCAGGATGTCGGCGCCGCCTTCGATCAACCCTTCGGCCTGCACCTGGTAGCCGTCGCGCATCTGATCGAACGTCACGCCGCCGGTGACCGAGATGCTCTTGGTCGTCGGGCCCATCGAGCCCGCCACGAAGCGCGGCTTGTCGGCAGTGCTGAAGCGGGCGGCTTCCTCGCGCGCGAGCGTCGCGGCGAGTCGGTTGATCTCGTGCGCGTCCTTTTCGAGATCGTACTCGGCAAGCACGATCGGACTGGCCTGGAAGCTCGCGGTCTCGATTATGTCGGCGCCGACCTCGAGAAAGCCATCGTGCATGCGGCGAATCAGCTCCGGCCGCGTGCGCACGACGTTCTCGTTGCATCCTTCGTAGCGAGCGCCGCCGTAATCCGCGGCGCTCAGATTTTCGCCGAGCACGAAGGTGCCGAACGCGCCGTCCAGAACGAGGATTCGTTCGGCGAGCAACTCCTTGAGGAGCTTGATCCTGTGCGCATCGGTGGTCATTGTTGGGTGCCCGTTCAGGTGCGGGCGGTAAACGACTAGGTTATCCTAGCGATGCAAACCGCGCAATTTTGCGTGATGGGGAAGGGTAAATCACTTTATTTGAACGTGAAACCCCTCCTGGGTTTCACGCTTCCCTGGGCAGGGGTGACCCCTGCACCCAGTACTAAGAAAGGTGCGGGAGTTTGTCCCTGTTTGAATAAATGAGTACCGAATCGCAATCGCACAGGCCCCGGCGTCTCGTGCTTGTAACTGGAGGGGCGGGCTTTATCGGGTCGCATCTGGTGGACGCGCTCGTCGCCGCCGGGTTGCGGGTGCGAACGATCGACAACTTTGCCACCGGCACGCGCGAGTATGTGAATCGCGCGGCCGAGCTGGTCGAAGGCGATATTCGCGACGCGTCGTCGATTGCCGACGCGTTTGACGGGGTCGATACGGTGTTCCACGTCGCGGCGCTGCCGCGGATCCCGCTTTCGATCGCGAAGCCGGTCGAAACGCACATGACCAACGTGGTCGGAACGCTGAACGTGCTGATCGCAGCGCGCGATCACAAAGTGCGGCGCGTGGTGTACTCGGGATCGTCGTCGGTATATGGCGAGCAGGCGAAGATGCCGCTGGTTGAGACGATGACGCCGAATCCGCTCAACCCGTACGCGCTGCAAAAGTATGTCGGCGAGCAATACGCGCGCATGTTTCATCGGTTGTTCGCGATGCAGACTCTCACGCTGCGCTACTTCGGCGTGTACGGTCCCCGTATGCCGAGCGAGGGATCGTACGTGCTGGCGATTGCGGCGTTTCTGAAGGCGCGGCGCGAGGGGCGGCCGCTGGAAATTTTCGGCGACGGCGAACAGACGCGGGATTTTACGCACGTCAGCGACGTGGTCTCGGCAAACCTGCTCGCGATGGACTGCGAAATCGCCGACGGGCGCGCGATAAATATCGGGCGCGGCGAGAATGTAAGCGTGAATCGGGTTGCGGCGATGATCGGGGGAACGATCGTACATCGCGAAGGACGCGCCGGCGACATGCGCGATACGCTGGCGGATCGCACCCAGGCCGAGCGGGTGCTGGGATGGCGTCCACGCGTGTCGATCGAAGAAGGGATCGCGGATTTGCTGAAGGGGTAGGAAGCGTCGGATTTCTTTCCGTGACGCTCCTTTTCGCTCTCTTTTTGCGTTTATTTGGGTCAATTTTGAGATGAACAACTATCCGAAAAATGGCGATTCCTTACCATATGTTGTGGTCTGGCGAGGGCTGGACCACCACCGGTAGCTTCGTTCCGTCAAATTTAATATTTCCCACAACGGAGACGTCCTATGCGCTTGATGACTGGCCATAGTGAATTGACTAGCACGTCCGGGTGAGGTTGGGCAGGCTGAACAGTTCATCCCGAACATTTGGCGAAATGGGTGAGGATGAGGTAGTTCGCCGGGAACCTAACCCCTAACCCCTTCCTCTGGTGGAAGGGGGACCGGATTTTAGGGCCGGATCTAAGAGGGCCATTGGAAACCCGACCGGCCTTGATGCGTTACGTGATTAGAATGCGCGCGCCTAGTCGAACATCAGCACTGTGCGCGCTACCTCGCCGGCCTTCATTGCGCGGAATGCCTCGTTGACGTCTTCGAGTTTGCCGCGGCGCGTGATCATGTCGTCGAGGTCGAGCCGCCCTTGCTGATAGAGCTCGATGATTCGCGGCATGTCGATGCGGAAGCGGTTCGATCCCATGAAGCATCCCTGGATGCGCTTCTCGAACAGGAGCGAGAAGCCGTCCACTTCGACTTTCTGCCCAAGCGGAACCATCCCGACAATCGTGGCGATGCCGCCGGCGGTGAGCGATTCGTACGCCTGCTCGGCTGCGACCTTGAGCCCGATCGCTTCGAACGAGTACTCGACGCCGCCGCCGGAGAGCGCGCGGATCTGATCGACGGCGTCACCTTTTGACGCGTCGACGGCGTGAGTCGCGCCGAGTTTTTTGGCGAGCTCGAGCTTGGCCGGGAACTTGTCGACCGCGATGATCATTCGCGCGCCCGCGATTCGCGCGCCCTGGATAATCGCGAGGCCGACGCCGCCGGCGCCGAACACGGCGACCGTCGAGCCGGGCGCGACCTTGGCGGTGTGAAGCGCGGCGCCGACGCCGGTCATGACGCCGCATCCGATGAGCGCGGCGCGATCGAGCGGCACGTCGTTGGAAATTTTCACCAGCGCATTTTCATGCAGCAGCATCTTTTCGGCGTAGCCCGACAGGTCGGCGAACTGATTGACCATCTTGCCCTTCTGCGAGAGGCGCGGCTTGTCGCTGGCGGTGCGTTGGGTGGCGGCCTTGTTCGAGCAGAGGTTGGGATGGCCGGACATGCATTCCTCGCAGTAGCCGCAAAAGACCGACAGGCACGCGATGACGTGGTCGCCGGCCTTGAGGTACGAGACCTGCGAGCCGACTTTCTCGACGACGCCCGCGGCCTCGTGGCCAAGGACGGCGGGGGTCGGCCACATGTAGAGGCCGTCGACGAAATGAAGATCGCTGTGGCATACGCCGCTGGCGACGGTGCGCACGACGACTTCGCGCTCTTTGGGTTCGTCGATATCGACCTGCTCGATCGTGAGTGGCTGACCGGGGCCGTGGAAGACAGCAGCTTTCATTTTTTTAGAACCTCGAATTCTTTTTTCAGTTTTTTCAGTGACGCCTAGTTGAACATCAGGACGGTGCGCGCGACCTCGCCGGCCTTCATCGCGCGGAACGCGTCGTTGACGTCCTCGAGCTTGCGGCGTTGGCTGATCATGTCGTCGAGATTGAGGCGGCCCTGCAGGTAGAAGTCGATGTACTTGGGCATGTCGATGCGAAATCGGTTCGAGCCCATGTTGGAGCCTTGCAGTTTGCGCTCGGTCAGAAACATGTAGCCGTCGATTTCGACCTTCTGGCCGACGGGGATCATGCCGATGACGGTCGCAGTGCCGCCGGCCTTGAGCGAGTTGAACGCCTGCTCTGCGACCGACTTTAATCCAATGGCTTCGAATGAGTAGTCGACGCCGCCGCCGGTCATCTTGCGGATTTCATCGACGGGATCGCTGCTCGACGCGTCAACGGTATCGGTCGCGCCGAGCCGTTTGGCCATCGCGAGCTTGCCCTCGAACTTGTCGACCGCGATTATTTTGCGCGCGCCCGCGATTCGCGCGCCCTGGATCGCCGCGAGACCGACGCCGCCCGCGCCGAACACGGCGACCGTCGAGCCGGGCTCGATCTTCGCGGTGTTGAGCACCGCGCCGACGCCGGTAGTGACACCGCATCCGATGAGCGCCGCGCGATCGAGCGGCAGGTCCTCGCGAATCTTCACGACCGCGTTCTCATGCAGCAGCATCTTCTCGCAATACGACGAGATGTCGAGGAACTGGTTGACGGGCTTGCCCTTCTGCGAGATGCGCGGCTTGTCCTGCGGACTGCGCTGGGTGGCGGACTTGTTCGAGCATCGATTCGGATGCCCCGACATGCACTGCTCGCAGTAGCCGCAGAACACCGACAGGCAGCAGATCACGTGATCGCCGGGCTTCACGTAGGTCACCTGCTTGCCGACTTCCTCGATGATGCCGGCGGCCTCGTGGCCGAGCACGGCAGGCGCGGGATAGGGGTAGAAACCGTCGACGAAATGCAGGTCGCTATGGCATACGCCGCTGGCGACGGTTTTGATCAGGACCTCGCGGTCCTGCGGCTTGTCGAGTTCGACGTCCTCGATACTGAGGGGCAACTTGGGCCCGTGGAAAACTGCGGCTTTCATTCTGAGTGCTCCTTGAGTGTGGCGATAACGTCGGCAGCTCGCACGAGCAGTATCTCCCCCGCCGCACGAGCGCCTTGGCGATCACTTTACTTACCACACTGACGGCGCATTTCCAGAGCAGCGCATTCGCGGTGCTGTGCGCGAGACGGCGCGCTTCGATTCGCTCGCCGCTAGTATGCGGTGGCTGTGTGCAGCTTGCGCGCGGCGTTCATGTTGTTGCCGCCGAGCGAGGGGTCCGTCGTCAGCGTGAAGGCCTGCGTAACTGGATCGTAGATTTCCGCAGTGTTGAGGGTGTTTCCGCTGCCATCTTCGCCGCCTGTGATCAGCACTTTGCCGTTGGACAGCAATGCGGCCGCGTGATCGAACCTCGCGCTATGCATCGATCCGACCGCGGTGAACGAGTTCGTGGCGGCATCGAACACCTCGGCGCTGGCCAGTGCGTTTCCCGAGCTGTCGATGCCACCCGCGATCAAGATTTGATTCGGGCAGCATTGCACGTATGGGCCGCCAATCCCTGTGGCAGTATGCATCGCGCGCGCAACCGTCATATTTGTCCCGCCGAGGCTGGTTGTCAGGGTGAAGTTGTTCGCGACGAAGACCTCGGCACTCGACTGCGCAACTCCCGCAGCTCCCTCTCCGCCCGCGACTAATATCCCTCCGCTGTAGAGAGTCGCGGTGTGGAAGATGCGCGGCGCGTTCATCTGACTGCCGCCTGCCAGCTGGTCGGTGAGAGTAAAGATGTTGGTGGAGGAATCGAATACTTCGGCGGTTTGTAACGCGTTCACGCCGTCGGAACCGCCGGTGATCAACGCTATTTTAGGAGGGGAGCATGCGTTGTGGACAAAAAACTGCTCACCGGATGCGGCCACGTTCACCCGCGGCGTGTTCATGGTTGATGCGGCATATTCATCGAATGGGAGAGTGTAGATATCGGCGGACTTCAGGACCCTGCCGTTCGCATCGCGTCCGCCCGTAACCAGAAGCACTCCAGCGGGCATGACCAGGAACGTCGCGGTATGCCCCTGCCGCGAGTCCGCCATGTTACCACCAGCGGTGAACTTGTTAGTGATGCTGGAGAACGTCTCGGTCGAATTGGTCGCGCCGCTAGCGTCAATCCCGCCGGTCACGGTCACCGAGGCGCCAGCTGCTGTTGTACTGGTTGCTGCTGCTGCATGGCTGTACCGCGCATCGATCATATTGCTGCCGCCGAGTGCAGGCGCGGTCGTGAGCGTGAATGTGTTCGTGACCGGGTTGAAGACCTCCGCAGTGTTAAGAGGAGTTCCATCGGATCCCTGACCGCCTGCGATCAAGACCAGTCCCGCGACGGAGGGCGTTGCCTGGGTAGTACACGTAGCGGTGTTGCTCGGCGTGCTGCGAGGACTGGGAGTGAACGTCGGTGAACCGCTCGGAGAAGTTGACGGCGTTGGTGTCATAGTCACAGTCGATGTCGGAGAAGGTGGTATTCCGAGTCCCTTGAGCGCGACATGTTGCGGACTGCTTCTTGCCGAGTCTGTAAATGTCAAGCCAGCCTTATCTTTTACCGGTCCGAGACTATTTGGTTCGAAGAGGACATCAACCTTGCAGGAATGGCCGGCAGACAATGCGCCAGTGCATCCGTCGCTTTGTATTAGAAACGGAGGCGAGATGACGACGCTACTAAAGACAACCGAAGTTGACCGCGATTTGTTGGTGGCCGTGATGGTCAGGGGCACACTTTGATGCGTCAACTCGACGGCGCCGAAGTCGTGTTTCTCGGGTCTGATGTTTAGCTCGCCGGCGCTGTGGTCTTTAGCGTCGGGCAGCGCGCCGACTGGATTCGCCGCGACTGCGGCGATGTATCCGAGCATCGACGCCGCGGCTATCAGCAGGATCGCGAGAATCAATGCGGAGCGATGGTTGGATCTAAACAACAGAAACGTTCCCCCAAAACGCTCGGCGCCTATGAAGAGATTGAAGCCTAGAACTAACCGTATGAAATATCAATCAGTTTACATTTTTTGGGATTCGCGGCGCCGATACCGGGACTATGGAAATTGCCAGCGATGGCTCGTACCCGACACCGGAATTGCGGGGATGCTCGCAGCGTCGGCGCCCTTGCGCGCGTACAGCATGGCGACCTGGTCTGAGTAGATGAGCCGCCAGGCGGGTTGAGATTTCATCAGTTTCGCGGCCGGCGAATCTTTCTTGAGCAAAACGAAATCGTGCGGATACGCCGCCAGCGTGTGCGATCCGCCGGCCGTGCCGTTGTCGAGCGCCACGTAGTCCCGGATCACCGCGGGCGGATAGCCCAGGTCGTAGCGGCTGTCGATGAAAACCTTCGTGCCGGGAGCGCAATGCCAGATGACGTACTGACCCCACGCGTAGTCGGCCAGCACGTTTCCCGCGAGCCCGTGGCTGTTCATGAAGTCGACGGCATCGGCAGGATTGTCGGATGCGTCTATTCCGGGTTTCAAAATTCCGTTGTACCGCGCGAACCCGATGGCGACGACGGCCACAAGGGTTTCCATCGCGAGCCTCGGCCCCCGATACGATTGATCGGCGTCGGCGCGCGGCGTTGCCGTCGTGCGTCCCGCGGCGAGGCGGCTGATATGGTTCGTGATCACGGGAGCGACTGCGATCGCCGCGATCGGCACGTTGCGGACGGCCGTAAAGGCCGTCGCGAGCATCACGGCGGCGACCGCGACCATCGGCGCGTCGTTGCCGCCGGGCTTGAGCACCACTGATAAGATGGCGGCGGCAAAGAATAGCAGCACTACGACGAAATACTTTTGCTCGACGCTCCCGCTGTCCGCGGTCGTCAGTGCAGCTAGCAGCGGCTTCCAATCCGCAATCGTACTGTGCGTCATCGGGTTCAGGATCGAGTGGATCAGCGTGTACCAGGTATCGCGCGCGGGCGGGATCAGAAACGTACACAAAGTAGATGCGGCGGCGGCAGCGGTAATCGCGATAATGCCAAGCCCGCGACGCGGACCGCGCCCCGCTACGATGTCGGACATGATGATCGTTGCGCCATACACGCCCATCGCAACCAGGCCGATAAAAAATCCGCCGTGAAAATTGCTCCAAATCGCGACGATCGGGATAGCGATCCATAACGGCGCGGAGCCGCGCCAATTGTCACGCGCGAGCAGGGCGACAATCGCGGACAGAAACAGGAAATCGAAGAGTTGCGGCCGGAACTGCATCACCGGCGCCAGGATCAGCGCCAACACCAGCAGGATCGCGGCCTGCCAGGTCACCGGTGCGCCGGTTTCCGATTCGGCGGACGCGACGAAACAGATCGTGCCGGCCGTGCACGCGAACTTGAGCAGCTTCAGGCCGAACGGGCCGAACGCGTCGAACATCGCGGCCATCACCACTTCGCTCAACCATTCATGACGCAGCCACGGGAAGCCCGGCGCCGAATACGAATAGGGATTGTTGTGGGGCAGCGAGCCGTTAGCGAGAAGCTCGCGGCCCCACAGTACGTGTCCCCACAGATCGGGATCGCTATGCTGGCGCGCGTCCGCGATAACGATTGAAAACAGGATTAAAGCAGGGGAATAGCGCAACAGCGAGACGCGAGCGGGACCGTCGGGCACTGCGGTCTCTCGCTATGCGCGCGCGCCGAAGCAGATCGTCTCGTTGCTCAGGCGCACGACGCCGCCGGCGACCGCGTATTCGCGGGCCGACGCCACTACAGCGTCGCGCACCTGGCGGCCAACGTCGGCGGGCAGTTTCGCGAGCGTCGCGCGCGTGCCGCCGATTTGGCTGCGGAAGTCCGCGAATGCCTCCGGCGATGGAAATTCGAAGGTGACGATCTTCCTTTCGATCGTCACGTCGCGAAAGCCCGCGGCGGTCAGCGCGCGCTCGAGGATCGACGTATCCGCGAGCCTGGTCGGGTCGGGCGCGTTCGGCGGCGGCACGATCCCGGTAATCCGCCGTATCGCGTCGCGCGCGAGGCCGCACATCGGCACTTTGTCCGCGACCGACCAGACCGCGGTCGCGAAGCGTCCGCCCGGCTTGAGCGCGCGATGCATCGAGCGCACCACGCCGTCGAGGTCAGGCATGAACATCAGGCCCCATCGGCACAGCGCGGCGTCGAACGAATGCGCGTCGAGGCGAAGCGACTCTGCATCAGACTCGACCAACTCGACGTTCTTGAGGGCCGCCGCGTCGATTCGCTCGCGCGCGATCGCGAGCATCCCGGGCGACATATCCACGGCGACGATTCGCCCGGAAGGTCCGACGGCGCGGGCCGCGGTCAGCGCGGGCTCGCCGCTGCCAGTCGCGATATCGAGCACGCGATTTCCTGCGCGCACTTGCGCAATCTCGACGAGCCGATCGTTGACGGTCTGCGCCGCGCGCTCGAAGGTGGGCCACCATCGCTTCCATCCCTCGGCGGTGTCGTCCCAGGCGGCCTTCAGCTGCCCCTTCATTTTCAAATCGTCGGGAGTCCGATCGCTCATCGCAGTTTCACCTTCGCATGACCCTTACGCCGCGCAGCCGCGCGACCACATCCGGATAATCCTTTCTATACGACTGATCGGCGCCGGGCGCGAGGTTCTGATCGCCAAGAATCAACACCGCCGCAGGTGGCGCCGACGGATCAAAGCGCGCGGCACGATTCAGATGGTCAGAGGGGAGATAGTATCGCAGCACCTGGATCGCATACGAGGGAACCACAGTCATGACCTCGCCCGGTTTCAGCGCGGAATCGGCGGCGGCGATCGCTTCGCGGTACTGCGTGTCGTGCGGCTTGCGATCGTACGAAACAATGTGGCCGACCGAGAATGCGACCGCGAGCACGAGCGCCCCGACGCGGACGAGATCGCCGGGCAACTCGAATATCCCCAGCGCGGCGAGGATGAAAAACGGAACGAAGCACGACAGCGCGTAACGCTCGACGAACACCGGCGCAATTGTGTACGACGCGACGACCATCATGACTGGTGGCGCCCACATCCAGAGGAGTGCGAAGGCTATCGCGTCGCGTGCGCCGCGGCGCCATCCGTAGACGACGCCCCAGATCGCGAGCGCCGCGAGGAGTGGGAAGGCGAAGCTGCCGGTCGCCTTGTTGAACAGCGCGAAGGGCTCGTACCAGGCGGGCGGCTTGCGCCAACTGCCGACGCTTCCGGCCGCAGCCGCGTGCAGCGACGAGAAAAGTTTCGGCACGAGGATCAATCCGGCAGCCGCGAGCACGATCGCGAGCGTCCACGCGCGCCGCGCGGTCGAATTGTCGGGACGCCATCCGGCGCGCGCGACAATATTCAGCAGCCACAGGCCTTCAGTCGCGGGTATCAGTACGGCGGCGAAGTTCGAGCCGATCGCGATTGCCGTCAGCACGACGACCGCCGCGTAGTTAGCGAGGCCGCCGACGCGGAGCGCGCGGTGGAACATCGCGACTTGCGCGAGGATCGCCGCGAGCATCAGCGGATACATCCGCGCCTCGCGCGAGTACTTGACGGTGACGAGGTTCACGGCGAAGAGCAGCGCGGCGAACCCCGCAAGCAGGCCGATGTCGTCGATGGTCAGCGCCGATTCCCTGTCAGAAGCCGGGGCGAACAATTCGATCACAACAATGTAGACCAGAGATATCGACAGCACGCCGAAGGCTGCCGACAGCGCGCGCATCGCGGCCATGCTCGATCCGAAAAGCGCGATCCATCCATGCAGCATCAGGTCGTGTATCGGCAGCTCGCCGGGATTGAGCGCCGGCTGGCGCGCGATCACTTCGGCGGCGGTTGGCGCGGAGGCGGCCGCCCACGATGCGCCCTCGTCGGGCGACATCTCGAGCGCGCCGAGATTGCTGAAGCGCAGCGCAGTGCCGGCGGCGAGCGCGACGATGAGCAGCGCGATACTGAGAGCGCGGGCTGAAACGATCGAGCTGGAGGTCGTTTGATCGCGCGGACGATCGCGTGGTTGATCGCGCGCGCCGGCTTTGGAAGCGGCCGTCGTCAGAGACCCTTCCTTAGCTGTGGCGCGGGACGAAAGCCGACCGTGCGAGCGGCCGGAATGGTCATCGGCGCGTTGGTGCGTGGATTGAAGCCGGCCCGCGCGCGGCGCCGGCGCACGGAAAAAGTGCCGAAGCCGGGCACCCAGAAGCGCTTGTCCTTGCGAATCGAGCGCGCAATTTGTTCGAACGCGAGGTCGACGGTGATGGCGACAATTTTTTTGGGCTGATCGGTGGACTTGGCGATCGTGTCAATCAATTCCGCTTTGGTCATCGACGGAGACCTCCAGCGATTTTCTATATCCGAACCGCGCGCGGCGCCATAGGTGCGGACAGTTCGATCAGATTACGTTCGATCTGATTGCGCGCTATCCACCCGTCGATCGCCGACAGCGCACGCGCTGCCATCTCGATTTTCTTCTGACGGCCGCGCGCACGAATCTTCAAGTCAGGCATCAGGCCGTAGTTCGCGTTCATCGGCTGGAAATCTCGCCGCGCGGGATCGGTGATATACGCGACCAGCGATCCAATCGCGGTCTCGGGCGGCGGCACGACCAATTCGCGATTCATAACCAGGTTCGCGGCGTTGATTCCGGCGAGCAATCCCGCGGTGGCGGACTCGACGTAACCTTCGACCCCGACCATCTGGCCGGCGAGGAACAGATCGTCGCGCGCCTTGAGCTGGAGCGTGGGAAGCAGCAGTCGAGGCGAGTCGACAAAGGTATTGCGATGGAGCGAGCCGAGGCGCACGAACTCCGCCTTCTCCAGTCCGGGGATCATTCGCAGCACGCGGCGCTGCTCGGGATACGTCATCTTGGTCTGGAAGCCGACCATATTGTACAGGCGGCCGGCGGCGTCGTCCTGTCTGAGCTGCACGACCGCAAATGGCCGGTGCCCGCTCGTCGGCTCTGAGAGCCCGACCGGACGCATCGGGCCGAAGGCGAGCGTCATCGGGCCGCGACGCGCCATTTCCTCAATCGGCATGCATCCTTCGAAATAAACCGGCTTCTCGAACGGATGCAGCTCGATCTTTTCAGCCGCTACGACGGCCGCGATGAACGCGTCGTACTGAGCTGCGGTCATCGGGCAGTTGATATAGTCATCGCCGCCCTTGCCGTAGCGCGAGGCCTTGAACGCCACGTTCATGTCGATCGAATCGGCGGCGACGATTGGCGCGATCGCGTCGTAGAAATACAAGTTGCGCGGACCGATCAGGCGGTTGAGTGCCTCGCCAAGATCAGGGCTGGTGAGAGGGCCGGTGGCGAGAATTGTCGGGCCGGTGGGGATCTCGCACGCCTCGGCGCGTGAAATCTCGACCATCGGATGATCCTCGAGCGCCGCGGTGATGGCGCGCGAGAAATCGTTGCGATCGACAGCGAGCGCGGAACCCGCTGGCACGCGCGCGCGATCAGCGGACGCGATCACGAGCGAGCCGAGCCGGCGCATTTCCTCTTTCAAGACGCCGACCGCCGTCTCCATCGAATCGTTGCGCAGCGAATTCGAACACACGAGCTCCGCAAAATCCGCCGTCTGATGAGCTTCGGTCATCTTGACCGGCCGCATCTCGACCAGCCGCACCGGGATACCCCTGCGCGCGAGTTGCCAGGCAGCCTCGCTGCCCGCGAGTCCCGCTCCGACAACGGTTACTTTGGTTTCACTCATGGCGTAGAAGTGGCGAAAGGCGATCGTGGCGTTTTTCAGCGGTCGTGTAAACCGGGGTGTCGATCTGGCGGATCGCCGTTCGACTAATAGGTGAAGACCCTAACCACGCAGACAAGGAGAGACGCGATGGAATACATGCTTTTGATCTACAACAGCGAGGCGGACGCAAAGAAGATGAGCGCCGCCGAACAGGGCCAGGTTTACCAGGAGTACATGACCTTCACGGAGGACCTTTCGAAAAGCGGCAAGAACAAGGGCGGCAACGCCCTCGACGGGACGTCGACGGCGACCACCGTTCGCGTTCGTAACGGCAAAACAGTGGTGACCGACGGGCCGTTCGCGGAGACCAAGGAGCAGCTCGGCGGATACTACCTGGTCGAGGCGAAAGATCTTGACGAGGCCATCTCGATTGCCGCGAGGATTCCCGGGTCGAAGTACGGCTCGATCGAAGTGCGGCCGATCATGAAGTTCGACATGTAGTCGAGTTTTTTTTCTGCAAGCGGAGATCGCGATGAAGTACATGATCACGGGCGCAGAGCTGCGAGGTGAGTCGGATCGTCTCGACATGGACGAAATCAACCGACGCGTCCGGTTCCATCAGCAGAAACTCGACGAGCTTCTCCGCGCGCGCCTGCGCAGCGGAAAAGGGGGGCTGATCAACGTTTCGGTGGGACTCGGGCGCGACCGTGAGACGGTCACTATCAAGAATCGCGGCAGCAAGCATCTGAGGATCGACGGGCCGTTCCCGGAAACCAAGGAGCTGGTGGGAGGCTTCGACATACTCGACTTCGACTCCTTTGAAGAAGCGGTCGAGTTCGCGAAATACGAGGGTGCTCACGAGAGTCTCGTCAGCGAGGTCCGGCCGATTCGCGAGTTCTGGTGGATTTCGCAGACGTTTGGACAAGCAGCGTCGAAGATTTTCATGCTCACCTCGGTCGAGGACGAGCGTGCGACGCTCAGCCTCCCCGAGAGCGAGCGCACGCAAATCATGCGACAGCATCAGGGCGTCGGCGCCGAATACGTGGCGAGCCGCGCGATGCTGGATCAGGAGCCCGGCTTGTGGGTGGGCGCGCGAGTGCAGGTTTCCGACCAGGCCAAGACGATTCGACGGAAGAAAGGCGGCCAGCTCGTGACGGACGGACCGTTCGCGGAGACCAAGGAAGTCGCCGGCGGCTTCAACCTAGTCGCGTGCGCGTCGATGGACGAGGCAATCGCGTGGGCGAACAAGCTCGCCGCGCGCGAGGGCGACGCGATCGAGGTCCGGCCGGTCGAGGGATGCTGGTGGGTCTATCACGAGTGAGTCCGCGGTAGCGGCATGGGCGGCGGGCGGCTAGCCTGCCATCGGACGGGTTTGCCGATGGACAACACCGCTGCCGGTATCGAGCGCTTCTACCGCGAGGAGTTCGGGCGAATAATCGCCACGCTGATTCGCGTGCTTGGCGACTTCGACCTGGCGGAAGACGCGGCGCAGGAGGCGTTCGCGAGCGCCGTCGAACAATGGCCTCGCGATGGATTGCCGGACAATCCGCGCGCGTGGATCATCGGCGTCGCGCGCCACAAGGCGATCGACCGAATCCGAAAGCAGGGCCGCTTCAACGAGCGTCGCGACGAGTTGATCCGAATGTCCGAGAGCGGCAGCGACGACCCGGAGATCGATGCGGCTGGCGCGTTGCCCGACGAGCGTATCCGGCTGATCTTCACGTGTTGCCATCCCGCGCTGGCCGACGACGCCCGCGTCGCGCTGTCGCTGCGCACGCTGTGCGGGCTCACGACCGAGGAAATCGCACGCGCGTTCCTGACGGCGCCGGCGACGATGGCGCAGCGGCTGGTCCGCGCCAAACGCAAGATTCGCGCGGCGCGGATTCCTTACGAGGTGCCGTCGGCGGAGTTGCTGGCGGAGCGCCTGGACGCCGTGATGGCGGTTATCTACCTGGTCTTCAACGAAGGTTATGCGGCGAGCTCCGGCGAACGACTGTTGCGGACCGATCTATGCGCGGAGGCGATTCGCCTCGGCCGTATCCTGGTCGCGCTGATGCCGGCAGAGGCCGAGCCGCGTGGATTGCTCGCAATGATGCTGCTGCACGACGCTCGGCGCGATGCGCGAATCGACGAGCGCGGTGAACTCGTGTTGCTCGATGAGCAGGACCGGAAGCGCTGGGACCATGCGCAGATCGCCGAAGGACTGGCTCTTTCGGAAGCGGCGATCGCCGCCAACGCACACGGGCCGTATGTAATTCAGTCCGCGATAGCGGCGGCTCACTCACGCGCCGAGCGCGCGGATGCAACAGACTGGCGCGCGATCGCGGATCTTTACGCACGCCTCGTCGCGATACGTCCGTCGCCGGTGGTCGAGTTGAATCGGGCGGTCGCCGTCGCGATGGCTCACGGTCCGGCGGCTGGACTCGAGTTGATCGAGGCGATCGAAAGCAGCGGCGAGCTGCGCGATTACTACCTGCTGTGGTCGGCGCGAGCGGACCTGCTGCGGCGGCTGGGACGATGGAACGAGGCGGCCGACTCGTATCGCGCGGCGCTGGCGCGAGTGGGCAGTGCACCCGAGCGGCGGTTCATCCGGCGCCGGCTCGAGGAGGTATCGGCAAAGATGAGGGCCTCGTAGCGGCAGCCGCCGTCTCGCCGGTGTTGAAGATTGCTAGGCTGCCGGGGGCGTCGAGGCGGGTGCGGGGCGCTCCTGCTCGACCGAGGGAGCCGGGGCCTTGTAGCCGCATTCCTTGTTGGCGCATTGCCAGGTGACTCCCGTGCGCTTCAAGTCCTTCTCGACCATGTAGTTCGCGCCGCACGACGGGCATGGATGCGGGACGACCTTGTTCCAGGCGGCGAACTTACATTTCGGATAGCGACCGCATCCGTAGAAAATCTTGCCGCGGCGGCTGCGGCGCTCGAAGATTTCGCCTTCCTTGCATTCCGGGCATGCGACCCCGGTCTTCACCGGTTCGGATTGCAGGCGCTTGATGCCGTCGCAGTCGGGATACCCCGAACATCCGAGAAACTCGCCGAAGCGTGAGCGGCGCTTGACCATCGGCTTGCCGCACTTCTCGCAGACCTCGTCGGTAGGCACCGGCGCCGACGGCGGCTTGAGCGTGATATTGCCCTGGTCGTCGCGCGCGAACTCGCCGGTGTTGGTGCATTTGGGGTAGTTCGAGCACGCGAGGAACTCGCCGTTGCGCCCCCACTTGATCACCATGTCGCCGCCGTCGAGCTCGCATTTGAGGCCGGTGGGCAGGCCCTTGTGCTTGACCTCGGGCATTTTCTTTTTCGCGTCGGCAAGGTCCTTCGCGAACGGCCCGTAAAAGCGCTTCATGGTCTTCACCCAGTTCTCGGTGCCCTCTTCAACTTTGTCGAGGTCCTCTTCGAACTGCGCGGTGAAGCTGGATTCCAGAATGTCGGGGAACGCCTTGACCAGCATGTCGTTGACGACCCGCCCGAGCGACGTCGGACGCATCCGCTTGCTCTCGTCTTCTTCGACGTACTCGACCCGCAGGATGCTGGTCATGATTGCGGCGTAGGTCGACGGCCGCCCGATCCCCTGCTCTTCGAGCACCTTGATGAGCGTGGCCTGCGTGTAACGTGGAGGCGGTTGCGTGAAATGCTGCTCGGGGTCGAGGCCGAGCAGAGTCAGCGTCTCGCCTTCGTTGAGCATCGGCAGCGTGCCCTCTTCGTCCTCGGGCACTTCGTCCTGGCCTTCGATATACACGCGCATGAAGCCGTCGAACTTCATTACCTGGCCGGTGGCGCGGAAAATTGCGTCGGCCGATTCGATATCGACGGTGGTGCGGTCGTACACCGCCTGCGTCATCTGGCTCGAGACGAAGCGATTGTAAATCAGCGTGTAGAGCGCGAGCGCATCCTTGTCGAGGTAGCGGGCCATCGACTCGGGGTCGCGCTCTACGGCGGTCGGGCGAATTGCCTCGTGCGCGCCCTGCGACTGCTTGCCTGATTTGTAAGTGTTCGGCTGGTCCGGGATGTACTCCTTGCCGTAGCGAGCGACGATATGGTTGCGGACGGACTCGAGCGCCTGGTCCGAGACGCGCGGCGAATCGGTACGCATATAAGTGATGAGGCCGATTGCGCCCTGGTCGCCAAGCTCGACGCCCTCGTACAGCTTCTGCGCAATCTGCATCGTGCGCCGCGGCTGGAAGTACAGCTTGCGCGACGCCTCCTGCTGAAGGCGCGACGTGATAAACGGGGGCGTAGGACTGCGGCGGACTTCCTTGCGCTCGATGCTCTTTACGGTGAAAGGCGTCTTCTCGACGCTCGCGATTATCTCGCGAGCGCGCGCCTCGGGCAGTTTGTAGGCCTTGTTGTCGATACGGTCGTCTTTGTAGCTGTAGAGCCGGGCCTTGAACGGCGGCGGATTCGTGCCTGACAGGCGGGCGTCCAGCGTCCAGTATTCTTCGGCGCGGAATGCCTCGCGCTCGCGTTCGCGATCGACGATTATTCTGAGCGCGACCGACTGCACTCGCCCGGCGCTGATACCGCGCTTGACCTTGTCCCATAGCAGCGGGCTCAGCTTGTAGCCGACCAGCCGGTCGAGCACCCGGCGCGCCTGGTACGCGTCGAACAGGTTATGATCGAGCTTCGAGGGATTATCGACGGCCTCCTTGACGGCAGCCGCCGTGATCTCATGCAGCAGCACGCGGCTGACCTTGGACTTGGTCTTGCCGAGATGGTCGGCGATATGCCACGCGATTGCCTCGCCTTCACGGTCAGGGTCGCTGGCCAGGTAGATGTTGTCCTTGCCCTTGGCGGCGCTCTTGATCTCGCCGATTATCTTCTCTTTGCCCTTGATTATGACGAAATCAGGGGCGAAATCGTGATCGATATCGACTCCCAGCTTGCTCTTGGGCAGGTCCACGACGTGGCCGACCGACGGCATGACCTGGTAGTCACTGCCCAGATAGCGCTTGATTGTCTTCGCCTTGGCGGGCGATTCGACGATTACGAGATTTTTTGCCACCGATTTAGGCGCCTCCAGCCTCCCGTATCAGCCACGCAGGTTTCGCGCCAGTGCAAATCGCCCGACGCTTCAGGGCTACACCCTGCCAGAGTTATGCAAGCGAGAAAAGCTTGCCCGGATGCTGGGTGACGCGGCCTTCGAGTTCTAGTTCCAGCAGTAACCTAAGCACGGTTTGGGCATTTAGCCCGGACGACTCGATGATCGAGTCAACGTGGAGTCTTTCAGAATCTTTTAGATTATTCAAGATAGTCGTAGCACTATCGACAACTGTTTCGAGGGTTTTGGCGCCCTCGACAGAACCTGCTGAGGCCGAGCCGTCAGCAGTCTTAACTGCATTCGATGTTGCCCATACCATAACCGGCGCCGCAGGAGCCTCTGGCGGTCGCGACGCGGCCTGCGGGCTCACCATCTGGGGTGCCAGCTCCTCGATCACGTCCTCGACGCATTCGACCAGCTTCGCGCCCTCCTTCAGCAGTCGGTTGCTGCCACGAGTCTTGCCGCTGAGCGGGCTGCCGGGGACAGCGAACACCTGGCGATCCTGCTCTAGTGCCATCCGCGCCGTGATAAGCGAGCCGCTCTTCTCAGCCGCCTCGACAATTACGACGCCCAGGCAAAGTCCGGACAGGATGCGGTTGCGCGTAGGGAAATTCTCCGCCAGCGGCTGCATTCCGATCGGCAGCTCGCTGATGAGCGCGCCGCCGCCCTCGATAATCGCCTCGGCCAGCTTGCGATGCTCGGCGGGATAGATGACGTCGACGCCGCATCCGAGTACGGCAAGCGTCTTGCCGTGCGCGTCGAGCGCTCCCTGATGCGCCTCACCGTCGATTCCCCGCGCCAGCCCGCTCACGACGGTGAAGCCCTTGGCGGCGAGTTCGAGGCCGAGCCGATTTGCCATCCGCCGCCCGATATCGCTGGCCGCGCGAGCGCCGACGATTGCGATGCAGGTGGGATCGGTGAGCTGGGCAGTGCCGCGCATGAACAGGAACGGCGGCGGGTCGGCGATTTGGCGCAAGTTCGGCGGATAGTCGGCGTCGGTCCATTTGACGAGCCGCGCGCCGATGTTCGGCAGCTCGCACAGTTCCTTCTCGAGCGGTTCGAAGTCGCGAAACTCGGCGATACTGTTGGCCGTATTGCGCGGCACGCCGGCGGCCGCGATCTGGTCCGCATTGAGCTGGAAAATTTTCTCAGGCGCGCCGAACTTCTCGATCAGCAGCTTGCAGGTTCGCGGACCGACTCCGCGCGCGCGTCTCAATGCGAGCCAATAAACGTCTGGTGAAGGCATGCGCGCACGACCCGCGACGAATCGCGCGGGTTCCTTTCGATGACAGCCGGTCAACTTCCGGCCGTGTGATATAAACAAGTTGTCCTCAACGCCGGAATTTCGCAACCTGTTTATAAAAAACGGCGTATTCTGAGCAGATTCTGACTGACCGAATGGAGCTGAAATCAGCAATTCATACCATATGTTGTGGTTTGGGACGGCTCCACTACCATCGGTAGCTTCGTTCCGTCAAAATTAGTTTTCGCCGCAGGCGGGCGTCGCCCGATTTCGGGCGTGGCGGGTGAGTGCGAGGCATCGTGTCGCATACACTAGATGTAGCACTTCAAATCCGGCGGCGTCAGGCTGAAAAGTTCATCCCTGAACTCGGTCAGAAGAAGTTGGACGCGGCGACTCGGAACTGACGAGCGCGTCGATGGTCGTGTGGCGTTTCATCGAAACTGAACCAACGTTCCGCGGCGCGTTTTCTTGACCCCTCGGAACGAATCGCATAAGTTACGCGCAACCGTCTTATCTGTTACTATTAGACATTGGCCGTCGTCTATTTACGGCTGACGGGGAGGATTGGTATTGAGCGCATCACTGGGAACGATGGATTTCACTGGAATGTCCGCGACTGAGAAGCAGATTCTCGTCTTCAGCTTTTATCGCGACGCCGAACTGAGAGGCGCGCGCTTACTTTTTAATCTCCTGAGCCATATGAAGGACGGCGAAGCCCAGCTCAAGATGACCGCCCATCTGGCCGATGAAACCCGGCACGCCTTCCTCTGGACCAAGCGAATCTCGGAGCTCGGCGGCGCTCCTATCCTTATCGACGACGGCTACCAGCGCCGGCTTGGCCTGCGCACCGGCGTTCCCAAGACGATCATCGACTTGCTCGCATTGACGGTCGTGGTCGAAGAGCGCGCGCAGAGCCGCTACAACGCGCACATGGCGCTGCCCAACGTCGACGCGGAAACGATGGAAGTGCTGAAGTCCGTCACCAAGGACGAATCGTGGCATCTGTCGTGGATCGAAAAAGAGATGCACGAGATCGCGAAACAGCAGGGCCACGAAGAGCAGGCGGACAAGTCGCTCGAGCGCTACCGCAAGATCGATCGCGAGGTTTACGCCACCATCGCCGCCGACGAAGCCGAGCTGATGCGCGCATAAGGGCGGCTTGATTAAAGTGAAACCCCTCCTGGGTTTCACGCTTCCCTGGGCAGGGGTGACCCCTGCACCAGTATTAAGAAAGAGTGAGCGGGCAGTTCGCTACGCGAAGCGCGACACGCTTTCCGTGCGACGCGCCGCGAGCGCGGCGTTCAATTCCTTGCGCATCGCCTCGGCGTATTCGGCGGCCGCCTCGACGGGCTTGGCGCCGTCCTTTTTCCGATACGCGTACATCAGGCTGCGGCTCGCATTCACGATGAATCCTGTGCCGTCCGCGCACGCCGACGCGACCGCGTCCGCCGCCGTCCCGCCTTGCGTGTCGAATCCCGGCACCAGGATCGTCGCGGCCGGCATCAATTCGCGCGCGCGCCGCGCCTCAACCGGATAGGTCGCGCCGACCACCGCGCCGACGGAGCTGAGTCCACTGGCGCCAACGAAGTCGCTGCCCCAAGCGTTAACGCGCCCCGCAACCGACTCCCAGATTGGGCGATTGGGTGCGTTGAGATCCTGAAATTCTCCGGACGAGGGATTCGAAGTCTTCACGAGCACGAACAGGCCGCGGCCGTTCTTCACCTTCGCGAGAAATGGCATCAGCGTGTCACTGCCCTGGTATGGGTTGACGGTCATGGCGTCGCAGCCGAAGTCTCCGTCTGCGAGAAACGCCTCCGCGTATGCGGCGGACGTCGTACCGATATCGCCGCGCTTCGCATCCGCGATCGTAATCAAGCCGAGCCGCCGCGCCAGCTTGACGACCTCGCAAAACGCGCGCATCCCTTCCAGCCCGCGCGCTTCGTAGAATGCAAGCTGCGGCTTGACGGCGATTGCGGAACGTGCGCACGCCTCGACGATCGCGCAACAGAAGCTGGTCAATGTGTAACCGCTGGGGATTCCGGGCGCGCCCGGCGTATCGAGCTGCGGGTCGATGCCGAGCACCACGACGCTGTCCTTGAGACGCGACGCTTGCGCAAGGCGATCGGCAAAGTTCATCGCGGGCATTATTGCATACCGGGGGCGGCAGGTCACATCGGGCGTTGCGTTTTCGCGTCCGTCGCGGGCATCCTTTGGAACAACGACAGGACAAAAAAAAAGCATGAACAACCTGACTATCGTTACCAAGCTGCGTTTCATTGCGGCGATTGCGCCGGCGATTCTGCTGCTCGCGGCCGCCGTGATCGTAGGCGCGTTGCACTTCTTCGGCACGGTGCCGCGCGAAATCTACGAAAACGAATACGCGGCGGCGCGCGCGGCTCAGGGGATGGAAAACGCGCTTTACAAAATGGATTGGGGACGCACGCAGCCCGACGCGTCGCAAATCGTGATCGATCAGCAGCGCGGATTCATTTCTGAAATCGAACTGGCGCGGCAGCATATCGGAAGCAGCGAGCAGGCCGCGCGGATCGAGAAAATCGCCAGCGACGCGCGGCCGCTGTTCGACTCGATGCGCACCGCGGCGCCCGGCGACGACAGCCTCGAGCCGCGGCTGCGCGATCTGCAAGGGACGGTCGCGGACCTGATGAGTCTCGACGACGCCGCCCTGATAGCGGTCGCCAACAGCGCGGAATCGCAAGCCCGCACGATGATTGCGATCGCTATTGTGGCACTGGTCGTGATTCCGTGGATTTGTTTCATTGTGATCGCGCGCCTGTCGGGCGGTCTCTACACCGAACTCAAGGAAATGCGCCGCCGCGTCGACGCGCTCGCCGAGCGCCAGCAGGCTACGCCCGAAGACATGCGCGTTCTTGACGAAGCGCTGGCAAAGCTAGGCTTCCCGAAACCGAATCCTATGCTTGCCGAGTAACTGCAGGGCGGCCCGCAGTCTCTAAGCTAGGAAGGTTTGCTCTCGAGGGTCGGATCGCGGACCAGAATTCCTTCCGCATAGAGCTTGCGAATCTGGTCGGCCGGCATTTTGAGTAGTTCGCGCAGGACTCGCTCGTTGTCTTCGCCTAGTCGCGCGGATCGCAGTTCTGTCTTATCGGGCCATGCCGAGAACTTTACCGGCACGGCTGGAATCGCGACCGTGCCCAACAAAGGATCCTTGACCCATCGAACGGTCTTGCGTTCGTTGAGATGCGGATGCTTTACAGCTTCGTTGACGGTCAGCACGGGAGCACACGGCACGCGTTCAGCGTCGAGCGCGGCGATCGCGGCGTCGCGGCTCGGGAGTTTCGAGAGCCAGTCCTCGATCACGTCTCTCAGTTGTTCCTTGTTGTCGCGTCGGCCGCGCGCATCCTTGAAACGCGGATCGGTCGCCAATTCAGGCATACCTAGCGCGCGCACGAACTGCGGCCATTGATGCGGAGTAGAAGTAATCTGAATGTATTGGTCACCGCGGAAATGAAAAATGCCGGTAGTGCCGCCGTCGGGATGCAACGAACCACTGCGCGTCGGATGAAACTTGTCGCCACGCAGCGATACGATCGGCACGGTCTTCTCGTGCATATGAAAGTAGGTGTCGAGCAGCGACGCGTCGAGATACTGGCCTTCGCCGGTACGCTCGCGATGCAACAGCGCGAAGCCTATAGCCATCGCGGCGGCGACGCCGGTGGAAACGTCGCCGATAGCCATAGTAGTAAGAGCGGGCGGACCGTCAACCTGCCCGATTCCGTCGGTAATGCCGGCATAGGCCTGCCCGATGAAATCGTAGCCGGCTTTGTTCGAGAGCGGTCCCGTCTGCCCCGCCATCGAAATCGAGCACATGATGATTTTCGGATTCACCGCCTTGATGTCCTTGTAAGCGAATCCCAGCCGATCGATCACGCGCGGCGCGAAGTTTTCGACTACGACGTCAACCTGCGGAATCATCGACATCACGATCTCTCTCGCGCCGGGTTTCTTGAGATCGATCGCAAAGCTCAGCTTCGAGTGGTTGTGCTGCATGTAATAGGTGCTATGGCTCGAGCCCTTGTATTCAGGCGCGAGAGACTTAAGGCCGTCGGCGCGCACGCGATCGCCAAACGGCGCGAGTTCCAGCTTGATAACTTCAGCGCCCATCTCAGCGAGCAGTCGCGTGCAGGTAGGTCCCGCGACGAACTGCGTGAAATCCAGGACCCGGTAGCCTTCGAGCATTTGCGGCGTGGTCGGCATTAGTCAGTCACCTCTCGATTGGAGTCCTAGCAGTCGGCTAGCATTAGTACCAAGAATCTTTTCCTCGTCGCCGGGCGCCAGGCCGAGCGCTTTGACCTCTTCCACCGGATGGGCAAGGCCAGCGGGCAAGGGATAGTCAGTTCCGACTACGAATCTATTGGCGCCGTAGGTCTTCACTAGATGGCTCAGCATTGTGCGACTGTGCGCGATTATATCGAAGTAGAATTGATTTGCGTAGCTGGACGGCGGACGCGGAATTGCGTTCCGGCACTCGGGCACGAGCCTGTATCCCATGTCGAGGCGTCCCACCAACGCAGGCAACGCTCCGCCGGCGTGATAGAGAACCACGCGCAGATTCGGATGACGCTCGAGCACGCCGCCGTAGATCAACAGCGCGGCGGCGAGACCAGTGTCGTAAAGATTGCCGACCAGGTTGCCAAGAAAATATCTGGCCAGCGCTCCGGACGGCGCGGCTTCAAACGGATGGATGCAAACGACCATCCGCAGCGCCTCGGCCGCCTCCCAGAAGACCTCGAACTCGGGCTCGTCGAGCTGCCTTTCGACGACCTTCGGCGGAATCTCGACTCCGCGAAGGCCTTGCTTTGCGGCGCGTTCCAGTTCTTTCGCGGCGGCGGCAGGATCCTGCATCGGAACGCTCGCCAGCGGCACGAAATGCTCGGGATCGGCGGCTCCCAGAGCCGCCATCGTGTCGTTGTTGATTTGCGCGATCGCACGCCCGAGCGCGGCATCGACGTCCGGATACATCAGGAACGGGACGCACGATACCGCCTGCGCAGTGATGCCCTCGCGCTCCATGTCCGCGATGCGCGCCCGCGCGTTCGAAATCGGACCGTCGATCGGCCGCATCGCCTTCTCGTGGATCAAAAGAAACCGGCGGCCGTCGCGCTCGACGATTCTGGTTGCGAAGTGTTTGCCTTCGCGCGCCAGAAAATCGATTACCTCGGGCGCGATGAAGTGGTTGTGCATGTCGACGACATCCATCGCGTCCTCCGACGTAATCGCGAGCGAGTGTAGTTACAGGATGAAGCTGATTTTGCCGTGCGGGCGCAGCGCCTCGTTGTCGAGGATAGCTCTTCTCTCCCGGATTCTGAGATCGTTCCCGGCGCGAACCAGCTTGTAGTCGTAATGCCCTATGTAAGTGTCCACCGACTCATAGCGCATTCGATATACGGCAAAGTTAGCTGTCACCAGAATGTTATCGCCGTCGGCGCCGACGACGCGTACATTGGCTAGCATCCGCCGCGTGCGTGAACGTGGATTTTCGGACCACGCCGCCTTGCCCAGCAACTGTTTCACGCGCGATCGAATCCGCAGCGCGTCATCCGCGATAATGAACAAGGTGTTTCGCGAGTCTCCTTCGGGAACATCTGTTGGAGGGACCTCGTAAACAGCATCGTCGGTCAGGAGTCCCAGCCATTCGTCCAGCCGCCACTCGTCGAGCAGCGCCGCTTCCTTATATAGGAGGTCCTCGACTTCCTGCCTGCTCGGCAGTTCTATGATACTCACGCGGCTTTCCTCGCGCGCTTCAGCCGGGGTTCCGTCATGAGCTGGTTCCATCGCCGCCAGAACGCACGCATCTGCAGTTCGTCGGTGATCGACGGATGCTCGCGCTTCATTCCGCGCGAAATATCGGACCAGCCGACTTCACGATTGGCAAAGCCACGCTGACACGATTCGAGCATTTCGACGTCGTCGGGCGTGGCGAATCCCCCGGGTCCAAGGAAGGTGAGAAAGTTGTCGAGGCGCAGGGCAGAGTCCTCCGCGCTCTCGTCGGCCGGCGCCAAGGCCCACGCATTCACCTCCATGTAATCGGGCGACACCGGATAGAAGGTGCGCACCGTGATCGCCATGATGTCGTTGATCACGAGGTTCGGAAAAATCCCGAGATTGCGGCTGGTCTCGCAGATGCGCCGCGCCCGTTCCGGACCGAAGCGATCCTCGAAGCGGCACCGCACTTCCTCGAAGTGCGCCTTGCGATGCTCGCCGAAAGGCGCGACCCAGTGCGCGATCGGGCGTCCCCACGCGCTCTGGTACTCCACCACCGCATGACCGTTGCCGAGATCGACAGCCTTCTGATAGGACGGCGTCGCGACATCGCGGCCCTTCATGTCGATACCAATGTCACTGAGAAAGCTGAAGTAGCGCTGATGCGTCGGCAGGCCATGATAGCCGTCATAGCTGTTCTCGACGAGCAATTTCCAGTTAGCACGGGCGCTATAGGACTGTTGGCCGGCGACGATTTTCATTCCCAGCTCAGACTGATCGGCGACCAGGTCCAGGTACTCGCGTGCGCCGGCGAGATAGTCATAAAGGCTATCCGCGGCTGCATCGAAGCATGCGAAGATAAATCCGCGATAGCTATCCACTTGAGGCGGCGCGGCCAGACCCATCTCGTCGCGCTTGAACGCGTCGCTATAGGAGTCCTCGCCAGGCACTCCTACCAGTTGGCCGCGCGAGTTATAGGTCCATGCGTGGTATGGGCACTGGAAAGTCCTGGCGTTGCCGGATTTCTGGCGGCATACCAGCGACCCGCGATGGGTGCACGTATTAAGCAGCACGCGCACGATGCTGTCATCGCCGCGCACCAGGATCATCGGCCGTCCCGCGACGTTGCGCGAACGATAGTCACCCGCGTGCGACACCTCGGACTCGTGACCCACGTAGATCCAGCACTTGTCAAAGACGCGGCGGCGCTCGTCGGCGAGACACTCAGGATCAGTGAACGCGCGCCGATTGACGCGGAAGAGTCCTGCGTCCTGATCATCTATGATGTAACTCTCGGCCGATTTATCCATGATAGCTCTCCTAAGTTCGATGGCGCTCCGTCCTCACTACTTGTCCGACGGATTCCAGGCCCAGTAACGCGCGATCGCGCCCGCATCGACGCGAAGGTCTGTTCCCGTGATCATGCCGGCGTCATCCGACGCCAGGAATACCGCGGCCAGTCCATAGTCGCGCGGACTCGGCAGCTTCTGCATCGGGACGCCCTTTCGAAAAGGCTCGAAAGCATTCTTAAGCTGATCGCCGCTGCGAACTTGCCGGCCCCATCTAGCCGCGCGCTCGAGCGACTCCGACGGATCGGTCGCCGTCGGCGTGAGACTGTTGACGCGGATGCCGTGCGCGACCAGTTCCATCGCGGCCGAGCGCGTGAAGTTCAGCAGGCCGCTCTTGCCGGTGCAGTATGCGATGTTGTTCGGCTCGCCCTGATGGCCCGCGGTCGAGATGATATTGACGATGGCGCCCTTGCGGCCCTGCTCGATCATCGACTTGGCGACGTGCTTGGTGAACAGGAACGTGCCGCCAAGAATGATCTCGAGCTGGCGCCGCCATTCGTCGAGTGGCATGTCGAGCACGCCCTTCTTGTTGAAGATGGCCGCGTTGTTCACCAGGATGTCGACGCCGCCGAAAGATTCGCGCGCGGCCGCAACTGCGGCGATCACCTGGCGCTCGTCGGTGACGTCGCAGGTCACGGCGAGAGCGCGGCCGCCTGTGCTCTTGATATAGCGCGCGCAGTCGGCGGCATTTTCGGCGCGCGAATCGACGCATACGAGCGCGGCGCCCTCAGCCGCGAGACCCTCGGCGATGCCGCCGCCGATATTCGTGCTGGTGCCGGTGACCAGCGCCACTTTTCCGTCGAGCTTCATACGATTCAGCGTGGCGGCGGCGCCGTCAAAAAACACTTCGAGGAATTGAAAATCCACGTATCGATGAATTCGGTTTCCGCGGGCTTGCGCTTTAGTTCGGCGAGCACGCCCGCCAGGCACATCCAGTTGAGAATTTCCTGCTGTCCGCTCGCTTCGACCGACGACGCGGGATAATTCCGCCACGCCTCGTAGTTGCCGGCGCGCAACGCCTCGAAGAGAGTCCGATCCGCAGGCGTGTCCGGATATAGGAAGTGATTTTTCGCGGTGAGGAAAGCGTGCGACCATCCCGACGACGCCATCAGCGCGACCCGCCACGGACTGTTCGCGAAGATGCGCACGGTTGCGGCGCCGAGGTCGAACAATCGCCGCGGCGTCGGCGCAGGTGGATCGAGTTGCGCTTCCGACGGCGGATTTTCGAACGCGGGCAGACCGCCGTGCTGCGCGATCACCTTCCGCCCGTAGCAATTGATCGCGAACGGAATGATCGGATACGAAAACCCCTTGCGATCGTAGTCGAGATACATCACCGCGTTGGCGAACGCGTGGCCGAGCGGATGGTGCAGCGGCTTGTATGAGTATGCGGTGTCGAAACCGGCCTCGATTAGCCCACCCGCGAGATACTTGGCGGCCGCGACGTTGCCCTGCGAATGGAATTTCTTGTCGGCCGGCTCGTTCCAGACGTTATGCGCCGGCGGCGAGAACTCGAACGACTCGTGCGCATAGATGCAGTAAGGCGGGATCACATCCTCGCGGAAATTTTCGTATTGATCGTCGCCCCACACGACGATGAAATCGGGGCGAAACGCGTCGATTTGGGCGCGCGCCTTGCGCAGTGCTCGCAGCAGGCGCTCGCGATGGATGTGCGCGGCGCTGGTACCCTCGTCGTTGCCCCATTCGGCACGCATCGCTCCCGGCCAGCCTTCGGCGCTTCGAAACTTTTCTGGCAGATGCGGATTCTGGAGCATGCGCTTCAAAATCCACGACATCTTTTCGTCGCTGCCGGCAAGAGGCGGGTAGTGAGTTATTCCGAGAGCAAGAATCTCACCCATTTGCATGTCCTCCCGTAGCGCTGCGGCTGTCGTCGTGAAGGATCCCTTTCTCGTATAGCGCGGCGATGCGATCCTCGGAATAGCCCAGCACGCTCGAAAGCACCACCGCATTGTCGCCGCCGAGCGAGGGCACGTAGTTGCGCGCCTCCGCGGTGGCGTTGCCGAATTTGAACGCGGGATTCGGCACCTTGAGCGGTCCCGCGCCGTCATCGATCACGCTGAAACTGCCGCGCGCCTCGAGATGCGGATGCTGCAGAGCCTCGCGCACAGTGAAATACCGCGAGCACGGGACGCCGCCCTCGCTGAGCGTCGCCTCGCAGTCCTCAGCGGTTCGCGACGAAGCCCACTCCTCGAGCATCGACATGAACGTTGCCCAATTCGCAGCTCGACCCTTTGCCGTGGCGAACCGGGAATCGGTCATCCACTCGGGATGTCCGACCGCGCGCGCTAATGCCTCGAAATTATTTTGCTTGACCGCAGCGATCATCACGAATCCGTCCCTTGCGCGCGTCGGCTGAAACGTAGTCGCAGGCTTCTTCTGCGGAAACTGCGCTTCCTGGAACTCGTAGATGAGCATGCCGAGCACGCCGTCCATCATCGAGAGATCGATGCAATCGCCGCGCCCGGTGCGCTCGCGCGCGAGCAGTGCGGATTGGATCGCGCCGAACGCGTACGTTCCACCCAGCACGTCGCCGACGTAGATGCCGGTGTTGAGCGGCCGTTCGAGCCCGTCCTGATACGAGAGATTGACGAGGTCGAAACCGCTGGCCGCGTGCAGCATCGGCGCATAAGCACTGCGCGTCGCCCACGGACCGCTTTGCCCAAAGCCGGAGATCGAGCAGTACACGATTCGCGAATTCAGCGGCGCGAGCGTCGCATAGTCGAGTCCCAGGCGTTGCATCACGCCCGGCCGGGAGTTTTCCACGACCACGTCGGACTTTGCCGCGAGTTGCTGAACCAACTCGATCGCGCCGGCCCGACGCAGATCGATCGCGAGGCTCTTCTTGCCGCAATTCAGATGAGCGAAGTACGCGCTCTTGCCGGCACGAAGCGGCGGCTGCGTGCGGATGAAGTCGCCCTCGGGCGGCTCTATCTTGATTACTTCGGCGCCGAGATCGGCGAGCAGGCGCGTGCAATACGGCCCCGACACGATCGTCGTGAAGTCGAGCACGCGCACGCCGCTCAGGACCTCGCTACTCACCGGCGGCCTCGGCGCTGTCCTTTTCTTTCACCAGCGACAGGTAGTGGCGATTGAGGCGCTCGAGGTGCTGTTCCATCTCGGCCACGGCGGCGTCGGCATCGCCCGCCTCGAAGTGCTTCATGAATCGGCGGCGCGATGGTAACACCCACGGATTTCGCTTTTGCCCAATCGCCCGGATGAAGTGCTGCATGACGTCGAGCAGCGCTTCCATCACGATCACCATGACCGGATTTTTGGTGGCGCGCGCGATGATGCGGTGGAAATCGAGATGAATCGCCGCCTGGTCATAAAAGTCGATGTCGTCGCGAGCGGCTTTCGCCGCCGACGCAATGTTGGCGTTGAGCGCCGCGATATCTTCCGATGTCGCACGCTCGCACGCCGTGCGCACCGCGCTCGACTCGATCATCACGCGCGCCTCGGTCAGATGCTCGGGCTGGATCGCGCCCAGGTGGAACATGTCGCGCAGTCCGGTGATTATCGCGTCTCCGGTGCTCTCGCGCACGAACGCGCCGCCGGTGGCGCCCTTCTGCAGCCGCAGCAGGCCGGCGTTCTCGAGCGAGCGCAGCGCTTCGCGCAGCGTATTGCGCGATACGCCGAACTGCTCGGCCAGCATCCGCTCCGGCGGGAGCCGATCACCCGCTCGCAGCCGCCGATCGGACAGTTCTTTGCGAATCTGATCGGCGATCTCCTCGAACGCGCGCAGGTTGCGGATGCGGCTGAACTCGACGCGACGCGGCGTCCCCGTTCGCGCGGGCTGGGTCCGCTTGACATTGGTATTGCGCATATGCTCCATTGGTTGAACCATTGATATCCTGAGCCGATGCATCCCGAATGTCAAGCGCGAATTGAAAATGCAAATCACGACGGAGGATTGAGCATTGATCTCTTTTGAACTCACCGAGGAACAAAAGCTCGCCCAATCGATGGTCCAGGAGCTGGCCGGCTCGCAGTTGCGACCGGCGGCGCGCGGCGCCGATGACCGCGAGGCTATACCGTCGACGATTTTCGACAAGATCTGGGCGACCGGAATTATCCAATCTCAAGCTGACACGACCGCGCGATCGGCGACGCTGAATGCGCTGCTGCTCGAGGAACTGGCCGTGGCGGACGCCGCATTCGCGATTGCCGCCGCGGCGCCAATTGGATTTGTTGGCGCGATTGCTGACCAGGGCTCGCCTGCGCAGAAGAAAAACCTGCTGCCGCTGTTTACTGGCGACAAGTATCGATGCGCGGGCGTGGCAATCATGGAGCCTGACTTTGCGTTCGACGTTTCGGCGATTCGCACTGCAGCGATCAAGACGCGCGACGGCTATCGCCTGTCGGGTATGAAGGGACTGATTCCGCTTGCCGGAAATTGCAGCCATTTCATCGTCGTCGCGCAATTTGACGGCGCCGCCGAGGCATTCATCGTTGAGCGGAACATGCGCGGCGTGACCGTCGGCGAGAAGAAACCGAATATTGGATTGCGCGCGCTTGAGATGGCGACGGTCGGGTTCAAGGATGTTGAATTGAGCGCCGCCGCCCGCCTCGGTGAGGGCGCGGGATGCGACGTTCAGCGCATCGTCGATTCGGCGCGCACCGCTTTGTCGGCGATCATGACGGGCACCAGCCGGGCCGTGATGGAGTTCGTGATGCCTTACACGAAGGAGCGGGTAGTGCATGGCGACGCGCTGGCCAAGAAGCAGACGATCGCGTTCCGCCTCGCCGACATGCGGATCGAAACCGACGCGATGCGGTGGATGACCTGGAAGGCCGCGTCGATTCTCGAGAAGGGTGGCGACGCCACCCGCCAGGCGCAACTTGCGAACACTTACTGCAGCGAGCAGGCGATGTGGATTGCCGATGAAGGCGTCCAGATGCTCGGAGGACACGGTTACCTGCGCGATAACCCGGTCGAGATGTGGTATCGCGACGCGCGCACGGTGTCGGTGCTGGAAGGCGCGGTCGGAGTTTAGTCTTTTTAGTCTTCGACGAACACAATGAGGATAGTGCGATGATCGATTTCCAACTCACTCCGACTGACGAAAGAGTCCTGAGCAGCGCGCACGAGCAAGCGCTGATTGGCCGACGCTATGCGCGCTACTACGACAAGCACGAGGACGAACTCGAGCCTGAAGAATTTCCCGAAGCCGCGGGTTTGCCCGACCCGATCACGCTGGCTGAGGAGGGTATCAGCGGCAGCAGCGGATCGAGGATTCTGCATTCGCTGGTGATGCTGGAGATTTATTGGGGCGGTATCGCGCTGCATCGCAGCAAATGGGGGCTCGGCAACACTGTCCTCAAGACGGTCGCGACGCCCGAGCAGTTCGAGAAGTGGAAGAACCACACGATAGCGATCGCGATTACCGAGCCTGGCGCCGGCTCGGACCCGGCGAACATCAGGACGACCGCGACTTTCGATCGAGAAACCGGCGAATGGATCCTCAACGGCGAGAAGATTTTCATCTCGCAAGCCCAATCGGGTGACGCCGCGATGGTGCTGTCGCGATTCGTCGCGCCGGACGGAAGCCGCGGCATGACGACGTTTATCGTCGAGAAGGGCACGCCGGGATTCACCGTCGGGCCGCAGCTCAAGAAGCTTGGCATCCGCTCGCACGACACCTGCAACCTGCTGTTCGAGAATTGCCGGATTCCGGAATTCAACCATATCAAGGGCGATTTCAAGTCGACCATGTCAGTGTTCAACGACTCGCGGCCGATGGTCGGCGCGATGGCGCTGGGCGTCGCGCGCGCGGCGCTGGATTTCACGCGTGAAAAGCTCGCCGAGCGCGGAATCGAAGTGAGCTACCGCGGCGGCATGCGGAGCCGCTCGGCGGTCGTCGATCGTTTCATCCGGCTGGAGGCTATTTTCGAAGCCGCGCTGCTGACGGTGCTGCGCTCCAAGTGGCTCGAGCAGCAGGCAGCGCCGCCGAAAGTCGAAGCCTCGATCGCTAAAGCGGCGGGCGGGAAGGCAGCTAGAAAAATTACCCAGGAATGCATCGACTTGCTCGGGCCGGAGGCGTTGTCAGAAGAGCATCCGCTGGATCGATGCTTCCGGGACGGGCGCATTTTCGATATCTACGAGGGCGCGGGCGAAATCCAGCGGCTGATAATCGCGCGCTCGATACTTGGCTACACGGGGCGCGATTTGAGGTAGGCCGGCGAGCACCTTTCAGGCAGCTTGGGCGCGGCGGCTGCCGCCAGTAATTCGAAGCTGGACGCGGATTCCCGCTCGCGCGAGCATATTGACGAGCGTGTCGATGCTGAACAGGTCGATCTTGCCACGAATAAGATCGCTGATCCGTGGCTGGGTAACTCCAAGAAGGCTTGCCGCCGAACGCTGCGTTAGTTTGCGTGCCTGGATGAGGCGCCTGACTTCCGCCATCAGCTCGGCGCGCAGCCGCAAGCTCTCAGCCTCCTTCGCTCCGAAGCCGAGGTCGCGGAACACGTTACCAGTAGAGCGCTGAATCTTTATCGTCATGTCTCTTTACCTGCGCCGCCGTCTTTGGAGCAGGTCGCTCAATCGCGATTTGGCCAATTCCAAATCGTATCCGGCAGTTTTTCGACTTTTCTTTTCGAAGGCATGAATCACGTATATCGCTTCTTCGAACTTCGCGACGTAAATGACCCGATGCTCCAGGTCGCCGTATATCCTAATTTCTTGTACTCCCACACCGATCGATGGCATCGACTTCCAATCCGAAGGCTGCAGACCGGTTTGGACCAAGTAGAGTTCATATCCCGCGCGCTGCCGCGCCTTCCTCGGAAAGTGTCGCAGATCGTATCGAGAAGATCCCAGCCACGCCAGCGTCTTGGGCATGCGCAATACAGGATTATACAAAGTTTTGTATAACCGGTCGAGCCCTACCTGATTAGATCCGGTTCTGACCAAAGCTTACGCGGGGTCGAGACCTTGCCCAGAAGAGTCGTTCGGTCTAGCGTTTATGGGAAGAGTTGAGATCGGCGAGCTTCTTTCGCTGACGCGGACAAGGAACAACCACCCCTCTACCTGCAGGAGGAAGAGATGAAACCAGGACTTCGTATCGCGCTTGCTGCAACCAGTGTTTTCTTCTTGAGTTGTTGGTCATTACCGGCGCACGCCGCCGGATACACGGTCAAGACGGGCTATCTCACTTGCCACGAAGCTTCGGGATGGGGATTCGTATTCGGATCTTCGCGTCAGCTCAAATGCTCATATTCGTCCAACGGCGGAAGAGTCGAATACTACAGCGGAAGCATCTCGAAGTTCGGCGCTGATATCGGCTATCTCAAATCATCGGTGATCCTGTGGGCGGTTGCCGCGACGACCAAGGATCTCAAGCCCGGGGCGTTGGAAGGGCACTATGGTGGTGCGAGCGCGAGCCTCACGCTTGGTGTGGGTGCCGGCGCGAACGTGCTGGTCGGGGGCTTTGATCAGTCGGTTGCGCTTCAGCCTGTATCCGTCGAAGGGCAGAACGGACTGAACGTCGCGGCCGGAATCGGGGAGATCAGCCTCAAGTACCGCGGCGAGAGACCGCCGACTGAATAGTCCATTCGACGCGCGACCTGCGGTAGCAGGGGGCACGCGTCACCATCCGGCGTTATTCAGCCATGCGATGGTGCTGGTCAGATCGAATGAATTCGCGAGGTCCATCAGGTCCACGATCTTGCTGACATCGTCCATCGCGAACGACTTTCCGGCTGGGAATATGGGTTCGACGCGGCAATAGCGATTGCCGAGCAGTTGCTGGCATTCGAAATCAGCCACGCCGACGCTGCCGTCCATCATCACGTTGAGGATTGGCTTGATCCATTGCGCGTCGCCCCAGTCGTGGTTCTGTCCGTCGATATATTGCAGCGAGGCGCCCGTGCCGATGGACAGCAGCGTGATCTCGTCCACTGTCGTCGCCCGTTCGCCGGCTTGATTGCGGGCATCCATCGCCTGCACGACAGCGGCCATGCTCGGGTTGTTGGCAATCACGCCGCCGTCGATAAACACGCCGTAGGAGGGAAAATAGGTCGGAGCCGCGCTGGTGGACATGGCGACGTCAACCAATAGAGACTCGCCGTCGCTGTCGTGGCCCGTAAAATTATGGAAGAACTTCGGGTTCCAGGTACGCTGGGACGCATCGAGCGCCTGGTTGTCCAAACTGAACGATGCGACCAGAACTCGTGGCTTCAAGTCCTGGAGTTTCTTAGCGCCGAAAGTCTCCTGCAGGATCTGCTTGAGATTCACATTGTCGTATTTCGATCCGCTGAGTCCGCCGAGCTCGACCACGTCGCGCGTCCACGATGAATCAAAGATCAACTTTCCATTCGCAACGTAGAGGTCGCGAATCTGCGCTGGGGTCATACCGGCAGCCAGGCCCAGAGCCAGGATTCCGCCCGTCGAAGTGCCGGCGAACATCGTGATTGTGCCGGGTCGATCCTGCAGTAAGGCAGGATAAGCCCCCGACAGCCGATTCAGCAGAACCGCGCTCAGCACTCCGCGGATTCCACCGCCATCGCAGGAGAGAATTCGAAAGTTGGGCATGCGACGTCACCTCCTTTTCCCCGAACGTTTGGAGAGGCAAGTTGCAACACTAATCATAATCGTTGTCGGATTATCAAGCAAAAAGTAGTTACAGGCAGCGGTTTCATTTCAGGGGTTCTTTCCGTAAGACGCTGTCCACAAGATGTCTACCTTGTGCCTTGAGGCACGGGTTCGGAGCGAACCCGGCTCTGACCGGTTTTCCGGGCGACGGTGATGCTGTTACTAATTGTTGTCGGAACGTTTTGAAATCGTGGCGACAGAAATATGAAGAGCCTTGACGAGGTGGAGGTCGACGCGAGCAGCGGGGGTGCCTCCCGGGAAGTCCTTGCCGTTTTGCGGCGGTTCTGGGGCTACGCGAACTTGCGGCCGCTGCAGTTGGAGGCGATTCAGGCCGGGCTCGAGCGGCGCGATTCCCTGGTCGTGATGCCGACTGGAGGCGGCAAGTCGCTGTGCTACCAGGTGCCGCCCGCTGTCGCCGGACGCACCGACGTCGTGGTCTCGCCGCTGATCGCTCTGATGAAGGACCAGGTCGATGCGCTGCGTGCGTGCGGCTACCCGGCGGCGGCGCTGCATAGCGGGATCGACCAGGCGGAGATTCGCGGCCTCGAGCGTGAGCTCGCCAATGGCCGTCATCACCTTATATTCGTCGCCCCGGAGCGGTTACTCACGCCGCGCTTCCTGGAGCTTGCGGCGCGCCTCAAGGTTTCCAGCTTCGCGATCGATGAAGCGCACTGCATCAGCCAATGGGGGCACGATTTCCGGCCCGAATATCGCAAGCTCGCGGAGCTGAAGACGCGCTTCCCGAACGCAAGCATTCACGCCTACACGGCAACCGCGACCGAGCGCGTGCGCCACGACATAGTCGAGCAACTCGGGCTCGAAGACCCGGCGGTGCTCGTCGGATCGTTCGATCGCCCGAATCTTCTCTACCGCGTGCGCCCGAAGCTGGATGTGAGCACGCAAATCGCAGCTACGATTCGGCGGCACAAGGGCGAGGCCGCGATTGTCTACAGCATCAGCCGGAAGGACACCGAGCAGATAGCTCGTTACCTCCTATCGGAGGGCGTGCGCGCGGCTCACTATCATGCCGGGATCGAGGCGGACGAGCGTCGTCGCACGCAGGACAGATTCGCCGCCGAGGAAATCGACGTGGTGGTGGCGACGGTTGCGTTCGGCATGGGAATCGATCGCAGCGATATTCGATGCGTCATCCATGCGGCGATCCCGAAATCGATCGAGGCCTACCAGCAGGAAACAGGCCGCGCCGGGCGTGACGGCTTGCCGGCCGAATGCGTGCTGTTCTACTCGGCGGCTGACGTTATTCGTTGGCACAACCTGATGGAGCGGAGCGCCGAAGAAGCGGCGGCGGCCCCTGAAGTGGCCGAGAGCGGCAAACAGCTACTCGAGGAAATGCGCCGCTTCGCCACGGTCGTTCGATGCCGTCACGCGGCGCTGTCGGGCTACTTCGGCGAGACTTATCAAGGAGCGAACTGCGGCGCGTGCGACTTCTGCCTCGGCGAGGTCGAGGGCGTCGCGGATTCTACGGTGCTCGCGCAGAAGGTGCTGTCGTGCGTTGCACGCGTCGAGCAGCGCTTCGGCGTCGAGCATGTCGTGGACGTGCTCAGCGGCGCGAGCAGCGAACGGATGCGTCGATGGGGCCATGAAAAGCTTTCGAACTTACGGCATCATGAAGGATGTGCCGCGCAAGACCTTGACCAACCTGGTCTATCAACTAGTCGATGCGGGCATGCTGGAGCGCACGCCAGGCGACCGCCCGGCGCTGAAGCTGAACGCGATGTCATGGGAAGTGATGCGCGGCCGGCGCGCAGTCAGCCTGCTACAAGCGAAAGAGTCCAGGTCGAAGCGGACGCGAATCGAAGAAGCCTCGTGGCGCGACGTCGATGAGGCGATGTTCGAGAGTCTGCGCAAATTGCGGCGCGAAATAGCCGCCGAGCGCGGTGTGGCAGCGTTTGTAATCCTGCACGACGCCACGCTGCGCGAACTCGCGAGCGTCAAGCCCACAACCATCGAAGAGCTACGCGGAATTCGGGGGATGGGAGAAAAGAAAATCATCGACTTTGGCGCGCGCATAGTCGAGTGCGTTAAGTCTCACCACTAAGAGAGCTTAGTCCCGATTTTTTCGTGCTCTGGAGCCCTGGTCAGGCACTTAAGCGGTTGATGCCGTCGAGCGCGGCATTCTTATAGCACTCGGCGAGAGTCGGATAGTTGAAAACGGTATTCACGAAGTAGTCGATGGTGCCCTTGAGCGAAATTACGGCTTGGCCGATGTGAACCAGTTCGACCGCGCCGTCGCCGATGATATGAACGCCGAGCAGTTCGCGCGTCTCACGATGAAATATCAGTTTCAAGACTCCGCTGTTGTCGCCGATTATCTGGCCGCGTGCGACTTCGCGGTAGGAAGCCTTGCCGACCTCGTATGGGACGCCCTTGTTGGTCAGGCTCTCTTCGGTGGCGCCGACGAATGAGATTTCGGGAATCGTGTAGATTCCGTAGGGGGACAATTCGGGCGAGTGGAGCGCGGGAACCTGGAAGGCGCGGCAAACCGCGATTCTGCCCTGCTCTTTGGATGTGGACGCGAGGCTGGGGAACCCGACCACGTCGCCGACCGCGTAGATGTGTTCGACCTGGGTCTGATAGTCGCTATTGGTTTTCAGGCGGCCGCGCGCGTCGGTCGCAAGGCCGGCGGCAGCCAGATTCAGCTCCTTGGTCGCTCCGTTGCGGCCCATGCTCGACAACGCTTTGTCAGTAACGATCTGTTTTCCGCTTGCCAGACAGGTGCGCACGCGTTTGAGGCCGCTCTCTTCGAACACTTCTATCGAGGAGACTTCTTCGCCGAGGCGCAACGTCACGCGTCGTTCGCGCAAGTGGTAGACAAGGCTTTCGACTATTTCCGCGTCGACGAAGTCCAGCAGCCGCGGGCGCATGTCGATCAGGGTCACGCGCACGCCCAGCGCCGCGAACATGCTGGCGTATTCGCATCCGATGACGCCCGCGCCAATTACCGCGAGCGTGCGCGGGAGCTCGTCGAGCTGCATGACATCGTCGCTGGAAAAGACGCTGTGTCCGTCCAGCGGCGCGCGCCCGTCGCGGACTGCCTCGGTTCCCACGGCCAGCACGATCGTGCCAGCCGAGATACGTCTTTGAAGACCGCTCAATTTGTCTTCCAGGAGCAGAACATGGGGATCGACGAAGCTCGCGCTGGCAGTGGTCAAATCGACGCCGTTGCGCAGGAGCTGATGGCGCAATACGTCGATCTCGTGACGCACAACCGGATCGACCCGGACCAGCAGATCCTGAAACGTAATTTTTTCCTTGACCCGGTAGGAATCGCCGTAAATTGCATGTTCGCGATAGCCGGATAGATAGAGGATGGCTTCGCGCATCGTCTTGCTGGGAATGGTCCCGATGTTGACGCAGATACCGCCCACGATCGGCTTGCGCTCGATCATGATCACGCGTTTGCGGAGCTTGGCGCCCTGGATGGCCGCATGATGTCCGGCCGGACCGGAGCCTACGACGGCAAGATCGAAATCAAAGTCAGGCATCGCGAGTGATTTTTGCTCTTTGCACGAGCTGACGTAAGGACAGTCGCGCGGCAGATTCAGTCGTTAAGCGAATCGACGAGGCTACTATTCCTGACGGACTGCGAGGACCGGGCACGGAGCGTTGCGCAACACTTTCTCGGCGATGCTGCCTTCGACGAGCCGCGCCAGCCCGCGCCGGCCATGCGTGACCATCACGATCAAGTCGGCGGGTAGCTCGGTTGCGACCTCGGCGATAACCTCGGCCGGCGGGCCCATCCGGTCGAGAATCTCCCATTTCACTTCCGCCAGATGCTGCTTCGCGATCGCGGTCAGCTTGTCGCGATCGATGCTTTCCTGGCGCTTGATGAGATCCACGTAGTGCGGCATCCCGCTTACGTCGATATCGACCGGGACGATGTGCAGAACGAAGACCGTGCCGTCGTGCTCTTTGGCCAGTTTTGCGGCCAGCTCGAGGGCGCTGAGCGAGCTTGCGTCGAAGTCCACCGGCGCCAGGATTCGTTTGAACGGAAATACCATTTCATCTCCCTGGCGCAGCTCATGACGCCTAAAACGCATGGCGGAAAAGCCAGAACAGGAACGCCGCCAGCATGATCGAAGCGGGCAGCGTCAGAATCCACGCCATCGCGATGTTGCGCACCGTCTCGAGTTGCAGGCCGGACTTGTTGGCCATCATAGTACCTGCGACGCCCGATGAAAGCACGTGCGTTGTACTCACGGGAAGCCCGTAGTAGTCGGCGGCGGCGATCGTGGCCGCTGCGGTAATCTCGGCGGCCGCGCCTTGTCCGTAGGCCAGGTGATCCTTACCGATCTTTTCGCCGACGGTAACGACGATTCGCTTCCAGCCGACCATCGTACCCATACCCAGTGCCATCGCGACGGCGACCTTTACCCAACCGGGGATGAACTTGGTCGCGAGATCGATATGCTTCTTGTAGTTATTGAGAGTCGTCCAATCCGCGGCGGTGAAGGCCGGGTTAGCTTGCTTCTTAAGCAGCCGAAAAGCCTCGCTGGTGAGGTACATGTCATTGCGGAAGTTACGTGAGTATTGCGGAGGCACGTTCGCCATCGCTTTGTACATTCTGAGTTCATTGGCGATGTCATTGACGATCTGGCTCAACGCCAACATCGTGTCGGGAGTGAAGGTCTTTGACCGGATGTATTCCTGCACGACGTCGCGCGGATCTCCGGAGAGGACCGCGCTTTTGGAAACGCGCTGGTCGAGAACCTCGACAGTCTGCGCAGATACCGCGACAAAGTCCGCGGTAGCACTTGCCGGCACCGCGCGATTAAGTGCATAGGCGGTAGGAACAAGACCTATCAGAATCAGCATGATGAGACCCATGCCCTTCTGACCGTCGTTCGATCCATGCGCGAAGCTCACGGCCGTGCAAGTCAGAATCAGCAGTCCACGAATCCAGAACGGGGGCGGCTCGGTTCCCTCAGGAGCTTCGTACAGCCGCTTGTCGGTGATCAACGCCTTGAAGAGCAGCAGCAGCCCGGCGGCCACCGCGAATCCTACCAACGGCGATACCAGCAGCGACTTGCCGATGTTGGCGGCCTGACCCCAGTCCACGCCGCTGGTGCCTGTCTTCACGGCCATCAACTGGTTGGCGATGCCGACACCTATGATCGATCCAATAAGAGTATGAGAGCTGGACGCGGGCAGGCCTAGATACCATGTTCCGAGGTTCCAGATCATCGCGGCAACCAGCAGCGCGAACACCATCGCGAAGCCGCCGGCACTGCCCACCTGCAAAATCAGCTCGACAGGCAGCAGCGACAAAATGCCGAAGGCTACGGCGCCGCTGGAAAGCAGCACTCCCAGGAAATTACACATTCCCGACCATGCAACCGCGATGTGAGGCTCCATCGAGTGGGTATAGATAACGGTCGCAACGGCGTTGGCGGTGTCGTGGAAGCCGTTTACGAACTCGAAGCCGAGCGCGATGAGAAGCGCGCCGCCTAGCATCAGGAACGGGCGAATCGTCGTAGCTTTCTCGACGCTAAGATCGGACATCAGGTGGGTGGCGACGTAGAACAAGCTGGCGGCGAGAATCAATCCAAAGACGATTATAGGGCCGGTACCCGTTTTTCTCGCGAGTTTTTCGCTGACCGCACCAGTCGCCGGAATTGCTCTTTCGATTGTCGCTGCCAAGGCGTTCTCTCCGGGTCGTTCTGTCTTTGCGGGCCGCAGGTATACGGCGCGCGGCTTACGGGCACATCAGGGTTGTGTTGCAGGCGTGTGATCTGGTTCTTCGGGCGAAAAAAGTCTGCGGGCGCGTGCATCGCACGCGCCCGCTTCCCACTAATCCTGATCAATCCTCCTAGTGGTGGCCGCCAACGACCTCTCCAGTCGAAGGATCGAGGAACACCTGGTAGCGATGACCCGGATTCACCTTTTGCGTAAAGTCGAACATGTTCTCGATTGACCCCGACATTGCGTCGGACGAGCCGTTGCCAATCCGCCCGAGACCCCAGTTGTCCTCGATGAAGTGGATGATCGAGCTCTGGTCGGTCAGGGTGTGATCAACGAAGTTCGACTTCGCATACGGCGAGACCAGCAGCATCGGGATTCGCGGCCCGTATCCGCAGCGGCCCTCGATGCCGCCGAGCGGCGTGCCGTTGCCGCATTTGCCGGGGCCGTTGAGCTCATCGCTGTTCTGCGCGTTTTGTGCCGGCGTGACGGGGGACGGAAGGGTCTGCAGGACGGCCGACGAATTGACGATCGGGCCGATTTGATGGTCGTACCAGCCGTCGGAATCGTCCCACGTGATCACGACCGCGGTGCTGCTCCAGAAATCGGAGGCTTGGATCGCGTTGATGACGTTAACCACGAATTCCTGTTCCATCAGCGGATCGGAGTAGCCCGCATGACCGTCCATGTCGGCGGGCGCTTTGAGGAAGCTGACCGCGGGCAGATTGCCCGCATTGAGCGCGTCGTAGAAATCGTTAGTGTCGTACTCGTGGTTGGCCGCATCGGTGGGCGCACTGAACATGCCGTACTGGCTGGGCGGCACGGTTGGGCGCGTGTGCATCGGGTTGGAGGTCGAAGCCCAGTACTGGAACCACGCGTGATGCGGAATGTAGTCGGCGGTGAAATTCATATCGCCCGGCTGTGGGGGAAAATGCGTGGTATCGTTTGCAGCAGTCGCCGGACTCGACCGTTTGCATCCGGTTGTTCCATTGGGATTCGTGATGGTCAAATCGAAGCCGCCCATGAACGCACCCCAACTCAAGCCCTGCGCAGTAAGCAGATCGCCGATGTTCTGCCCACCCATCCGAATTGTGGGCGAACCGGAGCACATGTCGCCGGTGGGATCGAGATCGCCGACGATGGTGCCCGGACTGGCGCTGTTAGGCGCAACCTTGACGGTGGTCGCGCTCGGTGTCGCCGGATAGGTATTGCCCGCGACCAGATTAAGCGCACCGGGCGTCGACGGCCCGAAGGTCGTCCCGTAGAAATTGTCGTTCAGCGCGTAGTTCTGCGCGTAGTTCCACATCGCCGTGACGGTGTTGCCGTCGAAATAGCCCTCGTTGATGCCATTGCCCATTCCGTACGAATATTCGTCGAGGCAGAAGGTGCTTTCTCCCACACCGACACTGGCTGGGAACAGATCCATCAGCCCCATATCAAAGGCCTTCTGCTCGTCGCCGTAGTCGTGATCCTGGTCGCAAGTCGATGCCTGGCTGCGATCGAGCAGAAATGGATTGATCTGGGGCGTGTTGGCCGCGTTGTTCTTGTTTGGATTGTTGGTCAGCAGCGCGCCCGTCAGTCCGTTCACGGTCGGAGTTCCAGGTTGCGCGACGAAGCCTGTCGCGTTCGGGTAACTGCCGAAGTAATGATCGAAAGACACGTTTTCCTGAAAGATCACCACCACATGCTGGATGGGCGTGGTGGTGGACGACGCGTTGACCGGCGGCCCCTTTGGAAAGGCCCAACCCGGTTGAAGCAGCAGGCCCGCGAGGCCCAGCGCGAGCGACCGCGCAATTCTCTTTCGCATTTTCCTGTTCCTCCCAGTTTTGATGGATGTGACCGAGAAAAAAGTTCGGCAGCGTCGGGAGGATAGAGAACGGTGGTTACGCGAGGATGAGAGTGAGATTAATTTGCGGGAGTTTCGTGTGAAGGCGCGATTAAGGTTCTGAAATCGGAAGTTACGCGAAGTCACAATCCTGGATTCTTCCAGCGCTATTCGCGTTCCGGACCTTTTATCCGACGCCATTCCGCACTAGGCTTTTACGCGCGACGCGAAGGACCGCCGAGTTCGCTCGCGCCAAGCTTAAGGAGACAAAACCGCGATGATGACCGGGCAACAATATAAGAAGTCGCTCGATGACAACCGCGAAACGTACTTCGAAGGCGAGCGCGTGCGCGACATCGTCACTCATCCGCTGCTCGGCGAATGCGTCTCGCGAATAGCGGAAGGCTACGACAAATTCTATTCATCCGAGCCGGGGGCCGTCAGCCCGTTGATGAAAATCCCGCGTTCGGCGAACGAGCTGCGCGACCGCATTCCACTGCTGCTCGAGTCCGACATCGTTGCCAACGTGACCTATCAGTCGATCATGACGCTGACGACCGCGGCCACGCGGATCGCGGACGTACTGCCGGAATATGCGGAGCGCATCCGACACTACGTGCAGGCCGCGCAGCGCCGCGACGTTCGCATCGTCGAATGCATCACGGACGCGAAGGGCGATCGCTCGCGTCCTCCCGGCAAGCAGGACGATCCCGATGCATACACGCGCGTGGTCGAGCGGCGCGGCGACGGCGTCGTGATTCGCGGTGCTAAGCTGCACATTACGGGCGCGTCGATGGCGCACGACCTGATGGTGATCCCGACCAAGGCGATGAAGCCCGGCGAGGAGGCCTACGCGATCGGATGCGCAGTGCCGGTCAATTCGCCCGGCGTCAAGATTATCGACACGACTTTTGCGCCGCGCCATCCTGACACGCGCACGTTCCCCGTCTCGGCGAAAATCCATATGCCCGAAGGATTCGTGATCTTCGACGACGTTTTCGTGCCGAACGAGCGCATTTTCCTCGATGGCGCCGTGCAGCAGGCCGCCGTCTTCGCGCATTCTCTCGGGCTCTGGGAGCGACTAGGCGGGCTTTCAGCGATGGCGGAAGAGGGCGACCAGCTCGTGGGCTTCGCGCAGCTCGTCGCGGAGGCCAACGGATTGGCGGGCGAGGGGCACATCAAGGAGAAAATCTCCGAGATGCTCATTCACGCTACGCTGATTCGCGCCGCGCTCGAGGCGGCGATCGCGAATTGCCAGATTACAGAGCAAGGCGCCTTTCCCGACGAGCTCTACACCAATGCCGGCAAGTATCACGGCGCTGCGAACTACAACCTGATGGTGCGGCATCTGCACGACATTTCGGGCGGCTCGATTCTCACCGCGCCGGGCGTCGCCGATCTCGAGAACGAAGTGACCGGCCCGCTGGTTCGCAAGTACATGGGCACCAGCAATGGAATCGACGGCGAATATCGCGCGCGGTTGTTTCATGCGATCCGTGATCTGACCGCCGACGCGTACGGCGGATGGAAGGCGGTCACCAACGTGCAAGCCGGCGGCGGGCTCTACGCCCAGCGAATCGTCACGCGCAGGTACTACGACTTAAGGGCGCAAAGCGAAAGGCGCTCAAGCTGGCGGGGCTGAATTAGGAAAACGCCGGCTGATTTCGTCTGGTCGCGAGTCGCTCGGCGATTCAGGACACTGGTCAGATTCCCGCTTCAGGACCGTAGAACTGAACGTCTTCGCGGTATCCGCCCTGACCTTCGCCCAGTTGTCGGTAATCCTCGACGAGTTCGATCGAACGCACCCACTTCACCATCTTAAAGCCCAATTGCGTCTCGACCCGCAAACGGCATGGAGCTCCGTGCACGACTTGCAGCGGCGCGTCGTTCATCTCATAAGCCAGAATCGTTTGCGGGTGAGACGCCAGCTCGAGGTCGATCACTTCGTAGTACGCCACCCCCGGCTCGGGCTCCTGCCAGGAACGGAACACTAGGTAGCGCGCGTTAAAAAGCGGCCGGCAGCGTGCCAGGATGTCGGTGATCGCTACTCCCGTCCATTGCGCGACGCCCGACCATCCTTGAATACAGTGGTGCAGCGTGATCTGGGTGTGCGGGTGCATCGCGCGAAGATCCTTGAGACTGAGCTGGAGCGGATTTTCAACCAAGCCGCCGATTTCGAGCCGCCAGCTGTCGAAGTTCGCGCGCGTCATCTGCTGATATTCGGCGCCCTCTGGCGGCCGGCCGTTGACTATGAAGTATGCAGATATTGCCGACTTTGGATACGCCTGACGCGAAACAACATGATGCAGCAGGCTGTGCCGGACCGGTTCGATCACGATCCCCAGGACGCGCTGCACGAACTTTGGATCGCGCAGCGACACCCGGGTTGCCCACACATGAAGGATCGCAACGACGACGAGTCCGCCCATCCCGATCGCGACCGAGAGACCTTCCAGCGCATGCCGCCCGTGGACGATGTAACTCATGTTGGCGAGGAAGTCCTCGATCACGACCAGCGTGACGTGCACCACGGTAAAGAGACAAATCGTAACGAGCCCGAGAAAATGGATGCTGCGCGCGGATTGGCGGCCACCCATCATCCGCACATATCCGGGGAAGCGTGCAGCAACGGCAGGCGACATCGCCGCACCCGTTGCGATCATCATCGGCGCGATCACAAAAACAATTCCGGCGTAGGCGAGTTGCTGAACGGGATTGTACGGATGCCCCGGCGGGGGGAGATGGAAATGCGCATACGTCCACGCAGTCTGAATCGCAGCCGGGACGATGCTCCATGAAGTCGGGATGAGCCGGCGCCATCCGCCGATCGCGAACAGCAGGAACACGTAAATCACGCCGTTGAGCACCCAGAAGATAATCGAAAAGAAATGCCAATGACGGCCCATCCCGAGATTCATATGACCCGGCAGCGCCAGCCACGACGAGAACGGTTCCTGCTCGTCCGACGCGGTCCAGAGCCGGTCCGTCGGCATCACCTTGCGCGTGAACTTGAGCCACTCGCTGCCGACCCGGCAGTCATCATTCCAGTAGAGCCTGGGATGCGCACTCAAGATTTCCAGTCCGCTGCGTATGAGCAGGCTGATGAAGAGCAGGTTGATGAAGTGGCTGATACCGACCCAATTGAAGAAGCCGAATGCCTGCGCGAAGAATCTCATGGCCCTCGAGTCCGTTTTATGCTTCGCGAAGAAAACTGACAAATTCACGGAGCCTTTTGCTTGCTACTTTTATCCGCCGGCGCCTTTCGCCGTCGCCAACGCGGTCACCGAGCACCGTTTGCGCGCAACGCAACCGCCGTTGTAATGGATCAATTACGTTTGCCCGCGCGGATTCCGCATATAAGGAGATTCACATGCCCGGATACACCATGACTATCGACGGCAAGTCGGTGAAAGGATCGAAATCCACTGGCGTCATCAATCCCGCCACTGGAAAAATCTTCGCCGAAGTTCCCGATTGCACCAAGGCTGAACTCGACCAGGCGATGAACGCGGCGCAAAAAGCCTTTCCCGCCTGGAGCAAAGACATCAACGCGCGCCGCAAGGTCCTCCAGGAATGCGCGGCCGCCCTGCAACAGCCGCCTGAAGGTCTCGCGCGCACGCTGACGCAGGAGCAGGGCAAGCCGCTCGACAAGGCGGGGCAGGAGATAATGGGCACCTCGATGTGGTGCGCGTACACGGCGATGCTCGACTTGCCCGCCGAGGTGCTGCAGGACACGCCGCAGGGTAAAATTGAAATCAAGCGCAAGCCGCTCGGCGTCGTCGCCGCGATCACGCCGTGGAACTACCCGCTGATGCTCGGCATGTGGAAGATCGCGCCGGCCTTGCTCGCGGGCAACACCGTCGTGCTGAAGCCGTCGCCGTACACGCCGATCACGACGCTGATGCTCGGCGAGATTCTGCGCGACATCGTTCCGCCCGGAGTCCTCAATGTCATCTCCGGCGGCGATGAGCTCGGCTCGTGGATGACCAGCCATCCGATCCCGCGAAAGATTTCATTCACCGGCTCGGTCGCGACCGGCAAGCGAGTCGCCGCGGCAGCCGCGCCCGATTTGAAGCGGGTTACGCTCGAGCTCGGCGGCAACGACGCCGCGATCATCCTGGCGGACGTCGATCCAGCGGCGGTCGCGCAGAAGATTTTCTGGGGCGCGTTCGAGAACTCCGGACAGATCTGCAGCGCGATCAAGCGCGTCTATGTGCCGGAACAGATGTACAACGCGTTGGTCGACAACCTCGGTGAGATTGCGAAGGGCGTCAAGGTGGGCGATGGCCTCGAGGCCGGCACCCAGCTCGGTCCGATCAACAACAAAATGCAGTTCGAGCGCGTTACCGAGTTGGTCGAGGACGCCAAGAAGCACGGCGCCAAGATTGTTTCCGGCGGCGCACGCCTGGGCAAGGAAGGCTACTTTTTCGCGCCGACCATCGTCGGAAATATTTCCGATGGAGTGCGGCTGGTCGATGAAGAACAGTTCGGCCCTGCGCTCCCTATCATTCCTTATAAGGATGTGGACGACGCCGTCCGCCGTGCCAACGGGACTCACTACGGGCTGAGCGGTTCCGTATGGTCCAACGATTCCGCGCGCGGCGCAGAGGTCGCGTCGCAACTGGAATGCGGTTCGGCGTGGGTCAATCAGCATCTTGCGATCGCACCGAACCTGCCGTTCGGCGGAGCCAAGTGGTCGGGGATTGGCGTGGAGAACGGCCCGTGGGGCCTGCTCGGCTTCACGGAAATCCAGGTGGTGAACTCCGTAAAGCTGTCGTAATTTGTTTTGAGCGTCGCCCCCGCGGTATCGTAAGAATCAAGCGATACCCGGGGGCGGCGTTTTTCTGAAATGGGACGTTACGACGACTACAAGCGGCGCGTGTTGCAAACCAGCCAGCGACTGTCGGCCGATGGCTACTTCGGTTCCAAGTCGGGCAGCGCGGGCAACGTCTCGATGCTCGTCGAGGGCGAGGATGCTGTCGTCGTCACGCCGACGCGCCTTCAGTACGACGCGATGACGGTCGAGGACATCTGCGTCGTGGATTTCGACCTCGCGCGAATCGAGGGCGAGCGCAAGCCGTCGATCGAAACTCCGATGCACGTCGCGGCGTACAAAGTGCGCGCCGACGTCAGCGCCGTCATTCATACCCATCAGACGTTCGCGAGCGCGCTCAGCATCCTGAACCTGCCTATCCCGCCGCTGTTCGACGAAGTAACTCTGGCGATTGGCAATACTATCGACGTCGTGCCGTATGCCCTGTCCGGCTCGCGTGAGCTGCACGACAGCGTAGCGCGCAAGCTCGGCAATCGATGCCACTGCTACATACTTCAGAACCACGGCACGCTCTGCATCGGCACCGACCTCGACAAGACTTTCACTTTCGTCGAACTGCTCGAGAAATCCGCGCACATCTATATGGACGCCCTTTCCACTGGCAGACCGGTTACCATTCTTCCTGAAAAAACCGTCGCGCAACTTCACGCCGCCGTGATAGCGCGGCAGGATCGCGAAATCGCGCGCAAGGAAGAACGACGTGTTGCGAGGATGCAAGCCGCTCAGGTGCCGGAGCCAGGTCACTGATGAGCGATTACGTCGTGACGCTCGGCGCTCACGTCCTCGACATCCTCGGTCGCTACGTCACCCACATCCCGGAAGGGCAAGGCAGCGTGCTGCTCGACGAGATTCGCCTCGCGCCGGCGGGGTCCGCGGCGGGCACCGCAGTCGGCCTCGCGAAATTGGGACTCTCAGTCGCGACAGCGGGCGCCATCGGTGACGACGCTCTCGGCGATGTACTAATCCGTGCGTTGAACAGCTTCGGCGTCGATACCAGCCACGTCGTGCGCAAGGCCGGAGTGCAGACCTCCGCGAGCATCCTTCCGATTCGCCCCAATGGAGACAGGCCCGCGCTTCATGCGATCGGAGCCAACGCCGTCTATTCGATCGACGACGTACCCTGGCCGGTGATCGAGAGCGCGGCGCATCTGCATCTCGGCGGCACGGATTCGATGCGCGGACTCGGGCGCGATGGAGCCGCGCAGATACTGCGGCGCGCGCGCGACGGAGGCGCGACCACCAGCATGGACATCCTGAGCGAAGGCTCGCCAAAACTCCTCGCTATCCTGAAGCCGTGCTTGCCGTTCGTCGATTGGTTCATGCCGAACGCCGATCAAGCGTGCAAGCTGACGGAATCCACCAGCCCGGAACAGGCAGCCATTCAGTTGCTCCTTTTCGGCGTGGGCGGAGTCGTGCTCACGATGGGCGGCGGGGGCAGCCTGCTCACGACCGCGCATGGGCGGGTGCATCTCGCGGCCCACGATGTTGCGGTAGTCGACACGTCGGGATGCGGCGACGCGTATTGCGCCGGCTTCATTCGCGCGCTGCGATTAGGCTGGCCGCCGCCGGAATGCATGAAGATCGGCAATGCCGCGGCGGCGTTGGTGGCGCAGGGCCTGGGCTCGGACGCGGGCATCCGCGACTTGGACGATACCATCCGTTTCATGCGCGAAACTCCCTTGCGTTCCTGCTGACGGTCCTGCAGAGATTGGCAAGTATGAAAACTCAAATCTCGCGTCGCGCGTTCGTGGTCGGAAGTCTCGCGGCCGGCTTCGCGCTGGCCGTGATGCCGGTGTCGGCCGACACGATTACGACCGACAGCAACGGATTGGTCGCCGGCGAGGTCAAGGTTCCGGTCGAAGGTGGCGAGATTCCAGCGTATCGCGCGATGCCGGCGAGGGGCGGTCCTTTTCCGACGGTGCTGGTGGTGCATGAGATATTCGGCGTCCACGAACATATCAAGGACATCTGCCGGCGTTTGGCGAAAACTGGCTACTTCACGGTGGCGCCGTTGCTCTATTCGCGCGAAGGCGACGTCGCGAGCATGAGCGACGTGCAGCAGATCCTCGCGAAGGTGGTTGCCAAAGTGCCCGACCAACAGGTTGCCTCCGATCTCGACGCGACGGTGGCGTGGGCCAAGAGCACGGGCAAGGCCGACATCACGAAACTTGGCATCACTGGGTTCTGCTGGGGCGGCCGACAGGTCTGGCTCTATGCCGCGCACAACCCGTCACTCAAAGCGGGAGTGGCATGGTACGGGCCGTTGCAGTTGCCGCCGTCGGATCTGAGGCCGAAGAATCCGCTTGATTTGGCGAATCAGATCGACGTGCCGGTACTCGGTCTCTACGGCGGCAAAGACATGGGAATCCCGGTTGCGCAGATCGAGCAGATGCGTGCCGCGCTCAAGGCTGCCGGCAAGCCGTCGGAAATCGTTATCTATCCCGATGCGGGGCACGGGTTCAACGCCGACTATCGTCCGAGCTACAATGCGGAAGCCGCCAAAGACGGCTGGAAGCGGATGCAGGCCTGGTTTAAGGACCACGGCGTGGCCTGAGACTAGTATGGGTGACTGAGTATTGGAGTGGCTATTGCGCTCGGATACGGGGGGCCATTGGCGAGTACCTTCGCGAGCGACTTGTCGTGGCCATAGATGTCGTCGAAGAAACGTACTTCGCCGTCCGGCTCTACTACCGCGGTACTATAAAGAATCAGTACTGGAATAGGTTTGGCGAGATTCACCTGAACGTTGTCGGCGCCGGTCTTCATCGCTGCTTGAATTTTATCCATCGTCCACTCGGGCTTGTCGCGCAGCACCCATGCCGCCAGCTCGTCCGGCTTCTCGACCCGGATGCATCCGTGACTGAAGTCGCGCCGGGCTTTCGAGAAGAGCTCCTGCTCCGGCGTGCTGTGCAGGTACACATTGTACTCATTGGGGAAGATGAACTTGACCAGGCCCAGCGCATTTTTGGGCCCGGGTTTCTGCCGAACTCTGTAGTCCCCGGAACGAAGTCCGCTGATGAGGTCGTCCGACGCCGGCGACGATGGAACAACGTCGCCGCTTCCGTCCACTACTTCGAAATCGTGATCTGCGAGGTAGTCGGGGTCGCGGCGCGTCTTCGGGATCAGCTCGTTGCGCAGGATCGACGTCGGAACCAGCCAATAAGGGCGGAAGATTAGATACTTCATTTGGTTCGCGAACACCGGCGTCTGCGTACGCATCGCCTTGCCGACGATTACCGCCATCGTCAGATATTTGGCCGGCTGGCGGCGGAGCGTGCGCAAGCGAAACTCCGGGATATTGACGACGATTGGCGGCTCCGGGAAATCGGGCGGGATCCAACGATAGCGTTCCAGCGTGAGATCGAGCTGCTGCACGCGGGTTTTGAGCGGCACGTTCATCTGCGTGATCGTGCCCTTACCCAACACGCCGTCGATATCGAGGCCATGGCGCCGCTGAAAGTTTTTCACCGCGGCGACGACGGCGCCGTTGTAAACGGTCGAGTCGGCGGGCACCTGGGCGTTGGCCGGCAAGTCACCAAGCTGACGCAACCTGGCTACTAACTGAGGCATCGCCGCGAAGGAATTTCCTGGGCGCACGCCCTTTTGCGGAACGGGTATGAGTGGAGCATCAGGCGCGCTCGCCATCTTCGAGTAGGTGAGGAGCGCATCTTCGGCGCGCCGGTAACCATCATAAGGAGGTTCGACTTTCGCGAGCACAGCTCCGATGTCCGACGCGGGAAGCACCTGCGTCCGTAGCTCTTCCGCGAGATCATATTTCCTGGGGCCGACGGTCAGGCCGAACTTGAAGTGTTGAGGGTTGACCCTTCCGATATGCAGGTCGGAAATGTAGCGCATCGCGGATATCGTAAGCGCCAGATCGATGTGTGCGAGGTCGGTATCGGACGGCTTCGGCGCGGTCGGCTGGAGCCTGGCGAGCCGCGCATCCCATCGCGAGGCATCGTAGTCCTCGGGGTTCAAACCCTTCGCGGCGGCCTGCTGAAAGAGCAGGATCATCGCGAGGGCTTGAGGGCTTGCCTTGCCGTTTTGGATCCATGCAAGCGAATTCCCGCCGGCGTCGTAGAATTCTTTCACGTCGGCGCGGTAATCAGCGAAATTCGGCCAGCGCAAATCCGGCAGCGCGCCGGCCGCGATCAGAGCGTTCAGATCGCCGGGCCCTTGAGGCGCAGCGCTCGCGGCCGGCGCCATGTTCGCGGTCGAAGCCGCAGCCGGAGAACTGGCGGCGAAGGCGTGGCTCATTGCGATGCCGCAGCACAGCGTTACGATCGATGCCGTCAGCGCGGCTTTGTAAATTTTCATTTTTTAGTTTTAGTGCTTGCCTGCCCCTCGCGATGACACTGTTACATAGGTGGCGCGCCGATTCGTCGCAAGAGGGCGCCGCGGGCGAATTGCGACAACGCCGGGGCATCCGTAGTCTGAAAAGGGAGCTTTCATCGCGATCGACGCGACAGTTTTTCGATGATCGAAGGTTTACGGACAGGTCAGAAATGCAGAGTATCGCGACGTGGATGCGCCAATGCGACGAACATTGGTTCACACTCATATTCGGCCGTTATCCTAGTCTGACGGTGCATAACGCTCGAACGCATCCGGTCGATCTGGGTGAGATGGATGCGTTGATGTTGACGGGAGGCGGCGACATTTCGGCCAGCTTTCTGCGCCAGCCGATCGCGCAGCCGTCGTTGATTGTCGACACCGACGGCGAGCGCGATGAATGGGAGTTCAAGGCAGTCGGTGAGATGCTTTTTTCAGGAAAGCCTGTCCTTGCAATCTGCAGAGGTTTGCAAGTGCTCAATGTCGCGCTGGGCGGGACCTTACATATCGATATTCCCGGTCATGACAATGACGAGCGGGCAAACGTACAGGCGCTGAGACACAGCGCGAAGGCCATTCATCGATTCGCGGCGGTGAACAGCTCGCATCACCAGGCGCTCGAGAAGCTTGCCGACGGAGTTGAGGTCGAAGCGTGGTCGGCGAGCGACGGAATAGTAGAGCAAGCGCGGCTGCGATCGCATCCTTACGCTATCGGGGTGCAATATCATCCCGAGCGGGATCCGCTTTACCTTTCGCTGTTCGACGAATTCTTCGATCGAGTTCGCAACGGCGGATAAGATGCTCACGGTTCGCGTCGGATGCAGTGTTCACTTTGAGTGCGAATCGTCGGCGACGGTTATCCTGCTAGTCAATCCACGATTCGATGCCGAGCGACCTATAAGGGATGAGAGACTCGATTTCGGCCGTGCGACAAAGTCCGAATCGTTTGTCGATGCCGACGGCAACCTCGCCTACCGGGTCATTCTCGCGACCGGGGTCAACGAGATCTTGCACGACGCGCTGGTAGAGGTGCCTGTAGCGTCAGACAAGTCCGAGCAATTCGGAAACGCCCCGTCTATCGCGACACTCGAACCGGGCTTTTTGCGTTACCTGCTACCGAGCAGGTATTGCGATTCAGACAAGCTATTTGCATTCGCAAGGGAAAAGTTCGGACACATTTACGACGCCGGTGAGCAAGTGCAGGCCATCTCGGACTGGGTCCATAACAACATCGAGTATCGCTTCGCTTCGGGAAGACCGGACATTTCGGCCGCGCAAATTATCGAACGTGGCTACGGTGTGTGCCGCGACTTCGCGCATTGCACGATCGCGCTGTGCCGGGCGATCAACATACCGGCGCGATACGTTACCGGCCATCTGCCGGACATAGGACATGTGGATCCCGGATCTCCGATGGACTTTCATGCCTACAGCGAAGTGTATCTAGGAGGGAGATGGCACGTCTTTGATGCGCGCTACAACGAACCCAGGATAGGTCGAATTAAGATCGCGCACGGGTTGGACGCAGTGGAATGCGCCTTTGCGAGTGTTTATGGGCCGGCGAGGATGACCCGTTTCGCGGTATGGGCGTACCAGGTCGATCCTAAGCAAGTGAGAATAGGCGATCCGATTGATTTGTCGAAGCGATTGGATGGGGTGGAGGAGATTAAGTCCTAATCCTAGGGACCAGAAAGTCAGGCGAGACTTACTTCCAGCTCATAGGCCATGTGCCGGTTGCCGCCCTCACTGTTATAGACGCCGGATACCGGTGGTAGGTCGTTGTAGTCGCGGCCTACCGCCAGGCGTATGTGGCGAATCATGGTGCGGGTGCGATGAGTCGGATCGAATCCGGTCCATCCGGTACCGGGTAGGAGTGCTTCGATCCATGCGTGGCTGGCGAGTTCAGGAGGGACGGAGTTGGGCTTGCGGCGCGGATCTGGGGCCAGATAGCCGCTTACATAGCGGGCGGGAATTCCCGCCAGGCGCAGCAGACCTATGCTGAGGTGCGCGAAGTCCTGACATACGCCGCCGCCCGTCGTGAGTATGTCATCGACAGTGGAGTGTACGTTGGTGGTGCCGCTGTCGTAGCCGAATTGATTGCGCACATAGAGCATCATGCGCTCGGTGTACGCGGTGACATCTTCGGATAGTTGGGGCCGCACCGACCAGAAAAATCTTCGCAAGCGATCGCTGAATGGCACATAGCGGCTCGGATTCAGAAATTCCGCGTACTCCTTCATCCAGGTTGAGTCGCCGGCGAGATAGTCGTGAATCGTGATTTGAGCCGTCGGTTGATGTGGCAGCTCGAGCCGATCGACGACCGAAGTCGAGCTGATGACAAGTTCGGTGTGCGGCGGCTTGATGACGATCGAATGGGTGAGGTTGCCAAACGCGTCCTGATACTCAGAAATTTCAGCTGCCGGGGTTACATCGAGCCTGAAGGCGACGCATTTCTGATCGGGCGCGTCGATTGGAGTCAGCCGAACGTCGTTATGCGAATGAGAAGCGGGGCGTTCGTAGACGTATCGGGTGACGTGTTTGATGCGAAATCGCATACGATCAGACAGCAAAAACTATAGCCGTGCATCGGCACTCGCTCAACGTGGCTGCCGATCAGGCCGGAGCGCGGCGCTTTCGCGGGGCGGGTTCATCATGCTTTAGATACAAGTTCAGGCGCCCGCTTCGGCGTACTGAAAAAGAGACGAGAGAAGTATGACTCCGAACAGTCTTCTGATCGCCAATCGCGGCGAGATCGCAATTCGAATCATGCGCGCGGCCGCCGAAATGGGAATCCGCACCGTGGCGGTTTTTCCGGACGACGATGCGGCGTCGCTGCATACGCGAAAGGCCGACGAGGCGCGCCGTCTAAGGGGAGTGGGCGCGGCCGCGTATCTCGACGGAGAACAAATTATTGCGCTTGCCAAAGAGGCGGGTTGCGATGCGATCCATCCCGGCTACGGCTTTCTCAGCGAGAACGCCGGCTTTGCCCGACGATGCGCGATCGAGGGAATCACGTTCGTTGGTCCGCGAGCGGAGATACTCGAACTATTCGGCGACAAGGTGCAGGCGCGAGCGCTGGCCGAGCGATGCGGCGTGCCGATCATGCGCGGGACTTCGGCCGCGACGAGCCTGGATGAAGCGCGGCGTTTTCTTTCGTCGCTGGGCGAGGGCGCTTCCATGATGATCAAAGCACTCGCGGGCGGCGGCGGCCGCGGGATGCGCACCGTTTCGCGCGCCGAGGAAATCGAGGAAGCATACAAGCGCTGCCAGTCGGAGGCGCGCGCGTCGTTCGGCAACGGCGACGTGTACGTCGAGCAGTTGATGCCGCACGCGCGGCATATCGAAGTGCAGATCGTCGGCGACGGCTCGGGCAACGTCAGCCACCTGTGGGAGCGCGAATGCAGCATCCAGCGGCGCAATCAGAAGATTGTGGAGATAGCGCCGAGCCCGGGACTCGCACCGGCGCTGCGCGATCGGCTGACGGCGGCAGCGGTGCGGATGGCAAAGGAAGTGCGCTACGACAACCTCGGCACGTTCGAGTTTATCGTCAATCGCGACGCGTCGGCGAAGAACGACGGGGCGGGCTTTGCGTTCATCGAGGCCAACCCCCGGCTCCAGGTCGAGCACACTGTTACCGAGGAAGTGACGGGCATCGATCTCGTCAAACTGCAGATTCAACTGGCGGGCGGCAGCACGCTTGCGGAACTCGGGATGCTGCAGGCGAACATTCCGAAACCGCGCGGGTTCGCGATGCAGGTGCGAATCAACATGGAATCGATGCGCGCTGACGGTAGCACGAAGCCGGCGGGCGGGACGATCACCGCATTCGAGGCGCCGTCGGGGCCGCGCTTGCGGACCGATTCGTTCGCGTATGCGGGATACACGACGAGCCCGAATTTCGATTCGCTGCTCGCCAAGCTGATCGCGCACTCGCATTCGGCGGACTTTGCCGACGTGGTGACGAAGACGTATCGCGCGCTGTGCGAATTCAGAATCGAGGGCGTGCCGACCAATATTGGATTCCTGCAGAGCCTGCTGCAGCATCCGGAGTTCATCGCGAACCGCGTGTACACGCGCTTTGTCGAGGACAATATCGCGGCGCTGGTTGGCGGCGCGGAATCCGGGCATCGTCGGTTGTTCTTCGATCGTCCAGCGACGGCTCCCAGAGCGGGCGTCGAGAATGCCGGGACGCGGCGCGCAGGAGCAAAGATTGACGCGAGCGATCCGCTGGCCGTGCTCCATCACGGGAAATCGGGGAGCGACGTGCCGTCGCCGTTGGCGGCGAGTACCACTGTCGTGATGCCGCAAGTGCACGACATCACGGCGCCGGAGAACACGGTCGCGATCGAGGCGCCGATGCAGGGCACGATCGTTTCCGTCGACGTCAGCGAGGGCGACAGGGTGCATCGCGGGCAGCAACTGTTCGTCATGGAAGCGATGAAAATGGAGCACGTCATCGCGGCCGACAAGAGCGGAATCGTGCGGCGGATCACGGTTGCCAAGGGCGACGCAATCTTCGAGGGGCATCCGCTGGCTTTCATCGAGGAGGCCGAGGTCGAAACGACGCAAAGCGCTGAGGATCGCGAGGTGGATTTGGATCGCGTGCGTCCCGACCTGGCGGAAGTGGCGGAGCGTCACGCGCTGGGACTCGACGCCGCGAGGCCCGACGCGGTCGCGCGCCGGCGCAAGACCGGGCAACGCACGACTCGCGAAAATATCGACGACCTTTGCGACCCGGGCACGTTTGTCGAGTACGGTCCGTTGGTGATCGCGGCGCAGCGGCGGCGGCGCACGATCGAGGACCTGGTCAAGAACACGCCGGCGGACGGAATGGTCGCGGGGATCGGACGCGTCAACGGCGACCTGTTCGAGGAATCGAGAGCGCAGTGCGTCCTGATGTCGTACGACTACACCGTGCTGGCCGGCACGCAGGGGCAACAGAACCATCGCAAGAAAGACAGGATGTTCGAGATTGCGCAGAAGTCGCGCTTGCCAGTGGTCTTCTTCACCGAGGGCGGCGGCGGACGGCCGGGAGATACCGACGGGCTTGGCGTGGCGGGCCTCGACTGCATGGCATTCAATTACTGGGGAAAATTGAGCGGGCTGGTGCCGCTAGTGGGTATCAACTCGGGCAGGTGCTTTGCCGGCAATGCAGCACTACTAGGATGTTGCGATGTAGTAATCGCGACGAAAGGATCGAATATAGGAATGGGCGGTCCCGCGATGATCGAAGGCGGCGGACTAGGTATATTCCGGCCGGAAGAAGTAGGACCGATGGAGGTGCAAGTAGCTAATGGCGTAGTAGACATTCCGGTCGCCGACGAAGCTGAAGCAGTACTAGTTGCCAAGAAGTACCTATCGTACTTTCAGGGAGAGATTCGCGACTGGCTATGCGCCGATCAGCGCTTGTTGCGCACGATCATTCCCGAGAATCGACTTCGCATCTACGATGTGCGGGCGGTTATCGAGACTCTGGCTGATACGGGATCGGTGCTCGAGGTGCGCCGGCATTTCGGGCCCGGCATGGTCACGGCGTTGATCAGGATCGAAGGACGCCCGGTAGGATTGATCGCGAACAACCCCGCGCATCTCGCCGGCGCAATCGACAGCAACGGGGCCGACAAGGCCTCGCGGTTCATGCAGTTGTGCGACGCGTTCGATATTCCGATCCTGTTCCTGTGCGATACTCCCGGCATCATGGTGGGTCCGGAGGTGGAAAAGACGGCGCTGGTGCGGCACGCGTCGCGGATGTTCGTGACGGGCGCGAACGTCAGCGTGCCATTTTTCACGATCATACTGCGAAAGGGCTACGGATTGGGCGCGCAGGCGATGGCGGGGGGCAGCTTCAAGGCGCCGATCTTCACGGTCGCATGGCCGACCGGAGAGTTCGGCGGCATGGGACTGGAGGGCGCGGTGAAGCTCGGCTATCGCAACGAACTCGCCGCGGTCGAGGAGCCCGAGAAGCGCAAGGCGCTGTTCGACGAGATGGTTGAGCGGATGTATCGGCATGGGAAGGCGGTGAATACGGCGTCGCACTTCGAGATCGACGACGTGATCGATCCGCTCGACTCGCGGAAATGGATCGTCGCGGGTCTGCGATCGACGCCGACGAAGGCGCCGCGCACTGGCAAGAAGCGTCCGAACGTCGATAGCTGGTGAAATATCGGTGTGCAGCTTGCGCCTTCGCGATCGTTATTAAATCATCGAGACGTGAGCGAAATGGAATCAAAGACTGTTGCGGAGAGCCCGGCTGATCGCCCAACGATCGTGTCGCCGCCAGCCTCGTCGCCGCCGGATTGGATGAGCAGGATCGAAGCGCATCTGTTGCAACGGCTGCTGATCGTCGGAGTGCTATGCGTGCTGGTGATGATCGGCTTGTTCCTGACCAACGTAAATCACCTCTGGGCGCGCTTTTACTGGAGCGTGATGTTTCCTGTTTTCGGCATCGTGAGCGTCTGGCAAGAATTGCTCGGGCCGAGCGGGCAACCGGAACAGGTGTGGAAACGAATTTTGCGGCAGGCGCTGCACTGGCTCGGACCGATCGTTGCGGTACGGATAATTTTCCTGCAGCTTGCGCGCGGGCAAATGGACGCTGACGCGGCCGCGCTGATGACGCTGGTGATTCTCGCGGTGACCTGCTTCATGGCAGGCGTGTACATCGAAAGAAGCTTCTATTGGGTCAGCGCGGTGCTCGCATTCGCGGCCGTGATTGGCACCGAGGTCGAAGCGTACCTCTGGATGCTTGCGGCGATCGCAATCGTCGCGATCACGGTAACAGTGTTCGCCGCGACTGCGCTGCGCCGCCGCGCGAGGGAGGTAACGCGGGCTGGAAGCTGACGACGCGCCCGTTCGGGAGCGCCGCGCGAATCCGGCGCGCTGAGCCGGCAGATGTCCAGCATCGCGCCATCGCCAAGTCCGTGGAAGGTTGAAGCGGAGAGCCGGGAGGAATCGATCGATGCTCGCAAAGATCCGTCGCAACGTCGTGGCGGGAATCCTGACGTTCATTCCCATCTGGATCACTGTGTGGGTAATCAGCTTCCTGGTCGGGCTGCTGGTTTCGCTCGGCAGTCCGTTCGTCAGGGCGTATGTATCGTGGCTGCGGGTTCATTCACCGACTCTCGCCGCAGGATTTTCCGCGGAGTGGTTTCAGGGGACGATCTCGGTGGCGATCGTGCTGGCGGGTCTGTATGTCCTGGGCGAGATTGCGACCGCCGTCGCGGGACGACGATTGCTGGCCGCGTTCGACTTCCTGATGGCGCGAATTCCGGTCGTACAATCCATCTACGGCGCCGCGCGCCAACTCGTCACGAGCTTTCAGACCAAGCCTGGCGGTGCCCAGCGCGTCGTGTTGATCGAATTTCCGTCGCCGGAAATGAAAACCGTCGGCCTGGTGACCAGGATTTTCACCGACGCCAACACCGGCGAAGAGATCGCGGCCGTTTACGTCCCGACCACGCCGAATCCGACTTCCGGTTACATGGAATTGGTTCCGACCAGCCGGCTGGTCATGCTCGATTGGACAATCAATGAAGCGATGACATTCATCATGTCGGGCGGGGCTGCGGCCCCACCGAAACTTAACTATTCCAGGAGCTCTGGCGTGAGTCGCGGCGAAGATCGGGCAAAACCAAATACTGTGTAACTAATGCCTTCTCACCTCGGAGATCGACGATTACATATTCAAGAAGTACAGGCGGCAAATATTCCCGGTATGGAATTTGCTGTCGTCTGAGAGAGTAGGATTTACGATAGCGAGAGGTGAAAAAGATGAATCGTCTATCGACTTTGTTGGTCGCAGTAGCGCTTCCGGTTGCTTTCGCCACTCCATCGCACGCGCAGGAAGACAAGACGCTGGGCGTCGTTGACAACGGACGCACGCAGATCGTGTTCAAGTCCGCCGACGCCAGTGACATTGACATGCAAAAGCTCCAGACCTGGGGCGCCTTCGCGAGCGAGCATCCAGATATCGCCCGCGCACTCGCGTATAAGCCTGCGCTGATCAATAGCGACAGCTACGCCAAGAAGCATCCGGAACTGGCGGAGTTCTTCTCGGCGCATCCGGATATTCGCGAGGCGATGGCCGAGGATCCGGGCAACTACGTCGCGATTCCACCGCGTCCCGGCGAATAGCCGCCCGCTGGGAAGGAAAACGTAATTTAATGTGAAACCCAACGTGGGTTTCACGCTTCCTTGGGCAGGGGTGACCTCCTTCGGCTTCGCTCAGGACAAGCTCTGCACCCACCACTATGCCTGAAGGCTTGCTGCCTCCCGCCTGATTTTCCAATCGCGCGTTTGTGTTCCTGACAGCACGTCCGGAACTTTTGCATTTCAAACGCGACGCACTAGACTCGTTTAGTGCTGACACGGGCGGAGATCGGGCAAAACGAGGTTAGCATGTAGTAATGTTTTCCCACTTCCAGATAGTTAACGGCTTAACATTCCGGTATCAGATTTTGCTCCCTATTAAAGGGTATTCGTTCGCCAATAGTTCTGTGTTCAGCGAGAGGTGAAAAGATGAATCGTTTATCGACTTTGTTGATCGCAGTTGCGCTGCCCGTCGCTTTCGCGGTTCCATCGATCGCGCAGGAAGGAAAAACGCTGGGCGTCGTGCAGAGTGGAAATACCACGACCGTGTTCAAGGCCGCCGACACCAGCGATATTGATATGCGAAAGCTACATACATGGAATGCGTTCGCGAGCGAGCATCCGAAGGTAGCCAGCGAGCTCGCGCACAATTCCTCGCTGATCAATGATGACAACTATGCGAAGGACCATCCGGAACTAGGCGCGTTCTTCTCGGCGCATCCGGAGATTCGCCAGGATATGGCGGCGAATCCCGGCAATTACGTTGCGATTCCGCCGCGACGTGGCGAATAGCCCCGCTCGCTACGCTGAGAGATTTTTTTAATGTGAAACCCACCGTGGGTTTCACACTTCCTGGGGCAGGGGTGACCTCCTTCGGCTTCGCTCACGACAGGCTCTGCACCCAACGCTAAACAAGATCTGCGCAAATCAGATCCACCGCGCTGCTTAAATCCGGCACGCGCCAATCGGCTGGATCCTCGAGATTGTATGGGCGGTCGAGAATTATCGATATGCAGCCTGCGCTGTTGCCAGCGCCCGAGTCCTTCCAGGTGTCGCCAACAATGTACGACTCTTTAAGAGAGAGATCGTATTTGCGCGCCAATTCGAGAAGCATCCCAGGCTGCGGCTTACGACAGCTACAACCGTCGTCATCGTCGTGAGGGCAGATGAGTACTTCGTCGATCTTGAGGGTGCTCGCAATACGGTCAGTCATCAGACGGAGCGATTCATCAGTCAAGAGACCCCGCACCAGTTCCGGTTGATTCGAAACTACGAACAGCTTGAATCCTGCAGCTATGAGACGGTTCAGCGCAGGCTCGACTCCTGCTTCGAACTCGAACTCCTCGATGCTCCTTGGTGAAGTTGGCTTGCCATCTCGACAGATGAGTTTGTTGATCACGCCGTCGCGATCCAGAAAGACAGCCTTATTGGGCATCAAACTAACCGCTCACTTTCGGACGCCAGTACCAGAGCTCACGCCAGAATTGAAAATAGTATGCGCCGCCCCATCGGAAGATCTGCAATTTTCGATCGCCACCGACGCGAGCAGGCTCGCCGGCCGGGACTTCAGCGATTCGTTTGCCGGCTTTGGCGGCCCGCACGGCCATTATAGGTTCCCAGCTAATTACAGTTCGAAAGAGCTTTTCGGGCAGCGCGTAGGTCGCGTCGTTGGTGAGGTCAAGGTCGTCTATAAGCTGGCGACGAAACGCCCGGTAGATAACCATCGCGTCGGTATAGTGTGCGCCGTGAAGCAGGTTGATTGTCCCGGTGAATAGCCAATTACCGAATCCAGTGATGGCGTCATCGTCGTCGCTGTGTGCGTCGCCAAGGTACCGAGAGCCGATAACCAGGTCGCATCCTTCACGCACCTTGGCGATCATTTCGGGGATGAACTCGGGAGCGCAATTTCCGTCCGGGCTGAGGGTCAGGATGATATCGCCGGTCAGGTGCGGCAGAACCTCGAGGTAGGCGTAGCGGATTCCGCGCCTGCGTTGCTCGAAAACCTCGTAACCGTGCTCCCGGCACCATTCGATGGTGCCGTCGCGCGAGCCCCCATCGACGACGACCAGCTGGTCGTACCATTCGGGCCGAATCGCCGGCAGGATGACCTTGACGCCATCGATTTCATTCAGGGTCAGGGCCACGATTGAGACGGTCATAGGGGGTCAGTAGTTAAGGGGAGATCTGGAGAAGCGGTGATGACGCTCGTCATGAGGGACCTGCTTGCCTCGGGCCGGAATCGTCCATATGATACCTACACATTGTATAACGCACAATATGGTGGTGATGTGGGAGAAGGAAGGCATATGCATTGCTCTGAAGTACAGCGGCCACAGAATCGTTGATCGTGAAAGATGAGAAGCTCTATTCGCTTGCCGGCAAGCGGGTTTTCATCGCCGGCCACCGCGGCATGGTCGGGTCGGCGCTTTGCCGCCGCCTCGGAGGCGAAGCCGTCTTGCAGACGGTAGGCCGCGATCAACTGGACCTACGCTGCCAACCCGCGGTGAACGAATGGTTTGCCGCGCATCGGCCCCAAGCTGTGTTCCTGGCAGCTGCAAAGGTCGGCGGGATTACCGCTAACGCGAGCCTGCCCGCGGAATTCATCTACGACAATCTCGCGATCGAAACCAACGTGATCGAAGCGGCGCGTCGGACGAGCGTCGAAAGGTTTCTTTTCCTCAGTTCGTCGTGTGTCTATCCGAGACTCGCGCGTCAACCGGTGAGCGAGGAAGCTTTGCTGACCGGCCCGCTCGAGCCGACTAACGAATGGTACGCCGTTGCAAAGATTGCGGGGCTGAAGCTCTGTCAGGCCTATCGCCGTCAATACGGAATTGATTTCATTTCGGCGACCCCGGCCAGCCTTTATGGCGCGGGCGACACTTTCGACGCACAGTCGAGCCACGTGATCGCGGCCCTGATACTGAAGGTCCACGAGGCCAAGATCGCGGGCATGCACGAGGTCACGCTGTGGGGCTCCGGCAAGGCGCTGCGCGAATTCATGTACGTCGACGACTTCGCCGATGCGGCCATTTTTCTGATGGAGCACTACAGCGACGAGCTTCCGATTAACGTCGGCTCCGGCGAGGAACTTACAATCATGGAACTGGCGAAGCTCATCGCCCGAGTTGTCGGCTGGAACGGACGTTTCACGCTGGACACATCGAAACCTGACGGGATGCCGCGCAAGTGTCTTGATTCCACGCGGCTAAAGGCGCTTGGCTGGAAGCAACGTATAGCACTCGCCGACGGCATCTCTCGCACCTATGAGTGGTTCTTGAGTCGAGGTCAGCAGGCGGTGGAAAACGTATCTGTCGCATAGGATCAGAGCTTCGTACTGTTGGGGCGGACGAAAGCGGGGAGATAGACATGGATGAGCGCCGAGAGCCACATTAAGGACGCGAGCGTCGAGCGATTGTTCAAGACGCTGCTCCTGATTCGACGGACCGAGGAGCGCATCGCCGCGGTCTATCCAACGGATTGCATCAAGAGCCCGGTCCATTTGTCGATAGGTCAGGAGGCCGTCGCGGTCGGAGTATGCGACGTGCTCAAGCCGACCGACATCGTGGCGATGTCATATCGGGGACACGCGGTCTACATCGCGAAGGGCGGCGACCTGCGTCAGATGATCGCCGAGTTGTACGGCAAAGTCACCGGATGCGCGCGCGGCAAAGGCGGCTCGATGCACCTGGTAGGACCGGAAGCGGGGGTGCTGGGAGCGTCGGCGGTGGTGGGGACGCAGATACCGATTGCGACTGGTTGGGCACTGGCAGCGAAGAAGCGCGCTACGGGCCAGGTAATAGCTTGCTTTTTTGGCGACGGCGCGACCGAAGAAGGATGCATGGCGGAGAGCTTCAATTTCGCAGCCTTGCATCGTTTGCCGATCCTATACATCTGCGAAAATAATGGTTACGCGATTCACGAGCCGCTGTCCAAACGATGGGCGACTACGCGGCTTTGCGAGCGAGTGGCTACCTATGGCATCGCGACGTGTCGAATCGAGAACCAGGACGTCTTTGCGATACGCGAGGCGGCACTTAAGGCTGTAAGCGCTATCCGCGAGGGAGCCGGCCCCGCGTTTATTGAATGCATTACCTATCGTTGGCGCGAGCATGTCGGACCTCGCGAAGATTACGACTCCGGCTATCGAGGACTTGACGAGTTGCGCCCCTGGCGAGAGTCCGATCAGGTCGAGCGGTTGGCGCGGATGATCCCGCAGGACGCGATGAATCGCATCTCGGAGGAAGTCGCCGCGCAAATCGACGACGCCTTCAAATTTGCGGAAGCCAGTCCTATTCCTGATCAAAGTGAACTGTTGAGGCATGTCTATGCTTCGCGAGCGTAACGGCGCACCGCGCGTGACCACTTATGTGGAAGCGCTGCGCGAGGCTATAGAACAGGAAATGGAGCGCGACCCGGCGGTCCTGCTGTTCGGTCTCGACGTTGACGATCACAAGGCGATCCAGGGATCGACGCGCGGCTTGCTGGAGCGGTTCGGGTCCGAGCGGGTGTTTACGACGCCATTGTCCGAGGATTCGATGACCGGCGTGGCGATCGGCGCGGCGATGGCCGGTATGCGTCCGATCCATGTGCACATCCGCATGGATTTTTTGATGCTCGCGATGAATCAGCTCATCAATATCGCGGCCAAGACGCATTACATGTACGGCGGGGCGTATAAGGTGCCGATGGTGGTGCGCTGCATCATCGGTAAATCATGGGGTCAGGGTGCGCAGCACTCGCAAGGTCTGCATTCCATCTTCATGCACGTGCCGGGGCTCACGGTCGCGGCGCCCTCGAATGCCCATGACGCGAAGGGGTGCATGATCGCGGCGATCCGCGACGACAATCCGGTGATTTTCGTCGAGCATCGGCTGCTCTACAGCACTGAAGCGAACGTGCCGCAGGAGTCGTTCGTTGCGGAAATCGGGAAAGGGCGGCTGGTCGCGCCCGGCAACGACATCACCTTGGTGGGCATTTCCAGCATGGTGATGGAGTGCTTGCGGGCACGCGAACTGCTCGCGGAGATCGGCATCTCCGCGGCGGTAGTCGATCCGGTTTGGCTGACCCCGCTCGATATGGAGACGATTGGCGCGTCGGCCCAGGCTACCGGACGCGTGCTGGTGGTCGACAACGCATGGACGTCGTGCGGAGCGAGCGCCGAAATCGTCGCGCGACTTGCCGAGAGCGATCGGGCGCCCAGGATGGCTCGGATAGGCTTTGCTCCGACAACCTGCCCGACGACGCCCTGGCTCGAGGAACATTTCTACCCGAATCCGGCCACGATCGCCGCGAAAGCCTCGGCTATGGTCGCGGGCGGCAATTGGATGCCGGACCGGGAACGCGCGCGCATGGTTCATCACATGAGTTTTCGCGGACCGTTCTGAGGTCCGCGCGGATCGAGTTGCGGGGAGGGGACGGAGCATGTTTTACGAGTTGGCAACGCCTACGTGGGGACCTGAGGAGCGCGACGCGATCCTGCGGACGATTGGCTCGGGCCGCACCACGATGGGCGAGGAAGTCGCCGCATTCGAAGCCGCCTTTGCCGCCTACAACGGCAAGCGGTACGCGGTGATGGTCAACTCGGGCTCGTCGGCGAACCTGATCGCGATTGCGAGCCTGTTCTATCGCCGTGAACGTCCGCTGCAACGCGGCGACGAGGTGCTGGTACCCGCAATTTCGTGGGCGACTACCTATCATCCGTTGCACCAGCACGGCCTCAAGCTGCGCATCCTCGACGTCGAATTGGATACCTTGAACATGGACGTGAGCGCGCTCGAGCGGGCGCTCACGCCGCGCACGCGGGCGGTGATGGCGGTGAGTATTCTCGGTAACCCGGCGGCGCTGGACGTCCTGCGATCATTTTGTGGACGCCACGGCCTCTATTTTATCGAGGACAACTGCGAGAGCCTTGACGGCGAGCTCAACGGCCGCAAGACCGGAACCTTCGGCGACATCGGAACCTTCAGTCTCTTTTTCTCTCATCACATCTCGACCGGCGAAGGCGGTGCCGTGCTGACCGACGATGATGAGGAATACCACCTCTTGAGATCCTTGCGCGCGCACGGTTGGACGCGCGATCTCCCGCCGGGCTCGCCGCTATTCGAGCCGCGCGCGGACGATTGCACCGAATCGTACCGCTTCATCCTGCCGGGCTATAACGTGCGCCCGATGGAAATGCAGGGCGCGATTGGCAGAGAGCAATTGAAAAAGCTGCCCGCCTTTACCGCGCAGCGCCGGCGAAATATGGCGCATTTTCTGGAACTGTTCGGATCGGACGAGCGGTTCATCATCCAGCGTGAGAACGGGCGCAGTTCGAGCTTTGCGTTCACGATCGTGCTCAATCCGGCGGGGCGCTGCGACCGCTCGCGGGTGACCTCGGCATTGAAACGCGCCGATATCGGTTATCGCATGATTACTGGTGGTTGTATTTTGCGCCACGATGTTATCCGCTACTATGATTACACGACCGTTGGCGAGATAAAGAACGCCTTGATCGCGCACGATCACGGCTTCTTTGTCGGCAACGCTCCAGTCGACCTCAAACCGCAAATCGAGCGTCTGCGGGAGGTGCTCGACCAGGCGTGCCGTTAAATGCCGACGATAAGGACAAGGCGACGATGAGTTCTTCGCTTTCGATTCTGGTTACGGGTGGCGCGGGCTATATCGGCTCGACGCTCGTGCCGGAATTGCTGTCGCGCGGGCATCGGGTCACCGTGCTGGACAACTTTTTGTTCCAGCAGGCATCGCTGGGCCACGTCTGCGCCAATCCCAATTTCGACCTGGTGCGCGGTGACATCCGCGATCAGAACCTGGTGGCGGCGCTGCTGACCCGGCATGACGTGGTGATTCCGCTCGCGGCGCTGGTCGGCGCGCCGCTATGCAGTCGCGACCCATTTACGGCCGAAGCGGTTAACCTGAAGGCGCCACTGGCGATGCTCGGGAGGATGTCGTCCGATCAGCGCCTGCTGATTCCGATTACCAACTCGGGCTATGGGATCGGCGAGCACGGCAAGATGTGCGTGGAGACCACGCCGATGCGTCCGGTGTCGCTCTACGGACGCCACAAGGTCGAGCTGGAAAAAGCGGTGCTGGATCGCGGCAATGCGATCAGTTTTCGACTCGCAACCGTTTTCGGGATGTCACCCAGGATGCGGCTCGATTTGCTGGTCAACGATTTCGTTTATCGCGCGGTGACCGATCGCGCCGTCGTCTTGTTCGAGAGCCATTTCAAGCGGAATTACATCCACGTGCGCGACGTCACGCGAGCGTTCCTTCACGGCCTGGATCATTTCGACGAACTGAAAAACGAGCCGTACAACGTCGGGCTTTCCGACGCCAATCTGTCAAAGCGGGAACTCTGCGAGCGTATCCAGAAGCACGTGCCGGAGTTTGTATTCGTCGAGGCGCCCATCGGCAAGGACCCCGATCAGCGCGATTACATTGTGTCCAACGAGAAAATCGAACGAACCGGTTTTCGCACGCAACACTCTCTCGACGCCGGTATCGCGGAACTGGTGAAAGGCTGTCGCATGTTGCGCAACGCCGTTTACGGCAATGTCTGAGCGCTGATTTTTGAGCCAACGGGAAGAACCAAAGATGGAGCAAACAGCGGTCGATCTGGTTTTGATAAATCCGGGCGGACGGGAACGGATCTATCAGTCGCTCGGCCGGGAACTGACCGCGATTGAACCGCCGCTGTGGGTTCGCCTGATGGCCGGCTACGCACGCGACCGCGGCCTGCGCATCGCGATCGTCGACAGCGAGGCTGAGGAGATGGGTCCCGAGGCTGTCGCCGCGGCGGTCGCGCATCAGCATCCGAGACTGGCTTGCATGGTCGTCTTCGGGCATCAACCGTCGGCCTCGACACAGATGATGATTGGCGCGACGGAAGCGTGCGCGGCGATCCGGCGGGCGGCTCCCGGCACGCCGATTCTAATCCTTGGCGGACACGTCTCGGCGCTTCCCGAACGAACGCTGCGCGAGGAACCGGTTGATTTCGTCTGTCACGGCGAGGGCCCGGCGACAATAGTCGCGCTAGTCAACGCTTTGCGCGCGGCGGCAGAGGCGGGTCTTGCGGCCCCGAACGAAGAAGCCCTTGCGGCAGTGCCGGGACTGGCCTGGAGGCGCGGAGATTCGGTGGTGCGGAATCCCGACGCCGCACTGACCAACGACCTCGACGCCGATCTCCACGGCAACGTGTGGGATTTGCTGCCGATGGAGCGGTATCGCGCGCACAACTGGCAATGCTTCGGCGATCTCGCGAGCCGCAAGCCTTACGCTTCGATCTATACATCGCTCGGCTGTCCGTACCGCTGCGTTTTCTGCTGCATCAATGCGCCCTTTGGGGTCAACCGTTACCGGATGCGCAAGCCCGAGGCGGTGGTGGCGGAGGTCAAGCACCTGTTCGACACGTACGGAGTGCGCACGTTCAAGATTATCGACGAGATGTTCGTGCTCAACGATCGTCACGTGCTCGCGATCTGCGATGGCCTGATCGCCGCGGGTCTCGGCCCTCATCTGAATATCTGGGCTTATGCACGTGTAGACACGGTCAAGTCGCACCTGCTCGATCGTCTGCGGCGGGCAGGCTTCCGCTGGCTGGCGCTGGGAATCGAGTCCGGCTCAAGTTTCGTGCGCGACGGCGCCGGCAAGGCACTCCGCACGGAAAACATCATCGATATCGTCCGCGAGATTCAGGCGGCCGATATCAACGTTATCGGCAACTATATTTTTGGCTTGCCCGACGACGACCTGAAGACCATGGGTGAGACTCTGCATCTTGCGCTCGAACTCAATTGCGAATTCGCTAATTTCTATTCGGCGATGGCGTATCCCGGGTCGCCGCTTTACAACCAGGCGCTCGAAAAAGGCTGGAAGCTGCCCGAGCACTGGTCGGGATACTCGCAGCACAGCTACGACTGTCAGCCCTTGCCCACGGACAAGGTCTCCGCGGGCGAAGTGCTGCGCTTTCGCGACGATGCGTTCCACACTTATTTCTCGAGTCCTCGCTACCTTGAGATGGTGTCACGACGCTTCGGAGTGGAAACGCGGCGGCACGTCGAGGAAATGGCGCAAAGCAGGCTGCGTCGACGTCTGCTCGAAGAGGCGGGCGGCTCAGTATCACCCAGCGGTCCCAAGCGCGGTAGTGAGACGGGGGCGCGCATATGAGATCGGCGCTTGCTGACATCGACGTTCTGATTCTTGCCGGCGGACTTGGGTCGCGCCTCGCCGGAGTTCTGGACGACATCCCGAAGGTGCTGGCTCCGGTCGGCGGCCGTCCCTTTCTTGATTACCAGCTCGATTACCTTGCGGGCGAGGGAGTGCGCAAAGTCGTTCTGAGCCTGGGGCATCGAGCGGAGATGGTGCTCGCGCATCTTGCTGAGACAAAATCGCCGATACGCGTCGAAACGGTGGTTGAATCGCACCCGCTGGGTACCGCGGGCGCGATCGCCTTCGCACGTTCCAGACTTGGCAGCGACCCGGTGGCAGTGCTCAACGGCGACACCTGGCTCGACCTGGACCTGGCAGCGATGCTTGCGGAGCATCGTGCGTCGTCGGTTGCGCTCGCGACCCTAGCTTGCGTATCGGTCGACGACATCCGGCGGTATGGCGCAGTCGAGCTTCGCGCCGACGGCAGCGTTGCCCGTTTTATCGAGAAAGGTGAATCTCCCTCGACCGGAGGATTGGTTAACGGCGGTGTGTACCTGCTCTCCGCGCGACTGCTCGATTCTCTCGCTACCGGGTCCGGTTCGTCGCTGGAGCGCGACGTATTGCCTCATCTGCCCGCTGGAACGCTGCGCTCATACTTGGTTCGCCGGGCCAATTTCCTCGATATCGGAACTCCCGAAAGCTATGCTCGCGCGGCGGCACATCTCGCGGCTCGAAACAGGAAACCAATGGTGGCGGGAAGGGCATGATAATCACACGCACCCCGTTTCGGGTGTCTCTCTTCGGCGGCGGATCGGATTATCCCGACTGGTATCGTGAGTACGGCGGCAGCGTGCTCGGCTTTACGTTTAACCGCTACTGCTACATCAGCGTGCGGCGGTTGCCTCCATTCTTCGATCACAAATTTCGCGTCGTTTACTCCTATATCGAGAACGTCAAGGATGTTCGCGAGATCAAGCATCCCGCGGTACGCGGAGTGCTCATGGATATGGGCATCCATGAGGGTCTGGAGATCCACCATGACGGCGATTTACCTGCGCGATCGGGCCTTGGCTCCTCGTCCGCGTTCACCGTCGGGCTCGTGCATGCTCTTCACGCGCTGGCGGGACGGCTCCGCAGCCAGCGCGAACTGGCCGATGAGGCCATTCGCATCGAGCAGGAGGTGCTCAGGGAGAACGTCGGCACGCAGGACCAGATTTGGGCGGCATACGGAGGCTTCAATCGGATAGATTTTTTCACCGATGGTCATTACGAGGTTATCCCGGTACTTCTGACCCCGGAACGCCTATGCCATCTACAAGACCATTTCATGCTTTTCTTCTCCGGGGTGTCTCGCTACGCGTCCGAGATAGCTGCCGAACAGATCTCAAATCTGCATCGGCACGCACGCTGCCTTCACAGGATGGTGTCGCTCGTCAATGAAGCTGCGGCGAGCCTTGGTGCGCCTGCACGGCCGCTAAGCGAGATCGGCGAATTGCTTCATGAAACATGGATGTTGAAGCGAGAACTGGCATCGAACATTTCAAATGAAACGATCGATGACATCTACAAAGCCGCCCGCGAGGCCGGTGCTATAGGCGGTAAGCTGTTGGGCGCTGGAGGAGGGGGCTTCATCCTGTTTTTCGCCGAACCTGAAAAACAGCCGGCTGTGAGAAAAGCCCTGAGTCGCCTGATTGAGGTTGACTTTAAGATCGAAAGAACCGGCAGCCGACTCGTGGTCTATGAGCCGAACGGCCTGGACCACGTGTAGTTGAGAAACGTAAGCCGTAACACTACTTAACTATCTCTTCGCTTTTCGCTTTCTTCTCATAGACCTCCATGACATAGGGCTCGTAGTTCTTCAAATCGACGTTCTTAGGCAATAAATCGGGGCGAGGCCCGAACTGGCTGACCTTGATATAGTTCGCGACTAACCACTTATATATCGACTGATCGTAGCCTATACCGAATGGAGCGACGCCGAACTCGTCCACGTGTCGGTTGCATACAAGCACATACTGAACATGCGCTGAATCGGCGTCATTGATGAACGTCAGCTCCTGTTGTGGGTCGAGTACTCCGGGCTGCACCTCATACCACCGGCTGGGCGACTGCATCCCGCTGAAGTAGTAGAGGCTCGGCGACTCCGGTAACACCAGAATATCCTTGCCATTGCGCGTATGCGACTTCATGAAAGAAATAATTTGCGGAAACAGAGTGGCCCGATCCGCCTCGGTGTAGATTGTTCCGAACTCAGTCTTCATCGGAGTATTTACCACCTGGTGTCGCGGTAATAACCCGACGACTAGTATCAGCGCTTCGGCGCTCAACATACAGCCGACGAGCAAACGGCGACGTTGCACGTCCAAAGACAGGCCCCCGCGGGCGACCACTTGCGCGACAACAATCGCGAACACAAGAAAAACCGGCGCATTGAAGAACACCGCGTAGCCGCCGCTCCACATTTCCATCATCGCGCGAATGCCCACCAGCACCGCGTAAATACCCAGCGCGGCTTCAGCAAGGTAGTCAGCCTGCCCACGAGTCCGCCACACGTTCCATGCAGCCAGAATCATGAAACCGCATCCGAACAGAAAGATGCCCTTCGGGAAAACAATCTGAGCCATCAGCCAGGGTAGCCCGGGCCATGCTGAAGTTCCGAGCGTGAGAGCTATCAGGGCCACCAGGACGTCCACCCCAACTACGAACGCAAAAGAGGGCAGCCGGCGAAGTTCAAGTTTTCTTATCGCGAAGGCATTCGCATATGAAATTACAAACCACAATGTAATCGAAATCGCGACCCCGAAAGCGGCAGTACTCCACTCACCAAGCCCGAAGCGAGTCCCTTCGAGGGCCATCCTATACTGGCCGATAGTTCTCATAGTGTAGGTTCCCGGCGTCATCACCCAGTTGTCGATGAAGATTGTTTTCGCCGAAATCTTCCAGATCAGAAAGCCATACACCAGCAGAGTTGGGACCAGGCCTGCCGCGCACGTGAGACAATTCCTGCTCAGTTCGCGCCATGAGAGTCGGGCAAAGGAGGAAGCGACCGCCTCAAATCCCAGAATTGCCAGACACGCTATGCCGAATTCCTGCTTGGTCAGCAGTGCCAGACTTGTGCAGAGCGCGGCGAAAAGCAGCCAGCGAAGTCGACCGCTGATCGCGTGCTTTATTGTAAAAAAGAGACAGGCAAGGCCGAAAAACGCGGCCATCGAAGCCGTATAGCTGTAAGGAAATACAAAACTGAATATCGAGGGAGGAAAGGACTCGGCAAGAAAGAATATCGCGGGCGCCATCGCCGCTGGAATTACCAATTCAAAGTTGCGGCCAATCTCGAACAGGAGCAGCGCTGAGGAGATTACCAGAATCATCCCGATGACCCATAAGACGTTGAGATTGATTCCAAAGAGTTCCAGCGCAAGGGCCTGAACATATGGAGTGAGGGGGCCGTACTGATACCAGATATCGCGGTACAGGAGCTTACCCCTCAAGAGATCGACGGGAACGTACATTTCGCGGCCCGAGTCGATTTGAAGGTCGCCCCAATGACCCCACGTATACCAGGCATACAAGATTGCCATGCCTACGATTAGGCAGCGCGCGGTCCATACCGCGGCGCGGTCAGCTCTTATGTCGGACAATTCGTCCGTTGCGATTCGATCGATTTGTGTGCGAGAGGGAGGCTCTTGTATTCGATCGGGGGCGGGCTCTCGATCTTCTGCAGCGTCGGACGAATTACTTGATCCTGCGGCGGACGGCCGAGTCACTCGTCGTTCCTTTCACGTACCGCGCGGCGGGCGAAGCCTTTGGGGCGGCGCTTCTTGACCTTGGTCGCTTCCGTCTGCCGAGTCTCCGCGAAATCTATCATCGCCTGCTGGCAGGCCGGGGCTGCGTCCGCGGCGGCGGTCCTGATGTAAGTGCCATCGGACATCATTTCCCACTGGCATCGATTGGGCCGCAGCTGGATGTCGAGCACGGCGCGCAACTCCTTGCGCAGTTGAGGATCCTCGACCGGCGCGACTACCTCGACGCGGCTCTCGAGATTGCGCTTCATGCAATCGGCCGAGCCGATGAAGTACTCCTCCGCTCCGCCGTTGCGGAAATAGTAGATGCGGCCGTGCTCGAGGAATCGGCCGACGAGGCTTACGACGCGCACGTTTTCCGACAGCCCCGGGATTCCGGGCCGCAGCCGGCATGTGTCGCGCACGATCAAATCGATCTTCACGCCAGCCTGCGAAGCGCGATAAAGAGCGCGCGTGATGTCCACGTCCTCGAGCGCGTTCATCTTGAACTGAATCAGCCCCGGCGACGCGGCCGAACTGACCTTGATTTCGCGCTCGATTCGCGTCAACAGCGCGCGCTTCAGCACGGTCGGCGCTGGCAGGATTTTGCGATAAGGACGGTTCGGCATATAGCCGGTCGTCAGGTAGTTGAACAACTCGGTCAGGTCTTCGCCGATAGTGTCGTCGCAAGTCAGCAGTCCGTAGTCGGCGTAAAATCGCGCCGTCACGGGATGATAGTTGCCGGTGCCGATGTGTGCGTAGCGGCGCAGACCGTTGTAGTCCTGGCGGACCACCAGGATCACCTTGCTGTGAGTTTTCAGCCCCACGACGCCATAAGTTACGTGAATTCCGAATTCCTCGAGCCGCGTCGCGAACTGGATGTTGGCGGCCTCGTCGAAGCGCGCCTTCAACTCGACCACCACTGCCACCTGCTTGCCGTTGCGCGCCGCGTCGCACAGGTAGCCGATGATTTTCGAGTCGGGCGAGGTCCGGTACAGCGTCATCTTGATCGCGCGGACCTTCGGGTCATCAGCGGCCTCGCGCAAAAACCGCTCCACCGAAGTCGAGAACGACTCGTACGGATGCAACAGCAGGAACGAACCGGCATCGCGAATGACGTGGAAGATGCTGCGTCCGACGGTGAGGCGCGGATGATCGACAGGATGATGCGGCGGATCGTGCAGCGTGGGCTCGTCGATCGAGGCAAGCTCGCCCAGGTCACGCATCGAGAGCATCCCGTCGACTTCGAACACGTCGGCGCGTTCGTCCAGTCCAAGTTCAGCCGCCAGCATCCCGCGATGAACCGGATTGATTCCGGTCAGCACTTCGAGCCGCACGATTGGCGCGAAACGGCGGTCGCGCAGCTCGGATTCGATCAGCGCGAGCAAGTCGTCAGCATTGTCCTCGTCGCGCTCGGTGTTGGCGTTGCGCGTCACGCGGAAAAGCTCGTACGAGTCGATCAGCATCGACGGGAACAGCAGGTCGAGATTGTTCGCGACGACGTCCTCGAGCCGCACAAAATCATTTTGTTTGCCGACCCGGATAAAGCGCGGGATGCCGAAACCGATTGGCACTTTCACGCGGGCCATCAGCGGATCCGAGTCGTTCTGGTAACGCGCCGTGACCAGCAGGTTGAGCGACAGGTTCGAGACGAACGGGAACGGATGGGCCGGGTCCATCGCCTGCGGCGTCACCAGCGGGAAAATATTCTTGTAGTAGTATTCGCGAACCGACTTGCACTCGTCGTCCGAAAGGCTGGCGTAGAGCCGCACGCGAATGCCGTGGTTCTCGAGCTGGCGGAGAATCTGCGGACCGACCTCGCGCTGACGTTGCTCGAGCTCGCGCACCACAGCGTAGCATTCCGTGATCTGTTGCTGGGGCGTGCGCCCATCAACGGTCAGCTCATGCATGCCCGCGACGACCTGCTGTTTCAGGCCGCCGATGCGCTTCATGAAGAACTCATCGAGGTTGGACGCGGTAATCGCGAGAAACTTGAGGCGCTCGAGCAGCGGATTTCGCTCGTCTTCCGCTTCATGCAGAACGCGCCGATTGAAGGCGAGCCAGGTGAGCTCGCGATTGAGAAACAGGTCGGGCGAGTTAAGGTCCTTGTCGATTCGCGGCGGCGGCGGCGTCTTCTCGGCCGCTATAGCCGGCGCATCGCTAGTAGCTGCTGCGCCCGGCGGATCGATCGCGACTCCATTTTGTGGCGCCGCCACATCCGCGACTGATGTCGCGGCAACTATTCCCTGATTTTCCGCTTGATTGCCCATCAGCTCGTCCAACTCCATCCTGCCTCCTCCCATCCCCCGACCCCAGCATTCTAGCCGCCCGCGCGGTCCATTGCCTATCCCGTCCCCGCGTTGCCGAATACGTGAGTATTTCCGCCATGTTATAAGATGTCGATTTGTTCTCGACGTGTCGATTGTGCGATTCTGCTGACCGGTGATCGTCGCGGTGCCATCATGAAAGATTATTTGTACGACGTCGCGAAGCGGCTCGTCGCGTTCGACACGGTCAGTGCAAAAAGCGACCGCGAGGCGATGGAATACATCGCTGGCGAGCTTGCACCGCGGGGATTCAAAACCGCCCTGCAACCGGTCGAGCTGTTCGGCGTCGCGCAGGCCAACCTGGTCGCTTGGGTTGGACCGCCCCGCGCCGATGGCCTGATAATTTCGGGGCACGTTGACACCGTCCCCTTCGATGGACAGCCCGGATGGGAGCGCGAACCGCTCAAGCTCGAGCCCGCGGGCGAGAGAATCTACGGCTGCGGCACCACCGACATGAAAGGGTTCATCGCGCAATGCCTCGACGCGGCGCGCGGCCTCGATTCGGCCCGGCTCAAGCGCCCGCTGGTATTCGTTTTCACCGCGAGCGAGGAAGTCGGCTGCCTCGGCGCTAAAAACGTCGCGCCGGCGCTTAAAGAAATCCTGGGCGAAACGCCGGTCCCGAGACTGGCGTGGATCGGCGAGCCGACTTCGTGGGGAGTATCTCACGCGCACAAGAGCATCGTGTCGTTCGTCGTAACCGTTCGCGGAATCGGCGGTCATAGCGGCGCGCCGGCCAGGGGCGTCAACGCGATCGCGGTGATGGCCCGCGCGATCGACACGATTGGGCGTTTTCAGCAGGAGCTCGCCGCGCGCCGCCCGGCAGAATATTTGGAGATTTTTCCCGACGCGCCGCACGACGTGCTGAATTTCGGAACGGTGCACGGTGGAATCGCGGGCAACATGATAGCCGAGGAATGCAAGCTGCGCGTCAGCTATCGCACGCTGCCCGACGCCGATCCGCTCGAGGTCTACCGCGAAATCGAGCGACGACTCGCCGCGCTCGACGGCCACGACTACGCGGGCCGCGAGCATCGCGCGAAAATTGAAATCGGAGTCTCGAACGTCGTGCCGCCGCTGGACTCGCCGCGCGGAACGGCTCTGGAAGCCGCGCTTTTCGAGGTCACTGGCGCGCACACTTCCGGCGGCGCGCTGTATGCCACCGACGGCGGATGGTTCACCGGCTCGGGCATCACGTCGCTTATCTGTGGCCCCGGCGATCTCGAGCAGGCCCATCAGCCCAACGAGCACATCCGGCGCGACGCCTTCGAGCGCGGCCCCGCGATGATTCACAAAGTGATCGAACGCCTCTGTTCGGCCACCTGATTCCTCGTCGTTCTGTGTCGATTTATCCGCGATTCGTGTTTCATTCTCCCATCTGACGTTGTTCTTTGCGGAACCGCAGTGAGAATCTGGAGGGCGATCTATACCACTAATTGTGGGTTGCGACGGGCGTAGCACTATCGGTAGCTTCGTTCCGTCAAAATTAGTCTTTCGGAAGAGGAGGGCGCTCGACAGCGGGTAGTGGGCGCCACGCTGGGAAATTCGTCGGATGATTTCAAGGAGTCGGACCGGAACCGCTCGATGAGCGTCGTCCATAGCCGACCATCCTAGCGCCTAAACGTCACATGCATAAGGCTTAAAAGTTCAGTCGCCTTAAGTTTGAAAATCGTTCCGGACGGCGCATATCCGGCGAGCGGTTCGTCGACGTCGTGGTTGGGGGTGCGCTAACCGGCGCTGGAAAAGATCCGGTATTCTTCGCTTCGCTCAGAATGACTCGAAAAGGATTTGTCCCGGGATTCTTCGCTTCGCTCAGAATGACTCGAAAAGGATTTGTCCCGGTATTCTCGCTTCGCTCGGAAATGACACGAAAAGAATTTATTGAACTGAAATCGGGATTCGAACTTCGAAGGACGACACGACCGCGACGCCGTTCTTCACCGCGGGGAAAAACTTCCACTGCTTGAGCGTGTCGAGCAGCACCTGGTTGAGGCGCGGGCTCGAGGTCGGCTTTTCCAGGGTCACCACGCTGGTGCCGTCGAACGAAACGTTGAAGCGCGCGACGGCCTCAGTCTGCATCACGTCCTCGCGAAGATCGTCGGGAATCACCGGCGTCGGCGCATAAATCGCGTGCGCGCCCACCGTATCGCTGCCGATTCCGCCGCCCGATCCTTCGCCGGTCCCCGAGGTGCTCTCGCCGCTTTCCGTCGCGGTTCCCGCGGCCGTGCCTGGTTTTTCGTCGACGCCCGGAGCCGCCGTGGATTTTTCGGTGCCGTAGGGAGAGCGAATCACCGGCGGCAGCGGCGCGGCCTTCTTCACGTGAGCAACAGGATGCGGTTTGACCATCGGCGCGGTCTTTGGATGAGGAATCGCAGGCGCCGCGGGATGAATCGCGCCGCCGTTGCCCTGCAGCCCGCCGACTTCGTGCGGAATCTCGACCAGCCGCGCCTCGATCGGCGCCAGCTCCTCGCGCGGTACCGTCGTGCGGGTCAGGATCAGTGAAAATACGCTAAGCAGAGCCGCCCATACCGCGATCGACAACGGGATGATCCACAGCAGGCGACGCGCCGGTTCGTCCAGTTCCGGCGGTCGAATCGCGATATGGGCAGCGTGGGCCACTGTCAATGCTTCACGGCGATCAGAAATTTCTCGACCCCCGCGCGCCGCGCCTGGATCATCGCCTCCACCACCGTCCCCTCGGGCGCGTCGGTGTCCGCGTTCACCACCACGTCCAGGTCATTCGTCTTCAGCATCGGCTTGAGCACAAATGCGAGCTGATCGAGCGTGGCCGGCGTCTTGTCGATGAAAATCTTGCTGTCGCGCGTGACGGTCAGCGTGATCGGCTCCTGATGCTCCATCGATTCCGCGTCGCCCTTGGGCAGATGGACCGCGATCGAGTTGAGACTCTGCATCGACAGCGACGCCAGCATGAACGTCACCAGCAGAAAGAACATCACGTCGATCATCGGGATGATTTCGATTCGCCCGTGTCGAAAATGTCGCGCTCTCTGGATTTTCATCGGGCTATGGCCGCCGGACGGAGTTCTACCGCGGACTCGCCGCCGCCTTCCTGGTCGAGCCGGATATGATCAACCAGCTTCGAGCCGAGCCGCTCCATCGTGTCGAGCGACTGCGATTGCATCCGGGAAAAGAGGTTGAAGGCGAACAGCGCGAGCACCGCGATCAGCAGGCCGAGCGCCGTCGCAATCAGCGCCTGCGCGACGCCCGCCGTGACCTGCGTCGGCGCGACCAGCGTTGACGATCCGATTACGTTGAACGATTGCATCATGCCCGTGATGGTGCCGAGCAGTCCCAGCAGGGGCGCGGCGGTCACGACCGTCTCGAGCACCCACAGTCCGCGCGCGAGCGTCTTTTCGATACGGCCCGCTTCATCGCTGGCTCTCGACTCGACCCACCACGCGGGCTGGTGGCGATTGTCGGCGATCACTTGAAGAAAGCGCCCGTAGGCGTTGCGCGGTCCGAGATGTTTCAACTGCTTCTCGAGCTCGACCCACGAAAATCCGAAGGTCTCGACCAGGTCCGCGACCGTCGGCGGCATCCGCAGGCAGCGAGCATAGAGCACGGCCCGGTCGATGATGATTGCGATTGCAAGCACGCCCAGCGCCAGCAGCGGATATACCATCGCGCCGCCGTACTTAAGCGCCTGCCATGCTACAGCTAATTCCTGCATTTATCAGTTCTCCTTACTACCTGACGCCCGATCCGCGGCACGGGTTTCATTGCGTGGCGATCGCGGGTTTTGTGAATGGAAGTTCCCACTTTATCCCGCCATATAGCGCTCGGCGCGGGCCGAATTGATCGGCAAACACGCCAACGCCGGTGCCGTTTCGAACCAGGTAAGTGCGATCGTTGAGATTCACGATCGCGCCGCGCAATTCGAGCACGCCGGCCTTGTTCGGTAGCGGTATGCGCCGGGTGATACCAGCATCGACCTGGATATAGTACGGCAGGTTTCCAGTATTGGCGAAGCCGCTTCTCAGGCCGCTGCCGTATATTCCATCGATGCTGAACATCCATCCGCGCCACTTGTAAACGACCCCAGCGGAGTTCGTGAATGTCTGGTCGTGATCAAGGAAGATATAGTGGCTGCTGATGTACTTCAGTTCGTCCGGCGCGAAGTTGAATTGCCCCGACTCGACCTGCGTTCCCTGCGCGACGCTGTAGGCGAAGTTCTCGTAGGCATAGACATTTTCGTGATTGTACGAACCCGTGAACTCGACCCCGTAGACTCGACCCTTGTTGTAGTTGAAGGTCTCGAAGATAAGCGCCGGCCCGAACTGGCCCTCGTCGATCAGGTCGGCGGCCTTCTTGTAATAGGAATCGATACCGACGTTCAGCCCCGGAATTAATTCCTGGGTCACTCCGGCGTCAAACAAATGGTCGCGCTCCACGGTCGGATTGCTGTTGCCCTTCGACGCCGCCGCGCCGGTCGTGCCGGCGAGTTGCTTGATATTGTTGACCTGCACCAGCTCCGTCTCGGGCGGCGTCATCTGGCGGGAGTAGCCTGCATGCAGCGTGGTGCCCTTGAACAGCTTGTATTCAAACGCAGCGCGGGGACTGGCCTGGTCCGCTCGCACCAGGCCGTCGTACAGGTCGAAGCGGACGCCGTAGTTAAACGTCAATTTTTCCGTCAGCTTCCATTCGTCCTGTATGTAACCGCTGTAGATCCAGGTCTGGAGGCCGATGTCGTCGACGAACGAGACTGGTGTGGTCTTCGGCACTCCGCCCACGATTGGGAAAGTCGACTCGTGATTGTCGATCTCGGCGCGCTCGGCGTCGAAATACCCGCCCAGCCGAAATGTATGATCGGCAATCCCATGATAGGCCGTGTCGAGCTGAAAGCCGTTGCCCCAGTCGCTGCGAAAGACCCGCGACGCGGCGCCGTTGTAAATCAGGTCGCCGGTGTGGTCGGGATTGAAAGTAACCGCCGAGTAACGGCTGAATGGCGCGATCTGGTAATCGATATTCTCTCCAACGGTTCCCTGCAGCGCCAGCACGTTGAAATAGTTCTGCTCGAACTGGTTTTCGCGGACCTTAGCCGACGGATACACCGGCACGCCTGCCAGCGCGAAAACCTGGGGCTGATTGGGGTTCGCGGGAATCTGAAAGTGATTGATGGCGGCTCCCGAGATCAGGCTCAACCGCGTCGTCGAATTTATAAAGTACGAGAAGTATCCGAAGCCCGCGCCCTGGTTGCTGGTGTCGTGAATCGCCGTGGGTCCCGACGTCGGCGGCTCAACGCCGCGATCGGTGCCCAGGTATTGCCCCGTCACGAAGTAGCTGAAGTTGCCCTTCGATCCGCCGTACTCGAAGCTCGGCTCGGTCGTCCCGCGCTGGCCACCGTAAAAATCCACGTCGGCCAGGTTGTCGAGCAAGCCGTCCTTGGTCTTGATATCGATGACTCCCGCCGTTCGAAGCCCGTATTCCGCGGGCAGCGCTCCCGTCAGCAGGCTGATCGATTGGGCGAAGCGGGGACTCAGCACCTGTCCAAAGCCGGTAATCCCCTCGGGGAGCTGGACCCCATTTATCCGGTACTGAAGATTGGCATGGTCGCCGCGCACGTGGAGCTGTCCGTAGGAATCCTGCGCGACGCCGGGCGCCTGCAGTATCACCTGGTTGAGAGGCGTATTGTTGCCCTGCGGCAATTCCTGGATCGCCTGCTGGCTGAACGTGTATTTGCTGCCGCCAGTGTCCGGCGACAACGAATTGCGAGCCTTGTTAAGCCGCGTCGCCGCGACCTTCAGGCTGACCTCCTTCTCCGCTTCCATCGCGACTACCACCGGCGCCGCGCCCTTCGATGAGACCGTGACGATCGCAGTCGCCGTCTTGAATCCGCCCTTCGTCGCTACGACCGCGTAGGTGCCGCGCGCGATCGCGTTGAACGAAAATTCTCCCGCGTCGTTGCTCGTCGAATGAGCCACGAGCCGCCCGTCGGATCCTTGCAGCGATAGCTTCGCCTGCTTGAGCGGTCTGCCCAGAGCGTCCTTTACCACGCCTGTGACTCGATATTTCGTTGTCGTCGCGGTCTTCAAATTAGCCGCCAGTGCCGGCATGCAAATAGCCAATTGAGTCAGGATCCCGACTACCGAGATCCACGCAAATAAATTCCTCCGCATCTCAAGCTCCCATCACTTCAGGTTTCCGCCCACGCCTTCCAAACGCGGGTGGCGGCGCGCGAAACGGCCGCGCGCACGAGAAGAATCGAATCTGTCGAACAGGGGGCTTTAGAGCGATACAGGCGGTGCGCGCACGCGCGCGGCCGACAAAACGGGCGACTCGGATCGGACCGGCGCGGCGAGGAATATAGCCTCGGTTATCGCCGGTCCGCGGGCGACGGTCGTCGCCGCGGCTACCGAGCCCGGCGAATGCAACGCGAGTTGGCAAACCGGACAAAATCCAGGGTCGCTGCTGAATGTGGCGGTTACGACTCCGTTGCGCGAAGCCGCGCCCGCATGAAAATGAGCGACGCCTATCAGCTGCGAGACGAGTATCAGCGCCGCGCCGAAGATCGCGATTGCGCGCGCGGCCGCTCTGTCGCCTTTGTGAAACCTGGATATCATCAGATCTTCCGGCCCGAGGACTACCGCCGGACTATACCAATCGAGCCTGCCGCTTGACACCCAGATGTGTCAAGCGGATGCGCCCGCTTCTCTTAGTACTGGGTGCAGGGCTCAGCCCTGCCCAAGGAAGCGTGAAACCCACGGCGGGTTTCACATTAAATCAAGTGATTTCCCCTTCCCTTACCTACGCACTCCGCCAATCGACGCTCTGCTCGTACGCATACGCGATCTTAAGCACCGCCGCATCCTCGAAATGCCGCCCGACTATCATCAGACCCACCGGAAGCCCGTTGGATTTCCCGCACGGCACGCTGACCGCCGGATGCCCACTCAGATCGAACGGCGCAGTGTTGGTGATCATCGAGTAGGGCGCGCGCTCGCCAAGGCGATGCGCCTTCATGGGCGTCGCGGGCATCACGAGCGCGTCGTACTCGCTGAGCGCGGCGTCGTATTTCGCCGTCAGCACAGGCCGATAGCTCTGGGCCTTCGCGTAGAACTTTCCGTGATAGCGCTCGCGCATCAGATTCCCGAACACCAGCATGAACTTGACAGTCAGCGCGACGTCGTTCGCCCGCTCGGGGTAATGCCGTCCGAAATGCGCGGCGAGTTCGGGCATATACGCGCCGGCATGATGCGTCCCTTGAAGATTGGTGCGCGCCAGCACCGCCATCCCCTCCGGCACCATCGCGTAAAGGACGTTGGCGGCGTCGCGATGCGCCGGTATCGAAATCTCGGTGGCATGCGCGCCGAGTTTCCCCAGCGCCGCGACCGCGCGATTCACCGACGCGTTCACGTCAGCCTCGGCGCCCGCTTGCGTAAAGCCCTCGCGCACGACTCCCAGCTTGACGCCGTCGAGCGACTTTCCCAGCGCCTCGCGATACGGCGCGGTCGTCACTTCGCGCTGCCGCGGATCGAGCGGGTCTTTGCCCGCGATCACTTCGAGCAGCAAAGCAACGTCGCTCACGCTGTTAGCCATTGGCCCGACATGATCGAGCGTCGGGTCAATACTCATGACGCCCGTGTAAGGCACGAGACCGTAGGTCGGCTTGATACCAACGACACCCGACCACGACGCGGGAATTCTGATCGATCCGCCCTGATCAGTGCCTATCGTCAGGTCGATATCGTCATAGTAGAGCGCTGCCGCAGAGCCGCACGACGAACCGCCGGTGCAATATTCCGGGTTGTGCGGATTGCGCGCCGGTCCATACGCGCTGGTGCGGCCGTCGCCCGACAGCGCGAAGTCATCCATGTTCAGCGTCGCGACGATCTCCGCGCCCGCGTCGAGCATCCGCGCAACGATCGTCGCGTCGCGCTCCCCGACGTAGCCCTTCAGCACCGACGACCCGCCGCTCGCCGGTATCCCCGCCACGCACACACTGTCTTTCACGCCGACCCGCTTGCCCTTGAGCGGACCGTCGGCCGCGCCCTTGACACTGCATCGCGTGACGATCGCGTTGAGCGGATCATCCTTCGGCGAAGGACGCACCCCCGCCTTGCGATCGGGATAGCGAGTGGCCGACTCATCGGGCGCAGCCGGCAACGCATCGATCTGCTCGAGCACTGCCATCTGCCCCGGCATCATGCCCTGAAGCGCGGCAAGTTCCGCGGATGTCAGCTCGATATGATTCGCGCGCGCGATTCTCTTTAATTCTTCCGCGCTGGGAACTTCGAATGCCATCATCGAATCCTCTTTCGTCCTGTCTGTCAGATGAAATACGGCATCAGATGGCGATGTGCATCGTCCATCGTCTGCTGCGGCGGCACACCGGGCACCTCGAAGAACACCGGCGCCGTCATCCCCGCTTCGATAAGCCGGGCCAGATTCTCGCGACATCGCGCTGGACTGCCGGCAATTGTAAAAGTATCGATCATCTCGTCGGTCACCATGTCGGCGGGCACCTTCCCGCGGGCGAAGCTTTCGCCGAACGCGCGAATCGTGTCGGCCGGCAATCCCGCGGCGGCAAAGATCGGCGTGGTCGGCTGCGGCGCCATCAGCGAGATCAAAATCGCGACAAACGGCCTCAAGCGGTCGCGCGCGGCGCGCTCGTCCTCCGAAATCGACGACAAAATGTAAGCGCCGACGTTGAACGCATGCGCGTCGCGCCCCGATTTCTCGAGCCCGCGCCGCACATGTTCCATCGCGAATTTCACGTACGCCGGCGACGACATGACGCTAAGCAGCAGACCGTCCGCCACTTCGCCAGTGAGTTCGCAATTTTTCGGCCCGAGCACGCCTAGATAAATCGGAATCTCCGCGCGCACCGGTTTGAAACTCAGCTTGATTCGCTCGGTCTGAAAGACGCGTCCCGAGTACGTGACTTCTTCGCCGCGAAAGAATCGCCGGATGATCTCGATAGTCTCGCGCATCGCGGCGGTCGGCCGCGTGTACGGAACTTTCAGGCGCCCCTCGATCCAGTCTTTCAGTCCCGCGCCGATTCCGAGAATGGCGCGCCCGTCCGAGATCTCGTCGAGCGCCGCGAACTCCATCGCGGTCAGAGCGGGATGCCGTGTATACGGATTCACGACGCCCAATCCAATCTTGATCTTCGAAGTTCCGCACGCGACCGCCGATCCGAGCGCGAACGCCCCGCGGTAGAAGGGATCCTCGGGCACCCAGAATGTGCCGAAGCCGAGTTCTTCGGCGCGTTTGGCGTGAGCGACGAACTCGCGCGCGTGCGGCGTTTCGAAACCGACGTCGAATTCGCGAACTTTGGCCATCGCCGTCGCCTACGCCTTCTTCTCGTTCTCGAATGCCATCCGCGGACCTTGCGCGCACCACGAAAAGTGGCAATGCCACATCTTCCAGACCGGCTTGCCCGCTTCGTCTTCGCGCACGTACACCTCGGTGCTGCGAAACTTACCGCTGCCCGGCAACGGTTTGCCGTCTGCCAGCCAGATTGTGAAATCGGCGCTGCACGAGAGCCATCCCATGTCGCCGCGGACCCGCACGCGCAGGTCTTCGTCCTCGCCCAGCTTGGCTTTCGCTTTCACCGTGGCCAGGAATTCCCACAGCGTCGCCCACTCTTCGATTCCGTCGTAGGCAAACCCGTTGAGGTTCCATCCGAAGAACTTGTCGCCGCCGACGAACGCGTCGCGCATCATCGGGATGCTGCCCTTGCGATTCGCCTCCGTCCATACATTGTGCAGCCGCACGATTTCGTCGATATCCTTCTGCGGGCCGTCGCCGTGAATTTTTGCCATTGCGATTTCCTCCGTCGAGCGCGTCGTACGCGAGTAGCTATATCTCACTTCGCATCAAAAAAAACATTCACGCTTGGCGAATTTCTGGAAATCGGGCTAAGTTGGCGTCGAGAGCAGGAGGATCGCGATGAACCAATTCAAAGTCGGCGACGTCAAGATAACCCGCATCATCGAAAGCGAGGCGCCGTGGCGCGGCACCTGGCTCTTTCCGGACGCCACTGCCGAGAACGTCATGAAGGAAGCCGACTGGCTCTATCCAACCTTCACCGACGAGAAGGGCAAGCTCCGCATGAGCATCCACGCGCTCGTGATCGAGTCGCAGGGCAAGCGCATCATCGTCGACACCTGCATCGGCAACGAGAAGGTTCGCTCGAACCCCGCCTGGAGCAATCTCAAGCTGCCGTTCCTGAGCGACCTGGAAAAAGCGGGGCACTCGCGCGACCACATCGATCGCGTCATCTGCACGCATCTGCACGTCGATCACGTCGGCTGGAACACGATGCTCAAGGACGGCAAGTGGGTGCCGACGTTTCCCAACGCGCGCTACCTGATAGGCGGCACCGAGTGGGACTACTGGTCCAAGTTCGACGGCAAGGACATGCGCGATCCGGTCGAGGATTCGGTGCGTCCCGTGGTCGACACCGGGATGGCTGACCTCATCGACTCAAACTTTCGCGTCACCGACGAAGTATGGCTCGAGCCTTCGCCGGGACACACTCCCGGACATCACAGCGTGCGGATTTCGTCGAAGGGACACGAGGCCGTCATCACCGGCGACCTGATGCATCATCCGATTCAATGCAAATTTCCTGAATGGGACGACGGTTTCGACTCCGACCTCGCGATGGCGAAGAAGACGCGGCGCGCGTTCTGCGAGAAGTACGCAGACACCAACGTCGTCGTATTCGGAACGCATTTTGCGACGCCGTCCGCGGGAAAGATCACCAAGAGCGGCGACTCGTTCCGATTCACGGCGTCCAGCGTCGCGCAGTAGCGTTATGAGCGACGTCGCGCTTTCGTTCGACAACGGCCCCGACCCGGCGGTTACGCCGATGGTGCTCGACGTGCTCGCGCGCCGCGGCGTGAAGGCGTCGTTCTTCGTGCTCGGAAAGCATCTTGCATCGCCGGAGCGGAGGAAGCTGGCGGATCGCGCGGCGGCCGAGGGGCATCGAATCGGCAATCATTCGTTCACGCATCGCATACCGCTGGGCGACGACCCGGCCGCGGATGCCGTAGACTCTGAAATCGCAAAGACCGAGCAGTTGATCGGCGCGCTCGCCGAGAGTCCCAAGCTCTTTCGTCCGTTCGGCGGCGGCGGCAAGATTGGGCCGCATCTGCTGAGCCGCGCCGCGGTCGATCACCTGGTCGCCAACCGCTACACCTGCGTGCTGTGGAATTGCGTGCCCGAGGATTGGATCGATCAGGATGCGTGGGTCGATCGCGCGCTTCGCGACGCCGCGACGCGCCCGCACACGCTGGTCGTGATGCACGACATACTGCCGCGCGCGATGAGCCATCTCGATCGCTTCATCGGCGCACTCGTGGACGCGGGTCATCGCATGACGCGCGAGTTCCCCGCCGAATGTCTGCCGATCGAGCGCGGCGAGATCAAGCGTGACATTTCGGGCTTTGTGTCTACGCGGCGCCCGGCCGCCGGTTAGGTCGAGAACCGAATGATTCTATGTTTGCCCGCTTGAATCCGTTTGGTACGCTAATGGATATGAGTATGAATTTCCGCGCGCGCCGATCGATTGTATCTGTGATCGTCGGTGCAGTTGTTTTGTCTTTCACCGCGCCGGTGTTCGCGTTCGACATCGGAACGCTACTCAACAACAAGCCCAAGGAGCCCGACAAGTTCGCGATCATCCGCGTCAACCAACTTGCCTCGCTCATGGCCGATTCGAACTCGCACGTCAACATCTATGACGCCAACGGATGGGGCCTGCGTTCGACAGCCGGCGTGATTCCCGGCGCGCATCTGCTCACCAGCGATGACAAGTACAACGTCGCGACAGAGTTGCCGCCCAATAAAAACGCGAAGCTGGTCTTCTACTGCGCCGACCTGCATTGAACCGCGTCTCATGAAGCCGCCCGGCGGGCGGAAGCAGCAGGTTACACCGACGTGAGCGTGATGAGCGACGGCATCGAGGGCTGGAAGCAAGCCGGCAAGCCCGTGGACTTTCCGAGTATCAAAGAGTCGAAGAACGACTGAGCCTGCCCTCGCGTTGCCGACGCCGCATTCGGTGTTGCGGTTCCCTGACAAGGAGACACCACATGGCAGTCAAAGCTGACTTCGTTCGAAAGATCTTCAACGGCCTGGAGCATGGCGACGGTGCTGCCTTCTTCGAGCATGTGTCGGATGACGTCGACTGGATCGTCATGGGGACGCATCCGCTGGCCGGCCACTACAAGTCTAAGTCCGATTTTATCGCGGGCACCTTTGCGAAGCTGGGTAAAGTTTTGCCCGGCGGCGCCCAGCTGCATGTCGAACATTTGCTGGTAGCCGACGATCAGGCGGTCGTGGAGCTCCACTCTGAAGCTACAGCTAAAAACGGCATGCGTTTCGACAATCGGTACTGCTGGGTCGTCTACTTCCGCGACAACGTCATCGTGCGCGTCCGAGCCTATCTCGATTCCACGATGGTGGCCCGGCTCTTCGAGCAGAACCCGCTGAACTGAGGCGCGCGACGACATATAGTGTCGGCGTGCAGCGCGACGCTCCTACTCCGATTCCGCAGCCGATTCGCGAGCTGACGCCCCGCGGTATCGCGCTCGGCATCGCGCTCGCGCTGATTCTCGGCGCAGCGAACGCGTACCTCGGCCTGTACGCGGGTTTGACCGTGTCGGCGAGCATCCCGGCTGCTGTCATCTCGATGGCGATTCTGCGGATGCTCGGCGGCTCGACGATTCTCGAGAACAATGTCGTCCAGACGATCGCGTCGGCGGGCGAAGCGGTCGCGGCCGGCGCGATTTTCACGTTCCCGGCGCTGGTGATCCTGGGCGGAGTGAAAACGCTGCCGTACGTCGAGGTGACTGCGCTATGCGTCGTGGGCGCGACGATGGGCGCGTTGCTGGTCGTGTTTCTGCGCCGCGCGTACATCGTCGAGGAGCGCCTGCCGTTTCCCGAAGGCGTCGCGTGCGCGCAGGTGCTCCGGGCCGGTGACGCGCAGGCGAACGTTCGCCCGCTGGTAGTCGGCGGTTTGATCTCGGCGGCTCTCAAAGCGCTTGAGGACGTGGCGGGAGTAATTCCCGGCGCGGTTTCGGGCGCGCGATGGGTCGGCGGCGCTGCGGTCGCCGGGTCGCTCGACATTTCGGCGGCGCTGCTCGGCGTCGGCTACATCATAGGAGTCAGGATCGCGGCGCTGGTATTTGCCGGCGGCGCGTTCGCGTGGCTGGTCGCGATTCCCATGCTCACCGCCTTTCATGGCGGCAGCGGATCGGCGGACGCTGCCACGACCGCGTCGCAATTGTGGAGCGGCCAGGTGCGGTATCTCGGCGTCGGCGCGATGCTCACCGGCGGAGTCGTGACGCTGTGGAAGTTGCGCACGCGCATCGCGTCCGCGATCGCCGACAGCATCCGCGTCGTGCGCTCGACGCAAGCCATCGCGACGGCGCGCGAGGACACCGATCTTTCCGCGCGCGCGGTGCTGACCGCGGTCGCGCTTTGTGTTCCCGTAATCTTCGCGATCTGCCTCGGACTGAGCGGGCAAGTCGCGCTGAGCGCCGCGCTGGCGGTGCTGTTGACGTTGATCTGTTTCTTCGCGACGGCGATAGCGGGCTACCTGACGGGAATAGTCGGCGCGTCGAACAATCCCGTCTCAGGCGTGACGGTGATCGTACTGCTCGCCGTCGCGCTGTTTCTGAAATTCGCCGGAGTGTCGCAGAGCGTCGGGCCGCAACTGGCGATTCTTTCCGGCGCGATCGTGTGCACGGCGGCTGCGATGGCGGGTGATTCGACGCATGACCTCGCGACCGGCTTTCACGTCGGCGCGACGCCGCGCTCGCTCGAAATCGGCGTGCTGGTCGGCGCGATCGCGTCGTCATTCCTGATGGCGCCGATTTTGAACCTGCTGATCGCCGGCTACGGAATCGCAGGCACTCCGACCGCGCGGGCGGGCGCGCTGGCCGCTCCGCAAGCGTTCCTGATGGCGAAAGTGACGCAGGGAGTTTTCCACGGCGGCCTGCCGCTCGGAACGATCGCGACCGGCGCGGCGCTCGCCGCGATGCTCGGCTTCAGCGATCGCTACTTGGAACGCCGCGGATCGAAGTGGCGCACGCCGATCATGCCCGCCGCGATCGGTCTGTATCTCCCGTTCGGACTCAGCGTCGCGATTTTTATCGGCGCGCTGGCGCATTCGATTTTCGGACCCGAGGACGAAGCCGAGAGCGGCCCCGGTATTCTCCTCGCAGCAGGTCTGGTAGCGGGCGAAGCTCTGATGGGCGTCGCAAGCGGCGCGATGGTGACGGCAGGAATCAGACTGCCGATTTAGTTCGCCTCGTACCCGTCAGCGGTCGCGCGCAAGATTGCGGATTCGCGATCTCCATTTCATAATACGTCAGACTACCGCCCGTTAGGTTCATGAAATCCCGGACAGGAAACCGCCTTCTGCTGCTGGCTCTCGCCTTTGTTGCCTTCGGGAGTGTCACCATCCCATCCGGCTACGCCCACGCGCAAGCTAGGCGTCGCGATGTGCACGTCGTCACGACACAATTCGTCAAACCCGACACTGTCGACAACAGCACGCTTACCGGCAAGCTGATCATGGGTTTTCAGGGATGGTTCAACTGCCCGGGCGACGGCACCACGGTCGGCTGGTGGCATTGGTTCACGGGACCCGACCCGACCGTGGACTTTCTGCCGAACGCCGCCGATTACCCAACCGCTGAGCAATGCGTCACCACCATGCTCGACGCCGCCGGCAATCCGGTGAATCTCTTCAGCGACGCCAACCCGGCCACCGTCGAGACGCAATTTGCCTGGATGCAGCAATACGGCCTCGACGGCGTCGCGCTGCAGCGCTTCTCGGTGGACCTGTTGAACCCGCCGACCCTCGAGGCGCGCAATATCGTCCTCGCCAACGTCCGCCAGGCGGCGGAGGACAACGGACGCGTGTTTTTCGTCATGTACGATCTCACCGGCCTGCCCAACTCCAAGCTGAGCACCGTCGCGAAGGACTGGAAGACGCTCGAGAGCGATGGAATCACCGGCAGCCCTGCCTATCTGCACCATCGCGGGCATCCTCTGCTCGCGGTCTGGGGGCTCGGCTTCGCCGGCCGCTCTCTCACTCCGTCCGACACGTTGAACTTGCTCAAATCGCTCGACAAGGCCAGCGCGAAGTACGGCGGCGTGACGATCATGGGCGGCGTGCCGTCCTATTGGCGGACGGGGACGCTCGATGCGTCGTCCGACCCCAAATGGCAGAAGGTCTGGCCCAAGCTCGGCGTCTTAAGTCCTTGGTCGGTCGGCCGTTTCACGAACAATGCCTCGGCGGATAGCTATAGCGCCGCCGTCTGGCAGCCCGATTTGGCGGCCACGCGCGCGCTCGGCGTCGACTATATGCCGGTGGTGTTCCCCGGCTATTCCTTCGCGAACACCAACCGCGCCCTAAACCAGGGGGTGCCGATCAGCAACCAGATACCGCGCCAATGCGGCCGCTTCTACTGGCGGCAGGTGTATGACGCGATGGGGACGGGAGCGACGATGCTCTACGGCGCGATGTTCGACGAGCTCAACGAGGGCACCTCCATGTTCAAGATGCTCCCCGACGCCGCCGGCGTGCCCGTGCAGGGAATCCCGCCCGGATATACGTTCGTCACGCTCGATGCCGACGGCTGCCCGCTGCCGAGCGACTGGTATCTGAGCCTCGCCGGCGCCGCCACGACAGCCGTGCATTCCGGCATGCAGCCCTCCCCCAACTTGCCGCTGCAGTTGCCCTGAGGTTGATGGGACATGCTCCGGGCTCCTACACACTGGCCGGGCGGAGTGGGGTCTCCAATTTTTGCTTTCGATGCTCTCGTGCTCTTCGCTTTCTCGATGACGCTTTGCGTCGCCACGGCGCGGGCGCAGATGCTGGTTAGTCCGCCGATCGTGACGACGACCAGCGTGATTCGGTTCGAGCCGCAGGTTCCGAGCGGCGATGTGCGCGAGGGTTCATGCTGGACTGAATCGATCGCTGTCACCCGGCCCGGTGCGTGGCGATGCACGGTCGGCAACGCGATCAGCGATCCGTGTTTCGTGGTGGCGGGGAATCCAAGCCAGCTCGTTTGCGATGCCGACCCGGCGCTGAAGCGAGAGGGCTTCGTTCTCAAGTTGACCAAGCCACTGCCCAAGCCCTCGAGTCGCGAACAGAAAGTGGAACCGTGGGTATTTCGCCTGGCGGACAATTCAATCTGCGAGGCGATGACGGGAACGCTGCCGGCTGTGAACGGCGAGCCCGCGCGATGGTCATGCGCGATTCACATCCGCGACCAGGTAAGGCCCGACGGAGTCGTAACTTCCCTCACGCCAGGAAAAATCTGGCTCGCGGACAAGTTTCCAGAGGGCGCCGTAGGATATGGCAGTACCGGAGCGGCCAAAGCCGAGCCGGATAAAGTCCCGGTGAAGGTAATCTGGGAGTGACGGATTCCGGTCCCCCTTCCCGCGCGCGCCTCGCGCCCTCAGTCATCCTGACGAAGCGAGCAGCGCGACCGAAGCTGGCTTCTGGCCTCCGGACAGCTTCGCGCACGCGACGCCGGTTCCGGTTCCGAGTCGCCGCGTCCAACTTCTCCTGACCGAGTTCAGGGATGAACTGTTCAGCCTGATGCCCCCGGATTTGACGTGCTACATCTACTGTATGCGACAGGATGCCGCACTCTCGCTCGGCTCGCCGAAAATCGGACGCTACAGGCTTGCGAGGAAAACTAATTTTGACGGAACGAAGCTACCCTTGGTAGTGCGGCCGTCCCGACACCACCACATATGGTATGAGGAGAGAGATCTACTTGCGCATCGTGCGTAGTTGGCGATGGGTCAGCATCCAGCGCAGCTCGCCGCCGCCGCGGTCGAAGCGCGCCGGCAGGTCGATCGCGATGCATCCGCCGGTCTTCAGCTTCATATGAACGACGTCGCTCGCTCCCGTCAGCAGAATCGACGCGACCGAGCTGAGTTGCGGCTCGTGGCCGACGATCATCACGTCCTCATGCTTTGCAAATGCGCGCAACGCTGTCACCGCGTCTGTCGCCGCCACTCCCGTCGCGAGCGCGGGGAGCACCTGCGGCGGCGGAGTATTCTCGTAGGCGGCCGACACTATCTCGGCGGTTTCGGCGGCGCGCGCGAGCGGACTGGTCAGAATGACGTTGAACTTCAGACCCATCGCGCGCAGGCCCGCGGCCGCTCCGGACATTTTTTCCTTCGAGCGTTCTGTCAGCTTGCGGGCGCCGTCGTCGCCGCTCGAGGCGGCCTCCTCGGCGGTCGCGTGACGCAGAATGTAGAGCCTCATGAAAGTGTTTCCATGCCCGAATGGGAGTTCATCGAATTGTGATTGGAGTCCGGTGCATCCGCAATCTCACCAGCCGCGGTTTGCGATTGATCCAAAGGAGCGGACTCGATCGCGTCCGTGGCCGGCGAGCTCACCGACATCAGACTCAGCCTGCCGGCTTTTCGAATTTCCTGCATCGTGTCCCGCATCGCGTCGGAGCGATCGAACCGCCGCCATGCCTTCATGCATCGCCGGCGCAGTTTGCTCTCGCGGCTGCCCAGCGACTGGATCAACGCTCCGGCCGCGAGCATGGTCCGGGGCGGCGCGGCGGAGGTCTCGGCATACGACAGCAGCCAGGCGGTTGCGACAGTAATGTCGTGATAGAGCCCGAGCATTTCCTGCAACTCCTCGAGCCGCGCCAGGGTCTTGCGATGACGCTTGGCGCCGAGCGGCGCGATCATCTTCGAGCTCGTAGCGCAGCCGCTTGATGCGAACGCGGAGCTTATGGAAAACCGGGGTCGGAGCGTCGTGGGCAAGTTTGTCACCCAGACGGTACGCGCCGCGCGAAGCCGGCCGGATCAATTGGGCGGCGACGATGCCCAGCCGGCGGTCGGCGCCGACTTTCTTGATTGCTGGACGCGACAGCTTCGCGATCAGGTTCCGATAGCGCTTCGACTCGAGCAGCTCGTACAGCCTGGCGTGCGCGGACTTGCGCCGTTCTTCGAGCGCCGCGAACATCGGTGCGATCGCGTCTTTCAGATCGGGATCGATCTTAGTGGCCCGAGCGGCGATCAGCGCCGACGTCACGTCACATTCGCGGGCGGCGCCGGCTTGAGTGCCGAGCCACGGCAGGTCGCGCCGGAAGAACCTGAGCTGCGCGGCGTAGATTACGCTCGAGAACAATTCGATCGACGCGCGCAGGCGCCGGGTCGCGACGCGCAGTTGATGCAGCGGCTCCGCCTCGCCCGACTCGGCCGCGGCCTGATTGCGCAACAGCGCTTCGACGCCGAACGCGATCGCCTTGCGCGCCGCGTCGGCGACGGTTTCTCCGGGGGAAAGCGTTACTCTGCGCGGCGGCGCATCGGAGCGCGAAGCATCTATCACCCTGCTATTCCTTACGCGTCGATACGCCGTCGCCCGATTCGGGATGCGACTTGCCGTTGGCGCCGGACAGATATTCGGCGATGTGTTTTCGAATCTCGCCCTGCAACTCCTCGATCGGCAGGCGCGCATCGACCGAGATGAAGCCGAACTCGCTGGACAGGCGGCGGTACTCGTCGATCAGGCGGCTCTGGTAATGCTCGAACGAATCGAACAGGTCGGTGCCAAGCGCGAGATGCATCCCGGATTCCCAGTAGTCCATGCCCTTGCCCATGATGACACGCGGGATGAGAGATTCAACGTCGATGTCGAGGTAGAGAACGAGGTCGGGCACCAGCGCCATCCCGAATACTTCGCGCGTCCAATTCGGGTCGGCGCCCATCACGGAGTTGCGCGCGAACGCAGTGTACATGTAGCGATCGGCGATCACGATGAAGCCGGCCTGCAACGCCGGCAGGATTTCGTGCTCGAGGCGATCGGCAAAATCCGCGGCGTAGAGCAGCGAGAAGGTCGTGACCGTGAGCTGGTGGCCCGCCTTGGCCTCGTTGATGGTCTCGGAGAGCAGGGGAGAGCGCGTCCATCCGGTGTTGCTGACGGCGTAGCCCTTGAGTTCGAGCCACGGCCGCAGCAATTCGATTTGCGCCGAGCGGCCGACGCCGTCGGTTCCCTCGATCGCGATCAAATGGCCGGGCAGCCGCTTCTTTGTGAGGTACGGCAGCCCGTGCCCGTACCAGGTCTTAGCGTGGCTGCGGGGTGACGCCATTTTTTCCGTTCGCTCGCTTGAGGTCGTAGTCTTGAAGGACTTCCTGGACCATCGTGCGCACGACCTTCTGTTGATTGGGGATCTCGGCGGTAGCGTCAATCGGGCGCATCCCGAACTCGGTGGTCAGTTGATCGTAAATTTCGAGCACGCGGCTCTGGAACATGCGGAAACTCTCGACCGGATCGGCGGAGAGACCGACATCCATGCCCGCCTCGTGGTACTTCAGCTTGGCGCGTCCCGACAGCAGCCGTTCGAGCGAAATGTCGATGGGCACGCGGAAGTAGAGCGTCAAATCGGGGCGCAGCGCGGGGCTGTAGACCGAGCGGACCCAGTCGGGATGCACGCCGCGCGCAACGTCGCGCGCGAAGGCGGTGTACACGTAGCGATCGGCGAGCACGATCATGCCGGCTTTCAGCGGCGGCAGGATCTGATAGGTGAGGCGATCGGCGAAATCGACCGCGTGCAGCAGCGAGAAGGTCGTCGGCGTCAGCAGGTTCTTTTTCTTGCCGCGCTGCATCGAACGCCGCACCAGCCGCGACGAATTCCATTCGGTGAAATGCACCGGGTAGCCACGCGCGCGGAGCCATCGCTCGAGCAGCAGCAGTTGCGTCGATTTGCCGGAACCGTCGATCCCCTCGACGCAGATCAAACGCCCGCGATAGGGATGCGGCGTCTCGAGCAGGGTCTTCGGCGCGGTGCGAGCCGCGGATTTGCGCGGGGTCGATGGAGTAACGTGACCGTTGGGCGAAGGCGAAGGTACGGCGGCGGGCAGCTCTACCGCTGGAGCACCACCTGGCGATCCAGCAGTCTCGATAGCAGGTCGGTTCTTCTCTCGCATGTCCATAGTTCGAGGTCGGCTTTCTCGCGCTTGGAATCGACTCCGACGATCACACGGCCCGGAGAGTACCTGACCTCGATATTCTTAACCACACCGAAGTGGCTTCGATCCAGCGCGTCGGCGACACGCAAAATCGCGGCGAGGCCCCTTATCACACGGCGCTTGGCGGGGCTGAGCGATTTCAAATCCGGCGAATCGAGCTTGGGGGCCTGCTTGCGATGCCCGCGTGCCGCCTGTGCGATGACCTCGATTTCGTCTGTGTTGAAGCCGAACAGCTCCGCATTCTTAATCAGGTAGTAAGAATGGCGATTGTGCCGGTCATGATCAATGGCGTGGCCTATGTCGTGTAATAAAGCCGCGAATTCAAGCAGTTCCCGCGAGGACTTGGGCAGCCCCAAAACCGGCGCCGTCGCGTCGAACAGCTTGAGCGCAAGCCGCGCGACCTGCTTGCCGTGCTCGTTGGCGCCGGCGAATCGAGTAGCCAGGGCGCCGACCGAGCGACGCCGCGCGTCAGCCGCGGAGCGCGAGTCGATCTTGTGTGCGAGGCCGAGCAGCACGCCCTCACGCAGCGCCCAAGTGCACGCGACCAGCTCCGGCGCGCCGGATTTCTTCAGGATGAAGTTCACCAGGGTCGCTGCGGCGGGCATCAGGTCAACGCGCTTGGCGTCCATGCCGGGAAGATCGACGCGCAGCGCGGCGTTGGCCTCGACCAGGTCGCGGGTCAGATCGGCGATTTCGCCGGCGGAGGCGCTCGCGCCGTGCAGGCGGCCGAGTTCTTCGCCGCGCGCCGATCGCGCCATCGCGACCAGGGTGTTGATGGTGCCTGACGTTCCGATCGCGCGGACGGCGCCAGCGCGCCGCGCCTTCCGCATCAGCGGGCCGATCGCGCGCTCGAGATGCGCCTCGAGCTTGCTCAACTGCGCGCGCGACGGCGGGTCGTCGAGCAGGAATCTCTCGGCCAGCCGCGCCGCGCCGAGCTTCACGCTGCGCATCCACAGCGGCTTGCCGTCGCGCACGAGAACCAGCTCAACGCTGCCACCGCCGACGTCGACCAGCAGATGAGGTCCGCCGTCGAGACCCAGTGCATGACGCGCCGCCTGAAAAATCAGCCGCGCCTCGTCGAGGCCCGAGATCACCTCGACCGTCAGTCCCGTCTCGCGCTTGATGCGGCGGATGAATTCGGTGCGATTGCGCGCCTCGCGCACCGCGCTGGTCGCCACCGCTCGCAGCCTGTCGACCCGGCGCACTCGCAGCAGCCGTTTGAAGTTCACCAGCGCGCGCACCGCCAGATCCATCGATTCCGCGGTGAGCCGTCCCGTCGTGAACGAGCGGCGGCCGAGCCGCACCATCTCCTTGACGCGGTCGACGACCTCGAGGTGGCCTTCGCGGCTCACGTCTGCCACGATCATGTGGACGGAGTTGGATCCGACATCGATGGCTCCCAGCCGCATGGATAGAAGGTAACGTCCCAGGCGCTCGATGTCATCCATATGACTCCACATCCGCACCGGCGCGCAAAAGATCGCGCACTCAACCTGCGACGATTAGAAGCGCTGCGCGTTACGGCGCGATGAACGGAGAATGTCGAATTTGCTTTTGAGGGTGGGCGCTAATCCTTCATCGCCGCGAGCACTCGCTCGAATACTTCCAGCGACCGGCGATCGAACAGCACAAAGTCGACGCGTTCGAGCGTCGTCGGACCGCCGAGATGCGCGCGCACTTCCTCGAGCATCACCTGGGCGCATCCCTCGATTGGAAAACTCGCGATGCCGGTGCCGATCGCCGGAAAGGCGATCGTCTTGAGCGAATTCTCCCTGGCCCGCATCAGCGAGGTGCGCGTCGCGGCGCGTAGATTCGCCTCCGACGTCGATTCTCCAAGCCGCATGCTGGCAGCGTGAATCACGTGCCGCGCGCGCAGCCGTCCCGCGCCTGTAATCGCCGCCTCGCCGAGCGCAATCGGCCCGATTCGATCGCACTCCTGTTGAATCGACGGACCGCCCTTGACGCGAATCGCACCCGCGACGCCGCCGCCCAGCATCAAATCGTTGTTAGCGGCATTCACGATCGCGTCCACATCGGCGTCAGTAAGGTCGCCCTGCCGCAGCCCGATCTTGGCGCGCCAATCTTGGTTCGTGGTCATGTTATTATTGCGTCAACTGTGTGGACGAGGAAGACGACAGCCCGGCTGCGGCTGGCCGCGCAGATCGCTGTGGCGCTCGTCGCGCTCGCGGGATGCGATGGCCGGCGTATCGACCGATCGCCCGGCTATATCCAGGTCGACATCGAAATCTCTCCGACGTCCACTGACCCGCGCTTCGCCACCGACGCGCTGTCATCGCGTATCAACGAACTCATTTTCGATTCGCTGGTGAAGACCGATCGCAACGGACAGTTCGTGGGCCATCTCGCCGACAATATCGGGCGTCCTTCGGCAACCGAAATTCTATTTCATCTTAAGCACGGGGTGCGCTTCAGCGACGGCCGCGAACTGACGGCTCGCGACGTGCTATTCACTTACAACTCGATACTCGCTCCCGCGTCGATGTCGCCTAAGCGCGCCAGCCTCGAGGAGTTGAAGTCAATCGATGCGCCCGACGACTACACCGTCGTCATGACCACCGCGCGTGCGTACGCGCCCGCGCTGGAGATGGCGACGGAGGGAATAGTACCGGCAGGAACTCCGCTGCCATCGAAAGAAAGCGCAGCCGCTCCCATCGGCAGCGGCCCTTTTGCGATGGTAGCTTACGCGCGCGATGAAGCCGTGCGGCTCGAGCGCAATCCGTACTATCCGCATCCGCCGGAGGCAGCAGAGTCGATCCTTTTCAAGATCGTTCCGGACCCAACAGTGCGGGCGCTCGAACTGGCGGAGGGTGTTTGCGATTTCTCGGGTAACAACATCGAGTACGACGTATTGCCGTGGCTCGCAGCGCACCAGTCTCTGGAGGTCAGCAAGACTCCCGGGACTACCTATAGATACTTGTCATTCAATTTTCGCGATCCTCGCCTGCGCGATGTACGTGTGCGTCGTGCCATTGCCTATGCGATCGACCGCAATACAATAGTCAATACGATCCTGCGCGGTACTGGGCGGATAGCTACTGGGATGCTCTCACCTGAGAATTGGGCATACGAGAAAAATGTCACTACCTATCCCTACGATCCGGAAAAAGCGCGTCAACTGCTGAACCAGGCTGGCTATAGGGCTGGAAGCAACCGGATGCGCGGGCTCAAATTCGAATACAAGACTACGCCGGAAGGCGCGCGCATGGGTGAAGTATTTCAGGCGATGCTTCAGCGAGTGGGTATCGAAATGACTATTCGGACGCTCGACTTCGCTACCTACTATGCTGATATTCAAGCCGGGAGTTTCGATCTCACTTCGCTCCAATGGGTCGGTATCAACGATCCGAATAGCTACTACATGGTATTCGATTCCAGGAAGACGCCGCCGCACGGACAGAATCGCGGTTACTATTCGAATCCCACAATGGATCGCCTGCTCGAAGCCGGAATGACCACTGTCGATATCGAGGCGAGAGAAAAAATATATGGACAGGTGCAGCAGCTCGCCGCCGAGGAACTCCCGTACGTATCGCTGTGGTGGGTCGACAACGTAGCCGTGATGAATCGGCGTCTCGTCGGCTTTGACGCATATCCCAACGGCAGCTTCCGTTCACTCGCGACGCTGACGCTCATCGGCCCCGGCGGCGGAGAGCCGTCGCAGTGATTCGCTACGCGCTCCGGCGCGTTCTCGCGCTCGTGCCCGTCGCGCTTGGCGTGGCGACGCTGACATTCGCGATTATCCACCTCGTGCCGGGCGATCCGGTGATTGCGATGCTCGGCGAGACTGCGGCGCCCGCCGACATAGTCGGGATGCGCCATCAGCTTGGCCTCGACCGTCCGCTCCTGGAGCAATACGCCGCATATCTCGGTGGACTCGCGGTCGGCGATCTCGGCGAATCGATTTCATATCACAAGCCCGTTTCGCGCCTCATCGCCGAACGCTTTCCGGCCACCATCGAGCTCGCCGCGGCCGGTATGCTGGTCGCTGTCCTGTTGGCGTTCCCGCTGGGATTAATCGCGGGCTCGAATCCCGGCGGCGCCGGCGACCTGGGCGCGATGGGCTTTGCGATCGTCGGCATTTCCGTTCCACACATCTACCTCGGCCCGTTGCTCATGATTTTGTTTTCCCTCGATCTGCGCTGGCTGCCGCTCACCGGCCGCGGCGGTCTCGAGCATCTCGTGCTGCCTGCCGTCACTATCGGCACCGCGCTCGCCGCGATCCTGGCGCGCATGTTGCGCCAGAGCCTGATTCGCGTGCGCGAGAGCGACTATATGCGCACCGCGCTCAGCAAGGGCTTGAGCGCGCGAGCCGCGCTTGTTCGCCACGGGCTCAAGAATGCGCTCACATCCGTCGTGACCATCGTGGGACTTCAGATGGGTGCGCTGCTCAGTGGGACGCTAATCACTGAAATAATTTTCTCGTGGCCCGGTATCGGCCGCCTGCTCATTAGCGCGATAGGGGCGCGCGACTATCCCGTCGTCGAGGGTTGCGTACTCACGTTTGCGATGACCTATGTTGTAGTGAACATGGCGACCGATCTCGTCTATGTAGTCGTTGACCCGCGAGTGAGAATCTCGTGATCGCGCGATTCCGCAATCCGTCACTAGCTATTGGAGTGACTATCGTTGTCGCGATTGTGGTGGCCGCGATCCTCGGCCCGTTCCTGTTTCGCGTCGATCCTTTGTCGATCGATCTTGCCAACACACTCGCCGGTCCGAGTCGCACGCATCCTTTCGGTTGCGACGCGCTCGGCCGCGACGTGCTTGCCCGAGTACTGTGGGGCGCGCGCCTTTCGCTGTCGATATCGATGGTCGTCGTCGCGATCTCGTTGCTCGTCGGCAGCTTGATCGGGGCAACCGCCGCGCTGGCTGGCGACCGAATCGACAACCTTATGATGCGCGGCGTGGACATCGTCCTCGCATTTCCGGGAATCCTGCTGGCTATCGCGCTCGCGGCGATTCTCGGCCCGGGTCTGATCGACCTCGCGATCGCGCTGACGGCCATGGGATGGACCGGCTACGCGCGCATCGTCCGCGGCGAAGTGCTGACGCTGCGCGAGCGCGATTACGTCCTGGCGGCCGAGAGCCTCGGCGCAAGTAAGTCGCGCCTGCTGATACGCCATCTGCTGCCCGGCGTCGTCGGACCGCTGGCCGTGCAGGCGACGTTCGGCGTCGGCGGCATTATCGGCGCCGAAGCCGCTCTTTCATTTCTTGGCCTGGGCGCGCTGCCGCCTACGCCCAGTTGGGGCAACATGCTCGACGCCGGCCGCGCCTTCCTGCTGGTCGCTCCGCATCTTACGACTGCGCCCGGCCTCGCGATCGGTTTCTCGATTCTCGGCTTCAACCTGCTCGGCGACGGGATTGCGCAAAAGGTGGGGCATCGCGCCTGACCGTCGAGCGTCAACCGTTTCGGTGTGCGAAGCGTGGAAATTTCGTGATACTCATTGCGATTGGGAAGTGAGTGCGCGCGATGGAGAGAATCGAACCCACCGAAATGGTCCGGCGGCTGACCGGTTTCATCCGCGCGGAGGGCCGATTCGAAAGCGTCGCGATCGAGAATTTCCGCAAGATGCCGGGCGGTGCGTCGCGCGAGATCTGGTCATTCGATTGCGCGATGGAGCGCGGCGGCAAGACGACTCGGCGCGCGATGGTGCTTCGCCGCGATCCTGGTGTTCACAACATCTCTACCAATCGCCGTCACGAGTTCATGGTGATTCGAGCCGCCTTCGAGGAAAGCGTTCCGGTTCCGGAGGTGTTCTGGGTTTCGGAAGATCCCGCTGTTCTCGGTTCCGCGTTTTTCATCATGGAGCGCGTCGATGGCGAAACTTTGGCGCGCCGTCTGCTTCGCGACGACGCTTATGCCCGTGCGCGCGAGTTGATGCCGGCGCAACTTGCCGAAATTCTCGCAAAGATTCACCGAATCGATCCTGTTGAGCACAAGCTCAATTTTCTGGCCGAGCCCGGCGACAACGCGGCCCTGACCGAGGTCAGACGTTACGAGGAAAATTTTCGACGCCTCGCGCTCGAACCGCATCCCGCGTTCGAACTGGCCTTCCGATGGCTCCTGAAGCGGGTTCCAAGGACGCCACGCAAGACGCTCGTACACGGCGACTATAGAATCGGTAACGTCATCTTCGGCCCGGAGGGCGTGCGATCGATTCTGGATTGGGAACTAGCGCATCTCGGCGATCCCATGGAGGATGTCGGATGGATGTGCGTGCGCGCGTGGCGTTTCGGTAATGATCAGAAGCCGGTCGGCGGGCTCGGCTCCCGCGAGGATTTCTTTCACGCCTACGAAAAAGCCAGCGGCACCGCCGTCGAGCCCGATGCCGCGCGCTTCTGGGAGGTATTCGGCAACCTGCGCTGGGGGATAATCACCATCAGCCAGGCGCGCACGCATATCGACGGCTTCGTAAAGAGCATCGAACTGGCTAGTATCGGACGCCGAACAGCGGAAACGGAGCTGGAGCTGCTGAATCTAATTGAATAGCAACATGGTAATGTCGAACTATCGAGTGAGTAGTCAATATGCAGGATCGGCCGACCTCGATTGAGTTGCTCGAAGCCGCCGCGGACTTCGTCGATCGCGAACTGGTGCCGGCAATCGAAGGTGCGCGCCAGTTCCAGGCGCGGGTCGTTGCCAACGTCATGCGAATCGTTGCGCGCGAAATAAAGCTGGAAGATACACTGGTCCGTGGCGAGGTAAAGGCTCTGGCGCAACTGCTCGGGCGCGACGCGCCGCATCTGCACAGCCTCGACGACCTGCGCGCTGCCGCGGCCGGCATGGGCGAAGAGCTGACCGCGAAGATTCGCGCGGGCGAGGCGGACGACGGCAGCTGGCGGCGCGAAGTGCTTGCGGTGGTGCGGCGGAGCGTCGAGGACAAACTGCGTATCGCCAATCCGCGATACCTGGAGAACGACATCTCAATTCGTAACGCCGCAAAAAGCGAAAGGAGAACTGACTAATGCCGGAAGCCAAAGTAGTACTTCTCGAACAAGATGATCTGATGCATCCGAACACCGGCGAGTCCAATTTCAACGAGAGTGCATACTACAATTTCTTCGATCGCGGTCAGCGCCTCGGCGGGTTCATTAGACTGGGTAATCGCGCAAACGAAGGTTACGCCGAAATGACCGCGTGCCTGTATCTTCCGGACGGAACCGTTGGCTTCATGTTCCAGCGGCCCGAGATCAAGGACAACAAGGCCCACGATGCCGGCGGTGCGCGGTTTGAAGTCGTCGAACCGTTCGAACGCCATCGCGTCAGCTACCATGGCAGACTCTGCATTCTGAAAAATCCGCTCAAGATGGCCGACCCCGCCAAGGCGTTCAAGAGTAATCCTTACTCGCGGGCTGCGCTCGAGATTGACTATGTCGCGGTCTCTCCCGGATGGGGCGGCGAACTGCGCGAAAAAATCGGGGAGCAATGGGTCTCGCCGAAACAATCCGGTGACCCCGAAGCCCAATTCGCCAAGGGACACCTTGAACAGCTCGGCCACGCTACGGGAAAACTGGTGTTGACCACAGAGGGCGTCGACCGCGAGTTCAAGATTGATGCGCTCGGCCTGCGCGATCATAGCTGGGGCCCGCGCTATTGGCAGGCGCCGAAATTCTACCGATGGCTCACGATGAACTTCGACGAGGATCTCGGTGCGATGGCCACTATCACGGTGAATCGCGACGGCAGCGAACGCCCGGGAGGATTCGTTGCGCGCAAGGGCAGGCCGTTTCTCAATATCGTCAAGGTCGACGTTCAGACGGAATTCGTCGGCGAGCAGCAGCTGCACGACAAGATCAAGGTGACCTGTCAGACCGCAGAGGGCGGCGCGCCAATGGTCATTACCGGCAAAGTGCTATCGATGATTCCGCTCCGCAATCGGCGCGCCGGTATAGTCACTCGAATCGCAGAAGGTATGACCGAGTGGAACTGGGACGGCAAGATTGGCTATGGACTTTCTGAGTACCTGGATCACTTCGAGGAATAGTCAGTCGACTACTGTCCCCGCTTGAGTGCGCGCAAACTCTCTGAGTAGGGCGGATATGCGACGCCCCGTTCGGTGATAATCGCGGTCACCAGCTCGGCCGGCGTCACATCGAATGCAGGGTTGAATGTGCTGACGCCCTTCGGCGCGATCTGCTTGCCGCCGTACTCGGTCAGCTCGCGACCTGAGCGCTCTTCGATCGGGATCGCGGCGCCGTTGGGACAGTCCAGGTCGATCGATGACAGCGGCGCCGCGACATAGAACGGCACGCCATGACGCCGGGCCATCACCGCCAGCGGGTACGTCCCGATTTTGTTAGCGACGTCGCCGTTCGCTGCCGTGCGATCGGTTCCCACCACCACGCAGTCGATCTTGTTCTGCGAGAGCACCGTTGCCGCCATGCTGTCCGCGATCACCGTGACCGGTATCCGATCTTTGTGGAGTTCCCACGCCGTGAGGCGCGAGCCCTGCAAAAATGGCCGCGTCTCGTCGGCGAACACCCGGATCTTTTTGCCTGCGTCGCGAGCGGCGCGAACGACGCCGAGCGCCGTGCCGTATCCCGCCGTCGCCAGCGCGCCGGCGTTGCAATGCGTCAACACTGTTGCTGGATCTCCGATGAGTTCGGCGCCGAACCGGCCTAGCGCGCGATTCACGGCCAGGTCTTCATCGTAAATCGCAATCGCCTCCGTCCTCATGCGGCGAAACAATTCTGCCGCGTCAAGCGCGATGCTCTCGTCGAGCGTGCGGCCCATTCGATCCACCGCCCACGCCAGATTTACCGCAGTCGGCCGGGTGGCTTTGAGAGCCTTCGCGACCACTGCGAAGCGTTTTCGCGCCTGCGCGCCCGCAGTGCCCTTGATACCGAGCGCGACCCCCATCGCAGCTGCGACGCCAATCGCGGGTGCACCGCGAATCACCATCGTGCGAATTGCCTCGGCGACTCCGCGGTAGTCGCGATAGGTCCGAATTACCTCGCGTGCCGGCAGCAGGCGCTGATCGATCATGCGGACTGTGTCCGCCCGCCATTCAATAGTCATCACGGCCATGTGGTCTGACTCTTACGCACGCGAATGAGGTTCCACATCTTACAGCAACCTCGCATCGCGGTCACTTCTTTGCTGCGAACTGAGCAAGAGAAAGCGGCGCTGCCGATCGTTCGCGGCGCCGCTTAACTATGCTGATTTCGCGCGCTACCGGTTTGCGGCCAGTGTGCGCGAAGCTTCGACTAGACTCTTTCGTATACTCCGCGTGCTTTTCGCCTTGCAGCTCCCGCATCGATCCATCGCGTGATCGCCGCGAAGATCTCCGACGGCCGCTTGCCCTTGAGTCCTCGTACCTCGCGGACGTCGGCCGCCTTGAATTGCTTGGGAAGCGCCGAAAGCACGGTGCGCCAGTTGACCCGGCCGCGCGGCCCGCTGCTGATTGCCTTCGATGCACCGCCGCCACGACCGATCAACGATCCCAGCCGCGCTTCCTCCTGTTTGAGTTTACTCAGTATCGACTCCTTCAAGCGGATGTCTTTGCGCAGATTGACGAGCAAGGTGCGCGCTTGCCGCTGAACTTGTTGGAAGGCAGACGCGACTCCGCGAGAGGCTTTCTTACGAGGCATGTAGCTATCTCCTTTCGGGGCAATCGTTAGTACTAATCGAGTTTGAATCTACACAATCAAACCTAACTTCACAAGAATCAAAATCATGTTGTCCATTACCAACATCGGCCGACTGTATATAGCTGCTAAGTATTTATAAGACTAGTCGCCGTCTGACTACTCAGCGCGGCGCTGCACTCATCCAAGCGATAGTCACTTCGACGAGTCGAAGATGTCTACTCACAGAACCAAACGGTACCCAAGATCCGAGTCTGAAGATGAACTTGCGTTCGTCGCGCTCTGACCGACCTCGCGAAAGGCCTCACGGCCTGTTCGGCCGCCGAATCGATACAACGCAGATTGACCCTCGTGCGATATAACGATTTTAGACTCAATCAGGAATCATAATGCATACGATATCTTGCATAGGCGTCCTTCGATTCCGTAGTCAGCGCCCCGTCCGACCGACGACCTTCCCATTACCAAGTTGTTACCCCAAAGCCTGGGAATGAGTAGCAAGACTACTATGTTTGCGCTTGGCGCGATGGTATAAGCATTCCGGAATTTCGGACTAGAGGCGCGCCGCAGGTATCGCCTCACCACTTAGGTGTCTGTACCGAATAGCTATCGATACGGACGGAGTACGCCGAGGGCAGCCGGTTGGCGCGCGAGGAGAGGGTAATGGGCCGCAGACTGTATGTTGGGAATCTGGCTTGGACTGTGACCGACCAGGATCTGCTCGACGTATTTTCAGAAGCAGGAAAGGTAGACAGCTCACAAGTCATCATCGACCGCGCCACCAACCGCTCGCGGGGATTCGGATTCGTCGAGATGGCGACCGATGAGGCAGCTGAAGGCGCAATCAAGAAACTGAACGGCCGCGATATCAAAGGCCGGCCGATCCGCGTCAACGAAGCGCAGGCGCGCAGCGGCGGACCCGGTGGTGGTGGCGGTGGGGGCGGTGGCGAACGCCGCGGCGGACGCGACCACTAGTCAGTTCGCACATTTCCGCATAGCGGGCGATTCCTGTTCGCCGTTTCGCCCCGCCGTGAAATATACTTGACCCACCTGAGGGACAACCGATTCTCGGGCTGAACCCTTTGCGGCTTAGCTCCTTCAGTAGTGAAGCATCAACGTGGAACTCATAACGCTTGAAGCGAGCAGCGAGCGCGCAGTGATTGTGCCCGAGGCCGGGTGCCAATGCCTCAGCTATCGCGCGGGCACGCTCGACGTCGTCGCGGGGCCGGCCAATCCCGACGCATGGCGCGAGCATCCGCATCGCGGCGGCATTCCGATTCTCTTTCCGTGGCCGGGCCGCATCGCAGGCGCGCGCTTCACGTTCAACGGCCGCGAGTACCTGCAGCCGGTGAACGAGCCCGCACGCGGGCACTCGATTCATGGCTTCGCGTGCGAGCGTGCCTTTCGCGTGACGCGTCGCGGACCGTACTTCGTCACGGCGACTCTCGATTCTACTGACTATTCGGATCTCAGTTCGATCTGGCCGTGGCCGTTCGCGCTCGAGATTGACTATGAAGTAGGTAATGGACTGAGATTGAAGGCTCGCATCACCAACACCGGCGACTCGGTCATGCCATTCGGATTCGGCGCGCATCCTTACTTTCACGCGCCGCTCAATCCCAAGGGCAAGCGCGACGCAATGCTGATACAGCTCGACGCCGACGCGCGATGGACGCTCGACGCGCGGCTGATTCCGACCGGCGCCACCGAGCTGCTCGCGGGCAAGTACGATCTTCGCGCGCCGCGTACGATTGGTGCCGACACATACGACGACGTATTCCGGATGGCGCCGATCTCAGATGACGATCGGTCGGCGCCGCGCGCGCGGCTAATCGATCCGTCGCTGAAAATCGCTCTCGAGATTCGTGCCGACGCCGCGTTCGGCGACTTCGTCGTCTTCGCGCCCCCGGACAATCCGGTGGTCGCGATCGAGCCGTACACCTGCGCGCCCGACGCCTTCAATCTCGCCGCGCGCGGCGTCGATGCCGGGATGCGCGAGCTGGCGCCCGGCGAGACCTTCGAGGCCGGCTTCGAGATTCGCCTCAACGTCCCTTGAAGCGCGGCTCGCGCCGCTGCGCCAGGGCCGTCGCGCCCTCGCGAAAATCTTCGGTAACGATAAGAGAGCTCTGCGCCAACATCTTCGAGCACCTGGAACGTCATCTTGTCGAGGCCGTGACCCTTGTCGATGATCCGCTTGGCCAGGCCGACCGCGAGCGGGGCGTTGCGCGCCATCTCGCGCGCCAACTCTTCGGCCGCGGCGAGATGCGCGCCGTCGGCGACGACGCGATTCACCAACCCGATCTTTTCAGCGTCCGCCGCCTCGATCATTCGCGCCGTCATGATCAGTTCCTTCGAGCGCGCATAGCCGACCGTCCGCGTAAGCCGGGTGGTGCCGCCGACGTCGGGCACCAGGCCGATGCGCACTTCAGGCATTCCGAGGCGCGCGCCGACCGATGCGATTCTCGCATCGCATGCGAGCGCCAGCTCGAGGCCGAGGCCGCCGACGAAGCCGTGCAGCGCGCCGATGACCGGCTTCTCGATACTCTCGATCCGGTTCAACGACGCCTGCGACTCCGCCACGAAGCGCCGAAAGCGCTGCATGTCGGGACCGCCGCCCTGGCCGCCCTGCGCGCCGGTGTCATTGGTGAGCGAGGTGAAGTCGATGCCGGCCGAGAACGCCTGTCCCTCGCCGTAAATGATAATCGCGCGAACTTCGGGCCGATCGACCTCATCGATCGCCTCGGGAATCGCACGGAGCATCGCCTGGTTAATCGCGTTGCGCTTCTCGGGCCGATTGAGCGCGATATACGCGATTTCGCCCTCGACTCGAACCTTGATTGGATTGTCCGCCATGACTGAGACCTCGCTATTCATACCATTAGTGGTGGTTTTGGGATGACTCCCCTACGAAGGGTAGTTTCGTTCCGTCAAAAAATGTTTTTGCCACGAGCAGAAGTCGCCCGATGGCGGTCGAGCTTGGCGAGTGTGTGACATCCTGATGCATACTCTATGAGTAGCACAGAAAATCCGCCGGCGTCAGGCTGAAAAGTTCACCCCCCAAGGGCAGGTCCGAAACCGGGAGTCACAGGGATTGCGCGTCAGTTGATCCAGTAGTCCTTATTTACTCGGATGACTTGCTTCCTCTGGGACCGAATCCAGCTTAAGAGTGTAGATGGCTGCTTCCACTGTCCTCCCCAGTTTCGGGTGAACAAGATGTGGCACTGTTTCCTTGTCCGTGTTAGCGCGACCAGGAATTTGCAGATTTCAAGGTCATCTACAGACTGCGGATTCCGAGGAAGATCGCCGTTATGAAACCCGACGATAAAGACATGACTAGCGGAGAGGCCCTTCGATCCCTCGAACGTCGTGATCCTGATACTGGGTTGGCTGACATTGTGTTCCCGTTCTTCGGCTTCTGGTTGGGGAGGCTCTTCCCAAGCTTCAAGTTCGGCCTGGATGGCTTTCACGTAGTCCGTTGCGAGAACTTCGGCTAACGGACGTTCCTCTTCTATAGATCTTGAAACCCAAGTCTCGAAAGACGCGGGTCGGTCGACTTCAACAAGAATCCGCCATCCAAGATTCGCATTGGGCGCGTCTTTCAAGATTCGCAACCCGTCTGCCCTCGTCAGCTCTGGACTCTCGGCTTCTCCGCCATCGCAGTGAAGGCCCTCCCCCTCCAAATGTTCCTGAATTTGGCGCGTGTAGTGGCGGGGACCGATGATGAGCGCAGTAAGCCATCCACGTGCGTGCGATTCAGCTATCTCGCTCGCGGGAATTATATTGATCTGTTGGGCTACGTATTTGCCGAAATAGTTCGCGGTACCATTTCTCTGAACAGACGTCTCCACGGCTCGTATGGTCGGATACTTCACGCTGTCCTCTTCCTTCTGCGGCGGATAATACCTGAACGGCTTATCGATTCGTCCTCTCATCTTCCCATGTGCTGTCGCCGCATTCAGAAGGTCATTGACCGCTTCAACGATGACCTCGGTGCAGCGCATGCAGTAGGGGAGGGAGAAACAGGAAAACGACCCCGAACTGTGCAACTCACGAATAAATTGGGGAGTTGCGCTGCGAAGTTGAGAATACAGAGCCTGGTCATCGTCTCCAGCTATGAGGATCGGACCAATATTAGATAAGAACGCGATGAACTCCGCTTCGAGCTTGTTAAAGTCCTGAAATTCATCGACCAATACAAGGTCAAAAGGCTCGATCGCACCGTGATTCTGAGCCAGTGCAACGTAGGTCCTGAACACTGAGTCATCAAATCCTACGGCATCGTAGTAGTTTGCCCGTTGCAGGTAGAAATCGAGTTCTTCGGTTATCTTGAGTTTACACATCATATCGACGAATTGCGGAGCCGGAACGCCGTGAACAAGCTGCCAGTCCTTTATGATCAAAAACGGGAGTCGGGGGAGATAGTAAAAATGTTCGGTAAGTTCTCCTCGAATCGGAGCAGAGCGCTGGAGCAGCGAGCGGCAGAATCCGTGGAATGTTGAGACCCGGGCGAGGGCGCCAAGCTCGCGGTCAAGGTCGTTCTTAAGGTTATTAATGAAGGTCAGAACGAGACGATGTTCGCGTTCACCAGCAAGCCGTTGGAGAGACTCGCAGAACAAGTACGTTTTGCCGGCTCCAGGTCCAGCTACAATAAGTCGCCGTGGCGAATCGGATTGAAGAATCGCTTCCGTCGCAGCGTGCAAGAGTGCTTCATGGTCAGTGGGCACGCTGAAATCTTAAATCTAGATGAGGCTCAAGGAAAGTTGCCGGGATTCTTCGCGCGCTGTAGTGTGCTGTTCCGCAAATATCTTTAAGAACAGAGCCCTAACCCCTGACCCCTTCCCCAGAAAAGGGGAAGGGGATTTGAGGCAACTATCTGGCCACGTCCTATCCCCCTCACCCCCTTTCCCGCGGGAAAGGGGGAACAGAAGGGTAGCGGAGACTGGAAAGCGCGGTGAGCGGCTGTTCCAGAACGAACCAGATCATTTTAAAGATGTTTGTGGGACGCGATACTAGAATGACACAAACAGTGAGCATGCTAGGGCCGCCAACGATGCGTCCGGAACCTAACACCCCTTCCGCGCGGGAAGGGGGACCGGTCGCGGAGAGGGGGCGAGCGCGGAATCTTGAATCGCGCGCGGAAAGGATCGCGCGCTGTATAATGTCCCTCACCTTCGATCCTCTCCCGAACGGGAGAGGGGAAGAAAGCATTGCGCTCGTTATGCGAAGGTCTCCTGGCAAGTTGGGGGAAGAGGCCTTATGGCTTCAGCAGGACTTTCATTACATTGTCTTTTCTTGCGTTGAAGATTTCGTAGCCTTTTGCGGCTTCGGCTAGGGGCATTATGTGGCTTATTAGTGGGCGCGGGTTGAGAGTACCTTTTTCTATCAGGCGGGATAGTTCCGGGATGTGGGCGTTTATGTTGGCGAGGCCTATCCGGAACGTTAGGTCCTTTGCGAAGGCGTAGCCTATCGGGAAGTTGAACGACGGCATCGCGAATACGCCTATTACTGAGACTGTGCCGCCGCCGCGGGCTGCCATTATTGCGGATGTCAGGGCGTTGTCGTTGCCTACTGCTTCGATCGTTACGTCGGCGCCGCGGCCTTCTGTGCGATCCAATATTGTTTGTTGCGCCTTTTCAGTGTCTACAGCGAAAGCACCCAGCTTGCGCGCTAGCTCGAGGCGGTAGGGGATGCTATCGACGGCGATGATCTCGGCTGGGCCGAAGAGCTTTGCGGTCATGACGGCGCATAGGCCTACCGGGCCGCATCCGAAGATCGCTACCGTGTCGCCCGGGCGGATGTTGCCGTTGACGGCGCCGAAGTAGGACGTTGGCAGGATGTCGGCCAGGAAGACCGCGACGTCATCGTCGATCGCGTCGGGGAGCGGGTAGCAGGTGTAGTCGGCCATCGGGACGCGGACCGCCTCGGATTGCTCGCCGCCGAGCCATCCGAGCTTGCCGGCGGCGCTGGCGCCGTAGCCGAAGACGGCGGAGCCGCTTTCCGCGCATTGCGAGGGTTGGCCGCGGCGGCAGAAGAAGCATCGCCCGCATGCAACCAGGCCGGACACGACGACGCGTTGTCCCTTCTTGAGGCGGTCGACGCCCGCGCCGACTTCCTCGATCACGCCGACGCCTTCATGACCCAGCACGAAGCCGGGCGCGATAGGCATCGCGCCGTGATAAGGGTGCAGGTCGGAGCCGCAAATTCCGGCGCGCGTGATTCGCACCAGCACGTCGGTCGGGGTCTGGAGCGCGGGGTCGTCGACGTGCTCGACGCGGACGTCGTGGGGGCCGTGGAAGACAGTTCCTTTCATGACCTCACCCCTTGCCCCTCTCCCTTCTGGAGAGGGGAATAGCGATGTTGAGGTTTGTGGATAGTTACTTTCATCGTGTACTCCATTGCTTGAGAGCTGTGCGTGGCCGAATTTTGCTGCTCGATTCGGACAAACCTGACCCTAACCCCTTCCCATAGTGGGAAGGGGAACCGGTCGCGAGAGGGATGCTTCAGCACCGCAGTCACTTACAGAAAGGTCTCCTTCTTTACCGCCAGTATCGACAGGGGCGGCGGTGTGGCGGGATAATGGCATAGACGGGTGCGGGTTTGCAGCGGTGGCGGGGCTCGTTATAGTTCCAAGAATTCAGGTACCTGGAGGCTTCTATGATTCAGAACGTCAAGAAAATTCTCGCGCCGATCGACTTTTCCACGCACTCGATGGAAGCGATGCGCGCCGCGATGGAACTGGCGAAGGACGCCGGCGCCGAAGTTCATCTGATGCACGTCATCGCGCCGCATCTCCATTTCATCCCGCTGCCGCTGGCGACCAGCGCCGAGCAGAGCCGCGAGCTGGTACGGGAAGCCGCAATGATCGAGCAGGCGGAAGAGGAGCTCGCGCGCATCAAGAAGGACGACTTCGGCGATTCAAACAAGGTCTTCACGTTTGCCGTGGTCGGTCATCCCGTTCAGAAGCTCGTCGACTACGCCAAAGAGCAGGCCATCGATCTAATCGTGATGGCGACGCGTGGGCGAAGCGGCAGCGAGCATTTTCTGCTCGGAGGAACGACCGAGAAAATCGTGCGCACCGCGCCATGCTCGGTGCTGGTCTTCCGTCCGCGCGACCGGTCCTGAACCAGACAGCGCACGACACCCGGCGGCCGCGAGCGCGCGAGGCGCGGCGGCCGGCTTGTTATTGGAGATTTCCGCATGAACCTCGAACAACAAAAGGAATGCGCGCTCGCTTTTCTCAAGAACTTCGAAAAGGCGGATCCAAAGGTCTTTGACGATTTGATCGCCGACGATTTCGAATTCGAGATGATGGGGCGGCTGCCGGGAGTCGCGCCGATCCGCGGCAAACAGGCATATCTGAAGACGACGCCACGGTTACTCAAGGCGATGTTCCCGAACGGCCTGAACCTGAGGTTCCATACGACGATCGCCGAGGGCCCGCAGGTTGCGATCCAGGCCGAATCGGATACGGTCGCGGGCAACGGGAAGAAATACGCCAACCGCTACCACTTCTACTTCCTGTTCAAGGGCGACAAGATCGCGCAGGTTCGCGAATACAACGACACCAATCACGTGCGCGAAGTCTTTATGAGCTGATTTGCGAGGACCGTCGCCATATGGCGTAATCCAGGCGAAGTGGGCGTTTCTATTAGCTCTACTAATAGTAGTATTAGAATTTCAGAGCTTCAGGGCGAGTCGGTCGGGAACTGTTCTGAACAAATGATAAGGGCCAGATGGATTGCTCCACCCGGCCCGTAGCCAACCGGGAAAAGGGGGGCAAACCCCGGCCAGCAAACGTATTGTACGTAATTCCACGTATGTTGCAAGAACCGGCAATATCTTCCGATCTTGCTCTCGAAGGCCCAAACTCGCGTTTTTTCTGCCAGTTTCAGACTTCGCCGCCACTGAGGGCGGGGATGAAATGTACTTCGCTGTGCTCGCCTACGGTATCCAGCACACCGCCGGTTGCGATTTCACCGTCGATTGACACGGCGATCGAGGGGCGGATGTCTCCGTCTTCGAGCAACTGCTGGTCAATGCCTGGAAACTGTTCGCCAAGATGGCGAACGAGCTCGCGGATCGATTTACCGGGTACGTCAACGCGCTCGATGCCACCGGTAAATTTGCGTAACAGTGAAGGAATGACAACGGTAGGCATCGTAACAGCCAAGGGGGCGAGAGACTTGGCTCGCCCCCTTTCGATCATTCCTGATTAATCCGCCGCGGCGGAATGTTGTGTCGAGCCTCGATGCTTGAGCATCGCCTTCAACAGCTTCGGCGGCGACATCGGCGTCTCCGTCATCCTGACGCCCACCGCGCGATAGATCGCATTGGCGACCGCTGCGACCGGCGGCACGATCGACACCTCGCCGACGCCGCGCACGCCCAGCGGATGGCCGGGGTTCGCTTCCTCGACGACGATCGTTTCGATCATCGGCAAGTCGAGGCAAGTCGGCATCCGGTAGTCGAGGAATCCGGAGTTACGTAGGGTGCCCTTGTCGTCGTAAAAATATTCTTCGTTGAGCGCCCAGCCGAGTCCCTGCGCCGTGCCGCCCTGCATCTGTCCTTCGACGTAGCTCGGATGAATCGCCTTGCCGGCATCCTGCGCGACGGTGCATCGCAGCAGTTGCACCTTGCCGGTGTCGGGATCGACCTCGACGTCGACGACGGTGGTGGCAAAGCCGGGGCCGACGCCGCGCGCGTTGACGCTCGCACGGCCGGTGATCGGTCCTCCGGTGCGCGGGAAGCGGGGCGCGAGTTGCTTGATCGACAGTGGCGGCACGCCGTTGCCCTTGGCGTAGAGCTTGCCGTCGCGAAAGTCCACGTCGTCAAGCTTTTTCTCCCAGACCTTGGCGGCGCGCTCGATCAACTGGCGCACCGCGTCCTTGGCCGCCTCATACACCGCCATCCCGGTTGCGAAGGTGACGCGGCTGCCGCCGGTCACGTCGGTATGGCCGATCGAATCGGTGTCGGCGGTGATAGGACGCACGTCGGTCACCGGCAGACCGAGCACTTCCGCGGTGATCATCGCCATCGAGGCGCGCGAGCCGCCGATATCGGGCGAGCCGGTCACGACGCTGGCGGTTCCGTCGGTGTGGATATTGACGGTGGCCGAGGACTGCATGCCCGCGTTGAACCAGAATCCCGACGCGACGCCGCGTCCGCGGAACTTGCCGGTCAGCTTGGATTTGTACTGCTCGCTGTTCTTGATCGCTTCGCAGGTTTGTAAAAATCCGATGCGCTTGTACGGAGGACCGACGACCTGCGGCGCCCCTTCCTTGACGCCGTTCTTGATGCGGAAGTCGATCGGATCGATTCCGCACTTCTCGGCGAGCTCGTCGATCACCGTCTCGGACGCGAACGCGGCGTTGGTCGCGCCCGGTGCGCGATAGGCCGCAGTCTTGGGCCGGTTGACGACCACGTCGTACGCGTCGATTTGAAAATTCTCGACGGTGTACGGAGCGATAATGCACATCGCGCCGGCGCCCACCGGTGAGCCGGGGAACGCGCCGGCTTCGTACGCCATCCAGATTTCCGCGGCGACGAGTTTGCCGTCTTTGGTCGCGCCCATCTTCACTTTGATCTTCGAGCCCGAGGTCGGACCGCTGGCGCGGAGCACTTCCGAGCGCGACATCACGAGCTTGACCGGCGCGCCGGTCTTCTTCGACAGCAGGACGGAGAGCGGCTCGAGGTAGATGGTGGTTTTGCCGCCGAAGCCGCCGCCGATTTCGGCCGGCACTACTTTGATGTGGCCGACCGACATCCCGAGCACCTGCGCGCTGAGTGAGCGGACGTCGAAGGCGCCCTGCGTCGAGCAGTAAATCGTCGCCTGTCCGTCGGAGTTGTAGATGCCGACGGCGTTGTGCGGCTCGATGTACCCCTGGTGGACCATCGCGGTGTTGAATTCGCGCTCGACGACGTAGTCCGCCGCCTTGAAGCCGGCCGCGAGGTCGCCGCGCTTGAACTGGTAATGCTGCGCGACGTTGGTCGGCTTGTCGCCTTCCTCCTTGTTGCGCAGATCTTTCAGCAGAATCGGCGCGCCCGGTTTGGTCGCGACGTCAACGGTCATCACGGGCGGCAGCACTTCGTACTCGACTTCGATGAGGCGGAGAGCTTCCTCGGCGATATGCGGGCTGGTCGCGGCGACGGCAGCGATCGCATGGCCGTCGTAGAGGACCTTGTCGTGGGCGAGGATGTTCATCGACAGGTACATCGGGTTGATGACCATCTCGCCGGACTGCTCAAGCTTGTTCTCGGCCTGCGGGAGATCCTTTGAGGTGACGATCGCCTTCACGCCGGGGAGCTTGAGCGCCTTATCGACTTTGATCGATTTGATAATCGCGTGAGCGTGCGGGCTGCGCAGCACCTTGCCATGCAACATGCCGGGGAACGCGTAGTCGGCGCCGTACTTGGCGCGGCCGGTCACTTTGTCAACGCCGTCGTGCCGAATCGGGCGCGTGCCGATAACTTTGAAATCGTCTGTCGTGGTTGATGCCGCCATGGCCTGTTACCTCTTGAGTCTCATTGAGTCTCAGCGTCGTATCTATGCTCTATCGCGCGGCCGCTTTGCCTTCGCCCTGCGAGCGAATATCAGCGGCGGCGTCGAGCACCGCTTTCACAATTTTGTCGTAGCCGGTGCATCGGCAAAGATTGCCGGCCAGCGCGTAGCGAACTTCGGGCTCGGTCGGTTTCGGATTTCGATCGAGCAGCGACTTCGCTGAAATCAGAAATCCCGGAGTGCAGATGCCGCACTGCAGGCTCGCGTGCTCGAGAAACTTGTTCTGCAAAACGTGGAGCACGCCGTTGGTAGCGAGGCCCTCGACGGTCGCGATATTTTTGCCTTGCGCCTCGACGCCGAGCATCAGGCACGAGCACACCGCGCGGCCGTCGACCAGCACGGTGCACGCGCCGCAATCGCCGGTCAGGCATCCTTCCTTCGAACCGGTGAGCTCGAGCACGTCGCGCAGGGTTTCGAGGAGGCTTTGGCGCGGCTCGCACAGGAACTCGACCGCTTCGCCGTTGATTGTCGCTTCTACCAGGGTCTTCTTCATAGTTACTTCTGCCGTAGTTGTTTTTTTCGGCGCCTAGCTCTTCTTCGCGCGTTCGGCGGCGATAGTCAGCGCTCGCCGTGTGAGCACGCCGGTCACGTGGATTCGAAAATCGATCGTCCCGCGCATGTCGTCGATTGGCTTGCAGATCTCGCTCGCCGCATGGCCGGCCGCCTCGAGCGACGCGTCGTCGAGCTTCTTGCCGATGAGAGCGTCGGCGGCTTTGCTGGCGAGCAGTGGAGTCGCTGCGACCGCGCCGAGTCCGATGCGCGCGGCCTTTACCTTGTCGCCGTCGAGCGTGACCGACGCTCCCACGCCGACCACTGCGATATCCATCTCGTTGCGCGGGATGAATCGAAGATACGCGTCGCTCGAATGCGGCGCGGGCGCGGGAATCAGCAGCTCGACGAGCAACTCGCCGGGCTTGAGCACGGTGCGTCCGGGCGACACGACGAAATCTTCGACGGGCACCTCGCGCTCGCCGCTCGGGCCGACGATTCGGGCGCGCGCGCCGAGAGCAATCAGCGCGGGCGTCGTGTCCGCTGCGGGCGATCCGTTGCACAGATTGCCGCCGACGGAAGCGCGGTTCTGAATCTGCAGCGAGCCGATCAGATGCGCCGCCTCGGTCAGGCCGGGGTAATGACGGCGCATCACGTCGTTCTCGCTAATCTCGATGCACGGCACGGCCGCGCCGAGCCGCAATCCCTTCTTGGCGTCGAAGGAGAGAGTTTGCAGCTCCTTGATTTTCTTGACGTCGACGAGATGCTCGGTGCGGCGGACTCCGGCGCGCAACTGGATGAGGATATCGGTGCCGCCGCACAACGGGCGGGCGTTTTCGCCGTGAGTTTTGAGGATACTGACCGCCTGATCGAGCGTGCTAGGGGCTTCGTAATTGATCGCGTGCAAAGGTGGAAAACCTCTTTTTGTTGGGTCGGGTCAAGATTATACCCGCCTTTATACCTTGGATAGCCTAGATGCCGCGCGCTGAAAAGGGGAGGATCATTGGGCCGAACTCGGCGGACGGAAGAGCGATGCATAAGCGCAAAAAGCAGCGACTGGAAAAAGCTGGATGGACGGTAGGAAGCGCCAGAGATTTCCTCGAACTGAGCGACGAAGAAGCCGCGCTTGTTGTAGTTGAGCTTGAGCCCGTCGATGCTGCGGATGGACGCGCTGACGCGCGAGATCCTTCGCTGCGCTCAGGATGACGGCGAACGCGCCGGCATCCGGCATCTGCCAGCAGACCGCTAAGACTTGAACCCCAGGCGCGAGGCTACTTGCGCGGCGGCGAGGGCGAGGGCTGGGGCCATCGGGCCCATCAGGGCGAAGCGCGGATCCGTGGTTTGGCCGCGGACGTAGCGGACGTAGATTTGCTCGACGACCGTCGCGGTTTTCCAGTGCGCCCACGCCCAGTAATACGGCATGCCGCTCACGTCGCGGCCGGTGCGGGTTGCGTAGCGATGCAGGAGTTCGTCGCGGGTCAGGAAGCCGGGGCGCATCGTATGCGCTTCGCCTTGCGACGTCGCCAGCAGCTCGGCGGGGTCGCTTTTATCGCGCCAGTAATTCATCACGATGCCTAGATCGACTAGCGGATCGCCGATCGTCGACATTTCCCAGTCGAAGACTCCGACGATCTCGCCGTGATTCACCGCACCGACCATTACGTTGTGCAGGTAGAAATCGTTGTGCACGAGGACCGGCGGCGGCGACACCGGCATGTTGTCGAGAAACCAGCTGCCGAGTTTCTCCATCAGCGACACTTCGCGAGTTTTGGCTTTTTCCCATCGCGCCATCCAGCCGGTGATCTGACGCTTGAGAAATCCGTCGGGCTTGCCGAGCGTGCCGAGTCCGATAGCCGCGTAATCGACGCCGTGCAAGTCAGCCAGCGTGTCGATGAATCCCTCGGACATCGCGCGAAACGCAGCGGGGTCGGTGCCGAGCTCGACGGGCAGCGGCTGGCGGTTCTTGATGACGATGCCGGTGCGCCGTTCCATCACGAAAAAAGGCGCGCCGACGATCGACGGGTCGTCGCTGTAGAGCATGCCGCGCGGCGCGGGCTTGAAGACTTCCCACAGGCGCGAGAGCACTTTGTATTCGCGGCCCATGTCGTGACCGCCGACCGGCAGCGGGCCGAACGGCGGCCGGCGCATCACCCATTCGCGGTCGCCGAAGCGGAGCAGGTAGGTGAGATTCGACGAGCCGCCGCGGAACTGCTTGACGGTCATGGGCGCGTCGGCGCCGGGAATCTTGCCGCGCAAGTACGCGGCGAGCTTGGCCCAGTCGAGCTGCTCCTCGTCGCGGACGTCGCCAAATTCGGGGACGATTTCTATCGCTTCAGGCATGCGTGTGATGGTCGCAGCGACTCGAAACCGGAACCGGCTTCGCTGACGCGAAGCTGTCCGAGTTCCTTCCTCCCCTCGCGTTGCTCGGGTCGTCAGGATGACAAAGATTCATTTGTACTTGCGCAGTTCGCGGCGCGCGATCGTCATGCGATGCACTTCGTCGGGGCCGTCGGCGATTCGAAGCGCGCGGCTGTCGCGCCACATCCGCGCGAGCGGGAAGTCGTCGCTGACGCCGGCCGCGCCGAATACCTGGATGGCGCGATCGAGCACGATCATCACCATGTTCGCGCACATCACCTTGATCATCGCGATCTCGTTGCGCGCGGCGCTCTTGCCGGCGGTGTCCATCTTCCACGCCGCATGCATCACCATCAGGCGGCACGAATCGATCTCGATTCGCGAGTTGGCGATCCACTCCTGGATGTTGGACTTCTCGGCGAGAAAACTGCCGTGAGTGAAGCGCGTGCTCGCCCGCTTGCACATCAGCTCGAGCGCGCGTTCCGCGATTCCGATCGTGCGCATGCAATGGTGGATGCGTCCCGGGCCGAGGCGCGCCTGAGAGATTGCGAAGCCGCCGCCTTCTTCGCCGAGCAGGTTGGTTACCGGCACGCGGCAGTCCTTGTAGATTATTTCGCAATGCCCGCCGCCGCCGGTGTGACCCATCACGGGCACCGGGCGAATCAGGTTGAAGCCGGGAGTGTCGGTCGGAACGATTATCTGGCTGGCGCGGCGATGCGGCTCCGCGTCAGGGTCGGTCACGACCATCGCGATCGCGAAGGCCGAGCCGATCGCATTCGAGGTGAACCACTTGTGGCCATTGATCACGTAGTTGTCGCCGTCGCGAACCGCGCGCGTCTTGAGCTGAGTCGGGTCGGAGCCCGGAGTGTCCGGCTCCGTCATCGAGAAGCAGGTGCGCATCTCGCCGTCGAGGCACGGCTGCAGCCATTTCTTTTTCTGATCGGGAGTGCCGAACTCGGTGAGGATTTCCATGTTGCCGGTGTCAGGCGCCATGCAGTTGAAAGCGCGCGCGCCTATTTGGCTGCGGCCCATCAGCTCGCACAGCGGAGCGTATTCGTAGTTCTTGAGGCCGGCGCCGAATTTTTCGTCGGGCAGAAAGAGGTTCCAGAGGCCCTCGGCCTTGGCTTTTTTGCGGACGTCCTTGAGCGATTGCGGCTCGGTGTTGCCGCTCTCGCCCATCGCGCGCTGCACTTCTTTTTCGATGGGGAAAACGTACTGGTCCATGAAGTCGGAGACGCGCTTGCGCAACTGTTCGGTCTTGGGGGTCAGCGAAAAGTCCATTTCGATTTTTTTCCTCGCAAGGCTGATGACTTATATCGCAACAGGTAACCCAGATTGGGCGGAAATGAAAGCTGGGAACCTAACCCCCTCCCCTGGTGGAAGCGGGAAGCGGTCGCGAGATTTCACGCGAGGGGTTTGCGCATCACGTAAAAGACGTAGCCGTAGGCGTCGTGATAGGCGCGGAAGAGGTCGTGCTCGCGCTGATGCTCGTCGAGGGTTGCGAGCATGTCGGGATCGTCGGCGTACTTTTCTCTCAACTCCTCGACCCGCCGCTCGGCCGGCCCATAATAGTTGTTCCACCAATCCTGCTCCGGCAGCACGAATCCGTCGGCGCCCGCGTAACCCGTTTCGGTGACGATCTGGCAATTGCGCTCGATCGTTCCCATGCCGGGATAGCCGCGCGCCCAATATTCGGCGGCCTCCGGCGGTGGATCGGGCACCAGCCAGGTGAGTTCGGAGACCGCAAGCCATCCGCCCGGTTTCAGAAAACGCCGCCACGCGTCGAGACCGGCGGCGAAGCCCGCGATATAGATGGCGCCCTCCGACCAGATCAGGTCGAACGACGCGTCGGCGAAATCCATCTCGAACATCGAGGTGTTGACCGTCGTTACCTGCGGCAGAACTCCTGCCGCGCCGGCGCGTTCGGTCAATTCATCAAGAAATCGCTGGCGGATGTCGACCGCGACGATCCAGCCGCCCGTCCCGCGCGCGAGATCGATAGTCTGCGCGCCGGGACCACATCCGACGTCCAGAATTCGTGGACGCGGCGGCAGCCCGCGGACCAGGCCGAGCGCGCGCAGCGTGGCCGCTGTGGAGCCGGGCGCCTGTCGCGGCAGTCCCTCTGTCAACTCGCGAAAGATGCTCATCTCCCCCGGAATACTGCCGCCTGACGCGCGCGAACTCAATCGCCGCAATATCAGGCGCGCGGCTTGTCGGCGGCAAATCGGATGCGAACGTAGTCGGCCGACCATTGGCCGTCGCTGTCGCAGAGATCGGGCCGCAGCATTTCGCACACTTCGTCGATAAAACCGGCGCGATCGCTGTAGGCCAGCGGCGCCATGAAGCTCTGCGCAAACGTCTCGAGCCATCCGTTGATTTCGGTGGGCAGCGGAGTGGGGCGGGGAATCAGCGCGATGTACCTGATTGTAAAGCCGCGGCGCGCAAGCCGCGCGGAATAATCCTCGACGGTCGGAAAATACCACGGGTTGAGCGCGTCGCCGTCGATACCGCGCCGCCGTAGAGCGTCGACCAGCGCGCGCTTGACAGTCGCGACGCAGCCGTGGCCGCCGAACTCCCCGACGAAGCGGCCGCCGGGCCCCAGCGCGCGCCATACGCCGGCGACGACGTCGTCGGCGGGCTTCATCCAGTGGATTGCGGCGTTGCTGAACACGGCGTTGAACTCGGCGTCGAAGGCCAGCCGCGCGCCGTCAACGACGCGCGCGTCCAGACCGAGGCGTCGCGCGGCTTCGACCTGCGGCGCGCTTGCGTCGACGCCGACGACCTCGCATCCCAGCTCGGCAAGTTTCTTCGTGAGCACGCCATCGCCGCATCCGAGGTCGAGGATTCGCTCGCCCGCGCGCGGCGCCAGCAGTTCGACCACCGGCGCGCCGAGGTCGGAGACAAAGCGGGCGTTGCGCGCGTAAGTGTCGGGGTCCCAGCTCTGGGTGGTGTTCGCCATGTAGTTAACTATAGTTAATAATCTCCGCGACGCAACAGTCTTTTTGTGTCTTCCTGGGCCGAAACCTAACCCCTAACCCCTTCCCTCGAGGGAAGGGGGACAATCGCATAGAGAACGGGCGATTGTATAAAGACTGTGCGATGCGCGAGGATAGTTGCGGGAGATCGAAATGGAATTGGCAAAGCGATTCGTAGACGTGGGGATTTTCACCAACCGGCTCGACGAGATGCGCGCGTTTTATGGCGAACGAGTCCGCCTGCCCTACGAGGAGCTGCTGCCGGTCGGCGGCGGCGTCAGGCAGTATCGTTACGGACTGCTCGGCTCGGTGCTGAAGATAAATCACGCCCGCGATCCGCTGCCGTCGCGAGTCGCCGGCGGCTATCGCAAGCTTTCGATTTCCGATCCGCGCACGCCGATGCCGCTTGCGATGCAGGACCCCGACGGCAACGAGCTCGAGCTGGTGCCGAGCGGCCAGCGCGGCGTCAATCAAATCGAAATCCATATCGGCGTCACCGACGAGGCCGCCTTCGAGCACTTTTACGGCGACGCGATGGGTGCGGAGCGGCTTGGCGCCGGCCGCTTCAAGCTCGGCGAGACGATCGTCAGCTTCCAGCGCGATGCCGACGCGGTGCGCGCGCCTAAGTCATCGCCGGGCAGCGCGATGGACGCGCTCGCGTCGATGCGCGCAATCGGGATGCGCTATATCACCGTGCAGGTGCGCGACGTTGACGCCGAGCATCGCCGCTTCATGTCGATGGGCGTGTGGGAAGGCGCCGCGCCGGTGACGCTGGGCGCGGTCGCGCGCATTTCATTCATCCGCGACCCCGACGGCAACTTCATTGAGATTTCGCAGCGGGCGTCGCTGACGGGGCCGATCCCGGGCTAGGCGGGGGCGCGGCGGGAACCGCTGGCGTCGCGGGCGGCGGGGGCGGCTCCTCCGTCGCGAGCAACGCAAGCACGATCGGCACCAGCGACAAGTGCGACGGGTGTTCCCCCGCGGCCCTGGCGACGATCTTCTTGAGCTTGGCGCTCGAATAGTTTTGCCGCGCGACGATCAACGGTACGTGACTGTCCTGCCACGACGCGCTGCCATGCCACGAGTGATACGGGCCCGAGAAGTAGTAACGTTGCTGAATCGGAATGTTCAATCCCGATTTCGTGAGCAGCAGGATGTCGCCGGCACGATTTCCGTACGGCCCCACGCTCAGCCATCGCATCCGCCGGTCGAGCTGGATCAAATCAGGCCGGTGATGGAAGAGCAGGTATTCCCAAATCGGCTCCAGGTGATGACCGTCGTAGATTTCGAACTCGTTGGTATTTTTTCCCGCCGGAGTCGGAACGCGCGCGAAAATCAAGTCGAGCGTATCCTTCATCTGCGGCACCGGCTGGCCGGTTTTGTTCGAGTTGTAAAATGCCCGCACAGCCGGCAGCACATCCTCCTTGTAGCGAGGCGGCCGCTTCCAGTCGCAGGTAGTGCCGGGATTTGGACAGGTAGAGCGGTCGGCCAGGTAGACGTAAGCGATCGCGCCCTGATACGCGAGGGCCGCCTGGTAATCCTGTTCTTTGGGGCCCGGATTCAGCACAAATTTCCGCGGCCGGAATCCTGCCGCTTTGACGACGTCTGCCGGCGACTGATTGGAGTCGGCGCCAAGGGCGTGCTTGGGGTCCCGCAGCACGGGAGTATGCCCGTGGTCGGCGATTATCATTACGTAGGTCTGATCGAGAATGCCGAGCTTCTGGTAGTAGGCGAGTATCTGGGCGACCAGGGGATCGGTTACCGTTTCGAGATAGTTCACCTCCATCGGGAGAGGATCTCTCGCCAGATGCGTGTACAAATCGATTCCTGGGAAGTACACAACCTGGATTTTCGACACGCCATGATCCTTGATGCTATCGAGCAGTTTGGGCACGGATTTCTTGTCGAGGTCTTCGTAGAGATCCATTTTTTCGGGCGAATTCTCGCCACCGCCCCGCGCGATGAATTCTGTGTACAGCGAAACCATCGAGGTCGGATTGGCTACCGTGAAATAGTCGGCGCGTCGATAAATCGGATTCAACGAGACTGACGACTTCACGCCGGCCCGCTCAAACAGCGTCGGGGTTTTGAGCGCCTTGCCGACCAGATCCTCGAGAATCATGGCGCGATTGTCGTCCATCTCTGCGACCGACACGGGCACCGGCGCGTAAAATTTCATATCCTCGCGCACGAACCATTCGTTGCCCGGCACCCCGTTCCGGGCCGTTGGCGCGCCGGTAAAAATCGCCGACCAGGCGGCGATAGTGGTCGAGGGCAGTATGCTCACCGCGTTCGGCACCGAGTAGGCGTGTTCGTACAATCCGCCCCCTTCGGACTTGCCAAGCATCGCGGCCATCGCAGGCGCTTTGCCCGAGTTGATTGCCTCCATCAACTGGTCGTAACCGGCCCCGTCAAAGGCGAAGATCAAAACGTACGGACCCGGCTGGTCCGGCCGAATATGGCTTTTGTCGCGTTCGCCCCCGTGCAGCAGAAATTTGGTCGCGCTGCACGAAGTCAAGATGGACAATGCGACGCACGTCGAGACCAGCGCGCAGCGGAGGAAGATGGAGGCAGGATTATGGCGCTTCATTTTATTTGATAATGAAACTCTAACTCGATACGAGATTCGGAAAAAGGACGGAACGGCGAGGCGCTGCGCGCGCGGCCGGAATCGAATCAGTACAGCGATTTTTCGTACTGACGCGCGAAGAAACGGCCTGTGGATTCGGGTACCGTAGCGTCGTCGCGTCCATCGACGGCAATGTCGGCGACGCGCAGGAACCCCGCCCGCTCGTAGTAACCGCAGAGCGTGGCGTTGCCCGAAAAACAGTCAAGGCGCAGCAGCTTGCGGCCCGTGGCCGCCGTGACTCGTTCGGCAGACCTGAGCAGCTCGACGCCCAATCCGCGCGCCTCGCGACGCACCGCGATTCGGTGGATATAGCCGGCCTCGTCGGAAGCGCCGGGCCAGAACATCTCGTCGCTCCATTGCAGCGTGAACGTGCCGACGGCGCGGCGATCGCATCTCGCGACGTACACCTCGCCGCGCGCAATATCACCTGCGATCAGCTCGCGTGGAAATCCGTCCACCCGCCATTGATTGATCCCGCGCAACGCAAGCCATCGCGCCGACTCCTTAAGAATGTCGAGCACGTCGTCGAGGTCGGCATCTACGGCCAGCGCGATTTCCACCGGGCCGATCGCGGTTGCGATCGGCTCGGCGGCAGGACTCATTGCGGGAGATTGCGGTGGTTTACGGGTTACGCCCAGCGCGAGCGCGGGCGATTGCGCGTCGATCGATTGCGCGCGCCCGACGAGCGGAACACGGTCACCGGCTTGGGCGCGTGAATTTCGATTTTCTCGAAACCCTCGACGTGCTCGCGATCGAGCGCGTTGCCGAGCGTGCGTTCCAGCCGCGCCAGGTTGACGCGTTCGTCCTGCGTCACCAGGCTGATCGCTTCGCCCGCCTTGCCCATCCTGGCCGTGCGGCCGATGCGATGGATGTAGCCCTCGCTCTCGTCGGGCAGATCGAAGTTAATGACGTGCGAAACGTCGGGGATGTCGAGTCCGCGTGCGGCCACGTCAGTCGCCACCATCACGCGAAACTTGTGCGCGCGAAATCCCGCCAACGCCGCGTTGCGCTGGCTCTGGGAGCGGTCGCCGTGAATCTGCACCGCCTTGATGTTGGCGCGTATCAGCAGCTTGGCGACGCGGTCCGCGCGGCTCTTGGTGCGCGTGAAGACGATCGCGCTCTCCACTTCGGGACGCTTCAGAATCTCGAGCAGCACGGGCCCCTTGTTCTCGAGCGTGACCGGGTAAATCGACTGCCGAATCTGCGACGGCGGCGCGGCTTTGTGGCCGCCGACCGTGACGCGCTCGGGATTGGTCAGAAATTCGCGCGCGATCATCTCGGGACCCGACGCCATCGTCGCCGAGAACATCATCGTCTGTCGCTGCTTCGGCACCATCCGCATGATGCGCCGCAGTTGCGGCAGAAAGCCCATGTCGAGCAGGCGGTCGGCTTCGTCGATGATGACGACTTCGATTTTGTCGAGCTTGACGATGCCGCGCTCGATGAAGTCGATGAGCCGTCCGGGACATGCGACCAGCACTTGCGCGCCCTTACGAATCTGGTCGATTTGGTGCCGCTCGGATTCGCCGCCGACGACGGTCGCGCAGCGGATGTGCGTGTGGCGGGCGATCAGATCGAACTCGCGCGCCGCCTGTGCCGCGAGCTCGCGCGTCGGCATGATCACCAGCGCGGCGAGATGCCGCGTGTGCTTGCGATGCAGCCGGTCTATGGTTGGGATCAGAAAGGCCGCGGTCTTGCCGCTGCCGGTTTCAGCCGTGGCCACCACGTCGCGCCCGCTGAGCGCGACCGGGATAGCTCCGGCCTGGACCGGGGTCGGTGTGTGATGACCGCGGTCTTTGATTGAACGATGGATCTCTGGCGATACGGGAAATTCAGAAAACGACAAACTGTATCCTATGGTTCAGAGCCCCGGATTCCAGTTCGAAAGAAATTGCCGAACTTGTGGGTCTGATGAGTTGAGAGGGTGGCGTCACGGAATCCGACGCGCGCATAAAGTCACGATTGACTTGGCCACAAGGGTACAGGAAGTACCGAAGCGACACAATGCCCCTCTGCCCCTCACGTCCGACGGGAGAGAACTCAATTGTATGTGAAACCCGTGGTGCGTTTCACATTTAATTAAGTCTCTTAGGTTCCATCCCAATCTTCGCCGGTGTTATCGTCATAAGTCCCGCCAGAGGTGCGAGGTCCCGTGAAGGATGAAACTTCAGTCGATCCGTTGATAGTAACCCACGAGGCGCCGATTGGATGGCTGCGGCTTAACCGGCCGCAAGTTCGCAACGCGCTCAATCTTAGGACCTGGCAGCGGATTGCGGAAGGCGTCGCGGAACTGGCGACCGACGACGCGATTCGCGTCATCGTCATGCGCGGCGCAACCCCGCAAGCGTTCATCGCGGGCGCGGATATCTCCGAGTTCCCCGCGATGCGCGCCGACGCTGCGCAGGCGCGTGCCTATCGCGACGCTCCCAACAGTGCAATCGCGGCGTTGGTCGAATGCCGCAAGCCCGTCGTCGCGATGATTTCCGGCGTCTGTGTCGGCGGCGGCGTGCAGGTGGCGCTCGCATGCGACATCCGGATTGCGGCGCGCGGCACGCGCTTCGGGGTTCCTGCCGCGCGTCTCGGACTCGCGTATCCGCTGGAAGGCGTTAACATGCTCGCGCATACTGTGGGACCCGCTAACGCCCGCGACATCCTGCTGTCGGCGCGCCTGTTCGACGCCGAAGAGGCGCTGCAGATGGGCCTCATCAACCGTCTCGTCGATCCTGAAAAGCTCGAAGAAAATGTGCGCGACTATGTGCTCAAGATGGCGACCAACGCGCCGCTGACGATGGCGGCCGCCAAGCTGGCGATTCGAGAGAGCCTGAAAGATCGCGAGGAGCGCGACGCGAAGGCCGTGTCCGCGATGGTCGCGCGATGCTTTGACAGCGAGGACTATCGCGAAGGCGTGCGCGCGTTCCTGGAAAAGCGCCGCCCGGAATTCAAGGGCCGCTGAGTCCTCTGCGTGACGAATTTGTTAATGAAATGACGTAATTTCATAAGAAACAGTCGCGCCTGCTTGCGACAGTCACGCCTGCATGTTAGCCAAGTGGCATGTCATCGCTGCAAGAAGAGCGGAGCGCGGAAACGCGGCGACGCCTGCTCGACGCCACTGTGGCCTGCCTTTTCGAGCGTGGATACGCCGGTACGACGACGACCGAAATCGCCAACCGCGCCGGAGTGTCACGCGGCGCGCAGCTGCATCATTTCCCCAAGAAAGATGAGCTCGTAGTCGGCGCGCTCGAGCACGTCTTCGAGCTGAGGCTGAGCGAAATGAGCGCGGCAATCGCGGAGCCGCCGTCCGGCAGCCGGGAGCATCGCCTGAGCGTGGTAATCGACACGATGTGGCCGATGTTCAAAGGGCCGACGTTCTATGCGTGGCTCGAGTTGGTGGTCGCCAGCCGCACCGATCCTGCGCTCAACGACGCGGTGCGCGCCGCTAGCGTCCGATTCGGCGAGGGATTTCGCGTTGGGCTAGCCGCGCTGCTCGATTGGCCCATCGATCGGCAAGACAAGCTGGACGATTTGATTAGCATCGTCTTCGGCCAGCTCGAGGCGCTCGCGCTCGAGCGGGTGCTGTTTTCGCCGGCTGAGACCGATCCGCCGGAGTTCGTGCGCGGTCTGGAAACGACGAAACGGATTGCGACCGCGATAGTGCGCGAGCTTGATGCATCGGAACGAACCGAGAAGCGGGAGGTAAACTGACCATGGGCGAGGCAATCGCGATCGGCGCCGAGCAGGATGTCTACTTCAATCCGTGGGACGAGAACTTCCGCGCCAATCCGTATCCACACTATAGCCCGCTGCTCGCGGGACCGCCGCGAATTATCGACATGGGTTTCAAGTTCGTGCTCGCCGCGCGCTACGCCGATGTGCGCGCGATCCTGACGGACCATGCGACCTTTTCGAGCGTGCAGCCGACCGGGATGGGATTCGATGAACAGGCCAAAGTATTCGGCGATGCGCCGACCATGCTCGGCTCCGATCCTCCGACGCAGACGCGGCTCCGCCGGCTGGTCTCGCGCGACTTCACGCCGCGACGAATCCGTGAGCTGGAACCGCGCATCCGCGAGATCGCGAAAGGTCTCCTCGACGCTGCGGAGCGCAAGGGCGAGTTCGAGCTGATGGCCGATCTCGCCAATCCGCTGCCCGTGATGGTGATCAGCGATCTGCTCGGCGTGCCGCCCTCGGAATACCGGCAGTTCAAGCATTGGTCGGACAAGATTATCGAAGCGGACAACACTCTCCCCGGAATGCCGATACCCGACGAAATCAAGAGCGCCTTCGGTGAACTGAAGACTTACTTCATCCAGGAGATCGCGCGGCGCCGGAAGAGTCCCGGACCTGACCTGGTGAGCGCTCTCGTCGCGGCGCACGATGAAGCTGAGGCCCTGAGCGCCGACGAGTTGCTGCAGTTCGTCGTGCTGTTGCTGCTCGCGGGCAACGAGACGACCACCAACCTGATCGGCAATGGGATGCTCGCGCTCGGGCGCAATCCGGCCTCGATGGCGGCGCTGCGATCGAACCCGGGCCTGATGCGTGGTGCGATCGAGGAGATGCTGCGTTACGACGGGCCGGTACAAGCGACGTTCCGTACCGCAACCAAGGACACGACAGTCGGCGGGACGCAGATCGCGGCCGGGATGGGCGTGTTTGTGATAATCGCGGCGGCGAATCGGGACCCGGCGCAATTCAAGGATCCCGAGAAGTTTGATATCACGCGCGAATCCAACGAGCACATGGCGTTCGGCGAGGGAATCCATTTCTGCATCGGCGCGCCGCTGGCCCGGATGGAAGGATCGATCGCGATTGGCAGTGCGCTCGAACGTTTCCCGAATCTCCGGCTGAAAAATCCCGACGCGCCTGTCACCTACAAGGGCTCGTATTTCCTCCGCGGGCTCAGCCGTCTCGAAATGGCGCTCAAGTGACATCGCGGGACTGCATGCAGTCGCATCGATGCAGGTCCGCGGAGTGAAAAGACGCGTGGCGGCGTAGGGCTTGCGGTGGCACTGGGATTGCACCGTAGTGCGCGGCGCATACGCGCGCGGCGCGTGCGATGAGGTGCGAACAAAAGTGAAATCTACGCAAAAGGAAGTCTCACCATGAACCAGGCCGCGGAAAACATCTATTTCAACCCTTGGGATCCCGCGTTTCGCGCCAATCCGTATCCGCATTACAAGCCGCTGCTGGCGGGTCCGCCGCGGATTCTCGACCTGTTCGGCCCGACCGCTATGGTCACTCGCTATGCCGACGTGACAGCCGTGCTCCGCGACCATGCTCATTTCTCGAGCGTGCGGCCGCGCGATCCTTCCGAGCCTAACGACGAGGGACCGTTCGCCGGCGCGCGCACGATGCTGTTTTCCGATCCTCCCCTGCATACGCGGCTGCGGCGCCTGGTCTCTCGTGATTTCACGCCCCGCCGAATCCGCGACATGGAACCGCGCATCCGCGAGATCGCGAAGGATCTTCTGGACGCCGCCGACGGCAAGGGCGAGCTCGAAGTGATGAGCGGGATCGCGAACGCGCTGCCCGTGATGGTTATCGCGGAAATGCTCGGCGTGCCACCGGACCACTATCAGCAATTCAAGCACTGGTCCGACACGGTGGTCTCGGGCGACAACACGCTGCCCGGCACTCCGCTGCCCGAGGAATTTCATACCGCTAAAAATGCGCTGCGCAACTATTTCGCCGAGGAGATCGATCGCCGCCGCAAGAATCCCGGCGCCGACCTGGTGAGCGCTCTCGTCGCCGCGCACGACGACGCCGAAGCGATGAACGCCGACGAGCTGCTGGCGTTCGTGTTGCTCCTGCTGCTGGCCGGCAACGAAACCACCACCAATCTGATCGGCAACGGGATGCTCGCGCTCGGCCGCAATCCCGCGCAGATGAACCTGCTGCGGCAAAGTCCGGAGCTGATGCCGCGGGCGATCGAAGAAATTCTGCGCTACGACGGACCGGTGCAGTCGACGATTCGCTTCACCAAAGAACAGATAAACCTGGGCGGTACCGACCTGCCGGCCAACCAGGGATGCTTCATAATCCTGGCCGCTGCAAATCGCGACCCGGCGCAGTTCGAAGATCCCGATCATTTCGACATCGCGCGACCGCCCCGCGACCACGTCGCATTTGGCGAGGGTATCCACTTCTGTATCGGCGCGCCGCTGGCGCGGATGGAGGGGGCGATCGCGATCGGCGCGATACTCGAGCGCTTCCCGCGCCTGCGGTTGAAAGATCCCGCCGCGCCGGTGACCTATAAAGGTTCCTACTTCCTTCGCGGATTGGCGTCGCTCATGATGGCGACTGAATGAGCGAAGGATCGATCATGGCCGAAGCGACAGAAGTGTATTTCAATATTTGGGATCCCGAATTCCGCGCGAATCCGTATCCGCACTATGACCCGCTGCTGGCGGGACCGCCGCCTCTCGTCAATGCCGGACCGATGACGTTCGCGCTGGTGGCGCGCTATGCCGACGTCACCGCGGGGCTGCGCGACCATGAGCATCTGTCGAGCGTTCAGCCGATGCCGCCGCCCGAGCAGGTTTACCAGGGCCGCTTCAAGGGTTCGCGCAACATGCTGGGTTCCGATCCGCCGCAACACACGCGGCTGCGCAAGCTGGTGTCGCGCGACTTCACGCCCCGGCGAATCCGCGAACTCGAGCCGCGCATCCGCGAGATAGCAAAAGAACTGCTCGACAAGGTCGAAGCCAGGGGCGAGTTCGACCTGATGGCGGACCTCGCCAACGTGCTGCCGGTCACCGTGATCGCGGAGATGCTCGGCGTGCCGCCGGAGCTCAACGCCAGGTTCAAGCATTGGTCGGACTCGATAATCGCCGGCGACAACAACGCGCCCGGCAGTCCGCAGACGCCCGAGAGGGTGCGGGTGATCGACGAATTGGGCGATTACTTCACGGCTGAGATCGAAAACCGCCGCGCCAATCCCGGACCCGACCTGGTGAGCGCGCTGGTCGCCGCGCACGACGAAGGCGAGGTGATGTCGGCGGCGGACCTGCTGAGCTTCGTCACGCTGCTGATGATCGCAGGCAACGAGACAACGACCAATCTGATCGGCAATGGCATGCTGGCGCTCGGGCGCAATCCCGATCAATTCGAGGCGCTCAAGCGCAATCCCGCGATGCTGCCGCGCGCGATCGAGGAGATGCTGCGTTACGACGGCCCCGTGCAATCGACGGTGCGATTTACGAAGGAACCCGTGCAGCTCGGCGGAACCGCGATTCCCGCGGGAGCATTTGCGCTGATGATCATAGCGGCTGCAGATCGCGACCCGGCGCAATTCAAGGATCCCGAAAAATTCGACATCGCGCGCGATCCGAATGACCACGTCGCGTTCGGCGAGGGAATCCACTTCTGCATCGGCGCGCCGCTGGCGCGGATGGAGGCAAGGATCGCATTCGAGGCGATGCTCGAGCGGTTTCCGCGGCTGCGGCTCAAGGATCCCGCAATCAAGCCGGTCTACAAGGGATCGTATTTTCTGCGCGGCCTCGAATCATTGCCGCTGGCAATCGATTAGATCCCGATGAACGATCCCGCCGCCATTCTCGATTTGAAACCTGAGCCCGGTCCTGCGCCCAAGGACGCAGACCGCAAGAGCGTCCACCTTGGATTCCTGGGCAGGACGCCGCCGTTCACCAAACGGCAGCGCCGAGTATTCTGGATCGCGTCGACCGCGGGATTTTTCGATCAATACGATCGCGCGCTGCTGAGTCTCGCGCTCAAGCAAATCCAGGCGGGGCTCAAGATTGCGGAATCGCACCTGGGCGCCGTCCTCTCGGTGATCCGGCTCGGCTATTTGCTGTCGTTGCTGATGACTCCCTTTGCCGACGTGTTCGGGCGCCGCCGCCTGCTGCTCTACACGGTCTTCGGCTACACGATTTTCACCGGCCTCATTGCGATCGCGCCGAACGCGCGGACTTTCGTCGTGTTTGAAATAATCGCGCGAGCGTTCGCCGGCGCCGAAGCTGCGATCGCGATGGTGATAGTCGCGGAAGAAGTCGAACGCGGCCCATCGCGGCTGGGCGATTGGTCTTCTCAGCGCGGTGTCGAACGTGGGCTACGGTCTGGCCGCGATTGTGTTCGCATTTATCAATACGATTCCTTACGGATGGCGGGGGCTGTACGCGATCGCGCTGGTGCCGCTGGTACTCATAATTCCGTTACGCCGGGTGCTGCCTGAAAGCACCCGCTTCGAAAAGGAGAAACTCGAAGGGCTGCGGCCGGTGAAGATCTGGGAGCCGCTCGCTCAGCTATACAGCGCGTATCCGGGACGGCTCATCATGATGCTGTCGATCGCCTTCCTCGGCTCGATGGGCGGCAACGCTGCCGGCTTTCTGTTTCCGAAGTTTCTGCAGGAGGCGCATCATTGGTCGCCGGGCAACGTCTCGTCGTTGGTTTTCTTCGGCGGTGCACTCGGAATTATGGGCTCGATCGTAGCGGGCCGGCTGAGCGATCGCTACGGGCGGCGCGCGATGGGCACAGCATTCTTGTTCCTATCGCCGATCCTGACCATTTGGATGTACACGGCGCCAGGGTGGTCAGTCGTCCCGGCGTGGATACTGGAAACATTTTTCGACATCGCGGCGGGCATGATCCTGGGTGCGTACAGTGCGGAGTTGTTCCCGACTTCGTATCGTTCGACGGCCGGCAGCGCGCTCGCAGTCGCAGGCACGACCGGCGGCGCACTCGGGCTGTTCCTCGAGGGCGTGCTGTTCAACTTCACCGGCTCACACGCGCGCGCGGTTTGCTACCTGACGGTCTTCTGGATGGTCTCGCCGGCGATCATGTGGTTCCTTCCGGAGACCTCGGGACGCGAGCTCGAGGAAATTTCTCCTGAAGCGAACGTGATCTGATTCCCCGCGACTCATCGACGCGCTAGATTTGCGCCGTCACATGGAAGCAGAGCCGCATCAACGCTTGCGCATCCGGGTCGGCCCGTTCGCGCTAGTCGCCGTTCTGTTCGCGTTGCTCGGATGCGCGCGCGGTCCATGCGTCTCGATCGTCGGCGCTGACGGCAAGCCGCGCGCCACGGTCGCGGTCGAAGTGGCGAACACCGGGCCGCAGCGCGAGCTCGGCCTGATGTATCGCAAGCACCTCGACGACAACGCCGGGATGATCTTTGTTTTCCCCGACACGGCGCCACGAAATTTCTGGATGCACAATACGCCGATTCCGCTCGACATGATTTTTGCGGACAGTGCGGGCCGGGTGACGGGAATCGTCGCGAACGCGGAGCCGTTCTCCGACAAGGTGCTCGGCGTCGAAGGCGACTCGGAGTACGTGCTCGAAGTGAACGGCGGCTTCTGCACAAAACACGGCATCAAGTCCGGCGACCGGATGGACTTCTCGGGATTTTCGACTCACACCTCGCAGTAGTGGGCCGCTTTAACCGCCCGCCCACATGCGGTATCTATCTTGCCGTGGCGCGTGACGGGCGCCTTTTTGTTTGCCGTCTATCCTGCTTTGTCGCGGTTGTGAAAAATGGGCCTTAAAGAAAATCTCGAACGACTCAAGGAGCTCACCCGCGAAGCGGAGGCCGCCGGCGGCACCGACCGCGTCAAGAAACAGCGCGCGCAGGGCCGCATGACCGCGCGCGAGCGCGTCGAATTTCTCCTCGACCGCGGCTCGTTCGTCGAGATCGACAAGTTCAAGACCCATCGCATCACCGATTTCGACATGGCCGAGAAGAAAATCCCCGGTGACGGCGTGGTCACCGGCTACGGCACTATCGACGGCCGCCAGGTCTGCATCTTCAGCCACGATTTCACGGTCTTCGGCGGCAGCCTGTCGGGCGCCTTCGCGGAGAAGGTCTGCAAGGTGATGGACCTCGCGGCGAAGACCGGATGCCCGGTGATCGGCCTCAACGACGGCAGCGGCGCGCGAATCCAGGAAGGGGTCGTGTCGCTGGCGGGTTACGCGGATATTTTTCTGCGCAACGTAATGTCGTCGGGAGTGATCCCGCAAATTTCCGCAATCATGGGACCGTGCGCCGGCGGCGCGGTGTATTCGCCGGCGATAACCGATTTCATCGTGATGGTGCGCGATACCTCGTACATGTTCCTCACCGGTCCTGACGTGATCAGGGCGACCACGCATGAAGAGGTCACGATGCAGGAGCTGGGCGGCGCCGACACGCATAGCCAGAAATCCGGCGTCTGCCATCTCGAAGCCGACGACGACGCTGGCGCGCTCGCGATGATTCGCGAACTGCTCTCGTATCTCCCGTCGAACAACGTCGAGGATCCGCCGTTTGTCGCGAGCGGTGACGATCCCGCCCGCATCGACGCCGCGCTCGATTCGATCGTTCCCGAAAATCCCACCAAGCCTTACGACATGGGCGAGATTATCCGGCGCGTGGTCGACGACGGCCATTTGCTGGAAGTGCAGAAAGACTACGCGCAGAACATGTTGATCGGGTTTGCCCGAATGGGCGGGTATTCGATTGGTATCGTCGCGAATCAGCCGTCGTTCCTGGCGGGAGCCCTCGATATCGACGCGTCGGTGAAAGCTGCGCGCTTCGTGCGCTTCTGCGACGCGTTCAATATTCCGATCGTCACGTTTGTCGACGTGCCCGGTTTCCTGCCGGGCACCCAGCAGGAGTTCGCCGGAATTATCCGCCATGGCGCGAAACTTCTGTACGCGTTCTGCGAGGCGACCGTCCCCAAAGTGACGGTGATCACGCGCAAGGCCTACGGCGGTGCCTACGACGTCATGTCGTCGAAGCACATTCGCGGCGATTTCAACTTTGCGTATCCGAGCGCCGAGATCGCGGTGATGGGCCCCGAGCAGGCGATCAACATTGTTTTTCGCAACGAGCTTGCCAAGGCCAAAGATGCGGTCGTCGAGCGCACGCGGCTGGCCGAGGACTATCGTAAGACGTTCGCGAATCCCTTCAAGGCGGCGGAACTCGGCTATATAGATGAGGTGATCATGCCGCGCGACACGCGTCCCAAAGTCATCAGCGCGCTGAAGGCGCTAGCGAACAAGCGCGAAAAGAACCCCCCGCGCAAGCACGGCAACATCCCGCTTTGAAGAATAGCGTCAGGTCCGGCGCCCGCGCACGGTTAGCTCGCGTGCGCTGGATTCAGTATAAAATTTAGTTAGCCAGGGAAAATTGATGTTCAAGCGAATCCTAATCGCCAACCGCGGCGAGATCGCCGTGCGGATCATCCGCGCATGCCGCGAGTTGGGCGTCGAATCGATCGCCGTCTACTCGGACGCCGATCGCGCCGCGCTGCACGTGCGCGAAGCCGATCATGCCTACCCGGTCGGTCCGGCGCCCGCGGCCGAGAGCTATCTTAACACCGCGAAAATTCTCGAAGCCGCGAAGCGCACCAAAGCCGACGCGGTTCATCCGGGTTATGGCTTTTTCTCCGAGCGTGCCGCGTTTGCACGCGCCGTGCAGAAGGCGGGCCTCACCTGGATCGGGCCGCCGCCCGAAGCGATCGAACAAATGGGCGACAAGGTCGCCGCACGCAAATTGATGTCGGCCGCCGGAGTGCCTGTCGTGCCGGGCTCGCCGGGAACCCTGGAGACCGAAGCGGAAGTCGCCGCGATCGCAAAAAAGATCGGTTTCCCAATCATGGTCAAAGCGGCCGCGGGCGGCGGCGGCAAGGGACTGCGCTTCGTTGAGAACGACAAGGACCTCGCGTCGGTGGTGCGCACGGTCGCGAGCGAGGCCAAGTCGTCATTCGGCGATGGTCGCTTCTACGTCGAGAAATTTCTCAAGCAGCCGCGCCATATCGAAGTGCAGGTGCTCGCCGACGCCCACGGCAACACGGTCCACGTCTTCGAGCGCGAATGCTCGATTCAGCGGCGCCATCAGAAAGTCGTCGAGGAATCGCCGTCGCCGTTCATCACGCCCAAGATGCGGGCCGAGATGGGAGAGGTTGCGATGCGCGCGGCCAAGGCGGTCAACTACGTCAGCGCGGGAACCATCGAGTTCCTGGTCGACGCGGAGCGCAACTTTTATTTCCTCGAGATGAACACGCGCATCCAGGTCGAGCATCCGGTCACCGAGCTGGTGACCGGCGTCGATCTCGTGCGCACGCAAATCGAAATCGCTGCGGGCGCGAAGCTGCCGTTCAAGCAAAAGGATCTCGCGCAGCGCGGATGGGCGATCGAGTGCCGTATCTATGCGGAAGATCCCGCGGCCGGCTTCGTACCGGCCCCCGGAAAGATCGAGACGCTAAGATTTCCCGACGGTCCGGGCGTGCGCAACGACGCCGGTGTTTATGCGGGCGCCGAAGTGCCGGTCTTTTACGATCCGATGATCTCCAAGCTGGCGGTGTGGGGCGCAACTCGCGAGCAGGCCATCGACCGGATGCGGCGCGCGCTCGGCGAATTCGTGATTTCCGGCGACTTGCGCACCAACCTCGACTTCCATCGCTGGCTCATGACGCATCCCAGGTTTCTGAAAGGCGATTTCGACACCAATTTTATCAATCAGGAATTTCATCCGAATGAAAACGGCGCCGCGCCGCGCGGTGCGGAGCTGGCGGCGATTTTTCTCGCCGCGATTGCGGCGCAGAAGAACACTAATCACGCCAACGGCGCCGGCGCGCAGCCGGTGACGGCTCCGAGTGCGTCCGCGTGGCGCATGTTCGGCCGGCTCGACATGCTGCGGCGATAGCCGGGAACCTGTCAATGCGATACCTCGCGATTCTTGACGGCAACGAACACGAAATCGAGATTGAAGAGCTCACCGGCGACTCGTTCTCGATCAGTTTCGGCGAGAATCGCTTCGAAGCCGATTTGCGCAGAGTCGGGCCGGTGTCGTTTTCCGTGATCGTCGACAATCGCTCGTTCGATTTTGACGTGGCGCGCGACGGCGAGGAAACTGTAGTCGCATCGCGGATCGGGTCGACGCGGCTGACCATCGCCGATGCGGCCCGGCGCACGGCGCGCGCAGCCGGCAAGCGGCGCGAGGTCAGCGGCCGCGTGGAAATAAAATCCGCGATGCCGGGCCGGGTCGTCAACGTGTTGGTCGCGCCGGGAGACGAAGTGAGAGCGGAGCAGGGGATCATCGTCGTCGAGGCGATGAAAATGGAAAACGAAGTCAAGTCGCCCAAGGCCGGCAAGGTCGTCGAGATAAAGGTGGTTGCGGGACAGGCCGTCGAGAAGGGCCAGCTGATGATTGTTATCGAGTAGAACACGATGGCTGAAGACGATCGCAAAATCGCATCCGCGCGCAAAAGTTGGGAGGAGCGCAAACTCAATCCTTCGCTGAAGCGCGGGCCCGAGCGCAAGCCGAAATTCGTCACCAGCTCGGGAATCGACGTCAAGCGCGCGTACGATCCCGAGGACTTGAACGACTTCGATTTCGTGAACGACCTCGGCTTTCCCGGCGAGTATCCGTTTACGCGCGGCGTGCAACCGACGATGTATCGCGGGCGGCTGTGGACGATGCGCCAGTATGCCGGTTTCGGCAGCGCCGAGGAATCCAACCGCCGTTACCGCTACCTGTTCGACCAGGGTCAGACGGGACTGTCGGTTGCGTTCGACCTGCCCACGCAGATGGGCCGCGACTCGGATCATCCGCTCGCCGACGGCGAGGTCGGAAGGGTTGGGGTGCCGATTTGCTCGCTCGCCGACATGGAGACTCTGCTCGCCGAACTGCCGCTCGACAAGATTTCGACCTCGATGACGATCAACGCGACCGCGTCGATCCTGCTGGCGCTGTACCTGGTCGTCGCCGAGCGGCGCGGCGTGAGCTGGGACAAGGTCAACGGCACCATCCAGAACGACGTGCTGAAGGAATACGTGGCGCGCGGGACCTACATCTACCCGCCGCGCGGTTCGATGCGGATCATCACCGACATCTTCAGTTTTGCGACCAAGGAAGTTCCGAACTGGAATACGATCTCGATCTCCGGCTACCACATCCGCGAGGCTGGTTCGACCGCCGCGCAGGAACTCGCGTTCACGATTGCCGACGGAATCGCATACGTTGACGCTGCGCTGAAAGCGGGTTTGCAAATCGACGCGTTCGCGAGCCGCCTGTCGTTCTTCTTCAACGTGCACAATAATTTCTTCGAAGAAGTCGCAAAGTTTCGCGCGGCGCGGCGGCTGTGGGCGAAAATAATGAAGGAGCGCTTCGGAGCGAAGGACGAGCGCTCGATGATGATGCGGTTTCATGCGCAGACCGCCGGCTCGACGCTGACTGCGCAGCAGGTCGACAACAACGTCGTGCGCGTGACGATGCAGGCGCTGGCTGCCGTGCTCGGCGGCGCGCAGTCGCTGCATACCAACTCCAAGGACGAGGCGCTCGCGCTGCCTACCGAGTCCTCGGTGCTGCTCGCGCTGCGCACGCAGCAGCTTATCGCGCACGAGTCGGACGTCGCGGACACGATCGATCCGCTCGGCGGGTCGTACTACGTAGAACGGCTGACGACCGAGCTCGAAAAAAAGGCGGTCGAGTACCTGTCGAAAATCGACGACTTCGGCGGCGCGGTCGCGGCAATCGAACGCGGCTACATGCAGCGCGAAATTCAGAACGCGGCTTTTATTTACCAGCGCGAGATTGAAACCGGGCAGCGAATTATCGTAGGTGTCAACCAGTTTACGGAAGGCGGCGAACCGCCGGGGGAAATCCTGCGGGTCAAGCCGGAGCTCGAGGCGAAGCAGAAGGCGGGCGTTACGCGCGTGCGGGCGGAACGAAACGCGGAGGCGGCGAAGAAGGCGCTCGAGCGCGTCGAAGCGGCTGCCCGCGACGGTCAGAATCTGATGCCGCCGATAGTCGATGCGGTGCGCGGGTGGTGCACGCTTGGGGAAATCTCGGACGCGATGCGCAAGGTCTTCGGCGAGTATTCGCCGGTGAATACCGTATAGCGTTGGGCCGGCGGATTCGTATAAAACAAAACGGAATCGGAGAGGAGAGAAAATAAATGGGGCCGATCCCGAAAGGGACATTTCTGACCAAGGGCGTAGGCCGGCATCGCGAGAAGCTCACTTCTTTCGAGCTGGCGCTGCGTTCCGCGGGAATCGCCGAGTTCAACCTAGTGCGCGTCAAGTCGATTTTTCCGCCCAACTGCAAACTGCTCAGCCAGCAGGAAGGCTTGAAGTACCTGACGCCGGGGCAGATCGTTTTTGCCGTGATGAGCGACAATGCGACCAACGAACCGCATCGGCTGATCGCGTCGTCGGTGGGTGTCGCGCTGCCCAGTAATCCGGCCCAGTACGGATACCTGTCCGAGCATCACAGCACGGGCGAGACCGATCAGAAGGCCGGCGACTACGCTGAGGACCTGGCCGCGATGATGCTGGCGACGATTCTCGGCGTCGATTTCGATCCGAATCTCAGCTACGACGAGCGCAAGGATCTGTGGCGCATGTCGGACAAGATCGTGACGACCCGCAACGTGACGCAGTCTGCCATCGGCGATCGCGACGGGCTGTGGTCGTCGGTGGTCGCCGCCGCGGTGTTCGTCGATATTCCCAACGGCAAGTAGTTTGTGCGGCACGAAACAGGCGCGTAGGCTCTAACTATGGCGACACAAATTCTCTACTGCTCGGCTTGAGGCTATAAGCCACGCGCGGCCAGTCTGGCCGCCTCATTGGATTCCACGTTCGGCGAGAAAACGGAAATCACCGCCGGCAAAACCGGTCAGTTCGACGTCATCGTCAACGGCAAGCTGGTCTTCTCGAAATCGAGCACCGGCCGATTCCCGGTTGACGGCGAGGTCGAGGAAATTTTCGCGGCGCTCAAAGAAGGCCGCGAGCCTCAGCCGGTCGAAGTAAAGAAGCCGACCGGATTCGTCGAGCGCATGCTCGGCAAGCTCAGGAACTGAACGAATCGACGCACGGCCGCGAAATTTTCCGACCAGAAATCAATCCGCTAAGGATGGATGTCGAGGAACTCCTTGAAGCCGCTGCGCGCGTGCGGCCCAAGGATAGCCATCTCGAGAATTCCCATCCCCTCGCGCGAGCCCATTTTCGCCTGGCACACCGCCTGGATGTGCTGATGCATCAAGTCGCGCTCGTTGACGTCGGCGGTTTTGAACGATTCGTAAGTCGAGGCGTCGGGGCCGACGTACATTCCGTGCCCCCACTTCGGATGAAAGTAGCCGATGCCCTGCATGTAGAAGTTGTAGAGCGTCTTCAGTTCGACGTGGCTTTCGCCCGCGCGCGGCGAACGTAAAACTATCTCGGCGCTTTTGGCGTGACGCGTCCCGGAAGCATAGTCGATATTGAAGTCGACTCCCGTCGCGAGATCGAGCGGGGCACCGCGCTCCGCGCTCGTGACGGCGCCGAACTGATGCCATCGCGAGCCGTCGGCGTTTTCCATGGCGTCGCAATGCGTGCAGACGTCCTCGAAATTCGTCGGCGACCACAGCCAGTAGAACTGACCCATCGCGGCCGACGGCACGCCCGCGGGGTCCTGCGGCCCGATTCCGCGCACGCCCCAGGAACGATCGCGCGAACCCCACACTCGTGACGGCTTCGCGTCGTAAGTCTTGCCGGCTACCGTCAGGCTGCCGCTGTAACCCCCGTGCTGCGTGAAGCGCGTGAGATCCATGACGAGCCGCGGACCGGCGCGACGCGAAAAACGAGGCTCCTCGATCGCATCGGCGCGCGCCTCAAATGTCAGGTCGGCCTTTACGGCTTCGTGATCGACGCGAAGACGCATCGATCGCAACGGCCGTATGATCTCGATTGAGATCGGGCCGGCGCGCGTATCCATCCGCTCGGCGCCGAGCACTCGCGACGCGCGCACGCAGTGCTGCACGCCGCCGGCGATGACGCTGAATGCGCAATCGAGGATTCCAACGTTCGGATAGATTCCCATCGCGACGGCAAAGTAGGGCTCACCCTCGCGAAAGTATCCGTTGAAAAAAAACCGATCGTAAAAGTTGCGGTCGCTCGTGAACACCTGCTGGACCGGCTCCGGCGTCTGGTGAATCGGATAATCGTCGCCCTGCGTGATCATCGTTTTCTCCTGCTGTGATTCGAAACGCGTGTTGGTCGATCAAGTCGAGAAGATTTTGCCGAGCTCGGCCGCCTCGAGGCGGATGCCGACGTAAAATGGGCCGAACTTCGCGTACGACGCGCTGGCCTCGTCGAAACGCATCTCGTAAACCAGCTTCTTGAACACGAGCGGATCGTCGGCGAAGAGATCGACTCCCCACTCCCAATCGTCGAATCCGATCGAGCCCGAAATAATCTGCGTCACTTCGCCGGCGAAACGCCGCCCGACCAGGCCGTGATCATGCATCAGGCGCTGGCGCTCGTCGATCGGCAGGCGATACCAGTTGTCGGCGCCGTCGCGCTTCTTGTCCATCGGATAGAAGCACAAGTAAGGCCGCTCGGGAATTTTCGGATACAGGCGCGGCAATATCTTTTCGCGTTGTCGCGCGATCTCGGATTCGATCTCGGACTTCCATTGCGGCGAGCGGGGTCCGACGCCACTCTCGACGAGCCGGCGATAGAGCGCGACCGTCGCTTCGTAGAGGCCAATTTCGATCACCGACAGGTATGACGTGGTCGGTTCCAGGTAATCGCTGAGCGCGAGCGCGGCGACGGCGAGTTCGGCGCGGCTTAGTTCCTCGAAGCTGCGGCGAAAGTGGACGATCATCAGATCGCCCTTGTGGCCGAGCGCGGAGAACAGCGCCGTCTCACCGTCTTCGCGCGCGGACATCTCGCCGAACAGCTTCGACGCGTCCTTGAAAGCCGCGTCGCGTTTCGCGGCATCGAGCGCGCGCAGTTCGCGACGTCGCACGCGGAACATCTGATGCAGAATGCTGTAGCCTTCGAGCGTAAGCGGCGCGGCGGGAAAATCGCCCGGAATCTTCGGGCGCTCCTTGCCTCGATTTTGCTCTGCGCGGTCGCTACTCATGGCGCCAATTCTAGACGCTACGCAGCCGGTTGTCTTGCGACGCGCGAACGCTCGCACGCACCGACAAGGGCCCCCGCAACATCGGGATTCGATGCCCAGTGCGCATGAACATACGAGGCGAGAACATTTCCGACGCGATAGCCTTCGGCGAACGGCGTTCCGCCCCATCGCGGCGCGACATTGTAGATGTTATCGATCCGATTCCCGCGATCAGCGGTCTCCAGAGTCGAGTAGCGAAACTGATGTCCTCGAAATCGCGTCTGCGCGGGACCAAGGATCGAGTCGGCGCGGGTCTCAACCTCGACGTAGCCGAGCGCTTGCAACCTGTCGGACATCGCGGCGACGCCCGGGATGATCGCAGCCATCGGCCACATCGCGCCGTCAACTGTGCGGATGCCGTCGGTCAGGTACATCAGGCCGCCGCATTCAGCGTAAATCACGCCGCCGCGCTCCGCGAAGCCGCGAATGACCGCGAGCATCGCGCCGTTCGAAGTTAGTTCGCGCGCAAACACCTCGGGATAACCGCCGCCGAAGTAGAGTCCGTCGATATCGGGCAATTCCCGATCGCGGATCGGCGAGAAGTTGACGATTTCAGCGCCGAGCGAACGGAGCCGATTCAAATTGTCTTCATAGTAAAAATGAAACGCAGCGTCGTATGCGACGCCAATTCGACAGCGCGGCCGCGAAGCCAAATCGCGTTCACTCGTGCCGAAGATAGAGCCGGTTTCAAGCGTCGGCGCCGAGCGCGCAATCTCGAGAATCGCGTCGAGGTCCAGCCAATCCGCCGCAAGCCAGCTCCAGCCGTCGAGCAACCGTTGCGGCACGGCCGATTCGTCGGCCATCAACAGGCCGAGATGTCGCTCGGGAAAAGCGAGATCGGCACTGGCGGGAAAGCCGCCGACGATGGGAACTTCGGGCCGCGTGGCGCGCAACAGATCAAGATGCCCGCGCGAACCGACCCGGTTGCAGATCATGCCCGCGACGCGAACGGCGGGATCGAAGCGCGCAAACCCGACGGCCACAGCGGCAATCGTGCGCGCGACGCCCGACGCGTCGGTGACCAGGATCACGGGCGCGTCGAGCCACTTTGCAATCTGTGCGGTCGAGCCTTCATCGCCGGTCGGCGTCGCGGAGTCGAACAGACCCATCATCCCTTCGATCACTGCGATGTCGGCGCCGGCGGACGCGCGCGCAAACGTCGCGATTACCGCGTCGCGATCCATCATCCAGCCGTCGAGATTATGCGAGCGAACACCGGCGGCACGTTCGTGGTAGGTTGGATCGAGATAATCGGGGCCGCACTTGAAGGCCGCGACCTCCAGGCCGCGCGCGCGCATCGCACCCATCAACGCGACCGTCGCCGTGGTCTTGCCGACGCCACTGCCAGTTGCCGCGACCACAACGCGCGGAATTTCTGCCGAGGGAGCCATCGCGAGTGGCGATACTACTACAACGCGATCACGCGAACCTCATCCGGGCTGGACTAGCCGCTGGAAGGAATCTCGGTGGGAAAGAAAATTTGGTGCGCACTCGCCTGGACGCGGCGCGCGTAGCGAGCACCGAGGTCGAACCACTCCAGACCGGGCAAGCGCGCGATCGATCTGTCGACCGCGGCCATGCACTCGACCCCGCTCTCATCGGGGAACAAGTAAGCGCACACGCGGCGCATCGCGCGATCGCCGCGCACGGTCACTCCAACCGGGGTCCAGAAGTGTCGCACCAGAAATGCCGTCAGGCGCCGCGCGGCGGGCGTGCGAAGCCGTTGTCGCGCCTGGTTGAAGTAGAAAGCAAAATGGCGGCGTTCGTCCTTGATGATTCGTTCCAGGATCGTCGTCAGCAGCGGGCGAGCGCTGTCAGACCGTCCGTGCGCCGAATCAGTGCGGGCGATCAATGCCTGGTAGCCGGTCAGCGTCGAGATTTCGTTAATCGCGCCGAACGTCATGTGCACCGCGGGAAAATTTCGGTTGACCCGCGACAGGATCGCGATGCCAGGACGGATTATGTGATCGGCGAGACTGGTCTCGCTGCGCAAATCGGCAAACCGCTGATCGTCGATCGCAACTCCCTGCGTCGCGAGAAAGCGCCGTAGCAGCAGCGAATGAAAAAATTCCTCGTATACCCAGCACGACAGGAACGCGGTGACCTGGTTGTCGCGAACGACGCGCGTCGACAGCAAGTCGCGCAGATAGACGATCGTGTGCGACTCGATGTCCATCATGTAGGCAATCGTGAACAGCGCGTCATCGCCAAGGCGCGGCTGCGGCGCCGTCCAGTCGAAACACTCCGGCTTGGTGGCGCCCGAGAAGCGCAGGTAGCGATCGAGGTCGAAGGTGGTTTCGTTCGGGTCCATGCACGATATACGAAGTGCGATATCGATCGGATTGCGCATGAAATCCCCCCGTTAGCGGCGCGGAAAATCGCCTTTCAGGTACATCGTACCGGTTGGTTTTTCGACTCCGCCGCTTGGCTCGAGCGTGATTGCGCTGGCCAGCACAACTTCTCCCGCCGGCGGCGGGTCGAGCGAAACAATCGTCGCCCCCTGGTTCAACGGCTCAAACAATCCCGCCTTCAGCGGGCCCTGCTTTTCGCCAATCCACCAGACCTCGTATATCTTGTCGCCAGGAGTTGGCGGAAGGCCGCTGACCGCGAGCATCGCGGAGCCTTGGGCGCGGCTGAGCGCGACCGTTCCCCCGGCCGAAGGCGCGGCCGGCAAGCCGGCCAGACGGATTACTCGCGCGTCGGGACCAAGGCTCGCAAGGGTCAAGTCCGTGGTCTGAGCAACCTTGGATTGAAGCGCGGCGAGCTGATCGCCGGTCGCATCGAGGCTGCGCTGAACCTCGACGACCCTGGCCGTGAGCGCCGCGATCTCATTTGAAGTATCTGACGTGACGCTGCGCAATCGCACCGTGAAGAAAATTGTGCTGGCCGCGATCGCGACGACAGCGGCTGCGGCCGCCGAGCCAAGCATCGCAAAGCCTCGCCCGCGTGAGGCTTCGCGCTCTGATCGATCCGCGCTCCGCTGTGCCGGACGACTTGCGACGCGCGCCGGCTGTGCCTCGTCGCGCTCGGCGTCGAGTCGCGCTCGCAGCCGGCTCCAGATCCGATCCGCGGAACCGTCGCCGCCCGCTTCCGCAACCGCCATCGCCGCGAGCGCATCGGTAAACGACGCAAGTTCGCGCTCGCATTCCTCGCATTGCGTGCCCAGATGCTCGTCAACTGCGGCGGCTTCGCGATCGTCGAGCCGGCCGAGCGCCTTGAGCGGGATCAGGTCCTTGATTTCCGCGTGGTCCATCGCGCTTACTCCACGCTCCCCGCTAGCGCGTCTCGCAGCCTGATCAAGCCGCTGCGCATCCTGCTCTTCACGGTGCCGAGCGGAATGCTGGTGCGCTCGGCGATTTCCGATTGCGACAGATCGGAGAAATACGCGAGCCGGATCAAGTCGCGTTCGCCGTCGTTCAGGGTTGCGAGTGCGCCTTCGACCTTGCGCCGCCGCTCGGCGCTGTGAATCTCGTTCGATGGATCGTTGGCGACGGCGGGCTCGGCGTGATCCTCGCCGCGAGGCTCGCGGGCCTTGCGGGCGCGCAGTCGATCGATTGCGCGGCTTCGGACGGTCATCATAACCCACGCGCCAACCGAGCCCCGACTGCGATCGAATCGCGACGCCTCGCGCCAGAGTTGCCACAAGACATCGGCCGCGACTTCTTCGGCGTCGGCCCGGTCGCGCAGGATTCGATCTGCGACTGCGCTGAGCGCGCGTCCGTAACGTTGATTCAGCGTGGCCAAGGCATCCTGGTCGCCGGCGGCCATGGCAGACACGAGTGCTTCGTCGGAAACCCTGTTGTCTGCCCGAGTCACCACCTGGCTTCTACTTTAGATACGTCGCGCGATGGACGCTGGATTGAGCACCGCCCGATTCTTATCGCTGTCGGGCGGACTTAGGTCAACGGGAGATGCGATGGCGCCCGGAACCGAATTCGCCGCCCGTGAGCGGCGCGTCGCCGAACCGCAGATGCGCCGCGACCCCGTCCGGAATCACGATCTCGCCGCCCGCCTCGCGATCCAGACGCACTTCGATGAGCCCGTGCGGAGTCGGAACGCGGCCTTCGAGATGCCTGAGCGAGCCGAACAGCGGCGCGATTTCCACGCGCGAGTAGCCCGGCGCGGCCGGCCTTACACCAAGCACCCAAGTGGTCAAATCATAGGTCGGCGTCGCCGACCATGCGTGACATCGGCTCCCAGTGCCGGCGCGCGCGTCCCAGTATTCCTCGAATGCGGTGTCGCCGCGTTCGATCTGCGGCCACCATTTCATGCATCGTGCGGGAATCAGATGGCGGCGGCCGGCGCGGACGATCGCATCGTGAACGAGATGCGAAAAAAATGGCTGCGCCGCCACGACGTCGTGCTCGACGTCGAACTTCATGTGCTCGGCGGGGTCCATTTGCTGCCTCAGGTAAGCGGCCATGTTGTCGGAAATCGTTGGCGTGACCACGACGCGCGATTCATCGAGCACGTAGTCGAGCATCCGGGGCCATCGCTGTTGCGGGGCGCATCCCGCCACGATTGCCATCGCGTTGGTCTGCTGACTGACTCGCCGGCGCGGGCCGTTGCGATCGGCGGCGTCCACGTAAACGCCCGCGGCCTCGTCCCAAAGCAATTCGAATGCGCGACGGGTCCGCTCGGCGCGAGCGCGAGCGTCGAACGCGCCGCGCGAATCCGCCAAAACGGTCTCGGCCAGTGAGGCGAAATCGTCCAGCGCCGCCGCGTACAGCGCGTCGAGCGCGCCGGTCACTTCCGCTCGCTCGGTCATCGCCCAGTCGATGAAAATCCATCCCGGCATTCCGCGAATCAGTCCATCAGGGGCGCGATAACGCTCGAACGCAGTCAGCACGCCGGCCGCGGTCGGCATCAGCTCGCGAACCGTCGCGGCGTCGCCGGAATACTCGAAGTATCGCGCGAGCGCGCGAATCCAGTGCAGCGAATAGTCCGGGATCGTGGTCGAGGAAATCGAAAAATCGCACGCGGCGGCCATCGCCAGCAGGCCGTCGCCGCGCCGCGAATGCGCGCAGATTCGCAGATGGCGCCGCACCAGCCGCCAATCGGTGTTGGTCACATACGTCAGCAGCGCGTGAATGTACGAATCGCCGAGCCACGCGCGCTGCTCGCGGCCGGGACAATCGATAAAGGCGTCGGTCGAACAGAGTTCGAGCGTGCGCGCGCCAACCCGCCAGATTTTGTTGAGCGCCGGATCGTCGCACTCGAAGTACGCCTCGTCACCGCGCGGATAGCGCCGTTCCACTGCGCCTGCCGATTCGATCTGCGCACCGCCGCGCGCGACGATCGACAAATAGCGAAACCCGACCGACTCGTACGACTCGAGCCGTTCAGGCGCGTCGCCGCGCACGATGTAACGCATCGCAAATTGTCGTGGATTCGTTTCCGCACTGCCGTCAGCGCGCTGATCCTCTCCGCAGTACACGTCGACGGTTGATCCCGCGGGACCGCGCACGACGGCCCACGGCGTCGCGAGCGTCATCATGGCCGCGTCAAAATTTACGAGCGTGTCTGGACCGTTCGCGCTCTCCTCCGCCGATGGATACGCGCCGCGCGGATCGTCGCTGTCGAGCGCCGCGACGCCGCGTCGTGAGAGTTCACTCAGCGCGACCGGAATCGAAGTCAGCGGCGCAATCTCGTCGGGCTCGGGCGCCGTGAAAGGCTCGACCGGAATTCGCGTGCGATTGTACGAAAACGTGCCGGCCGACAATTCGACGGCGGGCAGCCAATCGGAATCATCGAACGCGGCCTCGTTCCACCCGGCTGGAATCGCGGCGCCGTCGAGGATTTCGATCGGCGGCACCGGCAGCGCCCCGCTCCGCACCACGTCCTGCCGATACGGCGCGGCGCGTCCTTTCCAGGTCGCGTCCGAAATCACGCCGATAGCCGGCGCTTCAAACGCGAACGATCCAAAACCCAGGATGAAGCTCGGCGTCGCCGGTCGCCACCACGGTCCCGGCAGCCCATAAAACCGCACCAGCGACGCAATTGCGTTTTTCCCCACGCGAAGATACGGCGCGAGATCGATCTCCGTCCATGCCAGCCGCTCGGGTATCGACCGCGCCGGTCCGCGCGCGACCTCGACGCCGTTGACGAACATCACGAAGCGCGAGTCGGCCGTCACGCGTGCTGGGACCGCCGCCGGGACCGATTCGAGCTGAACCGTCCGTCGCAGGTAGCAGAATCGATTCCAGGTTTCCTTCGGCGGAATTCCCGCCGCTCCGATCGGCGAAACTGGCAGTGGCGCAGGCCCCGCCCAAATCCAGCGCGCATCCCACGTAATCGGCCATTTCGATCCTGTCATCGTCGCGACCTTCAGTTCGACGGCGCGTCCTGCGCCGGCACCGTAGCGGATTGCGGCGGCTGGCCCGACGGGCCGACATAGCCGGGGAGGCTCTCCAGCCCGCCAAGATGGACGTTTGGCGTCGGCCGTTCCACCGTTACCCCAGTGTCGTTGCCGTTCCCGTTCATTTCCTCCTCGTAGTGTTGCGTGACCTGCTTTTTCAATTCATCAGGCGACACGTTCGGTTGCATCCCCTGGCTGTGTGCAAATTGTTCGCGGTTGCTGGCGTTCATGTGCAGCCAGATCTGATTGGCCTGCGCGGCATTCCCGTGATTCATCGCGTCGATAAACTTTTGCTGTTGCGTTTCATGGCTCGAGCATCCCGCCAGCGCAATTCCACACGCGGCAAGTGAGAGTGCGATCGCGCGCTTGATTTTCGGCGGCATCAGCTTCGCCTAAAACGTCACCACGCTTCGAATCGACTTGCCTTCGTGCATCAGGTGGAAGGCGTCGGTGATTTTGTCGAGCGGCATCACGTGCGTGATCAGATCGTCGATATTGATCCTGCCTTCCATGTACCAATCGACAATTTTCGGAACGTCGCGGCGTCCGCGCGCGCCGCCAAAGGCCGTGCCTTTCCACGTCCGTCCAGTCACCAGCTGAAACGGACGCGTCGATATCTCCTGGCCCGCGCCCGCGACACCGATAATCACACTGGTGCCCCATCCGCGCTGACAGCATTCCAGCGCCTGGCGCATCAGCTTGACGTTGCCGACGCATTCGAACGAAAAATCCGCGCCGCCGCGCGTCAGGTTCACGATATGCGGCACCAGCTCGTCGCCGGCCTCCGCGGCGTTCACGAAATGCGTCATGCCGAACTTCTCGGCCACCGCCTTGCGCGCGGCATTGAGATCGACGCCGACAATCATCGACGCGCCCGCCATCCTCGCTCCCTGCACGACGTTGAGACCGATTCCCCCGAGCCCGAACACGACCACCCGATCGCCCGCCTGGACCTTGGCCGTGTTCAGAACGGCGCCGATTCCGGTCGTAACGCCGCATCCGATGTAGCAGATCTTTTCAAACGGCGCGTCGTCGCGAACTTTTGCCAGAGCGATCTCCGGCACCACGGTAAAATTCGCGAACGTCGAGGTGCCCATGTAGTGATGAATCGCCTTTCCGTCGCGCGCGAATCTGCTCGTGCCGTCCGGCATCACGCCGCGGCCCTGCGTCTCGCGAATCGCCGTGCACAGATTGGTCTTGCCCGAGAGACACGCCGCGCAGTTGCGGCATTCGGGGATGTAGAGCGGGATGACGTGGTCGCCGCGCTTCAGCGTGGTCACGCCCGGCCCCGTTTCAACCACTACGCCCGCGCCCTCATGTCCGAGGATGGCGGGGAAGAGACCCTCGGGATCGGCGCCCGACAAAGTGTAGGCGTCGGTGTGGCAGACTCCCGTGGCCTTGATTTCGACCAGGACTTCGCCGGCCTTGGGCCCTTCGAGGTCGACGCTGGCGACCTCGAGTGGCTGGCCAGCCTTGTTCGCGATTGCTGCTTTTACTTTCACGATTCCAGCGCGCTGCCCGCAATATAATACGCCGTCGATGTTCGCGGCGAACGCCGCATCGCGCGCTTGATGATAGTCACAAATGATGCCAAACCTCCTCACACCGTCAATCGCGCCGATTAAGGGAAAACAAAATGGCCGACAAAGCATTAACGCCCGACCAGGTGATTGCATCGCTGCTCGAAGGCAAGTCGCGGCGCGAGATCATGGTCATTCTCGCCCGGCTCGAGCACGGCGGCGCCGGGATTTATCAGTCGCTGGCGGCGAATGAACGCAACGCTAAGGCGCGCGCGGCCTTACTGGCCGGCGCCGAGCGCGAGGAGCAGAATTCCGCGCTGCTCAAGACGATGACCGCCGTCAAGGACGCATGCGAGAAATGCGGCAAGGCGCTGGCTCCCCCTGCGCCAGCCCAGTGCTGTTCGTTTCAATGCACTTTCTGCCCCGACTGCGCGGACAAAATGAAACACGTCTGCCCGAACTGTTCGGGAGAGCTGACAGCGCGTAGCATTTGAGGCGAGGAATTTTTCAATGCAAGTAATCGGCAACGTCAAGGAAATCTGGCGCTACCCGGTCAAGTCGATGGCCGGTGAACGCCTCCAGCATGCGAACGTCGGCGCGCTTGGAATCCATGGCGACCGCGGATGGGCGATTCGCGACGAAAAGGCCGGCGAGATACGCAACGCCCGCAAGCTGCCCAGGCTGCTGCATTGCGTCGCCGTCTATCTGCGAGAGCCATCGGAGAACGACAAAGTGCCGCCCGCGCAAATCACGATGCCCGACGGGACGACATTTCGCTCCGACTCCGCCGAGGCGAACGCCCGGCTCTCCGAAATGCTCGGGCGCCCCGTCTCGATCTGGCCGATCCAGCCGCCATCAGAGCGCGACTTTCTTCGCCGCGCCGCGCCCGACAATCCCAACATGATGGCGGAGCTGCGTGAGGTCTTCGGCCGTCTGGAAAGTGAGCCGCTGCCCGACCTCTCGACACTGCCGCCGCAGATTCTTGAATTCACGTCGCCGTTCGGCACTTACTTTGACGCGTTTCCATTCCTCTTCCTGACCACCGCGTACTTGAGCGCGCTCGCGAGCCTCAATCCCACCGGCGATTTCGACTCGCGACGGTTTCGTCCGAACGTTCTGGTCGAGACTGCGAATGGCATAGAAGGATTGGTCGAAGCCGAATGGTCGGGGCGGACGGTTCGAATCGGCCCGACGCGCATCAAGCTCGAGATGCCCTGCGTGCGATGCGTAATACCGACGCTCGATCAGCCGAACCTGCGCAAAGATCCGTCGGTGCTGCGAACGATCGTGCGCGACGCGGCGCAGAACCTCGGCGCCTACGCGACGATCGCAAACGGCGGAACTATCGCGCTCGGCGACGAAGTCGCACTCGAATAGCTGTCACTGGCTCGATCAAAATCAGCGGGGCGGGAGGACGCTGACGGTGGGGACGGAGCTGGTGCGGAAGTCGCAGCGCAGGCTGGTGATCGCCGGCATGGCGGGCAACATCCTGGAGTGGTACGACTTTTCGATCTACGGCTTCTTCGCCTACGCGATCGGCGAAAACTTTTTCCCTTCGCACAGCAAGGCCACGTCGCTGATCGACGCGTTCGGCGTGTTCGCCGCAGGCTTTCTTATGCGGCCGCTCGGCGCGCTCGTGTTCGGGCAAATCGGCGACCGCTACGGGCGGCAACGCGCGCTTACGATTTCGGTCGTGGCGATGGCCGTGCCAACCGTGCTCATCGGCCTGCTCCCGACTCATCAGCAAATCGGGGTAATGGCGCCGATCGTGCTGGTCGTGCTGCGTTTGATCCAGGGACTCTCCGTCGGCGGCGAGTACACGACCTCGGTCGTGTTCATGGTCGAGGGCTCGAACAGCAATCGCCGCGGATTGATCGGCGCGTTTGGCGCGGCTGCCGCATTTGCCGGCGTGATGCTCGGATCCGCAGTCGGCGCGATAGTCGCGGCCTTGATGTCGCCGCAGGCGCTTGCCTCGTGGGGATGGCGGCTGCCGTTCCTGGCGGGCGTCGCGATTGGAATTGCCGGTTACTATATTCGGCGCGAGCTGCAGAATGCCGGCGATGTGCCGCGCGTCGCGCCGCCGCCGATTGGCGAGGTGCTCCGCACGAATTGGCGCCGCGTACTGCAGGTCGCCGGCTTCAAGGTGCTCGAATCGGTAGGCTTCTACCTGATGTTCGTTTACGCGGCGACCTACCTGACCGAGATCGTCGGGATTGCCAAGAGCCGCGCACTCGCGATCAACACCATCGGGATGGCGGCTGCGGTGGTCATGCTGCCGGTGGCGGGCGCCATATCGGATCGCGTCGGGCGCAAGCCGATGCTGCTGCTGTCGGCGGCTGCGATCGTCATTTGCTCGTGGCCGCTGTTCAACCTGCTATGGCATCCGATGTTCCACGTGCCGCTGCTGGGCCAGGTGGGGTTTGCGCTGCTCATAGCGACTTTCGACGGCGTCGCGCCTGCGACTGCGGCCGAGGCGTTCCCGGCCAACGTGCGATGCACCGGAGTAGGACTCAGCCACAACCTATGCATAGCACTGTTGGGAGGCACGGCGCCGATGGTCGCTACCTATCTGATCGACAAGACCGACAACGAGATGGTGCCTCCCATGTTACTCATTGGGGCCGCAATTGTGTCGGCTATCTTCGTGCTGAGCCTCAAGGAAACCGCACACCAGCCGCTGGCCGAGTGAGAGACCTACATCGTAACCTTGGTGCGGTCAACGTCTGAGAAACGAGTAGCTCCTGGGCGCGTGTTCTTTAAGGTAGGTACGCAGCGATTCCATACCGTAGTCGCGAACCTTGGTTTGCCAACCACTCGCAGACTTCTCATCGACCCACCATTGATTTTTGTCCAGCCTGACGTAGACCTTGCTGTTGTTCCCGACTGCGGCGCAGCCGCGATTTCCCAGTCGATCGAAGCGCAGGTCGAACTCTTCAAGCAGTTCCTGCCAGTAACTCCAGTTCAAGCGAAAGGCAGGTGCCGGCGAGGGGTCGGGGATCTCTTGAGCCTTGATCCCGTAGCGCTCCATCAGCTGCTTCTGCAGGCGGTACGCAGTTTCTCTCTCCGCGGGAAGGGCTCCCTGGTCGGCGCTAATCTTGCGCAACAGTGTGATCTTTCGCTGTGCGTCTTCGACCGTCATCGTAAAACTCTCCCCCCCCTGTGGTTTTGCGATACGTTACCGGATAGGGGTAGCGGAGTGATTCACTTCGCCACCTGAGGATTTAGCGAATTGGCCATTGTCCTCCTGTGAATCTGGTCCAGCACGCAGTCCATTTTACGCGGAATACGGCTTTAAACAAGACTAAACATGACGATGGATGTATAGAGTCTTATAGCATCCATAAGAGACGTGAAAAGGCCTCATAGATTAAAGCGTATTGTAGCGCTTAGCTACATGCGGTAGGTATCGTTGAGACAGACGGTACCAAAACATTACCCTTAGTAGCATATCGCTTCCGGCTCAAACGGAACATTCACACGGACTTAACAAGGATGGCTACTTTTACGGGTGACCCGGGTTGGAGATAGTCGCCGTCGTCCCATCGAACTTGGTGATGTGGACGGTGAACGGCTCGTTGTAAGTCAGGGCCCTGTCCCTCAGGAAGCTGAGTGCGACCGCCTCGCCCAGCAACAACGAAGTGTCCGTATCGCTGCGCCAGTGGATGCCGGCGTGGATCCCATGACCGAAACTCACGTTGTGTCCGAGCTTGTTGAGTTCACCGTTGACGGTTAATTGATCCCCGCCCGTGTAGGGCGACAGCGAAAGCCCGTCGCTCGAGGGCACCAGAGGATTTCGGATCACGAAGTTGCCGTCGAAGAAGAACTTCAGCACTGTGATGCAAGCGCCGGCGACCGTGCCGTGTCCCGTCGGGTAGGACGGATGCGTCGGCGAGCCCTCAGGAAACGCCTGCGAGAGCAGCCACGAGCCCCCGTTCGCGTTGAAACTCTTCTGAAGTCCCTGCGAGTTCAGGATCACGTCACTCAGAGTGACATCGGTCTCGTTGCTTTGCCCGGTCATGATCAGCTGGACGATGCCTCCGATTGCCTCTGGCCGAGGACGCAGGTGCACGAACCATTTCTGGTACCAGACGGCATTCAGAGCCTTGGTCGCCACTTCGGTCAGGGTCCCCGCGAAATCAGGCGCACCGAAGGTGCCGAAGCCGTTTTCCGTCCTCGAGCCGACATACGGGTTGCCGGGATTTACCGGCGCGCCAATTGTGCCCAGCACGAGCAGCGCCGTGAAGTACGCCTGGTAAAGCACGTCGACGTGGGTAAACGCCGCAAGGTCCCGACCGTTACGCCGGTAACGCAGTACCGGATCGACCTGATTCGTATCGCCGGTGACATTGCCATTCTGCACCGTCAGCCAGTCGGCGAAACTGGTCATGTAGTCGATGCCTGGCAGATAGGTAATCATCTGCTGGCTGAGGGGCTGGACGCCCAGGTCCGTCGGCGTGATGAAAAATTGGGAGAGGTAAGGGCCTAGCGTCTCGCCCGGGAAGGTGCCCCGGAACAACAAGTTCGGGGTCACGTGGCCGGTGTTGTCTCTCGGCCCGAAATAGGTCGGCTGCGATCCCAATTCTGTCGCTGCATCAATAGCCAGCGCGCTCGTGTCATAGTCGGTGAAAGCGACGTCGCGAAGCAGCGATGCCCAGTAATGTTCGAGCAACTCGGTGGCGTTCTGGTCGCTGGCTGTTGCGGGCGCGGGTGGCACCTGGGGCTGGCCGAACTGCGCGCTATCGAGCGCTTCCAGGTCGAACGCCAGCCCGCTTTGCGGGCCGTTTTGTGTGCGCGTGCCGCCCACGATGATATTTTGGAAATCCGAAAACTTCCCGCTGTTCAACGCCTTCGTAAAGCTTGCAAACGCGGTCAAATTCACCCGTCCGAAGTCGTCGTGTGGAAGACCCTTGGTGTACGTGCCGCCCTTGTCGGCGTAGAGCGCCGTATCGCCGTTGTTGACGTTAACCGCTGGGCCAGCGAGTGCGTCACGACTCGCTTCACCGACCCGCAGCTCGAAAGCCTCGATAACCCTGCCGTTGGTAACACCCGCCGGCAATCCAGGGGCGGAAGCGCCGGAGCCGAGGTCGGACTCCCTCGCTTCGCGCGCATTGGCCGCCGATGCGGCGGCGAGCGGAGCGAGGACTCCAGTGGATACGGCGGCGGTCGCCGCGCCGAGTCCTGCGATAAAGCGCCGGCGTCCCGGAGACTTCGGCGCTCCGCTCGATTCGAGAGTTTTGTCAGAAAGGGTTGCGTACGTGCCGGTCTGCCGCTCGTCGGAAGCCATAAAACCACCCCCGTGGCTGCCGCGGTGTACCCGCAGGCTGATTAGGTGCCCCGCTTGTAGCAATTCGCCCACTCATACACCAGCGCGCGGACTGTCAAAATTTACCGTAATCTCGAATTCTTGTGTGCGGCGATTCAGGAGAATCAATCAGGGCACGAGGATGAAAGGCCCTTAAGCAACGCCGAGATCAGCCACTCAAAGCTTTTATCGACGTCGAGCGGAATTCCGAAACCGCCCGCGATTTCGAGCGCCGCGAAGCCGTGCACGGCGCTGCGCACGGCGCGGATCGCATGCAGGCCTGCGCGGCGATTCAGTCCGTAGCCGCTGAGCACGGACAGCAGTGTCTCGACGACTTGTCCCGCGGCCGCTTCGAGGGCCGGATCGTTTTTGGGCGGCGCGGCGACCATCGTGGCCGCATAAGTTCCCGGATGGCGCTTGACGAAGGCCCGATAGGCCGCGGCCGCTCCGCGCACGGCGTCGTCACGCGATTTACCGATCGTCGCGCGGCTCAGCGCCGCGTTGAGATCGCGCAGCGCGAGCAGTTTGAGTTCGCGGCGCAACGCCTCGAGGCCGCCGACGTGATTGTAGAGCGAGGGCGAACGAATACGGAGTTTCGCGGCGACGCGCGCCAGCGTCAGCGCGTCCCATCCGTCGTCGTCGGCGATCTTCGCGGCGGCCCGGATGACCGCGTCGCGGTTAATTCCGACGCGCTTCGCCATCTTGAGCCGCCTTCACGAAATCGATCACGACCGGTGCGACCACCTCGGGATACTCGACGTGCGGGTAATGCCCGGCGCCATCGACCATCAGCTTTTTTCCGTGAAGATGAGTCGCGACCCAATCCGCCTCGGCGGCGGGATCGTCGAAGTCAGAGTCGCGCGTGCCCATCACGACCAGCACCGGTGCTTGAACCTCGGGAATGCGCGCCTCGCACGGAGCCTGCGACGCGAAGATCAACGCCTTGGTGGCCTCGATTCGGCCGGGCTCCTTGAGATTGGCGACCAGCGCGGCGCGATACGAATCGAGGTCGGCGGGCGGCGCGGTCTTATACAGCGAGCCGTAGTACATCGACCAGAAAGACTGCCCCCACGGACGCATCATCGCGACTTTGAGAAACGCGAGCAGGAACGACGAGGTCGGAATCACGCGCGTGAACGGATCGATCAGCACGATACCGGCAATGCGATCGGGAATTTCGGCGGCGGCCCATACCGCCGAGCCCCCCGCCATCGAGTTGCCGACGATGAACGCCTTGCTCGCGCCCAGATGACGGACCATCGCGACGATATCGGCGCCGACCAGGGCGGGCGAGTAGGCAGGCCAATCGACGCTCGATTCACCGTGCCCCGGGAGATCCATCGTGACCACGCGAAAGCCGGCGGCAACCAGTTTGGGTTTGAGGAATCGATATTGCTGGCGCATGTCGCCGAGGCCGGGGACGCAGATGACCAGCGGTCCTCCGCCGCCGGTGTCGTCGTAAGCGATTTGCCCGCCGGGCATTTTCAGGAACTGAGTCGCGGCAGTCGCAAGCGGTTGGTCGGCGCGCGCCGGGAAGGCCGCGGCAACAGTCAGGACGGCCGCCGCAACCACGAGATTTGTTGGGATGCTAATTATCATAGACATTTAACTAATACTATTAGTCTCGCGATGCAAGAGCCTTTCCGTCTCCTCTCCCTGCACGTCCGGTCCCCCTTCCCGCAGCCGGAAGGGGTTAGGGGTTAGGTTCTTCAGGGGATGAACTTTTAAGCCTGACGCCCGCGCGCTCGGCGTGCTAAGTCTACCGCATGGACCATACTCACGAGGCTCTCAATCCTCTCAAGCCCGGTTTCCTCGCGAAAACTAATTTTGACGGAACGAAGCTACCGATAGTGGTATCGCCACCGCCACGCCACAACATATGGTAGAAAATGCGAAACAGACTCGTCAGGCGGGGGCGTCAACTGTCAGTTGCGGGGTCCGCGCGGGCGGGAGATTCGCGTACAGGTCGGCGATTAGATCCGATTTCAGCTTGGCGCGGCCGGCGTCGTTCCAGAGATTGCGCCATTGCATAGGATCCTCGCGCAAATCATAGAGCTCACCCTCGGTGCCGTCATATCGGATGTCGGGAAGCGGCGTCTCAATGCTGAGCGCCATGTACGCCAGAGAGAGATCATAACCGATCTTGCGCGTCGAAGGCTCGTACACGGTGCATACGAAACCGTCGCGATAGATGGAGCGCAGATGCATCCCGAGCTGCGCAAACTGGCTGTCCCACTCGGTGATTGCGCGGACACGCGGCGATCCCGCTGCCACAGGCAGCGCCGTCCCCTGCATCCACTCGGGGATTGGTGCGCCGGCGATTGCGCAGAAGGTCGGCGCGAGATCGAGATGTCCGACCGGCTCGGAAATTTCGGCGGCGGACATCTTTGCCGACGGCGCGGGACGCCAGATGAGCGGCACTCGCATCAACCCATCGACATGGTAAGGACCTTTGAACAGCAGGCCGAAGTCGCCTTGCAGCTCGCCGTGATCGGTGGTGAAGAAAACGTCGGTGTCCGCCTCCCAGCCGCGCCCGGCGACCGTCGCGAGCACCCGGCCGCAAGCCTGGTCGATAAGCTCGTTCTTGACGTGCACCAGCGCGTTGATCTCGCGCACCTGGTCGTGCGTCATCGCGCACGGCACGAAGTTCCAAGCGCCGCCCTCCTCGTTGCGAAAGCGTCCCTGGTACCAATCGAGCCAATGACGCGGCTTCTGGGCGAGAATTTTTTCGATTTTCTCGCGCGAGCCGGGATGGCCGGGCGGCAGATCGAGATCGCGCCAGTTGATTCGGCGCGCTTCGGACGCCGGCGGATCCCAGGGATGATGCGGATCGGGAAAGCTCATCCACACGAACCAGTCGTCGTCGGCGGAGAGCGAGTTCAGGTACGCGATCGTGCGGTCGGCGATCCAATCGGTGTGATAATGCTCGCGCGGAATCGGATTGTAGGCTACCTCGGGCGCGCCGCTGTCGCCGCCGGCCACGCCCGAGAGCATCGTGACGAAGCCGCCGATCTCGCCGGGATAGTTCTCCCGCAGCCAGTTCGAGTAGTGGAAGTAGGCCATCGGCCCGTGCATCGCGAGTTCCATCCAGTCGAAGCCGCGATGTGGCCCGTGAGAGCGCTCGCGGCCCATGCGGTTCTCAGGCCATCGCCCGGACGGATCGAACATCGGCTCGAAGTGCGCCTTGCCGATCAGCGCGGTGCGATAACCGGCGCGATCGTGAAGCCATGCCGCGACGCTGGGCGCGTCGGCGGGCAACGGCACGCCGTTGGCAAATACGCCGTGAGTGCGGACGTACTGGCCGGTAATCATCGTCGAGCGCGCTGGCATACAGACGGTGTTCTGATTGTAGGCGCGCCGATAGTTGATGCCGGCGGCGGCCAGCGAATCGGCGACTGGCGTCCTTGCGATACGGCCGCCGTTGCATCCGAGCGAGTCGTAACGCTGCTGGTCGGTGGTAATGAACAGAATCTTTCGGCCCATCGCTGGACTTTACGCGCGATGGAGCAACCCTGCTAGAGTATTGGAATCTGAAGGAGAAAATTCATGCGCGCTGCAGTAATGCGAGGTAAAAAACTCGTCGTCGATGATATCGCCACGCCGGCTCCTGGAGCGGGCGAGGCGCTCGTGAAAACGCTCGCGTGCGGAATATGCGGTTCCGATCTGCATGCGCTCAAGCATGCCGAGAGGATGGTCGAGGGATCGCGAAAGTCCGGGGCGCCGTTCGTGATGGACCTCAATCGCGACATCGTGATGGGTCACGAGTTCTGCGCCGAGGTCATCGACTACGGCCCGCAGACGCAAAAGCGATTGAAGGTGGGGACGCGCGTGTGCGCGATGCCGGTGCTCATCAGTGCGCGCGGCGTCGAGCCGGTCGGCTACTCGAATGACAATCCCGGCGGCTACGGCGAGCTGATGCGGTTGACCGAATTTCTGCTGCTCGAAGTGCCCAACGGGCTTTCCACCGAGCGCGCGGCGCTGACGGAACCGATGGCGGTCGGATATCACGCGGTGCAGAAAGCGCGGCTCGCAAGAGACGACGCGCCGCTGGTGATAGGGTGCGGGCCGGTCGGCCTCGCGGTGATCGCGGCGCTCAAGCTCGGCGGAGTGCATCCGATAGTGGCGGCGGATTTTTCGCCGCGGCGGCGCGAGCTGGCGCTGCAGATGGGCGCCGACGCGGTCGTCGATCCCAAAGAAAAGTCACCGTACACAAGCTGGCGGGAGATGGCGGTCTACGCCGATCCGTCGAAGGCGCCGATGTTGCCGCCGTGGGTGCCGGGACCGGCCGTAAGGCCTGCGGTGATTTTCGAATGCGTCGGTGTGCCGGGCGTGATCGACGGAATCATGTCGGCGGCGCCGGGCAACGCGCGAATCGTGGTGGTGGGCGTGTGCATGGAGCGCGACCAGATCGAGCCGCTGACGGGAATCAGCAAGGAGCTGAACATCCAGTTCGTGCTTGGCTACGCGCCCGAGGAATTTGCGGCGACGCTGAGCCATCTCGCCGAGGGCAGCGTCAACGCCGACCCGCTCATCACGGGCAAGGTCGGCGTCGAAGGAGTGGCGAAGGCGTTCGACGACCTCGCCTCACCGGAGACGCACGCCAAGATCCTCGTCGAGCCGTGGCATAGCTGATCAGCCGGGGCTCGCCGAGTACGCCCACAGATTCGTGCCGGTCGAACTTCTATGGAAAACAGTTACGACATCATAACCGTTGGCGGAGGACTCGGCGGTTCCACGCTCGCGAAAGTAATGGCGGAAGCGGGCGCGCGCGTGCTGGTCATCGAGCGCGAGACACAGTTTCGCGATCGGGTTCGTGGCGAATATATCGAGCAGTGGGGACTCGCTGAAGCGCGCAAGCTCGGCCTCTATGAGATGTTTTGCGCGACGGGACACGAGATTCCGTCGATCGACAATTATATCGGACCAAATCTGTTCGGCCGCCGCGATTGCATGGCAACCACCGCGCACAACTGCCCAACGCTCGGCATCTACCATCCAGCACTCCAGGAAATGCTGATCGATGTGGCTGCGAAAGCCGGCGCCGAGGTTCGTCGCGGTACAAGCGTTCGCGCTATCAAGCCGGGCGCGCGCCCAAGCGTGATTGTCGAGCAGGCGGGACGCAGCGGCGAGCTATCGGCGCGCATCGTCGTCGGCGCGGACGGCCGCGGTTCGACGATGCGCCAATGGGGAGGCTTCGAGGTCAAGCGCGAACTCGACCGGCTCTATATCGCGGGCTTGCTGTTCGATCCGATGCCGGCCCCGCAAGAGACGAGCGTCGCGGTGTTCAATCCGTTCATTGGCCAAATCGCTTTTCTGTTTCCGCAGGGCGGCGAACGCGTGCGCGCGTACGTGGTCTATCAGGCAGACGCACCGTGGCGGTTGCAGGGTGACGGCGAGGTTTCCAGGTTCATCGACGAAGCGGTCCGCACAGGCGCTCCGGCGGAATTCTACGCGGACGCCAAGCCGGCCGGCCCGTTGGCGTCATTCATCACCGCGGACCATTGGGTGGATCATCCGTATCGAGACGGGATCGCGTTGATCGGTGACGCCGCGGCGTCGAGCGATCCGACCTGGGGACAAGGGCTGAGCCTGACTATGCGCGACGTGCGTGTTATGCGCGATTGCCTGCTTGCCGACACCAATTGGGATGCGGCGTGCCACGCGTACGCCGACGGTCATGACTATCACTTTGGAGTGATTCACACCGCCGAGAATTGGCTGCGCGAGATGTGGCTCGATCGCGGTGCCGAGGCCGACGCGCGCCGGGCGCGGGCGCTCCCGCTATTGGCGCAGGATCCCTCGCGGATGCCGGACCATTTGTTCGGCGGACCCGACTTGCCGGCCGATGAGAGCGTGCGCCGCCGTTTTTTCGGCGAAGAGTGATCGCCAAAAGGAGTCTGAAAATGCCGACCTTCAAGCGCGGCGACGTGTCGATATACTTCGAGGAGTACGGCACTGGATATCCGATTCTACTATTCGCGCCCGGCGGGATGCGCTCGAGTATCGAGTTCTGGGCCAACAGCCCGTTCGATCCGACTCGCGAGCTCGCGTCCAACTTCCGCGTGATCGCGATGGATCAGCGCAACGCCGGCAAGTCGACCGCGCCCATCACCGCTGACGACGGATGGGACACTTACACCGGCGATCATATTGCGCTGCTCGATCATCTTGGAATCAAGCAATGCCACGTGATGGGCGGATGCATCGGAGGGTCGTACTGCCTCGGGATCATCAAGGCCGCGCCGCAGCGCGTCAGCGCCGCGATTCTCCAGAATCCAATCGGACTCAGCCCGCGCAATCGCGACTTGTTCTTCGCAATGTTTGACGGATGGGCGAATGCGCTGAAGGGCGGGCGTCCAAATCTCGACAACGCCGCGTTGCGGCAATTCCGCGACCGGATGTACGGCGGCGAGTTCGTCTTCAACGTGTCGCGCGAGTTCGTGCGCTCGTGCAAAACGCCGATGCTGATTCTGTGCGGCAACGACGACTATCATCCGACGGAAACCTCGAAGGATATCGCCGCGCTAGCACCCAACGCTCAACTTATCGAGAACTGGAAAACGCCCGACGTGATTGGCGCCACGGTAAAGCGCGTGCGCGACTTCCTGGTCGCGCATACGCCGAAGAAATGAATCAGCTAACCGGCCAGCGCCAGTTTGACTCGATCGGCGAGCCCGGAGAATCGCTCGACGCGCGCCGCGATCGCATGGTTGAGTGTCGATTCGTCGCCAACGATCACGACCGAAGTTCTGCTGCGGCTCACGGCGGTATAGATGAGTTCGCGGGTCAAAACCGCGATCGGTCTCTCCTGCAAAACGATTGCGATCGAATCGAACTCGGAGCCCTGCGCCTTGTGCACGGTCATCGCGTAGCCCAGCTCGACAAATTCGCGCAGAGCATCGAATCGGAACGCGACGAAGTTGTCGCCGCGCGGAAACACCGCCATCGGGACTTGCGCGCCGTCGCCGCGCCGGACCCACAGTCTGATTCCGTGGTCGCCGTTGAAAAGTCCGCGTTCGTAATCGTTGCGCAGCACGATCAGCGGCTCGCCGACCACGAATGGAGCGCGCTCCGCGTCGACGCCCGCGGACTCGGCGGCGCGCGAATGAAGCCGCGCATTTATGCGCTCGGCGCCGGTCTCGAAGACGCGCGTCGCGCACAGGATGCGTGATTTGCCAACGTGCGCGAACAGCTTCCGCAAGCGCTCGCACTCGGCGTCATCGAAACGGCCTTCGCGTTCGACGTACTCGTGCGCAATCAATGCCGCGACTTCCCTGTCGCCGCGCACTCGGTCGGTGTACCAGCGATCCAGAAACGGACCGAGTGTGCGCGATGCGGTTGCAATAAATTCGACGCCGGCGAAGGTCAGCTCGCCCGGTGACGAGCGCCGCGCCACGATCGGCGTATTCGATTCGTCGACTGAATTCAGAAGATCGGTGTCGCCTTGGTTAATCGATCGGGCCGCGTGAAAAATGGATCGCCCGGCCGCGCTTTCGGTCTTCATCCGATGATTCACTTCGAGCCGCCTCAACGACTCGGTGAGCAGACTGCGATCAGCTCCCGGCGTCGGGACGAGATCGCGGAACACGGAACCAGCGGCGACCGACGGCAATTGGTTCGCATCGCCGAGCAGGATCAGCCGCGTACCCGGCGCAATCGCATTCGTCAGCCGTTCCATCAAGGTCACATCAAGCATCGAGCCTTCGTCGACGATCACCACCTTCGCGGAGAGCGGATTATTGCGGTGATGTCGGAAACGGCCGGACTCCGGCGAGTAACCCAGCAAACGGTGAATCGTTGCGGGCTCGACATGCGCGTCGAGGAGCGCTTGGTCTATGGTGTCGCGTTGATCGATCTGCGTCAGCGACTCGCCGATGCATTCGCCCATCCGGTATGCGGCTTTGCCGGTCGGCGCCGCCAGGGCGATTTCGGTGGGAGCGACGCCAAGGCGCACCATCAGACGCATGATCGCGACAATGATCGAAGTCTTACCTGTCCCCGGACCACCCGAAATAACCGTCAGCCCCGCGCGCGCCGAAGCAGCGACGACCTCGCGCTGTTCGTCAGACATCGCAATTCGCCGGCCTTGCACGATCACGGAACGAGCAACGACATCCTCAAGCGCGCGAGCAAGTTTCACAGCGTCCGGTTGCTCGTGGATGCTGGTAGTCAATAACGCCGCCAATTGAATAGCCAGTTCACACTCGCGCCGATAGATATTGTGATGCACTATGTACGGCGCAATGTATAGTAACGGTTTATACTCATCCTCTTGTTTACCCACTACCGCCGACGCACGGCCCGATTGCAAGAGAACTTCAATCGAACTGGCTATCTTGTCGATGTCGTCCCCATTCGAGCCGGCATCGCATAGCGAACCAAGCGCGCGACGCATTGGCGCCTGCGAGAGCGGGCCGGTTACCGGAAAGCGCGTGCTTCCTTCCTGGAGAGCGACGAGCGAGATGAGGATAAGCACGATCAGCGCTATTCGCTCGTCGTCTTCCAGAGCCGGCTCCAGAGCCGCCAGCTCGGCCGCGAGGTGGACGGTTTCGGGAGCCAGGTTGAGACCGGTCACCGAGACTTCGAGCGCGCGCATTTGAGCGTCGAATGCGGAACGGCCACCGCCGCGAGCAGAATCAAAGCGTCGCCACGCAGTATCCATTCCTAGAAGTGAGTATCTATCTTTCACGCCCTGAGCTCGGAGTTGGATTCGCGATTTAACAAGTCGGATTCATAAGTGACTATTTCATTCCAAGACGGTCGCGCGAAGTAGAATCCAGACTTACCATTCCCAGCGGGCGAGACGCCGCGAAGAAAGACATATAGAAGTCCGCCAAATCTTGAGTCGTAATCGCGCTCGGTGTTAATTGCGAGCAGGCGCACGACACCAAGTGAGTAGATGCGCGCCTGCAACCGATAGTGCTGCTCGACATGCTCTGCAACAGCCGCGGGCTCATACGAAGGCAGCAGGTCGCCCTTCCAGTCGGCGAAGTACATCAGCTTGTCTCGGCGGAATACTAGGTCGATAAAACCTTTCACGTAGCCACGCCCGACGGTTCGCGCGCCATCACGGGCGTCGCCGAGCAACGGGTGATGTTTCTCTGGAATCGGATAGGCGAATTCCATTTCGCGAACTCCGGGCAGCCGGTACAGCCCGCCCTCGAGGAGCGTTTCACCAAGCGCGACCGATGAGGTGAGCGCGTTGAAAACCACCTCGCGCCCGCGCGCCAGCCAGCGCGGATCGTTCAGGCCGTGACGACGCATGACGCTCGCGAACAATTCACGCACGTCGTCCCGCGCCATCCAGGACTTCAGGATGGGAACATCGCCAAAGGATTTGAAGTCGAGCTTCTCGATTACTTCATGGAGGAAAATGCCGACGTGCCGGCCGCCAGGCAAATCGACGTTGTCCGTGCGAGCCTCAGTTGCGTCGACGCTGGTCTTGAAATCATCAGGCTCCGCCGCTTGAAGCGAAGTGTAAGATTCGATCGTCAACCCGCGATGCCCAACCAGCAACTCAGCGAACTCGCCGTCGAGGTCGCCGGTCCCCGACGTCGATGCGAGCCAATCGCATAACGCGTTGTCGTCAATCGGCGTCTCGACCAGGCCTTGTTCATCCGTCGAATCGGCCAGCGCAGGAAAGAATATAGTCTCGGTCGTGAAGAGCGTCCTCAGCCGAGCTTCGCGATCGAGTGTGCGCAGCCGATTGTTCAGTTGCGCATACGAACCCGTCAGGTCGCGACTTAGTGCGTCCGGCGGAACGTAGGGCAGTATCAGTTGGGCGCGCGCGCGCGTCAGCGCGACGTAAAGCAGTCGCTGATCTTCCTCGGTCTTCTCTTTTGCGATCGCACTCTTTGCCATGTCCCGCGCCGGTTTTCCGATCGCCAGGCGCCGTTCGTTTCCGAGGTGATAGATACTGACGGGATCGGGGACAGTGCTCGCGAAGAATCCTCCGTAAAGTGCGACGACGTCGGCTTCGAGGCCCTTGCTCTTGTGTATCGTCATGATTTGCACGGCGTCGCGATCTTCTTCGGACCGCTGTACATTGGGATCGTCACCCGGCGGTATCGCGCGCATCGTGATGTACGAATCGAGGAGTTCGATTAGTTCCGCGAGCGAGATTCCGTGCCTGGATGCCTGCTGAGTCAGAATCTCGAAGATGTGTTCGTAGTTGGTGAGTTCGCGGCAGCTGTCTGATAACAGCAATTCACGTTCGACCAATCCGCTCTGATGTAGCAACGCGTCGAACAAGTCGGCGAAACGGCCAGCCTCGGCAAGTGCGCGCCACTCGAACAATCGTTCATGAATCGGTTGCGAGCTACGCTCATCGTCAAGCCGCGCAAGGTCGCGGTACTCGACCGCAAAAAACCGCGAAGCCCACGCCTTGAGCCGGTTCGAGCGGCGCCCGGGTTCTTCAATTCCTCTGAGCAGGTCGAGAATGTCGGCCGCCTCGCGAGTCTGGAACAGCCCGTCCTGCTTGTAGAAGGCGAACGGAACGCCGGCCTGCCGCAAATACTTGGCGATTTCCGCGCTGTCGCGGTTGGTCCGGGTCAGGACGTAGACGTCTTTGGCAGAAATCCTGCGCGGCGTCTTTCCGCTATCGCAAATTTCAATCGCGTGCTCCGGTTCCGCAACAATTCGCCGTATCGCCTGCGCGATACGCGGGCCTATCGCTTCGCGCATCCGCCGCGAAAACCTGTATCGACCGTCGCGCGGCTGGAACTTCATCAGATTGATGGGTGCGATCGGCTGGCCGTTCGCAGTGATAGCTCGCAAAGCGGGACGTCCGCATATCACCGGATGGCTGTAGGTAATCTCCCCGGTGAACAGTGGCGGCTCGGCAGTCTGATCGAACAGTAAGTTGCAAGCGTCGATCAGGTCCGATGTCGATCGGAAGTTTTCGCGCAATTGAACGGCCGTCGCTCCCGATTCGGAGAGCTGCTCGCGCGCTTCCAGGTAAGCGTGCACGTCGGCACCGCGAAACCCGTAAATCGCCTGCTTGGGATCCCCGATTGCGTAGATCGCGTTGCGGCCGGCGCCTTCGACGAACACCTGACGAAAGATTTTCCACTGAAGCTTGTCCGTATCCTGGAATTCGTCGATCAGAGTCATGCGATAGCGCTCGCGCAAAGTCGCCACGAGCGATTTGCCGCGAGGTCCGTCGAGTGCGTCGGCAAGCCATCCGAGCATGTCCTCGTAGTCGAGCGTTCCGCGCTCGCGTTTTCGCGCGTCCATTCGATTAGCTGTCGCGAACAGCAGTTCTTCGACCACGCGTTGCTCGATGCTCACCGCCGCCTGAACACGCTTTCCCGCATCGACGATCGCGCGGACGGTTTGTGACATCTCATCGGGAAAACTCGGCCGCGTTTCGGATCGTATGCGGCGCGCGCCTTTTGGAGCGCAAATGCGATCGAGATCAAACTCGCACAGACTATCCGCCAGAATTGCAGACGATCCGCCCACGCGCGCGATCATAAGTGCGAGCTCGTCCGCGCCGGCAATCGCGTCGGCGCGAGCGTTACCTGTGATCGCCGCGCACCGGTAGGCATCGATCAACGCCTTTGCGTCGAACGAGTTCACCAGGTCGGTTAGCGCCTGTTGGTTGAGTTGGCGCCCGGCGGTGCGCAGGTAGCGCTGGGAGTGAGCGCGCCAGAGCAGTTCCTCGAGGTCATCTGAAGTGCGTCGCTCGTCCGAAAGCCACCTGCCGATGAGCTGCTGGACGCGCCCGTCCGACTTCAACCGCTCGCGCAATTCCGCGCGAAAGGCGTCGTGGAACTCGAAACGGCCGCTCGCGAGATCGATTCCAAAACGTACGCCGCTGTCAAAAGCGAGCTCGCTAAGCATTCGACGGCAAAAACTGTGAATCGTGTGAATCGGCGAACTATGAAATGAAAACAAGGCGGCGTTGAGTCTTTCCCGCTCGGCATCGTCGAGGCGCCTGCGCTGCGATCCGCTCGCGGCGTCCGCACTATGCCCGGACAGAACTGCGTCGATCGTCGCGCGGATTCGCAAGCGCAGTTCGGCGGTCGCCTTTTCGGTAAATGTTACGACCAGGATTTGATCGAGCAGGGCCGCGCCGGTGCGGATAAGGTCGACGACAATATGCTCGATCGCAAAAGTCTTGCCGGTGCCGGCGCTGGCGTCGATCACCTTGTGCCCGCCATCAAGAATTTCATCGAGGATCGCGGGCCGATAGTATTCGACCTCGGCGGTGGCCGCGGGCGCGCTCATTTGAACATCCCGATAATCGGTTTGAACCGGCGTGCGACTATTTCCTCGATCTGCAGTTCGGTCGGCGGATCGAAACTGGTGGCGTTTCGTACGGGGCCGTATTCGGAACTGCTTTTCAGGAAATCATTCAACAGGATGCGCTCGACAGCTTCGATCAGGTCGCGACTGTCCTCGGGCTTGCGCAATTCCTTCACGACCTCCTCGACCGCCTCGATCGGCAGAAAGTAGTCGTTGCCCGTTGAGAGCAGATCGCTGACGACCGTCGTGAGGTAAGCGACCGCCGCGTCCTGGTCCATCGGCCGGAACGCGCGAGTCCATTCGGTCAAGTTTTCCGACTGCGTTCCGATCACGATCGCGCGAAATGTTTCGGGCAGTCGCGCACCCGTGGCAGCGAGGACGATTGCATTCAGAAACGGCGGGAGAAAATCCTTGGCCTTGACACTCTTGTGCAGCACGCAATTTATCGCCGCGCCCGCCTCGCGTGACGCGCCTCGAATCGTGCCGTAGATACTCACGCGCTGCGTCTCCGTCGTTCCATCGTGGCGGCGGACGCTGGCGTTCAGCTCGATCGGGGCAATTATCTCGCCGGCGTTGGCGAATTCGTCGGCGCGTCCGATCCGGATGTCTTTCCATTCGCCGAAATTGGTCACGTCGGCTTTGGAAGCCTGCGCCATCCATTGATGGAGCGCCTGAACATCAGCCGTTTCTGCGGCCCGCGCAAATTGCCCGGCGGGTGCGTGACCCTTGACCTGCGCGACTAGGACTTCGCGCGAGTACTCTTCGTCGAGCATCTCGAGCTTGTCGCCGGCGCGCCAGAAAACGTCGCGCAGCATCACGGTACGATCAAGCCGCGACTGCTCGACCGGTTCGTCTTCTGTCTGCTCGGGCGCGTCTTCCTCCTCCAGCATTCCGAGCGAATAACGCGCCGCACCCTGCAGAGGACATTCGAGGTACTTTCGAATTGCGGCTATCGGTAGCGCAAGCTCCGGCGCCTGCGCCTGCTTGGTCGCGGCAGGCGCCGTCTCGAATTTGGCGTATTGCAGATCCTCTCGCAGGCGTTCACCCGACTTATTACCGAGACGATCCAGCAAGTTGTCATGCTCGGGTTTCGCTCGATGCGGGGTGGCGTCGTCGATCTTTTGTCGCAGAGCGAGCATTCGGGCGCCGCGCCGCGCGTTGGGATCAAAGCTCGACAATTTGCGATCGCCGTCCGGCGAGCCGCCGGTAAACTCTGGAAAATATTTGACGTCATAGCGGCTCACCGGATGTTTGACCGTGAGCTTCGCGAGCGTTTTCTCGTCGACGAACCCCCGCAGCATGTATTGGAGTTCGCGAATGACAGACGACGGTTCTAGCGGGTCGCCAGTTTTCGCATCGCGAGCAATGTAGGAGAAAAAAATCCGCTCGCGCGCCGCCAGCATCGTCTCGAGAAACAGGTAACGGTCGCGCTCGCTGGGAGAGACGTCGCCCGCGACACGCTTGAGCGTACGCAAATCAAGCGGATCGCGGCGGTCGTGCTCCGGAAACGTTGCTTCGTTCAGCCCGAGCGCAAATATCACCTTGAATGGAATCGACCGCAGCGAAGTAAGCGATCCAACCGCAACGCCTCGCCCCGAGTATTGTCTGCGACTCGATTCGAGGTCAGCGGTTCGCGCGCCGATCATTTCGCGCGCCGACTGGTACGACATCGGACCGATGTTCAGTTCCGAGTCGCCGATCGACTCGATCGCCTCGAGAAAATTGTCCCTGGCTTGTTCGTCGATCGCGCTCGCCGGCCGCAGGTATGCGTTCAAAAACTCGATGAGCATGCGCGACCATTGCCGAGGCGTCAGCCGCGCATCGCGTATCGCGAGCGCATCGGCAATCAGCGACCGTGCCACGCGCATGAAACGCGCGGCAGCCTCGAGTTCGTCCTGCGCGATCGCAAATGGCAGGTAGCCGGCGCCGTCAGCTCCAGTTTTATAAAATTCCTGATCTCCGCCGCGCTGACCGGCCATCATGGTGCCCAACGCGAGACGGTTGATCGCCTGATCCCAATGATAGAGGCCGCGCGGAATATACGTATCCTTCAGGTCGTCGTCGTCGGCGCCGAAGAATATGCCAAGCGCCTCGCTCCACCGGGGCCAGCTCTCGACGATTTGCGTCTCGCTTTCGCCAATCAACGCGGGATGCGTCAGCAGCCGAATCATTTCCGTGCGCGAGAAGCGCCCGCTCGGCAGTTCGAGCAGCAACTCGACGGCCTCGGCGACGCGGCTTGCGCCGGCGATACTGCGGCTGACCAGATCGATCGGGATTCCGTGCTGTTTGCGAAAGACGCTCTCAATATGCGCCACGTAGTCGTAAACCGCCGCGTCGGGAATCAGTACCGCGATTTCGTGGAACCGAAGACGCTCGGCGGTACCGCCTGCGGCGAGTTTTTCGTTGTCGCTGACGATCGACCAGATTTCGTTTGCGACGATTTCGGCCTCGCGTCGAATTCCCGGGCAGGCGAGAAAGCGGATTGACACTTCGCATAACCCGCCCGTGGCATCCTCGACTTCCGCAGGCTGCGGTTTGCGATCGAGAATGTTTTGCTGAAGCGTTTCGAGCAGCGTCGGTGATTCTCCGCAAACCGGATCGGAAAAGAGCGGCGCGAAATCGCACTGCGACAATTCGTTCAGCAGCCGGATGTACTCGCGGCCCGGCCGCCCCCAGAGCCTCAGCGCGGGCGGATCGGACGTTTCATTCAATGAAAAGGGGTCCTCGGCTTCAACCAGTTTCTCACCGACTTTATCCTGGCGATGAGCCCATCCGCCGAGCGCGCCGCGGCGGGAAGTGTCCACGTCGTCCCAAAACTCGCGGCACGGATTGAGCGCGTAAATTCGAATATCGCCGAGCGCGCCGAGTCTCGCGAAAATATCCGCGTAAGCATTTCCCACGTACGACGCACCGAACACGTGAAGCGTCTCCGGCAGTGCAAGTTTCAGCTTCCGGCTATCGCTAGCCTCGAATGCCTCGGGCAGCAACATCAGTCTCGTCTCGGGCCTCAGTATCCATCGCTCGCGCACACGCCCGTCCGAATCGAAAACCGACTGCCACAAATGACGCTGCCATCGCTCCGTCTCGCTCATCGCGTCAATTTCCGATCGCCGGGCGCTGCGCCATTTCGCGAGCATGCGCCGCCTGGAAATCGAATATTCGCGGAATATTCGCGCCAACCGCGCGGACAGCAGAATCGTTCGCAGCTCGACGTCGGCGTCCGTTTTGGATCCTGCCGCTATGTAATCAAGCGCCGGCTGCAGGTCGGAGTCGTCGCTGGAATTTCGCAGGCACTCGAAAATAACGAGTTGGAGCTCATCGGCGTCCAGGATCTTCAGGCTCTCGTCGATCGATTGAAAAAGTTTCCCGAGATAGTTCCGCAGAAACGGGAACTCCAGATTCGCCGCGATGCCGATCGATTCAGCCAGCCGATAACGGAGGAACTGCTCGACCACGCGGTTCGGTACGACGATCGAAACCGGCTCCAGCGGCTCGCGTCTCTGATGCGCCGCCACCGACTCAGCCAGCGGCGCGATCAGATTTTCAAGTCGATTGGAGTAGTGAAGACGAATCATCGCGGCTCAGCTATACGCGGTTTTCCTGCGAGGAACATACATTCGGGCACTGACAACGGTTGTCATTGCCCCTGTAAGATGATTGGATCGAGTCGACCATGAAAAAACTTCGCCGCAAACCGACCTACGGCGCCGCGATCCGGCTGGCCCGAATCGCCACGGGCTTGTTCTCGAAACCCTACGGCTGGGGTTTCACGGCCATCGCGGAGAGTCTGGAAATTTCCGACCGCACTCTTGCCCGCTACGTCTCCGTGCTGCGCAGCGATCTGCGCGACCCGCTTGGCGCTCCGCTTGTGGAAGTTGTCGGCGCGGGAAGCGACCGCAAACTTCGCCTCGTCAGCTCGATGAAAGCCGCCGAGGCGTCGTCATACCAGGTCGCCCTGCTGTACTTTTCGCTGACCGTGCTCAAGTTCCTGGAGGGCACGGTGCTGGAGGAGGGCGTCGAGGGACTGTGGGATAAGATTTTTCAGGATCTGACCTTTACGCAGCGCACTCGTCTGTCCGGCCTCGAGCACAAGTTCTACGCGGTCCCATACGCGCCCAAGGACTACGCTGAATTCAGCGAACAACTCGACGTAATTCTGCGAGCGCTGCTCGATCAGACCCGGCTTAAGGTCGACTACGCCGGTCTGACCGGTGAGGGCCGGCAACACGAGTTCGATCCGTACTCGCTGATTTCTTATCGCGGCGGTCTCTATCTCCTCGGCTACAGCCATCTGCGCGGCGCGATCATTTATCTCGCGGTCGAGCGCATCCGCTCGGTTGAATTCATCCGTCAGCCGGACGGCAGCATTCCGCGGTTCGTCTATCCGCGCGGCTTCGATCCCGCGGCGCACACCGAAGGGACTTTCGGAATCGTCGACGGTCCCGAGACCAAGGTCGAGCTGAAGATTCACAGCGGGCAAACCGCGGCGTACGTCCGCTCGCGCACGATTCATCCGAGCCAACGTTTCTCGCATCGCCGCGACGGCGCCACCATCATGACGATGACCGTCAGGGGTACGACGGAGTTGGCGAACTGGATAATGAGCATGGGGCCGTGGATTGAAGTGGTGAAGCCCGCCGCTTTGCGCAAGGAAGTAGCGCAGCGCCATGCCAAAGCCGCGCGCTTGTATCGCGTCAGTTAGATCGGGCGTGCGATCAGCGACTACAATTGCGCGACATGTGCGCGATACTTTCGGCTGTGAATCAGGAACGATGTTTATACTAACGGGCGGCGCAGGCTTCATCGGCAGTAACCTGCTCAGCGCGCTGAATGCCAAGGGCATCACCAATGTCCTGGTAGTCGATCGCCGAGGCGACAACTTCCGCAACCTTGACGATTTGCGATTTTCAGACTTCATGCTGCCCGAGGAATTCACCCGAGCGATCGCGCGCAAGACGCTTCCCGATCGAATCGAAGCGGTTTTTCATCAGGGCGCGTGCGCCGACACTACCTGCACCGACGGCCGCTACATGATCGAAAACAATTTCACGTTTTCTAAGATCGATACTGAACTTCGCTCTCGCCAACAAAATTCCACTGGTGTACGCGTCGAGCGCGGCCGTCTACGGAGCATCGAGCGCGTTCGTACCGTCTCGCGAAAACGAACGCCCGCTCAACCTTTATGGGCTCTCAAAACTCGCCTTCGATAATCACGTCCGCAGCCTCGCCGCGAAATCCGGGAGCACCGTCGCCGGTCTCCGCTATTTCAACGTCTATGGTCCGCGCGAATCCCACAAAGGGAAAATGGCGTCGATGGTGTATCAGCTCTACCAGCAGTTGAAGTCGAGCGGACGCGCGCGCCTGTTCAAGGGCACCGACGGATTCGCCGACGGAGAACAGCGTCGCGATTTTGTTTTTGTTGACGATGTCGTTCGCGTGAACCTGGCGCTTGCCGCGGGTCCCGTGCGCAACGGCATTTTTAACGTCGGGACTGGAGAGTCGCGCAGCTTCAACGACGCTGCCAAAATAATTATCGCGCAGCTCGGCGCGGGGGCGATTGACTATGTTCCATTTCCCATTAGCTTGGCCGGCAGGTATCAAAGCTATACGCAAGCCGATCTCGCTGGGTTGAGAAATGCCGGCTGCACAGAGTCCTTTTCGACATTGGAAAATGGAATTGCGCAGTCTATCAAATCCTGGAATCAAGAGTTCGAATTGATCAGAGACTGACTATTTGGAGGATCGCTAAGTGGAGAAATTCGCCGCCCATCGAGTTGAAACAGTCACACAACTCCAAACTCTGATCGGCGAGCCGAATCCGCTGACGCCGAAAAAGCTATTTTCAGCTCTCGATGAAGCCGCAATCGATTTCATCGGGCGATCCCCCTTCCTTGTGCTTGCAACTGCCGACGCTCAGGGGAACCAGGACGCTTCGCCAAAAGGCGACGGTCCGGGCTTCGTCGCTGTTGAAAACGAGCACACGCTTCTAATCCCCGAACGCAAGGGCAATCGCCTGATGTTCAGTCTCAGGAACATTCTGGCCAATCCACAAGTCGGAATTATTTTTCTCGTTCCTGGCACTGACGAGACTTTCCGCGTCAACGGCATCGCGGAGCTGAGCGACGATCCCGATTTACTCGTTCGGCTCAACGCCCGCGGCGCGCCTGCGCTGCTGGCGATTAGAGTCACCGTGCGGGAATGTTTCTTCCACTGCGCCAAGGCTTTCATCCGCTCGCAGCTGTGGAAGCCGGAGACGTGGCAGGAGCGAAAGAAGATTTCCTTTGGAAAGATTCTGAGCGCAAAGGTTGGCGGCGGAGACGAACTTGCGCGGCAAGTCGATCAGGCGGTCGAGCAGGACTACAAGAACAACCTTTAGTCAATATCGTGCGCGGGACGCGAGTTCGCGGCATCGTTTTCGATTCGCGGCGATTCCGCTGACGCATCGCTCGACCAACAGCGCGATTGATCGCTGCATCATCGCGATCGCATCGAAGACATTCGCGGCCGCCGCCCCTTCGAAGACATTCAGGTTCAACTCGCCTCGCTCCAGCGCGAGTCGCGTCGTGCGCTCGCATCCCAAAACCTGGAAGCAGCATTGGAGCATCGTCTCCGGAATTGCGGGATTGATTTTTCCCGGGAAGATTGACGAGCCTTCCTGGACGGCAGGCAGAATTATCTCGCCGAAGCCGCCATCCGGACCAGACGCGAGGATGCGCAGGTCCTGCGCTATCTTGATCAGCACTTCCGCGAGCATCGCGAGCTGCGGGGACACCGCCGCGAGGTCATCCATATTCTGCGCCGCGTCGTACAGATTGCGCCGCAGCGTCAGTTTTTGCCCGCCGATCTCGTTCAAGCGCTTCACAATGACGCGGCGATAGATCGGCGGCGCGCCGCTTCCAGAGCCAATCGCCGTGCCTCCCAGGTTTATTCGCTGCGAGTGCGCGCATGCTTCGCGCCAGTTCGCCGGAACGCCGTGCGATGACCTCCGCGTGCGCGCCAAAGAGTTCGCCGAGCGATACCCGTTCGGCGTCTTGCAGGCAGGTGCGCGAGATCGTCATGACAGGCCGCAGCTCCGCGGCCTTGGCGCGAAATGCCGCGACGCTGCGAATGAGCGCGCGCCGCAGTCCGCTCCATCGACTCAACGCCGTCATCCGAATCGCCGTATGGCACACGTCCGCCGTCGATTGCGAAGCGTTGACGTGCAGCTTGGGATGCACCGGCTGATAAGTGCCGCGCGCGCCGCCCAGGTACTCGCTCGCCAGGTTCGCGATCACTTCATTGACGTTCATGTTGACCGCGATACTTCCGCCGCCGGCGAGCATGTCGACTGGGAACTGCGCGAGATGTTCGCCCCGGATCAGCGCGTCGCATGCGCGTTCGATTGCATCCTGGCGGCGCGCGTCGATCGCGTGCGCGTCGCGATTGGCGCGTGCGGCGGCCTTCTTGACCATCGCGAGCGCGCGAACGTAGTCAGGATAGTTTCCGAGGATGTGCCCTGAGAATCCCAAATTCTCGACGGCTCTGACTGTGTGGATTCCGTAAAGCGCGTCGGCTGGAACTGCGCGTTCACCCAACAAGTCTCTCTCGATGCGAGTCCCGGCTGGCGCGTGGAATCCTTTGCGAATCAATCCGCGCGAGCGCCGCGGCGTGGTTGCCCTACGCGGTGCGGCCATAGCGGGCCATCTGCAGCCCCTTGCTGCTTCGCGTGCCGGGGTTAGTATCGTACGCGAGCAGGCCGACCAACCGCGTCGTGCGGCCGGCAATCGGCGTGACGCGATGAATCGAATTGCGTCCTTCGAACAGCAGCAGCGTCCCCGGATGCATCGCGACGCGCACCACGCCTTCGCTGGAACCCTTGAGCAGACGCTGGACGCGTGGATAGTTTTCATCTGAGGCGCTGCGAATCAGCGGCACGTACTCGAAGTCGCCGCCCGCTTCCGACGGCCGCAGCGCAATCGAGGTGACGAAGTCGGTCTGATCGAAATGCCAGTGCAGGCGCTCGCCTTCCCCCATCACGGCCAGGTTGAGCGCGCCCATCGGATCGGCGTAGCGATAGAGGCGATCCTTGTTAAGCGCCGCCGCGATGAACTCCATCAGCGGATCCCATTCGAACAGTCGCCGCATCGCCGAGTCTTGCGGAAACTGATCGTATGCCACGACGCCGACCGAGGTCGGCTCGAAAAATTTGCGCGGATGATCTGCCGGCAGCGCAGGATCGGGAGCCGCCAGGTACGGCGTGCCGGTTACGACGCTGTGGTACGCGCACGCCGCGAGCGAATCGCCCTCGCGCACAAGCATCGCGACGGCATCCGGCTTGAGAAATCCCGGCAGTTCGCACGCGCCGGTTCGGTCGAGCTGCTCGCGGCAATGACGCGTCAATTCGCACGTGGCGGCGCCGCTCAAATCGAGAATCGGATAGCGCTCGAGATCGATCAGCTCCGCGGGCGAGTGCGACGCCGGTCCGGTTTCGTCAGCCGATTTCGTTTGCATGCTGTCAGCGACCTCGTTTTTTCGACCTTACGATCACAGTCTGATTCAACACAATCGCGCGAATTCAAGATTTCCCTAAGGCGCCGTCTTCAGCGGATGCTGCCTGAAAAATTCCAGCATCGTCATCGTCCACTCTTTCGGCCATCGCGTGTGAGTACCAAGACCAATTATTGATCCCATAACAGTCGCGTTGGATTTTTCGGGCGCATCAGGGTCGGTCCCGCACGAATCAGTACATGAGTAGACGCGGTTATGGCGATTGTCGAGGATCACGTCATCGACGACCACTCCCAACGCATTCAACTCGCTCGCCATCTGCTCGCCGTTGGGACAGATGCCGCCGACATCGCAGGCGTTGTGAACATGCATCGTTCGTGCGGCGGGATTGAAAATCTGAATCTGTTTGTCATTTGCGGGTGGTCCCGCGACCGGCCGCTGCGGGCAAACGTCGCCGAGCGCGCCGAACGGATTGGGCGCGGAGTAGACCGCCGCCGCCGCGATATTCGGACGATTCACCGCGTACAAATAGCCCATCGCGGCCCCGTTGGACCATCCGGATACGTAGATTCGCGCCGTATCGACCTTCCCGGTCGCAACCTCGGCCGCGATGAAGTGATCGATCGTGGCGGCGTCCGCATTTTCACGCCAGGTCGTGTTTCCGATCTTTACGTCACCCGCCGGATTCAACTGACGATACCAGTTGTCCCATCCCACGCCCTTGTTGTCCGGCCATGGATAGTGGTGCGTTGTCTTGCGGCCCTCGGGAGCCAGCACTATGTATCCAACTTTCTTCGGATCGTCGCTTATTGAGACTGAATCCTGCAGGTCAAGTATATTAGTCAGAGTAATCCATCCCGCCCCGAACAACGACGGATGTAAGTATACGATCATTGGTAACTTGCTAATGGCGTCAGCGGCCTTCGGTTCATAGAGGCAGGCGTAACGGTCCATGCTGTCCGCGTCCTTCCACGGACCGAGCAGTTTGCCGTCGCCGCAGCTGGGCTTGACGTCCGAAATTACCGCCGCTGAAGGATCGCCATACCGTCCGCATTGAGTCTGCGCGTCGCTGCCCGTGGCCGCGGTGCCGCATGAAAATAAGCATGCGATCATCGCCAGAAGCAGCGAGCTACACCATATGTGGTGGTTCTGGGAGGGCTCCTCTACCATCGGTAGCTTCGTTCCGTCAAAAATTGTTTTTTCGGTTCGTTCATACGAGGAACCTAACCCCTACCCCCTTCCCTCGAGGGAAGGGGAACCGGATGGAGGGAATCCTTCCCGAGCCGGGAAGGTGAACAAAATCGGGAGAGGGGCGGGCGCATAGTCGCGGTTGCCCATACACGATTCTAACACGGAAAGTCTGCGGGGGTCAGGCTAAATAGTTCATCCCCAAACTCCTTCATCGAAACAGAAGCCGTGCCCTGGATTCGTTGCTTGTCAGTCTCGACTTTGGAGCGTAAAGGTCGCAAGGGCTCGTGCTGTTTTCTTGCCCCTTGGAGGTTTCACCGGATGAATCTTGGCACCGTCGGCGTCGACGCATTGATGGATTCCATGGCGGGGATCGAGCTCGCGAAATTCGCGCGCAAGGTCGAGAAGCTCGGCTACAGCGCGCTCTGGTTTCCCGAAGCTTTCGGCCGCGATCCGTTCACGCTCGCGGCACATCTGCTGACGGTGACCGACAAATTGATCGTCGGCACCGCGATCGCAAACGTCTGGAAACGCGAGCCCATGGCGATGTTGAGCGGCGCGCGCACGCTTGCGGAACTGTTCCCCGGCCGCTTCGTGCTGGGCATTGGAATCAGCCACGGGCCGATGATGGCGCGGGTGGGAATCGACTACGCGAAGCCGCTGAGCTTTATGCGAGACTATATTGCCCGCCTCAAGGACGCTCCGTACGGCGCAGCGCGGCCATCGTCCGAGGCGCCGATCGTAGTGGCAGCTCTGCTGCCGAAGATGCTCCGCCTCGCAGCGGCGGAGACCGACGGAACGATTCCGACCTTTGTCACTCCGGAGCGGACCGCGCAGATTCGCGCCGATATCGGTCCCGGAAAATTGATCTGCGTACAACAGGTCTCGATGCTGGAAAAGGACGCCGGCAAGGCGCGGTCCGCGATTCGCGGCTTGATCGGTTTCTACCTCGGACTTCCCAACTACCTGCAAAGTTTGAGGCTGATGGGATTCGACGACAGAGACTTTGCCGGCGGCGGCAGCGATCGCGTTGTCGACGCGATGGTCGCGTGGGGCGACGAGCAGGCGATCCGCGATCGCGTCGCGGCACAGTACAAAGCCGGCGCGACGCACGTCTGTCTCACGCTGCTTAGACCGGAAGGCAGCGCCGGGGCGTGGAGTCTTGCGACGGGAGGCAGCCGCGAGCGCGCGACGCCGGACGAGCGTGCGCTCGAAGCGCTCGCGCCGCGCTGAACTGGCTAATGAGAGTAGTCATTTCGATCGCGATCTGACTACTGGAGTGACTATGCAGATCGATTACGATGAAATCATGCGCCGCGCCGCCTCGATTTCGCCGACGCTCGCCGCGCACGCCCGCGAATGCGACGAGGCCCGCAAGCTCACGGCCGACAGCATGGCCGCGGTCGTCAACGCCGGCATGTTCCGGATTCCGCAACCGCGCCGGGTGGGTGGCTACGAGCTGAGTCTGCGCACACTCGCCGACGCCGTCACCGGCCTCTCCGAGGCCTGCCCCAGCAGCGGCTGGGTGCTGATGGTAATGGGCGCTCATCACTGGTGCATGGGCTCGTTTCCCGAAGCGGCGCAGGACGACGTCTTTGGCGACGGCCGCGACGGCCTGGTCGCGGGGACCTTGTCGTGGCAGGGGAACGCGAGCGCTATCGATGGCGGCTTCCGCGTCGATGGACGCTGGCAGTTTTGCAGCGGCGTCGATCATGCCCATTGGGTAATCCTCGGATGCGCCGATGCCGCGACGCACGCGCCGCTGGTCCACGTGGTCGTGCCGCGCGCCGAGCTCGATGTGGACGACACCTGGCACGTGATGGGCCTGCAGGGCACGGGCAGCAAGGACGTAGTCGCGCACAATGTTTTCGTGCCGGCGCATCGAACGATAGACACGCGGACTTTGTTTCGCGGGACGAGTCCCCACGCCGCGAATCACGCCACCAATCTGTATCGGCTCTCGGCCGAGGCGATGCTCTCAGTCTCGGTAGCTACTGCGGTCCTCGGTTCCGCGAAATTCGCGCTGCATCAATTCATCGAGCGCACCAAAGAGCGCCGCGTCATTCTGACCGGTGCACGGAAGGCTGAGCACGGGCCGACGCAAGTGCGATTGGCGGAAGCCGCCGCTGAAATTCATTCGGCGGACCTGCTGATCCACGACATACTAGGCGAATTCGATCGCCTGATGACCACCGACGAGACCTTCGACAACCATCACCGCGTGCGCGCAAAGTGGCAGGCCGCATACGCCGCCGAGCTATGCCGCCGCGCCGTTGCGCGGATGTTCTCGGGCTCGGGCGCGCACGCCGTGTATAGGCAGAGCGCGATTCAGGCCGCATTTCGGAACGTCAACGTCGGCGCGCAGCACGCCAGTATCGATTTCGACAATTCCGCCGAACTTTACGCACGCATGCGGCTCGGCTTGAGCTCGTGATTTGTCGGGCGATTCTACTTCGAAGCTCTGAACCGCTCCGAAACTGAAACCCGGCTCGCTCTTACGCTTTGGATTCCACGCTTGCGGCGCGATTCGATTGGCGGTTCGGGAGGCCTCGGCGGCAAGCTTAGGTCGCTTATCTCAGCGACTACCCACCCTTCCAGCAGCGCGGGTAGCAGTTCACCGGGATTTGCCCATGGGCCGATAATTTTGTTCATCGCTTCCTGTCCTTGCCTTGCTTCAGGGCAGTTCCAGCAAACAATTCGCGCATAGCGCCCATCGAGCGTGTCCGCCCGCCGGCACAACCAGGATTGCCGCGATCGACAGCCTCGCGTCCCCGCATCGACGGCAGATTAAATCGTCGCCCTCGCAGCGGGCCTCGAAGCCGAATTCCGCGATCATGGCCGGGTCGTCGATCAGCTCGACACGTATCAAATTAGGGTGAGATTCCAAAAGGGTCTCCGTAAACTCTCGGTTTACAACAGGCGCGATTGCCATTAGCTGACGCTCTTTGTAAACCTTTCCGGACTCTGCGCTCGCCGACAGCCGCAAGGTCACGTGTCGTGACTCAGTTCAGATGCGCACCGGCTTGCGCATTCATGGAATCGAACAGCTTGGCCACCTGCACGACCATCTGCCGTCCCTGCCGAATCACGAACTTTTCGCGCTCGAGTCGCGCCAAGTGCTCTGTCACTCGTGGCCGCGAGGCGCCGACCAGGTTGGCGATATCCTTGTGGCTGAAAGATACGCGCAGCAGCGTGCCGCGCGACTCCTCGATTCCAAAGTCTGCGCATAGTTCGAGCAGCGCGATCGCGATCCGCTCGTGCAGGCCAAGATTCAGGAAACTCGAACTCCGCAACAGCAGGCGATACCACTGCTTCAAATCGTTGCGATGAAATTGCTGGAAGGCGGACTCGGGAGCATTGGGGGTGATGCCGCCGAAATCCGCCCAGCTCACTGTGCCCACGCGGCAATCGTTGTAAGCCTCGCACTGAAAAGCGGACTGGCTGAGCGGCAGCGCCGGAAATTCGGGGATCGGTCCCGGCGCCAGCATCGCCACCGTGACCCGCTCATTGCGTGCGTTGCGGCACGTGATGCGCGCGATGCCTGCTAACAAAATGTGAGCATCCTGGGCGAGCGCAACCTCGCGCAAGATTACCGAATGTCGCTTGTAGTTCGCCAGCACCAGCGCGCTGACGAGAAGCGTGAGCTCAGAGGGGGAAAGCCACGACAGAGCCTTGAGCCGGCTCAGCCTGTCAAGATCGGTTTCACGTGAAGTATTTCTTTCATTCAAATTTTCACCGTCCAGACTCGAACCTTACTCCCTTTCCTCCGCTAAAAGAAATGATTTGTCACCTGTATAACAAACGAGATGTGCTGTGAAGAACCGTCGGAATGAGTGCGGACGGCGCTAGCCAAGCGTTAGCATCAGCCGCCAACAATTCGCTAGGCGAAGCTCTGACGTGCCCCCTTGAGCTCTGCTCCCGTGGGGGAAATATGCGTCTGCGCCAGGAAGTTTTCCAAGCGCTCGCGATTGACAACCAGTTGACGGCTGTTGCGCCAAATCAAATGCTTGCGCTCGAACGTAATCAAATGTTCGGTGATTCGCGGCCGCGACGCGCCGACCAGTTCAGCGAGATCTCGATGCCGCGCCGGCAGCGTCAGCCGAATCCCTTTTGGATCGGGGATGCCGAAATTTTCGCCCAATTCCAGCAGAATCAGGGCCAAGCGTTCCTCCAGTGTGCAGCCCATGAAATTGGCGCACCGCAGCTGCACCAAATCCCAACGGCCCAGGTAGCTCTCCGCCATCCGTTTGAAGTCCGCCGACGCGATGCCCAGCGAGATTTCGACGAAGGTTTCGAGATCGATCATCCCGATCCGGCAAATCGTGACCGCTTCGCAGCGAAAATTGTAACTGATGCCCGGGACCGGCGGCGGGAAACCCGGAACCATGCCCGGCGCCACCATGATCACCAGCGTGCGCTGACCCTTGCGATTGCGGCACGTGATTCGCGCAACGCCCGCCAGCAGGATGTACGCTGAATTGGGCGAATGCTTCTCGTCGAAAATGATCGCGCGCTTCTCGACCGTGCTGACGGTCAGCGCGGCCGAGAGCCGGTCGAGCTGGCGCGCCGAAAGCCACGAGATGTTCTTGAGGCCCCGCAGTCTGCGGGTGCCCGATACGCGAACCGCACACATAATCCCAATCTATCAGACGCGCTGTCGCACAAGCTCAATAACGCTCGCAGGCTGAACTTCATTCGACGCATTTTGTTATCTATGTAACAAATGATTCCTGTTCGCAGGCAACGGCGTAGCCTCGCGCCGCGCGATCCAGATGAGCAGCACCAGCGCCGGAATCGTCGCCACCGTCGTCAGCAGAAAAAACGGCACCCAGCCGAGCCGGTCCGCGAGCACGCCCCCCGAAGACGCGACCATCGTGCGCCCCACCGCCGACAGCGACGACAGCAGCGCGTACTGCGTCGCGGTGAACGCGGGCGAGCACAGCCCGGAGAGATACGCGACCAGGGCGGTGCCCGCCATCGCGCCCGTCAGATTCTCCGCGGCTACGCACAGCGCGAGATAGTCGAGCCGAGGGCCGCCCACCGCCTGCAGCACGTAAAACAAATTGCCCGCCGACTGCAGGATCCCGCAAATAATCAGTGCGCGTATCACGCCGAGCTTCGACGTCACCACGCCGCCTATCAGCGCGCCCACGACCGTCGCGAAGAATCCGACCAGCTTCGAGACCGCCGCGATCTGGTTGAGCGAGAAACCGAGCGAGATATACAGCGGCGTCGCCATCACGCCGGCCATCGCTTCGCCGAGCTTGTAACCGACGATGAAAATCACGATCGCCAGCCACATCGGCCGCCGCATGAAGTCGGCGAACGGCCCCGTGACCGCGGTCGCGAGCCACTCGCGGATCGCGTCCCATCGCGTTGCGCCACGTGTCTGCAACTCTGGCGGCGGCGCCGGCTCGGGCCCGAAGATGAACACCAGCATCCCGACGCTCAACAGCGCCGCCATCGTCGCGTAGGCGGCGAACCATCCATAGCGGGCCGCGATGATCAGCGCGCCGGCGCCCGAGGTCAGCATCGCGATCCGGTACCCGGTCTGGATCATCGCGGCACCGGGACCCTGCTGCTCGGGCGTCAGGATTTCAACCCGGTACGCGTCGATCACGACGTCCTGGCTCGCGGACAGGAACGCCACCAGGATAGCGAGCGCTCCCATTCGCGCGATCTCGGACTTCGGCTGACAAGATCCGAGTGCGAGTGTCGCCGCGATCAGTGCGAGCTGAATCGCGATGCCCCATCCACGCCGTCGTCCGAGCGGAATCGGCGGCGGCAGCCTGTCTATCAGCGGCGACCACAGGAACTTCAACGCGTACGGCATCCCGACCAGCGCGAATGCGCCGATCGTCGCGCGACTCACGCCCACCGTCGCGAACCATGCCGACAGCGTCGAGGCCGTCAACACCAGCGGCAGTCCGCTGGCGAAGCCGAGCGGCAGGATCAGCATCACGCGCCGATCGCTGTATTGCTCAAGCGAGCGCCGCCACCCGGTCACGCCACTCGCCTCGGTTGTCGCATCCTGTTCCGCCCGCATGGAGAACTTCATATCACCTGGATTGCCGATATCGCATCCAAACCTCCCTACAATCCCTTGGCCGCCCCGCGCGACTTTCCTTGATAACCCTCCCCGGTCTGCTACGATTGTCGCCGTTATGGGCGCTTCTCCACCAACTGGCAGCAGTTTCAGGTCGCGGCTGACGCAGGACGAGAAGACCGCTGAAACCCGCCGCCGCCTGCTCGACGCGGCGATCGTATGCCTTATCGATCGCGGCTATGCCAACACCACGACTTCCGAAATCGCCGAGCGCGCCGGCCTTTCCCGCGGCGCTCAGCTCTACCATTTTCCCACCAAAGAGGAGTTGCTCACCCGCGCCGTCGAGCATCTTTTCGAATTGATGTTCGGCGAGATGAAGGAGAAGGTCAGCCGCCTGACCAACGTGAACGACCGGCGCGCGATGGCGATCGATCTGTTGTGGGAGACCGCCAACGGCCGCCTGATGACGGCCTGGATTGAGCTGATCGTCGCCAGCCGCACCGATTCCTATCTGCGCCAGTCGGTGAGCGCGGCGAGCGATCGCGCGGCGCAATTCATCGATCGGTCCTTCAAGGAACTCTTCCCGCGGCCCGACGGCGCCGGCGATGACTACGATTTGATCCCGCACATGGTGATCATGCTGCTCGACGCGATGGCTCTCGAGGGCCAGACCCTCAACGCGGAGCTGACCTCGAGAATTCTGACCGCGCTAAAAACCTTCAAGCTGTAGCCCCGCGCTCAAGACATCGCGCTATTTCTCCACGCGCCGGATCCGCTACCGCGACCGGTCCCCCTTCACACTATGGGAAGGGGTTAGGGGTTAGGTTAGCGAGCATCGAGCACTGCCCCTTCTTTCATCTCGACCGAAGCGCAGGGATCCCCAACGATTCCGGTTGCGTTGAAAACGAACTATGTGTTACCCACACAAGCCATCTAAGTTTCGGGGGGGCAAATGAAAAAAGAAGGTGGGGGGAACCGACGGCGCACCTGGATAGGTATCGCGGCCGCGCTGATACCCATGCTCGCGCTGTCAGCCTTGATCGTCAGGGCGATGGGCGGAAACACCACCGCCGATCTCGTGCTGGGTCAGGGCGACTTTTCCCACAATTCGTCCAACTTCCTCCAAGCCAGCAGCCTTAACGAACCCGCCTCCGTAGCAATTGACGAAAGCGTGACCCCGAACCGGCTCTACATTGCCGACTTTGACAACAGCCGCGTGTTGGGCTTCAAGGACGTAGCCACCTTCGTCAACGGCGGTCCGGCCGACATGGTGATTGGCCAGCCCGACTTTCTCTCGGGCACGTGCAACAACGGCGGGATAAGTGCGAGCAGCCTGTGCGAGCCGGTTGGGGTTGGATTGGACGGCAGCGGCAACCTCTACATCGCCGACACTCTCAACAGCCGCGTGCTCGAATATAACACCCCATTCGCCGGCTGCGGTTCTTTCCCATGCGTCGTGGGACCCGCCAATCGAGTATTCGGGCAGGGCGGCAGCTTCACTTCGAACAACGCGAACAACGGCGGGGTGAGCGCGAACAGCCTCTATACCCCCGAGGCGGTTGCGGTGGACGCCGGCGGCAACCTGTACATCTCTGACACCTCCAACAGCCGAGTGCTCGAATACAACACTCCGCTGACCAACGCCACTGCCGATCTGGTGTTCGGGCAGGGCGGCAGCTTCACCTCAAATACCCAGAATAATGGCGGGGTGAGCGCGAACAGCCTCTTCTTCCCCCGAGGGGTTGCGTTTGACGCCGGAAGCAACCTCTACATCGCCGACACAGCCAACAGCCGCGTCCTCGAGTACAACACCCCGCTTGTGACCTCCAACACCACCGCCGACCTGGTATTCGGGCAGGGCGGCAGCTTCACTTCCAACACTTTTAACAACGGCGGGGTGAGCGCGAACAGCCTAGCCGGTCCCGAAGGGGTTGCGCTTGACGGCAGCGGCAATCTCTACGTCGCCGACACGAGCAACAGCCGCATGCTCGAATACAACACTCCGCTTACAAATACCACCGCCGACCTAGTGTTCGGGCAGGGCGGCACCTTCACTTCGGCTACCGCGAACAACGGCGGGGTGAGCGCGAACAGCATGGACGAACCGCTTGGGATTGCGCTGGATGCCGGCGGCAACCTCTACGTCGCCGATGAGAGCAACAACCGCGTGCTCGAATACAACACTCCGCTTGAGACCGGCACCACCGCCGATCGCGTGCTGGGGCAGGGCGACTTTTCCCACAATGGACCGAACTTCCTCAACGCCAGCAGCCTCAACTCTCCTGAATCCGTGGCGATTGACGCAAGCGCGGTCCCGAAGCGGCTCTACGTGGCCGACACCTTCAACCACCGTGTGTTGGGTTACAAAGATGTAACCACCTTAATCAACGGCGATCCGGCAGACTTGACGATTGGTCAGCCCGACTTTCTCTCAGGCACCTGCAACAACGGCGGGATTAGTGCGAGCAGCCTGTGCTTCCCGGAAGCGGTTGCGGTGGACGCCAGCGGCAACCTCTACGTCGCCGACGAAAGCAACAACCGCGTGCTCGAATACAATACCCCATTCGCCGGCTGCGGTTCATTCCCATGCGTTGTAGGTGCGGCCCACTTGGTGTTCGGGCAGAGCGGCAGCTTCACTTCTGGCATCAGCAATAGTGGTGGGGTGAGTGCGAACAGCCTGTTCGCTCCCAACGGGGTCGCGTTGGACGCCGGCGGCAATCTCTACGTCACCGACGATGGCAACAGCCGCGTGCTCGAATACAACACTCCGCTGACCAACACCACCGCCGATCTGGTGTTCGGTCAGGGCGGCAGCTTCACTTCCAACACCTGCAACAACGGCGGGGAAAGCGCGAGCAGCCTGTGCCACCCAGAGGGAGTTGCGCTGGACGGCGGCGGCGACCTCTATGTGGCCGACCGCGACAACAACCGCGTGCTCGAGTACAACATCCCGCTTGCGACCGACACTACCGCCGATCTGGTGTTCGGTCAGGGCGGCAGTTTCACTTCGGGCATTTCCAACAGTGGTGGGTTGGGAGCGGGCAGCCTGTCCGCCCCAGTCGGGGTTGCGCTGGACGCCAACGGCAACCTCTACGTCGACGACGAAGGCAACCACCGCGTGCTCGAGTACAACACCCCGCTTACGACTGGCACCACCGCCGATCTGGTGTTTGGTCAAAGCGGCAGCTTCACTTCCAGCGGCTGCAATTCCGACACCGGCGGAGGAAATTCCACCGCCAGCGATCTGTGCGACCCGCTTGGAGTCGCGCTGGACGCCAGCGGCAACCTCTACGTCGCCGACGCCGGAAACAACCGCGTGCTGGAATACAATCAGCCGCTGGGTGCGACACCAACACCCACGCCAACCGCAACTGCGACCGCTACAGCTACGGCAACGGCCACCTCAACTCCGACGGCCACCGCGAGTCAAACCGCAACCCCAACGCAGACAGCGACTGCTACCGCGACCGGGTCGGCTACCGCCACCCCTACAGCGACGCCGACGCCGGTTCCCAACAATATTACTATTCTGACCGCCGTCTGTTCGCTAAACGGCAGCAACTACGACATCAACATTACTGGAACGGCGCAATCGTCGGTGACTGGTGTGTTCATTTCGGCAGCTTCTAATCCAAGTAATGGACTTTCGCCGGGTTTTCAGGATTCATTTTGCGATGCATGGACGGGAATTTTTACGGCCGCAGGCGATGTCCTGTACTGTCAGAAGCAGTCTGGCGATCCATCTGCTACCTCGTGGAACAGTTCGAACTCATATACGGCTGCCTCTGAAGCAACCAGCCCCGTTACCGCGGCTGAGGCGGGCCTTTTCTCGGGCAACACGCAACTCACCTCTTCGTCCGTGCCCTTGACCTGCCCGGGAAGCTATACAGCGCCAACTGCCACGCCCACACCGACTGCAACGTCGACTGCCACCACAACGGCGACCTCGACTCCTACGGCGACCGCGACACCGACTGCAAATTTGATAACGGTCAACAACACCACCGACCCGGCCAGCACGTCCGGCAACGGGTTCTGCACCCTGCGCGAGGCAATCAACAACGCCAACGCCAAGTCCGATACGTCAGGCGGCGACTGCGCGGCGGGTTCCGGCACCGACATCATCATTTTCAGCGTGAGCGGCACGATCACGCTAGGCACCAACGGCACGCTCCCTGCAATTGCGAACACTTCGCCAGGCAGTCTGACGATTGATGGGGCCGGGCAGGGTATCACAGTGGACGGTGCCAGCTCTCACCAGGTGCTGATTGTGAACGCGGGCGCCACTCTGAATTTATTCCTCCTGACGATTGCTCACGGCAATGCATCAGCAGCAGGCGGTGGCGTCTCGAACCAAGGCACGCTGACGGTCATCGACAGCACCTTCAACAGCAACACGACGGCCGCTGACGGCGGCGGCATCGCTAATGCGGGCACGCTGCTCGTCGGCAACAGCACCTTCTCCGGGAACAGCGCAACGGGTAACGGCGGCGCCATGCATCTCGTTCTTGGTTCAACGGCGGTCGTAACCAACAGCACATTCGCCGGCAACAAGGCGTCGGGCGGCGGCGCCATCAAAAATAACGGCGCTCTGGCGATCTTCAACAGCATATTGGCTAACAGTACCTCGGGTGGTAATTGCTCGGGCGTCGCTGCCACGAACGGCGGCGACAATATCTCGGATGACGCTTCCTGCGGCTTCGGCAGCAGCACAGCGGCCAACGGCGATACGATCGGCGATAGCGTCAGCGATAGTAACGTGGCGCTCGCCCCCGGAGGGCTGGCGAATAACGGTGGGCCGACCCAGACCATCGCGCTTGAATCGGGAAGTTTTGCCATCGACGCAGTCCCGCTGGCTCATGTATGCCCGGCCAGCGACCAGCGTGGCGCAGCGCGACCCGATCCCAGCGGCTCCAGCTCCGCTTGTGATATAGGCGCGTTCGAGTTCGGAGGCGTGGTGCCGCCTCCGAGTGCCACACCGACTGCGACTGCTACGCTCACTGCGACCGCGACTCAGACTGCGGCTACGGCGACTCCATCCGCAACGAGCACGGCGACATCGAGCGCGACTCAAACCGTCACATCAACTGCCACATCAACTGCGACAGCTACGACGGCTGCGACGACAACGCCGACCAGGACGCCAACGCCGACCGCAACCTTAAACGCTACGCCGACAGCGACGGCGACCGTGACCGCGACCGCCACGCCGACCGTCACGCCGACGGCCACGCCAACGCCGGTACAAGGGGCGCTCGGGACCAATCCGGACGCGATTAACTTCGGCGACGTTCACCTTGGTTCGGTGAGCAAGCCTGCCGAGCTCACGCTCAGCGTTAAAATGAAAGAAGACGTACCCATCGTGATCAGCTCGATCCAGTCCAGCACGAGCGAGTTCTCCGCCTCGCAGAACTGCGTGGGTCAGCTCGCCGCGGGCGCCACGTGCGAGGTTGCGATCACCTTCGCTCCCGTCGACACGGGCATTCGCACCGCGACGCTCGTCATCGCGAACAATGGAACAGATCCGTCGCGTACGATTGCACTCAAGGGGACAGGCAAAGTCCGGAAGGCCAGAAAGACACCGACCCCCACTCCGACCGCGACCCCGGTTCCCGGAAACTTGGTTATCAATCCGCCGTCGGGTAATTTTGGCAGTGTAAAAGTAGGACAGGAGAAATCGTTCACATTCATGCTGAGCAATTCGGCCCAGCAAGGGCAGCCGCCGATCACCTTTCAGAGCCCGGTGGGATTTTCGGTCCCGGCGACCAAGCCGCAGATATTCGGCTTTGCGGGATCGGCCACGAATTGCCCCGTGCAATTGTTCCCGCAGAAAACGTGCGAGCTGACGGTGGAATTTATTCCGGCTTCGAAGGGTCCGCAGCCTCCCTCGGCGGTGACCGTCTATGACAATGCTTCCAATGCGGACCAGACGATCCCGCTGAGCGGGTCCGGTGAATAGCGCTGGCCAGTCCTTCAGCGGCCAGCACGACACCGGGAACCCAATCGTGGTTGTTGGTGTGCCGACTGGCCGCTGGTTCCGTAGGGAACCGTTACGCGTTTCGTTCTCCTGAACTAAAAACGTTTCACGTGAAACGTTTTGCTCCTAAAACTCAATAGGCACAAGGGTTTTTCACCGATCGCGCGACGTTTCACGCACAATTTGTGTGACTCGTTGTTCGCAGCCGGATCGACATATTGTTAGCGACGTTTCGGTGAACTCGTCCGTAAGAGAGAATCAGTGGCCCCACGAATGCGCGCAGCTCAGGATGTCGATCTGGGTTCCGTTTTCGACTGCGCGGTATTTTTCCAGGAAGCTCGAATCGACTTGCTTGAGCGCCGGCGGCTCGCGCCGACGCCATCGATCGCATGCGCCCGGGCCGCCGTTGTAGCCGGCATACGCCGACCGCGCGAGATGGATGGAAATCAGCACGGGATCGAACTTGGGTTGCCCGGCGTATGCAAACTGCATCATGCGCGCGAGGATCTCGCATCCCGCGCCCGCATTGTAGAGGACGTCCCACTTGAGGCGGTCGATATCGTAAAAGCCGCGCCACACATGCTTGTTCACCTGCATCACGCCGATATCGCCGGTGGCCGACTTCGAGCCATCGGATGCGCTCGCCGTCCATCACGAATTGCCGCCAGCAGCTCTCCTGCCACGCGGTACTGAGCACCAGCGTGAGATAAGTGCGGCCGTTGTCAGTATCGAGCGCATTCATGCCGGTGGACTTTGCAGCGAGTTGATACTCGGCGCTGAGATTTAGGAGCAGGGCCATGTCGTGGCGATAGCTATCGGCATTTTCTTCGTTGATGACGAGGCGGTAGAGGCGGTCGGCGACGTCCTGCAGCCGCGCTATCTGCGTGGATCCGCTGTCCTCGGCGGCGTCAGCCTCGGCAGGCGAGAGGAAATTAAGCAACCTAACCCCTAACCCCTTCCCTCGAGGGAAGGGGAACAATCGCGCGCTGGGAGCGCGAAGCGGAATCGATCCGTGAGTCGGCGCGGCGGCGGGCGTTGACGGTGAGATGTCTTCTTCTTCGATTGGATGGCGACTCCTTGGCGGCTCGGGCACCGCGAAGAGCTTCTTCATCTCGGGATCTTCGCGGTAGTTGAATTTGAGCGGGTCGCCGGTCGCCGCAGGCGCCATGATATGCGCGAGGCGGCGAAGGTCGGCGGCGGAAATGCGCATCCCGAGCGCCGGCGCCGCCTGATCGAGCGCAAACAGCGCGTCGCCCGCCGAGATGAACGACATGAATTCGAGCGCGCGCGCCCCCAGCATCCCGCGCCGCGCGGCCGCTCGCACCGCGTCGTGCAACTGGCGCCACTCATCGAGGAACAGAATGCGCACCGGATCGGGTCCAGCGGCTCCCGGCGGACTCTTCAACGCCTGCACCAGGCGGTAGCGACTGTCGAGCAGGATTTGCAGCAACTGCTCGCGGAACTGCTGGTCGCCGACCGAATCGCCAAGCTGCTTGATCGAGAAAACCAGAAACGCGTCCCATTGATCGAGCGTGTCCTGAAAGGCCTTGAGCTCGGCGGGCGTCGGCGACGAGGCTGCGCCCGGATTCGCGGGCGGCGCCGGCACGTCGGGGACGCTCATCACGAGCGTGACGCGGATACCGTCGTCGAGCGCGGCGATGTTCGGCTCGGCGGTGAGACTCGCGATCGCGGTGCGGAACCGGTCGGCGGCGTCGGTCGGAATCGAATCGGCTATCATCGCCGCGAGCTGCTGAACCGCAGGATTCAGATCGTAAGAAAAATCGTCGAGCTTCGGAACCAGATAGCTCTTGATCAGATCGAAGCCCCGGCTGACGAGCTGCGACTTCTGATGCGCCGCGTCGTAGAGATTCAAATCGGTGAAATGAAATTTGAGCTGGAGGCCCGGCGCGATATACGGGACGCCCAGCGCCTCGACGATACCGTTCCACTGGATCGCGCCGACGCACTGCGAACCCATCGCGACCCCCAGCCCGAGGCTGTTCGCGGTTTCGAGCTTCACGGTTGCCGCGCCGCCTTCTGCAGCGTGCGAGAACTCGGGATTTTCCGCGTACAGAAACTGGCAATCGTCGAGGCCGTTCCAAAGCGGGGCGCGTCCGCCGGGCGCGGTGTAGAGTTTACGTTTGAGCGCCTCGCGCAGCGTGATGTAGTCGATCGTAAGCGGGATGCGCACTTGCGATGCGCGCGCGGGAGCGGGCCGCGTCACGAAGATCGCGACGATCGCTGCGATGAATATCCACAACCTAACCCCTAACCCCTTCCCTCGAGGGAAGGGGAACAATCGCGGATAGAAGAGAGATCGGTGGACGATCTTCATGAATTGACAGTTTTGGTCACAATCGCGACTCGATGCGCGCGCATGGGCCGCGCACTTGTTCCACGAGTCAACTATTATGGCAACTGCGTTTCTCCTTGAAAGCCGTTGTCGCGCTGATGATAATCAACTTAGCAGCATCGCCCAAAAATTGCGGGTAAGCCCGATGAGCACAGAACGTCAGGCAGATTTTTACGAAGCGGAACCACCCCAGGCGTCGCGCGAACTGGCGAAGCTGCGCGCCTCCAGCGGTTACGTGGCCCCGTTCCAGATCGTGCGCCGCCGCGTGATCGACGACGTTTACGACGGCAAGATGACTGTCGACGCGACGCTGATCATCCGCATTGGCGACGTCGAAGAGACTGAGGCTGCTTCGGGCGTCGGCGTGTTGCATGCGCTCGACGTCGCGCTGCGCAAAGCCCTGCTGAAATATTTTCCTTTCCTTGAGCCGGTCAAGGTGATCGAAACCTACCAGCACGCGACCGGCGCTTCGACCGAGGCCGACGTCGTGTCGGTGAAGAAATTTGCCGACGGCGACATGGTCTGGACCACGCTGGCGAAGTCGTCCAACACGATGGAGGCGGCATGGGTCTCGCTCCTCGACGGTTATGAATGGCGAATCATCCATGAGAAAGCGCGGATGCGGCGCTTGAATCTGAATCCGCGATGGTCGAACCGCTGAGCGCTCAGGAGCCACGGGCCGAGGCGATTGCGATGAGCGCGGATCGGCAGGCGGCAAGCGTCGGCAAGGCGTCGGCCGGCAAGCTCGCGATATTGTTCGACGGCTCATGCGAGATGTGCCGTGCGAGCCTGGACGGAATCCGGAAATTCGACAATTCGGGACAAATCGAGCCGCTCGATCTTCATCTTGAAGAAGTGCGCGCGCAGTTTCCCGATTTGAAGCTGGAAAACCTGCTCGAAGAATTGCACGCGGTGGACGAGAGCGGCCGCGTGTTCCGTGGCGCGCGCGCTATCAACGAGATTCTACGCCGCCAGCGCGGCCTCAAAGGCTACCTGGCGTACCTGTGGTACGTCCCGGGCTACGCATGGCTGGCGGATCGGCAGTACAAGCGCATCGCAGCGACCCGCTACGCCCGCGACGCGAGTGGCCGCCTGAAAGATCAACCCGCCGAGCAACATTAACGGCCGTCGAAGGTCGCAGAATGTGCGGCGCGACAGACAAACGCGCCGCACAATTGTCCCTCTCCCAAACCCTCTCCCCGTAGCGGGCGAGGGAACCAGAACCGCGCCTTGTTCAACATCGCGAGGCCACGCTAAGCTTGACGTTCGCACTCGTGAAACCATTTTACATTTTCAATTCGTTGAACCGGGCCGTCGAGGAGTTCCAGCCGCAGAAGCCGCCCGAGGTTACGCTCTATTCGTGCGGGCCGACGGTCTACCTGCCGCAGCATCTTGGAAATCTGCGCGCGTATGTATTCGTAGACAGCCTGCGCCGGGCGCTCGAGTTCAACGGCTATCGCGTGCGTCACGTGATGAACGTGACCGACGTCGGCCACATGACCGGCGACGTGGACGAGGGCGAGGACAAAGTCGAGAAAACCGCACGCGCGCAAGGTAAATCTCCGCTCGAAGTCGCCAATTATTATCTCGAACAGTTTCAGCGCGATTGCGCGGCGCTCAATCTCGAGCCGCCGCAGGTTTGGTCGCGCGCGACCGATCATATCGCCGATATGCTCGCGCTGATTGCGAGAATCATCGACGCCGGCGTTGCCTACGTCACTAAAAGCGGCGTGTACTTCGACGTCGAGCGGTATCGCGGCGAGAATCGGCTGGGCAGGCTCTCACGCCAGAGCCTCGACGAGCAGAACGCGGCGCAGCGCCTCGAGCATTCAGCCGACAAGCATAGCCCGCACGATTTCACGCTATGGGTGCTCGGCCAGCCGGACCATCTGATGCAATGGGACAGTCCGTGGGGACGCGGTTATCCGGGATGGCATATCGAATGCTCCGCGATGGCGATGAAGTACCTCGGCGAGACCATCGACATCCACACCGGCGGTATCGATCACATCCCGGTGCATCACGAGAACGAAATTGCGCAATCGGAAAGCGCGACGCACAAGCCGTTCGCGCGGTATTTCGTGCACAACGCGTTTCTGGTCGGCAAAGAGGGAACCAAGATCAGCAAGAGCGCGGGCAAGTTCCCGCTGCTGAGCGATCTCGGGCAGGCGGGAATCGATCCGCTGGCGTTTCGGATTTTTTGCTACGGCGCGAAATACCGTTCCGAGATTGCGTTCAACGACGACGCGATTCGGGCGTCACAGAACAACCTCGATTATTTTCGCGAGTTCGCGCGCAGCGTGCCCGAAGACGCGGCTGCCGACGGCGCCGAGGGGCCAGGATGGGCCGCGGAGTATTACGAGCGTTTTCACGACGCGATTAACAACGACCTGAACACGCCGCAGGCGCTCGCGGCCGCACTGGAATTGGTCGCGGAAGCGTACAGGCGCAAGGACTTCAGGGCATGGCCGACGCTGAAGGCGCTCGACGCGATGCTGGGGCTCGATTTGCAGAAGCATCGCGACGCGGCGCGCGCGGGCTCGATCGCGACGGACGTGCAGCAATTGATCGACAATCGAACTGCCGCGCGCAAGGCGAAAGACTTCACGCTCGCCGACGAGTTGCGCAAGGAGATCGAGCGGCGCGGCTACGAGGTCAAGGACAATCGCGACGGCACCGCAAGTTACCAGCGCCGGACGTGACCTACAATTGAGGAGAAGCCGGGTTCTCCTGTTACTGGGTGCAGGGGTCACCCCTGCTTGCCTTGAATGGTTGCGCGGAAGTCTCTTAGAATCGCGGCTTGACGAGTCCGATCATGCCGCCAGAAGGAACCGATGGGGATTGAGTTAAAGAAGTTCGACACCAGGCTGCAGGCTGAGGGCCCCGAGGTAAAGCATCTCGACCCGGCCGCGGCACCGTTCTACCTGCCGATTGGCGACGAAGTGGAAATCTTCACCGCCGCGTACAAGGCGCGACTGCCGTTGCTGCTCAAGGGTCCCACCGGATGCGGCAAGACGCGCTTCGTCGAGCACATGGCGCATCAGCTGTCGTCGCTCGCCAACGGCCCCAACGAGCTCATCACGGTTGCGTGTCACGAAGATCTCACCGGCAGCGACCTGGTCGGCCGTTTCCTGATTCAGGCCGACGAGACGGTATGGGTTGACGGTCCGCTGACGCAGGCGGTGCGCCGCGGCGCGATTTGCTACCTCGATGAAGTGGTCGAGGCGCGCAAGGACACGACCGTGCTGATCCATCCGCTGTCGGATCACCGACGGATTCTGCCCATCGAAAAGCGCGGCGAGACGATCGAGGCCCACGAAGGATTCCTCCTGGTCATTTCGTACAATCCCGGCTACCAGAGCATTCAGAAAAACTTGAAGCACTCGACCCGCCAGCGTTTCGTGACGATCGAGTTCAACTATCCACCGGCCGACAAGGAAGTCGAGATTATCGCGCACGAGGCCGGCGTCGAGCAGGATATCGCGCTGCAACTCGCGGTTTTGGGTGAGAAGGTGCGCCATCTGAAAGCGTCGGGCCTGGAAGAAGGCGTCTCGACGCGCCTGCTGATCTACGCCGGCGAGCTGATCCGCCAGGGAATCGCACCGCGGCGCGCCGCGACGGTCGCGGTCACCTGGTCGCTGACCGACGAAGCGGACAGCAAGCGCGCGATCGACGAAGTGGTAAAAGCGATCTTTCCATAAGTTGCGGCAAGATTCGTGAATCGACGCGAATAACTCCAACCAATCCAGCGAGGTCGCGTAAATGAGGGTCTCCGCAAACTCTAAAGTGATTCTGGCTTCGGCCGCGATGCTTGCGATGCTCGCCGTCGGCAAATCCGCGCCGGCGCAGGAGCTGCAAGGGCTGCAGGCGCAATCGGGCCCGCGCCTCGACTTCCCTGCCGGACTCGCGACCGACGGCCGCGCGATTTACGTCGCGAACAGCCGCAACAACACCATCGAGGCGATCGACGCGGCGTCGAAATCGCTGCGCATCGTCGCGGGCAAGCTCTTCCAGGAAGGCAGTAACGACGGCGTCGGCGACTCGGCGCGCTTCAACAGCCCCGACGGCATGACGATCTCCGGACAGAATCTCTATCTTTGCGACACCAACAATTCCGACATTCGCCAGATCAACGTCGCCAACGGGACGGTCACCACCATTGCGGGGACGGCGAATATCTCGGGCACCGAAGACGGCACCGGCCCGGCCGCGCACTTCAACCTGCCGACGCAGATCGCGACCGACGGCACCGCGCTATACGTCGCCGACAGCGGCAACAGCACGATCCGGCGCATCACGCTCGCCGATATGAAGGTCAAGACCGTCGGCGGGCAGGCGGGCACAGCGGGCAAGACCGAGGGTAACTCGGACAAGTCGCTGTTCAGCGGCCCGCGCGGCGTCGCGGTGGACAAGAAAGCGATCTACGTCGCCGATACCGGCAACGACATCATCCGCAAGATCGATATCAGCACGCTGCAGAGCAGCACGCTCGCCGGCACCGGCGAGGAAGGCGACAAGGACGGTCCCGCAGCGCAGGCGCAGTTCAACAATCCGGGCGCGCTATGCACCGACGGCGCGATGCTCTACGTGCTGGACGCCGACAACCATTCGATCCGCAAAATCGATCTCAACACCAACACCGTGACCAAGCTGACGCTTGTCAACGGCCACATCGGTTCGGGATGCGCGCTCACCAGCGACGGCAAGCAGTTGTATTTCTCCGACACCACCGAAAACGCCGTCGAGGTCGTCGATACCACCAGCGGCAACTTCACCACGCTCTATCCGCCGGGGCAGTAAGCCCCGCGCGACAGGCATCGCGACTTGATCGATCTGCGCAGCGACACCGTAACCCTGCCGACGCCGGAGATGCGCGAGGCAATCGCGCGCGCCGAGCTGGGTGACGACGTTTATGGCGAAGACCCTACAGTCAACCGGCTCGAGGCGATGGCGGCGTCGATAGTGGGCAAGGACGCAGCACTGCTGGTACCGAGCGGCACGATGGGCAACCTCGCTGCGATGCTGACGCACTGCGCGCGCGGCACCAAGGCGATAGTCGGCTCGCAGTCGCATACCAATCTTTACGAGGCAGGCGGCGCGTCGGCTCTGGGAGGCATCGTGCTCACCGCAGTCACCAACACCGACGACGGCGAGCTCGACACGCACGAACTCGCGCGCGAGCTCGGGACGCCGGCCGACGATCATTTCGCACAGCCCTCGCTGGTGGTGATCGAGAACACTCACAACCGATGCGGCGGCGCGCCGATCAAGTTGTCGCACATGGCGGAAGTTTCCGAGGCGGCGCATCACAGAAAAATTCCGCTGCATCTCGACGGAGCGCGAATCTTCAACGCGGCGCTCGCGCTCGAGACGACGCCGAAGGAAATCGCGAGCGTCGCGGATACGGTGTCGTTCTGCCTGTCGAAGGGACTTGGGTGTCCGGTGGGTTCTCTGCTGTGCGGCAGCCGCGAATTCATCGCAGGCGCGCATCGGACTCGCAAAGTACTTGGCGGCGGGATGCGGCAGGCGGGAATAATCGCGGCGGCGGGAATCGTCGCGCTGACCGCGATGGTCGATCGGCTGGCCGAGGACCATCAGAATGCGCGCGCGCTGGCGCAGGGACTCGCGCTGGTCGCGGGACTTAACGTGCGGCCCGTCGCGAATCGTACCAACATGGTCGTGTTCGACGTCGACGGCGACGCGCACGCGTCGCGGCGTTTCGCGGCGGCGATGAAAGAGCGGGGCGTTCTCATCTCGCCGCGCGAAGCGACGTCGTTCTGCGCCGTGACTCATCACGGAATTTCGCGCGCTGACATCGATCGAGCGGTCGCGGCAGCGGCACAAGCCGCCGGCGAAGTTTTCGGCGACTGAAACCTTCAATGGATTCGCTCGAATCGCTGTTCTCTCTGCGCGGGCGTCGCGGCCTGGTCACCGGCGCGTCGTCGGGGCTGGGCGTGGAATGCGCAAAGGCGCTGGCGATTGCGGGCTCTGACGTAGCCCTCGTCGCGCGCCGCAAAGACCGTGTCACGCGAATTGCCGCGGAGTTGGCGAAGGCTCACGGCGTCAAGGCGATCGGAATCGGCGCCGACGTGACGCGCGAGGACGACCTCGATCGCGTGATGGCCGAGGCGTCGGCCGCGCTCGGCGACGTGGACATCCTGGTGAACAATGCGGGCGTATCGCCGACCGGGCGCGCCGAGAATTTCAAGCGCGAAGCGTGGGACGAAGCGATCGCGGTGAATCTGACCGCGCCGATGATGCTCGCGCAGCGCGTCGCGCGTCGTCTGATCGAGACCAAGCAGCCGGGCCGAATCATCAACATGGCTTCGATCTACGCGTCGGTGGCGAGTTCCGTGTACCGGCTGTCGGCATACGCGGCGACCAAGGCGGCGTTGGCGAATCTGACGCGACAGTTGGCCGTCGAATGGGCCGGCTACGGAATTTTGGTCAACGCGATCGCGCCGGGATGGATTCCCACCGAGGCGACCGAGGGCGGAATCGCCAAGCCCGCGAACAAGGAGCGGATGGAAGCGTTCACGCCGATGAAGCGGCTCGGCCTTGCGCATGAGATTCGCGGCGCGGTGATCTTCCTTGCCAGTCCCGCTTCAAGCTACGTTACGGGGTCGGTAATTTCGGTGGACGGCGGATACCAGGCGTGGTGACAGCGGCGGGAGTGGAGCGGGGATGAGCGATACCGGGCTTAGAGCGCAACTTTTTCGGCGCAAGCCGGCTGCCGCATTGATGGCGGAAGCGGACTCGCGCTCCGGCGGTCTGAAGCGGGCTCTGGGAGCGCTTGATCTCACGCTGCTCGGAATAGGCGCGATCGTCGGCGCGGGAATTTTCGTGCTGACCGGCGTCGCCGCGGCAAAATACGCCGGTCCCGCGATCGTGCTCTCATTCGTCGTGTCGGGATTCGCGTGCGCGATGGCCGCGCTGTGCTACGCGGAGTTCGCCGCGATGATCCCGGTGGCCGGCAGCGCGTACTCGTACTCGTACGCAACGATGGGCGAGCTGGTCGGCTGGATCATCGGATGGGATCTCGTGCTCGAATACGCGGTCGGCGCGGCCGCCGTCGCGGTGGGATGGTCGGGTTATCTTACCGTCATCCTGGACGGCCTCGGCATTCACTTGCCGGTGGCGATCACCAAGGCGCCCGGCTCGGCGCCCGGCGCGATCATCAACCTGCCCGCGCTGCTGATCGTGATGCTCATAACCTACGTGCTGTACATCGGCATCTCGGAGAGCGCGCGAATCAATTCGATCATAGTGGGGATCAAGCTGGTCGTGATCGGCGCTGTGATTGTCGTCGGCGCGTTCTTTGTCAGGCCCGCGAACTGGAGTCCGTTCGCGCCGATGGGATGGGCGGGCGTGATGAAAGGCGCGGCGGTGATTTTCTTCGCGTACATCGGGTTCGACGCGGTGTCGACGGCGGCGGAAGAAGTCGTTGACCCGAATCGCGATTTGCCGCTCGGCATACTTGGCTCGCTCTTCGTCTGCACGCTGCTCTACATCCTGGTCGCCGGCGTGCTGACCGGGATGGTGCCGGCGCACCTGATCGACGTGAACGCGCCGCTGGCGTCGGCCTTCGTGCTGCGCGGGATGGCTGCGTTGTCGGGATTCATTTCGCTTGGCGCGGTGGCGGGCCTGACCTCGGTGCTGTTGGTGCTGATGCTCGGGCAATCGCGCGTATTTTTCGCCGTGTCACGCGACGGCCTGCTGCCGCCCGCCTTCAGCCGGATACATCCGAAGTATCGCACGCCGTACATCCCGACGACGCTGACCGGATTCGCAGTTGGAATTACGGCGGCGCTGCTGCCGATCCAGGAAATCGCGGAGCTGACGAATATCGGGACGCTGTTCGCGTTCGTGCTGGTATGCTTCGGCGTATGGATCCTGCGCCACGTCGAGCCCGACATGAAACGCCCGTTTCACACGCCACTGGTGCCGCTGGTGCCGATCCTGGGCGTCGTGTTTTGCGTTTACCTGATGGCGAGTCTGCCGGTGGTTACCTGGATTCGTTTTTTCGTATGGCTGCTGATCGGGCTGGTGATCTATTTCAGCTACGGCCGCTTCCACAGCAAAGTGCAGAACAACGTAGTCGAGCAAGCGGCCGCGTCGGGAAGGTAGATTATTGCCCGGCGCGATCCGCCGCTTTCTGGGCGGCGGCCGCCGCGGCTGCTGCGGCAGCGTGGGTCTGAGCGGTTTTTCCCATCGCGGCTTTGCGCTGCTCGCCCCGCGCGAGGCCCTGCCTCATTTGCGCCGCGCCCGCCGCGCCCAGGTTCTGCGTTTCCCACTTGGGCTTCGCGACCGACACCCATTTCCCGTCTTCAAGCGCGTAGGTGAACACCAGGTACTTCAGATTGCCGGTGGCGAGGCCCTTGGCAGTGCCCTTCTTCGAAGGGTCGTACTCGACGCCGCCGAGCTTGCAGCTCACGACCAGGTGATTGTGCGGACCGTAAGTCGGCAGGTACTCGAATTTCTGCAACAGGTCGATGTACACCTGGCCATGAGCTTTTTTTTCGTCCTGCTCGTCGAAGTAGGGACCGGTCACATCCGAAAGCTTGTCCTCGAGCGACTGCTGGAGCGCCGGCGTTAAATCCTTCTGCGCGCGAGCGTGCTGCAAGTCATAGGCTCGCGACGCATTCGCCGGAAAAAACAGCGCGGCCGCAAGGGCGACCGCGCTGAGTATCTGGACAGTTTTCATGTCGTCCCGGCCACCATCTTATTAGACGATTGGCCGGACGCAAATATTTACGGACTTGCGCTGCTGTTGTTAAGCCCGCGGCCGAATGCAGAGACCTGCGATTGCCACTGATCGCCGAACGCGAGGATCAGCACCTGCTGATTGATGTGCGCGTCCTTGCTCAGCGATTTCATCGAGCCGCCACCCGCGCTGGCGAGCACTTTGTACGCCGCCTGGGTCTGCCGGTAGAAGGCCGGCAACGGCGAAATCTTCGGCGGCTCCTCGCGATGCACCTTGAGCCAGAACTCGCGCTCAAACCGCTCGTGCTCCTCGGCCGCCACGTCCACCGTGTTGAAGGTGCCGTTGTTGGATTTGAACTGCCGAATCAGCGCCAGCAACGGGGCGAAGTCCTCGGTGCGCGGCGGCGAATCGCCGACCAGCACCACCACCTTCTTGGCGTACGGCTTCCAGTCCATCTTGTTGATTCCGGTCTCGACGGCGCCCAGCGTGTCCTCTTCCCATTCGCCGCCACCCATCGCCTGGATGCCGTTCAAAAAGTCGCTCAGCTTTTGCGGCGACAGTGTCAGCGGCTGGATATTCATCTTCTCGCCCTTGCCGCCGAACACGATTATGCCGATTCGCGCTATAGGCACGAGGCGGTGAATCGACTGCACCAGTTGCTGCATCTTGGCTTTGACGTCGTCGATTATCAGTCGCATCGAGCCGGTGCCGTCGATGACCAGCACCACGTCGAGGCCCTTGCGGCGCAATTCGCCGATGAAGCCGCCGAAGCCCGAGCCGATGCCATGACCGTAGCCTGAGCCCATGCCGCCACCACGGCCGATTCCGATACCGCCGCCGCCGGCTGCGCGCACGTAGTCATTGGCCAGGCCGACCGCCTGTGACGTATCGACCGCGGTCGGCTGCTCCATCTGCTGCGGAGCAGTGTCGGGCATCGGCACTTCGGGCATGTCGAGATCCTGCATCTCGTTGCCGCCACCGCCGCCGCCGCCCGCTTCCAGGTTCACCATGATCAACTCGCGCCCGCGCTGCTCGTGCACCGTGATGATCAGGAAGAGCAGGGCGAGCACGTGCAGGGCGACTGAGAGAGGGAACGGTCCGATCAACAGACCGAGCGCGTCTTTCATCTTCTGCAGACGGGTCGCGTCGGCTTCATCTTCGTCGCGGCGCGCCTCGGCCTCGAGCTCTCGCTTGCCGATGATGCGATAGAAGATGAAGGCGACGACAAACGTCGACAGCACGAGCAAAATGATTATTGGTACGATCATATAAAAATGCGCTCCCCGCTTGGGCCACGCTTGACGGCGCGGCCGAGGCCGAGGTCCTCAATGACTAAATCTAAGGCCGCGCGATCGTCGCGGCAACGCGTGAGCCGTTCGAAAATCAAATTCCTACGCTCCGCCTCCCGGCGCCGGGGCGCCGCCACCGCCACCGCCAGGCGGCAGTGAAGACACTGCGATTGCGATCGCCTCCGCGCCCGCCGACTTGGCCAAATCCAGGATGCGAACCATATCACCAAGTATAACCTTTGGGTCGCCCTGGAAAATCACAATTTTGTCGGTCGAGTTCTGGAGCGCGTCATGAAGCTGGGGCACCAACTCGACCTCGGTGACCTGCTTGTCGTTCAGATAGACCAGATGCTCGGCGGTGTAAGTGACGATGATTCCCTTGGGCTTGTCGGTCGAGGCCGCGGTAGCTTCAGCCTTGGGCAAATCGACGTGGGCGGCAGACTCTATCGTCACCGCGGTCGTCACCATGAAGATAATCAGCAGGACGAGAAAGATATCGGTCAACGGGGTGATGTTGATATCGGCGAACACCCCGCCACCTTTGTTACTCGTCATTTTTCCTCTTGCCATGGGCAGATACCTCTACGGGTCGCGATCAACTTCCTCCACCGGAGGGGGCGGAGGATGAGGAGTTCTCCATTTGCGCACCCGTGACCCGTTTGGCCGCGATTGCAATTTGTTCGGCGCCGGCTTGCTTGGCGATACCCAGGATCCGCACCATGTCGCCGAGCAGTACTTTGCGATCGCCCTGGAACACGACGATCTTCTGGTCCACCTTGGCCAACGCGTCGCTCAAGGCCGAGCGGAGTTCGCGCTCGGGCACGTCCTTCGAGTTCACGAACAACTCGTGCTGGGCGGTGTAGGTGACGATGACGCCCTTATTCTCCGGCGCAGTGTTGGTGGCGTTGGGCAGATCGACGTGAGCGGCGGACTCGATAGTGACGGAAGTCGTCACCATGAAGATGATCAGCAGAACCAGGAAGATGTCGGTCAGCGGCGTGATATTGATGTCGGCGAAGACGCCGCCTTCGCTGCCATGTGGTCCGCTAATTGCCACGCGTCTGTCTCCCTTGCAGCGCTGCGTCGATCAGTCGGTCGTCGTTGATGTGCTGGATCGCGCTGATGTTCTCAACCTTGACCGAGAAATAGTTGTAGAAGATAACCGCGACGATCGCGACGGCCAGTCCCAGCGCCGTGGAAATCAACGCTTCCGAAATACCGGCCGCGACGACCGAGAAACCGCCGGTGCCCATGATTGCCATCGACTGGAACGCCACCAGGATGCCGACGACCGTGCCGAACAGCCCGATGAAGGGAGCCGATGCGCCCGCGGTCGCGAGCACCCAGATGTAGCGCTTGAACTCGAGGCCTTCCTGGTAACGGCGCTCGTCGTCGAGTTCGAGCAGATGGTCGCGGTCCATCGTCTGTGCGCCCGAAATGAGCGTGTGATAGATGCGCTCGGCCGCCGTGCCGCGCGCCTGCGTGGCCTGCAACGCCTCGTTGAACTTGCCCTGCCGCAGCTGCGGGATCAGCGAGTCGGCGAGCTTGGCCGTCTTCGGTCCTACTCCCCACAGCGCCCAAACGCGTTCGAAAATTATCGCCAGGCAGACGACCGAAATGAAGAGCAGGGGATACGTGGCGTAGTAGCCCTGCTGGATCATCGACAAAATACCAAAGTTGCTTTGCATCTCTTATCCTCTCGAGATTGAAATAAATTTGAGCGACGAAATTTCGGCCCGCTCGAACCGTTGCGATAACTGCCCCAAAATGCCTTAGCGGTTCTCCCTTGATCCGGTCGTCAGCCCAATTTTAATAGACTGGGCTCCCACCAGCCGGTCAAAGTTGTCCGTGATGGCGCGGAAAGTCTGAATGCAACAATGGGAAGTATTTGTCAAGAGTCGCCGTGCGTAAGCAAAAATGTCGACCAATTCGTCCACGATTGCGAATGAGCCCCTGAGGCTTCCTGCGCTAGCCCACACTGCGCAACCTTCGCACCTATCTTCGTTTATCGAGTCGTCCTGTTATCTACTCTACGCTTTTGGCCATGCCTGCGACTAGCTCCGATTCGTCGCCCTCGGCCACCGCGAAGTCACCGGTCGCCTTGACTTCTCGGCCCCTCAAGTCTATCCAGAAGTAGCTTGCCAGCAGGTGCCGTAGGTTGACCGCGATGCGGTCATTATTTTTTTGGGTCGATTGACGCTTTTGAAAAATCTGAGTCCACCCTTTATTAAGACGGTGAATCGGCCCGTTCTCTTCATCCCGGCTGCGCTGGCCGCCGCCTGCATGCTCCTCTTCGCGGCCTGCAAGTCAGCGCCGGTGGCCGCACCGATTGCACCTCCCGTCGCGCAGTCGACGGGCCCGACTGACGAGCCGAGCAAGGCCTTGCCCGCAGACCTGTACAAGGCGATGCCCATATATCCGGGCGCCACGGTCGAGCACGTCCGCAAACCCAAAGGCGCGATGCGCGAAATCATGTTCAGCTCCGACGCGCAGATGCCCCAGATGGTCGCTTATTACAAAGACCAGTTGAAGAAGGGCGATTTCCACATCACCTCGTCGCTGATCATGCCGGCGCGCAAAACCTGGTCGTGCGATTTCAACTACGACGGGCGCCCCGGCAGCATCATGCTGTACCCGAGCGATCAGGATAAGGCGAAGATGACGATCGATCTCATCTATGAGTTGCCCGCCCACATCGACGAATCCATGATGGAACCCAAAGAAGACTTCGATATAGAAGGACCGGGCGATATCGCCCAACAGGCACCGAATCCAAATCCAAGCGAGAAAGAGAAGAGGAACTAGCGAGATGGCACTATTGACAGGCAAAGTTGCGGTAATCACCGGCGCCGGCCGCGGCATCGGGCGCGAAGAGGCGTTGTTGCTCGCCAAGCACGGAGCCAAGGTGGTTATCAATGACCTCGGCGGACACTTCGACGGCACCGGGCAGTCGCGCTCGCCCGCCGAGGATGTGGTCAAGGAAATCCGCTCTGCCGGCGGCGAAGCAGTCGCCAACTTCGAGAGCGTCACCGACTTCAAGTCCGCCAAACGGATCGTCGATTGCGCGATCGATAACTTCGGCAAGCTCAACATCGTGGTCAATAACGCGGGCATCCTGCGCGACCGCATGATCTTCAACATGAGCGAAGAGGACTGGGACTCGGTCGTCGCCGTCCATCTGAAGGGCACCTTCAATGTCTGCCGCCACGCGACCGCCTACTGGCGCGAGCAGCACAAGGCCGGCAATGTGCTGAACGGCCGGCTCATCAACACCAGCTCCGACTCGGGCATCCTCGGCAACGCGGGACAGAGCAACTACGGCGCGGCGAAAGCGGCGGTGGCCGCGATGGCGATAATCATCGATCGAGAGATGAGCCGCTACGGCGTTACCGCCAACGCGATCGCGCCGGTCGCGCGCACCCGCCTCACCGTCGAGGCGACTCCGCAGACCGCCGCCGGCATGGCGCAGCGAGCCGGCGAATGGGACGCGTTCACGCCCGCGCACGTCGCACCTCTGGTCGCGTGGCTCGCGAGCGACGACGCCAAAGACGTTCACGGCGAAGTGTTCCGCGTCGGCATGGGCAACGTGTGGCTGATGCGCGGATGGCATACCGGCGCCAAGGTCTCGAAGAAGGGCTCGATGTGGGAGCCGGCCGAACTCGGCGCCAAGCTCAAGGAAGAGCTCGCCAAGGGCGTGACCAAAAAGGAGAGCATGGGCGAGGTGATGGGCGGGGGCGTGTAGATTTTTGACGGCTGATACGAAACCTAAAAGCGCGGCTGCTCGTGAGCCGCGCTTTCGTTCCATCCTGTTCATTTGCGCCGCCAACACTGCGCGCAGCGTGATGGCCGAGCACATCCTGCGCCGCGAACTCGACGCACTCGGCTTCGAGCACAACATTACGATCACCTCCGCGGGCATCGCGCCGTACGCGCGCGACGGTGCGCTGGTCTCGCTCGACACGCGGATGGCGCTGCGCGAAGTCGGCATCGATATCGGCGACGAAGCGACTTCCACCGACCTGAAACGGCATCCCGAGATGCTCGAGCAGACCGATCTCATCATCGCGATGACCGAGCAGCAGGCGCGTGATCTCGTCGAGCGCTTTCCCGGCGCAAAGGCGCGTCCGGTATTCACGCTGCGCTCCTTCGCAGGTGAAGCCGGCGACATCGACGACCCCTACGAAAAAGGCGACCTCGTATTCGCCGAATGCCGCGAAGAAATCCATCGCCTCGTCCCAACGATCATCGACCGCCTCTTTCATCCCTAGCCTGAGCGCGCACCCCGCGCTCTCTGTCATCCTGACCGAAGCGAGCAACGCGAGCGCAGCTGGCTTCTGGCCTCCGGACAGCTTCGCGCTAGCGAAGCCGGTACCGGTTTCGAGTCGCTGCGTCCAATTTTGTCAAATCAGAAGGATGATTCCGCCCGGATGGACATACCGCTCGCGCCGCGAAGCGAGGAGATTGGAACGCGGTCACCGCGTACCTCGACCGCATCGCACGAAGCTCATAGCGTGGGAGAACCTGATAAAATCTCCATCCACGGCTGTTGCGAGGAATAGGCCGGGGTCAGACGAAAGGATTGCTATCGCCCGCTGTCTGCTCGACTAGCTCCTTGCAAAGAAGAAGTTCGCAGTTGGGAATTTCGAGGTGTTGAAAGTTGTTAGACATGAGCAGAAGCGTTAGCGATGTGGTTGGTGGATCACGAAGAGGACGGCTCGCAATGCTCTTGATTGCGGTGGTCACGTCTCTCTCCTTGGCCGCAACTGGGCAATCCTCGTCATTAAGTAGCGCCACCGACGGGTCTGGCGCCTTGCTACCTCGCAACTTTGTTGTCTCGCTGAGCGCGGTTAATCAGTTCTTCCCTGAGATTACCCAGCAAGCCAGCACGGGGAGAGATATGACCGCCATCGGCAAGCCCAAAGCCACAAGGGCAGTGTTCTTCACAAACGGCGATGGTTCGGAGAAAGTGACGATCACAGTGGGCGGCTACCGGAAATTGGCTGACGCGGAGGCCGCGTACCAACAAGCACGTGAGGCGAGTGAGGCGGTTCCGGGATTCGAGCCTATTTCCATTCCGACTGTGGGCCAACAGGCCTTCGCTGGTACCGTGACCATGGGCGGGGAGACGCACGTTGGCCTCGGCGCGCTAGATGGAAAGCTCATTGTGGGTGTGGACGCTAGCAGGCTTCGACGCCACGTCTGACAACATAGCCAACCTCGTTCACTGGCCCGCGCCGAAGATGCCGCAGCCAACGCGGCCGCCGGGTGCCAGTGCGGTTGGCGGTAGTTGTCCAACAGGAGGTCAATCTCGAGCAACAACAGCAGCAGCTCCAACCCAACTTCTCTGGGCAGTTGCCAGGTGCGGAATTTGGAGCAGCCATCCTCTCGCGCAGCCGCCCCGATGAATGCTACTGTCGCGCGTCATCGGGGCCGGCGGTTGCCGGCCGTTGAACTCTGTCATTCACCCACGAGGCCTCATGTCCCACTCGCGTCTTTTTGTGTTCGCAATCCTCCTGGCGCTCGCCGCAGCGCCCCTGGCTTCCCGCTCCGCCCTGGCCGCCGGCGAGGTCGCCACGCCCAGCGGCCTGCGCATCATCGACGTCAAGCCGGGGACCGGACCAGTGCCGCAGGCCGGCCAGACGGTGACGGTCAATTACACCGGATGGCTATTCGTCGATGGCAAGAAGGGCACGAAATTCGACAGCTCGCTCGACAGGGGCCAGCCGTTTTCCTTCACGCTCGGCCAAGGCCAGGTCATCAAGGGCTGGGATGAAGGCCTCGCCACCATGCATGTCGGCGGCAAGCGCACTCTGATCATTCCGCCGGACCTGGGCTATGGCGCACGCGGCGCCGGCGCCGTCATCCCGCCGAACGCCACGCTGATGTTCGACATCGATCTGCTGGGCGTGAAGTAGCAGCGCCGCTCGCCGCTGCCTTCGAGGCGAGTAACGGCATAGACCTGCGAGCGATCCTCGAGCGCGGGGTTAAGGGTTAGGCTCTTTTCAGCATCGACCAACCGCAATGAGCGAGAGCACCCAATATGCAATTCACCAATCCGCCTGACGCTGAGATTCGCGCGATTTTGTCGAAGCCGACGACGGTCGCGGTCGTCGGATGCTCCGACAATCCGGCACGCGACTCCCTTCGAATCGCAAAATTGCTCAAGAGCCGCGGTTTCAAGGTGATTCCCGTCAATCCGCAACTCGACGCCGACGCTCTCACCGCCGCGCTCGGAGAGAAGTGTTACCCCGACCTCGCCTCGATTCCCGAACCCGTCGAAATGGTAGACGTATTTCGCCGCTCAGAGTTCGTTCCGCAAATCATTGAAGACGCAATCGCCAAAGGCGCTCGCATCCTCTGGTGCCAGCTCGGCGTGATCCACCTCGACGCAGCCCGCCGCGCGCAGCAAGCCGGCCTGACAGTCGTGATGGATCGATGCCCGGCCATCGAATACGCGCGCCTGTTCTAGCACCGCCGCGGAAAAAAATCTCTGATGAAGCCGCGCAAGTGGAAGACGCTCACGAGCGACGTCGCGTACCGTACGCCGATTTTCGATCTCCATCGCCGTCGCTCGACGCATTCGCGGCGCGGCGAGCGCGATTTCTTCATTCTCGACGCGCCCAACTGGGTGAATATCATTCCGCTCGCGAAGAACGGCGACGTAGTGATGATTCGACAATGGCGTCACGGCATCTCCGAATTCACGCTCGAAGTGCCGGGCGGGATGGTCGATCCCGAGGATCCGTCGCCGATGCATGCGGCGCGCCGCGAGATGGTCGAGGAGACCGGCTTCGATTCCGATGCGATCGTCGCACTCGGCAAGGTCCATCCGAATCCCGCTATCCAGGGCAATATCTGCTTTTCGTTCCTCGCCGAGAACGTTCGCCAGGTCGAAAGAGTCGTATCGCTAGGCGACGAGGAAACCGAAGTCGTGATGGTCCCGATGCGCGAGATACGCGGCCTGATCGCGTCGGGCAAAGTCATGCACGCGCTGACGATCGCCGCATTTTCCTTCCTGCACGTCTACAACCCGCCACCGAAACGAACGCGCAAGAGGTAGCATCGCTTCGATTCGCCTCCCTCGTTTGAGGGGGGAGGCCGGCGCGCGTCCGCGCGTCGGTTGGGGACCTTTAATTCTGAATTTCGTCCCGGCCGCAGAAATTTGGCGCGCACCAGACAGTCGCGCACCATATTGTCCCCCACCCTAACCCTTGTATCTGCGAACGAGCGTACCAAGATAGCAGCGGGCGCGGCAGACCGAATGACCCTGGGTCGCGAGAGGCCGTGGGGGAGCATGGATCGCCGCGTCCGCTAGCTAACGCGTCCAAAGCCCGAACAGTTGACCGGGCCGCGCCGCAGGCACGAGCCCGCATTGGACAAGGAAGGGCGGGACGCCCAGGAAGGAGAGGGGCGATGGCAGAAGAATCGTACGTTGGGATCGATGTGAGCAAGGCGGAGTTGGTGGTGGCGGTGCGGCCTTCAGGCGAGCGCATGACGCTTTCCAACGATCGCGCCGGAATCAAGCGGCTGGTCGGGCGGTTGGGTGAACTCAAGCCTAAGCTGGTGGTGGTGGAAGCGACCGGCGGGCTGCAGCGCCAGGTGGTGGCGGCATTGTGGCTGGCGGGGATCGCGGTGGCGGCGGTTAATCCGTCGTGGGTGCGCAACTTTGCCAAGGGCCGCGGACTTAAGGCCAAGACCGATCGCAAGGACGCCGAGCTGCTGGCGCTGTATGCGGAACGGGAACGGCCCGAGCCACGGCCACCGGCCGACGCCGAGACTCAGGCGTTGCAGGAACTGGTGATGCGGCGCGAGCAGTTGCTCGAGATGCTGGTGGCGGAGAAGCAGCGCCTGAGCCGCGCGTCAGGCACGATGCGCAAGGAACTACGTCATCACATCGCGTATCTGGAGGGACGCATCAAGGAGGTCGAAGAGGACATCGACAAGACCGTGCGGCGCTCCGATGCGTGGCGGCGCAAGAGCGAGATCGTGCGCAGCGTGCCGGGCTTCGGCAAAGGCTTCAGCGCGATGGTGCTGGCGAAAATGCCGGAGCTGGGCACGCTCAACCGCAAGCAGATCGGCGCATTGGTGGGAGTGGCGCCGATGCCCGATGACAGCGGCCGCCGCCATGGACGGCGGATGATCGCCGGCGGCCGGTTCGAGGTGCGCAACAAGCTCTACATGTGTGCGATGGTTGCGGCGCGGGCCAACCCGGTGCTCAAGCAGTTCTATGAGCGGCTGGTCGCGCGCGGCAAGCCCAAGAAGCTGGCGCTGGCGGCGGTGATGCGCAAGCTCATCGTGATCCTCAACGCCATGCTCAAAACCAACAGCCTGTGGAGGCCGCCATGCCCGGACCTCAGCGTATGAGAAAATTAAAAAGTCGGCCCGTTGTCCACAAGTCCACAGGCGGGGTCCTCCCAAGGACCCCGCAGCCTGTGGACCCTGTGGGCAACGCGCCGCCACCGTCGCCTTACGATACAGTTGCTCCCCCCCACAAACGGGGAGGGGAAAGGGAACATCTGCAAGAAAAGCTGGCGCGCGCGTTCAAAGAGTCGAGAGGGACGACTAGATGGACGCATTCAGCCCGAAGCTCAAGCCTTGGCCGATACCTTCAGCGCTCGCTGACCCTCGCCTATTCCAAATCTTCTCCCTCGGCATCTTGCTTGCCGCCGGCGCTTACTTCCGCGATTTCAGCCTCCGCCCCGAGCAGGTTGTGCTGACCTTCGCGGCCGGTCTGCTGACGCAGGCCGCCTGCTGGAGGCTTACCCCGTCGAAGCCGCGCTCGCTGCGGAGCGCAATCATCACGTGCCTCGCCCTGTCGCTGCTGCTGCGCGTCGACAATCTGCTCGCGCATCCGATTGCGGCGGCCGTCGCGATCGGGTCGAAGTCGCTTCTCCGGTTTCGCGACAAGCATCTCTTCAATCCTGCGACCTTCGGCGTCATCTTCGCGATCATTCTTCTTCCCGGCACTTGGGTCTCGCCGGGCCAGTGGGGCCAGGACTTTGCGATCGCAGGATGGGTGATGATGCTCGGCATGCTGGTGACGAGTCGCGCGCGTCGCGGCGACATCAGCTGGACGTTTCTCGGCTTCCATCTCGGCGCTCTCGCGCTTCGCATCGAATACCTAGGCCAGCGGTTCGCCGTGTGGACGCATCAGCTCGAGAGCGGCGCGCTGCTGCTGTTCGCGTTCTTCATGATCTCCGATCCGATGACCGGCCCCAACGACCGCCGCGGCAGAATCGCGCACGCCGCTCTCGTCGCCGCTATCGCGTACGCGTGGCAGGTCCGGCTCTACCGCACCAACGGACTCATCTGGGCGTTGTTTATCGCGGCGCCATGCGTTCCGCTGTGGGACGCGATTTGGCCCGCGCGCAAATTCGAATGGACACAAAAAGGAGTTTGTCATGAACCGTCTTCACCGCATCCCGATTCTCGTGACATTGGCGATCGCCCTGCTGACTCTCGGCGCGCCGCCTGACGCGCGCGCGTTCTGCGGCTTCTACGTCGGCAAGGCCGATGAGCCGCTGGTCAATCACGCGTCGCAAGTCGTGATCGCGCATCATGACGACAAGACCGTCATCAGCCTGATGAACGACTACCAGGGCGAGCCGTCGGAGTTCGCGCTGGTGGTGCCGGTGCCGGTCGTGCTGCAGAAGGGGCAGGTGCATATCGGCGATCGCGAACTGTTCCAGAAGATCGACGCCTACAGCTCGCCGCGGCTGGTCGAGTACTACGACCCCGACCCGTGCGAGCTCATGCGCCCGATGGCTATGGCAGCCGATATGGCGAGGGCGGCGGGTGCTGGAGCGGCGATGCCAGCGCCGGCCGAAGCTAACGCGCTTGGGGTCAAGATCGAGGCTGAATATACCGTAGGCGAATACGACATCGTGATTTTGTCGGCCAAGGAATCGCTCGGGCTGCAAACCTGGCTGCAGCTCAACGGTTACAAGATTCCGCTCGGAGCCGATCGCGCGCTCGAGCCGTACATCCGCAGCGACATGAAGTTCTTCGTCGCGAAGGTCAACCTGGCCGAGCACAATCGTACCGGCCTGACCTACCTGCGGCCGCTGCAGTTCGCCTTCGAGTCGCCAAAGTTCATGCTGCCGATTCGGCTCGGCATGATTAACTCGCAGGGACCGCAGGATCTCGTCGTTTACATGCTCAGCGAGAACGGGCGTGTCGAGACCACCAACTATCGCACCGTGAAACTGCCGACCGGTATGGATATCCCCGAATACGTGCGCGGCGAGTTCGGCGACTTCTACAAGGCGATGTTCGACGAGCAGGTCAAGCGCAACGACATGCGCGCGGTGTTCACCGAATACGTGTGGAACATGGGATGGTGCGATCCGTGCGCGGGGCCGCCGCTGTCACGCGACGAGTTGCGGAGCCTCGGCGTGTTCTGGCTCGACGATCAGCCCGGCGGCGCGTCGCCGATGTATCGCCGTCCCGGCGGGTTCATGCCGTATCCGCAGCCGATGGGTGGCGCGATGCCGGTGATGCTCACGCGGCTGCACGTCCGCTACAGCGCCGACACATTTCCCGAGGATCTGCTTTTTCAAGAGACGCAAGATCAGGAAAACTTCCAAGCGCGCTACGTGATGCATCGTCCATGGGACGGCTCGCCCAACGCATGCGAGGCGGCGAAGAACTATTTCGACGAACTGAACAAGCGCAAAGCGCATGAAGCCGAGACGCTCGCGGATCTAACCGGCTGGAACCTCCAGGACCTGATCAAGAAAGCCGGCCTGCCCCCGGACTCGCAGCCAAAGCCATGGTGGCAAGGCATCTGGGGCTCGTGACGCGAGTGTGGTGTGGTGCGGATGCGCGGGGCCGCATAGCGGCTCCCGCGCTCGGATTGAATCTAACCTCTCCTTGTCCGAGGAGAGGTCGGCGTAAGCCGCTTGAAAAGCGGTGTCGCCGGGTGAGGTGCAACGCCAGACATCGCAACCACGCTGACTCGTTTAAACGAAATGCCCGCATAAAGCCGCAACAGTCTCGCGCAAGAAGGGTTTAGGATCGTCTCCGGACAACAAGCAGCGATTGCCCAATTCTCTCCATGACACCGTCTATGTCGGTCAACACTTCGCTGTCCCAGAAGCGTATGACGCTGAACCCGCGCTGTTAGATTAGCCCTGTCCGCCAGGCATCTTTGGCTGCTTGATCGAGGTGCTGGCTGCCGTCGAGCTCGATTACGAGCCCCGACTGAGGGCATGCGAAGTCAGCGATGAAGTTTCCGATTGGAAATTGTCGCCTGAAGCGGAACTGAGAGAATTGTTTTGATCGCAGGCGAGTCCATAGCTTCTTTTCTGCGTCCGTTTGATCGCGGCGCAGTTGGCGGGCGCGGTGATGTGGAAGGAAGAGGGTTTTGATGTTTCTGGCCATTTGGAGTTTCGGAGGTTGAGTGGGGTCTTCGAGATTAGAGCATCGAATAGGATTTGGTGCGACTAGCGGGCGGCGGCCCAGGTATCTTGAACTGCGATTAGACGAGTCGGCGGGGGTGCGCTGTCTGGCGTTGCACCTCACCCGGCGACACCGCTGCGCGGCTTACGCCGACCTCTCCTTGGACAAGGAGAGGTTAGGATCGGATCTGGCGTCCTTTAATCTAACCGTGCCCGGCGGCCTGCATTGACAGGCGGCGGGGTGTGCCCTAGGCTTAGCGGTTTGCTATATTAACTCACTCACGCGACTGGCCTGGAGCCGCTTACCTCGACCTCCCATAACCGAGTTTTTACCCATGTTTGACACGCTCAGCGACCGCCTCGACGGCGTCTTCAAAAAACTCAAGGGCCAGGGACGCATCACCGAGCGCAATATCGAGGACGCGCTGCGCGAAGTCCGGCTCGCGCTGCTCGAAGCCGACGTCAATATCAAGGTCGTTCGGGATTTTATCGAGCACGTCAAATCCAAGGCGCTCGGCGCCGAAGTGCTGCGCTCGCTCACGCCCGAGCAGCATCTGATCAAGTTCGTCGCGACCGAGTTGCAGAACGCGATGGGCGGCTCGGCGCGTGAGCTCGATCTCAAGGTCAAGCCGCCCGTCAAGATTATGGTGGTGGGACTGCAGGGCGCGGGCAAAACGACTTCGATTGCCAAGCTCGCGCTATGGCTCAAGTCGGAGCGCAAGCGCCATCCAATTCTCGCGTCCACCGACGTCTATCGGCCGGCCGCGATGGAACAATTGCGCGTGCTCGGCGCGCAGGCGCAGGTTCCGGTCGTCGACAGCCGCGAGGATCAGAATCCGATCGAGATTGCGTCGCAGGCGATGGCCCGCGCCGAAACCGGCGGGCATGACGCGATACTGATCGACACCGCCGGCCGCCTGCAAATCGACGAAGAGCTGATGGACGAGCTGGCGCGCCTGAAAGCCGCTCTCAACCCGCATCACATCCTATTCGTCGCCGACGCGATGACCGGCCAGGAAGCGGCGAACGTCGCGGCGGGATTCCACGAGCGGCTCGGGATTTCGGGCGTGATTTTGACCAAGCTCGATTCCGACGCGCGCGGTGGCGCGGCGCTTTCGGTGCGGACTATCACCGGCGCGCCGATTCTGTTCGCGGCGACGGGCGAGAAGCTCGACGGGTTCGAGGTTTTCTATCCGGACCGGCTGACCTCGCGCATCCTTGGGATGGGCGACGTGCTGACGCTCATCGAGAAGGCGCAGCAGAACTACGATCAGACCAAGGCCAAGGAGCTCGAGCGCAAGTTCAAGAAGAACGAGTTCACGATCAAGGACTTCGCCGAGCAGATCAAGGCGATCAAGAAGATGGGATCGCTTGGCGAGCTGATGGGCATGATCCCCGGACTCAAGAAAATCGCGGGCGCGGCGGATTCCGAAGAGGCGAAACGCGAGCTCTTGCGCATCCAGGCGATTATCGACTCGATGACATTTCAGGAGCGCGGCAATCATCTGATTATCAACGGGCGCCGGCGCGCGCGAATCGCCACCGGCAGCGGCACGTCGGTCCAGGACGTGAATCGCTTTCTCAAACAGTTCGAGCAAACGCGCAAAATGATGAAGAAAATCACCCGCATGGGCGCGGGAAAAATGATGATGCGCGGAATGGGGCTCGGGAGCTAAAATAGGTAACAGGAGAATCGCATGGGACTTGTAATCAGGTTGCGCCGCCATGGAGCGCGCAAAAAACCTTTCTACCGCATCGTGGTGGCTGACTCGCGCTCGCCGCGCGACGGACGCTTTGTCGCCCAGGTCGGCACGTACGATCCGGCCTTCGATCCACCGCGCGTCACGATCAAAAAGGATGTGGCCGAGCAGTGGCTCAAGGCTGGCGCCAAGCCGAGCGACACGGTAAGAAAACTAATCAAACGAGCCGAAACAGCAACGGTCTCTGCCTGATGCGACCCGCTGCAACGGAGGCATCCGATGAAGGAGCTCGTTCAGTTTCTAGCGCAACAACTGGTGAACGATCCTGACGCGGTGGACGTGAAGGAGACGCAGGGCGATACCGCCTCGGTACTCGAATTGCGGGTGGCGAAAGAGGATTTAGGACGCGTGATCGGCAAGCAAGGGCGGACCGCCAAGTCGATCCGCACCATTCTGAACGCGGTCGCCTCGCGCACCAACCGCAAGGTTGTCCTCGAAATAGTCGAGGACCGGTGATCGTGCAGCCGCCCTCTGCACGGTGACGCTCGTCGCGTCACCACAATCGATGCTCCGCGTCGGCCGTATAACCGGCGCCCACGGGCTGAAGGGCGCACTGCGATTTCGGCCCGACAATCCCGATTCAGACACGTTGGAACAGGTCAAGCGCATTTTCCTCGAGCGCGAGGGAACGGCGCGCGAGTTTCGGCTGACGGCAATGACGCCGCTCAACGCGACGACGCGGCGAATCACGCTCGAGGGCGTCGCGGACATCAATACGGCCGAGTCGCTCAAGGGCGCGGTCGTGATGCTCGCGACCGAAGACGTCCCGGCGCCGAAGGCGGGCGAGTTCTACTATTACGAGGCGATCGGATGCGAGGTGTTCCTGACTGACGGCGGCCGGCTCGGCACGATCGAGGAAATCTTCTCGAACGGCGCGCACGACATCTGGGTGGTGCGCGACGTCGAGCGCGAAGTGCTGGTCCCGGTAATCGAAGACGTCGTCAAGGTGATGGATCTGGCCGCCCGGCGCGTCACGATCGAGCCAATTCCCGGCCTGCTCGACTGACCATATGGCTCCAGGCGACTCACGCGGTTAGATTTGATTTCACGCCGATGGAATTTCACGTAATCACATTGTTCCCTGAAATGTTCGAGTCGCCGTTTCGCGGCGGCATGATCGGACGCGCGATCGAGCAGGGATTAATCGCCATCGAAGCGCATCCGCTGCGCGAGCATGGCCTCGGCAACTACCGGCAAGTCGATGACGCGCCGTACGGGGGAGGCAGCGGGATGGTGATGCGGCCGGAGCCGATCGCCGCCGCAATCGACGCGGTCAACGCGCGGCGCCCGGGCCTGTGGCGCGTCCTGATGACGCCGCAGGGCGAGGTGTTCGACAATTCGATGGCGCGCGACCTGGCCCGGCGCGCGCCCGGCCTGATGATCGTCGCGGGACGCTACGAAGGTATCGACGAGCGCGTGCGCTCGCTGGTGGACCAGGAAATTTCCATCGGCGACTACGTGCTGAGCGGCGGCGAAATCCCCGCGATGGCGGTGATCGAAGCGGTGGGCAGGATGCTACCGGGCGTGCTCGGCAATCCCGAGTCGCTCGACGAGGAGTCGTTCGCCGCCGGGATGCTCGAGTATCCGCAATACACGCGGCCCGAAGAGTTCCGCGGCATGACCGTGCCGGAAATCCTGCTCAGCGGCGACCACGGCAAGATTCGCGCGTGGCGCGAGGCCGAAGCAAAGCGGCGCACCGCGCGGCGGCGTCCCGACCTGCTCGAGCGGCGCAAGAACTGAGCGTGTCCCACCTTTTCGTAGCGCTGATCCATCATCCGGTCGTCAATCGGAACGCTGAGATCGTCACCTCGGCGATCACCAGCCTCGACATTCACGATATCGCGCGCGCGTCGCGAACCTACGACGTGCGCGGCGTGTTCATCGTGCATCCGATTCCCGAGCAGCGGAAATTCGCGGCGAGCGTAATCGATCATTGGCGCTTCGACTTCGGCCGCGCGCACGATTCGCGCCGGCGCGAGGCACTCGAGCGCGTGCAGATAGTCGCCGAACTCGACGACGCGATGGCAGAAGCCACGCGAATCTCCGGCGCACGCCCGCTAATCGTGCATACCTCGGCCCGCACCGAAGGCGGCACCAGCTACGCCGACTTGCGAGCCAAGCTGGAAGCCCCGGACGCGCCGCCGATGATGATCCTGCTCGGGACAGGATTTGGAATGTCGCCCGAGGTGGCAGAACGCGCCGACGTCGTGCTCGCGCCGATCATCGGCCCGGGCGACTACAACCATCTGTCAGTGCGCTCCGCCGCCGGAATCATCCTGGACCGCCTGCGCGGCAAGTGACGCGCGCATCTTCGCGACAAAGCGGCGCATGTGCGGGTCGGAGCGCTCGAATGGAATCTCGTCGAAGCCGAACCATCGCACGCTGTGAAACTCGCCGCGATCGAATTCAATCGCGCGCGAACTGTCGCCCCGGAGCAAATACCAGAGCGAGACGTCGGTATGCCCGCCGTCACCGCCGACCCGCGTCACCGTGATGAACAGCGGATCGGGCCGCATGAAGTCCGCCGCGAGTCCCAGTTCCTCCGACAGCTCTCTGACCACGGTCGCGCGAGGGTCTTCATCGGGCTCGACGTGGCCGCCGCTCGGCAGCCATAAGCCGGCCAGCTTGTGATCGACGAGCAGTAACTTGCTGCGCCGGCCATCGACGAGAGCGAAGTAACTCACTAGGTGCCTGGGCGGCACGTCCGGTTTTTTAGTCCTGAAAATTGGCGCACCTGAACGAATCCATTCGAGCGTCGAGTCGCGATGCTCCCGCTTGAGGTCGTCAACCGGCTCGATTGCCGCAACTATTTCGGCGATCCTGTCCCGCATTAGATTCCCCAACTCTGCGCTATTCACTGTTGAACACCAACGCTGAGGACAAGAATTGCGAACGCCGCAATCAGCCCGCACGTTCTCCACCAATGGTACTGATCCCAGAGATCCTCCTGTGCATCCCAGTCTTCAGGAAGCGATTCCGTCGTCCATTTTGCGATCCGGTTGTTAATGGGTACCGGACCGACGAGCGAAAACAGGACGGCGAAGAACTGGATTGTGAAAGCGGCTGCAGCGAAATGCCACGCAGACTCGTTCAAGTGTGCGCGGGGCAGCAACAATAAAAGATTCAGCAGCGTAGAGCCTGCCATCCAAAACGGCATCACACGACCAAACAATGCCGCCATCGACGCGCGCATCCGTATGTGTACTTCGAGTGGTTGCCGGTTGAGCAGGGGATGCGCGAAGGCCGCCACGTTTAATTCACTGCCACACATCAGGCCAAGCGTGACTACGGCAAAGAGCTGAAGCGTCATGGAGATGGACCTCCGCTGGGTTGGATGTTTGCTCAAGAGCCAGCTGTTTCACTGGTTCACTAACTTACACCGACCCATTGAGTGGGCGCGCGCATTTGGCTAGGTTAGTTGGCTCGACTCGAGGTCTTTCTTCCCATGAATACCGTTATCCAGAAGCTCGAAGAGCGGGGCCTGCGCAAGGACCTGCCTGAATTCCGCGTCGGCGACTCGGTTCGCGTCCACGTCAAGGTCATCGAAGGCGAGAAGGAGCGCATCCAGTCCTTCGAAGGCATCGTGATCAAGATGAATCGCGGCGCTAATCGCGCGACCTTTACCGTCCGCAAGATTTCATACGGGGTCGGCGTCGAGCGAATCTTCCCGATGCATTCGCCGCGAATCGACCGCTTGCAGGTACTGACGCGCAACCGCGTGCGGCGCGCGCGGCTGTACTACCTGCGCGACCTGTCGGGCAAAGCGGCGCGGCTCGACGTCGCGACCTGAGCGGCGGTCTATTCGACGAAGGCCCGCGTCATGTGGACGTTGCCGTCCACGTAAGCGCCTTCGGAGATCGTCAGGTTTCGGGTCTCGATATTTCCCATGAACCTGGCGCGCGGCCCGAGCACCAGGCGATCGCATCCCACGACGTCGCCGCGCAGCTCGCCCATTATGAGCAGTCGCGGCGCGAAGACTTTGCCCTCGATCATTCCTTCTTCGCCGACTACGACCAGCTCGACCGAGCGGACCTCGCCGCGGAAGCGTCCCTCGATTCTGACCGGCTCGTGGAAGATCAGTTTGCCGGAGACGTTGACGTTGCGGCCGACCGCGACGCGCGTGCGCGCTTCGGCCCACGCCGCGCCTGCGTCCTGCGGAATCTGTGTTGAATCCATCTACTAAGGGGCCGGGAATACATGGCACGCCACTGCGTGGCCGCCGCGCCCGGTTTCCAATTTCGGTTCGATGCTACTGCAAACATCTTTCGCATAAGGGCATCTTGGATGGAAGGCGCAGCCCGGCGGCGGGTTCATCGGGCTCGGCATTTCGCCGGGCAGCTTGATGCGCTCGGGGCGGTGCTCGGTGTCGATAGTCGGAATCGCGGACAGCAGCGCGCGCGTGTAAGGATGCCGCGGGTTCAGGTAAATCTCGTCGCGCGAGGCGATTTCGACAATCTTGCCGAGGTACATGATCGCGACGCGATTGCTGATGTGCTCGACCACGCGCAAGTCGTGCGCGATAAACAGGTAAGTGAGCTTCAGCTTCTCCTGCAGGTCCTGCAGCAGGTTGATAATTTGCGCCTGGATCGAGACGTCGAGCGCCGAGACCGGCTCGTCGAGCACGAGGAAGCGCGGATTGACCGCGAGCGCGCGCGCGATTCCGATTCGCTGGCGCTGCCCGCCCGAGAACTCGTGCGGCAGGCGATCCATCGCGTCAGCGCTCATCCCGACCATCGCGAGCAGCTCGGCGATACGCCGCTCCTTTTCCGCACCGCGCGCGAGTTTGTGAATCTCGATACCTTCGCCGACGATTGATCTCACGCGCATCCGCGGATTCAACGACGCGTAAGGATCCTGGAACACGAGCTGCATCTGTCGGCGCAGCGCGCGAAGTTCCGCGCGGCCCAGCGTCGAGAGATCGCGGCCGTCGAAATATACGGCGCCTTCGGTCGGTTCGAGGAGCTTCAGAATCAACCGTCCCAGCGTCGATTTGCCCGAGCCCGACTCACCGACCAGTCCCAATGTCTCGCCGGGTTGAATCTCCAGGTTGACGCCGGCCACCGCCTTTATGGACAGCTTTTTTCCGCCGATGATGCCCGTCGATCCCGCGGGAAACTCCTTGCTGAGATGCTCGATGCGAACCAACGGCGCGCCGGACGCGGTCGCGGCCGTGTTACCGGCGGACGTTGAGGGACTAGGCGCGGATGCAGGCGACATAGTGGTCGGGGCCTTTGTTTTCGAGCGGCGGCTCCGCGTCGGAGCATTTGGGAATCACGCGGGGGCAGCGTGGATGAAATCTGCAGCCGGCCGGCGGATTCAGCGCGCTCGGAATCGTACCGGGAATCGCCTGCAGGCGGCGATGGCGACTGCCGTCGATGCCGGGGATCGACTCGAGCAACCCGCGCGTGTACGGGTTGAGCGGATTTCGAAACAGCTCGGCAGTCGGCGCCTGCTCCATCACGCGCGCCGCGTACAGGATCGTCACGTCGTCGGCATACTCGGCGACGATTCCGAGATCGTGCGTGACCAGGATCACCGCGAGGCCGAGCCGCACCTGCAACTCGCGAATCAGATCGAGAATCTGCGCCTGGATCGTCACGTCGAGCGCGGTGGTCGGCTCGTCCGCGATCAGCAGTCGCGGATTGCACGACAACGCCATCGCGATCATCACGCGCTGGCGCATGCCGCCCGACAACTGATGCGGATAGTTGTCGATGCGGTGTTCGGGGTCGGCAATCCCGACCATCCTGAGCGCTTCGATGGTGCGATTGCGGGTCTCGGCGCGATCAGTGCGCTGGTGAAGTCGCACGGCCTCGCCAATCTGGCTGCCGATAGTGAAGACGGGATTCAGCGAGGTCATCGGCTCCTGGAAGATCATCGCGATCCGCGCGCCGCGAACGTGGCGCATCTCGGGTTCGCTGAGTTTCAGGAGATCCTGATCCTCGAAAATGACTTCGCCGCTCACGATTCGCGCCGACTCGGGTAGCAGCCGCATGATCGAGAGCATGCACGCCGACTTGCCGGATCCCGACTCGCCAACGATTCCCAACAGTTTCCCCGGCGCGACAGAAAAACTAACGCCATCAACCGCGCGCACCTCACCCGCGTCGGTAAAGAACGACGTGCGCAGCGATTTAACTTCAAGCAGCGGCTTCACGTGACGTTCAGCGTATCATCCGGGCTGACGCGAAATCATGCGGCGGTGGCGGGGTCGAGGCGGTCGCGTAGGTGGTCGCCTAGGAAGTTGAAGGACATTACGGCTAGGAAAATGAAGATGCCTGGGATTAGGATCCATGGATAGCGGGCGAGGTTCTGGACGTCCTGCGCCTGTGCGAGGAGGTTGCCCCAGCTTGCTGCTGGCTCCTGGATGCCGAGTCCCAGCAACGAGAGGGCGCTTTCGCCGAGGATGAAGCCCGGAATCGAGAGCGTGGCTGCGACGATCGCGTAGCCCATCACCGACGGGATGATGTGACGGGTGATGATGCGCCATCGCGACGCGCCGAGCGCGCGGGCCGCCTCGACGTACGGACGCGAGCGCACCGAGGACGCCATCCCGCGGATAATTCGCGCGAAGCCTGCCCAACTGATGAAGCTCATGATCGCGACAATCATGAAGAAGGTCGTGACCGTGCTCAGCCCCGACGGAATGACCGCTGCCAACGCGAGCAGGAAATAAAATGACGGCAATGACATCTCGATTTCGGACCATCGCATGATTAGAAAATCGACCGTTCCGCCGATGTAGCCCGACAGCGCGCCAATCGTGATGCCGAGCGAGAAGGTGATCAGCACGCCGATTAAGCCGACGCACATGCTCACGCGCGAGCCGTACACGATTCGCGAATAGAGGTCGCGTCCGAGGCCGTCGCTGCCCAGCATGAAGTACGGCTCGCGCTCGCTGTCGGTAGTGAACAGATGGCCGTGCGAGAACAGGTGGATGTCGAGCCGGCGAGACGCGTCGGCGACGAAGGTGCGCGCAGTCGCGTCCTGCATGTGCATCGGATGGGTATAGAAAATCCCTCGCGACCAGTCGGACGGCGCACTGATGTGGAGCGACATCGGCGGACAATCGGGCATCTCGCGGTTCTGATAGGTGGGGTCGTAACTCGCGAAGAACGGCGACGCGGCGGCGAGCAGGTAAAAGATCACGAGGCAGATCGCGGAAAAGCGCACCGTCCGCGACGCCAGCTGCCATTCGCGGGCCGCGCCTGACGTCGTTCGCGCGCTTACCGCGGCGCCCTGGAGATGCGTCGGGATTGCCGGGATTGCGTTCATCTCACTCGGCCGCCACCGATGAAAAATCGACGCGCGGATCGACTGCGACCAGCGCGATGTCGGCGAGCAGGTTGCCGACCAGCAACAAAATCGTGCCCATCAACACCGAGCCCATGACGAGGTAGATGTCGAGCGAACGCACCGCGTCGAGCATCAGCAGCCCAAGCCCTTGCAGGTTCATCACGGCCTCGACCAAGGCGGCGCCGCCGAGCAGATCGCCCAGCGAATATCCCGCCATCGTGACGAAAGGGTTCATCGCGTTGCGCAGCACGTGCTTGTAGATGACGACGCGCTCGGACAGGCCCTTGGCGCGCGCGGTGCGCACGAATTCAGAATTTTTGATTTCGAGAATCTGCGAGCGCATCAGTCGCATCAGGCCCGCGGTGCCGGAGATGCCGAGCACGAACACCGGCAGGATCAGATGGTTGATGCGATCGGCGACCTGGTTCAGCGGAGAGAGCGTGGCGTAGTCGGGCGAGTAGGTGCCGCCAATCGGGAACCATCCGGTTTTCAGCGCGAGGTACATCATCAGGAAGGCTAGGAAAAAGCTCGGCACCGACATCCCGAAGAAAGCCAGGAACGAGAGGAAGCGATCCCAGATGGAATTTTGATTCACCGCGACCACGATTCCGATCGGAATCGCGATCAGCCATGAGAAAATCATGCTGGCTCCCGACAGGATGATGGTGTTGAAGGCGCGCGACGCGATGAGGCCGGTGACGCTCACGCGGTACTGCAGCGAGAACCCGAAGTTCAGGTGCAGCACGCCCCACAGCCACTTGAAGTAGCGGACCATCAGCGGCTGATCGAGGCCGAACTGCGCCTCGAGCTGATGGATCACCTCGGGCGTGATCGTCGGGTTGAGCTTGAGATTCGAGACGAAGTCGCCAGGAACAAGCGACATCGCGAGGAACGAAATGAAAGTGATCCCGAGAATCAGCGGGATCATATTGAGCAGGCGACGGATCAGAAAGCGGGTCATCGTGTCATCGGCCTGATATTTCGACGTGGGTGGCGCGCTGGATGTTCAGTCGGCTTTGAACTCCCGCCACTCCGGCTTGTACAGGCCCCATACTTTAGGCTGATAGTTTAGCAGCGAGTTTTTCCACGAAGCGTAGCGCTGCTGGCGGACCGTTTCGATTATCGCCAGCTGGTCGTGGAGGATTTGCTGAATTCTCCAGTAGTACGGCGCGCGCTTGTTGGGGTCCATTTCGGCTGCGCCCTGATCGAGGAGAGTGTCGATCTCCGCTTCCCACGGCGTGGCGGGTTTGGGCTGGTTCGGATTCCAGATATGCAGATTACCCGACGAGCGATAAAAGTTCTGGCCATCGTTCGGCTCGATGCCGCCGGTGAATCCGATCAACACGCAATCCCAGTCGAAGGACGAATCGAGCTTGTCCACCAGCGTGGTGAACTCAAGCGGCCGATAGTTCACCTTGATGCCGAGGCTCTCGACATCCTGCTTGAAGATCGTGCACATCTCGTTGCGTTCGGGCGTGCCGGTGTTGGTGGTGAGATCGAATTCGACACGATTGCCTTTCGGATCGGTCCGCACGCCTCTTACCAGGTGATAGCCGGCTGCCTCGAGCATGTCGGCCGCCAGTTTCGGATCGTAGTCGTAGTCCTTGAGGTTAGGATTGTGAAAAATTTTGTTCTCGGGCGAGACGTCCGCGACGGCGGGCACCGCGAGCTGGTGAAAGACCAGATCGATCATCGATTTCTTGTCGATCATGTGCGCCATCGCCTGCAGGAACTTCAGATCGGTGAACCAGTTGAGCTTTGGACTGGTGACGCCGTTCTTCACGAAATGGCGCGGGTTGCGATTGAAAGTGAAGAACAGCGAGCCCGTGTCGATGCCGATCTGCTGAACGGTGATGTCGAGTTCGTGGTTCTTCACCTTGTCCTGAAGCGCCGAAACCTCCTCGGTGCGCGGGCCGTAAACGTCGATTTGCCCCGACAGATAGCGCAGATAGGCGGCGTTCTGGTCCTGCACTATCGTTACAGCCTGCCCGTGCAGGCGGGGCAATTGACCGCCGTGCTCGTCTTTCATCCAGTAATCGTTGTTGCGTTCGTAGTTGACGACCTGGCTCTGCGCGTAGCGCGTCATGTGATACGGGCCGTCGCCGACGAGCTTGTCCGGGGCCGTATCGATGCCCCAGGTGTGATTGTAGTTCCCGGCCTTCCACACTGGTTCGAGGATGTGCGCCGGCATGACAGGAATCCCGATCGAATAGAGCAGCGGCGCGAACGGCTTGGGCAGATGCATGACGACGGTGTAGTCGTCAGGTGCCTCCGCGATGATGCGCTGATGGTCGATGGTGATGGCTGGACGGATGCTGTTGGGCACTTTTGGATCGTAGATGACGTCGAGCGTGAACAGCACGTCGTGCGCGGTGACGGGCTGCCCGTCAAACCATTTCACATCGTGGCGAAGATGAAACGTAATCGCCTTGCTATCGGGCGCGATGTCCCATTTCTCGGCCAGACCCGCCTCCGGCAGGGTAGTGACGGGGTTGACGCGAATGAGGCTCTCGAACAGATCGCTGGTGAGCTCGCCCGAGGTTGCGTCGGTGATGAGAATCGGATTGAACGTGCGCGGATCGCTGGCGGTGGCCGAGTATAGGATCTGATTTTTCTCGTGATCGCTCCCGGACCGGCTCACGCGGCATCCGGTGAAAATCGCGAGCGACGACAGCGCAATGGCGCAGGTCAGCGCGGGCAAAATCCGGTTGCGCAGGCTTTCAGCTGGCATTTGAAAAGACGCGGAGATCGCCGAGGCTGAGATTAATCAGAGTCGCTCCTGGAGCCGGTGTCAGCACGAACGTCGAATCGGGAATTACGCCATTGACGATCGGCTGCCGATAGCGAAACGTCACGTGGCTGCCGGCCGCCGGAAAATCCGCATCGACCACGTACGGAAACATCACACCGCCGATATCCTGATAGGCGCTGTAACGCACCTCGTAGATGACGCGGCCGTCGCTTGCCGTCTCGCGCACCATCGCGAGATTCCCGTCGGAAAATCCGAGCTCGCGCGTCCCCGACTCGCTGTTGCCGAAGGTCGCGACCGTCATCGCACCGTTTTTCGCTACCAGGTCCGGGGTGGCGCCGAGCGGGAAATCAGCCGGCGCGAGTCCCATCAGCAGACCCACCGCGTCGGTCGGCGCCATCGGGATTCGCACGTACCGGTAGAGTGTGTCGGCGTTGGCCTGGCCGCGCGAGAAGCGATTGCGGCCCGGCTCGAAGATTGCGAGCTCCGAGCCCTGCGCCGCGAGCAGCAACGCCACGCCGAGCGGGGACATCGCCTCGACGCGCAAATCGCCGGGCCGCTTGACTACAATTTCCTCTTTGGCCTTCAGGTGCTGATCGCCGGCGATGTATTCCATGACGGCGGGCGTCTGCATCGAAGCCAGCCTTCTGTCACGCTCGGCCAGCGCGTCGATTAATTTCCCGGCCTGGTACTTGTTCAAATCCCAGCCCGGAATTGGAGTTTCCGGCGTTGGCGGCTCTTTCGTTTCAACGTAGAGGCAGGCGGACGTCGAGAACGTCGCCAGCAGGAGCATCGATGCGACCGCTGCGAGCGAAACTGTTTTCAGGCGCCGAGCGCGTTCAGTGGCCCGCGCTGGCGGCATTCTGCAGGACCTGGATTTTATCCTTGAGGCGCGCGACCTGGTCGGTTTCCTGCGACTTCTTGAGCGCGTCGGCGTATTCGTTGCCCGCTTCCTTGGCTTTGCCCAGCTTGCGATACGCGTCGCCAAGATGCTCGGTGATGGTGGGGTCGCTGCCGGTCAGGTTGACGGCCTTCTCCAACTGCTCGACGGCTTTTTTGTATTCACCCTTCTGATAATAAACCCAGCCGAGGCTGTCGACGTAAAACCCGTCTTCGGGCTCGATGTCGAGCGCGCGCTTGATCAGCTTTTCGGCCTCAACCAGGTTGGTGCCCTGCTCGGCATAACTGTAGCCAAGGTAGTTGAGCGCCTGCGCGTTGGCGGGATTCAGCTCGATCGCCTTCTTCATCTCGGCCATGCCTTCGTCGCGCTGCTTGTTCCGATCGAGCGCCGCGCCGAGCGTGAAGTGGAACTTGTCATTCTTGGGATCGGCGGCGACCATCTTGCGCGCCAGCTCGATCGCCTGCGGGTAGTCTTTCTTTTCCTGGTAGACGCCGACCATGAAGCCAAGGATTTCAGGGTCGTTGGGCTTTTTGGCGAGCGCGTCTTTCAGCGCGCCGAGCGCCTGGTCGTACTTGTTCTGCTTGTCGTAGAGGTAGGCGAGCTGCAGGCGCGACTCGACGTAGTGCTCGTTGTCACCGGGAATCTTGTTGAACTCGGCGATCGCCTTGTCGTTCTCGGAAAGCTCGGTGTACACCGTGCCGAGGTAGTAGTGGACGCGGTAGTTGTCGGGCTCGGAGCCGAGCACCAGGTTGAACTCGGTGGCGGCGTCGTCGAAATTGCCCTGCTCGACGTAGAGCAGGCCTATTTTGGTGCGCGTGTCGGCGGGATTGGTCTCGACCTGCTCGGCGCGCTTCAGCTCATCGAGCGCCTCGTTGTATTTTTTCTGACCGACCAGGATTTCCGCCTTGCGCTTGCGGACCAGTTCGTTGTTCGGATTGATTTGCGTGATCTTGTTGTAATAGACCAGCGCGTCCTGCGGGCGCTCCTGGCGCTCGCGCAGCAGCGCAAAGTCCAACAGCACCAGCTCCGACTGCGGATTGAGATCGAGCGCCTTTTGATAATCTTTCTCGGCGCCGGCGTAGTTCTTCGACGCCACCATCACCTTGCCGGCGTAGTAGTAGCCGAGGAACGAAGTGGGATCGAGCGTGATCAACTGCTCGAACGTCTTCTCAGCTTCGGTGTAATCGCCGCGCTTGGCGAACAGCGTGCCGAGATAGAGATAGGCTTCCTGATTCTTCGGATTGAGGCGCAGCACCTCGCGGTAGTCCTTTTCCGCGGTGGTATCGTCGCCAAGCGCCGAGCTGATGCCCGCGCCGAGCAGCCGCGCGTCGGCCGAATCCGGATTTATCGCGAGCGCCTGGTTCACCTGCTCGAGCGCCTCCTTCAGGCGCCCGTCGCGGACGTAAAGCGTGGCGAGGCGAACCTTCAGCGCGGCGTTGGATGGATCGTACTGGACCGCCTCGGCGTAATCCTTGAGGGCCTCTTCGCGGTCGTTTTCATTCATCGCGACTTCGGCCTTCAGGAACGCGCTCATCGCGCGCGCATCCGAGGGCACGTCGACCGCCGGCGCGCCGCCGAAGGGATTATCGCCGCCCACGCTGGCGCTGCGGAGCAACTCCGGCTTCGCACTCGTGATCGACGTGCAGCCGAGAAACGCGACAGACGCGACGCCAAGCGCGATCATCGCGCGTGTAATAAAAGAAATCATCGCTAAAACAAATTCCCGGGAAAGCTTCTCAATTGGGGCTCGCACCACGCTACTTGATCTACGCGAAGGCCTCCAGCGACGTTACAATCGCCTGCGGACCCCCTTGCGCATCTTTTACTTTACAAGAAATCCGCCACCAGATGCGACCGTGTAATTCCATTTTATTTCCCGCCTGCTTGCCACTGCGCATCGCGTCGGCTAGGTGAGGGAGCCGGAGCCGCCGCGCAATTGTCGCACGTTCCCACGGAAAACCCCCACCACCCACCGCGAAAGCTCGGCCTCGTCCCGCTGATATGCGTGATGTACCTGGTCGTGAGCGGTGGTGCGTACGGCCTCGAAGATGCCGTGCGGATGGCCGGGCCGCGCCTGACGCTCCTGCTGTGCCTCATCGTGCCGCTGACGCTCAGTCTGCCGACGGCCCTGATGGCGGCGGAGTTGACGGCGCTGATGCCGGTGGAAGGCGGCTTCTATTTCTGGGTCAAGGAAGCGCTCGGGCCGTTCGCCGGTTTCGCCGAGGCGTATCTGACAATTCTTTACACGGCCGTCGACATGGCGATTTATCCCGTGCTGTTCGCGGGCTACCTTTCGTTCATTCTTCCGCTCGGCCCGGCCGCGCAAATCGCGATCGGGGTCGCGCTCGTATGGCTGGCGGGCGGACTCAATTTTCTCGGCGTCAGGCCGGTCGGGATGGCGTCGATAGTCCTCGCGGCGATCCTCGTCTCGCCGTTCGCGATGCTGGTGATCGTCGGCCTCCCGCGGCTGATTCACTTCACGATGCCGGCGCCGCCGCTGTTCGGCGCGAATCCGTGGGGCGCGCTCGCGGCCGGACTGACGGTGGTCATCTGGAACTTTGGCGGATGGGAAAACCTGAGCGTCGTGTCCGCGGAAATCGAAGATCCGCGGCGCAACTATCTGCGCGCCATTCTGATCGCGCTGCCGATAATCGTCGCCGGATACATGCTGCCGCTCGCGGTCTCCGTCTCCGGCGCAACCACGACTGCGGACTGGGGCACCGGCTCGTTCTCGCACGCCGGCTACGTCATCGGCGGACGCGCTCTCGGCGGCGCGCTGGCGCTCGGCGGCGCGGTGATGTCGTTCGCGGTGTTCGAGGCCGCGATGCTGTGGGTGTCGCGGATGCCGTTCGTGCTCGCTCGCGAGCGCTACCTGTCCCCGCCGCTGGCGCAGCTCTGGTCCGCGACCGCGACCCCGGGCAAGTCGATTCTGCTCTGCTGCGTGGTCTTCACGCTGCTGGTGCCGGTCGGATTCGTCGCGCTGGTCGTGCTCGACGTCTTCTTCTACATGGCGGCGCTCGCGCTCGAGCTCCTCGCACTGATCCGCCTGCGCAAACAGATGCCGGATCGCACCGGGCTATTCACGATCGGCGGCGGCCGAGCCGGCTTGGCGCTCGTCGCAATACTCCCGATGCTGACATGGGCGGCAACCTTCGGCTTGGCAATCTCAGCCGGCGTAGCCAAAACCGATTTCATCCTCGCGATCGCGCTCGGCATATGCGTCTGGCCCGCCTACGCAATCTGCCGCCGCCGCTACGGCGGCCCCCCCGCCATCGATCCGCCTCCGACCAGCATCACCGCGTAAGAGCCACGCACGGCTGTCTGTCCCCTCTCCCTGTGAGGGAGAGGATGAAGGTGAGGGTCCGATTGCAGCGCGCGATTTTTTCCGCGCGCGATTCAGGATTCTGCTTCCCCTCTTCCCGCTGCCAATTCAGTTCAGGGATGAACTGTTCAGCCTTACCGCATCGGTACTTGAATGCTATGTGATCTGTTGTGAACGACACGCACACCACTGAGCCAACAAAATGTCACCGCCGGAACCAAAACTCGGTCCATCTACGGGAAAAAACAAGATTTGACGGAACGAAACTACCGATAGCGGTTTACACAACACACCACCGCAACAGGTGGTATAGTTCGCCACTTTCTACTTGCTTACGGTCAGCCGATAAACCGCGACCGCCTCGTTCTGCGAGACCGTTTCGACCGCGAATTTGCTCTGCAATTGGTCGAGTTCGCCCTTCAGCACATCCCCGTACTGCTGCGACTCGGGCGCAGCGATCAGAAGATAGACCGGCTTCTTCGCATCAATCGCCGATGCGAGCGAGTCCGCCACCGCCGGCGACATCTGCTCGCCGTCGAACACGACCGCCGGCACCGGCCCGTTCCATCCCGCGGCGCGCTTCTCGTACAGGCGATGCAGATGGTAGTCGGTAAATCGCTCGCCCGGGTCCATCGAATTGAGACCGACATAGTTTCTCGTCTCTCCGAGATACAAATCGAGAAACAGCAGCGAGATATTGCTGACCACAGTCGCATCGCGCGGCAACGTCGAATCCGGCGACTCCAGCGATTCGACCATCACAGACGACTGTGGCTGCGTGCTCAACCGTGCGACCGCTTCTGTAGCCAGAGAGATCGCGAGCAGCACGTCGAGCACGATCACGCCCGCAACTGTCGCGAGCTGACGAGCATTCCGATTCGGCTCGCGAAATACGCCCCGCATCCATTGATTCGCGGCCACCGCTCCGGCGCCCGCCGCAATGAACAATATGAACGCCCCGGGCAGGATAAACGCCACGTCTGTGAAAATGTAAAAGCAGTAGAGCACCACGAGAGCGCCAAGATATCCGAGCCCGAACCACAGCAATCGCCGCGCAGTTCTTTCAGGCGTGCGAAGGATCGCGACGAACCCGACAATCGCGAACACCGCCGCCGCGAACGGATAGAGGAAGTATCGCGCATCGCCGCGATCGCCAAGCATCCCGTCGAGTCCAAGCAGCGTCGTAACGAACACGAGCACGTTGCCGTGCGGATTTCGCGGCATCGTCGGACCGAACAGGTACGCGGCACTGAACGTCCTGCCGCCGGCTCCATAGACTTCCGGCACCCACCACGAGTAGCCGCTCGCGAAAGCGCTCCCGAGATTGATCGCGTTCTGATGCAACTGCCACGCAACCGGAATCGCGAATCCGATTGCTACAGCTATCGCGGCTTTGAGCAGGCTCAACGGATCGCTCTTCTTGAGCGGCACCATCGCGACACACAACGCCAGACCGACAAGGATGGCCGCGTTCGTGGGCCGGATGATGGTCGAGAACCCGGCGAGAAGACCGAACATCAGCCATGCCGACAGTTGCGTCCAGCTCGGCGATTGAGCGGCGTATTCCGACGTCGCAACCACCAGCATCGCCGCTGCGCAAATCGTCACGAACAACGTCGGCACGTCGCTCATCACCAGCGACGAATACGTGATGAACACCGGCGAGAGCGCGAGCAGCAGCACCGCAATCGTCGCGGCTGCGCTCCTGAAAAACCAACGCGTCAGGATGTAAACGCCGAGCACCGAGAGCATCCCGAGAATGATCGAGGTGTAAGGCCGGAAATCCGCGCCACTCAAGCGGTAGAACAATTCCAGGATCAGCGGGTAGCCGCCGGTGTACCGCGACGGATAAGTATATCCTCCGAAATGCAGCACCGCCCCGCGACCCTTTGCCAGGTTGACCGCCGACGCGGCGTACTCGAGTCCATCCGGCCACGGCATCAGCTCCAATCCGCGTCGCGAGCCAGCGGATCTGACCATTTCGATCGCCAGAGCCACGATCGCGAAGATGATTGCCAAATCGAGCGCGCGCGTCTTCGAAAAACCGCGCAGCTCGGACACGACCGGCTGCTTCGATGACTTCTCCGAGCTCATCGCAGCAGATCTCCGTCCGCATCTCCGCGTGGCTCATCGTCATCCTGCTCATCCCGCGCGTCGTGCGCATGCTCTACCCGGAAGTCTGGGTCGAGGACGATTTCTACCTCGAGAGCGCGTGGCTGGTGAGCGTCGGGATGCGCCCGTACCTGGACTTCGTTCAACCGCATATGCCGCTGCTCGAATGGATTGCGGCAGCGTACCTCAAGTTGTTCGGCGCAAGCTATCTGTCGATCGAAATCCTGAACGAGGCGGCGATTTTCGCGACCAGCATTCTGACTTACGCGCTGGCGCGGCGAATCGCCGGCCGTCCCGCCGCAATCGCCGCGTCGATTCTGTACGCCTACAGCTCGCTGGTCTTTCGCTACCACGCTTACGAGCGCGAGAGCTTCATCGCGCCGCTGATGGTCCTCGGCGCAATAGTCACGCTCGACGATACGATGCCGGCGCTGCGTCAGGCCGCGCTTCTCGCGGCGATTTTCTTCGTCGCGTGCGCGATCAAGCTGACGGCCGTGATCCCGTTCGTCGTGATGCTCGTGTTCATCGCCGTCGCGTACCGCCGAATCGCAGGCGCTGTGGCTTCGGGCGCGATCTTCGCGCTCGCGCTCGCCGCGTTCAGCGCAATCCTCTACCGGCTCTATGGCGACGAGTTCATCTTCCAGACGTTTGTGTTTCATTTTCTCAAGGGTCGCGACACTGCCGGCGATATCGCGAGTTATCCGAGCTTGATCCTCGACCTGCTCGTGCCGCTGTTCGTGCTCGGATGCTGGCGAATCTTCGCCGAGCGCATTCTCAGCCGCGGCGTGATTCTCGTGCTCGCGATCGTCGCCGCCGAGTACGCATTTTACGGCGTGCTGAGTCCGACCGCATGGGGCCACAACTATCTCGAGCCGCTGCCGTTCATCGCGATCGTCGCGGCCTTCGGGGCGATTGCCTTGGTGCATGCGAGCCGGAACGCATCGCAACACTGGCAGTTGCTTGCGGGCGGCGCGGCGCTGGTCGCGATTTCCCTGATCTGGATCGCGCCGCTCATCAACGAGAACTGGCTGCATGGTGCCGTCTATGGCTTCGGTTTCGTGCCGCGTGCGGAAATCTCGCAGCTCGCCGACGCGTTGCGCGCCGCCAGCAAACCGGGCGACGACGTGATCGCGCCGTCATTCGTATGCTTCGAGGCCGGACGCCGCGAATTGATCCGCTACCCTGAAACCTACGGCGTGTATCGCGAAGCGAAGGCCGAATACGATCGCGACGGCTTCTTCGCCGCGCGCCGGCACCTCGGCGCGGCCGATTTTTTCCAGCTCATCTCGGACACGCGCCACTTCTGGACCGACCAGATGCGCGACGCGATTGCCAGCGGCAAAGTCTCCGCCGTCATCAGCGACTCGCCGATTCAACTGTATCCGCTGGTGCTGGTTCCCGAAGACGTTCTGTCGAGCAACGGCTTCCGCCCGATCATGACGACAGACCATTTCACGCTCTGGTCGCGAACGCCCGCGCCGCCGCCAAATCCGTAGCGGGCTATTGCGGATGCCAGCTCAAACCGCCGTCGGACGTGGCGAAACTTTGGCCGCTCGCCGTCGTGATTGTCGCGTCATTGGTGTTACTGGCCGACACCGCCGCGAGGTTATCCGCGGTTGGCGATGTGATCAGCACCCAATGTTCGCCGTCTGTCGTGCGGATGATCGTTCCGCTGCGCCCCACGATCCAGCATACGGTCGCCGACGGCGCGGCGCCCGCAAGCAAGTCGGTGCTGACACCGCTGTGCTGGATTTGCGTCGTGCCATCCGCGTCGCGCCGCCGGAGCATTCCGTTCTTGCCAATGATCCACGTAACAGATCGATCGGGCGGCGAGATCGTCACGAGCATCGCTGCTCCCGACGCGGCGGCGTAATTTTGACTTGCCGCGCCGCCGACAGCGCCGATCGGTACGCCAACGGCTGCGCCAATCGCCGCGCCGGCGAGCGGATGCGCGCCGGCGTTCCCCGGAGCCGCCCCGGCCTGCGCCGCCATCGTCATCGCTCGTGCGGCGGGAGCGGCCGCCTGTCTCTCGAAGGCGTGCGGAGCATACGCACTCATTGCCTGCGCGCGCGGCGCCGCGGCTTGCTTCGCTTCACTCATCGCGAGTTCGCTCGATGCGGTCGCGGCAACGGCCGGAACAGCTGGAGCAGGCGCTGGCGCCTGTTCCGCGTGATGCGCGCGCGTAGCTTCGCGCTGCGCCATCGCCTCCGGCCGGGTCGACGGTTCATTCATCGCGATCTCGTTAGCTGGCGCGGCAGGCGGCGAAGCGGGCGCAGCGACTTGCGCGGCCGGCGCGGGGGCTGGATGGGCGAGTTCCACTGGCGGAGCTTCATGCTTTGCCATCGCGACGAGCTGATCGCTCTGCGGTTCTTGGTTCACGGGACGCCGCATCGCAATGAACACGACGATGGCGGCGACGGCCGCAAGCGCTGGAATCGCGACCTGCCATCTTCGATACCAAGGGACCCCGGATGCCTGCGTCGCGTCGATTGTCGGCTCCCCGGCGCGAGCGATCGCCGCCAACTGCATCTGGCATCGCGCGCAGTCGGCAAAATGAGCTTCGAGGCGCTCGCGCTCTGCCGCAGCCAACGACTTGTCCCAGTACGCGGCGAGCGATTCCGGGTCCGCGCACTCGGGCGTCGGCGCATCGGGCCGCTCGCGCATCGCGCGGCGCAGAATCGCGTCGAGCGGCTCGCTATTTTTTCCCGCGTCCTTCAAATCGTCACGATTCCTCTCTCTTGGAACGAACTGCGGCCGGAAAATTGCACTCCGCGCGACGGTTCATTTGATGTCCGGGAGCGCGCGCGCCAGGTCGAGTTGCAAATCACCCGCCGCGAAATCATAACACAGCCGAATTTGGTCCTGGCTCAGCTTGTCGTCGTCGTGCAGGGTGCGCTCGATCGCAGCTTTGAGCTCGTCGCGCGTGCGCGCCAGCCGGCGCGACACGGTGGACTCGTGCTCGTCCATCACCCGGCCAATCTCCTTGAGCGAGAGATCGTGCCGATAGTAGTACGCCATCCGCATCCGGTCCCGCGGCGCGAGCGACTTGAGCGCGGCGTCAAGCGCCTTCCCGAGCATCGCGACGTAGCGGACGCGGTCGGAGCGCGGGGCGTCGCGGGGATCGTCGCCGAAATCCGCGGCCTGCTCAGCATGATCGTCAAGCGGCTGAATACGGCTCTGGGAGCGGATGTAATCGACGTGGCGCTGCGCCAGCACCGCGCGCATCCAGGTCAGAATCGAGCTGCGGCCGTGGTAGTAGCTGAGGATCGAGCGGCGGCGGCCATCGCGAACCTCGAGGCCGTACATGTCGGCCCACATCGAATCGGCAAGTTCGCGGCCGCGCGCGTCGTCGCCGGCAATCGCGCGCGCGGCGGCATAGAGCGCCGGCCTGAAACTGGTGATGAAGTGCTCCCATGGCCCGGATTCTCCAGCCTGGCACGCGATTGCCAGGCCCAGGTCTTCCGCGTGGAGTGCATCCAGGAACGAATCGATCCCGGCGCGGTCGAGTGCGGCCGCCGCGCGCGCACCGCGCCAGGCCGCATCGCAAAGCGACTCGTCTCTGACGTTCCATCGCGCGGCGCGGGCGCGCTTGCAGAGTCGCGCCAGCGCGAGGCCATGCTTTGCAACGAATTCGGGCGGCGCTTCGCTCACTCAGGTCTCCGTCTCGTCAGAATAGACAAGAGCACACCCGCGCGAAATCGAGAGAAGCGGCAGCACTGCGCGAATTTCGCAGAAGAGACTCGCGTGGATTGCGTGGCGTCGGGAGTTCGTGAGAAGGAGAAGTCATGAGAGTCGTGTACGCGTGGATTCGAGCAATCGCGGGATGCGCTCTGGCGCTAATGCTGGCGGTATCGTGGGTGTCGGCAGCAAATGACGAATCCACGGCGGCCGTGAGTAATCAGATTCGCGTCGAGCTCGAGAAATGGAAGCTCGACTTCAACGCCGGTGATGCGTCCCAGGTCTGCAAGCTGTTCGCGCCGGATTTGATTTCAAATTTTCGAGGTGAGCCCGAGGACACCTATAACTCTCTGTGCGCCAATATGCAGATGGCATTGTCGGACCAAGCCAAGACCTATCATTACGATCTGGAAATCAAGGAGATTTTAGTGTCTGGCGATCTAGCCGTCGTAAGACTCGTCTGGACTCTTAAGATGCGGCCAAAAAACGGACCCGAAGAGACCAAGCGGGAACCCGGCATGGATATATTCCGGCGCCAGGCCGACGGAAGCTGGAAGATATCGCGCTATATGGCCTATGAGGCGCCATACCCATAGGTAGCTATAAAGAACTACGGGCAGAGCTACAATCGAATCATAGGAGGACTATCAGCCGCATGCTGTCCCATACGAAATATTTAACTATGAAGGTGCCCGAACGGATGGACTTCGTGAATATCACAGACGAAGTTGAAAAGGCGGTTCGTGAAAGCCGCGTGCGCGAAGGGCTATGCCTCGTCAACGCTATGCACATAACCGCCTCGGTCTTTATCAATGACGACGAGCCGGGGCTTCACGAAGACTACAAGCGATGGCTTGAATGGCTGGCGCCGTATGACGCAAGTCCCGAGCGGTACCATCACAATCGGACCGGCGAGGACAATGGCGACGCCCATCATAAGCGCCAGGTGATGGGCCGCGAGGTAGTAGTCGCGATAACAGCCGGCAAGCTCGACTTCGGCCCCTGGGAACAGATCTTCTATGGCGAGTTCGACGGCCGCCGCCCCAAGCGCATCCTTATCAAGGTGATCGGAGAGTAGGTTCTGCTATGTGAGAATAGGATTAAGGCGCCGAGCGATTATGTCGCTCGGCGCCTTTCTGGGTCTAGCTATCGGCTAGTGGCGTTGATCGTAGTGGTTCTCGGCACGCATGTAGCGGAAAGGATGCGACTTCCAGTCGTGGCGCGCTACTGGGTGGGTCTCCAGATACTCGTGCAGGCCCGGGTGACTGTCGACGTAACCGCGATTGTCGACTAGCGCCGGATCCTTCTCTAGCTGTTGTGATACCTCGGGATGAGAGTCCATGTAGCGATCGGTGCTCGCCAGCGGATGCGGGTACCATCTGCCGTGGTTCCATTCGCCGTGATTTTCGTAATAGCGCTCCCGAGCCATGAAGCGGTCGGGATGGTGCAGCAGATCGTCGCGGACTTCCGGATGCTCGCTTAAGTACCCGTCGAGGCCGGGATGAGTGGCCAGGAACTGTGGGTTGTCCGCCAGCCGCGGATCGCGGCCGAGTTGCCGGGCCACTTCGGGATGCTCGTCGAGATAGCCATTGTCGAAGCGGCCGACCGGACCGGCGAACGCAGTCGTGGCTATAGTGCCAGCGAAAACTATCGCGCCCAGGGTTGCAAGCGATTTCTTCATGGTCGATCTCCTGTTGAGTACTAGTGTTTCAGTCGGCGTTGCAGCCGCTGTTTGTTTTCTCAATGAAAGTTGGACGGCATGGGTCCGGGATTCGTTTACAGGAACCTAACCCCTGGCCCCTTCCCTTGAAGGAAGGGGAGCAATCGAAGAAAGGAGGGCGGATGGCAGTTTGGCCTGAAGGGCGTGTAAACGAACCTTAAGCTTGTTTCGTCAAACACGTCGGGAAATTGTAGCATCGGTCTAGCGGGCCGGCCGTATCGACTTGATGGGCCTTAGGACTGACTACTGTGGAGCCTTCGGATGAGGAACTTTGCAAAAGAATCGCCGCGCGCGACGCGGACGCATTTGAGCTCATGGTGGACCGCCATCAGGCGCGCGCATACCGGCTCGCCTCGTCGATCCTCGGCAACGAAGCCGACGCGCGCGACGTCTCGCAGGACGCCTTTATCCGGCTGTACGAATCGGCCGGGCGCTTCGACGGACGGTCGCGCTTTTCGACCTGGTTCTATCGCATACTGGTCAACTTGTGCATCGACCATCAGAGGCGAAATCGATGGTGGCGGCGGCTGGCGCCGCTCGCGACTCCCGGCGGCGACGACTCCGACGAGCGCGCTTTCGATCCGCCGTCGGGCGAGGCGGGCCCCGAGGGCGAGGCGATGCTGAAGCAATCGATAAGCCGGCTTCGTCCCGCGCTGGAAAAGCTCTCGCCGCAGCAGCGCGCCGCGGTGTTGCTGCAGACGCAGGAAGGATTCACGAGCCGCGAGATAGGCGAGGTGCTCAAGTGTTCCGAGAACACGGCGCGCGTACATGTGCATCGCGGGATCGCTCAGCTCCGGAAGTTGCTGCAAAACGACTGACTAGTCGGAAAATGACTGAGTATACGACTGACTAATTGAGAGACTACTGACTACGATGGCGGCTATTCATCCAGAGATCGAAATCGTGCCCTATCTGCGCGGAGAGTTGAGCGCAGACGAGCGCGCGCGCGTCAGGGCGCATCTGGAGGGATGCGCGCAATGCCGCGAGACAGCGGACGCGTCGTCGGCGATTCTGTCGAGTCTCGCGCGCGCAGTCGACGAGGTCCGCGAGCCGGATTGGGCGGATTACCGAGGCGAGCTTAAACGCAAGCTGGGCGTGGCGCAGGCGAGTCGTGGGCCCGCGCGCTGGCGATGGTGGACCGACCTTCGATTGCCGGTCCCGGGCTGGCCGTCGATGGCGATGGGCGCAGCGGCGGTCGCGGTGCTCGCGATCGCAATCGTGATGCATCGCGGACCCGCAGGCTCGCAAGCGCCCGGAGTCGATCAGCTCGAGCTGCAAGAGGAGCTGAGCAGCGCGGATGTCGGCTTGTTGGCCAACTATCGCGTCGTCGAGCATCTCGACTTGCTCGAGAACTATGACGTGATCGAGCATCTGGACGAGCTGGGGCCCGAGAATCGCCAGACCAATGAAACTCCGTCGTAAAGCGGCCGCGATCATGCTGTCAGCAGCCATGCTTGTCGGTACCGAAACTGGAAGGACTTCGGCGCAGGACACGACGCCTGATTTGAGAATGTTGATGAACCTGGATCTGTTCGAGCCGCGCACCAATCACGCAAGTGGTGCGCCGTCTCCGGCCGCACCTTCAAGTCCACCGGCTGACGACTCGATGCTGACTCAAATACGGACGCTCGACGCGATGGGTTACTTGGGAAATCGCGCTGAGCCCGGTGGAAACGGTGAAGCGGCTCCCAGAGCGGCAGTGCGCAACACACCTGCCGGTGCTGACGTCGCGCCCGCCGAGGCGCCCGTGCAACGGGCGATGCCGGCGAGCCAGCCTGGCAACGACGTCGAAGGGCCGCTGCCATGACGCGAAGTCGACGCATCGCCATCGCATCCACGTTCGCGGTGTTGGTCCTGTCCGGATGGCATCCGGCGGTTCCAGCTTATGCGCAGTCGCCTGCCGCTTCGGTGGAGCCGTCGAACGACGCCGAGCGCGCACTCGTCGCGCAGCATCCGGGCGAATGGGCGCAGCTCAACCCGGAGCAGCGTCAGCGCGTGCTCAAGAACTATCGGCGCTGGCAGGCAATGCGTCCCGAGGAGCGGCAACGGGTGCAGCAGAACTTCCAGACGTTCCGCAATCTGCCGCTGGAAGAGCGCAGGCGAGTGATGGAAGGATTGCGCAAATGGCGTCAGCTTCCCGAGGCGCGCCGCGAAGAACTGCAGCAGAGCTACGCGCACTGGCGCGGCCTGCCGCCTGATCAGCGCGAGCGGGTGATGAAGCGATACCAGCAATTCGAGCAGTTGCCGCCGGAACAGCGCGAAAAGATGCTGACGAACTACCACCGCTGGCAGCAGATGACGCCGGAGCAGCGGCGCGAAGCGCGTCGGCGGATGGGATTGTGGCGGCAACATCCGCGAGCACCGCAGTAGGATAGAACTACGGAACTTAGTCTAAATGTGAAACCCGCGATGGGTTTCACACTTCCTTCGGCAGGGGTGACCCCTGCACCCAGTACTTAAGAAGGGATGCGGGCTCGTCTGGATCCTAACCTCTCCTCGGGCAAGGAGAGGTTAGGAGTCATATCGAGTGCGTCGATCGAATTGTTTTGAGTCTTCTGTAAACGACCCCGCCCTCGAGCGCGTCTTACTCTTCGAACCGCAAATTTTTAAACGTCGATCGCGCCGGCGATCGACAGACAGTGAGGAGGAGAATCTTTATGTTCCAATCACGACGAAAATGGCCGGTCGCACTATTCGCGGCGCCAGTGGCGCTTTGCCTGCTATCGGGAATGGCGCGCGCGCAAACCTTCGACGCACCGCTGGTACAATGCAAAGCGGTTACGACGCCGGCCGCGCTGACGACCTGCGCGCCGGTCCAGGATCGGCTCCAGCGAGGCGGAGCCACGATCAGCAATCAAGGCGACGTGACGGTGATCGTGGTAGGGGCGGCGACCAACACCCTGTACTCGATCAGTTTTGTCTCGAATGACGGCACCCAGACCACCGCGCTCGGCAGTCTGATGACCGGTGCCGATGGAAACGGCTGGTTTCGAAAGGACGCATTTTTCAAATTCGGGACGGTCGGCGCCGGCAACGTGGTCCTGAGTAGCGGCGGCAGCGAGGAGTTCGTCACCGGGCTCTCGATCTCGAGCAACGGACTCGAGTCGGCGCGTGATTTCCAGCCGGCCCTGGTGCGCTGCACAGATGTGACTGTGCCGGGAACTCTTTCCAATTGCGGCGGCGATTCTTTGACCTACGGCCACGTCGATGTTGAAAACGACGACGGCGCCCTTTCGATCCATGTGTCCGGCGCCCGGCCCGCGACGAGTTACACGGCGATCCTGCTTTCGCCAGGCGGTACGTCGACCCCGCTCGGAACGCTTGGCCCGACCAACGCCGCCGGAGACGGCACGCTGATCATGGATCCTGAGTTTAAGCCAAGTACGATCGGCTCGGGATCGATCGTGCTCCAGAGCAGCGGCACCAATGAGTTCGTGTCAGGATTCAAGGTAGACGAGAAGTTTGTGCCTCCCAAAGTTGCGGGGTCGAGTCTCGTTCCGTGCGGAAGCGTAACCGATCCGATTCTTCCCAACTGCGGCAGCGATCCGCTGGATGAAGGCTTTTATCGGGTGGAAGCCGGCGGCAAGGTCGTCGTCGGTCTGGTGGGAGCGGCGCCGAGCACCAACTACGAGTTGTTCTTCCGGCCGCTCGACAATTCGGGTGACATGGATACGGGCATAGCGATATCGACCGACGTGTCGGGCAACGCTCTGACGGGTCCGAAGCCGTACTTCATGGCGAACACAGTGGCCTCGGGCACGTTCGTGATGAAGGAGCAGGGCAACGAAGCTAGCCTGGATCAGTTCGTGGCAGGATACGAACTGCACTGAAGCTGGAAATCGCGGCACGATTGGCGGGCGGCTCGATCGCTCGAGCCGCCCGCTTTTTCTTAGGGCGCGGTGCGGTCGAGCGAGCGATACTGAATCGCCTCGCTGACATGATGCGCGGCGATCGCGGTGGCGCCGTCGAGGTCGGCTATTGTACGCGAGACCTTAAGAATGCGTGTGTAGGCGCGCGCGCTCAGCCCGAGGCGGTTGATGGCGAGCTCGAGCAGGCGGTCGCCGCCGGCCTCGATTTGACAATGGAGGCGAAGATCGCTCGCTCGCATCTGCGCGTTGCAGAAAAACGGCATCCCGGCGAAGCGAGCGAGCTGCGCCTCGCGTGCGCGATTGACGCGCTCGCGAATGGCGAGCGACGCTTCTCGCGCGAGGCGATCGGTGAGGTCCTTGTACTTCACGGCGGGCACTTCGATGTGAATGTCGATGCGATCGAGCAGTGGACCGGAGATGCGCGAGCGATAGCGCTGAATGGAGATTGGCGAGCACGAGCATTCGTGCTGCGGATCGGTGTAGAAGCCGCACGGGCACGGGTTCATCGCGGCGACCAGCATCACGGACGCCGGGAAGGTGAGCGTGCCCATCACGCGCGAAATGGTGATGCGCGCATCCTCGAGCGGCTGGCGCAGCACCTCGAGCACGTTCTTGCGGAACTCGGGCAATTCGTCGAGAAACAAGACTCCGTGATGCGCGAGGCTGACCTCGCCAGGGCGAGGAATCGAGCCGCCACCAATGAGCCCGGCGTCGGAGATGGTGTGATGCGGCGCGCGGAAGGGTCGCGTCGTGATCAGCGCGCGTCCGTCGAGCAGGCCCATGACGGAATGCACCTTGGTGGTCTCAATTGCCTCCTCGAACGTCATCGCCGGCAGGATCGACGGCAGACGCTTCGCGAGCATCGTCTTGCCCGAGCCCGGCGGGCCGATCATCAGGACGTTATGGCCGCCGGCGGCCGCGACCTCGAGCGCGCGCTTGGCCTGCTCCTGTCCTTTGACCTCGCTGAAATCGACGTCGTAGAGATTTGCGGCGCCGAACGCTGCGCTGAGATCGGCGGGCGCGGCCTCCAGCGGACGCAGGCCCTCGAAGAACTCGAACGCCTCGCGCAGGCTTTCGACACCCAGCACTGCCGTGCCCTCGCCGACCACGGATGCCTCCGAGGCATTCTCACGCGGCAGCATCACGCCCGCGAACTTGGCCGAGCGCGCGAGCAACGCGGTCGGCAGCGCGCCCTTGATACCTTTGATGCGGCCGTCGAGCGCGAGTTCGCCGAGCACCAGGTAGGCGCGCAGGCGCTCGCGATCCTTCAACACATTTTGTGCGGCGAGAATTCCGAGCGCGAGCGGCAGATCGAACGCCGAGCCTTCCTTGCGCGTGTCGGCGGGCGCGAGGTTGATCGTCATCTTGCGAGTCGGGAAATCGAAGCCGGAATTCTTCAGCGCCGACTTGACGCGATCGAGTGCTTCCTTGACCGCGCCCTCGGCCAGGCCGACCAGGCGATGCGGCGGCACCCCGGCGCCGATGTCGATTTCGACCTCGATCGGAAACGCCTCCACGCCAACCAGCGCGCTCGATATTACGCTTGCATGCAATTGTGTCCACTCGCTGCTAACAGCCAGTTGACAGTAGCGCAACCAAGGCCCGCGAGCGATGCGCGTTATCTGGGGAACATTGTTACCTGGGGGACACGTTGGTCGCGCGGGTGTGGGCGCGCATGAAGCGACGCCAGATTTGGCGCGCTTGTTGATCATAGTCCGTCATCGTGGTGATCAGCGTCGCGAGCGCGCGATTCGGCATCAGTTCTTCGGGCAGTATGGGATCGAGATTGATGTGCCGAATTACGTCGCGGCCGAGCACCATCGATTCCGCGGCTGCAGTGTCCAGCGCGATGCGCTCGAGCCTGGCGCTGCTCGCGAGCAACTCGCCAGTTAGTGCGCGGTAGGTCGCGAGCATCGCGGCAGTGTCCCACAGCCTGGTCGCCTTGGTGCGCAGATCGTCATCGAGATCGTGCAAGCCGGCGACGAGCGCGTCCGGATGAAGACCGAGAGCGCGCAGGTGATCGCGCAGTTCGGCGGTTGAGTCGCGCAGATTGGCGGGACGGATCCACAGACCGCCTTGAAGTTCGCGAAAACCGCGCAGCCGCATCGCGCGTTCATGACGGCGCAGCGCGGCGCGATCGCTGCGCGGGACAGCGGCGTCGAACACGCCGATCCACGCGCCGGACCACGGCTTGGCGAGATTGTCGACGTGACGCCACTTGCGAACTTCGTCGCGCATCGCCTCGCCCGACGGACTCAGGCGATAGCGGCCGCGTCCCGTGTTGGCGGCGACCGATTGCTCGACGAGCCGCGTCAACGCCATCCGCAGGCTCTGCTCGGAGAATCCCAGCGCGGCGCCGACGCCCATAATTTCCTGCGCGGACATCTCGCGCGGGTAGCGATTCGACAGGAAATCGACCACCAGCTCGCGCGCCGTGACGTGTCGCGGTATATAACGAGGATTTGCAATCGTTGCCATTTTCTGTTACATAAAAATCCGAGACGGACCGAACCCTGATACTTCCCGCCGGCGAATGCCCACGGAAGATTGGAGGATATCATGTTCCAGGCGCGTAGCGTTTTCACTGACGACGAACTGCTGATGCTCAAGCGCAAGTCGCAGTGGCGCGCCGCGTGGATGATCTTTCACGCGTGGACGGTGATCTTCGGCGCGATGGCGCTCTTCGTATGGTGGCCGAATCCGCTGACCTTCATCGCCGCGACCTTGATAATTGGTGCGCGGCAGCTTGGGCTCGCCATTTTGTCGCATGACGCGTCGCACGGCCTGCTGTTCAGCAACATGAAGGTGAACGACTTTGCCGGCACGTGGCTGACGGACTACGCGCTGTTCGGCGACATGTACGCGTACCGGCCCTATCACGTAGCGGGGCACCATCGGTTCACGCAACAGAAAAACGATCCTGACCTCGGACTGACGGCGCCGTTTCCGATCACGCGCAGCAGCATGCGGCGCAAGGTCATTCGCGATCTTACAGGGCAGACGGCGTACAAGCAGAAGGCGGCGCTGATTCGGCGCGCGTTTGGCAGCCCGGGGATGCCGGCGTCGCAGCGGCTCGCGATGGCCTGGAAGCGGTTGCACGGCGCGATCGTCACCAACGCAATAATTTTCGCGATACTCGCGGCCTCGGGACATTGGTGGCTGTTCCCGGCGCTGTGGGTGTTCCCGTACATGACGTTTCACGAGCTGGTCGTGCGCATTCGAAGTATCGCCGAGCATTCGATGGCGCCTGACAACGACGATCCGTTCCGCAACACGCGCACGACCCACGCGAACTGGCTGATGCGCGCGTTCGTCGCGCCGTACTTCGTCAACTATCACCTCGAGCATCACCTGCTGATGGCAGTGCCCTGCTACAACCTGCCGCGCGCGCACGAAATCCTGCTCGCAAAAGGCTACGGCCCGCGAATGGAAATCCAGCCGGGCTACACCGCGATGCTCGCGCTGGCAACGTCGAAGCCGGAGCAATCGCAAATGCAAGCCGCCGCGTAATCGAGCGGGATCAAGGCCAGACGGCTCCTTCCGCTACCAGGTCGTCGCGCGCTGCTTTGCCGAGGCCTAGCAGCTCGCCTAGCACGTAGTCGAAATCCTCGCCGACTTCGGGCGCGATCCTGCTAACTTCTCCCGAGCCGGCGGAGAGCTTGAATGGAATGCCCGTGACGTGAGTCGGCGGGCCCTTTTTGGGCGAGACTGCCGGCCAGAAGCCGCGCTCTTTGAGTTGGGGATCGCGGGCACACATGTCGATGCCGTTTTCGACGACGCCGGCTGCGATTCCCGCGCGCTGGAGTATCGTCATCGCGTCTTCGGCGCTGTGTTCCGCGGTCCATCGCGAGACGTTCGCGTCCAGCTCGGCGCTGTTTTGCATCCGCATGTAGAGCGTCCGGAATTTCGGATCGCTGGCCCAATCTGGAGAGCCGATCGCAGTGACGAATCGGCGCCATTCGGGTCCTATGCCGACGCTGATCGCGACCCATCGATCGTCGTCGCCGTCGAGCGCGCGGCATTTGTAAACGCCGTGCGGTGCGGCGGGGCCTTCCTGCGATTTGTAGCCGGGCGCGGACTGCGTGCGCCCGTTTACCGAGATGTCGAGCATCGCGGGACCGATCACGCTGGCGACGGCCTCGAACTGCGACAGATCGACGAACTGCCCCCGGCCGGTGCGGCGTCGGTGCCACAGCGCGACCAGCGCCGCGAGCGCGCCCGAGTATCCCCCGACCATGTCCGCGTACGAATAGCCGTAGCCGGCCGGCGTGCCGTCGGGCTCGGCCATCAACTGGGTGTATCCCGTGAGCGCTTGCAGGGTGGGGCCGTAGCTGACGTAGCTCGAGCGCGGGCCGGTGTGGCCCAGCCCCGACATGCTGATGCAGATGATGTCGGGCTTCACCGCGGTGAGGCTTGCGTAATCCATCCCCCAAGTGCGCATCACGCGCGCGGAAAAATTGTCCATCACGATGTCGCTGATCGCGGCGAGGCGGCGCGCGAGTTCGACACCGCGCGGATGCTGCATGTTGAGTGCGACCGAAAGTTTGCTGCGATGCAGGTCGCATTGCAGGCCGAGCTTGCGATTGCCGAGCGGCGGCGGATTCTTGCGCTCGACCTTGACCACCTGCGCGCCGTGGTCGCCGAGAATGCGCGTCGCGACCGGCCCGGCGACGACCCAGGTGAAGTCGAGGATGCGCACGCCGTCCAGCGGCATCGCGGGCATGGTCAGATCACTCCTTCGGCGGCGAGCACGGTGAGCGCTTCAGGAGCCATCGCGAGCTCATCGCGCAGGATTTCGCCGGTATGCTCGCCCACGAGCGGCGGCCGTCGAGTGACGCGCCACGGCGTGCCGTTGAAAAGATACGGCGCGCCCGGATAGCGGAACTTGCGGCCGAGCTCGGGATGCTCGACCTCGACAAAGTAGCCGCGCTCGATGAGCTGGTCGTCGTCGAACAGCGCTTCGGGCGGCCGCACGGTCGCGTAGGGCTGGCGCAGAAGCTGCGCGCGCTCGAGCAATTCGTCGCGCGGATAATCCTTGACCCAGTCGTCGAGCACGTCGAAGACATGCTCGGCCATCAGGTAGCGATACATCGGCTGATGGTAGTCGGGCGCGTCGAGGTCGGCCGCCTTGCCGTCGGACTTGACCCATTCGATGAGCGAGGTCCAGTCGCCGAGCGTGCAATGCATGATGTAACCGTCGCAGCATTTGCCGACGCGAAAAAAACGGCTCCAATGCAAAGTGCCGCGGCGCGGCTCGGCCTCGTTGCGCTCGAAGTATCCGCCGGCGACGTGCTCGACGGCGGCGGCGGTCGCCTCCTGCATGCTCAGATCGATCCATTGTCCTTCGGCGGTCCTGTCGCGCGCGAGCAGTGCGAGCATCACGGCAATCGCGCCGAAGTACGCCGACGAATGATAAGCCTGCAGGCCCAGCGGACGAACCGGAGCGTGGTTGGGGAAGCCGTTGACGTAGAGCATCCCGCCGAGCGCGCTCAGCACGGTGTCGTCGGCGACGAAGTCGCGATACGGGCCGGTCTGCCCGAACGGCGCAATCGAGCAGAGCACGAGCGCGGGGTTCTCGCGATGGAGAACGTCCCAGCCAAGGCCGAGCTGGTCGAACGTACCGGGCGCGAAGCTCTCGATGACGACGTCAGCGGTGCGGGCGAGCTGAAGGAAAATTTCGGCGCCGCGGGAATGTTTGAGGTCAAGCGTGAGCGAGCGCTTGTTGAGATTGTAGAACCAGAAGAACAGGCTGCGGTCGCGATGCGGCAGGTCGTCGAGGAAGGGGCCGATGCGGCGCGCGTCGTCACCGGCGGGCGGCTCGACCTTGATAACGTCGGCGCCCATGTCGGCCAGGAGTCGAGCGCAAAGATGTGCGCGATGGCCGGTGAGGTCGAGGACGCGCAGGCCCGCGAGCGCGCCGGGGGCCTGTGTCATGATTTCTTCGCCGCGGGGGCAGGCTTTTCGATTTCCTCGAGCTCTTCCTTGACCTTGGGCGGCGGCAAATCCTCGATTGCGAAAGAGCTGGTGTCGAGCGTTGCGGGCACTTCCATCAGGACTTCGTTCTTCGGGCCGGTGCGTTTACCGCCGCGCACGCGAATGGTTTCGAAGGTGTCGGGATTGACCCATCGCACGCCCATCACGGCGGGCTTAGCCTGGCCGTCCTCCTCGACCGGAACGAGGGTGGTGCCTTCCTTATCGAAAAAAGTTACTTTTCTGAGTCCCATAATTTTTCTTCTATGTGTGTATCCAATGACGCGCAGAGAATATATGGATGCCAGCGGCCGGATTCAAATGGCGAGAGAGCAGTCGTGGATTCGGAAACTGGTTCAGTTTCACGACCTGATTCTGACGGGTCAATAGAGCGGGAAAGAGCCGTTCATACCATATGTGGTGGTTTTGGGAGGGGTACGCTACCATCGGTAGTTTCGTTCCGTCAAAATTAGCTTTCGGCGGAAGCGGGGGTCGCACGACTTCGGGTGAGCCAGGCGAGTGTGAGGCATCCTGTCGCATACCATATGTGTAGCACGGCAAGTTCGCGGGCGTCAGGCTGAAAAGTTCATCCCCCTTGAGATGACGACGCGGCGACTCGGAACCGGTACCGGCTTCGCTTGCGCGAAGCTGTCCGAATAGGCGTTGGCTCGCGAAAAAACAAGGTGGTATCGTCCGTTCTATGAGTAAGCTCGAAGCCATCGAGAAGAGAGTGTCCGGTCTCTCGGCTGAGGAACTCGCAGAGTTTCGGCAGTGGTTCGCTGAGTTTGATGCAGCCGCATGGGACCGCCAGTTCGAGCGTGACGTAAAAGCGGGGAAACTCGACGAGCTTGCCGATCAGGCCCTTCGCCAGCACGCGACTGGCAAATCCACCGAATTTTGAGGCACTTTGCCTCGCCAAAGTTTTGGGCGTGTTACCGCCGTCTGCGACCTGCGGTCCAGCGCCTGGCGGATGATAAGTACCGCTTTCTCAAAGATGATCCTCGTCACCTCTCTCTTCAGCTCAAGCGCGTGGGCCGGTTTTGGTCATGCCGAGTCGGCCTTCACCATCGCAGCCTGGGCATTGATGTCGAGGGCGGAATCTTGTGGTTCTGGATCGGCGACCACGCCGAATATGATCGCCTGGTCGGGTGGTCAGGATGACGAGGAGCGCGAGGCGCGCACGGAACCTAAGTGGAAGGGGAACCAGATTTTAAGGGCTGCACGATTCACGTTCATGGATTTTCTTGCACTGCGGCGGCGCGCGAACTACGATTCTTTTTGGCCGTCAGGCGGCCACCCGTCCGCGGAGAGGGCTCAGCCCACCCTCGTTGCTCGATACACATAAACCTTTTCCTGCCCGTTAGCGGACGCCGGGCATAAGGAAGGGGTTTGTCATGACCACGTCGCACGGGCCGCGCAAGCGGCTGCCGGAACATCCGTCCGAGGAAAATCTCCGCAAACAGGCCAAGCGGTTGGCGAAGGAGGAGGGCCTGCAACTGGCCGCGGCGCAGCGCCGGCTCGCAATCGAGTACGGCTACGGAAACTGGGCCGAGCTGATGCGCGCCGTCGCCTCGCGCTTCGTACCGCTGGTGCCGTTGCGTGGATTGGTCGCTTTCCCACACGAGGTCTATCCAATCTTCATCGGGCGGCGTAAGTCGATCAGGGCGATCGAAGCGATAGAAGATCCGAAAATCCCGATCTCGTTGGGTACCAACACACCGATCTTACTGGTGGCCCAACGGGATCCAAAGGTTTCGGCACCGTCTGCTGCCGATATGTACCAAGTCGGTACGCTCGGAGTAATTGTCCAACGGCAGTTCCTTCCCGACGGTACCGTGAAAGTCATGGTCCAAGGCAAGAGACGTGCGAGAGTCGCTCGCTTCGTGTTCGATCAGAAATTCTTTAAGGCCGAAGCTGAAGATATCGCAGAAACGGCTGACCACTCTGACCAGGTCGAAACGCTCATGCGTTCCGTGCTTTCCGCTTTCCACAGCTATGCTTATGGGCAGTCCACAGACTTGCGCGAGAAGGCCTCGATCGAAAAGATTGATGACCCTTCCATTGTCTCCGACCAGATCGCGGGCCATCTGAATGTCGAGATCGCGGAACAACAGGCTTTGCTTGAATCCGCCAGCCCGGTCGAAAGGCTCCAGAAGATCCTCGGTTACCTGGAGGCGGCGAGAGCGAATTGAGACTCGATACTCGCGAAGGAACGGCGCGTGCGTTAATCTGATCGGACGCAGATCAATAGCCGAGAATGACGCGTGGCTGAGACCGATTACAAATCTACCCTAAAACTTCCCCGGACCGACTTCCCGATGAAGGCGAATTTGCCCAAGCGGGAGCCGGAAATGCTCAAGCATTGGGACGAGATCGACCTTTACGGACGCCTGATGGAGGCGCGCAAGGACGCGGAGTCGTGGGTGCTGCACGACGGGCCGCCGTATGCCAACGGGCGGGTGCATCTGGGGACCGCGCTCAACAAAATTCTGAAGGACTTCGTGGTGCGGTCGCGCTCGATGCTCGGATATCGCACGCCGTTCGTGCCGGGATGGGACTGTCACGGGATGCCGATCGAGTACAAGGTCTCGCGCGACCTCGGCGGCGATAAGGCGCGCACGACACCCAAGCTCGAGGTGCGCAAGCTGTGCCGGGCAGAAGCCGAGAAGTGGGTCGATTTGCAGCGCTCGGACTTTCGGCGGCTGGGATGTATCGGCGATTGGTTCAAGCCGTATCTGACGATGACGCCGGACTACGACGCGGCGGAAATCCGCGTGCTGCGCAAAATGGTCGAGAGCGGCTACGTGTATCGCGGACTGCGCCCGGTGCATTGGTGCTTCGATTGCCGCTCGGCGCTGGCCGAGGCCGAAGTCGAGTATCGCGAGCACGTTTCGCCGTCGATCTACGTGGCGTTCGCGTTCAATTCAAATCTCAAGGATGCGGGCGCGCTAGCTGCGGAAGCCAACGACCGCGCCGAGCTGGCGGCCGCGCATAAGGCCGGCAAACTGTCGGCGGTAATCTGGACGACGACGCCCTGGACGATTCCAGCGAATCTTGGAATCTCACTGAACGAGACCTTCGACTACGTCGCGCTGAAGGTTGGCGATCGTTACTACGTGGTGGCGTCGCGATTGGCGGACCACGTCGAGAAGGAATGCGGGCTGGCAGTCGAAAAACGAATCGCGCTCGATCGCGCGTCGATCAAAGCGTTAGATGGCCAGGATATTTTTCGGCATCCGTTTCTCCCGCGCGACGTGAAACTGATGTACGCCGAGCACGTCACCGCCGACACCGGCACCGGGATGGTGCATACCGCGCCCGGACACGGCTACGAGGATTTCGTGGTGGGCCAGAAGTACGGGCTGGCGCCGTTCACACCGGTCGACGGCAGCGGAATGTTCACGAGGGACGGCGGAGAGTGGGAGGGGCAGAACGTCTTCAAGGCGAACAGGTCGATCGTCGAGAGGCTACGCGCGGCGGGCGCGCTGCTGCATGCGCAAAACTTCTCGCACAGCTACCCGCATTGCTGGCGATGTCACAATCCGCTGATTTTTCTCGCGACCGAGCAATGGTTCGTGAGCATCGACCATCACGGACTGCGCGCCAAGCTGATCGACGCGATCGACAACGTGAAATGGTATCCCGCATGGTCGCGCGATCGAATCCGCAACATGACCGAGACGCGGCCCGACTGGACGATCTCGCGCCAGCGCGCGTGGGGCGTGCCGATCCCGGCGGTCCGATGCGCGGAATGCGATGAGGTCGCGCCGCTGCTGGCGACGATGGATCGCGTCGAGGAGATTTTCGCGCGCGAAGGCTCGGACGCATGGTACAGCCGGCCGGCGGCCGACTTCGTAGCGCCGGGCGTCAAGTGCGCGAAGTGCGGCGGCGCGGTTTTCCTCAAGGAAGAGGACATCCTCGACGTGTGGTTCGATTCGGGCTCGTCGCAAGCCGCCGTGCTGGCGGCGCGGCCGGAACTGAAGTGGCCGGCGGACGCGTACCTGGAGGCCGTCGAGCAGGCGCGCGGATGGTTCAGCTCGTCGCTGGTTTGCGCCGTGTCGGACCGCGGCACCGCGCCGTTCAAGAGCGTGATCAACCACGGGCTGACGGTGGACGAGAAAGGCCGCAAGATGTCGAAGTCGCTCGGCAACTCGGAGGACGCCGTCGATGCCGCCGGGCGGATGGGCGCCGACGTGCTGCGGCTGGTGTACGCGTCGCTCGACTACACCGCCGACATCACGCTCAGCCAGACGATTTTCACCGCCGTGTCGGAGTCGTACCGCAAGATTCGCAACACCTGCCGGTTCGTGCTGGGCAACCTCGCGGACTTCGACCCGGCGCGCGACGCGGTCGCATACAAGGAGATGCTCGAGTTCGATCGGTACATCCTGGCGCGCACCGAGAAGCTCAAGACTGAAGTGCGGCGCGCTTACGAAGCGTTCGAATTCCAGACCGCGTTCCAGGTGATGCAGAATTTCATCGTCGTCGATTTGAGCTCGCTATACATCGACGTCGCGCGCGACCGCCTCTATTGTTCGGCGGAGAAATCGCGCGAGCGGCGCTCGGCGCAGACAGCGCTGTTCAATATTCTCGACGCGCTGGTCAGGATGCTCGCGCCTTTGATTCCATTCACGGCCGAGGAAGTTTACGGGTATATGCCGGGGACGCGGCTCGAAGAGCGTGCATCTGACTACGATGCATCCCGCGAATCCGGCGTGGCGCGATGAAGATTTGGAGGCGCGCTGGGAGCGGCTGCTCAAGGTTCGCGACGAGGCGCTCAAGCTGCTCGAGGCGATGCGCAAGTCGGGGACGATAGGCGCTCCGCTCGATGCCGCGATCAGCTTAGGCGCTGACGGTGGCTCCGAGAGCGGACTTGCTGACACGCTGAAGCGGTATCGCGAAGAGCTGAAAGACTTGTTCATCGTGTCGGACGTCGCTTTTTTGGGCGATGCGGAAGCGGCCGATGTCAGGCGGCAAGCCGCTGACCGCGAGGATTTCGCTCTCGGCGAAAATGGCACCTTCGCGCGAGCTGCCACGAATCCCGCAGTCACGCTGGTCGGGCGTCATGCGTCGGGCGTGAAGTGTGCGCGATGCTGGAAGTACTTCGACGACGGCGGCGGCGCTCAATTGGACGCGAGATGCCGCGCGGTGGTGGGAGCGTAGCCGATGGCGGAACGATCGAGCGCAAAGGCTCTTCCCGAGGTGCTGGCAGGACGGGGAGAAGGGAAAGATTTGGCCGGCGGCGCGCCGCGTAGGCCGTTTCTGTTCCTGTTCGGGGCCATCACGATTCCGATCATCGTGCTCGACCAGGCAACCAAGCTGTTCGTGCAGGCGCACATGGCGCTGTACGAGAGTATCGCGCTGATTCCGAACTATTTGGACATCACCTACACGCTGAATCCGGGCGCGGCGTTCAGCATGCTGGCGGAGGCGCCGCCGTGGGTGCGCCGAGCGTTTCTGTTGTCGATGTCATGCGCGGCGATAATCGTGCTGGCCGTGTTGATGGTGCGATCGGAGCGCGTGTCGATAAATTCGGTCGCGTTCGCGATGATCATGGGCGGTGCGACTGGAAACCTGATCGATCGGGCGCTTCGCGGCGGCCGCGTCATCGACTTCATGCGCGCGCACTACTACGACTTGAACTACCCGGTGTTCAACGTGGCGGACAGCGCCATCTCGATCGGCGTCGTGCTGATAATCCTGGTCTCGTTCTTCGGCGGCGACGACGAGCCCAAGCCAAATCGTCCCAGTTGACCCTGGGTCTTGAGCAACATTCCGCCGACGCTGAACCGGACAGGCGAAGAAGAGGCGAAGTCCGTACGATGTGAAGGGGAAAATCCGCGCCGGTATATCCAGAATCAGCGGACCGGCGCGTAGATTCTCGTTTGGGCCGGGTTATCCGGCGACTGCCGAACTCTGCGCTTGTGGCTCGGGGGGAGTGGGAACGCCACATTCCACCGAGGCGCGCCACTTGTCGATTGCCTCGACAGTAAAGCGCCAATCGCTGCCGACGCGGAAGGCGGGCAGCAGATTTTTCTTCAGCATCCTGTAGATCGTGGAAGGATGCACCCGCAGGTACGTAGACACTTCCTGCACCGTCAGGACCCTGCTCCTCATTTCATCGAATCGATCCATGTATCACCTCTGCGTTACGCGCGTTTCTCCCGTGTTCTCGGCTCTTAACCATGTACGGGTTGAATCAGCCCTGCGTACGCAACTCACTACATACTAAACACATCACAGGCAGGCCAAGCACACAAGCCGATTTTTCGTGACAATTAGTCACCCACGGAACACTTGAAGTCACACATTTCGGAGATTTTAGCCGAGTGATGACACGATATCGTCAATTGCGAGACTTTTTGTCAACGAATGCCCGAGGCGGTCGAGCAGTACGAATTTGATCGCGCCCGCAGCGCGCTTCTTGTCGAGACCCAGCGCGCGGAGAAATTCGTCGCTGCGCCATATGGGCGGCATCGCGGTCGGCAAGCCGGCGCGCTCGATCAGGCGTTGGAGACGCGACGCTTCGTCGGCCGACAAGCCGGCGTATCGCGATGACAGCCGCGCCGCCGCGACCATTCCGATCGCGACCGCCTCGCCGTGAAAGTAGCTGCCATAGCCGGCGCTCGCTTCGATCGCATGCCCGATGGTGTGGCCGAAATTGAGCGTCTTGCGCAGGCCGCCTTCGCGCTCGTCGGCGCTGACGACGGCGGCTTTGTGCATCAGCGATCGCGCGATGACTTGCTCGAGCAGGTCGGAGCGGCGTGCAAGGATCGCGTCGAGGTCGCGGTCCAGGTCGGCGATCATCGGCGCGTCCATGATTGCGCCATACTTGATGACTTCGGCCAGGCCCTCGCGAAACTCGCGGTCCGGCAGCGTCGCGAGCGTAGTCACGTCGGCGACAATCAGCCGCGGCTGGTAGAACGCGCCGATCAGGTTTTTCGCGTGACGATGATTGATCGCGGTCTTGCCGCCGAGCGCAGAATCCACCTGCGCGACCACCGTGGTCGGTACTTGCACGAGCGCCACGCCGCGGAGAAAAGTCGCAGCCGCAAATCCCGCGAGGTCGCCGACCACGCCACCGCCGAGCGCGAACACCGAGCTGTTGCGGTCGAGCCCGACCGCGGTCATGCGGTCGTAGAGCAGCTCGAGCGTCGCGAGAGACTTGGAAGCTTCGCCCGGCGGCACCGAAACTACGACGGGCGCGAAGCCGCTCTTGCGAAGCGCATCCTCGACGCGCGCTCCGTAAAGCTTTTCGACGTTCGTATCCGTGACGATGGCGCAAGCTCCCGGCTTCAAGCCGGCGCCGCGTGCGAGTTCGCCAAGCCGCTCGAGGAGAGTCGCGCCGACGTGAGCGTCGTGCGACGCGGGTCCCAGTTCTATGCGGATGGTGCGCATCGCTAGGCGGATGCCGATGGCAGGATTCGCCGCGCAGCGTGAGCGCCGAAGGCTGCGATGACATGATCGGTCAGTTGCTCGACGGTCAGATCGGAGCTGTCGACCTGGACGTCGGCGCGAGCGTATGCGTCGACACGCTCGGCCATCAGCTCTTTGATTCGAGCCAGGGTGGGCTTGCCGCCCTCGGTCAGTTTCGGACGCTTCGCTTTCGATCGTTCGACGCGCGCGGCGACGACCTCGGGTCGCGCGGTGAGGCATACGATCACGCCGACGCGCTTTAGCGCCACGCAATTCGATTCGTCGACCAGCACGCCGCCTCCCGTCGAAATCACTTCGGGATACGGCCCGTGGCAATGGGGGCATCGCCGGCGATCGCTCGCCAGATGCGCGACCGCTTCGCGTTCGAGCCCGCGAAAGTGCGCCTCGCCATGGTCGGCGAATATTTGCGCGATTGGTTTTCCAGCGCGCGCGACAATTACCGCGTCGACGTCCACGAATTCCCACCCGAGCCGGCGCGCGACCAGCGGGCCGACCGAGCTTTTGCCGGTAGCCATGAATCCGGTGAGGATCAGTTTGGGCGTCATATCGGTTCCCGCGCGAATCCGGGCGCGCGCGTCTTTGCGGCCGGGCGCGCTCGCCGTTTCAGTAGTTGCGAACCTGCTCGAGGAAGCCTTTGAAGTTGCGCGTAATCTCGGCCAATGAATCGCCGCCGAACTTTTCGAGGAAAGCCGCCGCGAGCTCAAACGCAACCACCGCCTCCGCGATGACGGCGGCGGCGGGAATCGCGCATACGTCGGACCGTTCGATCGCGCCGACCGCCTCCGCCTTGGTTTTGATATCGACCGAGCGCAGCGGCCGCATCAGCGTCGACAGCGGCTTGAATGCGACCCGCACGCGCAACGGCTCGCCCGTGCTCATGCCGCCCTCGGTGCCGCCGGAGTTGTTGGAATGGCGCGTGAAGCGGCGATGCGCCGTGTCGTAGCCGATTTCGTCGTGAAGCTCGGAGCCGCGAATCCGTCCCGCCGTAAATCCGAGGCCGAGCTCGACGCCCTTGGCGGCTTGCAGGCTGAGCAGCGCGAACGCGAGGCGTCCGTCGAGCTTGCGATCCCATTGCACGTGACTGCCAAGCCCGACAGGCAGCCCGGTCGCGACGACCTCGACGATGCCGCCGAGCGTGTCGCCGGTTTTTTTGCACGCGTCGATGTCGGCGATGATTTTATTTTCAGCATCGACGTCCGCCACGCGCACTTGCGACGCTTCAGTGATACGGCGCAACTCCGCGACGCTCAACTCCGCCGGCGTCTTTGCCTCGGTCGCGCCGATGCTTGCCACGTAGCCGAGCACGTCGATTCCAAACGGCGACAGGATCTGCTTCGCCAGCCCGCCGATCGCGACGCGCGCCGTCGTCTCGCGCGCGGACGCCCGTTCGAGCACGTCGCGGATATCTTCGAGATTGTATTTGAGCACGCCCGCCAGGTCGGCGTGGCCGGGCCGCGCGCGCGTGACGACCTCCGCCGCGCCGCGATCGTTGGGGTCGGCGGACATCTTCTTGACCCAGTTCTTGAAGTCGCGATTCTCGATGATGAACGCGATCGGACTGCCGAGCGATTTGCCGAAGCGGATGCCGGAAACCGGGCGCACCTCGTCCTTCTCGATCAACATCCTGCCGCCGCGGCCGTAGCCCTTTTGGCGGCGCGCGAGGTCGGCGTTAATCGCGGCAACGTCGATGTCGAAACCGGCCGGCACGCCTTCGACGGTCGCGACCAGCTCGGGGCCGTGCGATTCGCCGGCAGTCAGAAATCTCAGCATCGGTTTTGTTTCGCCTCCGGCGCCAGTTGGCTCAAGTGGGACTCCATCCACCGATTCAACCAGACTGGACGCGTCCGCGAAAGCAGGGCTCGATCGTATAGTGCTTTGATTTTAGCGGCCCGCGGCATCTTGGGCGCGGTTTTTCGCCTCTCTTCCGCCGAGCGTTGTACGGACGCCGTACGTGCGCTAAATTCCACGGCAGACTGAAGAATAGTGAGGCCGGAGTATGGCAACCGCAGCTACTCGAAACGATCGAATCGAACTACGCGCTACACGCGAGGAAAAGCAGCTCATTTCTGAGGCAGCGGCGCGTGAGCAGCTCGACATCACGCGGTTCATCATGCGGAACGTCCTTCCGGTGGCGCGCGGCGTGCTGGAGCGGTCCGAGCGCGTCGTGCTTTCGGAGCGCGACTCGAAGCGCGTGCTCCAATTGTTGGAGAAACCGCCGAAGCCGACAGCAGCGCTGATTGCCGCAGCCAGGCGGCTCGCAAAGGCGTGAGCGGTAGAATCGTCTGGCGTGAGGAAGCAATTAGCCGCCGCCACGATCGCAAGAATTTCGATTGTGGCTCTCAACAACTCAACGAGTATCTAGGCCGTTACGCGGGGCAAAATCACGAATCCGGTGGCGCCAAAACTTTTGTGGCGGTGTCGCCAGACGACGCTGCCCGCATACTCGGCTATTACACGATCGGTCCCGGCGCAATTGAGTTCGCGAAGGTCCCCGCTGCGATAACTCGACGACTCGGCCGGTACGAAGTGCCCGTGTTCCGCCTCGCGCGTCTAGCCGTTGGCCGATCAAGTCAGGGGAGCGGACTAGGCGGAAAGCTCTTGCTCGCCGCCGGCAGGCGCGCGCTCTCGGTCGCCGCCGAGGTCGGCTGGATTGCGCTCGCAATCGACGCGAAAAGCGAACGCGCTGCCGAATGGTACCAGCGTTTCGGAGCAGTCCGGCTGCTCGATGATCCTCTGAAACTGGTCTTGCCTCTGAAGACGATCGCTGATGCGCTCGCTTCGGCACGCTAGCGAACGGACTGGACGCGTGCGCGAAAACGGGGCACTCGGCGGCGTGGCGACTCGCCGAATCGCTCGCGCGGGGTGTAAGTTTGCATGCGCGCGGTGCGCAAAGAGTATCGGGATGCAGGCCAATATTGTCATCGTCGGGGCGACGCGCGGATTCGAGACGCTGACGTATTCGATTCCGCCTGCGCTCGACGGCCATGTCCAGCCGGGGCATCGCGTGCTCGCGCCGCTGCGCTCGCGCAAGGTGACTGGCGTGGTCACGGAGGTCGGCGAACGGCTTTCGACGGCGCAGCTGAAGCCCATCCTCGAAGTGCTCGAGTCGCGGCCCCTGTTCGATCGAGCGCATCTGCAACTGATGGAGTTCCTCGCGTCGTACTACATGGTTTCGATTGCGGACGCGTACCGCAGCGTGATTCCAGCGGTCGCGCGCGTTGAGTCGAGCACTACATATAGACTCGCGTCGCCGCCAGACGCGCTGGCGCGCGCCGCTTTCACGCGAGTCGAGCGCGCGATTATCGAGACGATCGCCAGGCGCGCGGCAACGACGCGCCAGCTCGGAAAAGTCGGTCCGCCGAGCGAGGTGCGTGCCACCATCGCGCGCTTCATCGCGGACGGCACGCTCGAGCGGCGTGATGCTACCACGGGAAGACATCGCGGTGCGTCGGATCTGGTCGCGCGCGTCGCCGCAGGCGCAAGCATCGATAGCATTCGCGGCTCGAAGCAACGCGAAGTGCTGAGTGCGATCGCCAACGCGGGCGCCGCTGGTGTGCGAGTCGAACACCTGAAGATGGAAATCGATGGCGCGAGCGCGGTTCTGAAAAGCCTCGCGCGTCGCGGGTTGATCGCGCTCGATGCGACGCCGACAGTCCATAGCGTCGCGGCTGCCGCGTTCGATCTCACCGACGAACAGCAAATCGCGCTCGACGCGATCTCGCCGGCCATCGAGCACCGTCGCTACGAAGCGTTCTTGCTGTGGGGCGTCACCGCCAGCGGCAAAACCGAAATCTACCTGAACCTTGCCGCGCGAGCGCTCGCGGCCGGCCGCAACGTGCTGATCATGGTGTCCGAAATAGCGCTGGCCGACGAAATCGTGCGCTCGTTTCGCGCCCGCTTCGGATCGCTGGTCGGTATCGCGCACAGTGCGCAGAGCGTGTCGGAGCGATGGGCGAGCTGGATGGCAGCGCTGGGCGGGCAGGCGCGCGTGATGATCGGTCCGCGCTCGGTGATTTTCGCGCCGATGCACGACGCCGGGCTGATCGTGGTCGACGAGGAACACGACGCGTCTTACAAAAATGAGGAAGGCATTTACTATCACGCGCGCGATCTCGCGGTCGCGCTCGCGGGATTTTCGAACTGCCCCGTCGTGCTCGGCTCGGCGACGCCGTCGAGCGAGTCGTACGCCAACGCGCGGCGCGGACGCTACCGGCTGCTCCGCCTTTTGCGGCGCGTGAACGATCGCGCGATGGCATCGGTCGAAGTGGTCGATATGCGGCGCGAAGTCGCCGATGCGCGCAAGGCCGCGGCGGGCCGGCCTACCAACGGAGCGGGACCGGCGGCAGCGAAGTCTCGAGCGGCGGAAGTTCCGGATGCGGTGCCACTGTCGACGACGCTGGTCGCGGCGCTGCGCGAAAATCTCGCGTCCGGCGGTCAGAGCATGGTGTTCCTCAACCGCCGCGGATTTCACAACTTTCTGCAATGCCACATTTGCGGCAACGTGATCGCGTGCCCGAACTGCAGCGTCAGCATGACGTTTCACATGCGCGACCGCTCGCTGCGATGCCATTACTGCGGCAACCATACTGCGGCGCCCGACACCTGCCCCGAATGCAAAGGCTACGGGTTGAAGGGGCAGGGCTTCGGCACCGAACGGCTCACGGAAACGCTGGCGGAGATGATGCCGGGCGCGCGCATCGAGAGGATGGACTCGGACACCAGCAGTCTGCGCGGCGCGCGGGCGCGGATGTTGGCCGAACTTCGCGCGGGCGAAATAGATATCCTCGTCGGCACGCAGATGATTACCAAGGGTTTCGATTTTCCCGGCGTCACGCTGGCCGCCGTGGTGAACGCCGACATGGCGCTGAACATGCCGGACTTTCGTTCCGCCGAGCGAACGTTTCAGTTGCTGACCCAGGTCGCGGGACGCGCGGGACGCGGCGAGCGCGCCGGCCGCGTCATCATCCAGACCTACGCGCCCAATCACTACAGCATCCGCGCCGCCAAGGATCAGGATTACGCGCGGTTCATGCGGCGCGAGCTGCAACTGCGCCGCGACCTGATGTATCCGCCGTTTGCGCGCCTCGCGATGGTGCGAATCGAGGGCGCGGAGCCGCGACTGGTTATGCGTACAGCCGAGGCGGTCGCGAAATCTCTGGCAAAGAGTTCGACGCCCGACACGATCCGCGTGCTGGGACCGGCGCCGGCGCCGATCGAACGGATCAAGCAGCGCTACCGGTGGCAGGTGATGATAAAGTCGCGCGAACTGAAACCGATGCGCGCCGCAATTGCCGCGATGCGCGCCGAAGTCGGCTCGTCGGCCGAGCGCGACGACATATATCTCGCGATCGACATCGATCCGGTAAAGATGCTGTGAGGGAATGAACGAGATCAACGAACATCACACGACGCATCATGTGCCGCGCGCGCGTCACGCCTTCGATGTGAAGATGAAGGACGGCGCGACGATTCATGTTCGCCAGCACGGTCTCCCCGGCGCGCCGCGATTGGTGCTCAGTCACGGCAACGGGCTCGCGATCGACGGCTACTTTCCGTTCTGGGGACCGCTGCGCGACCGCTACGAAGTGATCGTCTTCGACTTCCGCAATCACGGCCACAACCCGTTACACACGGCCGAAGGGCACACGTGGAGTAACTTTATTTCCGATATGGACGCCGTATGGCACGCGATTAATCGCGAGCTTGGTGCGAAGCCGGCCGCCGGCCTGTTTCATTCGCTGTCAGGCGTAACGGCTGCGATGCACGCGCTCAAGTACGGCCGTCGATTCGACGCGCTGGTGCTGTTCGATCCGCCGGTCTATCCGCGCGCCGGTCATCCTGTTCAGTATCTTCAGCAAACCGACAAGGAATCGCTCGCCTCGCGCGCGGCGCGTCGTCCCGAGCGCTACAAGGATCCGATGGAACTCGCGAAGCAGTTTGCCCGCCGCTTCAAAAGATGGGTGCCCGACGCTTACGAGCTGATGGCGCGCGCGACGCTGCGGCACGATCGCGCGAGCGGTGACTGGATCCTCGCGTGTCCGCGCGAATACGAGGCGCACGTGTTCTCCAGCGGCGCGAATCCCGATCTGTGGCCCCAGATGGCGCATTGCCCGGTGCCGGTAAAGCTCGTATGCGGAGATCCCACGCTCGAAGAAGTGATGCCGCCGGCGCTGATCGGGCGCGCAATGGCCGAGGAGCTGCGGCTGCCGTACGAAGCGATCCCGGGCACGTCGCATTTTCTTCAAATCGAGCGTCCCGCCGATTGCATCCGCGCCGTCGAATCGTTTCTCGCGCCGCTCGGACTCGCCGCGCCAACTACCCTTTGATAGATTTATAAAAACCGGTATCAGAAATGGCGCTGCTGAAAATTCGCAAATTTCCAGACGACAAACTCAAGGAGCCTGCGGCGCCAGTCAAGAATATCAACGGCAGCGTCGAAGGCCTGATCGACAGCATGGTGCAGACTATGTATGCCGCGCCGGGTGTGGGCCTGGCCGCGCCGCAGGTGGGAGAGTCGAAGCGGATCATTGTGCTCGACACCGATCATGAGAATCCCGGCAAGCGTTTGCTGAAACTGATCAACCCGCAGGTCGTCGAAGCCGAAGGCAAGATCGTGTGGGAAGAAGGATGCCTGTCGGTGATCGATTACACCGCCGACGTCGAGCGCGCGGCGCACGTGCTGGTGCGTGCGTGGACGCCCGACGAGAAGGAAATCGAGATCGAAGCCGACGAATTGCTCGCGGTCGCGCTCCAGCACGAGATCGATCACCTGGACGGCAAGCTCTTCATCGACCGCATCAGCCGAATCAAGCGCGAACTCTACAAGCGCAAACTGAAAAAGTTAATCAAGGAGGGCAAGGCCGACAGCGTGCGGCCCTCCACGGTGCGGATCTAAAATCGCAGAGCCACTAAAGATCGTTTTCATGGGCACGCCGGCGCTGGCGGCCCACATCCTGGAACGGCTCGTGATGGCTTCAGGAGCCAACTTCCGAGTGGTCGGCGTCGTGACGCGTCCAGACCGTCCGCGCGGGCGCGGACTCGGCATGGAGCCGAGCGAAGTCGGCGCAGTCGCGGAGCGTCACCAAATTCCGACACTGAAGCCGGTCAAGATTCGCACGCCGGAATTTCTTGGCGAGCTGAAAGCATTCGAGCCCGACCTCCTGGTGGTGGCTGCCTACGGACGAATTTTGCCAAACCCGGTTCTCGAGGTTCCACGAATCGCGCCGATGAACGTGCACGCGTCGCTCTTGCCGCGGCATCGCGGCGCCGCGCCGGTCGAGGGTGCGATCCTGGCTGGCGACGCCGAAACGGGAGTCACGATAATGCGGATCGTCGAGCGGATGGACGCCGGGCCGATGTACCTGCAGCGAAAGATTCCGATCGAGGCGAACGACACGCAGGGGACGCTCAAGCAAAAGCTCGCGGAGCTTGGCGCGTCCGCGATGCTCGAAGCGATCGAGCTTGCAAACGGCGGAGCGCTTACCGAATCGCCGCAGGACGAAGCGCTCGCGACCTACACGGCGCAGGTCGAAAAGAAAGACGCCACGATCGATTGGACGTTGAGTGCCGAGCATATCGAGCGGATGACGCGCGCGTACGATCCCTGGCCGGTGGCGCGGACGCGTCTGGACGACGAGGAAGTTCTCATCTGGCGCGCCGCAGTCGAAGACGGTTCGGGCGACTCTCCAGGCACCATTGTGAGCGGCAAGCCGAGTCCCGTAGTTCAATGCGGCGCGGGACGACTCAGGTTGATCGAGGTGCAGGCGCCGGGGCGAAAGAGAATTTCCGGCGCAGATTTCCTGCGCGGCAAACGCGTTGAGGCTGGAGCGCGTTTCGGCTCATGAACGAGGAGCGCGCGAAAGCGAAGCCTCCCGCGCGATCAAGTTCGCGCACAGACGATGGGCTCGCGTCGCGTCTGGCAGCGGCCGAGATTCTCTATCGCGTCGATAAGGAATCCGGCTATGCCGACGTTTTGCTCGGCGGCCGGCTCCCCGACTTTGCGCCCGCCGATCGCCGGCTGATCACGCGCCTGGTGCTCGGGACGCTCGCATGGCGCGGCCGCCTCGACTACGAGTTGGCGCATCTAACGGGACGCAAGCTCGATGGGATTCAGCCGGCGGCGCTGGCGATCATGCGGATGGGGCTGTTTCAGCTTCGATTCCTCGATCGGATTCCGCAGCATGCGGTGGTGGATACCGCCGTCAGCATTGCGAAACGAATTCCGGAAGCGCGCAAAGCGTCGGGATTCGTCAACGCCGTCATGCGCCGTGCGACCCGCGAAACGGAGCCAATGCCGTTGCGCGAGCGTGATGAAAAAAATTTTCTGGCGATCACATTGTCGCATCCGCGCTGGATGGTCGAGCGATTCGTCGATTGGTTCGGCGTCGCGAATGCCGAGCGCCTGATGACGGCGAATAACGACGCCGCGCCAAATGTCATCAGGCTGAATCTCGCGCGCGGGTCTCGTGCTGAAATAATCGAGAAGCTGAGCGCCAACGGCTTCGAGATTGGCGCGCCCGGCCGCGCGCCCGAGACGGTCGTGCTGAACCGGGCGCCGCATTTCGAGTCGCGCGCGTATCACGCGGGCCTGTTTCACGCGCAGTCCGAGGCGTCGCAGATGGCCGCGCGAATACTTGCGCCGCGTGCGGGTGCGACCGTCGTGGATTGCGCGGCAGCGCCCGGCGGCAAGGCCACGCATCTGGCGGAGATGGTGGGCGAGCGCGGCTGCGTCATCGCCGTGGACCTGAATTTCAACGGACTGAGGAACGCGCGCGGCCTGGCCTACCGACTGCGGCATCGGAACATCGAGTTCGTTTGCGCCGACCTGACGGTAGCCGGCCCGTTTCGGCCGTCGAGCTTCGAGTACGTGATGCTTGACGCGCCGTGCACCGGAATCGGCACGCTGCGCGAGCATCCGGAGATAAAGTGGCGGCTCAAGCCGAGCGACCCCGGGCGAATGGCCGCGATACAATCGCGGATGCTCGACAACGCGGCGCCGCTGGTGCGTCGCGGAGGCGCGATCGTGTATTCGGTTTGCAGCATTGCGCCCGAAGAGGGCGAAGGCGTCGTCGATGGATTTCTGGCGCGCCACGACGATTTCGAAATCGATCGCGACATAGCGGGTCGAGACGAGTTTAGAGACGTTATCGACGCGCGAGGGTTCATGAAGACGCGGCCGGACGTCGGCGGACTCGACGGATTCTTTGCGGCGCGGCTGATTCGGCGCTAAAATTTTAATTAATTGTGGCGGACGCACATGGACCATCGCTTCATATTTTTCAGGACCTGGCGGTGATTGAATGATCGCGGGGGTCGCCAGAGCCGGCACAGACTCGAATCCTGATTACTCGGGTATGATCGCGTTGGCGTTCACGCTGAGCGTGCTCGCGTTCATGCTCGCGGGATGTTCCTCGCAGAATTTCGCACCCACGAGCTACTACGCGCCGTCGGCGCAAAATTATCGAGGGACGCGCACCGAAGTCGCTTCATGGTATGGGCCGGGCTTCGCGGGACGGCCTACGAGCACGGGCGAGATTTACAATCCCGAGGGCCTGACGGCGGCCTCCACCACGCTTCCGCTCGGCTCGCACGTGCGAGTACTGAACCCCGACACCGGCAGGTCTGTAGTGGTGCGAATCAACGATCGCGGTCCATACGTGCGCGGGCGCTCGCTGGATCTTTCGCATGGCGCCGCGCAACAAATCGGGCTGACTGGAAAGGGCGTCGGCAGGGTGGAGGTGACGCCCACCGCACGCAGCACGCCGAGCTGGAGCGGTGCGGATTACGCTGAAAGCTCGGCCGCCGCGGAGCCGCGCAACGTGAGTTACGTTTCGTACCGGTCACATTATACGTACGTCAGACCGAGGCGGCGTCACTATCATTCATATCACTCCTATTCATCGCGAATTGTCTCAAATCCGATCGGGTCCTGGCTCGCAAGCGCATTTCCGCGGTTCTGAGCGTATCGCGAGTGCTTCGCCGCGCTTCTTCTCAACCGAGCCCGATCGCGATGGATCTGATTACCCAGTTCAGATCGATGGCGCAGTACAATGCGTGGATGAATCGCCGCATCTACGACATCTGCGGCGCGCTAAGCGATGAGGAGCGCAAGCGCAACCTGCACGCGTTCTTCGGCTCGATCCATCGCACGCTCAATCATCTGCTGCTCGCCGATCGCGTGCAGATGAGCCGGTTTGTCGGCGCCGATCGCATGCGATCGTTCGACGAGCGCGGGCGTCCGATCGAGATTCGCTCGCTCGACCAGGAATTGTACGCGGACTTCTCAACGCTGCGGCGCGAGCGCGAGAAGACCGACGCCATGATCGAGGCGTGGACAACGTCCGGCGAAATCACGCCAGAGTTCCTGGCGCGCGAGATGGTCTATGACGCGATGTCAGCGGCCGGCCGTTATCGCGTGCCGATGTGGATTGCGGTGACACATTTTTTCAATCATCAGACGCACCATCGCGGACAAATCACGACTCTGCTGAGTCAGCTCGGGCGCGATCCGGGAGTGACGGATCTCATGGCGTTGTACCGGGTCAAAATAGATGGATAAATCTCCATGGGTGGATGCCGCCGACAAAATAGCGCCGTCGATTCTGTCCGCGGACTTCGCGCGGCTCGGCGACGAGATTCACGCGGTCGAGAAGGCCGGCGCCGACATGATTCATTTCGACGTGATGGACGGGCACTTCGTGCCTAATCTCTCGATTGGAATCCCGGTGCTCGAGTCGGTGCGCAAGGTAACAAGGCTGCCCCTCGATGCGCACCTGATGATCTCGGAGCCGGCGCGCTACGTCGAAGCCTTCGTGAAGGCGGGCGCCAATTCAATTTCGGTGCATTGCGAAGTCTGCCCCGACATTCCGGCGATGGCGAAGCGAATCCATGACCTCGGCGCGCGCGCGTCGATTGGAATCAATCCGGAGACCGACGCCGGCCGCGTGCTGCCGTTCGCCGAGCATCTCGACATGATCCTCGTGATGAGCGTGCATCCGGGCTTCGGCGGCCAGGAGTTCATCCCGGCCGCGCTGGACAAGCTGCGTTACATCCGGCGCGAGTTGAAGCGTCGCGGACTCGCAATCGACGTCGAGATCGACGGCGGCGTGAAGCTCGACAATATCGCTGACGTAAAGGCCGCCGGCGCCAACGTGTTCGTCTCAGGCTCAGGAATCTTCGGCCATCCCGATTATACAAAGGTGATGGGCGAGATGCGCGACCTGGTGGCGCACGCGCCTGCCAAAACTTAGCCAGCACCATGCGATTTCGGCGGACTCGCGCGGTATCGCTTCGGATGCTATAACCTCTCGTCTGTACTTTCCCGATCACGTTCAACCGGAGACGGGGTGTAGCTCAGCCTGGCCAGAGCACTGCGTTCGGGACGCAGGAGTCGCTGGTTCAAATCCAGTCACCCCGATTTTTTTCGTTCCAGTGAGTAACCTCAGTAAGTCGGCTGCCACCGTAACTGCGTACGCCTCAGAGTCCGTGAGTTTTTTGAAAGTGCGCATCTGCACGGCGGGGTTGGTTGTCATCCTGAGCGAAGCGAGCAACGCGAGCGCAGAGAAGGATCTCGGGCAGCTTCGCGCCAGCGAAGCCGGTACCGGTTTTGAAGTCGCGAAGCGGTCCTTTGCTGATGTCATCGTCGCACAAGCCTTCGGATTCTCATCGGATGCAGCGACGCGAAACCGGAACCGGCGGCGCTTGCGCCCCGCTGTCCGAGATCCTTCCTGCCGCTCGCGTTGCTCGCTTCGTCAGGATGACAGATAGGGCTCGCGTTGCTCGCGTCAGGCCGGATGACACAAGATAAATTCGCGGACCCACGGTGTGACGTTGATTACTGAAACACTGCTGATAGTTGGCGCGTACCTTGTCGGCTCGATTCCGACTGGCGTGATCGTCGGGCGGATGCGCGGCTTCGATCCGCGCGCGGTCGGCTCCGGCAATATCGGAACGTCCAACGTCATTCGCGCGGGCGGTATGAGCGCAGCCGCGATGACGTTCGTCGGCGACATCCTGAAGGGCGCGATTCCTGTGATGACGGCGCGGGCTGCCGGGTTTCCCGTCGCGATTATCGCATGGGTCGCCCTGGCGGCGTTCATCGGCGCGATTTGCTCGGTGTTTCTCTTTTTTCAAGGCGGCAAGGGGATCGCGGCTGCGCTGGGAATATGGCTTGCGATCTCGCCGATGGCGATTCTGTTCGCGCTGGCGGTGTTCATCGTGGTCTTGGCGATTAGCCGAATCATGTCGCTGGCGTCGATGTGCGCGGCAATCGCGCTGCCGCCAACGGTCGCTGCGCTGGGCTTGCCGAATCACTATTTGCTGCTCGCAATCCTGATGACGGCGCTGGCCCTGTTCCGCCATCGCGAGAATATCAAGCGCCTGTCGCGCGGCGAGGAGCCCAAATTTCAGCCCAGGCGCAGCGACAGCGCTGCGTCCTAGCAGGATGTTGCTAGTGCCCGCCAATTAATCGGACGCCCGCCAGTTGAGCATCCCGGAAACCGAGCCTGAAAAAATTGTGATGCGACAATGCGTATCGCAACGGCCAGCGCCCGTTGGCATCGCGCTTGCGTTGATCCCCTGCGCCGGATGTTGGCGCAATCCCGCTGGATGGACTAGGTATCTGCTTGTAACCAGTGAGGAGTGACGCCATGACATCAGAGGAAAAAAAGGAATTAGCCAGGGAGTTTCTCAGCGAGTTTGAAGATCCGGATCCGGTGCGGCTCGCCACGATGGTCGCCAACGACTTCGAGTGGAAGGTCATGACCAGGATGGAAGGCATGCCTCCGGTGAAGGGGCATGACGGACTGAGGAATCTCGCAAGGGTGATCAAGGCGATGATGCCGGGCGGACTCGGCCTCAAAATCGAGACTGTCATTTGCGAGGGCGATCGATGCGCTGTGCAGGCGGAGTCGAACACCGTCGCGGCGAACGGGAAGAAATACAACAATCGCTACCACTTCGACATCCGCTTCGACGGGGATAAGATTGCCGAGGTGCGCGAGTATAATGACACCAATCACGCGCGGGAGGTCTTTTTCAGCTAACAGGCGCCGAGAGGAACCGTGGCGGTGGGCGCGCGCGAAAAGGGGGGCTTGAACCGGCGTCATTCGGGGAGAATTGTTATTGGGAGGATGAGGCGGGGGCCGGCTTTATCGGACGCGCGGCCAGTCTGAATAGGACCGAGAGGAGACTTATGAAGAAGGTTGAGGCGATCATCAAACCGTTCAAGCTCGACGAGGTCAAAGAAGCCCTGTCGAGTATCGGGGTGCAGGGTCTCACGGTCAGCGAAGTGAAGGGATTCGGCCGTCAGAAGGGGCATACCGAGCTGTACCGCGGCGCGGAGTACGTCGTGGATTTTCTGCCCAAGGTAAAGCTCGAGATAATTGTTTCGGACGAGCTGGCGGCGCAGGTCGTCGAGACTATCGAGCGCGCGGCGCGGACCGGCAGAATCGGCGACGGGAAAATCTTCGTCATGCCGATGGAAGAGGTGGTGCGTATCCGCACCGGCGAGCGGGGCGTCAACGCGCTGTAGCGATTGCGCTAACCGAACAGATCAGTTTTTCCTTCCGTTGCTTGCGATGCCGCTGCCGAAGTCCCACTTGCGGCCCTTCTTGAACTCGCTGACGATTCGCCGCGACACCACCATCCGATGCACTTCGTCGGGCCCGTCGTAGATGCGTGCGAAGCGCGCGTGACGGTACATCCGGGCCAGCGGAGTGTCCTCCGACACGCCCATCGCGCCATGCACCTGGATGGCGCGATCGATAACGTCGTGCAGCACTTTCGCGCCGAAGAATTTGATCAGTGATATCTCGACGCGCGCCTCGTCGCCGGCGTCGATCTTTGCGGCCGCGTTGAGCGTGAGCAGTCGTGCGGCCTGGATCTCGGCGGCGGAGTCGGCAATCCAGTTCTGAATCGTCTGCTTGTCGGAGAGCGGACCACCGAAGGCTTGGCGATTGATCGCGCGATCCACCATCAGCTCGAACGCGCGCTGCGCCTGCCCCAGCCAACGCATGCAATGGTAGATGCGCCCGGGGCCGAGCCGCTTCTGTGCAATCTTGAACGCCTGCCCGCGCGGGCCGAGCAGGTTCGTCAGCGGCACACGCACGTCGGTGTATTTGATCTCGCAGTGTCCGCCCGACGTCTCGCCCATCACGGGCACGATGCGCACGATCTGGTAGCCCTTGGTATCAGTCGGCACGACTATCATGCTGAAGCGCTCGTGCGCGGGCGCGTCGGGCTCGGTCACGCACATCACGGTCGAGAACGCTGCCACGTTGGCGCCGCTGGTGAACCACTTGTGGCCGTTGATGACCCATTCGTCGCCGTCCTGCACCGCCCGCGTGCGCAAGCCGGTCGGGTCGGCGCCGGAGACTTCGGGTTCCGTCATCGAGAAGCTTGGATAGATGTCGCCGTTGACGAGCGGCGCGAGCCACCGTTTTTTCTGTTCCGGATTTCCGTACAGGTGCAGCATGGTGGCGTCTTGCGCGGAATGCGTGCCGAGGCCGGCGATCGCATACTCGCTGCGCCCGACGATTTCATTGACGAACACGTAGGGCATGAACTCGAGTCCGCCCCCGCCGATTTCCCTGGGCAGGCCGAGCGCCCACAGCCCGCGCTTTTTCGCCTCGGCCTGGATCGCCTTGAACGTACGCGATGATTCGTCGCCGCCTCGCTCGAGAATTTTCTCATTGGGGTAAATCAGCTCGCTCAAAAAACTTGAAACGCGATTGCGCAAGTCCTGGACTTCGGGACTGGCTTCAATTTCAGCGACACTTTGCATGGTACTTCTCCTCGCGATCGGCGGCGCGTATACCGATCGTTATCGCGCATCGCAGCCACCTGACAAGCAGACGCAACAGAAATGCAGTGGGCTGCGATCATTCGGTGTGATACGAACGGATAATCACGCTACGCAAAAAGGAACGACTACGATGATCGATCTTTACACCTGGACGACGCCTAACGGCCGCAAGCCCGCAATCATGCTCGAGGAGTGCGGCCTCGAGTACTCGGTTCATCCGGTAAACATCCGCAACGGAGACCAGTTCAAGCCGGAGTTTGTCAAAATTTGTCCGAACAGCAAGATTCCCGCGATCGTCGACCATGACGCGGGCGTCTCGATATTCGAGTCGGGCGCGATCCTCGTGCATCTGGCGGAGAAGACCGGCAAGCTGTTCCCGGCGAAGAATCCCGGGCGCGCGAAAGTGCTCGAATGGCTGTTCTGGCAGATGGCGAATGTTGGTCCGATGTTCGGACAGGCGGGCCATTTCGTGAACGCGGCGCCCGAAAAAATTCCGTATGCGATCGATCGTTACGCCAATGAATCAGCGCGACTGATCAAAGTGCTCGACAATCAACTGACGCAGACCGAATACATGGCTGGCGAGTATTCGATCGCGGATATCGCGACCTATCCGTGGCTGGTGGTTGGTTTCCCGGCAATCAAAGCCGTGAAGCCCGACGTGGTGGGGGAAGGCGCGAACGTCGCGCGATGGATCGCGGCGGTCGGCGCGCGTCCGGCGGTGAAGAAGGGCATGGAGGTGCCGAAGGTCTAGCTGCGCGCTTCTGAGACGCTAGCGATTGATCGAACCATCAGCGCGGAGGGATGATCGGTTCAGGAGAACGAAACGCGAATCGCCGCGTGAGCGCGAGTTCGTCGTCAGTGGACGTTGTCTTGCGGGACGAAGCCTTGCATGCCTTTGAATGCGCCATCGAGGATCTCGACTTGGGAGCCTTTGTCGTCGCTATTGATGATCCGCACCGGGGTGTTGTTGTCGATCTGCTTGGTGGCGAGTCCTTCGCCGACTCCTCCGATCACTCCGCCGACGACACCTCCCTGTTTTTTCAAATCGCTCAGTTTCGTGAATGTATTTTCGTCGGGATAGACGGCGACGGTGCTCTCGCCGTTGTGCGCGACCAGCTTATGACCGCATCCCGCGATTGCCAGCGAAGCTCCAATAGTAAATGCGCAGACCACCAGCGTCGAAGTTCGCATCGAGAATGCTCCTCGCCCCCGATCCGCACTTGTAGCACGAGCTTCGGGAAAACGGCCATCAAAAGGAGTCAAACGAAGGAATCAGGTATCGCCGATCATCTTTTCTTGTTTTGGTTTTTTGGGGTTCGAGGATTTAGTCTTGAATCGTGACGCTGCGTTTGGCCGGAGAACCAGACTGTCGTAAATCTTCTGAGGTGAAGTCTCCTAGCGGGGGCTGGATTGGCACGCCCCCGCTAAGAGAGCGCACTGGTGCAGAATCGACAGCCTAGAGTTGACCGTCGACGGTGCCCAGCAGGGCCGTGATGGTCGTGCCCATGGTCTGGTAACCCACGAACACCACTACCGCGACTGCGGCCATGATCAGCGCGTATTCCGCCATTGTCTGGCCGGGCTGATACTCGCGCACCTTTACAAACAACCTCGCTAGCTTGTCCATGTCCCGGATTCTCCTTCCGTGTTTTTTGACCGAAATTGGCCATACGATTCACAGCATCTCTTGTGCCACTGTAAGTTATTCACGTTAACATTCATGTTTCCCCGGTAACGCAGTCTTACGCATGCTTACGACCGCGCAGCAATGCAACTGTCGGTTGTGACTCTGCTACAGGATGTAGTCATGCCGTCCGTTGGCAAATGCGTTCCTGACCGCGCTCGCGAACCGGCTGTCAGAGCCGCGCAGGGGCGGAATTGCAAAAATTGCGGGCGATCGGGGGCCATGATAGGCTTCACGGTTCTGCAAATATGCCCGGAGCAAATCGCAATTCGAATCGGCCCCGGCCAATTGCCGGCGGCCACGAGCGATCCAGGAGGAATTTTTGTCCGCGGAAAATGAAGTGCCCGCCATCAAACGCGCGGTCACGATGGAAAAGCTGGTGAACCTGTGCAAGCGCCGTGGAATTGTCTTTCCGACGAGCGACATCTACGGGGGACTCGGATCTACCTTCGACTACGGCCCCCTGGGCGTCGAGCTGAAGCGCAACGTCAAGGAGGCGTGGTGGCGCGAGATGGTGCAGTACCGCAGCGATGTGCTGGGGCTGGACTCGTCGATATTTCAGCATCCGCGTACGTGGGAAGCGTCGGGGCATCTGAAAAATTTCACGGACCCGCTGGTCGATTGCAAAAAATGCAAGAATCGCTTTCGCGCCGATAAAATAGAGGGCGACAAATGCCCCGAATGCGGAGGCGAGCTGACGCCGGCGCGCAATTTCAACCTGATGTTCAAGACCTTCATGGGCCCGGTCGAGGACACTGCGGCGGTCGTCTATCTGCGGCCGGAAACGGCGCAGGGAATTTTCTCGAACTTCGAGAACATCGTGGATACGCAGCGCGTCAAGCTGCCGTTCGGCGTCGCGCAGCAGGGCAAGTCGTTCCGCAACGAAATCACCACCGAGAATTTTATTTTCCGCACGCGCGAATTCGAGCAGATGGAGATGGAGTTCTTCGTTCGTCCCAGTGGCGAGGAAGAAGAGAAGTGGTATCGCTACTGGGTCGATTTTCGATTCAACTGGCACGTCAAGTTCGGCATCAAGGCCGATCATCTGCGCAAGCGCGAGCACGCGACCGATGAGTTGTCGCATTATTCGAGCGGCACCACCGATATCGAGTTCCTGTATCCGTTCGGGTGGGGCGAGTTGGAGGGGGTGGCCAAGCGCGGCAGCTTCGATCTCGATCAGCATGCGAAGTTCAGCGGCAAGGACCTTACTTATTTTGACGAGGACACCAAGACACGCTTTCGGCCGTGGGTGATCGAGCCGGCGCTCGGCGTGGATCGCGCGATGCTCGCGTTTATGCTGGATGCGTACGACGAAGACGTGGTCGATAACGAGGAGCGAATCGTGCTGCGGCTCGATCCGCGGCTCGCGCCGATCAAGGTCGCGGTCTATCCGCTGTTGCGCAAGGCGGGACAGCCGGAGAAAGCAACCGCGATTCGCGACGCGTTGAAACGGCATTTCACGGTCGCCTACGATCAGGCGGGTTCGATTGGCCGTCGCTATCGCAGGCAGGATGAAGTCGGCACTCCGTACGGCGTGACGATCGATCATCAGACGATGGAAGACGACACGGTGACGATTCGCGATCGCGACGCGATGACGCAGGAGCGCGTGCCAGTGGCGCGACTGGTCGAAGAGATCGGCAATCGAATCGGCTGGACGCGGTAAAAGATTAAAAATTTAAAATTGTCGCCGCGCGATGCGGAGACGGGAGCAACGGTTTTCACATGGGTCGGATTCATCCTGAGATCTACTTTTTCGGTGCGGGCGCGGCGGAAGGGCGCGCCGAGATGCGTAATTTACTGGGGGGTAAGGGGGCAAATCTCGCCGAGATGGCGCGGCTCAAGCTGCCGGTGCCGCCGGGATTCACGATTTCGACGAAGGTCTGCAACTACTTTTACGATCACGGCCACAAGTATCCAAAGGGGCTGACCGAAGGGGTCGCGAAGAGCGTCGTGCGGGTCGAGAAGGCGCTTGGGCGCAAGTTCGGCGACGCGAAGAATCCGCTGCTGGTGTCGGTGCGCTCGGGCGCGCGCGTCTCGATGCCGGGGATGATGGACACGGTGCTGAACCTCGGGCTCACCGACGAGACGGTGGCGGGACTGGCGGAAATCAGCGGCAACCCGCGCTTCGCGTGGGACTCGTACCGGCGGTTCTGCCAGATGTTCGGCGACGTCGTGCTGAAGCTGAAGCCGGAGAACAAGAACGATCCCGATCCGTTCGAGGAAATTATCGATCACAAAAAGGCGACGCGCGGCGTCAAAGATGACACCGACTTGAACGTCGATGACTTACGGGAGCTGGTCGGCGAGTTCCGCGCCCTGATTCGCTCGCGAGTGGGGCGCGACATACCGCAGGACCCGCGCGAGCAGCTGTGGATGGCGATCGGCGCGGTGTTCGACTCGTGGCACAACGATCGCGCGATCACTTACAGGCGCATCAACAATATCCCGGGCGATTGGGGCACGGCGGTCACAGTGCAATCGATGGTGTTCGGCAATCTCGGCGACGATTGCGCCACCGGCGTCGCTTTCACGCGCGATCCGGGCACGGGTGAGAAGGGAATCTACGGCGAGTTTCTGCCCAACGCGCAGGGCGAGGACGTCGTTGCGGGAATCCGCACGGGACGACAAATAAGCCTGAAAGCGGGGCGGGCGTGGGCGGCGCGCGCGGGAATCAGCGAGGCGGAGCGCGCCGCGCAGTACGGGACGCTTGAGGAAAGCTTCCCCCAGGTTTACCAGCAACTGCTGCAGATCTCGGCGCGGCTCGAAAAGCATTTTCGCGACACGCAGGACATGGAATTTACGATCGAGCGCAACCGGCTTTTCATGCTGCAGACGCGCAGCGGCAAGCGGACGGCGCAGGCCGCGGTGCGAATCGCGGTGGACATGGCCGACGAGAAGCTGATCGATCGCAAGATGGCGCTGAAGCGCGTCGAGCCGGAACAGCTCGAGCAGTTCCTGCATCCGCGGCTGGATCCGTCGAGCAAAAAACACGTCATCGCGCGCGGACTGCCGGCGTCGCCGGGCGCGGTCAACGGCGAGGTGGTCTTTTCGGCGGACGAAGCGGTCGCCGTCGCGGAAGCCGGCCGCAAAGTGATCCTGGTGCGGCTGGAGACCTCGCCGGAAGACATCCACGGGATGCAGGTGGCCGAAGGAATTCTCACCGCGCGCGGCGGGATGACGAGTCACGCGGCCGTGGTCGCGCGCGGGATGGGCAAGTCGTGCGTGGCTGGAGTCTCGGCGCTGGAGATCGACTACGGCGCGGGCACGTTGTCGGCCAACGGCGCGGTGATACGTCGCGGCGAGTACATCACGCTCGACGGGTCGGCAGGCGAAGTAATCGAGGGACGCGTGCCGACCGTCGAGCCGGAGATGCCGTCGTACTTCAAAAAATTTCTGTCGTGGGCGGACGCTGTGCGCAAACTCGGAGTGCGCGCCAACGCCGACACTCCCGACGACGCGAAAATCTCGCGCGACTTCGGCGCCGAAGGAATCGGGCTGTGCCGCACCGAGCACATGTTCTTCGATCCGGAGCGAATCTCGGCGGTGCGCGAAATGATCATGGCGGAGAACGCGACGCAGCGCGGGCGCGCGTTGGCGAAGATCCTGCCGATGCAGCGCGAGGACTTCGTCGGGATCCTGCAAGCGATGGCGGGACTGCCGGTCACGATCCGTTTGCTCGATCCGCCGCTGCACGAATTTCTGCCGCATGCGGACAACGAGCTGCGCGACCTGGCGGCCAAGATCGGCACCACGCTCGAGCATATGAAGCAGGTGCGCGCGAGCCTGTTCGAGGTGAATCCGATGCTCGGGCATCGCGGCTCGCGGCTGGGAATCAGCTTCCCTGAAATTTACCAGGCCCAGGCGCGCGCGATTATCGAGGCGGCGTGCGAGCTGCGCAAGCAGGGCGTCAAGGCGATGCCGGAAATCATGCTGCCGCTGATCGGCGAGCGTCGAGAGTTCGACATCCTGGCGGCGCAGATTCGCGAAGTGGCGGACGCGGTGTTCAAAGAACGCGGCATCAAGGTGCCGTATACGATCGGCACGATGATCGAAGTGCCGCGCGCGTGCGTGGTTGCCGATCAGATCGGCGAGGTTGCGGAATTTTTCTCATTCGGAACCAACGATCTGACGCAGATGACGTATGGAATTTCGCGCGACGACTCGGTGAAATTTCTCCCCGACTACATCCGCACCGGAGTGTACAAGACGGACCCGTTCGCGGAGCTCGACCCGGTCGGCGTTGGCGAGTTGATGCGAATCGCGATCGAGCGCGGGCGCAAGTCGAACAAGAAGTTGAAGATCGGCATTTGCGGAGAGCATGGCGGCGACCCCGCGAGCGTCAAGCTGTGCCATCGCCTCGGCCTGGACTACGTGTCGTGCTCGCCGTATCGGATTCCGGTCGCGCGGCTAGCGGCAGCGCAAGCGGCGATAGAGGCGTCGCAGAAGAAGGCGGCGTTCAAGGACGTGTAGTCCGTGGACTGCGCGGAAACCTAACCCCTAACCCCTTCCCATTGTGGGAAGGGGAACCGGTCGCGTGGGGCGGCGGGCTAGCGAGACTTTCAGTCGGTGTACTTTTTTTCGAGCGCCTGGTAGTCCGCGACGCCCATCGTGCGCACGAAGTCTTCGAAGACGTTTGAGCTGGTGCCGACGCTTAGTTTGCCGCTGCGCTTCAGCTCGGCCATCGCGGTGCAAATCGCGTCGAATATCGTCAGCATCGTTCCGATGTGGATGGTGACTTTGAACGGGTACTTTCTCAGTTCGTCGATCGGCAGCAGATCGCCGTTGTAGATGAGCGGCAGGTCGCCGAGCTTTTCGGCGTAGCATTTGAGGTCGTCGAGGTTTTTGATGCCATCGACGAAGACCAGGTCCGCGCCCGCCGCGCGATAGGCGCGCGCGCGCCGCACCACATCGTCCCATCCGTTGACCGCGAGCGCGTCAGTGCGCGCGATGATGACGAGATTGCGATCGCGGCGGGCGTCGCAGGCTGCGCGCACTTTCGGCACCATCGCGTCCGCCGCTATGACTTGCTTGCCGGCGAGAAAACCGCATCGCTTGGGAAATACCTGGTCCTCGATGTGCAGTGCCGCGGCACCGGCGTCTTCATACTCGCGCACGGTGCGCCAAACGTTGAGCGGATTGCCGTAGCCGGTGTCGGCGTCGCAGATGACGGGAACGTTTACGGCCCGCGAAATGGCGCGCGCGTTCGCGACCATCTCGGACATCGTGAGCAGCCCGAGGTCGGGATATCCGCGCGCGGCCGCCGTGCCGAATCCCGTCATGTAGACGGCGTCGAAACCGGCGGCGACGGCGAGTTTTGCCTGGAGGCAGTCGAAGACGAACGGCGCGACGATCATCTCGGAACCGGCGAGGAGGTCGCGCAGCCGCGATCTTTGTTCATTCATCGGGAGACGCTCCTGGAGCGATTCAGGCGAAGTAATCTTCGGCGCGGATGGCGGGGATATCGAGCTGGTAGACGCGGTTGTTCCGCAGGACCTTGAGATTGACGTTCTCGCCGGGCCGATGGTTGCCGAGCGCCTCGTAGAGCACGCGCCGGTCGTTCACGTCGGTGTCATCGATGGAAATTACCAGGTCGCCCTGCTGCAAGCCGGCTTTTTCGCCAGGACCGCCGGGCATCACGCCCGCGATTACGACGTGCTCGCGGAGGGTGTAGGAGAGCACGCCGAGCCAGGCGCGCGGCGCGGCAGTCGTGCGGCGGCCGTGTTTGACGATCTCGTCGCGGACGGCGAGGAAGCTTTCGCCCGGCACGCCGAGTATCGCACGGCTCAAGTCGGCGAAGTTCAAGTAGTTGATGCCGACCACTTGCGCCTGGAGGTTGCAGATCGGGCCGCCGCTCATGCCGATGTTCAGCGACGAAGCGGTGACGCAGACGCACTTGTCGAGGACGAATTCCCAGACCGCGTCGAAGGGGCCGAGGTAGGTGATGATGCCGCAATCGGCGCATCGTTTCTCGCCGCCGAGACTCGAGACGGTGAACGCCTCCTGCCCGACGACGCATTTTTCCGACGAGACCACGTCGACGCTGGGGATTTTGCCGCGATCGATCTTGAGCAGGCCGATTCCGGTGCTGTAGTCCTTGCCGACGATTTTCGCCTCGAGCTGGTCGCCGCCGGGCATCGTGACGATCACGTTTTGCGCGCCGAGCAACAGGTAGTGAACGGTGAGGATGAGGCCGTCGGGGCTGACGACGGTGCCGGTGCCGCGGCGATCGGTGCCGAGGCCAATCGCGGTCGAGACGTGCGTCGACGGAATGTGCGAGTGAACGCCGACGGTGGCGCGGAGAATTTTATCGAGCAGAAATGGAGGCGCGTTCACGATGGATGTCCCGTGAATTAGGCTAGGACCGCTGACTCACGGTTTCAAGCGCGATCGTTCAACGGCGCGGCGCAAAAAAAGAGGCGGTCCCCGACGAGATCGCCTCAGATCGAAAATCCAGTCGAGTTTTACTTCGCGCTATTCACCGGAGCATCGGGCATCGCGGTTTCATTGGCGCGGATCGAAAGCGTCTGGAGCGCCTCGCCGAGATCGAGCTCGCTGTACTTCTGATTCGAATACAAATCGTCGAGCCGCTTGACGGCCTGGTTCGAACTCATGTCCATCGATAGCTGTCCCGAGAGTTGATGGATAATGCGGCGGGCGCCTTTCCAGTGAAACAGGTCGGCGGCGGAATTCAGGACGTCGAGTTTGCCGACGCTGACGCGCATAGCGTCGGAATAGCCATTGACGTAACCGTCTTTGGCGGTGGCGTTGAGGCGGTTCCAGAAATTGCCATTGTGGCTAACGTTGGACGAAGCAAAAGCAACAGCCCAACTCGCGACAAAGCCTAGCATCACGCCGGCGGCAAATTTCTTCATTTCGCGATGGTTCTCCCCAGACCCGTTAGCATTCTGTTTAGCAAAAATACGTCCCGAGCTCAAATTTGGTTTCGTTCCAAATCGGGGTGCGTTGGACGGTATAAATCAATAAAAACGTCGTAACCTATCGAAAGCCTCGCTTACCCGACCTCTTTGGCCGCCGCCGAGGCGTCCCCGCCACCCACAACCAACCAAAGCCTAGAACATTTGTAGAGCTACGTAAATAGGGTGTTAACAGGGCATTTCTCAGTCTAATTGGGGGCTTTCGCGAGACCGTCAGGATTGAACGAGGGCGAGCGGCGGTGCCATGATCATGCCCCGTCAGGGCGGCGGCGGGGATCGAATGTCCATCTACGAACAGGTTCTCACGTTTATCCACAGGCCACGGCCTGAAGCGTTCGAGCGGCTGGCGCTGGACGTATTTCGCCATCAATTCGAGAAAGTTGGCGCCTACCGGCGTTACTGCGAGGAGCGCGGCGCCGAGCCGTGCACGGTGCGCAGCGTGGACGAGGTGCCGGCGGTCAGCAATGTCGCGTTCAAGTATGCGGACCTCGCGATCGAGGGCGCCGCGGGATCGCCCGGCGCGGCGATTTTTCTAACTAGCGGGACGACTCAGGGGCGGGAACGACGCGGACGCCATATCGTTTCGCGGCCCGAGATTTATCGCGCGTCGGCGATTGCTCATCTGCGCGCAATGCTGTTTCCCGACGGCCGCCGAATGGCGATTCTCGCGATGCATCCGACCGCGGATGCGATGCCGGAGTCGTCGCTGGCGGCGATGATCGGCTGGAGTATCGAAGAGTTCGGGACGCGCGCGCAGGTGGCGGCGTCGCGCGAGCGTGTCGATGTCGAGGCGGCGGCCGCGTTTCTTGCCGACTGCGAGGCCCGTCGCGAACCCGTTTGCATCATGGGAACGACTGCCGCCTTTGCGGCGTTGTTTTCCAGGCTCGACAGCGGTGGAGTCCGGCTTCGGCTCGCGCAGGGTTCGCGAATGATGGACACCGGCGGGGCAAAGGGGCAGGCAGTGCCGATGCAAGCCTCGGACGTTATCGCGCGGGCGGGAGAATTGCTCGCGATTGCGCCGGCGATGGCGATCAACGAATACGGGATGACGGAGCTGTGCTCGCAGCTCTACGACGCGACGGCGTTCAACAGCTCGGACGTGTCGCCGCCGGATTTAGAAGACCGGTACAAAATTCCGCCGGCGTGGATGCGCGTGACAGCGCGGGATCCGATCACGTTGCGAGCGATGCCGGACGGGCAAATCGGACTGCTGACGTTTTTCGATCTGGCCAACGTCGACTCGGTCTCTGCCGTCATGACGGAAGACTTCGGCTGGGTCCAGCGCGGACGAGTTCGCGTGCTCGGCAGAGCGGCGGCGGGAGAAGCTCGCGGATGCGCGTTGGGCATCGCGCAATTCTCGACGACTGAAGCGGCGCGCAGGATGGGCGCGGCGCTGGAGCGGGCGGAGGCTCGGCGATGAGCGCGAGTATCGCCAGCGCGGTGCGCGGGGATGGAGCGGATAGCACCGGCTTCAAAGCGGATCGAATAGCCGGCGCACTGGCGCGCGCGTTCGCACTCTGGCGCAGCCGCGACTACGCGCGCCGACGCGACGCGGTAGCCGCAATCGCGCATTCGGCGGGATATTCAGTCGCGCTGCTCGAAAACTCGATCGACGCGCTGCTGAAGCCATTCACCACGGACGCATTGGAGTCGATGGCAACGCGGATTTCTGTCAGCCGCGAAATCGAAAGGCCAAAGACGGTTGGATTTATTGCGGCGGGCAACGTTGCGGGCTCTGGAATCCATGAGATTGCGATTGCGCTGATAGCGGGCGCTAGGGTGGCGATCAAAACCGCGTCAGCCGAGCCGATTTTTTTTGCGGAGTTTGCGCGCACACTCGCTGAAATCGATCGCGATGCGGGCGCGCGCATCGAGGTTCTTCACTGGAGCCGCAACCGCACCGACCTGACCGCGGCGTTGGTTGCGAATTGCGAGCAGGTGGTGGCGTACGGCGACGACGCGACGATCGAGTCGCTTCATCGTGGCAACGTGATCGGATTCGGCAGCCGGGTGAGTGCGGCGGTAGTCGCGCCGGATGCTATCGGGCCGTCGCGAATCAACGCGGTCGCGGAGTTGCTCGCGCGCGACGTCGCGCTGTTCGAGCAACTGGGATGCTTGTCGCTCCATCATGTATTCGTGGTGAATGCGACGGCCGCTGCGGCGCGCCAGTTGGCGATTCGAATATCAGCGGCGCTCACGAGTATCGGCGAATCGATGCCGCCGGCGCGCATCCCGTTGCGCGACGCCGCAGAAATACGTGGAGTGCGGGAGCGGGCACGCTGGCGTGCGATTGCGGGCGAGCCGGTCGAGCTGTTCGAGGGGCGCGGACTTGAATGGACGGTGATTTTCGAGCCGAGGCCCGGCCTGGACGAAGCGTTCAAAGTTTCGCCGGGATTCAGGACGGTGCACGTGACGGGAGTGCGCGACCTGGGCGAGTTTCGCGATTGCATCGCGGGTGCATCGGGACGGCTCGAAGCGATCGCGGTCGCCGGCGACGAATCGGAAGAAGTCGAAATTCGTGCGGCAATGAAGGAAATCGGAATACCGTACGTGTGCGCGCCCGGTGAGATGCAATCGCCGCCGCTGGATTGGCGCCACGGCGGCGGCGGGTTCCTCGACACGATGGTGGGAGCGCGATGAGCGAGCTCGGCGATTTATTCCGCCAGAACCTGGCGCAGACTTCCGACGCACCGATCGGGTTGGAGATAGCGCGCGCCGAGGGTTCGTGGCTGGTAGCGTCGGACGGGCGGCGCTATCTGGATTTCATTGCGGGAATCGGAGTGTCTGCCCTGGGCCATGGACATCCCGAGGTGCTGGCCGCGATAGCGGAGCAGGCGCGACGCCATCTGCACGTCATGGTGTACGGCGAGTATGTAATCGAGAGCCAGGTGATGCTGGCGCGGCGGCTCGCCGAGCTTCTCCCGCGGCCACTCGAGCGCGTGTATTTCACCAACAGCGGCGCGGAAGCGATTGAATGCGCGATGAAGGTGGCGCGCAAGTTCACGGGGCGCGCGGGATTCGTCGCGTTCGATGGCGCGTATCACGGTGACACGATGGGCGCGCTCGCACTGTGCGGGAATCGCGCGATGCGCGAGCCTTTCGGCGCGCTGCCCGGACCGGTGACGCATCTGCCGTTCGATGACGAAGGCGCGCTCGAGGAAATCGATTCGACGATCGCCGCGGTGGTCGTCGAGCCGGTGCAGGCGGAGGGCGGCGTGCGAATACCGGAGGTGGGATTCATTCGCGCGCTGCGTGAACGATGCGATTGCGCGGGCGCAATGCTGATCTTCGACGAAGTGCTGACGGGACTTGGCCGCACCGGCAAGCTGTTCGCCCTCGAGCATTTCGGGGTTGTGCCCGACATTGTCGTGATGGCCAAGGCACTCGGCGGCGGCTTGCCGCTGGGCGCGTTGTGCAGCCGCGACGAGGTTCTGGGCACACTTTCGCATGACCCGCCGCTGGGGCACATCACGACTTTCGGCGGCCATCCGCTTTCGTGTGCGGCCGGTTTGGCGGCGCTGAACGTGATCGTGCGCGAGCGGCTCTGTGAGCGTGCGGCGACGATCGGCCGGGAAATCGTGCGACGGCTGGTAGCGATGCGTGCGCCGGAAATCGTGGCGGTGCGCGGGCTGGGGATGATTGTGGGAATCGAGTTTCGCGACGCGGCGCTGGCGCGCCGCTTTGTGGCAGCGTCTTTAGCGCATGGGGTGATCATGAATTGGACGCTGAACGCGGACAAAGTGGTCCGCCTGGCACCGGCGCTGACGATTTTGCCGGACGAGGTAGATTTTGCGTTTAGCGCGATAAAAAAATCGCTTGATGCGACACGATGCTGAAGTAAGTTATTAAGTTTCGAGAGAGGTTCTTGCAGCTGTCGCGGGACGGATGCAAGGGGGCGTGATTGGCGGAGGACAACAAAAGCAACGGCTCATCCGGACTGATACATTCCCAGCCCGGCCGCGCCAACTCGGACTTCATCTGGACCGAAGATGACGAGGAGTCGATCCGCGTCCTGAAACTCGGCGGCGCGCTCGGCATATTCCTGTTGCTGGCGTACCTTGCGTACGATCAGCGCGTGCTCGGCAGCAATGGGCCGGGGACGGCCCTGCACTGGCTGATCCTTGCCGCGACTTGCGGGCTGTTCGGGCTGGTGTGGACGCGCGCGTTCAAGCGCCATTGGAAATTGTGGATCCTGTTGTACAACCTGTTTCTGATCGCGATGTTCATCCTGATCAGCCGGGCGACAATAGACCCGGAGTCGCGCTTCATCGCGATCATGTTGTGTCCGATTGCGACAGCGGCGTTCGTGAGCTGGGGCACGCGCTGGCAGTTTGCGATGGCGGCGACGTCGTTGATTGGCTACGCGGCGGGCGAATATTACGTGCCGATCGAAACGCCGTACGCGGCGTACCGATGGATGGGGCTCATCGCGGCGGTGTTCTTCGCTCAATACACGACAATCTTTATTGACCGGTATCGACGGCGCCTCAGGAAACAGGTGCAGGACCTCGAGGAAGCGGCGCGGTTTCGGCAGACGCAGATCGCGACGATGGCGCATGACATTCGCAGCCCGGTCGCGGCGCTGAGCGGCTACGTCAATCTGCTCGAGGAATCGGACATCAGTCCAAAGGAGCGGACCGACCTGCTCGGACGAATCGGCTCGACCGCGTGGAACATGGACCTGGTGGTGAGCAACGTGCTGGACTACTACGAGGCGCAGGACGAGGACCTCGTCGCGGCGCCGGCCGAGTTGGACCCGAATCAGGTGCTCAACGAGGTTGCGGAGGACTGCGCGCTGCAGGCGCGGCGGCGGAGGATTAGTCTGCGCGTCGAGATTGCGCGGCTGCCGGCGTGCAAGCTGGACCGCCGGCATTTTGAGCGTGTCGTGAGAAACATGCTGGCATACGCGCTCGGAAGGCTGGGGAGCGGCGAGGTCATGCTGCGCGCGGCTGTGCGCAACGACGCGCTCGCGGTCGAAGTCAGCGACAGCGGCCCATCTCTATCACCAGTCGAAATGGCGGCGTTGTTCGAGCGCCCAAACAAGAACGGGAATCACAGCACGGGCCGCGGACTCGGACTGTATATCGCACGCGCGATGGCGGAAGCGGCGGGAGGCTGGGTCGAGGCGCGGTTCACCGATGGCCGGCGGGGACTGACGCTGGTCGCGGAACTTCCACTTGAAGCGCAGCCGCCGAAAGTGCGCACGCCGTGAGCAAACTGCCCCGGGCGTCTGGCAAACTCTTCGAGCGAATTCGAACTGATCGCGCGACTGAGCGCGGGAATCCGTCTCAGCCGCCGCACGATTCTCGGTATAGGGGACGATTGTGCGATTGTCTGGCGGCCGCGCGGGCGCGCGTTGTTCACGATCGACAGCCTGGTCGAAAATGTTCACTTCGATCTGCGATGGGGGCTTCCGCAGGCGTTGGGCGCGCGCGCGCTCGCGGTTAACTTGAGCGACATCGCGGCGATGGGCGGGCGTCCGACGGCCTGCGTCGTGAACCTGGGCGTGCGCGATGGAATCACGGCACGGACGCTCGAACAGATTTATGCTGGACTGCGCTCTGCGGCGCGCGAAGCCTCGACAGATATCGTGGGCGGCAATATTACACGAGCGCGCGAACTGTCGATCACGATCGCGCTGCTCGGCGAGGCCGGGCGCGCCGCGATGCGGCGAGACGCGGCGCGTCCCGGCGACGAGATCTTCGTGACCGGCACGCTCGGCGATGCGGCGCTCGGTTGGCGCATCCTGGCGGGCAAACTGACGACGCGCGGCAGTGCGAAGAAAGTTCGCGCGGCGAAAAAATATCTCATCGAGCGATTTGTGCGTCCGCATCCTCGACTGTATGCCGGGCAACGACTTGCGGCTATCCGGCCAACGCCCGCCGCAGTCGACATCAGCGACGGACTCATGCAGGACCTGGGTCACATCCTCGAACGGAGCCGCGTCGGCGCCGAAGTCGATGCGTCGCGAATCCCAATCTCGGCAGCGTATCGCATGCTGATGGGCGGCAATCTCTTGCATGCGCTCACTGGCGGCGAGGATTACGAATTGCTTTTCTGCGCGAGGCCCGGCCACAGCGAGTCGGCATTGTCGCGGCGCCTGCGGGTTGGAGTCAGGCGAATCGGCACGATCGTTCGGGGCAAGCAGGTCAAACTGATTGGTGGCACGATGCCGATTGCCGGAGGATGGGATCAGCTGCGATCGCGTGGCTAGATAGAAACGATGATGGCGATCCTGCCTTTTGCGGTCCTGATCCTTATCGTGCTGAGCGCCATGCTGGCGGCGTCGGAGACCGCGTTGTTCTCGATGGCGCGGCTGGAGCATACGCGCGAGCAGCTGAGCCTGTCCGTGCAGCATGCGCTCGACCGCCTGATGCGCCGGCCGCTCGAGTCGTTGATCGTCATCATCGGGCTGAACGAAGCCTGCAATATCTTCGCCGACTGCCTGGCGACGATCATTCTGCTGGCGTGGCTCGGCGACAAATGGGGACCGATCGTCGCGGCGCCGGCGATGCTCGCGATCGTACTTTTGTTTTGCGACATCACGCCGAAGACGTTCGCCCTCGGATTTCCGGCCGCGCTCGCTTGGCTCACGGCGCGTCCGCTGGCGGTGCTTGCCGATTTGGTTCATCCGTTCGCGCGCCATTTCACGCCGCTCGAGGAGGCACCACGGCCGGGGCCGGTTTCCGAGGCGGAGTTCAAGACGCTGCTCAGGCTCGGCGAGAACCAGGGACAGGTCGAGCCCGCCGAGCGTGCGATGATTCATCGTGTATTCGACTTCGGCGCCCGGCGTGCGTCCGAGGTGATGACGCCGCGGGAGCGAATCTTCTCGCTCGACATCGAGATGCCGGTGGCGCAGCTGGTGGCGGAGATCGCGCACGAAAGTTTCTCGCGGGTGCCGGTATATCGACACAGCCAGGACAATATCGTCGGAATTCTGCACGCCAAGGATCTCGCGGCGCGGCGCCTAGAGCCGTCGCCGCCGCGCGTCGAGCGCCTGGTGCGGCCGGCGTACTTTGTCCCGCCAGGCAAGCTGCTCGCGGATTTATTTGACGAGATGCGCCGCGGGCGCTTCCAGATCGCGCTGGTTGTCAACGAGTACGGGCGCGTGCTTGGGCTGGTGACGCTCGAAGACCTGCTCGAGGAATTGTTCGGCGAGATTCGCGACGAGTTCGACAGCGAAATTCCCGAGCTCACCAAAATATCCGACGACGAATGGTCCGCGTCGGGCGCGGTCGCGCTGGGCAAGCTGGCGGACGCGCTCGCTCCCGCGCGCGTGATCGAAGTTTATGGCGGCGGCAAGACGCTGAGCAGCCTCGTCCTGCGCAGGCTCGGGCGCGTGCCGCGCGCGGGCGAGAAACTGAGGCTCGGAGAATTCGAAGCCACCATCGAGCGCGTGCGCGGGGCGGCCGTCGAGCTGGTGAGGCTGCATCGATGACGATGGTTTGGCTGATCGTGGCGCTGGCGGGATGCCTTGCGGTACAGGCGTTTTTCGCCGCTTCCGAGATCGCGCTGGTTTCAGCCGACGATTTGAAAGTCCGTGCTGGCAGCGAAGGCGGCCACCCACGCTCGCGCGTGCTCGGCGGACTGCTGGCCAATCGCGATCGTTTGCTGGCGCTCACTCTCACCGGCACCAACCTCGCGACGGTGGTCGCGGCGGTCGTGCTCACCAACTTTCTGCATCGGTCCGTACCGCACCTGGTTTATCTCGCGCCTTTTATTCTGACGCCGATTACCCTGGTGCTGGGCGAATCGATACCGAAGCTCTTGACGCTGGTGAATCCGCTCTCATTTGCGCTATTCGCGGCGCGGCCGCTGCGTTTCCTCGCGACGATGCTCGCGCCGCTGCTCTACGCGGAAACTGTTCTGAGCAGATTGCTCCGCCGGTTCGCCGGTGTGCCGGCCGACGCCGGGAGCGTGTTCCTGAGCCGCGACGATCTGGCGCGATTGATGCGCCGGCGCCCGAGTGACACGGCCGAGCAACCACAAGACGCCATCCTGCCCGCCGAGCAGTTGATGATCAGTCGAATTTTTCGCTTCTCGCAGGCCGAGGCGCGCAAGGCAATGGTGCCGCTGGTTGGAGTCGACGCGATCCCGGAGGACTCCTCGCTTGCGGCGGCGATCGAAACTGTCCGCCGCGAGGGCTTCAGCCGCATCCCGGTGTTCCGGCGTCGAATTACAGACATCGTTGGCGTCGTTCACGTTTTCGATCTTCTGCAGGCGCCCGATCTCAGCCGCCCGGTGAGCGACATTATGCGGCCGGTCAGTTATTTTCCCGAATCGATGCCGCTCGACGAAGCGCTGGTGGCGATGCAACGCACCGGCGAAAATCTTGCCGTGATCGTCGATGAGTACGGCGGCTCGGCGGGAATTCTCACGCTGGAAGATCTGATCGAGGAGATCGTCGGCAATATCGAAGACGAACACGACCTGGGCGAGGATCTCGCGAAGATCATAAGTCCGCGCGTGCTGTCCGTGTTCGGACGCGCGCCGATTGCGGAGCTGAACGAGCGCTTCGGCCTCAAGCTTTCGGAGGCGGATGAGTATGCTACCATCGGCGGACTGGTGGTCGAACGACTCGGGCATATTCCCAAGCCCGGCGAAAAATTAATCGAGGGCGATTTGACGATCACCGTCACGCGCAGCGACGCGCGGGCGGTGCGCGAACTGATGTTGACACTGGCGCATCCGCTCCGCCCTGAACTCCTCAAGCGGCGATGACCGAAAAGCGAATTCGCGAAATTCTCGACGGTGTCGCCGCGGGCCGCATGACGGCTGGCGCGGCCTTCAAACACATACGCGAGCTGCCGTTCGAGGATCTCGGCTTTGCCAAGCTCGACAGCCATCGGAGCATACGGCGCGGGATTCCCGAAGTGATTTTTGGCGAGGGCAAGACTGCGGATCAGCTCGCGGCGATCGGTCGGCGCGTGCTCGCGTCACGAACGAACCTGATAGTCACGCGGCTGGCGGCGGACAAGGCGCGCATCGTCAAACGCAAAATCCGCGCGCTGGTCTACCATAGCGACGCGCGCATCGGCGTGGTGGTGAAGGAGCGCGCGAAGGCGTCGGGACACGGCGTCGTGATGGTGCTGAGCGCGGGCACTTCCGATATTCCGGTCGCCGAGGAAGCCGCGTTGTGCGCCGAGCTGTTCGGGAATCGCGTCGCGCGCGTTTACGACGTCGGCGTCGCGGGAATTCATCGCCTGACGGCGAACCTCGAAGTGATTCGCGAGGCGAGCGTGCTTATCGTCGTCGCCGGAATGGAAGGCGCGCTGCCTTCGGTCGTCGCCGGTTTGGTGGATAAACCAGTGATCGCCGTGCCGACCAGTGTCGGCTACGGCGCCTCGATGGGCGGGCTGGCCGCGCTGCTGGGAATGCTGAATTCGTGCGCGAGTGGAGTAACTGTCGTCAACATCGACAATGGTTTCGGCGCGGCGCTGGCGGCCACGCTGATCAACCGCGTGGGAATCGAGCGCGACGGCCGCTGATGGCGAAACGCACGTCAATCACCAGCGGGCGCGCGCGCCGCGCGATCAAGATGGGCGAGCTCGCGTCGCAAGTCGGCTCAAGCTACCTGTGGAATCAACTGCGGCGGCCGTTTCTGAGCGCGCCCGCGCGCGAGCGCGAACTGCTCGATACTCACATCCGCAACGCGCAGCGAATTGTCGAGAGCTCCACGCAGCTTCGCGGCGCGTTCATGAAGCTCATCCAGATGCTCTCGATTCGCAAGGACCTGCTGCCGGGCGAGGCGCTCGACGTGCTGCGCGCGACGCAATCGAGCGTGCCGCCGATGAACTACGCGACAATCTCGGAACAGATTCGCAAGGAGGTCGGCAAGCGGCCCGAAGCGCTCTTCAAGAGTTTCGATCAGACCGCGTTTGCCGCCGCGTCGCTCGGACAGGTGCATCGCGCGGTCACGCGCAACGGTGTCGACGTCGCGGTGAAGATTCAATATCCCGGCGTCGAGGATACCGTCGAGCAGGACCTGCAGAATCTGAAGCTGCTGCTGCGGACATTGCAGGCGCTCGGCCATGACGTGATGCGCCAGCAGATCGACACTGCCGCGGTGTACAAGGAACTAGAGCTGCGCCTGCGCGAAGAGCTCGACTACGTCAACGAGGCGCGCAACATGACTGAGTTCGGCCGACGTCTCGGCGCGGATTCCGAAATCATGATTCCACGCGTCGTCAAGGAGCTGAGTTCGCGGCGCGTGCTGACGATGACGTATGTCGACGGCTACCCGCTGGCGGACGTGATGGGGCCGGAGGTCGATGCCGAGCTGCGCGAATGGGTGGCGATCAAGATTCACGAGTTTGCGTGGCGGCAGATTCTGGAGTTCGGACTGCTGCACACGGATTTTCATCCGGGCAACTACCTCGTGAGTCATCATCCGCGCCTGGGCGTGCTCGATTTCGGCTCGATTCGGCGCTTCCCGGAGCCGGTGCGCAAAGCCAACCTGCAGGTCGCGCGCGCGATTCTGAGCGGCGACGACAAGTCGCTGGCGGCGGCGATGGTCAAGCTGGGTTATCTCGATCGCACTCAGGATGCGGCGCCGATGGTGAGAATTATTCATATCCTGTTCGAGCCGATGAGAGTGGATCGCGCGGTCGATCCGATCGAATACGACACTGTAGGCAAGGCGGCGATGGTCGGCGAGCTCGCGCTGGTGAATCGGCTCTACAAATCGCCCGCGCACAGCGTGTTTTTGATTCGCGCGCTGGTCGGGCTGGAAGGAATCACGCGCGGACTCGCGGTAAAGACCAACTACCGGCGAATCTTCGCGCGCTGCGTCGAGCGAATCCCGGAATGAGGCTGTCAAAAGCCGTCATGCGCGGAAGAGTTCGTCAGCTAGAGTCTCGCGATCCTTTTTCAGGTAGGAGGCCACATCGCTCAAGATCGCTGCCAAAGTGCCGAGCCTCAAATCCCTGTGCGCCGGGATCGTCACGTGATGTTCGGTTCCCATCATCGTGGAAGTAAGGCGAAGGTGGCTGCCAGTCTGTCTGCTTACTTCGTAGCCTAACCGGCGAAGCAAACGGGCGAGTTCCGCACCTGACAGGTCGCGCGGCAGTCTCAAGCCGGAAGCACTTCGTCCTTGACCCAATGCAGGCGAATCACCCGAGGTCGGTCAGCGTCCTCGAAGTGGCAACGGACCGCGTCTTGAACCATCGCGCGTAACTCTTCGAGAGTATCGGCTTGCGTAAAAATGGAATGGCCCAAGGCGTGGGCTTCGAAACCGCCCTCAGGCGATTCTTCGACGGAGAAGATTATTTCGGCCGCCGGTCGCTTTTTGTTCGGCTTCTTCATTTCCATTGTCGCCTGATGCGCTCGTTCACAGCATAGCCGTTTTCGTAACGATCATCACGCGACGCTTGTTGCCGTTTTACCCCATATAGGCCCGAGCGCTACCATCGCTCGTCGTGGAAGGGGCTGGCAGCCGTATTCTCGACGCGCTCGAGCGTCATCGCGATTTTCATTTCAGGCGGGTTGCTTCGCGGCGCGTGACCGGCGAGAAGAGTGCGCTCAAATTTATCGACGAGGTCGGATTCTGCACCGGGTTCACGGCCGGGATGGGCGTGCCGTGCTTGCGCGAGGCGATCGCGGGGACGCGCGAACCCGGAATGCCGGAGCACATACAGCACGACTACGCGATCGGGATGACGTGGCGGATCAAGGACTCGCTGCCGCAGCGGCGCGCGGTCTACTACGGAAAAGTAATCGCGCGGCGCCCGAGCTTCATCGCGCGCGAGATGCTCGGCGCGTTCCTCAGGCTACGCATCGAGCCGGGCGGCTACCGCAAGCTGTACCTGCGCGGCGGATTGTCGCATTGCGGCAAACTGGTGATGGACGCGCTCTGCAAACGCGGCGCGGCCGAGACTCGCGTGCTGAAACTGTCAAGCGGCTACGCGCAACCGTCGAGGCGGGTGGTGTTCGATCGCGCGATGGCGGAGCTGCAGGAAAAATTTCTCGCGCTCAAAGTGGACGAGCGCGCCGACCCGTTCAGCTACGTGTGGGACACGATGGAGCATCGATGGCCTGACGCGATTGCGCAGGCCCGCAAGCTCACGCGCAACGAGGCCGCGTACGCAATCGTCGCCAAATATTTCGAGACCGCGGGATTTGGCAGTGAGCGCGCGATCGCGCGGCTGCTGGGAATCGACGCGGCTCTCGTCGAAGGCGCGGCACGCCGACTCGAGCGCGAGGGTATGATTGCCCGCGGCGTGAAAATCGACGGCCGCCCGGGTGCGATCAGTCTCCTGTCCAGCTTCGTGTAGCATCCGGCGCTTGTCGCTGGAGACCGTCCTTGTCTAACTTAAAAAGCATGATCAAGGTCGCTATCCTGGATGACTACGCGAAGATTGCGCTTCAGTGCGCCGACTGGTCTGTGCTTGGCGGCAAGGCCGAGGTCTCCGTCTTCGAGCGGCATCTCACGCAGCAGGAGGCCGCCGTCGCGCTCAGGCCTTTCGACGTGCTCTGCACAGTCCGCGAGCGGATGAGCTTGCCGCGGAGCCTGTTCGAGCGACTGCCGAATCTCAAGCTGGTCACGATCATTGGGATGACGTTGCCGAACCTCGACATGGCGGCGGCGACGGAGCACGGCGTGATTGTCTCGCATTCCAATTTCGCCAATCCGCTTTACGCCGACCTCTTCCCTGCGACACCTGAGCTGACCTGGGGGCTGATGATCGCGACGGTGCGCCACATCAGCCTCGAGGGCCGGCGGATGCGCGAAGGCGCGTGGCAGCAAACGGTTGGAGTGAACCTCGCGGGGCGCACGCTCGGGCTTTTAGGGCTCGGCAGGATTGGTACGAGGATGGCCGAGTATGGCCGCGCCTTTGGCATGCCGGTGATCGCATGGAGTCAGAACCTGACCGACAACACGGCAAAAGCGGCCGGGGCAAAGCGCGTCGAGAAGGACGATCTGTTCCGCCTCGCCGACATCGTCTCGATCCATGTCCGTCTCAGCGATCGCACTCGCGGACTGGTGACCGCGCGTGAGCTGGCGCTGATGAAACCGGGTGCATATCTGATCAACACCTCGCGCGGGCCGATCGTCGTCGAGGCCGATCTCACAGCGGCGCTACGCGCGGGGCGAATCGCTGGCGCTGGAATCGACGTTTATGACGAGGAACCGCCGCCGGCCAACCATCCGTTCCGGACTATGGACAACGTCACCGTCACGCCGCATCTGGGATACGTGACGCGCGAGGCGCTGACCGCATTTTACGCCGACACGCTGGAAGCGGTGGCCGCGTTTGCGAACGGCGCGCCGATACGAGTCGCGAATCCCGACGCGCTTGCGCATCGGAAGAAGTGAGGAGCTAGAGCGCTAATCCAAAAAAATTACCTGGAACATGCGGGTTTCAGGATATAGTTACGTTCGATCAACATTCGGAGGAAAAACCATGCCGCTCGACCCGCAAGCCAAGGCCTTGATGGATCAACTCGCCACCGCGTCCGGACCCAAGCTAAACTCGCTCGAGCCGGCCGACGCGCGTCGGCTGACTGCCAACATGTTCAGAGTACCGCCGGAGCGTGCTGAGAAGATCGCCAAGGTTGAAGATCGCAAAATTCCCGGCCCGGCCGGTGAAATTCCGATTCGAGTCTATACGCCCGAAGGCGCGGGGCCGTTTCCGGTGCTGGTGTTTTTCCACGGCGGCGGATGGGTGATTATGAGCATCGATTCGCACGACGGGCCGTGCCGCGCGCTCACCAACAAGGCCGGATGCGTGACGGTATCGGTCGATTACCGGCTCGCGCCCGAAAATAAATTCCCCGCCGGCGTCGAAGATTGTTTTGCCGCGACGAAGTGGGTCGCCGCGCACGCCAAAGAGCTGAACGCAGATGCGAACCGGCTGGCAGTCGGCGGCGATAGCGCGGGTGGAAACCTTTCCGCGGTTATTTCACAGCTCGCGCGCGACGCGGGCGGTCCCAGAATCGCGTTCCAGCTGCTCATCTATCCTGCGACTGAGGCCGAGCTCGACACTTACTCGCACAAAACTTTCACCGACTACTTTCTGACCAAGGACGACATACTTTATTTCTGGAAGCATTACCTGCGCAGCCCCGCGGACCGTAAAGATCCGCGCGTCGCGCCCGCATTGGCGAAGAGCTTCAAGGGACTGCCGCCCGCGCTGATTATCACGGCGGAATTCGATCCGCTGCGCGATGAAGGCGAGAGCTACGGCGAGAAGCTGCGCGCCGCCGGCGTTCCCGTCACCGTCTCGCGCTACGAGGGCATGATCCACGGATTCTTTTCGATGTACGAGGTGCTCGACAAGGGCAAGCTGGCGATCGACGAGTCCGCCGCGGCGCTGCGCAAAGCATTCGCGCAGTAGCGGCACGTCACCACTGCTCGTAATGCACGGAGCGGCGCTCGTAGCCGGCGCCGCGGAGCAGGTCGCGTAGTCGAATCACGCCCTTGCCGACGCCGCAGATGTAGAAATGGCGGGTGCGATCGGCGTCGCCGATGACCCATCGCGCCTGCGCCAACTCGAACAGACGATCGTAAATCTCTTCAGCAGGTGCGATCACCGTTTGGCAGGAAAACTCTGGCGCGGTCCGCATGAGCGCGTCGAGTTCGGCGGAGTACAAGACGTGCTCGCGATCGGGCGCCGCGTAAATCAGATGGATCTTCAACGGTGGAGAGGACGCGAGGGCCCGCTTCAGCATCGGGCGAATCGGCGCGACCGCCGTGCCCTCCGCGATGAAGCACAGCTCCGCTTCGGGCGCTCGATCGATCGTGAAGGCGCCGAACGGCCCGCTGAAATCGATAGTGTCGCCGACGCGCCGCTCGAACATCCAGGTGACGCCGCGTCCGCCCGCGACGCGATTGAAGCAAATTTCGAACGGGCCGCGGTCTTCGGGGTCGGACGCTATCGAGTAGGGGCGCGAGCGCGTTTCGTCGCCGAGCGGAATCGTTATCGAGATGAACTGGCCGGGGACGAATCGCAGATGCTTGCCGCTGGTGAGCGAGAGAAAAAGCGAACGCGTATCGGACGCGTGATCGAAAATCCGCTCGACGCGCGCATTCAGCGTCGCGCGCTTGCCTGCGCCGGCGGACAGAGGCTCTCCGGTCATTCTTCGGCCGCCTCGCTGACCTGGTTAATCGTGTAGCGCGGGACGACGACGACGATTTCCACATCAGGATCCTCGATGACGGCCTGGCATCCCAGCCGCGACGTCGGCGTGAGCCCCGGCGCCTTGTCGAGCAGGTCCTCCTCCTGCTCGCTGGATTCGCCGAGCTTGTTGAATCCCTGCTTGACGATCACGTGGCAGGTCGTGCACGCGCAGTTGCCGCCGCATGCGTGTTCGAGATGCACGCCGTGCCCCAGCATCACGTCGAGGATCGAACCGGGCTTCCCGTCATGATGAAAAGGCGCCTTGGCTGGATCGAACTCGATTACCTTTTCGGGATCGCCGTTTTCGAATTGGATTCGCAGTTTCGCCATTTGATTCAGGGTCGTAATTGAGATTATGCGCTGCGTCGAGAAGGCGAAACCTCCCTCGGCCAAATCGCGGTGTCCACTTGCATCTTCGCCTGATTTTCGCCATCATCGGACACGATCCGGAGAGCAAACGGGAGAAGCGCTATGGCAACGCTGACCAAGCGGCAGAAGCAGCTAATCGACTACCTGAACGACTATATCAGCGAACACGGCTACGCACCCACGCTAGCCGAAGTCGGCCAGTATTTCGGGCTGTCGTCGCTCGCCACAGTGCACAAGCATCTGCACAACCTCGAGCAAAAAGGGTTTATCAAGCGCCAGCACAATCACAGCCGGGCGCTCGAGGTCGCGGTTCCGGAGAAGCATGAAGCGCCCACGGCGATCCGATTGCTCGGCACCGTCGCGGCAGGCGCGCCGATCGAAGCCGTCGAGAACAACGAAACAATCAGCGTACCCGACGATTTCATCCGGCGCGACAATACGTTCTGCCTGCGCGTGAAAGGCGACTCGATGATCGAAGACGGTATCCGCGACGGCGATTACATAATCGTCGAAGGCCGCGACAGCGCCGACAACGGTGAGACGGTGGTCGCATTGATCGGAAACGAAGCTACGGTCAAGAAATTCTACCGCGAATCGGGCGGGCAGATTCGGCTGCAGCCGGCGAACTCCGCGATGCAGCCGATCATGGTCGGCGAGGGCGACCTGGCGATTCGCGGCGTGGTGGTCGGCCTGATGCGTCACTACCGCTAAGCACGCGCCGCGAACGCGGAAGAAAGAACGGGAACTTTAGTGAAACCCGCCCTGGGTTTCACGCTTCCTTTGGGCAGGGGTGACCCCTGCACCCAGTAGTAAGAGAAGATGCGGGACTTCGTCCCTGTTCGAACGGGTTGGGGTAAGAGACGCGAGGAAGCGTCGGAGGGGTGGCCATGTTCAAAAAAATTGATTGCGTGATGATTCGTGTTGACGACGTCGCTGCTGGCGAGAAATTTTACTCGCAAGTTTTCGGACTTAGGCCGCTATGGCGCGAGGCTGGCAGCGTCGGGATGCGCTTACCCGAAACCGATGCGGAAATTGTTCTTCACAATAACGACGAGATACCTCACAAAGTCGAGGTACATTACCTGGTCGATGACGTTGTTGCGGCGGTGAAGAGCTACGCGGAGAAGGGATGCCGCGTTTTGGTGCCACCGTTCGACGTGCTGATCGGAAGATGTGCGGTCATCAAGGATCCGTTCGACACGACTATTTGCCTGTTGGATCTCAGTTCAGGACATCGCCCGCGTTATCTGAGCGAGGTTGCCTAGGTGCGGATTGGATGAGTCGCGTCGGCTATCGGATCCGCGATCGGCACTATCACGACGAAGGCCGAGCCCTGATGGAGCGCGGTCTTGACGATAATCTCGGCGCCAAGCGCTTCCGCATTGCGCTGAACTACCGCTAGCCCCAGGCCCATTCCGCGGTGACGGCGGATACTCGAATGCGAAAGCTGCGCGCAGGTCTTGAAGGCCTGCGCGACCATCTCGGCCTCGATGCCGGGTCCCGTGTCACGTACTTCCAGTTCGACCGCCGCGCCGAGCTGCGATGATACGGCGAGCCGAATCGCGATCGTCACGCTGCCCCGGTCGGTAAACTTGATCGCGTTGACCGCCAGATTGAGCAATATCGATTTTATCGGTCGTCGGCGCGAGCGGAAAACGGCCGGCGCGGCTTCCAGATCGAATTTGATTTCCAGGCCCTTCGAGTCGTTGGCTGCTTCCAGCACAGGGGCCAGCTCTCCAATCAGATCCTGCAGGCGAATTTCCTCTTCGGCTGCCGACTCGGCCCTTGCGTCCGCAACCGAAAAGTCCATCACGTTTTCGACCGTCTGCGCTAGGTCGTGCGCGTTAGCATTCATCCGTTCGATAATTTGCTGGTGACGACTCTCAAGCGCTTCGCTCACTTCCTCGCGCAGAATGTCGAGATAGCCGAGGATCGCCTGCACGGGAGAGCGGAGTTCGTGCGCAAGATTGGCCAGCGCCTCCATATGCAGCCCCTGTTCCCATTGAACCGGCTGCATGGTCGAGTGGATGCCCTCAGCCAACTCGGCAGTTGCGCTGGGCGCGTGACCATTATTTGACAGATTCGACAACCGCTTCTTTCCGTTTGCCCTTTCTGATCGGTGGCTGGCTTCGCTGCGCAGTAAACTTTCGATGCGAGCTATGCGCGCCAATTGCTATCTAACTTGAAGCAAAGGAGTGCGAAGGTGAATCGGAAAATCACCTAGATGCCTCGGGAAAAGTACCTAGAAGAGCGGGAAAGAGTACCTAGAGAAAATCCGGCCTGAAGGCGGTGCACGAATATGGTCGCCCGCAGTTCTCTCTAGCACTCAATATGCGATCAGCGCCTCATACGTCCTTGTCGTGGAGACGAATCCGTCCTTACCCTGAAAGGGACCAGTCATCAGTAGAACTAACGGAGACACAATTGTGAAACACTCAATCAAAACTGCAGCGTTGTCTTTCGGTGTCGCGGCCCTGTTCGGCTGCGCATCCGTCGGATTCGCTCAAACCACTGACTCCTCAAGCTCGAAGACGAGCGAGACCACAACTACGGCCCCGCCCCCTGCCGTCGCGTACGCGGCCCCGATCGTGGTTGCGCCTCCACCTCCGATGGTCGTCGCGGCACCTGCGGTAGTCGAGGCGCCCTCGACCACAACCAGCGAACATCACTCGTCGTCGTCGAGCAACAGCTCGCCCAGTGGCGACTCGAGTGAGCACTCCTCGAGTACCAGCAACAGCAACTACTAGGAAGCTGTTTCGCCTGCGGAGCGGCAGACCTGTTTGCGACGCGAATTAGCGTCGCACCGGGGCCTGCCGCTCTGTTATTGTCCGTCAAGAAGGACGCGGAGATGGCGGAACAGAAAAAACTCTCGGGCGCTGTAGCGGGCCTGACGGCGTTCGCGCCCTGGATCCTCTACGGCTTTGCTTCCGGCTTCAATCACTGGCGCGTCGCGACCGGCGGCGGGCTAATTCTTTGTCTTGCGTATCTGGCCGCGATGCTGCGGCGCGGCAGCTCGATCAAGCTGATGGACTGGACCACGCTGACCTTTTTCGCGATCGCATCAGGTTTGACTATAGGCCTGCGCTCGACGATGTTCCCCGTCTACAGCGCGGTAGTGGTGTGGTCATGCTTTGCGATTGCCACCTGGGGCTCCGTCGCAGCAGGCCATCCGTTCACTACAGCGTATGCCCGCGAAAATGCGCCGACCGAGTTCTGGGCGCATCCGATTTTTCTTCGGCTCAACCTGGTGATGACGCTGGTCTGGTGCGGATTGATGACAATCAACGTCGGCCTGGCTGTCATAGGTGTCATCGTCGGCGGACTGTTCGGCAGAGTGGTGCTTGGAATTGCGATTCCGATGGCATTGTTGATTTGCGGGTTCGTGTTCAACAGTCGGTTTCCCGCCCGCTACCTGGCGCGATCCGGTTTCCAGGGCGCCGTGCCGGGCGCAAAGGTCTCCAGCGCGTAGTCAGGCGCAAGCGAAAACGCAGCGCTTAATCTGTTCGACTCGGCTGGATAGCTCTCCCGGCGGGACTTTCACACATTCGTAACCGAAGGAGCGGTAAGTTTCTTCGTGAACTTTTTCAAACCGCAAAGAATCCTCGAAGCTGATTCTCCTTGCTTGTGTTGGCTCGCAGAATCCCAGGTTCTCGATGAAGAATACCTGCCGCTGATAAATTTGTTCGTCTCTTAATCGGAACTGCACTCCTGACGATAGGTCAGCAACCCGCATCTGCCGCTGCTTCTGCAAATTCGTGATGTCGTCGATGAAAGAAGCGTGCCTCCATACTTCGGCAATGTCCTGCGCCTGTCGCAGCGCGATAATGTCAGTCGCAGCTTCCTCAACAACCAGGTAACCGGCGAGTTCCAACGATCGGATGATCGAAGTTTTCCCGCAACCCGGTGTACCAGTCAGGATGTATCGTTTCATAGGAGCCTCAAGCAGGGGGATCATCCCTTGCATTCGTTTCATAAATGCTGAGTGAGATCCGCTAAGGAAAAAGCGGACCAAGAAGACGGAAGGCTATGTCAGCGCGAGACGCTGAAGATATCTGAGGACGGGAGCGGACTGGTCAGGAAACTTTGTCGGGCTTTACGGCTTCCGCGGCCTTTGCTTCGTCGGGCTTGGCGACCGTCTTGGCCGCGTCGTCGGGCTCGTTCATCGCGCGCTTGAAATCGCGAATCGCTTTGCCCATCGCGCCGCCGACATCGCCGAGCTTGCTGGGCCCGAAGATGACCAGGATGATCAGCAAAATGATCAGCAGGTGAGTTGGCGCAAAGAGGTCCATATTTTTCTCCGGGACGGCGACGGCCACCCTCCCACTCGAAAGTCTATATCCTTGACTGCCGGATTGCCAAGTCTATTCCCGCCGCCTCATGCCGAGCGCGCAGGCTCCTGATGCACCGGGGTGTCGCCGTCGAGGTGGTAGCGCTGGACCTTGCGATAGAGCGTCGAGAGGTGAATTCCGAGCACCTGCGCGGCCTTTACCTTGTCGTTTTCGACCTTGTCGAGTACGCGCTTGATATGTTCGCGCTCGAGCTCTTCGAGCGTCAGCCCCGTGTTCTCGATGCTGGCCATCACGGGCGACGTGCTGCGCAACTTGTCGGGCAAGTCGTGCGAGTGGATTACGTCGGTCTCGGCCAGAATCGCGGCGCGCTCGACGGTGTTTTCCAGCTCGCGGACGTTACCCGGCCACGCGTAGTTGATGAGCAGCCGCATCGCGCCCTTGGAAAAGCGCATCGCAGTCCGCGACAGCGACTTTTCGTACTTGCGCAAGAAATGGTTGGCGAGCAGTGGAATGTCGTCCTGGCGCTCGCGCAAGGCGGGCAGATTGATGTTGATGACGTTGATTCGGTAGAGCAGTTCCTCGCGGAAGCGGCCGGCCTTGACCTCGGCCTCTAAGTTTTTGTTGGTGGCGCAGAGCACGCGCACGTCGAACGCCACCGGATCGTTGGCGCCCAGCGGATAGGCCTCGCGCTCCTGCAGCGCGCGCAACAGTTTGACCTGCAGCGCCAGCGGCAATTCGCCAATCTCGTCGAGCAGGATGGTGCCTTTGTCGGCGGCCTTGAGAAGGCCCACCTTGTCCTGCCCGGCTCCGGTGAATGCGCCGCGTTTGTAGCCGAACAGTTCGCTTTCGAGCAAATTCTCGGGCAGCGCGCCGCAGTTGATCGGCAGGAAGCGGTTGTTGGCGCGCTCGGAGCTGAAATGAATCGCGCGGGCGACCAGTTCCTTGCCGGTGCCGGACTCGCCGGTGATCAACACGCTGGAGTCGGTGCGCGCGACTTTTTCCATCACGCGGAACGTGCTTTCAATCGCGTCGCTTTTGCCGATGATGCTCTCGAAGCGATACTTCTCGCGCAGTTCCTGGCGCAGAAAACGGTTTTCGCGGAACAGCGCCTTGCCTTCGAGCGCGTTGCGCATCACTTTTTTCAGATGATCGTTGGCGAACGGCTTGGTGATGTAATCGTAGGCGCCCCGATGCAGCGCCTCGACGGCCGACTCGACGCTGGCATAAGCGGTGACGATTATGCCCATCACTTCGGGGTCCAGGTCGCGCATTTTGCGCAGCAAGTCGAGTCCGCTGCCGCCGCTGGTCAGGTTAAGGTCGAGAATCGCGAGATCGACTTTTTCTTTTTCGAAGATGCCCAGCGCGACTTCGGCGGCCGGCGCTTCCATGACCTCGTAGCCTTCGCTGCGAGCGAGCTGCACAATGATCGAGCGCATCAGCGGTTCGTCTTCGACGATCAGCAGCCGGTAAGGTCCGCGATCCTGTGCCGTCCATGATGCGTCGTTGTTCATCGGATCGATCTTCAGGATGCTGCCATTTCCGCGGCCTGTTGGGCGCGCACCGCTTCCTCTGCCGCCGCCAGCGTGATGGTGACGGCGGTGCCACGGCCGACCTCGCTATCGACGCGAATCGTGCCCTGGTTCGACAGAATCATGCGCTGGCATAGCGATAGTCCGAGGCCGACACCGGCGCCGGCGGGTTTGGTGGTGAAGAATGGATCGAACACGCGCTCGAGATGTTCCCGGGGGATTCCGATGCCGTTGTCGACGACTTTTATAAACACGCGGCGCGATTTGTCCGCGCCTTGTCCGGGGCGCTGGTTCTCGGTGATCACCTTGATGACGGCGCCTTCGGCCGGAGCGGCGTCGGCGGCGTTGAAGAGCAGATTGAGCAACACCTGCTGAATTTCGTTGTCGTCGGCGAACGCGCGGCGGAGGTCGGGAGCCAGAATCGGTTCAACTTTGATGCCGCTGAAGCGTTTGTTGTAGGTGATCAGCCGCAGCGTCTCCGCGATCAGCCCGTTGATGTCAACCGGCTTGCGTTGCGCGGTGGTGGGCCGCGCGAAATTCACCAGATCCTTGAGCGTGCTCGAGATGCGCGTGATCTGGGACAGGATGGTGTGCATGGTGGTGCGGCGCTCGGGGTCGGTCTCGCCGGTCAGGATCGATTGGACGAGCGACGATATGGACGCCAGCGGGTTGTTCACCTCGTGCGCCACGCCGGCCGCAAAAGTGCCCGCCGCGGCCAATCGCTCCGCCTTGATCAGCGAACCGAGCATCTCGCGCCGCTGAGTAACGTCGCGCAGGATCATCTGGACGAATTGCTTCTTGCCGTACGTGATGAGCGCGGAGTTTACGTCGAAGAAGAACGGCCCGACCGGAAATTCCGAGACCTGTGCCGAGCCTTGGCGCAAAACCGTCTCCAGGCTTTCGATCACGCCCTCGCGCCGCTCTGGCGGCACCAGATCCGGGAGGGGGTGCCCGATGATTTCCTGCAGTTTAGTGTGCCCGAGTTCCCATTCGTCCCATTGTCCGTGCCCAGCTTCCATTTGATGGAGCCGCAAGGCGGCCGCATTCATCCCGATCACAATCCAAGTGCGCGGTTCGATCTCGTACATCGGATCCGGCGCGTGGTCGACGGTGTTGCGGTACTTCTCTTCAGATTCGCGCAGCAGCCGTTCGCGCGATTCGATATAGAACTGCGAGACCATCAGGCGCCGCTCGTCAATTGCCGCGACCATTAGATCGCGCACCCGTTCCATCGAGGGACCGGTCATCGTGGATTTGACATGATCGAGAATGATTTGCTTGAGAGCGATATGGATGACGTTGAACTGAGACGGCATGAGCCGTGCGAGCATTCCCTCCTGGCAGTGCCGGCGCAGATAGACGTACGTGGAAATGTCGTCGGGGTCGCGCACATGGTCAACAAAGCGAATGAGAGAATTGACCATGTTGTCTCTCCGTTCTTTGGTATCGGGCCCAGTGCCCTGGTCCGAATGCAGAGAGTTGCCGTGCTTAATCGCAGCTATCGCGTCGCCCCATTGCTCGACGATGCCGTCGAAGTGCCGGTCGATCAGATCGGCCGCCTCGGCGCGAATCTGGATGCATTCGGGGGTGCGACTCCAGATGGTCGGACCCCACAGCCGCGATAGAGATTGTTCGATCTCGGTGAGCTGGTCTCTTATCCCTTGTATTTCTGCCGGGGTGGCTTCAATTGGCGGGTCGGTCGTTTCACGATGTGGTTTCGACTTTGGTGGTCTGTGGCATCCGCAGGCGAGCGATAATTTCATTTCGGTAAACCCGGTGGAAATTTTTCTAAAGCAATTACTTCAACTGACGTATAACATTCGCAAAATAACCAATCTAGCGTGTGCATTGAGGCAGCATGATGCCTGATTTTGCACCCCGCGAACCGTCCGCTCGAAGACCTCGCGAGGCGCAAATCGTACAGCGCTATACCAATTGGTTTGCGTGGAGCGGAGATTCGCCGAAAAAGCCGCACATTCGCGGGATTTTTCCGATGGCACGGCTTTGGCACTTAGGTCCTTATCGAGAGGACACCAACATCCATGCTTACCAATCCCTGCCGTACGCAAAGCGTCACCCCACACGGTAAGTTCCTTTCTCGCGCAGGTCAGAAATTCTTTTTCAAGGCGATGCGGCTCGCTGACGTGAGCGGATCGCTCGACTTCGGGCAGAAGCTCAAGCTCAGAAAGCGCCTAGACGATCTCAGGGCGGCGCACACCACCGGCCTGGTGCTCACGGAGGCGCAGTCGCAACCCTGCCTTGACATCGCGGCGCAGTCGGGACTGGTCGCGATGGTCGAGTTGAGAATCTCGACCGATGAACTGACGAGCCGGCGCGGATGGAAGTCCGTCGTCTCGCGAATCGCGCACACGGCAAACATTTTCGGAAGGCATCCGGCGCTGGTCGGCTACATTCTCGATTGCGAAATCGGCCAGGACGCGTTGCGCGCGGGCGGACTCGAAAACGTGCGGCGCCGCGTGCGCAGCGTTGTGAATACGATTAAGGGGCGCGCGCCGGAGGCGATGGTCGGAATAAAGGTGCGGCCGGAGACCCGCGCACTTTCGATATTAGAAGAAGATTTTCTCTACGCTGAGATTCCTGCGCTCGAGCCGGTCCAGATTCGCGACTTCGTCGTCGCCTTGCACAATGTCGCCGAAGCGCGGCCGGTGGTGATCGAATTCAAGGATGCATCTCCGGGGCAGGACGAAGCGGTAGCAGTGGCGTTTGGCACGGGTGCGGCTGGCGTGGTTGCTCCTCCCGTTCCTGCCCCGGTTTCTCACGACTGGCTCGGCGTGCGCATGATGCGCGCGTCCGACGTGATGCCGTTCGTGACGCTCAACGGCAGCTGCCCGCCGGGGCCGGCGAAGATGCCGATGGTGTCGGTGGTGATTTGCGCGTACAACGCCGAGCGCACAATGCGGCCGTGCCTGGAGTCGCTGCGGCGTCTCGATTACCCGAATTTCGAAGTCGTCATCGTCGACGACGGCTCGCGTGACAAGACCGCCGACATCTCGATGGACTTTCCGGAGTTCCGGCTCATCCGCCAGCCCAACAAAGGACTGAGCGTCGCGCGCAACGTAGGCATGCATGCGGCGCGCGGCGAATTCATTGCGTATACGGATTCAGACTGCGTCGTCGATCCGCACTGGCTCACGCTGATGATGCGGTCGATAGTCGAAAACACCTTCGACGGATGCGGCGGACCGAACTACGCGCCGCACGAAGACGGCTGGATCGAGGCGAGTTGCGCCGCGTCGCCGGGCGCGCCATGCCACGTGCTGGTTGCCGAGGATCGCGCCGAGCATCTGGCAGGCTGCAACATGGTTTTCTCGAAGGCGGCACTCGCAAAGATTGGCGGATTCGATTCGCAGTTCACGGCAGCGGGCGACGACGTTGATATTTGCTGGCGAATGCTCGACGCGGGCTTCAAGCTGGGATTCTCGCCGGCCGCCTTCGTCTGGCACTTCCGGCGCAACACGGTGAAAGCTTACTACGGACAGCAGCGCGGCTATGGACGCGCCGAGGCGATGCTGTATCCGAAATATCCAGAGCGCTTCAACGTGATGCGACAAATCGCGTGGCGCGGGACGATTCCTGGTCTTGCGCGCACGATTCCGGGCGGCAGCCGCAAGCGCGTGCTGTGGAACGCGACCGCGGGCGCGCAGACGCTGTTCGATCCCGGTCTGACGTTGCTCAAAGTTCTGCCGCAGACGCTCGAATGGACCGTGCTCTCGGTGGTCGCGATCGTCGCATCGATTGTGCTTGGCGTATCGCTGATTCCGGCGGCGGCGATGCTGGCGCTCGGGCCGATTTGGGCGCTCTACTATGCGTGGCATGCGCCGCTCGATAAATCTCACGAGAGCTTTGCGGCGCGACTTCTGATCGCGTATCTCGCTTACACGGGGCCGATGGTGCGAACGATGACGCGCTACAAGACACGGGCGAAAGCCCTGACGGGACTCGCGGGGGCGGACGGCGTGCGCCAGCGCCCGACAATCAACTGGCTGCGACGCACCGTGCGGCTGGACTACTGGAACAACGAGAGCATCTCGCGCGACCGCCTGATGGACAAGATGCTGAAGCTGTTCGCGCGCACCGGGCACGGCGCAATCGTCGACGCGGGATGGAACGACTACGACCTGGAAATTCGGCCGAATCCGTGGACGCGAATCGAGCTGAAGACCGCCGACGAAGAGCACGAAGCGGGCAAGGTCACCAATCACGTACTGGCGCGAATAAAGTTCACGAGGATCAGCACGCTGGCTCTGGCGGCGGGCGTGCTCAGCGCGTCGGCCGTGGCTGTTGCAGGAGCGCCGGAGATAGCGCTCGGCCTCGCCGCGCTCACGATAGCCGGCGCCGTATGCATAGCAGACCAGATGCTCGAAGCCGCACGACTCGCGCATCGCGCGACCGAGGAATGCGCCACCGAACTGAATCTCGCCCCGCTCGGCGTCCTGATCCGTCAGCCGTCAACCGCGGAAGCCGCGGCATCCGCGCGCAAGCCAGCGCGCGCACAGCTAGCCTCGCAAGAACGCATCGCCGAGTAGTTTCCCCGGTCGTCCTCTCTAGGGTCGTGGTAGCGATTTTCCGAAGAATCGAATAAACTGTTAGTTCATGCAGGCCGGCAAGCGGAATAATCCCGTTGGGGCGTACGTGCTAGACGCGGATATTGCTGCGTTTGAAAAACTTCGCGAGGAATTGGAGCGAACACACCTGGACCAGTTCGCATTGTTTTTCGAGGGTAAGTTTGTTGGCGTGTATCCAGACTTCGATTCGGCGGGGAGGGCTGCCCTGTCCCAATCCAAGAAGGGGCCGTTTCTGATCCAGCAAATTGGAAGCCCCATCGGTCTAGACCCCGACACGGCCATGCATCTGCGTCATCACTAAAACCTTGCCGACGGTAAATTGCGGTCCCGGTTCATCGGCAGCGCTCATCCGAGAAGGCGCTACGATCGACGTTATCGTTAGATCGCCGATTGACGGCCGGAAAGTCGTGCTGCAGGCACTGATCGACATCGGCTCTCAACTGACATTTATCGAAAGTGGTTGCCTCCAAGGATGGGCACCACTTCCAGTGGCAGGGCCGGGGCCCTTCGCAGGTGCAGGTGGACAGTTCTCGTCCCACATCTTTCTGGCTGAAATTGAAATTCCTGCCCTGAATCTACGCGAACTTACTGAGGTCGTCCTCGAGGACCTGAGTGGCAGGCAAGCAATTCTGGGTCGAAACGAGTTGCGCGGTTGCGTTCTCGTTTACGACGGTCTCAAGGGCACCGTCCAACTTCGGAAATAATGCGAATCAGTCCTCCAGGATTTTGTGGATCGATTCGAGGTCGCGGCGGACTTCGTTTGGTGCGCGGCGGGCTCGGCCGTCGATGCCGGGCGATTGCGACGGTGCGCGCTCCGCAGTTGGCGTCGCAAGAACGCATCGCGGAGTAGCTTGTGATTGACGGTTCAATTGTATCCGGTCCTGAGTGCCGGTTGGTCAGATCAACCGAACGTTGCGTTCGATCGTCTTGATCACCGAGTCCATCTTCCCGCTCAATACCTGTTTGGCCAGGCTGAGGGTGAAGCTTTCGGCCACATGGAACGGAATATGCGCCGGCAACGACAGTGCGTAGGGATCGACTACCGCGTCCACCACGACTGGACCGCCCTTGTGCGAAAGCGCCTCGGCGAGACCTTCTCTTACGTCACCGGGCTCTTCGATACGGATGCCCTTCGCGCCCATCGCTTCGGCAACTTTGGCAAAATTCGGGTTCTTGAAATCCGTGCCGAACGGGACGATGCCGGCTTCCTGCTGCTCGATGTTGACGAAGTCGAGCGACTCATTGTTGAGGATGATCTGGACTACCGGCGTCTTGCGCTGCACCTGCGTCAGCAGGTCGCCGAGACCGAGCATCGTGAATCCGCCGTCGCCGCACAGCGCGAGCGTCTGGCGGCCCGGGTAGGCAAGTTGCGCACCGAATGCGTTGGGAGCGGCATTGGCCATCGAGGCCCATGAAAACGAGCCGAAAAGCCGCCGGTTCGCCCCGCCCTTCACATGCCGCGCCAGCCAGATGCAGGCCGTTCCCGTATCCGCGAAGAACATCGCGTCGTCGGCGGCCAGCTCGCTCAGTGTCGTGGCCAGGAATTCAGGACGGATCGGTTTTATTGCCGGTCCTTTCTCCACGTAATGCTGCAAGAGTTCGTGGAACGAGCGGGTCTCGGCGACATGCCTTTCCAGAAAGGTGCTGTCAGTCTTTTCGCGGACTTTGGGGAGCAGCGCGGAGATGGTGGTCTTGATGTCGCCGACCAGTGCCAAGTCAACGGCGGTTCGCCGTCCGATGTGCTTGGGGTTCTTGTCGATTTGGACTTTCTTGACCTTGTCGCCGGGAAGAAATTCGGAAAACGGAAAGTCGGTGCCGAGCATCAGCAACAGATCGGCATCGTGAATGGCTTTGTATGCTCCGCCATAGCCGAGCAGCCCGGTCATCCCGACGGCATTGGGATTGTCATGCTCCAGCCATTGCTTGCCGCGAAAAGAAAATCCAACGGGAGCCTTCAGCGTGGCCGCGAGCCGCAGCACCTCGTCGCGCGCATCGCGACATCCGTCGCCGCCGAAAATCGCCACCTTGTTCGCGCCTTCGATCATTTCGGCCAGCCTGTCCAGATCCGCGTCGGCTGGGCGCGTCACGGGAAGAGCGGCGGCCGTGAAGGCGTGCGCAGAATAATCGGAGGTCTTGGCCGCTGCGATGTCGCCGGGCATCGAGATGAGCGTCGGCCCTTTGTCGACAACGGCCGTCATGATCGCGGTCGTGACCACGGCCCGCACTTGTTCCGGGTTGACGACACGCCCGACGTAGAGACACGCGGTATCGAAAAACTTGTAGGGGTTCAGCTCTTCGAGGGCGGCGGTGTCGATGAGCCTGGTCTCGACATCGCCGGCGATCGCGATGATCGCGGCTCCCTCCTTGCGCGCATCCATCAGACCATTGAAGAGGTGGACCACACCTGGGCCGGCCGTTCCACAAACCGCCACCGGATTCCCGCTCAGGTAGGATTCGGCGACCGCGGCGAAGACACCGTATTCCTCGTGACGTACATGGATAAACTCGATCTCGCCATTGCGCCGGAGCGCGTCGATCACCGGATTCAGCGCGTCTCCGACAATTCCGTAGCAGCGTTTGACGCCGGCCTTCGCCAGCATCTCCCACATTACGTCCGCAACTCTTCGTTCCAAAGAAACTCCTTATGGAAACCGTTCGGAGCTGAAAGCGCCGCGCCCATCTTTTCCGGAATTTCCAGCGTACTCCCGAATGCTTAGTCTACTCAGTCTTCCAGGATTTTGTGGATCGATTCGAGATCGCGGCGGACTTCGTTTAGTACGCGGCGGGCTCGGCCGTCGATGTCGGGCGACTGCGAAAGCGCGCGCTCGGCTGACTGAGGCGCAGGCGTCGCGAGCGGCTTGCCTGACATCAATGCGTCGATGCCGAATTCCTTGATGTGCTTGTTCGCGCCTACGATCGTAAAGCCTTCGTCGTGGAGCAGGCGCTTGATGAGGCGCAGCACGTCGAGGTCTTTTTCCTGATAGAAGCGGTGCTTGGTGCGGGTATGCTTGGGTTTCAGGAACGGGAACTGGGTTTCCCAGAAGCGCAGCACGTAGGTCTCGACGCCGAGCGCTCGCGCCGCCTCGCCGATCTTCAGGCCGCGCTCGGGGAACAACGGCATCGTGGTTGGCTTGGGCGGGGCAGCTTTTCGCTTTTGTTGCCGAACCGATGGCTGACGAGGCATCGGCGTCAGACCTCAGGCTTGGCGCCGTTGTTGACCCGATCCTTCAACACTTGGCTCGGCTTGAAGGAGAGGACGCGGCGCGAATCGATGGTGATCGGTTCGCCGGTTTGTGGGTTGCGCCCGCGGCGCGCATGTTTGTGATTGACGAGAAAGGTGCCGAAGCCGGAAATTTTCACTTTCTGACCGTGGCGCAACGAATCCCTGATGATCGCGAACACCGCTTCAACCACTTCACAGGCTTCCTTCTTCGAGGAGCCTACCCGCTCGTAGATCAGATCTACAAGATCGGCTTTAGTCATGCCCTGCGGCGTAACGATCCCCACCCGCTCGCGTTAGGCACGCTTAACTACCGCAACTCCGCCCCCAACCGCGTCCGCGCCTGCTCGATCAGCACGGCGTGAATGCGGTTGACCTCCTCATCGGTCAGCGTGCGATCCTTTGCACGGTAACGACAAGCCAACGCCACGCTCTTCTTTCCGGCCGCCACCGCCGTCCCCTCGTACACGTCGAAGACCTCGACGCTCTCCAGCAGCGACGCGCCGCATTCCCGAATAGTTTTCACTACCATATCCGACGGGAAATTCCGATCCAGCACCAACGCCAAATCGCGCCTGATAGCGGGAAATTTTGGCGGCGGCTGGAAAGTTTTGCGCGGCGAGAAACCATAGGAAATGAGCCTACTCAAGTCAAGTTCGTAGACCGCGCACGGATCGTTCAGATCCAGGCGCATCGCCTCCGCCGGGTGCAGCTCGCCAATCAAACCGATGCGCGCATCGTCGAGCGTAACGATCGCGCTGCGGCCCGGATGCAGAAATCGCGCCTCAGCACCGTCGATTGCCTTGAATGCCACGCGCGGCAAAATTCCGATCGCGTCGAAGTACGTCTCGAGAATTCCCTTAATCGAAAAAAAACCCGCCGCGACGCTGTGCTCGCCAATCGCGGCGAGCGCGTAGGGTCCGTAGCTGACGGCGGCGAGATGCTGATGCTCGGTCGCGATGTCGCCGTCCATGCGGAAGACCTTGCCCATCTCAAACGCGTGAAAGGCGCGGGCCTCGCGATTCAAATTGAACCTGAGCGACGCGACGAGTCCCGGTATCAGGCTCACACGCAGCTCGCTGAGTTCCGCGGATAGCGGATTGGAAACTTTCACTGGCCTCGCCGCGGCTTGAATCCCCGAAAAGCGCGCGTTGTCGGCCGGCGCGATGAACGCGATAGTGGCGGCCTCGGTCAGGCCGCATCCCAGCATCACCTCGCGCGTGCCCCTGATGAACTCGCGCTCACGATTGACGGGCGCCAGCGCACTCAGGCGCGCGGGCAGCAGGGCGGGGATGTCCTCGAGGCCGCCCAGGCGCGCGACTTCCTCGATCAGGTCGGCTTGCTCGACCAGGTCGGAGCGGAACGACGGCGGCACTACTGCGAGCACGCCTTTGGCGCGCGTGCTCACTTGCGCGCCCAGCGATTTGAGACGGCTCCTGGCGACGGCCGGCGGTATCGCGGCGCCCAGCAGCGATTCCATCGCGCCGAAATCGAGCGCAATCTCGCGCGGCTCGGCTTTGCGCGGCTCGAAGTCGGCGATCGGCGACGCCTCGCGTCCGCGCGCGATTTTGCGGATCAATTCGGCGGCGCGAATCAGCGCGCCGACCTGTCCCGCGCGATCGATGCCGCGCTCGAAACGGTAGCTCGCCTCGCTGCGCAAACCCAGGCGTCGCGCGGTGCGCGCGACGGTCATCGGCTCGAAGTACGCACTCTCGAGCAAAATGGTGGTCGTCGAGTCGCTGACCTCGGAGTTGAGGCCGCCCATCACGCCCGCAATCGCGAGCGGTTTTTCGTTGTCGGCGATCAGCAAGTCGTCCGGGTCGAGCACGCGAGTGAGGTTGTCGAGCGTCACGAACTCGCGCGTGTCGCCGGCGCGGCGGACGATGATTTTGCCGCCGGCGATTTTCCCGTAGTCGAACGCATGCAACGGCTGGCCGAGCTCGAGCATAACGTAGTTGGTCGCATCGACGACGTTGTTCAGCGCGCGCATCCCGCACAGCTCCAGCCGGCGCCTGAGCCACGCCGGCGAAGGGCCGACTTTGATTCCCGTCATCGCGAGCGCGGCGTAGCGCGGGCATAGATCGGGCGCGTCGATCGAAACCGAAATTGTAAACCGCTCGCCGTCAGGCGGGCCGGCCGAATGCGCGGCGCGCAGGCGGGGCGCGCGCAGCCTGGCGGCGAACAATGCGGCGACCTCGCGCGCGAGGCCGAGGACCGACAGGCAATCGCCACGATTCGGGGTGATCTCGACGTCGAGCACGACGTCGTCGAGGTGCAAATACGCGGCCACCTCGCCGCCCAGCGGCGCGTCGGCGCCGAGCGCAAGAATTCCCGCGTGATCCTGCGACAGGCCGAGCTCGCGCTCCGAACAGAGCATGCCCTCCGACTGCACGCCGCGAATGACGGCTGCCTCCAGCGGCGGCTCTTTGCCGAGCTGCGCGCCAACCAGGGCGAGCGGCGCGATCATGCCGGCCTTCACGTTGGGTGCGCCGCACACGACTTTGAATTTTCCTTTTTCGCCGGCATCGACGTCGACCAGGTTCAGCCGATCAGCATTGGGATGCTTCTCGACGTTGATCACACGCGCGGCGAACACGCCGGCGAATCCCGGCTTGAGTTTTTCGACGCTCTCGACCACCAGCCCTGCAAAACTGAGCCGCCGCGAGATTTCCTCAACGGGCGCATCGACGCTGACGAAGTCGCGCATCCAACTGAGCGGCAGCTTCATCGCACACCTCCGCTCAGTGCCGGGAACTGGCTCAGGAAGCGAAGGTCGTTCTCGAAGAACAGCCGCATGTCGTCGACGCCGAGCTTCATCAGACCCGTGCGCTCGACGCCCATGCCGAACGCGAAACCCTGGTACTCGTCGGGGTTGTACTCGACCGCGCGCATCACGTTCGGATGGATCATTCCGCAGCCGAGCACCTCGGTCCATCCGGAATGCTTGCAGACCGGGCAGCCGGCGCCGTCGCAGATCAGGCAGTGCATGTCGAGCTCGGCGCTCGGCTCGGTGAATGGAAAGTAGCTGGCGCGAAAGCGTACCGCGGTGGTGCCGAAAAACGCGCGCGTGAATTCCGCCAGCACGCCCTTGAGATGCGCCATCGTGATGCGTCCGCGCTTGTCGACCATGAAGCCCTCGATCTGCGTGAACATCGGCGAGGCGCGCACCGACAGGTCGTCGCGCCGGTAGCACCGCCCGGGACACACGACCGCCAGCGGCGGCCGGCGTTTCTCCATCACGCGTATCTGGCCGTTCGACGTATGCGTCCGCAGCAGCATCCCGCCCTCGAGGTAGAACGTGTCCTGCATTTCGCGCGCGGGATGATGCGGCTGGAAGTTGAGCGCCCCGAAGTTGTGAAAGTCGTCCTCGATATCCTGGGTCATCGCGACTTCGAAGCCCATCGACTCGAAGATGCCGAGCATCTTTTCGAGTATGTCGGTAATCGGATGGATGCGGCCGCGCGCGATGCGCATCCCCGGCAGCGTCACGTCGAGGCGTTTTTCGTTGAGCGACCTGGTCAGCGCCGCAGCTTTGAGTTTCTCGCTCAGCGCTTCGATGCGAGCTTCGACTTCGCGCTTGATCTGATTGATGAGTTGGCCGATGGCGGGGCGCTCGGCGTTTGGAACCTCGCGCATCCCGCGCATGATTTCCGTCAGCTCGCCGGAGCGTCCGAGCACGCGCACGCGAACCGCGTCGATTTGCGCCTCGCTGGCGTCGTCGCCGAGTTCCGCCATCGCGCGTCGCCTGATTTCTTCGAGTTGTTCTTTCATCGTGCTATTCCCCGGACATTCTGCTCAGTCTCTGCAATGTTGCACGCGCGCCAAAAAAACCAAAAACAAAAAACCACGTGGGCGATTACCCACATGGCTTCCTGGTGCGCGGCGCTTTCGAAAGGGCGCGGCTCTATGCTGCTTTTGAGCCGAGCGCGCTGATAGCGGTGCGCACCAGCTCGGTAAACAATGCGTCGCGCTCCTGCGCGAGCTTCGCGAGCATCTTGCGATCGACCTCGACGCCGGCCTTCTTGAGCCCGTTCATCAGCGCGCTGTACGAGATTCCGCTTTCGCGGGCGAGCGCGTTGATGCGCGCAATCCACAGCGTGCGGTAGTCGCGCTTCTTGGCCTTGCGATCGCGATAGGCGTAGGTGAGGCCCTTTTCGAGGGTCGAGCGGGCCTGCCGATAGAGTTTGCGCCCACCGACAAAACCGGAGGCGAGCTTCAGTTGACGCTTATGACGGCGGCGCGTCTTGGGTCCGCCTTTGGCGCGAGGCATCGGAGTAGTGAAATCCTTCCTTGGTAGATATGCGGTGCGTTAGCCGGGCGCGCTCACGCGTACGGCATCATTACTTTGACTTTCTCGGCGTCGGCCTTTCCCAGAATACCAGTCCTGCGCAGGCGCGCCTTCTGTTTCGGGTTCTTGGCCGAGAACATATGGCGGGCATACGCGTGTTTGAATTTGACCTTGCCGCTCTTGGTCACAGAAAAGCGCTTGGCGGCGGTACGGCTGGTCCTGATTTTCGGCATACGATGGTCGCTTCTTTCCTGAAAAATTTTCTTTTCGTGCTATCGCGGCGTCAGCAGCACGGACATGTTGCGTCCTTCCATCCGCGGCGTGCCTTCCGCCTGCGCGATATCCGTTACCGTCGCAATAATTCTCTCGATCAGTGCGCGTCCGAGTTCCGGATGAGTGATCGCGCGGCCCCGGAACGAAACGGTGAGCTTAACACGATGACCCTCTCCAACAAAGCGCTTGATGTGCGCGGTTTTGAAGTCCACGTCGTGCTGTCCGGTCGCCGAGCCCATCTTCACTTCCTTGATCATGCTGATGGTGTGCTTCTTGGAGTCGTGCGACTTTTTCTTCTGCGCGTAGCGGTACTTGTCGAAGTCGGTCACGCGGCAGACCGGCGGCGTCGCCGTCGACGAGACCTCGACGAGGTCCAGGCCGCGGCTCTCCGCAACTTTGATGGCCTCACGCAGCGGCAGGATTCCGACCTGGCTGCCGTCGGCGTCGATTACACGGACTTCTTGCGCGCGAATCAGGTTATTGACGCGAATCGCGGGCTCCCTTGAGGGTGGGGTTCTGAAATCTCTACGAATAAAGCACCTCCTCCGGCTCAATGGCCGGATGAACTTCCTAAGCCGGCACCGGCTCCTTCTTTAATTTTTCGATCAGCTCCGCCAGCGGCATCGCGTTGCTCTTCTCGCCGCGCAGCAGCCGCAGCGAAACCGAGCGATCGGCAGCCTCGCGCTCGCCGACCACTACCATGTACGGCACCTTGGCGAGCTCGGCTTCGCGAACCTTGAATCCCAGCTTCTCGTTGCGGATGTCGGCATGGGCGCGGAATCCCTCGCGCTTGAGCAGGTCGGCGACCTCCTTGGCATAGGTCTCGACCTTCTCGCTGAGCGACAGCACGCGCACCTGCTCCGGCGCGAGCCACAACGGCAGCACGCCGCCGGTATGCTCGATCAGCACGCCGATGAAGCGTTCGAGCGAGCCGAGGATCGCGCGATGAATCATCACGGGACGCTCCTCGACGCCCGCGCTGTTCGTGTACGTCAGGTCGAAGCGCTCGGGCATGTTGTAATCGAGCTGAATCGTCGCGACCTGCCACTTACGCTTGAGCGCGTCGGACACGTAAATCTCGATCTTGGGACCGTAGAACGCGCCTTCCTTCGGATTGATCTCGAAGGGGATTTCGGCCCACTTCATCGCGTTGGCGAGCTTGCCCTCGGACATCTGCCATTGCTCTTCGGTGCCGAGATGCTGCTCGGGCATCGTCGCGAGTTTGAACTCGACGCGC
>CAVRUK010000001.1:0-125094 GCA_963724395.1 uncultured delta proteobacterium | reverse complement strand
ACCGTAAACGTCGCGCACCATCTCGAGATTCATTTTGACTTCATCCACGATCTGATCTTCGCGGCAGAAGATGTGCGCGTCGTCCTGCGACATCGCACGCACCCGCATCAGGCCGTGCAGCGTGCCCGAGCGCTCCGCGCGATGGAGGCGGCTGAACTCCCCAAATCGCAGCGGGAGATCGCGATACGATCGCTTCTCCGCGCGGTACACGAAGGTATGGCCGGGGCAATTCATCGGCTTCAGCCCGTAGCCGTGATGCCATCCGTCGGGGCCGGTGTCGACGGTGTGCGTCTCACTCTCAGGGTCGGGCGAGAGAAACATGTTCTCGCGGAAATTCTCCCAATGTCCCGAGGTGTTGAACATTTCGTTCTTGAAAATCAGCGGCGTGACGACTTCGTCGTAGCCGTAGCGCCGGTACAGCCGACGCATATAGTCGATGAGCGCGTTGAAGATGATGACGCCCTTGGGCAAATAGAACGGCGAGCCCGGTGAGATCGGATCGAAAATGTACAGGCCCATCTCGCGGCCGAGCTTGCGATGGTCGCGCTGGCGGGCGAGCTCGACGAGTTTCAAATGCTCCTCGAGCGCCTCCTTGCTGGCGAACGCGGTGCCGTAGATTCGCGACAGCATCGCGTTGTGCTCGTCGCCGCGCCAATACGCGCCGGCCACGCTGGTGAGCTTGAATGCCTTCAGGTAGCGCGTCGAGGGGACGTGCGGTCCGCGGCAGAGATCCAGCCAATCGCCCTGGCTGTAAATCGATACGCGATCGTCCGCGATGCCCTGGATTATCTCGACCTTGTACTTTTCGCCCATCGCCGAGAATTTGCGGATCGCGTCCTCGCGCGCGACTTCGGTCCGTTGGATTTTGTGATCGGCCTTTGCCAGCTCGCGCATCTTCGCTTCGATCTTCGGCAGATCCTCGACCGTGAACGGCGTGGCGGGCGCGAAGTCGTAGAAAAAGCCGTCCTCGATCACCGGGCCGATCGTGACCTGCGTGCCGGGATAGAGCGATTGCACCGCCATCGCCATCAAATGCGCCGTGGAATGACGGATCACCTCGAGACCCTCGGGCGAGTCGGCAATCACCGGCTCGACGGCGGCGTCGTGCTCGAGCCTGCGCGTCAGATCGACGACTTTGCCGTTGACGCGCGCGGCTACCAGGTCGCGGCTTGGAATCCCGTTCAGCACGTCGCGAACGATAGTGCCAACTGGCACGACGCGCGACTCGCCGCCCAAGGTTACGGTTACTTCCGAGCTCATCAAGCGAAAATTCTAATCATTGCGGGGAACTGGCGGGAGTGAAAAACAAAATTCGCGCTCGCAGGTGTGGGCACGGACCTGGTAGGCACGGGCGGGATTGAACCGCCGACCTCTTCCGTGTCAAGGAAGCGCTCTCCCACTGAGCTACGTGCCTTCACGGGCGAGGCGTATTGATTAGACACATCAAGCAAACGCCAACGGTAACGGATTATGCGCTGGCGGGCAACCGAAGTTCCGCGCGCCAGAGCCCCGCCGTCGCGGCAGGCGACGGTAGCGGGGGCATCTGCTAGGCTTTCGCGCCAAGTATCGTGCGCGCCGGGAGGGACGCCACGCCTCAGAAAATGGATCGCGAGCGCATAGTGCAGCTCTTCTTCTTCGGTTTCCTGGCCGTGATGGCTTACGAGCTGTACGATCTGCTGCTGCCGTTCCTGACGCCGCTGGCGTGGGGAATCCTGCTCGCCTTCATGGCGCATCCGGCGCTTATCGAAGTCGAAAAGTACGTCAAGCGGCGCTCGCTGTCGACGGCGATCATCAGCATCGTCGTCGGGCTTGGCGTCATACTGCCCGCCATCTGGCTCTCGGGCCGCCTGGTGGTCGAGGCGCAGACGCTATACGTGCAAGCCACCCAAATGGTGAACACGGGAGGAGTGACAAAGCTGCACGACTGGGCGGTCCACACCGATCTTGGCGCATGGATCGCGAACAAGATGGCGGAACGCGGCTACAAGCTCGACGAAGAGCTGCCCAAGCTCACCTTGCAAGCGGCACAGATAACCAGCGATTACGTGGCAAAGAATGCGACCTCGGCCGCGAAAAATGTCCTCGGGTTTATAGTCGACTTCGGTATCGCGCTGCTCGCGTTCTTCTACATGCTGCGCGACGGCGACTACTACTACCAAAGCCTGCGCGACCTGACCCCGCTTCATGAAGATGACAAGAAGGCGATTTTCGATACCCTGCGCACCACGCTGTCATCGGTGATGCGCGGCCTGATGCTGACCGCGGTGCTGCAGGGCGTGACGATCGGCATCGGCATGCTGGTGTTCGGCGTGCCGTACTGGCTGTTCCTCGCAATCGCATCGGCGGCCGCGGGACTGATGCCAATCGGCGGCACCGCACTGGTATGGATTCCCGCGACGCTCTACCTGGGCTTTGCGTCGGGATGGTCGGCGGCGGTCGGCCTCATCATATGGTGTTCGGTCGCGCTTGCCGTGATCGACAATTTCATCAAGCCGCTCGCGATGAAGCATGGCACGGGCCTGCCCACGATCGCGCTGTTTCTCGGGATTCTCGGCGGTCTCGAAGCGTACGGCCCGCTCGGCTTGTTCCTCGGCCCGGCAATCATGTCGGTGTTTGCCTCCCTCCTGCAAGTCTATAGAAAGGAATACTCAGGAACGCGCAAGGAAGCAGCGTGAACTCTGCTGGCGAGGCGCATGCAACACGCGTGAACAGATACTGAACAGAGTTGCTTAGAAGTTCACCCTGAACTGTTTAGCCTGATAACGCGGCACCCGACCTGTTAGACTAGGCGCATGAAACTACTACCCAAAGAGCAGCTCTCCGCTGCGCGGTTTCCGGGTCCGGTAGCCTCTCAGGAAAAATCAAATTTTGACGGAACGAAACTACCGATAGGGGTATCGCCTGCCCGGACCACAATATGTAGTAGGTGTTCGCCGATCTCTGCCTTTTACGGCGCCTTGAGGAACACCAAAAACTATGGGTTGCTCGTTGTGGCACCGCATAAGCCTGCCGCCTAGAATGACCGGTTTGGAGCGTCGCCTATGAGCGACAGAGAGCAACTCGCGCGCCACATCGTTCGCCGTCTCGTCGAATCCGGCTTTAGCGCCGTTTTCGCCGGCGGATGTGTGCGCGATCGAGTCCTTGGCGTCGACCCCAAGGATTACGACATCGCCACCGACGCGCGTCCCGAGGTGGTGCTGGGAATGTTCGACCGCACCGTGGCCGTCGGGGCAAAGTTCGGCGTGATCGGTGTCGTGCTCGATGATGGCAAGCCGTTCGAAGTCGCGACCTTCCGCGCTGATGCGGAATATACCGACGGGCGCCGGCCGTCGTCGGTGCGCTTCGGCGCTATCGAGGAAGATGCGATACGCCGCGACTTCACCGTCAACGGGATGTTTTACGATCCCATCGCGGATCGCCTGATCGATCTGGTCGGCGGGATGCGCGATCTGCGCGCGGGAATCATCCGCGCGATCGGAAATCCCTACGATCGCTTCGAGGAGGACCATCTGCGCATCCTGCGCGCGGCCCGCTTCGCCGCGCGGCTCAACTACACGATCGATCCCGCGACCTGGGCTGCGATGAAGCGCGCCGCGCCGACGATCGTGAGCATTGCGGCCGAACGAATCGGCGAAGAAATCGTTATGATGATGACCGAGGGCGCCGCCGCGCGCGCGATGGACCTGATGATGGACAGCGGCCTGATGCAAATCCTGCTGCCTGAGGTCGTCCTGATGCGCGGATGCGCGCAGCCCGAAAATTTCCATCCCGAGGGCGACGTGTACACGCACACGCGGATTGGCGTGGCGATGTTGGCCGCGGGATGCAGTGAGACAGTCGCGTTCGGAATCCTGCTGCACGATATCGCCAAGCCGAAGTGCCGCGCGGTCGTCCGCGACAAGGTCACGTTCTATGGGCATACCGAGGACGGCGCAATGATGGCGGCTAGCATGCTCGCGCGGCTGAAACGCTCGCGCGCCGTCCAGGAGCGGGTCGCATACCTCGTCAAGAATCATCTGAAGCTCTGCATGGCGCCGCGGATGCGCCCGGCCACGCTCAAGCGAATGCTGGCGGAAGACGGGTTCGACGAGTTGATGGAGGTCGCGTTCATGGACGCGATGGCGTCGAGCTCGTACCTCGGCTTCTGGCATTTCTGCCGCCGCGCGATGACGACGATGACCGCGGCCGAGATTCGTCCGCCGCGTTTGATTGGCGGCGAGGACTTGAAGCGGCTGGGATTCACGCCGGGGCCGCGCTTCAAGGAAATTTTGAAAGACGTCGAGGACCATCAGCTCGACGGCGCGCTCGAAACCCGCGAAGCCGCGCTCGAATATGTGCGCGCCCATTACGCGTAAGCGCCTGCCTGGTGTTGTGTCCCGCAAATATCTTCAAAACGTTTTGCTTCATTCTCGTACGACCAGCCAGAGGACTCTCTGGTCCGGTTCCCCCTTTCCGGCCCGGAAAGGGGGCTAGGGGGATAGGACGGCGGTATCCATCAGAGAATTTTTTTGTTCCCCTTCCCCATTCTTTCTGGGGAAGGGGTCAGGGGTTAGGACTTTGTTCCTAGATTTATTTACGGGACACGACACTAGTTGCTCCGCGCCGACGCCATAACCAAGCGCTTCGGCCGTACGCTCGCGCTCGACGGCGTCGATTTCGAGGCGCGTCCCGGCGAGATTCACGCGCTGGTCGGCGAGAACGGCGCCGGCAAGACCACCTTGATGAACGTGCTCGCCGGCTCGCTCGCGCCCGACGGCGGCGACGCGACTCTCGACGGACTGCCACTGCGGTCAGGCTCGCCGCGCGCTGCGTTGGCGGCCGGGATTGCGGCGGTGCATCAGAGCCCGATGCTGTTCGAGCGGATGACGTGGGAGGAAAATCTCGCGCTCGGCGGCTTCGATCCGGATGGCAACGCACTCGATCTCGCGGCCGTTGCGGCGCGGGCGCGCGCGCTCGCCGCGAAACTCGGATTCGAATTGCCGCCCGTCGGCACCACTGTCGAGAATCGTTCGGTGGCTGAGCGTGTTCGGCTCGAAGTACTCCGCGCGCTCAGCTTCAATCCGCGCGTGCTGATTCTCGACGAGCCGACCAGCGTGCTGGCCCCATCGGAGCTGACAGCGTTTCTCGGCTTGCTGCGCAACCTGCGCGGCGAGGGGCGAATCGTGGTGCTGATCACGCACAAGCTGGCCGAGGCGATGGCGGTCGCCGATCGAATCACGGTCTTGCGACGCGGCCGCGTCGTCGCGCACACGACGCCGGCCGAGACCAACGAGGAGAAACTGGCCGGCCTGATGATTGGTGAGATCGTGATTCAACCCGACGCCACCGCGGCGCGGCTGCAGCCCGGCGAACCGATCCTGCAAATCGAAAATCTCACGCTCGACGATCATACCGGGCGCAGGATTCTCGATGGGCTTTCGTTTCGCGTCGCTGCGGGCGAGATCGTTGGAGTGGCGGGCGTTGATGGCAATGGGCAGACCGAACTGGTCGAACTGCTTGCGGGCGTGCGTCATCCGAGCAGTGGAAGAATAACTTCGGATGGCGCGATGGCGGTGATACCGCAAAATCGCGACCTCGACGGACTGATTCTCGACATGCGGCTCTGGGAAAACCTGATTCTCGCGCGTCCGCTCCGGGAGCGGGTGACGTCGCATGGATGGTTGAACACGTCGCGGGCGATCGACCTTTGCCGCGAGCTTGTCGAGCGTTTTCGGATTCGCGCGCCCGGTCCTGACACTTTTGCCGGCGCACTTTCCGGCGGGAATCGCCAGCGCCTGGAAGTGGCGCGTGCGATCGCGTCGCGGCCGCGAGTGATCGTCGCGCATAATATCTGCCGCGGCCTCGATCTCGCCGCGACCGCCGAAGTGCATCGCACGATCCTCGAGTTCGCGGCCGCCGGCGGCGCGGTGCTGTTGATCTCCAGCGACCTCGACGAGTTGTTGGCGATTTCGGGGCGGCTGCTGATCATCAGCCGCGGTAAAATTCGCGAGACCAATCCCGGCGAGCGCGATCCCGGGCGGCTGGGCCTGCTGATGGCCGGGGCGCGCGACTGATGCTGTCCTCGATTGCGAAACCATTCGCGGCACTGGCGATCGCCGCCGCTCTGATTTCGATTGTCCTCGCCGCGCTCGGCGCGTCTCCGCTCGGCGTGTTCGCCGCGCTTGGTGAGGGCGCCTTCGGCAACCGGTACGCATGCGTCGATACGATCGTAAAATCGACGCCGCTGGTCTTCACGGGTCTTGCAATCTCGCTCGCTTTCTCGGGCGCGCTGTGGAATATCGGCGCCGACGGCCAGCTTACGATCGGCGCGATCGCGGCCGGCGCGATCGGACCGTATCTCGGGGATTACCCACATTCGATCGCAATCGCGACCATTCTTGCCGTCGGCGCGCTGGGCGGCGCGGTCTGGGGCGGGCTTGCGGGATGGCTGCGCGCGCGGCGCGACGTGAACGAAGTGATCAGCACGATCATGCTCAACTTCGTCGCCGTGCAGGTGCTCAGTTGGGTCGTGCACGGTCCGCTGATGGAACCGTCGCACGCATATCCGACCAGCTCGCCGATCGCCTCCGCGGCACAGCTCGAGTTTTACTTCGCGCCGAGCCGCTTGAACCTCGGCATGCTGCTCGCGGTCGTGCTCGCGGGCGCCTGCTACATGCTGATGTTCAACACCAGCGCCGGATTCGAGCTGCGCGCGATGGGCCGCAACCGGCGCGCCGCGACATTTTTCGGCATCCGAATCCCGGCGCTCACAGTTTGGGTGATGGCGCTGTCGGGCGCACTGGCGGGGCTCGGCGGCGCTGTGCAGGTCTCCGCGATTTCCCATCGATTGTACGAGAAGCTCTCGCCCGGATGGGGTTTCGAAGCGATCGCGGTCGCATTGGTGGCGCGCCTGAATCCGCTTGCTATCGTCCCGGCCGCGCTCCTGTTCGGCGCGCTCGACAACGGCTCGCAGGCGATGCAGCGAACGCAGGGAATCTCGCCCGAGCTGGTGCAGGTTATCCAGGGTCTCGTCATTCTGATCATCCTCGCGTTCGACACGCCGGCCTCGAGCGAACTTCGCGAGAATATTTTCGGCGCGTCTGCCGATGACGCGGCAACGGTGCCGCCGGTTGCGGAGATGCCCGATGCTTGAAGCGTTTCTGGTCTCGGTAATCACCATGGCGACCCCGATCCTGTTGGCGGCGCTCGGCGAGTTGCTGGTCGAGGAAAGCGGCGTCGTCAATATCGGTATCGAAGGCGCGATGCTGGCGGGCGCGTTCGCCGCGCTCACGATCGCGTACTTCAGCGGCAGCACCGCGCTCGGACTGGTGGGCGCGATCGCGGCGGGCGTCGCGATCAACGCGATCTTCGCGATTCTCGTCGTAAATCTCGCCGTCAACCAGGTCGTCACCGGCACCGCCGTCAGTATCCTGGCGCTCGGCTTGACCGGAGTTTTCTATCGTAAGCTGTTCGGCGTGACGGGCAAGGCGTTCATGGTCGCGCCGATCGCAAAAATCCCGCTCGGTCCGCTCGCGCGAATCCCGATCCTCGGTCCGGTGCTCTTCGATCACAACGCGCTGGTGTACTTCACGTTCATTCTGGTGCCTGCCCTGTGGTATGTGATCGCGCGCACGCGCTACGGGCTGCGGCTCCGCGCTTGCGGCGAGCGTCCCGAAGCGGCGGACGCGCTCGGCCTCGGCGTAATCGCAACGCGATGGCAGGCGCTGATCGTCTCGGGCGCGCTGACGGGATTGGCCGGCGCGTTCCTGACGCTCGCGTACGCCAACACCTTCGTCGAGAATATCTCGGCCGGCCGAGGCTTCGTCGCGCTGTCGGTGGTGATCGTAGGACGATGGAATCCGTGGGGCCTCGCGGCCGCATCGATCCTGTTCGGCGCCGCGATGGCATTGCAATTCGGATTGCAGGCGCTCGGCACCACGGCGCCGTACCAGCTGTTTCTCGCGCTGCCGTACGCGCTGACGTTGGTCGTACTCGCAGGCTTCGGCGGACAGGCGGCGGCGCCTAGCGCACTGGGCGAGCCTTATCGCCGGCAGTGAGGGGAAGGGTAAACACTTAATTTAATGTGAAACCCGGCGGTGGGTTTCACGCTTCCTTCGGCAGGGGTGACCCCTGCACCCGGTACTAAGAAACTGTGAGATCGGGTAGCCAGCGAATTGTGCGGCGATTCTTCACGCCTCTTGCTTTAGAGGTTGAAGACAATGAAACGGGAATTTTTGACAGGCTTGGCCGCTCTGTCGCTCCTGGTTGCCGCAGTTTCGACCCAGGGCTCCTACTTTGGTCCAGGAGACGGTGGGCACTACGGCAACGGATACGGATACCCTGCATACTCGGAGTATGGGCCTTCGATCAACGCTCCGGCATACCTGGGTCCGTGGGGCTATGGATATGGCTATGAGGACTGGTGGGACGACGGCTATTCAGATTTTGCGCTGCCGCCTCCGGCACCGAATCCAGTCGGCCCTCCGAAAACGATTGAGGTTCCGCCACAACCTGCTCAACTTCACGGTTAACCGCTAAACACGGCTAGCCGGCGGAGGGGTTCTGCGGTTTAAGCCCGCGACATCTCGTCGTCGCGGGTTTGCCCGTAGCCACAGTGCTCGATTTTGCAATTGAGACATCATTGTAACTGGTTAATTTTACAACTTTTTTGTCGTTTCTCGTTGAATTTTTCGGCCTGAAACCGCCGCTCTCCTGGCTCGTCTAACAGATCAGAGGTACAGAGCAATGAAAGGAAAAATCCTATCAGTCTTCGTAGCTCTGTCGCTCGGATTGTGCGTAGTTTCGACGCAAGGCTGTTACGACGTTGGCGATCCGGGTGGCTACGGCTACGGATACCCGTCATACGCGTATGCGCCTTCGTATGCATACGGTCCGGCGTACGGCTGGGGTCATCCGTGGGGCTACGACTACGGTTGGGGCCACGGATCGGATCATGGTGGATGGGGTCATGGCGGCGGATGGGCGCATGGCGGCGGCTGGGGTGGTCATGAGTATGCGGGCGGCCACGGTGGCGGATGGGGTGGCGGTCACGGTGGTGGTGGCGGATTTGCTCATGGCGGTGGGCATGGTGGCGGCGGTGGTGGCGGACATGCATTCGCTCATTCCGGTCACGGTGGCGGACACCATCGCGGCTGACGGTTCCTCGGCCATCGAATTTCACTCGCGCAATCGTGTAATGTGATCTTCGATGCCCACTCCTCTACTCGCACTTAGAGACGCATCATTCCCGATGGCGGATTGCGCGTCTTGCGGCAAAGCGGTGCTGACGTACGTCGCGCTCGACGACGACAACGAAAGCGCCGAGCGCCGCGTCTGCGTGCATTGCGATTCTCCGGTTGCCGACACTCTCAAGTGGGTCTCGCCCGGCGAGCTGGAACAGGCGGGTTATTATTTTGGCCCGCCGCCCGCCGACGGCGAGAAGGGCGGTTGCAGCAGCGGCTGCGGCAGTTGCAGCGTCAAGAAGAACTGAGCGCGCCCGTCTGGCGCAGCGCTTCATACACCACGATCGATACCGCATTGGACAGATTCAGGCTGCGCACGCCCGCCTCGAAAATCGGAATTCGGTATGCCCTATCGACTCTGTCCGCCAGGAATTCTTTGCCGAGCCCGGACGTCTCGCCGCCGAAGAACAGGAAGTCGCCGCGCTTGTAGTGCGCGTCGAGGTATGAAGTCGGCGCGTGCGTTGAAAAGAATTTCGCTTTTGCTCGCGGCGAATCGTGATGCATCGAGGCGAACTGCTCCCATCCGTCGTACGTGCGCAGATCGACCAGCGGCCAGTAGTCGAGACCGGCGCGCTTGAGATAGCGGTCCTCGAGCGAGAAGCCGAGCGGGCCTACCAGGTGAAGACGGGCCTTGATGGCGGCCGCTAATCGCGCGATCGAGCCGGTGTTCTGCGGAATTTCGGGCCGCACCAGGACGATGTGCAGATTCGGCTCTTCAAGCTGCATCGTGGACTAGCTGCGATCAGCCGGCGCGCCGAGCGGATACCGATGGCCCCTTAGATTGACGTAGAAACGTCCCGCGTCGTCGGACTCGAAGCGGTCGCTGAGATGATAATAGGCGGAGCGGATGAACCGCGCGCGAGCGTCGCCGCCCTTGACGCGCGCATACAGCACGTTGCCCGCGCCGACTTCGAGCGCGGCGGGATCGAGCGGCTCGCGAGTGCCGTCGTTCAGGACCATCTCGAAGCCGCCGAGCTCGTCGTCCTCGAGCGCCTTGACGACGTAGGGCGTGTCCTCGACGGTGATCGGCGCACGTTCCTCGGCGACTTGCAGATAGTAGCTGCCGTCGGGATTGCGCTTGATGCTCTGGCTGAACAGCAGCGAGATGCGCGGATTGTCGATGCGCTCGTCGTCGCTGTACCAGTTGCCGTCGCGGCGAAACGAGATTTTTCCGGATTCGACGGTATAGAAACCAGCCCGCGCCATTATTTTTTCACGTTGTCACGACTGTCGAGGATGATTGTCACCGGGCCGTCGTTGACGAGCTCAACGTCCATCATCGCGCCAAACTCGCCCGTCTCAACTTTAACATCGCTAGTGCGCGCGAGCGAGAGAAAATGCTCGTAGAGGCGTCGCGCTTCCGCCGGCGCGGCGGCCGCGGTGAACGAAGGGCGGCGGCCCGAATTCGTATCGGCGAGCAACGTGAATTGCGATACGACCAGCAGTTCTCCACCGACCTGCGCCAGCGCGAGGTTCATCTTGCCTGCGTCGTCGGCGAATATGCGCATCCCGAGGATTCGATCGACAAGATGAGCGGCGTCGGCCTCGCTGTCGCCGTTGGCCACGCCCAGCAGCACGACGAATCCGCGCGCGATTCTGCCAGCGACGCGCCCGTTGATTCGCACTTCGGCGCGGCTGACGCGTTGAACAACTGCCCGCATAGTTGCGTCATATATACAGGCGTGCAAGTCCGCGCCAGTCGTGCGCTGAAAAGCCCAAAAAACCCTTTGTGGTCTGCGCGGGCGCTCGCGTACTATAATTCGAAGCAACAATGATTCCTGTCTTGTTCCACCTGGGCCCGCTGACCGTTTACAGCTTCGGGCTGATGATGGCGCTGGGATTCCTGGCGGCCGACTACGTTATTCGCCTCGAATGCATCCGACGCGGCTACGATCCTGAATATTCGTCGTCGATCGTGATCGCTGCCGCCGTGGCGGGGCTCGTCGGTTCGCGGCTCTACGCGATCCTTGACGATCTGCCGACTTACCTCGCCGATCCCAAGTCGATGATTTTTTCGGGCTCGGGCTTTGTGTTCTACGGCGGTATGATCGGCGGATTGCTCGGTGCGTACCTGGTTTCGCGGTGGTACCGAATCGGGTTCGGCGCGACGATCGACATGTGCGCGCCCGCCCTCGCGATCGGACAGGCTATCGGCAGAATGGGATGCCAGCTCGCCGGCGATGGCGACTGGGGGCTGCCGTCCACGATGCCCTGGGCGATGGCGTATCCGCACGCAATCGTCGGCTGGGGGCCAGATACGGTACTGAAACTCGACGAGCATTACCGGCTCGTCTCCGGCTACTTCCCCGGCGTGCGAGTGCATCCGGCGCCCGTCTACGAAACAATTCTGTATCTAGGCGTGTTTGTAATACTGTGGTCGATGCGCAAGACGTCTCATCCTGCGGGACGCGTGATGTACTGGTACCTGGTGCTGGCGGGAGGCGCGCGCTTTTTCGTCGAGTTCTGGCGAATCAATCCGCGAGTTTTCTATATGTTCAGTGAGGCGCAACTGATTGCGTTCGCGATGATGGTCGTCGGAGGAATCGCGTTGCTTCTCACCAGGGAAAAGGATCACGCGGAAAGTGGACAGCAGTCGGGCGAAGGTGACCGGCGCCCCGCGATCAACGCGGCGCAGGCCTGACGATGGAGATCCAGGACAGAGTCCTCTACGCTGCCGCCGCGATTGTCGTAGCGACCGGCCTGACGCTCGTCGCGCTCAGCGGCCATCGCGGCGCGCGCATCGCTAATCCGTCTGGAATCAACAGCGAGTCCGAGGGGCCGGTGGCGGCCGGCAGCCAGGCGGCCGATTTCAAGCTCGAGACACTGGACGGAACGACCGTCTCGCTCGAATCGTTGCGCGGCAAAGTTGTGTTCCTCAACGTGTGGGCGACGTGGTGTGAGCCGTGCCGTGAGGAAATGCCCTCGATGCAGACGCTGTACGACAACTTCAAGGGCAACAAGGATTTCGTAATGCTCGCGGTCAGCCAGGACACCAGGGGCCGTGCGGCGGTCGCGCCGTACGTCGCGAAAAACGGGTATCATTTCACGATTCTGCTCGACCCGGAGAACAAAATCGGCGAGACTTACGATGTCAGCGGAGTGCCCGAGACTTTCATAATCGACCGCAAAGGGCAGATTGTTGCGCACCATATGGGCGCATTTGACTGGTCGCGGCCCGACGTCAAGGACGCGTTGCAGCAACTGCTCGACTCAAAACAGGGGTGAGAAATGGGATTATCGACGTAACGACACGGTTTCGCGAGCGTATGCATCAGAGCGTCGCATCTGCTTAAATGAAACCTCGCAATCGCAATCTCGGGTTCTTGAAGTAACTAAATTTCATGATCAAAAAACACAGATGGTCCATCACGTTGGCGGTCTCACTGGTCGCCTGTTTCCTTGTCCTCCAGGAGGTTGCCGTCCGTCGCGCGCAGGCGCTCTCGAACGACACCTACCAGGAGCTCGACACGTTCGCGAGCGTGCTCGCAATCGTGCAGAAAAACTACGTCGAACCGGTCACTACCAAGCGGCTGATCGACGGCGCGATCAGCGGGATGCTGGCGTCGCTCGACCCGCATAGTGCCTACCTGACGCCCGACTTGTACCGCGACCTCGAAGTCGAGACGCGCGGCAGCTTCGGCGGACTCGGAATCGAAATAACGATCAAGAACGGCGCGCTCACCGTGGTTGCGCCGATCGAAGACACGCCGGCATATCGCGCGGGACTCAAGGCCGGTGACCAGATCATCAAGATCGACGACGACTTCACCAAGGACATGTCGCTCACCGATGCGGTCAAGCGGATGCGTGGGCCCAAGGGCAGTAAGATCAAGCTGACCCTTCATCGCAACGGCGTGCCCGAACTGTTCACGGTGACGCTCGCACGCGACGTCATCAAGATTCAGTCGGTCAAGTCGAAGATGCTTGACGGCGGCTACGGCTACATCCGCGTCACCACGTTCCAGGAGAACACCGGCGACGGCGTCGAGAAGGCGATTAGCGAGTTCGAGTCGAAGGACCACGGCAAGATCAAGGGAATCGTGTTCGACCTGCGCGACAACCCGGGCGGGCTTCTGAACCAGGCTGTGAAAGTCTCGGACGATTTCCTCGATGGCGGCCTGATCGTTTACACGCAAGGCCGCGAGGAAAATCAGCAGCAGAAATACTTCTCGCACAAGAAGTCCGGCTTCGTTGACTATCCGATGGTGGTGCTGGTCAACGGCGGCAGCGCCAGCGCCAGCGAAATCGTGGCCGGCGCTCTGCAGGATCAGAAGCGCGCCGTCATCCTCGGCACCCAGACCTTCGGCAAAGGCTCAGTGCAGACCATTCTGCCGCTAGACGATCATTCCGCGCTGCGGCTGACCACGGCGCGCTACTACACTCCCACCGGCCGCTCGATCCAGGCGGTGGGAATCACGCCGGATGTCGATGTCCAGCCGCCCAAGGAGACGCTCGCGTCGATAACGCAGGAGGGCGCCGAGATCAACGAGAATCCCGAGATCCACGAGGCCGACCTGCCGCATCACTTCCAGAACGGGCAGAAGAAGGATGATAAGAATCCGAATACCTATTCGACTGGCGTAAGCACCGCGCCCGCCCCTGGGAACGAAAAAGGCGACAAGGGTCCTGGCGCGAAGGGCGGCAAGGAAAAAGTCGAAAAGGACGTGCAACTCGATCGCGCTATCGACATCCTGAAGCATTGGAATTCATTCAAGCTTCAGCTTGCCAAGGGCGAGTCGCAGCCTGACGCAACCGCCGCCGAAGGCGACGGCGCCAAGACCAAGGGCGACTAGACGATCGCAGTGGAATAGATCGCAACGCGCCGGGCATCTCGAAGGTGTCCGGCGCGTTTTTTTCAGGCGCGTGCCGCGTTGCCGCAGGTTTGATGGTAGCCGCAAAGTCCTGTGTGATCACGCGATGGGACAACGAAAGCGATTCCTTATCACTGGGACCGGCGGCGGCGTGGGCAAGACCACCGTCGGATGCGCGCTTGGATTTGCGTTGCGGGCGCGCGGGATGCGCGTCGGCGTCATGAAACCGGTCGATTCGCTTGAATCAAAGGACGCGCAAGCGCTAGCGATCGCGGTTGGCTCCGACCTGCCGCCGGAGTTGATTTGTCCATATCGCTATAACTCGGCGCCCGCTCCCGCGGATGCGCCCGACCCGGCTCACATCTCGCGATGCTTCGGCAAGATCGCCGCGCAAAACGACGTCGTGCTGGTCGAAAGCTCAGGCGTGATCGATTTCGCGGAGCCTCGCCGCGATGCTCGGCCTCGAAGTTATCGTGGTCGTCGGGAATCGTCCCGGATGTGTCGATGCGGCGGTGCTAACGCTGCAACGGTGCGAAAGTCGTGAATTAAAAGTAGCCGGCTACATTCTTTGCGATTGCGATCCATCCGCCACCGATGCCACCGAGGCATCCCTGAATCGAATCGTGCGCGCTCCCTACCTGGGCAGAATGCGTCATCGCGAGCCTCTGGCAAGAACAATCGTCGAAAAGCTCGTCTAATGCGCCATATAGGTGACCGGCAACCTATTCTGATAAGGTAAGCGACCATGGAGGGGCAACTCGATCTTTCGCTCCGCGGCCATCGCGCGGGCCCGATCTCCGTATCGGACCTGGTGCGGAGGGTTCGCGACGCGCTCGATGCCAGCCTCGGCCAGTGCTGGGTGGTCGGCGAAATCTCGAACGCGCGGCTGGCGCCCTCGAATCACTTTTATTTCACGCTCAAAGACGCCCGCAGTGCGATCAGCGTCGTGATGTTCAAAACGTCATTCAACCGCGTGCGCTTCAAACCCGTCGACGGGATGGAAGTGATCGTGCGCGGACGCGTGCAAGTCTTCGAACAGCGCGGCGCGTTGCAACTTTATGCCGACGAGATGGAGCCGCGCGGCGTCGGCGCGTTGCAGGTCGCGTTCGAGCAGTTGAAGCGGCGGCTCGAGGCCGAGGGACTGTTCGATCGGGCGCGCAAACGCGCGATGCCGTTCCTGCCGCGCCGGATTGGAATCGTGACGGCGCGCGGCGGCGCCGGACTCCGCGACATGCTGCGCATTTTGTTCGATCGATTCCCGAGCCTGCACGTGATCTTCAGGGCCGCCAGGGTGCAGGGCGACGGCGCGGCGCGGGAGATCGCTGATGCGATCGCGGATCTGAATCGCGACGGCCGCGCCGAGGTGCTGATCGTCGGACGCGGCGGCGGCTCGCTCGAAGACCTATGGGCGTTCAACGAGGAGATCGTGGCGCGCGCGATTTTCCGCTCGGCGATCCCGGTAATCTCCGCCGTCGGCCACGAAGTGGACTACACGATTGCCGATTTCGTCGCCGACCTGCGCGCGCCAACTCCCACTGCGGCCGCGCAGATGGTCGTGCCAAGTCTGGTCGAGCTGAAAGAGCGCGTCGAGTCACTCGGCGCGTCGCTCTTGAGCGTGATGGAGCGCGAACTGTCGGGCCGTCGCGAATCGGTGGACGATCTCGCGGAGCGCATACGGCATCCCGACGGTATTGTTGCCGAGGCGCGCGAGCGCGTTGCCGCCCTTGAGGCCGAACTGGCGGACGTGGCCTCCTCGCGAATCGCGGACCAGCGGCGGATTGTCCGCGAATTGCGGCTGCGGCTGCGCAGTCCCGATGCGATGGTGCGCGAGATGCGTCTGCGGACGGCGCGGCTCGGTGGTATCCTCGTTCACGGCGTCCGGTCCGCTCTGGAAGCCAAACGACGCCGGCTCGGTGCGCAGGCGGGGATGCTCGACGCATTGTCGCCGCTCAAGGTTCTCGATCGCGGCTACGCCGTGGTAGTTAATAGGCGCGATGCGCGCGCGGTGCTCGACGCAGCCACGGTGAAGTTGGACGACGAGCTGGATATCAGGCTGGCGAAGGGAGAAATTCGCGCGCGCGCGATCGACCGCTGACTCTTAGATCCAGGAATGAGTACTAAAACAAAAAAATTCGAGGACGAACTCAAGGATCTTGAAACGATCGTCAGTCAAATCGATTCGGGCGAGCTTACGCTCGAAGAATCGATCGGAGCCTTCGAACGCGGCGTGATGCTGGTGAAGGCGCTCAATGGGAAACTCGACGAGGTCGAGCGCAAGGTCGAACTGCTAACGCGGAGCGCCGGCGGCGAACTGCGCACGGCGCCCTTTGAAGCATCGCCCGATGACCAACATCCCGCCGGCGCAGAGGACGACGACGAAACACCCTTCTAGCAACGATACCGGCCCGAAGCCCAAGCCTAAGACCAAGTCGCGGCGCTCCTCGGCGCCGCTGGCCCGCTTCAGGCTCGATGCCGAGATGGCGCGCCGCGGTCTCGCCGACAGCCGTGAGATCGCGCAGCGCCTGATAATGGCAGGGCGCGTGCGCGTCAACTCGCGCCCGGCCTACAAAGCCGACCTCAAGGTCGATTCGGAAACCCTGATCGCGCTGATGGCGGGTCCGCCGCAGTTCGCCTCGCGCGGAGCCTACAAACTCATCGCCGCGCTCGAGCATTTCGGCATCTCGGTCGAAGGCAAGCTCGCGATGGACGTGGGCGCATCGACCGGCGGTTTCACCGACGTGCTGCTGCGTCGCGGCGCCAAGGCCGTCATCGCGATGGACGTCGGCTACGGCCAGCTCGCACTGAAGCTGCGCGAGGATCCGCGCGTCACCGTGCTCGATCGCATGAATATCCGGCTCGCCTCGCCCGCCGACCTGCCGCACGTGCCCGAGCTCGTGACGATCGACACCAGCTTCATCTCGCTGCGGCTGGTAATTCCGGCAGTGCTCGCATTGGTCGCGCCGCGCACCGAGATAGTCGCGCTGATCAAGCCGCAGTTCGAAGTCGGCAAGGGCAAGGTCGGCAAGGGCGGCGTCGTCAAGGACGAAAAGCTGCGGCGCGAAGCGGTCGCGGGGATCGTCGAGTTCGCCGAGAAGATCGGCCTCGAGGTGGTCGGCACGCTGGAATCGCCGATTGAAGGCGCGGCTGGCAATCGCGAATACCTCGCGCTGATGAAATTCCCGGGCCAATCCGCAAAATGACGCGCGCATGGGCGGTCGGTCTGGATATGGGTGGCACCAATATCCGGTGCGCAGCCGTGTCCGTTGCCGGCGACGTGCTCCTGATGGAGCGCGGGCCGTCGCTCGCGTCGCGCCAGGCCGCAGCCGTCGCTGAGAATATCGCCGCGCAGACCGTTCATCTGCTCGACACCGCGCGCCGGCGCGGACTTGGATCGCCTAGAGCGATCGGAGTCGCGGTGCCGGGACCTCTCAACGTGTACACGGGAACCGTCATGCAGGCGCCGCACGTCGCCGCATGGCGCGGATATCCTCTGCGTCGCAAGCTCGAAGCGCTGATCGGGCGGACGGTCGTCCTCGACAACGACGCTAACGCCTGGGCGCTCGGCGAATATTGGCGCGGCGCGGCGCGCGGGCGGCGCGACGTCGTGCTGCTGACGCTCGGCACGGGTGTCGGCGGCGGACTGATCGTCGGCGGCAAGCTGGTGCACGGGCAAAGCGGGATGGCGGGTGAATTGGGGCATGTCACCGTCAATCCGGACGGCCCGCCATGCGACTGCGGCTCGCACGGATGCCTCGAGTCATATGCTTCGGCGTCAGGGCTGCGCGGCCTCGTCGAGCAGCGCCTTGGATTGCCGCCCGGGTCGCCGCTACCAGCCCAAATCGTAGACTCTGAAAAAAATTTCTCCGTGCGAGGCCTGTCCGCCCAAGCTCGCCGCGGCGACAAGCTCGCGCTTGAGGCGTTCGCGACCGCGGGCCACTACCTGGGAATCGCGGTCGCTTCCTTCCTCAATACCTTCAACCCCGAGCTGGTCGTGCTTGGCGGCGGTGTCGCGGGCGCGCTCCCGTACATGCGCAAAACCATGACCGCCCAGGTGCGCGAGCGAGCCTTCACGGCGATCGCGTCGCAAGCGAAGATCGTGCGCGCGGCGCTCGGTCCACGAGGCGGTGTCGTCGGCGCTGCCTACGCCGCCCTGCATCCACCGACGCGCCGGTAGCACGATTGCTACATCCTAGACCCTGAGCGGAATCTGATAGATACTGGAACTGGTCGGTAGGCAATTGGGACGTGCACCATGCGCGCGCGACAGTACAGGTCGATTTCAGTCAAACTAGCCCTCGCGGCGGCCTTTATCGTTGCCGGCTGCGGACTTGCGTTCGCGCAGTCCGACTTCAACGAGAGTACGATTCCGCCCTCGCGAGCTGCGCATCCGGCGAGCGCCGCCGAGCCGTCCGATCCTGATGCCGCGGATGCGCCCGCCGACGAGTCGGCGCCTAAGCCGGTCGTCAATCATCCCGCGAACATCATCCCGTACACGGTCCGCTCTGGCGATTCCATCGGTGCGATTGCCCAGATGTTCGGAGTCACCGCGGACGACATCGCCCGCGCCAACCGGATTCACGTCGACGACGAGCTGGAAGTCGACGAGGTGCTGAAGGTTCCGCATCCCTTCACTACCGAGGTTGCTACGCTCAAATCTCAGGTCGAGGCGCTGAGCGCCCAGCAGCAAGCGGCGGAGCAGAAATCCGACGCGGCGCAGGAGCAGGTCAAATCGCTCCAGACGCAAGTCCAGGAGCTGACCGGCGACAACCAGGATTTGCAGGCCGGCGTCAAGATTCTGCCGTGGTGGCGCGCGACCGCTGTCAGCCTGGCGATCTTCGCCCTGGTCATGTTCGGCGTGGTGCTCCTGACGCTGTTCGAATGGTGGCGGATGCGCCGTCGATTCGTGGCGCTGGCCGCGATGACCGATGCGCTTAGCCGGCTCGACTACAAGTACAAGGCGATGTTCGCGAAAGCGGAGTTGCGGCTGCAGCAGCTCTACGGCCGGCGCCGCGGCGGAATTGCCGACGGGCAGCCGCGCCCGAAGATGCCAGAGGAAGTCGAAATCGAGCGCCTCAACGACGAACTCAAACAGATTCTCGAGATGCATTTGCAGCGTCTGGGCGCGCGATTGCCCGGCACCCGGCGCAAGGGATGGCGCGAGATGTTCGGCGGCGACGACGTCGGCTCGACGGTCGAAGCACGTCCGTATCGACGCTAGACATTCACACCGACAGGGAATTTCCTTTTAGCGAGGTGAATCGTGAAACGAATGGCGAATTTCGGACTGGCGCTCGTTTTTCTTGCCGCGGCTGGACTGACTGGTGCGGCAATCGCGGCAAGTGGCGGCGAGCAATCGGTCACCGGCAATCTCGAAGACGCGTACTGCTACGGTACGATGGGTGCGAAGGGTCCGGGCCACAAGGCGTGCGCGATCAAATGCGCATCGGCGGGAATTCCTGTGACGCTCATCGAAAAGGGCACCGAGAAGTCCTACATCCTGCTGCCCGACAAGGACGCGTCGCCGCTTCCCGCCAGTGTGATTCAGCACATGGAAGACCAGGTGACGGTGACCGGCAAGGAATACACCGCGAACGGCACGCAATACATCGTCGTCGAGTCAGTAAAATAGTGAAATAGCAGCCGCGGGCATACATCGTCGTGCTGGAGAGCATTCTGCCGGGCGCATCGCAGCTGCAGAACTACCATCCGCTCCTGGTGCATTTTCCGATCGCATTTCTTTACGGCGCCGCGCTTCTTTATTTTCTCGCGTGGATTCTCGCTAGCGAGCGGCTTCAGTGGACTGCCCTATGGATGCTGATGCTTGGCGCGCTTGGTGCGGCGGCGTCGCTGGCCAGCGGGTTCTATGCGGCGCCGGGTCTGATGGTTTCAGAGTCAGTGCGCCACGATCTTCTGCGGCATCATAAACATCTGATGGTCGCGGCATCGGTCGTGACCGGCGCGCTGACAATATGGGCGATAGCAACGCGCCCAATGCCAACCCGAGGCCGCTACCTATTCCTCGCCGGCCTGATCGCGGTGATGTGCCTGATAGCGGCGGGTGCCGACCTGGGCGGCGAAATGGTCTACGGCTACAACGCTGGCGGCTCCGCCTGCGCGCAACCGATCGATTTCAGGAAGTAGCTCCAGAAGACAGTCGGCGTCGAAACGCGCGATCGCGTTTCAGGTGCCATTCGCGGCTCATCGCCTCTTCGCGCGACTGGTGGCGTTCGGCATACAGCAGGAACCATATGCGGCCGCGCGTCGAGCGCGCGCCGGTGCCAGCATTGTGCCGCGCGAGACGTCGATCGAGATCGTTGGTCCAGCCGACGTACGTTCGATATCCACCGGGGCCGCAACTACCGAGCACGTACACGAAGCACTCCATCTCATATTTTCCTTACCCTCTCTCAAAAGGGGGAGCAACTGTATCGTAAGGCGACGGTGGCGGCGCGTTGCCCACAGGGTCCACAGGCTGCGGGGTCCTTGGGAGGACCCCGCCTGTGGACTTGTGGACAACGGGCCGACTTTTTAATTTTCTCATACGCTGAGGTCCGGGCATGGCGGCCTCCACAGGCTGTTGGTTTTGAGCATGGCGTTGAGGATCACGATGAGCTTGCGCATCACCGCCGCCAGCGCCAGCTTCTTGGGCTTGCCGCGCGCGACCAGCCGCTCATAGAACTGCTTGAGCACCGGGTTGGCCCGCGCCGCAACCATCGCACACATGTAGAGCTTGTTGCGCACCTCGAACCGGCCGCCGGCGATCATCCGCCGTCCATGGCGGCGGCCGCTGTCATCGGGCATCGGCGCCACTCCCACCAATGCGCCGATCTGCTTGCGGTTGAGCGTGCCCAGCTCCGGCATTTTCGCCAGCACCATCGCGCTGAAGCCTTTGCCGAAGCCCGGCACGCTGCGCACGATCTCGCTCTTGCGCCGCCACGCATCGGAGCGCCGCACGGTCTTGTCGATGTCCTCTTCGACCTCCTTGATGCGTCCCTCCAGATACGCGATGTGATGACGTAGTTCCTTGCGCATCGTGCCTGACGCGCGGCTCAGGCGCTGCTTCTCCGCCACCAGCATCTCGAGCAACTGCTCGCGCCGCATCACCAGTTCCTGCAACGCCTGAGTCTCGGCGTCGGCCGGTGGCCGTGGCTCGGGCCGTTCCCGTTCCGCATACAGCGCCAGCAGCTCGGCGTCCTTGCGATCGGTCTTGGCCTTAAGTCCGCGGCCCTTGGCAAAGTTGCGCACCCACGACGGATTAACCGCCGCCACCGCGATCCCCGCCAGCCACAATGCCGCCACCACCTGGCGCTGCAGCCCGCCGGTCGCTTCCACCACCACCAGCTTAGGCTTGAGTTCACCCAACCGCCCGACCAGCCGCTTGATTCCGGCGCGATCGTTGGAAAGCGTCATGCGCTCGCCTGAAGGCCGCACCGCCACCACCAACTCCGCCTTGCTCACATCGATCCCAACGTACGATTCTTCTGCCATCGCCCCTCTCCTTCCTGGGCGTCCCGCCCTTCCTTGTCCAATGCGGGCTCGTGCCTGCGGCGCGGCCCGGTCAACTGTTCGGGCTTTGGACGCGTTAGCTAGCGGACGCGGCGATCCATGCTCCCCCACGGCCTCTCGCGACCCAGGGTCATTCGGTCTGCCGCGCCCGCTGCTATCTTGGTACGCTCGTTCGCAGATACAAGGGGTCAGGGGAGAGGTCGCCAGCGGCCTCGAATTTCGACTATGTTCGATCCGAAGTAACCGCACCTGGAGAACTCTATGGGAACTGCTAACGGACGCAAATCGATCTTTATCACCGGCGCGGCATCCGGTATGGGCCGCGAGACTGCGCGCTTGTTCCGGCAGAAAGGATGGTTCGTCGGCGGTTACGACGTTAACGCCGACGGCTCGCGAGCGCTCGAAACCGAACTGGGCGCCGACAACTGCGTCGTGCGGCGTCTCGACGTTGCAGACAAGCCGGACTACGAGAAGGCGCTCGCGGAATTCGGCGCGGCTACTGGCGGCAAGATGGACATTCTTTTTAACAATGCCGGAATCGGTGTGGGCGGCTACTTCGACGAAATTCCATTCGAGGACATCCTGCGCGTCGTGCGCGTGAACTTCATCGGCGTGCTCAACGGGATTCATTCCGCGATCGGCCTGCTCAAGGCCACTCCCGGATCGCTCTGCTTCACGACATCGTCCTCGTCGGCCACTTATGGGATGCCGGGAATCGCCGTGTACTCAGCCACCAAGCATGCGGTCAAGGGTTTGACCGAGGCGCTTTCGATCGAGTTCCGGCGCTACGGAGTTCGCGCGGCCGACACTCTGCCCGGTCTGATCGATACTGCAATACTGCCGCCCGGAACCGCGGAGCGCGCGCCCAAGGAAGGAATGTTCCGGCTGATTGCGCCAATCGAGGTGGCGAAAGTGGTCTGGGAGGCCTATCACTCAGACAAGCTGCACTGGTATGTCCCGGAAGAGATTGGCGATCTGGACAAAGCGGCGGGTAACACGCCCGAACTGCTCCGCGAACAGATCGCTCAGATGATGGCATTCGCCGACGCGCTTAACGCGGACCCGAAGAAGTGACTTGAAGCATAGGAGCAAGCCGCCGAATGCGTCGTGATTCAACCGCAGTGTTGCGAAATGCCGCCAGGCCTGTCGTCGCACAAGCTGATATCCCATCGCCACCCATCGCAGTGAGGAGGCCATATCAAGTGCCTTCGCCCAATGGGTCGCGCACCGATGACTACTACTGGCTGCGGGACGACACTCGTCGGTCGAAGGAAGTGCTGGGCTACCTCGACGCAGAGAATGCCTACACTGACGCCATGCTCGCGCCGACGCAGACCCTTCAGGATGAGCTATACGAGGAACTCGTTGGGCGCATCAAGCAGAACGACGCGTCCGTGCCGATCCTACGGCACGGTTGGTGGTACTACACGCGCTATGAGCAAGGGCGCGAGTATCCAATATACGCGCGACGCTGGCACGCGATGAGCGCGCCGGAGCACGTGATGTTCGACGGCAATGCGCTGGCGGCCGGCAAAGCCTTCTTTCAGATAGGTACCTGGGCTGTTAGCCCCGACGGACACACGCTCGCCTACGCCGAAGACAATGTAGGCCGCCGCCAGTACACGCTAAGGATAAAGAATCTGGACACTGGTGAGGTGCTCGCGGACACGGTGGCTAATGTGGAGCCGAACCTGGTCTGGGCGAATGACAATAAGACTCTGCTCTACGTCGAAAAGGATCCCGTCACTCTCCTGAGCCGGATAGTTCGCAAACACGTGGTCGGAACCGATCCCGCGCAAGATCCCCTCGTCTATGAAGAGCAGGATCGCAGCTATTACCTGCGTGTGGCCAGGAGCAAATCTGACAAATACCTGTTCATAGCACTTAGAAGTACTTTGCAAAGCGAATGGCGCTACGCGGACGCCGGCGATCCTGGCCTCGAATTCAAGGTTGCGATTCCTCGCGAAGCGAATCATGAGTACCAGATGGCTCATGTGCGCGGCGATTTCATCGTGCGCACCAACTGGGACGCGCCGAATTTCCGCCTCGTTCGTGCCTCGGTCAAGAAGATTGAAAACAAGAGCTCCTGGAAGGAAGTGATCCCGGCGCGAGACGACACATTTCTGCAAGCCTTCGAGGTATTCAACAGTTATGTCGTAGTGAACGAGCGTTCCGGCGGACTGATGAAGCTGCACGTGAGATCGTGGAACGGAAACAGGGACTTCGTGATCGCTTCCGCCGAACCTTCTTATACGACCCAACTGGTTCCTACCCCGGGGATCAAATCCACGAAAGTCCGCTACATCTACACCTCGCTGACGACGCCGAAAACGACCTATGAGTACGATATGGTCTCCGACCAGAAGACGATACTTAAGACTGAGCCGGTGCTGGGTAGATTCGATTCGAAGAACTACACGACCGAATACCTGCATGCGACCGCCAGCGACGGTGCTTTGATACCTATTTCAATCGCCTATCGCAGAGGTACAAAGCTCGACGGAAGCGCGCCTCTCTATCAGTACGCTTATGGATCGTACGGACTGTCCACAGATCCATCCTTCCAATCAAACTGGGTGAGTCTTATGGACCGTGGATTTGTCGTCGCTATCGCGCACGTTCGCGGCGGGCAAGAGAAAGGTCGTGCCTGGTATGAGCAAGGAAGGCTGCTCAACAAGAAACACACCTTTGCGGATTTCATCGACGTAACCAGGCATCTGGTGCGCGAGAAATACGCCGCACCGGACAAGGTCTTCGCGCACGGCGGCAGCGCCGGAGGGTTGCTCATGGGCGCGGTTGCGAACCTTGCTCCACAGGACTATCGCGGCATCATAGCGGACGTGCCATTCGTCGACATCGTAACCTCAATGCTCGACGAATCGCTTCCGCTCACCACCAATGAATTTGACGAATGGGGCAATCCTAAAAGGAAGTCCTATTACGACTACATGATGTCCTATTCGCCCTACGATAACGTCGAACCTAAAGCCTACCCGGCAATGCTTGTCACCAGTGGCTTGTGGGACTCGCAAGTTCCATATTGGGAGGCTGCCAAATGGGTCGCAAAACTCCGCGCCACGAAGATTGACAACAACCCGATCCTGTTCAAGGTCAATATGGAAGCCGGCCACGGCGGCAAGTCCGGCCGCTTCCAGAAGTTGCGCGAGACTGCGATCGAATACCAGTTCATCTTGAATTGTTTAGCACTGCCAAAGTCGCCGCAATGAAATATTCGTCGAGAAGCCCTCGACATAAGGAGCAACGCACATGGCTAGCGGACACATTTTGAAGGAAGTCAAAGACGGCGTCGCGACGGTTACGCTCAATCGCCCCGAGAAACTCAACGCATTCTCGGGCACTATGGCGGCGGAGCTTTACGCGTCGTTCGCCGAATACGACCAGGACGACGACGTTCGCGTGATCGTCGTCACCGGCGCGGGACGCGCGTTCAGCGCGGGCGCCGACCTGTCGGGCGGCGGCAATACCTTCGACGCCGACGCGCGTGGCGAGCGCCGCAATCGGCCGGCGCCGGCGATTCGCCCTTGGAACGTGCGCAAACCGATCATCGCGGCCATCAACGGCCCGGCGGTCGGAATGGGAATCACGCTGCCGATGCAATGGGACATCCGCGTCGCCGCCGAGAGCGCGCGAATCGGCTTCGTGTTCGTGCGGCGCGGCGTTATTCCCGAGGCGCTCAGCCTGTGGACCGTCCCGCGAATGATCGGCGTGGCCAAGGCCAACGAACTGCTGATGACCGGGCGGATTATCAGCGCGCGCGAGGCGCTCGAGTTCGGAATCGTGAGCCACGTGTGGCCCGATGCGGAATTCATGACGAAGGTGCGCGAGATGGCGCTCGACATCGCGCAGAACACAGCGCCGGTGTCGGTCGCGATAACCAAGCGGCTCATCTACGGACTGCTGGCGGAGCCGGAAATGGAAAAGGCGCAGGCGACAGACACGCGCGCGTTCGTGTGGGCGGGCAAGCAACCCGACGCGTACGAGGGCGTCAGCGCGTTCGTGGAGAAACGCAAGCCGAAGTGGAAGATGAAGCCGTCGAAAGACGTTCCCGAATTCATCCCGACGATCAAGTGAGCGAGCCGGCGGCAGATCACGTCGGCGATGCCGCGGCGGACCGCGCGACGTGGCGGCGCGAGTCGGCGATTCTGATCGCGCTGGCGATTGCCGGCGCGGTGATCGAGTATCCGCTCGCGATGGCAATCAAGTCGCTCGACCGATCGGAAATTTGGCACGCGCTCCCGTTCCTCGGCCTCACCTTGGTCCTCGCGTCGTTGATACCGCTGGCACTTCGCCTCAACAGCGGGCTCGGCTTGCCCGGCGCGCCGCTGATCGCGGCGAAGGTGGCGGGCGAGAAACTGCATTTCCCGATTCGCAGCCTGATCAGAGTCTCGCTCGGTTACGCACTGCTGGCCGCGGCGGCGGGCGCGAGCGTGTTGGCGATTATAATCGTGCCGCTGGTGCTTGTTCATCACGGCAGCGCGGGCCTGAAGTTCCCGAAACCGCCAATGCTGAACGTGGCGCCGGGGCGTATCGCGATTGTCGGAGCGTTCGCGGCAATCGCGGCGGCTGTCAGCGAGGAAATCCAGTTTCGAATGGTGCTGTATGCGCTCCTCGGTTGGATCGCACGGCTGCTATCGCGCGACTCGCGCGGCCATCCGGGACGCGGCGCGCTCTGGATCGTGACGATCGCGCAGGGCTACGCATTCGGATTAATTCACCTGGCGCCGCTGGCCGGCACGCTGTTCCATAGTTCGTGGCGACTGCTGATCGGCGGACTGGTGATGCCGCAGACGTGGGAAGGTGTAGTGTTCGGCCGCTTGTATCTACGCCGCGGCCTGGAAGCGTCGATCATCGCGCACGCGTCGATGGATGTAACGCTGTTCGCATTGGCGGCGATCGGGTTGTTGCACTCTCATCTCGGCGCCGGATGAACGCGAAGGAGAAATCAGAAATGGAGATGGGAATCTACGAAACGATGCGCACGCTGCGCGCCGTCAGGCGATTGCGGCCCGACGCGATACCGGACGACGTGCTGCATCGCGTACTCGAGGCGGCAACGTGGGCGCCGACGGGTGGAAACGTCCAGCCATGGCGGATCGTCGTCGTGAAGCAGCCAGCGCTCAAGGAGCCGCTGGGCAAGCTCTACAACGAGCGATGGATCGCGTACTCGAAGCAATACCGCGGCGCGATTCCCGCAAGCGCGTCGCCGGAAGCCCGCGCACGAGCGGAACGCACGCTGGCGGCGGGCGATTATCTGGGCACTCATTTCGGCGAGACGCCCGCGGTCGCAGTGTTCTGCTTCAATCCGAAAAATATGGCGATCACGGACGCGAAGCAGGCGCGAGTTTCGGTGGTCGGCGGCGGGTCGGTTTACACCGCTGTCGAAAACCTGTTGCTGGCGTGCCGCGCCGAAGGATTGGGATGCGTGCTGACGACGCTGCTATGTGAATGCGAGCCCGAGGTCCGCAAGCTGCTGGCGATTCCCGATCCGTGGTACACGGCGGCGGCGATTCCGATTGGCTACCCGGTCGGGCGCGGGCACGGGCAGCTGATTCGGCGTCCCGTCGAGCAGCTCGCTTATCTTGACACTTGGGGCAAGCAAATTTGACGGGCTGGAGACCGGTGCGCTTGACAAAATCTCGCGCGGCAGGCTCCTATGACTGCGCGTGTTTTACTAGGGCTGCGCTGTGAGCCGCCGGATTCAGGGGAGAAGCGATGAAGTCGAACATCTCAATGATGGAGCAGACGGTGCGGGCCAATTACAAGGTCGACGGTAAGCAGGTGCTCCTCATCGTCAACGGGCAGCAGGAGGTCTTCAACCTCACCGACGACGGATGTCTCGACGGGGGCAATTTCTTCGGCAAGTTCTGCAAGAGCTAGATTGGCGTCCGGGTCTCGCGAGCGATTCGTGTTGGCGGGGGCCCGCAAACATCCGAATTGCTTGGTGCTGCCTTTTAGGTTGCAACTGATCCGATTCGCGGCGTGCCATCCACAAGAGGCGCACTATCAACCGCGTTCGCGCTCGGCGGCCTCGATGGCCTGAACCCAAGATTTGCGGAGCCGGAGCGATGAAACTAATTTCCAGAAAAAAGACACTTCAAGTTCATCTCGTGCTACTGCTCGGATGTTTGTTACTGACCAGGCCTGTCTGGGGCAACGATATACGCAAAGGTCGAGAATTGTACCTGGAACATTGTGCAGCTTGCCATGGAATTAACGCCGACGGGCACGGACAGCTCGAGCATGAGCTTGCGGCACACCCAGCGGACTTGCGTCTGCTATCCAGGAAATACGGAGATCCGCTCCCGGAGGACAAGATAGCGCGGTTCATGGACGGCCGCGCCGACGTAACAGCGCATGGCCCTCGTGACATGCCGGTGTGGGGAGAGGAGATGTGGCAGTATCCTGAGGGGAGTGGAAACCCGAATCAGGTGAGCGACAGTATCGTCCATATAATTCACTATCTCCAGTCAATTCAAATTGGTTCCCACGCCTCGCCCAAACGAACGCATTCGCACGTGCCCTCCTCAAGTGATAACAAATGAACCACCATGGGTTTTGTTGTTACCTGGACAACTTTCTCTCGGGAGACTCGGCACGCGTCCGAAGGCTCGACCATCTCGCCTGCGAGGCGGCGAGGCCGCTGCGCCGTGGAAGGAAATGACAAACTAGCTGAACCGGTGCTCGAGGTGCTCTCGTCGATCAATCGCGGACGCGTCCTCCCGCAGCCTGCCGTTTAGTCAAGGTCACTGCCATGAAAGCATTCGTCATGAAGAAGTTGGACGCCGTCGGGTTCATGGACAAGCCTATCCCGAGGCCGGGGCCAAACGACGCCGTGATCAAGACTACGAGAGCGCTGATTTGTACATCGGACTCACACACCGTTCACGGAGCTATCGGCCCTCGACAGAATCTGACTCTCGGTCATGAGGCTGTCGGCGTCGTTCATGAGGTCGGTTCGGAAGTCAGACTGTTCAAGTCTGGTGACCGCGTGGTCGTGGGCGCGATCACGCCCGACTGGGGCGACCTCGCGTCGCAAGCAGGTCATTCTTCGCAGTCAAGCGGAGCACTCGCCGGCTGGAAGTTTGCCAACGTCAAGGACGGGGTCTTCGCCGAGTATTTTCACGTCAACGAGGCCGATGCGAACATGGCGCTGATTCCGCCCGATGTTTCCGATGAAAAGGCAGTGTACTGCTGCGACATGATGTCAACAGGATTCATGGCAGCCGAGAACGCCGAAATTCCGATCGGCGGAACCGTCGCAGTGTTCGCACTTGGACCGGTCGGCCTGATGGCAGTCGCGGGTGCGAGGTTTCGCGGCGCCGGTATGGTAATCGGTATCGACTCAGTACCCAAACGCCAAGAGTTGGCCCGCATCTATGGCGCCGACGCGATTGTTGATCACATCAAGGAAGACGCAGTTGCTCGAGTCATGGAACTCACGAATGGAGTAGGCGTGGATTCCGCAATCGAGGCCTTGGGAAGTGAGCAAACTCTCCAGAACGCCATCAGAGTCACGAAACCCGGTGGCACGATTTCCAACGCGGGCTATCACGGCAAGGGCGACTACGTCGGAATCCCGCGTCTGGATTGGGGCGTGGGCATGGCGGAGAAAACGATCCGGACCGGTCTTTGTCCGGGTGGGCGGCTGCGAATGGAGCGGCTAATCCGGCTGCTTCAGACCGGGCGCGTAGATCCTACCCTGATGACCACCCATGCATTTGAATTTAACACGCTCGATAAAGCATTCGAGGTGATGGATAAGAAGCTCGACGGTGTCATGAAGCCCTTAATTGTCTTCTGATCTCGGGACATGAAGACAAAAGTAGTCAGTCACTCCTTGCGCTCAGCATTACGCAGGTCTTATGAGCGGTTAGCGGAGTCCCTTGCTGCGTCGAGCGCATCCTCGATTTCGGCGAGCAGATCTTCGCGCTGGCGGGCGGTATCGATGCGCAGGTGGTTTCGCGGCGAAATCTCGCGAATCGGCTGGAACTCCGTGCGCTGCCTTCGGTGCACTTCGGGCGTGGCGTCCGACACTTCGTTGCGTATCGATTCGCGCCGCTCAAGCCTGCGTATCGCCTCGTCTTCGCCGACGACACATTCGACAAAGAGCACCGGCACGCCGCGCCGTGCCGCCAAGGCGAGTGCGAGCTGCCTGTCAGCGGACGCTTTGAAGGTCGCGTCAAGAATTGCTCCGCGCCCTTCGTTGAGTAGGTTCTCCGCCTCGGCGAGCATCGCGTCGTAGGTAATTTTCGTGAACCGGTCCGAATATATATTCGTGCCGTAGTCGGTGCGGACGTGCTCATGAGGCGAAACCGAGGCCAGCCGCTTGCGGACGCGGTCGGAGTTGATCGCCTTGAAGCCCTTGCGACGCTGCAGCATGCGCGCGACAGTCGATTTGCCCGATCCCGAGAGCCCGCACACTACTATCAGGCAGGGAGATGCGCCACGCGCATAGCGCCACGCCAGCGCGTAGTAAACGCTCGCAAGCTGGCGGGCGCGCTCGCGCTCGGCGACGCCAACCTCGCGCTCGCGGCTTCTCAGGCTCTCGACCTTGCCGCGCACGCAAGCGCGGTAGCACTTGTAGAATGGGATGAACAACGCAAACTCTTCGTCGCCGGTGATTTCGGCATAGGCCTCGACCAACTCGTCGGCAAGTCCCGGAGCGCCGAGTCGATCGAGGTCCATCGCGAGGAACGCGATCTCTGAAGCGACGTCGCAGTAGCGCAACTGCTCGCTGAACTCGACACAATCGATCACGTCGATTTCTTTCTTATCAGTATCCAGAAGGCATATGTGTTCGGCGCGCAAATCGCCGTGGCCTTCGCGCACGCGGCCATCGAGCGCGCGATCATTCAATGCTCGCCAATGAGCCGTGATAAAGGCGCGGCAGAAGTCGTCGATTTCGGTGAATTGGAATTTGCGCAGCGTATGACCGATGAAAGCCTCGTTCTGCGCAATGTCTTCGATCACGCCGCGCCAGATAGCCGCCGCCGAACCGTAGGTCCACGCGCGATTCGACGCGGCGCTTGCGTGAAATTCCGCGAGGCGCACAGCAATAGCGCGAATCGTATCGATGTTCACCTGGCCGGCGGTTAAGAGCACGTCGAGCATCCGGCCTTCGGGCAACCGGCGCATCTTGACGACGTACTCCACCGCCTCGGGATGCTCCGCGTGCACCTCGGGTCCGAGGATGAATGAATCACCACGCCTGAGGATGGCGAACACGCCTAGATACACACTCGGGGAGAGGCGCGCGTTCAAGCGCACCTCCGCGCGGCAGTAGCGGAATCGGTCCGCGAGCCTAGAACAATCGAGAAATGCAAAATGGGCCGGCTTCTTTACCTTGTAAACGAAGTCGCCGGCGATAAAGACGTACGAAATATGGGTCTGCTTGAATTCGACGCGGACCGGCGAGTCTGGGTAGAATCGCGGCCGCAACATTGCGTCGACCAGCGGCGGGAAACCGCCGGTCGAAGTCCCGCTAGTCTCCTGCGTTACGGGTAATTCCATCGTTTCGTCCGTGGGTTCCGTGGATCGCTCCAGCCTTCTCCACGCGCTCCCCCGCGTGGGTCAATGCCTCGAGCACGTCGCACGTGGTGATTACGCCAGCCAGCCTTCCGTTCTCGAGCACCGGCAGGCCTCCGATTTTCCGCTCACGCAGCAAGCGTGCGGCTTGGCGAATATCGGTGGAAGGGGTCACGGTTATCAGCGCATCGCTCATCGCCTTATACGCCTCGGTTTGATCGAGGTATCCGGTGTGCTGGCGGATGTCGCGGTCGGTGACGATTCCTACGGCCGCGCCGTCATTGACGATCGGCACGCATCGAAAACCTCCCGCGTGCATCTTCGCCGCGATCGAATCGAGCTTCTCGTGAGGAGTCGCCGAAACGGGATTCTTGGTCATCCAGGTGCCGACTAAATCGTTTTGAGACGGAGTGCAGCGCACGGTCAGCACCGGGCAGGTGGATTCGCGCAGGACGAGTTCGGCGATGCTGCCCAGGAAGAAGCGCTTGAAGCCTCGCCGCCCATGCGTAGCCATCACGACCACGTCGGCGTCCATCCTCCTTTCGGCGTTCAAGATGCTGCCAGCGGGCTCGCCCGTATGGACCAGGAGTTCGTACTTGAGCCCGGACAGCCGCTTGTGCGCTATCTCGAGCAGCTTGGCGCGAGCGGTCTCTTCCTGCCCTTGGTAGAGATCCACATAGATCGGCATTCCGGTCGGCGCGATGATCATCGGCACCACGTGCAAGACAAACACGGTGCCGTTGCTCTCGCGGGCGAGGTTGGCTGCGGTATCGAGCGCCTCCATAGAGTTATCGTCGAAATCCACCGGGCAAAGGATTCTGCGGAATTGCTGCGCCATAAAAATGTCCTCCTGAGTGGTGGGGCCACGCGCCGTATTCACTACTTAAGCGAATGCCGTGCCACAGCCGAAGGATTCAATTTTCGGCTCGCGCAATAGGACTCGAATCGCCTACGCCAGAGATCTGTATCCGATCGCTACAGATGCGAATTTAACTGGGGCAAAATGGGCAGCTTTGGGGGACGCGCCGACCCTTGTAGAACTTGCCATCAGCAACCGTCGGCGAACGTGGATTTGCAGCTTCAATGGAGGGCGCTCGTCGGAATCCGAGCGGGACCTGCACAAATACTCGGGCGTCGTGAAGACGACCTAGCGGCCGCCCGCGATTAGTGCGACGAAATCCCCTTCGGTCAGAATACCGACCAGGCGCCCATTTTCGACAACCGGGAGGCATCCGATCTTCCGTTCGGTCAGGACTCTGGCGGCCTCGACCAGGGAGGCATCCGGTCTGATCGTGACAACGTCAGTGGCCATCACGTCCTTGACATCGAGAGAGTCGAGAAGCTTGCGCTGAGCGTGCCTGCCATAGCCGAGAGCCTGGGCAAGCGCGTCGCGAAAGAGATCGCGCTGGGTCACGATGCCGGCCAGGGTCTGATCGTCGTCGTCGAGAACCGGCAGATGGCGAACCCGCCCGAGACGCATAATGTCATCAGCCAGTGTGAGCTTGTCGTTGCGCTTGAGCGTTGTCGGATCGGCCGTCATGACATCGCGAACTTTCAGTTCTTTCATCTTCGATTCTCCAAATCACTTCACAGATAACCCAGTTGCCGCGCGCCGAAACGAAGTTCTTGGTGAAATTTTGGATGTGCTATGGCAATCAGCGCCTCCGCCCTTTGCGCCGTCGACTTGCCGGTAAGACAAGCGACGCCATATTCGGTAACGACATACTGAGTGTCGGTTCGTGGATCGGTAGTAGGTCCTTCGACCTTTGCCACGATGCGCGAGATGGTGCCGTTGCCAGCGGTCGAGTAGGCGGCGAGAATCGATTTGCCGCCTCTTGATAGCTGGCTGCCGCGCACGAAATCCAGCTGGCCGCCCGGCGCGCTGTACTGCTTGCCCATTATCGCTTCGGAATTTACCTCGCCGTCGAGGCCGACCTCGAGGAACGCGCTGATCGAAATCACGAGATCGTTTTGTCCGATGATGCCCGGGTCATTCACGTAATCGACGGGCCGGGCCTCCATACTCGAGTTGTCGTTCAGAAATTCGTAGAAGGGTTCGTCGCCGGAAGCGAGCGTGTACACATTCTTGTACCGATTCAGGTTCTTGTACTTGTTGGTGACGGCTCCCGACTGAATCAGAGCCGCCAGGGACGGCATCATGAGCTCAGTGTGTATGCCCAAGTCCTTGTGGCCGTGTAGCGCGGCGCATACGGCATTGGGTACGCCGCCGATTCCGACCTGGAGCGTAGCGCGGTCCGGAATCATCCCGACGATGTGCCTGCTGATAGCATCGTCGGTTGGCGTCAGCGGCCGAGAAGGTATCGAGAACAGAGGGCTTTCATTTTCCACAATCGCCGCGACTTCCGATATGTGCACCGACGAATCGCCGAACACGCGCGGCATCCTGGGATTGACTTCGAGGATCAGTTTCTTTGCGATTCGCGCGGTCGGAATTGTGTAGTCGGCATTGGTGCCGCAGCTGAAGAATCCTCCCTTGTCCATCGGTGCGACCATCATGACGAAGGCGTCGATTCCTATATCGCGCAACGTGCGCGGCATCGCGCTGAAATTGCCCGGCATGTAGAAAACGACGCGCCGGTTGTCGCGCTCGCCCAGCTCGAACAGCCGCCGTTCGACGATCGTCGGGAAGAACGGATGTGGCTTGATGACATCCATGTACTCGTACTTGAGAATCGTGAAAGCGGCCGCTGTTATCGAGTGCGAGTAGTAAACGTGAAGCTCCTCGATCCTGCCGGCTTTCGCTCGATTCTCGAGCGCCGTTAACAACGCCGGCGGTTCACTGACGGCCATGCCCATCGAAAGGGTGCCGCGCGACGGGATCAACTCAACCGCGTCCGCCGGCGACACCAGTTTGGACTTGTATTCGACTTCGTACATGCAGCCTCTCGAGTCCTATAGCGGTTTCCGTGCCACGCTAAAACGCAAGCTTTGGATGCCCAGGATTAGCTCTATGAGCATCCAATAGAGCATTCGGCGACGGCGGTAACGAGGAGGTGTATCCGATCGAGCCACATCTATCGATGCTGGATAATTTCTTCGACTCAATTGCATCCGATTTGGCTGGTCCGCGAATTGCTTTCTTTTATTTTGGAACGATTAATCAGCGGGACGCGGAGTTTCTATGAAATCCAGAAGGGAAGCGAAAACAAGGACGCCACGACGGACTGGAAACGATGCGCGGGGACGAAATCTGGTCGAGATCCTCGACCGGGCGCGCGTGGCGGCGTCCACGAGAGTGCGCGTGCTCCGCAATGAAGAGGAAGCAGACGCGATAGCGCTGCCGGCCGACGGGTTGGACGTCGCCCGCTCGCTGGAAGAGGTTGAGATGGATGCGGGGCTGATCGAGCGATGCGAAGACAGATTGCGTGCAATCGATGATGCGTTCAGCCGCCTCAAACAAGGTCATTACGGTATCTGCGAGAAATGCAAGCAGGAGATCCCGATTCAACGCCTGAAAGCCATCCCGTTCGCCGCGTATTGCATCGACTGTCAAAAGAAGCGGAACGAGCGGAGGCGCCCCGGCGAGGGTGATATCGATGAGCCATCGCGCCACGTGTGGACGCCGCCTGAGGAGATGAACGAGCCGGCGGACGAGTAGCACTGCGCGGAGAAAAAAGGAGGCTGCGATGATTCAACTATTTCGGAAGGTGCTGTGCCCGATCGATTTTTCAGAGCACTCGCTGACGGCGCTTGATGTCGCACTCAAGGTAGTGCAGCAAAACGACGCGAAGCTCTACATCCTGAACGTTGCGCCTTTGCAGGCCGGCTCAGTTGGCTTGCAGCCCGTGCCCATGGATCCTTACGGATACCTGGAGAAGGGCAGACACGAGCAACTGGTCAAGCTCGCGGGGGAAAAGATTCCTGGCTCGGTGCGTTATGAAACTCTGGTGGTAAGCGGCGATCCGGCGCAGAAAGTGCTCGACACCGCAGGCGATCTCGATGCCGACCTGATCGTAATGGGCACCCACGGCCGAAAGGGATTGAGCCACCTGGTCCTCGGGAGCGTTGCCGAGCGCGTCGTGCGAGAATCACCAACGCCAGTTCTTACGGCGCATTCAAAGACTCACGTTCGAAGAGTCGCCTCAAGTTAACCGGCGGGCTTGGGATGGATCGTCAGGACTGGAACCGGCGATTCGCGAACGATGCGCTCCGCAACGCTGCCCAGCAAGAAGTGTTTCACTCCGATGCGGCCATGCGTGCCCATCACGATCAGGTCGACTTTTCGCTTCGCTGCCCGATTGAGAATTTCATCCGCCGCGTTTCCACTTGCGACGAACACCTCATGTGAAACCCCAGCCAGCTTTTTCTGCGCGATCGATTCCAATCGCCGGAGGGTCTCTGCTTCAAACTCAGGATTGGGGAAGATAGGGACCGGTGGAAGTGCGGTAGCGGCCGCAGGCGGAATGCCGATCACTGTCAGCAGGCAGACCGTAGCCGAGTTCTGCTTCGCTAGCCGAGTGGCGAGTTCGAGCGCGTCGAGCGAGTCACGCTCGAAATCGATTGGACACAGTATTGTCGAAAACAATGCAGCCATTTTCTTTGGTTTCTCCTCTACCGAAAGGGAGCATCGGTCGTGCCAGTGCGCGTGATGAGCCGCAAGGCGCAAGTGTGACGAAAGGAGTCAGCGACGGCTTCGTATGGCCCCGAAGGGAGCAACTTCGACGTGATAGATGACGCTGCGCGGTGCTCGAAACGTTCCCATTTGGAGCGCGCCATGTAATCCTTGGTGCGATTTCCCGGCAATCGCTCGTGCACAAGGAATCGCCGCCTAGCCATACGGATGACTCCAACTCGCAGATTCGCGCTTGCAGTCTCGCTGGTTGCACTGATGACCATCGTTGGCGCGGCCGGATACGTCTTGATCGAGCACATGTCGATCCTCGACGCCTTCTACATGTCCGTCATCACCATCTCGACAGTCGGCTTCCAGGAAGTGAAGCCACTCAGTCCAGCCGGTCGTCTTTTTACGATTGGATTGATAGTCACAGGTGTCGGCAGCGCGATTTACCTGTTTACGGTGATCGGCGAACTGGTTGTCGAGGGGCGCCTTAGAGAGTTTCTCGGGAAGAGTGCGATGAACCGAAAGATTCACGGCCTGAAGGAACACGTTCTCGTATGCGGCTTCGGACGTTTCGGCCGCGCGGTAGTCGAAGAACTGACTCGCAACGCGGTACCGATGGTGGTAGTCGAATCGGATCCCACGAAGCAGGCAGACCTGGACACGGCCGGTGTTTTACACGTCGCGGGATCGGCGCTGGAAGATTCGGTGCTTGAGGATGCCGGCATCGGTTCAGCCCGCGCGATTATCGTAGCAACCGGATCAGATGCGGACAACGTGTATATAACGCTGTCGGCGCGAGAGAAAAATCCGAAGATTCTTATTTATGCCCGCGGTGACTCAGATGCGGGGCTGCGACGGCTCAAACTTGCGGGAGCGGACCAAGTCGTTGCCGCCTATCAATGGGCCGGGATGAGAATCGCAGCGAGCATCCTGCGACCGTCGGTCATCGATTTTCTGCAACTCTCGGTGCCCGGCCGAGAGTCCGAGGTCGATCTGGAGGAAATCAGAATCTCGCGCGACAGCCTGGCGGCCGGAAAGACAATCGCGGCGGTCGAACGGGAAAATCCGAGAGTCCGCATCGTGGCGCTGAAGCGCAACGACCAACAACTGGAGATGATTCCGGGTCCAGAGACGAAGATTGAGCCCAACGATTTACTGGTCGTGATCGGCGAATCCGACCGCCTGAAACGCCTCGCTTCTGTCTAAGACTTAGCTGACGCGACAATGAACGGCTCCGGTTGGCGGAAGCCTGCGCGATCGCTTTCTCGGCCTGTATCGGCACCCACCAGCACGGTGCCAGAGACGACCAGTTCAATCGACATCCGAATTAATCGTCCTGTAACTCTGTCAAGGTTCCCTCAAAGTCGCGCAGATGCTCTTTTGTGTGAGCGAGTTGCAGTTCGGACCGGCACGTTATTTGCGTTTGGTTCCTTGGTCGTGAAAAATGATGTAGCATTGCCCGTCTCAAGCCGGGATTCGTTCGAAGCGCTTATCTCGAAACTTCGCGAAATCGTCGGTTCGCTGATCAAGCTTGAGAGCGACCTTCGCGAGCGTGTCTCGGCGGTCCATCCCGCGTATCGAAAGAGCGCGCTCAATCTGATCCACTATATGGCGCTTCGGCACCAGGATGTTCGAGCGCTCCAGGAAGAACTCGCGGCTCTCGGCCTCTCATCGCTTGGCAGGACCGAAGCTCATGTGATGAGCACGCTAAAAGCGGTGCTGGTCGCGCTCAATCATCTGGCGGGGCGCAAGATCGAATTGCAGGCGCCATCGGAATTTCCGGGCTTTCGCGAAGGCAAATCGTTGCTCGCGGCGCATACCGACGCGCTGCTCGGTCCGGTGCCGAAGCATCGCAGCGTCCGTATCATGGTCACGATGTCATCGGCGGCGGCAGATGATTATCCATTGGTGCGCGACCTCGTTTCCCACGGAATGAACTGCATGAGGATTAACTGCGCGCATGACGGACCAGAAATCTGGGGCCGAATGGTCAACCACCTCGAACGTGCTCGGCGAGAATTGAGTCTGCCTTGCCGTCTTCTGATGGATATTGCCGGACCGAAACTCCGCACTGGAGCGATAGAACCGGGACCCCGAGTGGTCGTCTGGCATCCAAAGCGCGATAGCTTTGGATGCGTAAAGGAGCCGGCGCGAATTTGGCTGGCGCCTGCGGGGGGAAGTCACTCTCGTCCGGCGGACGCCGATGCGGCATTGCCCGTATCTGCCGAATGGCTGGCGGAGGTGCGATCCGGAGAACGCGTCCACTTCAAAGATGCACGCGGGAAACGACGCGTTCTCGAAGTGATCGGCGGCGGCAACCAGGGGCGATGGGCTCGATGCAGCCAAACCGCATACGTTACTCCGGCAACGGTATTGCTGCGCGATGATGTTGGCGGCGACGCAAGGCGCGAAGCACCGGTGGGAGATCTACCGCCGCGTGAAAGTGGAATCCTGCTTCGCAAAGGCGACACCCTGCTACTTACCCGTGAACCTACCGTGGGAAAGAGCGCTTCGGTCGATTCGGAAGGACGGACGCTGAGTCCCGCGATGATCTCATGCACGCTACCGGAGATTTTCCCGGCGGTTCGCGCAGGCGAGAAAATTTGGTTCGACGACGGCAAGATCGGTGGAATCGTGAGAGAGGTCGGGCCTGACGCGCTTCGTGTTGAAATTACCCAGGCCAGACCGAGCGGCGATCGCCTGGGCGCCGACAAAGGAATCAATCTGCCCGACACGAAGATTAATCTGCCTGCACTTACGCCGAAAGATCTGGAGGACCTCGAGTTCATCGTTCGACACGCAGACCTGGTGGGGATGTCGTTCGTGCGCCATGAGCGCGACATCCTTCAACTTCAATCGCGACTGCGGGAGCTCGGCGGCGATCATGTTGGAATCGTGCTGAAGATCGAGACGCGACATAGCTTCGAACGTTTGCCCAGCCTGATGCTCGCCGCGATGCGGCAGCATCCGGTGGGAATCATGATCGCGCGCGGAGATCTGGCGGTAGAGTGTGGCTACGAACGGCTGGCCGAGGTTCAGGAAGAAATTCTATGGATTTGCGAGGCAGCCCATCTGCCCGTCATCTGGGCCACGCAGGTGCTTGAGTCGCTCGCCAAGAAAGGCCAACCGTCCCGCGCCGAGATTACTGACGCGGCGATGGGAGAACGCGCGGAGTGCGTGATGCTCAACAAGGGACCGCACATAGTGGCCGCAGTCAGCGCGCTCGACGACATCCTGCGCCGAATGCAGGACCATCAATCTAAGAAGTCGTCGCGCCTGCGCCCGCTACATTTGAGCACGATGCAGGAAACAGAGTCACTGTAACTTCGCCATGCTCATCAGTTCGCAACGACAGAACTCTACGAATCTCTTCTTTGCCCGATTGCTTCGACGAGCTGTACGCCGACGCTCTCGAATTGAGCAAAAAGCTGATCCTGCAAAACAATGCCAAGCTTTGCGACGCGATCATCTCGCCGAGTCATCAAAAAACTTGAGAGCCCGGAGCCCGTTTCGTGGTGGGAAATAAACGACGCAATGAGTACTCCGGAAGAAATACCATAGGATGGCGTCTCCGGAGCGCCTGCCGGAGATGACGGAACCGGCACTGATGATACTGGCCGCGACCGTCTGCGCTAGCGGGCTTCTCGCAAATGCCCGTCAGAACTGCGGATTTCGTGGTTGCGGGGGAAAGGATTTTAACCGTCGACCTCCGGGGACGGTCTAACCTAGCATTTTTCGGTACATGATCGGTTTGAGTGGCAATCCGTTTTCACGCCGTCGTCGCATACAAAAGTCTGTGAATAGTGTATCAGCCAACGCTTAGAGTCTCGGCGCCAACCGCTGTTTCGGCGAGGCGCCACGGATTGTTAGGAAAGCAGGGCAGTCGTTATCGCTCTCAGTCCCGGACAGCGGGGCGCTGGCGAAGCTGTGAGCGCCGACATTGGCAGCGATCCCTGACTGGTTCGCGGGAGCGACTGTGCCTCCCGCACCCGCCTCCCCGCCCGTGGTTTTCAGAAACGACACGGTGGAGCGAGGCCGCTAACTTCTCAGCGAGTGGGTAGAATCAAGTCCGTAGCGTCTGCGCCTGCGCCAAAGCGTCGTAACATTGATGCCCAGTTTATGTGCTGCGGTTCCGAGGGTCGGACTTTCAGCCATCACACGGATGATGTGCTCGCGTTCGACGTCGTCGAGGCTAGAAGACCGTATGGTCGTCCCGATCGGTCGAGGACTGTTACTGAGGATCTCCGGGAGGTAGTCAGGCGTCACGACATCGTCCCGGCACAGAACGACCGCGCGTTCGATGACATTGCGCAACTCGCGGATATTTCCCGGCCATTGATAGCGGAGCAGCACCGATGACGCTTCGTAGGAAAGGCGCAGAGCTGGACGACGGTGATGGACGGCGGAACTGGCGAGCATTTGCTTCGCCAGAGGCACGATGTCGTCGTGACGGTGACGCAGGGCGGGAACCTGCAAAGTGATGACGCTTAGACGGTAGTAAAGATCGTCACGGAATCGCCGTTTCGCAACTTCCGTTGCCAGATCGCGGCTGGAGGCAGCAATCATCCGAGCATCGACGTTGATCGTGGCTTCGCTCCCCATCCGCTCGAAGCTCTGCTCCTTGATGAAGTGCAAGAGCTTGCGCTGAAGGGGAAGAGTCAGATCTGAAATTTCGTCGAGCAGGACCGAGCCGCCGTGCGCGGCTTCGAGCCCTCCGCGCTTGTCCTTCACGGCACCGTTGAACGCGCCCCACGTATGACCGAACAACTCGCTTTCGAGAAGATCTTCGGAGTGACTCGTGCAGTTAACAGTAACGAAAGGACCTACGGCGTGTCGACTCCATTTATGGATCTGCTGTGCGAGAACGCCTTTGCCGGTACCGCTCTCGCCGGTGAGGAGGATCGTCTCAGCGCTGGCCGCTGCGCGCTTCGCCTTCTCCAGCAAGCGCTGCATCAGCGGTACGTTCGATTCGAGCAGCGGAGCAAAATCGTCAATGAGACGAGGCATCGGACGATCCAGGGCTATGCGTTCTTCGTCCACCGTCCGCCTCTTTATGCTGAAATCAGCGCCCGCGTTCAAACCCAACAACGTCGACGAGGTCGTTTAGACCACCACTCGAGACCAGCCTCAACTCTCGCTGGCCAACCGAGTCAGCGCGTGAACGCGACCTGAAAGTAACGATGCTGGCCATACACTGCTATTCAGCATTAACTGTGCCGTCACCAACTATCATGCCCGTCAACGATTTTTTCGAGCAGCAAGATGAGCGGCATTTCAAAATCGAATCGTCAGCGCCTTTCAATTTGAAATGTGTCGAGACCTTCGGCTAGCGAAAAGCTCGTCCTTCCTCTGACTCTCCATTCGGCACGGTTAATGGGTTAGATGTCGAGGGTCGCTTCCAACGGAACAGCGATAGGCTTCAACGCGGTATAAGAAAACGCCCCGATCGGCTTCTGTCACCGCTACTTCTGATTCCGTAGTAGCGAGGATCGCTGAACCTGACTTTTCGGCGGTTGCCGACGAATACTCCCGACTGTGGCGAAGAATCGCGCTAGAACTGGTGAGCCGACTGCGTGCCGGTAATGATGATCACGAAAAGGCAGGCCAAGCTGCTTAAGCCGCGACGTTTTCAGACCTTGAGGCGTGCCTGATTCTCAAGCCGCGGTCGTTTCCTGCTCGCCAGTACGGCTTCGACGTCTGACAGTGACGCCGCGTAGTACTTCGACAATTCTTGAAATATATCGAGGAAGTCGATTTTCGCGCTCAACTTCGGGTAGGAGGTACTCGAGGACTGGAAAGGCAGGACACGGCCCACGGTGAAAGGTCACTACCCGCTTTGCATTTTCAGGCTCAGGCAAACGCCGGCCCAATCCATCCAGAGCGATGACGGAGCCCCGAGAATCGTTGATGCGAAAGATCCATTTGCAGCGGACGCAGGTGTACAGATATGGCTGCGGCCGAAATGGTCCGGACTTGTCCAATGCTTCAATTGCGAAATGGTGTCGCGTTTCCTCGGCGGTGAAGGCCGGTCTTTGTCTGGCGCGGCTCGAATTTTGTCCGGTTGCGGATGAAGGAATCCTTGCGTGCTTCGACTCCGCGGCAGGCGGATCAGACGGCGGCACATTGATAAGAGTGTATGGGTCAAGCGGATGCACTTGGATGAGCGAGATCCCATCCAGCTTGGCGCCGAGAAAACCACTCAGGAAAGGAGACTGAACTATAGGGTTTGGCTTCATAGTATAGCTTGGTCCGTAATTAACAAGAAGGTGCGTCTCAACGGCAGCGTTACGAAAGCCGCATCAGCGCGGCCGCTACTTTGATCGAAGAGAAAAGCCCGGCGATAAGGCTTCTGTCCTCCGGACGTTACGCTGCAACGTCGGCCCCGCGGGACGAAGCTGTAACTCTGATCGGCTCGGAACCTTCGAACAAAGTCGCCTGGTCGAGCCTAAGAATCGAGACGCTTTCAGGATTGACCCTCGCGATTAATACGTGCGCCGTTCTGCTCGCTGCTTCGTCAGCTACGTTGATGTCGACTTTGATCCGCTCCTCGAGATCGATAATGAACGTTTGACCTCGGTATAGTCGCTGGCGTTCTCGTCGATCGTGCGAAGGCGAGCGGCGAACTTCAGTGACGTCAAAGTCGGACAAATTCATCGCACGCGCGGCTTCTATGAAACGGTCAAGCGCGGATGGTTCTATTACTAGTTCAATTCGCTTCATCACTTCTCCCGGCCTCTGCCGCATCTTCGGAAACGGCATCGGTGTCCGTAATTCAGTGCATAGCGTGTGCCGTTCAAAAAAAGCCGCGACTTGCTTGAGTTATGGCCTAACTCTGGGCACAGGCGATTTCTTTTTGAATAGCGTTCATCATTCATTTTGAAATGACGGTCGTTTACCAGACAACGCAACACTTCTTGAAGGTCGGTGCTCGTGGGGCCGCAACTTCGGAGGTGGAGGTCCTGGGATAGCTTCGCGGTCAACTTGCTATCAGCCGAAGTCGCCTCGGAAAGACATTCGAGTTGATTTCAAATTGAAATGCCCGGGTTTCACGCTCGAGGTTGGACAACGGCTTAGCAGAGAAAAGCACTTGATATTGGCCGAGTTCCGTCTGAGGCATAGTTCCTGCTCCAATCAGGGTAAAGGATCTCGCCAACCAATCGACCTGTATGAAGAGAATAGAAGCGATTATCGCGCGCTCGGCTCTCGACGACTTCCACCGATGCGCAAAGAACCTCGGAATCTTTGGATTTGATTTATCTGTGCCAAAGACCAGACTCTGCGATCGCCAACGACTCTCCATAAGTAGAGAGCACAAATCGGTCGCAGGATCGACGATCAAAGTGGAATTCGCGGTCCTCGACGAGCAAACCAAACCCACCGTTCACGCCGTTCTCGAAAAAGTCCATCCAGAAAGCATCGGAATCTTCAAGTTCGATGAGGATTCTGGCTCATCTGTGCGGCAACGCGGCAGTGTCCGCTGAAATAAAATGAAGATGCGATTCGTCCTCGTTGACGTCCTCGAATGGCTATTAGCAGTCTCGAGCATCTAAGTCTCACGGATTCCTTCCGCACCCGGACTCATCAGTACAGGATTCAACGTAACAAATCAGGCAGTCGCCGGTCCTAACCAACTCGACTTTCTTCCGGCTCGGTTAAAATTTCATTTTGAAATCCGCCGGCCTCAAGAGTGATCCATGCTTCAGCACCTGCTCGACGCGCGCTGAGCATCCACTACTTTTCACATTTTAAAGGTCGGCGTCGCTACTCACGTTTTCAGTCAGCACCGAAGTTGCTACTTGGGTCTTCCATTCAGGCTGCGTCGTTTGGTCGGTTGTCATTCAGGCAAGCGACAGCGAGGTGGCCGATTTCTCGATTGGAGGGCGTTATGGATCTTTGGACTTGGTTGCCAGGGACTTTTCTGCTCGGGCTTGCAGGCTTGGGCCTTTGCTATCTGTTCTTGATCGGTTGCGAACAAATCTAGGGACGGGTGGCGAATAATGATCTACGTTACAGCTATCGTTGCAGCTCTCGTATTCGGGTATCTGGTCGCCGCGATGGTCCGGCCCGAATGGTTTTAGCGATCTTCACTTCTCAAATCACAAAATAGGACGGAAAGCGAATGTGGTCTTTGCCTATCACGGTTCTGATTTTCAGCGTTGCGGTCTCGTACCCGTTGGGTAAATATCTGGCCTGGATCATGGACGGACATTACCGTCCTCCGCTGCTATTCAAGTGGTGTGAGGACCGCGTAAGCAGCGGACCGCAGAACTGGAAGCAGTATGCGGTCTCTCTGCTCGTATTCAATACGGTTCTTTACGCTTTCGGATACCTGGTCTTAGTGCTTCAGCCGTGGGCGCCGCTGAATCCACGCGGCCTTGGGGCGCTCTCACCGAGCACCATTTTCAACACTGTCATATCCTTCAGTACTAATACCGACATTCAGCACTATTCGGGCGACCAGTCGTTCTCGAATTTCACTCAGATATTCTTCTGTCTTCCGATGTTCTTTCTTTCGGCGGCGATTGGATTTTGCGCGCTGACCGCAATCATTCGAGCCTTTCGCAGCGATGAACACGTGGGCAACTTCTTCCAGGATATGTGGCGAGTTGTGTTCTACACTTTTCTACCTGCGGTCTTCGTCCTCAGCATGGTCTTCTTGGTTCAAGGCATGCCGATGACCTATCAGAGCGACTACCAGGTAAGCACGCTCGAGCCTGCTGCTATGGGCACGGACAACAACAATCAACCCAAACAGCAAACGATCGTAACTGGTCCTCTGGCTGCCTTCGTTCCAATGAAGATGCTGGGAACGAATGGCGGTGGATTCTTCGGAATGAACTCGGCGCATCCGTTCGAAAATCCGGACGCCGCGTCGAATTTCCTAACCACCTCATCGATGATGTGGTTTCCAATGGCGCTGGTGTGGATGTACGGCGTGATGTTACGACGCAGGCGCCATTCTTTGGTCATATTCTCAGTGATGTTTGTTCTGCTCGCGGGCACAATTCTCTGGACAATCTACTTCGACACCCTGAAGCCCAACCCAGGGCTCACAGCGCACCCGCAAAGTAGAACGTTCACGATTGCAAGCGCTACTGCGCCTGGCGGCAAGCGCGACATTACTCTGCCTGCCGTGGCAGGCCTGCCTGTCGATCAGCATCTCGGCAACCTGGAGGGCAAGGAGTTGCGCTTCGGGACTTCCGCGGGCTCGACGTTTGCGGCCGCCACAGTGGATTTCACTTGCGGCGCAATCATTTGCGAGCATGACAGCCTTAATCCGATGGCGGCGTTGTCTCCTTTCTTCGGAATGTGGGTGAACTGCATTTACGGTGGTAAAGGCGTCGGCATGATCAACATGCTGCTCTTCCTCATCATCGGCATTTTCGTAGTCGGGCAGATGGTCGGGAGGACGCCCGAGTACTTGGGAAAAAAGATCGGCGCGCGCGAAGTGAAACTGGCGTTGATTGCACTGCTGGTGCATCCGCTGGTCATTCTTTTCCCGGCGGGATTGTTCTCTGCAACAAACTGGGGAATAAAAGCCGAGAGCAATCCAGGATCCCACGGGTTCTCGCAAATCGTTTACCAATTCTCGTCGGACTCAGCTAACAACGGCTCCGCATTCGATGGCCTCGGAGTCACCTACGGCCTGAATAACAATCCGAACGCCGCGCCCGAAGCTGTTCCATGGGACATAGCGGCCGGAATCGTAATCCTTCTCGGTCGGTTTTTGCCGATTTTGGCGCCGATCGCTATGGCGGGTTTCCTTGGAATGAAAAAGACCACGCCATTCGGCTTAGGCACTCTGCGCGACGATACTTTCACGTTCGGATGTTTGCTGGTCGGAACGATCGCTATCGTCGGCGCTTTGCTGTTCCTGCCGGTAGCCGCGCTCGGACCGGTCGCAGAACATCTTGGGCCACTACCCTTCGGGGGTTAGCTAAATCCAGCTCTAAGAGCCTGACACTTTTATTCGCGATTGACTCATTAAGGACTCGATAATGGAAGCTTTAAAAAGGTACCCTGCACCTCCTGAGATTCACATCACGCCAGAGATGCCCATTCCGCCCCGGCGATCACGCGCACAGGCGCTGTTCGCTCCCGAGCTGATCTGGCCAGCTATCAAGGAAGCATTCCTGATGCTGCGGCCCGACGTACAGTGGCGCAACCCGGTCATGTTCGTCGTCGAAATCGGCTCGGTGCTCACGCTGCTGTTCATAATACAAGCAGCAGTCAGCCAATCTGCGAGCCAGGTACCGATCAGCTACTTCATAGCTCTCGACTTCTGGCTGTGGCTGACCGTCCTATTCGCGAACTTCGCGACCGCCTTGGCCGAGGCACGCGGGCGCGCCCAAGCGGAATCCCTGCGAAAAGCCCGCAAGGACACTCCGGCCTACCGTTTCAGGGGCAAGGATATGATCGAGGAGGTGTCGTCCGCCGACCTACGACCGGGCGACCGCGTTGTGGTCGAGGCCGGGCAAATCATTCCGGGCGACGGCGAAGTCATCGAAGGGATCGCTTCGGTTGATGAATCAGCGATCACCGGCGAATCAGCTCCCGTGATTCGCGAGGCCGGCGGCGACCGTTCTGGCGTTACCGGCGGAACTCGCGTGGTCTCGGATCGCATCGTTGCGAAGATCACAGCGGCCACCGGCGAGTCTTTCCTCGATCGCATGATCGCTCTGGTCGAGGGAGCGGTACGCCAGAAAACGCCCAACGAGATCGCGCTGACGCTGGCTCTGGCCGGATTGAGCTTGGCGTTTTTGATTGTCGTGATTCCGCTTTGGCCGATGGCGCTCAATGCCGAAATCTATATGTCGGGCTATCTAGGCCTCACCGAGCCGCTGAAGAGCCTGGGCACCGACGTTCCGACGCTGGTCGCGTTGCTGGTTTGTCTCATCCCGACAACCATCGGCGCGCTGCTGGCAGCCATCGGCATTGCCGGAATGGATCGCGCACTGCAAGCGAACATCATGGCCAAGAGCGGCAAGGCCGTCGAAACCGCGGGCGACATCGATACGGTCCTGCTCGACAAGACCGGCACAATCACCATGGGTAACAGGCACGCGACTGATTTCCTGGCGGTGGGAAGGTACACCGCGCAGCAGGTCGGACGGCTCGCGGCGCTGGCTTCGATCGCCGATGAGACGCCCGAGGGGAAGACCATCGTAAAACTCCATTTCGATCGCGGCGGAACTCCTGCCGATGTGACCGCGCCTAATGGTACGAGCTTTGTCGCTTTTTCCGCGCAGACCCGGATGAGCGGTGTCGATCTTCCCGATGGCAAACAGATCCGCAAAGGCGCGCCTGACGCGGTGGCCAAATTCGTTGAGCGCCAGTCTGGCACGATTCCATCGGATCTTGATTCCGTGGTTGATGCCATCGGCTCGCAGGGAGCGACGCCGCTCGTGGTTGCCGAGGGCGCAAACATTGTCGGCGTGATTGTGCTGTCCGACGTTCTCAAGACCGGGATAAGCGAACGCCTGGCGCGTCTGCGCGCCATGGGTGTCCGCAGCGTAATGATTACCGGCGACAATCCTCTTACGGCTGCCACGATTGCGAAGCACGCTGGCGTGGACGACTTTGTCGCGCAATGCACGCCCGAATCGAAGCTGGCTTACATCCGCAAAGAACAGGCCGAGGGCAAGCTGGTTGCGATGGTTGGCGATGGCACCAACGACGCTCCCGCGCTGGCCCAGGCCGACGTTGGGCTGGCGATGAACTCCGGCACGCAGGCCGCCAAGGAAGCCGGCAACATGGTCGACCTCGATTCCGATCCCACCAAGCTGATCGAGGTCGTGGAGATCGGCAAGCAATTGCTGATGACACGCGGCGCGCTAACGACATTTTCTGTCGCCAACGACGTCGCCAAGTACTTTGCAATCATTCCTGCGCTATTTGCCGGCACTCTGCCATGGCTCAAGGCCATGGATATCATGAATCTTCATTCGACTACGTCGGCGATCCTGTCGGCGGTCATCTTCAACGCCGTGATCATTCCAATTCTGATTCCGGTCGCGCTGAAAGGTGTCAAGTATCAGCCACTCGGCGCCGATGCTTTGTTGCGCAAAAATCTGATGGTCTGGGGAGTCGGCGGCGTAATTCTACCGTTCATCGGCATAAAGCTTATCGACGTAATACTCACCACAATGCACGTGGTCGCTTAGAGACGACTTCCCTCGAGAACAGGAAAAACGATGCGAAACATATTCAAAAGTATATTGCTTCTAACTGCGACGGTTTTGATCTGCGCTATAGCCTATCCGCTCGCAGTCTGGGCTATCGGACAGACCTTCTTTCCATTTACCGCCAATAGCAGCATGGTCACGGGACCGGATGGCAAGCCGGTCGGCTCACTGTTGATCGCACAGCCGTTCACCAAGGATGAGTACTTCTGGCCGCGGCCCTCAGCGGCATCGTACGATGCCTCAGCCAGTACTTCATCGGCGCTCGCTGCATCTAACTACGCGCTACGAGACAGAGTCGCCCGGCAATTGGGACCTATCGTGAAATATAAGAGCGGCCCCGAAGCTGGCCAGTTGGTTGCGCCCGATGTCGAGGCGTGGTTTCAGAAAGATCAATTCCAGGGTCAGCCGCATCTCGTCGCACAATGGGCCGACAATCACAATGAGCTGGCGCAAGGATGGGTAAGCGCCGATCCTACTCACGCGCAGTACGTTACTGACTGGTCCAAGAGTCATAAGAGCGCGGTGGACGACTGGATCAAGCAGAATCCGAGCACACCTCAACCGCAACCTGCAGACCTTGCTGTCCTGTTTTTCGAGAATTTCTCCAAGGAAAGCCCGGGCAAGTTTCCATCCTCAGTGACCAAACAGTTGCCTAATGGCAAATCGCAAACCGATATCGAACCGGTCGCCAGTGGATCGGACGTTCAATCGATTTTCTTTGATATGTGGAGACAGGACCATCCAGACGCACCGCTCCAAGACGTCCCCGCTGACATGGTTATGGCGTCGGCGTCGGGCCTCGACCCGCATATCACCCTGGATAACGCGGAATATCAGTTGGATCGCGTCGCCCAGAAGTGGGCGGCCGACAAGAAACTGGACCCCAAGCAGGTGCACGATCAAATCGAGCAAATGCTCCAGTCAGACGCCTCGGCTGCGCTAGGCGGTTTGTTTGGCGAAAAATTTGTCAATGTTCTCCAAGTGAATCTGCAATTGGCCAGCCGTTTCGGACAGCCACAATAGGCGGCCGACTTCTTCTCTATCATCAACTGAAGGTTTGCGGGGTCCGCCGTCGGACCCCGCAATCGTTTGTATCCGATCGCTTTTTCCGGCGCGTCCGATCGCTCCACCCCGGAAACTGTTAATGCGGCTCCTCGACGCTCGCCCGTGTTTCGATCCGCATTGCCACTTATCATTTTGAAATCCTCGTGCGTCCGGCCGCTTAGAAAAGTTGCAATCTATTAAAACAAAATCCAGCGGCATGCTTTATGCTGTTTCTTCTTCCTCGAGAATAACTATGCTCGACCTAATTTTTTTCATTGGAACGATCGCGTTCTTTTTGATCGCAGCCGGTTACGTACAGGGGTGCCAAAAACTATGACGCTTTGGGAAATAGCAATGGGTTCGATAATGGCCGTCGGCCTGACTGTGTACTTGGTCTACGCGCTGTTGCGTCCGGAAAAGTTCTAGTAGGCAGGAAAGAAAAGTGTTTAGTAACGCTTTCATTCAAATCGGCTTCTATTCACTGATTGTCACCGCCGTCAGCGTTCCTCTAGGTCTGTACATGGCCCGCGTTTTTGCGGGCGAGCGCACGTTTCTGGATCCGGTCCTCGCGCCAGTCGAGCGTCTGATTTATCGATTGTGCGGGGTCAAGCCGGCAACGGAGCAGACGTGGGTAGAATACACTCTCTCTATGTTGGCATTTAGCGTCGTCGGAATGCTGTCGCTGTACATGATACAGCGTCTACAGTATTTCCTCCCGCTCAATCCGCAAGGCTTTGCTGGAGTGGAACCCGGGCTGGCATTCAATACGGCGGCAAGCTTCACGACCAATACCAACTGGCAGGCTTACTCGGGTGAATCCACCATGAGTTACCTGACTCAGATGGCGGGTCTCGCGTTCCACAACTTCGTTTCGGCCGCGGCGGGTTTAGCGATCGCGATCGCCGTCATTCGGGGTTTTGCTCGACACGGCGGCCGTACCCTCGGGAACTTCTGGTATGACCTCGTTCGTAGCACGCTGTGGATCCTGATTCCGATCTGCATAGTCTTTACTCTGATTCTGATATGGCAGGGTGTGCCGGATAACTTCAGTGCCTACACTCAGGTGAAGACGGTTGAGAGAGCTGCGCAGAGTATCGCCCAAGGCCCGGTAGCATCGCAGATCGCAATCAAGCAGCTCGGCACCAATGGCGGGGGCTTCTTCAATGCCAACTCTGCACATCCGTTCGAGAATCCAACCTCTCTTACGAATTTTCTCGAGCTATTGGCGATCTTTATCCTCGGTGCGGCGTTGCCGCATACGTTCGGCAAAATGGTCGGGGACAAGCGTCAGGGGTGGGCACTGTACTCGGCAATGGGCCTGCTGTTTCTTGGCGCCGTCGTGGTTTGTACCTGGGCCGAGCAGCGCGGCAATCCGCAGTTCACCGCGATCGGAATTAATCAAGCTGCCACCGCTCAGCAGAGCGGCGGCAATATGGAAGGCAAGGAGGTCCGCTTCGGCATCGTCAATTCGGCGTTATGGGCCACTGCTACTACCGACGCCTCCAATGGGTCCGTCAACGCAATGCACGACAGCTTCACTCCCATAGGCGGCCTGATTCCGCTGTTTAATCTGCACCTAGGCGAGGTGGTGTACGGCGGCGTGGGTACCGGGCTTGCGGGAATGATTGTCATGGCTATCGTGACAGTGTTCATCGCTGGGCTGATGGTAGGGCGCACGCCAGAGTACCTGGGCAAGAAGATACAGGCGCGAGAGATGAAATTGGCGATGCTCTACATCCTGATCTTCGCGGCGGTAATTCTGCTTCCAACGGCCGCCGCCGTAGTCAATAAGGGTGCGCTCTCCTCAATAGCCAACGCAGGACCGCATGGCTTCAGCGAGATTCTTTACGCATTCTCATCATCTGCCGCTAACAACGGATCGGCATTCGCCGGGCTGAACGCCAATACGATGTTCTACAACGTTATTCTTGGAGCGGTGATGCTCTTTGGGCGCTTCGGCACGATGATTCCTGTCTTGGCAATCGCAGGATCGGTGGTTGAGAAGAAGGCCGTGCCAGTAAGCGCAGGCACGTTCCCGACCAATGGCACATTGTTCGTGATCCTGCTCGCCGCGGTAGTGCTCATCGTCGGGGCGCTGACTTTCTTTGCCAGCTGGTCGTTAGGTCCGATCGTTGAACACCTAGAGATGATGGCTGGAAAGCTTTACTAAGCGAGGCTCACTCAAGTGACTAATACTAGTGAACGTAAGGCGACGCCTTTGTGGCAGCCGGAAATCGTCAAACGCGCGATGATCGAATCGCTCGGCAAGCTCGATCCACGCATCCAGGCTCGCAACCCGGTAATGTTCGTGGTGGAAGTTACCGCATTGGCGGTGACGATAATCATCTTCCGCGATCTATTTACGGGTAAGGCCGGACTTATCGGATTCGAACTACAGATTGCGATATGGCTTTGGTTCACTGTCCTGTTTGCTAACTTCGCCGAGGCGATGGCTGAAGGACGCGGCAAGGCGCAAGCCGACAACCTGCGTAAGACTCGCATCGAAATGCAGGCAATCGTCATTCGCGCAGGCAAGGAAGAGAGCGTATTGGCCACCTCATTGCGCCGCGACGATGTAGTCATCGTGCGCGCTGGTCAATCGATCCCTGGCGATGGCGAGGTGATCGAAGGGATGGCGGCGGTTAATGAGGCTGCTATAACCGGTGAGTCGGCGCCAGTGATTCGCGAGAGCGGCGGCGACCGCAGCGGCGTAACTGGCGGCACTACTGTTATCTCCGACTGGATCAAGGTGCGAATCACCGCCAATCCAGGCGAGACTTTCCTCGATCGCATGATTGCCTTGGTCGAAGGCGCGGCACGCCAGAAAACTCCGAATGAGATCGCCCTGAGCATACTGCTGGCGGGCCTGACTCTCGTGTTCATGCTGGTCTGCGTGAGCCTCTACCCGTTCGGCCTCTATGGCAATGCATCATTGACCTTGCCGGTGCTGGTCGCCCTGCTGGTCTGCCTTATCCCGACGACCATCGGAGGACTGCTGTCCGCTATCGGCATTGCTGGGATGGATAGGCTAGTCCAGCACAATGTGCTGGCAATGTCAGGTCGCGCCGTCGAAGCAGCCGGAGACGTAGATACTCTTCTACTCGACAAGACCGGAACGATCACTCTCGGCAACCGCATGGCAGTGGAGTTCATTCCGGTGCTCGACGTGGCAGTTGAGGAGTTGGCCGATGCCGCGCAGCTTGCGTCGCTGGCCGATGAAACCCCTGAGGGACGATCGATCGTGGTGCTCGCCAAGCGGGAGTTCAACATTCGCGGGCGCGAGTTGGACGAAAAGGATACCGAGTTTATCGCATTTTCGGCGCAGACGCGGATGAGCGGCGTCGACATGCCAGGACGCAAAATTCGTAAGGGTGCTGCAGATCGAGTTGTCAAATTGGTTCGCGATGCGGCCGGCAGCATTCCAAATGAACTCGACGGGATAGTAGAGCGGATCTCAAAGAGCGGGGGTACTCCCCTCGTAGTAGCCGAAAACAATCGCGTTCTTGGAGTAATCCATCTCAAGGACGTCATAAAGGAAGGCATCAAGGAGCGTTTCGCAAGATTGCGCGCGATGGGACTCCGGACTGTGATGATAACCGGAGACAATCCACTGACCGCATCGGCGATCGCTTTTGAGGCCGGCGTCGATGATTTTCGAGCTGAGGCTACGCCTGAGACCAAACTCCGCCTGATTCGCGACGAGCAGGCCCAAGGCAAACTCGTAGCGATGATTGGCGATGGCACCAATGACGCCCCGGCCCTGGCGCAGGCGGATGTAGGCATCGCGATGAACGCGGGCACGCAAGCCGCGCGCGAAGCTGGGAATATGGTCGACCTTGATTCCAACCCGACCAAGATCATGGAAGTGGTCGAGATTGGAAAGCAGTTGCTGATTACTCGCGGCGCGTTGACCACCTTTTCAGTTGCCAACGACGTCGCGAAGTACTTCGCGATTATTCCCGCAATGTTCCTGCTGGCTTATCCCGAACTGCAGGCACTCAACATTATGCATCTCGCGACGCCTGAGAGCGCGATACTTTCAGCCGTCATCTTCAACGCCTTGATCATCATCGCCTTGATCCCGCTAGCTCTGCGCGGAGTACAGTATCGCCCAATCGGAGCGGCCGGAATACTCACGCGCAACCTTCTCATCTATGGGTTGGGCGGTATCATCGCGCCCTTCATTGGCATCAAGGCAATTGACCTCCTGATTACCGCGGTTCACTTGGCTTAGAGGAGAATTCGAATGCGTTCCCTGATGGTTGCTATTAAGATGACGGTCGTGCTGACCCTTTTGACGGGTATAGTATATCCAGTCGTGATGGCCGAGATCGGGCAAGTCTTATTTCCCGAACAAGCTGGCGGAAGCCTTATCTATCGCAAGGGATTGCCTATAGGATCTTCGCTGATAGCTCAGAACTTCAAAGCCGCCCGCTACTTTCATCCACGGCCTTCTGCCGCGGGGAACAACGGCTATGATCCGACTAGCTCAAGCGGTTCTAACCTTGGTCCAACCAACAAAAGCTTTATCGATTCCGTCAAACAGCGGACCAAGGGTGTTATGGAGGAGGATAGTATTCCGGCGTCTGAAGTGCCGATCGACATGGTAACAGCCTCCGGCAGCGGCCTTGATCCGCAGATCAGCCCTGCTGCAGCCGAGATTCAAGTCGAACGCGTTGCCAAAGTTCGCGGCCTCAGTGCGGATACGGTGCGTGCCCTCATCAACGCCAACACGCAGCCGCGATGGGCTGGGTTTCTAGGCGAGCCCGGTGTGAACGTCTTGGAACTGAACCTCGCGCTCGACGCAACGACCGGCAACCAGCCGACTGCGATGAAGTAGATCATTTGAATGATCGCGGAGACGGGACGGCGGGGATGTGTCGATGGGAACAGGTAACGCCTCCACCGCAGACGATCGGGCGGCCGCGATTATCGATAGTCTCGATGAACCGGCGTTCGTCCTCGATGAGACCCAGACTGTCATCTACGTGAATCGGGCCGCTGCCGAGCTCCTGACCATCGATCGAAATCGAATCATCGGTCATCGGTTCAGCGACGACATTGAACATCACTGCGCCAGCTGCACGCTGGTCGGGTCGGCGCTCGATAGCGCCAGTCGCTTTCCCGTCGGCGAGCAGCAGGTCGAACTTAACCTGACGGCTCAGGGTCGAGATCACAAATGTCTCCTGAAGGCTGTTCCACTGCGCGAGAGGGGGGGCAATTCTCTTGGCACCTTGGTCTTCCTTCATGATGTTTCGCTATTTCGCGAAAGAAGCAGGCCTCACGATACCGCCGTCGCGGCTGTCGCCCAGCAACTCAACACTCCTCTCACTTCCCTGTCGTTGGCGGCGGGACTACTGCAACGCGGCAGAGAGGAGCAGAACGAACTGATCCGCGAGATCATTGAAGATGTTGACCGGCTCAACCACGCATCCGCTGATTTTCTCAATGTGGTGCGCGGGCAACCGGGATCGATAGCGCTTCACAGCGTAGATTTCGATCTCAGGACGGTCTTCGACTTGGTTCGCAGGAAGTTTGCGGATCGGATCGGACGTCGAAGGATCCAATTCGCGGTGCACGCCGAAAGAATCCTGGGAGTCTCTGGCGACCCGCTGAAGCTATCCTGGGTGATAGCTACCCTCGTCCGCAACGCCCTCCGCAATACGCCTGAAACGGGAAGGATCGATTTGACTGCAGAGAAAGAAGACAGACAGATCAGAATATCGGTTTGGGACAGCGGCCCGGGAATCTCACCGCGCACGCGAGAATTGATCTTCGGGAACACAATTCAAGCCGCCGCAGTTTTACAGAACCCCGAGGGCGGAGTCAGCCTCGCGATCGCGAGAGAAATCGTCGAGGCGCACGGCGGTAGATTATTCGCGGAAACGTTTGAAGACGGCGGAAGGGTAGCCTTGACGGTGCCGCTTTCTCAGGAATCCTGATGCCCAAACTGCTGATCGTGGATGACGAAAGGAACATTCGGCAGACGCTCGCCAAATTCCTTGAGTCGTGCGACTACCGGGTGGCCACGGCGGACAGCGGGCGCCAGGCGTTGGAGGTCATGTCGAAGTGCAGTGACTTCGACCTGGTCTTGAGCGATTGGCGGATGGCCGAGATGAACGGCCTCGAGCTGCTCAAAAGCATCAAGGAGAAGTTTCCCGGTACAATTGTGATCCTCATGACCGCCTACGGCACGATCGATAACGCGGTCGCAGCCATGAAGGCGGGCGCATACGACTATTTCACAAAGCCCTTTTCCCTTGATCAGGTTCAGCACGCGGTTGAGCGCGCTCTCGAGGTCAAAGATTTGCGCACTCAAAATCGCGCCCTGCGCGACTCGATCGACGGGGTTCCGTTGTTGGCTTCCGCCAGCTCTCGATTCCGCGAGCTGACGGAAGTCGCGTTCACAGCCGCCGGCAGCGAAGCGAGTATTCTGCTCACGGGAGAGAGCGGCACCGGCAAAAATGTGCTCGCGCGTCAGATACACGCGTGGAGCCCGCGCCACGAGCACCCTTTTGTCACTGTAAATTGCACCACGCTTTCGGAGCATCTGCTGGAAAGCGAACTGTTCGGCCACATGAAGGGGTCTTTCACAGGCGCGATCAAGGACAAACCGGGACGACTCGAAGCGGCGCATCTGGGCACGCTGTTTCTCGACGAGATCGCGGAGCTGTCGCTATCTCTTCAGACAAAGTTTCTTCGCTTCTTGCAGGACGGATGCTTCGAAAGGATCGGAGGGCAGGAGACGATTTCAGTCGACACGCGCGTCATCGCTGCCACTAATCGCGATCTGCAGCAGGAAATCGCAGCCGGACGCTTCCGAGCCGACCTGTATTACCGGCTAAATGTGATTAGTCTCCGGGTACCCGCGTTACGCGAGCACCCGGAAGACATCTTGCCGTTAGCCGAGAAGCTATTGTCCGAGGCGGCTGCGCGAAATCGCCGTTCTGATCTCCACTTCTCAGAAGATGCCAAGAAGGCTCTAGTGCCATATTCGTGGCCAGGGAACATCAGAGAGCTCCGCAACGTGGTGGAGCGCGCGGTCGTTCTAAGTCGTGGCGCGGTCATACGCAAGGAAGATCTCTCTGACGTGCTCTTTGCGCCGAGCACACAGCGGCCGATTCAGGTATCAGCGGATTCAAGCCTGGAAGAACTGGAGGAAGAGCACATCAAACGAGTCTTGGCAGTTGCTCCGACGCTAGAGGATGCCGCCGCCACCCTCGGCATAAGCATTCCTACGCTTTGGCGTAAGCGAAAGCGATACCACATTGAATGATGCCTCGTTGAGCTTAGTGCCGGGTTTCAGTTCTCGACAGGCCTTCATTTGAACCGCTTTCATCCGGCCGAAACCGCGAATGGTAGGTCTAGCGGGATAGTCGCGAATTTTTCTAACCGGCACGAGACGACTGAGGGGAGCGAGCCGAATCTCGTAAGCGCCTGATTCGACCGGTGGAAGGTGCAGGGCTTCGAACCGGCGACCCCCAGCTTGCAAGAATGTATTGCGGCAGGCTCGCGCCGTCACAATATCGAAGACCGGTTTTTGGTATCGGCAGGCTATCGCGTCTAGTTCCTGATCTCAGGTTCTCGGACCTCAATTGCCACCAGAACTGCCATCAGCGAAAACGAGCCCAACCGATTGCGCCTGACCTTGCCGCTCAATTATCCAGGAAAATTGAGGATTCGTGGTTGCGGGGGAAGGATTTGAACCTTCGACCTCCGGGTTATGAGCCCGGCGAGCTACCAGACTGCTCCACCCCGCCTCGGCAGTGTATCTGCCGGTTGGTCAGCCGGTCAACATCGAATGCGTAAAATGCGCGCGGGCGTGTGGAAGCGACGATCCTCGCCATCTAACGGGCGATCGCTTCGCGGATTCGCTCGAATCTAAAAACCTAGCCGGCGAGGATCCGGATGTTGCACTTACGATGTACTCTGCCGAACTCGATAATCTCTTTTTCGAGCGGGGTCGCGTCCGGCTTCGAGTCGGTGAGCATCAACTGCTTCGCGACGGGGTTGTCGATTCCGTCGGCCTCTACATCAAGGTTATGGTCGTCACAGATGATAAATGCCATTTGGTTCAAAGCACCTCGAACGAACCAACCTATAAGATTTTTTCGCTGAATTGAACCGCGCCGCGGCGGGCTCGCGAGAGGCGATCTGTGGTAATCGTGGTCGAGTGCCGACAGGTAATCTCGGAGACACGCAAACGCGGGAGTCGAAGCAATGAGCCTGAAGGGAAAAGCCGCGGCGATTGGAATTGGCGAACTCAAACCGGTCAAGGAACCCGGCGACCTGACCGCGCTCGGGCTGATGGCGCGCGTCGCAGCCGAGGCGATCGCCGACGCGGGGCTGGAGAAAAAAGATATCGACGGCTTCCTGGTCGGCGTGCCGTTTTCGGACCCTGGCATGATTTACCCGGCAAGCGCGGCCGAGGTGCTGGGGCTGAACGTGCGGATGCTCAACCAGGTCGATATCGGCGGCGCGAGTCCGGCCGGGATGATCTGGCGCGCGGCGGCGGCGATTGACGCGGGAATGTGCGACGCAGTGCTCTGCATCGTCGCGGATTTGAACAAGGCGGGCGACCAGCGCCCGCCGGTGATATCGGTGCAGCGCGAGTTCGAAGCGCCGTACGGAAATATCGGCGCCAACTGCGGTTACGCGATGATCGCGCATCGCCATATGCACGAGTACGGCACCACGGCGCGGCAGATGGCGAAGGTCGCCGTCGATCAGCGGACCAGCGCGCTCAAGAATCCACTGGCGACGTTCAACGACAAGGCGCTCACGATCGACGACGTGCTGAACTCGCGCATGATCGTCGATCCGCTTCATCTATATGAAATCGTAAGCCCGGTGAGCGGCGCCGCGGCGATAATTGTCGCCTCGCCCGAGGTTGCGAAGCGCGCGAAGAATCCGCCGATATGGCTGCTGGGCGCGGGCGAGTACGCAAATCATTCGACGATCACGTATGCGCCGTCGATCACGGAGTCGCCGATCAAACCCGCCGCCGCCGCAGCCTTCAAGATGGCGGGTCTGCAGCCGAAGGACATGGACCTCGTGTGTCCGTACGACTGCTATACGATCACCGTGATCGTCACGCTCGAGGACGCCGGCTTTTGCAAGAAAGGGCAGGGTGGGCCGTTCGTTGCCGAGCACGACCTGACGTACGCGGGCGACTTTCCGTGCAACACGCACGGCGGGCAATTGTCGTTCGGCCAGCCGGGGCTGGCGGGCGGAATGAGTCACGTGACGGAAGCGATTCGGCAGTTAATGGGGCGCGGCGGTGAGCGCCAGGTCAAGGGCGCGTCGCTCGGCTATGTCAACGGCAACGGCGGAATCATGAGCGAGCAGGCAAGTCTCGTGCTGGAGCGCAATTCATGAGCGAATACTACAAACCGCTTCCAAAGCCATCGCCAACCAGCCGTCCGTTCTGGGAGGCGGCGCGCCGTCACGAGCTGACGCTTCAACGCTGCGGCGCGTGCCACGAGTACGTCTATTATCCGCGCGATCGATGCCCGAAATGTTTCTCGGACAAGCTTGCGTGGGAGCGCCTAAGCGGTCGAGGCAAGGTGTACAGCTATACTGTCGTGCGGCGCGCGTCGAGCCGCGCTTTTGCGGACGCACCGTACGTGCTGGCGATCGTCGAGCTGGCCGAGGGTCCGCGCATGACGAGCAATATCGTCGCGGCGCCCGAGAAGATGCGGGTCGAGATGCCGGTCCAGGTTTTCTTCGACGACGTGACGCCGGACTGCACGCTGGTGAAGTTCAAGCCCGTGTAACGCGCCGCGCGTGGCGTGCAAGCTTCGCGTCGAAGGTCACGAGAACGCATCCGAGTTGTCGTGCGATTTGAAGATAGGCGGCGTCGTAGACCGTCAGCTCGGTCTCGAGCGCGAGCTTGAGCACCTCGAGCGGCGCAATCGGCACAAGCACGACCCCAAGCGAGAGCGCGGCGCGGAGCCTCGTCGCGATGTCGAATCGAAGCGACGGCGAATTCCGCGACTTCTTAAGGGCCACACTGGCCAGTTCGTATGGGAGTATGCCCGGCGCGAAGAGAGTGGCGTTACGGATCAGATCGCGGGCTTCTTCAGCACGCGACTCCACGAATGCCAGCGCCGAGATAACCGAAGCATCGACGACCTTATCGGGCATCGCGATCTTCACGAATCATCTTCACGCTGTCCCCCGGGACCGGCGGTCCGATCCGCTGGACTGCTTGCCAAAGTTCATCGACCGTCAGCCGGGTCGGCGAAGCAGCCTCTTCCAGAACGGCCATTAACTCGCCCTGGAGCGATCGCTTGTGCATCGCGGCCTTGCGCTTAAGTCGTTTGACCAGCTTTTCAGGGACTTTCTTGATCGAAAGAGTTACAGTCATCTCTGCTCTCCGGCGATGGTTCCATTTCGGAACCATTATAGCTTCCTGTCATCGCGATGCACAGCTGGAAGGCCACCCCGTGCATTTCCCCCCGCTCACGCCAGCAGGACGGCGACGATTCCGGTCAGGAAGATTCCGTCGAAGGTGCCGGCCCCGCCGATCGATGCGACTGGCGCGCCCAAATCGCGGAGGTTGCGCAGGTTGAGCAAGTCGGCGCCGATGAGCGTGCCCATTACGCCGCTGATGAAGGCGACGGCGTCGCGATGGTGCTCTGAAGAGCCGAGGAAGTAGCCGCACGCGGCGGCGACGATGGGCGGAATCAACATCGGGGTCGCGATTCCCAACCCCGGCACCGGCATCGCGAAACGATGGACGATGGCGGTAACGATTGCGACTCCGATCAGCGCGGGCACCACGATCGTCGGCATCTGCGTCAGCAGATAAATCGAGATCAGCACGGGAACGACCGCGCCGCCGACGTTAACCGCGATGATCGTCGAGTCGGTGCCGTAGCGAGTCGGCACTCGGTAGCGAATCCCGAAACTGCGGACCACAGCGTCGGGATGAGGCTGCCCGTTGGCGACCCGCGTGATGGGAATATTGATATAGCTGCCGACTAGACTGACAAGCAGAGCCGTAAACGCCATCTCAGGCGGCAGGCCGAGCGTGACGAAAGCGTAGCTGATGACGTGGATTTCGAGCAGGATGAAAAAGAACGCGAGGATGAGGAAGAAAACGATCGCGTAGAAGGCGAGGAACGGTGCGAAAAACACCGGAGTATCTTAGCCGTGTCGCAAGCCGGGGAAGAAACGGCGGCGCGAGCCGAGTGCGTCCGCGTAGCGCCCGCCCATCGCGCGTTCCTCGGCCGGAATTCGCACCGCGAGAATCAGCGCGTTGCCGATCGAGAATGCGATCGCAGTGAAGATTGCGCCGCCGATCATCGGCACGGCCGCGATTTCGATCACGACGGCGAGATAGTTGGGATGACGCATGAAGCGATAGGGTCCGTTGGTCGCGGGGGCCTGGTCGGGGCTCACGATGATTCGCGTGTTCCATCGATCGCCGAGCGTCGCCACCGCCCAGTAGCGAAGCGCTTGCGCGACCAGTTCAGCGAACAACGCGAGCCACGCGACCGCAAGCGGAAATGCATGCGGGAAGAACGCCGCCTCGATGGCGCATGAGACGATGAACAGCGCGTGAAATGCGACCATCACGCGGTAGTGCGCCTGCCCGACTTCGACCGCGCCGTGCTGGAACGCACGCCGCGCGTTGCGGCGGGCGCGATCGAGCTCGAAGACGCGCTCGACCACGAGCAGCGCAAGGATCAGGAGATAACTGCGGAGCGAGATCACCACTTCGGAGAGGTCACCATTTCAAGAGGACCAGCTCGACGGAGAAACCGGGACCCATCCCGATTATAAGACCGTAGTCGCCGGCGACAGCGGCGTTGTCTTCGAGCAATTCGTCGAGGATGAACATGATCGACGCCGACGAGAGATTTCCGACCGATTGCAGCGAGCGCCACGAACGCGCCAGCGCCGCCTCGGGTAGTGCGAGCGCGCCCTCGAGGGTTTCGAGCACCTTGGGGCCGCCGGCGTGCGCGATCCAGTGCTTGATATGGGAGCGGTCGATTTTTTGCGTCGTCAGAAATGAATCAACTTCGTCGAGGATGTTGGCGCGGACGAGATCGGTGAGCTTCGACGACAGCACGATTTTGAAGCCGCTGTCGACGATCTCCCAGCCGAGAATTTCTTCGGTATTCGGGAATACGAGCGAACGCGTCGCGATTACCTGCGGGCCGGACGTCACTGCGTGGTCGTTGCCGCCTATCAGCATCGCGGCCGCGCCGTCGCCGAACAGCCCCGAGGCGATGATGTTGGCGATCGAGAGATCCTCGCGCTGCAGCGTGAGCGAGCACAACTCGACCGACAGCAGCATCGCGACTTCCGACGGAAATGCGCGAATGTAGTCGGCGGCCCGCGCCGTCCCCGCGGCGCCCGCGACGCATCCCAGCCCGAAGATTGGAGTGCGCTTGATTTCCTTGCGCATGCCGAGCGCGCTGATGACGCGAGTATCGATGCTCGGAACGGCGATGCCGGTGACGGTGACGAAGAACAGATGATCGACATCGCGAGGCTTAAGGCCGGCGCGCTCGAGCGCGATTTCAGCCGCCGCGGTTCCGATGTCGGGTGCAACGCGCAGCCACGCGTCGTTGGTCTTCGCGAACGTGTCGAGCGGAATGTATTCTTCGATCGGCAGGGCGAGATGACGCCCGGTGATTCCGAGCGCGCCCTGGATTTTGTCGAACCGGCGCAGATCCGACCAGCGCCGCTCCCACAGCTCACGCAGGCGCGAGGTCAGTTGTTCCTGATCGACGTAGTTAGCAGGTAAAGCAGTGCCAGTTCCGATCACACGGGGTGAATCATTGCTAATCACTTATATCACGCGGCGCCCCGAGTCATTGGACTAGTGGCGACATGCTATCCCTCCTTTTGGTGCCTGACGGACCGTAACCCGCGGTCCATGGTGCCTTTCGTTCATCTTTAACGCTAGCATCGGCGCAGTCCATATTATACCGCTCTTGTGCCCCGCGCTGCATCCGTTAAGATCGCCACAATCATGAAATCCGACGAACGCCGCGAACTGCTGGCGATGCTCGCCCGAGAGTCGTATTTCGAGCGACAACTCACGCTCTCATCGGGACGCGCGTCAAACTATTACGTCGATTGCAAACGCACGCTGTACCTGCCACGTGGCGCGTATCTGGCCGGAGAACTGGTGCTTGAACTCGTCAAGGCTGCGGGCGTCGAGCAGATTGGCGGCATGGCGGCCGGTGCGCTGCCGGTGACTGACGCGGTGATGGCCGCGGCGCATCGGAACGGTGTCGACATTCGCGGCTTCTTCGTGCGCAAGGAAACCAAGCAGCACGGGCTGCAACAAATGATCGAGGGCGCATTCAAACCCGGGCTGAAGACCGCAGTGATCGACGACGCGATCACCACCGGAGGATCGAGCCTGCAAGCGGTGGCCGCGATGCGCGAGGCGGGCGCGAACGTGATCGCGGCAATCGCACTGGTGGAGCGCGGCGAGGGCGCCGTCGACGCGTTCGCACGCGCCGGCTTGAAGTACAGCTGGGTCTTCACCGCGGAAGAGGTGCGCGCCGAGCGCGCCGCTCATCCCGTCGCCGGATAGTTCGCTTGGAGACCAATCGCGACACCGCGGTCGCGGGAATCTTTGGCGATCCCGTCGGGCATTCCAGGTCGCCCGCGATGCACAACGCGGCCTACGCGGCGCTTGGGATGAACCGCACGTATGTCGCGTTCCGCGTCACCTCGGCGAACCTCGCATCGGCGCTGCGCGCGATTCATCCGCTTGGCATCATCGGCGTAAATCTGACCGTGCCGCATAAGGAAGCGGCGGCGCGGCTCATCAAGGACCTGAGCGGAGAGGCGCGCATGCTCGGGGCTGTCAATTGCGTCGTGAATCGGCGCGGCACGCTACGCGGCGACAACACCGATGCGCGCGGTCTCGAGCGCGACCTGCGCGACCTGGGATGCGAGCTGCACGGGCGGCTCGCAATCGTGATCGGCGCGGGTGGCGGCGCGGCGTCCTCGGTCCTCGCGTGCATGCGGCTGGGCGCGAACCGCGTCGTTATCGTGAATCGCACGCCGGCCCGCGCCGTGGCACTCGCGCGCCGCCTTTCAGCGAAGGGCATGACGCGTGCGGCGGGTGAGCTTCGCGGTCTGGACGCATTGATGGACGCCGAGCTGCTTGGCGGCGCGCGACTGATCGTCAATGCGACCTCGATGGGTCTGACGACGGGCCGCTTCGCGCGTCTCGATTACAGCTCAACCGCCACCGATTGCCTGTTTTACGATCTGATCTATTCGGAGGAGCCGACCGCGTTCCTGAAGCCCGCGCTTGCCAGCGGCCGGAGCGCGTCCGATGGCGCCGGGATGCTGGTGAACCAGGGCGAGCTCGCGTTCAAGTTGTTCAATCGCGTCGCGCCGCCGGCCGGCGTAATGCGCGCGGCTTTGTTCAGCACGCTGGGCCGTGAGCTCAACGCGCATTGACTTCGATTCGCCGAGGTCGTGCGCGCTCGCTCTTCGGTAGCGTCAGCTCAAGGACGCCGTCCTTCATCGAGGCATTGATCCGCTGGGCATCGATATCCTCGTTCAACTCGAACTGTCTGAAATAGTTTCCGACGTTATACTCGGTGTAGAGCGGCGCGAGTTTCTGATAAGCCTCCGTCGATACCGTGCCCACTATGGTAAGTATGCCGTTGTTGAGAGTCACCTCGACGTCGCTTTGTTTGACTCCTGGCATGTCGGCCCAGAGTTTCAGCGAATCGTTCAACTCCTCGATATCGACCTCGGGCATAAAGAAACGGCCGGCGCGAGTTTTCTCCTGGCCCTGCACGGTTTGCTTCTCTTTGGTGGCAATTTCTTGCTCAGTCATTTTGCGTTCCTCCTTGAGAATATGCCGACAGTCTGAATTTGAACTCCTAAGCCTGGTTCACAGCGATCTGACGCGGCTTTGCGGCCTCCGCCTTCGAAACCTTCACGGTTAAGATTCCGGCGTCGTAAGTGGCGGTCGCCTTGTCGAGATCGAGCTGCTCCGGCAGCTGGATCGAACGCGAAAATTCACCGAACGACCGCTCGCGGCGGTGATAGCCGGCGGCCTCCGTCGAGGTTTCGCGTCTGCGCTCGCCCTTGATGGTCAGCGTATGACCCTGGCCGGAAACGCTGATACTTTTCGGATCGATTCCCGGCACCTCGGCTATCACGGCAATTCCGTCGCCAGTGTCGAAAATGTTCACCGGTGGAAAGCCGCCCGAACCTGACACTCCGAGCCCGTACCCGGGGTTGCGCAGGAAACGCTCCAAGTCGCCCTGAAGCGTGAGCAGGTTGGTAACAGGATCCAAATCGGGGGAATATCTTAGCAGTGCCATAACAACCTCCTGATGAATGAAAGTTTGGAACCGCTCTCCGGACCGAAAATAATTCCTCTCGAGCGAACGTCAAGGGGGCGAGCAAACACAAGTTCGAATGGGAACATCGCGCAATGGGGCAAGGTTGCCGTGCGCCGAACGAGTACGACTACCTACCGGGATAAAGCGGCGCTACGCCAGGAACGAAACCGCTCGCTTGGCCATGCCGCCGCCGCCGATCGCGACGATCGGCACGATCAATTCCGGCTGCAGGATCGCGACGGCGACGATCACCGCCGCCGCGGCCAGAACTCCGGCCGCGATTATCACGTGATGCTTGCGCGCGCGAAAGGTCCATCGCTCGCAATCGTCGCAGTAGCTCGCGCTGAATGACTCGCCTGGGTCGCATGAATTGCACGCCATATTCAAATTCCTCCGGCGCAGCTCCCGTCTCCTTGCGTGTCAGCCGAACATCTCCTTGAGTTTGTCCACGAAGCCCTTGGAGAGCGGATGGTTGACGGCCTTGCCGTCGAGCTTGGCGAATTCCTCGAGTAGTTCGCGCTGGCGCGCGGTCAGGCTGCGCGGCGTCTCGACGATTATCTTGATTAGCTGGTCGCCGCGTCCGTAGCCGTGAAGATCGACGATGCCCTTGCCCTTCAGCCGCAGGATTTTTCCCGACTGCGTGGCCGGCGGAATCTTGAGCTTCACCTTGCCTTCGAGAGTCGGCACTTCGATCTCGGTGCCAACCGCCGCCTGCGGGAAGCTGATCGGCGCCTCGATTATCACGTCGTTGTCCTGGCGCACGAACATCTCGTGCTCCTTGACGTGAATGACGACGTAGAGATCGCCCTGCGGTCCGCCGCCGTAGCCGGCCTCGCCCTCGCCGCGGAGCTTGAGCCGCGAGCCATTGTCCACGCCCGGCGGAATTTTTACGGCGAGCGATTCATGTTTGCGGATGCGCCCCTGTCCCTGGCACTTGGGGCACGGGTCGGAGATGATCATGCCCTCGCCGCGACATTGCCCGCAGGTGGTCGAGATTGAAAAGAACCCTTGCTGAGTACGGACCTGACCGCTGCCGCGGCAATTGGGGCATTGGCGTGCGCCGCTGGAGCCGCCGCGAGCGCGCGTGCCGTTGCATCCTTCGCATTGCGTGAGGCGCTGGAACTTTACGACTTTCTCGATCCCGCGCGCCGCCTCTTCGAATTCGATTTCGAGATCGTAGCGCAGGTCGTCGCCGCGCCGGGTGCGCGAACGCGAGCGTCCGCGGCCGGTGCCGAAGAAATCGCCAAAGATGTCGGAGAAAACTTCCTCGAAGCCCTGGCTGAAGTCGAATCCGCCGAATCCACCCGGACCACCCTGCGGTCCCTGGAAGGCGGCATGCCCGAAGCGGTCATACTGCGCGCGCCGTTCGGGATCGGAAAGGACCTGGTAGGCCTCGTTGAGTTCTTTGAAACGCTCCTCGGCCTCTTTGTTGCCGGGATTACGATCGGGATGACACTGGATAGCGAGAGTGCGATAGGCTTTCTTCAGTTCGGCTTCGCCGGCGCCGCGGTTGACACCGAGAATTTCGTAATAGTCGCGCTTTTGTGCAGGCGGCATCGCGCAAAGATTCTATGCGAACATCCGAGGCGATGCCATTGTCAGGTTGTTGCAAGCGGGGCCGCTTGCGCGGCCCCGTCCCTGCCTACTGATCTTTGACTTCTTTGTAGTCCGCATCGACTACGTCTTCTTTGGCTCGGCTTTCGCCGTTCCCGGTCTGGGAGCCGCTCTGCCCACCGGCGCCATCCTGCGGCCCTGCGCCCGCCTGCGGTCCCGCGCCCGCTTTGGTCTTGCTGTACATCGCCTCCGCGAGCTTGTGCGACGCGTTCTGCAGCGCCTCGGCCGCGCGATTGATCTCGTCGGCGTCCTTGGACTCGAGCTTGGTCCGGGCTTCCGCGAGTGCGTCCTCGACCTGCTTGCGCCCGGCCTCGTCAACTTCGGCGCCGTGATCCTTGAGCGTCTTCTCGGTGGTATAGATCAGGTTGTCGAGCTTGTTGCGCGCCTCGGCCTGCTGACGGCGGGCATGGTCCTCGGCGGCATGCGCCTCGGCCTCGCGCACCATCTTCTTGATCTCTTCCTCGTTGAGACCGGACGACGCGGTAATCTTGATCGACTGCTCCTTGTTGGTGCCGAGGTCCTTGGCATGCACGTTCACGATTCCGTTCGCATCGATGTCGAACGTGACCTCGACCTGCGGCATCCCGCGCGGAGCGGGTGGAATTCCGATCAAGTCGAACTGGCCGAGCAGCTTGTTGTCGGACGCCATCTCGCGCTCGCCCTGGAAGACGCGAATCGTGACTGCCGTCTGATTGTCCTGCGCGGTCGAGAACACCTGGCTCTTGCGGGTCGGGATGGTCGTGTTTTTCTCGATAAGCTTGGTGAACACGCCGCCCAGCGTTTCGATCCCGAGCGACAGCGGTGTCACGTCGAGCAGCAGCACGTCTTTGACTTCGCCCTTGAGCACGCCCGCCTGGATGGCCGCGCCGATCGCGACAACCTCGTCGGGATTGACGCCCTTATGCCCTTCCTTGCCGAACAGCTTCTTCACGCGCTCCTGCACCGCGGGCATCCGGGTCATGCCGCCGACGAGCACGATCTCGTTGATCTCGCTCGCCTTGAGGCCCGCATCTTTCAGCGCGGTGACGCATGGCGCGTCGAGCCGGTCGAGCAGGTCGGCGCACAGGGCTTCGAGCTTCGCGCGCGACAGCTTCATATTGAGATGCTTGGGGCCCGACTGATCCGCAGTGATGAAGGGCAGGTTGATATCGGTCTCGGTCACGGTGGACAGCTCGGTTTTGGCCTTCTCGGCGGCTTCCTTAAGCCGCTGGAGCGCCATGCGATCTTTGCGCAGATCGATTGCCTGGTCCTTGCGGAACTCGTCGGCCAGGTAATCCATGATGCGTTGATCGAAATCTTCGCCGCCCAGGAAGGTGTCGCCGTTGGTCGCCTTGACCTCGAAGACGCCTTCACCCAGTTCGAGAATTGAAATGTCGAAGGTGCCGCCGCCGAGATCGAACACGGCGATCTTTTCGTCCTTCTTCTTGTCGAGACCGTAGGCCAGCGACGCCGCTGTCGGCTCGTTGATGATGCGCAATACGTTGAGGCCCGCGATACGGCCCGCGTCCTTGGTGGCCTGGCGCTGGCTGTCGTTGAAGTACGCCGGCACGGTGATAACGGCCTCGGTGACTTTCTCGCCAAGGTAGTCCTCGGCCGTCTGCTTCATCTTCTGGAGGATGAAGGCCGAAATTTCCGGCGGGCTGTATTTTTTGCCGCGGATTTCGACCCACGCCGCGCCGTCGTCGTTCTTCACGATCTTGTAGGGCAGCACTTTCATCGCCTTCTGAACTTCGGGGTCGTCGAACCGCCGGCCCATCAGGCGTTTGATCGCGAATACCGTATTGGTTGGATTGGTGATCGACTGGCGCTTGGCGATCTGACCAGTCAGCCGCTCGCCTGCTTCGGTGAATGCGACGACGGACGGCGTCGTGCGACTGCCTTCGGAGTTGGCGATAACTACGGGGTCGCCACCCTCCATGATCGCGACGCAGCTATTGGTCGTGCCCAGGTCGATACCGATTACTTTTGCCATTTTCCTAGAGATCCCCTGATATAGAACTTAAGATAGAGATAATCACGCTTTAGTTATTTTCAACGTCGGAAGCATCGGTTTCGCCTCCGTTTCGCTTTCCGGAATCGGCCCCGGTATTCTTCGCAACCGACACGCGGGCCGGCCGAAGAGTTCGTTCGCCGATCAGATAGCCGCGATGGAATTCATCGACGACGGTATTCGGCGGATGCGCATCCGACGCCACGTGATCGACCGCCTCGTGCCGATTGGGGTCGAAGGGCTGGCCGACAGACTGCACGGGCGTGACGCCTTGTGCGCGCAGGAAATCGATCAGCGTGCGCACCGTCATCTCGACGCCATCGACAATCGTCCGGGCGTCGGTGCCGTTGCGGGCCGCCGCGAGGGCGCGTTCGAGGTTGTCGATGATTGGCAGCAGGTCGCGGAGAATCGCCTCCCGCTGGATTCGGATGGATTCTTCGCTCTGCTGGCGGATTCGCTTGCGCGCGTTCTCAGAGTCGGCGAGGGTACGAAGATACTTGTCTTTCAGCTCGGCGATTTCCTTGTCTTTCTCGGCGAGCTGCGCCCGCAAGGATTCCAGTTCACTGCCGGTCTCGCCAGGCGGTGTTTCCGCGTTGGCGTTCGCTGGGTCGAACTCCCCGTCCATGCCCGGATTACCATCCTGAGGATGCTTGTGTCGCTTGTTCATTCTTATGAGACCGGACCGAAGCTAAACGTAAGCATGATTGCGGGTCATGCCAGCGTGAAATCGCCGGATTTTGGTGGTTGCGAAGGTCGGATTGCGCCGGAACCTGCACAATTCTGACTGACCGAATAGAGCTGGAATGAGCAAATTCATACCATATGTGGTGGTTTGAGATCCCTCGACTACCATCGGTAGCTTCGTTCCGTCAAAATTGGTTTTTGGCGGGAGCGGGAGAGTTCCATCTGGGTGCGAGGCTGATGATTAGCGTGACGGATGGTCCATACTGTATGGATAGCACGGAAAATCCGTCGGCGTCAGGCCGAAAAGTTCATCCCCACACCCGGCTGAAGACACCGTCGAGCGCGCGAAGCGAGACCTGATTACTCCATCAGGCGCGACAGGGCGCGGGCGGTGTACTCGACGAGCGGTATCACGCGGTCGTAGTCCATCCGCACGGGTCCGACTATAGCCAGGCTGCCAAGCGTGCTCGAGCCGCTGGCGTACGACGCCGCCACCACGCTCAACGACGACAGGCGCGGGTCGTAATTCTCCGAGCCGATCGACACTGTCAGCCCGGCGTGGGCCAGGCTGCGCTCGAGCAATTCGAGCAGCGCGGTTTTGTCGTCGAGCGCGCGCAACAGCTCGCGCATCTTGTCGCGATCCGAAAACTCGGGCTGCTCGAGCGCCTGCAGGCTGCCCTCGACGTACAGCTCGGGACGCCCGACGTAATCCGCGATCGCCTCGCCGAGCGCGAGCGCGTCGCGCATGAAGCGATCGTAGTTGGCGCGCTCCTGGCGGAGTTGCGCCTCGATCCAGCGGCGCGCCTCGTCGAGCGTGCGCCCTTCGAGCGACTCGTTGAGGTAGCGCGCCATCCGATCCAGCTCGTCCTGCGAATGGTCGCGCTCGGTATCGACGATACGGTTCTGCATCGCGCCTTTCGCGGCGACGAAAACCGCCAGCACCTGGTTGTCGCGGATGCGCACGAAGTTGACGCGCTCGATGACTGAGGCCTCGAGCCGCGGCGCCATCACAAGTGCGGCCTGTCCCGTCAGAATCGAGAGCAGGCGCGGCGTGTCGCGCAGGACTTCGCCAAGGTTGCGGACGGCGGTCGAGTAATGAAGTTCAATCTGCGCGCGATCCTCGAAGCCGATTCGGGTCGCCGCGGCGAGATGATCGACGTAGTAGCGAAACGCCTTCTCGGTCGGCACTCTGCCGGCCGACGTGTGCGGCTGGCGCAGGTAACCGCTCTCCTCGAGCTCGGACATCATGTTGCGCACCATCGCGGCGCGCACGCCGAGCTGATGACGCGCGACGATCTGCGCGGAGCCAACAGGCTCGGCGGTCGAGACGAACTCCTGCACGGCGGCGAGGATCAGCGCATGCTGGCGGTTCGAGAGCGTGTTGCCTGTAGAATCCTGCGTCATCTCGTTTGCAGGCCGCGCGGCGCGACCCTGTTACAATTCTGTTACGCATCCAGCGATACATTCAAGGACCATCGTAACGCAATGGCCGCGAATCGAGTCATGGCGAGGCGGTTTTCACTCACGTAGGATCAGGATCGATTTTCGATGGCGCGCAAAGCCAAAATAGTCCAACCGCGACGCCTCTATGTTCCCGTGGTGCCCGCCAACGCGTCGTGGTTCGAGAGCGACAGCTACGACCGGCGCACCTGGAACGAAATCGTCGCCGACGCGCCGTCGATTGCCGATCTGGCGGAGACCGGCGAGCGGCTGGTCCCTCACTTCGGTGCGCTGGTGCAGGACTTTTTCTTCGCGCTGTTCAAGATGAACCCGGTGTTCCACAAAGCCGGCGAGGTGCGGCTCGCGGCCGCGCTCAATCGCACGATCCTCGAACAAATCGTGCCGTCGGCGCCGTTCCAGGCGCTCCGTTCGCGCACCGCACTCGAAGAAGACAAGGCCGCGATCGCCGCGATCGTGATGAGCGAGCATGCGCTCGAGATGATGAAATCCGAGAAGCTCATCAATCGCGGCGAGATGCTCGATCTGTGGGATCTCGCGCGCCAGGAGCAGGACCTGGAAGCGCGCGCCGAGGCGGTCAAGGCGGTCAACGAGATGCAGGAATCGCAAGAGGGCGAACCGGCCTCCGGCGAACAGAAAAAAGATCAAGCGACGAAGAAAGAGCTTGCGGAGATGGCCGATGCGGCCGAGCGCGCGGCCAAGGTTTCCGAGGCGCGCCTCAATCAGAAGTCGCGGCAGTTCGAGACTCAACTCAAGGGCGCGGATCAGAGCGCGCTTAAGCGGATGCAACTCAAGACCGCGGAGCTGGCGGGAGAGATCGATCAAGCTGCCGAGGACAGTCACGACTTCAGCCGCGAATTCGGGCAGGGCGGACGCGTCGCCGCCGGTGCGCGGCTCGAGCTCGGGCGGCGCCTCGCGCGCAACAAGAAGCTCGGCGAGCTGGCGCGGATGGTCGGGCGATTCAAGCAGGACGCGCGCGCGCTGAAGCGCAAAACGCTCGAGCGCGGCGTCGCCGAGGCCTACGACATCGAGCTCGGCTCCGAGCTGGGACGACTGATTCCCGCCGAGCTGCTCGCGATGCATCATCCCGTGCTCAAGCGCGATTTCCATCGCCGGGTGCTCGAAGGCACCGTCCTTCAGTACCGGCTGCGCGACGACGAGCAGAAGGGCAGGGGCCCGATGGTCGTGTGTATCGACGTGAGCTCCTCCATGCAGGGCGACAAGGAAATGTGGTCGAAGGCGGTCGCGCTGACGCTGATGGATATCGCGCGGCGCCAGCGCCGGCTGTTCCGCGCCGTCATGTTTTCCTCGGGCGATGTCAGCCTCAAGGTGCTCGACCTCAATCGCGAGCGGCGCTATCAGCCCGACCTGAACAAGGTGGTCGAGATGGCCGAGTACTTCCCCGGCGGCGGCACCGACTTCGAGACGCCGATCGACGCGGCCGTCGAGCTGCTCGGCGAAAAGAAACTCAAGCGCGGCGATATCGTGATCATCACCGACGGCGAATCGCAGGTCAGCCCGGAATGGCTGGCGCGATTAAAAGAACGAAAAGCCGAGCTGGATTTTTCGATTTTCGCCGTGCTGGTTGACGTGGGCTCGGCGGAGGCGTCGTCGCTGGCGCAGTTTGCCGATCGAATCACCTCGGTGAAGCGCATCAGCGACGAGCACGCGCGCGACATTTTCCTGCACGTGCAATCATGAAGACCAACGGCCTGAAAGTAATTCTCGAGCCGATCGATCGGAGCAATTTTCTCAAGCTGTTCAACATGCAGCTTCGGCCGGAGCAGGGCACGTTCGTGACGCCGCCGCGATGGACGCTCGCGCGATGCTACGTGCGGTTTTTCGGCGACAACTTCGAGCATCTGCCGCATCTGATTCGCGCCGGCGATGAGGTAGTCGGCTACGCGACCACCGTTTGCGACCCCGACAGCGCCGACAATTACTGGATCGACGACATAATGATCGCTGCCGAGCACCAGGGGAGAGGCTACGGACGCGCCGCGATGGTCGAGGTGCTCGAGATGATCGCCGCGTGCTATCCCCGATGCGAAGCGGTGCAGCTAACCTGTTTTCGCACCAACACCAACGCCGCTGCGCTGTATGTAAGTCTCGGCTTCGAGCCAACCGGCGGCGTCGATGAAGAATTCGGCGAGCCTAATTACAAGCTTAGCGGTGCGGGACTGGCGAAGTTTCGAAAGTGAAAACCGCCGGTCACCTTTGTGTCATCTTGGCCGAAAGCGAGCGGCGCGACCGGCAGACTCTGTCATCCTGACGAAGCGAGCAACGCGAGCGGCAGGAAGGATGACAACAGTGCGCTCGCGTTGCTCGCTTCGTCAGGATGACAACAGTGCGCTCGCGCTGCTCGCTTCGTCAGGATGACGAACGTTCCCTCGCGCTGCTCGCTAAAAGAAAAGGGCCGGTCGTTGACGACCGGCCCTTGGTCATTCTGACTGTGCTGGATGCGAGCTATGCCGCGGCCAACTGCATCACGCCTAGCTGCTGGTACCACGACTCGGTGCGATCGTTGATCAGGTCGATTTGCCGCAGGCACGGGATGATCGTGTCGACAAACAGGAACGAATTGAACTGCTTCTCCATGTCGTTCTCCGCCGCCGCCCACGCCGGGTTGCGATGCATCTCTTCCTCGATGTCCTTCATCGAGATGCCCACTTCCTCGAACACTGACGCGCCCGACAGGAAGCCGTCCTTGGGCACGCCGTCGACGACCTTGGTCACCATCATGTCGCAGGCCGCGAACGCGAAGTCCTCGAGGTCCTTCTTGTCCTTGCCCTTGAGCTTCGTGACCGCATCGCGCAGCGCGAGCATCCCGAAGCCGACGTGGCGCGCCTCGTCCTTCATGATGTACTCGAGCAATTCCTTGAGCAGATCGTCCTTGGTCTCGCGCTGCATGAAGCGGAACGCCGCGATCGCCAGCCCCTCGGCGACGACTTGCATCCCAACGTACTTGGGCTCCCAACGCTCGTGCTCCATGACCGTGGTCAGCAGCCGCTCGAGCGTGGGATCGATCGGGTAGATGCGGTCGAGCTTGGTGATGTACTTGCGGAAGCCTTCGACGTGACGCGCCTCGTCGAACACCTGCGCCGCCGCGTTCATCTTGGCGTCGAGGTCAGGCACCGCGTCCACCAGCTGCCCGCAGACCATCAGCGCGCCCTGCTCGCCGTGCAGGAATTGCGAAAGGCGCCATGCGGCGAACTTGCGGCCGAGCTGGAACTTGTTCTCCTCGCTCAGCGATCGATAGAGCTCGGTCTGGAACATCGGCATCATCGTCATGTCCAGGACTTCCTTCTCGATCGGGCGGTCCCAGTTGATGGTAGTGGAGACGTTCCACTGATCGCGCTTGGCGTTCTCGTACAGCCGGTCCATCTGGGGGAACTTGACGCTGTAGTCCCAGTGGAAAACGCTTTCGAGGTCGGTGTTAACAACGGTGTGGTCGTGGGCCATCGTGAGAATCCTCCAGATTCAAGGGGCGCCGAGCCGTGCTGCGCGCTCGAGTCCGCCCAGGGCAAAATTTACCGTGATATTTTTCAGCTCCGCGTGAGAAAGATCGCGGCTCGCGAGCAGCCACGAAATCGCCTGCGACAACATCCCGATCGTCAGATGCGCAATTGCGTCGGCGCGCTCGCCGACCGCCGGCGCCAGGTCGTCGCGTAGGTCGTCGATGAAAACCTCGTGGACGCGGACCATCAGATCCAGGAACGCGGGGCTGTGGCCGAAAACTATCCGAAACAGCTCCGGCGCCTCAGCCGCCGCATCGAGAATCGTGTCGATCGTGATCTTGAGCTTCTCGGCGGGGGTATGGACGCCCGCCTTGGCCTCGGCGAGGGTGCGTCGCAGTTCGGCCGCGCCATGCTCGATCAGTTCGATAAAAATTTCGTTCTTGGTCTTGAAGTGCAGGTAGAAGGTGCCGAGGCCGACGTCAGCCTCGGTGGCGATGTCGGCGATTCGCGTCTGATGGTACCCCTTGCTCGAGATGACTCGTTCGGCGGCTTGGATCAGATCGACGCGCGTTTTCTCGCGCCGCCGATCGAAGCGATTCGGAGCATCGCTGGATTGTCGAGCAACTTGTCCCACAGCTCAAGCAAATTATGTCAAAATGAATCATGTGTCAATTACGACTTCAGCTTCAATACTGAATTGAGATTCATTAATGAATATACTGTCGAATGGCGGGAACTACGCCAATTCGTTGAGAAATTTACGATTCGGAGTGGAGTCTATTCAGGCAGCCAATGGCCCTGAAAGAGCGATAAAAGTACTATGGCGGAGAGCCACCGGATTGGTCTGGAGGACCGCCCGATTGGTCGGGATTTTCGTCGGGCCCCGCGCCCTCGGCTCCCGTATCCTGAGTCTCATCCGGAAGAATCACCGGCTCGGGGAAGTCCGACGTGACGTTGCAACAGAGCAGGTAACTGCTGCCCGCCCGCGGTTGAGCGTTATAAGCCTGCAGCGAACCGTCGGCGAGCACCTTGACCGCCTGGTAGCTGGTCGAGCCCGACTGCCGCTCGATCTGAAAGACGTAGTACGCGCCGCGATCGAGGGGCTCGGGCGGGCCTTCCTCGGGCAATATCTGAGTGAAGTGCGTCGGCACTTTCGCGTACTCGATGTTCTTGAGGCTGTACTTCGTCGCACCGACGCCGGTGATCGAGCCGAACGTGCTCTCGTCGGCCTTGAACTCCCAGATGGGAACACCGCCGTCGAATCGCACCACCGACTCCGTATGCGACGCGTCGCGCTGATGGTTCGCGATCACTTCCGCGCCGAAAAACTTGATTACGGTGGCGCGGGTGAGCGCATCGCCCGGACGCCGATAGCTGATCGCGACGTTGGCGACCGGCGGCGGCAGCGGTTCGCCTTCGTTGGCGTTGGCCGCATCGTCGAGGTCGGTCGAGTCGTCGTCGGAACTCCATAGCGACTTGACCTTCGAGGTCACCGACGAGCATCCCTGCGTCGTCAGTGCGAGCATCATGAGCAGTGCGAAGGAGCATAGCAGCAGCCGGGAGATCGCAGTCGCTTTGTATGTAGGCATGTTCATCGAGTAGTCTTTGCGGACTGTGGCAACCCGGGATTCGAGCGAGAAGATTGGCCTTCGTCCCCTGCTAATCTACGCGCAGGCGCAGACCGGCCTCAACCTGTGCGTGACTTTGATCGGGCTTCATCTTCTCTACTTCTATACCGATCGGATGGGCCTCTCTCCATTGCTGGCCGGCCTTGCATTCTTCCTGGCGCTCGTGATTGACGCGTTGACCGACCCGCTGGTCGGCAACATTTCGGATCGCGCGCGCTTCAAGTCGGGCCGGCGGCGGCCATTTTTCTTCGCGTCGATTCCGATGGCGGTCTGCTACTACCTGCTGCTGTCGCCGCCGCCGCTCAAGGCGGGGCTGTTCGTATGGTTCCTGGGCTTCTACTTCCTGATGCTCACGTCGCGGAAGTTTTACGAGACCGCATTCGGCGCGCTGATGCCCGAACTCACGCTCGACTACGACGAACGCACCAAGCTCTCGACCTTCCGCATGCTGTTTGGCACGGTCGGCGACATCAGCGGAGCGCTGTTGCCGTTCGCGGCGACCTACCTGTTCGCGCGCGGCACCGACTTCAAAGTGACGGGCGCGATCTGCGGGCTGACCGTCGCGGGCGGCGCGATGCTCGCGTACGCGGGCCTGCGCGAGCGCACCGAGTTCTCCACGCTTGAGCGCTCCAAGCTGTGGGCGTCGATCAAATCGATGGCCGGCAACCGGCCGTTCGTCATTCTCGTGATCGCGACGGCGCTCGCCATCATGGCGATCAACATCCCGACCGTGCTGCTGCGCTTCCTCGCCAAGTACTGGTACCACGACGAGAACGCGGCGGCGCGATGGTTGCTCGCGTACTTCGCCGGCTCGGTCATCTCGTATCCGTTCTGGTTCAGGATCACGGTCAGGTTCGAAAAGAAGCCGGCCTTCGTCGTCGCGATGATCTGCAACGCGATGGGCTCGCTGGCGTTCATGCTGCTAACCCGGCAAAGCACCGTCGCGCTTTATTTCCTGATGGCATTCAGCGGCTTCTCGGCGATCGGAATCTGGGTCACGCAAATGTCCGCCTCGGCGGACGTGATCGAGTGGGACGAAGAGCGCACCGGCCAGCGCCAGGAGGGCGCGTACGGCGGAATCACGTCGATGTCGATAAAGATGGCGGTCGCGGTCACGCTGCTGCTGGTTGGTCCTGTCATGAGCTGGGTCGGCTACAAGCCCGGCGGCGCGGGCCTCACGCCGCAAGCGGGCGACAATCTGCGCGCGCTGTTCGCGATCGGCCCGGCCTCGATCTACCTGCTAAGCGCGCTGGTCTTCTCGCGCTACCCAATAACGCGCGAAAGCCACCGCGCAATGCGCGATCGGCTGGCGGCGCGCACCGCCGCATCCGAAGAAGAAAAATCAAGATCGATCGCGTAGGAGTTGTTCTTTCAGTCAAGCCCCGGGAGTGAGCGCTGGCCCCCCGGGCGAACCTTCTTAATTCCGCGCCAAATCTTCAGTCCTTTCTCGTTGTGCGATAGATACAGCAGGTGGTACATCTGCGCATTTCTTGTGTTCGAGAAGAGAGGCGCGGCCTCGTCCTGGTGCGTAAATCCAACGTCGCGGAGCTTCTGCCGAAAAGCAGACACGAGAGATTTTACCACTTTCTCCGGATCTTCTTCCTGCAAGGCGCCGGCGGCACGCCTTGCTTCTGGAAGGTCGCGCCAATCCTTTCCGCCCCAGAACCTGTCCATGGGGCTTTTGGCCAGAGAAAGAAAATTCTTTAGATTTCGTTTGACTCCGATTCCGCTGGGAAAGAGATAGAGAAGATCAATTTGCCGCCTCGCCAATTTCGCCAGCATCGCAAAATCAACCTCGAAACCTTCGGGGTCGATAAACGCCAGACCGAGAGTGCGACTTGAAATCGACTTCAGGACATCATCGATGAGCAGGTTGCAATCGCCAGCACGGAGAGTGACGCGTGCTTTATCCGCTTGAGAAATCCTCGCTTCCAAAGCCTTGACGTTCTTCGAATCCTTGTCTGCTAAATATAAATGATCGAAGTGCGGTTCGATCGACAGAGCGATCAGAGGCGAGCCGGGAAATTCCTGGTCGGTATCTGTATCGATGTCACGGCCTGGTCCGCACAAAAAATCGAGGTAAACAAGATGGTCCCATTTTCCAGCCATCGCGGTCATGAACGCCGTCGCGTACTTCCTTAGGTAGGTCAGCTTTTCTTGAGTCCAAATCCGTGCGGGACGCGCGAGCAGCCCATCCTTTGCGACAAGTTTCACGGTGCGGCGCAGGACGCGGCTGAATTGGAGTCAAAAGCTTTCGGCATTCCGTTCCACTCGCGCCCGGCTAGCATACGGCCAAGGTGCTTGGGACTACGTCCTCCCCATTGCTTGAAGAAGAATGGTACGCGAGCCTCGTGACATTGGTCTCTTATTTTCTCAGCCCACGGAGGAGCCATACTTCGGAAATGAGGACCGCTTTCGCCGCCCACGATTACCCAATCGATTCCCGACAGATTGATCTCGCCTAAGTCTTCCAATAGCGGCTCGACCGACAAGAAGCGGACGCGAGCGTTCGTCGTTCGCAGCGAGTCGATTCTTGGCAGGCCATGTTCTCGATCTTCTACACTGACTCCCCACCAGACATTGGAAAGCGATCCCATCCACTCGAGCTCGCCGTTCAACAGCGATTGCAGTCGCTCATGGCGTTTCGTAAGAACTTGAAAGGTATGCCACTCTGCCGTCTGCATGACGCGGCCGATCCGAGATATGTATTCAGTCGGCACCCTGTCATGGAACAAATCGCTCATTGAATTTACAAAGATCCGGCGAGATGAGCGCCATCGAAGCGGTTGTTCCAGCTTCTCGGGCACAAGTCGGATGTCGAAGCCTTGCTCGAATGGATGGTCGGGTACGCCGCGGAATCGTTCGGCGAATCTCTCCGCGTAGCAGTGCTTGCAGCCCGGGCTGATCTTCGTGCAGCCGCGCACCGGATTCCAGGTGGCGTCCGTCCACTCGATCGCACTGCGATCACTCACAACCTACTCTCCCAACCATAGGCGAATATAAGGCGAAAATACTACAATAGTCAACTGTCAGTGGTCTTACAGAAACAGAAGAGCCGCGATCAGGATCGCGGCTCTTCTTCGTGTTCATTCTCGTCGCGATCACCCCAACAGCGACTTTGCCACTGTCTCGCGATGTACTGGGGCGTTGCCGAAGTTTGCTTCGCCTGCGAGTGCGCGGCGATGGAATAGGTGCATGTCGTGCTCCCAGGTGAATCCTATTCCGCCGTGCACCTGGATTGCCTCCGACGTGACGTTCTTCGCCATGTCGGATGCGTACGCCTTCGCCATCGGCACCGCGGTCGCCGCTTCCGCGCCCTTGGTATCGACGGTCCAGCATGCGTAGTAGGTCAGCGAGCGCGCGTTCTCGACCGCGACCATCATGTCCACGCACTTATGCTTGACGGCCTGGAACGATCCGATCGGCTTGCCGAATTGCACGCGCGTCTTGGCGTATTCGACCGACATGTCGAGCGCACGCTGCGCCGTGCCGACCATCTCGGCCGCCAGGCCCGCGGTCGCGATGTCGAGCGTGCGCCGCAGAATCGGCCATCCCTCGCCTTCCTTGCCGAGCAGTTCCGAAGTTTTCACATTGTCGAACTTCACGTGGCATAGCCGCCGCGTCATATCGACGGTCTTGAGCTGAGTGATCGTGATGCCGGGCGTCTTGGCGTTCATCGCGAGGATCGTGATTCCTTTTTCGCCGCTGCCGCCGGTGCGGACCGCAACCGCCATCCCGTTGGCGACGTGCGCGTCGGGCACGAAAAATTTCTCGCCGGTGATCGTGTATTCGTTGCCGCTCTTGGTCGCCTTGAGCTGGATTCCTTCGGCGTCGAAGCGGCCGGCAGCCTCGGCGATCGCGACGGTGCCGATAAACTCGCCCTTCGCCATGCGCGGCAGGAGGTCTTTCTTCTGCTGGTCGGAGCCGCCTTCAATCAACAGCGGCGCCGCGAGCAGCGCGGAGGTGAAGAAGGGTCCCGGCACCAGCGCCTTGCCGGCTTCTTCGACGATCACCGTCATGTCGAGAAAGCTGCCGCCCTGGCCGCCGTAACTCTCCGGGATGAGCAGCCCTGGCCATCCGAGGTCGACCAGCTTTTTCCAGAATGCGGGGTCGTGTGCGGTCGGGTCCGCCATCATCTGGCGGACAAACTTGGTCGGGCAGTTGTCGGCCAGAAAGCGCTTGGCCGCGTCCCGAAGCATCTCTTGTTCTTCAGAAAATCCGAAATCCAACTTGCGTTCCTCCGTTTTGTCGATGGGAATCCTGCGGCTTGAAACCGCTCAGATCCATGTTTCAGGTACCATTAAGGCTTTCAGGCGTGCAAGCGCCGGGAACGCCCGCCACGCAGGCTCCGCGCTTGATTCGCGCACGGGAACCGCGACAATGATCACCAGTTCACTAAAAAAATGGAACACAAAGATCTCGTCCGCGAAGAATTCACCCGGCAGGCTAACGACTACGCGACCGCACCCGCGATTCGCGACGCCGAGCATTTGCGCAAACTGGTCGAGATTGTCTCGCCGCCGGCCGATGCGCGCGTGCTGGAAGTCGCGACCGGGCCGGGTCACGTCGCGATGGCTTTTGCGGCGGTCTGCCGCGAAGTCGTGGGAATCGATCTGACCGACGCGCCGCTGAAGATCGCCGAGCAGATGCGCGCCGAGCGCGGACTCACCAACGTCCGCTTCCAGAAGGGCGACGTCGAGTCGCGCCTGCCGTTCAAGGACGGCGAATTCGAAGTGGTCGTGTGCCGGTTTGCGATTCATCATTTCGCTTTTCCAGTGAAAGTTATTTCCGAGATGGCGCGAGTGTGCCGGGCTGACGGACTGGTCGCGGTCGAGGATTTGATCGCCAGCGAGCAGCCCGAACGCGCGGCGTACTACAATGAATTCGAGCGGCTGCGTGACACGTCGCATACCAGCGCGCTCGCGATGAGCGAACTTGTCCGCATGATGGGCGCGGCCGGCCTCGAGATCGTGCGGTTCACGTCGCACGGCTACCGCACTCCTGTTTCGCAGTGGATCAAGGCGGCGGATACGTCGCCGGAGCGCGCGGCGAAAGCAATCGCGATGGTCGAGCGGGATGCGGACGAAGACCTGAGCGGCGCGCGTCCAGTGCGAATCGACGGTGAACTGTATTTCACATATCGAATCGCGATGCTGGTGACGCGCAAGCTGGCAGCTCGCGCGGCGTAAGTAGTAAACCTGCGTGGTCTTTTTTTTGTGTCATTCTGAGTGCAGCGAAGAATCCGGATCTTTCTCAGTGCAGGCCGACGCACCCCCAAACCATGGATTGATCGCGGCGAGCCGTGTCTGAGCGGTGCGATCGGTTCGCACTGCGCAGCCAGAAGAGAAACAAAAAAATCGCTCGATGCGTGGTTGGGGTGCGTCGTCGGGCGTCGAGAAAGATCCGGGATTCTTCGCTTCGCTCAGAATGACACAAAGAAAAGCGCGCGAGCGGCGCTCATCAATCGCGCGAAGCTCAGTTGGATTTTCTTCCCGATATCAGCGCGAGGACGCCTGAGTACTGAAGCAGCGAAGTTTGCTCTGCGAGCGTTCCGATTTCGAAACCGGTGAAGAATCCCGCGATTGGAACGGGTCCCAGCGCGCGTCTTATGTACGCGGAATCATGACCGGGGATGTTGTACAGGCCGGCGCCGCGCGAGACGCAATCGAAGTACAGGCCGAACGCGGGCGACGAATCCAGGCGGTCGCTCAATTCATCCAGCGTCGCCTTCAAATCCTCGCGCGAGCGCTCGGCGTCGCGCAATACGAAGCCGACGGTATCGCCCACTTTGGGCTGGAATGCGACCGCGATAACGCCGTGCTCCTCGCTGGCGCCGACGATGTTGCGCACGACAAATTCTCCGCGCTCGATAGTCTGCGCATTCTCGTACACCGGAATCGCGACGAAGACGTAGGTCAGAGCGCGGCGCAGATCAGCCGCCAGCGGGCCGGCCGCTTCGGCGAAGACTTCGTAGGCCGGCCGGCCGTCGAGCTCGATCACGATGTTGTCGCGCGCAGCGGTCACGCGATGCGCGTTGCCGATCAGGCCGCATGCGATCGAGTTCGCAATCGACAGCGCGAAATCGCCGGAGAGCAGCATTCCGGAGACCGCGTTGGAACTGACGGTGTCGCCGCAGAAGACAAACGTCTCGCCGATCGAGCCGTCCTCGCTCGCACCGCCGCCCGCGATCGTCACGCCGGGCAATTCAGCGCCGAGAGCTTCGAGCGTCGCCTCGGCCTCGAAGTTGTAAGTATCGGCAAAGAGAATCAGCAGGTTCGTTTTGTCGAGCTTGGCGCGCACCGCGGACGCTACTTCCGATGCGACGCCCGCGGCGCGGCCGCGCAGCGTTGGCACGAAGAATCGGGTGGCGTGAATCTCGTTTTCGTTTCCGCCGAACACCAGCACGGCCAGCGCCTGTCCCGACTCGATTTCGGTCTCACCGGCGATGACGCCCATGCTCGAGCATCCCGCGACTTCGCGCGTGTGCGCTTCGGAAGCGACCGTGCGCAGGATCATCGGATACGCGGCGCCGTAGGCGGGCGTCGCGAAACAGAGTGCGCCCTGCGCGCGGCTAATACCCGCCTGCGCGAGCGCGGCGGCTGTCGCCTCGGCGGCGGCGTTGCGCGGATTGAGCGCGGTCGAGAAACCTACGCCGGCTCGAATCATCTCGACACCTGTTGCTGGCCTCCGAAAATCTTGAGCAACTCTACCATCCGCTGAATCCCGTCGGCGAGTTCCTTCACGCCGATTCGCTCGTTGATGCCGTGAACGCCTTTTGCCTCGGCGGCGTTCACTTCGACCGGGATGAAACCGTAGGAGACGATCTTTTTCTGGCGGAAGTAGTGGCTGTCGGTGAATCCGATGACCATGGTGGGCACGACGCTGGCCTGGTCGTGATCTTTGGCGAGGGTCTCGATTGCGGACATCAGCGGCGAGCGCGACGGCGAAGAGATCGGCGGGAAGTTCAGGATCACGTCGATCTTGATGGTGTCGTCGCCGATCACTTTCTTGATGTCGCTCATTACGGTCTTGGGATCGCTGCCCGGCAGCAACCGGCAATCGATTTCGGCGTACGCCGTTTCGGAAATCACATTGGTCTTCTGACTCGCCGACAGCACCGTGGGCGTGATCGTATCGCGCACGCGCGCGTTCTGGCTGGGATCGTCAAGGAATTGTTTCAGGTAGTCCGGATCCTTCAGTGCCGCGGCGAGATCGAGCATTTGCTTGGGGCCGTGATCGAGCTCGGCCATCGTGTGGTAGTAGTCATTCACCGGCCCGATGACGTGGATCGGCGTTTTGTAGTCGCTCAATTTGTCGAGCGCGCGCACCAGGCGCGTGACCGCAGTCTCCGCCGGCGGATCCGACGCGTGCCCGGCCGGCCCGCTGGCGGTAAGCCTGAGCCACAGCGGCGTCTTTTCGGTGACCGACACCACGTAAACCTTGCGCTTGTTATCGGAGAGCGCGCGAATCCCGCCGCCTTCGTTGAGCAGGTAGCCGGCGTCGAAGAAAACGTTGCTCTCATGATCGACGAACCATCCCGCGCCATTCTTACCGCCTTCTTCCTCGTCGCCGGTGGCGACAAACAGCACGTCGTGATTGAGCAGGATGCCCGCGCGCTTGATCGCGAGCATCGCCATCAGTTCGATCACGCCGGGGCCCTTGTCGTCGATCGCGCCGCGTCCCCAGACTTTCCCGTCCTTGACGGCGCCCGAGAACGGCGGCACCTGCCATTCTTTCGGATTGGCCGGCACCACGTCCATGTGGCTCAGCAGGATGATGCACTTGGTATGCTTGCCGATGCCGCGCAGGCGCGCCGCGACGATTCCGCGTCCATGCTGCGGCTCCCAGGTCGTGGCGGGAATTCCGTCGGTGAGAAATTTCTCCTTGAGCATCCGCGCCGCGTCCAACTCGTTGCCGGGCGGATTGGTCGTGTTGATCTGGATGTACTTGGAGAGCAGGTCGGTCGCCTCCTGCGTGACCCGGTCCCAGTTGATCGGCTGCGGCGGCGGCGCCTGCGTGACGCCCATCGACTCAGCCGGCAGCACGTTAGGCGTAGCGGCCGGCGATGCGGCAAAAGTGGAGCCGGGAATCGCCAGGCAAGCGAGAAGGTAAGCAGCGGCGATCGCGCGGGTCATCGTACGTCGTTGGTTGAGGGTTTCGATCACGCCTTGAAGGAACACAGTCACAGGCGTGGCGTCAACCAGAAAGTGAGTGGCATTGAGTAGTGGGCGGGCGCGCGCCATTTAGTGGGCTCCGCGCGGGCATGCTAGATCGGCTCCATGGATAGGACGATGGAATCGTGCAAGAAAACTGAAGCGCCGCACAGGACGCCGGCGCGGCGGGAGGCGATCGATGCGCGCGGCGTCAGTCGCGTGCTGAGGGTGCTCAGGCGCGAGGCGCCGTCGTGGAATGCGCCGATTGTGAGCTTCATCGCGGTGCAGCATCGCGATCCCTTCCGCACGTTGATCTCTTGCATCTTGAGCTTGCGCACCAAGGACGCGACGACGGCCGCCGCGTCGACGCGATTGTTCGCGCACGCGCATACTCCCGACGCGATACTCAAGCTGTCGCCGAAAACGCTCGAGCGGCTCATCTTTCCGGTGGGCTTCTATCGTACCAAGGCGCGCGTTATCCGCGGAATTTGCCGTGACCTGATCGAAAAATTCGACGGACGCGTGCCCGACGAGATCGACGCGCTGCTGACGCTCAAAGGAGTCGGGCGCAAGACCGCGAACCTGGTCGTGACCGAGGCGTTCGCGAAGCCGGGCATCTGCGTCGATACTCATGTTCATCGCATTTCGAATCGATGGGGCCTGGTGCGCACCAAGACGCCCGACAAAACCGAGCTTGCGCTGCGCGCCGTCCTGCCCGCGCGGCATTGGATCGAGTACAACGGAATTTTGGTCGCGTTCGGCCAGACGATTTGTCATCCGACGTCGCCGTGGTGCTCGCGCTGCAAAATCGCGCCGCTATGCCCGCGGATAGGAGTCGCGCATTCGCGCTGAACGCGATAGGAAGAATTAAAAGTGAAACCCGCGGTGGGTTTCACGCTTCCTTCGGCAGGGGTGACCCCTGCACCCAGGGTTAAGAAAGATGCGGGACTTCGTCCCTGTTAGAACTCTCAGGTTGGGAGGCACGATTTATTGCCCCAAGCGGGCCGAGTGGTAGCTTGAATTCATGACACAGAAAATCGGGTTCGTTGGGCTGGGCGCGATGGGTCTGCCGATGGCGGCGAATCTGCTCGCCGCTGGATATCATCTGACGGTTTATAATCGGACCGCGTCGAAGGCGGAGCCGCTCGTGGCTAAGGGAGCGCATCGCGCGGCCCGCGCGGGCGACGTTGCGCATCCCGGCGGTATCGTCGTGTCGATGCTTGCGGACGACGCGTCGCTCAAGGCGCTGGTGACAGGCGAGGATGCGCTCGCCGAGCATCTTGCGCCGGATGGAATTCATATCTCGATGAGTACGGTGTCGCCGGCTGCCACGTGCGAGCTCGCCGCGTATCACGAGTCGCGCGGGAGCGTAATGGTCGCCGCGCCCGTGTTCGGACGCCCCAATGCCGCACACGCGAAGCAATTGCGGATCTGCTTTTCGGGGCCGGCCGAAGCCAAGGCCAGGGTCAAACCGATTCTCGAGGCGATGGGGCAGGAGGTGTTCGACTTTGGCGACAATGTCGGCGCGGCGAACGTGGTGAAGCTCGCGGGCAACTTCATGATCGCGGCGGCGCTCGAAGCGATGGGCGAGGCGGTCGCGATGATGCGCAAGAGCGGCGTCGATCCGGCGGCTGGGCTCGAGATGCTGTCCAAGACGATCTTTGCGGCGCCTGTGTACCAGGGCTATGGACCACTCATCGCGCATGGGCGGTTCACGCCGGCGGGATTTCGGCTGCCGCTCGGACTCAAGGATATTGATCTCGTGCTGCAGACCGCGGCCGCGGCGAATGTTCCGATGCCGACCGCGAGCCTGCTGCGCGATCGATTCGTCTCGGCGATTGCCAAGGGACGCGCCGACTTGGACTGGTCCGCGATCGCGCTGGGAGCGGCTGACGACGCGGGACTCAAGGAATCGCGCTGAAGGCAGGGGTGACCCCTGCACCCGGTACTTAGACAAGAAAGATGCGGGACTTCGTCCCTGTTCGAAGTTTTTTGTGTCATCCTTTTCTGCGAGACGCGCATGACTAAGGGCGCCCGATATATTTTCGTGGTCGCGGCATGCATCCTCGCGATGCTTGCGGCTGCGCGCCCGTCGCAGGCGATCGACTTCTACGAAATCCAGATTTACGACACCGACACGGCGCCGGCCGGTCATCTGGAGTTGGAATTGCATTCGAACACGACCACCACGGCGACTGGGTATTTGGCGAAGAGCCAGATCGACGTTTACCAGATACACGAGACGCTCGAGGCCACGTACGGGGTCGTGCGCTGGCTCGAGGTCGGGCAGTACTTGTGTACCGCGAAGCTCTCGAATGGCGACTATGAATACTCGGGCTCGCGCACCAAGGTCCATTTCGGAATCCCGCAGACCTTCGAGTGGCCGGTGCAGTTCGGCGGCAATATCGAGCTCGACTATATGCGGCACGCGGCCGAGGAAAATCCAATGACGCTGGAACTGCGCCCGATCGTCGGCTCGAGCTTCAAGGGATTTCGCCTGGTGGGGAACTTCGTGTTCGAGGATCCATTCAGCGGTCCTGGGGCGCATCGCGGTTTTCAATTCGAACCGCAGGGCGAGCTGGTCTACAAGCTCAACGACTGGCTGTCGCCGGCGATCGAATACTACGGGGACATGGGATCGATTCAGCCGCTGGCAAAGGTACAGGAGCAACAGCATTTCATAGTGCCGGCGCTGAATTTCGATTTTCTCCCACAGCTCGAGCTCAACCTCGGCGTGGGAATCGGAGTGACGCGCGCGAGCAGCGGAATATTTCTGAAGTCGATTGTTGGCTGGACGTTCTAGCGGAACGCTGACAGACCCCGTCCAACGGAAATTCATCGTTGCTTGGTTGGTGGTGCTAAACTAACCTAGATTCACGCGCTTGGCGCAATCGATGTCGTTCCCCTCGAAAGATAGGCGGCCTGACGAGAAACTCGGCGAAATCCTGGGTCAGGTCGGTTCCGTTCGCCGGCGGCTCAACTCGCTGGCCATGCAGCACGCGATTTTCTACACGCTTGCGATCCTGATCGCGGGCGGCGCGACCGTGTTTGCGGGTGCATACCTGCTATCGCCGCTGCTTTTCCTGGCGGGAGGCGCGGCGCTGATGATCGTCGCGGGCATCGGTATCGTTGGCGCGATCGGCGCCGGATGGCGGATGCGAGCCAGCGCGGTCCGCGCCGCGGCGATTGCCGACGATCGCGCCGAGCTAAAGGGGCGGCTCTCGACGATTGTCGCCCTCGTGGATAGCCGGGACCGCGGACCGCTGTGGTCGTACCTGGTTGAAGACACACTCGGCTACCAGGACGAGTTCGCGGCCGTGCGGATCGAGCGGCGTCGTGTCTCGCGCGCCATTTATCCGCTGGCCGGAGCAATCTTGCTGGCGGCGCTCGCGTTTCCGATTTCAAAAATCAAGCACGCGCCGCAAATCACCGGCAACAGCGGGCAGGACGACCTGACCGTCGATCTGGACGACCTGCATTTGCGGTCCGCCGAACCCGGCGATGAATCGGGGATGCCGGTCACGGCCGACGCCGCGACGATGCGCCGGCTCGAGGACAAGCTGGCTCGCGAGAGTGCGGCCGGCGGTGACGTGGCCGGCAATTCGCTGAACCAACTGGTGAACCGCGCGCGCGACATGGCCGGGAATCTGCAGAACAAGCTGACCGGCCAGCAGACGGCCTCGAAGCAGCGCCTCAACCTGCGGCTGGCGGATGCGAAAGGCGACCAGGATCAAAATGAGATTCATCGCGCTCCCGATGCACCGAAGAATCGGCATGGCGAAGTAGCCGGACAGTTTAAGCAGGACCAGCCCAAGTCCAACGGCGCGATCGATCTGCCGCGCGAAGACGATTCCCGCCAACCCAATTCGCAGCCATCACCTGGCGGCACCGGCGAGGCGGGCGTGGAATCCGACGCGGGCAAGGACAACCCCAACCAGGACGCCAGCGCATCCGATCGCAGCATCCAGCAAAGCGGCGAGAACAGCAGCAACGGCGGCGAGGCGCATGGAATCGGCTCCGATCCTGACAGCCTGTTCGGCGCGCCCGCGACGGCGAAGCTGGGCAGCGAGGGTTTCGAAATCGCAATCGAAGCACGGCCCGTGGATCACGGCGCGAAGGGCGCCGGTCGCGCATACGTTCCGCCCAAAGTTCGCACTCCGCTCAGCCTGAACCAGGAGCCGGACGAACCGGTGGCGCGTGCCGCGGTGCCGGCCGGCGATCGAAACACAATCAAGAAGGTCTTCGAAAGATGAGTGACGTGCAGGCGGAAACGCCAACGGTGGCGGATTTCGCCCGGACGTTTCGCCGTGTCCAGGCCGAGATCCACAAGATGATCATCGGCCACGATCAGGCCGTCGAGGAGTTGCTGTCAGCGCTGTTCGCGGGCGGCCACGTGCTGATCGAAGGCGTGCCGGGGACAGGCAAAACGACGCTGGTAAAAACGCTGGGGCTCGCGCTCAATCTGAGCTTCAACCGGATTCAATTCACCGTCGATCTGATGCCGGCCGACATCACGGGCACGCGCGTTATTTTGTCGGGTGAAGACGGACGCCGTGAGTTCACCTTTCAGCCGGGGCCCGCGTTTTGCCATATCCTGCTCGGCGACGAAATCAATCGCGCGACGCCGAAGACGCAATCCGCGCTGCTCGAGGCGATGGCGGAGTTGCAGGTTACGGTGTCGGGCACGACCTACCGCCTCAAGCCTCCGTACTTTGTGATGGCGACGCTGAATCCGATCGAGATGGAGGGCACCTATCCGTTGCCCGAGGCGCAACTCGATCGCTTCCTGTTCAAAGTCCGCTTGAACTATCCCGACGAAGTCGAGTTGACGCGGATCATCTCGTCTACGACCGGGCCCGAAGGGGCGGGAATCGAGGCGGTTTTCCACGCCGACGAAGCGCCCGCGCGAATCGAATCTCTCAAGCGGCTGGTGCGCGAAGTGCTGGCTGCCCCGGCGATGGAGATTTACGCGGCGCGGCTGGTGCGGGCGACGCAGCCGCAGAACTCGCGCTTCGTGACCGACGAGGCCAAGGCCGTGCATGACGAGATGGTCAATCGCTATGTGATGTTCGGGTCGAGCCCGCGCGGCGCGCAGGCGCTTATCCTGGGCGCCAAGGTCCATGCGCTGCTCGACGGGCGCGCCAATATCGCGCGTGAAGATATCGAGCATGTGGCGGTTCCCGCGCTTGCTCATCGCATCATGCTCAACTACGCCGCGCTATCCGACGGAATCGACGCCGCGCACATTGTCGAGCGCGTCATCAAGTCGGTTGGCGCCGCGAAAGTATAGGCGGTCAATCATGCTCGAGGCGCGCGCGTTCGAGCCGGAGTATTTGCGCAAGCTCGACCGGCTGGTGCTGGGCATCAAGCGCGCCCGCACCGTGCGCACGGGGCAGCGCGCGTTGGGCAGAGTCCAGGGACTCGGAATCGAACCTGAAAATTTCAAGGAGTACGCGCCTGGGGACGACCTGCGCTTCCTCGATTGGAACGCGTTCGCGCGGCTCGACGAATTGATGCTGCGAACCTACCGCGCCGATCGCCAGGTCGAGGTCACCGCCCTGGTCGATGCGAGCGCGTCGATGGGATTGCCGGAGCGCGACGACAAGCTGGGGCTTGCGCTCGCGATCGGCGCGTCGCTCGCGTACATCGGGATGGCCGACAACGACGCGGTGCGAATCGGCGCGTTCGCGATGCATCGCGGGTCGATGAAGCTCGAAGCAACGCAGTTTCATCGGCGCCGTGAGTCGTACCTCAATTTCAAGTCGTTCGTGACGTCGGTTAGAGCAAGCGGCGAGACCCGCATGGGCGCGGCAGTCGACGAATTGCTGCTGCAGCGCCGGCCGGCAGGGACGGTCGTCGTCATCTCGGACTTTCTCGTGAACGAAATCGAAGTCGAGGACGCGCTCAAGCGGCTGGTTGCGGCGCGTCACGATGTGAAAGTTATCCATGTGATGGGCGAGCAGGAGAGCACTGCCGCATATCCGTCGGGACTGTACCGCGTGCGCGACGCGGAGACCGGCGAGATTCGCGAGACCGTGCTCGGTCCGGCGACGGTCGCGGCGCTGCGTCGCAACATAGAAAAGATTGCCGCTCGCATCCGCGCGATTTGCACTGCGCACGCGATTACTTATGCGCAGGCGTTCGGCGCGGGCAACCTGGAAAATTTCATGGAACGCGAACTGCCACTGCTGGGAATTGTGAGATAGCCGTGGGCCTTCTGAATCCGGAAAACTTCGTTTATGGACTCAGCCTCGCGCTGCTAGTGCTGATCTATCTGCGCTCGCGCTCGCGTCCGACTATCGAAGTGTCGAGCCTGATGCTCTTCGACGAAGCGCCCGCGCCGGTCGCGAGCGTCCGTCATGTGCGGATCGACCCGCTGTTCTGGCTCGAAATGCTAACGTTGACCGCGCTGACGTTTGCGATCGCTGGACTGTACGTGATGAAGCCGCCGTCGCCGGGTCATGGACGCAGCCATGCGCTGGTGTTCGATCTCGGCGCCGGGATGAGCGCGCGCGACGGCTCTGGCACGCGCCTGGACGAAGCCCGCCAGCAGGCGATGCAGATAGTCAATCAAGCGCCCCTCGGTGACGAGTTCAGCGTAATCGCATACGCGCTCGAGGCGCAGGTGCGTCATCCGCAGACGGCGAACCTGGCTGATCTGCGCAAGGCGCTCGGCGATCTGGTTCCGATGGCGGTGCCCGCGCGCACGGCGGCTCTGAGAGCGGCGCTGATTCGCGCGCGCGGCGCGTCGGAAATCGACCTGTTCGCTGATCGGCCGCCCACGCCCGCGATTCTTGCCGACGTCGGCACGACCACGCGCGTGAATCTCCACCAGGTCGGTTCCGGCGATTCCAATCTGGCGATCGTGTCGCTCGATCCCGGCATCCCGGGCTCGACGCGCGGCCGCGCCGTCATTCGCAATTTCTCCGCGCGGCCTCATCCGGCGGAACTGGCGATCGATCTTGGTGACAGCGAGGAGTTTCATCAGACCATGATGCTCGCGCCGCGCGAACAGGTCGTGGCCTCGTTCGGACCGCTCAAGTCGGGAGGCGTGCTGCACGCGCGAATCCTGACCCCCGATGCCATCGATGCGGACAACAGCCGCTACGCGTACGCCCCGTCCGATCGCGCCGCGCAGGTGCTGGTGCTCTCGCCTGACGCCGCGGTGCGCGACGATATCGCGCGCGTGCTGCTCGCAGTCAACGCGAACTTCCAAATCGAGACGGCCGATCCCGCCAAGTATGTTGCGCCCGCGAACGCGTCGGGCCCGAATGCGAAGCCGCTCGAGCTGGTTGTGATGCACGATTGCTACGTGCCGGTAGCGGCGGCCTCCACGCTGCTCATCTATCCGCCGCAGGCCTCGAAGAGCGCGTCCAACGCGACTGGAATCTCCGTCAATGGAACGATGGCGAGCGCCGATATTCGCGGCGACGCGATGGGCGAATCGCCGGCAATCGAATCGCTGACATTGGGCGCGACGCGGATCGTCGCGCTCCCTGAATGGATGGATCTGATTGCGACGGCGGCAGGTCCCGGTCATCCGTCGACACCTTTGGCCGCGATCGGACGTGCTGCGAACGGTCCATTGGGCGTGCTGGCATTCGATGTGCGCGGTCATCTCCTGCTTGCCGCCGATCATCTCGACGCGCTGGTGCTGACGGTCGATCTCGTCAAACAACTGACCGCGCCGCGCGACGTTCTGATCGTCCCGACCGGCGCCGACGTGAGCGTACCCGCGACCGGGATCGCGCGCGTCACGCAGCCCGACGCAAGCGTCCACACAGTCGCCGCCGACAAGTGGGGTCGCGTGCGAATTCGTCCGCTGCAAGCCGGACGCTACACAATCGAGTCGGGCGGCGAGACGACGCAGGTGCTCGCCAACTATTACGACGCGGCAGAGTCCGACATCGGGGCAAAACCGCAGGCCGAAGCGACTGCGCCGGTCGGGAGAGCGGCCGCTCTTTCGAACGTGCAATCCCCAACGCAAGTGCAGCCGCTGGTTTTCATTTTGATCGCGCTGGCGTTGCTCGCGCTCACCGTTGAATCCGCGATGCTGATTGGCCACGCCGGCCGCTGGGGGATGCGCCATGTTTGATCGGCCGCATCTGCTCTGGCTGCTGGTGCTGGTGCCGCTTGCCGCGACGCCGGGAATTCTCGCGATGCGCGCCGGAATGCGGCTGGCGGGCGCCGCGGCTGCGACGCTTCGCGCGCTGTGCGTCGTGGCCCTCGTCGCGATGCTCGCGGGGCTGCGCATTCCTGGACGTATCGCGGCGCAAAGCGTCGCGGTGGTCGCGGTGTTGGACGAGTCGCGCTCGGTGTCGCCCGATCAACAGGACTGGATGCGCGGCCAGATCGAACAGTTGAAGACTGCAATGGCGCCGACCGATCAGCTCGGGATCGTCGGGTTTGGCCGCGACGCGAAGCTGCTCGCGCCTTTGACCGATCCACGGCTGCTGGGAAATTTCGGCGACGGCGCCGACGGGGGCGCCACCAATATCGCGGGTGCGCTGACCGCGGCTGAGAGTTTGTTCGCACCGGAATCGGACAAACGGATCGTGCTGTTGAGCGACGGCAACGAGACCGAGGATTCCGCGCTGACCGAGGTGCCCGCGATGCTCGAGGACGGTGTGCGAATCTTCGCCGCCGCGCCTCCGCCGTCGGCTACCAAGAGGGTCGCGGTCACTAATTTTTATTCCCCGGACTCGGTGCGCGCCGATCAGCGGTTTGCCTTCAGAATTGATGTCGAGAGTGAATCGCAGACGCCGGTCTCCGCCACGCTCAAGCTTTACCGCGACGACACAGCAGTCGGCGCGCAAGCGATTACGCTGGAGCCCGGATTGAACCGCTTCGAGCTGCCGTATCGGCTTGAGCGCGCGGGCGCATACTTGATGAGCGCGGTAGTCTCGATTGCTCCTCCGCGAGTTGCGCTGAATCCGCGGGTCGAGGCGCCCATCACCGTGACCGGCGCGCCGCGCATTCTGATCGTCTCGGCCAGCGTGCCCGAAAGCCTCGTGACCGCGCTCAAGATGCGCAACTACAAAATTGATTTCGTGTCGCCGCGCAGCCTGAGCGAGCATTCCGCTGACTATCTGCCGTATCAGCTCGTCATCCTCGACGACGTGCCCGCCGGATCGCTGACGAATGCAGCTCAGCACGCGCTCAATCGCTACGTCGCCGACTACGGTGGCGGCCTCGTCGCGACGGGCGACACGCTGCGTGAGGAGAGCCTGGGCGGCGGTGATCTCGAAAAGGCGTTGCCCGTGAAGTTTCTGCCGCAGCAGCCGCCGCCGTCGCGCGAGCCAATCGCCGTCTACCTCTGCATCGATCGATCGAACTCGATGAGTTACGACTCGCGCTATCCCGCCGTGCGCGACGGCGAGCGCATCCGCTACGCCAAGGAAGCCGCGATCGCGCTGCTCCGCCAGCTCGACGATACCGACTTCGCCGGCGTGATCGCGTTCGATTCGCAACCGTACGTGCTCGCGCATCTACAGCCGCTCGGCGAGGATCGCGGCGAGCTCGAAAACCGCATCGACCGCCTGCAGCCTGGCGGCGGCACCGACTTCAAGGACGCGCTCGAAATCGCGGAACGCGAGATTCTGCAGAGCGGCATCCCGGTGCGCCAGGTCATTCTGCTCACCGACGGCGACACCAACCGCCAGTATCACGATCACGACGACCTGATCGCCGAGTTCGCGCGCCAGCACATTCCCGTCTCGACCATCCGCATCGGTCCCGACCTTGCCAATCTCGAACTGCTGCAGGACTTCGCGAATGCGACCGGCGGTATCTTCTATCGCGTGCAGGATATCGAGAAGCTGCCTCTCCTGCTGGTCGGATTGACGCGCCAGGCGATGAACCGGCGCAAGCAGGATCGCACCACCGTCGAAGCCGGCGAGGCGACCGCGATGCTCTCCGGCATCGGCATCAAGGAGATTCCGCCGATAGATTTCTTCGCTGCGACCGAGCCCAAGGACGGTGCGCAAGTCACGCTCAAAGTCGCGCGCGCCGACAAAACCGCGCCGCTGCTGGCGTCGTGGCAGTATGGACTCGGCCGCACCGCGATTTTCGCCGCCGATCCCGATTCGCTCGCCACGCTCAGCTGGATTCGATGGAACCGTTACGTGGAATTCTGGTCGCAGTTGGCGGGCTGGACGATGCGGCAGGGCGACTCCGGGATGTTCACGATGCGCGTCCACGGCGCGCCCGACGGCTCCGTCGCGATCGAAGCGGAGAAGGCCGATCCCGATCCCGTCAGCAATCTGGTCTGTCGGATAACCGGGCCGGGACGCGCCGTCGACGTTGCGATGACGGAGGCTGACGCCTCGACCTATCGCGGCGAAGTCGGCCCGCTGCCGCGCGGCAAGTATGCGGCGACACTGATGTTCAAAGCCGGCGATTCCGAAAAAATCCTCGAGCAGCGCGAATTCGCCGCTGCCGGATCGATTCCCGCCGACACCGCCGAGCTGCGCATCAGGCCGCCCAACCTCGAACTGCTGCGCCGGCTGTCAACCGCGACGCACGGCGCGTTCGACGCGACGCCCGCGACCATCGCCCGCCACAGCGGTCAGACCGTGGCGTTTCGTCGCAGCGCGGATCCCTGGCTGATCCCGCTGGTAATCATGCTGTTCCTTGGGGAAGTCTTCGTGAGACGCCGTTATCTCGGCGGTTGAAATTTCGATTCCCGGCCGACATCGCCGCTGGCCTCACGCGCGCGCCGCGGTTATACCAGAATTGTGGCGAAAGATTCCGCATCCGTTCTCATCAAGTGCGCGCTCAACTGCCGATGCCCGGTGTGTCGCAGCGGCGCGATCTTCAAATCGCACTTCAAGATGAATCGCGAATGCCCGCGATGTCACGTCGTATTTTGGAAGGATCCCGGCGAGACCCTCGGCGCGATGTATCTCGACTTCGCGGTGGCGGCCGGCTCGTTCCTGATCTGCTGGGCGATTCTGGCCCTCACCACGCACCTGTCTGACGCCGTCGAGATGTTTATTCTGAGCGCGAGTCGCCTGCGGCAGCGTGCTGCTCTGCTACCCGCTCACCCGCAGCGCGTGGACTGTGCTGGTTTACCTGTCAGGCGGAATCGAGCGCCCGCGCCTACGCACAATCCAGGGCGGCAAAAAAGCTTCCTGACCGATCTTAGACTCGTCGCGCCGCCAGCTTTTCCTGCAGATGGCTCAGCCGCTCGGCGGCTGCCGCGATCGTCTCGTCGCTCTTCGAAAACGTGAATCGAATCTTCCGATGCCCCAATTCCGGCCGATGATAGAAGCTTGAACCGGGCACCGCGGCGACACCGACTTCATCGAGCAGAAAATCCGCCGCCGCAAAGTCGTCCTTGAATCCGAGGCCGCCAATCTCCGCCACGATGTAATACGCGCCGTCGGGATTGCTGCACTCCAGGCCCGCCCGCCGCAGCGCCGCGTACAGCGCGCCGCGCTTGCGCTCGTACATCGCGGTCAGCTCCGCATAAAACGATTCCGGCAGACGCAACGCGACGGCCCCGGCTTCCTGTAGCGGATGCGGCGCACCAACCGTCAGAAAATCATGCACCTTGCGAATCGCCGCGGTGATTCTCTCGCTCGCGATCGCGTACGCCAGCCGCCATCCCGTAATCGAGTAGGTCTTCGACAGCCCGCTGATCGTCACGGTCCGTTCGGCCATCTCCTTGAGGCTTGCGATCGACACGTGGCGCGCGCCGCCGTAGATGATGTGCTCGTAAATTTCATCTGTGATCGCCAGTGTGTCATGCCGCTGGCATAGCGCGGCGATCGCTTCGAGCTCCGAGCGGGTGAAGACCTTGCCGCTGGGATTGTGCGGAGTGTTGATCACGATTGCCTTGGTGCGCGGACCAAAGGCCGCTTCGAGCTCGGCGCGGTCGATCGAAAAATCCGGATCCCGCAGTGCCACGTAGCGTGGCGTCGCGCCGGCCAGGATCACGTCGGGCCCGTAATTCTCGTAAAACGGCTCGAAAATGATCACCTCGTCGCCCGGGTTGATCACCGCCAGCATCGTCGCGATCATCGCCTCGGTCGCGCCGCAGGTCACCGTGACGTTGCGGTCGGGATCGCAAGCGATGCCGTTATAGCTGCGCACCTTGTCGGCGATTGCGCGGCGGAAATTCGGCGAGCCGTGGGTGATTGCGTACTGATTGTATTCCTCGTCGATCGCGCGCTTCGCCGCTTCCTTGATTTCCGCCGGCGCCGCGAAGTCGGGAAATCCCTGCGCCAGGTTCACCGCGCCGCACTTGAGCGCCCGCCGCGTCATCTCACGGATTACGGATTCGGTGAACAGTCGCGTCTTGGCGGAAATATCAGTCGGCATGACTCTGCGCGGTTTACCGTGCGAAGTCGCAGTCTAGCCGCGCAAGCGTGCACGCGACAACTCACGTAGATTGAGCGTCAATCTCAAATATTGTGGAACCGCGGTGATTTCAGCGGCAGTTCGGGTCACGGAAACTCGGCCGGTTTTGAAAGTCGGCGAACGGTGTCGCCGCGTTTCGAAGCCGTCCGCTAGTCCGCTGCTTCCTCTTCAAGCACGCCCGGTCCCTGGCGCAGCCGCCATTCGTCGATTACCTCGACGTTGAAGCGCCAATCGCTTCCGATCTTGAAACCGGGCAACTGGCCTTTCTTGAGCAGGCGATAAATCGTCGAGCGATGTACTCGCAGATACTCCGCCAACTCGTTCACTGTCAGTACTTTGGTCGAGGACGGCATTCGTTCACTTCCTCTTTAATGTGCCTACCCGTTCTTAGGCTGGCAAACAGACTATCACAAAAGTTGTCCTGCGCTATAGACCCTCTTATTGGCCTATTTCCAGCCCTAGGTCAAGCCTAACGGGATATGCCGAGCCTCGTGGTGCTATTCCGAACTGTATCGTAGGCGGTTATCGTGAATCGGCAAGATTTACAAGCCGATCGCACGTCACAAAAAATCATACTTGTGAGTGCGCGGTTTTGGGTTTATCCGCGATCGGCATCGATGCGTTTCCTGCTTCGACGCGAGAATCAACCGAACAGCCGGTTGGCGGCTTCCCTCAGCTCGGCGCGATGGTCCGGGTGGGCAATCGCGATCAGTTCGGCGGCGCGCTCGCGATGGTTCTTGCCCAGCAGCCGCGCGATTCCGAATTCGGTCACGACTGTATCGGCGAAATAGCGCGGTATCGTCACCAACGCGCCTGCTTCGAGTTGCGGCACGATGCGTGAAATTGCGCCGCCCACCGCGGTCGATTGCAGCAGCGTGATCGCGCGTCCGCCGGGGCATAGAAACGCGCCGATGTGAGTCTCCGGCTGTCCACCCGTCCCATTCATCATCTGCGCGCCGAGCACGCTCTCCGAGTTAATTTGCCCGGTCAGATCGATGCTGAGTGCATTGTTGATCGACGTCTGCCGGTAATTGGCGGAGATCGTCGCGAGCTTGAGGACGTACTCGGGATCGTAAATCTCGAACGCCGGGTTGTCGTCGATTATCCGCAAGTCGTCCGGATCCGATCCCGACCACGCGACCGCCACCGCCTTGCCGCGATGGATCGTCTTGCGGCGCCCGTTGATTATCCCGGCGTCGACCAGCCGGGCGATTCCCGGCGCGGCCATCTCCGTATGCAGCCCCAGGTCGTGCTTGCCGTCGAACGCGCCCAGCCGCGGCATCTGCGAACTGGCATCCCCGACTCCGATTTGAATCGTCGCACCGTCTTCGATCAGTTCGCTGAGATATCCCGCGACCGCCTTGAACTCCGCGGGCGGCGGCGTCAGCCCCAGCAGCACGCGCAAATTCGCAAGGGGCGTGCGTTGCAGGTACTGAACGAGCGGCCAGATACGCTCGACTCCCACCTCCGCGATTACCGCGCGGATGCCGTCGCGCTTTTCAGCGTCCATCGCTTCCAGCGCATTCTCGATCACCGCAAGGTCGGGCGGCGGCGGAGTTCCTTCGACGAAATATTCGAACTCCGAGACATGCATGTAGACGTCGCCGTAAGTGCGCGTCATGTTCGCGTCGACTTCGGCCACTGCGTGACGCGCGCGCCGCGCGTACATCCGCTTGTTCCACTGATGCGGTCCGAAACTCACGAATCCCTTTGCGTTGGGCGTCGTCACGTTGACGAACACGAAATCTACCGGCTTGTCTTCGGCCGGCCGCTCGTCGTGCGGCTTGAAACCGGTCGAAAATAAATTCGGCAGGTACGTAGCCTGATGCCGATCGTGCGCGGGCCGCCCCAGATTGCCGATAAACAGCTCGAACTCGATTCTGAAGCGGCCAGCGACGTCTCCGCCCAGCCATCCCGGGTCGATCAGCGGCGACGCCATCCTGAGATCGACGACGCCTTCGAGCTGCTTGCCACGCGCCGCGAGCGCACGCTGCATCACGGTCCCGGCGGCGAACGGGAAATCCACCCGCATCCCGGGCTTGACCATCGCGGCCGCCTCTTCGGCTGAAATCGTGCGCGACCGATAATACTCCTGCCAGTTCATTTGAGCTTTTCCTCTCGGATGTGCGAGCGCCCCACCTAGTCACGGGACTTCGAGCCGCCACAATGGCCCAACTCGCCGACGCTCGCAAACTTGTCCGCCCCCACCCGAGCGGTTAGCTTTCGAGCATGCTGATCGCCGACGGTGAATTGCGCTACGAGATCCGCCGTGCCGGCGATTTGATAGCCGTCGAGAACGAAACGCTGGCCTGGGGCAGGATTCACGGCATCCGGCGCCCAGCCAGCGGCTCCAACCTGTACGAAGTCGAAGCGGAACTCGACGAGGCCGGCATCGTCCGGCGCATCGTCGTCAGCTACAGTCGCGGCCCCTTCGCTCGCAGCGCCAGCTACGAATCAACCGACAATTTTCTGCGCGGCTACGTCAGTGCAGGGGGCAGCCGCAACGATCTGACCACCAAGCTCGGCCGCTACGGCGAAGTCGATGCCGATCTGCTCATCTTCCGCGCGCTGACCATCGCGCACGTTCGCGAACGCAGGCAGACGCGATGGACCGGGCGGGTGGCCGCAATCGATCCGAACACTCTCGTCGCCGCCACCAGCAAACAATCGTGCCGCCAGCGTGGCAACGATCCGCATCTTTGGATTTACGAACCGCGGATGGGCGACGCCGAAGAAATTGAGATCGATGACGCGGGCGTTGTGCGACGCCGGCGCGATTCGCGCGGCGTCGAAACCGTGCTGGTCTCGAAGACCATCCGCGATGCAGAGAAACCTAAGCCCTGACCCCCTTCCCAACCGCGCTGAGAAGCGCCGCCCCAACCAGTTCCAACAGGGACCCTACGAGTACTCAGGGTAAACTCCGCCCGCATCTTTATCTTAGTACTGGGTGCAGGGGTCACCCCTGCCCAAGGAAGCGTGAAACCCACGGCGGGTTTCACATTAGATAAAGTGTATTCCCGACCTTTACGCCGCGAGCTTCTTGTTCGGCATCTTGCAGTCGCCGTCGAACTGCGCGCCCTCGTTGAGCACCAGGCTGGGCGTGTTGATCGTGCACTGCGCTCGCGCCGTCGCCATCAGCTCGACGCGTTCGCGCGCGGTCACTTCGCCGCTGAACGCGCCCGCGATCGTCACCTTGGCCGCGGAAATCCGCGCGCTCACGACCGCGCCGCTCGCAATTATAACTTCATCGCCGGTGATCTCGCCTTCCGCTTCGCCCTCGATTTTTACCGGGCCGCGAAAATTGAGTTTCCCCGAAGCCTTGGTGCCTTTTCCGATTTTCGATTCGAATCCCGATTCTTCGTTCAGCGCCATATACTGATTGCCTTTCCCCGTTGGGGGTTTCACTATTGCGGGAATGCGCGCGCGCACGCAATCCTTGTCGCGTGCATCGGCGATGTGAACGAAACGTTAAGTAGCGAGCCATAAACAGCTTGCACGCTTCATGTCGCGCGGCGCAATGTTTTTTTGACAAGGAGATGTGGAAAAAAAATGAATCGTGATTCCGAGAAGCTGCGCGAACATGGACCTGAACGCGGCGGCGGCCAAGGACTCGATCCGCATCAGTACGACTCCGGCGACGCAACCATCCTCGCGCTGCTCGCCGAGACCCCGGCCGCCGACTACGTCGATCTCGCGATCACATGGCGCGCCGACGCGTACGAAGTGTGGTCGCGCCGCGGCATGGTTCGCTTCAAGCGTCTGGCCGACGAACGTGGCGCGCTGTCATTCGAGGTCGTCGAGCAAATCGGCGAGAACCCGATCGCCAATCAGGACCCGTTCATCGTCTCGACGATCGGCGAGGAGCTCGACGCCGCCGCCCGCAGCGGCAATCGCACTGATGATCCCAATCACGCGTACTTCGAACCCCGCGTGATGAGCCATCCTTACGCGTACGAGCGAATCGCGCAGCTCTTCGACAGCCCGCGCGCCCCAGACTTGGTCGTCAGCCCAAAGGCGTACGCTTACGGAATCCAGCCGGGGCAGCATGGCGCGCTCGACGTCGTGCAATGCCGCGCGCCGCTGGTGTTCAGCGGTCCGCGAGTCCGGCGCGGACTCTTCAAGCTGAACGCCCGGCAGGTCGATGTAGCGCCGACGGTCGCGCGCATCGCGGGACTCCCGAAAATCGCCGGCCTCGATGCGTCGGGCTCGCCCGCCGAGGTTTACTTGAAGCGCCAGGACGGCAGGCCGCTCGACGAGATAATCGACGACGCCGTGACGCCTCCCGCGCGCGTGTACATGTTCCTGCTCGACGGCCTGTCGCATTCGGAACTGCGCCATCAGCTCGACAACAATCCGGGCGCGATTCCAAATCTGGCCGGCCTGGTCGAGCGCGGCGCGATGCTCTCGCACGGGTCTATCGTCAATTTCCCGAGCATCACGTGGCCCAGCCACTCGACGATTCTGACTGGCGCGTGGTGCGGGCATCACGACGTCGTCAATCCCACTTTCCACCTGCGCGAGCATCGCGAGACCGTGCCCATCCAGGGCAACGTCTTCGAGACCGAGCGCTATCTGAATCCCGACGTCGAAACGCTCTACGAAGCGTTCAAGCGCGCCGGCGGTGCGGACACGATCACGGCGTCGATTCATGAACCGCAGGGACGCGGCGCCGATCACGCGGTGTTCGAGCGGCGTATCGTCGGCGACAAGGCGCGTCTCAAGGCGCTTACGGCAGAGATGGTCTCCGACGTGAGCCCGCGATGGGCCGCGGATAACATGCCCGCGATGACTCGCGAGGAGATCGTGGACATCCGCGGCATGGCGCAGGTGATCAACCTCTTCGACCATTGTGGCAACGAAAACAACGAAAACGCGCCCGCGTTCGTCGCGCACGAATTCGTGCTGACTGACGGCGCCGGCCACGACTACGGCCCGCATCACGAGGGCCTGCGCGAGGCGCTCTATCGCACCGACAACCGAATCGGCGCGGTGCTCGAGCTGTTCCGCGCACGCGGCTTGCTCGAGTCGACGTTGTTCATCGTCACTTCCGACCACGGGATGGCGGCGCAGCGCATCGAGCTGAAGGCGAATCCGGCGCGCGAGCCGCAGCGCGCGGGAATCCAGGGCGTGTTTGCCGAGCCCATGATTTATTTGCGCGATCTGCGCGTCGAAATCGAACGCGCGCGCGACCTCCGCAGCATCCGCGTCACGGTGTTGGACAACGATTTTCTGCCCGACGGCGAGCATCCGCCGGTTGCCGATGCGCGCGTGACGCTGCATGGCCGGGGCGACGCAGTGATCGCGGAGACGCGGACGCCCGAGAGCGGTCGTGTCGCGTTTGCAACGCCGGCCGACGTCTCCGACGCCGAGTTGACAGTGAGCGTCGAGTTGAAAGGGTTCAACTCTCGCAAGTTGAGAGCGGATGGCACGTCGATCGCCAAAGACATTCGCAAAGTCCTCTACGCGAATCTGAATTCATCGGGATGATGCGTGAACTCGACGGCAAGATTGCGATTGTGACCGGTGGCACGCGCGGACTTGGGCGTGCGATCGCGCTCGGGATAGCGCGGATGGGCGCGACCGTCGCGATGAACTATCGGCGCGACGAGGCGAGCGCCGCGCAAACGCTCGCAGAGGTCCGCGCGGTCGCGCCGCGCTCGATTCTTATCAAGGCCGACCTCGAGGACGAGGCGCAGGTGCGCGCGATGGTCACTCGCGCGGCGTCCGAGCTGGGCGGACTGGACATCCTGGTCGCCAACGCGGCCGCGACCGCGTTCAAGCCGCTGCTCGAGACCAAGCCGCACAATCTCGCTCGAACGTTCGCGCTGAGCGTCAATGGATTCGTGGCCGCGGTGCAGGAGGCGAGCCGCGTGATGGCTAACGACGGCCGCGTGCTGATGATTTCGGGCATCGACTCGATTCGTAATCTGCCCGGCCACGGCGTGCTTGGCGCCGCGAAGGCCGCGCTGGAGAGCATGGTGCGCGATTTCGCATTCGAGCTCGGCCCGCGCGGCATCACGGTCAACGGCCTCAACGTCGGTTACATCGACACCGACTCGGCGCGCTTCTACGCGAACTACCTGGGCGACAATTACGAAGACTTTCAGCGCCGATGCGCCGAACGCTCCGCCCTAAAGCGGCTGCCAACCCTCGACGAGATAGCCGCAGTCGCATGCCTGATCTGCTTGCCGGCCGCCAGCTATCTGACCGCGCAAACAATAATGGTCGATGGCGGCTTCACGCTAAGCTTCCCCGGCGCGAAGTGATTCATATGTATTGCGAACAGGCGGCCAGGTCGGAACTTCGGGAAGCGATCGCTTGTGTGTGGGTCGCTCGCGCCTCGGGGGATCCCCGCGGCATTCTTCCGGACGGGATGGTCGATATAGTATGGGCGCCCGGCTGCGAACCTTGGGTTGCGGGACCGGATAGCATTGCCAGGTCGGCGACCGTACCGAAGGGTACGCTACAGGCCGGAATCCGTTTTCTCCCGGGGGCCGCGTCGCCGATCCTCGCGGTTCCGGTTTCGGAGTTGCTGGATCGACGAATGCCGTTGGCCGAATTCTGGCCTCATAAACTGGTCCTGCGTCTACGGCAGCGGCTTGAGCGATCGAACAGCCATGGCGAGGCAATGTTTGCGCTTGAAGATTTGGTGCAGGAACGGATGGCCGATGCGCCCGGAGTGCCGGATGCGCTCGTCGCCGCTATGGTGGCGGAGATTGTGCGAAGCGTTCCTGCGAGGCCGCGCTCGGTGCGCGATCTCGCGCGATTGGCCGGAATCAGCGAGCGCCAGTTACGGCGTCGCCTCGTCGCTGCGATCGGCTACGGCCCCAAGATGTTCGAGCGCGTGACGCGATTTCAGCATTTTCGACGGCTCGCGAGTCTCACTCCCGGCCGCGGGCTGGCATCGCTCGCCGCCGATGCCGGCTATGCCGACCAGGCGCATCTGAGCCGCGAATGCATGAAGCTCTCGGGGAATCCGCCGAGCGCGGCGACTCTTGCGTGATGTCCGATTCGTTCAAGACGTGCATTTGTAGACGCGGGAAAAATACGCGCATGAGCAAGAGTGCCTCAGCCACGATTGAGCACGCCGCGGATTTCATTTGGCGCAACGCGCGACTATTGGAGCGGGCGATCTTCTCGCGGGTATTTTCAACTGGTTCGGCCCAGGCCGTCGTCGCCGCGCTGACAGCCTACCGGAACGCGGACGGTGGATTCGGTAATGCACTCGAGGCGGACATCCGCGCGCCCGCAAGCACCCCGCTCGCATGCGAGAATGCGCTCCTCGCGCTGCGCGAGACGGATATTCGCGACGCCGCGCTGGCCGCGGGCATATGTGAGTTCCTGGCCTCGGTTGCGGAGCCGGACGGCCGCGTCGAGATCGCTCTCCCGCATATTCTCGACTACCCGCGCGCCGCCCACTGGAATTCACCATCCTTCGGATCAGATTCTCCCAATCCGACTGCGGGTCTTGCCGGACTGCTGCACTTCCAGGGTGCAAAACATCGGTGGCTGACGCAGGCCAGCGAGTGGTCTTGGGAACGGCTGGCGCGTCCGCTCGGTGACGCGCATGAGATCGCATGTGCGCTGCGGTTCCTCGAGTATGCGCCAGAGCGTGCACGCGCGCGCGAAGTCGCGATCCGTCTGGCCACCGAAGCGCCACGCAGCAAATGGTTTCTCGGGCAAACCGGCATCTCAGATTATGGAGTGACGCCGCTCGGACTCTGTCCGACTCCCAAAGCAATCGGACGTCCAGCTTTTTCAGACGATCTGATAGCCGCGCACCTTGACGACCTGGCCTCGCGACAGCAACCCGACGGCGGCTGGCCGATCACATGGGAAGCCCCCGGGCCCGGCGCGGCGAACGAATGGCGCGGACGCCTGACACTCGATGCGCTGCTGTGCCTGCGCGCATACGGCCGCATCTGAACTGGCGCGCACTTAATTTTAATGGGAAACCCACCGTGGGTTTCACTCTTCCTTGGGCAGGGGTGACCCCTGCACCCAGTGCTCAGAGAAGATGGCGGGACTTCGTTCTTGTTCGAACGGGTTAAAGGGTGAAGGTCCCTATACGGCGCGCAATTGTTCTGCGCGCGGTTTAAGATTCTGCGGCTGCGTCCGTCTGATGCGCCTGGACGCGATGCGAACAGCTAGCGCGACGACGAACAGGCCCGTCATCACATAGTAGATCGACACGTGCCGCCTCGGATCCATCAGGCGACCCAGGTAGGTGAGTTCAAAAATCAGCCAGATGTAATAGATGCCGAAAGTGTGCAGGCGCTTCCAGTTTCGGCCAAGCGCGTGCACCGCCCGATCATTCGACGTGATCGCCATCAGTGCGATCAGCACGTAACCGAAGCCGCCCAGGATGGGGACGAAGATCGGCGGCCTTAGGCCACCCTTGGCGAAGTAGGTGACGATGGCCGCCAAATGAACAAAGTGTGCACCGGCAAATCCGAGACCGATACCCCGTCGCTCACGTATAAGCGCGCGCGTCGTCGCTGAGGTGGCGATGCGCGCCAACGGTCCAGCGAGAAACGCGCTCAGAAATACGAAAGCGGAAAAGTGCGCCGTGAGTTGCGTCGCACGATGCCAGCCCTCGACTCCGGTTCCGTCTGCGAGCAGCGACGCACCGACAAGCAGCGCAGCGGCGGCGGTCCCCAACGTCAGTAGCAAGCCGCTATGTCGCCTGGACACCGAATCCCCGCTGTAGTTCCGATTATTCGTTGGTCCTTCTCCTGGGCTAAAAACCTTTCACGTGAAACATTCGTTACGGGTTCCGGGAAATTGACGCACTCCAGAGTGATTTCGGCCGCGACCAAGTAGATAGCGGTCGCTAGCGCGAAGCTGCCCCCAGCCGATTAGGTGTGGAAGACGTCGCCGTTGCCAGCGTCCTTGCAGAACGCGCTGATGCCGACTACGTCCTCGCCGCGGTTCGGCCGCTGCCGCTTGTAGTTCCAGTCCCCGTCATGATGGAGATTTGCGGCTTGCAATTGCGTCGGCGGCGGCCGATACGGCATCCCAGCCCTCGGGCGGAATGTAGTTCATTTCGAGGCGGGTGCCGTCGGGATCTTCGAAGACCACCGAATAGTAGCCGGGCCAGAACGGACCAGGCTCGGCGGGGAAAATAATTTTAGCGCCGATCTCTTTGAGCATCGCATAGCACGAATCCACTTCCGCGCGGCTGCGCGCGCGGAACGACAGGTGATGCAGTCCGGTGCGCCATTGCGAAAATCGATCTCCAGCCGGCGCCGCATGTCCCATCACGAACATGTACTCATCCGCGAACCATCCCACGCCCAGCGGCGACTCGAAGTAACGGCGCATCCCGATGTGGGTCATCAGGCGATCGTAAAATTTCAGGCACGCGTCGTAGTTGCTGACCGTCAATGTGATATGGCCAAATCCGGCGAACTCCATCTTTTCAGTGTCTCCCGCGAGCGTTGTATCTCTGTCGATCGTGGTTGTTGATTCAGCGGGCGGTGGTTGCAATTCGGATGTTGCCCCATTTGCCGATGGCGCCCTGGCCGTGGCATGAGACGCTGCCCCTGCCGGGCGCGATATCCTTCTCGCTCATCAGGCCGAGCGCGAGCGTGCACGGTCCGAGCTTGAACGGGACGTTGGAATACTGGCGGACCTGGCGGCCGTCAACCGAGAAGGTCACGCGGTCGGCGGCGGAGTCGTACGCGATCTCAAAATGATGGAGCTGGCCGGGCGCGGTCGCATCGCGAATCTCGTCGAACAGGCAGAAATGGCGTGGACCGCGCGCGGGATCGACGAGCGGCACACCCGGGAATGGCAGTTTGCCGTAGACCGTCGCGATCGTTTCGTTACCGACGAAAAAATCGAGCGCGGCGCCGGTCGAGAAATCGAGCACGTTGAACGAAACGAAGCCGTCGTAGAGATCGCCGGGCACGCCGGACACGATCGTCGCGGCGAGATCGAGCGAAAACGTGATCGCGCCGCCGTCAGGGCATGCGAAGGTGCGCGTGCTGAAGTACATGTGCTTGGCGTTGTCGAGGAACTGGATGGTGTCGTGGCCGCGGGTATAAGGTACGGCGGCAACGCGGAGAAATCCGTCCTGCACGATGACGACGGCGTCAGGCTCGCGATACTGCCAGAAGCCCCCGTCCGGCAGCGGGAACCCGGCGGGTATCCAGTCACCCTCGCCGGTCACGGCGGATGCGAAGTTCGAGTATTCGATGACCTGGTTGGCGGACGGCTTACTCATGTGAGTTACGATACTGAAATTTTCCGAATGAGGAATCACCTGCGCGGTGGGCGACAAGGGGTGACCCCTTGCAACCTAGAGACTACGCGAAGGATGCGGGGCTCCGCAGGTGATTGCGCAAATTTGTGGGTGGCGAAAGAATAGCCGGTGTCGCGTGCAATCCAACGATCATCGCGGAGGTCTTCGATGGCGCAGAAAGTTACAGATTCCGATCAGGAGCGGCAGGCCGATCAGGCAAAGCATAAGGCGCGGCATCCTCATAACGAGAATTTTTTAGCGCAAGGCGGATTGGTCGCGGTCGACATCAAAGCAGAAATTGCGCGGCTCAAGAGCGAGCCTGCGTGGGCCAGCGGCGATCGGCATGGCAGCTCGCTGGTCAAGGGCGACGGGATCAACGTCGCTCTGATGATGCTGAAGAAGGGCGCGAAGCTGCAGGAGCATCACACGAGGGCGCCAATCACGGTGCATGTGATCGAAGGCCGGATCAATTTCATCGCGAAGGGCAAGACGCAGTTGGCGACGGCGGGGACGATGGTCGCGCTGGATCGCGCAATCGAGCATTCGGTCGAGGCGCTTGAGGAGAGCGCGATCGTGCTGACGGTTGGCGGCGAGCAGATGTAGCGATGGCGCTGTATGACCGAATCGGAGTGGGTTACGACACGACGCGGCGGGCCGACCGTACCTGCTCTCGCGATTGATAAATCATCTGCGTCCGCGCGCGAGTGGGCGCTATCTCGACGTCGGATCGGGCACCGGGAACTACACGATCGCGATGCATCAGGCGGGCGTGCCGATCCGCGGGCTCGAACTTTCGGCGACGATGCTCAAGCGGGCGAAGGAGAAAGGGCCGGCGATCGCGTGGCACAACGGGCGCGCCGAGGCGATCCCGTTTGCGTCGGGCAGCTTCGACGGCGCCACCTGCACATTCGTGCATCATCATATGTCGGACCCGGTCGCGGCGTTCAAGGAAGTGCATCGAGTGCTGACGCCGCACGCGCGGTTCGTGATTCTCAACGGCACGGCCGAGCAGATGCGGCATTACTGGCTGAACGAATATTTTCCGCGCATGATGGAGAAGGCGAGCGCGCCCTACCGGCGATTCGTGACGATCGATTTGCTCGAGTCGGCGGGTTTCCGAATCGCGTGCGAGGAAAAATACGACGTCACTCCCGACCTGAGAGATTTTTTTCTCTGTTGCGGAAAGCTCCAGCCCGAGCGGTATCTCGACCCGCGTATCAGAAGCGGTATCTCTAGCTTCGCGGATGCTCCCGACCCCGAAGAAATTGCGCGCGGCGTGCGGCGGCTCGCGGACGACATCGAATCCGGGAGTATCAAGGACGTGATTCGCAAGTTCGCATACGACGGCGGCGACTATATGTTCACCGTCGCGGAAAGATAGATCGGATCCTAGACGCGCGCGCGTAGCGCGCCGTCCACCGCGATCGATTCTCCGGTTACGAAGCCCGCTGCCGGCGAACACAAATAGAGCAGGGCGCCGCCGAGGTCTTCGGGCTTCACGAGACGATTGTCGGGCAGGTACTTGAGCAGGGTCTTGCTGAACTCGTCGTCCTTGTTTGCGGGACTCGATTCCTCGTCGACCCATCCGGCCTGAATCGCATTGACGCGGATACCCTTGCGCGCCCATTCGAGCGCGAGCGCGCGCGTCAGGTTCAGCACAGCGCCCTTCGCCGCGCAGTACAGCGCCGCGTTGGGGACGCCGCGCTCTGCCAGCACCGACGTGATATTGACGATGACGCCGCCGCCCCGCGCGAGCATCACGCGCGCGCCTTCCTGGCACGACATCCACACGGTCTTCAGATTGTTCTCGATTATTTTGTCGAAGGCCGTGTCGTCGCCGGCTTCTGCCGGTCCGTAAGCGGGCGTGTCGAGCGCGTTGACGAGGATGTGCAAGCCGCCGAGCTCCTTCACCGCCAAGTCGGCGGCGGCAGACACGTCGGCGCGCGTCGCCGCGTCCTGCACGCGAATCACCGGCTTGATGCCGGCGGCGTTCACCAGTTTGCCGACCTCCTTGAGCTGCTTGTCGGTGCCGGGCTCCTGCGAGGCGAGCAGGATTTTCGCGCCGGCCTCGGCGAGCGTTACCGCGGCGGCGCGGCCGACGGGATGCTCGGCGCCGACGATCAGCGCGCCTTTGCCTTCGAGCGAGAAATCATTCGACGCGTTGGAGGAGGCCATTTTAGCTCCGCTGTTTTCGGGTCTTCTGCGCCCGTCTAGTTCGAATTCTCCGGCGACACTCCGGTCGGTGCGATACCGCCCGCCAGTCCGCCGCCGTCGATGCAGATCAGTTCGCCGTTGACGTGATCGGACGCATCGGAGGCGAGGAACACCGCGAGCGGACCGAGTTCGCTGTCGTCGCCGACGCGGCCGATCGGAATAAATTTGCCGCCCTTGAAAAACTGCATCATCTCTTCGTTGTGCGGGAAGATGCCGGGGACAATGCAATTGGTCTGAATATTGAACTGCGCATAGCTCAGCGCCATCGAGCGCGTCAACTGGATAGTGCCGCCCTTGGCGCACGCATACATGAAGTTGTGCTTGCCGCCGCGGAGCCCGTAGCCCGACGCGATGTTGATAATCTTGCCGCGCTTCTGCTTGACCATCTGCGGGATCACCGCGCGGCATCCATAGAACTGGCTGCTGAGGTTGGTGTCGATGCCGCGGCGCCATTCTTCGTCGGTGATTTCCGGGAGCTGCTTGCCGCGGCCGCTGTCTCCGCCGCCGGCGTTGTTAATCAGGATGTCGATTTTGCCGAACTCCTTGAGGGTCGCCTCGGCGAGCGCGTTGACTTGCGCCGAAACGGTCACGTCGGTCGGCACGATCAGGCACTTCCGCCCATTTTTTTTCACGGCGTCGGCGGTCTCGTCGAGCTGCGACTGCGTGCGCGCGGCGGCCACTATATCGGCGCCCCTCTGGGCGAGCTTCACCGCCATCGCGCGGCCCAGACCGCGGCCGGCGCCGGTGATGATTGCGACTTTGCCGTCGAGCTTGAAAGAATCGAGAATCATAGCGTCACCTCGATCGAGCGCGCAGCCGCGCCGCTATTAGCTCAATAACACAGCCGCGACAGTCCAAAACAGGGCGACGGTTTTGACGGCGCTCGCGCGCCGGTCATATATTGGCGAGATGGGTGTGGTGCCATGCCGCTGAAGATTGTGATGTTCTCGGACTATATCTGTCCGTTCTGCTACGTCGGCTTCGAAACGATGCGCAGGCTCAAGCCGGAATTCGACTTCGAGCTCGAATGGCGCGGCTTTCAGATTCATCCCGACTGGCCGGCCGAAGGAATTCCGGCCGACAAAGCGCGCGCGGCGGGCGACGCGGCGTCGCGACAGGCGCTCTGGAAGCGGATCGCCGCGATGGCCGAGGCGGTGGGATTTTCGATGAAGCCGCCCGCGGTGCTTACCAATTCGCGCGCCGCGCTGGCAGCGACGGAGTTTGCGCGCGAGTCGGGCCGCGACGAAGCGCTCGAAGAGCGAATCTATCGCGCGTACTTCAACGACGGTGAGAACATCGGCGACGCGGGTGTCGTCGCGCGGCTGGCGGGAGAGGCTGGACTCGACGCGCGCGAGGCGGCCGACGCGATAAAATCGCCGAAGTACGAGATGCGGCTGAAGAACAATTCGCTGGCGGCGCATCAGCGCGGAGTCAGCGGCGTGCCGACGTTTTTCATCGGCGATTTTCCGCTGGTGGGCGCCCAGAGCCTCGACGCGACGCGCGCGATTCTGCAACGCGCGACTGAGCGATTCGGCAGGGGTGACCCCTGCACCCAGTACTAAGAGAAGATGCCGGACTTCGTCCCTGTTAGTAGGGGTTATGGGTGCGGCGGATCAAACGCGTGCGTGTGCGATATAGAGGCCGCGGCCCATCAGGCCTTCGGTGTCATAGCGCACGTTCATGTTTGCCGACTCGAACGCGCGGGTCATCTCGTCGCGCGTGAACAATCCGAGCTCGAGGCGTTCGCTGTAGTGCTCGATGCCGGTGGACGTGCTCCTGAGATAGTGCATCTGCACGACCGACAGGTTGCCTTCCCGGCCACTGAGGCTCATGCGGCAGACTTTGTCGGCGCCGATTTCGCCGGCGTGGAGGAAGCTCGCGCCGGGTTTCCAGGCATCCCGAGTGAACCAGGGCTCGACGATCAGCGCGCCGCCGGGCTTTACGTGGCGCGCCATGCACGCGACCGCTCGATTCATCCGGTCAACCGTGCGCACGTACCCGATCGCACTGAACAGGCACGTTACCGCGTCGTAGGTCGCCCCCAAATCGAAGTCGGTCATGTCGGCGCGGGTGTAGCGGCCGGCGGGATTCTTCAGGCGCGCCGCTTGCAGATAGTTTTCGTTGAGATCGACGCCATCGACCGCATATTTGTCTTTCAGAAATTTATCGTGCCCGCCCGTGCCGCACGCGACGTCGAGGATCGTGCGCGCTCCCGGCGCGGCTACCGCTATCACGGCCCGTAGAATCTCGCACTCATGCGCGTAATTTTTGAAATGATAGATGGCGTCGTAGAGTTCGGAGCTTTCGAGGAACATCGCGCAAGCTTAGCGATTCCGCGCGGCGGATTCACGGGCGCCGGATGTGGTAAGTATCGTCCAGGCATGGATGCGCGCGGCAAAACAGTTCGGCTCGATCTGCGAGGCGTCAAGTGTCCGCTCAACTGGGCGCGCGCGAAGGTGCGACTCGAGCGGATGGAGCCCGGCGAGGTGCTCGAACTGACCCTCGACGATCCGCGCGGGGCTCGCGACATTCCCGGCGCGGCAGAAGCGGAAGGCTACGTGATGCTAGAATCTACGGCGCGCGACGGCCTCTTCCATCTTCGCATCGAGCGCTAGCTTTTTCGCCGTTTGCGCATCGCAGGCGTTCGCGTTACAAGTCCGCCGATGCGCGTAAACATCGGCGACGTTCGACTGTTCTTCGACGTGGAAGGCGCGAAGCTGCGGCCCGACGGCCCGACGATGCGCGAGGTGCCGACCGTAATCCTGCTCCACGGCGGCCCCGGCTTCGATCATTCGAACTTCAAGCCCGACTTCTCGCGGCTCGCCGAGATCGCGCAGGTGGTTTATCTCGACCATCGCGGCAACGGGCGCAGCGATCGCGGCGACCGCGCGAAATGGAATCTCGCGCAATGGGGCGACGATGTGCGCACGTTTTGCGAGGCGCTGGAGATCGAGCGCCCGATCGTGCTCGGCGTGTCGTTCGGCGGGATGGTTGCAATATCATACGCGACGCGCCATCCCGATCACCCGGGCAAGCTGGTATTGAGTAGCACTGCGGCGCGGAGCCGGCAGGATCGGTCGCTGGATATGTTCGAGCGGCTGGGCGGCGCGGAAGTGCGCGAAGTAGCGCGCCGATTCTTCGAGAATCCCGGGCCGGAGACGATGCCCGAATATCAAAAACAATGTCTCCCGCTGTACAACCGCACTCCGCCGGCGCCCGAGGTGATGCGGCGCGCGGTGATGAATCTCGAGTTGACCGCGGATTTCTTCAAGCACGAATCGCACACCTTGAACTTTCTTCCCGACCTTGGGCGGATAAAGTGCCCGACGCTGATTACTGCCGGCGAACTCGATCCGATTCTGCCGGTTGCCGACTCGCGGGATATCGCCGAGGCAATGGCGCCGGGCGTCGCTCGCCTTGAAATTTTTGAAAACGCCGGCCACGGGGCGCATCGCGATCAGCCGGACCGTTTTTTCAAAATTTTGAGCGAATTCATCCTGGCGTGACGCGAAATCGATGGGTTTGCGCTACTTCACTCCGCGTTTTTTCGAATTCCTCGAGGAACTGAGCCGCAACAACAATCGCGAGTGGTTCATCCCGAACAAAGCGCGCTACGAGCACGACGTGCGCGAGCCGATGCTGGCGTTCATCGCGGATTTCGCGCCGCGGCTCAGAAAGATCAGCCCGCGCTACGTCGCCGATCCGCGCCCGACCGGCGGCTCGATGATGCGCATATACCGCAATCTGCGCTTCTCGCGCGACAAAACGCCGTATCATACCAACGCGTCCGCGGCGTTCGGCCATCGCGACGGCGCGCACTTCAATTCACCGTCCTTCTACCTATCGCTTTCGCCCGCTGAGGCTTTTGCCGGCGTCGGCGTGTGGCATCCGCAAGCGGACACAGTCGCCAAAATCCGCGACGCGATCGTAGCGCACCCATCGAAATGGAAAAGCTCGATCAACGATCGCAAATTCCAGGCGCGCTTCGAAATGATGGGCGACATCCTGTCCCGTCCCCCAAAAGGTTACAGCCCGACTCATCCGCTCATCGAAGACCTCAAGCGCAAGGACTTTGTAGGCGGTACGCAGTTCACGCGCAAGGAAGTCTGCTCGGCCGACTTCCTGAATTTATTTTCCGCCGCCTGCGCGTCGTCAGTTCCCTTTATGAAGTTCCTGACCGAGGCTATGGGCCTTAAGTGGTAACCTCTGTCTCCTCTCCCTTGTAAAGGAGAGGATGAACGAAGGTCCCTACACTCATAACCTTCGCGCGCGATTTAGTATTCTGCTTCCGTCAGATAGTAGTGCTTATAAGTCAGCTTGATACGGACACCGCCACGCAAAGATAGGTTATCTCGGGAACATTCACGAGTTGTGCTCTGCCCGGCACAGCGATAGAGCACGAGGTTGGTCTCGTAACGAACTACTCAACCCGTAACAGTAAGGAGAACACGCGTATGGCATCGGGTAAAAAAGTCGGGGAATACTCGCTGAAGTCGATCACTTCCACACACACTCCTGGACCCGGTGGGAGCGTTCTCGTCCAGGTGAATTGGGAAGGGACTGCCACCGGCTTTGGCGCGCTCCATGGCACTTCCGTCTTCGCAGGGGGCAACAGGAGCGGGACCTTCAGCTGGTGTTCGACAGCATACCTTGAAAATGGCGACGGTCTCACCGCCATCGGTCATGGAACCTACGAGAGCAACGGGAAGAACCAGTGGAGCACCAAGACCCTTGTCGAGATCTCTGATGGCCGCAGACTCTCGAGCGAGGGTGAGATAAACCTGGCCGCGCGTTCATGGAAGGGAACGATGTTCGAAGGGTGATCCGAGTCTCCGACGGAACATGCAAATTCGAGGGGCCGGTTGGCAGCCGGCCCCTCTCCTCTACCGGCCGAGGAAACACAGCGATATTCAGCCGCGGAACCCTCACCTGCCGGGCGCGTTGCGGCCGGCCGCCTCTCCCTTGAAGTAACGGACGAGGTAAGAGTCGGAACCCTTAAGCCCACCTAACTAGTTCTAACAGGGAACCTACGAGTACTCAGGATGAACTCCGCACACATGGTTTCTGATCCGGACACTGGGTGCAGGGGTCACACCTGCAAACCCACCGCGGGTTTCACATTGGATAAAGTGGGATAAACTGAGTTGCCATGAGATGCTCGAGCTGCGGCACTGACAATCCTGCCGGGATGAAATTCTGCGGCAATTGCGCTGCGCCGCTTGCTCATCGGTGTCCTCGGTGCGGGTTGGAGAATCCGCCGGAGTTCAAGTTTTGTGGTGAGTGTGGTGGTGCGCTTGCGGTGGCTCGGGGAGCCGGTGCGAGCGCGAAGCCGCCTTCGTCTGTGGTCGAACCTGCGGTGCGGGTGCGACTGGAACAGGCTGCCGCCGACGCGGCGGGCGGCGAGCGCAAGACGGTGACGGCGCTGTTCGCCGACATCAAGGGATCGATGGACTTGATGGAGCGTCTCGATCCTGAAGAGGCGCGCGCGATTGTCGATCCTGCGCTGAAGCTGATGATCGACGCGATGCATCGCTACGACGGTTACATCGTTCAGTCCACGGGCGACGGAATCTTCGCGCTGTTCGGCGCGCCGGTCGCGCATGAAGACCACGCCCAGCGCGGACTCTACGCGGCGCTGCGCGTGCAAGAGGATATGGCCAAGTATTCGGCCGGCCTGCGCGCGGCGGGAAATCCGCCGGTCGAAATCCGCGTTGGACTCAACACCGGCGAGGTGGTGGTGCGCTCGATTCGCACCGACGACGCGCACACCGAGTACACGCCGATCGGGCACTCGATGAGTCTGGCGGCGCGGATGCAGACGCTGGCGCCGACCGGCTCGATCGTCATCACAGAGCAGACGCAGAAGCTCACCGCCGGCTACTTTGATTTGAAACCGCTCGGCCCGGCGCGCATCAAGGGCGTCAGCGAGCCGATCAACGTCTACGAAGTGCTCGGGATCGGCCCGCTCAGGACGCGCCTGCAGATGTCGGAGTCGCGCGGCTTGTCAAAGTTCGTGGGCCGTCACGCTGAGCTCGACCAGCTCGACAAGGCGCTCGAGCAGGCGCGCGGCGGTCGCGGGCAGATCGTCGCCGCGATGGCCGAGGCGGGCGTCGGCAAGTCGCGTCTGTTTCACGAATTCAAGTTGCGCCGGCAGAGCGAGTGCCTGGTGCTCGAGGCGTTGTCGTTCTCGCACGGCAAGGCGTCCGCATACCTGCCGGTGGTCGATCTGCTCAAGACGTATTTTCGAATTGCCGATCGCGACGACGAGCGCACGCGGCGCGAAAAAGTCACCGGCAAGGTGATTGCGCTGGACCGCGCGCTGGAAGACACGCTGCCACATCTGTTCGCGCTGCTCGGAATTCCGTCCGGCGACGCCGGCCTCGACGAAATGGATCCTTCCATTCGCCGCCGCCGCACGCGCGAGGCGGTCAAGAGTCTGATCGTACGCGAGAGCCTCAATCAGCCGCTGATCCTTATCTTCGAGGACCTGCATTGGATCGACGCCGAGTCCGAAGCGCTGCTGAACATGCTCGCCGACTCAATTGGCACGGCGCAAATTCTGATGATGGTCAATTATCGGCCCGAGTATCGCCACCACTGGGGCAACAAGACCTACTACACGCAGATGCGGCTCGATCCACTGGGCGCGGACAATTCGGCCGAGCTGCTGTCGGCGATGCTGGGCGACGAGGCCGCGCTCGGTCCGCTCAAGGCGACGATTATCGAGCGCACCGAGGGCAATCCGTTTTTCATCGAAGAGATGGTGCAGGTGTTGTTCGACCAGGGTGTGTTGGCGCGCAACGGCGCGGTGTCGCTTGCCAGGCCGTTCACGTCGATCCAGGTACCGTCGACCGTCAAGGGCATCCTGGCCGCGCGCATCGACAAGCTGGCGCCGGCGGAAAAGGACCTGCTGCAATCGCTCGCCGTGATCGGCAAGGAATTTCCGATCGGCCTGGTGCGGCGCGCAGTCGGCCAGCGCGACGATGAGCTCACGCCAATCCTGTCGAATCTGCAAATCGCCGAGTTCATCTACGAACAACCGGCGTTCCCCGAAAACGAATACACCTTCAAGCACGCGCTGACGCAGGAAGTCGCCTACGACTCGGTGCTGATGGAGCGGCGCAAACTCATTCACGAGCGCACGGCGGTGGCGCTCGAAGAGATGTTCGCGGCAACGCTCGACGATCATCTAAGTGAGCTGGCGCATCACTATAGCCGCAGCGCCAATGCGTCCAAGGCGATCGAATATTTGGGCCGCGCGGCCGAGCAGGCGGGCGCCCGGTCGGCGTACAACGACGCCATCGGCTCTGCGCGCGAGGCGTTGCGCTTGATCGCGATGATGCCGGAATCGCGCGAGCGCGATCAAAAGGAGCTGAAGATCCGGATGACGCTGGGGCCCTTGATCGTGGCGGTGCAGGGATTTTCGTCGCCGGAGCTGGCGACTAGTGTCGAGCGCGCGCAGGAGCTTTGCCGCGCCGGCGGCGAGACACCCGAGATGTTCCGCGCGTTGACAGGGCTGTGGAGTTTCGATCATGCCAACGGACAACTGCGTGAAAGCCGCGTCCTCGCGGAACAATTGCTGTCGATGGCCGGACGCACGGACAGCGATCTTGCGCGGGCGGTGGCGCATAACGCGATGGCGGCGACCCAGCTTTGGTTGGGCGAGTTTGTCGCGGCGCGAGAAAACTTCGAGATAACCGCCAAAATCTTCGACCGCGATCTGCCACGCTACTTGCCAATGATGGAGACGCCGGTCACGCCGTCACGCTGCCATTATGCGTGGGCGCTTCATATCGGCGGATATCCGGAGCAGGCGAAACGCAGGATGGATGAGGGCAACGAGTTGGCGCTGCGGCTACGCCGTCCTTTCAGCGTCGCCTTTTCGAGCCTGTACGCGATCGTACTGATGCATTTTCGGCGCGAATACGCCGACGTGAGGCCCCGTTGCGAGGCCTTGATCGAACTGTCACAGGAAAACGGACTTCCCTTCTGGCTGGCGGCGGGAAAGATGTGTCTGGGGCGCACGATTGCCGGCGAAGGCCAGGCTGTGGGCGATGAAGCCGCGATGACATCCGGCCTGGCGTTGCTGAAGGAGTCGGTCGAGAGCCTGGCGGCAGCTGGCGCCGAGCTGATCTACTCGTTCTCATTCGCACTGCTGGCGGAAGTGTACATTGCGATGAAGCGCGCCGAGGAAAGTCTGCGCGCGCTCGACCAACTCACGCAACGTATCGAGCAAAAGGACCATCGCCTGCTGGAAGTCGAAGTTCACAGGCTGCGCGGCGAGACGATGCTGCTGTATAAGGATGGTGCCGTCGAAGCCGAGCGATGTTTCCGTAGTGCAATCGAGATAGGGGTGCGCCAACAGGCGAACTCGTGGCGATTGCGCGCCGCGACCAGCCTGGCGCGGCTGTTGGCGCGCACCGGCAGGCGCGACGAGGCTCGCGCAACGCTGGCGCCGGCGTTCGCGCAGTTCACTGAGGGATTCGACACGACCGATCTGCTCGAGGCGAAAACCCTGCTGGGGGAGCTGGAAGCGTAGAGCGCTGCGCCTTAGAGCATGCGGCCAATCTTCTGACGCAGGCGGCCGAAGAATCCAGCCTCAGTCACGCCCGCTTTGGCTACGATAGGAATCATCGCCTGCGGCTTGCCGTTGAGCAGAACCGTCAGGTCGCCGACCGAATCTCCCGGGTGAACCGGCGCTTGCAGGTACCTCACCGAGGGCTCGAACTGGACTGTCACCTTGGTCTCTTCGCCGCGCCCGAGCGTGAAGACCGGGGCGCGGTCGGGCCCGATCGCGACGGTCTCGGCGATGCCGTCGTGCACCGGTATCGTTGTCGGCATCGCCTTTTTCAGATCGGGCCGGTAGCTGACGAACGTCCGATACGCCCACTCGATTAATTTTTCGGTTTCGGTGCGGCGACGCTCCGAGCTCGGCGCGCCCATCACGGCCGACAGCAGATTCATGCCGTCCGACGACGCCGACGCGACCAGGTGATAGCCCGCTTCGTCGACGTGGCCGGTCTTAATCCCGTTGACGCGCTTGTCGTAGAACAGCAGCGTGTTGAAGTTGGGCTGCTTGATCTTGTCGAAGGCGAACTCCTTTTCCGAGGTGTAGGTGAGCGCCTCCGGATGATGCCGCACGAGCGAGTGTGCCAGCGCGACCATGTCGGCCGCGGTGGTGAATTCGCCTTCTTCCGGCAAGCCGTCGGGATTGTCGAAATGTGTCTCCTTGAGGCCGATTTCTTTCGCCTTGTCGTTCATCATCTGCGTGAACGCGTCGGTGCTGCCGCCGATGTATTCCGCGAGCGCGACCGCGGCGTCGTTGCCCGACGACACCATCAGGCCATACAGCAGGTCGTTGACGGCGACCTTTTGTCCGACGCCGAGGAACATCCGCGACACACTGTCGTCCATCGAGAGTCGCCAGGCTTTCTCGCTGATCGTGACGTCGGTGGTGGGCGCCAACTTGCCCGCCTTCAGCGCGTCGAGAGTTAGGTAGAAGGTCATGATCTTGGCGAGGCTGGCGGGCTGCATCTTCTGATGCTCGTTGTACGCGTACAGCACCGCGCCCGTGTCCGCGTCGATCATGATGGCGGCCCTTGCGTCGAGGGCGAACGGCGCCGGCCTGTCTCCGAGCACGTGAATGGTGTTAAGCGGGACGGCGGGCGCCTCCTCAGGCGCGGCCTTCACGACAGGATGGCGATGAATCACCCTCGCAAAGGAAGGTGAGGAACTCGCCGCGAGGAACGTTATCACCGCGAGCGCGACAATCTTCGATACTAATTTTTCCCGCACATCCATCGACATCCGCCTCGATAATCTACCTGAGAAGCTACGGCGCGCGGCGTTCCTGGGCAAGCCGACCGAAACGCAATCCCGCGGCGTCGTCGATCGCGCGTATTCCCTTTTCTCCCTTTCAAGCATAATGGAAACTAGCCCGAATGGACGTATCCGTAATTTTACCGGTCATGAACGAGGCCGAAAACCTGAGGATCCTGATCCCCAGGCTCATCGCGTCGCTCGACCGCGAGCACCTTACACATGAAATCATCGTGATCGACGGCCCGTCGAGCGATGGCACTCGCGAAACGGCGGAAGTGCTCGGCGCGCGAGTCGTCGGGGAACGCCGGCGGGGATTCGCGGGCGCCATGGAAACGGGTATCGCGGAGGCTCGCGGCGACTACGTGCTGACGCTCGACGCCGACCAGTCGCACGATCCCGATTTCATCGCACGGATGTGGCGGGCTCGCTCGCGCGGCGACATCGTAGTCGCGTCGCGCTACGTGCTGGGGGGAGGCGCCTACTCCGACTGGATCCGCCGCTCGACGAGTTGGTTCCTGAACCTGGTGCTGCGGCGGATACTTTCGATGCCGGTGCTCGACATGTCCAGCGGATTTCGCCTCTACCGACGCGAAGCGTTGGCGAACCTGCAACTCACGGCCACCAATTTCGAGGTGCAGGAGGAAATCCTCGTCAAAGCCTACGCCAACGGATTCAGCGTCGTCGAAGTCCCGTTCACGTATTTTCCGCGCGGGGCGGGACGCTCGCACGCGAAGCTGGCCAGCTTCGGATGGATGATCATGCGGTCGTCGATACCGCTGTGGAAGCTGCGCAACTCGCGCGCGTCCGCCGACTATGACGAACGCGCCTTTTACAGCCTGATTCCGCCGCGGCTCTACTGGCATCGCCGCCGCCATCGCATCACGGTTCTATGGGCGCGCGGCGCAAGTCGCGTGCTCGCGGCAGGGTGCGGTTCGAGTCTTACGGTCCAGAGCCTCAACAACGCGATTGGGGCGGACTCGGATTACGCAAAACTACGCTTCTTGCGCCGCTACGAAATTCCGCTGGTCAACGCGCGCGCCGTCGCGCTGCCATTCAAGGACGGTTCGTTCGATTGCGTGATCAGTACGCAGGTCATCGAACATATCCCGTACGACGAGTCGATTTTCAGCGAGATTTGCAGAGTGCTGCGCACCGGCGGTACGTTGATCCTCGGAACGCCTGACGCGGCGACGGTTGGATGGCGGATCATCGAACCGATTCGCGACTTCCTGACGCCGGCCGGAAGCAAGCGCGAACAGACCACGGATTACACGCTGGACCAGCTTCGGCAAATCCTTTCTCGTCACGGAATCACGATCGACGAGACCGCCTACATCGCGGGTAGCGAGCCGATCCTCCGATGCCACAAGGTTGAACTCGAGGATCGCGCGCGTGGCGACGTCGCCACAGTTGCCTCGACGGCGGCCTGAATCGGGCCCAATCCTGATGATGGCGATGGCCTACATTTCGAGATTAGCCCGAGCCGGAACGCTGGCGTTAATTCTGGCGATCGCGGCTTGCACCGCGTCGTGCTCGAGCCAGCCTGCGCAAGCGCCACAGATGGACCTGGCAAACATGCGGTTGTCGCCCGCCGCAGTCGGCAGTTGCGAGATCGATGCGGTCAAGATGTGCCAAGTCACGGAAGGGTCCCCGGCAGCGCCGTCGTCAAAGCCCGCGACCACGCCGATGCCGAGTTCATACGGGCCGCCCAACATGCCCGACTCAGTCGAATTTCAGATTCCCGCGGGCCAGGCTATCAAGCTGATGTGCTACTACGATCCGCAGCACACTTCGATCTATCGAGCCGACGCGACGGCAGAATCCGCGCTGACCGGGAACTCCGTCGAGTACATGCAGAAGCGGGGTTTCTGCATTAAGAAGTAAAGCGTGCGGCCATCAACCGCAGCCACGTAAAGGAAATCGAAAATGCCAAAGATTCAAGTCGGCGAAGTGAAACTCAACTATGACGTTTCCGGGAAAGGCGAGCCGATGCTGCTGATCATGGGGCTTGGCGCCAGTTCGGCGGTGTGGGATCCGGAGCTGATCGCCGAACTTGCGCGCGGGTTTCGCGTGATCACTTTCGACAATCGCGGCACCGGGCAGAGCGACAAGCCCGACGCGCCGTATTCCATCGAGATGTTTGCTGATGACGCGGTGGGAGTGCTCGGCAAGCTCGACGTTCCGCGGGCGCACATCTTTGGCGTCTCGATGGGCGGGATGATCGCGCAGGAGTTTGCGCTGCGGCATCCGGCGCGTACGGCGACGCTCACGCTTGGATGCACCACGGCGGGCGGTACGCATTCGGTGCCGCCGCCGCCCGAGTCGTTGAAGGTTCTGACCGCGCCGCGCGAAGGTGTTTCGCCCGAGGAAGTGATTCGGCGCGGATGGCCGCTCGGCTACACGGCAAAATACATCGCGGAGCATCGCGATGTGCTCGAGGCCACGATCCCGCGCCTGCTCAAGCATCCGACGCCGCCGTTTGCGTTCCAGCGCCAGCTCGAAGCGACCTACACGCTGAAGACTTTCGACCGGCTCCCGCAAATCAAGGCGCCTACGCTGGTCGTGACCGGCGCCGAGGACGTGCTGATCCCGGCGAAGAACTCCGAGATAATCGCGGCGCAGATACCCGGCGCGAAATTGCACATCATCCCGGGTGTGGGGCACGCGTTCATGGCCGAGGGGCGCGACGAATTCCTGAAAGTATTTGTGCCGTTCGTGAAGTCGCACCCGATGGCGGCGTAGGCGCGATCCGCGCGGTGCTTGCTTGACCAACGCATTCAGTAAGAAGCTCGGCAATCTAAAAGCAGCGGTCGCCTTGCACTTCACGCACCATTATCTGGTGCGGATTTATAAGGCGTTGCGCTGCACGCTCGCAATGGCCGCCAGCGTGACAGATCGACTATGGTCGGTTGAGGAATTGATCGAACGGGCAATCGAAGCTGCCGATGAACATCTCGCGCGGGTTTCGTAGGCTGAGCATATTAGCTGGCGTACTCGGGTTTCTTTTTACATGCCTCTTGGATCTCGGGGAGACGTGGAATGCGCAACAATACATTGGAGTGGCGTTCTTCACCCTTGTGCCGCCCGCGCTCGTGATGCTCACGGGCGGGTAGTCGCTGGGTTCAAATCAAATTAGACCACTACCCGGTGCTTGCACGCTAGGTCGCGGGCGGCCTTAAATCTCGTACGTGCCTTCGTTTTATGACTTCGCGATCGTTTGTCAGTCGCTCAGCCAGACTCAGAGCCGGCTGCAGATGGCCGAGACGGTCGGCACTTTCCTCGCCGCACTCGACCTCGATGAGGCAGAAATCGCGGCGCGGTTCATGGTTGGCCGTGCGGTTGAGCAGGGCGAGGAGAAGCGCCTCCAGATAAGCGGCCGCGCAGTCTGGAAAATCGTCGCCGAGATGACCGACAGCGCGGACCAGGGCGAGGACATCTTCACCGCCGCCGAGGATTTCGGCGAGGCCGTCGAGATGACGCTCAAGCTGCGCGCCGACGACCCCGAACCGACACTTACGATTCGCGAGCTCAACGAAAAGTTCGGCGCGATTGCCGCAATCGAGGGTCGCCACGCGCGCAACCGCAAGCTCGACGCGCTGCGCGAGCTGTTCACGCGCGCGTCTGCGTTCGAGGCCAAGTACATCGCGAAGATTCTGATCGGCGAGATGCGCCACGGCGTGAGCGAGGGTCTGATGCTCGAAGCGATAGCCAGGATGGCGGCGCGGCCGGTCAGCGAAGTTCGCCGGATTCACATGCTGGAGGCCGACCTCGGCCGCGTGGTGCGAATGATCCGCTCGCCGGGCGCGGAAAAGTCCATCGCCGGCGAGTCTTCCGCGAACGCGACCGCGCCGGTCAAGCCGCTCAAGCCGATGCTCGCGTTCCCGGTCGCGGACGTTGCGGAGGCGTTCGCTACACTCGGGCCGGAATTGTCGTTCGAGCACAAGCTCGACGGAGCGCGCGTGCAGATCCATCATGCGGGAGATGGCGGCGTGCGGATTTTCTCGCGCCGGCTGAACGAGATCACTGAAAGCATTCCCGACGTGGTCGAGATCGTGAAGCGAATCGGCGCGCGCCACGCGATCCTCGACGGTGAGGTGATCGGCGTCGACGCGTCGGGGCGCCCGGCCGCGTTTCAGGACCTGATGCGCCGGTTTGGGCGCACGCGCGACGTCGAGAAGGCGCGCGCCGAGCAGCCGCTGAAACTGTACGTGTTTGATGTGCTCGCGCTCGATGGGGCGCTGACGATCGATCGCCCGTGGGCGGACAGAATTTCCGCGCTTGAGGAGCTTAAGTCGTCGGCCGGGCTGGAAATTGTTGAACGAGTCATCAAACCGAATCTCGCCGAGGCCGAGAAATTTTACGCGGATGCGGTCGCCGCCGGATACGAAGGCGTGATGGCGAAGTCGCTCGCGAGCGCGTACACGCCGGGCGCGCGCGGTCGCGGATGGCTCAAGATAAAGCATACGCACACGCTGGACCTGGTGATTGTCGCGGCGGAGTGGGGCTACGGCCGCCGCCACGGCTGGCTTTCCAACTACCATCTGGCCGCGCGCGACCCGAAGCGGGGAGGGTTCGCGATGCTCGGCAAGACCTTCAAGGGTCTCAGCGACGAGCAGTTCCGCGCGATGACCGAAAGGCTGCTCGCGCTCAAGACCGCGGAGTCGCACGGCGTGGTGACCGTTCGACCCGAGGTCGTCGTCGAAGTTGCTTACAATGATATCCAGCGCAGTCCGAACTACGACGCCGGCATGGCGCTGAGATTCGCGAGAATCGTGCGAATCCGGGACGACAAGTCGTCGGAGCAGGCGGATTCAATCGATGCTGTGACCGCAGACTACGAGCGGCAGGCGATAAGGCCGCAGGCGGGCAAAGCTTAATTTTACCTTTTTACTTTTTGCTGCTCAGCGGGCCGCAATCAGCGGTGATGATGCTGGACGTGGTTGGGCTCGTGCGCGTCGCTGAGCGCCATCCCGATCGCCTCGATTTCCGATTGGCCGAAATCCTCGAGCACGAACGCCTCGACGCCGGCGTCGGTTTCGACTCGCTCGTAAAGATCGCAGCACCACCAATCGGGACTCAACTGGCGCGTTCGCAGGACGAAAACATTGCCACCAACCACTTCAACCCGTTCCATAAGAGCCACCTCCTCGATCTTGGAATGGCTGCAGGTGCCGGGGTATCAAGATAAATTATTTAGCACAGTTGGGTCAGTATTACTAATGCTAAAAACGTGAAAGTTAGCGCGATTGGACCGCTTTTCGAATCGAAGCGACCCATGCGGTCAGGGCGTCGGTGGTCGTCGGGAAGGCCACGTCGTGCCATGGAATATCGTCGGGCGCGAAGTATCGGACTTCGGTTGCCTCGTCCGACAGCGACGGCGGATCTTTGCCCGGAGTCGCAAGATAGACGACGACCGTGATTGCCGAATCGTTGAACACTCCGAGCAGCGGGCCGAGCGTGACGCGCATGCCGACTTCCTCGCGCGTCTCGCGAAGCGCAGCGTCGGCGGCGTTCTCACCGAAATCGACGTAGCCGCCCGGGAACGTCCACTTACCGACAGCAGGCTCGATGCCGCGGCGGAGCAACAACGCACGGCCGGCGTCGACGACGAAGCATCCGGCGACCAGCTTGGGTCCCGGGAAGAGCACGAAGCCGCATCGCGTGCAGACTTTGCGCTCGGCGTTCTCGGGCATGAGCACGCGAGACGCCATCGCGGCGCCGCACAGCGGACAGAATTTTACCTTGGCGGGATAGTCGCGCTGCACGCGATGGTTGGCGTGAACCGGGTCGTGTTTCTTCATGCGGTCAGGCGGCGGACGAGCGCCTCGGCGATAAGCAGAATCATCGCGGCGACGAGCAGGTACGGATTCATCGAGACGCGGCGCTCGAGCGTCGCGCGCTCGGTCGAGACTTCCGCCGGCGACGGATTGAGACGTCCGCCGGTCGCGGACGCGAGCTGTTCGAGCAGGCCGTAGTTGGGCTCGGGGCGCGGCAGTTCGGCGTTGACGGACGGACTCACGGTGAAGGCGAGCGGCGGGAATTTCTTGTCCTTGCCGGCCGGCGAGCGCACCTCGAAGTAGTAGTTGCCGGGCGCGGGCGCGTCGATCGATCCCGACAACTCGCCCACGACTTCCTCGGTGAGTGCGGTTTCAGTCCTGGTTCCGTCGGGCCGCGTCACGAGCACGGTCACGAGGCGCGCCGCGGCGCCGGGCTCGGCGCTGTAGTCGGTCAGCTTGATATTGATGCGCCCCGCGTTGTAGCCGAGTGCGACGTCGATCTTCGGCTCGGTCGGAATCTCCGGCGTCATCCAGGCGAGCAGTCGATCCCACAGCGGCTGAAAAATATTCGCGCTGATCCACGTCCCGGACCAGCGGCCGCTCGCGTCCGTCGTCACCGCCATCACCTTGCCTGCGCCATAGTTCCAGCTCGCGATGACGGGTTCGCGGGTGCCGCTGCGATCGACGTACATGTCCATCGTGGCGCGCGGTTTGATCTCGGTGGAAACGTAGCCGAGGAGCGGCGGCATCTGGCGCGCCGCGAGATCCTTCAGAATCGCATCGGGGCTTTCGTTGCGCGGCGTGAATTCCTTTTCGACCATCGTGATCTCGCCGCCGTGGGCCTTGAAGTCCTCGACGAACAGCTGCGGCAGATTGCTTGGGCTGTCAGTTTGATAGTACGAACCGCCACCGTACTTCGCGATCGCCTGCAGGAGATCGACGTTGGCTTCCTGGCCGACCGCGATCGTCGAGATCGTTGCGCCGCCGTCATGATGCATCCGCGAGACGAGGTCGTAGTACATTTCGGGCGTGCCTCCCGTCTCGCCGTCGGTGAGGATCACGACGTGCTTGACCTGCGTGCCGCTGTTGCCGAGCGTGCGTTCGGCTTCGCGCAGTGCGGGAATCAGGAAAGTCTGGCCGTGCGCGGAGAGCCGGTCGATCATCTGATTGAAGTACGCGCGGCTCTGCCCGACGGACTGCAGCGGGATGACGACGAACGGCTGCGAGTCGAATCCGATGACGCCGATCAGGTCGTTGTCCTTGAGACTGCGGGTGACGGTCTCGGCGGCGGCCTTGGCGTAGGTGAGTTTGTCGTTGCGGCCCATCGAGCCGGACTTGTCGATAATCAGAACGAGCGCGCGCTTTCGCTCCTTGTGCTGCGGCGGCTTCATCGTGACCGGCATCACTGGCGCGAGCGGACTGTCCGCATAGCCACCGAGGCCGAAGCTCGA